>NZ_JAQNDL010000001.1:4462500-4536530 GCF_028368995.1 Nannocystis bainbridge | reverse complement strand
CGGCAGAAACTCCCGTGCCCGCCGCCGCCGAGGCGTTATCCTCCCAGCCTCCCCCGCCCAGGCCCCGCAGGAGACCACCGAATGAAGCGCATCCTCGTCTGCCTCGCCGCGTTCAGCCTGACCGCGGCTTGCAAGAAGTCCGCGGACACCGACAAGCCGTCCGACGACAAGCCCGCCACCACCGACGCCGACAAGCCGGCGCCCGTCACCACCGAGCCCGACCCCCCGCGATCGCCGAGGCCCGCGCCAAGTACATCGCCGGCCAGTACGGCCAGGTCATCGAGACCATGAAGCCGCTCGTCGACGACCTCAAGTCGAAGGAGAAGGCCCGCGCCTCCGGCCTCGGCGCTGCATGGTTGTCGCTCGCGCTCGCCGAAGACGTCGTCGAGAACGCCAAGGAGCCCGCCGACCACGCCCAGGCGATGGCCGAGCAGACCGGCGACCCCGAGGTGAAGATCGCCGCCAAGCTGGCTCAGGGCGCTTACAAGCTCAAGACCGAGGACTTCGCCGGCGCCGCCGCCGACTTCGAGGAGGCTTACAACCTCCAGAAGGACGGCCCCAACGCCGGCCTCGCCCTCGTCATGTACGGCAACACCAAGATCAACCTCGCCTTCGGCGGCGAGGACAACGCGATCGTCAACCCCGGCGAGCTCGACTCGGCCGCCTCGACCTTCGTCAAGGCCCAGCGCCTGGTCGAGAAGCAGCCGGGCAACGAGCTCCTCGGCGCCCGCGCGCTCGAGGGCCAGGCCGCCGTCGTCCGCTACAAGGACAAGAAGAACACCCCGAGGCGTGCCGCCTGATCGCCGAGGCCGCCAAGATCTACACCACCAAGGGCGCCGGCCAGCCCTTGATCGACGCGGCCAACGCGCTCCAGGACGAGGCCAACTGCGGCCCCGCCCCGGCCGCCGCGAAATGAGCCCGACGGCAGCGGTGCCTCACCGCTGCCCATCACGACCGCCGCCGCGCCGCCTCATCCGCGGCGCATGGCGCCGGGCCTGGACGGGCGCCGGGCCCTGCGCTCCGCGCCTGCGTCGTCGCTGCTTGCCGCTGCAAAGTCACCAGCGCTCGTGAGCGCGGGGCTTCTCGCCGCGTCGCGCATCTGCGACAACCTTTCGGCCATGGAGCCCGCAGCGGGTCAAGATCCGTACCTCAATCACTGGGCCGACGCGGCCGCCGCCAAGACTCTTGCCGCGCACGCGGACGCCAAGGTCGTCACCGTCGCCGCCGGCATCACGCCTTCGGGCGTCGTCCACGTCGGCAACTTCCGCGAGGTCATCACCGTCGACCTCGTCGCTCGGGCCCTGCGCGACCGCGGCGCCGACGTCCGCTTCATCTACTCGTGGGACGACTTCGACGTCCTGCGCAAGGTCCCGGCCGACATGCCGCAGCGCGACATGTTGAACGACAACCTGCGCCGCAGCATCAGCGCCGTGCCCGACCCCTACGGTGAGCACGACAGCTACGCCGGGCACAACATCGCCGCCTTCGAGAAGAGCCTCGCCCCGCTCGGCATCCAGCCCGAGTTCATCCGTCAGTCGCAGCGCTACCGCGCCGGCGCCTACGCCGAGGGCATCCGCCTCGCCCTCAAGCACGCCGCCGACATCCGCGCCGTCCTCAACAGCGTGCGCGACAAGACCACCGCCAACACCCGCCTCGAGGACGGCTGGCTGCCGCTGTCCGGCTTCTGCGACAACTGCGGCCGCGACACCCTCGCCTTCGCCGTCCAGGACGAGTGGACCGTTCATTACGACTGCAGCGCGTGCAAGCACGCCGCCGACGTCGACCTGCGCCAGGGCGGCAACCTCAAGCTCCCGTGGCGCATCGACTGGCCGATGCGCTGGGCCCACGAGCGCGTCTGCTTCGAGCCCGGCGGCAAGGACCACAGCACCGCCGGCGGCAGCTTCGACACCGCCAAGGACATCGTCCGCGTCGTCTACGGCTGGCAGGCCCCCGAGTACGTCGGCTACGACTTCGTGCGGATCAAGGGCCGCGCCGGCAAGATCTCGAGCAGCAAGGGCGACGTCGTCACCGTCTCCGACTGCCTCGAGATCTACGAGCCCGAGGTCCTGCGCTGGATGTTCGTCTCGTTCCGCCCCAACACCGAGTTCCAGATCAGCTTCGACCTCGACGTCATCACCCTCTACGAGAACTTCGACCGCACGCGCCGGATCGCCTACGGCGTCGAGCCGGCCAAGGACGCCCAGGCGCGCCTCGTCGCCCAGCGCACCATGCAGCTGGCCAGCGTCGACCACCGCCGGATCGGCGAGGGCGACGTCCTGCCGTTCGTGCCCGGCTTCCGCCACCTCAGCATGACGCTGCAGATCTTCGAGGGCGACCTCGACAAGACCGTCGCCTACTACGCCGAGGCGGGCCAGATCAACGGCGACGAGTCGCGCCGCCTGACCCGCCAGCGCGCCCGCTGCGTGTGGAACTGGATCGCCGAGTGGGGCCCCGACGAGTTCCGCTACCAGCTGCGCCGCGAGCCTAAGCTGCGCGAGCTGTCCGCCGACGAGGCCACCTGCCTCGCCCGCCTGCTCGCCCCGCTGCGCGGCCGCGAAGAGATCCGCGAGGACGAGTTGGTCCCGACCATGAAGACGCTGTGCGAGGGCACCGGCCTCGACAACAAGACCTTCCTCCCGGTCGTCTACGACCTGCTCATCGGCCGCGACAAGGGCCCCAAGCTGACCACGCTGATCACCGCGATCGGACCGGCCCGCGCCCTGTCCCTGCTCGCGCCGAGCCTGCCCGCCGGGACATGACCCCAAGGGCATGGTCCTTCGGACATGCTCCGAAGGACCTGTCCTCTCGAACACGAGGGCAGCAAGCACAGCCCTGGTGCGAACGGCCCTGCTACCGACGCCCACGCCCGGTCGCAGGAGCCTCGCAGGCGCTCATCCCTCACGCGGGCCACGCCGCGAGCACCGCCGCCTCGATCGCGCGCAGCCACTCCACGCAGCGCGTGGCGTCCTCCGCCCCGAGCCCGCGGACCCACGCCACGTGGTCGACGTACGGCTCCTCCGCCGCGATCGCCAGCGGGCACGCCAGCTCCGGCGCCACCAGCTCCGGCATCACCTCGCCGCGCTCCTTTAAAAAGGCTTTGAGCCGCTTCTCGCGCTCGGCCACGCAAAGCGTCAGCGTCTCGATCGCCGCCGCCAGCACCGCGCGCACGTCCTCGCGCGAGCCTGGCACCCGCGCCAGCCGCACCTGCCGGTACCACGCCAGCAGCGCGTGCAGCTGGGCGATGTAGCGGACCTGCCGGCGCGCCCGTGGTTCGGCCGCGTCGAGTTGGTCGGGCGCGTAGGCGATGTCGACCGCGCGCGGCGGCTGCACCATCAACCTGTCCTCCGGGACATCCTTGCGCACCACCTGGCCCGCGCCCGTCACCGCGCCGAAGCCGACCTCGCGCGGCCCGACCATCCCGCCCGCGCCGCCGAGGAAGATCCGTCGCTCGCGCAGCAGCACCCCGCGGGGCACGTCGCCGACCAGCGACGCCGTCGCCTTGTCCCCGCGCGCCCCCACGGCGTGAAGTTGAAGTGGATGAACCCGCTGCCGACCTCGGAGTGATCTTCGCGCGAAGTCCTCCGAGGTCGGCAGCGGGTTCATCCACTTCAACTTCACGCCGTGGGGGGCGCGCGGGGACAAGGCGACGGCGTCGCTGGTCGGCGACGTGCCCCGCGGGGTGCTGCTGCGCGAGCGACGGATCTTCCTCGGCGGCGCGGGCGGGATGGTCGGGCCGCGCGAGGTCGGCTTCGGCGCGGTGACGGGCGCGGGCCAGGTGGTGCGCAAGGATGTCCCGGAGGACAGGTTGATGGTGCAGCCGCCGCGCGCGGTCGACATCGCCTACGCGCCCGACCAACTCGACGCGGCCGAACCACGGGCGCGCCGGCAGGTCCGCTACATCGCCCAGCTGCACGCGCTGCTGGCGTGGTACCGGCAGGTGCGGCTGGCGCGGGTGCCAGGCTCGCGCGAGGACGTGCGCGCGGTGCTGGCGGCGGCGATCGAGACGCTGACGCTTTGCGTGGCCGAGCGCGAGAAGCGGCTCAAAGCCTTTTTAAAGGAGCGCGGCGAGGTGATGCCGGAGCTGGTGGCGCCGGAGCTGGCGTGCCCGCTGGCGATCGCGGCGGAGGAGCCGTACGTCGACCACGTGGCGTGGGTCCGCGGGCTCGGGGCGGAGGACGCCACGCGCTGCGTGGAGTGGCTGCGCGCGATCGAGGCGGCGGTGCTCGCGGCGTGGCCCGCGTGAGGGATGAGCGCCTGCGAGGCTCCTGCGACCGGGCGTGGGCGTCGGTAGCAGGGCCGTTCGCACCAGGGCTGTGCTTGCTGCCCTCGTGTTCGAGAGGACAGGTCCTTCGGAGCATGTCCGAAGGACCATGCCCTTGGGGTCATGTCCCGGCGGGCAGGCTCGGCGCGAGCAGGGACAGGGCGCGGGCCGGTCCGATCGCGGTGATCAGCGTGGTCAGCTTGGGGCCCTTGTCGCGGCCGATGAGCAGGTCGTAGACGACCGGGAGGAAGGTCTTGTTGTCGAGGCCGGTGCCCTCGCACAGCGTCTTCATGGTCGGGACCAACTCGTCCTCGCGGATCTCTTCGCGGCCGCGCAGCGGGGCGAGCAGGCGGGCGAGGCAGGTGGCCTCGTCGGCGGACAGCTCGCGCAGCTTAGGCTCGCGGCGCAGCTGGTAGCGGAACTCGTCGGGGCCCCACTCGGCGATCCAGTTCCACACGCAGCGGGCGCGCTGGCGGGTCAGGCGGCGCGACTCGTCGCCGTTGATCTGGCCCGCCTCGGCGTAGTAGGCGACGGTCTTGTCGAGGTCGCCCTCGAAGATCTGCAGCGTCATGCTGAGGTGGCGGAAGCCGGGCACGAACGGCAGGACGTCGCCCTCGCCGATCCGGCGGTGGTCGACGCTGGCCAGCTGCATGGTGCGCTGGGCGACGAGGCGCGCCTGGGCGTCCTTGGCCGGCTCGACGCCGTAGGCGATCCGGCGCGTGCGGTCGAAGTTCTCGTAGAGGGTGATGACGTCGAGGTCGAAGCTGATCTGGAACTCGGTGTTGGGGCGGAACGAGACGAACATCCAGCGCAGGACCTCGGGCTCGTAGATCTCGAGGCAGTCGGAGACGGTGACGACGTCGCCCTTGCTGCTCGAGATCTTGCCGGCGCGGCCCTTGATCCGCACGAAGTCGTAGCCGACGTACTCGGGGGCCTGCCAGCCGTAGACGACGCGGACGATGTCCTTGGCGGTGTCGAAGCTGCCGCCGGCGGTGCTGTGGTCCTTGCCGCCGGGCTCGAAGCAGACGCGCTCGTGGGCCCAGCGCATCGGCCAGTCGATGCGCCACGGGAGCTTGAGGTTGCCGCCCTGGCGCAGGTCGACGTCGGCGGCGTGCTTGCACGCGCTGCAGTCGTAATGAACGGTCCACTCGTCCTGGACGGCGAAGGCGAGGGTGTCGCGGCCGCAGTTGTCGCAGAAGCCGGACAGCGGCAGCCAGCCGTCCTCGAGGCGGGTGTTGGCGGTGGTCTTGTCGCGCACGCTGTTGAGGACGGCGCGGATGTCGGCGGCGTGCTTGAGGGCGAGGCGGATGCCCTCGGCGTAGGCGCCGGCGCGGTAGCGCTGCGACTGACGGATGAACTCGGGCTGGATGCCGAGCGGGGCGAGGCTCTTCTCGAAGGCGGCGATGTTGTGCCCGGCGTAGCTGTCGTGCTCACCGTAGGGGTCGGGCACGGCGCTGATGCTGCGGCGCAGGTTGTCGTTCAACATGTCGCGCTGCGGCATGTCGGCCGGGACCTTGCGCAGGACGTCGAAGTCGTCCCACGAGTAGATGAAGCGGACGTCGGCGCCGCGGTCGCGCAGGGCCCGAGCGACGAGGTCGACGGTGATGACCTCGCGGAAGTTGCCGACGTGGACGACGCCCGAAGGCGTGATGCCGGCGGCGACGGTGACGACCTTGGCGTCCGCGTGCGCGGCAAGAGTCTTGGCGGCGGCCGCGTCGGCCCAGTGATTGAGGTACGGATCTTGACCCGCTGCGGGCTCCATGGCCGAAAGGTTGTCGCAGATGCGCGACGCGGCGAGAAGCCCCGCGCTCACGAGCGCTGGTGACTTTGCAGCGGCAAGCAGCGACGACGCAGGCGCGGAGCGCAGGGCCCGGCGCCCGTCCAGGCCCGGCGCCATGCGCCGCGGATGAGGCGGCGCGGCGGCGGTCGTGATGGGCAGCGGTGAGGCACCGCTGCCGTCGGGCTCATTTCGCGGCGGCCGGGGCGGGGCCGCAGTTGGCCTCGTCCTGGAGCGCGTTGGCCGCGTCGATCAAGGGCTGGCCGGCGCCCTTGGTGGTGTAGATCTTGGCGGCCTCGGCGATCAGGCGGCACGCCTCGGGGGTGTTCTTCTTGTCCTTGTAGCGGACGACGGCGGCCTGGCCCTCGAGCGCGCGGGCGCCGAGGAGCTCGTTGCCCGGCTGCTTCTCGACCAGGCGCTGGGCCTTGACGAAGGTCGAGGCGGCCGAGTCGAGCTCGCCGGGGTTGACGATCGCGTTGTCCTCGCCGCCGAAGGCGAGGTTGATCTTGGTGTTGCCGTACATGACGAGGGCGAGGCCGGCGTTGGGGCCGTCCTTCTGGAGGTTGTAAGCCTCCTCGAAGTCGGCGGCGGCGCCGGCGAAGTCCTCGGTCTTGAGCTTGTAAGCGCCCTGAGCCAGCTTGGCGGCGATCTTCACCTCGGGGTCGCCGGTCTGCTCGGCCATCGCCTGGGCGTGGTCGGCGGGCTCCTTGGCGTTCTCGACGACGTCTTCGGCGAGCGCGAGCGACAACCATGCAGCGCCGAGGCCGGAGGCGCGGGCCTTCTCCTTCGACTTGAGGTCGTCGACGAGCGGCTTCATGGTCTCGATGACCTGGCCGTACTGGCCGGCGATGTACTTGGCGCGGGCCTCGGCGATCGCGGGCGGGTCGGGCTCGGTGGTGACGGGCGCCGGCTTGTCGGCGTCGGTGGTGGCGGGCTTGTCGTCGGACGGCTTGTCGGTGTCCGCGGACTTCTTGCAAGCCGCGGTCAGGCTGAACGCGGCGAGGCAGACGAGGATGCGCTTCATTCGGTGGTCTCCTGCGGGGCCTGGGCGGGGGAGGCTGGGGAGGATAACGCCTCGGCGGCGGCGGGCACGGGAGTTTCTGCCGCGGCGGGCAAATTCGACCGGCTGTGGACGCGCACGTAGAGGTTGCCGTCGCCGCCCATCGAGCCGTAGACGAGGCGGGTCGGGTCGGGGTCGCTGCCGAACCGCTCGGGTTTGAACCGGCCGATGACCTCGATCTCGTCGCCGATGTAGAGGCCGGAGCCGGCCACGCGCGGACCGGTCTTCTCCTCGGGGGCGATGACTTCGGCGCGGTCGAGGTTCTCGAGCGTGAGGCGGCCGGTGGCGTCGCTGACGACGACGATCTCGGCGGCGACGGCGGCGTCACGCGGGGCGCCGCTGCGGTTGCGCCACACGCACTCGCGGCCCGGGGCGCCGCCGAGGTTGCCGTCGGCGGTGGTGATGACGCCGCGGATCATGATCGGCTGGGCGTCAGCGGCGGCGATCGGCGTGAGCAGGCCACGCTCGAGGGCGCGACCGACGAAGCCGGAGAACTGCGGGTCGCTGCGGATCGCGCCCTTCGGCATGCGGCGACCCTGAGGCTCGAGGTTGCGGGCGCTGCCGAGGCGCTTCGCCCGGAAGTTGCCGAGCATGTAGACGAGGATCGCGACCGGGATCAGGACGGCGAGGAAGACGTAGGACCACTCGAAGGTCGGGGCGGCTTCGACGGGCATGCGATCACCAGTACGCCTCGGCGAGCGCGAGGGTGAAGCCGAGCTTCTCGTGATCCTCGGCGACGGTCTTGCCCTCGACCAGCGAGCGACCGGAGCCGCCAGGCTCGATGCGGGCGATGCGGGCCCCGCCATGCGCTGACCGTCGGAGAAGTGGACCTCGGGCAGCACGTTCTCGATCGCCACGGTGCTGCGGTTCTTGACCAGCAAGATCCACCGGATCCGTCCGAGCCAGATCTCCGGCGAGCCCTCGACCTCGATCTGGACCGCCGGGTAGATGTCGTAGGCGCGGTTGGCCCGGCCGTCGTGCGGCGCGCGGCAAGAGCTTCATGCGCTCGGCCTGGTAGTCCATCTCGACCAGGAACTCGCGCATGACGTTGAGCCCGAGCAGCCCTGCGAGCGTCGTTGGCGCAGCCGTCACACACGCTGACGAGCAGGCCGTTGAGCTCGATGCCGCCGAGGCGCAGCACCGGCAAGTAGACCATCCGGCTCTCTCGCGGGGCCGCTGGCGGTGTTGAACTGCAGCGTGGGCGCGTCGGCCGGGACCTTGAGCCCGAGCTTGGCGGCGGTCTCGGTGTGCACGGTGGTGAACGAGGCGCCGGTGTCGAACAGGTACGGCAGATCGAGGCGACCGCGGGGCCCCCTCGAGCTGGACGTTCATGAGGATCGCGTTGCCGGCGGCGGAGAAGGGCACGGCGATCGCAGTGTTCGGCGCGGCGCCCGGCGCGAGGGTCACGGGCGTCGGCGCGGACTCGCTCGCTCTCGCCGCGGCGCGCGGCGCGGCGGGCGGGGCGAGGCGATCTGCGAGACCGTTGCCCACCGCACTGAGGATCCGCGCGACCTTGTGAGAATCACCGAAGCGTGTGCCAGCGAGGTCACCCTGGGCCCGGAGCGACTGGACCAGCAAACCCGGGATCACCTGAGTGCAGAGAAGGATCGCGCCGAGGTTCCACAGCAACGGCAGCCACATCATCGCCGCGGACAGGCGGCGGCCGTCGGTGCCGTACTTCCACACGGAGAGGGCGACCGGCAGGCCCAGAGTGACGACGAACGCGAGGATCCACAGCCACGGGGCCGATACACGGGCGTCGAGCTGAGCGGTCCGCGCGAGCGAAAAGTTGCACCACAGCGCGAACGGCACCACGAACATCGAGGCCAGGACGAGCGCAAAGGCGCCGAGCGAACTCAGCGCCGCGGACGCGGTCATGGCCGACCTGGCGTGCCTCGGTGCGCTGCGCGAAATGTTCACTTGCAGATACTATCTCGAGTGAGTGTCGTGGGGGCCAGTGAAGACTGTCGTTGGATCCTCGCGGGGAAAACCCGTAGGATGTGGCGACGGGATGGCTGACGCGCCGAAGCCTGCGAAGATCGCCACGTTCGGCGTGCGCTTCGAATCCTACGACGACTTCCTCGTAGAGTACACAGACAACCTGCGACGCGGGTTTCTGCTGCTCCCGGGCGTTCGTAATCTCGAGACGGGCCAGCCGGTGCGGGTCAAGCTGAGCCTGCCGAACCGCGCCATTTTGTACCTCAGCGGCACGGCGGTCGACCTCGGAGCCGACGGCGGCAAGGGCACGCTGATCCAACTGGCCGCGTTCACGGCCGAGCAGGAGCGGATCTTCGGCCTGTGCGTGAACTCGGTGCTCGACGCTTCGACGAGCCCGCAAGCCGAGCCGCCGCCGTCGCGCGCGCTCAACGTGCTGCTGGTCGACGACTCGCCGAGCGTGCGCGCGGAGATGGCTGCGGCGCTGCGCGAGCGCGGGCTCAACGTCACCACCGCGGACAACGGATTGATGGCGATCTCGGCCGCGCTCAAGAGCGAGCCGGACCTGCTGCTCACCGACGTCGAGATGCCCGATGGACGGCTGGACGCTGCTGCGGATGGCCCGCGGCCGCAAGAAGCTGGCCCACGTGCCGATCGTGTTCCTGACCGCGCTGTCCGACGACATGTCGCGCCTCCAGGGCTATCGCATGGGCGTCGACGACTTCCTGCCGAAGAACCTGTCCGCGGACGAGATCGTGGCCCGCCTGCAAGGCGTGGTCGCGCGCCGCACCGGCCTCGGGGCCGTGGAGAACCGCGGGCTGCGCGGCGACCTGCAGCACGTCCGCCTCGGCAGCGTGCTGTCGTTCCTCGAGGCCGAGAAGAAGACCGGCGACCTGCGGCTCGACAGCGGGCAAGACAGCGCGGTGCTGCGGCTGGTCCAGGGCGTGCTGCGCGACGTGAAGAACCTCGGCTACGCCGCCTCGGCGATCGACCGCGTGTTCGACCTGCTCGGCTGGGAGGGCGGACACTTCGAGTTCTTCACGCTCGAGCCGCGCGAGCTCGGCGACCTGTCGCTCGCGCCGCTGTCGGTGACGTGGCTGCTGATGGAGCACGCGCGCCGCGAAGACGAGGCCAACGAGAGCGCCCGCCGCGAGCGGCTGCTCAACGAGCGCGCCGGACAGTCGGGCTCGTTCGAGCAGGACCTTTGAGAGGTCCGCGAGGACATGTCCGTGAGGGCATGTCCGTGAGAGCATGCGCGTCGGGACAGGTCCCGAGGGACATGCCGTAAAAGACAGAGCGCCCGCCGGGCCGGTTCGGGCTCGGGGGCTCTGCGTTGCGAGCCGGCTCGGGCGCGAGCCGCTCGGGGCGATCAGCGGGCCGGCTTGCCCTTGCCGGAGGTGTTGGCGGCCTTGGGCGCGGCGCCGTCGGTGCCGCAGGCGGCGTCGGCGATCCAGCGGCTGCCGGACTGATAGGGCTGGGTGTTGAGGATCAGCAGGTTGCCGCCGTTCATGCCGCAGTGCTCCCTGGCGAGGTCGACGGCCTCTTGCGCGGAGGGAGCCTTGCGATGGCGGTGCCGAGCTGGGTGTACGCGGTGTCGCCGAGGGCGTCCCTGGAGGCGACGGTCTTGACCTGCGAGGCCGGCACGCGCGCGCCGGTGCCGTTGCCCTTGAACTTGCCGGAGTAACCGCCGGCGCAGGCGCCCAGGGCGAGGCGAAGGAACAGGAGGAGAGAACGCGAGGCTTTGCGCATATGAGAGGCTCCGATGGTGCGGCGTCAGACGGCGGGGGGGCCGGGCAGATTTCCAGGGTGCGCGGCCGAACCGGGCCCCGACTGCATGACGCGGAGCGCGGGTGAACGCACGCCCTTCGGCGAGCCGGAGCCGTGCCGTGGTCGTGCGGGGCCGACCCTGCCGCCTTTTCGCACGCGCTCGCGCCCTCGCAACGGGCACACGAGCCGCCGCACTCGCCCTTGCGGCGGACCAGCCAGCGGGCGGTCAGCCAGCCCGCGGCGAGCGCGACGGCGGCGAGCGCGGCGATCTGTTGCAGCAGGACCTGGAGATCGGCTTCGGGCATGGTGACGCAGCACAAACAGCGTACTTCAGTCGCTGAGCTTGCGCTGCTCCTCGTTGGGGCACCAGCCGCCCTTGATCCCGCGAGCCCTGGGGCAAAGGCCGTAGAGCTCGAGCCGATGGCGGACCAGGCTGAACCCGAAGCTGCGGGCGACCCGCTCCTGCTCGTGTTCGATGTCGTCGTTCTGGAACTCGAGCACGTGCTGGCACTCGATGCAGATCAGGTGGTCGTGGTGCTCGGTGTCACCGGCGGTCTCGTACATCGTCTGGCCGTCGCCGAAGCGCCGCTGGGCCGCGAGGCCGCACTCGGCGAGCAGCTTGAGCGTGCGGTAGACGGTCGCGTAGCCGATGCGCGGGTTCTCGGCGCGGCTGAGGTTGAGCAGCTCCTCGATGCTGATGTGGCCGTGGGCGGCGAAGAATTTCTGCGCGATGAGGTCGCGTTGACGGGTCGACTTGAGCTGCTTCTTGCTGAGATAGGCGTGGAACTGCCCCATCAAGCTCTCGAGGTCGGGCAGCCCAGAATGCCGACGGTCGTGCATCGGCAGGAAACCTATCGCGGCAAAGCCGCCGCGGCAAGCGTTGCGAGCTGGATCTCCGGCCCGTATACTCCGCGGCCGCATGGCGTCCCCGGGCAAACCGAACCCATCCAAGCGCCCCGCAGCCGGGAAACCCGCCGACCCCGCGGCGGAGCCGGCGCGCGACGGCCCCGCCATCGATCAGGTGCTCGCCAGCCTCGAACGCGTGGTCGCCGAGCTCGAGGCCGGGGACCTCCCGCTCGAGACGGCGCTCCAGCGCTTCGAAGACGGCGTGCGACTCGCGCGGCGCGGCACGTCGCTGCTCGACGCGGTCGAGCAGCGGGTCGAGGTCCTGCTCGAGGGCCGCGACGAGGCGGTGCCGTTCCCGGGGGCCGGCGAAGCGGAAGAGAGTGACGACGATGACGAAAACTTTTGAGCTCAACGCCTACCTCGGCGAGCGCCGCAAGCTGTCGACGAGGCCATCGTGCGCGCGCTGCCCGATGGCGCGCCGGCGACCCCGGCCGCCTCAAGGAGGGCATGCGCTACGCGGTGCTGCAGGCGGCGATGCGATCACACAGCGGTCGCAGGCGGCGATGATCACCAGCGGTCGCATGCGCTTGCCGCCCTGCAGCACCGCGTAGCGCATGCCCTCCTTGAGGCGGCCGGGGTCGCCGGCGCCGCCATCGGGCAGCGCGCGCACGATGGCCTCGTCGACCAGCTTGCGGCGCTCGCCGAGGTAGGCGTTGAGCTCAAAAGTTTTCGTCATCGTCGTCACTCTCTTCCGCTTCGCCGGCCCCCGGGAACGGCACCGCCTCGTCGCGGCCCTCGAGCAGGACCTCGACCCGCTGCTCGACCGCGTCGAGCAGCGACGTGCCGCGCCGCGCGAGTCGCACGCCGTCTTCGAAGCGCTGGAGCGCCGTCCTCGAGCGGGAGGTCCCCGGCCTCGAGCTCGGCGACCACGCGTTCGAGGCTGGCGAGCACCTGATCGATGGCGGGGCCGTCGCGCGCCGGCTCCGCCGCGGGGGTCGGCGGGTTTCCCGGCTGCGGGGCGCTTGTGATGGGTTCGGTTTGCCCGGGGACGCCATGCGGCCGCGGAGTATACGGGCCGGAGATCCAGCCTCGCAACGCTTGCCGCGGCGGCTTTTGCCGCGATAGGTTTCCTGCCGATGCACGACCGTCGGCATTCCTGGGCTGCCCGACCTCGAGAGCTTGATGGGGCAGTTCCACGCCTATCTCAGCAAGAAGCAGCTCAAGTCGACCCGTCAACGCGACCTCATCGCGCAGAAATTCTTCGCCGCCCACGGCCACATCAGCATCGAGGAGCTGCTCAACCTCAGCCGCGCCGAGAACCCGCGCATCGGCTACGCGACCGTCTACCGCACGCTCAAGCTGCTCGCCGAGTGCGGCCTCGCGGCCCAGCGGCGCTTCGGCGACGGCCAGACGATGTACGAGACCGCCGGTGACACCGAGCACCACGACCACCTGATCTGCATCGAGTGCCAGCACGTGCTCGAGTTCCAGAACGACGACATCGAACACGAGCAGGAGCGGGTCGCCCGCAGCTTCGGGTTCAGCCTGGTCCGCCATCGGCTCGAGCTCTACGGCCTTTGCCCCAGGGCTCGCGGGATCAAGGGCGGCTGGTGCCCCAACGAGGAGCAGCGCAAGCTCAGCGACTGAAGTACGCTGTTTGTGCTGCGCGTCACCATGCCCGAAGCCGATCTCCAGGTCCTGCTGCAACAGATCGCCGCGCTCGCCGCCGTCGCGCTCGCCGCGGGCTGGCTGACCGCCCGCTGGCTGGTCCGCCGCAAGGGCGAGTGCGGCGGCTCGTGTGCCCGTTGCGAGGGCGCGAGCGCGTGCGAAAAGGCGGCAGGGTCGGCCCCGCACGACCACGGCACCGGCTCCGGCTCGCCGAAGGGCGTGCGTTCACCCGCGCTCCGCGTCATGCAGTCGGGGCCCGGTTCGGCCGCGCACCCTGGAAATCTGCCCGGCCCCCCCGCCGTCTGACGCCGCACCATCGGAGCCTCTCATATGCGCAAAGCCTCGCGTTCTCTCCTCCTGTTCTCCTTCGCCCTCGCCCTGGGCGCCTGCGCCGGCGGTTACTCCGGCAAGTTCAAGGGCAACGGCACCGGCGCGCGCGTGCCGGCCTCGCAGGTCAAGACCGTCGCCTCCAGGGACGCCCTCGGCGACACCGCGTACACCCAGCTCGGCACCGCCATCGGCAAGGCTCCCTCCGCGCAAGAGGCCGTCGACCTCGCCAGGGAGCACTGCGGCATGAACGGCGGCAACCTGCTGATCCTCAACACCCAGCCCTATCAGTCCGGCAGCCGCTGGATCGCCGACGCCGCCTGCGGCACCGACGGCGCCGCGCCCAAGGCCGCCAACACCTCCGGCAAGGGCAAGCCGGCCCGCTGATCGCCCCCGAGCGGCTCGCGCCCGAGCCGGCTCGCAACGCAGAGCGCCCCCGAGCCCGAACCGGCCCGGCGGGCGCTCTGTCTTTTACGGCATGTCCCTCGGGACCTGTCCCGACGCGCATGCTCTCACGGACATGCCCTCACGGACATGTCCTCGCGGACCTCTCAAAGGTCCTGCTCGAACGAGCCCGACTGTCCGGCGCGCTCGTTGAGCAGCCGCTCGCGGCGGGCGCTCTCGTTGGCCTCGTCTTCGCGGCGCGCGTGCTCCATCAGCAGCCACGTCACCGACAGCGGCGCGAGCGACAGGTCGCCGAGCTCGCGCGGCTCGAGCGTGAAGAACTCGAAGTGTCCGCCCTCCCAGCCGAGCAGGTCGAACACGCGGTCGATCGCCGAGGCGGCGTAGCCGAGGTTCTTCACGTCGCGCAGCACGCCCTGGACCAGCCGCAGCACCGCGCTGTCTTGCCCGCTGTCGAGCCGCAGGTCGCCGGTCTTCTTCTCGGCCTCGAGGAACGACAGCACGCTGCCGAGGCGGACGTGCTGCAGGTCGCCGCGCAGCCCGCGGTTCTCCACGGCCCCGAGGCCGGTGCGGCGCGCGACCACGCCTTGCAGGCGGGCCACGATCTCGTCCGCGGACAGGTTCTTCGGCAGGAAGTCGTCGACGCCCATGCGATAGCCCTGGAGGCGCGACATGTCGTCGGACAGCGCGGTCAGGAACACGATCGGCACGTGGGCCAGCTTCTTGCGGCCGCGGGCCATCCGCAGCAGCGTCCAGCCGTCCATCTCGGGCATCTCGACGTCGGTGAGCAGCAGGTCCGGCTCGCTCTTGAGCGCGGCCGAGATCGCCATCAATCCGTTGTCCGCGGTGGTGACGTTGAGCCCGCGCTCGCGCAGCGCCGCAGCCATCTCCGCGCGCACGCTCGGCGAGTCGTCGACCAGCAGCACGTTGAGCGCGCGCGACGGCGGCGGCTCGGCTTGCGGGCTCGTCGAAGCGTCGAGCACCGAGTTCACGCACAGGCCGAAGATCCGCTCCTGCTCGGCCGTGAACGCGGCCAGTTGGATCAGCGTGCCCTTGCCGCCGTCGGCTCCGAGGTCGACCGCCGTGCCGCTGAGGTACAAAATGGCGCGGTTCGGCAGGCTCAGCTTGACCCGCACCGGCTGGCCCGTCTCGAGATTACGAACGCCCGGGAGCAGCAGAAACCCGCGTCGCAGGTTGTCTGTGTACTCTACGAGGAAGTCGTCGTAGGATTCGAAGCGCACGCCGAACGTGGCGATCTTCGCAGGCTTCGGCGCGTCAGCCATCCCGTCGCCACATCCTACGGGTTTTCCCCGCGAGGATCCAACGACAGTCTTCACTGGCCCCCACGACACTCACTCGAGATAGTATCTGCAAGTGAACATTTCGCGCAGCGCACCGAGGCACGCCAGGTCGGCCATGACCGCGTCCGCGGCGCTGAGTTCGCTCGGCGCCTTTGCGCTCGTCCTGGCCTCGATGTTCGTGGTGCCGTTCGCGCTGTGGTGCAACTTTTCGCTCGCGCGGACCGCTCAGCTCGACGCCCGTGTATCGGCCCCGTGGCTGTGGATCCTCGCGTTCGTCGTCACTCTGGGCCTGCCGGTCGCCCTCTCCGTGTGGAAGTACGGCACCGACGGCCGCCGCCTGTCCGCGGCGATGATGTGGCTGCCGTTGCTGTGGAACCTCGGCGCGATCCTTCTCTGCACTCAGGTGATCCCGGGTTTGCTGGTCCAGTCGCTCCGGGCCCAGGGTGACCTCGCTGGCACACGCTTCGGTGATTCTCACAAGGTCGCGCGGATCCTCAGTGCGGTGGGCAACGGTCTCGCAGATCGCCTCGCCCCGCCCGCCGCGCCGCGCGCCGCGGCGAGAGCGAGCGAGTCCGCGCCGACGCCCGTGACCCTCGCGCCGGGCGCCGCGCCGAACACTGCGATCGCCGTGCCCTTCTCCGCCGCCGGCAACGCGATCCTCATGAACGTCCAGCTCGAGGGCCCCGGCGGTCGCCTCGATCTGCCGTACCTGTTCGACACCGGCGCCTCGTTCACCACCGTGCACACCGAGACCGCCGCCAAGCTCGGGCTCAAGGTCCCGGCCGACGCGCCCACGCTGCAGTTCAACACCGCCAGCGGCCCGCGCGAGAGCCGGATGGTCTACTTGCCGGTGCTGCGCCTCGGCGGCATCGAGCTCAACGGCCTGCTCGTCAGCGTGTGTGACGGCTGCGCCAACGACCGCTCGCAGGGCCTGCTCGGGCTCAACGTCATGCGCGAGTTCCTGGTCGAGATGGACTACCAGGCCGAGCGCATGAAGCTCTTGCCGCGCCCGCACGACGGCCGGGCCAACCGCGCCTACGACATCTACCCGGCGGTCCAGATCGAGGTCGAGGGCTCGCCGGAGATCTGGCTCGGACGGATCCGGTGGATCTTGCTGGTCAAGAACCGCAGCACCGTGGCGATCGAGAACGTGCTGCCCGAGGTCCACTTCTCCGACGGTCAGCGCATGGCCGGGGCCCGCATCGCCCGCATCGAGCCTGGCGGCTCCGGTCGCTCGCTGGTCGAGGGCAAGACCGTCGCCGAGGATCACGAGAAGCTCGGCTTCACCCTCGCGCTCGCCGAGGCGTACTGGTGATCGCATGCCCGTCGAAGCCGCCCCGACCTTCGAGTGGTCCTACGTCTTCCTCGCCGTCCTGATCCCGGTCGCGATCCTCGTCTACATGCTCGGCAACTTCCGGGCGAAGCGCCTCGGCAGCGCCCGCAACCTCGAGCCTCAGGGTCGCCGCATGCCGAAGGGCGCGATCCGCAGCGACCCGCAGTTCTCCGGCTTCGTCGGTCGCGCCCTCGAGCGTGGCCTGCTCACGCCGATCGCCGCCGCTGACGCCCAGCCGATCATGATCCGCGGCGTCATCACCACCGCCGACGGCAACCTCGGCGGCGCCCCGGGCCGCGAGTGCGTGTGGCGCAACCGCAGCGGCGCCCCGCGTGACGCCGCCGTCGCCGCCGAGATCGTCGTCGTCAGCGACGCCACCGGCCGCCTCACGCTCGAGAACCTCGACCGCGCCGAAGTCATCGCCCCCGAGGAGAAGACCGGTCCGCGCGTGGCCGGCTCCGGCCTCTACATCGGCGACGAGATCGAGGTCATCGGCCGGTTCAAACCCGAGCGGTTCGGCAGCGACCCCGACCCGACCCGCCTCGTCTACGGCTCGATGGGCGGCGACGGCAACCTCTACGTGCGCGTCCACAGCCGGTCGAATTTGCCCGCCGCGGCAGAAACTCCCGTGCCCGCCGCCGCCGAGGCGTTATCCTCCCCAGCCTCCCCCGCCCAGGCCCCGCAGGAGACCACCGAATGAAGCGCATCCTCGTCTGCCTCGCCGCGTTCAGCCTGACCGCGGCTTGCAAGAAGTCCGCGGACACCGACAAGCCGTCCGACGACAAGCCCGCCACCACCGACGCCGACAAGCCGGCGCCCGTCACCACCGAGCCCGACCCGCCCGCGATCGCCGAGGCCCGCGCCAAGTACATCGCCGGCCAGTACGGCCAGGTCATCGAGACCATGAAGCCGCTCGTCGACGACCTCAAGTCGAAGGAGAAGGCCCGCGCCTCCGGCCTCGGCGCTGCATGGTTGTCGCTCGCGCTCGCCGAAGACGTCGTCGAGAACGCCAAGGAGCCCGCCGACCACGCCCAGGCGATGGCCGAGCAGACCGGCGACCCCGAGGTGAAGATCGCCGCCAAGCTGGCTCAGGGCGCTTACAAGCTCAAGACCGAGGACTTCGCCGGCGCCGCCGCCGACTTCGAGGAGGCTTACAACCTCCAGAAGGACGGCCCCAACGCCGGCCTCGCCCTCGTCATGTACGGCAACACCAAGATCAACCTCGCCTTCGGCGGCGAGGACAACGCGATCGTCAACCCCGGCGAGCTCGACTCGGCCGCCTCGACCTTCGTCAAGGCCCAGCGCCTGGTCGAGAAGCAGCCGGGCAACGAGCTCCTCGGCGCCCGCGCGCTCGAGGGCCAGGCCGCCGTCGTCCGCTACAAGGACAAGAAGAACACCCCCGAGGCGTGCCGCCTGATCGCCGAGGCCGCCAAGATCTACACCACCAAGGGCGCCGGCCAGCCCTTGATCGACGCGGCCAACGCGCTCCAGGACGAGGCCAACTGCGGCCCCGCCCCGGCCGCCGCGAAATGAGCCCGACGGCAGCGGTGCCTCACCGCTGCCCATCACGACCGCCGCCGCGCCGCCTCATCCGCGGCGCATGGCGCCGGGCCTGGACGGGCGCCGGGCCCTGCGCTCCGCGCCTGCGTCGTCGCTGCTTGCCGCTGCAAAGTCACCAGCGCTCGTGAGCGCGGGGCTTCTCGCCGCGTCGCGCATCTGCGACAACCTTTCGGCCATGGAGCCCGCAGCGGGTCAAGATCCGTACCTCAATCACTGGGCCGACGCGGCCGCCGCCAAGACTCTTGCCGCGCACGCGGACGCCAAGGTCGTCACCGTCGCCGCCGGCATCACGCCTTCGGGCGTCGTCCACGTCGGCAACTTCCGCGAGGTCATCACCGTCGACCTCGTCGCTCGGGCCCTGCGCGACCGCGGCGCCGACGTCCGCTTCATCTACTCGTGGGACGACTTCGACGTCCTGCGCAAGGTCCCGGCCGACATGCCGCAGCGCGACATGTTGAACGACAACCTGCGCCGCAGCATCAGCGCCGTGCCCGACCCCTACGGTGAGCACGACAGCTACGCCGGGCACAACATCGCCGCCTTCGAGAAGAGCCTCGCCCCGCTCGGCATCCAGCCCGAGTTCATCCGTCAGTCGCAGCGCTACCGCGCCGGCGCCTACGCCGAGGGCATCCGCCTCGCCCTCAAGCACGCCGCCGACATCCGCGCCGTCCTCAACAGCGTGCGCGACAAGACCACCGCCAACACCCGCCTCGAGGACGGCTGGCTGCCGCTGTCCGGCTTCTGCGACAACTGCGGCCGCGACACCCTCGCCTTCGCCGTCCAGGACGAGTGGACCGTTCATTACGACTGCAGCGCGTGCAAGCACGCCGCCGACGTCGACCTGCGCCAGGGCGGCAACCTCAAGCTCCCGTGGCGCATCGACTGGCCGATGCGCTGGGCCCACGAGCGCGTCTGCTTCGAGCCCGGCGGCAAGGACCACAGCACCGCCGGCGGCAGCTTCGACACCGCCAAGGACATCGTCCGCGTCGTCTACGGCTGGCAGGCCCCCGAGTACGTCGGCTACGACTTCGTGCGGATCAAGGGCCGCGCCGGCAAGATCTCGAGCAGCAAGGGCGACGTCGTCACCGTCTCCGACTGCCTCGAGATCTACGAGCCCGAGGTCCTGCGCTGGATGTTCGTCTCGTTCCGCCCCAACACCGAGTTCCAGATCAGCTTCGACCTCGACGTCATCACCCTCTACGAGAACTTCGACCGCACGCGCCGGATCGCCTACGGCGTCGAGCCGGCCAAGGACGCCCAGGCGCGCCTCGTCGCCCAGCGCACCATGCAGCTGGCCAGCGTCGACCACCGCCGGATCGGCGAGGGCGACGTCCTGCCGTTCGTGCCCGGCTTCCGCCACCTCAGCATGACGCTGCAGATCTTCGAGGGCGACCTCGACAAGACCGTCGCCTACTACGCCGAGGCGGGCCAGATCAACGGCGACGAGTCGCGCCGCCTGACCCGCCAGCGCGCCCGCTGCGTGTGGAACTGGATCGCCGAGTGGGGCCCCGACGAGTTCCGCTACCAGCTGCGCCGCGAGCCTAAGCTGCGCGAGCTGTCCGCCGACGAGGCCACCTGCCTCGCCCGCCTGCTCGCCCCGCTGCGCGGCCGCGAAGAGATCCGCGAGGACGAGTTGGTCCCGACCATGAAGACGCTGTGCGAGGGCACCGGCCTCGACAACAAGACCTTCCTCCCGGTCGTCTACGACCTGCTCATCGGCCGCGACAAGGGCCCCAAGCTGACCACGCTGATCACCGCGATCGGACCGGCCCGCGCCCTGTCCCTGCTCGCGCCGAGCCTGCCCGCCGGGACATGACCCCAAGGGCATGGTCCTTCGGACATGCTCCGAAGGACCTGTCCTCTCGAACACGAGGGCAGCAAGCACAGCCCTGGTGCGAACGGCCCTGCTACCGACGCCCACGCCCGGTCGCAGGAGCCTCGCAGGCGCTCATCCCTCACGCGGGCCACGCCGCGAGCACCGCCGCCTCGATCGCGCGCAGCCACTCCACGCAGCGCGTGGCGTCCTCCGCCCCGAGCCCGCGGACCCACGCCACGTGGTCGACGTACGGCTCCTCCGCCGCGATCGCCAGCGGGCACGCCAGCTCCGGCGCCACCAGCTCCGGCATCACCTCGCCGCGCTCCTTTAAAAAGGCTTTGAGCCGCTTCTCGCGCTCGGCCACGCAAAGCGTCAGCGTCTCGATCGCCGCCGCCAGCACCGCGCGCACGTCCTCGCGCGAGCCTGGCACCCGCGCCAGCCGCACCTGCCGGTACCACGCCAGCAGCGCGTGCAGCTGGGCGATGTAGCGGACCTGCCGGCGCGCCCGTGGTTCGGCCGCGTCGAGTTGGTCGGGCGCGTAGGCGATGTCGACCGCGCGCGGCGGCTGCACCATCAACCTGTCCTCCGGGACATCCTTGCGCACCACCTGGCCCGCGCCCGTCACCGCGCCGAAGCCGACCTCGCGCGGCCCGACCATCCCGCCCGCGCCGCCGAGGAAGATCCGTCGCTCGCGCAGCAGCACCCCGCGGGGCACGTCGCCGACCAGCGACGCCGTCGCCTTGTCCCCGCGCGCCCCCCACGGCGTGAAGTTGAAGTGGATGAACCCGCTGCCGACCTCGGAGTGATCTTCGCGCGAAGTCCCGCCGGTGAGCAGCACGTCACAGAAGTTGATCAGCGACCCCAGCGTCCCGAAGCTCAGCACGATCGTGTGCTTGAGCCCGACCGCGTGGGCCGTGCTGGCCTCCTCCTCGAGCAGCGTCCCCTCGCGCAGGTGTGCCGCCGACCCGGCCGACGCCCCGCGCAGCAATACCGCGCCGGACGCGTAGCCGCCGTCGAGCCGCGCGCGTTCGCCGAGCACGCAGTCGATCGCCACCACTGGCCCCTCGCGCCCGATCTCCGCGCCCGGCCCGAGGAACGTGCGCGCGCCCTGCAGCCGCGTCCCCGGGTGTAGCACCACCCCTGCGTGGATCCGCTCGATGCGCACTTCGGGCCCCACGTAGGTCTGGCGCGGATCGATGATCTGCACCCCACGCCCCGCGAGCGCCGATAGCCGCGCCTCGATCGCTGCGACGTCCGTCATGGCCGCGGCTTCTACCACGCGCCGCGAGCGCAGAGATCGGGTACGCTTCCGGGGCGATGAACGCGGGACCTGGCCTATCGGAACAGGAGCTGCGCGAGGCGGCAGCAGAGGCGGGGATCTCGCCGGAGGAGCTCCGCCGGGCGCTGGTCGAGCGCAACAGCCCCACGCCTGCCGGCAAGGCCCTGGTGCGGCGCAGCGAGGGCGGCGAGCTGGCGCAGTACAGCGCCGAGACGCGGCTCGACGTGCCGCCCGAGCAGGCGCTCGACGTCGTCCGTCGCGCCTTCGCCAAGCAGGTCGGTCACACCGGCCATCGCCAGGGCCCGAGCCGCGCCGACATCGTCGATGACGGCGCCGGCGTGGTCTACAAGATCCGCGCCGAGGGCGACGGTCAGGGCGGCGCCCTCGTCAAGGTCGACGTCGACGCCGGCGCCGGCCGCAGCAACCTCGCGCTCGGCGGCTTCATCCTCGGCGGCTTCTCGCTCGGCATCACCGCCTTTGGCGCGCTGCTCGCCCCGCTCATCATGTGGGCCGGCATCACGCTCGGCGTCGTCGGGGCCGCCGCCCTCTTCCTCGCCGCCGCCCGCCTCGGCCAGGGCCGCAAACGGGCCGAGCTGATCGTCGCGCAGGCCCTCGTCGAGGCCGAGGAGGCGCCCGCGCTTTCGGGCCCGCCGCGGGCGCTCCGCCCCGGTTAGTGGTTCGGGGTTGACCGCGGGCGGCTCGCGCGGCCATCGTCAGGTCCATGGCGAACGACGCCCCCGAGGGCGAGCGCCCCAAAGCGCCGCATTTCATCACTGCCGACGGCATGAAGAAGCTGCGCGACGAGCTCGACCAATTATGGAGGGTCGAGCGGCCGCGAGTGACCAACGAGGTCTCGACCGCGGCTGCTCTCGGGGACAGGTCGGAGAACGCCGAGTACATCTACGGCAAGCGCCGCCTGCGGGAGATCGATCGCCGCCTCGAGTTCCTGGCCAAGCGCATCGAGTCGCTGACCGTGTTTCGTCCGCCGGTGCGGCCGCCCGAGAAGGTCGCCTTCGGCGTGTGGGTCACGCTCGAGGACGAGGACGGCAACACCGTCCATTACCAGCTCGTCGGCCCTGACGAGTTCGACGTCGACGCCGGCAAGATCAGCGTCGCCTCGCCGGTCGCGCGCGCCCTCCTCGGCAAGGAGGTCGACGACGAGGCCACCGTCGAGCGCCCGCGCGGCAGCGTCACTTTCACGATCACCGCCATCTCCTACCAGCCGCCACGGCCCTGACCCTTCTCGCGAGACACCATGAGCACCCTGCAAGGCAAGACCCTCTTCATCACCGGTGCCAGCCGCGGCATCGGCCTCGCCATCGGCGTGCGCGCCGCTCGTGACGGCGCCAACGTCGTCATCGCCGCCAAGACCGCCGACCCGCACCCCCGGCTGGAAGGCACCATCTACACCGCCGCCGCCGCGATCGAGGCCGCCGGCGGCAAGGCCTTGCCGCTCGTGTGCGACATCCGCAGCGAGGAGCAGGTGTACGACTCGGTCGAGCGCGCGATCAAGCAGTTCGGCGGCATCGACATCCTCGTCAACAACGCCAGCGCGATCAGCCTCACCGGCACCCTCGACACGCCGATGAAGCGCTACGATCTGATGCACCAGATCAACACGCGCGGCACCTTCCTGTGCTCGCAGGCCTGCGTCCCGCACCTCAAGCAGGCCGCGAACCCGCACATCCTCAACCTCGCCCCGCCGCTGTCGATGAAGGTGCAGTGGTTCAAGCCGCACGTCGCCTACACCATGGCCAAGTACGGCATGAGCATGTGCGTCCTCGGCATGGCCGCCGAGTTCGCCGAGGACGGCATCGCCGTCAACGCCCTGTGGCCGCGCACCACCATCGCCACCGCCGCCGTCAACATGCTCGGCGGCGAGATGATGATGTCGGTCAGCCGCAAGCCGGACATCATGGCCGACGCCGCCTATCACATCTTCAACCGGCCGAGCCGCGACTGCACCGGCAACTTCTTCATCGACGACGAGCTCCTGCGCAGCGCCGGCGTCACCGACCTCGAGCAGTACTCCGTGAACCCCGGCGCCGAGCTGGCTCCCGACTTCTTCGTCGACTGAGCCCCGGGCCGCGGCCGTGCTCATCGCCGGCGTCATCACCTACGTCCTCGCTCAGCTCGCGCTCGGCCTGTGGATGGCCCGGCGCGTGCGCAGCCAGGAGGACTTCCTGCTGGCCGGCCGCAGCCTCGGCTACATCCTCGCCACCTTCACGATCTTCGCCACCTGGTTCGGCGCCGAGACCTGCATCGGCGCCGCCGGCCAGATCGCCGAGCACGGCCTCGGCGGCGGCTCGGCCGACCCGTTCGGCTACGCCGTCTGCCTCCTGCTCATGGGCGTCCTGTTCGCCGCCGCGTTGTGGCGCCGCGGGATCGCCACCATCGCCGACCTCATGCGCCAGCGCTACTCGCCCGCCGTCGAGCGGGTCACCGCGCTGCTGGTCGCGCCGACCTCGTTCCTGTGGGCCGGGGCCCAGATCCGCGCTTTCGGCCAGGTGCTTTCGGCCAGCACCGGCATGAACATCGAGGCCGCGATCGCCCTCGCCGCCGGCACCGTCGTCGCTTACGCCTCGGCCGGCGGGCTCATGGCCGGCGTCGTCACCGACCTCGTCCAGGGCATCGCCCTCGTCATCGGCCTCGGCCTGCTCGGCTGGGCCGTCGTCGACGCCAGCGGCGGCCTCGGCCCCGCGCTCGCCAGCGTCGCCCCCGACCGCCTGTCCTTCGGGACATCTTCGGCCTCGCTGCTCGACACCCTCGACGCCTGGGCGATCCCGATCTTCGGCTCGCTCGCCGCGCAGGAGCTGATCGTCCGCGTGCTCGCCTGTCGCTCGCCCGAGGTCGCCCGCCGCAGCACCTTGCTCGGCGGCAGCCTCTACCTGCTCATCGGCCTGATCCCCGTGCTCGTCGGCCTCGTCGGCGTCGGCCTCGTCGGCCCGCTCGACCACCACGAGCAGATCTTGCCGGCCGTCGCCGCCAAGCTGCTCGGCCCCGTCGCCTACGTCCTCTTCATCGGCGCCCTGATCTCCGCGATCCTCTCGACCGTCGACGGCGCCCTGCTGGCCGTGTCCTCGGTGGTCGCGCGCAACCTCGTCGAGCCGATGCGCCCCGGCATGACCGACCGCCAGCGCCTGAAGATCTCACGCCTGTGCACCCTCGTGTTCGGCGTGCTCGCCTACCTGGTCGGCCGCGCCGCCGACGGCGTCCACGACCTCGTCGAGGACGCCTCGGGCTTCACCGGCGGCGGCCTCGTGGTCGTGTTCGCCTTCGCCCTGTGGAGCCGCTTCGGCGGCCCGCGCAGCGCCCTCGCGGCCCTGCTCGTCGGCCTCGTGTTGTGGCTGCTCGGCCGCTACGCCGACCTCACCCCCGCCCCGTTCCTGGTGTCGATGGGGGCCGCCCTGCTCGTCTACGTCGCCGTCGCCCTCGTCGAGCGCGCCCGCGACCGCTGAGCGCCCCTCACGACATGTCCCGATGGACATGTCCTCACCGACATGTGACGCCGGGGCGCCGCGACCTCCGCCGGCCCGGCCGCGCCTGCCGCCCCGAATTCGTCTACCCTGCGCCCATGCTCGCCGGCTTCACCCGCGACGAACTCCTGCACGAGGCCCTCGTCTCGCCTCGCCTCGCGCGCGGCGGCTTCGCCGACATCCAGGTCTACGAGCGCCCCGACTGGTTCCAGATCCTCACGCCCTCCTTCCGCCGCGGCGGCTTCAACGAGGTCGCCTTCGCTCGCCTCGGCGACCACGAGGTCGAGGCCGTCATCGACGCCACGCTCGCCCAGTACGAAGCCCAAGGCCTGCGCTTCCGCTGGACCGTCACCCCCGACTGCCGCCCCCTCGACCTCGCCGATCGCCTCGCGCGCCGCGGCCTGCGCCGCGACTCCTGCATCGTCATGGCCGCCGCCATCGACGCCCTGAAGATCCCCGAGGCCGACGACATCCTCGTCGAGCGCGTCGGTCCTCACAACGTCGAGCTCCACGCCGAGGTCACAGGCCGCGGCTGGAACACCGACCCGGCCCCGCTGCTCGCCTATCAGCGCTCGGTCCTCGCCGACCCCACCGACGATCGCAACCACTTCTTCCTCGCCAGTCGTGGCGGCGAGCCGGTCGGCATCGGCAACTACAGCGCCCTCGCGCGCTCGGCCTTCCTCATCGGCGCCGTCATCCTCGAAGGCCACCGCTCGCGCGGCGCCTACCGCTCGCTCCTGGCCGCCCGCGTCCGCCACGCCGCCGCTCGCGGCCTGAAGCTCGTCACCACCCACGCCCGCGCCGACACCTCCGCCCCGATCCTCGCCCGCCTCGGCTTCGTCCCCATCGCCGAGCTGCCTGTGTTCTTCAACCGCTGAGTTCTTTAATATAGATGTCCCAAACGACATGTCCACAACGACATGTCTCCAAGACAACGATCGATCCTCACCGATCGGCGACGGCCGCCCCGCTCACCGCCGAACCGGACATGTCCCGAACGACATGTCCCCGAGATAACTATCGGCGACGGCCGTCCCGCTCACCCGCCGAGCCGGCGCCGCAGGAACAGCGCCGCACCGAGCGCTGCACCGCCCACCACCCCCGCGATCGTCTTGCGCTGGCGACGGCGCTCGTCCTCGTGGAGCGACTCCCGCAGCTCCTCGAGCCGGCGCCGCGTCTCCGCGTGCGCCCCTGTCTCGTCGGCCAGGGCGCGCTTCGCCGCCGCCGCTCGCTCGCCGAGCAGCGTCAGCTCCTTCGCCTGCGCCTCGCAGCGCGCCTGGGCCTCGAGCAGCACCGTCTGATCGGCCGTCAACTTCAGCCGCAGCTCGTTCGCGTCCGCCACCGCCCGCTCGACCTGCGCCTGCAAGCTCGTCAGCTCTTGTCCTGCCTTCGCGCGCCCGCCCTCGAGCGCCTCCGTCCGCTCGCGCGTCGCCCGGTGATTGCTGCGTTCGGCCTCGAGCTCGCGGCGCGCCTCGTCCAGCTCGCGCTGCGCCCTGTCGCCGCGCTCGCGCTGACGGTTCGCCTCGCGCCGCGCGTCGGCCACCTCGGTCTCCGCCGCCGCCACCCGGCTCTCGATCAGGTCGTGCGCCCCGCGGGTCTGCGCGTGCGCTTGCGCCTCCGCGTCGAGTCGACGGCGCGCCTCGGCCAGGTCGCCCCGCAGCCCGCCGCGCTCGAGGTCCCACCCCGCGCGCTGCGAACGTTCGCGGTCGAGTGACTCGCGCGTCGCCTGCAGCTCGGCGCTCAGCGCTGCCAGTCGCCGCTCGGCGTCGGCGAGGGCCGCCTCGGCGGCGTGAGACGGGGCATCGCTCGGGGCGGACTCGGACGTGGCCATCGTGTCCGCATTATGCACCGATCGCCGCCTCGCTCCGCCGCGTCACGCATGCGTCCCGCGAGCGCGCCCTCGCGCCCCTCGCGCGAGTGCGATCTACCGCCCCTCGCAGCCCGCGCCTGCGGCCGCCTGCCCGCACCCCGGCGAGCTCGACCTTGCCCAAAGGACAGCCTCCGCGAACCGCGAGCGCGACCCATCTCTTATGCTTGCGCCCATGCGGTTCTTCCACCCTGCGCTCCTCCTCGTCCTGTCCGCCTGCCAGATCGTCGGCGATCCCAAGGACTCGGGCGGTGACAGCGACAGCGACGCCTCGACCGTCGAGCCCGACACGACCGCCACGGGCACCGCCAGCGAGACCACCACGACCGACGGCACCACCACCGAGGCGCAACCGACCACCGGCAGCACCACCGAAGGCCTCGCCTGCGCCGACCTCGACGAGCTCGCCTGCAGCGCCACACCCGGCTGCCGCGCCGTCCTCGGCACCCCTTACGAATTCCCCGGCTGCACCCCCAACCTGGCCTTCCTCGGCTGCATCGTCCAGACCGACTGCGCCGCCACGCCCACCATCGCCTGCCGCCCCGACAGCCTCGAGATCTACCTGCTCGACGACACCTGCATCCCGCCCGGCCTCGAGCCCTGCACCACCATGGTCACCCTGTGCGGCGAGGACTGCCTCGGAGTCAACGAGGCCGAGTGCGCCATCGATCCCAACTGCACCGCCCACTTCGGTGCCCCCCACGTCGAACAGGACATGATGCTCTGCGCCGACTTCGACGCCCCGCAGTTCCTCGCCTGCGACAAGCTGCAGCCGCCCTGCCCGCCCGCCGTCGTCACCGTCTGCCCACTCGACCAGCCCGCCCTCGCCTTCGACGTCGCCTCCGGCTGCACGCCCCCCGGCTTCGAGCCCTGCATGGACGGCCCCCTGCCCGAGTGCCCGTGAGCGCGCTGCGCGTCGATATGCCCTCGAGGACATGTCCTCGAGGACATCACGAAACCTCGCCACCTGTCCCGCGGGACATCTGATTCGCCTCCGCGCGAGTCCGCCCGGGTCGGGGGCTCCCTCGCCGCTCCGGCCTGGGAGCCGCGAGCGTGCTCGACCGTGGCGCGTGCGAACCTCCCCATCGCGCTCGTAGCTCGCGCTGCGCGCAGCCGGCATTCCTCTCATCCCGCGCTCGCCGACGATCGCGCGGTCTACTCGGCGCCCGCGAACTCGCCTATGCTGCCCCCGTGCAGCTCTGTCCCGCGTGCTCCCGTCACATCCTGGGCGACGTCGCCACCTGCTGCTTCTGCGCCGCGCCGCTGCGTTCGGCCCCGACGTTCCCCGCCCTCGTGCTCGGCGCGGTGCTCGGCCTCGGCCTCACCGCCTGCTCCGAGCCGTCGAAGAACGAGACGGTCGGCAGCGACAGCGACGGCAGCGACAGCGGCACCTCGCAGGGGACGCAGACCACCCAGGAGCCCGTCACCACCACGGACACCGGCACGGTCAGCGACACCGGCACTGCCAGTGACACCGGCACCTCGGCCACCACCGGCGCCTCGACGACTGGCCCGGGCGACCCGACCGAGACCGCCTCCGACAGCGCCACCGTCACCAGCGAGGGCACCACCACCCTCGACACCGACGGCACCACCACCCTCGACACCACCACCACCACCGGCGACACCGAGGGCACCACCACCCTCGACACCGACGGCACCACCACCACGAGCACGGGCACCGACACCGACTCGACCACCAACGACACCTTCGACACCCTGCCGCTGCCCTACGGCGCCCCGCCGGCCCAGATCGACGACCTGCACTGACCGTCCTGATTGTCCCTGAGGACATGTCGCGTCAGACATGTCCTCGCGACCATCTCGAAACTCGACATTCTTCAGGACATGTCCTGAAGCCCAGCCCTCACTCGAGCGGCGAGCCTGACCCGCGCGGCTCCTCGACCCGGGACCTCCGCGGCTCGTCGACGTGAACCGGCCCGTGGAGCGCCCGCTGCTCCGGGTCCTTGTGCTCGCGGATCAGCCGGAACAGCCCGTGGTCGAACGGCTGCCCTGGCGCAGCGCGGACCGGCTCGATGCGTTCACGCAGCCCCTGGCGGTCGAGCTCGAGCGCTCGGTGGTGGCACATCGGGTTGTTGCCCGGGCGGCCGAGCAGCGGCTCGCTCATCGAAGTGCAGCCGCCCATGCACACCGCCGCGTAGTAGCAGCTCGCGCACAGCCCCCACAGCTCCGCGCGGGTCCGCTGGCGCATGTACACGATCTCCGGCGCGCGCTCCCACAGCGCCGCGAACCCGTGCTCGCGCCACGACCCGCCCACCCCTTCATCCCCCAGGCTCGGGCAGCTCTTCACCTCGCCGTGGCTCGACACCGCCGCCCCCGAGATCCCCGCCTGACAGCCGAAGTAGTGCCCGCGCTGCGTCGAGTTGCGGCGCAGCCGGTGCTCGAGCGGACCGAAGTATCCCAGGCTGTTGCCCGGGTACAGACGGATCCCCAGCGCCTCGCAGCGGGCCAGCAGCCGCTCCACCACCTCGTACGCCGCCAGCATCTCGTACGGCTGCAGCAAGATCTCCGGGTGGTCCGCCGCTGCCCCGTGCGCCATCGTCACCTGCACCTGCCAGCTGTGGATCCCCTCCGGCGCCAGCAGCTCGAGCAGCCCCTCCAGGTCCGGCAGCGTCCTCGTGTTGATCTGCGTGTTCGCCGACACCTGTGAGCCTGCCGCCTTCAGGTGGCGCAGCGCCGCGAACGCCCGCTCGAAGCTCTTCGGTCGCCCCCGCAGCGCGTCGTGGCAGGCCGCCAATCCGTCGATCGACACCGACACGCTCTGCACCCCCGCCTCGACCAGCGCCTCCGCGATCTCGGCCGTCAGGCTGTAGCCGCCGGTCGTCATCGTGCAGCTCATCCCGCGCTCGCGGATCGCTCGCACGATCTGCAGCACGTCCGGGCGCAGGTACGCCTCCCCCCCGATCAGCGTCACCTCGCCGACCCCGGCCGCCGCCAGCTCGTCGCACAGGCGCAGCGCCTCCTCGGTCGTCAGCTCATCGCGCCGTCGCTTGCCCGAGCGCGGCCCGCAGTGGGCGCAGTGTTGGTCGCACGCGCTCGTGAACTCCCACACCACGATCCGCGGCACCGGGGCCTGACCGGCCGCGATCGGCAGCGCCCTGCGGGAGCGCGTCGGCGGGGCCAACGCCACGATCGGCAGGCGGCGACGCTCCTCGCGGATCCCCACAGCCGGAGGCTACCACGAACCTCAGGCCAGCCGCTCCACGTGGGCTGCGTACGCCAGCTCGAACCCGGCCGCGCGCTCGAGCGCGTGCACCGCCTCGCTCATCATCGCCTCTGGCAGCGGCACTCGCGTGCAGCGGTACGTCGCCTTCGGCAGCATCCCCTCGACGAACGGCAGCCCTGGCGCGTACACCAGCCGCCCGCCCGGCTTCAGCGCTCGCAGCATCGCCATGTACACCCGCGCGTACGCGTACGCCTCCGGCCCCTGCGCCAGGTGTTGATGCACGAAGTGGAGCGAGAACGCCTGGTGCGACACGATCGTGCCCCAGCGATCCTGCCCGAACGGGAAGCTCAACCAGTCGCCCACCAGCGCCACGTCCTCTGGCGCCTCGCGGTCGAGCCCGGTCGCCGCCACCCCTTCCGCTCGCAGCGCGCGCACGAACCCTGCCGACGCCCCGCAGCCGACGTCGAGCACCGGCGCTGCCAGCGGCGCGTCGCCGAGCCCGAGCGCGTCGCGCTGCAGCGTCACCGCGTACTCGCTGCAGACCACGTCCGTCTTGCCCCCGCCCGCGCGGACCAGCGCCGCCACCCGGGCCTGCAGCTCCTGTCCCGTGCGTACTAGCCGTTCGGACATGTCCTTCGGATCAGCTTCGCCCTCGAGCCCCTCGGCCAGCGCCTCGGCCGCCCGGGCGCACGCCGCCGTCAGCGCCGCGCGATCGAGGCGCACGTACTGGTTGCGGCTCCACAGCCACCGGGCCAGCCGCACGCACAGCGCCTCGGCGCAGGCCGGCGTGCGCAGCCAGCCCGCCAGCCCCGCCCGGTGGGCCCGCAGGTGCTCCACCAGCGCCGCGCTCGGCTCCGGCAGCGCTCGCCCCGCGACCAGCTCCGCCAGCGGCACCTCGGCCAGCGCGCGGAGCGACTCTTCGAGCAAGGCGGCGAGCCGCAGGACCTCGGGCGACACGCGCGCGAGCATAGCACCTCCTGCCGCCCCGAAGGACCGGGCAGCCGCGCCCGCTTCGATTCATCCGCGAGCCCGACCCCGGCCATGCCCCGGCGGATCCCGACCCGGATCGCATCAAAGAACATGCCCGACAGGACATGCCCATCAGGACATGCCCCCTTGAACATGTCCCAACGTTCAAAGATCGACGACGATCGCCGTCTTCACGCTCGTCTCGCCTGCCGGCGCCACCATCACCGCCTGGTTCGGCAGCGACACTCCGTCGCCCGCGTCCGGGAACAGCGTCTCGTCCATGTTCCCGTTGCGGTCGAGCACCACCGTCAGCTTGTACGGCCCCGTGTGGATCTGCTCCATCGTCAGCGACGCCGAAGTCGCCCCTGCCGGCGCCGAAGCCAGCAGGGAGCGGCTGTGCTTGCAGGTGAACTGCAGGTCGCACGGCTCGGTCGTCACGATCGCCCACACCCCGCCGTCCACCGCCAGCGGCTCCGCCCACGACACATCGACCTTCAGGCTCGGCATCGTCGGGAACGGCGCGTCGGGGGCCAGCGGCGGCGCCTCGGCCGGGAACGGCTCCGGCAGCGCCCGCGTCTCCTCGCGCAGCGCGTCCCAGTACACGTGCTGGATCCCCTTCACCTTCACGTCGAGGATCACGTGGTCCTCGCCGTCGAACGCGAACGTCGCGTCGATGTACTCGCAGCCCTTCGTGACCGAGCAGAACCGCCAGCTCGAGTCCGTGTGCTCCGTCAGCGCCGCCCGCGAGTCGCGGAGCATCCCCAGGAAATAACCGCCGTTGCGGTACACCAGCGTCGGCCCCGACCCGTGGTCCTCGACCGCGAACGCGAACCGCAGGCTGTTGTTCGCGTCGAGGTCCACGCGGCTGAACAGCACCTGCCCCGAAGCCGCGCGCAGGTCCATGTTCAGCAGCGGGAACGTCCCCAGCGGCGTCATCGAGGCCGGCCCGCTCCACAAGCCCGCCAGCCGCTGCATCAACTCGAGCCCCGCCACTCCGGCCTCGCCCGTCGTGCTCGTCGGGGCCTCCGCGGTGCTCGCCTCCGACGTGATCGCGTCCGTGGTGCTCGCCTCCGTCGCGCCGGTCGTCGGCGTCCCCCCGGTGCTCGCGTCCGTCGCCGGCCCGCCGGTGCTCGGCGGATCGGCCGTCGAACTGGCCGAAGAGACAGACGTCGCCTCGTCGCCCGGGCAGGCGGCGAGCAGCGCCAAACAAGAGACCATCAAGCTACGCATGAGCGCCTCTATTATCACCTCGCGGGCCAGCCCCGAAACCCGAGCAATCCCTGGAGTCACTGTCCCATCAGACATGTCCTCGCGGACAGCCGTGGCGAAACGCCGCGAGCGCCTGTGGCAGATCGCGGCGCACGAGCGGGTGCACACGCCACGCGCCGCCCTGCCCGCCGCGCCGACCGGCGCAAAGCCCGCAGCCGCACGGGTCTGCTTCTGCCCGCCAGGCCGTGAGCGCTCGGGGCGCCGGGGCGAGCCTGCGCAAGTGCGATCAGACTCGCGGCATGACGACTCGCCCCGCGAAGACGTTTACCGAAGCCGAGGCGCGCCAGGTCGCCGAGGAGTCCCGCGAGACCGAGTGGAGCGCGCCCTCCTTCCTCAAGGAGCTGTTCCTCGGCAACTTCCGGCTCGACCTCGTGCACCCGTTCCCGGACGTCCCGCCCGAGCGCCCGACCTTCCGCGCCTTTTACGAGCGGATGCGGCGCTTCCTCGCCGACGAGGTCGACTCCGAGGCCATCGACCGCGACGGCCAGATCCCCCAGGAAGTCATCGACAAGCTCGCGGCCATGGGCGCCTTCGGCATGAAGATCCCCGTCGAGTACGGCGGCCTCGGCTTCACCCAGCGCGAGTACTGCGAGGTCATCAAGCTCATCACCAGCCAGGACGGCAACCTCGTCGCCCTGCTGTCCGCGCATCAATCGATCGGCGTGCCGCAGCCGGTCAAGCTGTTCGGCACCGACGCCCAGAAGGCCAAGTACCTGCCCCGGTGCGCCCGCGGGGCCGTGTCCGCCTTCGCCCTCACCGAGCGCGACGTCGGCTCCGATCCCGGCAACCTGCACACCACCGCCGAGCGCACCGAGGGCGGCGACTACATCCTCAACGGCGAGAAGTTGTGGTGCACCAACGGCACCATCGCCGAGCTCTACGTCGTCATGGCCCGGCACCCCGACACCGGCAAGATCTCCGCCTTCATCGTCGAGCGCGACTGGCCCGGCGTCGAGGTCGTCCAGCGCTGCCGCTTCATGGGCCTGCGCGCCATCGAGAACGCCGTCATCCGCTTCACCGGCGTCCACGTGCCCAAGGAGAACCTGCTGTGGGAGGAGGGCCGCGGCCTCAAGCTCGCGCTCGTCACCCTCAACACGGGCCGCCTCACCTTGCCCGCCTCGTGCGCGGCCGCCAGCAAGCGCGCGATCGAGATCTGCCGCCAGTGGGCCAACCATCGGGTGCAGTGGGGCCAGGCGATCGGCAAGCACGACGCGATCGCGCAGCTGCTCACCGACATGGCGGCGACGACCTTCGCCATGGACGCGCTGAGCGACCTCGCCTCGTCGATGGCCGACCTCGGCGACCGCGACATCCGCCTCGAGGCCGCCGTCGCCAAGATGTGGAACAGCGAGGAGGGCTGGAAGATCATCGACCGCACGCTGCAGATCCGCGGCGGCCGCGGCTACGAGACCAGCCAGTCGCTCGCGGCCCGCGGCGAGCCGCCGATCCCGGTCGAACGCATGATGCGCGACTTCCGAATCAACCTGATCTTCGAGGGCTCTTCGGAGATCTTGCACCTCTTCATCGCCCGCGAAGCACTGGACCGTCACCTCGCGGTGGCGGGCGATTTGGTCGACGCGAAGGTGCCGATGAAGCAGAAGCTGGCCAAACTGCCGCAGGTCGGGGCGTTCTACGCCGGCTGGTATCCGACGCGCTGGCTCGGCTGGGGCCGCTGGCCGCGCTACTCCGAGTTCGGCGCGCTCGCGCCTCACGTCCGCTGGTGCGAGCGCACCACCCGACGCCTCTCGCGCACGATCTTCCACCTCATGGTCGCCAAGGGCGCGAGCCTCGAGAAGCGCCAGGCCCTGCTGTTCCGCTGCGTCGACATCGGCGCCGACCTGTTCGCCATGACGGCGGCGATCAGCCGCGCCCAGGTCCTCCAGCGCACCGGCCTGCCCGAAGGGACAGCCGCGGTCGAGCTCGCGGACGCCTTCGCCTGCCAGACCCGCCGCCGGATCGCCGACCGCTTCCGGGCGATCCGCTCCAACGACGACCGCGACCGCTACGCCACCGCCCGCCGCCTGCTCGACGGCGAGTTCAGCGAGCTGCTCGAGAACGGCCTGGCCGACAGCCCGGCGATCCGCGAGCTGAGCGAAGAGACCCTCCGCCTCCACCGCGGAGACGACCGCGCCGCCGCCGAGTAATTCTTCTAAAATATGAACCTGTCCCGCGGGACAGCGAACCCCCGGGCTTCGCCCGCGGTGGCTCGACGGATGTCGCCACGCGCAGACGGCCGCGCCGGGCGTGCGCCAGCACCGTGAACGCGTTTGCGCGATCTCGCCCTCCGCCAGGATCGGCGCCGCTGCCCCTGTCGAAGCCCGCCGATCCACCTTGCCCAAAGGACATGTCGCCTCGACCTCCCTCCGTAACTCACGGCCTCTCGCCGGGGCCCTGGCGGTCCGGCCTCCTACCATGCGTGCATGGTCCGCTCTCTCTCGTGTGTGCCCCTCGCCCTCGTGCTCGCGGCCTGCGGCGACAGCACAGGTCAGGTGACAGGCAGCGCCAACCCCACCAGCGCGACCGCGCCGGGGACCAGCAGCACCACCGGCGAGCCGCCGACGAGCGACGTCACCAGCGGCGAGCCGACCACCTCGAGCGCGACCGGCACGAGTGATTCGACCGCGAGCGAACCGACGACCACGCCGCCCGGTCCGTGTCCCCAGGGCCAGATCGTGTGCGCTGGCGACCTCGCGCAGGTGTGCGACGGCATGGGCGGGTTCAGCGACGAGACCGCGTGCTCCAGCGCCTGCGCCCCCGGGATCGGCTGCGTCGACTGTGTGCCTGGCACCAAGCAGTGCGACGGCCAGGACGAGCTCGTCTGCAACACCGAGGGCACCGCCTACGAGCCCGGCCAGTACTGCGACCCGCTGCTCGGCCTCAGCTGCGACGGCCAGGGCGGCGGCTGCGTCGGCGCCTGCGCCAAGCTCGGCAGCCTCAGTTACATCGGCTGCGAGTACTACCCGACCGTCACCCAGCAGTACGACATCTTCGACCTCAACAACCCGTTCGCGGTCGCCATCTCCAACGCCGCCGAAGCCACCGCCATGGTGACCATCACCCGCGGCGACGAGCTCGTCGCCCAGGTCACCGTGCCGGCCGAGGACGTCAAGGTCATCACCTTGCCGTTCGTGCCCGAGCTGATCCAGGGCTCAGGTCCGACCAAGCACGCCAAGAAGGGCGCCTACCGCCTGCGCGCCACCAAGCCCGTCACCGTCTACCAGTTCATGCCGCTCAACGCGTCCCAGTCGAACGACGCCTCGCTGCTGCTCCCCGTCAACACCTGGACCGGCAACTACGTGGTCGCCTCCTGGCAGTACTGGGACGACTACCTGCTGCCTGGCTTCTACTCGGTCGTCGCCAGCCGCGACAACACCATCGTCAAGCTGCAGGGTCCGCCCGGCGGCACCAACACCCAGGCCGGCGGCGGCGTCGATGCCAAGGGCAGCGGCATGGCCCTGCTCAACACCGGCGACGTGCTCACCGTCTACAGCGCGGCCGGCGGCGACCTCACCGGCTCGTTCGTGCACGCCGACAAGCCCGTCCAGGTCATCGGCGGCCACGAATGCACCCAGGTCCCGATCGGCGTCGTCGCCTGCGATCACCTCGAGGAGTCGCTGTTCCCGCTCGAGACCCTGTCTGGCGAGTACTTCGTCGGCCCGCCGGTCCAGACCCCCGACAACGCCCTCGAGAAGGCCACCTTCGTCCGCATCATCGCCGCCGAGGACGACACCAACCTCGTCTACACCCCCGATCAGAACGCGGCCAAGAAGATCGCCAAGGCCGGCGAGTTCATCGAGATCGCCACCTCCGTGGCCCGCTTCAAGGTCGACGCCGACAAGCGCGTCCTCGTCGTCCAGTACATGGTCAGCCAGGAGGCCGGCTACGGCACCAGCGACCCCGCGATGGTCCAGGCGGTCCCCATCCTGCAGTACCGCGACAACTACATCGTCTACGCCAACAAGCTGTGGGTCCAGAACTTCGCCGACATCATCGCCCCCGACGGCGCGACGATCACCGTCGACGGCGCGATGGTCACCGGCTTCAAGCCGATCGGCGCCGGCTACTCGATGGCCCACCTCGAGCTGCCGGACACCGCCACCGGCGGCCACAGCATGAGCTCGAACGTGAAGTTCGGCGTCAGCACCTACGGCGTGATGGACTACGGCAGCTACTGGTACCCGGGCGGCCTCGACCTCGCGCTGCTGCCGCCCGAGTGACCCTGAGGACATGTCCATCGCGACATGTCACGCGCAAGCCCGGGCGACACCGGCCATCCTCAGGACATGCCCCCAGCAGCATGTCGTCCGGGACATGCCCTTGACGACATGCTCTCGACGACATGCCCTTGAAGACATGTCTAGATCCTGAATCCGGAGCAACCATGATCGGCTGAACGACCGCCCGGCTGCCCGGCGGCAGCGCCGCCCGAGCCTCGGGCCCTCACTCCGCCGCGTCGACCGCCCGCGTCACCGCGCCTGCGCGCTGGCGGCTGACCGCCCGCAAGATCGCCTCGGGCGTGCAGGGGATGCCCAGCTCGACCTCACCGGGGCCGAACGCCGCCACCGCCTGGCGCAGCGCCGAGACCACCCCGAGGCCGAGCATCAGCGGCGGCTCGCCGACGGCCTTGCTGCCGTGGATCGTGCTGTCCTGTTCGGCGCGCTCCAGCAGCGCGACGTTGAAGACCGCGGGGCAGTCGCCGATCGCCGGGATCTTGTAGGTCGAAGGCCCGTGCGTCAGCAGCCGGCCCTTCGCGTCCCAAAGCAGCTCCTCACCGGTGACCCAGCCGACCCCTTGAATGAACCCGCCCTCGATCTGGCCGATGTCGATCGTCGGCAGCAGCGAGTTGCCGACGTCGTGGAGGATGTCGACACGCAGCAGCCGGTGCTCGCCGGTCAGCCCGCTGACCTCCACCTCGACCGCCGCCGCCCCGTACGCGAAGTAGTGGAACGGCTTGCCGCGCCCGGCCATGCGGTCGTAGGCGATGTTGGGCGTCGCGTAGTAGCCGGCCGAGCTGAGCGACAGCCGCCGCATCCACGCCGCCTTGGCCAGGTCGCTCCACGGCAGCCTGCGCCCGTCGGGCCCGACCGCCGCGCCGCCGACGAACTGCACCGCCTCCGGCGCCGCCGCGAGCAGCTCGCCCGCCAGCGGCCGCACCCGCTCCCGCAGCTCCGCGCACGCGTTGCGCACCGCCATCCCGTTGAGGTCGGACCCGCTCGACGCCGCCGTCGCCGAAGTGTTGGGCACCTTGTCGGTCGCCGTCGCCATGCAGCGGATCTGCGCCGGACTCACCCCGAGCTCGTGGGCGCACACCGCCACCATCTTGGTGTGCAGCCCCTGGCCCATCTCCGTCCCGCCGTGGTTCAGCTGCACGCTGCCGTCGGCGTAGATCAGCACCAGCGCCCCGGCCTGGTTGAGCATCGTGTTGGTGAACGAGATCCCGAACTTCACCGGCATGAAGCCGAGCCCGCGCTTTTGCCAGCGCGAGCGCTCGTTCCACGCCGCGATCTCGGCCCGGCGCGCGTCCCAGTCGCAGCGCGCCAGCAGCTCGGCGTGGATCCGCGGCAGCCGGCAGTGCGGGACCTCCTGGTAGTACGGCGTCAGGCAGCGCGCCCGCACCAGGCTGATCACGCTCGCCCCGGCGCTGGTCTGCTCGTCGTCCGGGACTGGCACTTCGACCATGTTCTCCGGAACATGTTCGTCGGGACAGTCGCCATAATAGTTGCGGCGACGGATCTCCGCCGGGTCGAGCCCGAGCCGCTCGCCCGCGCGCGACAGCACCTCCTCGATCACCGCCATGCCCTGCGGCCCCCCGAACCCGCGGAAGGCCGTGTTCGAGGCCTTGTGGGTGCGTACCGCCTTGCCGACGAAGTGCAGGTTCGGCACGAAGTAGCCGTTGTCGAGGTGGAACATCCCGCGGTCGAGGATCGCCGGGCTCAGGTCGACGCTCCAGCCGCCGTCGGCCACGATCTCGACCTCGAGCGCGAGCAGCCGCCCGCGGGCGTCGAGGCCGGCGCGGTAGCGCGACCAGAACGGGTGGCGCTTGCCCGTCATCGTCATGTCGAGGTCGCGGCTCAGCCACACCTTGACCGGGCGACCGGTGTGCCGGGCCGCCACCGCCGCCAGGGCCGCGAACGGCGACGCCTGCGACTCCTTGCCGCCGAACGCCCCGCCCATGCGCGGCACCGACACCACCACCTGATTGCGCGAGCAGCCGAGCACCTCGCCGCAGGCGATCTGCACCTCCGACGGGTGCTGCGTCGAGCTCTCGAGGTGCATCGAGTCGTTCTCGCCCGGGATCGCCAGCGTCGCCTGGGTCTCGAGATAGAAGTGATCTTGCCCGCCCGTGTGCAGCTCGCCGGCCACGATCACCGCCGCGCGGGCCATCGCCGCCGCCACGTCGCCGCGCCGCATCTCGTGCGGCTGGCACAGGAACGAGCCGGCCGTCAGCGCGTCGGCGATGGTCAGGATCGCCGGCAGCTCCTCGAACTCGAGCTCGAGCGCCTTGGCCCCCGCGCGGCAGGCCGCCACTGACTCGCCGAGCACCAGCGCGACCGTCTGCCCCTCGGCGAACACCTCGTCCTCGGCCAGCAGCGGCTCGTCGTGCACGATCGGCCCGATCCGGTTGTGCCCAGGCACGTCCGCCGCGAACAGCACCGCGTGCACCCCCGGCAGCGCCAACGCCCGCGCCGCGCTCCGCTTCACCAGCCGCCCGCGCGCCACCGGCGAGCCGACCGGCAGCCCGTGCAGCATGCCCGCCGGCGCCGGCAGGTCGTCGACGTAGCGCGCCGCGCCCGTCACGTGCCCCTGCGCGCTCTCGTGGACGGCCGGCCGCCCCAGCGGCGATTGCGAGACGTCGGTCATGGCACTACCCCCCAGCACGTGACTTTGAACATGCCTTCATGGACATGCCCCAACGAACATGGCGCCTGGAGCATGTCCCATCGAACATATCCCATCGAACATGTTCTATGTTCAATCTCACGCCCGCTCACGGCACCACCTCCAGGCGCACCGTCGCGGCGGGTCGCGGCGGCAGCTCCGGTTGCGGCGTCGTGGCCGTCTCCAAATAAAACCCGCGGACCAGGTTCTCGGCCACCTGGCCTCTGAACCACGCCGAGCCGCGGTGGTCCGACAGCGGCTGGAAGTCCGCGGCCAGGGCCGGCAGCGCCGCCTCGACCGTCGCCTCCGTCCACGGGCGCCCGCGCAGGGCCGCCTCGAGCCCGCGGGCCCGCGCTGGCGTCGCCGCCATCCCTCCGAACGCCGCCCGCACTTCGGTCACCAGTCCCTCGGGACATGTCTCGACGTACAGCCCCGCCGCCACCGCGCTGATGTCGAGCTCACGCCGCTTCGACACCTTGTACGCCGCCATGCGCACCCCCGCAGCCGGCTCGGGCACCCGCACCGCCGCCAGCACCTCGCCGGTTTGCAGCGCCGTCTTGCGATACCCCAGGAAGAACTGCTCGAGCGGCAGCGTGCGCGCCCCTGCGGCCGAGCGCAGCACCACTTGCGCCCCCAGGGCGATCAGCGCCGGCGCCAGGTCGCCGATCGGCGACGCATTGCACAGGTTCCCGCCCACCGTCGCCCGGTGCTTGATCTGGCGCGACGCGAAGTAGCGCAAGATCCGGAGCAGCGGCGTCAGCGGGCGCAGCGGCCCCATGCAAGCCGCCTCGACGTCCGTCAGCGTCGTCGTCGCCCCGATCTCGAACCAGCCGTCGGCCCCGCGCCCGATCCCTCGCAGCTCCGGCACCCCCTCGAGCGCGATCAGCTCTGGCAGGTCCTGGTAGCGCTGCGTCACCAGCAGCGCCAGATCGGTCCCCCCGCACACCAGCCGCGCCTGCGGCCGCTCTGCCAGCGCCTGCCACAGCGCGACCAGGCTGGTCGGCTGCACATAACAGCGGCCCGCGCTCGCGCGCCCGAACTCGAGCTCCGCCGGCTGCGCCTCCGCCCGCTGCTTTTTAAAGCAGTCTTCGGGACATGTCCCCGCGACCAGGTCAACAGCCTCGCGAATCGGTCGGTAGCCGGTGCAGCGGCACAGGTTGCCGCACATCTGATCGTCGAGCTGCCACGGCTCGCGCAGGTCCTCGCGGTAGCACGCCTCGAACGCCGACATCACCACCCCTGGCGTGCAGTACCCGCACTGCGAGCCCAGGCGCTCGACCATCGCCGCCTGCACCGGGTGCAGTGTCCCGTTTTTGCGCAGGCCCTCGACCGTGTACACGCGCCGGCCCTGGACCATCGGCACGAACATCAGGCAGGCATTGACCGCGCGGAACCGCGGCGCTGCCGGGTCGGTCTCGGCGTCGAGCATCACCACCGTGCAGGCCCCGCAATCGCCCTCGGCGCAGCCTTCCTTGGTCCCGGTGAGGTGCGCGCGCTGGCGCAGGTAGTTGAGGAGCGTGGTGGTCGGCGGGACCTCCGCGTCCTCGATCGGGCGGTCGTTGAGGTGAAAGCGGAGGATCGACATCGGCGCCGCGGCGGCCAGCGTAACACGCGGGTCACGGCCCGTCGAAGCGCCTCCCGCCGCGACCCCTCGCGCCTGCCGACCCCATCCACCTCCGCCTTCTCGCATCCCCCGACCTCGCTATGTGCACCAGGCCGGGCGCACTCGCGGCCGCGTGCGGCGAGGCCACGGGTCACCCGACCGTGATCGGACCTGCGCGGCCACCCACCGCCCTGAGCCGGCCGCCGAGGCCTCCCCTGCCCTGGGCGCGCCGCTCTCGAAACCCAGTCCCGGACGGCCGCTCGCTGCGCCCTGTCCTTCGGGACATCCGCGCCCCTGGTCAGCCTCCTTCGCCTCCGGCACCATCCTCGCATGCTCTGCTGGATCTTCGCGCTCGCCGCGGCCGCGGGCGTCCCCGCCCCGGAGGCCCCGCCGCCCCCTCCGCGCCTCGTGATCGCCGGCGGCGCCCTGTTCGGCCCGCACGCCCCTGGCGAGGCCGCCTGTCAGACCCGCGAAGGCGTCCAGCGCTGCGAGCACACCGGCAACTTCTTCGGCGTCGGCGCCAACCTCGAGCTGCGCGCGCGCGCCGTCGGTCCGCTGTTCTTCCACGCCCGCGGCGCCGTCATCGGCAACGTCCGCCCGCGGCCTTATGGCGCCCACAAGGGCCTCGTCGACATCGGCCTCGGGCTCGGCGTCTACTCACGCCTCGCCTTCATCCGCGTCGAGTACATGTTCGTGCCCACCTTCGGCCCCAGCACCTACCGGCCGCCGTTTTACGACAAGGAGGCCGGGCGCGACGTGTGGGGTCGGTCCGCCGGCATGGTCAGCGGCGGCGTCCGCAAGTACCTCACCCCGCGCCTCGCCGGTGAGCTGTGGGCCGGCCTCGTCATCGGCCCGCGCTCGCGTCGCACCACCTTGCAGGAGGACGCCGGCGCCGACCGGGTGCTCGTCACCTTCCTCGCCAGCCTCGGCGTCTCCTTCGACCTCATCCCTGGCCGCGCACCGCCGCCGCCGAAGCCTGCTCCGGCCCCCGCGCCTGCCTCGCCGCCCTCCTCGCTGCCCACCCTGCCGACACCCGTCCTCACGCCCGAGTCCGGCTCCGTCGCCTCGCCGCCCGCGCCCGTCTCGACCCCCGAGACGCCCTCCGCGACCCCGACGCCCGAGGCCGCGCCGCCTCCCCCCGGCGACACTGTCGGCCCCTGGCAACCTGCGCCAGGATGAGCGAATTCTGAGCATGTCCCTCACGACATGTCCAAAGAGACATGCCCAAAGAGACATGTCACGCGATGCGAGTCAAGGGACATGTCCTATAAAACATGTCCCATTCGCCACGAACACCCGGACACGTCGCCACCTCCGAGGCGTCCCCACGGAGACGCCTCCCGCGCTCACCCCAGGCGACCTGCCGCTTCGCTCCCGGCCCGACCTGTCCTCAAGGACATCCTCAGCCGCGCCCCTGCGCCCAGCGCCGGAACGCCGCCGGCGTCTCCGCGCGCAGGGCCGGGTTCGTCGCGAACTCGTACCCCAGCGTGCTCGTGGCCGTCTTGCCGTAGTCATGGCCCGGGAACACGCGGGTCTCCTCCGGCAATCCACCGAGCTTGCGCTGCAGCGTATCGACCATCGCCTCGACATCGCTCGCGCGCCCGCACGAGCCGACGAACAGCACGTCGCCGGTGACGATCGCCGCCGGCTCGGCGACGAACCAGCACACGCAGCCCGGCGTGTGGCCGGGGGCGAAGATCGCTCGCACCCGGCCCTCGCCGAGCCCCACCTCTTCCCCGTCGGCCACCGCCAGCACCTGCGGCGCCAGCCGCCGCGCCGTCGCCACCTCGAGCGGGTGACAGCGCACCACCGCACCCGTCAGCGCCGCCGCCTCGTCGAGGCCTGCCACATGATCGTCGTGCGTGTGCGTGAGGAAGATCGTCGTCACTCGCCAGCCTCGCCGGCGGACCTCCGCCAGCAGCCGGTCGACCTCGAACGCTGGGTCCACCAGCGCCGCCTCGCCCGTGCGCGGGCAGCCGATCACCTCGCAGAAGTTTTGCAGCAGCCCCACCTCCAGCTGCACGATCTCGAGCGCATCTCCCGCCCGCGCCGACCGCTCCGTCACCCCCGCAGGGGAGCACATCTGCCGCCTCCGACTCAAGCCCTTGCGGCGCGCCACCGATGCGCCGTATGTCTGCGCCGCTCCGACGCATGGCCCTCGATCTCAGCGGACTGAACCCCGAACAGCGCGCCGCGGTGTGCGCCACCGAAGGCCCCCTGCTCGTGCTCGCGGGCGCCGGCTCCGGCAAGACGCGGGTCATCACCCACCGCGTCGTCTACCTGCTCGAGCGCGGCGTGCCGCCCGGCAACATCGTCGCGCTCAGCTTCACCAACAAGGCCGCCGACGAGATGCGCGAGCGGCTGCACAAGATGACCGGCAAGGCGATCGCCGACTCGCTGGTGCTCGGCACCTTCCACAGCGTCGGCGCGGCGATGATGCGCGAGCAGCCCGACCACTTCGGCGTGCCGAAGAAGTTCGGCATCCTCGACCAGGGCGACGTCTACGGGCTCGTGCGCGCCGTGCTGCGCGACCTCGGGCTGACCGGTCAGGGCGCCGAGCGGCGCTTCGACCTCGGCGCGATCGTCCAGCGGGTCTCGCTGTGGAAGAACGATTTCGTCTCGCCGGCCGACGCCCAGGGCCTGTACTTCGAGACCGAGTACGACGAGGCCGCCGCCGCCGTCTACGGCCCCTACGAGGAGCGGCTGCGGGCTCTCGGCGCCGTCGACTTCGACGACCTCATCTGCCGGATCGCCACCACCCTCGAGGAGAACGCCGAGGCGCGCGCCTACTGGCAGGCCAAGTTCCGCTACTTGATGGTCGACGAGTACCAGGATACCAACCGCGCCCAGCTCGAGGTCGTGCGCCGCCTCGCCGGCGAGCGCGAGAACGTGTGCGTCGTCGGCGACGACGACCAGGCCATCTACGGCTGGCGCGGGGCCAAGGTCGCCAACATCCTCGGCTTCGACATGTACTTCAAGCGCGCGCAGACCATCAAGCTCGAGCAGAACTACCGCTCGTACGCCCCGATCTGCCGCTGCGCCAACGCCGTCATCCAGCGCAACACCTCGCGCCACGAGAAGAGCCTCGTCCCCCAGCGCCGCGGCGGCGACAAGGTCACCGTCGTCGTCGCCCCGGACGGCGAGCAGGAGTCGCGCTTCATCGGCCGCACCATCTATCGCGAGATCAAGGACCGCGGCATGAAGCCCGAGGACATCGCCGTCCTCTACCGCAGCGCCAAGCAGTGCGACGCCATCGAGGCCCTGCTGCAGGAGCACGGGCTCCCCTACCGGATCCTCGGCGGCCAGGCCTTTTACGACAAGAAGCAGGTCAAGGACGCCCTCGCCTACCTCAAGGTGATGATCGCGCCCAAGGACGACCTCGCGACCCGGCGCGCGCTCGACGTCCCCTCGCGCGGCGTCGGCCTCAAGACGATCGAGCACCTCAGCGAGTTCGCGCGCCACCGCAACCTCTCGCTCGCCGAGGCGATCCACCGCAGCGAAGAGATCGCCGACATCCCGAGCCGCGCGGCCACCGGCCTGCGCAGCTTCTCCGCCGCGATCAAGCGCGCCCAGGCGCACTTCTACACCAGCGGCTCCGCGGTCGCGCCGCTGCAGGGCCTGCTCGAGGGCGTCGGCTTGCGCGAGTACGTGCTCAAGGAGGCCGGCTCCGAGGCGGCCGCGACCGCCCGCTGGGACGGCGTCGTGTGGTTGCTCGAGGCGCTCGGCCGGTTCGAGCAGCGCGCCCGCGCCAAGGGCGGCCAGGCCCGCTACAACGACTTCTTCCAGGTCATGAACGCCAGCAAGGACAAGGAGGAGGACGAGGACGGCGCGGGCGGCAAGATCACCCTCTCGACCCTCCACAGCGCCAAGGGCCTCGAGTGGCCGCTCGTGCTGCTGATCGGCTGCGAGGAGGGCATCATGCCGCACAAGCGCGTCAGCGCCCCGCGCATCAGCGACGCCATCGCCGGTGACCTCGAGGAGGAGCGGCGGCTGTTCTACGTCGGCATCACCCGCGCACGCGACCGCCTCTACATCACCCGCGCCGCCACCCGGCTCGAGCGCGGCGCCGAGGTCCCGCGCAAGCCGAGCCGCTTCCTCGACGACCTGCCCGAGGCCGACATCCAGGTCCACGACATCGCCCGCGACGAGCGCCTCGGCCACGACAACGTCGCCTCGCGGGCCGAGGCCTTCCTCGCCAACCTGGCCAAAGGGCTATGACCTTCGGGGCATGTCCTTGGGAGCATGCCCCGAGGGACAGCCTCAGGCGAACACCGCCAGCGGCACCCGGTAGATCTTGAACGGCAGGCGCGGCGCCTGCTTCATGTGGACCATCCGCACGACCTCGCTCTTGATCACGTAGAGCTGGCCGTGAGCCACGGTCGCGGTCGACAGCCCGGGCTCGGGGACCAGGCGGTTCCTGACCGTCCCGGCGCGGTACTCCGGCGCGGTGAAGCGGACCTGCTGCACGCCGCCGTCGTGGATCACGTAGAGCGCGTCGTCGATGAAGAGGATGCCGTCGGCGCCGAGGAAGTGCGGGTCGCCGGCGGGCGCGAATGGGTCGCCGTCGAGGGAGATCTCGCGAACCTCTCCGCCCGCGCGCGGGACCACGAACAGCTTCGAGGGCGAGGTGAAGCCGCCGATCACGTACGCCCCGTCGGGGCTGACGGCGACGCCGTTGAGCCCGAACTGGCCCATCGGCGCCGACATCCGGGCGTCGCGCACGAACTCGTCGGCCGCCCCGGACGCCAGGTCGACCCGGTAGATCACCGGCTGGAAGGAGTCGGTCACGTACGCGACCCCTTCCGGTGCCAGCGCGACGTCGTTGCAGATGCCGCCGCGCGCCAGCTCGAAGCTCGCCAGCCGCGCACCCGTGTCGACATCGAACACGTGGACCCCGCCGAGCATGTTTTGGATCTCCGAATAGCAGACCCACAAGCGGCGGTTGACCTCGTCGACCTTGGCGCCCGTGAGCTGCTGCGGCTGCCCCGCAGGCGCGAAGAACGGCCGCTCTTCCCCGGTCCCCGCGTCGATCTGCGTGATGGTGCCGCTCAGCAGCCCGGTCGCGAAGAAGCGCCCTGTCCTCGCATCGAAGGCCACGCCTTCTGGCACCGAATCCGTCGCCTGCAAGGTGTACTCGTCGCGAAAACTCTTCATATTCTTCCGCTTGCCGGCGCTCGCGCGCCCGGCCGCGACATCTTCGAGGCTGGCGACTTTGGCGGTCAAGCGCCATTGCGGCGCGACGATGTCCCAAAGGACCGGTGATCACGGCGGAGATTTCGCCCGAGCCGCGGCCCCTCCTCGCGCGCTCCCGCGCCGCGGCGTCCGTCGGCCCATCGATCTCCGCCGATCTGCCGGGCGGTGTCCCGCTCCGAGGACGTCGGCTCGCGAACAGTCGTACACTGTGAGCGTGGTGGGGAACGGTCTGGCGGTCGTGGCGCACGGCGATCTCGCAATCCCGGCCGCAGAGGTCCGCCGGGCGGGAGCGCGGGCTTGCGGGAGCGTTCCCGCACGGTCCATGGGTGTTTTGACCGACACCGAGGGTTGTCCTTCGCCCCCGAGGCGGCGAGAGTGGTGCTCGCGCGACCTGGTTTTGAGGGGTGATCGCACTCACGGTGTTCGCGCTACGATCGAAGCCTCCAGCTTTTTCCAGCCCGCGCGGCTTCACTAGACTCTCCCTCTCCGCGTCCGCGACTGCTGCCTGAATGCGAGAAAAGGATCCAAATAGCCGCGGCAACAAGGTCGCCAAGGACCCCGCAGGCGAGCCGTTGGTGGGTCAGGATCCGCGGATCGGCATCCCGGACGACGACGACGATCCGTTCAAGGGCAGCATCATCGAGGAGCCCGATCCGAGCCACGCCGTCGAGGCCGCTGCCGACGATTCGGAGCTCGACTTCACCGGCATCGCCACCGACGACTCGCCGACCGACGTCTCGATCGACGTCGACGACGAGCAAGCGGGCTCGCAATTCCCCAACTTCCTGATCAACAGCGGCGAGAACTCGATCGTCGCGCCGATCCCGCGTGGCGTCTCGCAGCCGCTGCCGCGGGCCATCTCGCGGCCCGAGCCTGACGCGCCGCGGCTCCCGACCTCGACGACCAAGCGTTCGTCGTCCGCGCAGCTGCGCCACGACCTGCGCACGCCGTTCAACCAGATCTTCGGCTACAGCGAGATGCTGCTGGAGGACGCCGAGGAGAAGCACGACGAGTTCGTCGGCGCGCACGTCCGCCAGCTGCTCAGCGACGGTCGCCAGCTGCTCGGCGTCATCGACGAGCTGCTCGATCCCAAGGCGCAGCGGCCGAGCCAGGAGCGGCTCAACCGCGACCTGCTGTTCCCGCTGGCGCACCTGCGGACCCACGTCGAGCGGCTGGTCCAGATCTTCAAGCAGAACGACCGTGACGAGGTCAGCGCCGACGTCGAGCTGATCTTCGACGCGGTGCAGCGGCTCGACGAGATCGTCAGCGGCGGCGCGGTCAACAAGATCCTCCACACCTCGAAGCCGGCGCCCGAGCCGAGCCAGACCACCGTCGCGCCGAGCCTGCCGCGGCAGACCAGCATCCCGCGCGCGACCTCCGACACCGGCCGGATCCTCGTCGTCGACGACAACGAGTCGAACCGCAGCATGTTGGCCCGCCGGCTCGAGCGCGAGGGCCACACCGTGCAGCTCGCCGACAACGGCAAGAGCGCCCTGCACATGCTGCGCAGCCAGGACTTCGACCTCGTCCTGCTCGACGTCATGATGCCGGAGATGGACGGCTATCAGGTGCTCGAGCAGCTGCACGCCGACGACAAGTTCCGCGGCCTGCCGGTCATCATGATCTCCGCGCTCGACGAGATCGACACCGTCGTCAAGTCGATCGAGCTCGGCGCCGAAGACTACCTGCCGAAGCCGTTCAACCCGGTCATCTTGCGGGCCCGCATCGGCGCCTGCCTCGAGAAGAAGCGCCTCCGCGACCGCGAGCGCGCCTACGTCCGCAAGCTCCGCAGCGAGCAGGAGCGCAGCGAGCAGCTGCTCCTCAACATTCTCCCGCGGCCGATCGCCGAGCGCCTCAAGGAGGGCCAGCGGACCATCGCCGACGTCTTCCCCGACGTCACGGTGCTGTTCGCCGACCTCGTCGGCTTCACCCGCATGAGCGAGCAGCTGCCGCCGGCCGAGCTGGTGGCGATGCTCAACCGCATCTTCTCGATGTTCGACCAGCTGGCCGAGAAGCACGGCCTCGAGAAGATCAAGACCATCGGCGACGAGTACATGGCCGCCAGCGGCCTGCCGATGCCGCGGCCCGACCACGCCGAGGCGATGGCCGAGATGGCGCTCGACATGCTGGCGATCATCGAGCGCTTCAACGCCAAGCGCAACCGCGGCGTACGGATCCGCATCGGCCTCAACTGCGGCCCTGTCACCGCCGGCATCATCGGCACCAAGAAGTTCGCGTACGACCTGTGGGGCGACACCGTCAACATCGCCAGCCGCATGGAGTCGCACGGCATCGCCAACGCCGTCCAGGTCACCGAGGCCACCTACAAGCGCCTGCGCCACAAGTACGCCTTTCAGCGCCGCGGCATCATCCACGTCAAGGGCAAGGGCGCCCTGTGTACGTACTTCCTGGTCGGGCGCCGCCCGCAGAAGGCCGCCAGCAGCGAGCAGAGCGACGTGAAGCCGGCCGTGATCGTCACCCGCCACGCCTCCTCCGTCGACCTGAGCAAGCCGATCACGATGGACGTCCCGGCCCGCGTCCCGATCATCGACGACGATTGAGCCGGCGCAGGGCTCTCGCCCGCCTGGTCTCTACGACATGTCCTCAGGGACGTTCGCCTGACTACGAGACGCGGCCGACCTGTCCCCGCGGACATACGCGCCCGTCGAGGGCCGCCTGTCCTCGCGGACATCCCGCCTCGCGCGCGTGAGCGTCGCCGGTCCTCGCCTCGCGCGCGCTGCGATCCCTGACCTCACGGACACCGCACGCTCGCGCGGCCCACCTGTCCTTGCGGACATCCCGCCTCGCTCGCGCACGACTGTTGTCCTCGCGGGCATCCGCACGCGCACGCGACTCCGCCTGTCCTCGCGGACATCCGCACCGCGCACGCCACACCACCTGTCCTCGCGGACATCCGCCTCTTCGCGCGCCGCGCACTCGCGTGAGCCCGCCCTGTCCTCGCGGACAGCCGTCCCGCACCCGCTTCTTGCCCGCGCATCCCGAGTTCTCCGCCCTTCGCCGCCCACGGCGGCCGCCTCGCGTTCGCTCGCGCCAAGGCTCCCGGCCGAACTTACCGCGCGAGAAATCGCTCGCCCTCGGGCGGTTCCGCGCCGCTGGCGCGGGATTTTGTCGTCGTGGTCACGCGTTTCGCTGACCGAACAGCGTGCATCTGCGAGCGCTCGACCTTTCCGGCGGACCCGTCTCGCATGCACCATTGTCGCCGCGGCCTCCGCCGCACTCCCCCGTCATGCAGCACCCACGCGGCCCTCGTCTTCGTCTGCTCACCCTCTCGCCGGCGCTGCTCGCCCTCGTCGCTTGCCAGCCCGTGTCCAAGCCCGCGGTCGACGTCGGCGCCACCGACGAGCAGCAGCCCGAAGGCGACTCGCTCGTGCGCACGATCCCGGCCCAGACCGGCGCCGCCCTGGTCTTCCCGCCGCCGCTCACCGATCGCCACGCGCGGCCCGAGCTCGACATCGGCGGCGAGGATGTCGGCAGCGACCAGCCGCTGACCGTCAGCTGGCCGACCGTCGAGGACGGCAAGTTCGAGGTCGAGGGTCAGGTCGTGCGCCTGCGCTTCAACCGGAGCGTCAAGCTGCCCGCCAAGATCGTCAAGGACAAGCCCGTCGCTGCTGCTGCCGGCACCCTCACCATCGATCCGCCGGTCGCCGGCAAGGCCGCGTGGACCCAGGGTCGCTCGCTCGAGTTCCGCGCCGCCAAGCCCTTCGACCCCGCCGTCACCTACACGATCACCGTCCAGGGCCTCACCACCGAGGACGGCGGCGCCATGGAGCCGTGGAAGGCCGGCTTCGTCGCCGAGCCGCGGATCGACGTCGCCGGCAAGACGATCACCTACTTGCCGACCCCCGGCGAGTACGGCGCCGTCAACGTCTACCCGCAGTGGGGCGGCCGCGTCCGCAACGACGCCAGCTTCTTCGTCGTCTTCGACCAGCCCGTCAACCTCAAGAAGGTCGAGGGCCTCGTCGAGCTCGCCTACGAGAACGGCGAGAAGATCGCCGTCACCCTCGCGCACCTCAAGAGCAGCCGCTTCGAGGGCTACACCGTCAACCCGCGCCAGATCGTCGAGGTCAAGCCGGCCGCGCGGATGAACGAGGAGTCCGCCGTCGTCTTCAAGGCCCGCGGCCACAAGGGTGACGACTTCGAGAAGCGCTACGAGGTCGCCGGCCCGCTCGAGCTCACCCGGGCCAGCTGCGGCTACGCCTGGGACCGCAGCGTGTGCGAGTGGGACAGCCCGCGCCTGCGCACCGACGGCCGCGAGGTCGCGCTCGAGTTCACCAACCGCCTCGACGTCGCCCAGGCCGACCTCAAGAACCAGGTCCGCGTCACCCCGGCGGTCGACAACCTCAGCGTGTGGGTCAACGACACCTGGGAGAGCAACGGCCGCGTCGTCGTGTCCGGCAACTTCCTGCCGTCGCGGACCTACCGCCTCGCGCTACCTGGCCTCAAGGACATCTACGGCAACACCGTCCCGCCGACCGCCATCACCCTCGACACCACCCCGCTGGCCGCCAGCGTGTCGATGCCCGAGGGCGTCCTGATCCTCGACGGCGCCGCCAGCCGCGCCTTTACCGTCACCTCGCGCAACGTCGCCCGCGGCGAGATCACCGCCTGGGAGGTCGCCGACGACGCCGCCGCGCTCAACCAGGCCCGCGAGCAGCTCGAGCGCCGCACCCCGCCCGAGGGCGCGCCCACCACCACCATCGCCTTCGAGCCCGCCGCCGACCCCGACAAGTTCGTCACCACCCAGGTCGACCTGCTCGCCAAGCTCAGCGCCGGCAAGAACTACGTCCTCGCCGTCAACCTCGTCGCCCCCGCCGAGGGCGCCCAGCCGGTCCAGTACCCGGCGTGGATGAGCGCCTCGCGGCAGCCGCTCGCGCTCGTCACCCCTGGTGACGACCAGGCCCTCGCCGTCCACACCCACGTCCTGCCCGAGGTCACCCTCGTGCACGTCGCTCGCCTGGCCACCGGTGAACCTGTCTCTGGGGCCAGCTTCGCTCTCAACGGCGACAAGGTCGCCGGCCGCACCACCGACGCCAACGGCTTCGCCGTCCTCCCGATCGGCCTCGATCGCGCCGGCAGCACCGCCGTGCGGGTCGAGGGTGGCGCCGCCGCGCTGACCGTCCAGCTCAAGAACCCCTCGCGGGAGAACCGGCTGTTCCCCCACTTCTCGGCCGAGTCCGCGCCGCAGCTCGGCGACCGTCGCGGCATGGTGATCACCGACCGCGGCATCTACCGCCCCGGCGCCGTCGTCCACCTCAAGGCCAGCCTGCGCCAGCGCATCGGCGAGGACATCGCCCCGCTCGCTGGCAAGCCCGTCGTCGTCAAGGTCATCGGCCCGACCGAGGAGGACCTCGCGACCTTCCCGCTCGTCACCGACGACATGGGCAGCGTCGCCGCCGACTACAACGTGCCCGCCGAGGCGCGCCTCGGTCGCCACATCATCGCCGTCTACGAGGCCAACAGCGACCGGCGCCTCGACGAGACCGTGGTCCAGGTCGCCGAGTTCGAGCCGCCGCGCTTCACCGTTGACGTCGACGCCCGCGAGGCCAAGGGCGTGCTCGCGGCCACCGTCGTCGGCAAGTACCTGTTCGGCGCCGCCATGGACAAGGCTCAGGTCGAGTGGACCGTCACGCGCGAGTCCGCCGCCCTGCCCTCCGGCACCCTCGTCGACGCCGGCCTCGTCTTCTCCGAGCGGGAGCACGCGTGGTGGGAGGAGGAGAACGGCGACGAGGACTGGTCGCGCGCCGGCAGCGGCGAGCTCGGCCCTGACGGCACCCTCAAGGTCTCGCAGAAGCTCGACCTCGCCGGCACCGTCGGCCCGCAGCGCTTCACCCTCGAGGCCGACGTCGCCGACACCTCGTATCGCCACATCGCCGGCCGCGGCGCCGTCGTCGTCCACCCGGCCAATCGCTACGCCGGCCTCAAGGTCGAGCAGCCGTGGAGCGACGTCGGCGCCCCCGTCCACATCCAGCTCGGCGTCGTCGACCCCGAGGGCAAGTCGGTCGAGGGCGTGCCCGTCACCGCGCGCATGCACCGGGTCGACTGGACCTACAGCAAGAAGCCGATGAAGGGCGGCGGCTACGACTACCAGTGGCAGCGCACCCTCAAAGAGGTCGGCCACTGCACCGCCACCAGCACCAGCGTCCCCGCCACCTGCGACCTCGTCCCGCCCGCCTCCGGCTCCTACGAGGTCCGCGCCGAGGTCGACGGCCGCCCTGGCGGCATGACCGACCTGTGGGCCTGGGGTCACGGCGGCGACCAGCCCGTCGTCCCCAGCAAGGGCCGCACCGTCGAGCTCACCCCCGACAAAGCCCGCTACGCCCCCGGTGAGACCGCCAAGCTGCTCGTGCGCAGCCCCTTCGCCGCCGCCACCGCCATCTTCACCGTCGAGCAGGGCGGCCTCCTCAAGCAAGAAGTCCGCCGCCTCGACGAGGCCGCCGCCCTCTTCGAAGTCCCCGTCAACGCCAGCCACGCCCCCTACGTCCACGCCACCGTCACCCTGCTCCCGATCGGCAGCGGCGACGAGCGCACCGACTGGAAGATCGGCGTCGCGCGGATCCCCGTCACCTTCGACGACGTCCGACTCGCCGCCACCGTCGCCAGCGACAAGGCCACCTACGAGCCGCGCGAAGAGGTCGAGATCACCGTCGACGTCGACCACAAAGGCAAGCCCGTCGCCGGGGCCGAGGTCGCGCTCGCCGTCGTCGACGAGGGCGTGCTGCGCATGACCAACTTCCACGCCGAAGATCCCGCAGCCGCCCTGCGCCCCGGTCAGCCGCTGGCCTTCGAGGTCAGCGACTCGCGCGACCTGCTCGCTGCCCTGCTCAAGCACAGCCAGACCGCTGGCGACGGCGACGCCAGCGCCTCCGTCACCAACACCCGCAAGAACTTCGTCCAGACCGCCTTCTGGAAGCCCGACCTGCGCACCGACGCCAGCGGCAAGGCCACCGTCAAGTTCACCTTGCCCGACAACCTCACCCGCTTCCGCATGATGGCCGTCGTCATCGACAAGCAGGGCAAGGGCGCCGCCGTCGAAAGCGACTTCACAGTGCGTCGGCCGGTCATGATGATCCCCGTCGTCCCGCGCTTCGCCGCCACCGGCGACAGCTTCGAGGCCGCGGCGATGGTCCACAACAACACCGACCTGCCGCTCGCCGCCACCGTGGCGATGAACGACGCCACCCAGGCCGTCACCGTCCCGCCGCAGGGTCACCAGCGCGTCGGCTTCCCGCTGACCGCCGCCGTCCCCGGCGAGCTCAAGCTCAACTTCAACGTCCGCGACGGCGGCACCGTGCGCGACGCCGTCGAGTCGATCATCCCCGTCGACGTGCCCGGTCTCGCCGAGCGGCCGCACCTCGACGGCGCCTTCGTCGGCGCCCAGGAGATCGCGCTCGAGATCCCCGCCGGCGTCCTCGTCGGTCGCGGCGACAAGGACTACATCAAGGTCCTCGCCGGCCAGCACCTGTGGCCCGAGCTCGGCGCCCGCCTGCAGTACCTGCTCGACTACCCCCACGGCTGCGTCGAGCAGACCACCTCGGGCACCCTGCCGCTGCTGGCCGCGCGCGACATCCTGCCGCGCATCGGCATCGGCGGCATGTCGCGCGAGGAGCTCGACAAGCGGATCCAGGTCGGCCTCAAGCGGCTCGCCGGCATGCGCACCGCCTCCGGCGGCCTCGGTTACTGGCCCGGCGACAGCGTCCCCAACGTCTACGGCACCGCCTACGCCGTGCGCGCCCTCGTCGCCGCCAAGCAGGCCGGCCTCACCTTGCCCGACGGCCTGCTCGAGGGCGTCACCTCGTATCTCCAGGAGATGCTCCTGTCCGACGGCACCGAGGCCGAGGTCCAGGCCGCGATCGCCCACACTCTCGGCGAGCTCGGCGCGCTGCCCGAGAGCGCCGCCGACCCGCTGTTCGACCGCAAGGAGCACATGGGCGTGTTCGGCCTCGCCAGCCTGGCGATCGCCCTGAACAGCCTCAAGGGCCAGGAAGACCGCGTCAAACAGCTCGTCGACGAGGTCGAGGCCAGCTACGAGGCCGACGGCACGCTGGCCAAGACCGCCGGGTACCGCGACTTCTACTACTTCGGCTCGACCACGCGCACGATGGCGCAGACCGTCATCACCCTCGGCCGCCTGCGCCCGAGCTCCGTGCTCAAGGCCAAGCTCACCCAGAGGCTCGCCGACACCACCGAGAGCTACACCACCCAGGCCACCGCCTACTCGCTGATGGCGATCGCCGAGCAGCTCAAGAACCAGCCCGCCACCGGCGCCGGCGTCACCGCCAGCCTCGACGGCATCGCCCTCACTGCTGCCGCCGAGCTCGGCGCCGGCGCCCTCGAGTACCGGATCGCCGTCGCCGACCTGCGCGGCAAGAAGGCCACCCTCCGGCTCGCCAGCGACAGCACCGCCGCCATCGCCTTCATGGTCGAGGGCGCCTGGAAGCGGCCGCTCGACGACGCCCGCGGCCTCGTCGCCACCACCGCGAAGCAGGGCCCCGACATCTACCGCGCCATCACCGACGCGCGCGGCGGCCCGATCGACCTCACCACCGTCAAGCCCGGCCAGGTCCTGCGCGTCGCCCTGCTCGCCGACTTGCCCCTCAGTGAGCTCGACGGCAACCAGATGAACTACCTCGCCGTCACCGACCGCCTGCCCGCCGGCTTCGAGCCGATCCAGCCTGACCTCTGGACCGTCGCCCGCGCCCCCGAGCTCACCGACCAGCACCCGTTCCACGAGCAGCTACGCTGGGGCGGCAGCGACGCCAGCTACGTCGAGCTCCGCGACGACCGCGTCTACGTCTACTTCGACCGCGTCTGGGGCGAGCGCGTCGTCGCCACCTACCTCGTGCGCGCCTCGACCCCCGGCACCTTCGTGCTCCCGCCCGCCTCCGCCGAGTTTATGTACGTCGGCGGCAGCCACGGCTACAGCACCGCCGGCAAGGTCGAGATCAAGCCCTGAGCCGACCGCGAGCGGCGCGCGACCTCCCTCGCGCGCCGCTCGACGCAGCGAGTGATTCGCCAGCGAAAATCACTCTTTCGTCCCGCCCGACTTCTCGCGCGCCTCACCTCCTCTCATCCCGTCTCCTCTCGTCCCGCCCGAGGTCTCGCGCGCCTCACTTCCTCTCATCCCGTCTCCTCTCATCCCGCCCGTCCGTCTCGCGCGCCTCACCGCCTCTCATCCCGCGCACCGCTCTTTCCCTCTCGCGCGAGAATCACTCCCGGCCTCTCCCGCGTTCTCTCTGCGATGCGACCTCGCCTCCGCCGCTGGCTCCTCGGCCTGTCTCTCGGGACAGCAGCGATCTCCGCCCTCACCTGCGGCGCCTGGTCGGTGATCCGTAGCCGCGCCGGCGAGCCCACCGCCGCGCTCGGCGACACCTGGCACGAGGGTCACCGCGTCCTCGACCGGCGCGGCCGGCTCCTGCGCGAGCTCACCAGCGACCTCGGCCTGCGCGGTCAGCCGCGCGACCTCGACGACATCGGCCCGCGCCTCCTCACCGCCACCCTCGTCAGCGAGGACCGGGCCTTCTTCGACCACGACGGCCTCGACCCCAGCGCCGTCGCCCGCGCCCTCTTGCAGAGCGTCCGCCATGGTCGCCTCGTCAGCGGCGCCAGCACCATCACCCAGCAGCTCGTCAAGATGCTCGACGCTCGCGGTCAGGCCCGCGCTCGCGGCCTAACCGACAAGCTCTTCGAGGTCGCCCGCGCCCAGAACCTCGAGGAGCTGCTCGGCAAGGACGAGATCCTGCTCGCCTACCTCAACCGTCTGCCCTACGGCCACGGCCTCACCGGCCCCGAGACCGCCGCGCGCGGCTACTTCGGCGTCGCCCCGCACGACCTCAGCTGGGCCCAGGCCGCCTTCCTCGCCGTCCTCCCGCGCGCCCCCAGCTACCTCGATCCATACGCCTACCTCGATCGCGTCCTCCTGCGCCAGCGCGCCCTCCTCGGCGCCCTGCGCGACGCCGGCGAGCTCACCGATCGCGAGCACGACCGCGCCGTCGCCGAGCCGATCGAGCTCCGGCCGCTCACCCGCCCCTTCTTCGCCCCTCACCTCGTCGATGCCCTCCGCCTCGAGGGCCGCCTGTCCCCGGGGACAGCCACCACCACCACCCTCGATCTCGACCTCCAGCGCGACATCGAGGGCGCCGTGCGCGTCCACCTCGCCGCCATCGCCGATCGCGGGGCCAGCGACGCCGCCGTGCTCGTCGTCGACAACGGCACCGGCGAGGTCCTCGCCTACGTCGGCAGCGCCGACTTTCACAGCGACGAGATCAGCGGCCAGGTCGACATGGTCCGCGCGCGCCGGCAGCCCGGCTCCACCCTCAAGCCCTTCGTCTACGGCCTCGCCTTCGCCGCCGGTCACCACGGCCCCGAGCTCACCGCCGACGTGCCCACCACCTTTCAGGAGCCCGGCGGCGGCAGCTACACCCCCGAGAATTTCGACCGCGGCTTCGAGGGACCGATCCCCCTGCGCGAGGCCCTCGCCGGCTCGCTCAACATCCCCGCCGTGCGCCTCGCCGCCGAGCTCGGCCCCGCCGCGATCCTCCGCACCTTGCGGGACCTCGGCCTGCGCAGCCTCGACCGCGACGCCGACCACTACGGCCTCGCCCTCGCGCTCGGCAGCGGCGAGATCGAGCTGCGCGAGCTCGCCGCTGCCTACGTAGCCCTCGCCCGCGGCGGTGAATCGATCGCCCTCCGCTTCACCACCACCGATCCCCCCGCCGCGCCCGCGCAGGTGTTCACGCCCGAGGTCGCCGCCGTCGTCACCGAGGCGCTCTCCGACCCGCTCGCGCGCGTGCGTGGCCTCCACGGCCGCGGCCCGTTCGCGCTGGCCTACCCCGTCGCCGTCAAGACCGGCACCTCGTCCGGCTACCGCGACACCTGGACCGTCGGCTACACCCGCGAGCGCACCGTCGCCGTCTGGCTCGGCAACGCCGACGGCTCCCCGACCGCTCGCCTCACCGGCGCCTCCGGGGCCGGCCCGCTGTTCGCCGACGTCATGCGCCGCGCCATGGCCGACGTCCCGCAGCGCCGGCCGCTGTGGGAGCCCGAGCTGCTGGTCGACGTGGAGGTCTGCGCGCTGTCCGGCGCCCCCGTCGGCCCCGCCTGCGACGAACGCGTCCACCGCAAGTTCTCCCGAGGACATGTCCCCGAGGACAGCTGCGGTTACCACGTCCACGTCCGCCCCGACCGCAGCGCCCCCGCCGGCCTGCGCTGCGATGCGAAGGCTTCCGTCACCGCCGTGGTGTTCCCGGCCGCCTACGACGAGTGGCTGTCCTTCAGGACAGCCGGCGGCGACACCCCTGACCTGTTCGGCCGCCCCTGGCTCCCGCGCGCCCGCGTGCCCGGCTGCGACGACCGCCCGGCCGCGATCCCGACCCTGCGCGTCGTCGCCCCGGCCCCCGGCACCGTGTTCGCCCTCGACCAGCGCCGCGCCGCCCAGACCATCGAGGTCCGCGCCGAGCTCGACGGCAGCGGCGTCGATTTCGGCCCGCTCGCCTTCCTCGTCGACGGCCACGAGGTCGGCCGCAGCGACTGGCCCTACAAGCTGAAGATCGCCGCCGAACCGGGCGACCACGAGGTCCTCGCCCGCCCCGCCGACCCCCGCCAGGCCGTCCGCCTCGAGTCGACCCGCTTCAGCGTCCGCTGACCGCGAACGGCATGTCCCTCAGGACATGCCCTCAAAGACACATCTATTCGTGGCGGCTTGCGCCCGCAACGAAGACGCCCTCGAAGACCTGTCGTCACGCGAGCCATGGGCCGCGTCCCATCCTTCCGCCGGGTCGCGCACGTGGCATGTCCTCGAAGACATGTCTTCACCCGAGCCGCGGTTCGCCCCCATCTTCGGATGCGGCCTGCGCCCGTGAGCGCGGCAACGAGCCTCGGCCGGGACGCCACCAGGACTCCGCGCACTCACCGGCCTGAAAGCGGACCCACGTCGCGCGCGTTCGGCCCCTGCATGCGAAGCGACAGCCTCCGGATCGTCGAACCCTGCAGCGCGGATTGGGAGCGGATGGACGGTGACGGCCGCGCGCGGTTCTGTCGCCTGTGCCGCAAGGATGTCACCGACCTCTCGACCATGAGCGAGGGAGAGGCCGAGGCCTTGCTCGCCGCCGGCGACCAGCCCTGCGTTCGCTACGTCCACGACGCCCGGGGCGACATCGTCTTCAAGGACCGGGTCGGCCTCCTGCCGCGCCTCGCCACCGCCGCCGCGCTCGCGTTCGGCGCCCTCGCGGGCGGTGGTTGCCTCATGGGCAAACCCGCCTCGCCCGGCACCACCTCGAACCGCCCGCCGACGTCCCCGAGCGAGGCCCCGAGCGCTCCCGTCGCGCCGTCGAGCCCGAAGACGCCCGTCTGAGCCGGCCCTTCACGCCTGCGGCAGCGTCACCCCGCGCTGGCCCTGATACTTCCCGCCGCGATCCGCATACGACGTCTCGCACGCCTCGTCGGACTGGAAGAACAGCATCTGCGCCACCCCTTCGTGGGCGTAGATCCGGGCCGGCAGCGGCGTCGTGTTGGAGAACTCGAGCGTCACGTGGCCCTCCCACTCGGGCTCGAGCGGCGTCACGTTGACGATGATCCCGCAGCGCGCGTACGTCGACTTGCCGAGGCAGATCACGAGCACGTCGCGGGGGATCCGGAAGTACTCGACCGTGCGGGCCAGCGCGAACGAGTTGGGCGGGATGATGCACATGTCGCCCGTGAAGTCGACGAAGCTGTTCCGCTGGAAGTCCTTCGGGTCGACCACCGCCGAGTTGATGTTCGTGAAGATCTTGAACTCGGGCGCGCAGCGGACATCGTAGCCGTAGCTCGAAGTGCCGAACGACACCACCCGCCGACCGTCCGTCTCGCGCACCTGGTACGGCTCGAACGGCTCGATCATCCGGTGCTCCTGCGACATCTGGCGGATCCAGCGGTCAGACTTGATCGTCATGGCGAGCCCCGCATACCACAGCCACGACCTCCGCTGCGGCCGGCCCGCGTGAGCCCGCCCCGGGCTGCTGCTGCGGTTGGGCCGCCGGTGCTATCCTCTTGCAGCATGCCGCGCCCCAAAGCCCGCGCCTCGCTCGACCTCCTGCGCGACGCCATTCGCGAGGCCGGCCTCCGCGTCACCGGCCCCCGGATCGCCGTCCTCGAGCACCTCCACGGCACCGGCACCCCCTCCAGCCACGGCGAGCTCGTCGAGGCCCTCGCCCACCACGGCTTCGACGCCGCCACCCTCTACCGCAACCTCATCGACCTCACCCGCGCCGGCCTGCTCAACCGCATCAACCTCGGCGACAACGTCTGGCGCTTCGAGCTGCGCGCCCGCGAGGCCCATCACCCCGAGCACCCGCACTTCGTCTGCACCCAGTGCGGCGAGGTCACCTGCCTCTCGACCGTGCGCGTCAAGCTCACCCCCGCCCCGGGCTCGAACAAGTCGGTCGTCGGCAACATCTCCGAGATCCTCATCAAGGGCCAGTGTGCCCGCTGCGCCTGAGCCCCTCGAGCGCATCGCTACCTCGCACCGGTAGCGCTTGAGGACGTCGAATCGACGACCTCGCATGCCACGCGCCTCGCGGATGACAGCCAAGCCAGCACCCACGCGACGGCGTCAGCGACCGCCGCCCCGCGAGGATGACAGCAACGCCGGCGACCTGCCTCGCGCCCGAGGGCGACTCCTCGGCGCGCCGCTCGCTCGCAGCCACCTCTACGACCGCTGAAGAGGATGCGCCGCCGCGACCTCGGTAGGACGGGCCTCGCGGCCGCTCGCCTGCCCGCGTCGTCGCCTTCGCACCTTCGCCGCGCTCACCGTTCACCGCGCATTTTTTGGGCCGCGCTATTCACGGCCCCCTGATCTGATCCGGATCAGCGCCCGGGTGATCGCGCAGACGCCCTGAATTCGCCGTTCCACGGCCTCGCAGGCTTGATCCGCAGCGGATCAAAGCCATCGCCTACGTTCTTCTTCGACTGAGGGAGCGTATGGACTCGACTCGCATCTCGTTGACCGACTTCGTCGATTTCGTCGGCCGGCCCAGCATGACCGGCAAGCTGGCCAAGGTGCGCGACATCAAGCACCGCGGCCCCTACACCGCCACCGGCGACCTCTACCGGCCCGTGCGCGAGGCCATCATCCGCACCCACGCCGCCTCCACCACCAAGTGGGAGCTGCGTGACCACCTCACCCGGGCCAACGCTGGCGGTCGCTTCGACAACATCGCCGAGGCGTATCTCGGCTGGTGGGGTCAGCGGCGCATCGAGTGGTTCGAGCCCGGCTGGCAGATCGGCAGCCTTCAGGGCCTCCCGATCAGCGTCAACCCCGAGCTCGGCCTCGAGATCGAAGGGCGCCCGCACGTCATCAAGCTCTACTTCAAAGAGGACCCGCTGCCGCACACCCTCTCGGACATCGCCGCCCGACTGATGGCCCGCGTCCTCGGCGAGCAGACCCCGCGCGACGCCGCGATCGCCGTCCTCGACGTCCGCCGCAAGCGCCTGCTCTGCATGCACGACGGCCCCGACCTCGACATCCTGCTCGACGCCGAGGTCGCCGCCTTCACCGCCCTGTGGGCCCAGGCCTGAAGCCTGCACCCGAGGACATGTCCTTCACGACATGTCCTCATGATCTCCTGTCCCGAAGGACAGCTCACTTCGCCGTGATGACCTCGATCGCGTCGGCGAACGACGTGAAGGTCGGCTTCCACACGTTCAGCGTCGTCTCCGGCCCGACCGCCTTGAAGAAGTACGGGTCGCCCGCGCCCTCGACGATCACCGCCAGCATGCGGTAGTTCGGGTCGGCGTAGCGCTCCGACGCCCCCGGCGTCACCTGGGCGATGTACGTCCCCTTCAGGTCGACCAGCGTCAGCTTCAGCGCCTCGCGGGTCACCTCCTGCACCTCGCCGTCGCTGTCGCCGAGCGGCGACCCGTCCGACTTGGCGAACTGCGTGCGCCAGCGGTGCACGTTCGACTTCGCGTCGCCGCCACCGCCGGCGAAGCGGTACACCGCCAGCTCCGCGTCGCCGCCCGGCCCCGGCAGCACGAACTCGGCCAGGCGCATCGCCGACGAGCCCGGCTTGCGCGTCCACTCCTCCGGCACCTTGTAGTTGAGCCCGGGCACCACCTCTTCGCGCGTCTTGCCGCTCGGCGTCACCTCGTGCGGATTGACCGGCTCACGCGCCGGCCGCGACGTCTCCGCCGCCGGCTCCGCCCCGTGCGGCCCGGCCGCGTGGGGGTTGCCCGCGTGCGGATCGGCGGCGTGGGGGTTCACCGCGTGCGGGTCGCTCTTCGCCGGCGGCTCGGTCGCCTTGACCTCCGGCCCCGTCTTGGCCGCCGGCGGCCCCGCGGGATTTTGACAGGCGAACACGAGGAGCGAGAGGACGAGCGAAGCGCGGTGAGTCATGGTCGCGCGGAGAGTAGCAATTTCCTCCGCACGCGCGCGTCCCTCCGCGAGCCGGCGGGCGAGCGGCGATCGTGAGCGCCCCCGCTGCGACCTGCGGTCGCGGGGCCGCGGACACGAGAAAGACCGGCCCTGCGTCGCCCCGCAGAGGCCGGTCCGTGCGCGGCCGCCGTGCGCGGCCGCCTCGTCTGAGCGACGGCTCAGAACGCCGCCTCGGGCACCTCGATCAGCTCGAGCGTGCCCTGCTCGATCAACTTGCGCGTCAGCGTGACGCCCGGCAGCACGTTGCGGGCGTAGAACCGGACCGCCGCCAGCTTGCCCTGATAGAAGTCGCGGTCCTTGTCGGTCGCCGTCTCGCGCCGCTCGGCCGCCACCGCGCCCTGGCGCAGCAGCAGCCAGCCGATCACCACCTCGGCGGTGGCGAACAGGATCCGGTTGCCCTGGAAGCCGACGTGGTACAGCGACTCCTGCAGCTTCGCCGGCATCGTCATGTAGATGCCTTGCAGGTCGGCCAGCGCCCGCGACATCGCCGCGTGCTCGACCCCCAGCGGCCCCTTCGCATCGACCTCGGCGAGCGTCGCCTCGATGCGGCCCATCAGGCTGCGCAGCGTCGACCCGCCGTCGCGCACGATCTTGCGGAAGAACAGGTCGAGCGCCTGGATGTGCGTCGTGCCCTCGTACAGCGAGTCGATCTTCTGGTCGCGGATGTACTGCTCGATCGGGTAGTCCTGGCAGTAGCCCGAGCCGCCGTACGTCTGCAGCGACACCGCCAGCAGCTCGTACACCTTCTCCGAGCAGTAGCCCTTCACCAGCGGCAGCAGCAGGTCGTTCAGCTTGTCGAGGTCGTCGCTGGCCGCCGCCCCGTGGCCGCCCGTCAGCTCGATCTGGTCCTGCACCGACGCCGTGAACAGCGTCAGCGCGCGCATGCCCTCGGCGAACGACTTCTGCAGCATCAGCATCCGGCGCACGTCGGGGTGCTCGATGATCCGCACGCGCGGCGCCGTCTTGTCGGTCGCGCGCAGCAGGTCCGAGCCCTGCACGCGGATCTTCGCGTACTCGAGCGCGTTGAGGTACGCCGTCGACAGCGTCGCCATCGACTTGGCGCCGACGGCCATGCGCGCGTGCTCGATGACGTGGAACATCTGGCGGATGCCGTCGTGGACCTCGCCGACCAGGAAGCCGCGGGCCGGGTGACGCTCGCCGAACGTCATCTCGCAGGTCGCCGAGGCCTTGATCCCCATCTTGTGCTCGATGTTGGTGCAGTAGACCCCGTTGCGCTCGCCGAGGCTGCCGTCCTCGTTCACCCAGAACTTGGGCACGATGAACATCGACAGCCCCTTCGTCCCCGGGCCCGCGCCTTCGGGGCGCGCCAGCACCAGGTGCACGATATTGTCGGCCGCGTCGAAGTCCCCGTTGGTGATGAAGCGCTTGACGCCATCGATCTCCCACACCCCGCCCTCGACCTGGCGCGCCCGGGTCCGGCTCGCGCCGACGTCCGAGCCCGCGTCGGGCTCCGTCAGCACCATCGAGCCGCCCCACTGGCCGTCGATCATCGGCTTGGCGAAGCGCCGGCGCTGCTCCTCGGTGCCGAGGCGGTCGATGATATGGGCGATGAGCGGCCCGAGCAGATAGAACGCCACCGCCGCGTTGGCGCCGGCCGTCAGCTCGAACGCGCTCCACGCCACCGAGTGCGGCGCGCCGCTGCCTCCGAGGTGCTCGGGCAGGTTGAGCAGCGGCCAGCCTTGCTCGAGCGTCGTGCGGATCGCTCGCGCCACCGGCGGCGGCAGCGTGACGTTGCCGGTCTCCTTGTCGAGCTCGAGCGGGACCCGATCCGACAGCGCCCACGACGGCGCCAATTCCTTCTGACAGAACTCCTCGTAGCCCTCGAGCGTCGAGCGGACCGTCTCTTCATCCATGCTCGAATAGACCCCCTTGCCGAGGGCCCCCTCCTGGATCTTCAGGACCTCGAACAGATTGAAGAAGATGTCGCGCAGGTTGCTCTTGTAGTGATTCTGGGCGGTGATCACGAGGGCCTCGATCGCCGGACACGCGCCGGCACGAAGCCGTGGTAGTCCGATCCCGATCAGCTTGTCAACGCCGTTCCCCGGCCACGCGCGGCCTGAATGACGCAGACCTCGTCGGCCGCGCGTCCCACCTCGCGCTCGTGCGCGCACGGCGACCCATTGCCGAAATCGGCAGCGTCATGCGACAGCGGCAGCTGGAGCGGCCGCGGCGCTCCCTGAGCATCTGGCATGCTATCCTGGCCATCTTCCATGTGTCGGATCTTCGGCTTTCGCTCCGTCATGCAGAGTGGTGTCCACCGGAGCCTCGTCAGCGCCGACAACGCCTTGATGCAGCAGAGCTGTCGCCACCCTGACGGCTGGGGCGTCGCCTACTACGTCGCCAACGCCCCGCACGTCATCAAGAGCGCCTCCGCGGCCGTCAGCGACCACCTCTTCCGCCACCTCTCCGGCATCGTCACCTCCGAGACCGTGCTCGCCCACATCCGCAAGGCCACCCAGGGCGACCTCTCGACCATCAACACCCACCCGTTCCAGTTCGGCGCCTGGGTGTTCGCCCACAACGGCAACATCGCCGGCTTCGACGCCGTCCGCGACCAGCTCGTCGCCCGCGTCCCGCCGGTGCTGCGCCGCTTCATCCTCGGCAAGACCGACAGCGAGGTCCTGTTCTATCTGATCCTCGCCAAGATGGCCCTGCGCCACGAGCTGCACCGGCCCGGCTTCCCGCTCGCCGAGGTCGCCAGCGCCGCGCGCGAGGCCCTCGCCGAGGTCGAGGCGCTCGTCGGCCCGTGCAACACCGACAACGACGGCCCGCCCTGCGACACCTACCTGACCTTCGTGCTCACCAACGGCCACGTCATGCTCGGCCACCAGGGCGGCAAGCAGCTCTACTTCAGCACGCACAAGCAGCGCTGCCCCGAGCGCGACACCTGCGCCTTCTTCCGCCCCGAGTGCGAGCAAGCCCCGCCCGAACGCGGCTTCGTCAGCCACCTGATCTTCTCGAGCGAGCCGCTCCACGGCGACAACGCCTGGACCCCGCTCGGCTTCGGCGACATGGTCGGCGCCGACGGCCGCATGCAGCTGCAGCGCTTCAAGGCCGCCGAGCCGGTCGACCGCCGCGCGCGCTGATCTTTGCCCTGAACGCCCCTGTCCCGAAGGTCATCTTCTGCGACCTGACCTTCAGGACAGACTAGTTTCTCAGAAACGCCGCCGTCCGTACGACATATCACAGCGGACAGGCCCTGCGGGACAGCCTGCCTCCTCAGCCTGAACAGCGCTGTCCCGAACAACCTGTCGCAACGGACATGCCTCCGGTACAGCCTGCCTGCTCAGCCCGGAACAGCGCTGTCCCGAACAACATGTCGCAACGGACATACTCGTTCGGGACCGCCTCTATCCTCGACTGGGAACACCCCTATCCCGCACGACACGCCGCAGCGGACGTGCCCTGCGGGACAACCGCTCAGTGGGCCTTCTTGCGCGGATTTGCGATGTGGATCGCCTCGCCGAGCGCGTGCTTGGCGGCCTCCATCAGCGCCTCGCTCAGCGTCGGGTGCGGATGGATCGTCAGCGCCACGTCCTCTGCGAACGCGCCCATCTCGATCGCCAGCCCCGCCTCGCTGATGAGGTCACTCGCCTCCGGACCGACGATGTGGACGCCGAGGATGCGCTCGTCGGCCGCGTCGGTGATCACCTTGACGAACCCGGCCGTCTCGCCGATCGCCATCGCCCGGCCGAGCACCGAGAACGGGAACTTGCCGACGTTGACCTGGCGGCCCTGCGCCTCGGCCTCTTCCTTCGTCAGGCCCGACGACGCGATCTCCGGCTCGGTGAACACGACGTTGGGGATCTGCCGCGCGTCGTTGATCGTCTTCTTGCCGGCGATGACCTCGGCCAGGACCTCGCCCTCGTGCGACGCCTTGTGCGCCAGCATCGGCTGACCGCACACGTCGCCGACGGCGTAGAAGCCGGGCACATTGGTCTGCTGGCGCTGGTCGACCGGCACGAACCCGCGCTCGTTGACCTTCACCCCGGTCTTCTCGAGCCCGAAGCCCTTCGTCACCGGCCGGCGGCCGACCGCCACCAGGATCACGTCGGTGGCGATCTCTTGCACCTTGCCGTCGATCTCGGCCTTCACGATCGCCTCGCCGTTGCGCTCTTCCCAGCCCACGGCCTTGGCGTTGACGAAGATCTGCCCGCCGTCCTTCTTGATCTGGCGCGCCACGACGTCGCCGCACTCGGTGTCGACGCCGTTCAAGATCCGCCCGAGCCCCTCGAGCACCACCAGCTGCGTGCCCAGGCGCTGGAACGTCTGCCCCAGCTCGAGGCCGATGATGCCGCCGCCGATGCACACCATTCGCTTCGGCACGTTCGCCAGGTCGAGCGCCGAGGTGCTGTCGAGCACCCGCTTGTTGTCGACCTTGAACCCGGGGATGTCGATCGGCAGCGAGCCGGTCGCCAGCACCACGTGCTCGGCCTCGACAATGTCGTCCGGCTTGCCGTCGGCGTAGCGCAGGCGGACCTGCTTCGGGCCGATGAACTCGGCCGTCGCCGTGACGTACTGCGTACCTGACCCTTTGACCAGGCTACCGACGCCGCCGGTCAGCTTCTTGACGATGCCGGCCTTCCACGCCTGCATCTTGACCATGTCGACAGACGGCGACGAAAACGACAGCCCCATCTCGGTCGCGTGCTGCGCCTTGTGGAACAGCTTGGTCGCCGAAATCAACGCCTTGGACGGGATGCAGCCCCAGTTGAGGCACACGCCGCCCGGCTTGTCCTTCTCGACGAGCATCGCGTCGACGCCGAGCTGGCCGAGCCGGATCGCGCACGGGTAACCGCCCGTGCCCGCGCCGATGATGAGCGCCTTCTTCTTGATCGTGGCCACGACTGTCTCCTGTGCGAGAGGTCAGATCCCTGCGAGAAGCAGCAAGTTGGGGTCCTCGAGGAAGCGCCGGACCTCTTGCAGGAAGTTCGCGCCCTCGAAGCCGTCGACCACGCGGTGGTCGAGCGAGACCGAGAGGTTCATCAGGTGGCCGACGACGATGTTGTTGTGGTCGTCGACGATCGGCGTCTTGCGGATCGCGTGCACGCCCAGGATGCCGACCTCGGGGAAGTTGATGATCGGCGTCGCCAGCACCCCGCCGATGTTGCCGAGGCTCGAGATCGTGAACGTGCCGCCGGTCAGGTCCTCGCGCCGCGCCGTGCCGGCCTTGGCCGCCTCGCCGAGCCGCGCGATCTCTCGCCCGATGTCGAGGATGCTGAGCCGGTCCGCGCCGTGCACCACCGGCACCATCAGGCCCTGGTCGGTCGCCGCCGCCACGCCGATGTTGTAGCGCTTCTTCACCAGGATCCGACCGCCGGCCTCGTCGAGCTCGGCGTTCACGATCGGGTACTTCTTCAGCGCGTGCACCACCGCCTTGACGATGAACGGCAAGAACGTGAGGGTGACCCCCTGCTCCGCCGCCGCCGTCTTGGCCTCCTGGCGCAGCCGCACCAGCTTGGTGACGTTGACCTGCTCGACGTAGGTGTAGTGCACGGCGCTCGTGTACGAGCGCGTCATCGCCTCGGCGATCCGCCGCCGCATGCCGCGGAACGGGATGACCTCGTCGTCGGCAGCCGCCTCGGCCGCGTGCGGCGCACGCACCGGCGCGGTCGGCTGGGCCGCTGCTGGCGCCGGAGCGGCAGGCGCCGCCGGCTTGCCGGACGCGGCAGGCGCGACGGTCGGCGCGGCCGGAGCCTTGCCGCTCGGGACGGCCGCGGCCGGCGCAGCCACCGGCGCGCTCGGCACCTTCGCCGCCTCGGCCGCCTTGAGCACGTCCTGCTTGGTGATGCGGCCGCGGTCGTCGGTCGGCAGGCCGCGCAGGTCGATGCCCTCCTCGCGGGCCAGGGCGCGCGCCGCCGGCGTCGCCAGGACTGACCCGGAGGACATGCCCGAAGGAGCAGCCGCCACCGGCGCGGCAGCTACTGCCGCCGTCGCTGCCGGAGCCGCAGCCCCCGCGCGAGCGCCTGCGACATCGAGCAGCGCGATCACTTGCTCGACCGCGCAGATGTCACCGACCTGCGCCTTGAGCTCGCGGACGACCGCCGGCACCGGCGACGGCACCTCGATCGTCGCCTTGTCGGTCATCACCTCGACGAGCGCCTCGTTGGCCTCGACCGCCTCGCCTGGCTGCTTGAGCCAGCGAACGATCTCACCCTCCACCACGCCTTCGCCGATCTCCGGCAGCTTGAACTCGAGCATTGAAGACTCCGGCTCCTGATCAGTAGGTCACGACTCGGTGGATGGCATCGACGAGCGCGCTCACGCTCGGCAAGCCCGACATCTCGTCCGCGCGCGCCAGCGGCCCCTCGCGCCCGGCCACGCGCACGATCGGCGCGTCGAGGTGGAGGATCGCCCTGTCGGCGAGCAGCGCCGCCAGCTCGGCACCTGGCCCGAAGGACAGCCCGCCCGCGTGCGCGATCACCAGCTTCCCGGTCTTCGCCGCCGCCGCGACCACCTCTTCGACATCGAGCGGGGCCAGCCCGCCCAGCTCGTAGACCGCCGCGTCGTGGCCCGACTGCTCGGCCGCCGCGCAGGCGACATCGACCGCCGCGCCCCACGCCAACACCGTCGCCGCCGCCCCGTCGCGCACGCATCGCGCGGCGTGCAGCGGCCGCCCGAGCGTCTCGACGACCTCGCCGTCCTCGACCTCGCGCAGCAGCAGCGCGCGCGGCAGCAGCAGCACCGTCGGGTCTTCGCCCGCCTCGAAGTTGGCCGCCGCCCGCAGCATCGCCCCGGCCTCGCGCGCATCACCGAGGATCACCACGCGCAGCCCTGGCACGCCGGCGATCGCCCCCTCGGGCGAAGCAGCGCCGTCGCCTCCGAGACCGAATCCCGGCCCTGTCGGCGCCACGATCAGCACCGGCGCGCTGCGCTCGCCCCCCGAGGTCCCGGCGACCCGTCCGAGCTCGCGCAACGCCGCATAGCCCTCGAGCAGCGCCGTCGCCGAGCCGAGCGTGACGATCGGTCGCCGCCCGGCCAGCGCCAGACCTGTCGCATGGGCCAGGTTGGCCGCCGGCGTCAGCGGCGTCGCCAACACCCGCAAGCCGAGCGCCGGGTCGCGCATCGCCGCCCGCGACAGCCCGAGCATCCCGCCCTGGCGAACATCCTCGCCGAGCAGCACCCGGCGGACATCGTCGCGCAGCAGCTCGGCGACGATCGTGGAAAGGCGTTCGAGCGTGCTCATCGCCCAATCTCCTTGGCTTGCGCGTGCGTGAAGGCCCGCTCGAGCTGCCCTCGCACCTCGGCCTCGATCACGTCCTGAAACGTCGGCGTCCATTGCCCCTCGCGGTCGAGGTGCCGCCGCAGCCGCTCGATCGGGTCGCGGTGCGCCGGGATGTCGGCGTCCGCCGCTCCCGCGTGCAGCTGCGTCACCACCACCTCGACCAGCCCCGGCCCGCGCGCGTCACGAGCCCGCCGCAGCGCCTGGTCGAGCGCCGCGTGCACGGCCACCACATCGGCGCCGTCGACCCGGCGCGACCACAGCCCGCACGCCTTTACGCGCTCGGCCACGCTGTCCCCCAGCAGGCCCGCCTCGGCCGGCGCGCCCTCGGGCCACAGCTGGCTCTTGCACACCAGCACCAGCGGCAGGTCGCAGGCCGACGCGAGCGCCACCGTCTCGTGAAAAGACGCGGTCGTCGTCAGCCCCTCGCCGAAGATGGCGATCGTCGCCCGGCCGTTTCCGGCAAGCTTCTGCGCGTGTGCCTGCCCGGCCGCGAGCGGCAGATGCAGCCCGAGCGGCTCCGGGGCGTACGCGATGCCGAGATCGGCCGCGGCGAGCGCCCCGGGTCGGCCGTTGTAAACGCGCTCGCCGTCGCCGGCAACGCCGAGGATCTGGCGCGCGAAATCATCGAGGTCGAGGCCGCGGATCGGCGCCAGCGCGAAGTCGCGGACGCCCGGATAAATCCAGTCTTCCTGGCCCGCCAGCGTCGCCGTGAGCACCGAGACCGCCTCTTCGCCCGCGCACGACACCCACATCGGCAAGCCGAGCCGCTCGACCCGCAAGTCGAGGCAGCGCGCGGCCACCAATCGCTTGTAGAGCGCCCGCAGATCGAGCCCCTGTGCCGCCCGCTTGTCGACGAGTTGCCCCTCCGGATCGAGGCAGACCTCCACTCCTTCGGGATCCCAGGGACAGTCTTCCATGCGCGCCGAGGGGTTGTAACTGCGCGCCAAACCCAACGTCAAGGCCGGCAGCAGCCCCCGAAGCCCGTTCCCGGCCGCCATCGCCCCGCCTCTCCGTGATCTTGCGCGCCGCCCCGTCCCTACGAAACGAGACGCACAGCGCGATCACGACACCGACGCGCCACGACGTTGCCGGGCTCGGCAACCCGGCGGAATTTCTCCTTCGCGCCCGTCGCGCACCCGCCCAGAGCCACGCATGCGTCCCAAGCTATCTGCTCGATCGGACATGTCCGAAAGAACAGCAGCCATCTCTCGAGCTCGACCTCCGCCCATCGATCGCAGCGTCCTCGATCCGGCGATTTGAGACCGCTCCCGCTGCGGCGCCCTCGCCGCGCGCCGCCGTGGAACTTGGGCCTGGGCCCGTCGAGGGTGTACATCACGGTTCGTGAGCTCGCCCGCCCCGGTCGTCATGAAGTTCGGCGGCAGCAGCGTCGCCGACCTCGAGCGGATCCGTCATTGCGCGCGCCGGGTCGTCGAGCGGGCCGCCGTGCAGCCCGTGGTCGTCGTCGTCTCGGCCATGGGCCAGACCACCAACCAGCTCCTGGCCATGGCGCGCGCGCTCATCGATCCGCCGCCGGCGCGCGAGCTCGACATGTTGCTCAGCACCGGCGAGCGCGGCTCGATGACCTTGCTCGCGCTGGCGATCACCGCCCTCGGTCGTCAGGCGATCAGCCTCACCGGCTCGCAGTGCGGCATCATCACCGACCACCAGCACGGCCGCGCGCGCATCGTCGAGGTCCGCCCCTTCCGCGTCCTCGACGAGCTCGCCGCCGGCAACATCGTCATCATCGGCGGCTTCCAGGGCGTCAGCTACAAACGCGACGTGACGACGCTCGGCCGCGGCGGCTCCGACACCACGGCTGTCGCGCTCGCCGCGGCCCTCGACGCCGACTGCGAGATCTACAGCGACGTCGACGGGGTCTACAGCGCCGATCCGCGCGAAGTCCCCGACGCCGAACGCCTCGACAGCCTCTCGTACGGCGAGATGCAGGCCCTCGCGCGCGCCGGCGCCAAGGTCCTCCACTCGCAAGCGGTCCTGCTCGCGGAGGAGCGTGGCATCGCCATCTACGCCCGCCACAGCCGCCCCGACGTGACCGGCGAGACCATCATCCGGAAGAACCCGCCCACGCGACCCGGCGTCCGCGCGGTCGCCTCCGACGGCTCCATCGTTACCATCCGCCTGTCTCTTCGCGCAGGTTCATCGCGACATGTCCCCGAGGTCATTCGCGAGTTCGCGCCCCTCGGCCTCAGGTACCTGCGGATCGACGAGCATGGCGCGACGGGATTTCTGTCGCTGGCCCAGCGCACCGACGGCAGCGAGGCGCTCGCGCGTCTCGGCGCGTTCACGCGGTCACTCGGCCGCGACCTCGGCGGCATCGAGTGCATCGAAGGCCTCGCGCTGGTCAGCTGCATCGGCTCCGGCCTCGAGGAGAACCCCGAAGCGATGGCGCGCGCATACGAGAGCCTGCACGCGGAGGGCATCTCCGTCCGCGAGGCTCACACCGACTCGCACAGCCTCGCCTTCCTCGTCGCCTGCGAGCAGCGAGCGCGCGCCGTCCAGGCGTTGCACGCGACCTTCCTCGCTCGCCGGCCCGCCCCGCGCTGAGCCCTGCGTCCTCGGCTGACCGCGGCGAGTTGGTCGCAGCCTCGCCTTGGCGTGGGCGAAGAATATTGCCACCAGCTCAGCATCCTCTGATTTGCGGCATCCGCAGGAGGGATCTGCAATGATGTTTGCTGCCTGAACGCGTCAGCCTTCGCCCCGGAGACATCATGCTCAAAACCTTAATCGCCGCCGCCAGCGCCCTCGTTCTCGTTACCGGATGCGTTGTCGACACCAACAAGATCGGTTCCGACGAGGAGTCCAGCACGACCGCCAGCAGCACCTCCACCGACACCTCCACGACCGACGGAAGTACGACCTCCGACACCGAAGCGACGATCAGTCCGACCACCACGACCACGTCGACGACCGATCCCGAGACCACGAGCACGACCGAGCTTTCAACCACCGAGGGCACCACCGCGAGCACGACCGGCAGCGGCTTCGGCAATTGCGGCTGGGACGCCAACAACAAGTACTACGCGTGCGGCTTCATCGACGCGGACCCGGACGGCGACCATCCGATCGAGTGCCCCGACACACTACCGACCGAGGGCGACGACTGCGACGAGACCTCGCCCATCAACGGCGTCGGCTGCTGCCTCCCGGACGGCAGCAACTACTACTGCACCGACCAGGGCCAGATCGCCATCGACACCTGCGGCACGTTGTCCTGACGACCTGCCCGCAGACGGGCCGTCACCCGTCTCTCAATCGCGGACGACCACCGTACTGCCCGGGCTCTCGTCGGTCGAGTTGACTCCGTGCCAGCCCTCGGGCAGCAGCGGCGTCGTCCAGTGGAACAACCACCGCGCGTCGCTCGGCCCCAGGTTCACGCAGCCGTGGCTGCGCACGGTCCCGAAGCTGCGATGCCAGAACGCCCCGTGGAGCGCGTAGCTGCCGGAGAAGAACATGGTCCAGGGGACATCCTGGATCGAGTAGTTGCCGTCGGTGGCCGAGCTTCCGTCCATCGTCGACGACACGTGCTTGCTGTAGATCCGCCAGCGCCCGCGCGGCGTCTCGTACGGGTCTTCCTTCGTCCCCTTGCGTCCGCTCGACACCAGCGTCACGTACACCGGTCGCGTCCCCTCGTACGCGACGAGCATCTGCTGCGAGACGCTGACGTCGATCCACCGCTCCCACGGATCGAGCCCCTTCGGCAGCGCTTGCAGGTCCGGGATCATCAGATGGTCCTTGCGCACCAGCAAGCCGTCCGCCGTGATCATGTAAGCGCGGCCCGCGATCTCCGTCTCTTCGGTCAGGTCGAGGAACGTCCGCCGCTCGACCGTCTTCGTCGCCCGCAGCTTGTCGTCCGCGGTCAGCTGCAGCAGCTTGGTGTCCTTCTTGACGTAGCCGAACGGGTACGTGATCCCCTGCTCGTCGAGCGCGACGCCGACCCAGTCCTTCGCGTCGTAACGCGAGATGTCGCCCGCCGCCACATACGCCCCGCGCGCGGTGCGGTAGAACGTCAGCCCGCGCTCGACCACCTTCTCGCCCAGCGACAGGAAGAACCCGCGCTCGAGCCACGGCGTGCTCGGGCTCAGCGGCAGCTTCACGTCGACGAGCACGGGGTCGGGCTTCGGCAGCTCGGGCGGGGCTGTCCCCTCGACCGGCTCGGCGGGGATCGGCGCCTCGGTCGGCGGCGTCTTCACCGCCAGGCGCTCGGCCTCCCGCGCGATCCGCTGGGCCTCCATCGCCGAGATCTCCTGGTCGCTGGGGATCCGCCACCACATGGGGCTGTTCCAGCGCCGCACGAACCCGTACTCGTAGGGATGCCCCTGATCGAGTTTCGCCACCGGCGGCGGGTACTTCATCGGCGGCGGCCGCTCGGCCTCGACCAGCAGCCCCTTGCTCGCGCAGGCGTAGCCGCCAGCCGGCAACCCGTAGAACCCGGACTTGCAGCTCTCGTGCTCGATCTTCTCGGTCGCCATCATGCGCGTACCGATCCGCAGATAGCCGAGCTTCTCGGTCGTCATGTCGGGCCGCGAGTAGACGGTGACCACCTCGTAGCCAGCCAGGGCGTGCAGCTTCAGCGACTCGGGCACCGGCACGCCGAGCGGCGGGCGGATCAGCCCGTAGCCCTCCGGCGCGCGGATCTCATCGTCGACGGCAGGCTCGGCGGCAACCGGGACTTCCGCCACGGTCGTCCCGGCCGAGTCCGGCGCGGACCCGTCATCACCCCCGGCGTCGCCAGGAGCCTCGGCTGAATCCTCCGGCTCGGGGTCGGGGAGCCGGGGTTCGGGACGCCGCTCGGGCAAGACAGGATTCGGCAGCTCGGCCGGCGATTCGGACTGCGGAGTCGAATCGCAGGCGACGAGACCGAGTGCCAAGAGCCATTTCCTGGGCAATCCGGGCATGCGGGAGTGCATAGCCTACGCCGGGCACGAGGGGAAGATTTCCGCCCATGGCCTGGCGAGACCCAAATAAAAAAGCCCCCTTCTTACGAAGGGGGCATAGCGCTGGCGGCGTCCTACTCTCCCACAGGGTCGCCCCTGCAGTACCATCGGCGCTGGAAGTCTTAACGACCGAGTTCGGGATGGGATCGGGTGTGGCCCTTCCGCTATAGCCACCAGCAAAAACTTGACGACGAGCGGCGAGGAGAGTCGTGGCAGAGCCACCGAATCAGCCACGCAAGAGATCGTAGTACGCTGTGTACAGGGCTCCATCTCGGAGCGGGCCATTTGGCCGTTGTGCGTGTATCGCTCGGAACCTCGGACTGCAAACCGCCACACGGGACGGTGCCCAAGGTCAAGCCGAACGGTCGATTAGTACCGGTTAGCTCCGCGCGTCGCCGCGCTTCCACACCCGGCCTATTAACGTCGTCGTCTACGACGGACCTTCAGGGAATCCTCATCTTGTGGTTGGCTTCCCGCTTAGATGCTTTCAGCGGTTATCCGTTCCAGACATGGCTACCCGGCGATGCTCTTGGCAAAACAACCGGAACACCAGGGGTCTGTCCATCCCGGTCCTCTCGTACTAGGGACAGCTCCACTTCAAGATTCCTGCGCCCACGGCAGATAGGGACC
>NZ_JAQNDL010000001.1:2070000-4457500 GCF_028368995.1 Nannocystis bainbridge | reverse complement strand
ACTCGCGGTGTTTCGCCCCGTCAAGCGTGTCTTGGGCCGCGCGGCGCGATGTCGTTCGAAAATCGCCGGCGACCGGAACTCGGGTGGGGAGAGATCTCCCGCTCGCGGACGGCGCCTCCGGCGTCCATCTCGCGACACGACTGCGTCGCTCGCCACGATGATAGATCGGGCCCGCTGCCTTGGCCGCTCCCGTCGCTCATCTCCGTCGCGGTCTCGCCTGGATGCTCGGCGCCATGGCCGCTCTCGTGGCCATGAACGCCTGCGCCAAGGGGCTGCGCGAGGACGGGTTCAGCACGGCGGAGCTGATGTTCTATCGGACCACGCCCGGGCTGCTGTGGATCTGGGCCGAGCTGCGCCGCCAGCGAGTCAGTCTTCGGCCGGTGCGCGCAGATCTCGTCGCGCTGCGCTCGCTGTTCGGGATCGCCGCCATGGCCGCTACCTTCTATGCGGTGCGGGCGCTGACTCTGGTCCAACACCAGACCCTGCATCTACTTCACCCCGTGTTCGTGGCGCTGTTCGCCCCGCTCGTGCTCCGCGAGCGCATGCACCGGCTCGCGTTGCTCGCCCTCGTGTTCGCTGCGAGCGGCGCCTTCTTCGTGCTCGCACCTCTGGGAGATCTCTCCGTCCTCCCGCCAGGCCCCGCGCTCGCCGGGTTCGCCGCCGCGGTGTTCTCGGCGCTGGCACACGTGACCATCCGCAAGACCTCCGCGACCGAGGCGCCCGAGCTGGTGGTCTTCCACTTCGCCTTGCTCGCCGCGGTCGTCGGTCTTTCGTGGGGCGTCGCCCAGGGCGACTTCCAGACCGGACACCTGTCACGCCAGAACCTCGCGCTCGTCGGCGGCACCGCGCTGTTCGGCACGCTCGGACAACTATGGATGACTCGCGCCTACGGCCTCGCGCCGGCCTCGAGCGTCGCCATGGTCGCGTACGCCGCGATCCCCCTGGGCCTCGGCGTCGACCTCATCTTTTGGGACGCGCGTGCGCCGGCCAGCGCGCTGGTCGGCGCGGTGCTCCTGGTCGTCGCCGGCTACTTGCTCACGCGTAAGCCGACGGACGCGGGCCCGCCGTAGGAGAAGATCTCCTCGACTCGACGACGTCGGCCGCGACGTCCTCGAGGCGAGCGACGGTCGCGTTCGTCGTTAGCGCCGCACGTCGGTGCGGCGAGCGCCGTGCTCTCCTCGCTCGCGGCGAGATCTCGCTCGCACCGGCGACGCGGATCAGCCGGGCCAGCCGTAGAAGATCCCGACCATCTCGCGACGCACGTCGTCGAGGCGGGCGAGGCTCTCCGCCGCGGCCGGGTCGACATCGGGCGGGAAGTACGCCGACGGGTCGAGCCGCGTGCGCATCATCTTGGTCTGCCAGATGTTCTCGTTCTGCAGGACCAGGTCCTCGCAGTGATAGTCGGCGAGGATCTTCGGGTCGATGAAGTCCTGGATCGACTTCAGCGTGTGGTCCATGTACACGCGCCGGCCCTCGGCGTCGCGAGTGAAGCCGCGGACGACGTAGTCGATGATCACCACGTCGTTCTCGAAGCTCTCGAACATGAAGTTCAGGGCTCGCAGCGGGACGATCGTCCCGCACGTGGCGATGTCGATGTCGACCCGGAAGCTGCAGATCCCCTTCGGGTCGTACCAGTCCGGGTAGGTATGGGCGCAGAGGTGACTCTTCGTGAGGTGCGCGCCGATGCTCGTGTGGCCCATCACTTCGTCGGCCACCTGCTTTTGGCCGAGATCGCTCATCAGCACCAGCGAGCTCGCGCCTTGCGGCTCGTAGTCCTGGGCGGAGACCGACAGGACCTCGGCGTCGATGATGTGCGCGATCTCGCGCAACATGTCGGTGATGCGCTCGGCGCTGAATTTCTCGTCGATATAGCGGACGTAGGCGTGCCGTTCGTCCTCGGTGCGGGCGACGAAGAAGTCGTAGAGGTTGAAGCTGACCACCTTCGTCAGGTTGTTGAAACCTTGCAGGCGGACGCGTTCGCGCGGGACGAACATGGCCGGGGACGATGGCCGGGGATGCCGGTCGAGTCAAGCCTCGGCGGCGCGTGCGACGGCCAACACCCGCGGAAGGACTGGCCTTTTTTGCGCTTGCGCCCGCCTAGTGCCGTCCCGGACACTCCCTGCCTATGCTTGGGTTCTCCTCGGCCGCAGCATTTGCGTTCGCGCTCGCAGACCCCGACCGGATCCCGAACGACGTGGCGATCGCCATGGCGCCGACGGTCGGGTGGGTCATGTTGGCTTGCGCCGTTCTCCTGTGCCTGATCTTCCTGCTCCAAAGCGAGCGCTGGCGGCGCTGGTGGCTGACGAACGAGGATCCGCGGCCGGTAGCGGCGTTCCGCATCGTCTTCGCCTTCCTCTGCATCTGCAACATCAACGACCTGTGGGAGTACTTCACCTTCCTCTTCTCGGACGAAGGCATCTTCCTCAGTGATGCGGCCCGCCAGCTGGTAGCGCCGGCCCAGTTCAAGGGCTTCGGCGACGGCATCGGCGACGACCCCTACGGCTTCTTCGACGTCCCGGGCGCGCTCGAATTCTTCAAGGGCCACAAGTACTCGCTGCTGTACTTCTGGGACACGCCCACGGCGATGTGGGTGCAGCTCATCGGCTTCTACACCGTCACCGTCCTGTTCATGTTCGGGTGGAAGACGCGGGTGATGGGCGTCTTGAGCTTCCTGCTGATGAACAGCTTCTTCCTCCGGAACCACCTGTTCTGGGAGGGCACGGAGCTGGTCTATCGGGTGTTCTTCTTCTACCTGCTGCTGGCCAAGAGCGGCCACGCGTACAGCATCGACAACTGGCTGCGGACCCGGAAGCTGCGCAAGCAGGGCCTGCTGTCCGAGCGCCACGGGCCTGGCGGCGGCGCCGGCGTGGCCCCCGGTCCCGAGCACCCGCAGGGCTTGCAGGCGGTCTACCGGCTGATCCCGGCCTGGCCGCGCAACCTGATGATGCTCAACCTCGGGGTGCTGTACTGCTTCACCGGCGTGGTCAAAAACGGCCACGTGTGGGCCAAGGGCGACGCGCTCTACTACGCCCTCAACATGGACCACTTCTACCGGTTCTACCCGCAAGAAGTGTCGTCGATCCTGGGCCTCAACATGTTCCGCCTGGCCACGTGGATCACCCACTGGTGGGAGGCGATGTTCCCCATGATGGTGCTCGGCACCATCATCCGCTGGGGCATCCGCGAGCAGGTGCCGCGGCTCGAAGGCTGGCGGCTGTGGGCCGTGCGCGCCTGCTGGGTGGCGTTCGGCCTCGGCGCCCTGGCGGTCGTGCTCATCACCCTGCCGGTGCACCACGTCGAGCTGCCGAAGAACTGGTGGACCACCCAGCGCGTGCAGATTTTCACCGCGGTGGGCTGGGTCGCGCTGATGGCGGCCATCGGCGCCCTGTTCTGGTTCCTCAACCGGCGCCCGCCGACCGTGAAGATCCGCGGCAAGCGCTACCTCCTCGACCTCGACTGGTTCTGCCGGTGGTTCCTCGGTCGCCGCGTGTGGCTCACGCTCGGCCTCATCTTCCACGGCAACCTCCAGCTCCTCATGAACATCGGCATGTTCCCGCCGATCATGATGTCGACCTACCTGTTCTTCCTCCAGGGGGACGAGCCAGGGCGGATCTTGCGGTTCTTCGGGCGCGGGCTGGCCAAGCTGTTCCCGTGGCTGCCGCTCCCGGCCGACGTGCGCCGCGGCGAGCCGCCGCTGCCGGCCGAGGACCGCACGCTGCCGCATCACCGCCGCGACGGTCGTCGACTGCCGCCGGCGTTGCTCTACGGCATGCTCGGGGTCGCCATCATCGGGGTGATCTTGCACGCGAGCCCGCTGGTGCCCTGGTTCAAGGTCAGCGTGCTCGGGCGCGAGGAGACGGCGCCGGGGGTCAACCTGGGGATCCACTTCGCGTGGACCCTGATCGTCATGATGGCCTTCATGACCCTCTACACCTACGTGCAGGGCCATCGCGGGGCCCGGCACCTGGTCGTCAAGCTGCTCGGCCTCGCGGCCGGGATCTTCGCCTACGTGTGGCTGATGAGCCGGACCGGCGAGACCACGCAGGACAAGGACCAGCTGCTCCTCTTCAAGCTGGCGGCGACCGGCTCGATCTTGCTCGTCGTGTGCCTCAACCAGGTGCCGGCGATCCACCGCCACCTGGCCAAGCTCGGCCTGACCTTCTCACCGCCGGACCGGCCGAAGCGCGAGCCCGACATGCCGGCGATCTGCCCGCAGACCGAGCACACGGTCGCGCCGTGGGCCTACGGGCCGGGCGGGCGCCTGTTCGTCGGCGCGCTGGTCCTCTATCACATCGTCGCCATCGCCATCTGGGAGCTGCCCGAGAAGGACTGCATCTCGACGTTCCGGATCAAGGCGCGTGAGCCGTTCTCGACCTGGGTGCTGGCGACGCAGACCGACCAGCAGTGGGGCATGTTCGCGCCCAACCCGCCGCGGCACAACGTGCTGATGCGGACCGTCGTGACCGACGAGGCCGGCGAGCGCTGGGACCTGCGGACCGACACTTACGCGCTCGAGCGCAAGCCGATCCCGTGGGTCTGGAACGACCGCATGCGCAAGATGAACCGCCGCATCATCGGCGGCGAGTCGGGCAAGGGCGACTGGTACCAGCAGTGGTACTCGCGCTACCTCTGCCGCCAGTGGGCGATGAGCCACCGCGGGGTGATGCCGCAGAAGGTCGAGCTCTACAAGGTCTCGTACCGCATGCCGGCGCCGGAGATCGTGGCCAAGCAGGGCTGGTACGTGCCCGAGAAGCTGCTCCACGACACCGGCCGCGAGGAGCGGCAGCACACCACCAAGTGCGCCTCCTCGGACCACGGGCAGCTGCCCAACTTCATCCGCGAGCGCCACGGCCTGCCGCTGCTCGAGGAGGGCGTGTTCAAGCCGTGGATCCACAACAAGAAGAAGGCGTGGGACAAGCGCTACGACCCGCCGAAGACCACCGACGCCAGCAAGCCGAACACCACCGGGACGGCCGGCAAGCGCGCCACCTCGACGGTCAAGCCGCCGTCGCTGGCCCGGGGTGAGGGCGAAGCCGCCGCGCCCGAGCCGACGCCGCCGGCCGAGGTCAAGCCGCTGACGAAGCCGGTCGACTGAGGCACGGCTTCTCACAGCGAAGGGCCCGGCATCACGCCGGGCCTTTTGTTTTAATCCCCGCACATGCTGCTGGGCTTACTCGCGGACGAACGGATCCCCAACGCCGAAGCGCTCGCGCTCTCGCCGACCGTCGGTTGGTGGATGCTGCTCGGCTTCGTCTTCTTCGTGAGCGCCTGCATCTTCCACCGCGAGGCGTTCCGACGGCTGTTCCTGCGCGCCGAGGACCCGCGGACGATGGGCCTCTTCCGCATCGTCTTCGGCCTCGTCACCCTGGCCAACATCAACGGCCTGTCCGACCTCTTCGTCTACCTCTTCACCGACGAGGGCCTGTTCCTCACCGACGTCGCGCGCGAGGTGTTCGCCAAGGAGCAGTTCGTCGGCTTCGGCGACGGCATCGACCCCGAGCCCTACGGCTTCTTCGACTGGGGCGGCGTGGTCGAGTGGCTCAAGGGGCCCAAGTACTCGCCGCTGTTCTTCTGGGACTCGCCGACCGCCTTCTGGCTGGTGCTCGGCGCGTTCGAGGTCGCTTGCGTGTGCATGATCGTCGGCTTCAAGACGAACGTCACCAAGTGGCTCACGCTGCTGCTGTTCCACGCCATCATCCTGCGCAACCAGGTGTTCTGGGAGGGCACCGAGAACGTCTACCGCTGCTTCCTCCTCTACCTGTGCCTGTCGCGCTGCGGCGCCGCCTACAGCGTCGACAACTGGCTGCGTTGCCGTCGACTGCGCAAGCAGGGCCGGCTCAGCGAGCGCGACGGCCCGGGCGCCGGCGCCGGCCTCGCTCCGACCCCCCAGCACCCGCAGGGCCTCGAGGCCGTGTACCGGCTGATCCCCGCCTGGCCGCGGATGATCATGATCTTGCAGCTCGCCGCGCTCTACTGCTCGACCGGCACCGTCAAGAACGGCGACGTGTGGGCCAAGGGCGACGCGTTCTACTACGCGCTCAACCTCGACCACTTCTACCGCTTCGAGCCGCAGCAGCTGTCGGCCGTGTTCGGCACCAACCTGTTCCGCATCAACACGATCGTCGTCCACTACTGGGAGGCGCTGTTCCCCCTGGTCGTGCTCGGCCTGGTGACCCGGTTCGTCCGCCGCGAGCAGCTGCCGCCGCTGCCCGAGTGGCAGCGCTGGGCCGTGCGCGCCTGCTGGCTCGGCCTCGGCCTCGTCGGCCTGGTCGTCGTCTACATCACCCTGCCGTTCCACATCCCGGCGGTGGCGCGCGGCGGCATGGCCAGCCTGGCGACCTGGCAGCGGTGGTTCCCGGTGGCCTGGCTGGCCGGCATGGCCGCGATCGGCGGGCTGTTCTTCTGGCTCGGCCGTCGCCCGCCCACGATCGCGGTCCGCGGCCATCGCCTCACCCTCGACCTCGACTGGTTCTGCACCTGGTTCCTCGGCCGCCGCCTGTGGCTCGGCCTCGGCCTCATCTTCCACGCGCACCTGATCGTGATGATGAACATCGGCTGGTTCACGCCGGCGACGATGGCCACCTACGTCGCGTTCCTCAACGGCAGCGAGGTCGCCTTCCTGCTGCGGGCGATCGGCGAGCGGCTCGGGCGGCTCGGACTACCTGTCCCGAAGGACATCACGCGCGGCGACGCCCCGCTGCCGGCCGAGGACCCGACCCTGCCGCACCTCCACCGCGACGCCGCCGCGCTGCCGGCGTGGGCGCTGGCTGGCGCCCTGGTGGTCGCGGTCGGCGGGGTCTACGTCGTCGCCGAGACCGACCTCGGGGTCCCGTGGGCGGCCACCGGCGCGGTGATCTTCGCCGGCCTGGCGGTGATCGGCTTCGGCGTCGCGCAGCGGCGCGGCGCGGCGCAGCTGTCCGTCATCGACCCGTTCACCGGGCGCCCGCGGCGGCCGTGGGCCTACGGCTCGATGGGCCGCTTCCTCGCCGGCGCGTTCGTCGTCTATCACTGCACCGGCGTGGCGATCTGGCTGCTGCCCGAGAAAGACAGCCTCGGCGGCGAGGGCAAGGACGGCTGGCGGGTGCGCGCGCAGGAGCCGTTCAAGTGGTGGGTCCGGACCAGCCAGACCGCGCAGGGCTGGAAGATGTTCGCGCCCAACCCGCCGCGCAGCAACGTCTTCATGCAGGTCATCGTCACCGACCAGGACGGCGGCGCCTACGACCTCAACACCGACGTCTACCACCCCGACAACAAGCCGATCCCGTGGCTCGGCTACACCCGCCAGCGCAAGATCAACCGCCGGATCATCGGCGGCGAGGGCGGCAAGGGCGACTGGTACCAGAAGTGGCACGCGCGGTGGGTCTGCCGCGACTGGGCGCTCAAGCACGGCGGCCAGGCGCCCAAGAAGGTCGAGCTCTACAAGCTCTCCTACGCGATCCCGACGCCGGAGGAGGTCGCCAAGAACGGCCCCTACAAGCCCGAGGAGCGGCTCGCGGCCAACCGCTTCCGCAAGCTCGTCTACACCGGCGAGTGCGGCGACATCAACGCGCAGCTGCCCAACACCATCCGCGCCCGCCACGGCCTGCCCCTGCTCGCGCCCGGCGAGTTCCGCCCGTGGGTGAAGAACCACCAGAACGCGTGGAACAAGAAGAAGCCCAAGTCGCCGCAGGTCCCGTGGCTCGTGCTCGTCAGCGTGGTCGTGGTCGGCGCCGCCGGCCTGCGCTGGCGCCGGCTCGACCGCGACAACAAGCGCCGCGCCGCCGCCGAGACGGCCTGAACGTTCGGGCATGCGCCTTGAGACATGCCCCCAGGGGCATGTCCGCTCGGACATGCCCCTTCAGTCAGCTCACTCCCGCGACTCGCGCTTGGCCTCGCGGGCCCGGGCCCGGCGCCAGCGCCACAGCTTCATCACCGCCGAGGTGCCTGTCTCGCGCAGCGCCGAGGTGAGGCTCTTGCGCGTCCGGCCGTGCTCGTCGCGGGTGCTCTCCGCCAGCTTGGCGCCGAACCACAACCCCGCGAGGATCCCCGCGATGAGGACGACGATGGTGAAGATCAGGTTGATCAGCTCGGTCATGGACGATGGCTCACAGGTGAGGCGCCCCGAGCAGTACCCGGAGCCAGTGCGGGTACAAAAGTAGCAGAGTCGTCATCGGCAGCCGCGGCGGTTGCGACGCAGACGCCTCTACGGGCGGCTCCGCGGGCACGGGCGCGTTCGGGCACGTGCAGCCCCAACTGGCCGGCAGGCGCGGACAAGCGGTCTCGGCGATGAGCCGGTGGCCCTCGGCGTTGGGGTGGATATGGTCGAAGCTCCGCAGCTCGGTGCGCAGGAACCAGCGCGGCACCTCGGCGGCCTCGACCGCATCGGTAGCGAGCGCCGCGTCGCGCGCCGTCTCGTCGAGCTCGGCGTGCTGCCGCTTCCACAGCGCGTCCTTCGTCAGCGCGGTGCGCATCGCCTCGACGTCGCGCAGCGGCGCCGACGTGGCGCGCAGGGCCGAGCGATACAGGTCGACCGCGACCTCCGGCAGCTCGTCCGGTTGCCACGCCGCCTCGGCCCCGGCCGATCGCTTGCGGGCGTAGTCACCGAGCGCTTCGTGGGGCGTCAGCGCCCCGAGCACGAAATCGACCACCGTCCGCGTCGCTCGCAGGTAGCGCAGCCCGGCCGCCCCGGCCCAGCGCTTCGGGTCGGTGTCGTCGCCCCACGGCGTCAGGCTGAACGCGACCACCTTGAGCCCGCGCGCGTGGGCCAGGGTGAACAGCTCGCGGATGTCGTGGTTGGTCCGCTCTGGCGTGCCGACGCTGTTGAGCCCGCCCTGGAACACCAGCCAGTACTCGAGCGCCGGGTCGCGCAGGTTGACGTACGGGTTCTCCAGGAACTGCTGCTTGAACCGCTGCTTGAGCTGCAGCGCGCCGAAGCCGACCTTCGAAAGGTTGCGGACCTCGACGTTGCTGCACATCTCGGCCAGGCGCTCGGCGTAGGGCTGCTTGGGCCACGCACCGATCGACCCGGCCAGCACCACCACCTTGACCGGGCGGTCCTTCTGCTTGAACCGCCACGTCGGCGGCGGCTCGACCTCGGGCGCCGGAGGGGCCGCCTCGGGCTCCTGCGCGCGCGCCCCCGTCACCCACAACCAACTCGCCACGAACCCGACGACCACGCCACGCATGAGTCACTCCACCACGGCGAACGACGCCGTCGCCAGCTCGATGCCGTCGACGGAGACCACCCGCGCCTTCCAGCTGCCGATGTACTCGCGCCGCAGCACCAGATAGGCGCGGGTGCGGTACGCGTGCAGCTCGGGGATCTGCACCGCCCGCCGGCGGAACAGCTCCCCGTCCTTCTCCCACAGCACGTCGACGCTCTCCTCGACGCGGCTGTGGACCACGCGGAAGCACACGTTCACGGCCCCGTGTCGGCTCAGCGAGAACTTGTCCGCCTCGCCGGTGCAGCCCTCGCGCTCGTAGGCCTGCCCGACCCAGATCTTGTCGACGTGGATCCCCGACGCCCCGATCGCCCCGACCGGCGGCTCGTCGTGGATCCCCACCGGCAGGCGCTCGAACACCCGGGCGATCGCTGGCGGCGTCCCGGCTGGCACCGAGCGCGGACCGGCCGGTCGCGCCTCTTCGGCGGGCTCGACGTCGGCCGTCGGCACGTGCGCCGCCGGCAGACGGATCTCTCGCGCAGCCGCCGGTGTGGGCGTGGGCGTGGGTCGCTCCGCGCGGACCGGCGCTTCGTCCTCGGCTCCGTCGCGCTCGCCGCGAGGCGCCTCGAGGTTGCAGGCCAGACATGCCAGCGCCGCTGCAGCGCCCTGCAGCCCGCAGCGACTCGCGCCCTTCGGGGCGCCTTTGCCTGTTCGTCGCACGCTCGCGGCCTTCACGCGGCGTGGGGGAGCACCGCGCAGCGCATCCTAACCGGTGCGTTCGCGGGCTCACAACCCGCTCGTCCGCAAACGCGACGCCGGTCGGCCCCCGGGGCGTCCCGTGCGCTTGCTCATCGGCACGCGGCGGTCTAAAGAGTGCGGCATGCTTCGCGCTCCTCTGAATTGCCTCGGTACCGTCGTCCTGGCCGGCCTCGTGGTCGCCTGCACCACGCCGCACCACGCCGGCAAAGTACCGCGGGAGAGCCCGCCCGCCCCCGTGCCGGCCGCCGCCCGCCCGTTGCCGGCCGGCAGCGCCGAGGGGGTGCCCGAGAGCCTGCTGCACGAGTACGAGGACCGCGACGTCGCGTCCGCCGCCGAGATCGCCACCTGGCAATTGCCCTTCCAGGCCAAGCGGATCGCCGTCGCGCTGCTGACCCTCGCCGCCAAGGACGACCTCGCCGGCCTGCGCGCCGTGTTCACCGAGCACGCGCGCTGGGGCATCCCCGACCGCCGCGAGTTCGACGCCCGCCCGGTGTTCGCCGACGGCGGCCGCGAGTTCTTCGACACCTTCCGCGACGCCGCCAGCCGCTTCGCCCGCAAGGAGGCCTTCTTCTGCCCGCCGGTGGTCCCGCCGGCCGCGCAGATCTACGTCCGCAACGGCGCCGAGCCGATGTGGTGCGCCTACCTCAGCAAGGATGGCCTCGACGTGCTCGCCTTCAAGTTCGTCTACGAGGACGGCAGCGCCAAGATCGACTACGTCGGCCTGCAGCCGACCCGCGCGACTGGTGGCACCGCCGCGCGCAAGGGCCCGATGCCGCCGCCGATGACCCCGCAGGTCAAGCGCGGCACGGCCCCGGTGGGCCCGTTCATGAGCTCCGGCAACGACTCGATCCCGCTGCAGATCGAGCGCCGCGACCCGCCCCCGGGCATCCGCCAGCCCAACCCGACCGGCTCCCTCGCGCCGGCGCCGGTCGGCGGCCCGACGAACCCCGGCCCGCCCGCGCCCGCGCCCACCAAGGCGGCCCCGGCAACGCCCGCGCCCGCCAAGGCCGCCCCGTCCCCCGCGGCGCCCGCCCCGGCGGCGCCCGCTCCGGACCCGGGCTCCGGTCACTGACCCGAAGGGCATGTCGCATCGGACATGCCCTTCGCTACATGTTCCATCGGGCATGCTCTCCACGACATGCCCTATCGGGCATGCTCCGTGACGTGCCCTGCATGTTCTTGCGGGCATGCTCCCGCAGCATGCTCCCCGCCCCGAGGCGCTCTCTTCAAGATGTCTCTTCGGACAGATTCGGAGCCTCGGCCAGCCACGCCGCGATGCTGCGGTTGTCCTGCCGTCCGAGCCCCAGCTCCTCGCGCAGCGCGATCCAGTCGGCGGCCCAGCCGGCCTGGGGTTCGACGATCAGGTCCGCGTCGAGGTCGGCCACCCCGCGGAAGTTGAGGCGGCACGTCTTCAGCTCGTGCGGGCGCTCCGGGTGCCACAGCGGGATCCCGTACTTGCGGCAGATCCGCGGCCGGTGGGCGTAGAGCAGGCAGCGTTCGTCGCTCCCCAGCGCCGGGCACGCCGTCCCTGGCGCGTACGCGCGGGCGAGGGCCACGATCGCCGCCCGGGTCGCCGGCTCTGCCGCTGCCAGCCCCTCGCGCAGCAGCTCGCCCTCGACCTCCGACACCGCGAAGCTCTGGCGGCAGCACTCCCCGCAGCCTGGCCGGCACTGGATGTGGTCGCGATAGCGGGCCACCACCGGCGCGACGTCGCCGTCGACGATCCGCAGGTGCACGCGCAGGCGCTGCGACCGCGGCGTCATGGTGACGATCGGCCGTCCTTCTGCTCGACCAGCGAGCGGTACGGCGACCACACGTGTCGCTCGAGGAACCGCCGCGCCGAAAGCTCGCCGCGTTCGACCGCCGCCGCGTCCTCGGCCTGGCGCTTCAGCGACGCCTCGAGCGCTCGCGTGCGCATCCCCGAGGCCGCCTCGTCCTCCGGGTGGAGCGCGGCGAACAGCCCCGGCGACCCGCGTCCGAGCCCGACCCACGCCGCGTGCCACTCGGCCAGCTGGGTCCGCAGCGCGGGCAGCTCGACGCGCGCCGCCCAGGCCTCACGCCCGACCTGCAGCTCCGCGAACGAACCGAGGCCCCCGCGACCGCGCGCCCGCAGCAGCGCATCGACCTCGGCGAACGACACCTCGGCCTGCCCGTCCTCGTCGGAGCGGACCGTCATCACTTGCACCACCGACCCGTCGGCCGCGGCCACCGCGACCGCGACCGGCCCGACGTAGCGGCGCACGTTGCAGCCGGCGAGCCGCGCCCCGCCGACGTCGAGCGATCCCTGCCCCGGCGTGCGCAGCGGCCAGCGCCGGCACAGGTGGGCCTGCGACAGCACCAGCGTCATGCTCGCCAGCCGGACCGTCGCGCGATCGACGATCCCGAACGACCGCTGGCGCGTGGCCGCCAGCGCCTCCTGGGCCGCCCGGGTCTGCATCACGGCGCACGTGCCGGTGACCTGTTCGCCGGCGGCCAGGGCGGTCGTCAGCGCCGCGCGGCACGGCTCCGACGTCCGGGCCGTCACGACCGCCATCACGCGTGGGTCGACCTCGTTGCGCCCTGGTTCGCGGCTGCGGCCGCCGAGTCCCGCGCAGCCCGCGGCCACGAAGAGCGCCGCCGCGGCGCCCCACGCCGCAGCCCGGATCGGTTTGCCGCGCCGCACCGCGGGCAGCTTACCACGCCCGGCGCGCCCGCCGACTTGAGCCCAGGGGCGCGCTCGGGCACTCTCCCGGCCCATGTCCCTCGCACCTCGCCGTCTCCGCCTGAGCGCCAGCCTCGCCCTCGCGCTCGTCGCCGCTGCCGTCCCCGGCTGCCTCAAAGTGCCGGTCGGCGACCTCGACGCGCCCGGTGGCAAGGACGGCAACCCGGCCGAGGCCAAGGCGGTCGTCGACCGCTTCGTCGCCGCGCTCGGCGGCGAGGAGGCCCTGCGCAAGATCGCCCAGCGCACCGTCGAGGCGCGCATGACCTTCTTGCCGGAGACCGGCTGCACCGACAAGGACGAGAACTGCCGGGCCACCGAGACCGTCGGCACCTTCACCTTGCAGTCGACGACCGACCAGCGGCTCTACCGGCGCACCGTCATCGACAAGCAGATCGAAGAAGAGGGCTACGACGGCAAGACCGGCTGGCAGTTCCGCCGCGGCTTCCTCGTGCTCGAGGACGAGGACGAGTCGGTCATCACCCGCGAGGACGCCGCGCTGCACTGGTACTTCGACTTCGAAAAGCGGGGCATCGAGCTCGCGCTCGAGAAGCCGCGCGACAAGGACTTCGACGGCAATGCGCGGGTCCTCGACGGCGTGCGCTGGTCGAGCAAGGGCGACCTCGTGCCGCCGAAGACCCAGTGGTACGACCGCAAGACCGGCCTGCTCGCCGAGGAGCTGCTCGAGGACGACAAGGCCGAGCCGCCGATCAGCCAGCAGATCATCTACGACGACTACCGCCCGATCGACGGCGTCCTCGTCGCCCACAAGATCCGCCTCGTCAACAAGTTCGGCGACCGCACCCAGGAGGTCGTGTTCGTGACCCAGCGGATCGACCACGCCCCGATCAAGCCCGAGGTGTTCCAGGTCCCCAAGGTCCCGCCGCCGGAGAAGGCCAAGGACGAGAAGCTCGTCGCCCTGGCCAAGGCCCGCGAGGCCGCCGCCGCCGAGCCGAAGAACGCCGAGGCCCAGGTCGCCCTCGCTCGCGCGCTGTGGGCCGCCTCGCACTTCGAAGAGGCCGCCGACGCCGCCCAGGTCGCCCTCAAGCTCCAGCCCAAGGAGGCCGAGGCGCTGTGGATCCTCGCCCGCGCGCGCGTGCTGCAGGGCCGCTACAAGGATGCCCTGCCGATCCTCGACCGCGCCGGCAAGGCCGGCGTGCGCGACGTCCTCGTCCACGCCCAGCGGGCCTGGATCGCCAGCCACCAGCGCGACTTCCCGGCCGTCGCCGAGGCGCTCGACCACCTCGGCGACGCCAACGCCCAGCTCGCCGGCCGTTACCGCAACTTCGCCGGCAAGCCGCTGCAGGTCAGCTTCAAGGGCAACGGCTGCACCGCCGAGCTGCCGATCGCCACCGAGGGCACCGTCACCTTCGTCGACATCCAGATCGGCGAGGAGAAGGTGCGCGCGCTGGTCGACACCGGCGCGGCCGACGTGATCCTCGACGGCGAGGTCGCGGCCAAGCTGAAGATCCCGGTCCGCTCGAAGTCGCGGCTCGGCGGCGAGGGCGGGGCGGAGATCGGTCACGGTCAGCTCGACGCGATCACGGCCGGCAACGCCACGATCTCGGGCATCCCCGTCGACATCTTCCCGCACCAGGTGCTCGAGCAGATGACCGGAGGCGCCGGCGCGGCGCCGCAGGCCGTGCTCGGCTCCCGCGTGCTCGAGCTGTTCCAGGTCAACTTCGACCTGCCCGCCAACAAGCTCGTGCTCGTCAACCCGATCGCCAAGTGCAAGAGCGCCCTGGCGAGCTACCGCACCGGCAGCGGCGTCCCGTTCTACCTCCACGAGACCCACTTCCTGTACGTGCTCGCGGCCATGAACGGCGCCGAGGGCCTGTTCCTCGTCAACACCGGCATGCAGGGGGTCGCCGTCACCGCCACCACCAAGGCGTTCGCCCGCGCCGGCATCGGCGCCCCGCCGCTGCGCCGCAACGAGGCCGCCCTCGTCGACGTGACCGAGTTCACCGTCGGCAACGCCTTCAAGGTCCTCGGCCTCCGCGGCGCCTACGGCTACTTCGAGCAGAGCGAGAGCAGCGACCAGTTCCGCATCGACGGCATGCTCGGCCTCGACTTCGTCGGCCGCGGCCGCCTCACGATCGACTACCCGGAGCGCAAGCTCTACTTCGCCGCCCCGCCCGCCGAAGCCGCCGCGCCCGCGACCCCCGCAGCGGCGCCCCCCGCGAAGGCCAAGTGACGCGGTGCCTGGCCGATCGAACATGTCCGAAGAAGCAGCAAACCGATGGCTCTTCGGACATGTCCCAAAGTACAGCTTCGATTTTTAAGAGATGACCGAAGCAACACATGACGATCGCGTCGGCTACCTCGCGGCCTGGGGGCTCCTCGGCGACGCGTGGGTCGAGCGGCCGTACGTCGAGGTCGACGGTCGCGGCGTCATCGTCCGCACCGCGGCCGGCCGGCCCGCCGACGCGCCCGCGATCGTCCACGACCTCGGGCGTCGGCTCCTCTACCCCGGCCTCGTCAACGCTCACAGTCACGCCTTCCAGCGGGCGATCCGCGGCGGCACCCACCGGCGCGGCGACGGCGATCCTTCGAGCTTCTGGAGCTGGCGCGAGGCCATGTACCGCGTCGCCAGCAGCCTCGGCCCTGACGAGGTCTACGCCGTCACCCGCCGCTGCTACGCCGAGATGCTGCGCGCCGGGATCACCTGCGTCGGCGAGTTCCACTACCTCCACCACGCGCCCGACGGCACGCCCTACGCCGACGCCAACGAGCTGTCGCGCCAGGTCTTGCGCGCCGCCGCCGAGGTGGGGATCCGCGTCGTCCTGCTCGAGGTCTACTACGCGCGCGCCGGCGAGGGCCGCCCGGCGCTGCCCGAGCAGCGCCGCTTCTGCGACGGCAGCGTCGACCGCTACCTCGCCCGCGTCGACATCTTGCGCAGCGAAGGCCACGCGGTCGGCCTCGCGCCGCACAGCGTGCGCGCCGTCCCGTTGACCGCGCTGACCGAGCTGGCCGCCTACGCCCGCGCGCACGGCCTCGTCGTGCACGCCCACGTCTCCGAGCAGCCGCGCGAGAACGACGAGAGCCGCGCCGAGCACGGCCGCACCCCCACCGAAGTGTTCGCCGACGCCGGCTGCCTCGCGCGCCCCGGCAGCTTCACCGCCGTGCACGCGATCCACCTCGAGGACCGCGACCACGACCTGCTCGCCGGTCACAACGTCTGCGCCTGCCCGACCACCGAGGCCGACCTCGGCGACGGCATCATCCCGGCTCCGCGGCACCGCCAGCACGGCACCGGCCTGGCCCTCGGCAGCGACAGCAACGCCGTGATCGATCTCGTCCAGGAGGCCCGCCTGCTCGAGATGCACGAGCGCCTGCGCGCGCAGGCGCGCCTCTGCCTCGCCGGCCCCGACCCCGTCGCGCGCACCCTCCTCGACATCGCCACCGTGGGAGGCGCTCGCGCCCTCGGCCGCCCCGAGCTCGGCCGCCTGGTGGCGGGCAGCCCGTTCGACGCCTGCGCGGCGGACCTGGACCACCCCCACCTCGCCGACCTGCCGGACGACCAGGCCCACGACGCCCTGTGGCTGTCGGGCACCGCGGCCGCGATCGATCGCGTGTTCGTCGGCGGCGTGCGGCGGCGCTAGACCCCCCAGGTCGGTCGGAGGCCAGCACTAAACCCCGCAAGTCGGCTGCGCTGAACCCCGGCCATGCCCGTCGTGGCGCCGGCGAGACCCCCGCTCCCGCCGGCGCCACGACGGCGGCGTGCGACGGCGCTAGACCCTCACTGCCGCCGGTGCTACGTCCGCAGCGTGCGTCCCCTCCTCGCCCTCGTCCTCGCGTGCAGCGCGTGCACGGGCGCGACCGAGAAGTCACGCGCCGCGTGGGACAAGGCGGTCAGCGGTCAGGGCGGCGCGAGCAAAGGCTCGGGCGGCAGCAGCGGCGGCCGGGGTACCCCCCGCGGCACGGGGGTGCGCGACAACTGGCAGGCGCTCGCGCAGTTCACCACCGACTCCAGCGAGATGCTGGCCGGCGGCTCGACCACGGTCTCGCTGCCGCGGCTGGCCAAGCAGCTGTGCGCCGAGGTGCCGGAGGCGCTGTCGGAGGACCCGCCGCCCGAGGCCGTGCGCTGCGCCCCGAAGTCCCCGTTCGCGGCGCTGGGCCACGAGTTCGAGCTCGAGCTCGGTCGCGACAGCACCATCGGCCTGGTCGCCCGCGAGCTGACGGATCAGGACAGCGGCGAGCTGGTCCGACAGATCTTGCAACGCCTGCGGGGCATCTGCCGCGAGCCGTGGGCCAACGCCGGCCGCGCAGACAACGCTCTCGCGGACTTCCATCGCTGCCCGACCGCCACCGGCGCGGAGGTCGTGGTCGGCCGCTTCCCCACCAACCTCGCCGCGGGCCAGTGGCACTTCTCGCTGGCTGTACTCGGCCCGGGCTAATATCCTCCGGCCACCCGTATGGACACCCTCTCCACCGCGCCCACGAGCCACGGCGGGCTGATCTTCCCGCTCGACATGTTCCGACCGACGGTGCTTGCGGCCGTGATCGCCGAGCTGCTGCTCGGCAAGGTCCGCAACATCCTCGACGCGACGCTCGAGATCTCCCGGCACCCGACGTCGCCGCTGGCGCTGGCGCGGATCCACGGCAACGTGGTCGGCGAGGACCCCGCCGAGTTCTGGCGCACCAACCCGGACATCGCGCTGGCCGCCAGCCAGGCGGTGCCGCGGCAGTGCTTCGTCTACTACGTGCGCTCCGGCCCCAACCGCCGCGAAGGCTTCCTCGTCGCTCAGCGCGGCCAGGCGCTGGCGGCCGACGACAGCGACCGCGACACGTCGGGTCAGCACTGGCCGGTCACGCGCCTGGTCGATCAGCTGCGGATCACCGTCGACGACCTGGCCAACGGCTTCGCCGGCGGTCCCCGCATCGAGCTGTCGCTGATGGAGCCGACCGGCAACGACCAAAACCTGCTGATGGCGCTGGTCGGCCAGCCGCCGGGCGAAGCCGGCGACGAGGAGCTCGACGACATGGGCGAGGAGCCGCCTCCGCCGCCCCCGCCGTCGCGCGGAGGCGGGCTCACGCAGGGCTTCTCGGCCCCGCCGCCGAGCGCCGCGGGTGGTTCGAGCCCCGTGAGTGCCACGAGCTCCGCGAGCCCCCCGAACCAGTCGGCCAAGGCTCCGGCCAAGGCGCCGCAGGTCACCGCGGCTGACGACACCAAGCGCCGCGCCAGCGAGCGAGCCGCCGAGCTGCAGGAGATGCAGGCCCGCAGCGAGAACGCCGCCAAGTCGCTGCGCTACGTCGAGGACGAGCGCGGCCTCGTGGTCCTGGTCCCGGTCGAGCTGTCCGAGGCTTCGCTGCTCAGCAACTACATCGTGCCGGTGATCGAGAGCTCGCTGCCCGACGGTCTGCCGAGCGCGCTGCTGGAGACCCTCACCGGTCGCGCGATCGATTTCGCCGTCAAGGTCGAGTTCTTCAGCGAGGTGTTCGTCGACGCCCAGCCGCTGAACCGCCCCAAGTTCGAGGAGCGCGCCCGCGAGATCGATCTCGGCGGCACGAAGGTGAAGGCCCTCGAGGTCCTGGCCCCACGCCTCGGCATCGGCACGCTGCTGCGCCTCGGCAGCACCAACGTGTTCGTGTCCCGCCGCCCCGACGCGCCTCTGCCGGCGGAGCTGCTGCTCTCGCTGCTCAAGAGCTGAGCGCCGACGTTCGCCCGTGAGCCGACGGAGCGTCGGCTTGCGGTCGTTCGTCACGCGGTACAGCTCGCTTGCGCGGCTCGTCTCGAGCTGAGCGCCGACGTTCGCACTGGGCCGACGGGAGCGTCGGCTCGCGCGGTCGTTCTTCACGCGAGCACAGCTCGCTTGCGCGGCTCGTCTCGAGCGGAGCGCCGACGTTCGCACTGGGGCCGACGGGAGCATCGGCTCGCGCGGTCGTTCTTCACGTGAGCACAGCTCGCTTGCGCGGCTCGTATCGCTCTCGCTCGAGCGGCTCGTATCGCTCGCGCCACTCGACTTTCTCCGACAGAGATCGCCTCATCCATGCTCGTGCTCGCGCGAGAGCGGCCTCTTCGCGGGCACGCTCGCGCGACTGTTCGGGCCTCTGGCGCGCCCGCGATGCACCGCGGAGATCGCTTCGCATCCGTCGTTGAAAGGCCTCGGAGATCGCCTTTGAAGCGATCTCCAGTCGCGACGACGGCACCGGTCCCGGGGGTGGGGATCGGTGCCGCGTGTGGATAGCTGAGGAATTTTACCGGCGACAAACGGCACCGCCTCCCGGAGGGAGGAGCGATGCCTTGGCGGCGTCGGGGTTTACGCGGAGAGGTGAGTCTTGAGGCTCGACAGGATCGCCTCTTCGCGGGCGGCGATCGTGGTGTCGGCCGGGTCGCTGAGCTTGTCGCGGATCAGCGCCTCGAGGATCACCATGCGCTCCGGGTGCGGCGGCAGGTGCTGGGCGAGGCCCAGCTTGCGGCTGGCGAGCACCTTGAGGAACGGCTCGATTTTGCGGATCTCCTGGGCGATCCGCATCGTCGCTTCTTTGCCCTCGCCTCGGCGGATCTGGAACTTCGGGGCGCAGCGTTCGACCGCTGCGACCAGGTCGCGGGCCAGATCGACATCGACCTGGTCTTCGACTCCGAAGCTCGCCACGACGATGGGACGGCTCTGCGCCTTCTTGTTCCCCTCGCCGGACCACCAGACATTGTGCGCGATGGACAGGTAGGTCCTGCGCGACTCACCACAACGGACTTTGTTTCTCCGGAGATACATAGGAATAAACCTTCCTCAGGCAATCCAAGGTTGCGTGCGAGAGCCCGGCATCAGGCCGGCACTATTTTGGACGCAGGTGCCGGGTAAAACTTCAACCCTGTCCCCACGGTCTGTGCCCCTGTTTACCTGCATCCCAAGGCCCCCTGTGCCCACGAACACAAGGCTAGCGTTTGCGCCAGAGGGTCGCCAGAGATTTCCGACTGCTGCAGCCAAATTGCTCAATTTCCTTGGGTTTTTTTATGCGTTTTGGGACCGTGCGCGCCTCGCGCAACGCGTGATACCTGGGCCCACACGCCCAATGGCTCTAGAAATCGCAGTTCCGCGGCGTCCGCGGGAAGGGGATGACGTCGCGGATGTTCTCCATCCCCGTCACGTACATGACGAGGCGCTCGAAGCCGAGGCCGAAGCCGGCGTGCGGCGCCGTGCCGAAGCGGCGGGTGTCGAGGTACCAGCTGTAGTGCTCCGCGTGCAGGCCCGACTTGCGGATTGCGTCCAGCAGCACGTCGAGCCGCTCCTCGCGCTGTGAGCCGCCGATCAGCTCGCCGATCTTCGGCACCAGCAGGTCCATCGCCGCGACCGTTTTGCCGTCGTCGTTGCGGCGCATGTAGAACGCCTTGATCTCGGTCGGGTAGTCGGTGACGAAGACCGGGCGACCGACCAGCGTCTCGGTCAGGTAGCGCTCGTGCTCCGCCTGCAGGTTGGCGCCCCAGTGGACCGGGAACTCGAACTTCTGGCCCGAGGCCTCCAGCCGGCGGACCGCCTCGGTGTACGGCATGCGCTCGAAGCTCGAGTCGAGCACGTGCTGCAGGCGCGCGACCAGGCCCGGATCGATCTGCTTGTTGAAGAACGCGAGGTCGTCGGCGCAGCGGTCGAGCGCCGTGCGCATGAGGTGCTTGACGAACGCCTCCGCCAGCGTCGCGTCGTCGTCGAGGTCGCACCACGCCATCTCCGGCTCGATCATCCAGAACTCGGCGGCGTGCCGGCTGGTGTTCGAGTTCTCGGCGCGGAAGGTCGGGCCGAACGTGTAGATGTCCGACAGGCCCATGGCGAAGGTCTCGCCGTTGAGCTGGCCGGACACCGTGAGGAACGACGGGCGAGCGAAGAAATCCTCGTGGTAGTCGACCGCGCCCTCGGGCGTGCGCGGCGGGCTGTTCACGTCGAGCGTGGTGACGCGGAACATCTCGCCGGCGCCCTCGGCGTCGGAGCCGGTGATGATCGGCGTGTGCACGTACACGAACCCGCGCTGCTGGAAGAACTCGTGGACGGCCTGGGCGAGGGCGCTGCGGACGCGGAAGACGGCGCCGAAGGTGTTGGTGCGGGCACGCAGGTGGGAGATCTCGCGCAAGAACTCGAAGCCGTGGCGCTTCTTCTGCAGCGGGAAGCTCGAGTCGGCCAGGCCGACGACGATCACCTCGGTGGCCTTGAGCTCGACGCGCTGGCCAGCCGCGGGAGAGGCGATGACCTCGCCGACGATCTCGACCGCGCTGCCGGTCGTCAGCTTGCGCAGCTGCTCGTAGTTGGCGAGCTCGGGGTTGACGACCACCTGCAGGCTGGCGAAGCACGAGCCGTCGTGGAGCTCGACGAACACGACCTGTTTGCTGTCCCGGACGGTGCGCGCCCAGCCCTTGACGCGCACACCGGCGCGCGGGGGCTCGAGCTGGAGCACGTCGACGATCTTGGTCCGCGGGGTCTGCATGGCAGACGCGAGCGTAGAATTCCTGGCCCGGGGTTCGCAAGTGCGGTACAGCGACGACGCGCGCATGACCGCCGCCTTCGACCCGCCTGGCAGCGCCCGGAATTCGGCCCCGCCGTCGCTCTCGGCCGCGCCGCCGACCTGGCTGCCGATCCACGAGCGCTTCATCTCGTTGCAGGGTGAGGGCACGCTCGTCGGCGTCCCGAGCTCGTTCGTCCGCGTGTCCGGCTGCAACCTCCGCTGCGCGTGGTGCGACTCGCCCGGCACGTCCTGGGCGCCGTCCAGCCGCCGCGCCGAGCTGACCGAGCTGCTCGGCTTCTGCGCCGCCGGCCCGCGCCACGTCGTGCTCACCGGCGGCGAGCCGCTGCTGTACGCCGGGGTCGCCGCGCTCAGTCGGCAGCTGCGGGCGGCCGGGCATCACGTCACCGTCGAGACCGCCGGGACCGTGTGGCTCGAGGGCCTCGCCTGTGACCTGGTGTCGCTGAGCCCGAAGCTGCGTCACAGCACGCCGTGGGCCCGCGACCCGGCGCAGGCCGAGCGGCACGAGCGCACGCGGCTCCACCTGCCGGCGCTGGCGCGGCTGATGGCGAGCTTCCCGTGGCAGCTCAAGTTCGTCGTGCGCGCCGGCGAGAGCGCCGCCGACGTCGCCGAGATCGAGGCCCTGCTGCGCGAGCTCGCGGTGCCCGACGACCAGCGCGGCCGCGTACTGCTCATGCCCGAGTGCACCGACCGCGAGGCCCTGCCCGCGGCCTATCGCGCGCTCATGCCGATCTGCATCGAGCGCGGGTTTCGCCTCGGCGAGCGGCTCCACATCCACATGTTCGGTCACACCCCGGGCACCTGAGCCCGCGGCGCGGCGAAGAGGTAGAACTGGGCCGTGCTCTACCTCTGGCTCAAGGCGTTCCACATCATCGGCTTCGTCGCGTGGTTCGCCGGGCTCTTCTACATCTTCCGGCTCTACGTCTATCACGTCGAGAACCGCGACAAGCCCGAGATCACGCAGCTGCTGGCGATCATGGAGCGGCGGCTGTACCGCGGGATCTGCTGGCCGGCGATGATCTTCACCGCCACCTTCGGCGTCGCCCTGTTCGTGCAGATGCCGGGCTTCTACATGGCCCAGGGGTGGTTCCACGCCAAGCTGCTCGGGCTGCTGCTGCTCGTCGGCTATCACCTCTACTGCGGCAAGGTCCGCAAGGACCTCGCAGCCGGGCGCTGCAACCTGACCTCGCGGCAATGTCGGCTGCTCAACGAGGTGCCGCTCGTCCCGCTGCTGCTCATCGTGATCATGGTCGTGGTGAAGCCCCACCTCGGCGGCTGAAGCTCCGCGCGCCCCGGCCGTTTGCGCCCCTCCCGACGCCGCTCGGGTTTTTTTTGCTATCCTGCCGGTGATGGTCGCACGCCTCCGCCGCGCGTCGTCCTGCCGCCTGCTGGCGCTGGTGGCGTGCGCGTGGCTGCCGGCCTGCGAGGGCACCGACGCCTCGTGCGCCGGGCTCGCCGAAGACGGCCTGCTGGTCACCGCGTACATCGACCACAACGGCAAGCTGGCGCGCACGGAGATCGAGATTCGCCGGCTCGACGACGACGCCGGGCTGGCGCTGGCGCTGTGCAAGCGCAGCTCGATCGCGGTCGACGGCGTCACGGCCACGCGCGTGCGCAAGCCCAGCGGCTCGTACGTGTACAAGACCGAGACCGTCGACCGGGCCAAGGGCGGCGAGACCGTGAAGCACGAGCTGCGCCTGCGCGACGACGACGACGACGAGGCGATCTATTCCATCTCGGTCGAGGCGCCGGCGTTCGAGATCACCGCGCCCACGGCCGGCGCCAAGCTGCCGCGCGCGCAGGCGTTCGAGGTCGCCTGGACCCCGGCGCGGGCCGGCGCGACGATCCTCGCCCGCATCGACGACGCGATCGACGGCGTGACCTGCCTGGCCGCGCCGATCGTGCTCGAGCTACCGGACGAGGGCGCGGCGCAGGTGGCCCCCGGGCAGCTCAAGACCGGCCTGACCCGGCCCGAGCCGTGCAGCGCGACGCTCCGCCTGTCGCGGGTGGCCACCGGCGCGCTCGAGCCCGTCAGCGGCGACTCCCGCCTCCACGCCGACAGCCGCGCGCAGGTCGCGACCTGGCGCGACCTCAAGTTCACGTCCGACCCTTGAGACACCCCATGAAGCTGCCATCCAAAGGCGTCCTGATCCGGCTCTGCATCTACGTCCCGCTGCTCGCCTACTTCGGCTACATGGCGTGTCAGAAGTACAAGGAGGAGCAGGCCGAGCAGGCCGAGCAGAACGCCGCTCCGGTGCTCGACGGGCCCAAGCACACCTTCACGCTGCCCGACGGCAAGTCGGTCGAGGTCGTCGAGATCTCCGAGGACCAGGCGCGGCAGATGGGCCTCGACCCGGGCGCCCGCGGGCCGGCCGGCAAGGCCGAAGCGCCCGCGAAGCCGCCAGACGCGGCAGACGCCAAATCGCCCCCTCCGGCCCCCACACCGGCGAATTGACCGACTCTGCACGATCGCGTAACCCTCGTGGGCCATGGAGCAGAAGGACTTCTTCAAGCTGTCGGCGAAGGCGCTCGAACACATCGACGCGCACCTCGGCGGGCTCGAGCTCGAGGAGCTCGACGTCCAGCTCGCCGGCGACGTGCTCACGCTCTCGTTCAAGGACGGCGGGCGCTTCGTCATCAACGCCCACAGCGCGGCCGGGCAGATCTGGATGGCCGCCGGCACCACCGCGTGGCACTTCGATTTCGTGCCCGAGCAAAACAAGTGGATCGCCCGCAAGACCGACGACGAGTTGATGACGACCGTCGCGCGGGTGGTCAGCAAGAAGCTCGGGACCGAGGTGTCCCTTTGACCAGGTGACCGCGTGCGCGAGGTCCGACCTTCCTCGGCGGCTCTGGGCCTCGTCGCGGCGTTCGCCGCGGCCTGCTCGCAGATCACCTCGGAGACCGAGCTCCGCACGATCGTTCGCCCCGACGCGCAGCCGCTCTTGAGCGAGGAGCGGGTGGTCGCGGTGGCGGTCGAGGCCCGCTGGTCGCAGCGCGGGAGCACCCTCGAGGTCGAGCTCCGCGAGCTGCGGTCGTGCCGGACGGTGGCGCACCTGGCGGCGCGGCAGGAGGAGCGGATCGTCCGCAAGCCGGACGCGATGATCTACTTCGAGTACGGGCTGGCCGCGCTGGCGCTCGGGGCGGCGGCGCTGGCGTTCGCGCGGCCGGAGCTGTTCGCGGCCGAGCCCTCGTACGACGCCGAGCGCATGCAGTACATCCGCGATCCGAAGACGGGGCTGCGCATCGGCGGGGTGTTCACCGGCGTGGGCGTGGGGCTGTTGACGGCGGGGATCGTCGACAGCGTGCGGGCGCGCGACCGGGTGCGGGTGAGCGACGCGGTGGCGCTGCGCGAGGGTCCGGTGAAGCCGTGCGATCCGCCGAGCGGGCCGGCCAGCGGCCGCGCGGTCGAGCTGGTGCTCGGCGAGCGCGTGCTCGCCAGCAACGCCGACGCCGAGGGTCGGGTCCGCTTCTCGCTGCCGGCCGAGGACCAGACGAGTGAGCTGTCCCCGGAGACAGATCGCTCTCCACGCGCGCTGGCGGCGACGCTGCGGGTCGGGTTCGCGGGGGCGCTGCCGATCACCCTGGTGACCCCGTACGCGCACACGACGGACGCGCCGCACACGGGCACGGCGCATTCGGGGCCGCGATGACGAAGATCTGTCCACGCGTCGCTTCGGCGCGAGCGAGCGAGCCATGACTTCGGCGCTCGCGTACGTCGGCCTCGGCAGCAACCTCGGCGAGCGGCTCGATACGCTGCGCGGCGCGGCTGAAGCGTTGCGTGCCGGGGTGATCGCCGGGACCGAGCTGCTCCGTTGCTCGCCGGTGTTCGAGACCCGGCCGCTGGGACCGTCGCTTCACCCGTTCCTCAACGCGGTGGTCGAGCTGCGGACCACGCTCGCGCCCGCGGAGCTGCTGACCGGGCTGCTCGCGCTCGAGGCGCGGCACGGGCGGACCCGACGCGAGCGCTGGGAGGCGCGCACCCTCGACCTCGACCTGCTGGTCATGACCGAGGACGGTCGCTCGCTGCAGGTCGACAGCGAGCGGCTCGTGCTGCCCCACCCCGAGCTGGCCCGTCGCGACTTCGTGCTCGCCCCGCTGGCGGCGCTGCGCCCGGACCTGCGCCCGCGCGGCGGCGCCACGGCGGCCGAGCTGCTGGCCGCGCTCGCCCCGGAGGCCCGCACGATCCTCGCGCACGGCGGGCCCCCGCTGTGCTAGCTTCCTCGCGCCCAGGCGGATAGCTCAGCGGTAGAGCGGCGCCCTTACAAGGCGCGGGTCGCAGGTTCGAACCCTGTTCCGCCTATGAGAAGAGAAGAAGGGGCCGAGCGCGAAGCTCGGCCCCTTCTCTCGTTCCGGATGGCGTGACGTTCGCTCGCGCCGGAGAGGCCGCTCGGATGTCTCTTCGGACATGTCATCGCGTGCCGAGGCTGATCGCGCGCTGAGTCTCGAGGACAGAGCCAGCTCGCGAAGAGAGGGCCGAGCGCGCGGCGCTCGGCCCTCATCATATGTCTTGAAGGACATGCCCTTCAGAGCATGCCCTTCGGAGCATGCCCTTACGGGCAGGGGAAGATCGCGTCGAGGGCGAAGATCGCGTCGGTGACCTCGTCGGGGCCCGGGGCGTCGGTGGTCCACAGCGCGGCCAGCTTGCCGGCCTCGGCGGGGTTGCGATCCTGGGCCTCGCGGTTGAGCACGGGGCCGGCGACCTGCAGGAACGCCCAGTGGGCCTGGGTGTCGGCGCTGCTGCAGGAGGCGTCGACGTACTGCTGCATGTGGTCGCGGACGATCACCGCGTAGCCGCGGTGGAGGCCCTGGTCGAGCTGCTCCCAGCCCTGCGCGAACAGCTCCTGCTGGTCGTCGGGCAGGGTCTCGAGCAGCGGGTACATGCCGCCGTCCTGGGCGATGTCACGCCAGCAGCGGGTGGCCAGGATGCCGTCGTGGATCCGCTCGTGGGCGTTGCCGCTGATCGCGTCGACCTCGGCGGCCATGCCGATCGGGGCGTCGATCGCCTCGCCGCCGGTGTAGTAGGCCCAGGCCGAGTCGCAGTCCTTCGGCGCGACCGTGGCGCAGGTGTTGGCCTCCTTGTACACGGAGAGGTAGAGGAACCAGAGCAGGCCGCCGTGGATCCGCGCCGCGTGGATCTTGGCGTCGCCCTCGCCGGCCTGACCGGCGGCGAACGCCTCGTCGACCAGCGGCTTCATCGCCGCCGGGCCGACGCAGCGCTCGGCGTACTTGGTGGCCAGCGCCTCGACGGTGCACTGCTTGTCGGCGTCGACCTGCGGGTCCCACTCGGCCTCGGGGATCGGCGGGAAGTGCAGGTCCTCGCGGCGGACGAGCCGCGACTCGAGGCCCTCGGGCAGCACGTACTCGCTGCGCGCGGCGGTGAAGTCGGCGGGCGTCGGGTCGGCCTTGCGCCACAGCAGGTCGGCGATGTTCTCGTAGGCGACGATGCGGGCGATGGTGCTCGGCGGGTTGTCGACGAGGGTGTACGGGCCCGTGTCGGACACGCACGCGGGCCACTCGTCGTCGGCCGAATTGTTGGTGCGCGGCTGGTAGTCGGTGGCGAGCGGCTCACAACCCGACTCGTCGATCGCCGGGATGTCGAGGCCGTCGCAGGCGCTCTCGGTGGTGGTGCCCGGATCGGTCGTGCTGGTCGGCTCGTCGGTCGTCGAGGTCGGCGTGTCGGTCGTCGAGGTCGGCTCGTCGGTCGTCGAGGTCGCGTCGGTCCCGTCGGTCGTCGCGGTCCCGTCCGTGGACGCGGTCCCGTCGGTCGTCGGGTCGCTGGTCGGCGAATCGGTGGTGTTCGGGTCGTCGGCCGGACAGGCCGTCAGCGCCATCAGGGCGGTGCAAAGGGCTAAATTTCGCATGGGGAAAAACTCGCGGTGGATTCACGAGCAATTATCCACCTCGTTTTTCGCCACACCACAGCAGTTCCACGCTGCGAAAATTCGAGGGGATCCACTCGGCGCGAAACCGCGTTCGAGGCGCCCTGAGGAGCGGTCCAGACCCTGCCCGAAGGTCTACGCGTCGGGCGAGACGAGGCCGATGCGGATGGCGTGACGCACGAGGCCGGCGACGTGGTGCACGTCGAGCTTGGCCATGATGCGGCCGCGGTGACCCTCGACGGTCTTCACGCTGAGACTGAGCTGGCGGGCAATTTCCGGGCTGGAGCGGCCCTCGGCGACGAGCTGGAGGATCTCGCGTTCGCGATTGGTGAGGGCGTCACCCGGCTGCGGCTCGCGCCCGCCGGGCCGCGCGTCGCGGCGCGAGTCGTGGAGCACGATCTTGGCGATCGAAGGGCTGAAGAAGGCGTCGCCCTGCGAGACGGCCTGGATCGCGGCCACCAGGTCGGACAGGCCGCTGCCCTTGAGCAGGTAGCCGCTGGCGCCGGCGCGGATGGCCGGGCGCACGTACTCCTCGCCGGAGTGCATCGACAGGATGAGCACCTGGGTGGCCGGGAAGTCCTTGCGGATCGCTCGCGTGGCGTCGACGCCGTTCAGCTCCGGCATGCCGAGGTCCATGATCGCGACGTCGGGCTTGTGGGCGGCCACGGCCTCGACCGCGGCGCGACCGTCGGCGACTTCGGCGACGACCTCGATGTCGTCACGCACGTCGAGCAGCGCGCGCAGGCCCTCGCGCACGATCGTGTGGTCTTCGGCGAGGACGACCCGGATGGTCTTCTTGGTGCTCACGCTCGCAATGTATCACGCGACGACCACGGCCGAGTCGTCGCCGTCGTCGCTCAAAGCCCGCCGCGGCAGCTCGACGCGGATGGCAGTGCCGGCTCCCGTCGAGGTGTCGATGCGGAGGTTGCCGCCGAGCAGCTCGACGCGCTCGCGCATGCCGACGAGCCCTCGACCGCCACGCCCCTCGCCGCGCTCGCCGGGGACAAACCCCCGGCCGTTGTCCCGGACCTCCAGCACGATGTGCGCGGGCTCGACCCTCAGGACCACCCGCAACTCGCTGGCTGCGGCGTGGCGCGCGGCGTTCGTCAGCGCCTCCTGGGTCACCCGGTAGCACACGCTCTCGAGCGCGGCGGACAGCCCGCCGTCAGGCACCTCGAGCTCCCGCCAGATCTCGAGGTCCTCGCGCTCGAAGTCGTCGCACAGCCGCTCGATCGCGGCGACCAGGCCGACGTCGTCGAGGATCGCCGGGCCCAACATGCTGACGGCGCGACGGATCTCCTCGAGCGTCGCGTCGACGATCGTCAGGGTGCGCGCGGCCATCTTGGCGGTCTTGCTGTCGGGCTCGGCCAGCTCGACCATCAGCTGCACGTTGATGCGGATCGCCGTGAGCGCCTGGCCGGCCGAGTCGTGCAGCTCGCGGGCGATGACGCGCCGCTCGGCCTCCTGGAGCAGCACGGCGCGGGCCGACAGCTCGCGCAGCCGGCCCTCTTTTTGGCGCAGCTGCTCGTAAGCCTCGCCGAGCTGCGACGAGCGCTCGGCGACCTGTTGCTCGAGCGTCTGGTTGAAGCGGGCGAGCGCGGCCTGGCTCTGCTCGATGCGCCGCTCGGCGCGGGTGATCGCGCCCAGCGGGATGAAGTAGAGCAGACCGGCGAGCCCGACGCCGAGCAGGCCGAACGGTCCGAGCAGCAGCAGCGCGGCGTTGCGGGCCTCGGCCAGGCTGACGGCGACCCACGCGTGGCCGACGACCTCGTCGTTGAGGATGATCGGCGCGGCCTCCCAGGCGAGCGGACCAGCGGCGGCGGGGCTGGCGATCGGCTCGGGGTCGAGGGGGATCCGCACTCCCGATCGATCGGCGATCTCGATGCGAGCGGCCCCCGCGTTGTCGACGTAGGCGCGCAGATGGGCCAGCAGCTTGCCGGCGTCGTAGCGCCACAGCACCGGCCGCTCCTGGACCTCACGGGCGATCGCGTCGGCCGCCTGGACGGCGGTCGCCCGCGCCTGCGAGCGCAGCCCGCGAGCCTGCAGGGTGGCGTAGGCCAGCGGCGCCGAGGCCGAGACCAGCACCAGCAAGAGCACCACCAGCGGCACCATGCGCGCCGAAAGATAGCGGCGCAGACCGACCTTGCTCGAGCGGAGGTGGCCCTCGGGCGCTGGCCTCTCAGACATGCGCGCCTCGCTGGTCGTGCATCATGCTTCGAAGGACATGTCCGTGAGAGCATGCCCCATCGGACATGGCGACGAGAACATGTCCCTTCGAACCTGCGCGGAGGGTCATTGGATCTCCGGCAGCGGGATGTAGCCGTGGGCCTTCATCAGGGCGATGCCCTCTTCGGAGCGGGCGAAGCGGATGAACTCGGCGGCCAGGCCGGTCGGGGCCTCGAGGCCGGCGAAGGCGAGGTCCTTTGAGAAGGGGTAGCGGCCCGATTGCACGCTGGCCTCGCTGGGGGCGTAGCCGTCGAGCTCGAGCGCGCGGAGGGGCAGGCGCTGGAGGCTGATGACGCCGACGTCGAGCAGGCCGATCGCGCCGGGGGTGATCGCAAGCGCCTCCTGCATCGCGCGGTCGTGGACGATGACGCGCCAGCGGTGCTCGCGGTAGGCGGCCTCGTCGGCGGCGGCGAAGGCCGGCAGGGCGGCGGCGACGGCGGCGTGGCCGGAGTCGCCGCGCTCGCGCTGCAGCACGGTGATCGGCGCGCCGTCGGACCAGCGGGTCTTGCGACCGGCGAAGATGTCGGCGAGCTCGGTGGTGGAGATCGCGGTGTCGGGGACGGACAGGTTGACGGCGACGACCACGGGGACGCGGGCGTAGGGGATCGCGTCGACGCCGATGTGCAGCTCGCGGTCGCTCAGCGGGCGCGAGATGAGCCCGAGGTCGACGACGTCGTCGTAGACGGCCATCACCCCGCCCGTCGAGCCGATGCTCTCGAACACGACGATGTGGGCGTCGTGGCCGCGCACCACGAAGGCGTCGGCGAGGGCGCGCGTCAGCGGGATGTTGCTGCCCGAGCCGGCCAGGTGCAGCACGCCGTGCGGCCGCGGGGTCGAGCGCTGATACAGCTGCGAGTTCTTCGGGACATGTCCCTCGAGGAAGGGCTCGTCCGAGCCGGCCAGCAGCGGGGCGACGAAGCCGGCGGCGAGGATCGCGACCCCGGCCACCCCGAGCAGCACCGCGACCCACAGGGCCACGAGCGACGCGGAGGCGCGCGAGTCGGCGGCTGGCTCGGCCATGGCGTGGGTGTACTCCATTTAGAAGCCGACCTCGACGAGCACGTTGAGCCCGCGACCAGGGCCGTTGATGCTGGAGCCGTGGTAGCGGTAGGCGGCGTTGGTGACGTTCTCGAGCACGAGCACGACGAGGGCGTGCTGCTGCAGACGGTAGCCGGCGCGTAGATCGAGCACCGCGAACCCGGGGGAGCCTCCTTGAGGGATCCGCTGGTCGTTCTTGTCGGTCTCGGTGAGCCGCGTCTGCGGCCGGGCCCAGCGCAGGGCGGAGCTGGCGAACATGCCGTGGCGGTGGCGCCAGCTGATCTCGACGGTACCGTTGAGCGGGGGGATCCGCGACAGGGGCACGCGCGCGGGCTCGAGGCCAGAGACGGGGTTGGGGCCGTCGCCCCAGGTGTAGGCCGCGGTCGCGCGCATGCCGAAGCCCTTCGGCAACAGCAGCCGCACGGCGCCGTCGAGCCCGCGGATGTGGCTGGTGCCGGCGATGTTGGCGAGGGTGACGTTGTAGACCGCGGCGCCGCAGAGGTTGTCGTCGGGCGGGCACTGGTCGCGGTCGAACCGGACCCGCGTGATCAGGCGATCGATCCACGACTGGAACGCGAACAATTGCAGCTGCACCCGCGGGCGCTCGACGCGAAAACCTGTCTCCAAGGACAGGGCCCGCTCCGGCCGCAGGTTGGGGTTCTCGTACTGCTGGCCGGCGCCGGTGGCCTGACGGCTGGTGAGGTCGTCGAGGTTGGGCGCGCGGAAGCCTTGGTCGAGGTTGGTGATCCAGCGCAGGCCGTCGACGAGCCGCACGGCGATCCCGCCGCCGCCGACGCCGCCGCCCCAGGTCTGATCGATCGGCCGCCGGCCGACCCTCGGGTCGAGGTTGCCGGGGGCGTTGGCGACCACGAGCGAGCCGCGACCGCCGGCGCGCAGCTCGACGCGGTCGAACAGGCCGAGCGTGGCCTCGGTCCACAAGCCGGAGGTCAGGTAGCGGCTGCCGCTGGCGTACTGCGAGGTCGACGGGGTGGTGATGCCGACGTCGAGGAAGGTGTTCCAGGCGTGGCTGCGCAGGGTGTCGAAGTAGGCGTCGAGGCCGTAGTGGACCTTGAAGTCGACGCCCCGGGCCAGCTCGAACCGCTTGGTGGCGATGTTGAGGCCGGTGCCGAGCGAGTAGACCTCGTCGCGGCCGATGATGCGGTAGGTCGACTCGGCGCCGCGGTCGAACCGGCGCCGCTCGTGCTGGTGCTGATAGCTGAGGGTCCAGCGCACCGTCTCGGCCGCGGCCGGGCCGTCGCTCACGTCCCAGGCGCCGTAGACGAGGGTGCGGAACTGTTCGTCGTACCACAGGCACTCGCTCTGCGGCGCGGTCACGGGCGGGCAGCGATCGGTGCGCGGGGCGTCGAATTGGCGATAATCGTAGTAGCCGAGCGTGAGGCGGTGCTTGTCATTCACGCGATAGACGAGGCGCGCGTCGGCGGTGAACTCGCGGAAGCCGGTGCCGCGCTGGGTGACGCCGTCGGCGGCGAACAGCGGCGACTTGACGGGCTGGCCAGTGGCCGGCGACAGCACCTTGCCGCCCGATCGCAGCAGGCCGACGTCGCGGTAACCGACGCCGCCGAACAGGCCGACCTTGCCCTTCCAGCCGACGTCGAGCTGGGCCCGCCCGCCCATCTCGCCGTCGGCGGTGCCGCTGCGCAACATCGCCTTGGAGTGGCCGTACCAGCCGCGGCGATTGCCGAGCTCGAGCGACGGATCGATCGGCGTGGCCAGGAGGGCGCCGCCCATCGCGTCGGAGCCGTAGCGGGTGGAGGCGGCGCCGCGCAGGACCTCGAGCCGCTGCAGGGTGCGCGAGTCGATGGTGAAGAAGTACTGGTTGGGGCCGTAGCGGAAGGTGCTGTTGTTGAGGCGGATGCCGTCGAACATCATGACCGTCTGCTGGCCGGTCAGGCCGCGCACGTACGGCGAGCCCTGGCCGTGCGCGGTCTGCTGGACGTAGACGCCGGGCTCGAAGCGCAGGGCGTCAGGGGCCGACCGCGGCAGCCGCTCCTCGAGGTCGCGTCGGGTGACGACGCTGGCAGCCCGCGTGTCGTGGCTGTCCTGCGCCCGCGTGTCGCGGACGGTGGTGCGCCCGACGGTGCGCGCCTGCTCGGCGGCCGCTCGCGTCAGGCGAGTCGGCGCGGCAGCAGGCGGCGCAGGACCCTCCGGGACAGGTCCCTTCGGACCTGTCCCTTCGGGCATGGTCCGAAGGACAGGCGCTGGTGCGGCCGCGACCGGACGCGCCAGCACCACGAGGGCAGCGACGACCAGCCACGACGAACGGAGGGGGGAGACCACCGGGGCGGCGGATTGTCGCGCCATGGTTGGCTCAGGGCAAACTCTCGTGAATGGAGCAGGTGGATCCACTCGTATGACCAGCGCCAAAGCGCGCGCATCGGCTCGTCAAACCGCGAAATCAGCGGCGCATCGGCGCTGGGTCGCCGTCTGCGCCCGTGAGAATCACCTGCGCTCTGCGCGGCGCGACGCATCGGCGCGACGCATCTGGAGATCCACGCGCACTGCGTGGTGCAGACGATCGCGGCTGCGTCGCTGCGCGACTCAGGGGTTCGGCTCGTCGCCCGGGTCCGGCTTGCGCAGCTCGGCGAGCAGGGCGGCTTCGGGCGTGCCGGGCGCGGGCTCCTCGGCGTAGCCCCACTGCACGTGCGGCGGCAGCGACATGAGGATCGACTCGGTGCGGCCGCCGGTCTTGAGGCCGAACACGGTGCCGCGGTCGTAGAGGAGGTTGAACTCGACGTAGCGGCCGCGGCGGAGCTCCTGCCAGCGGCGCTCGTCCGGGCCGTACGGCGTGGCCGCGTGTCGGCGCGCGATCGGCAGCCAGGCGTCGAGGAAGCGCATGCCGCCGTCGCGGATGAAGCGGAGCAGGTCGTCGTCGTGGCCGGGGCGCGTGGGCTCGACGAACAGGTGGTCGAAGAAGATCCCGCCGACGCCGCGCGACTCGCCGCGGTGCTTCAAATAGAAGTAACGATCGCACCAGTCGCGAAAGCGCGGGTAGTCGCCGATGCCCGGGTGCGCCTCGCAGAAGCGGCGCCAGACGTCGTGGAAGTGCGCCTTGTCCTCGGGGAAGTAGTAGTACGGGGTCAGGTCGGCGCCGCCGCCGAACCACCGCCGCTCGCCCTGCTCGATGTAGCGGAAGTTGGCGTGCACGGTCGGCACGAACGGGTTCTTCGGGTGCAGCACCAGCGAGACGCCGGCGGCGAAGAAGTTGGCGCCGGTGCCGGCGAGCTGGCTGGCGAACTGCGGGTTGAGCTCGCCGAACACGGCCGAGGTGTTGACGCCGCCCTTCTCGATGACGTCGCCGCGGATCACCCGCGTGAGGCCGCCACCGCCGCCGGCCCGGTCCCAGGCGTCGCTGACGAACGCCCCGCTGCCGCCGAACTCACGCTCGAAGGCCTCGACGGCGGCGCAGATGGTCGACTGGACCTCGGTGACGGCGTCGTGCGCGCGGCGCTGGAACTCGCTGTGAAACTTGGTCGCGGACCCCACGCGGCGAGTGTAAGCCGCGTCCCCGGCAGGCGCGCACGCGCACGTTCTGCGGTACGCTCACGCCGTGGCGCCGTCCGAGCTCGCGGCCGAGATCCCGATGTCGACCGAACGCCTGCGCCTGGCCGTGACCGGGCTGGGCGGGATCGCGGGCGCGCTGGTGCTGCCGATGCTTTCGTCATGGCTCGGCTTGCTCATGCAACTGCTCGAGGGCGACCGCGGCGGCCTCGGCCCGCGCCCGCGCCTGTCGGGCCTGTCCGCGCTCAAGGCGCTGGCGCTGACGGTGCTGCTGGCGTTCATCGCCGTGAATTGGCAGAAGGCCGCGGGCGAGCTGCGACAGATGCAGGCCGAGGCGCCGATCCTCGGCTCGACGCTGGCGGGCTTCGGCGTCGGCCTGGTGTTCTGGGCGATCTACGCGCTCGGGATCTCGTCGCTGCGCGCCGACTTCGAGCGCGCGCGCCTCAGTCGCCGGATCGGCGGCCTGCTGCGCTGACGCGCGCCTGCGCGCCCTCCCACGTGCGCGAGAGTTTGCCAAGATGCCGGGCGTGAGCGCGGCGCAGCCTCCCCCGCCGACCCGCGAAGACGCGGCCACGCTGGTCGCCCCCACGCTCGCCGACGCGATCACGCTCGCGGCCGGGTCGGAGCTCGAGCCGCCGCGCGAGCTGCCGGGGCGGATCGGTCGCTTCACGATCCTCCGCGAGCTCGGCGCGGGCGGGATGGGCGTGGTCTATGCGGCCTACGACGAGCAGCTCGACCGCAAGGTGGCGATCAAGCTGCTGCGCGGGGCGGGCGACCTGGCCACGTCGCAGGGCCACGCGCGACTGCTGCGCGAGGCGCAGGCGCTGGCCCGCCTGTCGCACCCGCACGTGGTCGCGGTCTACGAGGTCGGTAGCTTCTCGGAACATGTCTTTTTGGCCATGGAGTACGTGCAGGGCGCGAGCCTGCGCGGGTGGCTGGAGGCGGCGCCGCGGCCGTGGCACGAGGTGCTGCGGGTGTTCACGCAGGCCGGTCGCGGGCTGGCGGCCGCCCACGCGGCGGGCCTGGTGCACCGCGACTTCAAGCCCGACAACGCGATCGTCGGCGACGACGGGCGCGTGCGCGTGCTCGACTTCGGGCTGGCGCGCGCGCCGATCGTCGAGGCTTCGGAGCCAGCCGCTGAAGAGCCGACGGCGACGACCGGGCGCGTGACGCTGGGCTCGCAGTTGACGGTGGCCGGGGCGGTGGTCGGGACGCCGGCGTACATCGCCCCGGAGCTCTACATGCGCCTGCCGGCCGATCCGCGCTCGGACCAGTTCGCGTTCTGTGTCGCGCTGTGGGAGGCGATCTACGGCCAGCGCCCGTTCCGCGGCGCGACCCTGCAAGCGCTGGCGCTGGCGATCTGCGAGGGCCAGCCGGTCCCGCCGCCGCCGGGTCGCCGCGTGCCGGCGTGGCTGCACGCGGCGCTGGTCCGCGGCCTCGACCCCGACCCCGCGCGCCGATTCGCGACGATGGACGCCTTGCTGGCCGTGCTGGATCGCGACCCCGAGCGCGCCCGCGTCCGCCTGCTCGGCGCGGCGGTGCTGCTGGGCGTGATGGCGATGGTCGGCTTCGGGCTGCGCAACCTGGCCGGCAGCCGCGGCGAGCTGTGCACCGACGGGGCGGCGAAGATCACGAGTATTTGGGGACAGGAACAAAAGGACAGCCTGTCGGCGGCCCTGTCGGCGTCGGACCTGGGCTACGCGCGCGACCTCGGGTCGCGGATCGGCCTGCGCCTCGACGCCTACGCCGCGGCGTGGGCAGCCGCCCACCGCGACGCGTGCGAGGCCACGGCGGTGCGCAAGGAGCAGGCGCCGGAGCTGCTCGAGCTGCGCATGGCCTGCCTCGAGGATCGCCGCAACGCGCTGGCGGAGACGGTGGCGCTGCTGCGCGAGGCCGAGGCGCCGACGCTCGAGCGCGCGGTCCAGGCGGTCGAGGGCCTGCCGGCGATCGAGCCGTGCAGCAACGCCAGCTATGTGCGCGCGGAGCACCCGCTGCCGGCGACCGCGGCCGAGGCGATCGCCGAGGCAGGGGCGCGCAAGCGGTTCGAGCGGGTGGCGGCGCTGGTCCACGCCAACCGCGGGCGCGAGGCGGAGCTCGAGCTGCAGCAGGTCGAGCCGGAGGCGCTGCCGCAACACCTGGGGCCGGAGCTGCTGCTGGTGCGCTCGCAGGTCGACATGGCCAACGGTCGCCGCGCCGCCGCCCGCGACGACGCGGAGCAGGCTTACCTGGCGGCCCGCCGCGCCGGCGATGATGCGGTCGCCCGCCGCGCGGCGCTGCAGGTGCTCAATCGACTCGACCACGACCAGCGCGCGCGGCCGGTGTGGGACCTGTGGTCGCGCCTGGCAGAGACCGAGGTGACCCGCTCGGGCTCGCTGCGCGATCGCCTGTCGCTGCAGCTCGCGCGCGCCAACTACCTGCGCACCGCGACGACCGAGTACTGGCGCGCCCACGACCTGCTGGTACCGGCGCTCGAGCAGTGCGAGGCCGACCGCGAGTGCCGCGACTCGACCCTCGGCCCGTATCTGATGAACGGCCTCGGCATGGTCTACACCGAGCTCGGTGACGGCGAGGCGTCGCTGGCGCTCAACCGCCGCGCGCTGGCCCGCTGGATCGAGATGTTAGGGCCGCGGCACCCGGTCGTCGGCGGCTCGCTCGACAACGTCAGCGGCGCGCTCGAGCTGCTCGGCCGCTACGAAGAGGCGGCCAGCGTCGAGGAGGAGGCGCTGGCCGTGCGCCTGGCGGCGTACGGACCCGACGCGCCGGTCGTGGCCGAGTCGTACAACAACCTCGCGTCGGTGTTGATGCAACTCGACCAGGTGCCGCGCGCCGCCAGCTACCTGCGCGAGACGGCGCGGATCGAGGAGGAGGCGTACGGGCCCGAGGCGCCGGAGCTGGCGGTGACGCTGATGAACCTCGGCAGCGCGCTGCACAAGCTCGGGCACCACGAGGAGGCGCTGCGGCTGCTGCTGCGCTGCGAGCAGATCCAGCGCGTGACGCTGGTGCCGTACCACGCGGAGACGATGTACGCGCAGGCACTGCTGGCCAGCGTGCTGCTGGTCCGCGGCGATCTCGAGGGCTCGGAGCGCCACTTCCTCGCGGCGCTCAAGGTGATCGAGCTGCGCCGCGAGCCCGACTTCATCAACGCGGCGATGGTGCAGCAGAACTACGCGCTGCTGCTGCGCAAGCTCGGCCGGGCCGGGGAGGCGCGCACGCTGTTGACGCGGCTGCGCGAGCGGCTGGCGCAGCGGGTCGGAGAGTCGCACGTGTACCTGGCCGAGCTCGACACGGCGATCGCGGGGGTCGAGCTGGCGCTCGGCGACGCCGCGGCAGCGGAGCAGCGGGCGCGCCAGGCCATGAGACTCCAGGACGCTTCGATGGCGGCGGACGACCCACGCCGGTTCGAGACGCTGGCGATCCTCGCCGAGCTGCTGCGCGAGCGCCGGCCCGCCGAGGCGGTGGCGCTGACGGAGCAGGCGCTGCCGATGGTGGCGGCCGCCCTGCCCGCGCCGGAGGTGCTGGCGGCGCTATACGAGACGCTGGCGATCGCGCTGGTCCACAGCGGCGGCGACCGCGAGCGCGCGCGCGAGACCGCCTGCGTTTACGATCAACTGCTCCGTCGCGCGGGCGACACGTCGGCCGCCAGCCGCGCGCCGCTGCGAGCGCTGAAGCTGCTGACGCCGCCGTGCCCGTGAGGCGCGAGGACGCGTCACCGGGGCGTGATCCACGGACACCGGGCGACCCGGTCCTCCGCTGCGAGCGCTGAGGCTGCTGCTGGCCCGCGGCACGGGCGTCGGAGCGCCGCAGATCTGCCGACCGCGGCTGCGGTCTTCGTTTATGTCCTCGGGGACATTGTCTTTACGACATGTCCTTTACGGCATTCCCCATGGGACATGTCTGTTCAGACATATCATGAACGAAGGCGCGCGCGTCGAGGTTCATGCCCGCAGCAGGCCGACCACCACGAGCGCGAGGCTCCACAGCACGCACTGCAGGTGACCGGCGCCGGCGGTGAGGAGGATGAAGCGGCGGCACTCGTCGCGCTGCTCGGCGTCGGCGCTGCCGAGCAGGGGCACGGCGGCGGCCACCAGCGCCAGCGCGGGGGCGGCCAGCAGGGCCACGCCGACGATCCCGAGGCCGGGCACGACCAGGCCGCCCATCAGCGCGGCCATCACCAACAGTTCGAGGCTGTGACGGCGCGCGGCCCACTGCCCGCGGCGGACCGCGTAGCTGCGCTTGTCGGTGGCCCTGTCCGAAGGGACATCCGGCAGCGAGGTGAGGATGTTGCCGACCACGCCGATCAGGAACAGCGGGGCCAGCGCGAGCCACGGGAACGCCGCGAGCGAGCCGGCCTGGACGTAGAAGCCGAGCAGCGGCAGCACCACCCCGGTGCCGAGGCCCTGCACGACCTCGCCGCCGCCGCGGTACGAGAGGCGCAGCGGGGCGAAGTTGTAGGCCCACACCAGCAGCGCGGCGACGGCCACGAACGCCGGGGTCCACGGACGAGCTGTCCACAAGGCCAGGTAGAGCGAGAGTCCGGACAGGCCGACGAGCGCCAGCCAGGCGGCGTCGCGCAGCTCGCCGGGGCGCAGACGGCCGTCGGGCAGCACCCGCGAGCCGCCGGAGAACTCGTTGTAGGTGCGGTTGGCGGCGTCGCTGTCGCGGTCGGCGTAGTCGTTGCTGAAGACGATCACCAGCAGCAGCAGCGCGGCGAACATGTGCAGGGCGTACAGGGTCGGCAGCGAGAACGCGCCGGCGTACGCGAAGGCCAGCGCCTGCCCGAGCCACAGCGGGACGACGAGGTTGACCTGGGCCAGCGGTCGGGTCGCTTGCAGCCACGCGGCTGGGTCGAACATGGAGGCGACGGTACCACCGCTCCGCGGGAGGAGGATCGCAGCGGGCCGGCCGTCTACTCGAAGACGAGCACGTGGGCGGCCCAGTCGGCCGCGCTGCCGCGCTGGACCCGTTCGTCGCGGACGGCGACCGCCGGCGAGGCGCCGCCGCGGATCCGCGCTCGCACGGCGGCGAAGAACGGGCCGGCCTCGCGGTCGTCGACGGGGGCCGGCGAGGCGATGACGACCCGCGCGCCGGCCTCGAGGAACGCGCTCGGCAAGCTCCACGCCTCGTGCAAGTACGGCGCGACCTGACCGGCGTGGCAGGCCCCGAGGATCACGACCGGCCGCGCCGGCAGGGCGACGCCGCGGATCTGCCCGGCCGTCAATGCGTGGCGGCCGTCGGCCTCGGGCGTCAGGGCCAGGAAGGAGGCGTCCGACACTCCGAGGTCGACGAGACCGTGGACGTGAAACTCGATCTCACCGGCCTCGGGCAGCGCCTGCAGCACCCGCGTCGGCGTCGCCGCGGGGCCGGTCAGCGCCCGCGTGCCGGCGTCGATCTCACCTGTCCACGGGGACAGGCGCGGCAGGCCGAGCGAGGTCGGCGCGACCGCGTCGGCGACGACCAGTCGCATGTCCGATGGGACATGCTTTTTTGGCAATGTCTTAACAGTCTGGTGACCGACGCGGTACGACCAGGCGATCTCGGGCGGCAGCAAGCCGGGGCGACCGGCCAGCGGCGGGCGGGCGAACACCGCGACCTCGGGGCAGGCCCGCAGCGCCGCGATCGCAGCCTCGGGCACCCGCGCCTCGTCGGCGAGGGCCGGGGCTTCGCGGGTGACGAGAGCGCCGATCGCCGGGCCGGCGGGTCCGAGCGCGACGCTGTAGCTGCGCTCGTGATCGTCGGCGAGGCCGAGCGCGCAGGATGTCGGCGCGGGCGCACCGACCTCTTCTGCGAGCAGTTGCAGCGCCGCGCCGTGATCGCCCCGCGCGGCCGCGTCGAGCACCAGCGAGGCGTAGCTGAACGACACCGCCTTGAGCGCGTGCGGGTCGCTGCGCGGCAGCTCGCGCGCGGCGGCGATCGCCTGGCGCAGCAGGGCGCGGCCGGCCTCGGGCTCGCCGCCGATGCGCGCGCGGCCCTCGATATGATCGGCGAGCGCGGCCTCGCCGGGCATCAGGCCGCCCGCCCGCACCGCCTGCAAACCGACGAGCACGGCCTCGACGTCGCGCGCATCGCCGCTCATGCGCGTCAGGTCGGCCTGGACGAACAGCCGCGCCAGCGACGGCGGCTGCTGGCAATCCGGCGCGGCCTGCAGCTCGCGTCGCGCCCCGGCGACGTCGAGCGCGACGATCGCAAGACCGGCGAGCACGTCCCGCGCGTGACGCTCGGCCCGGCAGCGCGCCACCTCGGCCTCGGGCAGGCGCAGCAGGGTCTCGCCGGTGATCGCCCGCGCGAGGCCGAAGGCGCCGCGCAGGCGAGCGACCTCGGCCCGCAGCTGCAAGGAGGTCGTCTCGGCGCCCCAGTGCTGGTCCTGCGTCACCCGCCGCGCGGCGGCCTCGAGCGGAGCGGCGGCCTCGGGCAGGCGGTGCATCAGCGCCAGCAGCTCGGCGTGGGCCAGCTCGAGCCGCGCGCAGCGATAGCCAAGGCCGGGGCCGCACAGCGCCTGCGCGGAGGTCAGCGTCGCCTCGGCGGGCGCGTAATCACCGGCGTCGAGCTGCGCGCCGGCCCGCTCCTGCGCGGCCAGCATGCGCAGCCATGGGTCACCTGTACTTTCGGCCAGCTTGGTGAAGCCGGACAGATCGGCGCGCGCTTGCCCGGCATGGACCATCGCCCCGAGAGCGATGTCGAGTTGCCCGGCCGCTCGCGCCGCGGCGACCAGCGCCGGCCCGTCGCCGCCGCGACCGAGCGCGAGCCCGGCGTAGCGCTCGGCCAGCGGACCGCGGCGGGCGAACTCGGACCTGGCTGTCTTTTGCAGCATGTCCTGAAGGACATTCCCGCCGGCCAGCCGATCGAGCCGCTCGGCCAGCGGCAGCAACGACTCGAGGCGCGCGCGCGTCGGGGCGGTGCGCACGGCGTCATAGAAGTAGAGGCGCACCAGCGACGGCGCGCCGAGGATCGCGGCCTCGGGGACCGGATCGCCGTGATCGATCAACGCCGCTCCGGCCGCCTGTACCTCGGCGAACAGCCGCTCGCGCGCGGCCGGCTCGCGCCGCAGCGCCGCGGCGTGGGCCCGTGCCTCGGCGCCCCACGCCGGCGTGTCGGCGGCCGCGAGCTGCTCGAGCGCGTCCGCGGCGGCGCGCGAGAGGCCGAGGTCGCGCAGCGCGAGGGCCCGGTTCCAGCGCGCCTGCAAGTGCTCCGGCGCGACCGCCAGCGCGGCGTCGGCGAGCGCGAGCGCGGGCTCGGGCTGGGCCTGCATCAACGCCAGCGCGGCGAGGTCGCTGTCGCGATCGGGCGAGGGCTCGAGCCGCAGCAGCACCGCCTGGGCTTGCGCGAGCTCGCCGCGTAGCGCGTGGGCGGCCGCGAGCCCGCGCAGCTCGCCGATCTGCTCGAGCCGCGAGAGCTCGCTCAGCGGGATCGGTTCACCCTGGATCGGCCCGGCGGCGCGGGTGACGGCGTAGTCGCGGTGGACGTCGGCCGGGCCGAAGCTGAGCCGGGCCTCGACGCCGCGCGTCGGCGTCAGCGTGAGTGAAGCTGACCCTTCGGACATGCCCTTGGGGACATCCACGAGCTCGGGCCCGCCGCCCGGCCCGCGCAGGTACAGGGCGATCGCGGCGGCCGCGGCGAGCACCGGCGCCGCGGCCCACCAGCGCCGTGGTCTGCGCGCGGCCAGCGAGATCGGCGGCGCGGCGGCCGGCGCCTCGGGCCCGCTCGCGACCTGCAGCTGCATCAACACGTGGAGCTGCTGCTGGCAGCGCGCGCAGTCGACGAGGTGGACCTCGAAGGTCGCCCGCGCGTCGCCCTCGAGCTCGCCGTCGAAGTAGCGGTCGATGTCGTCGCAGCGGGAGGTCATGGGTGGCTCTCGTCGGCGGCGCGGGCCGGCAGCAGCAGGTCACGGAGCTTGCGACGGGCCCGGGCGAGGCGGGTGCCGACGGTGGCCTTGGGGATCCCCAGGCGCGCGGCGATCTCTTGATACGGCACACCCTCGAGGCTGTGAAGCTGATAGACGTCGCGGAAGTCGGGCTCGAGCCGCTCGACCGCGGCGACGACATCGTCGCGGGTCAGCGCCGCCCAGGCCGGCTCGGCAGCCGGCTCCGGGGCGGGCAAGGCGACCTCGTCGAGCGAGGCGTGGGCCGGGCCGCGCACGCGCGCGCGGCAGCGGTCGAGGAAGAGGTGGTGCAGCATCGTGCACAGCCAGGCGCGCAGGTTGGTCCCGGGCTGGTACTGCGCGCGACGCTGGAGCGCCCGCTCGAAGGTGTCCTGCAGCAGGTCGCCGGCGTCGGCCGAGTTGCGACACAGCCGCAGGGCGAGGTCCCGCAGCGCGTGCTCGTGGGCGCGGAGGCTGCGATGAAACTCCGCCGCGGCGTCGATCGGCGGATCGATGGCTTGCGGCGGGGCCATGAATGGCGACAGCGGACGATGCCACGCGAGGGGATCGACGGTCAACCGCGGCCGAGCTGACCGGCGATCGCTAGGCCGGCCTGACCGGCGATGTTGCTGGCGTCGAGGATCCTCCGGGTGATGTCGTCGGGGATCCCTCCCGGACCCGGGGGCACCGGCGGGCGCAGGATGATGACGGCGCCGCTGCCAGCGAGCGACATGATCGACTGCGGCACGGCCTGTTGATGGTTGTTGTCGCCCGGCACCGTCTGGCCGATCGAGGCGAAATGCTTGTGCCTGTCGCCGTCGCGGATGGCCGCGACCCGCTGGTCTCGCAGGTCGACCATGAAGGCCATGAACCGCTGCGAGTCCTTGGCGTTGTCGGTGACGACGATGACGGCGTGGTCGAGGTGCGGCCAGTTCGGACCGCCGTGCCAGCCGTCGAACTTCTCCATCGGGATGACCTCGGGCAGCTTGAGCGATTCGGCCGAGTAGTTGCCCGGCTTCCACGTGAACAGCGGCGCCTGGCTGATCTTCGGCAGCTTGCTGGTGTCGATCTGCTCCGGCGGCGGCGGCGGCGGCGGCTTCAGCGGCGCGACATGGGTCGAGGGGACCTTCGGGCTCACCGGCACGGGCGACGGGACCTTGGGCTTCACCGGCTCGATCGGCGCAAGCAGGGCCGACCACCACGCGGCGAGGATGACGAGTGACACCTTCATTGCTCCGCTCCTCCTGCGCGCCTGGGCGCGCTCGGCCGCCTGCGCGGCGGCCCACGTTACCAACCTCGTGTTCGTTCACGTGGCCGCGGCCGCGCGCGCGACCGTGGCCCGGACCGCGGCCTCGAAGCCGCAGGTCCCGGACCTGACTCGCAGCGCGATCGCTGGTGATGACGAGGTTGTCGCCCCGACAACGCCAGGGCTCCGCGATCTTCCCGGAGCTCCCGAAATTTTAAATGGGCGAGCCCGCTGCGCGCGCCTCCGCGCCGGCCGGCGAGATCGCAGGCCGCCGGTGCGAGCGGCTTGTCGGGTTGCGACATGTTCCTTTGAACATGTCTATACAGACATCTTGTTCGGTGGCGATGTCGAGCGCGAGGGGTTCGCGTTCGGGGCGATCGCGAGCGGGAGCGCACCCGTGAGCGGCGGGTGGACCCTCGTCGGCGCTTGCTTCAGACTGGCCCTCGCCGCATGTCCTCACGTCACCTCGTCGACCCGCAGTTGCTCCCGCTGCTCAGCGCCATGCCGGCCTTTGGGCTGAACGCCCAGTCGCTGCCCCAGCTACGCGCCCTCATGCCACCCGCGGGCGACACGCTCGGGGACCTCGTCGCCTCCGAGCGGACCGTGCCCGGACCCGAGGACGCGCCCGAGGTGCGAGTGGTCGTCTACGAGCCGCCGCGGCGCCTCGGGCTCGGGCCGGCGTACCTGCACATGCACGGCGGCGGCTACGTGATGGGCTCGCCGCACATCGCTGCCGCGCGCAACCAGGCGCTGGCGAGCGCGCTCGGCTGCGTGGTCGTCTCGGTCGATTATCGGCTCGCGCCCGAGACCCCGTTCCCCGGGGCGATCGAGGACTGCTACGCGGCGCTGAAGTGGCTGCACGCGCAGGCCGAAGAGCTCGGCGTCGATCGCCGGCGGATCGCCATCGGGGGCGAGAGCGCCGGCGGCGGGCTGGCGGCGGCGCTCGGGCTGATGGCGCGCGATCGCGGCGAGGTCCCGGTCGCGTTTCAGCTGCTCGTCTATCCGATGCTCGACGATCGCACCGTCGTCGCCGAGCCGCGGCCGCACGCCGGCGAGTTCGTGTGGACGAACGAGGACAACCGGTTCGGCTGGAAGTCCCTGCTCGGCGGTGAGCCGGGCGCCGAGGACGTCTCGCAGTACGCGGCGGCCGCTCGCGCCGGCGACCTCTCGGGCCTGCCGCCGACCTACCTCGCCGTCGGGGCGCTCGACCTGTTCCTCGCCGAGGACGTCGCGTACGCGCAGCGGCTGCTGCAGGCGGGCGTGCCGACCGAGCTGCACGTCTATCCCGGGGCGTTCCACGGGTTCGACATGGTCGCCCACGCCGAGGTGGCGCAGCGGTTCGAACGCGACCTGCGCGACGCCCTGCGCCGCGGGCTGCGGCCGAAGTGACGCCGCGAGCGAGCGGGCGAGCCGTCGTAACTTTCTCTCAGTGCGTCGCTTCGCGCTCGGGCAGCAGGAAGCGGTAACCGACGCCGCGGAGCGTCTCGATGTACTGGCCGGCGGCCCCGAGCTTCTTGCGCAGGCGCTGCACGTGCGTGTCGACCGTGCGCGTCGTGACGTCGACCTGCACGCCCCACACGTCGTTGAGCAGCGTGTCGCGGGTCTGCACCCGGCCGCGGCGGGCCAGCAGCGTCGCCAGCAAACGGAACTCGAGCGCGGTCAGGGTCACGCGGCTATTTTGAACCCACACCTGGTGGCCGTCGTGGTCGACGCGCAGCAGCTCGTAGTGCTGCTCCTCGGTCGACGGATCGTCGGTCGTGCGGCGGCGCAGGATCGCCTTTACGCGCAGCAGCAGCTCGCGCACGCTGAACGGCTTCGTCACGTAATCGTCGGCCCCCAGCTCGAACCCGACCACCCGATCGATCTCCTCGCTGCGGGCCGTGATCATGATGACCGGCGTCCCGCGCGTCCGCTCCGTCATGCGGATGTTGCGACAGACCTCGGTGCCGGCCATGTCGGGCAGCATCCAGTCGAGCAGCACGAGGTCCGGCGGCGGGCTCTGGCCCATGAGCGACAGCGCGGACGTGCCGTTCTGGGCCGTGAGGGCGCAGAAGCCCTCGCGCTCGAGGCTGAAGCGCAGCGAGTCGAGCAGGTCGCGCTCATCGTCGACGATGAGGATCGTGGCGGGCATGGTCTGTTCCTAACAGGTGCGCTGCGGGCCGGCCCCACAGGCTCGCGACAACGTGGTGACTCAGTCGTGATCGCGGAAGCCGAGGAGCTTGAAGGTCTGCGTGGATTCGTGCTCGACGAGCGAGGCGAGGATCTGCAGCTCGTGCTCGGCGCCGTCCTCGCCGCGCACGACGAGGTGCGGGCGCTCGTGGAACACCACGCCGGCCCGGCGGACGGTCCGGCGCGGTTCGAAGCGGACGAACGCGAGCGCGGCGCCGCCGTGGTGGGACAGCGCGCGCTGCAGGTCGTCATGGGACTGGCGGACGTGCATGTCCCACAGCAGCTCGCGGCCCATCGCCTCGGCGGCGGGGTGGTTGGCGATCGCGGGGAACAAACGGCCGGTGTACTCGTCGCGGCCGATCGCCAGCGCGGTCAGGGCCTCGGCGTCCCGGTCGACGAGGCCGGCGACGACCGCCTCGCCGAGCGCGTCGAGGCTCGGCAGGCCGCCGGCGAGCGGCGCGTCGCCGACGTGCGGCTCGGCCGGCGCCGGCGGGCTCGGATCGTCGCCGGCCGACGGCGCCTCACATGCCCCGAAGGACAGGCAGAGCGCGAGGGCGGCGGCGACGCGGAGCATGGCGGGTCCTGCTAGTTGGCGGCGTAGGTCGACCAGCCGAGGGTCCAGTCGCCCTCGGCGTTGGCGACGCCGCCGATGTAGTCGGCGGCGTCGAAGCCGGCCGGGGCCGCGCCCGCGCCGCGCAGCGGCGAGCCGTCGGCCGGGGCGAAGTTCGGCGCGGTGAAGTCGAGGCTGGTGAGCTGCGGGTCGGTGTCGATCAGGTTGCTGTTGCCCGCGCCCTCGACGAACCCCTCGAGGTCGAAGGTCGAGCCCTCGCCGACCACGTACGGGGTCGCGCCGTCGTCGACCGCCGAGTTGCCGGAGAACAGGCTGTTCTTGAACACGATGCCGCCCGCCGTCGCGACGGTCTCGGTCGCGCCCTCGGTCAGCTCGATCGCCGCGTTGTGGAAGCCGACGAAGATCGCGTTGTAGAACTCGGCCGCGACGCCCTCCTTGAGGCGGACGCCAGCGCTCTGGGTGTCGATGTCGCCGCCGGCGGCGGTGCCGATGGCGGTGACGTTGACGAACTTGGGCGCGGTGCGCGGCTCGGCGTCGAGGTTGTCGGCCTGGTTCGACAGCTCGAACGCGTAGTTGCCGGCGGCCGGGTCCTGCAGCAGCACGACGTGCTGCAGCGAGCCGGTGTAGCCCTGGTCGCTGTCGATCGAGTCGTCCTGGGCGCCGGTGACGAGGATGTGCTTGCCGCTCCAGGAGCCCCCGAACATCTCGACGCCGTCGTCCTTGCCCATGTGGACCTGCAGGTAGTCGACCTGGGTGCCGGTGCCGCACGAGTAGAAGGTGACGCCGTTGAGCTCGTTGTCCTTCGTCAGCTCGAAGCCGACGAACTCGACGCGGACCCACTTGAGCGAGCCGCACGAATAGGCGTCGTCGCCGCCGCCGTAGGCGTAGTCTGGGTTGCCGGCGTCGAGGCCCTCGGCGATGCCGGAGCCGGTCTGGAGGTTGTTCTTGGCGTCGCCGAGGAGGACGATGCCGCCCCAGTCGCCGCGCGCCCGGCTGCCCTCGGCCAGCGCCGAGGTGAACACGATCGGCTGCTCCTTGGTGCCCTCGGCGATCAGCTGCGAGCCCTTGGCGATGACGAGCGCCGAGCCGTTGAGGCCCTTGATCGTGACGCCGGGGTTGACCGTGAGCTTGGCGCCGTTCTTGACGGTGAGGACGCCGCTGAGGGTGTGACCGCAGGTCCAGGTGGTGTCGGACTCGATGGTGCCCTCGATCTCGCTGTCGCACTCCTCTTCGCCCGGCGCGGTGTCGTTGGTGTCGGCGGTGTCGGAGGTCTGCATGCCATCGTCGCCACAGCCCTGGGCGAACACCAGCGGCAGCGCCACGGCGGCCGCGAACATCGGGAGAGTCTTCTTGAACGTCATCACGGGGAAGCCTTCTTCGGAGAGGTCGCGGCGCTATCTCTAAAAGAGACCCGTGACGCCGCTCCCACGGGTCGGTGACGCGAACGCGACATGTTCGCGCCCTTCACCGTCACATGCTGTAGCTGAGGCCGAGGATGAACGAGACGCCCTTGCGGGTCTGATAGAACACGCTGTCCTGCGCGCCCTGGACGTAGGTCTGGCGCCAATTGAGCATGTTCAGCGCCATGAAGCTGAGGCTCAGGTTCTTGTGGACCCGCTGCGACATGGCGAAATCGAGGGTGTGGATCGGCTTCTCGTAGACGTCGGGCAGGCGGTTGGCGCCGACGAACGCGATCCGGCGGCCGAAGGTGTTGTAGAGCAGGCGCACGTTGGTGCCCGACTTGTCGTTGTCGTAGGCGAAGTAGGCGTTGACCACGAACGGCGACTGACCCTCGAGCGGACGGTTGGTCGAGGTGAGGGCGTTGAGCGGGTCGCCGGGCACGGGCGCGGGGATCTCGACGCGCGAGTGCACGTAGGCGAAGTTGGCCCCGAGCGAGAAGTCGCGGGCGTCGCGGTGGATGAACGACAGGTTCTTGCGCAGCTCGAGCTCGACGCCGACGTTCTGCGCCTGGTTCGCGTTGCGGTAGGTCTGCACCCGCGGGAAGGTGGCAATGACGCGCTCGATCGGGCTGTCGAAGTACTTGTAGAAGACGCTGGCGGCGATGACCTCGTTGGCGCTGGGGAACCACTCCCACCGCAGGTCGGCGTTATAGATCTTGGTGCTCTTGAGGTCGGGGTTGCCCTGCACGCCGAAGCCGCCGGCGAAGTCGACGAACAGGAACTTCGAAAGCTCGCGCATCTCGGGGCGAGCGACCGTCTCGGCGCCAGCGAGGCGGATGTTCATGTCGCTGCGCGGCGAGAAGATCAGGCTGCCCGACGGCAGGACCTGGCGGTCGCGCAGCGCGGCGCGGTAGGCCGGGTCGGCGTTGGGGCTGTACGGGCTGTACGGCGAGACGTTGATGTTGCTGGCCTCGAAGCGGGCGCCGCCGACGAGCCGGAACCACCGCGTGAACGGCAGGTCGAGCATCGCGTAGCCGGCGTAGATCTGCTGCGAGCCCTTGTAGCCGTCCTGGCCGCCGGGGCGGGTGATCTCGTTGATCACGAACGGCTCGCTGCCGCCCTGGTTCATCGGCACGCCGCCGCCGATGGTGTCCTTGGTGAAGATGTTGCCTGAGCCCGAGGGCAGCGCGCCGGTCCAGCCGCGCGGCTCGAGGTCGAGGGTGCGGGCGTCGAACTGCCGCTGGCGCGCCTCGACCCACCCGCCGGCCTTGACGCGGGCGTCGAGGCCGCGCCACTGCTTGAACGGCATGGTCAGGTTGAGCGCGCCGGTGCCGGTGTTGTCGAGCAGCTTGAAGAACTGGAACTTGCCGGCCTCGTTGGGCGCGACCTGGTAGTCGCCGCCGATGTTGTTGAAGAACATCTCACGCAGGAGCGGGTCGTCCTGGCGCGCCTGGGCGTAGCTGCCGAACCAGTCGAGGGTGAGGTCCTTGGCGCCGGCGAAGGTGTGGCGGCCGCCCAGGCGGGTGAACACCACCGAGCGCATCATGTAGCGCAGGCGGGTGTTGAGGCTGGTGGTGTTCTCGGTGGCGCTGGTGTTGCGCGCGTTGCCGGTGAGCGCGCGCGACTCGTTGTCGGCGTCGCGGGTGTAGACGGCGGTGAGCTCGAGCCGGTGGTTCTTGTCGAGGTTCCACTTGATGAGCGCGAGCGCCGAGCCCTGGACGTTCTGGGTGGTCTTGATGCCGTCCCAGCGGACCGTCGGCTGATCGGTGTCGAGGGTGTAGCCGCTGTTCTGGTCGCCGGTGACGCTGTAGATCCGGTGGGTCTCGCGCAGCGTCTGGTGGACGTTCGAGTACTGCAGCGCGGTGAGGAACCCGAGCCGCGTGCCCCACGGCTTGAAGGTGTTGCCGAGCTGCAGGCCGGCGCCGAAGTTCGGCATCGCCGTCTTGCTGCCGATCGCGGTGCGCGTCGACGGCAGGCCCTCGCCGAACCGCTCGAGCTGCTCGGCCGAGTAGACCGGCTTGCCGCCTTCGATCTCGGTCGGGCGGATCGGTCGCGCGGTGTCGAAGTTGTCGGAGAGGCCGCGCCCGAGGTTGCCGAAGGTGGCGTTGTCGCCGGCGAAGCGGTCGCCGGTGTTGGCGTCGCGGAAGGTGGTGGCCGTGTTGGCGCCGATGCGCGCGTCGACGGCGAAGTACAGCTTGTCGGGGGTCTCGCGCGTCTCGAGCTGGACCGAGGCGCCGGCGAAGTCGGCCGGGACGTCGGGGGTGGCGGTCTTCTGGACGTTGATCGCCGACAGCGCGCCCGAGGGGATGATGTCGAGCGGGACGGTGCGCAGGTTGGGGTCGGGGCTCGGCAAGCGGGCGCCGTCGAGCAGGGTGTTGCCGTAGCGGTGGCCGAGGCCGCGGACGAAGATGAAGCGGTCGCCGACGACGGTGGTGCCGACGATCCGGCGCGCGACCGCGGAGGCCGAGCCGCCGCCCGACTTGCGGATGTCGTCGCGGCTCATGACATCGCGCGCGCTGGCGGCCTTCTTGCGCTCGACCAGCTTGCCGGCGGCGCTCTCCTTGTTGATCTCGGCCTTGACGACCACGGTCTGGGTCATGCCCGCGATCGGCTTGAGCTCGCGGTTGATGGCCTCGGTCCCGTCCTTGGCGACGGCGACGCCGCTGATCGTCATGCCCTCGTAGGCGTCATAGGAGATCCGTACCTGATAGGTGCCGGGCGGGACGGACAGCTGGTACTCGCCGTTGATGTCCGTCTTGGTCTTGTAGTCGGTGCCGACCACGGCGACGCCGACGCCGATGAGCGGCGAACCACTGGTGGCGTCGAGGACGCGGCCCTTGATCGTGCCGGCGTCGCCAGCGACCTTGACCTGCTGCTTCGGCGCCATCTCCTTCTTGAGCGCGTCGGCGTCGTTGGTGAGGTCCTCGACGCAGAAGCCGTCGTCCTCGGCGCAGCCGCCCTCCTCTTCCTCGGCGGGCGGGGCCTTGGCCGGCGCCTCGGCAGGCTGCTCGGGCGGCTGCTCCGCGGGCGGCTGCTCCGCGTCCGCGGGCGGCTGCTGGCCCGGCGCCGGCTGCTCGATCACGTTGCCGTCGTCGTCAAAGCCGGTCGGTCCCTCGTAATCACGAGGACCGTCGGCGGCACGAACGGTACGCGCACAGACTCCAGCTCCGACCGCTGCCAATAGCGTCAGCAGGGCCGGGCTCTTGCAACGTCGCAAGAACATGGCGATCCAGATCTCGATTGTTGATGCGACCGGGTCGGCCGCGCGGGGGTTGTACTGGAAACGAAACAGCCGCCCAAGGGGGGCGGCTGTGGTGTCACCAAGAAGTCACGGCGGCTTCACTCGGGCTTCGAGGTGAGGATGACGATCGGGAACGCCTGCGCGCCGCGGGCGAGGTCGACGGCGCCGAGCACCATGCCGTACTCGGTGTCGTCGGCGGCGTCGAGGTACAGGGAGTTGTCGGGGCGCGCGTTGAACATGCGCGTGAGCTTCTCGGTGAGCTCGGCGCGGTCGACGTCGATCTTGTTGATCGCGGTCTTGCCGTCGGCGGCGACGCTGAGCACGAGCGGCTTGTCGGGGTCGTTGGCCTGGTCGAGCTGCTCTTCCTTGTCGTCCTTGGGCGGCAGGCGGACCCAGAAGCTCTTGGCCATCACGGGCGCGAGGACCATGAAGATGATGAGCAGCACGAGGACGACGTCGACCAGCGGGGTGACGTTCATCTCGGGCTGGACGCGGGCCTTCTTGAAGCCGGTGTTGAGGCTGGCTCCCATGGCTAGTCGACCTCCCCGCCGCCGTCCCACTTGCGCTGGGAGCCGACAGCCAGCGAGACGCCGCCGAAGCCGATGTCCTGCACGTCCTTGAAGAAGGTGCGCACGGCCTTGTACGGGACCTTGGCGTCGCCGCGCAGCAGGACCTTGCGCTTGGGGCTGCGGGCGTACACGTCCTTCAAGAAGCCGATCGCCTGCTCGCGGGCCATGTCCTGTTCCTCGAGCGTGTAGACCTCGTTGCGGTCGATCGTGACGACGAGCGGCTCTTCCTTGCTCTCGGCGTCCTTGTCCGGGAACATGACGCTTATCAGCTCGATCGGCTTGTCATCCTGCATGTTCGGGATGATGAGCATGAAGATGATCAGCAGCACGAGGACGACGTCGACCAGCGGGGTGACGTTGATGCTGGGCTTCGGCCCTTTACCGGGTTTACCGGTCTCGACCGCCATGCCCATGGGCGCCCTCCAAATAGTCGATCAGCTCGCCGGCGGCGTGCTGCATCTGCATGTCGAGGCGGTCGAAGCGGCCCGACAGGTAGTTGAAGAACAGCACCGAGGTGATGGCGACGATGAGGCCGACCGCGGTGACGATCAGCGCCTCGGCGATGCCGGCGGAGACCGCCGCGATGCCACCACCGCCGGCGGAGGCGATGCCCTGGAAGGCGACGATGATGCCGATGACGGTGCCGAACAGGCCGATGAACGGAGCGGTCGAGCCGATCGAGGCGAGCATGCCCATGCCGCGGCGACCCTCGGCGCTGTAGAGCTCGAGCTTGCGCGCGAGCTCGCGGCGGGTCAGCTCGGCGGCCGCGGTCGGGCCGCCGTCCTTGCGCTCGTTGGCCTGGAAGGTCTGCACGCCGATGGCGGTGAGGCGCGCGAGCGGGTTGCGGGTGAAGCGGCGGGCCAGCTCGAGCACGCCGGCGATGTCGCCGTCGGCGAACTGCGAGCGCGACTTGCTGGCGAACTCCATCGACTCGCGGTCGGTGCGACGCAAGACCCAGGCGCGCTCGATGATGACCGCGAAGCTGGCCACACCCATGCCCAGCAGCGAGATCGCCACCAAGCGGGAGAGGAGGCTCATGCTTCCCCAGATCTCGAACAGTGACATCTCCATGACTCAGGTCCTCTCAGGGTTGCTGCTCGCGCGCGTCATCCGCCGCCGGTGAGCTTGAAGGGGAAGTTGACGATGATCCAAACCGAGATCGGCTCGCCGTCGAGCTTGGACGGGGTGTACTTCCACCCCTTGACGACGCCGATGACGGCGGCCTTGAACAGCTTCTCGGCTTGGGTCTTCTCTTCGTCGCCGGAGGCCGTGTTGGTGGCCCGCAAGATCTTGGCGCCCTTGACCGTGCCGTCGCGATGGACGTGCAGCTTGAGCACGACCTCGCCCTCGATGCCGCCGTCGCGCAGCTCGCCCGGGTAGTCGGGCATCTTGTTGCCGGCGTCGGGGGTCGGCACGCTGGCCCGCTCGGGCCGGTCGACCGGCTTGGTCGGATCGATCGGCTCCTCGACCTTCTTCGGCGGTGGGGCCGGCTTCGGCGGGTCGGGCTTCTTCGGCGGCGCGGGCTTGTCGGCCTGCTTCGGCGGGCCGCTGCCCTGGCCGGGCTGACCTGTCCCGAAGTTCTTGTCGCTGCTGGGCGCGGCCTGCTCGGGCGGCGGTCCCACGGGGATGACCTTCGGCGGGTCGAGCTTGGGCTTGGGCTTGGGCTTGGCCTGCGGCTGGGGCTTCGGCACGTCAGGCGGCGGAGGCGGGGGCGGCTCTTCTTCCACCTCCGGCTCGGGCTGCTCGTCGACGGCGAAGTCCTTGATCTCGGGCTCGAGGAGGACGGCGACCTCGGGCTCGTGCAGGCGGTCACGCCAGGCCCAGGTGCCGATCACCAACATATGGCCGAACAGGGCCAGGACGATCGCCCGCTTGTTCCGGCGTACGAACACCTGATCGCGGGTCGCGGGGTCGAAGCCGTTGAACATCGGGACGCGGAGGTTTATGACGAACAGGCTTTGCAGCCCGATGTCGCGAATGTTCCATCTCTGTGACATCGCCTCGGGGAGTGACTTGTATTCTCACGCGTTTCTTGGCTGTCACATCGGACAGCCGGCCGCGTGCGCGTTACGCTGGGCGTGATGCGGGTCGACGACCTCGGCTGCACGATCGCCGGGCGAACGCTGCTCGCAGGGGTGTGCTTCTCGATCGATCACGGCGAGGCGCTGGCGGTGCTCGGGCCGTCCGGGGCCGGCAAGAGCCTGGTGCTGCGCTGTCTCCTGGGGCTGGCGCCGAGCGAGGCGAAGGTGACGGGGAGGTTGCAGTGGGAGGGCCGCGAGGTGTCGCTCGCCGATCGCGACGCGCTGGCGCAGCTGCGCGGGCGCGGGCTGGCGCTGGTGCCCCAGGCCGCGGCGGCGAGCCTCGACCCGATGCGCACCGTCGGCGCGCAGCTGCGCGAGGTCTGTGCGCTGCACGACACGGACGGGCGTCCAAATGAGCGCCTCGAAGAGGTGGGGCTCGCGGCGGAGTTCGCGGATCGCCACCCGCACGCGCTGAGCGGCGGGCAGGCGCAGCGCGTGGCCCTGGCGCTGGCGCTGGCCTGCCGCCCCGCGTTGCTGCTGGCCGACGAGCCGATGGCGGCGCTCGACTGCGTGAGCCAGGCCGAGCTGGTCGAGCTGCTGGTGCGGCGCTGCGCAGCCGAGCAGGTGGCGCTGGTGCTGGTGTCGCACGACCTGGCCCGCGTGGTCCGCTGCTGCGCGCGCGCGATCGTGCTGGACGGCGGGCGCATGGTCGCTCGCGGACCGCTGGCCGAGCTGCTAGCGGCGCCGCCCGAGCCGACCACGGCGGCGATGGTGTTGGCGGCGGCGCGGCGAGGATGACCCTATGAACATGTCTCTAGAGACAGGTTCATCAGGGCATGTCCACGAGGACATGCTTGTCGGACGCGGGCTGACGGTCGGCGAGCGGCTGCGCGGGGTGGACCTCGAGCTCGGGCGGAGCACGGGGTTGGCGGTGATCGGTCGCTCGGGCTCGGGGAAGTCGACGCTGGCGCGGGCGCTGGTCGGGCTCGAGCCGGAGCTCGCGGGCTCGCTGCGGCTGGCGGGGCGCGAGCTGGTCGGGTCGCCGCGGGCGGCGTGGGCGGAGCTGCGGGCGCGGGTGCAGCTGGTGTGGCAGGACCCGGCGACGGCGCTCGACCCCAACCTGACGATCCGGCGCAGCATCGACGAGGCGCGGCTGCTGGCGGGGCGCGATCGTTATGGTCGGGACGATCCGCGAGCGGCGGCGCTGATGGAGCGCGTGGCGCTGGGGCCCGAGCTGCTCGGCCGGGTGCCGGGGGCGCTCAGCGGCGGGCAGCGGCAGCGGGCCGCGATCGCGCGGGCGCTGGCCGCGGAGCCGGAGCTGCTGATCGTCGACGAGATCACGAGCGCGCTCGACCGCCCGGTCGCCTGGACCATCGTCGACCTGCTGCGCTCGCTACGGACCGCGTCGATCGGGCTGGTGATGATCAGCCACGACCTGTCCTTTCTGCCAGGTACGGTGGAGGACGTGCTGGTGCTCGCGGGCGGCCGCCCGGTCGAGTCCGGCCCGGTGACTTCGGTGCTGACCGCCCCGCAGGCCGCGGCCACCCGGGCGCTCGTCGACGCGGCGCCGCGGCTCTGATAAGAGGATCGCGGATGGGGACCGAGCCGGTCGTCTACGTATTCCACCATGCTGCGCCGATCCCCATCGGCCACCGGGTGGAGCTGCAGTTCTTCGAGCGCGACACGGGCTTCTTCAGCGTGGAGTTCAGCGAGCAGCTCGACATGCCGCTCATCCGCGACCTCGACACGGGAATCGAGTATGCGCCGGAGTGGTTGTTCAAGCAGGAAGCTCGCGACCACCTCGGTCCGAGCTCGCCGCGCGTGCTCGAGATGTCGCCGATGGTCCGGCCGACGCGGGCGCTGTCGGGGACCGTGGTGGCCTGCCGCGTGGTCACGGGGCTGGTGGCAGCCGACTGGACGGTCTTTACGTACCTGACGCTGCACGAGGAAGAGGCGCGCATCTATCGCTGAGGACGGCCCGAGAATTTTCGGCGCCGCGCGCGTGCGTCCGCCCGGGAGGCGGTCTATCTTTGCGGGATATGAAGCGTGGTGTCGGCGGCTGTATCGGCGCGATCGTCCTGGGCGTGGGGTGTGGGCCCGACCCGGTCGCTCAGGAGGAGCTCGAAGAGGTTTGCGGCCAGGAAGGACCGTTTCGCATCCTCCCGCTCGAGCCGGACCGTCAGGTCAACTTCGGCTGGCAGACGCGGATCGGCGACCGGCTGGTGTTCTCGACCGAGCGGATCGCGCCCGGCGACGAGGATGACTACTTCCCGGATACGAGCGACCCCGAGGTGTGGTCGACCGGGCTGTGCGGCGAGTCGCCGGTGATGCTGGCGCGAGATATCGGGATGATCTTCACCGTCGACCGCTGGCCGGAGCTGCTCTTCGGTTGCGACGAGGAGACCGCGGAGGTCTTGCTCCTCGATCCGCTCGGGGAGCGCGAGCCGCACGTGGTGTTCGCTGGCGACCCGGAGGCGTTCGGCTGTGCGCTGCGCTGGACCGACCACGGGATGCTCTCGGTCGTCCCGCACGACGAGGACTTCGGGGCGCTGATGCTGAGCCCCTACCCCGACGACCCGCTCACCCAGACGTCGGAGCCGGTCGTGCTGCTCGACGATGTGCGTATCACCTCGACGGGCCGCGGCGGCACCGGCATCGTCGCCAGCTCGATCCGCACGTTCGACGATTTCGTGCTGGCGCTCGACGACGAGGGCACGCTGATGCGCATCGACCTGGCCGACCGCTCGGTGGCGCCGCTGGTGCCGGACGTGCGCGAGGTGGAGACTTCCCGCGACGGGCGCTGGCTGCTCTGGCAAGACGCGACCGTCACCAACGGCGATCCCGAGGCTCCGGAGGGCGACATCTTCCTGCGCGACCTGACGACCGATGTCGACGCGCTGCTGGCCCGGTCGTGGCTGAGGCTGAGCCTGTTCCCGCTGAGCCAGGCCGGCGCGGGGATCGTTCAGCTCGGCTTCGGCTTCTCGGAGACCCAGCGGATCTTCTTCCTCCCCAATCTCGACTTCGTCGACGTACCGGGGGACGTATCGCCCGTCGCGAAGATCGACGACGAGCGGTGGATCACCGGATCGCTCTCCGACAGCACCTTGACCCTGACCGACCTGAAGGCGGGCACGTCGCGGCCGTTCGAGAAGCAGGGGCGCATCAAGTGGATCGAGGACGACGGCCTGGTCCTGTTCGAGGCCAAGGGGTGCTGCATCGAGGGCAGAAAGCGCGACGAGGGGCCGCTCTGGCGGGTGCCGTTCGAAGGCGCGCCGGAGCAGCTCGCGAGCCGCGCGAACGAATTCTTGGGGCGGCTGTCGGACGAACGCATGCTCGGTCCGGTCGGCATTGGCGCCGACTGGCTCGGCGATCTGGTGGTGATCGATCTGGCGACGGGCCAGGAGCGGCTCGTCGATCGCCACGTGTTCGCCCTCTCGCTCGATATGCGGTGGGGCCACGAGGAAGGGCTCATCAGCTACTCGATCCGCGACGGCGAGCGCTCGGGGGTGTACGTGGCGCGGTTGTCGGCAGAGGCCCGCAGCGGGTCGCGCAAAGCGGTCCGGGAGCACGTGGGGGTCGACGTGGTCCGCGGCCGGGATGGCAAGCCGGTGCCGGTGCCGCGGCTGCGGCCCGGAGAGCCGGACTGGGACGCGCTGGCGGCGTTGCGCTCGCACGGCGGCGAATGACGGGCTCGCGCGAGCGGTGAGCGACGAAGCTCGTTCAGTCGTCGTCGTCGTGGCCCGGCGGGAGGGAGCCGCGCTGGGCGTGCATGCGGGCGGTCAGCTCGAGGAAGAAGCGCTCCATCGGGCGGGCGACTTCGGGGCCGTGGAGGACCTCGACGAGGCGGGTGGCGGCCTCGAAGGTGCAGACGGCCTCGGGGCGCGGGGCGTGGCGGATGCCCCAGCGCGAGGGGCCACCTGGCGGAAGGGACACCTTCGGAAATTCGGCGACGTGGGCGGCGCGCCGGGCCATGCGTGAGCACTGGTGCCAGGTGCCGTCGAGGATGACGACGCAGCGCTGACGGCCGGGGGCGGTTTGCAGGAGCTCGGGACCGGCGACCTGGGCGTCCTCGGCGGGGAAGAGCACGACGTAGTCGAGGTCGGGCTCGGTGAGCGGGCCAGTCTCCATGGCGACGTCCTGGGCGCCGTAGTGAAGGATGGGAGCGCGCAGGACGGCCGCGGCGGCCCGGCCGGTGCTGGTCGGCTTGTAGCGCTCGCGGTTGTGCTGGACGAGGACAAAGCGAGTCGGCAGGTCGAGCACCGGGAGCTCGGCGCACAGGCACCGCTCGAGGTGAAGGCCGCAGACGGGGCAGCGCGGACGGGAGCTCTTGCGCAAGGACATGGGAGGGGCCGGTGAGGAGGTGGCGGTGAGGGCGGCGGCGGGACTGGGCCTGCGCGAGGGGCGAGAGTCAGGGCGATGTCTCGGCCGGCATGGAGGTGATGGTCAGCTCAGAGGCAGTGCTCGTCGCCGAGATCGAAGGGGCGAAATGCTCATTGCCTCAAAGGACAGGGTTGAAAGGACATGTCTGAGAGAGCATGCTCTCTGGTACAGGGTCGCAAGGACATGGCCGATAGAGAAGGTCTTGAAGGACAGGGCCTTCAGGACAGGGTCTTCAGGTCATGTCCGCAAGGGCAGCCGAGACGCGGGCGCGCAGGGCCGGGGGGAAGACGGCGCGGTGGTGGACGAAGCGCTCGCGGGCGAGGCCGCGGAGCAGCGGAGAGGCGTCGAGCAGGCGCTGGACGCGGCCGCCGCTGCGCAGGACCATGAGCGCCTCGTCGTCGGTGTAGGCGTCGATCTCGACGCGGTCGATGGCGCCGAGGTACGCGGGGGCGACGCCCTCGGCGGCGAGGACTTCGGCGAGCCGGGCCTCGGCGGCGGCAGAGTCGACGTGCGGCGCGAGCCGCAAGGTTTTAAAAAGGTGCCGGCCGACGAGGCCGTCGGCGAGCTCGCGCAGGACAGGGTCGGCGCTGCGAGCGTAGGCGGCGAGAGCCTCGGCGAGGGCGTGGTCGTCGAGGCGGAGGTAGCTGTGGATGTCGACGGGGCGGCCGCGCAAGAGATCCTCGAGGACCGGCGGGGTGCCAGGCTCGGGGCCGAGCTCGCACAGGCGGCGGAACAGGGCCCGGATCATCATCTCGGCGGCGCGCGCGGCCTTGTGCAGGTAGACCTGGCGGTACATGTAGAGGCGGGCGAGGAAGAAGCCCTCGACGGCGGTGAGGCCCTTCTCGCCGTCGACGGCGAGCCGCGCAGAGGTCGAGCCCTCGGGGACGTAGAGCCGCAGCGAGGCGAGCAACCAGTCGACGTCGAGGAGGCCGTAGCGCACGCCGGTCATGTAGCTGTCGCGCATGAGGTAGTCGCAGCGATCGACGTCGAAGGTGCCGGAGACGGCGCGCGCGAGGTGACCGATCGGGCCCTGACCATGGATGAGGCGCTCGACGAGCGCGGGCGCGGTCGGGTCGAGCTCGGCGAGGACGCGGTGGACCTGGGTGTCGGGGTCGAGGAGGATCCGCGAGGTCCACACTTCGTGGCGCGGGGCGCCAGGGAGCACGGCCTCGAAGGTGTGACTGAGCGGGCCGTGGCCGAGGTCGTGGAGGAGGGCAGCAGCGAGGGCGACGTGGGCCCAGAAGTCATCGATGCGATCGTGCGGCGGGAGCTCCTGGGCGAGGGTGCGCACGCGATCGAGGTAACGCTGCATGACGTGGGCAGCGCCGACGGCGTGGGCGAAGCGCGAGTGCTCGCCGCCAGGAAAGGCGAGGGCGGCGAGGCCGAGGGCGCGGATCCGCCGCAAACGCTGGACCTCGGCGCAGTCGAGGAGGCGCGTGGCGAGGCGGGCGGTGGCGCCGCTGAAGGAGATCAGGCCGTGCACGGGATCGCGCAGGAGCATCGCGCGGAGTTTAGGGTAGGCGCGGGCGGCTGGCGATCCGGCACGGCCGTGATTCGCGTGGCCGTGAGGAGCCCGGCGAGCAAAGATCTAGTGTGATGGAGAGCCGCGCGCCGCTCGAGGGCCTCGCCAGTCGAGGGTCGCGCGGGCCGGTGGAGACGCGGCTGCGCAGGGCGCTGCGGTGCGCTTCGCCTTGCGTGTGACGCGGTCGCGGGTCGATGCGCCGAGCAGGGTCCGAGGTCTCGCCGAGGCCGACGGGACGTGCGCGGCCCCATGGGCCCTGAAACAAACCTCGCGCGCTGGCGGACGGTCTCCAGGCCGTCCTGGCGCCGATCGGGCGCGGCGACGGCGTGTTATCTTGCGCGTCGCCGATGGCCGATTCGCCCGCCCTGCCGCCGAACTCGCCCGCGTGCCGCAAGTGCGCGTTCGTGTTCGAGGCGGGGCTGCCGTTCGAGCGCTGCCCGAATTGCGGGACGCCGACGCAGGCGCCGCCGGAAGAGCCGGGTCGGGTGATCTTGCCGCGGCTGACGACGCTGCCGCTGCCGGGGACGCCGCTGGGGAGCATCCGCAAGCCGCAGGCGCCGGTGACGGGGTTCTTCGTGCCGCCGACGCTGGTGGGCGACCGGCCGGGGAGCGAGCGCAACAGCGACGCGCCAGGCGCAGCGTCGTCGCGGCCGCCGTCACAACCGTCACCGGAGTCGAGCAGCGGCGAGGACGACCTGCCGGCGCCGGTGTCGACGACGCGGCCGTTCACGCTGCCGAAGATCACGACCCCACCGCGCACGCTGCCGACGACGATCGACTCCCGCGACCTCGAGAACAGCGCGGAGCTCGACCTGCCGCACCTCAGCGAGATGTCGACGGTGACGGCGCGGGTGCTCTCGCGGTCGGACGACGTCGAGGTCGACCTCGCGGACATCAAGGCGGAGACGCGCGAGCTGCCGACGCAACCCGACGCGCCGCCGCCCCCGCCGCGGCCGCAGCTGCAGTCGCGCCGGCCGACGGTGGTGCTGACGCCGCCGCCGCCCGAGCCGGGTGCGCTGGCCTACGCGGGCCTGATCGGGCTGTTCGTGGCGCTGGTCGGCAGCTTCGGGTTCTATTACGGGCGGGCGCAGGAGACGTCGCTGGTGGTCGGGGCGTACGCGGCCAAGGTGCCGGCGGACGCGACGGCCCGGCGCGAGCGCGACGAGCGGCTGGCAGCGCTGTTCGACGACGACACGATGGACAGCTACCTGACGGCGATGGCCGTGGCGGAGCAGACGGAGGACCCGCTCGGACGCGCCGAGGCGGCGCTGCGGATCCACCTGCGCTACGGGCCAGATCCGGTGCGCGCGGCCCAGGCGAAGACGTGGCTGACGGCGACGGTCCAGCGCGAGAACTTCCGCGCCGAGCGGATCCAGGCCCTCGCGGCGCTCGCCGACGGCGAGCGAGCAACTGCGCGAGGGATGCTGGCCTCGGGCGCGGAGCCGGGAGTGACGCTGTACCGCGGGCTGCTGGCGCTGGCCGCCGGTGACTTCAAAACCGCGGCCGAGGATGCCGCGGAGGCGATGTCCTTGCGGCCAGGAGATCAGGCGGCCCGCTGGCTGTCGTTCGCTACCGATCTCGCGAAGGACCGGCGAGCTTCGCTCGAGCCGCTGCGCGACGCGACCGATCGCCAGCACCGCCCGGCGCTCGAGCTGTTGTTGGTCGACGCGCTGATCGCCCGCGGCCGGCTGGCGGAGGCGCGCAAGCGGCTCGAGGCGCTGGTCCGCGAGCCAGGGGTGAGCGACCGGCATCAGGCGCACGTGCTGGTGCGTCACGCTCGCGTGGCGGCGGCGTCGGTCGAGGTGTCGCGCAGCGTGTACTGGGCCGACGAGGCGATCAAGCTGGCGCCGCGCGATCCGGAGGTCGTGCACGCGTCGCTGCGGGTGCTGATCGAGGCGGACGAGCTGGCGCGCGCGCAGCAAGGGCTGACGGCGCGGCTGCGCGACGCGCCCGACGACCTCGAGGCGTCGATCCTGCAAGCCGAGCTGGCGCTGCGAGCCAGCAACGAGGGCGGGGCGCTCAAGGCGATCGAGAAGCTGGCGGCCGAGAAGTCGACGCTGATCGAGTCGATGTTTTTGCGCGGCCGGCTGGCGCTGCTGCGCGGCGATGTCGAGGAGGCGGTCGAGCACTTCCAAGCGGCGGCCGCGAGCAAGCCGGCACACGTGCGCGCGGCCGTCGAGTACGCCCGCCTGCGGCCGTGCGAGGAGGCGCTGGGCCGGCTGGAGCGGCTGTACTCGGAGCACAGCCGCGATCCTACCGAGAGCGCGCGAGCCGACCTGCGGGCGCTGGCGCTGGCGCGGGCCGGGGCGCTGGCCACTCTCGGCAACCGCGACGCGGCGATGGAGACGCTCGACCGGGCGCTGGCGCTCGACCCCGACGACAACGCGGCCCAGCTGCGCCGCGGGGTGCTGGTGCTCGAGACTCCGCGATCGGACGCCGGGCGAGTCGACCTGCTGGCGGTGCACGAGCGCACGGGCGGATTCGCGGGGCTGATCGGGCCGCTGAGCCGCCTGTACCTTCGGTCAGGTGAGCTGCGCGCGCTCGAGGCGCTGGTGCAGCCGCACCTGAGCGACGTGCGGGCGCCGGACGAGGTGGTGCTGGCGATCGCGCGCCTGCGGCTGGCGCAGGACGCGGTCGAGGCGGCGGAGTCGCTGGCCGACCAGATCTTGCTGCGCTCGCCGGACTCGTGGGAGGGCCACCTGCTGAAGTCGAAGGTGCTGCTGGCGCGCGGCGAGCCGGGGCTGGCGCAGGCCGAGCTGCGGCTCAGCCGGCCCGGGGGGCCCAACCCCGACGTGGAGCTCATGGCGGGCAAGATCGCCGAGCGCAGCGGTCGCCTGCAGGACGCGCTGCCGGCGTTCCGCCGCGCGCACCAGCTGGCGCCGACGCTGCACGAGGCCGGATTCCTGTACGGTCGCGCGCTCTTGCAGCTCGGGCGCGCCCAGGAGGCGGTGACCGAGCTCAGCGCGGTAACTCGGGCGACGGAGGCGTTCCCGGCCGCGTTCATGGCGCTGGGGCAGGCGCACTACGAGCGCGAAAATTTCGAGGAGGCCCGCCGCCAGCTCCAGCGCGCCGTGACGCTCGAGCCGGGCCTCACCGAGGCGCACTACTGGCTCGGTCGCAGCGAGCACGACCTGCAGCTCGACGCCGAGGCGGCGGTCAGCCTGGGCCGGGCGGTCCAGGCCGCCGCGCCGGGCACGGCCTGGCTGCCCGACGCGCACCTGTGGCTGGCCCGCGCCGCCGAGGCCCACGGCGACGTCGCCACCAGCCGCACGGCGTACGAGGAATTCCTGCGCCTGGCGCCCGCGACCGCCCCCGGCCGGCGCGAAGCGGAGCGCGCGCTGGCCCGCGTGGCCCGGGCGCCGTGAGGGCTTTACGCGCGGGCCCGGCTTGTCGATACTCGCGGCCCCGCCGGAGGAGTGGCCGAGCGGTCTAAGGCAGCGGACTTGAAATCCGCCGTGTCCGCAAGGGCACCGAGGGTTCGAATCCCTCCTCCTCCGCTAGTTCGATCTCTGGTCCTTCGGGACATGTGCTCACGGGCATGCTCTTCGGGGCATGCCCGTCGGCACATGTCCCTTTAAACATGCCCGAAAGGTCAGTAGCGCGTGGGCGGCTTGCCGTCCTTGTTGCGCGGGACCCGGCGCTCGAGCCGCTGCTCCCACTCGACGCCGGCGATCGGCACGACGTAGACGGTGGGGCAGACCAGGCGGCGGTCGGTCGAGCCGAGCCGGCGGGCCCAGTACTCGACGTCGACGACCTGGTACGGCACGTCGTCGATGACGACGACCTCGTGGATCCGCGGGACGAACTGCACGTCCTCGGTGGTCTCGGTGCGGAACAGCAGGCGGCCTTCGCAGGCGTACTCGACGTAGGGCATCGCGCCGCCCGAGTCTACCGCGAAGCCTCGCCGAGCAGCGCCGCCCGCAGCGCGTCCGGCTGGCCGATCGGGGTGCTGCAGACCTGGGCCCGGCAGACCAGCGCCGCCGGCGGGCCCTCGGCCGCTTCGAAGCTCACGGCCAGGCGCGCGCGCATGGCCGGTCGCGCCGCGGCGACGGTGCGCGCCAGCCCGGCGACGGCCTCGGGCGAGGCGCCGCGCAGGGTGACATGGGCGGCCTCGGGGGCCGCGAACTGCGCGGCGGCGATCAGGCTGGCGAACGCGAACGGCTGGCGGACCGCGGCGCCCTGTCGCTGCAGGCACGCCTCCGCGGCCGCGCGCGCTCCCGCCGGGGCGACGCCGGCGAGATCGAGGCGCAGCAGCACCTCGACCATCGGCCCGAGGCCGCTCGGGATCGCCGAATCGTGCTGCGACTCGGTGCGCTCGATCAGCCGCTCGGCGTCGTCGGCGGTGACGTAGAAGCCGACGCCCCCGGACACCGCGTGGTGCGCCAGCGCGTAGCGGGCCAGCACGGCGGCGGCCTGCTGCCAGGCGAGGTCGAGCGTGGCCTCGTGGAGGTCGAGGCAGGCGCGGGCCAGGAACGCCAGGTCCTCGAGGTAGCCGCGCGTGTGCACCACGCCGTCGGTGTCGACGCGCATGACCTCGCCGTGGGCGCCGATGTGGGCGTCGAGCAGTCGCCGCGCGGCCGCGGTCGCCAGTGCGAGCCAGTGGGCGCGCAGCTCCGGCTCGCCCCACTGCTCGGCGGCCGCCGCGGCGCGCACGAGGCCGGAGATCAGGAGGCCGTTCCAGGCGGTGAGGATCTTGTCGTCGCGCAGCGGCGGGACCCGCTGGTAACGCGACGCCAGCAGCCTGGCCCGCAGCGGCGCGAGGCGGGCCTCGAGCGCGGCCTCGGTCATGCCGAGCGCGCCGGCGGTGGGCGCGAGCGGCTGGGCGAGGTGAAGGATCGACATGCCGTGCTCGAAGTTGCCGCGTGGGTCGACGCCGTAGACCGCGGCGAACAGCGCGGCGTCGTCGCGGCTGCCGAGCACCTCCTCGAGCTGTGCCGGCGTCCAGCAGAAATACTTGCCCTCGACGCCCTCGCTGTCGGCGTCGGTGGCGGCGTAGAAGGTCCCCGCGGGCCCGCGCATGTCGGCCTCGAGGTAGGTGACCGTCTCGCGCACGACCCGGCGCAGGTAGCCGTGCTCGGGCCAGCGCAGGCTGGCGTCGGCGTACAGCCCGAGCAGCAGGGCGTTGTCGTAGAGCATCTTCTCGAAGTGCGGCACCAGCCACTCGCGGTCGACGGCGTAGCGGGCGAAGCCGCCGCGCAGGTGGTCGTAGATCCCGCCGCGCCACATCTTCTCGAGCGTCAGCAGCAGCTCGTCCGAACCTGTCCCATCGACCCTGTTTTGAAGCATGAGGACTTCGAGGCAGGTCGCGTTGGGGAACTTGGGCTGGCGACCGAACCCGCCCCACTCGGGGTCGATGCGGGACAGCAGATCGGTGGCCGCGGCCTTGAGCGGCCCGGGCCCGACGAGCGCGCCGTCGCCATCCTGGCCGCCGGCGGACAGCTCGCGGATGCCCTCGAGCAGCTGCTCGGCCTGGCCCTCGACGTCGGCGCGGCGGTTCTGCCACAGGTCGGTCAGCGCCAGCAGCAGCTGGCGGAAGCTCGGGCGTCCGTAGCTCGGCACCGGCGGGAAATAGGTCCCGCCGTAGAACGGGCGGTGGTCCGGGGTCAGGAACACCGTCAGCGGCCAGCCTCCGCCCTGACCCATGAGCAGCACGACCTTTTGGTAGATCTCGTCGATGTCGGGCCGCTCCTCGCGGTCGACCTTGATGTTGATGAAGTTCTGGTTCATCAGCGCCGCGGTCTCGGCGTCCTCGAAGGACTCGTGGGCCATGACGTGGCACCAGTGGCAGGCGCTGTAGCCGACCGACAGCAAGATGGGCCGGTCCTCGCGGCGGGCGCGCTCGAGGGCCTCGTCGCCCCACGGGTACCAGTCGACCGGGTTTTCCGCGTGCTGCCGGAGGTAGGGGCTCTTGGATTGCGCGAGGCGGTTCATGGCCGATCTGGAGTGTGCGTGCTCCTCGCCCAGGCGCCGCCCCCGGACATGCGCCGTTCCTCACGCACCGTCTCACCCGGACCCCGCCGAAGCGCCCCGCTCGCCGCGCCCAAGGGCTGGACCTCTTTAAAAATTCTGGTAATGTCCGCGCCCCGCCACCTGGAGAGGTGTCCGAGTGGTCGAAGGTGCCAGACTCGAAATCTGGTGTGGCGAAAGTCACCGTGGGTTCGAATCCCACCCTCTCCGCAAGTTTTCCTCCGAGAAGAAGCCCCACACAGCAAACCAGAACACCCGGAGAGGTGTCCGAGTGGTCTAAGGTGCAAGATTGGAAATCTTGTGTGGGGCAACCCACCGAGGGTTCGAATCCCTCCCTCTCCGCACCGGCCTCAACAACCGGTACTTATGCCCCGAGCGACGGCTCTCTCGTAAACCCCGCCAGGACCGGAAGGTAGCAACGGTAGCGAGAGAACGGGTGTTCGGGGCGCTTTTTATTGGTTCGCTGCGAGATGACGTGACCCGCCCGCCGCCGAGTGCTCCCTGAGCCGGCGACAAAGCCGCGGCGTACGGTGAGCAGATCCCGATTCGCCGACAGGCTCAGCCGCAGTCAGCCTCGCACCGCAGCGTGAGCGAGCGACCCGCAGGCTCAGCCGCGGAACTCGTCCTTCGCTTTGCGACGCGCCGCCAGCTCCTCGACCGAGCTCGCGCGGACGAACGGGTTGGTCGCCCGCTCGTCGGCCTCGGTGGTCGGCGTGGTGCGGCTCGGCAGCGCCGCCGCTCGCTCGGCGATCGCCCGGTTGTCGGGCTCGACCACCGCCGCGAAGCGCAAGTTGCCCGCCGTGTACTCGTGGCCGAACCACAGCCGCGTCGAGCCGCCCAGCGAAGTCAGCTGCTGCAGGCTCCGGTGCATCTGCGCGGGTGTCCCTTCGAACAGGCGACCACAACCGGCCGCGAACAGGGTGTCGCCGGTGAACACGTCGTCGGGCTCGCCACCCTCGCCGACCAGCCGCCAGGCGATCGCGCCGCTGGTGTGCCCGGGGATGTGCAGCCCCAGCAAGCGCCGCCCCGCGAGCACGAGGCCGCTGTCCAGCCATGCATCGATCGCCGCGTCGGCGAACACGGTCTGACGGGGGATCCGTCCGCGATCACTGGCGTGCCCGGCGACCCACACGTCAGCGTCGTCGCCCACGAGCTCGTCGATGCCACCGACGTGATCGTGATGGTGATGGGTTGCGAGGATCCCCCTCAGCCGCCCGCCCGCCGCCGCGATCGCCCGCGCCGGCGGCCCGGCCTCCGATGGATCGACCAGCCAGACGTCGCTCGAGTCGGCATCGCGCAGCAGGTACGCGTAGTTGTCGCGCAGACACGGGACGGGCTCGATGATCAGCACTCTAAAGGTTTAACAAAGCCGACCCGCGCGCTCAAGCCGACCTGTCCCCTGGGACATTTGATTGCCCGACCTGGCACTGCTCAGGCCGCTCTTGTCTAGCGATCGACATGTCCCTTGGGACATCTCGCCCGGGGCATGCCCCCGACGCGACGAGACCCGCCCTCGGGGAGAGCGGGTCTTCGTGGCATCGTCCGGTCGAGGGTCGACGATCAGCGGCCGCGACCGCCGCCGCCGCTGAAGCCTCCGCCGCCACCACGGCCGCCGCCGCCTCCGCCGCCTCCGCCGCTGAAGCCACCGCCGCCGCCGCCGCCTCCGCCGCTGAAGCCGCCGCCGCCACCGCCGCCGCTGCTGAAGCCGCCGCGACTGCCGCCGAAGCCGCTGCCGCCGCCGCCGTTGAACCCGCCGCTCGAGCCGCCGCTGAACCCGCCACGGCTGCCGCCGCTGAAGGTCGAGCCCGTCCCGCGCGCGCCGCCCCAACCGCCGCCGCTGTCACCGAACGAGCTCGTCGCGCTGCGCGGCCCGCCGCGTGAGCCGGAGGTGGCAGGCACGTAGGTCGCTTGCGACGACGCGAACCCGCCGCCGCTGCTCGGCCGCGCCGCGCCGGCCGCCATCGTCCCGCGCTCGCCGCCGCCGCTCGTGCCCGGAGGCGCGTAGGTCGGGCGGTAGGTCGCGTTCATGCCGCCGGTGGCCTTGGAGCCGCCGGCCGAAAGACCGCCGGCCCCCGGAGCCGCGTAGCCGCGTCCGCCAGCCTCGCCGCCGGGGCGAGCCCCGCTCGACATCGGCATGTTCGGGTAGCTCGCGCTCGAGCCGGTGACCGTGCGCGTGCCGCTGGCGGTCCACGAACCTGGCCCTTGGGGCAGCTGACTCGGGCGCGTGTTCGGAGCCGCGAGGTTGGCGGGACCCCCCGCCTGACCGCCCGGGCCGAGGCCGCCGCGACCGCCCTCGGGCGCCGCAGCCAGCCCGCGCGGCCCGCTGGCGCCCGCACCCATGCCGCCGGCCTGCGGACCGGCCGAGAGATCGGTCGGTCGACCTGCCCCCGGGGCCATGCCGCCGTTGTTGCCGTTCGGACGGCCGAGCTTGTCGCCGAAGCCCTGGTTGCCCGTCGGCCCGCCCTGCGACGCGTTCATCGAGTGCCGCGTGCCGCCCGTCGGCCCGCCGGTGCTCGGCGTCGTGTGCCGCACCGAGCCCGGGTCGTGCGGGTAGTAGTTGTAGTAGTACGACGGCGGCCGGCCCCACGCGTGGTAGCCCCAGTAGCCCGGCCCGCCCCAGTACCAGCCGTTGCCGTAGAAGCCCCAGCCGTACGAGTACGGGACCCACGGGTAGTAGTAGTTCCACGCGTACACCAGCGGCGACGGCGGGCCCCAGTAGTACACCCAGTTGCTGTAGTACGGGCTGTAGTAAACGAAGTTGCCGTTGATGTTGTAGTACCAACGATCGGACCACCACACCCGCGGGTAGGTCTCGATCGCCTCGGGGTACGTGTGCACGTACGTCACGACCTGGACCTGCTGCCCGTCGCTCAGCGTCTCGGTGCCGACCAGGCCCGGCGGGTTGGCGATGTTGGCCTGGGTCTGCGCCTCGGGGTCGACCGGCGCCTCGCCCGGAATCGCGTAACCGTTGGCCTGCGGCGCCCCGGTCGGGGTGGCGTACGCCTGGCTCTGCACGTAAACCGTCTCGTAGGCCGCCGGCGCGGCCGCCACGGTCCGCGGGATCTCGTCGGGATGGACCACCCCAGCCCCCACGCTCCGCGTGCAACCGCCAGCGAACGAAAGCACGAGCGCCAGTGCGCTCACGGGGCCGATCCAGGGACGCTTGTTCATGACCGTGACTCCACCTCGTGAAGAGGCTGAGGGTTGACGCCAAAGCCTAGCGTTTATTGGTAGGCGCGGCCACGCATGGGCGCTGGCGACGCCGCTGCGGCCGAGCAGCGCCGCGCAGCACGATCGCGGGAGCGCCCACCCGTGTGCGCCGTCACGGGTTTTGCGCCCCGACCCCGCGTCCTGATCTCCCTCATCCGCCACCGCACAGCGTTGACGCGGGTGTGGCTCCAAACCTATGCTCGAGGGTGCGCTCATGAGTGCGGAAATTCACGTCCTCAAGTTCCTGACGGGCAAGTACAAGGGCGAAGAGTTTCCCCTGGACGCCGACAAGGACCACTACATCGTCGGCCGCAGCAGCGAATCGGACCTCGTGCTCGCCGACGACGCCGTGAGCCGCAAGCACGCCCGCTTCTTCGCCGAACGCCAGCGCGTGTGGGTCCGCGATCTCGGCTCGCGCAACGGGGTGCACGTCAACGGCGGCGCCGTCCAGCGCCACTGCCTCCGCGCCGGCGACCGCATCTCCATCGGCGGCAGCCTCATGAGCGTGGTGGTCGCCAAGCCGAGCCAGGTCGGCGCCGCCCCGCGCGCCGGCGAGAAGAAGCACCGCACGCCGACGACGGTCGACTTCTCCAACCGCTCGATGACGGGGAGCATCGAGGAGATCCCGCTGGTCGACGTGCTGCAGTGGCTGGCGGCCAGCCGCAAGACCGGGACCCTCAACGTGCGCAACCTCGACACCGTCCAGACCGGTCGGGTGCACCTGCGCGACGGCCACGCGTTCTCGGCGACGATCGACAAGAGCGCCGCGGCGCTGCTGCCCGAGAAGGCGCTGATGCGGATGCTGGCGTGGAAGCGCGGGACGTTCGCGCTCGAGAACGCGGCCCCGGAGCACGCACCGGCGCAGGAGATCCGCTCGGCGATCGAGCACATCCTGATGGAGTCGGCCCGCCAGCAGGACGAGATCCTCCACCTGGCCGAAAAGACACCCGTGCCGACGTACGGCGCCGAGGTGGCGCTGATCCAGCCGTCGCCCGTCCGCTGGCACACGCTGCCGCGCGAGCAGCTCGACGTCGTGCAAGACCTCGCCGAGGGCCGGACCTGGTCGTACATCCTCGACGCGTACCCGCAGGACGACCTGGCCCTCACCAAGCTGGTCGTCGAGCTGCGGAAGAAGCGAGTCGTCGAGTTCTCGTGAGCCGAGCGGCGAAGACAGGTTCGGCGCATCAGGCAGCAGGAAGGCGCTCTCGGTTCGACGAGAGCGCCGGCCTCCACGTCGATCGCTAGCGCTTCTTCTGCTCGAGGCTCGTGCGGATGTCTTGCTCGATCCGCCCGATGCACTCCGGCTTGTAGCTGCGGTACGAGCCGCGGATCGTGCCCTTCTCGTCGACCACGAACGAGAACGGGAAGTTGGGGCTGTCATACTGCTTGGCCAGGTCCTCGCCGCCGAGCACCAGCTTGGCGGAGATCCTCCGCTCCTTGGCGAACTCGAGCACCTTCTCCGGCTCGGTGTCGGTGGCCACGGCGACCAGCACCGCGCCCTGCTTCTTGTAGTGACGGATCAGCCGGTCGAACTCCGGCAGCTCCTTGAGGCACGGCTTACACCACGTGCCCCAGAAGTTGAGCAGCACGACCTTGCCGCGCAGGCTCGCCATGCTGATGTCCTTGCCCTCGGCGGTCTTGAGCGCGAACGGCAGCGCGCTCGTGCCGACACCGGCGTCGCGCCCGCACGAGTCGTCGACCTTGGTGTGCAGCGCCGCAGGCAGGGCGCTCGCGGTCGCCGGCTTGACCTCGCCCGCGGGCTCGGCGGTCGGCACGTTCGCGGCCACCACGTCGCCCGGCGGCTTGTCGGCGGGCGCCGTGTCGCGCGCGGGCGCCTCGACCGGCTCGCTCGCGGGCGCCTCGACCGGCTGCTGCACGGGCGCCTCGGGCTCCGCCACCGCCGTCGACTCGGGCGCCTCGCTGGCCTCGCGCTTGCACCCGAGCTCGAGCGGCGCGAGCAGCGATATGGCCATCAGGACATGTTGCTTAGGACATTGCTTGAAGGTCATGTTGCTTCGGACTCCAGCGAGCGGCTGATCGCGCGCCACACCTCTCGCAGCTCCTCGGCGCCGGCGCGGTAGGGCAGCAGCAGGCGGATCGTGTGGCCGCCGCAGACGGTGACGAGGATGCCGTGGTCGCGCATCATGCGGTCGCCGACGGCGGTGGCGATCTGCTCGCCGGGCTTTCCGACCTGCACGCCGATCAGCGCCCCGTGGCCGCGGATCTCGCTCACCCGCGCGCACGGCTCTTCGCGGGCGATCGCCTGCAGCGTCGGCAGCTGGGCCCCGGCGGCGGCGAGCAGGCCGTCGCGCTCGAGGATGTCGATGCTGGCGAGCGCCGCGGCGCACGCCAGCGGGTTGCCGCCGAAGGTCGTGCCGTGGGTGCCCTTGCCCATCGCCTGCGCCAGGTCGCCGCGCGCGAGGCACACGCCGATCGGGAACCCGCCGCCGAGCGCCTTGGCGATCCACATCAGGTCGGGCGCGAGCGACGGATCGTCGCCGACGATGTGCGACCAGGCCGACCACGAACCGGTGCGCCCGAAGCCGCACTGCACCTCGTCGGCGCCGACCAGCGCGCCGTGCTCGCGGCACAGCTGGTGCAGCCCGACCAGGAACTCGCGCGTGGCCGGATACACGCCCGCCTCGCCCTGGATCGTCTCGATGAAGACCGCCGCGATCGCGGCCCCGTGCTCGGCGAAGGTCCGGCGCAGCGCTTCGAGGTCGCCGAACGGCAGGCGCAGCACTCGCGCGGTGGCGAACGGCTCGGCGGGCTCGCTCTCGCCGAGGCAGCGCACGTACGGGTGGCGGTAGGCGGTGTTGGCCGTGCACGCCAGCGCCCCGAGCGAGCGGCCGTGGAAGGCCCGCTCGAACGCGACGATCGTGTTGCGCCCGGTCGCCCGCAGCGCGAGCTTCAGGGCCGCCTCGGTGGTCTCGGTGCCGGTGGTGGCGATGAACGCCCGCGCGTCGACGACCGGCACCCGCGCGGCGATCTCGGCGGCGAAGCGCTGCTGCGGCGCGGTGCTGAACGAGTTGGCGGCGGCGCTCAGGCGCTGCATCTGCGCCGTCAGGGCCTCGACCCACCGCGGGTGCGCGTGGCCGAGCGGCGCACAGCCGACGCCGTTCACCGCGTCGAGGTAGACCCGACCGGCGCTGTCACGCACGCGCAGCGAGCCGCGCTCGTCGGGCACCGCTTCGTCGAGGACGAGGTCGCGGAGGGCATAGGTCGGCCACCGGCGCTCTTGCATGGGGTGAGTCATGGCAGCCCGGACGCGCCGGTGCAAGCGCCTCAGAACGTGAGCTCGACGGCCGAGCCGAGCCAGCGCAGACCGGCCCGCGTCGCCACCGGCCGGCGCGCACGCTCGCGGCGCAGGGCGATGCCCAGCGCCAGCGCGGCCACCCCGACCGCCGCCGTCACCACGATCGCCACGTTGGTCGTGTCCTGGAGCGTGTAGAACGTGCGATACAGCCCCGGCTTCTCGCCCTCCTCGCACAGGCCGTCGCAGCCGGCGCGGGCGCGTTCGCGGGCCAGGAGCACGCGCGACCCGAGGATCGCCACCGTCACGCCGCCCGCGAGCGCGAGCGACGTCGTGGTCCAAAAGCCCGCGCGCAGCCCCTTGACGCGCCGCGACTCCTCCGCCGGTGCGAACCGCGGCAGCCTCGGCGAGTCCGCCGGCCGCACCTCGGGCCGCACGAACCCGGGGAACACGATCGTCACCGACCCACCGGCGCGCACGTCGGCGCGGATGTGCTTGCGCTGCCCGGGCGCCTCGCCGACGAACTCGACGTCGAGCGAACCGGGGAGCGTGAGCCACGGGAAGGCGCCCTTGTCGACCGCATCGCCGTTGATCCGGATCTCCCGGATCGCCTCGGGGCTGTCGATCTGCAGCAACACCTCGCCGAGCCGCTGCCGCAGCTGTTCGCTGCGTTCGAGCGCGGGCACGCGGTGCTCGTCCTTCGCCTCGGCGTGCTGGAGGTAGTCGAGGTACGCCTGCAGCGCCCCGATCAGGTCACTCGCGCGATCGAGCGACAGTGCCTTGTTGTAGAGCGCGTTGATCGACCACGCCGCCTCGAGCGAGCGCGCGAACGCCTGCGCCGCCTCGGCGTAGCGGCGCTCGCTGTAGTGCTGCTTGCCCTCGCGGAAGTACGCCAGCGCGGCCGCCTGATCGACCGCCGGGGCCGGCGCCTCGGGCGGTGCATCCGGTGCGTCCGCGCTCTCGGGCCCCTCCGCGGCCGGCTCCTCCGACACCGCCGGTGCGGCCGGCTCCTGCGCCTGAACGACCGGAGACGCGGTCATCACCGCGGCGCAGAGCATGGCGGTCGCTCGGCGCCATCGCCAGCGGCCTCGCCTCATCCGCCACCCTTGACGGGGCTGAAGACCGGCTCGTCTTTGAGCTCGCTCTCCTCGCCCTTCTCACTCTTGCTCGCGGCCGGCGTCGCATCGTTCCCGCCGGCGCCCGGGCTCTTCGCACCCGGCGGCTTCTTCTTCGGGGTCGGGTTCGCCAGCGTGTTCGTCACCGGCGCGACCGTCGGCACCGGCGCCGGCGCCTCCGGCTGCAGCTCGACCACGAAGTTCTCGTTGTTCATCGGGATGAGGCTGCGCCGGGTCGGCTTGTAGCCCGAGTGCGTCACCGTCAGCTGCAGCTGCGCCTGATCGTCGTAGGGCACCACCAGCCGCAGCGGCGTCACTTGCCCTTCCAGCTGCGGCGCGAGCGCGGCGAGCACCGACTCGGGCCCCTTGTTGACGGTGACCGTGGCACCCACCGGATCGGTCGACACGAACCACACCACCGTGCTCGGCCGCGGCGGCTGCACCTGCGGCTGCGGCTGCGGCGCGGGCGGGCTCGCCGGCTCGGGCGGCAGCGCGTTCCAGCGCGGCAGCAAGAACAGCAGCAGCACCGCCGCCACCCCCGCGCCCACCAGCGGCAGCGCCAGCCACAGCGCCCACGGTCGCCGCGTCGGCACGATCGCCAGCCGATCTGTCGGCGAGGACATGTCGTCGGGGACAGGTGCCAGCGCGCGCGCGTCGGCCAGCACGCGCGTCTGGGTCTGCTCGTCGGCCGCGCCCGGCAGCGGCAACGACGCGGCCGGCAGCGGCGCCGACCCGAGCGAAGTCGGCCGCGCCCGCAGCTCGCCGCGCGAGGCGCCGCGGATCGCCGCCATGCGGTACTTCGCCTGCTCCGCGAAGTGGTGGCGCATGATCGCCCCCAGCGCCCGCCGCGGCTCGCTGGTGTCGCCGCACTCCCGCAGCAGCGCGCGGATGTCGGCCAGCATCGCCTCGGCGCTCGGGTAGCGCTCCTCGGGCGTCGGCGCCAGCGCACGCTGCAGCAGCGAATCGAGGCCTGGCGGCAGGTCGGGTCGCAGCTCTCGCAGCGGCGGCACCTCGCAGCGCATCACGCTCTCGAGCGTCTCGGCGTCGCCTTCGCCGGCGAACAGCCGCCGCCCCGTCAGCATCTCCCAGAAGATCACCCCGAGCGCGAACAGGTCGGTCCCGGCCGACAGCGGCTTGCCGCGGGCCTGCTCCGGCGCCATGTAGGCCAGCTTGCCGCGCAGGTGCCCCGTATGGTTGCTGTTGCGCAGCCTGGTCGCCTTGACGAGGCCGAAGTCGACGATCTTGGTCCAGCCGTCGAAGTTGACGATCAGGTTTTGCGGCGACATGTCGCGGTGGACCAGCCCGTAGGGGCGGCCATCGGGGTCACGCAGCCCGTGGACCGCGACCAGGCCCTCGCACGCGTCGGCGAGGATCTGCAGGGCCACCGCCAGCGGCAGCCGGTCGTCGGTCGGACGCAGCTGGCGCAGCAGCGCCGACAGCGTCTCGCCGTCGATGTACTCGAGGACCATGAAGTAATTGCCGGCGTCCTCGCCCAGGTCGAGGATGCCGGCCACGTGCGGGCTGTGGATCCGCGCCGCGATCTTGGCCTCGTCGAGGAACATCCCGACGAACTCGGGCTCGGCCGCGAGGTGCTGATGAATCACCTTGATGGCGACCACCCGCTCGAAACCTGCGGAGCCCGTGGCGCGTCCGAGGTACACGGTCGCCATGCCGCCGTGCCCGAGCCGCTGGACGACCTCGTAGCGGCCGATCCGCTGCAGCGCGTGCAGCGGAGCGCTCCCCTCGCCGGGTGGCGAGGGCGCGACGTCGGCGTTGCCGCGCGGCAACACTTTCGTCTCGGGCTCGAGCTCCATGGTGCGGACCGACGAGGGCACGGTGCGAACACCCCCGAACAGGGCGATGGTGGCACGATACGTCAATCACCGGGTGTGATCACGTCCGCGGTCCCGAGCCCTCGCTCACCGCAGTGAGCCCGACGAAGCCCGCATTCCACGCAACCCGCGTCACCTCGACGTTCGCCGACGACATCGGCCCCGAGACCGACGTACGGGCGCATCGGCGTCGATGGCCTCGCACGTCGGGTCGCTGTGGAAGCCTCCGCAGCTGCGGAAGGTCAGAATTCGCACCTGTTCATGGGGGCGATTTTTTTGTATTCCACTTCACCGTGCCCGGTCCCAGGTCCACGGGGCAAATTGATTTTGCCCCTTGCTCCCCGGTCTGCGGCTAGGTTAAAATGGCTGAGGAGATCTCCGAGATCTCTCCGACGGCGGTAAATATCTGCGATTCACCATGCCAGGACTCGACTGATCCACCAAATCGATCGGGCCTCACGAAATCAGAGATTTACCAGTGATGTCGGGGACTTGATCGTCATGGTGGCGGCCTCTACCAGGATGCGCCCCTCGCGCATCCTAGGGCAGTGTGGAATGGGCCTTGCGTGCGGACAGCGCTTGACGTAGAGGCTGGAGAGCAGGAGCCACCAGGCGAAGGGAGGGCAGCAATGGCGAAGCGACAGACCCGCAGGAGCATCTCGGTCAAGGGCATCACCTATCAGCGGCTCAAGGACTATTGCGAGTCCACCGGCCTCAGCGTCAGCGGGTATCTCGAAGAGATTATTGCGGAAAAGCTGGATGCGGCCGGCGTGCCCGTCCCCACCGTGGTCAAGCCCCGGCCCACGGCCAAGCTGATCGAGAACGAGGACATCGTCTCGCAGCACTTCACGTTTTAGCGCTGCGCCGTCGTCGCCGACCCTTCGCCCTGCTCGAGCGCGCGCGAACCTCCCTTCGCGGCGCCCTCTCCGCCGACGAAACGCGGTCGCGACATCTTCGCGCAGCTCTTGCGAGCGGACCCAGCAGGTCTGTCGGCCGGCGGACCCAGGCGGTAGTCTCGCTGGTGAATGACGAAGAAGTACCTGCGGGCGGCCCGGACACGGATCTCCCGCCGACGGGCGCTGCAGGCGATCGCTGCGCTCGCCGGCACCACCGCGTTCGGCTGCGGTGACGACGGGAGCGAGCCCAGCGGCACCACCGACGGCGGCTCCTCCGACCCGACCACCGGCACCACGACCACCGGCGATGGTTCGAGCACGACCGACGTGCCGACCACCTCGGACGGCGGCGCCAGCGACACCGGCACCACCAGCTCGTCGACCACCACCGACGACAGCACGACCACCGGCGAAAGCACCGGCGAATCGACCACGGAGTCGCCGGTCAGCGAGTGTGCCGCCAGCGACCTCAGCCCCGAGGAGCTGCTCGCCGGCATCGAGCACATCGTCGTCCTGGTGATGGAGAACCGCTCGTTCGATCACTACTTCGGCGCCCTCAAGTTCCTCGAGGGTCGCGTGGTCGACGGCCTCGACGGCGACGAGTGGAACCCGAGCATCGGTCTCGGCGACGTCACCGTCTACAAGCTCGACGAGTACCAGCCCAAGGATCCGCCGCACGAGTGGGACGAGTGCCACACGCAGTTCAACCTCGGCGCCTGCAACGGGTTCGTGTTCGAGAACGAGAAGAAGAACCCCGGCTACGCCGAGCAGGTCATGGGTTACCACGTGCGCGAGCAGATCCCCGTGTCGTGGGCGCTCGCCGACAACTTCGCCCTGTGCGATCGGTGGTTCGCCTCGGTCATGGGCCCGACCTGGCCCAACCGCTACTACGTGCACGCCTGCAGCTCCGAGGGCGGCAAGAGCAACTTCCCGTCGCCCTTCCTGCAGACCCTGTGGCACGCCTGCGACGACGCTGGCCTGACCAGCCGGATCTACTTCACCGACGTCCCCTGGGTCGCGGGTGCCTTCCCGCTGATCCCGACCGTGTGGGGCAAGCTGGCGGACGGCATCGGCGGCTTCAGCCTCGACGCGCTGACCAACCCCAACAACCTCGACCGCTTCTTCGCCGACGCGGCCGCCGGCACCCTGCCCAACTTCACCGTCATCGACCCTGGCTTCACCTCCAACGATGACCACCCCGAGCACGACATCCAGCTCGGCCAGATCTTGATCGGCTCGCTCTACAAGGCCCTCGCCGAGGGACCCGGCTGGGAGAAGACCCTGTTCATCGTCACCTACGACGAGCACGGCGGCTTCTACGACCACGTCGCGCCGCCGACCACCGTCGACGACGAGGCCGAGTTCACGCAGATGGGCTTCCGTGTGCCCTCGCTCGTCATCGGCCCGCGCGTCCGCAAGGGCTGCGTCGTCAGCACCCAGTTCGAGCACTGCTCGATCGGCGCCACCCTCATGCGTCGCTTCGGCGTCTCCGCCCTCAACGACCGCATGGCCTCCGCCAACGACCTCTCGTCGTGTATCAACCCCGAGTACCTGGGCGACCCGCAGCCGCCCCCGCCGATCCCGCTGATGGACGTCTCGATCGACAAGATCACCGCCCGCGTCGGCCGCTCCACCAGCCAGCACGAGCTGTTCGAGTACCTCGACATCACCATCGACGAGGACTTCCGCGCCCGCCAGGTCGCCGCCACCGTGCGCCTGCTGAAGCACGCCGAGCGCCTCGGCGTCGCCCGCCTCCGCGCCTGACCTTCGGGACAGGTTGATTCACGAACTCGCGGCGGCATCGATCCGCCCGAGCGTGAGTCATCGACTGCATGTCCTTCAGGACAGCTCGCTCGGCACGGACCTGTCTCTACGGGCAGCTCACAGCTCGCGCCAGCCGCCGCGCCGGCGCATCTCGAACGCTCCGAAGCGGACGTCGAGCACCAGTTCGGCCGCCAGGTACGGGTACCAGGCTTGCATCGTCACGCCGACGCGGCGTGTGCCGAAGCGCAGGTGAAGGCCTGCGCCGAGGCGGTCGCGGACGGTGAACGCCGTGCTCGTCTCGAGGTCTTCCGGCGTCAGCAGCGTCAGCGCCTCGCGGCCGCGGGCCCAGCCGATGTCGAAGCCGCCGGTCAGCCACGCCTGCGACAGGCTCACGCTCGCCATCAGGTAGTGCGCGCGGCGCTGGAACGCGATCGTCGTCGGGTCGCCGTCATCGCGCGTCGGCGGGTACAGCACCTGCTGATAGAACGCCCCCACCTCGAGCAGTCGCCCGCGGAAGAACGCCACCGCCGCCTTCGGCGACCAGCTCGGCCGCACCTGTCCCGGGAGCCAGTGTGCCGTCGCGCCGAGCGTCAGGTGATCGAGCAGCCCCAATTGCAGCTCGAGGCGATAGATCTGCGGCAACCCCAGACCCACGCCGACCGCGATCACCCCGTGATCGAGATAGCGGGCCGAGCGCGCCACCGGGCGAGTGAGGTACCGCCGCAGCGCATCGCGTGACGACCGGCGCGTCGAGGTCTCGCTCGCCGGAGTTTGCGGAACCTCAAGTCGCTGCAGCGTCGTCCTCGGCGGGGCGACCGACACCGTGCCGAGCGCGGGCGCCGGCTCCGGCACGGACGGCGGAGCCGGTGAGGCGTCGAGCAGCGAGGCCGCGATGACGAGCGAGAGCAGCAACCTCCGAGATTGAAGCGCAAACCGTGAGGATGCTCAACCTTTCGCGGCCTGCACCCCTCCCGCATACTTCGAGCAACGAGCCCACGCATGACCAAGAAGCCACTCTCTCGCGCCATCCATATCGTCGCGGCCAAGCGCACGCCCTTCGGCACCTTCGGCGGCGCGCTGAAGGACTTCACCGCGACTGACCTCGCCGTGGTCGCCGCCAAGGCCGCGCTGCAGGCCGGCGGCGTCAGCCCCGAGGTCGTCGACACCGTGGTGTTCGGCAACGTCGCCCAGACCTCGGCCGACGCGATCTACCTCGCGCGCCACGTCGGCCTCAAGAGCGGCGTCCCGATCGCCGTCCCCGCGCTCACCGTCAACCGCCTGTGCGGTTCGGGCTTCCAGGCGGTCGTCAGCGGCATCCACGACATCCTCGCCGGCGACGCCGAGATCGCGCTCGTCGGCGGCTCCGAGAGCATGAGCCAGGCCCCGCACGTCGGTCGCGGCCTGCGCTGGGGCGCCCGGCTCGGCGTCGACCTCAAGCTCGAGGACAGCCTGTGGACCTCGCTCACCGACCCGTACGCCGGCTGCTCGATGGCGATCACCGCCGAGAACCTGGCCGAGAAGTACGGCATCAGCCGCGCCGAGTGCGACGCCTACGGCCTGCGCTCGCAGCAGACCTGGGCCGCCGCGCAGGACGCCGGCCGCTTCACCGCCGAGCTCGCGCCGGTCGAGATCAAGTCCAAGAAGGGCGTGACCCAGTTCGCCGTCGACGAGCACGCGCGCCGCGACGCCAGCCTCGAGACCATGGGCAAGTTGCCGGCCTCCTTCAAGAAGGACGGCGTCGTCACGGCCGGTAACGCCTCCGGCATCTGCGACGGCGGCGCCGCGCTCGTGCTCGCCAGCGAAGAGGCCGTCAAGCGTCACGGCCTCACCTCGCTCGCGCGCGTCGTCCAGTGGCACGTCGCCGGCGTCGAGCCGACGATCATGGGCATCGGCCCCGTGCCCGCCATCCGCGGCGCCCTCGCCCGCGCCGGCCTCGCCCAGGGCGACGTCGACCTGTTCGAGATCAACGAGGCCTTCGCCGCTCAGTACCTCGCCTGCGAGAAGGAGCTCGGCCTCGACCGCGACAAGACCAATGTCGACGGCGGCGCCATCGCTCTCGGCCACCCGCTCGGCGCCTCGGGCGCGCGCATCACCGCCCACCTCGTCCACGAGCTCCGCCGCCGCTCCGGCCGCTACGCCGTCGGCGCCGCCTGCATCGGCGGCGGCCAGGGCATCGCCCTCGTGCTCGAGCACAGCTGATGCTCCTGTCGCAAGGGCCATGTCCCTTGCGACATGCGCGATAGAACCTGCGCCAAAGGCCCTGCCCGATCGGACAGGGCCTTTCATCGTCCGCACCGCGAGCCACGAACCTCGCTTCGCGCCCGATGTAGGCGCCCAACCACCGAACGGCGCGTGAAAACGCGACCCCGTTCGCCGAACGGCCGTGTCCGCTACACGGGCAGGCTACACGTGCAGGTAGACCTGCACGCTGACGAGGACCCCGAGGCTGAACAGGATCAGCAGCGGCAGCCGCGTCTCCAGGCCCGAGCGGTCGTCGATGTCGCCGAGCGGTCGCACATGCAGCGGGCCGGTGCGGACCTGACGACGCGCGACCAGCACGTCGACCACCTCGCGACCGGGCTGAGCGGCCGGCGCCATGCGACGCACCGCTCTACCTGCCGTATTCCCCGCCAACTGCACCCTTCTGTGATGCCTCCGAAAGTCCGGCGCTGCAAGTTCGCGGCAGAGCCGCCGGTCAGGAAGCCGGCGATCGGGCAGCCGGCCCGCCTGCGGGCGATACGGCGGAACCGAGCGCGTGAATCGCGTGCTTCAGCGCCGTCGCCAGGTCCACCGCCCGAGCGCGGACCTCCGCCTCGGTCGTGCCCACCAGCGCGCCGATCATCGCCACGCCGGCTGCTCCCGCCCTTGCACACCGCAGCGCCTCCTCAGCCCCGAGGCCGCCGATCGCCACGACCGGGTGCGGCGAGATCGCGCAGACCTGCTCCAGCGCTTCGAAGCCGACAGCGGGCTCCTGCGCCAGTTTGGAGCGGGTCTGCAGGATCGGCCCGAAGCCGATGTAGTCGACATCGAGCCCAGCCGCGAGCTCCACCTGCGCTCGCGAGTGCGTCGAAAGCCCGATCAAGAAGCCTGGCGGCGCCGCGCTTCGCAGCTCCGCCAGCAGCTCGGACCAGGGTCGGTCACCTGTCCGCTCGGCCATGTCCTCCTGGCCGAGGTGAACCCCGTCGGCGCCTGCCATCGCCGCCTCGAAGTCGTCGTCGACGATCAGCAGACCTCCCGCCGCGCGGACCATGGGCGCCAGCTCACGCACCAGCCGCCCGCGCTCCGCCGCATCGGCCTGCTTGGCCCGCAGCTGCACGATCATGGGAGCTTTCTCCGGACCGATCTCCATGACGCCGAGCAGCCCGGCCAGCGCCACCGCCGGCTCGAGCCCACCCGCGTGCGGCAGATCGAGGATCGCATACAGGCCTCGCCACGCCGGAACTCGCGCCCGCATCGCCTCGGCTTAGCACCTCGCACCGGCGCTGCACAAGGCCGCGACGTCTCGCCTTGCGAGGTAGTGGCCGCGCGCATACATGTCTCTTCGACCATGTCCTCGCGGACATCTTCGAAAGGCCGCTCGATGCGCCGGCGATCATGATTTCTTCCTCACCTGCTGGCACCTCGACGAGCGAGCAGCGTGCCCAGCCTCGCCGACCTCCGCCCAGGCCAGACCAGCGCCGAATTCGGAGCCGCCGCGTCGGGCCTCGCAGCCGCCATTCCGCCGTCTTCGAGGTCTTCGGGCCGCGTGAGCTTCGTGCGGCGGGCGCGGACTCGCGCCAGCTGGCGCCGCTGCTACTCTTCGCCACCATGGCAGGAAAGGCTCGCAGCCGCGCCCGCAGTCAACAGGTCCCCGTCGACGAACCTGGCATCGAGTGGGACCTCGCCAGCGCCGTCAAGCCGACGATCGTCGCCGATCGGCCGTTCCGCCTCGTCACCCAGTTCGAGCCCGCCGGCGGCCAGCCTGCGGCGATCAAGCAGCTCGTCGAGGGCATCCAGCGCGGCGACCGGTACCAGCACCTGCTCGGCATCACCGGCTCCGGCAAGACCTTCACGATCGCCAACGTCATCGCCCAGGTCCAGCGGCCGACGCTGATCCTCGCCCATAACAAGACGCTCGCGGCCCAGCTCTACGGCGAGTTCAAGTCGCTGTTTCCCGACAACGCCGTCGAGTACTTCGTCTCCTACTACGACTACTACCAGCCCGAGGCCTACCTGCCGTCGACCGACACGTTCATCGAGAAGGACTCGATGATCAACGAGCAGATCGATCGGCTGCGCCACGCGGCCACTTACTCGCTGCTGAGCCGGCGCGACGTCATCATCATCGCCAGCGTCTCCTGCATCTACGGCATCGGCGCGGCCGAGGCCTACTACGGCATGGTCGCCACCCTCTCGGTCGGTGAGAGCCTCGACCGCGACCAGCTGCTGCGGCGCCTGGTCGAGATGCAGTACGAGCGCAACGACATCGATTTCCACCGCGGCACCTTCCGCGTGCGCGGCGACGTGGTCGAGGTGTTCCCGGCCTACGAGGACGAGAAGGCGATCCGCATCGAGTTCTTCGGCGACGAGGTCGAGGCGATCCGCGAGGTCGACGCCCTGCGCGGGGCCGTGCGCGGGACCATGCAGCGGGTCACGATCTTCCCCGCCAGCCACTACGTCACCCCGGCCTCGCAGCTGCGCAAGGCGATCAACGGCATCAAGCTCGAGCTGCACGACCGCCTGGTCGAGCTCAAGGAGAAGATCCGTCTGGTCGAGGCTCAGCGGCTCGAGCAGCGCACCATGTTCGACCTCGAGATGCTCGAGGAGATGGGCTTCTGCTCCGGCATCGAGAACTACTCGCGCCACCTCACCATGCGCAACGTCGGCGACCCGCCGCCGACCCTCATCGACTACTTCGCCCCGGACTTCCTGATGGTCGTCGACGAGTCGCACCAGACCGTCCCGCAGGTCGGCGCGATGTACAACGGCGACCGCAGCCGCAAGACCACCCTGGTCGAGCACGGCTTCCGCTTGCCGTCGGCGCTCGACAACCGCCCGCTCAAGTTCGACGAGTGGGAGAGCCGGATGCACCAGGTCATCTTCATGAGCGCGACGCCGGCCGAGTACGAGCTGCGCAAGACCGAGGGCGTGGTGGTCGAGCAGATCATCCGCCCGACCGGCCTGCTCGACCCGGAGATCCAGGTGCGCCCGATCGCCGGCCAGGTCGACGAGCTGTTGGGCGAGATCCGCGACCGCATCGCCAAGAACGAGCGCGTCCTCGTGACGACGCTGACCAAGCGCATGGCCGAGGACCTGACCGAGTACTACAGCGACCTCGGCATCCGCGTCCGCTACCTCCACTCCGACGTCGAGACGCTCGAGCGCGTCGAGATCCTCCGCGGCCTGCGGCGCGGCGAGTTCGACGTGCTGGTCGGCATCAACCTCCTGCGCGAGGGCCTCGACCTGCCCGAGGTCAGCCTGGTGGCCATCCTCGACGCCGACAAGGAGGGCTTCCTCCGCGAGTACAAGAGCCTGATCCAGACCTGCGGCCGTGCGGCCCGCAACCTCCGCGGCACGGTCCTCATGTTCGCCGACCGCATGACCGACAGCATGCGTCGCTGCATCGAGGAGACCACCCGCCGCCGCGAGGTCCAGGCGATCTACAACGCGGAGCACGGGATCGTCCCGCGCAGCACCCACGCGGCCATCAACCCGCTCGAGGCCCAGGCCAAGCCCGACGCCACCTCGACCCGCGGCAAACAGGCCAAGGGCCCCGTCAACGAGCTCCCGGTCGGCCTCGGCCCGTTGACCGACGGCGAGCTGCTGCCGAGCGAGCTCGACGCGCGGATGGGCGAGCTCAAGGCGCAGATGGTCGAGCTGGCCAAGGCGCTCCGCTACGAGGAGGCGGCCCGGATCCGCGACCGAATCCGCGTGCTCGAGGCGCGCCGCCTCGAGTTCGTCGACGCCTGACGAGGACGGACATGCGCGCAGCGAACCACGCCATCACGCGCGAGCGACCCGGGCGCCGCTCCCCGGCGGCCCCGGGCCGCTCGCCGGGGTCGCCACCCGAGGCTTCTCTTTAGAACATGTCCGAAGAGACCTACGACCTCGCGCGCGAGCAGTACGAGCGCCGCTACATGGCGGCGCTGGCCCAGCGGATCCGGGCGATCCGCGAGGAGCGCGGGCTGACCCAGCAGTCGGTCGCGCGCGCCGCTGGCATCGCTTCGGACATGGTCTCGCGGCTCGAGAACGGCCACTACACCAGCCCGGGCCTGCGCACCCTGCTGCGGATCGCCGACGGCATGGGCGTGCCGCTGGCGCTGCTGCTGCCCGAGCTGCCTGGACCCGCCGCGTCCCCCGAGAGCACGCTGCTGGCGCTGCTCAACTCGGTCGCACAACGGGCCCAGCCGCAAGAGCTCGAGCTGCTCCTCGACCTCGCCAGAGTCGTCATCGGCCGCGACCGCCCGTGAGCGCAGCGGGGGCCGCTGTTGCGACCCGAGCTGCGGATGTTCTTCCGGACATGTCCGAAGGAACATCCGACAGGTGCCGGCTCGAGCGAGGCAAATCTCGCTCACTGGTCGCCCGGCCGAGATCCGGTCACGCCTCGGCACTCGGAGCCGTCACGCGCAGGGCGATCCTCGGTGCAGCGCGAAGGAACATTCGCTGGACGGCTCCCGGGCGCGATCTCCTCGACATGCCTCCACGAACATGTCCGGAAGAAGGTGTCTCTCGAACGCAGAAACGCCGACGAGGACGGCGCGCACCCTGCGGGTTGCTGCGGCGTCCTCGTCGAGGCGCGGGCCGGGGGCTCAGAACTTGAAGCTGACGCCGTTGGCCGTGAAGTCGGGGCGGAAGGCCGTCCTCGCGCGGGTCGGGTCCCAGTTCTCCCAGCGCTTGTAGCGGGCGCGGTAGGTGAGGCCGACGATGAGGAGCACCGCGCCGAGCAGGGCCGCCGCGCCGGTGGCCGGGACCGCGAACGTGTTGTGCTGCCGGTTCTTGCACGCGAACGACTTGTCGATGTCCTCGTCGGGGCAGCGCGTGAGGAAGTAGGACGTGATCACGCCGACGAGGCCAGCGCCGAGCAGGACGCCGCCGGAGATCATCAGGCCGGTGCCCTTCGCCTTGAACTTGCCGTTGCCGAGCATAGGCTCCGGCGGGCGCTCCGGACCCTCGGGGACCACCGTCTCCGGCTGCTCCGGCTGCTCCGGCTCGGCCTTCTCTTCGGGCTGCGGCTCCTCGACCGGCACCTCGCTGGGCACCTCGTCGGGCGAGTCACTGGTCGGGACCTCGCCCGGGGTCGCCTCGCCCGGCGTGGCAGCCGGGTTGGCGGGCTGATCCGCCGGCGCGGCGGGGGCCGCGGCCGGAGCTGCAGCCGCGGGGGTCGCGGGGGCCGCGAGACCGGGCACGGGCACCATGGCCAGGGCGAGGACGGTTGCGACGAACGATCGGGAGCGGAGCATGGCCGTCATTGGGGAAGGGCCGGACAGGCTAGCACCGGCGCTGTGCCTGAGTATTGTACGGTTCGTCTGCGCTTCACAAGCCCCAAGCGCCTGCGAGATCGGACCATCGTGGGACCTCCACGGCCGCCGCAGCGCAAAATCCGCCACGATCCCGGGGGATCTTATGCCGATGCTCGCCGATCTCGATGACCCACCACGCTCCCGCACCCGGGACCTGCTCTTCGGTGCCCTCGCCGGCTTACCCGTCGTCGGCGTGATCGCGTGGTTCCTGCTGCCGAGCCTCGCCGGGATGATCCAGGGCAACGCCAGCAGCTACGACGCGCGCCTGCGGGCCGAGGACGCGTACATGCAAACCCTCTGCACGCAGGCCATGGTGCTCCCCCGCGACGAGGAGCTGTGCGAGTGCGTGCTCGCCATCGAGTTCCCCTCGCTCGACTGCCGCGGCCCCTTCCTCGCCTGGAGTCTCGCGCGTCACCACACGACCTGCGCCGACGTCGCCACCCGCCGCGCTTCACTGACCTTTTGTTCGTGCGTCGACACCGTCCAGGAGCGCGTCGACAAGGCGCCCGACCCTGAGGCCGCCCGCGTCGAGGCCCAGCGCGTCGGCAAGTGCCTCGAGCTGCCCGACGCCTTCGCGCTGCCGCAGATCGAGACGCTCATGCCCGGGGCCTGAAGCCCTCGGGTGAACCCCCCGCCGGACCGCGGCGGGTGCTCGCGCCTGGCGGAGCGACCAGGGTCGCTCCGGATCGACCCCCCGCTGACCTGTCGCAGGCGACATGTCCTGAAAGCGAGACGGCCAGGTCGCTCCGGCCCGACCTGCCACTCACCTGTCACATGCGACATGTCCAGACAGACATGCCCCGATCGCCATGTCCTTACGGACCTGTCGGAACCGCCATGTCGCCACGGACATAGCGCATCCGCCACACCCGCTGTTCGCGGCGCAGCGTCGTCTGTTCACGGCGGCTGGCCTCGAACGGGTTGCCGCGCCAGAAGCCCCACGGGCCGGCCTGGTTGACGAAGCCGACGTGCGCGAGCGATGGGTCCTCGACCGTCGCCATGATCTCGAGCGCCACGTCGAACACGTCGCTGGCCACGTGCAGCTCGCCGCCGGGGCGCAGCTGCGCGGCCAGCGACGCCACCAGCGCCGGCTCGATCACCCGCCGCTTGTGGTGACTCTTCTTGACCCACGGGTCGGGGAACAGCAGGTGGAAGCGGTCGACGCTGGCCGGCGCGAACACCACGTCGATGTCGACGTTGAGGTTGACGTAGCCGAACAGCAGGTTGGACAGGCGCTCTTCGGCGGCGCGCACGCGGTTGCGGGCCAGGCAGGGCTCGCGGATGTCGAGCCCGACCATCAGCATGTCCGGGCGAGCGGCCGCGCGGGCGAAGCTGAACTCGGCGTCGGCGCAGCCGAGCTCGACCTCGATCGGGCAGCCGGGCGCGAGCTCTGGCGGGCGCGCGACCGGCTGGGCGCGCGTCACCATGAAGTGCGCGCTCAGCGGGTTGACGTGCTGGCGGATCTTCCGCATGTCCTTACCAGCATGTCCTCAAGGACAGGCGCTCAGCTCTTCTTGGCCGCCGGGATCTTGGCGGCGTCGGCGAGGAAGCGGGCCAGACCGGCGTCGGTCAGCGGGTGCTTGATCAGCTGGTGGATGACCTTGAACGGCAGCGTCGCCACGTGCGCGCCGATCCGGATCGTCTCGAGCACGTGCAGCGGCGAGCGCACCGACGCGACCAGGACCTCGGTCTTGTAGCCGTAGTTGGCGTACGCCTCGACGATCTGGGCCACGAGCTCCATGCCCTCGTGGCCGATGTCGTCGAGCCGGCCGACGAACGGCGAGATGTACGTCGCGCCGGCCTTGGCCGCCAGCACCGCCTGGATCGGCGAGAAGCACAGCGTCACGTTGGTCTTGATGCCCTCGCCGGTCAGCGCCTTGACGGCGCGCAGGCCGTCCTCGATGAGCGGCACCTTGACGACGATGTTGGGCGCGATCGCGGCGAGGTCGTGGGCCTCGTCCATGATCTCCTTGAACGTCGTCGCCAGCACCTCGCCGCTGACCGGGCCGTCGACGATGCCGCAGATCTCCTGAAGCACCGACCGCATGTCGCGCCCGGTCGCCGCCACGAGGGACGGGTTGGTGGTCACGCCGTCGAGGAGGCCCATGGCCGCCGCCTCGCGGATTTCCTTCACGTCCGCCGTATCGATGAAGAGCTTCACCCGGCGCCCCATAGCACACAGCGGGCCGCGCTTGTATATGCCTCGCGTCCGCACTAGCCTCCGGCCGCCATGCCCCGCCTCGGTGTCATCCTTCAGGACGAGCACGCCCTCCGCGCCGCGCGTCCCGCCCGGCCCGATCCTTCTGACGAGGCCGGCGACGAGGCCGTCGATCCGGTCCAGCTCGTCGTCCTGCGCTCGACCCTGCTGAACCCGCCGCGCGCCGCGGCCGCGCGGGCGCTCGCCGAGCACGTGCGCAGCGTCCATCCGAACGCCGTGTTGGTGCCGTACGTGTGGCACCTCGTCAGTCACAGCAGCAGCGATGGTCTGCGCGAGGCTGCCACGCGCACGCTGCCCGGCGAGGCGCGGCGGTTCGGCCACCTGCAGGACACGCCCGAGGTCCAGAGCGCGTGGGACATCACGCTGCGCTGCGCCAAGGAGATGGGCGCCGACACCGTCATCCTGCGCACCCCGCCGAGCTTCACGCCCGGCTCGGTGAACCAGGCCCGCCTGGCCGCCTTCACCGAGGCGCGCGCCGCCGAGGGTCTGCGCGTGGTGTGGGAGCTCGACGGGCTGTGGGAGGCGGCGGCGACCCTGGCGCTGGCGCGCAAGCTGTCGCTCGACACGCTGGTGCCCGCGTTCGAGGGCACGGGTCGCCCGGTCCAGCAGACCTACGAGCGCCGGTGGCTGCGCGTCGACAGCGCGGGCGCGACCGAGCGGCTGCGCGGCGCGCTCGCCGAGAGCCTGGTGTTCGCGCTCGCCAACGCCGACGCGCTCGAGGACACGACCATCCTCTTCAGCGGGGCCCGCGCGCACGCCAACTTGCGCTCTTTCGTCCGCTCGCTCGACGCCGCCGACCTGTAGGGACGCGCCGGGCGCACGCGGCGAAACCCCGAGTTTGGCCGCGGGCGGCGTTTCCTGCGCATTTCGGGGCGCATGCGCGCGGGCGGGCGAGGTCGCGCGAGCGCGCGCATCGGAGCTCGATCTTGCGCGTGAACCAATGAAAATCGCCGCGACCTGGGCAGGTTCGCGGCGATTTTCGTGCGAATCGGGGCTCGGTCTGCCCCAAAAAGCACAGCTTACGCGGCGGAAGCGCGCTTGCTGGTCTTCTTGCCCGCCTTCTTCGCGGTCTTCTTCGCACCGGCCTTGGCGGTCTTCTTGCCAGTCTTCTTGGCGGCCTTCTTTGCACCGGTCTTCTTGGCGGCCTTCTTGCCCGCCTTCTTCGCGGTCTTCTTGGCGCCGGTCTTCTTGGCGGCCTTCTTGCCGGTCTTCTTGGCGGCGCCGGCCTTGGCGGCCTTCTTCGCGCCCGCCTTCTTGGCGGCCTTCTTGCCCGCCTTCTTCTTGGCGGTCTTGCGCTTGGAGGCCTTCTTGCCCTCCTCGGGCGCAGCGTTCGTGTTGGTATCGTCGGTGAGCATCGAGTGGTCCCTCCTTCAGGGGCTACGTACTCAAAACGCTACATATAAAGAGCATGTAGTGTCAACGCCAATTAACATCTTTTTTACTCAATTATAGGAAGGTGAACGATCTTTGTAACACCTTAGGGGTTCAGGTGTTCGGTTCGCCGGAAATTTTGCGTGCAATCGCGCGTATGGCGTGGTTTTTGCGAGTTGCTCCGTGAGTCCCCTCCGGTGCCCCGATCGGCTTGCGGCGGGCACGGCGGTGGGGGACAACAGCCGACATGCTCAGCATCGAGTGGACTTCTCAGGAGGGGGCGGGCGCCGGCCATCACCTGCTGGCGGTGGCGGTCGCCAGCAACGACTCGGGCCCCGCGATCGAACGCCGTTTCGGCGCCGTGTTGGCGCGGGCCGCCCACGCTGCGCGGTTCCGCGGCGAGCCGGGGGAGAAGTTCACCTTCTTACGCGAGCACCAGGGGGAACCACAGCAGGTGCTGCTGCTCGGGACCGGCGCGAGCGCGCCCGCGGCCGGCGCGGTGCGGACGCTCGCGTTCGACGCCGTGCGCGCGGGTTCGGCGGCGGGCGTCACCGAGGTCGTCCTCGATCTGCGCGCGCTCGGCTCCACGGGCGAACCGGCGCACTTCGGCGAGCTCGTGGCGCAGGGCCTCCAGCTCGGCGCCTACCGCTACGATCGCTGGCTCAGCGAAGCCAAGCGCAAACCCACGACCGTGAAGCGCGTGCGCGTGCTCGGCGAGGCCGCTGCCGGCGAGGGCATCGCGCGCGGCCAGATCGTCGCGGCGAGCGTGACGCGGGCGCGTGACCTGGTCAATGGGCCAGCCAACCTCGTGACCCCGACCCACCTCGCCGACGTGGCGCGCGAGATCGCCGACAACCTCGCCGATCGCGGCGTGCGGGTCACCGTGCTCGAGCGCGAGGACTGCGAGAAGCTCGGCATGGGCTGCTACCTCGCGGTCGCCCGCGGCAGCGCTCAGCGGCCCAAGTTCATCCATCTCCAGTACACGCCCAAGGGCGCCGCCAAGGGTCGCGTGTGCCTGGTCGGCAAGGGCGTGACGTTCGACTCGGGCGGTCTGTCGCTCAAGCCGAGCGACGCGATGATGGACATGAAGATGGACATGGGCGGCGCGGCGGCGGTGCTCTCGGCGCTCGAGGGCGCGGCCAAGCTCGGCGTGCCGTGGGAGGTCCACGCGATCGTCGCGGCCACCGAGAACATGATCGGCGGCGACGCCTATCGCCTCGGCGACGTGCTGACGGCCAGCAACGGCAAGACCATCGAGATCGACAACACCGACGCGGAGGGCCGGCTGACGCTGGCCGACGCGCTGGTCTACGCCGGCAAGCTGCAGCCGACCTACCTGTTCGACTTCGCGACCCTGACCGGCGCCTGTATCGTCGCCCTCGGGCCGCGCTGCGCTGGCGTGATGTCCCGCGACGACGCGCTCGTCGACCTGTGGACCGGCGCCAGCGAGCGCGTGGGCGAGGAGATGTGGCGGCTGCCGCTGCCCGAGGCGCTCAAGGAGCAGCTCAAGAGCCCGATCGCCGACATGCGCAACACCGGCGACCGCTACGGCGGCGCCATCACGGCCGGCCTGTTCCTCTCGGAGTTCACCGCCGGCCAGCGGTGGGTCCACGTCGACATCGCCGGCCCGGCGATGGTCCGCAAGCCGTTCGGCATCTGCGACGAGGGCGGCTCCGGCTTCCCGGTGGCGACGATCCTCGAGTTCCTCGGCCGGCTCTGAACCTGTCCCGCGAGACAGGTCGACGCGCGAGCGATTCTGGTCTTCGGGGCAGCTTCACCTGTCCCGAAGACCAGGCAGTTCAGTTGAGGTACTTGACCTCGGTGATGAGGCCGTTCTCGACCGCGACCTCGACTTCGCTGGACGTGCCGTCGCAGGCGAGGTTGCTGGCGACCCAGCGACCGACGCGCGGCCCGCTCGTGCAGCGGATGAAGGTGTGGAAGCGGACGCTGCGCTCCGGCGTCTTGCTCTCCTGCGTGTCGGCCGGGGCGCCCCACGCCATCAGCGCGGTGAACTCCTTGTAACCAGCCTTGACCTCGCCGCGCTGAGCCGCCTCGCGCTCTGCGGGCGGCAGCTCCATCCACCGGGTCCACAGGCCCTTCTGCTCGAGGAACGGCTTGCGCTCGGTCTCCTTGAGCTTGAGGAACTTGGCCTTGTCGTCGGCGGAAGGCAGCGTGTAATAAAATTGGCGGTCAGGCGGGGGCAATCGATCGGGGGTCATCGCGCACGCCAGCGGGCCGAGAAACGCGAGGCCAAGGAGGAGCCGGGCCGCGGCCCGCTGAAGGCGCGGGCGCAGAGAGGGGCGCGAGGTGGTGCGCGGTGACATGGGGCGCATCATAGGAGAGCGGCGTTTGGGTTCAAGAATGCGGCGATCGATCTGCCCCAGCGGGCTCATCTTGTGGATTTCCTCACGCTTTCAGCGAGGTCATCCGGGCGCAGCGGCCGCCACATGCGTCATCTCGTTCGGTCTCCACTCGAAGGTTGACAAAACTGCGCCTTTTTGTCATTGTTTCGCCGCTTTTGGGCTGGGAAGGGCCGTCTTTGAAGGCGCTCCATGAGCGAGTTCAACATCGGTGACAAGGTCGTCTACCCCGCCCACGGAGTCGCGGAGGTCACTGGCGTCGACAAGCGAGAAATCGCCGGGTCCGCCATGGAATTCTACGTCCTCCGGGTGCTGGAGAATGACATGAAGGTCATGGTCCCGAAGAAGAACGCGGGCTCGGTGGGCCTGCGTCCGATCGTGGACGACGTGCAGGTCCAGGAGGTCTACGAGGTCCTGGCCCGCCGGGGAGAGAAGATCTCGACGGCGACCTGGAACCGGCGCTACCGCGAGTACATGGAGAAGATCAAGACGGGGTCGCTCCTCGAGATCGCCAGCGTCCTCCGCGACCTCTCCATCCTTCGCGCCGACAAGGACCTGTCGTTCGGCGAGAAGAAGATGCTCGACACGGCGCGCACCCTGCTCGTGCAGGAGCTCGCGCTCGCCAAGGGCGTCGAGGGCATCGACGTGCTCCGCGAGCTCGACGAGATGTTCCCCGCCCACGCCTGAGGGCGCGGGAGAATCACCCGCGAGCGACTCGCGCGAGGAGAGCCGGTGGCGCTCCAGCGCGGGTCGCGTACGTCACGCGGTGGACGTGCATGTCCGAAAGGACATGTCACCCGGACGATCGCCGCGCCTCACAGGTCGGCGGTGCGCATGAACATCGGCTGGGCCAGCAGCCACAGGCTGAGCAGGCTCATGAGGATCATGCCGGCCATCATCACCAGGTGGACGCGCAGGGCGGCCTTGCGGTCGTCGGCGTAGAGGCGGTTCGACTCGCGCTGGGCGACGTAGATGCCGTAGATGTGGCCGATGACGATCAGCGCCACCTGGACGTACCAGATCGTCTCCGGCGACCACAACGCGGTCAGCGGCGCGCGGGCGGTGCCGAACAGGTCGTGACCCCAGCCGAGCGGATCGCTGACGAGGCGCCGCAGCTTGGACCACTCCCAGAACACGTGCACGGCGTTGTGCGCCAGGTGATAGAAGAGCGCGATCGGCAGCAGCGTGTAGCTGAACTTGACGAACAGCTTGCGCGTGGTGATGTCGCGGCGGCCGCTGGCGAGGCGCATCAACCAGCACAGCGCGACGTAGATGGCCGCGGGGCCGAGGATGCAGGCGAGCATCATCAGCGTGAAGGTCATCGTGCCGCCGTGGCTGCCGGCGAAGCCGAGCACGTCGGCGCCGAGCAGCGCGGTCTGGCCGTCGATGATCGCGGTCCGCAGCGCGTTCTCCCACTCCATCCACAGCGGGATCATGGCCGCGCCGTGGAAGGCGCTGACGATGAAGATCAGCAGCGCCATGTAGGCCTCGTCCGAGCGCGAGCGGTGGGCGTGCAGCACGTCCTCGCCGCTCGGCCGCAGGTTGAGGGCGATGTTGTCGTGCGGGCAGCTCTTGACGCACTCGGTGCACAGCGTGCAGTACTGATTCTCGTTCATGGCCCCCATGAACTCGTGGGTCGGGCAGGCGTAGCCGCGCGGGCTGCCGCGGTAACAGTCTTTGGTGGCGCAGTGGCGGCAGACTTCGTTGTCGCGCCGACGTAGCTCGAGCATCCCCATCATCGCGTACTGACCGGAGACGCGGCCGACGTAGCAGACGTAGCGGCACATCGCCTTGCGCTCGTACACCACCAGCAACACCCAGCTCAGGAGGATCATGAAGATCCCCAGCACCGACGTCAGCCACGGGCGGTTGGCCGCGTCGTACACGATCTCGAGCCAGGTGATGAACGCGAACAGCACGATCGCCGGCCACATCCACAGCTTGAGCCGCGGGTACTTCTTCGCCAGCGAGGCGATCGGGCGCACCTTGGTGAAGCTGCGGCGCATGATCCAGTCGGGGATCGCGGTCCACGGGCACATGAAGCACCACAGGTTGCCGAACAGCAGCACCATGAAGATGAGGCCGATCCACCAGATGTTCCAGGTGAGCACCGGCGCGAGGTTGCGGCCCGGCTCCTGCGAGCCGACGAGGCCGACGACGATCACGCCGAGGAACGCGAGCACGACGGGGATCTGGACGGCCGGCTGAAACCACCGGCTCTTGATCGCGCGCCGTAGCCAGGGGAACTTCGTCAGCTCGAGGTGCCAGTAGTTGCGCGCCCGCTTGTCGCGGCTGCCGTGGCGCTCGAACAGGCTGAACGACAGCAGCAGGATCAGGACGACGCCGGCGAAGAACGCCTCGTTGGGGATCCCCGGCATCAGGTGGACGTAGGCCTTCTTCTTGACGGTCTTGACGTCGTCGAAGGCCGTCGGATCGAAGAAGCCGCCGCTGGCGATCGCCTGCCGCTGCTGCGTCGGCAAGCCGAGTGACTCGTCGGGCTCGCCCTCCTCGAGCACGAGCGCACCAGTGCCGGTGCGCTTGCGGCCGAACTCGTCGACGGTCTCGCCGGGCTTGCGCGGCGGCGTGATGTCCTCGACCGGTGGCGGCGGCGGTGTGCGAGCCGGCGTGATGTCCTCGACCGGAGGTCGCGGCGGCGTGATGTCCTCGACGGGCGGCTGCGGCGGCGTGCGAGCCGGCGTGATGTCTTCGACCGGAGGTCGCGGCGGCGTGATGTCCTCGATCGGCGGCTGCGGCGGGGCCTGCAGGGCAGTGTGGACGAGGACCACGGAGTCGGCGGTGTCGCGGGCCTCGACGCGTTCGCTGACGATCCAGACCAGGCCGATCACCGCCAGCGACGCCGCGAACCAGCGGGCGAAGCGGCCGCCGCGGAGGAGCTCGAGCGGGTCTTCGTCGCCGCCCTCGAGTCGGGGTTGCAAGATCGGGAGACGCCGCCGCGTCATCACGAGCCTCCGAGCTCGGCGATGTGCAGCAGGTTCGGCGCGCGCACCCAGGTGCGCGGGTCGGTCGCCACGAATGTCCCTTCGGTCAGGTCGACCACGTCGGTGGCCGCGACCGCGCAGCTGTCGAGCTCCGAGACGTCGAGGGTCGCCCACAGCACCTGGCCGCGCCCCTCGGCGAACGGTGGGTTGCTGACGGGGCCGGCGCCGATCGCCAGGCGCGTGCGCGTGGCGTCGAGCGTGAGCGCGAACGGGGCGTTCTCCGCGGTGTCGATCGCATCGAGGCCGCTGACCTGGCCGCACACCGTCGGCGAACCGCCACCGCGCACGATCAGCACGCCCGGCGCTGGCGTCTCGCTGGCGAGCAGCCACATCGCCGGCTGGCCACCGCTGGCGGGGCGCAGCAGGACCGGCTCGCGGACGACGCGGACGGCGGCGAGCTCGGGCGGGAGCTCGTCGCCAGGGGCGCCGCCGATCCCACAGTTGCCGTTGATGCTCCACAGCCGGGGCGGCTCGAGGATCTGCGACTGCACGGCGAGCAGGCCGCCGGCGCCGTCGGGGGCGACGAACTGGGTGCTGATCGTGCCGCTCGCCAGCGGCGTGCTGCAGGCGCTCATGCCCGCGGCGGCGTCGGCCGGGGCGAGTTCGGCGAAATCACCGGGCAGGCTGACCACCGCGATCGCGTCGTTGCCGTCGCAGGCGACCGCGACGCGCGAGACATCGTCGTCGAGGGCGGTGAGCTTCCAGCCGCCGTTGCACGGGGTGGTGTCGAGGTCGAGGCTGAACGCGCCGATGGCCTCGGGGCGCAGGTCGGCCGGGTCGACGACGAGCAGCTCGCTCGGCTCGGGCCAGCTGGCGGCGCGGAGGTCGTTGGCGAACACGCCGACGAGGATCCGGCCGCTCGGGTGCGGCACGAGGAAGATGGCCTCCTGCCGTCCGAAGGGCAGGTCGAGCACGCCGGCCGAGAACTTGCTGGCCGCGAAGTACTGCGACTCGGCGAACGTCCCGCCCTGGGTGACGTCGGCGAAGGCCGCGTGGGGAAAGGCCAGCAGCGAGCCGCGGTCGGTGTCGGGGTAGTGACCGATCGCGGCCCAGAGATAGTTGTCGTCGAGGATGAGGCCGTAGGGCTCGTCGAGCAGGTTGCCCTGGGTCTGCTCGCCGGAGGGGTCGGGCTTGAGGTCGGTGCCGATCCGTCCGCGCAAGAACGGGGTGGCGGTGACGTCGTAGATGTCGATGCGATCGTCGAGGGTCTGACTGACGACCAGCACGGTGCAGGGCGGGGCGGCGCAGGCGAGCAGGCCGTCCTCGGCGCCAGCAGTGGTATCACCGGTGGCCGCGGTAGGATCGTCGGTGCCCTGCGAGTCGGTCGGCTCGATCGGGTTTTCCTCGAGGCATCCGGTCGTCAGCACGGAGCTCGTCGAGCAGAGCACGAGGCCGAGGCTGCGGAGACGGAGCGCGCGGGACGATGCCATCGCCCGACACGCTAGCACAGTCGAGCGCAGCGGTTCAGCCGTCGCGCCGCCCCAGCGCGACCTTCATCAGCAGCAGCGCCTCGCGGGCGGCGTTGCCGACCAGCTGGCTCTCTTCGGGCTCGCCGGACACGGCGACGAGGCCGCCGGTGCCCATCTTGAAGTTGGAGTTCAGCTCGCGGCCGCGGAGCTGGTTGAGGAACGCGTCCTGAGCGAGGGCGAGGTTGCCGCGGTAGTCGTAGACCTTGATGCGGTTGATCTTGCCCTCGGCGTTGACACCGATCCCGACTTCGAGAGTCAAAATGCCGCCATCGAGGATCTTCGGCTTGGTGCGCGGGTCGATGAAGATGGCGACGCCGAGGAACTTGCCCTGCGCGTCCGAGGCGATGAAGAACTCGGGCTGCTTGTCCTCGGGGTAGAGCTCGAAGCCCAGCTCGGCCTCGAGCTGCTTCACTTCGCTGTCCGAGTACTGATAACGCTTGATCCGCCAGCCGTTGGGCTCCGCCTCCGGGAACAACTTCATCAAGTTCCGGTGGGTGATTTCCCAGCTGCCCCACTTCGCCAGGTGCGCCTCGGACTGCTGCGGCGCGAGCGAGAGGCAGAAGAGCAGTCCCAAACAGACCTTGGCGACGAAGCGTGGAAGGCGGGTCATGGGCGTCCTGCGGGGCTTCAAGGTGAAGCATCCCCGCGTGATGGGCGGGACGTCAAGGCGCCCGAAAAGCTTCAGCGAACCGAACCGCTGCACCGGGGCCCCTGTGCGGGCTCGCACGGGCGCCCGCGGCGCTAGAAGTCGGCCACGGCTTGCAGGCTGAAGGCGTCGTTGAACACGCGGTTGCTGCGCCCGCCTTCTTCGCGCACGAACATGTATTCGCCCTTGAGGTTGAAGCGCGGCAGCACCGGGAAGCGCATGCCGACCACGTGCGCCTGCAACGCCTCGTCGAACAGGTAGCGGTCGGCGAAGTCGGACAGGACGACGCCATTCTTGGTGCGGCCCGGGACGTTGCGGTCGGGGTCGGCGAAGTCGAACCGGTATTGCACGATGAGGCCAGGAAGCCGCGTCTTCTTGCGCCGCCACAGCGGCTGCGCGATCTGGGCGTAGCCGCCGAGCATGCGGCGGTCGGCGAGCGCTTGATCGCCGAGCATCATCGCCTGGGCCCTGCCGACGCTGTCGACGCCGTACACGACCTCACCGCGCAGGTGCGGCAAGGGGAAGCGGCTGGCGACGACCTCGTCGAGGTTGAGGTCGAGGTGCCCACCGACGCGCCAGGTCGGCGCCTGCACGGTGTCGGGATAGCCCTTGCCCATGTACTGCGGCGAGGGAAACTGACTCTGCGGGTGCGTGCCCCAGATGTACGAGCCGCCGAAGTTGAGCGCCGGCACCGGACGGATCTGCAGGCGAGCGAGCAGCGACTTGTTGCCGTTGTTGTCGGGCGTGATGCCGAGGACAAACCCATCACCCCGCGGGACCTCGACCTCGCGCAGCTGCCGTTCACACGGCGGCACCGACTGACCCACCGGCTGATAGCGATAGAGCGCGTCCATCGTGCGGGTCTGCGTGCAGGCGTCGCCGTTGACGACGCCGAGGTCGATCTCGAGCGGGCGGATCGGGCGAGCGCCGCCGAAGGTCGGCTTCCACTTGATGGTGACGCCCATGTCGATCCACGAGCCGGGATAGACGCGTCCGCTGCTCATCGCCAGCGGCCGCGTGACCCACCAGCGCACCGGGGCGTCGTGCTCCTCGTCCTCGAGGCCGAACGGGACGATGAAGACGCCGCCCGAGATCTTGAAGCCCTCGGCGAACCATCGCGGGCCCTTCTTGGCCCACGCGAACGGGTTCACCTCGAGCACCGCGGCCTCCATGAGCACGATCGGGGCGTAGTTCGGGGTGACGTCCGGCGCGACGGGGCTGGCGCGCGGGATCGAGATGAACTCGAAGGCGATGCGGGCGTAGACGACGTCGCTGTAGATCGGGGCGCCGACGTAGAGGTTGGCCGCGCCGCCGCCGAAGTACGGCAAGGTCTTGAGCCGCGGGAAGGTGCCGGTCTCGGGGTCGCGCGCGCTGAGGTCGGTCCGCTGGGCGACGGTGAAGTTGAAGCCGAGATAGCCGCGGATCTGGATGCCGCCACCGCCGCCCGGGCCGGTGTCGTCGAGCTTGCCGGGGTCGAAGAAGCCGACGCCGCCGCCGCTGATCGGCTTGCGATCCTTGGGCCCGAACAGGGCCGCGATGCCAGGTTTCTTGGCGGGCTGAGGCGAGCGCGAGGGGAGCTCCTCGATCTCCGGCATCGGCGGGGCCTGGCTCGGACCCTCGCTCGCGGGTCCTGGCGCAGGCGTTGCCGGGACGACGTCGCCGGCGAAGAAACCACCACCGCTCGCCGCGGGCTTGCTCGGCTCGCCGCTCGGTGCTTCGCCGCCGCCCGCGTCCGGCGACTCGGCGGAGCGGCCGCCGGCGGGTTCGCTTGCGAGCGGGACCTCTTCCGGTAAACGTGCGCTGGAGGCCGTCTCCGGCGGCGCCGGTGCGAGCCAGAGGAGGAGGACGGGCGCGAGCATGAGCCGGCCGGACTCTACCGCAAGGTCCACGCATGTGGTACGCCGGTAACGTGCCGAGGCGCATCCTGCTCCTGTTCACTGCCGCCGTGGCCTGTAGCAGCGAGGCCGGCAAGCCCGCCCCGGCGGCGCCGACGACGATCGTGGAGCCCTACGTGGCGATCCAGGAGACGCTGGCGAACGACCGCCTCGACCAGCTGCCCGAGCTTTCGGCGCAGGTGGTGGTCACCGCGGAGCCGCTGCAAAAAGAGGCGGGCATCCCCGAGGTCGTCGCCGGCGCAGGCCGCGTCGCCGCGAAGGACATCGACACCGCCCGCGCGGGCTTCGAGAAGATGAGCATGGGCCTCATCGCGTACCTCAAGCAGCACAGCGACCAGCGCGCCGGCTACGAGGTCGTCTTCTGTCCGATGGCCTTCAACAACAAGGGCGCCTACTGGGTCCAGAAGACGGGCGAGATCGTCAACCCGTACCACGGGATGATGATGCTCCACTGCGGGGACAAGGTGGCGTGGGAGAAGGCGCCGGGCTGATCCGGCTGGCCTTCGGGACAGCCGATCGTCGGCGTCCATGACGACGAAAGGACATGTCCTTTCGGGCATGTCCTTTGTCTTTCGCTCTTTCGGGCATGTCCTTTCGGACATGCCCGAGAGGGCGACCTCAGATGTCGAGGTTGCGGGCGTCGAGCGCGTTCTGGGTGATGAACTCGCGGCGCGGCTCGACGTTGTCGCCCATGAGCACGGCGAACACGTTGTCGGCCTCGAGGTTGTTGCCGACGCTGACCTTGAGGAGCGCGCGGCGGCTCTTGTCCATCGTCGTGTCCCACAGCTGCTCGGCGTTCATCTCGCCGAGGCCCTTGTAGCGCTGGATCTGCACACCGCTGCGGCCGAGCTCGCCGATGTGGTGGACGATGTCGAGCAGGCGCTTCGGGCTGGCGATGACCTCGTCCTTGCGGCGCAGGGCCAGGTCGCCGGTGCCGTAGTCGACAAGCTGGCGGCGGATCTTGAGCAGCTCGGTCAGCTGGTAGCCGCCGAGCAGCTCGACGTTGACGAGCTCGTCGTGGCGCACGCCGTCGACCAGAATGTGCACGCGGAGCTGCTTGCGCGCGGGGTCGGTCGGGTCGGCCTCGATCGAGACCTCGATGCTCGGGTTGTTCGGGATCCGCGGGGCGACCTCGGTCTTGAGCGCGGCGCCGAGGGCGGCCACCGCCGCCTCGTCGGTGAAGCTCGCGGCCAGGTTGGCGTCGGCCTCGAGCTTCTCGACCAGGAACTCGACCACCTGCGCCCGGTGCTCGCGCGCGAGCGACTCGACCAACTGCTTGTAGCGCGCGCCCTGGCGGGCGATCGCGGCGAACACCTCGCCGGAGACGGCGTGGTTGCCGATGACGAGCTCGAGGTCGCCGACGGCGTTGTTGATGATGAACTCGTCGAGCGCGGCCTCGTTCTTCAGGTAGGTCTCGACCTTGCCGACCTTGACCTTGTAGAGCGGCGGCTGAGCGATGTAGAGGTGCTCGCGCTCGATGATGTCGGGGAAGTGGCGGTAGAAGAACGTCAGCAGCAGCGTGCGGATGTGCGAGCCGTCGACATCGGCGTCCGTCATGATGATGATGGTGTGGTACCGCAGCTTGTTGATGTCGTAGCTGTCGGGGCCGATGCCGGTGCCGAGCGCGGTGATGAGGGTGATGATCGCCTCGCTGGAGAGCATCTTGTCGACGCGCGCCTTCTCGACGTTGAGGATCTTGCCGCGCAGCGGCAGGATCGCCTGGGTCCGGCGATCGCGGCCCTGCTTGGCCGAGCCGCCGGCGCTGTCACCCTCGACGATGAAGATTTCGGCGTGCTCGGGGGCCTTCTCCTGGCAGTCGGCGAGCTTGCCCGGCAGCGAGAGGCCGTCGAGGATGCCCTTGCGGGTGATGGTCTCGCGGGCCTTGCGGGCGGCCGCACGGGCGCGGGCAGCGAGGATGGCCCGATCGACGACGAGCTTGGCCGAGCGCGGGTTCTCCTCGAGGTACTTGGCGAGCTCCTCGTTGACGACGGTCGAGACCAGGCTGGTGACCTCGCCGGAGACCAGCTTGTCCTTGATCTGCGAGCTGAACTTGGGGTCGGGGTGGCGGATCGAGACGATGGCGACGAGGCCCTCGCGCACCTCCTCGCCAGCCAGGTTGGTCTTGTGGGCCTTGAGCTGGCCGCTGCTGTCGGCGTAGGCGTTGACGACCTTGGTCAGCGCGGTGCGGAAGCCGGTGAGGTGGGTGCCGCCGTCACGGTTGGCGATGTTGTTGGTGAAGCAGAGGATCGTCTCCTGGTAGGCGTCGGTCCACTGCATCGCCACCTGGACGCCGAGCGTCTTCTGCTCGCCCTCGTACTCGAAGTCGATGTCGCGGTTGAAGGCGACGAGGTCGCCGACGACCTCCTTGTGCTGCGTCAGCAGCTTGACGAAGCTGGGGATGCCGCCCTCGCCGTCGAACACCCGCTCGCGGCCGCTCCGGAGGTCGCGCAGGTGCATCCGCACGCCCTGGTTGAGGAAGCTGAGCTCGCGGAAGCGGCTGGCCAGGATCTCGAAGTCGATCTCGGTGGTGCTGAAGACGAGCGGGTCGGGATGGAAATGGACCCGCGTGCCGCGTCGCTCGGTGGGGCCCGCAGGCTCGACGCCGGTGACCGCGTCGCCGCGCTCGAAGCGGACGTTGTGGATCTTGCCGTCGCGCCAGATCTCGAGCTTCAGCCAGTCGGACAGGGCGTTGACGACCGAGACGCCGACGCCGTGGAGGCCGCCGGAGACCTTGTAGTTGTTGTTGTTGAACTTGCCGCCGGCGTGGAGGACCGTGAGGATCACGATCGCGGCGTCGAGCATCTTGCCGCTGACTTCCATCGGGCCGACGGGGATCCCGCGGCCGTCGTCGTCGACGCTGACGGAGTTGTCAGGATGGATGGTGACATCGATGTTCTTGCACCAACCAGCGAGCGCTTCGTCGATCGAGTTGTCGACGACCTCGAAGACCATCTTGTGGAGGCCGGAGCCGTCGCTGGTGTCGCCGATGTACATGCCGGGCCGCTTGCGCACGGCTTCCAGACCCTCGAGCACGGAGATCGAGTCGGCGTTGTAATCGGCGGCGGGAGCTTGCGTCTTGTCGACTTCTGACATGGGACTTCCGAGGGCGCGGGCGACGGCCCTGCGGCTGAAAACAGCGCCCGGATCCTACCACCCGAAGGTCGCGCGTGCCACGCCCAAACGGGCGTTTTTCCGGGTTTTGAGCCGGTTACGGGCCGCTGTCGCCGCCGAGTTTGATGTGACCCTTGTCGACTTCGATGTAGCGGCAATCGGCGCCCGCCGGCAGGCCGATGAAGTGCGGGGCAGTGGTCGTGAGGACACACTGGCCAGCCTCGCGCAAAAGCGCCTCGAACAGCTGGGCGGAGCGCTGTGGGTCGAGTTCGCTCGAGACGTCGTCGAGCAGCAGGACAGGAGCCTCTCCAGCGCGGGCGCGGGCGTCCTGCAGCTCGGCGATCTTGAAGGCGAGGATGAGCGCGCGAGCCTGACCCTGCGAGGCGAAGGCGCCCGCGTCCTGGCCGTCGAGCCGCACCTCGAAGTCGTCGCGGTGCGGGCCGACGGTGGTGGTGCCACGCACGAGGTCGTGCCGCCGCGCGCCGCGCAAGGCGTCGGCGAGGCGCGCCTGCGGGTCGGCCGCAGCCACCCCGGGCTCACCGGCGAGCTTGCTGAGGTACTCCAGGGTGACGCCGAGGTGGCGGCCGTGGATCTGGGCGAAGGCCTCGGCAAAGGCGCCGCGCAGGTCGGTGAGCAGCCGCTCGCGGCGGACCCATATGCGGGCCCCTGCGGCGGCCAGGCCGGCGTCGTAGGCGTCGAGGAGGCCGTCCTGCTGCCCGCGGGCGATGCCGGCGTCCTCGCCCCGCAGGACGCGGTTCCGCGAGCGCAGGAGCTTGTCGTAGTCGGCGATGTCGGCGATGTGGGCGCGATCGCGCGCGAACAGAGCCCGATCGAGAAATTGGCGCCGCCCGGTCGGTGAACCGCGCAGGACGCCGAGGTCCTCGGGGGTGAAGAGAATGGCGCGCAGGCGGCCGTAGAAGTCGGGGCCGGAGCGCACGGTCTTGCCGTCGGCGATGGCGAGTCGGCGCGTCTGGCGGGCGGTGCGGGCGAGGTGGACGGCGAGGCGGGTGCCGAGGTCGAGCTGGCGGTCGTGGCCGCTGACCTCGACCCGGGCCTCGGCGGCGCCGTGGCGCACGAGCGGGCCGAGGTCGGCCGAGCGAAACGAGCGCAAGGTGGCGACCAGGTAGAGCGCCTCGAGGATGTTGGTCTTGCCGACCCCGTTGGGGCCGTGCAGGACGGTGAAGCGGGCGCCGAAGTCGAGGTCGCCCGCGGCGAAGTTGCGGAACTCGCGGAGACTCAGGTGTTGCAGCAGCACGCGCGGGTACCGAGACCTGTCCCGAAGGTCAGATGCGCATCGGCATGACGACGCCTAGGAGGTCGACGTCGCCGACCGGACGGACGACGCAGGGGTCGAGCTCGCCCTGGAAGTCGAGGTGGACCTCCTTGGCGTCGATGGCCTCGAGGACCTCAATCAAGTAGCGAGCGTTGAACCCGGCGACCAGCGGCTCGCCCTCGAAGTCGATCTCGAGCTCCTGATGGGCGACGCCGAGGTCGGGGTTGTCGGCGGTGAGGTGCAAGGTGCCCTTGTCGAGCTGGACGCGCACGGTGGCGGTCTTTTCGGGGGCCATGACCTCGGCCCGCTTGAGGGCGTCGGTGAGCTCGTCACGGGCCGCCGTGACGCGCCGCTTGTGCTCGCCCGGGATGACCTTCTCGTAGGGCGGGAAGACGACGTTGTTGAGCTTGACCGAGAGGGTGAGGTCGGCGGCCTGGACGAAGATGTGCTGGCCGTCGACGGCGAGGCCGACCTCGCCCTGGACGCGGTCGAGGACGCGCTTGATCTCCATCATGCCCTTGCGCGGGATGATGATGCCGCGCTCGAGCTTGGGGCCGGCGAGCGGGAGGCTGTACTTGGTGAGGCGGTGGCCGTCGGTCGACACCATGGTGCCGGTGACGCCGTCACACTCGAAGAGGACGCCGTTGAGGTTGACCCGCGCTTCGTCGGTTGACACGCTGAACTGGGTCTTCTGGATCAGGTCCGAGAAGGCGTGGCCGGGGATGGTGATGAAGCGCTGACCCTTGGTGTCGGGCAGCTCGGGGAAGTCGGTGTGGACCTGCCCCATGAGCTTGAAAGAGCTGCGCGCGACCGCCAGCTCGGCCCAGTGGTTCTCGGCCGACTTCACCCGGATCGGCTTGTTCGGCAGGGTGCGGACGACGCTGTGAAGGGAGCGAACGCCGAGGGTGAGCGCTCCCGGGGTCTTCACCTCGACGGGGATGCTCTCGGTGATCGAGATCAACATGTCGGTCGCGCTGCAGACGAGGCGGTTGTCCTTGGTCGTGCGCAGCAGGACGTTCGCCAGGATCGGCATGTTGTTGCTGCGCTTGTCGGCGACGGTCTGCGCGAGCGCGAGTGCGGAGAGGAACCTTGCTTGATCGATCTCGAATTCCATCGAGGCCTCGGGAGGATGTGGGCTGTAGATCTGTTAAGGGTTAAAGGGCAATTTTAAAAGCTCGTCCTCGTGATCGTCGCTGTGAGTCGGGGGCAGAGGCGGCGATCGGTCCGAGATGATTGGCGGATCGAGGAAAACGGCGGGGGTGAAAGAGCGGGGAGAGAAGCCAGAGTTACCCCCGACGCCGGGGCGAGGCAAGAGTCCCCAGGTAGTTCGCAGGCTACTCCACAGGTCGTTGTGGAAAGTGTACCCGGGGCCGAGAAAGCAAAAAAGCCGGGCCGCACGGGGCGGCTCGGCTGAGGTCGAGGCGGCGGCGATGCCGGCGGCCTTGGCGTGACGGCGAGGAGGTCGCGCTGAAGCGGGCCGTGCTGGCGTTCGGGTCGGCGCGGCCAGGCGGGGCGACGAGGTCGTGGCGAGGCTCGCAGGCAGCTTCCGGTGGGAGCGTGCCGAGCCACGGGCCGATCGATCACGCAGGGTCGAGGTCGCAGACCGTTCACCCGCGGCTCCAAAATCTTGGGCGCTCGAGTCGGAGGTTGGTCGCCTCACTTCGACGGTGAGGGCGCCGGACGACGGCGGCCGCCAGCAGCATGATCGTCGCCCCGGTCGACGGCCAAGCGTCGCCGGAGCGGAGCACAGCAGCTTCGTCGGGGCGTCGATCAGGACGGCAGCGGAGCGGCGTGGACCGGCTCGTGGGCGAGGAGCTGACGCAGGGCGGCGACCGTCTCGCGGAGCTCGCTGTCCTCGCTCTGGATGCTCTCGATGCGCTTGCAGGCGTTGATGACGGTCGAGTGGTCCTTGCCACCGAAGCGCAGGCCGATCTCGGGGAAGCTGGCGCCGGTGAGCTGCCGGCTGAGGTACATCGCGATCATCCGCGGGCGGGAGATGCCCTGGTGCCGACGGGGGCCCTTGAGGTCGGCGATGCGGACGGAGAAATGGCTGGCGACGACCTTCTGGACGTTCTCGATGCTGATGGGCGCCGGCTGCGCGGGAGCGCTCGAGATGCCGAGGGCCTCGCTCACGAACTCGCGGCTCAGCGGCTGGTTCTTGAGCGCGGCGAAGGTGGAGACGCGGACGAGCGAGCCCTCGAGCTCGCGCACGTTGCTGCGGACGTGGGTGGCGAGGTGGAGCGCGACGTCGTCGGGCAGGTCGATGCGATCGACGTCGGCCTTCTGCTTGAGGATGGCGACGCGGGTCTCGAGGTCGGGGGCCTTGATGTCGGCGACGAGGCCCCAGTTGAGGCGGGAGATCAGGCGGTCTTCCATGCCCTGCATCTCGGAGGGCATGCGATCGGCGGTGACGACGATCTGCTTCTCGGCCTCGTAGAGGGCGTTGAAGACGTGGAAGAACTCGTCCATCGTGCGGTCGCGGCCGGCGATGAATTGGATGTCGTCGATCAGCAGGACATCGCACTGCTCGCGGTAGCGGGCCCGGAACTGGTCGAACTGATTGAAGCGCACGGCCGAGATGAACTCGTTCATGAACCGCTCGGCGCTCTGATAGACGATGCGGAGGTGCGGCCGGTGGACGTGGATGTGGTGGCCGATCGCGTGCAGCAAGTGGGTCTTGCCGAGGCCGACGCCGCCGTAGATGAAGAAGGGGTTGAAGCGGGCGCCGGGGTCCTGCGCGGCCGACCAGGCGGCGGAGGCGGCGAGCTCGTTGGAGCTGCCCTTGATGAAGTTGGAGAAGCGGTAGCGACTCGACAACCCGATCGGGGGCAGCGCGGGCAGGGGCGGCAGGGGCGGAGGCGGCGGTTCCGGGCTCGCCTGGGGCCCGGCAGCAGCGGCGTTGGGGGCGGCCTCGGCGGTGGCCGAGACATCGATCTCGATGTGGTAATCCTGCGCTGTGCGCGCGCGAAGCTCGGCGAGGACGACGTCGCGGTAGTGGTTCTCGAACCACTCCTTCATGAACCGGTTGGGAGCCGTGAGAAGAAGGCGCTGTCCTTGAACCTGGCGCAATTCGAGCGGCCGGATCCAGAGGTCGTAGGTCTGTGCGCCGAGCCGCGGCTGCAGTCCTTGAATCGCCTCGCTCCAGATATTGGTCATGAAGCCTCCGTCCACAGGTTGAAAAGACCTGTGGATTGCGTGAAAAGCCCAATAGTCTCGGATAGATCGCCGAATGAGTTCGGCGATTCTCCACATCTGTGAATTTTTAAGGGCCGCGCGGGGGCGGCGAGAAAAATTCAGGGCCCGGGGGCCGAATTTCGGCCTACCGGGCCGGAGACAAGGGGCTGACTGTCCGGTCTGGGGGGTGACCGTGGAGCAACTGTCCGGCGTTATCGCCGTCGCTCCGGTCGCTGAGGTTCCGCCGCGGCGCCGGGCGACGCGGGAGGGCTCTTTTACTCGGGGCTCGGAGCGAGGGGCAAGGGTGGAGGGGCCGGAAAGTGTAAGTGGCCAAGATCGTTCGGGAAGGGAGGCGCGCGCCGCGCGGTAACAGCGCGGTATCGATCTGCCGCGGGAGCCAGGTCGACCCTGGCACGCACCCTTGGCGGAGCGTAATCCGGTGCTGTGGGGGAGGGTGGTAAAGCGGCTCTCCAGGCAAGCGGCTTTGCGTGCAGCCGGGCGCGGAAGTTGGCTTGTGGAGCCGACGAGAGGGCCGCACTGAAAGTCGCGTCTCGCTGCCGGAGCGGTCGCGGAGCTAGCGCGGGCGCCGTGTGGGGACTGAACAGATGAGGCGTGGGCCGCTGTTCTACGCCCATCTGGTGAGATGCACTACTGAAGAGGCAAAAGCGCCGGCCGCGGGAGCGACTTGCGATGGACCGCGGCGACATGAGAGGGATCGCAGGGCTGCGGACGGGCCGCCGGCCAGGCGGGCGTTTGACAGGAGGGAGGTCCGCTGGTATCGATCCGGCCCCTTGTTCACAGGCGCTCGTCCGGGGCAATTTCCGCCTCCGCGTCGACGCAGCCGCCGAATCACCCAGGGAACGTCCCGATGTCGAAGCGCACCTACCAGCCCCACAACGTCAGCCGCGCCCGTACGCACGGCTTCCGCGCCCGTATGTCCACCCGCGGCGGTCGTCAGGTCATCGCGGCTCGTCGCCGCCGCGGCCGCAAGCGCCTCGCCGTCCAGCTCAGCGGCAAGTGAGCCGCGCTGGTTCTGGACCGTCAAATGAAGCCTGAAGGGTTCCCTGCGATCTTCCGCTTGCGGAAGCGCAGGGACTTCTTGCGGGTCCAGAACGGCGGCGGAAAGCACCACACGCGACATTTCCTGGTGTTCGTGGCGCCGCCCGGTCAGATTCCGGCGAGCGAACAGCAGAATGGCGTCGAAGAGCTCGCTGCGATGGTTCGCCTCGGCATCACGGTCACGCGAAAGGTCGGCCCGGCCGTCGTGCGAAATCGCATAAAGCGCCTCGTACGCGAGGCTTTCCGGCGGAAACGCAGCCAGTTCGCATTGCCGTGCGATATGGTCTGGGTCGCCAAACAGAGCGCGTCGACCGTGCGCTATGCTGAAGTCGTGGCGGCGATGGACGCCATGTCTCGGAGAATCTCTCCACGGCCCCCCGGGCCTGGACCTCTGCCAGGGTCGTCTGCGTGCTAGGGCGCATCATCATCGCGTTGATCCGCGGCTACCAGGTGGCAATCTCGCCGCTGCTCGGGCCGTGCTGCCGTTTCACGCCGAGCTGTTCGCGCTACGCCTGCGCGTGCATCGCCGATCACGGAGTGCTACGCGGCAGCTGGTTGACCGCGCGGCGGCTGCTCCGCTGTCACCCGTGGCATCCCGGCGGCGTCGATCTTCCGCCGGCGGCCCTACCACCCGAAAGCTGCTGAGCCGTGGATTTACAGCGTCGTACCCTGTTGGCGATCGTCTCGTGCGTCGTAATCTGGCTGGTCTACGAGCGCTTCTTCGCGCCGCCGCTGCCCGAGCCCTCGGTGCAGCAGCAGCAGCAAGTGGAGAGCGCCCGGAAGGAAGCCGACGCCAAGGCCGCCGAAGAGCGGGCTGAGGAGCGCACGGCCGCCGCTGCGGCCCCCAAGGTCCCCGTCGCCGAGCACCGCCTCAAGTCGGAGCTGCTGGCGCTCGACGTGACCAACCACCGCGGCCTCATCCGCGGCACGGAGCTGCTCAGCAAGCACTTCATCAACCCGGACGGCAAGGGCGAAGACTTCCTGAAGCTCGACGGGACGCGCAGCCTGGTGATCGGCTTCGACGGCTCGGAGACCGACTTCAAGTTCCCGCGCGACCCGGCGTGGGAGCCGACCGGCCAGAGCGACACCGACTGGTCCGTCGCGTTCAAGAACGCCGACGTCGAGGTCAAGAGCACGCTGCAGCTGACGAGCGGCTACGAGGGCCGGCTGACGGTCGACGTCGCCAACCGCTCGGCCGAGCCGCAGCAGCACCGACTGACGCTGCAGAACGCGTTCGGCATCGGCGCGGAGAACAGCTACGACGTCCATCGTGGCGTGTGCGCGACGGCCGACGACTGGGAGGCCTACACGCCCAGCGACGTGAAGGACAGCTCGGGCGAGGTCCGCGGTCGCATCCGCTGGGCGGCGCTCGACAGCAAGTACTTCGCGACCGCGGTCGTCCCGACCCCGGAGGTCGCGGTCCAGTCGTGCCGCGTCGGTCAGAGCACCGACGGCAAGGCGCTGACGACGACGCTGTCGGTCGAGCCGGTGACGCTCGCGGCCGGTGAGTCGCGTCAGTACGTGTTCGGCGTCTACTTCGGGACGAAGGAGCTCGAGCGGCTCGACAAGTTCGCCGTCGTGCCCGGCGCCCACCTCGAGGACGTGATCGACTGGGGCTGGTTCGGCGGCCTCAATCGCATCCTCGGCGAGTGGATGATCTGGCTGCTCCGCGCCTTCTACAACCTCACCGGCATCTGGGGCGTCGCGATCATCCTGCTGACGGTCGTGGTCAAGCTGATCACCCTGCCGCTGACGTTCAAGCAGATGCGGTCGATGAAGAAGATGCGCGAGATCCAGCCGGAGCTCGAGGACATCAAGAAGAAGTACGGCGAGGACCGCGTCCGCCAGGCCCAGGAGATGCAGGCGCTGTTCCAGCGCGCCGGCGTCAATCCGCTGGCCGGCTGCCTGCCGATGCTTATCCAGCTCCCGGTGTGGATCGCGCTCTACGCGACCCTCAATACGGCCGTCGAGCTGTACCGCGTGCCGTTCTTGTGGCTGCCCGATCTGACCCAGCAGGACCCGTACTACATCCTGCCGCTGGCGATGGGCGCCCTCATGTACATCCAGATGAAGGCCACCCCGTCCGGCGTGGACAACGAGCAGGCGCGAATGATGGCGTGGATGATGCCGATCATCTTCACCGTCATGATGCTCTTCCTCCCGTCCGGCCTCGGGGTTTATATCTTCGCCAACGTGTTGCTGTCGCTCATCCAGACCCTCATCCAGGTCCGACCGACACAGACCGCGGCCGTGAAGAAGTCCTAGGAGGCGATCCCAGCATGCCCGAAGCCAACGCCAACGATGCGCAGCTCAGCGCCGACGAACGCTACGCAAAAGCCGTCCCCGTCGTCCGCTCCTTCCTCGAGTCCGTCCTCGGTCTCCTCGGCGTCGAAGTCGAGGTCGACATCGATGTCGAGGAGGACGGTCTCCACTGTGACCTCAACACGTCGGAAGAGGACGGCGGCCTGCTCATCGGCCGCCACGGCGCGACCCTCGACGCGCTGCAGTACCTGACGCTCCGCGTGCTCCAAGCCGAAGGCTTCGAGCGCATGCGGATCACCCTCGACGTGGGCGGCTACCGCATGCGCCGCGAGAAGAGCCTCCGCGAGCTCGCTCAAGGCATCGGTCAGAAGGTGCTCAGCACCGGCAAGCCGTATCACTTCGACCCGATGAGCGCGATGGAACGCCGCGTCGTCCACCTCGCCCTCGTCGAAGTCAACGGCCTGCGCACCGAGTCCGAAGGCGAAGGCCGCTTCCGCCACGTGGTCGTGTTCCCCGCGCGCGACGGCGATCCGCCGCGCCGCGGCGGCAACGACTACGACGACGCCCGCGCTTGACCCGGCCGCGCGCCTCGCAGAGCCCCGATTCGACGATCGTCGGCGTCGCCACCGGTACCCCCGACGGCGGCGTGGCGATCGTTCGCGTCAGCGGGCCCGAGGCGCGTACGTTCGTCGAGGCGCTGGTCGACAGCCTGCCGCCGCCGCGAGTGCTCGCGCGTCGTCGCGTGCGTGACGGCGAAGGCGCGGGAGACGACGCGCTGGTGGCCTGGATGCCCGGACCGAACTCGTTCACCGGCGAGGACGTGGTCGAGCTGCATGTGCACGCCGGCGCTCGCAACGTCGGACGCGTGGTGGCTGCGCTGCAAGAACGAGGGGCTCGCGCGGCGGGTCCCGGCGAGTTCACGCGCCGGGCCTTCGAGCATGGCCGCTTGAGCCTGGAGCAGGCGGAGGGGATCGCGGCGCTGATCGCCGCGCGCACGTCGGCGGCGATCGATCAAGCGCGACGCCTGGTCGCCGGCGAGCTCGGTCGCACGGTGGAATCCCTGCGCAGCGCGGTCGGAGATCTGCGCGCGGAGATCGAAGCAAACCTGGATTTCCCCGAGGACGTCGCGGACGGCGATGTGAGTCGCTGGCGCGCGGCGCTGTTGCAGCAAGAGGCGACGACGCGGTCATGGCTGGGGAGCTTCGCGGCCGGCCAGCGCGCGCGTGAACGTGCGCGCGTGGTGATCGCAGGGCCGCCCAACGCCGGCAAGAGCGCGCTGTTCAACGCGCTGCTCGGCCGCTCGCGGGCGATCGTGTCGCCGACGCCAGGGACGACCCGCGATTATGTGGAGGCGGAGCTGCAGCTCGAGGGGATCGAGCTGGTGGTGGTCGATACGGCCGGGCTGCGCCAGGCGACCGACGATTCGATCGAGCACGAGGGGATCGGTCGCAGTCGCGAGCAGATCGCGGGGGCCGAGGTGGTGCTGTGGCTGGAGCCCGCCGACGCCGAGCCGAGCGAGTCAGTGTTTCCGGCGGCGCTGCAGGTGGAGAGCAAGCGCGACCTGGGAACGCGCCGCCCCGAGTGGATCGGCGTGAGCGCGCAGACCGGCGAAGGTTTGATGGGGCTGCGCGCCGAGCTTCTGAAAGTGGTGCGCGGGGACGAGAGTGCCCCGTGGATCGGGCTGGCACGTCACCGCGACCGGGCGTCCGAAGCAGCAGCGGCGTTGTCCTCGGCGCTGGCGCTGCTGGAGCGCATGGCGCCGCTCGAGCTGGTGGCGTTCGAGCTCGGGGTGGCGGAACGTCAGCTGGCGGAGATCACCGGCCGCGATGCGCTGGGCCCGATCGGCGAGGACGTGCTCGGGCGGATCTTCAGCCAGTTCTGCATCGGCAAGTGAGGCCTGGCGCCGGGATCGCCGGGTAGGGCAGGTCGCCTGTCAGCGGCACCACAGGTGCGCAGCTGGTCGGCCAGGGGAGCGGGGCTCGTGCTGAGGGCCAGGCTGCGGCTCGGTCTCACTTGAACGGCGGTGACGGATGTGTCCTTGGGGACAGTCGTCAGCGCAGGCCGCTGGGCTCGGCTGTTTCGATCCGCCGTCGTCGGAGCTGTCCCAAGAGACAGATGATTCTGGGCGACGAGCGAGTTGTGGCGGTGACCCCGCTGCAACATGGCTCAAAGACCAGGTGGATATGTGCCTCGGCATGTCTTTAGAGACATGTCCCGAGGGACAGCGAAAGGGCGCTCAGCGCGGGTCGGTAAGCGGCTGGGTGTCGGCGAGCGAGAGGCCGTGCCGCTGCAGAAGGGTGCGGAGATCGGCGACGAGGCCGTGGATTTGCGCTTCGTCGTGATCGGCGGTGACGGTGAGTCGCAGGCGGGCAGTGCCGACCGGGACGGTGGGCGGGCGGATCGCCTGGACATGCCAGCCGCGTTCGCGCAGCGCATGACTGATCGTCACGGCGAGCTGGTTGGCGCCGATGAGCACGGGGAAGATGGGGGAGACCGGCGGGGTGCGCTCGAGGGCGGCGGCCAGGAGCCGGGCGTTGTTCCACAGGCGGGCGCGGCGCTCGTCGCCGTCGGGACCGGTCAGCAGAGTCGCAGCGAGCCGGGCCTGTTCGGCGAGCGCGGGCGGGTTGCCGGTGCTGAACACGAAGCTGCGGGCGCGGGTGCGGATCCACGTGCAGACTTCGCGGCTGCCGGCGGCGAAGGCCCCGGCCAGACCGAACGCTTTGCCGAGGCCACCCATGAGCACCGAGGTACGAATGCCGTGGTGACGGGCGAAGCCTGCGCCGCCAGGGAAGAGGCCGAGGCTGTGGGCCTCGTCCAGGTAGAGCATGCCGCCGCGCTCGCTGAACTCGCGCAGGCGAGCGGGCTCGGCGGTGTCGCCGTCCATAGAGAAGATCGATTCGGTCACCCACCAGCGCGGGGTGGCGATCGGCGGTGGAGCGGTGCGATGCGGGAGGATCGTCGGACGGGCGCGGGCAAGGCGTAGTCCGTCGATGAGGCTGGCGTGGTTGAGCGCGTCGCTAAAAACGGTGTCGTCCGGCTCGATCAGAGCGGGCAGCACGCCGACGTTGAGCTGGAAACCGCTGGGGAACAGGACGGCGTCGTCCGAGCCAGCCAGGGCGGCGAGGGCCTGCTCGGCGGCGCGGTGCGCGGGAAGGTCGCCGGCGACGAGTCGGGAAGCGGTGGCACCAGCCGCGTCACCCGACGCGAGCGTGGCGAAGTTCGAGGGGCGCAGGCGCGGGTGGTTGGCAAGACCGAGGTAGTCGTTGCTGCAGAAGCCGGTGACCCAGGCGCCGTCGAGCTGGTAGCGGACTCCGTCACGCTGACCGATCTGCGGCAGCTCGCGCGCGAGGCCTTCGGCATGCAGCGCGGCGAGGTGGCGACGGAGTCGCTGGTTCAACAGCTCGGACATGCTGCTTGACAGAAGGGAGGGCTCTTCTTACTCCGCGAGCGTGCAGGGGAGCAATGTCGATATTGGCGGTGAGCTCGAGGCGGCGGCGACGCGCTTCGGGTTCAACCTCGAGGCCGCAGCAGTGGACCGGCTGCGGCTGCTGCTGGGGCTGTGGCAGCGCTTCGGTCGTGCGTTCAACCTGAGCGGGGCAACCGATGAGGCAGGTCTTTTGGGACATGTCCTCGAGGGCCTGCAGGTGGTCGGCCTGGCGCACAAAATCGGGACACGACCCGAGCAGCGCTGGCTCGATGTCGGCTCGGGTGCCGGCTTTCCTGCGCTGGTGGTTGCTGCCTGTCTCGAGGTGCAGGTGACGCTGATCGAGCCGCGGGAACGGCGGGCGTCCTTTCTCGACATGGCGGTGCACCAGATCGGGCGGCGAGATTGCGGGGTGCTGCGCGGACACGTCGAGGGGGCGTCTTGGCGGCCGGTCAAGAATGGTGGGGAGCTGGTAACGCCGGGGAGCTTCGACTGGGCCAGCGCGAGGGCGGTGTTCAGCCCCGAGGTTTGGGTGGAAGTGGGCCGGCAGTGGGTCAAGCCGGGCGGGGTGGTCGTCGCCCATGTGCGGGCGGAGACGGGGGTCTTCGCGGGCGAGGTGGGGCGGGTGGATGATGCCCGGTGGTCGATCCGCGGGGTGGCGCGGGGGTGAGCGTTTCACGTGGAACGGTGAAGGGGTGCTCCATCGGTGGCGGAGATTCCTGCGTGGGTTCCGTGCTGGGTCAGCAGATCGCTGAAGTCAGGCAACTCCGCGGCCGCGCTGCGAACGAGCTGAGCGCGGAGCGGGATACTCGGTGACGTCGGCGAGGTGTGCTCGAGGGAGACACGAGGGGGCCTCGTGTCTCTCCGCTGCTCAGGCCGAGCCTCGTGTCTCTCCGCTGCTCAGGCCGTCAGCCCGCGGCAAGAGTCAGGTTGGGCTCTTCCTTCAACGCTGGCTCCGCTCATGACAAATTGGGTTTGAGGCGGGAGGTACCCGAGGAGCCTGGGCGGCGAATGGGAAAGTCGCCGCCCAGGTCCAGAAGGCAGAATCGATCGCCTGGTGAGCGGCGGAAACCGATGCTTGAGTTCGACCCTGGTGGGCGTAGTGATCGGCGGGAGAGCTCATCCCTCTTCCGGGAGCGAGCGCCCCGAGGACTTGATTGGCCCGGGCGGGGACCGGCACCGCGGTCCGGGCAAGTGGGTGGCGGAAAGAGCTTCTTTTCAACTAGCTGGAGCGGGACAGTCGACGCTCCTTCAGCCCCGCTACAAACAGGTTTCACTTAGACTTCTGGAGAAGCGGCTAGAGCGCGGAGTCGGCCTGTCTGGGCTCAGGGCCAATTCTTCAGGCCCCAGGTTCACGTGAAACACGGGAAGGCAGCCCTGAGCGCGAAGAAGCTATCCAGGCTCAGGGCTCATTTGAGCGCCTGGCAGCGGTGGAGAGTCGTCACGTGCTTATCTCGGGCGATGTAGCGAACGCCCAGGAAGGCAGGACTTAGTGATCGCTTGGGCGCGAGCCGGGGGCAGGCAGTAGCAGAGCCAGGAGTTCCCTCGAGGCGCTGCAACTGGTCATGAGTTCCACGTGGAAACCTTTGGTCCTTGGTCCCGGCTTGGGGAAGGATCCCTCAGAGGCCGCAAGCAGAGAGCTTCGCGCGGACCGGCTGAGGTCATGAGGCGGGAGAGAACGCTCCGCAGGCGGCCTGTGCATTCGGGGCGGCATTTCTGAAGCAGATTTCGAGCTAGGCTCGACGCCAGCGCTCGAATCGACTCGGCCTGAACTTGGAGGGATGGTACGCCGCCGATAGGCTGCAGGGACCCCAGAGGCGGCGTCGGAGCCGAGTTCGGTCTGCCGGCGCTGGGACTGCAGTTCCAGGTCCTCGACAATGAATGCCCCATGCTGCTGCGGGACTATCTCCGGGCGGGTCGTCGACCCGACCATGGCCGCGCGGGTCGCTGTGAAAGCACTCGATAGACGAGACCCAGCGAGAGTGGACGAAACTCCTCCGAGGCCAGATAGCCGGCTAGCGTGCATGACTGGTCGCTACAGTCGCAGGTTACAGGCGACCCCTCGGCGACCGCATTTGGCGATTCGCTCGCCAGTAGCTTCAGACCGAGGTCACCGCAGCCGGCCTTTGGGAACGCGCCCATGCGGCGCCCGCCGGGCAGCGATGACTGTCAGAAGGGCCCAGTCATCAAGCCGTTGGGCGCAGCGGAAGCTGGCGTCGTTCACGTGGAACATCAGGCTGTGCGAGCCTGAGGTGCTGGCCTCTTGCTAGGCCTGTTGAACGAGCTGGTTTCGGAGTGTTTCACGTGGAACACTCCGGGGACGGCCTGCGATCCGGCGGCGGCGTACTCCAAACCCGCGAAGAGAGTCAGAGGGACTGAGTCCAGCACCGTGTGGGCTACGGGCGGCGGCCCGTATGAGCTACATGCGACCGGTACCTCCGCCTGGCCGGAAATCGTCATGTTTCACGTGGAACATCAGGCCATGCGAAGTCTGAAGACCGTCTTGCTGGGCCTGGCGAAGACCGGGCTCAGAGTGTTTCACGTGGAACACCCGCGGCCGAAATGCAGGCCGCGAGGTGCGCGGCAAGCTCGCCACGTTTCACGTGGAACATCAGGCTGTGCGGGCTGAAGAAGCCCGGCTCTCGCTCGGCGATGAGCCGGCTCAGAGTGTTTCACGTGGAACACTCGGCGCCGCGGCCGAGGCGCAGCCTGCGAGGTGCTCGTCGACTTCCGGGAAGCGCTCGCTCGCTAACCAGGCGGCCGCTTGGAGCGCGTGGGTGCCGGCGGCCGGATGACCTTGGCGGCACCAGATCCATCCGAGGGTATCGAGGTAACTCGGATTGAGGTGGTTCGTGGCGAGGGCGGCGAGGGAGAGGGACTCGGCGCGGTCGAGCTCGACGCCGTCGACGGCCAGTTGGTAGGCGACGGCGTTGCGGAAGCTGGCGTTGTCGGGGTCGAGCTCGAGCCCTCTATTAAAGAGGATAAGGGCGTCGGCGGGGCGGTCGTCGGCGAGCTGGCGGAAGCCGAGGATGGCGTAGTAGTTGGTGCGGTGGGTGGGGCGGGCGCCGAGCCAGGCGAGGCCGCCGAGCAGGAGGGCGAGCGCGAGGGAGAGGGCGAATTTCCCGGCGCGCCTGCCGGTGACCCAGGCGCCGCCGAGGAGAAGGCCGGCGGCGAGACCTCCGAGGTGGCCAGCCTGAGCGATGCCGGGGACGAGGAGACCAACGCCGAGGCAGATGACGATCAAGATCGCCAGGCTGGTGGCGGAGATCGGCGCGAGCTTGTCCTGCAGGATGGGCGAGCCCCAGCGGCGAGCGAGCCAGATAGCACCGGCCTGGCCGAGGATCCCCGCCGAGGCGCCGAGCACGATCGGGGACTCGCACCACGCGAGCGAGGCGAGGGCGCCGCCGATGCTCGCCAGCGTGAACAGCGCGAGCGTGCGAAAATGGCCCCAGGCTTGCTCGACCCACTCACCGACCGAGAGCAGGGCGATGCTGTTGAGCACCAGGTGCAGCAAGCTGCCGTGAAGCAGGCCGGTGGTAGCGACGCGCCACCACTCGCCGTCCAGCCACACGCGCGAGAGCTCGAGGGCGCCGAGCTGACGGAAGATGTCGGTGCTGTCGGTGAGGCTCAGGCTCCATACGCTGCGCATCGCCACGTCCAGCGGGTCGGGGGCCTGCGCGAGGGTGGCGATGAAGGTGATCGCGTAGAGGACGATGCACACGCCGAGCAGCGCGGCGGTGACGGGCGCCTGGCGGAGGCGGACGCGAAGCGTCTCGGGCGGCAGGGGGAGCGCGGAGGGCGGGGAATCGGCGTGCATCGACCGGGTGTCTCGCGGCGACGGCTCACAGAGTTCGATCGGTCACGAGGACCCCGGGCAGCCGTGGGCGTCCCGGGGGAACTGCGCACGGAAGCACGATCGGCGAGGACGAGCGCACCAAGGATCGGTGGAGCTTCGCCTCGGCCGCGCTCCAGGTCGACGGTGACCTCGGCGAACCGGCTCGGTCTGGGCGTCGATGACGCGGGTCGCTGGCCAGGCGAGCAGCAGGAAGTCGGGCTAGCGGCCGCCGTCGAGGTCGTCGCGGCCCACGTCGGTTACGGATGATCCCCGAGGCATGTACGCGTCGGCAGCGAGTGACGGCTGCAGGCGTGGTCTCGAAGGGATGGAACGGCACGCCGACCACTCGGGCAAGCTAGCAGAGAAACGCGGAGCACGGAAAACACGAGCGCGCGCTAATGTCCATGGTCGCTGGGACATGTGGATGGTAGCGGCGATGTCTCGGCGTCCGCCGGGAAGCGGAGCTCGATCGACGGCCACGACGGTGCAGTGGGACCCCACTGGAATTGGTGAGCTTCTGCTGGGCTTGGCGGGGGAACGCGGCCGCTTGTCGCTCAATCACGGGGCCGCCCTCGGGCGACGAGCCATGGGGAGGCGCGCTAACGTCCGTGGCCTTTGGGACATGTTGGGCCGCCTGCGCGCGGCAGCTTGCGCTCGCAGCCACGTCAACCGAGCGGCACGACGAGCCATGGAAGGCGCGTTAACGTCCAAGGCCTTTGAGACATGTTGGCCGCCGGCAACGTGGCTGCTCGCCGCTCGGTTGACGGGCTGCGAGCGGTCGACGAGCCTTGGGGAGGCGCGCAAGCGTCCATGGCCTTCGGGACATGTTGGGCCGGCAGCTCGCCGCTCGGTTGACGGGGCTGCGAGCGCACGACCATGGGGAGGCGCGTTAACGTCCATGGCCTTTGGGGCATGTGAGCCGCCGGCGGCGCGGCCGCTCGCCGCACGGTTGATGGGGCTGCGATTGAACGACGAGCCACGGGGAAGAGGCGCGTTAACGTCCATGGCCTTTGAGACATGTTGGTCGCCAGCGGCGCGGCCGCTCGCCGCTCGGTTGCCGGGGCTGCGATTGCACGACGAGCCGCGGGGAAGAAGCGCACTAACGTCCATGGCCTTTGGGACATGTTGGCCGCCAGCGCGCGGCGCGGCCGCTTGCCGCCCGGTTGACCGGGTTGCTATCGTTTTACGAGCCGTGGGGAATTCCGGGGGAGCAGGCGCGTCGTGGAGCCGGGGAGCCGGGGGCTCCCCCGCAGGTGAGGGCACATGGCCCGGCAAAACCTGCTGATCGTCGACGCGGACGCCCGGACGCGGCGGGTGCTCGAGGTCAGCCTCCGCAAGGCCGGCTACAGCATCACCGCGGCCGAGAACATGCTGCAGGCGCTGCAGTTCCTCGATCTGACGGATCCTGAGCTGATCGTGTCGGATACGCGGCTACCCGACGGCAGCGGCTTCGAGTTCTGCCGGATCGTCAAGAGCCACGCCAAGTGGGGCCAGATCCCCTTCATCTTCCTGACCTCGGCCACCGAGCTGGAAGACAAGGTCCACGGGCTCGAGCTCGGCGTCGACGACTACCTGACGCGGCCGATCTACGTCAAAGAGATCATGGTCCGCGTGAAGATGCTGCTGCAACGAAAGCAGCAGGAGCGGATCGGCAAGAAGGACGCGCGTACGAAGTTCAGCGGGCAGCTCGCCGACATGGCGATCGTGGACCTGATGCAGACGATCGAGATCTCGCGCAAGAGCGGGACGATCGAGTTCGAGACGGACCTGGGGCGGGCGGCGGTGTGGTTCCGCGACGGGCGGCTGATCGACGCGGAGATGGGGCGGCTGCAAGCGGACGCGGCGGTGTTCCGGCTGCTGGGGCTCAGCGACGGCCGGTTCGAGGTCGAGTTCAAGGCGATCAGCCGGGTGCCGACGATCGAGGAGTCGACGCAGAGCCTGTTGATGGAGGGGATGCGGCGGGTCGACGAGTGGGGCCGCCTGCTCGAGGGGCTGCCGCCGCTCGACCACGTGCTCATCATCGACACGAGCCTGGCGGCGAAGTCGGACCCGGAGCTGACGCCACAGGAGCAGACGATCCTGCGCCGCTTCAACGCCCGGCGGACGATCATCCAGGCGATCGACGACTCGGGCCTCGACGACCTGCAGGCGCTCGAGCACGTCAGCGAGCTCTACTTCAAGGGGCTGCTGCTCGAGCCGCACGAGTCGGCGCTGGAGCAGTCGCAAGAGACGCCGGTCGAGGGCAACCTGGAGCTGTGGGACCTCCACAAGGCGACTTCGATGGCGATCCAGGTGCCGCCGCCCGAGCTCACGCCGCCGGCCCAGGCGGCGGCCGATCTGCCGCCGATGCCGAGTTACCCGCAGCCGTTCCCGGGCTCCGGCGGGGCGGAGCACGACGATGTGCTGGTCGGCGGGATTCCGGACGAGTCTCACGGGCCAGGTGACTCGCCAGAGGTGACCCCGGTGGGTCATCCTGATCGCGTGACCGATCGCCTGGGCCCGTTCACGATCGCGTCGCCGATGGGAGCGCCGAGCGCGGAGGCCGTCGGCGAGCTGGTGATGCCGCGCGACGTGCCGACGCCGCGGGCGCGTCCATCCTCTTCGGTGATCGTGCGCAGGCGCGAACACAGCGGCGCGATCCCGACGATCAGCGCGTTCGAGTCGTCGCCAGGCGACGGGCAGCCGCTGCTCTCGGAGAGCGCGGCGGACCTCGGTCGCCTCAACGAGCTGGTGGCGCAGACGCTGGCGATGAACTCGGGAGTGACGCCGGCGCCGTCGCAGGTGTCGGCGGCGAACTTCGCGGTGGCGGCCGAAGAGGCGCCGCGGCGACGCTCGCTGTGGCCGTGGGGGTTGATGGCGGTGGGCGCCGCGGCGGTGGCAGCGCTGCTGTGGCGGCCGACTTCGGCAGATGTCCCAAGGGACAGGTTGCTGGCGGGGGCGAGCAAGCAGGCGGTCGAGCCGGTGGCGGGGGCCCAGCCGGAGCCGGAGCCGCAGAAGGTCGAGCCGGCGAGGGTCGAGCCGGCGAAGACGGAGCCGACGACGCCCGAGAAGGTCGCGGTGATCGAACCTGCGCCCGAGCCGCCGCCAGCGACGGAGCCCACGAACGCGGTGGCGCCGCCGCCGGGGACGCCGATCTCGCCGGAGCAGCAGGCGAAGCTCGAGGCGGCGCAGAAGCAATACAAGAACGGCAAGGCGAAGGACGCCGAGGCGACGCTGGTCGAGCTGGTGACGGAGGCGCCGGGCTACGCGGAGGCGCAGGCGCTGCTGGCCAATGCGCGGCTCGATCAGGGCAAGTTCGCGGAGGCCCTGCCGGCCGCCAAGGCGGCGGTCGAGGCCGATGCGGGGCTGGCCGACGCGCAGCTGGCCCTCGGGGTGATCGCGCAAGAGCTCGGCGAGGTCGCGACCGCGGTCCACGCATACGAGCGCTATCTTGAACTCGACCCCAAGGCGCGCTACGCCACCACGGTCCGCGCGCAGTTGCGCTCGCTCCAGCGCAAGCTCCCTGCGCCGTGACCGAAAGGTCGATGGCCGGTCCCCGCATCCTCGCGCTCGAGTCGTCGTGTGACGAGACGGCCTGCGCCGTGGTCGAGGGGCTGCATGTGCGCGTGAGCGTGATCGCCTCGCAGGTCGAGCTGCACGCGCAGTTCGGCGGGGTGGTGCCGGAGCTGGCGAGTCGCCATCACCTGACGGCGGCGGTGCCGGTGGTCCGCGAGGCGCTGGCACGCGCGGGGGTCGGCTTCGAGTGGTTCGACGCGATCGGGGTGACCGAGGGGCCAGGGCTGGTGGGGGCGCTGCTGGTGGCGGTGCAGCTGGCGCGCGGGCTGTCCCTTGCGACAGGTCTGCCGCTGGTCGGGGTGCACCACATGGAAGGTCACCTGGTGTCGCCGTTCCTCGGGGACGACGAGGTACCGCCGGCCGAGTTCACGCCGCACCTGGCGCTGTCGGTGTCAGGCGGGCACAGCGAGCTGGTGCACGTGCAAGGGCTCGGCCGCTACGAGGTGCTCGGCAGCACGCGCGACGACGCGGCGGGGGAGGCGTTCGACAAGGCGGCGAAGCTGCTCGGGCTCGGCTACCCCGGCGGGCCGGTGATCGATCGACTGGCGGCGGAGGGCGACCCGACGGCGGTGGCGTTCCCGCGGGCGATGCTGGGGTCGCGCGAGAACCTCGAGTTCTCGTTCTCGGGGCTCAAGACGGCGGTGGCGGTGTACGTCGATCAACACGGGCAACCGTCGTCGCGGCAGGCGCTGGCCGATGTGTGCGCGTCGTTCCAGGCGGCGGTGGTGGCGGTGCTGGTGGCGAAACTGCGCGTGGCCCGCAAACGGGTGGGCGCGAAGCTGGTGACGATCGTCGGCGGGGTGTCGGCGAACGGCGGGCTGCGGGCGGCGCTGGCCGAGGCGGCGAGCCGCGAGGGGTTCGTGCTGCGGGCGCCGCCGCTGCGCTACTGCGGCGACAATGCGGCGATGATCGGCGGGGCGGCTGCGCTGCGCTGGGCGGCCGGCCGGCGCCGTGAGCCGCCGGTCGAGGTCTACGCGAGCCTGGCGCTGGACGAAGGGCGGGCCCGCGAGTGATGTGGCCGCAGGGACAGGTCGACGCGCGCGAGGCGATATGTCCCGAGGGACAGGTCATTCGCGGCGCGAGGTCGGGAATCAGATGTCCTGAGGGACAGGTCGAGGTGCGAGCATGACGATCGATTCGCCAGGGGCGCTGCTCCGCCGCTACGGGCTGCAGGCGCGCCACAGCTGGGGGCAGAACTTTCTCATCGCGGCCGAGGTGCACACGGCGATCGCGGTGGCGAGCGAGGCGCGACCGGGCCGAAGGGTCATCGAGATCGGCGCAGGCCTGGGGACGCTGACGGACCGGCTGCTGGCGACCGGGGCGGAGGTGTGGGCGATCGAGCGCGACCGCGATCTGTGCGCGGTGCTGCGGGCGGAGCTCGGCGAGCGGCCGAACTTCGTGCTGCACGAGGCCGACGCGGTGCGCTTCGACTACGCGGCCGCGATCGCGGAGCAGGCGGAGCCGGTGGCGATCGTCGGCAACCTGCCGTACCAGCTGACAGGGCCGCTGCTGTTCGCGCTGCTCGAGCAGGTGCCGACCGGCGGGCCGTGGGTGGTGATGGTGCAGAAGGAGGTCGCGGACCGACTTTGCGCGCGACCGGGCGAAGAGGACTACGGCGGGGTGACGGCGGTGCTGTCGCGGGTGCGGGCGATCTCGCGGGTGCGCAATGTGCCGCGTGGCTGCTTCCTGCCGGCGCCGCGGGTCGATTCGGCGGTGATCAAGCTCGAGGCCCGGCCGGAGCCGCTGGGCGCGGTGGGCGACGAGGCAGGGCTGCGTCACCTGGTGCGGGCGGCGTTCCAGCAGCGTCGCAAGGTGCTGATCAACTCGCTGGCGTCGCTCGGCAGCCGGGCCGAGGCGCAGGCGTGGTGCGCGGCGGCGGGCATCGATCCAGGCGTGCGGCCCGAGACGCTGGGGCCGGAGCAGTTCGCGGCGCTACAGCGGGCGCGGGAGGCGGCCGGTGCCGGAGCTGCCTGAGGTCGAGTCGGTCCGCCGCGGGCTGCAGGCGGCGCAGCTGCGCGCGCCGGTGGTCGAGGTGTGGCGCAGCGCGTTCAAGCTGCGGGTCGGCAAGAGCTGGGCGGAGGAGAATCTCGCCTGTCTGAAGGACAATGTCCCGAAGGACATCCGCAGACGCGGCAAGTACATCGTGTGGGAGTTCGCAGATCCGGACGGGGAGACCAACGGGCTGGTGATCCACCTGGGGATGAGCGGGCGCTGCGGCGTGACGACGACGGCCCAGCCGAAGGTGGCGCACACCCACTTCGCGCTGCGTCTGGGCGACGACCGCGAGGTCCGGCTGGTGGACCCGCGCCGCTTCGGCGGGCTGCGGGCGGGGCGGCTGCAGGATCTGATGGCGAGCGAGCCGCTGGGGACGCTGGGGCCGGAGCCGCTCGAGAAGGGGTTCGGCGGCGCGGTGCTGGCCGAGCGGCTGGGATCGTCGCGCCGGCCGATCCGCGACGCGCTGCTCGACCAGGAGGCGATCGCCGGGCTCGGCAATATCTACGCGGTCGAGGCGCTGTTCGCGGCGGGGATCTTCCCCATGGTGGAGGCGCAGCGGCTGCACGCGAGCGCGTGGGAGCGACTGGCGGGCACGATCGTGGCTGTGCTGCAGCGGGGGATCGACAACGGCGGGACGACGCTGAAGGACTTCCGCAACGTGGAGGGCGAAGTGGGCCGCAATCAGGACGATCTGCGCGTCTACGGCCGCGCCGAGGAGCCGTGCCCGCGCTGCGGCCAGGCGCTGGTCGGTTTCGTGTCCGGCGGCCGCAGCGGGGCGTTTTGCCCGCGCTGCCAGCCGCGACCCCGCACCCGACTGGTCCGCTGAGGCGGCCGGCGGGCGCTTTGGCCTGAGTCTTGCCAGAGCGCAGGCGGTGGGCGCACACTGAGGGCCGCCATCGAAGGCATGGACGACCCGCACCGCAACGGCCGCCCGCCCGAGCCGCGCAGCGACGAGGCGCTGATGCTGAGCTTCCGCGACGGCGACGCGCGGGCGTTCGAAGAGCTGGTCGCGCGCCACCGCCGCGGGCTGTTCAACTTCCTGCTGCGCAGCGTGCAGAACCGCAGCCGCGCAGAAGAGCTGCTGCAGGAGGTGTTCCTCCGGGTGGTCCGCTCGAAGGACCGCTACGAGCGCACGGCCAAGCTGACGACCTGGCTCTACACGATCGCCCGCAACCTGTGCGTCGACGAGAGCCGCCGCGCGAAGTTCCGCCGCACGACGTCGCTCGATACGCCCCGCCGCGGGGTCGACGACGAGGGGCCGGCGATGGTCGAGACGGTGGCCGCCGACGAGGTGCCCACCGACGAGCGCGCAGCAGCGCCGCAGATCCGCCAGCGGATCGCTCGCGCGATCGACCTGCTCCCGGAAGACCAGCGCGAGGTGTTCCTGATGCGCCAGATCAACGGGCTTTCTTTCAAGGAGATCGGCGACGTCGTCGGGGCGCCGGAGAATACCGTGAAGAGTCGCATGCGCTACGCGCTCGAGAAGCTCCGGCAAGATCTGGCCGACTTCAAGGGCGAGTAGAGGATGGCGAAAGGGACATGTCCTCGGCGGCATGTCGCGAGAGACATGTGGCAGAGAGCATGATGTCTGGGACATGTGCTCTTGAGCATGTCTCGTGAGACATGAGTGCCTGTCTCATGGGACAGCTCGATTCATCGCTCACGTCGGTGAAATGAGCTGTCTCGAGAGACAGGCCGGCCGCGAGCGGTGCTGTCCCGGGGGACAGGTCACTCGGCCATCAGCGAGAGCTGGGCGCTGGTGTCGACCTTCTCGGCGCCCCAGCTCTTGCGGGCCTCGGGCGGGAGGCGGGCGTGGACCTTGTTGTAGGCGTCGAGGAAGCGGCGAGTGGCGGCGTTGAGGTAGCCGCCGCCGGCGATCGGGCCGAAATCGGCGGCGTAGCGGGCGGCGATGGCGGCGAAGGCCTCGTCGCGCGCGTGCTTGGCGATGATGGAGGCGGCGGCGACGGCGATGTGGGCCGACTCGCCCTTGTCGACGGCGCACAGGCGCGGGAAGCTGCGCTGCAGCGGAGTGAAGATCCGGCAGCCGTCGGCGATGATGTGGGCGTCTTCGGGGGTGCCAGCGTCGATGAGCAGCTGCAGGGCGGTGCGCTGCTCGAGCACGTTGAGCTGCCCGCGGAAGGTGTGCTCGTCGATGATGTCGACGTGGATCTCGACGCAGACGCAGACGCGGGCGAGGCGGCGGATCTCGACGGTCAGGTTGGCGCGTAGCTCCTGGGCCTTGGCCCCGGTGCCGAAGCGCTTGCTGTCCTGAACTCCGAGAGCGCGCAGCTCGGCGGCGGCTTCGACGTCGAGGGCCACCAGCGCCAGGGTCATGGGGCCGAGGATCGGGCCGCGACCGGCCTCATCGAGGCCCCAGGCGGGCCAAGTGTGTTCAAGGCTCATGCTCGAGGACGGACAATAGCGCATCGGCGCGGGGGCGGAACAGGTCGGGGCGAGCGGGGACGGGAGGCGCACCACGCCGCGCCCGGCGACCCTGCACACAGGTCCGGGCGTCAGAGGAGCCTGGCTCTCCGTGCCCTCACAGCGCTGAACGCGGCGGCCGCGAGCCGCGGCCGCCGGCGCAAGAGAATGGAGACGAGGAGCCCTCCAGCGGTCCGAAGGAATCGGTCCGCCGCGATGGGCTCACGCGGGTCGCGTCAGGGGGCGACCTGCTCGAGGCCCGAGAGCAGCGCGTCGACGCCGGCGAGGGTGGTGGCGCGCAGGCGCAGGGCTTCGGCGCTGGGGGCGGAGGTGGTGCGGTGCTGCATCTGCGCGATGCTCTGGCGGATCGCCCGGACCTGCCCGCGGATGAACTTGCGCCAGCTGGCGGCGACCGGGGCGAGGGCGCTGCGGTAGCGCTCGCGCAGGGCCGCCTCGCCCTTGGCGACGCCGTGGCCGTGCTCGTGGATCAGCGAAGCGATGAAGCCCGACGACTCGAGGCTGTCGAGGTAACCCTGGGCCCACGGGACCAGGCGCGCGGCGAGGATGTCGGAGAAGGCGTCGGAGTCTGGCTCTTGGGACAGCTCGCCGAGGTCGGCCTGAAGGGCGCGCAGGATGCTGTCCCGAAGGACAGCCGTCAGGTAGGTGACGTCCTGGTCGGTGACGAGGATCTTGCCGCCGGCGCCGGCCCGCAGGACGCCGAGGGCGAGGCACTCGCGGGTGAGCAGATCGTCGAGGGCGAGCAGCTGGCCGTAGACCTTGTCGCCGAGCGCGACGAGGCGACCCTCGAGGTGCACGGGGTCGGAGCCGACGGGGCCGCTCTGGATGGCCTTGGCCTCGAGGCCGGCGATCGCGTGGCGGACGGCGGCGCCGGTGCCGGCGAGGGCGTCGCCGAGGCGACGGGCGGCGAGCGAACGCTTGAGCTCGCGGGCGTGGGCGAGGAAATGCTTCTCGAGCGCGTCCTCGACGGCGCGGAACGGATCGTCGTGGCGCGCCGACGGATCGGCCGCGCCGGTGCGCAGCTCGAGGGCATCACTCGCGCACACCGGGATGATGTCGAGCAGGACGTCGCCGAACTGCTGCTTGAGATAGTCGGTGAGCTCGGCGCGCTCCTCGGGGTCGAGGGTGTCGACCTTGTTGAGGACGCCGAGGACCTGGCGGCCGTCGGCGCGCATGCTCTTGAGCACGCCCGCCTCCGATGCCGCGCCGCCGCGCGTCGCCGAGAAGATCCAGATGATCGCGTCGGCCTCGTCGACGAACTCGCGGGCGACCCGCTCGTGAAAGCCGTCGAGCGCGTTGAGGCCCGGCGTGTCGACCACCGCCGCCTCGCCCATCCGCGCCGAGGTGCGCTCGATCTCCATGTGCCGCACCCGGCTCGCCGCCACGTCGTCGAGGCCGCGCAGGAAGGTGTGCACCTCGCCGCGCGCGACCGTGCTGATGCTGCCGTCGCGGTAGTGCACGCGCGCGCCGCCAGTCGGGCCGCGGCGGAAGAAGTTGATCGTGGTGGTGGTAGGCAGCACGCCCATCGGCGCGACGACCTCGCCGAGCAGCGCGTTGACGAAGGTGCTCTTGCCGGACGAGAACTCGCCCATGACGGCGATCGTCAGCGGCCGGGCCAGGCGCTCGCGGGCCGCGATCACGCCGGAGAGCGCGTCGGCGACGCCGGTGATCGGGACGCCGAGGACGCGGCTGGGGATCGCGGCGAGCAGGGCGGTGGCCGCCGCGAGCAGATCTTCGAGGCGGTTGCTCTGCAGCGGCTGGGCGAGCTGGGCGAGCAGGGCCCGCGCCCGGACGTGCTCGGGGGCCTCGGTGAGGACCTCGACGAGGTACTCCTGCGCGGCCTCGTTCAGGTTGACGGGCTGGCTGTCCTCGAGGACATGGCTCTTGAGGCAGAACTCGGCGGACGCAAGGGCCCGCTGGCTCCGCAGGACGCCGAGGCGCTGGCTGGCGTCGCGTAGCGGGGAGATCTCGTCGGGGCCGAAGGGGCCGCCGAGGTCGGGCTGGCTGCGGAAGCGCGGCGGCGGGCCGGGCAGAAAATCCTCGGCCGCGCGCTCGTCGTTGTCGTGCAGGCGCCGACGCGCGTGCACGAGCCGCAGCTCCTCGGGCGCCGAGACGGCCCCGTCCTGCAGTCGCTTGCGGATCAGCGCGACTGTCCCATCGGACAGGAGGTCGGCGCGCAGGGCGACGTGGGCGAGCTCGTGGAGGTACCGCTCCTGGCGCTCACCGGCGGCCGAGGCGGCGGCGTCGACGAGGGCGTCGAGCACGGTCGAGCGGATCGCGGGCGTAGCGTCCGAGCCGCCGACCGGCCAGGCAGCGACCTCGCACAGGGCCCACAGCCGCTTCCGCCGCGGGTTCTGCGGGTCCTGCTGGAGGTGGCGGAGGGCGAGGGTGCGCGCCTCGGCACCTGTCCCGAGGAGCAGGTGGATGCGGACGAGGTGCTCCTCCCACTCGGACCGGGCGGCGATCTTGCTGCGCACGGCCTCGGCGCCGATGCGGTCGCCCTTGGCGGCGAGGGCGACGGCGAGGTAGGCCCGCGCGGCGGCGGTGCCCTGTTCGACCTCGGCAACACCGCCGCCGAGGTCGGCCTCGCCGGTGAGCCAGGCGATCGCCTCGTCGAGGTGATCTTCGGCGAGGAGCAGCTGCGCGCCCTCGCGGACGAGCAGCGCGCGCAGGGGACCACGTGTCCCTTCGGGCAGGCGCGCGCGGGCCCGCTGAAACTCGAGCAGGCCGCGCTCGAAGCGGCCGCGGCGGACCTGAAGCAGCGTGGTGAGCAGGTTGAGGAGGAAGCGACCGTCGAGCACGGCGGGCTCGGAGGCGTCTTCGATCAGCTTGCGGCCGCGGCGGAGCTGGTCGAGCGCGGGGTCGAACTCGTCGCGCAGGAGCAGCCGCGTGGCCTCGGCGAGGGTCTCGGGCAGGGCCCGCTCGCCGCGCTTGTTGGCCGGCTCGGCGAGCTCGAGCAGGACGCTCAGGTGGGCGTTGCCGGTGAGGACCTGGGAGACGCGGGTGATCGCCAGCGCGAGCTTGAGGTAGGGGTCCGCGGGGCGCTGCGTCAGCGGCTCGCGCAGGCGGGCGGCGGCGCCGGCATAATCGCCGCCGAGGCTGAGCTCGCGCGCCTGGCCGATCGCTCGCGCGACCTCCTCGGGCGGGCCTTGCTGGGTGACCTCGCTGAGGATCGTGCCCACGCGCTTGGCCCACCCGCCGAGGGCGGTGCCCATCGAGCGCAGCGGGTTCTTGTCGTCGTCCTTGGGCTTGCGGGTGTCGTCGCTGCTCATCGGGCGTGCTCGATCGGGACCGCGGCGATCTGCGCGCGGAGCTCGGCGAGCCGGGGCTCGAGCGCGCGGAGCTCGGCGGCTGCGGTCTTGCGCGCCTCGCTGGCTGAAGAGACAGGTTGCGGGACGGGCTCGTTCGCGGCGGCCTGCGGCGGATCTGCGGCGGGCAGCGCGGGCTGGTCGTCGAGGTCGAGGACGCGCTGCAGCAGGGACTGCAGCTGATCGCCGAGCTGGCCGTGGGCGAGCACGAGGATCTCCTCGAGGGTGGCGACGTGGTCGTCGATGGCGCGGACGAGCGCGGACTCGAGGTCACCGAAGGCGAGGGCCAGCGCCGGGGGGACGCTGGCGCGCGCGGCGTCGCGGACCTCGCGGACCGAGCGCTCGCGCAGCACCATGGTGGCGAGCGGGGCGGCGACGGTCATCACCAGGCCGGTGACGATGTTGCCGAAGTACATCACCGCAGTGCCGGCGATGCCGACGACCAGAGTGCCGGCCTCGACGAACACCGAGGGCGGGCGGATGTGGATGACCGGGCCGCGCAGGCCGAGGCCGAGCATGGCGGCCGCCAGGCGCCGCTGGGCCTGCTCGCCGGCGGTGTGCAGGACGTCGCGGGTGAGGGCCTCGAGCGCGAGCCGCAGGCGCTCGGCTTCGCTGTAGACGAAGTGCATCAGCGCGTCTTGCGAGGCGGTCGGCAGCAGCTCGGCGGAGATGCGCAGGTCGGGGCGCTCGAGCTGCTTGAAGATCGCGGCCTCGAGCTCGCCGCGGAAGTTGGCCAGGTGCTCGCGCGTGCGAGCGACGATCTCGGTCCGCTGAGCGGCGATCGTGGCGCGCTGTTGTTCGACGTCGAGCTGTTGCTCGACGAAGGCCTTGCGCACGGCGTCCAGCTCCTCGCGCACGGCCGCGTGCTCGAGCCGCAGGGCGCGGGCCAGAGTGGCGGCGTGGTGGGCGAGCAGGTCGGCGTTGCGCAGCAGGTAGGTGCGCGCGCGCGGCGGTGAGAGGTCGCGGGTCCGGCCGGCGAGCTGCTTGAGGCGCTCGCGCAGGCGCAGCACCTCGCGCACGCCGAGGCTGTCCTTGGCCGGATCTTTGACGGCGGTGCGCGCGTCGGTCTGGAAGATCTCGAGCGGGCCGGGGATCATGCTAGCGAGCTGGGCCTCGATATGCGACATGACCGCGGGGCGCTCGGCCTCGGGGATCAGGTCGACGCGGTTGAGCGCCAGCAGCAAGGTCGCTCCGCTGTCGCCGAGGCCGCCCACGGCGATCAGGGCGTCGCGCAGGAAGGCCAGCTCGGTGCGCTTGAGCACCTGCGTGGCGTCGAGGACGAGCAGCAGGACGTCGCCGCGCGGCAGCTCGCCGCGGCTGATGAGCGTGCGCAGGCGGAGGATGTCGTTGATACCGGGGGTGTCGATCAGCTCGAGCTCGGCCGGCAGCTGCTCGCTCGTGGTGGTGACCACCAGCGAGCCCTCGATCGGCGACTTGCCGCGCGCGAGCTCGGTGAAGCGCTCGGGCGCGAGGACCTCGGCGCCGGCGGGGCCGAGGAGGCGGCGCTCGGTGACTTCACCGCGGACCAGCTGCACGACTGCGCCAGTGGTGGGCGTGACGCCGGTGGGCAGCAAGGCCTCGCCGAGGAGCGCGTTGATGAGAGTGCTCTTGCCCTGCTTGATCTCGCCGAGCACGAGCACGCGCAGGCGCGACTCGGTGAGCCGGCGAGAGGTCTCTTGCGCGACCTGGGCGCCGAGCCGCGGCAGGCCGAGCTGATCGGCGACCTGGCGCAGGTGGTCGGCGAAGGAGAGGAGGGCAGAGGAAGCGGGATCCGGAGGGGAGCTCGTCATCACAGGAGCCTCAGTCGCGTGGTGAGGCGCTGATCACAGCGCGCGAGCGGCCAGGCGTCGGCCGGGACCTCGGCGGCGGGTGCGTCCGCCGGCTGCGCAGCGGCGCCGGGGACCTCGCCGCTCTCGAGCGCCGCGACGATCTCCTCGGGTGGGATTCGCTCGCGGCGGTGGCGTTGTTGCGAGCGAATGCGCGCGACGACGCGGCTGCGCTCGAACTCTCGTAAGGCGCGCTCGCGCTCGGCTCGCGGCGAGAACGTGGGCAGCCAGTCGGGCTGCGGCCTGCCGCGTCGATCGAGGGCGAGCAACGCGGGTTCGAGCTCGCCCGCGGCGAGCAGGCCGGCGCGGTCGGCCGAGAAAACGGCGACCTGACTCCACGAGCGGAGCAAGGCGCGGACGAGGCCGTGCGTGACGCGGTCGCGCGCGCTCATGAGATGCGCCATGAACAGGCCACCGTGGCCGCATTGCAGATGAGCGAGGCCCTGCGCGAGGAAGAAAGCGCGGACCTCCGGGGCCTCTGCTTGCAGGCGGTCGTGGTCGAGGACGAGCCAAGCGTCGCCACCGCGAGAGTTGGAGAGCGGCGCCACGAGCGGCCACATACCCGACGCGCGGGCCTTCGCAGAGACGAAGCGGATGCCGGGTAAACCGGCTCGCAGGAGCTCGGCGATCCCGATGAGCTCTTGCAGAATCGGGAGACTCTCGGCACCTTCGGGGTACTGTAGGTCCCCTGCGGTCATCAGCGACGTCGCATGTTCACTCCACCGCAATTCGAGCGCGCGCATGGCGGTTTGGGCCGCCAGCGATTGGCTGAGCCACTGGAAGCGGCGAAGATCGACACCGTAGGCGTAGCTGCCGCGGGCGAGGTCCTGTTCGTAGCCGCGGAGCTGACGGCGCTGGACGAAGCGGCCGAGGTCGAGTGGGGAGCTCACCGGAGCGATTCTAGCAGGCGTGCCACGCGATCTGTCGCCGGTCCGCCCGAAAAGCCGGCGCGGGCGCAAACTAGCTTGCAGGGCTGCGCCGATCTAGGTATGCCCGGCTGCGGATAACTCATGGCAGGTCCCAAACACAGCGAGCTCCCGGCCGTCGTGGTCCCGCAGCATCTCTGGCTGCGGAGCCCCCGCCCCGTCCAGGGGAAGGTCGTGCAGTGGGCCGTGCCGGGGGTCCTCGTCCTGATCGGGCTGCTGATGTCGACGACGCCGACGCGCGTCAGCTTCGTGCTCGCGGGCTTCGGTGTGTTCCTGCTGCTGCCGGGCCTGGTGACGGGCCGACTCGAAGCGCTCGGCCGCGAGGTGCTGGCCGCCGATCGCTCTCGCGCGAGCGAGCTGATCACGGAGTTGCCCACGCGGCCGATCGTCCGCCTGTTCGCGCCGGCCGCGTGGCGCACGCTGCAGCTCGCGCTGCTCAACCTCAAGCTGGGCGACGGCCACGCGGCCGCAGCCGGCTTCGCCGAGACGGCCGAGCTGTGTGGCCAGCCCGAGGCGGTGATGTTGATCAGCGCGCAGGCCCACGCGCACGTGCTCGCCGGTGAGCGCGGCAAGGCCCGCGACCTGTTGCAGAAGCTGACGACGGCGGGCCTGCTCGGGCCGCGCGACCAGCTCGATCTCGGCATCGTCCTGGCGATCGAGAGCAAGAAGTTCAAGCAGGCGCTGGCCTACGTCGAGGCGGCGCGCAAGACGATCGGCGACAACCCGCGGATCCTCGCCGCGCAGGCGCTCGCGCTGCAGAAGCTCGAGCGCATCGACGAGGCGTCGGTGCTGCTCGAGCAGGTGCAGATCGCTATCAAGGACGCGGCGGTCGACCCGGTGACCGACGACCTGATCAAGCGCGCTCGCAAGGGTCTGCAGGACTACCTCGAGGCGCAGCTGCGTCGCGAGCGTCGCGCCCGTTCGCGGCGCACGACGATCGTGGTCTCGAGCGAGGCGGCGGCCAGCGAGATCGTGTCGGGCGAGATCGGCAGCGGCGGCGAGCCGACGGCCACCGAGACGGCCCTGAACGACGCGCGCTCCGAGATCGCCGAGCCGACGCGGCGGTTCGTGGCGGCCGAGACCGGGCCGATGGCGTCCGCGCCGGTGCCCGCCGCGGCGCCGCCGAAGCCCACGGCGCCGATCGAGCGCGACCCCGACGCGCCGCATCCGGGCCTCGAGATCGATCTGTTCTCGATGCCGCACACGTCGGCGCCGCCGCTGTCGGAGCTGCTCCGCGATCGCAACAGCGACGACTCGAAGCCCCGCATCGACTCGGTGGCCGCCGCGCTGTCTTCCGAGGTGCCCGCGGGTCCGATGGCGCCGCCCAGCCTCATCATGCCGGACATCGGCCACACGCCGCTGCCTGTGGCGCCGCCGATCATCGGGGTGCCGCGCGTCGGCGGGACGATGCCGTTCACGCCGGGGGCCGCGCCCGAGCTGAAGTCCGAGAGGCCGGCCGCTCCCGCCGCGGTGCCGCCGGCCCCGGCTCCGCGCGCCACTTCGCTGTTCATGGCCGGGCCGGTGACGCCGGCCGCGAGCGCGCCCGAGGCCAAGCCTGACAGCGACGCGCCGATGGTGCGCCGGCGTCAGACGCTGCTGGGCGTGTTGCCGACCAACGAGCCGAGCAAGCCGCCAGCGCCGAGCTTGCCGTCGCTCAACAACGTCAGCACTCCGCCGCATGGCACTGCGTTGCCCCGCACGGGCCTGCCCACGCGCGGGACGACGCGGCTCGATCTGCCGGCGATCGGCTCGACGCCCTCGACGGGCCCCTCTCCGGTGTTCCGCGCGCCGCCGAAGCCGAAGAGCGACGAGAAGTGAGCGGTTCGCTGTCGCTTCGGTGACGCACGCGAGCGTCGCCGTGAGCGAGGCGCGGCTCTTCGCTCGACGGCAGGTGGTGACGCGACGCGGACTCGCGGACCGATGTCTGCCAGGTCAAAGAGAGCTGGAGGCATGCGGGCCGAAATCCGATGCCCGTCCTCTGACGCGACGATCTTGAGACGAGGTTCGAGGCAGCCCTGACGAGCGACGCGCGAGGTATGACGCGCTCGTGGTGGCACGATCGCCGCCGACCGAGGACCCGATCGAAGCGTTCATCGGTCCCCAGGCACAGCCAGTAATCGCTCTCCAGATGTGCGAAGGGCCATGTCGCAAGCGACATGGCCCTTGAGGCAGGCACGGGAAGGAGGCTCAGCGGATGCCGGCCAGCGGGTCGTCGGTCGACTCGATCTTCGTGGCCTTGTCTTCCTTCTTCTTCTTCGGCTCGGTCGACGAGGGCGCGGTGTTGCTGCTGCCGCCGCCGCTGCCACCGCTGGGACGGCGGTCCGTCTCCTTGATGTGGGCGCCGTGGGTCGCGTCGATTTCGCCGCCCTTGGCGGTGCGCGGGCCCTGCGTGTCGGGCGGGACCTCGCCGCTCTTGATCACCTTGATCTCGGTGGGAGCGACCTGCGGGGCCGGCTCCTCGGCGGGTTTGCGGCCGAGGGCGAAGTACGCACCGGCGCCGCCGATCACGAGGACGAGGCCGATGATGATGCCGATCTTGCTGCCCGAGCCGCTGCTCTCGACATCGTCGCCGGCGTCGAACGAGGCCGCGGGCGACGGGGAGAACGCGGGGATTTCGGCGGGGGCCGAGGCGAACGGGGCCGCGGCGGGCACTTCGCCGAACGGCGAGACCGGTGCCGAGTCGAACGATGCCGCCGCGGGCGCAGCGGAGCCGAACGGAGAGGTTGCGGGCGCGGCGGAGCCGAACGGAGAGGCCGCGGGCGCGGCGGAGCCGAACGGAGAAGCCGTGGGCGCAGCGGCCGGCGCGGGAGCGGGACGGGCGGGCGCGGCACGAACGGGCACCGGCTCGGGCGCGGCGTCGAGGTCGTCGTCGCTGTCGGCGACATCGGCATCGTCGTCGGAGTCGTCACCACCATCCTGAGCGGCGACGGCTTCGAGCTCGGCGTAGAGCGCCCGGATCTTCACCTCGAGGCGCTCGACGGCCTGCGTGTGCATGCGGAGCGTGGCGGGATCGCTGGCAGTCTCCAGCGCGTCCTCGTGCTTCTTCCGCTCCTCTTCGAGGCTCTCGAGCCGCGCGAGGGACTCCTGAATCCATTCTTCCGTGGCCATGATGGGGCTTCCGCTTCGGTCAGGCGGCTCGCGCGAGGCTGCGCGACCACACGAGGGGATAATACACAGCGTTAGAGGCGCTCCAACTGATTAATTCGGCCTCTCGCGCCCGTAAGGCGGAGAACGCGTCGAGCGAGCGGCCGGTGTCCCGCGGTGGAGAGCGTCACCGCCTGCAGTCGCGTCTCCATGAACCGTGACTTTAATCTCCACGCGGACATGCCACGCGACCGGCGCCGGCGATCACCACAAGCGGCTGTCGCAAGGGACCTGTCCGTTGCAACATGTCCGGAAATACAGCAGAGAGCGAGCTGCGCTCGCGCTGGATCAGGTGCCCTTGCGCAGCTCGGCGAGCACTTGCTTGGCGAGCGCCTTGAGCGTGTCGAACACGCCCTGACCGTTCGGTGCGATGGCCTCGAACTCGGGGACGCGAGTCGGGTTGAGCGTGGAGGACAGCTCCTCGATCGTCATCGCGTTCGGGAGGTCGCGCTTGTTGTACTGCATCACGTACGGCAGCTTATCGAGGTCGTAGCCCTGCTCCTGGAGGTTGATCCGCAGGTTCTCGAGGCTCTCGATGTTGGCGTCGTAGCGGGCGTCTTGCGAGTCGGCGACGAAGCACACGCCGTCGACGCCCTTGAGGATCAGCTTGCGGCTCGCGTCGTAGAACACCTGGCCCGGGACGGTGTACAGGTGGAAGCGCGTCTTGAAGCCGCGGATCTCGCCGAGGCTGAGGGGCAGGAAGTCGAAGAACAAGGTCCGCTCGGTCTCGGTGGCGAGCGAGATCATCTTGCCCTTCGCCTCCGGACGCGTCTTGTTGTAGATGTACTGCAGGTTCGTCGTCTTGCCGCAGAGTCCTGGCCCGTAATAGACGAGCTTGCAGTTGATCTCGCGCGAGCTGTAGTTGATGAACGACATCGGTTCTCGCTAGTCGTTGAACAGGTTGTCGATGTCCTGGTCGGTGATCTCCGTCCCGAACGGGCTGGACGGCTGCGTCGTCGCCAGCTTCGCCAACTCTTCGAAGATCGGGACCAACTCGTCCTGAGCTTTCTTGACGCGGAGGCGCACCAAGCCCTGCGTGGTGTTCTTGTCGAACAGCACGACCAGGATGATCCGCCGACCCACCAGCGACATGTGGATCGACATGCCCTTGCCCTCGTGGAACTGGGCGGTGAACTCGTCCTCGCGCAGCAGTTGGGCGATGCCACCGGTGGCGGCGACGTTGCCGGCGACCAGAGAGCTCAACGAGGTCGTGTCGAGGGCGGCGCTGTCGCCTGCGGCGGCGACGAGCTGTCCGTTCTTGTCGATGAGGAGAATCGTTCTCGCTCGCGAGTCCTGATGCAGACGCTCAGCGACCACCTGGATCTGCTTCTGCTGCACTTCATACATCACGAGCTGGGGATTCAGCGGGTTCAAGGGTGAGACTCCTGATGCTCGACGTGGGGACCCGGACCTATGTCCATGGGCGCCAAAACCGTAACAAAGTCATCCGGGCAAGTCCATCACGGATGGCAGCCTTCGACGACGATGGCGTAAAGCGTCTCCGTGACCATGGCCCGACCTTCAAGGTCACACGAGCGCGCGGCGCTTCGACCGCGTGCCGCGGCCATGGCGCGCGTGGGCATCGAGACCCCCGACTTCGCGACGAGTCGTTCCGCGCGCCCTCGGGCCCTACAGCGCGCGCCGATCCGCGAGCGCCCGATTCAAGGTGTTCATGTCGGCGTACTCGAGCTCTCCACCAACGGCGACCCCGCTGGCGATCCGCGAGACCTGAACCCCCAGCGGGCGCAGCAGCTTCGCCAGATACACCGCGGTGGCGTCACCCTCGACGTTGGGGCTCGTGGCGACGATGACCTCGCGGACACCGTCGCCCTGCAGCCGCCGCAGCAGCTCCTTGACCCGCAGCTCGTCGGGGCCGATGCCGCCGAGCGGGTCGAGTACCCCGTGGAGCACGTGGTAAAGCCCGTGATACGCGCCGGTGCGCTCGATGGCCATCCGGTCCTGCGGCTGCGCCACGACGCAGATGATGCCGGTGTCGCGGCGCCTGTCGCGGCAGCGCTCGCAGATCCCGCCGCTGCACAGGTCGAAGCAGACCTCGCACAGCCCGACCTGACGATGCACGCCCGCGATCGCGTCGGCCAGCGCCGTCACGTAGTCGCCATCGGCCTTGACCAGCGACAGCGCCAGGCGCATCGCGGTCTTTTCGCCGATCCCTGGCAAGCGGGTCAGCAGCGCCGCCAGGCGCTGCAGGGGGTTTTGCGCGTCGTCGCCGGTCACAGGCCGGGGAAGCCGCCGGGGCCCATCATGCCCGGAGGGATCAAGTGGCCGACCCGTTGCTGCTGCAGCGACTTGGCCTTGTCGAGCGCGTTGTTGACCGCGGCGACGATCAGGTCCTGCACCATCTCGCGGTCCTCGGTCATCGCCGCCGGGGCGAGCTCGATGCTGATGAGCCGCTGCGTCCCCGAGGCCTTGGCCTTGACCAGGCCGCTGCCCGCGCTGCCCTCGACCACCTCGTGGTCGAGGTTCTGCTGCATGCTCTCGAGCTGCTGGCGCAAAACCTGCGCCTGCCGCATCATTGCTCCGAGGTCAAACTCGCTCATGAGCCTCATCCTACTCCGGAAAGCGCCGGGGCACAGGTCCAAAAGGCTCGGTGGCCCCGCCTGAGCGCCCTTGCCTGGCTCCGGTCGCTCACTTGGCCTGCGGCGCTCCCAGCGGCCGGACCTGCTTGAGCTGCCCCTCGAATTGGGCCAGGAGCGCCTGGATCTGCGGGTGCGTGCGCGCCTCCTGCAGCACCTCGGCCTGTAGCGCCTCCTGCCGCTGGCGCTCGATCTGGCGCAGGCTCGGCGTCTCCGGCAGCACTGGCTCGCCCTCGACCAGCTCGAGGCGGAACGGCATCCCCATGTGCAGATGCAGCGCCTCGTCGATCTGCCCCCGGTGTTGCTGGAGCATGTCGCGATAATAGGTACTGCCGATCAGCCGGACGACCCCCTCGCCGAGGCCCAGGAGCCCGAACTCGGCCAGCAGGGCGAAGATCGCCATCTCTTCGCGGCGCACCCGGTTCAGGAACTCCTCCCACGCCACGAACGGCGGCAGGCTGGCCCAGGCGATCGCCATGCCGGTGGCCTCGCGCGGGCTGCCTGGGCACACGGCGCACGCCTCGGCCGCCGCGGCTGCGACGGCTGCCGCTTGCGGCGGAGGCGGTGCCGGAGGTGGCGGCGAGGGCTCCGGGCGGCGTACGGGCGTCGGAGCGGGGGGCGCAGCGGCTCGCGGGACCGACTCCCGCGGTGGGTCTGGCGGCCGCTGCGGCGGAGGGCTTGCCGGTTGCGGCGGAGGACTCACCGATTGCGGCGGCGCGCTCGCAGCCGCGCTCATGGGCGGCTTCAGGTTGGCGAGGAAGCTGTCGATCGAGTCCCCGCCGCTCGCGCGCTGCGGGGGCCGCGGCGGAAAATCTGGGGCCTGTCGCTGAGGTCTGGGTGCCTCACCCGAACCGCGAGACGGCGGCCCTCCGGGCGCGAACCCGCCGCCGCCGCCGCCGCCCGGACCCGGACCCGGGGCCGAGATCTGCTCCAGGCGATCGAGGAGATCGCCGAGCGGCATGAGCGGTTCGGTGTGGACCAGGTCGAGCAGACCCATCTCGAGCACGAGCCGCGGTACGCGCGTGCGCTGCAGGGCGTCGACGACCCGGGTGAAGCGGTCGAACAGCTGCGACAGCGCGGTGGCCTCGACGTCGGCGGCCTGGCGGCCGAGGTGCTCGAACTCCTGGTCGGAGGCGTCGAGCAGGACGTCGCGGCTGCCGGTCAGCTTGACGACGGTGAGGTCGCGGAGGTGCTTGAGGAGCTCGAGGGCGAGGGCCAGGAGATCTTGCCCGGAGGTGAAGATCTCGTCGAAGCGCCGCAAGGTGAGGGTGGCGTCGCGGGCCAGCACCGCCTCGACGAGGCCGGCGACCGCGAGCGTGCTCGGGACCCCGAGCACGACCCGGACCTCCTCGGCGCTGACCTTCCCGGTGTCGCTGGCGAAGGCGATGACCTTGTCGAGCAGCGTCAGCGAGTCGCGCACCGAGCCGTCACCGGCGCGGGCGACCGTGTAGAGCCCGGCCTCCTCGACGCTGACGCCCTCGCGGGCGAGGATCGACTTGAGGTGACCGACGAGCTGCGCGCTCGACAGCCGGCGGAAATCGAAGCGCGACACTCGCGAGAGGATCGTCGCCGGCAGCTCGTGGACCTCGGTGGTGGCGAAGATGAAGGTGACGTGCGGCGGCGGCTCCTCGAGCGTCTTCAACAGCGCGTTGAAGGCCGAGCCGGTCAGCATGTGCACCTCGTCGATGATGTAGATCTTGCGGCGGGCGGTCTGCGGCAGGTAGCGGACCTGCTCGCGGATGTTGCGAACGTCCTCGACGCGGTTGTTGCTGGCGCCGTCGATCTCGATGACGTCGACCGAGCGGCCCTCGGTGACCGCGACGCACTCGCTGCAGACGTTGCACGGGTCGATCGTCGGGCCCTCGACGCACACCAGGCACTTGGCGAGCAGCCGCGCGGCCGTGGTCTTGCCGAGGCCGCGCGCGCCGCAGAAGAGGTAAGCGTGGTGGACCCGGTCGTGGGCGATCGCGTTCGCCAGCGTGCGCGTCACGTGCTCCTGGCCGACGAGGTCGGCGAAGCGCTGCGGGCGGTACTTGCGGGCGAGGACGACGTAGGCCACGGGGGCTCGAACCCTAGCACGGCGGGGTCGCCGGCGGGCTGGCGAGCCTCCGCCGCCCGTGTTAATCAGGTGGGCGTGAACTCGGCGGTCCGCCCGTGCCCGGCCTGCGACGGCCCTCACGCCGACTTCGCGTTCCGCGTCCGCGACTTCGACCACGCCCGCTGCCGCCGCTGCGGCACCGTGTTCGTCACGCCGCTGCCCGACCCGCAGGCGCTCGAGACCCTCTACCTCGCGCCCGACTACCACGACAGCGCGGAGGGTCAGGAGTCACGCATGCGAGCCGAGGGCGACGCGCGCGCCGCCATCCTCCGCCGCTTCGGCGTGCGCTCGGTGCTCGAGGTCGGCTGCGGCCCGGGTCATTTCCTCGACGCCTGCCGCGACCTCGGCATGCAGGTCGAGGGCGTCGACCGCGCTCGCACGGCCGAGGGCCCGCGCCGCCGCGGTCACGTCGTGCACGAGCTGTGGTTCTCCGACTTCGGCCCGCCGGCGCCGCGCTTCGACGCGGTGGCGCTGTGGGAGGTCGTCGAGCACGTGGCTGTCCCCAAGGACATCTTGCTGCAGGCCCGCAAGTGGCTGCGTCCTGGCGGCTTTTTGGCGCTCTCGACCCCGTCGAGCTCGGGCCTGCCGGCGCGCGCGCTCGGGCCCCGCTTCCCGATGGTGATCCCGCCCGACCACCTGTCGCTGTTCAGCCGCCGCGGCCTGCAGACCCTGCTCGGCGCCGCCGATTTCGACCCGGTCCGCTGGACCAGCTTCTCCGGCCTCGACCGCGCGGCCCTCAGCCGCGGCTTCCAGCGCTTCGCCCTCGGCAGCTCGCTGCCCGCCCGCGCGGTGTCGGCGGGCCTCGCTCTCGCCGCCGAACCGGTCGCCCGCCTGGTCGACCGCGCCGGCCTCGGCACCGGCTTCGAGGTCTACGCGGTGGCCCGCTAGAAACCTCGGCGCTTCGTGGTGGGCCCGGGCGTCGCGCTGGCAGACGCTGCGGCGCCACGCACCGTCAGCCGCGCGACGTACGTCGCCGTGAGAGTCACTCGCCCTTGCGTCGCGGCCCGTGCCACCACGCGCCGAGCTGCACCGCTTCGGCGAAGGCCAGCCCGATCGGCGACGCGACCAGCCCCACGAGGCTCGCGCCGAACCCGAGGATGAGCGCGCGACCGGCGATCCCGCCGAGGTCCCACGCCAGCAGCCCGCGCGGGTCGGCGGCGACCTGTGACTGCCTGCCGATCGTGTTGGCGAGGCGCAGCCCGGCGAACGGCGCGCTCCACAGGATCAGCAAGCCCGTCTGTGCCGCCACGTCCCAGCCGATCGCCCGATCGACCACCGTCGCCGCCGGCTGCCACGTGAACAGCAGCCCCACCGCCGCGACCGCCCCTGCGCCGGTGAACCCGCCGAGCACCGCCCAGCGCCGCAGCGCCGCGTGGGCGCGTGCCGGGTCGCCGGCCGAGGCCCGCAACGCCACCACCGTCGCCGCGGCCGACGGCACCATGATCGCGGCGTTGACGAACAGGTAGGCGTAGTTCAGCCGCGCGAACCCGCCGACCACGAACAGGTGCGACAGCGCCGCGTCGAGCAGCCCGAGGTTGGCGTACACCAGGGCGTCGATCAGCAGCGCCCGCGTCCGCCCGGGTGTCTCATGGGGCATGTCCTTTGTGTCATGTCCTCCGGGACAGCGCGCAGCAGGCCACACCCCCGCGACGCCGACCGCCAGCCCCGCGACCAGCCCGAGCGAAGGTCCCAGCGCCCCGCCCGGCAGCAGCGTCGCCCCGGCGATGGTCCCGAGCGGGATGCCCCACTCGAGCGCGAACCCGCGGCGCTCCCGTCCGGCCCGCTCGGCCAGGGCGCGCAGCGCCGAGCCGTGGACCGCGAGGCCCACGCCGACCGCGAACACCCACACGGTGGGGTCGGCCCACGCGTGCGGCCCGACGATCGCCAGCAGCGCGGCCACGCCGGCCGCGGCCATCGCCAGGCTGACCCATCGCTCCTGTCGCAGGAGCGCGGTCCCGAGCAGCTCGCGCGGCGCGGGGAACCACCGCGACCGATACAGCGACAGGCCGACCATGCGGGCCGCCGAGATCGCGACCAGGCCGCGGAAGAACAGGTCGGCCGCGCCGCTGGCCCGCAGCTCGCGGGCGATCAGGAACTCGCGCGTGGCCCCGAGCAGCAGCGTCACGACCGACAGCCCGGCCATCCACGCGAACGCCGACCTGTGCCCGCGCGGAGCCGGCTGTCGCCGCTCGCTCACCGCGCGCCGCTCGCTCGCTCGCCCACTACCGCACCCTCTCGAAGGCCACGCGCGCGAGGATCGAGTCGCAGCCGACCAGGCGGAAGCCCCACTCCGGGTGCGTCGCCCAGAACTCCTCGAACGCGCGCAGCTCGTGGTTGCGGTCGGCGAACTCGTCGAAGATCAAATATGTCCCGACGGACATGTGCGGCTCGAACGCCTGCAGGGCCGTGCGCGTCGAGCTGTAGAGGTCGGCGTCGAAGTGCAGCACCAGCCGCTCGTGCGGCGGCACTTCGAAGGCCGGCAGCGTCGCGTCGAACCAGCCCTTGACGAACGACACCCGCGGGTCGCTCAACGCCGGCGCCGCGCCCCCGGTCGAGAACGTGCCCTTGCGGTCGATCGCGGTCCAGTCCTCGGGCAGGCCCTCGAAGCTGTCGAAGCCGACCAGCCGGCAACCTGGACCCTGGAGCAGCTCGGACCAGCGCGCGATCGACTCGCCGCGGTGCACGCCGAACTCGAGGTAGAGCACCCGCGCCTCGCCGAGCTCGCGCGCGATCTGCTCGTAGATCTCGAAGCGGTGGGCCGCGCGGCGCGACGTGTCGAACCCGCGGGCCGCCATCCACCGCCCGACCTCGACGTAGTTGAGCGCCGCGTTGAATTTGTGAACTGTCCGCGAGGACAGGCGCGCGCCGATCCGCGTCAGCAGCCCCTTGAAGAAGCGCGCCGCCACTACGCGTCCTCCCCGCCCCAGCGAGGCGCGAACTCCTCGTCGAGCTTGCCGGCCCGGCGCAGCAGCTCCTCGTGGATCAGCAGGTCGATCAGCATCGGGTACCACAGCGCGTGCATGCCGGCGTGCAGGACCCCGGGGATCCCGTCGCGCCAGGCGCCGAGGCCCATGGCCCGGCTGAAGTTGATGAACGGCCGCACGAACAGCGGCAGCTTGTTGTAGACCCGCCGCAGCACCGCCACCCGCCCGGCCTTGGTGCGCAGGTGCAGCTCGGCGAGCCGCTGCTGCTGGCTCAGGCCGTCGACGTAGACCCTGGCCTCGCGCGCGGCGTAGCCGACGTGCTTGCGGAACAGCTCGGACATCGGCTTGGCGTCGCGGTGGATCATGCGCGCCTTGAGCACGGTGATCCGCAGGTCCTTGTCGTCGACGCGCTCGTTGATCCCGCGGCTGAAGCGGGCCACCTTGGGCCGCATCAGCCGCAGCATCATCGCGTGGGTGAACTCGCCGTGCTTGAGCTTGCGGCCGAGGATGCGCACGTCCCAGCGGACATAGGCGCCGTCGAGGTCGTCGCGCCGGATCGTCGCCTGGACCTCGTCCCACAGCGCCGGCGTGAACTCCTCGTCGGCGTCGAGGAAGTAGATCCACTCGAACCGGTCCTCGACCTGCTCCAGCGCCCAGTTGCGCTGCTTCGAGTAGTCCTCGAACTTGTGGACCACGAACTCGGCCTTGTACTCGCCCGCGACCGCCTCGGTGCGGTCGACCGAGTTCGAGTCGACGATCAGCACCGGGCAGCGGCCCGCGATCGACGCCAGCGCCTTCGGCAGGTTGAGCTCCTCGTCACGCGTGAGGATGACGACGGCGAACGGTGTCATGAGCTGGCCTTCGAGACATGTTGTTGCCGCGCCGGCAGCGAGACCTGCAGCGCCGCGCCGACCACGATGCCGACCATCGGCACGAGGATGTAGCTCTTGTACGACGCGGCCGTGACCACGTACAGCATCACGGCCGCCGCCCCGGCGAAGATCGTCGCGCGCAGGTGCTGCGGCGCCCGCATCGCCTGGCGCGCCAGCGAGAACACCGGCAGGGCGAACAGCGCCGAGCCGACCAGCCCGAACTTCCACAGGTGGTACGCGACCATGTTGTGCACGTAACTGGCATGATGGCCGTCGACCTCGAGTTCCGCCCCGAGGCCGGCGCCGAAGATCGGGTTCTCGGCGAAGATGTGCAGGCACTCCTCGATCTCTCGCACCCGCGCGTCGACCGTGCCCTGCTGCCCCAGGCGCAGGTACGTCACCGCGAAGTCCGACAGCACCGTGGCGAACACCACCGCCCCGATCACCCCGAGCCCGACCACCAGCGCGCCCTTTCGCGGCGAGCGGACCGTCAGGCTCGTCAACCAACCGAGCGTCATGCCGAGCACCATGCCGCGGCTCACCGTGGCGACGACGACGACGATCAGCACCGCGTGCGAAAGCGAACAGACCCGCCGCAGGGTCCGGTTGCGCACGAAATGCAGCAGGAACGCGGCGCAGAACAGCCCGACCAGCGGGTGCCCGATCGCCATCTTAAAGTAGTTGTAGACCGAGCGGTAACGGCTGAGGTCCCACGTCGGCATCAAGTACAGCGAGGCCACGCCGTCGACCACCGCGACCAGCAGCACCGCCGCGAACAGCCACAGCGGCCGGTACGCGGCTCGCCCGGCGCACAGCCCGAGCGCGAACAGCACGTACGAGAGGGCGTCCTCCAGCGACTGCCCGAGCGAGTTGCCGCCGATCGTGCCGACGGCGAGGCCGACGATCAGCGCCAGCACCCACGGCAGCAGCAGGGTGACCTGCGCCCGGGCCGCGGACGAGCGCAGGAACCCGCCGAAGCCCGCCAGCACCACCAGCAGCAGGTACATCGTGATCGGGATCGTCAGGCCCTGCGGGAAGGGCGGCAGGGCCAGGGTCAGGACCATGGCGGCCGCGGCGAAGACCGTCGTGAACACCCGGTCCTCACGCTACCACGCCGACCCCGCCGGACACCGACCCCGACAGGCGTGAGGGGCCGTCACGAGGCCGCGGACGGGCCTGTCAAATTTTCGGCGATTTTCGCCGGGGCCACGCAGCGCCGCGAATTTCCGGCGATCGGCCGCAGTACCCGCCCGCTCTGCCCCTCCCGGGGCACGTGGTGGATCTAGCAATCCCCACGGCCCGCTCGAGCGATCTCCGGCGCGCCGCGGGCCTTGCATGGCCCCTTTTCGTTTCGTAGGTTGCCTGTCTCCGCGAGCGGCCCATGCAGCGTCAATGGTTGGACTGGCAAGGGCCGCTGCTCCCCGCGGCCGCCGCCTGGCTCATCGAGCGCCACGCCGAAGGTCGTCGCTGCGACCTGCGGGCGGTCCGCTGCGTGCTGCCTGGCGCCCGCGCCGGCCGGGTCCTGCTGCACCTGCTGCTCCGCCAGTGCGCCGAGCGCGGCCTCCGCCTGGTCCCGCCGCAGGTCCTGACCCCTGGGGCCCTCGCCGAGCTGCTGGTCCCCGGCGACGCCCGCACCGCTTCGCCCCTGGAGTGCACCCTCGCGTGGATGCACGTGCTGCGGGAGGCCCGCCCCGAGCACATCTCGCCGCTGCTGCCGACCCGCCCCGACTTCTACGACTGGCCGGCCTGGCACGAGCTCGCGGGCACCGTCGCCGGCGTCGTCGACGAGCTGTCGGCCGAGCTGCTGGCGCTCCGCGACGTCGCCCGCGTCGCCGCCCGCATGAGCATGGACCGCGAGGCCGAGCGCTGGGCCGTGCTCGAGCGCCTCGAGGGCCGCTACCGCGAGCGCCTCGGCCGCGAGGACCGCGTCTGCCCGCACGAGCGCCGGCGCGAGGTCATCGCCGCCCTCGTCGACGGCGCCACCCCGGTCGACCCGGACCACCAGCTCGTGCTCGTCGGCGTCGTCGACCTCGCCCGGGTCCACCGCGCCATCGTCCGCGCCTACGGCGACCGCGCCACCGCCCTGATCCACGCCCCCGAGCAGCTCTATTCCGGCTTCGACGCCGACGGCTGCGTCGAGCGCAACTTCTGGTCCGGTCGCCCGATCGAGATCCCCGACGACCAGCTCATCATCGCCGACCGCCCCGCCGACCAGGCCCAGGCCGTCATCCGCTGCCTCGCCGACCTCGGCGGCGCCTACCGCCCCGAAGAGGTCACGATCGGCCTCGGCGACGAGAAGCTCGCGCCGACCATGACCCAGGCCGGGCAGTGGGCCGACATCGGCGTGCACGACCCGCGCGGCCTCCTGGCCCTCCACGGCCGCCCGTTCCGCCTGCTGCAGGCCGGGCTCGAGTGGGTCCGCGACTCGCGGTTCTTCCCGTTCGCCGCGCTGATCCGCCACCCCGACGTCGAGGGCTTCGTCCGCCGCCTGCTCGGCAAGGCCAAGCCGCCGGCCGGCCCCGCGCCCGAGTGGGCCGAGGCCAAGCCCGCCGAACAGGTCCCCGAGGACGTGCCCTTCAGCGCAGGTCTCGAAGGACAGGTCCCAAAGGACAGCAAGGACGACGTCGCCGCCGACGACCACACGATCGTCGAGTGGTTGACGGTGCTCGACCGCTATCACACCGAGCACCTGCAGGACAACCTCGGTAGCGCGTGGCTCGGCGACGAGAAGGTCGCGCGGCGGATGCAGATCCTCCACGACATCGTCGCCAAGCTGTACTCGCCGCTGGTGGGCGACCGCCGGCCGCTGACGCAGTGGTTCGAGCCGATCCTCGAGGTCCTGCGCAACGCCTACGGCCACCTCGACGTCCACGCGCGGGCGATCAGCGACCAGCGGGTCGCCAACACCTGCATCGAGATCGCCAAGAACCTCGGCAACCTGACCGGCGCCGCGCCCGGGCTCCAGCCCGACGTCGACGGCCCGACCGCGCTGCGCCTCGTGCTCGCGCAGCTTGCCGGCCTGCGCGTGCCCGAGGACCCGCGCTCGGGCCAGATCGAGATGCTCGGCTGGCTCGAGCTGCACCACGATCCGGCGCCGGTGCTGGTGCTCGCCGGTTGCAACGACGGCGCCGTGCCGCAGGCCGTCACCGCCGACGCGTTCCTGCCCGACGGCCTGCGTGAGCACCTCGGCGTGCTCAGCAACGGCCGCCGCTACGCCCGCGACGCCTACCTCATCGAGGCGATCCGCCGCAGCCGCGTCAAGTGCACCTTCATCGCCGGGCGCCAGGCCGCCGACGGCGAGCCGCTCACGCCTTCGCGCTTGCTGCTCGCCGGCGACCTCGAGCTGCTGCCGGCGCGGATCCTCCGGCTCTGCGATCCGAACCATGCCCGCCGCTGGGCCCTGCCGTACGGCGCCCCGCCCTCTAGCGCGACCTCCGGCTTCCGGATCCCCGAACCCGGCCCGCCGATCGAGCCGCCGGCCATGACGGTCACCGAGTTCGGCCTCTACCTGCGCTGCCCGTTCCGCTACTACCTCAAGTACGTCCGCCGCCTGCGCCTGATCGACGACAGCGCCGTCGAGCTCGACGCGCTGCAGTTCGGCAACCTGACCCACGACGTCCTGCAGCGCTTCGGCGAGGACCCGGCGATCGCCGACAGCGTCGACCCCGAGGCGATCGCCAAGTACCTCGACGGCGTGCTCGACGACCGCGCGCGCGAGACCTTCGGCGCCCGCCCGCTGCCGGCGATCCGGATCCAGATCTCGCGCCTCCGCCAGCGCCTCGCCTCGTTCGCGCCGCACCAGGCCCGCCGCCGCGCCGACGGCTGGAAGATCCGCCGCTGCGAGTTCGAGCTGCCCGAGGAGACCTACCTGCAAATTCCCGATCAGCCGAAGATGCGGATCAAGGGGAAGATCGATCGCATCGATCAAAACGTCCGCGACGGCTCGTGGATGATCATCGACTACAAGACCAGCGAGTCGGGCCACAGCCCCGACAAGACGCACCGGGCGGCCCGGGGTTCGGCGAGCCAGTGGAGCGACCTGCAGCTGCCGCTCTACCACCACCTCGCGGCCCAGCACGGCTACTCCGGGCCGGTCCAGCTGGCTTACATGAACTTGCCGAAGAAGCCGGAGCAGGAGGCGCTGCACATCGCCCGCTGGACCCCGGCCGACCTCGATGACGCCGTCGGCACCGCGCGGGACATCGTCCGCAGCATCCGCGCCGGCCGCTTCGACATCATGGGCGACTTCGCCGCCCGCTACCAGGACGACTTCGCCAACATCTGCCAGACCCGCGTGTTCGGCGGCGCCGACGACCTGGAGGCCGAGGCGTGAGCGACCCCGAGAAGCCGCCGCGCCCGGAGTCGCTGTGGCTGTTCGGCGAGCCCGATGCCGCGGCGGCGCCACCACCTGTCCGCAAGGCCAGGCGCAACCGCACCGCCCCGCGTCAGGTCGCCCGCCCCGCGCGCGACCTTTTCAACGCGGTCGCCGGCGCCTTCGCCCGCAGCGCCGAAGCAGCCGCGCGCCCGGCCCCGCAACCGGAGCCCGCCGCCGAGCCGCGCCGGCGCGGCCGCAAGGGCGACCGCGGCGAGCCGCCGACGATCTCGAAAGCCGGCGGTGCGAGCGAGACCGAAGCGGGCGGACCTGTCCCGACGGACAGGAGAGCCCGCGACACCGGCGACCGGATGGGCGAGGCGTCCTCTACTCCTTCGAACAGGAGGCCCGGCGGCGCGAGCGAGACGCAGGCGGGCGGACCTGTCCCCACGGACAGGAAGCCTCGCAGCGCGAGCGAGCCGCCGACGAGAGAACCTGGCCCTGCGGACAGGAAGCCTCGCGGCGCGAGTGAGGCGCAGGCGAGCGGACCTGTCCCGACGGACAGGAGGTCCCGTGGTGTGAGCGAGCCGCCGACGAGAGAACCTGGCCTCGCGGACAGGAAGCCTCGCAGCGCGAGTGAGCCGCCGACGAGCGGTGAGGCGCGCGGTGAGGCGCGCGGTGCGAGTGAGCCACAGGCGGGAAGACCTGTCCCGAAGGACATGGCGCGCGGCGCGAGTGAGCCGCGGGCAGGCGCGCCTGTCCCGTCGGTCAGGACATCTCGCCACGCGAACGATGCCCTGTCCGATGAGCCTGTCCTCGAGAGCGACGCCGCCGCCGAGGAGCAGAGACAGAGCGTGAGCTCGGTACATGTCTCTTCGGACAGGACGTTCCATGTCCTGGACGGGGAAGCGCCAGCGCGCGTCGCCGAAGTCGAGGCCTCCGTCGCTTCGAGCAGGCGCGCGCGCGCCGTCAGCGACCGTGCGCGCGACGAATCGCCTGTCCTTTCGGACGGTGGCCCGGACGACCGCGAAGGAGCCGACCGCGCGGGCGCGACGGGCCGCAACGCCCCCGGCGAGCCCTCGCGTCGCGCAGAGACCCTCGTCGAGCGACCTGTCCGCGAGGACAGCCGCGACCAAGTCCCGTCCGAGCCTGTTCAAGAGGACATCTCGCCCGCCGACGCCGAGTGGCTCGAGCCCGGGGACGGCGAGCTGCACGCGAGCCAGGTCGCCGTCGAGCCGCCACGGACCCGGCGCTTCGTCCCGGACGAGATCGACGCCCTCGCGCACGCCACCGATCTCCCGGGCCCGGCCGACAACCTCGCCGACGCGATCGCCCTCGCCGAGGCCGTCGTGCTCGACCCGCCGCACGCGCGCAAGCGACCTGGTGCCAAGGTCAGGTCGTATGTCCCCGAGGACATGCCGCCCGCCCCGCGGCAGGACGTCCTCGCCGTGATCGCCGAGGCCGAGCGGGTCGCCGAGGCCGCGTTCGACCTCCCGCCCGACCCGCGGCTCACCGGCGGGCACCGGCTCGAGCACATGCGGATCCTGGCCTCGGCCGGCTCGGGCAAGACCTACCAGCTCACCAACCGCTACTTGCAGATCTTGAGTCGGGGCGCCTTCCCCTACTCGATCCTCGCCAGCACCTTCACCCGCGCCGCTGCCGGCGAGATCCGCGACCGAATCTTGCGCACCCTCGCCGAGGCCGCCGACGACGGCGCCAAGCGCGAGGAGCTCGGCCACCGGCTCCACCGCGACCTCGCGCGCACCCGCGTGCTCGACCTCCTGGCCAGCCTGGCCAACAACCTCCACCGCCTGCAGATCCGCACGCTCGACAGCTTCTTCGGCACGATCGTGCGCTGCTTCTCGCTCGAGCTCGGGCTGCCGACCGACGCCCGGATCGTCGACGAGGACGAGGCCTTCCGCCTGCGCCGCGAGGCGATCGGGCTCATGCTCGAGGAGGGCGACACCGAGGCGATCATCGAGCTGCTGGCGTCGCTGACCGAGGGCAGCTCCGAGCGGGCCGTCACCGACACCATCGACAACACCGTCAGCTCGCTCTACGACCTCTACCGCGAGGCCCACGACACCTCCGCGTGGGAGGCGATCGCGCCCGAGCCGACGCTCGGCGAGCAGGAGCTCGACGACGCGATCGCGACCCTGCGCTTCGCCGTGCCGACCGACCTCGGCAAGCGCGGCATCGAGGCCCACCAGAAGGACTGTCAGCGCGCCGAGCAGTGCCGCGGCGGCAGCTCCGACGACTGGATGGAGTTCTTCACCACCGGTCTGGCCAAGAAGGTCGCCGAGAACGAGCTCGTCTACTACAACAAGCCGATCGCGCCGGGCACCGTGTTCGCCTACCGGCGCCTGCTCGGCCACGCGCGCGGGGTGTTCCGCCGCCGCGTCATCGAGCAGACCCGGGCCACCTGCACCCTGCTGCAGCTGTTCGACAGCTGTTATCGCCGGGTCAAGCGCGAGCACAAGGTCATCACCTTCGCCGACCTCACCGTCGCGCTGGCGCAGGCCGACCTCTCCGGCCACCTCGACGAGATCTGCTTCCGCATCGACGCCCGCCTGCGCCACGTCCTGCTCGACGAGATGCAGGACACCAGCATCCAGCAGTGGAACGCCCTGCGGCCGATCGTCGACGAGACCGTGTCGTACTCGACCGACGAGCGCAGCTTCTTCTGCGTCGGCGACGTCAAGCAGTCGATCTACGGCTGGCGCAACGCCTGCCCCGAGATCCTCTCGCGTCTCGACGACCTGCTCCATCGGCCAGGTGGTCAGGTGCTGCACAAGGAGACCCTCGCCACCAGCTACCGCTCGTCGCCGGCGGTGATCGAGGTCGTCAACAAGATCTTCACCAACCTCAAGGACAACCCGACGCTGCTGCGCTACCCGTACGCCGCGCGCCGCTGGGACTCCGAGTTCGAGCAGCACACCACCACCCGCAAGCTGCCCGGCTACGTGCAGGTGCGCGCGGTCGGCCGCTGCGAGGACCAGGGCAAGCGGCAGCAGCTGCGCCTGCAGGAGGCCGCGGCGCTGGTCGCCGAGCTGTACCACCGCCACCCCGGCAAGACGATCGGCGTGCTGCTGCGGACCAACGGCGCCGTCGGCCGCGTCCTCTACGAGCTCGGCCCGACCCGCCTCAAGATCCCCGCGACCGGCCGCGGCGGCGGCCCGCTCACCGACGCCCCCGCGGTCAACGCGATCCTCGACCTGCTGCGCCTCGCCGACCACCCCGATCACTCGATCGCCGGCTTCAACGTGTTCGCCAGTCCTTTGGGACAGGTGGTCGGCTTCGACAAGGACGACCGCAACCTGCAGCGCCGCGTCGCCGCGCGGGTGCGGCGGCAGATCGCCAGCGACGGCCTGGCGCCGACCCTGCAGCAGTGGGTGCGGGCGATCGCCGGCCAGGTCGACGAGCGGCAGTACCGGCGCTGCATGCAGCTCATCCAGCTGGCGCAGGTGTGGGACGAGCGGCGGACCCTCCGCTGCGACCAGTTCGTCGCCATGGTCGAGACGCGGCCCGTCGCCGACCCGGCCGCCTCCGCGGTCCAGGTGATGACGGTCCACCAGTCGAAGGGCCTCGAGTTCGACATCGTCATCCTGCCCGAGCTCGAGACCGAGCTGGCCTCGACGCGCACGCTCAAGGTCGTCTACGAGCGCGACGGCGACGCCGGCCCGGTGATCCGGATCGCCCGCCATGTCTCGAAGGACATGTGGCAGCAGTTCGACGACCTGCGCCCGATCTTCGAGCAGCACATCGACCGGCTGGCGCACGAGAGCCTGTGCCTCCTCTACGTCGCCGTCACGCGCGCGCGCGAGGGCCTGTTCATCCTCGTCGACCCGCCGAGCGAGGGCAGCCGCGGCGCGCCGGCCAAGGCCGCGGCGCTGGTGATCCACGCGCTGCACGAGGGCCCGGTCGAGCCCGACAGCGTGCTGTTCGAGCACGGCGACCGCAGCTGGCTGGCGCCGCACGCCTACGTCGAGCCCGGCCCCGTCGACCCCTCGGCGCCGCACCTCGAGTCGGCGCCGGCGGGAGCGGGTGAGCGGCCGGCGGCGGTGCCGGTGAGCGAGCCGACGAGCCTCAGCTTCTTGCCCTCGCAGGGCCCGCTGGTGCGCGCCGCCGTGCTCGCGCAGGACCCGGGCCGCACCGTCGCCGACCACATGCACCTGGCGGACACGCCGCTGTCGCACTGGGGCGCGGCGATGCGGGCCCTGTTCGCCGAGATCGCCTGGTTCGAGGAGTTCAACCCGAGCACCCCGAGCCTCGAGGCGATCGTGCGGGCCGCCGCGCCGAGCCGCGACGAGACGTGGGTGCGGGCGCGGGTGCAGGAGTTCTTGCGCGTGCTCGAGGGCCCCAACCTGCGCGCCGCGCTGAGTCGCGGCGCGCGCGACCCGTCCGCGACGCGGGTCGAGCGGCAGGTCCCGTTCGCCCGCCTCGACGGCAGCGGCGCCCTCCAGACCGGCGAGATCGCCCGGCTCGTGCTCGACCTCGACCCCAACCTCGAGCTCGGCCTCGACGAGGTCGATGCGACAGGTCTCGAGGGCCATGTGCAAAAGGCCGTCGTCTACGGCCTCTGCCTCGACAACATCGAGAAGCAGTCCGAGGCCGAGGAGCGGGCCCGCCTCTACCGCGACGCGGTGACCGCCTGGCGCGCGGCCGCGGCCGAGCAGGCCGGCCTCGAGCGCAAGCAGGTCGAGGCGGTGCTGCTGTTCCCCGCGGCCGACGTCGTGCTGGCGGTGTGACGCGCTCGCGCGGCGGATGCGGGGGCATGCCCGAAGGGACATGCCTCGAAGGCCAGGCGGCAAGCGTCAGGGTCCATGTCGATCTCCGCGGCTGGCGGCGCGAAGCTCGAGCCGCAGCGACCGAGCGTCAGCAGCCGATCGAGCAGGTCGAAGCGGTGCTGCTGCCCGCGGTCGACGTCGTGCTGGGGGCGGCCGAGCGCAGCATGAAGCCGGGCACCCAGTCCGCTGGCGTCTCTCCGTCAGCACGACAGCAACCGCTGGAGACCGGCTGCAGGACGCGTCCGACGCGGCGAGCCGCGAGGTCGTACCTGCGGATGCGACGGCGCAACGTCTATGGGACATGTTGTGAAGGGCATGTCGAATCAGACATGTCTTTAAAGACATGATTCTTTAAACATGTCTATCGGGCCCTGCGAGCGAGCGTGACAAACTTTTAAAGGGGCTCTGCGATCGCCGAGCTGCCGGGGCGTCAGTCTCGGCGTGGCGCTGCGGCCTCGTCCGCGCGCGCGATGAGGAGATCTCCTTCTCCGGCCGGTTCTGTGGTGTTCAGGGCGATCGTGCTCAGCCCGCGAGACTTGCGCTCGACTGCGCCGACGGCGACCGCCGTCGTCAACATCGAAGCACGATCTTGGTTGCGGCCGTGGGAGCGGTCCCCGAGTCTTCGCTGGAAGTCAGGGAGCGCCTGGACCTGGTAGTGCCAGCGCGGATCGCCCTCGCCGGCGCTCTCCCACGTCGGGAAGCGGTCGTGGATCGTCCGCAGCAGCGCGCTGCGCGGGGAGCTCGGCAGCGCTGCCACGTTGGCGGCGAAGCGGTCGGTGTAGAACAGATAGTCTTCGGCGTTGCTGAGGTAGAGGACCGTCACCGGCAACGCGAGCGCGCGAGTCGCCGCGGCGATGTCGGCCATCGTCGTTTTGCCGGTGAGGTTGCCCTGGAGCACGCGGATCCGTCCGGCCGCGAACATCTCGCGGACATAGGTGTATGCCGCGGGATCGGCCAGCCACGAGCCGATCTGTTGGTCGCGCACCCGTTGCAGGTACACCGCCAGCGCCGCGCGTTCGCCCGCGAACAGCGCCTGCACGCGGCCCTGCTGGTCGCGAGGCTGGTGCGCCAGCCCGGCCGCGATCGCCTGGCGCGCGGCCTCGCCGGCTCCGGGCTCGAACAGCGCCAGGAACCCCGCGGGCTCGGGGGCCGCGGCGATCAGCGCCGCGTAGATCTGGTGGAGGTCGACGACCTTGCGGTCGATGTCGACGATGAACGCGACCTCGCTGCGGGCCGCCGCCAGCAGCGTGTAGTTCTGGTCGGAGGCCACGCCGACGTAGGCCCCGCCGAGCCCTTGCACGAACGGGAACCACAGCGCGTGGCGGTATTCGTTGCTGGCCGTGAAGTGCAGGGGCGGGGTGACGAAGATCCGCTCGGCCCGCACCCGCTCCAGCGTCGCCCGCTGCTCGGGTGACAGCGGCGCGGGCCCGGTGGGGGCTGGCGGCTGGCCCCGATCGGTGTCTGCGGACGCCCCGCCGTCCGGTGTAGCTGCAACCCGCAAGGACGCCGGAGGCCCCGCGGACGCGACCCGGGGCGGCTGCTCGGCAGCGCGCGCGCGAGGGCCCGCAGAGGCGTCGCAGCCGGCGTTCACCAGCCATCCGCCGGCCACCAGGGTCAACAGTCCACGCACCGACAAGCGGCGAGGATAACCCGTGGCCCATGGGCCGGACGCCGCGCTTTCTCGCTCCTCGCGGCGGCGGTAGCATGCTGCGAGCGTTATGAACCGCAAGCTGTTGCGCGGCGAGCACGTGGTCTCCACCTGGCGGGACATCACGCTGACATCCCACCGGGTCTGGCAGAGCGCGCGCGAGGGCTCGTCGGCGGCGCTGACTTCGATCCCCGTCGCCGCGGTGCAGTGGGTCCGATTGGGACGTCACCATCTGCCGTGGCTGCTGTGGCTCGCGGCCGTGACCGCGGTGCTCGGGATCGCCGCCCTCGAGTACGACCGCACGATCACGTATGGGCTGTTCGGCGTGGCGCTGCTGCTCATGCTGCTCTACGGCACCTCGCGCCGGCTCGTGCTCGAGATCGGGGCGGGGACTGGCACGATCGTGGTGCAGGTCGTGGGCGAGGGGGCCAGCGTCGACGCAGCGGTCGAGTTCCTGTACCAGGTCGAGGACAGGCGGCTGGTGCACGGGCCCGACGCCGACGCCCGCAGCGGAGCCTCCGCGAGCGGCGCATGACCGGGGCGGACGGGGCCGTGGGACGAACGACCGGGCCGCGGCGCGCCCCCTCCGCCGTATATACTTGCGGCCATCCAGGAGACGATAAAAGGAGGGGTCGACGCGGGAATGATGTCGGCCGGCGGCGAATGGACCCTTCCACAACAGTTCGATGAGTACCGCCTCGTCCGCGGGCTCGGCAGCGGCAGCATGGGCGTCGTGTTCCTGGGTCACGACACGATCCTGGACCGGCCGGTAGCGATCAAGTTCATCAACGCCCGCGACGCGAATCCGCGCACGCGCGAGCGGTTCGTCACCGAGGCCCGCGCCGCGGCCCGGATCGCCCACCCGAACGTGATGGCGATCCACCGCATCGGCGAGCTCGAGGGGCGGCTCTACATCATCTCCGAGTACGTCCGCGGCCAGCCGCTGTCGGACATCAAGAGCGCCTTGCCGTGGCAGGAGGCGCTGACGATCGGCGTCGGCCTCGCCCGCGGGCTGGCGGCGGCGCACCGCCAGGGCGTGCTGCACCGCGACATCAAGCTCGCCAACGTGGTCCGCAACGAGCTCGGCGAGGTCAAGCTGCTCGACTTCGGGCTGGCCAAGCTGGTGCCGCAGGGGGCCGCGCGGCGGCCCGACATCAAGACGCCGGCGCCGGTGATGCTCGGGGTCGACAACCATATCGGCGACACGGCCGAGTTCGGGATCCCGCGCGTCGACATCGTCGCGCCGCTCGACAGCACGATGGCGGGCCGGGCGTCGGGAGAGGACGCCGACGACGAGGTGATCGTCGGCACGCCGTATTACATGGCGCCCGAGCTGTGGCGCGCCGAGCCGGCCACCCGCAGCTCCGACATCTACGCCCTCGGCGCGCTGCTCTACATCCTCTGCGCCGGGCATCCGCCGCTCGAGGCGACCAGCACGCTCGAGCTGGCCCGCCTGTCCCAAGAGACATCTCCGCGGCCGCTGCAGGAGGTCGCGCCCGCGGTCGACAGCCGGTTCGCGGCGCTGATCGACCGCTGCCTGCAGCGCGCGTCCTCGGCCCGGTTCGCCTCGGCCGACGAGCTGTGCACCGCGCTCGAGCTGCTGCTGACCACCGGACCGATCGCCGAGGTCATCCACGGCAACCCGTACCGCGGCCTGCAGGCGTTCGAGGCCCGCCACCGCGCCGTGTTCTTCGGCCGGGTCGCGGAGATCCGCACCGTCGTCGATCGCCTGCGCGTGCAGTCGTTCGTGCTGGTGGCCGGCGACTCGGGCGTCGGCAAGTCGTCGCTGTGCCGCGCCGGCGTGCTGCCGCAGGCGAGCCAACCTCCCGGGGTCGGCGGCCGCACGTGGAGCAGCCTGGCGATGATCCCCGGCCGGCGCCCGCTGCAGACCCTGGTGTCCGCGCTCGCTTCGCACTTCACGCTCAAGGAGGAGGCCCTGCGCACCCTGCTCATGGGCGAGCCCGAGGGCCTGGTGCGCCTGCTCGCGCGCCGCCAGGGCAAGGACCGCGGGTTCGTCCTGTTCATCGACCAGCTCGAGGAGCTCGTCACCCTCAGCGAGGCGCCGCAGGTCGAGCCGTTCGGCCGCTTCCTCACCGCCTTCGCCTCCGGCGTGCCGAGCCTGCGCCTGCTCGCCAGCGTGCGCGGCGACTTCTTGACCCGCGCGGCCGCGCTGCCGCAGCTCGGGCCGTTCATCAACCCCGCCGTCTACCTGCTCACGCCGCTCACGCGCGAGGGCATGCGCGAGGCGATCGTCGGCCCGGCGGCGCTGCAGGGCGTGCACTTCGGCTCGGAGGGCCTCGTCGACGAGCTGATCCAGGCCGGCGTCGAGGGCAGCCTGCCGCTCTTGCAGTTCGCGCTGGCCGAGCTGTGGGAGGCGCGCGAGGCCGGCAGCAAGATCATCACCGCCGCCGATCTCGAGCGGATCGGTCGCGTCACCGGGGCGCTCGCGCGCCACGCCGACAACGTCGTCGCCGGCCTGCCGCCGTCGCAGCGGATCGCCGTGCGCCGGCTGCTGATGCGCCTCGTCACCATCGAGGACACGCGCGCGAGCCTGCCGGTCGAGGACCTCGTCAGCGGCGACCCGGCCAGCGAAGCCGCGCTCGAGGCCCTGGTCCGCGGCCGCCTCGTGGTCGCGCGCGAGGCCCAGGACGGCACCGTCCACGAGATCGCCCACGAGGCGCTGATCCGCAACTGGAGCGCCCTGCAGCGGTGGATCAACGAGGAGCGCGAGTCGCGGGAGATCCGTCATCGCCTCGAGCAGGCGGCGGTCGAGTGGCAGCGCCTCGGGCAGGGCCAGGTGGGCCTGTGGACGGCCGAACAGCTGGTCGAGTCCGACAAGCTCGAGGCCGCGAGCCTGCGGGCGCGCGAGCGCGAGTTCCTGGCCGCCAGCGCGGCCGAGCTGCGGCGCCGTCGCTGGCTGCGCGGGGTGGCGATCGCGACCCTGCCGCTGGTCGCCGGGCTCGCGTTCGCCGGGGTGAAGGTCCAGGAGGCGCGAGCGCTGGCGGGCAAGGTCGACGACCAGCTCACGCGCGCGCGCGAGGCGTTCGCGGCCGCCCACGCGCACGACCAGGAGGCGCGGACCAGCCGGGCCCACGCGCTGCGCAAGTTCGACGGCCGCGACGTCCCGGGCGGCGAGGAGGAGTGGGCGCGCACGCTGCACCGCTTCGACGAGGCCGACCGCACCTACAAGGAGGCGATCTCGGCCTCGGAGGTGGCTCTCGGCTTCGACCCCGCGCACCCCGAGGCCAAGCAGCTGATCGCCGACGCGCTGTACGAGCGGGCCGCGCTGGCCGAGGTGCGCTACAGGCCCGAGCTGGCCGAGGAGCTGGTCGCGCGCGTGAGGCTCTACGACGACGGCACGCGCCAGGCTCGCTGGAGCGCCCCGGCGACGCTCTCGGTCGCGGTCGGGCCCGACGCCGCCACGGTCAAGCTGGCCCGCTACGAGCGCGACGACGACCACCGCTACGCTCTGGTCGAGCCGCGCGAGCTCGGCCTCGCCCCGGTCGCGCCGCTCGAGCTGGCGCCCGGCTCGTACTTGCTCGAGCTCGCGATCGACGGTCGCGAGCCGATCTTCTATCCCGTGCTGCTGGGGCGCGGCGAGGCGAAGCAGCTCGCGCTCGACATCCCCCTGGCCTCGTCGATCCCGCCCGGCTTCGCGTTCGTGGCCGCCGGCGCCGCGCTGTTCGGCAGCGCCGACGAGGACACGATCCGCCGCAAGTTCTTCTTCGCCGCCCCGCAGCACGAGGTCACCACCGGCAGCTACGCGATCGCCCGGCGCGAGACCACCTGGCGCGAATGGATCGCCTTCCTCGACGACCTGCCCGCGGCCGAGCGCGCGCTGAGGACCCCCGGCGTCGAGGCCGACAAGTTCCACGTCGGCGTCCGCCTCGAGCCGGTCGAGCGCGGCTGGCGGCTGGTGATGAAGGCCGGCGAGGCCACCTACGCCGCGCGCATGGGCGAGCCGCTGCGCTACGCCGGGCGCGACGCGCTGGCCGAGCAGGACTGGCTCGACATGCCGGTCTCGGCCATCTCGTGGGACGACGCGAACGCGTACCTCCGCTGGCTCGATCGCTCCGGGCGGGTCCCGGGCGCCCGGCTTTGCTCCGAATGGGAGTGGGAGCGAGCGGCCCGCGGCGCCGATGCCCGCAACTTCCCCCACGCCGACTCGATCACGCGCGCCGACGCCAACTACGACGAGACCTACGCCCGCGTCCCCGAGCACGGCGGGCCTGACGTCGGCGGCGCCCACCCGGCCTCGCGCAGCCCGTTCGGCGTCGACGATCTGGTCGGCAACGTCTGGGAGTGGACGACTTCGTCCCTCGCGCCGAACGAGGGCATCATCCGCGGCGGGGCTTATTATTACGACGAGGTGACCTGTCGCTCCGTGAACCGCTATCCGTGGTCGCCGGACACCCGTGATTCGACGCTGGGGTTGCGTGTTTGCGCCTCGGTCGCGCCCGCGAGGCCGACCGGCGGATCGTGAAGAGGCCGTCAGTCGTCAGTCGCGGAGCGGCGATTCGCAGACCACACGCGCGGGCGGGCGCCGGGCGGGCGCCCGACGGCGACTGCGAATATTTCGCGGTGTGCTGTCACTCGTAAAATCGGATCACCCGCGATATGAAAGATGGTGAGGCCGGTTTTTCGGCCCTTGGAGGGGGAAGCCATGTTTTCGGTTCATAAGCATACTTTGGTGGTCGCGGCTTTGAGCATCGGGCTCGTCGGATGTGACGAGGTGGCCGAGCACGCCCAGGTCGGCACGCCGATCGACGACGGCGTCACGTTTCGCACCGTCATCGACAACGGCGTCCAGGTCAACGGACCGCTCGTCAACGGCATGCGGATGAACGGCATGCGGATGAACGGCGAGGTGATGAACGGGATGCGCATGAACGGGATGCGCATGAACACCTCCGAGCTCGACAGCTTCGCCATCACGTCGGGCAGCCTCATCACTGCGCTGCTCGACTCGATCCAGCGCTCGGGCGCCGAGCTCGTCGACGCCGAGTACGAGTTCGACTACGAGATCTCGCCCGGCAGCTTCGAGAACAAGCGGCTCAAGATCTTCAGCGTCGTGCAGAGCGGCTCCGACGACGACATCTACTTCAACGACGTGCGCTACCAGGTCGACGCCACCACCTGGGAGTATCTGTGCCGCGACGGCGCCAGCAACCCGACCGAGGCGATCGCCCTCAACTTCGCCTGGGACGAGCGCACCGGCTCGCGCATCGAGTACGCCGACGCGTTCACCTGGGCCTGTCGCGGCGCCGCCCTGGCCAAGGCGGTCGAGTGGGGCTACGCGCCGTGGCGCAGCGTCGGCGCGACCTCGCTGAAGGACGCCCACCAGGCCGCGGTGCGCATGATCCGGGCCGACTACTGCGGCACGGGCGCGAGCCACACCGTCAACGGCAACCCGATCGACGTGAGCGACAAGTGGGGCATCCAGCAGCCCGGGACCGCCTGGCCGGTCGAGGCCAAGTGGGGCCCCGACGGCGCGGTCTGCCTCAACACTCCGCGCCGGCTGTCGTGGACGCGCGCCGCGGTGATCGCCGAGTGTGTGGCCGCCGGCAAGGGCGTCCTGCCGACCTGCAGCACCACCAGCCCGTCCGAGAACGGCGGCCTGTTGATGACCCAGACCCAGGCGCTCTGACCCGCGCCGCCGCCCGCGCCCCCCTTGCACCCGGCGCGGGCGGGCTGCTAGCAGGGTAGGGCCGTGCGCACTCCCCTCGTCGCGACGCTCACCCTGCTGGCCGCCTGCGCCCCCCCGAGGGCGGCCAAACCGTATCCGAACAGCGAGCCGCCCGCGGGCGCGGCCAAGCCCGAGGCCGAGGTCGGCGTGGTCCGCTATTTCGACCGCGCCGTCGACCTCGCGCCGTTCCTCACCGGCTTCCCGTATACGCAATGGATGCCGAGCCTGCGCACCGGCAAGCTGTTCGTGCTGAAGACCGGCGAGCGCTACGAGCTGCAGGTGCTCGACCTCGCCGACGACTCGATCCGCGACCCGATCCAGGCCACCAAGGTCTCGGACGTCGATTGGTCCCAGCGCAGCCTGTGGCGCCTGCACCACCACGCCGCCAGCGCGACGCTGTGGCTGCACGCCGATGCTCGCAATGACGAGCGCATGAATCTATGGACCCTGAATCTCAAGACAGGGGCGCTCGAGCAGGTCACCGACCACGATTACGTCTACGGATTCGGCCTCGACGACGCTGAATCGCAGATCGCCTACCTCCCGCGCGCCGGTGAGGCGCCGCCGTACCGCACCTGCCTGCGCGTCCTGGACATCGCCAGCAAGGCGGCGCGCGAGGTCGTCTGCGACACGCCGGCCCTGACCTTCACGTGGTCGTCGCCGCGGTTCTCACCCGACGGCCGCGAGGTGTTCTTCGCCGCCCAGGTCGACGGCGATCGCAACCGGACCCAGCTCGTCGCGGTCGACCTCACGGCCGCGCGCCCGGTCGTCCGCGTGCTCACCGACCCCAAGGTCACGCGCACCGACGCCGAGCTGCTCGAGGGCTGGCTCGACGCCGACACCGCGCTGCTGCTCGCCAACGACGACGGCTACCGCAACCTCTACAGCCTGTCCCGCAAGACAGGTGCGATCAAGCAGCTCACGCGCTTCACCGAGGACCTGACCTCGGCCTTCATCACCGCCATCGGCGTGGTCGGCGTGCACCGCAGCCCGCTCGGCTCGTCGCTGGCGGTGATCGATCCGCGCACCGGCAAGGTCCTGGCCGCGCGCCCGCTGCCGGGCGCGGCCGACGTGCTCGAGGGCCGCGACGGCCGGGTGATCTGGACCCACGAGGCGCCCGACCAGTACTTCGAGCTCAACGTCCAGCCGGTCCACGCCGACGCCCAGGGCCCCGCGTTCGGCCCCGGCTTCAGCCTCGGGCCCGCGCCCGCCGTGCGCGAGGCCGTCGCCCAGTGCCGCGCCGAGCGGGTCAAGATCCCGACCTTCGACCGCGACAAGGCCACCGGCAAGCCGCGCGAGCTGCACGCCTTTGTCCTCACCCCGCGCCGTCCGCCCGCGGACCCCGGCCACCGGCTCGCCCTCGTCGAGGCGTTCTACGGCGGCGAGAACCACTACAGCACCTTCGCCAACGTCATGTGCGCGGCCGGCCTGACCGTCGTGTCGCCGACGGTGCGCGGCGGCGACGGCTTCGGCAAGGCGTTCGCGGCCCTCAACGACCGCGACCTCGGCGGCGACGAGATCGTCGACCTGTTCCACGTCGCCCGCTGGACCGAGCGCACGCTCGGCCTGAAGCCGGCGCAGATCGGCGTGTTCGGCGGCAGCCACGGCGGCTACGCGACCATGCGGGCTCTGACCTTTCCGCCAGGTACCAAGGGACATGCCGAGCGCTACGAGTTCGGCTTCGGCCTGGCCCACGCCGGCTTCTCCGACATCAAGAGCTTCCACGACCAGTGCAACATCCCCGACTGGGTGGTGCTGGAGAGCGGCGATCCGAGCCGCCCCGAGGACCTGGCGCGCATGAAGGATCGCAGTCCGCTCTCGCACGTCGACCTGCTCGCCGCCCCGCTGCTCCTCACCCACGGCAGCAACGACTGGCGCGTGCCGGTCGGCGAGTCGCGCGCTTTCCACGACAGGGCGCGCGCGCTCGGCAAGCCGGTCACGCTCGTCGAATTCGCCGGCCAGGGCCATCACATCGAGGGCCTGGGGCGGATCGCCGAGCTCTATCAGGCGCGCTTCGACCTGCTGCAACAGGTGGCCGCGAGCGCGGCCGGGCCTTGATTCACGGGCCCGCTATTTCGTTGTGGAGCGCGTCACTGTGGGGCGCGCGCATGGGCCTTTCCGCCCGTTTCTGGCCCACCGGTCGGGGGGGCGTGTTAGGGTGCGGCGGAAAGGGCGCGCGGCGCCCCATCAGGAGGCACTGACCTATGATTCGCAACTTCTTCTTCAGCTCGATGACGGCCCTCGGCCTGCTCTCGCTCGGCGCTTGCGGCGACGACGGCAAGACCAGCGAGACCAACGTCCAGGCGACCGAGGCGACCACCGACACCGGCACCTCGAACGGCTCCACCGAGCCCGCCACGACCGACACCACCGAGGGCACCGGCACCTCGATCACCAGCGACGACCCGACGACCACGACGCCGGCGACGACGACGACCACGACTTCGACGACGACGACCGAGGGCCCGATCGACACGACCACCGAGCCCGAGACCACCGAGAACCCGGGCACGACGTCGACGACCGACCCCGGCACGACGACCGAGGACACCAGCACCACCGATCCCGGCACCACCACCGACGACCCGCTGATGCAGTGCCTCGACAGCGTCAACCCGGGCGACCCGTGTGGCGAGTGCGCCTGCACCGAGTGCCTCGAGGAGCTGCAGATCTGCGCGGCGGATGCCGGCTGCCAGGCGATCCGCGACTGCGCGCAGGAGTCCGGCTGCGGCGGCATCGACTGCCTCGGGCCGTGCGGCACCGTCATCCAGATGAACGGCGGCCCGTTCGGCCCCGCCGGCATGAAGGCCCAGGCCATCGGCACCTGCGTCGACACGCAGTGCCAGGGCCAGTGCTGAGCCCCGACCCGCACGCCTCGCACCGGCCCTGAACCCACCGGTGCTCCACGCCGGCGCAGCCCCTGCGTCGGCGTCTTCGCGACCTGCCGCCGGGAACAGGCGTCGGTCGCAGCCGCTGCGAGGGGGGCTCCGCGACGGACGCCTGGGGCGGGCCCGCACCGCTCCGCGCCGGCATCGTCGCGATCGCGAGTCCAGCTTGCGGACCCCGGGCGAGGTCACATTCGCGCCTGCTGCGCGATTTTGACCGGCGCGCAAGCGAGCGGCTATCGTCGGCGCCATGCCCCGCCTCCCCCCTGCGGTCCTCGCCTCGGTGCTCGCTCTGGCCGCCTGCGGCGATGGTGGAGGCGGCGCGACGGCCGATGTCGCCAGCACCACCAGCGCCGTCACCAGCGCCGCGCCCGACACCACCGGCAGCTCGACTTCGAGCAGCACCAGCAGCACGGGCAGCAGCGGCGACCCGACGACGACCACCACGACGGGCGAGCCGTCCACGAGCACGACGTCGAGCAGCACGACGTCGACGACGACGACGACGGGCGAGACGACGACCGGCGATGCGAGCAGCACGACCGCGCCCGACCCGATCGAGGCGTGCCTGGCCGAGGTCGACCCCGGCAACGAGTGCGCCGCCTGCATCTGCACCGACTGCATGGCGCTGTGGGACGCCTGCCACGCCGACGAGGGCTGCGCGGCGATCCAGCAGTGCGCGCAGTCCAGCCTCTGCTACGGCCTCGACTGCCAGGCCCCGTGCGAGTCCGTCATCAACCTCTACGGCCTGATGGGCGGCCCGTCGTGGAACCTGTGGAAGCCGATGTCCGACTGCCTCGCCGCGACCTGCCGCCCGCTGTGCGCGTGGGGCTGAAAGCTGACCCTTCGGACAGGTAAAGGCCCCTCGCATCACCTGTCCCCGAGGACACCTTATTAAACCGTCCCGAGGGACATGCTGCGATCACGGGTCGTAGGCGCAGCGGAAGCCGAGGTCGGGCCGCCGGTCCTTCACGTCGCGCAGGCGTCGGGCCGTGGTGCGCACGTCGTTGTCGTCGGTCGAGAGGAAGCCGCCACCGCGAGTGGCGCGGCGGCCGGTGTCAGGCCCGCCCCAGCCGACGTTCTGCTCCTCGCCGGTCTGATACGAGATCTCCTGGCTCGCGGTCCACTCCCACACGTTGCCCGCCAGGTCGGCGACCTGCCCGCGGCCGCGCCCGGCGGCGTAGCTGCCGACCCGCGCCGTGCCGACCTCGCCGTCGCTCTTGCCGTGCAACTTGAGCCATGTCTCCGGGGGCATGTCCTGAAGGCCATGTTTGAGCGCCGGCTGCAGCCGGGCCCGCGCCCGCGCGCACTCCTCCCCGCAGGCGTTGACCAGCCGCGGCCCCGGCTCCTGCTCGCCCCACGCGTAGGTCCGCTCCTGCTCGCCGCCGCGGGCCGCCCACTCCCACTCGACCTCGGTCGGCAGGCGCCCGCCGGCCCACTGGCAGTAGGCCGCGGCCTGGTTCCAGCTGATGCAGTTGATCGGGTGGCGCCGCCGGCCGGCGCGGTCGCCGTTGCACTGCCCGTTGGCCCACGCGAGCTCCTCGTCCGCGCCCTTGTAGCGGGCGCTCGTGGCCGCCTCGGAGCACGGCCCCTTGGCCGCGCAGGCGGCGTAGTCGGCCACCCGTACCTCTTCGCGGTCGAGGCAGAAATCGGCCAGCTCGACCTGACCGCCGACGCTGGCGCGGAAGCGGCCGCCCTCGACCAGCGCCGCGTCGCGCGGGCACACCTGGCGAGCCCGCGCCGCCGCCACCTCCGCCGGCTCGCGGATCGCCGTGACCTCGACCCGCAGCAGCGCGCGGCAGCGGTGCGGCGGGCCGTCGCCGCCGGCGTCGCCGCAGGCCGCGAGGTCGCCGTCGCTGCGCACCAGCCCGCGCGCCGCAGATGATCCGGCCCCGGCGCCCACCTGCATCCACCCGACCTCGCCGCGGATCTCCGCACCTGCCTCGGAGGACAGGCGGAACGCCCCGACCGACAGCCCCGAGATCACGTGCGTCGCCTGATCGCAGTCGCCGCGCAGATCGATCCGCGCCGGCCGCCCGTGGCCGCCCTGCCAGCGGCCCACCACCGTCATGCCGAGCGTCAGCGCGCCGTGGCGCTCGAGCTCCGCCTCGAGGTTGGCCGCGCCGAGCGGGATCTTGGCGTAGAGGTCGTCGGCCCGCTTGAACACGTAGTCCTCGCGCTTCGGCTGCACGCCCTGGTAGCGGTAGCTGCCGGCGGCCGAGCAGCCGCGCAGCAGCTCCATCTCGCAGCCGGCGAAGCGGACCGCGATCATGCGCTCGCCCTCGGCCACCAGCGTCTCGAGCTCGCTGCGGTCGTGCGCCGGCCACTCGATGATCAGCGGCCGCGCGTGGCTGCGCGCGACGCCGCAGCGGGTCTGGCCCTCGGGCTCGTAGCTCGGCGTCTGGGCCATGACGCTGGCGAGGTTGGCGTTGCGGCAACCTGTCTCTGCGGACAGGAGCGCGGCGAACCCGAGCGCGAGCGCGGCCGGACGGGGGGCGGTCACCCTGCCAGAGTACCTCAATCGCGCGCGCGGCGGATGGCCTCGACGGCGCGGTCCATCGCCCCGACGCCGTCGCCGGGGAGCGAGCGCCAGCGGACCCGCCCGCCGCGGTCCAAAACGAGGGTCGCGGGGATCTTGTCGACGCGAAAGCGGGCGGTGAGCACGAGGCCGCTGTCGTGCACGACCGGGAATCCGACCCCGAGCGCGCGCACCATCGCCAGGGTGTCGCCCGCGAACTCGTCGGCGCCGATGCCGATGACCACGACGTCGCGCTGCCGCGCGGCCCAGCGCTGGACCTTCGGCAGGTGCTTCCAGCACGGCTCGCAGTAGCGGGCGAAGAACTCGACCACCACGACCCGGTCGCGCAGCGCCGCGAGGTCGACGGTGCGCCCGTCGAGGCCCCGCCGCGAGAACTGCGGCGCAGCCTCGCCGAGCAGGCTGGTGGGCGCCGACGGCGGCAGCTCCGGCGGCCGACAGCCGGCGGCCACCGCCACCAGCCCCAGCACCCGCCGCCTGCTCCAAGGCACGCTCTCCTCTACCGCGAACCCGCCCGGCCGCGATAGTCGAGGCGACGGCGGATCCGCCTCGGCGAGATGTCTCTCGGGACAGCTCCCGGGCGGCCGTGCCCGATCTCGAGCGCCCGCCGGATTCCCCGGCCCAGGCCGCGCCAGTAGCCTCTAGATCGCCAGTCACGCAAAATATGCGCGTGGCCCGCGGGCGCTGAGGAAGGTCTGCGCCGTGCTAGTGTCGGCGGCCTCACCCGCATGTTGGCACCCGAGGCGCTCGACTTCAGCCGCGTCCCCCCCGAGCTCGGCAGCCACGTCGGCTGGCTCTGTCTGGCGGTGGTGGTGGCGACGCTGGCGTGGGCGGCCACGCGGATGGAGTCGGTGCGGCGCAGCCTGCTCGCGCTCGAGGACCCGCGCATGTTCGCGACCCTGCGCATCGGCACCGCGCTGATGACGATCCAGTGCTTCTGGAACCTGCACCCGTACTGGCGCATGTTGTGGAGCGACGAGGGCCTCTACGACCTCGACGAGACGCGCTCGCGGTTCGGCAGCTCGGCGCTGATGGGCTGGACCCCGGAGGACGGCTTCCTCGATCATTGGGGCGTCTTCAAGTTCCTGTGGGGCAAGCACTCGCTGTTCTACTTCTGGTCGGCGCCCGACGGCGTCGAGTGGGTGATGTACGCGATCTTCGGCGTGCTGCTGCTGTACGCCGCCGGGGTGTTCTCGCGGCTCACCGGCGTGCTCTCGTGGCTGCTGGTGTGCAGCGTCTACAACCACAACGGGCTCTACCTCGAGGGCACCGACACGGTGTACCGCACGCTGTGGTGGGTGCTGATCTTCGCCCGCACCGGCGACGCGTGGAGCTTCGACAACTGGGTCCGCTGCAAGCTGCTGCGCCGCGCCGGCAAGCTGCAGGAGGTCGGTGAGCCGGCCCAGCCGGGCAAGCAGCCGGTCTATCGCCTGATCCCGAGCTGGCCGCGCTACCTCATCATGGCCCAGCTGGCGGCGATCTACACCGCCACCGGGATCGTCAAGACCGGCAACGTGTGGATGCAGGGCGACGCGCTGTACTACGCCCTCAACATGGACCACTTCTACCGCTTCGAGGACTGGACCCAGCAGGTCTCGGCGGTGTTCGGCACCAACCTGTTCCGGTTGATGACGTGGGTGACGCGCTGGTGGGAGGAGCACTTCGCGATCGCGATCCTCGGCGCGATCCTCGGGTTCCAGCTGCGCCACCGCGACCAGCCGTGGTTCATCGCCCAGGACCGCCCGTGGCGCCGCTGGCTCGGCCGCCTGGCCCTGCTGCTCGGCTACGCCGCGCTCTACCGCGTCAGCGTGCTCGCGTATCCGTACGTGGTCGAGCTGCCGAAGAACCAGCCGGAGCAGGCGCGGGCGCTGGTCGCCACCGGCGTCGGCCACGTGCACCTCGTGCTGGGCGTGATCGTGCCGCTGCTCATCGTCGCCTGGTTCGCGCTCGGGCGCTGGCCGCTGCGGGTGCGCGGGTGGACGATCGATCAGTCGTTCGTGCAGCGGTGGCTGCTCGGGCGCCGGCTGTGGCTCGGCCTCGGGCTGCTCTTCCACGGCTTCCTGATCCTGTTCATGAACATCGGCATGTTCCCGTTCATCATGCTGATGGTCTACGTCGCCTGGCTGCGCGGCGAGGAGATCGCCGCGGCGCTGCACTGGCTGTGGCGGCAGGCCCGGCGCACCGGCCTGCGGCGGGTCTTGCCGGCCGGCGGCGAGCGCCTGTTCGGCCCGGCCCAGCGGCCCGAGGACCTGCCCGCGCGCGGCCGGACCATCCCCGACGCGATCGTCGTGGTCCTCGGCGCGCTGCTGCTCGCCATCATCTACAAGCGCATCGGCGGCGACCGCGACGTCGGCGGCCTCGTCTACGCCTGGCTCGGCCTGGTCGCCGCGGTCGCGCTGGTGTTTCGTCTGTTCACAAGGCCCTTGAGACATGTCTTCAAGGGCATGTCCGGAGTGCCAGCCGACGCCGCACCCGGGGGCACGCCGGGGCTGGCTGGCGGGGCGCTGTTCCGGGCGGTCGTGCTCGGCCTCATAACGTGGCACTTCAGCGCCGTCGCGCTGGCGCTGTTCCCCAGCAGCAACGTGTTCAGCCAGTGGCGGTCGGCCGCGCGCGGGGTGTTCGGCAGCTACCTCACCGTCACCGGCACCTCGCAGAGCTGGAACATGTTCGCGCCCAACCCGCCGCGGGCCAACACCTTCATGAAGACGGTGGTGGTCTTGCCCGACGGGACCCGCTGGGACATCGGCTACAACAGCTACAGCTACCGGCCGTTCCCGTGGATCTACAACGACCGCATGCGCAAGATGCATCGGCGCATGATCGGCAAGGGCAAGTCGTACCTGCGGCCGTGGTCGTTCTTCGTCTGTCGCAACTGGTTCATCGAGTACGGCGAGCCCGCGGCCAAGGTCGAGACCTGGCGGATCACCACGAAGATCCCCACGCCCGAGCAGGTCCGCGACAAGGGCTGGTACCGCCCGGCCGACCTCAAGGCCACCTACGAGCTGCTCGAGACCCATAGCTGCCTCAAGCAGGGCCAGCTGCCCGCCTTCATGAAGCAGCGCTACGGGGTCCCGCTCGACGAGGCCGACCAGCGCGAGCTCGAGGCGGCCGCGGAGAAGCAGGCCCGCCAGGCCGACCAGCGCCGCCGCAGCTGGGCCACCCGCCGCGACTGGGGCGGCAACCCGCAGCCGCGCGCCGCCAGCGTCACCTCGCCGCGCCCCGCCGCGGCGCCCGAGCCCGCGGCCGAGCCGGCGCGCGGGGCCGAGGACGAGGGAGGCGGCGATGGCGAGTAGACCGCGGCTGGCCCCGCACGGCGCCGGGCCGCCGGGGCCGTCCGGCGTGGGAACCTCGTTATCTTTGAAGCTGGCGCATGGGACATGTCATGAGGGACACGTGGGGTGCCTTGTATTGATGGCCAAAGCGACATGTCCCGAGGAGCATGTCCCGTGAGTCGGCCATCCCACGACGGCACGACGAGGCTGGCCGACGCGCTGCTGCGGGCGCCGCCGGCCGAGGACGTGGGCGACGGGCCGTGGGCCTACCGCGGGTGGGCGGCGCTGCTGGTCAGCCTGTTCGTCCTCTATCACACGGTCGCGCTGCTGCAGCACACCACCCCGGCGAGCGGGCTGTCGGAGCGGTTCAACCGCCGGCTGGCCGAGCTGCTGCGCTCCGGCGCCTACATGCGGGCCACCTCGAGCGTGCAGAGCTGGGCGATGTTCGCCCCCAACCCGCACCGCACCAACATGTTCTTGCAGGTGCGGGTGGTGACGCAGGCCGGCGAGGAGATCGACCTGCTGCACGACATCTACGGCCGGCGCGACTACCCGTACTTCTTCTACGACCGCATGGGCAAGATCAACCGGCGGCTGCTCGAGCAGGAGCGCTACCAGTCGCCGTACGCCGCGTGGGTCTGCCGCGAGTGGGCGCGCACCCACGGCGGCGAGCCGCCGGTGCGGGTCAACTTCACGAAGATGTGGACGAAGGTGCCGCACCCGTCGAAGGCGATCGAGACCATGGGCTTCGACCCGTTCGAGCTCAAGCTCTACAAGGAGGACCTCAAGGGCTTCGACTGCGCGACCACCCCGCACGCGCAGCTTCCCGACCAGATCCGCGCCCGCTACGGGTTCGCGCCGCTGCCGGCCGGCAGCTTCGTCGAGGTCGACACCACGAGCTGGCGCGAGCGGGCCGCGGCGCGGGCCAAGATCCTCGAGCGGCGACGGGCCGTCGACGGCAAGCGCAAGCGCGACGTGGCCCCGGTCGAGGACGGCGACGAGCCGGCGCTGCCGGCCGAGGGCGGCGGCAACGAGGGCGGGGCCGAGGTCGGCGGGGCCGACGGGGGGGGTGATTGATGCTGGCCGCGCTGCTCGCTCCGGCCGCCAAGGGGCCCGCGATCGACCTCTCGGCGCACATGTCCCTTGCGACAGGTGCGCTGTGGCTCGGCCTCGGCTGCGCGCTCGCGTTCTTCTTGGTGCGCCCCGAGCTGTGGCGGCGACTGTGGCTCGAGCGGGTCGACCCGCGGCCGGCGGGGCTGCTGCGCATCGTCTACGGCGTGGTCGTGCTGTGGACGCTGCTCGACCTGATCCCGCTGCTGCGGTTCTTGTTCACCGACGAGGGCCTGTGGCTGCCGGCGATGGCGCGCAAGAACTACGGCGGCGAGCTGCGGCGGCTGTGGGACCCGGAGCACGGCTTCGAGAGCTGGTGGAGCGTGGTCCAGGCGCTGTGGGCCAAGTTCTCGCTGTTCCACCTGCGCGCCGACCCGGCCTTCGTGTGGGCGGTGTTCGGCCTGACCTGCGCCAGCGTCACGGCGATGATCCTCGGGATCAAGACGCGCCTCAGCACCCTGCTGAGCTGGTTCCTCGTCAACACCTTCTACAGCTACAGCCCCGTCTTCTACAGCGGCGGCGACACGGTCCTGCGGGTGTTCCTGTTCCTCGGCGTCTTGACCCGCTGGGGCGAGGCCTACGCGCTCGACACCTGGTGGCGACGGCGGCGCGAGCTGCTGGCCGGCAGCGTCGTCGTGCCCGCGCTGCGGCAGATCCCCGCGTGGCCGCTGCGGCTGATGATGCTGCAGCTCGCCATCATCTACTGCGCCACCGGGGCGCTCAAGAGCGGCCTGACGTGGTTCGACGGCACCGCGCTGTTCTACGCGCTCAGCCTCGACCACTTCTACCGCCACCCGTTCCAGATCCAGGTCGCCACGTTCCTGCACATGATCGGCTTCCTGCCGCTCTCGACGTGGGTCACCAAGGCGTGGGAGACCCTGTTCCCGCTGGCGCTGGTCGGGCTGGCGCTGCGCCGGTGCGAGCGCGAGCTGTCCGAAGGGACATGGCCGAAAGTGCAGGCGTGGCGGCGCTGGAGCTCGTACGCGCTGATCGCCGCGATCGTCGGCGCGCTGGCCTACGTCGGCGGCCTGACCGCCTGGTACTACTACAGCCCGGGCGAGGGCCCGGTGCAGCTGTCGCGCGCGCAGGCGCAGGCGCTCGTGGTCGCCGGCGTGCTGGCGTTCCCGGCCCTGCTGGTGGGCTCGTACCTGTGGCTGCGGGCCCGCCGTCCGCGCGCGCACGCGTGGGTGCTGCGGTGGCTGTGCGGCAAGCGGCTGTGGCTCGGCGTCGGCGTGATCATGCACCTGGTGATCGACGTGGCGATGAACGTCGGCACGTTCGTGCAGGTGATGCTGGCGGTCTACATCGCGTGGCTGTCGGGCGCCGAGGTCGAGGCGGTGTGGCGGACGCTGATGTCGCGCCCGCTGGCAGAAGGCGAGGGCGCCCGGCCGCGGCGCAAGCCGGGGTGGAAGGCGTCGCTGCTGCGCCCGCTCGACCGCCTGCGCTACCGCGGGCCGCGAGCGCCGTACGTCGTGCACCACGCGGCCGACGAGGCGTCGATCCGCCGGGTGGCCCTGCTTCGCATGTGGGACCTCGGCGCGCGCCTGCAATTCGCGGCCGATCCGTCGGTGCCCGCGGGGGCGCTGGTCGTGACCGCGCCGGGCGATGCGACGCGTCACGCCGGGGCCGCGGCCGGTCGGGCGCTGGTGCCGATCCTGCCGGGCTTCTGGTGGCTGTACCCGTGGTGCCTGGCGCCCGGGCTGCGCACGCTCGCGGGGCGAGCGGTGCTGCGGACCTTCGAATTGCGCTGAGCCGTGCGCCGACCCAGCGAGCTCCTCCCTCGCGGCCGGGGGAGGAGCGAGTCGCCCATCACTGCGGGATCGTGCAGAAGTTCTGCGGCGACAGCCACGCGAGGATGTTGACCCAGAACTGCTTGATCTGCGGGATCTGCTGCCACTCCGAGTCGAACTCGATCCACTCGTCGCCGAAGATGAAGAGCTTGCCGTCGAGGCGGGTCTGGCCGACCGCGACGGGGCCCTGCGGCAGCGTGCCGATCACCTCGTTGAGCGCGACGCCGTCCTCGACGATGTCGACGTAGAGGCCGCCGTAGAACGACACCGAGGTGATGCCCTCGGTGATCGGGTGCGGCGTCCACTGCGTCACCGGCCCGCCGAAGAAGCCCTTGCTCTGGTTGTAGGCCAGGCCCATCGGCGCGATGATCGAGTTGGGGCGATCGACGACGGTGTTGTTGTTGGTGTGGCCGGTCATCGACATCAGACCGCCGCCGCCCTCGACCCAGGTCCTGATCGTCGCGGCCTCCTCGGCGCTGTAGTTGCGGACCAGCCAGTCGAGGATGACGATGTCGTACTTCTCGAGGGTGACGGCGTCGATCGGGGTGCCGTCGAGGGAGATCCGGTCGACCTGGGTGCCCTGGGCTTCGAGCCAGCCCTGGAACTCGGCGGAGGGGTTGGCGCCCTCGTTGCCGAAGATGGCGATGTTGAGACAGTCGCAGATGCCGTCGCCGCCGACGTCGACGTCGTCGACGATGCCGTTGCAGTCGTCGTCGAGGTCGTTGCAGATCTCTTCGGTGGGGATGCAGTCGGGGCCGGTCGTGCTGCTGTCGGTGGTGCTCGAGGTCTCCGGATCGAGGGTGGTGCCGGGGCCGACGGTGGTGTCGGTGTCGGTGGCGCCCGAGTCGGTGACGGGGCTGGTCGTCGCGGTGGCCTCGGTGTCGGCGGTCGTCGACGAGGTCGCCGAGCCGTTGCTGGTCGAGGTCGGCTCGCCGGTGGTCGGCAACGAGGTCATGCTGGCCGAGCCGGTGCCGTCGGTCTCGCCGCTGTCGCTGTCGCTGCCGCCCGCGGTGACCGTGCCGTCGGTGGCGGTGACGCCGGTGGCGGAGGTCGAGTCGCTGTCGCTGTCGCCGTTCGACGCGCTGACGTTATTGGAGGGCGGGTCACCGCAGCCCAGGGTGGCGAGGACGAGCGAGCCGAGCAGCGCGGAGGAGAGACCAAACCAGGTTGTCATGCGCATCGATGGTAGCGAGTGTGTCGCCGCGTTGCGATCGATGCGCTGGCGCGTCGGCGCGCGCTCACCTCGTGGGAGGAGGTTGCACCGCGGCGTCGCGCACAGGTTTTCGCGTGACGATCGCCGGTGGACGTGGACCCAGGGCGGCGGCTGAACGCTTGTCTCACGCGCGGCGGTAGCGACGGTCGTCGAGGGTATTACATGTACTTCGGGACAGGCGGAGACAACAATCGAGTTCGCGCGACGGCGAGGGTCATGCGACACCCTCGGTGCAGAACAGGGCGATGCCGAGGTGACGTCGCGGTGGACGTCGTCCGGCGAAGCAGAGGTGGCGCCGGGGCGGCCCTCGCGTCGCTCAGCCGAGGTCGCGCAGGACGATCTGCGCCGCGTTGTAGCCGCACATGCCGTGCACACCCGCGCCCGGATGTGCGTAGCTCGAGCACAGGTAGAGACCCTCGACCGGCATGCGGTGGCGGAAGTAGGGGAACAGCGGGCGGAAGATGAGCTGGCGGTGCCAGGCATTCGAGCCGCCGCCAAGGTCGCCGCCGACGAGGTTGGCGTCCATGGCCTCGAGGTCAGGTGGGGCGACGACCCGGCGCGCGAGCACGGTGCTGCGGAAGCCGGGCGCGAGGCCCTCGATGCGGGCGTCGACGCGGTCGGCGAAGGCCGCGGCGTGGGCCGACCAGCCGCCCGCGGGCCGGCTCGGCACGCGCGAGTACGCCCACAGCGTGTGCTGGCCGGCCGGGGCGCGCGTCGGGTCGAACAGGCTCTGTTGACCGATGACCAGATACGGGTTGTCGGGCAGCTCGCCGCGGCGGACCTGGGCGGTGAAGCGCTCGAGGTCGTCGAGGCTGTCGCCGGCGTGCACGACCGCGGCGCGCCTGGCCTCGGGGACAGCCCACGGGACCGGCGCCGACAGGGCCCAGTCGACCTTGAAGGTGCCCCAACCCTGCGGGAACTTCTCCATGAAGCGGACCACGCGGCGGGGCACGAGGTCGCGCGCGACGAGGTCGAGCATCAGCGAGGCGACGGCGGTGTCGGCGATCACGGCGCGGCGAGCGGCGCGCAGCTCGGTGCCGTCGGCGAGGCGGACGCCGACGGCGCGGCGACCTTCCGTGAGGATCCGTTCGACGCGGCTGGCGAGGCGGATCTCGCCGCCATGACGGCGCAGGTCGGCGACCATGGCGTCGGCCAGCACCTGCGCCCCGCCGCGCGGGATCGAGTAACCGCCGGTGGTCGCGGTCATGCCGAGCATGAAGCCCAGCGCCGCGCCGAGCGGGTCGCGCGGGCCGACGTCGACGTGCAGCGCCAGCCCCGGCATGACGCGCCGGGCCGCCTCGCCGCGGAACAGCCGGCGCGACAGACCTGCCCCCGAGGACAGCAAGATCCGCGCGAGCTTGAAGATCCCGAACGGCAGCAGCTTCAGGACCGGCGCGAGCGTCGGCAGCGTGTTGAGGAGGATCCCCAGCACCGCCGGCTCGACGCCGCGGTACCAGCGGGCCAGCGCGGCGAAGGTCTCGCCGTCGCGCGGGTCGCCGAAGTGACGCGAGGCGAGCTCGAGGTCGCGGCTGATGCACGCGACCGAACCGTCGGGCGCGGGGTGACAGCTGTCGAACTCGGCGAAGCACAGCTCGACGCCCTGCTTCTCGAGGTCGAGCGCGCGGAAGGCCGGGCTGATGCGCGGGAACGGGAACAGCGCGGCGCCGACGTCGTGGACGAAGCCGGGCAGGGTCGCCTCCTCCGAGCCGAGCGCGCCGCCCCAGCGCCGCGGGTTCGCCTCGCACACGAGCACGCGCATGCCGGCGCGCGCGAGCATGCAGGCGGCCACGAGGCCGTTGGGGCCGGAGCCGATGACGATCGCGTCGGGGTCGCCGGCCATGGTGTCCTCACTGATCCCAGGTGGCAGCGCTCGGGGTCTCGAGCAGCGCCTCGACGTCTTCGATCGTCAGCTTCTTGCCGGCGGTCACGTCGCGGCCGAGCGCGCTCTCGGCGACCTCGCGCTTGCGGGCCCCGAGCTCGACCATCTTCTGCTCGACGGTGTCCTCGCAGACCAGCCGGTAGACCATGACGGGCTTGTCCTGGCCGATGCGGTGGGCGCGGTCGGTGGCCTGGTCCTCGACGGCGGGGTTCCACCACGGGTCGAAGTGGACGACGGTGTCCGCTTCGGTGAGGGTGAGGCCGGAGCCGCCGGCCTTGAGCGAGATGAGGAACACGGGCGGGCCGGACTTGGTCTGGAACTGCAGGACCAGCTCCTCGCGGTTCTTGGTCCCGCCGTGCAGCCAGAGGTAGGGGATCTTCAGCTCGTTGAGGGCGTCGCCGAGCAGCTTCTGCATCTCGACGAACTGTGAGAACACCAGGACCTTGCGGCCCGAGCCGACGCAGTCGGCCATGAGCTCCTTGAAGGCCTCGAGCTTGGCCGACGGCGGCAAGGTCGAGGCGTCGGGCAGGCCGAGCAGGCGCGGGTCGCAGCAGACCTGGCGCAGGCGCGTGAGCGCGGCGAGGATCGTCATCTGCGACTTCTCGAGCCCGACCTCCTCGATGCGGCCCTTGATCTCGTCCTTGGCGGTCTTGAGGATCCGGTTGTAGAGGCCGAGCTGGCTGCGGCTGAACTGCACGAACAGCGTCTGCTCGGTCTTCGGCGGCAGCTCCTGGGCCACGTCCTCTTTCTTGCGGCGCATGACGAACGGCCGGATGCGCGCGCGCAGGGCCTCGAGCGTCTTGCCGTCGTTCTCCTCGATCGGGCGGACGTAGTTCTTCTGGAAGTCGGACAGCTTGCCGAGGAAGTTGGGCGCGAGGAAATCGAAGATGGCCCACAGGTCGGCCAGGTGATTCTCGACCGGGGTGCCCGACAGCGCGAGGCGGTGGTCGGCGGTCAGCTGCTTGGCGCTCTTGGCGGTGGTGGTGGCCCAGTTCTTGATGTACTGCGCCTCGTCGAGGATGGCGTAGCGCCAGCGGATCTTGCTCAGCTCGTCGATGTCGCGGCGCAAGATGGCGTAGGTGGTGACGACGATGTCCGCCTTCTTGAGCATGCGCCGGTTCTCGGCCCGGTCAGCGCCGTGCCAGGTGGTGAGGCGCAGGCTCGGGGCCCACTTCTCGACCTCCTGCTTCCACACGCTGAGCACCGAGGTCGGGCAGACGATCAGCGTCGGCTGGTCGCCCTCCTCCTCCTTGGCCTTCGTCAGCAGCGCCAGCGCCTGGACCGTCTTTCCGAGGCCCATGTCGTCGGCCAGGATGCCGGTCATCTGGTTCTCGTGGAGCTGCCACAACCACGCGAAGCCGGAGCGCTGGTACTCGCGCAGCTTGGCGGTGAGCGTCTTGGCCCGCTTGGGCGCCTTGGCCGAGCGCTCGCCGGTCATGTTCTCCATCAGGCGCTTGACCTCCTTGGCGACGTCGGCCGAGGGCACGGCGCCGAGCAGGCGGGTCAAGGTGCCGAGCTCGAGCGTGCTGATCTCGGCGTGGCCCTTCTTGTCGAACTCGATCGCGCCGGCGGCGTCGGCGATCGGCTGGAGGATCTGCGGGTCGAGCTTGGCGACCGAGCCGTCGGCGAGGGTGATCCACCGCCGACCCTCGTGCAGCCAGCGCAGGAGGTCGCGGAAGGAGATCAGGTCGTCCTCGCCCTCGACGTCGACGATCGCGTCGAGGTCGAGCACGCTGCCCTCCTTGCTGCGCACGGCCAGCCGCGGGGTCGGCGACTTGCTGCGCACGCGCGGGAGCTGCGGCACGCGCTTCTCCCAGGTCTCGGGCAGCAGCGGGATGCCGACGATCGTAAACTCGACGGCGGCGTCGCCGGTGGCGATGAAGCCGTCGGCGTCGGGGTTGTACTTGAGGTTGAGGTCGGTCAGCGTCTTGCGCGCGGCGGCCTCGCCCTCGAGGTCGCGGTAGAAGCTGAGCGGCTGGTCGCCGAGGTTGATGGTGTAGCGGGCCGACTCGGGCTCGCTGCCGGTGATGCCGATGGTGGCGTTGCCGTAGCGGGCGGCCAGCGCGACCTTGATCTGCGTGGCATCGCCCTCGACGGTGGCGATGATGGCGTCGATCTTGCGCGAGTCGGAGGCGAGGGCGAACAGGTCCTGGTGGGGGACGCCGGCGGTCTTGAGCGACTCGCTGAGGTCGTCCATGGCCTGGGCGCTGACGCGGGCGTCCATGACGATGCGCGGCTGCTTGGCGACGGCCTCGAGCACCCACGGCGGAGTGTCGGGGACGAGGAAGACCTCGGCGGTCTCGTGCAGGAGGAACCAGGTCGGCGCGCCGACGATGACGCGACCGGAAGGGACCTCGAGGTCGCGGCCGGTGCTGCGCTGCTCGAGGAAGGCGTGGAGGACGACGCTGTTGTCGCCGGGGCGCGGCTCGGCGCGCACGCGCAGGGTCAGCGGCTCGGCGGCGAACTGCAGCTTGCCGACGCCCTTGAGGCTGACGGTGCTGCCGCCGCGGGCGAAGTAGAGGAGGCCCGAGAGCGCCATGTCGTCGATGACGTGGCCGCCGTCGTCGGCGTCGTCGACCTCCTGCGAGAGGTAATGATGGATGACGCGGTCGGCCGGGCTCATGCCCTCGTAGCGGCGCCGGCTGACGACGGGCGTGCCGCCGCCGCGGAAGGCCATGACGTGCCAATTGCCGCGCCGGGCCTCGATGGTGTAGCGCTGCGCGTTGGCGCCGGTGCCCGCGACGTCGGCGGTCCACGGGTTCTGCGTCAGCGTGATCTCGCCGCCGGCCTGGTACTGCTTGCGCAGCGCGAGCGCCAGCGCGACCGCGTGGTGGCAGAACCTCTCCCAGCCGTCCGTGAAGGTCGGGCAGTCACAAACGGCCTCGACCGCGCCCGACTCGAGCAGCTTGATGGTGGCCGCGTGCGGCTGCGAGTGCGTGCCCTTGATCTTGCCCTTGAGACAGTTGCCGGCGAACACGATGTCGCTGACGGCCTTGGCCTCGAACAGCTCGACGCCGGCGGCGTAGGCCTTCTTGCTGGCAATTTTCGCCAGCGACTCCGGCTCGAACAGGGGGAGGAACGCTTCGAGTGTGGACACGCAGATCCTGGGACGATGACGGGGCAGACACGGTCGGCCACGCCTCGGTAGCCGGACCCGCGCGACAACCCGCGGAAGGGGGTCGCCGAGAGCTCCAACAAGCACATGGGCCCCACGACGACCGCGGCGAATACACGCCAGGCCGGCGGAGGGTCCGCAGGTGCTTTAACACGGGGCGTTTCGCGGGTCCACCCCCAATCGCGCAATCGGCCGGATTTGCCAGGGAGCCCGCGATCAATGACGACCGCAGGCGCCGGCAACGGTCCTTCAAGGGCCGCTCCAGGGCCGTTTCGTGAGGGGCGCGGTCGGGCGTGCGCTGACGCGGGCGAAGCCCGGGACGACGCGCATCACATGAGCTGAATTGCGCGCCAGGCGCCCCGCTGTTATCCCTCCGCGCCGTGCAGGGCGAGAACCTCTTTAATCCCTCGGACCCGGGCGTGCGCCTGCTCGCCCAGGCAGTTCAAGACCTGCCGCCGCAAGCGCTGGCGCTGGTGTACGGCGGGCCGCTGCCCGGTCTGCGCCCGGGGGCGACGCGCTGGGCCCTCGATGTCCGCGAGCAGTCTGCGGAAGAACCGGCGGCGCTCGTCGCACCGTGGGCGGTCGACATCACGCCGCGCTTCCGCGCCGCCGTGGTGTGGCCGCGCGCGCACCTCGGCAAGGACTTCTCCGAGGCCTGCCTGGCCCTCGCAGCTTCGGTGCTGCTGCCCGGCGGACGCCTGCTGTGCGCCGTCCGCAAGGACAAAGGCGCGGCCTCGCTGGCCCGCACGATCGCGGCGCTGCTCGGCTCGTGCGAGACGGTGGAGCGCGACCGCGGCTACCACCTGCTGGCGGCCGAGAAGACCGAGCGGTTCGACGCGCAGGCAGCCGCCGAGCTGCTGGCAGTGCGCCACGAGATCGCCGAACCACTGCTCGGCGAGGTGCCGCTGGTCTCGGCGCCGGGGGTGTTCTGCCGCAAACACCTCGACGACGGCACGCGCGCGCTGCTGACGGCGCTGGCGGCGGCCGAACCAGCGATGCCGCGCCGGGTGCTCGACCTCGGAGCAGGCATCGGTCCGCTGGGGCTGTGGGCGGCCAAGACCTGGCCGAAAGCGCATGTGCTGGCGGTCGAGAGCAACGTGATCGCGGCGGACCTGGTCCGCGAGAACGCGAGGCGCCTCGGCTGCGAGCGCGTGGAGGCGCTGGTGTCGGACGGGCTGCCGGCGAGTCACCCGTGGCGCGGGACGGTCGAGCTGGCGCTGGTCAATCCGCCGACGCACGCGCCGCCCGAGGCGTTCGCGGCGCTGGTGAAGCCGCTGCCGCACTGGCTGCGCCCGGGCGGAGAGGCGTGGTTCGTGGTCAACCGCTCGGGTCGGCTGGTGCAGGTGCTGAAGGACATGCGCGCGCAGATCGAGACGCACGAGGTGCCAGGGTTCTGGATCGTGCGAGCCCGCTGGGGCTGATGCGCGCGACCTGTGCTCGGGACGCTTATAAAAAGGCGCACCAAAGAGGTCTGCCTGTCCTCGAGGTTGATGACTTCGCCGGAGCAGGGTGGACGTCGCCCAGAGCGGTGATCCACGTGTATGTCTCTGGGGACAGGTAAGGCGAAAGGCAGGTCATCGCCGAGCGATCGATGAGCCTGTCCTCGGGGGCAGGTCGTGCGCGGACCGATGGTGATCGAAGTAAGAGCGTCGCGGCCTGACCTTCGGGACAGGTGGTGCGGCGCTCCCGGCGAGTCAGTCGTCGCCGAAGAGGGAGCGCTGCCGGGGCCTGACCTTGGGGACAGGTTCGGCGCGCATGGTGGCCTGGGCCGGCATCTGCGGCGGATCGATATTAAAACCGAGGCGGCGGGCGTGGACCGTGAACAGCTGCTCGATGGCCTGCCAGCGCGGGCCCTCGCCCTGCATGCGCTGGCCGAACTGGGCGCTGTTCATGGCGCCGCGGCGGACGTCGCGGATGGCCGAGAGCACATGGGCGTGACGCAGCGGCTCGGCCTCTTTGAGGCGAGCGTCGAACACCGGCAAGACCTCGGCCGGGAGGCGCAGCAGGGTGAGGAAGGCGTTCTGCGCGCCGCACTCGCGGGCGCGCGCGAGGATCTGGGGGATCTGGCTGTCGTTGAGGCCGGGGATCACGGGGGCGACGCCGACGCCGGTGCGGATCCCGGCAGCGCTCAGGGTGGCGAGCGCCTGGAGTCGCTTCGACGGCCGCGCGACCGAGGGCTCGATCCGCCGGGCCATGGCGTCGTCGATGAAGGGGATGCTGATCGTGACCGAGACGCTGGCGCGGCGGTTCAGCTCGACGAGGAGGTCGACGTCGCGGGCGACCAGCGGGCCCTTGGTGATGATGCCGACCGGGTTGGCGAACTCGAGGCAAGCCTCGAGGCAGCCGCGGGTGAGGCCGTAGTGGGCCTCGAGCGGTTGATAACAGTCGGTGACGCCGCTGAAGGCGAGCAGGTCGCGGTTCCATTTGGGGCGGGCGAGGAACTGCCGCAGCAGGGTAGGGGCGTTGACCTTGACGACGATCTTGCGCTCGAAGTCGGTGCCGGCGCCCCAGCCGAGGTACTGGTGCGAGGGCCGGGCGTAACAATAGGCGCAGCCGTGATAGCAGCCACGGTAAGGGTTGACGCTGTGGCGAAACGGGATGTCCGGGCTGTCGTTGCTGGCGACGACGCTGCGCGCTTCCTCCTCGAACACCTCGAGGCCCGCAGGCGGGGGCTCGCCGAAGTACTCGACGTGGGTCGATAGCCACGGGTTCGGCGGGTTGTCGACGGGACGCGGCACGGGCGAGGAGCCTAGCAGGCGAAGGCCGGTGCGGCAGGAGGAGACGGGGCGGCGCGCGGACCGCCGCTGCCGTGAGCGCACCCCCGGAGGGTTGATGCCGATGAACGTGCTCGGCTTGCGAGACCCGATGCGAGTGAGGCGACTGCTCGATGCAGAGCGGACGATCCGCGCTTGCGAGGACGCGGAATCATCGCTGGCAAGAGATGTCCCGAAGGACAGATGATGGCGTGGCGAATGTGTAACAAGTCTCGCACCGACTCAGGCGCTGGCGAGGACCAGCCGGGCCAGCTCGCGGGGCAGGTGCGAGAGGCCGAGGTCGCCGAGCACGCTGAGCTTGCCCTGATGGTGCCAGTAGAGCAGAGGGGAGATCGGGCCGGGGAGGGTGCGATAGGCGTCGCGGGCCCAGCCGGCCATGAAGCGGAGGGTGTCGCCGACGCTGACCGGGGCGGCCTCGGGCTCGGCGCACCAGAACTGTCGCAGGCCCCAGGCGACCAGCGAGCGCCGCAGGCGGCGGGCGCCAGGGGCGATGAACAGGGCGGTGCCGCGGGCGGGGAAGGCGACGACGGTGCCCACCGGCCCAGGCGGCTGTCCGAGCAGCGCCTCGAGCTCGAGCACGGCGGCGGCGGTGTCGACCCGACCTGGCCCTCCGAGCATGTACGCATGGACACCTTCGGAGGGAGCCGCGAGCGCGAACTCGAGGCGCTCGCTGCAGGTGCCGAGGCGCGCGCGATGAAACAGACCGGCAGGACCGAGCCCGGTGGCGGCGAGGTCACGGCGATCGGCGATCTCGCAGCGACCGTCCGGCGCGATACAGGCGACGAGCTCGCACAACCCGGGGGCGAGCTCGCGGGCGAGAGCGCCAGGATGACGGGCACACTGGCCAGGATCGACGAGCAAGGCGCGCAAGGCCGGGACGGCGCAGTCGGGCCTGGCGGGCCGCGACCGCACGCCGGCGAGGCGCGTTGGCGGGGCGGCGACGCCGGGATGCGTCGATGAGAGCAAGCCGGTGGGAGGCGTGGTGTTGGCGGCAGGCGAGGCGCTCGAGAGGCGAGCAGGTCGCGAGCGCGAGGCGGGAGAGCTGGCGAGTGGTGATTTCGCGTCGGCCCGTTCTGTGACGGCACGCGCGGAGGCGACGCGCGCGGGGGCGGCAGCGAGGCATCGAGCCGAGGTCGTGGCTCGCGTCGAGGCGCCCGCGGCAGACCGTCGCGCGTGGACGAGCGAGCGCGCAGCGAGCCGTCGCGCGCGGGAGGTCGAGGTCGCTGCGAGGCCGGCCGATCTCCGCGAGGCCGGGGCCGAGGCTCGCGCCTCCGGCGGCGCGGGCAGAGGGCCGACTGCGAGCGAGGAGGGGCCGGCGGCAGGTGCGGGCGAACGGGTCGAGAGCGACGCCGACCGGCGCGGGCGTGAGGCAAGATCAGGCGGGACGTGCGACATGGTCCCCCTGAGGTCGATGCGAGCCGGCCTTCTTTTGCACGGCGGGCAAAAAAATTCGCACGCCTGCGCGAGGCGGTCGCGTCGCGCTATGGTGAAGAGGTGCGAGGCGCGTGGTTCTTCCTGCCGACCCTGGTGCTGCTGCCCGGCTGCTCCGGCGAGGTCACGGCGATCGCGGCGCTGGTGTTCAGCATGTCGCTCGGCGCGTGGCTGGTGGGGCGCGACCGGCGACGGCGAGCGATGCTGGAGGCGGAGGTGCTGCGGCGCGCGATCGCTACCGGGCGGCACCGAGAGATCGAGCAACACCTGCGGCGCGAGCTCGCGCTGGCGGCCGCGGGCGAGGCGGTGAGCGTGGAGCGGCAGTGGCTGGCGCGGGCGCAGCTCGGCGGGCTGCTGGTGGCCGAGTGGCGGCTCGAAGAAGCCGGTGCGCTCTACGACGACAGCTCGACCAAGCTGTCGCCGCATCTGCAGGCGCTCGCGGCGTTCGGTCGGCACGAGATCGCCTGCGTCGCCGAACCGGCCTCGGCCGAGTTGTTGGCGAAGATCCGCGGCGACCGCGACGCCTGCCTGCGCTTCGTCCCGCCGGCCTACCAGCCGACCGTGGCCCAGGCCTGGAACGCGCTCGAGGGCCTGTGCCTGGCCCGCATGGGTCGGGCCGGCGAGGCGGCGGCGCTGCTCGAGCACGGGCTCGAGTCGCTCGGCTACAACCCTGCGCGCGTGGTCTACCTGTTCCACCTCGGGCAGGCGTACGAGCAGGTGGGCGAGCGCAAGCAGGCGGTCGCGCGCTACGAGCAGGCGATGCAGTCGTTCCCGGGCACGCGCCTGGCCAGTGAGGCGCGCGCCCGCTGCCTGGCGCTCGGGACCGGCGGGCGCGACGAGGTGTTCCGCGGCATGCTGCCCGAGTCGCCGACGCCCGCGCTGGCCCTGTCGCGCCCCGATCGCTCGCGCTGAGCCCGAGCGGCGGACACGTGTACGACCTCCGCGCGCGGCGCCGAGTCTTGCGGTCCGGCCCCCTCGTGCTGCTAAGGTAGGAAGCAGTGGCGAAGCGACAGCGAGGGATGATCCAGCACGCGACGGAGACGATCAGCCACGGCTTTGGCTACGCGCGTCACCTCCTGCGCGGCAATCGGGTCGCCGGAGACATGTCCTGGGTCGAGCCCGGCAGCCGGCCGGTGGTGCTGGTGCACGGGTTCCTCGGCACGCGCGGGACGATGTTGCCGCTGACCCGGCGCCTGCAGTCGGACGGCAAGGTGGTGTTCAGCTACCACCACGGGATGTTGCAGCTCGGTTCGCTGACGCGGTCGGCCGAGGAGCTGGCGGTCAAGCTGCGCGGGCTGACGGAGAGCCTCGAGATCGATCGCGTCGACGTGGTCGGCTTCAGCATGGGTGGGCTGGTCTCGCTGCACGCGGTCAAGTTCCTGCAAGCGCACCGGCACGTGCGCCGGCTGGCGTTGATGGGCACGCCGCTCGGCGGGACGTGGATGTCGCTCGCGGGCATGGCGACGATCGGGCTCGTCAGCGCTTCGGTGTGGCAGGTCCGTCCCGGCAGCCGGTTCCTCAAGGACCTGCGCGGGGCCCCGCTGCCGGCGGGCGTGCGGCTGCGGCAGATCCACGCCGACGCCGACGCGCTGTGCCCTGACCCCGGGCCGATCGAGGGCGTCGACCGCGAGAACGATTACGTCGTGTTACCGGGCGGTCACTCTTCGCTGGTCATCGCCCAGCCGTTCTATGCCGCGGTCCGCGAGTTCCTCGACGAACCGGACGAGCCGGCGCGCGCCGTCGTTTCGCGCTGAACCACTCGCAAGCCGGCGAGCCGCCGGGCGCAAAGACCATGTCGTCATGGTCAGGCGATCCTCGTGAAACGTGGTTCGCTCGCTCGCCGACCCGCGTGAGCCGCGCGCGGAATGTGTGCGAAATCGCGCTGCGGGTGGGGCCTGAAGACGGCAGCAGTTTTGCCGCGCGCGACGCGATCTGCGTATAGTAGAGCCCATGCGTCGCTCTGCTCTTGCTGTCGCTTGTCTTTTTGCGTTGACGCCACAGCTCGCCCTCGCAAACCCGTACGCGCGCGCGAGTTCGCTGTGGGCGCAAGCGGCAGCGACGCAACCGGCGACGGCGACGACGACGACGACGACGACGACGACCACGCAGGAGACGACGACCACGACGCAGCCTGCGGGGGACCAGTGGCAGCCGACCAGCTCGAAGGCGCCGAAGAGCACCGATCTCGAGGAGCCGGCGCAGCCGGAGCCGCCGCCCGAGGTGAAGCCGGAGCCGACGCCCGAGCCCGAGCCGCCGCCGCCCGAGCCGGAGAAGCCGAAGTGGACGCGCCACGGCTTCGGTATCCGCGGCGGCATCTCGATCATCCCGACCTGGGCGGTCCGCGGCTACGTGCAGAGCCTGACCAACTCGCTGTGTCGCGGTGACTCGATCCCCGGCGGCAAGTTCGGTGCCGGGTTGACCCGCGTCGACGGCTGCAACTTCTACATCGGCGGCGAGTACATCTACCGCTTCTCCAAGAACTTCGACATCGTCCCGGCCGTCGCCTACCACCGCCTCAAGGCGCCCGACGGCCTGTGGCTCGACGACAGCGAGCGCGACGCGAACGGCAACCCGAACCTGGGCGCGGCCGACTACACGCAGGTCAACTTCAGCTTCGTCGCGCTGCAGGTCGACTTCATCGGCCGCGGCACGGTCGTCGAGACCCCCGACTTCGCGTTCCAGCTCGGCGGCGGCGGCGGTATCGGCCTCGGCATCATCACCGGCAAGGGCCTGTGGCAGACGCCGCTCGGCAACCCGCCGGGCGGGACGACCGACGGCACCCCCCAGGCCTCGTGCAACTCGGTCTCCGACTACTCCGACTTCACCAAGTGCACGCCCCACTGGGCGCCCGACCCGGACAACCCGGGCGCGCCGCCGCCGGCCCAGGGCAGCCTGGCGCTCGACCAGAACAGCGCGAACCCGGGCCGCTTCGCCAAGTGCACCAAGGACGGCTGCAACGAGGCCGACCTCAATGTGCTCGGCCGTGAGAAGGGCGTCAACCTGCCGGTCATCCCGATCGTCAACCTGCTGGTGACCGCCCGCTTCCTCATCAAGGACACGTTCGGCATCAACCTCACCGGCGGCTGGAACACGGGCTTCTACTTCGGCGGCAGCCTGCAGTACTTCTTCGGCTCGCGGTAATGGCCGAAGGGACATGCTCCGAAGGACATGCCCTTCGGAGCATGCGCCGAGAGACAGCTCGCGGGGCTACCCCTTGATCGGGCCGCGGGTCGGCTAGCGGCAGATTTCGTCGCGCGGGGCCAGACCGGCGCCGTCGAGGGTGAATTGCGGGGGCGCGATCGGCAGCGAGCCGGTCCCGGGTCGGCTAGCGGCAGAGTTCGCCGCGCGGCGCCAGATCGGCGCCGTCGAGGCTGAACTGCGGGGCGTGATCAGGTAGCGAGCCGGCCGCGGGTCGGCTAGCGGCAGAGTTCGCCGCGCGGCGCCAGACCGGCGCCGTCGAGGGTGAACTGCGGGGGGATCGCTGCATCGCTGGGCGGTGATGGCGGAGTCGCGGAGGTGTCCCCGGGGACAGGTGCTTCGTCGCCGTCGCCATCGCCGGGCGGACTGGCGGTGTCCTCGTCCTCCCAGCCGGCCTCGTCGTCGCCGGCCACGGCCGCGCTGCCACCCAGGTCGGGATCGACGGCCTGGGCGCCGTAGGTGATGATGACGAGGTCCTGGCGGCGGGTGCTGGGACCGGCGAGGCGGGTGCGACGCGGCAGCACCGTGCCGTCGACGGGGCGCAGCTCCTCGTGCAGGAGCGACCACATGCGCGCCAGCTGGCCGTCGGCGCGGCGCTGCCACAGCGTGCCGCCCGCGGACCACCACACGCCGTCGACGAAGGCGAACCGCAGCTCTTGCTCGTAGCCGGGGGCGCGCAGGCGCAAGACCTCGTGGCCGTGGCGTGGATCCCAGCTCTGCGCCACGACCTCGTACGGCGGGGCGAGCACCGGAGCGCCGCCCAGCACCAGCGACACCAGCTCGCGCGCGGCGAACGGGACCCCGAGCAGCCGCTGGATCGCGCAGTCAGCCGGGGGCCCGGCGAAGAAGCCGGCCGGGAGGTTGTCGGCGGCGACGTTGCGCAGGGTGTAGCCGCGCTCGTTGAAGGCGAGCGACACGAACTCGTGGCCGGCGATCTGGATCTGGCCGGAGAATCGACCTGGCTTTTGGGCCAGGAACATGAGGTTGCCGCTCGGCGCGCGACCGATGCGGATCTTGGCGACCGGGACCTGAAGGGCGGAGATCTTCGGCGCCGCCGCGCCGAGCAAGGCGTCGGACCTGGGCGCCTGCCCCGTCGCGTAGGGCGGGAGGATCTCGGGCGGTCGGCATCCGGCCGCAGCAGCGGCGAGGAGCGCAGCGAAGACGGGAACGAGGAGACGCGAGCGCACGCCCCGGAACCTTAACCCGTCCCGGCGGGACGTGCACGGGAGAAGCGCAGGTGGGCGACGGGCGAGCAGCGCGTGGGCTTCGAGGGGTTCCAGCACATTGATGGCTCGCAAACAAAAGTGGTGATGATGCTGCGAAATGCTCGGAGGACCGCGGGCCGGCGCTTCGTGACGTCGGGGCGAGGTGAAGGAGGGACGCTCACCGATCGCTGCGCGCCGGTCGCGGCCTCCGAGGCGAGAGGGGAACCAAGGCTCACCGGGGAGCCCACTTTTCTTTAAAGTGTTCTTCGGGACATGTCGCGAAGGACATTGCTCCGGCCGGTCGGAGCACGAGCACGAGCGCGACGAGCGTCATCGTGGTGGAGTGCAGACCGTCGCGATGAGCGGGCCACGGAGAATCCCTCGCCCGTCACGCCCGTGCTCGTGCCCCGGCTGGCCAGAGCGAGCGGCTCAGGGCTGCTTGGTGGCCAACTCGTCCTTCGGGACTTCGCGCAGGTTGGTCTCGCCCTTGAGCACGAGGTACTGCTTGAGCTTGGCGAAGGTCTTGGGCCCGATGCCCTTGATCCGGACGAGGTGGTTGGTCTCCTGGAACGGCTTGCTGGCGCGGTAGTCGACGATCTTCTTGGCCATCGCCGGACCGATGCCCGGGAGCAGCTCGAGCTGCTCGACGGTCGCGGTGTTGAGGTTGACCTGGCCCTCGAGGGTCGGCGCGGCGAAGGCCGGCGTGGCCGTCAACAGCGCGGCCGCGAGGGTGGACAGGGACAGGAAGGTACGGATCTGCTTGAACATGGGTGACTCCGTTCGGCGCTCTCGCCGATGAATCCCATTGAGCAAGCGGAGCGCCGCGGCGCCGTTCGAAGCTTTTCAAGCACTTGCGGACATGGCCCCGGCGCCAGGTGGCCCGCCGGCGGGACGCCCGGCCAGCCCGCGGGACAGCGAGGGCGCTCGATGGTCGATCGTGGCATGTCCAGAAGGACAGGTGAGCACGGGGCGCGCCACGATAATATATCTCGAAGGACAGGTGACTCTCGACGCCTGGCGAGAGAGCGTTTGCCTCGGAGCAGTGGTGAAGCTGTCCCGAGAGACAGCCACCTGCGCGCGCGTCGACGATGCATGCGCGCTGCCGCGCCGGGGATCGGCCCGGAGATCTACTCGCCGGCCTTGGGCTCGATCGGCATGCAGATGCGCTCGATCGGCAGCGAGTCCGGGTTCGTCGGCGAGAACGCCACGTAGACGCCGTTGCCGCCGGTCTCGCGGCACTCGTAGCCGTCACGGCAGCCGCGGTCGCTGTTGCACTCTTTGCGGCAGGAGATCCGCGCGCTGAAGAGGTCGGCGCACAGACCCTCGGGCAGGCACAGCTCCTGGTCGGTGCAGCGGTTGTAGACCGTGGGGTCGTCGAGCTCGCGGCACTTGTACTGGGGGTCGTCGGGCGACAGCTTGTCGTCGGCGCCGACCGGGCGCCGGTCTTCGCAGTCGGGTTCGCACGCCACGCTCAGGAACTCGGTGTTGAAGACCTGAATGCAGGCGCCCTCTTTTGGGCACGAGCCGGGCGTGCAGCCCTCGATGGTGCATTCGCCCTTGCCGTTGGGGTCGGGGTTGCCGCTGCTGTCGACGAGGTACGAGAGGTCGCAGATTCGCTCGCCGCGGAAGCTGCAGTCGGTGCTCACCCGGCACGCGCTGCCGATCTTTCGCTGACAAGCGCCGAGCGCGAGGGCTTGCGCAAGCAGCGCAACGACGATCAGGAGGCGGCTGGAGGCCATGGGCGCGCGCGGAGCATACACGGCCCGCTACTTTGGGTCACGCCGCGATCCGTGGCACCCTCGTAGACCGTGCATCCGACCCTCGACGAACTGCTGGCCCAGTTCCGCGGGCTCCTCGACGCCCACCGCGCCGAGATCGCACCGAGCCGCGCCGGCGATGGCAACCTCCGCTGCGACGGCTGCCTCGATTGCAACCGCTGCCGCTTCTGCGTCCAGTGCGTGCGCTGCAACGACTGCAGCAACTGCGAGCTGTGCCACGACTGCCGCGCCTGCACCCGCTCGCGGTTCAGCCGCTCGTGCGTCCGCTCGGGCCACCTCGAATTCTGCGAAGGTTGTGAGGATTCGCAGTACCTCGTGCTCTGCGTCGACTGCTTCGGCTGCACGCAGTGCTTCGCCTGCGTCGGCCTCAAGAACGAAGAGTTCTGCGTGCTCAATCAGCGCTACTCGCGCAAGGACTACTTCCCGGCCGTGCAGGCGCTCAAGCGGCGGCTCGAGGAGGCGATCGCCGGCGGCCACGTGTTGGGGGAGATCGCGGCGATCGGCCGCGGGATCTGGCCGCCCCGCGGATCGGACGTCCCGAAGGAGATGCTGGTGACGGCGATCTCCGCGCCGATGGAGGCCGCGGCGCCGCGAGAGGTCGACGCGATGGCGATCGAAGACGACGTCGATCCGTGGACGGACGACGCCGATCCGAGCCGCGAGCCGGGCGAGCCCGTCGATCGCGAGCCCGTCGCGGTGTCGTGGGTGTACCAGCCGTCCCGCCCGATTTGAGGCGCGAGCCCGCGGCCTGTGGTAAGCGCCGGCCCATGCTGCTGGCAGGGCGGACTCTGGCGATCATCGGCTGCGGGACCATGGGCGAGGCGATCGCCGCCGGCCTGCTGCGCGCGGGGCTGCTCGCGCCGACGCAGATCGTGGCGACCACGCGCAGGCACGAGGCCGCCGAGGCCGTCCGTCAGCGTCATGGCGTCCGCATCGCCGCCGACAACCTGCAGGCGATGCGCGAGGCCGACGCGGTGCTGCTCGCGGTCAAGCCCCAGCGCGTCAGCAAGGTGCTGCACGAGGACGGGGTGCAGGCGGCGCTGGTCGACAAGCCGGTCATCAGCATCGCCGCCGGGGTCACGCTCGCCCAGCTGCAGGGATGGTTGCCGGCGAGCCCTGTCATTCGGGCCATGCCCAATACGCCATGTCTCATCGGACAGGGCATGACGGTGCTGGCGCGCGGCCAGCGAGCGGGCGACGCCGAGGTCGGCCTGGCGAAACAGCTGTTCGACACCGTGGGCCTGTGCCTCGAGGTCGAGGACAAATTGATGGACGCGGTGACGAGCCTCGGCGCCAGCGGCCCGGCGTTCGTCTACGTGATGATCGAGGCGATGGCCGACGGCGGCGTGATGATGGGCCTGCCGCGCCCGGTGGCGCTGCAGATGGCGGCACAGGTGTTCCAGGGCGCGGCGCGCATGGTGCTGTCGACCGGCTTCCACCCGGCCGCCCTCAAGGATCAAGTCACCACGCCGGCCGGTTGCACGATCGCCGGCATCCTGACCATGGAGGACGGCAGGATCCGCTCCGTCCTCGCCCGCACGATCCAGGAGGCCGCCAAGGTCGCCTCCGAGCTCGGACGCGACAGCAGCGCGGAGAAGTGACGGCGCGCCCGGTGGGCGCGCGGCGCCGCCGGTCAAAAATTTGCCTCGGCGCGCGGCGGGCTCGAAGATCGCGCGCGCGCGCCTCGGGAGGCTCGCGCGCCCGGCTTCATGCGCACCCTGCTCAGCCTCGTGTTCCTGGTGGCGGTCCTGTGGGCGAGCTGCACGGTCAAGCTCGGCGCGTTCACGCTGTCGGAGCACGTCGACCGGATCGGTGAGACGCCGCAAGCGAAGGACCTGCTCGACGGGACGCGCGGGCGGATCTCGCCGATGCTCGAGGACATGAAGCAGCGGATCTTCGGCGAGTACGTCGAGGCGCCGACGCGCGCGACGACCACGAAGGAGCCGCCGGGCGAGCGGCGCAAATCACTGCCGCGACCGTCACACGCGGCGATGCGCACCGCCCCGCCCGTCGAGCCGTCGGGCGAGCGGCGCAAATCACTGCCGCGACCGTCACCCGCGGCGATGCGCACCGCCCCGCCCGCCGAGCCGCCGGGCGAGCGGCGCAAATCACTGCCGCGACCGTCGCCAGCGGCCCCGCCCGCCGAGCCGGCCACGGAGCGGATGACGACGCCGCGTCGCGGTCCCTCGAGCGCCGACGATGCTCGCCTGCCGGGCGCGCGCCGGGCCGCGATGCGCCGCGACGGGGCCTGAGCATCGAGGTCTTTCGAGCTCGCGCGCATTCGCGACCTCGACGCCACGGACCTCCGATATCCTGGGCGCGTGGTGCTCGCTCTCCTCCTCGCGCTCGCGCCAGCGTCGGTGCCGGCGAGCGCGTCGAACGAGACAGCCGAGGCCACGACCGTCGCGCCCGCGCGGCTCGGGCGAGCGCGCCTGCGCGGTCGGGTGATGGCGTACGGCAGCCGCGATCCAGTGGCAGGCGCGCGTCTGCTCGGCGACGACAACTCGACCGAGACCGACAAGACCGGGCACTTCGAGCTGTGGCTGCCGCCCGGCGAGCACAAGCTGCTCATCCGCGCGGCTGGCTTTCAGGACCTGTCCGTGAGTATCAAGCTCGAAGATCGGCAAGACCTGGTCTACGAGTACCGCCTCGCGCCCGATGTCGCCGGCAACCCGTACCGCACGGTGGTCCGGCAGCAACGCGAGGTGGCGGTGTCGAGCACGACGCTGCGCGACGAGGAGATCCGCGCAGTGCCGGGGACCTTCGGCGATCCGTTCCGCGTGGTCGGGAGCCTGCCCGGGGTGTCGCAGCTGGCCGGCTTCCTGCCGTACGTGGTGGTCCGCGGCGCGGCGCCCGGCAACACCGGTTACTACCTCGACGGCGTGCGCGTGCCGATCCTGTTCCACGTCGCGCTCGGGCCGTCCGTCATCCACCCGTACTTCATCGACCAGGTCGACTTTTATGCCAGCGGCGCGCCGGTGCGGCTCGGACGCTACGCCAGCGGCATCATCGAGGGCCGCACGCGCGCCGCTCGCCGCGACCGCGCCTACGGGGAGTTCGACATCCGCCTCACGGACGCCGGCGGCCTCGTCGAGATCCCGCTCAACTACAAGCACGATCGGTCATGTCTCGCAGAACAGCGAAAAAAGGCCAGGTCTAAAAGGACAGGTCGGATCAAGCGCGAGGACTGTCGGCGCGGGCCGGCGCGCGGCTCGCTGACGCTGGCGGGGCGCTACAGCTACACCGCGGGCGTGCTGACGCTGGTCCAGGCCAACCTCAAGCTGCGCTTCTGGGACTACCAGGCCCGCTTCGACCACGCGCTCGGCAAGCGCGCCACGTACACCGCGTTCGCCCTCGGCAGCTTCGACGAGCTGGGTGAGAAGTCGAACCCGACCCCGTTCGTGCGCTTCGAGTTCTACCGGCTGGTGCAGAAGATCCGCCACGAGCTGCCGCGCGGCGGCGTCGCAACCTACAGCCTCGGCCTCGGCCTCGATCGCACGGGTGTGTCGCGCACGCGCAGCAACGAATGGTTGATCGCGCCGCGCGTCGACGTGCGCGTGCCCGTCGGTGAGAGCGGCAACGCGGAGCTCGGGGTCGGCATCGATCAGGAGGTCCAGATCTTCCGCGGCACGACGGGGGCCACGGCGGGCGAGGGCTGGCAGCTCGAGAGCCTCACGCAGCTGTTCAGCGACCGCGTGGTCTCGGCCACGGGCCTCTACGCCGAGCTGCTGTGGCGCAAGGGTCGGTTCGACATCCGCCCCGGCGTGCGCGGCGATCTCTACACCCAGGTCGGTCACTCGCCGGTGCTGCCGCAGGCGCGCACGCTGACCCACGCGTTCGGCATCGACCCGCGGATCCTCGTGCGCGAGAAGGTCGGCGAGCGCTGGACGCTGCGCCAGAACATCGGCGTCTACCACCAGCCGCCGAGCTTCCCCGTGCCGGTCCCGGGGCTCGAGAGCTTCGGCTTCGAGCGCGGCCTGCAGCGCAACATTCAGGGTAGCGCCGGCTACGAGCTGGTGCTCGGCAACAAGCTGGCGATCACCCAAGACGTCTACCTCGGCCGCCTTTCGAATCTGCAGGACTACGACCTCGCGTCGCTGTCGTCGGGCAAGCTGCAGGAGATCGACGACGTCGTGATCTCGGCCAAAGGTTGGTCGTACGGCATCGAGACGATGGCGCGCCTGCTGCCCGGTCAGCGTGCGTACGGGTGGGCCGCGTACACGCTGTCGCGCTCGACCCGCGAGTACGAGTACGGCGGCCGCGCCCCCTCGAGCTGGGATCAGCGTCACATCGTCAACGTCGTGCTCGGCTATCGCATCAGCGATCGCTGGAGCTTCGGCGGTCGCCTGCACTTTCATTCAGGTCGCCCGTACACCGTCCAAATCGGCGATCAGACCGCTTCTGAGGCACTTCTCTACAACCGTAACAACCGTCGCTTGCCCGCTTACTTCCAGCTCGACCTGCGCGCCGAACGAACTTGGCGCTTCCGCTCTTGGAGCCTGCACTTCGTCGCAGACGTGCTCAACTCCACGTATTCGAGCGAAGTCATCGCTTGCGTGCTCCAAGGAAATTCGGATGCAGCGATGTCGGGAGCAGGCTCGATCGTCAGCAACACGACGTGCGGCTCGCGTGGCCTAAGATACATTTTACCCTCCCTGGGCCTTCGTGGAGCGTTTTAGACGGGGCTCACAAGCCCCGAAGGACAAGTCCTATGAGACAGCCCGTGTGAGCATCCGCAACGGCGGACTGTTCGAAGCGCCAGGTAACTTGTGTCATGATGCGGCTCGGGACATCCGACCGAGGAGCTCAAGATGAACGAAGTTGCACAGGAAATCGGACGACGGATCAGGCTGTGGCGCACCGCGACTCCGCCGCCCAAGACCCGCCGCAAGCGTGAGGGCGAGACCGGTTGGCGGCCGCACCTGACGATCGAAGAGCTGGCCAAACAGACAGGTCTGACGGTCACCACGGTCAACAAGCTCGAGCTCGGCTACAAGGCTCCGCGCATCGAGTCGCTGCTCCTCCTCGCGCAAGCGTTCGGCTGTGAGCCGACCGACCTGCTGCCCCGCACCAAGGCGAAGAGCGGTCCCAAGGGCGAGCTGCTCGACGAGCTCTACGCGGTCTCGGCCCAGTTGTCGCCCAAGCAGATCCGCGACCTCGTCAAGGTCGCGCGCACGCTCGAAGGCGGTTGAGTCCCACGCGGCCCGTCGGTCCAGGCCGCGGACCGAGTCGCAAGTTGGCAACGGTTCCCAAGCGCCGTTGCCATTTTTTCTTGGGTCCCCGCGCTCCCGTCCCCCTCGTGCCCCCGTAGCTCCTCGACATCGCGCTGGCCCACGACGTGCAAGACGTTCGGCACCATGCGCCTCCGCTCTCGCCCAGCCCTCTTCACCCGCGTATTCGTCGATGCCGTCACCACCCGCCCGCTGCTGCGAGAGTTGCTGGAGCAGCGCCGCGCGGCCGAGCCCGTGACGCGCGAGCAGGCCGCGCCGGCGGAGCTGCCGCGGGCTGCCTGACGCAGCAGACGACCTATTCGCGCCCGGACGGGAACCAACCTGGATCCTCGCGCGTCTTTCGGCCACGATGAACCGCGTGTCCCGCTGGCGCTCGTTCCTGGCCTTCTCGCTCGGCGCCGCGGCAATGTGGTGCGTCCAGTCGGCGCTCCCGAGCGCGCAGGCGGGCAACAACCTCGGCACCGACGCCTATGGCAAGGCGCTCCGCACCGTCCTCGATCGCTATGTCGACCCGGTGGAGCCCAGCCGCGTACTGGCAGAGTCGCTGAAGCGGATCGTCAGCGGGCTCGATCGTCACAGTCACTATCTCACCGCCGACGAGCGCACGCTGCTCAAGCAACGCAGCCGCGGTGGCACGACCGGGATGATCGTCGATCTCCAGCGCGCCGAGCCGGGCTCGCGCAAGCCGGCGCGGCTCGAGGTCTCGGCCGTGTTGCCTGGATCGCCGGCCGAGAAGATCGGTCTCCAATCCGGCGACTCGATCTTGAAGATTCGCGATCAGGACGTCGCCTTCATGCTGTCGCGTGCCGAGGTCGACGTGTTGCTGCTCGGCGGCGACGGCGAGACGATCGACCTGACCGTGCAGCGGCGCAGCGATCCGGCCCCGACGGCGCACCGCCTGGTGCTCTCGGGGCAGTCGCTCCCGGTCGTCAGCGGCGCGCTCCTCGAGCACGCCGGCCGCAAGTTCGCCCATGTACGGATCCGTGCGTTCCGCTCGGGCGTCGCCGACAGCGTGCGCAACACGTTGAAGGAGCTGCGCCGCTCGGCCGGCGCCGGTGGCATCGGCGGCGTGGTGCTCGACGTGCGCGGCAATCCGGGCGGTGACGTCGGCGAGGCGGTGCTGATCGCCGACACGTTCGTCGGCGAGGGCGTGCTGGTGCGGACGCGCGGGCGCGGCGGGCAGATCCTCCGCGAGGAGCGAGCGACGCTGGCGGCCACCGACGACGCGACGAAGGTCGTGGTGCTGCAAGACCACCGCTCGGCCTCGGCATCGGAGCTGCTGGCGAGCGCGCTGCAGGACCACGGACGCGCGAAGGTGGTCGGCGAGCGCAGCTACGGCAAGGGCACCGTGCAAGATGTCATCGGCCTCGACGACGGCTCGGTGCTGACGCTGACGATCGCGCGCTACTTCTCGCCGAAGGACCGCCTGATCGACGGCGCCGGCGTCGAGCCGGACGTCGCGGTCGCGGACATGACGACGCAACCGGAGGCCGCGCTGCGCGCGGCGCTCACGGCCCTGTAGTTCAAAATAAGAAGTCCGAGAGGGCAGGGTCTTTCGGCCCTGTCGTTCAAGACATGTTCTAAAGATAATTCAATCCGCGGTTCACCCCTCGCGCCGGCCGACGATTTGCGGGGCGCGAGCGACGCGGCGCGAGCGAGGGGTGGAGGCCACCCGGCCGTCGCGCTAGCTGAGGAGGATCCGCCGGGCAGCGCTGGCGGTGGAGGCGAGCTCGCGCTCGCGGGCGCCGAACTTGCCGCCGAGGCAGGCGACGTAGAGGGTCTCGCCGAGGACCTCGATCGTCTTGACGCTGAGACCACGCTCCTGGCCGTCGCGCTTGACGGTGGCGCGCGCACGACCGCGACCGATGAGCGGAGCGACGGCGGCGAGCATGGTGAGGTCGAGATCGGTCGTGCTCTGGGAGACGACGAAGCCGCTCTCGTCAGCGACGATGATGAGGTCGAGCTCGCCGCGGTTGACCGCGCCGTCGAAGGCCGCGATCAGCGCCGACCCGGTGTCGGTGAAGCGGGTGCGGCGGCGCTCGTAGAGGGGCTTGCCGGGGCGCGGGAGGGGGGGCAGGCGCAGGGGGCGCTTCTCGATCTGCTGGGTTTCCATGGGTGGCTCCGTTCTCTGGCGCGGGGTGGTAAGTGGTGGCGAGTTTATGTCCTACATGTGTGCCGTCCTAAAAATCGGCGAACTCGGGCCCCACGAGGCGTTGCGCCAGGTACGCAAAACCGCTGACGGCCCCGGATGAACTCACTCCGGACCAAATGAGAGACTCATCATGAGCGCAAAACGGCTACACTTGCGCCATGCCGATCGAGGGCGCGGAAGTCGAACAAGTCCGCCAGGCGCTGCTGCGCTACGCCGGTTGGGACCAGGTCCCCGAAGAGACCATGACCGAGCTATGTCTCGGCGCGAACCTCGTCGAGGTGAAGCGCAAACGCTCAGTCTTCCGCCGTGGTGAGCCAGGTCCCGGCTTGTTCGTGGTGAAGTCGGGCGAATTCAAGCTGAGCCTCATCTCCTCCGAGGGGCGCGAGCAGATCCTCTATCTCGCGGAGCCCGGGAAGCTGATCGGCGAGGGTTTCTTGCCGCGGGACGTCCAGTGCGCCGCCTCGGCCTTCGCCATGCTCGACTCGGAGGCCTGGCAGTTCGAGACGGACCCGGTGATCAACCTTATAGGGCGTTCTCAGCCGCTGGCGTTCGCGCTGATGCGGCACATGGCCTTCCGGGCCAACCGCCTGATCGACCTCGTACTCGACCTGTCCCTTCGGTCAGTCGAACGCCGGCTCGCGTCCTTCCTGCTGTCGCTGGCGATGCGCGCCGGCGCCGAGGCGGGCAAGCCGTGCGTGATCCCCCGCCAGCTCGACATGAACACCGTTGCTGCGCGTCTGGGGACCGTGCGCGAGGAGATCTCGCGCGCGCTCAACCGGATGCAACGCGAGGGGATCCTGAGCCTCAGCCGCCAGGAGATCGTGGTCCTCGACCTCAACGCCCTCGAGCGCGTGACCTACGAGTGAGCCGATGCGCTTCCCCAGGTCGGTGAGCGCCGCATGCGTGGCGCTCGTCTGCGCGTGTGGCCAGTCGGCGCCGTCGGAGAAGACGGCGCCGACAGCCGAGGCCAGCCCCGCGGCCCCACAGGCGAGTGACGCGCCCGCCGCGAGGCCGGCCGGCGACACCTGCCGCAGCTGGGCGGACCTCGACCCGGCGACGCTGCCGCCGCTGCCCGAGACGCCGTACTCGGCGACCTTCGAGCGCGTGTGGCGGACGGTGCTGGAGAAGCACTTCGACCCGACGCTGGCCTGCAAGGACTGGCCGGCGCTGCGGGCCGAGTACGGCGCCAAGCTCACGGCGGTCGCCGACGGGCCGGCGGCCTACAAGGTGATGAACGACCTGCTCGAGACGCTCGGGCAGAGCCACTTCAAGGTGGTGCCGCCGTTCAGCGGGGCCGAGCCGGAGGAGCGCAGCGGCGGGCCCGCGCGCGTGCCGGTGGGCGTGCGCATGATCGGCGAGCAGCTGGTGGTCGTCGACCCGGCGCTCGGCGGGGCCGTCAGCGGCGTGCCAGCGGGTGCGGCGCTGGTGAAGTTGGGCGACCGGACCGCCGAGTCTCTGATCGCCCGCGCCCGCAGCGAGGCGATGCGCCCCGGCGAGGTCGCCTATCACGCGGCCTTCGAGGCGGGCCGGGCGCTGTCGTGTCAACCTGGCCAAAAGGTCAGCTTGACCTTCCTCGATCCGGGCGCCGGCGACGCCGAGGTGACGAAGGATGTCGCCTGCGTCACGCCGCCCGGCGAGCTGGTGTCGCTCGGCAACCTGCGCGACCTGCCGACCACGGTCGAGCACCGCATGCTGGAGCGTGAGGGCAGCGGCCCGAAGATCGGCTACATCGCGTTCAACTACTGGATGTTGCCGATGGTCGAGCGCGTGAAGGCGGCGATGACCGACCTGCGCGGCCAGGGCATGGAGGCGCTGGTGCTCGACCTGCGCGGCAACCCGGGCGGCGTGGGGGCGATGTCGATCCCGGTCGCGCGCCTGCTGCTCCGAGAGTCGGGCAGCCTCGGCAAGCTGCAGTTCCGCGAGTTCGCCCAGGAGTTCAACGTGGCCGGCGATCCCGGGGCGTTCGCGGGGCCGGTGATCGTGCTGGTCGACGAGGGCACGGCGAGCACTTCGGAGATCTTCGCGGCGGGCCTGCGCGACCTCGGGCGCGTGCGGGTGGCCGGGGCGCGCGCCTCGGCCGGTGCGGCGCTGCCGTCGCTGCTCGAGCGGCTCGACAACGGCGCGCTGCTGCAATACGTCGTCGGCGACTACCACTCGGCCAAGGGCACGGTCGCCGAGGGCGACGGCGTCAGCCCCGACATCACCGCGGTCGAGACGCGGGCCGATTTCGTCGCCGGGCGCGACCCGGTGCTGGCCGCCGCGGTCGCGGCCTTCGACAGCAAGAGTCCCTGAGAACATGTCCCAAGGAGCTACCCGCATGCGACGCCTGCAAGTCCTGTGTCTGACCGCCCTGATGGCCCTCGGCGGGTGCGACGGCGGCGAGGCGAAGAAGGCCGAGGCGGCCAAGGCCACGCCGGCGACCGAGGCGAAGCCGGCCGAGGCGGCGGCGCCGGCGGCGAACGCCCTGCCCGACGCGGCGGAGCTGCTGGCGAAGGTGGTCGAGGCGGGCGGCGGCGCGGCCAAGCTCGACGAGATCAAGAGCTTCTATCAGGAGATGCAGGTCGAGATCCTCGGCGCGGGGATCTCCGGCGTCGGCAAGACCTGGTCGAAGGGCGATGATTTTTATCTGGAGATCACGCTGCCGGGCGTGGGCGTGAGCACCGGCGGCGGCAAGGCGGGCAAGCTGTGGACGCTCGACCCGATCCAGGGCCTGCGCGAGCTGACGGGCAAAGAGGCCGCGATGGCCGAGATGGGCACGTCGCTGAACATCGCCCACGACTGGAAGCGCTTCTTCGACAAGGCCGAGACGACCAAGGTCGAGGAGGTCGGTGGCAAGAAGTTCGCCGAGGTCGTGCTTACCGCCAGCAAGTCGGGCAACTCCGTGACGCTGCGCATCGACCTCGCCGACCACCGCCTGGTGGCGCAGCGGCTCAAGCAGTTCAGCTCGATGGGCGAGATCCCCGTCGAGGTGACGCTGTCCGACTATCGCGAGCAGAACGGGGTGTGGTTCGCGTTCGAGCAGGTCGCCGACATGAAGCTGCAGAAGCTGAAGACGACGACCACCAAGCTCGAGCTCAACGTGCCGGTCGACGAGACCAAGTTCGCCGTGCCGGGCTCCGAGCCGCCCGCGGAGGCGAAGCCGGCCGATGCGAAGGCCGAGGCGCCGGCGGACGCCAAGCGCCCGGCCGACGCGAAGAAGTGAGCGCTGCCCGCGAGGCCGCGGCGAAGCGCGAGGGCTGTCCCGAAGGCCAGCCGCTCGCTCAATAGAGGCTGTCCGTGAGGACAGGTCGGCGAAGTGCGAGGGCTGTCCCGGAGGTCCGCCGCTCGCTCGATAGAGGCTGTCCGCGAGGACAGGTCGGCGAAACGCGAGGGCTGTCCCGAAGGTCCGCCGCTCGCTCGGTTGAGGCTGTCCGCGAGGACAGGTCGGCGAAGCGCGAGGGCTGTCCCGAAGGTCAGCCGCTCGCTCGATAGAGACTCTGTCCGTAGAGCAGGTCGGGGCGGGACAGCGGCCGCGTCCCGGCTCGCGGCGGCTGGCCGCGAGAGACGAGCATCGCGGGGCGTTCAGAGCTGCTGGGCGCAGTACATCGGCTCGCCGAGGGCCTGGATCAGGCCGAGCTGAGTCTCGAGCCAGTCGACGTGCTCTTCCTCGGAGATCAGCATGCGCTCGAGCAGCTCGCGGGTGGCGTTGTCGCCGAGGTCGCGACACATGGCGATGCCATTGTTGAAGCGCTGCACGGCGTCGTACTCGAGCTTGAGGTCGAGCTCGAACTGCTCTTTGACCGACTCGCCGACGTTGACCTTGTTGTAGCGCTGGACGTTCGGGATGCCCTCGAGGAACAGGATGCGCTCGATGAGGTCGTCCGCGTGCTTCATCTCGTCGATCGACTCGGCGCGGATCTTCGAGGCGATCTTGCTATAGCCCCAGTTCTTACACATCTTCGCGTGGATGAAGTACTGATTGATCGCCGTCAGCTCGGCTGTCAGTACTTCATTGAGCGCGTTGAGGATCTTGTCGTTGCCCTTCATCGTGGGCGCACGCTAGCACGGGCCCACGCGCACCGCCGGCAGCAGCGCCGCGGTGAAAAAGACGTTCAACTTCGACGCGGCGCTTCAGGTCGCTTCGCCGCTGCCGACGCTGCTGCTGTGATGCTCGTGCCGGGCCGGCGCGGCGCTCTCGAGCAGCTGCCGGATCTGCTGGACGCACGCCCCGCAGCCGGTGCCCGCCTGACAGGTCTGCCGGATCTGCTTCAGCGTGCAGGCCCCCCGGCGAGCCTCGGCGAGGATCGTGCGACACGAAACACCCTTGCACAGACAGACGATCATGATGACTACGCGTCCCGAGTCCTGAGGATGGCGATGAAAATCATTGTCAAAATGACTCCTTCAGGGTGCCCAGCTCGAGGTCGGATCGCAAGGAGTTTGAAAGTGATTTTCAGGATTGATCCCGCGCGCGCGGCCTGCGCGCCGGTTCACGCGTCCGTGCGCAGGGGGCGCAATGGCGGTCAGGGCCTTTCAGCGGGCTGTTGGGCGGGTGGACGAGTCCGCCCCGAGAGACCGAGATCCTGGCTCACGCCACGCGCAACCGGACGGATCGTGGCGCGCGGAGCGGGCGGATGCGAGCGATGCCTGTTCGTGAACGTGCATCGCTGCGCGCTCGCGCGGCGTGCCGGTCGCGTGTGATGACATGTCCTCCGGGACAGGTCGAAGGGTTGCGGCGATTCGGGGGCGCTCTCAGCCATGCTTCGTCCTCCGATGGGTCTCGCCGAAGCGAGGAGGTAGCGAGCTGCTTCGAACAGTTCTGGCCGTCGTCCACAGCACGAAGAGGCGTGCATCACACGGCGACGAGGAACGGGGTCGCGTTCGCGTCGTGGCCTGACCGCGAGGCTCACGCCGGCGCGTGACCGCCCGGGGCCCTGAAAGAGCTCCCAGTGCATGCGACTTCGGCGGGCGATGCGGGGCGTTCGTGGCTCACGCGTGCTCCGGGCGTATGCAGCTTCCGCGAGCGACGTGGCCGGCGCGTGTCGGCGCGAGAAACAGCGAAGCCCGCGCAGGCGTGGGCCGGCGCGGGCTTGGGGTGCGGGCGAGCTCGCCGATCACATCCGCGAGACGCGGGGGGCGAGCGCGAGGGCCACGAGGGCGTGCCACGGGGACGAAGAACGGGGTCGCGTTCGCGTCGTGGTCTGACCCGCGAGGCTCACGCCGGCGCGTGGCGTTTGAGTCGTGCGGGGCCCTGAAAGAGCTCCCAGCGCATGCGGCTTCAGCGGGCGATGCGAGGCGTTCGTGGCTCACGCGTGCTCCGGGCGCATGCAGCTTCCGCGAGCGACGTGGCCGACGCGAGTCGGTGCGAGAAACAGCGAAGCCCGCGCGGGCGTGGGCCGGCGCGGGCTCGGGGTGCGGGCGAGCTCGTGGATCACATCCGCGAGACGCGGCGGGCGAGCGCGAGGGCCACGAGGGCGTGCGCCGCGAGCCACAGGCGGTCGATCGTCGGGCCGCCGGGGAGGCCGTTGAGCAGCGTCGGCAGGACGATCGCGCCGTGCAGGAGCAGGGCGGCGTAGCCGAGGTTGAGGCCGACGAGGATGCTGCGGAGCGGGCGGAAGCCGACCAGCAGCAGGGTCGCCAGGACCGGCAGCAGCGCCGACAGGAACAGCGGCGAGCCGATCGCGGTCGCACCGGCGAGATCGGCCGCGGCGTAGGCGATCGGCGTCAGGCCGAACGCGCCCGCGGCGAGACCTGCCCCGAGCACCATGCTGCCGAGCGCAGCCACGCGCGCGCGCCGACCGGCGAGGCCGGCGAGGCCGAGGCCCGCGAGGCCGCCGAGCCCGAGCAGGCCGAGCAGGCCGCCGCGCTCGGCCTGGTAGCTCTCGATCGAGGCGTCGACGGCGGCCACGGCGTCGATGACACCGGCGCCGTACTCCTTGTCCCACTCGATGTTGTTGGGGTGCTTCGCGGTCTTCTTCAAGATCCGCTCGACCTCGGGCGGGTTGTTGACGCCGCGCGAGACGACCAGGGCGGCGACGCCGGCGGCGTGCGGCGAGGCCATCGAGGTGCCCTGCAGCCACATGTAATCGCTCTTCATCGGATCCTGCAGGAGGATCGTGTTCTGCAGCACGCCGTCGGGGTAGCCGTCGCCGTTCTTGTCGACGCGGGTGTCGCCGCCGGGGGCCGAGACGTCGAGGTCCTTGCCCCAATTCGAGTACCAGGTGCGCACGCCCATCGCGTCGACCGCCGCGACCGCGACCGAGCCGTTGTTGGAGGCGGGCCAGCCGACGCGGCCGCGGCTCTCGTTGCCGGCGGCGCAGACGACGGTGGTGCCCTTGCTGTTGGCGTAGTCGATCGCCTTGGCGAGCACGCTCGAGGGCATCGGCCCGCCGAGGCTCATGTTGATGACCTGGGCGCCGTTGTCGGCGGCGTAGCGGATGGCGTTGGCGATCCAGGGGATCTGCCCGCGGCCGTCACCGCTCAGCACCTTGAGCGGCATGATCGTGCTCTTGAAGGCGACGCCGGTCACGCCGAGCGCGTTGTGGGTGGTCTGGGCGATCGTGCCGGCGACGTGGGTGCCGTGCAGGTGATCGTCGAGGCCATCGGGCAGCGAGTTGGGGACGAAGCTGACGCCCTGGGTGAAGGCGGTGCCGGCCAGGTCGGGCGCCTGCTTGGCGACGCCGGGCAGGTCCTTCCAGGCGACGCCGGTGTCGATGACGGCGACGACGACGCCCTCGCCCTTGGTGACGCCCCACGCCTCGGGGGTGTGGATCATCTGCATGTGCCACTGGCGGGCGTACATCGGGTCGTCGGGCTCGAAGCGCGGGCGGCGTTCCTTGCTCGGCTCGAGCTCGTCGGCGGGCTCGATGGCGACGTCGCCGACGAGCGAGTAGACGAGCTCGGGCTCGACGACCTCGACGAGCGGGTTGCCGGCGAGCGTGGTCTGCAGCTCGGCGAGCTGGTCGGGCTCGCCGACGACGCGGAAGAGGTGCTCGCCCTCGCTGTAGAAGCCGGCCGGCTCCCAGGCGAGGCCGAGGCCGTCGAGCAGCGCGCGCAGCTCGGCTTCGCTGCCGCCCTCGCCGTCCTCGGGTTCGACGAGGTCGAGCAGCAGGGCGCCGGTGCTGTCGGCGAGATCGAGGTCGGTGATGGCGACGGGCGTGATGTCCGCGGCCCGCACGCCGTCGTCGCCGGGGCGGTGTTCGACGGCCAACCAAACGCTGGCAGCGGCGAGGCCTGAGGCCGAGAGGAGGGTGCGGTGACGCGAGAGGGCCGAGACGAGACGCATGGGTGCTCCTGGGAGGGCCTGAGGCCGGCGGTCAGTTCGTCCGTCATTATAAAAGGCCGGCATGGCCCATGCACGGCGCGCTGTGCGTGCGCTTTTCGCCCGGGGCGAGTTCGGGTATCCTGGCCGGGCCGCGTTCGTAGCTCAGCTGGATAGAGCATCGGGCTTCGAACCCGAGGGTCGCAGGTTCGAATCCTGCCGAGCGCATCACCTGCGAGGCCCCGGCCTCGCGCCCCCCGGGGTCCGTTTTCCCGAGAAAATCAGTCGCCCGGGACGGAGCCGAAGGACCGCGGCCCGCGCGCCGGGCGACCGCGTGAGCGGCGGCTCGCTCGACGACCGCGCGGTCGAGGCCGGTGGCCCGCTGCGGGAGGCTGGCCGAAGGGGCAGGCCGCGACGGACGCTCGAGGGAGGCAGGCCGCGGATCGAGCCCATGGCCTGGCTGAAGGGACAGGTCGACGCGCGGCACGCGAGCGAGCTCTCTGAAACGGCGGGCTCGCGGCGACGCATGACGCCTGGCCGAATGGACATGCCCCGAAGGGCAGGCGGAATGACGGCTCGCGGCGACGCACGACGCCTGGCCGAATAGACATGCCCCGAAGGACATGCCGAACGGCGGTCTCGCGGCGACGAATGACACACGTCCGAAGGGACATGCCCCGAAGGGCAGGCGGAGCGGCGGTCTCGCGGCGCATGACACCTGGCTGAAGGGACATGCCCCGAAGGGCAGGCGGTCTCGCGGCGACGCATGGCGCCTGTCCGAAGGGATAGGCCCCGAAGGGCAGGGACTCAGCGGCGGCGGCGGCGGACCAGGGCGAGCAGACCGAGGGCGAGCAGGCCGCCAGGGCCCGGCGAACGCTGGCGACAGCCGCAGCCGCCGTCGTCGTCGATGCCGCTGGTGTCCCCGGTGCTGGCGGTGTCGTCGCTGCCCGTGGCGTCAGTGGTGCCGCCGTCGCCCGTGGTCGTGCCGGGGCCGCCGGTGGTCGGGTCGTCGCCGGTGGTCGGGGCCTCGGTGGTGCCGGAGTCGTTGGTGGTGTTGACGCCGTCGTCGGTGTCGGTCTCGCCGGGGTCCTCGCCGAACTCCACGCAGGTCTCGTTGCCCGCGGCATCGACGGCGCACAGCTGGCCGAACGGCTCGCGCGGGGCGCCGCGCCACAGCGCCTCGCCGTACCACTGCATCGGGACCTCGGTGCCGTCGGCGACCAGCACGACCGACTGGAAATCGTGCGGCATGACGGGGGTCTTGTTGTCGTGGATCCGCGCGACCACGCCGCCGTCTACCAGGGTGACGAGGGAGATCTTCGGGGCGGCGGTGTCGACCGCGATGTCGACGCCGAGGAACACGCGGTCGGCGTTGTCGGGGATCTCGCCCTCGGCGAGCACGACGTCGATCTTCCTGTCGCCGTCGAGGTCGGCGACGGCGAGGCCGAGGGTGCCCATCGACTTGGCGGGCTTGAAGGCGTCGACGACCTCGAGGTGGCCGTCGCCGCTGTTGAGCATCAGGCGGTCGTCGCTGCCGAACAGGCCGGCGATCACGAAGTCGGCGTCACCGTCGCTGTCGTAGTCGAGGAAGGCGAGCATGTTGTCGTCGCCAGGGAGGTTTTCGAAGTCGGGCCAGAGGTCGGCGGTGGCGTCGACGAAGCCGCCAGCGCCGTCGTTGACGAAGATGTGCTCGCGACCACCAGGCCCGTCGTTGATCGTGACGAGGTCGAGCCAGCCGTCGCCGGTCAGATCGATCGCCTCGAAGTCGTAGTTGTTGCCGTACTGCGGCAGCTTGTCGGAGGCGTCGGTGAACACGCCGGCGCCGTCGTTGACGAACATGTACGAGCCCGAGCACGCCTTGCACGAGACGAGCAGGTCGAGGTCGAGGTCGTTGTCGACGTCGGCGAACTCGAGCTCCCACGACCAGGCGACCAGAGCGTCGGGCATGTGGGTGGTGGTGACGTCGGTGAAGACGCCGCCGTCGTTGCGCCACAAACGAGTGACGCCCGAGCTCTGACCGGCGTCGCCGGGGCCCCAGTCGGCGAGCACGGCGTCGAGGTCGCCGTCGCCGTCGACGTCGCCGAGCTCGACGTCGCCGAAGCTGTGCGGAGCCTGCGGGAGGTCGTCGCTGGCCTCGACGAAGCCGCCCTGGCCGTCGCCGAGGTAGAGCCGGCTCCGAGTCTCGAAGGTGTTGGCGACCAGGATGTCGGGGTCGCCGTCGCCGTCGAGGTCGCGCACCTTGATCGCGCGGGTGAAGTCAGGCTCGGGGCCGAAGACCTCTTCGCTGACGTCGACGAACGGCATGCCGGGGCCCCGGTTGAGGAAGGCCCGGTTCGGCTCGGGATCGTCGGGCGAGGCGTAGCCGGCCCCGTTGGCGAACAGGATGTCGACCAGCCCGTCGCCGTCGATGTCGGCGAGCTCGACCTTGTTGGTCCACTCGGCCGTGGTACCGATCGTGAGCGCCGTGGCGTCCTCCCACGGGGCGGCGCTCACGGGCGCGGCGAGCAGGGCGGCAGCGGCGGCGAGGAGGTAGAGGCTGTTCTTCAGGACATGTCCCGAAGAACTACTCACTCGAGCACGATGCCTCGTTCTGCGCATACCGACACCATCTGCTTCTGGCGGTTGGGGTCGGTCAGCTTCTTGAAGGCCGACTTGGCCTTGGCCTGATCGCCCATCTTGCACGCGGAGGCGCCCATCAGCGCCAGAGCGTTCGAGCCCTTGTCGATCTCGTAGCTCTTCTTGGCCAGGTCGTAGGCCTGCGTGGCGTTGCCGGCGAGGTTGGCCTTGCGCGCGTCCTCGAGGAGCTGCACCGGGTCACCCTTGGGCACGGGCGGCTTGTCGGTCTTGGTCACCGGCGGCTTGACGACCTTCTCGCCCTTGGGCACCGCAGGCACGGCGGGCTTGTCGGTCTTGGTCGGCAGCGGATTTTCAGGCGGCGGCTCCTCGGGCGGAGCGCCGGTCACCCCGGGCACCGGATCGTTGGGCAGCGGCGGGTCTACAGGCGGCGCCTGCTCGGGCGCCTTCGCCTCGGGCTTGGGCTCGGGCGGCGGCGGCTCCTCGGTCTTCGCCGGCGGATCGACCTTCGGAGCCTTCGGCGTCTCGGCGCCGGCACCCTTGCCCAACGTGAACTGATAGGCGACGAGTCCGCCACCGATCAGGAACACCGCGAGCAACGCGAACAACAAGCCGCGACCCTTGTTCTCGGCGGGCTGATCCGTGTGACGATCGTCGTCGCGGTCGCGCGAGTGATCGGGCAGCGGCGGCGGCGGAGCGATCATCACCACCGCTTCGCTGGCGGGGATCCGCGGCAGATCCATGCTGGGGGCGGCGCGCATCGGATCGGTGCCCGCGATGCCTCCCTGGCGATCGATGTTGAGGGTCGTCTGCTCGGCGTTGTTGGTGATGGCGAGGTGGTAATCGCCGATCTGCACCACGTCGCCCTCGTTGAGGTTGACCGTGCCCTCGATGAGGACTCCGTTCACCCGGACCCCGTTGTAACTGTCGAGGTCCTCGATCACCCACCCATCCGAACCTGGGGTGAGTCGCGCGTGCTGCCGGGAGACGTTCTGCTCGGTGAGCTGGATGGTGTTCCCTGGCTCCCGACCGATCGTGATCTCCTCTTCTCCGAGCGGCACGATCGTGGTCGCGCCCTCTTCGTCCTCGATGATCAGTCGCAGGGCCATCCGTGTGAGCTTCAGGGTAGGAAGTTCAGCGAATTACTGTCAAGCGAGGCCGCGGCGCCGCGGCTCCGCATCCGCACGTTCGGAGCCAGCCAACCCAGCCGTTGCTGCCGCTTTCGGCAATAACAACGTTCACTCCCGCACTTTGTCGAGGCCGCGACGCGCGAGGATCTCGCGCAGCGGATAGATGCCGATCCCGTCCCGGTGCAGTCGCGGAAGCTCGGTCCGCAGGGCCTCCACGACCTCCTGCGAAGGATGGGCAATGACGACGGTCGGGGCCTCGCGCGCGCGGGCAGCTGCCTGCCGAAGCTGGGCCAAAATCGCTTCGGGGCGCGGATCGTGGTCCAAAAACACGTCGCGCCCGAGCGTGGGGACCCCCGCGGCGTCCGCGGCGGCGAGGCCCTGGCTGTGCGCGGTCGTCCGCGAGTCGAGGAAGAAGAGGCCGCGCGCCCACAGCTCGGGCATCAGCGCGTCCATGGCGGCCCGGTCGGCAGTGAGCCGCGAGCCCATGTGATTGTTGACGCCGACAGCCGTGGGGACCCGCTCCAGCGCCGCTCGCAGCGCCGCGCGCAGGTCGTCGGCCGAGGCGCCCACGCGGAGGAATTGCTCCCGCGCTTCGGGACCGGCGGTCATCTTGTCTGGGTCGAGCGGCTCGCTCGGGAGATGAAGGAGGATCTCCCGCGGCCGGCGACGGTCGCCGCACAGCCGGAGCTGCGCGCCGACGGCGTAGACGCCGCCCGGGACGACGCTGAAGGTCAAAGGGAAGCGCAGCGCGAGCAGCCGATCGAAGTGGTGGAGCTCGCGGCCGATGTCGTCGATGACGATCGCAAGGTGGCCGCGCGCCTGGTGCCAGGGGATCGTCAGGTCGCCGCGCGAGTCCTGCCAGCGACGCGTGCGCGCGACGGTCTCGTCGAGCTGGCGCTGGAAGATCGCCTCGTCCTCGGCGGCCGCGAGCGGAGCGGGCGGCGGCGCCGGTGCGAGCCAAAACAGCAGCGCCGCGAGCACCCACCAGGCGATCAAGGAGACGCGAGCCCACCGCGGCATCGCAGCGGGCCGAAGCAGCCGATCGCCGGTCGGGTCCAGAGTCACCTCCGACGACCGCCGCGCGCGGGCACCCGCACGAGGCCGCGCAGGTGCTGCACGGCGACGCGCAGCTGGGCGTCCTCGGCAGCGCCGCGCACGGCCTCGCTGTCGTCGGTCAGCGGGACGGCGGGGTAGCCGAATTCCTCGGGCTTGAGGTGCCGCGGCTGGGCGCGCTCGGGCTCGAGCTCGGGCTGGCTGTCCTTGTAAGGCCGGAAGTCGGCGCCTACGACGACGTCGGGCTGGATCCCGCTGGCCTGGATGAGACGATCGTTGGGAGTGTAGTAGAGGGCGATGGTCAGCTTGAGCAGCGAGCCGTCGCCGAGCTCGAACGGGGCCTGCACGGAGCCCTTGCCGTAGGTGCGCTCGCCGACGATGAGGGCGCGCCGGTGATCTTGCAGCGCACCGGCGACGATCTCGGAGGCGGAGGCGGAGGACTTGTTGACGAGGACGACGATCGGGAGCTTGGACCAGGCCGAGCCAGGGACGGCGCGGGCTTCGTCGAGCAGCTCGCCGCGGCGGCCGCGGGTGCGGACGATCGAGCCCTCGTTGACGAACAGGTCGACGATGGCGATCGCCTGGTCGAGCAGGCCGCCGCCGTTGTCGCGCAGGTCGAGGACGACGCCGCTGAGGCCGTCGCGCGATTGGTCGCGCAAGCTGGCGAGCGCGGCCGACAGCTCGCGCCCGCTGGTCTCGGAGAAGTCGCGCAGGCGCACGTGACCGAGGCCCTCGCCGAGCATGCGGCTGGTGACGGCGGGGCTGTCGATGTACTCGCGGGTGACGACGAGGCTGCGCACGCTCGGCTTGCCGGGCTTGCCGTCGACCTTGGGGGCAGGACGCTCGAGGGTGAAGCTGACCTTCGTGCCAGGTGCGCCGCGCATCGCCATGATGGCGCGCCGAAGGTCGAAGAAGTGGCTGATCGGCTTGCCCTCGATCGAGGGGATGAGGTCGCCGACGACCACGCCGGCGCGCTCGGCCGGGCCCTTGGCGACGACCTCGCGGACCTCGAGGACGTAGCGCGCCTGCGGCTGGGTCTCCTGGCGGAGGATGACGACCATGCCGACGCCGCCGAAGCTGCCCTCGATGTCCTCGCGGAGCAGGCGAGCCTCGCGCGGGGGGAGGAACTCGCTGTGCGGGTCGAGCTCGGCGACGAGCCCGGCGATCGCGCCGTAGATGAGCTTCTCGCTGTCGACGGGGCGGACGTAGTGATTCTCGAGGATGGTCAGCGCCCGCGCGAACATGTCGAGCTTGCGGTAGCGCGAGTAGTCGGCCGGGGCCGACTGGGCGACCTGCGCGCCAGGCTGGGCGATGGCCGATTGGACATATCCCGAGAGACCTGCCCCAAAGAGCATGCCCACCCCGACCAACGCGACGGCGCGGAGCTTGGCTGTCATGGTGTGTCCCTACGCGGCGACCCGGCCATCATCATCGGCCAAGAGTACCGCCGGGCACCCGGCGAGCAACAGTGGTGCAGCGAGGCGAGGCGCGGATCCCGCTTGGAAGGCAAGATCCGCGCGCCGCCGGTCGTTCACGAGCAGCCGCTGGTGGCGCCGCAGCTGACGCACTTCAGGCAGGAGCCGTTGCGGACCATCGTGAAGCTGCCGCACGAGCCGCAAGCGTCGCCTTCGTAGCCGGACATGCGGGCGACGCGGACCTGCTCGCTGACGCTGGGGGCGGCAGCGGCGGCGGCCGGGCGCGGCTTGGCGGCGCGGGCCGGTTCGGCGGCGGCGGTGCGGTCCTCGACCTCGATCGCGTGGCGCTTCTGGCTGGGCACCGGGCCGCGCGGGAGGTTGGCGCTGAGCTTGAGCGGGCCGGGGGTGACGATGCGCTCCGAGACGACCTCTTCGTCCTGGAACTCGACGGCCTCGTTCTGGCTCTGGTCGCCGAGCGTGTCGGGCTCGAGGTCCTCGGGGTTGACGTGGGCCAGCTCGTTGCGGTCGAGGTAGGTGACGGCGAGCTCGCGGAAGATGTAGTCGATGATCGAGGTCGACATCTTGATCCGCGAGTTGCCGACCACCGGGCCGGCGGGCTCGAAGCGGCTGAACACGAAGGCGTCGACGTACTCCTCGAGCGGGACGCCGTACTGCAGGCCGAGGCTGATGGCGATGGCGAAGCAGTTCATCAGGCTGCGGAAGGCGGCGCCCTCCTTGTGCATGCCGATGAAGATCTCGCCGAGCGAACCATCCTGGTACTCGCCGGTGTGGATGTAGACCTTGTGGCCGCCGATGGTCGCCTTCTGCGTGTAACCACCGCGGCGGTCCGGCATGCGCCGGCGCTTGGCGAGGTAGCGGTGGACGATCCGCTCGGTGACCTTCTCGATCACCTGCGGCTGCGTGGTCGCCAGCGCGTCGCCCATGTCGTCCTCGGCCTCGACCGCGAGCGCGGACGACAGCGGCTGGCTCAGCTTGCTGCCGTCGCGGTAGAGGGCGTTGGCCTTGAGCGCGTACTTCCACGAGGCGAGGTAGACGCTCTCGACCTCGCGCACGGTGGCGTCGCTCGGCATGTTGATCGTCTTGCTGATCGCGCCGGACAGGAACGGCTGGGCGGCGGCCATCATGCGCACGTGCGCCATCGGGGCGATGTAGCGGGTGCCGTAGCGGCCGCACTTGTTGGCGCAGTCGAACACCGGCAGGTGCTGGGCGCGCAGGTGCGGGGCGCCCTCGACGGTCATGGTGCCGCACACGAAGTCGTTGGCGCGCTGGATGTCCTCGACGGAGAAGCCGAGGCCCTCGAGGATGTTGAAGCCCGGGTCGTTGAGCTGGGCGTCGCTGAACTTGAGGACGTCGCGGCAGAAGTCGTCGCCGAGGACGTAGCGGTTGAAGACGAAGCCGATCTCGAAGGCGCCGGCCAGCTCCGACTCGATGCGCGCGAGCACCTCGTCGGTGAAGCCCTTGCGCTTGAGGTCGGTGTGGGAGATCCGCGGGCTGCCGACGAGGGTGCCGGCGCCCTTGCAGTAGCGGACGATGTCGGTGATCTGCGTCTCGGAGTAGCCGAGAGTGCCGAGGGCGGCGGGCACCGACTGGTTGATGATTTTGAAGTAGCCGCCACCGGCGAGCTTCTTGAACTTCACGAGGGCGAAGTCAGGCTCGATGCCGGTGGTGTCGCAGTCCATCAGCAGGCCGATGGTGCCGGTCGGGGCGATGACGGTGACCTGGGCGTTGCGGTAGCCGTGCTGCTCGCCGAGGTGCAGGGCGGCGTCCCACTCGGCCTGGGCGGCCTTGAGCAGGTAGCTCGGGCACACGTGCTGGGCGATGCCCATCGGCGCGATCGACAGGCCCTCGTACTCGGCGCGCGAGGCGTTGTAGGCGGCGCGGCGGTGGTTGCGGATGACCCGCAGCATCGGCTCGCGGTTGGCGGCGTAGCCGGGGAAGGGGCCGTGCTCGCGCGCCAGCTCGGCGCTGGTGCTGTAGCAGGCCGCGGTCATCAGGGCCGTGACGCCGCCGCAGATCGCCACCGCCAGCTCGCTGTCGTAGGCGATGCCGCGCAGCATGAAGTAGGTGCCGAGGTTGGCGTAGCCGAGGCCGAGGGTGCGGTACTTGTAGCTGCGGACCGCGATCGCCTCGCTCGGGAACTGGGCCATCAGGACCGAGACCTCGAGCACGATCGTCCACAGCTTGCAGGCGTGACGCACGGCCTCGACGTCGAGGTCGAGGTCGGCGGCGCCGCTGGTGCGGGTGAGGAACTTGGCCAGGTTCAGCGACGCCAGGTTGCAGGCCGTGTCGTCGAGGAACATGTACTCGGAGCACGGGTTCGACCCGTTGATCCGGCCGTCGTTCGGGCAGGTGTGCCACTCGTTGATGGTGGTGTCGAACTGCAGGCCGGGGTCGGCGCAGGCCCACGCGGAGAAGGTGACCTTGTCCCACAGCTCGCGCGCCCGCACGGTGCGGTGGACCTTGCGGTCGCTGCGGCGGATGAGGTCCCAGCTGTTGTCCTCCTCGACGGCGCGCAGGAACTCGTCGGTGACGCGCACCGAGTTGTTCGAGTTCTGGCCGGAGACGGTGCCGTAGGCCTCGCTGTCCCAGTTGGTGTCGTACTCGGTGAACTCGATCTCGCGGGCGCCCTGCTTGGCGAGGGCGATCGCCCGCTGCACGTAGCTCTCGGGGATCTCGGCGGCGCGGGCGCTGCGGATCGCCGCGCGCAGGCCCTTGTTCTTGCGCGGGTCGAAGCGGTCGTCGCCGGTGAGGGCGACGTCGTGGCACGCCCCGAGGACCAGGTTGAGGTGGCGGTTGCACAGGCGGCTGCCGGCGACCAGCGCGGCGACCTTCTGCTCCTCGATGACCTTCCAGTCGATGAACTTCTCGACGTCGGGGTGGTCGACGTCGACGATGACCATCTTGGCGGCGCGCCGGGTGGTGCCGCCGCTCTTGATCGCCCCGGCGGCGCGGTCGCCGATCTTCAGGAAGCTCATCAGGCCGCTGCTGCGACCGCCGCCCGACAGCGGCTCGCCCTCGCCGCGGAGGGTGGAGAAGTTGGTGCCGGTGCCCGAGCCGTACTTGAAGAGGCGAGCCTCGCGGACCCACAGGTCCATGATGCCGCCCTGGCCGACGAGGTCGTCGCTGACCGAGGAGATGAAGCAGGCGTGCGGCTGCGGGCGCTCGTAGGCGTTGTTCGACAGGCCGAGCTCACCGGTGACCGGGTCGCAGTAGCTGTGACCCTGGGCCGGGCCGGTGATGCCGTAGGCCCAGTGCAGGCCGGTGTTGAACCACTGCGGGCTGTTCGGCGCGACCGCCTGATCGGCGAGCATGGTGGTCAGCTCGTCGTAAAAGGCGCGGGCCGAGTCCTCGTCGCTGAAGTAGCCGTGCTTGAAGCCCCAGTAGGTCCAGCAGCCGGCGAGGCGGTGGAACAGCTGGCGGCTGTCGGCCTCGCCGACCGAGCGCTGCTCGGGCGGGAGGGCGGCCAGCGCGTCGGTGTCGGCCTCGCTGCGCCACAGCCACTCGGGCACGCCGTCCTCGGCGACCTTGCGCAGGCGAGCGGGCACGCCGGCCTTGCGGAAGTACTTCTGCGCCATGATGTCGACCGCGACCTGCGACCAACCCTTGGGGACCTGGATGTTGCTCGCCTCGAACACCACAGTCCCGTCAGGGTTGGTGATCCGCGAGCTCCGGCGCTCGAACTCGATGCCGGAGAAAGGTCGGGGTTGATCGGTGGTGAACAGCCGGGACAGCTTCATAGCGGGGCGACTCCGGGGGCAGGAGGCTCGTTGACGGGGGGGGGGGCGTGAAATGCGCGACCGGCCTTGCGAAAGCAAGACCCGGCCAGCCGCGACCAGGCTCCGCGCGGACCCCAGGTGCGGGGCGAGCGAAGACGAGCAGCAGGGGCGGAATTGTGAAGTCGGGCAGAAATGGACCGAGGAGCACCCGGATGCAAGCCGGACAGAAGCGCCCCTCGACCCCCACATCTTGTGGGTGAGGGGCCTTGTAGCACGACATGTTGGGGCAGAGAACTTCCGCGCTCCGCGCTGTTTGCCCGTCGGCAGGCTCTAGGGCGGGGGCTTGCGCCCCTTCCGCATCCACAGGAATTCCGCTGTGACGCTCGCCTGTCCCGCGCGAATCCGGAATGCCGTTCAGGCGCGCATCGAGGTGGCTCGACGGGTTCGCGCGGTCCGCACAAGGCGGGGGGCTCGCCGAATAGCGGAATCCGCGCCAAAGCTGTCCACAACCGCTCTGGGGTTACCAGGACTCGTACCTGTAGGGGCGCTTACGTACACTCAGGGGCGCGGGTTCACGCACACGTGCGGCGGCGGTGAAGAGATCTCTCCAAGCATCGGTGATTCCCCGAGTGGGTCCGAGCAATCCCTCCCGAGGACCCGGCCGATCGCGGCTTGCGCGGGCCGATCGGATGAGCAATACCCGCCGAAGCGCGTAGCGCCGTCAGAACGGCCGCAGCGCCCCGATCTGGAACATCCATGACACGTGAAGCCAGTGCCATTTTCCGCGCCGAGAGCGGCGCGCTCGAGCGGCTGAGCGCGCTCGAGACGCTCAAGGGCCTCAAGAACCGCGACACGGTGTCGCTGGGGGACCTGGTCCAATTCCTCGAGGCTCGTGGCCTGTGGGCGCAGTTCGGGAAGATCACCCTCGGCGACCTGCGCGACGGCTTCGGTGCCCCGGCCGAGCCGGTGGCTGTCGAGCCCGAGCCGACCGGTCGCAAGAAGAAGCGCCGGATCCTCGAGGAGGAGCTGGCCGAGGTCGAGGCCGAGGCCAAGGCGCTGAAGAAGGAGAAGGAAGAGGTGCCCGAGGACGGCGGGCTGTCCACCGACGAGGTCGCGCGCCAGGTGCTGCCCTTCATCGAGGGCAACGGCGACGTGACGATCGAGGACATCGCCGAGTACTCGCGCATCGATCGCAAGGTGCTGCGGCACCACCTCGGGGCGCTGGTGAAGCAGGGCCGGCTCGAGCGCATCGGCGTCGGCCGGCACGCGGTCTACTCGACGCTCTGAGGTCCGCGGACCGGGAGGCTGGGCGCTCGGTCCGGGCGTCGGCCTCGGCCTCGCGGTGCGAGGCTGGTGCGACGCGTCCGGGCCGTGTGGCGCGTCCGGGCCGTGTGGCGCGTCCGGGCCGTGTGGCGCGTCCGGGCCGTGTGGCGACCAAAACACAAAGCCCCGAAACCGGTTGGTTTCGGGGCTTCGCTACTCTGGCGGGGCGGACGGGACTCGAACCCGCGACCTCCGACGTGACAGGCCGGCGTTATAACCGACTTAACTACCACCCCCGAGCCCCAGCGCCTTTCGGTGCGAGGGGCCAGGAAGATGCTCCGGTTCGACGCGGAAGTCAAGCAAGATCCGAGGGTCCCGACACCCGAAAAGAGGGGGGCAAAGCCCCGGGGATGGAGGGGCTTTTTGCTGCCGCGTCAGGCGGCGTGGGCCCGGGCGACGACCACGAGGTTCGCACCCCAGCTGCAGTGGGCTCCGAACACGCCTTCGAGCCACGGGCCGAGCGCGCTGCCGAGGGTGTCGAGGCCGCGGACGACCAGAGGTCCGGCGAGGCGCTGCCATCGCCGGCCCTGGTTCGAGGACTGGAGGCGCTTGCCGGCGACGCCGGCGACCGCGGGCGCCTGGGCGGAGCGGCCGAGGCGGCGGCGGAGGCCCAGGGCGAGGTCGGCGGCAGTGAGCAAACTCGGCGCCAGCGAAGTGCCGAGCTGCGGGGCGCTCCACAAGATCTCGGGCTCGAGACCAGCGCGGGTCAGGGCGGCGGTGAAGGTGGCGCGCTCGAAGAAGCTGATGTGGTCGCCGAGCTCGAGCGGACGGAAGCTGCGGCCCCACAGCGGTCGCAGGAGATCGCCCCAGTTGGGGACCTCGATCACGGCCAGGCCGCCCGGGGCCAGGTGGCGGCGGATCCACACCAGGCCGCGCACCGGCTCGCGCAGGTGCTCGAGCACGTGGGTCATGGTGATGAGGTCGAAGCGGCCGAGGCCGAGGTCGGTCGCCTCGATGTCGAGGGCGTGGACCTCGTGGCCGGCGGCCTGGGCCTGGGTCCCGGCGGGCGAGCGCTCGATGCCCTCGGTGTGGTAGCCGAGCTCGCGCAGGACATCGAGCAGGAGGCCGGTGTCGCAGCCGATGTCGAGGGCGCGGGCGCCGGCGCGGGGGTGACCGAGGCGGCCGCCGCTGAGGCGATCGTAGAGCTCGACGTTGCGGCGCTTGCGGCCGCTGACTCGCGCGGCCGGGCGCGTCGACGACTCGCGCTGCCGGGCGCGCGCGGCGTAGTAGGACTCGCTGAGGTAGGTGGCGGCGTAGTGGCCGGTGGCGTGGACCAGGTCGCAGGCGCGGCAGCGGACGACGCCGATCGCGTGGACCTCGGGGAGCAGGGGGCGGCGGTCGTGGGCGCCGCAGACCGGGCAGGCTTCGACGGGTTCGACGGTGGGGGCGTCGGTGGGGGCGTCGGTCGCGGCGGTCATGATGAGGGCGGCTTCAGGCGGGCCGGGCCATAGTATGCCAAGCTCGCCGTGGATGGCGCCCTGGGGACCCGAATCTGGCCGACGCGCGCGCATGGTGGGGGGTCGGCTCTGATGTGCGGCATCGCCGGCATGGTCGGGGCGAGCGACGCGGCGCTGGTGGCCAGCATGACCGCGGCGCTGCAGCATCGCGGACCCGACGGCGAGGGTGTGCATCTCGAGCCGGAGGTCGGGCTCGGGCACCGTCGTCTGGCGATCCTCGACCTCGCCGGCAGCCCCCAGCCGATGGCCGACGCCAGCGGCGACCTCGTCATCGTCTACAACGGCGAGATCTACAACTTCGCGGCCCTGCGCGCCGAACTGCTGGCCGCCGGCGTCCCGCTGCGCACGCGCGGCGACACCGAGGTGATCCTCGAGCTGTGGCGACGCGAGGGGCCGGCGGCACTGCAGCGGCTGCGGGGCATGTTCGCGTTCGCGTTGTGGGACCGGCGGACCCGCGAGCTGCACCTGGTGCGCGACCGGCTGGGGCAGAAGCCGCTCTATTACGCCGAGCTGGCGGGCGGGGTGCTGCTGTTCGCGTCGGAGCCGAAGGCGCTGCTGCGCTGCCCGGCGGTCGACCGCTCGCTCGACCTCGCGGCGCTCGATGCCTACCTCGAGCTCTACTATGTCCCGGCGCCGCGAACGATCTTCGCCGGGGTGCGGCAGCTGCTGCCGGGGCACCGCATGACCTGGCGTGAAGGACAGGTGACGATCTCGCAGTGGTGGGACTGCGAGCCGCGGTCGCCGGACCCGCGGCTGCAGAGCGTCGAGGCGTGGGCCGAGGCGGTGGCGCCGACGCTGGCCGAGGCGATCGAGCTGCACACGGTGGCGGACGTGCCGGTGGGGGCGTTCCTGTCGGGCGGGCTCGACTCGTCGACGATCGTCGCGGCGCTGGCGAGCCGGGGCGCGGCGCTGCAGACGTTCTGCGTCGGCTACGGGCCGGAGGGGGCCAGCTACGAGGAGCGGCACCACGCGCGGGCGGTGGCGCGGCACTTCGGGCTGTCGCACCACGAGCTCGAGCTGAAGATCGACATCCTCGACGACCTGGCGGCGATGGTCGAAGGCTTCGACGAGCCGTTCGGGTCGTGGACGGCGCTGCTGGCCTATCACCTGTCACGGTTCGCGCGTCAGCGGGTGACGGTGGCGCTGGCGGGCGACGGCGGCGACGAGGTGTTCGGCGGCTACCCGCGCTACCGCGGGCTGCGGATCTCCGAGCACCTGGGGCGGGTGCCGCCGGGGGCGATCGCGCTGGCCGGGCGGGCGCTGCGGGTGCTGGGCGAGCCGACGACGGCGCTGAGCATGCGCCGCTGGGGCCGGCAATTCCTCGACAGCCTGACGCTGCCGCCGGGCGAGCGCTACGCGGCGTGGGTCGGCAAGGGCGCCGACACGGCCCGCGACCGGCCCTACGCGCCCGAGACGGCGCGGCGGATCGCGGCGGTGCGCGGGCCGAACTTCATCGCCGCGACGTTCGACCGCCCTGCCGTCGGGGACCTGGTCGCAAGGGCCTGGTACGCCGACATCCACGGGTTTCTGCCCGAGAACGTGCTGCGCTCGACCGACCGCATGAGCATGGCCCACGGGCTCGAGGTGCGGGTGCCGTTCTGCGACCACGTGCTGCTCGAGCAGATGGCGGCGGCGCCGTCGTCGATGCGGGTGACGGCGCTGGCGTCGAAGCGAGTGCTGCGCAAGATCGCCGGCGAGTGGCTGCCGCCCGAGGTGCTGAAGCGCAAGAAGCTCGGGTTCTCGGCGCCGTTCGGGGCCTGGCTCAAGGCGGCCGAGGCGCGCATCGTCGCCGACTGGCTGCACCCGGACGTGATCCGCCGGCGCGGGCTGTTCGACGTCAACGGGGTGGCGCGCATCGTCGGCGAGCACCGCCGCGGCACCCGCGACCACGCGCTGCGGATCTGGTCGCTCATCGTGCTCGAGCAGTGGCAGCGCATGTACTCTGATTAGCGGGTGCCCTCTTGGACATGTCCAAGAGGGCATGTCCTAGGGAGCATGCGCCGAAGGGCATGTCCGAAGTGACATGTCGCTCAGGCGTCGGCGGCGCGGGCGGCGGTGGCGGCGGGCGGACCGGGGAGCTCGACGATCTGCAGGGCGGCGCCGGTGTCGGTGGTCTGGCGCGCGAGGTGCATCAGGTGGCGGTGGCAGGTGAGGAACAGGATCTGGGTGGTGCGGGCGACGTCGCGGAGGGCCTGCAGGGTGGTGGCGGCCCGGTCCTCGTCGAAGTTGACGAGCACGTCGTCCATGACCAGCGGGAGCGGCTCGTTGCGGTCGCAGTAGTCGAGGACGTAGGCGAGGCGGAGGGCCAGGAACAGCTGCTCGCGGGTCCCGAGAGACAGCTCGCCCGGGAGCCGCAATCGGCCCTCGCGGCCGAGGGCGGCGAGAGTGCCGGCCTCGGGCTGGGGGACGACGCGGAGGTGGCGGCCGCCGGTGATGGTGGCCAGCAGATCGGAGGTGTAGTGAAGGAGGGCGGGCTGGTTCTCGCGGGCGTAGCGGTCGGTGACGCGGGCGAGCACCTGCTGGGCCAGCTGGACCAGGACGTAGCGGTCGACGTGCTGGGTGAGGTCGGCGTGGAGGGCCTCGCACTCGGCGTTGAGGCGCGCGGCGCGGTCGCCCCCGAGGTGCTGGAGCTGGTTGTCGAGCTTGCCGCGCTGCTCGACGGCGCCGGTGCGGCGGCGGTCGAGGTCGGAGATCCGCCTGGCGAGCTCGTCGCGCTCGGCGAGCAGGGCCTCGCGGCGGGCGCCCTGGAGCTCGGCGTCGTAGCTGTCGCGGGCGGGGCCGTCGCCGAGAGCGCGGGCCAGTCGCAGGGCGAGCTCGCTCTGGCGCTTGTGCAGGCGGGCGCGCTGGAGCGCTCGTTCGGACATGTCCAAAAGTTCAGCCGTGTCGCGGGCGCGGGCGCGGGCGGCGAGGGCGGCGAGCTCGGTGACGGCGGCGGCGCGAGTCTCGGCGAGGGCGTCGCGCTCCTGCTGCTTGGCGTCGGCCTGCTCGCGGGCCTGAGCGGCGGCGGCGGCGGCGGTGCGGGCCTCGGCGAGGCGGCGGCTGAGGCGGTCGACGGTGTGCTCGGGGGCGGCGTCGTCGGCCGGGCGGCCGAGACGGGCGAGCAGGGCGGTGAACTCGGCGTCGAAGCCGGCGAGCAGGGCCTCGCCGCGGTGCAAGGCCTCGCGGCGAGCCTCGAGGTTGGCTAGCTTTTGGGACATGTCCTCGAGGGCATCGATGCGGGCGAGCGCGGCGTCGGGCTCGAGGTCGGCGGGCAGGCCGAGGGTGATGAGCAGGGCGGAGAGGCTGGCGCGCAGGTCGGCGAGCTCGCGCGAGAGCGCGGCGTCGGCGGCGTGACCGCGGGCGACGGCGCTCTCGAGGCCGGCGAGGCGGGCGGAGGCGGCCTCGAGGCGGGCGCGGGCGGCCAGGGCGGTGCGCTCGCGCTCGCGCAGGCCCTGGGCGAGCGCGGGCAGGCTGGCGCCGGGCCAGGTGAGGCGGCGCTGCAGACGGGCGGTGAACTCGTCGATCGCGGGGCGCAGGCGGCGGACGACCTCCTCGCGGCGGACCAGGTCGGCGGCGTGCTCGCGCAGGTCGGCGGCGTCGCGGCACCACGGGATCATCGCCGCGGGCGGGCCAGGGATGATTTTGGTCGGGCGCCACACGGCGGCCCAGTCGGCGGCCCAGCGCGCTTCGGTGCGGCCGGCCGCGGCGACCCGCTCCTCGGCGCGCGCGACGTCCTGCTCGGCGCCGTCGATCTGCCGCAAGAGACCTGTCTTTTTGGCCAGCAAGTCGGCGGCGTCGCGCAGGCGGTCGGCGAGGTCGTCGGCGTCGGCGAGGGCGCGCTCGAAGCGGCGGGTGAGCTGCTTGCGGGCGGCGGCGGTGTCGGGCCCGAGGTCGGCCCCGTCGGCGCCGGCGAACAGGGCGCCGAAGCCCTCGTGGCTGTGGAGCCGGCGGCGCACGTCCTGCCAGACCTCGTCGCGGCGGGCGCGAGCGGCAGCGAGGGCGTCCAGGTCGGGCAAGTCGGCGCCGGCGAGGGCGGCGAGCTCGGCGCGGGCGCGGGCGAGGTCGGCTTGCTCTCGGGACAGGTCCGAAAGGGCAGCCCGGCGCTCGCGCTCGAGGTCGAGGCTGCGGGCGTGATGGTCGTCGAGGTCGGCGGGGCGCGGGAGCGGGACGGCGGCGAGGTCGGCGGCGGGCAGCGGGGGGTGCAGGCGCAGGAGGCCGAGGTCGAGGTCGGCGCGCAGGCGGGCGACGGCCAGCTCCTCGCGGTCGAGCTCGGCCTTGCGCGCGAGGGCGTCCTCGAGCTCGGCGAGCAGGGCGCTGTCCTCGAAGTCCGGGGCGGCGGCGGCCAGCTCGGCGACGCTGGCGCGCAAGGCCGACAGCTCGGCCTCGTCGTCGGCGAGGCCGCGGGCCGACAACATGAGCTCCTGGCGGGCGCGCTGCCAGCGGGTGGCGAGGGCGCGCAGGCGGTCGAGCTCGTGCGGCTGGATGACCCATCGGACATGGTCTTCGGGACGTGTCCCGGGGGACATGGTCGCAAGGACAGATTGTAGGGCGTCGGTCTCGCGGGCCAGGCGCTCGCGCTCGCGCGGGACGACGAGCCGCTGCTCGGCGACGGTCTCGACGCGGCGGACGAGCCGCTCGACGGCGCCGGCCTCGGCGAGCAGGGCGGGGTCGGCGGCGGGCTGGTCGGCGCGGGCGAGCAGGCGGGCGAGCTCGGCGTCGAGGGCCCGCAGCTGGTTGTCGGCGGCCTGGAACTCGGCGTGGCGCTGGCGCGCCCGCTCGGCGGCAGGCTCGTCGAGGTCGGTGCGCAGCGACGGATCGGCGAGGGCGCGGACGAGGCCGAGGTGCTCGTGAAAGTCCTCGAACACGCCGAGCAAGGTGCGCAGCCGGGCCTCGCGCTCGCGCAGGCGGGCGAGCTCGGACTCGGCAGCGTCGGCGTCGTGGCGGGCGACGGCGAGGTTGGTGGTGAGCGCGGCGTACTGCGGCTGGGCGAACATGGCGTCGCGCAGGGCGTGCTTGGCGTCGCGCAGCTGGGTGAGGCCGCGGTTGATGGCGGGGTTCTTGCCCTTGGCCTTGAAGAGGTTCTCGCCCTCGCCCTGGAGGCCGGCGAGGGCGCCACGGATCTTCTCGGCGCTGCCGCCGAGGGCGCCGCCGCCGAGGATCTCGGAGAGGCCGGCGACCTGAAGGACGTCGGAGCCCTGCTGGAGGTCGGCGTGGGTGAAGCCGAAGATGGCGCGGTAGAGCTCTTCGGTGATGGCGCCGAAGTAACGGGCGAAGCGAGCGCCGTCGAGGGGGACTTCGCCAGCTTCGCTGTGAAGGCTGCCGACGAGCGAGTCCTTGCGCTTCTTGAGGCGAGTGACGTGGAGGCGCTGGCCGGCGCTGTCGCGCAGGACGGCGCGCAAGGCGATGGCGCGGTAGTCGTACTCGAAGGCGTAAGGGGTGCGCTCGTCGACGCCGAAGAGGAGGCCGTGGAGAGCCCGCAAGAGGGTGGTCTTGCCAGCCTCGTTGGGGCCGTAAAGGACGACGAGACCTGGCCCTCCGGGCAGGTCGATGTCGAGCGATTCGAAGTGGCCGAAGCGCTCGACGGTCAGGCGTTCAAAGCGCATGCGTGACTCGAAGAGCGGGGGCTGGTCGGAGGATGCGGGCCGATCCGAGGGCGTATGACTTTACGGACATGTCGCAAGAGACATGCGCGTGACGGTCGGGCGCTCGAACGGCGGCGGGGCTCGCCGGGGGTGCGGGCGAGCGGTGGGGCCGAGGGCGCCGGGTCATTGGACCTCGGGGTGCTTGCTCGCGCGGGGGGGCGGCGGGTCCTGGGCGGGGACGTGGGCGGGCGGGCGCGGGTGCGGGTAGTCGGGGGCGAGGAGGCCGAGGAGGAGGGCTTCGACCTCGGGGAGGCGGGCGGCGAGGCGCTCGGGGTCGTCGGGGCGGGTGCCGAGGAAGGGGGCGACGAGGGCGCCGAGCGGGGCGAGGGTGGGGCCGTATTCGGCGAGGCGCTGGGGGTCGGCGGCGAGGGCCTCGAGCTCGTCGCGCAGGGCCTGGTGGAGGGCGAGCAGCTCGCCGTGCTCCGTCTCGGCGGGCGGGCGGGTGCGGAAGCGGACTTGCTCGATCCACACGTCGCCGAGGTCGGCGGCGATCGCCCGCGCCTGGGCGGCGAAGGGCTCGGGGTGGGCGGCGAGGCGGGCGTGCAAGTGGGTGGCGCCGTCGACGAGGACGCGCGCGAGCACGGGCCTGCCGCCGGCCTCGAAGACGATCTGTTGCAGGCGCAGGCGCAGGCTGCCGAGCAGGTCGTCGGTGTCGGCGGCGGCGGCGGCGGCGAGCGAGATCTCGGCCCAGCGCAGGACGTCGAGGTCGCGGTGGGCGACGCTGCGGATCTTCAGGTTGTCGATGTCGAGGACGGTGCAGCCGCGCGGGCCGGTCTCGTGGGCGTGACGACCCTGCAGGTTGCCGGGGTAGACGACCCACGGGTCGGCGTTGAGGACGATGCGCTTGTGTACGTGCCCGAGGGCCCAGTAGTCGTAGCCGCGGCGCACGAGCTGCTGGACGGTGCAGGGGGCGTAGTTGCTGTGCTCGGCGGAGCCGATGGCGTTGGTGTGGAGGACGCCGATGTTGACGAGGTCGCGCCGGCGGTCGGGGTAAAACTCGGCGAGGTTGTCCTCGACGCTGCGGTTGCCGTAGCTCTGGCCGTGCACGGCGAGGCCGAGCGCGGGCAGCTCGAGGGTGCCGGCGGCCTCGGCGGGGAAGGTGTGGACGTGCTCGGGCAGGGGGATGTGGCGGGCGAGCACGGACTCGGCGTCGTGGTTGCCGCGGACCATGACGACGCGGGTGCCGACGTCGCGCAGGCGGGCGAGCTCGCGGACGAAGAAGAGGCCGGTGTTGAAGTCGCGCCACTCGCCGTCGAAGACGTCGCCGGCGAGGATCAAGAGGGCGGCCTGGTCTTCGAGACAGGTGTCGACGAGGCGGCTGAAGGCGCGACGGGTGGCCAGGCGGATGTCGTCGACAGGCGCGCCCTCGATGCGACCGAGCCCGCGTAGCGGGCTGTCGATGTGCAGGTCGGCGGCGTGGATGACCTTCATCCCCGGTGACGGTGGCACCTTTGATCGCTCGGTGCCAGCGCACCGCCCGGGGCGGGGCCGCCGCGGTCATGGATCGAAGCCGAGCGAAGTGGGGGCCAGCGCTCCCTGGGCCGGCGTCGCGGGCAGGCGGTGCGATCGACGAGACCTTTCTTCGCAAGACGGCGGTGGAATTCCCCGCGGCCCGGGTGCGGCGCGGATGCCGTGAGAGGGGCCGGCGAGGCCGCGACGAAGAGCCGCCGATCGCCGGCGGTTCGTGAGATCGTGGGCCCCTGCTCCTGCGTATGCGCTCCGACCGGAACATCCGCGGGTTCGTGGGCGTTGCGGGAAAATCACATGTCCTGACGGACACGTCGCCAAGACGAGACGCGCGCGTGCAAGGGGCCGAGATTTCACGGGGGAGACGGTTCGCGGGGCCGGCCGGCGAGGTTCGGCGGCGGCCCGCAGCGGTGCGTGATGCGGCCGGGCGCGAGGGTCGAGGCGTGATGCGAGACCGCGGGGTGAGCGGGTCCGCGCGGGCCTGGGCGACGGACGGGTCGCCCACGGCGTGGCGGATCGGGCTCGGCTGGCGCGTGTCCACGAGCGCGCGCGAGGGGCGGTCGCTGTGATGGCCTCGCTGGCGCCCCGAGGTTGGCTGCCGGTGCGGGCCCGGGACCTCCGTGGCGCGAGGGAGTATTTGCCCGGGCTCGTGACGGCGCTCCGCGGCGTCGGGTCGCGGCATCATGCGCGGGGCATGGACGCTGCGGTCCGCGGGGGCCGGAATGCGACGGCCGGGGCGCCGGTAGAGCGGCGCCTCGACGTGCACGCGGGCGCGAGGCGGTGGGCGAGGGCGAGGCAGGTGGAGCGGGTCTGCAGGTCTTGGGTACATGTCGTAATGAACATGTCTGAAAGGATAGGTCGAGCGTGAGCAAGCAAGACGAGGCGCGAGGGACAGGGCCGGTATGGCTGGTGATCGCGGGGCTGGCCGGGGCGGCGGCGCTGTGGTGGTGGCGCAGCGGGGCCGAGAGCGCGGCGCTGCCGGCGGCGGAGGAGCAGGCCCTGGCGCCGGCGCAGGCGATCGTGGCGAGCCTGCCGGAGCTGCGACCGACGCTGACGCTGAACCCGAGCCTCGCCGAGCGGGCCGCGATCGCGGGGACGGTGCGCGACCCGAACGGGCAGCCGGTGGCGGGCGCACAGGTGTGCGCGGTGACCCATTCGAACCTGCTGGCGACGAAGGACACGGAGCGGCCGAGCTGCGCGAAGACCGAGCGCGACGGTCACTACCGGATCGAGGGGCTGTATCCGGTGCGCTACACGGTGCTGGCGAGCGGGGCAGGCTTCGCGCCGGGGACGTATTACCAGGGCGAGGGGGCGAGCCGGCGCAGCTGGCTCGACCTGCGACCGAAGATGGAGGTGCTCGACGTCGACATCACGCTCGAGGACGGCGGGGTGGAGATCCACGGGTTCGTGAAGGACCTGAGCGGCGGGCCGGTCGAGGGGGCGCAGGTCGCCGCCGACGCGACGTTCACGTGGACGGCGGCCGACGGGTCGTTCTCGGCGTGGGTGAAGGAAGGGCCGCTGTGGATCATCGCGCGGGCCGAGGGCTACGCGCTGGGCACGGAAGAGGGCGTGGCGCCGGGTCACGAGTTCGAGCTGTTCCTGACGCCGGAGGCGGTGCTGATCGGGAAGGTGGTGCGCGCGGGCGAGGGCGGCGGGCCGGTCGAGGGGGCACAGGTGACGGCGATGACGGGCGGCTGGGGCTTCATGCCGAAGTCGGCCTACACCGATTCGAGCGGCGAGTTCCGCATCGATGGGCTCGAGCCCGGGGCCTACAAGGCGCGGGCGGAGGCCGACGACGCGCTCGGGGTGGCGAAGGAGCAGGTGATCCTCGGGCTCGGCGAGACCTCGGCGCCGATCGTGATCGAGGCGCACCCGGCGTTCCTCATCGAGGGCAAGATCGTGACCGAGGGCGGGGCGAGCTGCGTCGACGGCTCGGTCAGCCTCGAGGACGCGGCGCAGGGCCGCGACATGTGGATGTCGGTCGAGAGCGACGGGACGGTGCGCCAGCGCGGGGCGCTGCCGGGTGATTATCAGGTCCACGTCCGCTGCAACGGGTTCGTGTCGGCCGAGCGCTACGAGCGGATCAAGGTGGTCGACAAGAGCGTGACGGGGCTGCGCTGGGACGTGGCGAAGGGGCAATCGATCCGCGGGGTGGTGGTCGACGCGAGCGGCAAGCCGGCGTCGCACGTGAACCTCGACGCGTCGCTCAAGCCGGACCCGAGCCAGCCGCGCGGGCACCAGACGACCAACGTGTGGGGCCCCGAGACCGACGCGCAGGGCCGCTTCGAGCTGGCGGGGCTGCTGCCCGGGACGTACGAGCTGTCGCTGAACACGTGGCGCAAGCCGCGGGCGACGCCGGCGAAGCCGACGCTGGTGGAGGTGACGAAGGGGAAGGACGTGACGGGCTTGCGGATCGAGCTGCCGCCGTCCGGCGAGCTGCAGGGGTCGGTGCGCGATCCGAAAGGGCAGCCGATCGCCTCGGCGAAGGTCAACGTCAGCGACGGGGTGCACTGGCAGTCGACGACCTCGAAGGACGACGGGAGCTTCCACTTCGAGAGCCTGGTCGGCGGCGACTATCGCGTGACGGCGCGGCTCGGCTGGTGGGGCGACGCGATGCGGGCGCCGGGGACCAGTGACGACGACGTGCAGGGCGAGCGGGTCGAGGTGCGCGAGGGCAAGGTGGCGACGGTGAAGCTGGTGGTCGAGAGCGCGTCGGGGCGGATCTCGGGGACCGTGCGCGACGAGGACGGCGAGGTGGTGGCCGACGCGTTCATCGAGGCGACGCGCGAGTCGGACAGCGCGACGAAGGCGGCGGGGGCGGGGATCCGTCAGGGCCGCTGGGGTGAGTTCTTCGAGAAGCCGAACCTGACCGATCAGGACGGGAAGTTCACGCTCGAGCAATTGCCGACCGGGAAGCACACGCTGCGGGCGCATCGCAAGGGCGGAGGCGAGGGGATCGTCGAGCACGTGGAGCTCGGCAGCGATGTGGTGGTGACGATCGCGTCGGCGGGGCGGATGTCCGGGATGGTGAACGTGCGCGGCGGGACGTCGCCGGAGGAGTTCACGATCGTGGCGATCGACGAGGCGACCGGCTATCGCCGCACCGACCAGTTCTTCCGCACGGGCGGGTCATGGAGCCTGTCGGAGCTGCCGGCCGGGAACTACAAGGTGTCGGTGACGGCAGGGCCGGGCACGGCGGAGGTGCAGGCGGCGATGAGCGCGGGCAAGGACACCAGCGGGGTCCGCATCGAGCTGGCGCCGAAGGTGACGGTCCGCGGGTCGGTGGTCGACACCGAGGGCAAGCCGCTCGCCGGGATGGAGGTGTACGTCAGCGCGCCGGGCACCTGGTCGGGCGGCGGCGGCGACGAGGAGAAGCGCAACGTGACCGACGAGGGCGGTCGCTACGAGGTGACGAACGCGCCGAGCGGGAAGGTGCAAGTCTCGGTGCACCCGCGCAGCTGGGGCAGCAACGAGTACGCGTGGACGAACATGCCGGCGGTGTTGTCGTCGGAGGCGTCGGTGACGAACTTGCCGCCGATCAAGGTGGCCCGCCGCCGGGTGAAGGACGGCGACGCGTCCGGCTACTTCGGCCTCAAATTCAAGGAGTCGGAGCCGGGCGCCGATCCGCTGGCGCGGCAGCTGACGGTGGCCCACGTGCAGCCGAACAGCCCGGCGGCGCTCGCCGGGCTGCAGATCGGCGACACCATCACGAGCGTCGACGGGCAGGACGTGACGGGGGCGAACGCATACCTCTATCATGGGCTGACGGCGGTGCTCGAGGGGACGGCGGTGACGTTCGGGACGCTGAGCGGGAAGAGCGTGGCGGTGACGGCCGGCAAGACGCCGTGAGGAATCAAATGTCTCGAGGGACAGGTCGACACGGGTGTCCCAAAGACCAGGTTGATGCGTGAGGACGGAGTCGATGCGCAGGGAGATCGTCGCGGGTGTGGTTCTGGGAGCGATCGGGCTGTTGCTGTGGTGGCTGGGCGAGGGCAGCGAGCTGCCGGCGCCGACGACGGGCGGGCGCGCAGAGGCGCCGGTGCAGGCAGGGCTGTCGAGTGGTCAAGGGGAGCCGTCGCTGCCGGCCTTCGATCCGCGGCTGGGAGCTCGAGCGTCGGTCGCGGGGTTCGTGCGCGACGTGAAGGGCTCGCCGGTCGCGGGGGCGCGGGTGTGCGCGACGACGGACTCCCAGCGGCTGACGGCGGAGGAGCGGTTCCAGTTGACCTGCGCGACGAGCGAGCGCGACGGGCACTACCGGATCGAGGGGCTGTTCGGTCTGCGTCACGAGGTGGTGGCGACGGCGCCGGGGTTCATCCCGACGTTGCATGCGCACGGAGAAGGCGCGAGCCGGCGGGAGTGGGTCGAGCTGCGGCCGGGGCTGGAGCTGCTGGGCGTCGACATCGCGCTCGAGGAGGGCGGGGTCGAGGTGCGCGGGGTGGTGCGAGACCTGAGCGGCGGACCGATCGAGGGCGCGAGGGTGGCAGGGCACCGACAGTCGTCGACGTTCACGGGCCCCGAGGGCGAGTTCTCGATGTGGGTGCGACCGGGCGGGCTCGGGCTGGCAGGCTCCGCCGAGGGTTACGTGACGAACAACGACAGGGGCGTGGCGCCGGGGCACTTCTTCGAGATCTTCCTGACGCCCGAGGCGGTGCTGGTCGGCAAGGTGGTGCGCGCGGGCAGCGGGGAGCCGTTGGCGGACGTGCGCGTGGCGGCCGGGGAGAGCTGGACGCTGACCGACGCGCAGGGGCAGTTCCGGCTCGATCGGCTGTCACCGGGGGCCTACAAGCCGAGCGCGGAGTCCGACGAGCTCTACGGGCTGGCGGAGGAGCAGGTGATGCTGGGGCTCGGAGAGACTTCGGAGCCGGTGGTGATCACGGCGCACCCGGCGTTCTTCGTCGAGGGGAAGGTGGCGATCGAGGGCGGCAGCAGCTGCGACGTCGGATGGGTGGAGCTGCGCGACGGGGCGGGCGCTCGCCAGGTGCGCGGAGTCATCGAGGCGGACGGGGTGGTGCGGCTGCGGGGGATGCGACCGGGCGAGTACAAGGTCGAGGTGCGGTGCGAAGGACATGTCTCGGAGGACATGTACGAAAAGGTGAAGGTGGACGGCCGCAGCGTGTCCGGGATCGCGTGGAAGGTGACGCGCGGGCAGGCGATCCGCGGGACCGTGGTCGACGCCGGCGGACGGCCGGTGGCGAAGCTGATGGTGGGGGCCAACCCGCGGCCAGATCCGTCGCGACCGCACGCGCAGCAGTCGCGGTCGTGGAACGCTCGCACCGACACGAGCGGGCGCTTCGAGGTGACGGGGTTGCTCCCGGGGCCCTATGGTGTGCAGGTGTCGGCGTGGGATCCGCCGCGCGCAACGCCGAAGCCGATGGAAGTAACCTTGCCGAAGGGACAGGATCTCGAGGGCCTGCGGATCGAGCTGCCGACGGTCGGAGAGGTGCGCGGGTCGGTGCGTGACGCGAAGGGGCAGCCGGTGCGCGGGGCGTCGGTGGGGCTGAGCGGGGCTCAGGGGATCGGCGGGGTGGTGGCGGACGACGGGACCTTCCGCATCGAGAACGTGGGCGTCGGCGAGTACCGAATCCAGGCGGAGAAGAACTGGGAGAGGCTGCGAGCGCCGGGGACCAGCGACGACGACCTTCAGGGTGAGAAGATCGAGGTGCGGGCCGACGCGGTGACGACGGTGAACCTGGTGGTGGCGACCGTTTCGGGGCAGATCTCGGGGGTGGTGCGCGACGAACACGGGGCGGTGGTGAGCGACGCGTTCGTCGAGGCGGCGCGCGAGTCGGACAGCGCTTCGGCGGCGGAGGGCAACGGCTCGCGCGACACGCGGTGGACCCTCGGCAAGCGGCCGAACCTCACCGACGCCGAGGGACGGTTCACGCTGACGGACCTGAACGAAGGCAAGCACACGCTGCGGGCGCATCGTCGCGGCGGCGGGGAGGCGATCGTCGAGCACGTGGCGCTCGGCAGCGAGGTGACGCTGACGCTGGCGCCGGCGAGTCGATTGGCAGGGACGGTGGTGCTGGCGGGCGGCGGGGCGCCGGAGGAGTTCGTGGTGCGGCTGTCCGACGAGACGACGGGGTTCCGCCGCTCCGACCAGTTCTACCGCACGAACGGGGCCTGGAGCTTCACCGAGGTGCCGGGCGGCGAGCTCAAGGTGATGGTGAGCGCGGGAGCAGGAGCCGCGGAGATGCGGGTGAAGGTCGCGGCTGGCGAGGAGACCAGCGGCGTGCGCATCGAGTTGATGCCGAAGGTGACGGTGCGCGGGACGGTGGTCGACCTCGAGGGCAAGCCGGCGCCTGGGCTCACGGTGACGGTGACGGGCTCGGGGACCGGGGTGAGCGCGCAGGACGGCAAGGCCAACGTGACGGACGCGGAGGGCCGGTTCGAGTTCCACAACGCGCCCACCGGGCAGGTCCTGGTGAGCGTGTCGCCGATGGTCCAGGACAGCGAGTTCGGCGGGTCGTCGATCCCGGTGACGCTGTCGGCCGCGGCGACGACCGTGGAGCTGGCGCCGATCCGCTTGGCGCGGCGGCGGGTCGCGCCGCGAGAGACCGGAGGTGACCTGGGCTTCGCGATCCGCGAGCCGGCGCCCGGCGACGAGCCGGCGAAGCGGCGGCTGGTGGTGGCGCACGTGCGACCGGGCGGGCCGGGAGCGTCGGCAGGAGTGGTGGCGGGCGACGAGATCGTCAACGTCGATGGGCAAGACGTGCGAGGGCCGAACAGCTACCTGTTCTGGGCGCTGACGCGGGCGCCGGAGAAGACGACGCTGACGCTGGGGCTGGCGCGCGGGGCCAGCGTGCAGCTGACGGTCGGCGGCAAGCCGTGAGACCGCGGATGGCCCCCGGGACAGGTCGAAAGATGTAGATGTCCTTCGGGACAGATGGGGAGCCGTCGCGCTGTCCTTGAGACATGTCGAGAATGGCGCGGTGACCCAACAAAAAGACCCCGGGCGGACACGCTCGGGGTCTTCTCAGAGAAACCTGGCCCGAGGGCCAGACTCTAAAAATTATTAAACCTGGTCGGGGAGGGCGGCGTCGAGGGCGTCGCGGAGGTCGGCGGTCGAGTCGGTGGTCGCGGTCGCGGGGCCCTTGCGGCGGCCCTCGGCGAGGATGGTCTCGGGGACAGGTCGAAGGTCCCAGATCAGGCCGACCCAGCTCATGGCCTTGAGGATGTAGTAGGTGATGTCGATCTCCCACCAGTAGAAGCCCTGGCGGGTCGAGCCCATGTAGTGGTGGTGGTTGTTGTGCCAGCCCTCACCGAGGGTGATCAGCGCCAGCAGCCAGTTGTTGCGGCTGGTGTCGGCGGTCTCGAAGCGGCGCTTGCCGAACACGTGGGCGAGCGAGTTGATGGTGAAGGTGCCGTGCCACAGCAGGGTGGTGCTGAGGGCGAAGGCGATGAAGAGGCCCGAGGCGCCCATGGTCAGGTAGACGAGGACGCCGAGCACGGTCGGCGGGACGAACCAGTTCTTGTCGAGCCAGCGCAGCTCGGGGTACTTGGCCAGGTCGCGGACCTTGTTGTAGTCGCACTTGCCGGCGTTCTTCTCGTAGATCCAGCCGATGTGCGAGTACCAGAAGCCGCGCTGGATCGGCGAGTGGGTGTCCCACGGCAGATCGCTGAACTTGTGGTGGTTGCGGTGGTGGGCGGCCCACCACAGCACGCCGCGCTGCGAGGCGGTCTGGGTCAGGAAGGCGGCGATGAACTGGACGATCCGGCTGGTCTTGAAGGTGCGGTGCGAGAAGTAGCGGTGGTACCAACCAGTGACGAAGAACATGCGCCCGAAGTAGAGGGCGAAGCACATGGCCCAGTCCTGCCAGCGCGTGCCCGTCCAGATGGCGGCGAGCGGGAGCAGATGGATGATCGCCACCGGTCCGACACTCCACAAGTCGAAGCCCGGGCGCTCCGGCGGCGGGAGGTCGCGGAACTTTTCGGGGATCGGGATCGGCGAGTCGATCTGCACGCCCGCTCAAGGTGCCGGAGATGCCCGAACGCCGCCTGTCTCCGAGGCGTCAATCCGTGTCACGGTTTGGTCACCGCGGTCGGGACGACGAATTTGTAACCCGTTCCACGTACGGAGACGAAATACACGGGATTGACCGGGTCGGGTTCGAAGTGGCGCCGGAGGCGCATGATGAAGTTGTCGACCATCCGCGTGTTGGGGTAGTTCGCCAGCTTCCACACCTGCTCCTGCAGCTCCTGGCGCGAGAGCACGCGCCCGGGGTTGCTCGCGAAGTAGCGCACGAGGTCGAACTCGAGGCGGGTGAGCTTGACCTCCAGATCGCCCATGCGCGCCTCGCCGCGCTCGACGTCGATGACGGCGTCGCCGAAGCGAATCGGGGCGACGATGATGATGCTCGCGTCCTGCAGAGGTTGCTCCTGCGGCACGCGTTGCTCGCGCTCCCACGAGCGCCTGCGCAACAGCGAGCGCACCCGGGCGAGCAGCTCGCTGAGCTCGAACGGCTTGACGAGGTAGTCGTCGGCGCCGACCTCGAGGCCGCGCACGCGATCGTCGGTGGCGTCGCGCGCGGTGAGCATGAGGACGGGGCTGAAGTTGCCGCCGTCGCGCAACTTCTTGCACAGCTCGAAGCCGTCGGTGTCGGGGAGCATGACGTCGAGGACGATGACGTCATAGCGCGCCCCGAGCAGGAGCTCGGCGGCCCGCCGCGCGGTGCTGGCGAGGTCGACGGCGTAGCCCTCGAGCTCGAAGTTCAACTTGAGCCCGGCGGCGAGGTGCTGCTCGTCCTCGACGAGGAGGAGGCGGGGAGAGGTGGTCAATCCGCTTGCTCCTCAGGATGGTTCAGCGGAGCGGGCGGCGCTCCGGAAATCTTCGCGCAGCTGCAAAACATGATGATGCGCCTTCGGCTCCGAAAACGTTCAGGCCGAGCGCAGGCGCATGGGGAGGATGATGCGGAGGGTGGTGCCCTGACCGGGGCCGGGGGACAGAGCTTCAGCGCGGCCGCCGAGGGAGCGGACCAGAGCGGAGACGACGTAGAGGCCGAGGCCGGTGCCGCGGCGCTCGCGGACGGCCTCTTCGGGGACGCGATAGAAGCGCTCGAAGACGCGGCGCAGGTGGGTGCGAGGGATGCCGATCCCGCGGTCGCGGACCTCGAGGGCGACCTGGCCGCGAGCGTCGACGGGGCCGGCGCTGACGACGACCTCGACGTCGTCGCCGCTGTACTTGATGGCGTTGTCGATGAGGTTCTCGAGCACGGCGGCGAGGGCGACCTCGTCGGTGACGATCCGCAGATCGGGGCCGATGTCGACGCGCACGACGTCGTCGGCGAGGTGGGCCCGGCGAGTGACGCCAGCGGCGCAGCGGCGCGCGAGCTCGGCGAGCGAGATGTCGGTGAGGTGCTGCGAGGGCCGGACCTCGCCGGCGAGCCGGGTGGCGGTGAGCACCCGGTCGATGAAGGCGGTGAGCCGCTCGACGTCGTCGTGCATCATCCGCCGCAGCCGCTCGTGCTGGGCGCCGGGCAGGTCGGGCCGGGCGAGCGTCTCGAGGCACAGCTTGAGCGCGGCGAGCGGGCTCTTGAGCTCGTGGGTGACCGAGTCGATGAAGCTGGTCTGGCGCCGGACCTCGCGGATCTCACGGATCAGGAAGACCGTGAAGAGGAGGATGACGAACATGATCACCACCAGCGAGCCGATGCCGGCGGCCAGGAACCACCAGTTGCCGCGCAGGTCGGCCACCAGCTCGGGGTTCTGCAGGACGATGTAGCTCCAGCCGACCAGCAGCGCCAGGCACACGGCGACGGCGACGGAGGCGAGGATGATCGGCAGGGAGATCGACCGCGTCATGCGGGCGATCGCCATGGTGGGTGTCCTTCGGGTCATGGCGTAAAGCTCATGTCCCGGAGGACATGTGCGAAAGTTGGAGCGAGCCGGCGGCGCTGAGGCTGCCGCTGCGATCGCGGGCGGCGCCGTCGTCGAGCTCGATCCGCTCGATCGCGGCGCCGACAGGGGTGCAGTAGTCGAGGACGTTGTCGTCCTCGGGGTCGCACGCGGGCGCGGGCTCGGCGAGGCGCTGCTCGGGGGCGCAGGCGACGTCGGCGACGGCGACCGGCGGGAGGGCGCGGCCGTCGGCGAGCAAGAGACGGACGCCGCCGGCACCCGCGGCCACCGGGGCGCTCCACCACACGCGCACGCCGGCGGGCGCGGCGGGGGGGCAGTCGGTGCCCACGGACACGAGCTCGGCGGCGACGGGCCAGGGGGCGGCGTCGGCGGGGACGACGTCGGCGGACTGGCCTTCGATGTCGCGGCCGTCGGCGTCGAACAACTGGCCGGCGACGGTGACGCTGACGAGCTCGCGCTGGGGGGCGGGGATGACGAGCTCGAGCGCGCGGAGCTCGTCGCGCTCGCTGGAGGGGGCGAGGCTGGCGGCGATCGGGACGCGGCGGGTGCCGTCGCGGGCCAGCACGACGAAGCGGCCGGGGATCAGGGCGGCGGGGTCGAGCGGGCGGGAGAAGACGACGTAGAGGAGGGTGCCGACCGGGACGCCGAAGTACTCGCGCTGGCCGCCGTCGGCCGGTAGCTGGGCGTGGGCGGCGAGGATCCGGGTGGGGGCGCCGTGCGAGCGCGCGACCGGGGGCGCGCTGGCAGGCGGCTGCGGGGGCATGTCGCGCGGGGGGACGGCGCAAGCGGCGAACGCGAGGGCAGCCGCGACGCGAAACAGGGCAGGCACGCGAGCGCCAGGGTACACTGCCGTCGCCGATGCTGCACCTGGCCGCGCCGACCGACCAGAGCTGGGCCGCGCGAGCGCGCGAGCACCTGCCCGAGATCCTCCTCGACCACGCGCACTGCGAGAAGAAGGCGGCGTCGACGGCGTTGTCGCTGATCTTCCGCTATCCGGAGCGGCCGGCGCTGGTGGTGCCGCTGTCGCGGCTGGCGCGCGAGGAGCTGGCCCACTTCGAGGAGGTGGTGGCGGTGATGCGCGCGCGTGGGCTCGAGTTCCGCCGCCAGAAGCCGAGCCCGTACGCGGCGAAGTTGATGGCGGCCGCCCGCACGCACGAGCCGATGCGGCTGCTCGACACGCTGCTGTGCTGCGCGCTGATCGAGGCCCGCAGCTGCGAGCGGATGCGGCTGCTGGCGGAGACGCTGGAGGACCCGGGGCTGGTGAAGCTGTACCGCGGGCTGCTGGCGTGTGAGGCGCGACACTTCCACAGCTACGTCGAGCTGGCGCGAGAGATGGGGCTGGTGACGGAGCAGGAGCTGGCCGCGCGGCTCGAGGCGCTGGCGCTGCACGAGGCCGAGGTGCTGGCGGGCGACCCGGGCGAGCCGCGGCTGCACAGCGCGGTCGCGGCTTGCGCTACAGTCGGCGCGGCATGACCAGCGAACACCGCCCGTTCCGCGTCCTCGGGGTCCAGCAAATCGCAGTCGGCGGCCGCGACAAGGCGGCGCTCCGGCACCTGTGGTCCGACCTGCTCGGCCTGCCGATCGTCGGCAGCTTCCGCAGCGAGCGCGAGAACGTCGACGAGGACATCGCGGTCGCCGGCACGGGCCCGTGGCAGGTCGAGGTCGATCTGATGCAGCCGCTCGACCCCGACAAGCGGCCGCGCGTGCACGAGCCGGCGCTCAACCACGTCGGCCTGTGGGTCGATGACCTGGCGGCGGCGGTGACCTGGCTCTCGGGACAGGGGGTCCGCTTCGCCCCGGGCGGGATCCGCCGCGGCGCGTCCGGCCACGACGTGTGCTTCATCCACCCGCGCGGCGACGAGGGCAGCGCGCCGCTCGGCGGCGAGGGCGTGCTGATCGAGCTGGTGCAGGCGCCGCCCGAGCTGATCGCGGCCGGGCGGTGAGGCAGTGACCTGTCCGCGAGGACAGGTCGATTCTCACGGCTTGCAGTCGCGCGAGATCATCGACTCGGCGACGCCGCGCGAGACCGGGCGCGAGAAGAAGTAGCCCTGGCCGAACTCGCAGCCCATCTCGGCCAGGAGGTCGAGCTGGGCCCGGGTCTCGACGCCCTCGGCGATGACGCTCATCCCGAGGTTGTGGGCCAGCGTGACGATCGTGCGCACGATCTCCGCGTTCTCGCCGTCGGGCCCGATGTTGCTGATGAAGGAGCGGTCGATCTTCAGCGCCGACATCGGGAAGCGGTGCAGGTAGCTGAGCGAGGAGTAGCCGGTGCCGAAGTCGTCGACGTAGGAGTGGACCTGCTCGCGCCGGAGCTGCTCGATCAGCTCGGAGGCGGTCTTCGGATCTTCCATGATCACGCTCTCGGTGATCTCGAGCTTGAGGCTCGAGGGGACGAGCATGCTCTCGTGCAGGGCCTTGGCGATCAGGGCCGGCTGGGCGAACTGCTTGCCCGAGAGGTTGACGCTGATCGACAGCGCCTCGCGGTGGGGGTACTTGGCGTGCCAGCGCTGCATCTGGCCGCACGCCTCGCGCAGGACCCACTCGCCGATCGGGATGATGAGGCCGGTCTCCTCGGCGCAGCCGATGAACTCGCCCGGGAGCACGAGGCCGCGGGTCGGGTGGTTCCAGCGCAGGAGCGCCTCGAAGCCGCTGATCTGGCCGCTGACGAGGTCGATGACGGGCTGGTAGTAGACCTCGAACTCGACGCGCTCGATGGCCCGCCGCAGGTCGCTCTCGAGCGTCAGCTGGGCGACGGCCTCGGCGTGCATGTCGGCGTCGAACAGCTCGTAGCGGCTCTTGCCGCGCCGCTTGGCCCGGTGCATCGCGGTGTCGGCGTCGCGCAGGATGTCTTCGGTGCGCTCGTAGCCGAGGGCGCTCCAGGTGATGCCGACGCTGATCGAGGTGTAGACCTCTTGATCGCGCAGCGACAGCGGGCGCTTGAGCTGGGCGAGGATGCGGTCGGCGACGCGGATGGCGTCGCTGGCGTCCTGGACGTTGGGCAAGAGGACCCCGAACTCGTCGCCGGACAGGCGCGCGAGCAGGTCGTCGGGGCCGACGCAGTCCTGCAACAGCCGCGCGAACGAGATCAGCAGGCGATCGCCGGTCGAGTGGCCGAGGCTGTCGTTGACGTTCTTGAAGCGGTCGAGGTCGAGGCACAGCACCGCGAAGGCGGGCCGGCCCTGGCGCACGGCCTGGAGCGCCGTCTCGAGCTTCTCCATGAAGGCCTGGCGGTTGGGCAGGCGCGTCAGCGGGTCGTGCAGCGAGTCGTGACGCGAGCGCTCCTCGCGGGCGCGCAGGGCGATCTCGGCGCGGCGGCGGCGGGTGATGTCGCGGGCGACGACCTGGACGCCAGTGACCTGGCCGTCGAAGTCGCGCAGCGGCACGACGGTCGACGAGAACCACCCGGTCTTGCCGCGGACCTCGATCATCTCCTCGACCGAGACGCCGATGCCGCCCTCCATGACCTGGGCGAAGCGGGCCAGGTAGGCCTCGGCCAGCTCGGGCAAGTCGGGCGCGAGGTCGCCGAGGCTCTTGCCGATCAGGTCGTCGACGGTGCTGGAGAAGAGGCCGGCGATCAGCGCGTTGGCGTGGAAGATGAAGCCGTCGCGGTCGAAGCAGAGCAGGAAGACGTCGCTGGCCTCGACCAGCAGCTGGTACTTGATCTCGCTCTCCTGCAGGGCGCGCTCGATCTTGCGGCGCTCGCCGATGTCGACCAGCGTGACCATGATCGCGGCGCCGTGGTCGTCGTCCGCGAGCGGGACGGCGGCGAGGCTGGTCCACAGCAGCTCGCCCCTGGCGGTGCGGAGGCCGACGGTGAGCGGGGGCTGCGGCTTGTGCTGCTCGAGGCAGCGCCGCAGCGGTGAGCCGGGGGCGAGCGGCTGGCCGTCGTCGCGCAGGGCGCCGCGCTCGAGGTCGTCGATCGTCAGGCCGGCGAGCGCCTCGGGGCCGTGGCCGAGCAGCCGCTGCGCGGTGGTGTTCGACATGACGATCGCGCCGCGGGCGTCGAGCTGGAGGATGCCGGTCGGGACGGCGTCGATGAGGCGCAGCAGCGCGGGCGCGACCAGCGGGCGGGCGCCGACGGCCGGGTCGCCGAAGTGACGCGCGAGCCCGGGCGCCTCGCGCAGCAACCATGCGTGGGTCTCGACCAGCGGCGGGTCGATCCGCTGGGCCAGGTCGGGGTGCAGCTCGAACCAGGCCGCGCGGCCGCGGGCGTAGGCGGCCAGCGCGGTCCAGCGGGTGTACAGCGCCGGCGTCAACGCGGCGGCCAGCGCAGCGCGACCGTCGGCGCCGCCTTGCGGGTCGGCGGCGAAGGCCAGGCCGCAGCGCATGAGCATGTCGCGAAGGACAGGGTCTTCAGGCCATGTCTCAAGGTGCAGGTGCTGCTCGCGGAGCACATCGCGGGCGGCCGCCAGCTGATCGACAAAGGCGCGCGGCTCGTCGAGGGCGCTCAGCACGGCCGCGGGCGCGAGGCCCAGGCGGGTGAGGGCGAGCGCGTGCTCGACGAGGCCGGCGCCGGCGCGGCGGAGGGCCAGCAGGAGGGTCAGCTCCTTGAACACCGCCGGCAGCGGGCAATCGAGGTAGGCGTGTCTGGCGGCGTGCCACAGGTCGGCGAGGGTGTCCGGGCAGGCGAAGGCCGGCTCGAAGAACGCCGGCAAGTAGCCGAAACGCTGCTCGATCTGCGCGCGCAGGGCCGCCAGCCGGCTGCCCGCCCCGGCCTCCCCCTGGGGTTCGAGCCCGCTCTCGGCGGGCGCTCCGGCGTGTGGGTGCGAGTCCGTGATCGCAGTTCTCCGCGGGAAAACCGTGTCAAAAGAGCGTTACAGGGGCCCGCGAGGGGTGTCAATTGCAGGACGCGTGAGGAGGCGGTCAGGACATGGTTCTGTCGCGTTTTTCCGGGTCGGGCCGGCGCGAATTCCTGGCGATCGGGGCGCGGACGGACGCGCAAATCCGCGGACGGACGACCGCGGCGTGCCCCGAGGACATGACTTTAAGGACAGACGCGAGCGCGTCGTCGGTCGTGGGCCTGCGAGCCGGCACCACGGAGGTGCGGCGAGGCGCCGACGGGCGACGACGCTGCGTGCGAAGCGGTCGAGGCTCAGCCGGCCCGGCTGTCGCTGGGATCGCCGGAGCCGCCCTCGGGGTCGGGCACGAAGCGGTTGATCTTCGAGAGCAGCCGTCGCAGGTCGATCGGCTTGGTGTCGTAGTCGTCGCAGCCGGCCTCGAGGGCCTTCTCGCGGTCGCCGGACATGGCGTGCGCGGTGAGGGCGATGACAGGGATATTCGCGGTCGCCTCGTGCTCCTTCAGCACCCGCGTGGCGTACCAGCCGTCCATGTCGGGGAGGCTCAAGTCCATCAGCACGATGTCGGGCTTCTCCTTCTTCACCATGGCGACGCCCTCGCCGCCGTCGACGGCGACGAGCACCTCGTAGCCCTTGCGGCGCAGTCGCCTCGAGAGCATGTCCCGGCTGAGTTCGTTGTCCTCGACGATCAAGACCTTGGGCATAACCGGGTCCATCCTAACACCAGCGGCCGGCGAAGGGCGACCGCGCGACGCGCCGGGCGAGTGCGCGCCGGTGTACTCGCGTCTGGTAAGCGCGTGTACGGCGGCGCGCCCGGTCAGGTCAGGACGAACTGACTGTCGGGCTCGCGGCGGACCCGGCCCTCGGCCTCGAGCTTGCGCAGGTGGGCGTCCAGGGACCGCTCGGCCAGCCACCAGATCTCACGCGGGGTGTCGCCGTAGGCGCCGGCCAGCAGCTCGGGCATCCGCGTGGCGCCGGCGTGCAGGGCGGCGAGCACCCGGCCCTCGCGCTGTCTGCGATGGGTGATGTAGCGCTCGAGGCACTCCTGCGGCGCCGCGATCACGGGGCCGTGGGCGGGGACGAGGGCCGAGGGTCGCTCGGCGCCCAGGCGGGCGAGCGAATCGAGGTAGGCCGACATGTCCCCCCCATCGGCCGGGTCGATGAGGATCGTCCCGATGCCGGCGACGAGGTCACCGGCGTAGGCGATCCCCGTGCGCTCCTCGCAGTACACGAGGTGGCCCGGCGCGTGACCCGGCGTGAACAGGGCTCGCAGGGCGTAGCCGTCGCCGAGCTCGAGCCGCTCGCCGTCCTCGAGCGCGATGTCGACGGGGAAATCGAGCCGGGCCGCGGTGAGGCGATGGGCGTAGATCGGCGCGCCCAGCCGCCGCGCGAGCTCGAACGCGTAGCCGACGTGGTCGCCGTGGTGGTGGGTGACGAGCACGGCCACGACCTCCGCGCCGGCGGCGGCTCGCTCCGCCAGCAGTCCGTCGAGCGCGGCCCGCTCAGTGGCAAACGGCGTGGCCGGCTCGATGACCGCCAGCCGGCGCGTGCCGACGATCAAAGTATTGGTCGCCGTCGCCGGCGGGAGCGTCGGCGTCGCGTACGGGACCCGCCAGACGCCGGGGTCCAGGACTTCAGGCTCGGCCATGGCAGGCGATTGTAGTGCCCAGGCGGCCCAGTACAACTCGGATGGCGCGCCTCGCGGCGGTCAGGACCCGTATACTGAACGATGATGCGCTGGCGCCCTCGCTTGCTCGCGGCCGACCCGCCGGAGCTGCTCGTGTACGACGAGGCGACCGTCTGCCCCTATCTTCAGGGCCGCGACGCCCGCATGCCGCTGCGTGTACCGACGCGGATGCTCACCCCGCAGGAGTTCGCCGAGCGCCTGCGGGTCGGCGACCGCCGCCAGGGCGTGCTGCTCTACCGCACGTCGTGCCCGAGCTGCCAGGCGTGCGAGCCGATCCGCATCGACGTCGAGCGCTTCGCGGCCGACAAGACCCAGCGCCGCGTGTACAAGCGCGGCCTGTCCCGCATCGAGGTCGAGATCGGGCCGCCGGAGCTGACGCCCGAGAAGGTCGCGCTCTACAACCGCCACAAGGCCGAGCGCGACCTCAACGCCGACGGCCACGACATCGACGAGGTCGGCTACCGCGCCTTCCTCGTCGACACCTGCTGCGAGTCGTTCGAGCTGCGCTACCGCGTCGACGGCCGCCTGGTCGGCGTCGCCGTGGTCGACCGCGCCGAGGACGCCCTGTCCGCCGTCTACTTCTACTTCGACCCCGACTTCGAGCCGCTGTCGCCCGGGGTGTTCTCGATCATGAAGCAGCTCGAGCTGTGCCGCGCCTGGGGCCTCCGCTACCTGTACCTCGGCCTGTACATCCGCGAGTGCCCGTCGATGGCCTACAAGGCCCGCTACCTGCCGCACGAGCGCCGCATCGCCGGCCGCTGGCGCTGCATCGAGCGCGTCGGCGCGGCCGTCGAGCCTGAGTCCGAAGAGACATGACGTAAGGGACATGATCCGAAGACCAGGCAGGTCTTCGCCGGTCCCACGTCCTCTTCGCATCACCCGCGGAATCACCGGCCGCGCGCCGCTCGCGTCGGCCGAGTCCGGCAACGGCGGGAGATTCGGCAATGCCGCGGCCGGCGCGCAGGGGCGCGACTGCACTGGTATGACCAGTTGACCATCGAATCTCGGCATGACATGCTGACTGCAACAGGTCGCCCATGCGCCTCAAGCCGGTAGCCCGAAAGTCCCTGTCCGACGCTGTGTTCGAGCAGCTATCCCAGGAGATCGTGCACGGTCGGATGCGCCCGGGGGCGCCGCTGCCGAGCGAGCGCGCGCTTTGCGACGTGCTGCGGGTCAACCGCGGCGCCGTGCGCGAGGCGCTCAAGCGGCTGTCGCAGGCGGGGCTGATCTCGATTCAGCACGGCGGCGGCACGCGCGTGCTCGACTTCAAGCAGACCGCCAGCCTCGACCTCCTCGATCGCCTCCTCTTTCACCACGACGGCACGGTCGACCTCCGCGTCGCGCGCAGCGTGATGGAGATGCGCGCCGCGATGGCCCCCGACATCGCCCGCCTCGCGGCCCTGCGCCGCAGCCCCGGGCAGGTGCTGCAGCTCGACGAGATGGTCGCCGCCATGGCCGCGCAAGAGCAGGACTTGCTGGCGCTGCAGGTGCTGGCGCTGCAGTTCTGGGACCTGCTCACGGTCTGCAGCGAAAACATCGCCTATCAGCTGGCCTTCAACGGCCTGCGCCACAGCTACGAGGGCATGCGCGAGGCGCTGGTCGAGGTCATGGGCGAGGAGCTGCGCGACCTCGCGGCCTATCGCCGGATCGCCGACGCCGTGCGCCGCCGCGACAGCGACGGCGCCGCGGCCAGCGCTCAGGCGCTGATGCAGCACGGCTCGCGCGGCATCTTGCAGCTGCTCGCCGTGCTCGAGAATTCCGACGAAGACGGTCAGGCCACTGGAGAGGAGGACGACGATGACCAGCCATGAGCACGAACCCATGGGCGGCCGCGACGGCAAGAACCCCACGCTGGGACAGGCCGCGCGCGCCTTCTTCACCTTCCACAGCCCGCGGATCTTCGCGGTGATGTGGCCGCTGCTGGTGGCCACGCGGGTGGCCGCCGGCGATTTCGGATGGGCCGACCTGCTGGTCGTGCCGATCCTCCTCGCGGTGCAGCCGTTCGCCGAGTGGCTGATCCACGTCTACATCCTCCACTTCAAGCCGACCACGCTGTTCGGCCGCGCCTTCGATCTGCAGATCGCCAAGTTCCACCGCGCCCACCACCGCGACCCGTGGCGGCTCGAGCTGGTGTTCATCCCGCGGCGCGCCGGCTGGCTCGGCCTGGCGATGTTCGCGGCGGTGTGGTTCTTGCTCGCGCCCACGCCGCAGGTGGCCCTCACCGGCGTGCTCGGCTCGGTGACGATGGCCTTCCTCTACGAGTGGACGCACTACCTGACCCACACCGGCTACAAGCCCCAGGGCGAGTTCTACCGCCGGATCTGGCGTTACCACCGCCTGCACCACTTCAAGAACGAGCACTACTGGCAGGGCGTCACCACCCACCTCGGCGACCGCATCCTCGGCACCATGCCCGACCACACCGGCGTCGCCAACTCGCCCACGTGCCGCACGCTCGGGGTCGAGGCGCCGACCGACCTGCCCGGCCCGCCGTGAGCGACCTGTCCTTCGGGACAGCCTCGGCCTCTTGCCCCCGGGCGCGCCGGTGAGGCACCCTCGCCCGGTGTCGCGTCTGTCGCCCGGGGTCCACTGGTTCTCGCCCACGCTGCCGATCCACGTCTTCGACGCCGCCGAGCCGGGCCCGGTCGCGCTGATTCAGGCCGGCATTCACGGCGACGAGGTCGCCGGCGTGCACGCGCTGCAAGAGATGCTCGAGGAGCACCTGCGGCCCAGCCGCGGGCGGCTGATCGTGGTCCCGGTGATGAACCCGCCGGCCTATCGCGCCCGCCAGCGCAGCGCCCCCGGCGGCCTCGACCTCAACCGCTGCTTCCCCGGCGACGTCGACGCGCCCGAGCGCGAGCGCCAGCTGGCCCGCCGCTTCATGGACCTCGTGCTGGCCGAGCGGCCGACGCTGATGGCGACCCTTCACGAGAGCCACAAGCGCTACCACCCCGACGTGAAGCCGTCGTTCGGGCAGACGCTGGTCTACGGCGTCGAGCCGATGCCCGCGATCATCGCCCGCACGATCGACCGCCTCAACGCGCGGATCGCCGGCGAGGACGAGCGCTGGGCCCCGCAGTACTACCCTGTCGCGACGTCGTCCACCGAGGTCATCGTCGAGGCCACCGGCTGCGTGGGGATCTGCGTCGAGACGTGGATGGGCCTGCCGGAGTCCCGGCGGATCGAGCTCCAGCGCCTCGTGGTCGAGCTGCTGCTCGACGACCTCGGTGTGCGTCCGATGGCCTGAGGCGGCCGCTCCGCGCGCGTTCTGCCCCAGCGTCGGCCCCGCTGCCACAGGCCTTGCGCGGGGGTGCCTCACGTCGGTTTTGTCGTGCCCCGCGCGGGTCTGCGGTAGATTTTTGCCAGTGCTCGCGTCCGCCACCGAGACCCTCACCGCCCCGGCCGCCCCCTCGTTGCCCACGAGCCCGCTCGCCGCCCACGCGGAGGAGGTCTTCGAGGCCACGAGCCCCTACGACGGCGACGGCTTCCGCAACCACTGCCGGCGCCTGTTCCTGTTCACCGAGATGCTGCTGGCGAAGGAGGGCACCCCGCTCGCGCGCGACCTCGCCTACGCGATCGCCATGTGCCACGACCTCGGGATCGTCAGCCGTGGTGACACCGGCCGCACCTACCTCGAGCGCAGCCGCAGCCTGTTCGAGCGCGAGATGGCCGGCTTCCGTCTCACGGCCGCGCAAGACGTGGTCGACGAGTGCCTGGTCTACAACCACCGCCTGCTGCCGGTGCCGAACCTGTCGCCGCAGGCGGACGCGTTCCGCCGCGCGGTCCAGATCGAGCACACCCACGGGCTGCTGCGCTTCGGCCTGCCGAAGGCCCCGGTGGCCGCCGTGTTCGCCGCTCACCCGCGCGACAACTTCGACCGGGTGCTGCTCGACTTCACCTGGCGGACCTTGCGCCACGAGCCGCTGACCCTCGTGAACGGCATCTTCTTCTAGGCCCCTGCGCGCCTGGCCGTTGCGCTGTGTTCTTTACGACATGGCCGCCAGGACATGCACGAAGAACCCTGTACGAGAGGACATGTCATGACGAGCGAGCGCTTGACCCCGGAGCAGACCGAGCAACTCGAGGCGGCCGCGTTCCGCAGCCTGGTGGCGCACCTGCGCGAGCGGACCGACGTGCAGAACCTCGACCTGATGAACCTGGCGGGGTTCTGCCGCAACTGCCTGTCGCGCTGGTACCAGGAGGCCGCAGCGGAGCGGAGCATCCCGCTGACCCAGGACGAGGCGCGCGAGATCGTCTACGGCATGACCTACGCCGAGTGGAAGGCGAACCACCAGAAATGACGCTGTCGCTCGAGTCCCACGAGCTCGAGGTCGCCACTCGCGGCCGCGGCCTCGTCGACGTCACCGCCGAGGTGCAGGCGTTCGTGCGCGACAGCAAGCTGCGCCACGGCCTCGTCACCGTGTTCATCCACCACACCAGCGCCTCGCTGCTGATCACCGAGAACGCCGACCCCGAGGTCCACCGCGACCTCGAGCGCCTGTTCCACCGCCTCGCGCCCGACGGCGACCCGCTGTTCCGCCACGACGCCGAGGGCCCCGACGACATGCCGGCCCACGTCCGCAGCGCGCTGACCCAGACCTCGCTGTCGATCCCCGTGCAGGCCGGCCGCTGCGCGCTCGGCACCTGGCAGGGCATCTATCTCTGGGAGCACCGCCACGCCGGTCACCGGCGCCGCCTCACCCTCACCATCATCGGCTCGTGACCGACTCGAACGACAACTTCCTCGCCCCGGGCGGCCGCTCCCCGCAGCGGCGCACGCTCGCGCGCGCGATGGTCAAGACGATCGCCAGCTACGACCTGATCGGCGCCGGCGACCGCGTGATGGTGGCGGTGTCCGGCGGCAAGGACAGCTATACGCTGCTCGACCTGCTGTGGGAGGCGCGGGCGCGGGCGCCGTTCCGCTTCGACGTGGTGGCGGTGCACCTCGACCAGGTCCAGCCCGGCTACGACGGGGCGCCGCTGCGCCGCTGGCTCGAGCGCTTCGGGGCGCCCTTCGAGATCTTGCGCGAGGACACGTACACGCCGGTGGTGGCCCACACGCCCGCGGGCAAGGCGTTCTGCTCGATGTGCTCGCGGCTGCGGCGGGGGATCCTCTACACCGCGGCGGAGCGGCTCGGCTGCAACAAGATCGCCCTCGGCCACCACCGCGACGACAGCCTCGAGACGCTGCTGCTCAACCTGTTCTACGCCGGCCGCCTGCAGGCGATGCCCGCCGGCTACACCACCGACGACGGCCGCTTCCGCGTGATCCGCCCGCTCGTCGAGTGCGCCGAGGCCGACATCGCCGCCCACGCAGCTGCGGCCGGCTACCCGATCTTGCCGTGCAACCTGTGCGGCTCGCAGGACAACCTCCGCCGCGACAAGATGTCGGCGCTCATCACCCAGCTCGAGCAAGACAACCCCGACGTCCGCTCGGTGATGCTGAGCGCGCTCAAGAACGTGGCGCCGTCGCACCTGCTCGACGCGCGCCTGCACGCGCGCGGCGAGCCCGACGAGGTCGCCGTGCCCGACCTGCCCCAGCCGGCCAAGCCGGGCCCGCGCCGCCTGACCGTGCTGCCCTGAGCTCGGCTGTCCCGCGGGGCAGGTCCGATCATCGAGCCTGGCGCGACTGCGCGCCAGCTCACGCACGGCGCCCGAAGCCAGCGGTCTTTCTAGACATGTCCCAAAGGCCCTGGCGCGTGGGACATGTCCCTCACGCCAGGCCCTCGGACCTACGAGACCCGGGTGCGGGCCTCAGAACGGGATGTCGTCGTCGCCCGGGTCGGACGGCATGTAGTTGTTGTCGTACGGCTCGCTGCCGCCGCCACCAGCACCACCGCCGCCGCTGCCGTCGTCTTCGAAGCCGCCGCCGCCACCGCCGAAGCCGCCACCACCGCCACCGCCGCGGTTGTAGCCACCACCGCCGCCGCCGCGACTGCCGCCAGCGGCACCGCCACCAGCGCCGCCGCGGTTGTAGCCGCCACCGCCGCCGCCGCCGCGGCTCCCACCGCCGCCGCCGCCACTGTAGCCGCTACCACCCCCGGCGCCGCCGCCTTCGGCACCACCGCCGCCGCCTTCACCGCGGCCGCCGATGAACTGCACCGTGTCGGCCACGATCTCGGTCGTGTAGTGCTTCTGGCCCTCTTTCTCGTACGAGGAGGTGCGCAGGCGGCCTTCGACGTAGACCTCGCGGCCCTTGGTGAGGAAGTTGTTGCAGTGCTCGGCCTGCTTGCCCCACACCGTGATCCGGTGCCACTCGGTCTCCTCGACCATCTCGTTGTTCTTGTTCTGGTACTTGCGCGAAGTAGCGACGTTGAGCTTGCAGACCGGCTGCCCGTTCTGCATGTACCGAAGCTCCGGGTCGCGGCCGAGGCGGCCGAGGACGATGGCTTTATTGACGCCAGCCATGAGAATGCTCTGGTTCTTCTTTGTGGTCGCGCGAGCCCGTGAGGGGCATTCACGAGCGGCGCGCGGATGATACGCGAAACTGCCCCCGCGGGGAGGTCGCTCGCAGCGGCTGCTGCTTTGCAGGCCCGGCGAAAATAATCGGGCCCCCGAGTCGCTCTGTGCGCGGTCCCTCAGGGCGTGGCTGCGAAGGGCCGCCGAGCGCTTGAGCTTGCGCACGGTGCCTTGCCACGGTCGAGGCCGCCGAGATCGTCGCGGCGCGGGCCGTCACTTGGCTCGGAGGACGGCCCGAGCCTTCGAGTGGAGATGCGGAATTCCCTCAGCCGTCCTCGGGCGCTCCGGCCGTCAGACGGTGATTAGTTGACGATGAGCGGCGTTCGCTACTATTACCGGGCATAGTGAGGGAGTACTCCCCCACGCACGCCGCCATGCAATTGTCGCTCAGCGTCATCCTCTTGCTGCGGAACCGTGAACCGGCCGTGACCCAGATGGTGCGGCGTTCGGTGGAGGCCGTGCGGGGCCTCGGGGCCAAGGCCAAGCCGTTCGAGGTGTTGGCGGTCGACCAGACCTCCGTCGACAACACGCTCAGCCTGCTCAGCGTCCTGCACGCGCGCCAGCCCGAGCTGCGGATCCTCCAGGACGTGCGTCAGGGCATGGCCGTGATCGAGGCGGCGCGGGCGGCCCGCGGCGAGCGGTGGTTGCTGGTCGACCGCGTCGTCGACCCCCAGCTCATGACCTGGGGTTTGAATCAGCTCGAGAGCGGCAAGCGAGCCGCGCTCGTGCCGGGGGAGATCCTCGCGGTCGAGGCCCGGCTCGGCGCGCAGGTGCTCGGCAACCTGGCCGGCGGGCTCGTTTCGGCCCAGCAGGCCGTCGAACACGAGCTGGCAGCTCGCGGCCAGCGGGCGGCGTGGAGCCCCGCGCCCGACCGCGGCGTCGCCGAACGCGCCGCGCTGTTCGTGCGCAAGCGCCTCGGCTGGGTCGGTTTGAGCCAGCTCGACCGCCCGCTCGGGACCTGAGCTCGCCCGCTGCTATAGTCCCGCGGTGGCCACCCTCCTCGCGATCGTCGCGCTCTCGCTTTTAATCATCGTTCACGAGTTCGGGCACTACATCTGCGCCGTCGCGACCGGCATGAAGGTCGACCGCTTCAGCGTGTTCGGCATCGGTCCGGTGGTCGCGCGGCTGGGCGTGTGGCGCGGCACCGAGTTCGTCCTCAGCGCCATCCCGTTCGGCGCTTATGTCCACATCGTCGGCATGGAGGCGGACGACGCCCCCTCGATCGCGGTGGCCGAGGGCGGGCGCCCCGGCGAGGTCCCCGAGCACGACCCCAACGATCCCACGCTCTATCGCAATCGCCCGATCTGGGCCCGCATGCTCGCCATCCTCGGCGGCCCGCTCGCCAACTATCTCACCGCGATGGTGCTCGGCTTCGTCGCGTTGACGATGGTCGGCAACGAGGTCCCGCTGTCGATGCGGGTCGACAACGTGATCGAGCCGGCGGCCCAGACCGCGGGCCTCCTGGCCGGCGACGAGCTGGTCAAGATCGCCGGCGACGACATCACCGGCCGCGGCACCCAGGACAAGATCCTCGCCACCACCGCCGCGCACAAGGGCGAGACCGTCGAGACGGTCGTGCGCCGCGACGGCCAGGAGGTCGCGCTGCAGTTGCCGCTGACCGCCGAGGGCAAGATCGGCATCCAGATGTCGCCCGGCGAGGTCACCCGCGAGACTCACCCGGTCGGCGTCGCCGCCAAGACCGCCGTCCTGTTCCCGATCAAGTTCAGCGCCTTCCAGCTCGACGCGCTCGGCAAGTGGGTCACCGGCCGCATCGAGGGCAAGATGAGCGGCCCCGTCGGCATCGTCCGCGAAATCGCCAAGTCGGCCGAGCGCGGCGTCGAGGCCTTCCTCGAGATCGCCATCAAGATGAGCACCCTGCTCGGCCTGTTCAACCTGCTCCCGCTGCCGGCCCTCGACGGCGGCCGCTTCGTGTTCCTGCTGTGGGAGGCCGTGACCCGCCGGCGCGTCACCCCGCGCATCGAGGAGACCGTGCACGGCATCGGCATGCTGGCCCTGCTCGGCCTCATCCTCTGGGTCACGATCCGCAACGACCTGTTCTCGCACCTCTTCGGCTGAGATGGCCCATGGCCGCGCGTCAAGGACGACCCCCGAATAGCCCCGAAGCCCCGCCCGCTGCGCCGCCCGCCGCCTCCGCTGTGACCAGTCCTTCGGGACATGCCCCTGAGGGCATGTCCCCGGGGACACATGTCGAAGACGCCGCGGAGCCCGCGAGCGCCGGGCCGGCGCCCGCGAGCGCCTCCGGGCCGGCGCCCGCGAGCGCCCCCCAGCCGGCGCCCGCGAGCGCCTCCCAGCCGGCGCCCGCGAGGCCGTCCCGGGGCGGCCGCAAGGCATCGGCGGCCGGCGCTTCAGGACATGTCCCCGAGGGCATGTCCCAAAAGCCATATCCGGACGACGCCCCGAAGCCGCCCTCGACCGAGGCGTACGCGCCGGAGACCGAGGACGTGCTCGAGAGCTTCGAGGTCGCCGACGGCGGCGCCGCCGACCTCGACGCGCCGGGCCGGTTCGCCGGTTCGGCCAAGACCGAGGCGCTGGCGGCGATCCAGGCCGACGCGGTGTGGCAGCCGCGCGCCGGCACGGCCGAGGAGCTGGCGGAGATCGTCGAGCGCCTGCCCGACCTGCCCGGCGTCTACATCATGCGCGACCGCAAGGGCGACGTGGTCTACGTCGGCAAGGCCAAGCGGCTGCGCGCGCGCGTGCGCCAGTACTTCAACGGCACCGACCCGCGGCTGTTCGTGCCGTACCTGGCGCACACGCTCGGCGACATCGAGACGGTGGTGACCTCCAACGACAAGGAGGCGCTGCTGCTCGAGAATAATCTCATCAAGAAGTACAAGCCGCGCTTCAACGTCAAGCTGCGCGACGACAAGCAGTTCCTGGTCCTGCGCCTCGACCCCAAGGCCAAATGGCCGCGGCTCGAGCTGGTCCGGCGCATGCGTCAGGACGGCGCCCGCTACTTCGGCCCGTATCACTCGGCCCAGAGCGCCCGCCACACGCTGAAGGTCGTCAACCGCTACTTCAAGCTGCGCACCTGCACCGACTACACCCTGACGCACCGCAAGCGCCCGTGCCTGCAGCACCAGATCGGCCGCTGCCCGGCGCCGTGCGTCTATCCGGTCGACCGCGACGCCTACGGCCAGCAGGTCAAGGGCGTCGGCCTGTTCCTCGAGGGCCGCCACAAGGAGCTGGTCGCCGGCCTCACCACGCAGATGGAGGACGCCGCCGGCGCGCTCGAGTTCGAGACGGCGGCCCGCCTGCGCGACCAGCTCTCGGCGATCAGCACCAGCCTCGAGCGGCAGCAGGTGGTCGGCTCGGTCACGCTCGACCAGGACGTCGTCGGCATGTACCGCGAGGGCGGCCAGGTCGAGTTCGTGGTCATGCACGTGCGCCAGGGCAAGCTGATGGGTACGCGCACGTTCTCGGCCCGCGGCATGGAGCTGCCCGACCCAGACGTGCTCGGCAGCTTCCTCGTCGCCTACTACGACGACGCGCCGACGATCCCCGACGAGGTGCTCCTGCCGTCCGAGCTGCTCGACGACGACGAGGCGCCGCTCAAGTCGTGGCTGCGCGAGCACAGCGGCCGCAAGGTCGCGCTGCTGGTGCCCGAGCGCGGCGACCGCAAGAAGCTCTCGATCCTGGCCCAGCGCAACGCCGCCTCCAACTTCAACTCGCGCCGCAACCGCGCCGAGGACAGCGAGCAGGCCCTGCGCACCCTGCAGCAGCGCCTCGGCCTGTCGCGCCTGCCGCGGGTGATCGAGTGCTACGACATCAGCCACATCCAGGGCCAGGACACGGTCGCCTCGATGGTGGTGTTCGTCGACGGCGCGGCCGCCAAGCGGCGCTACCGCAGCTTCAAGATCCGGGGCCTGGGCGGCCTGGCCCAGGGCGACCGCCAGAACGACGACTTCCGCAGCATGTACGAGGTGCTCGGCCGCCGGCTCAAGCGCGCGAATGTCGGCGAGGACATGTCCGAAGAGACAGATGATTCGACCGAGGCCGAGGCCGAGGTCGCGATCGGCGCGGCCGACGAGGTCGTCGAGAACACCTGGGCGCTGCCCGACCTGCTGGTGATCGACGGCGGCAAGGGCCAGCTCGGGCGGGTGATCGCGGCGCTGAACGACCTCGGGGTCCCGATCGGCGAGGGCGGGGTCGACGTCGTCTCGCTGGCCAAGGAGCGGCGCCAGGGCCTCGGGCGCGGCAAGGCGGCGCTGCAGCGGCTGCGCACGTTCAAGACCTACGCCGACGCCACGGCCGGGATCGACGCCGAGAGCTCGCTCAAGGCCGAGGACGCGCCCGCGCCGGCGGAGCCCGACGACGACGCGTCGCAGCGGCCAGGCCAGAGCTACCAGGACTACGTGGTGCGCACGCCCGACGACGAGCCCGAGGAGTGGGAGGTCAAACCGGAACGCGTGTTCGTACCCGGAGCCAAGGACGCGATCCGCCTGCGCCCCGGCAGCTCCGAGCTGTACTTGATGACGCAGATCCGCGACGAGGCCCACCGCTTCGCCATCACGCACCACCGCAAGCGCCGCGGCAAACGAGCGCTGCACAGCGCGCTCGACGACATCCCGGGCGTCGGCCCTTCGCTGAAGAAGGCGCTGATCCAGCACTTCGGCACGGTCGCGGAGATCCGCGCCGCGGCGCCGGCGCGCCTCACCGAGGTGAAAGGTGTCGGCGCAGCGCTGGCGCAGCGGATCCACGAGGCCCTGGGCGACGGCGGAACGGCCTCGAGTGCGCCCCCGCGCGGCGAGTCGTAGTACCGTCCCTGCGCATGGCCGTCATCAGCCTCGACTGCCCCAACTGCGGCGCCAAGCTGCAGCCCGACGACAGCAAGCGCAGCGCTCGCTGCCAGTACTGCGGCGCCTCCTTCCAGCTGCCGCGCGCCACCGTCGTGCAGCCGCACAACGCCCAGGCCGGCGCGCTGCCCAACATCCAGGCCGTGCGGCCGCACAACGTCCACGCCGGCGCGCAGCCCAAGGTCGTGGGCGCGCTGGTCACCGGCGTGGCGACGATGGTGGCGATCGGCGGCGCCGCCGGGTACCTGATGATGGCGCCCGCGACCTCGACCCCGTATCTGCAGGCGCTCGTGCCGGGCACCCCGAGCGCGCCCGCCGAGGCGCCGACGGTCGGCGGTCCGCCGGTCAAGGCCGACCCGATGCGCAACACGGCCGACTTCATGTGGGACGAGGTCGGCGGCCGGGCGATCGTCGTGCCCATCGACGGCAAGGAGCACGTGATCGGCCGCCTGCGCGTGCGCCCCGACGACCAACTCCACGTCGGCGTGTTCGCGGCCGAGACCGGGGCCCTGCGCTACCGCGTCGGCCCGTTCGGCAGCTACGGCGAGGCCTACCGCGCGACCTTCTTCAGCGTCGTCGACGAGCGGCTGCTCATGACCGACTTCCGCGGCAAGCTCAAGGTGTACGAGCTCGCCGACGGCAAGCCGGTGCAGGACATCGCGCTGACCGATCGCGCCGATCGTTTCTGCCTGGCCGAAAAGACAGGTGAGAAGCCGCGGCTCTACCTCGCGCTGGTCGACCGCCGCCAGTTCCTGGTCGACCCGGCCACGCCGGCCCTCAAGGACGAGAAGCTGCCGGGCTCGTGCGACAAGCAGGGCGGGTGGAGCCCGCGCGGCGGCGACCCGGCGCTGACGACCAGCGAGCGGCTGCGTCGCGCGCCCAAGGTCGAGGGCATCGAGGTCTCCGGCGTGCACCTGGGCGACGACCTCGGGGTCGCGCGCGGCGTCAAGTCGCCGGGCACCGCCTACCCGATGGCGTTCGGCTTCGACCCGGCCAACCGCGCCGTCCGCTGGAAGAGCCCCGTGCCCGCGGTCGACCTCGCCTCGGTGCGCGAGCGCGACAACGAGCAGGACATCATGGCCGGGGGCCGCTACTTCGCCACCTACGGCGAGGGCTCCGAACACTGGCACCTCGTCGGCTTCGACGCCAAAACCGGCGATCGCCTGTGGGACAACAAGCTCCGCAGCATCTTCGCGGTCGACTGGTTGCGCGGCATCGAGGCCACGGCGAACCATGTCTTCCTGGTGCGCATGAGCTCCGTCGAGGTGTACGACGCCGCGACGGGTGCGCTCAAAGCCACCATCGGTGACGAGAGCTACGACGGATAGGTCGGCTGTCGCAAAGGCCACGTGAGGTCCGGCGACACCTTGTCGCGGCCACGCGTGGTCGCTAGCCTCGAGAGACGCGCAGCAGACCGCGCGAAGTAGATAGCCGAGGGACGGACACTGCGGGGGCCCGTGCGGGCGCAGGAGCCAGTCCAGCGCCCACGCCCGGCCCGAGGCCCACAAGGACATATGGACATGTCCTTGTGGGCAGCGAAGTCTCCGCGGCCCGCGCTACGGCTGGCCTTCGACGAACTTCTTGATGTCCTTCTCGGCGGTGCGCACCGCGAGGAAGCAGCACGCCGCCGCGAGGATCAGCGTCGACGACGTGACGAGGAACGTCTGCTGCGCGCCGTACACGTCGGCGACCTGGCCGAACAGCGGCGGGGCCGCCATGTCGCCGAGGAAGTGGAGGATGAACACCGCCAGCGCGTAGGCCATCGCTCGCTGCGCGCCGGGCACGACGTTGGCGATCTGGGTGTTGACCGCGGGCATGCAGACGAACAGGCAGGTCGCGCCGACGCCCAGGGCCGGCAGGAAGATCGCCCGGCTCTCCACGGAGAAGCCGATGAAGAAGGCCGGCAGCGCCAGCGCGTAGGCGATGCCGGCCAGCAGCGCGTAGGCCCCGCGGCTGCGGCGGGCCAGGCGGTCGCCGAGCAGGCCGGCCAGGCCCGAGCCGATGAGGCCGCCGACCAGGCCGATCACCCCGAGCGCCAGCGAGGCCTCGACCTTGGTCATGCCGCGCTCCTTCTGGAAGAACTCGATGCTGTAGTGGAGGACCGGCACCAGGATCATCACCGCGAACGCCTGCGCGAGGATGATCAGCATCAGCGTCTTGTTGCGCAGCAGGGCCAGGTACGACCTGGCCCCCTGGACATGTTCTTCGGGACCTGTCCCCGAGGACCCGGGGCGGGGCGGCTCGGCCAGCAGCGCGATCAGGACCGCGACCACCAGCCCGGGCGCGCCGGCCACGTAAAACGCGTTCTGCCAGCTGCCGGAGTAGTGGGTGACGAGCCCGCCGATCAGGTAACCGGCGGTCCCGCCGAGCGGCATGCCGAGGAAGAACAGCGCCAGCGCGCGGCCGCGGACCTGGTCGGAGAAGTAATCCGCGACCAGCGTCGGGCCGATGACCAGGCAGCCGGCCTCGCCGACGCCGATCAAGAAGCGCGACACGAACAGCCCGGTCTTGCCGGTCGCCATGCCCGAGCCGATCGTCGCCAGCGACCAGATGAACACGCACGCGGCGAAGATCATGGTCCGGCGGTAGCGCCCGGCCCAGTAGCCGATCAGCGGCGCGAACACCATGTAGCCGAGCGTGAAGGCCGACCACAGCATGCCGAACTCCGCCTTGGTCATGGCGAAGGCGCTCTTGATCTCGACCTCGAGCGCGCTCACCACCTGACGGTCGGCGTAGTTGAGGAAGTTGGCGAAGAACACGACCGCGAGCGCGTACGCCAGATAGCGGGAGGAAAAGCGGGGGCGCTCGGCCATGGACCGCGGGAGCATAGCGCCGGACGGCAGCGGCACCGACGCCGACCTGCCGGGCGCGCGTGCACCGGCTCACGCGCGGACGTGCGCGGTGCTGGACTATCCTGCGCCGCATCATGGACCTGCGGGGCAGATCGATCCGGACCCTCGCCTGGCTCGGCGACGCCGAGTTCGAGCGAGAGGTTCGGCTCCGGCTGGCGCGGCGCGGCGACTATCCGACCGACCGGCTCCACGCCATGAAGGCCCGCATCGTCTGCGCCGAGGCCCAGGCCGAGCTGCTCGCGGCCATCGAGTCCGAGCTCGACGCGGACGAGGCCGGCGTCGTGCGGCGCGGGCGTAACGTCAATCTGAAGGCCTCCGGACGCGGCGTACGGGACGTGCGGGCTTACCGCGCGGCGACCGGCCTCGAGGCCCTGGTGGCCTACTGGTGCTTCGGCGAGCCCGCGGTGCAGGCCCGCTTCGAGGCGCTGGTGGTGCCGCGCCTGGAGGCAGCGATCGACGCGGTGTTGGCGGCGCAGGCGGGCGCCCGCAGGTCTTCGTAGCGAGGCGGCGGGGGCGATGATAATTTGAGGTGGGGCGGCCGTGGCCGGCCTCGGAGGCGATGTACATGCATGCGCTGGCGCGCACGGCCGCGGCGGGGTTCGTCGCTGCGAACCTGTCCTGTCGGACATCCGAGAACCCGGCCGCGACCGAGGCCACCAGCGGCACCAGCACGGGCGCGCCCGACGACGGCTCGCGGGCCACGCTGGTGCACACCTTCGGCCTGACGACCCTCGCCCCCTTCGAGGAGACCGAGCCGTGCGTGCAGTGGACGCTCCACAACGACCAGCCGCTCTACGTCAACGCCGTCACCATGGTCAACGACGGCGGCTTCCACCACAGCAACTGGCTGACGGTCCCCGAGGACAAATTCGCCGGTGAAGATGGTTTCTTCCGCTGCTCCGACCGCGGCTACACCGAGCTCGACGCCGCGCTCTCGGGCACCGTCGTGTTCGCCCAGTCGACCCAGTCGCGCAGCGAAGTCCAGCAGCTGCCCCCGGGCGTCGTCATCAAGATCCCCCCGCGGCACAAGATCATCGCCGGCGTCCACCTCCTCAACCTCGCCAGCGTCGCCGTCGAGACCGAGCTGCGCATGGCCCTCGACATCATCCACCCGCGCGACGTCGAGGTCCTGGTCGCGCCGTTCCGCCTGTCCTACTTCGACCTCGAGATCCCGCCCGAGCGCCGCAGCCGCTTCACCGGCGCCTGCAAGCTGCGTGGGCCCTACCTCGGCGCCGTCGCCGGCGAGTTCGACCTCAAGCTCTACCACGTCCTGCCGCACACCCATTACCTCGGCGACTACTTCCGCCTCGAGACGTTCGACGCCGACGGCGACAGCCGGGTCGTGTTCGAGAAGACCGGCTTCAACGCCGACGCCGGCGGCAAAGCGTTCGACCCGCCGCTCGACCTCGGCGGCAGCGAGGGCCTGCGCTTCTCGTGCGGCTTCGACAACTGGCGCGACGTCCCGATCGGCTGGGGCATCGGCGACCAGGAGATGTGCGTCATGCTCGGCCTCGCCGACAGCCGGGCGATCATGGACATCAGCGTGCTCACCGGCTCGAAGCCGGTCGGCGTCGAGGGCGACGTGCTGCTCCACGAGGGCCCGTGCCAGGTGCTCGCCTTCCCCGAGAACGGCGCCCAGACCGAGCCGACCGCCGAGGAGCAGGCCGCGCCGCTGTACGTCCCGCCGGGCGACCCCGGCGACGTCGACCTCGAGCCGCAGAAGCAGTGCGTCGACGCCGACGCGACGGTGCCCGCGAAGGGCCCGCCGAGCCTGCAGCGCCTCCACAGCGCCATCTTCGCCCCGGGCTGCGTGTTCTCGTCGTGCCACGACGCCAAGCAGCCGGCCGCGGGCCTCGATTTGCAGTCGCCGGGGCTCCACGAGCGCTTGCTCGCGCACAAAGTCGCGGCCCGCGTCGAGGCCCCGCTGGTCGCGCCCGGCGACGCCGAGGGCAGCTGGCTGTACCAGATCGTCTCGCGCTGTGACCCGACCGACAGCGACGGCCGGGCCGTCCGCCACATGCCCTACAACGCGCCCACCCTGCTGACCGACGGCACCGTCGCGCTGATCCGCGCGTGGATCAACGCCGGCGCCGAGAATAATTGAGTAACGCCATGGCCCATCGCTCGCTCGTCTCCGTCCTCGCCCTCGCGTGCGCCTGCCCCGGATCTGGCTCTTCGGACAGCGAGGGCACGACCACCGGCGTCGCCACCACCGAGGCCGCGACGACCGGGGCTTCCGCCACGACCGCGCCGACCACCGGCGAGCCCGGGACCGAGGTCGCCTCGGTGGTCCACAGCTTCGGCAACTACTTGATGACGCCGTACCTCGAGATCGAGCCGTGCGTGCAGTGGACGCTGCACAACGACGAGCCGATCTACGTCAACGCGGTGACGCTGGTCAACGACGGCGGGTTTCACCACAGCAACTGGTTCGCGGTGCCGGAGGAGGTGTTCGCCGGCGAGGACGGGTTCTGGGACTGCAGCTCGCGCGAGTACAACGAGATCACCGCCGCGGTCGAGGGCACGGTGCTGTTCGCCCAGTCGACCCAGTCGCGCCAGGAGGCCATGCAACTGCCGGCGGGCGCGGTCATCAAGATCCCCGCGCGGCACAAGATCGTCGCCGGCGTCCACCTGCTCAACCTCGGCAGCACCGACCTCGACTCCGAGCTGCGCATGGCGCTCGACATCATCCACCCGCGCGACATCGAGGCCGTGCTCGCGGCGATGCACCTCGACTACCGCGACCTGGCGATCCCCGCGGGCAAGCACAGCCGCTTCACCGGCAACTGCTCGTTCCGCCACGACGTCGAGAAGGCGACCGGCAAGCCGCTCGACGTCAAGCTCTACTACGTGCTGCCGCACTACCACTACCTCGGCGAGTTCTTCGGCCTGCAGGTGATGGGTGGTTCGCGCGACGGCGAGGTCCTGTTCCAGCTCGACGGCTTCAACGGCGGCGCCAACGGGGCCGCGTTCGACCCGCCGGTCGACCTCTCCGACGCCGACGGCCTGCGCTTCTCCTGCGGCTTCAACAACTGGCTCAACAAGGAGGTCGGCTACGGCATCGGCGACCAGGAGATGTGCATGATGCTCGGGCTCATCGACGCCCGGGTGATGATCGAGTCGCGCGTCAGCCAGAACTCGCAGCTGGTCGGCGTCGACGACGGCAAGGTGATGCACGAGGCCGAGTGCGACAACTACGCCCTGTTCAAGAACCCGGCCCAGGGCCCGCCGGCGCCGGAGGAGCTCGCCCGGCCGCTCTACGTGCCGCCGGCCGACCCGGGCGACGTCGACCTCGAGCCGACCAAGAGCTGCTTCGACAGCGCGCCGACGGCCGCGCCCGATGCACCGGTCACGCTGACCAGCGTGCGCGACTCGATCTTCACCCCGAGCTGCACCTTCTCGTCGTGCCACGACGACGGCGCGCCGGCGGCCGGCCTCGACCTGCAGACCGCGGACGGCCTGGCCGACCGCCTCCTCAACCACGACGTCGCCGCCGACACGCCCGACGCGCTCGTCACCCCCGGCGACCCGCAGGCGAGCTGGCTGTACCGGCTGGTCGCCGAGTGCGAGCCGCAGAACGGCGAGGGCGCGGTCGTGCGGCACATGCCGTTCAACGCCCCGACGCTGCTGCCCGATCCGCTGGTCGCCAAGCTGCGCGCGTGGATCGAGGCCGGCGCGCTCGACGATTGAGCCTGGTCGGACGGACATGCCCGATCGGGCATGTCCTCTTGAGCATGTCTCAAGGGGCCTGTACGAGCGGACAGAGCGTGGCCCGGGTCGCGCGCACGTAGCCGTCGGGGTGCAGCACGATCTGAAGCCCGCGCGTGCCCGCCGACACGGCGATCTGCTCGAACAGGATCGCCGTCTCGTCGAGGTACACCGGGTAGTCCTTCTTGCCGGCCAGGGCCGTGACGCCGCCGCGCACGTAGCCGGTCAGCGGCGTCACCTCGCGCAGGGCGACCAGCTCGATGCGTCGGTCGCCGCTGGCGCGCGCGAGCGCCTTGAGGTCGAGGTGGCCGTCGCCCGGCACGACCGCGAGGCACACCCCGTTGCGGTCGCCGCGGGCGATGAGCGTCTTGAACACCTGCTCGGGCGGCAGGCCGACCAGAGCCGCGACCTCGGCCGCCTTGAGGTGCTCGGCATCGACGGGGTACGGGCGGAGCTCGTAGTCGATGCCGAGGTTGTCGAGGATCCTGGCGGCGTTGGTCTTCACTGCGGGTTCACTGCGGGGCGACCCGCAGGATCTTGCCGTCGACGGGGGCGTTGAACGCGTCGAGCTCGACGACCGTGAACAGCACGTCGCCGAAGCCGTTGCTGCCCGAGCCGAGCACGCGGTCCTCCTGGCTGGCGACCATGCCGAGCAGCTCGACGGCGGTGCCGTCCCAGTTGAGGCCGTAGATGCCGCCGGAGCAGTAGTCGCCGTAGAAGTAAGTGCCGTCCCACTCGGGCACTTCGCAGCTGCGATAGACGGTGCCGCCGGTGATCGAGCAACCCTCGCCGTGGTTGTACTCGGCGATCGGGGTGGTCATGCCCTGGTCGTTGACCTCGTTGACGCCCTTGCCGTCGTCACAGCCGCCGTTGAAGCAGTGGTTGCCCTCCATCAGGCTCCAGCCGTAGTCGGCGCCGCCGGCGACCACGCTGACCTCCTCCCACTGGTTCTGGCCGACATCGGCGGCGTAGAGCGTGCCGTCCTCGTCGAAGTTGAAGCGCCACGGGTTGCGGAAGCCCCACGCGTAGACCTCCGGCGCGAACTCGGGGTCGTTCACGAACGGGTTGTCGGCCGGGATCGTGTAGTCGAAGCCGTCGAGCAGCTCGCACTGGCCGCACGGCTCGTTCATGTCGGGCGTGCCGTCGGGCTCGACGTCGATGCGCAGGATCTTGGCGTGCAGCGACAGCTTGTCGCGACCGGTGTCGAACTGGTCGTCGCCGCCGCCGCCGTCGCCCATGCCGATGTAGAGCATGCCGTCGGGACCGAACTCGATCATGCCGCCGTTGTGGTTGCTGGCCGGCTGCGAGATGGCGATGACGATCCGCTCGGACGCCGGGTCGACCTTGTCGGGGTCGTTGGCGTCGAGCTTGAACTCGGACACGTAGGTCGGCCCGGGGCCCTGCCACATGCCCGGGTTGTAGTTGACGTAGATCCGCGGGTCGTCGGGGAAGTTGGGGTGGAAATCGAAGCCGAGCAGGCCCTGCTCGGGGCCGATCTGGCTCGGGTTCTTGTTCTTGACGTCGATGTCGAGGAAGTTGGCGTCCGGCGCGGAAGTCTCGCCGGGCTCGAGGATCTTGATGCGACCGCCCTGCTCGAGCACGAACAGGCGCGCGGGGTCGCGGGGGTCGGCGCGGACCATCAGCGGGCGGTCGAAGCCGTTGGCGACGACCTCGAGCGTGAAGCCGGGGCGACCGGCGACCGGCGTGTAGGGACACACGGGCTCGCCGGTGGTCGTCGAGGTGCCGTCGGTGGTCGGGTCGTCGACGGTCGTCGAGGTCGGCGGGGTCTCGGTGGTCGGCCCGGCGGTGGTCGGCGTGACCGTGGTCGAGGTGCCGTCGGTGCTCGTGCCCGTCGTCGCCGTGGTGTCGGTGGTGCCGGTGCCGTCGGTGGTGGGGCCGGCGGACGTCGAGGCGGTCGAGTCGGTGGCGTTGCCGTCGTCACCGCACGCGAGCAGCGTGACGCAAGGGAGAAGGGTGAGGCGGACGAAGTTCTGCCAAGACATGGCCGGCAGCCTAACACACGCCTGGGCGCGCCTGCGCGCGCCTGCACCGCGAGTTACTTGAGCGCCACGCAGGTGACGTCGATCTTCGGCGTGTTGGCGGCGACCTCTTCGACCGCGCCGGTGTTGGTGTCGACGACCTTCACTCGCCCCGCGCTCATCTCGCTGGTCCACACCTTGCGGTTGGCGAGCTTGGGGTTCTTGCGGAACTTGAGCACCTCGCCGCTCTTCGGCAGACGCCAGGTCTTGAGCCCGGCCTCGCGCGAGTCGTCGCAGTACTGCTTGGCCTTCTCCCACAGCATCTTGCCGGGCAGGCGCAGACCGGGGACGTCGGCGTCGCTGATCAGCTCCTTCGGCTTGGGCGTCGGCTTCTTGGGGTCGTCTTTCTTGTCGTCCTTGGGGTCGGGCGGCGGCGTCTCGACCTTGGTGTCGGGCGGCGTCTCGACCTTGGTGTCGGGCGGCGGCGTCTCGACCTTGGTGTCGGGCGGCGGCGTCTCGACCTTGGTGTCGGGCGGCGGCGTCTCGACCTTGGTCTCGGGCGCGGCCGTGCCAGCGGCGACCGACTCGGGCGGTGGCGGCGGCGTCACGGTCGCCTTCGGCTTCATCACGAAGAACACGGTCGTCGCGGCGGCGCCGAGCACGAGCAGCACCACGAGGATGAGCATGCCCTTGCCGCCGCCGCTGCGCGTCGGCATCGGCGGCTGGGTGCTGGTCCCCTCGCCGCGGCCGAGCGACCACGACTCCTCGGCGATGTTGCCCTTGCCGAGCTCCCCGGTCCACGTCGGCTTGTTGGTGGCGATCGGCGGCTGCGAGATCGGCGGCCCGCCGGTGATCATCGTCGCCACCGGCGGCGCGAAGCCGGGGTTCGAAGTCGGCGGCGGCCCGCCGGTGATCACGGTCGAGGCCTGCGGCGGCGGCACGGACGACGGCGGGCCGGTCATCGGCATCGCGGTCATCGGCGGCGCGTGGGTGTGCGAGGCCATCGCAGGCAGCGGCGCGCCGAGCTGCTCGAACGGGGCCAGCGCGGCCGACAGCTCGGAGCACGAGGCGAAGCGGTCGCCGGCCTCCTTGGCGAGGCAGCGCTCGACGACCGCGACCAGGCCGGGCGGCACGTGCGGCGCGAGCTGGGCGATCGGGGTCGGCTGCTTGGTCGAGACGGCGACCAGGATCGCGGCCATCGTCGCCCCGTGGAACGCGTCGGCGCCGGTCAGCGCCTTGTACAGGATGGCGCCCATCGCCCAGATGTCGGTGCGGTGGTCGACCCCGGCCGCGCCCTCGGTCTGCTCGGGCGACATGTACTCGGGCGTGCCCATCAGCACGCCGGCGCTGGTGCGGCCGCCGCCCTCGGAGCCGGCCTGCGAGAACTTCGAGATGCCGAAGTCCATCAGCTTGACGAGCAGGTGCCCGGGCGAGGGCTCGTGGAGGAAGATGTTCTCGGGCTTGAGGTCGCGGTGGACGATGCCGACCGCGTGCGCGGCGTCGAGGCCGATGAGCGCCTGGCGGATGATGAGCACCGCGAGGCCGGGGTCGACCTGACCTGTCTGTTGGACCAGCTCACCGACCGAGCGGCCGTTGAGCATCTCGAGCACGATGTAGGGCCCGAGCACGCTCTGGCCGAAGTCGTAGATGTCGCAGATGTGCGAGTTGCCGATCTGCCCGGCCGCGGTGGCCTCGTTCTTGAAGCGGTCGAGGATGCCCGGATTGCCCGCGAACTCCGGGTGCATCAGCTTGATCGCCACCGCCTTGCGCACGCGGATGTTCTGCGCCCGCCACACGGCCCCCATGCCGCCGGCCCCGAGCAGTTTCGTGAACCTGAATTTGCCGTCCAGCAGCCTCCCTTCGAGCGGCAGGACCTTCCCGGCGGTCGGGCACACGAACATGTCTTCCGGGTGCGCCTGCTGGCAGAAGGGGCATGGGGCTGGCGCGGCGGCACCGTTCATGGTCGGCAAGGTATATCACGGCGCGGGCGAAACCCCGCCTGCGCGGCTTCGGCCTGCACATAAATGCAGCCTCGCGGCGGTCAGCGGGTGCAGCGGGCCCTTGCGGACGCCGGCCGGGCGCCTAAAACAGAGCCCAGCCATGGCCGCCTCCCGCCGAACTTTGCTGTCTTCGTCCCTGGTCCTCCTCGGCTGCCTCACGGTGTTGCCGGGCATGACCGAGTGCCAAGCTGCAGCGCCGCCGTCGCCCCAGACCGAGACGGTGGCTGTGACCGCCTCCGCGCCGCGAGAGATCGCCCCCGACGTGGGCGCGCACGCGACGCTGACGGGGCTCGCAGCCGCACCGGCGCAGTCGCACGCGACGCCGGAGGTCAAGGCCCCGTCGCCCGCCGCGCGCCTCGAAGCCGAGCAGAACGTCATCGACGTGTTCCGCGCCGCCGCGCCCGCGACCGTGTTCGTGACGCAGAAGCGGCTGGTCCGCGACTACTCGATGCGCGCGCTCGAGGTCCCCGCCGGCTCGGGCACCGGCTTCGTCTGGGACACGCAGGGCCACATCGTCACCAACTACCACGTCGTCGACGCCGGCCGCGCGCGCGGCACCTACAGCGTCACGCTCTACAGCCAGAAGACCTACGACGCCCAGCTGCTCGGCGGCGATCCCAACAAGGACATCGCCGTGCTCAAGCTGATCAACTGCGACGAGCCGCTGACGCCGATCCGCGTGCTGCCGCAGGGCGGCCCGCTCGAGGTCGGTCAGACCGCGGTCGCCATCGGCAACCCGTTCGGCCTCGACCACACGCTCACCACCGGCGTGGTCTCGGCGATCGGCCGCGAGGTCCAGGGTTACGGCGGCGTCACCATCCGCGACATGATCCAGACCGACGCCTCGATCAACCCCGGCAACTCCGGCGGCCCGCTGCTCGACAGCGGCGCGCACCTCATCGGCATGAACACGATGATCTTCAGCAAGACCGGCAGCAGCGCCGGCATCGGGTTCGCGGTGCCGGTGGCGACGGTGCGCCGGGTGGTCCCGCAGATCATCGACAAGGGCCGCGTCGAGCACCCGGGCCTCGGCATCGAGCCGCTACCCGACGCCTACGCCGCGCGCGTCGGCGTCAAGGGCGTCGTCATCACCCGCACGGTCACCGGCGGCCCCGCCGCCAAGGCGGGCATCCGCGGGCTGTCGCAGGACCGCACCGGCGAGATCTTGCTCGGCGACATCATCGTCGGCATCAACGATCACAAGGTGAAGAACTACGACGACCTCTACAACGCCCTCGACCGCTACAAGGTCGGCGACGAGGTCGAGGTCAAGCTGGTCCGCGGCGGCGCCACCACCAGCGTGCGCCTCAACCTGATCGACCTGCCCTGAGCGGCGCGCTACCCTCTCGCCGTGGACGTGCTCCTCCGCGCCATCGCCGCTGCGCCCGACTCCGCCTCGCCCGAACAGGCGGCGATGCGCGCGCTCGCGGCCGTCACCACCGACCTGGTCCAGGAGTCGTGCCGGCGCCACGGCATCCGCGGGCTCGAGGCGATCGCGCTCGGGCGGGCGCTGACGGCCGGGTGCCTGCTGACGACGCTGACGAAGTCGCCGGTCGAGCGCCTGCGGGTCGACGCGCGCAGCGTCCTGGACTCGCGCGGCCCGGGCGGCGGCGAGGGCGAGGCCGGCGGGTTCCTGCTCGACGCCCACGGCGACGGCACGGTGCGCGGCTGCCTGCGCCGCGGCTTCGGCGACACGCCGCTGCGGGCCACGCTCGAGCGCGCGTCGGGTCGCCTGCCGCTGTCGCCGTTCCTCGGCCGGCGCGGCGTGCTCACCGTGACCCGCGATTTTGACATGTCCGCAGGGACAGATTCTCGCTACCAGGGCACCGTCGAGCTGGTGGCCGGCGAGGTCGACGTCGACCTCGAGCACTACCTCAACGCCAGCGAGCAGGTGCCGTCGCTGCTGCGCTGCGAGGTGCTGCTCGACGCCAACGGCGACGTGCTGCGGGCCGGCGGCCTGCTGGTCCAGACCCTGCCCGGCAGCGACGGCGAGGTGCTGGCCCCCCTGCGCCAGCGGGTGGGCGGCGAGGCCCTGGCGTCGCTGCTGATGCTGCCGCGCGAGCCGGCCGACCTGCTGCGCCTCGCCCTCGCGGACGGCCCGTTCGAGGTCGTCGGCGAGACCCCGCTGGCGTTCCGCTGCAACTGCGGCCCGGCGGTGGCCCGCGACATCGTCGCCATGCTCGGCGCCGACGACGTCGAGGCCCTCGCCGGCGAGCGCGAGATCACCGAGGTCCGCTGCTCGTACTGCGGCGAGCGCTACCACGTCACCGCGGCCGAGCTGCGCGAGCTGGCCGCCGAGCTGCGCCTCAAGCGTTCGTGATCGTATGTCCCCCAGGCCGTGTCGCCCCGAGCATGACCCGAAGCTTCCATGGTCGTCGCGCGGTCTATGTCCCGAAGGGCATGTCCCATCGGGCATGTCCCGCAGGGCATGGCGTAGCGAGCATGTCCCGATGAGCAGGTCCGTATGAGCAGCGCCGACCAGCCGAGCCAGCCCGAGGCCGCGGAGGCCCGCGTGCGCGTGCGCGTGATCTCGATGGAGGACGGCATGACCCTGCGCCAGCTGCTCGGGCGCCGGCTCGGCCTCGGGGTCGCGCCGGCGTCCGAGCTCATCCGCGCCGGCGGCGTCTACATCGGCACCGTGCGCAGCTGCATCCCGACCCTGCGCGTGCGCGAGGGTGAGCGGGTCACGATCTACCGCGGCGCGTCCAGCGTCGCGCCGCTCGCCCCCGACAGCCTGGTCGTCGTGCACCGCGACGCCCACTGCGTCATCGTCGACAAGCCACACGGCGTGCCGGCGGCGGCCACCCGCGAGGGCAGCCGCGGCGCGGTCAGCCCGGCGCTGGTCCAGCGGCTCGCGCGCGAGGGCGTCCTGCGGCCCTACGTCGGCCTCGTCCACGCCCTCGACCCGGCGGCCGCCGGCCTGGCGCTGTTCACCTTCCGCGGCCAGGACACTTCCAGCTTCCTGCCGAAGTTCGCCGAGCTCGACGCGCTGCGCGTCTACCGAGCCAGGCTTTCAGGACATGTCCCCGGGGACATGGTCTGTGAGACACCCCTGATCAAGGCGACCGGCGCGGTCCGCCTCGCGCGCCCCGACGAGCGCGAGGCGGTGCCGGCGCGCACCGAGTTCCGGCGGCTGGCCGAGCGGGACGGCGCGACGCTGGTCGAGGTCGAGCTGCGCCGGGCGCCGACCGAGCAGATCTCGCTGCACGCGCAGGCGCTGGGGCTGTCGGTCGTCGGGCGCGCGGGCGCCGGTGAGGTGCTCGAGCTGGCCTGCGTGCGGCTCGCGTTCACGCATCCGATGACGGGCGTCGCCGTCGACGTGCGCGCCGAGCTGCCGCCGTGGGCCGACCCTGGCGCGCTTTGAGGCGGCTTTCGCCGCCTGAGCCCGCTGGGCGACGGCCAGCGTCGTCATCCCGCGCGGCGGCTGGTACCCTGCGAGCAAGGACGAAAGACTGATGGACCTGAAGACGATCACCGCCACCCTCGCTCTCCTCGGACTCGGCGCGGGCGGGTGCGACGGCGAGGCCAAGAAGGACGCCAAGGAAGCCGCCCCCGTCAAGGCGGCCGACCCGACGCCCGCCGACGTGAAGCCGGTCGACGCCAAGCCGGTCGACGCCAAGCCGGTCGACGCCAAGTCGGGCGAGGGCAAGTGCGGCGAGGGCAAGTGCGGCGAGGGCAAGTGCGGCGGCGAGAAGCACGACCACGAGAAGGCGGCCGACGGCAAGGCGATCCCGGTCGACGGCGCCCCGGCGGCCGGCGGCGCCGCTCCGGCCGACGCGAAGGCCGAAGACGGCAAGAAGAGCTGAGCCGGCGAGCCGAGCTGTCCCGCGGGACATCGCCTGAGCGCGGCTCGCCCCAAAGGCCGGCCGCCCGTGAGAACGAAGCTGTCCTGCGGGACAGCTCGCCAGCGGCCCTGTGATGCTGTCCCGAAGGACAGCCGGCCCCGCGAGCTCGCTCAGTCCTGCGATGCTGTCCCGAAGGACAGCCGGCACTGCGCGCCCAGCAGCCTGTGCTGCCCCGAAGGACAGCCTACGTTGCCGGCCCCGCGAGCTCGGTCAGCAGCCCGCGCTCGCGTACGATCTGCACATAGTACTCGGCGGCCTGTCCGGCCTCGATCTCGCCGGCCTCGCACATCGCCGACAGCCGGTTGCGCAGCAGGCCGATGATCTTGCCGGGGGCCAGGCCGAGCTCGCGGATCAGCACGTCGCCCACGCCCGAGGGCAGCGGGGGCACGCGGGCGTCGAGGGCCGCGATCTCGCGGATCCTTCGACTCAGCTCGCTGATGGAGAACAGGCAGCGCTGGCGCTTGCCGGGCCGCTTGCTGGTCACGTCGGCGCGCGACAGGTCGAGCAGGTCGGTCAGCAGCGGGCCCATCTCGTGGGCGAAGCGCCGCACCGCCGCGTCGGTCCAGCCGTCGTCGTACTGGCCCGGACGCAGGTGATGCAGGATGAGCAGCTCGACTTGCTCGCGCAGCTCGGGCGGGAAGCCGATCCGGCGAGCCGGGCCGCGGCGGAACATGCGAACGCCCTCCTCCGCGTGGCCGTGGAAGGTGACCTTGCCCGGGCCGACGAAGCGGCGCGTCGTGACCTTGCCGATGTCGTGCAGCACCGCGGCCCAGCGCACGGCCGGGCGCGGCACCGACTGGCGCACCACCGCCTTCGTGTGCTCCCAGACATCCTTGTGCCGGCGCCCGCCCTCCTGCGAGAACGCGACCGTCGCGTCGAGCTCGGGCAGCAGGTGGACCAGCAGTCCGGCGTCGCGGAGCCACTGCATCGCAACCTCTGGGTGGCGGCCGCAGAACGCCTCGCTGAGGCGCTCGAACACCTCGCGTGGCTCGAGCGCCGCCACTTTTTCGGCGCACGCGGCGACCTGCGCGGTGAGCGCTGGTTCGGGGATCTCCCCCGTTTGACCGGCCTGGACGGCCGGTGCGAGCAAATCGGCAGGGGAGGAGGGGAGCTGAACGACGGCTGCAGACACGGGACTTCGCGGCCCGACGATGTCGGGTGCCGCAGCATAGCAGGAGCCCTCGCCGCCGTAGTTGCGGGACATTTATGGGAATGGCTCGCCCGCAAAGTACAGTTGGGCTTGCGGTGCGCGTAAAACGCCGGCAACCTAGTCCGGCACGCTCCCGCGAGCAGCACCATGGCGGCCAACCAGTCCCCCCAGCTCGGTTACAACCATAACATCCCGCACCGGGGGCGGCTCTATCACGTGCAAACCGAGGATTCGGGGCTCCAGAAGGCCCACATCTTCACGCACGTGTTTTACGACGGCACCATCATCGCCTCCAACAAGGTCGACTACCGCGACAAGTTGGAGAGCGAGAACCTCGACGCCGTGATCGTCGCGGCGATGCAGGACTCGCACAAGTCGATGATCCGCCAGCTGCGCAGCGGGTCGTTCGACGAGCGGATCGTCAAGTACATCGGCGCCCACCCCGAGGCCTCCAACAAGCCCGAGGTCGCGGCCCCGGTGGTGCAGGAGAAGGCCCCGGCCAAGCGCCCCGATCGCCGGCCGCCGCCCGAGCCGCGCGAGGTCGTGCCCCAGGGTCCGCCGCTGGCCGCGGGTGAGCCCGGCCCGACCCTCGATCCCACGCTCGGCCACGTCGTGTTCACCGCCCCCGAGGCGCAAGCGCAGGTGGCCGCGTCCGCCGCGGGTCAGGGTCCGCCGCGTCCGAGCCGCGGGCCGAGCCGTGTCGGTCGGCGCCCGATCGGCGGCATCGGCGGGCAGGGCGTCACCGCCGGCACGCCCATCGCTCAGCGGCGCGACGTCATCGTCGGCAAGTTTGCCAGCGAGCACCAGCACAAGCTCGACGACGAGATCCTCGCCCTGCTCGCCGAGGACTGATTCTCTGCTACACCCTCGGCGAGAACCGCCATGGGAGTCGCCGGGGCCATCACTGAGTTCAAGACGCCGGACCAAGTCGGCGTCGATGTCGTGTTGTACGTGACCGATACGTGCGGGTACTGCCGCATGGCCGAGTCCTTGCTGAGGCGGCGCGATATCGCGTTCGTCGCCGTCGATGTGTCCGACCTGCCCGAGGCGCGGGGCTGGCTGATCGAGAGCACCGGCCGGCGCACGGTGCCGCAGATCTTCATCAAGAATCAGAGCATCGGCGGCTTCACGGAGCTGGCGGCGATGGATCGCAGCGGCGCCCTGGCGACGGCCCTGGCCGGCTGAGCGCGCGGGTTTTGCACGTGCTTTCGCTCCGGCGCGCGGGGCAGGGGCCGGAATCTTGGGGTTCATAGTCCCCGTCGCGGGCTGTGCTACCCTGCGAGCCGACCGCCATGACCAAGACACCGCGCAACTACCTCCTTCGACGCTTGACGCTCCCCTCGGCGTTCGCGCTGGCCGCGCTCAGCAGCACCGTGGCTTACGCGGGCGAGGTGAAGGTCGGCGCCACACCGATCGAGATCGACGGCACCGGCAAGATCACCGCCAAGGGCAAGTCGGCCGTCGTCGACACGCTCGACGAAGTCCCCGGCGAGGATCGCTGGATCGCCTACGTCCACGCCAAGCTCGAGAACCCGGCCCCCGGCCCGCTCTACGTCGAGTTCTTCCAGGAGCTCGACGGCAACAGATCGTCCGTCTGGCGCCACGACGAGAACGACTTCGCCGGCGACAAGTGGTTCTACGGCGAGCTCGAGCTCGACGGCCGCAAGGGCTTCAACAAGAACCGCACCTACGACATCAAGGTCACGCAGGTCAACGCCAAGGGCAAGGAGCTCACGCTCGCCTCCGGCAAGATCAAGCTGATCAAGAGCGGCAAGAAGCCCGAGGCGCCCAAGGAGGACGAGAGCGCCGAGGACAAGGCCGCGGCCGAGCAGGACGCGCACGACTCCCTCGGCGGCGGTGACGGCAACGACGGCAGCGGCGGCGGCGGCTCCTCCTCCACCCCTGACTCCGCCAACGAAGGCCCGCCCCCGGTCGAGAAGAAGAAGGGCTGCTCCGTCGACGCCGACGGCAACGCCTGGAACGGCGCGATGGTCCTCATGGCCCTCGGCGCCGGCTTCATCCTCCGCCGCCGCCGCTAGGCCGCGCGCACGGACCTGAACCGAGGGCACCCTGGCCCTCGGGACAGGTCCGTCGGAGCGTCACAGGAACAGCGAGCGACCTGGCCCTCGGGTCAGGTCCTGGTAGCTCGCCGTCGTAGATCCTGCGGGCGATGAAAGTCGGTCGATGTGCTTCAGGACATGTTCTTTGCGACATGTCCTGAGGGCCTTTTCACGAGGTCGGCGCGCGGCGGAAAGCGCCCGGGCCGACGCCGACGTGGCGCTTGAAGGCCTTGCTGAAGGCGGCCTCCGAGGCGTAGCCGACCTGTTCGGCGATCTGCGCCAGCGACGGGTCCGCGTCGCGTAGCAGGGTCATCGCCCGGGCGACCCGGCAGCGCGTCAGGTAGCGCGCGGGGGACTCGCCGACCAAGATGCCGAAGCGCTCGGTGAACACGGTGCGCGACAGACCGACCCTGGCCGCGATGCTCGTCACTGTCCACGGTCGGGCGCACTCACGATGGAGCAGCGCCACCGCGGCGCCGATCTGCGGATCGCGCAACGCGTCGAGCCAGCCAGGCGGGGCGCTCGTCGGCGCCTGAAAGTGGGCCCGCACGGCCTGCACGAACAGGATGTCGAGCAGTCGATCGAGCAGCAGCCGCCGGCCCGGGTTGTCGGTGTGGACCTCGTGCTCGAGCAGCACTAGAGTCGCGCGCAGCCAGGCCGTGTGCGGGTCGGGGGGACCGTCGTGCGCTCGCACCAGCAGCACCGGTGGCAACGCGTCGAGCAGGGCCCGCGCGCTCTCGTCGTCGAAGAAGAACGCGCCGCACAGCAGCGTCGTCACGGGCCCGTCGCCGCCGTGCGAGAGCCGGCCTTCGGAATCCACCGGCGACACCGCGAGCAGCTCCTCGAGCGTCGGCGTCGGCGAGCCCGGGCCGTCGTTTACCGTGTAGGGGTTGCCGCCGGGGACGATCGCCAGATCGCCGGGACCCAGGCTCAACGGCTCCGCGACGCCCTTCAGCTCGAGCCGCGCGCAGCCGTCGACCACCATATTGAAACTGGCCGGGCTGCGACCTTCGACGCGGAAGCCCCACGGCGCGCGCATCGTCGACTGACAGAAGAGGCGGCTGCGCAGGCGCACGGCCTTCAACACGTCGCTGAGCGGATCGATCGTCATGACCGCGAGGCGTCAGTTTGCCCGAGTCGGCGGCGGGAGGGCGACGAACGGACAGGGATCGCGGACGAACGAGCATGGCGCGGGCCGGGCGGCGACGGCAACCTTCGCGGCATGAACAGTGAAATGAAGGCGACGAAGAGCGCGAAGGAGATCGTGATCGAGTTCGAGGCCGCGTGGCTGCTCGGCGACTACGCGACGGTGCGGCGGCTGCTGGCCGACGAGGTGACCTTCGCCGGCCCGTTCGAGGCGGTGCACGACGCCGACGCCTACGTCGCTTCTCTGGAGCGGGCCGGCGAGCGTCTCGAGCGCATGGAGATCCGGAAGATCTTCGCCGCCGACGATGACGTGGCCGTCTTCTGCGACCTGGTGATGAAGGCGCCGCTCCCGACAAGCTTCGTCGCCCGCTGGTACACCGTCGAGGATGGCAAGATCCGCGCGGCCCGGGTCGTGTTCGACGGGCGGCCGTTCGCCTCCGCCGCACCGCCAGCGCGCTCCTGAATCTCCGGCCCAGGCATCGGGCCGGCCAGCGGAGGTCGACGTTTGCCCCGCTAGGTCGCGCTCTTCGGCCGCGTATCGGCCAGCCAGTGCGCCAGCGTCGGCTCGATCTTCGCAGCCTCGAGGCGCTCGATCGCCTGCTTCATCTCCTCGCTCGAATTGCCCTCGGCGTCGAGCAGCATCAGCAGCGGGTACGAGCCGGTCTGACCGACCCAGCGGCGGCGCAGCTCGTTGAACTCGTCCATCCGGGCCGCCGCGCTCCAGTCCTCCTCCTTGAGCTCGAGGAACCGGACATCGCCGATCTCCGCGGCCGGGTGGCGGTTGCCGAGCTCCTGCTCGAGCTCGCGGCAGGGCTCGCACCAGTCGGCGCTGAACAGCACGGCCACGCGCTTGCCGTCGGCCAGCGCCTGGGCGCGCAGGCGCTCGAACATGGCGGCGAGCGTCTCCTCGTCGCGCGGCCGCAGGCGCCGCAGGTCGTAGCCGACCGGCGCGTCAGCGGCGGACGCGGCGGGCTTGGCGGCGGGCTTCGCCGGGGCGGCCGGGGCGGCCGGTGGCGAGCTGCACCCGGAGACATGTGCGAAAAGACATGTGCAAACGGACAGGCTCAGGAACAGATCGCGCATCGTCGCACCTTTACGAGACGGAGCCGCTCGCGGGGTCCGGCGTCAGCTCGCCGGCGAGGTCTTGCTGCATGCGCGAGCGGACGGTCGCCGGCGGCAGGCCGGCGGCGAGCAGGCAGTAGAGCTTGGTGAGGGCCGCCTCGGGGGTCATGTCGAAGCCGGACAGCACGCCGGCGCGGGCCAGCGCGGCGCCGGTGCTGTAGGTGGTCTGGCGGACCGAGCCGCCGTGGCACTGCGAGCAGTTGACGATCACCGCCTCGCGCGGCGGCGCGGCGGCGCGGGCGATCGTCGAGAGCAGCGCCTGGTCGCGGCTCGGCGCGTTGCCGACCCCGTAGGTCTCGAGCACGAGGCCCTCGAGCGGGGGCTCGAGCAGCTTGGCCATCATCGCCGCGCCGATGCCAGGGAACAGGCGCACGGCGGCGACCTCGGGCCGGCGCACGAGGGGGATCATCGTCAGGCCGGCGGCGCCGGCAGAACCTGGCTTTCGGACCAGGTGACGGGCGACCTCGATGCCGACGCCGAGGGTGGCGAGCGGGGGCAGGTTGCCGCTGTCGAAGGCGACGAAGTCGAGGTTGTGGACCTTCTGCGCCCGGTTGCCGCGGAGGAGGCGCGAGGCGAAGTAGATGCACACTTCGGGGATCTCGCAGGTGCCGGCGAGCAAGAGGGCGGTGATGATGTGCTCGCGGCCGTCGCTGCGGACGTGGGTGAGGCTGAGCTGCGAGCCGGTGAGGATGACGGGCTTGGCCAGGCCGGGCAGCAAGAAGCTCAGCGCCGAGGCGGTGTAGGCCATCGTGTCGGTGCCGTGGACCACGACGAAGCCGGTGTAGTCGGCGTAGCGAGCGGCGATGGCCTCGGCGATGCGGACCCAGTCGTCGGGCGCCATGTCGGCCGAGTCGAGCAGCGGCTCGAGCGAGATGACGTCGAAGGCCGGCAGCTCCGAGCGCTGCAGCTCGGGCATCGCGGCCATGTACTCGCCGAGGAAGCCCGGCTGCGGCGCGTAACCGGTCTCGGTGCGGACCATGCCGATGGTGCCGCCGACGTGAAGGACGCAGACTCGCGGGCGCGTGCGCACGCGCGGATGATAGCAAAAGGAGGCGAGGACCCACGCGACGACCTGCGCCGCGTAGGTCCCCGCCTGGGCCCGAGGTCACCAAGACTTCAAGCCCGTAAGGCCAGCACCGGCCCCGGGGCGATGAAGTCACCCACCCAGTTCGTCCCCCGTCGACCTCGAGGAGGAGCTTGCCACGGGCGCTTGATCCGCGGCAGACAACGCGGCGCTCACGCCTGCGCGATATGCAAGCGGTCGAGGAAGGCGCGCGCGTCGCTGACGACCTCTTCGCGCAGCTCGGCCGGCTCGATCGACTCGAGGCCGTCGACGATCGTGAACAGCCGCCGCGCGAACTCGCGGCACGAGTGGTACGGCACCTTGCGCTCGAGCAGCTCGCCAGGCTCGATCCACTTGTCCTCCTGGCCGGGGTCCCACACGAGGTTGGCGATCCACCGGGCCACGCCGCCGCGCACGCGCAAGGTGGCGACGCCGGGGCGGTCGCTGTCGATGCCGTAGCCCGGCTCCGAACCACCCCACAGGTTGTTCTTGGTCGGCACGGCCTCGCGCGGGGTCTGACCCGGGAGCACGCGCGCGTGGACGATCTGCGCGACCCGGAAGCTGCGCGCGTCGCCGGTCGTCCGCGAGAACGCGCGCATGTACATCACGCCGTCGTGGAGCCGCAGCTGCCACGGCTCGACGTCATGGGTCTTGCGCGTGCCCGACCACGGGCTGTCGTACTCGATGCGGACCACGCCGGAGCCGACGGCCTGCAGCAGCTTCGACACCAGGCGCGAGTCGACCCGCGTGCCGGTGGTCATCGTCGCGGTCACGCTCTTCGGCCGCACCTTGGACGCGCTCTTCTGCGTCTCCTCGATCGCGGCGTCCATCTGCTCGACCAGCCGCTTGACGCGGGCGTTGAGCTCGGCGTCGGCGACCGGCTGCAGCAGCGCCGAAGCGAACACGACCGCAGCGAGATCCTCGGGGTCGGGGTCGGTCAGCGGCAGCGTGAACTTGTCGTCGAGCAGCTTCCACACCTTGCTCGCGTGCACGAACTCGAGCGGCGCGTCCCACTCCTCGCGCATGTACTTGAGCGCCCGCTGCACCGTCACGCCGGCCACGCCGGCCTTGGTGGACAGCGTCTCCTTGGTGGCGCCCTCGCCGTTCTCCCGCAGGTAGCGGAGGATGAAGCGCGCGGTCTCCTGGACGGTCCTCGACGAGTCTGGCTTCGCTTCGCGGGTCACGGTCGGCTCCGTCGCTCATCCTACAGGCTCGCGGGGCCGGGCGGCGCGGGCCGCTCGCAAGGCCCGTGGCGGCCCCGCGAGGCCCCGGGCCCGGGCCCCGGCGGCGGTCCCGCCCGGTTTCGCCGCCACCGACCGATCCCCGCAGCGTTCCAGGCGCCGCGTCGCGGGCCGCCCCGGGTCGCGGCCGCGAGCCAGCGCACACCGGGACGAGGGTAATCACTCCCTGGCCGCGAGCTCGCGGGGCCGGGCCCGGAGGTGCCCGTAGGAACATGTCCCACGGGACATGTGACGCGCTGGCGTCGAGCATGTCCCGAAGGACAGCTGCGTCAGCTCCGCCGGTCGCGGGCGAGTCACGCTCCGGCGGCGACGGGGCCTCGCGGCCGAGGAGCTGCGACGCGCGGGCGCGTGGGCTTGCGCGAGCCCGGGCGGGCGGGCAGAGTCAGGACGGAGCGAGCGGCGATGAACGAGGGCCCGGTCACCAAGGGGAGGCGCTTCTTCAAGCTCGCCGGCATGACCGCACAGGTCGCGGGCAGCTACGCGAAGACGCGGATCAAGGGGATGTTCCAGTCGGACGAGGACGCCGAGCGCGACCGCAACGCCGCCCACGAGCTCAACGGCGGGCGCATCGCCCGGACCCTCGGCGAGCTCAAGGGCGCGGTGATGAAGGTCGGGCAGATGGCGTCGATCGCCGGTGACCTGTTGCCGAAGGAGCTGTCCGAGGCGCTGCGCTCGCTGCAGCGGGAGGCGCCGCCGGTCGACTTCGCGGTGATCGCCCGCCAGATCGAGAGCGAGCTCGGCGCGGCGCCGGAGGTGCTGTTCAGGCGCTTCGAGGTCGAGCCGTTCGCGGCGGCCTCGATCGGCCAGGTCCACCGCGCGACCACCGACGACGGCCGCGAGGTCGTGGTCAAGGTGCAGTACCCGGGCGTCGACGGCGCCGTCGACTCCGACCTGGCGCAGCTCAAGTTCGCCCTCAAGGCCGGCGGCTTCGTCAAGCGCGCGGCCGGCCTCGCCGACGTCAAGCAGCAGAGCCTGGACGATGTGTTCGCCGAGATCCGCGCCCGCCTGGTCGAGGAGCTCGACTACTGCAACGAGGCCGACAACGTCCGCCGCTTCGGCGAGATCCACCGCGGCGACGACCACGTGATCGTGCCCGAGGTGGTCGGCGAGCGCTCGTCGCAGCGGGTGCTGACCCTGACCTTCGAGCCAGGGGACCGCATCGAGGAGCTCGACGCCCGCGGCTACTCGCAGGCGGTGCGCGACCGGATCGGCGAGAACCTGTTCGGCGCGCTGGCGGCCCAGCTGTTCGAGCACCGGCTGATCCACGCCGATCCCAACCCCGGCAACCTGGCGTTCCGCCCGAACGGCGACGTCGTGCTCTACGACTTCGGCTGCGTGAAGCAGGTCCCGCCCGAGATCGCCGCGGCCTACGCCAGGACGATCCGCTGCGGGATCGCCGAGGACTGGGACGGCGTCGACGAGGCCCTGCGCGCGCTCGGGGTGCGCAACCCCGACGGGCCGCCGGTCGAGCCGGCCTTTTACAAGCAGTGGCGCGACATCCTGGCGCTGCCGTTCCTCACCGGCGAGCCGTTCGACTACGCCCGCGCGACCCTGCACGACGACGTGATCCGCATGATCCCGGCCGCCCTCAAGCGCATGGCGTCGTTCCAGCCGCCGCGCGAGATCATCTTCGTCGACCGGGCGATCGCCGGGCACTACGGCAACCTCCGCCGTGTCCGCGCCCGCGGGCACGTGCTAGGGCTGATCCAGCCCTACCTCGACATCGCTCTGGCCCACGCGCAGGGCTGAGCGGCGGGCTCCGGGGACATGTCGAATCGGACATGTCCCCGGGATCATGCCCTAATGAACATGTCCTCGAGGTTCGCCGCGCGGGCGCGTCGGCCGGCCGCGCGAGCTAGCTCCACGCCGGCTGCTCGCCGCCGTTGCGGTTGAGCAGGGCGGGCGGGCGCAGGGCGCTGAGGCCGACGACGGCCCCGTGGACGGCGAGCCAGCGGGAGATCAGCCGCGGCGTGTTCAGGCCCTGGGTCCGGCGCTCGGCGGCGGTGCTGCGGCAGTGCTCGCGGGCGGCCTCGAAGGCGGCGTAGTAGCGGGCGATGCTGCGGTCCGGGTCGGCGCGCTCGCGGGCGTGCCGGGCTGCCTCTTCGGACATGCCCCGAAGGGCAGCCTCGTCGCGCAGCAGGGCGACCACGCGGGCGCCGAACTCGGCGTCGGCGGCGTCGGCGTCGGGCCCGGGCTCGACGAGCCAGCCGTCGCGGCCGTCGCGGATCTGCTGCGACACGCCCATGCCGTCGGCGAACGCCACCGCCGCGAGCCCGCACCACATCGCCTCGCTGACGACCTGGCCGTAGGTCTCGGACAGCGATGTGTAGACGAACAGGTCGGCGTGCCGGTAGTAGTTCGGGACCTCGGTGACGGGCACCTCGCCGACGAACTGCGCGCGGCCCCCGAGTCCGAGGCGCTCGGCGAGGGCGCGGAAGGCGTCGTGGTCGGGGCCGTCGCCGACGAGGGTCAGCGTCGCCTGCGGGCACGCGGGGGCGACGTGGCGGGCGAACAGCTTGAGCAGCCGCTCGACGCCCTTCTCGCGCGAGTGACGACAGACCACGAGGAGCCGCTGACCGGCGGGCGCGCTGGCGGGGAACGGGTCGTCGCCGACCGGGGCGTCGAAGATGTGCGGGGCGACGGCCCGCGGGATCACGTGGATCGGCACGGTCACGCCGCGCTCCCGCCAGTAGTCGACGAGGCCCTCGGCGAGGACGATGAGGCCGTCGCCGAGGTTGTAGACCTCGGCGGAGTGATGCTCGAGCCACGGCATCAAGCGGTCCTGGAACAGGCCGTTGATGGTCCGGTTCTTGCGCATGCGATCGGACAGGACCACGCCGTAGACGCTCGGCAGGTGCAGGGTGTTGACGCACAGCAGCGGCACGTCGTGCTTGAACCGCAGCCACACGCCGAGGTCGCACAGATCGTGGTTGCTCTGGCTGAGCACGAAGTCGAATTTGGCCGCGGCCGCGGCCCGGAAGCTGCGCGCCGAGGGGAACGGCATGTACACCCCCGGGTGATTGCGCAGCGGCAGCGAGGGCAGCAAGATCCGCCGCGGCGGCAGCTGGTCGGGCCGCGCGTGCGGGTCGTTCGGGCCGATGACGGTGACCTCCTGCCCGCGCGCGGCGAACTCGCGCCGCAGCATCTGCGAGGCGAACGAGGAGCCGTTGGCGTAGGGGACCCGCGCGTAGTCGTTGAGGATGGCCACACGCTGCAGCCACGGCGGCGGCGTGGCGCGAGTGCTGGGCTCGGTGCTCGTCACGTGCGGCGAGTATGATCGAAGCGCCAGGCCCGGCCCAGGCGCGCCGGTGTGCGAGGCCTCGCGCGGCATGGCGGCAGAGACGGGCCGAGCGGAGGGTCTGCGGCGATCCGTCGCGGGATGTGGATCGCCGACGTGGTGGGCGCTGACAGGAGGCTATCGCCTGTCGGCTCGGGATGGTCGTGTCGTTCAGGACAGCAGGGGCGCCGCTCCGCGGAGGGCTGTCTCTCGGGACATCTCAGGGAGGGTTCTGGACCTCACATGTCCCTCAGGACAGCAGGGGCGTCGCTCGGGAGAAGCTGACTGTCCCGCGAGACAGCCAATCATCGAATAAGCTGTCCTTCGGGACAGCTCAGTCTTCGGGCTTGTCGCGCGGCTGGGCGGCGTGTCGGGCGGCGGCCTCGGCGGCGGCGCGGACCTCCTGGGCGCGCTCGAGCGGGCACACGAGGATCCGTCCACCGGCGGAGATCACCGCGATGCCGTCGAGGCCGACGATCGCCACGTCGGCGCCGTCGGTCCACACCAGGCCGTCGTGGCCGTCGACCACGTGGACGGCTGCGCCGTTCTCGGCGTGCACGGCGAAGCCGTCGGCGTCGCGCGGCAGGGCCTCGCGGATGGCCGCCCACGAGCCGAGGTCGGTCCACGCGACATCACTGGCGGCGACCCGCAGGTCGGCGAGCTGCTCGAGGATCGCCACGTCGATCGAGGCCGGCTGGATCGACGCATAGGCGGCGGCGGTGCGCGTGCGGGCCAGCTCGGCCTCGCCCTCGCGCAGGGCGGCGATCACCGGCGCGAACGCCTGCCACAGCGTCGGCGCGTGGCGCTGGTACTCGGCGAGCAGGCGACCGATGGGCGTGATGCACACGCCGGCGTTCCACAGGAACCGGCCGCTGGCCAGGAACTCGCGCGCGCGGGCGAGGTTCGGCTTCTCGACGAAGCGCACCGCCGAGTAGAGGGTCAGCGTGGCGCAGGCGGTGTCGCACGGCGAGGTCTGCGGCACGCGGTCGCGCTCGATGTAGCCGTAGCCGGTCTCGGGCCGCGTCGGCGTGACGCCGAGCACGACCACGTCGCGGGTCTCCGCCGCGCAGTCGCAGGCGCGCGCGAGCAGGTCGGCGAAGCGGTCCTCATCGCCGACGTGATGGTCGGACGGCAGCACCATCAGCGCGGTCTCGTCGATCTGTGCTTCGGACCAGCCGCGCGCGCGCAGCCGCTCGACGATGTGCACCAGCGACAGCGCCACGCATGGCGCGGTGCTGCGCGGGCACGGCTCTTCGATCACCTGCTCGGGCCCGAGCTGCGGCGCCGCGGCGCGGACGGCGGCGGTCAGGCCGTGGGTGGTGACGAGGAAGGTGCAGTCGGCGCCCGCGACCGCCGCCGCGCGATCGACCGCGGCCGCGAGCAGGCTCTGTCGCCTGTCGTCGCGCAGGGCCATGAACTGCTTGGGCCGCTCCGGGGTCGAGGCGGGCCAGAGCCGCGAGCCGCCGCCGCCGGCCATCACGAGGGCGATCCGCATGCTGCCCTCAATGTAGCGGCTTTGCCCCACAGCGGGCCAGTGTGCGCGCTTGCGCGCGCGACCAAATCATGCAGCGCTTCGCGCGGACGCGCGGCCGGTGCGGCGGCGGCCGGCGGGACGGCGGGGCGCGGCGCCGGGCGGTCATCTGGCGTTTGGGACATGTCGAAAGGGACCTCTCATTCGCCGCGCCGGACCCGCGACCACTCGCCGAGGCGCAGGCAAGCGGGCACGAGCGTGAGCGACGCGAGCAGGCAGAAGGTCATGCCGACGACGGCGGTCCAGCCGAGCGAGCGCACGCCGATGTGGTCGACGAACAGCATGCTCGAGAAGCCGATGACGGTGGTGACGGTGGTGAGGGCCACGGCGCCGCCGGTCTCGCGCATGGTGTGCGCCAGCCGGCCGGGGCCCTCCTCGCGGAAGCGGTGGATGATGTGCAGCGAGTCGTCCTGGCCCATGCCGACGAGCAGCGGCAACGCGACCAGGTTGAACAGGTTGAGCGTCCAGCCCATCGCCACGAACACCCCGGCCAGCCAGCCGAGCGCCGAGCCGACGGTCGCGAGCACGATCGCCGCGTGGGCGACGCTGCGGAACATCACCAGCGCGGTGACGGTCAGCACGCCGAACACGGCGGTCATCACCAGCGGGCCGTCGCCGCGGATGGCGTCGACGACCTCGGGCACGACGAAGTGCGAGCCGACCGCGGGCGCGGGGCCCAGCGGCGTCTCGATGGTGTCGAAGGCGTCGTGGATCCGCTTGGCGTGGGCGTACTCGGACTTGGGCCCGCGCTGCCAGCAGGCGACGAACCGCCCGAGCTCGCCGTGCATGTCGGTGAACTGGACCTTGACCCACTGCGGCAGGTCTTCCGGGCCGATCGGCGCGTCGACCTGCAGGTAGCGCTCCCACGACTTCAACTTCTCGAGCTCGGCGGCGGAGAACGAGCCGCGCTTGTTGTCAATGCGCGTGCGGATGTCGCGGATGATCTCGAGCTTCTCGGCCTGCAGCTCGGGCACGAAGGTGTAGATCGACAGCACGCTGCTCAGCAGGTCGTCCATCTCGCGCAGGCGCTCGGGCGGGTACTGCTTCAGCTGCTCGCGCACCGCAGGGTCGACCGTGCCGTGGGCGCGCGCGAGCTCGGCGAGGCGGACGAACTTCGCATCGTCGGGCTCGATTGCTTCGTCGTCCTCGTCGTCCTCGTCCGCGGCGGGCTTCGGCGCCGGCGCGGGCTTCGGCTCGGGCTTCGGCTTGCGCGGGGTGTCGGCGTACGGCTCCAGGCCCGTGATCTCGGCGATCTGCTCCGGCTCGAGGTCGAGGATCGCTTGCAGCTGGCGGTTGACGGCCTCGGTGTGGGCGAGGTTGTCGGTCAGCACGATCGTCGGGTCGCTCGACTGCGTGCGGCCGACGGCGTCGCGGTACTGGTTGGCCCGCTGCTGCTCCTCGGGGCTGGTGCGGTCGGGCGGACCCAGCTTGCTGAGGTTGTATTCGAAGCCGATCTGCGGCAGCAGGGTGACGCCGTAGACGCCGCCGCCGAGGCACACCAAAACTGTCCCGAGAGCCAGCCAGGGGAACCGGCGTGGGATGTACCGGGCGCCCGGGGCCGTGCTGGCCGTCGGCGCCGGCACGCGCCAGGGGACCACGCGGTCGAGCACCAGCACCAGCGCGGGCAGGACCACCAGCGCGGCGACAAAGGCGATCATGATGCCGAGGCTGCCGATCACCCCGAACTGCGAGAAGCCGCGGAACTCGGCCAGGACCAGGAACAGGAACGCGAACGCGGTGCTCATCGCGCCGCCGGCGGTCGAGACGCCGGTGGTGGCGATGGTGGTCGAGATCGCCTGGAGCTGATCGAGGCCGCGGCGCCGCTCGTCGCGGTAACGCGAGAGGATGTGGGTGCCGAAGTCGATGCCGAGGCCGAGCGTGACGGCGAAGATGAAGGCGCTGACGAGGTTGAGCTCGCGGTAGAAGACCCAGCCGATCGCCAGCGTCGTGACCACGGCGACCAGCAGCGGCACGAGCACCAGCGGCACCGCCCGCAGGCCGCGGAAGTAGATCGCCACCACCAGCAGGAGCAGGCCGAACGCGAACGCGGTGCCGGAGATGATGTCGCGCTCGAGGCTGCTGGCCTGAGCGGTGTGCTCGGCGTAGCTGCCGTCGATCGTGACCTCGATGTCGGGGTGGTAGCGCCTGGGTTCGAGGCCGTCGATCGCGGCCTTGAGCTCGCGCGAGAGCCCGCGCGCGAACGAGATGTCGGTGTTGGCCCGGGTCGGCCGCGCGCGCACGACGACCAGCCGGCCCTCGTCGCGCTCGAAGTACTCCGAGGGTTCACTGTCGAGGCCGTAGCGCTCGCGCAGGGCCTTCTCGTCGAGGTCGAGATCGTCGTCGCCGGCGCCCGCGGCCCGATCCTCGGGGAACATGCTGAGCTCGCGGCGGACGCGGGTCTGGATCGCGTCGATGACCCGCTGCCGCAGGTCGAGCAGGTCCTGCAGCCCGGCGTAGAACAGCAGGTGATCGCGGAAGAACGCGGGGTCGCGGCGGAACAGGACGTAGCGGATGTCGTCGCGCCCGGCGAGGTCGTCGGCGATCGCGGCCCCGAGCGCGAGGTTGGCCTCGCGCGAGGGGCCGCGGATCGTGACGTAGAGGTCGGACTGATTGCCGAGCCGATCGCTGACGGCGTCGAGGCGCGTGACGCTGGGCGCGTCGTCGGGCAGCAGCGCGCGCAGCTCCTGGTCGATGCCGAGCCGACGCGTGCCGAAGTAACCGAGCACGCCGAGGATCAGCGCGATGACGACGATCGCCAGCGGGCGGCGCACGACGAGCGCGGCGAGGCCGGTGGCGCGGGGCAGGTCGGACATGCGCGTGGGCCTTATACCAGGAGCGCCGCGACGGCGCTGACGACCACCTCGGACACCGGCGGCATGGCGGTCATGAGGTCGGGCGCGGCGAACTCACCGCCGCGCACCCGGGTCAAAAACTCACCGACGTCCCGCGCCCGCAGGTCCTCGAAGCTGCGCCCGAGCGCGACGCCGGCGTGCTCGGCGAGCCGGGCGTTGAGGGCCTGCTCGGCGTCGCCGCGGTGGTGCAGCGCCAGGGCCGGCTTGCGCAGCATGACGCACTCGGCCAGCACGTTGCTGCCGGCCGAGGTGATGACGCCGTCGCAGCGCCGCAGGTGGTCGGCGAAGCCGGCGCGGTCCGAGCGATGAAACCGCAAGCCGGGCAGCTGCGGGTCGCGCTCGCCGAAGCAGACGATATCGGCGCCAGCGGCGAGGGCGAGGGCGAGGGCGTCGCGGCCGTTGTCGTCGCGGAAGTAGGCCAGCAAGAAGCCCTCGCGCGTGACGGGCCCGCGCAGGTCGTCGCGCAGGTCGGGCCGGGCGACGGCGACGCGCGAATCGGTGGCCACGAACGGCAGGAAATGGACGGCGACGAGGCGGCCGCCCAGCGCCAGCGGGGCGTTGTTGAGCCGCTCGTACAGCCGCATCCACGCGGGCGGGCGGATCGGCAGGCGGCCGTGGGTGAGGGCGAGGCCGTGATCGACGGCGACGCTGCCGATCCGGCGCCGGCGCGCGACCACGAGGCTGGGCTGATCGCCGTCGCTGACGATGCACTCCGGCGCCGCGGCGGCGAACCGCTCGGCGTCGCTCGCCAGCCGCCGCAACCACCCCGTCGCGGCGCCGAGGCCGGGCCGGACGATCGGGATGGATGTCACTTCGGACATGTCCTTGAGGGCATGTTCCGCGTCGCCGCCGGCGAACACGTGGAGGGCGTGACCGGCGTCGCGCAGGGCGTGGGCGCAGGCGACGGCCCGGCTGGCGTGACCGCGACCGCGGCCGTGCACGACGAGGCTGATCCGGGCCATGGCTCAGGCCTCGACGAGGGCGCGCGCGGGCACGACGGCGTCGCCGACGGCCCAGCGGAGGAGGTCGTGGATCTCCTTGCGCAGCACGGCGTGGCGCATGTCGGCCGGGTGGATCGCCACGCGCGTGGGTAAAAATCGCCGGGCCGGACGGGCGAGCCGGCAATAAAGGAGGCTCGACCACAGCCGCGCCGGCGTGCGGCTGGCGTAGTTGAGGACCAGGCTGGCGCGCCGGGTGCCCGTGGCCGGGTCGTACACGTGCAGGTGGTCTTCGGTGTAGCGGTAGCCGCGTTCGCGCAGGACGGCGTGCATCCACGGCGGCATCGACCAGGCGGGGGCGATGAAGCCGTCGAGCTGCTCGAGGCCGGCGCGGCGCAGCACGGCCTCGCCGTCGTCGAGGCGGCGACGCGCCTCGGCCTCGCCCACGTCGCTGAACTCGGCCTCGCCGCCCGACACGACCTTCTGGGCCCACAGCCGCCGCAGCCCGCGAGGCGCCGCGTGACCGGTCGCAGCCGCGGTGCGCGGACCGGCGCCGGTCAGGTGGTAGTAGCCGTGGAGGAAGATCTCGTGGCCCGCGGCCTGCCACCCGCGCAGGCGCTCGGCGTAGTCGGGGTGGTCGTCGAGCGGCCAGGCGCCGTGATAATTCGGGATGACCAAAAGGCCAGGCTTGATGCCGACCTCGGCGCACGCATGCAAGGCAGCGTCGACCTCCGCGGCCCAGGCGGGGGTGACGTCGTGGATCGATACGTGGACCGGCACGCGCGGATGCTGTCACGCCGGGCGGGCGCTCGCAATCAACGCGCGAGCAGCTCGCGGTAGCGGCCGAACAGGGCGTCGAAGTGATCGACGACGCTGGGGACCCGGCGGGCCGCCGTGGCGGCGCGGGCCCGCAGCTCGGCCGGGTCGACGGCCAGCAGCGCCTCCGCGGCGGCCACGCAGGCGTCCACGTCTCCGGCGGAGTACTGCGCCGCGCTCTCGGGGGGCGCCTGCTCGGACGCGCCGCCGGCGTCGGGCACCACCACCGGCAGGCCGCTGGCGATCGCCTCGGCGACCCCGAGGCCGAAGGTCTCGAACGGGCAGCCGTGGAGCAGCAGGTCGCCGCTGGCGAGCGTCACCGCCAGGCGGTCGCGGTCGCGCTCGAACCCGAGGACGCGGACGTCGGCGCGCTCGCCGAGCCTGTCCTTGAAGACATGTCTCTCGGGACCGTCGCCGAACACCGCCAGCACCGCCCCGGGGTGGCGCTCGGCGAGCCGGGCGTAGGCGTCGACGACCACGTCCCAGCGCTTCTCGACGGCGAACCTGCCGATGGCGACGATCAGCGGCCCCGCGCGCCCGGCCAGCAGCTCCTGGCGGCGGGCCTCGCTGCGCCGCTCGGGGGCGAAGCGCCCGGGCTCGATGCCGAACGGGATGTGCTCGACGCGGGCGACGCCGTGCTGCTCGAGCTTGTGCCGCTGCCAGCGCGAGCCGACGACGGTCATGGCGCAGGCGTCGGCGATCCGGCGCACGTGGGCCCACAGCGGCTCGACGACGCGATCTGCGGCCCGCGCGGCGCGGCCGCGGAACAGCAGCGCGAGGCGCCGCTCGAGCCCGCCGCGCAGGTAGGTGTCGATGAAGTCGGAGTGCCAGACGAAGGTGCGCACGCCGAACTCGCCCGGCCGCAGCCCCAGCGCCGCGATCGCGGCGACGTACGGCGAGTGGATCTCGAGCACGTCGGGCCGCTCGGCCCGCAGCATCCGCCGGGCCGCGCCGATCCGCCACAGCAGGTGATAGGTCGGGTCGTACGGCAGCGAGGGGCCGGGGATGTAGCGCACGCCCGGGTCGGCGGCGTGGCGCGGACCAGGCGCGAAGACCAGGTGCTCGTGCCCGCGACGCGCGGCCGCGGCGGCCTTCTCCGTCAGGTGCGTGCGCACCCCGCCGCCGCGCTGGGAGTAGAACTCGGTCACGTCGACGAGCTTCATGCCGCGGGCGCCGGTTCTACGCGGGCGGCGACGAGGCCGTCAAGCAGTCCCGGAGGACATGTCCGAAGAGACATCTCGAAGGCGAGGGCCGACCGGCGCCTCTGCGCTCGCGGCTGCTCCTCGTCGGCGCGATCTTCGAGGCGGGACGACCGCCTCTCGGTCCTGGCGACGCGGGCGGCCCCTGCGCGGCGGTCGCGAGCGCGCTCGCCGATCCATGGTTCATCTGTCCTCGGGGACAGATCACAGGCCGTTGCGTCGGGGTCGGGCGGAGCGCGACCGCCTGCGCGCGTGCGCAGGGGGGTGCGCAGCCGGTCCTGTGATCCCCAGCACGGTCTGAATGCGCCGCTTTGTGGAATTTCCCCGGGGTCTGAAGTCTCCTGAACACATGCTGACCCTGCCCGAGCGACTCGCCCGCCGTGTCCTCAACGTCTCCGGCCTGAAGAGCCGCCAGGTGGCCACCGGCGCTGGCGACATTCACGTGCTGGACGGGGCGGGCAGCGGCGGTCTGCCGCCGATCGTCGTGCTGCACGGGCTCGCCGCCCACGCGGTGTGTTACGCCGGGCTGCTCAAGCGCTTCCAGCCGCACGTCCGCCGGGTCGTCGCCCCCGACATGCCGGGCCACGGCTTCTCGGCGCCGCTGCGGTCGGGCGACGCGCCCACGGTGCTGCTCGACGCGGTGGTCGAGACGCTCGACAAGGTCCTCGACCAGCCGGCGATCATCCTCGGCAACTCGATGGGCGGCCTGGTGGCGATCCGCTACGCGCTCGCCCGTCCGCACATGGTCCGCGGTCTGGCGCTGGTCTCGCCCGGCGGCGCGCCGCTGCCCCCGGCCCAGCACGCGGCGTTCCTCGACCGCTTCCGCATCGACTCCTACGGCCAGGCGCTCGAATTCGTCGACGACGTGTTCGCCAAGGTGCCGCCCCTCATGCGTCACCCGATCGCGCACAACCTCCGCCGGCGCTTCAACCATCCCCAGCTGCGCCAGCTGCTCGGAGAGATCTCCCCCTCCGTGCTGCTCACGCCAGCCGAGCTGGCGAGCCTCCACATGCCCGTGCTCTTCGTGTGGGGGCGCGAGGAGCGGATCTTGCCGCGCGCGCACTACCGCTTCTTCGCCCAGAACCTGCCCGCGCACGCCGAAATGGCCGAATTCACCGATTTCGGACACATCGGGTTCATGGAGCAACCGACGGCGTTGACCGAACGTGTGCTTGATTTCGCGCGGCGCTTGCCTGCGCAGGATGTTTCACAGCGCGGCTCGACGTGTGCCGCAGGTCATGACACTTTTCGAGCATCCGCCTAGCAAGACCATACCCGCTCGAGGGCTTCGCGCCGCAGGCTGAGGGAACGCCCCCCCCACCGCTGCGTGCCGCCCCTCCCGTGGAATCAGCGGCACCCTCCGGCGTTCTCGCAGGCGTGTGCCGTTCGGCGCTGCGGTCGGCGGTGGCCGGCTTCAACATGCTGGCCCGCTACCACCGCTGCGAGGTGCGCGGGGTCGACAAGATGCCCGAGGGTCCGGCGCTGATCGTCGCCAACCACAACGGCGGCCTCAATCCGGTCGATGGCCTGTTCCTGGTCGAGTACTACCGCCAGCGCGGCTACGACCAGCCGGTCTTCGTGCTCGCCCACGACATCCTGTTCCGCGTCAAGCGGGTGGCGCAGATGCTCGAGTCGGTCGGCATCATCCGCGCCCGCAAGGGCCAGGCCCGCTCGCTGCTCGAGGCGGGCCACAAGGTCCTGGTGTTCCCGGGCGGCGACGTCGAGTCGATGCGCCCGTTCCGCGACCGCCGGCGGATCGTCCTGGCCCAGCGCCAGGGCTTCGCGCGCCTGGCTCTTCGGGCAGGTGTGCCGATCGTCCCGGTCGTCAGCGCCGGCAGCCACGAGACGATGATCGTGCTGACCCGCGGCCACCGGCTCGCGCGCCTGATGCAGACCCAGAAGTGGGCGAGGATCAGCTCCCTGCCGATCATCCTCGCCGCCCCCTGGGGCCTGATGCTCGGCCCGACCTGCGCGCTGCCCTACCTGCCGCTGCCGTCGAAGATCACGTTCCAGGTCGGCGACCCGCTGGCGCACGACGGCAACGCCTGCTGCGAGGTCGAGGCGGCCGAGCGCGCGCCGACCGTCTACGAGCGGGTCGAGCAGACGATGCAGTCGATGCTCGACTCGCTCTACGAAGAGCGCATGCTGCCCATCTTCGGCTGACGCGGTCCTTCGGGACAGCCTCGGGATGAACCTGTCCTCCGGGACATGCCGGGACTCACAGGAGGTCGGCTGTCCGAAGGGACATGTCACTCGCGCGGCATGGACATGTCCGTGGGGACATGTCGAGCGAGGCGCCGCCGGCCTCGAGCAGCGCGGGGAGCAGACGCCCGCGACGACGCGTCCCGGACATGAACAAAAGGCCATGTGCGACGATCGCCGCCCGCTCGGTACCCGCAGCCCGGGCGCGCCGCTGGTCGGCGAACCCGAATGTGCCGATCGCCCGGAACGCGAGCCCGCAGACCCTGCGTGACCGCCGCTGCCGCCGAGGCGGCCTCCGCGGACGCCTCGGGTCGGCCCCGGCCCCGGTCCGGCGGCGAACTTGCGGCCCGCGCGGCCGTTGGCCTACGATGGCCCCAGCATGTCCTCGGAGACAGCCTTCACCGCGGCGCTCGCCCAGCACCGCGCGGTCGCCATCATGCGCGCGACCAGCCGCGACCACGCCGCCGCGGCGATGTGGGCGGCCGTCGAGGCCGGCTTCCGGGTGCTCGAGTTCACGGTGACGACGCCCGGGGCGATGAGCCTCGTCGCCGAGTTCGCCCGTGACGCCCGCCTGACGGTCGGCGCGGGCACGGTGATGGACCCTGAGACCGCCGGCGAGGCGGTCCGGGCTGGGGCCCGGTTCCTGGTGTCGCCGGTGCTGGACGAGCGCGTGGTGGCCTGCGCGCGCGCGCTCGGGGCGGCGGCGGTGCCCGGCTGCTTCACGCCGACGGAGCTGTGGCGCGCGCACACGGCCGGGGCGGCGGCGCAAAAGTTGTTCCCCGCGCCCGGCGACGTCGCCGCGTTCGTGCGCGCGGTGCTGGGGCCGATGCCGGCCCTGAACCTGGTGCCGACCAACGGGGTCGACGCCGCGAACGCCGCTCCGGTGCTGCAAGCCGGCGCGGCAGGGGTGGGCTTCACCACGCCGCTGTTCCCCCCGGCGCTCGTACAAGCCGGAGATCTCACAGCCATCGGCGAGCGCGCGACGACGCTGCTGGCCGCCGTGCGGAGCGCCGCCGCATGAATCACGAAAGCGTGACGACACGTCGGGAAGTGAAGGCAATGCGCCGCCCTTGTCGACTCCGCGCGCCTTGCGCTATCGTCGAAGTGTTGCCCGCCGAGCCCACGCGCCGCGTTGACTGAGGAGCCGTCGATGCCTGCGCGTCGTTTGCCGAAGACTCTGGCTCCGTGGCGTGAAGTGCTCGACTCCGCCGAGCGCGAGTCGTGGTTCCCGCTGATCTTCGATCGCTCCGTCCCCGCCGAAGCCGAGGCGATGGACGAGCTGATGAACGACGGCGAGGTCATGTACATCCACGACATGCTCGAGGCCCAGCTGAAGGACCTCGTGCGCTCGCGGACGCCGAGCAAGAACTACACCGACGACGAGGTCGCGCAGGAGATCGAGCGCACGCTCGCCGGCCAGACGCCGCAGGACTACGGGCGCTGGGCTTTCTATCCGTGGTCGCGGCGCATGGTCCACCTGCTGCCGCCCGACCCGTTCATCGAGCTGCGCTCCGATCGCAACCGCAACAAGATCACGAGCGAAGAGCAGATCCGGCTGCGCAAGATCAAGATCGCCCTGGCCGGCCTCAGCGTCGGCAACGCGGTCGCAGTCACGCTCGCGCTCGAGGGCGTGTTCGGCGAGCTCCGCCTCGCCGACTTCGACACCCTCGACCTGTCGAACATGAACCGCATCCGCTGCGCGGTGCATCACCTCGGGCTCAACAAGGCGATCATCGCGGCGCGCCAGATCTACGAGCAGAACCCGTACGCCAACCTGGTCCTGTTCACCGACGGCGTCACGCCCGAGAACATCGGCGAGTTCATCGACGGCACCGGTCCGGGCGACCGCGCCGACATCGTCATCGACGAGTGCGACAGCATCCAGATCAAGCTCAAGCTGCGCGAGGAGGCGCGGGCCCGTCGGCTGCCGGTGCTGATGGAGACCAGCGACCGCGGCATGCTCGACATCGAACGCTTCGACCTCGAGCCCGAGCGCCCGATCCTCCACGGCCTCGTCGGTAACGTGACCTCCGACCAGGTCAACACGCTGCCGCCGCCGGCCCGCCTCGGCCTCATCCTGCAGATCGCCGGCCTGCACACCATCTCGCCCCGCCTGGCCGCGTCGCTGCTCGAGCTCAACCTCACGCTCAAGGGCTTCTCGCAGCTCGGCTCCGACGTGACCCTCGGCGGCGCGACCACGACGACCGCGGTCCGCCGCCTCGCCCTCGGCATGCCGCTCGCCTCGGGCCGCGTCTACATCGATGTCAGCGGTCAGCTCGCCGAGGTCACCTCGCCGCCGCTGCCCGACCTCAGCCACCCGCGTCGACTCCGCGACATCACCGAAGTCCGCGAATTGGTGCAGTACGCGATCATGGCGCCGTCGCACGGCAACGACCAGCCGTGGCGATTCGAGTACGGCGACAGCGTTTTGCGGGTGTTCCACGACACCGAGCGCGCGGCCGGGCGCGAGGAGATCGGCCGTCATTGGGCGCTGGTGGCCATCGGCGGGGCGCTGGCCAATTTGCAGATCGCGGCCGGGGTGAAGGGTCGCGAGGCCACGATTCAGCTGTTCCCGGGCAAGCAAGACCCGTCCCTGGTCGCAGAGGTGCGATTCGCACTGCGCGCCGGCGGACCGGCCGACGACCCGCTATTCGAGGAGATCCCGCGGCGCAACACCAACCGCGCGCTGGGCACCCGTGCGCACCTGTCGCCGGTGCATGTGCAAGCGTTGTCGGCCGCCGCCCGCGACAGCGGGGCCAAGCTGCAACTATGTACGGACCGCGGCCTGCTCGGCGAGCTCGGCCAACTGCTGGGTGAGGCCGAACGACTGCGGCTGCTGACCCCGACGCTGCACGGCCCCACGATGCGCCAGATCCGCTGGTCGGAGGCCGAGGCCCACGACACCCAGGACGGCATTCGCGTCGAGGCACTGGCAGTGACACCGATGGACTTCGCGGCGTTTCAGCTGCTCCGCTCCACCGATGTCGCCAAGGTGCTGCGAGACACGAATGGTGGGCGCTTGCTGATGATGTCGTCGGTCCAGGCCCTAGCCTCATCCGCAGCGGTCGGCCTGCTGACGATTCCCGGCCAATCACCGACCGCGCTGGTCCGCGGGGGCCAGGCGATGCAACAGCTGTGGCTCACCGCCAGCGCCCTCGGCGTCGCCATCCATCCGATCAACACGCTGATTGATATGTTCGCCCGGGTCGAGCGGTTCCACGGCGCCGGCTTCGACAAACGCGAGATTCAGCGTTTCCTCGAGATGCGGGAGCGCTTCACTCGCGCTTTCACCGTCGCGCTCGCCGATGTCGAGATCCTGCTGTTTCGCCTCTCCTACGCAGACCCCGCGCCCTTGCGGACCTTACGCAGACCGGTCGACGACGTGTTCTCTGCGCCGCTTCCCGACAAGAAATCGCCTTGATCGACACTGTCGTCCCGATGAGACAAGAACACGACGTCTTGCCTCGTGGCGGGGCCCAAAGGCCGCAAACTCGTTGCAATTTGTGTATCGCAGCACACATTTGCTGCATGTGCAAGAAAGCAGCGCGTCTTGACACTGCCAGGTGATTCCCGTACTCTCGACCGAACATGCGGTGGCGGGAGGCAAACAGGGTTTTGCGTGCTTGTGAGGGTTGCCGCGCCCTTTCCACACATGGACGGTGGTACCACACATGCTCTCGCTCTCCCTCGTGAACCCGCATCTCGAGCCGTCTGTAGTGGACGAGTTCTCGCAGGCCCAGCGGGCTTGCTATGAGGAGTTCTCGGCGGAAGCGGCCGTCATCGAGGTCAATCAAGAAGACCTGTTGAGCGGCCGCGTGGTGTATTTCGTGGCCCGCGACGAGTCGGGGGCGATGGTCGGGGGGCTGCGGCTGCACCTCAGCTTTCCGGGCACCAAGTTGCCGGTCGAGCACACGCTCTCGCAACTGTCACAGCTCGCGCGATTGCTGGAGAGCCGGCGGCAACACGGGGTCGCCGAGGTGTGCGGCCTGTGGGCCTATTCGCGGTATCGCGGGACCAAGCTGAGCAATGCGCTGGTGCGCACGGCCGTGGCCGCTGCGCCGCTGTGCGAGACCAACCTGCTGATCGCGCTCTCGCACCACTATGTGGTGAACCACTGGGCTCCCATCGGATTCGCCGCCGAGCCGCGCCTCGGCGTGCATTCGTACCCCGACGCCCGCTACTTCTCGAAGGTCATCCTGCTCGACCCGGTCCGCCTCGCCACCGCCGAGCCGGAGCACAAGTGGCGCATCCTCGGCCTCCGCCAGGCGCTCCGCATGCACTGCCCGATCTTCTGGTCGCCCGAGACCGAAGAGCACGTGCCCGTGCAACCCGGCGAGCACGCCCCGGTGGCCCCGTCCGAACACGCCGCCGGCGGCATCGCCCAGGCCGAACACTCGGCCTGACGCCGCGTCGCACGAGCGCGTCGTGAGCCCGTCGCCGCGAGTGACGCGATTGACGCGTGCTCGGCCGCGACGACGCGAGTGACACAGGCGAGCCGCGAACGGTGACGGCGGCCGGCCCACGCGTGCCCCCGGGCCGCGCAAGGGCGACTGGCACAGGCAGGTGGGACGCGTCGGAGCGTCGCTAGGTCATCGCGCTCGAGATGCCGACCTTGTCGCGCAGCCGCTTGATCTCGGCCATCAGGCGCTCGTGGTGGGGCCTGGGGATCTCGAGGTACTCGATGGCCGCGGGGATCTGCACGGTGGTGAACGCCTTGACGTTCGGGTTGAACCAGCTGAGCGCGGTGACGATGCCGCGGACGAGCCGGTTGAGCGTCACCACCGAGACCTTGCCCTTGAAGCCGTTGGCCTCGAGCAGGTCGTTCATCGCCCCGCGCTGGGTCGCGTTGGGGCCCCCGCCCTCGGAGATGACGAGCGAGCTGGTGTAGTTGCCCATCTGCTTGCGCCCGAAGTCGACGTAGCCGCTCCACTCCTCGTCGGTCGGGTTGTCCTTCGTGTGCACGGCCACCAGCACCGAGTGGTAGAGCGAGTAGGCCATCGTGGGGGCGGACATGGGCGCGCTTCTCGGGGCGTGGCGGCGGCGGTGCGGACCCCGCTGAGCCAGCGAGAGTATAGACCAAGAGCGTCGGACCGGTGCTGCCGAGCGTGCGCGAAAACGCCCAAAGAAGCCTTGCGCGGGATTTGCGCATGGCTGCGCTCGCTGCGAACGTCAAGCTGTTTTTTGGAACATGTCCTTCACAACATGCCGTAAAGAACATGTGCCGAGGACGCGGCAGATCGGCGCCCCGGAGCGTTACCGCCCGCAGGCGGGTCGCGGCTCCAGGTTCCGCGCCCGTGGCGCCCGACGAGCGTGATCGAGCGCGCGTGCTGCGGTGGATCGACGCGACGAGCCCGGCCTATCATGGCGGGAGAACGGCCGCGCAGGCGCGACGGGCAGCGGCGGGAGAGCACGTGGACACAGGGGACCGACTGGGCAAGAGGCTGCTGGAGGCGCGTTACGAGAGCGAGGCGTGGCGACCTCAGCTCTTCCGCCTGGCCGTCGCCGAGGACCGGCGCGCGCTGTCGACGTTGCTCGACGAGGTGCCTGGCCTGCAGGTGTACGACGCCCTCGAGGAGCAGCTCATCGACCTGATCCGCACTCGCAACCCGAGCGAGCGGATCAGCGACCCCGCTGCGCGCGAGCGGGTGCGGCTGTACCTCGGCGAGACGCCGCCCGAAGAGTACGGCGTATGGGTCTACTACTCGTGGGCCGCACGCCTGGTGCACCTGCTCGACGAGGCCGAGTTCGTCGAGCTGCGGACCAACCGCAACAAGTACAAGCTGACGCCCGAGGAGCAGGCGCGGCTGGCGACCAAGCGCGTCGGCGTGATCGGCCTGTCGGTCGGTCAGACGGTGGCGACGACGATGGCGCTCGAGCGCAGCGTCGGCGAGATCCGGCTGGCCGACTTCGACCGCCTCGACCTCTCCAACCTCAATCGCATCCGCAGCTCGGTCCACAACCTCGGCGTCTCCAAGGTCCTGATCACGGCCCGTGACATCGCCGAGATCGACCCGTTCCTCAAGGTCGTGCTCTACCCGGTCGGCGTCCACGACGACAACCTCAGCGCGTTCCTCCTCCGCGGCGGCAAGCTCGACGTGCTGATCGACGAGTGCGACAGCATCGACATCAAGCTCAAGCTGCGCGTCACCGCCCGGCTGCACAAGATCCCGGTGCTGATGGAGACCAGCGACCGCGCGCTCATCGACGTCGAGCGCTTCGACCTCGAGCCGGCGCGGCCGATCTTCCACGGCCTCGTCGGCAACATCGAGCCCGAGCGGATCGCCAACCTCTCGACCGAGGAGAAGATCCCGTACGTGCTCAAGATCATCGGCGAGGGCACCATGTCGAGCCGCATGGTCACGTCGATGATCGAGATCGAGTCGACGATCAAGACCTGGCCGCAGCTCGGCTCGTGCGTCGTCTACGGCGGCGGCGCGGCGGCCGACATCGTCCGGCGCATGAACCTCGGGCAGATGAATTACTCGGGGCGCTTCATCGCCGACATCGAGAGCATCGTGCCCAACGATCCCGCGCCCGACGGCCCGGTCGAGCTGCCGCACGTGCCGGCGTGGACCGCCGAGGCGATGGAGCGCGCCGCCGACCGCGGGACGCACGGGCGCCCGGCCGCGCTGGCGTGGAGCACCGAGCAGGCGCGTGAGCTGGTCGAGCTGGCCGCGCGCGCGCCGTCGGGCGGCAACACCCAGCCGTGGCGCTGGCTGCTGCGCGGCGGTCGGCTGTTCCTGTTCCACGAGCGCGCCCGCTCCGAGAGCCTGGCCGACTTCCGCGCCATGGGCGGCGTCGCGGCCCTCGGCGCCGCGGCCGAGAGCCTGCGACTGGCCGCTCACGCGCGCGGGCTCGAGCTGGCCCAGCAGGTGTTCCCCAGCGCCGACGAGCCCGACCTCGCGGCCGTGTTCGAACGCCTCGCCGGGCCCGGCCCGGACGCGCTGCCGCACTGGCACGACGAGCTCGCCGGCGCGCTCGGGGCCCGAAACACCAACCGCAAAGCCTCGCCCCGTGAACCGCTGGACCTGGCCCATCATGACGCGCTGCGTGACGCCACCTGCTCGATCTCCGGCGCCCGCCTGCAGTTCGTCGCCGGCGACGCCGACCTGGCCGAGATCGCCGACCTGATCGGCATCGGCGACCAGCAGCGCATCATCGACGACCGGCTCAACCGCGAGATGTTCCGCGAGGTCCGCTGGACCCCCGAGGAGGCCGAGGCCACCCGCGACGGCATCACCATCGACTCGCTCGAGCTCAGCGCGGCCGACCGCGCCGGCCTCTCGATGTGCCGAAGGCAGGACGCGCTGCCGCTGCTACGCGCCCTCGGCGGCGGCAAGGGCCTGCGCAAGTCGGCCGCCAAGGCGATCGCGTCGGCCTCGGCGGTCGGCCTCTTGACGATGCCGCGCATCGGCGCCGAGCAGTTCTTCCGCGGCGGCCAGGCGCTGCAGCGCATGTGGCTGGTCGCCCACGCGCTGGGGCTGGCGATCTACCCGATGTCGACGCTGCCGTACCTGTTCCTGCGCGTGCGCCACGGCGGCGAGGGCCTGAGCGAGGCGGCCGTGGCGGCGCTCGCAGAGGCCCGCCCGCGCTTCACCCGGCTGTTCCCGGGCGAGCCCGAGCAGGCCGAGGTGCTGCTGTTCCGGGTCTCACGCGCGGAGGCATTGACGCAGTCGTCGCTGCGCCGACCGGTCGCGGAGATCTTGCACGTCAGCGGGTCATGACATTGTCCGCGGGACGTCGTCGCAACATTCGCGCTCACGGCGAGCAGCGCTGGCAGGCCTCGGCGGCCTGCCGGCAATCCTCGTCGGCGCGGCGGCACAGGTCGCCGTAGCGCGGGTCGTCGGCGTGCTTGGCCGCGAGGTCGCAGATCTTGCTCTCGAGCTCGCAGGTCGAAGCAGACAGATCGCAGATGTTCTGGCAACGACCCGCTGACGTCGGCTCGTCGTCGGCCGGCGGGGCGGCGTAGCCGGACTGGCTCGTCGTCGGCTTGGGGTTCGGGTCGTACTGGACCTTCTTCTCGCGCGTGGCGCTGTCCTTCGGCCGGGGCGGAGGCGCTGGCGGAGGGGCGGCCTCGTGCTTGCCCGAAGCGTCCGGCGACGGGCTGTCGCCCTTGGTCGGCCGCCTGGACTTGGCCGTGGCGACCCGACCCTCACCGACCGCCCCGCCCATCACTCCGCCGGGAGCCGATGGAGCCGCGGGCGCGACCGCGGGCGGCGCGAGCCCGCGGTCTCGCTCGGCGATGGCGTCGTCGAGCGACGGCCCGCGCGCGGCCAGCAACACGCCGGCGGCGCGCAGCCGCGTCTCCTTGTCGGCGAGCAGGCGCTCGTACTCGGCCAGGCCGAGCTCGTCGTCCTGGTTGCCGCGCTCGGCCTCTTCCTGCGGAGCGGCCTGCGGAGCGGCCTGCGGCGCCGGGGCGTCGAGTGGAGACGGCGAGGCGAGGCGGTCCTGCGGGGCGCAGGCGGTGGCCAGCATCACCAGCGCGGCGCCGGTGCGCTCACGAGCACGCATGGCAGGCCTCCGTGGCGAATTCGCAGTCGGTAGTCGCGCGCTCGCACGCCCGCTGGTAGCGCGGCTCGTCGTCGTGGCGCGGCGCGAGGTCGCAGATGTGGTCGCGCAGCTGGCAGATCGAGGTCGTGATGTCGCAGACCGACTCGCAGCGGCGGGGCGAGGTGCCGGGTTGGGTCGGTGCGGACGACGGCGCCGGGCCGTGGGCCGTCTGCGCCTCCGTCTTCGTCTTCGCATCACCGGCGCCGGCGAGGGCGTCGCCATCCTCGTGCTCGGCCCGCTTGGCCGCCTCCATGCGCATCTCCGGCGGAGGGGCCCCGAGCGCCCGCAGCTGGTCCTCACGCGCGGCCAGCTGGGCCTCGAGGGCGTCGATGTCCTCCGGCCCCGCGGCGACGTCGGCGGCCGTCTCGGGCGGCGCCGACTCGGTGTCGGCCTTCTTGGCGCAGGCGGTCAGGGCCAGCCCGGCGAGCGCGAGCGAGAGTGTTCGCAGGGACATGTGCATTGCGACAGGTCTGAAACGCAAGGTACGAAAGAACAGGTCTGAACGGACAGGTCCGGACACCCCGGTCATGGCGAGCTCCCCAGGGCCTGGTGGAGCAGGGCGCGGTTCATGTCGAGGGCCTCTTCGTAGGCGACGAGGGCGTCGCCGTCGCGGCCCTGCTTCTCGGCGATCTCGCCGCGCAGGCCGACGAGGCGGGCGGTGAACGCGTTGGTGGCGATCGCCTTGTAGTCGGCGCCGAGCCCCTCGCCGACGAGCTCGGCCAGCGCGTCAGGAGTCTTCGGGTCGACCTCGGGGTGGTCGAGGCGGAGGCGGACCAGGCGGCCGTAGACGTCGTGGCGCAGCACCGCGGCGGCGTCGCCGGCGACCGCCGCCTCGGGCCAGGCGACGGTCCGCATCTGCTCGAGCGCCGCGATCGCGCCGGCGTAGTCGCGCCGCTTGAGCAGCAGGTCGACCCGCCGGTGCTCGGCGTCGACGGTCTGGGCGAGGGTGACGAGGACCTCGGGCCGTGGCGCCGGCGCCAGCCGCCCGGCCTGGGCCAGGCCGGCCAGCATCACGCCTGCGCCGACGACGACGCCGAGGAGCGTGGCGATCCACGTGTGGCGCGTCATGGCTTGTCTCCGATTGACATGTCTCGAAGGACATGTCGAAGGACGACGCGTCGGAGCGCGACGTCGCGGTTGCGCGGCCTGGCGATCCGGCGCGTCATGGCTTGTCTCCGAGCGACATGGCCAGGAGGTCCTGGCGGAGGAGGCCGCGGTCGTCGTCGACGCGGTCGTCGAGGTCGCGGCGGGCGTCGTGCTCGAGCTGGGCGAACTGCTGGGCGAGCAGCTGCGCGGTGCTCGGCCCCGCGGTCGCGGTCGCGGTCGCGGGCTGCAGCAGCCCCGGCTCCATCGGCGCCGCGGCCGCCGTCACGCTGGCCTGGGGCTGCGGTTCGGGCCCGCGGATCACCACCATCACGACCGCCGCGGTGGCCACCGCGGGCACGGCGCCCCACAACCAGCGGCGACGCCACCACGGCGTCGGCGTCAGCGCCGGGGCGAGCTCGCCCGACCACAACTTGTCGAGCTCGCCGGCCGTCAGCGCCTCGGGCGCTCTGGCGTGGCGCAGCAGACGGAGCATCGCCAGCTCGGGCTCGATCGACCCGGTCTCGCCCTCGGCCTCCTGGCCGCGCCGCAGCTCGTCCTCCCACGCCGGGTCGAGGACGCCGCGCGCGGCAGCGCGGTCGATTTCGGGCTTGGGGGCGTTGGCGGACGGATCAGACCCGGTCATGCGAGCCTCCTGAAGGCGCGGTCTGTGGCTGAACGAGGGCTGCCGGAAAAAGCTTACGCGAGGCCATGGGTCATAACTCGGCGGTGACGGGCAGGCCGCGTTTTTCGCACGCGGCCCGGAAGGCTTTGCACGCGCGGAAGAGGAGCACGTCGAGCGTGCCGATCTTCACATCGAGGGCCTGGGCGCACTCCTCGCGCGGACGATCCTCGAGCAGACGCAGGCGCAGCACCAGGGCGTAGCGCGGGTTCAGCTCGGCCATCACGGCCTCGATGCGGACCCGCAGGGCGTCGCGCTGCAGCTCCTCCTCGGCGGGGTTCTTCGGCTCGGTCGCGCCGGCGTTGCCGAGGTGCTCCTCGAACGCGCCGCGCAGCCGCTGACGCCGGCCCGAGGCCCGCAGCAGGTCGCGCGCCTTGTTCTTCGCCATCGTCTTCAGCCACGGGTAGACCCCGGCCTCTTGCCACACGAAGGTGGGCAAGTGGCGATACGCCGAGAGGAAGGTCTCGCGCAGGCAGTCGTTGGCGTCGTCGCGGTCGCCGAGCATCGGCACCAGCACGTACGAGAAAAGCGTCGGCGCGTAGGCCCGGTAGATCCGCTCGAAGGCGCGGCGGTCCCCGGCGGCGGCCTTCTCGACCACGCTGCGTTCGTCGGGGAGCGGCTCGGGGCGACCCACGCGCCGCGAGACTATCGCGCTTTTCGTCGGTGTGGCGAGCGCAGCGAGGTTAGGCTTCGGGGGTGCCGCGGCTCGACCTCCTCATCGCTCACAACCTCAACCTGTCGCGCGGGCAGGTCACCCGGGCTGTCCGTTTCGGGCGGGTGCGGACGCCCGAGGGCGAGCCGCTGCGCGACCCTGGGCTGAAGATCGCGCCGAGCGCCCTGCCGCAGACGGTGCTGTTCGACCACCAGCCGCTGACGCTGCGGGTCCGCTATCACCTGCTGCAGCACAAGCCCGTCGGGGTGGTCACGGCGCTGCGCGACGATCGCCACCAGACCGCCTACGACCTCGTCCGCGAGGCCCCGCTCGGGCGCGATCTCCGGGCCGTCGGGCGCCTCGACCTCGACACCTCCGGCCTCCTGCTGTGGACCACCGAGGGGGCCCTGCTGCACCGGCTGACCCATCCGCGCTACGCCGTGCGCCGCACCTACCAGGCGGCCCTGACCGGCCCCTGGCGCGCGCCGCCGCCCGACCTCGAGCTCGACGACGGCCACCGCCCCGAGATCCTCGACCTCCTGCCGCTCGCCGAGGGCGAGGCTCACCCCGGTCTTCAGGTGCCTCGAGGGACAGGTGCGCTGGCGAGCATCACGATCGCCTCCGGCAAGTTCCACGAGGTCCGCCGGATCTTCGCCGCCCTCGGCGCCGAGGTGCTCGGCCTGTGCCGCGTCTCGTTCGGCCCGCTCGAGCTGCCGCGCGACCTGCCGGCCGGCGAGCACCGGGAGCTCGATCTCCACGCCCTGTTCGCCGGCACGCTCCACCCGGCCCCGCTCGCCGCGGACGACGACGACGCCCCCGAGGATTTGCCGGCGCCGCTGGACGAGTGACATGAGCGGAAAGCCAGGCGACCGCGCGCAGGTCGAGCCGAGCGAGCGAGCCGCTGCGACGGGGCCCGACGCGAGCGACATGTCCGCAGGGACATGTGATTCGGCGACGGGCTCGGCTCACGGCGAGACGCCGCGGCTCGAAGCGAAAAACATGTCCGCAGGGACATGTGATTCCGCGACGGATTCGGGGCAAGTCGAGACGCCGCGGCGAACCGCGAGGAAGCTGTCCGCAGGGACATGTGATTCCGCGACGGCGCCGCGGCGAACCGCGAGGAAGCTGTCCGCAGGGACATGTGATTCTGCGACGGACCCGCAGGCCCTCGCCGCGAACGCGAGGCCCGTCGGGACATGGGACTCGCTCGCCTCGCCGGTGACGCTCCGGGTCGCCGCCAGGGTCGCCTGCACCGAGGCCGAGGGCCCCGGCCTGCGGTTCGCCGTTTGGGTACAGGGCTGCACCCTGCGCTGCCCCGGCTGCTGCAACCCCGAGCTGTTCGCCCGCGACGGCGGCGAAGCCCTCGCCATCACCACGCTCGTCGACGAGCTGCGCGCCGCTCGCGACCTCCACGCGATCACCGGCCTCACCGTGCTGGGCGGCGAACCGAGCGAGCAACCCGAGGCCGTCGCCGCGCTGTGCCGGGCCGCCCGCGAGCTCGGCCTCGGCACCCTCGTGTTCACCGGCCGCACCCACGCCGAGCTGCAGGCCATGCCCGGGGCGCGCGCCCTGCTCGACGCCGCCGACACCCTCGTCGACGGCCGCTTCGACGCCCGCCGCCGCGAACCCGCCGCGGGCCGCCGGTGGATCGGCTCGACCAACCAGCAGATCGTCCACCTCACCCCGCGCCACGCCGACCCGGCGCTGTGGCGCGGCCGCGATCACGTCGAGCTGCAGATCGACGCCTCGGGCCGCCTCACCGCCCACGGCGCGCCGGACCTCCTGCGACGTGTCCTCAAGGACATGTCCTGAAGACTCGGGGCGCGTTTCGAGCGACGATGCCGCGGAGCTCGCCCGCCCGTCGACCGTTCGTCCCGATCACAGCGACATCGTCGCCGTGCCCCAGCCCCACAGCTTCTTGATCTTCGGGCAGCGCCGGCGCAGCTCGAGCATCGCCGCCTCGTTGCCGCCGTAATTCGGAAAGATGTCGACGAGCGCCACGTCGGCCGCCAGCGTCGGCAGCACCGCGAACGCGTCGCCCACGATCACCGTCAGGCGCTTCTTCACGTGCGGGCGGATCTTCGGCAGGTAGAAATCGACCAGCTCCTGGCTGCGCTCGACCAGCACCACCTCCTTGACCTGCAGCCGGCGCGACGCCTCGATCAGCTGATGGCCGAGGCCGAGGCCCGCGATCACCGTTCGACCCTTCGCCTGGCGCGTGCCCTCGCGCAGCGTCATCAGCTCGGCCGGCGTCAGCGACATCCACGGCGTCTCGCTCCACACCCCGGGCTCGCCCTCGAGGCACTGGAAGATCGCCGGGATCGGCACATCGCTGTCAAAGATCACCGAGCCCGTCTCCGGCCCCCACCACGTCTGCAGCCTGCGGCCAGCGCGGTGCAAGCGGATGCAGTAGCGGAACAGCTTGTTCGGCGAGTCGGCGTGCTCGGCCGGGTTCAGCTCGGCCACCGGCGCGTCGCTCGGCGCCAGCTCGGGGAAGGCGATGAGCGGCCGGTACGACGTGCCCACGAGGTTGAGCTCCGGTGCCCACTTCATCGCCGCGTCCCATGGCACGCAGCTGCGCATGCGTCGCTGGTACTCCTCGAAGATCTCCAGCTTCTGCGCCGGCGTCAGCTCGATCTTGCTCATGCCGCGCCCAGTGTATCAGCGCGCAGCCAGCGGCACGCCGCGGCCGCGACGGGGACGTAGAGGAGCACGAGCAGCTCGCCGTAGACGCGCGGCTCGTAGATGTTGGCGACCAGCATCAGGCCGAGGAACCACGCCAGGGCGACCAGCGCGAGGCGGCGGTGGTCGGCGGAGATCCACCTCCACAGCAGCGCCCACGCCACCGGCAGCAGCGCGAAGTACATCGGCAGCCACAGCCAGTGCACCGGCTCCGCCAGCCACTCGAGGTTGTGCAGCCAACGCGGCGTGTTCTTGCCGATGGCGAAGTGCAGCGCCGCCCCGAGGTTGTCGGGCAGCGCCAGCATCACCGCCGCGCGCGCCGCCACCACCGCGGCCGTCATCGCCAGGACCGGGCCCGTCACTGCTCGGATGTCCCGAAGGACATGTCTTGAAAAGCCGACGTGCAGCGCCAGCGCGGCCGCTGGGATCAGCGCCGCGCTCTCGCGGTTCAGCGCCGCCACGAAGCACAGCCCGGTCGCCGCCGCGAACCTGCGGCTCGCCACCAGCGCCAGCCCGGCCGCCGTGAACGCCATCGCCGGCGTGTCCCACGGGTAGAACACCGCCCACTTGTGCTTGAGCAGCAGCGGGAACGCCAGCAGCGCGAAGAAACATGTCGCAAAGAACATGTCCCAACGGGCACCCACGAGCGGACGCAGCGCCGCTCGCAGCGCGAGCCACAGCCCGAGCGCCGCTGCGGCCTCGAGCGCGCCCCACACCAGCGCCAGCGGCCAGTCCGTCGCCGCCCGCAGCGGCCAGGCCGCCAGCGACATCAGCGGCCGGTGACCGAACGGCAGCGGCGCGGTGAACTCGGCGATCTGGGCCCAGGTCGCGCCCTTGTACTCGCCGTTCATCTGCAGGCGGAGGGCCGCCCAGCCGCAGGCCAGGACGACCAGCGCGCCGCCGCGACATGCTCTTCGGAGCATGTCCCCGGGGACAGCTACTTCTTCGCCGCCGCGCGCTTCCACAGCGCCTTGCCCATGTCGACGAGCCCGCGCGCGCGGCCGGCCAGGCTCGTGCTGTAGAGGATGTGGAGGATCGCCTTGCCCTGCTCGTAGTTGCCGGGGCGGACCGGGTACATCTCGACCGCGGCGTGGATCGGCAGGCGGTCGGTGATCACCGCCTTGACGTTGCACAGCCCGCGTAGGCCCTCGGGGCCGTTGAGGCGGCCGAAGCCCGACCCGCGCACGCCGCCGAACGGCAGCTCGTGGGCCATGTAGTGCATGGCGAAATCGTTGATCACCGTCGAGCCGGAGACGATCTGGCGGGCGATCCGCTCGGCGCGGGCGCGGTCGCGCGAGAACACCGACGACGACAGCCCGTAGGTCGAGTCGTTGGCCAGGCGGATCGCCTCCTCGTCCGAGCGCACGCGCATGATCGCGATCACCGGCCCGAAGGTCTCCTCGCGCATGATCTTCATCTCGTGGTCGACATCGACCAGCACCGTCGGCTCGAAGTACTGCCCGCCGGGGCCGCGCTTGCCGCCGGCGAGGATCCGCGCGCCGCGGTGGACGGCATCGGCGACCAGGCGCTCGACGATGTCGACCTGGCCCGGCATCGTCATCGCGCCGACATCGACCACGCCCCCGCCGAGCGGCGGGCCCTGGCGCAGGCTGCCGACGATGCGGGCGATCGCCGCCACGAACTCGTCGTACACCGCGTCGAACACGTAGATCCGCTCGGCCGCCATGCACAGCTGGCCGGCCGACGTCAGCGTCCCGATCAGCGCGTTGTGGACCGCCTGATGCACGTCGGCGTCGTCGCACACGATCATCGGGTCCTTGCCGCCGAGCTCGAGGATCACCGGCGTCAGCGTCTCGGCCGCGGTCTGCAGCACGCGCTTGCCGTTGGCCATCGAACCGGTGAAGATCACCTTGTCGACGCCTGCACCGACCAGCGCCGCCCCGGTCTCGGCGTAGCCGGTGATCAGCTGCACGAGGTCGGTCGAGTGGCCCTCGGCACGCAGCGCCTCGTCGAAGATCTGCTGGATCCGCGGCGCCGACCACGAGGTCCACTCCGACACCTTGATCATCGCCGCGTTGCCGGCCAGGATCGCCGGGATCGCTGGCGCGAGCACGTTCTGCAGCGGGAAGTTCCACGGGCAGATCGCCGCGATCACCCCCAGCGGGTGGTACTCGATGCGCGCCGACTTGTGCATGAGCACGCCGGACGAGACCTTCTGCGGCTTCAGCGCCTGCTCGGCGTGGGCCAGGTTCCAGCGCAGCATCTCGCAGATCGGCCACATCTCGACGGTCGCGTTCTCGAGCGTCTTGCCGCTGTCGCGGCTGATCAGGCGGCAGAGTTCGTCGGTGTGGTCGAGCAGGTGCTGAAGGATCCGCCGGACCACCCGGCGGCGCTGGGCGAAGCTCGTCTTCGCCCACGCGGCCTGCGCAGTCCGGGCCCGGTCGAGGCGGGCCAGCACTTCGGCGCGGTCCATCGCCGGCACTTCGCCGAGCGCCTGGCCGGTCGCCGGGTCGGAGCAGGGGATCGTCGGGCGCGCGGCGGCGAGGCTCTTCGGCGAGGCGGCGTGGTCCATGGCGCGGGGACCCTACCCCAAAGCACCGCTGGCCCGCGCGTGATCCGCCCCACTCTGGCGGCTCGTGATCCGCCCCATGCGGGCCCGCCGGCCGAAATGACACTTTGGCAGCCCGGGGCACTTGAGCGCGCCATCGTGTCCGATTAGCTTGGAGGTATGCGGGTCGCGTCCACGCTCCTCGGCCTCTCGTTGCTTGCTGCGTGTACCAGCGAGTTCACCTTCTCGGATTCGGTCAACAGCCGGCTCTACGAGTTCAAGCCGCGCGCCGAGTACGGTGACGAGCTGAGCACTCCGTACGTGCTCGGGGCGCAGTTCGAGGTGTTCGTCGAGGACAACGACCAGGAGACCGATTTCCTCGGTTGGAAGGTCGAGAGCATGGATCCCAAGGTCGTGCAGCTGCGCGCCGATCCATACAAGATGAGCCCGCACATCCTCGTCGTCGAGGTCGGGGCGATCGGCGAGGGCGTCACCGAACTGCTGCTCAAGGACACCTCGGGCGCGGTGCGTGGCGGCGCCACCGTCGAGGTCAAGCGACCGACCCGCGCCAAGCTGTTCGCCGCGCCGATCTACGCCCTCGACAACCCCGACTTCCGCGGCGAGACCCCGAACCCGCGCATCCTCGCCGGCGGCACCGCGACCTTCGCCATCGAGTACCTCCACGAGGACATCCGCCTGCAGGGATCGACGTCGATCGTGGCGAGCGGCAGCTCGGCGATCGACGCCACCGTCAAGCACTCCGAGTTGGTCGACAACCGCAACTGGTTGCAGGTGAGCGTCGGCGCCCAGGGTCGGCACAGCGCCGAGCTGTGGCTCGGCGACTCGCTCGTCGAGCAGATCGACATCTTCGGCGTGCCCAGCAGCATGATCGCGGGCGTCGAGCTCATCGACGGCGACGCCAACGATCCGGCCGAGCTCGCCGGCGAGTGGTTGCTGGTCGCGCAGGCGGTCTCCGAGGACAAGGAGCCGATCTACGGCGTCGATTTCGAGTGGGCGCTGCCCGATCGCGGCTTCACCGAGCCGGGTGACGTGTTCATCTACGAGCACGACCCCGAGCAGGAGTTCCGGAAGATCACCGCGCGGGCCTACGGGGTCGAGTCGGGGATCTCCGTGCGCGTCGCGGCCGGCGAGCCGGCCTCGTCGAACGACACCTCGCTGACCTGCAGCGTCGCCGGCGGTCCGCCGCCGTGGGCCTTCGGTCTGTTGCTGCTGGGCCTGCGTCGGCGTCGGCGCGCCTGAGCGAGATTTCGCGCTCGGCGAGCCCCGGAGCTCCCCGCGGGCCGAGAGGTGGATCCCCGCTTCTCGTGACGAGAATTCCCCCTGCTGTGCTAGCGTACGGCAGCGGGGATTATCCATGAGAAACGAGCTCAAAACCCTTATCGCCGCGTCGGTGGTGTTCGCCTGCGGGGACAACGGCGGACGCGACGACGGCGGTGCGTCGGCCACGTTGACGCCTCCGACCACGACCCCGAGCACGGCGACCGTGACCGAAGCTGGCACCGTGTCCGAGACGGCGGGGCCGACCAGCGAAGCGCCGACGATGGGGACCGGCAGCGAGAGCAACGCGACCACCCAGACCCCGACCGATCCGACTGAGGGCGTCACGGGCACCTCGGTCACCGCCAGCGGCGGCCCCAAGTTCGACCTCGGCATCACCCCCGACGGCGGCATGGCCTGCAGCGGCGGCGGCATGGGCGGTGAACCTGACTTTTCGTACATCTGGATCGCCAACAGCGGCCAGGGCACGATGAGCAAGATCAACACCGAGACTCTGATCGAGGAGGGTCGCTACATCGTGCGCCCCGACTCGGCAGGCAGCCCGTCGCGCACCTCGGTCAACCTCTCGGGCGACGTCGTGATCGCCAACCGCAACGGCGGCCTGACGAAGGTGTACGCGCAGTCCGAGCGGTGCGGCGACACCAACGGGACGCCGGGCATCCAGACCGCGGTCGACGCCAACTACCTGCCGTGGGGGGCCGACGAGTGCGTCGCCTGGTACACGCCGATGAGCTACATCAGCCAGCGGCCGGTCGCGTGGACGCAGGGCAACTTCAACAAGGCGACCTGCCAGTGGGAGAACCAGAAGGTCTGGACCTCCGGCAACAACGACGACTTCGTCAACGCCGACAACCAGCTCGACGTCCTGCTCGTCAACGGCGACACCGGCGCGGTCGAGGCCACCGTCAACGTGGTCGGCGTCAACCCCGACTACTACGGCATCTACGGCGCGGCGGTCGACGGTAACGGCAACTTCTGGGGCTCGCAGCTCGGCGTCGGCCAGCTGGTGTTCATCGACCGTCAGACGCTGCAGTACAAGCTGTGGCCGATGGCGATGTCGGGCTACGGCATGACCGTCGACTCGAAGGGCTACGTGTGGACCTGCAGCGGCAGCGGCGCGGCCCGCTTCGACCCGATGACCGAGACCTGGCAGACCGTCGTGGTCTCCGGCGGCGGCGGCTGCATGGAGGACGGCAACGGCACCCTCTACATGTCGGGCAACCCCAACCTCATCATCGCCGTCGACACCGAGACGATGACGCAGAAGGACGTCCTGAACGTCCCCAGCTACGTCCACGGCATCAGCATCGACTTCTACGGCTACGTGTGGGGCGTGACGCTGTCGGAGCCCTACGCCTACCGCGTGCACCCGGCGACCAAGATGGTCGATACCTTCACCGGCCTGACCGCGCCCTACACCTACAGCGACATGACCGGCTTCGCGCTCAGCAACGCCGGCTCGCCGTCCGGCTAGCGGACGCGCGAAGGGCCATGTCCTCGCGGACATGGCCCTTCGGGCATGAGCGTTGCGACATGTCCTGACGAGCAGGACGCGCGCGGCTCAGCTGTTCTGGATCTTCACGCCCGAGGCGGTGAGCACGTACTCGGTGCGCTCGCCCGAGGCGGCGGCCGGGTCCTTGCCGGCGTCCTTCTCGAGGTGCTTGACCTGGGCCTCGGTGAAGGTGCGGGCCTCGAGGGTGCCCTCGACGAACACGGGCTTGCCCTTGGTGTCCATCGGCACGGTGAAGCCGTGGTCCTTCATGAGGATGCGGGCCTCCTGGTCGCCGTCCTTCACGACCATCCAGCAGCCCTTCTTCTGGCACACGCTGTCGACGGTGCCGCTGATCTGGACGGCGTCCTTGGGCAGGGCGTCCTTGCCGGCGGCGAGGATCGGGCCGAGCGGCTTGGCGTCCTTGAGCGCGAACGCGGCGCCGAAGTGGCCCGGCTCGCCGGAGTTAGGGGTGCCCTCGGCGCCGCCGTGCGGGCAGTCGGCCTCGTCGTCGTGGCCTTCCTTGTGCTGGCCGGCGTAGACGCAGCCCTCTTCGGCCTCGTGCTTGTCGGCGACGGCGACCTTGTCTTCGGCCTTCGGCGGCTCGGCGGTCTTGGCCGGGTCGGCGACCTTCGCCGCCTCGGCGGCGGGCTGGGCGGCGGGGGCAGCGGCGCCGCCCTGACAGGCGACGACGGTGCATCCGAGGAGCGAGGCGAGGATCGCGTGACGGACGTGCATGGCGCGGAGTGTGAAAGGGCGACCTGGGGCTGTCAATCGGTGCCTGGCTCACACCTGGACCCTGACCGCGAACGGGCGTAGATCTGCCGCCGCATGTCCGCAGCGAAACTCTCGTGGACCGTCGCCCTCGCCCTGCTCGCGGCGTGTACGCGCGAATCGGGCAGCGACGCGAAAGTTCACGCGCCCGAGGCCCCCCGGGGCGAGTCACGGCCGCGTCTGGTGGTCCTGCTGGTCGTCGACCAGATGCGCGCCGACTACCTGTCGCGCTACGCCGACCTCTATACCGGCGGCCTGGCCCGCTTGCGCCAGCAGGGCGCGCTGTTCGAAGAGGGGCACCTGCAGCACGCGCTGACCTTCACCGCGCCCGGCCACGCCAGCGCGGCGACCGCGACCCACCCGAGCCGCCACGGCATCATCGAGAACGAGTGGTACGACCGCTCCGTCCGCAAGAAGGCCTACGCCGCCGACGACAAGGACGCGCGCATCACCGCCTCGGGCCCGCGCGCGGGCTCGCCCGACGGCCGCTCGCCGGAGCAGCTGATGCGCCCGGCGATCGGCGACTGGCTCAAGGGACAGGTCCCGAAGGCCAGGGTGTTCTCGGTCGCCTTCAAGGACCGCGCGAGCGTGATGATGGGCGGGCAGCACCCCGACCGCGCCTACTGGTTCGACCCGGCGGCGGCCGGCTACGTGTCGTCGAGCTGGTACGGCGAGGCGCTGCCGGCGTGGGTGGCCGAGTTCAACGGCGAGACCAATGTGTTCCGCCGGTTCGCCGAGGGCTGGCAGCGGCTGCGCGAGCCCGACGTGTACGCCCGCTCGGGCGCCGACAAGGTCGAGTTCGAGGCCGACCGCGTGCACACCGAATTGCCGCACGTGTTCGACGACGGCGGCCCACAGGCGCGCGAGGCCTTCCTCAAGGAGCTGCAGTGGACCCCGTTCGGCGACGAGCTGACGCTGGCGTTCGCCCAGCGCCTGCTCGAAGAGGAGCAGCTCGGCGTCGACGCCGACCCCGACATCTTGCTCGTCAGCTGCTCGAGCGCCGACTACGTCGGTCACCGCTACGGGCCGATGAGCCACGAGGCCCAGGACTACTACATGCGCCTCGACGGCTACCTCGACGTGTTCCTGCGCGCGCTCGACAAACACGTCGGCGCCGGCAATTACGTGCTCGCCCTCACCGCCGATCACGGCGCGATCCCCATCCCCGAGCTGCTGGTCCAGTCGGGCCAGCAGAAGGACGCCCGCCGCGTCGTCATGGCCGACTATAAGGCCCAGGTCACGCGCCAGGTCGGCCTCGCCACCAAGGCGCTCGGCCTGCCGCCCGAGGTCCTGCTCGACATCGGCGAGACCGGGGTGTGGCTCGACGTCGCCGCTGCCGAGGCCAAGGGGATCGCGGCCCCCGAGCTGCGCGCGGCGGTGGGCAAGCAGCTGGCCGGACTCGATTTTGTCGCCGAGGTGTTCACCGCCGACCTGCTGTCCGGCACCGCCCCCGACACCGGCGCGTCCGAGTTCCTCGAACGCTATCGCCGCAGCTTCTTCCCCGCGCGCAGCCCCGACGTGACCCTGCGCTTCAAGGAGTGGACGCTGGCCGCGAGCTACCCGACGGGCACCAGCCACGGCTCGCCGTACCGCTACGACACGCACGTGCCGGTGCTGTTCTTCGGCGGCCCGGTGGTGGCGAAGACGCTCGCCGAGCCGGTCGGCACCGTCGACGTCGCGCCGACGCTGGCCGAGCTCCTCGGTATCACGCCGCCGCAGGTCGACGGCCGCAGTCTGGCGAGCCTGGTCACGACGCGATAGCGTGCGGGCCATGGCCTCGCGCGCACCTACCCTTGCGATCTCGCTGACCCTCGCGTCGTTCGTCCCCGCCTGCGGCGACAACGGCAGCCAGACCACCGCGGACACCACCTCGACGACCGATCCGACCACCACGGACGCGACTTCGACCACCGACACGACGTCGACCACCGACACGACCACCGGGACCTCGGAGGACACCACCGGCGATCCGCCGACGACCTCGCTCACGACCACCGAGGCGACGACTTCGACGACCGAGCCCGGGACCTCGTCGACGACCAGCGAAGAGACGACCGGCGAGGAGCTCGACTGCGTGACGATCGCGCCCGGGCCGTTCGCGCCCGAGCTGGTCGCCGAGGGCTTCGACGGCAGCGAGGACCTCGGGTTCGACGGCGCCGGCGGGCTCGCGCTCAAGCGCGACGACGCGGTGGTGATCGTCACCGCGGAGCTGCTCGAGACGGAGCTTGCGAGCGGCTTCCCGCAGATCTACGGCACGCGCTTCGCCCCCGGCGGCGCGCTGCTGGTGGCGCTGCCGCAGTCGGGTGATCTGCAGACGATCGCCAGCGACGGCACGGTCGACGACGCCGCCGGCGGCCTCGCCAGCCCCAACGGCCTCTACGTCGATCCGACCGGCCGCGTGTGGCTCACCGAGTTCGGCGGCGGCCGGGTGGTCCGCTTCGACGGTCGCTTCACCAAGACCACCGTCTACGAGGGGCCGATGGCCTCGACCGCCAACGGCGTGGTGCTCGACGCGGCGCGCGGCCTGCTGTTCTTCACCAACTACGGCGCCGGCCGGGTGCTGAAGCTCGCCGTCGACGACGCCGGCGACGCGGCCGGTGAGCCGTCCGAGGTCCTCACCGTCCCGGGGGCCGCGCTCGACGGCCTGGTGCTCGACAAGTGCGGCAACGTCTACGCCGTCGACCAGGGCAACAGCCGCCTGTTCCGCGGGATCCTCGACGCCGACGCCGCGCTCGTCGGCGCGCCCGAGCAACTGGCCGAGTTCGACAGCAACGTCGCCAACGCGCAGTTCGGCTGGGGCGCCGGCTGGGACCCCGAGAGCCTGTACCTGTCGGGTAACCCGGGCGACCTCTACCGCCTCCCGGTCGGCATCAGCGGCGCGCCGATTGGCCTGCCCTGAGTGGCATGCTCCATCGAACATGTTCTGAAGGACATGCTCTGGAGAGCATGCCCTTCGGGACACATTATTTGAATGTGATGCGGAATTGCTGCGAGGTACAGGTCTTGATCGCCTTGCCCTCGACCATGAACGGGCGGAACCGCCAGGTCTTGATCGTCGAGCGGATCACCTCGTCGACGCCCGGGTCGCCGGGGAACGCCTTGATCGTGCGGATCTCCGTGGTGCGTCCGGTGGCGTCGACGCAGAACGCGGTCTCGTTCTCGCCGGGGCGCTTGTCGAACATGCCGGCGCGAGTGGCCGCGAGCCGCTCCTGGGCCGGGTTCGGGTTGTAGACGGCCTGGGCGCGCACGGCGTCGAGCGGCACCGGGGCTCGCTGCTCGCCCTTCGGTTGGCGCGGGGCGGCGAGGGTGGGAGTGGCGAAGCCGGGCGGGAGGCCGGTGACGCCGGGGATCCCGTTGCTCACGCCGGGCACACCGATGGGCGCGGTGCCGGTGGCCGTGGGCGCGCCGTTGCCCACCGGACCAGGTCGCGGCCGGGGCGGCGGGAGCAGCTCGGTGAAGTCCTCGGGCGGCTGGTCGTCGGGCTTCGGCTCCTCCGGCACGACCTTGTCCTCGGGCTCGGCGCGGGCGGGCGCGGGCGGCAGCGGAGGCGGCGGCAGCGGGGTGTCGAGCGTCATCTGCACGAGCACGAAGTTGGCGTTCGGCGGCGCGACCTGAGCGATCTGCAGCTTGCCCATGAGCCAGGTGAAGCCGAGCGCCCCGACGGTGGCGAGCGCCGCGAGGTGAGCCGCCACCACCAGGCGCAGACGACGACGACGATCGGGGGCGTGTTGGTGCAGATAGTGCTCGAACATGGTCTCAAGTTAACGGCACCCGACCTCGCACGGACCGGACGCGCTTCAGAACCAAAGACCTTGTGTCAATGAACGAGCGAGCCTCGCTCGCGCCGATTATTCATTCACGCGACCCGACCTCGAGCAGACGCGATGTACGGAGGTCGGAAGTCGGGGCTCGGGCTTCGCCTCGGATGCGAACCCGTGCGCGAGGCCGGATTTCGCCCCTCCCGGCCGATGGGCTCGCTGTGGCATCCTCGGGTCGTGGACGTGGGACGCATCCTCGTGCGGGCGGCCGTCGGCGGGTATCGCCTGGGTTCGTACGTCATGCTCGCGTTCATCGGCGCGGTCTTGTTGATCGCGCCGTGGTGGGCGTTGTCGGGGATCCCCGTGATGGCCGTGTTGTTCGCGGCCCTCGGCGTGTGGTTCGACGTCGGCGCGCTGGATGATCTTTTCGCGTGGACGCCAGCGAGGCTGCGATGGGTGATCGTGCGACTCGCCATCCTCTCGCACCTCGTCGCCGGCGTCTGGGGCGTCGTCGCCTGGGCGCGTCCGATCGATCCGTCGTGGACCTTGCTGGCGGGCAGCGAGGAGTGGAATAGTCCGCGGATCGTCTTCTCGTCGGTCGACGGCTTCGTCGTGCAAGCTGGCGGCGGCAACGTGTGGGCTCACGGCGACGACGGTTGGCGTGACCTCGGCGGCCCCCCTGGCGGGGACGCCTGGGAGTTTTGTGCCGCGCCCGACGGCACGCTATGGACCGCCCCGCGCGGCACGGCGCGGCTCGATCAGCGCGATCCGGCCACGGGGCGGTGGCGCTCGCTCGGCCGGCCGCCCGGCGAGCTGAGGAGCCTGGCCGTCGGCGCGAGCGAGCTCTTCGCGGTCGTCGACGGCGCGCTGCACCGTCTCGACATGGCCAAAGGGACATGGTCCGAAGAACAGTTCGAAGGCCGGGTCCACACCGTCGCGCTCGGCGGAGGGACCGCCGTGGCGCTCGGCACGGCGTGGTGGTCGCGCGAAGGCGAAGCGGGGGAGTGGCTCTCGGAGCCGGCGCCCGAAGCGATCGTATATTTCTACGGGGCCGTCGCTGGCGGCTGGCGCTACGCGCGTCACGGCAACATCTGGTCGACCGATCTCCGGGTCGCGCCGCCCGGTCGGCTGTTCGAGCCGAGGACGCCGCCGGTGTCGGACATGCGGGTGATGGTCCCCGATCCCGCTGATGGGTCGCGGGTGATCGCCGGGTCCTGGGGAGAGGGTATCTGGGCCAGCGACGACGGCGGCGCGACGTGGACTGCGCTGGGATTGGAGCGGGTTCAGGCGGGCGGCCTCGCCGTCGACTGGCGCAGCGGCGTCGTCTGCGTCGCCTCGCACAACACGATCTGGGATCGTGGTGTGTACTGCCGCCGCCTCCCACTCGGACACCCGTCCGCTGGATCAGAGCTGATGGCGCCGACGGGTAGCCCCTGACGGTCGGCGCGCCGCGCCGAATTTTGCGATCTGGGATACACCGATTCTCGGCCTCGACCTGGCGCGATGGATGGATCGCGCCTTCCGGCCCATAGTAAGATTTTCGTCCCCCCCTGGCGGAACACCTGGAGTTCGGTGTCGTGATCGCTAACAACCCTCGCCGTTACACGCATCTGGTCAACCTGATCGCGCAGCGCAGCAGCGCCTTGTTGACGCGCGATCCCAACTGTTCGCACGACTACATGACGTGGGTGCGATCGCTCGAGCAGACCTTCGGCGTCAGCATTGAGGTGCAGACCGTCATGGACCCCGAGGGTCGACCCGCGGCGATCGGCGGCACGATCTGCGAGCGCGAGCGGCCCGACTGTCGGCTCGTCTTCAGGGTCGACGGTGAAGAGACCCGCTGCGCGCTCCGCTACACGTAGCGTCGGTCGCCGCCGTTTTTTCGCATGGCGCATGGGCCATGTGACGGCGTGACGTCGCGTTGGTGGTGAACGCGGTTGATCGAGGACGAGGCCGTGCAGCGCTCGAACGCGGGCGGATCTGCGCGAACGAGGGCGATCCGGCGGGCCCGACCGGCTGCGCCCGTCGAACAGTTGATACGCCCGCGCCGATGGTCTAGGCTGCCTTTCTAGCCACAGGACGCGCTCGGAGCCCCGCGTCGTCTTCCTAGCCCTTCGAGTCATGATGCGGAAGTCGCCCACGCCGCTCGCGTTGCCCGAGATCGTACGGATCGTCGGAGCCGACGCGGCCTATCTGTACTTCTACTCGGAGAGCACCGAGCGGCTGCACCTCAAGTCGGCGCGCGACGCCGAGGGCAAGGAGGCCGACCTGGCGCTGGCGAGCGGGGCCGTGCTCGAGCGGGTCCGCCTCAGCCGCGAGCCGTTTGCGACCTCCGGCGACCCCGCCGGCGCGGAGCAGCTCGACGGCAGCCCGCTGCCGGCGCGGCACATGCTGGCCGCGCCGCTGCTGCTCGGCCATCGCTTCTTCGGCGTCATCTACCTGGTCCGGCCGCTCACCCGCGGGCCGTTCACGCAGGACGACGTCGACATCTTGCTGGCGATCGCCGACCACCTGGCGCTCGCGCTCGAGACGGCCCACACCGAGCGGCTCGAGCTCGAGCGCAACACACTCGAGCGTCGGGCCCAGCGGCTGGCCCGCTCCAACGAGGAGGCGCTCGACGCCTCGCGGGCCAAGAGCGCCTTCATCGCCCATATGAGCCACGAGCTGCGCACCCCGCTGACGGCCATCATCGGCTACAGCGAGCTGCTCGAGGACGAGTTCAACGATGTCGTCCAGGCGGGGAGCTTCATCCCCGACATGCAGAAGATCCAGGCGGCCTCCAAGCACCTCCTGTCGCTGATCAACAACATGCTCGATCTGTCGAAGATCGAGGCCGGCAAGATGGAGCTCTTCCTCGAGGACTTCGACCTCGCGGAGGTCATCGACGAGGTGTCGATGACCGCGCGTCCGCTCATCGAGAAGAACCGCAACACCTTCGTGTCCCGCTGCGAGGAGGCCCTCGGCCCGGTCCGCCTCGACCGCGTCAAGGTCCGCCAGGTCCTGCTCAACCTGCTCAGCAACGCCGCCAAGTTCACCAGCAGCGGCGAGGTCGCGCTGGCCGCCCACCGCCGGGCCACCGACCACGGCGAGCAGCTCGTGTTCACGGTGTCCGACTCCGGCATCGGCATGTCGCCGAGCCAGATCAAGCGCATCTTCCAGGAGTTCGCGCAGGGCAGCGCGGCGACGACCCGCCGCTACGGCGGCACCGGCCTCGGCCTCGCCATCAGCCGCAACTTCTGCCAGCTGATGCGCGGCGACGTCGAGGTCGAGAGCGCGCTCGGACGCGGCACGACGTTCACCGTGCGCCTGCCCGTGCGCCTCGCCGAGGCCGACCTCGAGCCGCCTGGCGAGGTCGAAGCCGCCGCCACCAGCATGGAAGGCGAAGAAGAGCCCATGGAAGAGGGCTCCACGCGCTCCGGGGTCTACCCCTGGACCGTGTGAGCCCGCCGCCCCGCCGCTGAACGGCGTCAGGCCGTCGCGGCGCCGCGAACGAGCCGCCGGGTTACGGCGTACGGCTGCACCCGCGGTCATGCCCGCGAAGAGGAGCCGCGGCGAGCGAGGGTGACGTCCGATCGACGAGCGACGCCCCGCGGGAGCGACGGCGCGCGCGTCGAGCGACGCCGCATGCTCTGAGCCAGATCGACAAGAGCCCCGCGCTCCGTGGCAAACTGCTGCGGTCACAGAAAGCTGCCTCGAGGTCGAGGGAGCTCTGGGGAGGAGGAGCGATGGCTACGTCATATCGGAAGAAGGCAACGAAGAAGACCGCGAGCAAGAAGATCGCCAAGAAGGCCGCGCCAAAGAAGGCAGCGAAGAAGGCCGTGGCGAAGAAGACGACGGCGAAGAAGGCCGCCGCGAAGAAGCCGGCTGCGAAGAAGCCGGCGGCGAAGAAGACCGCGGTGAAGAAGACCGCGGCGAAGAAGACCGCGGCGAAGAAGACCGCGGCGAAGAAGACCGCGAGCAAGCGGACGACGCAGGTCGCGGCGCCGGCGGCCGCGGCTCCGAGCGGCACGGGGTCGAGCGGCGGGACGGCGGCGACGGCCGAGGCGTCGTCGGGCAGCTCCGACTCGGAGGAGGAACCTGCCAGCGACACCGAGGATGATTTAAAGGACATGTCCGAAGAGACCGAGCCCTCGGAGCTGGAGATCAGCCGACGCCTCAGCGCCGACCTCGACGCGATCGACGACGAGGTCGACGTGGAGGAGGAGAGCCCGACCGAGCCGTCGCTGGCGCCCGGCTCGGGGCCGCCGCCCGACGACGACGTGCTGTCCCGGCTCGGTGACCTCGACGACGACGACGACGACGACCTCGATTGAGCGGGCGTCCGCGACTCGCTGGCGCCGCCGCTCGTTGCTTCTACAAGGGTCGGAGCAGTTCCGCGCGCGTTGCGCGCGCTAACAGATCTTGCGACGACCCTTCGTTCTGTTACAACTTGGAGTCATGGATGTTACGCGCGACCGAGATTTCCCGATGCTGTTCGAAGAAATCTCCCCCCAGGGCCCGCTCGCCCTGGCGCGGCTGCGCCGGCTCCGAAGTGACCTCTGCTGCCTGTTCGTCGCCGGCGGCGTGATCAGCGCGGTGATCCGCCTGGCCCTGATGGGCTGACCGAAGGTGACAGCCTCGCGACGTGCACGTTACGTCGCGGGCGCGCGATTCCATCCGCGAGGCCCGGTAAAAATCCGTGATCCGTCAGGACCCGAGCCGACGCTCATTGATCGAGTCATCGGTCTGTGTCCTCGACCGGTCACGGCGCACCTGGGCCTCGGTGTCCAGGGTTCTGGTCCAGATGCGCCGTGGCCGGTCGATATTTTTTAAGCCTTCGCCGCGGTCGGTCAGTGTCACACGCCCGGCGGCGGGAGCACCGGCGGAAGGACCACCGGCGGCGGCGGCAGGTCCGGCGGCGGGATCGTCGGCCGACCGGTCCCGGTCTTGAGCGACGCCTCCGGGTGCAGGAAGGCGTCGAACAGCGCCAGCGCGATGGCGAGGATCACTGGCCCGAGGAACAGGCCGACGATCCCGAACAACTGCAGCCCGCCGAGCACGGCGAAGAAGATGAAGAGCTCGTGCAGCTTGGCCTTCTCGCCGACCAACTTCGGCCGCAAGAAGTTGTCGACGAGGCCGATCACCACCGTGCCCCACAGCGTCAGGCCGATCGCGGCGCCCCATGAGCCGATCGCCGCGAGGTAGATCGCCGCCGGGACCCACACCACGAACGCGCCCGCCAGCGGGATCAGCGACATGAAGACCATCACCAGCCCCCACACGACGGCGGAGGGCAGGCCGATGACCCAGAACGCGAGGCCGCCGAGCGTGCCCTGCAGCAAGGCGATCACGAACACGCCGTAGACGCTGGCGCTGATGACCTCGCGGACGCGCACGATCATCTGATTCATGGTCCGCCCGCGCAGCGGCAGCGCGTTGGCGAGGGCCGCCCATAGCTTGGCCCCGTCGCGGAACAGATAGAACATGGTGAAGAAGACGAAGAAGGCCTCGATGATGACGCCGGCGATCCCGCCGAGGATGCCGCCCACGTAGCCGATCGAGTTGGTGGTCACCTCGCCCATGGCGGCCTGCGCCTGCCCGATCGCCTGCTGCTTCACGGCCGCGATGTCGACGCCGCGCTCCGACAGCCACTGGGCGAGCTTGCCGATCACGGGCGAGTCCGGATCGAGCAAGCTCGAGATCATGGCCTTCAAGGTCTCAAAGGCCGGGGCGAGCTCGCGGACGAGGGCGAAGCCGATGAGCGCGGTGGGCACGCCGATCGTCAACATGACGGCGAAGCACGACACGATGGCGGCGACGTCCTCGTTCTTGATCCGCGCGCGGATCTTCTTGTGCACCGGGCCGAACGCCGAGGTGAGGACGAGGCCCCAAAGCAGCACCCGGACGAAGGGCTGCAGCATCAACCAGCAGAGGTAAAAGGCGAGCGCGACTCCGCTCAGGAGGATCAGCCAGCGGACCTTCTCGCGCCTGTCTTCCGCTCGTTCTTCCACGAATTACCCCTTCAGCGGCGGGTCAGAAAAAAATCGCATGGGCCCCTCATCCAAATCGGTGAGACGTGCACTTCATGATCACGCGGGTTCGCTGGTCCGCAGTCAGCGGGCCCGTCGCCAACTGAGGCCGTCCCCCCTCAACGCTATCGAAGTCGATCCCCACCTGATATCGCTATGCCAGGTGGGGTTTCGTATTTGGGTCGCCCGCAGCGTCGGCGGGCTCGACCTCGAGGAGCGGGTCGCCCTGGGCGACGTCCGACTCGTCGGCCTGGCACACCCGGACGACGCGCGCGCGGGCGGGTAACTGGTCGCCGCCGTAGAGGACGCGGCTGAAGGTCTTCATGACCTCGATGAGACCGACGGTCTGGCCGGGCTCGAGGACGGCGCCGACGCTGACAAAGGCGGGCTTGCCGGGGCCCGAGCGGACATAGAAACGACCGCTGGTCGGCGCGCGCAGGACGGCGGCACCGCTGACAGCGGCACCGGCGGCCGGACCGGCCTGATTGGCGGCGCTCTCGCTCCGCGTGGCGCTCGGGTCGAGGGTGAGGAGGAGGTCGTCGAAGCCGACCGGCCTGCGCGCAGGAGCGAGCCCGCGAGGCGCCTCTTCGGCGGCGACGACGAGGCCGCTGGCGCCGGCGGGGGCGAGCACGTGATGCACGACGCCGAGGATCTCGAGGATGCCGATCGGTTGATCGGGACCGACGAGCATGCCCGGGTCCGGCGCGCCGCGGAACATGCCGACGCCGGGCGCGAGCAAGCGCTGGCGACCGTCAGGCCCGGCAGCGAGCCGGGCGCGGAGCACCGGCGGAGTGAGGCGGGCGTCGAGGACGAAGTTCTTCACGGGCATGGTCAGCGGATCCCTCCGGTGAGCACCGCGAGGTCGTGCATGGTCCAGATCCGCGGGTTCTTGACCCGCCGATAACCTGCGTACTGGTAGCTCATCTCGACGAGCGCGCAAAGGTAACTGCGGAGCTCGCTGACGCCGACGATCTCGTCGGTGTCCATCTGCCGGGCCGCGACGTACGGATCCATGTCGGCCTCGATGCGCTGCTCCACCGAGCGCATGCCGGTCTCGATGGCTCGCCGTTCATCGGGATCCTTGGCGAGGATCTCGAAGTCATCGTCGAGCTTGGTGTTGTAGGTGGCGATCGCCAGCGTGCGGCCCTCCATCACCGAGAGCCGGGTGAGGCAGGTCGAGAGCTGCACCACCGGGTCGTAGGGCAGGCCGGCCATGGCGTAGTAACCGGCGCCGGAGGCCTTGCGCAGCAGCACCGTGAACATCGGCGTGGTGTTGGTGCTGTTGGTGTAGATGAGGTTGGAGCCGTACGAGAGCAGGCCCTGGCGCTCGGCCTCGACGCCGATGTCGAAGCCGGAGATGTCCTGCAACCAGATGATCGGCAGGCCGTCGCTGTCGCAGGCGCGCGAGAAGGCGGAGATCTTGGCGATGCCGGCGCGATAGAGGGTGCCGCCGGGGCGTCGCGCGCCGGGGCGCTCGGGGTCGCCGACGAGGCCCTGACGATTGATGATGAAGCCGGCGTAGAGGCCGCCGACACGGCCCACGCCGCAGATCATCTCCTCGCCGGCGTCGGGCATGAGCTCCCAGAACAGGCTCTGGTCGCACAGGCGCGCGAGCACTTGATAGGCGTCGTAGCCCTCGCGGTGGTCGACGGGCATGAGGCCGCACAGCTCGTGCGCGGGGAACAGCGGGTCGATCGCGCCGGCGTCGCCGCGGTAGAAATCAGCGCCCGAGCTCGGCAGCTTGCGGACCTCGCGGCGCAGGCAGTCGATCAAGACCTCGTCGTTGGGCACGCGCCGGTCGGCGCAGCCGCTGAGGTGGACGTGGACCTCGGGGCCGCCGATGTCGAGGCTGGTCAGCTTCTGACTCTTGGCGCCCTTGATCAGCGCGGCGCCGGCGATCACCATGTACGCCTGCTCGGTCATGTAGACGCGGTCGCTGATGATCGGCATGTAGCCGCCGCCGGCGATGCAGTCGCCGAACACGCCGGCCAGCTGCGGCACGCCGCTCGCCGACAGCAGGCTGTTCATCTTGAAGATGTGGCCCGCACCGGTGCCGCCGGGGAAGCTCTTCGACTGCTCGGGCAAGAACAACCCGGAGCAGTCGACGAGGTAGATCGTCGGCAGCCGCAGGCGTAGCGCCATCGTCTGCGCGCGCTCGATCTTCTCCGGCGTGCGCGGCCACCACGAGCCCGAGGCGACCGTGTTGTCGTTGGCGATGACCATGCACCACCGACCCTCGACGCGGCAAAAGGCGGTGATCACCCCGGCCGCCGGCGAGGTCAGCTTGTCGCCGAACACCAGGCCGTCGTTGACGAAGGTGCCGACCTCGAACGGGCGCGTGCCGGGGTCGATGAGCAAGGCGACGCGCTCGCGCGCGGTCAGCTTGCCCTTGGCGTGGACGCGGGCGACGTAGGTGTCACCCCAGCCGGCGTGCACGGCGGCGCGGCGCGAGGCGAGCGTGGCCTCGAGGTCGCCCAGCGCCTGGCGGTGCTCGTCGAAGGTGCGGGAGTCGGCGGCCTGCTCGCGCGGGGCGCCGATCGGGACCAAAGGGACATGTGCCATCGGACAGGTTCCTGGCGCGGCGATCGTCAGAGGCCGGGGATCGCGCGGGTGTCGTAGTGATTGGTGCGGAAGGCGGACGAGCGGAGGATCTGCAGGTGCAGCGGGACGGTGGTCGGCACGCCCTCGCACACGAGCTCGCCGAGCGCGGCGAGCATGCGGGCGATGGCCTCGTCACGGGTGGCGCCGGCGGTGATGACCTTGCACAGCAAGCTGTCGTAGTGCGGCGGGACCTCGTAGCCGCTGTCGACGTGGGTGTCGACGCGCACGCCGTCGCCGGTCGGGCTGTGCCAGCGGACGATCTTGCCGGGCGCGGGCTTGAAGTTGGCGCTCGGGTCCTCGGCGTTGATCCGGCACTCGATCGCGTGGCCGGTGAGGACGACGTCTTCTTGCCGGAAGGACAGGGGGTGGCCGGCGGCGACCCGGATCTGCTCGACCACGAGGTCGCGGCCGCTGCGGACCTCGCTGACGCTGTGCTCGACCTGCAGGCGGGTGTTCATCTCCATGAAGCGGAGGGTGCCGTGGTCGAGCAGGAACTCCATGGTGCCGGCGCCGACATAGCCGATGCTGGCGGCGGCCCGCACGGCGGCGGCGAGGGTCTTCTCGCGCTCGTCGGGCGACAGCGATGGCGAGGGTGACTCTTCGAGCAGCTTCTGATGGTTGCGCTGGACGGTGCAGTCGCGCTCGCCGAGGTGGACGACGTGGCCGTAGCGGTCGGCCATGATCTGGATCTCGACGTGGCGGCCGCCCTCGATCAGGCGCTCGAGGTAGAGGCGGCCGTCGCCGAAGGCGGCGATCGCTTCGGCCTGCGCGTCCGCGTACGCCGAGGCGACCTCGTCGGGGCCGCGGGCGATCCGCATGCCGCGGCCGCCGCCGCCGCTCTCGGCCTTGAGGAGGACGGGGTAGCCGACGCGGTCGGCGACCTCGCGCGCTTGCTCGGCGCTGTCGAGGATGCCGTCGCTGCCGGGGATCAGCGCCAGACCGGCGGCCCGCATGGCGGACTTGGCCGGGGTCTTCTTGCCCATGAGGTGCATGGCGCGCGCGGGCGGGCCGATGAAAGTGACGCCGTGGGCCTCGCACAGGGCCGCGAACACGGGGTTCTCCGAGAGAAATCCCCAGCCCGGGTGCAGCGCCGTGCACTCGCTCTGGCGCGCGGCCTGGACGATCGCCTGCATATTCAAGTAACTCTGCGGCGAGCGAGCGGCGCCGATGCACACGGTTTCGCGCCCGCGCAAGTAACCGGCGTCGCGGTCCGCCGTCGAGGTGGCAAACACCGGCGTGATACCGAGGAGGTCGCAAGCCCTGGCGATCCGGACCGCCACTTCGCCCCGGTTGGCGACCATCAGCCGGCGAAACATCGGTACAGCGGGTGTGCCGCGGGTCTTGGCGCTCATGGAGGCGCCGAGGCTACCACCTTTTGCGCGGTACTGCCCCGCCGCTCGTCGCGCGCCCGAGGTCGGTGCGCGCCGACGATCTCGGCGCGCGCTTTCCATTTATAATCGCGGACGAGGTTCTTCTCCTTATGGCGGACGAGGGCGCAGACAAGGGACGCGGTCAGAGCGACGACAAGGGGCGCACGGTCTTCGGCATCGGCTTGCCGGCGTCGGTCCAGGCGGCCACTCGCGCGGCTCCGGCCTCCTCGCCGCCGCCGCCGGTCGCGGCGAGACCCGCACCGCCGGTGAAAGTCCCCGCCAAGGCGGACGACGAGGACACCATGCGCGACGTCCGGGACCTCACCCGTCCGGACGACAAGCGGGTCGCGGACGACAAGCGCACGATCGTCGCCAGACCAGGGCAGCTGTTCGGCGCAGCGGCCACGCCTGCTGCGGCGGAGCGCCCGGTATCCGACCACACGATGCCCGACATCCGCGCGGTGACGGGCCAAAAGCGCGATACCGGCGAGTTCACGGCGCCCGCGATCGCGAACGCCGATACCCACCTCGAGCTGCGCACGCCGGTGAAACTCACGGCGGGCAAGCCGATCCCGGGCACCCGCTACAAGCTGCTGCGCTGGCTCGGCGAGGGCGGCATGGGCGTGGTTTATGAAGCCGAGCACATCGACATCGAGCGACGGGTCGCGCTGAAGATCCTCCGCGCCGAGCTCAGCCTCCGCAGCGACACGGCCCAGGTGTTCCGCGACGAGGCGCGCGCGGCGACCCGCGCCGGCTCGAAGAACATCGTCGAGATCTTCGACTTCGGCGAGCTGCCCGACGGGCGCCTGTTCTTCTGCATGGAGCTGCTGAACGGCATCGACCTCGCCAGCCTGGTCGACCCCGAGCTCGAGTTCGGCCGCCTCATCGCCGTGCTGCGCCAGGTGTGCAAGGGCCTCGGCCTGGCCCACAAGGCCGGCATCGTCCACCGCGACATCAAGCCCGAGAACATCATCCTCATCACCCACGACGGCCGCCGCGACATGGCGAAGATCGTCGACTTCGGGGTGTCGGCGATGCTGACGGCCGACCGCGGCGCCGGACCGATCGCCGGCACGCCGGCCTACATGCCGCCGGAGCAGATCAACAACACCGACTTCGACGGCCGCCTCGACATGTACGCGATCGGCTGCGTGATGTACGAGCTGCTCGTCGGCCACCCGCCGTTCGTCGACGACAACCTCGCCGAGGTGTTGCTGTCGCACATCAAGGTCACGCCGCCGCTGCCGAGCCAGGTCAAGCCGGACCGCAACATCCCGAAGGCGCTCGAGGACGTGGTGATGCGCTGCCTGGCCAAGTCGCCGAGCGACCGCTACGCCGACATGGCCGAGCTCGAGGCGGCGCTCTGCGAGGCGCAGATCGCGGCCCGCATCACGACCGAGTGGGACGACCTGCCGCTGCCGGAGATCGAGCCCGAGCGGCGCGCGGCCCTGCTGGCGCGCATGCCCGGCTCGCAGGCGGAGGAGGGAGCGCAGCGGAAGTGGCTGCTGCCGGTGGCCGCGGCCGTGGGCGCGGCGGTGATCACCGCGGTGGCGCTGATGCTGATGGGCGCGCCGGAGGTGACGCCGGAGGAGCAGGAGCAGATCGAGTCGCTCAGCCGCGTCGCGCGGCAGGCCGCGAGCATCGGCCACTACGTCAACCTGCCGGAGGAAGGCGGGCCGACGGCGCTGCTCAAGGTCAAGGAGCTCGAGTCGGTCGAGGGCAGCGGCGAGCGCATGGCGGACGAGCGCGGCGAGGAGCTGCGCAAGGAGTTCTCGAACCAGCTGCTGACGATCGGCGACAAATTCTGGGACACCGAGGGCACGCGGCCGCTGTCGCGCGACTACTACGCGTGGGCGCTGGCCTTCGACCCCAAGAGCGAGCGAGCGCTGACCCGCGCGGCCCGCTCGCAGGCGGAGATCGACGACTACGTCAAGCGCGCCGAGGCCGGCACGCTGAGCCCGGGCGAGAAGGCGACCGGCGAGCTCGCGGTGGCGCTGATCCAGCCCGACGAGGACAAGCGCGCGGCCAACATCAAGAAGGCGGTCGCCAAGGCGCGCACGGAGGCGCCGCTGTCGGCCCAGACCGCGCTCCTCGAGGTCGCGCGTGGGGCCGGCGTGGCGGTCGAGCCCGAGGCGGCGCCGCCGACGAAGGAGCCCGAGCCGGAGCCGACGAAGCAGGACGACCCGCCGCCGGAGATCGTCGAGCCCGATGCGGTCGAGCCGACGCCGGAGCCGACCGGCAAGCCGTCGAAGTCGAGCAGGGGCGGCGGCAAGAAGAAGAGCGAGCAGGAGGACCCGGGCGACGACGAGCTGGCCGACGCGCCGGTCAAGCGCGACCCGGCCAAGGCGACCGAGATCGCCGGCCAGGGCAAGGCGGCGCTGGCGTCCGGCCGCCGCGACGAGGCCGAGTCGCTGTTCAACCAGGCGATCAGCTACGACCGCCGCAACGCCGAGGCGTTGATCGGTCTGTCGGACATCTACTTCGACCGCGGCTCGGCCGACAAGGCCCAGCGCTTCGCCGAGAAGGCGGTCGCGGTGGCCCCGAACAACGGGTCGTACCGGCTCAAGCTCGGCGACGCCTACTACAACGCGCTCCGCTACCGCGACGCGCTGCTGCAGTACGAGAAGGCCCAGGAGCTCGGCGACGCCAAGGCGGCCCAGCGCATCGCCAAGGTCAAGACGAAGCTCGGCGGGTAGGCTGGCCGAAAGGGCATGCTCGAAAGGGCATGCTCGAAGGGGCATGTTCTTACGAGCATGTCCTTTCGCTCCGCCTCGGAGTCCTCTGCCGCTTCGCAACACGGCGGCGACCTCCGCGCGAGGTAGTGGGTAGAAAGGGCCTCGAAGTCGAGGGACCGTGAACAACAGGAACTTCGGCACCGGATCGGCTCTCGCAGAGAGGCCGCGACCGCAGTTCGCGGGGCGTTGGCTCCGAGGCGCGGCGCCGTCTGTTCGAGAGCTGCCGCGATCGCGGCGCGCAGGGCCTCAGGCGCCGGCTTCGCGGCGCTTCGGCACCGGGATGATGTCGCAGTCGCGGGCGGCGATCACGTCGGGGTGGATCGCGCGGGCCTCGGCGACGAAGGCCTCGGTGTCCTGGTAGCGCTGCGAGAAGTGGGTGAGGACCAGGCGGCGGACGCCGGCGTCGCGGGCGATCGTCGCGGCCTCGACGGCGGTCATGTGGCCGTGGTCGTGGGCGAGGTCGGCGTCGCAGTGGAGATAGGTCGACTCGCACACCAACATGTCGGCGCCGCGGGCCAGCGCCACCGCGTTGGCGCACTTGCGGGTGTCCATCACGAACGCGAACACCTGGCCCGGCTTCGGCAGGCTGACGTCGTCGAGGTGGATGGTGCGGCCGTCGAGCTCGAGCGAGCCCTCGAGCATCAGCCGGCGGACCATCGGCCCGCGCACGCCGGCGGCGGCCAGTCGGTCGGGCAGCATGGTCCGCTTGGCCTTCTCCTCGAGGCGGTAGCCGAAGGCCTCGACGCCGTGGTCGAGCGGCAGGGTCGAGAGGGTGAGGTCGGCGTCCTCGTAGATCGTGCCGGGGCCGCGGATCGGTCGCGCGGTGATGTGGGCGACGTCGTGGAAGATCGAGGCGTGGCGCAGGCGATCGAAGAAGACCTGACCCGAGGCGGGGTAGTGCACGGTGACCTCGTGCTGGACCCGGTCGAGCGAGATGCGCTGGGAGATACCGGCCAGCCCGAGGCAGTGGTCGCCGTGGAAGTGGGTCACGCAGATCCGCGTGATCGCGGCGGTCGTCACCCCGGCGTAGATCATCTGCCGTTGCGTGCCCTCGCCGGGGTCGAACAGCAGGCCGTGGTCGTCCCAGCGCAGCAGGTAGCCGTTGTGGTTGCGATAGCGCGTGGGCACCTGGCTGGCGGTGCCGAGGGCGATGAGTTCCCGGGCGGACATAAGGGCGCGGAGCATAGATCAGGCGCCGCGGCCGCGGGAGCGAGCGAGCGGCCCGCAGCGGTGTTCGCTCCAGCAGTGACAGGTCCCTTGGGACAGGTCCGAACGGCCAGGCGGCTCAGGGCGTGACTGATACGATGTTCAGAGGTGCGCACGCGGGGTCGGCGCTTGTGGTAGAATCCGCGCCGTGCATTCTCGCCTCCTGAGGCTGGTCGGCGGCGCCACGGTGTGGCTGCTCGGCGCGTGCGGGGCCAAGCCGACCGAGGTCGAGCTGCAGCTGTTCCCGTGCGACCTGGTCAGCGGCGCACCGACGAGCGTGTCGCTGCGGATCCAAAGCTACGGCGCGGAAGGGGCGATCGGCGAACCTCTGACAAAGACGTTCCCGATCACCGATCCGGCCGTGTTCGACGATGACTTCGCGACGGTCGGGTTCACGCCGCCCGCGGGCACGCTGACCGCCGACATCACGGTGACGTGGATCGCCGAGGGCGAGATGGCCGAGGCCAAATACAACCTGTCGGTGCCGGCGCTCGGCGAGGTGCTGCAGCTCGGCAAGGACGAGTGCGAGGGCGGGCCCGGGACGACCTCGACGCCGACGACCGACGGGATGACGACGGTCGGTCCGGGCACGAGCGAGACGGGCACGAGCACGGAGCCCGGCACTTCGTCGACGAGCACGAGCACGACGGAGACGACGAGCACGAGCACGACGGAGACGACGAGCACGAGCACGACCGACGAGACGACGACCACTTCGACGACGGACACGACCGAGACGACGATGGGGACGGCGGGCGACGATCCGATGGAGGGTGGGGGTTGCGAGATCCCCCTCGAGCTCGCCTGCGATGCCGGGCCGGGCGTCCTCGGCAAGCTGCTGCAGTGCCAGGACGGCAAGTGGGAGCTCAACGAAACCTTCTGCACGCCGGGCAGCTGCGGTGACACGGGCCTCGCCGAACCGCAGGCGGCCGGTTGCGTCGGTTCGCTGCAGTCGTGGAGCTGCGCCTGCGCCGACACGCCGAAGAGCGAGTGCTCGATGGGCATGCAGAGCCAGTGCGGCGAGTCCACCGGCGACGGCGTGAAGGTCGAGCTGTGCGTCGAGGACGCCGGCAAGACGTACTACTACGTGTCCGTGTGTCCGGTGTGCGAAGAAGAGAACGGCCAGCCGCTGTGCGTGGTTCCGCCATGAGGTGCCGATGGTCCCGGTAGACATCGCCCATCACGTGAAGGAAGCCGTCCTCGAGGTCACCTGGGAGGACGGCGCGGTGTCGCGGCTGGCAGCGGGACTGCTGCGCGGCTGGTGCCCGTGCGCGACCTGCCAGGGGCACACGCCGGGCATCCGGTTCCACGAGCCGCCCGCGGGGGTGACGATCGCCGAGCTGCACGAGGTCGGCGCCTACGCGCTCGGGATCCGCTTCTCCGACGGGCACGACAACGGCATCTTCACCTGGCCGCACCTGCGCTGGGTCGCCGCGTACGGGCAGGGCTGACGTTCGCCTCGCCCGGCGGGACGGGGCGAAGGATGACGTCGTTCCGAACGTGAGGCCGCAGGGTCTTCAGGACATGTCATTCGGGACATGTAGCGAGTCGAGGCCCACTAGGCGGAGGCTTCGCGCTCAGGACGACCCTTGCAAGGCCGCGGCGCTTCAGTTCGGCTGACGAATGACATGCGCTTCAGGACATGCTCATGAGAGCATGTCCTGAAGTTATTTTGCCCGCAGCGACGGCGGGGGTGCGTCCTAGCGGACGAAGCTCTCGGTCCAGGACGGCCGCGCGGGCGGATCGCCCGAGAGGGTGGTCGCCCAGTCGGAGTCGGTCTGGCGGTCGTAGCCCTCGGTGAGCACGCTGTGGAAGCTCGAGACCGGGCCGACGTAGGCGCGGGTGCCGGAGCAGTCCTCGAGGGTGAAGACCATGAGCATCGGGCGGCCGGTGGCGGCGTGCAGGACCCAGCCCTTTTCGACGCCGGCGGCGTCGGTCGGGGCGGTGTGCACGTCGGCGATCGTCGGCTCGAACTCGGCGATCTTCGCCTGGTCGAAGAACAGCTTGCCGTACCAGCCGTCGTACTGGACCTCGCCGCAGCCGACGAGCTCCATCTCGATCGTGCCGCGGAGGAAGTCGTACTCGCCGGTGGTCAGCGCCTGGCCGTCGATCTCCTTCTGGGCGATGCTCTCGAGCGTGGTCGACACGTCCTTCAGGTGCGTGAAGAACGTCTGGGCGTTGGCGACCTCGAAGCCCTCGCCGGCGAGCTCGCCGGTCAGCTCGAGGCCGAGGTCGCCGAGGTGGGCGAGGCGGTTGTAGAGCGCGGGCACCGGCTCGACGTAGGCGTCGATGTACTCGCAACCGTTGCCGCCGGAGTAGGACTGCTTGACGTAGAGCAGGGTGTCGTGGCGCAGCTCGGCCCACGAGGCGGTCTGGGTGTTGAGGCCCTTGTCGGCCCACGCGGCGGTGCGCATCGACTCGGGCAGGTTGTCGAACTCGCTGTGGTCGCCGAGCGCGCGGATGGCCGCCAGCCAGCCGTTGTAGAAGTTGGCGTCCCAGAACTCCTGCGGGTGGCTGTCGACCAGGAAGCGCATCTCGTGCAGCGTGCCCTGGTAGCCGTACTCGTCGAGCTCGGGCTCGAGGTGGTGGGCGGCGGCGTTGTTGCCGAGCACGAACTGGACGTCGAGCTCGCTCGGCAGCATGCGCGTGACCTTGGTGCCGGTGCGCAGGTCCTGCACGCGGTCGTAGGTGACGTTGTTGAACACGTACGAGTCGATCGTGAAGCGCTGACCCATCAGGTGGAACACGCGCGGGAGCATCAGCTGCGGCGCGTTCGGGTCGGTGTACATGATCTGCGACATGATGCGCTGGAGGCCGTAGGCGCCGTCGATGAGGGCCTTGTAGACGACCTCGTCGGACAGCTTGACCAGCTCCTCGGGGGTGTGAGCCCCGACCGCGTCCATGTAGGTCGTCATGTCGGCCGGGCTCATGCTGTCGCGCTCGCCGATCAGCAGCGAGATGGTCTTGTCGATGCGCTTCCAGTTGGCCTCGGCGCCGCTGTCCTGCAGGAGGTGATGCAGGAGGAAGGCGGCATCGAGGCCGCGGCGGTTGAACTGCGGCTTCTGGTTCTCGTCGTAGACGACCATCGAGAGGTCGGTGCGGCCGAGCCAGATCATGGCCTGGAAGTAGGTCTGGAGGTCGGTGTCGTCCTCGTAGTGGCCGCGCGGCTCGAGCTGGGAGAAGTCGTACTCGACGTTGACGCCGAACAGGTCGAGGCCGGCCGGCTTGAGGCCGGTGACGGCGGCGAGGATCCGGTCGACCTTGTCCTGCACGACCTTGTCGTCGCTGACGGGCTCGGCGAAGCCGGACAGCAGGGCGCGGCCGACGGTGAGGTAGACGTCGAGGTCGGCGGCGGCGGCGGCGAGCTCGGGCGGGAGCTTGCCGATGCGGGCGCCGAGGGCCTTGTGGCTGGTGTCGAGCATCGTCGCCATCTCCTGGCGGAGGACGGTGCGCTCGAAGTACATGAGCATCGAGTCGAACGACTTGTGCAGCGCGTAGAGCATGCTGTCGGCGGTGACGAGCACCGGCAGGTCGTTGTCGTAGATGTCGAGGTAGGTGGTGGCGAAGGTCCGGGTGTCGGGGCTGTCGACGGCGACGAAGCCGTTGCTGGCGAGCAGCTTGTCGTGGGCGTCGGTGAGGCCGGCGTAGGGGCGGATGAGATCGAGGCCGGCGGCCTTGAGCGCGTCGTACGAGACGGAGGCGATATAGGCCGGCTGCGGGTAGAGCTCGAGGAACTTGGCGACGCTGAGCTTCTTGGCCTCCTCCTGGACCGGCGCATACTCCTCGGCGATCCACGGATCGGGCGCGGGCTGCTCGACCTCGGGTGCCGCGTCGGGACCACCACCATCGGGACCGTCGGGCTGGCAGGCGGTGATGGCGAGCGCCAGGGCGATAAAGGAGGAAGAGACGCGAAGCAAAGTCATGACACCGAGGGTAGATGGACTTGCGAAGGCGTCAACCAATTCTCGCGATCGCAGATCACGTGCGTGGTCGCCATGACTTCGATGTCAGGCTGGGGGGATCAGCCGACGGGCGAGCCAGATGTCGTGCTGGCCGAAGCCGTTGGCGTCGGGCATGACGCCGATCACCGAATAACCGAGTTTTCGATAGAACCCGAGCGGGTGGCCGCGCAGGTCCTGGAGGCGCGCGAGGTGGCCGATGACGTCGGGGTAGAGGTCGACGCCGGCGAGCGAAGTCAGCCCGAGCTCGTCGTCGGAGCCGACGAACATCGTATGGATGCCCATGGCGCGCACGTGATCCTCCAGGTCACGGACGAGCATGCGACCGACGCCGCTGCGCTCGCGGTCGACCCGGACCACGAGCGGGTGGATCTCCCACACGTGATCCGTGTAGCGCTCGTTGACCGCGGCCCACCCCAGGAGCTCGTCGCCGGCGACCACGGCCCGCGCGATCCGGGCCGGGTCCAGCGCCGCGTCGACCTCGTCGCGCGCGGCGTCGAGGTCCGGCCAGCCCTCGGGCATCCGCGCGTGGAGCAGCTCGGCTGCCTGTTCGAGCAGGTCCGGTCGGTCAAACGTGAGGTCGACGAGCTGCACGCGGGCAGGCTAGCGAGCTCCCGTCGTGGCGACAAGCGTCGCCCGGTTCAAGCGTCTTCGCGGACGCGGATGGTCGCGCCGTTGAACGGCTTTTCGTTCATCGAGGCGATCGCGGCGGCGCCGGCCTGGGTGCTCGCGAACTCGACGTGGGCGACGCCGGTCGAGGCGCCCTCGTCGTCGAACTCGAGCTGGCAGCGGGTGATCGATCCGAAGTTGTCGAAGCCGGCGAGCACCTGCGCCGGCGTGGTCGTCACTGTCATATTTTCTACGCGGATGCGCTTCGGCATCGTTGACTCCTTTTCGAGAGCAGAGGTCGTCCCGCGGCCCTGGAGCCGCACGTCGCGGTGTAGCACGGCGACGTGGCGAGCGCCGGTCGAGGCGTGGCGCGGCGATCGGCCGCGGACGGGCCTCCGGCGAACGCCGTTGGCACGTTCATCGGCGCCGCGAGGCGCGTGCGGACCTCGGCGCTACAGCTCGGAGACGAGCTGAGGGAAGCGCTGGAGGATCTTGCCGGCGTACTTGCCGTCGGGGTGACGCCGCAAGTAATCGCGGCCGTGCTCGATGGCCTCGTGGATGTCGCCGTTCTCGGTGCTGGCGAGCCACAGCCGGTAGCGCGCGAGCTCGACGTCGGCGTGGTCGGGGGCGCGGGCGAGGAACTTCTCGAACGCCTGCTTGGCGGCAGGGTAGTCGTTGGCGAAGTCCATGCGCAGGATGCCGATCAGGAGGTGGCCCTCGGCGATGTCGTCGTCGCCGTGCTCGCTCATGAATTGGGTGAGGCAGCGGGCCGAGAGGTAGCGGGTCTCGGCCGACTCGTAGAGGCCCTGGCAGTGGGCGAGCGAGGCCATGAGCTGCTCGCGGCGCGAGGCCCGGGTCTCGCGCACGAGCTTGTCGATGAGGGCCTGGCCGTCGTCGCCGCGGGCCTCGCGGCCGCGCTTGTGCGAGGCGGCGTGCGGACGCTCGAGGCGCGGGCGGGCGTCGGCGGTGCGGACGACGATGTGCTCGAGGCGACGGAGGCCGGGCACGTCGGGCAGGCCGGGCACGACCCAGCTGGGCGGGATGGTGCCGTCGGCGAACACGAACTGACCGTCGCCGTCGCCGTCGGACAGCGGCATGGCGAGGCCGACCTCGGGGCGACCGACGTCGGCGTAGGTCGAGCGGGCGACGTCGAAGCGATAGCCGGCGCTGACCTCGGCGAGCAGGTCCTCGCTCTTGAGGTCGAGGACCTCGACCTCGCCGCGCAGCACGGCCACGGCGGTGTCGCCGTCGTCGTCGACCTCGACGGTGAAGACGGTGCCGACGACGCGGACGATCGCGGAGGGCGTGCGGATCTTGAGGATCGGGTCGGCGGGCAGTCGCTCGTAGCGGACGGCGATCATGCCGCGCCGCAGGTCGAGCTCGACGAGGCCAGGGTCGGCGCGCGTCCAGTGGATCTCGGAGCCGCTGCCGAAGTTGGCGAGGATCTTCCCGACCAGGCCGATCTGCATGCTGCTGCCCGGGAACACCTCGAAGCGGGTGCCGACCGGGAAGGTGTCGGTGGCGACGGGGCGCTCGCCCTCGGCGACGAAGCTGTTGCCGGCGACGACGCGGCCGTAGTCGGCCTGGGCGTGGTGATCGAGGCCGGCGGCGCGCGCGGGCTCGGACTGGGCGGCGGGACCCGTGGGCTGGCGGGCGAGCAGGTCGGGGAGGTCGCGGGAGGCGACCTGCGAGGCGGGGCCGCCTTCAGGGCGGACGACCACCCAGGCGAGCGCCGCGGCGAGGGCGGCGACGCCGACGAGGCTGACGTTCTGCCTGTACCAAGAGACAGGTGCCGCGGCGCGGACCTTGCGGAGGATCGCGGTGAACTCGCGATCGCGGGCGACGATGCCGTGGCCCGAGCTGCCCGGGTCGGGGCCGCGGTAGACGGCAGAGAGCAATTGATGGGCGCGACGACAGCCTTCGCAGCCGCGCAGGTGGGCGTGGTAGCGGGCGAGACCCTCGGCGTGCAGGCGATCGCCCACGACGAGCTCGGCGTCCTCGCGGCACTCGAGGCAGCCGTAGCGCGGAGCAGAGTCGTCGTGGAGGGCGGGGTTCATGCGTCGCCGTGGACGAGGTCGTGTAGGCGCTTGCGGGCGCGCGTGAGCCGGTCGCCGACCGTCGAGACCGGCTTGTCGAGGATCTGGGAGATCTCCTGCAGGGTCAGGCCTTCGTAGTGATAGAAGACGAAGACCTCGCGCAGGTCCGGCGCGAGCCGCTGCAGCAGCCGCTCGGCCTCGCCGCGCACGTCGACGCGGCCGGTCTGCAGGTGGGCGTCACGCCCGTCGGTCCACCACTGGAAGGCCGACTTGACGCGGTTGCGACGGAAGCGCTGGCGCAGCAGGTTGTGCGTGGTGTTGGTGGTGATCCGGTACAGCCACGTGCTGAGGGCCGAGTTGCCCTTGAAGGTGGCGAGCGCCGCGAAGGCCCGGGCGAACACGGTCTGGACGATGTCGTCGATCTCGCTGTCGGGCCCGAGCAGGCGATAGAGGTGGCCGCGGACCTGCGACTGATGCGCCTCGTAGAACTGTCGCAGCGCCCGCGGGTTGCCGGCGCGCGCGCCCGCGAGGACGAGCTGCTCCTCGGTGGTGAGGTAGCCGGCGGCGCGCTCGTCGTTCGGAGCGGCGGCTTCGGTGGTCGCGTCGGTGGCGAACAGATCGGTGATCGGCAGGGCCTGATCCATGGGGCGGGCGTTGCGTGTCACCGATCCGACAACCTTTCCGCGGAAATTTCCGGGCGCTCGGCCTCACCATAGCAGGGTTACACTGGTGGTGTGACCGATCCGTCGACGGGCGCGCTCTCGTGCTGGCGGGCCCGCTACTGGGACCGGCCCCTCGACCGGGCGACGTGTGCGGCGATGGCCGCCAAGTACGCGGCCCTGGCCGCCCTCGAGGCGCTGCCCGGCGGACCGGCCCAGGCCGCGGCCATCCGTGCGGCAGCCGAGCGGTGGCCCGGGTCGCTCCGCGAGTCGCAGCTGGCCGGCCCGGCTCGCTGTCAGCTGCGCAAGGAGCAAGCGGCCGCGGGCGCGGCGGCGGAGGAACAGCCGCGCGCGCGCTGGCGCGAGGCCGGGGCGGCTCCGGTGGCGCTGTGGGCCGACCTGCATCCGCTGCTGGGCGACCTGCTGGCGTGGCGCCGGGCGACGGCGGGCAAGGACGGGCCAGCAGGGCTGCTGGCGTTCGTCAAGGGCACGCCGGCGGCAGATCGCTGGCCCGCGGATCTCGCGCTATTGGTCCGGGTCGGCGGTCCGCAGGCCCGGGTGCGCATGGCGTACGCGTGGCTGGCCGCACAGGCGAGTCTCGGGCTGTCGGCGCTCAACCTGGAGTTGTTCGGACGTGAGGGTCCGTGGGACGCCCGAACAGGCGATCCACCGCCAGTGCCCTAGCGGTCTCAGGGGTCCGTCTTACTGCTTGAGATCTCTCGTTTTTTCCGCCTACCATCATCGTCCCCGGCGGTCGGAGATCAGCGACGTGACCAAATCCGAACTCATCGAGCGCGTGTCCGAAGCTGCGAAGCTGACCAAGGGCAAGGCCGAGTTGGTCGTCGGGACGATCTTCGGGGCCATGACGGAAGCGATGGTCCGCGGCGAGGGCATCGAGATCCGCGGCTTCGGCAGCTTCACGGTGCGGCAGTACAAGTCCTACGAGGGCCGAAACCCGCGCACCGGCGGGTCCGTGCACGTGAAGCCGAAGCGCCTGCCATTCTTCAAGGTCGGCAAGGAGCTGCGCGCCCGCGTCAACCTCTCGACGGCGCCGCTGATCGAGGACCCGGACGACATAGAGGTGCCGGAGCGCAAGGCCGCCGCGCCCAAGCCGGTCGCCGCGTCGCCCGCCGCCGCGAAGCCGCGGCCGGCGCCGAAGCTCCGCGAAGAGCACCTCTCGGAAGACGAGATCTAGCGTAGGCCGCGCCGCGGCCCGGGCGATCGAAAACGATCTGTCCTTCAGGACATGTCCTTGGGGGCAAGGCGGAGGCGACCGGCGCGGGTGTCGAGCTCGACGGTGCTGCCATCGGCGAGCTCGCTGCAGCCGGCGCAGCCGATCAGCGCCGACAGGCCGAGCTCGCGGGCCATCAAGGCGGCGTGGCTGAGCGCGCCGCCGTACTCGCAGCAGACGGCGCGCACGCCGAGCGCTCGCAAGGCGACCGCGGCCTGAGCGGTGAGCGCCGGCAAGACGACGACGGCGTCGGGCTCGGGCGGGCGGGCGAGCAGGTCGGCGAGGTCGCTGCGAAGGGCGACGCGGCCGCGCACCGGCGGGCCGACGGCGATCCCGCTCCACCGCCGTCGCGGCGAGAGCGGCACGGGCCGGCCGTCGTAAAGCGCCGGGGGTGGTCGCAGCGCGACGAAGTACTGCTGCTGGTGCCGGCGTGCGGCGAGATCAGGCAGGTCGCGGCCGGCGAGCGCGTGGTCCAGCTCGTCGGGGGCGAGCAGGAAGACGTCGGCGCCGAGCCCGAGGCGTTCGCCCGCAGCGAGGTAGATCCGCCGCAGCGGGGCCAGGCCGAGCGCGAACAGGTGATCGTCGAGCTCGCGCACCAGGACCGCGGCTCGCTGCGGGTCGGCGGGGACGATCTCGCGGACGGCGGAGGACGAGGTCGCCTGCTCGATCGACGCCCCGTCAGGATGTCCCTCGAGACATGACCGATCGAACAGGTCGGCGAGCGCCGGGCTGGCGATGTCCCAGGCAGCGGGCAGGACGTCGAGGTAGTCGCCGCGACCGTCGAGCGACAGCAGGGCCTGCGGGTCGGGGGGCGGGAGGTCGCGCGGGAGCTCGACGCGGACTTCGCCGTGAACGACGAGGATGGCACGCAGGTGCTCGAGCGCGCGGGCGAGCAGCGGGCGCAGATCTCCGGCGAGCCCGGCGACGAAGCCCTCGAGGGCCCGACGGGCGCCCGGGAGATGACGCTGGCGCAGCTCGGCGAGCGCGTGGTGGGGGTCGATGGCGGCGGTGCGGCCGGAGGACGCGGCGCGCTCGTAAAGCCAGCCGCCGAGGACGCGCAGGCTGGATCCCTGGCCGATGAGCCAGGCGATCACGCCGGCGTGCGCGGGCGAGAGCGCGGCCGGGTTGTGCTCGCCGTCCAGCCGCCACAGGCCGGGCAGGCCGGGGATGTGGTCCTGGTCGGGGGCGACGGCGGCGCAGAACTCCGGCCACCCGGGCACGAGCGGGCGCGCGAGCGGGCGGGCCTGGACCAGCCACACGGCGCCGGTCGGGTCGACGACGAGCTCGAGGTCGAGGGCTGGCACTTCGGACATGGCCGATGCGACATGGTCGAAGATACTCGTGATGGCAGCGGCGAGCGCGGGTTCGGCGAGCGCGAGCGGGCCGGACCAGGTCGGGCTGGCGCCGGCGGCGAGGGCGTCGGGGCGGGTGGCGTCGTGCAGCTCGAGCGTGCGGGCGCCGCCGCGATCGGCGGCCGCGACGGCGAGCCAGCGGCGCTCGACCTGGCGCTGGACGAGCAGCTGGTAAGCGGGCACGTCGCCGCTGTAGCGCAGCAGCCAGGGGTCGTGGGCGGCGTCGGCGATGGCAGCGGCGGCGCGGTCGATGTCGCCCAGGTCGCGGCAGTCGGGCACCGAGAGGCCGAGCCCCGCGGCGGCGGCGTCGGCGGTGTCCTCGCTGGCGAGCGCGGCGCGCACGATGACGGGGCCGCCGCTCAGCAGGGCGTGGAGGCGGCGGCGGATGTCGGGGTCGGCGAGCTCTTCGGGCGCGACGGCGAGGCCGGGCGGGACCGGGAGGCCGGCGTGAAGCAGGCGCGAGAGGACGGCCGACTTGGGCGCCGCGTCAGGGCCAGGCAGATCGCCGAGGACGAGCACGGCGAGGACTGTAGCAGCGGAGCGCGAGGGGAGGTCGGGGTCACGGGGATGCGAGGTCGCGAGGGCAGGTTTGTCCGAGTGGCAGTGATTCTCGGAGCGGAGTGATTCTCGGGGCAGCGGAGTGATTCTCGGGGCGGCAGGGATTCGGGTGATCGTGCCCGTGCTCGGGCGCGCTCGCGCGAGGGGCGTGCTTGCGAGCGACGCAGCCGCGGCGGCGTGGGCCGGCGCTCGCGCGGCGTGGTACACCGCCCGGGTCATGGACCTGCTGCTGCCCGGGCCGGGGCTGGCCGAGTGGTTGCTCGCTGCGCTGGGCGGCAAGAAGGTGGCCTTGTGGACAGGTCCGGATGCCGGTCGCGGGCGCGGCGGCAGGGCGGCCCGGGCGACCACCACGGCGCTGCGCCAGCGGCTGGGGTGGACCGAGCTGGCGGGGGCGAGCGGGCTCGACGGGCTGGTGGTGGTCGTCGCGCTCGGCGGCGCCGAGCCGCCGGAGGACGCGCTGCGGGCGGTGCAGGACGGCGGGGCGCTGGTCGAGCTGGCGCACCCGCCGGTGGTGCCGCTGTGGCGGCCGTCGCGGTGGGCGGCGCGGGCCGAGCTGGTCCGGCGGGCCTCGCAGGCGCGCGCGGGCGAGTGGTTGGGGCGCGGGTGCTTCGCGGTCGAGCAGTGGGCGCCGATCGACACGCCGCGGCTGCTGGTGACGTGCGGCCGGGTCCGTGCGATACCGGGCCCATGAGCTCCGGCTTCTTGACCGTGGAGGTCGACGACGCGACGTTCACCGAGCCGGTCCAGCTGACCTTCCGCCGGTCGGGGCCGCTGCAGCGGGTGCGCACGGTCGACCTCGACGGCGCGGGGCCCCGGCGCGCGCGCGGGCTGCAGCGGCGGCCCGACGGCAGCCTCGACGCCGACGCGCCGGCCTGGGCCTGCCCGGTCGAAGACAGCGGCGCCGGCGTGTCGTGGCTGGTCTACGGCGGCAACGCGGGGCTGTGGCTGGCGCCCGAGGCGGCGCGCGAACCTGATCTCGAGGACAGCCGCCAGGTGTTCGAGACCTACGTGCTGGTCGACCGCGACGCCATCACGCTGGCGGAGTAGGGTGTAGCGAGGGCATGTCGCAAGGGACATGCTCCCGGGGGCATGTCCTGAGGGACATGCCTATTCGAGCATTTCCTGGCGGACCATCAGGTCCTCGAGGATCTGGCGCTGGGCCTGGGCGGCGCCCTGGTTGGCCGACAGCAGGCGGAGCAGGGTCTCCTGGGCCGGGCGGGCCTCTTCGGTCGGGGGGGTGGGGCAGCAGCGGACGTAGCTGCCGTCGGCCTGCAGCTCCCACGCCTGGGTGTTGTCGGCCAGGTAGGTCGTGAGGGCCTCGGTGACGACGCGGGCGCGCAGGGCCGGGTCCTCGATCGGGAACGCGGTCTCGACGCGGCGCAGCAGGTTGCGCGACATCCAGTCGGCGCTGGCCCCGTAGGTGACCTCGTCGCCGGCGTTGTGGAAGTGGTAGATGCGGTGGTGCTCGAGGAAGCGGCCGACGATCGAGCGCACGCGGATGTTGTCGGACACGCCGGGCACGCCGGGGCGCAGGCAGCAGACGCCGCGGACGATCAGGTCGATGGACACGCCGGCCTGCGAGGCGCGGTAGAGGGCCTCGATGACCTTGACCTCGGTGAGCGCGTTGAGCTTGGCGATGATGCGCGCGGGCTTGTCCTGGCGGGCGTTGTCGGCCTCGCGGTCGATCAGGGCGATCAGCCGGTCCATCAGGGTGAACGGCGAGACGAGCAGCTTGTTCATGCGCGGCACGCTGCCCAGGCCGGTGAGCTGCATGAACACGTTGTGCACGTCCTCGCCGATCGCGTCGTCGCAGGTGAGGAAGCTGAAGTCGGTGTAAAACTGGGCGGTGACGCTGTGGTAGTTGCCGGTGCCGAGGTGGACGTAGCGGCGGTAGCGGCCGTCCTCGCGGCGGACGATCAGCAACGCCTTGGCGTGGGTCTTGTAGCCGACGATGCCGTAGACCACGGTGACGCCGGCCTGCTGCAGCCGGGTGGCGAGGTCGATGTTGGCGGCCTCGTCGAAGCGGGCCCGCAGCTCGACCACGGCGGTGACCTCCTTGCCGGCGCGGGCCGCCTCGAGCAGCGCCTCGGCCATCGGCGAGTCGGCGCCGGTGCGGTAGAGCGTCTGCTTGATCGCCAGCACCTTGGGGTCGCGCGCGGCCTGGCGCACCAGCTCGAGCACCAGCGAGAAGCTCTCGTACGGGTGGTGCAGCAGGATGTTGCCGCGCCGCAGCTCGGCGAACAGGTCGACCTCGGCGCCGGGCGTGCGCCGCGGCCCGGGGATGAACGGCGGGTACTTGAGCTCGGGCCGCTTGATGACGTCGTAGATCGCGGCCAGGCGGTGGAGGTTGACCGGGCCGTCGACGCGGTACAGGTCGTCGGGCTGGAGGTCGAACTTGCTGAGCAGGAAGTCCGCCATCTCGGGCGGGCAGGTGTCGCTGACCTCGAGGCGCACGGCGTCGCCGAAGTTGCGGGTCCGCAGCTCGCCCTTGAGCGCGTTGAGCAGGTCCTCGACGTCCTCCTCCTGGACCCACAGGTCGCTGTCGCGGGTGACGCGGAACTGGTAGCAGCCGCGGACCTGCATGCCGGAGAACAGCTTGTGGACGAAGGTGGTGACGATCGAGCCGAGCAGGGCGTAGCCGTGCGGGCAGTCGGCGACGCCGGGCGGCAGGAACACCAGGCGCGGCAGGCTGCGGGGGATCTGCACCACCGCGGTGCCGCTGTCGCGGCCGAACGCGTCGCTGCCGGCGAGGGCGACGATCAGGTTGAGGTTCTTGTTCTGGATGTTGGGGAACGGGTGCGACGGGTCGAGGCCGATCGGCGTGAGCACCGGCAAGACCTCGCGGTCGAAGTAGTCCTCGAGCCAGGCGCTCTGCTCCGGGGTCCAGGTGTAGAGCTTGAGCAGGCGGATGCCCTCGGCCGCGAGCGCGGGCAGCAGTTGCTGCTGCAGGAACATGTACTGCTCGCGCACGAGCTTCTGCGCCTGCTCCTTGAGCGCGCGCAGGGCGTCCTGCGGGGTCCGGCCGTCGGGGCCGACCTGCGGCAGGCCGAAGCCGACCTGCTCCTTGATGCTGGCGACCCGGACCTCGAAGAACTCGTCGAGGTTGGTGCTGACGATCGTGGTGAAGCGCAGGCGCTCGAGCAGCGGGACGCGCGGGTCCATCGCCTGCTCGAGCACGCGGCGGTGGAACTCGAGCTGGCTGAGCTCGCGATTGATGTAGAGACTCGGATGGGTGAGCTCGACGGGCGCCATGATCGCAGCGGGCAGCAGGGTATCAGGCGCCGAGCAATCGCAGCATTTTCGGCAGAACCAGCGCCTGCAGCTCCATCGACCCCGGACGCAGCGGTCCGGAGAGGACGGCGACGCCGCCCTTCTTGAGCGGAAACCGCTCGCCGCGAGCGATCTCACCGGCGGTCAGCCAGGCGAGCAGGGCGCTCAAATGCGGCTCGTGACCGACCAGCGCGACACGCTCGCCCTCGACGTGCGCGAGCATCTCGATGTCGGGCGGGCGCGCGAGGTCCGGCAGGGTCTGGCGCGGACCCTCCAGCAGCGGCTGCAGCAGGTCCGCGGTCTGAACCGCGCGCAAGAGCGGGCTGTGATAAAGGCGGTCGAAGCGCCAGCCGAGTCGACGCGCGCCCTTCACCGCGGCGGCGAACTTGCGCTCGCCCGCGGGGGTGAGCGGGCGTGAGGCGTCAGGGCGGTCGGGCGTGGCTTCGGCGGCGATGGCGTGACGGACGAGAAACAGGAGCACGACGGGTGGAAGTGTGCCGCAAAAGGCCGCGGCTTGCTGGGCTGCTGGGCCCGCTGGTACACTCCCGCCCTCTTTTCCGAGCCCCCGAGAACGCGGTCCTTTGGCCCGCTGCGGGCCGTGCGAGACAGGCTTTATGACGACGACACCGGAGACCGAACCGCCGAAGGGACGCCTGCTGCGGGCCATCGACGCGACGGTCGCGCAGCTGTGGAGCTGGGGTCCGCTGTACCTGCTGATCGCCATCTCACCGGGGCTCACGCTGTGGCCGCTGCTGCGCGCCCCGGCGCTCCGCTACGTGGTCCGCAATGACCTGTCGATCGACCAGCGGTTCGAGGTGCTGGCGGCGGTGGCGGTCTCGATCGTGGCGACCACGGCGGCGTACGTGGCGCTGTGGCGGCGCCGGCGGCGGACCGAGCCCGGGCTGTCGCTCGGCGCGTCGTTCGCCGCGACCAACCGCTGGGCCTTCGCGCTGCTCGCCGGGCCGCTGCTGATCGGCATCAGCGTGGCCCGCGTCGAGGTCAAGCACCCGATCTTCACCTCGTTCATGATCGCGGCCGTCACCGCGCTGGCGATGACGTTCTTCTACCGCGCGCTCGGGCTCAAGCGGTTCGCGCCGCCGGAGGACCCGTTCGTGCCGGCCCGCGATCCTCGCCTGGCTCGCGCGGTGTTCGCCGCCGGATTCGTCGGCTACTGCGCGCTGCTGTGCTGGTTCGCGCTGCTCGACCACCGCAACCTGGCGTCGACGGTCTACGACCTCGGGATCTACGACAACCTGGTGTGGCAGACGGCGCACGGCCACTTCCTCGACTGCTCGCTGATCCGCGGCGGCAATCACATGTCGGCGCACTTCGACCCGATCCTGCTGCTGATCGCGCCGATCTACCTGCTGTACCCGCACGCCGAGACGCTGCTGGTGGTCCAGACGCTGTGGCTGGCCAGCGGGGCGCTGCCGCTGTGGCTACTGGCGCGGCGCCGGCTGAAGAACGAGTGGATGGCGACGATCTTGACGATCGTCTACTTCCTGTACCCCGCGCTGCACGGGGTCAACATGTTCGATTTCCACTCGGTGGCGCTGATGGTGCCGCTGGCGATGTGGGCGGTGTACCTGCTCGACATCGGCGGGATGCGCCGCTACTGGCTGGTGTTCGCGCTGCTGCTGGCGACGCGCGAGGACATGAGCCTGCTCAACTGCTTCATCGGCGCCTACGCGATCCTCATCGGTCGCACGCGCACCGGCCTGGCGACGATCGCCGTCAGCCTAGTGTACCTCGCGTTCGTCAAGGCGTTCGTGATGGCCGACTCGAGCCTGCTGATGTCGGCCGACAAGGCGTACTCGTACATCTACTTCTACGAGGAGATGATCCCGCACGAGAAGGAGGGCGCGCGCGGGCTGTTCACCACGCTGCTGGTCAACCCGCTGTTCGCGCTGCAGGTGCTGTTCAAGGAGGAGAAGCTGCTGTTCTTCTTCCACCTGCTGCTGCCGCTGCTGGCGCTGCCGTTCGCCGCCGGCCGCAAGGTGGTGCTGATGCTCCATGGGCTCTTGTTCCTCGGGCTGGCCAGCCGCAAGCACCTGTTCTCGCTCCACTATCAATACTCGGCGCTGCTGTTCCCGATGCTGTTCGCGGCGCTGCCCGACGGGGTGGCCCGCGCGGTCGACAGCGAGCGCCTGCGCCGGCTCGGGCTGGCCCGCGCGCGCGTGGCGTGGACGCTGCTGCTCGGGATGCTGACCGGGTCGCTGCTGGTGTCGTGGAAGCGCGGGGTGCTGTTCGAGAACGCGTCGTTCGTGGCCGGCTGGACCCGCCTCGAGCGGCGGCCGACGCAGGCGATGAAGGACCGCTACGCGAAGGTGCAGGAGATCGTGGCGCGCATCGGGCCGGACTCGAAGGTGTCGGTCAGCCACGAGATCGGCCCGCACTTCTCGAACCGCCGCCACGCGTACCACTGGCCGATGATTGCCGACGCGCAATACGTGGTCCTGTTTACCGACGTCTACAGCTTCAGCAAGGACGACGAGCGCCGCTACAAGCGCCTGGTCGAGCGCAACAAGTTCCGCACGCTCGAAGACACGATGGGGCTGATCCTGCTCGAGCGCGTCGACGGCTCGGAGCTGCCCGAGGAGTTCCGCGGCGCGGCCGGCGAGCGGCCCAGCGAAGACGCCGCGATCGAGGCGGCGGCGGGACAGGCGGCCAAGAAGGCGCCAGGCCGAGCCAACGGCTCCGCGAGCGCCGCCGCAAAGGACGGCGACAAGGCGGACGCGACCGCGGGTCCGTGAGCACACGCGCGGGCAGGCCGCCTCGATCCTTGACGGGGGTGGCCCTGGGCATTAGTTTTTGCGATGCACGCGGAGGTTTTCGCGCTGCGGAAGAAATCCATGAAAAGTCCACTGTCCAAGGTTGCAGGCCGTCCTCTCGTCGTCGCGTTGTCGGCGGCGGTCGCGCTAGGCGGAGTCACCGGTTGCGGGTCGGAGCGCTCGAACGAGCGCTGGGTCGTCACCGAAGACACGCGGGTCGAGATCGATTGGGACGCGATCAACCAGGCCTACCGTGACGCGGAGGGGCCGGAGGACTTCGAGAAGCGCGTCAACGAGATCTACACCGGCGACGAGGTCGTCAGCATCTCGGTGAAGGACCAGGACGACAAGTCCCAGGTCGTCACGGGCTTCTTCGACAAGGACGGCGACGGCGCCGCGGGCGAGTCCGAGAAGATCTTCACGATCAAGCGCGACGTCGTCGGCGAGGGCGCGGCGCAGTACCAGATCGCCGGCGCGGGGGGCTACTCGCACTACCGCTCGCCGATGTGGGACATCGCCGCGGGCATGATGCTCGGCTCGTTCCTCAGCAACATGTTCATGCCGGGCTACCGACCCATGTACATGACGCCCTACAGCACCAGCCCGGCCCGCGCCGGGGCGCTCGCGGCTCACCGCGACAGCCATCGCGCGGCCAACCCGAGCAAGTTTCCGCCCAAGTCCGGCGCCAGCTCCGGCCGCTCGTACGGCAACCGCGGCGGGGCCTGGGGCTCCGGCGGCTCGGGTCGCTCGGGCGGCGGCGGCGGTGGCGGTCGACGCGGCGGCGGGTTCGGGTCCAAGGCGAAGCGGTCGCGCGTGCTGCTGCGCGCCTGACATGACCTCGCTGCGCGACCTGCCGTTCGAGCAGACGCCGCCGCTGGCGCTGTTCGGGCTCGACCAGGACGGCGACGTCCCGGTCGACCACGAACACACGCGCTACGGCTGGTGCGCGCTGCCGGGGGTCGAGCTGATCGGCGAGGAGCAGGCGCTGTGGGTCGAAGCACCGCTGGTTCTCGCGCTCCACAGCCCGGACGAGGACGAGATCGCGGTGCCGCGCCGCGGCGGGGTGCCGAGCGACATCAACCTCGAGTTCGCGCTGAACGAGTCCGACTCGGCGATCGCGCTGCTGTCGGAGTTCCTCGCCACGCGGGTGCCGGCGATCGTCGGCGACGCCAGGACGATCGTGCTCGCGCTGTGCAACCCGCGGCGCGCGCGGATATCCAAGCCGCCGGCCCTGGCCGGACGGCGCATGTACTACGGGACAGGCGACGTGGTCGCCTGGCTGCGCCGCCGGGCCGGAGCGACCGACTGGTCGCTCGCCGGCGACGGATTCGTCCAGCTCGAGGCCGCACGCTGGCACAGCTGCTGACAGGAGCACCATGACCGTCTCGCACGCCAAGAAGCTCGTCTACGCCGGGATCTTCGTCCTCAAGAAGCTCGACCTCAAGGGCGGCGAAGGCGGGATCCGCCTGCCCGTGCTGCTCGAGCCGCAGCACGCTCCGCTCGAGGAGGTGCTCGAGAAGCTGGTGATGGACGGCTTCATCGAGATCGATCGCAAGTCGCAGCTGTACAAGCTGACGAAGCGGGGCATCGCCCACCTGGGCAAGCTGATCGACGAGGCGGAGAGCTACATCGACGAGTTCGACGAGCAGGAGATCGCGGACGTGGTCGACGAGCTGCGCGCCCGCAACCTCGACCCGCTGCGGGTGCGCTTCCTGTGGGGCTGGTACCAGGGAGAATTCGACGACGTGGCGATGTTCCAGGAGCGCCGCGGCTTCGTCGAGATCGAGCCCGACTGGCCGCTGTTCGTCGTGTCGGACGACTTTTACGAGAACCTCGAGCTCGACCTCGAGGGCGACGAGGCCGAGGCGCTGGACGACTGACGCTCGGCGGGTGACGCGGGGCCACTCGCCTGCGTGAACGCGAGCGAGACATGTCGCTTGGAGCATGTCTTTCGAGTGCATCGCTCGAGATGCGCTCACTTCTTCGCCGCGTCGGCGTTCCAGTGCACGCCGAGGACCGCTTGCGGATCGACGATGAAGCCGGACCCGTCGGCTACACGGATGATCACCACGTTGCTGTGGTATTCGATGCGCTTCACCTGCCCGATCGTGCGTGGGCGGCCGTTGGTGTCGCGAATGTCGACGACGCCGCTCCCGTCGTCGAAGCTGAACTCCTGAAGCATGCGATGTTCCGCCGGGCCCGGGCCCCGCGCGGAGCCGGTCAGCTCGATCTTTGCGTCGCCGGCGAGCTCCACCTTGCCCGCCTGTGCCTGCGTGGCGAGGTCCGCGCAGCGGCTGCTGACGCGCACCGGCTTGCCACGCCCGCGCCGATCGTCGGGGGACGCGCGCCAGTCGTAGCTCGTCCGCCACGCGGCCGACGGGCACGCCGACGCGTCGAGCGGGGACATGCCGGGAGGCAGCCGCGCGGGCTCGGAAGCGACGACGTCGAGCTGGTAGTGGGTCGCGCATCCCGAGACGAGGAGCGACAAGAGAAGGCACCGGAACGGCATGACGCGCACGATCGGCCGCCGGCGCCAGCGCCGTCAAGGGGCTGTGATTCACGGATCGATGGCGCGGCGATCTCGATCGACTGCGCGCTCGGGCGTTCTCGGAGGTCGGTGGAAGGCGCCGGCGATCGTGCGCACCTCGGCGACGCTGGCGGCTTCCAGGTCTTCGTCGAAGCGGCCTAGTGGTCGTCGTCGGGCGGAGGGCACTGCTGCAGCAGCAGCTTGGCGACCAGGGCGGTCCAGCCGGTCTGGTGGCTGGCGCCGAGGCCCTGGCCGGTGTCGCCGTGGAAATACTCGTGGAACAGCAGGTGGTCGCGCCAGTGCGGGTCGTGCTGACGCGGGTCGTCGCCGGCGTAAGGGCGGCGGCCTTTGGCGTCGGGCAGGAAGATGCGGGTGAGGCGGCGCGACAGCTCGTCGGCGATCTCGCGGATCGACAGGTAGTGGCCGGAGCCGGTCGGGCACTCGACGCGGAAGTCGTCGGAGTAGTAGTGGTGGAACTTCTGTAGCGCCTCGATCAGGAGGAAGTTGATCGGGAACCACACCGGGCCGCGCCAGTTGCTGTTGCCGCCGAACAGGCCGGTCTGCGACTCGCCGGGCTCGTAGCCGATCGAGAGGGTGGCGCCGTCGATGTGCAGGCGGTACGGCTCGGTCGCGTGGATCTTGCTCATCGAGCGCACGCCGTAGTCGGACAGGAATTCGCCCGGATCGAGCATGCGCCGCAGGAGCCGCTTCATGCGGCTGCCGCGGACGAGGGCGAGCAAGCGGCGCTCGCCGGCGCCCGGCTCGTACCAGCGCGAGACCAGGCGCGCGAGGTCGGGGCGGTGGGCGAGGAACCATTCGAGGCGGTGGCGGAATCCAGGCATCTGCTCGAGCAGCAGCGGCTCGATGGTCTCGACGGCGAGCAGCGGGATCAGGCCGACCAGCGAGCGCGCCCGCAAGCGGAGGGCGCGGCCATCAGGCAGGTGCAGGACGTCGTAGAAGAACTCGTCCTGGTCGTCCCACAGGCCGATGCCCTCGCCGCCGAGGTTGTTCATGGCGTCGGCGATCGACAGGAAATGCTCGAAGAACTTGCTGGCGATCTTCTCGTAGACGGGATTCTCGCGCGCCAGCTCGAGCGCCATCGTCATCATGTTGAGCGAGAACATGCCCATCCACGCGGTGGCGTCGCTCTGCTCGAGCACGCCGCCGCTCGGGAGGCCGGCGCTGCGGTCGAACACGCCGATGTTGTCGAGCCCGAGGAAGCCGCCCTGGAAGATGTTCTTGCCGGCCGAGTCCTTGCGGTTGACCCACCAGGTGAAGTGCAGCAGCAACTTGTGGAACATCGCCTCGAGGAAGGCGCGGTCGCCCTTGCCGCCGTGGCGCTGCTCGATCTTGTAGACCCGCCAGGTCGCCCACGCGAACACCGGCGGGTTCACGTCGCTGAAGTTCCACTCGTACGCGGGCATGGCCCCGTTCGGGTGCAGAAACCACTCGCGCGTCAGCAGGTCGAGCTGCGACTTGGCGAACTCGGGGTCGACCAGCGCCAGCGGGATGCAGTGGAACGCCAGGTCCCAGGCCGCGTACCACGGGTACTCCCAGGTGTCGGGCATCGACAGGACGTGGTGGTTGTAGAGGTGCCGCCAGTCGGTGTTGCGCCCGCGCGTCCGCTCGCGCGGCGGCGGCGGCTGAGCCGGGTCGCCGGCGAGCCAGTCGCGCACGACGTAGTGGTAGAACTGCTTGGACCACAGCAGGCCGGCGATCGCCTGGCGGAACACCTGCCGCTCGTCGACCGTCATGTCGGCGCGCACGCCGTCGTAGAACGTGTCGGCCTCGGCCCGGCGAGCTCGCATCAAGGCGTCGAAGTCGGCGAACGGGGCGGCGAGCTCGGGGTCCAGGACCGGCTCGTCGGGGCACTGTGGTGATGCTGTCTTTGGGGACAGGCGCAGGCGGACCGTCCAGCTCGCGCCGGGAGCGACGACGGCGCGCAGGTGGACGGCCGACTTGGTGCCGGCCGCCGCGAGCACGCCGGACTCACCGTCGACGACGTGGCGGTGGAAGGCGTCCTTGACGTGCGGGGTGCGGTTGTCGGCGCCGAACAGGCGCGCGGCGTTGGTCTCGTTGTCGGTGAAGAGGAGGGCGCCGGGGGCCTCGCTGACGAACCACAGTTCGCCGAGCTCGCGGTGCTCGGCGACCAGCGCGGGCAGGCCGTCGGGGCGCGGGGCCGGGGTGAGGGTGGGGACGCGCGGGTCGTCGGACCAGGCCCAGGTGTTGCGGAACCACAGCGTCGGCAGCAGGTGCAGCGGGGCCGGATCGGGGCCGCGGTTGTGCGCGGTGATCTGAACGAGGATGTCGGTCGGGCCGGCCTTGGCGTACTCGACGAACACGTCGAAGTAGCGGCCGCCGTCGAACACGCCGGTGTCGACCAGCTCGAACTCGGGCTCGTCACGGCGGCGGCGGGCGTTCTCGGCGAGCAGGCGCTCGTACGGGAACGCCGCCTGCGGGTACTTGTAAAGCGCCCGCATGTAGCTATGGGTTGGCGTGTTGTCGAGGTAGAAGTAGACCTCCTTGACGTCCTCGCCGTGATTCCCCTGCGGCCCGGTGACCCCGAACAGCCGCTCCTTCAAGATCGGGTCGCGCTCGTTCCACAGCGCCAGGGCGAAGCACAGCCGCTGGTGCTCGTCGCTGATGCCGAGGAGGCCGTCCTCGTTCCACCGGTAGGCCCGCGAGCGCGCGTGGTCGTGGGGGAAGTAGCGCCAGACGTCGCCGTCGTCGCTGTAATCCTCGCGCACGGTGGCCCACGCGCGTTCTGCGAGGTAGGGCCCGAACAGGTCCCAGCGCCGCTCTCGGCGGCGTTGTTCGGCTTGGCGCTGGCGCTCCGGATCCATGGCGCGCGCCAATGTACCACGCGAGCCGGCCCCGGCCGCCCGGCGCGGGGGCTGCCGCGCGCGGCGATGCGGGCTACCATTGCCGCGCCCCATGCCCTCCTCTCCTCCGGCGCACGTCGTGATCTTCGGCGCGAGCGGCGACCTCACGCTGCGCAAGCTGATGCCCGCCCTCACCAGTCTGGCCGCCCGCGGTCGCCCGAGCGGCGGCTTCCACGTGCTCGGGGTCGCTCGCCGGCCGATGGACGACGAGACCTATCGCCAGCAGATCCGCGAGGCCATGCCCGAAGAGCAGCGCGCCGACTTCGAGGCCCTCGCGCCGCGCGTCCACTATCTGCAGGGCGACGTCGGCAACCCCGAAGATCTCGACCGCCTGTCGCGGCGGCTCGACGAGCTGCCCGGCGGGCGCGACGCGGGCCGGCTGTTCTACCTGTCTTTGAAGCCAGAATTGTTCGCGCCCACGGTCGCGCTGCTGTCGGTCGGCGGGCTGCTGCACGTGCGCGCCGACGAGACCTGCGCGTGGCGGCGGGTGGTGGTGGAGAAGCCGTTCGGCCACGACCTGGCGTCGGCGGCGGCGCTCAACCGGCAGCTGCACGAGTCGCTGCGCGAGGAGCAGATCTACCGCATCGACCACTACCTCGGGAAAGAGACGGTGCAGAACCTGCTCGGGTTCCGCTTCCACAACGCGATCTTCGAGCCGCTGTGGAACCGGCACCACGTCGAGCACGTGCAGGTCACGGTGGCCGAGGACCTGGGGATGGAGCGCGGGCGGGCGGCCTACTACGACTCGACGGGCGCGCTGCGCGACATGCTGCAGAATCACATGTTGCAGGTGCTGGCGCTGGTGATGATGGAGCCGCCGAGCTCGCTCGAAGCGGCGGCGATCCGCGGGCAGAAGGTCCAGTTCCTGCGCAGCCTGCACGTGCCCGGGCCGGAGCACGCGCAGCGCTACTCGGTGCGCGGGCAGTACAAGGCGGGCAAGGTCGCCGACAAGAAGGTGCCGGGCTATCACGCCGAGGAGGGCGTGCCGGCCGACTCGCGCACCGAGACGTACGTGGCGATCCGGGCCGAGTGCGACTCGTGGCGGTGGGCCGGGGTGCCGATCCTGCTGCGCCACGGCAAGCGCCTGCCGAAGAAATTCACCGAGGTGCGGATCCAGTTCCGCGTGCCGCCGGTGCAGCTTTTCAACCGCCCCGAGGGCATCTCCGACGACGAATTTCGCGAGCGGCTGCGCCAGGGCGACCTGTGCCAGATCCGCCCCAACGCGCTGACGATGTCGATCCAGCCGCGCGAGGCGATCCGCCTGGCGTTCGGGGTCAAGCGCCCGGGCGCGGCGATGGTGATGGCCCCGGCCGAGCTCGACTTCGACTACCGCGAGCGCTTCGGCGACCGCACCGCGCCGGCCTACGAGCGCCTGCTGCTCGACGCGATGACGGGCGACCAGACGCTGTTCCTCCACGCCGACGAGATCGAGGCCAGCTGGCGGTTCGCCGACGCGTTCCGCGGCGCATGGGACCGGCCCGACGCGCCGCCGCCGGCGCAATACTCGGCCGGCTCGTGGGGCCCGGAAGCGGCCGACGAGCTGTTCAACGGCTGCGAGGGCGGATGGTCGGAAGGATGACGCCGCAGCTCGAGATCTTGCGGTCGCCGCGGCCGGCCGAGGTCGCGGCGGAGCGCCTGGCCCGCGCGATCGCCCGCGTCGACGCCGAGCGCGGCGCGTGCCGCCTGGCGATCCCCGGCGGCTCGGCGCTGGCGGTGCTGCCACATGTCCTCGAGGACCTGTCGAAAGGGACATGGTCGAGAGTGCAGCTCACGTGGGTCGACGAGCGCTGCGTGCCGGCCAGCGACGAGGGCAGCAACCGCGGGGGCTACCTGCGGCTCGGGCTGCCGCCGCCGGCCTCGGCGCTGCCGCTGTGGGCCGACGACGACGACGATCCGGCGCGGGCGGTGGCGCGGTTCGAGCGGGCGTTCGCGCGCGAGTTCGCGGGCGGGCTCGACGTGGCGCTGCTGGGGCTCGGCGAGGACGGGCACGTGGCGTCGCTGTTCCCCGGGCACGCGGCGCTGCAGGCGACGGGGGCGGCGGTGTTCGTGGCGGACAGCCCGAAGCCGCCGCCGCGACGGATGAGCCTGACGCTGCCGGTGCTGCAGGCGACGCCGCACGCGGTGATGATGGCCGCGGGGACGGGCAAGCGGGCCGCGCTGCGGCGAGTGATTCAGCGCGAGGACGGGCTGCCGACGACGGCGCTCGCAAGCCTCGTGATTGCGACCGACATCGATTCGGAGGGTGAGAGCGATGAGTGAAACAGGGCTGTGCGATCTGGCCGTGGTCGGCCTCGGCGTCATGGGCGGCAACCTCGCCCGCAACTTCGCCAGCCGCGGGCTGCGCGTGGCGGGCTATCAACGCACCGTCGAGCACGCGCACGCGCTGGCGGCGGCGCACCCGGAGGCGCACCTGCGCATCGCCGAGGACGTGGCCGAGCTGGTGAAGATGCTCGAGCGGCCGCGGCGGATCGTGCTGATGGTCAACGCCGGGCCGGCGGTCGACGCGGTGCTCGACCAGCTCGACCCGCTGCTCGAGGACGGCGACATCGTCGTCGACGGCGGCAACAGCCTCTACGCCGACACCGACCGCCGGGTCGCGCGCGCGGAGGGGCGGCCGTGGCGGTTCGTCGGCATGGGCGTGTCGGGCGGCTCGGAGGGCGCGCTGCTCGGTCCGTCGATCATGCCGGGCGGCGACCGCTACGCGTGGGAGCGCCTGCGCCCGCCGCTCGAGGCGATCGCGGCCCGCAGCGCGTCGGGCGTGTGCGTGACCTACTGCGGGCGCGGCTCGGCCGGGCACTTCGTCAAGATGGTCCACAACGGCATCGAGTACGGCGACATGCAGCTGATCGCCGAGGTCACGGCGCTGATGCGCGCGGGCCTGGGCTGGCCCTGGGGACAGGTCGCCGACACGTTCGCCGGCTGGAACCGCGGCGAGCTCGAGAGCTACCTGATCGAGATCACCGCCGACATCCTGCGCGTGCCTGACCCGCAGACGGCGGGGGCGCTGCTGATCGACGCGGTGCTCGACCGCGCGGGGCAGAAGGGCACCGGCAAGTGGACGGTGGTGGCGGCGGCCGAGCACGGGGTAGCGATCCCGACCATCGCCGCGGCCGTCGACGCGCGCCTGCTGTCGTCCGCGAAGGACCTGCGCACGCGCGCCGAGGCGGCGCTGCAGCCGGTCCGCGGGGCGATCCAGGGCGTGTCGGCCGACGACCTGCGCGACGCGCTGTACGCCAGCAAGATCGCCAGCTACACGCAGGGCTTCGCCCTGCTGCAGGCGGCCAGCGAGGCCCGCGACTACGGGACCAACCTGGGGGAGATCGCGCGGATCTGGACCGGCGGCTGCATCATCCGCGCGGTGTTCCTCGAGCGGATCCGGGCCGCGTTCACGCAGACCGACAAGCCCGAGCTGCTGATGCTCGCGCCCGACTTCGTGGCCGACGTGGCCCGCCGCCTGCCCGGCTGGCGGCGCGTGGTCGCGGCGGCCGCGGCGGCGGGGCTGCCGATCCCCGGGCTCTCGGCGTCGCTGGCGTGGTTCGACACGCTCACGCAGTCGCGCGGCAGCGCTTCGCTCATCCAGGCTCAGCGCGATTACTTCGGCAGCCACACGTACGAGCGCGTCGACGCGCCCGGGGTGTTTGTTCATTCCGAGTGGCCGAAGTCGCCGCAGTAGCAGTCGTGCAATGTTTGGACATGCCCTTCGGGGCATGTCCAGATGGACATAAACCAAGGAACATGTCCATCGGAACGTGATATGAATTTCTGATAATACGATATGACCTTTCGGTCATGTCGTAGCATGATGTTTCTTCGTCACGACGGCAGGCGGCAGACGCCGAGGTGCAAGCATTCCGGGGCCTCGCCGTCATCGTAGAACGGCTGGCAGGTCTGACCCGCGCCCGGGCACGCCGAAGCCTTGGTGAGGTCGCACCAGGGCACGCAGCAGCCGGCGACCTTTGGATCACACTCGAGCGCGGCGCTCGGTTCGTCGCAGTGCAGGCCGGGGTCGCACTCGCTGCTCTCGTTGCAGCCGTCAGCGAATGCGCCGGTGCTGCCGGAGATGTCGGGCAGGCACTCGAAGATGAAGCCGAGGCCCAGCGCGAGCGGGGCGCACACCTGGGAGCCAGGGCAGGGGTCGCGGAGCGGGTCGCAGCCGGGCAGGCAGACCGAGAGGCCTGAGGCGAAGATCGAGCACCAATGGGCGGTGCTGCAGGCAGAGAGGCCCTGCGGCGGACAGCCGGGGTCGTCGGGGCTGCCGGTGCAGAACGAGACGCAGACGCGGTCAGCGGGATCGGCGGCCTGCTCGTGGCAGATCGATCCGGCGGCGCAGGAGTCGTGGCCGTCGAGCGGGCGCTCGCCGGTCGCGCACGGCTGGCCCGGAGCGTCGGGATCGCGGGCCACGGGGACGCAGCGGAAGGTGTCGAGGCGGCCGTCGCCGTCGCCGCTCAGGGCGGTGCACTTCTGTCCTTCGAGACAGTCCTGCAAAAAGAGGTCGCACTCGACGATGGCAGCGGCGTCGGGGCGGGCGATGAAGGAGCCCTCGGTCGGGTCAGTGCTGGAAAGATGGGTGGTCGAGCCGGTGGTGGCGGCCGTGGTCGAGTCGGAGAGGATGACGGAGCCGGTGCCCTCGCCGACCTGCCCGGCCGGGCCGGTGCCGCACGCGTGCAGGCCGAGCAGCGCGAGCGCGAAGCTTCGAGAGGGGCGCCTCGACATCGCAGCAAGAGTAGCAGCGAGGCGGCGGGGCGAAGGCTCGCGCAAGGGTCCTGGAGTGGGCCTGCGCGAGGTCGGAGCTAGGGCAGGCGGCAGGTGCCGATGGCGTCGAGTGGCGGCGCAGCGTCGGGTTCGTACCAGGAGACGCACTCCTGACCCGCGCCGGGGCAACTGTTCGGCTGGGTGACGTCGCAGAAAGGGAGGCAACAACCGGTGGCCCGCGGGTCGCACTCGTCGGCCAGAGCGGAAGGGTGACAGAGGAGGCCGAGATCACATTCGTTGCCGTACTCGCACGGGTCGAAGACCTGACCCTCGTCGCCGCTGGCGTCCAGAGCGCAGGTGAATTCGCTCGCTTCGGTCCAGGGCCACTTCGGGATGCACAGGTCGGTGCCCCTGCAGTCTTGCAGCAGCGGGTCGCACATCGGCAGGCAGAGGATGACGGCGTAATCGGCGGCGATGTTGCAGGTGGTCAGCGGATCGGCGCATTGCGGAGCTTCGGGGGAGCCGGTGCACATGGCGATGCAGGTGCTGCCAGGAGGCTCTGCTTCGGTGACCCAGCAGATGTGGCCCGCGTCGCAGGAGTCGAGGCCGCTGACGTCGCCGAAGTTGGTGCACGGCTCGCCGAGCAGGTCGGGGTCGGGGACTTTTTCAAAGCAGCCCCAGCTCTCCCAGGCGCTGTCGCCGTCACCGGAGTACGGCATGCACTTCTGTCCTTCGGGACATGCGGGCACCCACGGGTCGCACTCCGGCGGGCCGTCGCCGAGGTCGGGCGGAGCGATGAAGACGGGGTCGTCACTGGTGGAGGTGCTCGAGGTGCCTTCGCCTGAGGTGCCGGACGTGGGCTCGCCCGCGCTTGTGGAAGTGAGATGCATGCCGGTCGTGCTCGTGCTCGTTGTGGCAGGCGAGCCCGTGGTGTCGCCGGCGCTGTCCTCGAAGGCGTGCGGCCGCGGCGAGCAGGAGGCGAACGCGGCGAGCAGGAGCACGGAGCGGCCGAATGAGACCGGCATGTCGCCACCAGCATGCCCGATGGCGGCGAGAGCAGGCGGATTTGCCAGGAGAGCGAGGCGCGAAATCGTCCGGGTCCGGCCAACAGCGCGGGATCCAGGGCGGCGCGATCCTGATTTGTCGACCGGAGCGGATGCGACCGTTTGATCTCGAGCACCGCGGCTCGAGCGAGCCGGGCGCGATCGCTTTCAGAGAGCGGGAGCGTCGACGGCGAGGGCGGCGCGGCGGATGGCGCCGAGCCATGGGGTGGCCTTGCGGATCAGGCCGTGGACGAGGATCGGGCGCCCGAGCACGAGGTCGTCGCGGCGCAGGACGTCGAGGGTGAAGCTGACCTCGCACGGGCCGCCGCGGTCGGCAGTGACGAGCCGCAGCTGATCGCCGCCGTCGATGATGAGCTCCCCGGCGAGCGCGCCGTAACCGACGGTGCCCTCGCCGCCGACGCCGGCGATCGCGGCGAGCTGGGCGGCGTCGAGGCGCCGCAGGTGCAGCTCGCGGACGACCTGAGCCCGCCTGGCGACGAGCACGAGCTCGCCGTCAGCGTCGCGCTCGAGCACGCCGGTGAGGAGGACGTCGTGGCCGAAGAAGTCGCGCAGGCCGCGAGGATGCCGACCGCCCGGGCCGGCGAGGCGCGGCGAATAATTGTCCATGGGCAACCACGGGGTGACGCGCAGGCGGCGACCCTGGGTGTCCTCGAGGACAGGCCACATGGCGCCGACGCCGTCGCCGCCGCACCGCCGCAAGTGCCCGCGGCCGGTGACGAGCCGCCGCACCAGGTGGTCGGCGTGCTCGAGCAGCGTGCTGAGATCGATGGCACGCGAGGCGTCGTACATGGCGACGTGAACCATGGCCGGCGGCCTAGCCGCGGCAAGCACGAGCGGCAGCATGCTCCATACGATGCGGTGGACTCACCATGAGATATTTAATTGGAAGCGAGTCCGGCAACGGCGCCGGCGCGGCGGGCTCCGCGGGGAAGCGGGAGCATCCAAGGACATGTCCATGGGGACATGTCTGGAGATGCATGTTTGCGGAATCGTCAGAGGCCGGCGAGATCGAGGGCGAGGTCGCAGTAGGCGTCGAAGTCTGCCGGGTCCTCCGGGTCGGCGGGGGGCCGTGAGACCGATAGGGACGCCGTCAGGGCTGAAGGTCGCGGGAACAGCAGCTCCCAGCGGTCGCCGTCCTCGGTGTCGAGGAAGGCGGCGTGCACCCGCGCGGCGGCGGCGAGCGAGGTCATGATCCGACGAACGCTGCCGGACCCGGCGAACAGTCGACTCATGCCGCTGCTCGCGGCCGAAAGTTTGAGGGCGACGTAGCGCGGGCCGGCATGCAGCGACATGTACACGAGGCCGATGCCGGCCTTGCCGTCCCGGACGTGGCGCGCGAGCGGCTCATGGTAGCTTTCGAAGTAGCGCCGGACGTCGGGGTCGACGGGGACCATGACGACGAGGTCGTAATGGTTGGGGATGTCGAAGGCAGGCGGGAGGCCGTGAACGCCGGCGTTCACCTGGTGCGGGGTGTTGGGTGACCACGGCAAGCAGGCGCGCAGGCGGCGGGCGTAGGCGTCCTCGACGTGGTCGGCGAGCGCGGTCAGCAGAGCGTCGGCGCCGCTGCGCGGGGCGATGAACTCGAAGCGGTAGTCGAGACCCATGAGGCTTGCTTCTTCGAGGGTCGGATGACTTCAGGGGAACGGGCGCTCGCAGGTCGCGCAAGCCGTGGCGGCAGGGGCATCGAGCTGGTTGGCGCGGCGGATGAACGCGACGAGCTTAACGAGCTGAGCCTGCAGGTCCTGGCCTGTCGGGCCGGCGAACCATGTCTCGGCCGGGATGAGTTTTTTGATGACGCGTTCGGCATGAGCCGTCTTGCGCTCGTCCGCTGTCGCCGTACCGCGAATCTTGGAAGCCTTCAGGTGATTGTAGAAGGGGAGGTCGGCGCTCGTACGCGCCGGACGGACATGCTCGGCCGCGGCTGCGCCCCAGAGGTGGGTGACCGCGTCGTCGGGGAGGTACCACTCGATCTCGTAGCCGTGGGTGATCCAGTGATCTTCGCCGACGAGCGCGGCGATGTTGCGAACAGGGTCCTTGGCGGGATCCTGGCCGATGCCGGCGTCGCGGTCGCAGATGAAGTAGTTGTGACGACAGATGCGGCGGATATCCTGCAGCCAGTCTTCGAGGTGGCCAGGAGCGATGTCGGCGGCGAGGCTGAGGATGTTCGAGCCGCCGGTCTGGGCAAAGGTGTAATGCTGGTTGACGAGCAGCTCCGGAGCGACGAGGCCGAGCCAGTGGGTGACGAGCCGGACCTCCGTCGGGCCCTCGACCCAGAGCACACAGTTGGTCTGCGTGAGGCTGCTGGGGAGCACGCCAAGCTCGTCGAGGATCTCCCGTTGATGCGGCTTGGAGAGGCAGGGATGTGCGGTGGTCTTCTTCGTCGTTGGATCGCGCGTGAGGCGATAGACGTTGGCGCCGGGGAACTCGTTGACGAAGATCGGGCTGTGGGTGGCGATGAAGACCTGGCGCTTGCCGCGGTGGTCCTTGATCTGCTGGATCAGCCGTCGCTGCGCGGACTCGTGGAGGTGTGACTCAGGCTCCTCGATGAACACGGCACCTTCATCGGGTTCCGCAAGCAGCACGAGTGCGAGGGCGAGGACTTGTTCGACGCCACCACCAAGTTCATTGAGACTTCGGACCGCATTCCCGTCATGAAAGGCGACCGAAATCTCAGTCCCATTGGCACCACGGGTGCGATTGATTCCGATCTCTCCGATATGGGGAACCACGGCATTCATGAAACGGTCGATGTCTGTACGTAATCGGCCACCATCGAGGCCCGTCAGCACATGGTCGAGTCGAGCCACCAGATGTTCCGCCTCCGAATCCAGGCGCTCGTGGTGCGAACCCAACATCTCGACATAATGAGATTTGCGGCGGTGCCAAAGATGATAGGAGCGAGATAGCCAATGCCGATGCAGTCCCGATATCCGAGATGCGACGCGTTTGGCTTGGGAGAGATTGATCGGAATCATCGGCCCGAGCTCGGTGGCGTCAACGAATCGAAGGAAGCCGTTGTCTACCCCGCCAAGCCCTCGAGCCGCGTCCTCGACTTGTTCATAAATCTTCCCGTCGTCTCCTACCCAGCGGGGGAGAGCGGATTTGCCGTGAAACTCTGACCGATAATGTCTGATGTGGTCAGGGAAGTGGGCAGAGCGGAGAACAAAAGCTTGATCAGGGGGGATGGCTGAATCGAGGTTCAAACTCGCACCATCAGCCGAGCCAGGGGGGTTACTCCGGGTGAGCGCAAACGCCTGGAGTCCGCGGAAAAGCGTCGTCTTGCCGACGTTGTTCGGGCCGACGATGATGTTCACCGCGGCGAGGTTCCGTAGCTGGAGCCCCTCGAGGTGGCGGAAGTTGAGCAACAAGTCACTGATCACTGTCAGCTCCTCTCGGGCGACCCGCCGCCCTGCTGGGTTTTGGAGGCGCGCGGCACATGGCGCGCGCGCGTCCTCCTCTTCTAAACAGCAGCGGCCTTCAGAACGGCTGCTGCTGGCTCAGGCAGTGCAGCGAGCCGAGGCCCACCACCAAATACTTCGCGGCCACCGGCACGATCACGCGGTCGGGGAACAGCTGCTCGAAGATCTTGAGCGCCTGCGAATCGGTCGGTTGGTCGAAGGTCGGGACCAGGACGGCGCGGTTGGCGAACAGGAAGTTCGCGTAGCTCGCGGGGATCTGGCGGACGCCGCCGGGCCAGTCGTCCTCGGCGGGGAAGTCCCAGTACATCGGCGGGGGCACCGGGAGCTCGACGAGCTGCAGCTTTTGGCCGTTCTGGTCGCGGGCCTGGGTGAGGGCCTCCCAGTTGCGCTCGAGCACGTCGTGGTCCGGGTGGCCCTGCGGGGCGCGCACGGCGGCGATCGTGTCGGCGTTGACGAAGCGAGCCAGGTCGTCGATGTGGCCGTCGGTGTCGTCGCCCTCGATGCCGGCGGGCAGCCAGATCGCGTGGGTCGTGCCGAGCGCGGCGTGCAGCTCGCGCTCGATGTCGGCGCGGCCGAGGCTGGCGTTGCGGCCAGGGTGGAACAGGCACGACTCGGAGGTCATGACCGTGCCGACGCCGTTGACCTCGATGCTGCCGCCCTCGAGCACGAAATCGTGGATCCACAGCGGCAGGCTGAGCATCAGCGCGACCTTCTGCGGCACGACGTCGTCGTTCGCACAATCGCCGTACTTGCCGCCCCAATTGTTGAAGTGGAAGTCGTGCAGGGCCAGCGCGCCGTCGGACTTGCGCTTGACGAAGATCGGGCCGTAGTCGCGGATCCACGCGTCGTCGGTGACGATCGCGATCGACTCGCCGAGCATGCGCACGGGGACGAACCGGCGCACGGCGGCGGTGAAGTCGGCGTGCTGCTGCTGCGCCTCGGCCAGGCAGCCCGGCCAGGTGGTCGGGTTGTGCGGGCGCGCCAACCAGATCGACGACAGCGGCTCCCACTCGGCAGGCATGCGGTAGCCGAGCTCGGCCGCCGACTGGGTCAGCTCGTTCAGGGGGTGGCGGATGCGCGGGTGCTTCACGACGTCACCAGCCCAGGACGTAGGCGAACACGAGCGGCGCGACGATCGTCGCGTCGGACTCGATGATGAAGTTGGGAGTGTCGACGCCGAGCTTGCCCCACGTGATCTTCTCGTTGGGCACGGCGCCGGAGTACGAGCCATAGCTGGTGGTGCTGTCGCTGATCTGGCAGAAATAGCCCCACAGCGGCACTTCGGTGCGGCGCAGGTCCTGGTGCAGCATCGGCACCACGCAGATCGGGAAGTCGCCGGCGATGCCACCACCGATCTGGAAGAACCCGATCGAGCTCTTGTCCGAGGTGCCCGTGTACCACTTGGCCAGCTCCATCATGTACTCGATGCCGGTGCGCACGGTGTGCACGTTCTTGACGTGACCCTCGATCACGTGGCCGGCGTACATGTTGCCGAGCGTCGAGTCCTCCCACCCGGGCACGAACATCGGCAGGTCGCGCTCGGCCGCCGCCATCAGCCAGCTGTCCTTCGGGTCGATCTGGTAGCTGTCCTTCAGGACACCCGAGCGCAGGATCTTGTACATGAACTGGTGCGGGAAGAAGCGCTCGCCGGCGCGGTCGGCGCCTTCCCACTCGGCCAACACCGCGGTCTCGATGCGCCGCATCGCCTCCATCTCGGGGATGCAGGTGTCGGTGACGCGGTTGAGGTGACGCTCCAGCAGAGCCTGCTCGTCCTGGGCGGTGAGCGAGCGGTAGTGCGGGACGCGCACGTAGTGGTCGTGCGCGACGAGGTTGAACACGTCCTCTTCGAGGTTGGCGCCGGTACAGCTGATCGCCGTGACCTTGCCCTGGCGGATCATCTCGGCCAGGCTGAGACCGAGCTCGGCCGTGCTCATGGCGCCGGCGAGGGTGACCAGCATGCTGCCGCCGCGGTCCAGGTGGGCCTGGTACGCCGTCGCGGCGTCGACGAGCGCCGCCGCGTTGAAGTGGCGGTAATGGCGGCGGATAAAGTCGGAGATCGGTCGGCTCTGCATGCGGCGGGCAGAGAATACGCGATCGCTGGCCCCAGCGGCACCGCCTGAACGGCGTCTCGCGGACAATGCGCACGAGGGCCCTGGTCGCCGGGTCGGAAGGACAGTAGGTTTGCCCCGCATGCGGAGCCTCGCGCGCCTGGCCCAGCGGAACTACGACCTCGTGATCCTCGGCGGCGGGATCACCGGCGCCTGCGTGGCCCGTGACGCCGCGCTGCGGGGGCTGCGGGTCGCGCTGGTCGAGAAGCGCGACTTCTGCAGCGCGACCTCGGCCGCGTCCTCCAAGCTGATCCACGGCGGGCTGCGCTACCTCAAGAACTTCGAGCTCGGGCTGGTGCGCGAGTCGCTGCGCGAGCGCCGGTTGTGGGAGCTGCACGCGCCCCACCTGGTCTACCCGCTGCCGATGCTGCTGCCGGTCTACGCCGGCGCGGCCGGCAGCTCGCTGGCCGAGCTGCGGGTCGGCCTGACCCTCTACGACCTGCTGTCCTGGGACCGCAACCGCCTGCCCGACCCCGACCAGCGGCTGCCGGCCCACCGCACGCTGAAGCCCGCCGAGGTGCTGGCCGCCGAGCCGAGCCTACGGGCCGAGGGCCTGAAGGGCGGGGCGGTGCTGCACGACTGTCAGATGTTCTCGCCCGAGCGGCTCGAGCTCGAGTGCCTGCTCAGCGCGGCGGCGGCCGGGGCCGAGCTGGTGAACTACGCCGAGGCGGTGGGGTTCGTGCGCGAAGGCGCGCGGGTGGTCGGGGCGAAGATCGAGGGCCGCCTGCCGGGCGACGGCTCGGTCGAGCTGCGCGCGCCGGTGGTCGTCAACGCGACCGGGCCGTGGGCCGACCTGATGCTCGAAACGCTGGGGTCGGAGCCGCTCACCCAGCTGGTCCGCTCGAAGGGGATCCACATCATCACCCGCAAGCTGACCCGGGAGTACGCGCTGATGATGGCGGCCGGGACCGGCCACTTCTTCGTCCTGCCGTGGCGCGACCACGCGCTCATCGGCACCACCGACGAGGTCTACGCCGGCCACCCGGACGCCTTCCGCGTCACCGAGGCCGACATCGCCGGGCTGCTCGCCACGGTCAATCGCTTCTACCCGGCGGCCGAGCTGCGCCGCGAGGACGTGCTCCACAGCTACGGCGGCCTGCGCCCGCTGGTCGACGACGGCCCGCAGTCGGGCTCGTACCAGAAGAGCCGCCGCGCCGAGGTCTGCGACCACGGCAAGACCGATGGCGTGCCCGGGCTGGTCTCGGCGATCGGCGGCAAGTGGACCACGTCGCGCGCGCTGGCCGAGAAGGTCGTCGACGTGGCGCTGCGCCTGCTCGGCCGCCCGCGCGCGCCCTGCACCACCGACCGCACGCCGCTGCCGGGCGGGGCGATCGGCAACTTCCGCGCGTTCGTGGCCGGGCTGCAGGCGCGCCACCCGGGCCTGCCGGGGCCGCTGCTGCACCACCTCGGGCGCAACTACGGGGCGCGCGCAGGCGAGGTGCTGGCGCTGATCCAGGCCGAGCCGACGCTGGGCGCGCCGCTGCGCCCGGGGCTGCCGGAGTGCGGGGCGGAGATCGTGCACGCGAGCCGGGCGGAGTGGGCGATCGAGCTCGGCGACGCGGTGCTGCGCCGCACGGGCCTCGGGCAGCTGGGCGACCCCGGGCTGCGCGCGCTGGAGGCGGCCGCGCGGCTGATGGGCGGCGCGCGCGGCTGGGACCGCGCGGAGCAGGTGCGCCAGGTCGACCGCGTGCTCGACCGCTACGCGTCGGCGGCATGACACGCCGGGGCGAAGCGACATAAGCTCCATGTCGGGCCGCAGGGCCGCGAAGGTTCCTCGAATGCGCGCGCGAGCGATCGTCAACCCGAACTCCTCCCGCGGCCGCCTGGCCCGCGCCTGGCCCGAGGTGCACGCCAAGCTGCAGGCGGCGCTCGGCCCGGTCGAGGTCGCGTTCACCGAGGCGCCGATGGCCGCGGCCCGGCTCACGCGCGAGGCGCTGCGCGACGGGGTCGAGCTGGTGATCGCCTGTGGCGGCGACGGCACCAACAACGAGGTGGTCAACGGCTTCTTCGAGCCGCCCGTGCCCGGCGCGCCCGATGTCCGCGTCGGCGAGGGCGCGGCCCTGTCGATCCTGATGCTCGGGACCGGCGGCGACTTCCGCAAGAGCTTCGGCGCCGCCGGCGACGTCGACGCCCAGGTGCGACGGATCGCCGAGAGCAAGCCCAGGCCGCTCGACGTCGGCCGCATCGACTACGTCGCCGACGACGGCTCGCCGGCCGCCCGCTACTTCGTCAACATCGCCAGCTTCGGCGTGTCGGGCGTGGTCGACCGCGAGGTCAACCAGGCGCGGCTGACCAAGCTGCTCGGCGGCAAGTTCACTTACTTCGCGGCGACCGTGCGCGGGCTGCTGCGCTACCGGCCGACCGAGGTGGTGATGCGGGTCGACGACGGGCCCGAGTTCAGGCTGGTCGTCAACACCGCGGCGGTGTGCAACGGCCGCTACTTCGGCGGCGGCATGCACGTGGCGCCGATGGCCGACCCGTGCGACGGCCGGCTCGAGTTGATCGTGATGCACGACATGGGCCTGCTCGATTTCCTCCGCGACCCGAACGCGATCTACCGCGGCGAGCACCTGCGCAAGCCCAAGGTCCGCCACCTCTCGGGCACGCGCGTCGAGGCGCGCGCGGCCGCGGGGGCGGAGGTCCTGCTCGACGTCGACGGCGAGGCCCCTGGCCGGTTGCCGGCGACCTTCACCGTGTTGCCCGGGGCGCTGACCCTGCGCTATTGAGAGTCACCACATGTACGAAGGGACAGATCGATGATCGACCGCCGCGCGCTGCGCTGGAACGGCTGGGGCTTCGTCCACGCCGGCTTCGAACTGGGTCGCCGCGAGCCCGAGGTGTGGCGCTGGGTCGCCGAGTCGCTCGGCCGCAAGACGCTGCCGCACCGCCCGGCCGCGCCGCTCGACCGGCTCGAGCTGGCCGCGCCGGCGCTGACCGAGGCCGACCTCGCGGCCCTGCGCGCGCTCGTCGGCGCCGACCACGTCAAGACCGACCGCTACGAGCGCGCCTTTCACTCGCGCGGCAAGAGCTACCTCGACCTCCTGGCCCTTCGGTCAGGTGACCTGCGGCAGGCCCCCGACGCGGTGGTCTACCCCGGCACCGGCGAGGAGGTGCAGGCGCTGGTGAGTCACTGCGACCGCGAGGGCATCGCGGTGGTCCCGTTCGGCGGCGGCTCGTCGGTGGTGGGCGGCGTCACGGCCAGCCGCGGCGACGGCCAGCGCGCGGTGGTGACGCTCGACACGACGCGGCTCGGTCGGGTCCTGGCGATCGACGGCGAGTCGCTGACGGCCCGCGTGCAGGCCGGCATCTACGGCCCCGAGCTCGAGCGCACGCTGCAGCGCGAGGGCTTCACGCTCGGCCACTACCCGCAGTCGTTCGAGTTCTCGACCCTCGGCGGGTGGATCGCGGCGCGCGGGGCCGGGCAGCAGTCGTATCGTTATGGCCGGGCCGAGAAGTGGCTGGTGGCGGCCGAGCTGGCGACGCCGAAGGGGCCGTGGAAGACCGAGAGCTTCCCCGCCTCGGCGGCCGGACCCAACCTCAATCAGTTCGTCGCCGGCAGCGAGGGCATCCTCGGGGTGATCACGGCGGCGACGGTGAAGATCCACCGCGTGCCGGCCGAGAAGGACTACCGCGGGTTCTTCTTCAAGGACTTCGAGGCCGGGGCCAAGGCGGTGCGCACGATCCTGCAAGAGGAGCTGCCGGTGGCGATGCTCCGCCTGTCCGATGGGCCAGAGACGCACTTCCTGCAGAGCTTCTCGGCCGCCCAGCACCCGCCGGGGGCGCTCGAGCGGGCGGCGATGCAGGCGCTGGCGTGGCGCGGCTACGGCGAGGGCCGCTGCCTGCTGATCGTCGGCCTCGAGGGCGACCGCGAGACGGTGCTCGAGTCGCAGGTCCGCACCCGCGCGATCGTCGAGCGGCTGGGCGGCGTCCACCTCGGCACCCGCGTCGGCGAGCGCTGGTACTCGCGGCGGTTCGGCATGCCGTACATGCGCGACCCGATGCTCGACCGCGGGATCGCCGTCGAGACGCTCGAGACCTCGGTCCGCTGGTCCGACCTGCACCACCTCTATCGCGGGGTCCACAGGGCCATCCACGACGCCCTGCGCGACAACGCGGCCGACCCCGAGGCGCGCGCGATCGTCATGTGCCACCTGTCCCACGGTTATGTCGACGGGGCGAGCCTGTACTTCACGATGATCTTCCCGCAGAAGCAGGGCGCCGAGGTCGAGCAGTGGCTGGCGGTCAAGCGCGCGGCGTCCGACGCGATCGTCGCCGGCGGCGGGACGATCAGCCACCACCACGGGGTCGGCACCGACCACGCGCCGTGGCTGCTGCGCGAGAAGGGCGAGGTCGGGGTCGCGCTCCTGACTGGCCTCAAGGACAGCCTCGATCCCAGGCACACGTGCAACCCGGGCAAGGTCCTGCCGGGGTGAGCGCGCCGGAGCCCGGGCCCGCGCGCCCGCTGCGGCGCGACGTCGCGGCGGCGCTGCTGGTGCTCGTGGTCTGGCTGGTGCCGATCGGCCAGGGGGCGATCCAGGCGGCGCCGGCGACCTGGTGGCCCACGATCGTCCGCGATCTCGGATCGATCTCCTGCCTGTTCCGCCACCGGCCCGAGAGCGTGCCGTACTTCTTCATGCAGGTGCTGCGCGAGGGCCGGCGCGAGTGGGAGCCGGTCGACGAGCGGGCGCTGTTCCCGATGGAGCCGTTCGGCTACCGCACCCGCTTCGACCGCTTCATGGAGCGCTTCGGCGCCAAGCACGAGGCGTCGCGCCTCGACCTGGCCCGCTGGGTCGCGGACCGCGATCGCACCTTGAACCCGAAGCAAAACCCGGTGGTGGCGGTCCGCTTCCTCGCCGGATCGCAGAAGATCGACCCGGCGCGCCCGCCGGTCGGCCACTGGCAGAAGCCGGAGCCGACGCCGCAGACGGTGCGCGTGCTGTCGAGCCACGACCTGCGCGAAGAGACAGGGAGGCCGGGACGATGAGCGCCGCGCATTGTTGCGTAGCGCGCAAAGATCGGCGCCCCGCGGGAGTCGAGGCGTCGTGAAGCCGCTGCAGCGCGCTGTCGATTTCGTGTTCGGGCCGGTCGCCGCCGGGCGGCTGGTGGTGTTCCGCGCCCTGTTCGCGGCGACGCTGCTCTACTACGTCGCGTTCCGCTGGCGCTTCGCGGCCGAGTGGCTCACGCCGGTCGGCTATCACCCGAGCGGGGGCGCGAGCGTGGGCTTCCAGCAGGCGGTGCCGCTGCTGCCGGAGGCGGCGCTGCCGTGGTTCGGTGTGGCCTACTTCGCGGCGATCGTGGCGCTCATCCTCGGCTTCAAGCCGCGCCTGGCGATCTGGCCGGTCCTGCTCGGTACTGCCTATGTCACCGGCGCCGACCGCCTGGCCGCGTTCACGATCAACAAGATCTTCCTCGGCGGCCTGTTGATCCTGGCCCTCGCGCCGCCGATCGTCGAGGACGCCGCGGGCCGGCCGACGATCCGCTCGGCGTGGCCGCTGCGGGCGCTGCAGTTCACGCTGATCGTGCAGCTGTTCGGGGCGGGCATCTGCAAGGTCAGGTACGGTGATTGGCTGGCCCACGGCGATACGCTGTGGCATCAGGTGCAGGTCAACTTCATGACCGACACGGCGGCGTGGATGGTACGCAACGTGTCGCTGCCGATATGGGCCGGGCTGCAGCACCTGGCGCTGGCGTTCGAGCTGGCGGCGCCGCTGCTGTTCATGGTCCGCCGTCTGCGACCGCTCGGCTACGCGATGGGCTTCGGCATGTTCCTCACCATCGCCCTGACCATGCGCGAGCTGATGTTCTTCGCGCTGCAGATGTGCGCGTTCTTCGTGCTGTTCGTCGACGAGGCGCGGCTGCACCGCTGGCGACGCGCGCTCAGCCGCGACGGCGACAAATCATAGGAGCGTCAGGCCGGGCCCTCGGCCAGGGCCTCGATGCGGCGCAACAGCTCCGGGACGTCGAGGCGGACAAAGGCGCCGCCGTCGAGCGCCTCGAGCGGGGTGAACGGGCGCGGGTGGGCCTGCAGCCACGCGGCGAGCTCGCCGGCGACCGCCGCGGGCACGGGCTCGCCGGCGCGGGCGCGGATCAGCCACAGGCCGCGCTGCAGATTCGTCGGGAGGACATCAGCCCGCGCGTTCACGTGCCGGCGATCGTCGAGGTAGGCGTGCCACAGCAGCGCCTCGGTGGCCGCGTCGCCGCCGGGGATGGCCTCGGCGTATTCGTCGTAGCCGCGACCGCGATAGAGCTCGGTGAGCGGGCCGACCCTGACGAGCAGATCCATCACCGTGACGGCGTCGCCCTCGAGCGCGGCGTCGGCGAGGAGCAACCACAGCTCGACGTCGCGGTGCGGCTGGACGCGGCCGGCCCGCACGAGCGACCAGATCAGCAGGTCCCAGTCGTCGCCGGCGGCCCACTGCAGCTTGTCGAGCATGGCGAACTTGCGCCGGTGCGCCCGCAGGCTGCGCGCGACCTCGCTGGCGACCTCGGGCTCGACGCCGGGCAAGCTCTTGAAGCGCGGCTCGTCGATGACCGGGAAGGCGGCGTCGTCGGCGAGCAAGCGAGCACCCTTCGCCAGCAGAGCCGCGACCTGCCGCTCGAGGTAAGCGACAGCGGCGGCGGGCCGGACAGTCGCGGTGGTGCGCAGCGGAAACCTGCGCTCGGGCCGACCCACCGCCGTCACCAAGGTGCTGCCGCGAAGCCGCAGCTCGTAGGTCCGCAGGACCCCCGTGCGCTCCGCATGCAGCAATCGCCGGACGCCCTCGTCCGCGCCGGGAGGCTGGGCGAGCCGCGGATGCTCGAGAGAGAACATCAGACGACGCGCAATTTGACCCAGCTCATGCGATGCGTCAAGGCGCCGCCGGCAATGGCGCGAGACGCCTGGATGGTCGTGGCAGACCGGACATTTCACGGGCTGGCCTTTGGGACAGACCGAGCTCGCACGCGGTCCGAGATCCGCGGCCGCGTCGAGGCGGACGATACGAAGCGCCCCGGGTCGCCGTCGTGGCGACGCCGGGGCGGCTGGTCAGCGGATGTTGCCGACCGAGTTCTTCATGGTGTCGTGCCTGGTGCCGCCGCGCACGCCGGACTTGATCGTCAAGGGACGGGTCTTCTTGTCGTTCTTCATCGCGAGCCTCCTCCAAAGAACCGTAGCACGCGACCGCGGGCGCATGAGCGCAGGGGGCCGACGCGGGCTCGGCCAGCGCGACCGGTCCCACGGCCGGCCCGGCGCGTGTGGGCGCACAGAGCGTCGCTGACGCTGCATGGGGCCCCGCAGAGCGCTCGCGGCCGACGTCGGCCGGGTCGCACCAGTGTCGTCACGCGCATCTCCGGCCTGCGACGATCTCGGCGGTGGCATGCGCGGTCGACCTGCTGCTTCCGGGCGACGTCGCTCGGATCGGTGATGCCCGCGGGCGATCGATCTCGGACAGGCGCGGCGGTATACGCCGCCGCGACGGGCCGATACGAGTCACATGTCCTTAAAGACATGTGACTCGTCCATTCGCCGCCTCAGGGGACGATGGTGTACGGGGTGTAGGCGACGGCGATCCCGTAAGAGGTGCCGGTCTGCGAGGCGCCGGTGCCGTACATGGCCGACCACGGCGCCACCTTGCCGCGGTAGCGGGCGCCGCCCGGGCTGCTGGCGTAGAAGACGTACGAGTTGGCGGGCTCGTCGGCGTCGAGTTCCCTGTAGGCGGTGGTGGTGTCGGTCCAGGTGCTGGACGTCAGCTTCTGGACGGTGAACTCCTTGCCGTCGTTGAGGGCGTCGTTCTGGTCCTGGGTGCAGATGCCGAGCCACGTCACCGTGTTGTTGCTCGAGCCGGGATAGAAGTACACCGAAGCGCCCAGGCTCACGTTGTCGCGGAACGAGGAGGCGTGATGCTGGCTGAGCACGTCGAGGTCGTACTCCCACTTGTCGCCCCAGTAGGGATCGTCGCAGTAGTTCTCGATGTCCTTGTATCCGTGGGTGCTGAGGTCGAGCGGGATCAGCGGGATCATCGGGTTGGCCTTGAGCGGGCGCGGCGTGTCCTTGCCCAGAGCGTCGTGGTTGGTGCGCAGGCGGGCGATCACGGCTGAATCGGCGCCCTCGGCGGCCATGTAGATCTCGAGTGGCGACGCGTCCTCGGCCCTCAGGCTCAGCAGCCCCGAGGGCTGGCCGGAGGTCCGCGCCTCGAGCACGCCGATGTCGCCGTCACCGAGGTCGAGGAAGGTCAGGGTACGTCCGTCGACGCCGTCGATCCGCGCGAGTTCGCTGCCGACCACGGTGCGGCTCTCCGCCGCGCTGTCGTCGTCGGCGCTGTCGAGGCTCGGGCTCGAATCGTCACAGCCGCTGCTCGCGAGAGCGGCGACGGCGGCGAGGGCAATGCAGGGGATCCAGCTGGGCATCATCATTCGGGTGTTCATGCGGTTCTCTATTCCAGGGAGATGGCGGCGGGCCGGGCGATGATTCGCCCCGGCTGCCGGGCCCCTTTGGCAATCGACGTGCCGCAATTTTGTCGTGGAGATTCAGCCACCGCCGCGGTCAGGCGGGCCGGCATGAAGCTTCGGCCACGGGGCGGCCCCATGGGGCCCCATGGGGCCGCCGGCGCGTTGTCGACATGATCCAAAGGACATGTGTGATCGATGTGTCCATTGTGACATGTCGTGACGAGCAGGCGCTCATTGCTACGCTCGGCCCGTCACTCGCAGCCCCCAGCGCATGAGGCGAGCGCACCGCCGCGACATCGCGCGTGAACTATGCGTAGCGCGCCGGCGCGCTCGCCCGCGTGCGTGCGGTGGGTGAACGATCCGCGGTACCTTGCCTCGCGCGCGAGGGTTCGTCGCGCAGGAGCACGATGTCGATGTCGAGCAAGCAGCTGTTGCGTTCGCTGGCGCTGGTGGCGTGTGTGTCGGGGGTGGCGCTCGCCCCGTTCGCGGAGGCCGAGGCGGCGCTCAACGCCTACCTGCGGATGAAGGGCCAGAAGGTCGGGGACATCAAGGGCAGCGTGGTGAAGAAGGGCCGCGAGAACATGATCGCGATCCTCTCGCTGGACCACGAGGTCAGCATGCCGCGCGACGCGGCCTCGGGCCTGGCGACCGGCAGGCGCCAGCACAAGCCGCTGGTGTTGACGATGGAGCTGGGCAAGGCGACGCCGACGATCCAGCAGGCGTTCCTCGACAACGAGCTGCTGACGTCGGTCGAGCTCAACGTGTTCGGGCCGGACGCCAAGGGGGCGGAGACGCTGACGTACACGGTCAAGCTGACGAACGCCAGCATCGCCGCGATCCGCCTGCTGCCGGGGCCGAACGACCAGGTCGTGCAGGAGGTCAGCCTGACCTACCAGAAGATCGAGTGGATCTGGCGCGACGGCAACGTCACCGCCTCGGATGACTGGGAGAAGCACAACGTCAAGCGGTGACGTGGCCCACAGGGGATGTCCTCGGCGACATGCCCCGTCGGACATGCTCTTTACGCCATGCCGAGGACGCGCGCCAGGTAGTGGCCGGTGGCGCTCTCTTTGACCCTGGCGACCTGCTGCGGCGAGCCGGCGGCCAGCAGCCTGCCGCCGCGCTCGCCGCCCTCGGGGCCGATGTCGACGACCCAGTCGGCGCACTTGATGACGTCGAGGTTGTGCTCGATGACGACGACGGTGTTGCCCTCGTCGACCAGGCGCTCGAGCACCTTGAGCAGCTGCTTGATGTCGCCGAAGTGGAGGCCGGTGGTCGGCTCGTCGAGGATGAAGAGCGTCTTGCCGGTGCTCTTCTTGGCCAGCTCCTTGGCCAGCTTGATGCGCTGGGCCTCGCCGCCCGACAGCGTCAGCGCGCTCTGGCCGAGGGTGACGTAGCCGAGGCCGACGTCGCGCAGGGTCTCGAGGGCGCGGCGCAGGTTGGGGTAGTTGGCGAAGAACTCGCTGGCGTCGGCGACCGACATGGCGAGCACGTCGGCGATGCTCTTGCCGCGGTAGGTGATCGCCAGGGTCTCGCGGTTGTAGCGGCGGCCGTCGCAGCTGCGGCAGGTCACGTACACGTCGGCCAGGAAGTGCATCTCGATGCGGCGCACGCCGTCGCCCTGGCACGACTCGCAGCGGCCGCCCTTGACGTTGAACGAGAAGCGCGACGGCGTGTAGCCGCGGATCTTCGACTCGCTGAGGTTGGCGTAGAGCGTGCGCAGCTCGGCGAACAGGCCGGTGTAGGTCGCGGGGTTCGAGCGCGGCGAGCGGCCGATCGGCGACTGGTCGACGTGGATGACCTTGTCGAGGTGCTCGAGGCCGGTGATGCCATGGTTGGCGAGGCCGAAGCTCGAGGCGCCGTTGAGCCGCCGCGACGCCTCGGGCAGCAGGGTGTCGATCACAAGGCTCGACTTGCCGGAGCCGCTGACGCCGGTGACGCAGGTCAGCGCGCCGAGCGGGATCCGCACGGTGATGTCCTTGAGGTTGTGGCCGGTCGCGCGCGTGATGCAGAGCGCCGGGCCGACGGCGCCGCGCCGCTTCTCCGGCACCGGGATCGTCATGCGCCCGGTCAAGAACGCGGCCGTCAGCGAGCGCTTGTTCTGCAGCACCTCCTGCAGCGGCCCGGCGGCGACCACCCGGCCGCCCTGCGAGCCGGCGCCCGGGCCCATGTCGACCAGGAAGTCGGCGGCGCGGATGGTGTCTTCGTCGTGCTCGACGACGATGACGCTGTTGCCGAGGTCGCGCAGGCGCAGCAGCGAGGCGATCAGGCGGTCGTTGTCGCGCTGGTGGAGGCCGATGCTCGGCTCGTCGAGGATGTAGGTGACGCCGACCAGGGCGGCGCCGATCTGGGTGGCGAGGCGGATCCGCTGGGCCTCGCCGCCCGACAGCGTCATCGTCGTGCGGTCGAGCGTGAGGTAGCCGAGCCCGACCTCGAGCATGAACTTCAGCCGCTGCTTGGCCTGGCCCAGGATCGCCTCGGCGACCTCGCTCGTCTCGGCCCCGAGGTCGAGCGCGTCGAGGAACGGCACCAGCTGCTCGATCGGCAGGGTCGCCAGCTCGGCGATGTTGCGCCCGCCGATCTTGACCATGCGCGCCTCCTGGCGCAGCCGCTGGCCCTGGCACATGGGACATGTCACTTCGGCCATGAGCTCGGCGATCTCGTCGAGCGTGCCGCCCTCGTCGGGGTCGGCGTCGTCGACCTTGTCCTCGGCCTCGCGGAGGCGCCGCTGCAGGCCCGGGATCACGCCCTCGAACGGGGCGGGCTTCTTGCCGGCCAGGCCGGGCACCGCCTGGGTGCCGGAGCCCTGGATGATGGCGATCTTGGCCTCCTCGGGCAGGTCGATCCACGGCGCGAACAGGTCGAAGCCGTAGGCCTCGGCGAGCGCCTGCAGCTGGGCGTGGGCGGTCTTGCCGGCGCGCCGCGTCCACGCGCTGAGGGCCCCCTCCTTGATGCTGAGGTGCTCGTTGGGGACGATGCGCCGCGGGTCGAACACCCGCTTGCCGCCGAGGCCGTCGCACTCGGGGCAGGCGCCCTCGGGGCTGTTGAACGAGAACAGCCCGGGCGTGAGCTCGGGGTAGGCGAGGCCGTGGTCGAGGTCGGCGAAGCGCTCGCTGAACTGCAGCTCCTCGCCGTCGAGGGTGACGACCTTGAGCTGGCCGCCCGACAGCCGCAGGGCGGTCTCGACCGAGTCGGCGAGCCGGCCGCGCACGTTGTCCTTGAGCACGAGGCGGTCGACGTAGACCTCGATCGTGTGGCGGACCTTGGGGTCGAGCTTGACCTCCTCGCTGCTGAGGTCGCGCACCACCTCGTCGACGGCCAGGCGGGCGAAGCCCTGGCGGCGCAGGTCCTCGAGCAGCTCGTGATGGTCGCCGGCGCCGTCGCGCACGACCGGCGCGAGCACGCTGAAGCGGGTGCCCGCGGGCAGGGCGAGCACGGCCGCCAGCATGTCCTCGACGCTGTGGCGCTTCATCGGCTTGCCGGTGCGCCAGCTGAAGACCTCGCCGCAGCGGGCGAACAGCAGGCGCAGGAAGTCGTAGACCTCGGTCGAGGTGCCGACGGTCGAGCGCGGGTTCTTGCCGGGCGACGACTGCTCGATGGCGATCGACGGCGACAGGCCCTCGATGAGGTCGACGTCGGGCTTGGGCAGCTGGGCCAGGAACTGGCGCGCGCTGGCCGACAGGCTCTCGACGTAGCGGCGCTGGCCCTCGGCGAAGATGGTGTGGAAGGCCAGGCTCGACTTGCCGGAGCCCGAGGGGCCGGTGAGCACGACCAGCTTGCCGCGCGGCAGGTCGAGGTCGACGCCCTGGAGGTTGTGCGTGCGGGCGCCGCGGATCCGTATGCTGTTGGGCGGGACGGGGATCGCCGGCCGCGCGGGCGCGAGTGCCGGTTCGGGAGCGGTCGAGGTCGTGTCGCTCGCGGCCGTCGCGGAGGCGGGCGCGTCACTCGTCGCGGGCTTCGAGGACGGCGCGGAGGCGGGCGCGTCACTCGAGGTCGTCGCCATCACGTCGGTCGGGGTCGTGGCGGGCTTCGAGGCTTTCGCGTCGGTCGGGGTCGTGGCGGGCTTCGAGGCTTTCGCGTCAGCCTCGGTCGAGGCCGTCGCGGGCTTCGAGGTCTTCGAGGATGCTGCGGTCGAGGTCGTCGAGGTCTTGGCGACCTTGGCGGTCGTTGCAGGAGCCATCACCGGAGTGTCCGCGGCGGCCGTCGAGGTCTTGGCAGCTTTCGAGGTCGTTGCAGGAGCGGCCGCGGTCGTGGCGGCCTTCGAGCTCGTCGTGGCGGTCGCGGCCTTGGTCTTCGAACTCGCCGTCGCGGCCGCAGCGGAGGTCTTGGCGGCCTTCGCAGCAGGGGCGGCCGCCGGCGCGGGCGCGGCGGACTTGCGGGTCTTGGATACCTGGCTCATGGTACATGTCCCCGAGCGAGGGCGACGGCCGCCAGCATGCTGCTGGGATCGGCGACCCCGCGGCCCGCGATGTCACGCGCGGTGCCGTGGTCGGGCGAGGTGCGGGTGAACGGGAGCCCGAGGGTCATGTTGACGCCGTCGCGCATGTGCAGCAGCTTGAAGGGCCCCAGGCCCTGGTCGTGGTACATGGCGAGCAGGCCGTCGAGGCCGCCATCGAGGTGGGTGACGAACGCGGTGTCGGCCGCGAGCGGGCCGACGAAGCTGCACGGCAGCGCCTCCGCGGCGGCCCACGCCGTCAGCTCGGCGATCGCGGGGGCGACGATCCGGAACTCCTCGTCGCCGAGCATGCCGCGCTCGCCGGCGTGCGGGTTGAGGCCGAGCACCCCGATCCGCGGGCCCGGGAGGCCGAGGTGATGCACCAGCGTGCGCGCCAGCAGCTTGCCGCAGCGCACGATCGCGGCCGGCGTCAGCAGCTCGGGCACCGCGCGCAGCGGCACGTGGATCGTCACCGGCACCACGCGCAGGCGCGGGCCGATCATCAACATCGCGAAGTCGTCGACGCCGGCGCGGTGGGCCAGGTACTCGGTGTGACCGGGGAAAACGAAGCCCTCGGCCTTGCACGCGGCCTTGTCGATCGGCGCGGTCACCAGCGCGGCGCCCGGGTGCTCGAGCACGAGGTCGACGCCGCGGACCAGCGCCGCGACCTGACCGCCGCGCACGTCGTCGACCAGCGGGGCGATCGCCTCGAGGCCGCGGGTCGCCCACGGGGTGGCGAGGGCGCGCGCGAGCCCGACCAGGCGCTCGCGATCGGCCACGACGCGATCTCCTGTGCGGAGCGCGCCGGCGTCACCCAGCCGGAGCAACAGCTCCGGGCCGATCCCCTCGGGGTCGCCTTGCGTCACCACGAGGTGCGGCACAGCTGGCAGTGCGGTACTCAAGCGCTCCCTGAAGTTGGCGGAAAAGGGCCGGCACTCTACCATCTTTGCCTCGCGTCATGACGAAGCGCCCTCCTCACCCGCGGCCTACACGCGCGACCTTGAGCGCGGCCCTCGCGGCCCTCGCTACATCGGTGCTGTGCGCCTCCGCGGGCGCGGTCACCTGGAGCATGCCGCGTGACGCCGATGCTCGCGCCGCGCCGAGCGAAGCGCCGGCGAGCCCCACGCCGGCGACGACGACGCCTGCGACCACCGGGTCCGCCGCGCCGGACAAGGCGGTTCGCATCACGCCGTCGAAGCAGCCGCGCAGCGAGCCCCCGCCGGAGCCTGCACCGCGGCCCGAGGGTCGCCTGGCGGCGCCGGAGATCGACCTCGGATTTTTTGCAACAGATGGGTCTCGGCTGCCGCGCGTCGAGCCGCCGAACGCCCTCGTGCAGGGGCGCGACGAGCAGGGGCTGTCGCCGCTGGTCGGGCGCAGCGGTGAGCTGTCGCGGCCGCCGCTGATCGACCGTTCGCGGCGGCTGCGGGCCTCGCCGCGGCCGCCGGACTTCGGCTTCACGCTGCAGCCCGGCGAGAAGTTCAAGTACGACATCATCTTTGGCGGCAACCCGACCGGCATCGCCGAGGCGGGGGTCGTCGCCCGCGAGCCGGGCCCGAACGGCTCGCCCGACCGCGTCCGCCTCGAGGGCTTCGCCCGCACCAGCGGCGTCGTCGCCCTGCTCACCACCCTCGTCTACGACATGGCCGCCTACGTCGACGCCACCACCGGCGCGCCGCTCGAGACCGGCTCGATCACCCGCCGCGAGGGCCTGCCCGGCTCGTACAAGCGGCGCGAGACGACCACCACGTTCTTCGGCCGCGGCTTCGTCGAGATCGCCGACAAGCGCGACGAGCGGTCGTCGACGCAGCGGCGGCGGCTGCCGGTCGACACCTTCGACCCGCTGTCGATCATGGCGTGGGTCCGCTCGCTCGAGCTCAAGCCGGGCGAGAAGGTCAAGGCGTACGGGCTCGACGGCACGGTGCTGCTGCGCGTCGACATCACCGGCAAGGGGATGGTCCGGTTCGACGGGATGCCGCCGATCGGTACGGCCCTGGGGATCGCTCCCGACCAGGTGCAACAATTCGAGGGGACGATCACCCGCGTCGACCGCTACGGCGCTGCAATTCCCGGCAAAAAAGCGTATAAAATGCGGGTTTGGGTGAGCGCCGATGGTCGCCGCATCCCGCTGGCCGTGGAGAGCGACATCTGGTTCGGTGTCGTACGGCTGGTGCTCACCCAGTACGATCCGCCGCGCGCGCAGACAAGCTCGACAGCGCCCGCCGGACCGCCTGTTCGGCAGCCGGCGGCGGTTCCGGCCCCGCGGCCCGGGCCCGGATGATGCGCGCCCTGGAGCCGAAACCTTTGTTACACTGCCTCGCGTTTTCGCGGTTTGTCACCGCGATTTGCACGCTCCGCGAGATTGAATATTTCTCTGCCCGACAGGGCCGACCCGCCGAAAACTCCGCGCCGTCATGACCTCGCAACGCTACCGACCCCTCTTCAAGCTCGACGCCGGCGGCATGGCCGAGGTGTACGTCGCCGAGGCCGAGTCGATGGCGGGCTTCAAGAAGAAGGTCGCCATCAAGCGCATCCTTCCCGGCCTCATCAAGGATCAGCGGTTCGTCCGCATGTTCCTCGACGAGGCCCGGCTGAGCCTGCGGCTGGCCCACGCGAACATCGTCTCCGTCTTCGACATCGGCGAGAGCGACAGCACCTACTTCATCGTCATGGACTTCGTCCATGGCATAAACATGAAGACGCTGCTCGAGAGCCAGGTGAAGCGCGGCGGGCCGATGCCGGTGCCGCTCACCGTCTTCATCCTCAACGAGGTGCTGAAGGGCCTGTCGTACGCCCACCGCCTCCCGGACAGCGAGACCGGGCGGCCGCTCGGCATCATCCACCGCGACATCTCGCCGCCGAACATCCTGATCTCGTGGAACGGCGAGGTCAAGCTGACGGACTTCGGCCTGGCCAAGGCGACCACGCAGCTCGAGTCGACCGACCCGGGCGTGGTCAAGGGCAAGTACAGCTACCTGTCCCCTGAGGCAGCTCGCGCCGAGGAGATCGACGCGCGCGCCGACCTCTACGCGGCGGGCATCCTCGGCTTCGAGATGCTGACCGGCCGGCGGCTGTTCCGCGGCAAGAACGACTACGAGACGATCGCCCTGGTCCGCGCGGGCGAGGTCCCGAGCATCCGCCAGTACAACCCGAACGTGCCCGAGGACCTCGAGCAGGTGCTGTTCAAGGCCCTGCACAAGGACATCTCGCAGCGCTATCAGACCGCCGACGACTTCGCCGAGGGGCTGCTCGGGTTCCTGTTCACGCACCGGCTCAAGGTCTCGGCGCGCGACATGATCGACTTCTGCCGCCCGATCCGCGAGGAGCAGGAGGCGGAGCGGCGCCAGGCCGAGAACAAGGCCCAGCAGGAGCGCTCGCCCGGCGGCAACAACCTCATCATCAACCTCATCAACGAGGAGATGCTGCACTTCCGCTCGCTCGGCCAGGAGGACAAGAAAGAGGCCTCCGCGGGCGCGCAGCCGGTCGTCACGCTCGGCGAGCAGCAGCAGCACGACCCGAGCCAGCCGCTCGACGTCGACGTGTTCACGCCGGCGCCGGGCGGGGTCACGCCGAACCGCCTGGGCCTGTCGCCGACCCCGACCGAGCCGCTGCCCGACAAGAACGACCAGCCCCTGGTCGACCAGCTCGGGCTCGGCAAGGACAACCCGCGGCCGAAGACCTCGCCGGGCGGCGACAACAAGCTGCCCAAGCGCCCGCCGCCGGGCAACCGCACCATCCCGCCCGACCCGCGCACCGCCCGGCCCCCCGAGCCCACCAACAAGGGCGAGGGCGGCTCGGCGTGGATCATCGTCCTCGTGCTGCTGCTGGTGGGCGGCGGCGTGGTCGCCTTCCTGGTCCTTACCTGACCCTTCGGCCAGGTACGCGAGGCGCCATGCTGGAGAAGCTCCGCGGCATCCGGCCCCAGGTCGCCCCGACCGCGTTCGTGCACGAGGCGGCGACGCTGATCGGCGACGTCGTCGTCGGCCCGCGCGCCTCGATCTGGCCGGCGGCGGTGCTGCGCGGCGACGACGGGGCGATCGTGATCGGCTCCGACACGTCGATCCAGGACGGCACGGTGATCCACGCGACCGAGGGCGTCTCGCACACCAGCGTCGGCGCGCGCGTCACCGTCGGCCACAAGGTCATCCTCCACGGCTGCACGATCGGGGACGACTGCCTCGTCGGCATGGGCTCGATCGTGCTCGACAACGCGGTCGTCGAGCCGTGGTCGTTCGTCGGCGCCGGCACGCTGATCCCGCCCGGCAAGGTCGTGCGCTCGGGCGAGATGGTGATGGGCAACCCGTTCCGGGTGGTCCGCCAGCTCACGGCCAAGGACCGCGAGTGGATCGAGTACGCCTGGACGGTCTACGTCAAGCGGGCCGCCGAGTACCTGGCCGAACGGTCAGGTTGATTCGGGCCCGCGCGTGAGCCGGTGATCAGGGCGGGGCGCCGCGCGCCTGTCCCGACGGACAGGCGCACGGGCATCGGCTCAGCTGCACAGACCGTTGCACTCGCCGACGCACACCTCGTCGCAGAGGCACTGGATCTGCGCGTTGTAGAGGTCGATCGTCGCGGTCTCGACGTTCATGCCGCACATGTAGAGGCACTCCTGGTCCTGGCAGCCGGCGATGCAGGTCTCGAGCGCCTTGCAGGCCGCGTTGGCGGCGCAAGCGTCGTTCTCGGCCTTGCAGCCGCCGGTCATGGAGTCCGCGGCGCAGGCGTTGCAGGCTTCGATGCCGTTGCAGGTGCCCTCGATGCAGCTGTCGTCGCCGCTGCAGGCCTTGCCGCAGCCGCCGCAGTTGGCGGCGTCGTACTGCACGTCGACGCAGGTGTTGTTGCACACCGCCTCGCCGGGGTTGCAGCCCTGGAACGCGTGGAACTCGGTCGAGCTGGTGACGATGCGCAGGTGGCCGACCGGCTGCACGGTGACGCCGGTGAGCTCGCCCTTGGTGGCCAGGTCCTTGTACACGTCGACGCGCTGGCGCTGCACCGACACGGCGATGTTGACCGCCGGGTCGCCGTCGACCGCCGCCTCGAGCGCCGCGCGCGGGAGGTCGAACTTGCCGCTGGCATCGTCGGCCTTGCAGGTGACGGTGCCGACGGCGAAGTCGCTGGAGGTGACGGTCGCGGTGATCGTGACCTCGCCGTCGCCGGGGGTCCAGCGCACCGGCAGCGGGCCGTCGCCGAACACCTGGGCGAAGTCGAGGGCATCGAGCTTCGGGCTGGTCTGGATGAACGCCGTGCCCGTGAACTCCTTCTCGAATGCCTCGAAGCCGGCGTTGCTGGCGCCCGACGCCTGCACCTTGGCCGTGCCGCCGGGGGCGAACGGCGCGGCGTTGTCGTCGCTCATGAAGGCGTACGGCGGGAACAGAGTGATCGCGATCGGCGTGCCGAGGAAGGTCAGCGCGCCGGCGTCGAACGACTCGATCTTCTTGCAGCCGGGCGTGTTCGGGGCCGGGAAGTAACAGACCTCGTCGGCGCCGCACTGGGCGTCGCAGATCCGCAGGCATGTCGCGTCGCAGCTGTCGTCGAAGCCGCAGTACTCGTCGGCGTCGCAGCCGCTGCCACAGTCGGGCACGAGCGCCAACTGACAGCCGGCGACGCTCTCGGTACAGCCCTGGCCCGCGCCGGTGCCGGCGTCGGGGACGAAGCTCGCGGACACGGCCGGGGAGATGCTGCCGCCGGCGGCCGGGTGGCTCTCGCCGAGGAAGATGGTGCCGAGCGCGTGCGGGCCGTCCTGCGGCTCGCCGGTCGTGTCTTCGGTGTCACCCGTGCCGCCCTCGGTGGGGTCGCCAGTGGTGCCGCCGGTGGGGTCGTCGGTCGAAGCGCCGGACGATGGGTTGCTGGTGCCCGGGTTCGAGGTCGGGCCCGCGGAGAGCGTCGCGGAGGCCGACAGCAGTGGGTCGGAGTCGTCGCCGCAAGCGGTGAGGGAGAAGAGGCCAATACCGGCTGCGAGGAGCGCGGCCGCGCGGGGGGGAGCGATCGTGTGCTTCAAGGGGTCCATCCTGAGGTCCGTCGTCGACGGAGCCGGGGCCAAGAGCACACAATTTTCCCGCGTAGTTCAGCCCGCTACGAGCGAAATCCGGCGTGAGCTTCGGCATCCGAAGCCCACCGCGTATTAGGCCGCAATCAGCCGGGGATGACGAAGCACTGGATGCTGGTGTCGATGCGGAAGTTCGAGTCGGTGGTGTGCCGCTCGGCGTGGAAGATGTCCATCGTGTAATTCTGGCCGATCGTGATCCCGAGATAACCGGCGTTCTCGTCGAGGCTGATGGTGTCGGTCAGCTGCGGATGGAGGCCGCCGAGGTCGATCGCCAGCTTGCCGTTGATGAACAGCCACAGGTCGTCGTCACCGGTGAACGTGAACACCTCGCCGCCCTGGTAGGTGAACTCGGTGTGGATCTCGGTGGTGAAGTGGAAGTTGTGCGGGTTGCCCTCGTCGCCCCAGCCCTGGCCGTCGATGGGGAAGAAGGCGTTGTTCTGGTAGGTGAACTGACCCGGCGACACCTCGGTCAGCGGGATGTCGATCTCGAACGCCATGTTGACGTCCGGCGTGTCGTTGTACCACTGGGCGAACTCGGCCGGCCCGGTGGTCTGCGGCGTGCCGCCGGGGTGGGCGTAGACCGGCTTGCTGTCGGGCCCGAGGTCCTGCTGGACCAGGCCCTCGTAGGCCGCGTCGCCGCCGAAGGTCTCGAAGTCGGGGTGGCTGGTGCGGAAGTCGCGGACCGTCGCCTTCATCACCGGGTCGCACTGCGGCGGCTCGAAGCCGGTGGTGTCCGGCAGCGACGAGGCGGTCTGCGGGAAGGTCGTCGAGGTGCTGGTCGTCTCGTCCGGGCCGGTGGTCGCGGTGGTGGTCGTCGGCTCGCTCGCCGTCACCGTCGCCGCGGTCGCCGAGCCCTCGCTGCCGCCGTCGGTGGTGGCCGTCGTCGCCTCGCTGGCGCCGCCGCTCGCGGTCGAGTCGCTGGCGCCGTCGCTGCCGAGCGTGTTCAGCGAGTCGATGCCGGGCCCCGAGCCGGTGTCGGTCGGGTCCTTGCCCTGGCCAGAGTCGCCGCAGGCGGGCAGGAGCGGGGCGATGAAGAAGATGGTCTTAAGGACATGTCGCATGGTTCACTCGCTTCCACGGGGTGATGCAGCCGCCGAGGTGGCAGGGGACGCGGCAGGGGCTACCACCGCCGCGCCGGGGCGCCGGTCCGCCGGCGAGGGCGGGCCGCTGCGGCGCGGGTGCCCGCGTCGCGGCGCGGCAGCACGGGCGGCGGCGAAGAACGCGCGGACGTCGGCGCCGGGGCGCTCGCCAGCTCTTTCGGACATGACCCAAGAGCCATGTCGAAATTGAAACCGCGCGAGCGTGACAGCCACTGCGACGAGGATAGCCCGCGAGGCCCTCGCGATCGCGGGGGGATGCCCCCGCGGGGCTCGAGCGGCCTCTGCGCACTTGACGCGAAGTGCGGCGGGCGGTAGCCCCCCGGCTCGTACGGGCCGCTGCGCGCGGCTGCGAGGCCGCCATGTCGTTCGAGCTCATCGAAGTCCCTCTCAGCGACCGCAAGCTGGTCGAGCGGTTCATCCGGGTGCCCTGGTACGTCAACCGCGAGCATCACCCGAGCCCGCGCTGGGTGCCGCCGCTGTTGATGGACCGGCGGGACTATCTGAACCCGGACAAGAACCCGTTCTTCAAGCACGCGCAGGCGGCGTTCTGGATCGCGCGCAAGGACGGGCGCGACGTCGCCCGGGTCGCCGCCGTACGCGACGAAGACTTCGTGAAATTCCATGGCGAGCAGACCGGCTACCTCGGCATGTTCGAGTGCCCCGACGACCCCGCGCTCGCGCAGGCGCTGGTCGACGTCGCCAAGGCCTGGCTCGCGGCCCGCGGCTGCACCGCGATGATCGGCCCGTTCGAGCTGTCGATGAACTACATCTCCGGCGTGCTGATCGAGGGGTTCGACCGCGACCCCGGCATCAACATGCCGTATAACCCGCCGTACTACGACCGCCTGCTCCAAGGGACAGGTCTGCGCAAGGCCAAGGACCTGCTGCACTGGGGCGTCGATCCGCAGCGACCGATCCCCGAGCGCGTCGAGCGGATCGCCGCCAAGGTCGCCGCGCGGCGCGGCATCACCGTCCGCGACATGCGCTTCGACGACTGGGACGCCGAGGTCCTGCGCTCGCTCGAGGTGATGAACGACGCGTGGGAGAAGAACTGGGGCTTCGTCCCGGTCGGCCGCGAGGAGTACCTGCACATCGCCAAGGACCTCAAGATGGTGCTCGAGCCCGGGCTGCCGATCATCGCCGAGGTGAAGGGCGAGCCGGTCGCGTTCGTGATCACCGTGCTCGACGTGAACCCGGTGCTGAAGAAGCTCGACGGCCGGCTGTTCCCGTTCGGGGTCCTGCGCCTCCTGTGGGACCTGAAGGTGCGCAAGGTCGTCAAGGGGGGGCGGCTCATCCTGCTCGGGATCAAGGCCGCCTACCGCGGCCAGGGCATCGACACGCTGCTGTTCCTCGCCACCCACCGGGCCGCGGCCCGGCTCGGCTGGACCGAGGGGCAGATCGGCTGGACCCTCGAGGACAACGACCGGGTCAACGCCGCGGTGAAGAGCATGGGCGGCTACCCGATCGCCACGTATCGCGTGTACGAGACCACGCTGTGACCCCGCTAACGGTGGCCGGCGCGCGCGCGGCTTCCGGCGCGGCTCCAGTTGCGATATAGCCGCCGGTACTCCGGGGAGCGCCGTGACTGAAGCCGCAAGACCTACCTACGAAGCCGTGCTCGCCAAGATCTACGCCTACTTCGACGAGAACCTGGCCGAAAAGCCAGCTGCTCCGGTGAGCGAGCAGTCGCACCTGATCCAGGACCTGCGGCTCGACTCGATGCAGAGCTTCGAGATGGTGTCCGACCTCGAGGATCACTTCGGCATCACCATGCCGATGGAGCTGTTCCAGCACGTGGTCACCGTCGGCGACGTCGCGCGCGAGGTCGTCAAGGTCATCGCGCAGGAACGCGGCGAGGCCTGAGGACGATGACGCGGCCCGAGACGCTCACGCAGGCCCTCGACGCGGCGACCGCCCGCGCCGACGCCGGCTACTCGCACCTCGTCCAGGAGAAGGACCCGGTCAGGTTCCTCTCGTACGCCGAGACCGCGCGGCGGGCCCGCCGCTTCGGCGCGGCGCTGCAGGCCGCGGGGGTCCGCCCGGGCGAGCGCGTCGGCCTCATCCTCCCGGACTCGTCGGAGTTCGTCGAGGCGATCTTCGGGGCGATGTACGCCGGCGCGATCCCGGTGCCGGTGTATCCGCCGATGAACCTCGGCCAGTTCGAGGGCTACCTCTCGAACACCACCCACATCCTGCGCCAGGCCGGCTGCTCGCTGGTGGTCACCGACGCCAAGGTGCGGCCGATCCTCGGCAAGCTGATGAGCAACGTGCCGAGCGTGCGCGCGGTCGAGGTCTACGCCTCGTTCGTCAAGCCGGTCGACGAGCGCGCGGCGCCGATCGGCGTCGACGTGAAGCCCGACGACGTCGCGTTCCTGCAGTTCACCTCGGGCAGCACCTCGCAGCCCAAGGGCGTCACGCTCACCCACGCCAACCTGATCGCCAACATCGCGGCGCTCGGGGCCGGCCTGCGCGCCGACGGCGACACCTTCGGCCTCAGCTGGTTGCCGCTCTACCACGACATGGGCCTCATCGGCTTCGTGTTCACGCCGGCGGTGCTGCAGGTGCGCGGGGTCCAGTTCATGTCGCCGCTGCTGTTCCTCAAGCGGCCGGCGATGTGGCTGCGCCAGCTGTCGGAGCGCAAGGCCAGCGTCTCGTTCGCGCCCAACTTCGCGTACGGCCTGTGCACCGCGCGGATCAAGGACCACGAGCTGCAGGGCGTCGACCTGTCGCACCTGCGCGTGGCCGGCTGCGGCGCCGAGCCGATCCAGTACGACACGCTCAACGCGTTCGCCGAGCGGTTCGCCCCCTGGGGCTTCAAGCGCACCGCCTTTTTGCCGTGCTACGGCATGGCCGAGCACAGCCTCGCCGTCACCTTCGTCGAGCTGGAGGAGGACCTGCGCGCCGACGTGGTCGACCCCGACGCGCTGGTCCACGGCGAGGCGAAGCCCAGCGACGCCGACGACGCGCTCAAGGTCGTCTGCTGCGGGCGCACCTTCCCCGAGCACGAGCTGCGGATCGTCGACGCCGAGGGCGGCCCGCTGCCGGACCGTCGCGTCGGCCAGATCGAGCTGCGCGGTCCGAGCGTGATGCGCGGCTACTGGGGCGACGCCGAGCGCACCTTGCAGGTGCTCAAGGACGGCTGGCTGTCGACGGGCGACCTCGGCTACCTGGCCGACGGCGAGCTCTACGTGTGCGGCCGGATCAAAGATCTCATCATCATCCACGGCCGCAACTACTACCCGCAGGACCTCGAGTGGCAGGCCTCGCAGGTCGAGGGCGTGCGCCGCGGCAACGTGGTCGCCTTCGGCATCGAGGACGCCTCGCTCGGGCGCGAGCGGGTGATCGTCGCCTGCGAGGTCCGGGCTCCGCACGCCGAGGACCTGCGCGACAAGATCGCCGCCAAGATCCTCGAGACCCTCGCGCTCAAGCCTGACGAGGTCGTGCTGCTGGTGCCCGGCAGCCTGCCCAAGACCTCGAGCGGCAAGCTGCAGCGCAACAAGACCTCGGAGCTGTTCCGCGACGGTCAGCTCGGCAAGGGCGTCGTCAAGGCCGGCACGATCGACGTCATCAAGCACCTGGCGACGTCGCGCTGGAGCTACATCCGCGCGGCCTTCGGCAGCCGCGACGCCGAAGACTGAGCGGCCCCGCCCGGCGCGCTTACGGTCGCTACCGACACCACGACCATGATCACGATCGTGATCATGGTCGCGGCCGCTTTGGCGTATCGTCGCCGCGGAGGTGCAGATGAGACGAGCGACGTGGCGGATCTCGGGAGCGGGCGTGGCGACCCTTGCGATCGCCTGCAGCACGGCGGCGAGCGCCATCGACACCGACGGCGGGCCCACCGGCAACGCGACCGGCCCAGCGACCTCGCTGTCCACCACCGACGACCCCGGCGGCCTCACCGGTGGTGGCACTGAGGGCACCACCGACGGGCCCGCGCCGACGACCGGCTTCGACCCGACCGGCAGCCCCGAGGGCACCACCGGCGGCACCACTGGCGAGCCGCCCGCGCCGAGCTGTGACGGCGGCGGTGGATCGGCCCTCGCTGCCGAACCTGTCCTTGCGTACAGCTTGAAAGATCGCTGGGAGGAGGCCTGGCTCGGCTCCCCCGCCGTCGCCGACCTCGACCTCGACGGCGCCCACGAGGTCATCGTCCCGCGCGGTCAGGCCTTGCTCGCCTGGGCCGCCGACGGCGAGGTCCTTTTCAAATTCGAGGCCGGGGGCGGGCGGATCTGGTCGAGCCCCGTCGTCGCCGACTTCATCGGCGGGCCCGAGCTCGAGATCGCCTTTGCCGCCCGCGACCAGGTCTACCTGCTCGATCGGTCAGGTGCCCTCGCGCCTGGTTTTCCTGTCACCTGGGAGGACGAGCTGCGCAGCATCGCCGCTGGCGACCTCGACGGCGACGGTCGGCTCGACATCGCCGTCAGCGTCGGCCGCAGCGGCCCGACCGACGTCGTGCACGCCTGGCGCGGCGATGGCAGCCCGGTGCCCGGTTTTCCGCCCAACGAGGCCGGCAGCGCGGGCTGCGACGACCAGTGTTACCTGGCTGGCTGCTACGATCAGAACCTGGCCGTCGGCGACCTCGACGGCGACGGCAAGGCCGACCTCGTCGCCCCGCACGACAACGCCTACGTCAGCATTCATCACGGCAGCGGCGAGGCCTTCGACGCCGCCGACATCTTCCCCGTCAGCAAGACCCCCGGCGTCCGCTACCTGCACGACCTCGCCGAGGCGATGCAGGGCTACGCCGACGACGAGGACAGCGCGCTGCAGGCTCACTTCACCAACACCGCCCCCGCGATCGCCGATCTGGACGGCGACGGCCAGCGCGAGATCGTCATGCTCGCCAGCGTGCAGAACGCCACCCAGAGCGACCGCGAGGAGGGCGTCGCCGTATGGGTCGTCGGCGCCGACGCCAGCCGCCGCCCCGGCTTCGAGACGCCGGTGCACTTGCCCGACTATCTCTCGGGCCTGTGGGACTACGGCGACACCAACATCGTCGGCATCACCAACCAGGTCGCGGTCGCTGACCTGCGCGCCGATCACCCCGGCCTCGAGATCGTGTTCGTCGGCTTCGACGGGCGCGTGCACGCCGTGAGCGCCGCCGGCCAGGTGCTGTGGAGCACCGCGTACACCACCGACCCCGAGGTCGCGGCCGGCGGCGTGGTGATCGGTGACCTCTCCGGCGACGGCGCGCCCGAGGTCGTGTTCAACAGCTACAGCACCGGTGACGACAAGGGCGCGCTGTTCGTCCTCGGCAGCGACGGCGCCGTGCAGCATCAGCTGCCCTTGCCGCGGCGCGGCGCGATGCCGGTGCCCACCCTCGCCGACGTCGACGGCGACGGCCAGGTCGAGATCGTCGTCTCGCTCAAGGACGCCGAGGACATGGTCGAGAGCGTGCGCGTCTACACCGTGCCCGGCTCGACCGCCTCGTGCCTGCTGTGGCCGACGGGCCGCGGCAACAACCTGCGCAACGGCCTCGTGCCCTGAGGTGCCGATTCGGACATGGCCGATGGGACATGTCCGAACGGACTCGCACAAGGCTCAGCTCGCTGCAAAATCAGACATGGCCGAAAGGTCATGTCTCACTATTTTGGCGGATGCGATCACGGCCTCTCCGTTCGCTCTCCAGCGCTGCCTCCGGACCCGCGCCCACCGACGATCCCGAACGCCTCCCGGCCCGCGGCCTCGGCGCCGCGTCTGCGTAGTCGCTTGCGCGCCCGCCAGCCCGCGTGCGCCAGCGCCTCCAGGCCGATACGGGACTGCGCCCGCACGGTTTGCTAGCGTTAGCATCATGTCCGACTCTGCCCGCAGTCACCGGGATCTCGTCATGGGCGCGCTCGCGGGCCAGGCCGCGCTCGCCGCTCGCTCTGCTGCCCGCACGCTCTACGACACCGGTGGCCGCGAAGTGCTGCCCACCGTGGCCCAGGCCGGCCTGCAGACCGTGCTCACCCGCACCGCCAGCAGCACCGTCGCGGGCGCGGCGCCGACGCTCGTCGATGTCGCGGCGCAGGCCGGCGCGGCCGAGGTCGTCAGCCTCGCGGTGGTGACGACCGCTCGCGCGGCGGGGCTCCAGATCGCGCGCACGGCCGCGCGGGCGGGCGTGGTCGGCCTCGTCATCGACGCCGCCTTCGGGGCCGCCGAGGGCGTCGTGGCCTGGCGCCGCGGCACCATGTCCGGCAAGCAGGCCTGTGTCCACGCCACCGTCGAGGCTGGCACCGGGGCCGCCTCGACCTCGGTCGGCGTGCTCGTCGCCGCTGGCGCTGTCGCCCTGACCGGCGGTCTGGCTGCTCCTGCGGTCATGGCCATTGGGACAGGTACTGCCCTCGCCACCAAGCTCGGCCTGAAGCGCCTGTTCGTCCGCAACCGCGCCAGCACCCCGGTCGCGCCGCTGCCGGCCGCCGGCTGAGCTGCCAGCCCTCCGCGTCGACTGCCAAGTCGTCGACGCGTGCCCGGCCTCGGCTGCCAAGCAGCTCGCCCGACCCTCCGCGCGCAGGAGCGCTGCGCGCCAGCGCTCGCGCGACAGGCGACTGATTCGGCCGCTTGTGCGCCTCCACGGCTTCTGGCAGGCATATGAGGCCTTGTAGCGACAGTGTGCGGAGAGTCGCCCCCATGCGTGGGGCGAGCCGTCGCCGGGGCGTGGAGGGTGAACATGCGAACGTTAGAGCTTGGCCTGCGGCGATCTGTCCTTTCGACCACCTTGTTGCTCGCGGCGTGCGGTGATTCCGGCACGGCCGGCACTGTCGGCGCGAGCGAGGCCACCACCACCGGCGGCGACGTGCAGACCAGCACCGGGGTGGCGACGACGACCACCACCGTCGGCGTCACCGACACGCCGACCACCACGCAGGGCATGACCGGCGGCATGACCGTCGCCACGACCGGCGACAGCACCACCACCACGACCACCGGCGAGACCACCGATACCACCACTGGCGAGCCCGACCCCGTCTGCGGCGACGGTCAGCTCGATCGGGGCGAGGCCTGCGACGACGGCCCCGACAACGGCGCCGGCAAGCCGTGCAACATGCAGTGTCAGGCCAATGCCTGCGGCGACGGCGATCAGGGCCCCGGCGAGGAGTGTGACGACGGCGCCGACAACATGGACACCAATAGCTGCAAGGCCGACTGCACCGACAACGTCTGCGGCGACGGGGCCGTCGGCCCGGGCGAGGGATGCGACGACGGCGACGAAGACGACACCGACGACTGCACCAATTCCTGCGCGCTCGCCAGCTGCGGCGACGGCATCGTCGCCCCGACCGAGCAGTGTGACGACGGCAACGCCGACAACAGCGACGATTGCACCGACACCTGCACCGACGCCACCTGCAGCGACGGTCACGTCCAGGACAGCGTCGGCGAGCAGTGCGACGACGGCAACGCCAACGCCGACAACGCCGCCTGCACCACCAGCTGCAAGCTCAACGTCTGCGGCGACGGGGCCCTCTACAACACCGGCGACGGCATCGAGGAGTGCGACGACGGCGTCGACAACGGGGCAGGCAAGGCCTGCAACGCCGGGTGTCAATTCAACACCTGCGGCGACGGCGACCAGGGCCCCGGCGAGGCCTGCGACGACGGCGACCTCGATCCGGGCGACGGCTGCTCGGCCACTTGCAAGCTCGAGGAGTGCGGCAACGGTACCCTCGATCCGGGCGAGGACTGCGACGACGGGCAGAACGGCGACGACGACGACGGCTGCACCGACAGCTGCGAGCTCCCCGCCTGCGGCGACGGCATCCATCAGCCCAACGAGGGCGAGCAGTGCGACCTCGGCGGCAGCAACAGCGACAGCGGCGCCTGCACCGTCGCTTGCAAGCTCGCCACCTGCGGCGACAGCCTCGTCCAGGCCAACGTCGAGCAGTGCGACGACGGCGTCAACAACGGCCCCGGCAAGCCGTGCAACGCCATGTGCAAGACCAACATCTGCGGCGACGGCGACAAGAGCCCCAGCGAGGCCTGCGACGACGGCAACCAGAGCAACGACGACGCCTGCACCAACGTCTGCAAGCTCGCCACCTGCGGCGACGGCTTCAAGCAGCCCGGCGAGCAGTGTGACGCCGGCATCGGCAACAGCAACACCGGCGTCTGCACCCTCGCCTGCAACAACCCGATCTGCGGCGACACCTTCGTCCAGCCCGGCAAGGGCGAGCAGTGCGACGACGGCAACCTGTCCGACAACGACGCCTGCCTCAACACCTGCAAGTCCGCCAGCTGCGGCGACGCCATCGTCCATCAGGGCGTCGAGCAGTGCGACGACGGCAACGCCAACAACAACGATTTTTGCAACAATCAGTGTCTGCTGCCGACCTGCAGCGACGGCGTCAAGAACGGCACCGAGAGCGACGTCGACTGCGGCGGCTCGTGTGGCAAGTGCGGCCTCAACCTCCAGTGCACCGGCGGCCTCGACTGCACCACCGGCTTCTGCACCGGCGGCAAGTGTGGCATCGCCACCAGCTGCAAGGCCATCAAGCAGGCCACTCCTGGCGCTGGCAACGGCGTCTACCCGATCGATCCGGACGGCGCCGGCGCCCTGCAGCCGTTCAACGTCTTCTGCGAGATGACCATCGACGGCGGCGGCTGGACCCTCGCCCTCAAGGCCAACGGCACCCTCAACACCTTCACCTACGCCGCCGCGCTGTGGACCAATGCTTCGACCTACCAGCCGCAGTTCCCCGACCTCGACCACAACGAGGCCAAGCTGCAGAGCTTCATGAGCGTGCCGTTCAACGACGTGCTCGTCGGCATGGAGTACCCGATCGGCAACGGGCCGCTGGTGCTCAAGACCATCAAGCTGCCGGGCCTCAACCGGCCGTCGCTGCAGAACCTGCTGAGCGGCGCCTACGTCGCGACCAGCGTCGGCCGCGACGCCTGGAAGAGCCTGATCACCGGCAGCTCGCTGCAGTCGTTCTGCAACCGCGAGGGCTTCAATTCGATGCCGTGGGCGGTGGCGGGCTGGCCGCGGGTGCGGATCGGCGTCGTCTCCAACCAGGAGAACGACTGCACCTCGCCCGACTCGTACATCGGCATCGGCGGCGATGGGGGCCAGTGCAGCGTGCTCGGTTACGCCGTCGGCGACCTCGCCAGCTGCGGCGGCGACAACGGCGACAAGAACCTCGCCACCTTCGGCGCCGTGTTCGTCCGCTGAGCTCGCCGGCCTCGCCGCGCGCTGGTGCCGCGCGCGAGGCGGGCAGGCATGAACCGGGCGCGGGCGGGCAGAAGGAGGCCCGCTCGCGCCTTCGAGCGGCTGTGGGGCCGCACAGCGTCGCCGAGACCGTCGCGGGGCCGGCACGCCGCGGCCCTCGTCGCGGTCGCCGGCCGACATGTCCCGAGAGACAGCCGCTCCGTCCGCGCCGCGAACGCCCCATGTTGCCGGGTCGCCCGTTTCGAAGCATCGTCCTCGCATGCCCCGCGACCCGCAGCTGCGCGCTCCTGACGACGTGCGCCAGATCGCCGCCTTGCTCGACAACGCCGTGCGGATCCCCGGCACCGACTGGCGCGTCGGCCTCGACCCCCTCCTCGGCCTCGCGCCTGGCCTCGGCGACACCCTCTCCTCCGTGCTGTCGGGCTGGATCGTCGTGCGCGCGGCCGGCCTCGGCGCCTCGCCGGCCACCCTCGCGCGCATGACCGGCAACGTGCTCGTCGACGCCCTGGTCGGCTCCGTGCCTGTCCTCGGGGACATGTTCGATTTCGGCTTCAAGGCCAACCAGCGCAACCTCGCCTTGCTCGAGGGCCACCTCGCCGAGCCCGCGCAGCGGCGCGCCGTCGATCGCCGGCTCGTGGTCGCCGCCGTGGTCGCCGCCGTGCTGATCCCCGTCGGCATCGCCGTCCTGATCGGCTGGCTGGTGTTCGCGGCCCTGCGCGCGATCGGCTGGTGACGCCGCGATCGCAGAGGTCGGCCCGCGGCCATCGCCCGCCGCGCGCTCCCGCCGCGACGCATTGCGCCGCCGCGAACCTCGTTCTCGGGCCCGCTCGGGTTGCCCGCGCCCGTGGACCTGCGCTATGAGCCATCGTCGCAGTCCTCGCCACGAACGGCCCCGCGCGATGCACCGACGCTCCACGATCTCCTCCTCCGTCGCCCTCGGCGGCCTCCTCCTCGCCGCCTGTGGCTCCGGCGCCCAGAGCCCTGCCCAGCCCGCTGCGACCGCGCCTGCGACCGCCGAGGCGCCTACCCAGCCGCTCCCGCCCGCGCCGGCCATCCCCGAGGGGCCGGCGCTCGGCGCCGACGAGCGGGCCGCCGCGCCCGGGCGGATCTTCTTCCTCGCCGAGCGCGAGGGCGGGGCCGCGATCGATGTCATCTTGCCTTCGGGACAGGGCGCAAAGACCATGCTCCAGGGGACAGGCGGCGAGGGGCCGCCGTCGGTGCTGCCCGGCCCGATCTCGCCGAGCGGCGAGCTGATGGCGATCATCACCGTCGACGAGCACGAGGGCGGCCACTTCGAGCGCATCGAGGTCCGGCCGCTCGGGGCCGCCGGCGAGCTCGGCGAGCCGCTGTGGCGCAGCGAGACCGCCCCCCAGGTGCGCAGCCCGGCGTGGTCGCCCGACGGGCGCAAGCTCGCCTTCGAGGCCGCCTTCTCGAGCTTCCGCGACATCTACGCCGTCGACCTCGCCGACCGCGCCGCGCCCAAGCTGAACCGCCTGACCGACCACCCCGCCGGCAACTACGAGCCCGCCTGGTCGCCCGACGGGCGCCGGATCGCCTTTGTCTCGAGCCGCGACGGCAACGCCGAGATCTATGTCATGCACGCCGACGGCCGCGAGCCGCAGCGCGTGACCCACTTCCAGCTCGACGACTGGGGCCCGGTGTGGTCGCGGGACGGCGGGCTCCTGGCGTTCCTCAGCAACCGCGAGAGCGCCGAGCGGATCTTCCTGGTCAAGCCCGACGGCACCGATCTGCGGCGGCTGACCGCCGACGCGCCGGGCGACCGCAAGGAGTTCGAGCCGGCCGAGGCCGAGCCGACCTTCACGCCCGACGGCGGCGGCCTGGTGTTCAGCACTCGCACCGGCTCGCAGCAGGCCGCGCTGCGCCGGGCCGACCTGGCGACCGGGGCGATCGTCCCGCTGACCGCCGGCACCAGCTCCAACCGTGAGCCGGTCTTCTCGCCCGACGGCAAGCTGCTGGTGTTCGCCTCCGACCGCGACGGCGACCCCGAGCTCTACCTGATGCGCCCCGACGGCTCCGGCGTCGTCCGCCTCACCGACCGCAAGGGCGTCGACTGGTTGCCGCGCTGGAGCCCGCGCTGAGGCGCTGGCCTCCGGAGCATGCTCTCCGGGACATGCGCGAAGGGACATGCCCCATGGGGCATGTCCCTTCGATCAGCCGCCCGTATCGAGCGGAATCCGGGGGCGGCCGGATCGCCGCTCAGGTCGCGGCGGCCGCTTGCTTGGCCTCGGCCTCGGCGCGCTCGCGGGCGATGCGCTCGCTGTCCTTGGCGTAGGCGTAGTCGTCGGGCTTCGGCTTGCGGATGAACACCAGGTACACGCCGGCGGCGAAGATGATCATCGTCGCGTAGTGAGCCGTGGTCAGGCCCAGGTACAGCTTGTCCTTCTCGCGCATGAAGTCGAGCGCGAACCGGAACGGCGCGTAGAGCAGGGCCGTGAGGCCGGAGATGCGGCCCGGTGCCGACTTGCCCCAGTTGAACACGAAGTGCACGAACAGCACGATCGGCACCAGGTACATGAACTCGAGCAGGCCGTTGTCGAAGCGGTACTCGCCGCCGGGCCACGGGCCGACCGCGAGGAAGTGCGACGGGTCGACGATCGCGCCCGGGTGGTCGTGGACCAGCGAGCAGCCGAGGCGGCCGAGGGTGAAGCCGACCAGCAGGCCGAACACCAGCATGTCGCACCAGAGCAGGTACGGCTGCTTCATCTTGCGCAGGTACCAGAAGAACCCGACCAGCGCGCCGAAGAACCCGCCGACGCTCGACAGGCCGTTCCAGATCATCAGCAGCACCGCGGGGTTCCGCGCCACGTCCTCGGGGAAGTAGAACAGCACCGAGACCCAGTGCGAGATGACGAAGCCCGTGATCAGGATGTAGAACATCAGGTCGCGGGCGATGAACTCGTCCATGTCGCGCTTCTTCGCGAACGCCAGGCAGCGGTGGTACCCGAGGATGACGCCCAGCGCGACCAGCGGCCCGAACACCTGCAGCTTGAGCGGCCCGATGACGGGAAGATCGGCGATCAGCTTCTCGGGCGGCTTGATGTACGGGATCAGTGCTTCGAGCATCGGCCGCAAGGTAGCCCAAGCCCCCCGGCCCTGCAAAACCCCTCAGCCCGCGCCGGAGCCCGGTTCGCCGTGCCCACCGCCCCCGGGCGTCTCGATCGTGAGCCGCTGGCCGGCCTGCACCGTGGTCCGCGCGCGTCCAGGCAGCTCCGCCCCGTCCAGCAGATTGCGCCCGCACGCCCCCGCAGCGCCGCCTGCCAGCCCGAACGGCGCTCGCCCGCGGCGCTCCGCCACGATCGAGACTTCGATCCCCCCGCGCAGGAATTCGAGTTCGCGCACGAGCCCGTCGCCCCCGCGCCAGCGCCCGATCCCCCCCGAACCGCGGCGCAGCGCGAACCGATGCACGCGCACCGGAAATCGCGCCTCGAGCACCTCCGGGTCGGTGATCCGCGTGTTCGTCATGTGCGTGTGCACCCCGGACGCGCCGGCCTCGCCCGCGATCGCGCCGCTGCCGCCGCCGATCGTCTCATAGTAACCGAAGCTCGCGTCGCCGAAGCTCAGGTTGTTCATCGTCCCCTGGCTGGCGGCCGCGGCCCCCAGCGCGCCGAGCAGCACATCGACCACGCGCTGCGCCGTCTCGACGTTGCCCGAGGCCACCGCCGCACCTGGCCCCGGGGACAGGATCGTGCCCGCCGGCAGCGCCAGGTCGACCGCGCGCAGGCAGCCCGACGCCAGCGGGATCGGTCGCCCCGCCAGCACGCGCAGCACGTACAGCAGCGCCGACACCGTGACCGCGCGCGGCGCATTGGCGTTGCTCGCCGACTGCGGCCCCGTGCCGGTGAAGTCGACCGCGAGCCGCGACCCGTGGCGCGTCAGCGTCACCGCGATCGCCGTGCCGTCGTCGAGCGCGTCGACGAACGTGCGCGGGCCCGCCGGCATGCGCGCGACCAGCTCGCCGACGCAGGCCGCCGCGTCGTCCTGGATCGCCCGCAGGTGGCTCGCCAGCGCCTCCGGGCCGATGCTCGTCGCCAGCTCCCGCAGCAGCCGCGCGCCCGCCTGGTTGGCGGCGATCTGCGCCTCGAGGTCGGCCAGGTTCTCCTCCGGCCGCCGCGCCGGCCATGGCCCTTCGGACAGGATCGCCAGCACCCCCGCGCGGTCGAACCGCCCGCCGCGCACCGCAGGGAACGCGCGGAACACCACGCCCTCCTCGGCCAGCGTGCGCGCGTCGGGCGGCATCGACCCGGGCGTGATGCCGCCGACGTCGGCGTGGTGCCCGCGGTTGGCCACGAACCCGCACAGCGCCCCCGCGTCGTCGTGCACCGGCGCGATCACGGTGATGTCGGGCAAGTGCGAACCACCGGCCGCGGGGTCGTTGGTGACGAACACGTCGCCCTGCCGCGGCGCCGGGTGGGCCGCCAGCACCCCGCGGATCGACTCGCTCATCGCCCCGAGGTGGACCGGGATGTGCGGCGCGTTGGCCACCAGGCCGCCTCCGGCGTCGAACACCGCGCACGAGAAATCGAGCCGCTCGCGGATGTTGGTCGACAGCGCGGTCCGCTGCAGCACGACGCCCATGTGGCGAGCGATGCCGGAGATCCGCGCACCCATGATCTCGAGGCTGACGGGGTCGATGCTGCCGGCGGCGACGACCTCGACGCCGGTGAGGTCGCGCGCGACCAGGCAGCCGTCGGCCGCCAGCTCGGCGACGAAGCCGGGCTCGAGCACGATCGTCGCCGTCGCGTCGAGGATCAGCGCCGGCCCCACGATCACCTGCCCGGCCGCGATCGCCTCGCGCCGCAGCGTCGGCACCCGCTGCCACTCGCCCGCGACCCACATGTCCGAACGGTCAGGTACGTCGGAATCATCTGTCTCTTCAGGCAGGTGACCGCCGACCGCCTCGTCGTCGACCCGCAGCTCGACCCGCGCGCTGACCACCTCGATCGGGTGGTCCGGCCGGGCGTAGCCGAACTCGCGCGCGTGGGCCTGCTCGAACGCCGCGCGCAGACCCAAACCCCACGCGACCGTCAGCGCCACATGGGTCCCGCGGTAGCGCAGGTCGACCCGCCGCACCGCCGAGACCTCGCGCGCGCCCTCGGCCGCCAGCGCCGCCCGGCCCTCGTCCTCTAGCCTTTGGAACATGTCCGAAAGTTCCAGGGACTCCGCGAGCTCGAGCCCGCCGACGTCCGCCTGACCGTGCCAGCCGGGCCGGGCCGCGCCGATGCCGAAGGCCGACAGCACCCCCGCGAGCGGATGGAACACCAGCGTGCGGATCTGCAGCGCCCGCGCCACCGCGCACGCGTGCTGACCCCCGGCCCCGCCGAACACCACCAGCGCGTGCTTGCGGACGTCGTGGCCGCGCCGCACCGTGACGTCGCGGATCGCCGCCGCCATGCGCTCGTCGGCGATCTGCCGCAGCCCCTCGGCGACCTGCAGCGGCGACATCGCGGCCCCGCCGGCGTTCACCTCCGCCGCCAGCGCCTCGAGCCCCGCGAACGCGCGCTCGCGGTCGAGCGCGAACGGGAAGCGGGCCGGGTGCAGGCGGCCGAGCGCGAGGTCGACGTCGGTCAGCGTCAACGCCTGCGCGCTCGCTCGCCCGTAGCACAGCGGCCCCGGGTCGGCGCCGGCGCTGTCGGGCCCGACGGCCAGCTTGCGATCGCGGTACCTGCAGACCGAGCCGCCGCCGGCCGCGATCGTGTGGACCGCCAGCATCGGCGTGCGCAGGCGGACCCCGGCGACCCGCGTCTCGTAGCTGCGCTCGAGCTCGCCGCCCCAGCGGACCACGTCGGTCGAAGTCCCGCCCATGTCGAACCCGATCACCTGCGACAGCCCCAGCCGCGCAGCGATCGCCGCGCACGCCACTGCTCCGCCGGCCGGTCCCGACAGCACCGCGTCGCGCCCGCGGAACCGCTCCGCCGCGCACAGGTCGCCGCTCGACTGCATCAGCTGCAGCGCCGCCGCCGGGCCCAGGCGCGCCTGCAGCCCGCGCACGTAGGCCCGCAGCAGCGGCGTCAGGTAAGCGTCGACCACCGCGGTCTCGGCCCGCGCCAGCAGCCCCTGCGCCGGCGCGACCTCGTGCGACAGCACCACCTCCTCGAACCCGGCTGCCCGCGCCGCCGCCCCGACGATCCGCTCGAGCCCGCCGTCGCGGTGATCGTGGATCACCGCGACCGCCGCGCTGCGGACGCCGCGATCATGGATGTCCCTCAGGACATGCTCCAAAGCACCTGTCTCGGGGGACACAATCACTGCACCGTCGGCGGCCCGCCGCGCGTCGACCTCGCAGGTCGTCGCGGCCAGCGGCGGCGGCTTGTGGATCGCCAGCGCGAACAACTCCGGTCGGGCCTGGTCGCCGATCTCGAGCAGGTCGGCGAAGCCGCGGGTGATGAGCAGGGCCGTGGGCGCGCCCTTGCGCTCGAGCAGGGCGTTGGTGGCGACGGTGGTGCCGAGGCGGATTTGGCACCGCGGGATAGGCTCGTGGTCGCCGAGGCCGAGCAGCCCGCGGATCGCCCGCAGCGGCGCGTCGTCGGTCGACAGCACCTTGATAGCGCGCAGCCGGCCGGTCCCGGGCGCCCGGCCGACGCAGTCGGTGAACGTCCCGCCGCGATCGATCCAGAACTCCCACGACTCCTCGCGCATCGCGGTCTCCTTACCACGTCACCGCCGCGCCGCTCACTCGGGCCGCTCCGCCAGGGATATCGTGTCCCACAGCGCCTCCCAGACCTCCTCGGCCATCGCCGACTCCTTGCGCCCGGGGCCCGCCGCGATCGGCCAGGCGATGTCCCAGTGCACGACCTCGCCGGTGCGGCCCTCGCGTCGCTCGATGATCATCAGCTGCCCGTCGAACTCGCCCGGAGGCGCGAACTTCGCCTGATCGGGCAGCTTCCACGCCGGTTGCAGCTTGGCCGCCACCAGCGCCCAGTCGACCGGCTCACGCGGCTGCGGCCGGCACATCCCGAGGCCGTGGCCGGTGCGCCGGTCGCCGCACGCGATCCAGTCGCGGTACTCGGCGTAGATGCCGTCGTCCTCCGCTTGCGACGGCGCCGACCAGAACACCCACATCTCGCCGGTGACACCGTCGGCGCCGCTGCGCAGCTCGACCAGAGCGCGCCGCGCCGGGGTCCGGATCCACACCCGCAGCTCGCTGTCGAGGGACCCCAGCCGGGCCTGGGCCAGCGGCGGTGCGTTGCGCAGCAGGTCGACGCGCGCCAGCTCGTCCATGCGAGCGGCCAGCCAGTCGACGGGCGGCAGCTCGCGCACGATGGTCGCCTCGCGCGGCGCAGCACAACCTGTCCCAAAAGTCCAGTGGAGCCCGAGCAGGGCGCCGGCGACGAGCCGTTGAAGCGAGACGTGCATCGCAGCGAGCAGCGTAGCGGGCCGGGCGAGCGTTGCCAAACCACTGGTTACATGCCAACCATCCGCCCGGCGATGACGACCGGCGAGAAGATCTTTCGTCATTTGCGGCGCCGCGCCAATCAGATGTTCGCGCGCCTGCGCCCGCCCCCGGCCACGTTCGTCTACGGCCCGCATTACGAGTGTTCGTGGCCGGGCTCCGAGGTCGACGAGGTGCGCGGCGAACGGATCCTCACCGCGCTGGCGGCCGAGGGCCTCGTCACCTTCGAGCAGGTGCGGCGGCCGTCGCTGGCCACGTACCACGCGATCCGGCGGGTCCACGACGACGCCTACCTCGACGCCTGTCAGCGCCCCGAGGTCATGGTCGACATCCTCGGCGGGCTCGAGGTCAGCGAGGTCGACACGGCGCGGATCCTCGACCTGCAGCGGGCCATGACCGGCGGCACCATGCTCGCCACCGACATCGCGCTCGGCACCGGCAAGATCGCCGTCAACCTCGGCGGCGGGTTCCACCACGCCCAGCGCGGGCGCGGGCGTGGCTTCTGCGTGTTCCACGACGTCGCGGTGGCGATCGCCGAGCAGCGCGCGCTCGGCTTCCACGAGCGCATCCTCGTCGTCGACCTCGACCAGCACGACGGCGACGGCACGCGCTCGCTGTTCGCCGACGACCCCAGCGTGTTCACGCTGTCGATCCACAACCAACACTGGGGCGCCACCGAGGCGGTCGCGTCGACCAGCGTCGCGCTCGGCGACGTCGTCGGCGACACGCTCTACCTCGAGACGGTGCAGCTGCACCTGACCGAGGCCCTGCGGCAGCACCGGCCGCGGCTCATCTACTTCCTCGCCGGCACCGACCCGGCCGCCGGCGACAAGATCGGCGTGTGGCAGATCAGCGCCGAGGGCATGCTGGGCCGCGACATCGCCGTGTTCGAGGCGATCCGCGCGTTCGCGCCCGACGCCGCGGTGGTGGTCTGCCTCGCCGGCGGCTACGGGCCGAGCACCTGGCAGCACAGCGCGCGCAGCTTCGCGTGGCTGCAGAGCGGCCACCGCGGGTTCGAGCCGCCCGACAACGACGAGCTGACGCTGATGCGCGCCCGTCACTACGCGGCGCTGCTCAAGCCGGCCGAGCTGACGGGCGAGGGCGACGACCTCGGGCTCACGCTCGAGGACCTGGTGCCGAGCCTGGCCGCGACCGCCCGCGAGCCGCGGTTTTTGGGCTACTACTCGCGCCAGGGCCTCGAATTGGCGCTCGAGCGCCACGGCTTCCTCGGCCGCCTGCGCGGCAAGGGCTTTCAGCCGTCGCTCGAGTTCAACCTCGTCGATCCGCAGCGGCACATCCTCAAGATCTTCGGCGACGCCGAGCACAAGGAGCTGCTGTTCGAGCTGGTCGTGCGCCGCGACCGTCGCACCGTGCCCGGCTTCGAGCTGCTGGCGATCGACTGGCTGCTGCTGCAGAACCCGCGCGAGCACTTCTCCGCGGACAGGCCCGCGCTGCCCGGCCAGCGCCACCCCGGCCTCGGCCTGTTCGAGGAGACCGTCGCGCTGTTGATCATCGCCTGCGAGCGGGTCGGCCTGGCCGGCCTGGTGGTGACGCCGTCGCAGTACCACCTGGCGGTCCAGTGGCAGAAGCGGCTGCGCTTCGTCGACCCCCGCGCCGGCGCGCGCATGCGTGCGGTCCGCGAGGCGATGCCCGGCGCGAGCCTGGCCGAGGCCGCGCGCGCGCTGCACGAGGGCCGCGTGGTCGACCCGTCCGGAAGGCCATGTTCGTACGAGCCTTCGCCGATGATCTTCCCGCTGTCGGACGAGCTCAAGGCGGAGCTCGACCCCGAGAACTACCTGCGAGCGATCGACGAGGCGGCCGAGGACTACCGCTTCCAGCTGTCCTCGCCGCGCTGACGACAGCTCGTGAAATCGTAGCGAACCATGATATGGCCCGCGCCGGCCGGATCGGACGGTTGCAGACGAGACGTGCCGGCGGTTTACTGCCGCTGCAATCGCACCGTCACGGCCGGCGATTCATCCGACTGCGAGTTGACCCGCAAATAGTAGGTCCCCGGTTCAAGGACCATCGTGCGCTCCGAAGTCTCGCGCGCGAGGAAGACGTCGTGCGGCTCCCAGGGGCAGCCGAAGCACGGACCGAAGCGCGCCGTGACCTCGGTGTTATCGAGCCAGAGGGTGTAGTATCCTCGTTCCGGGACCTCGAGCGTGACCGCATAAAAACTCGGCCACACCCAGTCCGGGCCGATTCCTCCGACGACGCCCGGAGCGTCACAGGCCATCGACACCTCGTGCTCCCACAACTTTTCAGAGCTCCAGTCAATGCTCGGCCCGGAGCACTCGTGTACATTCAAGGGGTGGGCGTCCGCCTCGCACGGCGGAATCCTCTCGCGGAAGGTCGCAATTTCGTCGGCAAGCTCGAGCCCGTATGCGCGCCGAAACTGCCTTTGGAGCCACGGCATCGTCACTGGCCCCCCGAGGCTGCGATAGAATTCATGAAAGCGCTCGGGGCCGTAGCGGACGATGAGAAATGTGACGAACACAGCAGCGGTCTCATAGTTCACGTCGCTGGGATTCGTGGCCGTCATCGTCGTCCGCGGGTCCCATGCCGGTTCGGCGAGGGCGGAGTCGGACCATACATACCGCGGTCCGACGTCATCATCGAGCAGATCTACGGCCGTGGCAATCCCCTCGGAGAAGAACATCGCGGGCATCCCTCCGGTGATGACATGGGTGAGCTCGTGAATATGAATCGGATCGGTCGCCCATGCATGGTCGCCCACAGCCCTGGCGAGGGTCGGCACCCCGAGCGGCATCCATGAATCGCTCGCCGCGATCCACGAGAACCTTAGCCGTTCGGGGGCACGGAACGCCAACTGCTTCTCAAGGAATGGGACGACTCGGTCTACGTAGTGAGCGGTGCCCGCGCAAGGGTAAAGCCCCTCGCTATGCTCGTAGAGCACGCGCTCTCCCTGAGATTGTTCGTAGTTCGGCAGACACGCCATCGGGGCGATGGCGATCAACGCGATGAACGAGCAAATCCGCATCATGGAGTTTCCATGGTATATCACCTATTTCTGAGGAGATCGAGTCACGAAAACACTGTCGTTAAAACCATCTCACGGATGTTTCGCACGTGAAGGCGGGCGAGTGGAGCGCCAGCCCCCATGTTAGACTGACCGTGAGGACTGCATGACACACAACGCTACTTCGTGCAAGATTGCGCTTTTCGTGGGTGCCTTCGCTATCATGGGGTGTGGGGCGCCAAAGGACTATACGATCCTCACATGTGAGTGGAAGGAAGAGACACCTGGCGGCCCAGAGTTGAAGACGGCTACCTTTTGCTACAAAAACCAGGATTTTTGCAAGAACAGTTTCCCAGATCTCCAGGAGTTCTGCGCTTGGAACGTGTTCACCTCCCAAGAATCTTCCGATATCGCAAAGTTTTCGAACCCAGACGGGTTTGCAGGCCAGAGTGATTGGCAGGAAGGGAGTTGTCTCGGTGCTGGCGGCCATCAGCAGTCGAAGGACTTTCCGCCACAGTCTGAAAATGACAACGCCTGCTACTCCATGGGCTCGGCCGGGAGCGGTCAGTCTTCCGCGTCCGCCACGGACCCTACTACGGGCGGAACGACCACGACCACGGGCTCGACCACGGACGAGCCGACGAGCACGACAGGACCGGAAGACGGCCGAGCGAAATACATTTGTAGCATGCAGTCCCCGTGGAAGTGCGCAAATCTTCAGCCCGACAGTGCTTTGGCAGAATATCCGACGTATCCCGACCCGTGGACGGATGCGAATCAGCTGACCCATTCGCTTTGGGATAATTGTTGGAGCCGGGTTGAGGTGGACGGGACGCCATACCACTATTCCAAATGCGTGATGGGTCTCAGTGAAGCCGACGCGGCGAGCATCTGCGAAGATGATTGCAAAGAGTACCGCAAGGGTATGGAAGAAGCTTGTGCGGTCGACCCGGACTGCGCCATCGTGGGGAGTATTGACTGTGATCTGGATGGCAGCTACGTCAACTCCAGTGGCGTATCGATCACCGGAAACCCGAGCGGAGAACGGCCCGTGTTGAAGTCCACGCTCTCCGGCTGGGAGTGCGACGGCGAAGCGCTCCTTCCTAAGGACGGTGCCTATCATCAATTCGAAGGGAGTGCCACGCTTGTCACGCCACAGGGTGATTCTGCGGGAGTAAGTAGCTTTCACGGCTACCTGGGGTATACGCTCACGGCATGTAGCCCTGCTCAATGTACGCTCACCATCGATAGTCTTGTCGGATTGACGAAGGCTGTCGAGGGGGGTTACTCCGATGCGGCCGGTGCGGGGGGCCTCTTCGAGGTGCAGCACATGGGGTTCCAGACGATCGCTCCGTTCACTGGTACGTGGAACCGCTCCCGAGGTACCGTGACGTTCCCCGACGCCACCATGAACACCCAGTTTTGGGCGGACGCCGTGATCGTGGACGGGACGCCAGTCACGTCGGGCTACGGAGCGTATAACGTTGAGACGGATCAGCTCGTAGGGAGTCTCCGCGCCACCGATGCCCCGCTTACCCTCAACCTCACCATCGACATGATGCCGTTCTACGGGATCGTGTCCGTGTCTTTGCACACGGTTCCGCCGGTCTGATCCTTGGCATCCTGTACGGGCCGATGCTCGTCCTCGCTGCCCTCACGGTGCTGCTCACCATCGCGCCCTCTGCCGGTCCACCGTCGGAGGGCGCGCGCAAGCTGGTCTTTGCCAACCGTTACAGCGTCCAGTGGAGCATCGTCTCCGGTGTGCCGGGCGGAGAGCTCGGGCTCTTTCTCGGTTCTTCACTGCGCCCGCGCTTCGATCGCCACAATCGACCGTGGAAAACTGCCCTTGGTTACGAATTCGCGGTGAGCGTCGGCGGCGCCGACCGCGGTACGGCGTTCTTTAGCTGGGGGGGGAACTACGGCTTGGTCTATCACCGCCACCACGTGGCTGCCCTTGGATATGGAGGGCCCGGTGATCGTCTGTTCTATCAGTTCGGCGGTGGCGTCATGCTCTGGCGATCCACGCTCGTCGCACTCGAAGCAGAGGTACGTCTGGGAGTCGTCCTCGGAGCGCGGCGGCAAGAGCGTGTCAAGGGCATCGTCGGGGGCGAAGCTCGGATCGTCGGCATTCTTGGAGGCGTACCGCTGCCACATTTCGGTGTATTTGCTGGCCTTCTGTTGTTCTGAGTGCTGCTGGGCGAAGCGCAAGTGGGCCGCTCGAAGGCTCGATGGGACATGTCAGGTCGGGTTCTCGGCGAGCCAGGCCGCGGCGTCGCGGGTGAAGAACGCCAGGGGCTCCTCGCCATACGCGGGGAAGTGGCGCTCGCCGTCGCGGTGCAGGCCAACTTTTAAAAGGACGCGCTGGGAGTCGACGTGCGGCAGGTCGGTGATCGCGGAGATCTGCGGCAGCCCGAGCTCGGCGAAGCCGTATCGCAGCAGGCGCGCGGCCATCTCGGTGGCGTAGCCGCGGCCCCAGTACTCGGGGTAGAGCAGGTAGCCGACCTGGATGACCGTGTCGTCGCGGACGTGGTTCAGCAGGTGCATGCCGACCGGGGCGCCCGTGGCCCGCTCGCTCGTCAGCCAGATGCCGAGGCCGGGGTGCTGGTCGTAGTAGGCGAGGATCCGCTCGCGCATCATCGCCTCGCTGCGGGCCCGGTCCTGGAGGCCGCCGGCGAAGCGCATGACCCGAATATCGGTGTGCAGGCGCACCAGCAGGTCGAGGTCGTCGGCGGTGTAACGACGCAACACCAGGCGCTCGGAGGTCAGCGTGTCGTGCGGAGCTCTCATGACCGCAGCACGGTAACACGCGGCGCGCGGCCGACCGACGCCGCGCAGCGAACCGGCGCGGACCTCTGCGGATCGTTGTTCGCGGCGACAGGAATAATTCGGGCCGGGCGCCGCTTGAACGTGGAGCGGCGGGTTCGCCGGATGGAGGTCCTGGGATGAGCTTCGACATGCGTTCGGGAATGATGCTGGCGCTCGGCTTCGCGGCCGGGCTGGTGTTCGTCGTCGGCTGTCCGTTCGACAGCAGCCCCGCGGTCGCGTGGGCCGAGGAGGGCGACTGTGGCCAATGGGAGGTCTCCGCCTGGACGCAGTACGACCCGGCCTCGGTCGACGCGTTGCCCGCCGGCTGGCACCCGTTCGCGGCCGTCGCCACCGGTGATTCGCTGGGCAGCGTCGAGGTGTTCGCGCGGCGCTGCGTGTCGCGTTGATGACGATCTGAATCCGTCGCAGGGAAACGGCGCGTGACGATCGGGTCACGTCACCGGTCGTCGCCAGGCGGGAGCCTCGAACCGGAGGATCCCGGTGGCGTCGACGCGCAGAGCTGGGCGGTGGTTTGAGCCGAGGTCTGCCCGCGCTCGGCGCAGAGCGGTAGAAACGCCTGGCTGCCAGGCGCCTCGGCGTGCAGGCGGCCGGTCGCTCGTTCAGGCCATGGGATGCACGCGCCGCGCTCGGAGCTGCAGCGCGAGCGCGATCCAGCCGAGCGCGGCGATGACCGACAGGCCCACGCCGACCCACCGGTTACTCGCCTCGGCCCCGACGTCCGATCCTGGCGGGATCGCCACCACCAGCGCGGCTATCACAGTGAGCAAGCTGGCGACGGCCAGCGAGAACGCGACGCCGCGGCCGTCATGGACGGTGAAGACCTTCGCGCACCGGCTGCAGGCGTAGCGGCAGCGCGTGCCGACGTCCATCCCCCACATCTGCCGCCGGTGCATGGCCGTGCAGCGCGCCCGCCCGCGACACCCGGCGCAGACGCGGTCCCCCGGCCCGCGGGGCGGCGAGGTCGAGGCACCATCCACCACCGGGTTGTCACTCCAAGCTCGCGCCTTGCGGCGAGCGCTGGCCATGAAGTAGAGGCCCGGGAAGATCGCCGGCAGCATCACGAAGGCGAACACGCGCTCGACCGCGATGTGCTTCGGCGAGTACAGCGTGACCTTGGCGCCGCACGACCGGCACTCGAGCTCCCGCGTCCAGGTGCCCGTGGCGACCCCCAATACCCGGTGCTGCCAGTCACGGGCGCACACCAGGGCTGCCTGGCCGCACCGGGCGCAGCGACGAAGTTCGTCGGGTCTGACGCTGCTGGTGTGCATGGGTGAGGGAGTGAGATAACACCGCGCCTCGACACCGTCCAGCCGACTGGAGACCACGCCCGGGTGCTGGCTGCCCCGTGCTCGGCCCGTGCGACACAGACGCCGCGCTGGTCGTCGCCGCAAAAGTCCCGCCCGTGCCCCGTGGACGATTGTCGAACGAGCACTTCGCAAGCGTCAGGCCGGCCGGGTGGTAGCCGTCACGACGAGGTTTGTCGAACGAGTACCTCAGACTCTGGGGCGGCAATGGCTTGAGCGTCGCTATTTGTCTCATCTCCCTCGGCCCTCCCCCGTTCTGAGCCCCATTACATTTATCGGTGCGGCGATCGTGGGATGCATGCTCCTCCTTGCCCCCGCCGTGGGCCGCGGCGCGCGCGTGCAGCCAGACGCGTCCGCAGCCGCGTGGCGCCTGGGTGGCAGCGGGCCGCGACGATTGGGTGGGGGCGGCGACTGTGGCGAGAGATCGCGGCGGCGCTATGGTCGCCGACCGCGAGCACGGATGTGCTCGCGGTCCCGAGGAAATCACCTCACCGCGGCGGCGGCGCGGCCTCGAGCACCGTCGCGCCGGCCTCGTCGCTGACTACCAGGATTGCGAACTGCTCGACGCGGTCGAGGTCATCCGTCGAGAGCGTCGCGTAGTCGAAGCGGCCGCGCATGTCGGTGTAGCCGTCCTTGAAGAACGCGACGTTGCCCCCGTGCTGGCGGGCGTAGACCTTGACGTAGGTCGCGGGCAGCGGCGTCTGGGTCGACGCGCGCAGCACCTTGATCTGGCCGTACTGGTGGGCGAGCTGGGTGGCGAGGTCGTGTGAGTAGTGGGTGATCGATCGGCGCAGGCCGGCGGCGACGGCGTCGATGACCAGATTGGCGCCGCGCATGCCCTGGGGGATCTCGACGGTCGTGCGGCTCTCGCCGGCGGGCAGCTGCACCTCGAGCGTGGCGCCGGGCTCGATCCACGAGAAGCGCTCGACGTCGCCCTGGACGAACGGCTGGCGCGAGAACAGCAGCTCGATGTCCATGCGGTAGAAGCGGAGCTGGCAGGTCGTCACGTTGTGGTGCTGGAGGATGATCCGGCCCTGCTCGGCGGTGACGGCGAGCGCAGGCTGACGCGCGGCCAGCTCGTCCATGCGTTGCTCGCGGCTGTCGTCGTCGACGGCGACGGCCGGGCCGCGACCCTCGGCCTCGTCGAGCATGGCCAGCAGGGCGGCGAAGCGGCTGCGCCAGCGGTCGACGGGGTGGGCGCGCCACGGCTCGGCGAGGGCCCGCGCGGTGGCGAGGTCGCCGCTGCAGCAGGCAGCGTAGGCGGCGAGGTAGTCGTATTGCAGGCGGGTCGCCAGCTGGCCGCGGTCGACGCGGGCGAGGGCAGCGAGGGCGTCGTCGGTGCGGTCGAGGCTGAACAGATAATGCGCGGCGGCCAGCAGATCGTCGGGGCCGGCGGCGGGGCGGTGGGCGACGAGCTCGAGGAAGTTGTTGTACTGGGCGGCGAGGGCGTCGTTGAGGACCTGACGCTTGCTGCCGAGGCGGTGGGCGCGGGCACCGACGAGCGGGGCGTACTCGAGGTGCTCGTACCAATTGCGCTCCGCGGCGTCGATTTCGATGACGCCGCCGACGAGCGCGGGCCCGGCCTTGCGCACGAAGGCGTCCTGGTGGCGCAGCCACTCGGCGACGCGCGGGCGGTCGGCGTGGGCCAGCGCGTAGGCCCACAGGCGATCGTTGTAGGTGCGGCGATCGGTGAGCAGGGCGAGCACGCGGGTGAAGGCGTCGCGGTCGCGCATGCGCCAGGCGATCCGCTCGAGCTCGACGCGGCCGAGGTTGGCGCCGGCGAGGAAGCCGAGGACCTCGTCGGTGGTGCCGTGCTGCGAGACGTGGGCCCACGAGCCGGCGTCGACGCGGGTCGGCGTGACGACGACGGCCAGCACGGCCGGCGGGCCGGCGCCGACGAGCTCGACCCGCTCGCCGCGGTGCTCGCTGACGTGGGCCGGGAAGTGGGTGAACTGCCCGGCGGCGGGGAAGTAGAAGGCGTACTCGAGCAGCTGGGTGCCGTAGCCGTGGAGCTGGAGGTTGAAGGTGCGGGTGTAGAAGCCGCTGGCGACCGGCATGGCGCCGCGGGGGATCTGCAGCAGGGCGGCGATCCGGCGGTGGCGGCTGGTCGGGTTGGTGACGACGACCTGGCAGCGATAGACGACGCCGACCAGGAACTCGCCGTCGACGACCTTCTCGCGCTGCTCGGCGCCGTCCCACTCCCAGCGGTCGTCGCTGCGGACGTAGCTCTGGCCGACGAGCAGGGCGGCGCGGGTGTCCTCGGCGGCCTCGACGGCGGCGATCCGGGTGCGCGCGGCGAGGGCCGGGGAGGCGCAGGTGAGGCTGAGGCGGGTGTCCTCGACGGTGACGGCGTGCGCGCCGGCGACGAACGGGAGGTCGAGCACGGCCAGTGCACAAAGGGCAGAGGCGAAATCGCCGGCGCACTCGTCCAAATGCGGGGAGAGGAACGGGCCGGTCGCGGGGTCGTGGCGGGCGAAGTCCCGCCAATAGCGATGGACGGCGATCAGGAAGCTGGTGGCATTGGTGGCGCGGATGTGCCACCAATCCGACTCGGCCCATTCCTGGGTCTTGTCGGCGCCGCGGTAGAGCGGGGCGGAGCGCCGACGCTCGCGCAGGTCGGCGGTGATGGTGGTGTCGTCGAAGTCGCCGCCGCCGCCGCGGCTGCCGGCGCGCATGGCCTTGGCGGCGGCCGGTGCACCGGGGGGCGGCGGCGGCGGGCCACCACCGCCGACGGCGCTGAAGCCGTCGCCCGCCTCTTCTTCGTCGCGGTCCATGGCGTCGATCTCGCGGCGGCTGCGGCGAGCCATCTTCTTGTGCTCTTTGACAGGCGCGCCTTCGCTGCCGAACGAGTCCTCGGCGAGCTCCATGGTGGCGGGGGCGGCCGCGGCGAGCGGGCTGCCCTCGAGGGCGGAGGCGCCGAGCAGGGTGTCGACGAGGCGATCGTCGCGCTCGGGGTCGGGCGGGATGAGGTCGACGGCGTCGCCGAGCAAGCGCACGATCGAGGCGCGGGCGTCGGGCAGGCGGCGGGCGAGCAGGGCCCGCTCGAGCGCGTTGAGGCGGCCGAACGCCCACGGCTCCAGGTAGCCCGAGAGGTCGGCGCCGAGCAGCCAGTGATCGACGAAGGTCTTGCGCCGCTTGTGCTCGAGGTACGGCCTGACGACGCGGGCGAAGAACTCGGGGTCGCGGAAGTGGAGGAACAGGTGCAGCTCGTGGCAGGCGTACTTGCTGTAACGGGCGCGGCGGGTGGCGTCGTCGAGGGCGTGCCACTGGGTGACGAAGGCGAACTCGCGCAAGGTGTCGGGGGCGCCGAGCGAGAGCAGGACCTGGTGGGCGCGAGCGACGGTGTCGACCAGCTCGAGCTTGCCGGAGCGCAGGTCCTCGACGACGAGGGTGGCGCCGGCAGGGGCCCCGTCGACGCCGCGCAGCTCGGTGAAGTGCTGGTCGTGGACGAGGGCGAAGCGCAGCCGGAGATCGCGCGGGCGCAGGTCGGTGGCCGGCAGGCCGAGGTCGACGACGCTGGTCAGCGCGGGGTCGACGACGACGATGCGCACGCTCTGGGCCGGGCCGAGGTCGGCCAGCGGGACGCGCAGGCGGCCGCTCTCGTCGGGGCGCAGGTTGGCGAGCACGACCGCGGGCGCGGGCAGGAAATCGAGCGCGACGAAGCCGACCTGCTCGCCGCCAAAGGCCGCCTGGGTCCGCGGCGCGGCGGTGGCCGGCGCGGCAGCGGGGCGCGCCGGACTGGCAGCGTAAGCCCCGCCGCCCTTGGCGTGCTGGACCCCGGTGCTGGTGGTCCGCACGGCCCACGGGTTGAGCAAGAGACCTGGCTTTTCGAGCAGCATGCCCGGGCGGCGCGCATGGTTGCGGCGATCGAGGACGTAGCGGTACTCGTCGCCGATGTCGCGGCCCGAGACGTAGTGCGAGAGCACCGGGGCGACGGCGCCGGCGAGCGGCGGCCGCGGGGCGCGACGCAGGCTGCGCGGCAGCACGCGATCGGGGCGGAAGCGGGTCGCCAGCAGGTGCACGCGAGTGTTGGGACCGGCGCCGTCGAGCTCGAGCTCGAGCTGATCGGCGGCGGCGCGCAGGCCGGTGATCAGCGGCAGCGGCGGCGACAGCTCGATCGAGGTCGGACCGGCGGCGGCCCAACCATCGACGATCGGGGTGTCGGCAGGCACGACGACGATCCGCACGTCGGCGACGCCGCGGCTCTGCAGCAGGTACTCGCCGGCCGGGAGGTCGCCGGCGACGACGAGCACGCGCTCGTCGAGGGAGACGCGGGCGGTCAGGTCGCGCGTGGGGGCGCCGCCGCGGAGCTCGACGAGCGAGGAGTCGCCGTCGCCGAGCGCGGGCGGGCGCGGCAGCAGGACCTGCTGGCCGGCGACGGCGTGGATCGTGCGGGCGGCGTCGAGCTCGGGCCAGAGCGCGAAGTGCTGCGATTCACTGGTCGGCAGCGAGGCGGTGATGCGCTCGATGCCGGGCAGGTGGCCGAGCTCGATGCGGCCGCGGGCGTCGGTCTCGAGCGTGGTCGACAGCTCGAAGGTGACGGCGACGTGCTTGAAGCTCAGGGCGATCGCGCGGCCGGCCCGGGGCTCACCTGTCTTTCCGAGCAGGTGGAGGACGTGGCCCTCGGCGCCGCTGGCGAGGTGCACCGCCTCGGTGTACTCGGTGCGGTGGATCCGCCCGACCTCGGCGCTGGCGCTGTCGAGCAGGTCGGCGGTCTTCTGGGTCGAGGCGACGCGGACCTGGCCGCGGGCGGTGAGGGTGAGCTGGGCGGCGTCCTCGGGGACGACGAGCTCGACGAGGGTCTCGGCGTCGTCGCGCAGGACCACCGGCAGGCTCCGCGTCGAGGTGGTGCCGGCGTTGTCGGTGACGGCGATCTCGACGATCGGGTCGTCGATCAGGGCGACGGTCGCGGGCCAGCCGGCGACGGTGAGCATCGGCCGCAGCAGCGCGCGGGCCTGCTTGCCGGGCACCAGGGACTCGCGCTCGAGGTGGATGCCGGCGTGGAAGTGATACTGCTCGGCGGGGTGCTGCAGGGCCTCGGCCTGGGCGATGTCGCCGTGGACCAGCAGCATGGTGGCGCGCGTGGGGGCGGTCGAGAACGGGATGGTGATCGAGCCGTCGTCGCGCGGGGCGTACTCGCGGCCCGCGAGCCAGATCCGTGCGTCGGGCAGCGGATGGCCGAGGTCGTCGAGGACGCGGATCGTCGGCCCGGCGACGCCGACGCGCACGGTGTGGCGCAGGCCGCCCTTGCGGATCAGCGCGCGGCTCGACTTGCCGCCGCCGATCAGCTCGATCACGTAGGTGCCGGGGCGGCCGCAGCCGGCGAGGTCGATGCGCCGACGCACGCGCTGGATCGCGGGGGCGTCGCCGAGGAACACTTGCTCGTCGCTGGCGACCAGGCCGTCGAGGTCGATGGTGGTGTCGACCTCGGCGCGACGGGCGAGGAAGTGGGCGACGGCGTCGATGCGGTAGGTCTTGACGACCAGGCGCGGGACGTTCTTGACCTCGACCTCGAGCGCGACCGGGGCGTCGGCGGCGAAGCGCGCGGGGTTGCGGAGGGTGAGCTCGAGGTCGACGCGGTCGCGCAGGGCGGCGAGGCGAGCCGGGCCGAGGAGGGCGGCCCAGCGCTCGGGCTCGGGGGCGCCGGCGAGCAGGCGGGCGGTGGCGAGCTGCTCGGCGAGCCAGTCGGCGCGCAGGTACTCGGCGAAGGCGTCGCCGTCTTCTTGCAGCAGCAACAGCTCGAGGTACTCGCGCACCAGCGGCTCGTCGTCGCCGATCGACTCGAGGCCGGCCGACTGGGCGGCGTGCCCACCGGGCGCGACCTGCTGGTCGGAGGGGACGTGGCGCAGGCGCTCGGCGGGGGCGTAGGCGACCTTGCGCGGGAGGGCGAGGTACCGCAGGAAGCGCTCGCGGTCGAGCACGCCGCGGCGGCGGTCGAGGTCGAGCTGGTGATAGAGGACCTGGGCCTTGAGGGCGTTGAAGGCGGCCGGCAGACCGGCGACGAAGGCCCACAGCTCGGCGAGGTAGGCGGCGCGCGCCTCGAGGTCGGTGCGCCAGTCGATATGAGTCGGCGGCCGCAGGCGCACGAGCACGGCGTCGACGAACTGCGGGTGCTTGCGCAGCTCGGGCCGCAAGGCGGCGAGCTCGTCGAGCTGGGCGCGGGTGAGGCGAGCGTGGACCGGCAGCGAGCCGAAGCTGTGCGAGGATTTCTCACCGAGGTCGGCGGCGACGAGGGCGACGAGCCCGGGGAAGTTGGTGCGAGTCAGTCGCTGCAGCAGGTTGCGGCGCTCGGTGGCGTCGAGGTCGCGATCGACGAGGTCGGGCAAGGCCCAGTCGGTGAGGTAGCCGAGCTCGGAGCCGCGGCGGCGGGCTTCGTCGACGAGCGCGTCCTGATCGATCAGCGCGGGATCGAGGCGGGTGGGGTAGCGGTGGGCGGCGGCGACGGCCTCGGCCTCGTCGTCGAGCCGCACGTGGGCCTCGAAGCGGAGGGCGTCGGCGTGCTTGCCGAGGTCGAGACCTGACCGAAGGAGCAGCTGACGCCGCGCCAGGCGGGCGTGAAAATCATCGGTCCGGCCGTGTCGCTTCTTCCACCCCGAGAGGATCGCGTCGACCTCGTCGAGCCGGCCGTGGTGCTGCGAGTGCACGCCGCGCCAGTAATCGTGCTCGGGCGTGCCGGGCAACAGGCCGGCGAGGGCGGCGGCGCGGTCGTCGGAGAGCGCGAGGGCTTCGAGGTGCTCGAGATCCATGAGGACGCTGAGGGTATGCCGCCGACAAGGCCGGTGCCACTGCGTGCGATCGCCCGGCGAGCGCGGACGAGCGCGGCGGGAGTGGGGATGTCTCTTGGGACATGTAGCGCGCATGCTGCGAGCGGTACGTCGTTCGTCGGGGCGATTGCGCGCGTTCGCCCCGAGCAGCCGCTGCCGGGCCGACGCGAGGCCAGGAGAACTCGGGTAGGCTCGCGGTCGGGATGGATCTCGAGGAGTTCAGGGCCTTCGTCGGCGTGGTCGAGACCGGCTCGTTCCTGGCCGCGGCGACCCAGCTCAACATGGCCCGCGCGACGCTGCGGCGCCGCGTCGAGGCGCTCGAGGCCCGCGCCGGGGTGCCGCTGCTCGAGCGCAGCGCCCGCGGGGTGGTGGTGACGGAGGCGGGGGCGGTGCTGGCAGCGAGGGGCCGCCACGTGCTGCAAGAGGCGAGCGCGCTGGTGGCTTCGGTGCGGGAGATCGGGCGCGAGCCGGTGGGGGTGCTGCGAGCGCTGCTGCCGATGGGGCTGCCGCCGCACGCGTTGACGCCGCTGTTCGCGGCGCTGCGCTCGGCGTTCCCGCGGCTGTCGCTGCAGCTGCGCTTCAGCGAGGATCCGGTGGCGAGCGCGCTGGAAGACGTCGATCTGCTGGTCCATTTCGGACCGACAGGGCCGGCGGGGCCGTGGCTGTCGCATGAGGTGTGGCGCCTGCGCGAGTGGCTGGTGGCGACGACGGAGTACGTGGGGCGCCGCGGGACGCCGAAATCACTCGAGGAGCTGACTCGCCACGAGGTGCTGGCATGGGCGCCGCCAGGCGAGGACCCCCGGGTGCTGCCGACGTTGACCGGCGAGTCGTTCGAGGTCGAGCCGTCGCTGATCTCGGCCGATGTGCATTGCCTGCGCCAGATGGTGCTCGCGGGCCTGGGGATCGGCTTCTTGCCCGATGCGCTGCTGCCGGACCCGGGCGTGCCCGACGGGGTGCTGGTGCCGGTGCTGCCGGAGCTGGTCGGTCGCTCGCGCGGGCTGCACGTGGTGGTGCCCGCGGCCCAGGCAGGGCTGCCGAAGCTGCGATCGATCTTGCAGCACGTGCGGGCGTTCGCGGAGCGCTCGGCGGCGCTGCGCGCCGGCTGAAGGCCGCGTGACGATGCGCAAACCCGAGGCTGAGACGTGAGCGGCCGCGTGATACTCTTTAAAAGAATGCTGCGAGCGCTCGGGACAGTCCTCGTGATCGCCGGGATCGGCTGTGGTTCGACCGATATGTCCGGAGAGACAGGTAGTACGAGTGGGACGGGCTCGACGGGGTCCACGACGGGCACGGCGGGCACGGCGAGCACGACGAGCACGGGCGAGGTGCCGACGAGCTCGAGCAGCACGACGGGCGAGCCGGTCGGCAACCTGTTGCTGTCGGACAAATTTCTGAACATCGCGCATCGCGGGGGGGCGTCGCTGCGGCCGGAGGAGACGCTGCTGGCGTTCGAGCACGCGCTGGCGGTCGGGGCGGACGTGCTCGAGTTCGATGTGCACGCGAGCAGCGACGGGGTGATCGTGGCGATGCACGACGGGACGGTCGACCGCACGACCGACGGGACAGGGCCGATCAAGGCGCAGACGCTGGCGCAGCTACGGGCGCTCGACGCGGGCTATCGCTTCACGACCGACGGGGGGCAGACGTTCCCGTACCGCGGGGCGGGGATCGTTATCCCGACGCTGGAGGAGATCCTCGAAAAATTCCCGGAGTCGTACTGCTTGATCGAGATCAAGCAGAACGATCCGCCGATCGTGGAGGGGCTGCTGTCGGCGCTCGCGGAGCACGGGGCGCTGGAGCGGGTGGTGATCGCGGCGACCGAGCTCGAGACGATCCAGGCGGTGCGCGCGGCGGCGCCGATGGTGTTCACGTCGCTCAGCACGCCGGAGATGCTCGACCTGCACCTGAACGTCGGCAGCCCGGACTACGTGGCGCCGGCGCAGTTCGTGCACGCGCCGTGGGACCTGGCGAGCGCCGAGCTGGTGACGTTCGCGCACGGGCTGGGCATGAAGGTGCACCCGTGGACGGTCAACCAGGAGAGCCGCATGGTCGAGCTGGTCGCGCGTGGGGTCGACGGGATCATGACGGACGACCCGGCGCTGCTGGCGACGGTGGCGCCGTGAGGCGGGCCGGTGAATTCATGGACATGTTCAAAGGGACATGACGGAAAGGACATGCGCGTCAGGGCATGTCCTCCGGGTCCGACAGGCAGCCGCTGCACAGCCGGAGCTTGCCGCGCAGCTCCTCCGGGGGCGCGGCGCCGGGGGTCCACGCGGCGCCGGGCTCGACGAACGGGATGAAGGTGCAGCCGCTGGTGACGGCGAAGACGTTGAAGCCGGCGCCGTGCGGGGCGGCTTCGCTCGGGTAGTTGAATTCGGCGGTCGGCGCGAACGGGTCGGTCTCGTCGAGGAGGCAGGACCGGGGGTCGCAGTCGGCGAGCTCCGGCAGGCACTGCGGCTGCTTGATGGGGGCGCTGTTCTGCAGGGTGGCGTTCAGCCACGTATCGGTGGGCACGTCGACGGTGATGTCGGCGGCCCAGGGCTCGGGCGCGCGGACCACCAGCTGGCCGAAGTTGTCGATGCCGCACGGACATTCGGGCGACCAGGCCTCGAGGCCGCTGCCGTCGGGGAACTTTTCGCAGGCCTCGACGCTGGCGGGCGGGCAGGCCGGGGCCGGCGAGAGGTCGCGGCACAGGCGGACCTGGGCCCGGCCGGCCTCGAGGTCGATCTCGCCGCCGCTGCACAGATCGAGGACAGTGACGTCGCCGCGGCGCGGCCAGCCGTCCTCGGCGGTGTTGTCCTCGGTGGCGACCAGCAGCTCGCCGCGATACGCCCGGGGCAGGTGGACGCGGAGGTCCATGCCGGTGCGGCTCGGCTGGGACTTGCCGTCGTAATAGGCGTAGATGGCACAGTTGTCCTTCCACGCGCCCTTGGTGCAATCGGTCGATGGATCGGGGTTGCGCGCGGGGTTGCCGGCGTGCACGAATGCCCACAGCGACAGCCGCTCGAACGCATCGATGTCGCTGGCGATGCCGAACACGTACTTGCGGGTCTCGATGGTGATGGTCGGCTCGTCGTGGTCGAAGAGGACCTCGACGACGCCGCGGTTGGCGAAGTTGTCGTCGTACTCCTTGCGACCGACGGTGAGGGTGTGAACGTCGGCGAGCGGGAAGGGCAAGGCCTCGAGGGCGACCTCCCACGGGCCCTCGCGCGGGCCGAGCTCGTCCGGCATGAGATCGCCGGTGGTCGAGGCGTCACCCGTGGTGCCGGTCTCGGCCCCGCCGCCGGGGCCACAGCCGGCGAGGCCGAGGCCGCCGAGCAGGAGCATGCATACGCCGCGAGAATAGGAGGTGGGCATGTTCCTCGGTTAGCACGCGATGTGACGGATCGACTCCGCGCACCGAGCGCGGACCGATCGCCAATCGTGCGACATCGAGCGGACGCGAGCTGGAGAACATGCGTGATAGGGTCGGTCGATGCGAGGCCCCACGCTCACCCTGGTGCTGACGATCTCGGCCTGCAGCCCGCACGCGCCGGCGCCGACGCTGGAGGAGGCGAAGGTCGAAGCGCCTGCGGAGGCGCCGCCCGGGCCGCCGCCGCCGCGCGAGCCGCTGCCGCCGAAGCCGGCGCCGGCGACCACGACGTGGACAACGCTGACGGTCGCGCCCGGCTGCGAGCTGCAGATCGCCGACGCGCCGGCGAGCCTCGGGCCGCCGATCGCCTGGACGCCGTGCAAGGGCGGACCGAATGGTTGCTTCGAGGCGCCGACGCAATCACCGGAGGGGTTGGCGCCCGATCTCGACGTGGTGGGGCTGTCGCGCGGCGGGCAGGTGACGATCGCGGCGCTGCGATCGCTGCCGGGGTCGCGGTCGCGCTATTCGCTGGCGCCGCGCGACGGGCTGCCGTTCTTCGCGGTCGAGGGCCCGCGCTCCGAACAATGCTCATTGGGGCAGATCGGGCTGTCGGACGACGGGGCGGTGATCGAGGTGGTGTTCGACAACAAGGACGGCTACGCATCGCGCGCGTACCTGCGAGGGCCGCTGGCCGGGGATCCGAGCTGGCGCGAGGTGGCCGCGGTGCTGCCGCGGCGGCAGTTCCCGGAGTTCATCGGCGAGTCGATGCTGTCGGTCGGCGGGCGGGTGATGGTCGAGCAGAACGGCGGGCCGCTGCGCTGGTACGACCCGGGCGAAAAGCGCTGGCACGAGGTGCCAGGCTCGCGCGCCGGCTGGGAGTGTTGCGCCAGCGGCCACGGCGACGCGGTGGTGTTCTTGCTGGCGTCGATCCCCGAGCGACCGATGGCGGCGCGCCTCGGCGAGCGCGCGCACCCGCTGCGATCCGGAACGATCGGGGGCACCAGCCCGGTGATGATCGACGGCTCGCAGGCGGTGTGGCTCGAGGGCCGCGGTCGCAACAACAACAATTTTTATAAAAGCATCGCGCTGTGGACGGCGGCGGTGGTCGACGGGCCGGCGCTGGCGGACGCACGGCAGGTGCTGACATTGCCGCTGAAGACGATGAGGACGCCGAGCTTCGCCGACGGGGTGGTGGCGATCCCGCAGGAGCTCCACGAGGCGATGATCGTGCGGGTCGAGTCGGGCGCGCAGCTGGCCCTGCGGGCGCCGGACGATCTGGCGATCGAGCGGATCCTGTGGCTGACGCGCGACGAGGTGGCGGTGCGCATCGGTCACGCCGACACGAGCGGTCGGCCGAGCGTGATGCGCCGGCTGCCGCTCGCGGCGCTGCCGCCGTGGACCGCGAAGTGAGAGGTTGCAGGGGCGGGCGAAACGGCCTAGCGTCGGCACGCCCATGGATCTGCCGCGCTTCGAAGCCCTGATGGTCGACCTCACCGCGAAGGTCGCAGGCCGCCCGCTCGACGCCGATCTGGCCGAGTGGCTCAACCGCGAGGTGCCGGCCGACGGGCCCGAGTTCGCCGCGATCGCGCAGGCCTGCCGCGAGGCTGTGGCGGCGGGGTGGATGTGCAGCCGCGAGCACGCGGGCATCAAGTACGGGCGGGTGATCAAGGCCGGGCCGGCGACGCATGGGTTCTCGGTCGACGTGGTCGACATGGACGAGGTGGCCGGTGGGCACCACGTGCACCCGAACGGCGAGATCGACATGGTGATGCCGCTCGCCGACGCGGCCCAGTTCGACGGTCACGGCGCCGGCTGGTGCGTGTATCCGCCGGGCAGCGCGCACACGCCGACGGTCGCGGGTGGGCGAGCGTTCGTGCTGTACCTGCTGCCGCAAGGCGCGATCCAGTTCACCCCGGCGGCGTGACGACGGCGAGGTCGTGCGTGTCATCCGCGCGCGCCTGCGACCGCGCGTGCGCGGGGCCGCGAACTTCGGTACCGTGAGGCGTGCGCCTCGCCCTCGCCGCCGCCCTGGTCCTCGTCGCCTGCGGCGGCTCTGCGCCCGCGAGCACCGACGGCAGCACGAGCACCACGACGAGCTCGACGGGCACCACGGCCGCGCCGATCGACTGCGCCGTCGAGCCCGACGCGCTCTTCATTAAAAGAATCGCGCCGCTGCTGGCGACCGACCGGCCGAAGACCTGCAACACCTGCCACCTGTCGGGCGTCGACATGGAGATGTTCGTGCAGGACACGCCGTGTCAGACGATGGCGTGCCTCGACGACCGGGGCCTGGTCGACCTGACAGATCCGCAGGCCAGCCTCGTGCTGCAGTGGATCTCCCGCGCCGACCCGGCCAGCCCTTTGATCGACCAGTCGGTGATCGACGAGGAGTACGCGGCGTTTCTGGCGTGGATCGAGGCGACCGCCGAATGTGGGTTGTGCTGGTCCGGTGATTCGCCGTGCGGCGAGCCGAGCGGGGCCAAATGCGAGGAGGACGAGGCGGCGTCGGCGTGGGTCGACCCTGGCGATTGCTCGCCGCTGACCCGCGAGTCGATGTTTCGCCACAAGGTGTACGCGTGGCGCGACCGCTGCTTCCCGTGCCACTTCGACAGCCACGACTTCGAGGCGCCGAAGTGGATCGCCACCGGCTCGTGCGAGCTCGGCTCGCTGATGACGATGCGGAACGTGCTGGAGCGCGGGCTCGTCGATTTCGCCGCGCCGGACCAGAGCCTGCTGCTGCTGAAGCCGCTGGCCGAGAGCGAGGGCGGGGTGATGCACGGCGGCCACACCAAGTTCGCCGACAAGAGCGACGAGGCCTACGTGGACTTCCTGGCGTGGATCTCCCGCGAGGTCGCGTGCACCCCGTAGTACCTGTCTCTTGGGACATCTAGAGCACGGTGGAGAGCGCTGTGCGTATGCGCAGGTCTCCCACATTTTGTGTTGACGCCACAGGACCACCCCCATATATTGCGGTCGGCGCTGGTACCTTCTGCGTTTGCAAGACGCCGAGGGTTTAATAGGGAACCCGGTGAGAATCCGGGGCTGCCCCGCAGCGGTAAGCGAGAACGAACCCCACGGAGCACTGGCCACGCGGCCGGGAAGTGTGGGTAGTAGGGACTCGGCGGTGACGTCGAGCAGCTCGTGAGCCCGAAGACCTGCCTGCGCCCGGCGACGGGAGACATCCGTCGCCGGAACGACCTGGAAGCCTCGCGGGAGGCGCGGTGCAAGCGAAGCGGTGACCCCGCGACTCGCCTCTGCCCCCGTCCCGCGCCGACTTCCGGTCGCCCGCGGGGGCGAGAGGTCGGTGCAGGGCGTCCGCTCGCGCTGATTCGCTGCCCCGGCTTTTCCTCGCGGTCCACACGCGACACGAGGAGGCGAGATGGACAGGGACACGACGACGAGCGAGGCGGCGCTGGCGGGCGAGCCGACCCGACCTGACCTTTCGGTCAGCACGCGCTTTCAGACCAGCATGCGGGTGAAGAAGCGCAGCGGCGCGCTCGAGCCGGTCGACATCCACAAGATCGTGCAGGCAGTCGACCGCTGCTGCGCCGGGCTCGACGCCGTCGACGCGGTGCGGGTGGCGACGCGCACGATCAGCGGGCTCTACGACGGCGCGACCACGCAAGAGCTCGACTTGCTGTCGATCCAGACCGCCGCGGGGCTGATCGCCGAGGAGCCGCAGTACTCGCGGCTGGCGGCGCGGCTGCTTTCCACTTATGTCGAGGCCGAGGTCGAACTGTCCGGGGTCCGCAGCTTCTCGCAGTCGGTCGCGCACGGGCGCGCGCTGAACCTGATCCACGAGCGCCTGCAGGCGTTCGTGGGCGCCCACGCGGAGGAGCTCGACGCGGCGATCGATCGCTCGCGCGACCTCGAGTTCGAGTACTTCGGCCTGCGCACCGTCTACGACCGCTACCTGCTGCGCCACCCGCAGACGCGGCTGGTGATCGAGACGCCGCAGCAGTTCTTCATGCGGATCGCGTGCGCGCTGGCCGAGTCCGTGGCGGAGGCGCGCGAGCTGTACGCGCTGCTGTCGGCGCTCGAGTACCTGCCGAGCTCGCCGACGCTGTTCAACAGCGGCACGCGGCACGAGCAGCTGGCGAGCTGCTTCCTGCTCGACTCGCCGCGCGATCAGCTGTCGCACATCTATCAGCGCTACCACGACGTGGCGATGCTGTCGAAGTTCTCCGGCGGGATCGGCATGGCGTTCCACCGGGTGCGCTCGCGCGGCTCGTTGATCACGGTGACGAACGGGATCTCGTGCGGGATCGTGCCGTGGCTCAAGACGCTCGACGCGTCGGTGGCGGCGGTCAACCAGGGCGGCAAGCGCAAGGGCGCCTGCTGCGTGTACCTCGAGTCGTGGCACGCCGACATCGAGGCGTTCCTCGAGCTGCGCGACAACACCGGCGACGAGGCCAGCCGCACGCACAACCTCAACCTCGCCAACTGGGTGCCCGACCTGTTCATGCGCCGGGTCGAGGCCGACGCGGCGTGGAGCCTGTTCGACCCCAAGACGGTCAAGGACCTGCCCGACCTGTACGGCGAGGCGTTCGAGGCCCGCTACGTCGAGTACGAGGCGGCCGGCCTGGCCGTGCGGACCGTCCCGGCGCGCGACCTCTACGCGCGCATGATGCGGACGCTGGCGCAGACCGGCAACGGCTGGATGACCTTCAAGGACCGCTGCAACACCACCTGCAACCAGACCGGAGCGCCGGGGCGGGTGGTGCACCTCTCGAACCTTTGCACGGAGATCGTCGAGGTCACGGCCGGCGACGAGGTGGCGGTGTGCAACCTCGGCTCGATCAACCTCGGGCGCCACGTCAATACATGTCCCGACGGACAGGTCGCCTTCGACTTCGAGAAGCTGGCGCAGACGGTCGCGCTGGCGGTGCGGCAGCTCGACCGGGTGATCGACCTCAACTACTACTCGCTGCCGGGCGCGCGCGACTCGAACGTGCAGTGGCGGCCGGTCGGGCTGGGGCTCATGGGGCTGCAGGACGTGTTCTTCCAGCTCGGGCTGTCGTTCGACGGGGGGGCGGCGCGGCAGCTGTCGCGGGACATCTCCGAGGCGGTGTACTTCCACGCGCTGACGGCCTCGTGCGCGCTTGCGCGGGAGCGCGGGCGGCACCCGACGTACGAGGAGACCCGGGTGGCCCGCGGCGAGCTGCAGTTCGACGCCTGGGGCGTGACGCCGAGCGAACCTGAACGATGGGACAGGCTGCGGGCGGACATCCGCGAGCACGGGCTGCGCAACTCGCTGCTGGTGGCGATCGCGCCGACGGCGACGATCGCGGCGATCGCCGGCTGCTACGAGTGCATCGAGCCGCAGGTGTCGAACCTCTTCAAGCGCGAGACGCTGTCGGGCGACTTCCTGCAGGTCAACCGCTACCTGGTGGCGACGCTCAAGCGACTCGGGCTGTGGACCGAGGCGACGCGCAACCAGCTCAAGCTGGCCGAGGGCTCGGTGCAGCAGCTGGAGGGGCTGCCGGAGGCGCTGAAGCTGGTGTACCGCACGGCGTGGGAGCTGCCGATGCGCTCGCTGGTCGACATGGCGGCCGAGCGCGGGGCATACATCGATCAGAGCCAGTCGCTGAACCTGTTCATCGAGAGCCCGAGCATCGGTCAACTCTCGAGCATGTACTTCTACGCGTGGAAGCGCGGGCTGAAGACGACATACTACCTGCGCTCGCGCCCGGCGACGCGGATCGCCAAGGCGACGGTCGATTCGACCCCGACCGCCGAGCCGATCGCGCCGCGAGCCGCGGTCGCGTGTTCGCTGGAAAACCCCGAATCTTGCGAGGCCTGCCAATGAGTCACGTCCACCGCCCCGCCCGCCTGCTCGAACCCGGGCTCTGCCTCACGCTGCGGCCGATGGCCTACCCGGTGTTCTTCGAGATGTACCGGGCGGCGATCAAGAACACCTGGACGGTCGAGGAGGTCGACTTCGCGACCGACGTGGCCGACCTGCGCGGCCGCATGTCGGAGGCGGAGCGCCACCTGGTCCAGCGGCTGGTGGCGTTCTTCGCCACCGGCGACGCGATCGTCGCCAACAACGTGGTGCTGAGCCTGTACCGCCACATCAACGCCCCCGAGGCGCGCATGTACCTGTCGCGCCAGCTGTACGAGGAGGCGCTGCACGTGCAGTTCTACCTGACGCTGCTCGACACGTATGTGCCGGACCCGGAGGAGCGTCACCGGGCGTTCGCGGCGATCGAGACGATCCCGTCGATCCGCCGCAAGGCCGAGTTCTGCATGCGCTGGCTCGAGACGGTGCAAGGCGTGGACCGGCTCGATTCGCGCGAAGATCGGCGCCGGTTCTTGCTCAACCTGATCTGCTTCGCGGCGTGCGTCGAGGGGCTGTTCTTCTTCGGGGCGTTCGCGTACGTGTATTTCCTGCGCTCGCGCGGGCTGCTGCACGGGCTGGCGGCCGGGACGAACTGGGTGTTCCGCGACGAGAGCGCGCACATGCGGTTCGCGTTCGAGGTGGTGAACACGATCCGCCGCGAGGAGCCGTCGCTGTTCGACGCGTCGCTCGAGGCGGAGGTGCAGGCGATGATCGCGGAGGCGATCGACTGCGAGACACAATTCGCGGAGGACCTGGTCGGCGGCGGGGTGGCAGGACTGTCGGTGCACGACATCCGGCAATACCTCGAGTTCTGCGCGGACCAGCGGTTGACGACGCTGGGGATGGCGCGCCGCTACGGGGTGAAGAACCCGCTGGCGTTCATGGAGCTGCAGGACGTGCAAGAGGTGGCAAATTTCTTCGAGCGCCGGGTGTCGGCGTACCAGGTCGGGGTGACGGGACAGGTGGTGCTCGATGCCGCCTTCTGAGAACGAGCGCATCGACGCCGGCCGGGTCCGCGAGGCACGGCTGATCGAGATGGTGTTCCCGGAGCAGACGAACCACTACGGGACGCTGTTCGGCGGGCAAGCGCTGGCGCTGATGGACAAGGCGGCGTTCGTGGCAGCTTCGCGGTACGCCCGCCGGACGGTGGTGACGGCGAGCAGCGAGCGGGTCGATTTCCATGTGCCCATCCGCCAGGGACAGCTGGTGGAGCTGATCGCGCGGGTGGTGGCGACGGGGCGCACTTCGATCACGGTCGATGTGGAGGTCTTTGCCGAAGACCTGCTGACAGGGGATCGGCAGCTGGGGACGCGCGGGCGGTTCGTGCTGGTGGCCCTCGATGCGCATGGGCATCCGACTTCGGTGCCTGCGATCTCGGAGTGACTTGGTTCGCGGAGCGCTTGATGGGGCGCTTCGCGACTTCGGTGCCTGCGATCTCGGAGTGACTTGGTTCGCGGAGTGCTTGAGGGGGCTTCGCGAATTGCCGCCTGCGCCTCGCATGGGGTCCGGGGAAGGGTCGGCGACGAGTTCAGCGTCGGGGTGGGCGCTCGTGCCTCGCGCCCACCCTGCCTCGTATTCGTCGCCGACCCTTCCCCGAACCCCGAGCACGGCTGCAGCCGTGAGAGGCCGCCTCGCCGGTGCGGGCTTCGATGGGAAGGTGTCTCTTGGGGCAGGTCGTCGGCGCCTGTTCGACGGCCGGGGCTGGCCGCCGAACAGGCGCTTTCTCGCGGTGCGGAACGGCGTGGCATCGTTCACGCAAATGTGGCCTGTATGCGCGGGCTTCCATAGATCGCTCGCAATTAAATCGGCTCTTCAGGGTTGAGGGTGGCGTGGGTTGCGCGCGAAATCGCGCCGTGATACCGTGCGCGAATGGCAGAGACCGAACTCTATGCCCGCATTCTCGGTATCGAGGCTCCCTGGCGTGTTGCTGCGGTGAAGCTGCAGCTCGGGCAGGGGCAGATCGTCATCGAGGTCGAGCACGACTCCGATGTGCCGACGAGGTGCCCGGAGTGTGACCAGGCTGTTCCCCGTCACGATACACGGACTCGTCGATGGCGGCACCTCGATACGTGTCAGTATCGGACGATCATCGAAGCCGGCGTACCGCGGACGTCGTGCCCGAAGCACGGTACGCTGACGATGCGCGTCTCTTGGGCGGACGGTAGCGCCCGGCTCACCGCGCTGTTCGAGGCGCTGGTGATCGACTGGCTCCGCGAGGCGTCGATCGCAGTGGTCGCGGAGCGCCTCGGCCTCTCGTGGGATCAGGTCGCCGGCGTCCAGGAGCGTGCAGTACAACGTGGACTCGAGCGCCGCGAGGTCGCGCTGCCGTCGATGCTCGCCGTCGACGAGACCTCCTTCCAGCGGCGCCACGAGTACGTCACGATCGTGCATGACCCGAAGTCCGCCAGCAAGCGGGTCATCCACGTCGCCGACGGACGCGGCAAAGGGGCCCTCAAGGGCTTCCTGAGCGGCTTTTCGCGCCCAGAGAGGGCTGCGGTCTCGGTGGTCGTCATGGACATGCACGAGCCCTACATTCAAGCTGTCCGCGAGGCCATCCCCGATGGCGACGCGAAGATCGCCTTCGACAAGTACCACGTCGCCGCGCGCCTCGGTCAAGCCGTCGACCACGTGCGACGCGAGGAACACCGCGCTCTCCACGGCCTCGGCGACGACCGGCTCAAGGGCACCAAGTACCTCTGGCTGCGCAACCCCGAACGGATGAGCAAGGAGGTCTGGGACGACTTCGAGGCGCTGCGGACGAGCTCGCTGCGGACGGCCCGCGCGTGGGCGCTCAAGGAGGCGGCGATGGAGGTCTGGGAGCACACCTCGCCGAGCAACATGCGGGATCAATGGGCCATGTGGTACGATTGGGCCATCCGCTCTCGCCTGGAGCCGATGAAGGCCGCCGCGCGCATGGTCAAGAATCACCTCGGCGGCATCATCCATGCAGCCACCGAACGGATCACCAACGCCTCTGCCGAGGGCCTCAACTCGGTCATCCAGAAGCTCAAGTACGTCGCCCGCGGCTTCCGTAACCGCGAGCGCTTCCGAGATGCGATCTACTTCCACCTCGGCGGCCTCGACCTCTATCCTGCCGGGATCACGCGCTGAATCAGCGGTATCCACCACAAACCCTGAAGAGCCATTAAATCGCTGCCCCCGGGATATTAGTGAAATCCGAAGCCTGCTCATGCATCACTATTGCAAGAGCACGTGGCTAAGTCGAACCCTCACCCGGCTCCTCGAAGCCCTGAACCAGCGCATACCTTCAAATCAGCGTAAGTTCCTGCAGGCCCTGGCCAACACGGTGGCTGATCCGGACCGGCGCAACAACCTCGGCAGTTTTCCGCAGTGGCGTTTGCCCGGGTGAGACCCTGCGACGCGCCACCTGACCGTCGACGCACGGGAGCGCCTCTCGACGCGCGAGTGACCTGCGCCTTGACCCCAGCGATCAATCGACGCTGAAGACGACCTGGCCGCCGATGCTGGCGCCGGTGGCGAGGTCGAGGCCGAGACGAGGGAACAACTGCGGGCACAGGGGGTCGACCTGGCGCGACCAGCAGCCGCACGGGGTGCCGGCGCTCTGGCTGCAGAAGCCGAGGTCCACTTTATTAAAAATGCTGCGCCAGTCGGCGATGATGGTGCTGGTGTCGGGGTCGAAGTTGTCGAGGGCGACTTCGAATTGATTGGGGCGTCCACCATCGGCGCCGAGGTCGAGGCCGACGCCGGAGAACAGGGGCGCGCCGGCGGCGAAGGGCTCCTGCTTGGCCCAGGCGGTGAGGAACAGGTGGGCGCCGGTGACGGCGGAGCGCATGGTGGGTTCGTCGAGCGGGGCGGGCAGGTCGGCGAATTCGGTGGTGTCGAGCTCGGGCGGGACGCCGACGCGGAAGCGGAGGCCGATGTAGTCGGCGCGCTGATTGCGGTGCTCGTCGGAGAGGACGCCGCGGATCGTCTTGTTGAGGGCCGGGGTGCCGCGGCGGCACTCGCCGGTGGCGTCCTCGAAGTCGAGGAGGGCGACGCCGCGGGCCTGGAACTGGCCGTCGTCGAGCAGCTCGAGCGGGTGCTCGTCACCCGCGGCGGTGACGAGGCGAATGGCGTGCACGAACAGCCGAAAGTCCTGCGGCTTCACGTTGGCGGTAGTTTCGCGGTAGATCTCGTCGCAGCTGAAGTAGCTGCCGGCGACGGTCGGGCGGAAGAACAGCTCGACGGCGCCGTCGTCGGTGTCGCGGGCGGTGCAGGCGGGGAGGACGGCGACGATCAAGAGCAGCGCGCGCATGGTCCGAGCTTAGCGGAGGTGGCCCGCGACAGGGCGAAGGCGGGCGCGGAGGTCCGTCGGCGGACCGATGGTTTTCGCTGTTCTGCCGGGGCCGTGCGGCAAGGGGATGGCGGCCTTGGCAGCGGCGGCGAATCAGTCGCGATGCGTCGGGCCGTCAGGCACACGGTGCGCCGCCGAGGGCGGCCTTGGCAGCGGCGGCGAATCAGTCGCGATGCGTCGGGCCGTCAGGCACACGGTGCGCCGCCGATGGCGGCCTCGCACTGGGAGGCGTCGACCAGGGCCTGCTCGCAGTGGTAGAGCCGACATTCGAGCGAATCGCCGGATATGGCCGGCATGCCGACGGTGGGCCACATCGCGGCGGCGGCGCTGCAGTTCTCCTCCGACTGCGGGTGCTCTTCGCCCCAGGTGCCATGATACTGGTCGTGGCAATTGACCAGCATGCACTCGCAATAATCGGCGATCGGCGAACCACCGCCCGTGGTCGTATCGGTAGTGGTATCGGAGGAGGTGGATGAGGAGGTGTGATCGTGACCGGTCTCGGTGTGCGCGTGACCCGTGGAGGTCGGCTCGGTGGCGTGGTCGTGGCCGGTCGAGGCGGTGGTGCCGGTCTCGGTGTCGTGCACGTGGCCGCTGGTGTCGTGCGAGTCGTGGTCGGTGCCGGAGTGGGTGGTCCCGCAGGCAGTCACGGCGAGGAGCAGGGGCGCGAGGATCGTCTTCATGGCGCGTGGTCGGCGGTACGCCCGAACGGGGCGGGTAGACCGGCCGAGCACTGTAGCCGAGGTGGCGGAGGGGCCGCGCTGCGGCCGCTTGTCGCAGGGCCGGAGAACGCGCGGGGCATGGATGGGTCGCGGGCGTGGATGGGGCCCGTGGGCCACGGCTGCGCGGGCGAAATCGTGAACGGGGGCAGGGCTGGCGCGGTGAAGCCGCGTGCGTGGTCGCGCCAGCATGTGGATTCGGGTCGGGGGCTCGTGACCTCCGAATGAATGGGGGGACTTCGTTTCCGGGGGTCGCAGGAATCAATCGACATCGTGATGACCGGGGCGGCGATCCCCGATGAGAGGATGCATTCATTGCTCGTACATGACGGACGGTCCAAGGCGAGGATCGGCGTGTCAAAATGGATCGCGTTGTCACCGCCGATGCTCGTCGGCCCTCCGAGCTGTCTGTTCGTGTGCGAGGCGGTGCCGCGATGGGCGAGGTCGTCCGCGCGTCCGTGAGCCGATCTGGGAGGCTTGTAGCACAGTTTGTGCCCAGATTGCTGCGATGTTCGGGCGCCGGTCTCGAGGTTGGAAACGGTCAAATCTCGGCTACGCACCGTTCTGTGGCAATGACTCCTTGCTCCAGGGTCGAATGGCGGTATCGGCGCCGAAATCAATGTGTACACCGCGTGGAGGACATCGAGTAGTTTGCGTTCTTATGCACTCCCGTCATTTCCTCCTGGGCCTCCCTGCGTGTGTGGGCATCGCCTGTTCGAGCGGCGCGGGGATCGAGCATTCCGGATTCACCAGTGCGACGCTCAGCGCGAGCGGCGCCACGTCCCCCGCGACGATGGGGCTCACCGAGGCCGACGCGGCCAGCAGTGGGTCGAGCAGCAGCGAGACGCAGGGGAGCAGCGACGGCGGGACGACCGTGGACCCGGCGCCCGGCACGAGCAGCAGCTCGACGACGACCGGCAACCTGAGCGGGGCGTTCGAGACGACGGAGCTGAGCGCGAGCAGCGGCGCACCGACGACCACGAGCGAGACGCCGGGGACGACGACCGGGGCCGATACGACGACGACGACGGGGACGACGTCGGGGACGACGACGACGACCGGGGACGGCACGACCGGCGGCCAGGGCAAGCCGCCGGTGCCCGACAACGCGACCGACGCGGACCTGCTGGTCGCGCTGCTCGGCGACCAGGGCACGGGCAAGGACACCAAGGCGGTGTACTCGCTGCTGCTGGCGGAGAAGGCCGATTTCGTGATCATCCTCGGCGACTTCGATTACGGCGACAACCCCGACGCGTGGGCGAACGAGATGGAGAGCGTGCTCGGCGACAGCTTCCCGGTGTTCGGGGTGATCGGCAATCACGACAAAGACGCGTGGTCGGGCTACCAGAACAAGCTCGAGGCGAGGCTGGCGAAGATCGCAGGGGCCAGCTGCGTGGGCGATCTGGGGGTGAAGTCGAATTGCACGTACCGCGGGCTGCACTTCGTGCTGTCGGGCCTCGGCACCAAGGGCTCGGACAAGGACCACGAGGAGTTCATCGCCGGGGTGCTGGCGAGCGACGATCACCTGTGGAGCCTGTGTACGTTCCACAAGAATCAGCGCGACCTGCAGGCGGGGGACAAGCCCGACGACCTGACGTGGAAGGCGCTGCAGTCGTGTCAAAACGACGGGTCGATCATCGTGATGGGCCACGAGCACTCGTACGCGCGCACGCGCACGCTGACCGACGTGGGGAACAAGGGAGCGGCCCATGGCGCGACCGGGATGGCCGAGCTGCTGGAGGTCGGACCGGGGCGCACGTTCTCGGTGGTGTCAGGGCTCGGGGGCAGGAGCATCCGCGAATGGGACGCGGGCCTGCACGGCGACGAGGACTGGTGGGCGTCAGTCTACACGAAAGATTACTGGCTGAAGAACGGGGTCGAGGAGGACAACTTCGAGGCCGACCACGGGGCGCTGTTCATTCGCTTCCACGTCGGCGGCGATCCCAACGCGGCGCATGGTTATTTCAAGAATATCCAGGGCGATGTGATCGACGAATTCGACATTGTCCACAAGTAGCGCGGGCGTGGCGTTGCGGGTCAGCGCCAGGCGCTCATGAATGCGTTGTCGTGGGCGAGGTCGTTGGCGAGGGTGGACGAGCGGCGGGCCGAGAGCGAGGCGAACGGGTTGGGCGTGGGGGCGAGCAGCGGTTCGGCGCCGATCGCCCGCAACAGGCGGGCCTCGCCGGCGGCCTCCCAGGCGCGATAGCTGGTGAGCGCGAACGGGACGCCCGAGCCGCGCAGGTCGTGCATGGTCGGCTTCCACGTGGGATAGAGGAGGAGGCCGCAGTCGTAACCGATGACGAGGTCGGGGCGCCCGAGCGCGGGCCACAGGTCGCGCCGATAGAGGGCCGTCACGGCACGCACGCCCGGTCCGAGGTCGCCGGGCGCGAGCTCGGGGCCGATGAGAGTGATGGCGAAGCGACGGTCGGGGTGCAGGCGCTCGAGCTCGCGCCACAGCGCCGGCGAGACGTCGCGCTCGCGCTGGGCGGCGGCGATGACGTGGATCGCGGTGGGATTCGAGATGTCCTTCGGGACATGTTCGGAGAGCAAGCCGAGGAGGTGAGCGAGCGTCAGCGGCCGGGTGGCGAGGTCGCTGAGGCAACGGCGCTCGACGGGCGCGAGGTCGGGGCCGAGCCAGGCGTCCCAGGAGGTGGGAAGGGCGGCGGTCCGACCGGCGCGGGCGAGGAGCCGGGCTTCGAGCCAGGGGCGCGCATGGGCGGCGAAGAAGGCGAGGTCGTCGGCGATCGCCCGCAGCGCGGGGCAGACCGGGGCGTGCCAGCGCAGGTCGAGCCGGCGGTGCTCGTCGCCGCAGTAGGCGACGCCGCCGCAGCGGTCGCACGGGCGGGCGGGGCCGGCGTCGCACACGAGGCAGGTGGCGGCGGGCGAGGGGGCGGCGAGACCCGCAGCAGGGTCGGAGGGGGCGGCGGGGCGCGGCTCGAGGCGTGCGATCTTCTCGAGCTCGGCGCATTGCCGGGAGTAGTCGAGGCGCGGCGGCATCGCGGGCGGAGTGTAGGACCGCGAGGGTCGGCGGGGGCCGCGAGCGCAGATCGGTGCATCGCTGCCGGGGTGGGCCGTGGCATCGCGCGGCGAGGTCGATGAATTGCGGCCGGCGAGCGCAGCGCACGCGGGCACGGACGCGCTAAGCTCGGCGCGCCCGTGCAGTCGTCGCTCGAGCCCCACGCGCCCCGACCCGGCCTCGTCGGGGCCGATGCGAGCGAGCGCGGGGCCGTGTTCACGCGGCCCGAGGTGGTCGAGGCGATGCTCGACCTGGCGGGCTATACGGCCGACCAGCCGCTGCAGCAGTGGTCGGTGCTCGAGCCGTCGTTCGGCGCGGGCGAGTTCATCATGGCGATCGTCGAGCGGCTGCTGGCCGCGTGCGCGCGCACGGGGCTGGGACCGGAGCAGGCGCGTCGGCTCGAGTCGACGGTGCGCGGGGTCGAGGTGCACGCGGAGTCGTTCGAGCGGACGCGCGAGCGGGTGCGGGCGCGGCTGCACGAGTGGGGCGCGAGCAGCCGCGAGGTGAGCCGGCTGTGCGATGCGTGGCTGATCCGCGGCGACTTTTTGCTGGCGCCGCTGACCGAGAAATTCGAGGTCGTGGTCGGCAACCCGCCGTACGTGCGGCAGGAGCGGATCCCCGAGGCCCTGCTCGTAGAATATCGCCGGCGCTATCATACCATCTACGATCGGGCCGACCTCTACGTGCCGTTCTTCGAGCGCGGGCTGCAATTGCTCGCGGATGACGGGCGGCTGGCGTTCATCTGCGCCAATCGGTGGCTGAAGAACCGCTACGGGGGGCCGCTGCGCGGGCTGGTGGCGCGCGACTATCACCTCTCGCATTACATCGACATGGAGGGGACGGACGCGTTCCAGTCGGAGGTGTTCGCGTATCCGGCGATCACGGTGATCCGTCGCGGTGCGGGCGAGCTGACGCGGATCGCCCGCAGGCCGCAGATCGCGGGCGAGCTGCCGGCGGTGGTGCAGGCGATGATCCGCGCGGACCCGGTCGACGATCCGCGGGTCGAGGTGGTGGCGCAGGCGGTCCGCGGCGAGGACCCGTGGCTGCTAGACGGCGCCGATCAGCTCGCGGTGCTGCGCCGGCTCGAGGGCGAGTTCAGGACGCTCGAGGACACCGATTGTCGGGTCGGGATCGGGGTGGCGACGGGCGCCGATCGGGTGTTCGTCGGCGATTATTCGGGGCTGCCGGTGGAGCCGGCGCGCAAGCTGCCGCTGGTGATGGCGGCCGACCTGCGCGGGGGCACGATCGCGTGGGGCGGCCGCGGGATCGTCAATCCGTTCGAGGCGGACGGGGCGCTGGCGGAGACCGGCCGTTATCCGCGCTTCGCGGCCTACGTGCATGCGCACCGCGAGGCGCTGCAGCGGCGCTACGTGGCTCGCCGCAGCCCGGAGGCGTGGTACCGGACGATCGATCGCATCGACCCTGCGCTGGCGCGCACGCCCAAGCTGCTGATCCCCGACATCAAGGGCGAGGCGACGGTCGCTTACGACGCGGGCGACTATTATCCGCACCACAACCTCTATCACGTGACGTCGCCGACGTGGGACCTGCAAGCGCTGGCGACGATCCTGCGCTCGTCGCTGGCGACGCTGTTCGTGGCCAACTACGGGATCCGGATGGCCGGCGGGTTCTTGCGGTTCCAGGCCCAGTACCTGCGGCGGATCCGGGTGCCGTCGTGGGCCGAGGTGCCGGCGAAGGCCCGGGCCGCGCTGGTCGCGGCAGCGCCCGCAGACCTCGCAGCGATCGATCGCGCGACGTTCGCGGCCTACGGAGTCGGGCGGGCGGAGGGCGAGACGATCCGCCGCGCGGCGGCGGCGGTCCGCGTCGGGCGCAGGAGCGCATAGATGGCTGAAAGGACATGCGCGGAGGGGCATGTCCTTGGGGACACAATGGATTGACTTCGCTCAGGACAGGGCGTCTTCGAGGCCGGCGACCATCCAGGCGAGCTGCTGGCGCTGGGGCTGGCTGAGGGGGCCGGTCCTGGCGGCGGCGGCGAGGGCGTCGAGGTGGGCGGCGGCCTGCGAGACGGCAGGGACGCGGGGCGCGAGGTGGCGGGCGAGGGTCCGCAGCGAGGCGATGGTGGCGAGGTCGTCGCGGGCGTGGGTGTCGAACGTGGGCGCGTCGGGCCGCTCGCGCAGCATCTGGACCAGGCCGGCGAGGTACTCGACGGTGGAGACGATCTTGTCGTAATCGAGCCGATCGGGGGTGTCGGTGGGCTGATGATAGTGCTCCCAGCGCCCGCAGCTGAGGAAGAGCACCGGGACGCCGGCCTCGCGGAACGGCTGGTAGTCGCTGAGCGGCGGGATGACGTCGAGGTCGGCGCGGCGCGGGTAGATGCCGCCGGCGATCGCGGCGGCGTCGACGAGCTCGCCAGTGCCGTGACTGAGCTCGGCGCCGAGCACGAACACGGAGTCGCGGACCTCGCTCGGGCAGCCGACAGGCCCGAGAGCGTGGCCGCACAGGTCCATGCAGACCATCATGTCGATGCCGGCGAGCGGGGCGGTCGGGTGGGCGACGTGATACATCGAGCCCATGGTGCCGTGGAGGAAATGCGGCGGCTCCTCGCCGTCGTAGGCGGCGAGCACGACGCGACGACCCGAACGGCGGCGGGCGAGCAGCTCGCGCCCGACCTCGACGAGGATCGCCACGGCGGCGGCGTTGTCGTCGGCGCCCCAAAAAGTGTCGCCGCCGAGCGAGCCCAAATGATCGTAGTGCGCGGCGACGACGATCGTGTGCTCGGCGAGCGGGCCGTGGCCAGGGATCTCGGCGAGGACGTTGGCGCCGCAGCCGGGCACGGGCTGCAAAAAGCCATCAGTGCCGCCAGGCGCGGCCCCGATCGCGCGGAACTCGTCGACGATGCGGGTGCGCGCGGCGATGCCCCCGGCCGTGTCTGGCGCCCTCCCGGCGCACTCCGGCGAGCAGAGGTAGCGAACGAGCGCTTCGATCCGCGCGCGTCTCTCCGATGGGCGAACTTGCATCCGACGATCGTAGCGGAATCCCGCGGGGCCCGGGCCGGTGAGGTCGGCGCGCGCGGTGAAGAGCAGCGGGGCGAAGACGTCCGGAGGCGCCGCGCCGTGGTCGACGGAATGGGGTGAGAACAATGGTCTATCGCAATTGAGCGAGACCGCCCGCGCTCTTCGTGGGTTCGTTGACCCCAGGGTCGCCGTCGACCTACACTCGTGAACTCGGAGTGATCATGGGCGCATTTCATGAGCAGTTACAGAAGCTCGCGGAGCAGATTCGCCGACGTCTGCCTCACGTGCACGGGGAAGAGTCGACGAAGCAGGCGCTGATTTTGCCCTTCATCGGCGCCCTCGGCTACGATATCTACGATCCGACCGAGATCCGGCCGGAATATGTCGCCGACTTCGCCAAGAAGCGCCCGGGCGGCCCGGCCGAGAAGGTCGATTATGCCATTCACCTGGCGGGCTCGCCGGTGATCTTCGTCGAATGCAAGTCGGCCGACGTGAACCTGCAGAACTTCAGCGGGCAGCTCGCGCGCTACTTCAACGCGACGCCCGTGTGCCCGGTGGCGGTGCTGACGAATGGCGTGAAGTACCTGTTTTATACGGACCTCGAGGAGCGCAACATCCTCAGCGAGAAGGCGTTCTTCGAGTTCGACATCCTGTCGTTCACGGAGGCCGACGTCGAGGTGCTGGAGTCGTTCACGCGCGAGCGGTTCAACCCGACGGGGGTGCGCGAGCAGGCCGAAGAGATCATCTATACCAGCAAGATCAGCGGCTATATCGGATCGATCTTGCGCAGCCCGCCCGAGAACTTCACCCGCTTCGTGCTCGGGGAGCTCAGCGTGTTCGCCGGCAAGCGGCTCACGCCGCGGGTGATCGAGAAGTTCACGCCGACGATCAAGCGGGCGATCCAGGCGACCCTGCTCGACATGGCGACGCGGTCGATCAAGGACCAGGGCGAGTCTAAGCCGGAGGTGCCGGTGGTCCCGCCGCCGCCGAAGGTCGAGGCGCCGCCGGTGCTGCCGCCGCCGCCGGTGATCAAGGTCGAGGAGAAGCCGGCGGCGCCGGCGGCTCCGGCGGCCCCCAACATCGTCACGACGGCCGAAGAGCTGGAGGCGCTGGAGATCATTCGCTCGATCTGCGCCGATTCGCCGGTGAGCCCGAGCGCGCCGATTCTTCACAAGGATACGACCAGCTGGTTCACGATCTCGACGATCTCGATCCGGCGGTGGTTCGTCCGGCTGTACTTCAATCAGCGCAAGAAATCGATCTTCACCAAGGTGTCCCCCGAGCAGGCCAAGGCGCTGTCGCCCGGGTTCGAGGTCGACAAGGGGTACGTCTATATCAATGGCGTGAAGGACCTGTACCGGCTGCGGCCGCTGATCCTGCTGGCGTACGAGGAGGCCGCGCGGCAGATCGAGCCGGTCGAGGCCGAGGCCGGGTGACGCGCTCAGGGGCGTGACGGAATCGCCGCGGTCCGGCCACCTGCGGCGATTCCCGCGGGTTTGGGCCGGTCCTGGTCGCTGCGTCGTTGCTGGGCCGCGGTCGTGATAGGAAGAGGGATGGCTCTCTCCCTTTCGGCTCGCGCGGCGCTCGGCGTCGCCCTCGTCACCTGCTTCGTCGCGCGCGAGGCGACGGCTTGCCTCGACCTCGGCGAGGCGTGCGCGGATGTCATGACGTGGACGACGGTCGAGTCGATGGCGGGGTCCCGCGAGCTGCCGCTCGACGCGATGATCTTGCTGAAGGTGTCGGGGCCGTCGCAGGTGCCGGTGCCACTCGACGTGATGACGGTGGAGGTGACGCTGGGCGGGATGCCGGTGGCGGGGCAGCTCGAGTCGACGGGGATCGACGGGCTGCTCGGCTGGCGGCCGGCGGGGCCGCTGGCGGCCGACAGCACGTATGTGGTGGCCGGCACGATCCACAACGTCGAGGCGACGCCGGGCGATCCGACCTGCGGCCTCGAGTTCGAGCCGTTCGAGTTCGAGGTGAGCACGGGCAGCGGGGTGATGCCGCCGCTGGTCGCGCCGGAGGTGAGCAGCAAGGAGGCGGCGGAGGTCACCGAGGTGCTGACGCTCGACAACCTGGTGTGCTGCGACGGGGCGTTCCCGGCGTTCTCCGGGGGGTGCGGCAGCGGCGGGGGATCGGTGGGCTTCGCCGAGGGTGAGTGCGTGCCGCTGCAGTGGACGGGGCGGCTGCGCGTCGACTTCGAGGGGCAGGTGCCGGGCGCGAGCGACGAGGCCGCGTCGATGGTGAGCGCGACGCTGGTGGTCGGCGGGTTCGTGGTCGAGGAGAGGTTCGTGACGTCGAGCTTCGATTTCCGCTCGCGCAACACGGGGCCGTTCTGTGCGCAGGTGGTGCTGCGCAACCTGGTGACCGGCGAGACGGCCCCGGGGTCGGAGCTCTGTCACGGGGATACGCTGGTCGATCAGCTCGGGGCGCAGACGCTGACGCAGGATTCGCCGGCGCTCGCGGTCTGCGTGGGCGCGCCGTACGTGTGTGAGATCGACGAGCTCGGTGATTCGTGGGACCCCGACCGCTGCACGGCGTGGCCGGCGAGCGAGGACAGCACGGGCGGGCCGGACGAGCCGACGACGGGGGGCCCGACGACGGGCGGGCCGACGACGGGCGGCTCGACGGGTGAGCCGGGCAGCGGGACGACGGCGGGGACTTCGGAGGACGGGGCGACGACGAACCCCGCGGACGGGCTGATCGTGCCCGGGTGCGCCTGCTCGGGCGGCGGAGCGGGGAGCGGGGGCTGGCTCGCGGGGCTCATGCTGGTCGGGTTGCGGCGGCGACGGGCGCGGGCTTGAGGCTGTTTCTTGAGACAGGTTGATTGCTGGCGCGAGAGAGGTTCTCGCGCTTCGAGGTTGGCTGTCACTCGGGACATGTGATTCGGAGGCGTCGGGCGCTGCCGCCCGGCGTCAGGCGTCGCTACGGAGCAGGCGGTAGCCGGGCTGCGGAACCGCCGCGCGTGGCCCAGCGCTGGACCGAGGAGCGGCGCCGACCTGTCGAGCGACGCGCTTGCGCTTCGAGATTGGCTGTCCCTTGGGACATGTGATTCCGAGACACTGACTCTGCCGCCCGGCCTCAGGCGTCGCTGCGGAGCAGGCGGTAGCCGGCCCATGCCAGCTCGGGGCCCTCGGGGCCGTCGAAGGCCGCGACGCGCTGGCCCTTGCCGCGGCCGACACCGAAGGTCCGGGCCTCGTGTGGGCCGGTGACGATGAGCGCGTAGCGGGCCAGGGTCGAGCTGGTGGCGAACGCTTGCGGCAGCTCGAGGCGGAGCTCGAGGCCGCCCTCGACGGCGGTGAGGTGGGCGGCCTTGAAGGCGACGACCTCGTCGGGGCCGGCGTCGACGGTGTAGCGGCCGACGCGGCGGAGCCAGTCCTCGGGGACATGTTCGAAGGGACAGCGCACACCGATCCGGGTCTCGACGCCGCGCACGGTGCTGGTGACGACGTGGTGGCCGGCGCGCTCGGCGATGGTGACGTGAGCGTCGGGGTTGTCGGCGCTGTGGAAGCCGCCGCCCGCCGCGGGGATCAGCGCGGTCTTGCCGATCTCGGCGCGCGAGACCAGGCCGCCGCGCTCGACGGCGAGGCGGACGACGTCGAACTCGTGGGCGTAGCGGCCGACGTGGGCCTGCAGCGCGGCGGGGTCGAAGGGGGCGCGCGGGCGGGCTTCGGCGTCGCCGGCGCTGGGCGGGAGGTCGAGGCCGTCGCGCTCGAGCAGGGCGGTCTGGAGGGCGAAGGCGGCGAGGTCCTCGACGCCGCCGGCCTCGCGGAAGTTGGCGAGCACGGCGACGCCGAGGCCGCGATCGGGCAGGGCGAACAGGGCGGCGCGGTGGCCGAAGGTGCGGCCGGTGTGCCAGGCGACGCGGCCGGCGTGGGCGAGGCCGACGTGCTGCAGGGCGAGGCCGAGGCCCCAGCGCTCGTCGAAATCGAGCGGGCCGGCCGACTGCGGGGTGAGCATGGCCGCGGCGGCGCCCTCACCGGCGAGCAGCCAGCGCAGCAGCGGGACGAGATCGAGGACGCTGCCGAACATGCCGGCGGCGGGCTGCAGGCGCAGGCGCGGCTCGTGCTCGCGCTGGCCGGCGCAGTAGCTGGCGGCCATGCCGGGGGGCGGGTCGAAGCCCAGGCCGGAGCCGCCGAGCGCGAGGCGGGCGACGTCGAGGACGTGCTCTTGATATGGTTTATCGGACATGTCGTCGAGGACATGTCCCATGAGGGTGTAGCCGACGTTGGAGTAGGCGTACCAGCTGTCGGGCGCGGCGAGCAGGGGCTCCTCGGCGACCTCGTCGGCGACGCGTCGCCAGTCGGGCGGGCGCGCGCCGAGGCTGCCGCGGTGCCAGTCGGAGACGAGGCCGGAGCGGTGACAGAGGAGCTGACGCAAGCGGATGGCGTCGCTGCCGAGCGCGCGCAACTGCGGGAGGTGGCGCTGCAGCGGGGCCTCGAGGTCGAGCCGGCCGGCCTGCGCGGCGCGCACGGCCGCGAGGGCGGTGTAGATCTTGGTGAGCGAGCCGATCGCGTAGACGGTGTCGGCGGTGGCAGGCTGCCGCGCCTCGCGGTCGGCCATGCCGAAGCCGGTGGCCCAGGCGAGCTCGCCGCGATCGACGAGGGCGATGCTGAGGCCGACGACGGGCATCTTCTCGCGCCAGGCGTCGAGCAGGGCGGCGACGGTGTCGCGCGTCTCGCCGAAGCCAGGCTCGACCCTGCGCGGCCGACCGCACGCGAGCGCGGCGGTCCCGGCGAGGAAGCTGCGGCGGCGCACCCGGGCATCGTACGCGAGGGCGGGCGCGGAAGGGGGATGGGCGTGGCAATGAGATGTCCCGAGAGACAGGTTGATTCGAGGGGCGGACGGGCGCGCCCGCGCGCGCCTGTCCCCCGGCGGAGGATCGGCGTGGCGATGAGATGTCCCGAGAGACAGGTGCTTGCGAGGCGCGCGGACGGGCGCGCGCGGGCGCGCCTTGCTGGGCCAGGGCGGCTGCGATAGCGTGGGCGCCACCGTGGACTTCCGCTCGCTCCGCGTCGCCGACCTCGAGGTTCGTCTGTTCGGCGAAGGGCCGGTGGCGGGGACGCGGCTGGAGTTCGCGGACGTGCGAGCGGCGGCGGCCTTCGTGACGCAGCTGCTCGCCGACCCGCGCGACGCGTGGGTGCTGCGGCGACTGGCGGGCGAGCTCGAGTTCTTCGCCGGCGAGGACGTGGTGAGCCGCCTGGCGGGAGCGCTGGTGGCGGGCCGCCTGGTGCTCACGCGCGGCGGGGCGACCGAGGCGCCGATCATCGGGCCGCCGGGCGAGGAGGCCGAGGGCGAGCAGCCGAACGAGGACGGGTTCACGGCGGTGGAGGCGGGGCTGCCGACGCACTGGGTGGAGATCCAGCTGATCGGCGAGGACGGCGAAGGGATCCCAGGGCAGCGCTACCGGATCATCACGCCGGACGAGGTCGAGTGGCGCGGCTTCACCGACTCCCTCGGGGTCGCGCGAGTGAACCGAATCCCGGCCGGCATCTGCCAGGTGTTCTTTCCCGACCTCGACGGCGAAGCCTGGGAGCCCGCGGCGACGATCGCCGGGCCGCCTGGCGAAGTAGCCGAAGCCTGGAAGGCGCCGGTCGTCGGGCCGCCGGGCAAAAAAGCCGAGGGCGAGCCGCGGAACGAGGGCCGGTCCACGGCGGTGGAAGCGGGGCCGCCGACGCACTGGGTGGGGGTCCAGCTGGTCGGCGAGGACGGCGAGGGGATCCCGGGTCAGCGCTACCGGATCGTGGCACCGGACGGGGTCGAGTGGCGCGGCTTCACCGACTCTCTCGGCTTCGCGCGGGTCAGCCGGATCCCCGCAGGCAACTGCGAGGTTTACTTTCCCGACCTCGACGCCGAAGCCTGGGAGCCCGCGTGAGGCGATCGCCGCGCCGGTGATTTCGTGCGATCCTGACGGCCTCTCTCTCGCCGCAGGAGCTCGAAGTGCTGGTCCCGCTCACGATCCTCGACTTCATGCGCCGCGCCGAGCAGGTCTACGGCGAGCGCGTCGCCGTGTTCGATGAACCGATGCAACCAGCGGCGCCGCTGGCCCCGCTGACGTACGGCCGCCTGGCCGCGCTGGCCCGCGCGCAGGCGGCCGGGCTCGACACGCTGGGGGTCGGGTTCGGCGAGCGGGTGGCGATCGTGTCGCACAACGCGGCGCGCATGCTGGTGGCGTTCTTCGGGGTGGCGGCCCACGGGCGCGCGCTGGTGCCGATCAACTTCCGCCTCAGCCCGGCCGAGATCGCGTACATCGTCGCGCACTCGGGGGCCTCGATGCTGCTGGTCGATCCGGAGCTCGACGCGTCGCTGGCAGAGGTGAGCTGCGCGCGGCGCTTCGTGCTCGGGGCCGAGAGCGACGCGCTGCTGCTGCGCCACGACGTCGCGCCGGCGCGCTGGCAACCCGACGAAGGGGCGACGGCGACGATCAACTACACGAGCGGGACGACGGCGCGACCGAAGGGGGTGCAGCTGACGCACCGCAACCTGTGGATCAACGCGACCACGTTCGCGCTGCACACGGGGGTGTCGGACCGCGACGTGTACCTGCACACGCTGCCGATGTTCCACTGCAATGGTTGGGGCATGCCGTTCGCGCTGGCGGGGCTGGGGGCCCGGCAGCACGTGCTGCGCAAGGTCGACGGGGCGGAGATCTTGCGCCGGGTAGCAGCGCACGGGATCACGCTGATGTGCGGGGCGCCGGCGGTGCTGAACGCGATCCTGACGGCGGCACAGGGGTGGCAGGGGCCGATCCCGGGGCGCGGCAAGCTGCGCGTGGTGTGTGCCGGGGCGCCGCCGCCGACGCGGACGATCGAGCGCGTGGAGTCGGAGCTCGGGTGGGAGTTCATCCAGATCTACGGGCTGACCGAGACCTCGCCGCTGCTGACGATCACGCGCACGCGCGAGGAGTGGGACGGGCTGACGGACCACGAGCGGGCCGAGAAGCTGGGCCGCGCGGGCGCGCCGGCGCTGGGCACCGAGATCGAGGTCGACGCGCACGGCGAGGTGCTGGCGCGCGGCAACACGGTGCTCGAGGGTTACTGGCAGGAGCAGGCGGCGACGGCGACGGCGCTCGAAGACGGGTGGTTTCACACCGGCGACGGCGGGACGGTCGATGCCGAGGGCTATCTGGCGATCTCCGACCGCAAGAAGGACGTGATCATCAGCGGCGGCGAGAACGTGTCGTCGATCGAGGTCGAGGACGCGCTCTGCTCACACCCCGCGGTCGCCGAGGCGGCGGTGATCGGGGTGCCGGACGAGAAGTGGGGCGAGACGGTCAAGGCGCTGGTGGTGCTCGCGCCGGGCGCGACGGTCGGCGAGGCCGAGCTGATCGCCCACTGTCGCCAGCGCCTGGCCCACTACAAGTGCCCGACGTCGGTCGAGCTGCGCACCGAGCTGGCGCGCACCTCGACCGGCAAGCTGCAGAAATTCAAGCTGCGCGCGCCCTACTGGGAAGGGCGCGCGCGGCAGATCAACTGAGCGCGCGCGCGTCAGTAGGGCTTCTCGCCCTGGCCGATGACGAACGGGCTCAGCGGGGCGCCCACGCCGTTGACGGTGGTGCCGCCGTTGTGGATCGCGGGGAACACCGGCTGCATGCTCTGCGGGAAGCCGAAGGTCGGCTTGGTGAGCGCGTCGAGGCGGGCCAGGTCATTGGCGTTCAGCTTGACCTCGAGCGCCTTGATGTTGTCCTCGAGCTGGGCCACGAGGCGCGCGCCGATGATCGTCGAGGTCACGCCCGGGCGGCCCTGCACCCACGCCAGGGCCACGCGGGCGACCGTGGTCTCGTGCGCGCGGGCGATCTCCACCAGCACGTCGACCAGCGCGAAGGTCTTCTCGTTGAGGTAGGGCTCGACGAACGCGCCGCGGCCGGCCTTCTCGTTGCCGTTGCGGGTGTACTTGCCGCTGAGCACGCCGCTCTTCAGCGGCGACCACGGGGTGATGCCGATGCCGAACTCGAGCGCGAGCGGGACCAGCTCTTGCTCGACCGTGCGCTCGAGCAGCGAGTACTCGATCTGCATGGCGATGAAGGCCGACCAGCCGCGGAACTGCGCCGTCACGTTGGCCTGGGCGATCTTCCACGCGGGGGTGTCGGAGACGCCGATGTAGCGGACCTTGCCGGCGCGCACGAGGTCGTCCAGCGCCGCCATCGTCTCCTCGATCGGCGTGTGGACGTCCCAGTTGTGAAGCCAGTAGAGGTCGATGTAGTCGGTCTGCAGGCGACGCAGCGAATTGTCGCACGCGGCGAGGATCGACTTGCGGCTCGAGCCGCCGCCGTTGGGGTCGCCCGGGTAGAGGTTGCCGCTGAACTTGGTGGCGAGCACCAGGCGGTCGCGGCGCGCGGCGTGGCGGCCGACGTGGTCGCCGAGGATCTTCTCGGAGTGGCTCTTGGTGTAGAAGTTGGCGGTGTCGATGAAGTTGCCGCCGAGCTCGATGTAGCGATCGATGATCTGCTGCGACTCCTTGACGCTGGAACCCCACCCGAGGTCCTCGCCGAAGGTCATCGCACCGAGGCAGAAGGGGCTCACGCGCAGGCCGGAGCGGCCGAGCGTCACATAATGGTCGAGGGGCATCGTGACTCCTGGTATGTTCGAGATGGTTCAGGCTCGAACTTGTTCAACCTTGAACTGGTTTAGTCCTGAACTAACCCGACCGCAAGGGGAGCCATGACGAAAATCGACGCCGCCAGGCTGTGGTCGCTCAATCACCGTTTGCTGATGTCCGTGATCACCACGGTGGCGGCCGAGGTGGGTGCGCTGGGCCTCGAGGTCAAGGAGCTGTTCGTGCTGTCGGAGGTCGACGAGCACCCGTACCCGGCCGAGCTGGCGGTGGCGCTGGTGATGCCGAAGCCGACCATGACGCTGTACGTGAAGCGGCTCGAGGCGGCGGGCTTCCTCAAGCGGGAGATCGACGCGGCCGACCTGCGCAAGCACCGGCTGGTGGTCACGCCGGCCGGGCGCAAGGTGATGCAGCGCGGGCTGACGCTGCTCGCCGACGCCTTCGCGGCCCGGCTGGGCCGCCTGAGCGGCGGCGAACAGGCCCAGCTGCGCGGGCTGCTCGAGAAGCTTGTTTGAGCTGTCCATCACGACATGTCATGGAGGACATGTCGCGAGAGACAGCCGGTGATCACGGGGCCGCGCAGACGTCGGAGCGGATCAAAAAGCGCACGCCCTCGGGGGCCTCGAGCGAGAAGCCGGAGCCGCGGCCGCGCACGACGTCGAGGGTGAGGCGGGTGTGGCGCCAGCGCTCGTACTGGTCGCCGCCGATGTAGAACGGGGCGCCGCCGACGTGGCCGAGCAGGACGTCGCGGGCGCCGAGCTTGAACTCGCCGGCGGGGTAGCACATGGGCGCGCTGCCGTCGCAACAGCCGCCCGACTGGTGGAACATCAGCGGGCCGTGCCGCTCGCTCAGCGCGGCCACCAGCGCCAGCGCGGCCGGCGTGGCGTCGATCGCGGGCGGCGCGGCGGCCATCAGAAGAACCCCATCGGCTTGGGGTCGTAGCTGACGAGCAGGTTCTTGGTCTGCTGGTAGTGGTTCAGCATCATGCGGTGGGTCTCGCGCCCGATGCCCGACTGCTTGTAGCCGCCGAACGCGGCGTGGGCCGGATACAGGTGGTAGCAGTTGGTCCACACGCGGCCGGCGGCGATGTTGCGGCCGGCGCGGAAGGCCGTGTGCACGTCGCGGGTCCAGACCCCGGCGCCGAGCCCGTAGAGCGTATCGTTGGCCTGGGCGATCGCGTCGTCGAAGCCGTCGAAGCTGCCCACCGAGACCACCGGGCCGAAGATCTCCTCCTGGAAGATCCGCATCTTGTTGTGGCCCTCGAAGATCGTCGGCGCGACGTAGTAGCCCTCCTCGAGGCCGTCGCCGAGGCGCACTCGCTCGCCGCCGGTGCGCACGCGGGCGCCCTCCTTCTTGCCGATGTCGATGTAGGCGAGGATCTTCTCCAGCTGGTCGTTGCTGGCCTGGGCGCCGATCATCGTGCGGGTGTCGAGCGGGTCGCCCTGGACGATCTGTTTGGTGCGCTCGGTCGCCAGCTCGAGGAAGCTGCCGTAGATCTTCTTGTCGATGAGCGCGCGCGACGGGCAGGTGCAGACCTCGCCCTGGTTGAGCGCGAACATGGCGAAGCCCTCGAGCGCCTTGGAGCGGAAATCGTCGTCGTGGTCGAGGATGTCGGCGAAGAACAGGTTGGGCGACTTGCCGCCGAGCTCGAGCGTCACCGGGATGATGTTCTCGGAGGCGTACTGCATGATGAGGCGGCCGGTGGTGGTCTCGCCGGTGAACGCGACCTTGGCCACGCGCGGGCTCTGGGCCAGCGGCTTGCCGGCCTCGACGCCGAAGCCGTTGACGATGTTGAGGACGCCGGGCGGGAGGATCGATCCGACCAGCTTGGCCCACAGGAGGATCGTCGCGGGGGTCTGCTCGGCCGGCTTGAGGACCACGCAGTTGCCGGCGGCCAGCGCCGGCGCGAGCTTCCACGCGGCCATCAGCAGCGGGAAGTTCCACGGGATGATCTGGCCGACCACGCCGAGCGGCTCCTTGAAGTGATACGAGACGGTGTGCTCGTCGAGCTCGGCGAGGCTGCCCTCCTCGGCGCGGATGCAGCCGGCGAAGTAGCGGAAGTGGTCGATCGCCAGCGGCAGGTCGGCGGCCAGGGTCTCGCGGACCGGCTTGCCGTTGTCCCACGTCTCCGAGACGGCGAGCTCCTCGAGGTGGGCCTCCATGACGTCGGCGATCTTGTTGAGCAGGCGGGCCCGCTCGGCGGCCGGGGTCTTGCCCCACCTGTCCTTCGCGCCATGTGCGGCGTCGAGCGCGAGCTCGATGTCCTCGCCGCTCGAGCGGGCGACCTCGCAGAAGGTCTGGCCCGTCACCGGGCTCGGGTTCTCGAAGTACTGCCCCTTGACCGGGGCGACGAACTCGCCGCCGATGAAGTTGTCGTAGCGCGACTCGTAGCGGACCTTCGCGTCGGGAGTGTTGGGCCTGGCATATCGCATGACGTCGGTGCTCCTCGCGAGCCAAGATACTCCCGCGCGGGGGCGGGCGCGTGGGGACTGTGGCCGACACGCGGGCGAGGGGCGCGCCGCGCCGTCGTTGCGGCGAATGGGGTCGCGGGGCCGACCGCGGTTCATTCGCGCGGGCGCGACGGGTGCGCGGGCTGCGAGGCGATCAGCGCGGGCGCGGGCCGCGAGCGGCGAAGTCCTGCATGAGCGGGCCGTACTGCTCGGGCGGCGGCAGGTCGGGGAACGAGTGCTTCGCCGGGGTGGTGACCCACGGCAGCTTCTCGGAGGTCGCGGTCTCCATGAAGGGGACGAACCACGCGTGGTCGTCGAGCATGGTGGCGCGGATCATGACGAGGTGGTCCATGCCGTCCGGGCGGGTGAACATCCACGACTTGCAGTGCGGGCAGTAGAAGTGGCGGCTCGGACCGTGCAGGCCGCCGATCGCCGGCTCGCCGCTGGTCAGCGTGAAGCCCTCGGACAGCAGCATCAGGCTCATCGAGAACGGGCCGGCGGTCATGCGCTGGCAGCCGCGGCAGTGACAGGCGCTGGTGACGAGCGGCGGCGTGGTGACGCGGAACCGCACGCGGTCGCAGCGGCAGCCGCCGGTCCAGGGGAGCTTCCATTCGTCGTTCATCGGTCGTCCTCGCAGGGGTCGCCGCGCAGGCTGTCCGGAAGGGCAGGTGACGCCGGCGCCTGAGTTCTAGCCCGCCGCCGCGAGAAGACAAGCGCGGTGCAGCGAGCGCGGCGGGCTCATGCGACGCGGCGTCGCGGCGTGTGGCATCATGCGCCGCATGTCCAGGCGTTGCCCGTGCGGTCGTCGCACCTACGAGAGCTGCTGCGGCCCGCTCCTCGCCGGCGCGCGGCCGGCCGAGACCGCGGAAGATCTGATGCGCAGCCGCTACACGGCGTATGTGGAGGGGGCGGTGGACTATCTCCTCGAGACCACAAGCGCGGCGACGCGCGGGTCGATCGATCGCCAGCAGCTCGCCGCGTACTGTCGCGGCTTGCGAGGGATGTCGCTCACCATCGTCGATACGGTCGCCGGCGGGCCTGCGGATGACACCGGCGTGGTCGCGTTCGAGGCGGCGCTCAAGTCCGAGGGGCGCCGCTTCGTGCAGCGCGAGCGCAGCCGGTTCACCCGCGAAGACGGGCGATGGGTGTACGTCGACGGCGTGGCGCAGGGCTAGCGGTGGCGCCGGATCGGTGAGGTCCTGGTTGACGGCCGGCGGGCCGTGGTCGACGTTCGCGGGATGACCCATCGCTTTGTCGTCGTCGCACCATTCGTCGCGCTGATCATGACCACGCCGGAGGCCGCGGAGGCGGCGTCGCCGTGCGACTGCGACCACGTGATCGAGCTGGCGGGGGAGGTCGTGAACGGCGCCCAGATGGGCGTGAAGCCGGGCGACAGCGTGTGCGTGCGCGGCGGCGACCGGCCGTTCTTGCGCCTGCAGGACTTCGTCGGCGAGGAGAGCTCGCCGATCGAGGTCCGCAACTGCGAGGGCCAGGTCAACATCGACAACGACGACAAGGGCTACGGGCTCACGGTCGACGGCTCGCACTTCCTGCGGGTGACCGGCGCGGGCGACCGCGACATCCCGTACGGCTTCAAGGTGCGGGCGTCGCGGACGGGGCCCGACTACTCGGCGTTCGGGGTGGCGGTGGGCGGTCTCAGCAGCGACATCGAGATCGATCACATGGAGGTCTACGAGGCGGGCTTCGCCGGGGTGGTGATGAAGACGGAGTCGCGCTGCGACGGCACGGCCAACCTCGGCAATTTCGTGATGTACAACTCGAAGCTGCACCACATGTACATCCACGACGTGAAGGGCGAAGGCATCTATTTCGGCAGCACCGGCTACGGCGGGCGCGTGTTCACCTGCGACGGCAAAGACGTGACGCTGTACCCGCACGAGCACCACGGCGCGGAGATCCACGACAACATCATCGAGAACACCGGCTGGGACGGGGCGCAGATCGGGGTGACGCCGGTCGACTGTCACTTCTATCGCAACACCATCAAGAACGTCGGCACCGCCGGCGAGCTGTACCAGCAGCAGGGGCTGCAGGTCGGCGGCGCTTCGAGTTGCAAGATTTGGGGCAATACCCTGCTCGACGGCCCCACCAACGGCTTTTTCATCTTCGGCGCCGGCCACACCCAGCTCTACAACAACGTGGTCGCCAACTTCGACGACTCCGGCATCTACGTCAACGATCAGAACCTGAACATGGGCTCGAAGATCCAGATCGCTCACAACACCGTGATCGACTCGGGCGAGTGGGGCATCGCGGTGTTCGGGGCGGCGCTCGGGCCGGGCTTCGTGCGCAACAACGCGGTCGCTGCGGCCGCCATGGGCGAGATCGCGGTCAACGGCGAGGTGCCCGAGTTCATCGACGAGGGCAACCAGATGGCCGGCGATCCTGCCAGCTTCGGGTTCGTCGACCTGGCGGCGCGCGACTTCCATCTGACCGACGATTCGCCGCTGCGCAACGTCGGCTTCCCGGTGCCCGAGTTCGAGATCGTCGACGATCACGACGGGGTGCCGCGCGACGACGGGGCGCCGGACGTCGGCGCGTTCGAGGTGACCGACACCGGGACGGGCGGCGATACGACGTCGACCACCGCCGATCCGACCGAGGGCACGTCGAGTGACAGCGAGACGGGCGGGCCGACGAGCGGGCCGACCAGCGACGACAGCGGCGACGACACCGGCATCGGCAGCGTCAGCGAGTCGGAGGGCGAGTCGAACGGCAGCACTGGTGGCATCACCGGCGACGGGCCGACGACTTCGGCGTCTTCAGCGAGCGGTGGGACCGACGACGCTTCGACCGGCGCCGATGCGGCGACCGCCGGCGAAGGCGAGGGCGACGCGAGTGGTTGCGCCTGCTCGAGCGAGACCAACGCGACGGCGGCGTGGCCGATGCTGCTGGTGCTGGTCGGCTTCCGTCGGCGCAAGCAGGCCGCGGCGGCCTGATCGCGGCGGGCTCGAAGCGTGGCGAGGCGCTCCTGCGGGGCGCCTCGCTGCGTTTGCGGCCGAGGTCGCCCGGGGCTGCATGGAAGGGGAGGCCGGCGAAGGGCCCGGGGCGGCCGGCGGAGGGCGTGCGAGACTCCGGGGCGGATACGCTCATTGCGACGACCTCGAGTGCCGTCATTCCCCGCGGGTACCTTCGAGTGCCCACAACGCCCCGGGCCGCGGCCGATCTGGCCGAAAAAGCAGTACCCAAGGGGCTGGCGGCGTGGGATGGTCGGCGCGTGGTGAAGCTTGAAAAGCAGGAGACGGCCCGCGTCGATCGCCTGCACCGCACCCTGGACGTGCCGCAGGCCGATCGCCTGAGCAACATCCGGCAGCTGGTGGCGGCGGTGCGCGACGGCATCGAACACGCGGGCATGCTGCTCGAGCTGCTCGATGTCGACCGGCGACACTTCCTCTACTACCGACAGGCGGCGGTGATCCTCGGGGCGGTGGAGTTCAATGCGCGCGGCGAGCTGCTGGTGACGTCGCTCGGACAGCGGCTGCTGGCCACGGGCGAGGGCTCGCGCGAGGAGCGACAGGTGTTCGCGGAGGCGGTCGGGCTGGCGCGGGCGCTGCGACCGTTCGCGTCGTTCTTCGCCGGCGAGGCGCTCGACCTGACGACGCTGACGCGCCGGCTCGAGGTGATGACGGGGCTGTCGCGGACGACGGCGGAGCGACGGGCGCACACGCTGATCAAGTGGCGTCGCTACATTCAGGGGCCGGACGCGACGCCGGCGGGGCAGCTCGAGCTCGGCGACCCGGCGCCGCAGATCGAGGCGCTGGTGGCCCGCCACAACGCGCTGGTGAAGCAGCAGACGCTGCAGTGGCTGATGGGGGTCGAGCCGCGCAAGTTCGAGGCGATCGTGGCCGAGCTGCTCAAGGCGATGGGCTACGTCGACGTCGAGGAGCGCGGCGGTCCGCTCGACGGCGGGGTCGACGTGGTGGCGGCGCACATCGACGCGTGGGGCCATCGCTCGCGGATCGCCGTGCAGGCCAAGCGCTACGCGGCGCCGGTCGGGCGCCGCTTCGTCGACGAGCTGCTGGGGGCGTACCGCCGGCAACAATTCGCGGAGGCGCTGCTGGTGACGACCTCGGAGTTCTCGCCGCAGGCGATCGGCGCGGCCCACGGGGAGCCGAACCTCAAGCTGGTCGACGGGCCGAAGTTCGTCGACATGCTGGCGCAGCACGGGGTGCTGCTGCGGGTCGGCAAGTTCGGGGAGCTCAAGCGGCTCGGGGCGTGAAATCGTTGTGCAGACGCGCGGGCGTTGAAGCAAGATCGGGCCCATGAGCCCGACGCTCCGCCTCGCCACCCTCGACGACATCCCGGCGCTGCGCGAGCTGATCGCCGCATCGGCGCGCGGGCTGCAACGCGAGGACTACTCGCCGGCGCAGATCGAGGCGGCGCTGGGCTCGGCGTTCGGGGTCGACACGCAGCTGATCGCGGACAGGACGTACTTCGTCGCCGAGGCCGAGGGCGCGCCGGTGGCGTGCGGTGGCTGGAGCTTCCGCCGCACGCTGTTCGGCGGCGACGACCAGCCGGGGCGCGAGGCGGAGCGCCTCGACCCGAAGCGCGAGGCGGCGAGGATCCGGGCATTCTTTGTCGATCCGGGGTGGGCCCGCCGTGGGCTCGGGCGCGCGATCCTGACCCGCTGCGAGGATGAAGCCCGCGCCGCCGGCTTCCATCGGGTGGAGCTGATGGCGACGCTGCCAGGGGTGCGGCTGTACGCGGCGCTGGGCTACGAGGGGACGGCGCCGCTGGAGGTGCCGCTGCGCGACGGGCTGACGATCACGTTCGTGCCGATGAGCAAGGCGATCTAGCTGTCCGCAGGGACAGGTCGTGACGGGCGGACGGCACAATCATGGGACTGCCGCTCGCCCGCAAGAGCCCGGCTGTCGACGGACGGCGGCGGGTAGGGGCGCACAGCAGCGGCCCGTGCAGGTCGCAGCGCTCGTGCGGGCCAGGCGGGGGACGCGATGATTGGATAGAGTGACGGGCTCTTGCGGGCCGCCCGCGGCGAATGTCTATACTGTGACGGTGAGCACAATCGGGGCCGCGGGGCCGCCGGAGCCGGAGCACGACGCGTCCGCGGCGGCCTGAGCCTGATCCGCGAGACCCGAGCGCGGCGGCGCGTGATTCGGGTCGTGCCCAGACTCGTGACATTCCCGAGGGCGCCGCGCCGCCCTCGCAGCAGACGAGAAGGAGTGCGAGTGATGTTCTTTCAATACAAGCGACGCTTTCACGCGGGCCTGATGATGGGGGCGCTGGTGCTGGGCTGTGCGCTCGCGGAGGACGACGACGACGACGCAGTGGCGGTCTGTGCCGTGGACGCCGACGACACCGATTGTGACGTGTGCATCAAGACCGGCTGTTGCGGCGCGTACTCGTCGTGCCAAAACGACCCGGACTGCATCTGCGTGCTCAACTGCGCCAACGAGAACCAACCCCGCGAGGTCTGCGCGAGCCGCTGCAACGTGCCGACCACCGAGATCTCCGACATCCTGACCGTGCTGGGCGGGACCGATCAAACCTGCACGGTCCAGTGCGACGACGAATGCGCGGTGTACGACTTCGTCGACGATGACGGGATCTGAAGCCGCTCTGACGCAACAGAGGAGGTTCGCGCGGGGTCGACAGGCTGTCGTCCCCGCGCGACGTCGCTGGGGGTGGATGAGGCCGCGAGGGGGTGGTAGCGTGCGCGCGTGCTCGCGTGTCCGGCTCGCCGCTCGCCCCCGGCCTGGATGAGGCGGGTGATTGCGCTGATTCTGCTGCTGTCTGGGTGCGCGGCGGGGCGGACGGACGAGGCGGCGGCGCCGGGCGAGCTGGTGATCGGGCGGTCGATCACGATCGATTCGCAGGTGCTGGGAGAGACGCGGCGGATCAACATCTACACGCCGCCGGGGCACGGGCCCGAAGGGCCGCCGCTGCCGGTGCTTTACATGCCGGACGGGGGGATGCAGGAGGATTTTCACCACATCACGGGGATCGTGCAGGTCTTGACGGGCAACGGGACGATGCGGCCGTTTTTGGTGGTGGGGATCGAGAACACCGAGCGGCGCCGCGATCTGACGGGGCCGACGAGCGATCCGGAGGACCGCAAGATCGCGCCGCGGGTCGGCGGGTCGGCGGCGTTCCGCAGGTTCCTGCGCGAGGAGCTGATGCCGCAGATCCAGCAGCGCCATCGCATCACCGGGGAGACGGCGATCGTGGGCGAGTCGCTGGCGGGGCTGTTCGTGATGGAGACGTTCTTTGTCGAGCCGGCGCTGTTCGACACCTACGTGGCGATCGATCCGAGCGTGTGGTGGGACCGCGGAGCGCTGGCGCGGGAGGCGGCCGCGCGGCTGCAGCAGCCGGGGCAGCCGCCGCGCACGCTGTACGTGGCGACCTCCGACGAGCGCGACATGCAGGAGGGCGTGCAGGCGATCGTCGGGGCGCTGGGCCAGGCGGCCGTGCCGGGCGTGCGCTGGCACCACGAGCCGATGCCCGAGGAGCGGCACAGCACGATCTTTCATGCCGCGGCGCTGCGGGCGTTTTGTAAGCTGTTCGGGCCCGCGGCGGCGGCTCTTTGAACTTCAGCGCGGCTTGCTGCTGCGTCGCGCCGGCCGGGTGACGCACGCCTCGAGGGTGTCGCAGATCGCGGTCAGCTCCTCGGGCGTGTGGGCGGCGAAGCCGAAGCGGAACGCCTCGATGGAGCCGTGAGCCAGGTGGGTCGCGCCGGGGGCGAGCGCGAGGCCACGGACCAGCGCGCGCGCGACCAGGTCGTCGAGGCGGGTCGCGCCGTGCAGGCGGACCCACAGCGCGAGGCCGCCGCTCGGGGGCTCGCAGGCGAAGTTGGCGGCCAGCAGCGGGCTGGCGGCGAAGCGCTGCAGCAGGTGGTCGCGGCGTTGGACGTAGAGCTGGCGGGCGCGCCGGGCGTGGCGCTGGAGCTCATCGTCCTCGATGAGCTCGGCGACGGCGCGCTCGAGCACGACGTCGCCCTGGCGATCGAGGCACTCGCGGGTCGCTTGCAGGCGCTGGGCGATCGGCCTGCTGGCGATGACGTAGCCGAGCCGCACCGCCGGGGCCAGCAGCTTGGACAGCGAGGCGACGTAGACGCACGACGGGCCGGCGAACGAAGCGGCGGACAGCGGCAGGCGTGGGGCACCGTCGAATTGGTACTCGTAATCGTAGTCGTCCTCGACGATGGTACAATCATAGGAGTCGCAGAGCTGGCGCAGGTGCATGCGCCGCTCCGGCGACAGCGTCACGGTGGTCGGATATTGATGATGCGGGGTGACGTAGACCGCCTTCAGGCGCCCGCGCAGCCGCTTCGCCGCGGCCTCGAGCAGGTCGGTGCGCAGGCCGTCCTGGTCGACGCCGATGTGCAGCACCGACGCGCCGGCGAGCTCGAAGGCCCGCCAGGCCGGGGCGTAGCCGGGGTGCTCGACGGCGACGACGTCGCCCGGTCGCAGGACCGCGAGCGCGAACAGGGCGAGGGCGCCCTGGCTGCCGCGGGTGAGCACCAGCTCGTCGCGCGTGCAGGCGAGGCCGCGGGCCTGGTTGACGAATGTTGCGAGGACGTCGCGCAGCACCGGGTCGCCGGCGGGGTCGCCGTAGCCGAGCCCGGCGCTGCGGGCCAGCGAGCGGAGCGCCCGCCGCTGCGCGCGAGCCAGGGCGTCGACCGGGGCGATGCGCGCGTCCGGGACGCCGTCGCCGATCCGCATGTGCACGGCCGGCCGTGGGGTCGGCCGAGGGGCTCGTGAGCGTCGCGCCTGGGCGTCGCCGACGGGCGACGTCGGCAGGTCCAGCGCCACGCGGATGCCCCGCGCCGGCAGGGCCTCGAGCCAGCCCTGCGCCACCAGCTCGTCGGTCGCCGCGACCACCACCTTGCGGTTGACGCCGACCTGCGCCGCCAGCGTGCGGCTGCCCGGCAGGAACGACCCGGGCGCCAGGCGGCCGCGCTGGATCTCCGCCACCAGCGCGCGCGCCAGCTGGGTCTGGCGCGGCACCGCGGCGGAATTGTCGAGCACCAGATCGAAGCGCCACGGCCGGCGATCTGGACCCGTGGGTATGTCGGTTCTGGCTCCTGTCACGGGTCCAGTGTCGCGCTACCTCTGTGGAGACGCAAGGAGCAGAGACATGACCGACAGATATCACTCGGCGGACTTCGACAAGACACCCCCGCGGCCGCGGGTCGTGATGCCCGAGCGGCTGGCCCACCCCGCGGTCGAGGCCGACGGGCAGCAGAGCGACTACTCGAAGGCGAGGAAGCACCCGGTGTTCTTCGTCGACCTGCCGTCGCACGCGATCAGCATGACGATCGGCTGGCTCGACGCGGGCCAATCGTCCAACCGCCACCGCCACACCTACGAGACGCTGGTCTACATCCTCGAGGGCGAGGGCTACTCGTACATCGGCGGCCGGCGCGTGGCGTGGAAGCAGGGCGACGCGGTGTACGTGCCGGTGTGGGCCTGGCACAACCACGTCAACACGGGCACGGGCCGCGCGCGCTACCTCGCCTGCGAGAACGCGCCGATGCTGCAGAACATGGGCGGCGTGGCGCTGCGCGAGGAGGTGCCCGATCGCGGCGACCGGCTGTTCGACGTCGATCACGAGGCCGAAGGGGGGGGCCGATGAGCGCGCCGCTGCGGGGGATCGTCGCGTACCCGATCACGCCGTTCACGGACTCGGGGCGGGTCGACGAGCGGCTGCTGACGCGCATCGTCGACGACATGCTGGCCGCGGGGGTGCACGCGCTGGCGCCGCTCGGCAGCACCGGGGTGCTGCCGTATCTGACGGACGACGAGCGCGAGGCGGTCGCCGAGACGGTGGTGAAGCGGGCCGCCGGGCGGGTGCCGACGCTGGTCGGCGTCTCGAGCCTGACGACCGAGCGCACGGTCCACCACGCGCGGCACGCCGAGCAGGTCGGGGCCAGCGCGGTGATGGTCATCCCGCTGAGCTACTGGAAGCTCACCGACGACGAGATCGTCGGCCACTTCGAGGCCGTCGCGCGGGCGATCTCGATCCCGATCGCCGTCTACAACAACCCCGCGACCGGCGGCCTCGACCTCGGGCCCGAGACGCTCGCGCGGCTGCTGCAGATCGACAACGTCACGATGGTCAAGGAGAGCACCGGCGACGTGCATCGCATGCACCGCCTCGTGCAACTGTGCGGCGAGCAAGTCGCGTTTTACAACGGCAGCAATCCGCTGGCGCTGGCGGCGCTGGTAGCCGGGGCGCGCGGCTGGTGCACCGCCGCGCCGCACGTGATCCCGCGGCTGAACGTCGAGCTGTGGGAGGCGGTCGCGCGCGGGGACCTCGAGGCGGCGCGGCGATCGTTTTACCGGCAGCTGCCGTTCCTGCAGTTCATCGTCGCGCACGGGCTGCCGCGCACGATCGCGGCGGCGCTGGAGCTGATGGGCACGCGCGTCGGGCCGCTGCGCGCGCCGCTGCGTCCGCTTGAGCCGGGGCGGGTCGAGGTGTTGCGGCAGATCCTGCTCGAGCTGCAGGTCCTCCCGGAGCGATGACGGCGTCAGTAGGGCGCGGTCTCGTGCGTGCTCCACGTCGGTCCGGGGGATACCATCGCCAGGCGCGGGTCTCGCCCCGGCCTCTGGCGATTGCGCGCCCGCGGCCGCAGCGCCCATTGGGGTGAGGGGCAGCGCCCGATAGGGCGCTCGCCGACTGCCCACATTCGCGGAAACAAGCGCCTGCAGTTCGCGGATGAAGCTCACGGCCGGCGGCGCGAAATAGGCGCATTCGCTCGCGGCTTGGTGATAGCTTGCGGGCCGACATTTTTTTTGGACGTGGGCGGCTCGACTGTGGACATTCGAGCGTCGGCGTCGGAGGGGCCTATTGCCGAGCCTCATCAAGGACGATCCGAGCGCGGAGGAGTTGAGCGCCATCGTATGGGGCGTGACGAATCACGAGCTGTGGGCCGTCCGCACGGCGTCCATCCGGGACCGAAGCGCGCGCGAGCTGCTGCTCGCGACCATCTATCAGGGGCGGAAGACGGGGCAGGCCTATCTGCACCGCCTGCAGGCCCTCGAGGCCGAGGCCCCGCCCGCGCACGCGAGCGCCGCAACCCAGTTCGCGCAGGTGTGGCGGAGGTTGCTGGCGACCGTGCTGGTGCGGACGACGCACACGATGAGCGCGCTGGCGCGGCAGCGGCTCCTCGCGGCCGCGCACGCGCGGTTCGAGGCGCTGTGGCAGGCCCTCGTGGCGGATGGGCCGGCTCAGGCCGGTCTGCCCGCGGCCGCGGAGATTCTCGGGGACATCCACGACGGGGTGGACCTCCTCCGGCGATTGCATGAGGTCGACCTGCAGCGGCCGCTGCTCTCGACTCAGAAATGGGGCGAGCTCGACGACGCGCAGCGGGCGACGGCGACCGCGGAGGCGCTGGAGGCCGCGGGGCTGGCGTCGGCGAGCCGGGTGGTCCGGTTCTTCGGTCACGCGACGATCGCGGCCGCCGTCGCGCTCGAGCGGTGGAGCCTGGCGGTATCGAAGCAGATCGTGGTCGATGCGGGGGACTTCGGCGCGGTCGCGCTGACGACCCCGGAGACGTCGGAGCAGGCGAGGCTCGCCGAACCGCTGGTGCTCCGGTCGCTGCTTCCGGCCGAGCCGTCGAGCGCCATCGAGCTGGCGCCGACGGAGGGCAGGATCGTGCTCGGGCTGGCCGTCAGCGCGATCGTCGAGGCGATGCTCGACGGCGTGCCGACCACGCCGCTGGCGCTCCCCGCCGAGCGCGCGGTGAGCCTCGCGGCGCCGGTGACCGACGCGACGGCGAGGTCGCTGGTGGCGTCGCTCGTGGTGACGCCGCGGTAGATCGCCCGCGGCCCGCCTCGAGTGGCGGGGCAAATGCGGCGCGCGACGTCGGTCGCGTCACTTCGCGGCGGGTGCAGGAGCGGAGCCGTCGGCGGGCGCTGGCGGTGCGGCCCCGGGGGTCGCGAGGGCCTTCGTGACCGCCTGCGAGAGCTCGCTGCAGAGGCCCCGGTTCGCGTCCTTGTTGTCGTTCGACCGGTCCGTCCAGGCTTGCGACGGGCCCTCGGCGCGGATGGCGACCTGACAGGTCGGAGCGCCCTCGTCGTCGAACACGACGGCCCGACCCTCGACGACGCCCGGGACCAGCACGGTGCCGGCCGCCTGCGGGAGCTTCTCGCTCTTCAGCTGGAAGAGCACGAGTTTGGTCGTCTCCTCGATCTTCTTCTCCTGCCAGTCGCCCGCGCCGTCGCGGTAGTTGGACCACGCCTCTTCCTCGCCGAACCCGGTCGAACCGCACGTCTGGGGGATGCCTGAACCGCCCTGGCCGCGGAGCACCAGCCGAAGCGGCTTCTCGACCGGCGTCGTGCAGGCGGCGAGGTCCCCGGCGGGGAAGGCCGCCGCAGCCTTGTTGAAGAGGGCCCGGCGCGGCGAGACGGCCGCCTTGTCGCCCGGGCTCGGGGCGCCCGACGAGCCCTTGTCGTCACACGCGACGGCGGCGAGCGAGAGCAGGAGGAGCAATTTCACGCAGACGTGGGTGGCCATGCGCGGGGGAGTATCGGTCGATGCAGCCGGATGGTTCAAGCGCTTCGGCGTCCGCACGCGTCGCATGAAACAGGCCGTCAGAGGCCCTTGCGGCGGCCACGGCCGAAGTGCCAGGCGACGTTGAGGCCGATCTCGGTGGCGAACGCGACCGCGCCGATGCCCCCGATCATGCCGAACTCGGCGTGACCGCCGAGGCTCCAGCGCTCGTTGATCTTGCCGAGCACCATCGGGCCGCCGAGCATCCAGCCGGCGAAGCCGACGCCGCTGGCCGAGCCGTGGGTGATGCCGACGCCGAGGCCGAGGCGGAACGAGAACAGGCCGACGATGCGGTCGTTGCCGCCGCCGACCAGGAGGTTGCCCTCGGGGCCGATGTAGTGGGTGGCGAAGTCGTAGCCGGCGAGGCCGGTCTCGCGGCCACGGACGCCGCGGTAGTGCAGGCGCGGGCCGCCGCCGATGTAGCCGCGCTGGCGCGCGCCGAACCGCTGCGAGGCGTGCACGCCGATGCCGAAGTGGCCGCCGTGGAAGCCGTCGCCCGGGTACCTCAGCGAGTAGCCGCCGAACATGCGCAGGGCCCAGTCGGGGTGCTTCTTGCCGGGGCTGCCCGAAGGGACAGGTGCGGGCTCGGGCGCGTCGGCGACCGTGCCGTCGGCGGGCAAGCTGCCCCCGCCCTCGGTGACGATGAAGCCGGCGCGGCGGTTGGCGGTCCAGATCTCCTTGCACTCGGCGAGCTTGTCGTCGGCGACGGTGTCCTCCGAGCGGTTGCGACAGCCGGCAGGCTCGACGCGCTCGGGCTGGCTCTCGCCGAAGCCGCGGGCGTCGAGGCGCTCGCTGGCGACGCCGCGGCGGATCAGCGCGTTGCGGATCGACTTGGCGCGCAGATCCGACAGCTCCTGGTTGGACTTGGTGCTGCCGCGGCTGTCGGTGTGACCCTCGACCCGGATCTTCAGCTCGGGGTACTGCTTGAGGACGGCGGCGTAGCGGTCGAGGATGTCGTCGGTGCCGCCGCCCACCAGCGCGGCCGAGCCGGTCTCGAACTCGATCTCGCCGTTCTCGTAGTCGAGCTTGTCGCCGTGGCGCACGATCGTCACCGAGGCGCGGGCGATCGACGGCTCGGCCGAGCCGCGGGTCGGCGGGGTCGATACGTTCAACGAGGCGGAGGCCGTACAACCGGCGCCGCCCGCGAGCGCGAGGGCGACGACGAGGTGACGAACGTGGCTGCGCATGCGCGGAAAATACACCACACCCGCGCCGACGAAGCGACGAAGTCAGTGGCCGGTGAGGCGCTGGAGGCCGGCGCGGGTCAGGCCGCAGACGAACAGCTCCATGCGATTGCTGGGCAGCTGCGTGGCCTTGACCTCTTCCATGCCCATGGCGCTGATCGAGGCGAGCAGGCGGGGCACGTGCCGGACGGCGCGCCAGTCGTCGAGCTTGAGAGTGAGGAGAACACCGTGAAGCGCGTGGCGAGGCCGGGCGGCGAGGCGGCGGGCGGTGATGAGGGCGACCTGCGGGGCGAGGTTCACGTCCATCAGCACCCAGTGCAGCGCGGCCGGGAGGTCGGCGCGCTGGACCAGGCTCATCGGGCGGTGCAAGTGAATGAAGCGATTGTCGGCCGGACTTTCGCCGCGGTAATCGAGCACGACCGGGTCCATCAGCGCCGGGTCGATGCCGTAGACGGTGACGCCGCGGCGCAGCAGGGCATAACTGGCGCCGCCGGGGGCGCTGCCGATCTCGACCGCGACGTCGCCGGCGCGCACCGGGGCGCCGGACCAGATCAGCGCCTCCTCGAGCTTGCGATAGGCGCGCGACGGGGCCTCGGGCGGCATGTCGACGGCGATCCGCCCGCCGGGCAACGGGGAGTGGCCGGGGCCGTGGACGTGATGGCCGATCCACCACGGCTCGCCCTCGGCGACGATGACGTCGAGCACGCGATCGCCAGGCTCGGCGACCTCGCCCGCGAGCAGCGGATGGCGCTGCGCGGGCCAGGCGGCCGTCAGCGCGGCGCGGACCTCGGCGGCGCGCGGGCCGTAGCGGAAGCCGGGCGGCTCCTCGCCGGGGCGGGTGACGTCGCGCTCCCACACGTGCAGGCGAATTGGCTGGCCTTCGGGACATGTCCCGGAGAGCATTGTGAACACCTGCTCGGGGCTGTCGGCCGGGCCGAGCGAGGCCCCGAAGGCGCGCACGAACACGGCCGGCAGCGGGGCGTCGGGGGCCACCGGCCCGGGCGACTTGAAGGTGACGAGGCCCGGCCGGCTGTAGGCGAAGCGGAGCTCGGGGCGCAGCGTGGCGAGCTCGACCTTGACGGCCGGCTCGGCGCCGAGCTGGCAGACGCAGAAGAAAAAGTGGGTCACGCGGGCGCTACTTGACGAACACCGCGACGTCGCGGATGCCCCACGACTCGTCTTCGATGGGCTCGTCGAGGTTGCTGGTGAAGCTGAGGGCGATGGCGTCGCCCTCGTGCGTGGCCGGGTCGGTGGCGATCGGCAACACGCCGTCGCCGACGCCGCCGCTGCCGCAGGCGTCCTCGTCCTGGTTGCAGCTGAACGGCGAGGCCGAGTCGCACAGGTGCGAGAAGATGTCGACGTCGTCGAGCTTGATGAGCAGCTGCTCGCCGTTGAAGGCGTCCCACGAGTCCATCACGACCGCCTCGGCGACCACGCGCAGCTGCTTGTGCGGGACGGCGGCGGCGGTGGTGGCGAGCAGGAGCACGTCGCCCATGCCGAACGGGCCCATCATGGCGCCGAGGTCGCCGCAGGCGCCCTCGACCTCGGGGGTCCAGGTGCCCTCGCCGCCGGCCGCGAACACCTGCGTCCAGCCGGGGCTCTCGGGGTCCATGTCGCAGTAGAAATCGGCCGCGGTGCCGTCGCCGTCAGGGTCGAGCGGGTAGGTGCCGCTCGGCAGGTCGGGCTTGGCGTCGAGCAGCTGCATGCAGCTGGCGGGCAGCGCCACGCAGGTCCCGGCGTCGCAGTTGTCCGAGCTGCAGTCGACGTCCTCGTCGCAGGCGAGGCCGCCGCCGCACGGGCTGCAGGTGCCGCCGCAGTCGATGTCGCTCTCTTCGCCGTTCTTCACGCCGTCGCCACAACCATCGGGCACGTCCGTGGTGTTCGTGGTGAGGGTGTCCGAGGTCATCACCGATTCGGTGGTGGTCGGCTCGGTGAGGCTGGTGCCGGGGCCGCTCGACGAGCCGGTGTCGGTCGTGTCGTCGGTCCCGCCCGTGGTGCCCCCCGGGGCCGGGTCGCCGCAGCCGAGGAGGAGCCCGGGCAGGGCCAGGGCGGTGACGAAGAGACAGGTCTTGAAGGACATGTGGCTCAGTGCTCGCTCAGGAAGCGGAGTGCGTCGACCGAGGTGTCGACCCACCGTATTGTGCCAGTCTTGCTGCGGATGGCCAGGCTTTGCAGGTGCATGCGATCACCGATTCGTCGCACACCTTTCAGCAGGGGGCCCCCGGTGACGCCGGTGGCGACGAAGATGACGTCGCCCCGGACCAGATCCTCGACGCCGAACACGCGGTCGGGGTCTTTGTGCCCCATGGCGATCGCCCGCTGACGCTCGTCGTCGGAGCGGAACACCAGCTTGCCGATGAACTCGCCGCCCATGCAGTGGATCGCCGCAGCCCCGAGCACGCCCTCGGGCGCGCCGCCGATGCCGTACACCATGTCGATGCCGCTCTTGGGGATGCAGGTGGCGACCACGGGGGCGACGTCGCCGTCGGTGATCAAGTGAATGCGAGCGCCGGCCTCACGCAGCTCGGTGACGAGGTTCTCGTGGCGCGGCCGGTCGAGCACGACGACGGTGAGCTCGTCGGGCCGGCGACCCTTGGCGGCGGCGAGGGTGTAGAGGTTGTCGCGCGGCGACTTCGACAGCGAGATCTTGCCGCGACCCTCGGGGCCGCAGGCGATCTTCATCATGTAGCAGTCAGGGGCGTTGAGGAGCAGGCCGCGGTCGGTGACGGCGAGCACGGTGATCGCCCCGGGCAAGCCGTTGGCGCACAGGTTGGTGCCCTCGAGCGGGTCGACGGCGATGTCGACCTCGGGCAGCGAAGGGTCGGAGGGGCCGACCTTCTCGCCGATGTAGAGCATGGGCGCCTCGTCGCGCTCGCCCTCGCCGATGACGATGGTGCCGCGCGCCGCGACGCGCTCGAACGCCTCGCGCATGGCCTTGACGGCGGCCGCGTCGGCGCCGTTGCGGTCGCCCCGACCGATCATGGTCGAGGCGGCGATCGCGGCGGCCTCGGTGACGCGGGTGTACTCGAGCACGAGGGTGCGGTCCATGTCAGTCGTCTCCTTCTGGCTCGGGGGCCAGGTTGGCGAGGGCGGCCCGCAGCGGGCCAGGAAAACGCGCCGGGCGCCCATCGGCGCGGGCGATGCAACAGTGGCAAGTCTCGGCGAAGGCGAGGGTCAACGGCTGCTCCAGGCCCTTGCGATCGCCAGCAGCGACGAGCACCTGGTAGCCGAGGATGAGCCGCGCGTAGCCGATCTCGACGACGCCGACCATGATCGAGAGGATGTCGTCGTAACGCGCCGGCGAGAGGTAGCTGATCTGCAGGTCGGTCAGCGGCAAGGCGAACCCGGCGGCCTCGACGTCGGCGTAGGTCTGCCCGGCGTCCCGCATGTACTCGACCCGCGCCGCCTCGAGGTAGCGCGCGTAGGTGCCGTGGTAAACGACGCCCATCTGGTCGGTGTCGGCGTAGATGACCCGCAACTTGACGCCGAGCCGCAGCTCTCGAGCAGGCGAACGGGTGAGCCGAGGTGTGCGCGCCATGAGGAGCGGCGCGAGGGTAAACCGCGGAAGCTGCGAGCGGGACAGACCGGGACGTGAGTCGGGTCGCGTGGGGGAGGAAAAAATGACGGGCGAGCGGGGCGAGAGCCTCCCAAGCGACGTTCAACGCCGGGGATCCGCGGCGAAGCGAGGGCGAAGCGTCGAGGAGCCGCGGCCGCGGCTGTGCTTGCTCTGCCCGTTGGAGGATTCGGCGGGGCCGCAGACCTCGCGAGGCCCGGTCGGGTGGCTGATTCTCACCGCGACGCAGAGGGGGCGAGCGTCGCGGACCGATGCGGCTCGGGCTCAGCGCTCTTGCTCGAGGACGAAGCCGTCGTCGATGCAGTAGAGGTGGGCGAGCTGCTTGCACTGCGAGGTCTCGAAGCTGGTCCACCAGCGTTCGGCTCGCCAGAGGTCCCAGTCGACGCCTTGCTCGAGGACAAGCGCGTTGAAGCCGCGACGGGCCACCAGCATGATGTCGGCGGCGAGCCAGTTCTCGCAGTGATCATCGATGCTGAAGATCTCGCCGAACGCCGATGTATTGGTCCATACTGGCCGGTTGAACACAGAATCGCCGAGCTCGGTGCGGGCGATTCCCGTGTGCGGGCCATTGCCGACCAGGTCGGCCAAGTCGTCGGCGACGACGACTCCGCCGGGGAGGATGACGGGTACTCCCGGCAGTTCCCACTGGTCGAAGCGAGTCTCTGGAGCCTGAAAATTGTCGCTCAGCCAGGCGCGGTAGGTATGGGCGTGCTCCAAGCCGGCAGCCGCAGCAGCGGCCTGGCACTTCAGGTCGGCGCCAGAGACACCGCCGAGGTTGCCCGAGTACTGCTGGCTGGTGATGAAAAGCAATCGACCAAAGTACCCACAGACGAGGGAGCACGGGGCGAGCTCGTCGTCCGTGACGCCCGTGCCGTTGAGAGCGCCCCGGTCGCAAATCTCATGCTCGGCCTGGAGCAGCCCGTCGCCGCATCGAGGGCCGAAGGCACAATCGAGGCAGCCATCGTAGGAGTCGTCGTTGCCGAGGCCGAAGTCGCACTGCTCGATGCCCTCCTGGACGAGGCCGTCGCCGCACGAGGCGAGCTTGCACTCGAGCGTGCAAGCGCCCGCGTTGGCGTTGGCCTCGCCGAGGTCGCACTGCTCCTCTTCGCCGACGACGCCGTCGCCGCAGATCGAGCCGTCAGGCCCGCTGGTTGCGGTGAGCTCGCCAGTCGAGGCGGAGCCCGTCGTCGGGAGGGTACTGGTGATCGGTGGCTCCGCGGTGGTCTCGGACGTGGAAGACGGCGGCTCGAAGGAGGTCTGCGAACCGCTCCCTCCGTCCGAGGCTGGCATCGAGACCAGCGGGTCGTCGGTGCATGCTGTTGCCATGAATACGGTCGCCAGTCCGACGAGGAAAATTTCGGGTCGCATGTTCATTCACCCTCGATGCAATAGAATCGGGCGTTGAGGCCGATGCAGCGCACGGGATTGAATTGGGGATCGGGTTCCATCGTCCAGCGCTCGTCGGTCTCCGTGACGAAGCCGATGTGGGCTGAGAAGTCGGAGAGCTTCTCCACGGTCCAGTTCTCGCAATGCGTGCCAGGTGCGGCCGTACCGTCGGGTTTGGTGCCGGTGACGACGGCGCCAAAAAGGTCCTGGTTGTCGTGCTCGTCGACGTTGATCGGGGCGTCGATCGAGCCCGAGAAGAACTGCTCGACCGAGGCGACGACGACGACGCCGTCGGTGCGCACGTAGCGGCCGCGGCCCGGGTAGAGGCGGTCGCGCACGTCGTGGTCGGCGTCGGACATCCAGGCGATGAAGGTCTTCCACGAGTCGTCGGCGCGGCCGCTCTGGAGCGCGTATTGCCGGCACAGGCTGTCGGCACCCTCGACGCCGCCCCAGGTGGGGTCGTTGTGAAGCGCGGCCGTGGCGAAGATCCAGCGGTTCTTGGCGCAGGCGTGGCAGCGGTCGCCCGCGACGTCGTTGCCGTCGTCGCACTCCTCGTCGCCGTCGACGACGCCGTCGCCGCACACGGGGTTGCCGTCGTCGGTGGTCATGGTGGTGCTACTCGTATCGGGCTCGGTGCCGGTCGAGGTCGTGCCGGAGTGCGACGCGGCGCCGGTGCCCTCGTCCTCGGTGGTCGTCATGATCGGGCCGCTCGTCGAGCTGCTCTCACCATCGGTGGTGGTCGTCGAGTCGCTGTCGCCCGTGGACGAAGAGGTCATCGGGATGTACTTCAGGCCAGGTGCGACGCAGCCGGTCAGCAGCAGGGCGGCGGGCAGCAGGGCCTGAATGCGCGACATCGCGCAAACGGTCTCATGATCGTCGGAAGCTTGTCAACCGCGGCTCCGGGGCGTGGCGCGGCCGTGCGCGGCCTACGGGCTCGCTGCGCGGACGAGCGCGAGCGGGCGGGCGGAGCCGCGAGCCGAGCGGTGTATGCTCCCGCGCGCAACGACATGCCGATCCACAACTACGCTCAGCCGCGCGGCACCACCGTCCATCTCGAGATCGATTCGCCGGCGCTGGCGGCCAACGTGGTCGGCGATCCGCCGTCGCGGGCGGTCGCGGTGTACTTGCCCGAGGGCTACGAGCGCGGGCACGAGCGCTACCCGATCTTCGTCGATCTGGCGGGGTACAGCAGCTCGGGGCTCAAGCGGCTCGGGTGGACCGGGTTCGGCGAGTCGATGCCGCAGCGGCTCGATCGGCTGATCGCCAGCGGGGCGATGGGGCCGGTGATCGGCGTGTTCCCCGATTGCTTCACGGCGCTCGGTGGCAATCAGTACATCAACTCGAGCGCGCTCGGGCTGTGGGAGGATTTCTTGGCCGAGGACCTGCCGCGGCGGCTCGAGCGGGAGTTCCGGATCGAGCCCGGGCGCGCGGGGCGGGCGCTGTTCGGCCACTCGAGCGGGGGCTACGGGGCGCTGGTCCACGGCATGCGCCGCGCCGACGTGTGGGGGGCGGTCGGCTGTCACGCCGGCGACTGCAACTTCGACCTGGTCTATCGGCCAGATTTCCCCAAGCTGCTGACGGCGCTGCAGCGCCACGGCGGGGTCGAGGGCTTTTTAAAAGCGTTCGCGGCGGCGCCGAAGTGGGGCGGCGGCGATCACCTGCCGCTGATGCTGTTGGCGATGGCGGCCACCTACGACCCCGACCCCTCCGCGTTCATGGGCGTGCGCTTGCCGGTCGACCCGCACACGTGCGAGCTCGACGCCGAGGCGTGGGCCCGCTGGCTGCGCTGGGACCCGCTGCGCATGGTCGAGGCGCCGGAGGTGCAGGCCAACCTGCGGCGGCTGCACGGGCTCTTCATCGACGCCGGCTCGCGCGATCAATACATGGCCCACTTCGGCGCGCGCGCGCTGGTGCGGCGGCTGAGCGCGCTGGGCATCGCGCACACGTACGAGGAGTTCCCCGACGACCATTCGAATACCAGCTACCGCCTCGACGTGTCGCTGCCGTTCCTGTGGCGCGCGCTCGACGGGGCGAAGTCCGAGTAACAGCGACGCCGGCGTACCCGCTGCGCGCACGACGGGCGGCGCGCGTGGCCCGAGAAGTCGCTGACGAGTCGCTGGGGTGCGCTCGACGGGGCGGGGCGCGAAGTGTATCCTGCGGCCCCATGCCGCCTGTCCGCTCGACCATCTTCGTGGCGCTCGCGCTCGCCGCGTGCCAGAACCCCGACGTGAGCAAGAGCGACAGGGCCCCGGCGGAGGAGGCCGAGGACGAGGCGGTGAAGCCGGCCAAGCCGGCGAAGCCGGCGCCGAAGCAGCCGGAGGTGAAGCCGCCGACCCAGGCCGAGCTGCTGCGCGCGAAGATCGATCAGTTCGTGACTTCGCCGCTGACGACCGACGTGTCGGCGCTGCCGCCGGCGGAGAAGGCGGCGCTCGACAAGCTGATCGAGGCGGCGCGGCTGATGGACCCGATCTTCGACCGCCAGGCGTGGGCCGGCAACCCGGCGCTGCGGGCGGAGCTCGAGAAGGACACCAGCGAGCTCGGGGTCATCAAGCTCGACTACTTCACGGTGATGCGCGGGCCGTGGGACCGACAGGCGCACTACGCCCCGTTCGCGACCACGCAGCCGCACCCCGCGGGCGGTGGTTTTTATCCCGAGGACCTCAGCGCCGACGCCTTCAAGAAGTGGGTCGCCGATCACCCGGAGGACAGGGCGGCGTTCGAGAGCCTGACCACGGTGATCGCCCGCGTCGGTGACAAGCTCGAGGCGCGGCCCTACAGCGCCGAGTACGGCGAGTGGTTGGGCCCGGCCGCCAAGGCGCTCGAGGACGCGGCCAAGCTGACGAAGAATCGGTCGCTGACGAAGTTCCTGCGCTCGCGCGCGCAGGCGTTCCGCTCCGACGACTATTATCAGTCGGACAAGGACTGGATGGACCTCGACAGCCTGGTCGAGATCACCATCGGGCCCTACGAGACCTACGAGGACGAGCTGCTCGGGCTCAAGGCCGCGTTCGAGGCCTTCGTCACCGTCAGCGACCCCAAGGCCTCGGCCGAGCTGGCCAAGTACAAGAAGTACCTGCCGGAGATGGAGCAGCACCTGCCGATCCCCGACGACATCAAGACGAAGCGCGGCAGCGAGAGCCCGATCCGCGTGGTCGACCTGGTGTTCTCGGCCGGCGACGCGCGCAAGTCGGTGCAGACGATCGCGTTCAACCTGCCCAACGACGAGCGCGTCCGGGCCGAGAAGGGCGCCAAGAAGGTCCTGCTGCGCAACCTGATCCAGACCAAATTCGAGGCGATCATGCGCCCGATCGGCAACGAGGTGCTGCACGCCGATCACGTCGCGTCGCTGTCGGGCGAGGCGTTCTTCCTGCAGGTGCTGTTCCACGAGCTGTCGCACAGCCTCGGGCCGGCGTTCGTCGGCGGCGACGCGGCCAAGGACAAGGACGGCAAGAAGGCCGCCAAGGTCGACGTCCGGGTCGCGCTCGAGGCCAGCTATTCGCCGCTCGAGGAGGCCAAGGCCGACGTGATGGGCGCTTACAACGTGCTCTACATGATCGAGAAGGGCGAGCTCGCGGCCGAGCTGAAGGACAAGGTGCTGCTGTCGTACTTCGCCGGGCTGTTCCGCAGCGCCCGCTTCGGCGTGGCCGAGGCGCACGGGCGCGGGGCGGCGCTGCAGCTGAACCGCTTCCTCGCGGCCGGGGCCGTGATGCCCGAGAGCTCGAGCGGCAAGTTCAAGGTCGACCTCGCCAAGCTCGAGACGGCGATCTCCGAGCTGGTGCGCGACATCTGCCTGATCCAGCACAGCGGCGACAAGGCGGCGGCCGACAAGCTGCTCGAGGAGTACGGCAAGATCACGCCGCTGCTGCAGGCCGCGCTCGACAAGCTGGGCAACATCCCGGTCGACATCCGCCCCTCTTACCCGCTCGCCGGCGAGATCTTGCCGCAGTGAGCGCGGTCGACGACATCGGCGCCGGGTCCCGCACGCTGCGGGAGTTCGCGGCCAAGCTGATCGAGCACCCCGACAAGAGCACCTCGTCGGACGCGATCCTCGAGTGCTTCCTCGATTGGGTCACCGAGACGGGGCTCGAGCTGTACCCGGCGCAGGAGGAGGCGATCCTCGAGATCCTCGGCGGCAAGCACGTGGTGCTCAACACGCCGACCGGCTCGGGCAAGTCGCTGGTGGCGACGGCGATGCACCTGGCGGCGGTGGCCCGCCGGCGCCGGAGCGTGTACACGAGCCCGATCAAGGCGCTGGTCAGCGAGAAGTTCTTCGCCCTGTGCCGCGACTTCGGGCCCGACCGCGTCGGCATGATGACCGGCGACGCGAGCGTCAACCGCGACGCGCCGATCCTGTGCTGCACCGCGGAGATCCTCGCCAACATGGCGCTGCGCGACGGGCGGGCGGCGCCGGTCGACGACGCGGTGCTCGACGAGTTCCACTACTACGGCGACCGCGACCGCGGGATGGCGTGGCAGATCCCGCTGCTGTCGCTGCCGTACACGACCTTCCTTTTGATGTCGGCGACGCTCGGCGACACGACCAAGGTCGAGGAGGGGCTCAAGCGGCTGACGAAGCAGGACGTCGCGGTGGTCCGCTCGGCGGTCCGGCCGGTGCCGCTCGACTTCGAGTACCGCGAGACGCCGCTGCACGAGACGATCGGCTACCTGCTCGACCGCGGGCGCGCGCCGATCTACATCGTCAGCTTCACCCAGCGCGAGGCCGCCGAGGAGGCGCAGAACCTGATGAGCACGAACCTGTGCTCGCGCGAGGAGAAGGCGGCGATCGCCGAGGCGATGGCGGGGTTCCGCTTCGACACGCCGTACGGCAAGGAGATCCAGGGCTACCTCAAGCACGGCGTCGGGGTCCACCACGCGGGGCTGCTGCCGAAGTACCGCCTGCTGGTCGAGAAGCTGGCGCAGCAGGGCAAGCTGCGGGTGATCTGCGGCACCGATACGCTCGGGGTCGGGGTCAACATCCCGATCCGCACGGTGCTGTTCACCAAGCTCTGCAAGTACGACGGCGAGCAGACGCGGATCCTCGGGGCCCGCGACTTCAAGCAGATCGCCGGGCGGGCCGGGCGCAAGGGCTTCGACGACCAGGGCTTCGTGGTCTGTCAGGCGCCGGAGCACGTGATCGAGAACAAGAAGCTCGAGGCCAAGGCGGCGGCCGACACGAAGAAGAAGAAGTTCGTGCGCAGGCAGCCGCCCGAGCGGGGATATGTCCCCTGGGACAAGTCGACCTTCGAGAAGCTCATCGACCGCGAACCGGAGCCGCTGCAGTCGCGGTTCGTGGTGTCGTTCGGGATGATCTTGAGCCTGATCCAGTCGCCGGCCAACACCAACGCGTGGGGCGGCGGCTACCGCCGGCTGATCGAGCTGATCGCGGCGGCGCACGACGAGGGGCGGGCCAAGACCCGCCACCGGCGCGAGGCGGCGACGCTGTTCCGGGCGCTGCGCAAGGCGGGCATCGTCAAGCTGGTGCCGCTCGACGCGCGCAAGGACGGCGGCGGCGGCCGGGCAGTCCGGCTCGACGAGCACCTGCAGAAGGACTTCTCGCTCCACCACACGCTGTCGCTGTACCTGCTCGACACGCTCGGCCGCGTGCCGCTGGACTCGCCGACCTACGCGCTCGACGTGGTGTCGCTGGTCGAGTCGCTGCTCGAGAACCCGCAGGTGGTGCTGCAGGCGCAGGAGCACCGCGCCCGCTCGGAGAAGATCGGCGAGCTCAAGGCGGCCGGCGTCGAGTACGAGGAGCGCATGGCCGAGCTCGAGAAGGTGTCGTACCCGAAGCCGCTGGCCGACTTCATCTACGACACCTTCAACGAGTTCACCGCGATCCACCCGTGGGTCGGGCAAGAGAACATCCGCCCGAAGTCGGTGGTCCGCGACATGGTCGAGCGCTACGTCGCGTTCAACGACTACGTCAAGGAGTACGGGCTGCAGCGCAGCGAGGGCGTGCTGCTGCGCTACTTGATGCAGGCCTACAAGCTGCTGGTGCAGACGGTGCCCGACGCGGCCAAGACCGACGAGGTGCACGACGTGATCGGCTTCTTGCGGGCGATGTTCGAGTACGTCGACACCAGCCTCTTGCAAGAGTGGGAGCGCATGCTGCACCCGCCGGCGGTCGAGGGCGAAGCCGCGCCCGTCGGGCCGCGCGATCTGTCGGCCGATCCCAAGGCGTTCGCGGCGCGCGTGCGCGCGGAGATGCACGCGCTGGTCCGCGCGCTCGCCGAACGCGACTACGAGGTCGCGGCGGTCGGCACGCGCGCCGACCCCGACGACCCCTGGACCCCGCAGCGCTTCGCCCAGGCGATGGCGGACTACTACGCCGAGTACCCGACGCTGCGCTTCGACCACGGGGCCCGGTTCCCCAAGTACACCCGCATCGAGGCGGTCGCCGACCAGCGCTGGCGGGTCACGCAGGTGCTCGTCGACCCCGAAGAGGAGAACCTGTGGCACATCGAGGGCGAGGTCGACCTGCGGGGCGAAGGGTTCCCCGAGGGTCCTTTGGTGACGGTCCGCGCGATCGCGGTGTGAGTCCCGGCGCGACATTCGCTCCGTGTCACCCCGCCCGTCCCCGCGTTGCCCCGGGGCCCGTGTTTGACCGACACTCGAGCGGGGCGCCGGTGCGTCCGCGGAGGCGACAGGATGTACGGTCTCGTCAACAAGGCGGTCGAGGATCTGGTGTGCTCGCACTACGGCGAGCTGACGTGGGCGCAGATCCAGGCGCGCGCCGGGGTGCAGGCGCCGGGCTTCGTGGCGATGGAGTCCTACCCCGACGAGGTCACGTACAAGCTGGTCGCCGCGGCCAGCGAGGTGCTCGGGGCGCCGACGGCGGTGCTGCTCGAGGCGGTCGGCGAGCACTGGATCCTCTTCACCGCGCGCCACGGTTATGGTGAGCTGCTGCCGATGTTCGGCGCGACGCTGCGCGAATTCGTGACCAACCTCGACAACATGCACGCGCGCGTCGGCCTGACGTTCGCCAAGCTGCGGCCGCCGAGCTTCGTGGTCCGCGACGCCGGGCCGCAGGTGCTCTTGCTCGAGTATCACTCGAGCCGCGAGGGCCTGGCGCCGATGGTGATCGGGCTGCTGAAGGGCCTGGCGCGCACCTTCGCCGAGGAGATCGCGGTCGAGCACGTGCACGGCCGCGAACGCGGCGGCTTCGACCTGTTCCGTCTCGAACTCCAACCGGCGGCGGCCTGACCATGCTGTTGCTTCTGCGCGAGCAATGTGAGCGGCTGTTCCCGTTCTCGATCCACCTCGACGAGGAGATGCGGATCCTCGACCTCGGGCGCTCGCTGCGGCGAGTGATGGCGGCGGACGTGACGGGGCGGCCGTTCGACGAGTGGTTCGTGATCGACCGCCCGGTCCTGGACGAGCTGTCGCTGAAGGCGCTGCTGGCCCGCCGCGACTCGGTGGTGCTGCTGCAGGTCCGCGACCTCGAGCTGCGCCTGCGCGGAGAGATCGTCGAGGTCGACGGCGGGGCGCTGTTCGTCGGCACGCCGTGGCTGACCGAGCTGGGGCAGGTCGCGGCGTCCGGGCTGATGCTGCGGGACTTCGCGCTGCACGACCCGACCACCGAGATGCTGGTGGTGATGAAGACGATGCAGACGGCGATCCAGGACGCCAACATGCTGGCCGATCGGCTGCGCCGGCAGGCGGCCCAGCTGCAGGCGGCGGAGCTGCTGGCGGAGCACCTGACGGCCGCCAAGAGCTCGTTCATCGCCAACCTGAGCCTCGAGCTGCGCACGCCGCTGAACGCGATCTTCGGCTACAGCGAGCTGATGCTCGACGAGCTGGGCGAGGCGACGCCGGACGAGATGCGCGACGATCTCCAGCGGATCCAGCTGGCCGGCCAGCAGCTGCTGCGGCTGGTCGCCGACGTGCTCGACCTGTCGCGCATCGAGGCCCAGCGGGTCGAGCTGCGCGAGGACGTGTTCTCGCTGGCGAGCCTGCTGCGCACGCTGCAGGCGACGGTGCTGCCGCAGCTGCGCCGGGGCGTGGCGCTGGTCTGGCCCGAAGACCAGGACGCGGCGCTGTTCGGCGACCAGGAGCGGGTGCGCCAGGTGCTGCAGGGCTTGCTCAGCAACGCCTGCAAGTTCACCGAGCTCGGCGAGGTCGGCCTGGCGGTGCGGATCGCCGACGACGGTCAGGCCGAATTCGTGGTCCACGACACCGGCATCGGCATCAAGCCCGAGCAGCAGGGCCGCCTGTTCGAGGCGTTCTACCAGGCCGACAGCTCGCTGCGGAAGCGCTTCGGCGGCTCGGGCCTGGGCCTGGCGCTGGCCCGCGGCTTCGTCGTGGCGATGGGCGGGACGATCACCGTCGAGAGCGAGCACGAGATGGGCTCGCGCTTCACGGTGCGAGTGCCGCTCGGCCGCTCTCAGAGCCCGAGGCCGAGAGCCGGCAGCAAGAGCGCCCCGCACGCGATCAGCACCAAGTAACCCAGCAGGTCGAGCACGATCCCGAAGCGGATCATCGACTGGATGCGGATGAGACCCGTGCCGTAGGCGATGGCGTTCGGCGGGGTCGAGACCGGCAGGGTGAAGGCGAAGCTGGCGGCCATGGTGACGCACAGGGTGGTCGGCAGCGGGTCGATGCCGGCCGCCTGGGCGATGGCGATCAGCACCGGGACCATCATGCTGGTGGTGGCGACGTTGCTTGTGACCTCGGTCAGCCACAGCACGAGGAAGGTGGCGGTCGCGAGCAGGCCGAACGGCGAGCTGGCGAGCGGACCGGCGATGGCCAGGAAGCCGCGCGCGAGCGCCTCGGCGAGGCCGGTGTCGAACATCATCGCGCCGAGCGAGAAGCCGCCGCCGAGCAGGTAGAGCGTCGACCAGTCGAGCTTCATCGCCTTGTCCCACGGCAGCACCGGGACGCCCGCCTGGCGGCCGCCGGGGACGATGCACAGCAGCACGCCGGCGAGGGTGGCGACGACGCCCTCCTGCAGGCAGCGGTCGGCCCACTGCGCGGCCGGGTGGGCGGCGCCGAGAGTGACCTTGAGGATCGACGGCAGCAGCCAGCCGAGCACCGCCAGCAGGAACACGCCGGCGGCCCGCCGCTCGCCCGCCGACAGCGGCCCGAGCGCGCGCAGCTGCTCGCGGACCTCGACGGTGAGTCCGTCGAGCCGATCGACCGGCGAGGGGAAGCGGCGGTGGGCGTAGACGAGGGCGATCGCCAGAGTGACGAGGCCGGTCGGCAAGCCGAAGCTGATCCACTGGAAGAAATCGAGCTGGATGCCGGCCTGCCGCTCGAGGAAATCGAGGGCGATGACGTTGGGCGCCGTGCCGATCGGGGTGGCGATGCCGCCGATCGAGCAAGCATAGGTGAGGGTCAGCAGCATGCCCTCGGCGTAGCGGTCGAACTTGGGCTGGTCTTCGGGGCGGGCGACGCCGCGGATCGCCGCGCACAGGCCGAGCGCGACGGGGATCAACATCGCAGTGGTCGCGGTGTTGGAGATCCACATCGAGCAGGCGAACGCGCCGAGGCCGACGGCCGTGCGCGCCCGCGCGGGCGAGCCGCGGACCCAGTCGCGCGCGAGCAGCCACAGCGCGGCCCGGCGGTCGAGCCCCTGCTCGCTGAGTCCGAGCGCGAGCATGAAGCCGCCGAGGAACAGGAAGATCAGCGGGCTGGCGAACGGGGCGAACGCCTTGGCCGCGGGGGTGACGTCCATCGCCACCGCCAGCGCCGGGGCGATCAGCGCGGCGGCGCCGAGCGGCACGGCCTCGCACACCCACAGGACCACGGTGGCGGCGAAGATCGCGGCCAGGCGGTGGGCCGGCGCGGGCAGGCCGGTGGGGGCGACGAGGATGATGAAGAAGACCAGCGGCGCGAGCACGCGGCCGACCCGCTGACGGGCGACGTCAAAGGCGCTACGAGCGACGCGATCCATGCGGGTTCAACGATCTTGGCGGAGGAACGGGATCAGCACCAGGCAGGGGATGCAGGCGACGGCGGCGATCGAGAAGTAGACGATGGGGCCGTGGGCCTCGTAGAGGAAGCCGCTGTAGGTGCCCGAGATGGTCTGCGCGAGCGAATAGATGGCAGTCGCGAACGCGAAGTGAGCCGCCTTGTGATCGGGGTGGCAGCGGCTCATGATGAAGATCGTCTGGGCAGCGGTGGCGAGGCCGCCGCACAGCTGCTCGATGACGAGGATGGTGCCGACGTGCCACAGCGGCGGCGACAGCGTGTGCGCGAGGCTCAGCGGGGCGCCGAAGCCGAGCATGACGTCGGCGGGCAGGCGCGGGGCGGCGAGCAGCAGGTAGAGCGGCAAGGTGCCGGCCATGATCAGGGCGATCGGCAGCAGCGCGCGCCGCAGGCCGACGCGCGCGACCCATAGCCCGCCGAGCATGGCGCCGGCGATGCTGGCGGCGGTGCCGAAGCCGTTGAGGACGCCGCGGTCGGGGGTGCTGATGCCGAGCTCGCGGAACAGCACCTTCGACATGCCGAACATCAGCGCGTCGCCCAGCTTGAAGCTGAGGAGGAACAGCAGGACGACGAGGGCCCGCGGCTGCAGCAGGAAGCTGAAGTAGGCGCCGCGCACGTGGGCGAGGCGGGCCCGCCAGTCGGCCGCCTTGTCGCCGCTGGAGGCCGAGACCGGGCGCACGGCGCCGATCTGCGGCAACCACACGCGGTGAGCCACGGCGAGCCCGACCATGAGCACGGCGCCGACGCCGAAGCCGGCCAGCCAGTGGACGCGACCGCCGAGGAACACCAGGCCGGACGAGCCGACGAGCATCGCCACGCGGAAGGCGGCCACGCGAATGCCGGTGTAGCGGGCCTGGTCGGCGCGGCCGAGCGCGGTCATGTAGTAGCCGTCGCAGGCGATGTCGTGGGTGGCGCTGAACAGGCCGATGACGATCAGCACCACCCAGATGGCGGCGGTGCCGGAACCTGTCCCCGAGGCCATGTTGTGGGCGAACACGGCGAGCACGGCCATCAGCACGCCGAGGCCGAACTGGGTGGCGACGATCCACTGGCGCAGGGTGCCGATCAGGTCGACGATCGGGCTCCACACGAACTTGAGGCTCGAGGTGAAGTGCAGCGCCGAGGTGAAGCCGACCTCGCGCGCGGGCAGGCCGGCGGCGGTGAAGAACTCGGCCGCGACCTGGTGGAGGATCGACCACGGCAAGCCCTCGCCGAAGTAGGTCGAGGCGGTCCACGCGACGGTGCCGCCGCGCCGCGTCGAAGGCTCCGACCCGGAGGGCCCCGAAGACGGGTCGGGCGGTGCGGCGGCGGTGCTCAAGCGGCTGGCCCGGTCATACCGGCAGGCGCGCCAGCGTCCAAGTTTCCGGGCAGGCGACCGCGGTCGCGGGAGGCCCAGTGTCGTTGCCGGGGGCGTCTCGGTGAGGCGGCCCCGCCAGGGGCTTGTTGCCGAGTCCGGCAAGCGCGTGGGCCGGGGCTGACCTTGCGGCAGGTCGGCGGCGGGCTGTCTGCGGCCGGCATTGCCGATCGCGGCCGAACGCCGTCAACCAAAACCGGCGGCGATCGCGGATGCCGGGGGCGCCAGCGAGGCGACGACCGGGCTGAGCAGGGCGATGGGACCGGCGAACATCGAGCACCCGGCGCGACGGCGAGGATCTCGATCGTCGCGCAGCACCGACCGTCTCGGAGACGGCGCACCCGCTCGAGCATACGCAGGCGCGCCTGTTCTTCGGGACAGGTCGTCAAGTTACGCGATCGGTCCGGCGAGCGCGCCGCCCGGAGACGTCGACGAGCGACCGGTCGCGCCGACTCACGATTCCCCGGCGCGCACGGAGGTGTCGAAGTCGGCGATCGACGCGCGTCGTCGTCTCGGTGCTCCGCGTTTATTCCGCTCGCGCTCTCTTTTTTGGAGAGGAACAGACGGGTGAGGTCGTGGGCGCGTCCTCGTTTTCGCCGCGCCGGATGTCGAACGCGCGCGGAGAGATCGGTGCGCACAATGTCGACCCTCGGAGTCATCGCACGCGCGCCGCGAACGAGCCGTCGACGCGCCTGCGGAGGTCGCTCGAGCGGCGGTCGGCGCGAGCAGCCAAGTGCCTGTCTGCGGCCAAAGGCGCGAGCCCGCGCCCTCGTTCTGTCCCTCGGGACATGTAGCGATGTCGCGCCTCCGCTCGCGAACGACCGTTCGCGCTCGATATGCGCCGGTTGACCCGCGATTCCTCTCCTATACAATGTCGCGGCGATGGGTGGCCGGCGGGCGACGAAGCAGGTGAGTGATATTGCGGCGCGCATCATGGATGAGTGCACGGCGTATCGCTTGCGCATCATCAACCGCGCGATCAGCAAGCTCTACGACGACGCGCTGCGACCCTTCGAGCTGCGCATCGCCCAGCTCAACACGCTGGTCGTGGTGATGCAGACGCAGGGGTTGACGCCGAACGAGCTGTCGGTGCGCATGCACATGGACGCTTCGACGGTCAGCCGCAACGTCGAGCGCATGTGCAACAGCGGCTGGCTCAAGCTGGCCGACATCGACGACGCGCGCTCGCACGAGATCCAGATCACCGAGAAGGGCATGAAGCTCATCGCCGACGTCGCGCCGGCGTGGGAGGCGGCCCAGCGCGACGCCGAAGAGCTGCTCGGCGTGTCGATCGGCAAGGCGATCGCCCGCGGGGCCGATCGCCTGGCCGGCGACTGACGCCCGCCCGCCGCTTCGCGGCCCTCGTCGGGTCTGCGTGACCTGCGCGAATTGTGGCTGGGGTGCCCAGGACCCGCCCGGGCCGCTCGCTGCAGGTCCGATCGCGGGTGGGTTGTAAGTCTCGCGCGAGTTCTGCATTCTGGGGGTCCTTTCGGTGACTACGGCCGTCCTCCTGCTCGCCCTGGTTCAGGCGCCCGCCCCCGCGCCCTCGGGTCCTGCCCCCGAGCACGGGCCGTTTTTCGCGCCCGTGGCCGCGAGCGAGTCGAACTTCGCCAGCGGGCCGCCGCCGGCCGCACCGCCGCGCTTCTCCGTCGGCCAGGGCGCGTTCTGCTTCGTCGAGGACTCGCAGTGTCGCTCGGCCCTGATCGCCAGCGTCGATGTCGGCGTCGGCATCAACGGCATCGCCGGTGACCGCGGCGTCGACCTGCCATACGCCCACTACAACTTCCGCGGCGGCTTCACGGTGCGCCCGGTGATGCTGGCGCGCAAGCGCTGGAACCCGTGGTCGGTCGGGCTGATCGCCAGCTGGTCGCGCGGCACCGGCGTGATGGCCAACACCGGCTCCATCGTCGACGCGCCCGACGAGGTGCTGCAGACGACCCCGCACACGTCCTCGTATCGCTTCGGTCTCGTCAATCAGCTGTGGCTGAGCCAGAAGCGCAACGCCTTCCACATCGACCTGACCGTCGGCGTGGTCCGCTCGTCGGTGCTCACGTACGCCGGCTGGTACAACGGCACGCACCTCGAGGTCGCGGCCGGCTGGGGCGGCTGGGGCGGGCTGTTCGTCAGCGGTGATTTCCTCGACGGCGACACCCGCGTGATCACGGGCTTCCGCGCCCACGCCATCCCCGCGTTGCCGGCGATCGGCCTCGTCTTGCTCGGCCTGCTGGCCGGAGGAGCGATGCAATGAGCGCGCTCCTACCTGCCTTTTGGGCCATCTCGCTGACGCTCGCGCAGCCGCCGGTGCAGACGCCGACGAGCGCGCCGCCGCCGGTGCAGACGCCGAGCTCGACGAGCACGACGACGACCACGACCTCGACCGGCACGACGACGACGACCACGAGCGCCACCGCGACGGCGACGACGCCGGCCGGGACTGAGACGAGCGCGCCGCCGGTGCAGGCGCCGAAGGCCTTGCCGGCCTGGGACCCGGCCGCGACCGGGGCCGTGCCCGCGGCGCCGATCGAGCCGCCGGTGCCGGTGCCGGTGGCCGAGACCGCGGCACCGCCGGCCGACGCCGCCACGCCCGCGCCGGCAGAGCAGCAGGGCCCGCCGTTCTACAGCACGACCGACATGCAGCAGCTGCGCGCGCGTCACGGGCTCGAGGCGAGCCCGCCGGCCAGCGAACGGCGGTCGCGCTGGCGCTGCCTGATCGCCGACCCGACCTGCGGCCTGGTGGTCGAGGTGCAGGCGACCTCGGGCTACGCCTACCGCGTGCGCCAGGGCGACGTGACCTCGCCGGGCGACCTTTACCGGTGGAGCTCGGCCCGCGTGCAATACGACGTGTGGGTCAGCATCCCGACGCTGGTCGAGTCGCGCGGGTCGTTCAAGTACACCCGCGTGTCGCTCGGCCCCAAGGGCGGCATCATCGCCAGCGACAGCAAAGATGTGTGGGGCAACGTCGGCTTCGCCGGCCGCTACTGGTTCAAGCGGACCCGCTGGTCGCCGACGATCGAGTTCTCGAGCGGCCTGGCGTTCAAGGTCGCCGGCATCCAGAAGCCCGACGGGCGGTTCGACAACGTGCGCAGCCCGATCGGCTTCGTCGCCGACGTCGGCATCGGCCTCGGCGGCTTCGGGGCGATCGTGCTCGGCGGCCAGTTCGACAGCCCGCTGGCGCGCGAGGACGTGCCCGAGCGCGCGCGCACGCCGGCGGCGGGGATGTTCTACATCGGCTTCCGCGGCAACATCCTGTGGGGCGCGCCGGCGGCGATCGGCGTGGCCACCCACGCGGCCGCGCTGCGCGGCGTCAACGCTCCCTGAGCGCGCGTATGCGGCCCGCAGGGGGTCCGCATCGGTGTTTTTGCGATTGGTTGTAATCTGGGGGCCGCTCGCGCGGCTCACCGGTCCGAGCGCATGACCCCTGGCAGTCACCTCCGGCCGGTGCCCTCTCTCCCGGGCCCGACCTCGCCCGCCGCCCCGCCGCAGCGGGCGAGCACCGAACAATTGGTCCAGCGGGCCAAGGCCGGGGAGATGAGCGCGTGGTCGCGGCTCTACCAGGACCACTACGAGCGGGTCTATCGCCACGTCCGCGCGCTGACCGGCGACGCCGGCCTGAGCGAAGAATTGGTGCAGGAGACGTTCGTCCAGGCGCTGCTGAAGATCGCCGCGTTCGACGGTCGCTCGCAGCTGTCGACCTGGCTGCACGGCGTGGCGATCAACGTGGTGCGCAATCACTGGCGATCGCAGCGCAGCACCGCCAAGGCGCACGCGCGGCTCGAGGTGATGCACTCGCTCGGCGCCGGCGTGCAGCCGCTCGACGGGGCGCTCCACCAGCGCCAGCGCGTGCGGGCGCTCTACGCTGCGCTCGAGGGCTTGCCGGACCACCTGCGCGTCGCCTTCGTGCTGCGCGACCTCGAGGGCCTGAGCCCCGAGGAGGCCGCGGAGCAGCTTGCGATCTCGCCTGGCAACCTGGCCGTGCGGGCCAGCCGGGCGCGTCAGCGGATCCGCAAACAATTGGTGGAGTGGGGCGTGCTCCCGCCGCAGGAGGAGGAGCCGACGTGAAGGACCTCGATGTCCTCGTCGAAGCGGCGGCCGACGACCTGGCCCGGGCGATGCGTCGCGAGCTCGCGCCCGACTTCGCCGCGGTGGTCGCCGAGGCCCACGCGCGCGACCCGAGGCGGGTGCCGGCCGGCGCGCTGGTCGAGGTGCGCGCGCTGGCCCCGGTGGCGCAGCTGCGCGGCGATCCGAGCGGGCGGGTGCCGGCGCGCGAGCAGGCCGAATTCGCGGCGCTGCTGGTAGCGGCGCGAGCGGAGATCGACGCCGATTGTGCGGCCGTGCGCGCAGCCGGGCCGCCGCCAGTACCTGTCCCGAAGGCCAGGCGAGCGGCGACGCGGCCGTGGATGTGGTTGGCGGCGGCGGCGGCGGTGGCGGGCCTGGCGTTCGGTGCTCGCCCGCTGCTGACCCGCGGGCAGGGCGGGCCCGACACGGCCCTGCAGGCGCCGTTTCACGACCAGGCGTCGCCGCCCCGCCACGAGGTCGCGCCCGCGCCGAAGAGCGTCGAGCGGGTGCGGCCGGCGAGCGCGCCGGAGCCCGAGGCGCCCGTCGAGGTCGCGCCGGCCGTCGAGCATGACCCGAAGACCATGGTTGAAGAGACAGGTCCAAAGGGCCAGCCCGAAAAGGCGGCCGCGCGAGCGCGGGGCGAGTCGCGGGCGGACCGGCTGCGGCGGCTCGACGCCGAGGCCGAGGCGAGCTGGGAGGCGGGCGACCTCGCCGGGGCCGAGGCGCTGTACCGGGAGATCGCCGCGCTCGCGCCGGGCTCGCGCGCGGCCGACCTGGCCTACGGCGATCTGTTCTCGCTCGCGCGCCAGCGCCACGGCGGCGACGAGGAGGTCGCGCTGTGGCGCAGTTACTTGCGCCAATTCCCGCGCGGGCGCTACGCCGACGACGCGCGCGCGGGCCTGTGCCGCCGGGCCGAGGAGGGCCAACGCGCGGCCTGCTGGCGCGATTACGCGGCCGACTTTCCGAACGGCGTGCATCGCCACCAGGCGGCCCGCGTGCTCGAGGGCGAGCCATGAGGATGAGGCTCTGTGCGCTGCGGGTGATCCTCGCAGGATGGGCGCTCGCGGGCTGTCGACCGGTGACTTACGAGTTCGTCGACAGCGCCAGCGCCACCGAGGCCGTCTCGGAGACCATGTCCTCGGGGACAGATACGGCGCTCTCCGAGCCGCCGCCGGCGCCGGTCGAGCCGTGCTTCGACGGAATCATCAACGGGGCCGAGACCGACCTCGACTGCGGCGGGCCGGTGTGTCCGCCGTGCGGGCCGGGGCAGCAGTGCTCCGGGCCGTGGGACTGCGCCGGCGGGCTGTGCGAGGCCGGGCTGTGCCGACCGCCGCTGCAGTGCCGGGTCGCCGAGGATTGTCCGGACGAGCCGTGTCGCCAGCCGCAGTGCGACGGCGGGCAGTGCTCTTACGTCGAGCTCGAGGGCATCAAGTGCGACGACGGCGACCTCTGCACCGAGGCCAACGTATGCATCGCCGGCGCATGCACCGGGGTGCCGCGCGATTGCAGCGGGCACGGCGGCGCGTGCCAGCAGGGCTTCTGCAACCCGGCCTCCGGCAACTGTGCGATCGAGCTGCTCGAGGACGGCGCGCCGTGCGACGACGGGCTCGGCTGCACCTTCGATGATTTTTGCGCCGGGGGTCAGTGCTTCGGCAAGCCGGGGCTGCCGATCCTGTTCGCCGATTTCACCGATCCCGGGACGTGGCTGACCGATCCGCCGTGGATGATCGGCCCGGCGAAGCCCTCCGCGTGCGCCTTCAACGGGCTCGAGGATCCGGCCGAGGATCACAGCCCCGGCGACGACAACATGCTCGCGGGCGCCGCGATCGGCGGGTGCTTGCCGGACGAGCCGTTGCCGATGGACGCCTGCCTCACCAGCCCGCCGATCGAGCTGCAGGAGGGGCCGGAGCCGCTCCTGCTGCACTACTGGAGTCAGATCTCGCTCGTGCCGCTGCCGCCGCGGCTGCCAGCGAGCGCGCGCGTCGATGTGTGGACCGGCAAGGAATGGTTGGCGGTGTTCGAGAGCAAGAACGAGCCGTTCGAGGATCCCGAGTGGACGCCGCACGCGATCGACATCACGCCCTTTCGCAACCCCGGGCTGATGGTTCGTTTTTGTCATCACCACCCGGAGCCGGGGCTGCCGCCGATCGCGGGCTGGAGCGTGGACGACGTGTTCATCGGCCCGCCCGATTGTCAGCCGCCGTGAATCACAATTCGTGAGGGTCGGCTGTAATCGCGGCCCGGGCCGGGCCACTCACCGTGCGAACGCATCGCAAGAAGGACGTTGAAATGACTACACTGCCCCTGCTGCGCCGACTCGGCCTCCTGTTCTCGTGCACGGTGTTCACCGTGCTGGTCCCCACCGGCTGCGACGTGAAGGTCGACCTCGAGGAGAAAGACGGGGACGACGAGCCGGCCCCCGACGATTGCAAGCAGCAATACGTGGGCTGCCTCGACCAGGGCCACACGGCCGAGGAGTGCGCGCCGCTGCTCGAGGGCTGCGCGCCGCCGCCGGCGCCCGAGCCGCCGGACTGCGAATGGCAGCTGCAGCTCTGCTTCGAGGCGGGCGTCGACCCGACGCTCTGCAAGGCCGAGTTCGAGCAGTGCGTTCAGCCGCCGCCCGACTGCAAGGGCGAGCTGGTGAAGTGCCTCGAGCAGGGCCATCCGGTCGAGGTCTGCGAGCAGCTGTGCCCGCCGGACCCGTGCCCGCCGCCGGCGGAGGACGCGTGCAAGCTGCAGCTCGAGATCTGCCTCGAGCAGGGCAACGACCCGGGCGAGTGCGAGGCGCAATGGCAGCAGTGCGTCGGCGAGCCGCCGCCGGCGCCGGACGAGTGCCACTGGCATTTCCAGGAGTGCCTCGAGCAGGGGATCGATCCGTCGGAGTGCGAGGGGGCGCTGCAAGAGTGCCTCGGCGAGCCGCCGCCGCCGCCCGACGGCTGCAAGTGGCAATTCGAGGGGTGCCTGCAGCAGGGGATCGATCCGGCCGAGTGCGAGGCGCAGTTGCAGGAGTGCCTGGGCCAGCCGCCGGCGCCGGACGAGTGCCACTGGCATTTCCAGCAGTGCCTCGAGCAGGGGATCGATCCGTCGGAGTGCGAGGGGGCGCTGCAAGAGTGCCTCGGCGAGCCGCCGCCGCCGCCGCCGGACGACTGCAAGTGGCAATTCGAGGGGTGCCTGCAGCAGGGGATCGATCCGGCCGAGTGCGAGGCGCAATTGCAGGAGTGCCTGGGCCAGCCGCCGGCGCCGGACGAGTGCCACTGGCATTTCCAGCAGTGCCTCGAGCAGGGGATCGATCCGTCGGAGTGCGAGGGGGCGCTGCAGGAGTGCCTCGGCGAGCCGCCGCCGCCGAATGGTTGCGACCTCGAGCTCGAGCTGTGCTTGCAAGAGGGCATCGCCCCGGAGGAGTGCAAGGCGCAGTGGGAGCTGTGCGCGGGCCCGCCGGAGCCGCCGCCGCCGTTCGAGTGCTTCGAGCAGCACCAGGGGTGCCTCGAGCAAGGGGGCGAGCCTGCCGTGTGCGATCAGAAGCTCGCCGATTGCCTCGGCCAGCCCTGACGGCAGGGATCACGAACGAGCGCCCGCGGCTGACGAGGGCTGCTGCGTCCGCTCGTCACGCGCCGGTCGCCTCGAGTCGACCGGCGCGACGGCTTGTCCCGGGCAACATGCCCAGGACGATCGGCCACGCTGGTCGGTTGCGCCTGTAGCCGAGGTTCGCGTCTGCTCGCCTCAGGTCGGGCGCAACATGCAGTGAGGCGAGGCACCCCGATCGAGCCGCGGCGGTGAGCGTGGCGAGATTGCGCGAGTCGACACGCACCTGCCGGCAGCCCTCGCCGCGTCGGCCCCGGCGGGCTATATAGCGGCTCGCCGTGCTCTTCGCTCCTCTGCTCGCGCTCGCGCTGACGAGCCCGACCGCCGCGCCTGGCGGGGCGGCGAAGCGTGATGCGGCCCTGTCGTCCGCGGCGCCGGGAGCGAGCGAGCCTTCGCCACCGAGGGACGATCAGGCGGCGAAGCGTGACGCGGCGCCGGGAGCGAGCGAGCGTTCGTCACCGAGGGACGATCAGGGAGCGAAGCGTGATGCGGCCCTGTCGCCTGCGAGCGTGGCTCCGCCACCGAGGGACGAACAGGGGGCGAAGCGTGACGCAGTCGCGTCACCTTCTGCGGCGCCGGGAGCGAGCGAGCCTTCGCCACCGAGGGACGATCGGGGGGCGAAGCGCCATACGGCCACGTCGCCTCCAGCGATGTCGGGAGCGAGCGTGCCTTCGCCGCCAAGCGACGCGAGCTCGAGTCCTGACGCAGCGCCGAGGGATGCGAGCACGGGACCTCCCGCAGCAGTGCAGATGGGCGCGAGCGAAGGCCCGGTCGGCGTGCGGGCGCTGACGATCGCCGGGGCGCTGGTGCACGTCGAGGGGCTGGTGTTCGCCGACGTCGCGCGGGCGCTGCGGGTGCGCTTGCCGTCGCTGGCGCTGGCGCAGCAGGGCGAGGCGCTGCCCGTGGGCGACGGCCTGCGCGCGTTCGTCGACCTGCGGCGGACGTCGCCGACGCAGGTGCAGGTGGCGCTGATCCTCGCTGACGGGCGGGCCTATTTCCGCGTCGTCGACACCGAGGACGAGCCGCCCGCGCGCCCGGTGGCGGCCGCGCTGGCGCTGCTGATCGCCGCCATCGAGGACGACTCGGTCGCCCCCGATCAGCGCGACGTGCCGGTGCCGCCGGCGATCGCCGCCGCACCACCGCCGCAGTCGCCTGTCCCGAAGGACATTTCTAATAGGACATGTCCCGAGGTGCAGCTTTGTCCGCGGTTGCCCGCGCCTGCGAAGCCGCGGGTGCCCGCGCTCGAGCTCGGCCTGGTCCGCTACGACGGGGCCTCGTTCGGGCTCGACCGGCCGCTCGCGGGGGTGCGCGGCGCGATGTTCGGGCTCGGGCTCGACCTGCGCTGGCGTCGCGGGGCGATCGCGGCGGTCGAGGTGCGGGCGACGGTGGCCCCGGTCGATCGCCACACGCTGGTGCGCGTGCGGATGGCGGCGGGGGCGGGCTTCGGCGTGCGGGTGCGGGCGTTCGAGCTGCCGATCGTCGGGCTGGTCGGGGTCGAGTGGTGGGGCCTGGCAGGCGGCGAGGCGACGGTGATCCGCGGCGGGTCGCGGCCGCTGCTCGGCGGCGGGCTGCGGCTGTCGCCGGGCTTCTGGCTGCGTCTCCCGGCCGTGGCGGTGCGCGCCGGGGCGCGCGCGGAGCTGTGGGCCTCGGGGGAGCCAGGCGCAGGCGGGCCGCGCAAGCCGCTGCTGGCGCGCCCGGGGGAGCCGGCGCTGGCGGCCATCGGCGGGGTCGAGCTCAACCTCGGGATCGAGGTGGCGGTGTGGTTCGACCCGGGCCGGCGCAAGCGCGCCCCGTGACATGCGCGAAAGAACATGTCTAAATGAGCATGCGCATAGGAGCATGTTCTCGGGAACATGTTCGAAGGTTTATGAGAATGCGAGCGGGGGCTCAGGAGCGGGCCTCGGGCGAGAGAATGTCGACCTCGGTGTGCCAGCGATAGCCGACGCCGCGCACCGTCTCGATCATGCCCGCGTGCTCGCCGAGCTTGGTCCGCAGGTTCTTGACGTGGACGTCGATCATGTTGGTGCCGGGGTCGTAGGTGGCCTCCCACACGTTTTGCAGCAGCTCGAGGCGGGAGACGACGCGGCCGGCCTCGCGCGCGAGGTAGCCGAGCAGCATGAACTCGCGGTGGGTGAGGTCGAGGTCGACGCCGGCGAAGCAGACGGTGCGGTCCTGGCGATCGATGCGCAGCAGGCCGACCTCGAGGAAGCGGTCGCGCTGGCCGCGACGGCCGAGGGCGCGCACGCGGGCGAGCAGCTCGCTGAGGTCGAACGGCTTGGGTAAAAAATCGTCGGCGCCGGCGTCGAGGCCGGAGATCCGGTCACAGAAGTCGGCGCGGGCGGTGAGCATGAGGATCGGGACGGTCTTGCCCGCGGTCCTCAGGGCGCGGCAGACGTGGAGGCCGTCGAGCGAGGGCAGCATCCAGTCGAGGATCACGAGGTTGTAGGGGATGCTGCGCGCCTGCGACACCGCGACCGCGCCGTCCTCGACGAGGTCGACGACGTAGCCCTCCTCGGAGAGCGCGCGCGAGAGGAAGCTGGCGAGCTTGCGGTTGTCCTCGACGACGAGGATCTTGGCGACGGTGGCTGGAGTGGGTGCCTGCATGATCGAAGCCGGTGGGTGAGTCGTGCGTGGCGAGGAGGTCGAGGACGGAGGTCGGCGGGCGCGCCCGTGAGAGCATCAGCAGGCGGGGCCGCCGAGCGAGAGGTCGAGGCTGTGGCCGCACAGGGGCACGTCGGCGAGCGAGCCGCCGCGCACGGCGGTGGCCAGGGCGGGCCAGGCGAACATGGCGGGGTCCTGGGCGCGATAGTCGATCAGCTGACCGGTGGCGTCGGTCTCGAGCAAATGGACGATCGGCCCGCGCGCGCCCTCGACGGCGGCGATCGCCAGGTGACGCGCGGCGAGCGGGGCGATCCCCGAGGTACGCGCAGCGGCGGCCCCGGCGACGCAGCCGAGGATCCACGCGAGGGCGGCCTCGACCTCGTGCACGCGCACGGAGGTGCGGGCGAGGCAGTCGCCGTCGTGCTCGACGAACAGCTCGACCTCGTGGCGGCGGTAGAGGCGGCCGGGGAGGTCGCGCCGGAGGTCGTGCGCCAGGCCGCTGGCGCGCGCAGCCGGACCGACGAGGCCGGCGAGGGCGGCGTCGCGGCGGCTGAGACCCCCGACGCCGTCGAGGCGGGCCTGGACCGAGCGAGCGCGCAGCAGGCCCGCGCCGGTGCGAGCGAAGGCGTCGCGCAGCGCAGCGAGGGTGGCGCGCACGTCGGCGATGCGGGAAGCGTTGAACGGCTCGGGCGCGCCGCCGGGGCGGATGAAGCCGTGCCCGTGGGGGTCGCCGCACAGGCGCACGAGGAGGTCGCGGACGCGGGCGTGCAGGCGCTCGAGCTCGGACGCGGCGGGGCCGCAGCCGATCGCGCGGGCGATGCGAGCGAGGCCGAGGAGGTGGCCGGCGATCCGCTCGAGCTCGAGGCCGACGCCGCGGTGCACGCTGCAGGCGAGGTCGACCTCGACGCCGGCGAGGCCCTCGATCGCCAGGGCGTGGGCCCAGGCGCGGGCGATGCTGCCCTCGTCGCGCAGGGCCTCGATCCGCGCGGGCAGCTCGGCGAACGGCTGCGTGCCCAGGGCGGACTCGAAGTCGCGCTCGGCGAGCGGGCGCAGCTCGGCGACGCGGATCTGGTCGCCGCGGCAGTGCAGGCGCAGCGGGCCGTGCTCGACGAGGCCGCCGAAGCTCGCGTCGCGGTCGCCGGGGCCGAGGTGCTTGTCGGCGGGCCAGAACCACATGTCGCGCGGGTCGGTCGATTCTTCGCGCGAAGGCGGGGCGGCGAGCTGCAGGCCGTAGGTCCGCTCGAGCAGGCGCTCGTGGGCGCCGAGCGGGCCGCTCAGGGCCGGCAGCGGGCGGTCGGGCACGGCGCGGCCGCGCATCACCGCGAGGCCGCGCGGGCGCACCAGCGCGGCGGTCAAGACGACGCCGCGGTCGTCGTCGCGGCGGGCGTGATAGGCCAGGACGCGCGTGCCGGCGGCGGTCTCGCGGGCGAGGGCGGCGACGAAGACGTCGCCCGTGAGCTCCGGCAAATCGTCGATCGCGGCGACGAGCGAGGGGCGCGGGCCGCCGTCGCCAGGGGCGGCGCGGCGCGAATGCGACGACACCAATTGCAAGCAGGGGCGCGACGCGGGGTGCGGGGGGGCATATCGTGGTACCGTCATTCGGCTCCTTGCAGGGGAAGGACGGCGCCGTGACGCTCGCACGGCGCGGCGGGCTCGCCGGCGCAGCCGGGCAGCGGCGGCGAACGGGAGGCGCATCGGCGCTCTCGCCACCGGAGCGGCGGCGATCGAGGACAGGCGGAGGAGCTGCGCAGCGCCCCGACTGGACTCGACGCAATCAAAGTACGAGCGAGGCCGCGAGCGGTCGAGTTAAGTGCGGTTCACCGGTTCCAGGGCCGCGCGAGGGCGACGCGGATGAACGGGCGCTCATCGAAACGCGGGTCGATGCACATGTCCAAAAGGTCAGGTGAAGCGGGTGCCCTGGCGAATGTGACAGTACGGCAGCGCTCGCGGTCGGTGAAGGCCGCGCGGGAACGGTGGCCGGGGCGTCTCCACGGCCGGGGGCGGTGCGAGGAGGCGAGCAGGGGGCGTTTGGCAGGCGAGTCGGCGAAGAGTAAGTGGGGAAATAAATGGCCGGAAATGATGGCGGCTTAACGGGAAAGCTGCCACGAGGCGGGCGAGACGCTGTTCATTCTTCGTGCGCGTGAGGCGCGGTGAGGGGCGGGGTGGGCGGAATTGCGCTTGCGAGATCTCCGTGACGCTCCGGCAGGTTCAGCAGGCGGTGGCCGCAATGCGAGGGCGGTGGCTTCGGGCCATCGCCGCGGCGCTGGCAGGGGGACCGTCAGCGGCCGCGGCGCTGGCGAGGCGCAGCAGGGCAATCAGCGGCGGCGGCGGCGGACGAGCGCGAGCAGCAGCAGCGCGAGGCTGCCGGCCGGGCTGCTCTGGCGGCAGCCGCAGCCGTCTTCGCCGCCGGTCTGCCCGCTGGTCGTCGCGCTGTCGGACGCTCCGCCGCTCGTGCTGGTGGGCGTCGCGCCCGAGCTCGACGACGTCGGCTCCGTCGTCGCGCCGGTGGTCGGCGCCGGGCCGGTGGTGTCGCTGGTGGTGTCGCTGTCGGTCGCGCCGGTGTCGGTCGCGCCCTCCTCGACCAGGCCGACGACCGGCACCGAGGCTGTCCATTCGGCCAGGACCAATGGATCAGGTTCGGCCGGGAACAGGGCCCGCGCGTCGGCGCCGGCGCTGTTGGTGTGGTTCTCGTCGGCCAGGAAATCGAGGTAGGCCGGGGTGTTGATGACGTAGAGGAGGCGGACGCGGAGGTCGAGCACGTCGGCCACGCCGGGGGTGGTGTCGATCGCCTGGCCCGGGCCGAACGAGTAGGTGACCTCGTCCCAGTGCGGCCAGGTCTCGTCGGGCAGCGGGGTGTAGCGGTCGCCGACGGGGTCGGTCTCGATGCCCGCCTGGAGGCCTTTGGGGGGGATCCTGCTGTCGACCTGCCAGTAGTCGTTGAGCAGCAAATGGTTGGTGACGCCGGTCTGCTGGTGGACGGCGATCGCCTCGTAGGTGCGCTGCTGAGGGTCACCCTCGAGGCCCTCGCCGGCGAGCCACCGGCCCGAGGCGTAGACGACCTCGTCGAAGTAGCTCGCGGTGACCTCGAGCCACATGACGCGACCCTCGGAGTAGCCGGTCGGCAGCTTGTGGCCGGTGTTGTTGGTGACCTTGACCGTCCACGCGTCGATGCCCGCGGCGAGGTCGACCTCCGCCGGCGCGGTGACCTCGAGCGTGGCGGCCCCGGCCAGCGACAGGTCGATGCCGGCGAGCGCGACCTCGAAGTACGCGTCCTCGATGTCGCCGCTGCCCTCGCTGCCGTAGAGGGTTTTCAAGATCTCGACCATGCGGCGGTTCGCCCCCGCGAGGTCGTGGCGGCGGCCGCCGGTCGGGTGGAAGGTGCCCTGGCCGTTGAACTCGGCGCAGCCGGCCACGTCGTCGACCGCCGGCATGTGGCAGTCCTGGCACGACTTGAACTCGAGGCCCTCGCTCGCGTAGGCGCTGGCGAGCCACTCGCTGTAGGTGCGCTGCTCGTTGAACTTGGCGCCGATCGGCTGGCCGCGGTCGTCGAGGCGGTCGCGCCCGGTGGTGACGTCGTGACAGGTGCCGCAGTGCTCGGAGCGGCCCAGCAGGTCGCCGACGACCCAGCTGTGCATCGGCTTGTCGCCGCCGTCGTAGGACCACGGGCCCTGCTTGGGCACGTCGCCGGCGTCGCCGACGACGTCGTCGATGGTGTAGTGCGCGTCGCCGAACGGGGTGAGGCCGTCGTCGATCATGCGGTGACAGAGGTCGCAGTCCACGCCGGAGAGGTCGTCGGGATCGAGGTCGTCGATCGCCGTGGCGTCGTCGCGGCCAGCCACGAAGGCCCGCGGCGAGTGGCAGCGGATGCAGCTATTGGTCTCGCCGGGCATGTCCTGGGCGGCGATCGCCACGCCGGCCCAGAACACCGGGTCGCGGGCGGCGTTGGCCATCATCCCGCCGGCCCACGCGATCGGCGAGACGTTGGGCAGCTCGACGTGCTGCGGCGGGTTGGCGAAGGCGTGGCACTTGCGGCAGTCGGCCGCCTTCTCGAGCGGGTTCTGCAGGCTGCCCGGCTCGGTCGCGGCGCTCGCCCTGCCGGACAGGAGCGCCGCGAGGGCGAGAGAGACCATGGGCCACGCGTCGCGAGGGACCGCCGTCATGGCGGGCATCCTATCGCGGCAGGCCGCGCCGGCGCATGCGCACGGGCGTGCGGATCGGCGCACCGTGTCCGTGACATGAGGCCTTCGCAGGTGCTTCGCGGATACGGCAGGACGGCGGGCAGGGCCGATCGAGGGGGCGCCGGACGGCCCGCGAAGCGAGACGTCGGGGGCGGGGGCGGCTATGCTCCGGCCGCATGCCTCGCGCGCGGGACGCTCTCTTCGCGGTGGTGCTCCTCGCCGCCTGTACCCCGGCCCCGGAAGGGCGCTCGGCCTCGCCGACGTCGTCGGACGCCGCGCCGGCGCCGACGCAGCCGAGCCCGCCCGCGGGCCGCACCGCCAACAACGACGCGCGCGGGTTCGCCAACCAGCCCGACTACGACGGCGAGGCGGCGGCGCTGCGGACCCAGGTCGCGTCGCGCCTGCCCGACCCGCTGCCGACCGACCGCAAGCAGGCCTGCTCGGCCATGTTCGCCGCCGCCGACGCGCTCTACCGCGACATCGACAGCGCGGGCGCGGCCGCGAAGCTGCTGCAGGCCAGCCGCGCGGCCGACCAGAGCGCCTGCGAGCGCGAGACCAGCCCGCGCGCCGCGGCGTGCGTGACGGTGCTGCTGGGCGACCGCAACGCCGAGCTGCCGTGGCTGCTCGACCAGTGCTCACGGGCGTTCCCGGACTGAGAGACATGTCCTGACGGGCATGTTCTTTCGCGCATGCCATAAAGAGCATGTTCGAAGGGGCATGTTCATCGGGACAGGAGCATCGCCGGGCATGGGTCCTCGAGTCGCGCACCTCGCGAGTTCTCCGGCGCATGCGGTGCTCGGAGTCGTGCCGGGTCGCGTGGACCCCGGCGTGCCGCTCGCTCGCGCGTGAGCAGGACCGCGACGGTGCGAGCGCCCGGGCGTGCGTGTCGCGGGGACCCTCACGCGCTCACGCAGGGCGGCGAATTCCTGCCCGGAGGGCTTGGCACGCCGTGTGCCTATGGTCCGTCGCCATGCTGCCTCGTGCTCTGCTCCCCCTCCACGCGCTCCTCCTCGTCACCGCGATCGTCGCGCCCGCCTGCAAGCCCGAGGGAGGGACCACGAGCGACACCGACGCGACCGATTCGGCGGCGACCGACACTGCTGCGACCGACACGGCGGCGACCGACACCGACGCGACCGACTCCGCGGCGACCGAGCCGACGACCGGTGACACGGCGGCGACCGACACCGATGCCGACACGGCGGCGACCGACACCGACACGGATACCGGCGGCGAGGCCTGCGTGTCGGCCGATCCCGCCGCCACCGCGTCGATCGGCATCAACTTCGGCGACTGGCCGGTCATCGACGGCGAGCAGCAGACCATCACCATGGCCGCCGCCTGCACCGTGCAGACGGCGACGGCCGCGGCGGGCAAGATCGACGTCGCGCTCCTCTGCAGCGAGGGCGAGCAGGTCGACGTCGCCATCACGCTCAACGTGACGGCGCCCGCCGACTTCGCCATCGACATCCAGAGCGGGCAGACGGTCGCGCTCGACGCCTACTGGCAGGGCGAGGGCCACCACTCCAGCGAGGGCGAGTGGTTCGTGCTCAAGGCGGCCGACACCGGGGCGGTGCTGCTGGCGGGGGTCGCCAACGAGAGCAACTACGGCGTCAACGAGAAGCTCGGCGCGCTCTCGGTCGACACGGTGGAAGGGGTGTGCCCGCTGCCCTGCGGCGACGATTGCTTCGACTCCGCCGACCCCGAGCGGGTCGGCTTCCGCTTCGCCCACGACGAGGGGCCGTGGGTCGAGCTGCTCGACGGCAACCGCGGCGAGTTCCTGGCCCTCGGCCGCAAGTACGACGCGGTGGTCTCGACCGCCGAGAAGTACTACTGCCTGAACTGCTGGAGCTGGTACGTGTGGGTCATGGCCTCGGTCCCGGCGTGAGGCGGGCGAGCGGCCGGCTCGCCCGCGCCGGGTCACATGTCCCGAAGGACATGCGAGGCGCCGGTCAGCCCGGCGGCTCGAACTCGTCGCAGGCGACGTCGATGACGCTGACCGCCTCGGCGAAGAACGGGGTGTAGTCGGCCGCGCAGACGCTGCCGATCACCCCGTTGGAGAACATCTTGACGAAGCTCTGCAGGCGCGGGGAGTCCTCGGCGCCGTCGGCGTCGCTGTTGGGGTCGACGCCGGGCTGGCACTGGCCCATCGGCAGGTTGCTGTCGCCGAGCAGGCCGAGGACCACCGCCGCCTTCTCCTCGCCCTTCTTGGCGGCGACCACGGCCTCGAACCACGCGGCCGGCTCGCCCGGCGAGCCCTTGCCGTCGTCGGCGACGTCGTCCTCCTCGTCGGTGATGAACACCAGCACGAGGATCGCGTCGTCGCGCAGGAAGCCCTCGTCGCAGCCGCCGGGGCCGTTCTGCGGCGCGCCGAGGGCCGAGGTGGCGGCCAGCATCGGCTTCTCGGCGCCGCTGCCGTAGGTGCCGACGTTGGCGATGCACTGGAACGTCTGCGCCAGGTCGGGCTGGCTGGCCGTCATGTAGCGCTTCATGTCGGCGAGCATGCAGTGCTTGCCGGCGGCGTCGAACTCCTTGCCGGTGCCGAACTCGAAGTGGCACTGCGACAGCGGCAGGTCGTCGCAGGCGAAGCCGTTGCAGGTCTCGCCCGAGCCGCCGCAGGCGTTCTCGCAGCAGACCGGCGCGGGGGTGCAGTTGCAGGTGCCGTTGGTGCACGAGCTGCTGAGGCCCGTGTTCATGCCGTCGTCGGTCGACACGGCCATGATGTGATAGTCCTTGGCCACCAGCGTATCGGTGATGGTGGCGATGAAGCCGGGGAACGAGGCGATCAGGTTGGCCTGCTCGTCGGCCATCGAGCCCGAGTTGTCGACCACGAACAAGAAATCGATCTTGTCGCAGCCGGCCGCCAGCGGGTCGCCCGGGCCGGTGGTCCCTTCCGGCTGCTCGCCGAGGTCGAGCTTCGGCAGGCCGTCGGGCGGCGAGCTCTCGGTGGTGGTGCCGGCGCTCGGATCGCCGCTGGTGGTCGGGACGGCCGTCGAATCGCCGGACGGGGCGTCCGGGCCGGTGGTGGTCGCGGGGGCCTGGCCGGTGAGGCCGGTGGCGCCGGTGATCCCGGTGGCGGTGGCAGGGCTAGGTCCGCCGCTGTCGCCACAAGCGGCGACGACGGCGAGCCCGAGGAAGGATTCGACGGCGAATCGGGAGGAGCGACGCATCATCGCCGCGATGATCGCTCACGCCATGACAGCGGCGATAGGCGCGAGGGCCATTGTCGTGTGTGTGCGCCGTCACGAATGATTGTGGAGCGATTGCGCGGTGCGGCGGGCGCCTCGCCGTATGTCCTTTAGGGCATGTATGTAGATTCTCGGAATGACGCCAGAGCGGACGGCGTTCACGGCAATCGCAGCCATGGCGCCCGGCCCGCCGGCGCGGGGCGGACGCCGCGTGAATGAGGGTACTTCGACGGTTCGCCGGGAATGCCAGCACCGCGCGTCAGCCGACCGGCACGAACACGTCGCAGGCGAAATCGATCACCCCGACCGCCTCGGAGAAGAACGGGGTGTAGTCGGTGGCGCAGACGCTGCCGATGACCCCGTTGTCGAACCGGTCGACGAACTCCTGCAGCCGCGGGCACGGCTCGGCGCCAGTGCCGTCCATGTTCGGGCCGCCGCCGGGCGGGCACACGCTGCCGCTCAGGTTGCCGTCGCCGACCAGGCCGAGCACCACCACCGCGTCGGTGTCGCCGTGCTTGGCGGCGATCAGCTGCTCGTGCCACTCCTTGGGCAGGCCGGGCGTGCCCTCGCCGGCGATCGCGTTGTCGTCCTCTTCGTCGGTGATGATGATGACGACCAGGATCGCGTCGTCGCGCAGGAAGCCCTCGTCGCAGCCGCCGGGGCCGTTGAGCGCGGCGCTGACGGCCTCGAGGGTGGCCAGCACCGGCTTCTCGGCGCCGCTGCCGTGGGTGCCGATGTTGGCGACGCACTCGAAGGTGCCGGCGAGGTCGGGCTGGTCGGCCTTCATGTAGCGGCGCTCGTCGGCGATCGGGCACCGGTTGCCGGTGGCGCCGTAGATGTTGCCGCGGCCGTAGACCTGGTCGCAGGCGCCGATCGGCAGGGCGTCGCAGGCGAAGCCGTTGCAGTCCTTGCCGAACAGCTCGCAGGTCTTTTGGCAGCAGATCGGGGCCGGCATGCAGGCGCAGCCGTCGTCGTTGCACTTGGTGCTGAGGCCGGCGGCCTGGCCGTCGTCGGTCGGCACGGCCATGATGTGATAGTCCTGGGCCGCGATGGTCTGGGTGATGGTGGCGATGAAGCCGGGGAACGAGGCGATCAGGTTGGCCTGCTCGTCGGCCATCGAGCCCGAGTTGTCGATGACGAACAGGAAATCGGCCTTGGCGCAGCCGGACGCGGCGGGATCGTCGGGCCGACCGCCGTCGGAGGGCGGGAGGTCGAGCTTGCCGACCGCGCCCGGGCCCGGCACTTCGATGCCGCCGCTGGAGTCGTCGCCCGTCAGCACAATGCCGCCCGAGGCCCCTTCGCCGGCGGTGCTGCCATTGTTGTCATTCTCGCACGCCGACCCCACCGCCCACAGCGTGAGCGTCGACGCGAACACGAAGCGATGCATGAAGCTGTATATGTGCCCGATCGCCGGGGCCCGCGGCCGACCGGTGGGGGCCGTCACATCGCCGGCGCGCGGCGCTTCACGACGACGAGGATATGAGCCGCGTCCGCTCGGCGGAGAGCGCTGATTTCACGCGGCCGAACTCGCGGGCCAGGGCCGCGAGCTCGTGGCTCACGGGCTGCTCCGCGCGGGCGGCGGCATAGAGGGACTGACAGCGTTCGGCGAGCAATCGCGCGCCGAACCCGGCGGAGCTGCCCTTGAGGCGGTGCGCCAGTTGAGCGACCCGCGCGATCTCCTGGCCCGCGGCGGCCTCCTCCATGGCCTCGAGGTCGCGCTCGGCCTCGCGGAGGTAGACATCGATGAGGCCGGGCACGAAGGCCGGATCCTCGGCGGTGACGTAGCCGCGGATCACCGCCAGGTCGACCGGCTGGGTGCGCTGGGCGGCGACGCGGACGATCGTGGCGCGCAGGGTCTCGAGCTTGACCGGCTTGATCAGGATCGCGTCGATGCCGGCGCCCTTGCAGCGGCCGAGCACGTCGATCTCGGTGTGGCCGGTGAGGGCGATCAGGGCCACGTCGCCGCGCACGTCGCGGATCTGCCGGGCCGCGTCGGGGCCGTCGAGCTCGGGCAACTGGACGTCGAGGATGACCGCGACGTAGGGCCGGGCCAGCGCGCTGGCGACCGCGGCCGCGCCGTCGGCCACGCCGTCGACCGCGTAGCCGCTACGGCGCAGGGCGGTGGCCAGCAGCTCGCGCCCGGCGCTGTCGTCGTCGGCGACCAGCACGCGCGGGCGGTTGTCGGCGGCGGCCGCCTGCTCGGCCGGGAGCGCGGCGAGCAGCGGCATGCGGACCTCGAAGCGAAAGGTGGTGCCGACGCCCGGGTCGCTGTCGACCTCGAGGCGGCCGCCGAGGGCCTCGACCAGTTGTTTGCTGATCGAGAGGCCGAGGCCGGTGCCCTCGACGCTCGGGTCGCCGACGCGCGCGAACTCGCGGAACAGCCGGCCGAGCGCCTCGGGGCTCATGCCGACGCCGGTGTCGCTGACCTCGACCTGCAGGTGCGCGACCTCGTCTTCGACGCGCGCCGCGACGCGCAGCTCGACGTGGCCCTGGCGCGTGAACTTGATCGAGTTGCCGATCAGGTTGATGACGATCTGGCGCAGGCGCAGGCGATCGCCGCGCAGCCGCGGCGGCAGGTCGGGCGCCAGCGCGGCCCGCAGCTCGAGCCCGCGCTTGTGCGCGCTCGGGCCGAGCAGGTCGACCAATTGCTCGAGCGTGGCCCGCGGCGAGAAATCATCGGCGCGCAGCGAGGGCCGCTTGCCCTCGATCTGCGCGGTGTCGAGGAGGCCGTCGATCAGCAGCAGCAGATCCTCGGTGGAGCCGCGCAGGGTGCTCAGGTGCTGCCGGCGCTGCTCGAGCGGCAGGCCGTGCTCGTCGAGCAGCGCGAGCAAGCTCATGATCGCCTGCATCGGCGTGCGCAGCTCGTGGCTGACGTGCGCGACCATGCGGGCGCGCAGCTCGGCGGTGGCGTGGGCGGCGTCGCAGCGCTCGCGCAGGGCGTGGTTCTCGGCGGTCAGCCGGGCCAGGGCGGCGCGATCGATCGCGGCACGCCGCCGCGCGAGGATCACCGAGGCGACCAGGGCGAGCGAGAGAGCGGCGACGACGACGGCCAGGACGACCGTCGCGACCGTCAATTCGGGCCCCCGACGACGATGAAGATCTCGGCCTCGCCCTTGCCCTTGATCTCGCTGAGGCCGATGCTCTCGGTCTCGTAGTCGGGTTCGACCTGCCGCCGCGCCGCGGCGCTGATGCAGACCTGACCGACGCGGGCGTTTTGTTCGATGCGCTGGGCGGTGTTCACCGTGTCGCCCCAGATGTCGAAGATGTACTGACGCGTGCCGACCACGCCGCCGACGACCGGGCCGACGTGGATGCCGATGCGCAGGTTCCAGTGGGTCGCGAGGTCGGCGCCGGCCGCCAGGATCGCGCGGCCGAACTGGACGCAGCGCAGGGCCGGGCGCTCGTCCTCGGCGCTGAACAGGCCGGCGGCGCCCATGAAGGAGTCGCCGATCGTCTTGATCTTCTGCACGCCGAACTCGAGCGCGAGCTGCTCGAAGCGGGTGAACAGGTCCTGCAGGCTGATGAGCACCTCTTCGGGGCTGTGGCGGTCGCAGTAGGCGGTGAAGCCGACGATGTCGGCGAACACCACGGCGACGTTGTCGAGCCGGCGCGGGGCGATCGTGCCGGTCGACTGCAGCTCGTCGGCGATCGGGTCGGGCAGCAGCACGCGCAGCAGGTCGTTGGCGCGCCGGCCCTCGGCCGCCAGCTGGATGAGGTGGTGGCGGGCCTTGTCGCGCAGGAACTTCTTCTCGAGGCAGGCGCCGAGGCGGGCCCGCAAGAGCGCCGGGCTGACCGGCTTGGGCAAGAAGTCCTCGGCCCCGCGCTCGATGCAGGCGGCCACGCTCGAGGTCTCCTCGACCGCGGAGATCATCAAGACGCTGAGCCGCTCGAGCGCGCCTTTTTCTCGCAGCTCCTCGAGCACGGCGATGCCGTCGCTGTCGGGCAGGAGGACGTCGAGCAGGACGACGTCGAACTCCTGCTGCCACACCAGGTCGAGCGCCTCGCTGGCGGTGCCCGCGACCTCGACGGTGTTGCCGGCCTGCCGCAGCTGGTGAGCCAGCAGCTCGCGGCTGGTCGGGCTGTCGTCGACGACCAGGACCGAGCCGGTGCGCCGCTCGGGCTCGGGGCCGGCGTCGGGCACGGCGAGCCGGGCCAGCCGCGCCGAGGCCTCGAACGAGTTCTTCCACCCGCCGCCGCTCAGCGACGCGACGGCCTGGGTCTCGCCGAGCGCGTTGACCAGCGCCGCCTGCTGCGACCCGGGGGCGACGCCGCCCAGCACGGTGAAGAACACGGTCGCGGTGTTGCCGGTGGTGTTGCCGGCCGACATGCGCCCGCCGAGCGAGAGCACCAGCAGGCGACAGATCGCCAGGTCGAGCCGGCCGCCCTGGCTGCGCGCGCCGCTGGTCAGCGGGTCGAACTCGACGTCGGCGGTGGTATCGGTCAGCGGATAGCCGGTGTCGCGGACCGAGAACAGCAGCTGGTGCGATGATTTGTCCCCGGGGACAGGTTCGACGGCGATCCGGATCTCGCCGCCCGGGGCCCGCGCGATCGCGTTGAGCCCGAGCAGGCCCAGGATCTGCCGGATCTGCGCCTCGCGCCCGTAGAAGGTCGAAGGCACGCCCTGCTCGACGTAGTGGCGCACGATCACCCCGGCGCGCCCGGCCTGGACCGACAGCGCCTCGGCGGCGTCGCGCAGCAGCGCGGCCGGCTGGAACACCCGCGCCCCCTCGGCGCTGCCGCCGAGGCGACCGACCTCGAGCAGGCTCTGGGCGACGCGCTCGAGCTGTTCGCCGGCGACGCCGATCTTGCGGGCCATGGCGGCGACGTCGGCCTCGGGCGGGGCGTCGACGAGGGCGCGAGAGGCCCGCGACAGCTGGCCCAGCGGGTCGCGCAGCTCGACCGCCACCAGCGCCATGAATTCGTTGCGGGCGCGCAAGATCTCCTCGGCGATCCGGACCGCGTCGTCGAGCTGACGTCGGCGCAGGCGGTCCTCGCGGATGTCGGTCAGCACGCACACGAACCCGCGGTGCGCCGGCACGATCGCCACCGCCACCGGCACCACCGCGCCGTCGCGGCGGCGCAGCTCGTGCTCGTGGGTGTGCGGCATGTCGATGCTGCTCTTGACCGCCGAGGTCGCGAACGGGTTCTCGAGCCCGACCGCCTGCATGATCGACTTGCCGACCAGGGCGCTGGCGGGCAGGCCGGTGATCTCGCACAGCTTGCGGTTGACGGTGCGGACGACGCCGCGGTCGTCGACCAGCAGCACGGCGTGGCTGAGGGCCTCGAGCATGTCGCCGACCTGGCGCTGGGTCATGCTCGACTTCACCAGCGCCTGCATGGTGCGGAAGCTGGCGTCCGCGGCGAGGTATACGAACACCCCACCGCCCAGGAAGATGACGCCGGTCAGCGCCACCACCGCCTCTTGCAGGCCGAGCAGGACGACGACCGCGGTGGCGATGTAGGCGGCGATGCAGACGACGATCAGGGAGAGCAGGACCCGCCACGGTCCGGCATGAGGGGTGACCTGACGCAGTCGAAGGAGCGCCAGCGTCCGCTTCGCGCCCAGCGCCAGGACCCCGGAGCCCACGACGATCAAGGCCGCGGTCACTGCGTGGAACGGCGTCATGATCTGCTTGCGAGCTTGCGCGAAGCGGCCCCGGCGCTCAAGGCCCCGGCGCGAATGGACAGGCGTCCGCACCGCCTGCGAGCGCGACGGCCGTGGCCTGCGTGACAGCGACGAGAGGTGTCGCGGCGTGCGGGCCGACCGACGTTCGCAGCGGCCTTCTGCGGCGCTTTTCGGCGCGCTTTGGCCCGTGAACGTCGGACTGCGCACGTCGCTTGTCGGTGCGCGTTGCCGCGCCGCGGAGGCCGCCCCATAGACCGGTCATGGCCAGGTTTCCGCAGCGCCTCCCGCGGGAGCGGCCGCGACCCGTGCGAGCGGTGGAGCGCAGCCGGATCCGTGCCCGGGCTCGCGCCGCGGTCGCGGTCGAGACGGCGCTCATGCGGCGGTGGTTCGGCGCCGCCGAATTCGACGAGCGCGAGCGCAGCATCGCCAGCGTCGCCGCCGAGCAGGAGATCCCCGCCTACGCGGCGCAGCTCGAGGAGGAGTACCGCTACGACGGCGTGTGGGCGCTGCGCTGCCCCGGCTTCCTGCGCATCGGCGAGGTCGCGGCGCTGCCCGACCGCGCGCTGCTGGCCTGGCTCGATCGGCTCAGCGGGCTGCGCCTGCCGCGGACCCTGGCGATCCTCGACGAGGCGCCCGAGTTCGCGTCGGCGTGGCAGCTGGCGTTGCGCGTGTACATGACGCAGACCCTCGCCGAGGCCGACCAGGACCTGCTCGGCCTGCTCGCCGTCGAGGTGTGGAAGCGCCGCCGGCCCGAGCGACCCTGCCTCGAGGTCCTGCTCGACGAGGAGTTCGCGGCCCACGTCGCCTGTCTGGCCGACGCCGGGCGCAACCTCGGCCGCTACGTCGCGTTCGTCCGCCGCGTGTTCCCGCTGCTGCAGGGCGACAACTTCGACGACGCGACCCTCGGGGGCGACAGCGCCAGCCACCTGGTGCTGTGCGTGGCCCGCCTGGCCAAGCTGTCCCTACGTGCCGCTTGCGCCGCGCCGGCGCAGGCAGAGGGCGGCATGGCCGAGGCGCTGCGCTGGTACGACCGCCTGCCCGTCCGCCGCGGCGACCTCCGCGGCCCGTTCGCGCGGATCCTCGCCGAGGGCCTCGAGGCGCTCGGCCGCGGCGACGAGGCGGCCCGCCTGCGCCGCCGGGCAGAGCCGCCGTTCACGTGATGTCCGAGCGGACATGCTCTCAAGGATATGCCCGATCGATAATGTTCGATGAGACATGTCGAATGAGGCATGTTCTTCGGGACATGCTGGGCACGCACGAGACTTGATTGACTCGCCACGCGTCGGAGCGCCGCGCCCACGGCCCCATCGCTCGCGCGCTCACGGCCCGTAAGCGTAGATCGCCGCCGACACCGTCCAGCTGCCGCCCTCCTTGACCTTGTCGATGGCGAACTGGAACTCGTGGTCCGGGCCGGCGCCGAGGGCCGAGGTGACGGGGCCGCGCAGCGGGGCGACGAGGTCGCCGGGGCACCAGTTGGCGCGCGCGGCCTGGACCGAGGCGATCGCGCCGCACGGGTTCTCGGCGCAGAACTTGGCCGGGCCGACGCCGAGCGCATTGTCGGTGATCGTGCACAGCTCGCCGCAGTCGGTGCGCCAGGCCTCGAACGAGGTGACGACGGCGCCGTCGAGGCTGATGTGGTGCTTGCGCTTGCAGAACTCCTCGGCGGGGCCGATGCAGCCGCCGCTGTTGTCGGTCGCGCCGCCGTGGCCGCTGACGGTGTAGACGAGCTCGGCCTTCTTGAAGCCCGCGGGCAGGCTGAACGGCACCGTGGTGGTCGCGCCGTCGACCCCGACGTCGCCGGCGAACAGCGAGACGGCCGCGAGCACCTCGCGCGGGGCCGGGCCGGGCTGGCCCTCGATGCGCACGCTGAGGTGCCAGCCGCCGGCCGAGCCGCTGACCTTGCCGGCGCCGTCAGGCCAGGTGTTGATGTACGAGCGCAGCACGTGCTCGCCAGGGTGGGCGTTGGCGTAGTCGGTGATGTCGGCCTCGAGGTGAGCGGGGCCGCCAAACGGGGTGATCGAGCGCAGCAGCTCGAAGCCGGGCGGGTCGCCCGGGTCGCCGCCCGGGTCGCTGATGAAGCCCATGGTCCGGTCGAACGCGTCGCACGAGGCCGGCCACGACTGCCCCGGCGGCGGCGGGCTGGCCTGCCAATTTTCCCACGGATAACAGTCGGTGCCGAGATCGACGATCAGCGTGACCTTTGAAAAGGGGGCTGCGCCGAGGTCGAAGGCGATGTCCTGGTGCTGGGTGGTCCAACCGTCGGTGCCGGTGATCCAGGCATTGTCGAGCACCTGAATGCTGAACGGCTCGCGGTCGACAGGCGCGCCGGTGGTGGTGCCAGTCGGCGCGTCGGTGGTCGGCGCGGTGGTGCCAGTCGAGGCGTCAAGGGTCGCCGCGGTGGTGGTGGACGTGGTCGTCGTGGTGGCCGGCTCGCCGGTCGAGGCGGTGGTCTCACCGCCGCTCGCGGGACAGGCAGCGAGGATCGAGAGACATGCACCAAGGGACAGGTTTCGCGCGGCCACCGACATGCGCTCGCAGTAGACCGAGCCGGCCAGGTCGGCGCAAGCGACCGGGGACCACGAGCCCCGCAGAACGCCGCCCCGACGCGAGTGAGCGAAGCCCCGGAAGCCGCGTGCGCGGGACATCACCCGAGCGGTCGCTCGAGAGGCCCGGACGAGGTCGCCCACGTGTCGGAGATCCTGGGACCTCTGGGCGGAGGATGTGGATGTCCCGAGGGACAGGTCCCTCGCGGGGTCAGGCGGCGCGGCCGAGAGAAGCTGTCCCGAAGGACAGGCGGGTCAGGCCGAGGCGGCGACCTCGACGTTGGCGGGGATCCGGCTCATGGCCCGCTCGGCGAGGGCGGTGATCGTGAGCGAGGGGTTGACGCCAGGGTTGGCCGAGACGGCCGAGCCGTCGATGACGTAGAGGCCGTCGTAACCAAAGGCGCGGTGCTGATGGTCGATGACGCCGGTCTCGGCCGAGTCGCCCATGGTGCAGCCGCCGAGGATGTGGGCGGTGGTCGGAATATTGAACAGGGTCTCGGTGACGAGCGACATCGAGTAGCCCTGGATCTTGTCGGCGACGCGACGGGCGATGTCGGTGGCCTCGGGGATCGATGCGGTGGGCGGCTTGCCGGAGGAGAGGTCGGTGGCGAGGCCGGTGGCGCCGAGGCGGAGGCGCAAGGTGCCCTCGGCGGTCTTCATGTAGAGGAGGATGATCGAGTACTTGGCGAGGTCGGGGACCATCAAGGCGCGGGCGAACTTGATCGGGTGGCGGAGGAAGGCGCCGGCGAACCGCGACAGGCGGACCAGGGCCTTCTCGCCGGCGACGTGCGGGGCGAGCAGCAGGCGCCAGAAGCCGGAGCCGGCGGAGTAGCGCACGGGCTCGACGTGCGAGTGCTCGTCGAGCTGGATGATCGAGCCGATGGCGACGCCGCGCGAGAGGTCGTGCTGACGCTGGGCGCCGACGATGCCGATGAGCGACTCGGAGTTGGTGCGCACGTTCTCGCCGAGGCGGTCGGACAACTTGGGCAGGCCGTCGGGGTCCTGCTTCATGCGCAGCAGCAGGTCGACGGTGCCGAGCACGCCGCCGGCGAGCACGACGTTGCGGGCGGTGAAGCTGCGGGCCTGGCGGCCGAGCAGGCCGGTGCCGCTGCGCGCCTCGACGCGATAACCACCGCCCGGCAGGGCGCGCACGGCGGTGACCTCGGTGTCGGCCTGCAGCTCGAGGCCGCGCTTGCGCGCGAAGAAGAGGTAGTTCTTGTCGAGGGTGTTCTTGCTGCCGAAGCGACAGCCGAGCATGCAGCCGCCGCAGTAAATGCAGCCGGTCCGCTCGGGGCCGCTGCCGCCGAAGTACGGGTCGGCCACGGTCTTGCCCGGCTCGCCGAAATAGACCGCGACATGGGTCGGCTCGACGGTCTTGCCCATGTCGGCAGCGACGCCCCGCATGACCCGGTCGACCGGGGTGACCGCAGGGTTCGGCGCCGCGCCGAGCATCCGCAGCGCGGTCTCGTAGTGCGGCTTCAGCTCGTTCTCCCAGTCGGCGAGGCGAGCCCACGAGGGCGACTCGAAGAAGCTGTGCTTCGGGACAGGTAGCGTGTTGGCGTAGACCAGCGAGCCGCCGCCGACGCCGACGCCCGAGAGCACGGTGACGTGGCGGAAGAAGGTCATCTGAAACAGGCCGCGCCAGCCGAGCTTCGGCATCCACAGCCACCGCTTGAGGTTCCAGTTGGTCTTCGGAAACTCGGCCGGCCCGAGCTCGCCGCCCTTCTCGAGCATGAGGACGCGGTAGCCCTTCTCGGTCAGCCGGAGGCCGGAGACGCTGCCGCCGAAGCCGGAGCCGACGACGATGAAGTCGTAGTCGAAGTCGGAAGTCACGAGATCGGGTGTATCACGGCCGGCGCGGCGCTGGCGACGAGCCGGCCGGCGGCGGCGTCGCAGGCCGGCGAACGGTGAATCTCCGGAGCGCGTCGGGGATCGCGTCCTACGCAGTCGGCGTGCGATCCTCGTCGGGTGATGGGCCGCCGGAGCCACCGTCACCGCGCGTCAGACCGGCGATGCGCCGGCGAACCGCCGTACGCGGCCACAGCAGGCCGCCAGGCGTCGGCGATCCGGACCGCCCGCGGTCGAGTTCGCCGGCGAGGCAGCCCCGCGGCACCGCGAGCGCTGCGCCCCCGCGCGATTGGTACTACGCTGTCGCCCAGCGATGGACCACCTCACCAAAGAACAGCTCGCCGATCTGAAGCAGCGCCTCGACGCCGAGCGCTCGTCCCTGCTCCGCCGGGAGATCGAGCACCGCGCCGACACCACCGACCCACTCACGCCCGACGTCGGCGACCAACAAGATCACGCCGCCAACGAGGCGGCCCAGGTGGCCCAGCTCAGCATCGCCGACCACGACCGCTCGCGCCTGCGCGAGGTCGAGGACGCGCTGGCCCGCATGCAGGCCGGGACGTACGGGATCTGCGAAGACACGGAGGAGGAGATCCCGTTCGAGCGCCTGTCCGCGCAGCCGACGGCGCGGCTGACGGTGGAGGCGCAGGAGATCCGCGAACGCGAGGCGCGTGAGCGGGCGGAGCTCCGCGAGGCGTATTGAGGGACAGGCGCCGCCGGCCGTGATGCTGCAGCGCCTCCCACAAGGGCTGCGGCCCAGGCCCGGCGAGCGCCGGGATACGGTGGCGGACCTGATTGCGTTATGGTGAGCGCGGCCTGATGTCGCGCTCGCAAGACCTGTCGAAGCTGTTGGCAAAGACGCTTTCGGTCGAGGAGATGCGCCAATTGTCGCGCGAGCTGCCCGACGGGCATGTACTCAAGCTCAATATTCTCGAAGGCAATTTGACTCGCTCGAGCTTCGCCTCCGACCTGGTCGAGGTGCTGGTTCGGCACAAAATGCTCGACTCGGCGCTGTTCGAGCGGTGGGTGGAGAGAGTGCCGGGCCAGCGCGAGGCCATCGAGGATGTCGCGCGTGCGTGGGACATCACGCTGCCGCTCACGGTCGTCAATCACTCCCGCGTGCCGCGGGGACGGCGAGGCAAGATGCTCGGGGTCGGCGGTGCGCTGGTGTTGCTGGTCGTCGGCATCGGCTCGTCGTTCGTCCAACGCGGGTCCGAGCGCGTCTGCTTCGCGGGGCGGGATGGGGTGCCCGAGCTCGCCCATGCGGCCTGTGCGACGTATCTCGACACCATTCGCGCTTACAACGAACGCGATCTCGCCCGCTACCACGCGGGCTTCGCTGCGCCGATGGAGTGCTTCTACGATCACACGAACGCGGAGATCGGGCAGCGGCGCTCCGAGCTGCGCGGCAGCCTCGACGTCGCACCCGCGAGCGTGTCGTTCTTGCGGGTGGAGGGCGCGGATCGGGTCGTCCTCTGCGACCTCGGCGTCTACGACCGCGGCGACGGCAAGGGCCGCAAGCCGCACAACAAGGTCATCGTCATGACGCAGCGCGGCGGCGAGTGGAAGATCGCGGTGGAGACGTCGCGCGAGGCCGCGAAGTGCTATCAATCGCCGTGCTGATCATTGCGCGGCCGTGAACCCGCGCGACCGCGAGGAGCGTCGCTCTCAGCGGTAGCCCTGCGCCTGCAGCGAGAACAGGCGCTCGTAGCGGCCGCCTTGCTGCATCAGCGACGCGTGGTCGCCGTCCTCGAGGATCCGGCCGTCGTGGAGCACGAGGATGTGGTCGGCCGCGCGCACCGTCGAGAAGCGGTGGGAGATCAGGATGACCATGCGGTCTTTTGAAAGATTGCGGACGTGCTCGAACACCTGGGCCTCGGCCTCGGCGTCCATCGCGGCGGTCGGCTCGTCGAGGACCAGCACGTCGGCGCCGCTGCGCATGAAGGCGCGCGACAGGGCGATCTTCTGCCACTGACCGCCCGACAGCTCGCGGCCTTCTTTAAAAAGTCGGCCGAGCTGGGTCTCGTACTGCTTCGGCATGCCCTTGATGAATTCTTCGGACATGCCTTTTTGCGCGGACGCCTGCCAGCGCGCGCGATCTTCGAACGCGGTGACGTCGCCGGCGCCGATGTTCTCGCCGACCTTGAGCTGGTAGCGGGCGAAGTCCTGGAAGATCACCCCCACGCGGCGGCGCAGCGCCGTCGCGTCCCACTCGCGGAGGTCGCGGCCGTCGAGGGAGATGTGGCCGGCCGTCGGGTCATAGAGGCGCGTCAGGAGTTTAATCAGGGTGGTCTTGCCGCTGCCGTTCTCGCCGACCAGCGCCAGGCTCTGGCCGGGGCGGATGTGAAAGCTGACGTCGTGCAGCGTCGGCGCGGGCGCGCCCGGGTAGGTGAAGCCGACGTGGTCGAAGCGGATGCCGTCGCTCGGATCGGGGCCGGAGGTCGCGGTGCCCGAGGGCGCGGCGACGTCCTGCGAAAGGTATTCGTAGAGGGTCGAGAGGTAGAGGTTGTCCTCGTACATGCCGCCGATCGCCCCGAGGATCGCCGAGACCGCGGTCTGACCCTGGCGGAACAGCAACAGGTACATCGTCATCTCGCCGAGCGAGATTTCGCCGGCTACCGCGGCGATGGCGATCCACATGTACGCGCCATAAAAAGCGCCGGTGGCGAGCAGGCCGAGCGCGCCGCTCCACAGGCCGCGGCGCAGCGTCAGCTTGCGGTCCTCGGCGTAGAGGTCGCGGAAGATCTGCCGATAGCGGCGGAGGAACAGCGGACCGAGTCCGTAGAGCTTGACCTCCTTGGCGTAATCGAGGGTGCTGATCGCCGTCTCGTAATAATATTGCATGCGCGTCTCGGGGGCGCGCCAGCGGAACAGGCGGAAGGCGTCGCCCGAGAACTTGGCCTCGGCGAGGAACGAGGGCAGCCCGGCGAGCGCGAGGATCAGCGCGGCCCACGGCGAGAAGCCGAACAGCAGGGCGGCGAAGCTGGTCAGCGAGATGGCGTTCTGGACCAGCGCGAAGGTGCGGCCGACGAGGCTCAGCGGGCGGCTCGAGGCCTCGCGGCGGGCGCGGGTCAGCTTGTCGTAGAAGTCGGCGTCCTCGAAGTGGGTGAGGTCGAGCGTCAGCGCCTTTTCGAGGATCATGACGTTGACGCGCTGGCCGAGCTGGGTGCGCAGCAGCGAGTGACAGACGGCGATCGCTCGCTGGGCGAAGGCGAGCAGGACGACCAGCAGCGCCTCGACGGCGACGAGCCGCAGCACCGGCGACGGATCGTGGCTGACCTGGGCGGCGTGCACGACGGCGTCGACGATGAGCTGGCCGACGTAGGCCGCGGCAGCGGGCAGCAGGCCGACGACGAGGGTGAGCGCGGCGAGGGCGACGGTCAGCGACTTGCTGGTCGACCACACCAGCCCCAGCGCGCGGCGGCCGTAACGGAACACGCCGAGGAAGCGGCGCAGGCCTGGTTCTTCGGGCGGAGCGGCCACGTCGAGCAGTGTGGCCGAAAGCTGCGCCGATCTGACGCTTCACCGCGGGCTCGGGAGCTCGAGAGCGACGAGCTCGGCAGCGAACGAGGCGGAAGCGCGGGGCGTGATGCGCCCGCTGTCAGTGGAGGATCTCGGCGGTCTGCAGGCGAGCGGGCTCGGCCGGTGATTTTCGCTCGGGCTCACCGGGCTCATGAGCGTCGTCGTCGATCGGCCGGGGCCAGGCGTCGACCGGCAGCAGCTCCGCCGATCGCAGGAGCGGCGGCGGGGCCTCGAGGTCGGGCACGATCGGCACCGACGGCAGGAATTCGGCGGTCTGCAGGCGCATGACCTCGTGCCGGGCCTCTGCCTCGAGCCGGATCGTCTCGGCCCGGTCGACGGCGAGGTGATGGCTGCCGAGGTCCTGAGACTCGAGCAGTACCACCATGGCGACGCCGACGAGGCCGGTGATGGCGATGACCGCGAGGATGACCCGGGTGAGTTGCAGGCCGGTGCGACGCGCGTGGTCACGGGCCAGGGACGCGGGCGGGCCGTAGATCGACACGAGGCCCACACGCTAGCGGAGGTCGAGGCGCGCGCCCAGCTCAGGCGGCGGCGATGCCCTGGGCGCGAAAATACTCGACGGTGCGGCGGATGCCCTCGAGCATCGAGACCTGGGGCTTGTAGCCGAGGTCGGCGGCCGCGCGCGCGCAGTCGAAGTAGTGGTGGGTGCAGATGTAGCGGATCGAGAACCGCGACAGGCCCTCCTCGGCGTGCAGGGTGCCGCCGCGGACGATGGTGTCGAAGGTCTCGCGGGCGGCAGCGGCGGCGTAGGCGACGGCGTAGGGGATGCGGAACCGCGGGGTCGGGTAGCCGAGGCCGACGAGGACGCGGCGCACGAAGTCCCAGAAGTTCATCGGCTCGCCGTTGGTGATGAAGTAGGCGCGACCGCCGACCGGTGAGCCGGGCACCAGGCGCTCGTCGGCGGCCAGCAGGGCGTCGACGATGTTGGTGACATAGGTGAAGTCGTTGAGGCGGTCGCCGCCGCCGACGGTGAACTTGAGGTTGCCGGCCCTGGCGCGGGCGAGGATCGCCGGCAGCAGGCGGGTGTCGCCGGGCCCGAAGATCATGTGCGGGCGGATGGCGCAGGTGAGCAGGCCGCCCTGACCGTTGGCGTTCAGGACCTCCTCCTCGGCGATCCGCTTGGTCTCGGCGTAGGGCGCGAGCCACTCGCGGGCGTAGGGCAGGTTCTCGTCGCCGCGCTCGATGTCGCGCCCCTCGTAGACGACGCTGGCGGAGCTGACGTAGACGAGCTTCGGCACCTGTCCCTTGCGACAGGCTTCGAGGACGTTGCGGGTGCCGTCGATGTTGACGGCGCGGACCTGCTCGACGCGGCTGTGCTTGGTGTGGACCAGCGAGGCGTTGTGGAACACGACGTCCTGGCCGGCGCAGGCGCGGGCGACGACCTCGGGGTCGCAGATGTCGCCGGCGATGAACTGGACGTCGTCGCGCCAGCGATCGACCTTGTGGTCGAGGACGGTGACCTTGTCACCGCGGCGGACGAGGGCGTCGACGAGGAAGCGGCCGAGGAAGCCGCAGCCGCCGGTGACGAGAGACTTGCGAGGCTCGGACATGCGAGGCGCGGACTTTAGCGAGCCAGGGCCGGCCGCTCAAGGGCAGATGCGCAAGCCCACCGTACCCTCGAGCTCCACATTCACGACGCACGGGTCCGCGTCGAACTCGATGCCCTCCAGGCCGCAACACGGCTTGCGCTTGTTGAACAGCTTGAACAGCTCGCCGTCCTTGTAGTAAGGGCAACTGGCGCCCCTCGGGGTGCAGCAGCCGTTGTCGGGGCCGCCGTCCTCGGGCTCGAGGAAGCTCTCACAGGTGGCGCTGCATGCGTAGGTGCACGCGATCATGAGGCCGCCGGCGTCGCAGCGGTCCTGACAGAACGCGCTCAGCGCTTGCAGATCGGGCGCCACCCCGGCGTCGCAGACTTCGGGCGCGAAGTCGTGCCTCCCGGCGTCGTCGAGGTGGAGGTCGTACTTGTCGATGACGGCGAGGCTCTCGAGGCGCGCGTTGCCGCAGTAGGTGCAGTCGGAGCGGTCCCATGTGCAGTCGGCGGTGCACTGGGTCGAGGTGCCGTCGCCGTAGGCGCGGTAGGTCGGGGCGGGGAGGTCGACGCATTCGACGCTGAGCGGGGCGCCCTTGTCGGTGAGGTCGTCGGGCCGACCCCAGTCGCACTCCTCGAGGTCGAGGTCGACGACGCCGTCGCCGCAGGTGCGCGGGCAGCTCGAGACGTCGATGGTGCAGTCGCTGCGGCAGCGGGCCAGGCCTGCGAGCGGACATGCCGGTTGGGACATGTCCCTTGGGTCACATGCCTCGCCGGGATCGAGCAGGCCGTTGCCGCAGCGGGTGCAGGCGTCGCGGTCGAAGGTGCAGGTCTCGCGGTCGCACGCGCCCGGGCCGGGGACCTCGTCGGCGCCGCAGAAGCCGAGCATGCCGGCGACCAGCGAGGGCTCGCAGTCCTCACCGGCGAGCTTGTCGATGAAACCGTCGCCGCAGTCGCGCACCGGGTCGAGCGGGACGACGCAGCCCACCCCGGCAGCGACGGCAGCAGCGACGAGCAGCGCGTACGGCGGGCGCATCGACTTCAAGGTAGCACACGCGGCAAACCGGCCGCGTGCGCCGCAGAGCCCGGCCAGGGCCGAGGCGGCGGTCAGGCGCTCGCGCCCGGTCACCAGGCCATGAGGCCGCGGAACCGGGGAGGGCGCACGCGGGCCGTTCGCTGCGCTGCCGGAGGCGCGAGATCGCCGCTCTGGAGCGAGGCTTCGCGCCGCGCGCGCGAGGCGACACGAGGCATGCCAGGCGGCCATACGGCGCCCGAGCTCGCTGCCCGCTCCGCGCCGGTGGTCGCCGGGTTCAGCGGCGGCGTGCCCTCTGCGATCAGCGGCACGTGTAGATGAGGTTTGGGAAGCCGGTCGGCTCGCAGGGATTCTCGTCCGGATGGGTGAGCTTGCGGCAGCAGTGGCTGCGGCCGGGCATCAGTTCGCCGGTCTGCGGGTCGTAGGGGCAGGTCTCTTTGCGGGCGGTGCAGCAGCCGAGCTCTTCGGTCGGCACGCCCACGTTCTCGAACTCCAGACAGTCGGTGGCGCAGGAGAACTGGCACTCGACGCGGTAGCTGCTGCCGCAGGCCGACTGGCAATGAGCCACCAGGGCCTCGGGGTCGGCGTGCTGGTTGTCGCAGACCTCGGGCGGCGGCTGGATGGTCTGCTCGAAGTCGACGTAGAGGCCGTCGACCTCGTCGCCCTCGAGCTTGTCGTTCTGGCAGTAGGAGCAGCGCGAGCGGTCCCACTCGCACTTGCTGGTGCAGCGGGTCGACTCGCCCGAGCCGTAGCGGCGGGAGATGCCGCCCGGCGAGTCGAGCTCCGCGCAGGCGATCGTCAGGGCCAGGTCGTCGAGGTCGAGGGCGAAGTCGCATTCCTCGTCGACGTCGAGCACGCCGTTGCCGCAGGCCGAGCAGGCCGAGCGGTCGACGGTGCAGTTGTCGCGGCAGGTCGCTACCCCTTCTCCGGGACATGTCGGTTCGGACATGTCCTCGGGGTCACACTCCTCGCCGGGGTCGAGCACGCCGTTGCCGCAGGCGAGGCAGCCGCTGGCGGCGAAGCGGCAGGTCTTGGGGTCGCAGGCGGCCGGGCTGGCGACGCGGTCGAGCTCGGCGCAGCGGTCGGCGTAGCTGTCGGGCAGGGACGGCTCGCAGTCCTCCTGGGCGAGCACGTCGATGAAGCCGTCGCCGCAGTCGGCCGGCGGGTCGAGCTCGACCAGGCAGCCCGAGACGACGCCGATCGTCGCCGCGAGCAGCACCAGGAGCCGGGAGCCGGGCCTCATCGTCGAGGACCATAGCATGCCGCCTCGCGCCCAGCGCCGAACCGCGCTCCGGTCCCCGACTCACGCTCCGCGTACGCGAACGCGGGCCAGTGAAGCTCGCAAATCGGCAAAGCCACGAGGCTGGCAACTCAGGCTACGATCGCGGTGATGCAGCCTCACGATCCACCGCCTCCGCAGCAGTCTCAAGTGCGCTCGTCACCGGCGGCGCTCCGCAATCGCGGGGCGATCGCAGAGGTGTTGGCACGGGTCCTGCCTGCGGAGGGTCGCGTGCTCGAAATCGCCAGCGGCACCGGAGAGCACGCGGTGAGCTTCGCGGCCGCGTTCCCTGGGGTCTCGTGGCAACCGACCGACGTCGACCCCGGGGCGCTGGCGTCGATCGCCGCGCGCGTCATCAGCGAGGGGACCCCCAACCTGCGCGCGCCGCTGCGGCTCGACGTCGGCGCGTGGCCGTGGCCCGTCGAGGCGGCCGAGGCGATCGTGTGCATCAACATGATCCACATCGCCCCGTGGTCCGCCTGCGAGGCGCTGATGGCCGGGGCCGGGCGAGTGCTGCCTGCGGGCGGGCTGCTCTTCTTGTACGGGCCGTTCAAGCGCGGCGGCCAGCACACCGCGCCGAGCAACGCGGCCTTCGACGACGACCTGCGGGCCCGCGACCCGGCCTGGGGCGTGCGCGACGAGGCCGTCGTGCGCGCGGCGGCGGCGACCCACGGGTTGCAGGCGACCGAGCTGGTGGCGATGCCGGCCAACAATTTCTCACTGGTGTTCCGCCGGGGCTGAGAGCCGCCGGTCCCGAGGGACATGCCCTTTGGGGCAGGTCGGCTGCGCTTGCGCGGGCGGGCAGCTGGGGCTATCCTGCGCAAAAGCGCGCATGGCTCCTCAGCTCGACCTCTTCGCCGATCCCTCGCAGGACCCGACCCCCGGCGGCCTCGGCCGTGGCGGCGGCAACAAGAAGACGCCGCTGCCGATCTTGCCGGCCGCGGCCCCGGCCGAGCTGGAGGCGCTGGCCGAGCGGCTGCCGAAGAACCTGCACTTCGGGACATCTTCGTGGGCCTACCCGGGCTGGTCGGGGCTCGTTTACGACCTGCCGCACAGCCAGCAGCGGCTCGCCCGCGAGGGTCTGGCCGCGTACGCGCGCCACCCGCTGATGCGCGCGGTGGGCATCGACCGCTCGTACTACGCGCCGCCGCGGACCGACGAGTACGCGGCCTACGCGGCGGCGGTGCCGGCCGAGTTCCGCTTCCTGGTCAAGGCCCACGAGGCCTGCACGACGGCGGTGTGGCCGAGGCACCAGCGCTACGGCAAGGTCCGCGGCCAGCCCAACGAGCGCTTCCTCGACCCGGTGTACGCCAGCGAATTCGTGGTCGCGCCGGCGGTCGAGGGCCTCGGCGAGACGCTGGGGCCGCTGCTGTTCCAGTTCGCGCCGCAGGACTTCGGGGCGCTCGGCGGGCCGCGCTGGCTGGTCGACCGCCTGCGCTATTTCCTCGACGGGCTGCCCCGCGGGCCGCTCTACGCGATCGAGCTGCGCAACCGCGAGCTGATGACCGGCGCCTACGCCGCCGCGCTGGCCGAGTTCGGCGCGTGCCACTGCATCAACGTCTACCCGAGCATGCCGCCGGCCCGGACCCAGCGGTCGCGCGTCAACCAGGGCCAGGCGCCGGCGCTGGTGTGCCGCTGGATGCTGCACCCGAGCATGAACTACGAGCGCGCCGAGGCCCGCTACGACCCATTCGACCACCTGGTCGACGAGGACCCCGGCAACCGCGATGAGCTGGCCCGCGTGTGCGTCGAGGCCGACCTCGACCTGCCGGTCTACGTGATCGTCAACAACAAGGCCGAGGGCTCGTCGCCGCGGACGATCGCCAGGCTGGCCCAGCGCATCGCCGAGCTGCGCGGTTAGCTGTCCGCGAGGACAGGTCCCGCGGGGGAGATCTCCCTGCCTGTCCCGAGGGACAGGTCAACGGACGAGGTGAAGTCCAGAGACTGTCCCGTGGGACAGGTCAGTGGACCAGGCGAAGTCCAGCGACTGTCTCGAGGGACAGGTCAGCGGAACAGGCGAAGTCCATCGACTGTCCCGAGGGACAGGTCAGCGGAGGGTCGCGGGCGGGGCGCTCGAGCGAGTCGGGCCGGGCGAGACGAGGGTGCTCACCTCCGAGCCGATGATCGTCTCGAGCGTGTACATGGCGTCGAAGTAGGTGCCGTAGGCGTCGAGCGCCTCGGTCTGGATCCGCAAGAAATTCTCGCGGGCGACGAACACCTCGATGATGTCGACCTCGCCGAGCTCGAAGGCCCGCTGCAGCAGCTGCAGGTTCTCCTCGAAGCGCGGCACGACCTCGCGCGAGTAGGTGCGCACGCGCTCGGCCGCGGTGTTGATGGCGTCGACCGCCCGGCGGGCGTTCATCGCCAGCTGGTAGCGCGTGACCTCGAGCTCGGTGTTGGCGACGCTCAGCTCGGCTCGGGTCTGGGCCCGCGCCAGCTGGTTGCGTTTGAAGAATGGCAGCGGGATCGTGATCATGCCGAGCACGATCCGCGAGGCCGGCATGTTCTCCATCAGGCCCGGCTCGCGCTCGCGGCCGACGTAGACGCCGACCCACGGCTCGGGCAGGCGGTCGCGCTTGGCCGACTTGGCGCGGGCCTCGCCGAGCTCGACCTGCGCCTCCCGGGTCTTGAGCGCGGGGTGCTCTTTCTGCACGTTGGCGATCAGGTCCTCGGGGTCGCGGACCTTGATCGGGTCGCCGAGCTCGCCGGCCGGGGCGATGAGCTGTCCCGAAGGCCAGCCGGCCATCTCGGCCAGGTGGATGCACGCCAGGCGGAAGTTGAGGTCCGCGGCCAGCTTGCTCTGGCGGGCGCGCGCCAGCTCACCCTCGGCCACGCGCACGCGCAGGCGCGAGATCTCACCGGCCTGCTGGCGCCGGCTGGCGATGTCGAGGAGGCGCTCGGCGAACTGCTGCGTGCGCGAGGCGGTGCGGGCGCGCTCCTTGGCGATCAGCGCCGTGTTGTAGGCGTAGTGGACCTGCGCGTGGGTGGTCCAGCGGACCTGCGCCAGCTCCTTGTCGAGGAACTCGCGGTACTCGCGGCCCGCCTTGATGCGGAGGCTGCGTTCGCGGCCGATCTCGATCGGCTGCTGCAGCGTGGCCTGCAGCTCGAACTGCGTGTCGTCCGTGTACGCGGGGTTCATGCGCGCGCCCATGCCGAGGTACAGCTGCGGGTTGTCGATCAGCAGCGGCTTGGCGCCGGTGATCGCGGCGTCGCCGAGCTCGAGCCGCGTGCGCGCGGCGCGGACCGGCATCGCGTTCTCTTCGGCGTGCTTGAGGATGGCGTCGAGCGGCAGCACCTGGGCCCCGGCGACGACGGGTTCGGGGATCGACTGGCTCGGCTCGGGCGCCGGCGCGAGCAGCGGTGCCGGCGGGTCGCCGGTCTTGCGCGCGGGGGCGGGGGCGGGCGCGGCTCCGGCCGCGGGGGCGAGCGACGCTGCGGTCACGGCCACGGCCAGCGTGAACATCGACGAGGTCCGGACGAAGAAGGCTGTGCGTCGTGGCATGCGAATCGGAGTGCGGACGGGTTCGTCGCGCGCTGTCAAGCCCGCGGACTCTTACACGCGGGGTCTGGCGTTGCCAAGATCCTTGTTCGGCCCGAGAGTTTCGGCACGTGTGAAGTGCTTTGGGAGCGGGGGAATCCTTGACATGAAGGCTCCGTAATGTAAGCAATAGTGTTCGAAACACCATCCCAGGGCCCTTTTCGGGCGAGATTCGTCCTCGTCCCGCCGGGCCCTGCGCCACGTTCGGGCCCGGGTGTGGCGCGCGGATTCCAGGTCTCCCAGGACGTGTCGTGATGAGCAATTCCTCTGCCCCCGGTCGAGCCTCGCGCTGGCTGATCCTCCTCGACCACGCGCGACGCTGCTTCGTGCTCATGTTCGTGTTCGCGGTCGCCACGCCGCTCGGCTGCAACCATGGCGAGGCGGCCGAGGCCGACGCGGCGACCAAGCCGCCCGAGCTGCCGTACTTCGAGGACGGCGTGATCAAGCTGCCGGAGGTGTTCGCCGAGAAGGCGGCGCTGCAGAGCGGCACGGTCGAGATGATGGAGGTGTCGCCGGTGGTCCACGTGACCGGCGTGCTCGAGTTCGACGAGCTGCGCATCGCCGAGGTCGGCTCGCGCATCTCGGGGCGCGTCAAAGAGGTCAAGGTCATCGAGGGCACGAAGGTCGAGACCGGCGACGTCCTGGCGACGCTCGACAGCGCGGAGCTCGGCAAGGCCCAGGCCGAGATCTCGGCGGTGGTGGCCAAGGCGGAGCTGGCCGAGCGCGACAAGGAGCGCAAGCGGCGGCTGCTGCAAGAGGGCATCGCCTCGCAGCGCGCGGCCGACCTGGCCAGCGCCGAGGTGTCGGTCGCCAGCGCCGAGCTGCGCGCGGCCAAGCAGCGGGTCCAGGCGCTCGGCGGCGGGTCGTCGAGCAGCGCGTCGCTCGGGGTGATGTCGCTGACCTCGCCGATCGAGGGCGACGTGGTCCGCGTGCGAGTGTTCCGCGGCCAGGCGGTCGAGCCGAGCTACACGGCCTTCACGATCGCCGACCGCAGCACGCTGTGGGTGCGCCTCAGCGTGTTCGAGGGCGAGGTCATCAACATCCGCGTCGGTGACTCGGTCGAGATCTCGTCGCAGGTGACGCCCGACGAGGTGCTGACGGGCACCGTGACGTTCGTCAGCACGGTGCTCGACCCGGTGACCCGCAGCGCCGAGGTGCGCGTGGTGGTCCCGAACGAGGCCGGCAAGCTGCGCGTCGGCCAGGCGGTCAACGCGAGGATCCGGCCGGGCGCGGCGCGCAAGCAGGCGCTGGCGATCCCGCGCAAGGCGATGGTGCAGGTCGACGGCAAGCCGACCGTGTTCGTCGAGGTCGGGGAGCGCCAGGTCATGCCGCGCACCGTCGAGATCGGCGCGCAGGGGCCCGACCTGGTCGAGATCAAGAAGGGTCTCGAGCCGGGCGAGCGCATCATCACCGAGGGAGTGTTCGCCCTCAAGTCCGAGCTGTTCCGCTAGCCGCGCGCCCAGGAGACGATCCCCATGCTGGGCGCACTCATCGATATTTCCATTCGCCTGCGCTTCTTGATGGCGGGCCTGCTCGCCGCGTTGCTGGTGGCCGGCGCGATCGCGGCCAAGAGCCTGCCGATCGACGCGCTGCCCGACATCTCGACGATCCAGGTCACGGTCATCACCGAGGCCCCCGGCATGTCGGCCCTCGAGGTCGAGCGCAACGTCACCTTCCCGATGGAGAACGCCCTCAACGGCGTGCCCGGGCTCGACGAGCTGCGATCGATCTCCCGCGCCGACATCTCGTCGATCACGGTGGTCTTCCGCGACGGCACCGACCCGTGGTTCGCGCGCCAGCTGGTGTTCGAGCGCATGCTGCAGGCCAAAGGCGACCTGCCGGCGACGATCCAGACGCCGATCCTGGCCCCGCTGTCGACCGGCCTCGGCGAGATCTTCCAGTTCGTGGTCCGCTCGCCGGTCCACACGCGCAAGCAGCTGCGGACGATGCTCGAGTGGGAGATCGTGCCGCGCCTGCGCGGGGTGCCGGGGGTCATCGAGGTCAACTCGATCGGCGGCGACCTCAAGCAGTACCAGGTGATCGTGCAGCCCGACCGGCTGGCGGCCTACGGGCTGACGATCCGCGAGCTGTCCGAGACGCTGGTCGGCTCGAACGCGATCGTGTCCGGCGGCTACATCGACCGCACCGCCGAGAGCTTCACGCTGCGCGCGGTCGGCACGTTCACGAGCATCGAGGACATCGGCAACGTGGTCCTCAAGGTCTCGGAGGGCCAGCCGGTGCTGGTCCGCCACATCGCCGAGGTGCGCGACGGCTCGGCCCTGCGCCACGGCGTCGTCACCTTCAACGGCGAGGACGAGGCGGTCGCGGGCATCATCATGATGCTGCTGGGCTCGAACAGCCGCGACGTCATCTACGCGGTCAAGGACCGGGTGGCGGAGATCCAGGCCGACCTGCCGGCCGGCGTGGTCATCGAGGCGGTCTACGACCGCGCGAACTTCGTCGAGCGCACGCTGGCGACGGTGCTGAAGAACCTCGCCGAGGGCGCGGGGGTGGTGTTCATCGTCCTGGTGCTGTTCCTCGGCACGGTCCGCGGCGCGCTCGTGTGCGTGCTCGGCATCCCGGCGTCGATGTCGGTGGCGCTGTTCGGCATGCACTGGGTCGGGATCGCCGGTGACCTGATGTCGCTCGGCGCGATCGACTTCGGGTTCCTCGTGGACGGCCCGATCGTCGTGCTCGAGGCGCTGATCGCGACCTATGTCGGCCAGCAGATGTCCCGCGAGGAGCGGGCGCAGGCCTACACGAACAGCATCGGGGTGGTGATGCGACCGGTCGCGTTCGCGGTGGCCATCATCATGCTGGTGTACATCCCGCTGCTCAGCCTCGAAGGGGTCGAGGGCCGGCTGTTCAAGCCGATGGCGACGACGATGGCGTTCGCGCTGTTCGGCGCGCTGGTCTACTCGGTGGTGTTCCTGCCGGCGCTGCTGGCCCTGTTCGTGCCGCCGCTGAAGAAGGAGGGCGCGACCTGGCTCAACCCGATCGCGCGCGGCTACAAGCGGGCGGTGCCGCACGCGATCCGCCTGCGCTGGCCGCTGATCCTCGGGGCCGCCGCGGCGCTGCTGATCTCCGGCTACATCTTCAAGGAGAAGGGCGCCGACTTCGTGCCGCGCATCGACGAGGGCGACCTGGTGGTCAGCATCCGCCGGCCGCCGTCGATCAACCTCGAGGAGGCCAAGCGCCTCGACTATCAGACGCAGAAGATCCTGCTGCAGTACCCGGAGATCCAGAAGACGCTGACGATGACCGGCCGCGCCGAGGTGGCGATCGAGCCGGTCGGCAAGGACCGGACCGAGATCACGATCCCGCTGCTGCCGAAGGAGGAGTGGTCGACGGCGCACGACCTCGACGAGCTCAGCGTGATCCTCAAGAACGACATCGAGTCGCAGGTGCCCGGCACCTTCGTCGCGGTGTCGCAGCCGATCGAGGACCGCAACAACGAGATCATCACCGGCTCACGCGCCGACATCCAGATCGTGGTCGCCGGCAACGAGCTGCTCGAGCTCAAGAACATCGCCGACCAGATCGCCGACGCGATCCGGCCGATCGAAGGCACCGGCGACCTCCGCGTCGAGCAGGTGCTCGGCATGCCCGAGCTGACCGTGCGGCCGGACCGGGCCCGCCTGGCCCGCTACGGCGTCAGCATGCAGGACGCGCTGCTGGCGATCGAGACCGCGCGGGTCGGCAAGACCTTCGGCCTGGTCTACGAGGGCATCCGCCGGTTCGACGCGCGGCTGCTGATCCCGCCGCGCGCGCCGGTGCCGGAGGCGCTCGGCGACCTGTTCATCGAGACGATCGACGGCCACCGCGTGCCGCTGTCGGAGGTGGCGACGATCGAGGAGGCGGAGGGCCCGGCGCAGATCCGGCGCAAGAACCGGGTCCGCGTGGTCCGCGTCGAGGTCAACCTGCGCGGCCGCGACCTGCTGTCGTGGGTGACGGACGCGCAGGCGGCGGTCGACGAGAAGGTCCAGATCACGCCGGGCTACAAGATCGAGTGGTCGGGTCAGTTCGAGAACTTCGAGCGCGCGTCGAAGCGCCTCGCGGTGGTCGTGCCGATCTGCCTGATGCTGATCTTCGGCATGCTGCTCTGGAACTTCGGCGACATCCGCTACGCGACGGCGGTGTTCGCGATCGTGCCGTTCGCGCTGATCGGCGGGTTCGTCGGCCTCATCATCCGCGACATGGCGTTCAGCATCCCGGCGGCGGTCGGCTTCATCGCCCTCGCCGGCGTGGCGGTGCTCAACGGGGTGGTGATGGCGAACGACGTGCGCCACGCGATCGACGAGGGCCATCCGTTCGACAAGGCGCTGGTCAAGGGTGCCGTGCACACGATGCGCGCGGTGCTGACCACCGGCGCGGTCGCGGCGCTGGGCTTCCTGCCGATGGCCCTGGCCACCGGCGCCGGCTCCGAGGTGCAGCGTCCGCTGGCGACGACGGTGGTGTTCGGCATCGGCGCTTCGACGCTGATGACGATGTTCCTGCTGCCGGCGATCCTCAAGATGACGCTGCGCCGCGAGCAGCGGGTGACCCCCGAGGCCCACGTGGCACCGCGATCGGGCTCCGAGCGCTCCTGAGCCGCGAGGCCAGGTGCGACGAGACCGGACGAGCCCACACGGGCGCGTCCGGTCTCGCTGCTTTCGGGAGGTGGTCTTCGGGACCGGTGAGGGTGCGCGGCCTGGCCCGAAGGTCATGTCGCGGGCGACGACCGCGGCCCCGCGGGCCTGTCCCGAAGGTCAGGCGGCGGCCGACTTGTTGGTGCCGGTGAGCTGCTCGGAGACCTCCCACAGGCGGAGGGCGGCGGCGCGGTCGAGCGCGTAGCGGGTGGGGCGGCTCTGCTTCGATTTCTCGAAGTACTGGCCGCTGGTCTGCGCGAGCTCGGGGGCGGTGGCGGCGTAGATGGAGGTGCGGGCGCCCTGCTCCGGGGTGATCATGAAGCGCTGGGCCAGGCCGAAGAGGAAGCGATAGAGGCCGCGGGTGTCGCCGTCGGCGCCGAAGCCGGACGCGACCACGCCGGGGTGGACGGCGTTGACGGTGACGCCGGTGCCGCGCAGGCGCTCCGCGAGCTCGAGGGTGAACAGCAGGTTGGCAAGCTTGGAGCGGCAGTAGACGGGCAGGCCGCGGTACTTGCGGCGGGACTGCAGATCGTCGAAGTCGAGGCCGCGGGCCGCGCGGTGGGCACCCGACGCGAGCACCACGATCCGCGAGGGCGCGCTCGCCTTGAGGCGGTCGAGCAGCAGGTGCGTGAGCAGGAAGTGACCGAGGTGATTGACGCCGAAGGTGGTCTCGAAGCCGTCGACCGTCTCGCTGCGGTCGGACTGCACGAGGCCGGCGTTGTTGATGAGCACGTCGAGGCGCGGGTGCGTGGCCAGGTACTCGGCGGCGAACCGGCGCACGTCCGCCAGCGAGGCGAGGTCGAGGCGCAGGAGCTCGACGGCGCCCGAACCGCTCAGCCGTTTGATGTCGGCGACCGCCGCTTCGCCCTTGGCCGGGTCGCGCGAGGTGATCGTCACGGCCGCGCCCATGCGCGCCAGCTCGACCGCGGTGGCCTTGCCGATCCCGGTGTTGCCGCCCGTGATCAGCACGTGTTTGCCTTGCATCGTCATGGCGCGGACCCATAGCAGAGCGGTCCAGACGGCGCCACGGGGGCCCAAGGCCCCGCGCGTGGTCGCCCCTCGGCCGGCAGATCCGCTACAACAGGAGGGTCATGTCCGCGTCGTCCCCTCCCGCCGTCCGCCCGCTCCGCCGCGGGGTTGCCCCCGACATGGTTTTTAAGACAGGTGGCGCGCGAGGTCGGCGATGAACGCGATCGAGGACGAGCTGCAGGCCGACGGCGAGGCGCTGCTGCGCCGGCGCGAGGCGATCGAGCGCAGCATCTCCCGCGACTTTCGCGGGTCGCGGGCGGCCGTGCTGGTGCAGGTGGCCCAGGTCGAGCGCGAGCGCGAACGCCTGCGCGCGGAGCTGCAGCGGCTGGTCCGCGAGGTCGACGAGGCCGACCCCCAGGACAGTTACGAGGACGAGGACGAGGCGGGCGCGGCCGACGGGTTCTACGCGGCGCGCGAGCGGCTGGCGGCGCGCGACCGCGAGCTGGTCCACCGCGGGGAGGCGCTCCAGCGCCGCGCGGCGGAGCTCCGCAAGGCGCCGGCGCCGGCGAAGCTGACCGAGCTCGAGCGCGAACGCGACCAGCTCGAGTCGCACCTCCGCCAGTGGCGCGGCCGCTGCCGCAGGGCCGGGCTCATGCTCGACCTGCCGCGCTGGGGCGAGTTCGCCGGCGCCGCCGCGGAGGACTGATCGGGCATGCCCGATCGGGCATGTTTTGAGAGACATTGTCGATTGGACATGTTGCATGGGACATGTCCTTGCGTGCGGCCGCGGCGTCTCTGAAGCGCGGCTCTGGACGATGAGAGAGCGCGGGACTTCCGGCAAGGTCGGCGGGCTCGCGCTCAGCGGCGGGAGGTTGGTCGGTCTCGGGCGCTCGAGCTCAGCGGGAGCTCGGGCGGTCTCGGGCGCTCGAGCCCAGCGGCGGGAGCCCGGTCGGTCTCGGGCGCTCGAGCTCAGCGGGAGCTCGGGCGGTCTCGGGCGGGCTCGAGCCGAGCGGCGGGAGCCGGCCGGTCTCGGTGCTCAGCGGCGGCGGCGGAGGCGGGGGATGAAGAGGAGGGCGAGGGTGAGGCCGAGCAGGTCGGGCCCGCCCGTGCCGCTGTTGCAGGCGCAGCCCTTTTCACCGTCGGCCGAGTCGCCGCCGGACGCGGAAGCGCCGTCGCCGGTGGTGCTGCCGGTCGAGTCGGCGCCAGTGGGGTCGTCGGTCGAGGAGCCGGTCGGCGCGGCTTCGGTCTCTCCGGTCGCGCCGTCGGTGGTGTCAGTGTCGGTGGCGGCGGCCTCGACGACCTCGACGGAGATGACGTCGATCTCGCTGGCGCCGCCGGGGCCCTCGCCGATGGCGTACAGCATGTACAGGGCCGGGGGCAGGGAGATCTCGAGCATGCAGGGCGAGGGCCCGGCCGGGCAGGCGTCCTCGCGCACGGTGGTCCACGGGCCGTCGCCGCCCTCGCGGGCGCGCGCGTCGAGCTTGATGTCGGCGCCGTCGAGGGTCTCGAACTCGATGATCAACTGAATGGTGGCGTCCGGCGTGCCGCTGAACACGTCGCCCGAGGTGGGCTGGACGATGGTGATGAGCTGCGGCGGCTCACCGCTGGTCTCCGGGAAGGTGTCGCTGTCGGACTCGCCGGTGGTGACGGGGATCGACGCCGCGGCAGGGGCCGTGAATCCGAGCAGCGCGAGAAGGAGAACCGAGATGCGCGAGCCGAGCGAAGCCATGCCCCGGTGTTAGCAATCGGCCAGCAGGGCGGTCAACCGCGACAGGGCTGTCGCGCTCACGACCGGGCTGTCGGCGTCACGGTCGCGAGGTTGTGGTTTGTAACCGTGTTCTTCGAGCGGCGGGGTGCTGCGCGCGTGGGCGTCCATGAGCGGCGGTATGCATGGACATGATTTTTTGCACATGTCTCATGGGGCATGTCCTTGAAAACATATCAATCGAGCGCCAGCAGCACGTCGAAGGCGCCCGCGCCGCGGGGTGGGGCGAGCGGGCCGGTGAACCAGGCGGTCACTGCCACGTGCACGCCGTGAGGAGCGGGGCTGAGGTGGGCGCCGAGGGCCCGGGCGGCGTGGCGGTAGGCGCTGCGCAGGACCGAGGGCGGCTGGATCGGAAAGCTGGCGAGGAGGGCCCCGGTCTCGGGGTCGCGCAGCTGGAGCTGCAGCGCGGGGGGGTCGTCGCCGGACGTGCGCGGGGCGACCGGGGCGGCGGGGATCAGCAGGTAGCCGCCGTGCAGGACGGGGTCGCCGACCGGGCGGGCGCACAGGGACCACAACAGGCGACCGTCGCGGGTGAGGCGGTGGATCTTGTGGTGATGGGCGGCGCCGGTGCGGGTGTGCTCGCCCTCGGTGAAGAGCAGCACGAGGTCGTCGCCGAGCGCCCGGACGATCCCGCGCGGGTGCAGCGACTCCAGGCCCTCGGTGGCGTCGATGCGCAGCGACCAGCGGGGGGCGTCGCCGAGGCGCTCGACGGTGACGAAGCGTGGTCCGGCGAACTCGACGCGGTAGTGCACGGCGGACATCGCGAAATTTTTAAAGAGGTCGCGCCGGTCAGGCGAGCAGATCGCTCAGGTCGGCGCCTGGTGGCACCTCCGTGGGCTTCTGATCGCGGCGGAAGATCCGGGCGCCGGTGACGCCGAGCAGGCTGAGCCGCGGACCCTCGCGCCGCAGCAGCGAGCCCTCGCGCAGGCCCACCACCGGCTGCGGGTTCTCCTCGTGGAACTGCTCGATCCGCTTCTCGCGGGTCTCGCCCATGTGCGTCGACCCGGGTTCCGGATCGAGGTAGTGCGGGTTGAGGTTGAACGGCACGAGGGCGAGGGCGCGGAAGCTCGGCGGTTCGACGATCGGCATGTCGTTGGTGGTGCCGATCGTCAGGCCGGCGATGTTCGAGCCGGCCGAGGAGCCGATGTACGGCATGTCCGAAAGGACACGTTCGCGCAGGGGCGCGAGCACGTCGAGCGCATAGAGCTGGCGCAGCAGCCGGAAGGTGTTGCCGCCGCCGGTGAACACGGCCTGGGCGGTCTGCACGGCGGCGCGTGGGTCGGCGGCCTCGTGCAGGCTGTCGAGCTGGTAGCCGAACTCGGCGAAGCGGGCCCGCGCCTGGGCGGCGTAGGCGTCGCGGTCGTGCAGCGCGAACGGGATGAACAGGACGCGCGTGACGCCGCGGCCGAGGAACTGCCCGATCTGCTCGGCGCAGTGATCGAGGTAGCCGGAGCCGTGGAGCGTGGAGTTGCTGACGAGCAGGAGGCGAGTCATGGCGGCGCGTCGAGGATAGCGCGACGGCGCGGGCTCGCGGCGGGCTTTACCTCGATCGCGCTCGCAAGACCGCCGTGGGCCGTTCACGAACCGTTCGAGCGTCCGCGAGCGTCACGACTTGCGCAGGTCGGCCAGCGCGAGGGTCATGCGGCGCACGGCTTCGGTGAGGCCGCGTTCGTCGAGGCCGGCGAAGCCGAGGCGCACGTACGGGAGCGGGCGCGACTCGAAGCTGAACTGCTTGCCGACCTGAAAAGCGACGCCGCGGGCCTGGGCGGCGCGGGCCCACGCGGAAGGGTCGACGCCGTGGGTGCGGGCCCACAGGGCCATGCCGCCGCTCGGCGGGGCGATCCGCAGGACCCCGGCGAGGCGCGTGGCGAGGGCGGCGAGCAGGGCGTCGCGGCGGGCCAGGTAGGTGCGACGGGCGCGGCGAATGTGACGACCGACCTCGCCGCTCGTCAGCAGCTCGGCGACGGCGGCCTCGAGGGTGCGATCGCCGTTGAGATCGGTGAAGGAGCGGACGGCGACGACGCGCTCGAGCAACGGCTGCGGGGCGACGCAGTAGCCGATCCGCAGACCCGGCGCGAGGACCTTCGAGAGGGTGCCGACGTAGACGACGGAGCCGGCCGCGTCGCCGCTGGCGAGCGGGAGCACGGGGCGGCCCTCGTAGTGGAATTCGTGGTCGTAGTCGTCCTCGAGGATCGCCATGCGGTGGGCGCGGGCGAGCGCCAACAGCTGCAAGCGGCGACCGGCGGCGAGGGTGACGGTGGTCGGATATTGATGGTGCGGGGTGGTGTAGACGGCGCGCACTGGTTCGCGCTCGAGCAGGGCGGCGAGGGCGTCGACGTCGAGGCCGCTGGCGTCGGTGGCGATCGGTACGAGGCGCGCTCCGGCGAGGCGCAGGGCCTCCCACGCGGGGCGATAGCCGGGGTCCTCGACGGCGACGACGTCACCGGGGCGCAGCAGGGCGCGGGCCACCAGCGAGAGGGCCATCTGGCTGCCGCGCGTGACGATCAGGTCGTCTTCGCCGCAGGCCAGGCCGCGGGTGGCGGCGAGCATGTCGGCGAGGGCGCGGCGCAGGTCGACGAGGCCGCGCGGGTCGCCATAGCCGAGCAAGTCGGGGCGGGCGAGGGCGCGGCGATAGGCGCGGGCGAGGCTGGCGGCGGGCACGAGGTGCAGGTCGGGCACGCCGCCGGGCAAGACGAGCAGGCCGGGCGTGCGCGGGATGGGGAAGTAGCCGTCGGGGCCGGGCGCGAGGTCGAACGCCGGCCGGGCAGGGACGCCGGTGCGCAGGGCCTGGCCGGCGCGCCGCGGGGTGGGCTCGGGGAGGGTGGGCGAGACGAAGGTGCCGCGGGCGCGGGCGCTGTCGATCCACCCCTCGGACTCGAGCTCGCGGAAGGCGGCGAGCACGGTGTTGCGGTGGACGCCGAGGTCGTCGGCGAGGCGCCGGCTGCCGGGCAGCGGGTCACCGGGGCGCAGGCGGCCGCGCCGGATGTCGGCCGAGACGGCGTGGGCGATCTGCACGAACAGCGGCAGATCGCCGGCGGGGTCGAGGTCGACGGCGATCTGCCACGGGCGAACTGGTCTGCTCGACATGGAAGAACTGGACCTTTTTCATGGACCAGTGTGCGGCCATCCTCGAAGCATGCGCAAGCAGGAGTTCTTCGGGATGGCGCGCGAGGAGGCGGTCGCGCTGCTGGCGGCGGCGCCGGTGGTGCGCCTGGCGGGGATCGGCGAGCAGGGGCAGCCGGTGCTGCGCACGCTGCACGCGGTGGTGGTCGACGATTGGCTGTACTTCCACGCGGCGCCCGTCGGCGAGAAGTCGGAGGCGGTGGGGCGCGCGGCGGTGATCGCCGCGGACGAGCTGGTGGCGACGATCCCGAGCCACGTGTTCGACCCGGAGCGGGCCTGCCCGGCGACCACGTATTACCGCAGCGCCCAGGTGCACGGGACGCTGGTGGGCGTGGAGGACCCGGCGCTCAAGGCCCGGGTGCTGCAAGCGTTGATGGAGAAGCATCAGCCGGAGGGCGGCCATGCGCCGATCACCGCCGACGATCCGCGCTACCGCGGGCCGGTGCGGGGGATCGCGGTGGTCGGCCTGCCGCTGACGCAGGTCGACGGCAAGGCCAAGCTGGGCCAGAACCGCAGCGCCGACGACCTGGGCAAGGTGCTGCGATTCCTGTGGGCGCGCGGCGAGGCTGGGGATCCGCGGGCGATCGATTTGGTGCGGGCAGCCAACCCGAACGTGGCGACGCCCGAGTTCCTGCAGGCGCCCGCGGGGGCGCGGCTCCACTGCGCGCTCGGGCCGGCCGACGTCGCGGAGGTGGCCCTGCTGCTCGGGGGGCAATACTGGAACGTGGATGTCCCGAAGGACAGGATCGTGCGCGCGCAGCTCTCGTCGTCGGCGTGGGTGGGCGCGCGCGACCAGGCGGGGGCGCTCGTCGCCACCGGGCGAGCGATCGCCGACGGGGCCCGCTGCGCCTTCTTGCTCGACATCGCGGTGGCGGAGTCGTGGCGCGGCCGCGGGCTCGGCAAGGCTCTTACAAAGATGTTGCTCGATCACCCGCGGGTCCGCGGCTGTCGGCGCGTCCTCCTGCGCACCCGCGACGCGCAGTCGTTCTATCACGGGCTCGGGTTCCGCGAGGGCGTGGCGCTGCCCGGCAGCGAGATGACGCTGATGCGGTGATCGCAGGTCGAGGGGACACCATGCTCATCGCGCAGATCAGCGATACGCACATCGGGGCGCCGGGGCGCGATGATCTCCTGCGCACGTCCTGGCACCTGGCCCGCGCCGTCGCGCACCTGAACCGCCGCGAGCGGCGTCCGGACCTGGTGGTGATCACCGGCGATCTGGTCGACCACGGCGAGGTCGGCGAATACGAGCACCTGCGCGAGCTGCTGGCGCCGCTGCGCATGCCCGTGTTCTTGCTGCCCGGCAACCACGACGATCGGCACAACCTCCGCCGCGCATTCGCCGATCACGCCTATCTTCAGCGCGAGGGCCCTTATTTAAACTATGTCGTCGACGATTGGCCGGTGCGGCTCGTCGCGCTCGATACGCTGGTCCCGGGGCAGCCCGGCGGTCGGCTCTGTGATGGGCAGCTCGCCTGGCTCGCGGATCGCCTCGCGGAGGCGCCGGCGCGGCCGACGGTGATCGCCATGCACCACCCGCCGTTCTCGAGCGGGGTCGCGGTGCTGGACGCCTTCGGGCTCGCGGGCAGCGACGCGCTGGCGGCCGTGCTCCGGCGCCACCCGCAGGTCGAGCGCGTCCTGTGCGGGCACCTCCACCGGCCGATCGTGCGGCGATTCGCGGGCACCGTGGCCTGCACCTGCCCATCGACCGCGCACCAGGTCGCGCTCGACTTGCCGCCGGCCGACCGGCTCGCGTTCGTGATGGAGCCGCCGGCCTGCATGCTTCACCTGTGGCTCGGCGAGGAGGAGGGGACCATCACCCATCTGAGCCCCATCGCGGACGAGCGCCCGCTGTGGGTCATGCACGACGGTGAGGGCTGGGTCCGCGGCTCGCGGCCGCCGGCGGGCTTTCATCCGACCTGAGCGGCGCGGGCCTCAATTAAAATCGTAGATCTCGCTGAGCCGGCAGGTGTCGCGGTGATAGGCGGCGAACCACGAGATGTCGGAGCCGGGGAACACGATGTCGGGGTGACGCAGGACGCGGAACTCCTCGAGGTCGTGGAAGTAGGGGTCCTCTTCGATGTGGACCAGCTCGACGACGAGGTCGAGCGACACCGAGGCCTGGGCCTGCTGCAGGCTGTTGCCGCCGGACGAGGAGATGTCGGCGCCGAACTGTCGATAGTAGGCCACGAGGTGGCTGCGCAGGTCGGCGACGAAGGTCGAGACCAGGTCGCGTTCGCAGTGCTCGGTGAACATCCGCAGTGACATCGGCGCTCGGGGAGCGATGGACCAGGAGAAGGTCGGTGGGGGCGTTAGCGGCCGCCGCCGTCGGCTATCGGTCCGGTCTTGCATACCCATCTTCATGATCGACTGACGGGCGCCGGCAACGGTGACATGAGGGGTGCGCGCCGACAACGGCCGCGGATTTCGGCGGTGTTACGGCTCGCCTCGGCGTTGAATCGTCTTCAATGACCCGTCCGGCGGAACGGCTCGCGCCGGCCGCCAGGTGAACGGCGGTCGAGCGCGCGCGTCGTCCGCTCGAGCGCAGCGCGGCGCGACGGCCACAGCCCTGCACACGCGTTCGCTGCTCCAATTGGCGACCGCGGCGCGCGGTTTCGGCGTGCAGGGGACGGGATGCGCAATGCGCGCGGAGCTATCAAGAACGAACGTCGGCTGCCGATGATTGCAACTGCAGCGACTGCGACGCGGGCGCGGCCCCGGCGGGCCGCGCTCCGGGGCGCTAGATGTTGAAGTACTTGGCGTCCGGGTGGTGGACGATGATCGCGCTGGTCGACTGTTCAGGGACCAGCTGGAAGCCCTCTTCGGTGAGGGTGACGCCGATCTCCTCGGTGCGGAGCAGCTTGCACAGGTGGGCCTGGTCCTCCAGGCGCGGGCAGGCCGGGTAGCCGAAGCTGTAGCGCGAGCCCTGGTAGTGCTGGCCGAACAGGCCCTTGATGTCGGTGCTGTCGTCCTGGGCGATGTCGAGTTCGCGACGGACCCGCTTGTGCCACAGCTCGGCCAGGCCCTCGGCGCCCTCGACCCCGATGCCGTAGAAGTGCAGGTAGTCGTCGTAGCGGTTGGCCGCGAACATCTCCTGGCAGTGCTGGGTGGCGACCTCGCCCATCGTCACGCAGGTGAGGGCGATGACGTCGCGCTCGCCGGAGCGCACGCTGCGGAAGAAGTCGGCGATGCAGAGGCGGTTCTTGTCGAGCTGGCGCGGGAGGGTGAGCCGGATCCGCGGCGTGCGGTCGTCGGGCTCGCCCGGCGCCGGGTAGATGAGCAGGTCGTTGTGGTCGCTCTGGCACGGGAAGTAGCCGTAGACCACGCGCGGCTGCAGCATCTTGTCGGCGATGGCGCGCTCGCACCACATGCGGAACTTGGGCTCGACCGTCTTCTCGAGCAGCTCCTCGTACTCGGCCTCGGACAGCTTGCCGCGGCGGTACTGCCACTGGCCGACGAACAGCGCCTTCTTGTTCATGTAGCGGAAGATCTCGCCGAGCTGCAGCTCCTCCGGGCCGACCACGCGCGCGCCCCAGAACGGCGGCTTCGGGACCCGCGCGGCCGGTTGGACCTCGCTCTTCACGTAGGTGTCCATGGCCTTGCGCAGGTGGGCTTCCCACTCCTCTTGCGTGGTCTGGCGATAGGCCTTGATCCGCTTGGGCGCGGTCAGGTTGATCTTCTCGGGCGGCACGTGGCCGCACAGCTCGTCCATCAGGCCGAGGCCCTCGAACGCGTCCTTGGCGTAGAACACCCGCGAGCGCGGGCGTGAGTCGGCCTGCCGCTGCGGCGATGTGTCGGTCGCGGCCTCGCCGGCGGCCAGGTCCTCGTCGTGGCCGCTGTAGGCGTTCTGCAGGTTGTGCTCGACGTAGCCGCGGGTCAGCGCCGCGCCGCCGCAGATCACCGGCATCATGTGCCCGAGCTCGCGCATGCGCTCGAGGTTCTCCTTCATGATGACGGTCGACTTCACCAGCAGGCCGCTCATGCCGATCGTGTCCGGCTTGTGCTCGGCGGCGGCGGCCAGGATCGTCTCGAGCGGCTGCTTGATGCCGAGGTTGACGACCTTGTAGCCGTTGTTGCTGAGGATGATGTCGACGAGGTTCTTGCCGATGTCGTGGACGTCGCCCTTGACCGTGGCGAGCACCATGCAGCCCTTGCTCGGGCCGGCCGTCTTCGACATGTGAGGCTCGAGGTGGCGCACGGCGGTCTTCATCGCCTCGGCCGACTGCAACACGAACGGCAGCTGCATCTTGCCGGCGCCGAACAGCTCGCCGACGGTCTTCATGCCCGCGAGCAGGATCTCGTTGATGATGCGCAGCGGCGGGTGGATCTCGAGCGCGCGGTCGAGCAGGACATCGAAGCCGACCTTGTTGCCGTCGACGATCCGCTTCTTGATCTGCTCCTCGAGCGGCAGCGTCTCCTCGGGCGGGCCCGAATCGATCTTCTTGGCCCCGGCGAACCGGTCGATGAAGGCGAACAGCGGGTCGTAGCCGTCGGCGCGGCGGTCGTAGATCAGGTCGCGCGTGACCTTGAGGTCGTCCTCGGTCAGCTTGTGGGTGGGGATGATCTTCTTGGCGTTGAGGATCGCGGCGTCGAGGCCGTGCTCGCGCGCCTCGGCCAGATAGACCGAGTTCAAGATCTGCCGCGGGTAGGGCTTGAGGCCGAACGAGATGTTGGAGAGGCCGAGGATCGTGCGCGCCTCGGGCAGGTGGGTGTCGATCAGGCGGATGCCCTCGAGCGTCTCGAGCCCGAGCTTGCGGCTGTCCTCCTCGCCCTGGGCGATGGTGAAGGTCAGCGGGTCGAACACGAGGTCGGCCTCGAGCAGGCCGTGGCGGTCGACGGCGAGGTCGCGCATGCGCGTGGCGACGGCCAGCTTGCCGGCGGCGTCCTTGGCCATGCCGACCTCGTCGATGGTGAGCGCGACCAGGGCGGCGCCGTACTCGCGGGCGAGCACGGCGATCTTGTCGAACTTGCCCTCGCCGTCCTCGAGGTTGATCGAGTTGATGATCGGCCGGCCGCCGATCAGCTTGAGCGCGGCCTCGAGCACGTCGAGCTGGGTGGTGTCGATCATGATCGGCAGCGACACCGCCGGGACGATCTTCTTGAGGCACTCGGTCATGTCCCGGACCTCGTCGCGGCCGACGTAGGCGACGCACACGTCGAGCACGTGGGCGCCCTCGGCCTGCTGCTCCTTGGCCAGCTCGGCGATGCCGTCCCAGTCCTCGACGAGCAGCATCTCGCGGAACTTGAGGCTGCCGTTGGCGTTGGTCCGCTCGCCGATCAGGAGCGGGCCGGACTCCTGGTCCAAAGGACAGGTGGTGTAGAGGCTGGCCAGCTGCGGGGCGATCTTCTCGGGGCGCGGGGCGGGCACGACGCCGGCCACGGCCTCGGCGATCGCCTTGATGTGCGCCGGGGTGGTGCCGCAGCAGCCGCCGACCAGGCCGGCGCCGAACTCCTCGGCGAAGCGGCGGTGCGCCTTGGCCAGCTCGGCCGGGGTGAGGTGGTAGACGGCCCGGCCGTCGACGTTCTGCGGCAGGCCGGCGTTGGGCTGGACCGAGACGAGGCGGGTGCTGGTGCGCCCGAGGTGACGCACGTGCTCGACCATGAGGTCGGGGCCGGTGGCGCAATTGAGGCCGACGACGTCGACCGGCAAGGACTCGAGGATGACCAGCGCGGCGGCGGTGTCGGTGCCGACGAGCATGGTGCCGGTGGTCTCGACGGTGACCTGCACGAGCACCGGGACCTCGACGCCCCGCTGACGCGCGACCCGGCTGATCGCCAGCACGGCGCACTTGACCTGCAAGATGTCCTGGCAGGTCTCGACGAGCAGGCCGTCGACGCCGCCGTCGATGAGGCCCTCGGCCTGGCGCGAGATGCTCGCCAGCAGGTCGTCGAAGCTCATGTGCCCGAGCGAGACCAGGCGGGTGCCGGGGCCGATCGAGCCGAGCACGAAGCGCGGCTTGTCGGGGGTCGAGTACTCGCGGGCGGCCTCCCTGGCGATCTCGGCGGCGCGGCGGTTGAGCTCGTAGCAGTCGGCGGCGAGGTCGAACTCGGCGAGCACGTGCGGCATGCCGCCGAAGGTGTTGGTCTCGACGCAGTCGGCCCCGGCCTCGAAGTAGGCGGCGTGGATGTCCCGGATGACGTCGGGCCGGGTGCGCACGAGGATCTCGGGGCAGCCGTCGTAACCACCGTAGTCGTCGAGGGTCAGGGTGCGGGCCTGGATCATCGTGCCCATGGCCCCGTCGCACACGAGCACGCGCTCCTGCATGGCCTTGAGCAGCGGCAGGGTGCGCCGGCGCGCGGCCAGATCGAAGCGAGGGACCGGGACCGTAATGTCATTGCCCGCAGACATGGGTGTGGGCTTGGTAGCAAGGCGGCGAGGCCATTGCAAACCTCGTCACGCCGCAGAAGTCGGACGGAAGGCCACGCGCCGAGTCGGACTCGAAGGCCGCCTGCGAGGCGGTGACACAAGACTCACGAGCACGGATCGCCGGCCGGCCTGCCGCCGCCGTCGGCGGGCATCCCACCGATCACGCGCCCGCGCAGGGCGACGTTGTGGACCTCGATCCGGTTGTTCTGCGCCCGGCCCTCGGGCGTCGAACCATCGACGAGCGGCTTGGTGTCGCCGAAGCCGACCGGATAGAGCCGCTGGCAGTCGATGCCCATGCGCACGAGCTCACGCGCGACCGCCAGCGCCCGCCGCTCCGACATGGCCTGGGCGTCAGGGCCGCTGAAGTGACCCTCGATGCGAACCTGCGTGACCGACGGTTTGGCCCGCAAATAGCCGCGAACGTGCTCCAGCGCGATCTCGCTCCCGCGGCCCGGGACGTCGGCGGTGGCGGCGAAGTCGAGCGGCCGCGGCAAGACGAGGCGGTTGCCATCGAGCTGGTAGGCGATCGGCTCGACAGGCGCGCTGGGCTCGACAGGCGCAGGCTCGGCAGGCGCGGGCTCGGCAGGGGCAGGCTCGGCGAGGTCGGGCGCCGAGGGCGCCTGCGGCTCGGCCGGGGCGGCGGGCCGACAGGCGCACAGACTCACGAGCACGAGCCGCGACCACCGCATCCACCGCATCGGCCGCATCCCCCGCATGATCGCTGCTCCCCGCGCGGGCGACTCAGCAGACGCGGCGCAGGAGCACGGCGCTGATGTTGTCGGGGCCGCCGTGACGGTTGGCGGCGTTGACCAGCCGACGCGTGGCCTCCTGCGGGTGATGCTGGGTGATGATGCTGTGCATCTCCTCGTTGGGGACGACATCGGAGAGGCCGTCGGAGCACAGCAGGATGTTGTCCCCGGTCTCGATGATGCCGGCGTTGATGTCAGGCACGCCCTTCGAGCGGCCGTGGCCGAGGCAGCGGGAGATCCGTCCGCGATAGGGGTGGACGGCGGCCTGCTCCTTGGTGATCACGCCCTTGCTCACGAGCTCCTGGACCATCGTGTGATCGAGGGTGATCGGCGTGGCAGCCTTCTTGTCGACGAGGTAGGCCCGACTGTCGCCCGAGTGCGCGACCCACATCTTGTCGCGGATGCCCATGACCATCACGCAGGTGCAGCCCATGCCCTCGGTGTCGGGGCTCTTGGCGCTGAACTCGGTGATCGCGGTGCTGGCCAGCAAAAAGGCGTGGTACAGCAGCTCGCGCGGGCCCTGCTTGCGGAAGTTGCCGTCGATGTAGGCGGTGATCCGCTCGACCGCGAGGGCCGAGGCGAGCTCGCCGGCGTTGTGGCCACCCATGCCGTCGCACACGACGGCGAGGTAGTAGCCGCGACCGTCGTCCTCCTGGATCGAGATCGCGTCTTCGTTGTGCTCGCGCGACATGCCGGTGTCGCAGGCGCCCGCCATCTGCACCTCGAAGTGACCCGGATAAAAGGTGCGCTTGAAGAGCTTGTACATGAACCGAGGGCTGCGGGCGTGAGGTCCGCCGATCCTGGCACCTCGGCGCAGCCGGTTCAAGCCATGATCGCGGCCGTCGCGCGGACGAAAGCCGCGCGTCGTGGTCGGCGGCCGTGAAAATCGAGGCCGTTAAAAGCTTCGAGCCCGAAGTCGGGTGACTTCGGGCTCGAATTCTAGTGGAGCAGAGGGGGATCGAACCCCTGACCTGTGCATTGCGAACGCACCGCTCTCCCAGCTGAGCTACTGCCCCGGCGAACTTGGAGGCCCGGGAAGCTACCCCAAGTGCTTCAGCGACGCAAGCGTCGCCCGACCGGCGAGGAGGCCGCGGGCACCGCGGGCGATGGGGGAAACATCACGCGGGCGGCGGCCGGTGCTGGCCGCGCCAGGCGAGCCCGAGCAACCCGCACCCGACCACGAGGACGAGGAGGACGATCTGGGGCCCGTCCAGCGGAGAGACCCACCAGTTCAGGGCCGCCTCGGGGCCCGCGGGCGCGACGGCGAGGTGCTGCGTGCGCGCCACCAGCTTGCGATATACGACAGGGCCCCGTGCCGCAACCTCCCCGCGTCCGCCTCGACAAGCTCGTCGTCGACCGCGGCCTGTGTGACTCCCGCTCGCGGGCCCAGGCGCTCATCATGGCCGGCAAGGTCGTCGTCGGCGACCACACCGAGAGCAAGCCCGGGGCGCTCGTGCCGGAGGACGCGGCGGTCCGCCTGCGCGTGGCCGACCACCCGTTCGTGTCGCGCGGCGGGCTCAAGCTGCGCGGCGCGCTCGACCAGTTCGCGGCGCTCGATGTCCGCGAGCGCGTGGCCCTCGATGTCGGGGCGTCGACCGGCGGCTTCACCGACTGCCTGCTGCAGGCCGGCGCGGCCCGGGTCTACGCGATCGATGTCGGCTACGGGCAGCTGGCGTGGAAGCTGGCGAGCGACCCGCGGGTGACCGTGCTCGACCGCAGCAACATCCGCACGCTGGCCCGCGAGGCGATCCCGGAGCCGGCCGACCTGGCGGTGGCCGACTGCTCGTTCATCTCGCTGGCGAAGGTGCTGCCGTCGGTGCTGCCGTTCTTGGCGGCCCGCGCGGACATCGTGGCGCTGATCAAGCCGCAGTTCGAGCTCGGCCCGGGGCGCGTCGGCAAGGGCGGGATCGTGCGCGCGGCCGAGGACCACGCCGAAGCCTGCCGCGCGGTCGTCGCCGCGGCCGAGGCGCTGGGCCTGCGCCAGATGGGCCTGTGCGACTCGCCGATCGAAGGCCAGGACGGCAACCGCGAATTCCTGGTGTGGCTGCGACAGGGGGCGTGAGTCGCGCGCGCGACCGCGCGCACGCGTGAGCCGGGCCGCGGCGGGCGTGCGACGGGTACACTCCGCCGCGTGAACCGCCCTGTCCTCGGCGCCCGCAGCCGCGCCTTCCTCAAGTCGCTCGCCCATCCCCTGGCCCCGGTGGTGCAGATCGGCGCAGAGGGGATCTCCCCCGAAGTCGTGCGCGCCACGAGCATCGCGCTCGAGGACCACGAGCTCATCAAGGTCAAGCTCGGCCAGAACTTCCCCGGCGAGCGGGTCGAAGCGGCCGAAGAGCTCGCCGCCGGGACCGGCAGCGCCGCCGTGCAGGTGATCGGCCGCGTGATCGTGCTCTACCGCCGCCGTTCGCGTGAAGATCCGAAGCGCCCGCGGATCGAGCTCCCGCGGCGCTGACCAATGTCGGTTATCATGCGGCCGATGTCGGCCAGACCCGCGGCGACCCCGGCGCTCTCGCGCGCGAGCCGAGACGCCGCGAGCGCGGGTGCCCTGACGGCGCGCCCGTGGTTGGCCGCGCTGGTCGGGGCGCTGACGCTGGTGAGCTGCCAGCCGCGCAAGGCGACCACGTCGCCGGCGGCGGACGTGTGGGAGGTCGGCGGCGATGCGGCGCGCGAGCACGCGATCACGCGCAAGCGGGCCCCGGTGGGCCTGCCCGAACCTGTCCTTGATTTCCTGGCCCAAGAGACACTCAAGAACCTGACCCAGCTGCAGGGCGAGGGCGCGGAGGTGCCGGCGTACTTCCTCGCCTACGACCTGATCGCCCGCGACCACCTGTGGCTCGAGGCGCAGAACGGGCAGATCGTGCGCAACCGGACCGACACCGACCGCACGGTCGACGTCGACGTCCGCGTCGGCACGCGCCAGCTCGACAACAGCCACCCGGGCGACGCCAACTACGGGCCGGGCAACGGGCTCGGCAGCGGCATGTTCGTGTCGGTGCAGAGCGATCCGCTGGCGCTGTCGCAGGCGCTCTGGCAGTACACCGAGGCGCAGTACAAGGACGCGCTGGCGGCCTTCAGCGCGGCCGAGAGCGCCGAGCAGCTGAAGAGCCAGACCGAGGACAAGCCGCCGTCGCCGGACTTCAGCGAGGAGAAGCCGAACATCCACGCCGAGCCGCCGGTCAGCCTCGACCTCGCCGCGCTGGGCAAGCTGTGGGAGCCGCGGCTGCGCGAGATCTCGGCGGCGCTGGCCGACGACCCGCACGTGCTCGAGAGCCAGGCGGTGTTCCTGGCGTGGGTCGACAACCGCGCCTACGTCAACAGCGAGAACACGCGGATCCAGGGCTCGCAGGTGCGCCTGCGCCTGATGCTGCAGGCCAAGGCCCAGGCCGACGACGGCATGACGCTCGACCGCTTCGAGAGCTTCGAGGCGATGGACCCGGAGCAGATGCCGGCGCAGTCGGTGCTGGTGGCCACCGCCAAGCGCCTGCGCGACGAGGTGCTGGCGCTGCGGGTGGCGCCGCTGGCCGAGCCCTACAACGGGCCGGCGGTGCTGGCCGGCCGCGCGGCGGGGGTGTTCTTCCACGAGATCTTCGGCCACCGCCTCGAGGGCCACCGGCAGAAGGACGACCTCGAGGGTCAGACCTTCGCCAACATGATCGGCAAGCGGGTGCTGCCTGTCTTTTTGGACATGGTCGACGACCCCACGGCCGAGACGCTCGGCGGCGTGCCGCTGTCGGGCCACTACCACGTCGACGACGAGGGGGTGCCGGCCGAGCGGGTGGTGCTGGTCGAGCGCGGCAAGCTGCGCACGTTCCTGCTCGGTCGCTCGCCGGTGCTGCCGTTCACGAAGAGCAACGGCCACGGCCGGCGCGAGCGCGGGTACCAGGCGGTGGCCCGCCAGGGCAACCTGATCGTCACCAGCCGCAAGACGATCCCCGACAAGGAGCTCCGCCGCGCGCTCATCGACGAGGTCAAGCGGCAGGGCAAGCCGTACGGGCTGTGGTTCTCCGACATCCAGGGCGGCTACACCACGACCGAGCGCTCGGGCCCGCAGGCGTTCAAGGTGATGCCGCTGCTGGTCTACCGGATCTGGGCCGACGGCCGCCCCGACGAGCTGGTCCGCGGGGTCGACATCGTCGGGACGCCGCTGGCGGCGTTCGAGACGATCGCGGCGACCGGCGACACGCCGGGGATCTTCAACGGGATGTGCGGCGCGGAGTCGGGCGATGTGCCGGTGTCGGCCGTCAGCCCGTCGCTGCTGCTGCGCAACCTCGAGGTCGAGCGCGCCACCCACGAGCGCGGCAAGCCGCCGCTGCTGCCGCCGCCGCCGACCAGCGGCAAGGCGGCTGACCCGAAGAACATGTCCCCGGCGCCATCTGCTGCAGGGGCCCGCAAGAGCGTGAATTCGGCGCTAGATGGCCGAAGGGACATGTCCCCGGCGCCAGCTTCGCGGAGGTCGCGATGAAGCCGCTGGTCCTGGCCCTGGCGCTCGCTCCGGCGGCGGCCGCCGCACCGGCGCCGGCGCCGACGCCCGCCGCGCCGACGACCCCCGTCAGCGCCGAGGCGGCCGAGGTCGAGATCGCGGCGATCGAGCAGGAGATCGCGCGCGGGATCGCGGGGCTGCGCCTGCCGGACTCGCCGGCGCCGTACCACGCGACGGTCTATGTGGTGCGCGCCGAGGTGCTCAGCATCGACGGCAGCTTCGGCGGCATCATCACCGACGTGCGCGAGGACCAGGCGGCCGCGGGCATCGACATCCGCGTCGGCACGGCCGAGCGCGACCAGACGGGGGTGTTCGGCCAGGACGGAGCGTGGCCGCGCTTCATCCTGTCGCTGGCGCCGTCGCCCGAGCTGACCCGGCACAAGCTGTGGCTCGGGCTCGACCAGGCGTTCCGCCGGGCCACCGGCACGTACGCGCAGAAGCTGGCGATCCTGGCCCGGCTTGCGGGTGAGCCGCTGCCGGCCGACTTCGGGCCCAAGCCTGAGCCGCTGGCGCGCCAGCCGGTGCCGGCGCCGCTGACCGACTCGGTCGACCGCGAGGGGCTGCGCGAGCTGGTGCGCGCGCTGAGCAAGCGGTTCGCCGACCACCCGGCGATCGACAACGGCGACGTGTTCGTGCAAGTGCTGCGCAGCCACGTCACGACGATCACGAGCGAGGGGTTGGTGCTGCACGAGCAGCGCGACCGCGCGGTGCTGGCGGTGATGGCCGACACGCGCGCGCTCGACGGGATGCACCTCGACCACGGGGCGGCGATCCATCTGCAAGAGCTGCCACGCGCGACGGAGGAGCTGCGCAAGCGCGGCGAAGAGCTGGTCGACGGGGTGCTCAAAGAGCTGACGCTGATGGCCGACGCGCCGATGCTCGACGACGACTACGACGGGCCGATCCTGTTCGCGGGGCCGGCCTCGGCGCAGCTGCTGGCGTCGACGATCGCGGTGCACACGGGCGGGACGCCGGCGCCGCTGGGCGACAACGGCCGGGTCCGCGACTTCGAACCCCACTGGCAAGACAGCCTCGGCAAGTCGGTGCTGCCGGGCTTCCTCGACCTCGAGGACGATCCGCGCGAGGGCTTCGGCCGGGTGACGATCGACGCGCAGGGCTTCGCGCCCAAGCCGCTGACGCTGGTGAAGAACGGGGTGCTGCAGGACCTGCTGATGACGCGCTCGCCGAACACGCAGCGCAAGGACAGCAACGGCCGCGCGCGCCTGAGCCCGGGCCTGGCGTGGGGCGCGGCGATCACGAACCTCGAGCTCAAGTCGAAGAAGCGCGGGTCGCCGCGCAAGGCGCTCGAGAAGGAGCTGCTCCGCCGGGCCCGCGAGGACGGCTACGAGTACGCGTACGTGGTCGAGTCGCTGCGCGACGGGAACATCCTCGGGCCGGTGAACCGCGAGGGCGCGACGAGCTACAGCACGGGCCGCAAGGTGTCGCTGCCGCTGCCGGCGAAGATCTACCGGCTCGATGCGTCGGGCAAGAAGACGCTGGTGCGCGGGGCGATGCTGGCGCCGGCGTCGATGCGAGTGCTCCGGCGGATCCGCGCAGTCGGCAACAGCGCGCCGGCGCTGCCGCTGCGGATCGCTCCGGGCGCGACGGGCGGCTTCGGGGCGGAGACGGGGATGGACGGGATCCTCAGCAACACGGTCGATGTGAGCGTGAGCTCGCCCGATCTGCTGCTCGATGGGCTCGAGCTGGTGGTGGAGCGCAGCGAGAACGAGCGCTTGCCGATCCTCGAGCATCCGCTGCGCCGCGGGCAGACTTCGCCTGCGCCTGCGGCTGCGGGCGACTTGGAGTAGAGGGCTTCGCGAGTCGAGGGCTCGGGGTTCGCTCGGGGTTCGTGCTTCGCGAATTGCCGGCTGCGCCTCGCGTGGGGGTCCGGGGAAGGATCGCCGGAGAGTTCAGCGCCAGAATGGGCGCTCGTGCCTCGCTCCCATTATGTCTCGAATTCTCCGTCGTCCCTTCCCCGGACCCCCTGGCACGGCTACAGCCGTGAGGGGCCGCCACCCCGTCGTGGGCTCCGATGCGGGACGTCGCCGGTTTGGCGATCGACGGGCGCCTGTTCGACGGCCAGGGCTGGCCGCCGGACAGACGCTTTCTCGGGGCCTTGACGGGGTGGCCTTCCGGGCGACGGCGGTCGCGGCGGCGCTCTCGAGGTTGTCGTGTCGCTTCAGCGCGTCAGCACCACGGCGAGGGCGGTGAGGATCAGGGCGCCGAGGGCGACGTTGAAGACGATGAGGCCGCGCGGGGACAGCCAGGGCTTGTCGAGGGCGGATTCGGGGCGGGCTCGGGCGATGGGCGCGGTCGCTGTCGGTGGCGCATCCTCGAGGTCGCGTGATTCATGGGATGGCCGATGGGGCATGTCCCTGGGGTCAGACAGGGCCAGCGTCGATTCGGCGGGCAGGGAGCCGGGTTGATCGAGGACCACGGTCGCTTCGGGGCGCTTGCCGGGCGAGAGCACGGATGGGTCGGTCAGGGCGAGCGTCGCCTCGGCGGGGCGTGGACCTGTCCTTGCGGGCATGTCCCTCGGTTCATCATCGATCACGGTCGAGCCGGGGCCGCGGCGGGGCAGCGCGCGCGTTTCGTCGTCGCCGGGGCCGTCGGGCAGGTCGCCGGCGGCGGAATTCAGCGGCGGGCGCCGCAGCGTCGGCATGGCGGTGGTCGCCGCGTCTTCGTCGGTGGTGGGGTTCGGCCGCTCGGGCTGGCGTCGGTCGTCGCGCCCGGGAGTTGAACCTGGCTTTCGCGCCAGGTCATCGACGGACGGCGTGAGGGGCTTTCGCGGCGGACGGGTGGGGTCGCGCTCGGTGGTGATCCAGTCGGCGGGAAGATCGGGCGGACCGGGGACGTAGTTAGCGGTGGGCCGGGCGGACTTCGAGGCCTGGAGCTGGCGGGCGACGGGCTCGAGTGAACCTGTCTTTCGGGACATGCGTGGAGATTCGGGCAGCGAGATCGTCGGCTCGGCGGGCGCGGAGCGGCGGGCGTCGCGTTCGGTGCTCGGCTCGGGATCGAGCCGGGGCAGGGCGGAGGGCGGAGGTTGAGGAGTGGTCGGCGTGCGCGTCGGGGTGGCTCGCTCGCGTCCGGTGCCCAGCAGCGCCGGCTCGTCGGCCGCGCGGAGGTCGGGCGGGTCGGCGGTGAACGGCGCGACGGGGGCCATGAAGGCCTGGCTGGCGCCGCGGGCGGGCGCCTCGATCGCCGCGGCGGGTTGGGGGCGCTGCACGGGGATCCGCAGCTGCGTGGTCGGATCGACGACGGGCTCGGCGGGCTCCGCGGTATGTGCATTGTCGACGGCGGCGGCCGGGCGCGGGGCGGCGCTGCCGACCGATTGCCGCACCAGCGTCAATGCGCGCAGGAACTCGCGCGCATTGGCGTGACGCTCCTCCGGGCGCCGCGCCAGCGCGCGGACCAGCAGCGGCCGGGCCTGGGCCGGCAGGCCGGCGGTCGCCAGGTCGGGCGCCGACTGCAGCGCCTTGTGGGCCGCCTTGAACGCGGAGGCGCCGGTGAATGGATGGACCCCGGTCGTCGATTCGAATAGCAGCACCGCGAGCGTGAACACGTCGGAGCGGGCGTCGCCGGCGTGGCCCTCGAGCTGCTCCGGCGCCCGGTATTCGACGAACACGCCGCCGGGGCGGGCCGGCACCGGCGTCACGCCGAGCTCGGCGATCCCGAGGTCCAGGAGCCGCACCTGCGAGTCCCCGGTGATGAACACATTGCCAGGCTTCAGCGCGCGGTGCGCGAGCCCTGTGGCCTCGTGAACGACCGCGAGCGCGTCCGCGCAGGTGCTCACGATCTCGGCGGCCCGCGACCATTGCAGCGCCCCGTCGCGGCCGCGCAGGCCGTCGAGGTCGAGGCCCTCCAGCCATTCGCGCACCGCGATGCGCGGGCCCCCGGCGACGGTGGGTGTCGCGGGCAGCACGAGCGCGGGGTGACGCGCCGCGGCGGCGCTGCGCACGGCCTCGGCGAACCGGCGGAACGCGTCGGGGGTGACGGCGCCGGGGTCGAACAGCTTGAGCGCGCAGGGCTGGCGGCGCTCGCGGTCCCAGGCGAAGAAGACCCGGCCGGGGCCGCTCGTATCGATCGATTCGCGCAGCTCCCAACGCTCGCCGAGCACGTCTCCGACCTTGGCTCTGGTCTCGGCGTCCGTCACGACCGAGCGAGCATCTACGGATCGGCGCAGGCTTTCAACCGCATATGCGGTGACCGAAGTCGCGCGCGTGCAAACGGTGCGGTTTTGTCGCGGCGCCGCGGCGCCTTGTCGAGGCCGATCGCATGTAGTAGCTTTTTGGCTCCGTTCGAGCGCTCATGACGGAAAGTGGCAGCACGGCCCTGCTGGGCAATCGATCGATGTTCACATTCACGGTGGACGGCTGCGGCGAGGAGCTGCGGGTGGTCCGCTTCGGCGGCGAGGAGGCCGTCTCCTCGCTGTTCGAGTTCCGCTTCGAGCTGGCGTCGACGACGATCCCGCTCGACGACCTGGTCGGCCACGCGGCGGTGTTGACGATCCACGGCCGCGAGGGCCTGCGCCACGTCCACGGGCTGGTGTGCGACGCCCGCTACATCGGTGAATCGTCGAGCTACACCCTGCACGAGGTCACGCTGGTGCCCGAGGTCTGGAGCCTGCAGCAGCGCGCGGGCAGCCGGATCTTCCAGGGCCAATCGACGCCCGAGATCGTCGCCAAGGTGCTCGAGACGGCCGGGATCCCGCGCGCGGGCGTGCGGATGCAGCTGCACGCGACCTACGCCCCGCGCGACTACTGCGTACAATACCGCGAGACCGACTTCGCGTTCGTCAGTCGGCTGCTCGAAGCCGACGGCATGTATTATTTCTTCGAGCACCACGAGGACAGCCACGTCCTCGTGATCACCGATCAGGCCGACGGCGGGACGCCGATCGCCGAAGATCCGGCGCTCGGGTTCAACGCCACCCGCGAGCGCGAGCGGCTGCTGCGATTTTCGCTCGGCGAGAGCATCCGCCCGCAGCGGGTGTCGCTGCGCGATCGCAACCTGCACACGCCCGCCGAGGAGGTCGAGGCCGAGGAGGGGCAGGGCGACGCGCGCGAGCTCTACGACTACCCCGGCGGCTTCCAGACCGGCGGCCGCGGCGGGCCGGAGACGGCGGGCAAGCAGGCGCGCATGCGCCTCGAGGCGGTCCAGGCGACCCGCCGCGCCGGCACCGGCGAGAGCGACAGCCCGCGCCTCACCCCCGGCTGCTTCTTTCACGTCGCCGACGAGTCGCGGCCGCACCTCGAGGGCGAGTACCGCCTGCTCCGCGTCCGCCACCGCGGCGAGCAGCCGCAGGTGCTCGACGAGGGCGCGGTCGGCGAGTTCTCGTACACCAACCGCTTCGAGTGCGCGGCCGCCGATCTGCCGTACCGCGCGCCGCGGACCACCCGCAGGCCGACGGTGCACGGGGTGCAGACGGCGACGGTGGTCGGCCCCGGCAGCGAGGAGATCCACTGCGACGAGCACGGCCGCGTCAAGGTGCAGTTCCATTGGGACCGCCGCGGGGCCTACGACGACGGCAGCTCGTGCTGGGTCCGTGTCAGTCAGATGTGGGCCGGCAATGGCTTCGGGGCGATGTTTTTGCCGCGCATCGGTCACGAGGTGATCGTCGACTTCATCGAGGGCGACCCCGACCGACCGATCATCACCGGGCGGATCTACACCGGCGTCAACACCCCGCCCTATCCGCTGCCGGATCAGAAGACGAAGAGCACCATCAAGTCGGAGTCGAGCCCGGGCGGCGGCGGATCCAACGAGCTGCGCTTCGAGGACGCGAAGGGCAGCGAGGAGATCTTCCTCCACGGGCAGAAGGACTGGAACATCGTCATCGAGCACGACAAGGGCCAGTCGGTCGGCCACGACGAGGCGCGCTCGGTCGGGCACGACAGCAGCGTGGCGATCGGCCACGACGAGGCGATCGAGGTCGGCAACGACCGCACGATCACGGTCGGCAAGATGCACGTCGAGCGCATCGGCGCCAACATGTCGATCGGGGTCGGCCAGAACCTCACCGAGTCGGTCGGCGCTAGCGCGACCTTCACGGTGGCCGCCGACCAGACCGAGTCGATCGGCGCCAACAAGGCCGAGACGGTCGGCATCGCCAGCATGCTGACGGTCGGCGCGGCCTATGCGGTGACCGTCGGCGGGGCGATGACCGAGACGGTCGGCCTCGCCAAGTCGGAGACGGTCGGGCTGGCCCGGGCCGTCAGCGTCGGCGGCAGCAGCTCCGAGAGCGTCGGCGGGGCCAAGAGCGTCAGCGTGGCCGGCAACCTCACCGAGAGCGCTGGCCAGAACATCGCCCTCCAGGCCGGCAAGCACGTCAACCTCACCGCCGGCGAGAACTTCAACGCGGCCGCCGGCAAGAAGGCGGCGATCGTCGCCGCCGACCAGTTGACGATCCAGTGCGGGGGCGCGACGGTCGTGCTCAAGAAGAACGGCGACGTCACGATCCAGGCCAAGAAGCTCAGCATCAAGGCCTCGGGCGAGGTCACCGTCAAGGGCTCGAAGATCAAGCTCAATTGATGCCACGCCGCCGCCATTCGCCGGAGCGTTCCACGAGCCCCGCCAGCGCGTTTCACGGGCCCGTGGGCCCTCTTTGATCGAGTCTCACGAACCGAGGAGCAACTGTCATGGCCGCACGTCGCCCCGCATCGTCCCGCGTCGTCCCCATCGTCCCGCCGACCCCGGCGCCAGCGCTGCCTGCGGTGATCCTCGGGTGGCTGACCGCCGCCGAGCCGCCGTTGGTCGATTTCCCCGGCAACGCCGCCGGCCCGGTGCCGGTGCGCCTGCTGATCGAGCTCGATACGCGGGCGCTGACGAACGCGGTGGCGACGCGGCAGCCGGCGGCCCTGATGTTCGAGGGCGGCGACCCGGCGCGGCCGCTGGTGGTCGGTCTGGTGCAGGCGCCGGGCTCGGGGAGCGAGGCCCGCGTCGACGGCAAGCGCGTGGTCCTGACCGGCACCGAGGAGGTCGAGCTGCGCTGCGGCGAGGCCAGCATCTCGCTGAAGAAGGACGGCAAGCTGGTGATCCGCGGCGCCTACGTCGAGACCCGCGCGAAGGGCACGAATCGCATCAAGGGCGGTTCGGTGCAGATCAACTGAGCATGCGCGCGAGCGACGACGAGCCGCTGTGGGACGTGCTCGAGGAGCACCTCGACGAGGCCGAGTTCCTGTGGGAGTCGTGGGAGGGCAGCCTGGTCGCCCCCAACTACACGCTCGCCGAGGTCGAGGCGAACGTCGAATCGCGGCTGCACGCGCACCTCGACGGTCTGGTGATCGGCGGGCCGGTGGCGGCGCAGCAATTGTTGGTACCCGCGCTCGAGTCGGATGAATCGGGCCGGGTCGCGGCGGCGGCGGCGGCGCTGCTGCTGGGGCCGGACGAGACGGCGCTCTCGACGTTGTTCGCGGCGCTGCACGAGCTGCCGGCGGCGAGGCCGGCGCTGGTGCGGGCGTTCGCGTGCATCGACCGCGCCGAGCTGCTGCCGCGCCTGCGCGCGTGCCTGACCGACGTCGACGAGGCGATCGTCGGCGCGGCCGCGGAGGCGCTGGTGTTCCGCCACGAGCCGCTCGGCGAGGCGCTGTCGGTGCTGCTGGCCAGCGACGAGCCGGCGCTGCGCGGCCTCGGGCTGCGGGCGCTGGCGGGCGAGCCCGGGGGCGCGGGGCAGGTGCGGGCGATCCAGGCGGCGCTGGCCGACGAGGCGCCGCAGGTGGTCGACGCCGCGATCGCGGCCGGCCTGGTGCTGGCGCCGGCGCCGACGTGGACGCGCGTGCGCTCGCGGGCCGAGCAGCCGGACGGGGCGCTGGCGCTGCTGCTGCTGGCGCTGCGCGATGGCCCCGGCGACCGCGCGGCGCTGCTGGCGGCCCTGGGCGACGCGTCGCGGCGCCCGGCGGCGATCTACGCGCTCGGCCACGTCGGCGCGCCGGAGCTGGTCGACGCTTGCCTCGAGTGGCTCGACGACGGCGACTGCGGGCCGCTCGTCGGCGAGGCGATGCAGGCGCTCACGGGCCTCGACCTCGACGAGGCCGGGGTGACGGCGACGGTCGAGGACGAGGCGACGGAGCACACGCCCGAGCACGACCTGGCGCGGCCCGATCCGCTGCCTGCCATGCAGTGGTGGCTGCGCCAGCGCCCGCGCTTCGCGGATGGTCAGCGCTACCTGCAAGGCGAGCCGCGGGCGCGCGCCGGGGTGATCGAGGCGCTGACGAGCGGGCCGATGCGCCGCCGCCCGGCCCTGCTGCTCGACCTGCAGCTCAAGGCGCCGCGCGGGGCGCTGCTGCGCCTGCAGACCGCGGCGCCGACGGCCAGGCAGCGCCGCGAGCTGGCCGAGCTGCGGCGCGCGCTCGGGTGAGCAGCGAGATGATCGTGGACATGTCCCGATAGACATGTCCAGATGAACATATTCACATGGACATGTCCCGGAGGACATGTCCTGGCCATCGGGGCCACGGCCCGGGCGAGCCGGCGTGATGACCTCGCGACCCGAGTTCGGCCGGCTTAAATGCAAATGGCCCTTCGGACAGGTCCGAAGGGCCATGCGGCTCAGGCCGGCGTCAGCGGCTCAGAGCTCCTTCTTGGCGAACTCGATCGCCTGGATGATCGTCCACTGGTCGTCCTTGCCCTTGCCGGCCAGCTCGTCGCCGGCGGGCGGGGTCTGGATGCCCTCGGAGTGCCAGCGGACGATGCCGTCCTCGTCGAGGAGGACGATCGCCGGCGGCTGGCGCAGGTACTGCTGGTAGGTCGTCGCGCCCTCGAGGCCGAGCTCGCGGGACGGCTGGTACTCGGTGGCGTTGGGGAAGCGGTAGGTCGGCAGCGTGCCCTTGTCGGGCAGGCCGCTGGTCTTCTGCCACTGGCGGAGGCCGGAGTCGTTCATCGGCGCCACGCGGGTGTTGGACGGGAACTGGATGTGCGTGAACATGATCTCCACGCCCGAGTTCTGCAGGTCGTCGCGGGCCATCTGCAGCACGCGCAGCATGTTGGCGGCCTGGGCCTGCTCCTCGCGGGTCGCCCAGTCCCAGAACAGCATCAGGCGCTTCTTGCCGACCAGCTGGCGGCCGTCGGTGATGCCGCCGTCCATGTTGACGAGCATCGCCATGAGGCTGGCGTGGCCGTACAGGTTGCGGCGGGCCCACAAGGGCGCCTTGTCGAGCTCGGCGGCGCCCACCGACCAGAACGGCGGGGCCTCCTTGATCGGCGGCAGCTTCTCGCTCGGGGTGGCGACGATCTCGACCTCGACCACCTGGCCGCCCTTCTTCTGCACCTTGAGCTTGACCGGCTGACCGGTGGCGATCTGGCTGACGCGCAGGTCCTTGGCGGTCGACACCGGCTGGCCGTTCAGCTCGAGCACGAGGTCGCCGCGGCCGAGCTGGTCGCAGCCCTTCTCGCAGCCGTTGACGTAGGTGATGAACACGCCGCCCGGCTTGAGCTGGTCGCTCGTGACCTCGACGGTCGGCGGGGACGAGCCGGCGCCGTCACAAGCGGCGACGGCCGACAGGGAGACGGCCAGCATGGAGGCGAAGCCGAGGGGGGCGAGACGGTGAACCAGACCGCGGAGCATCGCCGCGGACTTTAGAGCGGGGTCCCGCGAGCGTCAAATCCGGGCGGCGTGCGTAAAGAGCGCGGTCCGAATCTCGCGGGCCGGCAGGGCCGTGCAGGCCAACTGCGGGCCGAACTGCGGGCTGGGCGGCGGCGACGTCGTCGCTCACAGGCCCAGGCGGAAGCGGACGCTGACGGAGAACGACCAGAAGTGCGGCAGCCCCTTGCGGAGGTTGGTGCCGGCGTCGAGCGCCGCGCCCTCGATGATCGACAGCGGGGCCACCCCGGACAGCTCGGGGTGACTGACCCCGGTGATGACATAGAACGCGTAGTGATAGGCGAACTCGCCGGTGACGGCGATGTTGGGGTGGACGAAGGCGCCGCCGCCGACGCGGAACGGGGCGACGAAGCCGTGGAAGTCCATGCGGGTCGGGCCGCCGGTGGTCTCGTAGCGGTTGCGCCACAGCTGGTAGTGGATGCCGGTGCCGATGTACGCGACGCCGCGGCCCTTGCGGAGGAAGTGGATCCGCAGGGCCGGGCCGGCGCTGACGGCCCGCGCCTTGGCGCTCTCGACGGTCAGCTGGTTGAAGTCGACGTCGACCTCGGTGCCGAGCCGCTCCGACAGCGCCTGCTCGAGGCGGGCCGGGTCGATGCCGTAGAGCGTCACGGCGTTCTTGCCCGCGAGGTCGCCCGGCCGCAGCGTGCCCCACTGGGCCTCGATGCCGAGGTCGACCAGGCCGAGCAGGTTGCCGCCGACGAAGCCGCCGAGCAGCGCGCCGGGCCGCTCGTGGTGGCCGGCACTGCCGGCGCAGAACTCCCGCGTGCAGCCGAGGGTGCCGAACCGCGGCTCGAGGATGAGGCCGGCGTGGCGCCATTTCTTCGGCTGCTTGCGCCGGGCCCGGGCCGCCTCTTCTTCGATCTCCTCCTGCGACTTCGGCTCGGCCGGCTTGTCCGGCTTGGCGTCGGACCCGGTCGGGTCGGCGCCCGCGATCATCGGCGCCCGCGTGCCCTGCGGCGCCGGACCCTCGGGCGCCGGCTGCGTCGGGTCGGCGCCGGGCGAGCTGACCGAAGGGACAGGTGGCGGCGGGGTCGGCACCGGGCTCGTCACCGGCGGCGGCGAGCCCGGCGCGGCCGGCGGCGGCACCGACTCGACGGGAGGTTCAGCGGCAGGCGGCGGCGGCGTCGGGACCGGCGCGGGCGCGGGCCGTACGGACGGGCGCATCACCGGCGGCCCGGGGGCGGGCTTGACGGGCGTCGGCGCGGCGGTGGTCGGCGGCGCGGTCGGGCCAGGGCTCTGGGGCGGGACGTTCTGCGAGCCGAAGTCCGGCAGGGCCGGCGGCGGACCCACGTCGGGCAGCTTGGGCGGTGGCCCGACCGGAGCGGCGTTCGCCAGCGCCGGGGCGGCCCAGGCGAGCGCCAGCGCGCCGAGACAGGCCAGAGACAACGCAGCGCGACGGGCAGAGGGCATCACGGGCTCGAGTACGATGCGTGACCGACCCGGTGATTACAAGCCGAGTCCGACGCCGGGAGGTGTGCGCAGGCATCGACGGCGAGGCTCGCAGATCGGTGACGGATCTCGACCTGCGCGCGCCCGAGTTCCTGTCCCGAGGGACAGCTTCGAGTCGCGCCCCTGCGGCAAGCTGCTTTCTTCGCCGGAGCGATTGTGCGATAACGCGCGGGCGCTCGCGTTCTGGCGACGGATTCGATCCATGTCGCCTGCCTCGGTTATGATTCGGATCGCTCCCGCTGCTCCCGTCTTATGGACCCGTCGTCCCACACGCTCGAGCCGGCCCCCGGTGAATCCTCGGGAGTCATCAAAATTCCCAGCCTCGCGCAGGAGGCGGACCCGGCGTCGCGCAGCGGCAATCGCTTCGCCAAGCTCGCCGAGCCCGATGAGCCCGACGACCTGATCGAGCGCACCGTCGGCAACTACCGGCTGGTGCGATCGCTCGGCGGGCGCGGGCTGGCGACCGTGTACGAGGCCCGGGCCGTGGCCGGCGGCGACCGCCGGTTCGCGGTCAAGGTCCTGCGCAACGCCAACTTTAACCGCGGCGCGCTCGATGTCGTGCAGCGACGGTTCGTCCAGGAGGCGCGCGTCGCGTCGCGCCTGCATCACCCGCACATCGGCGACGTGGTCGACTTCGGCACCGACGCCGTGCTGGCGTACATCGTCACGGAGCTGCTCGAGGGCGAGAGCCTGCGCGAGACGTTGACCCGCCACGGGCCGCTGCCGTGGACGCGCGTGCTGCCGATGTTCCTGCACATCTGCGACGCGCTCGAGGCGGCCCACGCGCAAGGGGTGATCCACCGCGACCTCAAGCCGAGCAACGTGTACCGGGTGCGCCACGCCAGCAGCGACGATTATGTGAAGGTGGTCGACTTCGGCCTCGCGCGCATCGTCGACGAAGATCTGCCCGAGGGCCTGCTGGCCGGCGGCGTGCTGCTTTCGACGCCGGAGTACATGGCGCCGGAGCTGATCCGCGGGTCCAAGCCCGACCCACGCGTCGACATCTACGCCGTCGGCGTGCTCCTCTACGAATTGCTGACCGGTTCGTGCCCGTTCAAGAGCGGCAAGCAGACGACCGTGCTGGCGATGCAGCTGCTCGACACGCCGATCCCGCCGCGGCGGGTCGCGCCCGACGCCAACATCCCCGGCGTGGTCGAGCGGGTGATCCTCAAGGCCCTGAGCAAGGCCCCCGAGGAGCGCTATCAAAACATCATGGAACTGCGCCTCGCCCTGCTCGACGACAACCGCATCGGCCGCGCCGAAGCCTCCGCCGTACCCGCCAAGATCTCGTCCGGACCGATCAAGAGCGCCACCAGCGGCTCCGCGCCGGTCAAAGAGAGCAGCGTCGGCGTCACGATCGTCCTGGCGCTGATCGCCGCAGGCCTGATCGCGTGGGTCCTCGTCGGCACCCCGGGCCTCGAGTACGTCACCGGCGCCCCACCGCCGGGCCCCGCGCCCATGGTCGCGCCGGCTGCGGCCGTGGCCCCGCTCGACGGCCAACCCCCGGCCGCGACCGACCCACGCGTGCTCGAGACCACGCCGCCGGTGCCGTCGCAGGACCCGCCGATCGAGGCCGCAGGCGAGCCCCAGGAGCCGCCGCCCGAGCCGGACGACCCACCGGTGGCGCTGCCGAGCACGCCGCCCGAGCCGCTGCCGCCGAGCCACCCCGAGCCGACGGCGCTCAAGGCCGGCCGAACGATCAAGTCCTCCGAGACAGGCGCGAAGGAGCCGGTCAACTACGACATCGTCGACGACCCGAACGAGGCGACGGTGGTCACCGAGGGCCAGATCGACGACCTGCTGAAGCCCTTCCGCCCGGCCGCGGCCCAGTGCGGGCGCCAGCACGGGGTCGAGCTCGAGTCGACGGTGACGTTCAAGTTCATGCTGACGAAGGACGGCCGCCTGACGCAGATCAAGCCGGTCGGCCGCCCCGCCAGCGATCCCGCCGCGGTCTGCATGATCGAGCTGATCCGCGACGCCCGCCTGCCAGTGCCGGCCGGCAGCAGCTTTAAACACGCGTTCTTCGACTACGGCTTCCGCGTGTACTGAGGGCCGCGCGGAGGCGGTCGCGCGCGCCGACGCCGAGCTGGGCCTGAGGGTCGAGCTCGGCCGGTGAGGCCATAAGACCCGCGCCGGGGGGAGCTACTCGGCGCTCAGCCGCCGCAGGCCCACGAGATCTGAGGGTGGCCGACGGAGCATGTTCGAGGGGACATGCTCGGTAGAGCATGTCGTTTCGGACATGACCGATCAGGCAGGTCCGATCGGTCAACCTTTAATCCTCGAGGTCGCCGTCCTCGAAGCAGTAGAGGGGCCACAGCTTGTCGCACTTCCAGGCGAGGACGCTGGTCCACTGGCGTTCGTCGCGCCAGGCGTCCCAGGCGGGTCCCATCTCGAGCTCCAGCGCGTTGTAGCCGGTGCGGGCGGCGGCGAGGTTGCTGTTGGTGGTCCAGCCGGCGCAGTGGTCGGCCGCGCTGAACGGTTCGCCGAACGCCGACGTATTGGTCCACACGAATTGTTCCGTCACATGCGCGCCCGTCTCGGTCAGCGCGATCCCGGTGCGTGGCCCCTGCTCGATCAACTCGGTGAAGTCGGCGGCGACGATCCGTCCGTTCGGCAGCACGTAGGGCGCGCCTTGCAGGTCGACCTGCTCAAAGCGGCTCAGCGGCGCGTCGACGCCGTCGCTCAGCCAGGCGCGGAAGCTCTGCGCGTGCTCGAGGCCGGCGGCCGCGGCCAGGTTGCGGCAGCGGAGGTCGGCGCCGGACAGGCCGCCGAGGTCGCCGTCGTAGGTCGCGCTGCTGAGGAACACCATTCGGCCTTGCCAGCGGCACGTGGCGCTGCAAGGGGGACCCTGTCCTCGAGCCCCATGCCGGTGCCGTTGAGGAGGCCGAGGTCGCACTCTTCGAGGCCCGCGTCGAGCTTGCCGTCGCCGCAGCGGGGCGCCCACGTGCAGTCCGGGCGGCAGCCGCCGTACTCGCCGACGTTGCCCGGGCCGAAGTCGCAGTCCTCCTCGCCGAGCCACAACAGGCCGTCGCCGCAGGTCGCCGGGTCGCACATCAGCGTGCACGCGCCATTGTTGCTGTTGTCCGGGCCGAGGTCGCAGTCCTCGCCGAGGTCGACCTGACCGTCGCCGCAGGCCGGGCCAGGGTCGCCGGTCGACGCGTCGGTGGTGCTGCTCGTCGTCGTGGTGGTCGGGGTCGGGTCGATCGCCGTCGTGGTCGGCGCGGCGGTTTGAGAGAGATCGCCGAAGCTCGAGGTACCGCTGCTCGTCGTCGACGAGGTCGCGCCCGCGCCGGGCTCGTGGGTGGGCAGGCACGCCGGCGCGAGCGGCAGGGCCAGGCCGAGGGCGGCGCGGAGCTTCATGGCTCAGGCGCCCTCGAAGCAGTAGAGCCGCAGCGTCCCGGCGCAACTGGTCGGGTTGAAAGCGGCGTCGGGATCGAAGGTCCAGCGGCCGTCGATCGCGCCACTCTGACCGTAGTGGCCCTGGATCGCCGCCAGGTCGTCGATCGTCCAGTCGTCGCAGTGGCTGACGCCGACAGCAGCGGTGCCGTCGGGCAGGGTGCCGGTCCAGGCACCGCCGAGGGCGGTCTGGCCGAACTCGTCGACGTCGAAGGTGGCGCTGAGCGTGCCCGAGAGGAACTGCTCGAAGTTCTCGGCGATGACCACGCCGTCGCGGCGGCGGTAGCGACCCATGCCGGCGAAGATGCGCTCGCCGGCGCTGGTGCTGCTGTCGCTGAGCCAGGCGCGGTAGCTCTGCCAATTGTCGCCGAGGCCGGCCTGGTTGGCGAGCTGGCCGCACAGGCTGTCGGCCCCGGCGAGGCCGCCGATGAGGTCGGGCTGGAACATCATGCTGGTGGCGAAGACCCACCGGTCGCGAAAGCAGGCGGCGCAGCCGTCGTCGGGGTCGGCGTTGGCGTCGTCGCACTCCTCGTCGACGTCGACGAGGCCGTCCCCGCACTCGCCGACGCTGCCGGTCGTGCTGCTGCTGCTGCCGTCGCCGCTGCTGCCGTCGCTGTCCGTCTCGGAGCCGCCCGGGCCGTCCGTGGTGCCGGTCGAGGTCGTCGAGGTCATGACCGAGGTCCCCGTGCTCGAGTCCGGGTCGCCGCCCGTCGAACCGGAGCTCGAGGACTCCGCGCGGGTGGTCGCGTCCTGCTGCGGCGGAGCGGTCAGGAAGTGATCGAGCCCGGGCGCCGTGCACCCGGCGAGGGCGACGAGCGCGATGAAGACGCTGCGCGACACCGCGCCACGGTACCACGAGGAGCGCCGATCGACCAATACGGCCGGCCACAGCGCGTTTCACGCCTGTCGGCAAGCGCCCCCGCTCGGCGTCGCCCTCCAGCCGCAGGCCTGCGCACCGGGATGCATTGATATGTCTTTTAGGACATATCATCAATGACGGCGAGCGCCGCGAGCAGGTCCGACACCCCGCGAGACTCGAGAGCGCGCCTGTCACCCCCGGCACCTTCCATCCCGCCGCCTTCGAGCGCCGCAAACAGGCCCGACGGGGCCCCGGGATCGGGACCTCGCACGAACCGCGCGGCGTGTCTTCGCGGCCATGCTCGGCGCTTCTGCATCCGCCGGGCCCGGGCAGCCGCGCGCTGAAGGTCACGCCGAGTTCGCAGCGATGTGATGCGGAGTGCCCATAAAGTCGGGCCCGCGATGTCCGACCACGATGACGAGACCGGGGGCCCACGAAAGCTCGCGCGGCGAGACTTTTTAAAACTCGCAGGTGCGACGCTGGTGGCGGTGCCGGCCTGCGCCGACGACGTGATGGCGGGCACCGAGGGGCCCGACGGCAGCAGCACCGGCGCCGGCAGCAGCACGACCGGCGGCGAGGTGCCGACCACCGACGCGCCGACCACGAGCACGTCGGCCACCGGCACCGACGGGACGACGACCACCGGCGTCGACTCGACCACCACCGGCGACGACAGCACGACCTCCAGCAGCACCGGCGAGCCGAGCGACATGGGCGCCGAGCCGCAGGCCTGCGAGGGCCGCGAGATCGCCTTCGCCCCCGACGCGCTGGCCGAGGATCTGGCCCGGTTCCCGACCGCGGTGATGGCCGGCGCGATGCGGCAGGAGTCGGCGCTGCTGCACGGCCGCAGCGAGCTGCCGGAGCCGGCGCTGCTGCGCGTGTGGCAGCCGGGCGACGCGCCCGGCACGGTGCGGGTGGTCCACGAGCTCGAGGTGATGCCCGACGAGAGCGGCTACTTGCGGCAGCTCGTCGACGGGCTGTGTCCGGGCCAGTGGTACCGCTACGGCTTCTTCACCACCGACGGCGGCGAGCCGATCGCGCGGGGGATGCTGGGCGAGTTCCGCACCGCGATCGCCGACGACGCGCTCGAGCCGATCACGGTGGCGATCTCGTGCTGCAACGGGCTCGACAACTTCCCGTGGCCGGCGCTGCAGCGGACCAGCGACGAGTACTACGACGTCTTCCTCCACCTCGGCGACATGGCCTACAACGACGGCGAGATGTCGCTGGCGGACTATCGCAGCAGCTGGCAGTCGTACCTCGCGGTCGCCGACGCCGGCGGCATGGCCCTGGCTTACGCGCGCGCCGGCCTCTATTGCACGCTCGACGACCACGAGGTCACCAACGACTTCAACCCGGAGACGATCGATCCGCAGCGGCTGCAGGACGCGATGACCTCGTACTTCGAGGCCATCCCTGTGACCGATGCGCCGCAGGACTTCCGCGTGTGGCAGAGCTTCCGCTGGGGCCTGACGGTCGAGTTCATCGTGCTCGACTGCCGGACCGAGCGGAAGCCGTCGACCGCGAACTCGGGCGACCCGATCTACATCAGCAAGGAGCAGATGGCGTGGCTCAAGCAGCGGCTGCAGACGAGCCCGTGTCACTTCAAGGTGATCCTCAACTCGGTGCCGATCACCGACATGCCGACGATCCCGTGGGACTTCGCGGCCAACGACCGCTGGGAGGGCTACCCGCTGCAGCGCCAGGAGCTGCTCGATTTCATCGCCAGCGAGGCGGTCGCCAACGTCTGGTTCCTGTCGGGGGACTTCCACACGTGCTTCATCAGCCACATCGAGCCGGACGGTGACGGGGTGGTCGCCAAGACGCGCGAGATCGCCGTGACCGGCGGCAACACCAACATCCTCGGCGACTTCCTCGCCGGGTCGCAGTTCTCGTTCGGCTCGGCGAGCCCGCACGGTTGCATCATCACGTTCGACCCGGCCGCCGACGAGGTGCTGGTGCGCTTCATCGACCCCGACAGCGGACAGGACGCGTACAGCGAGACGCTGAGCCAAAAGTGAAGCGCCCGTCACGTGTACTTCGGGACATGTCCTCCAGCGCGTTCGCGCGCGGTAATGTCTTGAGGATCCACACGGCCGCGCGCGGACCGAAGCGGGGGCTTTGCGCCGCCGATCCTGGACGATGTGGCCCATGGAGATCCCGCAGGGACCCAGCCGCATCATGCCGACGTCGATGCTCAGCAGCGGCGCTGAGGACCTCGACTGCCTGGGACGCGAGCTCGAGCTGAACGTGCTGGACGGGGCGCTGCCGGCGGACATCCACGGGCACCTGTTCATCGCCGGCTCGATCGCCTCGCTCGGGCGCCCGGCCTTCACCGGCGAGGGCACGATCTATCGCTTCGACCTCGCGCCCGACCGCGTGCGCCTGGCCCAGAACATCATGCGGCCGCCGTGTCACTACGCCGACCGGGCGGCCACCAACTTCGGCGAGCTGATGCAGTTCCGCGACATCGGCCTGTCGCGGATCTCGCCGCTGCTGGGGGTCCGCACGGTGCTGAGCAATTCGCCGATCCCGCTGCGCGACCGCATGATCGTGACGACCGACGCCGGCCGCCCGTGGGAGTTCGACCCGGTCACGCTCGAGCTCGTGACCCCGATCGGCAAGGCCGACGAGTGGCTGGGCTCGATCCCGCTGCCGTGGCCCTTCCCGCTGGTGCTGAGCACCGCCCACCCCGCCGAGGACGAGGCGACCGGCGAGCTGTTCTCGGTCAACTTCTCCAACCCGGCGCCCGGCGGCCGGGCTGGCTTTTCCCACCTGGTCCGCTGGACAGGCAAGGCGCTCGAGCACTTCAGCCTGATCGATGGCGACGGCGAGCCGGTCCAGATCCACCAGTGCGTCCACCAGATCCAGGTGACGCGCAACTGGGTCCTCGTGCAGGACTCGGCGTTCGTGGTCGAGATGCGGCAGCTGGCGCTCGACGTGCTGGGGCAGGTGCTGCCGGTCGGGCCGCTGCGCGACCTGCTGGGCGCGAGCACGATGCGGACGCAGCGGCCGAGCACGGTGATCTACGCGATCCGCCGCCGCGACCTGCGGCCGCGCGCGGGCGGGTTCGCGGACCACCCGACGCCGGTGATGGCCCACCGCATCGAGCTCGAGGGCGAGTCGGTGCACTTCTACGCCGACTTCGAGGACGACGGCGAGACGGTGCGGCTGATCGTGCCGCACACGCCGACGCTCGACGTGTCGGAGTGGATCCACCAGGGGGACGACCTGCTGAGCGGCGGTGAGGCCGGGATCGAGGTCGCGGGCATGCAGATCCCCTGCGCGCTGGCCCGCGGGCGGCTGGGGATCCACAAGGTCCACGTGCCGTCGGGTAAGACGGAGTCACGCTTCGTCGAGGGCCGCGAGACCTGGGGCCTGGCCCTCGGGACATACGCCCGCCGCAGCCGCGAGGACCCGATCGAGGTCGTCTATTACAACACCAGCGGGTTCGCGCCGGAGCTGGTGCCGGCGCGCCTGCTGTCCGCGTACGCGCCGCGCGTCGACATCGCGGCGCTGCCGCTGGCCGACGGCGAGCCGCCGCGGCTGCTCGAGATCGACACCGAGACGGGGGCGCTGCGCAGCTATACGGCGCCGAACGGCTGGAGCTTGCTGTCGCCCAACTTCGTGCCCCGCCGCGGCGGGCCCCGCCACGCGCGCGACGGCTACATCGCGGTGCTGGCCCACGCGTCGGACTCGGTGCCGCGCACGCTGGGGTCGACCGGCGAGGAGCTGTGGCTGTTCGACGCCGCCGACATCACGAAGGGCCCGATCGTCCGCCTGGGCCACTCCGAGCTCGATTTCTCGTTCACGATCCACGGCTCGTGGGTGCCGACGCTGACGCCCAGCCGCCACGACTACAAGGTCGACATCCGCCACGAGCTCGACCTCGAGTTCATCCGCACGCGCGCGCTCGGCTCGCTGGCGTTCTCGGAGCTGTTCAATGAGACGCTGGGCCGGGTGATGCGCAGCGACGACGTCGAGGCGCTGCTGCTGACGGCGGTGTTCCCGAAGTACTGAGGCCGCTCGCCCGGCGACTCAGCGCTTCTTGCTCGCGGCCCTCTTCGCCGGGGGTCGTGCGCTCGTCCGTCGACGGGTACGCTCGCCTGCATTGAGCTCGTCGTCGATGCTGCGCTCGGCGTCGCTATCATGGATCTTCGGGCGGAAGCGTCGCTCGCAAAACCCTCGAGGGACCACACATTGGTGATCGTCGGTACGAACTATTCGGAATTTTGCGAATAGTTGCCAGTGAGTCGAGCTCGCCTCTTCATATACGTTTTGAGGTGCTCACACCCGGTGGAGATCGGCGATGAGGCCCGGCTGAGCCGAACCATGCTTTCTGCGAGCCGGACCTGGACTCGCGTATCACCATTGCATGCACGAGAAACTGGTTCACCGACGAGGCCATGAGTCGCTCGGACGCAGCCCCGAACCCCGTGAAGACTGGGACCTCGCCGGGGCGCGCGGTGCACGAGTCCGCGAAGGTGGTGAGAAATGTCTCCGGTCTCGTGGCGGCCCGCCCGCCGGAGGCTCGCCGGGAGCTTGACGGCCGGCCCCGGATCTCGTACCACTGCGCCCCCGCGCCCAGGTAGCTCAGTCGGTAGAGCAGGGGACTGAAAATCCCCGTGTCGGCGGTTCGATTCCGTCCCTGGGCACTCTCAAAAACAGACAGCAGAAGAGGCGGAGCGCCTGGCGCCCCGCCTCTTCGCTTTTGGGTCTCACGCGCGGGCGCGGCGGCCCAGGCGCGACGGCTTGTCCCACAGCTGGAGCTGGGCCGTGAAGCCGCCCATGTCGAGGTTCAGCGAGCGGCGCAGGACCAGGCCGGCCGCCTCGGCTGCCGGGTCGGTGGTCCGGGGGATCGGCGAGATCCACGCCAGGCGGCCGCCGGGGGCCAGGGTCGCGGCCGCGTTGGCGATGAAGGCCGTCAGCAGCGGGCCGACGTCGCCGCGATGGACGCGGCGGCCCATCGGCGGGTTGGTGATGACGAGGGTGACGCCCGGCGGTCGGTGGGTGGTCGCGTCGGCCTGGCGGAGGTCGGCGCGCAGGCCGGCGTTGCGCAGGTTGGTGGCGGCGACGGCGAGGGCGCGTGGGTCGAGGTCGGTGCCGAGCAGGGTCGTGGCGGGGCCGAGCAGGCCGCGCTCGCACAGCTCGAGGCCGGAGCCGACGAACGGGTCCCAGACGACGTCGTCGGGGCGGACCTCGGCGAGCTGCGCGAGGGCGGCGGCGATCGTCGGGTGCGAGGCGGCGGGGACGTCGCCGCTGCGGTAGGCGAACCGCGGGTCGGTGGTCTCGAGCGCGGGCTTGTCGTCGCTGGCGAGGTCGTCGGCGCTGGCGCTGGTGAGGTCGGCGGGCGGGCGTTCGGCGCTCCACCGGCGCGGGCGCAGCTCGGCGCGGACGAGCAGACCGGCGTCGTCGACCACGACCTCCCAGGTCGTCTCGCGTGGGTCGTTGACCAGCTCCGGCCACAGCGCGGCGGCGGCGGCGGCGACCTGCCACACGAGGGCGCGGCGGTGGCCGCCGCGGGCCCAGGCGAGCCGATAGCGGACCTGTCCCTTGGTATATGTCCCAAAGACCAGGCGCGCCTCGGGGCCGGTCAGCAGCGCCGCCACGGCCGCGGACAGATCTGTCCCGGCGGACAGGGGCGGCAGCGGCAGGCCGACCTCGGTCCACAGGCGCACGGCGAGCAGCTCGCGCAGCGGGCCGCGCAGGGTCGCGGTGACGCGGCCGGGGGCGACGACGCGGGGGGCGAAGGCGGCGCCGAGGGCCTCGGCGAGCAGCGTCTCGAGGCCGGGGCGGCAGCCGAGCACCAGCGGGCGCGGGGCCGGGGCGACGGCTTCGAGGTCGATCGCGGAGTCGACCTCGCCGCGGCCGAGGCTGCGGCCGAGCATCAGGCGGGCGCGCGCGGTCAGGCGCTGCAGCTCGGGGTCGTCGGCCTCGAGGCGGTCGAGCCAGGCGAGGGCGTCGGCGTCGCCGACCTTGCCGAGCGCCTCGACCAGGCTGCGCAGGTGCGGCAGCGAGGTCTCGGCGCGGGCGCAAGTCAGCAGGGCGGTGGCGACGCCCTCGCCGCCGCGCTTGCCGAGCGCGCCGATGGCGTTGCGCCTGGTCTTCGGGTCATGGTCTTCGAGACATGTTTTTAAGGACATGTCAATGGCGGGGTCGGCAGGCAGGCGGCCGAGCACGCGGACGAGGCGCGGGCGCAGCGGCGGCTCTGCCCCGGGCAGGCGGCGCAGGAGGGCCGGAGCCGCGGCGGCGCCGGCCCGCAGGAGGGCGCGCTCGACGTGGACGGCGAGGTCCTCGTCGTCGCCGAGCAGCTCGACGACGTCGCGCATGTCGGCGCGGCCCGGCGTGTAGCCGAGGTCGACGACGGCGCGCGCGAGGCTCTCGCGGCGCTGGGGCAGGAGCGGGGCGGGCTCGTGGCGCTGGGCGGTCGCTGCGCTGCTCGGAGCGAGCCCGGATGGCTCATGCGGGGCGGTCGTCGTCTCGCCCGGAACGGGTTCACGCCGCGTGTTCGCTGCCTGGTCCGGAGCGGTGGGTCGGGTCGCCATGAGCGGCGAAGCATAAGCGATGACCGCGGCGAAGGGCTGGCATGCCGGTCGACGGCAGCGCAGCGGAGCTCACTCGTGCGGAGGCTCCATCGCATCACGCGTGGCGCGGCGCGGCGCAGACGTGACCTCGCAGGTCCGCGTCGACGGGGCGCGGTCGCGGGGACGGCTCACAGGGCGGGTGTCGAAGCGATCGCTCGCGCCGCGGCGGATCATTCGTCGCGCAGCGGCGGGCCGTGATCTCGCGGTCGACATGCCGGCGGGGCGGCTCGCCGTGCGCCCCGCAGTGATGGCGAGGCGAATCACTCGCAGCGTTCGCCGAGCCCGGTCGTCACCTGCCGAGAGGGGCCTTCTCCATCAGCACCGGCACGGCGTTGGGGCCGCGGCGGACCTGGAACGAGGTCATGGCGGTGCGGTAGCCGGGGGCGTTGAAGCGGAGCAGCAAGGTCGCGCCGTCGTCCTTGAGCGGGAGCTCGGGGAACTTGTCGACCGTGTAAGGCTTGTTGTTGACGCACGGCCCGCTGACGCACTCGACGGTGGTGCCGGCGGGGGCGCCCTCGAACTGGAACACGGCGCTCTCGGGGGCGCCGAACTCCCGCTCGAGCGCGAACTGAATGAAGTTGCGGCCGGGCACGAGGTTGTAGCTGCCGACGTAGGGCTTGTAGTGCATCGCCCGGAACTCGAGCTGCACGGTCGCGCCGGCGGCCGGGATGGCGATCGGCGGATAGACGCCGGTGATGAAGTCGGCCGAGCGCGTCGGACACGGGCCGCTCACGCACTGCACGATCGTGTTCTGCGGGCCCCTCGCAAATTCGAGGTTGGCGACGGCAGCGTCGCCGGTCGGAGCGGTGGGTGCGCCGGAAGCGCTGCTCGAATTCGCGGCGACGTCCGGCGCTGACGCGCTCGCAGCAGCGACGAGCTCGCAGGTGCAGTGGGCGTCGTCGACGGCGGCGCAGCGCACGCCCGGGGCGACGCGCTCGATGTAGACGGCGCACGGGTCGCTCCCGGGGCCGCTGGCGACGGTGGGAGCGGCAGGGGCCGCAGAGGCAGTCGCGTCCGGCCGGGACCGGGCGCAGGCGAGGCCGAGGACGCACAGACCGAGCAGGGCAGGAGTGATTGCACGCATGGCGCAGCTCAGCTTTTAGCGCGGGCCGGCCGCTCGCTCAAGAAACGGACCGGGCGGAGGGAGGCGGTCCACCGAGCTCGGCCGCCGCGATCGGCAAGCGGGCGCGGAACGAGGGGGCCCGGCGAGCGCCGGCCGCCGCGACGTCGCGCCGGATGTGCACGCGAGCGCGAAGCGAAGGCGAGGCCGACGCGCGGCGGTTACTGGCGGCCGAGCGCGGCCGGGTCGCGCGCGGCGAGCGACCCCGCGAGCGGCAGCACGAACAAGACCTGCGATCCCCGGCAAGCCGAGCGAGCGGGCCGAGCGAGCGCGCCAGGTCGCACGCGGCGAGCGACCGCGCGAGCGGCAGCACGAACAAGACCCGCGACCGCCGGCGAGCGGGCCGTCCTGCGATCACGGGCGAGCGGGCCGTGCCGCGATCGCGGGCGAGCGAGCGGGCCGGGTCGCACACCCGGCCACCCCGCGAGCGCGGCGCAGCGTATGAACCGAGATTCACGTGCCGCGCGGGCCGGGTTCGGCTAAGTGCGAAGCATGGAGATCCTGGACCGACTCAAGAGCATCGTGGGGATCGGCAAGGCGACGATCGAGCTGTCGCGGGTCGACACGCCGGTGCGCGCGGGGGCCGAGCTGCACGCCACCGTGACCTTGCGCGGCGGAGACTACGACGTGGCGGTCCAGGACGTGCGCCTGCACTTCGACGAGGAGCGCATGGTGTACACTGCGCAGGGCCGCGGCGACTTCGCGTTCTGGCAGCAACACGCCAACGTGACGATCCCGCTGGGCGGCCGCACGCTCGGCAAGGACGAGCAGCTGGAGATGCCGGTGGTCCTCACGCTGCCGGCCGATCTGGCGCCGAACGCGGAGAACCTGCGCTACGTGGTCATCGCCGAGACCGAGATCCCCGGGCTCAATCCCAAGCACGCCGTGCCGGTCGAGGTCGTGGCATAACCACGATCGATGCCCGACGAGCGACTCGACGCGGAAGAGCTCGCGCGCCTGCGCGAGCTGGGCCAGCGGTTCATGCGGGGGGTGCCGCACAACAAGGCGCTCGGCCTCGAGCTGCGGGCGATGAGCGACGCGCGAGCCGAGCTGTTGCTGCCGTACGACCCCCGCCTGGTCGGCAACCCCGAGACCGGGGTGCTGCACGGCGGGGCGATCTCGGCGCTGATCGACGCCTGCTGCGGGGCGGCGGTGTTCCAGGCGCTGCAGAAGCCGATGGCGATCGCCACGCTCGACCTCCGCATCGATTACCTCAAGCCGGCCGCGCCAGGCCGCGCGGTGATCGCCCGCGCGCACTGCTACAAGGTGACGCGCCACGTGGCGTTCGTCCGCGGGGTGGCGTTCCTCGACAGCGAGGACGACCCGATCGCCACCAGCGCCGGGACCTTCATGCTCGGCACGCGCACCACCAGCCGCACCGAGGGGGCCGCGTGAGCCCGACCGACGCGTGGTTGCAGCAGGTGGTGGCCGAGGCCCGCGCGGCCGGCGATCCGGGCCGCCTGGCCGCGGTGATCCCATACGCGCAGACGATGGGGATCTCGCTGCGGCTGGCGCCGGATGGGCCGCACGCGGGGGAGCTGCAGGGGGTGATGCGGTTCGGCGAGCAGCTGATCGGCAATCCGATGCTGCCGGCGCTGCACGGGGGAGCCCTGTGCGCGCTGCTCGAGTCGACGGCGATCTTCCAGCTGCTGTGGGAGAGCGCGCCTCCAGCGACGCCGCGCACGATCAGTCTCACCGTGGAGTACCTGCGCTCCGGTCGGCCCGTCGATACGTTCGCCCGCGGGGTGCCGACCCGCCAGGGCCGCCGCGTCACCAATGTCCGCGTGGAGGCGTGGCAGGACGACCGCGCGCGGCCGATCGCGGTGGCCAGCGCGCACCTGTTGGTGCACAGCGACGAGGGACCGGTGAAGTTCGAGCTCTGACGCCTCCGGCCGGCGGCGTGGCGGCGGGCGGGTAAGGTCGAGGACGACACGGGGCGGAGCGAAGTCGTGCCCGGTGGGCCGCCGAGCGAGCAGCGCGGCCCCGCGGAGCGCCGGGGAGGCGCCCGGGTCCGCCGCGAGGACGGGCAGAAAGCTCGCCGCGGGCGCGAACGCCGGCCTGAAGCCGAGCGCGCTCGTCCCGGCCGCGCGAGCCGGTACACTGCTCGCGTGTCCCCGCCGCACCACGGCCGGCTCGAGGCCGCAGGATGACAGGCGCGCCGCCTGGCTCCGAGTTCCGGGCCCGCGCCCGCGCCGAGGCCGACCGCTACGGGCCCGACCCGTGGGTGTTCGTGCGCGAGCTGCTGCAGAACGCCCGCGACGCCGGGGCGACGAAGGTCGAGTTCACGGCCGAGGCGCGCGGCGGTCGGTGGGTGCTGCGCTGCCGCGACGACGGCGAGGGCATGACCTTCGCCCACGCGCGCCGCTATTTGTTCGCGCTGTACGCGTCGAGCAAGGAGTCGCGCCGCGACCAGGTCGGGCGCTTCGGGGTCGGCTTCTGGTCGGTGCTGCGCTTCGAGCCGGAGCGGATAGCGATCCGCTCGCGGGCGCGGCGCCCGGACCCGAACTCACCTGACCCGGAGGACAGGTCGGGGGCGTGGGCGCTCGAGCTCGACGGCGATCTTTCGACGGCGCGCAAGACGACGCCGCCGAGCCTGCCGGGCACGGAGATCGAGCTCGAGCGGGCGGCAGTCGACGAGGCGCTCGAGCGGCGGGTGTTCGACGCGGCGCTGCAGAACGCGCGGTTCCTGGCGACGCGCGACGATCCGGAGCGGCCGCTGACGGTGACGGTCAACGGCCGCAAGGTCAACAAGCCGTTCGCGCTGCCGGCCCCGAGCGCGAGCTTCCGCCGCGGGCGGGTGCGCGGGGTGGTGGGGCTCGGCGAGGCGGCGCGGGTCGAGCTGTTCTCGCGCGGGCTCCGGGTCCGCTCGGCGGCTTCGCTCTCCGATTTCGTGGTGGCCGGCGGCCGCAGCACCGACAACAGCCGGGTCCAGTTCACCGAGCTGCCGGGGCGGCTGGCCCCGCAGGCGCTGCTCGAGAGCGACGCGCTCGAGCTGATGCTGTCGCGCTCCGACGCGCGCGACAACAAGGCGCTGCGCCGGCTGGTCGACCTGGCCCAGCGGGAGCTCGAGGGGCTGATCGCCCGCCAGCTCGACGCGATCCGGCCGCTGCCGCTGTGGCAGCGGCCGTGGGCGGCGCTGCGCGGGCTGGTCCGCCGCTCGCTGGCGGTGCGCATGTTCCTGGCGGCGCTGCTGGGGGCGGCGCTGGCCGGCGGGGCGGCGTGGGCGCTGTGGGGCGACCGCGTGTGGGCCCGCTTCCGGCCGGCGCCCGGGATGTCCTACGGGACAGGTCCCATCGAACATGGCGAAACGGCCAGCGCCAACCTGCCGGCCCGTTACTCCGACCTGGCGGCGCGCTACCGCGGGCCGCAGGTCGACGTGCTGACCGGGGCCGGGGCCCGCGAGCCGCCGCTGACGTTCCGCCCGGCCGACCTGCGCCTGCACTTCGCGGCGCTGCTGTTCACCCGCCTGGGCGACGCGGCCGAGGCGCGGGCGCCGGCGCCGGGCGGTGATTATGTCTTCACGACATGTCTCGAAGGACAGGTGTGCCCGGAGGTCGAGCTGCGGCTCGGCGCGCCGGCCGGGCCGATGCGGCTGCCGGTGCCGACCGGCCACCGGGTGGTCGACGGCAGCGCGGCGCTGAGCGACGCCGACCACCCCGAGGGCGCGCCGGTGGTGCTGCAGCGCGGGGCCGACGACGACGCGCTGCTGATGCTGGCGGCGCCGTCGGACGGGACGCTGCGCTACCGCACCGCGCCGGCGCCGGCGGGCAGGCCGATCCGGCCGGTGTCGTCGGGGCTGCTGCCAGCCGACGTGCGCCGCGAGGCGCGAGCGCTGCGCGGACGAGCGATCGCCGCGCGGGTGTCGGCGCTGACGCGGCTGACCCGCGAGCTGGTGGCGTACAGCACGGCGCCCGAGGTGGCGGCGCAGCACCGGGCGCTGGCTGGCGAGCACTTCATCACCCGCGCGCTCGAGATCGGGCAAGGCGACTGCGACGTGCAGAACGGGCTGCTGACGGCGCTGCTGCAGGAGGCGGGGGTCGAGTCGCGGCTGGCGATCGGGTTCGTGGGCCAAAACGGGCGGGTCAACCCGTGGCTGCACGCGTGGGCGGAGTACCGCGGGCAGGACGGCGAGTGGGCGGTGGCCGACGCGAGCACGGGGATCGCTCTCGGGACGCCGGCGGGGCCGGTCGAGCCGGGGGAGATCGACGCGGCGTGGGAGACGGTCGGGGCGACGGACGAGACTGCCGGCGAACCGGCGGGCGCGGCGAGCGACGGGCCGGCGGAGATGGCCGTCGGGGCAGGTTCTTCAGAACATGTCGAAAGGGTCATGTCACCGCCGCGCGCGCTGGCGCCGTGGGGGCTGGCGATCGGGGCGGCGGCGCTGTTCGCGGTGGCGCTGCTGGGGCTGCTGCGCGAGCGGACGCGCCGGCGGGTGGCGCTCGACGCGACGGGCGATCTGTCGCGGCTGCTGCAGGGGGCGCTGCAGCAGCCGGAGGTGTTCCAGGCGGTGCCGGCGGTGTTCGAGCGGCCGCTGGTGCCGACGGCCGCCGGCGGGGCGCTGTCGCTGGCGCAGGCCAAGCGGCTGGCGGCCCGCGGCCGGCTGTACCGCACGCGCCGGCGCACGCCGCTGGCCGTCGACGCGCTGGCCGGCGACGCGGCGGTGCTCGACGAGGAGCGCGCCGAGGCCCGCGCGGTCGCCGATGCGCTCGGCGCGACCGACCTCGATCTGTGGGACGCGCTGCTGGCGAGCGCGCAGGAGACCGAATTGCTCAGGGCCGTGAGCGCGCGCCTGACCGCGGCCGGCGAGCCGTGGCAGGCGCTGGCCAGCCCTTCGCTCGGCAGCGAGGAGCTGCGAAGCCTCGACCTGGCGCCGCTGCGCTTGCGCAAATCACCGCTGCGCGGGCGCCGGGTGGTGGTGGTCGGGGCGCACAACCCGTGGCTGCAGGACGCCGCGGGGGCGCTGGCGAGTCGCCCGGCGGCGGCCGTGTTCGCGGCGCTCGACTATCTGCTCGACCGCCTCGACCTCGGCCCGGAACGCACGGCCCGCCTGCTGCGCGCGGCGGCCCGCGACGCGGTGCACGAGGCGGCCCGCGGGAGGCCGGCGTGAGCGGACTGGATGTCTCTCGGGACAGGCAACGGGCGGGCGAGGCGCGCGGGCTCGGCGTGAGCGGGCGGGATGTCTCTCGGGACAGGCAGCGCGCGGGCAGGGCGCGTCGGCTCGAAGCGAGCGAGCAGAATGGACTCCGGGCCGGGTGTCGGCTCGAGATCATGGCTGTCGCTCGGGACATGTCCTTCGAGGTTGCTCCGCGACATGTCCTTCGGGACATGTTAAGCGAGGTTGTTTCGAGACATGTCCTTCGGGACATCTGGGGGAAGCGAGCCAGCGCGAGGAGGCCTGGGTGAGCGAGACGGTCGACCTGCGCCAGCTGTTGGCGATCGACATCGAGGCCGAGCTGCGCAAGCTGGCGACGGCGCAGCTGCAGGGGCCGTGGCAGCTGCCGGCGGAGCTGGTGCGGCGGGCGCTGGCGGCCGGGGCCCGCACGGTCGAGGTCGAGCTCGGGCGGGCGTCGGTGCGCGTGCGCGACGACGGGGCGGCGATCGGGCGCGAGCTGCTGCTGGCGGTGGCGGACCTGCTCGACGCCGGGGTCCCGGCCGAGCGGCGGCACCGGGCCCTGCTGGCGCTCGAGCAGGCCGGGGCGCTGGCGCTGCTGGCCCTGCCGGCGCTGCGCCCGGGGCGGGTCGAGATCGTCGCGCGCTCGCACGGGCTGGTGCGTCGCCTCGAGTTCGCGGGGCCAGGGCGGGCGAACCTGTCCGAAGGGGCAGATCCGTCCGGCGGCCGCGGGACCGAGTTCGTGGTCCGCGGAGCCGAGCTCGAGCCGGCTCGCGCGCGCAGCTACCTGGCCGACGTGGCCCGCTTCGCGCCGGCGGCGATCCGCGTCGACGGGGCGGCGCTCGGCGACGGCCTGCGCCAGTTCCTCGCGCGCGCCGAGCTCGAGCTGCCGCAGTTCAAGCTGCGCGGGCACGTGGGGCTGGCCCATCGCGGCGAGCCGGCGCGGATCTGGCTGCTGGTCGACGGGGTGGTGTCGACGCACGTGGGGGTCACGCGCGCGCCGTGCTTCGAGGCGGTGGTCGAGCTGGCGGACAAGATCGCGGCCGGCGAGCTGACCCCTTCCGCGACCGCGGCCGACCTGCGCGAGGCGATCGCACCGGCGCTCGAGGCGATCGTCGACGCCGGTGTGCAGTTGATGCTGGCCACCGGGGCGCGCTCGGCCAGCCTGCCGACCGTCAGCCAGGCGCGGGTGCTGCACCTGCTGCTGCAGGCGCTGCGCTCGCGGCGACGCGCGGCCGAGGTGCTGGCGCTGCCAGTGGTGCCGGCGCTGGTGAGCCGCGACGAGCGGCGATGGTTGCCGATCGAGAGCCTGCCGGCGCTGGCCCGACCGGAGCCGGCGTTCGCCCTCGACCCCGACCAGGACCCCGAGGCGTTCGCCCTGCCCGGACCGCCGGTCCTGCTCCTCGGCACGGCCGAGCGCGGGATCCTGGCCGAATTATTGAACTTGCGGTTTCGCTCGCCACCGCCGCGCGGAAACGAGCAGTTGCCGGCCTCGGCAAGCCTGGCGCGCGGCTGGCGGCGGCTCTCGCAGGCGTTCGGCGGGGCGCGGCGGCCGTTGCCGGACTCGGCGCTGTCGTCGGCCGAGCGGCAATTCCTGGCGGCGCTGCGCGCGGCCGTGCATGGCGGGGCCGGGTCGCCCGAGCGGGTCGAGCTGTGCGCTGGTGCCGGCTCGCCGCGCGTGGTCGGGGAGCCGCCGGCGCTCTACCTCGGCCGCGAGCACCCGGACGTGCGCGCGGCGATCGCCGCGGCCGAGTCCGGCGAGGCGTGGCTGTTCCCCGCCTGCGTGGCTCTGCTCGCCGGAAGCGGCATGCCGGGGACGGCGAGCCGGGCGACGTGGGTGCGGACCTGGCACCGGCTGGTCCAGGGCCGGTGAGGGGCGCCTGGCGGGCCTGCGACTCGTTCGGGCTCCCTGAGTTCGCCGCGCTGTTACAAGGCCGAGCATGATCCCGGTTCGCGTCGACGATCCCGACGACCCGCGCCTCGCCGACTACAGGGCTCTGGAGGCGCTCGCTCACCGCTCCGACCCGCACCGCTTCGTCGCCGAGAGCGAGCTGGTGGTCGAGCGCTTGCTGCGGAGCGACTACGGCGTGGCCTCGGTGCTGACGACGGCCAGTCACTGCGAGCGGCTCGCGCCGATCTTGGCGGCCCGGCCCGAGGTCCCGGTCTACGTCGGCGAGCAGGCGGTGCTGCGGCAGGCCGTCGGCCAGAATTTCCACCGCGGCGTCGCGGCCTGCGGGCTGCGGCCTGCGGGGCTGCGCTGGAATGACATGTCCCCGGAGACAGATCGTCAACCTGTCCTCGAGGACACCCTTTTAGAAGATGTCGCCGGGCGCCCGGCGTACACCGTCTTGCTCGCCCAGGGCCTGGCCGACCCGGCCAATGTCGGCGCCATCGTCCGGGCTGCCCGGGCTTTTGGCGTCGACCTGCTCCTGCTCGACCGCGCCGGCGCGGACCCACTGAGTCGGCGGGCGATCCGCGCCGCGGCCGGGAACGTGTTCGCCCAGGCGACCCTCGGCGTCGGTGACCTCGTCGGGGCGGTCCAGCGGCTGCGCGGGGCGGGGGCCACCGTGCTGGCGGCCACGCCCGGTCCGCGAGCGCGGCCCCTGGGGGCGGTGGTGCGACCGGCGCGGCTGGTGATCCTGGTCGGCAGCGAGGGCCAGGGGCTGCCGGCGGCGTTGCGCGCGGTCGGCGACGACGAGGTCGCGATCCCGATGCGCCCGGGGGTCGACTCGCTGGGGGTCGCGGCCGCCACCGCGATCCTGCTGTACGCCCTCGCCGGGGCGCACGGCCCGGGGTTATGATGGGCGCAGGCGAACGACATGGACGTCATTCTCAGCGCCTCGCTCGGGCTCCTGTTTTTGGTCGTCGGCACGGCTGCCGTGTTCCTGATGTACTACCTCTGGGGCTTTCCGTTCGACAAAGCCACGCGCACGAGCGCGGCCCCGCCGTCGCTGATGCGGCTGCACCGACAGCTCGGGTGGTTCTACGTCCTGATCTACATCGTCTTGATGTTCGAGATGGTGCCGCGGATGTGGAACTACCAGGTCGAGTGGCCGGCGCGGACCGTCGCGCACATGTGCCTCGGCATGGGGGTGGGCTTCATCCTGCTGGTCAAGGTGGCGATCTTGCGGTTCTTCCGCCACCTCGAGGAGTGGATGCCGGCGCTGGGCACGGCGCTGCTGGTATGCACGATCATGCTCGCCGGGCTGTCGATGCCGCACGCGTTCCGCGAGATGGTGCTCGCCAGCGAGATGGGCGACGTCTACGGCGACGACAACCGGGCCCGCGTGAAGCGGCTGCTCGAGTCGGCCAAGCTGCCTGAAGAGGCGCCGGTCGACGAGCTGTCGACGGTCGACTCGCTGCAGGCGGGCCGCCAGGTGCTGCTCAAGAAGTGCGTCGCCTGCCACGACCTCAAGACGATCCTCGACCGGCCGCGCTCGCCGCTCGACTGGGTCGGCACCGTCGACCGCATGGTCATCAAGCCCAGCTTCAACGAGCCGATCTCCGAGTTCGAGGGCTGGCAGGTCACGGCCTACATGATCGCCATCTCGCGCGACCTCCAGCGCTCGCTCAAGGAGCGCCGGGCCCAGGAGGAGCAGCGCGTGCAGGCCGACGCCGCCCTGGCCGCGCCGCCGCCGTCGGCCGAGGCCGTCGCCACCGCGACCGAGCCGGCCGCGCCGCGCCCGGTCGACGAGGTCGCCGCGCGCAAGACCTACGAGAGCGTGTGCAGCCAGTGCCACGAGCTGTCGGAGGTCGAGAAGGCGCCGCCGACCAGCGAGGGCGAGGTCGTCGAGGTCATCCGCCGCATGGTCGACGACAACGAGATGAAGGTGACGCCCGAGCAGGTGACCCTCATCGAGTGGCACATGATCAAGGTATTCGTCCACCGCGGGTGACACCGCGGGTGACCGTTCGGACAAGTACTTTCGGACAGCGACAACAACGAGAGACACGGAAGGATCTCAGGACATGCAGCGCGATCTCGAGGGGCTCACCATCGTCGTCACCGGAGGCGCAGGCGCGCTCGGTGGGGCCGTCGTCCAGGAGCTGGCTGACGCCGGCGCGAACGTGGTGGTGCCGGCGATCGACGACGGGCCGGGTGAGCGGGTCGGCGGGGTGCGCTACGTGCCGCGCGTCGACCTGTCTCAAGAGGCAGCCGTGGCCGGGTTCTACGGCGAGCTGCCGGCGCTGTGGGCCTCGGTCCACCTGGCCGGCGGCTTCACCTGGGCCAAGCTCGCGGACACCGACCTGGCGACGGTCCAGGGCCAGTGGACGCTCAACGCGGTGACGGCGTTCCTGTGCAGCCGCGCGGCGGTGGCGAAGATCCGGGCGAGCGGCGGGCAGGGCGGGCGCATCGTCAACACCGTCGCCCGCGCGGTCAGCCAGCCGGCCGCCGGCCTGTCCGCCTACGCGATGGCCAAGGGAGCCATCGCGGCGCTCACCGGCCAGCTCGCCGAGGAACTGCGCGAGGAGGGCATCACGGTCAACGCGATCGCCCCGGGCCTCATCGACACGCCGATCAACCGCAAGAGCATGCCGGACGCCGACTTCTCGCGCTGGACCAAGCCGACGGAGATCGCCCGCACGGTGCACGCGCTGGTGTCCCCGGGCCTCGGGGTGACGAGCGGGGCGATCGTGCCGGTCTACGGCCGCTCCTGAGCGAAAGGACAGGTCGCGCCGCTGCTCGAACGACGCAGCGGCGACCTCTCCTGCCCCCATTGTGAGCGCGACGCAGAAGCGGCCCCGGTTCGGTGAGCCGGAGCCGGCTCGCGCAGCGCGGGGCCTGTTTCGTCGCGACGCCGAAGACGAGGCCGCGAAATGCGAACGGCCCCGGTTCGCGAGAACCGAGGCCGTGGGCGTGGAGCGAGCGACGAATCAGTCGCGCAGCTGGACGTACTCGAAGTCGACCGGCTGACCCTCGATGCCGCGGGTCGGCGGGGCGATCCAGTTGGCGAACTTGCCGCGCTCGTGCGCGGGCTTCATGATCGACAGCAGGTAGTCGTTGTCGGCCGGGTTCAGCACCCACTCGTGACGCCGCTGGTCGAACTGATCCCTGGTGATCAGGTTGCCGGTCGGGTCAAAGGTGTGGTCGGCGTAGATGCCCTGGTGGCGGTGGAAGCGGCGGCTCGGCAGGGCCAGGCGCGTGGGCGAGCCGGCCTCCTCGAGGGTGCGGTTCCACTTGCGGAGCGCGCGCTCGCAGTCGTGGACGTAGGCGTCGCGCAGGACCTCGTTCATGGCGTTGCGCATCGGCACGTCGCGCTCGCCGAGGCGGCCGTTCTCGACCACGGGCAGGCGGTAGGTGCCCTCGAGGGCGCGGTGCTCCTCGTACTTGTCCTCGCGGTAGCGGCCCTTGAGGCCGGTGGCGAAGAAGTCGGCGGCGTTGCTCGAGATCTCGCCGCCGAACAAATCGAGCGAGTAGGTGTACCAGTAGTTGATCGTGCGCTGGATCAGGTCGAAGTCGATGCCGCCCTGGTTGCGCACGTCGCCGTTGGGGTCGAGGCGCTGCAGCTCGGCCGAGCGCTTGACGATGCGGTCCATGCCGGTCTCGCCGACGAACAGGTGGTGCGCCTCTTCGGTGAGCATGAACTCGGTCGTGCGGGCCAGCGGGTCGAAGCCGCTCTGGGCCAGCGCGGCGAGCTGATACTTGCCGTCGCGGTCGGTGAACATGGTGAACGCGAAGAAGCTCAGCCAGTGGTCGCACGGCTGGTTGAACGCGCCGAGGATGCGCGGCTTGTCGGGGTCGCCGCTGCGCCGCTCGAGCAGCATGTCGGCCTCGTCGCGCCCGTCACGGCCGAAGTACTTGTGGAGCAGGTAGACCATCGCCCACAGGTGGCGGCCCTCCTCGACGTTGACCTGGAACAGGTTACGCATGTCGTAGAGGCTGGGCGCGGTGTGGCCGAGCAGGCGCTGCTGCTCGACGCTGGCCGGCTCGGTGTCGGCCTGGGTGACGATGATGCGGCGCAGCGCGTTGCGGTGCTCGCCCGGGACCTCGTGCCACGCGGCCTTGCCAGCGTCGTCGCCGCAGCGGATCAGCGACTCCTCCTGGCGCGGGTTGAGGAAGATGCCCCAGCGGTAGTCGGGCATCTTGACGTGGTCGTAGTGGGCCCAGCCGTCGTTGTCGACCGACACGGCGGTGCGCAGGTAGACGTTCTTCTGGGCGAAGTCCGACGGGCCCATGTCGTTCCACCACTCGAGGTAGTTGGGCAACCACCTCTCGAGCGCGCGCTGCAGCTTCACGTCGTCGGACAGCCCGACGTTGTTGGGGATCTTGGCGTTGAGGTCGACGTTGTTGCTGACCATGGGATCCGTGTGCTCCGAAGACGGGCGGGAGAGCGGGGGTGAAGTCGGGGGTGCTTACACGCGGTTGAGGTCGAAGTGCGGGCGCTGGGGCTTGCCGTAGAGGCTGAGCGCGCCCTCGGGGCCGGTGGCGTTGGGCCGGATGAAGATCCAGTTCTGCCACGCGGTGAGTCGAGCGAAGATCTTGCTGGTGTCGTTCTCGGCGCCGACGAAGCGGAGGTTGGCCTCCATGCCGGTGAGCGCGTCGGGCGACATGCTGGCGCGCTCCTCGATGGCGACGCGGGTGTCGTCGTCCCAGTCGATCTTGTCGAGCCGCACGGTGACGAGGCCGGCCTCGTCGGCCGCCTCGGGGTCCATCAGCTCCTGCTGCTCGTGCAGCCGGGCGACCTGGTCCGGATCGGCGGCGAGCCGCACGGACAGGCGCGAAGGGCCATGGCTCATCGGCAATGTCCCAAAGTTCAGGGGGCCGAGGCCGACGCGCACGGCCTCGTCGTCGAGCAGGTAGAAGCGGTCGGCGGCGAGGGCCAGCTCGAGCAGGCAGCCGGCGAAGGCCGAGTCGGTGGCGTCGCCGAGGGCGTAGAACGAGCGGCTGGTGAGGTCGAGGCGGCGCAGCACGCGGGCCATGTGCAGCGCGACCTCGCTGACGAACCAGTGGTCGCGGGCGGCGAACAGCGCCCGGTCGTGGGCCAGCACCCGCGCCGAGTCGCCCTCGGTGCGCAGCAGGACCAGGCCGATGTCGAGCAGGTTGAACCGCAGCCACAGCAGCGCGTCGTCGAGCTCGCGCATGGCCCGGAGCGCCCACAGTTGGTCGCCCGCGGCGTGGATGGCGGCGGCGCCCTTCTCGACCAGCGCCACGTCGTCGGCGCTCGGGCCCTTGACGGTGATCGTGGCGGTGCGGGTGGCCGTGTCCCAGATGAGCGCGACGTGGCGGTAGCTGCGGCGGCCTTCGCTGCGATCGGGGGTGATCGGGCCGAGGGTGACGCCGGTGCGCTCGCCGGGCCGCAGCTCGACCTTGCGCTCGGCGGAGGCCTTGGCCTTCTTGGCGACCTCCTGCTCGAAGCGGCTGCGCGGGAACACGGCGTCGACGAGGCCCCACTGCAGCGCACGCTTGCCGCGCACGCCCTCGGCGGTGGTGCAGAAGATGTCAGCGCGGTCGCGCCGGACCTTGCGCTTGTCGACCACGCGGGTCAGGCCGCCGGTGCCGGGCAACACGCCGAGCAGCGGCACCTCGGGCAAGCTGACCGCCGAGTTGCCGTCGTCCTGCAGGTAGATCTCGGCGCACGCCAGCGCGAGCTCGTAGCCGCCGCCGGCGCAGGTGCCGTTGAGCGCGGCGACGTAGACCTGATCGCTGTGAGCGGTCGCGTCCTCGATCTCGCAGCGCGTCTCGTTGGTGAACTTGCAGAAGTTGACCTTCCACGCGTGCGTCGAGCTGCCGAGCATGAAGATGTTGGCGCCGGCGCAGAACACGTTGTCGTGACCGGAGGTGACGACGACGGTGCGCACCTCGGGGTGCTCGAAGCGCAGGCGGCGGACCACGTCGGCCAGCTCGATGTCGACGCCGAGGTCGTAGCTGTTGAGCTTGAGCTCGTAGCCGGGGCGCAGACCGGCGGCGGCGTCGACCCGCATCAGCACCTTCGCAATCGCGCCGTCGTACTGCACTTGCCAATGGTGGTAGCGCGAGGGGTCGGTCTCGAACTCGACGGGGGGGTGTTGCTGCGGCGAAGCGTCCATCGCAGACAAAAAATTACATGGGCTCGTCGCTTCGTGTGCCGCTGTGCATCGTGTGCTCTCGCACGATTCGCGCGATGCGTGCGGTGGGCCGGGGGAGCTGCTTGGCGAACATCGGCGATCGTCGCGCGACTCTCGAAGTCGTCATGGATCGTCGCAAAACCGTGTGGACGCGCACGCGTGTGCGCTCGCACGGATCGCGGAATTTCGGGCTCCAACGGCGTTCTACGGCGATGTTCAACGACTTCTCTCGGCGCTCGGCCGGCGGCTCGCAACCTGTCCTTCGGGACAATTCGTGTGCTGACTCGCCGCGCCGCATCACGACTGCGGAGCGCGCTGCATTCGTCGCGAGCTTCGCAGTCGCGAAGTCGACACGCGCTGCGATGCGTGCGTCGGCCGCCGCCTGGCGCTGCGATGCAATCGTGTGCATCCACACGACGATCTGTCCCACAGTTCCGGATCTCCCGCCGAGCGCGACTTCAAGCCGCTGCGAGTGCTAGACAGCCCTCGTGCTCCGCGGCGTCCTCTTCGACCTCGACGGCGTGCTGGTCGACTCGCTGGCCTCGATCGGCGCTTGCTTCAACCACGCGCTCCAGACGCTCGGCCGCCCGCCGCTGACCCTGACGTCGCTGCGGCCGCTGATCGGGCCGCCGCTCGAGGAGAGCGCGCAGTCGGTGATCGGCGACGATCCGCAGCTGCTCGCGCGCTTCATCGCGGCGTATCGCGAGCGCTACGCGGCGACCTCGGTCGACGAGACGCGGCCGGCCGCCGGTTTGGTCGAGGTGGTGACGGAGCTGGCGCAGCGCACCGAGCTGGCCGTGGCGACCAGCAAGCCCGAGGTGTACGCGCGACCGATCCTCGCCGGCCTCGGGGTGGCGCACCTGTTCAAGGCGATCTGCGGCCGCTCGCTCGCCCTCGACGTGGAGCCCAAGGCGGCGGTGATCGCCCGCGCGCTGCATTCGTTCGCCGGCCGCGCCGAGGGGCTGGTGATGGTCGGCGACCGCCGCCACGACGTGGCCGGCGCGCAGGTCCACGGGATCCCGACCATCGGGGTGCTGCACGGGATGGGCAGCGAGGACGAGCTGCGCGCAGCCGGCGCTCGCTGGCTGGCCGCCGATCTGCGCGCGCTGCCGGGGCTGCTGCGCGAGATCGAGGCCGAGCTCTGATGCTGTTTTAAGGGACATGCCCGTGGGGGCATGTTCCGAAAGACATGTTGAATTCGGGGTCGATGAACTCCGAGAGATCCGCCGCCCGGATGCGAGCCGACGCTCGTCCGAAGCGAGGTCGTCGGTCGAGGTGACGCGGCGGTGATCTTGAGGCTCAGTCGTCGCCTGTCCCGTGGGACAGCCAGGCGACGAGCTCGAGGTGTGGGGTGTGGGGCAGGGTGTCGTAGGCGCGCAGGCGGCGGAGGACGTAGCCGCCGGCCTGCAGCGTGGCGAGGTCGCGGACCAGGGCGTCGGCGCTGCAGCTCATGATCTGCAGGCGCGGGGCGGCCTGGCGGACCAGGGCGGCGCACACGGCGGGGCCCATGCCGCCGCGCGGCGGGTTGGCGACGACGAGCTCGGGGTGGCGACCTTCGGCCTGCTGGCGGGCGAGGAAGACCTCGGCGGGTTCGGCGGGGACGCCCAGCGCGGCGGCGCTCTCGGGGTAGACCTCGCACGGGACGACCTCGGCGAACTCGCGCCGCAGCAAGGCAGTCGTCACCCCGGCGCCGGCGTAGAGGTCGAAGGCGAGTTTGCCGCGGTGCGGGGCGCCGGCCTCGTCGGCGACGAGGTCGCGATAGGCGAGCTCGGCGACGCGCGGATTGGGCTGCAAGAACCCGAGCGGGCCGACCTCGACGGGGACGCCGGCGAGGCTGACTGAAAGGACAGGTCGTCCGCGCAGCTGCACGGGCGGCTCGCCGCGCACGGCGTTGCCGCGGCCGGCCTGCACGCTCCAGGCGACGCCGGCGGGCAGCTTCAGGGCGGCGGGTAGCAGCTCGGCCGCGGGGCTCGGGCTGGCGGCGGTGATGAGGGTGAGGAGGACGTCCCGGCCGTCGGTCTTGAACCAGGCGTAGCGCAGGTCGCCGCTGCCGGTGGCCTCGTCGTAGGGGACGATCGCCAGGGCCGAGGCGGCGGCCTGCAGCTCGCGCGCGGCGGCGGCGATGCTCGGGTGGTCGACGCGGCAGTCATTCATGGCGGCCGGGGCGTGCGAGCCGCGGTGGTAGCTGCCCACGAGGACATGTCCCGAAGTACCTGTGATGATCCGCTTGCTCGACCACCGATAACCCCAGGCGTCGGGGCCGGCGACCAGCGGGCCGGGGTCGAGGCCGTGGCGGCGGACCAGAGCCGCGCGCTTGAGCTCGCGCTGGGCGGCGAGGTCGAGGGCCTGCAGCGGGCAGCCGGAGCAGGCGCCGCGGCGGGGGGCGATGCCGGCGTCGCTGTGCGGGCAGGGCGGCGCGACCCGGGCCGGGTGGGCCTGCAGCAGCGTGCGCAGGCGGGCGTGGGCCCGCGGGGTCTGGCGCGAGACGTGCTCGACCCGGACCTCGGCGCGCTCGCCGGGATAAACCCCGGGGACATGGACCGAAGTACCTGTGCTTTCGGACAGCCCGTCGCCCTCGGGCGTGAGCACCTCGAGGTCGACGGTGACGAGGTCGCCGGCGCGCACGCTCACTCGACCATGCCGAGGCCGGCGAGGACCTCGAAGTACTTGGGGAAGGTCTTGGCGACGCAGCCGGGGTCGCGGATCGTGACGTGGCCGGCGAGACTGAAGGCCATGGCGACGCGGTGGTCGCGGTAGGTGTCGATCGCGGCGCCAGCGACGATCTGCGCCGGCGGGGTGATGTCGAGGCCGTCTTCGTGCTCGACGACCTCGGCGCCGAGCTTGCGCAGCTCGGTGGCGGCAGCGGCGATCCGGTCGCTCTCGTGGTGACGCAGGACCTCGACGCCGCGGATCCGCGTCGGCCCGACGGCGTGCAGCGCGAGCACGGCGGCGGTCAGCGTGGTGTCGGGCATGTCGGAGAGGTCGAGGTCGACGCCGTGCAGGGTGCCGGCGCCGCGCACGAGGGTGATCTCGGGGCCCTGGAGGACGCTCGCGCCCATGCGCCCGAGCACGTCGCAGAAGCGGGTGTCGCCCTGCTGGCTGGCGCGACCGAGGCCGGGGACGCGCACCTCGCCGCCGAAGATCGCGGCCAGCGACAGCAAGTAGGTGGCGGCGGAGGCGTCGGGCTCGACGTGGTAGTCGCGGCCGCGCAAGGTGGTGGGGCTGACCTCGAGCACATCTCGCTCGAGCCAGCGCGCGTCGGCCCCGAAGTCACGCAGGCAGGCGAGGGTCATGTCGACGTAGGGCCGCGCGGGGGTGCCCTGCTCGAGCACGATGCGCAGCGGAGCGTCGGCGAGCGGGGCGGCGATCAGGAGGGCGGAGATGAACTGGGAGCTGGGCGGGCGAGCGAGGCGGATCTCGCCGCCGCGCAGGCGAGCGCCGCGGATCTCGCACGGCAACATGTCCTCGGCGGCGGTGCAGCGGATGTCGGCGCCCTGGGCCCGCAGAGCCTGCAGGAGGCCCTCCATGGGCCGTTCGCGCATGCGCGCGCTGCCGTCGACGAGGCAGGTGATCGGCGAGGCGGCGAACACGGCGGCGAGGAAGCGAGCGGCGGTGCCGGCGGTGGCGACGTCGATCGGCCGCTCGGGCTCGTCGACGCGCGTCAGCGGGCCGCCGACGCCGGTGACGCGGACCTCGCTGGCGTCCTCGCTGGCCTCGCAGACGACGCCGCAGCGGGCCAGCGCGGCGCGCATGACCTGGGTGTCCTCGGAGTCGAGGCAGCCGCGCAGCATGGATGTCCCTTCGGACATGGCCGCAAGGACAAGCGCGCGGTTGGTCAGGCTCTTCGAGCCAGGCGGGGTGAGGGCGGCCAAGATCGGGCCGGGTGGGGGGCGGACGCGGACTTCGCTCGTCATTGGATGACCTCGAATTCGACGCGCCCGACCAACTGGTCGTCCTCGGTGACGACGTCGATGCTCCACGGGCCGGTGCGGTCCGAGGGGATGTGGAACGAACGCAAGGTGGAACGCAGGCGGACGCTGCCGGGCGGTGGGTCGACGGCGGGCTCGCTGGCGCCGCGCTGGACCTCGAGGCCGCGGTGACGCCAGACGTGCAGGAGGTTGTCGCCGCGGCCGCCCGGGGTGACGACGTCGGTGATCGCGTGCATCTCGGTGATCAGCGACTCGTGGAGGGCGCTGACGTGCATGCTGAGGCGACCGTCGGGCAAGAGGGTCGGGCCGACCGCGCCGACGGCGACGTACATCGGCACCGGCGGGATGCCGCGCCGGCCGGCGTAGGCGATGAACACGGCCATGCCGACGGCGGCCACCAGGGCGAAGAACCACGCCGGCTTGAGCAGGTTCTTGAACGGCACGTGCATGGTGAAGAACACCACCGTCGCCAGCGCGGCTGCGGCCAGCAAGGTGACGAGCGTGCGCGTGTCAGGGAAGATCGCCGGCAACACCAGGTTGAGGCAGGCGAACAGGATGAACAGGTAGACGACCGAGGCCGGGGCCTTGTAGCGCATCAAGACCTGGTCGAACACGACGTCGACGGTCGACAGCAGCGCGAGCAGGCCGAGCAGGTAGAGGAAGAAGCGGTTGTCGGCGTCGAGCGTGGCGGCCTTCCAATAGAAGGGCACCAGGAAGAACAGCATGCTCTGGTAGAGGTTCTTCAGCGCCGTGGTCATCACGTAGAAGCGCAGCTTCGACTTGGCGTCGGTGACCCTGTCCTTCTGCCCGCGGCCCTGGCCGAAGTGGCGGAAGAACATGACGATCACCAGCCAGCCGGCGCACAACAGCACGACCATCCAGCGGGCGCGGTCGTAGCCCTCGGCGGCGTACATCATGACGAACGCGCCGAAGGTCATGGCGTAGGCCGAGTGCAGCCACCACAGCAGGTGACCGTGCTTGGCAAAGAAGGCGCGGAACCTGGCGAAGCGCTTGACGGTGGCGATCTCGCCGGCCGTCATGTCCTTGGGGACATCGACAGGCTCGCCGGTCTCGTCGCCGACCTGCGCCAGCTCGGCGGCGGCGACCTGCAGCTCGGGGCTCAGCGCGGCGGTCGGCGTGCCCACGGGCGGCACGGGCGGCGCGGGCGGGACGGCGCTGGCTTCAGTGGGCTCGATCTTCGGGTCCTGCGGCGTCTCGGCCATCCGATGGGTGAGGATGCGTGATTCACGGGCCGGTGCCAACCGTCGTCGCCGTACCATCTGCGGTGGCGCCCGTGGTGGCCGCGGTGCCGCCGGTGCCGTCGGTGTCGCCGGTGCCAGCGGTCTCGGCCATCGGCTCGGGGCGGTCGGTGGCCCACTGCACGCGCTCGGCCGTGAAGTTGAAGTACATCCACACGCCCTGGCCGTAGAGGCCGTGGTTGTCGATGTCGCTGAAGGTGTTCATGGCGTCGGCCTGGCAGCCGGCGCCGCCAGCGAGGACGTTCCACGGGACGAAGCTGATGCCGTTGGCCTGCCCGGCCGCCAGCATGGCGGTGGCCGCGGGCATGAAGCCGCGCAGGACGCCCTGGACGAGCTTCTGCGGCTGGCCGTCGATCGCGTAGGCGGCGGCGATCTCGACCTCGACGAGGGCGAGGTCGAGCGGGGTCATGCCGGCCTGCGCCGCCAGCCGCACGGGGGTGCCGGCGATCTTGGCGCTGACGAGGCACGGCGCGGGGGGCCGCGGCGGGGCGTCGTAGGCGGCGTTGAGCGAGTTGGGCTCGGTGTTCCCGCAGGCGCCGGCCTCGCGGTTGAAGGCGTCGATGTCGACGGTGTGGGTGCCGGCGATCATGCGGTCGGTGCAGTTGGTCGGCGAGCCGGCGATGCACAGCGCCGAGACGAACTGCAGCTTGGCGACGGCGCTCTTGAGGTCGAGCGGGCGCAGCACGAGCACGTTGCTGACGTCGTAGTCGGCGATGCCCTGGGCGATGAAGCCGTTGAGGGTGGCGGTCGAATCGGTGCACACGCCGAGCACGGGGTCGAAGGTGTAGGTGTGCGGGTCGACGAGCTCGAGCGAGGTGATCCGAAACGCGACGGGGCTCTCGGGCGGCGGGTCAGGACAGACGCCCGTGTTTGCGCACAGGCCCTCGAGGTAGTCGCTGCTGTAACAGCCGCCGAGGAGGCCGACCGCGAGCGCCAGCGCGGGGCGCATCCGTGCGGTGACGAGGCGACGACCGGCGACGAGCAAGGCGGCGCCATCATAGCGAAAATCCGCGCGGCCCGGCCGCCGCCCGCGATGTGTGTTGCCGCCGCCCGGCGCCTGGCGCACCATCCAGCCATGACTTCGCTTATTTCGCCGCGCGAGGCCCCAGGAGCCCGCCCGCCCGGCGTCTTCACCGAGAGGTGGCGGGCGGCCGTCCTGCCGCTGCTCGCCGGGATCGCCTGCCTCGCGTGCGAGCTCCGCGTGCACAACGAGACGGCGAGCGAGAGCGACAGCAGCAGCGAGGCGACCTCGGCCGGCGATGGCGCGCCAGAGGTGTGCCTGCGCTACGTGGCCTGCCTGAAGGAGGTCGACGCCGCCGCCGGAGCCGAGGCCGAGGCGACCCACGGGGCGGAGGGCAGCTGCTGGTCGGGCAACGAAGAGGAGGCGGCCGACTGCCTGGCGCTGTGCGACGCGCAGCTGCGCAACTACGCGGCGGCGTTCCCCGACCTCACAGCCTGCGAGGACGAGGGGATCGTTTCGGACGTCGAGTTCGAGATCGGGCAGGCAGTGTTCGACCCGGTCGACCCGTTCCTGCCGCCGGTGTACGCGAAACTCGAAGCCGGGGGGACGCTGCCGGTGGTTCGCGGCGGTCAGGGGCTGCTGATGCTGGCGTTCAGCCTGCGCGGCAAGAACTTCGTGATCACCGAGGACCCCAACGACTGGGACAACCCGAAGATGCCGCACGTGGACATGTGGGTCGATATCGAGGGCCACAACGTCGGCTTCGGCGGCCACTTCGCCCGCCTCAACAACTATTCGGTCGGCTTCTATCCGATAGGGGACGGCATGGGCACGCTCGAGCACATGTACATCGCCATCATCGTGCCCGACGCGATCGCCGACCCGCAGACGCTGACGAACAAGCCCGGGTTGGTCCACATCGAGCTGAGCACGTTCGGCGAGCCGGCGAGCATCCAGGAGCTGGAGTTCGTGGTGGCGCCGGAGATCCAGGAGTACTGACGCGCCATGAACCAAGCCGTCCGCGAGTTCATCCCCGTGCACGCCGCCGTGCTGACGGTCTCCGACACCCGCACGCTGGCGACCGATACGTCAGGCCAGACGGCGGTCGACCGCCTCACCGAGGCCGGGCACAAGGTGGTCCGCCGCGCGATCGTCCGCGACGACCGCGAGGAGATCCGCGCAGCCCTGCAAGGCTTCATCGACGACCCGGAGGTCGAGGTGGTGATCACCACCGGCGGCACCGGGGTGACGCCGCGCGACGTGACGCCCGAGGCGCTGGCGCCCCTGGTGACCAAGCCGATCCCCGGCTTCGGCGAGCTGTTCCGCTGGCTCAGCTTCGCGGAGATCGGGACTTCGACGATCCAGAGCCGCGCCGAGGCGGCCCTGTGCGGCACGACCTACGTGTTCCTGCTGCCCGGCTCGACCGGGGCGGTGCGCACGGCGTTCGACAAGATCCTGCTGCAGCAGCTCGACCACCGCCACAAGCCCTGCAACTTCGTCGAGCTGCTGCCGCGCATCCGCGGCGAACGGCCGGGCTGAGCGGCCGACAATCGGGACATGTCGCCGTGGACATGTCTCGCGGGACATGCTCGCTCGGGCATGCTCCCGGGGGCATGTCCCCGAGGACAGGCCGCTACAGCATCTGCTGGCCGGCGACCAGGTCGAAGACGTGGCCGGGCAGGGCGATCCGGAAGCCCGCCGCCTCGACGCGCGGGCGGTAGAGCTCGAGGTTGTCCTCGTGGTGCATGATCACGAGCTTGCGCCGGACCGCCTCGGGCAGGGCCTCGAGCCGGTCGAAGAAGCCGTGGACCTGACCGGGGTAGTCGATGAAGGTGCAGTCGTGGAAGAAGATGCTGGTGCGCGGCTCGATGCTGTGGAGGAAGGCGGGGTCGACGACGCCGTCGCCGGACCACCAGGCGATCCGCGGGTCCCGCGGGTCCTCGCCGACGTGCAGCTCGAGCGCGCACGACGGCTTGCCGGGCACGTGCTCGTTCTCGCGGGTGACCACGCGCAGGCCGTCGACCTCGAAGGCCTCGGCGTGGTTCCAGGGGTTCTTGCGCGGCGGCTCGACCGCGGCCGGAGGGATGACCTGAAAGAAGTGCTGCAGGGTGCCGCTGCGCAGGTTGCCGCGGCCGTCCTGGACGTAGCGCAGCGAGGGCGCCAGCGTCTCCCACACCTCGTCGCGCACGGCGCTGTGCGAGACGTACTTGGGCAGCGGCCCGCCGCGGCTCGAGGCCATCACCTCGGCGTGGGTCTCGAAGTAGCGGACGAAAGCGAAGTCCTCGAGGCCGAAGACGTGGTCGCCGTGGCAGTGGGTGATGATCTGGCCGTGGATGTCGTGCCAGGCGTAGCCGGCCGCGTACAGCTGGTCCGGCGCCTGACGCCCGCAGTCGATGAGCCACCGCTTGCCGTCGCGCAGGGTGACCATCGAGCAGGTCGTCCCGTAGCGACGGGAGAACGCGCCGCCGGCCCCGAACAGGCGCAGCGAGATGGTTTGACTGCTGGCGGACACGACCTTGAGGTTGTAGTGAAGCGCTCGGCTGCGGGGATGCAAGCCCCCGGGCCACGGGGCCGGGGGGACGGGCTCAGAGGGACCAGGTGGAGCGGTCGACGCCGTCCCGGACAAGGACCCCGATCGAGCTTAACTCAGCTCGCAGGCGGTCCGCCTCTTTCCAGTCTTTTTTGACCCGCGCCTCGTCGCGGAGGGCGACCTTCCGCTCGACATCGTCCACGTCGAGCCCGAGCCGCGCGGCCTTGCGAGACCGGCGCCCGAGCAGCCAGGCCTCGGGGTCGGCGGCGAACAGGCCCAGCATGCGCGCGACGGCCGGGAAGTCGGCGAGGAAGCGGCGCAGCGTGGCCGTACGACCGGCAGCGGCGCCCTTCTTCTTGGCCTCGAGCAGGCGGTTGATCTCGCGCAAGGGCTCGCTCAGGGCGGCCACCGCCGCGGCAGTGTTGAGGTCGTCGTAAAGCGCGGCGGTGAACGCGGCCAACATCCCACCCACGGCCGCAGAAACGGCGGTCTCGTGCGAATCCTCGGACTCGGCCAGAGCGCGGCGAGCGCGCGCGAGGGTGTCGTAGACGTAGGCGACCCGCTCGTCGGCCTCCTCCAGGCCGGGGAAGCGGATGTGGGCCCGCAGGCGCTCGCGGTCGAGCCCGGCGCCGCACTCGGGGCAGGCGCTGCCCTGCTGGGCCTCGGTGTCGAGCGGGCGCGCGCACGCCGGGCACGGGACCTCGACGTCGAAGTTGATGCCCGAGCGGTAGTGGACCCCGAGCAGGAACCACCGCACGGCCTCGGGCGGATACAGCGCGGTGACCTCGCGGATGGTGAAGAAGTTGCCGAGGCTCTTCGACATCTTCTCGCCGGCGAAGTCGACGAAGCCGTTGTGCATCCAGTGGCGGGCGAAGGTCCCGTGGCCGCACGCGCCCTGCGACTGGGCGATCTCGTTCTCGTGGTGAGGGAAGATGAGATCGCGGCCGCCGGCGTGGAGGTCGAAGCTCTCGCCGAGGTGGACCTTGCTCATGGCCGAGCACTCGATGTGCCAGCCCGGCCGCCCGGGGCCCCACGGGCTCGGCCAGGCCGGCTCGCCCGGCTTCTCGGCCTTCCACAGCGCGAAGTCGAGCGGGTTCTCCTTGAGCTCGCTGACCTCGACGCGCGCGCCGGCCTGCATGTCGTCGAGGCTGCGCTTGCTCAGCGCGCCGTAGGTCGGGTAGGCGGCGACGCGGAAGTACACGTCGCCACCTGACTCATAGGCCAGGTCGCGGGCGATCAAGGTCTCGATGAGGGCGACGATCTCGGGGATCGTGCCAGTGACGCGCGGCTCGACGTCGGGCCGCAGGCAGCCGAGCGAGTCGAGGTCTTCGTGGTAGGCCGCGGTGTACTTGGCGGCGACCTCGCCGGGGCTGATGCCCTCGACGTTGGCCCGCTTGATGATCTTGTCGTCGATGTCGGTGACGTTGCGGACGAAGGTGACGCGCACGTCCTGCTCGCGCAGGAAGCGGACCACGGTGTCGGCGACGATGGCGGAGCGCGCGTGCCCGACGTGGCTCAGATCGTAGACGGTGGGGCCACACAGGTAGAGGCCGATGTGTCCCGGCTCGATCGGCTCGAGCGGGCGCTTGCTCCCGCTCATGGTGTCGTAAAGAAGCAGCGTGGGCGTCGTACTCATCTCGGGCGAGGCAGTGTGCCTCAAGCCCGCCGCGCGCGCCACCCGGCGACCAGGCTGGTGACGTTCCAGCCGACGACGATCAGCACCAGGCACCACATCACGACCTCGAGCCAGCGGTCGCGCGGGCGGACGCCGACGTCGATCACGTAGCCCTGCGGGTCGACGGTGACGGGCCGCTCGAGCCGCACGGCCTTGACGTCGCCGGGATCGAGCACGAGCCGGCCGGCCTGCAGGGGCCGCGGGACGAGCTTGCCGTCCTGGAGGTCGAAGCCCGGCTTGGCGTTGTCGCCGGGCACGAAGCCGAACTTGCCGCCGTCGCCAGTGATGTCACTCGCAGGCACCGGGTAGCTGGTGATCCACGGCAAGATCGCCGCGCCCACGCTCGGGTCGGCCGGCTTGGCGTCCGCGGGGATGACCGCGGCGGCCGACAGCTTGGCCTGCGCCGACTCACGCTCGCCCGCGGGCAAGCGCACGTAGAAGTTGTAGAAGCGGGCGCTGCTCTGCTCGGGCGGGGCGTAGTACGGGAAGCCGAGCGCGGCCACGGCGGCCTCCGCGGCGGCCGGCGAGTCGAAGCTGCTGCGCCCGAGCTGGGCCTGCACGTCGGGCTGCTCGACCACGATGGTGACGGTGGCCTTGGTGCCGAGCGTGATGCTCTGGCCGTCGGTGTCGACGACGGTGATGCCGTCGCCCTGGCGCTTGCCGAGCGCTTCGAGCAGGGCCGCGGGGGTGGCGTCGCGGCCCTCGACGATGCGCTCGCCGTCAAAGTGCTGCTGGATGGCGGCGAAGTTGGGCGACTCGGAAAGCCGGCGCATGCGGCCCTCGAACACGCCCTCGAACTGCTGCGGCGCGGCCTCGGTGGTCCGCGGGATGGCGGCGAACAGGCTGCCGCCGCCCTCGATGAGGCGCAGGTAGCCGATCGTCCGCCCGGCCTGGCCGGACTTGGGCTCGATGCGCAGGCGGGCGGCGTGCTGGACGTCGGGGGTGCCGCGGAGGACGACGAAGGTGTCGTCGAGGCCGGGATCGACGCCCTTGGCGACCAGGGCGGCGGCGTCGCCGAGGTCGCGCGGCTCGCTACCCTGGAGGAAGTAGCGGACGTCGCCGAACATCCAGAACAGCATGTAGCCGCCGAGCGCGACCACCGCGACATCGATGATCGGAGAACGGCGCCGACGCGGGGCATCGGCCGGGGGAAAGTCGTCTGCTGGATCCGTCGCTTCGCTCACGACAACCTCGCAAAATCCAGGGCCGGAGGCCCGTGCAGCCGCCAGGGCCGGAGGCCCGTGCAGCCGCCAGGGCCGGAGGCCCGTGCAGCTATATCACACGTGGCGTGTGGCCGTGGGACCGTCGCCGCGGGGGGAGGTTCCCCCGTCACTCGCGAAAGACCCATACTTCGCGGGTCGCCTCGATATCGTCGCCGTCGCGGGCGGTGACGAGGATCCGGTTGCTCCCGGGCTCCAGCGGCACCTGCGCGGAGAACTGGAGGCTGCGGGCGGCGGCGCCCTGATGCGCGGGATTGGCCCGATAGTCGAGTTTGCGCTCGACCTGGGCCGTGCCCGGCGGTTTGACAGCGATGACGACGTCGCGGACCCGACCCTCGTGGCGGGCCGTCCCGCGGAGCTCCACCGTCTCGCCCGCAGCCACGGGTGCCACCGGTTCGACCTCGATCACCGGCGGCTGCACCAGCAGGGCCGGCCGCTCCGGCAGCTTGCTGCCCTTGCCGACGGCGCCGCCGATCTTCACGAGATCGCTGGGGAGCCAGGCGCGGCGGCCCGGACCGGCCGCGACGGCGCTCCATCCGCCGGCGGCGCCCAGGATGTCGAGCGCGGTGCCGCCGGCGACCTCGGAGAGCTGGCGCGAGCCGCTGTCGGCCGCGTTGTAGAGCCGCACCGGCTCCTCGCCGGCGACCACGCGCGCGGGCCCGGCGACGAACCCGGAGGCGGGCGGGCCGAGCGGGACCTCGAACTTGTGGCGCACGCTCTCGCGGACGACGACGTCGGCGACGATGACCTCGAGCTCGACGGGTTTGCTCGGGTCGGCCTGCTCGCTGACGCTGAGGCCGAACGCGCCGCGCACCGCGCCCTTGGCGGGGATCTTCCCCAGCTGCAAGAAGCCCTCTTCGAGCAGCACCTGGGCGCCGGACATGTTGTGGATGAGGGCGCGCGCGTCGGAGCTGTCGGCGCCGCTGTCGTTGCGGATCTCGAGCGCGAGCAGGACCTGCTCGCCGGGTTGCAGCACGCCGTCGCCGTTGCCCTTGACCACGAACGGCGGCTCGCCCGGGATCGGCGGCGACTTGGGCCGCTGCGGCGCGGCGGCCACCAGCTCGGGGTCGTCGACGATCCAGTAGTCGTAGGCGAAGCGCGGTCGCGGCAGGCCGCCGATGTCGAAGCGCACCGTGGTGCTGGCGTCGGCCTGTGGGCCCGGCTCGCCGGCGTGGAGGTCGACGCGCAGGGTGTCGACGAGGTCGGTGTGCCAGGCCATGACGTAGAGGCGGACGTCGCGGGTCACGGTCGCGCCGGGCTCGATGCGGCCGAGCAGCAGCTCGATGCCGTCGAGTTCGTCGCGCAGGCAGTCGGTGATCACGTGGACGCGCTCGGCGGCCTCGCTGCCGCTGTTGGTGACCTCGACGCGCAGCGTGAACGGCTGACCGGCGGCGATCTTCTTGTCGTCGACCACGCGGGCGCGCAGCTCGAGCGTGGGGTCGCTGCCGAGCCCGAGCGTGCCGGCCCAGTCGATCTTGGTGGCGGCGATGCCGGCGGCGATCTTCTCGTCCTCGCGCGCGGCGAGCTCGCCGGTGAGCGCGGCCAGGCGCTCGGTCCGTTGCTTGCTGTCCGAAAGGCCAGCCAGCGCGTCGGCCACGTCGCGGGCGAGCTGGACCTCCGGATCGGCCATCGCCGCCGGACCCTCGGCGGGGCGCGGCAGCGGCGTGCCCTGGCGGCCGGCGAAGTAGCGCAGGCGCGGCCCGTCGCCGGCGGCCTTGCCGGCGAACGCGGCCTCGTGCTTGCCCGAGGGCAGGTGCGCGACCTGGGTCGACTCGCGGCGGCGCTCGAACCGCTCGGTATCGTAGTAGTTGGCGACGGCGACGATCTCGCTGAGCTCGACCGGGTAGAGCGAGAGGTCGGGGCGCACGCCGACGGTCTGGATCTTGGTGTCGCCGGCGACGCGGTATTCGGCGATCGTCATCTTGAGCGCGAGCTCGCGGCCGTACAGGTTCTGCGGCTTGAGCAGCTGCACGGTGCCCTTGCCGAAGCTCGGGCGGCCGAGCACGACGCCGCGGCCGAGCGCCTTGACGCCGCCGCTGACGATCTCCGCCGCCGACGCCGAGTCCTCGTTGATCAGCGCGACCACGGCGGCGTCGGCCGGCAGGTTGACCTCGGGCTTGGCGTCCTCCGCCTCGCGGCCGAGCGCCGAGCGCACGATCACCAGCTCGCCCGCGGCGACCAGCGCGTCGACGACCTCGACCGCCTGCGTGAGCAGCCCGCCGCTGTTGTCGCGCAGGTCGAGCACCAGCCCGCGCAGCGCCTCGCCCTCCGGCGTGAGCTCGGCGATGGCCTTGCGCACTTGCTCGCCGGTGTTCTCCTGGAAGGTCGAGATCTCGAGCAGGGCGATCTTGCCCGGCAGCAGCGAGGCGGTGACGCTGTCGACGCGGATGATCTTGCGCGTGATCGTCAGCGTCAGCGTCTCCTGGCCGCGCTGGATCTTGACCGACACCTTGGTGTCGATCGGCCCGCGCAGCAGCAGTTGCGCGTCGGACGAGCGCAGGTTGACCGTGCTCTGCTTGTCGATCTGCAGCAGCAGGTCGCCGTCCTTGAGGCCCGCGGCCGCGGCCGGGCTGTTCGGCAGGACCTTGACGATCCGGATCCGCCGCTCGTCCTCGCGGATCTCGGCCCCGATCCCGCCGAACTGACCGCGCGTCTTGACGCCCAGGTCGGTGTGCTCCTCGGGCGTCAGGAGGATCGTGTGCGGGTCGAGCGGCGCGAGCATGCCGTTGATCGCCGCGTACTCGACCTTGTGCGTGGCCTCGGCGTCGAGGCGCAGGCTCTCCTGCACGAACGCGAGCACCTCCTCGAGGCGGTCGGCGACGGCCGGCAGGTCGCCGAGACCGGCCAGCGAGAACTCGCGGCGGAAATCGGCGACGGTGACGGTGGCGGTGTCGCCGGCGACGGTGGCGAAGAACTCCGGCGTGTTGAGGCCGAGGTGGCGCAGGGCCTCGGCGAACTGCTCGCGCGGGTCGATGCGCTCCTTGTCGAAGTAGTCCTGCTGGACCACGTAGGCGGTCCACACGGTCAGCGGGAAGCGACGGCGGTCGAGCTGCAGGCGCGTGGCGACGTCGACTTCGGGCTCGGCCACTTCCTCCGCCGGGCGGGCGGCCGCCGCGGCCTCGCCGGGGTGCTTCGCGGAGCAGGCGCAGAGCAAAACGGAGGCGAGACCCGCGGCGAGGCGACGAGCGACCATCGGCGCTAGCATAACGTTCGCCGGCCCCAGCCGAGGGTCGATGTAGGGGCCTCCGGCGCAAATCTACGAATCATCGCGACCATGATGGTTTTTGTCGCGAGCGGTTCTCGCGCTCATAGCCAAGTCACCTGAAACACTGATCATGGGCCCTGGCACGGGACCGGCATGTCAAGTTTTCTGCTTGCGGACCACGAACCTGCTCTCCCTGGTTACGGCCGTGCTCGTGGTGGGCTGCGTCGACGCGCCCATCACTCCCGAGCACATCCTGCCCGACGGGCAACTCCGCTCCGATCTCTCGTCGTCCCAGGCCGCGTTCGCGGCCACGCCCGCCCGCCCGGTCGGACACGCCGTGCAGGTCGCGGCCGTGCTGGCGGCGCAGGCGGCCGGGCCGCTGGTCGACGCTGCGACGTTCCCGGCCGAGTCGGGCTCGGTGCACCTGCACCTGCGCGCCGACAGGCTGCTCGAGCCGCGGCCCGTGACTTTCGTGTGGACGTACGGTGACTCGCGCGAAGAGGTCCCGGGCGTCCTCGCGCCGACGACCACGCTCGCGCTCGCGGCCAGCCATCCGCTGGGGCCTGAGCAGCGCGGCCCGTGGAAGGTCGAAGTGTTCACGCTGGCGGGGGACGAGCCCGCGCAACTGCTGCTCACCCGCGAATTCGAGGTTCTCTAGACGCTCTCTGCTTGGTGGCGTCGAGTCGTGCGACGCCCGCGGTCCAAGCTGGACCGCGGGCGTTTTCTATTTGCGGCCGGCGCTGGCGGCGACGGTGCCATGCCCGTACCATTCCGGGCCATGGAGAGCCAGCAAGGCAGCATGACCCCCGAGGAGATCGACGTGTTCGCCCGCGGTCTGCACCACCTCGCCAGCGTCGACGGCATCGATCCGCGGGAGGCGGAGCTCATCGGCGAATTCCTGCGCGAGTCGGGGGCAGAGATCACGCTCGACGACCTGAAGGCCAGCAGCTTCAGCAAGTTCGAGGCGGTGCAGGTGCTCGACAAGACCTACCTGCGGCGGATCTTCCTCAAGACCGCGATCGCCCTGGTCCACCGTGACGGGCACACCAGCCTGGCCGAGCGCCGCGCGCTCGCCGAGCTCGCCGATGTGTTCGGCCTGAGCAACCTCGAGTTCGTCGAGCTCGAGACCGAGGCCCTCGGCGCGGGCCTGGCCTGAAACCACCGGCCGCATCACCCCCTCGAACCACCAGCAGCACCGGAGCGACCATGGGCATCCTCAGCTTCATCAAGGGCCAGTTCATCGAGATCATCGAGTGGCTGGACAACACCAACTACACGCTGGTCTACCGCTTCCCCGACGACGACCACGAGATCAAGAACGGCGCCAAGCTGGTCTGCCGCGAGAACCAGGCCGCGATCCTCATCAACGAGGGTCAGCTCGCCGACGTGTTCGGCCCCGGCACGCACACGCTCAGCACGCAGAACTTGCCGATCTTGTCGCGCCTGAAGGGCTGGAAGTACGGCTTCAACAGCCCGTTCAAGGTCGAGATCTACTTCGTCAACCTGCGCCAGTACGTCGACCAGAAGTGGGGTACGGCCAACCCGGTGCTCATCCGCGACCCCGAGTTCTCGGTCGCCGGCCGCCCCGGTCGCGTGCGGATCCGGGCCTTCGGCGCGTACAACTTCAAGATCTCCGACCCCGCCGTGTTCTTCAAGGAGATCGTCGGCACCCAGGGCCTGACGACCACCGACTCGATCGCCGAGTACCTCAAGCGTCAGCTCGTCAGTAAGTTCACCGTCGCCGCCGGCAAGAGCGACCTCAGCGTCGCCGACATGGCGGCGCACTACAACGTGCTCGAGAACGCGGTCAAGGGCGACCTCGCCGAGGAGTTCGGCAAGCTGGGCCTGCTGCTGACCAGCTTCGTGATCGAGAACATCTCGCTGCCGCCCGAGATCGAGAAGGCGCTCGACGCCGCGGCGGCGCAGGCGGCCCGCGGGGTCGACAACACGATGGCCTGGGAGGGCCTCAACGTGATGCGCGACGCGGCCCGCAACCCCGGCGCCGGCGGAGCCTCGTCCGCGGGCATGGGCATGGGCATGGGCATGGGCATGGGCCAGATGATGGCGCAGATGATGGGCGGCATGGCCGGCGCCGTGAACCCGCAGCAGCAGTTCCACCCGCAGCAGCAGCAGTTCCAGCAGCAGCCGCAGCAGCAGCAAGCGCCCGCCGACGACAACAGCCTCGAGGCCAAGCTGCGCAAGCTCAAGGCCGCGTTCGAGGCCGAGCTCCTCACCGAAGAGGAGTACAAGGCCAAGCGCGCCAAGCTGCTCGAGGCCTTCTGAGCCCGAGCGGCGACCCCGGGCCTGCCGCGTGGGCAGGCCCGCCGCGGGTGTTCCTGGTCGGCACCGACACCGACTGCGGCAAGACGACCCTCGCGTGCGCGCTCCTGCGAGCGGCCGCGGGGGCGGGCCTGCGTGCGCTGCCGTTCAAGCCGGCCGCGAGCGGACCCGAGGGGCCGAGCGGTGACCCCGAGCGCCTCGCCGCCGCCAGCGACCTCGGCGTGACCGCCAGCGAGATCTGCCCGCTGCGCTTCGCCGAGCCGCTGGCGCCCGGCATCGTCGAGGACGCGCAGAGGTTCTCGCAGGGTCCGCGGCTGGATGTCTCCCAGGACATGCTGCGAGAGACAGGGCCGATCGGGCATGTCCGAAGGACCATGGAGGCGCTCGAGGCGAAGCACCGGCCCGCGGTGACGCTGATCGAGGGCGCGGGCGGGCTGTGGGTGCCGATGCCCGGCGGGACGTGGCTGCCGGCGTGGATCGCCGGGCTGGCCGCGGCGCCGGTGGTGGTCGGCCGCCTCGGCCTCGGCGGGGTCAACCACGCGCTGCTGACGATCTTCGGCCTGCGGGCGCTGGGCCTGCCGCCGCGTGGGTTCTTCCTGGTCGACACGCACAGCAGCCCGGACGCGGCGCGCACCCACAACCCGGCCGTGATCGCGGCGGCGAGCGGGCTGCCGTGCCTGGGGGTGATGCCGTTCGCGGCGACGAGCACGACGTGGCTGGCGGTGGACGCGTGGGCGCAGATGACCGGCGCGTGAGCGCGGGCCGGTGAATCGGCACGAGACCTGGGACAGCGAAGGCTCGCTGCACTCGCCGCTCGTGACCCAAACGGGCCGCGACGGGCTGATTCAGCCTCGTGGTCCCGCGGGCAGCCGCCCGGGTCGGCGAGCGTTCAGCTGACTCTCAGGACATGCCGCATCGGACATGTCCCGAAGCTCAGGCAGGCAGCGATCAGAATTGTCCGCGGAAGATCAGGCTGCCCGGGCCGATGCCGAGCTGCCGGGTGCCGCGGCGAGCGGCGCGCTTGTCACCGGCGTCGGTCTTGGAGCGGGAGTTGATGAGGATGACGGTGCCGAGGGTGAGGAGGGCCGCGCCGGCGAGGGTGGCGGCGACGCCGTACCACTTCGTGTTGAAGAGGTACTTGCACTCCTTTTCGCCGGTGATGCCGGGGTTCATCACGTTCTCGCCGGCGCAGTCGAGCGAGTAGTTGCGGCCGTCGATGGCGGTGAGGGCGATGCCGCCGCCGATCCCGAGGATGCCGACGGCGATCGAGGCGTAGCCCCAGCGCTTGCCGGGCAGACGGCTCGGCAGCTTCTCCAGCGAGTACTGCAGCTCCTCGCCGACGCCCTCGACGAAGGTCACCTCGCGCTCGAGGGCGATGAAGCCCTCCTTGCTGATCCGGATGATGTGCTTGCCGGGGACCGTGGGGCGGTTCAGCGGGGTGGTGCCGGCGATCTCGCCGTCGATGGTGACGAGCGCGCCGGGCGGGTCGGTCTGCAGCTTGAAGGAGGCCGGACCCTTGGCGAGGGCGTCGAGCTTGAGGCGCAGGGTGGCGGCGGCGGAGTCGATGAGACCGCTGGCGTCGACGACGCCGCAGATCTCGCAACCATCCTGGGTGGCGGCGATGCGCTGACCGTCGGCGCCGTTGAAGAGGTCGACGTGGACGTTGTAGTCGCGGTCGCGCACGGTGACGGCGGCGCGGACGATGTAGGCGGCGCTGGTCTTGGTGGCGATCGACTTGTAACAGACGGCGTTGTCGCAGCTGGCGGCGCCGCTGTCGGCGGCGATGACCTGCTCGGGCGCGAGGACGGTGAAGCTGCCGCGCTGCAGGCCGCTGATGAGCGATTGCGTCAGCGAGTTCTGGTCGGCCTCGCTCAGCGAACCCTCGACCACCAGCGGCAAGATCGCCAGCTTGGACCCCTGCTGCTCGCCACCCTCGCCAGGGGCCGCGAGCGCCAGCACGGGCCGCGAGGCCGCCGCGGCTGCCTCACCGATCCCCGAAGTGCTGAGGCACACACTGGCGGCCATCGCCACCGCAAGGCTCCGTCGCGCGAGGTCCATCTCGAGCCGAGGCTATCACGCTTGACCTTGGCGCCTCCACCGTCCCACCCTGTGCAAGCCCGGTGACTCCCCTCCGCACCGCTCTGCTCGCCGCTTCGCTCGCGTTCGCGCCCGGCTGCCCGCAAGGGCCCGCGGTCGACCTGCCGCCGCCGCCCGCGCAGACCCCCGCACGCGCGCCCGAGCCGTGGCTGTACGCGCCGGCGCTGCACGAGGCGATTCCGGCGGGGCTCGCGGTTCGCCCGGTGTTCGAGCTCGCCGACGGTCACAAGGGCCGGGCGGAGATCGGCGTGGCGGTGGCGAGTCCGGGCGCGGCGCCGCGGCTCGAAGTGTGGGAATTCAGCCAGAACAACCCGAAAGAGCGGCTTCAGCGGGTCGGCGAGGCGCGCGAGCTGGTCGCCCTCGACGCGCCCCGCGAGGCCCGCGGTCAGCTCGACGCGATTCGCACGGCGATCGCCCGCCCGGGCAACGAGTTCGTGCGCATGCGCGGCCTCGACGGCGAGCCGGAGGCGATCGTCGCCGAATTGCAGCGCCTGGCGGCGACGGTCCGCGACGAGGCCGCCAGCCCGGAGCTGCGCGCGGAGGCCCTGGCCAGCCTCACGCGCGCGCTCGACGATCACCTGCTGTTCACCGAGAACCGCCTGCCCGGGCTGCTGGCAGCCCTCGCCGGCGAGCTGGTGATCGCCTCGCGCGAGCCGGTCGGCGAGCGGCGGGTGATCGTGACGACGCGTGAACCACCGCACCGGCTGACGTTCGCCCGCACCGGCGATCGCTGGGCCCTCGTCGAGCTGCAGCTCGCCCTGGCGAGCGCGCCGAAGCCCTGAGCCCGCGGCGTCCTCGCTACGTGTCCCGAGGGACATGCGCGACCGGCCATGTCTCTTCGGACATGGCGTTTCGGGCATGTTGAGATCGACATGCCCCGAGGGACATGCCGTCACTCGGCGTCGGCGGCGCCAGCGGCGGAGCCGTCGCCCACGGCGCCCTGGCGCATGTACTTCTCGACCGCGGCCTCGTGCTCGGCGAGCGTCTTCGAGAACTGGTGGGTCTTGTCGTTGCGCGACACGAAGTACAGGAAGCGCGACTTCTTCGGCGCCAGCACGGCCTCGAACGCGGACTTGCCGGCGTTCGTGATCGGGCCCGGCGGCAGGCCCTCGTGCGTGTATGTGTTGTACGGGTTGTCGGGGTCGCGCAGGTGGATCCGGCGGATGCGGCCCTCGAACTTCTCGCAGGCCGCCGACTTCTTCACCGCCGCCGTGCAGCCGTAGATGATCGTCGGGTCGGTCTCGAGCCGCTTGGGCTGGAACGACGAGAAGCGCAGGCGGTTGAGGAACACGCCGGCGATGAGCGGCCGCTCGTGCTTGGCGGCGGTCTCCTTCTCGACCAGCGACGCCATGATGATGATCTCGCGGTCGCCCCAGCCGAGGGTCTTGCGCAGCTCCTCGAGCGCCTCGCGATGGCTGCGCTTGAGGTTGTCGTAGACCTTGCGGTGCTGCTCGACCATGCGGCGGACCACCTGCTCGGGCGTGGCCTCGGTCGGGAACTTGTAAGTGTCGGGGTAGAGGTAACCCTCGACGCTCTCGCCCTCGATCCCGAACTCCTTGAGCAGGGCAGGATCGCGCATCGCGGCCAGGATCACCGAGGCGTCGCCGTAGCCGGCGACCGCGAGGATGTCGGCGACCTCGAGGATGTTGCGGCCCTCGGGGATCGTCACCCGCGTCTCTTCGGTGCGCTGGGCCCGGATCAGCTCGGCGAGCACCTGCTCGGGCGTCATGTCGCCGCGGAAGCTGTGCGCGCCGGCGGTGATCTTGCCGGCGGCGCCGCGGTGGAGCACGAACAGCTTGAAGTAGAGGCCCTCGTCCTCGGGGATCACGCCGGCCTCGAGCAGCTGCGTCAACACCTGCGGGAAGCTGGCGCCCTTGGCGACCTCGACGGCGATCGGCTCGGCGCTGCCGACCCCCGGCCGCTCCGGATAGTCGATCACCCGCTGGTACGTGCGCGACAGCCACACGCCGCCGACCACCAGCGTGACCGCCACCACCGCGAGGGCGACGTACTGCGCCCAGCGGGACCGTCGCGGGCGCCACCACGGCAGGCGCTTGCCGGCGGCCCGCGTCATGTACCTGTCCCTCCGGACATGTCCCTTCGGCGCTGGCCTTCGAGCCAGCCCTCGAGGATGAACTGGGCCGCGGCGGCGTCGATGACCTGCTTGCGGCGGGTGCGGGACACGTCGGCCTGCAGCAGGGCGCGCTCGGCCCCGGCGGTGCTGAAGCGCTCGTCCCAGGTGGACGCGCGCGGCGAGCCGGGCAGCGCGGCGAGCAGGGGCTCGAGGACGGCGAGGAAGCGCTGGACCTGGCGGGCGCGGTGGCCGACCGAGCCGTCGAGCTCGAGCGGGAGGCCGACGACGACGTCGGCGGCTTCGAGGTCGCGGGCGAGCGCGGCGATGGCGGCTGCGTCCTCCGCGTGACCCCGGCGCGTGAGGACCTCGCGCGGGCTGGCGATCGTGCCGCTCGGGTCGGACACGGCGACGCCGATCGTCTTGCTACCGACGTCGAGGCCGAGGGCGCGCATGCCCGGGTTTCTAGCACAGGGAGGCGCACCCCGGGCAAATTCGCGAGCATCCGCGTGATCTTGAGCGGGCTCACCGCACACTCGGGGCCGGCCGGTCTTGCGCGGGCCCGGGCCTGGGGTCGATGCTCCGCCGCATGCTCGATCAGGTCCCGCATGCGCCGCAGAAGCTGCCCGTCGTCGGTCACATGGCCGCGCTCATGGCGGGCGCGCCGTGGGACGTGACGGAGCGCTGGCTGCGGGAGCGCGGGCCCACCGTGCGGCTGCGGATCCCCGGCGCCAGCTACCTCGTCACCTCGGACCCCGAGTTCATCCGCCACGTGATCGTCGGCGCCGCCGATCACTACGTCAAGGATCTGCGCGCCATGGGCGCCTTCCTCGACATCCTCGGACATGGCCTTTTGACCAGCGACGGCGAGCTGTGGAAGCGCCAGCGGGCGGTGCTGGCCCGGGCGTTCCGCATCGACGCGCTGCGCAACGTCGCCGAGGCGTCGATCCGCGCGGTCGACCGCATGGGGGCGGTGCTCGACGCCCACGCGCGCAGCGGCCTCCCGGTCGACATCGGCGCGCAGATGCGGCGGGTGACCCTGCAGGTGATCGCCGAGGCGACGCTGCAGATGCCGCCGCACCAGAGCGACGACGTGCTGCCGCGGCTCTACGAGCCCCTCGTCGAAGAGGCCAACAAGCGGGTCTGGCTGCCCTTCCGCGGCTATTTACCGACGCCCGCGAAGTTCCGCTACGACCGCTCGCTGGCCCAGCTCGACGCCTTTTTGCTCGAGAAGATCCGCGCGCGCATGCAGAAGCGGCGCGCCGACCCCAAGGCGCGCCCGAGCGACATGCTCGACATGCTGCTCGCCAGCCTCGACGACGGCACCTGGTCCGAGGACAGCGAGCGGCTCGTCAGCGACGAGCTCAAGACCATGCTGTTCGCCGGCCACGACACCTCGAGCGCGATGCTGACGTGGACGCTGCACGCGTTGACGCAGCAGCCGGCCGAGCTCGAGCGGCTGCGCGCCGACGCGGCCCTGGTGTTCAAGGGCGACGGCGTGCCCGACTACGAGCAGCTCAAGCGCCTCGATTTCGCCGGCGCGTGCCTCAAGGAGGCGCTGCGGCTCTACAACATCGTGCCGATCGTCGTGCGCGAGGCGATCGTCGACGACCGCTTCGGCGAGCTCGTCATCCCGCGCGGCACCAAGGTGATGGTGCACATGCAGGCGCTGCACAAGGACCCGCGCCACTGGCCCGAGCCCGAGGCGTTCCGCCCCGACCGCTTCCTCGGCGACGAGCCGGTCGGCCACCGCTGGCTGCCCTTCATCACCGGCCCGCGCAGCTGCGTCGGCCAGCACTTCTCGCTGCTCGAGGCGAAGATCGTGCTGTCGCGCCTGGCGCTGCGCTACGAGTTCGCGCCGGTCGCCGAGAACAGCGACGCCCGCCACCGCTTCAACATCCCCGTCGGCCCGCGCGGCAGCATCCTCATGCACGTGCGCCCGCGCGGGTGAGCGCGAGCGTCCGGAGTGACTCGGGGACATCGTCTCCGGCGGACTCGACCTGTCCTCGCGGCCATGCGAGGTCAGCGACCGCAATTCATATGTCTCTTGGGACATATGGTACGCGCGAAGCTCGGGCGGATCCCCAGGAGCCGATTGCACGCAGCGGCGGTCCGGTGACCTCGCGCCGTGTCCGGCCGACGGTCCGGCGGGCTCGGCCGTGGAGCTGACATGTCCCGGGGGACAGGCCCCCCGCGGCGCGTCGCGAATCATGGCTGCGGCGCGGAGGCGTGCTGTCCCGAGAGACAGATCGATGCGCTCGCCCGCTGCTGTCATTGTGCGGAGTCTGCGAGCGCGGCTCGGGGCGCGTGAACTGCGAGCAGCGGCGCGGGCCTGCGCCTGGGCTCGCTTACACGACCCGCCATGTCCCGAATCGACGCGTATCGACAGAGCTGCCGCTCCTCGCTATTCAGGTGCGAGTCTATGTCGATACGTCGTCGAAGCGTCTTGCACGGCCTCGGGATCGGTCTGGTCGCCGCCCCGTTTTTGAACCTGCTGTCGGCGCCGAGCAGTCGGGCTGACGGCGGACCGACCGCCAAGCGGCTGATCGTGTTCTTCAGCCCCAACGGCACCATCCCGCAGCAGTGGAAGCCGAGCGGGACCGAGACGAACTTCAGCTTTCCGCCGGGCTCGATCCTCGAGCCGCTGACGGAGATCCAAGATCAGCTGATCGTGGTCGAGGGCCTCGATTTCTTCGGCGCCGACAACCATGAGGGCGGCATGGCGGCGATGTTGACCGCCAGCGGCACCGCCTCCGACGAGTCGGGCGGGATGTCGATCGATCAATACGTGGCGGCGCAGATCGGTCAGGACACGCGCTTCTCCTCGCTCGAGTTCGGGGTCCAGACGTCGGCGTGGGGCGGCGGCGTGCAGACGCGCATGTCGTACTCGGGTCCGGGCGCGTGGGTCACGCCCGACGACGACCCGATGCACGTGTACGGCCGGCTGTTCGGCGACTTCATGGGCGGGGACGAGGCCGCGGCGGCGCTGCGAGCCCGGCGGCAGCGGGTGGTCGACCTGCTGGTCGACGAGGCTACCAGCCTGCGCGGGCGGCTCGGCAGCGAGGAGCGGCCCAAGCTCGACGCTCACCTCGACGCGCTGGCCAAGGTCGAGAAGGGCTTGATGGGCGCGGTCGGCTGCGGCTTGCCCGACGCGCCGATGGGCGGGGGCACGCAGGACAACGCCAACTTCCCGAACATCACCGCGGCGCAGATCGACATGATGGTGGCGGCGCTGGCGTGCGACATGACGCGCGTGGCCTCGCTGCAGCTGTCGCACACGGTCAGCCCGACGGTGTGCTCGTGGCTCGGCGTGTCCGAGGGTCACCACTCGCTGTCGCACATCGACGACTCGAACGTGGCCGGCGTGGCCCAGTTCGTCGAGTGCGAGCGGTGGATGGCCGAGCAGTTCAAGTACCTCGTGCAGAAGCTGGCGATGACGCCCGAGGCCGACATGCAGGGCTCGATGCTCGACAACTCGGTGGTGGTGTGGGCCAAGGAGATGGGCGACTCGCGGCTGCACACCTGCTCCGGCGTGCCGTTCGTGATTGCCGGCGGCGCGGGCGGGCGCTGGCAGACCGGTCGTTACCTCAAGTTCGCCGGCGAGTCGCACGGCAAGCTGATGGTCTCGCTGTGTCAGGCGATGGGCCTGAGCAACGAGACCTTCGGCAACTCCATGGTCGGCAACGGCCCGCTCCCGAGCCTGGTGTGAGGAGGACGATGACCATGCGAACGATCTACGCCAGCAACCTCGCGCTCCTCCTCGCGCTCGCGGCCTGCCCGAGCGGCGGCGGCGGGGCGAGCACCGACTCCGACACCGACGCCGCCACGGGCGGCACCGACACGATGGCCACCGGCAACGGCGACCCGACCGACGGCGGCGGCGACTGCCCGAGCGACGCGCAGTTCTTCGAGACCAGCGTGTGGACGCCGATCCTTAGCAAGACCTGCATCACCTGTCACAACCCCGACGGCCTGGCCAAGGACACGCGGATGGTCCTGCTGGCCGAGGGCGCGGAGGGCTGGCTCGAGGCCAACCTCGCGGCGGTCAAGGAGGTCGCGCTCGACGAGGACGGCGGCGTGTCGCTGCTGCTGCTCAAGCCGACCAACCAGCACCCCGACATGCACAAGGGCGGGATGGTCGTCACGCCCGACACCGAGGCCTACGACGCGCTGGCGGAGTTCGTCGCGCGCAGCCAGGGCACGTTCTCGTGCACGGCGCCCGACGGCGAGGGCGCGGCCGGCTGCGACGAGGGCGGCGCGGGGGTCCGGCGGGTGCGCCGGCTCAGCCACGTCGAGTACAACCGCAGCCTCGCGGCGGTGCTCGGCGCCCCGACCGACCTCGGGCTCGGCTTCGCGGCCGACACGGTGGTCCACGGCTACACCAACAACGCCGGGGCGCTGGTGGTCTCGGGGCTGCTGGCCGACCAGTACCGCGACGCGGCCGAGAAGATCGCCGACCTCATCGTCGCCGACCTGCCGGCGCGGCTCGGCTGCGATCCGGAGGCCGACGGCGAGCAGGCGTGCGCCCACGCGTTCATCGCCCGCTTCGGCAAGCAGGTGTTCCGCCGGCCGCTCACCGCCGACGAGCAGGCCCGCTACGAGACGCTGTGGAAGGAGGCCGCCGCGATCGAGAAATTCGCCGGCGGGATCCGCTGGACCATCGCCGCGATGTTGCAGTCGCCCGGGTTCCTCTACCGCACCGAGCTCGGCGAGCACGCGGGCGACGGCATCTATCAGCTCACGCCGCACGAGCTGGCCAGCGAGCTGTCGTACCTGATCGTCGGCGGCCCGCCTGACGCCCAGCTCATGGCCGCCGCCGACGACGGGACCTTGAAAGATCCGCCGGAGCTCAAGAAGCAGGCCGCCCGCCTGCTCGCCGACGCCGACGCCGACGCCACGCTGCACCGCTTCGTCGACGAGTGGCTGCACATCGATCGCCTGCGCACGGTCCCGCGCGACGCGGCGCTGTACCCCGAGCTGACGCCGCAGATCCGCGACGCCATGCTCGGCGAGACGCACCGGTTCGTCGGCGACGTGTACCGCGGCGGTGGTTCGCTGGCCGAGCTGCTGACGGCCGATTACTCGTACATGACCGACGACCTCGCCGGTTACTACGGCGTCCCGGCCGGCGCGGGCGAGCCCGATCCGGGCGGCTTCAAGAAGGCCGAGACCGGCGCGGCGGCGGGCCTGCTGACGCACGGCGCGGTGATGACGACGCACGCGCTGCCGACCTCGTCGTCGCCGATCCACCGCGGCAAGCTGGTGCGCGAGCGGCTGCTGTGCCAGGACATGCCGCCGCCGCCGCCGGCGCTCGACACCTCGCCGCCGCCGGTCGACCCGGGCCTGAGCACGCGCGAGCGCTACACCCAGCACTCGAGCGACCCGACCTGCGCTGGTTGCCACGCGCGCATCGATCCGATCGGCTTCGGCTTCGAGCACTATGACGCGGTCGGTCGCACGCGGACGATGGACGGGATCCACCCGATCGACGCCAGCGGCGAGGTGCTGCTGACCGACAATTCGGACGGGCCGTTCGACGGCGCCGACGAGCTGGCGCAGCTGCTGGCGGGCAGCCCCGACGTCGAGGCCTGCTTCACCCTGCAGTGGGCCCGTTACGCTGTCGGCTCGGCGGCGGGCAGCGAGCTGCAGTGCGTGCAGGACGAGTTGCGGGCGGCCTTCTCCGAGGCCGAGGGGCGGCTCGACAGCCTGGTGCTGGCGCTGGTCGGCACGCGGTTCTTCCGCGAGCGCGGCGGGGCGCCGAGCAGCGACCCCGACCCGACGACGGGCGGCGACCCGACCACCGGCGGCCCGGCGACGACCGGCGAGGACGAGACCACGACGGGCGACGGCACCACCGGCGGGCCGATGTCGGGGCCGATGACGACGCCGGGCATCGACGTGCAGATCACCCAGGACTCGAAGTGGGAGCAGGGCGAGTGCAACTCGGTCACCGTCAGCAACACGACCGGCGCGCCGATCGTGTGGCAGGTGGTGATCGCGATGCAGGGCACGATCCAGAACGCGTGGAACGCCAAGTACACGCAGGACGCGTCGCACCTGCTGTGGACCGGCGAGCCCTACAACGCCGAGGTCGCGGCCCAGGGCACGACCAGCTTCGGCTTCTGCATCCTCTACTGATCTTCGCGGCGATCGATCATGGCCGCGAGCTGCTCGCGATCATGATCGTCGCGTTTGACGATCGCGCCGGGGCCCTCGGCGCGGTCGACGGCGAGCACCCCGTCGAGGTGGTCGAGCTCGTGCTGTAAGAGCTCGGACTCGGCGGCGGGCAGGCGCTCGCGCAGGTGGAGCCGGCCGTGCTCGTCGCGGTGGCGCACGGAGATCGAGGTCCACCGCCTGACCCGCACGAGCAGCTCGGGGAAGCACATGCAGTCGTCCCACAGCGTGAAGGTCTCATCGCTGTGCCACACGATCTCGGGGTCGACGAGGGTGCGTGGGCCGTCGCCGAGGTTCATGGCGACGAGCCGCAGGCCGATGCCGAGCTGTGGCGCCGCGATCGCGCGGCCGAAGCCGTGCTCGGCCCGGAACTCGGCGAGCGCGTGGTGCAGCCCGCGCGACGGCGGCCGGGAATTCAGGGTCGGCGAGGTCGACGGGGCGAGCGACGGCACGCAACCGCGGGTCGCCGAGGCGGAGGATCGCGGACACGACGGCACCATCGCACGAGGAGGAGGAGGGGGCGCTGCCGTGGGCCGCAGACAGAAAGCAGGGCGCGAAAAAAATCGTGTCACGCCGCGGAGGGGCTGCCTCGTCCTCCTGGCGAACCAGGAGAACTCGCATGTCCCCCCATCTCGTCGTCATCGGTACCGGCTACGCCGGCCTGCTCGCGGCCCTTCGCGCCGCCCGGATCGCCCGCGGCCGTCTCACCGTCACCCTCGTCGGCGCCAGCGACCAACTCGTCGAGCGCGTCCGCCTCCACGAGCAGGCGGCCAGCGGCCGCAGCGTCGCCCACCCCATCGCCGCGCTGCTCGCCGGCACCGCGGTCCGCTTCGTCCACGCCCGCGCGCTCGAAGTCGCCCCGGGCCGCCTCGTCACCGACGCTGGCGTCATCCAATTCGACCGCGCCATCGTGTGCACGGGCGGCTCGGTCGACCTCGACCTCGTGCCCGGGGCGCGCGAGCACGCCTTTGCCATCGACGGCGACCGCATGGCCCGGCTGTTCGGCGAGGCGCGGCGCATTGCCGAGTGCGGCGGCCGGCTCGCCGTATGCGGCGGTGGCCTCACCGGCGTCGAGATCGCCACGGAGCTGGCGGAGGCCGTGCCCGGGCTGCGGGTCGAGCTGGTGTCGGCGAGCGAGATCGTGCCGGCGCTGAGCCACAAGGCGCGCGAACACGCGCGGGCGGCCCTGCGGCGGCTCGGCGTGACGGTGCGGGAGGGCGTGCGGGTGACGGCCGTGGCGGCCGACCACCTCGACACCGCGGCCGGGCCGATCGCCTTTGACCTGTGCGCCTGGGCGGCCGGGTTCCGGGCGATGCCGCTGCTTGCCGGGCTCGGCTTGCCGATGGCGGCCGACGGGCGGGTGATCGTCGACAGCCACCTTTACGCGCGGCCGGACCTGCTGGTCGCCGGTGACGCCGCGGCCTTCGCCACGCCGGGCGGCTGGCTGGCGGCCGGCTGCAAGACTGCGATGCCGATGGCGGCGCACGCGGCCGACACGGCAGTGGCCGAGATGACCGGAGGTCAGATGGATGCCTTCAGCTTCGGCGACCCGGGCTACTGCGTGAGCCTGGGCCGCCGGGATGGCATCGTGCAGTTCGTGGACGCGGCCGGGCAGCCCCGCGAGCGCATCTTGAAGGGGCGCGTGGCGGCGTGGATCAAGGAGCGGGTGTGTCGCTACACCGTGTTCGCGCTGCGGGCCGAGCAGCGGCGACTGATGGCGTACCGCTGGCAGCACGGGGCCGTGCGGCCGCTGGTGGCGGTGGAGGCGGTGCGATGAGCCCGGACGAGGCGGCGACCCTGTTCGGGGCTCACCGCTCGCGGCTGTTCGGGCTGGCGTACCGCATGCTCGGCAGCGCGGCCGAGGCCGAGGACGTGCTGCAGGAGGCGCACGTGCGCTGGCAGGCGGCCGAGCACGCGGCGATCGAGGCGCCGGGCGGGTGGCTGACCACCGTCGTCTCGCGCCTGTGCCTCGATCAACTGAAGTCGGCGCGGTCGCGGCGCGAGGCCTACGTCGGCACCTGGCTGCCCGAGCCGCTGCCGACCGAGCAGCTCGAGCGGACGCCGGATCTCGAGTCGATCTCGCTCGCTTTTTTAGTCCTGCTCGAGGCCCTGAGCCCGCTCGAGCGGGCGGTGTTCGTGCTGCGCGAGGTGTTTGATTACGACTTCGCCGAGGTCGCGGCGATCGTCGGCCGCGAGGAGGCTGCGTGCCGCCAGCTGGCCCACCGCGCGCGCGAGCACGTGCGCTCGAAGCGGCCGCGGTTCGCCCGCTCGCGCGAGCAGCACGAGCAGCTGCTCGGCGCCTTCCTCGGGGCGGTCGCCCAGGGCGACCTCGACGGGCTGCAGCGGCTGCTGGCCGACGACGTGGTCGCGTGGTCGGACGGCGGCGGGCGAGCGCGAGCCGCTCGCAACCCGGTGTTCGGGCCCGAACGCGTGGGCCGCATGATGGTCGGGATCGCCAAGAAGGGCGGCGCTCACGGCACGATCTCGCTGATCGAGATCAACGGCTGGCCGGCCGCGGTGCTGTGGGACGGCGGCGTGGCGGTGGCTGCTGTGTCGATCGAGGCCGACGACGACCAGATCCACGCGCTGCACATCATGGTCAACCCGGAGAAGCTGGCAGCGCTGAACTGAGGGGTCGATTTTTGTTCGGGGATGTCTTCCGGGGCATGTCCGTACGGGCATGTCCAAAGATCGCCATAAGGTGTCTCGAGGGACATGTCTCAAGTGACACGGTCGAGCGCGACGGCCAGGGCGCGGCGGCCGAGCGCGTGGAAGTCCGGGTCGGCGTGGCGTTCGGCCCAGGCCAGGGTGGCCACCGCGTGCAGGGCGAGCAGGACGTCGAGGCGGGCGGCGGCGTCGGTGTCCAGCGATCCGTGACCGGCGAGGAAGGCCTCGGCGAGCGCAGGGTTCTCGGCCCAGGTGTCGGCGCAGAGCTTGACGAGGTCGGCCTCGGCGGCGTCGAGGCGGGCGTGCTCGAAGTCGAGGACGTGCAGGGCATCGCCGGCGAGCAACCAGTTGTCGGGGGTGAAGTCGCGATGACAGGGCACGCGGCGCACGCCGGCAAAGGCGTCTCGGCGGGCGGCGAGCCGCTGCAGCGCGTCGCGCTCGGCCGGGCTCAGGATGTCGCGGGCGCGGGCGTGCCAGGCGTCGAGGCGCGCGGCGACGGCGGCGACGAGCGGGATGGGATCGTCGTCGACGGCGGGGAGCTGGTGAAGGGCGCGGAGGAACCGGCCCGCGGCCGCGTGGGCGGCGAGGGTCGAGGGAGAATCATGTGTCCCGAGATACAGGCGCTCGCCGGGCGCGGCGGACAGCGCGAGGCCCAGGCTGCGGCGATCGCTGGCGAGCAGCGCGGGGACACGAACGGCGAGCAGGTCATGCACGCCAGGTTCACGCGCGGGCGCGGGAGGAAGCGGCTCCGGCAGGCCGAGGAGGGGACTGTGCGAGTCCGATGAACTGCGGAGGTGAGGCTCCTGCGGGCCCGACGGACCGCGGAGGTGAGGGTGCTGCGAGTCCGACGGACCGCGGAGGTGAGGCTGCTGCGAGTCCGACGGACCGCGGAGGTGAGGCTGCTGCGAGTCCGACGGACCGCGGTGGTGAGGCTGCTGCGAGTCCGACGGACCGCGGAGGTGAGGAGCGTCCCGCGCGTCGAGCAGGCCCGGCAGCCAGTCGCGATAGGCCTGCAGCTCCTGCGCGAACGGGCGCGGGTGGCGGTGCTGCTTGAGGACGATCGCGCCCGCGGGGGAGTCGACGCGCCAGACCGCCGCGCACATCACATGAATTTTAAGACATGTCCATAAGAGCATGTCCTCAGGGACATGCTCGATCGCCAGGGCGCGGGAGGCCAGCGCGCGCAGCTCGGGGGTCACGGATCACCGGCGGAGGTTGGCCAGGCTGACGCGGCTCTCGCCGCGGGTGAACAGCCACAGGCCGAGGACCAGGACCAGGACCGAGAACAGCCCGCAGACGGCGCCCCACAGCAGGTAGGAGCCGCCGAGCGCGGCGGCGATGTGGGCCGAGTCGGACGGCATCACGCCCGCCGAGGTCTGGGCGCTGGCGGTGAACAGGTAATCGGCGCGGGAGAACACGCTGAGGGCCAGCTGCACCGCGACGAAGACCAGCGCGGTCTGGGCCGTGGTGGCGCTGGCGCGGGCGGCGAGGGCCAGCAGCAGCAGGCCGACGCCGCTGATGTACCAGAAGCCGAACGGGTTCTCGACGACGAGCGCGACGGCGGCCAGGAAGCCGAGCCCGAGCAGGCCGAGCACCACGCGGGCGACGGCGGGCCGGCGCGCGAGGGCGAAGCACAGGCCCGCGACGATCGCCGGACCGATCAGCCCGCCGGCGGCGACGATGGCCTGAAGGACATGTCCTTCGGGACCGGAATGAACAGCCATGCCCGAACCGTCCGGCCACAAGTAGAAGGCATGGAACGTGCCGCCGGTGGCGAGCGCGGCCAGGCCGTGGCCGAGCTCGTGGGCCAGGGTCGACAGCAGCAGCAGCGGATAGATGAGCAGGCCGCCGAACGGGACCAGGTAGAGCAGGAGGGTGATCGCGGCGCTGGCGAACAGGGCGCCGCGGGCCCGCCGCGTGACCTGGACGTGGTCGTGGGCTCTGGCGAAGGCGCGCGCTGCGGAGGACATCGAAGGGCAGCGTAGCATGGCGAGTCGGCCGCGCTCGCGGGCGCGAAGCGGGCGGGCGAGCGCGAGGGCTGAAACTCGCGGCCGATCGACGGGGTCGTGCGAGCCGGCGCGCCGAGGCCTGCCGCCGGCGCGGCCGTCGCTGAACCGTAGCCGTCCGCGTCGCGACGCTAGAGTCGCTCAGCCGTAGGCTTCTTCGGCGCGCACCGACTCGAGCACGATCGCGTCGCCGAGCAGGGCACATTTATAAAGCGTGTGGGCGAGCATCTGCGGGCACTCGCGGACGATCACCGGGCCGTGGGCCGCGGCGGCGCGCAGGCGCTCGACCCACGCGAGCACGACCTCGGGCGCGTCGGCGTCGACCTCGGACAGGTCGAACACCTGCGGCGCGCCGCTCACCGCGGCGGGACTCCGAAGCGCTGCAAGAGCTCGGCGAGCGGTCGGTCCATCACGTCCCAGAAGTCGTGGCGGCGCGTGAAGTCCTCGGTGGTCGCGCGCCCGCGATCGCGCGCGGCGAGGATCCGCGCCGGCTCGAAAGTGAGGCCGACGGGGTCGCCGACGCGCGCGCCGACGGCGTGCTGAAGCAGGACCAGGAACAGCGCGCTCGACGGGTCCTCGCGGCGCAGGCCGGCGATGAAGGCCAGGGTCTCGAGCTCGCCCTGGAGGTCGGCCTCGTAGCCGGCCAGGATGTGGGTGATGTCGTGGTGCACGAGCGCCTCGGGCACGCCACCCAGCTCGCCGGCGAACGCGAACTGTCGCTCGCGGTAGTACCGCCACAGCTCGCGCCCGAGCGTGCCCTCGGGCAGCAGACCGACCCGGCGATAGCGCCACGCGAGCTCGCTGTTCTCGCGGATCTTCGGCAGGGCGAGCAGGTCCTCGGTGAAGAAGCTGAGGACGCCCTGCCAGCCCTGGGCGGCGTACAGGGTGCCGACCTGCGGCGAGCCGAGGCGGCGCTGCAGCTCGTACTGAGTCCGCTGCCGGTGCTGCTGCACGAGGTCGTGGAACACCTGCATGGCGCCCTCCTCGACCCCGAGGGCCGAGCGGAAGGCCGACAGCACGCGCCACTCCTCCGGCGAGACCTGGCCGTCGACGATGCCCATCACGAGGCAGGCCTTGAGGGCCATGAGGCGCCGCTCCGGATCGTTCAGCGCGGCGGCGAGCTCGTCGGGCGAGAGCGTGGTGACGGCGTCGGGATCGGCGTCGACGCCGAGCAGCTCGGCCGAGGCCGCCAGCAGCGACCGCTCCTTGACCGCAAAGGTGCCGTCGGCCATCGCCACGGTCTTCAGGGCCTGGAGAACTGCTTTCGCCTCGTCGGTCGTGAACGGGAACAGCGCGGCCATGGCGGGGCCCACGCTACCAGGCCGGCCCGGCAGCGCAACCCTGACGGGCCGGCGCGCGACGAGAGGTCGCTGCGCGCCGCGGGCTGGCCGATGCACGCGACCTCACGCGCGCGGACGCCTGACCAGCCGCGCACGCGCAGCGGGACGGGCGCCGCGGGCCGGCGGGGGCTGTCCGCGGACAGTCGCGCCGCGGAAGTGGCGAGAGGCGGAGCGCGACGCGTGACGAAGGCCGCGGCGCAGACGCGCAGGGGCGAGGCGGGGGGACCATGACAGGCCGTTCATGGGCGAGGGCCGCGTCGCGGACGCGCAGGGCCGTCGCCGTGACGCGGCCGCCGGCGCGACCGGCCCGAAGGCGTTCGTCTGCGCTCGAGCGCACGTCTGGCGAAAGGAACATGTCCGATCAGAAATGCCCGAACGGACCTGTCTGAAAAAGCATGGCCGAGGGGACATGCCCTCGCGGGCATGTCTTTTAAGACAGCCGCTACTTCGCGGTGCGGACCCGCTCCATCGCCTGCTTCGCCGGCGCGGGCAGCTTCGGCTCGGCGCCGGCGCGGGCGGCGAGGATCTTCGCGCGGGTGTCGTCGCCGGCGGCCTCGGCGGCGAGGGCCAGGACCACCAGGGTGTCGACGGGGCCCTTGGCGAGCGGGCCGTCGTTCATGTGCTTGAGCGCGCGGTCGCTGAGGCTGCGGGCGCGCGGCTTGTCGCCGGCCGCGGCGGCGCGCAGAGCCTGGCCGCCGAGCGTGAGCGGGTGGAGCGGGGCGATCGCGGCGGCGCGGTCGAGCGCGTAGTCGCGGTTCGGGGCGTCGGCGGTGACGGCCGCCAGCATCACCAGGCGCGCGGCCGGGTCGTAGCTCATGCCGTCGATCGCCAGGCCCTCGCGCAGCAGCGCCTTTTCGCGGGCCACGTCGCCGTCGCGGCGGGCCAGCTCGCCCAGGCGGATGATCGGCTCGACCGCCTCGGGGCGGAAGCCGCGGGCCTTTTCATAGTGATCGGCGGCCTGCTTCCAGCTCGGGCCCTGCATCAGCACCTCGGCCAGGGTCATGCGCGGGATGTAGCCGTCGCCGCGGCCCTGGATCAGCTGCTGCAGCGCCCGCGCGGCCGAGGTCATGTCTTTCTTTTGCGCGTGGCCGAGCGCGGTCGACAGCAGCTTGTCGCGCTCGTCGGGCTTGTCGCCGCGGCTCTTGGCCGGCTCCCAGCCCTTGACCTTGGCGTCGAGCTGGCCGAACAGCCAGGTCTCGAAATCCTTCTCGACCACCGCGAGCGGCTTGCCGAGGTGGCGCTCCATCAGCGCCTCGGTGGTGCCGCCCTCGCCGTAGCCCTTGAGCATGGCGATCAGGCGCGGCAGGCCGTAGGTCTGGCCGAGGTAGCGGATGGCGTAGGCGGCGGTGGTGTAGGCGACCTCCATGGCCTGGGCGCTGCCGGCCCGCAGGAACGCCAGCTCGAGCTCGGACAGGCGGCGCAGGGTGCCCTTGCGGCGCGCGGCGGCCAGCAGCTCGGCGCTCTCGCGGGCCCACGACGGGTCGGCGAGCTCGGACTCCCACTCGGACAGGCCCTCGGTGAACCACCGTGGCACGCGGCCCTTGCTGAGCTGGACGGCGTAGACGTGGGCGAGCTCGTGCCACACGACCTGATGGAAGTTGTGGGTGCCGGCATACGGGCCGACGGCGGTGATGAGGCGGCCGAAGCAGACGCCGACGGCGCCGAGGCTGGGCACGCCGATCGTGCGGACCGAGAAGTCGCTGGGGTCGGCGAACACTTCGATGCGCAGCGGGGTCGGGCGCAGGGCGTAGCGCTTGTCGAGGCTCTGGCGGGCGCGGGCGATGATCGCCAACATGTCCCCGGAGACATACTCCTGGTCCTCCTTGAGGAGGCGCAGGCTGAGGTCGCCGTCGCTGACGTCGGTGTAGAGCGGGTCGATGCGCTGGTCGTAGAGGTCGAGGGTGTTGCGGGTGCGCTCGTTGAAGCGGTCGCGCTTCCACGCGGCCTTGAGCGCGGCCCGGCCCTCGGTCTCCTTGCCGAGGCGCAGCAGGTTGAGGCCCTTGGCCGACTGCACGTAGGCGTTGTCGGGGGCGCGCCCCGCCGCCTCGTCGAGGACCGTACCTGTCTGTTCGTACATGTGCATCGAGACGAGCAGGTCGGCCAGCGCGAGGTAAAACGGCAGCGGGTTGCCAGCCGCGGCCTGGTCGCGCAGGCGGGCGTAGGCGGCCTGGTCGTCGCGGGCCAGCGCCGCGCCGGCGAGCACCGCCAGCGCGTCGGGGTGACCGGGGCTGGCCGCCAGCATGTCGCCCTGCGCGCGCGCGGTCGCCTCGTCGCGGCGACCCTCGACCAGCGCCACCTTGGCCAGCACCCCGAGCGCCTCGGTCTGGCGCGGGTTGACCTGCAGCGCCCGCTGGGCCGCGTCGCTCGCGGCGGCCAGGCGCAGCTCCTCGAGGTGGGCCACGGCCACGCCCGCGAGCGCCTCCGCGTGCCACGCGTCGCGCCGCAAGATCTGCTCGTAGGTCTCGATCGCCTCGGTCGCCGCGTACTTCTCGCGGAACATCGCCCCGCGCAGCAGCAGCGCCCGGTCGCGCAGCACGTAGCCGGGCTCGGGCGCACCTGTCTCGAGGGGCAGCTTCTCCGCCTCGCCGAGCACCATGTTGGCGTCGTGGAACGCGCCCGTCGAGCCGCGGGCCAGCGCCGCCCGGGCCACCGCCGTGAGCTCCTCGACGGTCTTGGCCTTGCCGGCGTCGTAGGCGTCATAGAGCTGCTCGCGCAGGGCGACGGCCCTGGGATCTTTGTCCTGCCCGGCCGCGACCAGCAGGCTGAGCAGCTCACCGCGCGCGGGCAGCTCGGCGGGCTCGGCGGTGGCCTTCTGCAGCAAGGCGATCGCGCCGGCCCGATCGCCGCGGGCCGCGAGCAGGCGCGCGAGCAGGCGCAGCCGCGCGGCGCTCGGTTGACCGAGCTTGGGGTCGAGCGCGGCGGCGGCGAGGTCGTTGGCGCCGGTGGCCAGGTGGGCGTGGGCGAGCGCGAGGCGGACCTTCTCGTCACCTGGCTTTTGGCGCAGGGCGCCGGCGAGGAACGCCGCGGCGCCCTCGGGATTGCCCTGCTCGAGCGCCGCGAAGGCGCCCGGCAGATCGCTGACGACGACCGGCTCGGGTCGCTTCGGCGGCTGCTTGGCGACCGGCTCCTCGCCCTCTTCGAGGTCCTGGGGCCCGCCCAGCTCGAGCGGCGGCGGAGCTGTGCGTTCGGACAGGTCAGAGCTCGCCGGCGGGGCTGCGGACGGCGGCGCCGTGCGACACGCGGCGGAGGCGGCGGCGAGGACCGCGAGCAAGCGCACGGGCCACGCGGCGCGCGGACGGGACGACCATGAGCGCGGCATGCGGGCCGGAATTGTGCGAGCCACGCGCGGCCCTGTCAAAGGAATCCGGGGGCTCTGCTATGCTGGCGCGCATGGCAGCCAGCAGCAGCAGTCACACGGCCTACCCGAGCGAGGTGTACGAGTCCTTCGACGCCTTCATGCAGCAGGTGATCAAGGACACCTACGAGCGCGGGGCCAAGCGGCCGGAATTCGTGGCCCTGGTGCTGGCCTCCGGCGAGCTGCTGCCGATGGCCTGGGGCAAGATGCGCAAGAGCGGGATCCGCGAGCTCGCCGTCGGGGTCGGCGGCGTCGTCGCCCTCCGCTACGGCCTGGCGTACATCGTCAGCGGCCCGATCGGCGTCGCGCTGACCGGTTTCACGGTGGCGGCCATGGTCTCGTTCTTCTGGCAGAACCAAAAAGAGGTCCTGGCCCGCCGCAAGCCCTACAAGCAGCTGATCAACGACACCCGCGAGAAGTACGAGGACATCCAGGCCCGCTACCACGACGGGGTCTACGACTCGGGCGAGCGCGCGCTGATGGTCGAGGGGCTGCTGCGGCGCATGGTCGCGCAGATCGAGGCGCCGCTCGAGGAGCCGATCAAGGCGTCGTCCTGAGCCGTTTCGCCCGTGGCTGTCCCGAGAGACATGTGATTGGCGCGCTCGCGCGCTCGCGGCGACGACTGGCGAGCCGCCGCGGGCCGCGCGACCCGAGGAGACCATGCCGCTGCAGCGCGTGACCCACGTGCCCTCCGACCTGCCGCTCGGCGAGGGCCGCGACCGCTACCTGGCGCAGAACGGGTTCTCGATGGCCGAGTACTCGGCGCCGAAGTTCGCGTTCTACATCTTCGGCCGCGCCGTGCAGGTGCCGAACCCGCCGGCGCGCCGGCGTGTGGTGGCGCTGCACGACCTCCACCACGTGCTGACGGGCTACGGGACGGACCTCGCCGGCGAGTCGGAGATCGGGGCCTGGGAGCTGCGCGCCGGCTGCAACACGCCCTTCTTGTGGATGATCAACCTCACCGCGGTGGTCGGCGGGCTGTTCGTCGCGCCGCTGCGGACGCTGCGGGCGTTTCGCGCTGCGAAGGGCCAGCGCAGCCTCTACGTCGACGGCCGCGACGTCGAGGCGGTGCTGAAGATCCCCATCGCCGAGCTCCGCCGACAGCTCGAGATCCCCGCTGGCGGCCACACCGCCGCGCCCTGAGACCGCGCGGTCCGGGCTACACTCCGCGCCCTCGCCGATGTCGTCCGCGTCCCCGCCCCGCCCCGCGCGCCAGCAGCTCTGGACCGTCCAGGAGGTGCTGCAGTGGACCGTCGAGCGGTTCGAGCGCGCCGGCTTCGCCGAGGCCCGCGCCGACGGGCAGCACCTGGTGGCGCAGGCGCTCGGGTGCACGCGCATGCAGATCTTCCTCCGCTACGACGCGCTGGTCGACGACACCCAGCGGGGCGCGCTGCGCGAGCTGATCCGCCGCCGCCTGGCGCGCGAGCCGGTGGCGTACATCGCCGGCAAGCGCGGCTTCCACGGGCTGGGGCTCGAGCTCGCGGTCGACCGGCGCGTGTTGATCCCGCGGCCGGAGACGGAGCTGCTGGTCGACTGGTTGCTCGAGCGGCTGCCGCCGTCGCCGCCGCCGTACCCGCTGCACGTGCTCGACGTCGGCACGGGCTCGGGGGCGATCGCGCTGGCGGTCAAGCACGCGCGCCGCGATGTCGCGGTCACGGCGGTCGACGTGTCGCCCGACGCGCTCGCGGTGGCGCGCGAAAACGCGGGCAGCCTCGGCCTGCAGGTCGAGTTCGTGCGCGGCGATCTCCTGCGCGGACCGACGATCCCCGCCGGCGGCTTCGCGGCGATCGCCGCCAACCTCCCCTACATCGCCTCGCCCGAGATCGCCGAGCTCCAGCCCGAGGTCCGCGACTACGAGCCCCGCCTCGCCCTCGACGGCGGTAGCGACGGCCTCGATCTGGTGCGACGCCTCATCGACCAGTGCGCGGCGCCGGAGGTGCTGGTGCCCGAAGGCCGGCTGTTCCTCGAGATCGGGCTCGGCCAGGCCGAGGCGACCCGCGAGCTGCTGCTGGCGCGCGGCTACGAGGCGGTCGAGATCCGCCGCGACCTGGCCGGGATCGACCGGGTCGTCAGCGGCGCGGCGCCGAACCGCTGACGAACCCGAAGCAGCCGCCGCGGTGACGACGGCGGTTCATCGGCGCGGCGAGCCGGCGATGAACTGGCGGCCAGGGCGCAGCTCTCCTATCCTTTCGTGATGGTCCCGCGAGCGCGCGCAGGTGGCCGCAGGTCGGCCGGGCCGCGCGCCTCCGCGCTGCTGCTCGGACTTGTCCTTGGGGACATGTCCTGCGGGACAGCCACCGAGCGGATGATCCGCCGCGCGGTGCCGGCCGGCATCGACGAGACGCTGACGACGCTCGAGGACCCGAAGGTGCAGCGGCGCATCGAGGGGCTGCTCGACCTGCCCGAGGTCCAGCAAGCGGCGCGCGACCTGGCCGAGCAGGTGGCGGCCGGGGCGTTCGACGGGCTGACCGAACCGCAGCGCCTGGCCAAGGTCCGCCAGTTCAGCGAGGACTTCGTCGGCGCCCTGTCAAAGGCGGTCGGCCAGGGGCTGCGCGAGGACGTGAGCCCCGCGGTGGTCGAGACCAGCCGCCGCGCGGTCGAGCAGGCGATCCAGGCGGCGCTGTCACCGGCGACGCGGCGCGGCGCGGCGAACCTGGCCGAGGCGCTGACGCGCAGGACGCTGACGACCCTGAGCGAGGGCCTGCGCGACGAGCTGGGGCCGGCGACGCAGACGGTGCTCGAGCGCAACGTCGGGCCGGCGATCCAGCGGGTGGTCGAGGACAACGTCGGGCCGGCGCTGCGCCACACGATCGAGAAGGACCTGGCGCCGGCGCTGCGCGACGCGCTGAACACCGAGCTCGCGCCGGCGGCCGGCAAGGTGTCGCGCGAGGTCAGCCGCGAGGCGCTGCTCGGCGCGGTCGATGCCCTCGACCGCGTCGAGACCGACCCGCAATACGAAAAATTCCGCGAGCGCTTCTGGGGCCGCATCGACGGCACGCTCAGCAAGGGCGCGAAGGTCGGCGAGACGATCGCGTGGATCCTCGCGCTCATCGTCGTGATCCTCGGGCTGCTGCTGGCCCGTGCGATCGTGGTGCGCCGCCGCGAGCAGGACGAGCGCGAACGCAGCGAGCGGATGTTGCTGGCGATCCTGCAGGAGCTGAAGCAGGACGGCGCGGTGAAGGTGGAGCAGGTGGTGGACCACGTGTGCGCCCGCCACCCCGACCTGGCCCGCTCGAGCTCGCTCAACGCGATGATCCACCGGGCGGTCGCCGTGGGCCGTGACCTGTTCGACGGCCGCCCCGACCTCGACGGCAAGCCCGACGCGCCGAAGCGCTGACGCTCCGCGAGCTGTCTCGAAGGTCAGGCGTAGCGCGACGCAGGCCTGTCCCGAGGGACATCCGAGAACCCAACGCGCGACCGGCTGTCTCGGAGGACATGTGCTCCGCGGTCTGCAGGCGTCGACGTGCGTGCGATGCGAGGTGACCCAAGAGACATGTGTTCATCCGCGCGCGCGACGGTCGTCTACCGGTAGATAGCAAAGGATAAGAACAAAGCTGCATTCTTCCCCGGGCAAAGCCATTCAACTCCGCGGAATGACGCAGATCCAGCAAGCCATCATGGTCACGGTCCGATGCCTGCTCAAGGGGTCTGACAAGGAGCCCGTCATGGTCAACCTCTCGATCTTCACCACCCGCAAGGCCGCTCCCGTCGCTGACGCGGTGAACGAGGCAGGGGGTCGGGCGTACGCCCTGAGCGACAAGCACGCGCTGGCTCAGTACGCCGCGACCGGTTGCCTCAACAACACCTACTACGCGTCCGGTCAGAAGCAGCTCGAGGCGGTGCAGGCGCTGGTCGCCAAGGTCGACGCCGAGTTCGTCGCCAAGACGGCCGTGTACACCCGGCAGCACAGCCACATGAAGGACATGCCGGCGCTGCTCCTGGCGGAGCTGGCGAGCCGCAACGGGTTGATGCTCGACAAGGTGTTCGGGCGGGTGTGCGACAACGGCAAGATGCTGCGCAACTTCGTGCAGATCGTGCGGTCGGGGGCGACGGGTCGGCGTTCGTTCGGGACGCGGCCCAAGCGGCTGGTGCAGCGGTGGCTCGACCGCCGCAGCGACGCGCAGGTGCTCGGTGACTCGGTCGGCAACGACCCGTCGCTGACGGACGTGGTCCGGATGGTCCACCCCAAGCCGGCCAACGACGGCCGCCGGGCCCTCTACGGCTACCTGCTCGGCCGCCCGCACGACGCCGCGGCCCTGCCCGCGTGCGTGCGCGCCTTCGAGGACTTCAAGGCCGGCCGCACCGACGAGGTCCCGGACGTGCCGTTCCAGCTGCTCACCGGGACGCCGCTGCGCGAGAGCGCGTGGCGGGCCATCGCCGCCCGGGCCGGCTGGCAGATGCTGCGCATGAACCTCAACACCTTCCTGCGTCACGGCGTCTTCGACGACGCGACGCTCACCAAGGCGCTCGCCAAGAAGCTGGCGTCGCCCGACGAGGTGCGGAAGGCGCGGGTGTTCCCGTACCAGCTGCTCATGGCCTACAAGCAGGCCGACGACGCCATCCCGAAGAAGATCCGGGACGCGCTCCACGACGCCATGGAGGCGGCGCTCACCAACGTGCCCGAGGTCGAGGGCCAGATCTATGTCCTGCTCGACGTCTCGGGATCGATGCACTCCCCGGCCACGGGGTTCCGCAAGGGGGCGACCTCGGCGGTGCGGTGCATCGACGCGGCGGCCCTGGTCGCGGCGGCGTTCCTCCGCAAGAACCGTGACACCGAGGTGATCCCGTTCCACGACAAGGTCGTGCCGTGCAAGATCGACGGCCACGACAGCGTCCTCACCAACGCGCAGCGCCTGGCGAAGCTCCCGTCCGGCGGGACCAACTGCGCGGCGCCCCTGCAGGAGCTGAACCGCCGCAAGGCCAAGGGCGACCTGGTGATCTTCGTGTCGGACAACGAGTCGTGGATCGACACCCGCAACACGTACCGGCGCGGGACCCAGGTGATGGAGGAGTGGCGGGCCTACAAGGGCCGCAACCCCGCGGCGAAGCTGGTCTGCATCGACATCCAGCCGGGGGCGACCACGCAGGCGCCTGACCGAAAGGACATCCTCAACGTCGGCGGCTTCTCGGACGACGTCTTCTCACTCATCGCCGCGTTCGCGCGCGGCGGCCTCGCGGGCGAGCACTGGGTCCGCGCGATCGAGGCGGTCACGCTGTGAACGCCTGAAACCTTGGCTGCGAATGCAGGGCGGGACTACATCTTGGTTTGACGATGTCTCGCCCACCCTCGTCGCAGCCGCCTTCTTCGGGCTTCGAATGCCGAAGGGACTACATTCCAAAGGGGGACGCCGGTTCGAGTCCGGCCCGGCCCGCGAGGGTCGGTGGTTCAGGGGTAGAACGCCCGTATGTCTCTTCAACACCTGGTCGAAGCCCACCTTTTTACGCCCGACGATTTCGGGCCCCGAATGCCGAGGGGACTACATTTTAACGGTACGGTCGTCGGTTCGAATCCGGCCCGCTCCGAACCCATGGAGCGGTAGCTCAGCGGTAGAGCGGACCGCAGTTCGTCTCTTCGATCCCTCGTCGAGGCCCACCTTTTCTTCACACCCGGCTTTTGGACTCCGAATGCCCGGAGAGACTACATCTTCCAGGGATCGAGGTCGCTGGTTCGAATCCAGCCCGCTCCACTCGTACGGGGCGGTAGCTCAGCGGCAGAGCGCGTAAACGTCTCTTCGACCCTCGTCGGGGTCCACCTTCTCTGTGCACACATACCGTTTTGGGCCTCGAATGCCCGCGGGGACTACATTTTTAATGTCGAGGTCGTCGGTTCGAATCCGACCCGCTCCATCTCCACGGGGCGGTAGCTCAGCCCGGTAGAGCACGAATGTCTCCGTACCTTTCGTCGAGGTCCACCTATCTTTGGCTGCGAATGCTTGGCGGGACTACATCCTTTCACGACGCACGTCTCGCCGATTTCTCGTCGCAGCTGCCTTCTTCAGGGTCGCGAATGCCGAAGTGACTACAAGGGACCACGAGGTCGCTGGTTCGAATCCAGCCCGCCCTTCGGGGCGGTGGCTCAGCCTGGTAGAGCGCGTGGTAAAATGTCACTTCGAACTTCGTCGCGACCCGCCTTTTTCGTCAGCGGTAGATCTTCGGGCGGGCGCTCGACTCGCGCACGACGACGCCAGCGTCCTCGCGCAGCTCCGCGAGCGCGCGGGTCCGCTGCGGCGGGCTGAACGATCGCCCGCAACGCGGGTCGCCGCAGATCCACGCATCCGGGGCCGCGCGATAGACGGTCGCAGAGCGACCGCAACACGGGCACGGCAGCGGCAGCGCCAGGTGGGCGTAGAGCTTCTTGACCGGCGTCGGCAGCGGCAGCGGCGGGAGATCGGCGGGCGGCGGTCCGGGGCATGTCGGCCGGCGCAACGACACCAGCACCAGATCGTCGCCAGGGAAGATCCACACCCAGCGCGCGGCGTCGGCGAAGCCCACCAGCGCGTGGCCGTCCTCCTCGGCGAGGCGGAACGCGAGCGGCTGTCCTCGAGGACAGATGTTCGCGCGGCTCAGCAGCACGTGCAGCGTGGCCGCTGCCGGCTCGGTGACGTACGACAGGGTGCGGCCGCCGATGAACCTGACGGTGAACCCGCGCGCGCTGATCTCGGTGTCGGTGTCGCCGGTGAACAGGACGCGCAGCATCGTCGTGACGACGGATCGCGGCCGCGAGGTGAAGGGCGCGCCCTGAAGCAGCTCGCGGACCCGCGCGAAGTCTCCCGGCGGATCGTCGGCCCGCATGTCAGTCGAACTCGCTCTCGACGCTGCGCACGCGCCCCAGCGCGGCCTCGGGCGAGCTCGCCTGGCACAGCTCGGCGACGGTCTCGGGGGTGGCGAGGCGGGCGGCGCGGGCCAGCAGCTCGAGCGGCGCTTTGCCGCCGCCGAGGATCACGAGGAGCATCTGCAGCGGGATGTCGTCGGGCGTGGCGACCTGCAGCGGCCGGGCGAGGGTGACGAGCGCGGCGACGGGCTGGATGTCCGGGGTGAGGGCGTGAGGGACGGCGACGCCGTGACCGATGCCGGTCGGCGATTCGCGCTCGCGTTCGCGGATCTCGCCGGCGATGACGGCGGCGTTGAGGCCGGGGGCGGCGCCGGCGAGGCGCACGGCGGCGACGTCGATGGCGTCGCCGAGGTAGCTGCACGACAGCTTGAGGATCACCCGCTCCGGCGCGAGCAGCTGATGCAGGCGCGGGGTGGTCGAGCGAGCGACGCTGCGGGCCGGGAACTCGGCCTCGAGGAAGGCGTGCACGCGCGCGAGCTGGGCCGCGTTGAGCTTGCGCCGCGCGATCTCGAGGAACAGCGAGTTGGCCGCGGGCACATCCTCGAGGTAGCGAGCGACGAACGGCGAGACGCGCTGGGCCAGGTCGATGAGGAGGGTCGGCGGGAGCTCGAGCTCGCGGGCGATGGCCAGCAGGCGATCGGGCGTGGGGGCCTGATCGTGGCCGTTCTCGACCCGGCTGAGGTACGCGCTCGAGACGCCGATCTTCTGCGCGAGGGCGCGGAGGCTGACGCCGGCGTCGACGCGGAGGAGGCGGAGGGTGGCGCCGAAGTGCATGGGTGGCTCGCGGGGTGATGCCTAGCCGTTCGCGACGGCCCCGGCCTGCGGTTCGGTGAGCGGCCGGGGGCGCCGCGCGGCGGTCTGGGGCCGCTCGCGGTGATGCACGACCAGGAACGAGGTCGGGCAGCGCGTCATGATCTCGTCGGCCGACAGCGGGGTGGCGCCGAGAATGACGAGGTCCTGGCCCGCGGCGGCCTTGACCACCAGGTCGACCGCGCTGTTGCCGTCGTCGTCGGCCTCGACCACGGTGACGCGGTCGGCGGCCATGTCGGCGAGGAAGGCGTCGACGCGCGGGGCGTTGGCGTCGCGCACGCGGATGCGGAGGATCGTGATCTCGGCGCCGATGGCGAAGGCCATGCGCCGCGCCAGGCGGACCGCGACCTCGTCGTGCAGCGAGCCGCAGAACGGGACCAGGACCCGGCGCACCGCCCCGAGGTCGCGGCTGACGAGCACGGCGACGTCGGCCGGCGCGTCCTTCATGACGTCGTGCACCATGCCGCCGAGCAGGGCCTGACCGAACAGGGTCTTGTGCCAGCCGAGCAGGATCAGGTCGACGTCCTTGACCTCGGCGACGCTGCAGATGTCGTGCGCCGGCTCGCCGGAGACGAACGACATCGGCCGCACGTTGAGCCCGTGGTCGCGGCCGCGCGCGAGCAGCGGGTCGAGCGCGCTGGGGCTCTCGAGGTCGTCGCCGCCCTCGACCAGGGTCGAGGTGCGCTCGGCCGGTCGGTGCAGCTGCAAGCCGTAGAGGCGATCGGCGGGGTTCTGCTTGCCGACCAGGGCGCCGGCGATCTGGGCCATGCCGGGGCCGGAGCGGTCGAAGGCGACGCACATCAGGACGCTGAAGCCCTCGGGCAAGGTCGCGCGCATGTCGGTCGGCGGCGGCTCGACCAGCTCCTGGGCCAGCAGCTCCGGCGGGTACACCAGCTGCAAGATCGGCGTCGTCATGAAGGTCGTGACCAGCGCCATGATGACCATCATCGTGAACAGCGTCGGAGAGATCACCCCGAGGTCGAGGCCGATGTTGAGGACGATCAGCTCCATCAACCCGCGGGTGTTCATCAGGATGCCGAGCGCCGTCGACTCGCGCCAGCCGAGGCCGGTCCAGCGGGCGGCCACGTAGCTGCCGCCGAACTTGCCGAGGCAGGCGACGACGATGATGAGCAGGCACTGGACCCACGCCTCGGGCGTGTTGAGCAGGCCGATGTGGGTGCGCAGGCCGCTGAGCGCGAAGAAGGTCGGCAGCAGGACGATGACGACGATGTCCTCGAGCTTCTCCGCCAGCACGCGGGCGAAGCCGCCCTCGCGCGGGATGATCGCGCCCATCAAAAAGGCGCCGAACAGCGCGTGGATGCCGATCAGCTCGGTCGCCCAGGCCGACAGGAACAGCAGCACGAAGGTGAAGGCGACGACGTTCTGCGTCAGGCCCTCGCGGCCGGTGCCGCGCGCGGCCAGGCGGGCCAGGAACGGCCGCACGACCGTCAGCATGCCGACGGTGTAGGCGACGGCGAGGACGGTGGTGACGACGGCCTCGGTCAGCGCGGTGGCCCGGACGATCGAGACGACGAAGGCGAGGATGCACCACGCGGTCACGTCGTCGACGGCGGCGCAGGTGATGGTGACGGCGCCGACCTTGGTGCGGAGCAGGCGGCGTTCGGTGAGGATGCGCGCCAGCACCGGGAAGGCGGTGATGCTCATCGCCACGCCCATGAACAGGGTGAACGACGAGAACGCGACGCCCTCGGGCATGAGCGTCGGGTAGATGTAGAGCGCCAGCACGGTGCCGAGCGCGAACGGGGCGACGATGCTGGTGTGGCTGATGAGCACCGAGGCGCGGCCGCGCCCGCGCAGCAGGCCGAGGTCCATCTCGAGGCCGACCAGGAACATGAAGAGCAGCAGGCCGACCTGGCTGAGCATGCCGAGGATGCCGAGCGAGGCCGTGGGGAACAGCGCGGCCTTGACGTCGGGCGCGACCGCGCCGAGCAGCGAGGGCCCGAGCAGGATGCCGGCGACGACCTCGGCGATCACCAGCGGCTGGTGGATCTTCCGCGCCGCGAGGCCGAGGAGGCGCGCCGTGATGATGATGACGACGAGTTGCGCGATGAGCAGGCAGAGCGGGCTGTGAAGGAGGTACGCCATGACGCCTCGTCGTTGATTAAGTGCTCGCTTATCACCGGGCCGCAGGGGCCGTCAACCCGGGTGAAGACGCGAGCGCGACGCCGTGGGCGCCACGAGCGCTGAACCGGACGCGCGGCGCGGCGCGGCGGTCGACACGGCGAGCGCCGCGCGGACGAGCGAGGGCGCGAGGGAGCGCGCGAGGGCGAAGCGAGCGAGCGGGAGCTCCGCGCGAGAGCGAAGCGAGGGAGCGCGCCGCTGGGATCTCCGTCTGCTCGAGGTGGGAGACGCAGCCACGCGCAGCCGCGAGACGAGCGCGGGATGGACGCCGCGAAACGTTTGCGGGCTCCGGGTGATGGATGCTGCTGAGCGCCGGGTCGAAGGGACATGTGCGAACAGACATGCCCATTACGCCATGTCACCCTGGTGCGCTCGGGGCGGCGGCCTTGGCCTCGGCGACGATCGCTCGCGCCTCGTCGATCGTCGGGGCGGCGCGCATGCGGGTCATGGCTTCGCGGTTCTTGGCGTTCTGGGCCGGGCTGACGCCGAGCTTGGCGGCGTAGTCGTCGCTGTAGACGGCCAGCCACCACGAGCCGGCGGCGCGGGTCTTGGGGACCAGTGGGGTGCGGTCGAGGGCGCTGAGGTCGGCAAGCGCCAGGTCGGCGTCGGTGAGGTCGGTGGTGGCGAGGTCGCACTGCGTGAAGTCGACGCCGTGCAGGATGGCGCTGCCGAGCTGGGCCTTGGTGAGCACAGTCTTGCGCAGGCTGGCGCGGGTGAGGTCGGCGCGCACGAGGTTGGCGTCGGTGAGCACGGCGTCGACGAGGATGGCGTCGACCAGCTTGGCGTCGGTGAGGTTGGCGCCGGACAGGTCGGTGCGCGCGAGCTGGGAGATCGACAGGTCGGCGAGGGCCAGGTTGGCGGCCGGGAACTTGGCGTCGTAGAGCGCGGCCTGGCGGATGCTGACGCCCGGGAGCTGGAGCTGCGGCAGCTCGGTGCTGTGCAGGTCGACGTGGTTGAGGAAGGCGCGAGACAGGTCGATCTCGCTGACATCGACGTTGACGGCCGAGAGGTAGCGCAGGACCTGCTCCTGCTCGGGGCTCTTGATGTCCTCGGTGACGGCGTTGTCGACCGGGTCGACGCCCTTGTACGGCTGCAGCTGCGAGACGGTGGCGGTGATGAGGAGACGTGTCCCTTGGGTCAGCTCCTTGCGCTCGCCGCCGCCCTTGCCGGGGTCGCTGGCGATCGCGGCGAACACCTCGCGGGCGGTGGTCTGGCGCCGGTCGGCGATGCTGAGGGCGATCTCGACGGCCTGGCGCTTCTCCTCGAACGCGAGCTGCTTGATCGTGAGGTCGGTCTGGACCCGGATGAGCTCGTTCTGCTCGGTCATGCGCTCGACCTGCATGAACGAGGTGAGGAACACGGCGAAGCTGATCGCGCTGCCGAGGACCGCGAACAGGGCCGACAGCGCGGCCATGCGGAAGAAGGCGGCGAAGCCGAGGCCGGCGACCTCCTCGACGGCGGGGCGCAGGCGACGGAGGCGCTCCCAGACGCTCGGGAGGTGGCTCATGTCGCGCTGCAGGACCACGACGGCGAGCTCGTCGCCGAGGCCGGGCAGCTCGCTGCCGGCCTGGCGCAGCATGTCGAGCCCGTGCCGCTGCAAGCGCTTGCGGCGCGCCTCGAACATGTAGTGGCCGACGACGGCGCCGAACACCAGCGCGGCCAGCACGAGCATCAGGCCGCTGGCGATGTACCAGGCGGCGTCGAGCTTGAGCGCGACGCCGCCGAGCAGCGCCAGCACGACGCCCACCGCCATGCCCTTGATCATCGATGGTTCGGTGAACCACAGGACCAGGCGGACGATGGGGTTGCGCGACGGGCGGAACGGGGGCGGCGACGAGGGCGAGGTCACGGGCAGCGGCTGGTTCATCGCGGGCTCGGGGCGAGGCGCACTATAGCCTGGTCGCTGGGGCGCGGCGTATCATCTGGCGCGTGGCGGACGACGACGCGACGCGCGACAGCCTCTGCGGATTCCCACCGGTCACCATCGACGCCTGGCGCGAGCTGGCGACGCGCGAGCTGGGGGGCGCATCCACCCAAAAGCTCGTGACGCGCACCGCGGAGGGGCTCGAGCTGACGCCGCTGGTGACGGCCGAGGACGCGGGCGCCGCGGTGCCGCGCGCGCCGCTGCTGGCCCGCGGCAGGCGCGGGTGGGCGATCGCCCAGGAGTACCGGCAAGCCGCGGCGAAGATCGCGGGCGCGGCGGCGGCGGAAGATCTGTCTCATGGGACAGAGGCGGCGTGGTTCGTGCTCGACGAGGCGATCGCGGCGGGGCTGACGGGCGGCGCGCATGACGGGCACGGGCGAGGCACCGGGGTGGTGGTCGCGGGCGCGGCCGACGTCGCGGCGCTGGTGGCGGGGATCGATCTGGCGCAGGCCGAGGTGGTGATCGACGCAGGGGCGCGGGCGCTGCCGGTCGCGGCGGCGCTGGTGGCCGAGGCCCAGCGGCGCGGAGTCGCGCCCGGGCAGCTGCGTGGGGCGGTCGCCGGCGACCCGCTGGCGCTGCTGCTGGCGACGGGGGAGCTCGGCTGGCCGATCGAGCATGTCTATGAGGACATGGCCGAACTGACAGGCTGGGCGCGGGCCCACGCGCCGGGGCTGCGCACGGCGCTGGTCGACGCGACGCCGTGGCACGAGGCCGGGGCGAGCGCGGCCGACGAGGTCGCGGGGGCGCTGGCGGCCGCGCTGGAGCACCTGCGCGGGCTGCAGGCCGCGGGCGTGACAGTCGACGCGGCCGCAGGGGCGCTGGTGTTCGTGCTGGCGGTCGGGCGCGACCTGGCGCTCGAGCTGGCCAAGCTGCGGGCGGCGCGGAGCCTGTGGGCCCGGGTGGCGGCCGCCTGTGGGGTCGGTCCCGAAGGCCAGGTGATGCGGCTGCACGCGCGGGCGTCGCGGCGCGAGCTGAGCAACCTCGACCCGTGGGTGAACCTGATCCGCGCGACGACGGAGGGGGTGACGGCGGCGCTGGCCGGGGCCGACTCGATCGCGCTGCCGAGCCTCGACGAGGGGCTCGGCGAGCCGTCGACGCTGGGCCGCCGGCTGGCTCGCAACACGCAGCTGCTGCTGCGCGACGAGTCGCACCTGGGGGCGGTGACCGATCCGGCCGGCGGCAGCCACACGATTGAGCGCGCGACCGATGCGCTGGCGCGGGCGGCCTGGACCCGGCTGCAGGCGATCGAGCGCGAGGGCGGGCTGCTGGCTTCGCTGCGCGCGGGCGCGGCGCAGGGGCGGGTGGCCGCGCAGGCGCAGGCGCAAGCGCAGGCGGCGGCGACGCTGCGGCTGCCGATCGTCGGCGCGAGCCGCTATGCGACGCGGCCGATGGGGCCGCCGCTGGGGGCGAAGGTGCCGGCCGCGAGTGATTCTTCGGGCGCGACGGCGGGCGGGGCGGCTGTCCGAGAGGTCCTGTCGCAAGCGACATGGTCCGAAGGACATGCTTTTAAGAGCATGTCCGAAGTGCAAGCTGCGTTCACGGGCGCGCGCGGGCTCGGCGGGTTCCGGCGGCCGGGGCCGGGGCCGCGGGCGACGCCGCTGGCGCGCGGGCGGCTGGCGGGGCCGTTCGAGGCGCTGCGGGCCCGCGGGGCGGCGCTCGGCGAGCCGAGGGTCGCTCTGGTGCCGCTCGGCACGGCGAGTGAGGTGCGGCCGCGGGTCGAGTACGCGCGGGCGTACTTCCCGGTCGGCGGCTTCGAGGTGGTCGAGGTCGAGGCGACGGAGGAGCTGCAGGTGGCGGCGGCGCGGTTCGCCAACAGCGGGGCCCGGGTCGCGGTGATCTGCGGGACCGACGCTCGCTACGCGGCGGCGGTGCCCGAGCTGGTGCCGGGGCTGCGGGCCGCGGGCGCGCACGTGATCGTGCTGGCCGGCCGGCCCAAGGATTCATGGGAGGCGCTCGCGGCCGCGGGCGTCGATGTCTTCATCGCCGCGGGGGCCGACGCCCTGGCGGCGCTCGGCGCGGTGCAAGAGCGCCTGGAGGTGCTCGCGTGACGACGACACGGCCGTTCCCCGACCTCGCGCAGCTCGCCTACGACGATCTGCCTCAAGTGTCTCTTCCGACAGGTCCCGAAGGACAGGCGTGGGCGACGCCGGAGGGCATCGCGGTGCCGCCGGTGTACGGGCCCGAGGCGCTGCAGGCGATCGAGCCGGCCTGCCTGCGCACGCTGCCGGGCCTGCCGCCGTTCACGCGCGGGCCGTACGCGACGATGTACACCCAGCGGCCGTGGACGATCCGCCAGTACGCCGGGTTCTCGACCGCGGAGGAGAGCAACGCGTTCTATCGGCGCAACCTGGCGGCCGGGCAGAAGGGCCTGTCGATCGCGTTCGACCTGGCGACCCACCGCGGCTACGACTCCGACCACCCGCGCGTGCTCGGCGACGTCGGCATGGCGGGGGTGGCGATCGACTCGATCCTCGACATGCGGGTGCTGTTCGCCGGCATCCCGCTCGACCAGATGTCGGTGTCGATGACGATGAACGGGGCGGTGCTGCCGATCCTCGCGCTCTACGTGGTCGCGGCCGAGGAGCAAGGAGTGCGCCCGGAGCAGCTCAGCGGGACCATCCAGAACGACATTTTAAAAGAGTTCATGGTCCGCAACACGTACATCTATCCGCCCGAGCCGTCGATGCGGATCGTGGCGGATATCTTCGCCTACACGGCGAAGCACATGCCGCGCTTCAACAGCATCAGCATCTCCGGCTATCACATGCAGGAGGCGGGGGCGACGGCGGACCTCGAGCTGGCGTACACGCTGGCCGACGGGCTCGAGTACGTGCGCACGGGGGTCCGCGCGGGGCTCGATGTCGACGCGTTCGCGCCGCGGCTGTCGTTCTTCTTCGGCATCGGCATGAACCTGGCGATGGAGGTGGCCAAGCTGCGGGCGGCGCGGCTGCTGTGGGCCAAGATCGTGCGCGGCTTCGGGGCCAAGAGCGACAAGAGCCTGGCCCTGCGCACGCACTGCCAGACTTCGGGGTGGAGCCTGGCGGCCCAGGACCCCTACAACAACGTGGCGCGCACGTGCGTCGAGGCGCTGGCGGCGGTGCTCGGCGGGACGCAGTCGCTGCACACCAACAGCTTCGACGAGGCGCTGGCGCTGCCGACCGACTTCTCGGCGCGGATCGCCCGCAACACCCAGATCTTCCTGCAAGAAGAGGCGGGGGTGTGCCGCACGATCGACGCGCTCGGCGGCAGTTACTACATCGAGTCGCTGACGCACGAGCTGGCGCGCAGCGCATGGTCGCTGATCGAGGAGGTCGAGTCGCTCGGCGGAATGGCGCAGGCGATCGTGCAGGGCCTGCCGAAGCTGCGCATCGAGGAGGCGGCGGCGCGGACGCAGGGGCGCATCGACAGCGGGTCGCAGGCGGTGATCGGGGTCAACCGTCAGCGACTCGAGCAAGAGGAGCCGCTCGAGGTGCTGGTGGTCGACAACTCGGCGGTGCGCGCGGCCCAGCTGGCGCGGCTCGAGGAGCTGAAGCGCGGGCGCGACGAGGCGGCGACGCAGGCGGCGCTCGCGGCTCTGGGCCGCAGCGCGAGCGACGGCCAGGGCAACCTGCTGGCGCTGGCGATCGACGCGGTGCGGGCCAAGGCGACGGTCGGCGAGGTGAGCGCGGCGCTCGAGCAGGTGTGGGGCCGCCATCAGGCGGTGACGCGGACGATCCGCGGGGTCTATAGTGCGGCGGTGGACGACGACCGCAGCGTCGCGCGCGTGCAGGCGAGGGCCGCGGCGTTCGCCGCGGCGGAGGGCCGCCGGCCGCGCCTGCTGGTGGCGAAGATGGGCCAGGACGGCCATGACCGCGGGGCCAAGGTGATCGCCACGGCGTTCGCCGACATGGGCTTCGATGTCGACATCGGCCCGCTGTTCCAGACGCCGGCCGAGACGGCGATGCAGGCGGTCGAGAACGACGTGCACGTGGTCGGGGTGTCGTCGCTGGCGGCCGGCCACCTGACGCTGGTGCCGGAGCTGCGCGCGGCGCTGGAGCAGCTCGGCCGCGACGACATGATGGTGGTGGTCGGCGGGGTGATTCCGCCGCGCGACGTGGCCACGCTCGAGGCGATGGGCGTGGCCGCGGTGTTCGGCCCGGGCACGGTGCTGACGACCGCGGCAGAGTCGATCATCGACGCGCTGGCGCAACGCCTCGGTCACGCGGACTGAGGCCAGCGCGGCTCGATCCGCGCGAGGTCATCGGCCGCCTCGTCCCGCCGACGAGGCAGCGCTCGCGTCGCGTGATGTGGGTCGCGGGCCGCGAGTCGCCGTCGCTCGGTCGCAGGTGATGGACCGCGGAGCGAGCGCCGCTCGCTCCGCGGCGGACCTCGTCCTCCGAGGTCGCGACTTCTGGACATGTCCCTTGGGACATGTCGTGCGGGTGTTGACAGCGCTGGCGGGGGTTGCAAGAGTGCGCCGCGCATGAGCACGGCGATCGGGATCGATCTGGGGACGACGCGCTGCACGGTGGGGATCTTCGAGCACGGTCGGGCCTCGGCGCTGCTGCAGGGCAAGGGCGTGATGGTGCTGCCGGCGGCGGTGGCGATCGACGGCGAGGGCGCGGTGGTGGTCGGCGACCGGGCGCGGCGGATGGCGCTGCTGCGGCCCGACGGCAGCCAGCTCTACGTGCTCCGGCTGCTCGGGCGCCGGTTCGAGGCGGTGACGCCGGGGGTGTGGCAGCCGCAGACGCTGGTGCGGGCCGAGCACGGCGAGGCGTCGGTCAAGCTGGGCGAGCACGCGATCTTGCCGCAGGCGCTGGTGGCCGCGCAGGTCGCCGAGGTGCGGGCGATCGCCGAGGAGCAGCTCGGCGAGCCGGTGCTGCACGCGGTCGTGACGGTGCCGGTCCACTTCGGCGACGCGCAGCGGCGGGCGCTGCTGCACGCGTGCCGGCTCGGCGGGCTCGAGGTGCGGCGGCTGGTGCACGCGACGACGGCGGCGGCGCTGCTGTACCAGGCCGAAAGGACAGGCGTCGAGGACGAGGTGATCGTGCTCGTCGACGTCGGCGCGGGCGGGGCCAGCTGCGCGGTGGTGGAGATCAAGGAGCGCGAGGTCTCGGTGCTGGCTCAGCGCGGGCTGGCGCTCGGCGGCGAGGACATCGACGGGCGGCTGGTCGAGTGGCTGCTGAGCGAGCGCGGCGAGGAGGGCGGCGACGCGGAGCTGGTGCGCTCGCGGGTCCGCGACGCGGCGGAGAAGGCCAAGATCGCGCTGTCGGAGCGCAAGGACGTCGAGGTCCACCTGCCGTTCCTCAGCGCCGACGAGGCGGGCCCGAAGCACCTGGCGGCCAAGCTGACGCAGGCGCGGCTCGAGAAGCTGGCCGGCGACGTGGTCCAGCGGATCGCCGGGCTGGTGGGCCGCGTGTTCGAGGAGTCAGGGGTGGCGGAGGGGCGCGTCGGCGAGGTCATGCTGCTCGGCGGGACCAGCCGGGTGCCGGCGCTGCACGAGAAGATCGAGGCCATCTTTAAAAAGATCCCGTCGAGCAAGCTCGATACGATCGACACGGTCGCGCGCGGGGCGGCGATCCTCGCCGGGCTGATGGCGTCGCGGCACCCGGAGGTGCGGGTGCACGAGGCGCTGGTGCAGCCGCTGGTCGTGCGGCTGTCGGGCGGCGAGGTGCAGACGCTGCTGACGGCGCGCGCGGCGGTGCCGGCCGAGACGGCGGTGACCCTGAATACGCCGGGCGACGGGCGAGCCTCGGCCGAGGCGCGGCTGTTCCAGGGCGACCGCGGGGCCGAGGAGGATGACCTGCTCGCCAGCTTCGTGGTGACCGGTCGGCCGGAGGTCGAGGTCAAGCTGCGGATCGACGACAATCAGGTGCTCGAGCTGTCGGTGCGCGAGCTGCTGCGCGGCAAGGAGGCGCGGCTGCATGTGCGCGAGCGCGGCGGGCTGGCGGAGGAGCAGCTGAGCGCGATGGTCGAGGCGGCGCGCGAGCGCGAGGCGGCGGGCCGGCTCGAGCGCGAGGCGCACGAGCGACGGGCGCGGCTCGAGGGGATGGTCCAGCGCTGCGAGCGGATCGTCGCCGAGCAGGAGAAGCTGGCGCCCGAGGTGCGCGCGACGGTGGAGGGCGGCCTGCGCGACGCGCGGGCGGTGCTGGCCGGCGGCGACCCGGAGCTGGTGCGCGCGGGCATCGAGGGGCTGGCGGCGCTGCTGCAGCCGCTCGGCGGCGAGTGGGCGGCCATCGCCGCGCCGCCGCCCCCGCGCGCGCGCCTGCAGCCGGTCGTGGCGCCGCCGCCGAAGCGGATCACGGCCGACGCCGCGGCCGCGCTCGAAGAAGTGGGCGAGGTCGTCGAAGACGACGACGAGTAGGGTGTCTCTCGGGATATGTGCGAAGGAGCATGTTCATAGGAACATGCTCTGAGGGGAATGTCCTCAAGGACATGACCGGCAGGATGTGCTCGACGGTGCCGTGGCGTTGAAGCGAGGCTACGAGCGCGAGGGCTCGCTGCGTCCGTGGCGTGCCGGGGCTTTCCGCTGCGGCGCGGAGCCGCGGGCGCTCGGCTCGGGGCTCAGCGCTGGCGGGCGGCGAAGGCCAGGGCGCCGCTGCGCATGCGCCGGCCCTGGTCGAGCGTGAAGATCTGGCGCGGGCCCTGGCGGCAGGAGCACATCAGGTTCTGCGTCGAGGTGTCGTGCTCGAGGCCGAACAGGTGGCCGAGCTCGTGGACGAAGGTGGTGGCGGGGGCGTCGTTGCTGACGATGAGGTACTCGCGGTTGCGCATCTTGCCGAGCAGGCCGCGGTAGCGCCAGTGGAGGCCGCGGACGCTGCGGTCGGCGCGGAGCGTGCCGCCGAGCTCGAGGTTGCCGACGAGGAACACGTGCACGGTGCCGTCGGGCGGGGCGAAGCTGGAGAGGCGCCGACGGTCGCGGCGGTGGCGGATCTCGGCGAAGCCCTCGGGCAGGAGCTCGACGCGGGCGACGTAGACCTCGATGCCGGAGGCGCGCAGGGCCTCGTTGGCGCGGCCGACGGCGCGGTTGAGGCGGCGCAGGTCGAACACGACCTTGTCGGCCCCGGTGGCGACGTGGATCGTCAGCGGCAGGCGCACGAGCCGGGCGCCGGCGCGCAGCTCGGGCTGCGACTCGCCGCGGATGTCGGGCACGACGTGCCGGTCGGCGGCGCGGGCCGGGGTGAACCACATCGCGGCGACGAACAGACTCACCAGCGCTGGGAGGCGCGGACCGACGAGCCGACGAAGACGCGAGGCCAGTATCACCCGAGGATCGACATTACTCGAAACGCAGAAGAAAAAAACTGCGCGGTGCGCACCGAGGGGTGCGAAGCACAGCGCGCGGGTGATCGCGAGCATGTGCAGCCGACGGGACGCGGGGCTCGACGCGACGCCGCCCGCGGAGACCGACTGTGACCGATCGAGACCGATCGAGGACGACCGATGCTGAGCCGACGCTGACCGGGACACGGGCGTCATACCTGCCTTGCAGACCCGCAAGCCCGCGAGGCGTCGCGCACGCGCCTGCAGAGCCGCGCGGCTGCTGCTATCTTGGCGGGGAACATGCTGCAGTTCGGAGAGCGGGCCGCGAAGGCCCCGGAGTTCATCCCCGACCTCGAGACTCGCACGTGGCTGGCGCAGAGCCTCGCCGACGTGGTCGCCCACCTGGGGCCACCGGCGCGCAAGCAGCAGTGGGTGTCCGAGTCACCGCTGAAGAAGGCCGCCCCGCCGCGCGACCTCGACGCGCTGTTCGAGCTGGTCTGCGCCGCGCAGGAGCACATCGGCCAGGGCGACGTCGACATCACGCTGGCGCCGCCGGGGGCCGGCAACGCGGCAGTACCGCCGGGCTTCAAGGTGCTCGGCGATCCGTCGGGGCACCTGCTTCACACGTTCGTGCGCGGGTCCGAACTCGCGCTGGTGGTGATGCCGCAGGTGTTCAAGGCGCCGTCGCTGCTGCTCGGCAACCTGGCCCGCGAGCTGGGGCGGATCGGCTTGTGGATACAACCGACGCAGTCCCCCGCGGTGGCGCAGATCGACGGCGAGGCCGCGGCCGAGCTGGCGGCGATCTCCCTCGGGCTCGGCGTGTGGGTGGCCAACGGCGCGTACATGTTCGAGAACGCCTGCTGCGGCGGCGGCTGCGGGATCGACCTGCGGAACATGCGGGCCGGCCTGTCGCTGCCGGAGGCCAGCTACGCGCTGGCCCTCGACGCCCACCGCAAGGGCCTGTCCCGCCGCGCGGCGGCGAAGCAGCTCGAGCCGACGCAGGAGACGGCCTTCAAAAAGTGCTTCGAGGCGTGCGCGAGCGACGTGGTGGCAGCCCTGCCCCCGGCGCGCGAGCGGCCGGCGCTGCGAGCCTGATGGCCGCGAGGACATGTCCGTGAGGTCATGTCCTTTGGGGCATGTCCGCGATGTCATGTCCTTTGGGGCATAGAGCCGTGCGCTTGCGGGCGGACGCGAGTTCGCGGGCGATGCCGCGGGTGCACGCGGTCTCGCTCGACCGAAGAGAGTGGTGGCCTGCTCGCGCACTGGACGGCGCGTTCGGATGCGAGGGCTCGTGAAGGGGCAGGCCCTGGGGACAGGGACCTTGAGCTCGTAGGCGCCGCGTTCCCGCGGGGGACGCGACTATTGCGGACGAGGTCGCCTGACCCACGGGACAGGTCCTAGGGGACGGGGACCTTGAGCAGGGTGTAGTGGGCGTTGTCGTAGGCGACCTCGCTGCGGGAGCGCAGGTCGGCGGGCAGGGAGCTCTTGGCGCGGGCGCCGTGGCCTCCGGTGGTGATGATCCAGACGTTGCGGCCGTGGCCGCGGTTGGCGTCGATCAGCTCGGCCAGGGCCTCGCGGTCGGCCTCTTTTTTCACCCACACGGCGCCCTTCGTAAAGAAGGTCTCGCCGCGGTAGTAGAACCACCAGCTGGCCAGCGGGTCGTCGGGGCCGCGGTGGTCGTAGTAGTGGCGGAGCGCCGAGCGCTGCGACCAGTGCTCCGACACCGCGGGCAGGTAGCTGTTGAGCGTGTAGTGCAGGGTGATGAAGCCGGCCAGCAGCATGGCGACGAGCGCGGCCCGCTGGCGCCGCGCGGCCCACAGCGCCAGGCCGAGGGCGAACGGCAGGGCGCAGGCGACCAGGCCCGTGGTCTCGGGCGCGCCGTTGCGCCACATGTGGTCGTAGAGGTAGGTGGTGAGGTGGGTGATCCACGCCGGCTCGACGATGGCGTCGCGCAGGACCAGCGCGAGCAGGGCGGCGCCGAGGCCCGCGGCGGCCCAGGCGAGCTTGCGGTCCCGCGCGGCCGGGGCCGGCTCGCTCAGCCACAGGCCCAGCAGCAGGGCCAGCGGCGGCAGGGTCGGCAGCAGGTAGTGGTAGTACTTGGTGACGCTGGTGGTCAGCAGCGCCAGGGTGGCGAAGAACCACAGCAGGGCGAAGCGCCACAGCTCGCCCGTGGCCTCGCGCGGGGCGGGAGACATGTCCGTGGCGACATGTCCTTCGGGACCTGGTGATTGCGACAGGTCCTCGGGGACATGCCCCGAAGGACCGTCACCGCGCAGCCGGCGGGCGGCGGCCCACAGCGCGGCGGGCAGGGCGGCCGACCACGGCAGGGCGGCGATGCCGAGGGTGCGCAGGTAGTAGGCGAAGCCGCCGACGGCCTGGTCCTGCTCGCCGCTGCCGAAGCGGGCCAGGTTGTTGACGATGATCAGCTCGTTGAGCCACGGGTCGCCGCGGTAGATCCACATCGCGTGGTGCCACGGCAGCGAGGCCAGCGCGAACAGCAGGAGGCCCGTCAGCGGGCCGCAGCGCCACAGGTTGGCGAGGGTGAGGCGGCCGCCGACGATCAGGTGCAGCAGCACCAGCAGGCCGACCAGGCCCGGGCCGATCATGCCCTTGCCGATCAGCGAGATGCCGGCGGCGAGGTAGAGCACGCCCATCCACACCTGGGCCCGCGTGCGCCAGCGGAGGGTCCGCAGCAGCACCAGCAGGGCCACGGCGGCGTAGCCGAGCATGACGAGGTGGATCTTCACCAGGGTGGCGAAGTTGGGGACGCCGGGCTTCTTCACGAAGCGCGACACGCGGGCGACGGTGTGGTCGCTGCTGACGTGGAGGTCGAGGGCGACGATCGGGGCGACCACCGCGAGCAGGAAGAGCAGGAGGAAGCCGAGGTAGGCCCGGTCCCACGGCAGCTGCAGGCGGCCGATCGCGGGCAGGCGCGCGCGCCAGCCGGTGGCCGCAGGCGTCGAGTTGGCGGAGTCGGCGCGCGGGAGATCGGTCCCGGCGCGGCGCGAGAGATCGGTCGCGTGGGCCGGCGAAGCTGACGATGCGGACAGGTCCGGGGTCGCGGGCGCGAGCGCGGGATCGCCTGGCTTCGGGGACATGTCGCCGGCTGCGGTCAGAGCGGCGCCTGTACGAGCGGACAGGTCCGCGGGCGCGGTAATGTCTGTCTTTTTGGACATGTCGGAAGAGACATGACCATTGGGACCGACGCCGGAGTTCACGAATCGGAGGCGACGCGGGAGCAGATCGACGAGGGCGCGGCGGCCCAGCGCACGGTCGGGGCGCAGCCAGGCGAGGGCCCAGGCGGCCATGGCGAGCGTCACCGGGGCGACGAAGAACATGTCGGTCAGCGCCTGGCGGCTGACGATCGCCCACTGCGGCATGGTGACGAGGGCGAGGGCGGTGTAGAAGCCGGCGCGCACCGCCTGGCCGGGTTCGGCGGGGCGGGCGGCGGCGAGCAAGCGGGCGCAGGCCCAGCCGAGGAAGGCGGCGCAGCCCAGGCCGGTGATCATGCTCGGCAGGCGGATCGCCAGCTCGGGCCAGGGGGCGCGCACCATCTCGTCAGGGGCGGCGCCGAGGCCGATGCCGAGCAGCTTCATGCTGACGGCCATCAGCCAGAACGGCAGGGCAGGCTTGGACCAGAAGGTGTTCTCGGCGTTGCCGTCGGGGCCGACTCCGGGCTTCCACCACAGGTCGAGCGGGTCGTTCCGGACGAGGATCTGCCGCGCGACCTCGCCGTAATGGGTCTCCCACGGGTCCCACGGGCCGCAGGCGGCCATCGACCAGGCGCTGAGCGCGACGACGGCGAGGGCGGCGAGTGCGAACAGCGCCCAGGTCGGCGGGCGAAAGACGGGTCCGAAGGCCACGAGCGGGAGAGTCGTACCAAAGCCGCGGCCGCGGGTGTAGCCTGGCGTGCGTGACGATGTCCGTCGATGACGTGCGCGCCGCGGCCGAGCGCCTCGCCGGGAAGGTCGTGAGGACACCGGTGCTCCGCTCGCCGGCCCTCGACGCGCTGGCCGGGGCCGAGCTGTGGCTCAAGGCCGAGTGCCTGCAGCGGGTCGGGGCGTTCAAGGCGCGCGGGGCGTTGCACGCGGTCGGGCGCCTGAGCCCGGCGGCCCGCGACCGCGGCGTGATCACCTACAGCTCCGGCAACCACGCGCAGGCGGTGGCCCTGGCAGCGCGCGAGTTCGGGGTGCCGGCGACGATCGCCATGCCGACCGACGCGCCGGCGGTCAAGGTCGCGGGCGTGCGCGCGCTCGGGGCCGAGATCGTGTTCGCCGGGACGACTTCGGAGGAGCGGCGCGCGGCGGCGCTCGCGGTCCAGGCGCGGACCGGCGGGGCGATCGTCGAGCCGTTCGACGACCCCGACGTCATCGCCGGCCAGGGCACGGCGACCCTCGAGCTGGTCGAGGAGGTCGCGGCCCACGGGTCGAAGCTCGACGCGATCGTGGCGCCGGTCGGCGGCGGGGGCCTGATCGCCGGGGCCTGCCTGGTCGCCGAGGCGGCCGACATCGCGGTCTACGGCGCCGAGCCCGGGACCTGCAACGCGCTGGCCCGGAGCCTGGCCGCCGGCGAGCGCGTGGGCGTGCCGCCGGGGCCGACCCTGGCCGACGGGCTGAAGCCGGTCCGCGTCGGCGCGCACAACTTCGAGATCGCCCGCCGGGTGGTCCGCGGCAGCTTCGAGGTCGACGACGAGGCGCTCGGGCGAGCGCTGGTGGCGGTGCTGCTGCACGCCAAGGTGCTGGTCGAGCCGTCGGGCGCGGCCGCGGTGGCGGCGACGCTGTCGGGGGCGCTGCGCGGGCGTCGGGTCGGGATCTTGCTGTCGGGCGGCAACGTCGAGCCCGATCGGGTCGCGGCGCTGCTGACCCGCCACGCGGGATCGGTGTGAACTTCGGGACAGGTCATGAAGGACATGGCTCGAAGGACAATGCTTAATCGGACATGTCTGTTGGGACATGTCCTGGTGTACGGGCTGGCCTGCGGGCGCCCGGCCGAGCAGGCGCGGCCGAGCGCGACGGCGCCCGAGCAGCCGGCGCCGAGCCCGACGAAGGAGGCGCCGCCGCCCGAGCCGACGCCCGCGGAGCTGGCGGCCGAGGAGGCGCGCCGGGCCGAGGCCGCCGCCCACCGGGTGGTGTTCGCCGACCGGATCTCCTTCGGGTACGTGCTGCTGCTACCCGGACCGCCCGGGCCGGCCCCGACGCGCGAGGAGCTGCAGGCGATCGTGCGCCGGATGTTCGCCGAGAGCGTGGGCGACCCGGAGGTCGAGCTGCTGCTCGACCTGGTGGCGACGCCGCCGCGCGCGGACCTGAGCGCGCTGCACGGGCCGGGGCAGGCTGCCCCGCAGGCCAGGGCCGACGAGCCGCCGCTCGACCCCGAGGCGGCGGCCCGGGTGTGGGCCACGTCCGACCTGCTGGGCCTCGAGATCGACGCGCTGCCGGCCGCGGCGGTCGAGCCCAAGCTGCTGGCCGACCCCGAGCTGACGCGGGCGCTCGAGCCCGAGGAGCGGGCCAGCCTGCCCGAGCGCACCCAGCTGGTGATGGTGCGCGCGCTCTACCGCAACCAGAACGCGGTCCGCGGGCTGCGCCTGCTGCAGGCGCTGGTGCGGGCGGTGGCGGCCGACACCGGCGCGCTGGTGCACGACCCCGACACGCTCGAGACCTTCGGGCCGGCGGCGTTCGCTGCGCGCCGGCTGCAGGCCAGCCTCGGCAACGTCGCCGACCAGGTGGCGGTGGTCCCGTTCGTCGACCCGCGCCAGCCCGAAGCGGTGCGCCTCACGACCCGCGGGATGCGGCGCTTCGGCAGCGTCGACCTCGAGCTCGACGGGCTGGTGCGCGACCTGCCGGCGCTGCAGCAGGCGACATACTTCCTGCACGGGCTCGGCCTGGTGATGGTGCGGCTGGGGGAATTCGACCGCTCGGGCTTCGCCGTCGAAGCCCCGGAGGTCATCGGGCTGCACTATCGCGACTGCGTCGACGCTTACGGCGGTCAGGTAGCGTTGCCGCGGTGCAGCGGGTGTCCGGAGGAGGTGGAGATCCACCTCGTGGAGCGCCCGGCCGAAGCGCATGACTCCCCCGGCCACGTGGTGGCGCGGGTCGTGGCGCCGCAGGCCATCAGCGGCCGCTCCGACTACGATCACATCGCATGGATCCGCGCCGCCCTCGACCGGGTGCTCGGGCCGCCCGCGACTTGACGCCGGTCTGCGCTCGCCGGGGAGGGCCCGGTCGCCGCCGCCGGTTGGCGCGCCGCGGCGAGGCCCGATATACTGATGTCGGGCCGAGTTCGGCCTCTTGCGTCCCGACTTTGCGCTCCGGGCCCCGTGCGGGCTTCGGGCGGGCCTCCAGGCCGCGGGCTTCGGCCCGACCCACTGAATTACTCCTTGTCTGAGGTCGCCATGTCCTCTCTTCGCGGGTCCCCCCCCGTGTGTCCGTCAACCCCTGCTGCCGCCAGCCCCGCGGACGCAGTTCGCCCCGAAAACGAGCCGCGCGCGCGGCCCCGGTGGTCCCACCCCGGCGCGCTGCTGGGGCCGTGGAGCCTGGCGCTGACGGTGCTGGCGGCCGGGTGCTCGTCGGCGGCCAACGTCGGCGGCGCTCAGGACGGCGACACCGACACCGACGGCTTCGGTGGCTTCGCCTCCGGGCTGTCGGCCTCGCAGGGCGAATCGAGCGGCGAGGGCACGACGGCGGCGTCCGACGGGGCGGTCACCACCGGCAACGACGAGACCGGCGGCGCTTCGACCTCGGGCACCAGCGAGCTGCCAGCGCCGCCCTCGGACGAGCCGGCTCCGATCGACGAGAAGGACCCGCAGAACGTCCCCGAAGACGTGGTGTGCGCGGGTGACCAGACCACGGGGTGGCGGCTGGCGGCGCGCGACCCCGACGCGATGTCGTCGCCGGCCCACGCGCGCGAGGCGATGCTCGGGCAGTGGCCGTCGCTGACGAGCGTGTCGATCCGCCCGTGGGAATTCCTCAACTACTACACGTTCGCCTATCCGGCGGCGTCGCCGGGGCAGCTGCTCGCGGGGGCGCAGCTGCGCGCGAGCCAGGATGACCTCGGCGACCTCTACGAGCTGCAGGTGGCGATCCGCGGCCCCGAGCTGGCCGAGGCCGACCGCCCGCCGGTCCACCTGACGCTGGCGCTCGACAACTCGGGCTCGATGGAGGGCAAGGCGCTGGAGCTGCTGAAGCAGTCCGGCCACGTGCTGGCCGGCAAGCTGCGCGCGGGCGACACGGTGGCGGTGGTCAGCTGGAACGAGGCCGACGCGCCGCTCTTGCCGGTGAAGATGGTGTCCGGCCCGCACGACAAGGAGCTGCTGGCGGCGATCGACGGGTTCACCGTCGGCGGCTCGGCCGAGCTGACGCAGGCGCTGACCGCCGGCTACGCGCAGGCCGACAAGGCGTATGTCCCGAAGGACATCAACCGCCTGATCCTCGTCAGCGACGGCGGCGCGACCGCGACCCAGGACGACCTCGAGCAGATGGCCAAGCGGGCCGGCGACGTCGCCAACAAGACCGGCGTGCACGCGATCGGCGTCGGCGTCGGCGACCCGGGCCTCTACCGCAGCGGCCTCATCGACGCGATCGGGGTGGCCGGCGCGGGCCCTTCGATCTACGTCGGCAGCGGCGGCGCGGCCGAGACCCAGCTCGGCCAGCGCTTCCTCAGCCTGGTCGGGTTGACGGCCTCGGCGGTCGATGTCCGCGTGACGCTGCCGCCGGGCCTCGAGCTGGTGGCCGACGTGCCGGACGAGGCGCAGGTGCTCGGCCAGGACCACGTGACCGCGGCGCCGACCGACAACTCGGTGATCCACCGCCGCCTGCGGCCGTGCGTCGACGAGCTCGACCCGCAAGGGGTGGTGCAGGTCGAGATCCTCTGGGTCGACGCGCTCACGGGCGAGGCCAAGCAGACCAGCGCCGAGTGGAAGCTGACCCAGCTGTTGTCCGGCGAGACGGGCTGGCTGGAGAAGGGCGAGGCGGTGCTGGCCTACGCGGCGGCGCTGCGCACGATCCAGTACGACGCCGGCGACGTCGGCGCGATCGACCGCGCGTGGGAGCGACTCGAGGCGGCGAAGAAGGCGCTGCCCGGCGATCCGGAGCTGACGGAGATCGGTCAGGTGCTCGCGGCGCTGCAAGAGCCGTAGTAGGATCGCGCGGCCATGGACGCCGCGCCGCCGCTCGTGTGGATCGACCTCGAGATGTCGGGCCTCGACCCCGACCACTGCCAGATCCTCGAGATCGCGGCGATCATCACCGACGGCGACCTCAACGTCGTCGCCGAGGGCCCCGACCTGGTGGTCCACCAGCCCGACGCGGTGCTCGACGCGATGGACGAGTGGTGCACGCGCCAGCACGGCAACAGCGGGCTGACGGCGGCGGTCAAGGCGTCGCCGGTGTCGCTGGCCGAGGCCGAGGCGCAGGTGCTCGAGCTGGTCCGCCGCCACTGCCCGGCCGGCAAGTCGCCGCTGTGCGGCAACTCGATCGGCCACGACCGCCGGTTCCTGATCCGCTACATGCCGGCGCTCACCGGCCACCTCAGCTACCGCAACATCGACGTGTCGTCGATCAAGGAGCTGGTCCGCCGCTGGTACCCGACCGTCAGCGCGCCGACCAAGCGCGAGACCCACCGCGCGCTCGACGACATCCGCGAGTCGATCGCCGAGCTCCGGTTCTACCGCGAGCACGTGTTCCGCTGAGCCGCATGCGCACGGCGGGCTTCAAGCTCCACTACTTCCTGCTGTATGCGGTGGTCGGGGCGTACCTGCCCTATGTGCCAGTATTCTTGGGACATGACCTGAAGTTACCGGACAGCCAGATCGGCTGGATCACCGGGGCTTACGGGCTCGCCGTCCTGGTCGCGCCGCCGGCAGTGGCGGCCCTCGCCGACCGCAAGGTCCCGGGGCGCACGCTGGTGGCCGTCGGTTACGCGCTGTCGTGCGCGGTGCTGCTGGCGTTCGCGTGGGCCGAGGAGTTCGCGGCGGCGCTGCTGCTGTCGGCGGCGTTCGGGCTGGCCTATACGCCAATGACGCCGCTGCTCGACGCGCTGGCGTTCACCGAGATGGCGCGCGCGCGCACTTCGGGCGCGACACCGCCGAACTACGGGGCGCTGCGGGTGTGGGGCAGCCTCGGCTTCATGGCGCCGGCGTTCGTGCTGTTCGCGTTGATGCACTCGGGCCTCGCGGGCGGGCGCGCGGCGATGCTGACGGGCGCGGCCGCGGCGGCGCTGGCGGTGCTGTGCGCGCCGCTGCTGCCGCGGGTGGTGCCGGAGCCACGCAGCGCGACGGCGGTGCCGACGGCGGCGGCGTGGGCCGAGCTGCGCCGGCCGCCGACGTTCGCGCTGGTCGGGCCGCTGGTGCTGCTGTTCGCGTCGATCAGCGTGTTCTATGCGTTCTACCCGCGGCTGGTGGTCGAGGTGGGGATCGATCCGTCGTGGGTGGGTCTGGTGTCGAACCTCGGGGTGCTGTTCGAGCTGCCGTGGATCTTTTTGGCGCCGGCGATCCTGCGCCGCACGAGCGTGCGCTCGTTGATGCTGTTCGGGGCGGGGTGCATGACGGTGAGGATGGCGCTGCTGGCGGTGGAGGCGACGCCGACGACGGTGCTGGCGACGCAGGTGCTGCACGGGCCGGTGGTGATGAGCCTGTATCTGCTGCCGCCGATGGTGCTCGACCACAAGGCGACGCCGGACTTCCGCAACTCGGTGCAGGGGCTGTACGCGGCGCTGTGCTACGGGGCGGCGCGGTTCGTCGGCTCGGGCGCGGCCGGCCACGCGGCAGAGTTCGGGCTGCAGTGGGCCTTCGCGCTCGCGGCCGCGTTCGCGCTCGCGGCCGCGCTGTGGCTGGCGGTCGGCTGGCGCGATCCGGCGGTCGAGACGGCGCTGCGCGGCTCGCGGTAAGCTGGCGGCCGATGCGACGACTCGCGCTCGTGGTGATTTTCGCGGCCGGGTGCAGGCCGGCCTCCACGGCGACGACGAAGCCCGAGGCGCGCGCGACGGCGCCGGCGCAGGCGGGCGACCCGGAGCTCGAGGCGGTGGCCGCGAAGCTCGACCCGGGGCCGCAGCCGCCGCTGCACGAGGTGCTGCCGCCGTGGCTCAAGGCCAGGGTCGAGTCGTCGCTGACCGGCGACCCGAAGTCGCCGAAGCGGATCGCCGAGGCGCGCGAGGCGATCGCGGCGTGGGACAAGCTCGATACGCGCGACGCCGGATCGATGATGCAGACGGCGCTGCTGTTCGCGCGCGGGCTGATCCTGGCGGAGCGCGCGGTGGTGGCCGGCAGCGACGATCCAGAGCTGCTGGCGGCGCTGACGAAGGCGTACGGGGTGGTCGACAGCCTGCGGCTGTTCCAGCGCAGCGCGCTGTTCGGTCAGCTGCTCGAGCTGGCGATCGCTACGGCGCGCAAGGAGGCCCAGCTCGAGGCGCAGCAGATCGAGGAGGCGCTGGCGGCGGCGGGCCGGGCGGTCGAGCGGGCGCCTTCGCTGCACATGCACGTGACGGCGCGACTGCTGCGCGAGCACCCGCGTCACCCGACGGTGCCGGAGGTGCTGGTGCGCGCGAGCCAGGCGAAGCGAGAGGCCGAACAGTTCGCGGAGGCGGTGGCGCTGCGCCGGCTGGCGGTGCAGCGCAAGGGCGCGCGCGCGACCGGGGGCGACTACGCGGAGCTGACGGGGTCGTGCCTGACGGCGCTCGACCTCGCGTGCGCCGAGGAGGCGCGCGCGCTGGCGGCGGCGCGCGGGCCCGAGGAGGCCGGCGAGGCCAAGGCGGCGGCGTTCGCCAAGCGACTGGCGGATCTCGACGCGACAGCGACGCTGGTGCGACGCGTGGCGGAGATCGGGCAAACGCCAGAGCTGACGCTGCAGCTCGAGCGCGGGCACCTGCTGCTGAAGCTGAACCGCCTGGGCGACGCGGAGGCGACGTTCAAGGCGATGGCGACGGCGCACCCGAGCGACGCGCGCCCGCTGACGGGGCTGGCAGTGGTGGCGCTGCAGCGCAACTTCGATCTGGCGATCGCGACCCGCCACGTCCGCGCGGCCCGCGAGCTGGCCAATCACGACCGGCTCTACTACGAGGTCGCGCTCGGTACGGTGCCGCTGGTGATGATCGGCGAGCTCGCCACCCAGATGACGCGCGCGCCCGAGGCACCGCCGCCGAACCTCGACGCGCAGCTGGCGGAGCTGATGGCGCTGGTCCACGGCTTCCGCGCTCACGACCCGGCGCGCGCGGCGGTGCTCGAGCTGTTGTTCACGCTGACGCGCGAGGCGATGCCGAAGTTCGTGGCCAAGCAGCGCGCGCCGGCGCTGGCGCTGCTGCGCAAGCTGCCCGAGCAGGCGCTGGCGCTGACGCGCAAGTTCCCGGAGTCGCGCGACGCGTGGCGGCTGGTGTTCTCGAGCACGCGGCTGCTCGCCGATCCGCGCAAGGTCCGGCTGCTGGCGAGCGCGCCGCTGCCGGCGACGCTGCAGGAGGATCCGGATCTGCGGCTGCAGCAGGCCCGCGCGCAGCTGGCGGGGGCGCTGGCGTGGGAGGACGAGGAGCTGCTGCTGACGGCGGTGAAGTCGGTGAAGAGCCTGCCGAGCGGGGTCGATGCCGACGCGGCGGCGTTCTTCAACGCGACGGTGGACGCGATCGCGGGCCGCGAGGGCGAGAAGGCGTTGCTGCAGCGAGCGTTCGACGGGTTCACGGCGCTGGCCGAGCGCAAGACCGGGAAAGATCGGGCGCTGGCGCTGAACAACGCGGCGCTGGTGGTGGCCTTCTCGGGCGACCTGCCGGCGGCGATGACGATCCTCGAGCGCGCGGCGGCGGCCGACGGGGACGAGCTGGCCGCCCGCCTCAACGCGGGGGCGCTGGCGTTCCGCATGCAGAGCCTCGAGGGCCTGCCGGAGCTGTTCGCGAGCGTGGCCGCAGGTGCGGGCACCTCGAGCCTGCGGCTGCAGGCGCGCGCGTGGCTGGTGGCGCTGGCGGAGGCGGGCCACGGCGACGTGGCGGTGACGCGCGAGGAGTTCGCGACCGCGAAGCGCGAGGAAGAGGCGAACGAGTTCCGCGGGCGGGTACCGCTCGGTCGCTGGGGGGTGGTCGAGCAAGGCGACTTCAAGGTGTCGCTGGGCTACTCCTCGAAGGAAGGGCTGGTGCTGCTCGACGAGGTGGAGCAGCGCTGGTGGCTGGTGGTGCCGCCAGCGAGGATGGACTCGCTGCTGGCGGAGAAGCAGGGGCCGAAGAAGAAGAAGGCCGTGAAGCAGACGAAGCCGTGAGCGCAGGCGCCGAGGGGGGTGGCGTCCCGGAGAGCGTCGGGTCGGTGTCTTAGGAGGTGACCGTCGAGGTCGAGGGCGACTCCGTAGGTCATGAGGTTGGTGTTTGTGAGCGCAGCCGTCGAGGTCGTGGGCGCGACTCCGGAGGTTGTCTTATTTGGTGTCCCAGTAGACATGTCCTCGAGGACATGTTCTGTGGACACATCTCCTGGCGAACCCGTCAGGCGTCGAGGCGCAGGCCGGTCAACGGGCCGTCGCCGTCCTCGCCGAAGCGGGTGTCGGGCAGGCCGAGGGCCTGGAGGAGCGAGACGTAGAGGCGCGCCAGCGGGGTGCCTGTCTCATAGGCCAGGTGACGGCCGCCACCCCACAGGTCGTCGCCGCCGGCCAGCAGGACCGGCAGGTCGTGGTGGGAGTGGCTGTTGCCGTCGCCGACGTCGCTGCCGAGCAGGACGATGGTCGAGCGCAGCAGGTCGCCGTCGCCGTCGGGGGTGTCGGCGAGCCGCTGCAGCAGGCGCGCGAACTGGGCCGCTTGCCAGGCGTCGACCTGGCGCAGGCCGGCGATCTTGCTGGCGTCGCCGGCGTGATGCGAGAGGTCGTGGTGGCCACCCTCGACGCCGAGGAAGGGGAAGGCGCGGTTGCTGGCGGCGTTGCCGAGCATGAAGGTGAGGACGCGCGTGCGGTCGCAGGCGAACGCGAGCACCATCAGCTCGTTCATGAGGTCGAGGTGGGCGAGGAAATCGGCGGGCTCGCCGGGCGGGCTGGCGGCCGGACAGGCGCCAGCGGGGGCGTCGACCTGGCGCTCGAGCGCGCGCAAGCCCGCGAGGTAGGCGTCCAGACGGACGCGATCGCCGACGCCGAGGTCGCCCTCGAGGTCATGAATGTCGGCGAGCACGACGTCGAGCACGGAGCGCCGCTGGGCCCGCCGCCGGGCCCGCGCGGCCGCGCTGGCGCCGGGATCGTCGCCGGCGAGGAGGAGGTCGAAGGCGAGCCGCGGCGAGGTGAGCTTGGGCAGCGGGGTGGTGGACGAGGACCAGGAGATCGATCGGTGATAAGCGCAGGCGAAGCCGATGTCGCAGGCGCCGAAGGAGCCGCCGCCCTCGCACCCGAGCTGCAGCGAGTCGAGCGGGGTGGCGCCGGCGATCGCGGCGGCGTATCGCTGGTCGAGCGAGACGCCGACGTGCAGATCGACCTCGGAGCGCCGCGCCTTGCGAGCGGTGAGGAAGGCGGCCGTGCCCGAGGCGTGCGAGCCCGGCAGCTCGGGCAAACCAGGGGCGTTGGCGAGGCCGGAGAAGACGATGACGCGCTCCTTGACCGGGGCGAGGGCGGCCAGCGAGGGCGAGAGCTGCAGCACCGGGTCGGACGCGGGGAACCAGGCGTCGCCGCGCACACCGTTGGGCACGAAGTAACAGAGGAGCCGCCGCGGCCGCACGGGCCCGGCCGCGCGCGCAGGCGGGCGCATGACGTCGAGGAAGGGCAGACCGACGGCGACGGCGCCGCCCGCCAGCAAGGCGCGACGCGAGAGGCCCCGACGCGTGGCGGACTTCATGGGGCCTCCTGATGAGATGTCCGAGAGGACAGGTGAGATGTGCGAGCCATGCGCGGAGGAGTCGCGCACGGGGGCGATGAATCAAATGTCCGAGAGGACAGGCGAGCTGCGCGAGCAGGCGCTTTGAAGGGGAGGCTCATGGGGCCTCCGGATGGGATGTCCGCGAGGACATGTGAGGATGGAGGAGTCGCGCGCGGGGGTGACGAATCAAATGTCCGAGAGGACAGGTGATGTGTGCGCGCCGGCGCCTTGAAGAAGAGGCTCATGGGGCCTCCTGGGCGCGGCGGGCCCGGAACGGATCGCTCTGGACCACGGCCACGATCAGCGCGACCAGGTCGCGGTCGGCGGCGATGAACTTTTTATAAATGTTCGAGAGGACGGGTTGGTCCTCGGCGACCAGCGGGCGGCCGAGGGCGTAGGTCAGGACATGAGTGGCGACGCAGCGGGGGAAGCGGGGGTCGTCGGCGACGATCGCCGCCAGCTCGCGGACGTCGGCGAAGCGCTCGCCGGTGGGCAGCTCGCCGGCGGCGTCGATGAGCTCGCCGTGTTCGCTGCCGCGCCAGGCGCCGACGGCGTCGAAGTGTTCGAAGGCGAGGCCGATGGGGTCGAGGATCGCGTGGCAGCCGGCGCAGGCCGGATCGGCGCGGTGGTGGGCGAGGCGCTCGCGGGCGGTGCTGGCGTCGCTCACCGGCTGGGCGGCGGCCTCGGGCGGGGGCGGCGGTAGGGGCGAGCACAGCAGTTGCTCGAGCACGAAGCGGCCGCGGCGGGTCGGGGCGCTGGCGAACGGATAGGCGAGCACGGTCATCAGGCCTGGCTCGGTGAGCAGGCCGCGGCGCTTGTGCGGGCCGAGGTCGATGCGCGTGAATTCTCCGACGGCGACCTCGTCGGGCAGGTAGTAGAGCGCGGCCAGCTCGGCGTCGACGTGGGCGTGGGTGTCGAGCAGCAGGTCGCGGAGGTCGCGGCCGGGGACCAGGAACTCGCGGAAGCGGCGGCGCATCGCCTCGCGCATCGAGTCGCGCACGGCCTCGTCGTAGCGCGGGTAGCGGTGGGCGTCGCGGAAGATGTCGTCGAGGCCGCGGAAGTGCAGCCACTGGCCGGCGAAGCCGTCGACGAAGCCGGCCGCGCGTGGGTCGGCGAGCATGCGCTCGACTTGCTCGGCCAGCACCGACGCGTCCTGCAGGCGGCCGACGACGGCCAGCGCCAGCAGCTCGTCGTCGGGCGCGCTGCTCCACAGGAAGTAGGAGAGGCGCACGGCGAGGGCGTGGTCGTCGAGCCAGTGCGACTCGCCCGGCGCGCCGGCGTCGCGCTCCCAGCGGAAGGTGAACTGCGGCGACAGCAAGGCGGCCTCGATCACGAGGCGCAGGCCGGCGTCGAGCTCGGCGGGCTCGATGAGGGCCAAGTAGCGCTCGAGCTCGGCGCGTTCGGGCGGGCGCCGCCACGCGCGCGTGAGCAGCGACTCGACGATCGCGCGCAGGCACGGCGACGGATCGGCGGGCGCGGGCGTGCACACGTGCAGCGCCGCCCGGGCCGACTCGGAGCGCAGGGTCGCGTCGGCGATCGACTCCGCCGAGTGTTGGAAGATCTGGACCAGCAGCGAAGAGGGGGGCTGCGAGGTCGCCACCGTGTCGAAGCCGAGCGCTGGCGGATCGCCGGGGAACTCGCGCGCGAGTGATGCCTCGACCCCGAGGACGTCGCGCACGGTGTTGGCGTACTCGAAGGCGGTGAGGCGGCGGACCATGGCCTCGGGGACAGGTGGCGCCGCGGGCTCGGGCGCGCAGGCGACCGCGAAGATGCCGAGCAGCAGGAGGCCGATCGCTGCGCGCTCGCCGTGCCCGGGCGCTCGCTCGGTGGCGCGGCGGGTCGAGTCGGAGCTGGCGCTCGCGGATCGCATGGCTCGTCCTGGCGCTCAGGCGTGACGCCGGCGGCGCCACGGGGCGAACAGGGCGAACAGGGCCAGGCCCAGCACGTCGGCGGCGCCCGGGCCGGCGTTGCAGCCGCAGCCCTGCTTGTCGCCGTCGCCGCTGCCGCTGCTGTCGCTCTCGGTGTCGGTGGCGTCGGTGTCGGTGGCGTCGGTGTCGGCGCCGGTGCCGGTGGGCTGGCCGGTCGGGTCGGTGTCGGTGTCGCTGCCGGACTCGGTCTCGGCGCTGGTGGCCTTGACCTCGATCGTGATCTCGTGGACGTCGGTCCCGGCGATGACGTCGTTGCCGACGGCCTTCAGCACGTGGGTGCCGGGGGCCAGGGTCGCCTCGAACGTGCACGGCGGCGCTTCGGGGCAGGCGCCGACCTCGGCCTCGTCGATCCACAGCGAGACGTCGGTCGGGCTCGGGTAGCCCTGATGCTCGATCGTGACGGGGACGACGGCGTCGGGCGTGCCGTCGAAGCTGCTGCCGTCGGCGGGCGAGACGATGACGACCGAGGGTGGCTCGAAGTCGGTGTCGCTGGTGGTGACGAACTCGGCGGCGGAGGCCGGGGCGGCGGCGAGGAGGAGGAGCGCGGAGAAGCCAAAAATAAGGGAACGCATACCAGGACGGGGTTAGCCGGCCGGGCGAGGGGGGTCAAGTGTGACAGCGATGCCGCGGTCACGGCATGGATGGCATATGTTCGAAGGGACATGTCGCGCGGACGGGCTCGGGCTCGCGGGCTGCGGGCCCGCGTCCAGGGGCGATGAACAATGTGTCCTCGAGGACAGGGTATGTCCTCGGTGGCGACGCGCGTGATCGAACCGGTTGCAGCGGGTCGCTGCAGGCTCGCCGGCGGCCCGTCGGCCGGGCCGATGCCACGAAGACGAAGAGTCCCGCGCGGCATGGGCTGCTGCGCGGGACTCGGCGGGCGCGACGTTCCGATCAGTTCGGGTCGGGCTTGATGGTGTCGGGGCCGCTGATCGGCAGGTCCGGCAGCTTGATGTAGTCCATGTCGATCTTGCCGGTGAGGCTGTCGAGGAAGGCGATCAGGTAGGTCTTCTCCTCGTCCGAAAGCTTGCCCTTGGCGAGCTGGTACTCGGCCATGACGTCGAGCGCGTCGCCGAGCTCCTTGGCCGAGCCGTCGTGCAGGTAGGGCGCGGTCTTGGCGACGTTGCGCAGGCCGGGGACCTTGAACACGAACTTGTCCTCGGGCTTGTTGGTGACCTTGAAGCGGCCGACGTCCTTCGACTCGTACGGCTTCACGGCGCCGAGCTTCTGGTACATCGTGCCGCCGAGCGTCGGGCCGGTGTGACAGCTGACGCAGTTGAGCTCGATGAACAGCTCGAGGCCGCGGAGGGCGTCGGAGCTGAGCGCGGTCATGTTGCCGCCCAGGAAGTCGTCGAACGGCGCGGGGGTGACCAGGCCGCGCTCGAAGGCGCCGATCGCCAGCGAGATGTTGCGCGGGTTGCAGGGGTCGGGGTCGGCCGGGAAGGCGGCCTTGAACAGGTCGGCGTAGCCGGGCACCGACTTGACCGAGTTGACGCAGGCGGCCTCGTCGGCCAGCGCCATCTCGACCGGGTTCGTCACCGGCTTGAGCGCCTGGTCCTCGACGTCGGTGGCGCGGCCGTCCCAGAACTGGGCGATGTGCATGGCCGCGTTGTAGACGGTCGGGGTGTTGCGCTCGCCGCGTTGCTTCTTGTGGCCGGGCGAGGTCGCCTCGTGGTCGACGCCGTACTCGTCGAGCTTGTGGCAGCTGTTGCACGACAGGTCGTGGTTCTTCGACAGGCGCGTGTCGTAGTAGAGGATCCGGCCGAGCGCGACCTTCTCGAGGGTGATCGGGTTGTTCGGCGAATCAGCGGAGGCGGGCAGCGGCGCGAAGTACTTCTTGGCGGTATCGAGCAGCTGCGCGGCCGAGGGCACCGGCCGGCTCGCCTTCTTCTTGGGCGCGTCGGACTTGCTCTCGGACTTGCTCGCGACGGCAGGAGTTGGGGAGGCCTTGCCGGCGCCTCCTTCGCAGCCGGCTGCCGCGATAGCGGCCCCGAGCACGAGCAACGGGCCAAAGCAGGGAACTGTTGCGGAACGCTTGCGACGAACCATGACTGTTGCGACCATAGCGCACCGTGACCAGCTTTACGCGCACTCTGCAAACTGCGACCCTGGCGCTTTTCGGGGTCTCCCTGACACCCATGGCCGCGTGCGGCGGAGAGGACGCCGAGGACCGGCTGCCGCTCACGAACCGCGTGTGGCTGACCCAGGTGCCCAAGAAGGCGGGCGACACCGTCGGCGCCCTGGTGGTGTTCGAGGCCCGCGGCCGGCGCCAATTCGGCGCGCTCTACAAGGGTTCGCTGCTGCGGGGCTCGTTCGAGCTGTTCGAGTGGCAGCCCGACGAGCACGAGGGCCGGGCCCACATGCGCCTGCTGCAGGACGACAAGTCCGTGAAGATCCGCACCGAGACGTGCGAGCCGGACGCCGGCCTCGACAGCTGCATCATGCTGCACGGCGACCCGCTCGGGGCGGTCCGCTACCAGTCGAAGCGCATCTGGGGCCTGCGCGGGCGCCCGGCCGTCAACTCGCCGCTCGAGCTCGACATCGCCGGCGACGTGCGCGGCCTGCTGGCGGCCGACCCGGAGCTGGCGGCGCTGCTGGCCGAAGAGACATGAGTGACTGAGGACATGTTCTCACGGACAGGTCCCAAACGACAGGTCGGGCGAGCGTGAGCGACGTCGCCGCGCTGCTCGACCGACTGGTCGCGCAGTTCGAGGGGCCGTACGACTTCCTGCGCGAGCTGGTCCAGAACGCCCTCGACGCGGGCAGCGACCGCGCCGAGGTGGCGCTCGACGTCCACCCGGGCGAGTCGGCCGACCCCGACGAGGTGGTGTTCGAGCTGCGGGTGGCCGACGCCGGCGCGGGCATGGACGAGGCGATCGTCGACGGCGGGCTGACGCGGCTGTTCGCGTCGACCAAGGCCGACGACCGCACGATGGCCGGCGGGTTCGGCATCGGCTTCGTCAGCGTGTTCGCGTGGCAGCCCGAGGCGGTGGTGGTCCAGACGGGCCGCGCGGGCGAGGCGTGGGAGCTGACGTTCTACGCCGACCGCCGGTTCGACAAGCGCGCGCTGGCGGAGCCGTTCGAGGGCACGACGGTGACGCTGCTGCGCCGCGGCCGGGCGCCCGAGCGCGGCCCGATCGCCGAGGCGGTGCGCGACAGCCTGTGGCGCTGGTGCCGGTTCTGCAGGCTCGAGCTGTCGTTCGAGGACGTGGCCGGCGGCGAGGGTCCGGAGCTGATCCAGGACGCTCCGGCGCCGCCAGGGGCGCTGGCGGCGGTGGAGGCCCAGGCCGACGGGGCGATCCACGTGGCGTTCGCGGTCCCGCCGGCGGCGGTGATGCTGCGGCGCGGTCTGGTGCTGTCTCAAGGGACAGCCGCGGATCTGCTGGCCGACCTGCAGCCGCCGCCAGGGCCGACGCTCGAGCACCTGCAAGTCTGGGCCGACTCGCCGAACCTGCGCACGACGATGGCGCGCGACAAGGTGGTCGACGACCCGGGCCGCGCGGCGGTGCTGGGGAAGATCGCGCAGGCGATCGCGGGGCTGCGCGAGCGCCTGGTCGAAAGGACAGCCGAGGCGGCGGCCGAGCCGGGGCCGTGGACGCGCGCGCGCCACGACCACTACGCGTACCTGCACGCGCACCTGGCCCGCGAGCGCGGCCACCTCGGCGCGAGCCTAAGCGGGCGGCCGGTGCTGCGCGACCTGGCAGGGGGGCGGGCGCTGACGCTGGGGCAGCTGCAAGCCGCAGGGCGGCCGCTGCTGTGGGCGCCGCCGGGGACGAACGAGGCGGCGACGGAGCGGCTGCTGGCGGCGGCCGGGGCGGCCGGGGTGCCGGTGCTGGCGGCGGAGGCGGGCGATCTCGAGTGGTTGGGGCGCCTGGTCGAAGGGACAGGTCTGACGCTGGCCGAGCTCGGCCGCTGCTGCGCGCTGGTCGGCGAGGCGGCGGGCGAGGCAGAGCCGCTGCGAGCGGCGGTCGAGGCCGGGCTGCAGGCCGCGGGGGCGCCGGTGCAGCTGCGGGTGGGGACGGAGCCAGGCAGCGAGTCGCCGCGCGGCGGCGTGGGGGTGGAGCTGGGCCGCAGCCCGGAGGGGGTGCTGGTCTTGTGGACAGGTCAGCCGCTGGCGGGGGCGTGCTGGCGGGCGACGCCGCTGTGGCTCGACGCCGGTGAACCACTGCTGCGGGCGGCGGCGAAGAGCCATCCGGCCGAGCCGCGAGCGGCGGGACGCGGGCTGGCGCTGGCGATCCGCGCGCAGCTGAGCGAGGGGCCTCCGCCGGAGCGGGTGGCAGAGGCGATCGACGCAGGGCTCGGCCGGGCGGGCTGAGGTCGCGCTGCGCGAGGTCGCAAGATGGCGCGCGGAGTTGGGGCGTGCGACAGTCGCGGGACCGTGCACACGATCGCGAAGAGGTCGAACCTGGTGATGCTCGTCGGTACGTTGATGGGGAGCGGGTTGGCCTGCGGGCCGCTGCCGGCGGCGACGACGACGACGGACGGGACGACGGAGACCTCGAGCACGACGACGAGCACGGGCACGGGCACGAACACGAGCACGGCGCCGACGAGCACGACGTCGACGAGTGATACGACGACGAGTGATACGACGACCGGCGGGTCGTGCCTCGAGTTCGAGACGTCCGAGCGCCCGGAAGAGGAGGGGTTGCCGGTCCAGTTCACGTGCGGCCACACGACGGTGGTGTGCCCGTCGAACGGGGTCGCGGGGCTGTTCTCGTTCGAGGGCCCGCCGGAGTCGGAAGAGACGGTCAGCACGGAAGATCTGTCGCGGGTCCACTGCCTGATCGAGGCGCTGCGCGACCGCGTGATCGGCGAGGTCTCGTTCGAGCTGAGCTGGCCGGTGCTCGGCTCCGATCGAGTGACGCTCGAGATCGCGGGCGAGTTCGTGATCTCGCGCCGGGAGGTGGTCGAGGACTTTAATTATGAGTACGCCGAGGCGGCGCTATGGCTGGAGTCAGGGAAGGTGTTCGCCCTCTGCAGGGGGCAGAACACGGCGAGCGCGGCGTGGGGGTGCCTGCGACCGTATATCCTCGTCGATACGCAGCAGCTCAAGTGCGTGGCCGGGCCGCTCGTGTGCGAGTGACGGGGCGGAGTTGCGGTAGACTGACGGCCGTGGCGGGGCGGCGAGCGAGGGCGTGCGGATGAGCGAGCTGCACCCGAGCGTGGCGTTGGCGCTGGCGCGGATCCGCCGGGGCGAGGGCGAGGGCGGGGCGCTGCGGGCGTTCACGGTGGCGCGCACGGAGGCGGTGCTGCGCCTGCGCGAGCTGCCGCGGCCAGGGGCGTGGCACTTCACGCAGCCGCTGGTGCGGGCGGCCAACGCGGTGGCCAGCGGGGCGCGTGGCTTCGCCAAGGAGCAGGAGCAGGGCGAGCTGCGCACGCTGACGCTGACGTTCGCGACGGGCGGCTTCGATTTCACGGGGGTCGACCTGCGCGGGCTGGTGCTGGCGGCGGCGGAGGGTGATTCGGACATGTCCGAAGGGACATGTGCGATGGGGCAGTTCGCGGCGTGGCGCCGGCTGGTCGGAGCGGGGGTCAACGAGGCGCTGGCAGGGTCGCCGGTGGCGGTCGAGGTGCGGACTTCGGCGGGGGCGGTGCGATATGTCCGTAAGGACAGCTTCGCGGCGGGGCAGGATCCGTACGGCGAGCAGCGGTCGGCGGGGCGCTGCCTGCCGCAGGCGTTCGAGGTCGAGCTGCAGTGGCCGCGGCCGGGCTTCGGGCGCCGGCTGACGAGCTGGCTGGCGCGCCAGGCGAGCGCGGAGGCGGCGCTGACGGAGCTGTGGCTGGCGGCGCTGCCGGGGGCGGAGCCGAGCGAGAAGGCGAGCTCGTGGCTCCGGCTGGGGCGGCCGCTGCCGGGGCTCGAGGTGGCGCTCGGGACCGCCGAGGCGCCGATCGGGACGTGGGGCTGGGCGCCGCAGCAGGGCGGGCCATGGCTGGTGCGCGAGGGGGTGCGGCTGGTGTCGCTGGCGCCGGCGCTGACCCGCCTGGGGCTGACGCCGGCCGAGTTCGCGGGGTGGATCGATTGTCCGCGGATCCGGCTGACGGCGGACGAGGCGTCGGTGGCGATCGACGCCGGCTGCGAGCTGCTGGCGGCGTGGCTGCTCGACGCGCGGGCGCACAGCTTCCCGGACACGAGCGCGGCCGGGTTCGCGGTCCAGTGGCCGAGCGAGCTGCGCCACGTGCCGACAGTGTCGGGCCGGCCGGCGCCGCTCGAGCAGGTGGCGCAGCGCTGCCGTCAGGGCCGCGATCTGGTGTACGTGTGGCCGCATCAGGCGTCGTCGGTGCCGGAGGCGATCCGGGCGCGGGTGTTCGCGCTGTGGCCGTCGGAGCTGGCGCTGCTGCAGAAGGCGATCCCAGAGGCGCGGCCGGTGCCGGCGCGAGCGCTCGGCGAGAGCCCGCAGTTCGAGCGAGCTGACCTTTCAAACCTGTTCAAAAGTTCATTGCCTTCGAGCCAGGTGGCGATGGGGCCGGAGGCGAGCGTGATGACGCCGGCGGGGCGGGTGCAGTTGACGCTGGAGGCGTTCGTGCACCGGTTCGCGTCGGCCGAGGAGGGGGCGATCGCGCTGCTGTTCCACGAGCGGCGGGTGGCCCACGTGCGCGAGGCGGGGCGCACGATCGCCGGGGTGACGCTGGTGGCCAAGCTGGTCGGCGAGACGCCCGAGGCGCTGACGATCGACGGGCTGCGGGCCGAGAAGGGGCTCTTGAACGCGATCGCGGACAGCTGCAAGGCGGCGGCGCAGCGGGCGATCGCCGGGCTGTTGGCGCCGGCGCTGGCCCACGAGAGCCCGTGGGAGCTGCCGCTGGTGCGGGCGCAGGCGGGGGCGCTGACGGGGGCAGGGCTGGCGGTGCGCTACCGGCCGCGGCGCGAGCCGGGCGGGGCGGAGCTGGCGGAGCTGGCGTGGGACGAGTCACCGCTGCTGGCGCTGAAGGTCGGGCACGACATGGCGGGGCAGCCAGTGACGCTGCAGCAGGCGCTGGTCCGCTGCCGCGAGGTCGGCGGGATCGTGGTCGAAGATCCGAAGCAGCGCTGGACGACCTTCCGCTCGCGCGACCCACTCCACGAGCCGTGGGCGCTGAGCCGCGAGGGCCGGGCGCTGTGCGAGCGGGTGATCGGGGCAGCTGTCCTCTGGGACATGCCGACGACGCCGGAGGGGCACCTGCTGCCGGGGCCGGCGGAGGCGCAGCGGCGGCTGGTCCTCGGGCCAGGTGCGATCGAGCAGGCGCTGGCATCGCCGAAGCCGCCGCGGCTGCGGGCGGAGCTGCGGGCGCACCTGCTGGTGGCGGAGGGGCTGGGGCTGCCGGTGGCGGAGGTGATCGATGCGCCGCTGTGGATCCGCTACGACCCGCGCACGCTCGAGCCGGTGCGGATGGTGTCGCGCTCGGACGCGCGGACGGAGGGGCTGGGGCTGCTGCCGCCGGGGTCGGGGACGCGGGCGCTGGCGGGGCCGGTGCTGCTGGTGACGCCGGGCGAGGCGCGGCTGCTGCACGCGGCCGGGCACCCGCTGGCGGCGGCGGCGACGGGGACGGCGACGATGCACGCGCGGCCGAGCCGGGCGCCGCTGCGTCGCGCGGGCGGGGCCGGGCCGCCGCTGGCGGTGCTGCCGGTGGCCGACGCGCTGGGCCTGGGGGCGCTGCGGGTGGAGGCAGGGCCGGCCAAGATCGCGGTGTGGGGCGGAGGGCTGCACATCAGCGATGTCGAGCTGCCGCCGCCGCTCGACTGGATCGGCGGGCGCCTGGCGCTGACGCGCGAAGGGGCGCGGGCGGGCAGCGAGCGGCTGGCGGCGCAGGTGAAGGGGCTGGCCCGCGAGGTGGTCCGCACGGCGCTGCGCGAGCGGCTGCTGCACGCGCCGGGCTCGCCGCAACGGGCCGGGCTCGACGCGTTCCGCGAGCGCTGCGCGGCGCCGGGCTCACCTGTCGCAGAGTTTATGCGCGAACGGACAGGTATCGAAGGACATGCCCTTGCGGACATGTGCGCGCAGTCGCTGAAGCAGCACCCGCTGCGCCGGCTGCCCGCGGGGCCGCGCGGGTTCGAGGGGTTGTTGAAGCAGGCGCTGGTGCGGCCGGTGGCGGTGGAGGGGGCGATCCTGTCGTGGCAGGCGGCGCGACTGGGCAACGTGGAGGGGCGAGCGTGGTCGGTGGAGCTGGGGCGCCGCAACGCGGAGATCCAGCGCGCGCTGGCAGAGGAGGCATCGCACGACGCGCTGTTCGCGGCCGCTTCGCTGGCGCTGGCGCAGCTGTTCGCCGAGGCGCGCGCTCGCGGGCTGCCAGGGTCCGGGCTTCCCGAGGAGCTGGTGGCCGGCTATCGTGTCCTGGCGTTGCTGTACGCACATGTCCCTTGAGTCATCCATGACGCACGCCTCCAATCGCGAGTGGCTGGCCGCCGAGCCGTTCACGCTGGCCCTGTCGGCCGGGTTCTTCGGCTTCTTCGCCCACACGGGGGTGCTGCAGGCGCTCGAGGAGGCCGGGCTTTCGCCGCGGCGGATCGTGGGGGTGAGCGCGGGGGCGCTGGCGGGCGGGCTGTGGGCTTCGGGGCTGTCGGCGACCGAGCTGGCGGAGGAGCTGCTGCGCCTGCGTCGGGCCGATTTCTGGGACCCGGGGCTGCCGCTCGGGGGGCTGCTCAAGGGCGGGAAGTTCGCGGCGAAGCTGCGCTCGCTGCTCGACGACCGCGGGGTCCGCAAGGTGGAGGACTGCCGGCTGCCGTTCGCGGCGGTGGTCTACGACGTGGGCTCGCGCCGGGTCCGGGCGGTCGACCAGGGGCCGCTGGGTCCGGCGATCCAGGCGTCGTGCACGGTGCCGCTGATGTTCCGCCCGCTGCGCCACGAGGGCCGACTGCTGCTCGACGGCGGGGTGGCGGACCGGCTGGGGCTGTGCGCGCTGAAGCCGGGCGAGCGAGCGCTCCACCACGCGCTGCGCTCGCGCAGCCCGTGGCGCGGGCTGTCGGCCGGGGTGCCGCACGGGCTGTCCGATGGGCCAGGCCGCAAGGTGCTGATGGTCGACGACCTGCCGCGAGTGACGCCGTTCCGCCTCGACGCGGGACCGGCGGCGCTGCGCAGCGGGCACGCGGCGATGACGGCGTGGCTGGCGGGGCGGAGCTGAGGCTGTCCGAAGGGACGTCGGTCAGCAGGGCTGCGGCGATGAGGCCGGGGCAGGCGGCGCGGGGATGAGGCAGTTGTAGGTGTGGTTCACAGAGATGGCGTGAAGGACATGTTCTTGGGAGCATGTCCTTCCGACAATGTCTTCAAGGACATGTCATAAAGTTTGAAAGACGACGGGCGCCGGGAGTCAGTCGTCTTCCTGCTCGCGGGCCTCGGCGGCGGCGAGGGCGGCGGCGGCTGCTGCCTCGCGTTCGCGGCGGATCTGCTCGAGCTCGGGGGTCAGGGCCTGCTCGTCGAGGCCGCGGCGGGCGGCGGCCCAGCGGGCGGCGTCGTGGACGCGTGAGTCGGGCTCGAGCAGGCCGGCGGCGAAGGCGTGGCGCTCGTCGGGGTCGGGGGCGCCGGTGCGGTTGCCGAGCGCGAGCAGGGCGTTGCGGCGCATGAGGCGGTGGGGGATTCGCCGCAGGGCGGTGTGGCGGACGAAGCCGCGGTACTGGGCGCCGCCGAGCGCGGCCATGGCGGTGACGGTGGGCGCGGGCCGGGGCGCGGGCGGGAGCCAGGCGACCGTGGGGATCCGCGCATTGCGGCCGAGGCCGGCGTTGTAGGGGCAGACCTCCTGGCACACGTCGCAGCCGGCCAGGCGCTCGCCGAACTTTTCGGACATGTCCTCGGGGACAGGCCCGCGGTGCTCGATGGTGAGGTAGCTGAGGCAGCGCCGGGGGTCGAGCTGGCCAGGGGCGTCGAAGGCGGCGGTGGGGCAGGCGTCGAGGCAGCGGGTGCAGGCGCCGCAAGCGTCCCACGGGACGCCCCGGGGCGGGGCGGAGGGAGGTGGTTCGGACCAGTCGGCGGTGCAGAGGAGCTCGCCGAGCAGAACGTAGCTGCCGAGGCCAGGGACGATGAGGCAGCCGTGCTTGCCGATGAAGCCGAGGCCAGCGAGGGCGGCGGCGCTGCGCTCGAGGACGGGCTTGGTGTCGACGCAGATCAGGCTGCGTACGCCGGGGAGCTCGGCGTGCAGGGCGGCCTCGAGGGCGATGAGGCGCTGGTGGACGACGGTGTGGTAGTCGACGGTGCGGGCGTAGCGGGCGATCGGGCCCGGCTCGCCGCCGTAAGGGACGGCGGCGACGAGCATGGTGCGCGCGCCAGGGAGCATGCCGGACGGATCTTTGCGCAGGTCGAGGGTGCGCGGGATGAAGTCCATGTCACCAGCCTTGCCGGCGGCGACGTAGGCGTCCAGAGCGGCGCGCGCAGGGACGAAGCCAGGATGGTCGAGGCGGACGACGCCGAGTTTTAATAGGCCGCTCGCCTCGGCGACGGCGGCGAGGCGGGCGAGGATCGCAGGGGTGAGGGTGAGTGAGGTGTCCTCGGGGACAGGTGAGACGGCGGGGGCGAGTGAGGTGTCCTCGGGGACAGGTTGTGCGCTGCCCGGCGGGTCCGAAGCGAGTCCCTTCGGCGCGTGGGAGGTCGCAGAGAGATCCAGTGAATCCCTGTCTTTGGGGACAGGCGGCATCACGGCGCCTCGGGCGGGCGGGCAGGGGCGAGGTCGAGGCGCTGCAGCAGGTCGTAGACGATGCGGGCCGTGGCGCCCCACAGCGGGGGTTCGTGGATCTGGAACTCGTGCAGCTCGTAGCGCTGGCCCTGCCACTCGCGCTCGCCGGCGAAGCGGTAGAGGGCGGGGTCGGCGACGCGGCGGAAGGACGGCATGAGGACGGCGGTGACCTCGGCCTCGGCGTGGGTGGGGACGAAGGGGCCGTCGACGAGGCCGACGAAGGGGATGATGAGGTAGCCGGTGGGGACGGGGACGGGGCTGAGGCGGCCGAGGATGGTGACCCGCTCCGGCGGCAGGGCGACCTCCTCCCAGGCCTCGCGCAGGGCGGTGGCGACGAGGTCGCGGTCCTCGGGGTCGGGCTTGCCGCCAGGGAAGGCGATCTGGCCGGGGTGGTTGCGCAGGTTGCCGGCGCGCTCGATGAGGAGGAGGCGGGGGCCGTCGCCGGGGGTCTCCTCGATCAAGATCGGGGCGAGCACTGCCGCGTGGCGGAGCGGCGCGGGGTCGGGCAACGGGTCGCCGATGGGGTCGAGCCGCAGGCTGAGGTCGCGCGGGAGGGAGTGCACGCGCGCGAAGTTTGGCACATCACCAGGCGGGCGGCCGCACGGGACGACCGGCCCGGTGACTCGCGCGGGGCGCCCCTGCACGCTCGGGGCGTGCTCAGGCGGCGGCTGCACGGGACGACGGCCCTGGGCGACGCGCGCGCGGCCTCCTGCACGCTCGGGGCATCATCAACAGGCGGATGGCTGCACGGGACGACCGCCCTGGACGACCCGCAGGCTCGGTATCACCAGGCGGGTGGCCGCACGGGACGACCGCCCTGGACGACCAGCGCGGGGCGCTCGAGCACGCGGATGTCGGTGAGGGGGTCGCCGTCGACGACGAGCAGGTCGGCGATGAAGCCGGGCTTGACCTGGCCGAGGTCGCGCAGGCCGAGCAGCTCGGCGGCGCTGCGGGTGGCGGCGACGATGGCGTCCTTGGGGGCCATGCCGAGGTCGACCATGACGGCGAACTCGCGGGCGTTGTCGCCGTGGGGGAAGACGCCGGCGTCGGTGCCGAAGGCGATCTTGACGCCGGCCTTGACGGCGCGGGCGAAGCTGTCGCGCATGCGCGGGGCGATGAAGCGGGCCTTGGCGGCGCTGTCGGGCGCGAGCTTGCCGGTCTCGGCGGCCTGCTCGACGACGCGGCCGACGTAGACGGTGGGCACGAGGAAGGTGCCCTTCTTCTTCATGAGGGCGATGGCGTCGGCGTCGAGCAGGCTGCCGTGCTCGATGCTGTGCACGCCGGCGCGCACGGCGTCCTTGATGCCCTCGGTGCCGTGGGCGTGCGCGGCGACCTTGCGCCCGGCGCGGGCGGCCTCGTCGACGATGGCGGTGAGCTCGGCCGGGGTGAGCTGCGGGTCGCCGACGCCGTCGCCGGAGCTGAGCACGCCGCCGGTGGCGCAGACCTTGATGACGTCGGCGCCGAGCTTGATCTGGTGGCGCACGGCCTTGCGCACGTCGTCGGGGCCGTCGGCGATGCCGGCGCGAAAGTCGGGCGGGCCGCCGAAGACTTCGGGGCGCAGGCCGTTGGTGTCGTCACAGTGGCCGCCGGTGATGCCGATGGCGTGGTTGGCAGCGACGATCCGCGGGCCGGCGATCCGTCCGGCGGCGATGGCGTCGCGCAGGCTGCGGATGGCGAAGGTGCCGCCGACGTCGCGCACGGTGGTGAAGCCGGCCAGCAAGGTGGCGCGCGCGTGGGCGACGCCGCGCAAGGCGAGGTCGGCGTCGCTCTCCTGGACCTCGAGCATGACGGCCTCGGCGTGCGAGGCGGGCATGTGGCCGAGGAGGTGGGTGTGGGCATCGATGAGGCCGGGCAGGAGGGTGCGGCCGCCGAGGTCGATGACGGCGGCGCCAGCAGGCGCGGCGAGGCCCTTGCCGATCTCGGCGATCCGCCCGGCCTTGAGGAGGATGTCGACGCCGAGCTGCGGGGCGCCGCCGCTGCCGTCGATGAGCCGGGCGTTGCGCAGGAGGAGGGCCTCGGCGGCGGCTGTCTCCGGGGACAGGTCGGCGGCGCGCACGAGCGGGGCGTCGCGCTCGGGGACCGGACATACGGCCGCGGGCTGGGGCGGCGGCGCCGGCCTCGCGGCGCAGGCGGAGAGGATGGCGCTGGCGAGGAGCAGGCGAGGCAGCACGCCCGGATGATGCCACGCCCGGGGGGCTCGACGCGGGCGACGAGCGCGGCGGCGATCGGCCGGTGGCGGCGCCGCGGAGGCTCGACGCGGGGTGAGCGAGGCGGCGCAGCGGGGGCTCGACGCGGGCGGCGAGCGCGGCGATAGTCCGGCCGATGGCGGCGCCCCCCGAGAGCGAGTGGCCTTACGAGGTGTCCGAGTTCGCGTGCCATCGCTGCGGCAACTGCTGCCGCGGCGACGGCGACGTGGTCCTGACGGCGGACGACGTGACGCGGCTGGCGGCCCACGCGGGGCTGGAGGAAGCGGCGTACCTGGCCCGTTATACGGTTCGGCGCGAGGACGGGGCGACCTGTCTGATCGACCAGGGGGACGCGCTGCGCTCGTGCGTGTACCTGACGCCGGAGAACACCTGCGAGGTGCACGCGCTCAAGCCGACGCAGTGCGTGGGGTTTCCGATGAAGTGGCGGCCAGGCGACGCGCTCGAGATCTGCGCCGGGCTGCGCGCGGCGGCCGGGCTGCCGTACCCGACGCGGCGGACGATGAACCGACGGACGGGGTGAGCGGTGGCCCGCAAGCAAGACCTGGCGCCGGCCGCGGTGGCGCCGCTGTTCTGGCTGTTCGCGCTGGTGTTCGCGGCGATGGTGTTGTCGCGGTTCGACGGCTTCGGCGGGCAAATCCCGGCGCAGGCCCACGCGGCGATGCTGTGGGCCTGCTTCCCGCTGCTGCTGGTCGCCGGCGCGCTCGAGGGGCGCCTCGACTACGGGGAGCACGCGCGCCGGATGCCGCGGTGGATGGCGATCGACTCGCGGCCGGTGCGCTACACGTTCGCGCTGGCGCTCACGTACGTCGGGCTGGTGACGCTGCAGGCGTTCGACGTGTCGCTGGGGATCGTCGACCCGCGGGCGCCGACAGGCTGGCCGCCGCAACAGCGGCTGCTGTGGTTCGTCGGGTTCTCGTTCGGCATGGGCTTCGCCAATTACCTGGCGGCGGCAGGGGTGCTCATCCCGGGGCTGCGCGTGCTGACGGCGCCCTTTTCGCGCCTGCCAGCGCCGCTCGGACTCGGGCTGCTGGTGGCGCTCGGGCTCGGGCTCGCAGCGGCGGCGTTCGAGCTGCTGGTGCACGGACCGGTCTGGCGCGCCGAGTTCACGGCGGCGGCGAGCCGCGCGTGGCAACCGGAGTAGCCGGCGGCAGGCCGCAGCGCTGGCGACGGGTGTTGCGGCGGCGATCGGTGCTCCGCTGCGAAATTGAATAATTTCAAGGAGAAACGCGACGGCGCGAGGATTGTAAAGGGGGCGGCATCCCGGTCCAGCAGCGGACCACAAAAGGATTCCCGGCCATGTCGATCTTCACCCGTATCCGCACGCTCACCCTCACCGCTCTCACCGCCGCGACCGTCGTCGCCCCCGGCTGTGACGATGCCGCGACCTACGAGTCGCTCGGTGTGACGGTCGAGGACCTCGAGGTGATGTCCGCCGAGGAGCTCGATGCGCTCGATGCGGAGCTCGAGGCAGGTCCGCTCGAGCTGACCGACGAGCGGCTCTTGACGCACCGGCCGCACCAGCGCCCGGAGGGGCTGAAGGAGCTCCGCAACCCGCTCGTGTTCACTCACACGGAAGGCCTCGGCGCCCGCGAGGGGCTGACGATCCGGCCGCGCCCGACGCACGCAGGCGAGGTCCCCGCCCCGGCCTCCGACGCGCTCGCAGCCGAGCCCGAGGAGCTCGGTCCGTGTGACACGCACGGCGAAGATGTCGAGTTCGCCGACGAGTGAGCAGACACAGTCACCACCTCACCAAAAAGCGTGAGGTCGCACGCCCCCCGCAGCGCGCTACGGTCGCGCCGGGGGGCGTGTGCTTGACCGTATCATCGAGTTCGGCAAGCGTTAGCCCTGGCGCACGCGCCGACGAGGTGAAGCGAGTGGTGGTGATGACGACGCTCGGGGTCGATGCCCTGGTGGTGCTCGGTTGGCGCGAGTGGGTGGCGTTGCCCGATCTGGGGATCGGCGCGCTCAAGGTCAAGGTCGATACCGGGGCCCGTACCTCCGCTCTGCACGCGTTTGGCGTCGAAAAGCTGCCGAACGCGAGGGTCCGCTTCCGCGTCCATCCGCATCAGAACCACGACGGCGACGCCGTGGTGTCGGAGGCGATGATGGTCGACGAGCGCGTGGTCCGGACCTCCGGCGGCCACAGCGAGCTGCGACCCGTGGTGCAGACGCCGATCCGCGTCGGCTCGCTCGAGTTCGACGTGGAGCTGACGCTGTCCAACCGAGCGCTGCTCGGCTTTCGTATGCTGCTCGGACGCGAAGCCGTGCGCGGGCGCTTCCTCGTCGACCCACAGCGGAGCTTCTGCTGCGGTCACAAGCTGCGGAGGGTGTCGTGAAGATCGCGATCTTGTCGCGTGACGGGTCGCTGTACTCGACCAGCCGCCTGCGCGAGGCGGCCGAGCATCGCGGGCACGAGGTGCAGGTGGTCGACTACCTGCGCTGCTACATGAACATCACGTCGAGCCGACCCCACGTGGTCTACCACGGCGAAGACCTGCGCGATGTCGACGCGATCATCCCGCGGATCGGGGCTTCCAATACGTTCTACGGGACGGCGGTGGTCCGCCAGTTCGAGATGATGGGGGTGTTCACGCCGAACCGCTCGCAGGCGATCTCGCGCTCGCGCGACAAGCTGCGGACGATGCAGATCCTGGCGGCGAAAGGCATCGGGCTGCCGATCACGGGGTTCGGCCACTCGATCAAGGACATCGAGGGCCTGCTCGAGGTGATCGGCGGACCACCAGTGGTGGTGAAGATGCTCGAGGGGACGCAAGGGATCGGGGTGGTGCTGGCCGATACGCCGGCAGCCGCTCGCAGCGTGATCGAGGCGTTCCGCGGGCTCGACGTGAACATCCTGGTCCAGGAGTTCGTGAAGGAAGCCGAAGGCGCGGACATCCGGGCGTTCGTGATCGGCAACCGGGTGGTGGCAGCGATGAAGCGCCAGGGCGCACCAGGCGAGTTCCGCTCGAACCTCCACCGCGGCGGGAAGGCGACGAAGATCAAGCTGACGCCGAAGGAACGCTCGACGGCGGTCCGCGCCGCCGCGATCCTGGGACTGAAGGTGGCAGGGGTCGATATCCTCCGCAGCCGCCGCGGTCCGGTGGTGCTCGAGGTGAACTCTTCGCCAGGGCTCGAGGGGATCGAGCGGACGACCGAGATCGATGTGGCGGACTCGATCATCGAGTACATCGAGCGGTCGGTGGCGGGGGCGGACCGCAAGAGCGAGATGCCCAGTCCCTACTGAGCTCGCTCGAGGGGGGCAGGCTGCTTCGCATATTGCCGACTGCGCCTCGCAAGGGGTCCGGGGGAGGGTCGGCGACGAGTTCAGCGTCTGGATGGACGCTCGTTCCTCGCGGCCATCCTGTCTCGTATTCGTCGCCGACCCTCCCCCGAACCCCGAGCACGGCTGCAGCCGTGAGAGGCCCGACCGCCGTCCTCGGCTCCGCTGCGAGGGACGCCCAGGCGGCGATCGGCGGCGCCTGTTCGTCGGCCAGGGCTGGCCGCCGAACAGACGCTTTCTCGCGAAAAGTTCGGCGTTCGTTCCGGCGAGACGAGGCGTTCGTCCCGGCGCGACGAGCGGGAGGCTGGCGACGACGAGGGCGTCGTCGCGGCGCGACGAGCGGGAGCCTGGCGACGACGAGGGGTCGGCGCGGCGCGACGAGCAGGAGGCGGGCGACGACGAGGGCGTTGTCGTGGCGCGACGAGCGGGAGGCGGGCGACGACGAGGGCGTGGTCGCGGCGGTCAGCTCGGCGGGGTGCGCCGGGGGATCATTCCTGATGCGCAGGTCGACCGCGATGTCCGATGGGACATGTCGCATCGGACATGCGCGAAAAGTCAGGCCTGAATTAAACACGAAGCCCCGCGGACGCGAGGTCCGAGGGGCTCGTGGAGGCCGAAGAGCCGGAGCGGCTCGGGGCTGCTCAGCCGCCGATCGTCGGGGCGACGTAGCCGCCGAGGGTGAAGGCGATGATGAGGGCGAAGATGACCAGCGACTCGATGAAGGCGAGGCCGAGGAGCATCGGGACGAGGACCTTGCCGGCGCTGTTCGGGTTGCGGCAGATGCCCTCGAGGGCGGCCGCGACGGCGCGACCCTGGCCCAGGCCACCGCCGAGCGCGGCGAGGCCGATGGCGATCGCCATGGCGAAGCCGTAGATCGAGCGCTCGGAGCCGGAGGTCTCGGCAGCACCAGCGGGAGCGGCCAGGACGATCGCGGGGACGAGGAAGGTGAACAGGAAGGAGGCGATCTTGGTGATGTTGCGCATGGGACAGCTCCGAAACGGCCAGGGCCGCGAGGACAGGGGGCTCAGTGCTCTTCGGCGTGCTCGACGGCGAGGCCGATGAAGATGATGGTCAGCAAGGTGAAGACGAGGGTCTGGACGATCGCCACGACCGTACCCAGCAGGAGGAACGGCAGCGGCACCAGCAGCGGCACCATCAGGGCGACCACGCCGACGACCTTGTGGTCAGCGACGATGTTGCCGGTGAGGCGCAAGGACAGCGAGACCGGACGGGCCAGGTGGCTGACGATCTCGATCGGCAAGAACAGGAAGAACAGCCAGGGGAACCCGCCGATCTTCGGGCCGAGGAAGTGAGCGAGGTAGCCGAAGCCGTTCCGCACCACGCCAGCGACGTTGTAGACGATGAAGACGATCAGCGCGAAGACGAGGTTGGTCTTCAGCGTGTCGGTCGGCGGCAACATGCCGGGGACCAGACCCTGGATGTTGCAGACGAAGATGAACAGCGCCAGCGTGCCGGTCAGCGGGAGGAACTTCTTGGCGTCCTCCTCACCCATGACGTCGGCCGAGAGGTTGTAGACCGCGCCGACGAAGCCATCGACCATCGCCGCCAGACCGAAGTTGCGCGGCGGGATCACCCCGCGCGAACTGTCCTGCAGGCTGGCGCGGTAGCGCAGCGCGGCGATGATCAAAATGATGAAGGCGAGGAGGGCGCCGGCGACGTGCACCAGCGTGAAGTGCGAGGCACCGAAGATCAGGAACGCCTTGTCACGGGCGAGATGCTCGGCGGCGCTGGACTCCAGGTGGGCCCAAAACTCGGGCATCAGGAGCGTGTACCAACTGTCGTGATCACCCATGTTCAGGCGTCCGGTTCGGGATCGTCGCGGGAGAGGTCGGCGCGGCTGTGGAGTGCCGCCAGGCAGAAGGCGGCCAATGCCGCCAGGACCCCTGCTGCGAGCCCCTCAGGTCGGCCGGGCATGTACCAAAGGACGGCGACGGTCGCAAGAGCAGCGACCGGCCAGCGCACCAGAGCGAGCACCGCTCCGCCGCCCCCGCCGGCGTGCCGCTGCGGGTCGGCCCGCGCCTCGCCCACCAGGCGCACCACGGCCCGCGCGAGCGAGGCGAGGTTGACGAAGCCGATCAGAGCCCCGGCGACGACGCTCCAACCCTGCTCGGCGCCCGCCAGCGCGGCTGCGAGGCCGGCCGCGATCGCGGTGAGCGTGAGCGTCCACAAATACACGCGGCGCCGTACGAGATCCCAGATCGCCGGATCCACGACTACCGGACCTCGGGATCGTCAGTCGACTCGTGACTTTGGTGACTTTGGGGACTGGCCCCGGCGGCCCGCGCCTCGGCCCGCTCCTCGGCCTCGATGCGGGCGCTGAACTTGCGGGCGGTGCGGACCACCGCCAGCCCGGCGGCGCTGATGCCGACCGCCAGGCCGATGTAGGTGGTCCACGGGGCCCAGTGCGTGACGTGACGCTCGAGGTACATGCCCCCAAACGCGCCGATGGCGATCGCCACGGCCATCTCGATGCCGACCGAGCCGGCCTCGGCGAGCTGGAACCACCGCGCCTGCTTGAGCAGCGGCTCTCTCTTGCGGCGTTCGGTCATGGGCGGATCTCTCCCTCGCTAGCCGTAGCGACGGGCGACCGCGGCGAAGGCGGCCTCGGCGGCGGCGAGGGTGTGCTCGATGGCCGCGGCGTCGTGGGCGAGCGAGACAAAGCTGGCCTCGAATTGCGAGGGCGCCAGGTAGACCCCGCAGGTCAGCATCTCGCGGTGGAATTCGGCGAAGGCGCCGAGGTCGCTGGCCTTGGCGTCGTCGTAGTCGTGGACCTCTCCGCTGCGGAAGAAGCCGGTGAACATGGCGCCGACGCGGTTCATCACCACCGGCACGCCGGCCTTGGCGGCGCGGGCGGACAGGCCCGCGGCCAGGGCGGCGGAGGTGGCCTCGAGGGCGGCGTAGGGGTCGTCGCGGGTCAAGATCTGCAGGGTCGCCAGGCCGGCCGCGACCGCGACCGGGTTCCCGCTGAGGGTGCCCGCCTGGTAGACCGGGCCCAGCGGGGCGACGTGCTGCATGATGTCGCGGCGACCGCCGTAGGCGCCGACCGGCATGCCGCCGCCGACGATCTTGCCGAGGCAGACGAGGTCGGGGGTGACGCCGTAGCGCTGCTGGGCGCCGCCGAGGGCGACGCGGAAGCCCGTCATCACCTCGTCGAACACCAGGACCACGCCCTCGCGGGTGCAGGCGTCGCGCAGCGCCTGCAGGTAGCCGGGGTCGGGCGGCACGCAGCCCATGTTGCCGGGCACGGGCTCGACGATGATGGCGGCGATGTCGCCGCGGTGCTGCTCGAGCACCTGCTCGACGGCGACGACGCTGTTGAACGGGACGGTGAGGGTGTCGGCGACCGTGGCCGCGGGCACGCCCTCGGAGCCGGGGATGCCGAGGGTGGCGGCGCCCGAGCCGGCGGCCACCAGCAGGAAGTCGGCGTGGCCGTGGTAGCCGCCGTCGATCTTGACGATCTTGCTGCGGCCGGTGAAGCCGCGGGCCAGCCGCAGGGCGCTCATCGTCGCCTCGGTGCCCGACGAGACCAGGCGGACCATGCCGTCCTTGAGCGCCGGGACCACGCGGCACAGCAGCTCGGCGAACTCGACCTCGCCGGCCGAACATGCCCCGAAGGACAGGCCGTCGCGGGCGGCGCGGCAGACGGCGTCGACCACCTCGGGGTGGGCGTGGCCGAGGATCGCCGGGCCCCAGGAGCCGACGTAGTCGACCAGAGTGACGCCGTCCTCCGTCAGCAGGTAGGGCCCGCGGGCGGCGCGGATGAACGGCGGGTCGCCGCCGACCGCCTTGAACGCGCGCACCGGGCTGTTGACGCCGCCCGGGATGACGAACTGGGCGGCGTTGAAGAGCGCGCGGCTGTTGGCGCCGGCCCGGCCGTCACCGGGGATCTGGGTCCAGAACTCGGGCGTGGTGCTCATCGCTGTCCTCGGGGCCAGGTGCTTGAGAACATGTCCGGAGGGACAGGCTACTCCTCGCCGCCCTCGCCGTCGCCAGCGTCGCCGGCCTCGTCGCCGACCGGCGCTTCGCCGGCCTCGACGAGCTCCTCGCCGGCCTCGTCGTCGCGGTCGACGATGCGCTCGATGGCGACCACGCGCTCCTCTTCGCCGGTGCGGATGATGCGGACGCCCTGGGTGTTGCGGCCGATCTCGCTGATCGAGGCGGCGGTGGTGCGGATGACCTTGCCGCGGCTGGTGACGACCATGATGTGGTCGTCGACCTCGACCGGCAGCGCGCCGACCACCGGGCCGTTGCGCTCGGTGACCTTGATCGTGATGATGCCGAGGCCGGCGCGGTTCTGGACCTTGTAGTCCGAGGCGGCGGTGCGCTTGCCGTAGCCCTTGGTGCACATGGTGAGGATCGAGCCGGCGCTGTCGGGCTCGAGCACGACCATGCTGACGACGGCGTCGCCGTCGCGCAGGTCCTGGCCGCGCACGCCGCGGGCGGTGCGGCCCATCGGGCGCACGTCGTCCTCGACGAAGCGGATCGCCATGCCCTGGGCCGAGGTCAGCATGATCTGCTGCTTGCCGTTGGTGAGGCGGGCGTCGATCAGCTGGTCGCCGTCCTCGATCGTGACGGCGATGATGCCGGTCGAGCGGATGTTGGCGAACTCGTCGAGCGCGGTGCGCTTGATGTAGCCCTGCTGCGAGCACATCACGACGTAGAGCTGGTTGTTCTCGAGGTCGGCGTCGCGGTACGGGACCATGCCGAGCACGCGCTCGCCGTCGCGCAGGTCGAGGAAGTTGACCAGCGCCTTGCCGGCGTGGTCGCGGCGGCCGGCCGGCAGCTCGAACACGCGGGTGCGGAACACCCGGCCGGTGTTGGTGAACATCAGCACGTGCGCGTGGGCGCTGGCCTCGAACAGCTCGACCACGAAGTCGGCGGCGTCGCGGCCGACGCCGCCCTTGACGCCGGTGCCGCCGCGGCCCTGCACCCGGTACTCACCGACCGGCAGGCGCTTGATGTAGCCGTTGTTCGTCAGCATGACGATCATCGGCTCGTCGGCGACCAGGTCGATCGGCTCGATCTCCGACTCGTCGTCGAGGATCACCGTGCGCCGCTCGTCGCCGTACTCGTCGCGCACGCCGACCAACTCGCCGCGGATCACCTGCATCAGCATCGCGTCGGAGCCGAGGATGCTCTCGAGGTACGCGATCGTGGCGCTCAGCTCCTTGTACTCGGCCTCGACCTTCTCGCGCTCGAGCCCGGTGAGCCGCTGCAGGCGCATGTCGAGGATCGCCTTGGCCTGGTTCGGCCGGAGGTGGTACGGCTTGCCCTTCGCGGCCTCGACCTCGGCCTCGGGCCGGCCGCAGCGGGCCAGGAAGCCGGAGAAGCCGTGCAGCGGCTCGGCGCACAGGGCCTCGCGCGCGGCGTCCGGGTCGGGCGAGGCGCGGATGAGGGCGATGATGCGGTCGATCGCGTCGATGGCGACGCCGATGCCCTCGACGATCTCGCGCCGCTCCTGCGCCTTGCGCAGCTCGTAGCGCGAGCGGCGGGTGACGACGACGCGGCGGTGGTCGAGGAAGTGCGTGAGGCACTCGTGCAGGCTCAGCACCTGCGGGCGACCGGCGGCGATGGCGATCATGTTGACGCCGAAGCTGATCTGCAGGTCGCTGCTCTTGTAGAGCGAGTTGAGGACGACCTGGGCCGAGGCGTCGCGCTTGACCTGAATCCAGATCCGCATGCCGGTGCGGTCGGAGTAGTCCTGCAGGTCGCTGATGCCCTCGAGCTTCTTCTCCCGCACCAGCTCGGCGATGTGGCTGATGAGCCGCACCTTGTTGACCTGGTAGGGGATCTCGTGGACGACGATCGCCTCGCGGCCCTTCTCGTCCTCTTCGATGGTGCAGCGGGCCCGCAAGGTGAGGCTGCCGCGGCCAGTCGCGTAAGCCTGGCGGATGCCGGCCCGGCCGATGAGCTGCCCGCCGGTCGGGAAGTCCGGGCCGGTGACGATCTGCAGCAGCTCGCGCGGCGGCAGCTTGGGGTCGTCGACCAGGGCGATGCAGGCGTCCACGATCTCGCGCAAGTTGTGCGGCGGGATGTTGGTCGCCATGCCGACGGCGATGCCGACGGCGCCGTTGAGCAAGAGGTTCGGGACCTTGGTCGGCAGGACCGTCGGCTCGAACTCCTTGTCGTCGTAGTTGGGCGCCCAGTCGACGGTGTCCTTGTCGAGGTCGGCCAGCAGCTCCGAGGTGAGCCGCTTCATGCGGACCTCGGTGTAACGCATGGCCGCCGGCGAGTCGCCGTCGATCGAGCCGAAGTTGCCCTGGCCGTCGACCAGCGGGTACCGCATGGCGAAGTCCTGGGCCAGGCGGACCAACGCGTCGTACACCGAGGTGTCGCCGTGCGGGTGGTACTTGCCGATGACGTCGCCGACGACGCGCGCGGACTTCTTGTGAGGCTGCGCGTGGGTGTTGCGCAGCTGGTCCATCGCGTACAGCACGCGGCGGTGGACCGGCTTGAGGCCGTCACGCACGTCCGGCAGCGCGCGCGAGATGATGACGCTCATGGCGTAGTCCAAGAAGGAGCTACGCATCTCGTCTTCGATGTTGATCCCGGTCTTCTGCTCGCTCGCCATACGCCGTGAGGGGCGGGAGGATAGCGCGGGCGGTCCGACGCGGCTACGCGCTTTTGCCGGCCGCCGCGGACCCTGGCGGCGCCCCCCGCGCTATGGCCGCGCCCGGCCCCGCAGCGCTGCTGCAGGGGCCCGCAGCGGCGGTGCGTGAGGCGGCCGACGTAGATGCGCCGGCTCACGAAGCGCGCCAGGCCCCCGGGACCGGGAATTCACGCGTAGTCACGGAGTTTTGCCGCGCCGACGCGAGGCCGGGGGCGCGGCGCTGGGGGATCGCCGGGCGGGAATGGGCGGCAGGGGCCCCGCGGTTGTTCACGCGGCCGGGCGGCCCGTCCCGGCTTGTACGGCCTCACGGCCTGCCCCAGCATCGAAAATGAGGAGGTACCGGAATGGAATCGACCTGGTTCGTCGTCGCGGATCGCAGTCAGGCCCTGCTCTTCGAGGTCCAAGGCTCCCGCATGAAGCCCACGTTGACCCCGATCGAGACGCTCGAGAGCCCCGAACGTCCCCGTTACGAGCGGCGCGGGGGTTCGAGCAGCGCGTCAGGTCGGCGTGACCTGGTCAGCGAGACCCGCGGCGCGGCCGAGGAGCAAGACTCCAAGTTCGTGCGCCAGATCGTCGAGCGCCTGACGCAGGCCCAGCACCAGCGTCAGTTCGGCCGCCTGGTCATCGCCGCCCCGGCCGACTTCGTCGGTCGCCTGCGCGAGGTCGCCAGGGCCACCCTGCAGAAGTCGGTGGTCCGCGAGATCATCGGCGACTACACCAACGACTCGGTCCAGGCCCTGCAGGAGCGGGCTCGCCGCCACGAGTGGCTGCACTGAGTCGGTCCTCTCGGACATGTTGAAAGGGACAGGTCCTCGGGGACCTGTCCCTTGCGAACGGGCTACCAGCGGCCCTGGGAGGCGCGGATCATCGCGTAGGGGTAGGGCAGCGGGCTGGCCGAGGCCTCGTCGAGCGCGCGCACCTGCGCGGGCGACAGCTTGAGCTCCGCGGCCTTGAGGTTGTCGCGCAGCTGGTCCTCGGTGCGCGCGCCGAAGATGCACGAGGTGACGGCCGGCTTGTGAAGCAGCCACGCCAGCGCGACCTGCGACGGGGTGGCGTCGAGCTCGGCGGCGACGGCCTTGACGGCGTCGATCGTGCGCCAGTTGCGGTCGGTGTCGAAGCCGGCGAGCCGCTCCTTCCACTTGTCGAGGCGGGACCCGGGCGGCGGCGGCGCGCCGCGCTCGAACTTGCCGGACAGGAAGCCGCCGCCGAGCGGCGACCACGGCAAGATGCCGAGCCCGTGGCGCAGGCTCGCCGGCACCAGCTCGAGCTCGATGTCGCGGACGATCAAGCTGTACTGCGCCTGCAGGCTGACGAACCGCTCGAGGCGCTGGGCCTCGCTGGTATAGAGGCTCTCGACCAGGCGGTAGGCGGCGTAGTTGCTGCAGCCGATGTAGAGGACCTTGCCGGCGCGGACCAGATCGTCCAGCGCGCGCAGGGTCTCCTGCTCCGGCGTGTCGCTGTCCTGCATGTGGATCTGGTAGAGGTCGATGCGGTCGGTCTGCAGCCGTCGCAGCGAGTCGTCGACGCAGCGGACGATCCGCCGCCGCGAGGCGCCGGTGCCGTTGGCGCCCTTGTTCATGCGGAAGCGAAACTTGGTCGCCAGCACGACCTCGTCGCGGCGCTTGGTGTCGGCGAACCACTTGCCGATCACGCGCTCGCTGAGGCCGTCCTGGCCGTACACGTCGGCGGTGTCCCAGAAGTTGACACCTGCCTCGAGGGCCAGGTTCATGATGCGGAACGACGTCGCCTCGTCGCTGCCGACCTTGTGCATGAACGAGCTCTCGTCGGCCTCGCCGAACGTCATGGTGCCGAGGCAAAGCGTCGACACCGACAGGCCGCTGCGGCCGAGATTGCGGTACTCCATGGGTCCTCCCCCGCGCGTCGCGGGCGGGAGGACTCTAGGGCTGCCGGGGCCCGGTCTGACGGCCGGCGAGAGGCCGCGACGCTGGTGGTGTCAACACGAAGCGGACAGGCGTCCGGGCTTCGGGTCGGGCGATCCTGCGCGGGCGAGCGGCCCCAGGAGCGGAGCCTGCCGGCGCGAAACAGGACGGGACAGGGTGGGGCCCGGCGGCGACAGAATCAGCCGCCAGGGCAAGAGAACAGCGGTCTAGGCGCTGTCACGGCGGGCGCCGAGCTTGCCCGGCGCGACGGGCGTGGGGGCTTCTACACTGTCGTTCGCGGGCCAGGTATGGGCTAACCCCAGAGCCAGGCGGGCACCGACCTGTGGAGAGGCGTATTGCACCTTGAGGCACAGGTAGACCCAGGGAACTTCGGTCTTGGCGGACATGGCGGCTCCAGGGGGGGCAGGTCTCTAACAGCAAGAAGCTTGCCAAACCCTGGAAGCGTCAATTTGACGAGAAGGGGCCATCAGGATACCTTTTGGGCCGACATCGAGGTTGATATCCTACGACGTGTGCACAGGGCTGGAAAGCCCTGCCTCAGCAGTCAGCCTGGGGGGCGGTGTCCACGCCCCTCAGGGGCCTGACGAACGCGGTTCGAGTGGCGTCCCGATCTCGGACCTCGGGCCCCCAGCGAGCTGTGCCGACCACCTGGCCTTTCCGACAGGTTGCGGACGGTCGCCCGGACGATTGTCCGATTGTCCCCGCGGACAGAATCAGCGCGCTGTAGCCGCTTCGAGCTCGTCGGCGACGACCGTCGCCACGGCGGCCTGCGCGAGACCAAAGAGCAGAGGGCCCACGAATGGGAGGGCCATCACCGCCACCCACGGCAGACCAAAGCCGGCGAGGGTCGCGCGGTGGGCCCGCACGACCGTCTGCTGTTGCGCGTAGGTCTGGCCGGTCCGCTCGAAGTACGGGTCGAGCAGCTCCCAGGTGAAGGTCCGCGCCGCGTACCACAGCTGCAGCGGCGGCCCGAGCAGCGGCCCGACGAACGGGACCAGCGTGAGCCCGAACAGGACCGCGGTGACGCCGAGGAAATAGACCGCGCGGCGGATGCTGCCGACGGTCGCGGCCACGAACCCGAGCTCGGCCGGCCGCTCGAGCCGGGCCGCCAGCGCCGGGTCGGTCGCGCGCATGCCGGCCATGAACACGCCGTCGGCCAGGAACGGGAGGCCGATGCTGACGACGAAGAAGGACAGCATCGGCGCGGCCACCAGCGCCAGCAGGCCGCCGCCGATCCGCAGCGCCCAGCGCCCGAGCCATGTCGTCCAGGACATGTCCCCAGAGACAGGCACCAGCCACCACAGCAGGCCGCCGAGCAGCGCCGTGAGCACGACGGCGAGGATGACCAGCACCACCGCCAGGCGGAGATAGGCGCGGCGGACCTCGGGGCTGGCGAGCGCGATCTGCAGGCCACGGCCGGCCAGCTGGAGGCCGCGCGGGAGGCTCGAGGAGGCGGCAGCGGACGACATGGCCTCGCGAGTAGCACGAATCTCGGTTCGCGGCCGCGCCCCGGGCGCAGCCGCGCGAGGAGGCGAGCCATGGAGCCGCGATCGACGGAACAGACCGACGCTGCCTGCCGCGATGGCGAGTGGCGCGCGCCCGACAGGCGAGGGGCGGCGCAGCGGATCGGCGAGGTGTCGCTGCGAGCCTCGATGCCCCCGGGCCGCTCGCGCGAGGATCGGCGCACGCTTGCAACGGGCGACGACGCGGCGATGGGCGTCGCATCGAGGCCCCAATCATCGCGGGCGACACCCGCGAGCTTGCGCACGTGCGTCGACGATCGCTACAGGGTTCACCTGCGCGTGGCCTTCGCGACGCTTCGGGCTGGGCCGCTCGTGTATATTGCCGCGGCCTGAGGGGATGATGGACATGAAGATGGTCAGCCGAATTGCGCGTGGGACGATGCTCGCGGCGGTGTTCGCCGGTGGTTGCAGCGACGACGGAGGCACGGGCGCGGGCACGCAGAGCGTCGAAACCACCGCGCAGTCGTCCGACTCGACCGCCGCGACGCAGACGCCCGACCCGACCATGGTCACCGGTGGGCCCGGCTCGAGCGACGGCACCCAGTCCGGCGGTCAGACCAATACGACCGAGCCCGACCCGACCGCGGGCCCGACCAGCGACCCGACCTCGTCGACGACCACGGCCACCACCCCGGGCACGACGACGAGCACGACCTCCACGACCTCCACGACCGGCGAGGAGACGACCGAGGGGACCGGCGGGCTGGTCCGCTTCGTGGTGCTCGGCGACGTCGGCGAGGGCAACGAGGACCAGTATCAGGTCGCCGACGCGATCATCGCCGTGTGCGAGCAGCGCGGCTGCGACTGGGCGATGCTGACCGGCGACAACTTCTACGACAGCGGCGTCGAGGGCGTCGACGACCCGCAGTGGCAGGAGAAGTTCGAGCTGCCCTACATGGGCATCACGTTCCCGATCTACGCGGTGCTCGGCAACCACGACTACGGCGGCGGCGGCATCGGCGTCGACTTCGACACCAACAAGTCCGACTACCAGGTCGAGTACACCCAGCACAGCGAGCTGTGGCGCATGCCGGACAAGTACTACTCGTGGAAGCAGGCCCACGCGGAGTTCTGGGGCCTCGACACCAACCAGGTGATGACGGATCCGTTCAACGGCAGCGCCGACCCGCAGCAGAACTGGCTCGACCAGACCCTCGCCGCCAGCACCGCGACGTGGAAGATCGGCTTCGGCCACCACCCCTACCTCTCGAACGGCGACCACGGCAACGCCGGCGACTACGAGGACCTCGAGGGCATCCCGCTGCCGTTCGTGGCCGGCGACTCCGTCAAGGAGTTCATGGAGGAGTCGGTCTGCGGCAAGATCGACGTCTACATCTGCGGCCACGACCACACGATGCAGTGGCTGCAGGCGGCCTGCGGCACCGAGTTCATCGTCGCCGGCGCGGGCAGCAAGGCCAACACGATCGAGGGCAGCAACCCGTTCCACTTCCAGATCGCCGAGATGGAAGGCTTCACCTGGGTGGAGCTCAACGACAACAGCTTCACCGGCGTCATCTTCGACAAGAACGGCAACGAGCTCTACTCGCGCACGTTTAATAAGTGAGTGAGTGTGCCGCAGCGACGCGCCCTCGCGCGGGCGCGTCGCGGTGCGGCGAGCGACGCGGGGCGCTCGAGCAGGGCCTGTCGCTCCGCGGCGCCGATGGCCGCGGGCGTCAGCCAGATCTAGACCCTCAGGACATGTTCTCGAGAGCATGCCCTCGGGGACATGTCCTCATGAACATGTCCTCTCTTTAAAAAAGAGGTCTAGCGCTCGTCTTCGCCGCGGTAGATGCAGCCGGTGGTGCAGGTCTCGCGGACGACCACCTGCGACAGGCCGGGCAGGGCGGGCAGCAAGCGGCGCCAGATCCACCGGGCCAGCAGCTCGCTGGTCGGGTTCTCGAGGCCTTCGACCTCGTTGAGGTAGTGGTGGTCGAGCAGCGCGTGCAGCGGTTGCCAGGCGGCGCCGATGTCGGCGAAGTCGAGCACCCAGCCGCTCGTGTCGCCGACCGGGCCCCGCACGTGGATCTCGATCATGAACGAGTGGCCGTGCAGCCGCGCGCACTTGTGGCCCGCGGGCACGTTGGGCAGCAGGTGGGCGGCCTCGAAGCGGAACTGTTTGAAGATGTCCATGGCTCGGCGGCGGAGGCGGAGAGTAACGGAAGCCGGCGCGGGCGCCGAGCTGGGCGAGCTCACGGACGGGCGGGTCGGTCAGAGGCGCCAGTACGGGGCTTGCGCGGCGCGGGCGCGGCGGACGGCTGTCTCGCCGGCGGGGCTCGCGGGGCCCCCGCCGGGCGGCGTGCTGCCGGCCAGCACCGCCGTGCAGGCGTGGACGCTGTCGGCGAGGCCGCGGAGGTCGTAGCCACCCTCGAGCAGGAGGACCAGGCGGCCCTCGGCGAGGCGGTCGGCGAGCTCGCAGACCACGCCGCACAGGTGGGCGAAGCCGTCGGCGGTGACCTGCATGTCGCCGAGCGGGTCGTCGCGGTGCGGGTCGAAGCCGGCCGACACCAGGATCAGCTCGGGGGCGAACTGCTCGGCGATCGGCGTCAGGAGGTCGCGGTAGATGGTCGCGTAGTCGCCGTCGCCGAGGCCGCCGGGCAGCGGGACGTTGACGGTGAAGCCGCGGCCCTCGCCGCTGCCGACCTCCCCGGCCGCGCCGGTGCCCGGGTAGTGCGGCGCTTGATGGGTGTTGAACACCATCACGTCGCGCCGGCCCTCGAACAGGTGCTGCGTCCCGTTGCCGTGGTGGACGTCCCAGTCGACCACCAGCACGCGCGACAGCCCGAGCGCGACGCGGGCGTGCTCGGCGGCCGCGGCGATGTTGCTGAACACGCAGAAGCCCATCGCCGCGCTGTGCTCCGCGTGGTGGCCCGGCGGGCGCACCAGGGCGAAGGCGCGGCGGGCGGCGCCGCCGACTACCGCCTCGACCGCGGCGATGCCTGCCCCTGCGGCCAGGTAGGCGGCGTCGACGCTGCCGGGGCCGAGCAGGACGTCGGGGTCGAGGTCGAAGGCGACGCCGCGGACGCGGTCGACGGTGTCGACGTAGCCCGGGTCGTGCACCCGCAGCACCTGCTCACGCGTGGCCGGCGGGGCCGAGGCCCAGCGGACGCCGGCGATCGGATCGCGGCGCAGGCGCTCGCAGACCGCCCGCAGCCGGGCCGGGCTCTCGGGGTGATGCGGGCCTTGCTCGTGGCCGAGCATGCGATCGTCGCAGACGAGGAGCGTGTCGTGCGGCATGGCGCGGCAGCATAGTCGCCGCGCCAGGCCGACGCTACCGCGGTCACGAATGCGACGTCACGGCGCCGGCGGGCATCTGCCCGTCCTCGGGCTGCGCCTGCCCGCGCGAGACGATCGCGCGACCGGAGCGCCGCGCGTGGACCTGCGTGATCTCGGCGCCGAACAGCATGATCAGCGACGAGTAGTAGACCCACGCCATCAGCACCACCACCGAGCCGGCCGCGCCGTAGGCCGAACCCACGGCGGCGCGGCCGAGGTAGACGCCGATCGCCCACTGACCGATGGTGAACAGCAGCGAGGTGGTCGCGGCGCCGATGGCCACCTCGCGCCAGCGGACCTCGGCGTTCGGCAGCAGCTTGAACAGCAGCGCGAACATGCCGGTCATCACCGTGACCGAGATGCCGAGGTCGACGAGGCGCCAGAACCACCCGAGGCCCTCGGTGCCGGGCAGCGCCGACAGGCCGGAGACGACGGAGCCGGCCACCAGCAGGGCGACGACGGCGCCGCCCATGGCGAGGATGAGCACGAGGCCGAGCAGGCGCCCGCGCACGGTGTTGCGCCAGCCGGTCTGGCTCGGCGCGGCGCCCCAGATGTGGTCGAGGGCCGACTGCAACTGGCCGAACGCCGTGGTCGCGCCGACCAGCATGACCACGCCGCTGATGACCGCCGAGAGCCACCCGCCGCCGGCCTTGTGCGCGTGGGCGAGGATGTCCTGCGCCACCTCGGCGGCCTGGGGCCCGACGAAGTGCGACAGCCGATCGACGACCTCGCCGCGCGCGGCCTCCTCGCCGTAGATCAGGCCGACGATGGCCACCAGCAGCAGCAGGAACGGCGCCAGCGACAGCATCGTGTAATAAGAAAGCGCGCCCGCCTGCGTGAACGGGTCCTCGCGAGAGAACTCGAGCCCTGCTTCTTTGATGAGCTGGAAGATCTTGCGCAGTGTCCGCATAGGAGCTCTCCTGGCCGTACTTGGCGATTGTGATCGGGTTCGGCCGGTTCGCCAGCGGTGGGCGGAACCGACACGCGCGGTCGAACAACACATGTCCTAACGGGCATGTTGTTTCAGTCATGTCATGATTGGGTCGCGCGGACTTCGCTGTCTCGCGGACTTTGCGCGGCTGCACGGGCGGACGGCCAGGGAAAGGCTGGAGGAGCGGCTGCTCGGGGATTCCAGGGGCCGCGCGCGTGGCCCTTGAGGCTGGTCGAGATCATAGTTCGCGCGTCGTGCGCCCATTGTGGACATGTCTCTTCGGACTGGTGATCGCCGTCCTGGTCGGCTGCTCGAGCAAGCTCGACGACGTCCGTGGGTCCGACGCCTATATCAAGGACGTCCAGTTCGTCGGGGTCGAGCGCTTCACCGAGAAGGAGCTGCTGACCTACCTGCACATGGGCGAGACTTCGATCTTGCCGTTCAAGGAGCGCTACGCGTTCCTGCCGGCGAACATCCCGGTCGACGCCAAGCGCATCGTCGAGGTCTACAAGGCCCACGGCTACTACGACGCCGAGGTGGTGTCGATCACCCCGACGGTGAAGGCCGGGCGGATACGCCTGTTCGCCCGCACGCCGGGGGAGCGTCGCCCCGGCAAGGCCGCCCTCAAGGTGGTGGTCCGCGAAGGCGAACCCACGCTGGTCAAGAACATCCAGCTGACGTTCCCGGCCGGTCGCCCCGGCATCGCCGCCGCCGACCCGAAGGTCGGCGAGGTCGCGCTGCTCAAGCGGGTCGCGCTCGAGACCGAGCGGGCGTTCGAGGTGCCGAAGCTGAACCGCTCCGTCGAGCAGCTGCTCGAGACCCTGCGCGACGCCGGCTACGCCAAGGCGGAGGTGCGCGAGACGGCCGAGGTGTCGCCCGGCGTCGGGGCCACCGTGCGCTTCGAGATCCGCCCGGGCCCGTACTTCAAGATCGGCGAGATCAAGTTCGAGGGCCTCGGCAACGTGCCCGAGAAGTACGTCCGCAACGAGAGCGACTACGCCCCGGGCAAGCCGTACTCGCCCAAGCTGGTCAAGAAGGTCGAGGCGGCGACCTACGGGCTCGAGGTGTTCGACACCGTCACGATCGAGGAGGTGCCGTCGGAGACCAAGCCAGGCACGATCGACCTGGTCGTCAAGGCGCGCCCGGCCAAGCCGCAGTCGATCAAGCTCGGCGCCGGCTTCGGCCTCGACCCGGTCCGCTGGGAGCAGCGCGGCAGCCTGCTCTACACCCACAAGAACCTGTTCAAGAACCTGACCCGCTTCGACCTGCGCGCGCGCGCCGGCTACGCCGAGCTGCCGAGCATCTTCAACCCGCAAGAGCACGGGCCGATCGTCAAGTTCGAGCCGACGCTGCGGCAGAAGGGCCTGATCGAGAAGCGCACGGTGGCGACGCTGTCGCCGGCGTTCGAGCTCGGGATCTGGGAGGGCTATCAGTTCTACAGCCCGACCATGCGCGCCGGCCTGTCGCGCTTCTTCAGCCGCTTCGTCGAGGCCGAGCTCGCCTACAACTTCCGCTTCGTCGACTTCTTCAACGTGTCGCCGACCCTCAAGGGCCAGAACTCGATCCTCGGGCTCGACTTCCGCGACCCGTACACGCTCAGCTACCTCGAGCCGTCGCTGCGCCTCTACCTCACCGACTCCGTGCTGCGGCCGCAGAACGGCGCGATCATCGGCGCCGTCTACGACATCATGGGCCTGGGCGGCGACTTCAGCGCCCACCGCGTGCGCCCGAGCATCCGCCTCTACTGGACCCCGCACTGGCGCATCACCTTCGCCGGTCGCTTCGAGATGGGGTGGATCGTGCCGTACGGGGCCAAGGGCGGGGCGCCGATCGACATGCGCTTCTACCTCGGCGGCGCCGACACGGTGCGCGGCTGGGGCCTGCGGCGGCTGTCGCCGCAGGTGTTCCCGGACGGCTGCACGCCGGGCGAGGCCGACTGCCGCGGCATCCCCGTCGGCGGCAACACGATGATCCTCGCCAACATCGAGGCGCGCGTGCGGGCCACCAAGATGCTCAGCTTCGTCGCCTTCGCCGACGGCGGCGACGTGCGCGCCGGGGTCAATCAATTCGCGCTGGGCCAATTCAACTACTCGGCCGGACCCGGTGTGCGTCTTGATACGCCGATCGGCATGTTCCGCCTGGACGTCGGCTTCCGCCTCAACGAGACCGAGTACGCGCGCGACCAGAAGATCTGGGCCGTGCACTTCGGCCTCGGTGAAGCATTCTAACTAAAGGGATCAGGGGACGGATGACGACGAGGATCGCAAAGATCGCACGCACCACGCTGAAAGGGCTCGCGCTGGTCCTCGTGGTGGTGGTGTCCGCGGTCGTCCTGATCTTGACCACGAACGCGGGTCTGCGGCTCGCGCTGCGGGTCGGCCTGCCGATCTACAACGGCAAGATCGCCGGCAGCGTGGCGATCGCGGAGGTCGAGGGCTCACTGCTGGGCTCGTTCACCCTGCGCGGCGTGACGCTCTCCGACCGCGAAGGTCGCGCGCTGATCACCGCCGACGCGCTCTCGCTCGACTGGTCGCCGCGCGCGCTGCTCGGCCGCGACCTCGCCGTCGACGCGCTGACGCTCGAGAGCCTGCGCGTCTACCTGCCCGGGCCCGGCGGCAGCTTCGCCGACATCGCGCCGCCCGGTGATGATGTCCCAAAGGACATGTCCCTTCCGCCGGGTCCGGACCTGCCGCTCGGCATCGCCGCGGCGCTGCACCTGCACGACGGCGCGGTCTATTTCGCCGACGGCGCGCCGATCGTCGAGGGGCTCGACGTCGACCTGCGGGCCCGCGGGGTCGGGCGCGCGGCCGAGGCGGAGATCGTGCGGGCCCACGGGCGCCTGCTGGGCAACCGCGAGATCGAAGAGCTGGTGCTGAAGGCCCGCTGGGGCTCGCCGGTGGCGCAGATCGAGGGGCTGCGGATCGTGGCCGACGCGGCGGCGATCGAGATCCCGCAGGCGCAGCTCGATGTGCGGGCGTGGCGGATGCTGGTCGACCTCGAGGCCCGCGCGGCGGTCGGGCTGCTGGCCGAGTACCTGCCCGCAGGCACGGTCGAGAAGTTGAAGGCGCCGGCAGGCACGGTCGAGCTTTCGGTCGCGGCCGAAGGTGTGCCCGAGGACATGGCGGCCGAAGTCCGGCTGGCGCTGGCGCCGAACCTGGCGCTGAAGCTGACAGGCGCGGGCGCGTGGCGCGGGACGCCGGAGGCCGACATCACCCTGGCGGTCGACGCCGACCTGGCGCCGTGGACCCAGGCGCGGCTCGGACGCGTGCGGCCGACGCTCGAGCTGCACGCGCGACAGATGCCGAGCAAGCGCCTGGCGCTGGCCGGCGGGCTGCGCTGCCCCGAGTGCGCGCCCCTCGGCGGCGTCGCCCTCGACGTCGATGGTGTGATCGATCCGTCGAGCAAGAGCCTGTCCCTCGCGGCAGCGCTCGACGCGGCCGGGGTCGGCGCCCTGGTCGACGTGGTCGCCATCCGCGGCGCGCTGCGGCAGATCGACTGGCGCCTGGCGGTGGTCGACGTGGCCCGCCCGGTCGCGGTCGGCCGCCAGTTCGCCAGGCTGCCGGACATCACCGGCACGGTCTCGGGCCGCGGGGCCTGCAGCGGGCCGGAGCTGCGCTGCGCCGGCGCGCTCGAGCTGCGCCGCGTCGGCGTCGGCGGGGTCGCGCTCGAGCAGGCGCGCGTCGACGTGGATGTCCTTCGGGGCATGTCCGAAGGGACAGTCGCGGTGGCGCTCGCGGGCCTTAAGGCCGGCTCGGTGCAGATCGATCGCGGCGAGGTGCGGCTCGACGCGGACAAGCTGCCGCCCGGGCCGGTGGCCCCGCCGGTGCCGGCCTCGCTGCCGCCGCTGCACGCGCGGCTGCGGGCCGGGGCGCTCGGGCCGGACGCGCGGGTGGAGCTCGACCTGTCTGTACGGACAGGTCAGGAGATCGGCGCGGAGCTGCGGGCGCTGACGGCCGAGATGGCCGGCTTCCACGCCGAGCTCGAGCGGCCGGCGCGGGCGGTGCTGTCGGGCTCGCGCCTGCGCATCGAGGAGGACCTGGCGCTGAAGATCGCCGGCGGGCGCCTGGCGGCCGGCGGGACCCTCGACGCCGACGGGCCGAGCGACGTGCATGTCGACCTGACCGGGCTGGCGCTGGCCCGGCTGCGGCCGCTGCTGCCGAAGCTGCGCCCGGCCGGCCTGGCGAGCGCGCACGTGCGGGTCCACGGGCGGCCCGAGGCGCCGTCGCTGGTGGCGGACGTGACGATCGCCCGCGCCGGCCTGCGCGGCAACACCTTCGGCGACCTCGACGTCGCCGCCCGGCTCGCCGACGGCCAGGCCGCGGTCGACGTCGATCTGCGCGGGCCGCTGGCGCGCAAGCTCGAGCTGCGCGCGCAGGCGCCTGTCCACGTGAACATGTCGCTAAGGACAGGCTCGATCGGACATACGTACACCAAGCTCGAGCTGCAGGCCCAGGAGGTCCGGCTCGACCGGCTGCGGCCGTGGCTCAAGCAGCCGGAGCTGACCGGCCGGCTCGACGGCATGGTCCTGTTCGAGGCCAACGGCACAGACGGCCCGCTGGCGACCCCGCGGGTGGTGACCGAGTGGCGCGCGAAGGGGCTGACGATCTCGGGCGCGCCGGTCGGCGACGTCGCGGTCAGCGTCACGCACCGCGGCGACTGGCTGCAGGGCAAGGTCGATCTCCACCGCAGCGGCGGTCGGGCCCAGGTCGACGTGCAGGTGCCGATCGAGCTCGACCCGCTGCGCGGCAAGTTCGCCTGGCACCGCGAGCGCGAGCACCGGGTCCTGGTCCAGCTCGACGACATCGACGTGGCTGACCAGCTCGACGCGCTCGCGCCCGGCCACGACGCCGGCGGCAAGCTGACGCTGAAGGCCGAGATGACTGGCCCGGCGACCAAGCCGGAGCTGCAGGCCGAGCTGCACGGCGAGCGCCTGATGCACCGCCGGATCGAGTTCGGCGCGCTGTCGCTGGTCGCGACCATGCGCGACGGCGGGGTCGCCGTCGACATCTCGGGCGGCGGCGGGCAGGTCGGGCAGTTCCAGCTGCGCGGCCTGGCCCCGCTCGCGCTCGACGCCTCTGGCGTGCGCTGGCGTCGCGACGGCTGGTACGCGCTGATGCTCGACCTTCGCGAGCTCGAGCTGGCGCCGCTCGAGCCGCTGCTCGGGCTCAACCTCGCCGGCCGGATCACCGGCGGCGTGACCTTCGACGGCGCCGGTCGCCACCCCAAGTTGGTCGGGGCCGTGCGTGCCGACAAGCTGGCGTTCAAGGGCCAGCCGGTCGGCGCGCTGCGGGCCGACGTCGAGTACCGCGACGGCCTGGCCAAGGTCGGCGCTCACGGTCGGCTCGGCAAGATCACCACCATCGAGCTGGGCGGGCGCGTGCCGCTCGACATCGACCTCGCGTCGGGCGAGTTCGCGTGGGCGACCGAGCGGCCCGCCAAGGCCAAGCTCGACGTCAAGAACCTCGACCACGACGCGCTCGAGCCGTTCAGCCCGCTGCCGCAGCAGGCGGTGGTGGCCCTCAACATCCACGCCACGGCCGAGCTCGACGCCAAGACCGTGCACGCCGAGGCCCAGGTGCTCGGAGAGATCGGCCACAAGGTGCTCGGCGGCCAGCCGCTCAAGATCCAGCTCGACGTGGGCGACGCCAAGCAGACGGTGCGCGGCAGCTTCGGCCAGCGCGACAAGAAGCGGGGCTGGCTCGAGTTCTCGGCCGACACCACCGCCTCGATCCCGAAGCTGCGGGCCAAGCAGGCCAAGCTGACCGACACCCCGATGCGTGGCGAGCTCAAGGCCGAGGCGACCGACCTGCGCTACCTCAGCGGCTTCTTCCCCGAGGCCATCTACGACTTCACCGGCTTCTTCTCGAGCGAGATCACCGCGGGCGGCGTCATCGGCAAGCCCAAGCTGCGAGGCTCGGCCCGCCTGCAGAAGGGCGGCGTGACCGTGGTGGCCCTGCAGCAGCGGTTCCGCGACCTCAACTTCGAGATCCTCGCCGACGGGCCCGAGGTCAAGCTGACCAGCCTCACCGCGACCAGCGGCGAGGGCCGGGTCAAGGCTGACGGCAAGGTGACGTTCGCCAGCGGCGGCAGGGTCGACGCCGACGCTCAGCTCGACCTGCGCAAGTTCCCGGTGGTCCGCCCCGGCCTGCCGCAGATGATCATCGACACGCACGTGAGCGCCGACGTGAAGCGCAGCGCGGCCGGGCTCGGGGTCAAGATCGACGTCGACGGCGCCGAGATCTGGGTCTCCGACCTCACCACGCGCGCGCCCGACCCGGTGCCCGAGAACGACAACATCACGATCGTCAGCGGGCCGCTGCCCGAGCTGCAGGCCGCGCTCGGCAGCCAGGCAGGCGCCTTGAGCGACAAGGAGACGCCGGTGGTGCAGGCCGAGGAGGCGACGGCTCCGCCGACCAAAAAGCCGCCGACGGCCGACGTCCAGAGCAGCCAGTTCGACCTCGCGGTGCGGCTCAAGGCCCCGGTGCACATCAAGGGCCCGACGATGGACATGAGCTGGAGCGGCGCGCTGGCGCTGCACCGCAAGGGCGAGGAGGCCGGGGTCACTGGCGGCTTCCGGGCCGACCGCGGCCGCTTCGAGCTGCTCGGCAACCGCTTCACCATCGACCAGGGCCGCGTGTTCTTGCCGGAGGACGGCTCGACGATCGACCCGTACCTCGACCTCACCGCCGACACGACCACGCCGCAGGCCGAGGTCAACGTGGCGATCCGCGGCCGCCTCAGCCGGCCCGCGCTCAAGCTGCGCTCGCGCCCGTCGCTGACCGAGGGCCAGATCTTCGCCCTGCTGCTGACCGGCAGCGCCGACACTCAGGAGAGCGACCCGAAGAAGACCCAGGCGAGCGCCGCCGGCCTGCTCGTCAACTTCAGCAACCCGACGCTGTCGCGCTTCGCCGATCAGAAGCTCGGCATCGACCGCATCAAGTTCGGCTTCGCCGACGACGTCACGCAGCCGGTGCTGAGCGTCGGCAAGCACCTGACGAAGAAGATCTACGCCGAGACGACCTACCATCACAACGCGCCGATCCGGAACAACCGCATCCAGGGCTCGTTCGAGTACCGCTTCAAGCCGCAGTGGTCGGTGGAGACGTTCTTCGGCGACGCCGCGGTCGGCGGCCTCGACCTGTTCTGGCGCCGCACCTTCGGCCGCACCGGCGCCGAGGGGCAGAAGACCCCGGCGCCGAAGGTCGAGCCGGACCCGCCGCCGACCAAGCGCACGGCCCAGGCCGACACCACCCCGGACGCGCCGTAGGCCGGTGCGGGGGACCGACGCGGAGGTGTGGCGCTGCGGCGCCCGCCTCCGCGTCGCGCTTTCGGCGAATGGCAGGGCCGCGGAGAGACCACGCATTGGCGATTGGCGAGCGCTGTTCGCGCCAATGCTGTGCGCGCTTGACGCATCGCCGCCCGCGCTCGCCGCTATTGCCCCAATAGGCCCATAAAACGACGTTCCGGGGATGTAGTCGAGTTCGTCCTGGCTGCAACAGCGATCAGACTTGGACCAGGAAACGAGAACAAAGATGGCAATCAATCAAGACCAGGCGCAGGGGAAGTGGGACCAGCTCAAGGGCAAGGCCAAGAAGATCTGGGGCGAGCTGACCGACGACGATTTCCTCAAGGCAGAGGGCTCTGCCGACAAGCTGTACGGTGTCATTCAGGAGCGCTTCGGCGACGGGAAGGAGGCGATTCAACGCAAGCTTCAGGACCTCCATCTGCCATAACCAACGAAGCGCCGGCGTCGACATCGTCGCCGGCTGAATCACCGCGCCCTCCCCCGATGCAATCGGGGGATGGGCGCGGTCCCCATTTAAGCGCTCGCATTCACAGCAGCGCCAGGACGGGCTCCGGACCGGTGCTGGGACCGCCCTCCGCGGGGTGGTAGGAATCGAATATCAGGGGTTGATGGATGCCACCACGATGATTAAAGAAAAGAGTGATGGTCGAGGTTGCCTCATCGATGAATCGGATCATGAATTGAGCAGGAGGAAAAAATCATGCTTCGTTGGGCCGTCGTCTTCTTCATCATCTCCATCATCGCAGCGGTCTTCGGCTTCGGCGGCGTCGCCAATGCCGCCTCCGACATCGCGCAGGTGCTGTTCTTCATCTTCATCGTCATCTTCGCGGTGATGCTGGTCGCCGGCCTCGTGGCGGGCAAGAAGATCGCCGGCTGACGCACCCGCGGCGCGCGCTGCTGTCCCCCGACCGGGACGGCCGCGCTCCGCAGGCTTCGCGCCCGAGTCGGGTGCGCGCCTGGGTGAGGCGAGAGACAAGTCAGACGTGTGCGGGTCCGCGACGACCGTCGTGCGCCGGGCGGCGTGACGAGCGACAGCTCAGGTCACGCAGCGCGCGCCACGCGACGGTCGTCGCGCGCTCGCGTGCCGTCCGCCGGATGTCCCGAGAGACAGATGGCGTGTCGCACCGCGTCCCCGACGGCTCCTGCGCCGATCGGAGCTGTCTCGAGCAACAGCTGTCTCGAAAGACAGGCCGCTCGGACGCGTGGCGTCGCCGACCCGCAGACGCGGAGTTGCGAGGCGAGCGCACGGGCGCGAGCGCGCAAGCGGCCGCACATGCAGGCGGGCAGACTTCCCGTGTGCACGCGAGGGCACGCTGGCGAGCCCGCAGTTTGCGTTTGAGCGGCTCGCCCGTGTGTGGCACACGTGGCTGATGCTGAAGCGGGAAGACTTGTTCAAGCTTGGGGTGATGGCGGCCGCGCTGCTGCCGGCGTGTGGCGACGACGGCACGACCTCGGCCAGCGCGTCGGTGACGAACGTGACGGGTATCACCAACCCGATCACCACGACCTCGACCACCGACTCGCCGACCTCCACCGAGGGGCCGACGACGACGGTGGCCACCACCGACGGCACTGGCAGCCTCAGCGACAGCGAGGGCACCACCGTCGCCACGACGACCGACGCCACCACGGTCGCCAGCGACGGGACCTCGACGTCCACGACCGACACCACGGGGCCGGTCACCGCGACCACGACCTCCACGACCGACCCCGACACCACCACGGTCGGCCCGTGCGTGTGCAACCCGGGCGACCTCAACGGCTGCGAGGGCGACCAGATCCTCGTCTGTACCGACGACTGTCAGGGCTTCGCGCCGGAGCCGTGCCCCGGCAACGGCCAGTCCTGCAAGAACGGCGCGTGCGGCTCGATGCTGTGCAACCCGGGCCAGGTGGTGTGCGAGGGCCTCGACGCCGAGAAGACCTGCAACGGGGCCGGCGACGCCTACGACCCGCCGGTCGCGTGCACGGAGACCCAGCAGTGCGACTTCGGCGGCTGCACCGAGCTGTGTGACCTCGTGCAGTCGAGCCCGAGCTCGATCGGCTGCTCGTTCCTCGGCCACAAGATGGACAACTTCAACGACGGCCAGGCGGACTCGCTGATCGTCGGCAACACCCACCCGAGCAAGGCGGCGCAGGTCCAGCTGTACTTCGTGCCCAACGGCACCAACGTCGAGCAGCCCCAGGGCGCGCCGATCAACCTCGCGCCGGGCATGACCTACACGTACACGATGAGCAACGCGGCGCTCGACAAGAAGTCCGAGCTGCGCAAGGGCGGGGTCTACCGCGTCAACAGCAACATCCCGATCATCGCCTACCTGCACTCGCCGCTCGGCCAGCAGGCCACCAACGACGCGTCGATGCTGCTGCCCGAGTACGCTCTGCGGCAGAACTACATCGTCGCCTCGTGGCGTGACACCCACAACCAGTACCCGAGCTACTTCAACGTGATCGCGCTGCAGGACGGCACCACCGTCAAGTGGACGCCGCCGCAGGGCACCCTGGCCGGCAACGGCGTGCCGGCGGTGGCCGGCGGCGCGACCGGGCAGGTGGCGATGAACCGGTTCGACACCCTGCAGGTGCGCGGACCGCAGGCGGGCAGCGACGTGTCGGGCACCTTCATCGAGGCCGACAAGCCGATCTGGGTCATCGGCGCGGTCGAGTGCGTCAACGTGCCGACCAACGCGGTCAGCTACTGCGACCACATCGAGGAGCAGATGCTGCCGCTCGACTATTGGGGCAAGACCTACGTCGGCGCCCACTCGCCCAAGCGCGGCACCGAGAAGCACTACTGGCGCGTGTTCGCCGGCGAGGACAACACCACGATCACCACCGACCCGGTCCAGCCCGGGACGCCCATCAACCTGAACAAGGGCCAGTTCAAGGATCTGGTGATCCCCAACAACGTGAGCTTCATGTTCAACGGCGACAAGCCGTTCCTGCCGGTCCAGTACCTCGAGAGCCAGAACGGCGGCGCCAACACCGGCGACCCCGCCATGTACCAGATGATCCCGGTCGAGCAGTTCCTCGACCGCTACGCGTTCGCCACCGGCACCGGCTACACCGCCGACTACGTCCAGGTCATCCGCGAGAAGGGCGCCGCCGACGTCAAGGTCGACGGCAACATCGTCAGCGGCTACTACGCGGTCGGCAACTACGAGGTCGCCGACTGGAAGATCAACCAGGGCGGCCACCTGGCCGAGAGCGAGCAGCCGTTCGGCATCATCAGCGTCGGCTACACGGCGGTGACGTCGTACGCCTACCCCGGCGGCATGCGGCTCAAGATCATCAACCCGCAGTGATGCCTGGTCCGGAGGGCATGCCCTCCAGGACATGAATGAAGGGACATGCCCGCGAGGGCATGTCCCTTCGCGCATCCGCGGCTCAGCCGGCGCTGAGCAGCACGACCGGGCAGGGCGCGTTCTTCAGCATGTTCTCGACCCGGTGGCCGAAGAAGGCCCGGGCCGAGACGGCGCGCAGGCTGCTGCCGATGACGAGCAGGTCGTAGCCGCCCTGCGCGGCGATGCGGACGATGTCCTCCTCGGGTCGCGCGCCCTCGGTGACGACGGTCTCGACGCTGGCGCCGAACTTCTTGGCCCGCTCGGCCTCGCGGGCGACGATCTGGGCGCCGATCTCGTGCGGCCGCGCGCTGTCGACGTCGTTCGAGCCGGTGCGCGAGATGTGGATGATCGTGACCTCGGCCTTGGTGCTGACGGCGAGCACGGCCGCGAGCTCGACGGCGTTCTTGCTGTACTCGGTGCCGACAGTCGGCACGAGGATCTTCTTCGGCGTCCACACGCGGTACAGCGGCGGCTTGCCGCCCTCGCTCGGCCGGGTCGCCGGCTCGCGCACGACCAGGGTCGGGCACGGCGACTTGTGGATGATGCGGTCGGCCATCGGCCCGAACAGCGCCTCGGTGCTGCGGTGGCTCTCGCCGAGCACGACGAGCTCGTAGTCGCGCGCAGCCTCGGCCAACACCTGCTCGGCCGGGTCAGGGTCGCTGATGACCTTGAGCTCGGGCCGCGAACCCTTGAGCAGCCGCAGCGGCCGACCGATCCGCTCGAGCGCCTTGGCCCCGGCGGCGTGGAACCGCCGCACCGGCCGCGTCAGGCCGCGCCACCACGGGGTCCGCACCGCCTGCGGCCGGGCGTAGACGGCGGTGACCTCGATCGGCTGCTTGTGGCTGAGGTAGCCGAGGATCTGCGCCGGCAGGTCGAAGCGGGTGGCGCTGCGCCCGACCAGCAGGACGCGCCGCACCTGGCGGATGAAGCTGCTGGCCGCCAGCGCCTCCATCTCGAGCCGCTTGGCCTCGGTCTCGCCCATGCGGACCTTGGAGAGGGTCCAGCGCAGCAGCGGCGGGGCCATCAGCGAGGTGGCGATCGCGACCATGACGACGATCGAGTACATCTCGACGGTGAGGACGCCGAGGCTGAGGCCGATGGTGGCGACGATGATCTCCATGGCGCCGCGGGCGTTCATGCCGGAGCCGAGCGCGAGCCGCTCCCAGTGGGGAATCTTGCACGCCCAGGCGCCGAGATAGCAGCCGACGAACTTGCCGAAGCAGGCGATGGCGAGCACGACGGCGCCGACGAGGGCGACCTCGGGGTCGGCGAGGCGCATGAGGTCGACCTTGACGCCAGCCGAGGCGAAGAAGATCGGGGCGAGGAAGCTGGCGGTGACGAGCTCGAGGGTGTGCCCGACCTCGTGGCGGAACCGCGGAGCCTGACCGGCGAGGATGCCGACAGTGAAGGCGCCGAGCACGGCCTCGATGCCCATCTCGTGGGTCAAGGCGGCGGTGGCGAACGCGAGCGCCAGGACCAATGACATCTGCGAGCCGGCGCCGCCGAACCGCTTGTCGACGGTGGCCATGACCCGGGCGATCAGCGGCGCGCCGAGCGTGAAGGCGAACAGCATGAAGACGACCGCGCCGCCGACCGACTTGAGCGCGGTGACGACGTCGACCACGCCGGTCTTGGCCAGGCCGGCGACCACCGCGAGCAAGATCCACCCGATGGTGTCGTCGGTCATCGCCGCGGCCAAAATCAGCTGACCGATGTCGCGCCGGATCAACTTGAGGTCCATCAGGACCTTGGCGATCACCGGCACCGCCGAGATGCTCATCGCCACGGCCATGAACAGGCTGAACACCAGCCGCATGTCAGGGTTGGCGAGGTAGGCCGAGTCGATGAACTGACCCAGGGCGAAGCCGGTGGCGAACGGGACCAAAATGCCGCCGGCCGAGATCATCAGCGCCGTCTTGCCGCGCCGCTTGATGAGGCCGAGGTCGGTCTCGAGGCCGGTGCAGATCAGCAGGAACAGCACGCCGATCCACGAGATCGCGGACAGCAGGTCGGCGAGGTGCTGGTCCTTGGGGAACAGCAGGTGCTGCGCCTCGGGCCAGGCGATGCCGAGCACCGAGGGCCCGAGCACGACGCCCGCCATCAGCTCGCCGACCACCGGCGGCTGCTTCAACTTGCGCATGATCTCGCCGAGGAAGCGCGCGGTCGCCAACAGCACGGCGATCTGCACCAGCAGCATGAGGACGGCGTGGTGCGACAGGCCCTTGAGGACGGCCGGGGCGGCGGCCGCAGCCTCGGCCGCGGGCTCGCTCAGGGCCGCGAGCAGCGAGAGATCGAAGGAGGACGCGAGGGTGGCGCAGAAGGACATGGTCGCCGTCACAGGTGCCTCAGGTCCGCTCAGGACGCGCCCGGGAGGGGTCGATGCCGCGAAAGCCCCCGGCGAGACCGGTCGCGACGGTGATCCTCGGAATTTTATGTATCACGAAGCGCGCTTCGTGAAGCGCGCCATCGCCGGGCTATTTCGAGCCACGCGGCCAGATCAACCGGCGCTCAGCAGCAGGACCGGGCAGGGGGCGTTCTTCAGCACGCTCTCGACGCGGTGGCCGAAGAAGGCGCGGGCCGAGACGGCGCGCAGGCTGCTGCCGAGCACGATGAGGTCGAAGCTCCCCTGCGCGGCCAGGTGGACGATGTCCTCTTCGGGCCGGGCGCCCTCGAGGACGACGGTCTCGACGCTGGCGCCGAACTTCTTGGCCCGCTCGGCCTCGCGAGCGACGATCTGAGCGCCGATCTCGTGCGGCCGCGCGGAGTCGACGTCGTTCGAGCCGGTGCGCGAGATGTGGAGGATCGTGACCTCGGCCTTGGTGCTGGCCGCGAGCACGGCCGCGAGCTCGACGGCGTTCTTGCTGTACTCGGTGCCGACGGTGGGCACGAGGATCTTCTTCGGCGACCACAGGCGATAGAGCGGCGGCTGCCCGGGCACGAGCTCCCGCGCCGGCTCGCGCACGATCAGGGTCGGGCACGGGGCCTTGTGGATGATGCGGTCGGCCATCGGCCCGAACAGCGCCTCGGTGCCGCGGTGGACCTCGCCCAGCACCAGCAGCTCGTAGTCGCGGTGCGCCTCGGTCAACACCTGCTCGGCCGGGTCAGGGTCGCTGATGATCTTGAGCTCGGGCCGCGAACCCTTGAGCAGCCGCAGCGGCCGGCCGATCCGCTCGAGCGCCTTGGCGCCGACCGCCGCGTAACGCCGGCCGCGACGGCTCCAGAACTGCCACCACGGGCGCCGCACGGCCAGCGGCCGGGCGTACACGGCGGTGGCCTCGATCGGCTGCTTGTGGCTGATGTAGCCGATGATCTGCGCCGGCAGGTCGAAGCTGTGCGCGTGCCGGGTGACGAGCAGGACCCGGCGGATCTGGCGGATGAAGCTGCTGGCGGCGATCGCCTCGGCCTCGAGCCGCCGCGCCTCGCTCTCGCCCATCTTCACCCGCGACAGCGCCCACCGCAGCATCGGCGGCGCCATCATCGAGGTCACGATCGCGACCATGACGATGATCGAGTAGAGCTCGATGGTGAGGATGCCGAGGCCGAGGCCGACGGTGGCGACGACGATCTCCATGGCGCCGCGGGCGTTCATGCCGAAGCCCATGGCCAGCCGCTCCCAGTGCGTCAGGCGGGCCAGGGCGGCGCCGACGTAGACGCCGGCGATCTTGCACGCGCACGCGAGCCCGAGCACGGCGAGGCCGACGAGCGCGACCTCCTGGTTGGCGAGCCGCGCGAGGTCGACCTTGACGCCGGCCGACGCGAAGAAGATCGGGGCGAGGAAGCTGGCGGTGACGACCTCGAGGGTGTGCCCGACCTCGCGGCGGAACCGCGGGGCCTGGCCGGCGAGGATGCCGATGGCGAAGGCGCCGAGCACGGCCTCGATGCCCATCTGGTGGGTCAGCGCGGCGGCCCCGAGGGCGAGGGCGATGACCAGCGAGGTCTGGGCGTTGACGCCGCCGATCCGCCGGTCGACGCCGGAGATGATGCGCGCGACGATCGGCACGCCGACGGTCAACATCAGGCCGAGGAACACCAGCGCGCCGCCGACGGCCTCGGCGACGGAGACCGGGTCGACCTGCCCGGCGGTGGCGAGGCCGGCGACGACGGCGAGCAGGATCCACCCGACGGTGTCGTCGGTCATCGCCGAGGCGAGGATCAGCTGGCCGATGTCGCGCCGGATCAGCTTGAGGTCCATCAGCACCTTGGCGATCACCGGGACCGCGCAGATGCTCATCGACACCGCCATGAACAGCGCGAACACCAGCCGCTTGCTCGGGTCGGCCAGGTAGACCTCGGGCAAGTACCAGCCGAAGGTGGCGCCGGCGAGCAGCGGGATGGTGATCCCGCAGCTCGAGATCAGCAGCGCGCTCTTGCCCCGGCGCTTGATGAGGCCGATGTCGGTCTCGAGCCCGGTGACGATGATGAGGAACAGGACGCCGAGCCACGACACCACCGACAGCAGGTCGGCCTGGTGCTGGTCGCGCGGGAACACGTAATGCTGCAGCTCGGGCGCCAGCGCGCCGAGCACGGAGGGCCCGAGCAGCACCCCGGCGGCCAGCTCGCCGATCACCGCCGGCTGCTTCAACTTGCGCAGCAGCTCGCCGAGCAGCCGCGCGGTCGCCAGCAGCACCGCGAGCTGCAGCAGCAGCAAGAACACCGCGTGGTGCCCGAGCGACTTGAGGACCACCTCGCCGGCTGCGCCGGCCTGGGCGGCGGTGTCCGTGAGCGTCATGACGGCTGTGCCGAAGACCATGGTCAAAAGGACATGTCCTGAGGGTCAGATCATGCTGCGCCAGCGGAGGTCGTGGGTGACGGGGCCGACGGCGGTGGGACGGAGAGTGAGGAAGCCGCCGGGCCCGCCCTGGTCGACGAGGTGGCGCCGGCGCAGGTCGTCGATCTCGGGACCGATGCCGCCGGCCGTGGTGCGCACGATCTCCTGCAGCTGCCCCTCGGTCAGCGCGCCGTGCTGGACCAGGCTGACCAGCACCTGCCGCTGCGGCAGCGACAGGTCGTTCAGCGCGGTGCCGCGGCGGCGCGGCAGCGGGCGCACGAGGATGTCGTGTTGGGTCTTGGCGTCGAGGCGGGCCGAGAGCAGCCAGTAGTCGAGCGCCTGCCGCAGGTTGCCGCCGCACATGCGCTCGAGGTCGGTGAACCACTCCTCGCCCGGGTCGGGCAGCATGTCGGCGCGGGTGAACGGCCGCCGCAGCCGCTGTAGCGCGGGGGCGCGGCGCTCGCGGAAGCCGAGGCCGAAGCCGCTGACGCGGTGGCGCGAGCGGATCATGCTCTCGATGAAGCGCCCGCTCTCGGCCGGGACGTGCACGACCTGGCCGAAGTACAGCGGCAGCCGCAGGCAGGTCTCGAGCAGCGTGGCCGCGGGCGCGGCCATCAACACGACCCACAGGATCGCCTCGTCGGTGCCGCGGACCAGGTCGAGGAAGGCCTGCATGCGCGCGAGGCCCTCGGGGGTGCGCACGAACAGCTGCTCGGCGTTCTCGAGGATCAGCACCCGCCGCCCGCCGATCAGCGGGACGGTCCGCGCGAACTCGCGGAAGCTGCCGGCGTAGGGGGCGCCGGTGGCCTCGCACAGGGCGGCGCACAGGCGGGCCTCGCTGGCCAGGTGCGGGCCCATGGAGATCCAGTGGACCGGGAGCTCGCCGTGCAGCTCGGCGCGCACGCGGTTGACGAGGGTGCGCTTGCCGGCCCCGCGATCGCCGGTGACGAGCAAGGCGACGCGCTGGCCGGCGAGCCAGGTCTGGAACACCTCGCGGCACGGGGCCTCGAGGCGCAGGCGGTGCTGGTAGAGGTCCGACAGGCCGAGCGGGACCTCGCCGAACAGGCGCCGGTAGATCGCGGGCAGGCTGCCGGCGCGGTTCTCTCCGGCGATCAGGAGGTCCCAGTAGCCGACCCGCGGGCCCTCGCCGGTGAAGGTGCGGCGCACGTCCTGGGCCAGCTCGCGGACTACCGGCGCGGCGCGACCGTAGAGCGCCAGAGCGCCGAGGCGTGCGCGGTCGCGCTGGGCTCGGAGCCACGAGGCGCGCGACCGGGCAGCGCGCGCCTCGAGCTGCTGCAGGAGCTCGTCGGGCCGGTGGGTGCGCAGCGGGGCGAGGGCGTCGTCCATGCGCGCGGAGCTCTCGGCGACGAACCACTCGAACAGGCGCCGGACGCCGCGAGCGGTCCGCTCGGACAGCGCGCGCACCAGGCGGATCGCGTGGCCGAGGCCGGTGTGGGCCGACTCGTCGCGCGCGTCGACCTCGCGGCTGTCCTCGACGATGAAGAGGTGGTAGTCGAGCACGGTTTCGATGCGCTCGAGCTCGGCGGCGGCGTCGCGGGCGAGGGCGGCGGCGCGGCGCGTGAGCTCCTCGACGAGGCCGCGCACCGGCTCGGCGAACACCTCGCCGAGCCAGCGGCGCAGCGGCACGGCGATCTGCTCCGGCTCGGTCGGGGCGTCGTCGCCGTCGTCCGGGGCGGCGCGCTCGAGGAAGTAGATCTCGGGCTCCTCGGCGACGGTGCGCGCGAGGTCGGTCAGCAGCCCGGCGGCCGCCATGCCCTCGGAGAAGGAGGCGGCGGTGGCGGTGAGGGTGTCGCGGGCGCCGTGGATGGCCGGCCGGATCTCGTGCTCGAGCACCGCCCGCCAGCGCGTGCGCGACAGCGGGTGGCGGTTGTCGTCGTCCGCGAGGGTGACGAGCGCCTCCTCCGGCGCGAGCGGCGGCTGTATCTGCTGCTCGAGCGTCAGCGCCACCTGCTCCAGGCCGCCGAGGCAGTCTCCGCGCAAACGCTGGTCGAGCAGCTCGCCGGCTCGCCCCTGGAGCGCCGCGAACCACTCAGCCAGCCGGGCGAGCTGAGGGTCGAGGATCACGGGCCGAGGATATCAGCTCGAGCGCCCTCGGCGGTGAAGCCGATGAAAGGTGCGTTCCCGCGCGGCAGGCGCCGTCCTGAACAGGGGTGCACCTGCGCGCGGCGCGAGCCCGATGCGAGGCCGCGCCATGGATGTCCTTCGGGACAGGTCGAATCGCGCGCCCCGAGGATATGTCCCGAAAGACATATCCTCGCAGGCGCCGCCGCTCACGGGGTGTCGCTGGGGTCGGCCGGGTCGCTGTGGTGAAGGACCTCGTCGCCGTCGCGGTGGCCGTCGCCGTCGCGGTCGACGCCGAGGCGGTAGCCCGAGCCGGGCGGGGTGCAGGTGTAGGTGACGGGCTTGCCGGTCTGGGCCAGGAAGCGCACCGCGACGTCGCTGAGCGGCGGGATCGAGGAGAAGCTGGTGACGTAGGCGCCGCCGCTGTAGAAGAGCCCGAGCTCGACGCCGCCGACGTGGGCCTTGGCGATCAGGTCGCAGTCGCCGGCGTCGGCGCGCTGGCGCAGCAGGTTGATGCGCGGGCCGACGACGGGGCCGTTGCTGGCGGTGAGGCTGATCTGCTGGCCGACGACCGGCTTGAAGTTGGTGTCGAAGGCGAACGTGAACTCCGCGACCTTGCGCATCTGCTCGAAGTTGGTGAACCCGCCGGGGGTCACGGGCGTGGCGACAAAGGCGTTGAAGAACCGCATCGGCGTGTCCTTCGAGCCGTCGTGGGTGTAACCGAAGCCGCGGATCTGGTCGCCCTTGTGGCTCGGGTCGTAGAAGCCGCTGGCGATCGGGTCGTTGAAGACGGGGTCGCCGCCGGGGAAGCCGAAGGTCCCGACCTTGGTGTACATGTTGCGCAGGTGGGGGATCTTGAAGGTCTGCGAGAACTCGCCGCCGACGACCTCGCCGTCGCTGCCGAAGAAGCCGGGGTGAGCGTCGGTCGGGTTGGCGGCGAGGTCGAGCCGGTGACAGCCCTCGCAGGTGAACTTGCGCTCGGGCAAGAACGAGAAAGTCTCGACGTTCATGAAGAAGTCGCGGCCGAACTGCTGGTCGGCGTTGAGGCTGTCGTCGAGCGCGCGGATCGGGTTCGGCGGGTACATCACCTGCAACTGGAAGTCGGTGAACGCCTGCATCTGCTGGGCCGTCAGCGGCTCGTTGCGACCGAGCAGGCCCTCGAAGGCGACGTTGAAGGCGTTGAAGGCGGCGACCTCGCTGAAGGCGCCGCCGTTGGGCTGGGCGTTGACGCCCTGACCCTCGCCGTTGCGATCGCCGCGCCAGTGCATCGGCCCGTGGTTGGCGAGGCCGCGCAAGCTCTGGGTGGTCATCGGACCCTTGTTGGGGTGCAGCGGGACCTGGAAGCCGAAGAACGAGTCCTTGAGGATGTTCGGCGGGGCGGTGACGTCGCCGTCAGGGTCGCCGAGGTCCCACGCGAGCTCGTCCTTGTCGCCGAAGATATGGCACGAGGCGCACGACTGGTCGCCGTTGCTCGAGGTCAGCGCGGCGTCGTAGAGGAAGCGCCGCCCGGCCACCAGCGACGCCGGCTCGGGGTTGTGCATGGTGACGTGGGCGATCTCCTCGCGGTCGTCGGTGTCGATGATCGAGATGCCGTTGTCGAAGCGGGTCAGGACGTACAGACGATCGCGCTGCTCGTCGAGCACGAGCCCGGTCGGGCCGCCGCCGCTGACAGCGATCTGGTCGATGTCGTCGGGCCAGTGGTCGTCGTCCTCGAGGTCGCGGGTGTCGTAGAGGACGACCTTGTCGTTGCCGAGGACGGCGGTGTAGAGGGTGCGGCCGTTGGCGGAGATCGCCATGCCGAGGGTCTGGGACACGCTGAGGGCGCCGGTGTCGTTGGGGATCTCGTCGCAACAGTCGTCGCGGTCGATGTGCTTGTTGAGGTCGCGCGGGTGGACCGAGTTGCCGCTGCCGAGCACGGTGATGCGGTTGTCGACGGTGTGGCCGCGCACGGTCGAGCCGGCGAAGTCGCCGTGGCCCTCGAAGCGGACCTCGTTGCGCGCCTCGGTGTTGGAGACGTAGACCTTCCCGCTCTGCGGGTTGACGATCATGTTGAAGATGACGGTGCCGACGCTGCGGTAAAACCCGGAGTTGCCGGGCAGGACCGCCGGGGTGCCGGCGTTGGCGTCGATGACGAAGACGTCCTTGTCGGGCAGGTTGAACTTGATCTTGCTGTCCCACCAGCGACCGATCTCGTCGACCCAGTGCTTGCCGTCGTACTTGACGATCAGGCTCATGTCGGGCTCGGGCACGCCGGCGTGGTTGACGTTCGGCAAGGGGATGCCGCCGACGCCCTGGCCGCCGTCAGGGATGACGCCGAGCGCGACGACGGCGGTGCGGTTGCCGGACACGAACGAGGCGGCGTAGACGCGGTGGCCGCTCGGCGAGACGGCGAGGGCCCGCGGGGTGTCGCTGAAGAGGTTGACGATCGTCAGCGGGCTGCCGCCGAGGTTGCTCCCGAGGCTGTTGGCGTTGAACACCCAGACGTCGGCGCGGCCGATGCCGGGGGTGGTCAGCTTGGGGTCGAACGGGGCGTTCTGACCGCGGTGGGCGGCGGTGATGAAGGCCCGCGACTTGCCGGGCCCGGCGAACACGATGTCCCGCGGCTCGTCGCCGACGAGCAGGGTCCGCTTGACGTGCGGCGTGGGGTCGTCGACATCGACGATGCTGACGCTGTCCGAGAGGTGATTGACGACCCATACTTCGTCGTCGCTGCGCACCGCGACGGCGACCGGCTCGAGCCCGACAGGTACGGAAGCTTCATGCTCGAGGCCGCCGCCGTGCTTGATCTTGTAGATCTCGAGGCGATTGTCGGGAGTATTGACGGCATAAAGCCGGGTTCGGCTGGAGTTCAGCGCCAGCGGACGCACCTGGCCGCTCTCGAAGGCGGCGAACGGCGCAGCGGCCTGTGCGGACTCAAGAGTGCCGCCTATGGTGAGCAAGGTGACGAGCGAACTGATGCACAAATTGCGAGTTTCCATCGCAGTCACAGTACCGAGGCGTCGCCGCCGCCGACAAGGACCCTCGATGTCTGGTATGGTGATTTCTGAATGTCATGGGAAGACTGTAATCAGATCACATGTGTGCATAATGCGGCGCGCCGCTCATCGGGGGCGTCCCGAACATGCATTCGCCCGTCATTCACCAGCGCCCGACGTGCTCCCCGTTGACCCCAGTGGGGGTCCCGAAGCGTCATGGAGCGATGTGCAAAGGCGGTCCGGCGCTGACGATGTTCACGAGCGTCGCCGGGGCGATCCGGCGAATGACAATAGTTCAGCCGGGGCCGACGATCCGGTAGAAGGGCTCCGTGGCGTCCGCGATCTCGATTTCGTGGACCATGTCGAGGGTCGGGGTGAAATCGCCCACCGCGGTCCACGGGCCCTGCTCGGCCGGCGCCGATTCGATGGTGTAAAGGATGCCCGGCGCGAATTGTCGCGTGTGGATCTGGAGGGAGAGCGTATCGGGGTCGAACTCGACGGTGGCGCCGGCGAACGGACGCGCCAGCGGCTCTCCCACGAATACGCCCTCGCCGGGCCAATTCACCGACTTCCAGTACGCTTCGATCAGCGTCTCGCCGCGCCAGTAGTGCGGCAGGAACACCTGGGTCTCGGGGAACTTCGCCGGATAGTTGCAAGGCTCGGTCGCGGTGCCGTAGCTGCCGGTGGCGCCGGCCTCGAGCCAGCGACAGATGCTCATCTGACCGCTGTCGCAAATCTGGCCGCCGTAGGAGGTGAGGTGGTCGGCGACAGCGCCGGGCAGGTAGGTGTTGCCAGCGATCCCGGGCACGTCGGCGAGGCCTGTGAAGTAGAAGAGGACGTCGGTCTGGCCCTCGAGCACGTCCGAGCCCGTGCCCATGGCGTTGTCGACGTACTGCAGGGCGAGCGGCTGCGGGCTCCACTGCTCGACGGTGGTGACGAAGGAGGGCCAGCGGACGCTGCGCGCGCTGTCGGTGGTGCGCACGAACCAACCGGTGCCGCCCGGGGCGGTGCCGTCGGCCGCGACGCCGCGATCGATCAACGCCTGCACGTTCTCGAAGGAGGTGCCGGCGAGGTGCATGGCGGGGCGCAGGCCGTGGTCGGTGAACGGGCGCAGCGAGGGCGAATCGTAGTAGCCGCTCGGGGCGGTCTCGGTGCACGGCTGACTGCAGTACTTGGCGGGGTCGTGGCCGAGCGCGAGGGCGCTGACGAGCGACTGACATTCGACGCGGTAGGGCTTCGTCCACGCGATCGCCAGGGCCTGGATGTCGGGGCCGAGGGCGGCGTCGACCTGGCCCTTGAGACTGGCGAATGTGTCGGCCGCGAGCGCGTCGCCGGGCGGGGTGAAGCTGAGGACGACGAGGTTGTCCGCCGGCAGGCCGCGCGCGGCCATGTAGTGGGCGGCGACGGCCATCGACTGCGGGTCCTGGTCGTTGGCGAGCACGGCCAGCTCCCCGGGCTCGATCGCGGCCCGCGGGAGGATCACCGTCGGCGCGACCGGACCACCGGTGGTGGTGCCGGTGCCCGAAGTCGGGTCGTCGGTGGTGGTGGTGCCGGAGGTCGAGCTGGTCGAAGAGACAGGCTCGTCGCCCGTGGTCGTCGGGGTCGACGTCGTCGGCTCGGCGGTGGTCGCGGTGGAGGACGGGCCGGTGGTCGGGGTGGCGTCGGTGCCGTCGCCGAGGCTCGAGGTGCAGGCGCAGGCGAGCAGGAGGGCCGCGGAGAGGCGCGCGGGCTGGGGCATCGAGGCAGCGTATCAGCCGGCCCCACGTGCGCCGTGGGGGCCGGAGACGACGTTCACAAGCCTCACCAGCCGCGGCCGCCGCGAGGCGGGAAGCCGCTGGTGCGGCGCCACTGCGCGGGGTCGTCGGTGCCGCGGCTGTAGCGGCGCGCGGCGAGGCCGGCCTCACCGTTGGCGGCGAACCAGAGGAACACGGCGACGACGGTCATCATCGTGCGACCGCTGGCGATCGCGTAGGCGCCGAGGCCGAAGGCGGCGAACTTGCCGACAGCGGCGGCGATCTCGGTGGCGCGCAGCGGGCCCATGCGCGCCGACAGCAGAGCGCGGAAGACGCGACCGCCGTCCATCGGGAAGGCCGGCAGCAGGTTGAAAGCGCCGAGACCGAGGTTGGCCCACGCGAGCGCGCCGAGGAACGAGTGCGGCGAGAGGTCACCGGTCAGCGCGGAAAGGGCGAAGAACAGGCCCGAGAGCAGGAAGCTGACGACCGGGCCGGCGAGGGCGACCATGAACTCCTCGCGCGGGGGCATGTGCGCGCCCTCGATCTGGGCCACGCCGCCGATCGGGAGGAGCAAGATCTGCCGGGTAGCGATGCCGTAGCTGCGCGCCGTCAGGGCGTGGCCGAACTCGTGGGCCACGACCGAGGCGAACACCGCGACGAGGAAGGCGAGGCCGTAGATCACGGCGGCCGGACCGCCGCCGTAGCTGCTCAGAACCGCCCACAAGAGCACGAGGACGAAGGAGGCGTGGACCCGCGTCTCGATGCCGAACAGTCGGCCAAGCGACCATGACCATTGCATGATGAGCCACCATGCGCACGCGTCGGCGAGGGTCAAGGTCGGCACACGCGCCGTGCAGGCGGCGGTGAGGCGGAGCGCACGGGCAGGCGCGGCGAGGAGGGCGGCGGGGATGGCGCGGCCGAAGTCTGCGCGCCCGGTGTGGGCGCGGACCTGGCGCGAGGGACAGGTCGAGCGGGGCGGGTATTCCCGAGTTTAGCTCGTGCATGGGGTGGCCCGGCTCGGGCTCCCCGAAAGACAGCACGAGATGTCCCTGCGACATCTAGCGTGAGGCGGGCGCGGCGCGATGCTGTCCTGAAAGACAGCACGAGATGTCCTCAAGGACATCTCGTGCGTGGGCCGGAAGGTCCGTGAGGACATTTCGTGCGCGGGCCGGAGATGTCCTCAAGGACATCCCGTGCGTGGGCCGGAAGACGCGCCGGAGGTCCGCCGGCCGCGGCGGAAGATGTCGCTGCGGACATCTCATTATCGCGGCAGGCGCGGCGCGCGAAGCTGTCCGAAGAGACAGCACGAGATGTCTTTGCGGAACACCTCGTGCGTCGTTCGGGGCGGCTGCGGAGGTCAGCCGGCGGCGCTGAAGCGGCCGCGGTGGAGGAAGCTGGCCGCGGGCACGCGGCTGCTGGCGGCCTCACGGGCGCGCAGGCCCTCGGGCAGGTCGGCGACGTCGCCCTGGACGCCGACGGCGATCGCGGCCATCGCCTCGAAGTCGGGCTCGGGGACGCCGAGCTCGGTGTAGGTCTTGGCCTCGTCGAAGCCGGCCATGGCGTGGGCGTGGAGGCCGAGCACGCGGGCCTGGAGGGCCAGGGACATCCACGCGCTGCCGCAGTCGAAGCCGGCGTGGCGGTTGGCCTTGCCGGACGAGGCGAAGCGGCGGCGGCCGAACAGGATCATCACCAGCGGCGCGCTCTGGGCCCAGGACTGGTTGAACGGGACCAGGCAGCCGAGCACGCGCTTGTGATCGTCGGTGCCGGTGCCGTGGCCGTACACGACCATCCACGGCTGCTCGTTGTAGCTCGACGGGGCCCAGCGCATGGCCTCGAACAGGCTGGCGAGCTGCGCGTCGGTCAGCGACCCGGGCCGGAAGGCGCGCGGCGACCAGCGGTCGAGGAACATGGGGTGGACTTCAGCGTCGGGCGTGCGAGTTGTCGCGGTCATGCGCGCACCGATCTAGCACAGCACCCGGACCGCCGGGCTCAGGTCTCGAGCTCGAAGGCGATCTCGAGGCCGCCGGGACCCACCGGCAGGGCCAGGCAGTGGCGCGGGGCCGGGCGCGACATGGCAGTCCAGCCCGCCGCGGCGGTGGCCTGCCAGCGCTGGTCGGCGGGGCCGCGCACGGCGAAGCCGCGGCCGCCGGGGGTGCGCCCATGGACGACCGGGCCGTCGACCGCGACGACACAGGTCTGCGGGAGGTGGATCCGCATGGTCGCAGGGACAGGTTCGCCGTGATCGGGCAGGACGCGGTCGCTACAGCGCAGGGAGCGGCCGTCCCACGCCAGCCGCCGGTGGTGCACCGCCCGCGAGCGGAAGCCGCGTACGCCGGCCGAGACCTCGGATGTCCCGAAGGACAGGTCGACGAGCTCGCCGCGGCCGCCGATCCGGTGGCTGGCCCAAAGTTCATGTTGGTCGGCGTCGCCGGGGCCGACGGTGACGGTGTTGTGGGCGCGGGTGCTGCGGGCGTAGGCCCGCTCGGGGCCGACCTCGTAGGTGCCGACGCCGGCGTCGACGACGATCCGCTCGCCGCCGAGCGAGAGCTCGTAGCCGAGCCAGTCGGCGTGGATGTGGCCGACCTGCTGCGGCATGCCGAGGCCGCCGGCGTTCCACAGCAAGGTCCACGGGCCCCAGGCGCGGCGGAACAGGCCGGAGGCGGGGGCGTTGTGATCTGTCCCCTGGGACAGGCTGATGCCGCAGCGAGTCGCCAGCGCCGCGGGGGTGACGAGGCCGCGCTGGCTGTCGCCGAACAGGGCGACGTCGCCGTCGGGGTGGGCGAAGGCCGGCAGTACGGCGAGCATGCGCGCGAGGTTGTCGCGCAGCGCCCGGCCGGCGCGTGGGTCGACGCGCTCGGGCCCAAGCGCGACGACGCCGGCCAATTGCTCGGCGAGCAGGCAATGGTAGGAGGGCGTGCGCTCGCGGTGGAAGCCGTCGAGCGCGAGCTGCTCGCCGGTGACGGCGGCGAAGCGGGCGACCGCGGGCGCGAGCAGGTGGGCGCGCGGGCCGTCGAGGGCCAGCGCGCCGGCGGCCAGCGCGGCGAGGTCGGTCCACAGGTGATTGCCGTCGAGGTGGAGCTCGAGGTGGCGCTCGAGGTGCCGCAATTGCCCGGCGAGCGAGGCGAGCAGCCGCCGGCGGGTCATGCCGTCGAGATCGTCGATATGTCCCGAGAGCCAGCCGAGCCAGTGCAGCGCCCGCACGGCGGTCGGGTACGGCTCCCAGCCGACGCCCTCGGGGTGGTGGACGATCCAGTGATCGATCGTCGCCAGGGCCAGCGCGGGCGGGAGCCGCTGCAGCCAGCCGTGGTAATGCAAGGTGTAGAGGTAGAGCGGGCCGACCGGCGGGTCCCAGCCGGCGCGCAGCGGGTCGTGCGGCGGCTGTCCCAAGAGACAGACGCCATCGGGGCTCGGCTCGCCCTCGGGGGTGGGCGCGGGCAGGCGCGCGAGCAGGCCGGTGACGCCCTCGAGGCTGGTGGCCTTGGGCCGGCGCGCGGGGCCGCCGAGGCGCCGCCGCAGCTGGTAGGCGATCTGCCGCGGAGGCAGGTGCGAGGCCGTGCGGAAGAGCGTCCCGGGACCGTGACGGAAGAGCCGCGAGCTGGTCATACGCGCCTGTTGTCGGCCCCGGCCAGGAGGCCGACGGTGTCGACCACCATGACGCGGAGCAGGTCGGCGGAGCGCAGGCGGCGGAAGTCGCGGTGGGCGACCAGGAGGACCAGGATGTCGGCCCGCGCGAGCGCGTCGTCGAGCCCGACCAGCGGGCAGCCGGCGATCGGCGAGGCGCTGAGGTGCGGCTCGACCAGCAGGACGTCGCCGAGGGACTCGCGGTGCACGGCCTCGGCGATGTGCAGCGCCGGGCTCTCGCGCAGGTCGTCGATGTCTGGCTTGTAGGCCAGGCCGAGCAGGGCGATGGTCGGCGCGCGCAGCTTGCCGGCGAGGCGGCGGATCTGGCCCAGGACGCGCTCGGGGCGGCCGTCGTTGACGGTCCGCGCGGCCTGGATCAGCGGGGTGTGCTCGGGCGCGCTGGCGGCGATGAACCACGGATCGACGGCGATGCAGTGGCCGCCGACGCCCGGCCCGGGGCGCAAGATCTGGACGCGTGGGTGGCGGTTCGCCAGCCGGATCACCTCCCACACGTCGAGGCCGAGGTGGGTGCTGACGTTGGCCAGCTCGTTGGCGTAGGCCACGTTGACGTCGCGGTAGGCGTTCTCCGCCAGCTTGGTGAACTCGGCCACCTCGGCGCTGGTGCGGTGGACCTCGGCGCGCACGAAGCCCTCGTAGAAGACGGCGCAGCGGTCGGTGCAGGCGTCGGTGAGCCCGCCGACGATGCGCTCGTTCTCGACGACCTCGCGCAGCACGGCGCCGGGCAGCACGCGCTCGGGGGCGTGGGCGACGAACAGGTCCTTGCCGATGACGAGGCCGCTCTCGCGCAGGATCGGGGCCACGAGGTCGCGCAGGGTCCCGGGCGGGACGGTGGATTCGAGGACGACGAGGTTGCCGGGCCGCAGCACGGGCACGAGGGCGCGGCTGGCGGCTTCGACGGCGGCGAGGTCGGGGCGGTGGTCGGAGGTGATCGGTGTGGGTACACAGATCAAAAAGGTGCGCGCGGGGACGGGCTCGGGGACGGCGCGCAGGGTGCCGGCGAGCACGGCGGCGCGCACGAGGGCGTCGAGCTCGGGCTCGACGATGTGGATCCGCCCGGCGTTGATGGTGTCGAGGATGTCGCGGCGGAGGTCGAAGCCGGCGACGCGACGACCGCGCGTGGCGAGGACGGCGGCGGTAGGTAGGCCGACGTAGCCGAGGCCGACGACGCAGACGTCGAGATCGAGCGCGGCCGCACCGTCGGGTTGGGGATCGTTCAGGGAAATGGTCACCGGCTTTTCGGACATGCTATCTGGGTCGCGCCGATGCCGTCCACTGGGCCCCGGATCCTCATCGTTCTCGGGACTCGACCCGAGGTGATCAAGTTGGCACCGGTGGAGCGCGCGCTGCGGCAGCACACCGACTGGCAGGTGTCGCTGTGCTGCACCGGGCAGCACCGCGAGCTGGTGCCGCCGATCTTGCAGACGTTCGGGCTGCAGTGCGAGGTCGAGCTGAGCGCGATGACGCCGGCGCAGTCGCTTTCGAGCCTGATGGCGCGCCTGCTCGACGGGATCGATCCGGTGCTCGACGCGCTGCGGTTCGACTGGGTGGTCGTCCAGGGCGACACCACCACCGCGCTCGCCGGCGCCCTCGCGGCGTTTCATCGCAAGATCCCCGTCGCCCACGTCGAGGCCGGCCTGCGCACCCAGGACCTGACGGCGCCGTTCCCCGAGGAGGCCAACCGCCAGCTGATCGCCCGCCTCGCCAGCCTCCACCTCGCGCCCACGCCCTTGGCCCGCGAGGCGCTGTTGAGCGAGGGCGTGGCCCCGGAGGCGATCGAGGTCACCGGCAACACGGTGGTCGACGCGCTGCGCTGGGCCTCCAGCCGCCTGCCGCTCGAGGGCGCGCCGGCGCCGGAGCTGATGCGCTTCACCAAGGGCCGGCCGTTCGTACTGGTCACCGGCCACCGCCGCGAGAGCTTCGCCGGCGGCCTGGCAGCGGTGTGCACCGGCCTCGCCACGCTGGCCCGCGCCTATCCAGGGGTGGATTTCGTGTACCCGGTGCACCTCAACCCGGCGGTGCAATCGGCGGCGCGCGGGCAGCTCGGGGGGCTCGGCAACGTGTTCCTGCTCGAGCCGCTCGAGTACATGGCGACGGTGTGGCTGCTGAAGCGCTGCATGTTCGTGATCACCGACTCGGGCGGGCTCCAGGAGGAGGCGCCGGAGTTCGGCAAGCCGGTGCTGGTGACCCGCACGACCACCGAGCGCACCGAGGGTGTGACGGCCGGCTGCGCGGTGCTGGTCGGCTACGACACCGATCTGCTGGTGACCACGGCGCGCCGCTGGCTCGATGACCCGGCCGCCTACGCGGCGGTCTGTCCGCGCAAGAACCCGTACGGCGACGGTCGCGCGGCTTCGCGCTGCGTGGCGGCGCTGCGCCGACGACTGGGCTTGCCGGCGGCGACGGTGACGCCGTGGCCCGAGGTCCGGATCGAGCGAGCTGCGACCGACATGAGGTAGGATCGCCGGGTGAACGTCGGCGCACGTGGATGCGGGAACGCCGGGGGGCCCCGGTGAGCGCCGCCACGTGGGTGCTGTGGATCGCGGTCGCGGTGGCGTTCGTGCTGGTGGCCGTGGCGATGCCGTGGGCGATCCGGGGCTGGCGCGCGCTGGGCCGCTCGGACCGCGAGATCAGCCTGCGCAAGGTCCATCAGGGCGAGATCGCGCGGGTCGGCGGGTTCGTGATGATGGTGGCGATCGGCGCGGTGGCGTTCCGCGGGCTGGTCGGTACCAGCGAGCTGTCGCTCGTGCACGAGTGGCTGTCGCGCAATCCGCTGAGCGGGGCGCTGCTCGGGGCGCTGCTGTGCGGGCTGGTCGGGCTCTACGACGATCTGGTCGGCGCGCGAGCGCGGGTGAAGCTGGCGCTGCAATTGTTCGCAGCCGGAGTGGCGGTGTTCGCCGTCGGGCTGCGCTGGCCGGCGCTGGCCGAATTGCTCGGGCCGCTGGCGGCGATCGAGCCGGTGATCACGCTCGGCTTCCTGGTGGCGTCGGTCAACGCGATCAACCTCAGCGACGGGCTCGACGGGCTCGCGGGCGGCAACACGGCGATCGGCCTGGCGGTGGTGCTGGTGGCGACGCTGCTGCACCCGCAGCCGGACCTGGCGCTCGGGTGGGTCAGCGCGGCGGCGCTGGGCGGGGTGCTCGGGTTTTTGGTGCACAACCGCCACCCGGCGCGCGTGTTCATGGGCGACGCGGGCAGCTATTTCCTCGGGTTCCTGCTGCCGGCGCTGCTGCTGCAGATCGCGCCGGTGCCGGAGCGGGTGGCGATCATCGATGTGTCGCTGCCGCTGCTGGTGCTGGCGCTGCCGCTGCTCGACATGGGGCTGTCGATCGCGCGCCGGGCCGCCCGCGGGCAGCCGATCTTCGCGCCCGACAGCGATCACATCCACCACCGCCTGCTGGCCCGCGGGTTCACCCACGGCCGCGGGGTGGTGGTGCTGTGGCTGACGACGGCGATGTTCTCCGGGCTGGCGCTGCTCAACGTGATCGGCGTCGGCGGCTGGTGGACGCTGACGGGCGCGGTCGCGGGGCTGCTGGTGGTCGCGGGGCTGCTCGGCTACCACGAGCTGCTGCGCCACCTGCCGGCGTTCACCGGCGACCGCCTGGTGCTGCGCGACCGCAGGCGCGCGGTGATCGAGCTGCTGGCCGACTTCGATCGCCTGTCCGAAGAGACAAGGCGAAAAGAACATGTCTTCAAGGACATGGAGGACCCGGCGCTGGCGCGCTGGCGCGAGCTGTCACCGTCGCTGGCGCCGATCTTGACGCGCATCGGGGTGCCAGGGTTCGAGCTGCGCCGCGGGACGGCGACGGCGGTCAAGAGCGGCGACGATTCGCAAGCGTGGGGGTTCCTCAGCCTGCCGCTGCCGCAAGGCGCGGAGCTGCGGCTGGCGCTGGTGGCCCGCTTGCCCGAGCTGCAGCCGGAACAATTGGTGCTGCTCGAGCGGGTAGTGGGGCTGCTGGCCGATCAATCACCGTCGCACCGATGAGGCGATCGCCCGTGCGGTGATTCGCTGCGGTCGGCGATCGAACGATGATTCCATCAGCGCGCGTGGTGACGGTCCTCGCAAATGTCCGTGATGTATCGGCACGGTCGCGAGTCTTCGCATTCGCCGTCACGTGGCGGTGCCCACGCTGCTTGCGCAAGCGGTGGGGGGTGAAGACCTCTGCACCGGTATTGGGCTGCCCTGGACCGGAGAACTCAGGAATTGTCGGCGGCTTGGCCGCGAGCGGGACCCCGGTCTATAGTCCAGCCAGGTCTTCATGAAGTGGGTCGAGATCAGGCACGAAGGAGACGGCAACCGCGGTGCCGCGTACGTGGCCGAAGTACCCGGCGGCGTGCTCGTGCGGACGGTGACGCACCTGATCCTCCACACCGGGTTGTATGTGTCGGAGGCGCTCGCGTTCGTGCCGAACGTCGGCCTCGCCGACTTCGAGCGCAAGCCGAAGGACGAAGACTAGCGGGTGCTCCGCGGTCACGCCGGGCGTGACCCGGGCGAGCCGGAGCGGGTAGCGACGTCGAGGTCCCGTCGGGACGGGCCGTGAGGCGGTGTTGCGCGGGCGACCGCGAGCGACTGCGGAGCAGCGCTCCGTGGGCCGCGAGAGGCGTCGAGGACGGGCTCGCTGCGGCGGATGACCGCGAAGCGGCGCGCCGCAGCCCGAAGGCTGGCCGGGGCTCCCGGCGGTCACGGGACGTCCGTGGGCTGGGTTCTGCGGATGACCGCGACGCGGCTCAGTTGCGCTTGCGGCGGTCGGTCTCGGGCTCGGGGCCGCGGACGGCCGCGGAGTAGCGGTCGGGCTTGCGCTGCAGGACCATCAGCGTCGGCGCGCGGTCGGCTTCGAGGCCGAGGGCGCCGGTGACGAGCGACGACTGCGACGAGGCGGTCTCGAGCAGCGGCTTCAGGCGCTCGGGGGCGACGGCGAGCACGGCGGACAGCAGGTCGTCGGCGGAGTCCTTGGCGGACTCGCCCTCGGCCGCGGCCTTGGCCCAGCGCTGGACCACGGGCATCGGATCGGGGCCGATGACGACGAGCAGGCCGCCGGCACGCGGGTCGGCGGCGAGGGCGACGCGCAGGCGGCCCTTGTCGTCGAGCAAGGGCTTGCCGACGGCGGGGACGTGGCGCGAGACGCCGTCGACGGTCAACAGATGGACGGTGGGGTTGTCGCCGACCTTTTTGAAGCTGGCCCCGGGGACATCCGCGAACATGCGCGCGAGGCTGAGGTTGTCGACGAGCGTGCGGAGGCAGCCGACGAGGTCGCGATAACCAGCGGCCGGGTCGTCGGCGCCGAGGCCGAGCCGCAGGTGGCGGGCCGGGCCGGTGCCGATGAGGACGCGGCCGTTCCAGCGCCGCAGGGCCCGGGCGGCCTGGTCGACGAGCGGGTCGAGCATCAACTTGGCGGCGAACCCGGCCCGGTCGACGCCAGCGTTCATCTGCTTGATCGCGTCGGCGACGGCCTTCTTGTGGCCGGGCCAGCGCGTGCTGACGCCGGCCGCGAGCTCGGGGACCTTGAGCATGCCGGTCAGGGCGCCGTCGGCGATGTCCGGCGAGCTCGGCAGCGGCTTGCCAGGGTCCTCGATGACTTGCACGTCGAGCGCGTGCAGGCCCTGGCCGGCGCCGGCGATCCGGGCGTAGGGGAACTCGGGCATGACGGCGCGGGCGCGGGTGTCGGCGAGGGTGAACCACAGCGGGCGCTCGCCGTAGGCGGCGGGCAGCTGGCGGCTGGTGGCGAGGCCCTGCAAGCTGTCGGCGAACACGAGGTTGTGGGTCTGGGCGTCGAGCCAGGCGAGCCGCGGCGCCGGGGGCTTGCCATCGGCCGGGGTGCTGTCGCCGGCGGGCGCGGGCAGCTGGACGGCCCCGAAGTCGCCGACGGTCTCGAGGCCCTTGAGCGCGTCGCTGACGCTGGTCCCGGGGCGCACGGGCAGGACGACGATGTCCTCGCCCGCGACGTGGACGCCGGCCCAGGGGCGATCGCCGACGACCTGCGAGGCGAGCCGGTCAGCGAGCTCGGCCGGGGCCTGCATGCGCAGCGTGAACCCGGCAAAATCCGCGAGCGAGGGGACGTCGGGCAAGTAGGCGTCGATGCCGGCGAGGAGCTCGGCCGGTTTGGCGATGAAGGCGCCAGCGTCGGGTGTCTGGGACAGCGGATGCGCGGCGGGCAAGGCAGGGCCCGCGGGCATGCCGGCGCGCGGCGGGGCGGTGGTGGAGGAGACGCGCTGCGGGGCCTTCTTGCAGCCCGGGGCGGCCAGGACGGTGGCAGTGACGAGGGCAGCGGCGAGGGCGACGTGGCGAGGTCCGGGCATGCGCGTGCGTAACGTAGCAGGTGGGCGCGCTGGACGCATGCGCGGGCTCACGGCTTCGGGGTGAGGAGGCGGGCGAAGACGGGAATTGTCGCGGCGAGCGAGCACGACGCGCGGACGAAGGGCGCGGCGAGAATCCTCAGCGAGCGCGACGAGAGGAGACGCGGACGAAAGCGGGCGGGCGAGATTTTGGTCGAGCGCGAAGAGCGGGCGTTCTGCGGCGAGGATTCTCGGGGGCGCGACGCGGGGACGGGGGCGGGCGAGAATTCTCAGGGGATCGGGCATGCGAGGCGTGGCGACGGCGCGGAGGAACGATCGCGGGGCGCGGGCGGCAATTCGAGCGGCGAGCGGCGCGAGGAGCGGGCCCGCGGGCAGGGGCGCGGCGTTGCGACGGCGGGGGGGTTGACCTATCCTCCGCCGCGCAATGACGATCCGCCTGGGAATCAACGGAATGGGCCGCATCGGGCGGCTCGTGCTTCGACACGCGCTGGCGCGGAGCGCCGACTTCGCTGGCTCGGGGGCCGTGCGCAAGGGGCCGGCGATGCAAGTGGTCGCCGCCAACGACCTCGCCGACGCCGACGAGCTGGCCTACCTGCTGAGCCACGACTCGGTGCACCGCTACCAGCTGCCGAAGGCCCGCGCGGAGGGCGGCGCGCTGCACGTCGGCGACGGCTCGGTCACCCTGTTCAAGGAGCGCGACCCGAGCAAGATCCCGTGGGCCGACCACGGCGTCGACATCGTCATCGAGGCGACCGGTAAGTTCACCACCGGCGAGCAGATGGCCGGCCACCGCGCCAACGCCAAGGGGCCGTCGCACGTGATCCTCGCGGCGCCGGGCAAGAACGTCGACAAGACGCTGGTCGTCGGCGTCAACGAGGATGACTTCGATCCGGCGAAGGACCGCCTGGTGTCCAACGCGAGCTGCACGACCAACGCGCTGACGCCGGTGCTGGCTGTGCTCGACCGCGTGTTCGGGGTGCGCTGGGGCCTGGTCGGCACGACGCACGCGTACACCGCGGGCCAGGGGCTGGTCGACGGGCTCGCCGGCAAGGACCTCCGCCGCGGTCGCGCCGCTCCGAGCAACATCGTGCCGACTTCGACCGGCGCCGCCAAGGCGATCTCCGAGGTGCTGCCCAACCTCAAGGGCAAGTGCGACGGGACGGCCGTGCGCGTGCCGGTGGTCGACGGCTCGCTCTACGACGTGGTCTGCCAGCTCGAGGGCGAGCCGGCGCTGGCCCGCGTGATCGAGGCGCTGCGCGAGGCCGCCGCGACCGAGGCGCTGCGCGGGGTGCTCGATGTCCGCAAGGAGGCGCTGGTGTCGAGCGATATCCTCGGCGACCCGCACTCGAGCATCGTCGACGTCGACGCGTGCATGGGCCTCGGCGCGCTGGTGAAGATCGTCGGCTGGTACGACAACGAATGGGGCTACTCGGGCCGCGTGCTCGACCTGGCCGCGATCGCCGGCAACTGGATCGTGGCCAATCGCGGCAAGCAGAGCTGAGCGGCGCCGCCGAGCTCCGTCGCGCAGGCGACGGAGCTCAGGGTGCGATGAATCGCAAGCGGCGCGGATCCTGGCGCTGGTCGGCGATTCCGAGGACGAGAATGTGGCTGTTCGGCAAGCGGGCGTAAGCGCGGTGATTCGGCTCGTGTTCGTGGGCCCGGAGGAGCTCGTCCCGTCCGAGCAGGAGCTCGCCGAGATCGAGGCTGTCTGGGAGGAAGAGGTGCTCCGGATCGCCAGGGAGCACGAGGAGGGGCGCGCGAGCTCGGTCCCGTGGGAGCAGGTGCGGGCGCAGCTGTTCGGCCAGCGGGAGTGACGGGTTCGCCGCAATGGTCGTATCCGATGGGATGCGAACCAGTCGCATCATTCGGTCAGGCCGGCGGGAAGACCTTGCCCGGATTCAGGATGTTCTGTGGGTCCCAGGCGCGCTTGAGGGCCAGCTGTAGCGCGCGCAGCTCGGGCGATTGCTCGAGCGGCATGTAGGGGCGCTTGCTGAGGCCGATGCCGTGTTCGCCGGAGAGCGTGCCGCCCAGAGCGATCGTGGCGGCGAACAGGTCGGCGACGCAGCGGCTCACGCGGTCGCCGATGTCGCTGCTGGCCTTTGGGTCATACAGGAAATTGACGTGGAGGTTGCCGTCGCCAGCGTGGCCGAAGCTGGCGACGTCGACGCGATGGCGGGCGCCGATCTCCCGGGCGGCGGCGGCGAGATCGGGCAGGCGGGCCAGCGGGACCGCGACGTCTTCGCTGATCTTCTTGGGCCAGTGGGCGCGCAGGGTCAAGCTGAGGGCGCGGCGGACGTCCCACAGCGCCTCGCGGGTGGCCGCGTCGGTGGCCTCGGCCACGGCGAGAGCGCCGGCTTCGCGGCAGAGATCGGCGGCGCGCAGCAGGGCGCGGTCGAGGCCGGCGCCGTCGCCGTCGAGCTCGACCCACAGCAGGGCGCGCGCGCCCGGGGGCAGCTCGACGGCCAGCTTGCCGGTGCGCGCGAGTAACTCGGTACATGTCCGATCGGCCAGCTCGAGCGCGGCCGGGGCGACGCCGCCGGTGAGGCAGCGGTGGACCGCGTCGCACGCGGCGGCCTCGTCGGCGAACGAGGCCAGCAAGGTGACGGCGAACGGCGGACGCGGGATCAGCCGCAGTACGCACTGGGTGACGACGCCGAGAGTGCCCTCGCTGCCGACGAGCAGGCCGGCGAGGTTGTAGCCGGTGACGCCCTTGATCGAGCGATGGCCGACTTCGTGGCGCACGCCGGTGCCGTCGACGACCTCGAGGCCGAGGACGAAGTTGCCGGTGACGCCGTACTTGCACGCCCGCGGGCCGCCGGCGTTGGTGGCGACGTTGCCGCCGACGCTGCAGATCTTCAGGCTGGCCGGGTCGGGCGGGTAGAACAGGCCGCGGGCCTCGACGGCGCGGTGGAGTTCGCCGGTGAGCAGGCCGGGCTCGACGACGGCGAGCATGCTGCGCTCGTCGATGTCGACGATCGAGCGCAGGCCGCCGAGGTCGAGCACGACGCCGCCGTGGTCGGCGAGGCACCCGCCGACGGTGCCGGTGCCGGCGCCGCGCGGACTCAGCGGGACGCCGAGCGCGTGGCACAGGCGGACCAGCGGAGCGACCTCGGCGCGCTCGCGCGGGCGCACGACCAGGCCCGGCATGAACGGGCCCTCGGCGCCGTCGTCCCGCGCGTAGGGCTCACGCTCGTCGACGACGACGTCGGCCCCGAGCTCGGCACAGATCCGCGCGTGCAGGGCGGCGAGGTCGAGCACGGCCATGGCCCGCGAGGCGAACGACTAGACCGAGAACGAGCTGCCGCAGCCGCAGGAGCCGGTGGTGTTGGGGTTGTTGAACTTGAACCCCGCGCCCTGCAGGCCCTCGACGTAGTCGATGCTGGTGCCCATCAGGTACATGAAGCTCATCGCGTCGCACACGAGCTTGACGTCCTGGCTCTCGAAGTGGTTGTCGCCTTCGACGGGCTCGTCGAAGTAGAGGTCGTATTGAAAGCCGGCGCAGCCGCCGCCCATGACCTTGACGCGCAAGGCGTAGGTGCTCTCGATGGCCTCGGTCTCGCGGATCTCGCGAATCTTCGCGGCGGCGGTCTCGGTGACCTCGAGGGCGCCCGTCATCGGCGGGTCGTGGGCTTCATGCTGGGTCGGCGTCGCGGGCGCGGTCTCGGTGGCTACGGACATCAGGGCTCCAAAGTTGACGTTCGGGTAGGATGGTGCGCAGCCCCGGACGGGTCAAGCCTGCGGCCCTGCAGAAGCGGGTGCGGCATGCCACGCGCGTCGCGGCGGCGAACACGGCGATCGCCTCGCCGCCTCGGTTCGCGGGCGATGCAGCGCGGCGCGTCGAGGCAGCGAGCCGATGCTCACCACATCGCGCTGAAGCGGCCGAGGACGCCCGTGCGACCGATCTGTGTCCCCGTGCAAGTAAAGCGAAATCCTTCACCCACGCTGCGTGGCCAGGTGAGAATGGGCGCCAGGCGGTGTTTGACAGCGACGGCGACCTTCCCCTACCGTGGCGATGCGGCAGTTTTGCCGCAGCCGCACGAAGTCGGCCCGGAGCTCGGAGAACGCATGCGACGAACCCACGCCACCACCCTCACGCTCCTCACGCTCGCGCTGTTCGCGGGCGCGCTTCCCGCCTGCGGCGAAGGCCGGCAGGAGAGGCTCGAGCGCGAGATGGAGTACGCGAAGGCCGGCCGCAAGGACGACAAGGGCGTGGCGATCCCCGAGATCCCGCCGGACGAGATGCGTGAGGCGCTGCGTCCGCTGCTGGTCCACATCTACTCGAACACCGAGCGCCTGCCCGACGTGATCGAGGGCGACGTGGAGCCGATGGACGGCCGCAACTACGTGCTGCAGCCGGGCGTGCTGGCGGTGGTGACGGTCAAGAAGGGGCTCAGCAAGGCCGACAAGGCGCGAGCGATCATCCTCGGGGTGGCCGACGCCGACGCGTGGACGTTCCGCAAGAACGCCCGCAAGGAGTTCGCGCTGCTGGTCGAGAAGCTCAAGTACAGCTTCGGCGACGAGACCAAGGCGAAGGTGCTCGACGCGTACCCGCACCTCAAGCTGCTCAGCTTCTTCGGCTCGCCCGAGGCCGACAAGGCGCTCGGCGAGCTGTCCGGCGACGCCAAGGGCGTGGCCGAGGCGATGCGCAAGGAGTACACCGACGGCAAGCAGGACATCTGGAAGAAGTGGATGGGCGTCAAGATGTACGCCCGCCGCCTGGTCAGTCAGGACGAGCCGTTCCGCAGCGTGCTGAAGAAGATCGCCAAGGACTTCGGCCAGGAAGAGGTGCCGCCGAAGCCGTTCAAGGAGTCGGTCGATGCGCCGTTCAAGGCCTGGGCCGAGGCGATCGAGAAGGACGAGAAGCTGCTGACGATGCTCACCAACTACAAGGAGCTGCGCGACCGCGTCGATTTCCTCGGTGAGGCGCACACGGTGTGGGCGATCGAGGGCGGACCGCTGGTGCCCGAGCGGGCCCAGGGCGTCACGATCGACAAGAAGATCGGCTACGGCTTCTTCCGCGAGGACCTCGGCGGCGGCTACAACGACCTGGTGTTCGTGTTCAGCAAGAAGCTGGGCGGCAACGAGCTCAAGCGGGCGTTCCTCCACTCGTTCCTGTTCCGCCAGCTGCTCACCGACTTCCAGCTGCTGTCGACCGCCGGCACCGACTTCGCCAAGCGCGACATGGACGGCCAGATCGACATCGGCACGGCGACGGTGCCCGACAAGTACGACCCGCTGTACGCCAGCTGCGGCGGGACGGCGGCGCTCGAGACGATGCTCTACAGCTTCAACAGCGAGTTCCCGCTGCTGAACGGGGTGCCGTCGAAGGTCAAAGACTCCGAGGCGGCCCTCAAGGTGGCCCACAAGTGCATCGTCGACGGGGCCGCGGGCGACATCAAGATCCCCGCCAAGTCCGACGAGTTCGACACCGAGGGCCCCGCGCCCGCGTCGCGGCTGGCGCTGTTCCAGATGCTGGCCCGCTTCGAGAACATCAAGGTCAATACGTCCGTGCTCGCCGGCGACCAACGCACCGAGGAGGACGACGCGATCGACGAGGGCGAGAAGCTGCTCAAGCAGCTCAAGGCCCAGGCCGACGCGAAGAAGGAGTAAGCTGTCCCGAGGGACAGGCCCGAGACCTCGCCCCGGCGGGGTCTCGGCAATTCGAGATTGCGAGGTCGCGGTGAGGACATGTCCTGAGGGACATGTTTCCTGGGTACGGCCTCGTGACCCGGCGCCTCAGGAGCGTCGCGTATGTGACATGTCCTGAGGGACATGTTGATTGCCGTGCGCAGCCTCGTGGCTCGGCGCTGCAGGAGCATCACGCGGAGAGAACACGTCCGGAGAGACATGCTCGCGGCCGAGGTCGCGACCTCGCCGAGTCATTTGACTGCTGTCCAGAAGGACAGGCGCGGATCAAAGGCTCGCCAGGGCCTCGCTGGCGTCGGCGAGCGAGCGGGCGTGGCTGTGGATGTCGCGCCACAGGTCGCCGACGTCCCACAGGCGCTCGCGCACGTTGCGGACGTGCCAGCGGCGGGCGTCGAGCTCGGGGTCGTCGAGCTCGTCCCAGCCGATCGGCACGGCGACGGGGGCGCAGGGCAGGGCGCGGGCGCTGTAGGGCGCGACGGCGGTCTGGGCCTGGCCGTTGCGCAGGTAGTCGACGAACACCCGGTCGCCGCGCTTCTTTTTATTGATATCCATGGTGAAGCGCGCCGGGTCGCAGGCGACCAGGTATTGCGCGATCTTGCGGGCGAACTCGCTGACGCCGTCGCAGTCGAGCTCGCGGTGGATCGGCGCGACCACGTGGAGGCCGCGCGAGCCGGTGGTCTTGACGAACGGGACCAACCCGAGCGCGGGCAGCAGGTCGCGCAGCAGCCTGGCGCCGTGGCGGACCTTGGCGAAGTCGTCGTCGCTCGGGTCGAGGTCGATGATCAGGAGGTCGGGGCGGTCGAGGCTGTCCCGCAGGACGTGGCACGGGTGGAACACCAGGCAGTTCTGGCTGGCCAGGAAGACCAGCGTCGCCTCGTTGTCGGCGACGGCGTAGACGGTCTCGCCGCTGTGGCTGGCGAGCGCGAGGCGGTGCACGTAGGCCGGGAAGTGCTCCTGCGCGGCCTTTTGAAAGTAGCCGCGGGCGGCGATGCCGGACGGGAAGCAGTGCAGGCTCAGCGGCCGACCGGTCAGGTGCGGGACCATGAAGGGGGCGACGTCGCGGTAGTAGGTGACGAGCTCGCCCTTGCTGATCTGCTCGTCGGGGTAGAGCAGCTTGTTCGGGTGCGTGACCTCGATGCTCTCGCCCTCGACTACCAGTGTCGTGATGCCCTTGGCCACGCTCCCGCTCCCCCGTGAGGTCCGCATGCTGCCTCGAACGGCCCGGCGACGCCACGCGCGCAGCCGCGCGAGCCCGGGGCGCGCAAGCGCGCACGAAGGGTGACCTGGCGGATCGGTCAGGTGTCACGATCGGCTGCTCGCGGGGATGGAGACGATGATGGCTTTGAGGACATGTCCTTTGGGGAATGTCCTGTGAGGCGCGGCGGGCGGCCCGCGGCGGGCGTGAGCGCGGCATCACACGCGTCGCGTGGCGGCTCGCGCGATCGCGCTACCTTTTCGAGCATGCGGGAGCTCGTCCTTACCACGTGGGTCGCCGTCGCGGCGGCCGGGTGCAACTACGAGAGCGGCGGAGGATCCACGAGGGCGACGGACTCGGCGGCGCCGGTCGACGACGGCGCGACGACGGAGGGCGCCGCGCCGGATACGACGACCGCGGCGACGGGCTCGGCGACAGGGGCCACCAGCGAGGTGGCGGCGAGCTACTGCCACGGGTTCCAGGCCGCGGCCGAGGCGCCGTTCCTCTCGCTCTACATCGTCGGCGGCGAACTGCTGACCGATGGGTCGCCGTGGCCGATCGAGTGCGACGAGGGGCGGTGGATGTTCGGGCTCTACCCGTCGCTCGGCGGCTGGGACCCGCACGCGAGCGAGGTGCGGCTCACGGTCGAGGTCGACGTCGCCGGCTTCGACCTCGGCGGCGAGGGTCATTTTTTCAGCGACGAGGTCGACTATCACATCGGCTGCGAGGACCCGTGGGCCGGGCTCATCGGCGTCGCGCCGGTGTACCTGCCCGAGGACGTGCACGACCCGGGGCAGCTCGACGGCAAGCCGGCCGAGGTGCTCGTGACCGTGCTCGCGGGCGACATGGAGCTGCGGGCCGAGGCGTCGGTGACGCTGTCGGCGCCGCGCGACGTGCTGCTGCAAGGCTGCTCGTACCCGTGAGGGGTTGACGCCGCCAGCGCGATCGGTCATCCCAGCCCGGTGGCGACGGCGGGCAAGCGAGGGGTCGTGCGCGCGCTCAGCGTGGCGCCGATGATGGAGTGGACCGACCGCAATTTCCGCTGGCTCATGCGCCAGATCAGCCGCCGCACGCTGCTCTACACCGAGATGGTGACGACCGGGGCGGCGCTGCACGGCGAGCGGGACATCGTCCTCGGCTTCGATCCGGCAGAGGGGCCGCTGGCGCTGCAGCTCGGCGGCGATGACCCGCGCGCGCTGGCCGAGTGCGCGCGCATCGCCGAGGACATGGGCTACGACGAGGTCAACCTCAACGTCGGCTGCCCGAGCGACCGCGTCCAGGGCGGGAACTTCGGCGCATGTCTGATGGGACAGCCGAGCCGGGTGGCCGCGTGCGTGGCGGCGATGCGGGCGGCGGTGTCGCTGCCGGTGACGGTGAAGCACCGGATCGGCATCGACGGCCGCGAGCGCTACGAGGACATGATCGAGTTCGTCGACGCGGTGGCGGCCGAGGGCTGCGACCGCTTCACGGTGCACGCGCGGATCGCCGTGCTCGCCGGGCTGTCGCCGAAGGAGAACCGCACGGTGCCGCCGCTGCGCTATCCGGAGGTGTACCAGCTCAAGGTCGAGCGGCCGGGGCTGACGATCGAGCTGAACGGCGGGGTGCGCTCGCTCGACGCGGCGGCCGAGCACCTGGGCGCGGGGGTCGACGCGGTGATGATCGGGCGCGCGGCCTACGAGGACCCGTACTGCTTCGCCGAGGTCGACCGCCGGTTCTTCGCCGAGGCCGAGGCGCCGCCGAGCCGCTTCGAGGTGGCGCGCCGCTACGCCGAGCACGCCGAGGCGCACCTGCGGGCGCACCCGCGGCGCAAGGCGTCTGCCGTGCTGCGGCACGTGCTGGGGCTGTTCACCGGCCAGCCCGGGGCGCGCGAGTTCCGGCGGATCCTCAGCGAGTCCCGCGACGAGCGGGACGTCGGGGTGCGCATGGAGGCGGCGCTCACGGCGGTCCGCCGGGCGCACGAGCGGATCGCCGAGCACCGCGCGGCCGCCGGGTCGTGAGCGGTGCGCGTGGTCGATGGATATGTCCTTCGGGACATGTTAAAATGGTCATGCGCGAATAGACATGTCGCATCGGCCATGTCGTGGCGGCCTGGGCCGACGCCGGGTGAGGTGATGGGGCGCTGGTCGTGGCGGGCGGGCGCGGCTACCATGCGTGGCATGCACAGCCCCGCTTCACGCCGCACGCCATGCGCTCGCCCTTCGTCGCGGGGGGTCCGGTGATGCGGGCGATGGCGCAGCGGAGCTGGGCTCAGGGCGAGCCACTGGTGATGACGGAGTTGCCGACGCCGACGCCGCGGGCCGGGGAGCTGGTGGTCGAGGTGCAGGCGATCGGGGTCAATCCGGTCGACTGGAAGATGCGCTCGCGCGGGCCGCTGCGGCTGGCGGCGCGGCTGATCGGGCCGCCGCCGCCGGTGGTGGTGGGGATCGATTTCGCCGGGGTGGTGACGGCGGTGGGCGCGGGGACGCGGGTGCGCGTCGGCGATCGCGTGGTCGGTGGGACCAACTTCGCCCGCAAGCAGCGCGGCAGCCAGGCCGACACAGTGGTGGTCCGCGACGATCAGGTGGCGACGCTGCCGGAGGGCTTCGACATCGTCGTCGCCGGGGCGCTGCCGGTCGCGGGGGTGACGGCGTCGATGTGCGTGGGCGAGGTCGGGCGGCTGCAGGCGGGCCAGCGGGCGCTGGTGCTCGGGGCCTCGGGCGGGGTCGGGCAGCTGGTGGTCCAGTTCGTGCGCCACGCCGGCGGCAGCGCGGTCGGGGTGTGCTCGACGCGAAACCTCGAGCTGGTCCGCTCGCTGGGGGCGACGGCGATCGACTACACGCAGGGCGATCCGCTGGTGGAGGCGCGCGCGCACGGGCCGTTCCACCTGGTGATCGACTGCGTGGGCGGCTACAGCGGGACGGCCTGCCGGCGGCTGCTGGCGCGCGGCGGGCGACATGTGATGATCGCCGGCGAGACGGTGGGCGAGGCCCTCAACGGGCTGGTACCGCCGTTCACGTCGAAGCTGGTGCTCGGCCGGCCGACGCGGGCGCGGCTGGAGCCGGTGGTGGCGGCGGTGGCGAGCGGGGCGGTGAAGGTCCGGATCGAGGCGACGATGCCGCTGACGCAGGCCGAGGCAGCGCTGGCCCGCAGCCGCGAGGGTCGACTGACGGGCAAGCTGGTGCTGCTGCCGTGAATCGGGCAGGACATGTCGCATGGGACATGTCCAGGAGGTCATGTTGAAGCGCGAGCGACCTGGCTGAGCCGATGCTCGGCTGAATGACGACCCGTGGAGGCGCGCTCCCGCCGAGCTTTGGACGCTGGCGGGTTCACATGTCCCGAGGGACATGTCGGGGAGGCGAGCGACCGCGTCTCACGTGTCCTCGCTGCGACGAGCGGGCTGAGCAGTTCGGCGGTTCTCGATCGTGGGCCGGGGCGAGATCTCGCTGAAGAGCGCCTCACGCCGAGGTCGGCGCCGGCGGGTCGCGGGGGAAATCACATGTCCTCGGGGACATGTAGGTCTCGGACCTCGCGTGTGCCGAAGCTTCGGGTCAGGTCGCGGACTCGGGCGAGGCTTGCGCCGGGCGGTAGGCGGCGAGGAACACCGCGACCGCGCGCTGGACCGTGGCGACGATGGCCGGTTCGAGCGGGTCGGGGAGCACGCCGAACTGCGAGCGGACCGCCAGGTCGCCCTTGCACAGCAGGAAGAACTGGATGCCCGCGGCGTGCACGTCGGGGAGGTTGAGGGCGCCGAGGTCGTGCCAGCGGCGCAGGTACTCGGCCATGGCGGCGTGCATCGCCGCGGGGCCGCGCTCGTACAGCAGCGCCCCGAGCTCGGGGAAGCGCGCGACCTCGGCCGCGGTGTTGCGGTACAGCGCGACGATCGCCGGTGCGAGGACCAGCGACACGAGGTGCTCGCCCACGGCTTGCAGGGCCGGAGCGATCTCCCCGTCAGGCTCGCTGCGCAGCAGCTTGCAGCGAAGCGCCTCGCGCAGATCGTCGGCCTCCTCGGAGAAACAGGCGACGAACAGCGTCTTCTTGTCGAGGAAGTGGTTGTAGACGGTGGCCTTCGAGACCCCTGCGCGAGCTGCGACCTGGTCGACGCTGGCGCGCTCGAAGCCCATCTCGCCGAACACCTCGCGCGCGCCGGCCAGGATCTGGCGTCGCTTCGGCGAGTGCTCCAAACCGCACGGGCGCGCCGACTTGTCCGGGTGAGTCATCCGACGGGATTAAACTGAACGGTACAGTCTTGACCGTCAAGCACCCGCAGAGCATTGTTTGTGCGGTCGCGGTCGACGCCGCGCAATTTCGCTCCATGCTCGCGTCCCGGCTCTTTCCCCTGGTGTTGCTCGCGCTCGTGGCCTGTGGCTCGCCCGGGTCGGCAGCGGCCCCGAAGTCGGCCCCGGGGCCGGTCGAGGTCGGGGTGCTGACGCTGGCGCCCACCCCCGTGACCCTGACCCGCGAATTGCCGGGGCGGGTTTCAGCGCTGCGGGTCGCCGAGGTGCGGGCGCGCGTCAGCGGCGTGGTCGAGAAGCGGCTGTTCGAAGAGGGCAGCGAGGTGAAGGAGGGCCAGGCGCTCTACCGCATCGAGGCGGCGCCGTATCAGGCCAGCCTGAAGTCGGCGAAGGCCAGCCTGCGGCGGGCCCAGTCGGGGCTGAACTCGGCGCGAGACATCGCCCAGCGCGACGAGGAGCTGATGGCCAGCGCCGGGGCGGTCAGCGCCGAGACGGCGGAGCGCTCGGCGGCGTCGCTGCAGTCGATCGAGGCCGACATCGCGGCCAACAAGGCGGCGGTGCAGTCGGCCCAGATCAACCTCGGCTACACCAGCGTGACCGCGCCGGTGAGCGGACGGATCGGCCGCTCGGCGGTGACGGAGGGCGCCTACGTGCAGCAGTCGCCGGCGACGCTGATGGCGACCATCCAGCAGATCGACAAGGTCTACGTCGACGTGACGCAGTCGACGACCGAGCTGCAGCGGCTGCGCCGCGAGCTCGAGAGCGACGCGCTGCGCCCGGCCGGGGAGGCGGCGACGGTCACGTTGCTGCTCGAGGACGGCAGCAAATATTCGGAGACGGGCACGCTCGAGTTCACCGACGTGACGGTCGAGCCGGGCACCGGCTCGGTGGTGCTGCGCGCGGTGTTCCCCAACCCGCGCGGCGAGCTGCTGCCAGGCATGTTCGTGCGGGCCCGCGTCGACCAGGGCGAGGACCCGGCGGCGCTGCTGGTGCCGCAGCGGGCGGTGACCCGCGACACCCGCGGGCAGGCGTGGGCGATGGTGGTCGGCGCCGAGAACAAGGTCGAGCGGCGCAAGCTGGTCGCCGATCGCGTGGTCGGCAACGCCTGGCGCGTGACCTCGGGGCTGTTCGCCGGCGAGCAGGTGATCGTCGACGGGCTGCAGAAGATCCGCCCGGGCGCGCAGGTCACGACCGTGGCCGCCGCGCCCGACGAAGCGCCCGCCCCGGGCGACAAGCCGCCCGAGGCGGTCGCAGCCGGCGACGGCAAGGCCGAGAACCCACCCGCCGCCGCCGCGAGCGAGGGCAAGGCCGAGGCGGCGCCCGCCGCCGGCGAAGGCAAGGCCGAGGCGGCCAGGCAATAACAGGAGTCGCGCGTGTCGAGGTTCTTCATCGATCGACCGATCTTCGCCATCGTCCTGGCGATCATCGTCGTGCTGGTGGGCGGGCTGGCGATCGTGTCGCTGCCGATCGCGCAGTACCCCGCGATCGCGCCGCCGACGATCTCGGTCAGCGCGAGTTATCCGGGTGGCTCGGCCAAGACGCTCGAGGACACGGTCACGCAGGTGATCGAGCAGCGTATGGTCGGGCTCGACGGGCTGCGGTTCGTGTCGTCGTCGAGCGACGGCACCGGCTCGGCCCAGTTGACGTTGACCTTCGAGCCGGGCACCGATCCCGACATCGCCCAGGTCCAGGTGCAGAACAAGCTGCAGCTGGCGATGCCGCAGCTGCCGCAAGAGGTCCAGCGCCAGGGCGTGCGCGTCGTCAAGTCGGCCAGCAACTTCCTGATGATCGCCGGCTTCGTGTCGATGGACGGCAGCATGACCCGCAACGACATCGCCGACTACGTGGTGTCGGCGCTGCAGGACCCGGTCAGCCGCGTGCCGGGCGTCGGCGACGTGCAGGCGTTCGGCTCGCAGTACGCGATGCGGGTGTGGATGAACCCCGACAAGCTCATCTCGTACAAGATGACGCCGCTCGACGTGGTCGCGGCGATCCAGGCCCAGAACGCGCAGGTCTCGGCCGGGCAGTTCGGCGGCCTGCCGCAGGTCAAGGGCCAGCAGCTCAACGCGACGATCACGGCGCAGACGCGGCTGCAGACGGCGGAGGAGTTCGCGGCGATCTACTTGCGCGTCAACCCCGACGGCTCGCAGGTGCGGCTGCGCGACGTGGCCCGCGTCGAGCTCGCGGGCGAGAGCTTCGACGTCGAGAGCTTTTATAACGGCAAGCCGACGGCGGCGATGGGCATCCGCCTGGCCGTCGGGGCCAACGCGCTCAACACCGCCGACGCGATCCGGGCCCGCCTGGTCGAGCTCGAAGCGTTCTTCCCGCCCGGGCTCAAGACGGTCTATCCGGTCGACACCACCCCGTTCGTCAAGATCTCGATCAAGGAGGTCATCAAGACCCTGGTCGAGGCGATCGTGCTGGTGTTCGCGGTGATGTATCTGTTCCTGCAGAGCTTCCGCGCCACGCTGATCCCGACGCTGGCGGTCCCGGTGGTGCTGATGGGCACGTTCGGGGTGCTGGCGGCGTTCGGCTACAGCATCAACACCCTGACGATGTTCGGCATGGTGCTGGCGATCGGCCTGCTGGTCGACGACGCGATCGTGGTGGTCGAGAACGTCGAGCGCATCATGCACGAGACCGGGCTCGAGCCGCGCGAGGCGACCCGGCGGTCGATGGACCAGATCACGGGGGCGCTGATCGGCATCGCGCTGGTGCTGGCGACCGTGTTCATCCCGATGGCGTTCTTCGCCGGCTCGGTCGGCACGATCTACCGCCAGTTCTCGATCACGATCGTGGCCTCGATGGCGCTGTCGGTCGCGGTGGCGATGATCCTGACGCCGGCGCTGTGCGCCACGCTGCTCAAGCCCGGGCACGGGCTGGCCACGCGCGGGTTCTTCGGCCTGTTCAACCGCGGCTACGAGCGCACGGCGAACCTCTACCACCGCGGCGTCGCCGGGCTGCTGCGCTGGCGCAAGACCTCGATGCTGGTGTTCCTGGCGCTGACGGCCGGGGTCGCGGTCGGGTTCATGCGCATGCCGACCGGCTTCTTGCCCGAGGAGGACCAGGGCTCGATCACCGTGCAGGTGCTGCTGCCGCCGGGGTCGACGATGGAGCGCACCCGCGTGGTCATGGCCCAGCTCGGCGACTACTTCCTGCAGCAGGAGGGCGACGCGGTCGAGTCGGTGCTTTCGATCTCCGGGTTCGGCTTCAGCGGTCGCGGGCAGAACTCGGGGCTCGCGTTCATCCGCCTGCGCGACTGGAAGGACCGCGAGGCGCCGGAGCTCAAGGCCAGCGCGGTCACCAAGCGCGCGACGATGGCCTTCAGCAAGATCAAGGAGGCGACGGTGTTCGCGTTCGTGCCGCCGGCGATCTCCGAGCTCGGCAACGCGACCGGCTTCCAGCTGCAGCTGCAGGACCGCGCGGGGCTCGGGCACGAGGCGCTGATCGCCGCGCGCGACGGGCTGCTCGAGCTGGCGATGAAGGAGCCGTCGCTGACCAAGGTGCGTCAGGGCGGGCTCGACGACACGCCGCAGTACCGCATCGAGGTCGACCGCGAGAAGGCGGCGGCGCTCGGCGTGGCCCTGTCCGACATCAACGCGACGCTGGCGGCCACCTGGGGCGGCATCTACGTCAATGATTTCCTCGACCTCGGGCGGACCAAGCGGGTGTACCTGCAGGGCGACGCGCCGTACCGCATGCAGCCCGACGACATCAACCGCTGGTACGTGCGCAACAGGACCGGCGAGATGGTGCCGTTCTCGGCGTTCGCCAGCGGCAACTGGACCTTCGGCTCGCCCAAGCTCGACCGCTTCGGCGGCTACCCGACGATCCTCATCCAGGGCGAGCCGGCCCCGGGCTTCAGCTCGGGCGACGCGATGGAGACGCTCGAGCGGCTGATGACGCAGATGCCGAACGGCGTCGGCCACGAGTGGTCGGGCCTGTCGTACGAGGAGCGGATGTCGGGCGCCGGGGCGATGATGCTCTACGCGTTGTCGCTGCTGGTCGTGTTCCTGTGCCTCGCCGCGCTGTACGAGAGCTGGTCGATCCCCATCGCCGTGCTGCTCGGCGTCCCGCTCGGGGTCGCCGGCGCGGTGTCGACGACCCTCATCTTCGGGTTCGCCAACGACGTCTACTTCCAGGTCGGCCTGCTGACGACGATCGGCCTGTCGGCCAAGAACGCGATCCTCATCGTCGAGTTCGCCAAGGAGCTGCGCGAGCACGGCAAGAGCGGGGTCGAGGCCGCGCTCGAGGCCGCCCGCGAGCGCCTGCGACCGATCTTGATGACCTCGCTGGCGTTCGGCCTCGGCGTCCTGCCGCTGGCGCTGTCGGCCGGCGCGGGCGCGGGGGCGCAGAACGCCATCGGCGTGGCGGTGCTCGGCGGCGTCACCACCGGCACGATCCTCGGCATCGCCCTGGTCCCGGTGTTCTACGTGGTGGTCGCCCGCCGCGACCCGCCGCCGCGCACGGTGGCGCAGGTGCCGGCGCCGGTGAAGGAACCTTCGGACATGGTCTGAGAGGCATGTCCTGATGGGCATGTCCTGATGGACATGTCCTCAGGGACCGCCAGCGGCTACGCGCCGCCGCAGGCGAGGGCGATCTGGTCCTGCTGCGCGTCACAGCCGGCGCGCATCTGGAACTCGAGGCACGGCAGCTCGGTGAGGCAGGCGTACCACTCGTCGTAGGCGGTGCCGCACGCGGTGCCGTAGGCGTAAGCCTGGTAGTTGAGATAGGCCTGACACGCGCCGGCGGCGTAGTCGGGCACAGGCGTGCCGTAACACTCGGCCTCCTTGGCGGCGAACGCGACGCAGATCGCGCCGGCCTCCGGCAGGCAGCCGTCGGCGGCGTCCCACTCGGCCTCGCAGGCGGATGGATCCTCGCACTCGCTGGTCCCCAGGCACACGAAGGCGGCGTCGTACAGGGCGAGGCAGGCCGGACCGTACACGGCCTCGGTCCGGCTCCGGGTCATCGAGCAGTAGGCGAGGTACGCGTCCATCATCGGCTCGAGCCCGGGCTCGCACCTGAGCAGGTAAGCGACATAGGCCTGGCAGGCTTCGTCGGCGCTCCCGGTGTCGGTGGTGTCGCCGGTGTCGGTGGTGCCGCCCGGGTCGGTGGTCGTCGGCCCGGTGGTCGGCTCGGTGGTCGCGCCGTCGGTCGCGCTGCTGCCGGTGCCGTCGGTGGTTCCGGTCGTCGGGTCGGTGCCGCCGGTGCCGCCGTCGGTGGTGGCACCGCCCTTGGGGTTGCAGGCGACCGGCAAGCTCCCGAGCGAGAACAAAAAGGCGAGGCTGCGATAGGCCGAAGATTCCATAGACCGCCAATGTATCGCGTCCGCGCTCGCGCTGTGAAGACGGACGGAGCGGCGAGGGACGTGGGGACGCCCGGCGACAGGGCGGTGATTCGCGGCCCGAACGATGGGCTCAGGCCGTCGGCGAATGGGTGCGCGCGCGGGGCCCGGCGAGGATGTCCGTGGCGCGAAGGACCGCGAATCGCCGCTCAGGCGCCGCGGCGCAGGCGAGTGACGCGGCGCTCCTCGAGCTGGAACAGGCCGACGCCGACGAGCACGATCGCCCCGCCGGTGAGGGTGAGGGCGCCGAGCTTCTCGTCGCGGTAGATGCTGCCGAGGACCACGGCGATCGGCGGGGTGATGAGGGCGACGAGGGCCATGAGGGTGGCGCTCAGCCGCTTCAGCAGGCCGTAGTAGATCATGAAGGTGACGATCGAGCCCATCAGCGCGAGGTAGCCGACCGAGAGCACGACGGGCGGCGTCCACGGAAACGGCCGCGACCACTCGCCGGCGAGCCCGGCCACCAGCGCGAGCACGATGCTGCCGATCAGCATGCCGGCGCCGCTGAGGAACACGGTCGGCACGTCCTTGCCGTCGCGCTTGATCATGACCTGTGGGAAGCCCTGCACGAGCACGGAGCAGGTGACGATGCCGACGCCGAGCGCGGTGTCGGCCCCGAGCTCGCGCAGGCTGCCGTACGAGAGCAGGGCGAGGCCGGAGAAGCCGAGGCCGATGGCGAGCAGCTTGGCGAGGGTGAGCCGCTCCTTGAGGATGAAGTGAGCGAGGACGGCGACCCAGAACGGGAAGAAGCCGAAGGTCAAGGAGCCGAGGCCGGAGGGGATCCACAGCGCGGCGATGTAAGTGCAGCCGTAGCCGAAGCCGAAGCTGAGCAGGCCGACCAGGAGCGCGAGCCGCCAGGCGGTGCGGTCGCGGAAGGCGGCCGGGGCCAGGACGCGCGCGGCCGGCAGCAGCAGGGCGGCAGCGATGGCGAACCGCAGCGAGGCGCCGAGCAGCGGCGGCATGCCAGCGTCGACGCCGAGCTTGATCGCCAGCCAGGTCGAGCCCCAGATCAGGCACAGCAAGATGTAGCCGAAGGCCGCCACTGCGCCGCGAGTATACCGGGGCGCCCCCACGCGCGAGCCGTCGCGCCCGCCGCCGGGCCGGCGCTCACGCACGCAGGCGCGGGCGCGTGAGGCGAGAATGAAATGTCCTTCGGGACATGTTTTAAAATGGGCGACGGGCGGGTGTCCGGACCCGGACACCCGCGCGATACGAGGGCCTCGAGAGGCGGTGCACGGCCGAGTGCGACGTGCCCTCGCATCGCTCGGGCACGGCTGTCTCGCTTCGCGTGGCCGCGAGGAGGCGCGCCGCGACTGAACGCGACGCGCACGCGCTCAGGCGCGGACCTTCTTGGCGGTCTTCTTGGCCGGCGCGGCCTTGCTGACCTTCTTGGCCGGCGCGTCCGCGGCGACCTTCTTGGCGGCCTTCTTGGCGACGACCGGACCAGCCGCCTCGCCGGCAGCCGCGGGCGCGATGCGGATCTGGCCGCGCACGCGGTAGAAGCCGCCGCTGCCCGAGAGCTCGAGGCCGTCGACCAGGTAACGCGTGCCGGGGGTCCGGATGTCGCGCGGGAACTGGACGTTGAACTCGGCGTCGAAGCCGGGCGACAGCGGCCGCACGCGGATCTTGCCGCCCTCGTCGACGCACTCGACGAGCACGCCGGCGGCCCCGGCGGCGGCCTGCGGCAGCGCCTGGCCGACGGTGGCGACCTGGACGCTGCGCTCGGCCTTGACGAGCTTGAGGTCAGGGACCTTGCCCTCGCGCGCCTGGGCGATCGCGGCCTCGCTGACGTCGATGCAAGCGAAGGCGCCGTCGCCGGTGACGATGTAGAGCTTGTCGGCGTGGTACTGCATCGACAGCGCCGAGCCGCAGGTGGTGTCGAGCTTCCACAGGCGAGCGCCGGCGCGGTCGAAGCAATAGACGGAGGAGGCGTTGTCGCCGGCGAACACGTACTTGCCGCCGGGCGCGGCGGCGCAGGAGAAGACGCTGTCGTCGCACTTGTAGCGCCGGCCCTGGACGCCGGCCTTGGTGAACACCTCGACGTGGTCGGAGCTGGTGCCGGCGTAGACCTCGGTGTCCTCCTGCCAGCCGAACAGGACGCTGCCCTCGGTCTTCTTGGCCCACAGCTTCTTGCCGCTCCAGTCGTAAGCGGTGATGCCGTCGGCGTGGCCGTGGTAGATGCCGGCGCCGTCGCAGCGGACCATCCAGCCGCCGTGGCCGTAGCTCTTCTTGGCCCACAGCTTGTCGCAGTCGTGGTCGAGCACGGTGACCTGGCCGTCGTTGCTGCTGACGGCGAGCGAACCGTCGTGGATGTCGAGCCAGAGGATGTTGACGTCTTCGCTGATCTCGTAGGCCTCGAACGGCTGGCTGCCGCTGAGGTCGTAGACCTTGCCGTCCTGGCAGCCGCAGTACAGCCATTGATCGTCGCGCACGAGGCTCATGACGCCCTCGGGGACCTTCATGCGCCGCACGACCTTGCCCTCGTGGTCGAGCGCGGAGATCTGGCCGTCGTCGTCGCCGACCCAGCAGAGCTCGTCGTCGACGAACACGCCGAAGGCCCGGTCGCCGCTGTCGTAGCGCCACAGCACCGGGGCCCGGGTGGTGCCGGCCTTGGCGGCCTTGGTGGTGGCGACCGGCCGCTCGGTCGTCGCGCGCTTCTTGCGGACGCCCTGGACCGCCTGCGCGTAGCCCTTCTTGAGCTTGCCCTGAATGGCCTTTTGAGCCTCCTTCAAAGCCTCGGCCGGGGTCGCGTAGCTCTTGCTCTGGGCCTGCCCGGCGTCGCCGATCCGCCCGTAGCGGATGTCGACCTGCTTGCCGTTGACCACGACCTCGTAAAACTTGTGCGAGCCGCCGCCCTCCTCGGAAAGCTCGAGATACGTCCGCTCTTCGCTCATCACGTGCTCCTGGGTCCATGCCGAAGGTACACCGTCGGTCCACGCCGGCGGCTGGCGGGCCCGCGCGCGCAGGCGCGCCTCCGTAGGCGCACTTCCGCAGATTTGGAGGCGGGGAACCCCTCGGTTGGGGGCTCTTGCCCCGAGCTGGGCGATCGGAGATGGTGGCGCGAAGGAGGGGTCTTTTGCTCGCAGAACGCCTTTACATGCCAGCCCAGGTCGGGAGCAATCCCACCCCGCGTGTCGACTTCGACGGCGAGTTGGGGCTTCTACGCCTCGAGGGCGAGAGCCACCCCGAAGAGGCAGCGCTGTTCTACGCGCCGCTGATCCTGTGGCTCGACGCGCTGATCGTGATGCCCCCGGCGTCGGTGGTGCTCGAGCTGCGCCTGACGTACTTCAACGCGGCGACGCGTCCGCAGCTGGTGGCGCTGCTGCGCCGCCTGAAGAAATGGACCCTCCGCGGCGCTGCAGTCCGTGCGACCTGGTACGTCGACCCGGGCGACGAAGACATGGTCGACGTGGCCGGCGACCTGGCCGCAATGTCAGGCCTGGCGATCCGCGTGGCCAATACGGCGATCGAAGAGACGCCGATGCTCGACATCGCGGTGTGACCGCGATCGTCGAGACGATGCGAGGAGTCGTGGGCGCGTCCGCGGCTCGCTGCGTGCTCCGGCGAGGTTTGAAGCTCACCTGGATCTGAATCACGGCCCGGTCGCTCCGATGTAATCCGACGAGTCACGCCGATCTGAAGCCTGCATTTAGAATCTGCAGGAGGTCGAATACGAAGCGTTCTGGAACGCATCGGCGCGAGCGGTAGGCCAGACGATGTTTGCGCCGTCGGACCGGTACGTATCACGCCAGCGTGCCGTGGTACGCGATCGACCGGCTGTATCGTTCGCGCAGCCCGGCGACCGGCTCGTGGCTGGCCGCCAGCTCGAGGGCCCACAGGGCGTGCGGGGGCGCGAGGCACAGCGCGGCGGCCATCGCCGAGGTGCGCAGCAGCAGCAGCGGCGCTTGCAGAGCGCGAGCCAGCAGCACGCGCAGCTCGGGCGAGGGGTCGTGGTGTTCGAGCAGGCACAGGCGGCGCAGCGCCGGCATTGCGGCGATCGTCGTCGGGTCGGCGATCGTGGCCAGCAGCGTCGCGCGGTCGACGGGCGCAAGCGCCTGGACGATGTCGTCATGCATGTCCCCGTCGACGACGGCGAGGCGCTCACCGACGATGTGATGATCGACCAGCCGCACGCTCGCCGCGTCGCCGCGCATCCAGATCGTGCGGGTGCGAGTGTGCTTCCGCGTCGCCTCCTCCTCGAGCGTGAGGCCGAGGGCGCGCAGGCGGGCGACGATCTCGGCGCGCGCGAGGGTTGGGTCGGGGATCAGGCGAACTTCAGGCATCGTCGTCTTCCGCTTTCTCGAGGTCCTCGTGGCCGTACGTGTCGCCGTACATGTCGGGCGGCTCACCGTGCTCGTCGACCGCCGGCGGCGCGAGGCCCTCGGTGATGAAGCCCTCGAGTTGCTCGCGCAGATGCGCGTCGTCGCTGGCCGCGCCGAACTCCTCGACCAGGAACTGCCAGTTGTACTGCAGCGCCGCGTTGATGGCTGCCAGCGCCTCGGGGCCACCGGCGGCGAAGGCGGCGCGGGCGAGCCGGCCGACCTCGCCGATGTCGTCGAGGGCCACGCCGAGCGCCGCGCTGACGAGGGCACCGCGCATGCCGGGGACGGTCTCGTTGGCCAGCGCCGCGGCGAGCCGGTCGGCGTCCAGGAACAGGAACCCGTGGATCGCGGCGGCTCTGCGCCGGCACCCTCGCTGCCATGGAGGGTCAGATACAGCGCGTCGCCGGGTTCCTCGGCGTCGAAGCTCCTCTCGCGTGCGTGCATTACGGACCGTCCGCGGTCGAGGGGAACTGTGGGACCTGGAACGCTTGCACCCGAGCGAGCGGCGTCTTTGCCACCAGCGGCTCGATCTTCCATGAACTCGTCCATGCTGTTCGACAGAGTCAGGGCGGTGGCGGGGCGGTCGGCACCTGGTTGTTCGAGGAAGGGCTCGCCGAGTTGTTGTCCGGGTACCGCTGGCACCCGTTCTCCGCGCGGCTAGAACCGAGCGAGAGCGAGCGTGGGCCCGCTTTGCTGGCTGACTTTCCTCGCGGCGAGGATAAGTTCGTGCCCGGAGACTACGCCATCGCCGGACACTTCGCATCATGGCTGCGGGCCAATTACGGCGACGCGTCCCTGGTGGCGTTCTTCAACGATCCGCGATACCTCGGCGGCGAGGCATATGGCGAAGCATTCCTCAGTCACTTCGGGCTCTCGATCGAGGATGCCGACAGCGCTTGGCGGGCGTCGGGGCTCAAGGAGTATTCCTGGTCGGAGACTTGCGACCCTGCTTATATGCTGACATGGGAGGGATCGGCGCTGGAATTCACGGACAGGGTCGATTGCAACGCCGCATCGACCTTCGGCCCACGCGATTACGGCTTCGTGACGCTTCGAAGCTATTGTTTCACGGTCGCGCAGGCCGGAACATTGCGGGTCGAGTTCATCGCGGGTGGCGGGAGGGTCGATCTCTTTCCCGTGGACTGCGTCGACACAGGGGAGCTCCCGCCCGAGTCGTACGACTACAAATCACTGGGCTACGGCGACATCTTGGAGCTGGCCTTTGCGGCATGCACGTGGGAGGTCGCGGTCGACGGTGTCGCTGGGCTCACGCGGGACTTCACGCTGCGTCTGACGCAGCGATGACGTCGCAGGCGGCCTCGCGGACGAGGCCGCGAGCATCCGCTCGGATTCATCCTGCGGCCGTGGGCCTCACGCGTGCTCGGCGGTGAGCCCGCGGCCTTCGCGGATCTTCCGCTCGAGCGCGCCGAACACCAGGCCGTCGACGAGCACGCCGAGCAGCATGACGACGAGCATCCAGGCGAGCAGGCCCTCGGCGTCGCTGAGCTCGCGCGAGAACTGCAGGCGCACGCCGATCGACGGGGCGTGGCCGATGATGACGAGCAGCTCGCCGGCCATGAGGCTGCGCCAGGCGAACGCCCAGCCCTGCTTGAGGCCGGCGACGAAGCCGGGCAGGGCGGCGGGGATGATGATGTGGCGGTACAGCGCGAAGCCGCGGGCGCCCATGACCTTGCCGGCGCGGACCAGCAGCGGCGGGACCTGGTCGGTGCTGGTGAGCAGGCCGATGGCGATCGACGGCGCCGCGCCGAGCACCACGACCGCGAGGATCGCCGCCTCGCTGAGCTGGAACAGCAAGATCGCCAGCGGGAACCACGCCACGCTCGGCATCGTCTGCAGGCCGGTCAGCAGTGAGCCCGCGGCGGTGCGCAGGACCTTCACCCGCGCGAGCACGAGGCCGAGGCTGACCCCGGCGACCAGCGCGATCGCGTAGCCGATCACCGCCCGCTTCATCGTGATCGCCGCGGCCACGCCGATGTCGCCGGCCAGCAGGTCGGTCCACAGCCGGCCGAGCACCGCGCCCGGGCCCGGCAGCACGTACTCGGGCCGCCAGCCGCTCAGCACCACCAGCTCCCACACCACCAGGGCCATCGCCACCGCGGTCAGCTTGGGCCAGGCGCTGGACCACAGCGCGCGCCCGCGGCCGGGCCGGTCGCCGGGGCCGGGGCTGTCGTGCGAGGGGTCGCCGACGGCGGCGCGCAGGCCGGCGCGCAGCGGGTCCTCGGCCTCTGTCCGTTCGGGCATGTCGATCAGGACATGTCCCTCACGACCGGTGGCCCCGCCGTCGTCGCCGCCGGGCACGGCGTGCAGGTGCGCGCGGGCCAGGGGGTCGCCGGCGAGCTCACGCTGCGGCACGGGCGGCCTCGAGCAGGCGGTCGGTGATCGTGCGGGCGAGGCGGGCGACCTCGGGCGACTCGATGCGGCGCGGGCGGTCGAGGTCGACCTGGTACTCGGCGACGAGCCGACCTGGCCGCGAGGACAGGAGCAGGACGCGGTCGCCGAGGCGCACGGCCTCGCGGACGTTGTGGGTGACGAACACGACGGTGAGGCCGGTCTTCTGCCACAGGGTCTCGAGCTCGCTGTGGAGGTGGTCGCGCATCATGGCGTCGAGGGCGGCGAACGGCTCGTCCATCAGCAGCAGCTCGGCCTGCTGGGCGAGGGCGCGGGCGAGGGCGACGCGCTGCTTCATGCCGCCCGAAAGCTCGTGCGGGCGCCGCTTGGCGAACTTGTCGAGGTGGACGAGGTGCAGCAGCTCGGCGACCCGCGCGGCCCGGGCCTTGCGCGACAGGCCCTGCATCTGCAGCGGGAAGGCGACGTTCTCCTCGACGCTGAGCCAGGGGAATAGCGCCGACTCCTGGAACATCAGAGCGGGGCGCTCGCCGGCGACGGTGACCTTGCCGGCCGAGGGCGTGTCGAGCCCGGCGACGAGGTTCAGCATGGTCGACTTGCCGCAGCCGGAGGCCCCGACGACGCACACGAATTCGCCCTTCTTCACGGCGAAGGACATCGTGTCGAGCGCCACGACCGCGTCGCCGCCGGCGCCGTGGCGCTTGGTGACGCCGTCAAGGCGCAGCGCGACCGGGGCAGGCGAGGGGCTCAGGACGGACAGCGGGGCGTGCGGCAGGACGGCGCTCATCGGTTCCTCGGACTCTTCAGGCGTACAATATGCTGAACGGGTCGTCAATCCACGGAACTCCGGCCAGATCCGTGAAATCTGCCGCGCCAGCCCGCCAGCGGGCCCTGACAGCCCGTAGAGCCTGCTTGGGGGCGAGGCTGCCGCCGGCTGCATTCACCAGGATGTCGGCAAATCCGCTCCGGTGGCGCGGCGACGCTCCAGGTTGGAATTTTTCGGTTGGCCTCACGAGGCTTCCCCGATCAGGGTTTTTGACATGAAGCCCCACACTCCTACCTGGATCGTCCTCATGGACGGCTCGCGTAGCCGGATCCTGGTGCAGGAAGCACCCGGCGCCGCGCTGACCCGGCCGTTCGGCGACGGATTCACGAGCGGGCGAGAGCTCAACCATGAGGTCGGTGAAGACCGCCCAGGCCGCTCGCGCGGGTCCGCGGGCGCCGCCCGCCACACGTTCGAGCCGCGCAGCAACCCGCACGACAAGGCCGAGGTCGAGTTCAGCGGCCAGATCGCCGCGTTCGTCGACCGCGGCGTCGGCGACCGCCGCGTCCAGCGAGTGATCCTCGTCGCCCCGCCGCGTGCGCTCGGCGACCTGCGTCGAGCGCTGTCGCCGCGCGCGTACGCGCGGGTGCATGTCGAGATCGGCCACGACTGGCTCGACCTGACCGACGACGAGGTGGTCCGCCGCCTCGGTGACGCGCTGCACAGCCCGCTGTACTGCGCCTCGCCCTCGTCGATGGCGAGCTGATCGTTCGCGCGGTGGGCCACGCCCGAATGGGCATGACCCGAGATGGAGCCCGGTAACAACCCTCTTCTGATGTGCGCGGGAGCGGCCAGATTCGATCGCATCCCGCGTGCGCCCCTTTTAAAGAAGGGCTCAAAAGGGGGCGCGGGACGATGTGCCAGTGGCTGGGTTCGCATCGACGGGGCGCGGATTCATCTGTCCGTTCGGACATGTGACAGCGGCGGTCGCGGCGCCGATCGTCTTGATCGCGCATGTCCCTCGGGACATGTGATTGCGGGACACGGCGTCGTTCGACATGAATGTCCTTTGGGACAGGTTAGATCGGCGCGTCGGGGTGATTTGACCCCGGGGATGTTCCGATAGTCCAGGTCGGGGTGCTCCCTTCGGATCTTGCGCGCATGGCTGGGCGCGCATTCATGCGCTGCAGGGGTCGAGCGGGCGATCGCGCGACATGTCCCGGAGGACATGTCGCTCCGCGACCTGTCCCTGCGGACATCAGCCGATCGGCAGCTCGAGCGTGAACGCCGAGCCGCGGCCGGGCTCGCTGGCGGCGGTGAGGCTGCCGCCCATCGCCTCGGCCAGGCGGCGGCAGATCGTGAGGCCGAGGCCGACGCCCTCGAAGCGGCGCGTCGCCGAGGTGTCGGCCTGGACGAACGGCTCGAACACCGTCGCCAGCTCGGAAGGGCTCATGCCGATGCCGGTGTCCTCGACGACGAAGCGGACCTGCTTGCCGGCCCGCGCGGCGCGCAGGGTCACGTCGCCCTGCGCGGTGAACTTGGCGGCGTTGCCGAGCAGGTTGACGAGGATCTGGCGCACCAGCGTGGGGTCGCCGAGCATGACGCCGAGGTCGTCGGGCCAGTCGCGGACCAGCCGGTTGTCGGCGCGGCTCAGGTCGGGCGTGGCCATGCTGACGACGTCACCGAGCAGCCCGGCGACGTCGATCGGCTCGCGGACCGGCTCGATCCGCCCCGCCTCGATCTTGGTCAGGTCGAGGATGTCGCGCACGATCGCCAGCAGGTGCCCGCCGGCCCGGCGGATCTTGTCGAGGTCGGCGAGCATGCCCTCGAGCCCCTGGTCACCTGCCTCTTCGGACAGCATCTCACAGTAGCCGAGGATCGCGTTGAGCGGGGTCCGCAGCTCGTGGCTCATGTTGGCGAGGAAGCGCGACTTGGCCTCGCTGGCGGCCTCGGCGGCCTTGCGCGAGTCCTCGAGGCGGCCGAACAGCAGCGCGCGGTCGATGGCGATCGCGGCCTGGACGGCGAGCAGGCGCAGGGTCTCGCTGCGGTCGGGGCTGAAGGCGGAGGCGACCAGGTTGTTCTCGAGGTAGAGCACGCCGAGGCGCTCGCCGCCGTGGACCAGCGGGGCGGCCAGCAGCGAGCGCGGGCGGACGCGGCGGACGTACGGATCGGTGGCGAAGCGGGCGTCGTCCTCGGCGTCGTCGACGACCAGCGGGCGGCCGCTGCGGTGGGCGAGGATCGCCGCGGCGGCGGGCACGACGGCGAGCTCGGCCAGCGGGACGTCGCCGAGCGGCACGTGGTGGTCGCCCTCGGCGACGTACAGGTGCGCGCCGACCAGCCCGGCCCCGCGCGCCAGCAGCAGCACGCCGCGCTCGGCCCCGCTGTCCTCGACCACGAGGCGCATCACCGCGGCCAGCAGTCGTGGCAGCTCGAGCTCGTCGGCGAACACCTGCGTGGCCTTGAACAGGGTCGCGAAGTCGAGGTGCTGGCCGGCGCGGCTGAGCGTCGACTCGGAGGTCGAGGTCCGCGAGGGCGCGTCGGTGACGCGGCCCGGCAGCGAGGCCTCGAGGTCGAGGTCGTGGCCGCGGCGGTCGAGGCCGGCGTGGCTGAGGTCGAGCGCGCGGACCTTGGCCAGCGCGCCCCAGCGCAGGTAGGCCCGGCGGGCGCGGCGGAGGTAGACGTGCTGGGCGTCGCGCAGGCCGGCGGCGGCGAAGTGATGGGCCGCGACCTCGCAGGCCACGCCCTCGTCGTGCGGGCGCGCGTGGCGGACCGCGGCCGCCAGCGCGGCCTCGTAGCGCTGCAGGGCCCCCGCGCCGTCGCCGGCGACGCGGTGCTGCTCGGCGCGCACGAGGTGGGCGCGGGCCTCGAAGTTGGCCGGGCAGCCGCGGCTCCAGGCCTCGAGCTTGTCGGCGGCCGACTGCAGCGCGCGACGCAGCCGCAGCCCGGCGAGCGGGCCGGAGCCGGGGCCGCGGCGGGCCAGCAGCAGGGCACGGAAGCACACGTGGTCGGCGTAGATCGGCGCCTGGCCCAGCTCGCGGGCGGCGCGGGGCTCGGCGTTGTCGCTGTCGACCATGCCCTCGTCGATGCGGCCGAACATGAAGTGCAGCATCTCGCCCTGGACCGCGCGCGACAGCGTGACCATGTAGTCGGCCTCGCGCGCCGGGTCGACCGCGCCGACCTCGAGGTACACCCCCGTCAGCGCGCCGAACACCGCCGCCGCCGACTGCAGGTGCGAGACGGCGCTGCCGACGTGGGCCGTTCGCGCGTGCGCGAGCCCGGTCTCGAGGTCCTGTCGCACCTGCTCCAGCGGGCTGCCGGCCTGCATGCGCGTGCTGACCAGCGTGCTGGCGCACAGGCTCGCGTACATCAATTGCCCCGAGTCGAGGCCGGCCTGCAGGCCCTCGCGCAAGATCGGCAGCGAGCGGCTGAACGAGTGCCGCCACGGCTGGATCATCGCCCCGTAGAGGAACTTGACCACCGCCTCGACGCCGCGGTCCGGGTAGCGCGCCAGCACCTCGAGGGCGAAGCGGCCGTAGTCGTCGGCGATCTTGGCGTCGCGCTGGACGATCGACAGCATCATGCCGTAGCTCAGGAACTGCGCGGCCGACAGGCTCGACGTGCCGTGCTCGAGCGACAGCCGGGTCGCCCGCATCGTCATCGCCATCATCGTCATCATGTCGAACTGATAGACCGCGCCGATGATGACGAAGTAGATCCGCAGCGCCAGCTTGACCGTCGGGTCGCGCAGCGGCGGCAGGTCGGCCAGGATCGCCGTCGAGCGCCCGCCGATCGCCGACTTGGTGCGCATGAACTCGACCATCACCCCGGGCAGGCCGGTGCGGCGCGGGCACTCGAAGCCGATCGCGCGCAGGCCGACGATGCCGCGGTCGACGCAGGCCTCGAGGCGGCCGAGGTGGAGGTCGAGCGTGGCCCACAGCTCGGAAGCCAGCGCCTGCTCGCGGGGCTCGCGGGCCCGCCCCAGCAAGGTCGTCAGGATCGCCTCGGCGGCGGTGTGATCGCCGGACAGGAACAGGCCCTCGGCGCGCAGCAGGTCGAGCGCGAACGCGGTCTGCGGGGCTTCGGCGGCGATCGGGGCCAGCAGCGCGGCGCCGGCGGTGGCGTAGGCGGCGGTGGCGGCGAAGGCCCCCGAGGCCCGGGCCTGGCGCGCGGCCGCAAGATCGATGGCGGCCAGGGCTTGGCGCTCGCCGGCGTCCTCGACCTGGTCGACGGCGGCGTTGAAGTGATCGGCGATCTCGAACAGCCGCGGGTGCCGCTCGTCGACCGCTTCGCCGCCGCGCAGGCGCCGGCCGAGCGCGAGGTGGATCGCGGCCCGCTCGCTGGCCGCCAGCTGCGACGCGACGGCCTGCTGCACGCGGTCGTGGAAGAACCGCCAGCGCCCGCCGCGGGCCACGATCAGGCCCGAGCCCGCGGCCTCGACCAGCGCCGTCGTCACCTCGGCCTCGGGGCGGCCGGCCAGGTCGGCCAGCAGCGCGGCGTCGAACTCGTCGCCGACGCAGGCGGCCCGGCCCAGCGCCTCGCGCGTCGCCTGTCCCAAAGCACGTGTCCGATCGACCATGACCGAAACGACATCCGCGGACACCGCGGCGCCGGCGATCGCGGCCTGGTCCCACACGAAGCAGGCGCGCTCGGTGTCGAAGGCGATCAGGTCGTGGTGGGCCAGGTCGCGCAGGTACTCGCCGACCAGCAGCGGCACGCCGCCGGTGCGGTCGTGGACCAGCGCGGCCAGCGAGGCGACGTCGGCCGGGGCGCGGCGGAGGGCGTCGGCGACCAGCGCCGCGGTGTCGTCGGCGGTCAGCGGCCGCAGGTCGACGCGACGCGACACGTGGTCGAGCGCCTCCAGGGTCGACTGCAGCTGCGGCGACACGGCCTCGTCGCGCAGCGTGGCGATCACCAGCAGGCCGGGCGGGCTGTCGGCGGTCAGCAGCGCGACCAGCAGCTCGAGCGAGGCGGAGTCGGCCCACTGCAGGTCGTCGAGCAGCAGCACCAGCGGCGCCGACGGCTCGGCGAAGGCGCGGAGGAACGCGCGCACGGCCCGGTGCAGCCGGCCCTTGGCGGCCCCGGCCGAGTCACCATCGGCCGCGGCCGCGCCAGCGCGAGGCAGCGCCGGCTTCAGCTCGGGCAGCAACGTCAGCAGCGCGCCGGCGAGGCGGCCGAGCCCGCGCTCGAGCGCGAGCGAGCGGCGGGCCAGGCCCTCGTCGGAGTCGGCGAGCATGGCCTCGACGAGCTGCACGAACGCGGCCCGCAGCGCGCTGTAGGGGCGATCGCGGCGCAATTGCTCGAACTTGCCGGCGACCAGGCGGCCGCCGCGGCCGGCGATCTCGCGGTCGAGCTCGTGGACCAGCGCCGACTTGCCGATGCCCGGCGGGCCGGCGACCAGCACCAGCTCGGCGCCCTGGCCGACCCGCGCGTAGGCGCTCGACAGCTCGCTCGCCGCCGCCTCGCGCCCGTACAGCCGCGCCGGCAGCTCGAACCGCACCGGCGCGTCGCGGCGGGCCAGCTCGAACTGCGCCGGCACCTCGCCGATCCGTACGCGCTCGCGGCAGCGCTCGAGGTCGTGACGCAGGCCGCTGGCGCTCTGGTAGCGGTCGTCGGCCTGCTTGGCCAGCAGCTTGAGGACGATGTCCGAGAGCACCTCCGGGACCCCGGCTGCCAGCTCGCCGGGCGGACGCGGCGCGCGGGCGATGTGGCCGTGGACCAGCTCGACCGGGTCGTGGGCGGCGAACGGCGGCGCCCCGGTCAGCATCTCGTAGAAGGTCGCGCCGAGCGAATACAGGTCGCTGCGCGAGTCGACCGGCCGGTTCATGCGCCCGGTCTGCTCCGGGGCGATGTACGCCAGCGTGCCCTCGAGCACCCGCGGCGGGCTGGCGACCGCGAGCTCGCGCGGCACCTCCGAGGCGATGCCGAAGTCGATGACCTGCACCTGGCCCGCGTGGTCGACCAGGATGTTGCGCGGCTTGATGTCCTTGTGAAGCACGCCGCCGCGGTGCACCCCGTCGAGGATGTCGGCCAGCTGGACCGCGAGGTCGAAGAACTCGAGCAGCGACAGCGGCGCGCGGCGCAGCCGGGCGTCGAGCGTGTTGCCCCCGAAATCGAGCAGCACCAGCCGCAGCTCGCCGTCCTCCTCCTCCAGCGCCCGCGCCCGCACCACCCCCGGCAGGTCCAGGCGTTGCAAGATCTCGTACTCGCGGCGCAGCCGGGCCCGCTCGTTCGGGTCGCTGCGCGCCGCCGGCAGCCGCTTCAGCACCACCGGGCGGTTGTCTGTGGTGTCGAGCGCCCGATCGAGGGAGAACACGGCCCCGTCGTGCAGGTGTTCGACGACGAGGTAGTGGCTCACGGCGGACGAGTGTATCGCCAGGTCGCGCGCGAGAAACAAGGTATCCTCGCCCGGTGACGCCGCCCGCTGCATCCGCGAGAGACTGGGACATCACCGTGTTCGGCGCGACCGGCTTCGTCGGCCGTCTGTGCGCCGCCTACCTCGCCGCCCACGCGCCCCCCGAGGTGCGTCTCGCGGTCGCAGGGCGCTCGCGCGACAAGCTCGCCGCGGTCGCCGCGGAGCTCGGGCGTGAGGTCGGGATCGTCGTCGCCGACACCGACGACCCCGCCGCGCTCGCGCGCATGGCGGCCAGCTCGCGCGTGATCCTAACGACCGTCGGTCCCTACGTGCGCTACGGCGAACCAGTGGTGCGCGCGTGCGTCGAGCAGGGTGCCGACTACCTCGACCTCACCGGCGAGCCCGCCTTCGTCGAAAGCATCATCGCCGCGTACGACGCCGCGGCGCGGGCCCGCGGCGTGCTCGTGCTGCCGTGTTGCGGCTTCGACAGCATCCCCACCGACCTCGGCGTGTTGTGGACCACGCGCGCCCTCCCGCAGGGCCGGCCGCTGACGATCGCCGGCTATCTCGAGGGCCGCGGCAGCTTCTCCGGCGGCACGCTCGCGTCCGCGCTCGGCGTGCTCGGCGCCCCGACCCCTTCACGCAAGCCGCGGAGCGGCGCTCCGAGCGGACGCAAGCGAGCCGCGATCCACTACCAGCGCGAGCTCGGCCGCTGGGCGGTGCCGATGCCGACCATCGACCCGCAGATCGCTCGCCGCTCGGCCCGGCTGCGCGGCGACTACGGGCCCGAGTTCAGCTACGCGCACTACGTGGCGATGCCGCGGCTCTACCACGTCGGCCTGGCGATCGCGGGCGCCGGGGCGCTGGTCGGCGCGGCCAAGATCGGCCCGCTGCGCCGCCTGCTGTCGCGCATGCACCCGCCCGGCAGCGGCCCCGCGCCCGAGGTGCGGGCCAAGAGCTGGTTCAAGGTGACCTTCGTCGGCCGCGCCGGCGACGACCCGCCGGTGATCGCCGAGGTCTCCGGCGGCGACCCGGGCTACGACGAGACGGCCAAGATGGCCGGCGAGACGGCGCTGTGCCTGGTGTTACAACGAGACATGTGCAAAGAGACAGGTGGCGTGTCGACCACGGCGGCCGCCTGCGGCGAGCTGCTCATCGAGCGCCTGCAGGCCGCCGGCCTGCGCTTCGTCGTGCGCTGAGCGCGGGGCGAAATGACGAGCGCCGGCCCCGAGCGCCGGCGTGTGATTGCCGCCATTCACGAGCGCCGTTCGGCGGTCATGCCAATGGCGCCACCTTGCGATCAGGCGCAATGCGCCGCGCCGCCCTGCGACCGCAGGGCGACGATCACGGCGAATGCCGCTACCCCGGCTTGACCTCGTCGACCAGCCGCGACGACCACGGGCACCAGTGCCCGCCGGGCAGGAAGGCGCCGCCGGCCTCGTCGAGGTGATCCTCGAGGTATTGCATGCTCGAGTCGCACACTTCGATCGCCATGTCGAAGAAATCGATGGTGTTCGAGTCCAGGTGGAACGACCAGCCCGGGTTGTAGGGCACAGGCCGCTTGATGATGCGCCCGTGGATGTGGATCCGCTGGGTCTCCTCGCCGCTGAGGATCCGCCGCGCATGCGCAATCTTGGCCTCGTCGTTGAGCTCGATCACGAAGCGCGGCTGGCCATTGGTGTCGGTGAAGCGAAAATAGGCTGCCATGGTCTGTTTTCCGGTCTCCGCGGCCCACGCGATCACGCCCCGCCGGCGACGGCCGCAAGACCGCCGGCAGAGATGGGAGCCCGAAGGTGACCGACCTAGGGCCGGGTTGCAAGGCATGATTTCGCAAACAGCGGTTTCACGTCGTCCCCGATCTCGCGACAAAATGCGCGTCTTGAAGAGACATCGCGGTTCGCGAGGGGGCCCAAAGGCCGCGTGGGCAAGATCCCCCGAATGGCAAGGATCGCCCAATCGCACGTGCGAGCGATCGGTGGGGAAGGACGATGTGGAATACGCCGATCGATCACGGGTCAATGGCATGACGGCGAATGTGCGGTCAGCTGCCACCGGGCCGCGATCGACGCCGAACGAGGATCGTGGCTGCGACCGGTTCGCGGACGAGGCGCGACCGGCCTTCTCTGCGCGCGCCCTGTGGCCGAGCCTGCCGGACGCGCGGAGCTGCGCTTGCGTCCTGCGGCCCGGGTGTCAAGGTCACCGCGTCGCGCCGGGCGCGACCTGCGAGGACCCCATGCTTCGACGGGCAGCCATCATCGTGTCGATCGCGCTGGCTGCTTGCGACGCGGACGAGGCGGTCCCGAGCCCCGCGACGCCGGAGCAGGCCGAGCCGGCGGCACAGGCCGCGCCGGCGACGCAGCCGGGCGTGCTGGCCGAGCTCGACCTCGGCGGCGGCCACGTGGTGCTGTTCGAGGAGCTCGAGCCCGGGCTCATCAGCGTGGTCGAGCGCGGCAGCGTCGACGACCCCGAGCGCGCGGTGACGCCGGAGCTGATGCGCGAGGGCGCGGCCGAGGTGTGGTCGAGGCTGGCGCCCGGCCGCGAACCACCGCCCGCGCTCGCCGCGGCGCTCGACCGCCAGGCCGAGCGCGAGGTCGAGGAGGTGTCACCGTCGCCGAAGCCGGTCTCGCCGCCGACGCTGCCGGTCGCCACGGTCTCGCCGACGCGCGACGACTGGGAGCAGCAGTGGTTCAAGACCACTTTTTGTACCCGCCCCGAGCGCAGCCATTGCACGCAGGGCTGGGAGTGGGCCGAATCGACGTCGGACATGAACTCCGGCGAATACGAGGCGGTCGCCATGCAGGGCCGCGAGGGCACCGGCGACGCCACGTTCACCACCGATTGGTGGAAATGCCGCCGCACCTGCGAGCTCTTCGACTGCGACCTCGAGTGCTGGTGGGAGCGCGGCTCGACCGACACGATCAAGCCCGGCACATGGGTCGGTCGCCACTACGACAACGACCCGGGCCTCAGGCTCACCGGCGGGACTACCTACAAGGCCGAGATCCAGGGCGCCAGCGGTGCGCTGGTCAGCCTGCGCACGCTGTGGGAGCCCTGGCACGAATGAGCGCGGGGCGGGCTAGGAGCCGTGCGTCGCCAGCACGCGCTCGACCACGCCCCACGGGCCGCGCACCGGGACGCCCTCGCGCGCCTCGGCATCCAGCGCTCGCTTCGCGGCCTCGGCGAAGGGCAGCCGCACGGGGTGACCGATGCGGCGCCAGTAATCGTCGTTGCGGGCCAGCAGGTCGTGCGTCAGACCGACGACGATGTTGCGGGCCACCGACCATTCGGCGCGGGTGACGAAGCGGACCCACAGCGACGACAGGCGCGGCGAAAGCAGCGGGACGTCGAGCGAGCGCGGGCGCCCGTGGCCCATCGCGCGGGCGACCTCCTCGAGGATCTGCTTGCCCGTGAGCACGTCGGGGCCGGGGATGTCGAACCACGCGCTGCCGGCCTGCTCAAGCGCCAGCGCCTGCACTAGCGCGACCACGACGTCGTCGATCGCCACCGGCTCGGTGCGCGAGCGGAGCCAGCGCGGCAGCACCATCACCGGCAGGCGCGCGGCCAGGTCGCGGACCACCAGCCAGCTCAGGCTGCCGTGGCCGACGATCATGCTGGCGCGCAGCTCGATCGCCGGGACCGGGCCGGCGCGCAGCGCCTCACCGACCTCGAGCCGGCTCTGCAAATGCTCGGACGGCTCGTCGCCGGGCGCGACCCCGCCGAGGTAGACGATGCGCCGCATCGAAGGGACCTCCGCGGCAGCGGCGGCGAAGGTCTGCGCCGCTGCCAGCTCGCGCCGGCGAAAGTCGGCGCCCTCGCCGATCGCGTGGACCAGGTAGAGCGCCGCGTCGCAATCGGCCAGCGCGCGGGCGCAGACGGCAGGGTCGCCGACGTCGCCCTGGACCCACTCGATCTCCGGCCAGCGATCGCGCGCGCGGCGGACGTCACGGCTGAGCCCGCGGACCTGCCAGCCCGCGCGCAGCAACGCCGGCCGAACCGCGCGGCCGACGAACCCAGTGGCGCCGGTGAGGAGGATCCGGGGCATCGCAGGATGCATAGCACGCACCCGCCGGCGCGCCCGGCCCGGCGCTCCCGCGGGGCCACGATCCGGCGCTGGCCTGGCGAACGCGAGCGAGCAGATGGGTCGCACGTCGGCTGTCGTGGGCTCGGTTGCAGGTGTAAGCGCGAGGCTTCACTTGCACGGCGCGGGCTCGCGGCCTGGCGAGCGCTGCGGGCCGCTCGCGGTCAGCCGCTCGTTCGCTGGTGGTGACCCCGACGACCGTGCCGCGCGCCAGATGCTGCTGCGATTGAGTCTTCGTCACACCCACGGCCAATGTCATCCCCGACCGGGGTCATGCATCCGTCGCATCACCGCGGACCCCGACGGGCAAACCGGCGAATCGCCGGGCTCGCTGTCACGATCGGGCGGTCTCGCCCCTCGCGCTCGCGCGCCTGCACGTTCGCAGGCGCTTGTGCGCGCCGCGGCCGCGTGCGACCGTCGCGCCGCAGCATGACCACGGTGATTCTTACGCAACGCGAGATCCGCCAGCTCCTGCCGATGGCGGAATGCATCGAGCAGATGGCCGAGGTGTTGACCGCGCTCGCGCGCGACGAGGCGACCAGCCCGCTGCGCTGGGGCATGCGGCTCGCCGGCGGAGCGATCCTCGGCATGATGCCGGCGGCGCTGCAATCGCGGCAGGCGCTCGGGCTCAAGATCGTCGCCGTGTTCCCGAGCAATCACGGCACCCCGTTCGATTCGCATCAGGGCCTCGTGACCCTGTTCGACGCCGACACCGGCGCGCCGCGGGCGATCCTCGACGCCACCGAGGTCACCGCGATCCGCACCGCCGCGGTCTCGGCGGTGGCGACCCGCGCCCTGGCCCGGGAGGGCGCCGACGAGCTGGCGATCCTCGGCGCCGGCACGCAGGCATGGACCCACCTCGAGGCGATGCAGTGCGTGCGACCGATCCGCCGCGTGCGGGTCTTCAGCGCCACGCCGGCCAACCGCGAGGCGTTCGCGCGCCAGGCCCGGCAGCGGTTCCCGCTCGAGGTGCGCGCCGTCGGCTCGGCGCGCGAGGCGGTCGACGGCGCGGCGATCGTGTGCACCACCACTTCCTCGCGCGAGCCGGTGCTGTACGGCGAGTGGCTGGCCCCGGGCACCCACGTGAACGCGGTCGGCGCCTGCGTGCCCGCGGCCCGCGAGCTCGACGCCCGCGCCGTCGCCCGCGCGCGGCTCTACGTCGACCGCTGCGAATCGGCGCTGGCGGAGTCGGGTGATTTCTTGCTCGCGCGCGCCGAGGGGATCATCGACGACGGCCACATCCTCGGCGAGCTCGGCGAGCTGCTGTGCGGCGCGTGCGAGGGCCGACGCAGCGACGCCGACATCACCCTCTTCAAATCGCTCGGCCTCGGGGTCGAGGACGTGGCCGTCGCCCATTATCTGCACGGTCGCGCGCTCGCGACCGGCGTCGGCGTGCAGGTCGACCTCGGCGGCCGCCGTCGTCTCGGCGATTGAGGGCCGCGCGCCGCGACGCGCTCAATCGCCTTGCAAGATCCACTCGACCTGATGCGCCTCGGTCAGGTCGGGCGGCTCCCAGCGCCCCAGCATGCGCTCGATCGCCGCCAGCGGCACCTGGGCCTCGCGCTCGCGGTTCTGACGCAGCACCCGGCGATACGGCGTGTCGAGGAACACGACCCGCACGCGCGCCCCGTAATCGGTGCACAGATCGATCAGGCGCCCGCGCAGCTCGCGGCTCAGGTTGGTCGCGTTCCACACGAACGACTGCCCGCGGCGCAGGTACTCGCGGGCTTGCTCGCGCGCGGCCTGGATCACCGCGTGCTGCGGCCCCGTCGGCGACAGGTCGAGCTCCTCGCGCAGCGCGTCGAGCGAGATCACCGGCAGGTCGAGGTTGTGCGCGATCCAGTGATCCTTGCCGCTGCCGGGCAGGCCCGACATCAAGACGACCTCGCAGCGGGTGTCGTCGTGCACCGCGAAGCGCGGGTCGCGATCCTCGCTGCGAAAGTACACGAATCGCGTGTGCGCGCTCGGGAACGTCCACGGCTGGTCGAGGCATTCGTGCTCGGCGCAGAAATCGACGAACAGGTCGATGTTGTCGAGCAGTCGCTGCGGGTCGCGGCAGATCCGTCCGAGCGCGTCGGCGCGGGTCAGCAGGGCCAGGTGGTCGCAGCGGACCGTCTGGCTGATCTGCGCCGCGCGCCGGCGGGCGTCGTCCTGGTCGATGAGGAAGAACGGGATCTGATGGGTCCGCACCAGCGCGGCGATCCGCTCGCGCACGAGCGGATCGACGCCCATCTTCCAAAGCATCGCGCGGACCATCAGCGCCCCGCGCGGCGAGTGACCGGGCTGGCGGATCCGCCCGTCCTCGATGCGCGTGCACACCGGCTTGGCGATGTCGTGGAGCAGCGCTGACGCGAACACCACCTCGCGGTCGGCGGGCGCGAGCGCTTGCCAGCCGGGCAGGTCGACCAGCGCCTCGCACACCATCTTGGTGTGCGTCCAGACGTCGCCCTCGGCGTGGTGCTCCGGGTCTTGCGGGCACGCGGCCATCGGCGCGATCCACGGCTCCCACAAGCTGTCCCAGGGGACAGCCGTCGAGATCGCCGGATCGGCGGGGCAGGGATAGGGAAGCAGCATGGCGAGGTCCTCCGTCGACGCGCCGTGGGCCTCACGCGGGGGCCCACAGGTCGACGTCGTCGGCGAGTTGGTTGGGGACGATCGGGCGGTCGAGCCAGTGGCTGCCGCTGTCGAGGATCGCGTTGAGGAAGCTGGCGCGGACCCACTTGAGGCGAGCGGTGACGCGGCCCTCCTCCTCGACCTTGATGTAGAGGCCCTCCATGTCGTCGAAGCCGTCGGTCTCGGCGATCACCTGGGCCTGCGACACCCCGGCCGACGCGCCGGCTGCGGCCAGCCGCTCGCGCCATTGTGGGGTCTTGAACCGCGACGGGCCGGCGTGGCGGGTGATGTCGGCCGGCCGCTCGGGGTGGCCCTCCCACAGCACCGCGACCGAGACCACCGGCAGGCCGCGCAGCAGCTCGCGGCGGCGCGCGGTCGACAGGAACTCGCCGGTCTCGCGGTCGAAGATGTCGAACTCCATGAAGTAGTGGGGCAGCGCGTCGTAGAAGCAGGTGTGCTTGGCGTACATCCATTCGCCGTACATCACGAAGCGCTCGCCGAGGGCCAAATAGAGGTCGTCGACGTGGGTGTTGGCCCAGCGCTTGAGCAGGTCGAAGTGGCGCTCGCGGCCGCCGCCGGTCAGGTAGTGGCCGCGGCTCTGCAGCAGCAGTTGGCCTGAGCCGTCGAAGCTGATGCCGGCGTTGCCGCCGTCCATCTTCTCCTCGACCACGACGAAGCGGCCGCGGAGGTCGCGGAACGGCACCGCGTCGAGGTCGTGGTCGCCGTGCTGGAAGCGCGAGCCCTCGAGGTGCTGCGTGCGGGGATATTTTAAAATGGGCGGTGTCATGACGGACGCTCCTTCGCGCCGCCGGCCGCTCCCGCTGGGCCCCCCGGCTGCTCGCTATCGCGTCGACGGCCGCGCGGCCGGGCGGCCACGGAGCATTCGACGAGAGGCCACGAATGGCGACTGCCGGGGACGAGGGAGCGCGCAGGCGCTCAACGGGCCGAGACGGGCATGAGGCGTGACCCCTTGACGGGCGCGCAAGATGCCCCAACTCGCCGTGCCCGTCAAGCGACCACCCCGCGCAGGGCGAGAGCGCCCGTGGAGACAATTGCCGCGGCTGTATAGAATGTTTTTAAGGACATGCGCCAAGAGACATGTTGAAAGAGCCGCGCGGCCTCGCCGTGCTCCGGCGATCTTGCAGCGAGTCGATGGATGGGGCCAGGCGGCCCGGCTCGCCCTCGCCGCCTGATTCGCCGGCTGCTGTGATTGCAATCGTCGGACGCGCAGATCCGCGCCGCGCCTCGATGAGCGGTCGTTCATGTGAGCGATGGACGAGCCCGCCTGCGCCGATCGGCGATCGCCGATCCAGGAGCCGGCGCCTGTCGTGTTTGATAGCCAGCATCGCCGCGGTCCCCTCATCAGCCCGCGGCCCGGGCTCGTGCGAGGGCGAGATGCACGCTCACGGCCGCCGGGCGGCGTGACCCAGCCTGTGCACAGTGGGCCCCGGCCCGCGGACGAGCCGGGCACGCCCAGCCGTCGGCGAGCGCGAGGCCGGCGGCGGCTCCAGGTCCCGTGGGTCTCGCAGCGCGGCTGTTGGCTCGCCGGGGCGTCGCAGCGGTCGAGCGCGTTCGCCTGCACGCGCTCGCGGGGCGGCTCTCGCGGAGCGTCGCCGACGGACGTGCAGTCGCCGCGGATTCGCGGTGCCGCGGTCGTCCGGTCGTGTGCGCGAGCGGGGCGGTCGCGTGCGCCGGTGCACGCCGCAGCCGGCGGCCGCGGGATGGCAGTTGCTTGCCGACGAGCCTGTCGGTAGCGTCGCCCGATGCGATTTCAGACCTCTCTGTGTACGACCTACGCCTTGATCTCGGCGCTCGTGGCGATCCCCGCCTGCAGCGACGACAGCACCACGACCACCGCGCAGCCCGGCACCGAGTCGAGCGGCACCGAGTCCACCACGGCGGATTCGACCACCGCGCCGTCGACCGACACCCTGCCGACGACGACCACGAATGTGCCGACCACCGGCGTCGGCATGACCGACAGCTCGACGACGGCCGGGACGCTGACCACGTCGACCACCGATTCGCTCACGACCACCGACAGCACGCAGACCGGGCCGGGCACCGCCACCGAGACCGGCACTGACTCGACCACCGCGACGACCACCGGCGAGACCGAGACCGACACCGACACGTCGACCACGACCGGTCACAATTCGGTGTGTGGCGACGGTGTGCTCGAGGGCGGCGAGTCGTGCGACGAGGGGCCCGGCAACGGCCCCGGCAAGGCTTGCAAGGCCGACTGTACGCTCAACGTGTGCGGCGACGGCGATCAGGGCCCGGGCGAGCAGTGCGACTCGGAGGACAGCAACGGCCAGCCCGACGACGACTGCACCGACCTGTGCATGCTCAACGTGTGCGGCGACGGTATCCTCGGACCTGGCGAGGGCTGCGACGACGGCGCCAACAACGGCGACAACAACACCTGCACCTCGATGTGCGAGCCCAACGTGTGCGGCGACGGCCTGATCGGCCCCGGCGAGGCGTGCGACGACGGCAACGCGGTCGACAACGACGCGTGCAGCAACGAGTGCGCGCTGGCGACCTGCGGCGACGGCGAGGTCGCGGCCGAGGAGCAGTGCGACGACGGCAACCAGAGCAACACCGACGCCTGCACCAACTCGTGCACCCAGGCGACCTGCGGCGACGGGTTCATGCAGGAGACCAACCTCGAGGAGTGCGACGCCGGCGAGCTCAACTCCGACCAGAACGACTGCACCTCGAGCTGCCAGGTCAACGAGTGCGGCGACGGCCTCGTCAACCAGAACGGCCAGATGCCCGAGCAGTGTGACCTCGGCGTGGGCAACGGCCCCGGCCAGGCGTGCAACCTCGAGTGCGAGGTCAACGTCTGCGGCGACGGCGACAAGGGCCCCGGCGAGGAGTGCGACGACGGCAACGTCACCGGCGACGACGGCTGCAGCGCGACCTGCTTGCTCGAGTTCTGCGGCAACGCCATCGAGGAGGGCGCCGAGCAGTGCGACGACGGCAAGAACGGCAACCAGGACGACGGCTGCACCGACCAGTGCCTGGTCCCGTTCTGCGGCGACGGCTTCGAGCAGCCGAGCATCGGCGAGCAGTGCGACCTCGCGGCCCAGAACAACGACACCGGCGCGTGCACCCTCGGCTGCAAGGACGCCAAGTGCGGCGACGGCCTGATCTGGGCCGGCACCGAGCAATGCGACGACGGCGCCAACAACGGCAACACCAAGGCGTGCAAGGCCAACTGCACCACCAACGTGTGCGGCGACGGCTTCGTCGGCCCCGGCGAGGCCTGCGACGACGGCAACCAGAGCAACGAGGACAGCTGCACCAACGCCTGCAAGCTGGCGACCTGCGGCGACGGCATCAAGCAGCAGAACGAGCAGTGTGACCTCGGCGCCAACAACAACAACAACGGCGCGTGCACCCTGGCCTGCCTGCTGCCCAAGTGCGGCGACGGCTTCCTCCAGTCCGGCGAGCAGTGCGACGACGGCAACGGCAGCAACGGCGACGCCTGCCTCAACACCTGCAAGACCGCCAAGTGCGGCGACGGTGCGGTGTGGGTCGGCAACGAGGACTGCGACGACGGCAACACCGTCAGCAACGACGGCTGCAACTCGACCTGCAGGCGGCCGAAGCGGGTGTTCCTCACCAGCCAGTCGTGGAGCGGCAACCTCGGCGGCCTGAACGGCGGCGACCAGAAGTGCCAGGCCCGCGCCAACGCGGCCGGCCTCGGCGGCTCGTGGAAGGCCTGGCTCAGCCTCGGCAACCAGAACCCCAACACGCGCTTCGTCAAGTCGCTCCACGGCTACCAGCGCCTCGACAACCTCGAGGTCGCCCAGACCTGGGTCGACCTCACCGACGGCAGCATCGACGTGCCGATCAACCTCACCGAGCTGATGCAGATCAACGACGCCGACGTCTGGACCGGCACCCAGACCAATGGCAACACCGCCAACAAGACCTGCTCGGACTGGGACTCCGGCACGATCCTCAACCAGGGTCGCGAAGGCCAGAGCACCGAGACCAACGGCGACTGGACGATCATCGACCAGGTCGTCGGCGTCGCACAGCTGTGCAACGGTAACAACCGCCTGTATTGCTTCGAGCAATAGAGCCTGAAGGTGACAACGACTTGAGCGCACTCGCTGAACGCGTCAAGTCCGCATGAGAGCCGCGAGTCCCTGGGACTCGCGGCTTCGGCCCTATTTCTGGGAGAGCGGGCGGAGGCGCTGCGCAAGCGTGGAGCAGGCCGGTGTCGGCGTCCGCGCTCTTTGTCTCCGCGGCCTCGGCTTCACCATCGGACGCTGGGGCTGCAGTGATGGGACCGAGCCGGCATGCTGCGAGGCCCAGCATGCACGACTATGACCGCAGCGCCTACCCCGGGCGCGTCCCGTCACACCTTCGCCTCTCGGAGCGGTGTTGCTGTAGCGCCCCAGAGCGTCTCTCGCGACGTTAGTTGTAGGATCGAGCTCTCATGGGCGGGCAACATCCTGAAAGCAGTAAAGGTGGAGGCCGCCAGCACAGGTAACGATCTTGCCGTAGATGGTCCATGTCTCGTCCGTGACGTCGATAAGGCCGGGGGAAGACTTGACGCGAAGTTCTCCTCCTTGAGTCCAATTTTCGCAGTGATTCGTCATGTCGGTGACGGTTCCGTCTGGATTCGTGTTCGTCCAGGCGGCCCCGGTAACGTTCGGGTTGGAACCGTCCTCGTCCACGTTGATGGCATTCAGGAGCGGAGAGATGGCCAGCCCTGCGAATCCTTTCGTGACAGGTTTGCCGTCGAGGAGCCGGTAGTAGCCAGCGAACGAGCTGTCGAAGCGGGTCGAGGGCGAACCGGTGTCATCGCTGAGCCAGGCGCGCCAGGGGCGCTCGCTTGATAAATCACCGTGCTCGGCGACCGCCTCGCAGAGCGCGTCTGCACGATCCAGCCCCGTGAGTTGGTCATCCACATCGACGTAGTATGGCTGCTGGGTGTGCTGTTTTAGATCTCCGTTGAAGTCGATCGATGTGACGAAGACAAACCGTGATGCCACACATGCGTTGCTGCAGTCATCTGTGTCGATCGCGTTGCCGTCGTCACACTCTTCCTCGCCTTGCAATGCGCCATCGCCGCATTCGATCTTCTGGCACTTGTTCGTGCACATGTCGTGGTCCGACTGGTTGCCGTCGTCGCACTCCTCCTGCCCGACCCAGACGATCCCATCGCCGCAACCAGCCATGGCGCAGACGTTCGTACACGAGTCATCGATCCCGTTGCCGTCGTCGCACTCTTCCATTCCGGTCCAGACGACCCCATCGCCGCATCTTGCGGTCTCGCAATTGGGTAGGCAAGCATCGCGCACTTCCAAGTTCCCGTCATCGCACTCTTCTTCGCCCTCGAGAACGCCGTTTCCGCAGCCTGGAGCATCGTCCGAAGCCATGGACGCGCCGGTAGGGCTCGTCGAGGTCGGCAGTCCGGTCGTGTCCGTCATCGACGGTTCCGTAGTCGTGGAAGTGCTACCGCTATTGCTATCAGCTTGAGGGCCCGCGGTGTCCGTGCCCGCGGACAAGTCTGAACAAGCCAATCCCAGCGAGCTCCACAAACCACCCGCGCAGGCAGCGAGAAACCGAGCTCGACCCTGAGTGAAACGTCTCATGCTGCGAGCATCCCACACCAGCAGCACAAAAACCAGGGTCGTGCGACCGAGGCCGGCCCAATCGTCTAGATTGTTGCGGTCCCAGCGCTTGGCTGCGCACGAGTGACATGCCGCAGTGGTCATGCGACCAGTGCTGCTCCACCGGCGATTTCTCGAGAATCTCGCAACGGGTACCCGCTCACCCTCAGGTGATCGTCGCTAGCTCCGCTGTCCCTCGCGGCCGCATCCTCAAGTCTGATGCGTACGGCCCGCCTCGCCAAGTTCAGGGGTGCGCCAGTCTGTCGACCGTTTGTACTCGCGCGTATCCGGTTCGTAGCTCTGATCGCGCGTGAATTGCGCTTCGGGCCCGCCCAGACATCTGCTGCGTGTTCTCTCGATTTGAACCGTAGCGAGGCGCGAGCTCGCGTGCTTCTGCTGCCTCTGACCACAGGGAGCGCGGAGCTGATGCGTCGCCACCAGTTCTTTGAGACAGGTGGCGGAATTTGCGAGCCTGGGGACCTGCGGGCTCTCCCTGTGGAACATACTCGCGCGGGGTAAGCCCAAGGGCTACCGGACTCCTGGTCGAGACGAGCAGGACCCCGCGCACGAGGTGCGTGGGCGAACCCATGCGCCTCCTGCCGATCCTTGCGATCTTGCGGTCGAGTCCCTCGATGAGCGCAGAGAACCCACCGCAGAACGCGGTTCCAGCAAGAGAAGCCCTTGCGCGGCTGCGTCGCCTTCGCTAGCTTCGGACCCTGTGCTCGCCTCTCGACGTGCCGCGCTCCCGGTCGTTGCTCTCACCGCTGTCCTCGCCGCCCTGACGGGTTGCGCCGACGTGCCAGGCAAATGCCTCACTGCGCCGTGCTGGGCGCCGGCCGAGTCGAGCACCAGCACGACGACGGACCCGACGACGGACACGACGATGGACGTGACGACGACAGGCCCGGGCCAGTGCGGCAACGGCGTGGTCGAGGCCGGAGAGACGTGCGACGACGGCCAGGATTGCGACGATGAAGGGGTGTGCAACTCCGACGCGTACACGGGGGCGAAGCACTGCAACGCGAGCTGTACGGGGACGTATCCGGAGTGGTGCGGGGACAAGGCGATGCAGGCGACGGAGGCGTGCGACCTGGGCGGCAACACGCCGACCTGCGACGCGGACTGCACGCCGGCGATGTGCGGGGACGGGATGCACAACCCGGCGGCCGACGAGGCGTGCGACGACGGGGCGGAGAACTCGGACGCCTACACGGAAAACGCGGACGAGGCGCCCTGCAACACGGCGTGCACGGGCAAGGCGCCGCACTGCGGCGATGGGGTCTGTCAGGAGGCGAGCGAGGACGGGAGCTGCGGCGACTGCAGCTGCGGCGACGGCATCGTGAGCGCGCCCGAGGTTTGCGACGAGGGCGGCGAGACCCCGACGTGCGACAGCGACTGCACCCCGGCGGAGTGCGGCGACGGCCACCACAACCCCGCGGCCGGGGAGTCTTGCGACGACGGCAACGAGGACGAGGTCGAATGCCGCAGCGACTGCACGCGGTGCGGCGACGGCATCCCGCAGGTGGGCGAAGAGTGTGACGACGGCAACGATGTCGACGAGGATGCATGCAGCAACGCGTGCATCAAGCCGCGCCTCGTGTTCGTGACGGCGGAGGACTTCAAGGGTAACCTCGGGGGCCTCGCCGGCGCCGACATGATTTGCGCCACCGCCGGCATGACCGCCGCTCCCGAGCTCCCCGCCACCGGCTGGCGGGCGTGGCTGAGCGACGACACCGGCTCCCCCTCCACGCGCTTCGACAAGACTTTCACCGGCTGGTACCAGCTCGTCGATGGCACCCCGGTCGTCAAGGGCTGGTCGGACCTCACCGACGGGACGCTCGCAGCCGCCATCAACCTCACCGAGGCCGGTCAAATCTCCGGAGAGCCCTTCGGGGCGTGGTCCAATTCGGATTTGGCCGGAGCGAAAGCCGGTTCCGAGCACTGCAATAATTGGGCGTCCTCAGCAATTCCACCAAAAGGCCGTCTAGGAGACACGACCGCGGCGAACTCGGACTGGACCGACGTTGAAGACGCGGGCAACAACCCGCTCAACTGCAGCAACAGTTTCCACTTATACTGCTTCCAGAATACTCCCTGAATCAATCCCATCCATGCTCGCCCAGGCTCTCGAACTGCTCCGCTCCGCGCTTCCGCTCGCGCTACTTGTTTCAGGCGTTGTCGGCTGTAGCTCCGACAGCCCTGGCGCGACTGATTGCGGTCCCACTTCATGCGGCACGACGGACCCGACGACGGACACGACGATGGACGTGACGACGACAGGCCCGGGCCAGTGCGGCAACGGCGTGGTCGAGGCCGGAGAGACCTGCGACGACGGCCAGGATTGCGACGATGACGGGGTGTGCAACTCCGACGCGTACACGGGGGCGAAGCACTGCAACGCGAGCTGTACGGGGACGTATCCGGAGTGGTGCGGGGACAAGGCGATGCAGGCGACGGAGGCGTGCGACCTGGGCGGCAACACGCCGACCTGCGACGCGGACTGCACGCCGGCGATGTGCGGGGACGGGATGCACAACCCGGCGGCCGACGAGGCGTGCGACGACGGCGCGGAGAACTCGGACGCCTACACGGACAACGCGGACGAGGCGCCCTGCAACACGGCGTGCACGGGCAAGGCGCCGCACTGCGGCGATGGGGTCTGTCAGGAGGCGAGCGAGGACGGGAGCTGCGGCGACTGCAGCTGCGGTGACGGCATCGTGAGCGCGCCCGAGGTTTGCGACGAGGGCGGCGAGACCCCGACGTGCGACAGCGACTGCACCCCGGCGGAGTGCGGCGACGGCCACCACAACCCCGCGGCCGGGGAGTCTTGCGACGACGGCAACGAGGACGAGGTCGAATGTCGCAGCGACTGCACGCGGTGCGGCGACGGCATCCCGCAGGTGGGCGAAGAGTGTGACGACGGCAACGATGTCGACGAGGACGCATGCAGCAACGCGTGCATCAAGCCGCGCCTCGTGTTCGTGACGAGCGCAAAGTTCGACGGCAACCTCGGCGGGCTCGCCGGCGCCGACATGAAGTGCGCTGCGGCCGGCATGACCGCCGCTCCCGAGCTCCCCGCCACCGCGTGGCGCGCCTGGCTCAGCGACGACACCGGCTCTCCCTCCTCGCGCTTCGACAAAACTTTCACCGGCTGGTACCGGCTCGTCGACGGCACCCCAGTAGCCAAGGGCTGGTCGGACCTCACCGACGGGACGCTCGCAGCCGCCATCAACCTCACCGAGGCCGGTCAAATCTCCGGAGAGCCCTTCGGGGCGTGGTCCAATTCGGATTTGGCCGGAGCGAAAGCCGGTTCCGAGCACTGCAATAATTGGGCGTCCTCAGCAATTCCACCAAAAGGCCGTCTAGGAGACACGACCGCGGCGAACTCGGACTGGACCGACGTTGAAGACGCGGGCAACAACCCGCTCAACTGCAGCAACAGTTTCCACTTATACTGCTTCCAGAATACTCCCTGAATCAATCCCATCCATGCTCGCCCAGGCTCTCGAACTGCTCCGCTCCGCGCTTCCGCTCGCGCTACTTGTTTCAGGCGTTGTCGGCTGTAGCTCCGACAGCCCTGGCGCGACTGATTGCGGTCCCACTTCATGCGGCACGACGGACCCGACGACGGACACGACGACGGACGTGACGACGACGGGCCCGGGCCAGTGCGGCAACGGCGTGGTGGACCCCGGGGAGACGTGCGACGACGGCCAGGACTGCGACGATGAAGGGGTGTGCAACTCCGACGCGTACACGGGGGCGAAGCACTGCAACGCGAGCTGCACGGGGACGTACCCGGAGTGGTGCGGGGACAAGGCGATGCAGGCGACGGAGGCGTGCGACCTGGGCGGCAACACGCCGACCTGCGACGCGGACTGCACGCCGGCGATGTGCGGGGACGGGATGCACAACCCGGCGGCCGACGAGGCGTGCGACGACGGGGCGGAGAACTCGGACGACTACACGGAAAACGCGGACGAGGCGCCCTGCAACACGGCGTGCACGGGCAAGGCGCCGCACTGCGGCGATGGGGTCTGTCAGGAGGCGAGCGAGGACGGGAGCTGCGGCGACTGCAGCTGCGGTGACGGCATCGTGAGCGCGCCCGAGGTTTGCGACGAGGGCGGCGAGACCCCGACGTGCGACAGCGACTGCACCCCGGCGGAGTGCGGCGACGGCCACCACAACCCCGCGGCCGGGGAGTCTTGCGACGACGGCAACGAGGACGAGGTCGAATGCCGCAGCGACTGCACGCGGTGCGGCGACGGCATCCCGCAAGCGGGCGAGGAATGCGACGACGGCAACGAGGTCGACGAGGACGCATGCAGCAACGCGTGCATCAAGCCGCGCCTCGTGTTCGTGACGAGCACGATCCACAATGGCAACCTCGGCGGCCTCGCCGGCGCCGACATGAAGTGCGCTGCGGCCGGCATGATCGCTGCTCCCGAGCTCCCCGGCACCGCCTGGCGCGCGTGGCTGAGCGACGACACCGGCTCCCCCGCCACGCGCTTCGACAAAACTTTCACCGGCTGGTACCAACTCGTCGATGGCACCCCGGTGGCCAAGGGCTGGTCCGACCTCACCGACGGGACGCTCGCAGCTGCCATCAACCTCACCGAGGCAGGTTCGGACCCGGTGGCTCCCAAGAAAGTCTGGTCCAACACCGCCGCAGGCGGCGCAAAGGCGGGCGAGGAGCATTGCCAAAGCTGGACATCGCCAGAACTTGAACCAAGCGGCCGCCTAGGAGTCACCACCGCGATCAATGCCGATTGGACCGAACTGAACGACGGCAAGCTCAACCCCCACGGTTGCGGCACAGCTCTCCACGTTTATTGCTTTCAGGACCATCTCTGATCCTCGAATTCAGACCATGCTCCCACGCTCCCATGCCTCTGAGCCATTTGCCGCTGGCCCTGTGGCTTGCGGTCCGCGGCGTCACAGCCCAGGCGTGACCAGCTGTGTTCCCACTTCATGTAGCGCGACGGACGCGATGATAGGCCGGAGCCGCGACGCGTCGACGACCTGTACTCGCCTATGCAGCGACGCGAAACGGTGTGGAGGCACGATGATGCAGGTGTCGAAGGCATGTAGCGAGAGCTCCCCAAGCTCGGCCATCGCCACAACCTCGCCCGGGAGCTTCGAATGACGCGGCCGCCCGAGCAAGCGGCCGCCTTCGACGACGACGCCGCCACTGCACCGAACATGCGGCGGACGCCGGCCGATCCGTACATCGGCCTCGAGATCGAGGGACGCTATCGCGTCGAGCGCAAGCTCGGGGCTGGTGGCATGGGGCGCGTGTATCTCGGCAAGCACTTGCGGACGGGCGCGTCGCTGGCGATCAAGGTCGTCGAGGCGCATCCTGCTCGCGGCAGTGAGCTGCAGACGCGGTGCTTCAACGAGGCGCGCGCCATGATGGAGGTCCGCAGCAGCCACGTCGCGCACGCCATCGACGTCGGGACCTTGCCGCACGGGGAGCTCTATCTCGTGCTCGAGTACCTCCGCGGTGAGGATCTCGAGGTGCTGCTCCGACGCGAGGGTCCGCTGCCGTGGACGCGGCTGGGGCCGATCGCCTTGCAGCTGTGCAGCGGCCTCGGCAGCGCTCACCGCCAGGGCATTATTCACCGCGACATCAAGCCCAGCAATTGTGTCCGGATCACGATCGACGACAACCCCGATCATATCAAGATTATCGATTTTGGCATCGCCCGCGACGTGGACGCGCCCACCGGCCCGACGCAGAAGGGCACGGTGATCGGCACGCCCGATTATCTCGCGCCGGAGCTCGTCACCGGTGACGCCCGGGCTGGCATACGCACCGATATTTATGCGCTCGGCGCCACCCTCTACAAGCTTCTGACGGGCGTCGCTCCGTTCCGGGGCGACAGCGCGTTCGAGGTCATGGGCAAGCACGTGCTCGGCGAGCGGATCCCGCCGAGCCGTGTCGCGCCGCAGCTGGCGATCCCTGCCGCCGTCGACGCGATCATCCTCCGGGCTCTGGCCGCGAACCCCAGTGAGCGCTATGCCAGCACGGACGAGCTGGCGCAGGCGATCTGCGCGGTGCTGGGGATCCGCCGCGCCGGCGTCTCGGGCGCGGCCTTCAGCCTGCCGGCGACGGCGGTGCTGCCTCAGGGCAGTGTGATGAGCGGAGAGCCCCGGCCGTTCCCGCTCATGGGCCACGGCTCGACCGCTGAGACCGTCGCGCCGCGGGCGGTCGCCGCCCGAGCCGTCACGCTGCTCTCGACCATCGGCATCTTCGTGGTCGCCACACAGCTGGTAAAGCCCGCCGACGCCTCGCCCGACGTCGTCACGGCCAACGCGCCCACGCTCGTCGACCACCCGCCCGCGAAGTCACCCGAATTGCGCTCCCCGACGCAACGCCGGACGAACCCGCGTCTCACCGGCGGCTCGGCCGAGATTGCGCCGAAGGACGCGCCCCACGAGGCACCTCCGCCGTCGCTCGAGACCCAGCGAGCACCCAGCGAACCCGCGCCGATCGTCGCGCCGGAGCCCGGCGAGGCCACGCAGGTCCATCCGCCGTCTCCGTCCGAGGCCAAGCAAAACGTGCCGTCGCCGGAGACGAAGCAAACCCCGCCGTCGTCCCCGGAGGCGAAGCAAGACGCGCCGCCCTCGAAGGCGAAGCAAGACGCGCCGGTCTCCGAGTCAACGCAAACGCCGCCGGCATCCGAGTCGAAGCAAACGTCACCCGGACCCAAGCCTCCTTCGCCGACCGACGCTCAGCCTTCAGCACCAGTACCTCCGCCTACCGACCTTCCACCTGCGAAGCCGCGGCCCGAGGCCAATTTCCCCTATACGGCCGCGCGCTCGGAGATCGCCCAGCAGCTCAAGTATCTGCGTACCACCTGCATGATGACGGGCGGCCGCGTCACCTCCAGCGTCAAGTTCCGCGTCGATGTCACTCCGGGCGGCACAGCGGACATTCGCGTCTATTCGGCCGATGGTGAGCTTCGCGCCTGCTTTCGCAAGGCCCTGTCGTTCCCATTCGGCAAGAGCCCGCGCGGGGGTGCGTTTGTCTACACATTGACGCAGTCGAGCGCCGATTTCGTGCCCGTGCCGCTCGACAAGGCGGGCAAGCCATGAGCACCGCCCGGCTCGCTGTCGCCGGCCTCTACCGGCAAGCGCTGATCGCCTGCGCCATGCTCGGACTCGTCGGCGCCTCGATCGGCGCCTACCTGACCGTCCTGAAATTCCGCATTGTCTATACCCCATGCCTCGCCCCGAGCGGCGGCTGTCAGGTCGGCGAGATGCGCTGCGAGGACGCTCTCGGGGCGGCATGGTCGATCGTCGGCGGCCTGCCGATCAGCGCCTGGGGCACGGCGGCCTACGCGTGCATGGTGGTACTGGCGATCGGCCAGCTGGTCCGGCACGATTTCCTCGGCGGCTGCGCCGCTGGCTTGCTGTGGGGCATGGCGCTCCTGGTCGCGCTGGTGAGCCTCGTCTATGCCGTGTACGCGTTTGCGATCCTGCAATCGCCCTGTCCGTTCTGCCTGTCGCTGTACGTCGTCACCCTGCTCCTGTTGATATTCGCGGCGGTCGTGCGGCGCACCGCCGACCCGCGCGAGCAGTTCGGCCTGAGCATCGCGTTTCGTCATCGCCGCGCCTCGCTCATCGACGCCGGGTTCCGCCTCGGCATGCTGCTGACGATCGCCAGCGGCGTGCAGTCGCTCGCCTATCACGGCATGCGCCACACCGTCAGCGTGCGCGACGGCTGCCCCGAGCAGGCCGAGCCCTCGCCGATCGCGCCGATCCGCCTCGGGCCCGCCGACGCGCCGGTGATCCTCGCGGCTTATCTCGACATGTCGTGCAGCGCGTGCAAGCGCAAGTTCAAGCAGCTCGCCCACGCCTTGCGCAACCATCAATTCTCCCGGCCGGTCCAGCTGTGGATCTACCACGCGCCGCGCCACGCCTGTGATCCGGTGGCCTTCCCGGCCGGGTTCGTGCGCACCGACGATCGCGCCCGCGACGACAACGCCTGCCTCGCCGCGCGCGCGGCCGAATGCATGGAGAAGCTGAATCCGGGCGCCGGCTTCCGCCTGCTCGGCGGCCTGTTCGCCTTGCAGGACGATCGCCAGGCCGGCCAGCCGCTGTTCACCGCCGAGCGCGTCGGCAACCGCGCGGTCGACCTCGGCATGGAGATCGATCCGGACGACCGCAGCAATCCATTGTTTCGTTGCATCGACGAGGACCGCGGCGTGCTCGCCACGATCACCGCTCACCAGCGGCACACCGAGGCGCTGAACCTGGCGGTCCCTGCGATCGCGGTGCATGCCGCCAAAGACGGCCAGATCGATCCGGCGCGCCCGCCCTTCTGGATCTTCGCCAACACCCCGTTCGCCGAGCTCGGCATGTATGTCGAGCTGCAGGCCGCTCCGCCCGCCAGAGCCGATTGATTCGTCATGCCCGCGCCCCGCGATCCCGCGACCCTCATGATGCTCGTGCTGACCGTCGCCATGGCGGTCGCGGTCGCCTCGGTCGTCTATCTCGTCACCTCCGACACCGACCTCACGCTCGACCAGGTCCAGCCTCTGGCCACCGCCGCGGCACCGACTTGCGACCTGTCGCGCCCCGCGACCGCGACCTGTCCCGCGGGCCAGTATTGCCGCCTGAACGCCTGCGTCCCGGTGCCGATCGAGGTCCTGTGCGCCGAGGGCGACAGCTGCCGCGACTGCGAGTGCGGGGACGGCCTCGTCTGTCACAACCTGCGCTGCGCCTCGCCGGAGAGCATCGATCGCACCCCGCTCGTGTGCGAGAAGAACGAGGCGCTCGCCGACGCGGTCAAGACGCTCGCGGTCAAGTGCTCGACCCGCAAGACGACCGTCGCCGACATCGTCTCGGCCGGCGCCTGCACGACCGCCGAATGGGAGCAGCTCGCGCTCGAGGATGACAAATTCGACCTGCTGCTCTCGGCCTTCCCTGACCGCTTCGCGGTTCATTTCCCGAGCGGCCAGCCCAACCTGAAGCGCAAGGATTGGCCGGCGCAGGAGGTCCTCGCCCATTACCTCGACCAGGTGCGGCGGTTCGCCGGACCGCTGCGCGAGGCCAAGCAGATCTTCGTCATCGGTCGCGCCAGCCCCGACGGTGACGCCGAAGCCAATCATTGGCTGTCGCTGGCGCGGATCAAGTTCGTCGAGAACCTGCTCGACCTCGTGCTCTACGAGGGCGTGCCCGAGACCGAGCGCGATCGTCGACGCGTCCGGATCCGTTCGTTCGGCCTGCCCAATACGCGGACCATCGAGCCCGCGCGTTATCGTCAGACCTACTTGATGGATCCGGGTGGCCGACCGCCTGCGATCTCACCGCTCGTCACCGCCGATCCGACCAGCGCCCAGGAGCTGCGCGCCGCGCTCGAGGGGGCGATCGATCTCGACGATCGCACCACCCCGGCCTGGCAGGCCCTGTTCTCGGCCGTCAACCGCGTCGTCTTCGTCATCCCGATCCCCTGCCTCGGCGATGAGTACAAGCCGCCGATCTCCGTCGACCTCGAGGAGCCCGCGCCGTGACCGAACGAAGCGCGCGGCTGTTCGCCCAGCTCACCTGCCTGCTCGCCATGGCCAGCATCGTCGCCGCCGCGGTCGTCGGCGTGCGCTGGCGACACGAGCGCGACACCTTCGTGCGCCGGCTCGAGGGCGCGTGCGAACGGGAGCCGTGACGTGAGCCGCGACCGCACCCGGCTGTTCCTCGGATGGACCGCGATCAACCTCGTCTTCACGGCGCTGGGTCTCATCATCACGGTGTGGCTGATGGGCCGGCGGGCCGACCAGCACCAGCAATTCGTGCGAATCCTGGCCGAGCGGCAGCGGGCCTGCGAGCCCGCCGCGCCTGCGCCCGAGCCGGCGAGCCCCGAGCCGGTGCAGGGGCCGCCGCCGCGGCAGGACCCGGCGAAATCGGGCTACCTCGGCGCCTCCGGCATGGACATCTCCCCGGCGATGCGCCTCAACCTCGAGGCGCTGCCGCCGGGCGAGGCGGGCAAGCTCTCGCTCGAGACGCTGCGCCTCGGCTCATCGCAGGTGTTGCCCGCGCGGACGATCCACGTCGTCAACCTCTGGGCCACCTGGTGCGACCCGTGCCTCGCCGAGCTGCCCGAGTTCAAGGCGATGTTCGCCCGCCACCGCGAATGGGACAATGTCCGCTTCGTGCCGATCCAGATCAAGGACCACACCGATCCGCTGCGGTCCTATCATGACTATTCCGGCGTCATGCCGCCGGCGCCGGTCCGCCTCGCCGATCGCACGATGAGTGACGCGCTCGCCTCGACGCTGGCGGCGGGCGACGACGGCGGCCTCTATCGCGGCAACCTGCCGGTGACCCTGGTGCTCGACTGCAACCGCCGGGTCCGCTGGGCCAAGTTCGAGCAGCTCGGCGAGGCCGACTTCGCCGCGCTCGGGCCCCTGATCGATCAGCTGCGCGCCGAGCTGGCCGACACGCGGCCGGGCGCGTGGTGCAGCCAGGAGTGGCCAGGAAACGGCCGCTGCGAGCCGATCGAGCGCACCGCGGCGCATCACAGCTTCGAGGATTGTGGGCCGCTGCGTCGCCGCGGCGGCGACCCGGCCGGGTCCGGCGAAGTCGGCGAGCCCGAGCCCGCCACGGTCGTCGCCCCGCCGCTGCAAGAGGCGGTGCCGCTGACGTGCCCGCCGAAGACCCGGCTGCTCAACGGCAAGTGTTCGCGCTTGCAAAAGATCCCCGAGCTGCAGGTGCGCGAGCCCGCCGCCTCGCCGATGTGCGGCAATGGCATCTGCGATCCGCACGAGAGCCGCGGCAACTGCTGCCAGGATTGTCCGTGCGCCGATCGATTCGTATGCAAGAGCCTGCACCCCGGCGAATCGCCGCGCTGCCGCGCGGTCCTGCAGCCGTGACGACGCTTCGTAGGCAAGAGCCTGCGCCCCGGCGAATCGCCGCGCTGCCGTGCGGTCCTGCAGCCGTGACGACGCTTCGTAGGCAAGAGCCTGCGCCCCGGCGAATCGCGGCGCTGCCGGGCGGTCCGGCAGCCGTGACGATGCTTCGTGGGCAAGAGCGTGCGCCCCGGCGAATCGCGGCGCTGCCGCGCTGCCCGGCAGCCGTGACGATGCTTCGTATGCAAGAGCGTGCACCCCGGCGAATCGCCGCGCTGCCGCGCGGTCCGGCAGCCGTGACGATGCTTCGTCTCGCATGCGCGAGACGCGATTGAAAGTGATGGGCGCCGAGAGGCCGCAGACGGAATCGCCGCACCGAGTCGCTCTAATCGGGCCCACAGCGACGCGGGCTCGGACGGGCCTGCGGCTGCGATGATGATTTAAAACTTCCCGGACAGCACGAGGCCGGTCTGGCCCGGGCCTGCGCTCGGTGCGACGCGGATCGCCCGCGCGCCGCCGGGGCCGAGGTGCTTGCGCTGGACGACGAGCCCCGTGATCGCGCCCGCAAGCAGGCCGACGCCGAGCCCGCGCACCGTCGCGGCCAGGGCGGGCAGCCCCGAGTGGCGATGCTCGCTCCAGTGCTCGGGCCAGCCGTCGAGGGTGCCCTGCGGGCTCGCGTTGTCGCGGCTGAACGGGATCGTGCCGCGCACCAGCAGCACCTCGCCGAGGATCAGGCCTACGCCGCCGACCGCCGCCAGGGCGCTCCACGCGATCATGCGCTTGCGCGGGTCGTCGGCGCGCCACACCAGCGCGCTGACGGCCAAGCCCGCCCCCGCGCCGAGGAACGTCGAGCCGAGGTTGCGGAACACGAACCCGCTGGCGAACCGGCGCCGGCAATCCGCGAGCGTCGGATCCTCGCACGACTTGACGCGCTGGCCGTGGATCATCCCCACGCCGCCGCCGATGAACCCGAGCCCGGCAATAGCCGCCGCGCCGCCGCTGATGAAGAGGCCGCGCGTCGTCGTCTTGACGACCTCGAGCGGCACCACGCCTGTCTGCGGCGGCGGCTCGCGATCCACCGGTGGCGTCAGCGGCGTCAGCTGGGGTCGCAGCGAGATCGCCAGCGGAGCCGAGCCGACCGTCACCTGCTGCTCCACCGGCTCGTACGCCGCGCCCTCCACCCGCACGATCCACGTGCCCGGGTCGAGCTCGAGCTTCAGCGGCTGTCGCGGGCTCTTCAGCGCGAACGACAGATCGGGCCGCAGGTCCGCCGGGCTGTCGGCCACGTGGCGCGCGAGCACGGTCACGGTCTGCGGGCCCTCGAGCGGCAGCGTGATCGTCACCGCCACCGGCGTCACCTTGCGCGCCGACTCCTCGAGCTGCTCCTCGCCCTGCTTGCGATCGTCGGGCCCGATGTCCTTGCGCGTCAGGTACTCGCGCACGTAGGCGACCGCGTGCGCGAAGTGACCGGCAGAGTCGCGGCTGGCGGCGGCGTTGAAGAGGATCGACGGGTCGTCGGGGAAATCGCGCCGCAGCGCCTCGAACTCGAGCGCGGCCTCGACGTAGCGCCCGCCCTCGAAGAACTTGGCGGCCCGCGCGGTCCGCTCGGCCTTGGGGTTGGCCGGTTGGGCCAGCGCGCCCGCGTTCGTCGTCGTGGGGCCCGCTGGCGCCCCGAGCAGCCATACCATCAGGGAGACGCAGCAGAGAGACGACATGCCGGCGAGCGGGACCGTAGCCGAAAGGACCGCCCGACGCCAGTCCGTGGGAGGGCTCGTGATCGGGTCCAGAACACCGTTCATGGCCGGGTTGGACCCCCGTGGGGCAGGGGCTCGCGCAGCGCCCTCGCGGCGCGAAGGATCTGCGAGCGCTGCGGACCGCCGAGGGCGACGAGGGTCGAGCGGGTCGCCGGCTCGATCGCCTTGCGGCGTGTGGCTCCGTTTGGCACTGTCGGTGACCCGTGAAGCGCGTGCGATCGCAGGTCTTCGTGAGTGAGGCACCCCCGGCCCCGGTCTCTCCGGACATGTCCTGGGGGACAGCATCATGCGGAGCGAGCCGATGAGGTCCGTCGTGCTGGACGGCTTGGCGCTGCGAGAGGTCCGGCTCACCGACCTGAGCGCGCTCGAGAGCGAGGTCCTCGTGCCCGACGACGGGGCGCGCTCGGGCCGGGAGTTCGTGATCGTCCGGTTCCGCGGGGCCTACCGCTCTGGCTCGCAGGGGCAGCCGGACGCCCTCTACATCACGGCCGTCGTGAAGATGGCGCTCGCCGCCTGGAGCGCGAGCGGCCTCGTCGTCGACCTGCGCGAGCTGTCGTACTCGTGGGGCGACGAGATGGAGTGGATCTTCGGGCTGGGGCGCTGGCACGCCGGCGCCAGGATCCACTCGCCCGTGGCGATCGTCGTCGGCGACGCCTGCCGCGCCGCGCTGATGAGCCTGAACGCGGAGGCCTATCAGGAGCAGTGCCGCGACAGCCTCGCGGACGCGCTGGCGCTGCTCGAGCAGAAGCAGGCTGCTTACGACGCGGCCGTACGAGCGTGGATCCGCGAGCCCGGGTGATCGGCGAGCTGCGTGGGCGCACGATCGGGAGCTGTGCGGATGATCGGCGCCTGGATGCTCCACGAACTCGCGACTTCGATCTCGCAGCGAACGCCGACCCTCGACACCCGCATGGCGATGGTTGCGGCTGTCGAACGGAGTACGTCGAGTAACATCATTCTCGGCGTACCGCGCCAATCCTGGCACTCGCCAAATCATGGCACTCCCCAGAGTCGAGAATGCGGCCTGGCCTGAAAGCCACGGCGCGAAAACGCGAGTGGCGCAAGTTCCGCCGACCGACATCGGTGGACCCGCGGGGCGGAGGTCGGACCGCGGACGAGGCGCCGCAGTCTCGGAGGTGGGCATCGGCGGACTCGCACGCGGCGGGCAGACCCGGTTAGAGGCGGCGCGCTCGTTATTTGCCCGCACCCTCGCGCAGGAGGACAATGCGGTCGTATGCCGCGCTCGCCGCGAGATGTTCCGGCGCCCCTTCGCTCTGGTTTCTGCTTCGCGCTCGTGAGCGCCGTGCTCGCGGCCTGTTCGGCGCCGCCGGCTGGGCTGGCGGAGGTGTCGGAGAGCGAGCCGGCGGCGAGCGACGAGGCATCGCCGGACCCCGTCGAGGAGCCGGCGGTGGCCGGGCCGACGCCGAGCGAGAGATCGGTCGAGACCGCCACGCCGGTCGGTCACCGGGTCGTGCGCTCGGGCGCGCTCGTCTACGCCGCGCCGAACCGCCGCGGCGGGCGTCGCGGGCGGACCGAGCCGCGGCGGCCGTTCGCCATCTTCGGCGTCGAACCCGGGCCGGGCTGCGAGGGCGAGGGCTGGGCGCGGGTCGAGCAGGGCGGCTTCGTGTGCCTCGAGCACGCGGGTACCAGCAAGGGTCCGGCGCAGATCCAGCCGGAGCTCGCGGCGGAGCAGATGTTGCCGTTCATCTACGCCCGGCCGAAGATCCTCGACCGCAAGACCGGCGCGATCGCCAGGGTCCCGCGCTACCTCGACCGCTACGCGCTGGTCCGCAACGACCCGCCGATCGACTGGCTCGAGCCCGATCGGCAGTACACCTTCCTCCGCACCAAGACCCGGCGCGCCGGCCTGATGCTCATCGACGCCGATGAGCGCGCCACCCCGGCCCGCGACATGAAGATCGCCGCGCCGAGCCTGTTCGCCGGCCGCGAGCTCGCGCGTGAGCCGGTCGCGTCCGGACTCCGGCCCGCATGGGCCGTCGGCCACCCCGCGGTGCTGCGCGACGCTCCGGCCACGAACGCGAAGCAGGTCGGCACCGTCGAGTACCACGCATCGCTGGCCGTCGACCCGACGCCGATCGTCGTCGGCGAGGAATCGTGGTACGCCGTGCCGGACGGCGCGGGCCCGGGCAACGATGCCTACGTCGTCGCTGCTGACATGAACTATTGGATCCCCGGCCCCACGCTGGCCGAGGCGCGCGCGGACGAGGTGTGGATCGACGTCGAGCTCGGGCAGCAGACATTGGCCGTGATGCGCGGCCAATCGCCCGAGTTCGTCACCCTGATCTCGAGCGGCGCCGGCGGCACCGGCACCCCGCCGGGCCTGTTCCGCATCTACGAGAAGCTGGCCGTCGCCACCATGCGCAGCGGCCCCAACGCCGAGGACCCGTACTTCGTCGAGGGCGTGCCGTGGGTGCAGTATTTCCACCGGCGCTACGCCCTGCACGCCTCGTACTGGCACGACGATTTCGGCAAGCGCCGCAGCCACGGCTGCATCAACCTGTCGCCGAAGGACGCCGCCCGCGTCTACGCGGCCACCTCGCCGAACGTGCCCCCCGGCTGGAACTCGCTGCTCGAGCACGCCGGCGACCCGGGCACGCTGGTGCGCGTGCGCCGGGGCACCGACCCGGTCGAAGACCGCCGACTGCCGCTCGGGGTGATCGAGCCCGGGCAAGAGGGCGAAGAGACCGCCGAGCCGGCGCCAGCAGAGTAAGCGGCGACTCGTCGGTCGTGCCGTCCTTCTCTCGTGGACTACCAAATCCACGACAGGGGGAGGGCCCACGACGGCCGCATCCGTGCAGCCCGCATCCAGCGGCAACCTCTTCGCCTCGCCCCGAGATAGACGCGGCGCTGCCCGGGCGCAGTCGGTTCTTCCTCCGCCGCCCCTCGGCATCACCGTCTCGGACATGTGAGTCGCCCTGGCCACGGCACCAGAGTATCGAATCGCATGCGCCGCGCCAGCTCCGACGATTCGTGCTTTCTCACCAAATATCGTTGGGCATCACCAATAACAACAGGTGCGCCCCAAGCACGGTTGCATGCATTTAAATCCTGGCACCGCGGATCCATCTCGTTTAGCTTCATCCCATGGCTCGTGTCCGGGCCAGTCCGGAGTGACCCATGCTCACACCATTCTCCTCGCTGCCAAGCTTTGGCCTGCACGCTTACCTCGCCCGCGGATCCTCGGGACACGTCTGTAGAGCCCGCGCCGAGGCGGGCGACCCTTCCCCGGACCCCCGCGAGGCGCTGTCGGCAATTCGCGAAGCAGGAACACCGGGCCCCTCGGCAGCTCGAGCACCGAGCCCCTCGGCAGCTCGAGCACTCCTCGGCAGGAGTACCGGGCCCTCGAAAGCTCGAGCCCGCGCCCCGCCTGCACACGCAGAAGTATTTGCTGCGCCGCAACATGCCCCCCGCTCGACAGCCTCAGGAATCCGCCCATTTAAAGGAATCTATGTTGCAGCGCAGCAAAGTCCGGGGCATGCTGCCGCCCAGCATGCTCTACGAGCTCCACCACCTGCAGCGCCGCTGGCTGCGACCGATCGCCGGCCTCTCCCGGGTCAACGCGGAGCTCTTGCGCATGGCCCCCGGGGGTCTCGGGCGGCCCGCCGCCGCCGGGTGGGAATTGCTGCGGCGCATCATCAAGGATCACCCGCGGCCCGCCTTCGGCATCGACAGCGTCGAGGTCGACGGTCAGCCCGTCCGCATCCGCGAGGAGGTCGTCGCCCACACCCCGTGGTGTCGCCTCGTACGCTTCGCTCGCCACGCCGACGATCCTCAGCTGGCCGCGCGCCTCGACGCCGATCCGCGCGTCTTGCTGTGCGCCCCGCTGTCGGGGCACTTCGCCACCCTGCTGCGCGACACCGTGCGCTCGCTGTCGGCCGATCACGACGTCTACGTCACCGACTGGTCGGACGCGCGCGAGGTCCCGCTGTCGGCCGGCTTCTTCGGGCTCGACGACTACGTGCTGCACCTCGAGCGGTTCTTGCGCGCGCTCGGCCCGGCGCGCACCCATGTCGTCGCCGTCTGTCAGCCGGCCGTCCCGGCCCTGGCCGCGGTGGCCCGCATGGCCTCGGCGGGCGAGGAGACCGCGGCCTCGCTGACCTTGATGGGCGGACCGATCGACGGGCGCATCAACCCCACGCAGGTCAATCGCCTGGCGACCGAGCGGCCGCTGGTGTGGTTCGAGAAGAACCTCGTGCACCGCGTGCCCGCCGGCTTCCCCGGCGAGGGCCGGCGGGTGTACCCGGGGTTTTTGCAGCTGGCCGCGTTCGTGTCGATGAACCCGCGCCGGCACTTCGCGGCTTACCGCGATTACTGGTTCGACCGCGTGCGCGGGCGCGACGAGCAGGCGGCGGCGCACGAGCGCTTCTACGACGAATACAACGCCGTCCTCGACATGGACGCGCTCTATTACCTCGAGACGGTGCGGCTGGTGTTTCAGGAGCACGCCCTGGCCCGCGGCACCTGGAAGGTCGCCGGCGAGCGGGTGCGCCCGGGCGACATTCGTGACACCGCGGTGCTCACCGTCGAGGGCGCGGAGGACGACATCACCGGCGCCGGCCAGACCCATGCCGCGCAGGAGCTGTGCCGCGGGGTGCCCGAGGCCGCCAGGCAGCGGCTCACGGCCGAGGGCGCTGGCCACTACGGGATCTTCTCTGGCGCGCGCTGGCGCAACTCGATCTACCCGGCGGTCCGCGCATTCATCCGCGCGCACGACCCGGCATTCGCAGGAGGGCAGCGATCATGACGCAGTTCGCAGGCAAGACGGCGCTCGTCACCGGTTCGACCAGCGGGATCGGCCTCGGCATCGCCGCGGCCCTGGCGGCGCGGGGCGCCAATGTGCTGCTGAACGGCTTCGGCGACATCGAGGCGGCGCTCGCGGTGGTGCGCGACGCGGCGGCGCCGGTGGGCGGACGGGTGGCCCATCACGCCGCCGACGTGTCGCAGCCGGCCGACGTCGAGGCGATGATGCGCTACGCGGACGATGTGTTCGGCGGGGTCGACATCCTCGTCAACAACGCGGGGATCCAGCACGTGGCGCCGGTCGAGGAATTCGCGCCGGAGCGGTGGGACGCGGTGCTGGCGATCAACCTCAGCTCGGCGTTCCACACCACGCGGCTGGCGCTGCCGCGGATGCGCCGCGCGGGCTGGGGCCGGATCGTCAACGTGGCGTCGGTGCACGGGCTGGTGGCGTCGGCGTACAAGGCGGCGTACGTGGCGGCCAAGCACGGGCTGGTCGGGTTGACGAAGGTGGTGGCGCTCGAGACGGCGCGCACCAACATCACCTGCAACGCGGTGTGCCCCGGCTGGGTGCTGACGCCGCTGGTGCAGGCGCAGGTCGAGGCGCGGGCGGTCTCCGGCGGCCTGGCCTTCGACGACGCCCGTGACGCGCTGCTGGCCGAGAAGCAGCCCTCCGGCCAATTCGTGACCCCCGAACAGCTCGCCGAGCTGGTCTGCTTCCTCAGCAGCGACGCGGCCGCGCAGGTCCGCGGCGTCGCCTGGACGATGGACGGGGCCTGGACCGCACAATAACGCCACAGCGAAGGACACGACCATGCAGCGATTCGCACCGATCTTCGTCACCGCCCTTATCGTCGGTATGCTCGCGGGCCCGACGCCCGCGGCCGCGAATGGGGTATGGACCTCGCGCAGCGTCGCCGGGATGACGACCCACGTGTACACGCCGGCGACCGCGGGGGTGGTCGGCGAGGGCCGCGGCCTGCTGATCGCGCTGCACGGGTGCTCACAGTCGGCGACGGTGTTCCGCGACCTCGGCAACTGGGCCAGCGCGGCCGAGGCGTACGGGATGGTGGTGGCGGTCCCGAGCGCGCCGAACGGCGGGGTGCTGCTGGGCTGTTGGGATTACTTCGGCGGCAATCACTCGCGCACGCAGGGCCACGCGGGGGCGCTGCTGCAACTGGCGGCCAACCTCAAGGCCGACGCGGCGCTCGATGTCGACCCGGCCCAGGTCTACGTGGCCGGGCTGTCTTCGGGCGGCGGCATGGCGATGGTGATGGGCTGCGTGGCGCCCGACGTGTTCGCGGGGGTGGGGATCGACGCCGGCCCGACGATCGGCACCAGCTCGTCGCAGATCGGCAAGGTGTCGACGACGCAGCAGGCGGCCAAGTCGCTGTGCACGAGCCTGGCCGGGTCGAACGCGGGGGCGCTCCAGACCCAGCTGACGTCGGTGCTGGCGGGGACCGGCGACTACGTGGTGGCGCAGGGCTACGCCGACCTCAACGCGGCCGTGATGGCGCAGCTGTACGGGGCGTCCTCGGCGGGCGGCTTCAGCGTGGCCGACCTCGAGGGCTATCAGCCGGCCGGGACGGGGCTCTTGTGGGCCGACGCCGAGGGGCCGCGGGTGTCGCAGATCCGCGCGACGGGCCTGGCCCACGCGTGGCCGGCCGGCAGCGGCGCCGGGGCCGACAAGTCGTACGTGTCGCCGAAGCACGTCAACTACGCGTGGTACCTCGCTGATTTCTTCAGTACGCACAATCGCCGGATCTGCGCCGACTGCGGCGGGAACGGCGAGACCGGGACCGGTGAGACCGGGGACGGTGAGACCGGGAATGGTGACACCGGCAGCGAGACCGGCGGCGAGACCGGCGGCGATGACACGGGCAGCGGCGAGACCGGGAATGGTGACACCGGCAGTGGCGACACTGGCGAGGCTCCGTGCACGCCGTCGACGCCGTACGTGCAGGCGGTGACGGCTACGATCACCGGGCACCTGTCGCGCTTCACCAGCTACCCGCACGGCTTCGGCGTGGCGGACGCGACGTATACCTCGCTGTTCGCCAAGTACGGCATGTCGACGGCGTTCCCGCTGTACCAGGGCAGCGACAGCAAGTGGTACGCCGACCCGGCGAAGGTGCCGGGGGCGGTGAGCTGCCCCTGATTTCGAACCCGGCGGAAACATGCTGCGACGCGCGCCGATGCCTGTGCCGCTGGCAGTGACTCACGCTACGCAGCATCATGACGACGCGAGGCGCCTCCGCGCGATCGAGCGGGAGAGCGGGCGCCTCGCAGAGCGCAGGCTGCTCGGAGCCTGTGGGGGCCGCAGCTTCGTGCTGCGCGCGTCACGGCGTGTTTCGTGGGGCTCGCTGCGAGTCGACGGCCGCCTCGTCGAGGGTCAACTCGTCGAGGGTCGCCTCGTCGAGGGTCGCCTCGTCGAGGGTCGCCTCGTCGGGGACCGCCTCGTCGAGGGTCGCCTCGTCGAGGGCCGCCTTGTCGAGGGCCGTCTTGTCGAGGGGCGCCTCGTCGAGGGTCGCCTCGTCGAGAGTCGCCTCGTCGAGGGTCGCCTCGTCGAGGGTCGCCTCGTCGAGGGTCGCCTCGTCGAGGGTCGCCTCGCCGAGAGCCGCCTCGTCGAGGGTCGCCTCGTCGAGGGTCGCCTCGTCGAGGGTCGCCTCGTCGAGGGCGGCCTCGACAGTCGTCTCGTTGGCTGCCGCCTCTTCGGCGGGGACGAGGCGAAGCAGATGCTCGCTCGGAGCGCGGCTCGAGCTGCTGCGAGATTGCTGTCAGAACGCCAGCGACTCGGCGTCGAGGACGTCGCTGGCCGGGTCGGTCGCCAGCGTCTTGCCGGCCGGCGCGGGGACCTGGTTCTCGACCCAGTCGACCAGGTAGAGGAAGGCGCGCTCGGCGTAGGGCTGCATCAACACGAAGCGGTCGGCTGCGCCCTCCTCGCCGATCGTGCCGTCGAAATCGAAGTCGAGGCCGAGGCCGTCGCTGTGCGCGTCGACGTGACCGCCGTGCGACACGACGTAGAGGCGGTGCTGCGACGGGGTGCCGAAGGCCGCCACCGCGGCGCGGTAGCTCTGCGCGTGCACGGCGAATGCGTTGAGGCCGTCGGCGTCGCCGTGCACGCTGATCAGCGGGACCGAGAACTCGCCGGTGGTCGCGTTGGCGAGGGCCCACGTCACGTGTTCGGCGGTGAAGCCGGCGTCCTGCGCCTGCGCGAGCCAGGCGTACATGGCCGGCGGCGCGTCGTTGGGGCCGGTGTAGCAGGAGTAGGCGGCGGCCTCGGTAGCGTCGTGGCCCATCAGCTCGGCGCGGAACACGTAGCCGGTGAAGTTGTAGTAGCCGACGCCCTTGAACTGCGGCAGGCCGAAGCCCTTGAGGTAGTCGAAGGCGGTGTTGTAGGCGCCCCAGATCGGCGCCGAGGCCGGGTCGAAGCCGCCGGCCTGCATGGCAGCCTGGGCGTTCGGGTAGGGCGGGATCTGGGCGTAGTTGGCGGGGGTGGTCTCGGTCTGCGGATCGTAGGCGTAGCGCATGGTCATGGCGGCGGCCTCGTTGGTGCGGATGAGGTGGTCGCCGGCGGCCAGCTCGGCCGGCGTGACGGTGTCGTCGGCGTCGGTGTCGAGCACGCGCGCGTCGGGCCAGTAGACGCCGGCCCAGTCGAGTCCGCCGGCGAACACGGCAGCCTCGCCCTCCAGCACGCGCAGGCGATCGAGCTCGAGCGCGCGGCGGACCTGGTAGGCGCCGTTCGACAGGCCGGCGGCGTAGATCGCCGTGGGCGCTTCACCATGCGCGGCGGTCAGGCGGTCGCCGGCCCACTGCCCGAGGTCGATCAGCATGGCGCCCCAGTGCTGCGACGGGTGCTGCTTGTTGAGCATGGTCGCGTTGCCGTCGACGCCGCCATTGGTCATGCCCTTGTTGCCGACGACCACCGCGTAGCCGCGAGCCACCAGCCACGAGAGCAGCACGCCATGGCTCGACCACTGGTCGCGCGTGCCCGGGGTGCCGAGCACCACCAGCCGCCCGTTGTAGTCGGTCGGCACTGCCAGCACGATCTCCTGCGTGCGCGCGTCGATCGTCAACGCGCCGGTGATCTCGACTCCCGGGGTCTGGCTGGTGGGCACCCGCTGCGCGCTGTGCAGCACGCTGGCCTTCATCAGGTCGACCTTCTTCTGCTCGGCCGGCGGCAGGGCGTTGTACTCGGCGCTGCCCTTCACGAGCGCCCAGTAGGTGCTGTGCTCGATGCCGCCGTCACCCTCGCCGAGCCAGTCGAGCCGCACGCCGCCGTCGAGGCCGACCAGCAGCGCGTCGAGGTCCGGCGGCAGGTCGCCGGTGGTGGTGGTCTCACCCGGATCGGTGGTGGTGTCGGGGCCGGTCGAGGTCGAGGTCGTGGTCGTGGTGTCGACCGGCTCGCCGGTGGTCGTGGCGGTGTCTTCGGTGGTGGTCGAGTCACCGGTGGTGGTCGTGGCGGTATCACCGGTGGTGGTCGTCGGCTCGCCGGTGGTCGGCGTGACGGTGGTCCCGGTGATCGCGGTCGTCGCGTCAGTGCCGTCGGTGGTGCCGCTCGAGGTGTCGGTGCCGGTGCCGGTCTCGGTGGTCGTCACGGCCGCGTCGCCGCAGGCGACCAGCAAGGCCAAGGAAGTCGGGAGCGCGCTGCGAATGGGCATGACGGAGCAGACCACATGGACCCGTGAAAGCAAAGCGACGAGCGCCCGGGCCCGCGGCCCGCTGCGGCAATCATCGCAGCGGCGCGCCGTCGCTATGATTCATCGCAGTGGCGATCGCGCGACATCAGGCGGAGCGTGCATGCATGAATCACATGCGCGAGTCGACGCCGCCTGATCGCGGACGCGATCGGGCGTCATCGCCGCATCGCAGCAAATAGCGGCTGCGTCGAAGATCGCGCGGAGATCGGTAGGGCGTGATGATGGGCGCGAGCGGGCATCATCCCGCATCGCAGCGAATCGCGGCAGCGCCGCAGATCGGGCGGAGATCGGTAGCGCGTGATGACGGCGCGAGCGCAATGCATCGCTGCATCGCCGCGAATCGCGGCACGTCGAAGATCGCGCGAACACCGGTGGCGCGTGATGGCAGGCGCGAACGAGCGTCATCAACGCATCGCCGCAAATCGCGGCACGTCGAAGATCGCGCGAACAACGGTAGCGCGAGATGACAGGCGAACGAGCGTCATCGCCGCATCTCCGTGAATCGCGGCAGTCACGAGGAACGCGCGAGGGCCCGGGTGGACCGCCTCTGCGCGGGGTTTCGCCCGCCTCGGGAGCAATGTCGTGAGTCGCGCGAATCATGGTCCGTGGCGCGGCGCACACGGGTGAGCGAGCGATTCGCGTAGGGTCGGCGCCATGTCCGATGTCCTTGCACCCGCGAATCCGGGCCTCTCGGGGCTCTCGTTGTACGTACCGCGGCCGCGCGTCCCGCTGGCCGCGTTCGCCGAGTGGACGGGCGCCGATCCGGGCAAGCTGGCGGCGGTGGTGGGCGACGCGTTCCGCGTGCCGCAGCCCGACGAGGACGTCTATACGATGGCGGCGGCGGCGGTGCTGCGGCTCTTGCGGCAGCACGACGTCGATCCTGCGCGGGTCGGCATGCTCGCGCTCGGCACCGAGTCGAGCGTCGACAACGCGGTCGGCGCGGTGATCGTGCGCGGCATGGTCGACGACGCGCTGCGCCGCGAGGGGCGGGCGCCGCTGCCGCGCGATGTCGAGGTGCCGGAGGTCAAGCACGCCTGTCTCGGCGGGATGTATGCGCTCAAGGCGGCGCTGCGCTACGTGCAGACCGACGGGGCCGAGCGGGTGGCGATCGTGGTGGCCGCCGACATCGCCCAGTACGAGCGCGGCAGCTCGGGCGAGCCGACCCAGGGCGCGGGCGCGGTGGCGATGCTGGTCGAGCCGCGGGCGCGGCTGCTCGCGCTCGACCTGCGGGCCGCGGGCAGCTCGTCGGACGAGCGCGGCTGGGACTTTCGCAAGCCGGTCGCGCGCCACTTCATGCGCGAGTACCCGGACGGCTGCCGCGGCGAGCGCGACTTCCCGGTGTTCAACGGCAAGTACTCGACGGTCTGCTACGTCGAGGCGGTGGTGCGCGCGCTCGATTCGGCCTACGCGCGCGGCGGCGGCGATCCCCGGGCGCTGCTGGCCGAGCCCGCGGCGCTGCTGCTGCACCGGCCGTACGATCGCATGCCGGTCGCGGCCCTCGGCGCGGCGTGGGTGTGGGCCTGCGTCCGCGCCGGTGATCGCGAGGCGCTGGCCGCCGCGTGCCTCGCCGCCGACGTGAGCTTCGACGCGCTGATCGCCGAGCTGGCCGCCGATGTCCATGCGCGGGACGGTGTGCGCGCGCAGGGGGGGGAGTTCGATCCGCTCGCGCGCACCCAGGCGGTCGCGCGCCACGTCCAGGGCGAGCCGGCGTTCGCGCGCGTGCTGGCGGCGACGCAGCCCGGTCGCACCCTGGTGAGGCAGCTCGGCAACCTCTACACGGCGTCGCTGCCGGCGTGGATCGCCGCGGCCTTCGCCGACGCGCACGCGCGCGGGCTGGCGTGGGAGGGCGCCGCCGTGACGCTGATCGGTTACGGCAGCGGCGACGCGGCCGAGGTGTGGCGCGGCCGCGTGACGCCGGGCTGGCGCGAGGCGGCGGGGCGCAGCGACCTGGCGGGTGCGCTGGCCGGGGCGATCGATGTCTGCCGCGAGGACTACGAGGCGCTGCACGAGCGCCGCGCCCCGGTGCGCGAGCTGCATGCGCCGCGGCCGTTTGCGATCGCGGGTCGTGGCGTGCGCTACGACAAGAGCTGGCAGGACGTCGGGGTGCCGCACTACCGCGTGAACGAGGAGTGACGTCGAATGGCGAAGAGGACAGGTCTTGAAGGGCATGTCCTTGGGGACATATATCGACCTCGTCGTCGGTGGTCCGCGGTCTGCTCGGTTCGCGGGTCGGGGCGCCGCGCGAACCGCGTGAACGAGGAGTGACGTCGAATGGCGAAGAGGACAGGTCCTGAAGGGCATGTCCTCGAGGACATGCATGAGACCTCGACGTCGGCGGTCCGCTCGGGGAGCCGGTCTCTACCGCGCGAACGACGACCCGAGCGGACCGCGGCGCGGCTCACCCTCGGTGAGGTCAGGGCGCCGGTCGTTTGCGGCGCGGTCGCTTGCCGTCGCGGGCGCGGCGGGCGAGCGCTTCGTCGTGGGCCTCGCGCAGGGCGCGGAACGCCTCCGGGTCGCCGCCGCGGTCCGGGTGAGTGACGAGCGCGCGCTGGCGAAAGGCGGCGCGGATCTCCGGCACCGTCGCGTGGGGCGTGAGCCTGAGCAGCTGCCAGATCGACGCAGGGGCAGGCTCGCGGTTCGCTCGCGGCGCGGCGTGGGTGGTGGTGTCCTTGTCCGTCGGCGAGAACGGCGGCTCGCCCATCAGCACGCGGCCCCACGCGCGCGCCCACAGCGGCTCGATCTGGACCAGCGCGCGGCCTGCTGCCTTCTCGGCCCGGCGCAGCGCCTCGTCGCGGGTGCGCGCGCCCCCCTCGGAGGCGTCAGGGCGGCGGAACGGCTCGCGGCTCGGCGGCGCGGTCCACCAGGCGGCCCACAGGAAGCGACGCCGCCGCGTCGGGGCGATCGAGACGGCTGCGGCGAACAGCTCGGACACGCGGCGGAGCTTACTCGAATTCGCGGCGCGAGGTACGGCGCGCAGGGCTGGCGCGACGCGGTCGTACGGAAGACCGGTACGTTTCGCAACCCGGCCGCTCGCGCTTCAGGACGAGCGGGCCGAAGTCACTCGTTCATGAGGATATGTCGATTTGGACATATCGTTTGGGACATGTCGATTAGAACATGTCCTTAAAGACGCATGAGCGGCGACGGCTCAGCGCCCAGGCGGCGGGCCGCCGAGCGTCGCCTCGATCGTGGCGATGTCCTCGGCCGCGTAAAACTTGGCCTGCATCGCGTGCATCTCGGGGCGGGTGAACACCTCGGCGCGCGGGGCATCGATCGCGGCGGCGATGACCTCGGCCACCTCGGCCACCGGCTGCGCGCCGGGGATCTGGCGCGAGTCCATGCCGCCGTGCAGCGCGTTGTTGCCGAACTCGGTGGCGACCACGCCGGGCAGCACGGTGGTCGCGTGGATCTCGGGGAACTGCGGCCGGAGCTCGATGCGCACGCTGGCCATCAACGAGTTCACGGCGGCCTTGGCCGCGCTGTAGGCGCTGCGCATCGGGGTGAAGGGGATCCGTCCGAGCATCGACGACACGGCGACGATCTGGCCGCGCTGGCGCTGCTTGAAGTGGGGCAGCACGGCCTGCACGGCGTAGAGCACCGACTTGAAGTTGGTGGTGATCATGTCGTCGACGTCGGCCTCGGTGAGCTGCGAGGGCGGGCGGGAGATCCCGCGGCCGGCGTTGGCGACGAACACGTCGAGGCGGCCGAACTGGGCCAGGGTGCGCGCCACCAGTTGCTCGTTGTCGGCCTGGCGCGAGACGTCGGTGGGGACCGCGAGCGCGCGCTCGCCGAGCTGCTCGGCGACGCTCGCCAGCGCCTCCGCGCCGCGAGCCGCGAGCACGACCGTGGCCCCGCGTGCGTGACAGAGCTGAGCCAGCGCTGCGCCGATCCCCTTCGACGCGCCAGTGATGACGATGACCTTGTCCTTCATGGCCGGCATCGTAGGCAATCTTCGCCGGACAAGCAGCCGGACCGGCGCCGCGAGGCTCGTCGCGTGGCGACCTGGCGCCCGCCGAGCCCGCTCGACAGGAGGGCGCGGATCATCCTCCGCGGGGGCCTCGGCCAGACGCATCGCTGCGCGCGTGCGCCTGGGCCCGTAATTCGCCCACCGGGTCGCGGCGCTCGCGTGTACCCTCGCGACATGGGACGTGCGCGCGCGCTCGTCGGCGGTCTCGCGGTGCTGCTCGCCTGCACCCCGGACCCTGGGCGTGCCATCGCCGGTCCTTTGGGACAGGTCGTCCTCGACCCCACCGACCCGCCGCACGATGCGGCCGACGTCGAGCCCGGGCTCGCGATGTCGTTCGACCCGCCGCGCGCGCTCCTTTACCGCTGCAAGCAGCCGGCCCCCGTCGACTCCGGCTACCGCTTCGAGCTCGACGGCGCGTCCGTCGATCCTCGCATCACCTCGCTCGCCGGCGGCGACCTCCCGCGAGCGGGTGACATCATTCACCTCGACCTTCGCAGCGACTCGCGGTCTCCGCTGTTCGCGCCGGACGAACCCGTCGCCCGGGGCAGCGCCAGCATGGTGCTCGGGCAGCCCGGGCTCTACAGTTACTTCACCGTCAGCGCCCACCCCGACGCCCTCGAGCTGGCGTACGACGGCGGCGCGCGGCACCTCGTCCACCTCCAGGCCGAGGACCTGCCGGGCCGGCCGACGGCGACGCTCCGCCAGCTCCGCGGCCTGTCCCTTGGGACATGGAGCGACGACGTTGCCGCCGCGCTCGCGCGACTCGACGGCGCGGGGCTGGTGCTCGACTACACGCTCGCCGACGGCCAGCACGCCCCGAATTTACGGCTCCCGCCCCGCCTCCACGGGCTGCGCCTCGGCGTCGCTCTCGGCGACTTCCTCGGCCTGTTGCGCGGCGAGATCACAGCGGACGGGCCGCTGGTGCTCGCGGATCTCGCGGACCTGGGGCAGCTGCGATACCTCCACCTCGATGTCACCCAGATCGCCTCAGGCGGGCCGAGCTGGGTCGACGCCGCCGACCTCGCGCGGCTCGCAACGCTCGAGCACCTCCGGATCGACGCCTCGCTGCCCGTCCACGACCTCGAACGGCTGCGCGACCTCACCCGCCTGCGCGTCCTCGATCTGTCGGGGCGCCGCCAGCTCACCGACCTCGGATTTGTCCCCGGCCTGCCGGCGCTGCGCCGGCTCGACGTCGGCCGCACCGGCGTCACCAGCCTGGCACCGCTCGCCGGTCACCCGCAGCTCGTCGAGCTGCTCGCCGATGGCAGCCCGATCGCCGGCCTGCCCATGCCGCCGCCGCCCGCGCTGCGCACCCTCGGGGTGATGGCGACCGGCCTCGACGACGCCATCGTCGAGGAGTTCGCCGCGCTCGCGCCCGCGGTCGACGTGCATCATCGCTGGGATCAAAAGCTCGCCGACGTCGGCGCCTGCGCGACCCGCATCGTCGTGCGCGCGGGCGGCGTGTGTCACCGGCGACCCGCGTTCGAGCGGGTCTTCTTCGTGCACGAGGACCCGGCCGCCGTGCGCGAGCTGTTGCCGCTGCTGCGCCTCGACGAGTCGCTCAGCGACACCTCTTGCATGTGCTGCGGCGCCCTGACGATCGAGCTCCACCGCGACGCCGGGCTGCTGGCCGCTGTGAGCCTGCACCACGGCAAGACCCTGCGCTGGTACGGCTGGCCCGGCGACGGCCGACTCGCCGATCCCGCGCCGCTGTGCGCCTGGCTGACGCGGCACGGCGCGCCCGACGTGTGCAGCGAGCGACAGGACGGCGACGAATGAGCCCGGCCGGGTGAACGCGGCCCGCGGTAGCGACCCGATCGGGCCGCCGCGGGCCGTCGCGATCAGCTCACTTCGAGCCGCGCTCGGACGGCGTCGCCGCGGTCGGGGCGGCGTCGTTGGCGTCGCTCGCGGTGTTGGGGGCGGCGTCGGTCCCGCGCAGCGGCGCGCCGGCGCTGTTGATGTAGACCATGTTGCCCTTGATGTAGATGCCGCCGGCGTTGATGGTGATGAACCCGCCGGGGCCCTGGATCGTGAGGCCGCTGCCGGCGTCGAGCACGATCTTGCTCGAGCGCAGGTGGATCTCGTCGGCGGCCTCGATCGCCAGGCGGCCGCCGATGGTCGTCTGCTCGTTGCCGTCGACGATCCGCGAGACGTGCCCGTCGACCTTCTCGAGCGTGTTCTTGCGGGTGTGCTCGTGGCGGTCGCCGTCGATCAGCTCGAGCTTGTCGCCGAGCGTGTGCATGTCGAGGCGGCCGACGCCGTCGATGCCGCCGATCAGCAGCTCGACGTCGCCGCCGAGGTGGGCCTTGGTGTTGCGGTGGATCTTCAGGTGGTGGTCGTGGAACAGCTGGACGAAGCTGTCGCCGGCGGTGCCGCCCTCGTCGTGGCCGACGGTCACGTGCGAGTTGTTCCACACCGTCGAGAAGGCGTCGTTGTTGACGCGCACGTCGATGTTGCGCTCGGCGTGGAGGAAGATCTGCTCCTCCTTCTTCTTGTCCTCGAAGCGGAACTCGTTGTAACCGCCGCCGCCGAGCGAGCTGTCGGACTTGATGGTGCTCTTGGTCTTCTGCTCGGGCAGCGGGTACGGCACCTCGTTCTGCCCGTGGTAGATGCGCCCGGTGATGATCGGCCGGTCGGGGTCGCCCTCGAGGAAATCGACCAACACCTCGTGACCGATGCGCGGGATGAACATCGCGCCCCAGCCGTTGCCGGCCCACAGCTGGCTGACGCGGCACCAGCAGGTGCTGGTGTCGTCGAACGCGCCCTCGCGGTCCCAGTGGAACTGGATGCGCACGCGGCCGTACTTGTCGACGTGGACCTCCTCGCCCTCGGGCCCGGTGACCACCGCCGACTGCAGGCCGCGCATCACCGGCCGCTGGGTGACGCGGGCCGGCCGGAACTGGACCTTGAGCTCGGTGACGGCGAAGGTGTTGTCGTACGAGCTGGCCTCCTGGCCGTCGTGGTCGAGCACCTGCGGCTGCTCGCCGCGGTGCTGGACCTCGACGATGCGGTACTGGGTGTTGAGCTCCTGCTGCGAGTGACCGGCGAGCGTCATCGTCATGCCGGGCGTGAGCCGCGGGCAGTCGCTGACGCCCTCGCCGCGGCGCCGCGCGGCCTGCAGCTCCTCGAGCCGGATCTTCGCCAGCATCTGGCCCTCGTGCGGGCCGGCGCGGCCGGGGTCCTGATATTCGCCGGGGAAGTCGTAGGCCTCGAGCTCGGGCTTGGCCTTGCCGGTCTCCTTGACCTCCATGTTCTGGTCGGTCTTGTGGAGGTTCTTGTCGCGCAGCGAGACGGTGCCGGTGCGGATCCGTCCGCCGAAGCGAAAGCCCTTGACGTGCTCGCGGTCCTGGATCGCGCCGTCCGGCGGGTTGAACCACACGGTCGAGTCACCGGCGATCGCCGGGTGGGCCTGGCTGCTGTCGGCCATCACCCACACGTGCTTGCCCTCGTCGTGCTCGAACCAGTAGCAGATCCCGTCCTCCTCGAGCAGGCGGCTGACGAAGGCGAGGTCGGTCTCGCGGTATTGCACACAGTAGTTGCGCGGGCTGTACTTGCCCGTCAGCGCGAACCGGAACCGGTCCTTGCCGAGGCCGGCCCGCGTCAGCACCTCGCTGACGATCTGCTCGGTGGTCTTGTCCTGGAAGATCCGGCAGTCGCTGCGGTGCAGCAGCAGGTGCGCCGACGGCCCGACCTTGAGCTCGTAGAGGTCGAACTCGCGGGTGTGGCCGATGTACTCGGCGTCGTAGACGATGCCGTGCACGTGGCGCGCAGCCTCGGCGCCCTCGATCGTGAGCACCGCCGTCTGGCCGAGCACGCCCTCGGTGTCGAGGTCGATGCCGGCGACCTCGATGCGGAACTCGAACGGACTCGAGATCGCCTCGCGGCCGCTGAAGCGGACCACCCGCAGCGAGGCGCCGCCGACGTCGAGGGTGAAGATCGCGTCGCTGGATTGCAGCACCGAAGTGGGATTGGTAACGTCGACAGCCATCGCTCGGGGGCCTCAGGCCCTCGTTTCGCAAGATAGGTGGAGCGGCGAGACGGCGTCAACACGGGCGATTGCGCGGCGACTTCGAATGCGAAGCTGCGCCCGCGGACACGAAGATCCGCGCGCGCACGCTTCCGCGCGTGGGCGATGCTGCGCAGCGACGCCGAGTTCGCCCGACCGCGCGCGCGTTCACGCCCAGTGCACATTCGCGGGCGCCTGCGGCCCCGATGGCGAAAGCCGAGTTCGCCGCAGGAGCGGGACCGGCGCGAGGTGACGGCGCCGTCACGCGCGCGAGGTGCGGACATTCGCCGCCGGCGAGCGCGATTGCTCGGACCCGCCAATCGCGCCGAGTCGGCGCATTCAAATCACCGGCCGTGCGGCCTGCAGCGCGGCGACGCGGCCCCGGCTGCGAGCCACAGGCACGACTCGCTCGACGCTCAGCGCGCCAGCCGCGAGTTGAAGCGCACGTCGAACTCGCGCTGGCTGGCGAGGACCAGCAGCAAGGTCTCGATCAGGCTGATGACCATCGGGATCAGCGTCCAGAAGAACAGCAGATAGACGATGCCCATGCCGGTCTGGCCGAGATAGAACTTGTGGATGCCGAAGCCGCCGAGGAAGAAGGCCAGGAGCGCGGCGACCCACTTGTTGCGATCGGCGACCCGCACGAGCGCCCCGGCGGCCGGGCCCTGCGTCATCGTGTTGGTGTTCTGGACGACGATGTTGATCGGCTGCGGATAGCCCTGGGCCGGGTACATCATGTTCTGGGCGGGCATGGCCCCGGGCTGGCCGAACGCCTGCGCCTGGCCTTGAGGCGGAGAGGCCATGGGTTGCTGGCCGGGGCCGGCCTGCATCGCCTGGGCCCACCGCGGGTCGAACACCGGCGGGGTTGCGAGCGGAGCAGGGGCGGGCGAGCGCGGGGGCGGCAAGGTCGATAGTTGATTCATGGGCGAAGGTCCTGGGCGAGGGATGCGGGGCGGGCTGCGAGGGAGAACTGGAGTCGACCGCTGTCGAGGTCGATGTCGGCGTCCATGTGGCCGCCGCGGCTCATGGCGGTCAGGGCGGCCTCGGCGTCGGCGAGCGAGAGGTCGAGCGCGCGCGCGACCTCGACGACGGTCAGCGGGCCGGGCGTGCGCGCGGCGAGGGCGAGGATCCGCTGCTCGCGCGCCGCGGCGAGCGAGCGCCGGCTGTCGCGCGCGATCACGTGGATCACGGCGGCGGCGATCCACAGCGCCGCGGCAGCGACCACGCCGGGCAGCACCAACAGGCCCGGAAGCGCGAGGCTGCTGACGAGCGCGAGCCACGACAGGAGGACGACGCCGCCGAGGATCGCCACGCCGCCGACGATGAGCCGGCCGTGCGCCGCCAGGCCGCGCTGGACCGCGACGCTGGTGCGCGGGTCGGCGAGGCGGGTCGGTGCGTCCGAGGTTCGACGCGCAGGGGCTGCCGGTGCGGAGATGCGTATGCCGTTCGGTCCGCCGATCGAGAGGCTGTTGGCGTGGTCGTGGTCGTGCATGGGCAACAGAGATCCATCACGACGCCGCGAGCGATCGCGGCGCCGTCGCGCGAGCGGTAAGGTCGTTCAGGCTATTTTTTGATGCCGCCGTGGGTCGAACAGCAGCCGCCGTGAGGCTCGGTGCAGGTCGGCGAGGGCGTGCCGTCGTTGCACATGATCGTGCTCTTGGGGATCAGCGAGTCGCCGTTGCGGGTCGCGGCGCAGTAGGCCGTGCCGGCGCCGATGGCGGTGATCAGAGCGGCGGTGAGCAGCGGCGGCGCGGTGAACGGACGGCGACGGGGCGGCTTCGGCGGGGGCGGCGGGGGCCGACCCGAAGCGGCCATGGCCGCCTCGAAGATCGTGCGCAGCTTGTAGACCTCGGGGGCGCGCAGGGGCCTGTCGTCGGCCAGCTGCTTCCAGAACTCCGGCACCGGGTAGCCGGAGTGGCGCTGGATGAGGCTGCAGAGGTTGTGGGCGAACTCGTGCGGCGAGACCCGCTCGTCCGGCAGCCGCGAACCCGCCTCGGCGAGCAGCGTCAGCTCGAGCAGGAGCCGCATGTCCTGATTGTTGTAGGCGTCGGCGAGGTAGTCGCGCAGCGCCAGCCAGGCGCTCGCGTTGGTGGTGGAAGAAGAGCGTGGCGACGTCATCACGAGCCCGGGGCCGACGAGGGACCTGGGAGGTAGTGCAGGCTCCCGCCGCTTCCGGTCATCGGGAGCCGCCGCGACGCACGAAATTTTGCAGGCCGCACCAGGATGCGTGGTTCACGGCCGGCGATGTCGGAGGAAGGGCGACAGCGCCGGCGTGAATCACAGCCGCTTCGAGGTATAGGACGTCCGCTCGAGCAGCTCGAGCTTGGCCCGCAGCTCGTCGGCGATCGCTCGGACCGTGGCTTCGGGGAGCTCGCCCTCGACGGTCATCTGCAACGAATGGCCGTTGTCGACGAAGCGCACGACCACGCCGTCGACGCGGACGCGGACGGTGTTGTACGCGTCGTCGTCGTCCTTGAGCACCTCGTGGGCGATGGACGGGCGGAACAGCTGCCCGGCGAGGTCGAGGTCGGGCGGGGCTCCGAGCGCCGTGTCGAGCTTCTCGAGCTGCTCCGCGAGCTGGTCGCCCCAGCCGACTTCGCGATACCAGCAGGCTTGCCGCAGATCCCACAGGTGATTGCGCTGACGGTCTTCGCGGTGGAGCTCGAAGCGAGGCCAGCGGCGATCGGTGAGGCGCTGCCACTGCCAGGTGTCGAGGTCGAGCCGCCAGTCGTCGATGTTCTCGACGAGGGAGGTGTCACCGCCGAGCTCGAGCTTGCCGCGCTGGACCACGATCGCGCGGCCGTCGTCGGTCAGCGCGGCGCCGTGGCCGTGAATCCACCCGGGCATCTCGCCGCCGGTGGGGATGGTGGTGATGGCGAAGGTCCCGAGGTCGAGCGCGAGCACCTGCGTGTGGCCGGGCCGGCGCTCGTTCTGGTAGCCGATGCTGCCGATGAGGATGATGCGGTCGCCGACGCGCGTGGCCGAGTGGCCGTCGGTCGGCGGGAACACGTCGCGCGGGTAACCGAAGATGTCGATGCGACCGTCGGGGTGGCGGACGACGACGTCGTTGTAGATGAAGAAGTCGGGGTCGTAGTAGTCCTCGTGCTCGCCGGCGACGAGGATCTGGCGCCCGTCGGGCAGCTCGGTGGTGCTGCGACCGAAGCGCTCGAAGCACCAGCCGGGGCCGGCCGCGAGGGCCGAGGGGCCGTCGAATTGCCGGGTGACGCTCCAGGCGTTGACGCCGGCCCGCACGAGCCAGGTCCACACCGGATTGGTAAGACGCTCGGGGTTGGCGGCGCCGTATCGCGGCGAGCGCCACTCGAGGAACTGCTCGCGCGTGAAGTCCGGGGGCGGGGGCGGCGGCTCGTCGGCGTCGTCGTCCTCGTCGTCCTCGTCGTCGCGTGGGTCGTCGTCGGCGCCGGTCATGTCACGCCGATGCATAACACGGGCGCTCACTTCGGGTTGAGGCGGCCGGTCGCGTACAGCAGGCGGGTGGTGGCGACGTGGAGGTCGATGCGCGAATTGACGGCGCGCAGGGCCGCCTGCACCTGCTCGCCCTCGGCGGCGATGATCTCGTTGGTGGTCGCGGCGCCCTGCTTGTAGTTCTCGCTGGCGACGCGGTAGGCCTCGACCGACGAGGCCAGGCCGCGGGTGCTGAGCTCGATCCCGGCGATGGCGCGCTCGCGGTCGTGGAAGGCCTGCGCGACCTCGATGGCGATCGCGCGCCGCAACTGCTCGGCCTGCAGCTCGAGCTCGCGCTTGTTGGTCTTGAGCTCGCGGACCTGGGCCTTGGTGCGCAGGCTCTGGTTGATGGTGTAGCTGAGCTGCACGCCGACCGACCACGAGGCCCGCCACACGGGCGACAGCGGGAAGAACCGCTGGTTGGGGTTGGCGTACAGGGCGTCGGCGAAGGCGTCGAGGCGCGGGTAGTAGCCGGCCCGGGTGGCGCGGATGTTCTGATGGGTGCCGTCGACGGCGCGCTCGAGCGAGCGGACCTCGAGGCGGTTGTCCTGGGCCTCGGCGATGAGGTCGTCGACCGTGGGCAGCTCGCCGAGGTCGCGCGGCGGGGCGAGGATGTCCTCGCCGACGTCGTAGGCGCGGGTCGGCTCGTTCATCATGACGGCGAGGTTGCGCTCGGCGATCTTGCGGAAGGCGCGGGCGTCGGCGATCGCGGCCTGCTGCGACGACACGAGGGCGTCGACGCGGAGCACGTCGGAGCGGGTGGCGGAGCCGGCGGCGAACAGGTTCTCGGCGTCGACGAGGCGCGACTGGGTCCGCTGCAGCGAGTCCTCGATGACGACCAGCGAGGCGACGCCGCGCAGCCAGTTGTAATAGGCGAGGCGGGCGTCGGTCTGGACCTTGACGCGCTCGGCGTCGCGGGCGAACACGGCCGACTCGCGCGCGGCGAGGGTGCCCTTGCGGGCGGGCGCGAGCGAGAGGATGTAGTCGGAGATCGGGACCGAGAGGTTGGCCGACAGCGAGTAGGAGTTGAGCGGGATCTGGATCTTGAACGGCGGAGTGATGACGAGCGGCACGCCGGCCGGATCGAGCGCGCACTGGCCCCCGCCGCCGGGGCAGTCGCCGACGACGATCGGGGCGACGCCCTCGGACGGGCCGTTGACGGCGGCCACGCTGGCGCCGCCGCCGAAGTTGATCGCGGCCTTGGACAGCCGCGAGTAGCTGGCCTTGACCCCGAGCGTCGGCAAGAAGCTGACGATCGCCTGGTCGACGCGGGCCGCGGCGCGCTCGATCGCCTCCTGCTTGATCGCCAGCGACGGCGACACGGCGATCGCTCGCTCGGCGACGGCGTCGTCGGTGAGCCCGCCGGCCACCGGGGCGAGGCCCTTGCCGAGCGGGCCCGCGCGCAGGATCTGCTCGAGCTCGGCGACATCGACGGCGACGGTCCGGGAGGCGGCCGAGTCGACGCCAGCGGCGCGGCGCGGGTCGGGCACGGGGCCGGCGTCGACGGGCGGAGCGGCGAGGGCGACCACGAAGAGGGAGGCGATGGCGATCATGCGGCAGTGCTCGATCTGGCGCCGCCGCGACGGGCGGCGCCTGGATGGGCCAAAGTGACAGTGTGAGATTTTCGAGAGGACCGTCGCGGCTGCGACGGCGGATGGCCTTCGGGACAGCATGTCCCGAAGGCCATGTCGTACCTGCTAGTCGAGCGACTCGGCCGGGGCGTCGCCGAACAGCTTGCGGGCGATCCAGCGGGTCGAGCGGGCGGTCACCATGCGGTCGAACAGGAGGTAGGAGACCGGGACGACGACGAGGGTGAGGACCGTCGAGGTGATCATGCCGCCGATGACGATGACGGCCATCGGCGCGCGAGCCTCGCCGCCCTCGCCGAGGGCCAGGGCGACGGGGACCATGCCGAAGATGGTGGCGGCGGCGGTCATGACGATCGGGCGCAGGCGGACGCGGCCGGCGTTGACGAGGGCGGGCACGATCTCCTGCCCGCGCTTGCGCTCGTCGTTGGCGAAGTCGACCAGGAGGATCGCGGTCTTGGTGACGAGGCCCATCAGCATGATGAGGCCGATGAACGAGAACACGTTGAGGGTCATGCCGGCGAGGTAGATCCCGCCGAAGGCGCCGATGACCGACAGCGGCAGCGAGATCATGATGACGACCGGCTGGACGAAGCTGTTGAACTGGGCGGCGAGGATCATGTAGACGAGCACGATCGCCAGGCCGAGCGCGAGCAGCATCGCCTCGAACGACTCCTTCATCATCTCGGCGTTGCCGATGTAGCCGGTGCTGAGGTGGCCCGGGATGACGCGGGCGGCGGCCTCGTCGAGGATCTGCTGGGCCTCGCCGAGGGTGGCGTCGCGCAGGTTGGCCAGCAGCAGCACCTGGCGCTGGCGGTTCTGGCGCTCGATCTCGCTGGGGCCCGACTCGCGCTCGACCGAGACCAGGCTGGCGAGGTCGATCATCTGCCCGGTGGTGGCGCGGACCTTGAGGTTGCTGAGCGCCTCGATCTGGGTCCGCTGCGCCTCGGGCATCTGCACGATCACGTCGTAGATGTCGGAGCCGTCCTTGAGGTCGGAGATGGTGTCGCCGGCCATGAGCGAGCGGATGGTGCGGGCGACAGAGGCGATCGGGACGCCGAGGTCGGCGGCCTTGTTGCGGTCGACGTGGACGGCGAGCTCGGGCTTGCCGCCGCGGAAGGTGACGTCGAGGTCGACGAACTTGCCGGTCTGGGCCAGCTCGTCACGCAGGGCGGTGGCGGCGGCGGTGAGCTCGGCGAGGTCGTTGCCGCGGATCGAGAACTGGATCGGCTGGCTGCGGCCGCCGTCGCCGCCGAGCGCGTTGATCTCGGCGACGGTGACCTGGACGCCGTCGATGCCGGTCATGCGGTCGCGGACCCATTGCATGGCGTCGCGCTGGCCGAAGCCGCGGTCGTGGCGGCCGATGAGGATGACCTGGATCTCGGCCTTGTTGACCTGGGCCTGCTGGCCGCCGCCGATGGTGGTGAAGGTGGTCTTGACGCCGGGCAGGTGCTCGCGCAGGTCGGCGGCGACGGCCTCGGCGGTGGTGATGGTGGCCTCGAGGCCGGTGCCGGTCGGCAGCTCGACCTGGACGGCGAACTGCGAGCGGTCCTGACTCGGCATGAACTCGCCGGGCACGCGGGTGACGAGGGCGACCGAGCCGACCAGCGAGAGCACGGCCAGCAGCACGGTGGTCCACGGCCAGCGCAGGGCCCAGCCGAGGATGGCGGTGTACACCCGCTCGAACCCGCCAAAGGCGCGGTTGAAGGTGCGGGCGAACCAGCCGGGCTGGTGCTCGTGGCCGTGGCGCATCAGCACCGACGACAGCATCGGCGTGAGGGTGAAGGAGACCAGCATCGACAGCAGCACGGCGACCGAGACGGTGATACCGAACTGGAAGAAGAAGCGGCCGATGATGCCCTTCATGAAGGCGACCGGCACGAACACGGCGACCAGCGAGAGGGTGGTGGCGATGACGGCGAGGCCGATCTCCGACGTCGCGTCGAGGGCCGCGCGCATGCGGCCCTTGCCCATCTCGAGGTGGCGGTAGATGTTCTCGATGACCACGATCGCGTCGTCGACGAGGATGCCGATCGACAGCGACAGGGCCAACATCGAGATGTTGTTGAAGGTGAACCCCAGGTAGCTCATGAACGCGAAGGTCGCGACGATGCTGGTGGGGATCGCCACCGCGGCGATGAAGGTCGCGCGGAAGTCGTGGAGGAAGATGAGGATCAAGAGGACGGTCAGCGCCGCGCCGAGGGCGAGGTCGAACTGCACGTCGTGGATCGCGTGCTCGGTGAACACCGAGTTGTCGGTCGGGATCGCCGCGGTGATGCCGTGCTTGCTCAGCAGCGGCTCCATCTCGACCAGCTCCTCGCGGATCCGTTCGGCCAGCGAGACGACGTTGGCGCCGCTCTGCTTGCGGACGATGAGGCCGATGGCGGCGTTGCCGTCGAGGTAGGAGGCGGAGCGGGCGTCCTCGACGTCGTCGAGCACCTCGGCGCAGTCCTTGACGCGGATCGCGGCGCCGCCGACCCCGACGATGACGATGTCGCCGATCTCGCCGGCGCTCTTGATCTCGCCCTTGGTCTTGATCGTGAGCTCGTTGCCGCCGCTCTTGATGTAGCCGGCGGGCAGCTCGAGGTTGCCGGCCTTGATGGCGTTGATGACGTCGTCGACGGTGAGGCCGAAGCCGGTCATGCGCGCCGGGTTGACGAGGACCTTGATCTCGCGCTCGCGGCCGCCGATGACGTCGACGATGCCGACGCCGGGGATCTGCTGGATGCGCTGCTTGACCTCGTCCTTGGCGATGCGCGTCAGCTCGCCGATCGGCAGCTGGCCGGCGAGGGCGACCGAGAGCACCGGGGTGGCGCCGACGTCGAGCTTCTGCACCGTCGGCGGGTCGATGCCGTTCGGCAGCTCGCGCTCGATCGCGGCGACCTTGTCGCGGACGTCCTGCACGGCCTGGTCGCCGTTGACCTCGAGCTCGAACTCGAGGATCACCGCGGTGACGCCCTCGTAGTTGCGCGAGGTCATGCGCTTGACGCCGCTCAGCGACTGCAGCGCCTCCTCGATCGGGTCGGCGACCTTGGACTCCATGGTCGCCGGGTCGGCGCCCGGGTAGACGACGGTGGTCGTCACGACCGGGAACTCGACGCTGGGGAACATCTCGACCCCGATGCGCGGCAGCGCGTAGAGGCCGAACACCATGAGCGCGGCGATCAGCATCGCCGCGAACACGGGCTGTTTGATCGAAATTTCGGCGAGCTTCACAGCTTGGCCCCCGCGGTCGGCGACCGCTTGCGCTTGGCGCTGGCGACGGGTTGCTCCTTGCCGGCCGCGGCCGGGGCGGCGGCGACCTCGGCGGCCGGCGGGGTCAGCTCGACCTCGACGTACATGCCGGGGCGCAGCAGGTTGTCGGCGTTGGCGACGTCGGCGACGATCTCGATGGTGCGGGTCTGGGCGTCGACGGTCGGCTGGATGCGCACGACGGTGGCGCTGCGGGCCAGCTCGAGCGCGCTGAAGTGGGCGGTGATCGTCTGACCCTCGCGGATGGTCTTGAGCGCGGCCTCGGGGATGCGCGCGCGCAGCTCGATGACGGACTGGTCCTGGACGACCATCACGACGGTCGGCGGCATCATCGTCACCGACTCGCCGACGTGCTTGGCCTTCTTGGTGACGACGCCGTCGATCGGCGACGACACGGTGGAGTCGCCGCTGTTGCGCTTGGCCATCGACAGGGCGACCTCGGCCTGGCTGATGCCGTTGCTGGCGCTGGTGAAGGTGGCCTCGGCCCGCTCGAGCACGGCGGCGGAGATGGTGCCGGACTGGGCCAGGCGTTGCTGGCGCTCGAGCTCGCGCTGGGCGTTGTCCCGCTGGATGGTGGCGCCCTGCAGCGAGGCCTCGGCCTGGGCGATGCCGAGGCGGCTGGCGCGGGCGTCGAGGCGGAACAGCAATTGACCCTTCTTGACCCGCTCGCCCTCCTCCACCATCACGTCGGTGAGGGTGCCGCTCATGCGCGGGCTGAGGTCGGCGCTGTGCTTGGGCAGGGCGGTGGCGACGTAGCGGCCGGCGGCGCTGGCGGTCGGCGCAGCGGCGGCGGGCCCCTGCTCGGGCCGCGGCGGGGGACCCGGGACCTTGGGGGCGTCAGCGCCGTCGGCCGCGCGCGCCGGGGGGAGACCGATCTTCGGCTGGTCGCCGCTGTCGCACGCGAAGGGGATGAGCAGCGCCGCCCCGAGGAGCAGGCGTGAGAGGTGCACGGGTGTCATTGCTGGGGCCGCCTCGGAATGTGAGTAGCTTCGATTGTCCGCACGCGTGCCATTCGCACGCGCCATAAATGCATCGACCAGGGTCGTATCATCACAGGTGATGACATTGTCCGGCGATTTCAGGCAGGCGTGAACGCGCGCCTTTTGGGGCATTTAGTTAGTGAGTGAGCACGTTCTAACTCGGGGCCCGGGCGGGCGCAAGAAAAATAAATGAGCAATCACTTACTTTGAATTTGCCGGGCTAGCACCGCTCAGGAGCCGAAATTCGGGATGTGCGGAATCGAGCTGGGTCCGGCAGCGGGCCGGGCGACCGTCCGGAAGCGAGCGCGTCCACACGCGCGGCGGCGGGCGCGCAGGTGTGAGCGTCCGGTGATTGGAGAGGGTGGCGTGTTATTCAGAAGGTGGCACCCTCCAATCGGCGATGCGACCGCGTTCTTTCAGCGACGATGAGCTCCTCGACACCGCGCGTCGGTGTTTCCTCGAGCACGGCCCGAGCGTGTCGACGGACGTGATCGCCCAGGAGCTCGGGGTGTCGCAGGCGGCGCTGTTCAAGCGGTTCCGGACCAAGCAAGAGCTGATGGTGCGGGCGCTGATCCCCCGCAGCCCGCCCTGGGTCGCCGACCTCGAGAAGGGCCCCGACGAGCGGCCGGTGCTCGAGCAGCTGCACGAGCTGGCGGCCAAGATGGACGCGTTCCTGGTCCAGCAGATGCCGTGCATCTCGGTGCTGTCGGCGGCCAAGACCCAGCCTTCGAAGGTGCTCAACTGGGAGAAGGAGGGCTGGCCAGGGCTGCGTTCGCACCGCGCCGTGGTGGCGTGGTTCACCCAGCTGGCGGACGCGGGCCGGATCGTCGCGCCGTCGCCGAGCTCGCTGGCGACGGCGTTCGGCTCGAGCCTGCAGGTGCCCCACTTCATGCGCCACGCCCTCGGCGCGGCGGCGCCGGAGCTCGACCCGAACTATCGCGAGCAGATCGTCGAGCTGTTCTGGCGGGCGATCGAGCCGCGCGGGTGACTCTTGGGGTATGTCCGCGGGGACATGCGCGATGGGACATGGTGTAAAGGACAGCGTCAGCGCGGGCCGCGGCGGGCGTACCACGGCCGCTCGGTCGCGGCCGAGATGACGGCGCCGGCGATCGCGGTGCCGGCGATCAGCATGACCCAGAAGTAGAGGTCGAACTGGAGCGTGGGCGGGGGAGCGTCGACGACGATCCACCACAGCGCGGCGAACAACACGTGCAGCGAGAGCAGGACGACGACGGCGAGGCTGGCCAGGAGCAGGTGGCTGCGGCCGAGGTGGTCGCCGGCGCGCCGCTCGAGCGCGCCGCTCAAAGCCTCGGTTGACAGCACCATCGGGCCGCGTCGCGGGGCCGCGAGCTCGAACGGCGGGTCGCCAGCGCGGTACGGGGAGGCGCCGCCGGGCTCGCCGCTGCGGCGCAAGAGGCCGCGCACGAACACGCGCTCGCCGTTGTCGAGGCTCGCGCGCCGTCGCTGGTGAGCGGGCGCGAGGGTCTCGGCGGGGCCGAGGGCGTCGAGCAGCAGCGGAGCGTCGCCCGGCACGACCCGCACCGCGGCGCCGCCTTCGAGGCGCAGGACGAACGGCCGGGCGGCGGTGGTGCGGCTGACCTCGCGCCAGTCGCCGTCTTCGCGCTCCTCCTCGAGCGTGACCTCGATCGCCGCGGCGCCGTCGCTGGTCTCGACGGTGCCGGCGAGCGCGACCGGGCCGTTCGTCAGCGGCGGCGGCGTGGTCAGCGAGGTTTGCTCGAGCCGGGCCTGATCCCGCAGCCGCCGCGCCAGCAGGTAGAACACCGCGGCGGTGACGAGCAGCGCGAGCGCGGTGGCGGCGACGCAGGCCAGCGCCGGGGTTCCCGCGATCTCGCCGACTCCGCGCGCCACTGCGGTCGACGATAGCGCGGCCCTCGGGGGCGGACGAGCCCGCATCGGCGCAGGGGGATCGCGCTACCCGACCAAGGTCGGGTGTCGCCCGGCGCCGGCCCTCGCGGCTCAGGGCGTAGACTCGGGCGGTCCTGCGGCCCTGCGGTCGATGACCATGGTTTTACCGATGCGCGAGATCTCTGGTGGCGCCGGCGAGCCCCTCCCCGTCGAATTGATGGGCGGCTCGCCGCTGTGGCAGGAGGGCGACGTCGGGCTCGCGCGGGCGGCTCGCCGCAGCGATGGGGCGGCGGTGCTGGTCGTGCGCGGGCCGGTCGCGCGCCTCGAGCACGAGCTGGCGCTGCGCCACGTCATCGAGCCGTCGTGGGGCGCGCAGCCGCTGGGGCTCGCGCGCGACGGTGGGCGGCTCGTGTTGTTGCTGCGCGATCCGGGCGGCGACAGCCTGGCCGAGCTGGTCGGGCGCGCGTGGGAGACGACGGCCTTCTTGCGGGCGGCGATCGGCCTGGCGATCGCGCTCGACCGCGCCCACGACCGCGGCATCACCCACAAGGATCTGCGGCCGGCCAACATCCTGGTCGACGCGCGCGCCGGTGCGGTGTGGCTCACCGGGTTCGGCATCGCCTCGCTGTCGCGGCGCGAGCACCAGAGCGTCGGCGGGCCGGTGCCGGCGGGCACGCTGGCGTACGTGGCCCCGGAGCAGACCGGGCGCATGAACCGGTCGACCGACGCGCGCAGCGACCTCTACTCGCTCGGCGTGACGCTCTACCAGCTGCTGACCGGGGTGTTGCCGTTCGCGGCCGACGACCCGGCGGAGCTGCTGCACGGGCATTTGGCGCGCGAGCCGAGGCCGCCGCACGAGCTGGTGCCGGATGCGCCGCGGCCGCTGTCGGCGATCGTGCTCAAGCTGCTGGCGAAGACGCCGGAGGACCGCTACCAGTCGGCGCGCGGGGTGCTCACCGACCTGCGGCGCTGCCTCGCCGAGTGGGAGTCGTTCGGCCGCGTCGAGCCGTTCCGCCTCGGCGCCCAGGACGTGGCGCGGCGGCTCCGCGTGCCGGACAAGCTGTATGGGCGCGAGCGCGAGAGCGACGAGCTGCTGGCGGCCTTCGCCCGCGCGATATCGGGTGGCGCGCGCGAGCTGGTGCTGGTCACCGGCTATCCGGGCGCCGGCAAGTCGTCGCTGGTCGGCGAGCTGCGGCGCGTGCTGCTGCCGGCGCGGGCGCTGTTCGCCAGCGGCAAGGCCGACGAGTCGACGCGCGAGGTCCCGTACGCGCCGTTCGCCGGCGGCCTGCGCACCGTGGTGCGGGGGATCCTGGCCCAGAGCGAGGAAGAGGTCGGGCGCTGGCGCGAGTCGCTGCAGCGCGCGCTCGGGCCGAGCGGCAAGCTGATCGTCGACCTGGTGCCCGAGCTGGCGCTGGTCATCGGCGAGCAGGCGGCGATCGCCGAGCTGGCGCCGGAGGAGGCCAACAGCCGCTTCTATGCGGTGTTCCGGCGGTTCCTCGGGGTCCTGGCGACGGCCGAGCACCCGCTGGTGCTGTTCCTCGACGACCTGCAGTGGGCCGACGAGGCGACGGTGGCGCTGCTCGAGCACCTGGTCGGGCAGGACGAGGTCACGCATTTGTTTTTGGTCGGCGCCTATCGCGACCAACAGGTGGATGGCGACCACGCGCTGGCGCGGGCGATCGCGCGGATGACCGCGGCCGGGGCGACGCTGCGGGAGATCGCGGTGCCGCCGCTGCAGGTGCAGGACTTCGAGAAGATGCTCGGCGGGGCGCTGGGCTGCAGCCGCGAGCACGTGCGCCCATTGGCGCGGCTGGTGTTCGAGAAGACCAGCGGCAACCCGTTCTTCGCCATCCAGTTCGTCGGCGCGCTCTACGACGACGCGCTGATCGGCTTCGACCCGGTGAGCGGCAGCTGGACGTGGGACGTCGCGCGGATCCAGGCCCAGAACTTCACCGACAACGTCGTCGAGCTGATGATGACGCGCTTCGGCGGCCTGCCGGCGGCGACCCGCGAGGCGCTGAAGGATCTGGCTTGCCTCGGTCACACCGCGCCGGCGCGGATCCTCGAGGTCGTGCACGGCGAGCACATCCACGCGGCGCTGGCCGAGGCGATCCGCTCGGGCCTGGTGTACCAGCTCGACGGCGCCTACTCGTTCCTCCACGACCGCGTGCGCGAGGCCTCGTATGCGCTGCTGGCCGAGTCGGAGCGGCCGGCGGCGCACCGGCGGATCGCGCAGCGACTGCTGGCGAGCACGCCGAGCGAGCGGCGCGAGGAGGCGGTGTTCGACGTCGTCAATCAGTACAACGCCGGCTCGTCGCTGGTGGCGGCGGAGGACGAGCGGCTGCTGCTGGCGGAGCTCAACCTGCTGGCGGGCGGCCGGGCGCGGGCCTCGAGCGCGTACGCGCAGGCGCACCGCTACTTGACGCAGGCGAACGCGCTGCTGCCGGCCGACCGCTGGCAGCGCTGCCCGGCGCTGACGTTCCCGATCGAGCTGGCGCTGGCGGAGTGCGAGCGGCTCGACGGGGCCAATGATTCGGCCGAGGCGCGGCTGTCGCGGCTGGCCTCGCACGTGAGCGACCCGATCGAGCGGGCGGCGATCGTGTGCATGCAGGTCCACCTGTACACGACCTCCGACAGGTTCGATCGGGTGGTGCCGATCTGCCTCGATTACTTGCGCAGCGTCGGCATCGCGCTGCCGCCGGCGCCGACCGACGCGGAGGTGCGGGCGCAGTACCAGGGCATGCGCGCGCGCATGGGCGAGCGCACGATCGAGTCGCTGTTCGACCTGCCGCCGATGACCGACCCGGGGCGGCGCGCCACGGTCGACGTGCTGTCGCTGTTCACCACGCCGGCGTACTTCGCCGACAAGAACCTTTACGCGCTGCTGATCGTCCACATCGTCCTGCTCAGCCTCGAGCACGGCATCACCGACGGCTCGGCGCTGGCCTTCTCGCTGCTCGGCACGGTGATCGGTCCGCGTTTCGCCGCTTATCGCGACGGCCACCGGTTCGGCCGGCTGAGCGCCGACCTGGTCGAGCGGCGCGGGCTCGACCGCTACGCCGCGCGCGTGCAGATGGTGTTCGCCACCAACGTGATCCCGTGGACCAGCCACCTGCGCGCCAGCCATGCGATCACGTGGCGCGCCGGCGAGACCGCGCTCGAGAGCGGCGACCTCACCTACGCGTCGTACTGCGCCGGGTTTGCGATCACGTTCCGCCTGGCCGCGGGGGCCCCGCTGGCCGAGGTGCTGCGCGAGGCAGAGGCCGCTCTCGGCGTGGCGCGCCGGGCCGGCTACGCCTTCGCCGTCGACCTGATCGGGGCCCAGCTCGCGCTGATCCGGACCCTGCGCGCGCCGCTCGACGATCCCTCGGCCGCGACCGCCGAAGCCCGGCTCGTCGACGACCGATCGATCCCCGGCGCCCTGCTCGCGGTGTTTCGCTGGATCCGCGAGCTCCAGGCCTGCTTCCACCTCGAGCGCTTCGCCGAGGCCCAAGCCATCGCCGCACGGGCCCACGAGAGTATCGAGCTGGCGGCGCTGTTCTACGAGGAGGCCGAGTTCCACCTGTACTCGGCGCTGGCCCACGCGGCGGTCAGCGACGGCGCGCCCGGGCGCGATCACGTCGCGCTGGTGGCGGCGCATCACACCCAGCTGGTCACCTGGGCCGTGGACTCGCCGCCGACGTTCGGCTGCCAGGCGGCGCTGGTCGAGGCGGAGCTGGCCCGCCTGCAGGGTCACGAGCTGGCGGCGGAGCGGCTGTACGAGCGGGCGATCGGGCTGGCGCGCGAGGCCGGCTTCGTACAGTTCGAGGCGATCGCCAACGACCTGGCGGCGCGCTTCCACGAGCGCCGCGGGTTCGCCACGATCGCGGCGGCGTACACCCGCGAGGCGCAGGCGCTCTACGACCGCTGGGGGGCGCGCGGCAAGGTGGAGCTGCTGGCGCGGCGGCTGCGGGCCGGTCGCCCGGCGGTGATGCCGTCGAGCGAGACGCTGCTCGAGCGGCTCGACGCGGCGGCGGTGATCCGGGCCTCGCAGGCGCTGTCGAGCGAGATCGTGCTCGACCGGTTGATCGAGGCGTTGATGCGCACGACGGTCGAGAGCGCAGGGGCGACGCGCGGGGTGCTGGTGACGCTGGCCCGCGGCGAGGTCGAGGTCGCGGCGGTGGCGACGACCGGCAAGGACGGGGTGACGGTGCAGCTGCGCGGGCCGTCGGCGCCGGCCGAGGCGCTGCCGGAGACGGTGATCCAGTACGTGGCGCGCACCCGCCAGAGCGTGCTGCTCGAGGACGCCCGGCAGGCGCACCCGTTCGCGGACGACCCATACGTCACCAGGCACGGCTGTCGCTCGCTGCTGTGCCTGCCGCTGGCCAAGCCGTCGCAGCTGGTCGCGGTGCTGCTGCTCGAGAACACGCTGACGCCGCACGCTTTCACGTCGGAGCGGATCGCGGTGCTGACGCTGCTGGCGTCGCAGGCGGCGATCTCGCTGGAGAACGCGCGCCTCTACGCGGAGGCCGGTCGCTCGGAGGACCGACTGACGCGCATCATCGACACGATCCCGACGCTGGCGTGGTCGGCCCGGCCCGACGGCGCGGCGATGTTCTTCAACCGCCAGTGGCTCGATTACACCGGGCTGTCGCTGGCCGAGGCGCAGGCGCAGCGCCACCCGAGCGCGACCCACCCCGACGATACGGAGGCGGCCAGGTCGCACTGGCAGCGGCTGGTGCAGTCGGGCGAGCCGGGCTCGTTCGAGGCCCGGCTGCGCCGCGCCGACGGGGCGTACCGGTGGTTCTTGACGCGGGTCCAGCCGCTCTACGACGAGCAGGGGATCGTCGAGTGGTACGGCACGAGCACCGACATCGAGGATCGCAAGCAGGCCGAGGAGGAGCTCGACTCGCGGGTCAGGTTCTGGACGCTGCGCTCGCTCGTCTCGAGCCGCCTGGCCGCGTCGCCGACCGACCGCCTCGACGCCGAGATCGACGCGATGCTGGCCCAGCTCGGCGCGTTCTTCGAGGTCGACAGCATCTTCATCTTCTGGTTCCCGGTCACCGGCCACGACGCGGTCACGACGCACACGTGGGCCAAGTCGGGGGTGGGGCTGCCGCCGAACACGGTGACGATGTTCCCCGACAGCGTGGAGGAGATGCGCCGCGGCGAGGACGTGCCGGTCCACGACGTCCAGCGCATGCCGGACCACAAAGCCGAGGAGCGGCTGGCGCTGACGGCGATGGGGATCAAGTCGGTGATCGGGCTGCCGCTGATCGTCGGCGGGGCGACGATCGCGTCGCTCAACCTGGCTTGCACGTCGCGCCATATGCAATGGACCGACCCGGTCCGCCAGCGCCTGCGGATCTTCGGCGAGGTGTTCGCCAACGCGCTGGCCCGCCGCCGCGCCGAGCTGGACCTCGAGCGCAGCGAGTCGGCGCTGCACCGGGCCCAGACCGACCTCGCCCACGTCACCCGCATCACCACGCTCGGCGAGCTGGCGGCGTCGATCGCCCACGAGATCAATCAACCACTGACGGCGATCATCGCCGAGGCGGCGGCCTGCACCAACTGGCTGTCGGCGCCGCAACCAAAGCTCGACAACGTGCGCGAGTCGCTGGGGGCGATCGCCAGCGAGAGCAACCGCGCGGGGGAGATCTTGCGGCGGATCCGGGCGCTGCTGTCGCGCTCGTCGATCGAGACCAATCCGTGCGATCTGACGGCGGTGGTGTACGCGGCGCTGCCGGTGGTGCGCCGCCAGCTGCTGCAGGCGGAGGTGGTGCTCGAGACTTCGCTGCAGCCGAACCTGCCGCCGGTGATCGGTGACCCGGTCCAGCTGCAACAGGTGGTGCTGAACCTGATCCTCAACGCCAGCGACGCGTCGCGCGACGTCGAGCCGGGGCGACGGCGCATCACAGTGCGCACGTTCGTCGAATGGGGCGAAGCGGACCCATCCGTGGTGGTGGAGGTCGAGGACTGGGGGGTGGGCATCGGCTCGCTGGCCCCGGCGCACCTGTTCGAGCCGTTCTTCACGACCAAGGCGAACGGGCTCGGGATGGGGCTGGCGATCAGCCGGTCGATCATCGAGCGACATGGAGGTCGCCTGTGGGCCGATTCCAACGCGTCCGGCGTCGGTGCTACATTCGGGTTCTCCCTCACGGCCCTGCCCCGGACGACGCCGCGGAGCTCTTGATGAGCGCGACCTCCACCTCCCCCCGATCTGCACCGAAGGTCTTCGTGGTCGACGACGACCCGGCCGTGCGCACGAGCCTGAGCCGACTGCTGTCGTCGGTCGACCTGGCCGTCGAGACCTTCCCCAGCGCGGAGAGCTTCCTGTCGGCCGACCACTCGGAGGCCCGCGGCTGCGCGGTGCTCGACGTGAAGCTGCCGCTGCTCGACGGCCTCGAGCTGCAGCGGCGGCTGTCCGACGCGCAGGTGACCCTGCCGATCATCTTCCTCACCGGGCAAGGCGACATCCCGATGTCGGTGCGGGCGATGAAGGCGGGCGCGGTCGAGTTCATGACCAAGCCGTTCGAGCCGGCGGGCCTGATCGCGGCGATCCGCGAGGCGATCGAGCGCGACCGGGTGGCCCGCCAGGGCCGCGACGACCTGGCGGCGCTGACGAGCCGCTACGAGTCGCTGACGCTCCGCGAGCGCGAGGTGATGCGCGGGGTGGTGGCCGGCCAGCTGAACAAGCAGATCGCGGCCGAGTTCGGGACCCGCGAGGCGACGGTCAAGGAGCAGCGGGCGAAGGTGATGGAGAAGATGCGCGCGGGCTCGGTGGCCGAGCTGGTGCGCTTCGCGGTCCGACTCGGGCAGCTCGGCCCGGGCGAGGAAGCGCGCGCGAGATGACGGAGGAACGGATGATTGCGATCGTCGACGACGATGCCTCGCTGCGCCGCTCGCTCGGCAACCTGCTGGGCTCGACGGGCTTCCTGGTCGAGACGTTCCCGTCGGCCGAGGCGTTCCTCGAGACGGGCAAGGTGGCGGCGATCAACGCGCTGGTGCTCGACGTGCGGATGCCGGGCATGAGCGGGGTCGATCTGCTGGTCGAGCTGGGGCGCCGCGATTCGCGGCTGCCCGTGGTGGTGCTGACGGCGCACGGCGACGACGACGTGCGCAAGCAGTGCCTCCGCGCGGGAGCGCTGGCGTTCCTGACCAAGCCGTTCCAGGCGAAGGACCTGCTCGACGCGATCCAGCGGGTGACGAGCAACGACTGACCGTCGCCGCTCAGGCGCAGCCGGTCGGGACCTGGCAATCCATGGTCACGAGCTCGGCCCCCCGGACCTCGACGATGCACTCGGGCGCCTCCACCTGCTCGGGGCCGCCAGAGTCCTCGACTTCGAGGTACTTGTTGCAAAGCGCCTCGCAGGCCTCCTGCGGCAGCTCGCCGTCCTCCTCGGCGGCGTCGTATTCATCGCGCGGCACCTCGACGCGCGGGCTGTAATAGCAGGACCCGGTCTCGGTGCTGCCATCGTGGTTGCAAGCGCCGAGCAGGAGCATGAAGGGGACAAGCCAATGCATGTTCGCCATGATGCCGGGGTAGCTGCCGGCGCCGTGGCGAAGGATCGCGGCGCGCCGGGCGGGAGGCTCACGACCCGAATGTCGTGACACGTCCGGCCGCGGTGTCATGGGCGGGGCTCACAATGGCCGCTGAAACCCCGCCCACACGCCGAGGTTTCGCCGATGCGACGGGCGTCGAGGTGGGCGGGTGTCATGATTCGGGCGAGCAGGGCGAGCCGCCCATCCGTGCGATCGGGGATTCACACGTGCGAACCGGCCGGCGCGGTAGTCAACTGTGTGGGGCGAACAGGTCGGCGACCCAATCGACGAACACCTGCAGCTTGGCGCTGAGGTGGCGATTTTGCGGATACATGATGTAGATCGGGTGGGGCGGGCGCTGCCAGTCGGTGAGCACGGGCACGAGCTCGCCGCGCTCGAGGTGAGGACGCGCCATGCACTCGAGGACCTGGACCACGCCGAGGCCGGCGAGGGCGGCGACGAGGTGGGCCTGGCTGTCGTTGATCGAGAGGCGGCAGCGGCCCTTGATGGCGAGGGTCTCGCCGTCTCGCTCGAAATGCAGCACCATCGGCCGGGCCGTCGCAGGCGGCACGTAGGCCACGAGGTTCTGTTCGCTGTCCTCCAGGTCGCGCGGGTGCTGCGGCGCGCCGTGGCGCTCGAGGTAGCCGGGCGTGGCGCACGTGACCCAGCGAACGGCGCCGAGCCGGCGCGAGACGTGGGCGAGGTCATACGCGGCGCCGCGGATGACGCAATCGACATTTTCGCCGATGGGGCCGGAGAGCCGGTCGCTGATCTCGAGATCGAGCTCGATGTCGGGGTGCAGCGCCTGAAACCGCGGCAGCGCGGGGATGATGAGCATGCAGGCGGTGGCGGTGGCCAGGTCGACGCGCAGGCGGCCGCGCGGGCTCTTCTGCGCGTGGCTGAGGGTGGCCTCGATGTCGCTCAATTCGCCGAGCAGGCGGCCCGTATGCTCGTAATAGGAGGCGCCGTCGGCGGTCACGGTGACGCGCCGCGTGGTCCGTTCGAGCAGCTGGACGCGCAGACGCGCCTCCAGGCCCTGCACCAGTTTGGTCACTGTGGCCTTCGGCATCTGTAAAGAGGCCGCGGCGCGCGTAAAACTGCCGGCTTCGACGACTCGCGCGAAGACCCGCATCGCCAGTAGCTGATCCATTATCTCTGGGATTCTCCCCAGCCATTATTCCCGAGCAGAGACAAAGAAGCCAATAGTAACAGTGTTTGTTTCCCCACAGAAATAATTGGGCGCTCTACCCGTCGGCATCGGCAGCGGTCGCTTCGCCGAGCTCGACATTACGGGGCGCCGTGCTCGCAGCCGCGCCCAAACCGCCGGCGAGGCGCGCGCCGCGGGAAAAAGTTGACAATAGTTTCCACGGAAACTACAACGACCGGGCAATGACGGCTGGGGCGCAAGAGGAGGTCAGCGGGCTCGCGGCGCACCTGGGCTACTGGCTGCGGCTGGTGTCCAACCAGGTGTCCCACGCGTTTCGCCTCAAGGTCGAGGCGTCGGGGGTGAGCGTGTCGGAGTGGGTGGTACTGCGCGAGCTCTACGGCCCCGACAGCGGCTCGCCGGGGGCGCTGGTGCAGTCGTTGGGGATGACGAAGGGGGCCGTGTCGAAGCTGATCGACCGCCTCGAGAGCAAGGGGCTGGCGACGCGCTCGCCGTCGCAGGTCGATCGCCGGCAGCAGGCGGTGGCCTTGACGGCGGAAGGGCGGGCCCTGGTGCCCCGACTGGCCGCCCTGGCCGACGCGAACGACCAGGAATTCTTCGGTCGATTGCCCAGACAAGCCCGCGACGAGCTGATGCGCGTGCTGCAGGAGATCGCCCGCACCCACCACATCACGAGTGCCCCCGTCGATTAGGGGCGCAAGCGAAGGGTATATGACGAATCCGAATGTGAATATGGCGACGATCGAGGACTGCGCGCGGCAGTCCCACGCAGGCACGATCGACTTCGGGACCGTGGTCACGCGCCTGGCGGCGGCGGGGGTCGAGTCGTACCACGTCGATTATCGCGCGGGGCGGAGCACCTATTACACGGCCGACGGCCAGGTGTGCACGTTCGAGCTGTCCCTGGCCGAACCGGCCATCGCCCGCGAGTTCGACGGCATCGCCGTGCAAGCGGCGGTCCGCGGGGCCCAGGAGGGCGCGGTGAAGTACCCCGAGTTCGTCCGGCGCACGCGCGCGGCCGGCTGCGTCGGCTACGACGTGTGGATCGACGGCAAGCGGGTCGTGTACCACGGCCGCCGCGGCGAGCAGCAGGTGGAGTGGTTCCCGGGGGCGACGGAGGGGCGCGCGAACGTGGAGGTGGTGAAGCAGGTGTACGCGGCGTTCACTCGCCGCGACCTGGCGGCGGCGCTGGCCCTGTTCGCGCCCGAGGTGCAGATCGATCAATCCACGGAGGTGCCGTGGGGCGGGCACTACGAGGGCCAGACGGGGCTGCAGCAGTGCTTCGCGCGGCTGATGCAGGCGCTCGACTCGACGCTGGCGCTCGAGCGCTTCATCGACGCCGGGGAGCACGTGGTGGCGCTCGGCCGCACCCGCGGGACCGAAAGGGCCCACGGCCGCCGCTACGACGTGCCGATCGCCCACGTGTGGCAGGTCCGCGACGGGCTGGTGCGTCGCGTCCACTACTTCATCGACAACCCGACGATGCTGGCGGCGCTGGGCTGAAGGATGCGTGACCTGTCTCGCGGGACAGGTCGCATCAGGGCAGCGCGGCGCCGAGGTAGACCTCGACGCGGGGCGGATAACCGGCGGCCTGGGCGACGAGATCGGCGCGGCCGTCGCCGTCGAGGTCGCCGAGCTCGAAGCGCACGAAGTTGAAGCCGTCGTGGGCGACCGGGTCGGTCCAGCCGCCCTGGGTGGCGAGGTAGACTTGAAAGCGCCAGGCGTTGCCGGGGATGTCGGTCGCCGCGTCGGCGAGGCCGTCGCCGTCGAAGTCGCCGAGGTCGAACCATGAGAGGTTGAAGATCTCCGCGATCTGCGGCTCGCCGAGGTTGCCGGCGCCGTCGCCGGGGTGGACGTACAACTGCGGCGGGGAGCCGGTGCTGGCGGTGACGAGGTCGAGGTGGCCGTCGCCGGTGACGTCGCCGCTGCGTAGCAGGGCGTAGGCCCATGGATTGACGGCGGAGAGCGGCGCGTCGGCGATGCCGCTCTCGGTGCCCGGCCACACCTGGACCCACGGCATGAAGCTGTCGCCGTCGCCGATCAGGAGGTCGGCGTGGCCGTCGCCGGTCAGGTCGCCCGCGTGCATGTGCTTGAAGGTGAAGAGCTGGGTGGTGGCCAGCTCGGAGACGGTGAGGTCGTCGCCGCCGGCGTAGACGGTGATCCGCGGCGGGCTACCTGTCCCATGGGCCAGGACGTCGGCGCGCCCGTCTCCGGTGACGTCGGCGACGACGAACTGCGAGAAGCCGAACAGCGGGCTGTCGACGGCGGCGTCGCGGTCGAAGCTGCCGTCGCCGCGGCCGGGGTAGACGGTGATGCGCGGGGGAGCGCCGGTGCCGGAGGTGACGAGGTCGAGGCGGCCGTCGCCGTCGACGTCACCGAGGTCCATGGCGTCGAACTCCCACACCTCGGTGACGATCGGGGCCGGCGAGGGGTCGTCGCCGGTGATGTCGGGCCCGCCCGTGGAGGGCTCGCCGCTGCCGTCGCTGGTGGTGGCGCCGCTGGTGGTGGGCGCGGCGGTGGTGCCGGGGCCGCCGGTGGGGTCGGGCTCGCCGGTGACGGGGTCGACGGCGCCGGTGGTGCTCCCGGAGGCATCGGTGTCCGGGTCGGAGCCGGTGGGGTCGGGCGAGAGCGGGAAGATGCAAGCAGCGCTGCCGACCAGCAGCGCCGCGGGGAGGAGGCGAATCATCACGGAGGGGGAGCGTGGCACGCCGCTCCGGGCGTCGCAAACCGGGGGCAAAGGGCAGGGAATGGGCGCGGTGAGGGCGAGTTCCGCGGTGGCGCGCGACCGGAATGAATAGAATGGCGAGAGCGCAGGCGGGCGCAGATCGGGCGGTGCCACGCGGCAGCGGGTGACGGAGGTCGGGGTTCGCAGGAGGGTGCACGAGCGCGAGCGCCCGGCGCGAAAACTTTCGCTGCACGGAGAGGATGGGCGCGAGGCTGATGGTGTCGTGATGCCGGGTAGCGTCGGTGGGGATGTTCGTTGCAATTGCAGCGAGCGGTCGATTCGTGAGCTGCCTCGGCGGTGAGACGCGAATTGCGCCGGACATCTATCCGGGCACTGCGACCGGGCTCGGCCGCTCGCCGGAGGCCTTCGATGCGCAGAGGTGAATCGACCGGGCGGCGAGCGCGAGCGTCGCCTGGCTGGCTTCATCGCGGCTGGGCTCGCTCTCCGGGGCGTCGGCGTGCTCGTCGGGGCTGGCCGCGTCGGCGATCGCGTGTAATGGCAACGTCGCCCCCCAGAGGTCTCGACATGCGACGCACCTTCTCCAGCCTCCTCCATACATTGGCCTTTGCGATCCCGCTGCTGCTCGCGGCCGAGGTCCGGGCCGATTCCAGCCTGGCGCCCTGCGGCGAGATCTTCGTGCAGGGCGGCGCCGAATGTACGGTGTACGTCGGCCCGGTGTGCGAGGGCATGTGCAAGCCGGTCAGCTTGACCGCCGCCTGCGCCGCGGACCTGCGGGCCGAGTGCGCGGGTGATTGCAACGCCGAGGCCAGCGTCGATTGTGTCGGCAGCTGCGAGGGCGAGTGCCGGGCCGATTGCGACGTGGACCCGGGCGAGTTCAACTGCCAGCTCGAGTGCCAGGCCGACTGCAGCGCCAACTGCGACGGCAAATGCTCGGCGTCGGCGAACGGGGGCGAGTGCAAGGCCTCGTGCGAGGCGACCTGCTCGGCCGGCTGCGACGGCCAGTGCAAGGTCACCCCGCCGGAGGTCGACTGCGAGGCCAAGTGCCAGGCGTCGTGCACCGGCTCGTGCGACGCGCAGGCCAACATCGACTGCCAGATCGATTGCCAGGCCAGCGGCTACGTCAACTGCCGGGCCGACCTCGAGGGCGGCTGCAAGCTGCACTGCCAGCGGCCCGAGGGCGCGCTGTTCTGCGACGGGCAGTTCGTCGACGTCGGCGGGCAGCTCGACGCCTGCGTCGACGCGCTCAAGGCGTTGCTCGACATCGAGGTGTACGCGGAGGGCAGCGCCGAGTGCAAGGGCAACACCTGCCACGCGGAGGGCGAGGTCGGCTGCGAGTGCAACGCCAACGGGGGCTCGCCCGCGGGCGGGCTGGCGCTGATGGGGCTGGGCTTGCTGGCCTGGCGGCGTCGGCAGGCTTGAGCCGAGCGCGAAGAGCTTCGCGCCACCCCGCTGTCCGCGGGGTGGTGTCGCGATTGACGCGCGAAGCCTCGGGTCGTCTCGCCATTCGCAGACTCGGCCGAGACCAGGGCGGCCGTGCGGTGGCGACAATCGTGCCACCGCGAATCACGCCCGCGGGGCGCGATCAGGCCTGCTGGTGGGCTTCCCTCAGGGCGCGGGCGGCGGGGCGGCTGTCCGCGCGCTCCAGCCAGGCAGTGAGATGGGTGTACTTGGAGGCGTCGAGCTTGATCATGTAGAGGCCCCATCCGAGCACGCTCGACACGTCGGCGTCGACGAGGGTCCACTTGTCGTGGACGATGTTGCCGGTCTCGCCGAGGCGGGCGTCGAGGATCGCCAGGGCCTCGTGCAGCTCGGCCAGCGCCCGCTCGGCCTGCACGGCGTTGCGCGCCTCGGCAGGGACCTGCTCGCTGGCGTTGTGCATGTACGTGAAGAGCGGGGTGCCGAGCGAGACCTGGGCCCAGCACAGCCAGGTCAGGGCTTGCATGTGCTCGCGTGAGCCGACGGCCGGCCACAGGCCGCGCTCGACGCCGTAGCGCTCGCCCAGGTAGATCTGGATGGCGATCGACTCGAACATCGGCTGGCCGTCGACGACGATCGTGGGGATCTTGCCGTTGGGGTTGAGCTTGAGGAACTCGGGCTTGCGCTGGTCCTTCGCCTGCAGGTCGACGAAGACCTTCTCGTGGGGGATGTCGAGCTCCGCGAGGGTGAGCTGGACGCGAGAGGCCGAGGACATGGGGTTGTAGTAAAACGTGATGGACATGAGGGGGTGTCTCCGCGCTCCTTGTACGCGATACCGCGCGCCACAGCTAGTCTTTTGTTCAGGGGTCGTTCGCCGACACCTCTGCGGGCGAGGAACCCCTAATCCGGGGACGCAACCGTGATTCGCGGCGGCGATTGGGTAGATGTCCCGAGAGACATGTGATGTGAATGCGCGGACGCTCGCGGGGTCACCGCGGGGCGAGGCGGGCGGCCGATCGGTGGCGTGCATGGCCTGGCGTGGCGGCGGTCGCCAGGGCCGCTGGCGCGGGGCGGACGGACGCGGCATGCTGCCCGCCGCCGATGCTCCCGCGTCCCCGCCCAGGCCCCGGCCGCGCTCGCCCACGCCGACGGGCGCAGGAGGAACTCTGACGATGGCGACCAGCACCCGCAGCCGCAACAATGTGTTCGCCGCGCTGGCGCTCGACCGCGCGAGCGAGCGCCGCGACGACGCGGGGTGGATCGAGACGCGCAGGACGGCCGAGACGACGCGATACGCGGTGGTGCGCCCGGACGGCAAGGCGCTGGTCGACGCGACGCGCCGCGGGCTGCGCCTGCTGGCCGAGGCGGAGCGGGCGGCGTGGCTGGCGACGGCGCCGCTGTTCTATCTGGGCGAGGCGGAGCAGGTGGCCCACTTCGCGGTGGCCCACGCCGGCGACGACGAGGAGCCGCTGGCGCGCGAGCTCGGCGGGCAATGGATGGACCTGCGCGCGGCCGGGCTGGCGCTGCCGGCCTTCGACGCCGGGCTGTTCGCGTACGCCCGCGGGCTGCTCCACTGGCAGACGCGAGCCCGCTTCTGCGGCGCGTGCGGTTCGCCGACGATCTTCGTGTCGGCGGGGCACCGGGCCCGCTGCACCAATCCGGCCTGCCGCATCGAACACTTCCCGCGCACCGACCCGGCGATCATCGTCATCGTCGGCTGGGGCGACGCGTGCCTGCTCGGCCGCCAGGCCAGCTGGCCGCCAGGCCGCTTCTCGACGCTGGCAGGGTTCGTCGAGCCAGGCGAGACGCTCGAGGACGCGGTCCGCCGCGAGGTGTTCGAGGAGAGCGGGGTGACGGTGGCCGAGTGCGATTACCACTCGTCGCAGCCGTGGCCGTTCCCGGCGTCGCTGATGCTGGGCTTCACCGCGGAGGCGCAGGGCCCGGAGCTGCAGGTGGGCCCGGAGCTCGAGGCGGCCCGGTGGTTCACGGCCGACGAGATCGTGGGCTCGCTGGCCGACGGCTCGCTGGTGCTGCCGCCGCCGCTGTCGGTGTCGTTCCGGCTGATCGAGCACTGGCTGCGCGAGACGGCCGGGCTCGAGCTGACGACGCTGGCCCGCGGCTGAAGCGGCGGGTGCGTATGCCGGATCAGACATGTCGATAAGGACATGGCGATCAGGGCATGTTGTAAAGGACATGTCTGAAAGTGCTGCGGCGCGGGGTGAGGTCGCTCGGAGGCTCGGGTCTCGGGGCGGCACCGAAGGCGCCCGGCGGGGTGCGTTCTGGCGTGATGCACGGGGCGGAGGCGTCGAGCCTCGGAGCGGCACCGAAGACGCGGGGCCAGGTCGCGCGCATCGCGGGTGACGCGGCACGGCGCGGGGAGATCTGTATCCGCGGGTGTCGTGCTCGGGATCACGACGCGTTCGCTGCAACGAGGCCGGGGAGGGGCGCCAGGAGGCCTTGCGCGGGCGTTGGACCGCGCGAGCGTCACGGCGCGGGCGCGCGTGGGGCTGCGGCCGGGCTGGAGATCGGCGAGCGGCGCCTCTATCGTCGCGGCCGATGACCGGCGACGCGGAGACGACCAACAACAGGACCCGCCCCGACCAATTCGGCGGCCCGGGGGGCGCGCTCGCGCTGACGATCCTGATGCCGACGATCACGTTTTATCTGTGGTCGGCGGTGGCCCAGCACGGCGGCTCGCTGTGGTTGCCGGGCTCGCTCGCCGAGCTGCTGGCGATGATCCCGGCGCCGACCTGGGAGGCCGCGGCGATGTTCACCGGCTGGCTCGGGCTGCAGGCGCTGCTCTACGTGGTGGTGCCGGGCCGCGTGGTGCAGGGGCGGCGGACCGCGCACGGCGAGCAGGCCGAGTACCGCCTCAACGGGCTGGTCGCGTTCGGCCTGACGATGGCGCTGCTGGTCGCGGGCATCGCCGCCGACATCGTCTCGCCGGCGGCCGTGCTGGCGCAGCTCGGGCCGCTGCTGACGATCTCGGTCGTGTTTGCGTTCGCCGGCGCGGCGCTCACCTACGCGGCGGGCCGGCGGCGGGCGCACCTCGAGCGCAGCTCCGGGGTGGGGATCTACGACTTCTACATGGGCGCGATGCTCAACCCGCGGGTCGGTCGTCACGACGTCAAGTTCTTCTTCGAGTCGCGCATCGGCATGGGCACGTGGGGGCTGTTCGCCATCCTCATGCCGGCGGCCGAGCTGCAGGCGCACGGGTCGCTCTCGACGGCGATGCTGGTCGTCAGCCTGTGCCAGCTGTTCTACATCTTCGAGTTCTTCGTGTTCGAGTCGAACCTGCTGGCGACGCTCGACATCATCGAGGAGAACCTCGGCTTCATGCTGTGGTTCGCGTTCCTCGCGTGGATGCCGTTCAACTTCACGCTGCAGCAGCAGTACGTGCTCGAGGCGCGGCCCGAGCTGTCGGTGGTCGCCGCGGCCGCGATCATCATCTTCAACTTCGCCGGTTACTACGTGTTCCGCGACTCGAACCTGCAGAAGCTGCGGTTCCGCCGCGACCCCCGGCGACCGATCTGGGGCGAGGTCCCGGTCGCCATGGAGACCGCGCGCGGCAGCAAGCTGCTGCTGTCGGGCTGGTGGGGCCTCGCGCGCCACGCCAACTACATGGGCGACCTCATGATGGCGCTGGCGTGGTGCATGGCGTGCGGCAGCGGCAGCCTCGTGCCGTACTTCTACTTCTTCTACTTCGCGCCGCTGCTGCTCAACCGTGAGCGCCGCGACCACGCGATGTGCCAGCGCAAGTACGGGGCCGACTGGGACCGCTACTGCGAGAAGGTGCCGTACCGCATCGTGCCGTTCGTCTACTGACGACCCCTCGACGCCGATGCCCATGCGCCGCCGTGACCTGCTCCGCGCCCTGCCGCTGGTCGCCTGCACCCCGGCGCTCTCGAATCCGCCGCGCGCCGCGGACGGGTTCGACGACGTGCTCGCCGGCTTCGACCACGACGAACACGCCGACCTGCGCGCCGTCAGCGTGGACCGCGGCGGGCGACGGGTCGCGTCGCGCACCTACAACGGCGCGCGCGCCGACGAGCTGCACGACGTGCGCTCCGCCGGCAAGAGCATCACCTCGCTGCTGGCCGGCGCGGCCTTCGATCGCGGCATGTTGCGCGATCTCGCCGATCCCGTGCAGCGCTACCTCCCGGCCGCGCGCGGCAGCGCCTTCGCCGACGTGCCGCTGCGCGACCTGCTCGACATGCGCAGCGGCGTCGACGCCGACGACGAGGATCCCGCCTCGCCCGGCCGCGAGGATCTCATGGACGCCGCGCCCGATCCGGTGGCCTTCGCCTGGTCGGTGCCGCGAGCCACGGCGCCGGGCCTGCACTACCGCTACAACTCGCTGGCCGCCTACGTCGCCGGCCTCGTCGTGCAGCAGGCCTGCGGTCAGGACCTCGAAGCCTTCGCCCGCGACGCCCTGTTCGCGCCGCTCGGCATCACGCGCTGGCATTGGGCCCGCGACGCGGCCGGCAACGTGAAGGGCCAGGGCAACCTCTCGCTCGCAGTGCACGACTTGCTCCGCATCGGCCGTCTGCTGGCGGACGGCGGCCGACACGGCGAAACGCGCGTGCTGGGCCGCGAGTGGATCGAGGGCACGCAGCGACCGGCCTTCGCCATCGGCGACACCGATCCCTTCGCCTCGCACTACGGTCTCTACTGGTACCACGCCACGCACGCAGCGCGCGGCGGGCCGGTGCGCGTGCTCTTCGCCTCGGGCAACGGCGGCAACAAGATCTACGTGGTGCCGGCGCTGGACGTGGTGGTCGCCATCACGAGCCGCGCCTACGGGCGCGGCTACGGCCAGCGCCGCTCGCAGGCGATCTTGCAGGCCCTGCTCGCGGTGGCGTGAGACCGAGCGCCGCGACCTCGCTATGTGCCAGCGCAATCGCGGGGCCGACAGGGACCGCGACTGCGAGGAGGTGTCGAGCTCCACCCGGTCACCGACAGCGCATTCGCGGAATGCGGCGTCGACGTGCGCTTCCTGCCCGCGGCGCCAGCCACGGCGGAGGGCATGACAGCCGTGCTTGCCCAGGTCCATGAGGCTGCCTTCGCCATCGATACCGACGACCTCGGCGGCATCAGCCCGGCGGACGCGCGATCGATGGCACGACATCTCGGATCCGCGTAGGGCTGTCGCAAGCGGACGCGACCTCCTCTTCGGCCAGGCCGACGGGTAGAAAATGCTCCTGTTGCCCGCTGGAAATCACGAGGAACGCGATTATGTTTTCGTCACGTCGGCGTATATCGATACGCCGATCGGAAAAGAGGAAAAAATGCTGATCCAGTCCCAGATGTTGCTCATGACTGTGCTCTTCCTCGCCTCCCCCCAAAACGACACGGTCCCCCGCGACTACGAGTGCGGCGCCAGCGGCCACGGCGAGGAGGAAGAGGAGGAGGAGGAGTTGGCGACGTATTGCCTGGCCAAATGCGAGGGCAGGGATGCCTACAATCGCGTGAGCGGGGCCATCGATCCAGAAGACTACTCCAGGGAATGGTGCGAGAAGAAGGCCATGAAGTACTGCCACAAGTACGGCTACGACCTCGCGGATTCCTGCTTCGGCGAACGCCTCGATGATTAGCCGAGGGCGGGCGACCTCGCGCCACGGCCGTCACGGGCCCACGCGTCGAGGGCGGCGCCGCGGACGAGCGCCGTCGCCACGGGCACCTGGCCGTCGTCCTGGCCGACCTCGTGGACGGTGACGATGGGGCCTCCGCGGCCGGCCGCGCGCGGAGGCGGCGCACCGGCGGGTGATCGAGAATTCGGCGCTGCGAGAAATTGTTCGGCGCCCTTCGGTCACCTGGCTGAGGAGCACCCGCGATGCATCCCTTAGTCGGCTGCGCCCCTGCGTCACCCGCGAATCGTGGCACCGCGAGCGCCGCGGACGTACATGTCCGTGGCGCTCGGCGCGTCGGGTTCTCCGGTGATTCGCGTATCTGCTGCTGTCTCACCGTCTGCATCCTCGCAATATGCATCGACGCGATTAACCCGAAAGGCGAGGTGGCGACACTACCGGAGAGCCGAGGGACGACGCGGCCCGGGATGCACCGAGGCGCGGCGGTCACCGGCGAGAGCTCCCTGCGAAAGGACATGCCCGGCGGCCGGGCCGCTGCACCCGCTCCACCGTCACACGTTGCCTTCCCCACCCCCGGGCCAGGACGCACCCTCCCCCGCGTCCTGGCCCGCTTTTTTGCGCTTTCTCGCGGGCGCGTCGACGCTCGCGTGAAACCTCCGCCGCGCGGTCCCACTGTGCATAGTTTCAACGGCGCAACGAATGCCTCGAGCGCGAAGGCACGTGCTCGCGGGCCGGGCGCAGCGCGCGAGACGACTTGTGATCGCCCTCTCGCGCCTCCTCGGCGACGTGGCGCCTGGCGACGCCGGCGACATCTCGCAGCGAAAGGGTTGATCGTTAAGGCCGGTCGGCGACGCTACCCGGGCATCGAGGACGGGAGCTCGTCCTTCGACACGAAGGGGAGACCATGCCCGGGTGCGACGTTACCGCAGACAGCCTCCCCGCGATCTACGGGCCGCAATCGGCGACCCGAGCGCCGGGCCCGAGGCAGCCATCTTGCCGCCCCCGAAGCCCATCACGCGCCCCGCCGGCGGATCGGCGGCCTCTTGGCTTCGACACGAACTCTGCTATTCCGAAATAAAGTCGCTGCCTCGCCGCGCCATGGTCATTGTGATGGTCTCGGTCGGGGCGAAGCGCTCGCCATTCCCTTGTTCGTTCGCACTCTAACCATTGAGATCTTCGTCATGCATGAAACGCTCGCCATCGCCGTCACCGCCGCCCACCACGAGTGCGACGACGTCGTCCGCGACCCGTTGCTCGATTCGGCCCAGAGCGAGCTGTTGTTGGCGTTCTTCGCCCGCATGCGAGCAAAGAAGTCCAGCCTGATGGCCGACCCCGCGGCGCTGCCGCTGCTGGTCGGGCTGTCCGAGTGCGGCAAGGCCAACGTCGACCTCGCGGCCGGCTGCACCCTTTATGACATGGCGCTGCAGCTGTTCGACGACGGCTCCGGCCCGGCGGCCGCCAGCGATCGCCGGCGCGCGGCGCTGGTCGACAACGCCGGCCTGGCGCTGCACATGGTGGCCGTCGACATGATCGCCGGGGCGGTCCCTGCGGGTCGGGCCGAGGCCGCGCGGCGGTCGCTGCAGCGCCACTCGCTGCGCGCGGTCGCGGCCCGGCACCGCGATCTCGGCGGCACGATCGCCCATGACGAGGCCGGAGCGCGCCAGCACCACGCCGACAGGGCCTCGGTGTCGGCGCTGTCGGCCGAGCTGGCGGCGATCGCCGCCGGCTGTGAGCCCGAGCGCGTCGCGGCCTATTGCCGGATCGGCGAGGCCACCGCCGAGGTGGGCCGGATCGCCGAGGACCTCCACGATCTCCTGGCCGCGCCGCGCAGCCGCGACCTCGAGCGCGGCACGCTCAGCTTCCCGCTGGTCTGCTTCACCGCGCGCGCCAGCGTGGCCGAGCGCGCCGAGCTGACCCGGCTGCGCGCCGAGCTGCCGGCCAGCCTCGGGGCGATCCGCAAGCTGCTGCTGGCCGGCCCGGCGGTGCGCGCCAGCGTCGGGGCGATGGAGGCGGCGCGGCGCACGGTCCACGCCGAGATCGCCGCGCTGTTCCCGGTCGGCTCGGCGCTCGACCTGCTCGGCGAGTTCGTCGACGCGGTGGCCGCCGAGCGCTACCGCCGGCCACGTGCAGCATGATTTTCGTGCATGTCTTAACAGACATGTTCGAAAGACCATAGATTCTGGCGGCTGACGGATGAGATGTAGCGAAGAACAGGTCGATGCCGGGAGGTCGCGGCTCGCCCTAGCTGTCCCGGGGGACATGTTAGGCGAGCCGCGATCTGCGCGGAGTTCGCGGCTCCCGCGGGCCTGTCCCGCGGGACATGTTTTCCGCTCCACCTGGCGCTTCAGTGGGTCTTGAGCGCCGACTCGCGGCGGAGCAGGTAGGCCAGGGGGCCGAGCGAGCCGAACGCCAGCGTGGCGACGAGGTAGGGCGCGACCGTGAGGCCGTGCTTGCGGGCGTCGACGAGCATCCAGCCGGCGATCATGACCAGGGCGATGGTCAGGTCGAAGGCGGTGAGGATGCCGGGCCAGGTCGAAAGCAGGTCGGCGAACATGCCGACATAGCCGTGGTTGGCGACCACGTAGACGGTCATGGCGAGGAAGTCGAGGGCGACGAGGGCGAGGACGATCTGGCGGGTATTCATGCGATGATTTCCTTTGCTGCCCGTGCTTGAGCAACTCGCGTGCCAGCGGCCGATCGGGGCCGCGGCGGGGCTTCGGGGCCGGCGTGGCGCGATCGATGTTGCGGGCCTGCAACACGCGTTGCGGCGGTGCATCCTCGGCGGCGCGGCGCGAGGTTCGACGCGGCGACGATTCCGGGCCGCGAGCGCCTGCGAGGCAGCGGCGTCGGCGAGGCCGGGGACATCGCCCGCGAGGTGATGCGGGTCTGCGGGCGGTCCGCTGGCGAGGATCGAGCCCATCAGGCGCTGCGCGTCTGCGCCGCTGGCACGGCGCGTGCTCTGCGAGGCGCGTGACCCCGCGACCACGCCTCGCCTATAGTCGTCTCCGCGCCCTCGCGCTCGCCCCGGCCGGAGACGACCCCGTGACCCCAGCGCCGCCCTCGCCACCTTCCACGCGCCGCGCCTGGTTCGGCGCCGCCCTCGGGTTCGCGGCCGGCCTGTTCGATTTCCTGCTGCTGGGGCTCGCCGGCGTCGAAGTCTCGCCGGTGGTGGTCGGCTTCTTCGCCCTCACCTTCGCCGGCTTCGGCTACGCGATCGGCCTGCTGCTCGACGCCCGTGACCGGCTGCGGGCCAGCGCCGCCGCGCTCGCGGCCAGCCACCGGCGCGCGGCCCACAGCGAGAAGCTGGCGGCGATCGGTCGCCTCGCCGCCGGCGTCGCCCACGAGGTCCGCAACCCGCTCGGGGTGATCCGCTCGTCGGCCTCGCTTGTCCTCGAGGACATGTCCCCGGGGACAGATAATCATCAGGCCGCGCGCTTCATCGTCGAGGAGGTCGATCGTCTCAACGCCGTCGTCACCGCGCTGCTCGACTACGCGCGGCCGCTGGCGCCGCGGCGCGAGGAGGTCGAGCTCGCGGGGCTGGTGACCGCGGTCGAGCCGCTGGTGCGCGACGCCTTGCGGCCGAAGCGCGGCCGGCTCGACGCCGCCGAGGGCGACGGGCCGGCGCTGCGCGGCGACCCCGACCTGCTGGCGCAGTTGGTCTACGGCCTGGCGCTGAACGCCGCCCAGGCGATCGGCGACGACGGGCGCATCGAGCTGCGGGTGCGCCGGCGCGGGCCGACGGTCGAGCTGCTGGTGCGCGACGACGGCCCCGGCGTCGCGCCCGAGCACGCGGCGCGGCTGTTCGAGCCGTTCTTCACCACCAAGAAGACCGGCACCGGCCTCGGCCTCGCCACCGCCGCGCGCATCGCCGAGGCCCACGGCGGCGCGCTCGAGCTGGTCCCCGGCGGCGGCCTCGGCCCCGACGGGCGCGGCGCCTGCTTCTGCGTGCGCCTGCCGGAGGCCGCATGAGCGCCGCGCAGATCGCCGTCGTCGACGACGAGCCGCGCATGGCCGAGATCCTCGCCATGCTGCTGCGCCGCGACGGCCACAAGGTCGACGTGTTCGCCGGCGCCGAGCCGTTCCTGCGCGCGCTCGCCGAGCAGTCGTACGACCTGCTGCTGACCGACTTGATGATGCCCGGCGTCGACGGGCTCGAGCTGCTGCGGCGGGCACGAGCTGTCTCTCCGGACATGCCGGTCGTCCTCGTCACCGCCCACGCCAGCGTGCCGACGGCGGTCGCGGCGATCCGCGACGGCGCGTTCGATTTCGTCGAGAAGCCGTTCGACAACGACGCCTGCCGGGCGCTGGTCCACCGGGCCTTGCAGGTCCGCGCGCTGACCCGCGAGAACCGGCGCCTGCGGGCCGCGCTGCAGCGGGCCGGCTCGCCCGACATCATCACTTACAGCCCGGCCATGCGCGAGGTCCTCGACCTCGCCGCCCGGGCCGCCCGCAGCCGCGCCACCGCCCTCGTGACCGGCGAGAGCGGCACCGGCAAGGAGCTGGTGGCGCGCACGATCCACGATCACAGCGACCGCGCGCTCGGTCCCTTCGTCGCCGTCAACTGCAAGGCGTTCGCCGCCGGCGTGCTCGAGAGCGAGCTGTTCGGTCACGAGAAGGGCGCCTACACCGGGGCGGCCGGGGCCCGCGCTGGCGTGTTCGAGCGGGCCGGCGGCGGCACCCTGTTCCTCGACGAGATCGGTGAGGTCGATGTCGATTTCCAGGCCAAGCTGCTGCGGGCCCTGCAGACGCGTGAGGTGCTGCCGGTCGGCGGCACCCGGGCGCGGCCAGTGGATGTCCGGATCGTCGCCGCCACCAACCGCGACCTGCGGGCCGAGTGCGCCGCCGGCCGCTTCCGCGAGGACCTCTATTTCCGCCTGGCGGTGATCCCGATCCGCCTGCCGCCGCTGCGCGAGCGCCCCGAGGACGTGCTGCCGCTCGCCAATCACTTCCTGGCCCGCTTCGCCGCCGAGCTCGGGCGCGAGTTCGTCGGCTTTCACCCCACCGTCGAGACCTGGCTCAAGGGACATCCGTGGCCGGGCAACGTGCGCGAGCTCGAGAACCTGGTCGAGCGCGCGGCCGTGCTGGCGCGCGCCGAGGTCATCACCCGCGACGACCTGCTGCTCGAGGCCAGCGCGCCGCCGCCGGCCAGCGCCGACCCCGACGACGCGCTGCCGCTGCAGGTCCACCTCGACCGCGCCGCCGCGCGACGGATCCGCCTGGCCCTCGCGCGCGCCCAGGGCCGCCGCAACGACGCCGCCGCCGAGCTCGGGGTCGAGCGCACGACCCTCTATCGCCTGATCAAGAAGTTCGGGCTCGACGACGATTGATGCGAGGATCGCGGATCGACGCGGCCCATTTGTGGGCGGTGTCTCGCTCGACGTCAGCGACCGCGCGGCCTCAGCCGGCGACTCGCTCGGCCCACGGGCGCAGGTAGGCGCCGGCCAGGCGCGGCGGGACGTAGGCGAACTGACCGACCGGCGGGCGCTCGCCGCTGCCGAGGCGCGCCGCCACCCGGGCCTGGAAATCTTCGCGCGTCAGCACGCTGCCGATCGGATGCGGGCTCTCGAGTTCGGCCTCGCGCAGGCGGACGAACAGGCACGCTCGCGCGAGCGAACGCCACGCGCTGCGCGGCAGGCCGTCGGGCCCGGTGTCGACGTGCGCCAGCAGCCACTCGACGCAGGCCTCGTCGCCGAACAGCTCGAGGCGATCGTGGATGTCGAGCGCCGCGGTCACGTCGGCCTCGCCGGCGAACGCCCGGCCGTCGCGGATCGCCAGGCGGGGCGCGCCGTAGTTCGTGTATTCGACCGACGGCGTCGGTCGCACCAGCATCACCCCGGGGCCCGCTTGCGCCGGTTTGTCGCGGGCCACCGTGAAGCGCAGCCACTCGCGCGCGAGCGGGGCCTCGAGCGCGGCTCGCACCGCGGGCGAGAGCCTGGCGATCACCGGCGTCAGCGTCGCCTCGTCGTGCGGCTCGCCGCAGCGCGCCAGCAGCTCGCCCACCGCGTGGGCGAGGTCGTGCTGCGGCGGCCCGGGCGGCTCGCCGCGCGCGCGCCGGAACACCGCCAGGGCCTCGTCCAGCCACGTGTGCGCCGCGGTCCACCCGGCCTCGCCGGCGTGCAGGACGCTGTGCGCCCGGTTCGGCGGCGCGAACTCCGAAGCGAACGCCTCATAGTGTTCGGCGGCGAAGCGCTGGCCCTCGCTGACGAGATCGTCGGTGAACTTGAGCGGGTGCGTCGCCACGAACGCGGCCAGGAACTCCGCGAAGGGCAGCCGTCGCAGGTCCGCGGCGACCGGCGCGCGCGCGAGCCCCTGGTCGGACGCCCACAGCAGGAACAACGCCATGTGCGCCGCGGCCTCCTCCCAGGTCGTCACGTGGGCGACGTTGTCCATGTACGCGTCGGCGCGGTCGAGGCTCACGGCCGGCGATGGTAGCGCTCCGGCCCGTCGCGCGCGAGCCCCTGGCGAGCCCGCGCGAAAGGGGATGCGGGGCATGCTGGCCGCAGCGCACGGCTTGCCGGCGGTCGCGGGTGAACGTCGCTCGCTCACGCCGCGACCCCAGGCGCGCGGTCCCGGGTCACGCCGTTTCGGCGGCGCGCACGGTCGTCGCATTCGCCGTTCGTACCGCGTCTCCTCGACAATGCTAGTAGTCCGCATCAATGGCGTGTCGCGGCGCCGCGGGCGATAACTCCCGTTGAACCACGCGGCGGCGTTTGAAAGCATCCGGGTCGCCGCATTGGCGCGGCGTGAAAGGAACCATTCGATGCCGTCCCTCAACCAATTTGCGTACGTCGCGGGCACTGACCATTATCGATTCGGTCACAACTCGATCCCCAACATCCCGATCACCGGCGCGCCGGCCGACGCCAACCTGGCCCGCTGGTCGATGCTCCACGACGACGCGGCCTTCCGCCTCTACTGCTTCAAGGGCAGCAGCCGCGACGCGATCTACCAGTTCAGCTTCAACGGGGCCAGCTACGCCTTCGGCCACAACTCGATCCCCGAGCTGCGGCTCGAAGGCTTCCCGGCCGACGTCGACGCCAGCAGCTTCTCGATGCTGTTCGACGGCGCCGACTACCGGCTCTACATGCGGCGGCTCGGCCACTCGCAGACGCTCTACCAGGGCGCGTGGGTCCGCGGCACCAACGTCTACCGCTTCGGTCACAACTCGACGCCGCAGCTGCCCGTGATCGAGTTCCCCGGCGACACCGACTGGTCGCGCTGGTCCATGCTTCACGACGGCGTCGATTACCGCTTCTACGCCTTCAAGCTCGGCAGCAACACCCAGCTCTACCAGGGCGCCTTCAACCGGGCCAACAACAGCTACCAGTTCGGCTTCAACTCGATCCGCGAGCTGACCCTCGTCGGCACCCCGAGCAACAGCGACACCGACAGCTGCGCGATGCTGCACGACAACGCCAACTACCGCTTCTACTTCCAGACCCGCTGAAGCGGCGCGCGTGCTAGCCTCGGCGTCGGCATGGACGCGCTCGAGGCCTACGGCCGTGACTACGCCCCGCAGGCGGCCGCGGGCGTCGCCGACCACGCGATCCGCAGCGGCGACCGCTACGTCGGCCAGCGCGACCTGCTGCGGGCGATCGCCGTCGCCGACGCCGGCGCCGAGGCCGACGTGCAGCTCGGTGTCGACCCCGGCAGCTTTTATTGCGCCGATCAGCTCGCCAACCTGATCGCGCTGGCCGGCGACTCGCGGCTCGCCGGCGTGCTCACCGGCTTCATCCACGTCCCGCCCGACCGCTGCACCGGCGCCTCGGCGGCCGCCGCGGGGCATCTGCTGCCGCGGGCCGACAACCTGCAGCAGTGCGCGCGGGTGATCGCCACCGCGGTGCGCGAGCTGTCCTCAGGGACAGGCGATGCGATGCTCGTGCTCACCGGCTTCGGCCCGTTCGCCGGGGTCGCCGACAACCCCACGGCGGCGTTCGTCGACGGGGCCGACTGCCTCGACGTCACGGTCCGGCTGGCGAGCGCGGGCCTGGTGCCGGGCGAGCGCGAGTCGCTCGGCGCCGTCACGCTGCACCGCTACGCCGGAAACGGCCGCCGCCTGACGCTGGCGAGCGCGGTGCTGCCGCTGGCGGCCACCGCCGCCGAGGCGCTGACCGGCCGTTACTTCGACACCGACACCACCGCTGCCAACTTTCAGCGCGTGCTGGCCGAGGTGCTGACTGTCGGGCGGCCGCGGGCGATCGTCAGCCTCGGGGTCGACAGCGGCCAGGTGCTGCGCCCGGCTCGCCCGGCGTTCCGGATCGAGACGCAGACCCGCGGCTTTCACGGCGCCCACCGCGGCCGCACGGCCAGCGACGAATTTCAGCGCCACCCCGAGCTGGCCCGCCTGTTCCTGCGCGCGCGCGAGCGCGGCGACGGGCCGCTGCGATATCCCTAAAAAATATGCCCTTTCAGGCATGTTTTAAAAGACATGTCACAAGGGGCATGTCCGAAGGGGCATCATGAACAGGTCTCACGCCATGCCGACCAGCGCCAGGACCACGCAGGCGAACAGCACCCCGAGCTCGATGCGGGCGCCGGTGCGGGCCGACAGGCCGCGGCGGAAGCGGCTGCCGGCCAGGTTGCCGGCCAGGATCGCCAGCGCCAGCACGGCCGCGCGCACGAGCGTCTCGCCGGTCACCAGGCCGCCGAAGCCGTAAGCCGCGAGGCGGCCGACGTGCATCGCCGTCGCCGTCGCCGCCGCGGTCGCCACGTAGGTCGCGCCCGTCAGCCCGGCCGACTGCAAGATCGCCCCGAGGGCCAGGCCCGCGCTGCCCGTCGTCGCCGCCATCGCCCCGATCGCCGCGCCCGCGGGCACCAGCGCCGCCGCGGGCGGGGGCCGCGGCAGCCACCACCCGACCGCCCGCGCCAGCGCCAGCGCGCTGGTCAGCACCAGCAGCAGCTGCAGCACGGCCGTCGGCATGGCGACCACCACCAGCCCGCCGAGCGCGCTGCCAGGCAGGGCGCCGAGCGCGAACGGGACGGCGATCCGGCGGTCGACATCGTCGCGGCCGACGGCCCAGCGGTGCAGGTTGCCGACCAGCAGCGCCGGCGACGACAGCGCCAGCGCCTCGGCTGGGCTCATGCGCAGCGACAGGGCCAGGATGAGGAACACCCCGCCGCCGAGCCCGGCCACGGTCGTCAGCCAGCCCGCGACCCCTCCCAGCACCAGCAGCAGTCCAATCTCCAAGCAGCGACCTCCTGGGCCTGGTGTAGTGTCGGGACCACCATTCGCCCAATCGATTCTTCGGAAGGCTGCTATAAAAACTCCTGATGATCGACGAGCTGCGCCATTTCCTGCACATCGTCGAGCTCGGCACCTTCACCGAGGCCGCGCGCCGAGCGCATCTGTCGCAGCCGGCGCTCACTGCCTCGATCCACCGGCTCGAGGGCGCCTTCGCGGCCCGGCTGCTCGACCGCGGACCGGGCGGGGCGACGCCGACGGCCGCGGGCGCGGCGCTGGTGACCCGAGCGCGGGCGGTGCTGGCGGCGCTCGACGACGCCCGCCGCGCGGTGGCGGAGATCGAGGGCCTTCACGCGGGCGAGGTGCGGGTCGGCGCGGGGGCGACGGCGTGCACGTACCTGCTGCCGCCGACGCTGGCGGCCTTCCGCGCCGAGCACCCGGGCGTGCGCTTCTTGCTGCGCGAGGCCAACACCGACGAGGTGCTCGACGCCCTGCACCGCGGTGACCTCGACCTCGGCGTGGTCACCACCGATCGCGGTGAGCCGTGGTGCGTCGACGAGATGATCGTGGTCGCTGCGCCCGAGCTGCCCGATCCGACCCACGCGCCGTTCGTGACCTTCGCCCGCGGCACCACCTCGCGCGAGCTGCTCGAGCGCCACTTCCCCGCGGCCGACGTCGTGATGGAGCTCGGCAGCATCGCCTCGGTCAAGGGCAACGTGCGCGCGGGCATCGGCGTCGCGCTCATCAGCCGCGCCGCCGCCCGCAACGACCTGGCGCAGGGCCGCCTCGTCGAGGTGCCCGACCCGCGGACCCCGATCGCCCGCCCGCTCCACCTGGTCCACCGCGGCATCGACCGCCTGCCACCCGCCGCGGCCCGCCTGCGCGAGCTGCTGCTGGCGCACCCGCCGGACCGCCCGCCGGTCCGGCGCGCGAGCTGAGAGCGCGTGCCGGCAGTCGCGCAGCGTCGTGCCAGACGCGCGATGGCGAAGTCGAGTTGCCAGCGGCGTCGGGTCCGTGATCGTCACCGCGGTGAATCCTGAGGGTGTCCCGAAGAGCATGTCCTGAGGGACATGCTGAGGCTTGCGCTCGCGCGTCGGCTGGTCGAGACTGGGCCGGTGTCGCGCAAATTTTTGGGAGGCGTCGCGGTCGCGCTGGTGTTGCTGGCGATCGCGGTGTGGGCGGCGCTCGGACGCCCGGAGGCGGGGCCGGCGAAGCCCGAGGAGAAGGTGGACCGGGCCGCGCGGGCGGCTGCCATCACCCAGGAGCGGACCGCGGCGCGGGCTCGCGGTGAGATCGACGTCTCGCCCTGCTCCGCCGCGGGGCGGGTGATCGACGCCCGCAGCAAGCGGGGCCTCGCCGGCGCGGTGGTGATGCTGCGGCCGAAAGGTCTCGGTGCGCCGGTCGAGTCCGGTGATACCGGTGCGCCGATCACCGCGCGCACCGACGCCTCGGGTGATTGGTCGGTGCCGCTGGTGCGGCCCGGTCACTACATCCTCAGCGCCTCGGCCGACGGCTACCTGCCGTATGTCCGCAAGGACCTGTCGTTTCAGGCAGGTACCGCCCACGCCGGCCTCGACGCCGCGCTGGTCGCTGGCGGGCACGCCCTGCGCGGCACGGTGAGCGACATCGGCGGCGGCCCGGTCGAGGGCGCGATCGTCAGCGTCGATCGCCGGGGCGAGGGCAACGTCATCCAGTTCAGCCGCGCCTCGTTCCCGGCGGTCAGCGACGGCGAGGGGCGGTTCGTGGTGCAGGTCGACGATGGCGTGTACCAGGTCACCGCCTGGCACGCCGACTACACCGGCGACAGCGAGAGCGTCGACGTCGCCGGCGGCCCGCGCTCGGTCGACCTGCGGCTGGTGCCGGCCGCGTCGGTCGAGGGCACGGTGCGCGCCGACCCGGGCGACGCCCCGGTCGAGGGCGCGCTCGTCAGCGTCGGCGAGTTCGGCGGGTTCGGCGGCGGCTCGGCGGTCAGCGACGCGCGCGGCCGGTTCCGCCTCGGCGGGCTGGCCTCGGGCGCGCACAAGCTGTCGGCCGTGGCGTCCGGGCACGCCTCGCGCGAGCCGGCGGAGGTGGAGCTGGGCATCGGCGAGGCGCTCACGGGGGTCGAGGTCCGCGTCGAGCGGGCGTTCAAGATCTCCGGCTTTGTCGCCCCGAAGGACGACCCGCGCAAGGCGCTCGACGGCGTCATGGTCGGCGCGCTGGCGCTGGACCCGTTCGCGCTGCGGCCGGCCACCGGCCCGAGCGCCGTCGACGGCTACTTCGAGGTGCTCGGAGTGCGGCCTGGCACGTACATGCTCGGCTCGGTGGCCGAGCAGGCGCTGCCGGAGATCCTCGGCGGGCCGACGGTCACCGTGGTCGACGCCGACATCGCCGGCGTGCTGGTCGAGCTCGACCGCGGGGTCGAGCTGCGCGGGCGCGTCGAGCCGCCGGCGCTGGCCGCGATCTCGCTGACCCTCGCCGACGACGAACCGGGCTTCATGACCGTGCTCGCCAACCTCGGCAACGTGCTGGTCCGCAGCCGCGCCGACGCCGGCGGGGAGTTCACGCTGCGGCCGGTCAAGCCGGGCAAGCTGCGGGTGATCGCCGAGGCGCCTGATGGCAGCCGTGGCCAGCTCGACGTCGAAGTCGGCGTCGAAGGGCTGCGCGGGGCGGTGGTGACGCTCGAGCCGCGCGCGACGGTCACCGGCCGGGTGGTCGACGCCCGCGGCGCGCCGGTCAAGGGCGGCAGCGTGCAGCTGATGCCGGTGACGTCGAAGCGGGGCAACATGTCGATGGTGTTCGACGGCGAACGCCGCGACCGCCACCCGATCGCCGAGGACGGCACCTACGCCGCGCGCGGCCTCGAGGGCGGCGAGTACGAGCTGCGGGTGCTCGACCGCGGGGGCAACGTGATCCGCTGGGATGTCCCTGCGGACAGGTCGTACGAACCTGTTCGAAAGACCATCTCGGCCGCGGTCGTCACGCACGGCGTCGACCTGGTGGTCGAGCTGCGCGACGGGGTGCTGCGCGGGGTGGTGCTCGGGCCCGACGGCGCGCCGACGGCCGACGCATGGGTCACCGCCGCGCCGGAGCAGCGCGACCCGGGCGAGTCCCAATTCCACCGGCCCGAGGCCGCCCGGTCGGGGGAGAAGGTCGGGCTCGTGCCCGAGCCGCCGAAGGAGCCCGAGTCGCAGGCGTTCCCGGGGTTCGAGGGGCGCGGCGAGCCGGCGCTGTCGGGCGAGGACGGCCGCTTCGAGTTCACCGGCCTGGCCCGCCGGACCTACACCCTGCGCGCCGAGGCCCTCCGCGGCAGCGCGCGCGTCGAGGTCACCGGCCTGTCCCCGGGGACAGACGTGCGCCTGCAGACGGTCTCGCTCGCCGAGCTGACGGTCACCGCGCGCGCCGGGGGCCAGCCGGTGCCGCGCTGGGAGCTGCACGTCACCTCCCACAAGCCGGGCGGGGGCACCCGCAGCGAGCGCGAGAACGTCGACAGCGCGACCGGCAGCCACCGCATCGACCACCTCGACCCCGGCGAGTACAGCCTGATCGCCGTCGCCGACAGCGGCCGCGTCGAGCACGAGCTCGCGCTGAAGCCGGGCGAGCGCGCCGCGCTCGTCCTCGACCTGCAGCCGTGGGCCGGGCTGCGCGGCGTCCTGCTCGACTCGCGCACCGGCCAGCCGCTGGCGGGCATGTCGGTGATGACCTTCGGCAAGGGTGAGCGGACCGGCGATCTGCTCGGCAGCTTGTTCGGCAAGGGCCCGCGCACCGACGCCACCGGCCGCTTCGCGCTGGCCAGCGTCAGCCCCGGCGCCGGCGAGCTGCACTTCCTCGACGGCGACCTCTCCGACGGCGGCACGGTCGCCCGCGCCGACTTCTCGGTGGCCGCCGGCGTCGAGGCCGACCTCGGCACGATCTACGGCGTCGCCTCCGGCAAGGTCGCCGCCGCCGATCGCGGTGAGCTCGGCCTGCGCACGCGCCGGGCGACCGAGGCCGCGAGGCCGCGCCCGCTCGGCGAGCAGCCGCCGCCGCTGACCGAGAAGGAGGACCCCAAGGCGCCGAAGCGCCTGTGGATCGAGGCGGTCACGATCGACGGCCCGGCCGACAAGGCCGGGGTGCTGCCCGGCGACGAGATCGTCGGCGTCGACGGGCTGTCGGTGTCCGCCACCAACTCGGAGAACGCGGCCCGCATGCTGGCGCCCGCGAGCGTCCGACGCGGCCAGAGCGTGACGCTCGAGCTGGCCCGCGCCGGCGGGCGCGAGACGGTGACGCTCGAGGCGGCGGAGCGCCCGCGGTGACCGGCGCGCGCGCAGCGAGAGCACCTTCGCCGTCGGCATCCGCGCCGCGAGGGTCCGGATTCGGTGCGGACCCTCGCGACGGACGAGCAAGAGCGTCCGAACGCGTCAGCTCCGGAAGACAGCGTCCTGCGCGCCCGGGCGAGCGGATCGGCGCTCAGGGACTCGGCGGCGATGGCGAGGGGGACGGAGCGTCCCAGGGCCAATGAGCATGTCTTTCAAGACATGCCCTTCGAGTAATGTCCATTCGGACATGTTTTAAGAAACATGCCCACAAGGACATGTAGGATCGGGCTCAGCTGCTCTTGCCGTCGTACTTGTTGATGGTGAGCGCGTCGAGGTCGACGTCGTCGAGGCAGCGGATGTTGACGGCGATCATCTCGGTGCCGTCGGGGCCGACGCCGTTGGCGAACGAGCGGATCCCGCAGGTGTCGCAGAACTTGTGGTGGATGGTCTTGCTGGCGAACTGGTAGTCGGTGAGGCGGTCGTCGCCGGCGGTCAGGCGGAACTCGCTCTTCGGCACGAACGCCAGCAGGCTGCCGGTCTTGCCGCAGATGCTGCAGTTGCAGGACAGGATGGGCTGGCCGAGGTCGACGCCGACTTCGTAGCGGACCTTACCGCAGTGGCATCCGCCGGAGTGCTTGGTGGCTTGAGTCATGCGCCGATCCTCATGACACGGCCGGGCCGCGTATTGTAGAAATGCGACACGCCGATGCACCGCGCCAGCACGCGCTCGGGAGGGGTCCTCCATCCGCAGGCCGCGCGCGGGCAGTTCGCGCTGACGCGGCACCTGCCGGCCGACGACCTGTCGCCGTGGGTCGAGCGCCACTGGACCGTGCGCTGGGACCTGCGCGGCCGCCCGCCGCACGTGCAGGAGACGCTGCCGCACCCGTGCGTCAACCTGGCGATCACCGCCCACGGCGCCGCCCTGCACGGCTGCGCCCCGCGGCGGGCCGGCGTCGAGCTGCGCGGCGAGGGCCGCGTGTTCGGCACCAAGTTCCGCCCTGGCGCCTTCTTCCCGTTCCTGCAGCGCCCGCTGGCCCAGCTCACAGGTCGCAGCGTCCCCATGCGCGACGTGTTCGGCCCGGTCGCCGACGAGCTCGCTGCCGCCGTGCTCGCCTGCGACGACGACGCCGCCCAGGTCGACCTCGTCGAGGCCTTCCTGCGCGCGCGGGCTCCCGCCCCCGACCCCAGCGTCGAACGCGTGGTCGAAGTGGTCCAGCTCGCCCTCGACCGCCCGGCGATCGCCCGCGTCGAACAGCTCGCCGAGCTGGCGCAGATCCCCGCCCGAACATTGCAGCGGCTGTTCCGCCGCTACGTCGGCGTCGGCCCCAAGTGGGTCATCCGCTGCTTCCGCCTCCACGAAGCCGCCGAGCGCCTCGCCGCCGGCCGCGTCCTCGACGGCGCGACCCTGGCCGCCGAGCTCGGTTACTTCGACCAGGCCCACTTCATCCGCGACTTCAAGGCCTTCATCGGCAGCGCCCCCAGCGAATACGCGGCCCGCTGCGCCGCCCAGGCCGCCGCCTTCGCGCCCGTCGACGTCGAACGCGTCGCGTGACGAGCGTCGTCGTCACCGGTGAATTTTACAATCGTAGCGAGGCGCTCGCGTGACTGGGCGGTGCACGCCGAGCTCGGCGAGGCGCTCGCATGATTGGGTGGTGCACGCCGAGTTCGGCGAGGTGACGGAGAAGCGCGAGCCGGCGGCGATCGAGGCGGCGAGGTGCGCACATCGAACCGGCATGGCGGGGTGCGAGCGACGGATCGCGCGGCGTCGTGCAGGCCGCAACAGGCCGCGGGAGCGCCGTGTCGCGGCGAACTGTTACGATGCACGAAGTGTCCGCCGAAGCGCCGCTCGACCGCACCCTCGCCGTGCTCGCGCCCGCGGGGCTCGGCAGCGTGCTCGTGCTCGGCCTCCGTCACTCCGACAACGACCACCCGCTGCCCTTCTACCGGCCGTTTCTGCTCGCAGGGTTCTGGCTCGAGCTCAGCGAAGGCGTCGTCTGGTTCGACAATCATCAGGGCATCCTGACCGCGACCCCAGCCGTGCGCCCCGAGCCGCCCGCATCGATCGATAGCGACAGCCTCGAAGACCTGTGCATCCTCGACGCCGACGGCTTCCTCCTCGATCCCGCGCGTGAACCCGCCGCGATCTCCACGCTCGAGCTGGTCGCCGAGCACGACGAGGCCCTGCGCGAGGTCAGGATCGCCGCCGTGTTCCTGCGCTGCACCGACGGCGCCGAATTGTTCGCGCACGCCTGGTCGTTCGAAGGCGTCACCTTCGGCCGCGCCCCGGAGTACGCGGCCTGGCGCGAGGAGAACCCGTATTTTAAAAAATGGGGCCGCTATCGATGGGATGCCACGAATACCCCGTGGACCTGGGCCTCCCGCCAGAGGCTGCCCATGCTCCCGTGAGCGCTCGTACGACGAATGACGTCTCGTCACTCGTCTTGACGATTCGAATCACACGACTCAGCGCGCCGCACCGAATCATGCGAGATGAGGCCGGAGAGGCCTGCATGATTGAAGCGAGAAGGCGGCTGTTCGGCGGCCAGCCATGGCGTCGATCGGGGTGCCTCGCCATTCTGGCGCGGGCTCACCGGCGGGGCGCGCCGCTCGCGGGACTCGCCGTCCTGCGTGAGGCCGGGCCGTCGGGCTGTCTCCGGCGCCGATTGCAGGCTGACCCGAAGCCCCTCTCTGGGCAAGCGCGCGCCCAGGCTGTCCTCAAGGACATCTCGCGCCGTGACGGGGTTCGCATCAGGTCGACGCTGTGCCAGCGAGCCGCGGATTTGTCCGGTCCTTCCAATCCTGGCGCCGCCAGGAGGGGCATGAAGGTCCGCATGCATCACAAGCAGCATCCCATCGGCAGCGGGTTCGGCGCTGCGGCGACGGCGGACGACGTCCTCGCCGGCGTCGAGCTCGGCGGCAAGCACATCATCGTCACGGGGGGCCACGCCGGGATCGGCCTCGAGACGACGCGGGCGCTGGCCAGGGCCGGCGCGTCCGTCACCGTGGGCGCGCGCGATCCGGCCCGCGCTGCGCTGGCGCTGGCGGGCATCGAGCGGGTCGAGGTCGGCCAGCTCGACCTCGTCGATCCGCGGTCCATCGACGCCTTCACCAGCCGCTGGCTCGAATCGCGCCGTCCGCTCCACGTCCTCGTGAACAGCGCCGCCCTGCCGGCTCCCGGGACGATCACCCGCGATTCACGTGGCTTCGAAGTGCAGCTCTCGACGAGCCACCTCGGCCATTTCCAGCTCACCCTGGGGCTCTTGCGGGCCCTGCGGGCGGCGAAGGGCGCGAGGGTCGTGGTGGTCTCGTCAGGAGCGCAACGGATGGGCCGGATCCGGTGGGACGACCCGAACTTCTCGACGGGGTACGACCCGCTCGCCGCGTACGCGCAGGCGAAATTGGCCAACGTGCTGTTCGCCGTCGAGCTGGACCGGCGCTTCGCCGGTGAAGGGATCCGCGGCTACGCGGTGCATCCCGGCGTCGTCGTCGGCACGACGCTGAACAGCGCGGCCGGCGCGGACGGGCTGCGCGCGATGGGGCTCATCGACGACTCGGGCCACCCCATCATCGATCCGGAGCGCGGCAAAAAGACGGCCCAGCAGGGCGCGAGCACCATCGTGTTCGCCGCGACGAGCCCTCTCCTCGCGGACATCGGCGGCGTCTACCTCAAGGACAACGACATCTCGCGCCTCGATGACGAATCGAGGCCGCTCACCCCGGAGAGCATCCCCGCCGAGGCCGCGTCGCACGCGATCGATCCAGAGTCGGCGCGGCGACTCTGGGAGCTGAGCGAGCGGCTGCTCGAGACCTGATCCGGCGCGCCGCGCAGGCTCACTCCTGCTCGACGCGGTCGCTTCATGGAAGTCACACCGAAATAGCGACAGCTACCCGATGGGCCGCGGATCGCCGCCCCCGGGCAGACGCAAGCCGCCGCGAAGTGGGGCCGCGATCGCTGGGATGTCACAAACACCCCGTGAACCCGAGCCGCCCGCCAGACGCTCCCCATGCTTCCGTGAGCGAATCGCCCCGACGTGCGAGCAGAGCCCCCAGCCACCGCGAAGCAGAGCCCCGGCTCTCGCGGTGCACCGATTTTAATTAATGGCTCACCCCTCGACGGCGATCGCCGCTCCCGGGCACACGCAAGCCGCCTCGCGCACCGCCGCGTGCAGCTCTGCCGGCGGCGACGGGTCCAGCAAGATCACCATCCCGTCGTCCTGTTGATCGAACACTCGCGGCGCCAGCAAGCAGCACTGGCCCGCCCCGCAGCATTTTTCAAGATCGACAATCACGCGCATGGTCGGCTCTCCTTCGATTCTTTGAAATTCGGGTGAAGCAGTTTCAATCGGTCGGTGTGAACGGCGCTTGCCACAGCCCTGCCAGCGCATCGATGAGGCCCGCGGCTGCGCCTTCCCACGTCGCGCGCGGCGTCGTCGCCCCTTCTTGGAGCGCTCGCTCGCGCTCCGCGCACACGTGCACGATCAGGTGGCGGCTCATGTCGCCGCGCTCTGCTGCCACGTCCGCCGGCAGCACTGGCAGCAGCCGCTCCAGCCCCTCCGTGACCGCGCGCATCGACGGCGACACCGCCGTCTCCGCGATCACCAGCTGGCGCAGCGCCGGGTCCGTCGTCGCCTGGGCGATGAAGCGCGCGTACCAGCTCGGCGAGCCGAGCGACGCGATGTGTTCGGTGAGCGGCAGGACCAGGCAGGCCAGCCAGTCGCGCAGCGTCTGCGAGCCGCGGAGGCCGGCCAGCATCTCCATGCGTCGCCGCTCGATCGACGGTGAATCGCGGCGGACGATCGCCAGCACGAGGTCGGTCTTGGTGCCGAAGTGGTAGCCCACGGCGAAGTTGTTGGCCTGGCCGGCCGCTTCGCTGATCTGTCGGTTCGAGACCGCGGCCACGCCTTGTTCGGCGAACAGGCGCTCCGCCGTCGAAAGGATGAGCTCGCGGGTCTCGGTGGCGTGGGCTTGCCTCGTGCGTGGTCCGGCCATGGGTCACCAGCGTACTGGAACCCGCTCGAGTCCGCCGATCAGCAGGCCCTCGCGGCGGGCCAGGTCGCTGGCCGGGACCGCCAGCGCCAGCGTCGGCAGACGGCGCAGCAGCGCGTTCAGCACCGTCTGCAGCTCGGTCCGCGCCAGCGCCTGGCCGACGCACGAGTACGGCCCGGCGCCGAACGTGAGGTGGGCGTTGGGCGAGCGGCGCAGGTCCATCGTGTCGGCGCGCTCGAACGCCTGCTCGTCGCGGTTGGCCGCCGCCATGCTGCAGATCACCGTCGTCCCGGGCGGCAGCGTCTGGCCCGCCACCTCGAGCTCCTCGGTGATGAAGCGGGGCAGCCCGAAGCCGGCGTTGGCGTCGAAGCGCAGCGCCTCCTCGACCGTCGTGCGGACCAGCGACGGGTCGGCGACCAGCAGCTCCCAGCGCTCGCGGTCGCCGAGCAGCATCCCCATCATCTTGGCGATCGTGTTCGAGGTCGTCTCGTGGCCGGCGACCAGGATGCCCTGGCCGATCATCATCAGCTCGAGCTCGGTCAGCGGGTGGCCCTCGTCGACCGCCGCGACCAGCTCGCTCAGCAGGTCCTCGCCCGGCGCGGCCCGCTTGGCGGCGATGTGCATCGACATGTACGCCGAGAACTCGGCCTGGGCCGCCTCCATCTCCTGGCGCGTGAACTGCGACAGGTTGAGCATCGCGTTGGACCAGTGGGCCAGCTTGTCGCGGTCGATGCTGGGGATCCCCAGCAGCTCGCAGATCACCCACACCGGCAACGGGAACGCCAGCGCCGCCATCAGGTCGGCGGGCGCGCCCTGCTGCACCATCTCGTCGATCAGCTGATCGGCCATCGCCTCGATCCGCGGCTGCATCGCCGACACCCGCTTGGCGGTGAACGACTTGGCCAGCAGCCGCCGCCAGCGCTCGTGCCCCTCGGTCAGCGAGGCCGCCTCCTGGCTCTCGAACACGCCGCCCGGCTCCTCGGAGATCCGCGCAGCGCCCTCCTTGCCGAGCTGGCGCGTGAACCGCGGGTCGGCCAGCACCTGGCGCACGTCCTGGTAGCGGGTCAGCAGCACCGCGCTGTCACCGCTGGGCAGCCGCACGTGGGCGATCGGGCAGCCCGCCCGCAACTTGGCCCACTCCGCGGGCGGCTCGAGGGCGCTGGGCAAAGGGAGGGGATAGTCCAAGACCGGCTCGTTGCTGCTGCTGCTGCTGTCGATGCTCATGAAAACCTCTGCATCGGCAGGTCTAAGTCGTGCGACTGATTAAGTCAAACGCATGACTTAGATTCCCCGGGGCCGGCGCCGCAGCGGGCGCAGAAGGGTGTCAAAGGGCTCGCGGCGAGCACGACCGCGCACGAGGCCGGTCGCTCGTCGTCGCGCGAATGCCCGAAAGCACAGGTCCGAGCGCGGCCGGGCCAGGTCGCGGGCATGCTCGAAAGCACAGGTCCGAGCGCAGCCGGGCCGATTCGCCGGCATGTTCGAAAGGACAGGTTAGAGCGCGGCAGTCGTGGTTCTGCGTCACGCGACGCGAGCCGGTGAACCCGTAGCGACATGGCCGAGCGCGGCCTATGATTCGCACGTCCTTATGAGCATGCTCCGAAGAGCATGCTCCAAACGACATGCCCGAACGGGCATGTCGTTCATCCTGCCAAAGAAACTTCGCCGTCAGCTGACTTCGCGGTGGCGGACGGTGCCCTTGTGGACCGCGCCGCCGGCGTCGCTGCAGGTGACGTTGACGCGGGCGAGGCCGACCGGCATGCCGAGCACGCGGTGGGCGATCAGGTGGGCCGTGCTGAGGCGGCAGCGCGGGACGTGGCGGCCCTGCTCGGTGTCGATGGCGACGAACGCGTGCAGCTGGCCCGACTCGGCCAGCTCGAGCACGAACGCGAACTCCTTGTCGTCGCCGGTGACCGTGACCGTCAGCGAGCGGCTCGAGGCCCGGTGGTAGCGCAGCTTGACCATGCGCTCGACCATCGGCCCGAGCGGCTTGCGCCGGTCCTGCTCGGCCGTGTTGACCCACCACAGCCGGGCCTCGTCGAGCCGCGTCGCGTCGGCCGACACCCACGCGTCGATCGCCAGGTCGAAGTGCGGCTTGCCGAAGTCCCGCTTGACCCGCACGACCTCCGTCCCCGGCGCCGTCTGGCCGCTGTCCTTCACCGTCGGGGCGGCGCCCGCGAGCGCGAACACGAGAACAGAGGCGGTCCAGTCCAAAGCACCATCACCGTATCAAGCGCCGCCAGCCACGACAACGCGGTGCCGTGATTCACTATCGTGGATGCTCGCGGCCGAGGACGTCGGCGTCGCGGCGCTCGTCGTATTCGCGCCTCGTGACATTCGCCGGCCTCGCCGCCGCCGTACGCCGGCGAATTGGCCGTGTTCGTCACGGCGCGCCGGCCGACTGTCGGGCGAGAAAGCCAGCGACGGCCAGGGCGATGCGTTCAGGATACTCGCCGGTGAGCGCGTGCGAGGCGTCGGGCCACAGCTCGACCTGCGCCCGCGGGAGCAGACGGGCGCGGGCGGCGGCGCGCGGCGGATCGTGAATGATGCTGCGTCCGGCGATCACGACCAGCGCGGGCACGGTCACCGATCGCAGCGAGGCGTCGGTCGGATAGGTGGGCATCGGCAGGCGCGACTTGTAAACGCGCATGCCGACCTCGATGAGGCGGCCCTCGGCGCTGTCTTCGGCCGTCCGCGCGCCGCCGGCGATCCACGACAGCGCGAAGCTCCGCACGCGCCGGGGCATGAACGGCAGGGCCAGCACCGAGAACAGCACCACCTTGGCGCCGATCGGCCCGAACGTGAGCGCGGGGTCGAGGGCGATCACCGAGGCGACCCGCTGCGGGCGGTGGATCGCCAGGTTGACCGCCGACCAGCCGCCGAACGAGACCCCGAGCACGTGCGCGCGGGCGATGCCGAGGCCGGCCAGCGCCTCGTCGAGCCACTGGGCCTGCTCGGAGGCGGTGGTGATCGGTCGCGTCTGCACCGAACGGCCCGGCTCGCCGAGCAGGTCGAGGGCGACGACCGGGGCGAGCGCCTGCAGGCCCGGCAGGTTGCCGGCCCACAGCGGGGTGCTCGAGGCCTTGCCCGGCAGCAGCACGAGCGGGGTGTCGCCCGGCCCGGCGAACCGCCAGGCGCGCACGGTGCCGAAGCTGGTGGCGACCTCGAAGCTGGCCTCGGGCGCGGGCAGGCACCGCATGGCCTCGTCGTGGGCGCGCATGAAGGCGGCGCGCCCGGCCTCGCTGGTGAACCCTCCGACGACCGGCTGCATGCGCGGGCATTGTACGCCAGGGCGCAGGCCCGGCCAGCGTGAAGTCCCCGAGCGGCAGGCTTCGTGCGGCATGAGCTCGGAGGCTCGCTGCTCCCGGCCCCGAGGCGAACACCGACGATCGCAAACATGACCCCGGCGCGCGGAGTCAGATGTCCGAAAGGACAGGTATTTCGACGACCGCGCAAGCGGAGCGCACGGATGACCGGACGCGCCGAGCATCGGGCCGATTCCGTGCGTCCAGGCGGCATACGCGAGCGATGTCCAGCTGGCGGGAGGCATGCGATTGCAAGCCCTCGTCGCCGCGCATCCTCGCACGTCGCGGTGAACTCCCCGCGCGGCGACTGCAGCGGAGCCCGCTGGGCGGCCGGTCACGTCGCGGCTATCCTCGGCGAATGCAGAAGATCGCTGTCCTGTTTCACGCGCCGGTGCCCGTGGGCCATCGCGTCCAGGTCGTCTGGTACGAGTGCATGCAGGGCGGAATCTTCGGCGGGAAGATGGCGGTCCTCGAGCACGAGCCCCAGATCATCGACCTCGTCACCGGGGTCGAGTACGTCTCCGACAAGCTCACCGGCACCTCCGGCGAGAAGCAGGCGGGCAAGCCGCTCGCGGTCGGTCCAGGGATCGATGCCCGGGCGAAGCCAAAGTACCAGCTCGTCGGCGTGGTCCAGCGCTGCCGCATCGTCCACCACCGGACCTTCGGCGAGCTCGAGGCACAGACCGAGCTGACGATCGCCCAGCAAGCTGAACCGTGAGTCGAGCCTATCGGCCTGTCTCGCCGGGGCATGGGAGGCCGCCGGAGCACCCGCGTTTCGGGAGCGACGGGCCCGCGAGGCGCCGGCGCGCGAGTTGTCGACGATCCGCGAGCTGGCGGTGATGGGCCTTGCGGGCGCGACTCCCCGAGAGAGCGGCGCTCGCGGTGCGTGCGTGCGCGGAGGCGATCGCGTGCGGGCGCGGAAGCGAGCCGCGCGCGCCGGTGGCGCCGGGGCGCGGCCGAGGTTGGCCGGGCGGCCGGCATGACCGATGATGGGCCGAGAGAGGCGGTGGGCGGGCGCCCCCCCTTTTAAAAGAAGATGTCCAAGAAGACATGGCCCGAGAGTCAGGCGACGGACGCGCTCGAGCAGACCACCGCGCCCGCGTCGGGCCGACGGTTCTCTGTCGAGGAGACGGTGGTGCGCCCCGACAGCCTCGAGCGGGGGCGCACCGCGGTCGACGTCGAGCGCACCACCGCGAGCCTGCCCGCGGGCGGCGAGGCGCAGGCGCCCGCGTCCACGCTGGGCCGCTACGTCATCCTCGGGCAGCTCGGGTCCGGCGGGATGGGCACGGTCTTCAAGGCCCACGACCCCGACCTCGACCGCACCGTGGCGATCAAGCTGCTGCACGGCACGGCCGTCGGCGAGGCGCGCACGCGGATGATCCGCGAGGCGCAGGCGATGGCCAAGCTGTCGCACCCCAACGTGGTGCCGGTGTTCGACGTCGGGGCGCACCGCGACGACCAGGTCTTCATCGCCATGGACCTGGTCGAGGGCACCGACCTGCGGGCGTGGATCGCCACGCGCCGGCCGTGGCCGGAGGTCGTCGATCTGTTCGCGCAGGCCGGCGCCGGGCTGGCGGCGGCGCACGCGGTCGGGCTGATCCACCGCGACTTCAAGCCCGACAACGTGCTGCTCAGCACCGACGCCGCGACCGGTCGGCTGCGGGCGCAGGTGGCCGACTTCGGGCTGGCCCGCCGCGACGAGGATCCCGAGGCGCCGGCGGACGCGATCGAGGCCGCCGGCGCGAGCGCGCTCGACACCCAGATCACCCGCTACGGGGCGATCGTCGGCACGCCGGCGTACATGTCGCCCGAGCAGCACGCCGGCGTGGCCGTCGACGCGCGCACCGACCAGTTCAGCTTCTGCGTGGCCCTGTTCGAGGCGCTGTACGGCAAGCGCCCGTTCGCCGGCTCGACGATCGAGGAGCTGGCCGCGAGGGCCCGCAGCGGCCAGCGCGAGCCGCCGCCGCGCGGCAGCGAGGTGCCCGGGTGGCTCCACCGGATCTGCCTGCGCGGGCTGCAACCTGACCGAGAGGCCAGGTACCCGCGCATGGACGCGCTGCTGGCCGAGTTGCAGGCCGGGCGGGTCCGCCGGCAGCGGCGCTGGCTGGCCCTCGGCGGGACCCTGCTGGCGGCGGCGGTGGCCGGCGGCACGGCGCTGGCGATGACCGGGCCGGGCGTGTGCGGCGGCGGGGCCGAGCGCGTCGGCGCGGTGTGGCCCGCGGAGCGGCGGGCGACGGTCGAGGCGGCGTTCGCGGCCACCGGGCTGCCCTACGCGGCCGGGGCGTGGGCCGGGGCGGCGCCGCAGATCGATCGCTACGCGCAGGAATGGAAGGACATGTACGAAGAGACATGTGCTTCGACGCAGGTGCGCGGCGAGCAGTCGGCCGAGCTGATGGACCTGCGCATGGCCTGCCTGCAGCACCGGCTGCGCGACCTCGACGCGCTGCTCGAGTTGCTGGGCCAGGCCGACAAGCAGGTGGTGAAGCGGGCCGCGGAGGCGGTGGCGGGGCTGCCGGGGCTGCAGGGCTGCGCCGACGCCGAGGCGCTGCGCAGCGGGGCCCTGGCCTCGCGCCCGGTCGCCGACCCGGCCCGCAGCGAGGCGCTGCGCGAGCGGCTGCGGGCGGCGCGGGCCAAGGTGAACGCGGGCAAGAGCAAGGACGCGCTGGCCGAGCTCGAGGCGACGGCGACCGAGGCGCTCGCGCTCGACGATCCGAGCCTGACGGCGGCGGCCCGCCACGCGCTGGCGCGGGCGCAGCGCGAGGCGGGCAACGACGAGCTGGCGCGCACGACCGAGGCGGCGGCGATCTGGCAGGCGGTGGCCGACCGCGACGACGAGACGCTGTGGGATGGGCTGCTGAGCCAGATGTTCGTGGTCGGCTACAAGCTCGGGCGCAAGGCCGAGGCCCAGCCGTGGGTCGACCACGCCGAGGCGCTGCTGCGTCGCCGCGGCCAGCCCGACCGCGAGCGCGCGCAGTGGCTGCATCAAGTCGGCATGATCGCGATCGCCGCCGGCGACAACGCCGGCGCCGAGGCGCCGGTGAGCGAGGCGATTGCGCTGTACGAGAAGGTCTACGGCCCCGAGCACCCGCGCCTGGTCAACCTGGTCAACGTGCTCGGCGCGTCGAAGCTGCGCGGCGGCCATTACCGCGAGGCGCAGCAGCTGTTCGAGCGGGCGGTCGCGCTCGACGAGCAGGCCCACGGCGCGGGGCACCCCGACCTGGCCAACCCGCTGAACAACCTGGCGCTGGCGCTCGAGCGGCAGAACCGCCACGCGGAGGCGATCGCGGCGCTGCAGCGGTCGCGGGCCATCCTCGAGGCGATCAACCCGAAGGACCCGAACGTCGGGCTGATCCGGCAGAACATCGGCGGGATGCTGCAGCTGTCCGGAAAGCCAGCCGAGGGGCTGGTCGAGCTGATGGCCGCGCAGCAGCACCTCGAGGAGACATTGCCCCCCGGGCACGTGGCGCTCGCGGGGGTGTTTACGTTCATCGGCGACACCAGGCGCGACCTCGCCGACTACCCGGGCGCCCGCGTCGCGTACGTGCGGGGTTGCGAGATCCGCGAGAGCGCTCTCGGCCCCGACCACCCCGACCTCGGGCTCTGTCTTTTGGGCCAGGCGCAGGTCGACCTGCTCGAGAAGGACCCGGCGGCGGCGCTGCGGCGGGTCGACCGCGCGCTCAAGAACGTGGCCGCCTCGACCCCCGATCCCGGCGACCTGGGGATGATGCACCTGGCGCGGGCCCAGGCGCTGCGCGCGACCGGAGCCGCGACCGAGGCGGCCGAGGCGGCGAGGGCGGCCCGCGAGTCGCTGCAGCGCGCGGGGGCGGCCGGCCTGCGCGGGCTGGGGCAGCTCGACGCGTGGGAAGCCGCGCACTGAACGCTCTCTATCTTTTATAGAGAGTGACGTGCCCAGGCGGGCATGTTCATGGAATCATGTCCTGAATAACATGTCACATAAGACATGCTCATTGGAGCATGCTCTGAAGGACATGTCTGCAAAGCATGGCGATCGCGGGCGCGCCGGCTGGCGCGCCCGCGCGGGCCTTCAGGTCGCGAGGCGCCAGCCGTCGCGGGTCCTGCCCTTGACCTGCTTCTCGAAGTTCGCCTGCGCCTGCTCGGGGCTGGTGAAGCGGCGCAGCGTGTGGCTGCCGGCCGCGCCGGCCTTGCCGGAGCGGGTCAGCACGAATCCGGCCTCGGGGTCGAACACCACCTCCCAGAACTTGCCGCCCTGCACGTAGCGGCGGCGGACCACGCCCTCGTGGCGGCGCGCCCCGTACGGCAGCCCGAGCAGCTCGGGGCAGGCCTCGCCGAGCGCCTTGACGAACGGGCGGCCCAGCGACTCGGCGATGAACCACTCGAACGAGCCCTCGAACCACAGGTCCTCGGGCGGGCCGGCGACGTCGTACTCGACGAACACCCGCCCGTCGCCGCGCTGCGGCGATTTCGGCACGAACAGCACCACCGGCCGCTGCTGCGCGTCCTCGATCACCACCTGCGCGCCGGCCATGAATTTGCGCAGGGCCTCGGCGTCGGCCGGCGGCAGCTGGGCGGCGATGCCCTCGGCGGCGGCGGCGAGCGCCGGGCCGCGCGCGAGCGCCTCGTCGGGCCCGAGCAAGGCCAGGCCCTGCTCGCCGATCTGCCACGCCAGCGGGCCGTGGGCCCAGGCGTCGCGCAGCTTCTCCGGCACCTCGGCGCCGGCGGCGGCGGCGAAGCGGGCGATCGCGTCGTCGTCGGGCGGCGCGCCGTGGCTGACCGAAAGGCCAGGTACGGTTGACGCCCAGTCCCACTCGTTCAGCAATTGCTCGAACTCGGCGAACGCCTCGAGGTGCCAGCGCGGCGACTTCTCGTCGTCGCGGGCGCGGTCCGAGAAGTACTCGAGCAGGCCCATGTCGGAGCGCCGGCGCAGGTCGTCCATCCACTCGATGCAGGCCACGCGGGCGCCGGGGCGCTGCATCAGCGCCAGCGCCCTGGCCTCGGCGTCGGCCAGCGCCGCGGGCGTGCCCTCGAGCTCGTGCAGGCGGTCGCGCTCGTCGTTGTACTTGCCGCCGGGGAGCGGGGCGTAGAAGGTGCGCTGGACGCCGCCGAGGCCCGGGACGTACCAGGCGTCGGCGACGAACCAGTCCTTGGCCAGGTGATCGACGAGCTTGTGGTACAGCACGTCGGCGGCCCCGGCCCCCGCGGCGATCAGGCCGGTGGCGGTGAAGGGGCCGTTGTTGACGCCCTCGAAGATCAGCACGCGATCGCCGTAGCGGGCGATGTCGCGGAACTCCCCGGCCGCGCTGTTCCACTGGACGACGTGGCCGTCGCAGCGCTCGACGCCGGCGAGGAAGGCCCCGAGATCTTCGGGGCGGACGACGGTGAAGCTCGGGGCGCGGACCTCCTGGCCGTCGAACACGTGCAGGCGGTCCTGCTTGTCGAAGAACCACACCTCGCCGTCCGGGGTGGTGAGGAAGCGGCGGTCGACGGGCACGCCGGCCAGCTCGGCGAGGGTGTCGTCGTCGATCTTCTTCACGGGCTCGTCGAGCTTGCGCGGCCCGGCGACTTCGCCGGCCAGCACGCGATCCAGCAGCTTGCGATCCCTGGCCTTGAGCGACCCCCACGGGTCCTCGGTGGCGTTCTCGTAGTGGAGCTCGGCGAGGTTGGAGAACGGCGGCTCGGCGATCGCCAGCGCGGCGGGGTGGGCCAGGCGCACGAGCTCGTGGTCGGCGCTCTCGAGCCCGAGCCGGACGGCGTGCATCAGCACGAACTTGCGCTGGCCGCGGGCCCGCGGATCGGTCGGCTCCGGCCAGCCGAGCACGGCCCGCGCGAGCTGGGCGACGTAGGTGTGCGGCTTCTTCTTGGTGTCGTTGGCGAAGTCGATGAACACCACCGCGTAGCTGTTGGCCCCGTGGTCGCTGCGGGTCCGCTCGAGCTCGGCCATGACCTCGGCGTGGCCCTCGTCGTCGAAGGTCTCGGCGACGGCGTTGCAGAGGTTCCAGACCTGCCGCTGCTCGACGAACAGGCGCGAGCGCAGGAGCCCCAGCGAGTCCTCGGTCTTGATGTGGGCGAGCGCGCTGTAGAGGTTGCTCAGCAGCTCGACGTCGGTCGCCTGCGCGAGGACCTCGGCGATCGCCGGCAAGCCGCCCGGGTTGTCGAAGTAGAACAGGACCCGACCGGCGGCGTGGTAGACGTGGATCGCCGGGAACACGCCGTCTTCGTGCGCGTCGGCGTCGGCCGGCTTGACGCCGAGGCGCGCGGCCAGGCGGATCAGGCGGGAGGCCTGCGCCTCGGACAGGCGAGCGACGACCTGGTTGTCGTTGTAGGCGATGAACAGCTTGGAGAGGATGTCGTCGCGCAGGCTGTGCCGGCTGTCCTCTTCGAGCGCGGCCAGCAACCAGTCGAACACGACCGGCTCGTGGGCGACCGGCGCCAGCTTCTCGACCAGCGCCTCTTTCCAGTGGTCGGCCATGAACCCGTCGCTCTCGGGCCGCAGGAGCAGGCCCTGGACGATCGGCAGCAGCGGGTCGGCGAGGTCGACGATGCCGGCCTCGCGCAATTCGACGAGCTGCTCGGCGAACTGCGACGGGTCCTGCAACCCCTCGACGGTGCGCGCGAGCTCGGCGAGGGCGTCGGGGTCGCCGGCGCCGAGCAGGACATCGACGGCGACCGCGAGGGCGTCGCCGGCGATCTGGCTGGCCATGACGAGCAGGCGGCGGGCGAGCAGGTGCTGCTGCGCCGGCGGGAGCTCGCGCAGCCGCTTGAGGGCGGCCCCGCGCTCGTCGTCGTCTTCGCTGAAGATCTCGAGCAGGAGCGGCCGCACCTCGGCGAGCGGGGCGATGCGGGCGATGAACTGCTCGGCGCGCGCGACCTCGAGGTCGCGCTCGGCGGCGACCTTGCCGACCTCCAGCACGCCCCAGTGGAACGGGTCGCGCGCGAGCACGCTGTCGATCAGCGCGCGCACCTGCTCGCGGTCGGTCGCCACCGGCGCCAGCAGCTCGAGCACGTCGGCCAGCAGGTCGACGTCTGTACTTTCGTTCATGTCCTTGAGGACAGTATCGGCGGCGCGGCTGGCCTGGACGCCGGCGCGCACGTCGAGCAAGGCGGCGAGGCTGTGCCAGCCGAGCTCGGGCCCGGGCAGGCCGGCGGCGACGAGGTCGTGGAGCTGCTGCAGCTCATCGGCGGCGGCGGCGGCGTCGACCAGACGCTCGGCCTTGATGAAGCCGTGATTGACGGGGTCGGCGAACAGAGCGGCGGTCAGGCGCTCGCGGTCGACCTCTTCGCTGGTGAGGGCGCCGCCGGTGAGGAAGAGCAGCCGCGAGCGACGGACGCGGAAACCGGGAGCGGCGGGCACGTCGCCGTCGTGGGCGAGAGCGCCGAAGGCGGCGACAAAGGCGTGGACGAGCGGGTGCTCGCTGCCATCGAGAGCAGCGACGACCTCGTCGCGGCGGGCGTGGTCGGCGAGCACGCTGGTGTGGAGCAGCCAGTAGATGCCGAGGTGCGGGTCGTCGGCGAGGCGGCCGCGCTCGGCGGCGAAGGCCTTGGCCTCGGCGGCGCGGGTGGCGAAGGTGCCGCGCAGGTGGCCGTAGGCGCGGTTCACCAGGTCCGCGTCTTGCTCGAGGATCTGCCCGCGCAGCTCGTGGCTGCGCGCGAACAGCCACACGAGCCACTGGTAGCGCTCGAGCAGCTTGGCGGTGCTGGGCCGGCGCTCGCCGGTCGACTTGAGCTTGCGCGGACGGAAGCGGTCGGCGATCTCGTCGTCGTCGGCGTCCTCGTCGTCACTGGCGGCGGCCCTGGCCTCGCGGTAGCCGGCGTAGTCCTCGACGCTGGCGAAGGCGAGCGAGACTTCGCGGGTCTCGTGATCCTGCCACCACACCTGACCGCTGTCGCGCAGGTCGGCGAGGTAGTAGTTGTCGCCCTCGTCGTCGAGCACGTAGAAGCCGGACAGGGTCTTGTCGATGGCGCCGAAGTAGCCGAAGTTGCGCTCGAAGTGAGCGGCGACCAGGTCGTCACCTGTCTGAAGGGTCAGGCCCTCTTCGCTGGCGGCAAAGGCCTCGGCGTCGACCGGGAGGGCGTAGAACCGCTGCGCGGCGAGCACGGCGTCCGTGGCCGGGCCGGGCGCGGCGCGCCGCTTGGCGGGCTTGGCGGGCTTGCCGGCGGTCTTCTTGGCCTTGGCGTCGGACTTCCTGGCGGCCTTGGTGTCGAGCTTCTTGGCCTTGTCGGCGGACTTCTTGGCGGCCTTCTTGGTGGCCTTGGCGTCGGACTTCTTGGCGGCCTTCCTGGTGGCCTTGACGTCGGATTTCTTGGCGGCCTTCTTGGTGGCCTTGGCGTCGGATTTCTTGGTGGCCTTCTTGACGGCCTTCTTGACGGCCTTGGCGTTCGCCTTCTTGGCGGCCTTGGCGTCGGTCTTCTTGGCCTTCTTGGTGGCCTTGTCGGCCGTCTTCTTGGCCTTCTTGTCGGTCTTCTCGGCTCGCTTGGCGAGCTTGCGAGCAGCGGTCTTGGCGGCCTTCTTGGCCTTGGCGGCGGGCTTCTTGGCGGCCTTCTTGGCCTTCGCGGGCCCGGTGTCGCTCGCCTTCTTCTTCGGCTTCTTCGTCTGCTTGTCGGCCTTCGCGGTCGCCCTGGCGGCGGCGGACTTCTTGGCCTTCTGCTTCGACTTCTGCTTCGCTTGCGGCATCGGCCGCGAGGATAGAGGGCGGGGCGGCGATCGTCACCCCGCCATCGCGGACGGGCGCGCGATCTCGCGCAGGCATGGGCGAGAGCGCCCGGACGCGCTCGGATATTCCACGAAGGGAATGTCTTTGAAAGCATGTCCGATCGCGCATGGCGCGAACGACATGTTCGATGGTTCAGGCGCCGAACAGGGCGAGGGCGAAGCTGATGTCGTCGGAGGCGGGGGCGCGGCCGCGGTGGTGGGCCAGCCGGTCCTTGAGCTGGGACTCGAACCACTCGAGGTCGGGCTTGCGGCCGGCGGCGTGGCGGATGTCGGCGACCATCTCGGTGAGGCCGTCGACGCCGAGGATCTTGTCGTCCTCATTAAAACACTCGGACAGGCCGTCGGAGTAGAGGAGGAGCAGCTCGCCGGGGCGGAGGCGGTCGGTGCTGAGCTCGAGCTCGATGTCGATGAGGCCGATCGGCATGCCCTCGGCCAGGCGGAGCTCGCGGATCATGCCGTTCGGGCTGACGACCATCGGCGCCGGGTGGCCGCAGCCGACCGCCTCGAGCGCGCCGGTGCGCGGGTCGATCAGCGCGGCCGCGAGGGTCACGAAGGTCTCGCCGCTCCAGGTGTCGAGCAGCTGGCGGTTCAAGGTGTGGACGAGGTCGGGCAGGGACATGCCCTGGCGGACCGCCAGGTGCACGGTGGTGTGCAGGCCGGAGGCGATCAGCGCGGCGTCGATGCCCTTGCCGGCGACGTCCATGACGGTGACGAGGACGCGGCCGTCGCGGGTCGGCAGGGCGTCGACGTAGTCGCCGCCGACGCCCTTGCACGGGGTGAAGCCGAAGCCGATCTGAAGTGACCCGGAGGACATGTCCCGAGGGACAAGTCGGGCCTGGATCGCGGCGGCGCGCCGCAGCTCCTCCTCGAGCAGGGCCTGGCGCTGGGCCGCCTCGCGCGCGGTCCAGGCGTCCTCGGCCTGGCGGAACATGGCCGAGGCGAGCGAGGCGAGCGCGAGCCACTCGGCGGTGCCGTACTGGCCGGGCAGCATGACGTAGAGGACGTCGAGGTGCTCGCCGTCGCCGCCGACCGGGCAAGCGACGGCGGCGGTGGCCTGGCCGCCGAACACGACCGACATCTGGACCATGTTGTTCTTCGGGCCGGCGGGGCCGGAGCTGGCGAGCACGGGGGCGTCGCTGGCGAGCACGGCCTTGATCACCGAGCGGCTGATCGGCGGCTCGCCGCCGGGGCCGGTCGGGCCGGACAGAATCTCGGGGGCGCTGGCGTCGGAGCGGAGGATCCGCAGGACCACTGCGGCGTTGCCGTGGAAATGCGCGCTGGTCAGCAGCTCGCACAGCTGGAACATGCGCTGGTCGGCTGCCCCTTCGGCCAGCAAGGCGGCGCTGAAGCCGAGCAGCCGCGAGAGGTGCGAGGCGTCGACCTTGGGCGGGCCCAGCTCCTGCAAGGTGCGCGCGGGGCCGAAGGCGCCGTCGGTGACGCTGGTGCGCGGGCGCGCGGCGGGCCGCAGCGGGGCCGGGCCGGTGTGGAAGACGAGGTCGAACTCGTCGATGCGGAGGACGTCGCAGTTCTGCAGGCCGCGCTCGCCGGCGACGCGGGTGCCGTTGACGCCGGTGCCGTTGCGGCTGCCGAGGTCGCGCACGCGCCAGCCGGCGTCGTCGCAGATCAGCTCGGCGTGCTGGCGCGAGACCGAGGTGGTGTTGAGGACGACGTCACAGTCGGGGGAGCGGCCGACGATGACGCGACGCCCGACGAGGTTGACGTTGGTGACGGGAGCCTGGCCCCGGCGGATCTCCAACCATCCGGCCACGGAGCCACGATAGACCAAAAGCGCGGGCGGGGGCGCGCGAGGCGGCCCGTCCTGCCGCCAGCGGCCGGCCACGGACCCCTGGCTGCGGCCGGCGCGGGCGGGCGAGGCTCGCCGTGCACACGGGTCGTGGGTGCGCCAGGCGGCGCGGCCGTGACTTTGCGGAGGGCGCTGCAGGCGAGGCTGCTTCGCCGGTCGCGCGAGCGAGGCTGCTTCGCCGGTCGCGCGAGCCGAGGCAGTGAAGCGGCGAGGTGCGAGCCGGCGAGCGACGGCTCGGCGAGCGACGGCTCGGCGAGTGACGGCTCGGCGGGCGACACCTCGGCGAGTGACGGCTCGGCGAGCGACGGCTCGGCGAGCGACGGAGAAAGCAGGAACGACCCCGCGGCGGGCCGCGGAGTCGTTCCTGGGTGCGGGCGACGGTCGTCGCCGCGGGTCACTTGCCGGCGGTCTTCGGGGCGAAGAACACCTGGCCCTGCGACAGGGCGTAGGTGACCTTCATGCTCTTGAGCAGCGGCACGTTGACGTAGCCGCCGAGCTCGAAGCCGCCGAGCTCGACGACCTGGGCGAGGCCGCCGTCGGGCGGGGTGTTGGCGAGGACGAGGCCGCCGACGCCCTTGACGCCGAGCTCACCGACCTTGGCCTGGTCGATGTAGACCATCTTGAGGCCGGAGTTGGGGTCGTCGAGCGGGTCGAGCTCGCGCGGCAGGTGGCCGCTCTTGAGGAAGTTCTTCTTGGCGACGGTGAGGGCCGTGCCGTAGGAGCCGCCGAGCCAGGCGTAGAACTGGGCGTCGGAGCCCTCGAGCGTGACGGGCACGGTGGGCACGAGGAACAGGTGGAGGTCGAGCAGGAGCAGCTGCGACGCGGTGGCGCCCGCGGGCGCGGCGGTCGGCGCGGCGCTCTGCAGCTCGAGCGAGGCGTTGGGGAAGTCGAAGGTGATCGCGCCGATCTTGCTCATGACCTGGCGGCCGAGCAGGACGCCGGGCGTCTCGCCGAGGCCGAAGGTCGAGAGGTCGTCGACGATCGCCGGGATGTTGGTGATCTTGAGGTCGCCGAACTTGACCTCGGGGATGATGACGATGCTCGTCTCGGTGTCGCTGCCGAAGGTCTTGATCTTGGCGACCTCCTTCAGCTTGAGCTGGTCGGCGAAGGCCTTGTGGATCCGGGCCTCCTCGCGCAGCTCGAGCAGGAGCACGCGGGTGTACTCGCTGCCGACGGTGGCGCCGGCGTGCTTGAGGCCCTGGGTCGGGTCGAGCTGCAGGTCGGAGCTGCCCTTGGCGCCGTCGACCTTGGCCAGCTCTCCCTTGCCCTCGAGCGGGCGCATGAAGGCGGCGTGGCTCTGCAGCAGCGGCAGCAGCGGGTTGTCGGGCTCGATCAGCTTGAAGACCGCGTCGAGGGTCTTGACCGCGTTGACGGCGTCGAGCTGGGCGTAGTAGCTCCACAGCTTGATCAGCAGCGGGTCGATCTGGTTCTGGTCGGCGGCGAGGATCGTGTCCTGCAGCTCGATCGCGGCCTTGTGGTCGCCGACGGCCTGGTAGTTGCGGCCGAGGCCGACGGCGGCGCCGAAGTTCTTGCGGTCGAGCTCGAGCGCCTCCTTGAAGGCCTTGGTCGAGCCGGCGTAGTCACCCGCGCGCCAGCTGGCCGCCCCGAGCACCGCGTAGGCGTCGGCGTTCTTCGACTCGGACTCGAGCGCCCGCTTGGCCCGCTCGCGCGCCGAGGACCAACGACCGCTGGCGAGGTCCTTGTTGGCCAGCGCGACCAGCGTGTCGGCCTTGGCGGCCTTCTGCGCGTCGGCCCGCTTGCGGTCGGCCTCTTCGACCGACATGCCCTTCTCGCCAGGAGCGGTGGTGTCGCCCTTCTTGCCGCACGCCGCGGTGGTGAGGGTCAGGGCGAACAGGCCCAAGAGACCGGGGCGGAACAACTGGCGAAGCGTACGAAGGTCGCGCGACATGAACTCTCCAGCGCGGCGCACAGGGCGGCGCCGCGCCGGCGGAGCATACCCGCGGGAGCGGCCGTCCAGCAACGGCCAGGCGCGGGGGCCAAAGCCGACGCCGCGGCACGAAAGCCCCCGGAGGGGCCGGCCGCGGGAGAATTACCGGAGGGTCAGGCGATCGGACCGGGTTCGGAAGGGCCGCCCGGCGAGGGATCGGTCGGCCTCCGGCGCCGGTCGCGGCCGAGGAGCGCGAGGCCGGGGAGGGCGAGCAGGAGGGCGCCGAGGAGGCCGAGCAGGTACATGAGGGCGCCGAAGCTGGCGCCGGGCCCGGCGAAATCGGCCGGGCCGATGAAGAGCTGCAAGGCCAGGGCGGCGCCGAACTGAAAGCTGCCGACCTGGGCCGGTCCGCCGGGCAGCTGGATGCTGAGGCCGACGATGGCGACGATCACGGCGGCCTCGCCGGCCCCGAGATCGATGCCGCAGGCCCGGAGCACCAGCCACAACTGCAGGAGGGTGACCGCCCAGTAGACGAGCGAGGCGGCGAGCAGGAACAGGCCGCGAGCGCTGGTGAAGATCGGCCGCAAGGCGGCGGCGAGGTGGAACACGAACTCGCCGAGGCGGGCGCCGAGGACGGGCCGCACGAGGCCGCCGAGGCGCTCGTGGTGGCGCGGGGGGGTGAAGGCGAGGAGGCCGAGCGCGAGCATCAAGCCGGCGAAGACGACGCCGGAGGCGAGGCCGAACCGCTCGACCGAGCCGACGAGGGCGGCGAACTCGGGGCTGAAGGCGGTCGAGAGGCCGAGGCCGAGGAACAGCATGCCGACGACGAGGAGGCCGTCGAGCAGGCGCTCGCTGGCGATGGCGGCGATCGCCTCGGGCAGGCCGAGGCCAGGGACGCCGGCGCGGGCGAGCAGCAGCGGGCGCGACAGCTCGCCGAGCCGCAGCGGCAGCAACAAGATGACGAGGAAGGACACGAGGCCGCTGCCGACGAGCAGGTCCCGGGAGACAGGGACGCCAGGCGGCAAGGCCCAGCGCAGGCGCACGGCGCGGAGCAGGCTGTAGGGGAGGTGCAGCGCGGCCGCGAGGGCCAGCAGCCCCGGCCGCGGGAGGTGCAGGACGTCCGGCCACAGCGGGACCGTGCGCGAGGCGAGCCACAGGAGGACGACGGCGCCGACGCACGAGACGGCCCACAGGAGGGCGCGACGCCGCGGCGGTGTGGGCAGGGCCACGACGGGCACTCTACGGCGGACGCCGGCCGCGGTGCACGCGACCGACGCGCGAGCCGCCGTGAGTCAAGATCGAAGGCGCGATCTTCGTGTCGCGGGCGAAAGAGATCGGGCCGCACGAAGGGTGACCCGCGGGCCCGGGTGGACGAGCGTCGCCCCGGCCGCGCGCGGCCGGGGCGAAGCATGTCTCTCAGGACATGTCCTCAAGGACAAGTCATTTGATGGCGAGGTCGATGCGCGGCTCGCCGTCCTCGTCCTTGCCGGCGGTGGCGACGACGGTCTGGCCGCCGCGGATCTCGCCGGCGAGGATCCGGGTGGCGAGCGGGTCGAGCAGGGTGTTCTGCAGCAGGCGCTTGAGCGGGCGCGCGCCGTAGGTCGGGTCGTAGCCGCGGTCGGCGAGCTGGCGCTTGGCGTCGTCGGCGACCTCGAGGTGGATCTCGCGCTGGGCGAGGCGCTGCTCGATGCGCGCCAGCTGGATGTCGAGGATGCCCTGCATGTCGTCGCGCTGCAGCGAGCCGAACGAGATCACGCCGTCGAGCCGGTTGAGGAACTCGGGCCGGAAGTGGCGGCGCAGCACCTGCTCGCGCGCCTGCTCGAGCGCCTTGCCGGTCAGCCCCTCGGCGGCCAGCTCGCTGCCGATGTTGCTGGTCATGAGGATGATGGTGTTGCGGAAGTCGACCACGTGGCCCTGGCTGTCGGTGAGGCGGCCGTCGTCGAGCACCTGCAGCAGGAGGTTGAAGACCTCGGGGTGGGCCTTCTCGATCTCGTCGAGCAGGACCACGCTGTAGGGCCGGCGGCGGATCGCCTCGGTGAGCTGGCCGCCCTCCTCGTGGCCGACGTAGCCCGGCGGCGAGCCGATCAGGCGCGAGACGGAGAACTTCTCCATGTACTCGCTCATGTCGATGCGCACGACGTGGCGCTCGTCGTCGAACAGGAACTCGGCCAGGGCCTTGGCCAGCTCGGTCTTGCCGACGCCGGTCGGGCCGAGGAACAGGAACGAGCCGATCGGGCGCGCCGGGTCGGACAGGCCGGCGCGGCTCTGACGGACGGCCTGGGCGACGCGGTGGACCGCCTCGCGCTGGCCGACGACGCGGCGCTCCAGCACCGACTCCATCTCGACCAGGCGCGCGGTCTCGCTGGCGAGCATGCGGCTGACGGGGATGCCGGTCCAGCGGCTGACGATGCCGGCGATGTCCTCGTCGGTGACGACCTCGCGGACGAACGAGTCCTTGGTCTTGGCGGCGTCTTCGAGCCTGGCCCTGGCGTCCTCGCGCTGCTTCTCGAGCGCGCGCATGGTGCCGTAGGTCAGCTCGGCGACGCGGTTGTAGTCGCCGGCGCGCTGGGCCTTGGCGGCCTCGTTCTTGACGTTCTCGATCTGCTCGGACAGCTCCTTGATCTCGCGCACGCGGTCGCGCTCGCCCTGCCAGCGCGAGCGCAGCCCGGCGACCTCTTCACGCAGCGAGGCCAGCTCGCTCTCGACCTCGCCGACCCGCTTCTTGACCGCGGCCGACTTGTCCTCGCGCAGCAGCGCCTGGCGCTCGATCTCGAGGCGGGTGATCTTGCGCTCGCGCTCGTCGATCGGCAGCGGCACGCTCTCGATCTCCATCTTCAGGCGCGCGGCCGCCTCGTCGACCAGGTCGATCGCCTTGTCGGGGAGGAAGCGGTTCTGAATGTATCGGTGGCTGAGCTTGGCCGCGGCGACGATCGCGGCGTCCTGGATGCGGATGCCGTGGTGAGCCTCGAACTTGTCGCGCAGGCCGCGGAGGATGGCGATGGTGTCGTCGACGCTGGGCTCGTCGATCATCACCGGCTGGAAGCGGCGCTCGAGCGCCTTGTCCTTCTCGATGTGCTTGCGATACTCGTCGAGCGTGGTGGCGCCGATGCAGCGCAGCTCGCCGCGCGCGAGCGCCGGCTTGAGCATGTTGGCGGCGTCCTGAGCGCCCTCGGCCTTGCCGGCGCCGACGAGGGTGTGGAGCTCGTCGATGAACAGGATGATCGCGCCGCTCGCGGCCTCGACCTCCTGCAGCACGGCCTTGAGGCGCTCCTCGAATTCGCCGCGGTACTTGGCGCCCGCGACCAGGGCGGCGAGGTCGAGCTGGAGGAGCTTCTTGTCCTTGAGGCTCTCGGGCACGTCGCCGGCGGTGATGCGCTGGGCGATGCCCTCGGCGATCGCGGTCTTGCCGACGCCGGGGTCGCCGATCAGCACCGGGTTGTTCTTGGTCCGGCGCGACAGCACCTGCAGCGCGCGGCGGATCTCGACGTCGCGGCCGATCACCGGGTCGAGCTTGCCGGCGCGCGCGGCCGCGGTGAGGTCGCGGCAGTACTTCTGCAGCGCCTCGTACTTCTGCTCGGGGTTGTCGTCCTGCACGGTCTGGGTCCCGCGGATCTCGGCCAGCGCCGACAGCAGGAGGTCGCGGCTGCCGCCGAGCTTGGCCAGCAGCTCGGCCGCGCGGATCTTCTGCTTCGTCGCCTTGGGGCTGAAGCAGGCGAGGATCAGGTGCTCGGTGCTGACGAAGCGGTCGTGCAGCTGCTCGGCCTCGGTGGCGGCGAGGTCGAGCAGCTCGCGCAGCTCGTGCGAGGGCGGCGGTTGATCGCCGCCCTGGACCCGCGGCTGGCGGCCGAGCTCGGCCTGGATCGCGCGCAGGACCGCGGCGCCGTGGATGCCGGTGCGCTCGAGCAGCGGCAGCGCGAGGCCGCCTTCTTGCTGCAGCGAGGCGAGGAGGAGGTGCAGGCTGGTGGTCTCGGGGTGGCCGAGCTCGCGGCTGATGGCCTGGGCGTGCGCGAGCGCCTGACGGGTCTTGAGGGTCACAGTTTCGGGGTTGAAGACGGCCATGGGGTTCCTCGGGCGGGCGTCGACAAAAAGACTTGAAGGACAGCGCTAGCCTGGGCTCGCGTGTCAAAATGGCAACGCGGTGGTCGAACTGCGCGGGCGTCTCGAGACCTCACGCGCCGGCCGCACTTGCGCGAGGCCATGGCTGGCCGCAAGCTTTTGGGCTTTGCGCGCGGGGTGGCAGTTGCGGCCGGCGAGGTTCCCGGGCAGCTTCAAGCGAGCCATGGTTCGCGCTCGTGCCGTCGTCCGCCCGTTCCTCGCCGCGCTGTCGGCTCCGTTGGTGGGCGCGATGCTCATGAGCTCCTGCACCGCGCCGGGGCCGAAGGCCGATGCGCCCGAGGTCGCGCCGAAGGCCGCGCCGGCGCCCGAAGCGGTGAACCCGCCAGCGGGCGCGGGGCCGGGGGTGCAGAGCGACGGTGAGATCGTGTCGGCGGTGAAGTGGATCGAGGGCGATCTCGAGGCGGCGCTCGCCGCGGCGAAGGCGGCGGGCAAGCTGGTGTTCGTCGACGTCGGCGCGTACTGGTGCCCGCCCTGCCGCGAGCTCGACGAGAAGGTGTTCACGCGGCCCGACGTCGGCGCGGCGCTGGCCGACTACGTCGCGCTGCACGTCGACGCCGAGAAGGGCGAGGGGCCCGAGCTGGTGGCGCGCTACAAGGTGCAGGCCTACCCGACGCTGCTGGTGCTCGACGCCGACGGGGTCGAGAAGGGCCGCCTGGTCGACGCGATGGAGCCGCCGGCGCTGCTCGCCGCGCTCACCAAGATCGCCGCAGGCGGCAACGTGCTCGCCGAGCTCGAGCAAAAGGTCGCGGCCGCGCCGGACGACCTGCAGGCGCGCTACGAGCTCGGGGTCGCGTACGCGCTGGCGGCCCGCCGCGCCGAGGCCGAGGCGGCGTTCGAGCGCGTGATCGCGGGCGACCCCGACAACGCCAAGGGCCTCGCGGCCAAGGCGATGCGCGACCGCGCGGCCTTTTTGGTGGCGAAGCTCGACCGCGACTCCGAGCGGGCGATCGCGCTCTACAAGGAGCTGCAGCAGAAGTTCCCCGCGGCCAAGGAGACCATCCCGGCCTTCCGCGCGATCGGCCGCGAGCTGCACAAGCTCGGGCGCGACGACGAGGCGATCGCCAGCCTGCAAGCGATGGTGGCGAGCGACCAGAACGACGTCGACCTCAAGAGCGCGTTCGGGTGGTTCGCCTTCCGCGAGCGCTGCGGTCAGGCGCCGGCGCTCGAAGCGGTCGATGCCGCGGTCGCCAAGCAGCCCGACGCTGCGGAGCTCCACTACTTGCGGGCCGAGCTGCAGCACCAGCTCGGGCGCGGCGCCGAGGCGCTCGCGGCGATCCGCGAGGCCGCCCGGCTCGAGCCCGAGTCGGCGTTTTACAAGCGCCAGGTGCGGCGCTTCACCGAGCTGTCTGGAGGGACATGATGGCGATGACGTCCGGCATCGTCGCGCTCGCGACCGCGCTCGCGCTGGCGGCGCCCCCGCCACCCCCGAGCGATCCCGAAGCGATCGGCGGTTATTACGCCTTCGGCGAGAATCGCGAGCGCGAACCAGTCGACGGCCACGAGAAGGTCGTGACGGGCACGGTCATCCTGCCGCTCGGTCTGCTCCGGACCGGCCTCGGCGTGGCGATGTTCGCGATGGCCTCGCCGCAGTACTGCAACCGCATCTACGGCGCCAACGCGACCGACCAGACCTGCCGCGGCCTGCAGATCTACGGGCTCGTCGGCGTCGGCATGGGCGGCCTCATGGCCGTCACCGGCGCGGTGTTCCTCGCGTGGGGCATGAGCCAGCGGGCTCGGCACCATCGCTGGCTGCGGGACCACGGCATGGCGCTCGCGCCGATGATGTCCCGAGAGGTGCGCGGACTTTCGTTCGGCTTCCGCTTTTGAGGCCGCTCGCGCTGCGCGAAGGATTGCGCGGCCGGAGCGTTGCAGCGCCGTGACGCAGGCGCGCCCGGGCGTGTAAGGCAGCGACCGCGCGACCGGATGCGGTCGCTATCGGGGCGGAGCCGACGTTCGCAGGCCGCGCCGCGCAGATCTGCTCTTCGCCGGAAAGCTGCGACGGGCCGGCGTGATCGGTATAGTGACCGCCGCGGACGCCCGGACACGGCCCGTGCTTCGGTGTCCAACTCGACGGGCCCCCGTCCTCGACTCTCAACTTCACCCAACTCTCGAAGGAACCTTCCGCTTATGAAGCGCGCGTTGATTTCCAGCCTCGTGGCTGTCGGCCTGGTCGGCTGCGGCGACGATGGCAAGCAAGTGGACACCACGGCCAGCACCAACTCGATGACGGGCATCCTGACGCTGCCGGGCACCACCAGCGAGCCGACCACGACGACCTCGGCGTCCGAGTCGACCACCGAGACGGTGCCGACCGGCACCCTGGGCCCGACCACGGACACGGACACGGCCAACACCACGTTCGACCCCAACGACTGCGGCGAGGCCGTGGTCGAGATCCCGGTCGTGACGCCGAACGTCATGCTCGTGCTCGACAAGTCGGGCTCGATGGTCACCCCCGACAAGGGCTACTGGGACCACGACGGCGACGACGCCAACGACGACGGCATCCAGGACGCCGACCCCAACATGATGGCGGCGGCGACCCCGAAGATCACCCGCTGGAAGTCGCTCTACAGCGTGGTCGACTTCATCACCGGGACCTTCCAGAACTCGATGAACCTCGGCGCGGTGCTGTTCCCGTCGAAGATGGCCGCCTCGGCCTACAACGCGACGGCCTGCCCGGTGAACATGACGCCCGAGGTGGAGATCGCGCCGATGAACGGCCAGGCGATCCTCAACGCCATCCCCGGCGCCGACGAGACCGACGCGACCATCAAGGGCGGCACGCCGGCGACCAAGGGCGTCAAGGCGGCGCTCTCCGAGCTCGGCACCATCCAGGACGGTCAGCCGCAGTTCATCATCCTCGTCACCGACGGCGCGGCCAACTGTCGCGAGGACGCGGCCAACAACTCGGAGCTGTTCGAGCAGTACGACGAGAACCTGGCGATGGTGGTCGGTGACGCGTTCACCAACCTCAGCATCCCGACCTACGTGGTCGGCATCGCCATCGCCGACACGACCAGCCCGACGGCCAACGACGGCAACCCGGACGCCACCAACGCCTACCAGAAGCTCAACGAGCTGGCCGACATCGGCGGCCGTCCGCGCGATGGCGACGTCAAGTTCTACGACACGCAGAACCAGGTCGAGCTGCAGATGGCGCTCGAGGAGATCTCGATGCAGATCCTGAGCTGCACGATCACCCTCGACCCGGTGCCGAAGTACCCCGACTACGTCGAGGTCAGCGTCAACGGCACGGCCTACGGCAACACCCAGGTCACGACCTGCGACGGCAGCGAGGACGGCTGGATGTTCACGACGCCGGACATGAACGAGATCATCCTGTGCGGCGCCGCCTGCTCCGGCTTCCAGATGAGCGGCGTGCTCGACGCCCAGTACCGCTGCCCGAACTCGGGCTAGCCGCCGCGGCCCGCCGGCGCTTCGCATGAAGCACCGGCGCCGCCTTCGGGGTCTCAATTCACGACCGCGGGGTCGCCGGAACGGCGGCTCTGCGGTTTTCAGCTTTCAGGGCACGGGGTTGAACTGGGCGCAGGCCGAGACGACGTCGTCGAGCACGCCGGCGAAGGTGGCGGCGAGGTCGCCCTGGCAGATGTTTTGGAACAGGCCGCGCTCGCGGAAGGCGCGGGTGATCGTGAGGATCCGGCGCCCGGGCGCGGCGCCGCCGTAGACGCCCTCGCACACGGTCTCGGGCATCTCGAACACGCCCTGGCCGCCGGCGATGGCGAGCACCACCAGGCGATCGAGGTCGCCGCCGACGGCGTCGACGATGCGCTGGCGGATGGCGACCGAGGTGTCGAGCACGAAGTCGTAGGTGTCCTCGTCGGTGAGGATGACGATGAACAGCAGCGAGTCGTCGCGCAGGAACCCGGCGTTGGCCGGGTCGTGCAGGGCGGCGGCGAGGTTGTAGTAGGTCATCTCCTCGGTGCCGCTGCGGGTGGCGGCGACGCAGGCGAACTCGTCGGCGAAGCTCGGCGAGGGGCCGACCAGCCAGCGCTGCCCGGGCGGCAGGCCGCAGTCGGTGTCCGGGCCCTCGGGCGTCATCGGGTAGTCGCGGTGGGTGTGCAGGGCGGTGAAGCCCTGCTCGCTCGAGACGACGCCGACGTGGAAGTCCTCGACATCGGTGAGCTCGCCCAGCAGCGCGTCCGTGAACTCGGCCAGCACCGGCGGCATGCCGTCGGCGCCGCGCAGGGCGTCCTGCTCCTCGTCCATGCTGCCCGAGCCGTCGATGGCGAACAGCACGTCGATGCGCTTGCAGCCGCTCGGCGGGGTCTCCGGCAGCGGCTCCTCGTAGTCGAAGTCCTCGCAGGTGCGCACCGCCAGCGGGGTGAACTCGGCCAGCGCCGCGGCGTAGGCGATGGAAGACTTCTCGTAGTGGCGGCTCTTGTCGCTGACGGCCAGCGCGAACATGTGCAGCTCGAGCCCGCCGTCGCCGTAGGTGAAGGCCGAGACCCGCCGGCGATCGCCGTCGCCGACCAGCCGCAGGTAGGCCTCGGAGGCCTGGCCCGGCAGGGCGTACATGTTGGCCTGCTTGTCGTCGGTCGCGGCCACCAGCATCGCCAGGCCGGTGGCCCCGGGCGCCGGCCAGTCGGGCCGCTGCAGCACCGGGAACATCAGGCCGGAGAACATGAAGTTGCCGACGTCGAAGTCGCTCGCGTAGACGTCGAAGCGATCGAGGGTGCAGCGCAGCGCGTCGGCGGCCCCGGGGGTGACCTCGCCGCCGGCGCCGAACACGAGGATCGGGTCGCTCGCGGCGTTGCCCTGGGCGAGCAAGCAGTCGGTGGTGGCCATGAACTCGGTGCCGACGTTGGGCAGGACGCGGACGGTCGCGCCTGTCTCTTCGACCAGGTTTGTGAAGTGCTCGACGAGCGCGTCCTGATCGGCGAGGCCGTAGATCTTGGCGCTCGGGTGGAGCACCAGCGAGACGTCGATCTGGGCGCAGAAGGTCGGGGCCGCCGGGCCGCCGGTGTCGGTGTCGGTGTCGGTGTCGCCGGTCGGGGCGCCGGTGGTCGGCGCGGGGCCGTCGCCGGTGGTGGCGGCCGTGAGGTCGATCCCGCCGCTGGTGCCCGTGGTCGCCGCGCCGTCGGTCACGGCGGCGCCGCCGTCGCCGCAGCCAATCAGCGCGGCCGTCAGCGAGGTCGACAACCATGGACGCAGGCGCAGCATCGTCTGCCTGAGCAATAGGCGATGTCGCAAGCGCTGTCGAGCGCGTGCTAGCGTCGGCCGATGTCCGCCGCGTCCCCGCCAGGCCTCGACCCGCTGCGCGCCCGACTCATCGAGCGCTTGCCGAAGGCCGAATTGCACCTGCACCTCGAGGGCTCGGTCGAGCCGGAGCTGGCGCTCGCGCTCGCGCGCAAGCACGGCAAGGCGCTGCCCGGCGACGATGCGGGGGTGGAGGGCCTGCGCCGCAGCTACGTGTTCAAGGACTTCGGCGAGTTCGTGCGCATGTACCTCGCGATCTCGGCGTGCCTCACCGATGTGGATGACTTCGCGGCGATCGCCGTCGACCTGGCGCGCAAGCTGGCGGCCGAGAACGTGCGCTACGCGGAGGTCACGTTCACGCCGCTGACCCACGTGAACCGCGGCGTGGCCGGCGATACGCTGCTGGCCGGGCTCGCCGAGGGCCGCGCGCGCGCCCGGGCCGAGCACGGGGTCGAGCTGGCGTGGGTGTTCGACATCGTCCGCCACCGCTTCGCCGAGGGCGCGCCGACGCTGGCGCTGGCGCTCGAGGGCCGCGAGGTCGGGGTGATCGGCCTCGGGTTCGCCGGCCCGGAGTCGCCGCAATGGCCGACGGCCCCGTATGCGCCGCTGTTCGCCAGAGCCCGCGCCGAGGGCCTGCGCTCGCTGCCCCACGCGGGCGAGCTCGACGGGCCTTCGAGCGTGTGGAGCGCCCTGCGCGAGCTGGGCGCCGAACGCATCGGCCACGGGGTCCGCTGCCTCGCCGACCCGGCGCTGGTGGAGCACCTGCGCGAGCGACGGATCCCGCTCGAGGTGTGTCCGACGAGCAACCTGGGGATCGGGCTGTACCCCGCGCTCGCCGACCATCCGCTGCCGCAGCTGCTGGCGGCGGGCCTCGAGGTCTCGCTCGCCAGCGACGACCCGCCGCTGTTCGCGACCACGCTCGCCGAGGAGTACCGCCGCTGCGCCGCCGCGTTCGGGTGGGACGCGGCGCAGATCGCCGCGCTGGCCCGCAACAGCGTCGAGCACAGCTTCATGCCGGCCGAGGCCAAGGCGCGGCTGCTGGCCGAGCAGGCGGCGGTGCTCGCGGAAGTGAAGACCGTCTCCGACACCATGTGACCAGGTCTCGCGCGGTCTCGTCCGGCGCGCGGCCCGGCCGCCACCATCGCTGCATTCGCATGCCTGTTTCGTGGATCGGCGACTCGGTTATCCTCCCGGGCCCGGCAGCGATGCCAGGAGGACGTATCACCGACGACGCTCTTGACCCTGCGCCCGAGGCGGTCGCGGTCGTGGTCCCGCGGATCGAGCGGATCCACGACCTGCTCGCCTCGATCTCTCTCGACGAATTCGACCCCGCGACCGACCTGCTGCCGCTCGTCCATCCGGACCGCTTCGGCGCGCTCGAGGAGACGATCAACCTGTTCGCGCGGCAGCTCGACCTCACCGTCCGCGAGCACCGCGAGACGATCCGCGAGCTCGAGCTGTCGCGCCGCGAGCTCGAGTCGCAGCTGACGACCATCGACGAGCAGCGGGCGGCGCTCCGGACGATGTCGACGCCGGTGGTCGAGCTGTGGGACGACGTGCTGGCGCTGCCGGTCGTCGGCCTGGTCGACGCGCGGCGGGCCGACGAGATGATCGCCGCGCTGCTCGAGCGGGTCACGCAGGCGCGGGCCCGCTGCGTCATCATCGACCTCACCGGCGTCGAGCGGATCGACGACGCGACCTCGGGCCACTTCCTGCGCCTCGTCGCCACCACGCGGCTGGTCGGGACCTTCTGCGTCATCACCGGGCTGAGCCCGCAGATCGCCGACGCGATGACCGAGCTCGGCATCGACATGGGCCGCACGCCGACGCTCGCGACCCTCAAGGACGGGCTCAAGGCCTGCTTCACCCACCTCGGCCGCGCGACGGCCCGGAGGTCGCCGTGACTTCCTACCAGCCGATGGTCCCCGACATCACGGTGTTCGGGCAGACGACCAGCGTGTTCATCGAGGTCCTCAAGTCGTTCTCGGTGCTGCAAAAGGCGATGCTCGAGGCGCTCGGCGTCGACGCGGTCGACCCGCAGGCGTGGTACCCCCAGGAGCGGATCCTCCGCGCCTATCAAAAGGTCGACCTCGTGCTCGGCAGCCGCGGCCTCGAGCGGTTCGGCCGCCAGGTCCCGCCGCTGGTCGCGTTCCCGCCGGGCATCGACGACCCCCACACCGTGCTCTCCGGGCTCGACGCGACCTATCACCTCAATCACAGCCGGGACGGCGTCGTCATGCTCGATCTCGCGACCGGCGAGATGACCGAGGGCATCGGCCATTACCACTACGAGCGCGTCGACGAGCGCGAGGCCCGGATGTGCTGCGACACGCCCTACCCGTGCCGCTTCGACATGGGGCTGGTGGCAGGGTTCGCCGCGCGGTTCGTGACCGATGTGGAGGTCGAGCACGAGCCCGGCGAGTGTCGGGCTCGGGGCGGAGCGAATTGCGTCTATCGGGTCCGCTGGTGAGGTGAGGCGGCGGGCGCCCTGATACAGTGCGGCGAATGCGTCGCCCCGCCCTCCGTTGGTTCGCTCCGCTCCTCGCCGCGCCGCTGATGCTCGCCGGCTGCGGCAAGGACAAGTCCGAAGAGACAGGTTCGAACGAGCAGGTCGGGACGCCGGCGCCGACGGTGCGCGCCGAAGATCCGCCGGACCCGCTGCCCGCGCTGCGCACCGGCACCCGCGCGCCGCTCGAGCACGCCGAGCTGCAGGGCGCGATCGCGGCCTACCGGGTCGAGGGCGAGGTCGAGTACGTCGAGGTCCGGGTGCCGATCGTCGGCGACGACCTGTCGCTCGACTGGGACCGCCTGCACGTCGAGCTCGAGGGCAACACCCCCGGCCACGTCGCGGTGATGGCGAGCGGGACCGGGGCCAGCGAGGCGGTGATCCAGGTCCGCCGGCCGAAATCGCCGGCCGCGCCGACGTCGCTGCGCGGGGCGTTTTACGCCCGCCGCTGGCAGGACGGGCGCAACGACTGGGTGCGGGTGCCGTTCGCCGGGGCGGGTGCGCCGAAGCAGGCCGACGACGCCGGGCTGCAAGTGCGCTGGGCCGAGGCGATGGTGCAGACGCTCGGCGACACGTGGAACGAGCCGCACCCGTGGAAGCAATTCGCGGCCGGGCGGATCGCCACGTGGCTCAAGAGACAGCCGGGGTCCAAGGCGCTGGGCGGGTCGGATCTGCTGAGCCGTCAACCACCGCGCACCGACCTGTCGCGGCTGATGGACACGACCACCGGGGTGATGTCGATGCAGGAGGCGCTGCAGCACGACCGCGGGCTGCGCCTGTCCCGAGAGGAAGGTCCGCGCAAGGTCGCGCTGGCCGACCTCAAGCCGCCGCCGCTGGCCGCTCACCCGTTCGCGGCGATGCAGGCGGCGCTGCCGAACCCGAACGGCGGCGCGGCCGAGCCGCTGGCCGCGGCGACGCCGGCGGAGTTCTGGTACGCGCGGATCGACGACGTGCGCCTGCTGCTGCGCCTGCTCGACGAGGCGGACACGTGGATCACGCCAGTCGTGCAGATCTTGCAACAGAACCCGGAGGACCGCGGGCTGACGGCGCGCTACCAGCGACAGCTCGGGCTGCGCCGCAGCGACCTGGCCAAGCTGTTCGGCCACACGGTGGTGGGCGAGGTGGCGATCGTCGGCAGCGATCCGTACCTGCGCGAGGGCACCGACGTGACGCTGATCTTCACGCTCAAGCAGGCGGAGGTGTTCGACGCCGAGCTGACGCGCCAGCTCGACGGCTTCCGCGCCGAGATCGCGGGGATCGAGGCGACGACGGTCAAGCTGGCAGGGGTCGATGTCCAGCGCGCGGCCGACCCGACCGGGCTGGTGAACCAGCACCGCGCCCGCGTCGGCGAGCTGGCGTTCGTGTCCAACAGCCCCGGCGCGCTGGCCCGGGTGCTCGCGGCGGCGCAGGGTCAGGCGCCCCGGCTCGCGGATGAACCTGACCTGAAGTACATGTTGGCGCGCGACCCGGGCACGCACCAGGCGCTGGCGTTCCTCAGCGACAAGTTCATCGCCGCGGTCGTCGGCCCGCAGCAGAAGCTGCTCGCCGCCCGCCGCCAGGAGGCGCTGGCCGAGCTGCTGGTGCCCGGCTACGCGGCGCTGCTCCACGGCTGGCTGTTCGGACATGCCCCGAAGGACACGCAAGGTTTGATCGCCGCCGGGCTGCTGGCGGCCGACGAGCTCAAGCACGCGGGCGGCGAGGCGATCGCGTTCGCGCCGGGCCAGGGGGCGCGCTCGACCTGGGGCTCGCCCGCGGCCCTCACGCCGCTGATCGACCTGCCGGCGGTCGAGAAGGTCAGCGAGGAGGAGCGCACCGCTTACGACAACTTCGCGCTCGGCTATCAGAACTACTGGCGGCAGTTCATCGACCCGGTGGCGATCCGCCTCGACGTGCGCGACGCGGCCGATGGTTCGCTGGCCGACGTCGACGTGCGCGTGCTGCCGCTGATCTCGGCGACCGACTACAGCGAGATCGAGGGGGTGGTCGGCAAGTCGCGGGTGTCGGTGACGGCGGGCGAGCGCGGGCTGTCGGCGGTGTGGGCGGTCGGCCAGGACAGCGGGCTGCGCCGCGACATGGACCAGCTGATGCGCACGCTGACCGGCAAGGGCGATGTCGGCCTCGGCTGGCTCGGCGACTGGGTGATGCTCGGGGTCGACGACCGCGCGGGCCTGGTCGGGATGCTGTCGCAGTGGGACGACACGACGCAGCTGCCGCCGAAGCGCTCGCGCAGCGCGTTCGAGGACCAGGAGCTGTGGCGGCAAGTCGGCAAGTTCCCGGTCTACGCGATCGCCGAGGTCAAGAACCCGACGATGCTGGTGGCGACGCTGGCGGCGTTCAGGACCACGATCGAGTCGGTGGCGCCGGGCATGGTCGAGTGGGGCGAGGTGGCCCGCCACCGCGAGCTGCCGATCGTGCGCGTCGGCATCAGTCCGGGCGCGCCGCTGCTGCCCGACAAGGCGATCGCGGACGCGGCGGCGATCCACTACGTGCAGACCGGGGCGGCGATCGTGGTCGGCCTCGACCGACCGACGGTGACGCGGATGATCGACGACCTGCTCGACGGCAAGCTGCCGAAGGCCGGGGCGGCGACGGACCCGCAATTCGTGGTGCAGACGCGCACGGCCGTGGGGGCGCCGCTGTGGACGGCGCTGCTGTGGACGCTGCAGGGCCAGGCGAACGTGGCCGGGAGCTCGGCGCTGCGCTCGGCGGAGATCTTGCTGCGCGGGGACCCGCAGGCGACGCAGTCGACGAGCGGGCTGGCGCAGCTCGGGCTGCAATACTTCGGGTTCGCGCCGCTCAACGCCCACGGGACGCCCGAGTTCACGCTCCGCCCCGAAGGCGCGGCCGACCCACTGCAGGGCTCGACGATCGCGCCGTCGTTCCCGCCGCTGCCGATCGCAGGCTCGCCGATCGAACGGCTGATGCAGCGCCTGACGGCGGTCCGCGGCGAGGTGTCGTTCGACAAGGAGCCGGACGCAGCCGGCCCCGACGCGCGCTCGCTGCACACGAAGTTCTCGCTGCACCTCGGACCGGCGCCGAACTGAGCTGACCTTTCGGACATGTGATGGGAGGCGGCGGAGGGGCGGCGCCTCTCGTCGCCTGTCCGTTCGGACAGGTCGGGGGCAGCGGCGCGAGGGGCTGATCGCCCGGCACGTCGGCTCACCGCACCGGTTCGTTTGGACAGGCCATAGGCCGGGGTGAACGGGCTCGCCCTGGCTGCCTGTCCGTTCGGACATGGGATGGGCGGCGGAGAGGCCAACACGGGAAGTCGGGCTCGCGTCGGGACGCCTGTCCCTCAGGACAGGCCATGGGTCAGGCCCGGTCTTCGCGGTTCGAGTCGGGCGAATTCGCGCCGGGTCAACTTCGGGCTCGCGTGCGGGCGCGGGCTCGGCGATCCTCGTGCGCGTGTCTCGCCGGTCGGTCCAGTTGGTGCGCGTCGGGCTCGTCGCCGCGGCGCTGTTCTTCGTCGCGCTGATCGCCGAGTGGAAGCTCGCCTGCCTGCTGCTCAAGCCGATCCCGGTGCTGTGCGTGCTGGCGTGGCTGTGGCCGGTGCGCGGCGCCGATGCCAGGCGGCTCCGCGCGGGCCTCGTGCTCTCGCTGCTCGGCGACATCCTGCTCGCCGAGGCGATCGACCTGTTCATCGCCGGGCTGGCGGCGTTCCTGCTGGCCCACGTGGCCTACGTGGCCGCGTTCGTCGGCCGCACGCGCGCGCTGCACCTGCTGCGGCTGGCGCCGATCGTCGCGTTCGGCTGGTCGGTGTACGGCTGGCTGGCGCCGAACCTCGGCGAGCTGCGCGGGCCGGTGCTGGCCTACGTGATCGTGATCTGCGCGATGATGTGGCGCGCGGCCGCCCAGGTCGGCGAACGCCCGGGCCAGGAGGGCCGCGCGTGGGCCGGGCTGGCCGGGGCGATCGCGTTCGCGCTGAGCGACACGCTGATCGCCGTCAACCGCTTCATCGCCTGGTCGCTCGGGGTCGAGGTGCTGTTGATGGTGCTCTACTGGGTTGCGCAGGTGCTGATCGCTTCGTCGGTGGCGCGCGAGGAGTGAGCATGTCTTCAAGGACATGTCCGCTCGGTCACGCGGCCGAAAGGGCCGCGTGAAGGCGTCGATGTCCGATCGGACATGTCCCGCGAGTCAGTCCGGCGCGAGCTGGTGGGCGACGGCGGCGTTGAGCCAGTGCCACTCCTCGCCCGGACCGCCCTGGAGCGGCTCGCCCTTGAGGATGGCGGCGAGCTGCCAGTAGCGAGTCGTGCGCGGGTCGTGGCCGCGGCTCTTCTCGTGCAGGGTGGCGCGCCAGGCGGGCGTGTCGGGCTCGCCCCGGGCGGCGGCGAGGCCGGCGGCCATGCGGTCGACGACGGCGCGGGCGGCGGCGTCGGTCGGGGCGACGCCGCGGGCGATGAGCTCGCGGGCGGCCGCGTGGGCCTCGTGGCTGACGCGCTGGTGCACGACGGCGTCGAAGCCGGAGTTCCAGGTCTCGGCCGCGGCGGCGCGCATCGTCGCGACGAACGCCTCGTCCTGGACCAGCTCCGTCAGCTCGATCCACGCGTCGAGCTGCTCGGGCGTCGGCACCTCCGGCAGGGTCGGCGTGCTCGCCTGCATGACCTGGCGCTTCCAGGTGTCGTCAATCGGCACGCCCTCGGAGATCTGCTGGTGGAAGCGCTCGATGATGGCTTTGCGTTGGTCACTGGTAATTCGGGTCACGGTACTCAACCTCCGGATGTCTGCAGGTTCAGGCTCGGAGCGAAGCGTGGCGCGCAGGGCCGCGGCGATGTGCTGCAGCGAGGCGATGTGGGCCTCGACGGCGCCGAGCCGCAGGCGCAGGGCCTCGGCCAGGGTCATGTCGCGGGCGAGGATCGCCTTGATGGCGGCGATCGCCAGCCCGGCCTCGCGCAGGGTGCGGATCAGGTCGAGCCGCACGATCGCGTCCTCGGCGTAGACGCGGTAGCCGCTGTGCGTCCGCCCGACGGGCGGCAGGAGCCCCTCGTCGGAGTAGAAGCGCAGGGTCTTGACCGGCACGCCCGACCGACGCGCGAGCGCGCCGATCGTGATTCGCTCGTTCACCATGGCGACACCGTGGAGCCTCCCGTAGCTGGAGAGTCAAGCATGGATCGCGGGAACCGGTGAATTCGCGCCGCAGACGCCCGGGCGCCGGCTTTCGCCGGACCGCGGGAGGTCGTATCGTCGGCGGGTCGTGAGCCGGACGAGGCGAGGCAGGGTGGCGGTGGCCGCGATGGCGGTCGCGGGGCTGATGGGCTCGTGCACGCCGCCGCCAGCGAGCGCGGCCGCGGATGCAGGCCCGGCGAGCGCGAACGAGGCTGCGACGCAGGCGAGTGATGCGAGGTCGCGTGCGGCGGGCAGCGCGATGCACTCGAGCCTCACCGTGGGCGTGGCGAATCACGCCGATGCGGGGCTGGGCGTGGCGGGCGTGGAATCGGTGAGTGCGGGGATAACGAGCACGAATGCGGCGCGTGACGGCGCGGGCGCGGTGAGCCCGGACATCACGAGCACGAATGCGGCGGGTGACGGCGCGGGCGCAGTGCCGCGAGGGAGTGATTCATCGCCGTTGGGGGTCGGGCCGGTGCATGGGGAGCTGCCGGCGCCGCTGCCCTCGCTGCGCTGGTTGGCGATCGGCGGCGGTGCGACGCCGGAGTTCAATCAGGTGTCGATCGAGCAGGACCTGCTGCTCGCAAAAGAGGTCTTCGGGACAGGTGGTGCGCTGCTGTTCGCGGGCGGGCCGGGCAGCCACGGGGTGCAGGTCGAGGACGCGGAGGCGCGCGGCGATCCGCTGCTGGCCAGGCTGGCGCAGCTGTTCGCGCCGCGAGGCGGGCGGGAGGCGAGCTATCGGCCGACGCAGCTGTCGCCGCTGGCCGCGGCCACGCGGGCCAACGCGCTGGCAGCGGTGAAGCAGGCGGTCGCCGAGCCGGGGCCGCTGCTGCGGCTGTACCTCGCGGGCCACGGCGAGCGCGGCGAGACGCCGCGCCACGGCGGTCTCGGGCTGTGGGGCCAGACGTCGCTGCAGGTGGCCGATCTTGCCGAGGCGCTGGACGCGGGCGAACGCCCGGTGCAGATCGTGGCGACGAGCTGCTTTTCAGGCGCGTTCGCCGATGCCCTTTTTAAAAAGGGCGAGCCGGCGGTGGGGCCGGCGGCGACGCTGCGCTGCGGGCTGTTCGCGGCGACGGCCGAGCGCGAGGCGTCGGGCTGCGATCCGAACCCCGATCGCGCAGCCCAGGAGGGCTACGCGCTGCACTTTTTGAATGCGCTGCGCGGCCGCGATCGCGCGGGTCAACCGCTGCCAGTGGCACAGCTCGACCTCGACGGCGACGGCAAGGTGTCGCCGCTCGAGGCGCACGCGCGAGCGCGGATCGCCGGGCAGGGGATCGACGTGCCGACGACGACCTCGGAGCGGTGGCTGCGGGCGGCGGCGCCGAACCGCGGGAAGTCGCGCCCGGCGGCGCTGGTCGAGGAGGACGCGGTGATCGCCGCGCTGACGGCGGAGCTCGGCTACGCGGGCCGCGAGGCCGAGGCCGCCGCCGACCTCGAACAAACTTTATTAAAAGCGATGGACGAGGCGTACGGGCGCCTCGGGGCGGCGAGCGAGCGCGAGGACGCGGCCTACCGCGCGGTGGCGGCCGAGCTGCTGGCGCGCTTCCCTGTGCTCGACGATCCGTGGCACCCCGACTTCGCGTCGACGTTGAAGCATCACCGCGCCGAGATCGAGGCAGCGCTGACCGGCAGCGCGGCGTACTCGGAGTTCGAGGCGGCGGGGGCCGCAGTCGGGGCGGTCCAGGCGGAGGTCGCGGAGCTGCTGGTCCGCAGCGCGCGGCTCGAGCGGCTGGTGCGCGCGCTGGCCAACCGGGTCCTCGCGGGGCGGCTCAAGGCGCGCGGCGGCAAGGCGTGGGCGACTTTCGAGGCGCTGCTGGCCTGCGAACGCGCGCAGCCGTGATGATGGAACATGTCCGAAGGGACATGGGGGCGTGCGTCGTCCGACGGTTGCTCCGGGTTGCGTCTCGGAGGTCATGTCAACGGCGGCGAATGGCCCGCTCCTCGCAGCCTCGGTGACGAAGGGCGTGGACCGTCGGGGCCGTGTGGCGATGCGACGCTCGCCGTTCGGTGGCGGGACGCGACCGGCCCGTCGCTGCCGAACACGCAAGACGATGCGAGCGAGCCGGCGACCGCGAGCTGCGGAACGCGGTGCGACAGACATGTCCGAAGGGACATGTGATTCCTCGTCGGACACGCATCACGGGCGCAGCGGGGCCGGGTCGGCGATCGTGATCGTGCGGTGGATCTCCTCCGTCATCAGGCCCAGCGCCATCGGGCGGCGGACCGCGGGCAGGACCGCCACGTCGTAGAGCTCCTCGACCACCCCGTCGAGGCGGAGCCAGTGGGCCACCTCGCCGGTGCGGGTGTCGACGACCAGAAGGCCGCAGCGGGGCTCTGCGTTGCGGGCGGCCAGGTTCGTCTCGAGCTCGAGGCCGGCGAACGTGCGGCTGCCGCGAGGCTTCGAAAGGCCGACGATCGCGTACGGGCCGGCGAAGCACAGGCCGCGGGCGTAGCCGGGGCAGAAGCAGACCGGCTCGAACTTGCCGGCGGCGTCGAGCTTGCCGAGGAAGCCCGTGCCGGCCTCGAGCAGCCACAGCGCGCCGGCGTGCAGCCGCGGCGAGTGGGGCATCGAAAGGCCCTCGGCGACGACCGCGTCGGTGCGCACGTCGAGGACCACGCCGCCGCCGCGCCGATGGTCGCGCCAGCCGTCGGCGACGTCGCTGCGGCCGACCGCGGTGACGAACGCAGGGCTGCCGTCCTGCAGCGCCAGGCCATTGAGGTGGCAGCGGTCTTCGGCGGCCAGGCGCGAGATGAACGGCGGGCGCCACAGCGGGGCGAAGCTGGCGCGCGGGGCCAGGGTGGCCAGGCAGCTGAACAGGGTGTTGACGAACACCGGGCGGCCGGCGCGATCGATCGCCAGATCGTGCACGTCGAGGTCGCCGGTGGTGTGGGCGACGCGCGGCACGTACAGGCGGTCGTAGCCGTCGTGGGTCTGGCCCGCGGGCAAGGCGTTGTCGAGGCGCCACAGTTGATAGAGCGTCGCCAGCCACAGCGAGTCGCCGTCGACGCACAGGCCCATGCAGCGGGCGAAGGTGCGCTCGAACAGCGACAGCCGACCGTGCTCGCCGCTGCCGAGCAGGAACAGCTTGCCAGCCTGGTAGGTGGTGAACGCCAGGCTGACGCCGAGCTCGGCGAGCAGGCCGGGGAAGTGACGCGAGCTCAGGACCTCGAGGCGTTCGCCCATGCGCCGACGATAGCAGGCTCGCCGCGCGGGCGGGCGCGGCGGGCGAGCGATGACGCGGCCGCGAGTGTCGCGATAGGCGCGAGCGGTGCGGTCGCGTCGTTTCAGCGCGGCGTCGCGGTCGAGCGTGACGCGAGGTTGCGATCGCTGCGGAGCGGACCGGGGAGCGAGCGGTGACGCGTCGCATCGCGGCGGACGAGCGGCGGCGGCGAGCGTCGGCAGGCGATGGCGCGAGCGCCAGCGGGCCGCGTCGCGCCGATGGTTCGTGCCGCGAGGCGGCGTGACCGTTCGCGTCGGGGCGGTCGGGTCGCGTGACGCGAGCAGCGGCCGCCTCGATGATATGTCTGTTCGGGCATGCTCCGAAGGGCATGTCTCTCAGAGCATGCCCCTCGGGACATGCTCTCGAGTGCACCTCAGAGGATGACCTGCGACGCGATCGCGGGCGCGACCCGGAGGGTGAACGTCGGGCTCTGGTAGACCTGGTAGCCGTTCTGGACCCCGGCGTCGACGAAGCCGGCGCCGCCGAGGTCGGCCGTGAGGGTGCCGGACTGGCCGTCGACCGTCAGCGCGTGGGTGCGGGAGGACAGGGCCCGGAGGTCGCGCCACTCGAGCTTCAGGGTGTTGCCGTCGCCGAGGTCGACCACCTCGATGTCGACCACGTCGAGCTCCGAGCGGACCGTGAGGTCGAGGGAGAGGCCCTGGCCGGCGAGGCGCAGCGTGTCGCGGCCGGCGCCGCCGTCGAGGCGGACAAAATCGGTCCCGGCGCAGTCGAGGTCGTCGTCGCCGGCGCCGGCATAGACCACGTCGGGGCCCTCGACCGCGATGACGTCGTTGCCGCGGCCGGCGATCAGCGACTCGCCCGCGGGCGTGCCGGCGATGTTCTCCGGACCTGGCCCGTAGGACATGTGAGAGGCGCCGCTGAAGTTGCCGCCGAACACCACGTAGCTGCGGCCGGCGTCCTCGCCCTTGCCGTCGTTGCCGCGGGCGCCGACGATCACGTCGGCGTGGCCGTCGCCGTTGACGTCGCCGGCGGGCGCGACCGAAAACCCGCAGTAGTCCTCGGTCGCCTCGCCGGCCAGCGAGAACCCGCCGTCGCCGTTCTCGAGCCACGCCAGCGAGGTGCTCTGCACCTCGGGCCCGCCGAACACCACGTAGCCGCGGCCGGAGTCGCCGCCGTGCGGGTTGGAGCCGGGGGCGCCGACCAGCACGTCGTCGTGGCCATCGCCGTCGACGTCGCCGGCGCGCTCGACCGAGGTGCCGGCGTAGTCGCGGCCCTGCACGCCCGCGAGCGTGAAGCCGGTCGGGCTCTTGGCGAGGTCCGGCAGCGCGCCGGAGACCAGGTCGGGCCCGCCGAACACGACGTAGGCGCGGCCGCTGTCCTCGCCGCCGGCGTCGGCCAGCGGGGCGCCGATCGCCAGGTCGGCGAAGCCGTCGCCGTCGACGTCGCCGAGGCCCGCGACCGCGAAGCCCGACTTGTCGTAGGCGTTCGCGCCGTCGAACACGCGCCCGCCCTGACCGGCGGCGACGTCGGTCAGAAGCACCGCCTGCGGGTCGGGCTTGCCGTAGACGACGTACGTGCGGCCGGCGCTGTCGCCCGCGGTGTCGTGGCCGTAGGCGCCGACGAGGATGTCCGAGAGGCCATCGCCGTCGACGTCGCCGGCGCCGCTGACCGCGAAGCCGGCGAAATCGAGGCTGACCTCGCCGTTGATGGCGAAGCCGCCGCCGACGCCGGCGCTGATGTCGGCCAGCAGGGTCGGCTTGTCCTCGCCGTGGCCGAACACCACGTAGGCCGCGCCGGAGAACGAGCCGCCGGGGTCGGCTCCGTACGCGCCGATGACGAGGTCGGCGAGCCCGTCGCCGTCGACGTCGCCCGCGCCGGCGACGCTGCGCCCGGCCCCGTCGCCGGCCTTTTCGCCGAGGATCGCAAACCCGCCGACGCCCGAGGCGATCGCATCGAGATAGACCGCGTCGAGGTTGTCCTTGCCGAACACCACGTAGGCCGAGCCCGACGAGGTGCCGTTGGTCGAGGCCTTCGGTGCGCCGATCACCAGGTCGGCGAAGCCGTCGCCGTCGACGTCGCCGGCGGCGGCGATCGTGGTGCCGGCGAAATCACCGGGCAGCTCGCCATAGATGATGAAGCCGCGCTGCTGCGCCTCGAGCTTGCCGAGCGCGACCGACTCGCCGGCGACCTTGCCGCGCACGACGTAGACGCGGCCGGTGTTGCCGTCGGCGTTGCGGGCGGCCACCGCGACCTCGGCGAGGCCGTCGCCGTCGAGGTCGCCGACGGCGTGCACGCTGCGCCCGGAGTAGTGGCCCGGCGCCTGGCCGTCGATGGCGAACCCGCCGATGCCGTCGGCGACGTACTCGAGGTCGATCGAGGTCGGGCGCACTTCGATGCGCGCGGGGGCCTGGGCGAACCCGTCCTTGCCGTCCCAGATCTTGTAGAGGAAGGTGTCGCTGCCCCACAGCTTGGCGGGCGGCATGTAGTTGAAGCCGCCGTCGACGAAGGCGGTGTTCATGGCGCCGCCGGGGGTGATCGGGTCGGCGGACACGAGGGTGAGCGGGTCGCCGTCGACGTCGTAGTCGTTGGCGAGCAGGCCCTCGGCGGCGCTGACCGAGAGCGCCTGCTTGGCCTTTGTGACGTAGTGATCGACCAGGGCGACCGGCGGCTGGTTGATGGTGGGGAACGGGCCGGTGGTGGTCGACGCGTCGGTGGTGCTGGTCGTCGGCGGCTCGCCGGTGGTGGGGACCGGGCCGGTGGTCGGGTCGGGGCCGGTGGTCGTGGTGCCGACGCCGGTGGTGGGGACCGGGCCGTCCGTGTCGGTCGCGGTGCCGTCGGTGCCGATCCCCGTGCTGGTGACCTCGCTGGCGCTCGCCAGGGTCGTGGTGGTGTCGTCGGTGCACCCGAGCGGGATGGCGAGCGAGAGCGCCGCGAAGGCGCGGCGGAGCGGCGACCGCAACATGCCGACCACCTTATCGGACCCCGGACCCCGGCGCACGCGCGGGTCCGCGCCGCGGCCTCGCCGCGTGTGCTGGAGGCCCGCGAACGGCGTGGCCGAGCGTCACGCTATCGCGCATGATGAGTCCGCCCGGAGGTTGCCCATGACGCCGATCGCCCTCTCGAACGCCCGCGCGTTCGCGCTCCTGCTCCCGCTCGTGAGCGTACCCCTCGCCTGTGGCGACTCCAACGGGAGCAGCTCCGGCCTGTCCGTCGGCAACCAGCCGACCACCGCCACCACCGGCGCGGCCACCGATCCGACCGGCGGCGAGACTGTCTCTTCGACCATGTCCGAAGAGACAGAGACGGACGGGACCGCCAGCGGTTCCGGCACGACCACCGGCCCGGTCGTGCCGACCACCGGCCCGGAGCCGACGACCTCGACGACCGAGCCCGGCACCTCGACGACGACCACCACCACCGGCGACCCGAGCGGCACCAGCGTCGGCACCACCATGCCCGACAAGATCCCTTGCGACAGCGAGGAGACCGAGGTCGTGCCAGTGCCGCCGAGCGTGCTGCTGATCCTCGACAAGTCGGGCTCGATGTCGATGGAGAAGTGGGACCACGACGCCAAGCCGCAGACCGCCGAGGTGACCCGCTGGACCAGCCTCCACCAGGTCGTCGAAGGCGTGGTGACGACCTTCGACGAGGAGGTTCACTTCGGCGTGAAGCTGTACCCGAAGATCGACGCCGGCTCGTTCGTGAACGTCGGCGCCTGCGAGGTCACCCCGGGCGTCGAGGTCCCGATCGCGGCGATGAACGCGGCCGCGGTGCTGGCCGGCATCCCGGCGGCCGGCTTCGCGGTGCTCGGCGGCACGCCGATGGAGACCGGCCTGAAGCGCGGCTACGAGTACCTCAAGACCCTCGATCCGGGCTTGCAGCGGTTCGCCATCCTCGTCGCCGACGGCGAGATCTCCGACACCTGCCAGGGCGAGAACTTCCTCGAGGCCCAGGCCGCCGTCGAGGAGACCTTCAATGACTTCGGCATCCCGACCTACGTGGTCGGCATCGACGTCGACCCCTCCACCAGCGAGCAACTGTCGACCCTCGCGCTCGCCGGCGGCAAGCCCAAGCCCGGCCCCGAGCCCTTCTACCAGACCGCCAATCAGAACGAGCTGCAGGCGGCGATCCAGCAGATCGTGAAGGACACGCTGTCGTGCGTGATCGCGGTCGACCCGGCCCCGAGTGAGCCGGAGCTGTTCGAGGTGTGGATCGACGGCCAGCCGGTGCCCGAGGTCGCCAGCTGCGCCGAGGACGGCTACGTGTGGAGCGTGCCGCACACCGAGGTCACGCTGTGCGGCGCGGCCTGCGACATGCTCAAAGAGACAGGCAAGGTCCAGGCCCTGTATTTCTGCAACCCGGGCTGAGGCCGGGCGGGCACGGCCTGCGCAGGCCGTGCCGCCGACAAAGTCACGCCCGCGCGGGCCGCCGGGGCGGCGTGGGCTTGCTACCCTCGGGCACCATGAACGCCCCCGAGATCCGCGCGCCGCGCGGCACCGCGCTGTCGTGCAAGGGTTGGCCGCAGGAGGCCGCCCTGCGCATGTTGATGAACAACCTCGACCCCGAGGTGGCAGAGCGCCCGCAAGACCTGGTGGTCTACGGCGGCACCGGCAAGGCGGCCCGCTCGTGGCCCGACTACCACCGGATCGTCGCCAGCCTGAGGAGCCTCGAGGCCGACGAGACCCTGCTGGTCCAGAGCGGTCGGGCCCAGGCGATCTTTAAAACCCATGAGGACGCGCCGCGGGTGTTGCTGGCCAACAGCCTGCTGGTGCCGAAGTGGGCGACGCTGGCGGAGCACGAGCGGCTGAGCGCGCTCGGGCTGACGATGTACGGGCAGATGACGGCCGGTAGCTGGATCTACATCGGCACGCAGGGGATCCTTCAAGGCACGTTCGAGACGTTCGCGGCGTGCGGGCAGACCCACTTCGGCGGCGATCTGCGCGGGCGACTGGTGGTCACCGGCGGGCTCGGCGGGATGGGCGGGGCCCAGCCACTGGCGGCGACCATGAACGGCGCGGCGATCCTGTGCGTCGACGTCGACCCGCAACGCATCGAGCGCCGGCTGCAGCACAAGTATCTGATGCGCAGCACGACCGACCTCGACGAGGCGCTGCGCTGGCTCGACGCCGCCCGCAAGGCCAAAGAGCCGCTGTCGGTCGGTCTGCTCGGCAACTGCGCCACCGTGCTGCCGGAGCTGGTCCGCCGCGGGGTGATCCCCGACGTCGTCACCGACCAGACCTCGGCCCACGACGAGCTTCACGGATATGTCCCCGACGACATGTCCCTCGAGGCAGCCGACGAGCTGCGCCGCAGCGACCCCGAGGAGTACGTGCGCCGCAGCGTCGACGCGATGGGCCGCCACGTGGCGGCGATGCGGGCGATGCAGGACAGGGGCGCGATCGCGTTCGACTACGGCAACAACATCCGCGCCCAGGCGGTCCGCGCCGGGGTCGACGACGCGTTCGAGATCAAGGGCTTCGTGCCGCTGTACATCCGCCCGCTGTTCTGCGAGGGCAAGGGCCCGTTCCGCTGGGCGGCGCTGTCGGGCGACCCGGAGGACATCGCGGTGACCGACCGTGCGGTGCTGGAGCTGTTCCCCGACAACGCCGGGCTGCGGCGGTGGATCGAGCTGGCGCGCGCGCAGGTCAAGTTCCAGGGCCTGCCGGCGCGGATCTGCTGGCTCGGCTACGGCGAGCGCGAGCGGGCGGGGCTGCTTTTCAACGAGCTGGTGCGCACCGGCAAGGTCAAGGCGCCGATCGTGATCGGCCGCGACCACCTCGACTGCGGCAGCGTGGCCTCGCCCAACCGCGAGACCGAGGGCATGAAGGACGGCTCCGACGCGATCGGCGACTGGCCGATCCTCAACGCGATGATCAACGTCGCCGCCGGCGCGACGTGGGTCAGCGTGCACCACGGCGGCGGCGTCGGCATGGGCTACAGCCTGCACGCGGGCATGGTCGTGGTCGCCGACGGCACCGCGAGCGCCGAGCGGCGGCTGCAGCGGGTGCTGACCACCGACCCGGGCATGGGCGTGGTCCGCCACGTCGACGCCGGCTACGACGAGGCGCTCCAGTTCGCCCGCGAGCACGACGTGCGCGTGCCCGGCCGCACGACCTTCGAGGACGGGCGATGAGCGGCGACCTGCTGCTGCGCGCGGCGGCGCGGGTGTACACGCTCGCGGATGGCCCGAAGGACAGGCCGCGCGCCGGCGCCGAGATGGCCGCGCTCGGCGTGCGCGAGGGCTGGAGCGTGGTCGTGCGCGCCGGGACGATCGCCTGGGCCGGGCCCGACGCCGAGCTGAAGCCCGAGCGGGTTCCGGCCGGCGCCGTCGAGCTCGACTGCCGCGGGCGCGCGCTGCTGCCGGGGCTGGTCGACAGCCACACGCACCTGGTGTGGGGCGGCGATCGCAAGGACGAGCTCGAGATGCGGCTGGCCGGCGCCGACTACGAGGCGATCTTCGCCGCCGGCGGCGGGATTCTTTCCAGCGTGCGCAAGACTCGCGAGCGCGACGAGGACACGCTGCTGGCCGAGAGCGCGACCCGGCTGCGGCGCATGGTCCGGGCCGGCACCACCGCGGTCGAGATCAAGAGCGGCTACGGGCTCGACCTCGAGACCGAGCTGCGCCAGCTGCGGGTCGCGCGGCGCCTGGCTGAAGAGACAGGTGTTCGCGTGGTCACCACCTGCCTGGCCGCGCACGCGCTGCCGGCCGAGCTGCGCGACCGGCCGGAGGGGCGGCAGGAGTTCGTGCGCCGGGTCGGCGACGAGGTGCTGCCGGCGGTCGTGGCGGCGGGGCTGGCCGACTTCTGCGACGTGTTCTGCGACCGCGGGGCGTTCACGCCCGAGGAGACGCGGCAGATCTTGCTCCGCGCCCGCGCGCTGGGCCTGCCGATCCGCCTGCACGCAAACGAGTTCGGCCACACCGGCGGGGCGCTGCTGGCGGCCGAGTTCGGGGCCCGCTCGGCCGACCACCTGCTGCACCTCGACGACGTCGAGCGGGCGGCGCTGCGTGACGCCGGGGTGGTGGCGACGCTGCTGCCCGGCACCTCGCTGGTGCTCGGCAAGGGCTTCGCCGACGGGCGCGCGCTGGTGAAGGCGGGCGTGGCGGTGGCGGTGGCGACCGACTGCAACCCGGGCTCGTGCGCGCTCGAGTCGCTGTCGACGGTGCTGGCGCTGGCCTGCTACGGCAACCGGCTGTCGCCCGCCGAGGCGCTGACGGCGACGACCCACAACGCGGCGGCCTCGCTCGGCCTGCACGGCGAGCGCGGCCGCGTCGAGGTCGGGCTGGCCGGCGATCTGGTGCTGCTGGCGACCGGCGACTTCCGCGACCTCGTCTATCACGCCGGCTCGCCGCTCATCGACGCGGTGGTCCACGGCGGCCGCGTGGTCGGTCGCTGACGGCTTAGTTCGGCCCGCACGCGCAAAATTTTTGCGTTTGCGGGCGAGAGGGTCCGGCCCATGGTTCTCCGCGCTGAGGAGATGATCATGTCGCTGCTCCCCTGGAAGAAGAATCAACCTGCCAGCAACCTGATGTCGCCGACGTCGCCGACGTCGCCGATGTCGCCGTTCCAGCAGGACATGCACCGCATGTTCGACCGCGTGTTCGGCCGCTTCCCGCTCGGCTTCGAACAGGTCGGCAACTACCCCATGCTCAGCGTCAGCGACTGCGGCGACTGCATCATGGTCCGCGCCGAGGTCCCCGGCCTCGACGGCAAGGACGTCGAGTGCAGCGTCGAGGGCAACATCTTGACCCTGCGCGGCGAGAAGCGCGAGGAGCTGCGCGACGACAACGAGAACTACTTCTACCACGAGCGCAGCTTCGGCTCGTTCATCCGCCGGGTCGAGCTGCCGTGCCACGTCGACTCGAGCGCCGCCGACGCCCACCTCGAGAAGGGCGTGCTGACCCTCAAGATGCCGAAGATCGCCGGCGAGAGCTGCCGGACGATCAAGATCCAGGACAGCTAGGCTGTCCTGGCGGACATGTCCCCCAGGGCATGCTCGATGCGGCATGCCCGAGGGGACATGTCTCCGAGGTCAGCCGATCTGGACCTCGGTGAAGTACTCGCGGGTGACCAGGTGCGACTTGCTGTCGACCATGAACACGTGGGCGCGGCCGACGTGGCCGTCGAAGTCGACCAGCAGCCACACCTCGATCGCCCAGTGCTTGCTCTGGGCCAGGCACGGCGGGGTCCAGCCGATCACCACCGGCGGGCCGAGGTTGTCGTGGCTGCGCTCCCGCATCGAGCGCTCGTAGCTGGGGCTGGTGCGCACGGCCGCGACGGCCTCGCGGGCGACCGACTGGTGGACGCCCTTGCGCCAGTCGCTGAAGAACCGCAGGTCGCCGACCTCGTGGGTGCCTGGCTTCAGGACCGCGACGTACGACTCGCTGGCGTCGACGTCGGCGTAGTCCGGCACGTCGAACTCGGGGTAGAGGTTGCCAGCGTCGATCTCGCGGTCGCGCGACTTGAGGGCGCTCTCGATCGCGCCGGCCTCGCGGTCGGTGTACGACAGATAAAGCCGCAGCACCGCCGCGTCGCTGGGCAAACGGTGGTCCCAGTCGAGCACGGCGTGGCACTGGGCGTAGCGGCGGTCGCCGAACGCGACCAACTCCGGCAGCGAGGCGGCCAGGCGGCGCCGCTGGTCGGGCGTCGGCGCCAGACCCTGCTGGGCGATGCGGACGTGGACCTTGAGGCGCTGGAGCACCGCGGCGCGGACGAGTGCTGGGTCGTCGGGTTTGCTCATGCGGTCCCTTCAGACCCGGTGGGTCGAGCAGGCGAATCGTTGCGAGCGGCGGACGCGGACCCTTCGGTCGCGAGCGCGTCACGGAGGGCGGCGATGAGCGCGGTGATGGGCGCCTGCTTGAGCTTGAGGCTGGCCGGGTGCACGATGAGCCGGCTTGTCACGTACAGGATGGTCTCGACCTCCCGCAAGTTATTTTGCCGGAGCGTCTCGCCGCTCTCCACCAGATCGACGATCTGGTCCGACAGGCCGGTGATGGGCCCGAGCTCGACCGACCCGAACAGGGGGATGATCTCCGGCTGGACCCCCTTGGAGCGATAATGGTTCAGGGTCAGGCGGGGGTACTTCGTGGCCACCCGGAGGCTCATGCCGCGGCGGAGCGGGGTCGGGCGCGCGGCGGGCTCCGCGATCGCCAGCCGGCAGGCGCCGATGCCGAGGTCCAGCGGCTCGTAGAGGTCGCGGGCCTCCTCGCCCAGGGTGTCGGCCCCGGCGACGCCGACGTCGGCCACCCCGTGCTCGACGTAGGTCGGCACGTCGACCGGCTTGACCAGGAGCACGCGCACGCCGCCGGCCAGGCCGCGGGCCGCCGGCAGCTCGAACAGCAGCCGGCGGTCGTGTTCGCCCTCCCACGCGGCCGTGAGGTCGATCCCGACCCGGCGCAGCAGCGGTAGCGCCTGCTTGAGGATCCGGCCCTTGGGGAGGGCCAGGGTGAGGCCGTCAGCTCGGGGCGCCATGGTACCTGCGGATCTTGGCGCCGACCTTGCGCAGGCGCTTCTCGATGGTCTCGTAGCCGCGGTCGAGGTGGTAGACCCGGCGGATCTCCGTCTTGCCCTGGCCGACCAGCCCGGCCAGCACCAGGCAGGCGCTGGCGCGCAGGTCGGTGGCCATCACGATCGAGCCGGTGTAGCGGGCCTTGCCGCGGATCACGGCGACGTTGCCGTTGACGTGGATGTCTGCGCCGAGGCGGCACAGCTCGGGCACGTGCATGAACCGGTTCTCGAAGATGGTCTCGGTGATCACGCTCTGGCCGCGCGCGAGCGTCGCCAGGACCATCATCTGCGCCTGCATGTCGGTCGGGAAGCCGGGGTGCGGGCGGGTGACGAGGTCGATCGGGGCGAGCTCGTCCGGGCCGATCACGCGCAGGCCCTCGGGCTCGACCCGGCACTCGGCGCCGGCCTCCTCGAGCTTGGCGATGACCGCGTGCATGTGGGACGACGGAGCATCGAGGAGCAGGAGGTCGCCCCCGGTGATCGCGGCGGCGATGGCGAAGGTCCCGGCCTCGATGCGGTCGGGCAAGATCGCGTGGTCGATCCCGTGCAGCGTGTCGACGCCTTCGATCTCGATCGTCGAAGATCCCGCCCCCGCGATCTTCGCGCCCATCTTGCCGAGCACGACCGCCAGCTCCTGCACTTCGGGCTCGCGGGCGGCGTTCTCGAGCACGCTGGTGCCCTTGGCCAGGGCGGCGGCCATCATCACGTTCTGCGTGCCGCCGACGGTGCACATGTCGAAGTTGATGCGGGCGCCGCGGAGCCGCTTGGCCTTGATCTCGACGTAGCCGTGCGACATGTGGATCTTGGCCCCGAGGGCCTCGAAGCCGCGCAGGTGCTGGTCGATGGGCCGGGCCCCGATCGCGCAGCCGCCGGGCAGCGACACGCGGGCGAAGCCGTGGCGGCCGATCAGCGGGCCCATCACCGTGACCGAGGCGCGCATGGTCTTGACCAGCTCGTAGGGCGCCTCTTTGGGCCCGTCCTGGACCCCCGTCGGGTCGATGGTCAGCGTGCGGTCGCCCTCGACCGCGCAGCCGAGGCCCACCAGCAGCTCGTTCATCGTCTGCACGTCGGACAGGCGGGGCACGTGGCGATACGTGGTCGGCCCGTCGCCGAGGAGGGCGGCGCACTGGAGCGGGAGGGCGGCGTTCTTGGCCCCGAGGACCTGCAGCTCGCCCGCGAGTCGTGCGCCGCCGTGGATGACGATCTTGTCCATGGACCCCTAACGCTTGCGTTGAGTCGCGCGTTCCAGCGCGGCCGTGAGGGCGGCCCGCTCGTCGACGACGGCCTGTGGTGCGGCCCAGCCGGCCGCGACCAGTCCTCCGGGACAGGTGTCGACCGCGTCGATCACGACGTGCCGCTCGATCCCGGTGAAGTTGTGGTGGACGAACACCTCGGCGCGCAGCGGGCGGCCGTGGTCGGCGTCGACCAGCACGGTCCGCTCGCTCCACACGCCCTTGTCGAGCGGCTGGCCGTCGCTCCAAAACCCGGCGATCTGGGCCACCGTGGTGACCTCGCCGCCGGCGCCGGCCAGCGCGTAGAGGCCGACCAGGCGCTCGCGCCACGACATCGTCGCGCACGGGCGCTCGTGGGCCGCGGCCCCGCCGGCGCCGCTCTCGGGGTCGACGCAGGCCGAGCGGTTGCAGCGGCCCTCGACCCGGGCGCCGCGCCAGACCTCGCCGACGCGGGTGTGGCGGCCCGGCAGCTGCGGGAACCCCAGCGCCAGCGCGTCCTCGACCGGGTCCCACGTGCGCTCGTAGCAGGCCGCGTCGGGCGAGCCCGGGCCGACCAACTCGGCCGAGGCGGCCCACTCGCGCAGCAGCTCGCGGCCGGCCGACTTGGGCCCGCGGTACGTCAATTGGCCGACGAACGGCCTGCCCTTGGGGACAGGTCCTTGCGAACCTTGCCCTTCGGTCATGTTCTCTCGGTCAGCCGTGGACTGCACGCCCCAGCCGAGCACCAGCAGCGACTCGCTGCGCTCCGGCTGGGCGTGGAGGAACTCGGCCAGGCCGGGCGGGAAGGTCTCGTCGATGCGGACGCGGTAGGCGAGGGGGCAGTCCGCGCGGGGCGCGTGCCAGGCCAGGTGGGCCACGGCGCTGGGGGCGTCGGTCAACACCAGGCCGTCGTAGTCGGCGGACAGGTCGACGGGGATTGCGTCGTCGACAGGGGCGCAGGCGAGGGCGGCGAGGCTCGCGGGCAGCGCGCGGAGGCCGACGCGGTGGAGCAGGCGCGAGCGCATGGGCTCAGGGGACCAGGAATTGGCCGAGTCGGCGCCGGATATCGGCCTCCGGCATGCCGGCGGTGTCCTCGTCCATCGCGTTGAGCTCGTCGACGATCGCCTCGATCTCGGCGCGGGCGGCATCCTTGCGCTCGTCGGCGACGAACCCGTGGAACACCGTCTCTCCGGCCGCTGCGCGGGCGATCTCTTTGCCCCGGTTGTGCTCGTCGAGGTCGGTGAAGAAGACGAAATGAAACGCGCGATTATAGTCGGACTCGCGGTAGATCTCGAACATCGTCTTGTTGTCCGAGGCGGCGGGGCTGACCTTGGCGACCATCGCCGCGAACCATGCCAGACGCGGCCCCGAAGCAAAAGCCGGGGGGGCGTGACCTGGCCGGCCCGGCCGCATGCAGGCGACCTCTGCGGCCGCCCGGTGCGGCCTCTGCGAACCGGCGGCGAGGCCCACCGGGGCCCTGGCCCCCGCGGCTCGGTCCGGCGCCGGGTCGCCCGCCCGTGCGGTTGACACCCCTCGCACCGCTCGGTATCCCTTGGCCCGCCAGACGGAAGTTTCGCCGGAAATTTGCTTCCCGGACCCCCGCACGACAGTTTGCCTCCGGCCTCCGTCCACGCCAGAGCTCCCTGGCCTCTCGCTCTCCACGGCCCTTTGGCCCACACGCTTTCCCCCCGGCCCTTCGGCCACTCGCTTCACGGCCTTCGGCCACTCGCTTCACGGCCTTCGCCCTGAACCTTGTCTCCCCGGCCCCTCGGCCTCGAGAAACACTGCCTCCCCGGAGTCGCCCCTCATGCGCGCCATGTTCTCCCGCATCCAACCCCACCTGCTCGCTCTCGGTTTGGGCTTTGTCGCGCTCGGCAGCGCTGCCTGCAAGCCGCCGGTCTACCCGGCCTGCAAGAAGGACAAGCACTGCAACGTCGACCTCGACGAGAAGTGCGTCGACAAGCAGTGCCAGAACTGCAAGACCGACGCCGATTGCGCCACCAAGGGGCCGAACGGGACGGCGTGGAAGTGCTCCGATTTCCGCTGCCAGGACCCGGCGCTGGCCGGCACCGGCGGCGGCGAGGGCGTGGGCGCGCCGTGCCAGCAGACGATCGAGTGCACCAACGGCCTCGTGTGCAAGGCCGGCGCGTGCGCGGCCTGCTCGGAGGACTTCGACTGCCAGCCCGGCACGTGCGACATCGGCTCCGGCCGCTGCAACTCGCAGGGCTCGGGCGGCTCGGGCGGCTGCCAGACCGACGACCAGTGCGCGATGGACGAGATCTGCAACGCGGGCGCCTGCGAGTTCTCGGGCAGCATGGGCGGCGGCACCAACCCGTGCCCGGATGTCCCGAAGATCTACTTCGGGTTCGACAACCCGAACCCCGAGCCGGCCGACCAGGAGAAGCTCAAGGCGCTCGCGGCCTGCCTGCAGAGCAACCAGGCCCAGCTCATCCTCGAGGCGCACGCCGACTCGCGCGGCACCGAGGAGTACAACATCATGCTCACCGACAAGCGCGGCGTGACGGTCAAGGAGTTCCTGCAGAACCTCGGCGTCGACCCCTCGCGCATGACCGTCGTGTCCAAGGGCGACCTCGAGGCGACCGGGACCGACGACGGCAGCATGAAGGAAGACCGCCGCGTCGACTTCATCTACCAGTGACGCTCACCGTCCCGCACGGTACCCGAAAGACTCCATGATGAACCCGCGCCGCCGACTCCTCGGCGGCCTCGGACGCCCAAGGGCGGTCGCGAGCCTGCTCGCGGCCGCTCTCGTCGCGCCAGGCTGCCTCACCCTCAAAGCCGAACACGACGACCTCGCCAAGAAGGTCGACAAGATCGAGACCCAGACGATCGATCGCAGCAAGGAGCTCGACGAGAAGGTCGTCGAGGCCGACACGAAGCTCGCCGAGCTGCAAGCCAAGCTCGACCAGGCCGAGGCGCTGCTGCGCGGCAGCCAGGCCGGCATCGGCGTGCGCATGGACGTCGTCGAGCAGGACACCCAGCAGCTGCGCGGGTCGACCGAGAACGCCGAGCTGGTGGCGTCGTCGACCCAGCAGGCGCTGCTCGAGCTGCGCGCCGACATCGACGAGCGGCTCAAGAAGCTCGAAGAGAAGCTCAACGAGGCGACCAACATCCCCGAGGGCAAGGACGAGCTGTGGGCCGAGGCCGACCGCCGGCTGCAGCGCAAGGACTTCAAGCAGGCGCGCACCCTGTTCCGCACCTTCATCTCGCGCTACCCGGGCGACCCCAAGCTGCCCGACGCCGACTTCAAGGTCGGCCTGACGTTCTACAGCGAGCGCGATTACAAGAGCGCCCTCGGCATCTTCTACAAGATCATCCAGGACCACGCCGAGGCGCCGGTCGTCAGCGACGCGCTCTACTACTCGGGCCTCGGGTTCGCCAAGCTCGGCCAGTGCAAGAACGCGATCGCCTACTTCGAGGCGCTGAACCGGCCCAAGTCGACCGCGCCGGCGCAGTACCAGAAGGCGGCGAAGGACCAGATCGACCTGCTCAAGCGGGACAACGGCGACCTCTGCTTCGACCGCGAGGACGCCAACTCCGGCGCCGCCGCCAAGCTCGGGGTGCAGGAGACGCAGAAGCCGGCGGCCAAGGAGCCGGCTCCGGCGCCGGCCAAGAGCACCAAGAAGAAGTGATCAAGTACCTCGGCTCGAAGCGGCTGCTGATCCCGCAGATCTTGCGAATCGTGCGCGGCCTGCCCGAGGTCCGCACGGTGATCGACCTGTTCTCCGGGACATCTCGGGTCGGGCACGCGCTCAAGGCCGCGGGCTACCGCGTGCTCGCCAACGACCACAACAAGTACGCGGAGACGCTGGCCCGCTGCTACGTCGAGGCCGACCGCGAGGACGTGGTCGAGGATGTCCGCCGCCTGGTCACCGAGTTCAACGCCCTGCCCGGCGAGCCCGGCTACGTGACCCGCACGTTCTGCGAGGAGGCCCGCTTCTTCCAGCCGAAGAACGGGGCCCGCATCGACGCCATCCGCCGGGCGATCGCCGCCAAGGGCCTGGCGCCCGAGCTCGAGGCGGTGCTGCTGGTCGCCCTCATCGAGGCCGCCGACCGCGTCGACTCGACCACCGGCGTGCAGATGGCCTACCTCAAGTCGTGGGCCGCCCGCGCCCACGGCGACCTCGAGCTGCGTGTCCCGGAGGTCCTGTCCCGCGCGACATGGGGGAAAGGCCAGGCGCACGGGCTCGACGCGGTCGCGGCAGCGGCGGTGCTCGAGGCCGACCTCGCCTACCTCGACCCGCCCTACAATCAACACTCGTACCTCGGCAACTACCACGTGTGGGAGACGATCGTGCGCGGCGACGCGCCCGAGGCCTACGGGATCGCGCGCAAGCGCATCGACTGCCAGGAGCGCCGCAGCCCGTTCAACGCCCGCACCAAGATCCGCGCCAGCATGGAGGCGCTGATCGACGCCGTGCGAGCGCCGCTGATGGTGGTCTCGTTCAGCGACGAGGGCTACCTGAGCCGCCCCGAGCTGGAGGCGCTGCTGGCCCGCCGTGGTCCGGTGCGGGTGCTTTCGTTCGACTACAAGCGCTACGTCGGGGCCCAGATCGGGATCTACAGCCCGCGCGGCGAGAAGGTCGGCCGCGTCAGCCACCTGCGCAACACCGAGATGATCTACGTGGTCGGCGAGGGCCGCCACGCCGAGGCGATCGCGGCGCTGCCCGAGCGGTGAGGTCGCGCCTGTCCTTCGGGACAGAGATTCGCGGCGAGGCGACGTCCCGTCTCGCTACTAAATGACCTCCGACGAGAAAGCGAAGAGCGCGCCGCCTGGGGGCGACGCGCTCGCTGGGACCTGTCCCGAGGGTCAGGCGATCACAGGCAGCCGCTGCAGACGTCGAGCAGGCCGCGCAGCTCCTCGCCCGGCTCGCCCTCGCTCTCCGGCTTCCACTTCTTCGGGTCGTCGACGAACGGGATCTTGGTGCAGCCGCCGCTCTCGACGGTGACGTTGAAGCCGGCGCCCGACGGAGCTTCCTTGCTCGGGTAGTTGAACTCGGCCGACGGCGAGTACACGTCGTCGGTGTTGTCGACGCAGTTGGCGCCGTTGCAGGCCGTGATCGTCGGCTTGCAGTCGTGCGGCTTCATCACCTCGGTGTTCTTCAGCGTGGTGTTCATCCACACCGTCTCCGGGATGTCGATCGTGATGTTGGCCGCCCACGGCTGGGGCGCCCGCACGATCAGCTGGCCGAACAGGCTGCCGTCGCCGCACTGGCAGTCCTTGGACCACGCGCCCTCGGCCCAATTCTCGCAGTCCGCGATGCCCGCGGGCGGACAGGCCGGCGCCGGCGTCAGCTCGCGGCACATCTTGATCTTGGCCCAGCCGGCCTCCATCGCCACGTCGCCGTGGGTGCAGAGGTTGTCGATCGTGATGTTGCCGCGGCGCGGGTACGACTGCTCGGTGGTGTTGTCTTCGGTGCTGACGAACAGCTTGCCGCGGTAGCCGGTCGGCAGGTGGACGCGGAAGTCCATGCCGGAGCGCTCGGGCTGCGACTTGCCGTCGTAGTAGGCGAAGATCGCGCAGTTGTCCTTCCACGTGTTCGAGGAGCAGTCCGTGGCGTCGGACTGCGACTCGGGCTTGGTCGGGTTGCCCGAGCTGACGAAGGCCCACAGCGACAGCTTGTCGAACGTGTTATCGCGGTCGATGCTGTCGCCGAACACGTACTTGCGGGTCTCGATGGTGATCGTCTCTTCGGGGTGATCGAACAGGACCTCGATGTTGCCGCGGTTGGCGAAGTTCTCGTCGTACTCCTTGCGGCCGATCGTCAGCGTCGTGATCCGGGCGTCGCCGCTCAGCGGGAACGGCAGCGCGTCGACCTCCTTCTTCCACTCGCCGACCTGGGGCTTGCGCTCTGCATCGCCGCCCGAGTCGGTGGTGGCGTTGGTGTCGTCGCCGCAGGCCGCGCCCGTGAGGGCGACGAGGAAGAGAGCGGAAGTGAGGTGTTTCATGGTCATGGTCCGGAGGGCCTCGCGAGGGGTGAGGGACAGGATACCCAGCCGTGAGCGTGTCGACAACGTCGCGGCAGGCTTGCCTGAGACGGGTCCGAAGCCGGTCGGGTTTCACGGCGCGCAGGGCGTCCTCGCCGCGCCCGCGGCGGGGACTTGACCTGTGGCCGCGGGCGAGCCATGCAGGCAGTCAGGCCGTATGTCCGCCCCGAAGCCCGCTTCCCCGTTCTTGAGGCCCAATTCGCAGCTCGACCTCCCGCGCCTCGAGCAGGAGATCCTCCAATTTTGGCGCGACGGGGACATCGAGGGCAAGAGTTTGCGCACCACCACGCGCGCCGACGGCTCGGACCGGCCCGCGTTCGTGTTCTACGACGGCCCGCCGTTCGCCACCGGGCTTCCTCACTACGGCCATCTCCTGGCCGGCACGATCAAGGACATCGTGCCGCGGTTCTGGTTCATGCGCGGGCGGAGCGTCGAGCGCCGGTTCGGCTGGGACTGCCACGGCCTGCCGATCGAGAGCCTCGTCGAGGGCGAGCTCGGCCTCCACGGCAAGGCGGACATCGAGGGCTACGGCGTGCCGCAGTTCAACGCGGCCTGCCGCGCCGGCGTCCTCCGCTTCACCTCCGAGTGGGAGAAGGTCGTCGGTCGCATGGGCCGATGGGTCGATTTCCGCGACGACTACAAGACCATGGACTTCACGTTCATGGAGTCCGTGTGGTGGTGCTTCGGCCAGCTGTGGCAGAAGGGCCTCATCTACGAGGGCTACCGCGTCCAGCCGGTGTCGCCGGCGCTGGGCACCCCGCTGTCCAACTTCGAGGTCGCCCAGGGCCCGCAAGAGAAGGACCCGGTGACCCGCAAGGAGGGCCACAAGCGGCGCCAGGACCCGAGCCTCACGGTCCGCTTCCGCCTCGAGGACGAGGACGCGAACCTGTGGGCGTGGACCACGACCCCGTGGACCTTGCCGAGCAACCTGGCGCTCGCGGTCCACCCCGACATCGACTACGTCAAAGTCCGCGTGGTCGACACCGGCGAGGTCGCGTACCTCGAGCCCGGTCGCCTCGCCGACTACCAGCAGCGCGGCCGCGTCGGCGCCACCGAGGAGCTCGCGCGCCTCAAGGGCAAGGACCTGGTCGGCCGCCCCTACGCGCCGCTGCTGCCGTTCTTCGCCGAGCTGCGCGAGCGGCCTGACGGCGGGCGCTGGTGCTTCAAGGTGCTCGGCGCGACCTACGTGTCGACCGACAGCGGCACCGGCATCGTCCACCAGGCCCCGGCGTTCGGCGAGGACGACTACCAGGTCGGCCAGGCCAACGGCCTGCCGATCGTCTGCCCGGTCAACCTCTCGGGCATCTTCGACGACCGCGTCGGCGAGTTCTCCGGCCTGTTCGTCAAGGACGCCGACAAGCCGATCGTCGACCGCCTCAAGCGCGAGCACAAGGTCGTCGACCAGGACACGATCGTCCACCCGTACCCGCACTGCTACCGCACCGAGCAGCCGCTGATCTACATGGCGCTCTCGACGTGGTTCATGCGCGTGGAGGGCATGCGCGACGAGCTGGTCGCCAACAACAAGAAGATCCGGTGGGTCCCCGAGCACGTCGGCAGCGGCCGGTTCGGCAACTGGCTGGAGAACGCGCGCGACTGGAACCTCAGCCGCAACCGCTACTGGGGCACGCCGCTGCCGGTGTGGCGCAACGATCGCGACCCCGCGGACATGATCTGCATCGGCAGCGTCGGCGAGCTCGAGCGCCTCGCCGGCCTCGACCCCGGCAGCCTCGTCGACCTCCACCGCGAGAACGTCGACGGCATCCGCTGGCCCGCGCCGGGCGGCGGCACCTACCGACGGATCTCCGAGGTCTTCGACTGCTGGTTCGAGTCGGGCAGCATGCCCTACTCGCAGAACCACTACCCGTTCGACGCCGACAAGCGGGCCTACGTCGAGGACAACCTGCCGGCCGACTTCATCGCCGAGGGCCTCGATCAGACCCGCGGGTGGTTCTACACCCTGCACGTGCTTTCGACTGCGCTGTTCGGCCGGCCGGCGTTCAAGAACGTGATCGTCAACGGGCTGATCCTCGCCGCCGACGGCAAGAAGATGTCGAAGCGGCTCAAGAACTACCCGGACCCGGCGGGCGTGATCGACAGCTTCGGCGCCGACGCCCTGCGCGCCTACCTGATCAACAGCGCGGTGGTCCGCGGCGAGCCGATGAAGTTCGGCCGGGACGCCAACGACCTGACCGGCGAGTGCGTCAAGGACACGGTCCGCCTGGCGATCTTGCCGCTGTGGAGCGCGTACTACTTCCTCACCACCTACGCGCTGGCCGACGGCTGGGCGCCGACGGCCGCCGACCTCGAGGCGCAGCCGCTCGAGCACCCGCTCGACCGCTGGATCACCTCGCGCGTCGGCGGCTTCCTCGACAACCTCACCCGCGAGTACGAGGCCTACGAGCTGTCCAACCTGGTCCCGCATTTCCTCGAGATCTGCGACGACCTCAACAACTGGTACATCCGCCGCGGCCGGCGTCGCTACTGGCGCGCCAACAACCCGGCCGATGTCGACAAGCAGCGCGCCTACGCGACGCTCTACCGGGCGCTGGTGACGATCGCGCGGGCGATGGCGCCGGTGATGCCGTTCTTCACCGAGCATCTTTATCAGCGGCTGGTGGTCGACGCGGGCCTGGCGGCGGCCGGCGAGGAGAGCGTGCACTTCACCCGCTTCCCCGAGGCCGCCGCGTTCGCCCGCGACGAGGCGCTCGAGCGCGAGGTCGCGGCCCAGCGCCAGGTCGTCGGCCTCGGCCTCGGCCTGCGCGAGCGCGAGCGCATCAACGTGCGCCGGCCGCTGGCGCGGCTGACGATCGTGCACGAGCGCGCGGAGGAGCTGGCCCGCTTCGCTGACCCGGCGGTGCAGGAGGAGCTCAAGGGCGAGCTCAACGTCGAGGAGGTCGCGGCCTCGGCCGACGACAGCGCGCTGGTCGAGCTCGGCGCCAAGGCCAACTTCAAGACGCTGGGCAAGCGCCTCGGCGGCAAGATGAAGGCGGTCGCGGCGGCGGTGCAGACGCTCGACCAGGCGGCCCTGCGCCGGTTCCTCGCCGAGGGCCGCGTCGAGGTCGAGGGCGAGGCGCTCGGCCTCGAGGACGTGCTGCTGACCCGCACGCCGCGTCCGGGCCTGGTGGTCGCGCACGAGGCCGGGGTGACGGTGGTGCTCGACACCACCCAGACCCCGGCGCTGCGCCGCAAGGGCCTGGCCCGCGAGCTGACGAAGCGCGTGCAGGACCTCCGGCGCGACCACGACCTCGAGATGAACGAGCGCATCGTGGTGACCTTCCGCTGCAGCGGCGAGCTGGCGGCAGCCCTGGCCGACGCGACCCACGCGGCGGAGATCCGCAGCGAGACCCGCGCGGACGCGCTGCAAGTGGTAGGTCCGGAGACGGCGCTGGCGGGCGAACATGTCCTCGAGGACACGATCGACGACGAGCCGGTGGCGATCACGCTGACAAAGGCGTGAGCCTGCGGGCCTGGCTGAAAGGCCAGGTCTGTCGGGTCGCCGTTGCGGCATGTCTTGAAGGACAGGCCGCGCGGCGACCTCACGGCAATCGACCTGGCTGAAAGGGCAGCTCAGCCGCCGCGGATCGCGGCCAGCTCGGCCCGTTGCCCGCCGCTCCCAGGTCTCTCAGCCGGCGCTCACGTCGGGCGCGACCACCGAGCGTGGGTCACCCTGCCGGTAGTAAAAAAACTGGTTGGCCCCGACGAACACCTCGCGCTGCCTGGCCGCGAAGTAATCGCCGAGCAGGTCGAGCAGGAGGTGGATCACGGAGCACTGCAGGCCGCTCTGGCCCACGTCGTCGCTGACCGGGTGAAAAACGCGGGGCGGCTCGCGCGGCTGGTTCGATCGGGGCCCCACGGCTTCCTGTTTGGCACACAACCGCGCGGGGCGCGACGGTCTTGCGCCGGCGGCACAGTCCTGGCATGGCAATGAGCGGGCGAGCCGACCGCTGCGCCTCCGCTACCTCATGAACGCCCCCAAGCTCTCCACCAAGCCGCCGAGCGGCATGCGTGACTTCTTGCCCGCCGACATCGCGCGGCGACAGCACGTCATCGACGTGGTCCGCCGGATCTACGGCAGCTACGGGTTCGTCCCGCTCGAGACCCCCGCGATCGAGAACCTCAGCACCTTGCTCGGCAAGTACGGCGAGGAGGGCGACCAGCTGCTGTATCGCCTGCTGCACCGGCGCGACGCGCTCCAGCGCGGGCTCGAGGCGGGGGCCAAGCTGGTGGCCGGGCTTTCGGACGAGGCGCGCGCGGCGGCGGGCGACGACGCGAACCGCGAGTCGCGGGCTGACGTGCGGGCCTACGAGGGGCAGCTCGCCGACCAGGGGCTGCGCTACGACCTCACCGTGCCGCTGGCCCGCGTGGCGGCGCAGTACGACCTCCCCAAGTATTTCAAGCGCTACCAGATCCAGCCGGTGTGGCGGGCCGATCGCCCGGGCAAGGGCCGGTTCCGCGAGTTCTACCAGTGCGACGTCGACGTCACCGGCACGAGCTCTCTGGTCGCCGAGGCCGAGGTGTGCGGCGCGGTCGCCGAGGTGCTGCACGCGCTCGGGTTCACCGACTTCAAGATCCGCGTCAACCACCGCCAGCTGCTGCGGGCGATGATGCACCACGCCGGCATCGACCTGGCCCACGAGGCGGCGGCTCTGGTGGCGCTCGACAAGCTCGACAAGCTCGGCCACGGCGGCGTGCTCGCCGAGCTGGCGACGCGGGGCATCGGCACCGAGGCGGCCAACAAGTTGATGATGCTCGTGCTCACCGCCGACGGGGAGGCGCTGTTCGGCTTCGATCTCAACCAGATCGCCCAGGGCGTGAAGACGCCGATCCACCGGGTGCGCAAGCAGATCACCGACGAGCGCGGGCTCAAGGCGCTCGACGAGCTGGACGAGCTGTTCGACCTGCTGGCGGCGACGCCGGCGGGGCCGCACGTCCAGATCAGCCTCGATCTCGCGCGCGGGCTCGGCTACTACACCGGCGCGATCTTCGAGATCGCGGTGCCGGACCTCGCGGGCAGCCTCGGCGGCGGCGGGCGCTACGACGAACTGGTCGGCATGTTCGGCAAGAAGCAGGTGCCGGCGGTCGGGTTCTCGCTCGGGCTCGAGCGGATCCTCGTGGTCATGGAGGAGCGCGGGATGTTCCCCAACCTGTCCATCGGGCCAGACGTGCTGCTGTGCTGGATGGAGGGCACGCCGCGGGTCGAGGCGCTGCGAGTGGCGCACGCGCTGCGCCGGCAGGGCCTCAAGGTCGAGGTGTTCCCGGAGGACGCCAAGCTCGGCAAGCAGCTGCAGTACGCCGACGCGCCCGGCGTGAAGGCCCCCGTCGCGGCGATCGTCGGCGGCGAGGAGCTCAAGGCCGGGCAGGTCACGCTCAAGCACCTGGCCAGCGGCACGCAGGAGCGCGTCGCGCTCGACGGCGCCGGCGAAGCAGTGCGCGCGCTGATCCGTCAGTGACTCCCGTTCGCAGCGTGGGCGAGCGCCCGTAGAGGCGCGACGCCCACGCGCGAGCGATGCGTCAGTGACTCCGTTCGCAGCGTGGGCGAGCGCCCGTAGAGGCGCGACGCCCACGCGCGAGCGAGGCGAGGACCCGCAGCTCGCTGCTTGCGCGGTGAGTTCGAGCAGACCGCGGCGTGCGCAGAGAGGCTGCTGCGAGCGCGGAGCGACGACGCGCCGCGCGATGATTCGAGATTCGCGGTGCGAGCCACGCTGCGGGCGCCGCGCACTTCAAAGCGACACCGTCGCTGGCGGTCGTCGCGGGCGCTCTCGCGGGCGGGGCGAGGCCGCCGCCGGCGGTGCTAGGATCGGGCCCGCATGAGCGAGACCACGGCCCTGGACGGGACGATCCTCGTCATCGACGACGAGCGCAACATCCGTCGCACGCTCCGCATGGTGCTCGAGGGCGAGGGCGCCACCGTGCTCGACGCCGACAGCGCGGAGGACGGCCTGGCGATGATCCAGCGCGCCCTCGTCGAGGGTCCCGAGGGCCAGCGACCGATCCAGGTCGTCATGGTCGACGTCTGCTTGCCCGGCATGTCGGGCCTGCAGCTGCTCGAGAAGTTGTGCGAGATCGGCGGCGGCACGCCCCCGCTGCCCATCATCCTCATCAGCGGCCACGCCACCGTGACCGACGCCGTGCGGGCGACCCGGCTCGGCGCCTTTGATTTCTTCGAGAAGCCGCTCGCGCGCGACCGCGTGATCGTCAGCGTGCGCAACGCCCTGCGTCACTACCAGACCGAGGCCGAGCTGCGCAGCCTGCGGGCGCTGGCGCGGCGCGAGATCATCGGCGAGTCGCGGCCGATGCAGGAGCTGCTGCGGCAGGTGATCAAGGTCGGCGGCACGCGGGCGCGGGTGCTGATCGAGGGCGAGAGCGGGACCGGCAAGGAGCTGGTGGCGCGGGCCATCCACGACGCCAGCGAGCGGCGGGCCGCGGCGTTCGTGAAGGTCAACTGCGCCGCGATCCCGCGCGAGCTGATCGAGAGCGAGCTGTTCGGCCACGAGCGCGGCTCGTTCACCGGCGCGACCGCGCAGAAGCGCGGGCTGTTCGAGCTGGCCCACGGCGGCACGCTCTTCCTCGACGAGATCGGCGACATGGACCTGAACGCGCAGGCCAAGGTGTTGCGCGTGCTGCAGAGCGGCGAGTTGATGCGGGTCGGCGGCGAGCGGCCCATCAAGGTCGACGTCCGCGTGCTCGCGGCGACCCACCGCAACCTGCGCGAGCTCGTGGGCACCGGCGAGTTTCGCGAGGACCTTTATTTTCGCCTGGCGGTGGTGCCGATCGCCGTGCCGTCGCTGCGCGAGCGCCCGGGCGACGTCGCGCTGCTGTGCCGCTACTACCTCGACCTGGCCTGCCACGAGAACGGCATCGCGCCCAAGCGGCTGTCGCCGGCCGCCCAGGCGGTGCTCGAGACCTACCCGTGGCCGGGCAACGTCCGCGAGCTGCGCAACGTGATGGAGCGGACCGCGATCCTGTCCGACGGCGACATCGACATCGGCGACGTGCCGCTGGAGATCCGCGGCGATTTAGAAGAAGAAGCCGGGGCGCCGGTCGGTGGCGACGCGGTGGTCCAGTTCGGCGAGGGAGCTGTCCCTCCGGGCATGTCGCTCAAGGCGTTCCGCGACTCGGTCGAGCGGGCGTTCATCCTCCAGCGCTTGAGCGAGCAGAACTGGAATGTTTCAAAGACGGCCGAGACCCTCGATGTCGAGCGCACACACCTTCATAAAAAGATGAAGCTGCTGGGCATCGCCCGCGGCGGCTGAAGCGTGGCGCGCAGCGAACGGGCTGCTACGCTCGGCCGCATGCATTCGCCTCATTATTTGTCGCTGCCCCTCGCTGCGCTGTTCGCCAACCTCTTGGCCGGCTGCGGCGATTCGGTCCACGGCTGCAAGGCCTCCAAGTACACCGAAAAGGTCGAGCTGACCCCCGAGGTGTACGCCGAGTTTCAGAAGAACAATCCCATCGAGCCGGATCCGAATGCGGTGACCACGTCCGCCGGCACCGACACGACGGACGCGAGCACGGGCACGACGGACGCGAGCACGGGCACGACGGACGCGAGCACGGGCACGACCGACGGGGACGGAAGCGCGACCGAGACGAGCACCACCGGGGGTGAGCTGCTGTCCGAGGCGGAGACGTGCGCGCTGGTGTGCAAGACCCGGGTCAACGACTTCGAGGAGCTGCTGGGGTGCGAGGTCACCGAGGAGGCGACGAAGGTGACCGTCGCGTGCACGTATCCGGCCTACTGCGAGGGTCGGCGCCACGCCTGCGTGACCTCGCGGGGCGAACGGGCCGAGGCCGACGCCGCCGGGGCCTGGCTGGCGCGCGCGGCCCACGACGAGGCCGCCTCGGTCCACGCGTTCCGCTCGCTCGCGCGCGAGCTGGCGGCCTGGGGCGCGCCGGCCGAGCTGCTGGCGCGCATCGACGCCGCCGCCGCCGACGAGGTGCGCCACGCCGAGGTCGTGGCCGCCGCGGCGCGCGCCCGCGGGGCCGAGGTCACGCCGCCGGCGCACGCGGCCCTCGCGGTGCGCGAGCTGCTGGCGATCGCGGTCGAGAACGCGGTCGAGGGCTGCGTGCGCGAGACCTGGGCCGCGCTGGCCGCCGCGCATCAGGCCCGCTTCGCCGCCGCGCCCGCGCTGCGGGCGATGTACGCCGAGATCGCCGGCGACGAGGCGCGCCACGCCGAGCTGGCGTGGGCGATCGACGCCTGGTTCATGGGACAGCTCGACGCCGCCGGCCGCGAGGCGGTGGCGACCGCCCGGCGGGCGGCGATCGCCGAGCTGCAGGCGTCGCTGGCGGGGTTCGAGGCGCCCGGCCTGCGCGCGCTCGGCCTGCCGCCGGTGGCCACGGCGGTCCGCCTGTGCGGCGAGCTCGACGCGGCGCTGTGGTCGCGCGCGGCCTGAGGCGGCGAGCGCCTGGCTCACCCATAGCTCCAGCACGGTGCGAGCCTTGTCGCTTGGGACATGTCCCCGAGGGCATGTTCTTGGGAGCATGACCGCATGGACATGCTCCCAAGGGCATGTCCGTGTGGTCAGATGGCGAACTCGACGCGCAGGCGGTGGCCGGCGAAGGTCGAGCCGTCGAGGGCCCGGCGGGCGCCGTGGGCGGCGGCCTCGTCGGCGAAGGTGACGTAGGCGATGACGAGCTCGCGGCGGGGGATCAGGCGCACGTCGTGGATGACGCCGAAGCGGGCCCAGGCCTCGCGCAGCGCTTCGGGGGAGGCCGAGGGCGGTAAGCCTCCGATGTAGAGCGTGCGAGACTTGGGCGCGGGCATAATTCAGGGCGAGGCGCGGCGCGAGCGGACGAGCTCGCGGAGGTTCCCGCGGTGCCGGACCCAGATGAGCGCGGCGATCGCGACGACCAGCCCTTTGTAGGCCGGCGGCGCATCGGTGATCAAGATGTGGAGCGCGGCGGCGTTGACGGCGGTGAGCGAGCCGATCGCAGACACGCGGGTGAGGGCGAGGGTCTGCACGTAGATGACCGCGGCCAGCAGGCCCGCGGCCGGCAACAGGGCGGAGAAGACCCCGAGCGCGCAGGCGACACCCTTGCCGCCGCGGAACCCGAGATAGACGGGGAAGATGTGCCCCAGGGTCGCCGCAAGACCGACCCAGGCGAGTGCCGACGGCGCGTCCGGCAGGTCGCCGAGGCCGGAGTCCATGGCCATGCGGACGGGCAAGTAGGCCTTGACGACGTCGAGCGCGAACACGACGAGGCCCCACCGCGCGCCAAGCACCCGCGACGCATTGGTGGCGCCGATGTTGCCGGAGCCGAGCTGTCTGATGTCGACCCCGCGCAAATAGCCGACCACCACGCCCATGGGGATCGCTGCGATGAGGTAGGCGAAGAGAGACCACCCGAGGACGCTCAGAGCCATGACACGCCCAGCATATCCGCTCTCCGCCGCGCCGTCGCGGGAGAGCGCGGAGGGGCCGGGTCGCGCTCGTCGCGGGCCGCGTCGCTCGTGGTCTCGCGCGCAGCGGCCACGGTGAGCGGTGATTCGCCGACGGATCGGCACGAGCAGCCTCGCAGGCGCGGTCGCGGTCGGCTCGCCTGTCGCTGGCGGTAGAGTCGCCCACGCACGCGCACGCCGCGGCCCGAGCGCCCGAGCGGGCGCGACGGTCGCGGCCCACGGCGGAGGAAATCGGCGCACGCTACGACGAGGCGCGAGCGGCCTGCGCGGGCCCGGCGATCGGTGCAGCGATGGCTGCGCAATTGGGCCCGCGCGGGCCCGGCGATCGGCGCACGCGACGACGAGGCGCGAGCGGCCTGCGCGGGCGCGGCGATCGGTGCAGCGCTGGCTGACGCGCGCGGCGTCAGCTCTCGTGGCCGTCGGGGCCCGCCGCCGGGGCGCGGGCGGCCTTCTCGTCGAGGCCGCTGCGGCCCATGCGGCGCGCCAGCTCGGCGGCGACGTCGGCCAGCGGGACGTCGCGGTGGGCCAGGCCGACGAGGGCGTGGAACAGCAGGTCGGCGGCCTCGCGGGCGATGTGGCCGCGGTCGTCCTCGGCCAGCGCCTCGGCCAGCTCGCCGGCCTCCTCGTGCAGCTTGGCGGCGATCTTCGGCGTCCCGGCGCTGATGAGGTCGCGGACGTAGCTCTTGCCGCCGCGGCTCGTCATCCCGCGCCCGGCCTTGCGCTCGCAGATCTCGGCGAACAGCCGCTCGAACACCGCGCTCGGTCCGGGCGCCGCCGGCTCACCGACCGGCCTGAAGAAGCAGCTCGGCGCCCCGGTGTGGCAGGTCGGCCCGCGCGGCGCGGCGCGGACCAGCAGTGCGTCGGCGTCGCAGTCGACCGCGAGCCCGCGCAGCTCGAGCGTGTGCCCCGAGGTCTCGCCCTTCTCCCACAGCTGCTGCCGGCTGCGGCTCCAGAACGTCACCCGCCCGCTCGCCAGCGTGCGCGCCAGCGCCTCGGCGTTCATGTGCCCGAGCATCAGCACCTCGCCGGTGCTGAAGTGCTGGACCACCGCGGCGACCAGGCCGTCGGGGCCGGGCGTCAGCGTCGACCACAGCGCGGCGGGGTCTGTCTGGAGGGACATGTCCGAGTCGCCAGGTTCAAATGGCCAGGTGCGAACGGACATGCCCCGGAGGACATGTCCGTTCGGTCAGCCGGTGATGAGCACCCCGCGCGGCGCCTCTTGCGGGCGGACGGGGATGCCGTGGTCGGCCAGGTAGTGCTTGGCCTGGGCGATGGTGTAGAGGCCGAAGTGGAAGATCGACGCGGCGAGGGCGGCGTCGGCGGCGCCCTCCTTGGGGTCGAGGCCCTGGCGCAGGTGCTCGAGCGAGCCCACGCCGCCGGAGGCGATCACCGGGATCGGCACACGCCTGGACACCTCGCGGGTGATCGCCAGGTCGTAGCCGTCGCGGGTCCCGTCCTTGTCCATCGAGGTCAGCAAGATCTCCCCGGCGCCGAGCGCCGTCGCCTGCTCGCACCACGACACCGCGTCGAGGCCCGTCGAGCGGGTGCCGCCGTGGATCACGACCTCGTACAGCGGGTCGGTCTCGCCCGGCAGCGGCTTCAGCTGGCGCACGTCGACGGCGACGACGATGCACTGGCTGCCGTAGCGGTCGGCGAGCTGGCGGATCAGCAGTGGGTTGGCGACGGCGGCGCTGTTGACCGCGACCTTGTCGGCGCCGGCGGCCAGCAGGCGGCGGACGTCGGCCTCGCGGCGCACGCCTCCGCCGACGGTCAGCGGCGTGAAGATCTGCCCGGCCACGCGCCGGACCACGTCGACGAAGGTGTCACGCCCCTCGGTGGTCGCGGTGATGTCGAGGAGGCACAGCTCGTCGGCGCCTTGGGTGTCGTAGGCGCGCGCAGCCTCGACAGGGTCGCCCGTGTCGCGCAGGTTGGCGAAATGGACGCCCTTGACGACCCGGCCGTTCTTGATATCGAGGCAGGGGATCACACGGCGCTTCAACATCGAGCGAGGGCCTCCTCCAACGTAAAGCTACCTTCGTAGAGCGCGCGCCCGAGGACCACCGCGCGCACGTCGGCGGCGCGCAGGGCGTCGAGGTCGGCGAGCGAGCCGACGCCCCCGCTGGCGATCACGAGGACGCTGGGGACGGCGCGCTGCAGGCTGATGGTGGCGTCGACGGCCGGCCCGCACTGCAGGCCGTCGCGGGCGATGTCGGTGTGCAGCAAGGCCGCCGCGCCCCAGATCGCCGCGGTCTTGGCCAGCGCCAGCGCCGGCACGGTGGTCGGCTCTTGCCAGCCGGCCATGGCGACCAGGCCGTCGCGGGCGTCGATGGCGACGATGATGCGGCCGGGGTACTGGCGGCACAGCAGCGAGACCGCGTCGGGGTCGCGCACGGCGAGGGTGCCGACCACGACGTAGTCGGCGCCGGTGTCGAGCACGGCGGTGACGGCGGCGACGTCGCGCAGACCGCCGCCGACCTCGACCTCGGCGCCCGCGGCGTGGGCGATGCCGACGAGCTCGCGAATGAGGTCGGTCTGGACCGGGCGACCGGCGAAGGCGCCGTCGAGATCGACGACGTGGATCCGTCGCGCACCCGCGGCCAGGAAGTCGCGCAGCGCGGCGCCGGGGTCGTCGGCGTAGACCGTGGCGCGCCGCGGGTCGCCCTCGCGCAGGCGCACCGCCTTGCCGCCCATCAGGTCGATGGCGGGGATCGCCAGCATCAGGCGCGGCCTCCGAGGATGAAGCTGCGGAGGAAGCGGAGCCCCGACCACTGGCTCTTCTCGGGGTGGAACTGACAGCCGAACACGTTGCCGCGCGAGATGGTGGCCGGGAACTCGATGCTCCCGTAGCGGCACCACCACATCACGAGGCTGGGGTCGGTGGTCTCGACGTAGTAACTGTGGGCGAAGTAGAAGTGCTCGCCGGTCGGCTGCACGTCGCTCCAGCCCATGTGGGGGATCTTCAGGCGCGCGGCGTCGGGCTCGTCGCCGGCCCGCATGTCGGCCGGGAACCGGCGCACGCGGCCCGGCAGGACCTTGAGGCCGTCGAAGCCGCCGCCCTCGTCGCTCTGCTCGAACAGCAGCTGCATGCCGAGGCAGATGCCGAGGAACGGGTCGCCGCGCTCGATGACCATGCGCAGGGCCGCGCCCATGGCCCCGTCGACCAGCGCGCGGGTGGTCGGTCCGAACGAGCCCTGGCCGGGGAACACGACCATGCGCGCGGTGGCGACGCGGTCCGGGTCGCTGGAGACGATCACCGAGGCGCCGACCTGGATGAGCGCGTGCTCGACGCTGTCCAGGTTCCCGAGCTGACTGTCGACCAGGATGACTTCGCGCGGCATGAGGGAACAGCCGGTTTTTATCACAGGTCCGCTAAGATTCCGCGGAGCTTTTGCGAGCCGCCCGAGGGAACCACGTAGAGGGGGGGAGGCGCGAAGAACTCGAAATGTCAAGCGGCGAATTCGCGGTCACGCGCGCCCGCACGGCGAAAATGGGCGGGGCCGCGCGCCGGCCCGATGGGCGGCTGTCCTCGTGGCCAGCCGCGGGGCCGCGGCGCCGCGAGGTGGCCGGATTTCGTGGTATAGGCGCGTCTGAGCGGCAGGAGGCACGATGCGCGTCACGGCTCGTCGAGGCATGTGGGGGGTTCCAGCGGCGCTGCTGCTGCTGCTGGGCTGCGGAGAGCCGGCCACGAGCGCGGCGACGGGGCCGGCGCCGGTGGCAGATCCGGCCGCCGAAGTGGCGCTCCTGGCGGTGGTCGAGGGCACGGTGACGGTCCGCGACGCCGGGGGGGCCGAGACGCCCGGGCGCCCGGAGCTGCCGCTGCGCCGCGGCGACACGGTGATCACCACGCCCGGCTCGCTGGCGGTGGTGGTGCTGGCGAGCGGCTACGTGATCAAGCTCGAGGAGGACCAGGCGACGCCGGTGCGCGCGCTGGCCCACCTCGACGACCCTCCGCCGGCCGAGAGCGTGGCCGAGCTGTTCGCCCGGGCGCTGGGCCCGGAGGCGCTGGCCCGCGTGGGCGGGGCCGACCGGCTCGAGCGCATCGCCGGCTGGAACGCCCGCCGCGCCTCGGGCGAGACGCCGGCGCCGGTCACCCGGACAGAGGCCCCGCCGGCGCCGACGAAATCCATCGCCGAGCCCGCGCCCGAAGCAGAGGACCGGCCGACGGCGCCGCTCACCGACGAGCCGGAGACGACGCGCGGCCACAACGACGACCTCGACGGCGCCAAGCCCAAGACCGAGGCCAAGGCGCCGGCGGACAAGAACCGCCCGACGGCGCCGCCGACCGATCAGGACGACGCTCTCGCCGGCCCGGCCGACCCGGCGCCGCCGCCCCAGTCGCCAGCGGGCCCCGGGAAGAAGTCGTCGACGAAGAGCCCCGAGTCGCGGCCGGCCGAGCCGAGCCAGGAGCCGCCCGGCGGCGCGCCCGGCCTCGGCAGCGCGGAGGCCGAGTCGTCGTCGGCCGCGGTCGACCTGGCCGACACGTGGATCTTCGAGACGGCGCCCGACACCCGGGTCACGCGCACCAGCCTGCCCGAGGCCCTCAAGGCGCGACGGCAGGCGCTGGCGCAGTGCGTCGCCGAGGCGCTGCCCGGCGTGGCGGGGCCCGAGCTGCGGCTCAAGGTCGTGGGCGGGGTGGTCAAGGAGGTCGCGCTCGGCGGCGGCAAGCCGGCCCCGGCGTGCGCGCGGGAGCTGCTGAACCAGCGGGTCGGCGGCGTGGCCGACGGCTGGGCGATCGTGCACGTAAGGCGGTGATGCGCGGCGCCCCGGCCAGCCCGTCGCGGCCCGGCGCGCGCCGGCGGGCCTTGCTGCGCTCGCCGGCGCTGCTGGCCGGGCTGCTCAGCGTGGCGATCGCCCTGCTGTGCGGTCTGGAGCGCGCGGGCTGGCGGGTGCGGTGGGTCGACGCGCTCGAGCGGGCCAGCCTCGACCAGCGGTTCCGCTGGCGCGGGCCGGTCCCGACCACCGGCGAGGTGGTGATCGTGGCCATCGACGACGCCACGCTCGAGCGCCGGCCCGAGCTCTACCAGCGCCGCGCCGGCACGGCCGCGCTGGTGCGCGCGCTGGCGGCGGCGCGGCCGGCGGCGATCGGCATCGACCAGGTCTACGTCGACCCCGAGGAGCTGCTGTCGCCGGAGCTCGGCGCCCGCATCAAGGGACATGTCGAAAAGGACATGCCCGTCGGAGCAGGTCCCGAAGGCCAGGCCGAGGCGCTGCTGCGGGAGGTCGCGCGCGAGCTGACGGGCGACGCCGAGCTGGCGAGCGCGGTGGCGGCCGCGGGCAACGTGGCGCTGGCGATTCATCTGACCCAAGAGTCAGGTGATGGGCGGCCTCTGCCGGACCCGGCGACGCTGCGTCACGGGCGCTACGGCCAGCAGGACGCGCGCTCGCCCCCGATCCGGATCGCCGAGGCGGGGCTGGTGTCGCTGCCCGAGCTGGTCGCGCGGGCGCGGGCGCTCGGCGGGATCACCGTCGAGGAGGACCCAGGCCGCGCGGTGCGCACGATCCCCGCGGCCTGGCGGGTCGGCGACGCCGCCTACGCGCCGCTGTCGGTCCAGCTGGTCGCCCTGCGCGAGGGCCTCGGGCGGGCCGAGCTGGCGTTCCTCGGCGGCGAGGCGAGCCTGCAGATCGGCGCACGCCGGGTCCCGCTCGGCGCCGACGAGGCGGTGGTGCTCAACTTCCGCGGCGGGCCCGGGACCTTCCCCACGGTGTCGGCGGCCGATGTCGTCGAGGGCCGCGCCGACGCGCTGCTGCGCGGCAAGATCGTCCTGCTCGGCGTGACCTACTTCGGCCACGACGTCGTCCGCACCCCGTTCGCCGGCGATCTGCCCGGCGTCGAGCTGCAGGCCACCGCCGTCGACACGATCCTCGCCGGCGACCCGCTGGTCCGCAGCTCGGCCCTGACCGACGCCCTGGTCACGCTGATATCTGGCCTTTTGGTCAGCTTGCTGTTCGCCGCGGCGCTGCGGGCCGGGCCGCTCGCGCGCATCGCCGGGGTGCTGGCGGTGATCGGCCTCGACGTCGCCGCGGCGGCGCTGGCGTTCACGCGCATGCACCTGTGGCTGGCGCTGGTGTGGCCGCTGCTGGCCGCGGTGGTCGCGGGCTCGGCGGCGCTGGCGGCCGCGTACGCCGGCGAGGCGCTGCAGCGGGCGCGGCTGCGGCGGACGTTCTCCAGCTACCTCGGGGCCGAGGTGCTCGACGAATTGCTGGCCGACCCCAAGGCCCTCGGGCTCGGCGGGGCGCGGCGCGAGCTGACGGTGCTGTTCTCCGACATCCGCGACTTCACCGGCGTGGCCGAGCGGCTGTCGCCCGAGGACCTGGTGGCGCTGCTCAACACGTTCCTCACGCCGATGACGCAGGAGGTGATGGCGCGCGCCGGCTACCTCGACAAGTACATCGGCGACGCGGTGATGGCGGTGTACGGCGCGCCGGTGGCCCGGGCCGACCACGCCGCGCGCGGCCTCGCCACCGCGCTGGCGATGCACGCCGCGCTGGCCCGGCTGCAGCCGTCGCTGCGCCAGTTCGGGGTCGAGGCGCTGCAGATCGGCGTCGGCATCAACACCGGCGACATGGTGGTCGGCAACATGGGCTCGGCCGACCGCTTCGACTACACGGTGTGCGGCGACGCGGTCAACCTGGCGTCGCGCCTCGAGGGCCTGACGAAGACGTACGGGGTGTTCTGCCTGGTCGGCGCCGGCACCCGCGCCGCCGCGCCGCCGAGCTACCGCTTCCGCGAGGTCGACCTGGTGCGCGTGAAGGGCAAGGGCCGACCGGTGGCGATCTTCGAGCTGCTGGCGGGGCCGGACGGGGCCGTCGCCGAGTACGCGGCGCTGGACCGCTGGAGCGCGGCCCTGACGGCCTTCCGCGCCGGCGACTTCGCGGCCGCGCGCGCGCACTGGCAGGCGTTCGCCGCCGAGAACCCGGACGACCCGGTGGTGCGCCTGCACCTGGGGCGGCTGGAAGGCCTCGGCGAGGCGGCGCCGCCCGACTGGGACGGTGTGGCCGTGTTCCACCACAAGTGAGCGCCAAGGCGGCTGTCCGCGAGGACATGCGCCCGGGGACATGCCCGCGAGGACATGCCCCGGAGAACATGCCCTAAGGCGCAGGCGTCGCGGGCGGCTTGGCCTGCTGGACCGTCGGGTCGCGCTCGAGCTTGCGGCCGGCGACGTCGACGTCCAGGTGGAGCATCATGTAGACGACCGCGACGGCGAGGATCACGAGGACGTTGATGATCTGGAACGGCAGGGCCAGCGCGATCAGGTACTCGCCGCGCAGCCAGCGGCGGCGGCGGATCTTCTTGGCGACCTTCTCGTAGAAGTCGGGCGGGGCCTGCTCCTCGGGCAGGCCCTTGACCAGCCGCAGCATGTTCTGCAGGCCGGACAGCTCCTTCTGCGCCGCGGGCGAGGTCGCGAGCATCGCCTCGAGCTTGCTCTTGCCCTCGGCGTCGAGCTCCTCGTCGAGGTAGGCGCTCATCAGCGCTTCGGCGTTGTCGGTCTCGGGCTCGGCCATACGACGGTCCTCGGCGCGTCAGCGCATGAACGGCTCCAGGCGCTCCTTCAGCGCCAGGCGCGCCCGGTGCAGGCGTGACTTGAGCGTGCCCTCCTGCAGGCCGGTGATCTTGATGATGTCCTGGTACGACATGCCTTGCACGTCGCGGAGGACGATGAGCAGGCGATGGTCCGGATCGAGGGCGGCGAGCTCGCGCTGGACGATCTTCTCCATGCGCATGCCCTCGGTCACGGCCTCGGGGCCGGGCACCTGGCTCTGAAAGGTGATGACGGCGCCGGTCTCGGCGGCGGGCATCTGCGCCTGCGGCGTCTCGTCGATGTCGAGGCTGCGGTGGAAGTTGCGGCCCTTGAGGTACTTGATCCGGTTCTTGCAGGTGTTGCTGGCGACCCGGTAGAGCCAGGTGTAGAAGCGACCCTCGCCGCGGTAGTTGCCGATCGCGCGGTAGACGATGATGAACACCTCCTGCGCGAGATCCTCGGCCTCCTGGCGGTTGCCGATCATGCGCAGCATGAGGCTGAAGATCCGGTTCTGGTAGGTGTGCACCAGCTCGCGGAACGCGGCCTCGTCGCCCTGCTTGAGGCGACGGACGAGCTGGCGATCGCGGCGGTCCTGCTCGGCGCGGCGGGCGTTCTCGGCCCGCTGCTCCGGGGTCAACGTCTCATCGGGAGCCGGCGCCGGCTCGGGCTCGTCGGGCGGCGCGGCAGCGGCGAGCTCCTCGGCGCTGTACACTCGCTCGGGGTCGGTCACGCCACTCACTGTCGTCCAGACCGCGGGGCCGGGGCAAGGTTCCTGTGCGAATGTCCGTCACGGGCACGTCCGCGCGCGCAGGCGGGCCCGGCGCAGGCCCCGGCCGGCTTTGTCGCGGCTTTTACTGAGGCTTTTACTGGGGATTGATGCGGATGCCGAGGTTGACCGCCAGGCGGGTCTCGGGGTTCGGTCCGGTGATCTGGCGCGAGAACCCGAACCCGAGGTCGAAGCCGATCCCTCGCTTGGGCGCGTCGCGGACGAAGCCGATGCCGCAGGCGATGAAGCCGCGGTCGTCCTGCTTGCCGCGGCCGCGGCTGTCCCAGTAGCCGCCGAAGCGCAGCGGCACCACGCGCTTGATGGTGTACTCGGCGCCGCCGGCGAAGATCATCCGCGTGTACTTGTCCTGGTGACGGAACGACGTGAAGTCGTAGAGGCCGTCGAAGTTGATCGAGAAGCCGCTCTGGCGGGTGGGGAAGACCGCCAGGCCGTGGGCCAGCGTGCGCGGGAAGTCGGACAGCAGGCTGACGTGGCTGCGGCCGAGGCTGTCGGGCGCGACCACGTACGGGTCGAGCTTCAGCGACGTCGCCGGCGGCGCCGGGCCGACCAGGTTCTGGCCGACCACCGAGACGTTGGCGAACTGCAGGATCGACACGGTCATCGCCAGGTCGAGGCCAAAGGCGAGGCGCTGCTTCTTGGCGTCGTGCGGATCACCCTGGGCGTCGACGAAGCGCAGGCTCGACTGCAGGAACTTGGGCCGCACGCCGAACGCGAGCCACCCGGGCGCCGCGTTGATGGCGATCGGCAGGCCGACCTCGTGGGCCATGTGAAACAGCGCGATCTGATGATCGCCGCCGCGGTCGTCCTTGAAGGTGACGTTGGGCAGGCCGAGCGTGGCCACGTAGCCGAGGCCGACGGCCACCCGCGGGTTCATCAGCGAGTCCATCGCCTGGATGCCGACCCCGTGGGTGTTGTTCTCGACCTGGGCCTGGTAGACCGGATCGATCAAGAACTGGCGCGTGAAGCCCATGTTGGCCGGGTTGGCCAGCATGGCCCCCGAGCCGGTCGACGAGGCGCGCGTCGCTCCGCCCATCCCGAGGTTGCGCGTGCCATCGAGTCCCGGGGCGGCCTGCGCCCGTGACGGGATGACAACCACCGCGACGGCGGCGAACACGGCCGAAAGGCCAGCACGGCGGCCAGAGAGGGCGAGCGAGGGGCGAAGAGCGCGGCGAGTTTCGGGCATGTCGGCGGGGGCCACCTCGCCGTAGCAAGATCGGGGCCAGGCAGAAGGTGTCAGACGGCCCGGCGCGAGGCCAGGCCGAACAGCGCGAGGACGAGCACACACATCGCCAGCAGCAGCCACTGCTGATGGTCGCTCCAGCGCTGGGCCTCGGCGAGGACGTCGACCGGGCGAGCGGCCACGACGTCGACGCGGGCCCACAGGCGGTCGAGGTGCGGCACGAGCAGCAGGCGGTGGGCGAGGGCGGCGGCGGTGAGGACGAGGGCGATGGTGGTGCCGGCCCGGGAGGCGATCCACCGCGGGGTGGCGAGCGCGAGCACGACGCTGGCGGCGACCACGAGCTCGGCGAGGCGCTGGCCGAGGGGGGCCGCGAGGGCGCGCGCGAGGTTGGCGTCGAGCAGCGGCGAGGCCGACAGCGTCGGGATTGCGACGAAGTAACCGACGACGATCGCGCCGAGCAGAAGGGCGGCAACGGCGAAGCCGATCAGGGCAGCGGGTCTCACGACCGCGGCCTATGCCATGGTCTGCGCGCGCGGCCAAGTTTGCGGCGCGACGACCGGGGCGGTGGGCTACAGTCGCGCGGTGCAGCGGCGGGGCTTTCTCCAGCAGCTCGGCGGGGCGGCGGTCACCGGGCTCGGCAGCGTCCTCGGGTCTCGCGCGGCCGCAGCCGCCGGGCCGGGCAATCACATGTCCTCGGGGACAGGCGACGCGGAGCGCGTGCTCGGCGAGGGCCGCTCGCGCTACAACCACGTGCGCGTGGTCGAGCGCGGCTCGGTGCGGACGATGCTGTTCATCGGCGACGACGGCACGCAGTTCATCGAGACCCGCATCGACGCGGCGCACCGACGCAGCCTCGACCTCGACGTCTTCCGCACCATGCTGGCCGGCTTCGTCGTCCATCCCGAGCCGCGGCGGATCCTCGTGCTCGGCCTCGGCGGCGGCGCGCTGCCCGGTTACTTCTACGAGCGCATGCCCGGGCTCGAGCTCGACGCCGTCGACATCGACCCCGAGGTGGTGCGCCTGGCCCAGGCGTTCTTCGGCGTGCCCACGGCAGATCCCCGCTACCGCGTCCACGTCGCCGACGCGCGGCTGTTCCTGCAGCGCGCGCCGGCGGCCGAGCGCTGGGACATGATCGTGCTCGACGCGTTCCGCGGGGTCCAGGTGCCGCCCCACCTCAAGACCGCCGAGTTCCACGGCGAGGTCCTGGGGCGCCTCGCCGCCGGCGGGGTCGCGGTCGCCAACCTCCACAACGGCACGCGCATGTACCCGCACGACCGCGAGACGATCGCCGCGGTCTACCCGAGCTGCTACGGCTTCCTCAGCGAGGCCGGCAATCAAACCACTCTGGTCGCCAGCGCCGCCAGGACCCGCGTCGGCCCCTACGAGCTCCGCGCCAACGCCCGCCGGGCCCAGCCGCGCTTCGACGACGTCGACCTGCTCGGCCTGTGCGCCCGCTACTACGTCCGCCGCGACTGGGAGCGCGCCCAGGTGCTGCGCGACGACTTCCCCGCCGACAGCCTGGCCGCCGCCGCCGAGCGCAACAACGGCTCGTGCCTGCGCGGCTGCACCTACCGCTAGGCGCCGCCTACCGCCGGGCCGGCGCTCGGGCTATGGTCTGGCCGTGACCGACGCCTCGCCCTCGCTCTCGCGCCGCGGCCTCTTGCTCCTCGGCGGCGGCAGCCTGGCCTTCGGGGCAGCCACGCTGGCGCGCCCGGCCGCGGCGGCCGAGACGGTGCTCGCCGAGGCCGTCTCCCGCTACAACCGGATCCGCGTGGCCGAGAGCGGCAGCGTCCGCACCATGTACTTCGTCGGCGACGACGGCACCCAGTTCATCGAGTCGCGCCACGACCGCTCGCGCCCGCAGAGCCTCGATCTCGACTACACGCGGACGATGATGGCCGGCTTCCTGCTGCAGCCGCGCCCGCGCCGGCTGCTGATGCTCGGCCTCGGCGGCGGCGGCATGAGCAACTACTTGAAGGCCCGCTTCCCCGAGCTCGAGATCGACGCGGTCGACATCGACCCGGAGGTGGTGCGCCTGGCCCAGGAGTTCTTCGCCGTGCCGAAGGACGACCCGTCCTATCGGGTCCACGTCGCCGACGCGCGGCTGTTCGTCGAGCGCGCGGCCGCGGATGTGCGCTGGGACATGATCATGCTCGACGCGTTCCGCGGGGTGTTCGTGCCCTACCACCTCAAGACCGAGGAGTTCTACCGGGCCTGCCTGGCCCGCCTGGCGCCCGACGGGGTGGTGGTCGCCAACCTCCACAACGTCACCCGCATGTACCCGCACGACCGCGAGACCACCTCGGCCGTGTTCCCCCAGCGCTACAGCTTCGTCAGCGAGACCGGCAACCAGACCACGCTGGTCGCCTCGGCCGGCCGCGAGCGCGTCGGCACCTACCAGATCCGCAGCAACGCCCGCGCGGTCCAGCCGCAGTTCGACGCCGACATGCTCGGCCTCGCCGCCCGCTACTACGTGCGCCGCGACTGGGAAGACGCGGTCGAGGTGCTCAAGGACGACTTCAAGCCGGCGGAGCTCGGGGCGGCGGCCGACCGGCACAACCAGACCTGCGTGAAGAACTGCCGCTACGGGCTGTGAAGGGACCACCATGAGCACACCGACCCTCCGCTGGCTGCAGATCCACCAGTACGAGCAGTTCGAGCCAGCCCGCATCGATTTCTCTCGAAGCGAAAATTTGATCCTCGGGCTCAACGGGGCCGGGAAGACGCAGCTTCTGAAATTGATCCGGGCGGTCCTCCATCTGGATTTCGGTGAGTTTTTGCGTCAACCCTTCGATGTCGAGTTCGAGCTCTCTACCCATGGAGTAGGGGAGGATGCGGCGGCGATCGTCGTCCGAGGCCACGTCTTCAACGCGATCCATCTGCCGCGCTTTCAGAATTCGGAAGACTTACTCAAGAAGCTGGATAAGGCTGCAGAAGAGAGTGACACGCTTGGAGCGACGGTCCATTTCGAGAGCGACGGGGGAGGGTTCTCGCTCGTGCTCGCAGGGGACACCATACGTTACCAGGCGGACGACGGCAGCTTTGTCGAAGAGTACGCATATCGCGATCGCGGCGAACTCAAGCCCCGGAAATTGGTGACCGCCCAAGGTCCCAGCCTGAAGCAGATGACGGGGTCGCTCCTCCCGGTGTGTGAGGCGTGCTTCGTTGGCGAGTCCGACCGCGAATTCGAAGTGCTCACCAACTCCCTCGAATTCAGCTTCGGTCGTTACTTCGATCCCAAGCACCTGGCCACGTTCACCGGATTCGGCGACGGTACCGGCCGGATGTGGTGGCATGACGTCGTGCGACTGCTCGTTCGGGCATGGTCATCCCGCGAGAACCGTTGGCTAAATGGGGTCGATCTAGCGATACCCGTTGAGCTTCTCGACAAGTGGCAGGCGCCTCTTCGGATCCGAAAAATCACTCTTCACCCGCAAGTCGTTCGTGAAGCCGTGCGAGATGGAGAGCCAGAGTTCGAGTGCAGGGGCCTCGGACTTCGTGTTGACCTGGGCGCCGGGACGCGAGTGGCACACTCAGGGCTGACGTTCGGACAGAGGCGCTACCTGTACGCCGGCCTTGTCTCGCTACCCCGTCCAGGAATCCCCATCGTCTGCGACGAGATCGACAACGGGATGCATCCAAGGTTGGTGAGGAACCTCCTCGAGTTATGGGACGCTCGACAGCTGTTCCTGGCGAGCCACAACCATCTCGTCATCGACTCGACGAACTTCTGGAGCCCCCAGGATATTAGCGAGAAGATCCACATCATCCGTCGCCGAGGAGACGGCCGACAGGTCGTCAACACCTTCGACGAGGCGATGGCGCGCGAGCTCTACAAAAACATCGAGGTCGGCCTCCAGAGTCCCAGTGATGTGCTCGAGGCGGAGGGGCTGTGGTGAGCGAGCCGGCGATCCGCTTCGTGCTCTACTCCGAGGACCGCGCGGGTGATGCGTTGCAGACTCTGGAGCATCTGCTCCGGGGCATGCTCAAGCATATGGAGCCGGCGTTGAAGTCGAACCACGTGTTGGTCGAGCCTGTCTTGCCCGCGCAGGAACGCGTCTCGGGCAGCTATTGGAAGTCATACGATGCTCAGAGACTGCGGCGACTCCTCGTCGGCGCTGTGGCGCGAGCTCTTGCGCTCGGGAAAATCGTGTTTTTCCACGTCGATGCAGACGCGGTATGGTCGGGCGGCTGGCGCGGTTGCGAACATCTTAGCGAGCACTGGCCTCGGTTCTGCGCGGACGTCTTGCGACTCCTCCAGGCAAGCAAGTCGGCGACTGGCCCTGGCGATCTGACCGAGCTGGAGCGGGTCTTGATCCTCGCCATGCCGTTCTATGAGCTGGAGAGTTGGGCGTTCACCAACTTCGGACATCTCGGCAAGATCGTCACCGAACTGACAGACAACGTGACGCTGGTGAGGTGGCAGACCACGGCGGGGTGCCTCGACGAGATCGCAGACATCAAGGATGAGCTCAAGATCGGCGGCACTCGCAACCTCGAACTCGTGCAGCTTAAGAATGGCTTTCCGGTCGCGGCGCTCGTCCAAGCACGTAAGTCCTACTTCGCCACGATGGCCCGACTCCGCAGCTCTGAAGTCGTTCGTCGTGGCTTGGCAGACGCTGCGAGTCGCCCCTACTGACCGCCTCACCGGCGCGGGCCGAACAGCTTGCGGCGCGGGCCCTCGGGCGTCGAGCGGCGCAGCTGGATCGCGTGGATCTGCCGCTTCGCGTCGATGCTGTCGGGCTCCAGCTCGAGCACCTGATTAAAATGCAGCAGCGCCTGTTCGTCGTCACCGGACCCGAGGGACAGCAGGCCCAGGTCGTAGTGGGCGCGGACGCAGCGCGGCTGGCGGGCCAGGACCTCGAACAGGGCCGCGCGGGTGGCGTCGCGGACCGGCGCCTTGTCGGCGGCCAGCTGGTACTCGCACCACGCGATCGCGGCGCGGACCTCGAGCTCGTCGGGGTTGAGGGCCGCGGCCTTGCGGTAGCGCTCGAGCGCGCGGTCGAAGTTGCCGGCGCGCAGCAGCTTGTCGCCCTCGCGGACCACCACCTCGCTCTCGAGCACCGCCTGCGCGCTCGGGCCCGCGGTCGCGCGCGGGGCCGGCTGCCCGCCGCGCAGCAGCGCCGCGATCTGCTCGCGCTGGGCGTCGTCGGAAAGCCGCTGGTAGGCCTCGCTGAGCGCGGCGAACACCGCCTGCGAGCGCTCGCGCAGGTGGCCGAGGCCCTGGTGCGGCAGGCTGTCGGGGTGAAAGCGCCGGCTCAGCACATGCCAGGCGGCGCGGACCTGGGCCCGGTCGGCGGTGGCCGCCAGGCCGAGCAGGTCGAACGCGTTGGCCCCGCCGGCGATCGCCGCTTCGAGCCGCTCGAGCTCGCCGGCGAACTCGGCCGCGCGCAGGCTGTCGCGCCCCGCCGGCTTGCTGTTCTTGAGGACAGGTATCGAAGAACCTGTCGCTTCGGGCAGGATGGCGTTCGGCCCGGTCGCCTGGTCGGGCGGTGCGTTGGCCGACTTCAACATCTGACAGGCCCACAGCGTGTAGACCACCGCGGCGACGCGGGCCTCGGGCTGACCGGACAGGCGGGCGACGTCGGTGACGTAGAGGTTGCCGGGGCGCAGGGCGTCGACGATCGCCTCGTCGCCCTTGGCGAAGTGGAACTGGGTCCGGTAGCGGTCGAACGACGAGCGCAGGCGCAGCGGGCCGTCGAGCAGGAGGCCCATCTCGGCGGCGATCCGGCGTGGGTCGAAGTGGGCGACCACGCCGGCGTGGATGAGCTCGAGGGTGTTGACCTGGGTCGGCTGCGAGGCGTCGGTCTCGGCGGCGGCGGCGTCGCCGGCGACGATCTGGGCCGAGCCGGCGCGCAGGGCGAACAGGTGGACCACCTTGCGGGCGCACTGGACGCGCAGCGCCTTGCGGAGCTGGCCGCCGGTGACGAGGCGGCGGCGCACGAGGTAATGGCCGAAACGCTCGCGCGGGGCCCCTGGCTGGGCCAGGCGGGCCAGTTCGGCCATCGCGCGGTCCCGCTCGGCCGGCTCGATGAGCCCGAGATCGACGAGCACCTGGCCGATCGAGTCGTGCGGGCTGGAAAAGTCGGTGAAGATCGGCATCCCGCCCTGAAACCACACCCGACGCGCGCCGACGTCGGCGCTGCGGCCGGGCGCGTCCGGGGCCGCCGGCGTGAGGCTGATCGTGCCGGTGAAGCGGCGGTGCAGCAGCGCGAACATGAGCCGGGGCAGGCTCATCCTGGCCAGGTCGACGACCTGCGGGTCGGCGCTCGGCGGGGCCGTCTCCATGGCTTCGATGCTAGCACTTCGGCGCGCCGGCCTGCTACGTTTGGCCTCGCATGAGCATCAGCTTCATGGTCGGCCCGCACCGGGTCCGCTTCGCCGGCAAGACCGACATCGGCCTGGTCCGCGCCCACAACGAAGACAGCCTGCTGATCCCGCGCGAGATGGCCCTCGCCGTCGTGTCCGACGGCATGGGTGGCCACGCCGCCGGCGACGTCGCCAGCCGGATCACCGTCGAGACCATCGACCAGCACTACCGCGACACCGCCCGCAGCGGCCAGAACACCTGGCCGTTCAAGCTGCCCTCGCTCGAGATCGAGAAGCAGCGCATGAGCGTCGCCATCCAGCTCGCCAACTCCAACATCTTCCAGACGGCCGCCGTCGACGGCAGCAAGAAGGGCATGGGCTGCACCGTCGACGCCATCTACTTCAACCAGGGCCGGTTCTTCATCGGCCACGTCGGCGACAGCCGGGTCTACCGGATCCGCGAGGGGCGGATCCAGATGCTCACCGAGGACCACTCGCTGCTCAATGACTACCTGCGCATGAAGGAATTGAGCGGCGACGAAGGGGTCCACTTCCCCCAGAAGAACGTGGTGGTCCGCGCCCTCGGCCTCGCCGACCAGGTCAACGTCGACGTCATCGCCGACGCCTTCAAGGTCGGCGACGTGTACCTGCTGTGCAGCGACGGCCTCAGCGGCATGCTCGACGACCCAGTCCTGCTCGAGATCATCACCGCCCGCGACAGCCTCGATACCAGCTGCAACGAGCTGATCAAGGCCGCCAACGACGCCGGCGGCGGCGACAACATCACCGCGATCCTCTGCCGCATCGAGAAGCCCTGAGACGGGCGTCGCTCACACCAGCGCGGCGACCTTCTCGGCCAGCGCGAGCGCGGCGGTCAGCCCGGGCGACTCGATGCCGACCAGGTGCACGCAGCCGGGGCTCGTGAACACCGCGAAGTCGCGCTCGGCCGGTTCGTCGGGGCCGCGCAGCTTGGGGCGGATCCCACAACCCTCGTAGCTCAGCTGGTCCTCGCCGATCGGGCCGAGCAGAGCGCACGCGGCGCGATGAAACGCCGCGAGCTTGTGGGCCGCGGGGCCGAAGTCGTCGCGCGCCTCGACGTACGTGACGTCAGGTCCGAGTCGGTACGCGCCCGCGAGGTCGAGCGTGAGGTGCACGCCAAGACCGGCGGCGCCGCGCGCTCGCACCGGGTAGATCAGGTGGCGGTAGCGCACGGGCGTGCGCAGGCGGAAGTAATCCCCGCGGCACGGGTGAATCCGCGGCGACGCGGCCCCGAGCAGCGCCGCCAGCTCGTCGGCGTGCAGCCCGGCGGCGTTGACGATCCGCCCCGCCACCACCGGCCCGCGCGTGGTCCGCAGCGTCACCGCGGCGCCGGCGATCTCGGCCCCGTCGACCCGCGCGTGCACGCCGAACACCGCCCCGTGCGCCTCGGCCTCGGCGCGCAGCGAGCCGCACAGCCCGTGGACATCGACGATCCCCGTGTTCGGGCACCACAGCGCCGCCCGCACGCCCGGCAACCCGGGTTCACGCGCCCGCACCGCGCCCGCGCCGACGAGCACACAATCCCGCGCCCCGGCCGCGCTCGTATTGTCCGCCAGCGCCTGCAACGCGGCCTCTTCTTCGCTGCTGCGGGCGACCACCAGCTTGCCGAGGCGCGCGTGGTCGACCCGATGACGCGCGCACCAGCTGTACAAAAGTTCCTGTCCTCGCAGACATGTCTCGGCCTTGAGCGAAGCCGGCGGGTAGTAGAGCCCCGAGTGGATGACGCCGCTGTTGCGGCTCGACACCCCGGTGCCTTCCCGGGCTTCGCGCTCGAGCACGAGCACCTCGCGGCCTTGGCGGGCGAGCGTCGCAGCGACCGCGCAGCCGACCACGCCGGCGCCGACGACGACGACGTCGACCTGGTCCACCCCGGTCACGCGCGAACCTTAGCAGCCGCGGTCGCCTGCGACACCGCGTCGCTTGCCTGGCGCGGCCGCGAGGTTTAAAACCCCCACGGGGACCCCGCTATGGCCGAGATGCATATCAAGAGCCACACGTTCAGGACCGACGGCGACTGGGAGACCATCGACACGTTGTGGTACAGCCCGTTCTTTTATTGGCAGCGCAACGGCCTGCGCGTGACGCCGCCGGTGCCCCTGCGGATCGTCGTCTTCAACAAGGTCGTCGAAGAGTCCAACGAGGGCTGGATCAACCAGGGCGGCGCCAGTGCGATGTTCTTGCAGCGGATCCAGGCCCGGGGTCAGAAGGGCCAGACGATCCGCGTCGAGGTCGGTGACGAGATCACCGAAGAGGACCGACCGACCCGCTGACCGGGTCGGACGGCGGGGCGCCGCTCAGCGCTTGGCGGCGGCGCCTTCCTGCTCCTGGAACCAGGTCAGGGCCTCGAGCATCGCGTTGTTGCCGGTGATGTCGCTGAGCTCGACCTTGACGCCCTTGTCGCTGAAGAACAGGTCGTTGGCGACCAGCGGGTTGCGGCGCTGGGCGATAAAGAGGATCGGATCGCCGCCGCGGGTGTAGCCGAGCTGGACGATCGCGTTGGGCAGCCAGCGGCCGTTGTCGCCGAACTTGAACTCGCGGGTCAGCCGGTAAAAGCCCTCGTGCGGCAGCTTGACGAGCGACGAGCCCCAGCCGTAGTCGACCTTCGGGACCTTCACCCCGGGCATCTGGAAGCGCCACTGATTGTGGATGTTCTGCACCGGAAGCAGGACCGAGGCGGGCGCGAACTCGGCGTCGGTCCGGATCAGGATGAGCAGGTTGGGGGCGACGGTCGCCTCGTGCTCGGGCAGGAACTTCGTGGTCTTGAAGATCCCCGGTTGGTACTGGAAGGCCATGGCGCGGGGAACACTACAGAAGACGGCCGGGCCAGGAAAGTCGAAAATCCCGCGCCGCGCGACGTCGCCGGCCGGCGCGCGCGAGGGTGCTCCAGGTCACGCCCGGGTCTCCCCGGGCAGGCGGCGCCCATCGGGCGCCGGTCGGCCGTGAATTGTCAGCGGCCCGCCCGCGTGTCCGCGGTTGTCACCCGGAGCCCCGGTTGTGCTACCAATGCCCGGCCGCCGTGTCAGATTCCGTCATTGTCATCAACGCCGATGGACCCGAGACGCGGGTCGCTCTCATCGAACAGGGGATCCTCTCCGAGTACTACGTCGAGCGCGAGCGCGAGCGCGGCACGGTCGGTAACGTGTACAAGGGCAAGGTCCTGCGCGTGCTCCCGGGCATGCAGGCCGCGTTCGTCGACATCGGCGAGGAGAAGGCCGCGTTCTTGTACGCCGGTGACATCGCCGCGCCGGGCGGTCAGGGCGAGAAGGAAGCCGCCCTGCGCGCCCTCGGCGGCGACGACGACGACGACGTCGCGCCGCGCCGCACCGGTCGCCACGGCGACATCACCGAGCTGGTGCGCCCCGGCCAGGAGATCCTGGTCCAGGTCGTGAAGGATCCGATCTCGAGCAAGGGCGCGCGGATCACCACGTACATCTCGCTGCCCGGGCGCAACGTCGTGTTCATGCCGACGGTGAGCCACATCGGGATCTCGCGCCGGATCGCCGGCGACCGCGAGCGCCGTCGCCTGCGCCGCCTGATCGACCAGATGCGCCCCGCGGGCTCGGGCTTCATCGTCCGCACCGTCGCCGAGTCGGCCAGCAACAACCAGGTCCGCGCCGACATGGATTACCTCCTGCGCCTGTGGGAGAACATCCAGTTCAACGAGCGCCACCAGCGCGCGCCGGCGCTGCTCTACCGCGACCTCAACCTCATGCTCCGGGTCGTGCGCGACAACCTGACGCCCGAGTTCAAGAAGGTCATCGTCGACGACCGCATCGCCCACGACAAGGCGGTCCGGTTCATCGGCGCGTTCATGCCCGAGCTGGTCGACCGCGTCGAGCTCTACACCGGCCGCGAGCCGATCTTCGACGGCTACGGCATCGAGCTCGAGATCAACCGCGCGCTCGAGCGCAAGGTCCAGCTCAAGAGCGGCGGCTCGCTGGTGTTCGACCAGGGCGAGGCGCTGACGGCGATCGACGTCAACACCGGCAAGTTCGTCGGCGCCAAGGGCAAGACGCTCGAGGAGACGATCACGCAGACCAACCTCGAGGCGGCGGAGGAGCTGGCCGACCAGCTGCGCCTGCGCAACCTCGGCGGCCTGGTCATCATCGACTTCATCGACATGGACAAGGAGTCGAACCGGCGCAAGGTCTACCGCAAGCTGCAGGAGGTCCTCCGCCGCGACCGCGCCAAGGCGCACATCACCAAGATCTCGGAGATGGGCCTGGTCGAGATGAGCCGCAAGCGGACCAAGGAGTCGCTGCTGCGGCTGTTGACGGCCCCTTGCGAGGTCTGCAACGGTAAGGGCTACACCAAGAGCCCGTCCACGATGTGCTACGAGATCTTGCGCGAGGTCCGGCGCGAAGGGCCGCACCTCGTCGGCGACACCATCGTCGTCCAGGCCGCGCCCGCGGTGGCCGATCTGATGAACGGTCCCGAGGTCGCCGCGATCGACAACATGGTCAAGCGGCTGCAGAAGGGCATCGACATCCAGGGCCGCAAGGACTTCCACATCGAGCACTTCGAGATCCGCACCAAGAACAAGGGCGGCAACCGCAGCAACAACAGCAACGCGGCCGACTGAGCGAGAAGGAGCGACCCATGGCGAAAGCGATGGAACGGCGACGGGGCGAGCGCTACACGGTGAACGCCGAGTTCGCCGAGCTCGAGCCTGGCAGCATCTCCTTCGTCAGCAACCTGAGCGAGCAGGGCGTGTTCATCAACACGCGCGCGCGCCTGCCGGTCGGCGCCGCGATCGACCTCCGCTTCACGATCTTGCTCGACGACCCGGTCGTCATCAGCGGCACCGGCCGCGTCGTCCATCAGCAGGACGAGCCGCGCGGCATGGGCGTGGCGTTCCACAACCTCAGCGCCGAGATGACCTTGCGGGTCATCGACGCGATCGCCTGGCATCGCACGCGCGAGGCCTCACGCTCCGCCGAGCCGGGCTTCCGCACGCGCGAGCTCACCGCGGAGGAGATGGCGCAGCTCGAAGAGGGCGACGAGATGGCCGGCGAGTCGGTCACGAGCCTCAGCGCCTCCGCGGTGCTCGCCGAGGACAGCCTTCCCGCAGCCGCTCGCAGCGGCCTCGCTCGCCGCGGCCGCGAGGACTCGCTGCGCGCCAGCCTCGACGAGTCGCACCAGTCGCTCCCGCCCCCGCCGCGCTTCGGCGCCTCGGCCCCGGTCCCGGCAGCCCGCAAGCCGCCGCCGCCGCCGCCCAAGGACGACGATTACGAGGACTTCTAGGCGCGGCCGCCCCCCGCGCGCGGCCGCCCGTCTTGCGAGCGAGGCGATTTTCACTATCGTGAGCGGGTGAGCATCACTCGCCGCTTCTTCGACCTCGCGCGGGCCAACATCACCGACTTCTCCCAGGCTTTCCGCAAGGGCGACCCACTCGAGGGGCTCAGCGAGGATGAGCGCCGCGTCATCGACGACGAGGTCGAGAAGGACACCGTCGGCACCAAGGCCGGCAAGCGCGCCCGCCTGGTCCGCGACGCCGCCGAGGATATGTGGGACCGGGCCTTCGAGGCCAGCCAGCGCGCCGCTGGCAACAACCCGCCGCGCCAGCGCAGCTCCGAGGCCGACCGCCTGCGCTGGTACCGGACCCTCGAGCTCGAGCCCGGCGCCCCGCTCGAGGACATCCGCAAGTCCTACCGGCGCCTGCTGAAGCAGTACCACCCCGACCGCTTCGCCAAGGACCCGGAGAAGTACAAGGTCGCGACCGAGGTCACGCGCAACATCACGGGCGCCTACGACGGCCTGACCACGCTGCTCGAGCAGCAGGGCTGAGCCGCGCGGCAAAAAGTCCGCGCGGCGCTGCGCGGTTTTTGCGGTACCGTGCGCCGGTCTCGAGGACCCGTTGACCGCACGCACCGCGAAGAGCAAGTCCGCCGCGAAGAAGACCCAGGCCGCCCAGGCCGACGTGCACGCCCTCTACGAGCGCGCCGTCCAGGACCCGGGCAGCGACGTCAAGTTCTTCAACCGCATCTACAAGAAGCTCCGCGGCCACGACCCGGTGTCGCTGCGCGAAGATTTCTGCGGCACCGCGGTGCTGTGCGCCGAATGGGTCAAGAGCGGGGCCGACCGCACGGCCCTCGGCGTCGACCTGTCGCAGGAGACGATCAACTGGGGCCTGGAGCACCGCATCGTCCCCGCCGGCCGCAACGTCGCCAGCCGCGTCTCGCTGCTCTGCGCCGACGTCCGCGAGGTCAAGAAGCCCAAGGTCGACATCGCCTGCGCGCTCAACTTCTCCTACTACTGCTTCAAGCGCCGCGACGAGCTGCTCGACTACTTCCGGGCCGTGCACGCCGGTCTCGCCAAGGACGGGCTGTTCTTCCTCGACCTGCTCGGCGGCACCGAGGCGATCGTCGAAGGCTCGACCGACAACGACCACGGCGACTTCATCTACCGCTGGGAGCAGGCCCGCTTCGACGCCCTGACCCACGATTTCCTGTGCCACATCCACTTCCTGTTCCCCGACGGCTCCAAGCTGCTCGAGGCCTTCACCTACGACTGGCGCCTGTGGATGGCCCCCGAGCTGCGCGACCTGCTGCTCGAGGCCGGCTTCTCCAAGGTCCACGCCTACTGGGAGAAGACCAACGCCGAGGGTGAGGGCACCGGCGTGTTCTACGAGCCGGACTACGTCGAGAACCAGGAGATCTGGTGGACCTACCTGGCCGCCGAGCGCTGACGCAACCTGTCTGAACGAACATGTCCAAAAAGACCGCGAAGGCCCCCGCCAAGAAGTCGCCGAAGCAGCAGCCCGCCAAGAAGCAGGCCAGCGCGGCGGCCAAGAAGAAGTCGTCGAAGCCGCCGGCGCGCAAGCGCGGGCCGACGCAGGCCGAGAGCGCCGACAAGTTCGCGCTCTACCAGCGCTCGGTCCAGTCGCCCGGCGTCGACATCGAGTTCTTCGACGCCGAGTTCCAGAAGCACCGCGGCCGCCCCCCGCTCAGCGTGCGTGAGGACTTCTGCGGCACCGCGCTGTTCTCCACCGAGTGGTGCAAGTCCGACCCGCGCCGCACGGCGCTCGGCGTCGACCTCGACGGCCCGACGCTCGAGTGGGGCCGCACCAACACCCTCGCCGGCGCGCCCCCGGACGCGGTCGAGCGCGTGACGCTGGCCCAGGCCGACGTGCGCGACACCAGCCTGCCCGCGGTCGACCTGATCGTGGCGATGAACTTCAGCTACTGCATCTTCAAGACCCGCGAGGAGCTGCGCGGCTACTTCGCCGCCGCCCACGAGAACCTGGTCGCCGACGGCGCCTTCGCGCTCGAGGTCTACGGCGGCACCGAGGCGGTGGTCGAGCTCAGCGACGAACGCGAGCTGCGCGGCGGGCTGACGTACGTGTGGGAGCAGGAGAAGTTCAACCCGATCAACCACCACACGCTGTGCCACATCACGTGGAAGTTCCGCGACGGCTCGCAGCTGTACCGCGCCTTCACCTACGACTGGCGCCTGTGGACCCTGCCGGAGCTCGGTGAGCTGCTGCGCGAGGCCGGCTTCTCGAGCGTGAAGTTCTACTTCGAGCGCGTCGAGGCCGACGAGGACGACGACGAGTACCTGACCGGCACCGGCGAGTTCGTCGAGCACACGGAGATCGAGAACCAGGAAGCCTGGCTCGGCTACGTGGTCGCGCTCAAGTGACGCGGTGAGAATGGATGCGCGCCGCCCGGGTCATCGGCGGCGCGAGTGATTGGCGAGCGCCTCGATGCGAGGCGTTCCCGGCGTGAGCGGCGGTGACCTGCGAAAAGCGCCGAGGGATGCTCGGCGCTGATCCGCGAGGGACGCCGTCACAGCGCCATGGTCGCCACGAGGTCGTGCGCGTCGGCCTGCGTCACGCGGGCCTTCACGAAATCACCCGGCTTCGCGGTCCCGTCGGTGAGCACGACCTTGCCGTCGATCCCGGGCGCCTGACCCTCGTGGCGGCCCTCGAGCAGGAACTCGCTCTCGTCGGACTCGCCGTCGATGATCACCTCGAGCACCTCGTCGATCATCTCCTCGTGGCGCTCGAGACGGATCTCCTCTTGCAGCTCCATCAGCGCCATGCGGCGCTCCTCGGCCACCTCCGGTGACACGCGGGTCGGCAGCAGGGCCGACGGCGTCCCGTCCTCGCGCGACCACGGGAACACGCCGAGGTGATCGATCGCCCCCTCCTCGACGAATTGGTAGAGCCGCTGGTACGCCGCCTCCGTCTCGCCCGGGTGGCCGACCAGCATCGTCGTCCGCAGCCAGATGTACGGCGACTGCGCCCGCAGCTTCTCGACCAGGTTGCGCACGACCTTCTCGGTGTAGCCGCGGCGCATCTTCTTGAGCACGTCGGTGTCGACGTGCTGCAGCGGCACGTCGAGGTAGGCGGCGATCTTCTCCTCGCCGGCGATCATCGTCAGCAGCTCGTCGCGGACCGTGGTGGGGAACGCGTAGTGCAGGCGGATCCACCGCAGATCGCGGACGCCGCACAGGCCGGTCAGCAGCTGCTCGATGTTGCGGGCATCGTCGAGGTCGGTGCCGTAAGTGGTGAGGTCCTGGGCGACCAGGCAGATCTCGCGGGTGCCCTGCTCGGCCAGCTGCTCGGCCTCGCGGACGATGCTGTCGATCGTGCGGCTGCGCTGCGGCCCGCGCAGCTTGGGGATGATGCAGAAGGCGCACGGCCGGTCGCAGCCCTCGGCGATCTTGACGTAGGCGCTGTGGCGCCGACCGGTCACCTGCCGCGGGGTGGTGTGATCGTAGAGGTACGCGCGCCGGCCCAGCGGGCTCACGGCCATGCGCGGGGCCTGCTCGGCGAGCACCTGCGCCAGGCCGAGCTGGTCGGCCGAGCCGAGGAAGTTGTCGACCTCGGGCATCTCGGCCGCGAGCTCCTTGGGGTAGCGCTGGCTCAGGCAGCCGGCGACCACCAGGCGCTTGGCCTCGCCCGCCGCCTTGATCTGCGCGAGCTCGAGGATGGTGTCGATCGACTCCTTCTTGGCCTCTTCGATGAAGCCGCAGGTGTTGACCACCAGCGTGTCGGCGTCCTCGGGCGAGTCGACCAGCGTGTGCCCCTGGTCGCGCACGACGCCGAGCATCACTTCCGTATCAACCTGGTTCTTGGGACAGCCAAGCGAGACGAAGTAGACCTTCTTCGGCGCGGGCGCGGACATCGGGGCAAGAGAGCACGCGCGCACCCGGGGGTCAACGCCGGCCGCTCAAGACCTTGCGCACGCCCCGGGCGGCTCACATCTGCTTCGGACAGGCGCCGCCGGCCTTCTCCAGGCCCTCCGCCCGCAGCTCGCGCCCGGTCGGCCCGTCCCCGAGCAACGAGCGCCGCCCCTCGCCGTGGCCGGCGCCCAGCACGTCGCGCAGGTACGCCTCGTAGTTGAACGTGTCCGAGTGCTCCGCCGTGTGGCAACCGAGGCACACGTCGACCGCAGCCTCGCGGCGGATCCCGAACGCCTTGCCCGCCTTCTCCGGCGACTCCGCGTGGATGCTGCCAGGCCCGTGGCAGACCTCGCACTGCACGTCCTCGAGGCCGGCGACCTCGACCACTTCCGACCCACCCGGCTGACGAAACCCGGTCACGTGGCAGCCGACGCACGACAGGTCGAACTGCTTGTTGACCTTCACCAGCGTCTCGTAGGCGCCCGCGTGGCGGGTGCCGGCCCAGTGCTCCTCGGCCTTGTCGTGGCACGCGCCGCACTGCTCGCCGCCGATGTAGCTCGCCTGGCCCTTCGCCGGCGCCGGCGGCTTCACGCCCGCGAAGCGCCGCTGGTTCTGCGTCGCCACCCACGCGTCGTAGCTGCGCAGCGCCTCGGCGCCGGCCGCGTCGACCGGCAGCTTGCAAGTGATCTTCTGCTGCTCGAACGTGACGGCCACCGCGCCCGTCGGCGCCGCGCCGGTCGTCATCGCCGCGGCGAGCGTCGCGCGCTCCTGCTCGAGCCGGGCGATGTACCCCGGATCGGCGCCGGGATCGGCGCGGAACTTGGTGAGCCGCGCGTCGAGCCGCTCGAGCTCCCTGGTCTGCACCGCGGCCGACGGCTGGACCTTCCACGCGTCGGGCCCGGGCATCGCCGCGAGCGCCGACGGATCGATCGAGAGCCGCACGTGCGTCAGCGTCTGCGCCTGGTCGCCCGGCTCCAGCACCCAGCCGTGGCCGACGCGGGTCGCCGGAGCGCCGAGCCGCGCCTTTTCGGTGCCCTCCGGCACGCCCGTCACCACGATGTCCGCCCCCGGCACGCCCTCGGCGATCTCGACCGCCGCGGCGCGCGTGCCATGGACCAGCACGATCACCACGTCGGCCCCGGCCGCCCGCATCGCCGCGACCTCACGCTGGGCCGCGCTCTTGGTCGGCTCGAGCGGCCCGAGCAATTTGATCGCCTCCGGGCTCGGCTCATGCACCGCGGTCACGCCGAACTGCAGCGCCGGCTTGCCGTCGAGCCCGGGGACATCGACCACGCGGTGCGGCACCACCCCCGCGTCGTCGAACGCGCGGCTGTTGGCGAGCACCCGCGGCAGCGGCCACTTCTTCAGCGCCTCCTGCGCAAGCGGGCTCGAAAGGTCGTTGGCGCCCACGCCCGACACCAGCGAACCGCCCAGCGACGCGAACCGCTCCTGGAGCGCGTCGGCCCGCTGATACGCCTGCGCCCACGCCGCCTCGTCGGGCGGCGCCTCCGGCCCCTTGGGGTCGGGGATCAGGAGCCCGCCCGGCTCGACGACCAGGCGTCGCTGCGCGTCGAGGTCGTGCCCGAGATAGCCGAACACGTACTGCAGCCCGCCCAGCGGCTCGGTGGTGCAGCCACACGGGGCCACCGCCCCCATCACCCGGGCGAAAGCCACCAGGTCGATCGTCAGCCGCGCAGGGGCGGCCGCCGGCTCTACATGGGTGGTCTTGGTCGGCCCGGAACCCGGGCCGCCGCAGGTCGCACAGGCCAGGATGGCCGAGGTCACGATCGCGGCGAGCCCGGCAAACGCGCGGGGGCGGGACCCGAGGACGGCGAGGCCGGCGGCGCGGGGAGGGGAGATCGGCATGGTCGCGGGGGCGGAGATCTTAGATCGCGCCGCCGCCGACGCCGCTTCGCGGGAGGGGACATTGCGCACGTCCGCCCCCGCCCAGCCGGCTTTGCCTGCCCGCCGGGGCGAGGTATACGCCTCCGCCAGCGGCGTCGCCCGTCTCCCGGGCTATCGCGCGCAGCGACTTGACCCGCGCACGGCGAGCCGTTTAGGCTTCGCACCCCTTTTCGCCTCCGGCGCACGATCTCCAGCAAAGCACGCACTCATGGCCGTCAAGATCAGGCTCGCCCGCATGGGCTCCAAGAAGCGTCCCTACTACCGCATCGTCGCCGCCGACGCCCGCAGCCCGCGCGACGGTCGCTTCCTCGAGCGCCTCGGGACCTACGACCCGCACGCCGAGTCGGTCACCCTCAATGCGCCCCGCGTCGAGTACTGGGAGAGCCAGGGTGCCTCGCCGACCGACACCGTCGAGCGCCTGCTCCGTCGCGCGCGCAACATCGCCGCCGGCAAGGCCCCCCGGGCCGCCAAGCCGAAGACCAAGAAGACCGAGACGAAGTAGGCCTCCCGGCCCGCGTTCCTCGTCCGGTCCCTCGTCCTCGCGCCTCGCCCCGTCGCGCTCGCATGAGCCGCGACGGTGCTACACCCCCCGGAGGCACCCATGCCCGCAGCGTCCGCGAACATCTCCCTCAAGGACCTCGTCGAGTTCCTCGCGCGTGCCCTCGTCGATCGTCCCGACGAAGTTCACGTCTCCGAGATCGCCGGCGAGCAGACCGTGGTGCTCGAGCTCCGCGTCGCCCGCGACGACCTCGGCAAGGTCATCGGCAAGCAGGGGCGCACCGTCAAGGCCATGCGCTCGCTGCTCAGCGCCGCTTCGGCCAAGCTCCGCAAGCGCGCCGACCTCGAGATCCTCGAGTAGCCGGAGGCCGCCGTGTCGGGCCGCTCCGCCGCGATCGCCGTCGCCGAGGTCTCCGCGCCGCACGGCGTTCGCGGTCAGCTTCGTTTCCACCTCTTCGACCCCGACTCGCGCGCCCTGAGGCGCGGCTTGCGGGTCGAGCTCCGGCCATCCGGTAGCCCCGAAGGACATGCCCGATCGGACATGTCCTTCGTGATCGTCTCGGTCGAGCCGATCCCCGGCAAGCCGTCGGCGCGCGTCCAGCTGGACGGGGTCGCCGACCGCGACCATGCCGAGCGCCTGCGCGGGCTCGAGGTGTGGGTCGCTCGCGCCGATCTGCCTGCGCTGGCCGAGGACGAGTTCTACATCTCCGACACGATCGGCCTCCCGGTCGAGCGCGTGCACGCGGACGGCCGCACCCAGGCGCTCGGGGTCGTCGCCGGTGTCACCAGCAATGGGGTGCAAGATCTGCTCGAGGTCGAGTGGACGCGCCCCGACGGTCGCCGCGACACCTGGCTCTTGCCCGCGCTGCCGCAGTTCATCGCCGACCTCGACGGTGAGCGCCTGCGCGTCGACCTGCCGCTCGGTCTCCTGCCCGACGCCCTCGAGGAGGGCGGAGAGGCGCCGTGAGCGGCCAGACCTTCGAGGTCTTCACGCTGTTTCCCGAGGCCGTGGCCGGTTTCCTGCGCGGCGGCCTGGTCGGCAAGGCGGTCGCACGCGAGCTCGTCAGCGTGCATTGCACCGACTACCGCGAGTTCGCCACCGACCGCTACCGCACCGTCGACGACGCCCCGTACGGCGGCAGCCCGGGCATGGTGATGAAGATCGAGCCGGTCGTCGCGGCGCTCGAGCACGTCACGCGCGAGCGCGGGCCGATGCACCGGATCCTCCTCACCCCCGCCGGCCCGCGCTTCGACCAGCGGGTCGCCGAGCGGCTCGCCACGGTCCCGCGGATCGGCCTCCTGTGTGGCCGCTACGAGGGCATCGACGACCGCGTGCGCGAGCACTTCGTCGACGAGTGCCTGTCGATCGGCGACTTCGTCCTCAATGGCGGCGAGGTCGCCGCGCTAGCGATCATCGAGGCCGTCGCCCGTCTGCGCGAGGGCGTGCTCGGCAACCCCGAGTCGGCCGCGCGCGACAGCTTCTCGCTTCAGGACATGTCGTCCGAGACATGTCCTGAAGATCATGGTGCCTGGCTCGAGCACCCGCACTTCACCCGCCCGCCCGACTTCCGCGGCCTCGGTGTACCCGACGTGCTGCTCGCCGGCGCCCACGCCGAAGTCGCTCGCTGGCGCCGCGAGCAGGCCTGGCGGCGCACCTGGGCCCTGCGGCCCGACCTGCGGCCGCAGCGGTCGCTGCCCGCGGGTGCGCCGGTCTACCTCGTCGCGCAGTTCGGGCAGGGCGAAAAGGACATGTCCGAAAGGTCAGCCCTGCTCGCCGCCCTAGCCGCTGCCGCGAGCGCCGGCGGGGCGGAGCTGCGGGTCGTCGCGCCGGGTCGGGCCTCCGACCTCGGCGACGTCCCCCGCGCGGCCCAGTTTCGCAGCCTCAAAGATCTCGCCCGCGAACTCCGCCGTCGCCACGGCGCCGCCCCGCGGTTGGTCGCGCTCGGTCCCGCGGACGGGCTGCCGCTCGCCCGCGGAGCCGCGCCGTTGCTCGATCTGCTCGCGGCCTCGGGAACGGGAGATCTCTCAGCGCCGCTCGTACTGGTGCTGGCCTGCGCCGGTACGGGAGATCTCGCACGGCCCGTCACGAACGCCCCGGGAGCCGCCTCTGCGCCCTCATCCACGGGCCTCCGGGGGCTCGAGGCGGCGTTTTCACCGGTGATTCTGCAGGCGTCCAAACTCGCCGCGGGACTTGCAGAAACGACCCCGATGAATGACTCTTCCGGCCCCCAGCCGGTGGAAGCGGCAGCACGTCTTGTCGCCGACGCACTGGCTGAACTCAAGACTTGCCGCTCCACGCGCCCTTCGGAGCTCCGCCATGAGCAACAGTAACCCGTTGATTGAAGCGATCGAGGCCTCCTACAAGCGGGCCGATGTCCCCGAGTTCCGTCCCGGTGACACCATTCGCGTCCACGCGAAGATCTCCGAAGGCGGCAAGGATCGCATCCAGGTCTTCCAAGGCGTCTGCATCCACCGCAAGCGTGGCGGCGCCCGCGGCTCCTTCACCGTTCGGAAGATCTCCCACGGTGTCGGCGTCGAGCGCGTCTGGGCGGTCAACTCGCCCCGCGTCGTGAAGGTCGAGCTCGTCAGCCGCGGCAAGGTCCGCAAGGCCAAGCTCTACTACCTGCGCAACCTCAGCGGCAACGCCGCCCGCATTCGCGCCCGCCTCGGCGGCTACGGCAACGAAGGGCTCGCCTCGGCCAGCAGCGAGTCGACCGAGCCCCAGGGCGACTGAGCCACGATGCCCGCGCCACCCTCTACCCGGGTGCGCGGCCAACTGGCGGAGGAACAGGCCGCACGCTTCCTTGAGGCGCGCGGCCTCCTCGTCGTCGACCGCAACGTCCGCGCGGGTGGTGTGGAGCTCGATTTGGTCGGGCTCGTGCCTGCCGGCGTGGACGATCGCGTCGACACATACGTATTCGTGGAGGTCCGCAGCCGCGGAGACGATCGGGCCGGCACGCCGGAGGAGACGGTCGACTCGCGGAAGCAGGCCCGGCTGCGACGCGGTGCAGCGGCGTGGCTGGTCGGCCGCGACTTGTGGGAGACCGTGGCCGTGCGCTTCGACGTCGTCAGCGTGCTGACGAGCGACGACTCGCTCGCTGCCGAAGACGACCCACGCGAGAAGGCCCCGCGGATCTCTTGGATCCCCGGGGCCTTCGAAGCGGATCGAAATCCGTGACGCGCTAGGCGCCGGTGGTGTCGGCGGGCGGCGGCGTGGGCATCATCTCGTCCTCGCAGATCGGCTTGCCGTTCTGGTCGGTCGGGAGCGCCGCGCACTGCGTGGCGAGCTCGTCGACGGTGCCCTGCGACAGGTCGTCGTTGCACACGCAGAGCTTCTGGCAGCAGAACTCGCCGAGCTTCTGGATCTGCACGCAGCTGAAGCCGGCCTCGCAGTTGGACTCCTGCGCGAGCACTTGCTTGCCGAGGCCGCCGTCCTGGCAGTCGGTGTCGGACGAGCAGGTCTTCGAGCACATCGAGCGCTCGAGCACGTAGGTCGACGAGAGCTCGCACTTCGACTCGACGCACTGGAAGCGGGCCTTGCCGTCGTCGCTGGCCGCGTTGCACATCTCGTCGGTCGTGCAGGGGGCGGCCGGCGGGTCCTTCTCGTCGGCGTAGACGCAGAGGAGGTCGTTGCAGCTCAGGGCCGGGAAGGTCACGACCTTGTCGGCCGGCGGGTCGACGTCGCCATGATTGCAGGGCGCGCCGACATCGCCCTTCGGACAGGCGGCGAGGAGCGGCACGAGGAGCAGGGCGCCCAACGCGTTGGCGACGGTGCGCAAGAGAGCAGGCGTGCGAGTGACTTGCATGTGGCGTCTCAGTCTTGGCGGCCGAACAGGTTTCCCATCGTACACTGCCGGACCATAGGGTCAAGCGCTGCGAAACGCCGTAGAAGCCATGCGCGCCGACCTCAACGTGGCTGTAGCGTGACAAAGCCGGCCAAACTCGGGCGCGCCCGTCCGCGCGTGCCCGCCGGAGCGCGTCGGCGCCGCCCCGACCGCGACGCCGGTTCGCGCCGAGAAGCGTCCGCACGGGCTCTTGGACCTCGATCGCCGGTGGTCCCGGCACCCCGGGGGGGCGGCGATGGCGAACGCTGCTCGGCGACGAATATCCGGGATCTGCAGGTGGGCGATCTCCGTCTTGCCCTCGCATCGCGCTGCGATGCCTGCAGGTGCCGTTCTGCCCGTCGACCCGTGTAAAAAATCACGAATCCTCGTCGAGGCCGTTCCGGAATTTTTACGAGCCCGCCGGAACCTCCGCAGATCGGCGGAAGCTGGGCCCCGTTGCAGGTCGGCGAGCGGTTCATCGGCTCCGGGGTGTGCAGCCTCGGTTCGGGGCCGTCATCGGGTCGCTGCGCGAAAACCTCCGCGGCCCTCGGCTTCTTCCTCTCCGTGCGCTCGACTCTCCAAACCCTTCGCGGCTGGCTCTTGCGGCTGTGAGCGCGCCGCTGGTATCGTCCGAAAACCCCTATGAAGGCCCGCAGTGCCCCGCGCAGGTCCGCCTACCCCGGCCTGCAACTTTGTGATTGAGGGTCTGCTCTCGGATCGCCGAAACTCCGCACGCCTAGGACGCATCGACCGCATGAAATCGCTCCGCCAACTGACGTCCACCACTCTTCTCAGCCTTTGCGCCACGTGGGCCCTGTACGCGGCGCCGGCTGTGGCAGGTCCCCCGCCCCCGCCTCCGGCGAAGGGCCCGGCCGTCCCGCCGCCCTCCGCAGGCCCGGCTGTCCCGCCGCCCTCGGGTCCGGTGGCTGCACCCAGCAACCCCGACGGCGCTGCCACGGGCGTGCTGGCCGAGGCCGAGGACAAGTACAAGGCCGAGGATTACCAGGGCGCTGCCGTCATCTTCCACGCGGTCGCGAGCGGCAAGACCCCTGGCGACAAGTCGCGCGCGCAGTTCTGGCTCGGCAAGACGCTGTACAAGCTGCAGTACTACGCCGTCTCGCTGGCCGTCTTCAGCGAGATCGTGACGACCGGCCCGAGCCACCCGTACCACAAGCTCACCTTGCCGTGGCTGGCGTCGCTGAGCCGCGAGCTGCCGGAGGGCGCGGGCGTGCTCGAGAAGGTCGGTACGTACAAGCCGACCGAGCTCGAGGACTCGGCCTTCGACGAGGTGCGCGACGAGCTGTACTACCTGCTCGGCCGCTTCTACTACCAGAAGGGCGACCTCGGGCAGTCGATCGCGCTGCTCGGCCAGGTGCCGGACAACAGCGACTACTACATCCCGGCGCAGTTCTTCCTCGGCGTCGCCGAGACGCGCGAGTTCCACGGCCCGCAGGCGGTCGAGGCGTTCAAGAACGTCCTCCGCAAGAACATCTCGCTACGCGAGGGTTGGGCCAAGGACAAGAAGAAGCGCAAGAAGGAAGCCAAGGCCAAGGCCAAGCTCGCCAAGAAGAACAAGCAGAAGCAGGTCGCCGGCGAGATCGAGGAGCTGAGCTTCGAGGAGGAGATGCAGCGCTACGAGGAGCGGGCCAACCTCGCCCTCGGCTACATCTTCTACCAGGTCGGCAAGTACGACACGGCGCTGAAGTACTACGACAAAATTCCGCTGGCCTCGCCCTACTGGCTCGATTCGATCCTCGCGTCGTCGTGGACGGAGTTCCGCCTCGTCGAGGTCGAGCCGGAGCAGTCGAACATCCACTACCAGCGCACGCTCGGGTACATCCACACGCTCAACGCGCCGTTCTTCTACGACTACCTGTACCCCGAGTCGATCATCCTCAAGGCGGTCACGTACTACTTCAACTGCCGCTACCAGCCCGCGAAGCTGGCGATCGAGGAGTTCAACCGCAAGTACCCGAAGACCCGCGACGACCTCAAGGACCTGCTCGCCAAGGCGCCCGAGGACTTCGCGCTGTTCGACCTCAGCGTGAAGATCCGCAACAGCGAGTCGAAGCTCGACCCGTTCGTCGAGGAGGTCGCTCAGAAGTCGCTGCAGGACAAGACGCTCGAGAAGAACTACGCGTTCGTCAACGAGCTGGTGCGCGAGCAGGGTCAGCTCGAGGACGCCAAGTCCGACTTCAAGGGCAGCCCGCTCGCCGAGCAGATCACGGAGACGCTCGACGGCTTGCTCTCGCTGGGCAAGGAGTCGACCGGCGCCCTCGCGCGTAACCGGTTGGTCCAGCAGATCCAGCAGATCAACGACCTCGAGCGCGAGGCGATCAAGATCGAGTACGAGATCTTGAACCGCATCAAGGCCGGCGACGCCGGCGCAGCAACCGAGCGCCGTCCGGTGCGACCGAAGGTCGACGCCGAGCACGAGATCTACAACTACAACGGCGAGTACTGGAAAGACGAGCTCGGTTACTACAACTACAAGGTTACTAGCCGCTGCAAGGAGGAGTAGCCGCGGCGGCGCCGGCGAGGTCATGCGCGCGACCTCGCCGGCGTTTGACAAGAGCCAGCAACAAGGCCGGGTCCCGTGGACCCGCCATCTGAGGTAGAGGTCCATGAAGCCACACAGCCATCCCCGCAAGTTTCGCAAGCTGAACATCCTGAGCGGCGTCGGTCTCGCGGTGGTCGTCTTCGCCGCCGCGGCTCCTGCCAGCGCGCAGGCCCCGGCGGAGGGCGGCGCCGAGGCGAACAGTGCCGTCAAGTACAACCGCAAGTCCGGCAAGGTCCGCACCAAGGACACGCTCGACACGAAGTTCAAGGAAGAGAAAGAGCGGCAGGAGAAAGAGACCAAGCGCCGCGTCGACATGATGGAGGGGCAGGAGTTCGCCAAGAAGCGCGCCGCGGTCGCCCAAGAGATCGCCGACACGCAGATCGAGCAGCTCAAGCGCCTCCTCAACGCGACCGACAAGTCTCACCCGGACTACCCGGACCTGCTGTACCGCCTGTCGGACCACTTCCTCGAGAAGAAGGCGTACTTCGAGACCCAGTCCGGCGCCCTCTACGACCCGATCTTCCAGGCGGAGGAGGCCAAGCAGAAGGGCAAGGCCGACCAGCTCAAGGCCAAGCAGGCCAAGTTCGACGCGCAGTCCAAGGCCGCCAGCGAGCAGGCCGTCAAGCTCTACAAGGCTCTCGTCACCGACCCCGGCCTCAGCAAGTACAAGCGCCTCGACGAGGCCCTGTACTTCTACGCGTTCGAGCTCGGCCAGCTCAAGCGCGAGCAGGAGATGAAGGACGCGTACATCCGGCTGATTCAGGACTACCCGAACAGCCAGTACATCCCGAACGCGTACCTCAGCTTCGCCGACTACTACTTCGCCCAGAGCAAGATCGGCGACGCCCTCCAGCTGTACGAGAAGGTCATCACCTTCAAGGACAGCCCGGTCTACGCCTACGCGCTCTACAAGATGGCGTGGTGTCACCTGAACCCGGTCGGCACCGCCGACCCGCGCTACGACCTCAGCCTCGACTTCTTCGTCAAGACGATCACCGCGACCCTCGAGGGCCGCGCCGGCAGCGAAGCGAACGCCAGGCAGCTGCGCCGCGACGCCCGTCGCGACCTCGTCCGCGCCTTCGTCATGTCGGGCAAGCCGTCCAAGGCGTGGGAGTTCTTCCAGAAGGTCGGCGACGGCCCCAAGGAAGACGAGAACATGTCCCGCAAGATGATGGAGCTGCTCGCAGTCCAGTACTTCGGGCAGGGCATGTACACCGAGTCGACGTACACCTATCACAAGCTGCAGGAGCTGTTCCCCGAGGACCCGCAGACCTGTGAGTGGCAGGGCCGCGTCGTCATCAACGCGCTGGCGACCGACAACAAGGAAGTCCAGTGGACCGAGACGGCGCGCCTGGGCGAGTACTGGGACAAGTTCAAGAACGGGTCGCAGAAGGAAGCCGTCAAGCGCAAGTGCCGAGACGAGACGCTCGACACGATGAAGCAGATGGCCACCGTGTGGCACGACGAGGCCGAGAAGACCAAGAACGAGGCCACGTACACGCTCGCCGAGCGGGCCTACGAGGGCTTCCTCAAGACCTTCCCGAAGGACAAGGACTCGTACGAGATCCAGATGTTCTACGCGGAGCTGCTGTGGGCTCGCGCCAGCTCGCTCGTCAGTGACAAGAAGACCAAGCCCGACGGCCTGACCAAGTTCCGTCGCGCCCACGAAGAGTTCGTCAAGGTCCTCGAGATCAACCCCGAGGGCAAGTTCACGCAGGACGCTGCCTACGCGCAGATGTTGGCGATGAAGAACGCCCTCGAGTACGACGAGACGGGCGGTCAGGCGAAGTCCTGCAAGACGAACGCCGAAGGTCTTTGCGTCTACAAGGAAAAAGAGAAGAAGAAGAAGACCAAGACCGACGAGAACACCAAGGGCGATCAGAATCTTTCGTACCCGGAGAGCGACTACGCCGAGGACGAGAAGAAGATGATCGAGGCGTACGACATCTACCAGAAGTACGTCAAAGACCCGAAGGACCCCGAGCTGCCCAAGATCGTCTACCACCGGGCGAAGCTCATGATGGTGCACAACAAGTTCCAGGAGGCGCGCCCGCTCCTGGAGGAGATGGTCGTCAAGTTCGACGGCTCCATCTACGCCGCTTGGTGCTCCGAGATGCTCCTCGACATCCTGACGATCCGCTGGATCGACAAGAATCTGACGCCCGAGGAGGCGATCAAGGCATCCGACGACCTCGAGACGTGGTCGAAGAAGATGCAGAAGATGAAGGTCTACACGCATCCTGAGGCCGACGAGCTGAAGGAAGCGATCCCGCGGCTCCTCGCCGGCATCGGCTGGAAGAAGGGCATGACCTACCTCGAGGCCGGCCGGAAGGGCGACCCCGACGGCTACCGCAAGTGCGCCGAGCAGTTCATCGCCATCTACAACGAGTACGGCGACGCCCACGAGAAGGCCTCGACGCTGATCTGGAACGCGGCCGAGTGCTACGAGGCGGCCTTCCTGCTCGGTCAGTCGGTTCGCTTCCGCAAGATCCTGCTCGAGAAGTTCCCGACCAGTCAGCACTACCAGGAGACGCTGTCGAACCTCGCCGGCAACTACCAGGCCATCGCGATGTACGACAAGGCCGCGCAGCACATGGAGCTGTACGCGGAGAAGTACATCAAGGACAAGCAGTCGCCCGACTACCTGCGCAACGCCTACCTGTTCCGCCTCGGCCTCGGCCAGGACCAGCAGGCCAGCGCCGACCTGTCGAAGTACGAGGGTCTCTACCGCAAGGACAACCCGGAGCTCGCCGCCAAGATCTTCTGGTCGAAGCACGACATCCTCAAGACCGAGGACGAGAAGCTCCGGCACGCCGAGGAGTACCTCAAGATCTACGGCAAGAACGGCGGCCTGGACCGTCGCATCGTCGCCGAGGCCAACATCGGCCAGATCCTGTGGCGCCAGTCGTGCGCCGAGGGCCTGCTCTACGACTCGTGCATCACCATCAAGCGCAAGAAGGCGCAGGCCGGTGACAAGGCCCGCGCCGCCGCCGAGGCGCTGAAGAAGAAGGTCAAGAAGGGCACCGAGAAGAAGGGCGCCGCCGCTTCGGCCAGCAAGAAGCAGGACATCCCGGAGTACTGCGGCTCGGCCACCTCCGGCATCATCACCGTCCACTCCCGCAACAAGAAGAAGGCGGAAGAGGCGCAGAAGTACTTCGACAGCGTGCTCAAGCTGGCGAAGAGCAAGATCAACGTGCCCGAGGAGGACCGCGACCGGCGCGAGGACTTCGCCAACGCCGTCGCCATGTCGGGCGTGTACAAGGCCGACCGTCAGTACGAGGACTACCTGAAGATCGAGATGCCGGGCGGCCTCAGCTTCTTCGTCGAAGAGTGGAAGAAGGACGCCGGCCTGCCGAAGTGGGAGAAGGAATACAAGGAGCAGGTCGCGAAGAAGGCCGACTCGACCAAGCGCTTCCTCGAGTTCTACGAGAAGAAGACCAAGCAGGGTCAGGCGCTGCAGCAGCAGTACGACGGCATCGTCAACGCCAAGCAGAGCCCGTACTGGATGCTCGCCGCCGCCGCCCGCTCGGCCATGGTCTCGCAGAACTACGCGGATCAGCTCTATCGCGCCGAGGTGCCGAAGGAGTTCAAGACCGAGGAGCAGGCCTACGCCTTCTGCGACGAGCTCGGCGACAAGGCCCAGCCGATCCAGGAGGACGCGGTCAAGAAGTTCTCGTTCTGCCTCGAGCGTTCGACGACCTTCCAGTTCTTCAACGAGTTCTCCCGCCTGTGCGAGGAGGAGCTCCAGCAGCGCGAGCCCGACAAGTATCCGGCGACCGAAGAGATCTTCGGCGTCTCGCAGTACACGGCGAGCCGCCCCGATCGCGTGGACGTGCAGCTCGACCTCGAGGGTGAGAAGCGCAAGGCGAGCGTCGGCGCCGCGGCCGAGAAGCCGGCTGAGAAGCCCGCCGAGAAGGCCGACGACGGCGACGAGGACAGCGAGTGAGGCCGGCAGCAGCCAGCAAAGGAGCGACCACCATGCGTAACCTGATCAAGATCGCAAGCATCGGCGCCCTGGCTGTCGCATTGACGGCCTGCGGGAAGAACAAGACCAGCACCAACACCCCGGACGGTGGCGGTGGCGGTGGCGGCGGCGGCGGCGGCCCGAGCGGGCCCGCGCCGGCCGAAGCCTCGAAGGAGGCGAAGAACGACTTCGCAGCGGCCGTGAAGACCTACAACGCGGCCAAGAGCGACGGGAAGATCAGCGGCGACGAGTGCGAGCGCGTCGCGGGCGCGTTCCAGAAGGTCTACAAGACTCACGGCGTGCAGATGGCGCTGGCGCAGTTCAACTCGGGCGTCGTCTACGAGGAGTGCGGCCAGTCCGATAAGGCCGAGGGCATCTACGCCCAGCTCATCTCGCAGGCGCCCAAGTTCGACCTCGCCTACAACAACCTCGGCGTCATCTACTGGAAGAAGGGCCAGGAGTCGAAAGCCCTCGACATGTTCAAGAAGGGCGTCGAGGCCAACAAGCTGTCGGCCCGCGCCGCCCGCAACAACGTCGCCGGCCTGCTGCGCAACCAGTACGCCAGCAACACCGACGTCAACGCCTTCAACGAGGCGGAGAAGTCGATCCAGGGCGTGCTGGCCCTCGACTCGGGCAACCAGGCCGCCTACGAGAACCTCGCGCGCATCTACTACGACCGCGGTCACAGCAAGGACAAGTCGTATCTGGTGCTCGCGAACCTCGTGGTGACCCAGGGCGTCCGCGTGCTCAAGACCGAGAGCCGCGAGTCCGCCGACCTCTACAACATCCAGGGCCTGCTGCTGCTCGAGCGTCAGGACCAGGTCAACGCCCTCAAGGCGTTCAAGGAGGCGGTGCGAGTCGAGGCCAACCATGTCGAGGCGAACCTCAACATCGGCTTCATCTCGATCCGCTTCCGCGACTACGCGACGGCCGAGAAGGCGTTCGAGATCGCGCTGAAGGACTCGCGTCAGGCCAAGAACACCGAGGCGCACCTCGCTCTCGGCGTGGCGCAGCGCGGCCTGAGGAAGTTCAAGGAGGCCGAGGCGTCGTACAACAAGGCGCTCAAGCTCAATGCCTCCGATCCGCGCCCGATCTACAACCTCGGCGTGCTGTACCAGGATCACATCAGCACCCAGGACACCGTCGACACCGCGCAGAACGAGAAGCTGATCAACGTCGCCAAGGGCCACTACAACAAGTTCATCGAGACGGTGAAGAGCGACAAGAAGTGGTCCCAGCAGGTGCTGCTGGCCAAGGACCGCATCGCCACCATCGATGAGACCATCGCCTTCAACCGCGTCTCCGAGGAGATGATGAAGAAGGCCAAGGAGCTCGAGGCGATCGCGAAGAAGCAGGAAGAGGAAGAGCGCAAGCGACTCCTCGATCTCGAGAAGCAGGCCGAGGCCGCCGAGGCCGCCGGCAGCGCTCCGGCGCCCAGCGCTCCGCCCGCCGGCGGCGCCGCGGCTCCGAAGTAAGCAGCGCTCGTCATTCGCGCATGAGGGGCGGCCGGACGGCCGCCCCTTTTTCTTTTGGGTCACGCGTCCGGAGCGATCTCGCAGCCAAACCCGCCTCGCCCCGTGTCCGCGCTCGCCGGCCACCGCATCACAAGGGCCGGTCGTTTACAAGGCTGGCCCGAGCGAGGTATGGTGCGTGAAGGTCCCAGGGGGACCGTTCCACGAGGTTCATCATGCGGCTCGCTCTGATCACTCTGCTGACCACCCTCTTCGCCTCGACCACCGCCTTCGCGGCTCCGGCCAGCGACCAGGACGCCGACTCCGCGGCCAACAAGGGCAAGGGCAGCGGCACCACGGTCTACGACTTCGACGACGACAACGTCGACGGCGAGCTGCTCTCGCCCGAAGGCGCCAACGTCGCCTCGCGCGGCCGCACCAAGCACGCCAGCCTCATCACCATCCGGCCGCACTTCATTCCCGAGCTCATCAAGATGGCCAACGATGTGTGATCCGGGCCTGACGCCCGTGCTTTCACTCACGTTTCTTTTTTGAACAAGCGCCCGAACCCCGGGAACCGCCACCGAAGCCCGCTGTCTCTGCCCGCGCAATCCGCCGGACCGAGGACCGACCATGTCCACCAAGACGCTCGCTATCAAAGTCTTTTACGGCGACCAGCTCGTCGACACCCAGACGCTGACACAGGATGTCATCAAGATTGGCAAGCTGAAGAGCAGCCATGTTTGCCTGGATGACGAGGCCGTGGCCCGCATGCACGCCGTGATCGAGGTGTCCGGCGAAGAGGTGCGGGTGATCGATCTCGGGAGCGCGGCGGGCACCGTGCTCAACGGCCAGCGGATCGACAAGAACGCGGTGCTGCACGATGGCGACGCCTTGAACTTCGGGCCCTACCGGCTCGAGGTCGGCTTCGTCCGGCAGCAGGCCGCGGTCGCGCCGGCCCCGTCGCAGGTGGCCGCGCCCGTGGCTGTGGCGGTCGCCGCTGCGCCGATGGCCGCGCCGATGGCGACGCGGGCGCCGATCCAGATCGACCTCAGCGAGGTCGAGAATCAGGGCGGCTCGCGCGTGGCCGAGGTCGTGGCGATGTACGGCACGACGGTGCTCGACGTGCAGCACGTCGGTCAGCTGCGCAACCGCAAGTCGCAGGCGCCGATCTTCCTCGCCATCGGCGGGGCGATGCTGGTCGCTGGCGCGGCGGTGTTCTTCAGCGACGTGAACGCGGACTGGCCCGGCTACGGCAAGAAGGTCCAGGATTCGATCGAGCAGGGCACGCCGCGCCCGACCCCGCCCGGAAACGGTCTGGCGGCGATCGGCATGCTGCTGGCGATCGCGGGCCTCGTGCCGTTCAGCATGGGCCTCATCCGCACCGGCGACTACGTCAACAAGAACTTCACGATCGGCGAGGGTCACGGCGCGTCGTTCCACGTGCCGCCGGCCGGCCTGCCCGAGCCCAACGGCTTCCCGCTGGTCCGCGGCAGCGACCACGAGTTCGCGCTCAACTTCACCCAGAACATGAGCGGTGAGGTCACCTTCGACGGCCAGACGATCACGCTGCAGCAGCTGGTCGCCACCGGTCGCGCGGGCGCGCAGGGCTCGTCGTTCAGCTTCCCGCTGCCGCCCGGAGCGACGGCGCGGGTCAAGTACCAGGACGTCACCTTTTACGTGAACTCGGTCGCGCCGGGCGCGGTGATCAAGGGCGGCAGCGAGACCGACAAGCCGTTCTGGATCTACAACGGCGCCTCGTTCGTGGTCATCGGCAGCCTGCTGGTGCTCACGCACCTGATCCCCAACGAGGCCGGCAACCTCAGCCTCGACGAGATGATGGAAGAGAACCGCTTCGTCGGTTACCTCAACCAGCCCGACAAGCCGCCGGAGGAGGAGGAGCCGCCGCCGGAGGACATGGAGAACTCCGACGACGAGGCCGGCGGCACCGGTCAGCGTCACAAGGGCGAGGAGGGCAAGATGGGCAAGCCCACCTCGAAGAGCAAGTCGGGCCTCTACGCCATGAAGGGCCCCAAGGACGCCATCCCGCAGATGGCCCGTAACTTCGACCCCGACATGGCCGCGCGCCAGGCCGGCATCCTCGGGGTCATGAGCGCCGAGAGCGGCCACTTCCTCGCCTCGCCGTACGGCGGCGCGTTCGCGGTCGGCAACGACGACGCGGACGTGTGGGGCGGCCTCACCGGCACCGAGGTCGGCGAAGCGTACGGCGTCGGCGGCCTCGGCCTGGTCGGCACCGGCCGCGGCGGCGGCGGCACCGGCGAGGGCACGATCGGCCTCGGCAACACGGGCCTCATCGGCAAGGGCGGCGGCGGCGGCACGGGCTCCGGCTACGGTCGTGGCGCAGGCGCCGGCTTCGGCGGCCGCGGCACCCGCGTGCCGACGGTCCGTCAGGCCAAGGCCGAGGTCCAGGGCGCGCTCGACAAGGACATCATTCGCCGCATCGTCCGCGCGCACATCAACGAGGTCCGCTACTGCTACAACCAGGCCCTCGCGCGTGACCCCAACGCCAAGGGCCGCGTCGCCGTCCAGTTCACCATCGGCGGCACCGGCAAGGTGCCCACGGCGGTGGTCCAGGAGAGCACGTTGAAGGACCCGGCCGTCGGCTCCTGCATCGCCCAGGCGGTCAAACGCTGGACCTTCCCCAAGCCCGAAGGCGGCGGTTCGGTCATCGTCTCGTACCCGTTCGTGCTCGAGCCGGGTTGATCGAAAGCTGTCCTGAAGGACAGCCTGTCTCGAAAGCCAGGATGCCCGGCCACGCCGGGCCTTCGGCGTTTAAGGACTGCTGGGCGTTCGGAGATCTGTCGGTGAGATCGCCCGACCCTGGCCGCGGGCTCGCGTCAACTCACGACCTGGCCGATTGCCGGGCCCAGCGGCATCTTCGGCGAGCCCGGCGCGTGTGGCGCGTTTTCGCTCGCGACCTCGGCGACCTTCTCGAAGCCCGAGAAACGCCGCGAACGATCGCGCCGACGTGCAACCTTGTCACCAGATGCCCCGCCCGTTATCATCCGCACGCGATCCGGAAAGGTCTCTGATGCGTCGTCTCTCCCCTCTGGCCGCTCTCGTCGTCTCCTGTGCTGTCCTCCTGCCGGCCTGTAATGGCCTGGCGAGCCGTAACCGAGTCCAGGCGATCAACCGGATGAACGAAGGCATCCAGCTGTTCGATCGCAACAACACCGCCGGCGCCGAAAAGGCGATCCAGGACGCCATTCAGCTCGATTCGAGCTACGCGGCCGCGCATCACACCCTGGGCCAGATCTACAAGAAGCAGAACAAGCTGGTCGACGCCGAGAAGGCGTTCACGGGCGCGATCGACAACATGAAGGCCGAGCCGCAGGCCGAGTACTGGTACGACCTCGGCGCTGTGCAGCAGGCCCAGGGCGAGGCCGACGGCGTGTCGTCGTCGGAGCGCGAGACCAAGTTCAACGCCGCGATCAACTCGTTCCAAGAGGCGCTGAAGCTCGACCCGAAGATGTACCGCGCCCATTACCGCACCGGCGTGCTGTACGAGAAGCTCGATCAGCCGGAGAAGGCCGACTCCGCCTACCGCAAGACGATCGAGATCAAGCCCAGCTACAGCCCCGCGTTCGTCTCGCTCGGCAACATGTACATCGACTACGGCTTCGCCAACGTGGCGATGGCGGTGCTCGATACCGGCGCGCAGATCAACGACAAGGACGCTCGCATGTGGAACGGCCTCGGCCGCGCCCACTTCGAGCTCGGGCAGATGAAAGAGGCCATCGACGCCTACACGAAGGCCAAGGCCATCGACCCCGACGGCGCCGACGCGCTCTACGGCCTCGGCATGGCCTTCGCCGAGCTGCGCCAGCGCAAGGAAGCCAAAGAGAACCTCGAGCTGTTCCTGGGCAAGGCCGGAGACGCCCGTCCCGACCTCATCAAGGCGGCGCGCGACACCGTCGCTCGCATGCAGGACGTCATCTGAGCCCGACAGCGACGGTACCCGCGAGGCCAGGCCCCCGCGGGCCGTCGGGGACGGCTCGTCGTCTCGACTTACGCGGCCCGCCAGGCCCGACCTACCATCAGTCACCCCGCGGCTCGCCGCGGGGGTCCCCCGTCGTGTGCACGGTGGGCCCGCTGGGCTCGCCTGCGTTGAATCGTTCCGGACGCGTTGAACGCTCGGCGAGGTGCGTGGTATATCCGCCATCTCCCGAGCCCGGGGTAATCCCCCGATAATGCTCAAAAAACAGGGTCTCAGATGGAAGTAACGACGCGCATCAAGTCACGGCTCACCGAGGTCTCCGACTGGAGCGGGGTGATCGACGAATCCGAGTCGCAGGCGAGCTCCGCCGGCACGCCTCAGGCGCAGTCGGCGGCGTTCTACCACCTCGCCCAGGCCTGCGAGGGATTGCTGCTCGACAAGGCCAAGGCGATGACGTTCTACCAGACGGCCGTCAAGCGCGACCGTGAGAACCTCAAGGCCCTGGAGTCGGCGCGCAAGATCTATCAGCAGATGGCCAACCTCGAGATGGTCACCAAGCTGATGGCGCTCGAGCTGCGGGCCAATCGCGACCCCGACCGCGCGGCGCTGCTGAACTACGCCTACGGCCGCGCGCTGCTCAACCTGCGGCAGATCGAGCAGGCCCGCCCGTACCTCGAGGCGGCCGCCAGCGCCGAGGGTCGCAATCAAGAGTTCCAGGACCGCTTCCAGGAGTCGCTGTACGACCGGAGCAACTGGCAGTTCGCGCTGCAGAACATCTGCATGAACCAGCTGATCGCGCTCAGCGGCCAGGCTGACCCGCTGGCCGCGAACGTCGAGAACGGCGGCCACCAGCTGTCGGCGCTGTACCTCCGCACCGCGCGGATCTTGCAGCAAGAGGCGCCCGAAGACCCGCGCCTGTTGCCGCTGCTGTTCAAGGCGCTCGACGCCGATCCGAGCAACGACGAGGCCGGCTACATCGCCGAGACCTTGCTCGCCGGCGGCGGTCACCTGCAGCACATCCAGAAGCTGCAGGACCGCCGCGCCGCGCTCGAGCGCGAGCCGGACAAGAAGGTCGCGCTGCTGCGTCAGTTCGCGTTGATCTGGCAGGTGCGCCTCAACAACGCCGACATGGCGGCGTACTTCTTCCGCCAGGCGCTCGAGTACGCCTACTCGATCGGCGCCAGCGTCCTCAAGGACGAGAACGACGCTGACTGGCACCTCGGCGCGTTCCACATGCTCAAGAAGGCCGCCGAGCGCACCGGCAACCCCGAGGGCCTCGTCGAGCTGGCCGTGCGCGGCCTGCAGGTCATCACCGATCCGACCGACGTGGCGTTGCTCGCGATCCTCGGCGGCGAGGTCGCGTGGCATCAGCGCCAGGACGTCGAGAGCGCCCGCAGCCTGCTGGCCTACGGCGTCACGCACGCTCCGAATCACCCGACGATCGTCGAGTTCCAGCGTCAGCACGGCGCCCTCGAGGCGCCGGCGGACGACTCCGCCGAGCGTGCCGCCGCCCAGCGTGCCGAGGCCGAAGCCGCCGCTGCGCAGCGGGCCGCCGTCGACGAGGCCGCGGCCGAAGACGCCGCACGCGAGCAAGCCGCCGCCGCTGCCCTCGCCGCCGAGCAAGCCGCCGTCGAGCAGGCCGAGGCCGCCGAGCGGGAGGAACGCGATCGCGTCGCCGCTGACCGTGCCGCTGCCGAGCGGTCCGAGCGCGACCGCGCCGAGCGCGAGGCCGCTGCCGCCGAGAAGGCCGCTGCCGCCGAGAAGGCCGCCGCGGACAAGGCTGCTGCTGCCGAGAAGGCCGCCGCCGACAAGGCCGAGCGTGAGCGTCTCGCCGCCGAGAAGGTCGCCGCCGACAAGGCCGAGCGCGAGCGCGTCGCCGCCGAGCGGGCCGCTGCTGCCGAGAAGGCCGCCGCCGAGAAGGCCGAGAAGGCCGCCGCTGTCGAGCGCGCAGCTGCCGAGAAGGTCGCCGCCGAGAAGGCCGCTGCCGACAAGATCGCCGCCGAGATCGCCGCGATCCCGGCTGACGGCGTCGAGATGCACGGCGAGATCTTCCTCCCCGAGGAGGTCCGGATCTACAACGCCGCTCGCACCGCGGAGGCCCCCGGTGGCGCCAAGGCGATCGACGCCTGGCGCGACGCCATGGGCAAGCTGCCGCAGAAGCGTTACCCGCGGACGCGCCTCAAGGAGCTCTACGGCGAGGCTGGCAAGTGGAGCAACGTCGCCGACCTGCTGAAGGACGAGCTCAAGGGCGATCCGAACAAGGACCTCGAGCACACCAAGGCCTCGTACTGGCAGCTCCTCGACATCTACCGCGATCACCTTCGTCAGCCCGGCCTCGTGGTCACCACGCTGGCCGCGTTCGAGAAGGTGCTCGAGGACGCTGGTGACACCGAGTCACTGCTCAAGGTCGTCGAGACCCAGCAGAACCAGTTCGAGCAGATGAAGCGCTGGCCGGACCTCATCAGCCGGATCCGCCGCCGCGCCGAGCTCACCACCGACCCCGTCGGTCGCACCGCCCTGCACCTCGAGGCCGGTCGCCTCTTCCTCGACAAGTTCAACAACCAGGCCGAGGCGATCAAGAGCTTCGAGTCGGTGCTCGAGGCCGACGAGTACAACGTCGAGGCGATCACCAAGCTCAAGGACCTGTACGCCAAGCGGCGCGACTGGGAGAAGCTCGTTCACGTCCAGCAGAAGGAGCTGACGCTGATCGAGGACCCGGCGCAGCGCATGGAGCAGCTGCTCGACGTCGCCCGCACCGCGGTCTCGAAGATCAAGAAGAACCCGCTCTCGATCGAGCTGTGGAACCAGGTCCTGGCGATGGAGCCGACCCACCACGAGGCGCTCGAGCAGCTCGAGGGTCTCCTCGAGCGCGAGAAGGAGTGGGGCCAGCTCGCCGGCGTGCTGCGCACGCTGGCCGAGGTCGAGGGCGACCCGACCAAGAAGGCCAACTACCTCGTCAAGCTCGGCTCCAACTACAGCGACAAGCTCGACGACAACGCCAGTTCCATCAAGGCGTGGGAGCAGCTGTACCAGCTCGACTCCGAGAACCGCCGCGCGCAGGACGCCCTCAAGAAGCTCTACCTCGCCCTCGGCGACATGGAGAGCCTCCAGGAGTTCTACGCCAAGCAAGACAAGTGGGGCGAGTTCATCCGCGTGCTCGAGCGCGAGGCCGAGACCGCCGAGGGTGCGGCTCGCACCACGCTCCTGCTCAAGATCGCCGATCTCTACAAGACGCGCATGGACAAGGCCGACAAGGCCACCCGCGCCCTCGAGCGCGCGCTGTCGTTCGACGACAACAACCTCACCGTCGCCGACGCCCTGATCGATCTCTACGAGCAGGCGCACGACGAGCGTCACATCTCGGTCCCGCTGAAGATCCAGCTCAACCACAGCGAGGATCCGGCGCAGCGGCAGGCGCTGCTCCGCCGGCTGGCCGAGCTGGCCGAGCGCATCAGCCAGGACGAGGCGCTGTCGTTCTCCTACTACCGCCAGGCCTTCACCGAGGACCACACGCAGGCCGACACGCGCGAGCACCTGTTCCGCCTCGGCGAGTCGATCGGCGCCTGGACCGAGCAGATCGAGTCGCTGCGCGCCGCGATCGAGAAGTACGGCACCGACCCCGACAGCATCCCGCTGCGGCTCAAGCTGGCCGAGATCTACGAGAAGCGCTCGAGCGACCTCGAGGCGGCCCTGGCCGCCAACCAGGCGATCCTCGAGATCAACGCCGAGGAGGCGACCGCGCTCGCCTCGCTCGAGCGGCTCTACCTCGCGCTCGGCCGTGAAGAGGACCTGCTCAACGTCCTCCGCACCCAGCTCTCGCTCGCCGGCAACGACGACGACCGCCGCGCGATCCAGACCCGCATCGGCAGCATCCACGAGCAGCTCGGTCACGTCGACCAGGCCGTCACCGCCTACGAGGCCGTGCTCGCCACCGGCGTCGAGGACCCGACCGTGCTCGCCGCGCTCGACCGCCTCTACCTCGGTCAGGGCAAGTGGAACGAGCTCGCCGACATCCTGCGGCGCGAGCTCGACGTCACCGCGCCCGACGAGATCGAGGCCCGCGCGACCCTGCTGCTCCGCCTCGGCATCGTCCAGCAGGACAAGCTGAACTCGGCGCCCGAGGCCGTGGACCTGTTCCGTCAGGTCCTCGACGTCGACGCCGCCAACGAGGAGGCGCGCAAGCGGCTCGAGGGCTACCTCGAGGACGACGCGCTCAAGACCACGGTGGCCGGCATCCTGCTCCCGGTCTACGAGCGCCTGCTCGACTGGCCGAAGATGGTCCAGACGCTCGAGATCCAGGTCGCCGCGGCCGGCACCGTCGACGAGCGCGTCGGCTTGCTGCTGCAGATCGGCGGCATCCTGGCCAACAACATCGGCAACACCGCGGCGGCGTTCGACGCCTACAGCCGCGCGTTCCGCCACGACCCGCGCAACGAGGCCGCGCAGGAGGAGCTCGAGAAGCTCGCCCACCTCGAGAACCGCTACGCCGACTACGCCGCGCTGTTCGAGGAGGCGGTCGCCGGCGACCTGCCGAGCGAGCTGCAGCGCACCCTGCTCATGCGCCTGGCCGGCCTGTACGACCAGCGCATCGGCAACGCGCCCAAGGCGATCGAGAACTTCAAGAAGGCGCTCGAGGTCGACGCCGACAACGTCGATGCCCTCGAGGCGCTCGAGAAGCTCTACAGCCGCGACCAGAACTGGGGCGAGCTGCTCGGCGTGTACCGCAGCCAGATCCCGCTCACCAATGACGGCAGCAAGCGTCAGGAGCTGCGGTTCCGCATCGCCTACCTTCAGGACGAGATGCTCGGCCAGAAGGAGGAGGCGATCGCGACCTACAACGAGATCCTCGCCGACGAGTTCGAGAACCTGCAGGCGATCGTCGCCCTCGACCGGCTCTACCTCGCGCGCGAGGCCTGGACCGAGCTGGCCGAGAACCTCGAGCGCCAGCTGACGCTGTCGAACGACCCCGACAAGCAGATCGAGCTCAACCTCCGCCTCGGCGACCTCCGCCTCACCAAGCTCGAGCAGGCCGGCCAGGCCGTCGAGACCTACCACCGCGTGCTCGCGCTCGACGCCGGCAACGCCACCGCGCTCGGCGCCCTCGAGACGCTGCTGACCCACGAGCAGCAGCAGCTCACCGTCGCCAAGACCCTCGAGCCGTTCTACCGCGTCAACAACAATTGGCCGCGGCTGATCCAGGCGTACGAGATCATGGTGACGCACGCCTCCGACGCCGAGGAGAAGATCGGCCTGCTGCACCGCATCGCCGAGCTGTACGAGATCGCCGGCGAGGAGCCGAGCAAGGCGTTCGACGCTCTCGGTCGCGCCTTCAAGGTCGATCCCAGCAACGCCACCACGCAGGAGCGGCTCGAGACGCTGGCCCGCCAGCTCGAGGACTACCCGCGCCTCGTCGCCCTCTACGACGAGTCGATCCCCGACATCGTCGACGACGCCCTCATCATCCGCTTGCTGGTAAAGATCGCCCAGATCTACGAGCTCGTGATCGAGGACCCGGCCAAGGCCGCCTCGAGCTACGAGCGGATCCTCGGCGTCGACCCCGGCAACTTCGAGGCCGTCGACGCGCTCATCAACCTCCACCTCAAGAACTCGAACTTCGGGTCGCTGGTCGAGGCGGTGGTGCGCAAGTCGGAGATGGTCACCGAGGTCGCCGACCGCAAGGCGCTCCTCCTCTACGCCGCGCAGACGCGCGAGACGGCCATGGAAGACCCGGCCGGCGCGATCGCCCTGTACCAGCAGGTCCTCGCGCTCGACGACGCCGACGCCTCGGCGCTCGACGCCCTCGCCAAGCTGTTCACGCAGACCGAGGCTTGGGAGAACCTCAAGGACATCTACCGCCGCAAGACCGAGCTGGCGGAGTCCCCCGAGCACCGGCGCTACTGGCTGCACCAGCTCGGCCCGATCTACGACGAGAAGCTCAAGGACGTCGAGCAGGCGATCGAGACCTATCGCTCGATCCTCGACCTCGAGCCGGCCGACTACGACGCCATCCAGGCGCTCGACCGCCTCTACGGGCAGGCCGAGCGCTGGCAGGACCAGCTCGGGATCCTCGAGCGGGCCGTCGAGGTCGCGCCGCAGCGCGACGAGAAGACCGCGCTGCGTCACCGGATCGGCGGGCTCTACGAGACCCAGCTCGCCGACATCGTCCGCGCCGTCGAGGCCTACCGCGACACCCTCGCGCACGCCCCCGACCACGCGCCGACGATCGCCGCGCTCGACCGCATCGTCCACGGCGAGGACCAGCCGATGCTGGCCGCCGAGGTCCTGGCGCCGTTCTACAACCAGCTCGCCGAGTGGGAGAAGCTGGTCGACATCTACGAGGTGATGGTCAGGCAGACCCAGGATCCGGCGCAGCAGATCGAGCTGCTGCACCAGATCGCCGCGATCCACGAGCGGCAGCTGCAGCAGTTCGAGCAGGCGTTCGCCGCCTACGCTCGCGCGCTGGTGATCGAGCCGACCCATGAGGCGACTCTGGGCCAGCTCCACCGCCTCGCCGAGGTCACGGGCGACCACGAGAAGCTCGCTAGCCTGCTGGCCGAGCAGGCCGCCGCGATCCCCGATCCGGCGACCAAGGTCGGCATGCTGCACCGCCTCGCGGGCGTGCTCGAGACCAAGCTGAACCGCATCGACGACGCGATCGAGCGCTACCTGGCGATCCTCGACATCGACGGTGAGAACAGCGACGCGATCGCCCAGCTCGATCGGATCTACTCCGGGCTCGAGCGCTGGCAGCCGCTGGTCGAGAACCTGCGCCGGCAGATCGCCATCACCGCGGACGAGCAGGAGATCATCGCCCTGCAGTACCGCATGGGCCAGATCTACCAGAACAACATCCAGGACCTGCCGAAGGCCATCGAGGCCTACCGGACGATCCTCGAGATCGACCCCGACAGCTCGGCCACGCAGGCGACGCTCGAGCTCATCTTCGCCGAGGGCGAGCACCAGAGCGAGATCGGCTCGATCCTCGAGCCGCTGTACCAGGCGTCCCGCAACTGGGACGCGCTGATCAAGCTCGCGGACGTCAAGCTCAACGCCACCGCCGACACCGCGGAGCGGCTGCAGATCATCGAGAACACCGCGCAGATCTGCGAGCAGCAGCTGGGCGACCCGGGCCAGGCGTTCTACTGGTGGCTGCGGGCGTACATGGACGACCCGCTCAGCGAGCGCGTCGCCGAGGAGATCGAGCGCCTCGCCGAGGCCACGCAGGAGTGGGGCTACATCGTCGACGTCGGCGAGCAGATCCTCGAGAACCCGAACCTCTCGCAGGACGCGAGGGTCGCCGTGCTCAGTCGTTCGGGACAGGTCCTCGAGACCCGGCTCGGCGACCGCGCGCGGGCCATCGAGGTCTACAACCGCCTGCTCGCGCTGGTGCCCGACCACGGCGACGGCCTGCAGGCGCTCGACCGCCTGTACACCCAGACCGGCCGTTGGGAGGAGCTCGCCGAGATCCTTCAGCGCCGGATCCAGGCGACCATGGACGGCGAGGTCCTCGTCGACCTCGAGATGCGCCTTGCCGCCGCCTTCGAGCAGTGGCTGGCCAACCCCGAGGCGGCGATCGCCGCTTACAACCGCGCCCTCGACATCGACGGCAACAACCTCCGCGCCCTCGAGCGGCTCGAGGCCCTGTACCTCAGCGCCGCCCGCTGGGAGGACCTGTACAAGACGTACGAGCGGACCGCGGCGATCGCCAACACCGACGAGGACACCGCGGCCTGCTACCAGCGCATGGCGAAGATCGCGGCCGAGGCGCTCGACCGTGAGGAGAACGCTGTCGACCTGTGGGGCAAGGTGCTCGAGCTGCGCGGCGAGGACCCGCTCGCGCTGGGCGAGCTGGCCGTGCTGCACGAGCGTTCGCAGCGGTGGGAGGACCTCGCTGAGGTGCTCGAGCGGCAGGTGTTCGCGGTCGAGGACCCGACCGAGAAGGTTGCGATCTACCAGCAGCTGGCCCTCGTCTACGGCGACCGGCTCGGCAAGGAGCGCAACAGCCTCGACGCCTGGCTCAACGCCCGCGAGCTCAACGGCCGCGATCTCGAGACGCTGACCGCGCTCCACGCGATCTACCAGCGCAACGAGTCCTGGGTCGAGCTCAACGACGTGCTCGCCAACCTGATCGAGCTCGGCCCTGACGCCCTCGGCACGGAGCAGCTCCGCGCCTACTACGCCCAGGTCGGCCGCATCCAGGCCGAGTACCTCATGGACACCCAGGCGGCGATCGCTGCCTGGCGCCACGTCCTCGAGCTCGAGCCGACCAGCCTCGAGGCTCTGGCGGCGCTCGAGCGCCTGCACAGCAGCGAGGCCAGCTGGGACGAGGTCATCCGCGTCCTCGAGAAGAAGCGCAAGGTCGTCGAGTCGGCGCCCGAGAAGATCGACGTGCTCATGCAGATCGCCGCGATCTGGGAGCAGCAGCTCGGCAACAAGACCGAGGCGGCCGGCGCCTACCTCGAGATCCTCGACCTCGACCAGGCCTACATGCCGGCTCACGAGGCGCTGGAGGTCATCTACCGCGAGACCGAGGCGTGGGGCGACCTCATCGACCTCTACCTGCGTCAGGTCGAGATCTTCGAAGACGCCAAGTTCAAGGTCACGACCTACCAGAAGATGGCGAAGGTCTTCGAGGAGAACCAGGAAGACCCGGGCAACGCCTTCGAGGTCCTCAAGTACGCGTTCAACATCGACTACGCCAACGAGGACACCTCGCGCGAGCTCGAGCGCCTCGCCACCCAGGCCAACAAGTGGGGCGAGCTGCTCAACGAGTACAACGGCATCGTCCGCTCGATCCCCGACAAGGGCGAGCAGGCCGAGCTGTGGGTGAAGATCGGTCGCTGGTACGGCGAGCACCTCAACCGCGTCGACTACGGCCTCAAGTCGCTCGAAGAGGCGCTCAAGCTCAACGCCAACAACATCAACGCGCTGCGCGAGCAGGCCGGCTTCTACCGCCGGGCGATGAACAACGTCGAGCTGGCCAAGACGCTGGCGCGGATCGTCCCGCTCGAGACCGACCCGAACATCCAGATCCGCACGCTGACGCAGCTGGCGGAGGTCCAGGACGGCGGGCTCGGCGACATCCCGGCGGCGATCGAGAGCTACCGCAAGGTGCTCGAGATCGACGGCGAGAACATCAACGCCCTCGACGCGCTGGCCCGGCTCCATCAGAACCAGGGTCAGTGGCAGGACCTGGTCGGTGTGCTCGAGCGGCGCGTCGGCACCCTCGACGAGCCGGAGCAGGTCATCGCCCTGCGCAAGCGCATCGGCGGCGTGCAGGAGGGTCAGCTCGGCGACGCCACGGCGGCGATCGAGACCTACCGGACCATCGTCGACTCGGAGCCGGGTGACCGCGAGGCTCTGGCTGCGCTCGAGCGCCTGTACCTGGCGGGCGGCAACGTCCCGCAGTACCTCGGCGTGCTCGAGGCCGAGCTCGACACCACCACGGTGCGTGACGAGCAGATCGGCATCTACGACCGCATGGCGGCCGCGCACGTCAACCTGGCGCAGGACCCGGCGCGGGCGGCCGAGGCGTTGGAGAAGATCCTCCTCCTCGACAAGTACCGCGACGCGACCTACCGCCAGCTCGAGGACCTGTACACCAGGCTCGAGAAGTGGACCGAGCTGGTCGAGACCTACCGCAACCACATCGTGGTCACGACGGCGCCCGCCGCCAAGACCGACCTGTTGGTGGCGATGGGTCAGGTCTACGAGAAGCAGATCCAGGACATCGACCGCGCGATCGAGACCTACAGCGAGATCCTCGAGCTGAACCCGCAGCACTTCGACTCTGCGGTCACGCTCGCTCGCCTGCAGGAGCAGATCGAGGACTGGCCGGCCGCGCTCAAGACGTTGGCGCGCCTGGTCGAGCTGTCGCGCGACCCCCCGGTCCGCGTGCAGCACCTGACCCGCATGGGCCAGGTCTACCAGGAGAAGCTGGGCCAGCTCGACGAGGCCGAGCGGCGCCTGACCCAGGCGACCGAGATCGATCCGGGCTACGTGCCGGCGATCGTCAGCCTGGCAGAGCTGTACAAGGGCCGGCGCGACTGGCTCAAGGCGGCTCGCAACCTCGAGGCGGCGTTCGGCTACTCGAACACCAAGCTCGAGAAGATCGCGCTCGCGGCCGAGGCCGGCTTCATCTACTACGAGGAGCTCGAGAACAAGGAGAAGGCCGTCGCGCTGTTCGCCGAGGTGCTCAAGCTCGATCCGGAGCACGTCAAGGTCGGCCGCGTGATCGGCCAGATCTACTACGACGAGGGTCGCTTCGCCGACGCCGACCCGATCTTCGACGTCCTGACCCGCAAGGCCGACCAGCTCGGGCTCGGCGACCAGGACCAGCGCGACCTCTACCTGCGCGCGGCCAAGGTCGCTCGCAAGCTCGGCAACAGCGACAAGTCGCTCAAGCAGTTCAAGCGCGCCTACGACATCGACGCGACCAACCGCGAGGTGCTCGTCGGCATGGCCGACCTGCTGTTCGAGAAGGAGGACTGGGAGAAGGCGTTCAAGCTGTACCAGACGATCCTGGTCCAGCACCGCGACACCCAGAGCTCGTCCGAGACGGTCCTCGTCTACTACCGCCTCGGCATGATCAAGAAGCGGCAGAACGAGCCGCGGAAGGCCCTCAACTACCTCGAGAAGGCGCTCGAGGTGGACCCGCACGACCTCGCCACCCTGAACGCGGTCATCGAGCTGCAGACGGGCGCGGGCGACTGGGAGGGCGTCATCCAGGCCAAGCGGGCCATGATCGACGTGGCCGCCACCGGCGATCAGCAGGCGGCGATCTACAACGAGATCGGCAAGCTGTACCTCGAGAAGCTGGGCAACTGGCAGAAGGCGGCAGCCGCCTACCAGAACGCCCTCGACCTGCAGCCGAAGGACTACCCGCTGCTGCACACGTTGCTGGACATCTACACCCGCAACAAGCAGTGGGAGGAGTCGATCCGGATCATCGACCGCATCGTCGAGATCGAGAAGGATCCCAAGCGGCGCTCGAAGTACAACTACACCGCGGCGGTGCTGCTCCGCGACGAGCTCAAGGCCCACGACGAGTCGATCGACCGCTTCAACTCGGTGCTCGACGACGACCCGGCGTACCTGAAGGCGTTCCAGGCGATCGACGCGATGGTCACCAAGTCGAAGGACTGGAAGACCCTCGAGCGGTCGTACCGGAAGATGCTGAAGCGGCTCCCGGCCGACAGCATGGGCGACCTGAAGATCACCCTGTGGTCGAACCTCGCGGAGATCTACCGGACGCGCCTGAAGGACTTCAAGGCGGCCACCGCGGCCTTCGAGGTCGCGGCCAAGCTCGACCCGGGCAACACCGAGCGGCACTACCTGCTGGCCGAGCTCTACGAGGCGCTCATGCAGGACAACCCGCAGGAGTACGCGACCCAGGCGGTCAAGGAGCACCAGATCCTCATCGCCCAGGAGCCCTTCCGCTACGAGAGCTACCACGCGCTCTTCAACATCTACCGGAAGAGCAATCAGTTCGATAAGGCGTACTGCCTGGCGCGGACGCTGGTGTTCCTCAAGCAGGCCACGCCCGAGGAGCAGCAGATCCACGACAAGTACGCGTCGAACGAGTTCCGGCAGGCGCGTCAGCGGCTCTCGGAGGAGATCCTCCGCCGCCACGTGTTCCACCCGGACGAGGACCTGTACCTCACCGGCATCCTCGGCTCGATCGCCCCGGCGATCGCGGCCTGGCGCGCCAACCCGCTGCCCGCGTACCTCAAGCCCAACGAGCGCACGGACATCAACACCGACCCCGCGCCGGTGTCCCGCATGGCCAAGTACGTCATGCAGCTGCTCAACGTCGGCCAGCCGGACCTCTACCTCCGGCCGGAAGACCCCGGCGACGTCTCGCTGCTCAACGCGCAGCGCGACGGTCGCGTCCACCCGACGATGGTCGTGTTCCAGAACCTGCTGAAGGGCAAGAACGAGAAGCACCTCGCCTTCGCCCTCGGCCGCTACATGGCCGACCTCTACCTGCCGCACTACGCCTACGTCGCGCTCGACCGCTCGCCGCAGAACCTCAAGCAGGTGTTCCTCGCTTGCATGCACATGTGCGACATGGAGACCGGCGGCAACCGTCAGGAGCTCGACCAGATCGCCCGCGAGATCCTCTCGCGCCTGCCGGCCAACGCCCGCGACCAGATGCGCAGCCTCATGCGCCGCTTCGTCGAGGCCGGCGGTTCCACCGACGTCAAGAAGTGGGCCCTCGGCACCGAGATCACCGCCTATCGCATCGGCTTCCTGCTGTGCGACGACCTCATCACCGCCGCACACCTGATCTCCCAGGAGCAGGCCGCGTTCGGCTCGTCGATGACGCCGAAGGACAAGATCAAGGAGCTGGTCCTCTACAGCATCAGCGAGGACTACTTCAAGGCGCGCAAGGGCATCGGCGTATCGGTCGCCTGAAATCGACAGTGAGCTGTCCGTAAGGACATGTCCGAGAGGGCGGCCCAGGCCGCCCTCTCGGCGTTTGGTCGCCAGGCGGGCGGGGCAGGGCGGGTGAGACCGAAGGCGATCGCGCGACGCCTCCCGTCACCAAGGGAAAGCCCGTGATCCCGTGGCTCCGACATCCGGGCGCGGGCAGCCCATCACTCGGCTTCGCTGCCGCGGCCTCGGCTCCGCTGGCGCAGCCGCGACTCCGCTTGCGCGACCGCAGCTCGCTCGCGCGGACTCAGCTCTGCTCGCGCGACGGTACTTCTGCTCACGCGGTCGCAACACCGCTCGCGCGACTGCAACGCCGCGCGCGCGACAGCAACACCGCACGCGCGACAGCAACACCGCACGCGCGACAGCAACACCGCTCGCGTGGCCTCGCCTCCGCTCGCGCGGCCTCGCCTCCTCGCGCGGCCTCAGCTGCGGCTGGCGGGCGGCGCCGTGTCGCGGATGCCCTGGACCGCGTAGATCTTGAGCGGCTCGGTGCGGCCGCGGACCTTCACGGTCTGGCGCGGCTCGACGATCACGTGCGGGCCGGACAGCTGCAGGGTCGACTCGGAGATGATGATCTCGCCCGGCTTCGCCAGGCTGCACAGGCGGGCGGCGATGTTCACCGCGTCGCCGATGACCGTGTACTGCAGCGTGCGCGACGAGCCGATCGCGCCGGCGATGCACATACCGGTGTTCACGCCGATGCCGATGTTGATCTTCTCGCGGCCCTGGTCGGCGCGCAGGCGGTTGAACTCCTCGAGCGCGCGCATCATGTCGAGCGCGCAGCGGGCCGAGCGCAGCGGCGCGTCGGGCAGCTCCACCGGCGCGCCGAACAGGCCGATGATCTCGTCGCCGACGTACTTGTCGAGCGTGCCGCCGTGGCGGAACAGCACGTCGACCATGACCTCGAAGTACTCGTTGAGCGTCGCCACCATCTCTTCGGGCGGGTGACGCTCGCTCATCCCGGTGAACCCGCGGATGTCGGCGAACAGCATCGTCACCTCGCGCCGCGACCCGCCCTGATTGAGGGTGAGCTGCCCCGACACGATCTGGTCGACCAGGTTGGGCGACAGCAGGCGCTGGAACTGGGCCCGCGTCGACGCCTCGTGCTCGATCTTCTGCGCCAGCAGGTTGTTCTCGATCGCCACCGCCGCCTGCGTGGCGATGCCCGAGAACAGCAACAGGTCGCGCTCGTTGAACGCGCCGGTCGCCAGCATCGAGTCCATGTGCATCGCCCCGAGCAGCTTGTCGTTGTAGAGCAGCGGCACGCACATGGTCGAGCGGATGCCCTGCATGATGATGCTCTTGGCCGCCTTGAACCGCTCGTCGACCATCGCGTCCGACGACAGCACCGCGCGCTTCTTGAGCCGGACCTCGTCGAGGATGCTGCGCGACAGCCGGATCTCCTCGTCGCGCTTCTGCCGGACGTAGCGCGGCACGAAGTCCTCGGTCTCGGGGTCGACCAGCAGGATGACCGCACGGTCGGCGCGGATCAGCTGGAACGCCTCGTCGACGATCTTCTGCAGCAGCGTGTCGAGCTCGGCGTCGATCGACAGCCGCTGCGACAGCTCGTGGGCGATCCGCAGCTTCTCGTAGTCGGCGCGCAGCGTGGCGACATCCTTGATGTCGGCCGCGGGCAAGAAGCGCGAGCTGGCGGACACCGAGCTCTGGACCTGGCTCTGCACCTGGTCCGGCGTCATGGTGACCTTGTTGAGGACCGGCGGCTGGTTGCGCGGCGGGTCTTCGGTGAAGCGGTAGGTCGTGTTGCCGAGCGAGATCTGATCGCCCGACTTCAACACTCGCTCGGTCACCCGCTCGCCGTTGACGAAGGTGCCGTTGAGGCTCCCGACATCACGGACCACGTAGCGGCCATCGGGGCCGAGCGTGATCCGGCTGTGCTCCTTCGAGACGATCCGATCCAACACCTGGATCGAGTTGTCGGGATGGCGCCCGAGGGTGTTGAACGACGTGAGGATGTGCTCAGTCGGGTGGTCCCCCCCGATGAGGATGAGCTTGGCCGCCATCGACGATTCCGCATCGTAGGGCAGGTAAATCCGCGGATCAACCGCCCTCGTCGTTCCATCGCGAGCCGGACGATCGACCGCGACGCGCCCCCGGGTCCGTCTCGGGCCGCGTCGGCCCGGCCCCCCCGCCCGCGCCGGTCTGCCGTCGGGGCCGGGGCTGGCCCGCGAGTTCGGCCGCGGACCCGGCCTCTCCGGCCCGCGTGCGGACCGCCGCGCGCGTTTGCGCCACCGCTGTCTCTGGGGGGAAAGCGACGGCCCTTGCAGTATGATGCCGGGGCCAAAGTCCCCTACTCGTGTACCACCTGCCCGCATATGTAGCTTTGGAGCGTTGGCTGCTCCAAAAGCGCGTGGCCGTCGTGCTCCCCGGGGGGCCGGAAGGACCGCGACGGCTCGCGGCGGCCGGTGTGGCCCGCGTGCTCGTGCTCGGCGGCGACTGTCCTGCCGAGCCCGGTCTCGAAGTGTGGTCGGGCCCGCTGGAGCTGTCACGACTGCCGCTGCGTGATCGCAGCCTCGACGCCGTGACGTGCATCGAGGGCGGCGTGACGCACGATCCCTCCGCCCGGCACGCGCTGATCCTCGAGTCGAAGCGAGTGTTACGGGACGGTGGCATTTTGGCTCTCGCCGTCGAGCCCGACCCGGATCACCTCTGGGAGGTCGAGGACGATCTCCGCGGCGTCTTCGCTCACGTCGGCGCCTTCGCCCAGCTCGAGTGGCAAGGCGTGAGCATCGCGCCGCTGCTGCCGACCGCGCCCGGCGACGCGCTGGTGCCGGTGCTGCGCGAGGGCCTGCTCGACGAGCCGCTGCCGATCCAGCGCTACCTCCTCATCGCGTCGCAGGCGGAGCTCGACGCCCAGCTGCGCGAGTGCATCATCGTGCCGACCGGCCCGGTCGATCCGCTCACGCCGGTGATCGACATGGGGGAGGTGACGGTCATCTCGGCGATGCCGCTGCCGCCGGAGCCTCCGCCCGGGCCGCGGCAGTACTCGCCGCCCGAGCCGACCGAGAGCACTGATTTCGACCTCGTGGCGCTGTTCGCCGCCGAGTCGGCCTCGGCCCTGCTCGGCACCCCGCAGCCGCGGCTGCACGAGATCTCGGCCCCCGCGCCGCTGCCCGAGCCGGAGCCCGAGCCCGAGTCGCAGGACGAGCCGGAGCCCGAGCCGGTCGTCGCGGCCCCCGAACCCACGCCGGGCCTCGCCGACCCGGAGACGCTCGTCGAGCTCGATCGCCTGCGGGAGATCGTCAACAACTTCTCGTCCGAGCGCGAGGGCTTGCTGGCGCACGCGGTCAAGCTGGCCAGCGATCTCGATCGCGTGCGCGAGGAGAAGGCCCGCACCGACGCCGAGCTGCACGCCGCGCGGAACCGCCTCGAGTCGCTGCAACATGTCCAAGAGGACAGCCGCATGCACTCGCTGGCCGCGCTGCTGCGCCGGCCCGACGCCGACAACGCGGTCGCTACCCACGAGCTGGTCGACGAGGTCGCCCCGCTGGCCGCGCCCGAGAGCGGCCGCGCCACCGCCGACGCGGCGATCGATCGCAACCGCCTGCGCGAGGAGCTGGCGCGCCGCACCGGGGAGCTGCAAGAGCTCGAGACGCGAGTGCTGCAACAAGAAGAGGAGATCCGGCGCGAGCACCTCGAGAACGTGCGCCTGGTGACGGATGTCGATCGCCTGCGCGAGCAGGTCGAGCGCAGCCGGGCGATCGAGCAGGACCGGGTGCAGGAGCTCGAGCGCCTCGGTCACGAGCTGCGCAAGCTCGAGCTCGATCACGCCGAGCTGCAAGGGCTCTACAACACGCAGGAGCAGCGGCTGCGCTCGCGCGCGGAGTCCGGGGCGCACGGCGGGGCGGCGGCGCCGGTCGACAACGCGGCGCGTCAGCAAGAGCTCGAGAAGGTCACCGCGCAGCGCGATCAGCTGCGGGCCCGCGAGCGCGCCGCCGCCGACATCGTCCGCCGCCGCGACCGCGAGCTGGCCGACTCGACCCGCACGGTCCGCGAGCTGCGGCGCTCGGTCGAGGACCACGCGACCCTCGCGGCCCAGCTGCGCGGCGAGCTGGCGGTGTTGCAGGTGCACATCCAGCGCCTCGAAGAGACGGTGCCCAGCCTGCAGGAGCGCCTGCGCGACCAGCAGCGCAAGACGATCGAGCGCGAGGACGAGGCGGCCGAGCTGCAGCGCCGGCTCGAGGAAGGCGTGGCCGAGCAGGAGCACCTGCGCGGCCGCCTGCGCCGGCAGCGACAGGACATGGAGGGGCTCGCGGGGGCCAAGCAGGGCGCCGAGGTCGAGCTGTTCCGCCTGCGCCGCGAGCTCGAGGCCAAGCACCAAGCGATCGATCAGCTGCAGCAGATCGTGTCGCTCGGCGCGAGCCGGATCGGTCAAGGCTCGGGGCCGCTGTCGGACGCGGCGCGGGCCGAGATCCTCGATCTGCGCGGCGAGCTGGCCGATCAGGCCGCCGAGCACGCCGAGGCGCTGGCCCGCAGCGAGGCCGAGCATCAGCGGATCGTCGAGCACGAGCGCGCCCGCCTGCGTCGCTCTCGCCTCGAGGCCGGCATCCGCTCGGAAGAGATGGAATACATGCTGTTCCAGCTCGACACCGCGGAGCAGAAGATCTGGGAGATGAACGACGCGACCGACCGCTCGGCCGCGCGGTTGGCTGCCGGTCTCGCCCAGCTCGAGAAGCAGAAGGAGCAGTACGAAGATCTCGCCGACGAGCTCGACGTCACGCGCAACCTGCTGGTCGAGGCGCAGGCCAAGATCGCCGAGCTGGAGCGCCTCCTCGACAGCGAGCGGGCCCGCCTGGCTCGCGTGTCGCTGGCGCCGGCGACCATCCTCGAGGGGCCCGACACCAGCGGCAGCTTCGACGTGAACGTCGACGAGGCGGAGCCCGACCCGGAGGATTCGATCGTCGCGCCGATGATCCGTCGCTACCCCGGCGACCCGGACCCGCTGGCGGGCATCGACCTCGACGACGAGTCGGAGCCGGTCAGTTTGGCGGCGCGGCTGGCCGGCGGCTCGGCGGGCGACTCCGGCGATTTCGACATGGGCTCGCTCGGCGGCGCCGAGGTCTCGAGCCCGGTGTTCCGCCTGCCGTCCGACGACGACCTCGACGACGACGAAGACGCGTCGGTCACGCGCGTGGTGGTCGTGCCCGACGAGGACGAAGAGGTGTTCTCGATCGACACCGAGTGGGGCGAGCTCGACGACGACCGGCGGCCGGGCGCCCCTCGCGCCGGCTACGAGCGCGACCTCTCGAACCAGCGGATCGTCATCGAGGTGCTGGAGGACGAGGCCTGGCCCAACGACGGCGAGCTCGAGCCGGAACTGCAGGCGCTGCTGAAAGTCCGGCCGGAGCAGACCGCCGAGGACGGCAAGACTGGCACCAACGGTTCGGCCGATCCCGGCAAGCCGCCGGGCGACAAGTCCTCCTGACGGCCTGCCGGCGGCAAACGGGCGCCGGATAGCCGGCCGGTGTCCCTGGCGTGGAGTGCGCCATGCTCCCCTCGCACCGCCTCCGGGCCATCGCAAAATTGCTTGACGCCGAAGCCGAGTCGGCCTAGGTTCCACGCCCGCCGCGAGGATGGCGAAATTGGTAGACGCGCACGGTTCAGGTCCGTGTGTCCCTAGGACGTGGGGGTTCGAGTCCCTTTCCTCGCACAAGCGCTGAAGGCCCTGTCACCACCGGTGACAGGGCCTTCGCCTTTGGTCCGTCGCTCGCCGTGACGGCCTGCGCGACCCTCGGCGGCGCCGACGGTCTTGTCTCGGGCAGGATGTCCTCACGCCCCTGGCGCGAGGGTGGGGCCGGGCGGGGCTGCCCACGCGGCCCGCGGAGGTGCGGACCGCGACCCGGCAGGTCGGGCGCTAGCTGGCGAGAACCTCGATACTCTTGACCGCGATGCTCGGTCCGGACATGTGGATCCCGAAACCACCGGATTCGACGTTGCCCTCCACCTTGACCCGCGCCCCCGCCTTCACGGAGCACTTGCTCAGGCGGTACACATCGCCCTGTTCGGTGACGAGCTCGTGAAAGCCGCCCTCGAGGTCGTTCTTTCGCACGGTCCCGGTGAAGGTCGCCATGGTCCGCAGTGTACCCGAGACTTCAAGCCACGCCACCGCGCTGTGGCTGCTCGCCGGCCTCGATCCGACCGGCGGGGCCGGTATCTTGCGCGACACCTTCACGGCCGGCGCCTGTGCCCCGAGCGTGCCGGTGGCCCGGGTCGTGACCGCGTGGACGCGCCAGGGTCACGGTCGCCCCGCGTCGGCGGAGCCGCGCTCGGCGGCCGCGGTCATCCGCGAGCTGCGGTCGATGCCGCCGCCGCGCGCGATCAAGATCGGCCTGTTGCCGGCGGCGCTGGTCGAGGCGGTCCTCGACGAGGTCGCGTCTCGCCGCGTGCCGGTGGTGATCGATCCGGTGCTCGCGGCCTCCGACGGCGGTGACCTCGGCGCGCGCGCGGACATCCTGCGAGATTGCCTTCGGGACATGTCCGAAGAGACATGGCTCGTGACGCCCAATCGCCACGAGGCGGCGGCCTTGACCGGCTCGACCGAGGACGACCCCGAGCTGGACCAGCGCACCGCCGACGCGCTCGGCCGCGCCGGCGTCCTGCTCAAGAGCGCGGTGGTGGGCCACGAGCGGGTCCGTGACATCGCCTGTCTCCCGGGACAGGTCCACGTGTTCGAGCGGCCGCGCGTGGCCGGCCCCGACCCGCGCGGCACCGGCTGCGCCCTGGCGACGGCGATCGCCTGCGGCCTGGCGCAGGGCCGCCACATGCTGGCGGCCATCAGCGCCGCGGTGGCCTGGCTCGACGTGGTCCGCACCCGCTGCGTGCCCGGCATCGACGGCCGCGTCCACTTGCCCGAGCGCGCGCCACCGCTGGCGTGAGCGTCACCCCGCGGCATTGCGACGGCCGCGTTCACTTGCCCGCGCGCGAGCCAACGCTGGCGTGAGCGTCACCCCGCGGCATTGCGACGACTCACTGCGGGCCCAGGCCGTGCGCGGCCAGCCACGACGGATCGGGCGCGACGCGCTGCAGGACCTCGACGAACAGGCCGTCCGGCGCCGCGATCTGGAACCGCCGCTGACCCCACGGCTCGCTGACCGGCGGCAGCACGATCGTCAGACCGGCCTCGCGCAGCCGCGCGTGCTCGGCGTCGACGTCCTCGACCAGGAAGGCCACCAGCGAGCCGGCGACCTGCTTGCCGCGGGCGGCGACCGGCCACGAGTCGTGGTCGCGCTGGACGAAGTCGAGGCTGACGTTCGCATGGCCGGGGTGCTGGAGGTTGACGTACCAGCCGATGTCGACGCCCACGGCGAAGCCGAAGTGCTCGACGAACCACTGCGCGCTGGTGGTGGGGTTTTGCGCGGCGATGACAAAGCCGAACAGGCCGATCTGCATCGTGATTGCCTCTCTCGTCGAAGGGGAGCCCCGGGACGCGACGCGACGCGACGGCCCGCGAGGCTGTCTACCGCATCCTCGCGGCCCGGCCACTCTCGGCGCGGTCTCGACGTGTTCCGGCCTCAATCACTCGCGCGCGTGCGGGCCAGGTTGACCGAGCGCAGCGACGGCAGCGAAAGCAGCGTCGCCGCGCCGTCGGCGGTGACGACCGTGTCCGCGAGGTTCAGCTGCTCGAGCTTCGTCATCCCGCGCAGGTACTGCAGCGACTGATCGGTGATGAGCGTCGCGTCGAGCCGCAGCACCCGCAGCGAGGTCAGGTCCTTGAGGCTCGCCACGCCGCCGTCGACCACATCGGTGTGGTCGAGCTCCAGCACCTCGAGCTGCGTCAGCGCGGCCAGGTTGGCCAGCCCGCGGTGCGTCACCTTGGTGTGGTGCAGCCGCAGCACCTTGAGCCCGTGCATCCCCGCGAGCGCGCGCAGGCCCGCGTCGGAGATCTGGGTCGCGCCGAGGTCGAGCTCGACCAGCCCGATCAGCTCGCCGAGCTCGTCGGCCACCCGGTCGCCCAGGCTCGGGATGTCGAGCACCAGCGTGCGCAGGCCCGCCAGCTCGCCGAGGTGCTGCATCGTCGGGTCGGCCAGCGTCAGCGGCGGCGCCAGCCCGAGCACGAGGGTGCGCAGGTCGGGCAGGCGGCTGAGCGCGAGCAGCCCGTCGGGCCCGAGGTCGCGGCCGCGGATCTCGATCGACTGCAGTCCGAGCTTGGCCAGCTCCTCGAGCCCCGCGCCGGAGATCCGCGACTGCGGCAGCACCAGCCGCCGCAGCCCCACCTGCCGGCCCAGCGCGCGCAGGCCCTTGTCGCCGAGGTTCGGGCAGGCGCACGTGAACTCGGTCAGCGGCAGGTCGCGCACGTACAGCGGGCTGTAGTCGTTGAAGCCCGAGCCGCGCAGCGTCAGCCGCGACAGGCCCGTGAGCGGCTTGAGCTGGTGCAGCGAGAAGTTGCCCGCGCGGGTGTCGAGCAGCTTCACTTCTTTCAGCGCGACCCCGTCGGCGACCTCGAGCAGCGCGTCGTGCCCGGCCCACGCGCCTTCGAGCGTGAGCGTCTGCAGCCCGGCGACATCGCCGGCGAGCGCCGCCAGCCCCGAGTCGGTGGCGAGGTCGCGGAGGACCAGCGACTCGAGCCGCGCGCGCGCCAGCAGGGCCACCGGCTCGGCGCCCTGGGCCACGCGCGCGAGGGTCAGGTGGCGCAGCCGCGGCAGGCTGGCGATCCGGCCCATGACCACCCCGTCGAGCGTGAGGTCGGCGAGCGCGAGGCTCTCGACCCCGATCAACGCGCCGAGGCCCGCGTGGACCGCGTCGAGGCAGCCGGAGATCCGCAGCGTCCGCAGCGCCGGCGTGCGCTCGGCCAGGCGGGTCAGGTCGAGCTCCGCGCAGGCGTGGTCGTAATCGAGGTCGTCGCGCAGCTGGCTGGCGCGCTCGCGGCGGTCCTCCGGCGACAGCGCGAGGTCGAGCGAGACCAGCCGCGACAGGTCGACCTCGGCCAGCTCGCGCGGGTGCGAGATCACCAGCTTCTCGGGCGGCGGCGGCACGCGCTCGGGCTCCGGCGCGGCGATCACGGGCGGCGGGGGGGTCGGGACCCCGACCTCGGGCTTCGGCGTGGGCGGCGGGCCGCCGCACCCCAGCAGGCCTGTCCCGAAGGCCAGAACGGTCATCAGACTGCGGGTTCGCATCATCGTCAGGCAGCGAGCCGCAGCAGGCGGCGCGCGTTGTCGGTGGTGGTCTGGGCCACCTGCTCGAGCGGCTCCTCGCGCGCCGCGGCGACGGCGCGGGCGATGTCGCCGAGGAACGCAGGTTCGTTGCGGGCCGGCCGGCGCGACGCCGGCGTCTGGTCGGGCGAGTCGGTCTCGAGCAGCAGCCGGTCGGCCGCGACCGCGCGGGCGGCCAGCACCGGCCGGCGCGCGCCCGGCAGCGTGATCGCCCCGGCGAACGAGATCGCGTGACCGCCGCGGCAGAACGCCGGCACCATCTCGGCGCTGCCCGAGTAGCTGTGCAGGATCGACGGCGGCAACGGCTGCTCGTCCAGCAGCGCGAGCATCACCGCGTAGGCCTTCAAACAGTGCAGCAGCAACGGAAGCCCGGTCGCTCGCGCCAGCGCGAAGTGGGCCCGCAGCACCGCGACCTGCCGCTCGCGCGGCACCCCGCCGCCGCCCGGCCCGAAATCGAGGCCGCACTCGCCGATCGCCACCAGGTCGGCCGGCGCCGCGCGAATCCGGTCGCTTAATGCGGTCAGGACCGCGGAATCATGCGCGGGGGCGAGCTGCGGAAGGACTTGGGGGTGGATCCCCAGGGCGGTGTGAAAGCGCACGGTTGGAGCGATTTCGCTCAAGTCGGCCGCGACCTCGAGCAGCGCGTCCCAAGATTCCGGTTCGACACCGGGGATTACGATCGCCGAAATTCCCGCGGCAGCGGCCCGAACAGCGGCAAATCGACGTTCCGCACGATCGCCGAAGCGCGGCATGTCGATGTGCGCGTGGGTGTCGACAAGGTTCATTCGTGAATCACCGTGAAACCGGTCTTGCGGATTTGACGCACCTGGGGGCTTTTTGTAAAACCCAAAGCCCGTCACGACCCCCCCAGTTTGCGACGTACGGGCCCAATTGGGCCAGAAAAACAGGGAAGTCCATGTCATCGACACGAATTGAGCGCGTTCTTCGCCACGACGGTATCGTGGCCGTGTTGGACCAAACCGCGGAGCAGGCGCAGGCGGGCGACGCGGCGTGGGTCGGCGAGGAGCGCTGGAAGCCCATCGTGCTCGAAGCGGTGAAGCTGCGGCAAGTGGCGGGCGAGACCGCCGTTCGCATCCTCGTCGGCGAGCACGCGATCCTTGTCGCTGGCGACGACAAGCACGTGGTGGGCGTGGTCTTCATCAAGGGCCACCCGGTCGTGAAGTCCGTCGTCCGCATGGTCCGCCAGCTCATGCGGCTGCCGGCCAACGCCCTCCCGGCGCTCTAGCGTCGGCCGCTTCCCGGGCGGTGAACGCCGTTCGGGAGCGCCTAACGCTGATAACCGAGGAGCTGTGTCGAGCGCGCCCGCGGCATGCGGGCGCGCTCGCGCCATTGAGTTACCCTCGCACGTCATGGTCCCCGACCTCGAAGACCTCCGCGCGGCCTTGATCGCGGCCCTCGGCGCCGACCGCCTGAGCGACGATCCGGCCGATCTGGCCTACTACGGCGCCGATCGCTGCCGCGGCGGCTGGCCGGTGCGGCCGTCATTCATCGTGTTTCCGCGCTCGGCCGCCGATGTCCAGGCGGTCGTCCGCGCGTGTGCCGCTCACGGCGTTCCGATCGTCCCCTCCGGCGGCCGCACCGGCCTGGCGGGGGCGGCCACCGCCACCCGCGGCGAGGTCGTGCTGTCGCTCGAGCGCATGCACCGGATCCTCGAGGTCGACCCGGCCGCCCGCACCCTGCGCTGCGAGGCCGGCGCGACCCTTCAGGCCGTGCAGGACGCGGCGGCCGCCGCCGGCCTCCTTTATCCCGTCGACTACGCCGCCAAGGGCAGCGCCCAGATCGGCGGCAGCCTGGCGACCAACGCCGGCGGGGTGAAGGTCCTGCGCTACGGCCTCACGCGCGACTGGGTGCTCGGCCTCGAGGTCGTGCTCGCCAGCGGCGAACTGCTCGCGCTCGGCGGGGCGCTGGTCAAGAACAACACCGGTTACGACCTGCGCCAGCTGTTCATCGGCAGCGAGGGCACGCTCGGGGTGATCGTCGGGGTCACGCTCAAGCTGGCGCGACCGCCGGCCGACACGCTGGTCGCGCTGTGCGCCGTGGGGTCCGACGTCGAGGTCCTGGCGCTGTTCGCTCGCCTGCGCCGCAGCAGCCTGACGCTGTCGGCCTTCGAGTTCCTCGACCACGGCTGCCTCGGCCACGTGCTGGCCCACCGCCGGGGCGACCCGCCGTTCGCCGAGCCGGCCGCGCGCTACGTGCTGGCCGAGGTCGAGGTCCCGGTCCCCGGCGCCGCCGCGCTCGAGCACTCGCGTGACGAGCTCAGCGCCTGCCTCGCCGAGGCCGCGGACGCCGGCGAGCTCGCCGACGCGGTGCTGGCCGCGACCGCAGCCCAGGGCCGCGCGCTGTGGGCCTACCGCGAGGACATCAGCGAGTCGCTCCATCGCCACACCCCGCACAAGGCCGACATCGCCCTGCCGGTCGCCCGCGTCGCCGAGTTCCTGGCCGCCTGGCGCCCCCTCGTCGCCGAGCGCCTGCCCGGCATCGAGGCGCTGTGCTTCGGCCACGTCGGCGACGGCAACCTCCACCTCAACATCCTCCGCCCCGACGGCCTCGGCTTGCCCGAATTTCTCGAGCGCGTGCACGGCTTCGACGACGAGCTCTACGCCCTGGTCCAGGCCCACGGCGGCAGCATCTCCGCCGAACACGGCGTCGGCCTGCTCAAGCGCGATCACCTCCACTTCAGCCGCAACCCGACCGAAGTGGCGCTGATGCGCGGGATCAAGGCCGTCCTCGATCCGAGCGGCCTGCTCAACCCCGGCAAGATTTTTTAGAACTGGGCATGCCCGAAAGGACATGCCCCGAGCGACATGTTACTCATGACATGTCCTTGATGACATGCCCGTGAGGCCAGGTGGTGTCGCAGCCCGGCGACGCCTCCCTCACGGCCCTGGCGGCGGCTCGCTGATCTCCGGCTTGCCCGCGCCGGGCGGCACGATCTTGGCCTTCTGCTCCGGCGTCAGCGGCTCGTTGCGCACCACGTCGATGCGGCTGCGGGCCCAGTCGTCGCCGACCACCGAGATCTCGACGCGGTACTGGTGCTCGCCGATCTTGAGGCGCGCGCGGTCGTTGAACCACGCCCACCGGCGCACCCCCTCCGCCGGCGCGTCGGCCCGGGGCTCGTCGGGCAGCTCGAGGCCCACGGCCCGCAGCAGCACCTTCGGGTCGAACGGACCGGTCCCCTTTTTATAGCCGTCGAAGCCGATCGAGGCCGCCAGGCCGTCCTCGTACTCGACGCGGATGCCCGCCCACTCGTCGCCCTTGTCGGCGTAGCGCTGGAGCGCGAAGGTGCAGCGGAAGAAGGTCCGCTCCGGCGCGAAGCGGACGCATGTCGTGCGGGCCATGCCCTTGCCCTGGTGCTCGCCGAAGTTGGGCTCGACCGACAGGACCGGCTGCCCGAGCAGGGCCGGCAGCGGCAGGGCCACGTCGCTGCGGACCTGACCGGAGGTCGTCTGCGCCGCGGCCCGGGCCTCCGGCGCCTTGGCCTCGGTCCCCTTCGCGGGCTCCGCGGCCGCACCCTTGGCCTCGGGCTCCGTCTTCTGCGAACCGGCCGGCTGCGAACAGCCGATCACCGCGAATCCACACATCCACGCGCAAAGCCTCTGGAGCGACGTCACACTGTAATGATACGCTCTGTTCCGCGCGAGCCTGGCGAAATTGGTAGACGCGCTGGATTTAGGTTCCAGTACCCCCGGGTGTGTCGGTTCGAGTCCGACGGCTCGCAAATGCCCGACTTGACGCCGCCGGCCCTGCCGGCTAAGGCGTCCCCTCGTGATAGGCACGCTCCTCAAGCGCATCACCGTGCACACCCTCGACCGGGTCGTCGAGCGCGGCAAGACCTCGGAGCACGCCCCCGTCCGGGTGGCCGCCGCCGGCCTCGATCGCGTGCGCAGCTTCGTCGGCCTCGATCGCATCGACGTCCGCCTCGACCTCCCCAGCTGGGACGGCGGCACGCCCGACCAGCCGATGTGGCAGACCGACCGCGACAAGCTGCGCAAGTGGCAGCAGGACCGCGGCATCGTCAAGCCCGAGAAGGGGGCCGAGGCCAAGCCGGCCGAGCCGGCCCTCATCATCTACTACAAGCGCGGCTGCCCCTACTGCCGCGCCGCGCTCGACCTGGTGCGCGAGCAGAACCTGCTCGCCAAGACGATCGACTACACCGACAACCACGACCTGCGCACGGCGATCCGCACCAAGACCGGGCGCCGCACCACGCCGCACGTGTTCATCCGCGAGCAGTGCATCGGCGGCTTCGACGAGCTGCGTGAGCTGCACGAGTCGGGCAAGCTCGTCGCGCTGCTCGCCGATCCGTCGGCCGCGCCGCCGGTGGTCGCGGCGATCGTCGGCGACGAGGACGAGGACGACGGCGACGGCCGCGAGCTGACCGCGGCTGCCCTCAAGGCCAGGTTGGCCGAGGGCGGCAAGGTCCTGCTGCTCGACGTGCGCGAGCCGTCGGAGTGGGCCCAGACGGGCGTGCTGGCCGGCGCGCGCACGGTCTCGCTGGGCGAGCTCGAGCAGGCCGAAGGCCTCGACCCGCAGGGCGTGTGGATCGCCTACTGCCGCTCGGGCCGGCGCTCTCTGCAGGCCGCCGAGGTCCTCGGTCGCCGCGGCTTCAAGTCGGTCGTCAGCCTGCGCGGCGGCATCGAGGGCTGGAAGGCCGCCGGCGGCGCCACCGTGCCCTACGAGCCCAAGGCGGCCGCCCCGGTCAAGAAGCAGCCCGTCAAGCTGCCGGTGGTCCATCACCCCGAGCGCTCGCCGTTCGAAGCGCTGCTCGAGGACCCGAACGCCGCCGTCGACAGCGAGCCGCTCGAGGGCGAGGCGCTGATCGCCCGCGTCCGCGAGGTGCTCGAGGCGTGCCGTCCGCTGGTCCAGGCCGACGGCGGCGACATCGAGCTGCTCGACGTGACGTCGGACACCGTCGGCGTGCGCCTCACCGGCAACTGCGTCACCTGCCCGAGCTCGCAGGCGACGCTGAAGCAGGGCATCGAGCGCAAGCTGAAGCAGCAGATCCCGCAGATCAAGGGCATCCGCTCGCCGCAGCTCGCCCCGTAGTCGCGGCGCCCGAAGCAGTGGCTGTCCTTCGGGACATGTGGCGACCGATCGGCTCACCGCAGCCGACGCCGCGGTCGAGGCCTCCGAAGCAGTCGCTGTCCTTCAGGACATGTAGCGACCGGGACCTTGGCTCACCGCAGCCGCAGACGTGGCGCCCCGAAGCGGTCGGCTGTCCTTCAGGACATGTAGCGACCGAGACCTCGGCTCACCGCAGCCGACGCCGTGGTCGAGGCGTCCGAAGCAGTCGGCTGTCCTCCGAGACATGCAGTGTCCGCGCCTCGGCTCGCCGCAGCCGAGCCACCGCGCGCGACGCGAGGTCGTGCCCGTCACGTGGCGAGATCCTTCGTGACACCGCCCTCACCGAGATCGGCCCACGCGGCCTCGCGGCTCGCGCACGCGAGCGGTCGGCCGCGATCCTCTCCACGGCGAGCCGAGCCGCCGGGCCGTGCTGCCCGACCCTGAATCCCGCTCCCAGCGGCGCAAAATGCCGTTCGGACCCGCGCTCGCGCCTGCGCGAAACCGCTCGAAACTCTCCCGGTGGTCAGGGGTTTTCAAGCCCCGGCTCGGGACCCGCCCGTGGGTCAATTCGCCCCGTGGCCCACTTTCTTGCCGCTTTTCGGGAAGTGTGCAGGACTCTTCTCGGTTGACTGACACCTGTGTCACTGACGACACTGTCAGCCAACTTTAGACCGCCCGGCAGGACCCAGATGGCGACCACGACGACGACCCCGACCTCGAACCGCAACTCGCTCAAGATCCTCTCGCAGCCGCAGGTGAAGTCGCTCCTCGATGAGGCGCAGCAGAAGTTCGCCCAGGAGGAGGGCGTCAGCTTCGGCGCCGTCAACATGCACTTCAAGAAGCCGTTCGAGCACACGTTCACGGCGCCGCAGCGACCGCACACCACGCTCCTGTTCGGCGGCCTGACGTTCCGCCACGAGCACCTGCTCAAGGGCGTGTTCGAGTCGCTGGGATACAAGACCGCCGTCGTGCCGACGCCGAACGTCGACGCGTTCCAGCTCGGCAAGGAGTACGGCAACAACGGCCAGTGCAACCCGACCTACTTCACGGTCGGCAACCTCGTGCAGTACCTGCAGCACCTGCGCGACAAGCAGGGCATGACCGTGCAGGAGATCATCGACTCGCACGTGTTCCTGACCGCGGGCGCCTGCGGCCCGTGCCGGTTCGGCATGTACGAGGCCGAGTACCGGCTGGCGCTGCGCAACGCCGGGTTCGACGGCTTCCGCGTGATGCTGTTCCAGCAGAAGGGCGGGCTCAAGCAGGGCGACCTCGAGGCCGGCCTGAAGATGAACCTCGACTTCTTCGCCGGCATGGTCTCGGCGTTCAACTGCGGCGACCTCCTGAGCGAGGTCGCCAACTGCATCCGCGCCTACGAGACGGAGCCTGGCGCCACCGACAAGGCCGCGAGCGAGTCGCTCGAGTTCATGTACCGGGTCATGCAGCGCAAGCAGCCGGCCGAGCTCGCGGGCACCACCGTCGGCGACCTGCTCAAGGGCAAGAACAGCAAGGCGTTCGACATCGCCGAGCAGGCGGTCAAGTTCCTCGACCTGCTGACCAGCGAGGACTACATCGAGCCGCTGCGCCACGTCGCCCGCAAGTTCGACGAGGTCGAGGTCGACCGCCTGCAGCCCAAGCCGATCGTCAAGGTCACCGGCGAGTTCTGGGCCCAGACCACCGAGGGCGACGGCAACTTCAACATGTTCCGCTTCCTCCACAGCGAGGGCGCCGAGGTCATCACCGAGCCGATCGCGACCTGGCTGGCCTACATGCTGTGGCAGACCAAGATCAAGGCACGCGACCGCCACGGCCTCGTCGAGAAGTCGGACGAGGTCAAGTGGTACGAGCTCGGCAAGCGGGCCCAGCTCGAGGTCGGCTACATGAAGAAGCGCGCGATCGCCAAGCTCGCCGACACCATCTTCCGCCGCGAGTACAGCCGCATGGTCGAGGCGCTCGGCCACATCGCCCACGACATCGTCGACATGGACGAGATGGAGCGCCTGGGCCACGGCTTCTATCACACCCGCTCCGAGGGCGGCGAAGGCCACCTCGAGGTGTCGAAGAACATCTACTACTCGCACAAGGGCCTGGCCCACATGGTGCTGAGCCTCAAGCCGTTCGGCTGCATGCCCAGCACCCAGTCCGACGGCGCCCAGTCGGCGGTCGTCAACCGCTACAAAGAGATGATCTTCCTGCCCATCGAGACCTCCGGCGAGGGCGAGATCAACGCCCACAGCCGCGTCCAGATGGCGCTCGGCGAGGCCAAGGCCAAGGCCAAGCGCGAGTTCGCCGAGGTCCTGTCCGGCCTGCCGTACAGCCTCGAGGAGCTCAAGGCCTACGTCGACGCCAACCCCGAGATGAAGCGGCCCATGTACCAGTTCCCGCGCCAGAACCCGCGCGTGGTCGGCACCGGCGCCAACTTCGCCCTGCACGTCGCCGAGCGCATGCAGGCCGACGGCGTCAAGCCCAAGCAGGTCCGCGACGCCGCCGAGTGAGCCAGTCCTTCAGGACAGGTCCTTCCCGCCAGGTCTTCAGGAACAGGAACTTCAGAACATGTCCCAGCTCAAGTACATCGTCGGCGTCGATCTCGGGTCGACCACGGTCAAGGCGGTGGTCGTCGAGGCGGCCACGGACACGATCGTGTGGAAGGACTACCAGCGCCACGAGAGCAAGCAGGCCGACCGGGCGCTGAAGATGTTCCGGGAGATCGAGGAGGCCGTCGGCGACCTCCGCGGCAACGCGCGCATGTTCATCACCGGCTCGGGCGGCGCGACCGTCGGCCGGTGGGTCGGCGCCAAGTTCGTGCAGGAGGTCAACGCCGTCTCGCTGGCGGTCGAGAAGCTGCACCCCGAGGTCAACTCGGTCATCGAGCTCGGCGGCCAGGACGCGAAGATCATCATCTTCAAGCCCGACCCTGAGACCGGGCGCAAGAAGAAGGTCCCGTCGATGAACGACAAGTGCGCCGGCGGGACCGGGGCGGTGATCGACAAGATCAACGCCAAGCTCAAGATCCCGCCCGACCTGCTGTGCCAGCAGGGCTACGTCGGCCACAAGCTGCACCCGGTCGCCGGCAAGTGCGGCGTGTTCGCCGAGACCGACGTGAACGGCTTGCAGAAGCTCGGCGTGCCGGCCGACGAGCTGATGGCGTCGCTGTTCGAGGCGATCGTGCAGCAGAACCTCTCGGTGCTGACGCGCGGCCACACGCTGATGCCGCACGTGCTGCTGCTCGGCGGCCCGAACACGTACATCAAGGGCATGGTCGAGGCGTGGAAGGCCAACATCCCGCCGATCTGGCACGAGCGCCACGTGCCGCTGCCGGAGGGCGTCGACCCGGCCGACCTCATCATCGTGCCGCAGAACGCCCAGTACTACGCGGCGATGGGCGCGGTCGAGTTCGGCAAGGACGAGGACGAGCGCGTCGGCGTCTACCAGGGCACCGAGAAGCTGCACTGGTACCTCACCGAGGGCCGCCTGCTCGAGAAGAAGAAGGCCGGCGCGGCGGGCTTGTCGAAGGACGAGTCCGACCTCGAAGAGTTCATGACCAAATACCGGCCGCCCAAGTTCATCCCCAAGGAGTTCACGCCGGGCGAGGACGTGCGGGTGTTCATCGGCATCGACGGCGGCTCGACCTCGTCGAAGGCGGTCATGCTCAACGAGCAGGGCGAGGTGATCCGCAAGGTCTACCAGCTCTCGAAGGGCAACCCGATCGTCGACACCAAGGAGCTGCTGGCCGACCTGCGCCAGCAGGTCGAGGGGTCCGGCTGCACGCTCACCGTGCTCGGCGTCGGCACCACCGGCTACGCCAAGGACATCCTGCGCGACACGCTGCGGGCCGACGCGGCGATCGTCGAGACTGTGGCGCACTGCGAGAGCGCGCTGCACTTCTACGACAACGTCGACGTCGTGTGCGACGTCGGCGGGCAGGACATCAAGATCATCATCCTGAAGAACGGGAAGGTGAAGGACTTCAAGCTCAACACCCAGTGCTCGGCGGGCAACGGCTACTTCCTGCAGAGCACGGCCGAGGGCTTCGGCATCGACGTCAAGCAGTACGCCCAGCGGGCCTTCGGCGCCCAGGCGATGCCGACCTTCGGCTACGGCTGCGCGGTGTTCATGCAGTCCGACATCGTCGACTTCCAGCGCCAGGGCTGGGCCCCCGAGGAGATCATGGCCGGCCTCGCCGCCGTGCTGCCCAAGAACATCTGGCTGTACGTCAGCCAGATCCCCAACCTCGCCAAGCTCGGCAACAAGTTCATCCTCCAGGGCGGCACCCAGCACAACCTCGCGGCCGTCAAGGCCCAGGTCGACTTCATCCAGGAGCGCTTCAAGTCGAAGGGCACCGAGGCGCAGGTGATCGTCCACCAGCACTGCGGCGAGTCGGGGGCGATCGGCGCGGCGCTCGAGGTGCGGCGCATGGTCCAGCAGCTCGATCACACGACCGAGTGGATCGGCATCGACAAGGTCGCCAGCATCGACTTCTCGCAGCGCCGCGACGAGAGCACCCGCTGCTACTTCTGCAAGAACAAGTGCCTGCGCACCTTCATCGACGTCGACCTCGAGATGAAGCAGCAGGAGGCCGAGAAGCGGATGGCGCTCGGCCAGCTGCTGAAGATCCGCAAGCGCGACGACAAGTCCGACGAGGCCGTCGGCACCAAGCGCCTGATCATCGCCACCTGCGAGAAGGGCGAGGTCGAAGACCTCGACTCGATGAAGAAGATCAAGGGCGGCCTCGACCAGCTCAAGAAGAACTTCCCGAACCTGGCCGCCAAGGCCGCCAAGGACATCTGGGACGCCCAGAACCCGCCCAACGTCGCCGACAGCATCGACGACGTCGGCCTCGGCCTCAGCGAGCACCTCGACCTGCCGCCGCAGCTGGCGGAGCACCAGGGCAAGGTCGACGGCCTGCTGCGCAAGCTGAACCGCAGCCCGAAGGTCGCCGAGCTGCTCGGCAAGGCCGCGGGCACGCTCGAGAAGGTCGCGGAGAAGGTCGGCAAGGCCGCGCCGCTGGCCGCGGTCACGCGCGAGACGCTGGCGGCCCAGCAGCAGCGGATCGCGCTGATGAAGAAGCGGGCGACCCTGCGGATCGGCATCCCGCGGGTGCTGAACCAGTACTCGCAGAACCCGTTCTTCAGCGCCTACTTCGAGGCCCTCGGGGTCCCGGCGAAGAACATCGTCTACTCCGACTTCACCTCCGAGGAGCTCTACAAGGAGGGCGCCAAGCGCGGCGCGATCGACCCGTGCTTCCCGTCGAAGGTGTGCATCGCCCACATGCACAACCTGGTCGAGACCAAGCACAAGAAGCGCCCGCTCGACGTGATCGTGTTCCCGCAGGTCGACTCGATGGAGACCTGGCTGTCGGGCACGGTCGGCTCGCGCGCGTGCCCGACGGTGGTCGGCTCGGCCGACACGACCAAGGCCGCCTTCATCAAGGAGGCCGACGTGTTCGCCCAGAAGGGCATCAAGCTGGTCGTGCCGTTCGTGCAGATGGCCGAGCGCAAGCTGTGCAAGAAGCAGATGCTCGAGTACTTCAAGGACGTGCTCGGGCTGTCCGAGGAGGAGAACGCCCGCGCCGTCGAGGAGGCGTTCAAGGCCCAGGACGGGTTCTTCGTCGACCACCGCGCCGACGCCCGCAAGGTGCTCAAGTGGCTCGAGCAGGAGCAGCGCATCGGCGTGGTCCTGCTGGCCCGCCCGTACCACAACGACCCGGGCATGAACCACGAGATCCCGGACGAGCTGCAGAAGCTCGGCTACCCGATCCTCACCGTGCAGTCGCTGCCGCTCGACGAGGACATCGTCCAGCCGCTGTTCCAGCCGGACATCGACGCCGGGTTCATCAAGGACCCGTTCGACATCACCGACGTGTGGAAGAACAGCTACAGCGAGAACACCAACCAGAAGGTGTGGGCCGCCAAGTTCACGGCGCGCCACCCCAACCTGGTCGCGCTCGAGCTGTCGAGCTTCAAGTGCGGCCACGACGCGCCGGTCTACACGGTGATCGAGGAGATCATCGAGAACTCCGGCACGCCGTACTTCTCGTTCAAGGACATCGACGAGAACAAGCCGACCGGCTCGATCAAGATCCGCATCGAGACCATCGGCTACTTCCTCAAGCGCTACCAGGAGGACATGCGCCGGCAGCTCGCCAAGAAGCAGCGCGTGCAGGAGCGGCTCGAGGAGTATCAGGCCGAGCTGATGCGCCGCATCGAGTCGGCGCAGGAGCGCCTCGCGGCCGAGCAGGCGAGCAAGCCCGACGTGGTGCTGCAGGCCGCCGGCCTGCTGCCGCGCTCCGCGGCCGCGGTCCCGGCCGGCGCGCACCTCGACAAGAAGGGCTGACCTGAAGGTCAGGTGAGCAGAGCGACGACCTCCCGCGCGGAGGTCGTCGCTTTTTGCGTTTCACGGGCAGCGGCGGCACGAGGTGGCTCGTGCAGGCGTCGCCCGTACGGCGCGCGGTGCCCACGGAGCGGAGAGGCGCCGGAGCGAGCCGTCACCGCTCGGCCATGCGCGGCGCCTCAGCGCTCGGTGCGCGAGCGCGGGGTGCCCGATCGGACATGCTCGGATGAGCATGCCCGCCAGGACATGCCCTTCAGGGCATGTCTCAAGCGCCAGCCGGAAGCCGGTTCTCGGGCACGGTGACCATGCGCCACTTGACGCGGGTCTGGTTGAAGTGGCCGTGCACGTTGGGGTCGTTGTCGAGGGCCTGGACGTTGCCGTCCGCGTCGATCACCCGCGAGCCGATCTTGTAGGTGCCGGGGCCGGGCGGCTGCCAGCGGAACGAGAACACCGACCACGCGCCGTCGACCTCGCCGGAGGCCAGGCGGGCGTCGCGGGCGACCTGTTCGGAGATCGGCCGCAGGTCGGCGCGCTGCCACGAGAGGCCGCCGTCGGTGCTGACCTCGACGGCGGCGACCGGGCGCTCGCCGCCCCACGCCGCCCCGCGCAGCAGCCAGCCGCCGCCCTGGGCCGCGCGGCAGTCGGACACGATCGACTTGAGGCCGATCCATCGCGCCTGCACGCGCACCCACTTGTCGCCGCGCTTCTCCTTGTTGGTGAAGACGAAGCGGTTGTGGATGCCCATGTGCGGCTGCGTCTTGCCCTCGATGTGGCCGAGCCACTTGACGTGCGACATCGAGTAGATGCGCGGCACGATCAGGCGCGACGGGAAGCCGTGGCGGCGCGACAGCGGCTCGCCGTTCATCGTCACGGCCACGATCGCCCGCGCGCGCGTGAGCTCGTCGAGCGACAGTCCGTAGTGGTAGCCGCGCTTGAGGAAGCCGAGGTCGTCGAGGCCGTGACAGGCGAAGTGCGTGGCGAGGCCCGGGCCGCCGCACAGCTCGAGCAGGCTGGCGAAGCTCGGGCCCTCCCAAACGGCCTGGCCGCACAGCCCGGCCGAGCCCTGGAGGTGGTTGCCATTGCCGGCGCACTCCTGCACGCACACGCGGGTCTCGCGGGGCAGGGCCAGCAGCTCGGGCAGGGTCAGGACGCGCGGGGTGGCGACGCCGGTGATCTGCAGGCGGTAGGTGCCGGGGTCGACGGCGGGGTGGACGTGGCGGTCGCGGCGGAAATAGCCGGCCGTCGGCGTGACGACCTGGGTCAGCTGCGCGGGCTTGTTCTCCTCCATGCTGACCAGCCGCAGCAGCGCGCGCGCGAGCCGGCGGCCGAACCAGGTCGGCATGCCGTCGACGACTCGCAGCTCGAGCGAGGTCCCGTCCGTCGCGGGGGTGTCAGTGGCTTCGGGGAGGTCGTGCACGCCGAGTGAGTCGCCGTCCGTCATCGGAGCGGCGAGACGCTAGCCCGGACCCCCGGTCGCGAGCAACGAGCGCGGCCCGATGAGGGCCGCCCGCGCGTGTGCCCAAGAGCACGACCGCCGGGCGATGCAGGCGGATCCTCTCCTCGGGCGCGCCGGGGCTGAAGGGTGATTCACGCCGCGCGCGTCACGCCGCACGGGGCGAGTGAGATGTCTTCATGGACATGTTCTTTGGGACATGCCCTTGAGGCCAGGTTTCGGTGGCCCCTCGAACCACGGACACGGGGCGGCTCAGGTCGGGCCCGGGCCCGGCTCGTCGAACACTTCGTCGAGGCGGGTGGCCGTCAGCACGCGGCCGGCCCAGGCGTCGAGCTGGGCCTCGTCGCGGCAGTCGAGCACGCGGCCGCGCTGGGCCTCGGTCACCGCGAAGCCTTTGAGCTGGAGCAGCTTGAGCAGCATGTCGGCCCTGCCGAGCGCGAACCCCTTGGCTTCGCCCTCGGCGATGCCTTCGAGCCAAGGTTTGCGGAACATGTCACTCAGCGGTTCCCAGCGTCCGTTGGCCATGAGGAGCTTCTCCAGCGCGGTGCGGGCCACGCGGCCCAGGAGGGCGACGACGAAGTCAGGATAGAGGATCCCCCGCTGGTCGTCGAGCTCGCGGGTGGCCTCGAGGGCGACGAGGGCGATCTGCTCGGCGCCGGGTTCGGCGGCGTGGGCCGCGACCGACAGCACCGCCAGCTCGGGCAGCTCGCGGGCCCGCTCGAGGTCGGTGATCACGGGCACGGCCTCGGGCCCGAGCACCCACGGGTGGACGGTGGTGCGGCGGCGGCCGAGGTCGATCGGCTCGGCGCACCAGCGGGCCACCTCGGGGTCGAGCGACACGACCACGAGGGTGACCGGACAGCCGAGGCGCGCGCGCAGGCCGGCGACGTACACCGGCCAGGTCCAGCGCTTGCGAGGGTCGCGTTCGACCTGGACCTCGACCACCAGCGCCTCGGCGGGACGGTCGGCCGCGCCGCCGAGGCCGAGCACCACGTCGGCCCGGTGCTCGGCGAAGTTGAGGTCGACGAACTCGCCGGCGGTGATCCGGATCGGTCCGGTCCTGGCCTCGCCGGGCCACAGCAGGTCGGGGATCAGCGCCGGAGCGTGACGGACCAGCTGGACGAGCGCCTCGTGGGACAGCTTGGGCATCGTGCGCGCGAGTTAGCATCGCGCGCGCGAGCGGGCCAGCGTCAGCCCTCGCCCGCCGCCGGCGGCCGCTTGCGCTTGAAGATGATCGACTCCGGGGCCGAACCCTCGCCCGTGCACGTGAGGGTGTCCTGGTCCAAAGTACAGGTGAAGACCAGCTCCGCGGGCGCGACGATCGGCCGGCTCGGGGCCGCGAGTCCCGGCGCAAGGCCGTCGCCGCCGTCGCCGTAGTCTTCGTAGCCGTCGGAGGTGACGGCGGTGCCGACGCTGTCGGTGTAGGCCTCGTCGCCGCCGAAGATGTCCTTCTGCACCTCGATGCGGTACTTCGGCGCGGCGCTGTCGTCGACGAGCAGCTCCGAGCCGAAGCTGTGGCGGTACTCGTAGGTCTCGTACGTGAGCTCGCTGTAGTACTCGAAGCTGCCGCCGAGCTCGTCGTCGATCTCGAGCCGCAGGCCGCTCACGTCGGTGGAGGGGCCGTGGACGTAGACGTCGGGCAGCTTGTCGCCGTCGCGCTGGACAGCGCCCCAGTCGCCGACGATCGGGTTCACCTGCGCTTCGTCGCCGCCGGTGCAGCGCGTGAACTGGAGGCCGACGAGGGCCAGGAGGGGGATGCGCGGCTGCATGACGCTCAGACCTCGTCTTCCGGGCGGATGCGGGCGAACACCCAGTGCTTTTTGTCGTCCGCGCCCTCGCGGTCGCAGGTCAAGGTGTCGCCCGCGAGGTCGCAGGCGAACACCGTCGCCGCGGGCGCCAGCGCCGGCGCGCCCGGCAGCTTCAGCGGCCGGACCCCGGCGAGGTCGTCGTCTTCGGCGAGGGCGCCGTCGTCAGCGCCGCCGGGATCCTCGGTGTCGCCGTACTCGGTGTCGGCGTAGCCGGTGATCGGTTCGGCCGGGGAACTCTCGTCGCCGTCGCCGTCGAAGAAATCGTGCCCGACTTCGATGCGGTACTTCGGCGCTCCCGAGGCGACGACGACCAGGTCGGCCACGCGCTCGCCGTCGTAGTCGATGCCGTCGTAGTCGGCCGTGCGGTACAGGGCCAGCTCGCCGGCGAGGTCGTCACCGATGCGGAGCTGCGTGCCGCGCAGGAACGGCTCCCCGCCGTACGACTCGGTCGAGGGCTGCTTCGCGCCGTCGACCTGGATCGCCCGCCAGTCGCCGATGATGGGGTCGGGTGCCGGATCGCCGCCGGCACAACCGGTGAAGCTCAGGGCCAGGAGCGCGAGGCCGGGGATGTTGTTACGCGACTCCATACACTTGGGCTCCTGGACGCATGCGGGAGGCGCCGGCGGTGATGCGTGAGGGATGCTCGGCCACCGCCGATCAAGATACGCCGGGCCACGGCTCCGGGGTAGTGCTCAGGAGGCGCGCACGACGTGCACGCCGCCGGCCGGGCCGAGCGACAGGTTGCGTCGAACTGGCCGCGGCGGCGTGCGGTCGATCAGCCGCAGGTCGTACTCCGGCACCAGCACCGCGAGCGCTTGCTTCATCTCGTAGATCGCGAACGCGGCGCCGATGCAGCGCCGATGCCCGCCGCCGAACGGCGTAAACTCGAACGGCGAGGGCTTGCGGTCGAGGAACCGCTCGGGCCGGAACGTGTGCGGGTCGGGGTAGAGGATCGGGTCCTGATGCAGCAGCGCGGTGCCGACGGCGACGGCGGTGCCCGGCTGCAGCTCGTATGGGCCGAGCTGCAGCGGGCGCACCAGGGTGCGCGGGACGATGGGGATGATCGGCCACAGGCGCAGGACCTCGTGGCACACCGCGTCTAGGTAGGGCAGCGCGGCCACGGCCTCGCAGTCGGGGTCCGGGCCGAGCGCGACCAACTCGGCGCGCAGGCGGGCGAACACCGCCGGCGCGCGCAGCAACCACGCGAACGCCCAGGCCAGCGCGATCGCGGTGGTCTCGTGGCCGGCGAACAGCAGCGTGAGCAGCTCGTCGACCAGCTCGTCGTCCTCGAGCGGGTGGCCGTCCTCGTCGCGCACCGCGAGCATGAGGCTCAGGATGTCGTCCGCCGGCTGAGCCCGCCGCGCGGCGATCTGCGAGCGCGTGAGCGCGTGGGCGCGGGCCTGGGCGGCGGCGAAGCGGCGCCACGGGGTCAGCGGCCCGAGGTCGCGCTGGATGTGGCGCGAGAACAGCAGCGTCGGGTGCAGCGCCTCGATCACCGCCACCAGCGACTCGCCGACGTGGGCGATCTGGGCCGGGTCCGTCACCCCGAACACCGCGCGCACGATCACCTCGAGCGAGATCGCCTGGGTCGTGTGCTGCATGACGAATGGTTGGCCGACCTTCCATTCGGCAGCGTGGCGGCGCGTGGCCTCGCGGATGATCGCGCCGTACGAGCGCATGCGGGCGCCGTGGAACGGCGGGGTCAGCAGCTTGCGGTCGCGGCGGTGACGCTCGCCGCTGACGACGATCAGCGAGCTGTCGCCGAGCAGCGCGTCGAGGTGGTCGGTGCCGAACGAGCGGGTGGCGTCCGGGTCCAGCGTGAAGATCACCCGGGCGAGCTCGGGCTGACCGGTGACGACCAGCCGCTTGCCCGCGAGGTGGAACGCGAACGGATCGCCGTAGCGCCGCTTGCAGGCCGCGAAGAAGCCGTAGGGGTCGACGGCGAAGCGATAGTTGGCGAGCGGGGCGAGGCGCGGCCCGGGCACGGGGCGTGACATGCGTCCACCTTCCACCCGATCGTGGGTGTACTACAATAGCGGCATGACCCTCGCGCGCGCCCCCTTCACCAAGATCCTGGTGCCGGTCGACTTCTCACCGGCGAGCGACGAGCACATCGCCGCCGGACAGGCCGTCGAGGTCGACGGCCAGTATATCGAGTTCTCGCCCAGCTCCGTGCGCAGCGTGATCCTCGCGGCCGACCTCGCGCGCGCCAGCCTCGGCACCGTGGTCCTGCTCCACGTCACGCCGGCGCTCAACTACAGCACGATGTACGCCGGCAACCTCAGCGTCGGGCTGTCGTCGCAGGTGCTGACCGACGTCCACGAGGCGGCGCAGAAGACTTCGAGGGCCGCGCTCGAGGTGATCGTCCAGCGCCACTGCGGCGGGGTGCAGGTCGAGATCGAGGCGCGCCCGGGGGTGGCCGTCAGCGTCATCATCGAGGAGTCGGAGAAGAAGGCCGCCGACCTGATCGTGCTGGCGGCCAGCGGGCGCTCGCGGGTGGCCCGGTTCTTCGTCGGCAGCACCGCCGACCGCGTCATCCGCGAGGCGATCTGCCCGGTCCTCGTGATCCCCGCGCTGCACGAGTGAGCGCCGGCGGGTACGACGAAAGGACATGGCCCTGAGCACATGCTCGAAGGGTCATGTCCTTTGAGGAAGGTGAAAAGCAGCCGAAGGTTGGAGAGACGGTGCGACGCGCGGCGCGCCGACCAGCGCGCCGGACCGAGGGGTCCGACCGGCTAGGCCGCGCGCGGCATCGGCGCAGCCACTGCGGGCTCGGCGGGAGCGACGACGATCGGCTCGTTCACGCGCGGGCGTGCGGCGACCATCTTGAGTCCGGCGTAGAACGGCCGATCGATGACGGCGGCCGTGAAGCGTTCGGCGAAAATCATGCGGGCGGCGAGTCCTGTGTGGCGCATGCCGAAACCATTGGCGAGGGCTCCGGATCGTCAAATCAAGGCGACATCAATGTGGCTAAAGATGGCGTAAACGGGCGCTTCCAGGCCCGATTCATCGATCGAGCGCGGGTGGGTGTCGACGGGGACACACTCGACTTCGTGCGACGACGTGACCTCGTCGGGCTGTCCATGATGCGGCGCACCGCGAGGGCATGAGGCATCGGCGCATGACGGCTTCGATACCTCTTCGAACTTGACTTCGAGGCCCGCAGCGCGGGTGGTCGCGGGCGCCGGCGCATGAATCCGAGTTCATGCGCGCTGCGAAATTTGCGACTCGGGTGACCGAGGTTTCATCCCGACGAGGCCACGCGCGACACACCTCGATCACGGCCCGCGCCCAGGCCTTCGAGCCTGCGCGTGACGACCGCGAGAATCACGGCCCCGCGGTCGAGCTCGATGCGCGTGATGCGGGAGACTTCAAGGTGTCGTCGTCGACACCTCGTCGGCCGACGACGTGCACTCGCGGATCGCCAGGGCGCGCTGGTAGGCGCAGTTCCACTGCACGAGCTCGCCGCTCAGCCGCTTCGCCTCGTCGGCGTCGGCCTCCGCGACCGCCTCGGCGTAGCCCTGCCAGGCCTGAAGGTGCGCCGCCGCGTCGAAGCCCTGGTCCTTGAGCCTTTCGGACATGTCCGAAAGGACAATTCGCGTATAGGCCGTGCCCTCGGCGGTGGTGGCCATCGCCGCCGCGCTGCCGAGCGGGCCCTTGGCGGCCGGGGTGAGGGCCTCGTCGCAGTACTTGCGGGCCCGCTTGGCCACCGCCACGGCGATCTCCCGCTCGACCTTGGCGGCGTCGACCTTGTTCGGCGGGGCCGCGAGGGCCAGCTCGACGACGGCGATGCCGGGGCTGTTGCGGTCCTTCAGGCGGTCGCGCAGGTCCTCGAACACGGCCCGCGCGCGGGCCAGCGGGACCGGGTCGCCGTGCTCCTTCGCGTCGGCCAGCGCCTGCATCAAGCGGTGGTGCGCCAGGCGGAACCAGGTCTTCTCGATCACCTCGTGGCCCGGCAGCAGCGCCTTGTCGATCGCGGTCGTATCACCGCCGGCGAGCGCCGCCTCGCCCGCGGCGAAGGCGGCGTCGATGTCCTCGGCGAGGCCCGGCTCGGCGCCGGCGACCTCGGCCGCGAGCGGCTTCAGGGCCACGTCCCAGGCGCAGCGAGCGGCCGCCCACGCGGCGTCGCGGCCGTCCTTGTCGTCGGCGGCGTGCTTGAGGCGGTCGCGCATCCACTGGGCGATCGAGCCCTCGACGCGCGCGCGCACGAAGGCGAAGCCGGCGGGGGTGGTGTCGACCAGCACCGCGGCGATCGCGGCGTCGTCGTGACGGCCCGTGGCGGCGTCGCTGGCCGCCACCCACTGCTGCAGCGGCGTGCCGGCGTAGGCGATCGACGCCGCGCCGGTGTGCGCGCGCAGGGCCGCCAGGGGGGCCGCGCCGGCCTCGCACAGGGGGTCGCGGGCCCTGACGGGCGCCGGGGCGGGCGCGGGCGGAGCCGGCTGCGGGGTCGGCTGGGCGCTCGGGGCGGCCTCGGGCTTGGCGGCAGGGGCCGGCGCAGGCGCGTTGCAGGCGGTCCCGGCGAGCGCGACGGCGAGGACGAGGGCGGCGCGGAGCATGGCCGGCAAGATATCGCGGAAACCCCGGCGCGTGCGCCGACGATCGGGGCCGGGCTTTACGCGGCGGCCGCGGCCCGCTAGCGTGAGCCGCACCATGGCAGTCAGCGTCGGCGGAGACGAGGGCGACGCCCTCAACGAGATCAACGTGACCCCGCTGGTCGACGTGCTCCTGTGCCTCCTGATCATCTTCATGGTGTCGGCGCCGCCGGCCACCAACACGCAGATGCCGCTCGACATCCCGACCCAGTCGAAGGTGCAGGGTCCGGCCGACCCCAACGCGACCTTGCTGCTGTCGATCGATACCGCGGGGGTCGTCAAGCTCGGCACGCAGGTGATCGCCAGCGACACCGTCGGCGTGATCGCGGCGCTTCAGGCCAACACGAAGGTTCAGAACGACGGCAAGCTGGCGATCGACGCCGCGCCCGGGGTCAAGTACGGCGAGGTCATTCGCCTGATGGCGGCCGCCCACGAGGCGGGCGTCGGCTCGGTCGGCATCGCGTCGGACAAGCTGTAGTCCGCCGTCCGCCGCGACCGTGAGGCAAATCGCAGGTCGCCACCGGCCGCCCCGTCGTTCGCTGGCGTGTTCGTCGGTCCGGGGCAATAGAATCCCGCGCGATGCTCAGCGGGTTCAAGAAGTTCGCCATGCGCGGAAGCCTGATCGACATGGCTTCCGGCATTATCCTCGGCGCGGCGTTCGGCGCGATCGTCAAGTCGCTGGTCGACGACGTGATCATGCCGCCCATCGGCCTCGCTCTCGGCGGCGTCGACTTCTCCAACCTCTTCGTCGTCCTCAAGGACGGCGCGCCGGTCGGCCCCTACGACACGCTGGCCGCCGCGACCGCGGCCGGCGCGGTGACGGTCCGCTACGGTGTGTTCCTCAACTTCATCGTCACGTTCCTGATCGTCGCGTTCGCCGTCTACCTGCTGGTGTCGGCGATCCAGCGGGCGAAGGAGCGCATGATCGCCAAGGAGGAGGAGGTCCCGGCGCCGCCGACGGCCCAGGAGAAGCTGCTGGCGGAGATCCGCGACCTGCTGCGAGCCCGCCCGCTCTGAGGCGAGCCGCGACGATGCCCCGGACCTGTTCGAAAGAACAGGTCCATTCGAATAGGTCCGATCGGGCATGACCGATCCGACATGCTCACAGGGCCAGGTCAGGTGTAGCCGAGCGCGAGGCCGACCTGGTAGACCAGCACCGCCAGCGCGTAGGCCAGGGCCGACATGGTGGTGAACATCACCAGCGGCCACTTCCACGCGCCGGTCTCGCGGCGCACCACCGCCAGCGTCGACATGCACTGGCAGGCGTAGACGAAGAAGATCATCGCCGCCAGGCCCTTCAGGGGGGTGTGGCGGCGCGAGCCGTCGGGCTCGCGGGCCTCGCGGAGCTTCTCGCGCAGCGAGGTCTGGTCGTCGTCGTCCTCTTCGATGCCGTAGACCAGGCCGAGCGTGCTGACCATGACCTCGCGGGCGGCGAAGCTGCCGAGGATGGCGATGCCCATGCGGAAGTCCTGGCCCATCGGCAGCAGCGCCGGCTCGATCGCCTTGCCGATCCGGCCGCCGATCGAGTGCACGATCGGCGAGTCCTCGTCGCGCGGCGGGGTCGGCGAGTCTGGCGTTTCGGACATGTCCGGCTCGACATGCGCGACCGGGTCGACGTCGACCGGCACCGGCGGCGCGTCGGGCGGGCGCGGGAAGCTGAGCAGCACCCACAGCACGACGGTGACCGCGAGGATGACGGTGCCGGCCTGGCGGACGAAGTCGGCGGTGCGGTCGTAGACGTGGAGCAGGGTGTTGCGCAGGCGCGGCAGCCGGTACGGCGGCAGCTCGAGCACGAACGGCGGGGTCGGGCCGCGCAGGGCGGTGCGCTTCCAGAACGCGCCGACGAGCAGGGCCGACACCGTCGACAGCGCGTAGAAGCCGACCAGCATGAGGCTGCCGACGGTGAACGGGCCGACGCGGTCGTCGGCGGGGAACAGCGCGCTGATGAAGAGGACGTAGATCGGCAGGCGCGCGCTGCAGCTCATGAACGGGATCATGAGGATCGTGGCCAGGCGGTCGCGCGGGTCGGTGATCGTGCGGGTGCCGAGGATGGCCGGGATGGCGCAGGCGTAGCCGCTCAGCAGCGGGACGAAGGCGCGCCCGTGCAGGCCGACCCTGGCCATCAGCCGGTCGACCAGGAACGCCGCGCGGGCCATGTAGCCCGAGTCCTCGAGCAGGCCGAGCAGCAGGAACAGCAGGGCGATCTGCGGCACGAACACCAGCACGTTGCCGGCGCCGGCGATCACGCCCTGGGTCAGCAGGTCGGTGAAGACGCCGGGCCCGAGCGGTCCGCGGACCTGTCCCGAGAGCCAGCTGATGAGCGCCTCGATCGCGCCCATGATCGGCTCGGCCCAGGTGAAGATCGAGCTGAAGATCGTCGCCATGACGAGGACGAAGATCGCCAGGCCCCACACGCGGTGGGTCAGCACGCGGTCGATCGCCGCCGAGCGGGTCATCGCCGGGGCCCGCTCGCGCTGGGCGGCGGTGAAGCCGAGCTCGGCCAGCAGGGCGTCGACCTCGCGGTAGCGGGCGATCACCCGCGCGTGCGCGGCCGCGGTCACGGCCGCGGGCGCCAGCGCGGCCAGAGCGACGCGCTCGTCGGCGGTCGGCGCGGCCAGGTCGAGGGTGCCGGCCGCGGCCGCCGAGACCAGCCAGCGCCAGCGCGCCAGTTCGGTCCCGGGCGGCGGCGGCACGGCGTCGTCGCCCGTCAGAAGGCGGGCGCGCAGCGGCGAGGTGTCCGAAGGGACATGTTCGATGGAACCTAGCCCTTCGACCAGGCGCGCGATGCCCTCGCCGGTGCGCGCGACCGTCGGCAAGACCGGCACGCCGAGGGCGCGGGCCAGGGCGGCGGGGTCGACCGGTGCGCCGGCCTCGGCGGCGACGTCCATCATGTTGAGGGCGACGACCAGCGGGCGCCCGAGCTCGAGCAGCTGGACGGCGAGGTAGAGGTTGCGGGCCAGGTTGGCGGCGTCGAGCACGAGGGCGACGACGTCGGGCGGCTGGTCGTCGGCGCCGGTGAGGCAGCGGAACGCGACGGCCTCGTCCTCGGCGATCGGCGTGAGGCTGTAGGTGCCGGGCAGGTCGACGATCGTGATCGGCCGCGCGGGGGCGAGGCGAGCGACGACGGCGCCGGCGCGGGTCTCGACGGTGACGCCGGCGTAGTTGCCGACCTTGTGGCGCGACCCGGTCAGCTCGTTGAAGAGGCTGGTCTTGCCGACGTTCGGGTTGCCCGCGAGGGCCACGCGCAGGGGCGTCGCGCCGCGCAGCGTCATAACAACACCGCCTCGATCCGCGCGGCCTCGGCCTTGCGCAGCGACACGTGACAGCCGCGGACCTGCAGCTCGAGCGGGTCGCCGAACGGGGCCCGCTTGACCAGCAGCACCACGGTGCCCGGCGTGAAGCCCATCTCGAGCAGACGCAGCGCCAGCGCCCCGCTGCCCCCGACGAGGGTCACGCGGGCACGCGCACCGAGCTCGAGCTGCGCCAGGTTGAAGGCCACCGTCGAGGGAGCTTGGCGCCGGCCCCGGCACCCGGTCAAGCGCGGCGTGCGAGCGCGACCCGTCGCCTGCCGTTCGGGCCAGTTCTGCGGGAGAGATGACCCCGAGGACAGCTCACGCGATGGGCATCGTCTCGCGGAAAACTCACGCGACCAGGCGCAAACCTGCGAGCGGGCGCAGCCGCAGCGGGCCGCTATGCTGCGCCGTCGTGGCCCCGCGCGCACCCTCGCAGCTGCCGATCGACGAGGTCCTCGCCGACATCGTCGCGGCCCTGCAGCGATCGCCCTGCGCGGTGATCGAGGCGCCGCCCGGGGCCGGCAAGACCACGCGCGTGCCGCTGGCGCTGCTGCAGGCCGGGCTGGCCGGCGAGCGCGAGGTGCTGGTGCTGCAGCCGCGCCGCCTGGCGGCGCGCATGACCGCGGCGCGGGTGGCCGAGAGCCTCGGCGAACCGCTCGGCGCGACCGTCGGCTACCAGGTCCGCTTCGAGTCGGCGGTCGGTCCGACGACGCGCCTGCGCTTCATCACCGAGGGCCTGCTGGCGCGCAAGCTGCACGCCGACCCGGCGCTGCGCGACGTCGGCGCGGTCGTGCTCGACGAGTTCCACGAGCGCCACATCGACGGCGACGTGGGGCTCGCGCTGCTGCGCCAGCTCCAGCGCTCGGACCGGCCCGACCTCAAGCTCGTCGTGATGTCGGCGACCCTCGACGGCGCCGCGGTCGCGAGTTACCTGTCCGAAGGAGCAGCCGAGCCGTGCGCCCGGATCACCAGCGCCGGGCGGATGTTCCCGGTGGAGATCGAGCACCTCGGCGAGCCGAACGAGCTCCACTCGGGGGTGCTGCGGGCGCTGGCGAAGCTGGTCGACGAGGGGCTCGACGGCGATGTCCTGGTGTTCCTGCCCGGGGCCCGCGAGATCGCCCGCGCGGCCGAGGCCTGCGCCGGGTTCGCCGCCCACCACGGGATGATGGTGGTGCCGCTGCACGGCGAGCTGCCGCCGGCCGCGCAGGACCTGGCCGTTCGGCCATGTCCCCAGAGGAAGCTGATCCTCAGCACCAACGTCGCCGAGACGTCGGTGACGATCGACGGGATCGCGGCGGTGATCGACGGCGGGCTGGCGCGGGTGGCGGCGCACGACCCGTGGACGGGGATCCCGACGCTGCAGCTCGGCAAGGTGTCACGCGCGTCGGCGGCCCAGCGCGCCGGGCGAGCCGGGCGCACGCGGCCTGGCCGGTGCCTGCGGCTGTACGCCCAGGTCGACCACGACCGCCGGCCCGAGCACACGCCGCCGGAGATCCACCGGGTCGATCTGGCGAGCGCGCTGCTCGACCTGCACGCGTTCGCGGTCGCCGATCCAGCCGCGTTCCCATGGTTCGAGGCGCCGCCAGCGGCGTCGCTGCAGGCCGGCGAGGCGCTGCTGCGGCGGCTGGGGGCGACCGGTCCTGCAGGCCAGGTGACGCCGCTGGGCCGGCGCATGCTGGCGTTCCCGCTCCACCCGCGGCTCGGGCGGCTGCTGTGCGAGGGGATCGATCGCGGCGTGCCGGGGCTGGCCTGCGGCGCGGCGGCGCTGCTGTCCGAGCGATCGATCCGCCCGTCAGGCGCGCTGGCCTCGTGCGACGCCGACGCCGACGTGCTGGTCGACCTCGCCGACCTCGAGAAGCTGCGCCGCCGCGGCGACGAGCGCGGCCTGCTGGGCGGGCCGGCCCGCCGCGCGCTGCAGGTCCGCGACCAGCTACTGCGCGCGCTTCCGCATGACTCTCGGGACAGGTCCAAAGAGCTAGGTATCAAGGAACAGGAACGAGAGGACAGGCTGCGCATGGCCCTGCTGGCGGCCTTCCCCGAGCGGGTGGCGCAGGCGCGCGACGAGGTCGGGGGCTTCCGCGCGCTGGCGCTGGCGGGCGGCGGGGCGGCGCGGCTCGGGCCGGGGTCGGTGGTGCGCACGGCGCCGTGGCTGCTGGCGCTGGAGGTCGAGCAGCGGCGCGAGGCCGACCGCGGGCCGCAGGTGCTGGTGCGCAGCGCCTGCGCGATCGAGCCGGAGTGGTTGATCGACCAGCTGTGCGACGAGATCGAGGAGCGCGACGAGCTGCAGTGGAACGCGGCGCGCGAGCGGGTCGAGGGGGCGCGCGAGCTGCGGTACATGGGGCTGCTGCTCGAGCGCACGACGGGGGCGAAGCTGCCGCCCGCGGCCAGCGAGCTGCTGCGCGCGCAGGCGCAGGCGGCCGGGCCCGAGCGGTTCGTGGCCGACGCGGAGGCGCTGCGCGGGCTGATGGCGCGCTCGGCGTTCGTGGCGGCGCACGTGCCGGGGGCGCCGGTGATCACCGAGGCGGTCGCGCGCGCGGTGCTGGCCGAGCTTTGCGAGGGCCGGACCAGCTTCGCCGAGCTGCGCGCGGCCGACCTGATGGGCCAGCTGCTCGGGCGCGTGGCCGCGGGCGGCGGGCTCGAGCGGCTGGCGCCGACGCACGTGCAGCTGCCCGGAGGCCGGCGCGTGGCCGTGCACTACGAGCCCGACAAGCCGCCGTGGCTGGCGTCGCGCCTGCAAGACTTCTTCGGCATGAGCCGCGGGCCGCACATCGCCGGCGGCAAGGTGCCGCTGGTGCTGCATCTGCTGGCCCCGAACGGCCGCGCCGAGCAGGTCACGACCGACCTCTCCGGGTTCTGGGACCGCCACTACCCCGAGGTCCGCAAGGCGCTGATGCGCCGCTACCCGCGCCACTCGTGGCCCGACGACCCACGCACCGCCGCGCCGCCGGCCCCGCGGCGGTGAGCCGTGGTCTTCTTGGACATGTTCCAAAGTACATGTGCTTGTGACAATGTGCTTTTCGACATGTCCTGAGTGACAGGCGCAACACGAGGAGCGGCGACGGTGCTGGGCGCTTTCGCCATGGGTCGCGCACGTTCGCGGAGACGGTGCCGCCGGCGCTCGGCTCCGAACATGCACGTTCGGACATGTCCTAACGTGCCTGTGATTCCCGCTCCGCGTCTTTTTAACATGTCCGAAGGGACATGTCCTTGCGGCCCGCCGGTGGGCGCGTCGGCGCGCGCGCCTGCGGCCACGAGCCAGCGGGAGGTCGCGGGCACGGCAGGCGCCGTCGGACCGGCCGCGGACCCGGCCCGGGCGTCGCACCTCGCGCGGGCGGCGATCTCCCGGGGCGAGCGCGCGGCAGGGCGGGCGGGCGAGGGTCCTGACGGGTGTGGCCTCCCGCGGGCCCGGGCCGCGTGCTACAAGCAAGCGTCGAGGGCCTCCGCTCCCGCATGTTGACGCTCGCCTCCTTGCTCGCCGCCATGACCATCGCCGGTGCTTTTTGGGTCGGGATCCTCGCGGCCCGACGCCTGCGCGACTGGGGCGACCGGCGGCAGCTCACCGAGGGTGACGGCCCGCAGCTCGCCCTCGCCGCCGCGTCCTCCGGCTCGACCACCTCCGGATCGATCCCCGCAGACCCGATCAGCCAGAAGATCCGCGCGCGCGTCGCCCAGCGCCTCCAGGGCCGGCTTCAGCCCGCACCCGTCCCGCGCGCCGCGCCCGACACCCCCGAGGGGCCCGAGCTCACCCTCACCTCGCTGCGCCAGGGCGACGTCATCGTCATCGAGACCGGCGACCCCAACCTCGACGGCGACTACCTGGTCGACGGCGTGGTCAACCTCAAGGAGGGCGCCACCGCCACGGTGATCGCGGTGATGACCGACGCCGATCGTCAGCGCTGGCTGGTCGGTTCGCCGGACCAGGAGCGGTGGCTGCTGGCCGAGCCGGTCCGCGGCCACGGGCTGTCGGGCGAGCCGCCGCGCCACATCCCGCACCAGGAGCACACTTACGCGCTCGAGCGGCGCGGCCAGGCCAGCGCGGCCGGGGTCGGCATGCACGGGCGGCCGGCGCTGCCGCGGGTGGCGACCTACGTCTACCGCGCGGCGGCCGACCGGGCGCTGTGGGTCGAGCGCTGGGGCGACCAGGTGTTGGTGGGCGCGGCGACGGCGATCCCGCAACACGCGGTGCAGTTCCTGCCGGGGTCGTGAGCGCTTGCCGGGCGAGCACGCTCTCCGGTGGGTCCATCGCCCGCCGCCCGGCGCGACGATCACGACGGTCACGGTGCTGCGGTTCCCGCCCGGCCGACGGCTGTGGGCCTTCAAGCAGATGGGCCGCGCCCGCGCCCCGCTGGCGGCCACCCCGGGCCTGCAGTTCTGGCGCCTGTGCGGCAGCGGCGGCGGCCTCGGCTTCTCGGCGAAGCCCGACCTGTCGCGCTACGCCCTGGTCGCGACCTGGTCTTCGGAGCATGTGCTCGCGGACTTCTTCGCCCGCAGCGCGCTGTTCGCCGACTACCGCGCGCGCGCCAGCGAGGCGTGGACGCTGGCGCTGCTGACCGCGCGCGGCCGCGGTAGCTGGGGCGGGACCTGTCCGTTCGGACCTGGCCTTTCGGACCTGCCCCAAAGGCTACCCATGGTCGCGATCACGCGGGCGCGCCTGCGCCTGCGCGGGTTCTTCAACTTCTGGTCGCGGGTGCCGGCGATCAACAGCCGGCTGGTGCGCGCGCCCGGCCTGCGCGCGGCGCTGGGGATCGGCGAGCTGCCGTGGATCCGCCCGGTCACGTTCAGCGTGTGGGACGACGCCGACAGCCTCGAGCAATTCGCGTGGGCCGGCTCGAACCACCAGGCGGCGGCCCGCGCGGCGCTGGCCCGGCGGTGGTTCGCCGAGGACCTGTTCTTCCGCTTCGCCGCGGTCGGCGCGGCCGGCACGCTCGACGGCCGCGAGCCGGCCTTCGGGTGAGCGTCACAGCGTCTTGAGGTACTCGAGCACCGCGCGGCGCTGGTCCGGCGTGAAGTGGTCGCCGAAGGTGTGGCCCGCGTTGCCGTGGGCGACGAACGTCGTGTCGTAGATGAACTTGCGCTCGTCGTCGGGGGCGCCGACCTGGCCGTAGGGAGTGGCGACGAACGGCCAGCCGAGCGCTTCCTCGTCGAAGTTCTTCGAGTCGTAGTCGACGCGCTTCCAGTACTTGGGCCGCTTGGTGCTGTCGAGGACCAGCTCGATGGTCGGCACCGAGCCGTTGTGGAGGAACGGGCCGGTCGCCCACACGCCGTCGAGCGGCGGCGCCATGTAGCCGGGGAACGGCTGGCCGGGCTCCATGCGGGTGATCTTGCCGAACCAGCTCTCGTTGTACCAATCGACCAGGTAGGGCGCGTACTCGGTGCCGGCCTCGGCGACCACCGGGTCGGTGCCGACGACGTCGAGCGGGAAGAGCAGGTTGGGGTAGGTGTCCTGCGCGTCGTCGGCGGCGTAGGTGCCGTGGCAGCCGGCGCAGTTGGCGAGGAACAGGCCCTCGCCCTGGCTCGCCAGCGCGGCGTCGATCGCCAGCGGGTACTTCGGCGCCTGCACCGAGCGGATGAAGGCCTGGATGTGGTGGAAGTAGCTGTCGATCTGCTCGGCCTCGGCGACCGAATCAGTGCACAGCGCCGAGGCCAGCATCATCGTGCCGCGGTGATCGCCGCGCGCCATGCCGTTGTAGAACAGCGCGTGCTTCTTCTTGGCCCGCCACCACGGCGGCGGGTCGGAGGCGACGACCATGTTCGGCAGCTCGTACTGCAGCTCGTCGTACCACTCGAGGGTGTGGCGATCGCGGTGCGCGACCAGAGTCACGGCGATGATCTCGGCCGGGTTGGTGCCGACGGTGTGCATGAGGGTCGCGGGCCCGAGCGCCTTGGTGCGGTTGAGGAAGCGGGTGAACTCCTCGAGGCCGGGGAGCGGGATGTCGGGGATCCACACGTTCTTCAGCAGCTGGCTGATGTCGTCGGTGAAGTCGAAGTCGGCGGTGCCGAGGCCGACGATCAGCTGGCCGTTGAACGAGCCGGCGTGGCACTGCAGGCAGTTCTGGCTGACGATGTCGGCGCCGTTCTTGGCGTGGACGTTCCAGTGGTAGGGGACCTCGGCGTTCTTGCCGGTGCGCCCGGGCAGCGGCGGTCGCTCGGCCCAGGTTCCGATGATCGGCTTGACCAGCGGCCAGAGGCCCCACGGGATGCCGCAGGACACGTAGCCCCTGGTGAGCAGGGCCTCGTAGCCGAGCGCGGGGTCGCCGTCTTTCTGCGGCTCCTCGGGGATGTAGAAGCCGTGGTCCCACGGGCCGGGGCCGAAGCCGGGATCGCCGGTGGTCATGCCGGTGGTGCCGGGGTCGCCGCTGCTGGTGTCGCCAGTGGTGGTCGGCGCGGGTGCGGTGCCGCTGCTGCCGGTGCTCGTGGCTTCGGTCGCGCCGCCCGAGCCGGCGCCCGCGGTCGTGCTGCCGGCGTCGCCGCTGGTGTCGCCGTCGCTGCCGCTGCCGCCCTGCGTGGCGCCGCCAGCGTCGCCGCAGGCCGCGAGGAGGAGCGAGACCGAGAACAGACCAGGAGCGCGCCAGGACATGTCGCCACCGTAAGGCCGGGGCGCGACTGTCGGCAAGCCCCCGCCTGACCCCAGCGCCCGCGGTTCAGTCACTCTGCGGCGCTTCGCGAGGTGCGGCACTCCGCTATCCTGGGGCGCGATGAAGTTCGGCCCCTGGGTCCCGCTGTCCGAGGCCGCGGCTCGCCTGCCGCCCGCCGCGGGTGTGCTGCAGGTCCGCCTGCGCGAGGGCCTCGTCCGCTACCCGCGAGGCAAGAGCGCGATGGTCGTCTACGCGGGCGCCGCCGACGTCGCCGGCCTCGCCGCCGAGCTGAACGAGAGGCACCCCGCGGCGCCGTGGCTGTGCCGCACCAGCGTCGGCCCGTGCCCCGATCCGTCGGCTGCGGCCGCGCGCCTGCGGGCCGAATTCGACGAGCGCTTTGGGTCATGTCCTAAAGTACCTGTCTCCGAGGACATGATTCAAAGGTAACCTCGTCCGCGCGGCCGGGTCTGTCGCCGTCTGTCCGACCTCGTCGCACCGTGAGGTCACGCGGTTCCGGCGGGGATTCCGCGCGGGGTTGACCCAGGAGTCCCCTCGATCCGATAGTCCTGGAACTTCGCGCCGCGGGTCGGTCCAAGGCGCGAATGCAGCCCTCTCCGAGGTCGACCGTGCACAAATCGCTCCTGTCCCTCTCGCTCCTCGTCGCGCTCGCCGGCTGTGACGCCGCCATCATCGCCAACCAGCGAGCGGCCGAGGCCGAGGCCGAGGCCGAGGCCGCCGTCGCGGTCGCAACCCCGGCCGGCGGCGAGGCGGTGGTCGCCGTCCAGGCCGCGCCGGCCGGCGACGGTGACGCCAAGGTCGTGGCCCAGGCCGACGTCGCGGCCACGCTCAAGCCCGAGGCGCTCGATCTCGAGACGGTCACGTACTTGATCAAGAAGGGCAAGGTCAAGGACGCCGACGCGCTCGAGAAGAAGCTCAACAGCCCGAAAGAGAAGCTGCACAGCATCGACATCGACGGCGACGGCAAGCTCGACAAGATCCAGATCGTCGAGGTCAAGCAGGGCGACACGATCGTGTTCGAGCTGCACGCGCTGCCCTCGTCCAAGAAGGACAAGGACAACTTCGTCATCGTCGGCTACGTCAACTTCACGGCCGACAAGACCACCAACGTGCTGATCGTCAAGGCCACCTACGCGCCGGTGGTGATCGGCTACCAGACGATCGTGTACGACTACACCGCGCCGATCGTGGTCAAGAACGACGTCGTCGTCGTCACCGGCGGCGGCGGCTTCTACGGCTGGCTGTACGCGCCGCGCCCGGTCTACGTCGGCGTGGTCGTGTGGGAGGCGCCGACGGTCGTCATCGACGTCCACCACGGCGGCTGCTGGCCGCCCGGCCACTGCAAGCACCACAAGCCCAAGCACCACAAGCACAAGCACCACAAGCATAAGCACGGGCACCATCACGACGACGACGACGACGATTGAGCGCGCACGCGAGGGGCGGCAGGCCCGGGGGCGACGGCCCCGGGCGCGGCGAGCCGCCGATCTGTCTCTCCGGGCAGGTCCGAGACGCCTGGCCGCTCGTGACCGCCCGTGCCGGCAGCGGCGAGCCGGCGACCTGTCGCTCGCGGCCCCTGGCCTCCGCGCCCGGGCGTTTTCCCGGGGTCGCCACGGCTGCGGGCGTCTGCTACCGTCAGCCGGCCCTTGACGACTCCGACTCTGCCCATTGCGCGCCTCGGCGACCGCAGCCTGTTCCCCGACCTCCAGCCGCGGGCGTACCTCAACCATGCCGCGGTGTCGCCCTGGTCGGCGCCGGTCCAGGCCGCGACGGCCGCGGTCGCCAACGACTACGCCCGCCGCGGCGCCGGCGTGATCCCCACGTGGATTCAGCAGCGGGCCCGCCTGCGCGCCGCGATCGCCGGGTTCATCGGCGCCGAGACGACCGACATCGCCCTCATCACCAACACCACCCGCGGCGTCACGGATGTCGCTTTGTGCATGTCCTGGAAGCCAGGTGAGCGGGTGCTGCTGTTCCAGGGCGAGTTCCCGGCCAACGTCACCCCGTGGCAGCAGGCGTCCGAGCTGTTCGGCCTGTCGGTCGAGATGCTGCCGCTGGCCGACTTCGTGCGCTCGCCGGCCGAGGGCCTGGCGGCCCTGCAGGCGGCCCTCGCGGCCGGCGGGGTCCGCCTGGTCGCCGTGTCGGCGGTGCAGTTCCAGAGCGGCCTGCGCATGCCGCTCGCGGCCATGGCCGACCTGTGCCACGCCGCCGGCGCCGAGCTGTTCGTCGACGGCATCCAGGCCGTCGGGGCCGTCCCGCTCGACGTCCGCGAGGCCCGCATCGACTACCTCAGCGTCGGCGGCCACAAGTGGCTGATGGGCTGCGAGGGCCTCGGCTTCCTCTACGTCCGCCCCGAGCGGCTGGGCGAACTGCGGCCGCGCGTCGCCGGCTGGTTGAGCCACGAGGATGGCCTTCGGTTCCTGATGGAAGGGGCAGGTCACCTGCGTTACGACCGACCGATCCGCCGCACCGCCGACTTCATCGAGGGCGGCGCCGGCAACACCGTCGGCTGCGCCGCGCTCGAGGCCGCGATCGGCCTGCTGGCCCAGCTCGGGCCGGAGGCGGTGTGGACCCACGTGCAGGCCTACCTCGACCTGCTCGAGGCGGGCCTCATCGCCCGCGGGTTCGTCAGCCTGCGCTCGCGCGACCCGGCGGCCCGCTCGTGCATCCTCAGCGTGCTGCCGCCCAACCCCGGCGACGTGCTCGGGCTCCAGCGCGAGCTCGCCGACCGCGGCGTCGCCTGCTCCACCCCCGACGGCCTGCTGCGGTTCGCCCCGCACTGGCCCAACCACACCGACGAGGTACCGTTCGTGCTCGACGCCGTCGACGTCGCGCTCGGCCACGGATAAGGACGTTCGAGCCATGGACCGCCAGCGGCCCCGCACCACCAGCGACGAGATCGACCTCTACATCCGCACTTACTACTCGCTGCTGCGCAGCTCCGGCGAGGTGTGGGTGCGCGCGTTCGAAGAGGCGCACGCGTTCAGCGACTCGAGCCTGCACCCGGGCGCGCGCACGGGCGTGCCCGACGTCGCCGCGTTCGCCTACAGCGCGGCGCGCCTGCCGGCCTGCATGCCGCAGGTGCAGAAGCTCGTGCTCGGCCAGTCGCACGAGACCTTCGAGGCCAACGGCTTCGAAGTCAGCGCGTGGCAGCGGGTCCAGACCCGCGGGCGCCGCCGGCCGCTGCGCTTCGACGGCAACAAGACGCTGTGCGCGTTCATCTCGAGCACCAGCGACATCGACGACCTGGTCCCGATCGTCACGACCTACCAGATCGTGTGGAACCAGATGCACAGCCTGCTCGCCAACGCGGAGCTGGGCCGGCGCCTGCGCGAGGACGATGCGCTCACGGCGGCCGAGGTCGACCACGCCGAGCTCGCGCGCCTGCTCGGCCTCGACGCCGACGGCGTGCGCACGCTGATCGCCGCGCTCGACACCGGCTGGTTCGCCGCGCTGCAGGCGATCGCCCAGGTGCCGTGCGACCTTTCGATGCGGGTGCTGACGGGCTCGTATTCGCAGTACCAGCGCTCGGTCCAGCGCTGGTGGTCGGGCATCGAGCCGAGCCTGGTCCGCGAGCGCAAGCCGCGGCGCCCGCCGATCTACTTCGTCTCGTCCAACACGCACTCGCTGCTCAACCTGGTCGGCGGCTACGCCCGCCAGCACCGCGAGGCGATCCTCGACTTCGCCCGCCGCCGCAACCCGGAGGACCTGGCGCGGCACTTCGCCCGCGCGCTCGACAGCGGCGACGAGGCCGAGGTCAACAACCTCAGCTACTACCTGCTGCGCGCGTTCCTCCACGAGGACTCGGCGCGGCTGGCCGAGGTCCAGCAGTTCGAGGCCGACGGCGGCATCACCTCGATCGACGTGCCCGGCAAGATCGACGTCAACGCCCAGATCTTCGACCTCGCGCAGATCCGCCCCGAGCGCCTCGACCCGCGCCTGCGCGTCGACGACCTCCACCTGCTGGCCCGCAGCGACGCGGTGATCATCAACATCGATTACCCGCTCGGCATGGCGGCCTATCACCACCTGTCGCGCGCCGGCCAGGGCTCCAACGAGATCCGCGGGGTCTACGTCATGGGCAAGGCGGCCACCCTCAACGGCCGCGTCGGCGACGTGATGATCTCGTCGGTGGTCCAGGACGAGCACTCGCGCAACACCTACCTGTTCCGCAACGCCTTCGTCGCCGCCGACGTCCAGCCCTACATCCGCGTCGGCACGGTGCTCGACAATCAAAAGGCGCTCACGGTGCGCGGCGCCTTCTTGCAGAACCGCGAGTACATGAGCGTGTTCTACCGCGAGGGCTACACGGTGCTCGAGATGGAGGCCGGGCCGTACCTGTCGGCGGTGTACGAGCTGTGCAACCCGCAGCGCCATCCGAACGACGAGATCGTGCACCTCACCAACTCGGTGGGCTTCGACGTCGGGGTGCTGCACTACGCGTCGGATACGCCGTACTCGCGGCGCCAGAGCTTGCTTTCGAAGAGCTTGTCGTACTTCGGGGTCGAGGCCACTTCAGCGTGCGCCGCGGCGATCGTGCGCCGGATCTTCACCGCCGAGATCGCCCGGCTGCGCACCGAAGCGGAGGGCGGGTGATCCAGGCGCCGGACCTGGCGCGCGACGCCGACCCGTGGACGCTGGCCGGCTCGGCCCTGGCGCCCGAAGCGGGCCCGCGCGCGCGCATCGAGCTGGCGCTGCACACCGCGCTGACGGCCCCGTCGCCCGGCAACGCCCAGCCGTGGCGGTGGTTCGTCGGCGGCGAGGTGATCGAGCTGTACGCCGATCCGGCGCGCGCCGGGGGCGAGGCCGACCCCGAGGGTCAAGCGGCGGCGCTGGCCTGCGGCGCGGCGCTGGCGGGCCTGCGGGTGACCCTGCGCGCGCTCGGCCTCGACGAGCAGACGGCGCTGCTGCCCGGCGGCCACCCCGACCTGCTGGCGCGCGTGGCGGTGGGCGGCCGCGCGAGCCCGCTGCCCGAGGAGCAGTGGCTGTATCAGGCCGCGCCCAAGCGCCGCACCTACCGCGGGGTGATGGCCCAGGGGCCGCTGTCGCGGGCGCTGGCGCGGCGGCTCAAGCACATGGTCGATGGGACAGGTGCCGAGTACCATGTGGTGGAGGACATGGCCCGAAGGCAAGCCATCGCGGCGGCCGTCGAGGCGGCCATCGCCGGCGAGCCGAGCGCCCGGACGGCCGCTCGCGCCGCGGCCGGGGAGCCCGGGGTCAGCTTCGAGGGCCCCGACGGCGGCGAGGCCCGCGGGCAGGCGATCGCCGACGGGTCGCCGGCGTTCGTGCTCGTGACCACCGAGGGCGACGAGCCGGCCGAGTGGCTGCGCGCCGGCCAGGCGCTGATGCGCGTGCTGCTGCGCGCCCGGGTCGACCACGCCTGGGGCAGCTTCCTGCACCTGCCGCTGGCCGACGCCGCCGGCCGCAAGCAGCTGGCGAGCCTGGTCGGAGCGACCGGCCGCGCGCAAGCGCTGGTCCGCCTCGGCGGCGGCGCCGACACGCCGCCGACGCCGCGCCGGCCGCTGTCCGAAGTGCTGCTGGCCCAGCGGCCGAGCTGAGGCCGGCTGTCCGAAAGGGCAGAGGGGGCCTCCGGTCGGTGGGACCCAGTGAGAGTTCCGATTCCGCGAGCAGGCGGCGACGGGGTGGTCCGATCGTCGGTCGCGCTGGGGTCGCCCCGAGGCGTGGTGCGTCAGCCGTCCTTGAGCCGGTCCTTCCAGGGAACTGGGGAGGGGAGGCGAGGAGGGCTCGCGGAGGACGACAGGCGGGTCGTCCGCGTGGGCCCCTCGGTGGAGTTGAGCGTCCAGTCCTCGAAGCCGTGGTCGCGGGGGTCAATAAGCGGCGGCGGGGCTCCGGCCTCGGTGCCGGCCGGCGAGTACGGGCTCAGGTGGTGGTTTCGGTCGACAGGTACGGGTGCTGTGGCAAGCGGAAATCCCGCACCCGCTGTCCTTCGCATCCCGGTGCCGCCTGGCTCGTGCCAGCCCGTGTGCTCGAAAACGCCCTTTGACAGGCAACTTCTGGGATGGCGCGGGTAAAACCCATTTTGTTAATTGGGAGATCGGCAAATCGACTAAAAAACGATTTTCAGACCGAAGGTCGAAAATAATCTGAATTCTGTGATCTACGCTGAAAGCGCTTTATCCGCAGTTTCACAGGCGCGATCTCGATCGTTGCATGGCCATTCTGCCTGGCGGATCGCTCGTCATTCCGGGCGATAGCGCGCAGTTGGGCTCAGGCTCGGACGAGTTCCGCGGAAAGGCTGTTCCGCTCATCAGAGAGCCATTTGGCGACGGCTCGACGTCCAGAATGACCTTTTCGCGGTTCAGCAAGCCGTTTTGAAGGCATGCGCCCGGCGAAAGGCTCTCAGGAGTCGCCATGGCGTCGATTGGCGGCAAAATGGGCGCGAGACCGCCGTCTGCGCCAGCACTCCGGGCCGAGCTGCCGCTCCAGTTTTCGACCGCTGGTCGAAAATTCAAGCGTCAGGCGAAGAGCTCGCCTGCAGCGCCGAGAGCCGCCGCAGCAGGTCGGGCTGCACGCCGAGCGCCTCGCATCGGGCCTGCAGCGGCTCCAGCCGCCACCGCCGCGGCTCGACCGGGGCGCGGGGGTGCCGGCGGTGGGCCTTGATCAGCAGGTTCTTCGGCGTGTGCTCGCCGCCGACGAACTCGAGCACCGTCACCTCGTAGCCGCACGCCTCGAGCGCGGCGACGCGCAGGCTATCGGTCAAGACATCCGCGTAGGCCCGCCGCAGCAGGCCGTGGTCGACCATCGCCGCCAGCGGCTGCGCCGAGGCGGCCGCGCGGGCCAGCTGCGCCGCGAGCTCGGCCTGACAGCACGGCACGCTGAGCAGCGCCGGCGCGCCGAGCTGGATCGCCAGCGCGATCGCCTCGTCGGTGGCGGTGTCGCAGGCATGCAAGGCGAGCACCAGATCCGGCACCCCGCCGAGCTGCGCCGGAGCCGTGCGCGCCGCGCCGGCGATGTCGGCCCGCGCGAACGACAGACCGACGAGCCGAGCATCAACCGGCGAAGGCCGAGCATCACCGGGCGACGGCCGAGCATCACCGGGCGACGGCCGAGCATCACCGGGCGACGGCCGAGCCTCAACCGACGAAGGCCCAGCATCACCGGGCGACGGCCGAGCATCATCGGGCGAAGGCCGAGCATCATCGGGCGACGGCCCAGCATCACCGGGCGACGGCCGAGCATCACCGGGCGAAGGCCGAGCCTCAACGGGCGAAGGCGGCGCCGCGCCGTCGGCCGGCGAGGGATCGCCATTCGCGAGCCCGAGCGCCTGGGCGCGGGCCCGGCTGCGGTCGACCAGATCGGCGCGCACATCGACCCCGTGCAGGCGCAGCGGCACGCCGCGCAGGCGCAGCACCTCGGCGAGCACGAAGCTCAGGTACGCGTTGCCGCACGCGAGGTCGAGCGCGCGCAGGGGCGTCTGCGGCCCGATCGCTCGCGTCGTCGCCAGGCGATCGATCACCGGCTCGCACAGCGTCGCCAGGTGGCAGATCTGCTTGTACTTGCGGGCATGCGTCGCCGAGATGCTGCCGTCGGCGTTCATGATCCCGATCTCCCGCAGCAGCGCCGCGCTGGTGTCGGGCCGCAGCGCGCGCTCCTTGCCGCCCATGACCTTCAGCGCGGTGTCCTCGTCGAGCGTGCGGGTGGTGGCCCGGCCGTGGCGCGCGTCGACCTGCACCCGCCGGCGCGCGTCGAGCACGAGGGTCTGCTTCCACAAGCCGGCGCCCGCCGCCTCGCCAGCCGCGGCGAGCAGCGCGTCGACCTGCGCGGCGCTCGGCGCGACGCCGATGCCCGGCCCGGCCAGCACTCGCTCCGCCCGCTCCGCCCCGCCTTCGCCCTGCGGCGCGGCGAACACCGCCCGCTCCCAGCCGTGGGCGAGATGAGGCTTGAGCGCGCGCTGCAGCCGGTGAAGCTTGCCTTTGTCGAACAACAGGCCGACAGGCCTAGCAAAGACGTGCGCGCGACGCCAGGCCGCCCCGCGGCGCCGGTCCGCGAGTTTGCGCCGGTGGAGATCGCGTCCCGCAGCGTGACGCGAGCGCTGCAAAGGGCCGACGGCTCCGCGAGCGCACGAGGATCGTCGCATCGGCGCAGAGCGACGCGGATCGCCTCGAACCACGCGCCGAGCCTCACCGCCGATCGCCCGACGGCACCGGAGGAGCACCGCGAGGGGCGTGACGCTTTCATCTTTTCAGACCGCCTCGATGACTCGCGGCCGTGCATCACCCGCACGAGCCGCCGGAGGTGCCGGGGAGAGCACGCATGCTCGACGCGCCGCGGCCGAACATCATCCGCACGAGCCGCCGGAGGTGCCGGGGATCGCACGCATGCTCGACGCGCCGCGGCCCTGCATCACCCGCACGAGCCGCCGGATGTGCCGGGGAGAGCACGCATGCTCGACGCGCCGCGGCCGAACATCATCCGCACGAGCCGCCGGAGGTGCCGGGGAGAGCACGCATGCTCGACGCGCCGCGGCCCTGCATCACCCGCGCGAGCTGCCGGGGATCGCACGCATCCTCGATGCGCTTCGCTCGCGGCGCCGCGTCGGCCCTCGCGTCGCCGCTCGCCGATCGGCTCGCGCGGCCGTTTTCGGGCCTCCAGCGGCCCGTGGGCGGCGAGTTGCGACCTCCGCGGGGCTCGGGCATCGTGCGCGCCGTGAACAGCCCGCACGCCCTGCTGCTCGAGAACATCCACACCACCGCGCACGAGGAGTTCGCCCGGCGCGGCGTCGTCGTCCATCCGGTGCCCGGGGCGCTCGGCGAGGCGCAGTTGATCGAGGCGTTGCAGGCGATGCCGCAGGACGGCCCGCTGATCCTGGGCATTCGCAGCAAGACGCGGGTGCCTGCGCAGGTGTTCGCGGCGGTGCCGCGGCTCGAGGCGGTCGGCGCTTTTTGTATCGGCACCGACCAGATCGATCTGGCGGCTGCGCAGGCCGGCGGGGTCGCGGTGTTCAACGCGCCGTTCAGCAACACCCGCTCGGTCGCCGAGCTGGTGCTCGGCGAGGTGATCATGCTGGCGCGCCAGACCTTCGCCCGCAGCGCGGCCTGTCACCGCGGGCTGTGGCACAAGAGCGCCGACGGCAGCCACGAGGTCCGCGGCAAGACGCTCGGGATCGTCGGTTACGGCCACATCGGCAGCCAGCTCAGCGTGCTCGCCGAGTCGCTGGGCATGAAGGTCCGCTACCACGACATCCTCTCGAAGTTGCCGCTCGGCAACGCCCAGCCGTGCGTCAACCTGATGGAGCTGCTGTCGCTCAGCGATTTCGTCAGCCTGCACGTGCCCGACACCGAGCACACGCGCGGCATGATCGGCACGGACGAGATCGCGGCGATGCGGCGCGGCGCGGCGCTCATCAACGCCTCGCGCGGCGGCGTGGTCGACATCGACGCGCTGCGCGACGCCCTGGTCGCCGGCCACCTCGGCGGCGCGGCGATCGACGTGTTCCCCAGCGAGCCGTCGCGCGCCGGCGACGTGTTCGACAGCCCGCTGCGCGGCCTCGACAGCGTGATCTTGACGCCCCACATCGGCGGCTCGACCGAGGAGGCGCAGGCCAGCATCGGCCGCGAGGTCGCGGTCTCGCTGTCGCATTTCCTCGACAACGGCGCCACCCTCGGCGGCGTCACCATGCCGCTGCTCGACGCCGGCCCGGTGCGCTCGGGCAGCCGGATCGTCAACGTCCACCGCAACGTCCCCGGCGTGCTCTCGAAGATCAACCGCGTGCTCGGCGATTCGCAGGTCAACATCACCGGCCAGAGCCTGGCGACGGTGGCCTCGATCGGCCTGCTGCTGGTCGATGTCCCGCTGGGCCACAGCGACCCGCAGCTGCAGGAGTTGGTGCAGGCGATCGCCTCGCTGCCGACCAGCCTGCGCACCCGCGTGGCGCGCCAGAGCGCGGCCTGAGCCAGAGGCGAGGCGAGGCGACTCGCGATCGTCGGGCCTATGCGGCGGTGTACGACAACCGCCGGTCTCCGACTCCGAGCGCGCGCGCTGATTTTCGCCGGCGCCGCTCGGTGACGATCGCCTCCTCGCGGCGAGGCGCGGAGCGAGCCAGCGAAAGCTGACAGGAGGTCGTCTCGGCGGTCGCTCGCCGAGAACCGGGCCCGAATGGTCGCGGGGATGCGCTGCCTCTTTCGCGCCGCGTTTGCTGCGACGGCCGGGCGCCGTGGCCCCACTCGCTCGAGAACTTCGTCGCGACCGCCTCTGCGAGGACTCGGCCCGGGGACGCCGTAGCACGCCGGCCGCGAAGGCTCAGAACACAGTCGCTCACCGCTCCGAGCGCCTGCCTATGGGGCGACTCCGGGAGGGCTCGCCTCGGGCTCGCGTCGCGGATCGAAGGGTCGGCCGGTCTCTCCGAGCTCCGGCCAGCCTGCGTGCGCCGATCTCCGCAGGTTCCCCGCCCCGGGTTCTTCCGGTCGCGCGGGCAGCTCGCATCTCTCCGACGGGTTTTTAAAGGTTGATGCGGCGGTCCGCGTGTGGGCGGCGGTGGACCTGTCCCAACGAGCAGACCGGCCCACGGCGCGAAAATAGTCGGGTGGAGCGGGCGACACCGCGGGCGAGGCCGACGGTGATACGCTCCCCGGCGATGCGTACGACCCTGATCGTGGCCGGTCTCGCCGGCCTCTCGCTGGCGCCGGTGGCTTGCAAGAAGAACGGCGATTCGCAGGCGCCCGCGGGCGAATGCGGCGGGATGTGCGGCCGCGGGACCCGCTGCGACGGCAAGGCGTGCGTCGTCGATTATTCGCAGGACATCTGCACCTCGCAGGCCGTCATCGAGGAGGAGGTGCCGATGCGGCCGCCGATCACCTCGTGGGGCGAGTGCACCCTCGATCGCAACCATCTGCCGAAGAAATTCGTCCCCGTCGACGACAAGTCGATCCCGCAGTTCGACCCCAACCGCACCCGCACGCTCGACTGGAGCGCCGGCGACGAGCAGCTCAACGAGCCGGTGCTCAACGCCAACATGCGCGAGGTCGAGTACGCGATCAACGAGTGTCTGGCGGTGGCCGCCTGTTACAGCGGCGGCAGCCTCAAGGGCGGTCGCCTCGACCTCATCATCAGCCTGGTCGGAAAGACAGGTCGTGCCGACGCCGTGTCGGTCACCGCGGGCGCCGACCTGCAGGTGTTCGGCATCGTCCCGTGCGTGCGCAAGGCGATCGCCAATCACCAGTTCCCGACCTACAACGGGCCGCCGATGACGGTGAAGTACAACATCGAGATCGGCGGCACCGAGTAGCAGGGCCGCCGAGGCGAGCGACGCCGCAGGACCGGCGTCGCTGGTCGCCGGCGAGGGAGCGCCGGCGACGGTCACGCAATGCTCAGCGGTCGAGGTGGGCGCGGAGGAACCACCCGTGCTTCTCGAACTCGCTGATGATCGCCGTCAGCATGTCGACGGTGTCGACGTCTTGCTGCTGGTCGCCGATCTTGCGCGCGCCCTGTAGGCCGGACAAATAAGTCTCGATGCGCTCGGCGAGCAGGCGCACGTGGTCGAGGTCGCGGGTGGTGTCCTGCGGGTACTCGGGCAGGCGCGAGCTCTTGGCGACGTGGCGGGCGGTGCCGAAGATCTGCGCGCCGAGGGTGACCGCGCGCTCGGCGACGATGTCGTTGTGGTTGGCGAGGCTGACCGCGAAGGTCTCGAACAGCGGGTGCAGCGACGCGAAGTGCATGCCCTTGATGTTCCAGTGGGCGACCTTGATCTGGCTGTGCAGGTCGAGGCCATCGTCAAGCACCGCCTGGAGGGCAGCGGCGATCTTCTGACGTGCTTCTTGGGGCAGGTGGCTCGGGCTGGCGTACATCGGTATCGTCCTTGTTGGAGCGGGCGGAACTATGGGCGGGGTGGCGGACGCGCGCCAGTGGGCGAAGGCCCCCAAGTTTCATCGAAGGGATTTGCCTGGCGAGCCAGAGCCCGTGAAGCGGCCGAGGAGCGAGGAACGGTCGGGGGCGCCGGGCCACGGACGACCAGGCGGCCTTGTTCGCGGACGGCGAGCCCGGCGAGCGAGCGAGTCCTGCCGCGCTAGGTGCGCATGTTCTTTCGGACATGCACGAAGGGGCATGTGCGGGTGGGCGCGAGGCGGTCGTCGGCCTCGCGGCGCCGGGCGGCGATGTGCCCGGAGGATGGTTGCCGGGTGCGCCGAGGCCGAGGCGCGGCCAGAGCCAGCGTGCGCGTCGGCGAGGGCCCCAGCGGGGCCGGAGCGGCGAGCCACCCCGCGGGCAGATGACGCGGGCGAACGACGCGAGCGCCTGTCCGTCCGAGCCGCTGCGAGGCCCTGCACCGATGCGCAGAGCGGGCGCGCATGAGCCAGTGAAACGAGTGGGCGGAGCCGCCGCGAGCGCGTCGAGCGTCGCGCCGACAGCCTCGTACCGCCGTGGCCGCGCCGCCGAGCGCACCCCTTCTCTTTAAAAATGAAATGTCCCTTGGGACATGTGTGATGATGGCTCGCGCGCGGCCCGGCCACAGTGGTGTAAATCAACGGTGTCATGATAGACGCGACTTGTATGGTTGAATGGCATATCCACCCTTTAGAAGGCCCTATTGGCGGGCGGAATCCACTCGTGGGTGCGCGGAGCCCTCCGCAGGCCGCCGCGACCGCGCCGCACAGTCAATGAAGATACCTGTTTGTGCGAGCGGGTCGGCGGCCTCGATATTGCCGGATCGGGGTGACACGGTATGAGCAATGTAGGAGCGCGGCGGGCGGCGGCGATATTTGCCCACGAACACCGCCAAACGGCCGCCGACGCCGCTCCCGCCGCGTTCCGGCCGGGGCTCGACGCGGCCGCGAATTCGCGGGTCTGCGCCGCCGCAATCCCGCGTCGCCGGCAGTTTGGCGGGACGTCGGGTATGCGCCGGGCCACAACTCGACATTGCCCACGTTCTGGGGCGGCTGAATATTCCTACACAGCACGACGGGGGAATCCTCCCACGTCGCGCCCGAGAGCAGAGAAGAAAGGAACTCCCCAATGATTCGCAATATCCTGATGGTTTGTTCGGTCCTGTCGTCCCTCGCGGTCACTCCGGCCATGGCGCGCCCGCTGGTCGCCCCCTCGGAGCCGGCCCAGGGCGGGGGTCAGTTCGGTCCCAGCCGCCCGGACCAGGGCGCGTGGAACCAGGGCCTCGACAGCGCCCTGCTGCTGCAGGTATGCACGCAGACCCAGATCTTCGTCGGCACCGGCTCCAACAACCGCGCCTACGATTGCGACACCCTGACCGGCCCGTTCTGTCTCGCGCAATGCGCCGACGAGATCGAGGGCGACACGTGCCGCAGCCAGTGTGACGACGGCGGTGCCCTGTTCTGCGCGCCGAGCGAGCTCACGGCCCGCTGGGGCGGCCTGGGCGGCTGGGGCGGCTTCGGCCCGTGGGGCGGCAACCGCCCCGGCATCGGCCCGTGGGACGACCGTCCCGGCATCGGCGACATCGACGAAGAGCTCATCTTCATCGACACCTCGACCTGTCTGCAGCTCGACCTGCAGGGGTGAGCACCTGCGGGCCTGATCGGCTCCTGCCCGCCTGACGCCGCCGCGTCGGGCCATGACGGACCGATCGGGCACGCGACGAGCCCGCCTCGACGCGGGCGCCTCGCAATCCGCCGGCTACTCCGCCGTCCGTTCTGGCCGTCCTGGGAGGGGTGCGTCAGAACGGGCGGCGGAGCCATTTTCGCGGTGCGAATCGATTTCGAAGATTGGGGCCTTCCCGCCGATCATACAGCACGGTCGCTGATGGCTCGCACCGATGATTGAACGGGGCGGCGAGCCGGGCGATGATTCGGCGCGTGGCGCCGGGAGCATCAGGCCAGCCGGGCGCAGCGGCGGGCGGCCCGGGCGCGGGTGAAAGCTTCAAAGGCGACGACCGCGGCCCGAGAATGCCACGAATGTCGTCGTGAATGCCACCTGCGACGCGAGACGGCCGGAACCCAGCGTCGCCGCCGGGGTCGCCCCGCGATCGCCGTGCGCGGCAGCCTCCGGGCGCGCCGCCGCGGCCGCGTCGCATCGTCAACGATGACGGACAATTGCGTGAGGCGTCGAAATCGCCGCAGGGCGCGAAGTCCGATGATTCGTCGCTCGCGCGGCGGGCGGCGTCGCATCCCGCGATGATTCCGTCGAGATTTCGCCGCGGGCGCCGATGGGCGGGTAAATTTGCCAGATCGTCCCGCGTTGGGGCCTCTGCTGCCCTCTGTCAGAAGAAACAGGCGAACCCGATCGCGGCTGACGATGCGACTCACCACAGCTCCGCATTGCCCGGCGCGCGGGGACACCGAATATTCCCCATCGACGCGCCACGGGAATGTGCTCGTGAAGCGCGCTGAGACCGACAGGAGGAGGACTCCCATGTTTCGCAAGATCTTGATGCTCTGCCCCGTTCTCGCGTTCGCCTTGCCGCTCGTCGCGGCCGGGACCTCGATGGCGCGCCCGCTTTCGATCCCCGCCCAGCCGGCGGAGTGGTGCTGGGGCGGCAACGACTGCGGAGATTTCGACGACGACCTGGTGCTCGCGGTGTGCGTGCAGACCCAGATCTTCGTCCAGACCGGCCAGGACAACCGCGCTTACGAGTGCGACACGCTGACCGGTCCGACCTGCCTCGCCAGCTGCGCCGCGGCCGGTGACGCCGGCGAGACCTGCCGCAGCCACTGCGACGGCGACGGCGCGCTGTTCTGCGCGCCCGGCGACCTCAAGGCGCGCTGGGGCGGCTGGGACGACGACGACGACGACGACGACAACCACCACCAGGATCAGGACGACATGATCTTCATCAACACCGAGACCTGCCTCGAGCTCAACCTCGACCAACGGTGAACGCGCGCGGGCCCCATCGAAGCTGCCGCGCTCGGCGTCGCCGCGCCGGGGGTTGCAGACGATCGGGGCGCCAAGGCGCGACGAAGGGGCGCGGGGCTGACAGCCCCGGCCGCGGCGGGCCGCCTCTGCAGCGCGCAGAGGCCTGTGCATCGGCCCGCCGAAATTGAAGAAGGGTCGTCTCCGCCGCCTGTCTCGCCTGGCCGTCTGGGAGGGTGCGTCAGGGAGCAGGCGGCGGAGACGCTCGCGGTCGCCCCGCCGGGCGAGGCACGCGTCGCCGAGAGTTCGACGCTGCCCAAATGCTGCTGCTATTGGTCAGTCAGAAAAAATTGAATGCTCGTAGAGGGTGTCGGTCGCTCGGGCGGTGACGACAGGGCTCGCCGGTGTGCGGGCCGAGGAGCCGTGGGTCTCCGCGAGGAGGCGTGTATCCGACACCTCCTTGCTATACGTCTTCACCACCGGGGTGCAAGCTCCCGGGGGGACGAGGGCGGAGCACCGCGAAAGAGGGCATCGCTCGGGTCGCTGCGACGCGGAGCGCAACCGGCTCCGGGGGGCGCCGCGAGCGATGCTTTGCGTTCGCGGCACCCGCATCGCGTCCGGGGGCGCGAGCTTCGACGTGGCGGCGATCTGCCCCGGCGTCCCGGCTCGGATCCTCGTGGCGCCATCGGCGGGTCGGACGACGCGCCGCGGTGAAGCGCAGGTCCGCGGCGACGGTGCCGCGCTCGGAGGTCGTCGGAGCGGCGCCTGGTCGCAGCCTCTGCGGGATCGGCAAGCTCGGGCGCGGCTCTCCAGCAGAGCACCGGCGTGGCGGAGCTGCATCCCCGTCGTGGCTCCGTTCGTCGCGCCCGGCCGGAGCTGCGGCCGGACGGGCGGGCGGGCAGCGCCGAGGAGCGGGGGAGCGCGGCCGACTCTGCGTCGCTGCGGGACGGCGGGGCCGGCTCGCGGCGCGAATCGTCATGGTGTCTCATCGGGCATGTCCCCCCTTTTAAAAAGCATCATCGACGCAGTGAGGCGGGCGGCCCGGTCGCGGGCTCGGGCGGCCGCAGGGACACGTGGCATTCGCTGCGACTTGTCATGCGATAGCATGCCATGTATAACATTGGTCGCTGCCGCGAGCCTTCGTCCGCCGATCGGTGCGCGGCGCCCTCCTGTAGGTCGCCGCGGCCGCGTCGCTTCATCAATGATGATATGCACTTGTAGGATTGCGCCGAGACGCGCCGGCCTCGTCAGGCCCGCGAGGATGCTATGAGCAATGCAGAGCGCGGCGGGCGACGGCGAATTGCGGTGACGATCGGTCGGTGAATCATCAGGATCGCCGCTGGCGCCGTAGCTCCGCGCAGAACCACGAATTTGGGCGAATTTGCCGGTCTGAGCCGCCCTGCGGCCCCCATTGGGACAGTTGGCGCCGGGCTCGGCGATGCGATTCACCACAATTCACCGTTGCGCCTGTTGGGGGGTCACTGAATATTCCAACCGTCGCGGGGAAGAACCCGCGGCGATCCGAGAGAAACGAAAGGAAATCTCCATGTTGCGCAAGATTCTGTTGCTGTGCCCCGCTCTGGCGTTCGCCCTGCCGTTCATCGCGGCCACGCCGTCGATGGCTCGCCCGCTCTCCATCCCCGCCGAGCCGGTGGGGTGGTGCTGGGGCGGTGGTAACAACTGCGATATCGGCGAGGACCTGCTGCTTGCCGTGTGCACGCAGACCCAGATCTTCGTGCAGACCGGCCAGGACAACCGGGCCTACGATTGCGACTCGCTGTCCGGCCCGAGCTGCCTCGCGGCCTGCGACGACCACGCCGGCGACGCCGGTCAGACCTGCCGTTCGCAGTGCGACGGCGAGGGCGCGATGTTCTGCGCGCCCAGCGACCTGAAGACCCGCTGGGGCGGCTGGAACGACGACGACGACGACTTCGACCACCAGCGGCCCGATTTCGACGAACAGGCGATCTTCATCGACACTTCGACCTGTCTCGAGCTCGCGCTCTCGGAGCTGTGAGCAGACCGGGACGAGGGATGCCGTGGCGAACGGTGCCGCCGCACCGGGCGACGCGCGGGCCCTCGCGCCGGAGGATGAGCGAGGCGGGGCGATGAGCGCCCGCCCGCGGTAGGCCGGCCTCTCGCACAGAGGCGTGTGCACGGCCTGCCGCGCACGAAAAAGGTCGTCTCCGCCGCCTGTCTGCCTGGCCGTCTGGGAGGGTGCGTCAGGCAGCAGGCGGCGGAGACGCTCGTTCAGCGCCCCGTCGGGCGAGGCACGCGCCGCCGAGAGATCGGCGCGGCCATTGCGAAGGAACACGACGAGAACGACCGGGCGTACGCGGTCGCTTCGGCCAGTCGAGACATGGCCGACGCGTCCGGCGTGCGTCCGACACTTCGAGCTATGACGCGCGGCGCCTGGCATGCAAGCGACGAGCGCGACGACGGCGAGCCGGCGAATCGCAGGAGACCCGCGGGTCGGGCTGCGCCGGGGACGGCGCGGGCGACGGCGAGGACCGCTGAATCGCAGGGCCAGGTCGGGCTGCGCGGGTGACTCCGCGATCGCCACGCGTGGCATGCTCGCTCGCTCGCGATCTGCTCGATCGCCGGAGCAGCATCGGCAGGAAATCGTGGGAGTGGCCGCGAGGCCCGCCTGTCGCCCGTTCGCGGCAGGCAGCGGCGCTCGCCCGTCCGTCGTGCTTCGGTGTTCACCCGCGCACGTGGACGACCGCCGGCGCGCTCGGCTGCAGCGCTGCACCACGGCGACTAACGTCGCTCGGTGCGATTGCATACTCCTGCCGTCCTCCCAAGATCTTCACTCGAGCGCGCGTACAGGATTGGCCTGTCGCTGCGCCTCACGTGAAAGGAACCCTCCCATGATGCGTCATTTGCTCGTGTTGTTCCCTGCGGCCGCGCTCGCACTGCCGATCGTCGCTGCCGCGAAACCGCTGACCACGCAGGTCGAGGAGTCCGCGTTCAAGCCCGGCAAGAAGCCGGGCAAGAAGCCCGGAGAGAAGCCCGGCGAGAAGCCCGGAGAGCAGCCCGGCGAAGAGCCCGGCGCGGGCGAGCCCGGGGGTGAATCGCGGGAGTCCGCGGAGGTCGAGCTCGACTTCTGCGCGACGGCCCGGGCGCTGGCCGAGGAGAACGCCTGCGAGCTGCAGATCGGCGACGTCTGCCTCGCGGCCTGCGACCGCGCCGCCGACGATGTGGCCGTGTGTCGCAGCGCGTGCATCGACGACGGCGCGACGTTCTGCGCGACGCGCTTCAAGCCGGGCAAGAAGCCGGGCAAAAAGCCGGCCAAGCCCGGCACCGAGCCGACCGAACCCGGCGGTCAGCCGACCGAACCCGGCGGTGGGGCCACGCCTGATGAAGGCGGGGGTGAGCAGCCGACCACCCCCGGCGCCGCGCCGCATGAGGACGACGGGCTGATCTTCGTCGACGCCGCGCGCTGTGCCTCGCTCGGCGTGATCGTCGACGGATGATCGCAGACTGGCGGACGCGACCGGCCCCACGGGCCCTCGCGGCCGCCGGATTCGTGTTCTCTCGCGTGGTCTTGACATAGTGGCGGCGGGCGCTAATGCATCCTCGTGGCTACAGCGACGAACCCCGAGCGCGGCGATCCGCCGAACACGTTGACCCGTCTGCTGCGGGCCGAGCTGTCGGCGGTGGAGACCTACCGCGGGGCGCTGACGTGGCTCGACGGCCCGGACGCGGGCCCGCGGCTGCGGCAGATCTGCGTCGACCACAGCCGCGCGGTCCAGGTGCTGCGCGGGCTGCTGCTGCGAAACGGAGAGGTCGCGCCGACCTCGACCGCGGGCCAGGAATACGCAGCCGCGCGCGCTGACGAGGCGCTGAACGTCACGGTCGACGCGCTGTGCGACGACGAGGCGCGCCAGGTCGAGGCGTACCGGCGCGCGCTGAACGATCCGTCGCTGCCGCCCGCGGTCAAGGCGATGATCCGCAGCGACCTGTTGCGCCGCAGCGAGACGCACGTACCGGCGCTCGAGGCGTTGATCGCGGCGCGCTGAGCCATGGATTTGCGAGATCGAGGGCGCGCCCGGGATTCGCATGCAATATGCATAGCGACCCGTCGAGCGCGAATTGTATGCAACGCGCGGACCGCCGCGAGGTCGGGGGCAAGCGAAGGCCGTCGCACCATGCAGACCCGTGGCCGCCGGGTCTGCTGAATTCAGGGGCGCGCGACGAAGGTGCGGCGGAGCGCCTCGATCTCGTCGACGAGCTCGACCTCGGGGCGCTTGTGCATGACCTCGCCGATCTGGACCATCGCCGAGGGGCTGGTGAAGTTGACCTCGGACAGCAGGTCGCCGATGAAGTCGAGGCCGAGCAGGTAGAGGCCGCGAGGCACCAGCTCGGCGGTGACCGCGGCCACCGCCTCGAGCTGGCGCGGGGTCGGGTCGAACGCGTGGTACGACGCGCCCTGGTGGAGGTTGGCGAGCCGCGAGCCCGGGCGCGGGAGCCGGGTGACGCTGCCGAGGATCCGCCGGCCGATGGTCAAGATCCGCAGGTCGCCGCGGGTGGTGACGGCCTCCTGATACGGCTGCACCACGGCCTCGCCGTATTGTTGCCACCAGCCCCGAAGGACAGGTTCGGACGCGTCGGGGCGGAAGAAGGCGATGCCGATCCCGCTGCACTCGGCGATCGGCTTGACCACGGCCTCGACCGGCTGGCTGCGCACGGTCGCCGCGAATTCGCCGAACTCGCGGCAGTGGAAGGTCGGGATCGAGAATTCGGGGAAGCGCGCCGGCAGCAGGTGCTCGGAGTGCCGCAGCACCTCGGCCGGCTCGTTGAGCTGCAGCAGCCGCCCGTCGAGCGCCGCGAACCGCTCGGCCCAGCCGCGGTAGGTCGCGTCGACCGGCGGGTCCTTGCGGTGGACGAGGACCTCGTAGTCGAGCGCGGCGGCGCTGCGCGGGGCGTCGAGGCCGACGTACGGGGGGCGTGAGGGGTCGCTCCACAGCACCGAACGGACCGGCAGGGCGGCGAGCCAATCATCTGTCCCGAGGGACATGTCGGTCGTGAACAGGTCGCAGTAGTCGACCTCGACGCCGCGGGCCAGCAGCTCGGCCATGAGGCGCAACGTCGTATCGAAGCGCGGCTGGAAGCTGGCGACCGGATCGGCGGTGACGAGGTAGCGCGGCATGGACGGGCCGGCCTCTTCTTAAAGGAAGCGGGGGCCCGAGTCACTAGCGCCGGGGCTGTCGGCGCGCGTGATCCAAATCGCGCGCCGCGCGAAATGTGCGGACTGCATTCAGCGCACCGGGTGGCCGGGCAAGAACAGCGAGACCGGGCGGATCTCGTATGATCCGCCGGGGTTGGCCTCGGCCAGCTCGCGCGAGATGGCCAGCGCCTCGTCTTGCGACTGACACTCGAGGACGTAGAAGCCGAGCAGCTGCTCCTTGGTCTCGGCGAACGGTCCGTCGAGGATCACCGGCGGGTGGGTCTTTCGCACGGTGGTCGCCGCCGCGGTCGGCCGCAGGCGCACCGCCGGCCCGAGCGTGCCCTCGGCGGTGAGGCGGTCGTGCACCACCGCGAGGCGAGCCATGACGGCGTCGTCCTCGGCCTGGGTCCACGAGGTGACGACCTTCTCGTCGTTGTAGCAGAGGATGGCGTAGAGCACGGCGCGAGTATGCCCGCTCGGGCCCGCGCGCGCGACCGCGCCCCTGCTCGCGCGCGTGTGCCGACGCTCAGAAGCGGCCGGAGATCGAGAGCCCGCCGAAGGTCGGGCTGACGCGCACGCGCGACAGGTCGGTGTTGGTGATCCGCCTGACGCCGACGCGATAGAGGATTCCGCCGATCGCCGTGACGATGATGCCGCCGGCGAGGATCCCGCCGCCGACCGCGGTCATGCGATCGGAGCCGAGGATGCCCTGGCGGGTCTCGTCGCGGTTGGCGGTCAGCGTCTTGCATTCGCCGGTGGTGACGCGGCTGCAATCGCCGAGCTGATAGGCGTCCTCGGCGTCGACCAGGTCCCTCTCGAGCTTGTTGCCGCGCAGGGTGAAGGCGAGGGTCACGGCGAAGCCGGCCAGCGAGAGGACCCCGCCGGCGATCATCGTGCCAACGCCGGCGGCCCGCATCTTCTTGGCCTGGGCCGAATCGGCCGGCGCCAGCGCAGGCGGCGGAGGCGGACCGACAGGCGCGGGCGGGGCTGCGACTTCGGGCTCGGGCGGCGGGGCGGGCTCGACGGGCGGCGGAGGCTCGGCCGGCGGCGCCTCGACGGGCGGCGCGCCGGTCGGGTTCCACGCGCCCGGGTCGGGCAAGGGCTCGGGCGCGGGGGCGGGGCTGGGCGCGGGGGCGGGGCTGGGCGCAGGCGCGGGCGAAGCGGGCGCAGGCGCGGGCGAGGCCGCAGGCGCAGCGGCAGGCGGCGACGGCGGAGGCGGGCTGGCCGGGCCCTGGGCGAACGCGGGGGCCTGGGCGAACAGGAGGGCGGTCGCGGTGGCGGCGATCTGGAGGCAGCGCATCGTGCTGTGATTCGACGGACGTCGCATGGTAGTCGCTCCGCGTTCGCTATTCGTAGGAGGGGATCGGCCTGGCGAGGACGCACAGGCCGTAGTCGACGGCCTCGTTCGCGGGCGTCTCGGGGTCGTCGGCGACGTCCGGGCTCAGCGGGTCGTTGATGCGGTTGTCGCACTCGACCGCGAAGTCGGGGTTGATGCCGTTGCCGGTGGTGGTGCAGTCCTCGTCGGTGACGCAGTGGACGGCCGGCGAGACGGCGACCACGTGGAACTCAGCGGTGCAGCCGTCCTGGGTGAACTTGAGATCGGCCTCGAACTGGGTGCCCTGAGCGTCGGGGGTGTTGAGCCAGCGCGCGTTGCTCCACTCGTAGGCGACGGCGGTCGGCGGGGTGGCCTCGACGGTCTCGTCGACGTCGGCCGTCATCGGGTCGTCGGCGATCGCCGGCAGCTCGGGGCGCGTGAACATGGAGTCGAGCTGCGGGACGTGACAGAGGTCCTCGCCGTCAGGGAGGCCGCTCTCGAAGTCGCCGACGGCGTTGGGCCAGTGCTCGACGCCCTTCTCGCCGGTGAAGCCGGGCACGTCGACCGGGTATTCGAGGGCCTCGGCGACGAGGAGGCCGGCGTACTGGGGCCGGATCGCCGCCGACGGGTCGCTGAACTTCGCGGTGCCGTTGATGCCGCCGGTCGCGAAGTAAGTCTGCATGCCGAGGATGTCGCCCTTGTGCTGGGCGCACGGCGAGTTCGCGTCGCCGGAGGTGAGCTCGTACTGGGCCGCGTAGTAGAGGTGGGCGGTGGTGCAGTTCATCGTCGGCTGCGTGCAGCTGCCTCCGACGACGAGGAGGAGCGCGCCGGGGACGAGGGCGCGGAGGGGCGGACGCTTGCTGGGCTGCATCGTAAACCTCATCGATCAGAAGGACAGGCGGATGCCGAAGCGGAACTGCCGCGGCTGCTGGTAGAAGGTCGGATTGCCGAAGTTCGGGTTGACCGTGATCGGCGTGCCGCCGGTGGTGGTGGCGCTCGCCAGGTCCGCCATGGTGCCACCCTTGATCGGGTTGACCTCGTCGAAGGTGTAGCGCTCGTCGATCGCCAGGATCTGCTGGAAGTTGGCGACGTTGAACACGTCCATCGAGACGGTGATGCGCAGGTCCTTGCGCAGGATCTTGGTGTAGCCGACGGTCGGATCGATCGAGAAGTTCCACGGCAGCCGCTCGCCGCTGCCGCGCGGGAGGATGAACGACTCGTCGAAGCCGTAGAGGACGTGCGAGGCCAGGTAATTGGTGGGACCGCCCGAGCGGGCCCGCAGCGCGCCGCCGAGCCGCAGGAACTGGCCGTTGCCGAGCACGATCTCGCCGGCGGTGAAGACCTTGAAGGAGTGACGCGTGTCGCCCGGCAAGTAGCCGGAGCGGTTCTCGAGCAGCGAGATGAGGTCGAAGTCGGAGGTGGTGTTCGGGTCGAGCTGGCCGGTCTCCGGACGGAACAGGCCGGCGAGGTTGCCGCGCAGCCACGACAGCGTGTAGCTGCCGGTGATCATCCAGTGCTTGGCGAACCGCTTCTCGACGAACAGCACCGCGCTGTCGTAGACGCGCTTGGCCTTGGGGAAGTCCTTGGCGATGCCGTAGCCGGGGTTGCCGATGAAGTAGGTGGCCGCCTCGTCGCGGCTCATGTCCTCGATGGCGCGGTGCAGCCACCGGTGGGTGTACTGCACGCCGAGGCGGGTGTCGGGGATGATCTCGTACTCGCCGCCGGCCACGATCTCGTCGCTCGACTGCGGCTTGAGCCGCGGGTCGATCGGGGTCTTGCCGGCGCTGGCGAGGGCCCACCGCTGGTCGGCGTCGGCGGGGCCGCCGATCAGGAGGCGATTGGCGTCGTTAGTACAGGCGCCGCCGGGGTCGTTGGCGCCGGGGGCCAGCGGGTCGCTGCACGACCCGGGGCCGACAGCGTTGTGGAACGACTGCAGGCCGGGCTCGCCGGTGCCGGCGCGGTCGGCCAGGTTGAGCGGGACGCTCTGGTAGAAGCGGGCGTAGTTGACGAACAACTTGGCCTTGCCGCTGTAGGTCGGGTCCCAGATCAGGCCGATGCGCGGCGAGAACTGGTTCGGCAGGGCCATCGCCAGCGTGCGGTCGCCGCTGAACAGGTGCTGGGCGTCGTAACGGAGGCCCGCGTTCAGCGTGACCTTGTCCATGATCGACCAGCTGTCCTGAATGAAGCCGCCGATCGTGGTCGACATGACGTTCCAGTTCAGGTTGCGGATGACGTTGGCGTCGTCCGGCCCGCTGAGGAACGAGTACATGCGGAAGTCGGCGAAGTTGGTGCCGTTCGTCGACTCGCGGTAGATCTGGTTGCCGCTGTAGCCGCGGTTGCTGTTGTACTGCGTGTACTCGAAGTCGACGCCGAACTTGATGACGTGGTGACCGGCGCCGCGAGCGAGCCGCGTGACGATCTCGCGCGCCTGCAGGCGATCGAGCCGGCGATCGTAGAGGAGGCCGGGGCCGCCGGTGGTCCACTGGCGGATCGGGCACACGACGGAGCGCGTCTGCGCGTCCATCAACACCGGATCGGTGAACGAGTACATCATCGGGTCGCACGCGCCGCCCGGCGCGCCGCCCGGCAGCGGCGTGAGGTCGGTCAGCGAGTGGACCTCGCGGTAGCCCGGCATGCCGGGCTCCAGCAGGCCGCCGTCGGCGCCGTAGAAGTTATTGGTCCGGCGATAGACGACGCTCGGCGTGCCGGCCAGGCCGGTGGTGTCGCCGACGCGGGTGCCGTCGACGGCGTTGCGCTGGTTGAGCTGATGGTGCCAGCCGAGGATGGTGTCGAAGTTCCACTTGCCGTCGTCGTCGCGCCAGTTCCACTTGAACTGCAGGTCGGTGGAATTGTCGCGGTACTTGCGGGCCAGCGCGCCGTAGTCGCCGACGAGGTTCAGGACCTCGGGCTGACCGGTCTGCGCGTTCATGCCGAACGTGCCGTTGCCGCCCGACAGGCTCGGGGCGTAGATCGCCAGGATCTCGAGCGTGTTGCGCTTGTTGGGCGAGTAGGTCAGCTTGCCGAGCGCCTGGACGGTGGTGCCCTGGGCCTTGAACCGCTGGGTGGTGCCAGCGATGCGCTCGGTGACCGTGAACTTGGTGTCGGGGTCGATCAGCGCGTTGCCGTCAGGGTCGACGGACACCCGGTTCCACGAGCTGGTGAGGTCGTAGACGGTGCGCGCGATGCTGACGCCGCCGTAGAACCACAGCTTGTCCTTGATGATGCGCCCGCCGATGTCGAAGCCGGCGTCGCCGATCCAATTGAGGTTGCGCTCGGTGACGATCGCGTCGCCCTCGCGCCGGGCGATCTCCCGTCGACCCTCGAGCTGGCCGGGCGTGTAGTAGGCCCAAACGTTGCCATGGAACTGATTCGAGCCGCTCTTGGTGACGGCGTTGATGACACCGCCGGTCGACCGCCCGTGCTCCGGCATGTACCCGCCGGCCTCGATGCGTACCTCTTCGAGGAACTCCATCGACAGCCCGGTGCCGTTGAGACCGAAGCCGGGGTCGTTCACCGACAGGCCGTCGACGTAGTACTTGTTCTCCGGCGAGGTGGTGCCGGCGATGCTGGTGCCGTAGGTGTCGTTGCGAGCGCCCGGGGTGGCCTCGGCGATGGCCTCGAACGAACGATTGGCGGCGCCCTTGCCGGTCGGGATGGCGATCGGGACCCGCTGCGCCATCTCGCGGTCGACCGAAAGACCGGTGGCGCCGTTGCCGACGTCGATCGTCGGCGCGGCGACGTTGACCTCGATGACCTCGCGGGTGCCCGAGCGCACGAGCTGGACGTCGACGCGAATCGTGGTGCCGGCGCGCAGCTGCAGGCCGGCGCGCTTGTTGCCGGCGCCGTAGTCCTGGGCGAACACGGTCACGTCGTAGGTGCCGGGCGGAAGGTTGGGAATACGGTAGAGGCCGCTGACGTTGGTCGTCATCGTGCGCTCGCCCTGGATCTTCTCGCCGGTGACGATGACCAGCGCGCCCTCGATGCCCTCGCCGGTGGACGCGTCGCGGACGACTCCGACCAATACCGCGTCGCTCGGCCCGGCCTCGGCCGTCGAAACGACCGCCGCCTGTGCAGCCACGGCACCTAAAATGGTGATCCAAGCACTCCTGCGCATCTTGCCCTCTTGCCCGTGGTTCGCCGCAAATCGGCCGCGTAAATCAGACGTCACCGTGTTCGAGCCCGATGGGGGCCCGTGACTGCGGTTGACAGCGTTCTTCAGAGGCTACGCTTGTACGTACACCCAAGTCGGTGGTTAGGCACGCACATAGCCTGCCCGTCCGCTGCATGTCAACACAAACTGTGAAACCGCAGGCGGACGTCCGTGGGTCGTAAATCGGCGGGTATCGGCAGGGTTTACGTCGTTGATTTGTGAAGTGGCTAACAATTTTTAGGACAGGTGATGACGCCTGTCACAAGTCAGCGGTCACCCCCAATGCCCAGGCTGATTGCATGCGCAGGGAAATTTATGTGCAGGGATTGTATGTGCAGGGAACGGCGAGCCCCAGGGCCAGAGGCCGGCGGTTCCCGCGGACATTCACCCTGATTGCGCGGGTCGTGGGCCGCCTGCCCGGACCGGCCCCGATGTCACTATCTCGGCAGGGGACCGGAATTGAGGCAGATCGATGGGGCGACACCGGTGCCGACAATGACCCCCGCGGCGTGAAAGACGAGGGTCCGTTGCCGGCGATCGCGGCGCGCAGCGAAGGCGATGAATGATGCGTCCGTGCCGGGTCGTGGCCGCCGCCGTTCGGTGGGGCGGCGATCACAGCTTTGACGCGGACACGGACGGACGGCCGCACGAGCGAGGGCATGCGCGGAGCGGCGCAGCGGTCGCGCGACGTCGATCCTAAGAAGGTAGAAGGTAAAGGATGGCCTCGAGGTTTCTCGCGCTCGTGGAGGCGACCTGCGGGAGGTCGCTCCGCCGCCCTCTCGTGCTGAGGCCGCGCCGCCCGGATCGTTGGATCGCCGGGTCGAGGCCGCCGGGGTCGCTGGCGTCGCGCGGAGAGGCGCTCGGCCTCCGGGTCGGCCGCGGGCGCGAGCTCGTGGCTGCGGGCGCGAGGGCGGGACCCGGCGGGGTTTGCCGTGAGTTGCATCGCGCCCCGGCGACCGCGGTGGCCGGGGTGGCGGGCGCTGTGGTAGCGTCGGCGGGCGATGACGGGACAGCTCTTCGTGGGCCGCGCCGGGGCTATGATCATTGTCGGCGAGGGCGAGGGGGCGGTGCGATGAATCGGCGCGACGTGGCCGCGGCACGGCGGATCGTGATCAAGCTCGGGACCGGGGTCGTGACCCATCCGGAGGCCGGGCTGGCGCTCGGGCGGCTGTCGAGCCTGGTCGAGGCCGCGTGCGACCTGCACCGCCAGGGGCGCGAGGTGATCGTGGTCAGCAGCGGCGCGGTCGGCATGGGCCAGCGCGTGCTCGGCCTGGCCAAGAGGCCAGATTCGCTGGGACTGCGCCAGGCCTGCGCGGCGGTCGGGCAGGGCCACCTGATGGCGCTCTACACCCAGCTGTTCGGCCAGCTCGGGGTCAAGGCGGCGCAGGTGCTGCTGATCCAGGAGGACCTGGCCGACCGCGACCGGGCGCTGTGCGTGCGGACCACGCTGATGCGGCTGCTCGAGCTCGGGGTGGTGCCGATCCTCAACGAGAACGACAGCGTCAGCGTGCGCGAGCTGATGGAGTTCCGCCGCGGGCAGGGCGGCTCGGGGCCGGCGCTCGAGTTCGGCGACAACGACGGGCTGTCGGCCCGCGTGGCGGTGGCGATCGACGCGGACCTGCTGGTGATCTTGACCGACGTCGACGGGCTCTACACCGCCAACCCGCGCACCGACCCCGAGGCGCGGCGGATCGGCGAGCTCGCCGACGTGAGCGAGGAGGCGCTGGCGCGCACGGCGGGGACCTCGGCCGGCGGCACCGGCGGCATGACCAGCAAGCTCGAGGCGGCGCGGCTGGCCAGCAAGGCGGGCATCGGCGTGCTGATCACCAGCGGGCACCTGCCGGGCGCGCTGGTGGCGGCGCTGGCCGGCGAGGACCGCGGGACGTACGTGCCGCCGGCCCAGCGCCGCTCGGCCCACCGGCGCCAGATCGCCTCGGGCGCGCCGGCGCGCGGGGGGCTGGTCGTCAACGAGGGGGCGATCGCGGCGCTGCACGAGCGCAAGGCGTCGCTGCTGCCGATCGGGCTCGTGCGCGTCGACGGCGAGTTCGCCCGCGGCGAGCTGGTCGAGATCCGCGACGGCAGCGGGCGCGTGCACGGGCGCGGGCTGGTCAACTATTCGTCCGAGGAGTGCCGCCGGCTGGCCGGCCGTCACAGCAGCGAGATCGCCAGCATCCTCGGGTTCTGCGGCTACGACGCGGTGATCGGCCGCGACAACCTGGCGCTGTCCGAGGTCTGAGGATGGCCGGGCTCCGAAGTGATGGAGAGGACCGGTCGCGCTCGGTATCTCCTCGCGTTCGGCCGCGAGGACCTGGCGCTGGCCGAGGTTCGAGGATGGCCGATAGGGCAGGTCGTCGAGGACATGTGCTCAAGGACATGGTGAAGAGGACATGACGCAAGCGACAGGTCGTGAGGGACAGGACGGGCAGCAGGCCGACGGGCGGGTGCGCGCGCTGGCGCTGGCGGCCCGGGCGGCCGGGCGGCAGCTCGCGGCGCTGAGCGGGCCGGACCGGGCTGCGCTGCTCCGCGACGTGGCCGCGGCGCTGGCCGACCCCGAGGAGCGCGAGCGCCTGCTGGCCGCCAACGCGCGCGACGTGGCGGCCGCGCGGGCAGCGGCGGCGGCGGGCGAGCTCGACCCGGCGCGGCTCAAGCGGCTGGGGCTCGACGCCGCCAAGCTCGACAGCGTCGCCGACGGGCTCGGCCAATTGGCGGCGATGCCGGAGCTGCTCGGGCGGCCGCAGCTGCGCCGCGAGCTCGACGAGGGGCTCGTGCTCGAGCGGGTGCCGTGCCCGCTGGGGCTCGTGGGTGTGGTGTTCGAGGCCCGGCCCGACGCGGCGCCGCAGATCGGCGGGCTGTGCCTGAAGAGCGGCAACGCGGCGCTGCTGAAGGGCGGCAGCGAGGCGCGCGAGAGCAACCGCGCCCTGGTCGAATTGATGCAGCGAGCGCTGCAGCGCCACGGGATCGCGCCGGCGGCGATCACGTTGCTCGAGCAGCGCGAAGACATCACGGCGATGCTCGCGCTCGACGACGTGCTCGATCTGGTGATCGCGCGCGGCGGGCACGAGTTCGTGCGTCACGTCCAGCGCAGCACCCGGATCGCGGTGATGGGCCACGCCGAGGGCGTTTGCCACCTCTTCTTGCACGCCTCGGCCGAGCCGACGATGGCGGCGACGATCGCGGTCGACGCCAAGTGCGGCTATCCGGCGGCCTGCAACGCGGTCGAGGCGCTATTGTGGGAGCCCGGCGCGGAGGCGGCGCTGGCGGCCTGTGTGGCGGCGCTGGGCGAGCGCGGGGTGGAGCTGCGCGGGTGCGATCGGACCCGCGCGCTGCACCCGGAATTGGCGAAGGCGACCGACGCCGATTGGGGCCACGAGTACGGGGCGCTGATTCTGGCGATCCGCGGGGTCGCCGGCGAAGCGGACGCGCTCGCCCATATCGACCGGCACGGATCGAAGCACACGGAGGCGATCGTCGCCGCGGACGCGCCGGCGGCCGAGCGGTTCCTGGCGGCGGTGGACGCGGCCGACGTGTTCTGGAACGCGAGCACGCGGTTCGCCGACGGCTATCGCTTCGGCCTCGGCGCGGAGGTCGGGATCTCGACCGGTAAACTGCATGCTCGCGGGCCGGTCGGGGCCGACGGTCTGCTCACATATCGCTGGCGATTGCGCGGACACGGCCAGGTCGCCTCCGATTACGGCCCCGGCAAGCGACGCTTCACGCACCGCGACCTCGACCCGTGAGCGCGAGGCATCCGGCCGAGGTCGCCACCAGAGGCCAGATTTGCCACGCGGGCCGCGCAAGCGGCGAATGACGGCGACGTAATGCGATTCGAACGTCGTTCGTATGCGAAGCTCCGGCGACGCCGACGATTCGTCGGCGAGGCGAGTGGCGCCGCCGTCGGGGGCGAGACAAGCTCCGGTGCCCAGGAAGCGATGAAACGAGCGGATGTGCGCCGAATGCGGGGGTGAGGCGCGGGGGAAAGCGAGGGTGGCGGCTCACGCCGGTGAGTCGAGGGACGCGGAAATTTTGCGAGATCCGTTCGGCGTCTCGTGACGCCAATGATGTGTTGCGAGGCCCGCCGACGGGGCGCGCGATTGTTGCCGAAATCGTAGAGCTCGACGGCATGCCAGCATTTGCGGATCGTGGTTCATGTGGGTGCAGGCGAGGGCTCGCGCGGCGAATCGACGGCGGGTGTGACACCGCCGCGGCTCCGACCGCCCGGGCGGTGATTGGGGGCAGTGTCGTGCCCCCGGACATGCGCGTGCGGGCAGGTGCGGCGGGCGCGAGGGCGGGCGTCGCCCGCGGCCGCTGCGTGTCATCGAAATGGCGCGACATCGTCGGAGCTCGCCGCGAGACATCGGGGGCCATGTAGGCAGTATCGATGCTGCGATTTTTCGGGGCCGAAAAAAAATCCGTGAAGGATTTTGCGAAATCCGGCATGAAGGTTGTCGGAGCGGGCGAGCGGGGAGAATGGGAGGACATCGGGGCGGCGCGACGGCAGCGGGCGCGCGCGGACCTCGATGCGAGAGGATCGCCGCGGAGGTGCGCGCGCGTCGGGCACGGCCGCGGCGAGGGTGTATGGTGAATCGTGAAGCGTGAGGCGTGAGGTTCGCGGGGGGCGGGCCTCACGGTGGCACATTGACGGGTGAGACAACCTCGGCGCGCGGCCTGACGGGTCGACGCAGCCGAATCGTGGGAGTATCCATGTCGAATCAGCGTATCGGGGTGGTGGTATCGATGGCGATGGTCGCGGCTTTCGCGTGTGACGTGGAGGACGTGAGCGCGACGCAGGAGGCGGTGAGTAACGAGGCGCTGGAAGGGCCCGCGGAGCTCGCCGACGAGGTGGCGCCGAGCACGTCGCTGCTGAAGCACCTGCTGATCGCGGAGGTGCGGGACCTCATCGACGAGAACGGCATCGAGCCGCTCGAGCCGCCGCCGGCGGTCTCGGACGAGCTGTTCGAGCTCGGCGAGGCGCTCTTTTACGACAAGATCATGAGCGGCAACCGCGACGTGTCGTGCTCGACCTGCCATCATCCGCGGCTCGGCACCACCGATCGGTTGACGATGAACCGCGGGGTCCACGGGGTCGGGATCGGGCCGGCGCGGCTCGGCGCGGCCGTCGGCGGGCGCACGACGCAGCCGCTGTGGAACCTGCACAAGCTGCAGAAGGGCCTGGCGGTCGATCACAAGGTGCCGCTCGGCGACGACGGCTACGTGCGGCCGCTGGGCGGGCCGTTCATCCCGTTCGACTGGCAGGACGACGCCTTCGACCCCGACATGCGGGCGGCGGCCGGGCAGGCGATGATGCCGCAGGTGACCGACCAGGAGATGCTCGGCTTCCCCGGCGAGAACGACTTCACGACCGAATGTCCGCAGGACAACCCGGCGTTCAACCTGATGCTGTGCGCGTGGGGCAAGATGATGGGGCGGCTCGGGTCGATCCCCGAATATGTCGATATGTTCGAGGCGGCCTACCCCGGCGTCGCGTTCGAGGACATGCATTTCGCCTACGCGGGCAACGCGATCGCGGCCTACGAGTTCCGCGCGTTCTTCTCCAACGATACGCCGTGGGACCGGTTCGTCGGCCGCATCGACCCCGCGACCGGCGGGCTCATCCCGGGTGACGACAATGCGCTGAGCCTGCAGCAGCTGGCGGGCGCGCGCCGCTTCCTCAACCCCGATCAGGGCAATTGCACGTCCTGTCACGCCGGCAACGCGTTCACCGACGAGGACTTTCACAAGACGCTGGCGCCGCAATTCGGGCCGGGCGGCACGGTGCCGGGCGGCGACGGGCCGGGCGGGCTCGACGATTTCGGGCGCATGCGGCTGTCGGGCAAGACGGCCGACAAGTACGCGTGGCGCACGCCGCCGCTGCGCAACGTCATGCTGACCGGGCCTTGGGGTCGGCAGAGCCATTACAACGACATCAAGGACTTCTTGCGTCACTACCGCTTCCCGGTGCTGTCGCTGCTGGGCTACGACATCAGCGACAGCGTGGACGAGGTGGCGATGCACTCGCAGATGCTCGAGAACCGCCACGCGATCATCGCCGCGGGCGTCGACCCGCTGCTCTACACGGTGGACATCGGCGGGCCGCTCGCGCTCGACAACCTGGTCCAGTTCCTCCACGCGCTCAGCGACGACAACGGCGCCGACTTCTCGCACCTGGTCCCCGCCAGCGTGCCGAGCGGGCTGCTGGTCGACCCGTGAGGTGCACGCGAGGGCCGGGTCGGCGGTGCGGCCCGGTCCTCGTGTGTTTCGCTCACAGCAGGCCCGGGATGATCAGGCTGGTGCGCGCCTTCCAGGCCGCGAATCCGGGGTAGCGGGCCAGCGAGGCGTCCTTCTTCAGCATGTTGGGCAGCCACACGCCGAAGAACATCGCGCCGAGCACGAGCATCGGCGCCCAGTGGCGCGACAGCAGGCAGAAGCCGCTGTAGATGAGCAGCTCGCCGAGGTAGTTGGGGTTGCGCGAGCGCGACCACAGGCCGTCGACGAGCAGGGTGCCGGGCGCGAGCTTCAGGTGCATGTGCTTCTGCATGTCGGCGGCGAAGTGGAGGAACACGCCGAGGCCCCACATCGCCACGCACAGCGCGAGCAGCCACGGCGCGGCGTGGAGGTCGTCGCGGACGATGATCCACGGCCCGACCCAATAGAGGGTGAGCGTGAACCACGTGAGCAGGCCGTAGGCCGGCGTGACCGCCTGCTCCCATTGCTTGTCGGGGAAGCGCCGGCTCTTCCAGATCCACAGCAGGCCGTAGGTGCCGTGGAGGGCGAGGTAGATCCACGCGGTCTCGTTGTGCCAGGCGTCGTACCCGGCGATGAGGGCCAGCACGGCGAGGGCCGTGGCGCCCTTGTGAGTGTCGATGTAAAACTTGTGCGGCGGACGCATGGCGCCGCGGATGGTAGCGAATTACGGCCGCTTGACAGGGTGCATCGCGCGTGAGACCCCAGGGGTGAAACCGCGCGCGAGGCGATCATGACGAAGCAGGCGATCGGAGCCGGAGCAGAGCAGGTGCGGGCGCTGGCCCTCGCCTATCCCGAGGCGGTCGAGGAGTTCCCGTGGGGCCACACGGCGGTGAAGGTCCGCGGCAAGGCGTTCCTGTTCATGGGCGGCGAGGCGGGGACGCTGACCCTGTCGGTCAAGCTGCCGGCGTCGCACGGGGCGGCGCTGCTGCTGCCGTTCGCGTCGCCGACCGGCTACGGGCTCGGCAAGAGCGGCTGGGTGACAGCGAGCTTCTCGGTCGCCGAGGCGCTGCCGATCGGGCTGCTGGCGGAGTGGCTGGCGGAGAGCTATCGGGCGGTGGCGCCGAAGAAGCTCTCGGGGGCGATGGAGCCGGGTGGCCCGAGGGGCATGTCTGCGGGGACAGGTGCGAAGGGACCTGGTCGTAAGGGCATGCCCGAAGGGGCAGGTGCTGGGAACGCGAAGGTGACGGGGGCGAAGAAGGCCGCCGGGGCGAAGAAGGCCGCCGGGGCGAAGAAGGCCGCCGGGGCGAAGAAGGCAGCGCGCACAAAGGAGGTGGGCACAGAGGCGGCGGGGGCGAAGAAGCAAGCGAGCGCGAAGAAGGCGGCGCGCACAAAGGCAGTGGGCGCAAAGGCGGCGGGGGCGAAGAAGCAAGCCGGCGCGGAGAAGGCGGCAAGCGCGAAGAAGCAAGCGGGCGCGAAGAAGGCGGCGGGGGCGAAGAAGCAAGCCGGCGCGAACAAGGCAGCGGGGGCGAAGACGGCCGCTGCGAAGCCGGCGAAGCGCCGCGGCTGACGCAGCGGTCTCTCGCTGCGACATGTCCTTTGGGGGCATGCGTTCGGCCCGTGACGCTCACGGACCTTCGCAGGGCGGATCGATCGTCGAGGTGGACCCCGATCAGGTGAACCCGGAAGTCGCCGCCCAAGCGCTGCGAGCAGGCTTGGACGAGGAGCAGCGGGAGGGCGCGGAGTGACATGAAGACATGTCTCGTGGGACATGTCGTCTCTCTTTTTAAGAAGAGATGGTCACTGGGGCAGGCTGCAGACCCCGAGGTTGGCGAGCTCCGGCGAGGGCGGTGCGTTGTCCCACCATGACAGGCACTCCTGGCCCGCGCCGGGGCAGGTGTTCGGCAGCGAGGTGTCGCAGAACGGGAGGCAGCAGCCGATCTGCTGCGGGTCGCACTCGACGGCCAGCTCCGGGTTGAGGCACAGGAGGCCGGCGTCGCAGGCGCTGATGTAAGTGCAGGGGTCGAACGTCTGGCCCCCCTCGCCGCTGGCGTCGGAGACGCAGATGAAAGCATCGCCCGAGGGTAGAGGGAGGCACAGTTCGTCGGCCTCGCAGTCCTGCTGCAGCGGATCGCAGTGCGGGAAGCACAGGGTGACCACGGCGTCGGCGGTGAGGTAGCAAGACGCCTCCGGGTCGGTGCAGCCCGGCTTGTCGGGGCTGCCGGTGCACATGCCCATGCATTTGCCCTTGCCGTCGACCACGTCCCAGCACATCAGGCCGACGTCGCAGGTGTCCTCGCCGCTGACCGGGGAGCCGAACACCTCGCAGGGCTCGTAGAGCCCGTCGGGGTCGGGCACGACATCGACGCACTTGAGGCTCTCCCACGCGTTGTCGCCGTCGCCCGAGTAGGGCATGCACTTCTGGCCCTCGGGACAGTCCTGCGCCCATTGATAGCACTCCTTGGTCGACGGGCCGCCGTCGGGCGGTGCGATGAATTCGCTGCCGGAGCTGTCCGGCGGGGCGGTCGAGCCGTCCGTGAGGGTCTCCGCCGTGTCGGGCCCGCCGGTCGTCCCGGGCGGCGGATCGGCGGTGCCCGTGGTCGGGCTGGGCGGCGAGGCGGTGCTGGCGGTCGTCCCGGAGCCGGTGGTGGTGGTCCCGCCGGCGCTGGTCTCGGTGTCGCCGAGCGGGCGCGGGGAGCAGGCGGTGACGAGCAGCAGCGGGAGGACGCGGAGTTGCATGTTTGGATGTCTCATAGGACATGTCGGAACGGGCATGGTCATTGGGGCAGGCTGCAGACCCCGAGGTTCGCGTGCACGGGCGGGGCCGGTTCGTCGCCCCACCACGGCAGGCACTCCTGGCCCGCGCCGGGGCAGGTGTTCGGCAGCGTTATGTCGCAGAACGGCAGGCAGCAGCCGATCACTTGCGGGTCGCACTCGGCGCCCAGCGCCGGGTCGAGGCAGTAGAGGCCGGGGTCGCAGACGTTGGCGTACTCGCAGGGGTCGAGCGCCTGGCCCTCCTCGCCGCCGGCGTCGAGGATGCAGACGAACGTGCCGGGGTTCGAGGGCGAGGGGATGCACAGATCACCGCCCGGACAGTCCTGCAGCAGCGGATCGCAGGGCTTCAGGCACAGGGCGATCACGCCGTCGGAGCTGAGGTGGCAGGTCGAGGACGGATCGGCGCAGGTCGGAGCGTCGTGACTGCCGGTGCACAGGCCGACGCAGGTGCCGACGCCGTCCTCCACGTCCCAGCACATTTGGCCGACGTCGCAGGAGTCCTCGCCGCTGACCGGGGAGCCGAACACCTCGCAGGGCTCGTAGAGCCCGTCGGGGTCGGACACGACTTCGACGCACTTGAGGCTCTCCCAGGCGTGGTCGCCGTCGCCCGAGTAGGGCATGCACTTCTGGCCCACGGGACAGTCCTGCGCGAACGGATCGCACTCGTTGCCGAGGCCGCCGCCGTCGAGCGGCATGATGAAGTCGTGGCCGGTGCTCGACGGAAAGTCAGTGGTGCTGGGGACCGGCTCGTCGTCGGGTCCGGTGGTCGTGCCCGGATTCGTCGCGCCCGTCACGGTCGAGGTGCTCGTCACGGTCGAGGTGCCCGGTGCGGAGGTCGCCGCGCCGCTGGTGTCGCCGGTCGGGTCACCGGCCTCGGTGGCGCTGTCCCCGAAGTCGCCCGGCCGCGACACGCAGCCGCTCAGCGCGACCGCTGCAGTGAAACAAAGGGACATGTTTTTAAAAACATGTCCCTTTCGCCAGATCGAGGGGGCGCGGACGAGGCGATGGCGCGAAGCGCTCAAACTCATCATTCCGTCAGTATGGCCCACTTAAATATTAAAAGAAATAAAACGATGGTTAGTTAATGGGGATTTTCGAGCGAAGATGATCGGGTTTACCGCTGAGCCTTGCGGTTTATGACCTGTCTCAAAGGCCATAAAACTTCGTGCGCCCGCGGCCTTCAGTCGAGCGCGCGTGCGTCGGGCCGCGAGGACCTGGCTTCGCGTCGCAGGTGGCGCTCGGCCAGCGAGAGCGCGACGATCCAGCTCGACCAGGCCACGATCGGTGCGCCGATCTGCTGCAGCCGCGCCTCGTCGTCCCCGCCGAACAGCAGGTACAGGGTCACGAACACCGGCACCACGAGCAGGCGGTTGAGCACGATCGACATCGTCAGCGCGAAGCTGCGGATCGCCCAGCGCCGATGCGCCCCCAGGCGGCGCTGGCGGGCCCGCAGCACCGCCATCGTCGTCACCGTCAGCCACAGCGGCGCGAGCACCAGGCTGCTGGCGCCTGTGAGCGGCCCGAACGGCGAGTGGCAGGCCACGTAGATGCCGGCCAGCGCGCTCGGGACCACCCCGGCGAGCACGTAGACGCGGCCGACGAGCCGGTGCACCGCCGGGCTTCGGCGGCGCAGCCACGGCCAGATCTGCAGGCAGCAGGTCGCCATCGCCACCGCCCCGCAGGTCACGTGCACGACCAGGGCCGCGAAGTAGCCGGGCACCCCCGGCGGCGGCGGCACGCGCGAGCGGGCCGGGTCCAGCGACAGGTAGGGCGGCAGCGAGAACGCGAGGAACGCCAGCGCCGTGAGCGTCAGCGCGAGCATCGCAGGCGAACGGCGGAGGGGCGAGGAGGAGGGCGTGGGCGGCATCAGGGCTCCGTTCAGAGAAAACTATGTAGACCGTACATGATTTAATGTATCACGTACATAGTTTTAAAACGCGGACCCTCCGCGGGGCCGGATGGCGACCGACGACGACGACTCGCACGACTTGAGGCGCAGCGCCGACCTGCTGTGGGGGCGCGGGCGACCGGGCCGTCGCGGGCCGAAGGCGCAGCTCAGCCTCGAGCGCCTGGTCGAGGCCGCGATCGCGCTGGCGGACGCCGAGGGGCTCGCGGCGGTGTCGATGCAGCGCGTCGCGGCCGAGCTGGGCTACACGACGATGTCGCTCTACAACCACGTGCCGAGCAAGGACCTGCTGCTCGAGGCGATGGCGGACGCGGTCGTCGGCCAGCCGCCTGCCGATCGCGGCGAGGACTGGCGGGCCAGCGTGCTGGCGTGGGCGACCGACCTCTGGGGGGTGTTCGCGGCCCACCCGTGGCTGCTGCGCCTGCATTTCGACCACCCGCCGCTCGGCCCCAACCAGCTCGCCTGGCTCGAGCGGCTGCTGCGGGCGATGACCGCGGGCGGCCTCGACGGCCTCGAGGCGATGTCGGCCGCGATGTTCACCGTGTCCGCCGTGCGCGGCATGAGCCAGGCGCAGCAGGACATGTACCGCGGCGCCACCGACCCGGCCCGCGCCGAGGCCGAGTACCAGCGCATGGTCGTGTCGCTGGTCGACGTGTCGCGCTACCCGACGCTGGCGGCCGTGTTCGGCGGCCCCGTATTCGCGGCGGAGCCGGTCCAGGGCGGCCTCCCGCCCGAGATCGAGTTCGGCCTGCAGCGCCTGCTCGACGGCCTCGCGGCCCAGGTGCGCAGCCGCGGCCGGACCTGCTGACGAGCCGCGCCAGGGGCCGTCGCGAGCGACGCGACGCATGTCTCATGGGACATGTCGTAAAGACATCGCCGGGATTGGTATGGCTCACGGGACATGTCGCATCGACCATGTCGCCGTGGGTCAGCGCGCGATCGTCCACTCCGCCCGCGACAGCACCGCCAGCGCGCCGGATGCGTCGCGGCCCATCACCGTCGGCGTCACCGTCACGGCGGCGGCAGCGACGGGTCGTGGCGCAGCGCCCAGCGGACCACGCGCTGGACCTCGGCCGCGCTGGCGACCTCGCCGAGCACCTGCACGCTGGTCGGCTTGCGGCGGCCGTAGCCGTCACGACCGAGCGTGCGGACGGGCGGGTCGTGCCACTCCGGCACGTGCAGGCGCAGCGGCTCGAGCGGCGCCGGCGCTCCGCGAGGATCTCTCGCCTCGTAGACCGCCAGGCGGACGATTGCCCGCGAGAACATCGACGGCAGCGAGAGCGGATAAAGCTCGCGTACGATGGGCGGCACCAGCAGCAGCATCGCCACCAGGGCGAGCACGAAGCGTCGCTCCCGGCGCGCGCCCGCCTTCATCGCCGCTTCGCCGGCCGCGCGGGTTTTCTCGTGCAAATGATAATGATTATCAATGAGGAGAAACATCACGGCGCGCGGTCTTGACGCCCACGGCGTGGCTGTCGATCAATTTGAAATCAGTTTTCATTTTCCATCGGCGCTGCCGCTGCTCGCCATGCTGCTGACTGCGACCACCGCGACCCCCGTGCACGCGGCCCCGCCGCGACGGGAGCGGCCTGACGTGCGGCCGCCGAAGGAGAGCAAGACGGTGGTGGTCACCTCGGCGCGGACCGAGCAGGCGATCGGCGACGTCGCAGTGTCGACGCGGGTGGTCGACCGGGCCGCGATCGAGGCCTCGGGGGCGGAGACGCTGGCGGGCGTGCTCGAGGAGCAGCCGGGCCTGCAGATCATTCGCAGCTTCGCCGGCGCTGGCGGGGTCGGCATCCAGATGCAGGGCCTCGACTCCAAGTACGTGCTGATCCTCGTCGACGGTCAGCGCGCGACCGGCAGGGTCGGCGGCGTGCTCGACCTCTCGCGCTTCCCGGCCGAGGACATCGCCCAGGTCGAGATCGTCAAGGGCCCCGGCAGCTCGCTGTACGGCGCCGACGCGATCGCGGGCGTCATCAACATCATCACCCGCCGGGCCTCGCGGAAGCTCGAGGTCGACGCGCGGGCCCGCTACGGCAGCTTCCACACCTCCGACCTGAGCGCCACCATCGGCGGGGCGCGCGGGCGCTGGAGCACCCGCTGGAGCGCCGGCTGGCACTACACCGCCGGCTTCGACCGCGACCGCAGCACGCCCTCGACCACCGGCGCCCGCGGCCACTCCTTCAACGCCTCGCAGCGGACCGAGTTCCGCGTGCGCCGCGACGTCAACCTCGGCCTCATCGCCGACTACCAGCGGCGCGACCTCCACGGCATCGACAGCAACGCCGCCGGCGCGGTGTTCGACCGCAACAACCTGACCCAAACGACATCCGTCAGCTTCATCCCCGAGATCACCTGGGACGCGCCCGCGCGGCTGCGGCTGGTCGCCCACCTGGCCCACTTCGACGACAACTTCGTGCTCGACCAGCGCAAGTCCAGCGCGCTCGACCAGGCCCAGCGCACCAAGGACACGCTCGGCCAGTTCGGCGCCCAGTACGACCACATGATCGCCGGCCGTCACCTGTTCAGCGCCGGCATCGAGACCCAGCTCGAGTATCTCTCGACCCCGCGGCTCGCCACCGCCTCGTCCGACCGCCAGCGGTTCGCCCTCTACGCCCAGGACGAGTGGAAGATCGCCCTCAAGCCGCTGATCATCGTCGTGCCCGGCGTGCGCCTCGACCTCGACTCGCAGTTCGGCGGCTACGGCTCGCCGCGCCTGGCGTTCCGCATCGACCCGGCCGAGAGCTTCACGCTGCGGGCCAGCGCCGGCCTCGGCTTCCGCGCCCCGAGCTTCCGCGAGCTCTACCTCGCGTTCGCCAACCCGGCCGCCGGCTACCGCGTGACCGGCAACCCCGAGCTCAAGGCCGAGACGGCGCGCAGCGCCACCGCTGGCGTGGCCTGGCGGCTGTCGCCCGGCCGCACCCTGACCTTCGATTATTTCCACCACCGCCTCAAGGACCTGATCGCGCTCGACGCGACGACCTTGATGCTCGGCTCCGACAACGCGTTCCAGTACACCAACGTCGGCGCGGCGCGCAGCCAGGGCGTCGAGGCGGCGCTGGCGGTCAAGTTCACCGACATGGTCGACGCCGAGGTCAGCTACACGTTCACCGACGCCCGCGACCTCGAGCTGAAGCGGCGCCTGCCCGGCCGGCCGATGCACCACTCGAGCGCGCGCGTGCGCTGGAAGCACCCGCGCTGGGGCACCTCGGCCCAGGTCCGCACGGCGGTGTTCGGCAAGCAGTTCTACTACGGCGACAACGACGGCGACGGCGTCGAGGAGCCGCTGCGCGTGTCGCCGTACGCCAACCTCGACGTGCGCGTCGCCCAGGACATCCTCGGCGGCAAGCTGACCTTCTTCGCCGGCGTCGACAACCTGCTCAACGCCGGCGACGCCGCCTACTTGCCGCTGGTACCCCGCCTGTTCTACGGCGGGATCTCGGCCCGCATCCGCACCGACCTGCCCAAAAGGACACGTAAGCCATGACCCGCCCCCTGCTGCTCTCGTTGGCGCTCGCCGCCGCCGCCCTGCCCGCTTGCACCGAAAGCTCGGCCTCCGACACCACCGACGGCGACGAGCTGCCGACCGACGGCCCGGTCGTCACCGAGGACCTCGGCGACGGCAGCTACGAGTCGATCATCGACTCGACCAGCGAGGAGGCGTGGACGTACTTCGACTTCGAGTCGAAGGGCGCCGTGGAGCCGGCCGACGCCGACGACGACCAGGTGTGGGACCTGGCGGCGCTGCGCTTCAACGTCAAGTCGAACGGCGGCACCTCGGGCAAGGGCGGCGTCGAGGTCGCGATCCTCGACGGCACCAGCTTCGACGCCGTCACCGCCGTCCCGGCCGACGGCTGGATCGCCGACGAGGCCCAGGGCCCCGGCACCGGCGGCGAGATGGCCAACGTCGAGCCCGGCTACGCCTTCGACAACTGGTTCGACTACAACATCATGGACCACACGCTCGCGCCCAAGGCCGACCGCGTGTACGTGGTCCGCACGCCCGAGGGCAATCACTTCAAGCTCGAGATGCTGGGCTTCTACGACGAGGCCGGCACGCCCGGGTTCGTCAGCTTCCGCTGGGCAGCGCTGCCCTGATCCCGATCCATACTCTGAAAGCCGCGACGGACCCCGCCATGCAACCTGCCACCCCGACCCCCTCGAACAACCTCGCCCACGCCTGGCGTGACCTCCGCGCCAGCGAGCCGAAGCTGCGGATCCGCGACGCCGCCACCCGCCTCGGCGTCAGCGAGGCCGAGCTGCGCGCGACCGAGTGCGGCACCACCACCGTGCGCCTCATCGACGACTGGCCGGCCATCTTGCGCCGGCTGCCGCTGCTCGGCGAGGTCATGGCGCTCACCCGCAACGAGAGCGCCGTGCACGAGAAGACCGGCGAGTACACCGAGCCGGAGATCTCGGGCCCGCACGGGATCGTGCACGGCGACGGGCCGATCGATCTGCGGATCTTCCTGTCGCAGTGGGCCCACGGGTTCGCGGTCGACGAGGACGGCAAGCAGAGCCTGCATTTCTTCGACGCCCACGGCGACGCGGTCCACAAGATCTACGCCAAGGAGAAGACCGAGCTGGCCGAGTACCGCCAGCTCGTCGACATCTTCCGCGCGGAGCACCAGGAGCCGACGATCCGCCTGACCCCGCGGCCGCCCCGCAAGGCCGAGACGCCCGACGCCGAGGTCGACGTCGCGGCGTTTCAGGCCGGTTGGCGGGGCCTGCGCGACACCCACGAGTTCTTCGGCCTGCTGCGCAAGTCCGGGGTGGCGCGCCTGCAGGCGATGCGCCTCGCGCCCGAGGGCTTCGTCCGCCCGGTCGCCACGGACAGCATCGAGGCGGTCCTGAACAGCGCGGCCGCCAGCGAGCTGCCGATCATGATCTTCGTCGGCAGCCCCGGGTGCATCCAGATCCACACCGGCCCCGTGCGCAAGATCGTGCCGATGGGCCCGTGGATCAACGTGCTCGACCCGGGCTTCAACCTCCACCTCCGCCGCGACCTGGTCGCCAGCGCCTTTGTCGTCGACAAGCCGACCGACGACGGCGTCGTCACCTCGCTCGAGCTGTTCGACGCCGCGGGCGACAACATCGCCCTGCTGTTCGGCGAGCGCAAACCCGGCCGCCCCGAGCTGACCGCCTGGCGCGAACTGCTGAGCACGCTGCAGGCGGCTTCGAACCTGTCCTGAGGGCCAGGAGACGCGCGGCGCCGAGCCGCGCGTCCTCCGCCGTGAGCCTCCGGCACATGTCCGAAGGGACATGTGACGGGCCGAGCGGGCTATGCCCGAAGAGACATGTCTCCGGGCTCTGTCCGTGGTGACGTGTTCTTTATGACATGTCCGAATGGACATGTTTTTGAGAACACATCAACCGTCGAACGCGACGATCCACCAGTCGAACTGGCCGTTCTCGGCGATGAAGTCGTAGCCGGCGATCGTCACCCGGCCCGCGGCGTCGATCGCCAGCTCTCCGACGTGGGAGAGCTGGGTGCAAGCGCGGCGGCCGACCTCGGCGCCGTCGGGGCCGAAGGACACGACCACCTGCGGGCCGGTGTCCGGGAGGCCGAGCACGGCCAGCTGCCCGGCCTCGTTCATCACCAGCCCGTCGATCCGCAGCCCGAGCTCGGCCTCGGTCTTCTCCCACGCGAGCGCGCCGTCGCCGCTGAACCGCGCCAGGCCGTGGTGCTGCTCGCCGACGACGACGTCGCCGGCGCCGTCGAGCACGATGAAGCGATCGGCCAGCCCCTCCTGGCCCCATTCGGCCTGCCACAGCGGGATGCCGGCGGGATCGAGCACGCGCACGATCTTGGTCGCCAGCAACCATGCGACGCTGACGCCGGCCGCGTTGACCGCGAAGGGCTGCAGACCGTCGAGGTTGGCCTGCTCCCACACCGGCGAGCCGTCGGCGGCGAACTTGTGAAGGGAGCCCGAGCGCGAGACCAGCACCGAACCATCGGGGCCGGGCGCCGGACGGCCGACCGGGAACCCGTCGCTCTTCGCCGCGAACTCGACCTCCCACAGCAGCGCGCCGTCCAGCGAGAACTTGCGGACCCAGTCGCGGGGCCACTGCGGGCCGTCCTCTTGCACCTGCAGCACCACGTTGTCGTCGCCGTCGAGCCCGCCCCAGCGGACGAAAGCGTCGACGCTCGAGACCTCGAACGCGCCGACCTCGACGCCGCCGGTGTCGAGGTCGAGCACGCGAAACACCTCGGCGCCGCTCAGGGTGGCGCGCACGTGCCCGCGCGAGTCGACGGCCAGGTCGCTGATGGCCTGGAACTTGGCCACGTCGTAGGCCCAGCGCACGTCGGCGCAGCCGAGCGGCTCGCCCGGCTCGCCGGTGGTGGGCGTGGCCTCGGTCGTCGCCTCGGTGCCGGCGGTCGAGGCGTCCGTGCCGCTCGTCGTGGATGCGTCGGTGGAGGTCGTGGTCTCGCCGGCCGACGCCGAGGTCCCGCCTTGCTGCGGATCGCACGCCGAGAGAGCACCGAGACACAACGACAATCGCTTCGCCCAAGCCATGCCGCGACGATACGCGGCGACGCCACGCCGCGCAACACGACCTCACGGACCGGCGGCCGCATGCTGCCCCGAGCAACCTGTCTCGAAGGACATTTGCACCGAGGCGGCCCGCACGGGCGCGGAAAGGAGGGACGTTCGTCGCGGACCCGCCGCGCCGGGTCACGACAGGAGACCAGGCATGCCCGTGGCAGGGCGAATCACGGCACGGCGTCGGCCCAGTCGCAGCTGCACGCCCCGGGTGGGCTGTGGCAACTGGTGGGCACGGCGTGCGCGGCGACGAAGGCGGCGAACGCAGCCGGATCGAGCACGGGATTGTCGACGGCGATGACCTCGTCAGGGCCGGTGACGAGCGCGTCGAGGCCGGCGAGCGACTGCAACGCGGGGTTGTCGTCGAGGTGGATCGCGTGCAGCTCGGTCACCGCGTCGAGGCCGGCGAGATCGACGATCGGGAGGCCGCTGTCGGGCTCGCAGCGGCCGATCTGCAGGGTGCCGAGGCGCTCGAGGCCGGTCATGCCCGCCAACGACTTCAGGGCCGGGAGATCGTGGAGCTGCAGCTCTTCGACCGCGCGCAGGCCGGCGAGCGGCGCCAGCGAGTCGAGCTGCGGCAACGCGGACAGCTCGAGCGTGCCGGCGGCGGGCAGGGCCTCGAGGCCGGCGAGTGACCCGAGCTGCGGGAGGTCGTGCAAGATCAACATCGCGCTCGACAGATCGCCCGCGTCCCACAGCCCGCCGAGGCCGGCGATGCTGACGAGCCCGGACGAGCGCAGCAGCTGGATCACCAGGGGCGTGCCGCGGACGCCGGCCAAGGCGTCGAGGTCTTTCAGCGCGGGGCAATGTTCGACCGTCAGGCGGTCGAGCACGGTCCCGACCGGCAACGCGGGCAGCGTGGCGAGGACCGGGTCGGAGCGGAAGCTGAGCTGGCGGACGCCGGTGAGGTTCGCCAGCGGCGAGAGGTCGGCGAGGGCGTCGCACAGGTGCACGGCCAGGGACGTGGTCGCCTCCATGCCGGCGAGCGCAGCGACGTCGACCAGCGCGGGGTTCTCCTCGAGGAACAGGGCCTCGCTGCGGCGCAGGCACTCGAGCCCCGCGAGGTCGGCGAGGCCGTCGTTGGCGAACACGACCATGAATCCGCCGACCCGCTGGAGCGCGCGCAGCTGGGTCGGGAGCGGGCCGGTGAAGCCGGTCAGGTGGAGGTTGCCGGTGACCTCGCGCATGCACTCGAACTGCGCCGGGTCGAGCTCCGGGGTGATCGAGAGGTGGCCCTCGAAGGTCCAGGGCGCGTCGCACACGGCGTCGCAGTCGAGCGGCCCGCCGCCGGTGGTCGGCGCATCGCCGGAGGTGGTGACCACGGAGGTGGTGACCTCGGAGGTGGTGACCTCGGCGGTGGTGACCTCGGTGTCGGAGCCGCTGCTCTCGCCGGGCGCCGCGGGGCCGCAGGCGGCCATCCACGCGAGCGCGCAGGCGAGTCGGCTAAGTGTTGACATTGACCATGGCGCCGGTGATCGAGACGATCGCGCCGGCGGAGATCGTGACACCGCCCGGGCCGATGTCGATGGTCGAGCCGCCGGCCGAGAGCGTGATCGAGGCGGCGGTGATCTTCAGCGCGCCGGTGACGTTGAGGGTGTCGCCGCCGCCGATGTTGGTGGTCCGCGCGGCGCCGACGTTGAGGTCGTGGGCGGTGGAGAAGGTCATCGTGGTGGCGCCGCCGACGTTGGTGGTGCTGCTGCCGCCGACGCTGGTGGTGTCGTTGCCGCCGATCGTGGTGCTGCTGCTGCCGCCGATGCCGGTGGTGCTGCTGCCGCCGCCGGTCACGCTCATCGAGCCGCCGACGCTGAGGGTCATGCTGGCGCCGACGGTGGTCGACTGATTGGCGCCGATGGTCGAGCTCTGGTTGGCGCCGACGCTGATCGTCTGGTTGGCGCCGACAGTCTCGTTCTGCATCGAGCCGACAGTGAGGCTCTGGTTGACGCCGACGCTGATCGTCTGGTTGTTGCCGACAGTGAGCGACTGGTCGACGCCGACGGTCATGGTCTCGTTGTTGCCGACGCTGGCGGTGCGGTTGACCCCGACGGCGTCCTTCTGGTGGCGACCGACGTTGCTCGAGTCGTCGCGACCGCTCTTGCGCGTGGTGTCGCGGATGACGTCGGTGTTCATGTCGAGCTGACCGTGGATGAAGATCTCCTCGGCCCCGGCCGCGTCCTCGAAGCGGATCTCGTTCGAACCACCGCCGCCAGGGCTGGAGTCGGACTTCATCGTGCTCTTGGTCTTCTCCTGCGGCAGGTCGTAAGGCGGCCGGTTCTGGCCGTTGTAGACGCAACCGGTGACGACGGGGCGGTCGGGGTCGCCGTCGAGGAATTCGACGAGGACCTCCATGCCGACGCGCGGGATGAAGACGGCGCCCCACGATGGACCGGCCCACTTCTGGGCGACGCGGATCCAGCAAGAGGCAGTGTCGTCGAAGGGGGAGATCCGGTCCCAGTGAAAATGGACCTTGATGCGCCCGTGCTCGTCGGTGTGCACCTCTTCGCCGGCAGGGCCGACGACGATCGCGGTCTGCGGCCCATGAGCGCGCGGACGGGTGAGGGTGGGCTCGGGCCGCCACGGCACGTCGGCGGGGATGGCCTCGAACTCGTTGTCGTAGCGGGTCTCGCCGCGGGCGCTGGCGTACATGTCCTCCTCGGGCGCGGCGCCGCGGTGGCGCACGCGCACGAGCAGGTACTCGCGGTCGAGCTGCGGCTGCGGGTGACCCAGGAGGGTGAAGGTGTGGCCGGGCGCGAGCTCGGTGACGTCGCCTGTCCCGAGGTACACGCGGGTCTGGGCCGACTGCTGCTCGAGCTTGCGCTTGGCCCGCTTGACGCCGTCGTCGCGGTGGAGCCGCAGCTCGTCGTGGTCGTAGACCTCGCGGTCGCGGCCGCGAGGGTCCTTCGATCGCCGCTCGCGCTGGTACGGCGAGTCGCTGGGGTGCAGCCAGTCGAAGTCGCGCTGGACGATCGAGGTGGTCCGCAGCGACCAGGTCGGGGTCAGGCTGTCGATCGACTGACGCAGGGCGGTGCCGGTCTGCCGCGCGAGGTAGTCGATCTGCTCGCGCCCACCCTCGAGCGGCAGCGGCTTGCAACGGTCGCTGCCGCCGGCGAGCACGAGGACCTCGGGGCCGCCGTTCACCGGGTGCTCGAAGTAGTAGAGGATGCCCTCCTCCTGCATGAGCCGCGCGGCGAACTCGAGGTCGGTCTCGCGGAACTGGACGCAGTACTCGCGCGGCTCGTAAGCGGCGGCGTCGAGGTCGAGGCGCAGCCGCCGACCCTCGAGCTCGAGCCCGGGCTCCAACACCTGGCGCAGGATGTCGGGGACGTTCTGCTCCTGAAAGAAGCGGGTGTTGACGACCTGGCCGAGCAAGGCGAGCGCGGGCACGAGGTCGATACCGAGGACGAGGCGGTCGGTGACGACGCCGAGCTCCTGCATGCGGGCGACGACGCCGTAGACGGCCCGGGCGGCGACGTCGCGCTCGATGAAGAAGTCGCACTCGGCCCCGAGGAGGTCGCCCGGATCGACGGACAGGTCGTCGGTGAGGATCTCGAGGTGGAGGCGGTAGGGCTCGGACATCGATTCGACGAGGTCGAAGCGGCGGACGTGCCAGACGACGCCCTGGGTGCCCTTGCAGGTGAAGCTGTAGCGCGTGGCAGCGAGGAGGCCGCTGCGGTCGTCCGAGGCGTGATCGTTCATCGCGGCGCGGCAGCAGTGTTGCACGCGGGCGAGCGGCCGGCGAGTCGAAGTGAGGCGCGCGAGAGCGCGGCGCGGTCTCGATCGCGGCGGGCGCGAGGCGGCTGGTGTAGATTCGCGGCGTGGCCCGACGGGTGGCGATCGCAGGGCGCTTCGGCGAGCAATGGTGGTTCGCGGCCGGCCGCGGCGCGGGGCTGAGCCGCGAGGTCGCAGCGCGCACGATCGAGGCGCTGGCGCTGACGCCCGAGTCCGCTGCGGCGCTGCGCGGGCTGGTGTTCGCGGCGGCGGCGATCGATGCGTCGCGGCTGGAGCGGGCGGCGCTGCAGACGGTGCTGATCGATCTGCTGCGGCGCGGGCAGATCGTCCACGAGCGCGAGGCGCCGGCGCGCGAGTCCGGTCAGGCGGGCCGCAGCGCGGGCGAGCCGGCGGCCGAGGAGGGCGATACGAAGCTGGTCGAGACCGAGTGGATCGGGCTCGAGCTGGTCGACGATCACGGGGCACCAGTGGCGTGGGAGCCGTACGTGATCGAGCTGGCCGACGGCCGGCAGCTGCGCGGCTCGCTCGGCGTCGACGGCAAGGCGGTGGTGCGCGGGCTGCCGCCAGGGTCGTGCAAGGTCACGTTCCCGAAGCGCGGCGCGAGCATGTGGTCGGCCGCCGAGTGAGCGCGGGCGAGTTCGGGACCACGATCGTCGAGGTCGAATCAGCCCGCCGGTGTGGGCTGCGGGCGACGCTCGCAAGCCGCGCTGCAGCGGACGGCTGCTCTCGCTTCTGCCTTTGTGCAGCGGCGTGAGTCGGTCCGGCGAGATCTCGCAGGGCGTGATTATCGAATGTCCTCATGGACATGTCTGAAGGGACATATGATTTGCGTGCGCGGTTTCGCGGGGCGCGGAGGCGCCCCGGAGCGGGGGCGCGCGGCGGGTCCGGCTTGTCGGCGGGCGGGGCGGGCGGATACCGTGGCGGGGCGATGGCGAGTCACCGGGTGGCGCAGGGAGAGTGCGCGGGGAGCATCGCGGCGCGCCTCGGCGTCGACTGGCGCGAGCTGTGGGACCACCCGAACAACGCGGCGCTGCGCGAGCGGGCCCGCGATCCGAGCGCGCTGCTGCCGGGCGACGCGCTGTTCGTGCCGGAGCCGCCGCCGAAGTGGGAGACGCGGGCCACCGGGGCGTCGCACAGGTTCAAGCTGGCGCCGGCGGCCGCGGAGGTGCGGCTGCGGTTCGTCGAGGGCGATGCACCGGTGGCTGGCGCTTCGTACAGGTTCTTTGTGACAGGGATGGAAGAGCCCGTCCGCGAGGGCGTGACCGACGGCGACGGACGACTGGTCGAGCCGATCGGCAGCCAGGCGACCGAGGCGGTGGTCGAGTTCCCCGAGCGCAAGTTGATGTACCGGCTGCGACTCGGGCACCTCGACCCGGTGTCGGAGGTGTCGGGGGCGCAGGCGCGGCTGCGGCAGCTCGGCCTCTATCACGGGCGCGTCAGCGGCGATCTCGACGACGCGACGGCGCTGGCGCTGTGGGGCCTGCAGCTGCGCGAGGGGCTGCCGGCGAGCGGCGAGCTCGACGCGGCGACGCAGGCCAAGCTGCGCGAGCTGTACGGGATGTGAGGTGGAAGTGCTGCGACTGTGCGACCCGTACGCGGTGGACGTGCCCGACGAGCTGGAGGACCGCACCGGCTATGTGTTCGAGGAGGCCGGCGGCGGCGATGCGGACCGGCTGACGATCGAGACCGAGCTGCTGCCGGCCGACGTGCGCCCGGCCGACCTGATCGCGGCCAACCGCAGGAGCGCGGCGCGGGCCCTCGGCGGCGACCCGGGCTGGCCCGAAGGACAGGTCGAGACCGGGCTCGGGCCGGCCCACACGCTGGCGATCACCGACCCGGAGATCGTCGGCGGGGTGTGGGTGGCGGCCCTGCGCGACCCGCTGGGGCGGATGTGGACGCTGCGCTTCGAGAGCGCGCGCGAGTGGGCCGACACCGTGTTCATGGCCCTGGTCGCGGCCGTCGGCGGCGGCTCGCTGCCGCCGGGCTGGGCCGAGCGGCGGGCCTTCGGGGCCCCGCTGGCGCTGCCGACGTGGCTGCGGCCGCCGCGGGTGTACCGGTTCGCGGCCGCCGGCGAGCTCGTGATCTGTCTCTTGGACCAGGGCGCTTCGGACATGCCCGGGGCGCCCGAGTTCGAGGCGTGGGGCGGCGCCGGGCCGGACGAGCTGCTGGTGGTGGTGCCGCTGGCGGCCGGCGAGACGCTGCTGGCGAGCGCCGAGGCGGTGTGGGGCGCGTGGCGGCTCGACCGCTGCGACCCGTACGGGACGGTGCTGGGATCGACGTGGGCGCGGGTGGCCGCGGCGCCGGGGCTGTCGCTGCGGCTGGTGGTGGTCGAGCGCGAGCGCGAGGCGATCGGCGCGGCGGGGTTTTCGGCGATGGTCGCCAGCGTGGCGCGACACTGAGGAGCGGGGATGGCGGACGACCAGCTGACGGTGCGCGAGATCGAGGCGGCGCGGATCTTCGAGCAGGGCAAGGAGAACACGCTGCGCACCGGCAAGCCGCTGCCGATCGTGTTCGTGCCGGGGGTGATGGGCTCGCGCCTGCGCCTGACGGCGCACAACGAGCTGTGGGACCCGGACAGCAAGAAGAACCTGATCGGCTGGTCGATGCGCTCGGCCGAGCGGGCGGCCGAATTGCTCAGCGTGCACACCGGGATCGGCGAGGTCCTCAGCGACTCGATCGCGTGGGACAAGGAGCTCGAGAAGATCTGGCGCGCGGTCGATCCGAACGGCGACCCGGGCTTCTACGGCCGCCAGCGCGGCTGGGGCGGGGTGTCGCAGGGCTATTACTACGCGATCCTCAAGGCGCTCGAGGTCGCGTTCAACAGCGGGACCTACGCCGCCGGCGCGCACCCGGTGTACGCGTTCGGCTACGACTGGCGGCGCACGGTCTCGAACGGGGCGACGCTGCTGGCGCGGCGGATCCGCTATGTGCTCGACAAGCACGGCGTCGACAAGGTGGTGCTGGTGACGCACAGCATGGGCGGGCTGGTGGCCCGCTACGCCTGCGCGCCGGCCGGCTGCGGCGTCGCCAACCTGGTCAAGGGCGTGGTCCACGTGGTCCAGCCGTGCAACGGCGCGGTGGTGGCCTACCGCCGGTTCGTCGAGGGCCTCGGCAACGAGCGGGCGACCGGGCTCGAGGGCAAGATCTTCGCCGGGATCCTCGGCGGGACCTGGTGGGGCTACACGATGCTGATGAGCGGGACCGAGGGGCCGCTGCAGCTGATGCCGAACCAGGTCTACGAGGGTTGGCTCACCGGTCCTTCGGGACAGGTGGCCCCGGCGGCCGACATCTACGCCGAGTACCTGTCCGGCGGGCCGCGCAGCGTGGTGCCGGAGCTGCCGGCGGCCGACCTGCAGACGCTGCTCGGCGAGGGCCTCGGCGACGCGCCCGACGCGCTGACGCGGGCCTCGGAGGCGCGGCTCATCCAGCTCGACGACGAGTGGGACGGGCGCTTCCCCGAGTTCCACGAGATGCGGCTGCGGGCCGACCGGGCCCGCGCGGCCCGGGCGCTGGCGCGGTGGGACGTCTACCGGGCGACGCTGCGGGGCGGGGTCGGCTGCGCGCAAGCGCTGCACCGCATGCTGGCCGGCTACGCGCACCCGCGCACGTTCATGCTGTACGCCGGGGGCATGGCGACCGAGACGGCGTACCGCTGGGACCTGCCGCGGGGGCGCCGGGCGGTGCCGGTGGCCGGCGGGGGCGACGGCACGGTGCCGATCGTCAGCGCCCAGGGGCTCGACGCCGGCGTGAGCGGACACTGGGCCGGCGCGGCGCCGCCGCGGCTGGCGCTCGCCGAGGACGTCGGGGCGCACGAGCACTCGACCTGCTTCGTGCCCGACGTCAATCAACGGGTGGTCCGCCGGCTCGAGGCGCTGCGGCTGCTGCCGTGAGGTCGGCGTTCGCGGCGCCCGGCGAGCGCGTGAGGTCGCCGTCATCGGGCGATACGCGATCGCGGGAGCGTGCGATCGTGACACTCGCACATGGACGGGCGGGGGCCGGCCGTGGCAGCCTTCGAGGACGCCATGGAGCTCGCCGCGCTGATCGAAGCCCTCTCGGATCCCCGCGCCTTCGGGCGGGCCGAGGGGGTCCGCGTCGAGGTGGTCCAGACCCACGTCTCGGTGGTGTTCCTGGTCGAGGACGACGTCTACAAGCTGAAGAAGCCGGTCGACCTCGAGTTCCTCGACTACTCGACGCTGTCGCGCCGGCGCCACTTCTGTCAGCTCGAGGTCGAGCTCAACCGCCGGCTCGCGCCTGACGTGTACTTCGGGACATTGCCCGTCGTACAGATCGACGACGCGCTGAAGGTCGGCCGCGAGCTCGACGAGGGCGGCGACCTCGAGGTGGTCGACTGGGTGGTGCACATGCGGCGGCTGCCCGACGCGGCCCGGCTCGGCGCGCGCGTGGCCGCCGGCGAGGCCGACGCGGGGCTGATGCAGCGGCTCGGGGCGACGATCGCGGGCTTCCACGCGCGGGCGCGGCGCGGGCCGGCGGTGTCGGCGTGGGCGACGTTCGCGGCGGTGGCCGGCAACTGCCGCCAGAATTTCGTGCAGCTGGCGGGGCTCGGGGTGGTGACGGAGCAGCTGCTGACGCGGGTCGAGCGGGCCACGGAGGAGGCGCTGGCCCGCGGGCACGCGGCGATCGACGGGCGCGCGCGCCGGCACGTGCCGCGCGACACCCACGGCGATCTGCGGCTCGAGCACGTGTACTGGTCCCCGGAGCGCGAGGCGCCCGAAGACCTGCTGGTGATCGACTGCATCGAGTTCGGCGAGCAGTTCCGCTGCGCCGACCCGGTGGCCGATCTGGCGTTTTTGGTGATGGACCTGCGCGAGGTCGGCCGGCGCGACCTGGCCGACGCGCTGGCCGAGGGCTACTTCGCGGCGGCGCCCGAGGACGAGGCGAGCGAGGGGCGCGCGCTGCTGCCGCTGTACGTGGCCTACCGCGCGACGGTGCGGGCCAAGGTCGAGGCGTTCAAGGCCCGCGAGGCGGAGGTGCCCGAGGCGGAGGCGCGGGTGGCCGAGGCGCGAGCCCGCCGCTACCTGCTGCTGGCCCTGCGCGAGCTGCAGGCGCCGGCGCTGGCCCCGTGCCTGCTGCTGGTGATGGGCCTGCCCGGGACCGGCAAGTCGACGCTGGCGCGCGCGCTGGCCGGCGAGGGCTTCTCGTGGGTCCGCTCCGACGCGGTCCGCAAGCAGCTGGCGGGCCTGCCGAGCGAGGCCCCGGCCGACGCTTCGGTGTACACGCCGGCGTGGACCGAGCGCACCTACGAGGTCTGCCGCGAGCTGACCGAGGCCCGCCTGTCGGAGGGCGAGCGCGTGGTCGTCGACGCCAACTTCAAGCTCGACTCGCAGCGCGCCCCGTTCGTCGCGCTGGCCGAGGCGCTCGGGGTGCCGGCGCAGATCCTGGTGTGCACCGCCGACGAGGCGACGGTCCGCGAGCGCCTGTCCCGCAGGACAGGTGACGTGTCGGACGCGGACGTGACGGTGTACCTGCAGGCGCGGTCCGCGTGGCAGCCGCTGCGCCCCGAGCACGCGGCGATCGCCGCGGAGATCGACGGCGGGGGGCCGCCCGAAGAGGTGCTGCAGCGGGCGCTGCAGCAGCTGCGCGCGGCCGGGTTGTGGTAGCGCCTGTCCTTCGGGTCAGGCGATGGCGCGACCGCGCGCGCGCGGTCGCGAACGTTGTCAAGCCGGGCCTCGAATGGTCTAGTTGAAGCATGCGAAGGCTTTGGCTTGGGGCGCTGCTGGCCGGCGCGGCGGCGGGTGGGTGCGCGAAGGGGAGCGAGCTCGACACCGGCGCGGTCGGGACCGAGACGACGGCCCCGTCGACGACGACGACGACCACGGGCCCCGAGGTGACGACCACCGAGCCGCCCTCGACCTCGACGACGACCGGCAGCTCGACGACCGCGGACGAGACCGAGAGCACGAGCGAGGCGAGCGGCAGCCAGAACACCACCGGGGGGCCCAAGTGCGGCGACGGCCAGCTCGACCCGGGCGAGCTGTGCGACGACGGCAACGTGCTCAACAACGACGCCTGCACCAACTCGTGCAAGTTCGCGACCTGCGGCGACGGCTTCGTGCTGGCCGGCACCGAGGAGTGCGACGACGGCAACGGCATCGACGGCGACGACTGCACCAACATGTGCACCGGGGCCGAGTGCGGTGACGGGGTGGTCCACGTCGGCCTCGAGGCGTGCGACGACGGCAACGCCGACGACGCCGACGCGTGCACCAGCCTGTGCGCCCTGGCCGGCTGCGGCGACGGGATCGTGATGATGGGCGTCGAGGAGTGCGACGACGGCAACGCCGAGAACACCGACGCGTGCACGGCGAGCTGCAAGAACGCGGTGTGCGGCGACGGCATCCTGTGGCTCGGCACCGAGGAGTGCGAGGACGGCAACCAGGTCCCGGGCGACGGCTGCGAGCCCGACTGCAAGAAGACGGTGATCAACAAGTACAACGCGTTCGGGCCGCAGCAGAACGTGCAGTCGGCGTCGGTGGTCGGCTGGGAGGTCTGCTACGTCGACCAGTTCGGCCACAACGGCACGTCCATGCCGCAGATCCTCCAGCAGTGCGGCAAGGCCAACCTGATGCTGGCGTGCCGCCCGAGCGGCAGCGGGACGTACACGCTGCTGGCCCACGGGCCGCGCGCGCTGGTGACGGCCGACACCGGCCAGAGCAACACGCCGACGGTGGCCAACGGGACCGGCTGGTACTACAGCGACGCGTACTCGTGGGGCTTCGCGGTCGAGGGCGACCCGATCACGCGCAACAGCTGCGACACCGGCAACGTCAACCCGGAGCGGCGCCTGTGCTTCCACACCGGCGGCGGCACGATCAACGGCGGCTACCGCTGCGGGGCGACGCTCGCCCTCAACGGCAGCGTCGACTGGGAGCGCGTGGTGCTCCACGCCGATTAGTGCGCCCGCGCGCGCTTCGGGTCGCACGGCGCCGCGCGCGGACGAGATTTTTCGGTACGATGGGCGGGAGCGAAGATGCCAGCCCACCCCAGCCCGCGCCCAGCGCGAACCGCCCTGCTCGTCGCGCTCGCCCTGAGCGCGTGCGACACCCACGCGCCCGCGCCGGTCAAGACGGCCGCACCGACCAAGAGCCCGACCGTCGGCACCAAGCCCGACGCCGCCCTCGACGACGAGCCGATCGGCCCGCGCACGATCAAGGTCGAGCTGCAGCCCGTGGCCACCCGCCGCGGCCCGATCGGGCTGCACCGCCTCGGCGACGGCGAGGTCGTGCTGACCGGCGGCGTGCTGCTGGCCCGCGCCGCGTCCGACAACAACCTGGCCCAAGAGACATCCTGGCTCCACGGCCTGCAAGCGGCCGAGCCGGAGGCGAGCTGGCAGGTGCGCGCGATCGGCGGGCGCGACGACGACTTGTGGTTGACGGTCGCTCGCACCGGGGCCGATCCCGCGCACCGGGTGTATCGCCGGCGTGAGAATTCATGGGCGCCGCACGAGCCCGACCCGAGCGCCCCGGGGGCTTACTACATGGACTATGCGACGTGGCCCGATGGCGACGCCATCGCGCTGCTCGCGGGCGGCGACGGGGCACCGTCGCTGGTGGTGCTCGACGACGACGGCGCGCGCCCGGCCCGGCCGCGGCTCGAGGTGGCGAGCCTGCGCGAGGCGCCGCGGCCGTCGCGGGTGGCGGGGCTGCCGAGCGGCGAGCTGTTCGCGTCGGTGGCCGCCAGCCCGGCCGACGCTGGCGGGCTGCCGGGGATGTTGTCGGGGATGATGCGCTGGGGCCCGAGCGACACCACGGGGATCTTCGCGCCGCTGCCGGGGCTCGAGTCGCGGGCGCCGAAGCAGGTGGCGACGCTGGTCGAGAGCGGCGGGCAGGTGCTGGTGGGGGACGGGGTCGAGATCGGCGAAGAGATGGTGCCGTACGTGGCCCGCTTCGACGGCACGTCGTGGCACCTGCTCGACCCACCGCCGGTGCGCGGCTCGGTGGTGTCGCTGGTCGAGACGCCCGAGCCGGCGATCTTCGCCGTGGTCGACGAGAGCGGGCCCGCCGACAGTTTGTGGCGGATCCACGCCGGCGGCGATTGGGACACGTGGGAGCGCGTCGAGCTGGCGCCGGTGCAGCTGGCCTCGAGCTGGTTCTGGGACCAGACCGCCGGCACGTGGGCCTCCGATCCGGCGCCGGCCAGCGCGATGACGCCGTCGCCGCGGGCGATCGGCCGCGACGACGCCGGGTCGCTGTGGGTCAACGCCAACCTGCTGTTGGCCGATGGCACAGCTTCGCCGTACCACGCGGTCCTGCGCAGCGGCCCGGCGGCGACGGCCCCGCTGGCGCTGTACGACGACGGCCAGATCCACGCGGCCCAGCAGGACCTGCTGCCGCGCCGCAGCCCGCGGGCCGGCGACGAGACCTGCTCGCAGGTCTATGTCCAGCTCTACACGGTCGCGGAGGACAGCCCGGAGGTCGGCGCGCCCGAGCTGCGCACGGCCCTGGCCGGCGGCCTCGGCTCGCTGCTGCTCGGCGAGGTCCGCTCGCAGGGCGAGCGCCAGGTCGGGCTGCTGCTGGCGGCCGACGACTACGAGGCCCACAAGGCCGCGATCGCCGGGGTCGCCGGCAAGCTGCGCTACCGCTCGCGAGCCTCGTGCGGCCACCCGCCGCTGCTCCGCGGCTGGCGCGCCGAGGGCTGAGCGCGGGCCTTGCCATGGGGACATGTCCTTCGGGGCATGTCCCCGGCGACATGTTCACGGCGGCATGTCCCCCACGACATGTCCGTGTAGACATGGCGCGAGGTGAGGCGCCGCTCAGCGGACGGCGAAGCCGTAGGAGCTCCAGAAGCTCTCCCAGTCGGCGTCCTCGCAGCCGGCGCAGCGCTGCATGTGGACGGCGCGCAGCAGGCAGGGGCCGGCGGCGGTCACCTCGAAGCTGACGCGGCCGGCGGCGTCGGTGGTGGCGGCCTGGTCGGCGATCCGGCCGCCGGGATCGCGGGCGAACGCCTCGACCCGGGCGCCGGCCAGCGGGGCGCCGTCGAAGCGCAGCTGCACGCCGAGCCGATCGCCGGGGCGCAGGCCGGCGAGGTCGCGCTCGGGGACGAGCTCGAGGCGGTGGCCGAGGACGCGGGTCGAGACGCCGTCGATCGGGTCGCCGACGCGCACGAAGCTCTTGAGGTAGCGGGTGTATCGCTCGCGCCCGGGCCGCCAGCGCTCGCCGGCCCGCTTGCGCGCGGTGAAGGCGGCGGCGAAGCCCTCGTGGCGGAGGTAGCGGTTGAACTTGAGCGGCTTCAGCTCGATGCGCGAGGCGTCGCGCTCGAGGCCGAACAGGTAGCCGCCCTCGCCGCCGAGCCGCAGATCGAGGAACGGGGTGGCGCCGTCGCGCGCCTGGGCCAGCAGGTCGAGCTCACCGAGGGCGGTGACCTGCCGCAGCGAGACCAGCCGCCGCCGCTCCATGGCCTTCTGCGCCTCGGCGGTGAAGTCCTCGCCGACCCACAGGCTGAGCGCGAGCGCGTGCCCGGGCACGGGCGTCAGCGGCGAGAACTCGAGCCAGTAGTCGTGGGCGCGGGCAGGCGCGGCGAGGCAGAGCGCGGCGAGGAGGCCGAGAGCGAGGGCGCGGACGGACGGCACGGATCCGCAGCATACCGTGGATCGGTGACCGCCGCGATCTTCGCGCGAGCCCCGGCGCATGGCAGATGCGACTGCGGCGGCAGGACGGGTCGCGCACCGTCGGGTCGCGCCGCTCTGGCGGCACCGGAACGCCGGGCGCGAGGATCAGCATGAGCTGAAGGACATGTCTTTGAGGACATGTCCTTCAGGGCAAGATCAACCGGTCGAGGTCGTGGTGTCGGCGGTCGTGCCGGTGTGGTCGTGCTCGGTCTCGCCGTGCTCGGTGGTGGCCTCGGTCGGGCCGGTGCCGGAGCTCGTGCTGTCCGTCGAGTGGTCGTCGGTCTCGTGCGAGTGATCGTCGGTCTCGTGCGAGTGGTCGTCGGTGTCGGCGGTGTCGGCGGTCTCGCCATCGGTGCCGTGGCCGTGCGGCTCCTGGCAGGTGCCCTTGCCGTCGTGGAAGTCGCAGATCAGGCCGTCGCCGCACTGCTCGGCCTTGTCGCACGGGTTGCCGATGTTGCTCTGGCTGGTGCACCCGGCCGCGGCCGAAAGGAGCAGGACGGACAGCAGGGCGGAGAACGGGCGGGCGGCGCGGGTCATGGCGAGGATCGACACCATAGGCGCGATCTGGCGGACCTGTACATGCGTCGGCCTGTCGCACGCGGCGGCGGGCGCGGGCGATGCGACCCGATGTCGCAGGAGCCCCGTTTGCCCGCCGCGATGGCGCCGTGCGGGCGCTGGATCGGTTACACGGCGAGAGTGACGTCCCGCGGCAGACAGCGGCAGACAGCCGGCGCGAGCGGGCTCGGCGGAGTCGCCGCTGCCCTCCTCGTGGTGGCCGCCGTGGCGGGCGCGAGCGCCGGCTGCATCACCACCTTCGCCCCCAACATCCGCCGCGAGGAGCACCACGGGGCGATGAGCTCCCAGTCGACGCGCGGGTCGTGCCTCAAGTGCCACGAGCTCGAGTCGCACATGGCCAAGCGGATGTCCGGGATGGATCCCGCCATGCTCGAGCGCCACATGGTCGAGATGAACCAGGTCGTCCGCCCGCCGCTGGTGGCCGACTGGATGGCCAAGGACCGCCGCGGGTGCGTCGAGTGTCACGCGATCAAGGGGGAGCGGTGAGCGCTCGCCTGGCGGCGCGAATGCTGGCAGCGGCGCTGGCGCTGACCCCCGCGGCCGCGCGCGCCCACCACGTGCCCGGCCACGGCGCGTCCGAAGGGGTGCGCACGATCAACAGCCTCAACGGCGCCGGCGGGCGGGCCAACACCCGGCTGCTGCTGATCAACGAGTTCGTCTACACCGGCTTCGGCCTCAACCCGGGGACGATGGACTCGCTGTCGGTGGTCGGCGAGTACGCGCCGCGGCCGTGGCTGTCGATGGCCCTGCAGGCGCCGCTGCTGATGTTCCGCGCCGCCGACACGCAGGGCGAGACGCGCGTCGGCTACGGCGATACGCGGGTGCAGCTGCGCTTCACGCCGCACGCGGGCAAGCTGATCCACCGGGTGCTGACGGCGGGGCTCAACGCGTCGCTGCCGACGCGCACGGTGCGGTTCACCGTCGACCCGGGGCCGATCGTGGCGGTCGCGCCGTACGTGGTGTTCACGCGCACGTACATGACGTGGTACTGGCAGGTGCTGGCGATCGCGACGGTCGACATCCGCCGCGCAGGCGTGGCGGTCGACTTCGGCGCGAGCGGCCAGGTCGGGGCGCGGCTCGCCAATGGCAAGGTCAACCTCGGCGTGGGCCTGCTGCTCGACACCCGCCTGGCGGCCTTTTGCGCGCTGCCAGAGGGCGGCCGCGAGTTCTGCCCGGGCAACCGCGCGGGCGAGCTGTACCGCGACCTCGGCACGGCCCGCGGCACCGGCCTGATGGCGGTGGCTTACAATTTCCACCGCCGCGCCTCGCTGGTCGGCTCGCTCCAGGTGCCGTTCACGCGCCTGCGCGACTATACGATCGGCTGGAGCCTCGGGCTGCAGATCTTCTTCTGAAGTTTGGATGAATCTCGGGACATGCTCGAAGGAGCATGTCCGAAGGAGCATGCCCTACGGGGCATGCCCCTGGGGACAGGCGGAGATTCAGGGCTCCTCGCCCTCGATGATGATCGGGTCGGCGAAGCGCGACTTCAGCGGGGTGCCGTCGGGGTAATACAAGAAGAACTCGACGCGGCGGTTGGCGGCCCGGCCCTCATCGGTGTTGTTGTCGCCGGTCGGGTCGGCCGGGCCGCGCGAGCCGATGTGGACGCGGGCGGGGTCGAGCTTGCCGTCGGCCTTGAGGAGGATCGCCTCGCGCATCTCGCGGGCGCGCTGGAGGCCGAGCTCCATGTTCTGGTCGGCCTTGCCGCGCGAGTCGGTGCGGCCGATGAGCAGCAGGTGCAGGTCGCGGTTCTTCTGCAGCTCGGCGGCGGCCTGGTCGACCATGGGCCGGTCGTCGAAGGTCACGATGTTGGAGCCGGCGGCGAAGAAGGCAGGGGCGACCTCGGGCGGCGGCGGGCGCGAGGACGACAGGCCGGCACCGCCGTGCTTGCAGGCGAGGAGGAGCAGGACCAGCGCGAGAGCGGCGCGAGGCATGGCAGGGAGGGTAACACCGCGACCGCGAGGAGGTGGGTGCGCTTCCGCGCCGATCGGGCGTAGGCCAGGCTGGGCGCGGTGCTGGGCAGGTTCTGGGCGGGGCTGTTCGCGCGCGAGTCGGCGCTGTTTGCGACCGGACTGCGCGTGGCTGCTGTGCTGGCGACGACGGCGCTGGTGCTCGAGCTGGCGACGGTGCGGCTGGTGCCGCTGCCGCGCCTGCGACCGTGGCTGGCGCTGGGGCTGGTGGGGATGCACGTCGGGATCGATCGGGTGCTGCACATCGATTTCCGCCCGATGATCGCGCTGGTGCCGGTGGTGCTGCTGCCGTGGCCCGAATGGTGGGAGCGCCGGCGACGGGTGCACGAGACGTGAGATGGCCTCGAGGACATGTGTGGATGGACCCGAAGACGATGGTCGAATCCTGCGGGGGACTGAGCAGGGGGCAGGGTGTCGAGGCTCCGCGCTCAGGGCAGTCGGCGCAGCTCGAGCGCGGATTCTTCGATGGATGGCAGGTTCTTCGGCGCGTTGCTGCTGCCGTCGACCAGGCTCACGAGCGCCGCGACCGTGGGTTTCGCGGCTCTGGCCTCCTCGCCGCTGAACTTGGGATACCTCTCGGATTCGGTGACAGCGGGGCGATCGAGGAAGTGGTGGAGCCAGTTTTCGGTCTCCCAGCGCGGGACCACGAGGGCGACCGGCTCACCTGGCTGTCTGGGCGCAACCTCCTCGCGCGCGAGCGCGGCGGCGAGCTCTTGCTTGCGCTCGGCGACCGTGCGGTTGTCGGCGTCGGTGTGGACGACGAGGACGGAGGCGACCGCCTTGTCGCGCTGCTTGCGGAGCTCGCCGGGGAACCGCTCGCGCACGTACTGCGAGCCGCAACCCTCGCCGGCCGGCAGCGGCAGCACGATGACGTGTTTGAAGCGGCGCTCGTGCTTCAGGTATTGATAGAGCAGCGTGCTCGCCTGCTTGTCTTCGCAGAGGATGACCGCCGTCCGCTTGCGGTTCATTCGTCGGCCTCCTGCGAGAGGCCACCGCGGGCGATGATCTCCGAGGGAGCGAGCGCCTCGGCGGATCGGAACGGGCGGATCCTCGATGGACCGCCGCCGTCGCGCGAGATGATGAAGCCATCCTCCGGCGCGAGTTGGTCGATGTATTGGGCGTTGTGCGAGATGATGAAAAGCTGAGCCTCCGGACGATCCCGAACCCGACAGAGCGCCTCCATCAGGAATGGTTGGACTTCGTCCAGCGAGGTGTAGTTGTCCGGTTCGTCGAGAAGGACGGTCCGATCGCCGTCGATCTGGGTGTGGAGGACCACGTACAACACGATCAACGCGCGTTGTCCGTCGGACAGCTCGTCGAAGTCGAGCGCAATGTCTTTCTTTCGCCGGTTGGAGTCGGCGGGATCGGCGAAGGTCGCCCGCAGCCAGCCGATCCTGCGCTCGTCGACGCGGATCGCGAGCCCGGTGAAGCCGTCGAGGAGCTCGCTCAAATCGCGGAGCGCGGCGTTGACCTCTTGCGGGCGCTCCTGCCACATCGTGCGATACCAGCTGGCGAAGTTGTCACAACTCAGCGAGAGCGAGCGATCTTCCCGTTCGGCGCGGCCCTCGATGAGCGCCGGGTTCGGGCGCAGGACGACGAGCTCGCCGAGCCACCGCTTGAACCAGGTCAGGAGCTTGTTCGAGCTGCCCGGCACGACCGCGCCGAGACCGGAGCGGCGCACGTTGCCGGCGAAGGTGGGGCCAGGCTGTCCGTCGTCCTTGTAGAGCTGGACCTGCCCCTCGTTGAACGTGAAGAGGGGTTTGTCCGCGAGGTGCAGCGTCTCTTTGACGATGCGGCTCTCCTCGTCGTTGCTGTCGTGCTCGACGACGAGCCGATACTTGAAGAGCCCCTCAGGGCCCGCGACGTCGAGCTCGATGCGCTGCTCCTGGCGCAGATCCCAGCGCGTGCGGGTGGTGGACGGCATCGCCAGCGACAGGTTGACCTCGTCGATCACGAGGCCGCGCAGGAGGTACAACACCTCGAAGAGGGCGGACTTGCCAGTGCCATTGCGGCCGATGAGCAGCGCGACCGAACCAGGGCTCCACTCGAAGTTCTGAAAGGTCCTGAAGTTGTCGATGTAGAGCCGCTTGAGCATCGTGCACGGTCCCTGGCGCCGACCCCAGTGTAAGGGGGGAAGCACACCGAGGCCAGCGCCGCTCGGCGTTCACGTCGCGCGGACCTGGGCCAGCGCGGTGAGCAGCTGTTCGCGGTCGATTGGTTTGCCGACGTACGCCGAGGCGCCGAGCACGAGGGCGCGGGCCTGTTCGTCGAGCAGGGAGGCGACGATGACGGGGACGCTGCGCAGGCCGATGTCGCTGCGCAGCTGGACGAGGGCGTTCCAGGCGTCGTCGTCGGGGACGGCGATGCCGAGCACGATCGCCTGCGGGCGGACGGTCCGGGCCAGCGCGAGGCCCTGCGAGGCGCTGGTGCAGCTGATGACGGGGACGTGCTCGCCGACGAGGCTGCGCTGGACCTGCTCGAGGGTGGTGGGGTCGACGTCGATGACGAGGACGGGGCCCTGCGGCGGGGCGGCGGCGACGGGCGGCGGGGCGGCGACGTCGAGCTCGGTGGGGACGGTGACGGTGAAGGTCGAGCCCTCGCCGGGGACGCTGGTGGCGGTGATGTCACCGCCCATGAGGCGGCAGAACTCGCGGGCGATCGAGAGGCCGAGGCCGGCGCCGCCGTAGCGTCGCGTGGTCGAGGCGTCGGCCTGGGTGAACTCTTGAAACAGGCGCGGCAGGGCGTCGGCGGCGATGCCGATGCCGGAGTCGGTGACGGCGATCTCCAGCCAGTCGCGCTCGCCCCGGGTCGTGCGGCGCACGCCGACGCGGATGGTGCCGCGCTCGGTGAACTTGATGGCGTTGCCGACCAGGTTGAACAGCACCTGGCGCAGCTTGAGCATGTCGGTGACGACGAAGCCGACCTCGCGGGGGATCCGCAGCTCGATGCGGTTGCCGCGCTGCCCGGCGAGGGTCTCGAGCGCCGCGGTGACGCCCTGGACCAGGGCGCGGGCGCTGAAGCGCTCGGGCCACACCTCCATGCGCCCGGCCTCGATCTTGGTGAGGTCGAGGATGCTGCTGATGAGCTCGAGCAGGTGCACGCCGGCGATGCCGATCCGCTTGAGGTCGCCGACGCTCTCGTGGTCGCCGCGCGCCTCGGCTTCCTCGAGCAGGAGGTCGCTGTAGCCGATGATGGCGTTGAGCGGGGTCCGCAGCTCGTGGCTCATGTTGGCGAGGAAGCGGCTCTTGGCGATGCTGGCGGCCTCGGCGGCCTCTTTCTGGCGCAGGAGGATCTCGGCCTGGCGGCGCTCGGTGACGTCGCGCAGCGTGACGCACAGGCCGACGAAGCCGCGCACCGGGAGCTGCAGCGGGGTGACGGTGATGTCGAGCCAGCGGTCACCCCACGCGAGCTCGGCGGCGAAGCGGTCGCGCGCGGCTTCGGAGCTCTGCAGGTGCTCGGCCAGCGGGTCCAGGCCGGAGCCGTGGGCGGCGAGCAGCGGTCGCAGCGGCCGCCCGCGCAGCGCCTCCTCGCTGAGGATGACGCCGTGGGCCGAGCGGAAGCGCATGATCTCGAAGAAGGCGGCGTTGCTGTCGACGATCCGCCCCTCGGGGTCGAGCACGACCACGCCCTCGGTGCTGCGCTTGACGATGTGGGCCCACCGCTCCTGCGCCGAGTACAGCTGATAGACGAGGTTGCCGTCGGCGGTGAGCGGCTCGATGCGGGCAGCCCATTGCCGCTCGCGCGGGTACATCTGCAGGCGCGAGAGGACCTCCTGGCCGCCGATGTGGAGCGTGATGAGGAGGTCGAGGCCGGCCTCGTCGGCGCGGCTCAGGGCCTGGTAGAAGAGGCGCTGGCCCTTGCGGTCGCGCGGCGAGAACAGCTCGTCGAGGCCCTCGCCGATCAGCGCGGCGCTGTCGCAGCCGAGTCGGGCGCACAGCCGCGGGTCGACGCTGACGATCCGCAGCTCGGCGTCGAGCTCGAGCTCGTGGGCCCACGAGGTCGCGCCGACGAGGTCGCCCGTCATTCGCGGTACCCCAGGAGCGCGTGCAGCTCGGCGAGGTCGTCGGCGGTGCACTCGCGCTTGCGCAGGACGGTAATCGGGTTGCCGAGCACGGTGGCGCGCAAGGTGAACCGCGGCGCTGCGATCTCCATGGTGCGGAAGCCGGGGTTGTGGCGCGGCTCGCCCCAGCGCGCGGCCAGCTGCTGCCAGGTCGGGACGACGGCGTCGCGGTCGAGGAAGTACTTGTAGGTCTCCGGATGCACGCAGGCGGGGACCTTCTCGCGGTGCATGCGGGCGCCTACTCCACCTGCTCGACGGCGAAGTTGCACGAGGGCTCGCCGCAGCTGACGCAGCGGTCCTCGTGGGCGGCGAAGGTGCCGTAGCGGTCCTCGACGGTGCCCTCGCCGTAGACGAGCTCCATGACGCCGGCGGCGACGCCGGTGAGCATGGCGCACTGCGGGGTCGCGGCCAGGCCGCGGTACTCGCGGTAGCCGACGGCCTCGTAGCCGTAGCGCGACTCGAGCGCGAGCGAGCGCGGGGTGTGGGCGGTGACGTGCCAGTCGCCCCAGCCGAGCGCGTTGCTGATGGCGATGATGGCGTGCAGGGCGTCGGCCCGGTCGCGCACCATGGGGGCGATGAGGCCGTCCCACTCGGGCGAGTGCATGATGCCGCGGAAGGTGTTCATGCCGCAGTGCTCGGCGTCGGAGACCAGCAAGCGAATGGCGGCCTTGTCGCGCCCGAGGCCGCGCATGGCCTCGACGAAGCCGATGCAGATCCGGTTGTAGAAGTCGGCCGGCATGTTGGCGAGGTAGACGCTGAAGGCGGGGATGAGGCCGGCGTCGTCGCCGACCATCGGCATGCCGACGACGGCGTCGATGATGGCCTGCTCGTCGACGTTGGGCGAGCGCAGCCAGCCGGCGCCCGGCTCGCGCGGGGCGGCGATCGCCGGGTCCTTGCGATCGGCGGCGATCGGCTCGCGCGGGCCGTGGTCGACCTCGAAGCGGCAGCGCGCGGCGCCGCGGGCCATGCACTCGACCTCGCGCACGCGCACGGCGGCGCCGGTGACGGCGTGCACGGCCCCCTGGAGGTAGCCCTCGGTGAAGCTGCAGACGCTGCCGGCGGCGTCGCCGAGGCCGGCCAGCCAGCCCTCGACGAAGTGCGACGAATCGGCGGTGACGACGCCCGCGGCGATCTGCGACAGGTCGATGCGACCGAAGCCGAGGTGGCGGTAGAGCTGCTCGGCGACGGCCCAGCGGCGCGCTTCGTCGTCGCCCGCGCGCATGGCCTGGGCCAGCTGATCGGCGAACACGGTCTCGGCGGCGCCGACGAGGATGGCCTTGCCGTCGATGCCGCGCGCGCCCTCGATGGTCCGCTGCAGGCGCGCGTTGTAGTGATGACAGTGGATGATGACGTCGTGCCCGGCGATGCGTCGGCGATAGGTCGCGGGCTCGTACTGCATGGCCACCCGGGCGGCCAGGTCCGTGTCGATCGCCATTGTCATCCTCCTCGCGCGGTGCCCCGCGCGGCCGCCATCATACCCCGCCCGACCGCGCCGCCGCGACTCCACACGTGTGGGCAGCGGCGGGCGCGAGCAGGCTGAGGCGCAGGCGCGCGCATCACAGCGTCAGCGTGACGATGCCGGTGATCACGAGCGCCGCGGCCCACACCACGTCGAGGTTGAACCACGCCTTGCGGAGGATCGCCAGGCCGACCTTCTCGTAGACCACGACCGCGACGAGGCCCATCACCAGCAAGTAGCCGAGCGTGTGCAGGCCGGTGGCGGCCAGGCCGAGCAGCGGGGTCGAGGCGCCCAGCTCCGCGAGGTGCTGGGCGTGGCCGGCGTGACCGCCGGCGGCTTCGACGGCGTGCTGCGCGTGATGGCCCGCGTGATGCATGTGCTCGTGGTGGGTTGAAGCCTGTTCAACAGCCGGGCCGTCGCGCCAGCCGAGCAGCACCGGGGCGAGCATCAGGCCGGCGCCGTGGGCGGTGGCCATCAAGAAGCTCCACCACGTCAGGTCGAGCGAGCTGACGCGCATGCCGACCCATCGCGGGTGACGGCAGCGGACCAACTTGTAGAGGCCGAAGCCGGTGAGGCCGAGGCCGACCGGCCAGCGCACCCACGCGTCGGGCAGGACGTCCTTGAGCACGCCGATGACGAGCAGGACGACCGCGATCGACAGCGCGTGGCCGAGAGCGATCGGCAGCAGCGCGCGCAGGACGGCGGCGCGGCGCTGCTCCTGCAGGCCGAGCGCCACCGCGAACAGCCAGCCCATCCCCGGGTTGATGCCGTGGAAGGCGCCGAGGCCCAGGAGGGCCAGCCATGCCTGTGCGTCGCTCATGGGTAGCAGTAGGAGTCGGAGGAGGCGTCACCGCCCTGGAGGCGGATCTGGTGGCCGCGCAGGCCGGGCTCGAACTGCAGGAAGAAGTTCGGGTCGAGCGTCATGCCCTTGCCGCCTTCAGGGATGTCGAGCTTGACCATCCAGCCGTCGAAGCCGGCCGGGTAGAATTGCGCGTCCCACGGGGCGTACAGCGAATTGGTGAAGTAGACCCGGCGACCGTCGCGGCTGATCTCGACCATCTGCGGGCCGCCGCCGAGCTCGAGGTCGGGCCGGCTCGGGTGCGCGGCCTTGCGGACGATCCCGCCGAGGTGGACGCTGCCGGTCTTCTTGGGGTTGTGCGGGTCGGACACGTCGTACTGGAGGAACTCGCCGGTGCCCCAGCACGAGACGTAGAGGGTCTTGTCGTCGAGCGAGAGGTTGATGTCGGTGACGAGCGGGGGCACGGCGCCGAAGCCCTTGAGCAGCGGCGGCAGCAGGGCCGGGTCGGCCGGCTCGGCGGGGATCTCGATGACCTTCTTGATCTGCCACTTGCCGTTCTCGAGGAACCACAACCAGATCGAGGCCGAGAGGTCCTTGAGCGAGACGACCACGCCGACGAAGCCCCAAGGGCGGGTCGGGTTGTGGGCCGGGCGCAGCTCGAGGACCATCTGCTGCTCGGCGCCGAGCTCGAGCCGCTCGAGGTGCTTGCGCCGCCGCAGGTCCCAGATGTGCAGCGCGTGGCCGTACTTGCCGGCCAGCAGCGCCTCGGCGTCGAGGCCGTTGCGGACCATGCTCGGCGTGCCCCACTCGCTCGAGATCAGGGTGTCGTGGCCGAGGTGCCACCAGAAATCGTAGTGAAGCTCCTGCGGCCCGCGATCGATCTCCCAGCGGCCGCGGATGTCGAAGGTCTCGTGGTCGAGCATGAAGATGCCGCCCGGGCCGCCGCCGTCGGGCGCACCGAGGGCGCTGACGTAGATGCCCTCGGGCCCGCAGTGGGTCGTGTGCGGGCTGGCGTAGCCGGTCTTGCGGAACACCTCGTCGGGCTCGATGGTGCGGACGATGTGCGGCCGCTTGGGGTCGGGCTGGGTGTCGAGGATGTAGATCCGCGACGAGTTGATGCCAGGGACCACGAGGTAGCGGCGCTCGACGTGCGGGTGCGGGGCGTACGGGCACAGGCACGCGCTGCAGGCGTTCCAGCCGAAGTGGTGCAGCTCGTCGCCGATGTTCGGCATGTCGAGCTGGCCGACCACCTGGGCGAAGCTCTTCGAGGCCGGGTCGAGGTCGACCACCGCCATCGCGTCGGGCCGCTGCTTGCCGGTCGGGTCGAGCAGCACCACGTAGGCGAGCTGCTCCGGCGGGGCCTGCATCGCCATCGTCGGCGACGGATAGAAGGTCGGGTCGGGACGAAAGCGAGCGGCCATGTGTCCGGTCAGCCTGCCCCGCGCGGCCAGGCCCCGTCAAGGGCCACGGACCGCCGCGCACGCGGACTGTCGATATGTCCTTCGGGACATGTCCCCGACGCGCTTGCGAGCGCGGGGGCGGGCAAGATCGGCCGCGGGGGCGTCGGCGCCAGCGGACCGGGCCGCAGCGCAGGCGTGCAGGCAATACCTGTGCCCACATTGCTGCCACGTTGGTTACGCGGCGACCGCCGGGGATCGTCGCTCGAAACGGCGCGCCGCAGCGGGGCGCCGCGGGCGGCAGGATACAATGTCTTTTAGGACATGTCTGATCGGACAGCGACGCACTGCGTCGGATAGCGACTTGGCCTCAAAGACAGCTCGGGTGGGTCCGGCTCTGCGAAGCCGGTGGGCTTGACGAGGCCGCGCGCACGCTCGCTGTACCCGGGGCGACTCGGCGCATAGGTCCGGCTGATTGCAATCGCGGCCGTGGGGTCAGGGGACCACGAGCAGGCCGTCGGCGAATTGCGGGTGCGCGGGGACTTCGGTGAGGTGCGGGCCGCCGCCGAGGGTGAACGGGATCTCGAGCACCGGGCCGGGCGGCTGGCCCTCGTTGGAGTTGTCCTCGGTGAACTCGACCATCAGCTTGTAGTCCCCGGGCGCGGCTGGTTGGCCGAGCTGGTCCTTGAGGTCCCAAGAGAGGTCGGTGGTGCGGTGCGAGCCGCGGGTCGCCGACGTGATCGCGTCGGCGTTGTCGCCGCCCGACAGCGAGCGCCAGCGGATCAGGTGATTCTCGCGGACCTCGGCCCACACCGCCAGCGTGCGCACCAGGCCGCTGCCGCCCTGAATCCACGCGACGCCGACGTGCTCGTCGGCGTACTCGCCCCCGTAGGTCCGCGTGCGCACCTGGGCGGTCATGGTGTCGGCTGGCTCATAGGCCAGGTCCCAGACGTCGAGCTGGAGGTCGAAGCCGATGCCCGCGGCGCCCGATTGATAGCGGCGGACCTCGACGGCGACGACGTTGTCGCCGGCGAGCAGGCTGGCGTGCGGGGCGGCGAGCCGGACGTAGCGCAGCGGCTCGTTGCCCTTGAGGTCGGACTGGGCCCGGGTGTCGGCGGCCAGCGGGTCGGGCGGGAGGTTGGAGCGCAGCAGCGGGACGCCGTTGAGCCACACCGCGACGCCGTCGCCGCGGCGCAGGTAGGCGCGCAGCAGCAGGTCGTCGGCGGCCTCGGGCACGCTGAAGGTGTGGCGCAGGCGCAGGCCGAGCGGGGCGGTGGTTGCGTCGATCGGGGTGGCGTCGCCGGGGCCGTCGCCGAACGCAGCCTGTCCTTCGGACCAGGTCGCATCATCGAAGCCGACGACCTTCCAGTCGCCGGCGACGGCGGCCTGCAGCGGCTGCCAGCGCCAGGTGGCCTTGGCGGGGATCAGCGCCGCGGGGATCGGCCCGCCGCCGGTGTCGCTGTCGCTGCTGGTGGCGCCGCTCGGGTCGACGGTGGTGGGCAGCGGCGGCGGCAGGCCGGGGCCGCCGGAGGTCAGCGAGTCCTCGATCCCTCCGGTGGTGTAGGCAGTCGTCGAGGCGGTGCCGTCGCTGCCGCCGGCGCCGCTCACCGGGAACTCGAAGCGGGCCCCGCCGTCGGGCGCGCAGGCGAGGACGAGGGCGAGGACGGCGAGGCTTCGTGGCATGGCGTGACCGGGGTGGCAGGAGGCGCGAGGGATGTCGGCGTCGCAGGACGGGGGCGCGCGGCGAGGTTCGCTCAGTTGCATCCGCAACCTCCGCCGCCGCCGCCGAGGCCGCCGGCCGAGCCTTCGCGGTAGTCGAGGGCGTGTTCGGGGCCGGCGTCGAGGTCACCGTCGCCGTTGAGCTGCATGTCGGGCTGGGCCAGGCGGCCGCGCTCGTAGGGCTGGACGCGGGCGCAACCTGCCCCGAGAGACAGCACGCCGAGCAGCGCGGCGGCGCGGCGACGCCGGCGGGTCAGCAGCAGCAGGGCCCACCACGGCGGCGCGCCGCCGAGGTTGCAGCCGGTCGCGGCGGGGGGGCCGACCGGGAACTCCCAGAAGCCCGCGCCGTCGCCGGCCGGGGTGCCGTCATCGTCGGCCGCGACCGCGGCCATGTAGATCGCCCCGGGCAGGTGGGTGTCGGGGGCGGTCCACTGCACGCGCAGGCGGTGCGAGCCGCACACGTTGACCGCGACCGCCTGGCGCGCTTCGCCCTCGGCGAACTCGATCCACTCGGCCGCGCGCCCGCCCGGGCACAGCTCGTCGTCCTCGAGGATGTCGGCCGGCGGCAGGCGCAGGGTGCCGAGCGGGGCCCCGGCCGGGTCGGTCGCCTCGAGCACGATCCCGAACACGTCTTCGGGCCATGTCACTTCGAACATGTACGTCGCGCCAGGTTTGTAAGCGCCGTTCGGGCCGCCGCGGATCTCCGGGGTCGGCAGCGGGCCGCCGGTGTGGCAGACCCCGCAGGTGAAGCCGTCGCCGGGGCTGCCGCTGAAGATCCGTCCGCCCGCGCCTCCCGTGCGCGCGGGGTCGGCGGTGTACAGCGCGGGCGACGAGTAGGCGCTCGCGACGGCGGGCGCGAGGGCGACGAGGGCGGCGAGCAGCGGGGCGGGGCGGATCACCGGGTCACCTCCGGGCGCGCGGGGAGCGAGGGGATGGACAGGTCCGAGAGGACATGCTCTTTCAAGCATGTGCTTTGGGGCATGCCCTTCGGGGCATGTCGCATCGACCATGTGCTTCGAGCCATCACGGCGCCTCCGTGCCTGCGGCCCAGGCGGTGAGGATCGCCAGGCCGGGGGCGTCCGGGTCTTCATAGACGTTGCGGCCGTGCTCGTCACGGCCCTCGTGGGCGGCGCGCGGGCCGGGCTTGTGGAGCAGCGGCGGCGGCTCGTCGCCTTCGGCCAGCAGCCAGCCGCGGGCGCGGTCGTAGGCGAGGTCGACCTCGGCGCGGGTCGGGGCGTCGAGCGGCGACTCGGGCGTGCCGAGGCGGGTGCGGCCGGGGCCGGGGATGAACAGCGGGCGGCGTGGGTCGCCGTGGCAGGCCGGGAAGCTGCAGTCGCGCAGCAGCACCGGGTAGACCTCGGCGCCGAAGCGGGCGCGGTCGGGCGCGGGCACCACCCGCACCGGGTCGTCGCAGCCGAAGGACAGCAGGGCGAGGGCGGCGAGGGCGGCGCGCGGGCGCAGGGCGAGGGCGAGGGTACCTGTCACGAGGGGCATGTACAAAAGAGCAGGTCGTCCGAGGAACGCGTAGCCGGCGGCGGCCAGCAGGGTGCCGGCGAGGAAGCCCCAGGTCTCGCGCGCGAACACGCGGGCGGTCGCGGCCCCGCCGGCGACCGCGGCGGCGAAGTAGGTGCCCGAGGCGAGGCCGGCGGCGGCCACCGCCGGGGCGAACCACCACGGGCTGGCGGCGATGAAGTCGACGCTGCCGAGCGCCAGCGCGGCGCCGGCGTAGGCGACGAGCCCGAGCCCGAGCGCGCGCGGCAGGTCGCGGGCCGGCGCGCGCGACCACAAGCCGAGCGCCGAGCCGGCGAGCCACGCGGTCAGCACCAGCGCGTAGGTGGTGTGCGCGGCCGACAGCGCGCGCGACAGCGTCAGCAGCAGCCCGGCCTGCAGCAGCCCGAGGTGGACGCCGACGAGGAACGCGGAGGGCAGGGCGCGCGGCATGGCGGTCACGAGGTGCTGGCGTGCGCGACGCGGAGCGCGGGGCGAGCGGGCGTGGTGGCGGCGCGCGGCATGGCGGTCACAGGTAGCGCTCGCGCAGGCGTTCGGCGCCGCGGCGCAGCACGAGGTCGAGGTCGTCGAGGGTCAAGGGTACGGCGCCTTCGATGCGGCGGTCGAGCTCGGGGCCGGCGATCACGGCGAGCGCCCGCTCACCGGCGACCGCGACCGACTGCAGCGCCTCGGGCGTGAACGGCAGCGCGTCGGAGGCGTAGGCGAAGGCGCGGTCGGCCGTCTCGCTGTCGGCCACGACCACGGCCGGGAACTCGGCGCGCAGCGACGCGACCAGGCGGGCCGGGGTGCGGGTCGGGGCGCCGAGCGGGCCGCTCAGCTGGATCGCCAGGACCCCGCCCGAGTTGAGGCGCGCGCGGCACAGGGCGTAGAATTCGCGGGTGTGCAGATAGGCCTCGCCGAGCGTCAGCGGCGACGGCACGTCGACCGCGATCAGGTCGAAGCGCTGCTCGGTCGCGGCCAGGAATTGCTTGCCGTCGGCCAGCACCAGGCGCCAGTTGGCGAGCCGGGCCAGCGGCTCGCCCGGGGTGAAGAAGCGCGCCCCCGCGTCGACCACCGCCGGATCGATCTCCACCGTGGTCAGATGATCGGACAGGCGCGCCAGCTCGGGCACCATCGACAGCGTGCCGTTGCCGACCAGCAGCGCCTGCTTCGGCTGCACCAGCGTCGCCGGGGCGCGTGCGAGGTAGTGATTGAGCGCGCCGAGGTCGCGGTCGTCGAGGTCGCGCAGGCCGTCGAGGTAGAGCATGCGGCCGCGGCCCGGGGCGGTGACGACCTCGACCCGCTGGTACGGCGAATCGACCGACCACACCACCTCGGCGCCGGGCAGGCGGTGCTTGTGGCGATACACCAGATCGGCGCCGAGCCGCGACAGCGGGGCATGGGTGGCGCAGGCGAGGGCGGCGGCGACGGTGCAGGCGAGGGTGACGCGGCGGCGGTCGAGGCTGACGTGGACGAGGGCGACCAGGGCGGCGGCGAGCACGGCGAAGCGCAGGCCGGGGGCGCTGCCGAGGGCGAGGGCGGCGGTGCTGCCGAGGCCGAAGCCGATCAGCTCGGCGGTGTAGCCGCGACGCAGGGCGGCGAGGCGGTCCTCGGGCTGCTCGTGGCGGTCGAGCAGGGCCGGGACGATGGCGGTGAACGGGGCGGCGGCGGCGAATGTCAGCAGGGCGAGGACTACCAACAATTCGGGGCCGGAGTCGCCGCGCAGGAGGCACAGGCCGGCGACCGCGAATCGTGGCAGCGCGGGCGACAGCAGCAGCAGGGCGCCGCAGGTCAGCAGCAGGCCGGCGAGGGCCCGCGGGGACAGGCGCGCGCCGAGGCGGTAGCCAAGCGAGGCGGCCGCGAGCGCGGCGGCGGAGACGAACAGCAGCACCACCTCCTCGCCGTAGAGGAGGCTGACGAGCTCACGGACGACGAGCTGCTGGCTGGCGCCGAAGCACAGGCCAGCCAGCAGCAAGGTCGCGGCTTCGCGGACGGCCGAGGGGCGCGGTGAGGGCCCGGCGATCACAGCGGCGCGGGCAACGTGGTCGTGTCCACGTCCTTGTCCTTGTCGTCGTCCTTGTCCTTGTCTTTGTCCTTGTCCTTGTCGGTGTCGGTCTCGCCGGTGGTGAAGCTCGGCGGCAGGTCGAGCTTCGGCGCGCCGGTCGGGTCGGGCGCGGTCGTCGAGGTCGACGTGGAGGTCGAAGTCGTCGTGGTGCTGTCGGAGGTCGTCGGCTCGCCGGTGGTCGCGGTGTCGCTGGCCGAGGCGCCGGTGGTGGTCGTCGAAGGACCGCCAGGGACCACGTTGCCGCTGCCGCTGCCGCTGTCGCTCTCGCTGCCCATCCACGGCGGGACCGCCGTGGTGAAGTTGTTGTTGTCGCTGTCGCTCGGGTTTCCGAGCCCACCGCATGCGGCGAGTCCGAGGAGCAGAACGAGCGTGGGGCGTGCCTTACGGGCCATGGCGGAGACTCCAGAGTTGACGGAGAACGTCGCGGCGGATAGTCTCCGATCTGAAAATGGATTTCAAAATTAATTTCAGGGTGACGCGCGCTGTGCGCGTGATGATTCGCCGCCAATGAGGTGGATCCCCCTGAGTTTGGCTCTGGTCCAGGCGGCCGAGCCGGCCCCGATCGGGGGCCAGGTCCGTGGCGGCATCTACGTGCGCACGGACAGCGACCGGACGACGGTGATCTCGCCGCGGGCGCACCTGCGGCAGCAATTGGGCGGCCCGCAGACGCAGCTGGACATCAGCTACAGCCTCGACGCCTGGACCAGCGCGTCGGTGGACATCCGCACGGCCGCGACGCCGATCGTGCGCGAGAACCGTCACGAGGGGGTCGTCGGGGTCGAGCGTGAGCGCGGGATCACGGCGTGGTCGGCGTCGTATCGCTTTTCGCACGAGCCGGACTACCTGGCGAACAGCGCGACGCTCGGCGGCAAGGTCGACCTGGCGCAGCGCACGATCACGCTGGCCGGGCGGCTGTTCGGCGCGCTCGACCGCGTCGGCCGCTCGGGCGACCCGACGTTCCGCGAGCCGGTGCGCGCCGGCGGGGCGCTGGTCAGCGCGACGTTCGTGCTGACGAAGACGACGCTGCTGCAGCTGGCCTACGAGCTGCGCGGGGCGCTCGGCTACATGGCGAGCCCGTACCGGTTCGTGGCGGTCGGCGGCGACGGCGGGCTTTGCAACGAGACGACGCAGTTCTGCCTGCCCGAGGTCCACCCGCGCCGCCGCAACCGCCACGCGTGGGTGCTGCGGGCCCGCCAGGCGCTGCACCGCAAAGTGTCGATCGGGGCGACGTACCGCTTCTACTACGATTCGTGGCAGCTGCGCTCGCACACGGCGGCGGTCGACCTGTCGGTGGTGCCGGCCCGCGGGGCGACGCTGGCGCTCGAGTACCGCCATTACGCGCAGTCGGCGGCGTTCTTCTACCGCTCTCACTACATGGCCCCAGGGCCAGGTGGTTACTTCACCCGCGACCGCGAACTGTCGTCGCTCGGCAGCCAGCGCCTGGCGCTCCACAGCCTCTACGCCAAACCGCTGAAGCGCGGGGCGATCGAGGTCGGGGCGCTGGTCGCCGGCACGCGCATCGGCTACGACGACTTCGTCGGGCTGTCGCGGGTGTGGGCCCTCGAGCTGTCGGCCATGCTCGGCGGGCGCTACTGATACGGCCGGCTTTCTTCGGAGCACACACGCATGTTTTCACGACCTGTCCTCTTCGCCATGTTCCTCCTGTCGGCCTGCGAGCCGCAACCCGCGACGAAGGCGCCCGACGGCGGTGCGCCGGCGACGGCGGAGAGGCCGGCACCCGCGCTGGCCGGGCCGTCGTTGGCCGGGGCGGGGACGACGGTGGACCTGGCAACGATGCGCGGGAAGCTGGTGCTGGTCGACTTCTGGGCGTCGTGGTGCGAACCATGCCGCCGAGAGTTCCCGGAGCTCGAGGCGCTCTACAAGCGCCACCAGGCGAACGGGCTGGAGATGGTCGGAGTGAGCATGGACGAGCAACGCGAGGACGCGCAGGCGTTCCTCCGCGATGTGCCAGTGTCGTTCCCGATGATTTTCGATGAAGGACAGGCGCTGGCGAAGTCGTGGTCGCCGCCGAAGATGCCGACGCTGTACGTGGTCGATAAGGACGGGCAGATCGTGAAGGTGTTCGCGGGCGAGGTGAAGATCGCGGAGCTCGAGGCGGAAGTGACGCAGCGGCTCGGGGGGTGACGGGTTCTCGGCTTCGAGTCGAGTGGGCCGCGAGTGCGAGCCGGGCCGGGTGTCCTGCTTAGCGAATTGCCGACTGTGAATTCGGCTCAATTCCACGTATACGACAGAACCCGGGCTACTTACCAGCCAGTGCCAGGCGGTTGCCACGGACCGGCGGGGTCGGCCGCATCGGCACCACGGGTGCCAGCGTCGGGGGCGGGGCGGTTCCCGCCAGCATGTCCACCGCCTAGCGAGCCTTACGCAGCTTATCGAGGTGGATGTAGTACGTCATGGTCGTGGCCCTTGCCTTCGTCACCGCCGACGAAGACTCGGAAGGTACCCCCGCCGAGTGGCGCAAGCGGTGATCGAAGCCAAGCATGGCGATGGCGCGGCCGTGGTCGTGTTCAGTATCGCCAGCAAGTACGGCGGCGAGTGCAAGGACTACGACCACATTTGTCAATTTCGCGCGCTGTTCCCGTATATGTACTCGATCGGCTGGAGTGAGTCCGACTACGGGCCCGGGTTCGACGTCGCTACCAACCTCATCGGGACAGCCTGCTCGAAGTTTATTCCGCAGTAGGGCAGGTTTGGGTCAGCCCTCAACGCCGGCCTGTTGCCCCCGACTCCCTTGCCCCGGGCATGTCCCTTCGAATGGACGAGTTGACATTTGCTCGTGCAGTGGGCGATAATCCTATTCATGTCCGAGAATCCGAACCAGCACATCCTGTCATATCTCACCCACTATGCATGCTACACCACGCCGCCCCGCTACGCATTGATGATAACGGGTGAGTGGGGCACGGGCAAGACTTGGCTGATTCAACGCCACTCGTCCTCCGATAAACTCAACAAATATCTCTACATAAGCCTATACGGAGCCAAATCCGCCAATGATGTGGCCGAACGAATTTTTGCTGCACGCCATCCGTTTCTTGCATCGAAAGGAGCTGTCATTGCGGGGCGGCTGATCAAGGGGCTTGTGAAAATCTCGACAACCATCGATTTGAATGGCGACAACAAGGGGGACTTGCAAGTCAGCGCGGGGCTCCCCGGGGTCATGGATGAGGTAAAAAAGAATCCCTCAACCGACAAAGACATCCTAGTCTTCGACGACATTGAACGCTGCGCCGTTGCCGGAGACGAACTGTGGGGCCTCATCAACCAGTTGGTCGAACATGATGGCAAGAAGGTAATCCTGCTGTCAGCAGAGAATGAGATAGAGGGAAAGGACGGATCCTACCGGCGGACCAAGGAGAAAACCATCGGCATGACCCTCAAGGTGACCCCCGATGCGGCGGGCGCATTGGACTGCATGCTCAGTGAAGAAAGTGACATGTGCGCGACAGTCCTCAAGAGGCATCGAGGACGCGCGCTGCAGCTTTTTGAGCATTCCCAATGCACCAGCCTGCGTGTCCTCCGCTTTGCCATTCGCGACTTTTGCCGCATATTCACGGTGATTCCCAGCGATCTGCAGGACGAGCAGACATTGGCTTTGAGGTTGCTTGATTCCACACTGCCCCTGGCATTTGGGGTCTACTCCGGCGCATTGAAGCCCGATGAGATTGAGCCGCGCGTGGCGAATATTGTTTCGGGAAAACAGAGCGGCGATAGCTTGGATGATACTATTTACCGCCGATACTCGGCGCTCTCACTATCGCCACAGGTTCTCTCGCTGAATTGGTGGCGTGGCTTCTTTGCGCGTGGCGAGATCGAAGTAGCCGAACTCGCCTCCGAATGCAAACGCGTGGTGGAGGATGCTCAACCGCCGGACTGGCTGCGCTTGATCAACTTTGATAAGTTTTCAGACTCGGAGTTCAATGATCTTCTGGAAAATACATGGAAATCTCTGATTGATAAGAATCTTCACACTGCTGGTCAAATCTTACACGTCGCTGCTACTCATATGTGGGCGCAAGATGAGGGGGTGGTGTGTTCCGTGCGGAGCATAGCGAGCATTATCGATGCAGCAAAATGTGCAATTGCATCAATTAATCGTGACGCGGAGACTTGCGACGCCTGCTTTGTGTATCCGAAATCATACGCAGGAGTAGTGTATGCGGCCGTTGAAATGGCTGAATTTCAGGAGCTTGTGAAGTACGCTACCGAAAGCTCCAGGTCGAGCGAGCGGAGAATAATTCAGTTGGAGTCAGTGAAGCTTCTCAAAGCCTTGCGCCAAGGAGGACAAGCCTTCGCTGCTGCGCTTGGAGTCGACTTGCAGGACTGCTGGCGCCGTGAGGCGGCCGTGCCGCTCGGCGCTTTGCAAGAAGTCGACACTGATGATTTCGTCAAAATACTGCTCTCGCTTACCTACCATGATCAGATTCAGGTCGTGGAGCTGCTCCGGATCGGCGGTTCCGGAGACTGGGTCAAGCGCATGACTGCGAGACTCGAGCAACAGGCGCCGGGGCCAAGTCTGCAGAAAAAAATGCTCATCGTTCGGCTTAAGCAACTATACGGATGAGAGCGCCATGCGACGGTATCCCGGTCCGCTGTGTGCGGCAGTTGTGCATGAGCGTCGCCCTCAGGGGTCGACGAACGCGCCTCGTGCTCGGTTCGTCCGAGTCCGGCCATTCCGTCCGGGCTTCCGTCTGGCGCTTTCAGGCTGACGTTGAGCAGGGCAACGAAGTCACCTTGCGCACGCTCGAGGACCTTGATCTTGAACTTGGCGCCCGGGACTCGCAGGTTGCCGATTTCGTAGAGCCCGCAGACACGTTCGATGGCGCCGGCGCCGTAAAGATGGATGTCTCTCCAGGTCATGATGCCTCGGCTTCTCGAGCGCGATGATCGGCTGATTCGGCGAAGTTTCCCACGCTTCATTTCGAAGAGCGGACCGCGGTCGGCGCGAAGGTGTGCGCGAAAACGCGCGCTGACCTCCGAGACCGGGCGTGGTACAGCCTTGAACGCGTGTTTACCGAGGTCCTCGAACCTGTTCATCGGGCGGCGGCGCCGGCGGCGTGGCACCGGGGATTGAAGCTGGCGCGGCTGGGGGCGGCGCGGGTGCAGGCGTGCGACGCCTCAGGGTGGGTGTTTGCGATCGCGCGGCTGGCGGGCAGCGGGGTGCGGGCGGAGGTGCGGTGGGCGTGGGACGGGTGGCGCTGCGACTGCGGGGCGGGGCCGGCCGTCTGTGAGCATGTGGTGGCGGCGGCGCTGGTGCTGCACACTGCTGGCGGGCTGCTCGAGCAGATCGGGCCGCAGGTGGCGGCGGCGCTGCAGCTGGGGTACCGGCTGCAGAGCGCGGGCGACAAGCTGCAGCTGCGGGTGGTGGCGGTGAGCGCGGGCGGCGAGGCGGTGCAGGTGGGGGCGGTCGAGGCGGACGATCCGCTGCTGGCGGCGATGCCGGCAGGGGCGAAGGAGCTGATGATCTACCCGGACATCGCGGAGTTCGTGGTGGCGCGGCTGGTGCCGGCATTCGATGTGACGCTCGACGGGGCGCCGGTGGCGATCGAGGCGGCGCCGCTGCGGGTCCGGACGGCGGCGGCGATCGAGGGGCGCACGTTCGTCGGCGGGCGGCTGGCGTTGGTGGGGCAAGTGCTGCGATTCGTGGAGCGGATCGCGGTGAGCGAGGAGACTTCACAATCGCCGGAGGCAGGTTCGCCGGCGGAATCACCAGAGGCGCGCGAGCCGGAGAAGCGGACGCTCGAGCCGCAATGGACGGAGCCGGCGGCGGGCGCGGAGGCGGGCGAGCCGGAGGTGACGTTCAAGGCGCCGAGCGGGGCTTCTTCAAGCGGGGAGACGCAGGTCGACGCGGCGCGGGTGGTGCAGGCGTGGCGCTCGGGGCAATATGCGCTGCAGGCCGACGACGGCGGGCTGGTGTGGCTGCCGCGCGACTGGCTGGAGCGCTACGGGCCGATGCTCGAGCAATTCGTGGCGGCGCGCCGGGCCGACGGGAAGCGGCCGCGCTGGGCCCGGACGGCGGCGGCAGGGCTGTGCGAGGCGCTGCAGGTGCCGCCGCCGCCCGAGCTGGCAGGGCTGGCGGCGCTGTCGCGCGAGGAGATGTTCGCGACGTTGCCGGCGGCGACGCTGCCGGCGGACCTGACGGCGCAGCTGCGCGATTATCAGCGGCGCGGGGTCGATTGGTTGAGCGTGCTGCGCGATGCGGGGATCGGGGCGCTGCTTGCCGACGACATGGGGCTGGGGAAGACGCTGCAGACGCTGACTTCGGTGCGCGGGCGGACGCTGGTGGTGGCGCCGACTTCGACGCTGCACAACTGGCTGGCAGAGTGCCGCAGGTTCCGCCCGGGGCTGCGCGCGGCGCTGTATCACGGGCCGAAGCGCAACCTCGAGCCGACGGCCGACGTGACGATCACGAGCTACGCGGTGCTGCGGCTCGACCGTGAGAAGCTGTCCCGAGAGACTTGGGACACGGTGGTGCTCGACGAGGCGCACGCGATCAAGGAGCCGACGACGGCGACCGCGAGCGCGGCGTTCGGGCTGCGCGCGGGCTGGCGGGTGGCGCTCAGCGGGACGCCGGTGCAGAACCGCCTGACGGAGCTGTGGAGCCTGTCGCATTTCCTGAACCCGGGGCTGCTGGGGCAGCTGCGCGAGTTCGTGGCAGGCTACGGCAAGGCGGTCGAGCAGGGCCGGGCGGCCCGGACGGCGGAGCTGCAGGCGAAGCTGCGGCCGTTCATGCTGCGCCGGCGTAAGCAAGAGGTGGCGCCAGAGCTGCCGCCGTTGACGGAGATCGTGCTGCGCTGCCCGCTCGACGCGGAGGAGCGCCGGATCTACGACGGGCTGCGCGTGGCGGCCGAGCTCGAGCTGCCGAAGCTGCAGTCGGGCGGGGGGATGCTCGAGGCGCTCGAGCTGCTGCTGCGGCTGCGCCAGGCGGCGTGCCACACGGCGCTGGTACCGGGGCAGGAGGCGACGCGCTCGAGCAAGGTGGAGCTGCTGCTGGCGCAGCTGACCGAGGTGACGGCGGCGGGCCACCGGGCGCTGGTGTTCTCGCAGTGGACCAGCCTGCTGGATCTGGTCGAGGACGCGCTGACGGCGGCGGAGCTCGAGCACGTGCGGCTCGACGGGGCGACGGAGGATCGCGCAGGGGTGGTGGCGCGGTTCCAGGCGGAGGACGGGCCGCCGGTGATGCTGATCTCGCTCAAGGCGGGCGGGACGGGGCTGAACCTGACGGCTGCGGACTATGTGTATCTGCTGGACCCGTGGTGGAACCCGTCGATCGAGGATCAGGCCGGGGCGCGGGCCCACCGGATCGGGCAGTCGCGGCCGGTGTTCCTGCACCGGCTGATCGCGGAGGACACGGTGGAGGAGAAGATCCTCGAGCTGCACGCGCGCAAGCGGGCGCTGGCGCAGGCGACGGTCGACGAGGGCGATGTGTCGGGCCTGGGCCGCGAGGAGCTGCTCGAGCTGCTGCGGTGATCGTCGGCGCGCGCGCGAGGTCGGGTCGGCCCTGGCACCGACGCTCGCGCGCGGCAGTATGATCGCGGCATGACGCTTCGCTCGGCTTCTTGTGCGCTCTCCATCCCCCTGCTGTGTGTGACGCTCGCCGGCTGCGGCGACGCGGTGGCCACCACCGATACGCTCGGCGCGAGCACCAGCTCGTCGAGCACCACCGGCGAGCAGCCGACCACCGAGGTCGCGCCGACGACCTCGACGACGACCGGTGAGACGACGACCGGCGGGATGACAGGCACGTCGGATACTTCGGATACGACGACGACGAGCACGAGCACGAGCACGAGCACGAGCACGACGGCCGACACCGACACGGGCGTGAGCGCGACCTCGACGAGCACGACCGACGCGACGAGCACGACGACGACCGATGCGAGCACGACGAGCACGACCGACGCGACGAGCACGACGACCGGCGGCGTCGAGGTGCCGGAGACGTGCCTGACGGCCGATTTCCCGGTCAAGCAGCCGCTGTGCGGGGCCGGCGGGCCGGCCTGCGCGACGCTGCGCGACGAGGTGGTGAGCGCGAACAAGATGTTCCGCAACGACATGCCGGCCATCGCGCTGGACGGCGACTGCGAGCCGGTGGTGCTTTACTCGGAGGCGGTCAACGGGTTCCACGGGTTCTACGCCGAGCGCGTCGGGCCAGACACGTGGACGGCGACGCCGACGCCGATGGTGGTGGCGACCGGCTCGCTGGCGTCGGCGCCCGACGACGACACGGTGTTCGCGATGGTCGACAACGGGGCGTTCGGGACTTCGCTGTGGCGCCGGTTCGACGGTCAGTGGACGCAGGAGAGCTCGCTGGTCGGGATGAACCACGTGCGCGCGGCCCAGCTGGTCCACGGCAGCGCGGGGGCGCTGCACGTCGGCCACGTCGACAGCGACTTCGCGGTCCAGTACGAGGTGTTCGACGGGGCGTGGGCGAAGCAGCAGATGATCGCGGACTCGGAGATCCACGTGCGCATCGCCCTCGACGCCGGCGACGCGGCGCGGCTGACGGCGTGGGCGACCAGCGACGCGACCTGGAAGCTGCACTACTTCGCGCCGCCAGGGGTGGCGGAGGTGGTGACGCCGCTCGGCTCGAACGTGATCGAGCGCCAGCACCACGACCTGGCGCTGGCCGGGCCGGAGGCGACGCCGTGGGTGCTGCTGGCCAGGAAGCAGGCCGACCAGGTCCACCACGACATTGTCCTGGCCCATCGCACGGGTCCGGCGACGTGGGCGACAGAGACGCTGGCGGGCGAGGACTCGCCGGCGGACCAGACGTGCGGCGCGCCGCCGGCCCAGGCGGGGCTGGCGTGCGAGTTCGACTACCGGACGTATTACCCGCTGGCGCTGGTGGCGGCAGAGGACGAGGTGCGGGCGCTGTACCTGGCGATCCGTCACCAGGGGACGATGTTGTCGCAGTGCGAGCAGAACCCGCCGTTCTGCTACTGGAACGAGGTGGCCGAGGAGCGCAGCTCGGAGCTGCGGGTGGCGTGGCCCGGGAGCCAGCCCGAGGAGCATCAGGTCGCGGCGGTCGACGTGTTCACCGATCGCGCCACGGCCCGCCTCGATACGGCCGGACAGATCCACCTGACGTTCTACGACGATTCGAACGGGCTCGGCTTCGACCCGTGGGTGCGCTACTTGATGATCGGCGGCGCGTGAGGGCGAAACGATCGCGGCGCGCCCCGGGGTCGGAGCGCGCCGCGCGGGTGTGGTGATTACGCGGCCTTGAAGCTCAGCAGCGGCCGCAATCGGCGGACCACGCGGGTCAGGGCGCGCTGGGCTCGCATGACCGCGCCGATGTCCTTGTAGGCCGCCGGCGCCTCGTCGCGGAGGGCGTCGGCGGCCCGGTGGTCGAACCATACGCCGCGCATCTGGGCCACGACGTCACCGGCGCGGATGTGTCGGCGCGCTTCACCGCGGCTCATCGCGCGCCCGGCCCCGTGCGCGCTCGAGCACAGGCCCGCGACCTCGCCGCGGCCGCACGTGTGGTAGCTCGGCGCGCCCATCGAGCCGGGCACGATGCCCGGCTCGTCTGCCCGCGCCGACACGGCCCCCTTGCGGTGGACCCATAGCGATTCGTCGCCCAGCGGCTCGCGGCGGACGAAGTTGTGGTGGCAGGAGATCCACGTGTCCATGAGGACATGCGCTTTGAGACATGTCCCCAAGACCTCGGCGGCGCGAGCGGCCAGGGCGGCCCGGTTGGCCTCGGCGTAGTCGAGGGCCCACTGCATGTCGCCCAGGTAGGCCGCGCCCTCGGGGCTGGCAGCGACGAGCCCACGCAGGCCGGCGCCGACCGGGCTGGCGAGCGCGTCGTGGTGGTCGCGGATCGCCGTGCCCATCCCGCGCGAGCCGCTGTGCACCATCAACCACAGCCGGTCGTCTTCGTCGGCCTGCAGCTCGAGGAAGTGGTTGCCGCGACCGAGCGTGCCGAGCTGCAGGCCGGCCGTGCGCCGCTGCTCGGAGCGCAGCGACGGGGCGGACAGCGGGCGCCCGGCCAGCGCGGGCGGCAGCGGGTGCTGGCCGCCCGGGTGGCGCAGCGCCGGGATCGCGCGCTGGAGGCCGACCAGGACGGCGGCGGCGGTGTGGGCGTCGTCCAGCGCGCTGGCCTCGACGTCGCAGGCGACGGCCGCCATGCCGCAGCCGATGTCGCCGCCGACGGCCGCGGGCAACAGCAGGGTGCGGGTGGCGACGACGGTGCCGACGCACACGCCCTCGGCGAGGTGCACGTCGGGCATGACGGCGATGCGGGCGACGTCGCCGAGGTGACGCAGGCGTTCGAGCGCGTCGGTGACGGCGCGCGGCGGCGGCTCGGCGACGAAGCGGGTGAGGCTCGCCGGCGCGGCGCCCTCGCCGTTTGCGACGGTGGAGTTCGCCGTCATGGCTCCACCTCCTCGTCGCGGGCGAGCGGCGAAGGCACCAGCCGGAACACCAGGTTCGGGGTGCGCTTGCGGTGGATGGCGCCGGCGATCTCGGCGCGTAGGTAGGCGCGCAGGGCGTCGAGGCGGCGCATCACGACCTGCGCCTCGTCGCCGCCGGCGCCGACCGGCAGGGCCAGGACGACGACCAGGTTGCCGCTGCCGGGCTCGGGCTCGACGCCGAGCAGGGTCAGCGCCGCGACGTGCGGGTCGTCGATCTCGCCGGCGAGCACCAGCGAGAGGCGCTCCTCGACCTGCCGCGACAGCTGGTCGAGCTTGCGTCGCGCCTGCGACGGGAGGGCCGCGCCGAACAACACGGCGGGGTCCACGTCGCCCGGGAGCGAATGAGGAGACTGCGAATATTCAGTTGTGGCCGGCGCGCGACGGCGCCGGCGGTCTCGGTGACGATTCATGAGTGGCTCTTTGCGGACTCAATGCACACACACGGGACCGGACCGCCGAAGCGATCCGGAACTCAGGCTCGTGTATGTGGAGAGACACGCATGGGCCGACTCCGAGGCCACGAAGCTATGCGAACTCGTGGCCTCGCGCAAGCGGGCGTGGTCGCGCGGGGCGACCGTGCGCACTCAGGGCGCGGTGCAGATGCCGATCGGCATCGGCTGGTCCGGGACTTCCTTGCAGGTCGTGCCTTCGGGGCAGGCGTCGGCGTCACCGGGCGGGCAGAGGGCCGCGCAGTAGGTCGGGTCGCCCATGCCCATGCTCAGCACGCACTGGCCCTGCGCGTCGGCGCCGGTCGGCGGGCACGCCATGCCGTCGCACATCGGCGAGCAGAAGCTGCCCTCGATGCCCATCAGCTCGAGGCAGTCCGAACCCGCCGGGCACTCGCCCATCGCGCCGCAAGCCTGGTACTCGCCGCCGCCGCCGCCGGTGGTGTCGTCGGTGGTGCCTTCGGTGGTGGTCGTCTCCGGCTCGACGGTGGTCGAGGTGGTGGTCTCCGGCTCGACGGTGGTCTCGGAGGTGACGCTGGTCTCGGTCGTGGTGACCGGCTCCTCGGTCGTCGTCGGCGTGCTCGAGGCGGTCTCGGTCGCGGTGCTCTCGCTCGCGGTGCCGTCGGTCTCGGTGCCGTCGGTCTCGGTCGCCGTGGCGTCGGTGTCCGTGCTGTCGGTCGTGTTGTTGTTGGTCGTGTTGGTGGTGTTGGTGGTGCCGGGCGTGGTCGCCGTGGTGGCGGTCGTCAGGTTCGGCTTGCCATCATCACCGCAGGCCGCGAGGCCAAGCGCGAGGACCGACATCAGGGAGAAGGAAGTAAGCGTACGCATGGTCATGTTGTCTCCGCAGGGAAATTTCCGGGCGCAGCGTGCGACCCTGACCGCACGCTACACAACCGCGCGTCCTCGCGGAAGGCCGACTTGTCGTGCGTTGGCGGACGGGCAATCTCGAGCCGCGAGGCCGCGCGCCCCCGGTCAGGTGAAACCGGCGCGATAGCGCCCGAATTCTGCAGCGAGCGGGTCCGAGACCTGGGGTCGGAGGCGGAGCAAAGGTAAAGGGCTGTCCTCAAAGACAGATCGCAGCGACGAACCCGCGGCGCCCGCGAGACGGTCTAAATTTCGCCAGCGAGGAGACGGCGATGACGGGACAGGGCGTGCTGGGTCGACGACGACACGGGTTCGAGATCGAGGATCAGCCGTGGCTGCCGCGGGCGATCCGCGACGGCGTGACGGGCTACCTCAACTTCATCGGCAACCTCGATCCGCGGCCGTACCAGGGCTTCTGCGACGCCCTCGCGGCCGCGCTGCGCAGCACCGGGGAGCGCGAGCTGCTCGACCTGTGCTCGGGCTCGGCAGGGCCGCTGCCGACATTGATCAGCGAGCTCGACCGCCGCGGGGTGCCAGTGCGCGTGCGCCTCACCGACCTGTTCCCGAACGCGGAGGCGATGCTCGCAGCGGCCTCGACGGTGCCGGGGCGGATCGTGCACGAGCCGCGCCCGGTCGACGCGACGGCGGTCCCGGCCGAGCTCGCCGGGTTCCGCGTGCTGTGCAACGCCTTCCATCACTTCCGGCCGGCGCAGGCGCGGGCGATCCTCGCCGACGCGGTGGCGCAGCGGCGCGGGATCGCGGCGTTCGAGGGCGTCGGCAGATACCCGGCGTCGATCGCCACGTGCATGGTGACGAGCCTCGGGGTGCTGGCGACGTCGCCGTTCATCCGCCCGCTCCGCCTGTCGCGGCTGGCGTGGACGTGGCTGGTGCCGGCGATCCCGTTCGTGGCGACGTGGGACGGGGTGGTGTCGTGCCTGCGGGTGTACTCGCCCGACGAGCTGCGCGAGCTGCTGGCGACGGTGCCCGGAGCGGAGGACTACGCGTGGCAGATCGAGTCGGAGCCGCTCGGCCGCAGCCCGATGCGCGTGACGTGGCTGGTCGGCGCGCCGCGGGGGTGAGGGCGGAAAGTGGCGTAAAGTACATGTCCTCAGGGACATGTTCATGTCCTAAGGGACATGTTCGTTCGGACATGTCGCCGGGCGAAAATGACCGCGACGCCGGCGTGCTCCTGCGGCTATGATCGCGGGCCGTATGTCCGACGCTGCTCACGTCGCCCCGAACCGACCGACGCTCGCCGTCGGCACCATCGGCCATCATCAATGCGGCAAGACGTCGCTGACCTGCGCGATCACGGAGCTGCTGTCGCGCCGCACGCAGGGGGCGGTCAAGGCGGTGACGGTGCCCGAGCTCGACCGGCGCGGTGGGCTGTGGCGAGCGTGGCACGGCGACCATCACCGGGAGAAGGGCTGGCTCGAGACGCGGACGATCGCGGCGGGCGAGGTCCGCTACGCGACGGAGCACCGCGACTTCGTCCACGTCGACAGCCCCGGCTGGCGGCCGTGGCTGAAGAACGCGGCGCGGGCCCAGGCGCTGGTCGACGCGCTGATCCTGGTGGTGTCGGGGCCGAAGGGGGTGGAGCCGCAGACGCACGAGCACCTGCTGCTGGCGCGCGCGTTCGGGCTGTCGCAGATCGTGGTGTTCCTCAACAAGTGCGACCTCGTGGCCGACGCCGAGTGGCTCGACCTGGTCGAGCAGGACGTGCGCGAACTGCTGATCCGCTGCGGCTTCGACGGCGACGGGACCCGCATCATCCGCGGCGCCGCGGCGCCGCAGGCGGACGATCGCCAGCGCTGGGAGGGGTGCATCTCCGATCTGCTCGAGGTGCTCGAGCTGGAGCTGCAGGTCCCCGAACACACGGTGCAGGGCCCGCCGCTGCTGTACTTCGATCACGTGTATCCGCGCTGGTCCAACCACGAGGGGCTGGTGATCGACGGGCGGGTGCGTCGCGGGCAGGTGCGCCCGGGAGACACGCTGGTGGTCGCGGGCTTCGGCGAGCCGCTCGAGGTGCAGGTGTCGAAGCTCGAGATGAACCACCGCAAGGTCGAGCGCGCGCAGGCGGGCGAGTTCGTCGGGGTGCGACTGGTGCGGCCAGGGCAGGCGCTGAACGTCGGGCTGCTGCACTCGGGCCAGGCGCTGGTGAACCCGGGGACGAGGGCGGTGCGCTCGCTGACGGCGCACCTCGAGCTGCTGGCGACCGAGGAGCACGGCCGCCGTACTCCGATCCGCAGCGGCCACGTCGGGCTGCTGCTGTTCGGGACGACTGTGGTGGCGGGGCGCTTCGACGTGGTCGCGCAGGAGACGATCGCGCCGGGCGAGGGGGCGACGGTGACGGTCGAATTGGTGCATCCGGTGTACGTCGAGCGCGGGATGCCGTTCCTGCTGCGCGACGGCACTCAGGGGCCGCTGCTGCCGGCAGGCGAACGAGCGCGCTGGGCCGGGACGGCTGGGATGGGGCGCGTGCTCGACGTGCGGTCCTGAATGCTGCAGGTCACCAACAACACGCCGTTCAGCGCCGGGCTCGACGTCCTTCCGGATGTTCGCGGCGTCGATACGGTCTATGTGGCGGTGAAGGCGAGCTTCGAGCTCGGCAGCCCTTTGCGCGTCGCCGAGGAACAGGTACCGCTGCACGCCAGTGACGTGTATTGGGGCGAGCCCGGACAGTCGAGCATTCGCTATCCCGCAGATCGCCACCCCACCAAGCCATCCACGGACGTGCTCCTCGTCGGCCAAGCCCACGCGCCTCGCGGCGAGGCGGTGAGTGAACTGATGGTCGAATTCGCGGTCGCGGACGTTCGCCGAGCCGTCCGCGTGGTCGGCGACCGCTTCTGGACCGGGGCAGCCTCGCTGTCGCGGGCCACCACGCCGGTGCCCTTCGTCGCCATGCCGTTGGTTTACGAGCGTGCGTTCGGGGGCTGCTACGTGCCCGAGCAGGGCCCGCCGCGTGACGAGCCGCGAAACCCAGTCGGACGAGGATTCCGCGGGGCTCGCGGGCGGGCCATGAAGGGGTTGCTGCTGCCCAATTTGGAGGATCCTCGGTCGCCGGTATTGGGAGCCGGCGATGCCGCCATCCCGGCGTGTTTCGCACCCGTGGCCCCCGCCTGGTCGCCGCGGAGGGAGTGCGCAGGCACCTACGACGAGGCATGGCATCGTCACCGCGCCCCTTATCTCCCGCATGACTTCGACCCGCGGTTCTTCAACGTGGCGCCCGAGGTCCTCCGTGCCCCCGGATATCTGCGAGGCGGCGAGGCGGTGCGGCTCGAGAACGCCGCTGTGGAGGGACCGCTGCGTTGTCTCCTGCCGATCTGTCGCTTCTTCATCGAAGTGAGGATCGCTGGTGATAGGAGAACGTTGCGGCCGGAGCTCGAGACGGTGCTGATCGAGCCGGACGCGCGGCGATTGTGCATGGTCTGGCGAGCCGCGACATCGTGCGACAAGCGGGTGCTGCAGATCGAGCGAGCCACGCTGTGGCTGGAAGAGTTGAGGCTGGCATGACAGGCGCTTGGGTCCACCAAGTGGGTGTGATCACGGCCGTGGGACTCAAGGCCGCGGCGACAGCGGCGGCCGTGCGGGCGGGCATCAGCCGCCAGCGCGAGAGCTCGTTCTGGAACTCCAAGGGGGAGCCGATGATCGTCGCCTTCCTGGAGGACGAGCACCTTCCGCCGCTCGCTCCGGAGCTGGCGCGGAACAGGCGACTGTCGAGGCGACACCAGCGCATGCTGCGGCTGGCCACGCGCGCGCTCCGGGAGGCCGTGTCACCGGTCGCTCGAGTCGACACCATTCCTCTCCTGCTCGTCGGTCCCGAGCCCTACGCGGCAGAGGAAGCGGCGATCGGGGCGGAATTCTTGATGCAGCTCCGGGTCCAGACGAACGTGACATTCAGCCGCGAGCACAGCTCGACGGCCTTCCAGGGCCGTGCAGGGGGCATCGCCGTGTTGGAGCACGCCTCGCGGCTCCTGCACGAGCAGGGACAGCCCTACGTGCTCGTCGGCGGGGTGGACAGTCACGTCGATCCGGAGCTGCTGGGACTGCTGGATCGGGCGGGCCGGGTGCATGCCTGCGGGGTCACGGATGGCTTCGTGCCGGGCGAGGGGGCAGGGTTTCTGCTGCTCTCGGCGCAGCGGAGGACGCCGGAGTCGGTCGGCATCGCTCATGTCGCTGCGCCTGGCCTCGGCGAGGAGCGGGGCCATCGCCGCAGCGAGGAGCCGCATCTCGGCGACGGGCTCGCCGATGCTGTCCGTGCGGCGGTCGCGGGAGCGCCCGATGCCTCGATCAGCAGCGTATTCTGCAGCCTCAACGGCGAGAGCTTCGGCGCGAAGGAGTGGGGCGTGGCCGCGATTCGCTCGAGCTCGGCGTTCCGCGACGGCCTGCACCTGAGGCACCCCGCCGACTGCTTCGGCGACCTGGGCGCGGCGTCGGGCCCCGTGTTGTTGGGTCTCGCCGCGGTGGAGCTCATGCGGGGTGATAGCCCCGGTTCGAGCCTCGTCTGGTGCGCCTCGGAGGGAGCGCCCCGGGCGGCGGTCGTCGTCAGTCGTTAACCGGCGCCGGGGGCGTGACCTCGAAGATCACGCTGGCCCAGGTCGACAGCAAGGTACTCTTGTCGGCGACCATCATGGTCAGCTTCCGCGGCCCCGGCGTGTCGACGCTCAAGGTCGTGACGAGGCCCAGGTCGCCGGCGATCCGGAGCGTCGAGTTACGCTCCTTGATGGCGACCTGCAGCTCGCGGGGAGCATCCTCGCTTCGCATCCGGAGCCGAATCGTCAGTGGTGTACCGACCGGCACCTGCTTGAGTGACGGCTCCGCGTGCTCGATCTGCGGCGTCGCCCCCTTGACTCGTGGCACGACGTGACGGGCGAGGTGTTCTTGCATCGCTGCGGCGATGTTCGTCACATCGATGCCCGGTGCGTCCTGAGTCTTGATGGCGACGCAGACGTTCGTGTAAGCCCAGATCAGATGGGCGAAGGCGGGTGGGACGGCGAAGATCGTCGAGACATCGCCCAGATCTGCCGGACCACGGATGAAGGGTACGTCCGGGCGCATGTTCTCCGTGGCGAGCGTGACGAGTCGACGGCGCGCGACGAGTGGACCGTCGCTCGACACGAACACCGCGACGGTGAGGCGGGCGGCCCCGTCGCCCCAGATCCACTTGTGCATCGCTTCACCGGGCTCGACGGGGAGCGTGGTATCTCCCAGCAGCTCCCACTTCGCGCCCGGCAGGAAACCTCGCACCAGCGCGGTCGTCCACGCGAGTTCGACGCCTCGCGCGGGTTCGGTGAGCTCGACCTTGTCGAGCTCGAGCTTGCTCTTCAGTGTCTCGGCCTTGGGGTTCGTCATGATCGAGCGAGCTCCTCGACTGTCTTGCTGTGGATCGGGTCGATGAGGGGCGCCACATCCAGGCGCGAAGGCCAGCAGCACCAGCGCTGTGAGGCGGAGCGTCATACGATGCTGGTCACACCCGGGCAAATTTCCATGTCTGCGGCGGTGCCTGGATCGTACCCCTGCTCGCGTGTGGCGACCGCGTCGATCGTAGTTGCGACGTACTGGGGGCGCGACTCGGTCCCGATGTGCGGCCCGGCGCAGGCGTCATGGATCTTGCCGTGCTCGACGAAGGCGTGGTTGCCGAAAGCTGTCCTCTGCGGATCGTCGGGGGCGACGACCGGCTCGCTGCCGATAAAGGCGAAGAAGGGGTTGTTGCACCGCCCGACGCCCACGAGGTCCGTCGTGTGAATGCATCCGAACGGAGCGAGGTAGATCCAGGAGACGACGACACCGACCGCACCTGCGAGCGCCTGGACTGCGCCGGCCTGATCGTAACAGTTGAGGGTCGAGGTCGCCCTGGCCAGATAATTCGAGAGGTTGAACGCGCCGCCGTCGCCGGCGACATCGAAAGACGCGTCGCCGCCGAGCGTGTCGTATTTCATCTCGTGGTCCGAGTGGCAGTAGCGGGTGATGTTGGCGACCACCCTGGCTTCTTCGTCCGGTTTGAAACCGAGCACCGGCCCGCGGAGACAGACGAGTCGCAGCGCTTCGACCCATACCCCAGGTGTGTAAGCCGCGATCGGCCGGGCCAGGATGAAGAACAACTCGACCAGGCTGGCATTGAGCGCCCAGCAGCCGAACTTGTCCGCTTCCATTCCCCACTGGAGCAGGCCGCGGAGGTGGGCGATGGCTTCGGGAAGTTCCCGGATCTGCGCCTTGACCGTGTGTTGCCCGACCGCGAGCGGGCATTCGCCTTCGATGACGATGAGCCCGAGCGAGCCGACCAACTTCCCCATGCCGGAGATGTTGACGCACTTGCTGACCCGTACCTTGACCTCGACCTCTCTCGGGCCGCCAGCGCCCTCCACGAGATACACGGCGGCCTTCTTCGAGTAGGGGGCCTCGGGCAATCGGAGCGATTGGGTGAGCTTCCAGAGGTCGGACAAATCTTCGCCGATGCTCCAGTGGGGAGCTCGGATGGCAGCCTTGTCCCGCGCCGCCGCGATCCCGGAATTGAAGCTGACCTCGATCACCTCGGCCGCCCAGTCCGGGGGCGGACTGGAGGCTCCGGACACTCCCACGGGTTCACCGATCTGCACCATCTGTGCGACCTCACCCGCCGATGTTCCTCTTGTTGTGCAGCAGCGGATCGCCAAGACGGCAAACATTCTTGCCCGCGAACTTGACGTTGAAGGAGAAGTTCATGAACTCGCAGGGGCCTCGGTTGGTGCCCGAGATCACGCCCCCGGCAGTCCCCGGCTCGTCCCCGTACGAACGGCTGTATTGGGCGCCCTCGACCATCGGCATGCAACCGTCGACCGAGATGCTCTTCGGCCCTTTGGAAGTGTCCGAAGCCTTGCCCGTGTTGGGATACGGGATGGGCACCGGGCCGCCCGGCGTCGGCGTCTTGCACACGTCCGGGAACACCACGCTGACGCCTCCGCTCTGTCTGTGGACCACACCGCGCCCGTTGGCGAAGACCGTGCAAATCATGAGAACACCCTTCGTCGAGGTAGGCTATCACACGCCCCTCCGACCATCGCAAGGCCCGTCGCGCTCGAAGATGCGCCGAAGTGCACATCATGATGCGAGATCAGGCGCTGGGCCGGGATGGGGCGCGTGCTCGACGTGCGGTCCTGAGATAGCGAAGTGTGACGGATCGCTGCTGCGGTGGCGGCGAGGTGCGTAGCGCTGCAAGGAGGTTCCCGGGGCGTACTCGGGCATGGAGCCTCGTCGACGCTGCGCCCCTCGACCGCGCGGCCGGCGTCTGATAGCGTGGGGCGATGGTGCGTCCTGACGACGCGGACGAGCTCGGCCCCGGAGGGGGCGGCTCGGCCGCGTCATGCTGCACCGTTCCAGCGGGTGAAAGTCCCGCCCGGGTAGGCGCCGGAGCGCCCGGTAGCAGGCCCCAGGCGCGAGGAGAGATTCTCGCGGCCCGAGCGGGGCGTCAAGAGCCTCTGCGGAGGGAGCAAGAACGCGGGCCGCAACATCAAGTGAAGCCTGCAGCCTCGACAGATGAACAATGGGGGAGCCGAGCCGCTCATCTCACGGCGAAGGCCACGCCCACCGCGCAGTCATCCGGAGCAGAAAGCGCGATGGGTCCTCCCGGGGTATGGGGCGCAGCACGCGTTCAAGGAGCGATGCGGAACAGGAGAGGCCCGTCTGCACGGCCCGTGTCGGGGCGATGCGACTCGTATAAGCCGAAGGCGAAGTCGAGCGCTGTGCAGCGGGAGTCCGAGGGGGTCGTAGTACCGGCGATGGCGGCGCAGAACAACGCAGTCGGAGGGAAGGACCCCTGGGGTGGTCGTGTCGGAGAAGAAGGTAAGCGCGAGGGCATGGCCTGCAGGACAGGTCCCAACCACCCCACGCGGCGCAGGCCGCGTGACAAAGTGCGAGAACTTCGACGCCGACTGTGGGCCGCAGCCAAGCGGCAACCGGGTCGACGCTTCCATGCGCTGTACGACCGCATCTTCAGGCGTGACGTCCTGAAGGAAGCATGGAGGCGGGTGAAGAAGAACAGGGGGTCAGCGGGCGTCGATGCCCAGACGCTGGCCGAGGTGGAAGAGCTCGGCGTCGATCGCTTCCTCGAAGAGATCGCCGACGAACTCAAGGGCGGGACGTACCGACCGAGCGCGGTCATGCGGCGGTACATCCCGAAGGCGGACGGGAAGAAGCGGCCGCTGGGGATCCCGACAGTCCGGGACCGAGTGGTGCAGATGGCGGCGAAGCTGGTGCTGGAGCCGATCTTCGAGGCGGATTTCCTTCCGTGCTCGTACGGCTTCCGGCCGAAGCGCAGCGCGACGCAGGCGCTCGAGCGACTGCGCGTGCTGGGAGCTCGAGGTGGGAACCATGTGCTCGACGCTGACATCCGCGACTACTTCGGCAGCATCGATCACGAGCGACTGATGAAGCTCGTCGAGATGCGGATCTCGGATCGAAGGGTCCTCAAGCTGGTGCGGCAATGGCTCGAAGCCGGCGTGATGGAAGACGGCCAGGTGACGGCGATGCTCTCGGGGACACCCCAGGGCGGCGTGATCTCACCGCTGCTGTCGAACATCTACCTCGGTGTCCTCGACAAGCTGTGGCAGCGACGGCACGCCCATCTGGGCGAGCTCGTGCGCTACTGCGACGACTTCGTGATCCTGTGCGGGACCAGGAAGGCGTGCGAGGAGGCCGAGGTCAGGGTCCGCGAGATCCTGCGGCGTCTCAAGCTGGAACTGCATCCCGAGAAGACGAGGCGAGTCGAGCTGAGCTGGGGACGGCAAGGCTTCGACTTCCTCGGCTGCCACCTGCGCAAGCGCATGTCCGGGCCGATCTGGGAGAAGGAACATCGCAGGGTGTACTTCCTCCAGCGCTGGCCCTCGACGCGTAGCATGACGCGGGCACGGCAGCGCGTGAAGGAGCTGACCGGCTCGAACCGCAACGGGGCCAAAGATGTGCGGGTGATCATCCGTGACATCAACCCGGTGCTGCGTGGCTGGGGTAACTACTTCCGCACCGGGAACGCCGCCGTGAAATTCAACCGGATCGACACCTACGTGTGGTCTCGCCTTCGTCGCTTCATGATGAGGCGCAAGGGCCGGCACCTCCGCGCAGGTGAGGTCGAGAGCTGGACGCGCGACTTCTTCCACAACCACGGTCTCCACCGTCTACGGGGGACCGTGCAGTACCCGGAGGCCGCGTAATGCGGCGGCTCGAGAGACCACCGGTAAGCCGTGTGCGGGAAATCCGCATGCACGGTTTGAACGGGGGTCCTGCCCTTCCTCCGGCTCAAGCAGAGGAAGGGTAGGATCTACCAATGATCGTTCGTGATTGCTTCGCGCTCGCGCTCGCCGCGGGGCTCGCCTGTACGCCCGACCCCGTCGGGAGCGAGACCGAGGGCGAGACATCGAGCGACACTTCGAGCGCCGCGACGTCCACCAGCGACGGCGTCAGCGCTTCTTCGACAGGAGGCCCGACGTCGACCACAGCGCCGACGACGACCGCGGGCACGACGACGAGCGACGGGACGAGCACCGGCACGACCAGCACCACCGGCGATCCTGTCGAGGCCGGCTGTGGCGACGGCGTGGCGACGCCCGGTGAGCTGTGTTTCGCGGCGATCGAGCTCGATTTCCTCGACTTCATCTCGAACGTCACGTTCGTCGACTTCGACGGCGACGGTCACCTCGACATGTTCACCCTCGAGGCGCTCCCGTTGCCGATCGTTCCGGCGCCGAATCCGAGCGAGCCGCTGCCGCTGGGAGCGTCCGCCGAGGTGGCGACGATGTCGGCCATGAGCTACATCGTCCAGCTGGGCGACGGGCAGGGCGGCTTCACCCCCGGGCCCACGTGGAAGCCGCTCGGGTTCCCCGACGAGATGAGCTTCGCCGACTTCACCGGCGACGGCGTGGCCGACCTGTTCGCCTGCGGCGTCAACTCCGATCCTGAGCTGTCTCTGGGGACAGGTATGGGCGCCTTCGGTCCGGCGAGCACGATCGGCTTGCCGGTGCAGGCGCGCGGCTGCGACCACGGCGACATCGACGGCGACGGCGACCTCGATGTGGTCGCCGTCGACAACGGAGGCATCGCGGTCGCGCTGAACGACGGCCTCGGTGGGTTCACCTCGAACTTGTTCCCCGCGCCGATGATCGTGCGAGATGGCGTGGTCCTGTTCGACCTCGACGAGGACGGCAACCTCGACCTGGTGATCAAGCGCTGGCAGACCGAGGAGGATGCGATCGAGACGATGTTCGGCGCCGGGGACGGGACCTTCGCTCCGGGCCAGTTGCTGACCGGGAGCGGGGAGATCGGGCCGGTGTTGGTCGTCGATCCGGCCGATGGCGAACGGCCCGCGCTGGTGGTGCTGGTTCAGGAGGACGCGCAGGCGGTGCTGCGCTCGTTCACCGTCGAAGACGATGGCACGCTGGCCGAGCCGGAGGCGGTGCTGACCGGCGACAAGTACTCGCTCATCGTGCGCGGACGCTTCGATGGCGACGACCGCCTCGACGTGGCGCTCGGGGGCGTGTCCGGCTTCACGGCGGCGCTGGGCCAGGATCCGTGGCCGCCCGCCCCGTTGCCCCTCTCGCGTGCGGGCGTCGACACGCCGACGTACACCGCGGTCGGCGACGTCAACGGCGACGGCGTCGACGACCTGCTCTTCGGCGGCTTCCCCAACCTGCTCCTGCTCTCGGATCCGTGAGCGATGGGAGCGTTCGACATCTACTCCGGCGAAGCGAGCTGTCCGCGCTGCGGGGACCGCTTCTGGCTCGACGGACAGACGAAATTCTTCGGGCCGGAGTTCTACGGGCTGTGCAACCGGTGGTTCAGGTCTGGCGATCCTCAGCCGCTCGAGCCCGGCAGCGAGGCGATCGGGACGGCGCGAGCGTGGGAGGGGTCGTGGTGGCGGGTGCGCGAGCCGGTCGATCCGACGGTGGTGCAGCTGCTGGTCGACGAGGACGAATGGTTCGGCTGCGACTGCGGGGCTCGCTTCGCGGTGATCCTGCGGCTGCGGGTCGGCGAGGGGCCGTCGACGACGCTCGAGAGCATCTTGTTGGGGGATGCGTACGATCGCGAGGTCGCGGGCGAGGTCGACTTCGCGAACGGAGAGTCGATGCTGTGGGCCGGCGATCACGCGGCGTTCGTGGCGGCGCTGCAGGCGGTCGCCGCGGAGCCGCCGGAGGCCCGTGCCGCGAGACTTTGCGCGTTCATGACGGAGTCGTGGGACCGCCGATGCGCGTCGGAACCGGAGGACGGGTCGTCGCCGTGGACCCACGTCGCAGGCGAGTTCCAATGCGAAGCGTGCGGAGACCGGCGCGAGCGCTCGGAGATGTTGCTGCTGTCGCACCCGGACTATGCGCAGTCGTTCTTCGGGTCGGCATGGACCGGCGGGACGCTGCGGCCGGGCTGCCGGATCGCGGGCGAGGTCGCGTGGCTGGAAGAGGACGTCGACCGCGGCTACTACACGCGGCTGCGCCATCCGGTGACGCGGGGCGGGCTGACGCTGATCGGTCGGCGCGGCGATCGTGGCTGTCGCTGCGGGGCGGGCCGGGCGGCGCCGGTGCTGCGGTTCGTCCGCGATGCGGGCGGGCTGACGCTGGCGGCGCTGTCGCTGCGGGTGGTGGCGAGCGAGGCGGACCTCGACGATGTCGATTTCGCCGAGGCGCCGCACTCGACGCGCGACAGGGCGGCGAACGCTCCGCCGTTGCGAGAGGCGTGGGACCGCGCGCAGGTGCGGCGCGCGGTGTTCAAGCAGTTCATATGCTGAAAGCGGCCGAAGGAATGCTAATATGTCCCGAAGGACATATTATCATTACCAGCTGATCGGCTCGAAATCCTTTAAAAATACGCCGCGCAGGAATTCGCCGTCGCGGAGGCCGCGGACGATTGGGTCGCAGACGCGGGCGGCGGCGTCGACGAGGTCGAGGGGGGGCATGAAGCCGCGGTCGCGCATGGCGTCGGCGATCGGCGCGGGGTTTTCGTTGGAGGCCCAGCCGGTGTCGACGCTGGTCATGAAGATGCGGTCAGTCGCGTAGTCGTCGGCGGCGGTGCGCGTCATCATGTTGAGGGCGGCCTTGGCCATGTTGGTGTGCGGGTGGAAGGGGGCCTTCCAGTCGCGGTCGAACCGGCCCTCGGGGGCGCTGACGTTGACGACGAAGGCGGCCCGGTCGGCGCGGGCCATGGTGTGCCGCAGGCGGGCGTTGAGGACGAAGGGGGCGACGGCGTTGATCAGCTGGACCTCGACCATCTCGAGGGTGCCGACCTCGTCGAGGCGGAGGCGCCAGCTGTTGCGCTCGCGCAGGTCGAGCGGCTGGCCGAAGCCGTCGTCGCTGCGCTGGGGGAACAGCGGGTGTTCGGGGAGTGAGATGTCCCCGGGGACATGTGGTTCGGCGAGCAAGGACTGCAGGGCCGGCGGCAGGGCCTCGGGGCGGGCCTCGTCGGCGAGCAGGGCGGCGTAGAACTCGGGCGGGCGGTGGATGGTCTGGGCGGCGTTGTTGACGAGGATGTCGAGGGCGGGCAGCTCGGCGTCGAGCCTGGCGGCGAAGGCCTCGACGCGGGGGATCTGCCGCAGATCGAGGGCGATGATCTCGAGGCGATCGCGGAAGGCTTCGAAGTCGGGCTGGTCGGCGAAGCGACGGGCGGTGTCGCGGGCGAAGCGCGAGGTGACGAGGACGCGCGCGCCCCAGCGCAGGAGACGGAGGGCGACCTGGTGACCGATCTTGATGCGGCCGCCAGTGACGAGGGCGATCCGTCCGCGCAGGTCGACAGCATCACCGCGGCGGGCGTAGCTGCGGGCGGCGCAGGCGGGGCACAGGCGGTCGTAGAAGAAATGCAGGCGGGTGTAGGGCTGCTTGCACACGTAGCAGGGGCGCGGGGCGTGCAACTCGTGGACGGTGGGCTCGGGCGGGGGCTCGGGGGTGGCGGCGACGCCGAGGTGGCGCTTGCGAATGGCGGCCGCTTCGGCGCGCTGGCGATCTTCGGCCTCCTGGGCGTCGCGCCGCTGACGATCGCGGCGCCGCTCGCTGCGGGCGTGGCGGCGATCGTCGCGGTGAAAGTTGTAAATAGCCTGACGCAGGGCGACGAGCCGGGGGTGGTCGCCACGGAGGAGAGATGGCCGAAGGGACAGGTGCGAGAGGAGGCGGAGGGCGATGTCGAGGTCGGGCTCGGTGAGCGGGGGCGGGAGGTCGGAGGCGGGCGCGAGGGGCGGGAGGGCGCGGCGCAGGCGGGCGAGGTCGGGGACGGGCCGGCGCGTGGGGTTGCGGTTGGCGTTGCGGGCGAGGCGGGCGAGGAGGTCGGCGCGCAGGTCGGGGGCGAGGCCCTCGAGGTCGAGGACGCAGAGGCGGGAGTTGGTTTCGAGGGCGGCGAGCAGCGGGCGCGCTTCGAGGGCGGCGGGGAGGGCGAGGCGGTGCCAGCGACCTCGCGCGAGCAGCCCGGCCCACTCGGCGATCGCGGGGCCGTCGAGGGGGATGGGGCCGTCGAGGCGGAGGTCGTCGATGTCCTTGAGGGCATGTCCGATGCGACATGTCTCGTGAGGCATGAGGCCCGTGTGGCCGAGGTCGAGGCTGCGCAGCGCGGGGTGGGCGGCGAGCGCGGGCAGGAGGTCGGAGAGCGAGCGGGGGCCGAGTGGGGTCTTGCGCAGGGAGAGGTGCCCGAGGTTCGGGTGACGGGCGAGCAAGGCGGCGAGCGTCCGGGCGGCGTCGGGGCCGAGGTCGCAGCCGCCGAGCCACAGGCCGCGCAGGGCGGGGAGGTCGAGCGCGGGGAGGAGGTCGGCGAGCGCGAGGCCCTCGAGATCGAGGTGAGCGCCGGGCAGGACTGCGCCGTGAATCAGGCGCCGCGGTCGCGCGAGCTCGCGGTCGTTGCAGAGGTCGGCGAGCAGGCTCGCGCGGTCGATCGGCGTGGCCATGGACGAGCGCGGCAGCGCGCGGCGAGGATGATACACCAGGGCGCTCGCGCGTCCTCGATGCTCGCGGTCGGAGGCACGATCGCGTGGCGCGGGCCGGCAGTGCGCGGCGAGGATGCCAGGTGCTGGCGCGTCCTCGATGCTCGCGGTCGGAGGCACGATCGCGTGGCGTGGGCCGGCAGCGCGCGGCGAGGATGATACACCAGGGCGTTGGCGCGTCCTCGACGCTTGCGGTCGGCGGTGTGATCGCGAGGGCCGACCGCGCGCGGCGACGGGGATAGAGGCGCTCGTGGTCGGCGGCGTGGAGCGTGTGACGCGGGTCGGCCGCGTGTGAGGTCGTGATACGCTGGGCGCGGCGATGGCGGACGAGGCGACGATCGAGGTGGCGATGATCGTGCCGCGTACCGAGGCGGAGGGGCCGGGGGTGCGCTATGCGGTGTGGGTGCAGGGTTGTGCGCTGCGCTGCGTCGGCTGCTGCAACCCGGAGATGCTCGAGTTCGGCGGCGAGGGGGCGACGCGGCGGCGCGTGGTGGACCTGGTCGAAGAGGCATGTGATTCGGGGGCCGAGGGGGTGTCGCTGCTCGGCGGCGAGCCGTTCGCGCAGGCGGAGGGGCTGGCGCCGCTGGCCGAGGGGGTGCGGGCGCGCGGGCTGTCGGTGATGATCTTCTCGGGCTACACGCTGGCGGAGCTGCAGGCGCGCGGACCGGCGGCGGCGCGGCTGCTGGCGGCGACCGACCTGCTGGTCGACGGGCGCTTCGAGGCCAAGGCGCGCTCGCAGACGCGGCGCTTCATCGGCTCGGACAACCAGGTGCTGCATTTCTTGAGCGATCGTTATGCGCAGGACGATCCGAAGTTCGCGGGCGGCAATACGGTGGAGCTGCGGATCCGCGGCGGCGAGATCACGCTCAATGGTTGGCCGCTGCTGGGGCCGCGCACGCGGGTGACGCGATGAGCCTGTCCGTCAGCGTCGACGAGGGGCACGCGCTCGAGGTGCTCGACATGCTGATCCGCGGGCGGCCGGTCCGGATCGTGCCGACGCATCCGGTGTCGCAGCCGCGCGCGGAGGTGGCCGAGGTGGCGGGGCGAAGGATCGCGGTGACGTGCCTGCGCCTGCTGGTCGAGTCGGGTCGGCGCGAGCGCGTGGTGCTGCGCCGCGGTCGTCGCGTGCGCGGACGGATCTGGGACGCGGCCCGCAGCGAGGGCTTTCGCCTGCGCTTCACCGAGGCGACATACGAGCTGTGGGTGCAGGCGACGCAGCGGCTGGCGGAGATCGCCCGGCCCACCGAGGTGGTGGAGGGCGAGGGCAGCTCGCGGCGGGCGCGGCGGCAGATCAAGCGCATCATCAAGATCGCGGGGACCGACACCGGTGATTGGCTGGTCTACGCATTGGCGGTGCGCCACCTGGCGCGCGCCAACATGCCGCGGGAGATCCGCGAAGACCTGGGGCGCCGGCTGTGTCTGGGTTCGCCGCTGGCGACGTTGTTCGCGCTCGAGGACTGGTCGCGCCAGGTCGACGGCGAGGAGTCGGCGGGCAAGCCGGCGCTGCTGCTCGAGGGGCCGCAGGTGGTGCTGCTCGAGTGCCTCGACGACGTGCTGGCGGACCAGTGGGCGGAGCAGATCGGTCGCTGCATGCGCTGGTCGCCGGGCGAGGAGCGGGCCGAGCGGCTGCTGACGGCCGCGCGGGTGCTCGAGGAATTCGTGCACGCGATCGACTTTCGCGCGCGGCTCGACCTGGCGCGGCCGCTGGTGGTGGCGCTGGGCCGCCTGGCGACCGGCGAGTGGGCCGATCCGCCGGCGATGGTGGCGGCGCGGCTGGTCGTCGATTCGGGGCTGGCGCTGCGCTCGCAACAGGACGCGCTGCGGCGCGCCCTGGCGCGCATCGTCGGGCTGGGCGAGCGGCTGGCAGGGCTGCGCGAGGCGATGACGCGGCACGCGTTCGGCGATCGCCGCTACGAAGAATCACAGGTGTATCTCGAGCTCCACGATTCGCTGCTGCGGCCGCACCTGGGGCGCCTCGACGCGCTGTCGCGGGCGCTGACGGGGCGGCTCGGGTGAACGAGCGGTCATGTGACAAGCCCGATGAGACATGTCGCAAGGGACAGCTTTCGACGAGGCGGGCGTGAGGCGGTGCGATCCGCGAGGGGCGCGTGATGGCTTGCTCTGCGGTCCGCGAGCGAGGTCTGTCGCGGGGCGTGCGAAGGATGCGGGTGGACCCGCATCGAGGATCCCGGGGCGCGCTGGCGACGCGTCGAGCTGAGTCGCCGGCCGCCTGATGTGACGTGCGCGGTGGTGTCGGCCAGGTCGTGGTCGCTGGCGCGCGTCGATGCTGGCGTTTGGCCTCGCCAGGGCGCGCGCGGGTCGGTTAGGATGAGCGACCGCGAGGAGGCAGCGTGAGCCGAGGGTACCGCATTCGCATCAGCGATCCGAACTGGCGACCGGTCACGTATCACGACGCCTCGCGACAGGTCGAGACGACCGACGCGATCGAGATGGACGTCGGGATGCTCGAGATCCTGCCCGAGGGGGCGATGACGGCGCTGCTGCGCGAGCAGCTGGCGGCGGCCGGCTGGTCCGAGGAGCAGGACAATTCGATGGCGCGCCAGTTCGGCGAGGTCGCGGTGACGCTTTCGCCCGACGGCCGCACGGTGACGGTGCGCGCGGCGGCGTCGAAGCAGGTGACGACGCGGGCGACCAGCGAGGCGCAGGCGGCGTCGAAGCTGGACGCGGCGGGCAAGCGAGCGGAGCGCGACCTGGCGCAGGAGGTCGCGCGGCGGCTCGGCGCGCACGAGGGCGAGATCCGCGGCGAGCTGCAGGCGGCGCTGCAGAAGGTCTACGCCGAGGCGCTGCGCCAGAAGGCGGCGTCGATGGGCCAGATCGAGAGCGTGCACGAGGGCCGCGGGGCCGACGGCGAGCTCGAGCTGACGATCAAGGTGCGGGTCTAGCGTGCGCCGCACGGAGCCGATCGAGGGCCTGCCGGGCGAGGTGCGGGTCGAGGACGCGGTCGAGATGGCATGCGCGCAGGACGTGACGTTCATCGAGGAGCGGCTGCGTCGCGGGATGAGCGTGCTGGTCGAGTGCGACAAGGAGCTGGCGCTGCACGTGTATCTGGCCGTGCGCGCGCGGCTGCGCGGCGGGGCGGGCAGGGAGCGCGGGCCGCAGATCGTGATCGTCGACGGGCGCCCGCGCGAGGGCGAGGAGAGCCGCGGCAACCTGGCGGTGATGCTGACGCAGCTGACGACGGCGATCCGCGGCAGCGTCGAGCGCACGATCATCGTGCTGCTGCACCTCGACGTGCTGACGACGACGCACACGAGCCTGACGATGGAGGCGCGCGAGGCGATCCCGCTGCTGTACGAGAACCCGGAGGCGGTGCTGCTGGGCTTCCGCGACCCGAGCTTCCCGCTGCCGCGGGTGATCGAGGGGGTGTTCGCGGTCCGCCGCGAGATCGTCGGGGTGCCGCGCGATTCGCTGGCCAAGATCGTGACCCAGCGCGAGGCCAGGGCGATCGACGCCGACAAGTTCGATCCGTTCGCGCTCTACAAGTATGTCTCGGGGCTCAACCCGGTGCGGCTGCGGCGGCTCATGCAAGCGGTCGGGCTGCGGCGCGAAGCGATGCCGGGCCGCTCGCAGGCGGCGCAGGTGTACCGCGAGCTGCGGCGACAGACGGTCAGCGAGGACGTCGAGCTGCCCAACGTCGACCTCGAGCGCGACATCGGCGGCTATCCGGAGGTCAAGCTGCGGCTGCGCGAGGAGCTGCTCGACCTGCTGAGGCGCAAGGACAGCCTCGGCAGCGAGGGCGAGATCCAGGCGCTCGAGGGGCTGCTGCCGCGCGGGATCATCTTTCACGGGCCGCCCGGGACCGGCAAGACGTACTTCGCCAAGGCGATGGCGACGGCGATGGACGCGACGGTCATCATCGTGTCGGGGCCGGAGCTGAAGTCGAAGTGGGTCGGCGAGAGCGAGGAGAACCTGCGCCGGGTGTTCCGCCAGGCCCGCCGCAGCGCGCCGGCGGTGATCGTGTTCGACGAGATCGACGCGTTCGCCCACGCGCGCGGGACGTACGAGGGCTCGGGGGTCGAGCACTCGATGGTGAATCAATTGCTGACCGAGATGGACGGGTTCCGCGGCAGCGAGAGCGTGTTCGTGGTCGGGACGACGAACTTCTTGGAGAGCCTCGACGGGGCGCTGCTGCGGCCGGGGCGGTTCGAGTTCCTCATCGAGATCCCGGCGCCGGGGGTGCAGGACCGGCGCGAGATCGTGGAGATCTACGACCGCAAGCTCGAGCTGGGGCTGTCGCGCGAACTGCAGGAGCACCTGGTGCGGCGCACCGAGGGGCTGGCGGAGCGGGCGCGTGGGCTGCCGTTCACGGGCGATCACATCTACGCGGTGTGCCGGGCGCTGAAGCGGCAGGCGATCCGCACCGGCGAGAAGAAGTTCGCGCCGGAGGACATCGACCGCGCGCTGCAACGCAAGACGCGGGCGGTGGTGGTGCTGAGCCCGTCGGAGGAGCGGGTGGTGGCGATCCACGAGGCCGGGCACGCGCTGCTGGCGATGCTGGTCGAACACGCGACGCCGCCGGAGCGGATCTCGATCGCGGCCGACATGGAAGGGGCGCTCGGCTACGTGCTGCGCGCGGCGCGGGCGCGGCCGTACGCGATCACGGCGGCCGACATGCGCGCCGACATCTGCGTCGGGCTCGGGGGCATGTGCGCGGAGCGGCTGGTGTTCGGCGAGGTGTCGATCGGGGCGCATACCGATCTGCAGCAGGTCAACCGCATCGCGCGGGCGATGGTCGAGGAGTACGGGATGGGCGCGAGCACGGGGGTGCTGGTGCGCCTCGACGATACGCCGCGCCACGGGACGCCGATGTCGGAGCGCCGCCGCGAGCGGGTCGACGCCGAGGTGACGGAGATCCTCGAGAAGGAGCTGGCGCGGGCGCAGGCGCTGCTGACCGGCAACCGGGGGCTGCTCGAGGCGCTGGCGGAGACGCTGCTGACGCGCAAGGTGCTCGACCGCGCCGAGCTGAGCGCGCTGACGAAGGGAGAGAGCCATGGCTGAGGTGACGATCCGTCTGCGCCACAACCCGCGCACGGGCGAGCGCGAGGTGGTGATCCACTACGAGTCGGACAGCGACGCGCTGCCGCACGAGCACGAGCGCGACCACCGGGCGCTGGCAGAGCGGCTGATCGGTCGGCCGCTCGAGCAGGTGCTCGGCGGGATGACGGTCGACCGGGTGGTGGTCGAGAAGGCGCCGAAGGCCGGCGCGGCGGCCAGCGACGAGGCGGCGCGCGACAAGGCCAAGGCGCGCGGCTGAGGCGAGACGGGCGAGCGCGATCGTGCGGTACTGCCTGCTGCTGACAGGGACGGCGAGCGACGGGGCGACGCTGGCGGTGCTGCTCGAGGCGGCGCCGTTCCTGGCCGAAAGGACATGGTCGGTGATGCTCGACATGTCGGGGCCGGGCAGCGCGATCGCCTGTGAGGCGCTCGATGCTGTCCTCGCGGACAGGTTGATGCCGCGCGGGCTGCCGCTGGCGACGGCGGCGGAGGAGGACGAGACGCTGGTGCTCCGGCCGCTGCGCGGCGAGGGGCAGGTGCGCTGGAGCTGGTGGAAGCAGCGCAGCGCGCCGCGATTGGTGGAGGCGCTGCGATTGCGGCGGGTGCCGGGCGAGCCGCTGGTCGAGGAGGCGCTGTTCGTGATGCGCAGCGACTCGGAGGCGCCGCGGCGGCTGCTGGAGCGGCTGCTCTTGCTGGGGCGCTCGGACGCGCAGGTGGTGAGCTTCGTCGACGAGGCGGGCGCGGGCCGCTTCGCGGTCAAGGTCAAGGCGCCGCCGATCTACTTGATGATGGCGGCGCGCGACGGCGGCGACGAGGTCGCGGTGTACGGACGCAATGGTGGCAGTCCGCTATGGGTCGCCTGGTCCTTCGAACATGCGAGCCCGGGGCCGGCGGCGGCCTCGCTGGCGCGGACGAACCAGGCGGCGCTGGTCGACCGCGACGGCGCGTGGCTGCGTACTTCGGCGGAGTGGCGGGTGCGGGCGATCCTCGACGCGGTGGCGCCGGAGCTGGAGGCGCCGCGGGTGGCGCTGACTTCGATCGCGTCGGAGGTGCGGTTCCGGGTGCCGATCCGGCTGGCGCCGGCGGCGATGGTCGATCCGGATCTGTGGCTGCTGACGTCTGAGCAGCTGCTCGAGCTCGAGCCGCTGATCGAGGTGAGCACGAGCGACGAGCTGTCGCGGCTGACGGTGGGGCGACTGACGGGCGCGGACGGGACGGTGTACCTGCTGCGCGAGCGGGTGCGGCCGGGGGTGCCGCGCATGGCGGGGCGGGTCAGCGATACGCTCGGGGTACCGGGTTACTCGCAGGTGGCGGGGGCCGACAATCTTTATGTGCCGACGGGGCGGCGGCTGATGCCGGTGCTGCGGCGCGACGATCTGCGGGCGCTGCTGGGGCTCGAGCGGGCGCACGCGGTGGTGATCACGGAGGACCGCGACGGGCCGCGGGTGGTGACGATCGCGGCGGTCGACGAGCAGCCGCTGCAGCGGTGGATCGACTACGTGGCGACCGACCGCCGGCTCGAGCTCGACAAGCTGCTCGAGCGCAGCGTGTTCGAGTTCCCGGAGGTGACGATCGAGTGGCCGAAGGAGGTGCGGCAGCCGGCGCCGAAGAAGCCGGGGCCGCGCGAGGCGCCGATCAAGCGGGCGCCGCCGCCGAAGCCGAAGGTGGTCGAGGAGGTGGCGAGCGCTGTCGACTTCGACGCGGCGGCGCACCTGCGGGCGCTGCGAGAGCAGGTGCGCACGCTCGAGCGGCGGGTGGTCGCGGGCGGCTGCGACGAGCCCGAGGTGTGGCAGGAGCTGGGCGAGATCAAGGCGGAGCTCGGCGAGGGCGACGAGGCGGCCGATTGCTTCGAGATGGCGCTGCTGCACGCGGGGCCGCCGTACGACGCGCGGCTGGCCGAGCGATTGATGGTCGCGATCCGCGGCAGTGATTCGGACGACGCGTTGACGGAGTGGGTGGTGGCCGACCGGCGCACGCCGGCGGAGGCGAGCCGGCTGGGCGCGTCGCTGGTGGCCCGGGTGGCGGCGCAGCGGTTCCCGGCCGACGAGTTGATGCAGCTGGCGCTGCCGATCTTCGCCGACCCGCGGCTGCCGGTGTCGCGCCGGCTGGCGTGGGCGGTGCTGGCAGGATGGCACCGGCACGCGCGCGACCGCCTCGGGGTCACGCGGGCGAAGGAGGCGATCCTCGGCGGGATCAACGAGCGCGGGCTGAGCGAGCTGCACGACCTGCCGCGGTTCGTGCGCCACGCGCTGGCGCGCGAGGGGGAAGACGCGAGCGAGGAGACCAGCGAGGCCCGGGCCGACCGCCTGCAGCAGGGCCAGCTGATCGCGCTCGAGGCGATGTGGCACGAGGCGGTGCACGCGGGGCTGCCCGACATGGACGCGCCGACGGCCTTCTTGCGGCTGATCTTCGCCGTCGGGTTCGCGCGGCTCGGGGCCCGCGGGCTGGCGCACGAGCTGGTGGCGCCGGTCGAGCTCGAGCTCGACGTGCACGAGATCCCCAACCGCGCGCTGTTCCGGCTGTACATGGCGCGGCTGGCCCACGAGAGCTCGGGCGGCAGCGCGGAGGTGTGGGCGGCCGAGGTGGCGCGGACCGTCGAGGGCATCCGCGAGCCGCGGGCCCAGCAGGCGGTGCTGTGGCTGCAGAAGCGGTCGATGTGGCTGCGCACGGGCCCCGTGGAGGAGGCGGCGGCGAGCCGGGCGACGCGCTTCAAGCTGCCGCCGGGGGTCGACGTGAGTGGGCTGGCGGAGGTGGTGGCGCGCGAGGTGTCGGCCGGGGCGCGGTCGTTCGATTACTTGATCGCGGAGGCGGTCGACGTGTGCGTGCGCCGGGCGCTGGCGAGCGGCAGCGACGCGGTGGTGGCGGAGGTGCTCGCGAACGCGGAGCCGGGCCTCGCCAACATCCAGATCTTGAGCCACCGCGCGGAGGCGGTGGCGGCGTGCATCCACGGGGCGGCGAGCCTGGGCGACGACGCGATGCTCGGGCGCCTGCTCGAGGCGCTGGTGAACATCGCCCGCAGCGACAAGCTGGGGTCGGCGCGCGAGCTGGTGCGGGCGACGCAGCGCGGGCTGGCGGCGCTGCGGCGGTTCGGCGGGCTCGAGCCGGCGCGGGCGCTGCTCGAGGCGCTGGCGCGGGTGCACGCGTACACGTCGGGCGACCAGATCGCGCTGTCGGCGACGGTGGCGACCGGGTTCGTGCAGATCGGCGAGGAGCGGGTCGCGGACGAGGTGCTCGACACGCTCTGCACGCAGGTGCTCGGCAACGGGCTAGACTACGTGACGCGGGCCCAGGGCGGGCTGGCGGTGGCGCAGGCGCTGCGGCACTGGCCCAACTCGCCGCGGGTCGAGCGGTTCCGCCGGTTCGTCGCCAAGCTGCCGGTGTTCCGCGACACCTTCACCACCAGCCGCTATTACGATACGCACAAGATCCTGATCTTGGAGTCTGTCGTCGACAGCCTGGCCGACAGCCGCACTCGCCACAGCGACCGCGTGCAGGGGTTCCTCGACCAGGAGGAGCACGCGCTGCGGCGGCGCATCGTCACCGACTGGAGCGCAGTATGTGGACGCTAGAGGAGCTCGAGCCCGAGATCGACGACATCCGCACGCGGATCCAGCAGCACCGCCGCGGGCTGAAGGAGTACTTCGTGGCCCGCGACGAGGAGATCGATCTGGCGATCCTGTGCGCGGTGGCCCAGGAGCCGCTGCTGCTGGTGGGGCCGCCGGGCACGGCGAAGAGCGACTTGGTGGTCAAGCTGACCGAGAGCCTGGGGCTCGGGGCCGGTGATTACTTCGAGTACATGCTGACGAAGTTCACCGAACCGAGCGAGATCCTCGGGCCGATCGACATCGCAGTGCTCAAGGAGGGCCGCTACCTCCGGCGCACCCGCGGGATGCTGCCCGACTGCCGGGTGGCGTTCCTCGACGAGATCTTCAAGTCGAACTCGGCGATCCTCAACACGCTGCTGACGATCCTCAACGAGCGCAAGTTCTACCAGGACGGGCAGCCGACGCCGGTGCGGCTGGTGATGCTGTTCGCGGCGACCAACGACATCCCCGACCAGAGCGAGCTCGAGGCGATGGCCGACCGCTTCATCCTCAAGATCGAGACGAAGCCGGTGAAGGACCGCCACTTCGAGGAGCTGATCGACGCGGGGGTGATGAACGAGTCGTACCGGGCGAGCGGGCACAAGCCGTGGACCCGCGGGGCGGCGTCGCTCGACGATTTCCTCAAGCTCAAGCGGTTCATGGACCTGAGCTTCGGGATGGGCCGCGAGCCGGGCCGCGACCGGGCGCAGTGGTTCCCGCGACCGGTGTTCGCGGAGATGCGGCGGATCGTGCGGGCGCTCGAGACGGAGGACAAGGTGATGGTCAGCGACCGCAAGCTGGTCAAGCTCTACAAAGTCATTCGCACGCAGGCGTTCCTCAATCACGGCGGGGCGGTGCAGACTTCGGACCTGAACCTGCTGGCGTACGTGGGCAACCGCCGCGACGAGATCCCGGTGGTGGCGAGCAAGGTCAAGGCGCTGCTGGGGCTCGGCGGGTGACGGCGTGGGCCGGCGACTGAGCCGCGAAGAACTGCTGCCGGCGCTGAAGGCGTGGGCCTACGTGAGCGGCTACGGCGGCTCGCGGGCAGAGTCGCTGCCGCCGGCGCTCGGCTGGCTGCGCGCGCTGTGGGAGGAGGGCCACGACGCGCTGCCGCTCGACCTCGTGCACGACCTCGGGACGCTGCTGGTGGAGGGCCGGGCGTTCGCGTTCGCGTCGAGCCGCGACCTGGCCGACTGGCCGGAGGAGGAGCGAGCGGAGCGACTGGCGTACGAGGATCGGGTGCTCGGCAGGTGGGTGCTCGATGCGAGCGTGGGCGACGCGCACGTGGCGATCGCGGCGCTGTCGGGCGAGCTGCAGCCGCGGGCGCTGGCGCACGCGATCGGCCTGGCCCTCGGGACAGCCGCGCGAGACGCCGAGCTCGACGCGGGCAACCCGGCGATCCTGCGCTCGTCGTGGCGCGAGGCGCTGGCGCTGGTCGAGTCGTGGCCGGCGCGCCACGGGGCGTGGCAGGAGCCGCCGGTCGATGCGAACTGGCGCGGCTGGGCGCTGGCGATCCGGGCGGCGATCGTGGGCCGGCTCGGCGAGGGCAAGCTGTTCTCGCCGGAGGACCTGTGGGAGCTGGCGCATCTGGCCGACCTTCCCAACGAGTCGAGCCGGCTGGCGCTGCGCGAGCTGCATCGGGCGACGGCGGCGATCGGCGGGGTGAGCCCGGGGATCGCGATGGCGGTGCGCCGGCGGGCGCAGGAGGTGGCGGTCGAGGAGGAGGACGCGAGCCACTACCCGGCCGGCGGCTTCGATGCGCTGAGCACCCGCGGGCGGTTTGAAAATCTGGTGCGCAGCGAGGTGGCGTATGTCGATTCGGGGCGCGAGGAATTGGGGGAGATCGATCTCTTCGACGTGCGGTTCGCTCAGGGCGAGCTGCTGTTCTACACCCGGGATGAGAGCCCGCTGTTCGATCAACGGCGGCGCGTGACCGTGGTCGTCGAGCGGCCGCTCGACCAGCGTCACAAGCACCCGGAGCTCGACGCGCAGACGCTGGTGCTGGTCGACGCGGCGGTGCTGCGGCTGCAGGCTGACATGATGCAGGTGTTCGGGCCGGCGGGGGCGGAGCTGCACCTGCGCTGGCGCGCGAGCGGCAAGGCCGACGCGGAGGCGGCCGAGGAGGAGGCGCGGCTGATGGCGATGACGCTGGCCGACGAGCTGGCGCACCGACGGGTGACGCTGGCGACGGTGAGCGACTGGCAAGAGACGCCGCCGCGCGGGCTGGTGGTGTTCGCGGCCCATCAAGAGGATCCACGCGCGGGCGCGCGAGCATGGGTGCGGGTCGGCGAGCCGCGCTGGGCGCTGGACGGCGAGAGCTTCGCGGTCGGCGAGCCGGGCGGGCTGCGAGCGCTGCTCGACGCGCTGCTGCTGCGGCTGTTCGCCTAACGATCCGACTCGCCGGCGAACGAGCCCATCAGGCGGTCGCGGTAGAGCTTGCGGAACCGCAGGGTCGGCTCGTCGGTGCGGACCGAACGCTCTTCGCCGACGGGCGGGACCTCTCGCGGCAGCGAGGTCTCGATGACGACTCGATCCTCGCCGCCGATCTTCCGGCTGGCGAGGGCAAAGTAGCGATCGAACAGGCGCGACCGCAGGTAGTCGCGGATCGTCACCATGATCATGTGGGTGGTCGTGTCGTCGACGGGGAGCACGCTCAAGATCAGCTCGAAGATGCGTCTGCCGGAGGGGACGTGCAGATGCATCGTGTTGGGGAAGCGATAGTCGAGGGTGATCGGCTGGGCGACGCCGTCGATCGCGGTCGCTGTCCGACCGCCCCACGGCCGATCCTCCCAGGAGATGTCGAGCCGCGAGCCGGGACGGAGCGGCAGGGCGTCGCGGAGCGTCCGCCGGTGGACGAACGGGAGGTGCGGCCAGTCGAGCGAGTTTTCCATGACGCGCGTCCAGTGGACGGCGAACGGCATGGTGACGCTGTTGAGTGCGAGGCCGTCGCGCTGCAGCACGTCGGGGACGTCGGGCTCCGACGGCGCCGCGAGCCCGGGGGCCGTGTACAACCACAGGAGCCCGCCGCGCTCTAGCACGGGCAACGGCGTCGCGCCGAGTCGCTCGCGCCTGGCGTCCGGGTTCCACGGGACGAGCTGGTTGCTACCGTCGCCAGCGAAGCGCCAGCCGTGGAACGGGCACTCGAGGCATCCGCCCTCGACCTTGCCGAGCGACAGCCGCACGCCACGATGCGGGCAGCGATCGACGAGCGCGCAGGCCCGCCCCTCTCCGTCCCGGAACAGCACTACCCGTTCCTCGGCGACCTGCAGCGGGAGCGGCGCGCGGCGCTTCAGGTCCCGGGCGAGGCCGACGATCGTCCAGACATGTGCGAAGCCGCGGAACATGCTGACCTCCTGTCTCTTCTTTCTCGCCGCTTCAGCAGGCGCGCCCGACGACCGCGTGCGGTGATTGTTGGGCCCGAGGAGCGCGAGCCCGGACGAAAGCGCGCCAGCGCGGCGAAGCCGGCGCAGCCGAAGGACGAGGACGGCTTCGGCCGCCGATTCCGTGCGGTCGACAGCGCGGGCTGCGGCGATGCGCGGCGGGGACGGTCTGGCATTCGACCCCGCCCGCCGGCTGGCGAACGCCGCCGAGGAGCTATCCATCGAGGCGGCCCCGGGCGCGTCGTTCGAGCGGAGCTTCGAAGTGCGCCGAAAGAATTTTCGGACGCCCACGAAATTGCGACGGCCGGGAAATTACCTGTTCGATGTCATCCACACGTGCTGCGAAGCTCTATTTCCATCTCGTACTCATCACCTCGTTCGTGGGAGCCACGGGCTGTCCCATGCAGGCGACCCAGGAGTCTATACCGATTCGAACCCGGGGCCGGGGCCGGGAACCGAATCCGACACGACCCCGGTCACCGGCGACGCACCGACGACGGAAGGTGCGACGGAGCCCGGCACCTCGACGACGACGGAAGGTCTAGGCGCGCGGTCCAAGTCATCTTCGGCGCGCGGGCTCAGTTGTGATCGAAGCAGTCCCAGCACGGGTCGAGGCCGGTGACCTGGACGTCGACCGGGAACTCGCACAGCTGGGGGACCGTGGTCGAGAGGGTGAAGGCGTCGAGCGGGTTGCCCTCGATGCGGACGGAGTCGCATGTGCTGAGCCATGGGTCGTCGAGGATCGACGCCAGGCCGGTGATGCTGTTGCCGGCGAGGTCGATGTAGCCGAGCGATTGATAGGCAGCCAGCGGGGCGAGGTCGACGATCGCGTTGCCCGCGAGGGAGAGGTAGAAGAGCCCGGCGGTGGCGAACTCGGGCACCGCGAAGAGACCGGCGTCGTCGGCCAGGACGGACTGCAGCGCCGGGTGCGAGGCCAGGCTGTTCAGGCTGGGGGAGAACGGGTTGCGCGAGACATCGAGACTGTCGAGCACGGGCGCGCCGAGCAGCGGGGCGAGGTCGACGATCTGGTTGTCGGAGAGGTCGAGGTCGGTGAGCGCGGGCAAGGCGAGCGCGGTGACCTCGACGATGTGGTTCAAGTCGAGATCGAGGTCGGTGAGCGCGTGAAGGCCGGCGAGCGGGGTGAGGTCGACGATCTCGTTGTTCGAGAGCTCGAGGTCGACGAGCGCGGTCAGGCCGGCGAGCGGGGCGAGGTCGGCGATGAGGTTGTTCTCGGCCCGGAGCACGGTGAGAGCGCCGAGGTCGGCGAGCGGGGCGAGGTCGGCGACGAGGTTCTTTCTCAGGTCGAGGAGCTGCAGGGCGGCCATGTCGGCGAGGGCGGCGAGGTCGGCGAGCTTGTTGTCCTGCAGGTTGAGCTGCTGCAGCGTGGTGAGGCCGGCGAGCGGCGAGATGTCGGTGAGGTCGTTGGCGTAGAGGGCGAGGGTTTGGAGGTTGACGAGCGGGGCGAGCTCGCCGAGGTCGGTCAATGCGGCGCCGCCGAGGTTGAGCTCTTCGAGCGTGACGATCTTCCCGAGGCCGGTGAGGTCGGGGCCCGGCAGGCCGGCGCCGCTCAGGCTCTTGAGCGGCAGGCCGGCGAGCGGGGCGAGTGAGGCGATCGGGTTGCCGGAGATGTTGAGGGATTCGAGCTGGAAGAGGCCGGCGAGAGGGGCCAGGTCGGTGACCTGGGCGCTCGAGACCTGCAGGTGGGTGAGGTTGGTGAGGCCGGCGAGCGGGCCGAGGTCGGCGATGTCGGAGGAGTAGAAGGTGACCTCGACGAGGCCGGTGAAGCACTCGATGCCGGCCAGCGAGGCGACCTTGCTGCTGACCCCGATGCTGTCGAGCGCTGCGGCGAGGTCGACCGGGATCGGGCCCTCGGGGACTTCGAGGCGCAGGCGCATGTACTGCTCGAGCAACGGGTCGGCGAGCGCGATCTCGGTGCATTCCACGACGGGCGGGGCCGTGGTGCTGGTGGCGGGGTCGTCGGTGGTGAGGTCGGTGGTGGTGGCGGCGGTCGTGGTGGTGGCGGCGGTCGTCGTCATCGGCGAGGCGTCGGTGGTGCCGTCGTCGGTGGTGCCGTGGCCGTCGGTGCTGTCGCCGCCGCTGGTGGTGCCGGGCTCGCCGGTGCCGGCGGTCTCGCTGTCACTGGCAGTATCGGGGCCGCAGGCGAGGGCGAGGGCGAGGACGAACGGGGAGCCGCGACGCATGTTTGTCAGGATGGCGGGTGCGGCGAAATCTTGCATGCGCCACGGCGGCCGACGAATCACGACGGGGGCCGCCACGGAACGGCGGGATGCTGGCCAGGGACGGGAGAAGCCGCGCCGGATGGCGCTCGCGGCCCGTGCCGATGTCGAGGCGCGGTCAGGCTTCGCAGTCGTCGTCGTCGTCGCGGGTCAAGGCGGGGACGAGCTGGACGGTGAGGTCGGTGAGGCGCCAGTCGAGGGCGCGGGCGACGGCGCCGATTTGTAGGGTGCGCGCCAGCGGGTCGGCCTCGTCGGCGGGCACGACGAAGGCCTCGCCGACGAGGACGTGGCCGTGCTCGCGCAGGCGGACGGAGGCGCTGCGGACCCACGGGAGGGCGAGCAACGCGCCGGTGATGCGTTCGGGCAAGGGGTCGTCGCAGCGGCAGGCGACGTCGCGCGGGCGACGGTCCATGAGGTCGGCGAAGGCGGCAGCGAGGTTGCGGACACCGTCGCGGGTGATGTCGAGGGCGATCGCGCAGGCGGCCGCGGCGTCGGCCCACCACAGCCCGAGGCCGATGCCGATGACGCCGAGGATGCCGGCGGCGCCGGTCATCCAGTCGGCCTTGTTCATGAGGGCGTCGGTGTAGAGCGCCTTGTCGTGCAGCTCCTCGGCGAGGCGGAGCTTGATGCGCCCGAGGATCCGCGTCGGCACGGCGCTCCAGGCCAGGGCGGCGAGCATGAGCCAGCCGAGCCAGAGGTCGCGGCCGAACACGGTGACGGTGCCGATGGTCGGCCGCTCGGCGCGGATGAGGGTGTAGAGGCCCTCGGCGAGCAGGTAGAGGCCGAAGCCGAGGAGGGCCACGGCGGCGACCAAAAAGGCGATGGTGACGGCGCGGTGATAGCCGTAGCGGTAGGCGTCGGTGGCCTCGCGCCGGCGCAGGCGAGCGGCGATCAACACGGCGATCGGCGGGACCACGCCGAGGATGTCGTCGATCCACACCGACTTCATGGCCTGCGACTCGCCCATGACGACGGCGGTGAAGCCGATCGCGGTGGCGAAATAAATCAGCGAGACGACCTCGACCCGCACGGCGCGGCGCATCGCCGGCTCGCGGGCGGGCGAGAGCTCGTGCGCCGGGGTCCGGTCCCAGCGCTCGCTCACGTGGCCTCGCAGTCGGCCCGGCCGCGAGCGAGCGCGGCGTCGACGTCGGCGCCGGCGAGGAAGGCCTCGAGCTGCATGGTCCAGGCGTTCTCGCCCGGCGGGACGGCCAGCACGTGGTCACCGTCGTCGGCCTCGTGATAGCCGCGGGTGAAGCCGACGGTGGCGGCGTAAGGGCTGTCGGCGAGCAGGCCGCCGATCACGAGGTCGAGCTCGAAGCGGCGCAGGGCGGCGAGCAGGCGGGTCTCGCCGCCGCGCGTGAAGGTGATGTCCAGGCCGCGCATGCGGGCGAATCGACGCACGAGCTCGACCTCGGCGCCGGCCAGCGAATCGACGCCGAGCCGACAGGCCCACGGCGCTTCGAGCACGACGCCGACGCGGAGGCCGTGGGCGGCGACGCGCTCGGCGGTGCGCTCGGGATCGCGGGGCAGGCCGCAGGCGCAGGCGAGCGCGAGGGCAGCCGCGAGCCGCTCAGCCGTTGACGATCGCGCCGCCATTCGGGTGGAGAACCTGGCCGGTCATGTACGAGGCGTCGGCGCTGGCGAGGAAGACGAAGCAGGTGGCGCACTCCTCGGGCTCGCCGGCGCGGCCGAGCGGGCTGTCGCTGCCGAACGAGGCGACCTTCTCGGGCTCGAAGGTGGAAGGAATCAGCGGGGTCCAGATCGGGCCAGGCGCGACGGCATTGACGCGGATACCCTCCTTGGCGAGGTTGGCGGCGAGCGAGCGGGTGAAGGCGACGATCGCCCCCTTGGTGGCGCTGTAGTCGAGCAGGCCGCCGCTGCCGCGGTAGGCGGTGACGGAGGTGGTGTTGAGGACGCAGGCGCCGTCTTGCTCGCGCAGGTGCGGCAGCGCGGCCCGGGTCAGGAAGAACATCGAGAAGATGTTGGTGCGGAAGGTCTTCTCGAGCTGGGCGTCGTCGATGTCCTCGAGCTTGTCCTGGGGGTGCTGCTCGGCGGCGTTGTTGACGAGGATGTCGAGGCGACCGAAGCGGTCGGTGACCTGGCGGACGACGTGGTCGCAGAACTTGGAGTCGCCGATGTCGCCGCGGATCGACAGGCAGACGCGGCCCTCTTTTTCGACCTGGGCGGCGGTCTCGCGGGCGTCGGCGTCCTCGCTCAAATAGACGATGGCGACGTCGGCGCCCTCGCGGGCGAACAGCACGGCGGTGGCGCGGCCGATGCCGCTGTCGCCGCCCGTGACGAGCGCGACGCGACCCTCGAGCTTGCCGCTGCCGCGGTACTCGGGCCGGCGGAACTTGGGCCGCGGGTCCATGGCGGACTCCTTGCCCGGCGGCTTCTGGGTCTGCTCCGGCCGCTGTTCGGTCTTCTCGTCGCGCTTCGATGCGTTGGCCATGGTCTTCTCCGCGGAACTCGTGGCACACGCGCCGAGCCTGTCAATGCGCGGACGAGGAGGCGAGCGCGCGGGCAGTCGCGAGCGGCAGGGCTCGCTGCGCCGCGAGATCGGCGCGAGCTTGCGGACGACGGCGGCGCAATTGGCGCGAATGCGCGCGCGGGGAGGCTTCACGTCATGGTGGAGCTATCGGGGTCGCGGATCGGCGGTGCGCTCGAATCGGGCGAGATGATCGGTATGGCGATAGGCTCGATTGGCGTGAGTCGGAAATCGATGGTCTTCGCTTTTGTCGCCGGTCGCGAGTGCCATGATTCGCGGGTCGCCGGGCGACATGCGCGGGGTGTCGGCGGATGCGGTGATTCTCGGGCGCGCGTCGCGACTCGGCGCCGGGCGCTGGCCCGGCGCAGGTGGTACACCGCGGACGAGCGTGCGCAGCCCGCAGCAGCCCAGGAGTCGTGATCGCGCGCGTCGCGGCCGGATCGCGGCGCTGGCCGGGCTGCTCGGGCTGCTGCCGGCGCGGGCGGTGGCGATGCCGACGATCGGCTGGGAGGCGCCGGCGGGCTGCCCCTCGGCGGAGCGGGTGGCGCGGCGGATCGGCGAGGTGGTGGGCGCGCGGCCGGTGTCGCCCGCGGTGACGGCCGTGCGCGCGCGGGTCGAGAAGCAGGGCGCGGGCTGGCTGCTGGTGGTGGTGTTCTCGGGCCGCGACGGGGCGACGGAGCGCCGGCTGACGCTTCACGACTGCGAGGCGACGGCGAACGCGACGGCGCTGCTGGTCGGCATCGCGTTGGTGGGGCCGCCCGCGGGGCCGGAGGGCATGCCGCAAGCGGTGCCGGTGCCGGTGCGCGAGGGGGAGGGGGAGGGCGAGGCGGGAGACGAGGGGCGCGGGCGCGCAGCGGGGGACGGCGGCGCAGGGAGCGAGGGGCGCGGGCGCGCGGCGCAGGGGGACGAGAGGGCGAGCTATGGGCGCGAGGATGCGGCGGGGATGGGCGTGGGCGAATCGGGCGGGCGCGAGCGCGCGGCGGGGTTCGAGGCGAGGGGGCGCGAGCGCGCGGCAGGTGCAGCGACGGGCGGGCGCGAGGCGGGGGCTGACGGCGCGACGGAGAGCGATGGGCACGGGCGCGCGGGGCAGGGGAGTGAGCGCGGGGCCGACGGTGGGCCGCGTTCGGCGGCGGTGCGGGTGCGCGCCTTCGTGCACGTCGGGCCGGCGCTGGCGGTGGGTGTGCTGCCGCGGGCGACGGCGGGGCTGACGGCGGCGGTGGGCGTGGCGTGGCCGCGGCTGCGGGTGGCGCTGGGCTACGCGCGGTGGTTTCGCAGCCCGGCGCGCTGGGCCGAGGAGCGGCAGATCGGCGCCGACCTGTCGCTGCACGTCGCGTCGCTGCGGGCGGGGCCAGTGCGGCGGGTCGGGCCGGTCGAGCTGCAGGCGGGGCTCGGCCTCGAGTTCGGGGCGCTGCGGGCGGCGGGGTTCGGCAGCGAGGTCGATCTCGAGAGGAGAACCTGGTGGGGCGGGGCGCTGGTCGGCGGGGCGCTGGCCTGGGCCCCGCGGGCGCTGCGAGGCCGCGGAGCGCTGCAGGTCCACGCGGAGCTGGTGGTGCCGCTGCACCGGCCGAACCTCCTCTACAACCGCGAGCCGATCTTCCGCCTCGGCGCCGTGGGCATGCGCGCCGGGCTGCAGCTGGAGGCCCGCCTCTTTTGAAGAGGAAGGCGAGGACAGAGCGCCGCGCCTGCGCGAGGTCGCGCTGCATTCTCATTTATATTTATAATTATATTAATGGCAGCGCCGGCCGGCGGGAAAGCAGGCGCGCATGATGCCCCTGGCCGAGCCGCCTGCCGCCGACGCGCCCGAGTCGGCAGAGGCGCGCGCGCCGGCGCTGATGGAGATCTATCGCGCGCACGTGGACTACGTGTGGCGGATCGCGCGGAGCCTGGGGATCCCCGCCGACGCCGCGGAGGACGTCACGCAGGAGGTGTTCCTCTGCGTGCACCACCGACTGGCGACATTCCGGCCGGGGTCGTCGGTGCGGGCGTGGCTGTTCGGCATCACCCGCAACCTGGTGTTGCACGACAAGCGCAGCTACGCCCGCCGCGAGCGCCGGCTGGCGGCGTTGCCGGAGCCGCAGGCGACGCCGCGCGAGCCCGACGCGACGGTGCGGGTGCACCAGGCGGCCGAATTGATGCAGGCGTTCCTCGACGAGCTCGATCTCGAGAAGCGCCTGGTGTTTCAGATGACGGAGATCGAGGAGATGACCGCCGAAGAGATCGCCGAGGCGCTGGCGGTCCCGCTGGGCACGGTGTATTCGCGGCTGCGCGCGGCGCGGGCCAAACTCGAGCGATTCCGGCTGCGGCTGCACGCGCGCGACCAACGGAGGCCCGCATGAGCGACGAATGGACCACGCCCGAGCTCGTCGCCGCGTATCGCGACCGCGAGCGCCCGGCCGAGGCGGCCCGCGAGCGCATGGCCGCAGCCTTGATGGCAGCGGCGGCGGAGCGCTCGGCCACGGTGATCCCGCTGCGCCCGCCGGCACGGCGTGGTCGTACGATTCGATCTGGATGGTTGGCGGTCGCGGCGGCGTTGGCGTTGATCGGCACGTCCTCCTATTGGCTGGTCGGCGCGCGGCATCAGGCGGCGCGCGGGCCCGCCGATATGTTGATGGATCCGCAGCGCTCCGAGCCAGCGCAGGGGGTCGTCGCACCGATGGCGAACGAGCAGCACGTGCGGGCCGCGAGTGACTCGGGCGAGCGGGCCGCGAGTGACTCGAGCGAGCAGCAGGCCGCGAGTGACTCGAGCGAGCAGGCCGCGCGTGACTCGGGCGAGCGGGCCGCGGGTGACTCGCGCGAGCAGCAGGCCGCGGGTGACTCGCGCGAGCAGCAGGCCGCAGGATTGGCGGATCCGGCGCCGCGGCGGTCGGCGCGGGACAGGCGGCCCGTCGCGGCGGACCACCCGCCGGCCCGCGGGGAGCAGGGCGATCCGGTGCTCGAGGAATTGATGTTGATCCAGCGGATCAAGGACGCCCTCGACGCCGATCGGCCTGGCGAAGCGCTGGCGGCGATCGAGGCGCACGCGCGGGAGTTCGCGCGCGGCAGCCTGGTCGAGGAGCGCGAGGCGCTGCGCGTGGTGGGGCTGTGCGGCACCGGCGAGCGCGAGCGAGGTGAGCGCGCGCAGCAGGCGTTCGTGCGCGCCTACCCGCGCTCGGCCTACCGCGAGCGGGTCCGCGCGGCGTGCCCGGTGGCTGCATCGCCGGAGGGGTCGGCGACGATCGATTAATGGCAGCCGGCGCGGGCGGGAAACACACTCGCAACGAGAGACCCCGTCATGACTTACTCGCCCGTAACTTTGAACTCCCTGCGACTCCTGCTGCTGACCGGCCCCGCGTGCTTGCTCGCGGCGTGCACCTCCGACCTTCCGGTCGGCCAGTCCGGCAGCGACACCGATCCGACCACCACCACGACCATGGGGGCCAGCGAGACATCGCAGGAGCCGACCACCGCGACCACCGAAGCGACGACCGAGGCGCCGACCAGCACGACGACGACCTCGGTCGAGCCGACCGGCACGGAGACCTCGGTGGAGCCGACGACGGTGAGCACGGCGGTCGACACGACCGCGACGACCGAAGACAGCACCAGCACCAGCGATACCAGCACCAGCAATACCAGCACCAGCGACACCGGCGATTCGACGACCGGGCCGGGCGAGGGCTGGCAGCCGCCGAATTGTGATTCGGTGACCGGGACCGGCGCGGTGACCTTCAGCTCCGACCAGGGCGCCACCCTGGCGCCGATGGATCAGCAGATCAAGCCGGTGACCTACACCTTCGGGCTGGTCGCGCTCGGCAAGCCGGGGGCGATGCTGGCCGGCTCGGGCCAGCAGATCCTGGCGTCGAGCGACGCCGGCTGCTCGTGGCATTCGATCGGCGCGGCCGGCAACCCGAACGCGCCGGCGGTGCGGCTGCACGCGGCTGGCGAGACCCGGGCCTATGCGTACGGCGACAACAACGACGCGATCGTGCGGGTCGACGACGAGGTGATCCAAAAGCTGAGCTCCCCCGCGGGGCAGGAGGGGATCGTCGGCCTCGGCGTCGATCCGAGCGACCCCGATCATGTGCGGATCGGCGACTCGGCCGGGCGCGTGTGGGACTCGGTCGACGCCGGCATGACCTGGGCGCCGCAGGGGATCCCGGCGTTCGCCGGCTCGCTGGCGTACCGCGCCGCGTTCGACCCCAACGACCTCGACCACGTGCTGTTCGGCGCGCTCGCCGAGGGCGTGCTGGTCTCGCACGACGGCGGCGAGGGCTGGCAGAGCGCGACCGGGCTCAGCCCCGGCGCGGCCAACGGCTTCAACCTGGTGGTGTCGCCGGCCCAGGGCGACATCGTGTGGGTCGAGGGCCTCGACCTCGAGGACCCCGATGCCCAGACCCATCGCCACGTGTATCGCTCGGAGGACGGCGGCAAGACGTTCACCGCGGTGATCGACGCCGACGAGGCCACGCTCTACAACGGCAACCACCTGTTCGCCCACCCGACCGACCCCGACGTGCTCTACTTCGTGTTCGGCTCCAACTTCCAGGGCTATGGGACCGACCTCTACCGCTACGACCACGCCGAGGACGCGATCACGCTGACGCACAACATGTGGCACGACACGGTGATCACGTTCCTGCCGGGCGACCCGTCGGTGATCTACCTCGGGCTGTCGATCGAGCCGGGCGGCGGGTGATCGGCGTGGATGGCTCTCGGGGTATGTCTGAAAGGGCATGTCCCGAGAGACATGTCACTGCGCCGGCGGCTGGGGCGGGGCGACGGCCAGCGCCCGCTCGTCGAACACCAGATCGTTGGGGTCGTCGGGGTTGACGCCGATGGTCAGCCACGAGCCCGGCTGCACGCGCGACATCCACTCGAGGCCGAGATCGTGGGTGAGCGAGCCGGTGTAGGGCGCGGCGCCCTCGCGGTGGACCTCGAGCTCGAACCGGAGGCAGCGGCTGCGCTCGGTGCCGATCAGGCAGTCGCCGTCCTCCATGCGCTTGACCAGGGCGACGGCCGGGACGCTGCGCTCGAGCGCGGCCTGCTGCTGGCGCTCGGAGAAGTAGATGCTGCCGAGCACGAAGGCGACGAACAGGAGGATGGCGCCCCAGATCCACAGGCCGAGGCGGCTCGGGGTGACGAGGCTGCGCAGCAGGCCCTCGATGGACCGCCGCTCGTCGGCCGTCGGCGCGGCAGCGTGCTTGGCGTACAGCTTGTCGATGAGCTCGCGCGCGGCCGGCTTCTTGACGACGAACGCCTCCACTCTGGCGCGCAGCTCGGGCGGTATCGCTTCGGACATGGCGGCGCCACGGTACCACGCCGACGGCGGCCGCCACGGGCGCGAAGGCGAGCCGCGAGCATGACGCGCGCGCAAGCCGAGCGCATTTTTTATGTCTATAAAGACATGTCGTGAGAGACATGTCGAGACCAGGGCCGCGGCCTCTCGCAAGCTCGAGCTCGCCGGCGACCACGCTCGCGGGCCCTCATGGGCGGCGGGCACGCCCGGCTTGTCGCGCGGCCGCGCTTTCGGCTAGCGTGCGTGCGTGACCCATACGCAGATCCAGCTCCCGACCCAGGACGGTGTCTGTCCCGCGCACGTGTACACGCCGGAGGTGCCCGGGCCGTGGCCGGCGGTGCTCGTGTTCATGGACGGCCTCGGCATCCGGCCGACGCTCGTCGAGCACTGCCAGCGCCTCGCCGACGCCGGCTACTTCACCCTCTTGCCGGATCTGTTCTGGCGCTCCGGGACCTACGAGCCGGTCGACGGCCAGGCCTTCTTCGCCGAGCCCGGCGTTCGCCAGGCGTGGTTCGCCCGCCACTCGGCCACCACCAACAGCGCCGCCGTCATGCGCGACACCCGGGCCTTCCTCGACTACATCGCTGCCCAGCCCGAGGTGCGCCCGGGGCCGGTCGGCGCGGTCGGTTACTGCATGGGCGGGCGCATGGCCCTGACCGCCGCCGGTCACTACCCGGACCGCTTCGCCGCGGTCGCGGCGTATCACCCCGGCAACCTGGCCGACGGCAGCGCCGACAGCCCGCACCTGCTCGCCGCCCAGATCTCCGCCGAGGTCTACGTCGCCGCCGCGACCGACGACACCAGCCTGCCCGAAGAGCAGCAGCAGCGGCTGCGCGACGCGCTGACCGCCGCGGGCGTGACCTTCACGCTCGAGACCTACCCGGCGCGGCACGGCTGGGTGTTCGCCGACATCCCGGTGTACGACGCGGCCGGCAACGCGCGCCACTGGAGCACCCTGCTCGAGCTGCTGGCGCGGCCGCGCTGACGGGATCTTTCGAACATGTCCCGGAGGACATGTCCGTTCAGCGACCGGCCTCGATCTCGACGAACAGGGCGGTGATGTTGTCCTTGCCGCCGCACAGGTTGGCGTAGCGGATCGCGGCCGGGGCAGCGACGCGCGGATGCAGGCGGAACAGGTCGATCAGGGTCTCGGCGGCCTGGTCGAGGTACTCGTGGAGGCCGTCGGAGCACAGCAGCAGGCGGTCGCCGGTCTGCAGCGGGAAGGCGGTGATGTCGACCTCGACGAACTCGCGCAGGCCGATCGCGCGGGTGATCTGGCTCTTGCGCCCGCGGGCCTTGTCGGCGCTGGCCAGGCCCTGCTTGACCTGCATGTTGAGCAGCGTGTGGTCCTCGGTGAGCTGGCGGACTTCGTCGCCGCGGGCCATGTAGACCCGCGAATCGCCGACCTGGCCGACGATCGCCAGCTCGCCGGCGACCAGCACGACCGAGGCTGTGGTGCTCATGCCGGTGTAGCGGGCGTCGACCTCGGCCATGCCGTGGACCAGGTAGCAGGCGTTCTGCAGCGCGTTGCGGACCAGCCCGACGAGCCGCGCGACGGTGTCGGGGCCGACGCGGAGCTGCGGCTCGACGACCGGCGGGCCGTGCACGACGCGCCGCTGCGCCAGCCGGGCCTCCTCGTGGGCCTGCTGGATCAGCTCGGCCTCGCGTTCGACCCACTCGTGGATCAGGTGGACCGTGGTCTGCGACGCGACCTCGCCGCACGCGCGGCCGCCGACGCCGTCGCACACCACGAACAGGCCGAGCTCGTCGCTGGCGACGAACGCGTCCTCGTTCTGGCTGCGACGCCGGCCGACGTCGGTGTCGCCGTGATGTCGGGTGCGCACGGGGCGACGAACATACAGCATGCGCGGCGCGCGAGCGTCGCCGCCGACGGCGCGGTGCGGCGATTGTGGCGAGTACGGGCGCGAAGAGGTGCTTCGATCGGGGGCGGCAGCTCCCACGCGACGTCGTGCGGTGTCGCCGCGCTCTGCGATTCCGAGCGGAATCGCGCGTCAAACTGCGGCGCAGGCGCTGTTTGGCGGCGAATTCGAAATTGGCCGGTGCGCCGTGACGTGAATGATCGCGCCTTACTCCTATGATAGGAGCGCGGTGGTTCAGGCGACGCCGAGCACGGTGCGCCCGCGGGCCGCGAGCTTGTAGACGCCGGCCTCGCGCTCCATGTATCCGCCGGTGATCCACTCGCGGCGGATCGTGCAGTAGTCGGGGTGGACGACCTCGATGAAGCGGTTGAGGTCGGGCTCGCGGTACTCGCGGCGGCGCGGCAGGCGACGCAGCAGCTCCTCGAGCACGATCTCCTTCTTGCGGCGCTGGGCCGGCAGCGCGAGCAGGCGCGGGCCGTCGAAGAACGCTCGCAGCACGTCGCGTGTGTCGGCGTCGCGCGGCCCGCCGCCGAGCTCGCGCACCCGCTTGGGCGTCGAGACCGCCTTGACCGCGCCCTGCAGCACCTCGAGGTCGAGCTGAAAGAAGGTGTAGGGCGGCTGCCGGGTCTCGCGCAGCAGGCCGGCCTCGGTCAGCACGCGCAGGTGATGCGAGACGGTCGCAGGCGTGACACCGACCTCGGCCGCGAGGTCCTGGCCGCACCGCGGGCGGTCGACCATGGCCGCGATCATCCGCAGGCGGGTCGGATCGGCGAGGCCCTTGAACAGCTGGACGAGCGTCGGCTTGAGCTCCGGGTCGGCGGCGGACATGCGGCGACGATACTTGCCGATTTGATGGGTGTCAAATTGACAGGCGTCAATTTTATGGATACCTCGCAAGGGCGGGCGCCCGCGCGCCCCGATACCAGGGGAGGACGCCGACGCTCGGCCCCGCGAGGCGCCGCATCACGCCGGCTCACGCCATGGGCGCGCGACCGGGTCGCGCGCCCATGGCATGAGCCGGGCAGGAGCTCGTCACAGGGTGCCGGCGACGTAGCAGAGCGACTCGACCTCGTCGTAGACGATGTCGCCGGCGACCGGGGCGTCGGCCTCGGCCTCGTCGTCGACGCAGGTGGGGGTGCAATTGTTGCAGTACGCCGGCGGATTCTCGGCCTGGCACGGCTTGGCGCTGCAGCAGATGGCGGCGTTGGCGGTGCTCGAGCCGCCGAGAGCGATGGCACCGAACGAGAGGGCGACAGCGGCGAGAGAGAATGAACGAATGAAGCGCATGATGACTCCTTGACTCGATGTATCGAGGTGACGCACGGCCCGCGGCCGTGGCATGACGTGGGTGGATTGGACCGGGTGCCTTATCGGCGCCCTTGCCCGGTGAGTGCCCTTCGCCCGGCGATCAATTGCGCCGTCGCAAAAAAACTCGAGGCGGTCGGGCAAGCCCCCGAAGCGCCGCGAATTGGCCGGTCCCGCCGGACGTGGGGGCTTGCGACGACGTGGGCACAGGGGCGCGGGTCCGCAGGCGTTCCGATCGCGTCGGCCCTCGCGCGGGTAGGCGAGGCGGGAGAGGTCGATTGCGAATGGCGCGAGCTTCGAGCGTCATGCCATTTCGGCGCGACCCGATTGGGTCGTCTGCCAAACGTGCACGCGCCAGAGTCGGGGCGGTCACCAGCGCGGGGCGAATCGTCGCGGGAGAACGCGGGGAAGTTTTCAACAGCGGGGCATGGGGCGTCGGCCGGCCGGCGGTCGCCAGCGCCAGGAGCGCTCGCGCTGTCCGCGACATGACGCTTCGGACATTTTTTTGCGGAACCGATCGGGCCCGGGCCGGGGTCTCACCGTCCCGATATGCCCATGCCCGCGCTCGCCCTCGCCTTGCTCCTCGCCTCCGCCGCCGCGCCCCAGGCCGCAGCTCCGCCGCCGACGCCGGTGCAGCTGAACCCGATCGAGGCGAAGACCCGGGCGGCGATCGAGGCGGTCGCGTTCGACTACCTCGACGGCCAGCTGGAGGGCGACGCCGCGCGGGTGGCCCGGGCGCTGCACCCGGACCTGGCCAAGCGGGCGGTGGTGGGCGCCGGGCCGAACGCGCGCGAGGTGTTCCCGCTGCGCCGCATGAGCGCGGACGAGCTGATCGAGCTGACGCGACAGGGCGCCCTGAAGACGCCGCGCGAGCAGTGGAAGCGCTCGGTGCTGGTGCTCGACGTGACCGGCAACGCGGCGGTGGTGCGCGTCGAGACCCCATGGTTCGTCGACTATTTTCATATGGGGCGCTTCGGCGAGCGGTGGCTGATCGTCAATGCGCTGTGGTTTAATAAGGCGGGGGCGTGACCGCGATTCTCACCGGCCAGTCGCTTCGTAGGCTGCCGAGCTCGCGCCCGGCAGCTTTCGTGAGGTACCGAAGTTGACGTGTCCCGAAGGACAGGATCTCGGCGGGCGGTGTGACATGTCCCGAGAGACAGGCGTGCATGAAGGACATGTCTCGAGAGACATGTTTCTTCGTGCCGGCGAGCGGGCGGGGGCCGAAGACCTCGCGGAGCGGGATCGGCGCGAAGCGGGCGACGGGGGCCTGGGGCCGCCCGGGTGGCGCCGGCGCGCAAGGACGGGGCGCGGGCGGGCGGCCAGGCCGGGCCCGGGGTGGATGAGATCGGCGGGCCGGGCGGGCGTTGCCGGGGCCGAAAGCGCGGTCATCGTTGCGGCATGAACACGTGGATCGTCGGGGTCGATCTTCGCCACCGCAGCGACGGCGCGGTGCGCTTCGGGGCGTGGTTGCGCGAGCAGACGGGCGGGGCGATCGAGCTGGTGGGGATCCACGCCGCGCCGACCGCGGTGGTGGATCAGCTCGACCAGTTCGAGGGGCGCGTGCGGGTGCACGAGCGGCTCAAGACCGAGGCGGAGCTGGCGATGGACCGGGCGGGCGTGCGCAACGCGTTCGCGGAGGTCGAGCTGGTCGAGGCGGAAGAGCCGGCGGAGACGCTGGCGACCGCGCGGGCGGCCCGGTCGGCGGTCGGGATGATCGTCGGGCGCAAGGCGGCCACCGACGGGCGCGACCTGGTGCGGCTCGGAAGCGTGGCGCGGCGGCTGCTGCAGCGGCTGGTGGTGCCGACGTTCGTGGTGCCGCCGGACCTCGCGCCCGACACGTTGGGCAGCGGGCCGATCGTGGTGGCGGTGACGCCGGCCGACGCGAGCTCGGGGGCGGTCGAGGTCGGGGCGGGGCTGGCCAAGGCGCTGGGCCGGCCGCTGCTGTTCGTGCGCGTGGTCAGCGTGCCGGAGGAGTACACGCAGATCTACTGGTCGACCGACGCGCTGGCGCAGTTCAAGGGCCAGACCGTGGCGGCCGCCAAGGACCGGACCGCCGAGTGGCTGGCCGACCAGGCGCGCAGCGAGCCGGTGGTGGTCCGCTACGGCGATACGATCAGCGAGATCCTCGCGGTCGCCACCGAGCAGGGCGCGCCGTTCCTGGTGTGCGGCTCGCGACTGCTCAGTCGGGTGGAGCGGGTCATCGCCCTCAGCACCTCGAGCGAGCTGGCAGCCCGGGCGACGATCCCCGTGCTGGTGGTCCCGCCGGACGCGCGGCCGTGACGGGTCCGCCGGGGCGTGCGCCGGCCGCGAAAGTGGGATATAGACGCCGCGCCATGCACGTCCGCGCTCCGTTCGCGCTCCTCATCGCCTCCGCCCTGGTCGCCTGCACGGCCGGCGAGGCCCCCAAGACTGAACCCACCAAGGCCGAGCCGGCCAAGGCGGAGCCCGCGAAGGCCGAAGTCAAGGCCGAGCCCGCGAAGCCCGAGGGACCGCCGCTGCCGCTCGAGCCGAGCGCGGACATCAAGTACGACGCGCCGTTCGACGGCAAGCCGCTCAGCAGCAACAAGACCGAGAGCGGGCTGACGGTCGAGGAGTTCGTGCTCGGCGACGGCGCCGAGGCGGTCAAGGGCGGCGAGGTCGAGGTCCACTACACCGGCTACCTGACCGACGGCGTCATCTTCGACACCTCGAAGAAGCGCAACCGGGCGTTCACGTTCCCGCTCGGCGAGGGCCGGGTGATCAAGGGCTGGGACGAGGGCGTGGCCGGGATGAAGGTCGGCGGCAAGCGGCGCCTGATCGTGCCGGCGGCGCTGGGCTACGGCGACCGCCGGGCCGGGAAGATCCCACCGGGCGCGACGCTGGTGTTCACCATCGAGCTGCTGGCCTTCACGCCGCCGCCGCCGCCGCCGCAGCCGCTCACGGCGTTCGAGGCCAAGCCGCTGTCGACCAAGACGCTGGCCGACGGGGTCAAGAGCACGGAGTACAAGGTCGGCGAGGGGCCCGAGGCCAAGGCCGGCGACATGGTCGGGGTGCACTACCGCGGCACGCTCAAGGACGGGACCGAGTTCGACTCGTCGCTGACCCGCAAGCCGATCGTGTTCCCGCTCGGCCAGGGCCGGGTGATCAAGGGCTGGGACATCGGCATCGCCGGCATGAAGGTCGGGACGCTGCGCAAGCTCGAGATCCCGGCGAATGTGGCGTATGGCGAGCGGGCCAAGGGACGGATCCCGCCGAACTCGGACCTGACGTTCACGGTCGAGCTGATGTCGATCAAGCCGGCCCCGACGCCGCCGGCCGGCGCCACGGCGCCCGGTCAGGCCGCCCCCGGCGGGGCCCAGCCGGCCACGCCCGCGGGCGCGCAGCCGACCGCGACCGGCGACGGCAAGGCCGACGTGAAGGCGCCGGCGACGGAGAAGAAGGCCGGGTGAGGCCGTCCGCGGCGATCGTGGCGCTGGCGATCGGTCTGTCCTGTCGGACAGGTCCTTCGGAGCAGGCGCCCGGCGCCGCGGTGCCCGCTGCGTCTGGCTCTTCGGACATGTCCGCGGGGGCAGGCGCCGAGTCGGGGCGGGTCGCGCCCGGCGCTGAGCTGTCCTCAGGGGCCGGCACCGCGAGCGCGGGGTCATCTGCGGGCGGCCACGAAGCTGGGCTGTCCGCAGGGACAGGTGGTAGCGAAGCGGCGAGCGCCGGGATGTCCGCGAGGACAGGCGGAAACGGGGCGTCCGCAGAGACAGGTGGCACCGGGCTGTCCGCAGGGGCAGGTGGCATCGGGCTGTCCGCAGGGACAGGTGGTGCGAGCGCCGGCGATCCGCCGCCGCCCGGGGCGCCTGCGCCGCTCGCTTGCCTCGAGCCGCCGCCGCCGGGCATGGCGTGCGTCCCGGCCGGGTGGTTCGTGCGCGGCACCGACACCGGGCCGGAGCAGGCGCGGCCGCAGGCGCGGGTGTGGCTGCAGACGTATTACCTCGACGTCCACGAGGTCACGTACGCGGAGTACAAGGCGTGCGTGAAGGCCAAGCAGTGCGACCCGAAGGGCGGGCCGGCCTACTCCGACTTCGACCGGCCGAAGCAGCCGATCAACGGGGTGTCGTGGTTCCACGCCGACGGCTATTGCAAGGCGCAGGGCAAGCGGCTGCCGAGCGAGGCGCAGTGGGAGAAGGGGGCGCGCGGGCCCGACGGGGCGCTGCACCCGTGGGGCGACGAGCCGGCGACCTGCGAGCGGGCGATCCTGAAGGACGAGACCGGGCGCGGCTGCGGGGTCAAGAAGCAGGGCAGCAAGCCGGACACGGGGAGGCCGTGGGAGATCGGGTCGCGCCCGCCGGGCCGATATGGCCTTTACGACATGTCCGGAAATTCGTGGGAGTGGGTGGCCGACTGGTTCACCCGCAGCTACGCGGAGTGCGGGGCCGAGTGCGAGGGGGTCGACCCACTCGGGCCGTGCGCGAAGGACGGCGAGGTCGCCCGCGAGTGCCCGGGCAAGCTGCGCAAGATCGTCCGCGGCGGGTCGTGGTACTGGGACGCGTCGTACGCGACCGGGGTGTGGCGCCGGCCGCACTTCCCGAGCAACCAGCCGTTCCATCACTTCGGGTTTCGCTGCGCGGCGCGGGCAGACGAGGCGGCGGCGCTGCAGCGCGCGGCGAAGCCCTGAGGCCGGCGCGCCCGTGATGTAGGTGGCGCGCCGCGCGTCCCGCCGCGGACGCGAGTCGTCGATGCTGACGCTCGCCTTCGCGGGCGCCGTCATGGCATCCTCGCCGCGAGCGCCTGCGCGTCGGGCTGCGGGAGACATCGATGAATACGGACCATGAGCTCACCCAGCTGCGTCAGCGCGTGACGGAGCTCGAGCGCAGCGAGGCTCGTTACCGCAACATCTTCGAGAGCTCACCGATCTCGCTCTGGGAGGAGGACTGGTCCGCGGTCAAGCAGCACCTCGACCGGCTGCTCGCCACTGGCGTCGATCTCGACGCGCACCTCCGGCACCACGTCGACGACGTCTTGGCGTGCCTGGAGGTAGTGCGGATCCTCGATGTCAACCGGGCCACGCTCGAGCTGTGCCAGGCTCCGGACAAGGATCAACTGCTGCGGGCGCTGTCCGTCGTGTTCAACGAGAAATCGCTCGACACGTTCCGGCGCGAGCTGGTCGCGCTCGGGAGCGGGGCGATGTCGTACGAGGAAGAGACGGTCATCTCCACGCTCCTCGGCGAGGACAGGAACATCATGTTCCGCGTCGTCGTCGGCGCGGACTGCGAGCAGACGTGGGAGCGGTGCTTCGTGTCGCTCGTCGACATCACGGACCGCAAGCGGGCGGAGGAGGCGCTGCGCCTGAGCAAGGAGGAGACGATCCAGGCGCAGCGCGAGCTGCTGGCGAGGTTGTCCGCGCCGGTGATCCCGATCAGCGACGAGATCATCGTCATGCCGTTCGTCGGCCAGCTCGACCAGACGCGCATGCAGCAGGCGCTGAGCGTGCTCCTCGACGAGGTGCAGCGGCTGCGAGTGACGACCGCCATCCTCGACATCACGGGGGTCCCGGAGATCGACGCCGAGGGCACCCAGGGGCTCGTCCAGGCCGCGCAGGCGGTGCGGCTGCTGGGCGCGCAGGTGGTGCTGACGGGCATCCGGCCCGCGATCGCGCAGGGCCTGGTCTCGGGCGGCTTCAACCTCGACGAGCTCGTCACGCGCGGGACCCTGCAGACAGGGATCGCGTTCGCCATGCAGAGCGGTCGCACGCGGCGAGTCTGAAGGACGAGACGGGGCGCGGCTGCGGGGTCAAGAAGCAGGGCAGCAAAGCCGGACACGGGGAGGCCTCACCGGTAGAGCCGCGGGTGGCGGCGCTCGGACGCGGCGAGGGCCGCGGCCACCGGCGGGAGAGGCGTGTGCGCGAGCTCGATCGACCGCTCGGGCGCGAGGTCGCGGGCGGACGCGTCGGCGATCAGCTGCGAGACATCCTGCATGTTGGTGCTGCCTTCAGCTCAATGGGGTATCACATCGCGGGGGATGGCGAGCCGGTCTGCGGCGAGCTGACGATACGCAGGGAGCGCGGGAGATGCATTCGTGGCAGGTCCTTCGCGAATCCGCCGACCGTCGCTGACGGCATGTCTCATGCGACATGATGCGGACGCGATCGCTCCGAGAGGCGTGGCCACCGTGACGAGAGCTGCTCGTCCGCTGGCCCCTCGACCTGCGCCAGCCCTCGACTCAAGCCGGCCGTGGGTCGAAGCGAGATCGCGAGTTGGGAGGCCATTCGCGGAGCACGATGCAGCGGCGCGGTCGGCCGCTCGAGTCGCGAGCGTCATGGCGGTGGCTCGGGGCGCACGAATTCGTCGACGCGGGGTGGTGTCGCGCGGGTCGCCGAGTCGGCGCGCGTGAGGGCGATGACTCGGGCAGCACGCACGAATTCGTCGACGCGGGGTGGTGTCGCGCGGGTTGCGCGACACCAGGTCCGCGGACTCCGCTGCGGACGGCGTCCGCGGGCGCGTGGAGGCCCGGGCACGCGCGGGGGCCCGGCGGTTGACGCGGGGGCGGGCGCGTGAAAAAACCGCGGGCGATGAAGTTCACGATCAGGCACCCGTACGCGATCGAGCCGGAGCCGTTCTGGCGCGAGGTGTTCTTCGACCACGATTACAACGAGAAGTTGTACAAGAAGGGCCTCGAGTTCGAGGCGTTCGACGTCGTCGAGGAGACGAGCCCGCCGGACGGCCGCAAGACGCGGAAGGTGCGGGTGACGCCGAAGATCGACGCGCCGGCGGCGATCCGCAAGGTGCTCGGCGACTCGGTGTCGTACGTCGAGGAGGGCCGCCTCGAGGTCAGCGGGCCGAACACGCCGAAGTGGTTCGCCAGGGTGCTGCCGTCGAAGCTGGCCGACAAGACGACGATCAAGGCCGAGATGTGGCTCGAGCGCACGGGGCCCGGTCAGTCGGACCGCGTCGCCGAGTTCGAGATCGAGGTCAAGATGTTCGGCGTCGGCGGGATGGTCGAGAAGTTCCTCGAGAAGACGATGCGCGAGTCGTATCAAAAGGCGGCCGAGTACACGAACCAGTGGCTGCGCGCCAACGGCAAGGCCGGTAGCTGAGCGCCGGCCCGGGCCGCCCGTCGTGACGGCAGGTGGCGCGAAGGACATGTTTCAAGGGGCATGCTTTGATGAGCATGTCCCTTGAGTCATGTACGAAGGGACATCCGGTCGGGCAGCCCGGGTCGCTGCGGTCGTCAGGGGTTGGCGACGAGGACGCTGACGGTGCTGTCGCCGTTGTTGGCGGTGACGAGGTCGATCGCGCCATCTTTATTAAAATCGCCGGCGGCGACCACATACGGGGCGATGCCGACGGGGAACGATTCGGGGGCCCCGAAGCCGCCCTTACCGTTGCCGCGCAGGACGCTGACGGTGTTGCCGCCGCGGTTGGCGACGACGATGTCGGTGTCGCCGTCGTTGGAGACGTCGAGGAGGAGGATGCCGATGGGGTCGACGCCGCAGGGGTAGGGGATCGCGCCGCCGAAGCCGCCGAGGCCGTTGCCCTGAAGCACGAACACCTGGCCGGCAGCAGGGACGGTGACGACGGCGTCGGTGTCGCCGTCGCCGTCGAGGTCGGCGACGCCGACTGCGTAGATCTGGCCGCCGGCGGGCGAGGCGGTCGGCGGGCCGAAGTTGCCGAGGCCGTTGCCGAGCGCGACGCTGAGGGTGCTGGCGCCGTAGTCGGCGCTGACGAGGTCCTGGGTGCCGTCGCCGTTCATGTCGCCGACCGCGACCCAGGTCGGACCGGCGCCGACGGCGATGCCGGCAGGCGCGGGGAAGCCGACGCCGTCGCCGAGCAGCACGGTGAGGGTGTTGTCCATGTAGTTGGCGACCACGAGGTCGTCGAATTCGTCGCCGTTGAGCCTGGCAGCGACGACGTGGCGGGCCTGGGCGCCGACAGGGACGGCCGCCTGCGGGGCCAGGGTGCCGCCGCCGTTGAGGAACACGGAGAGGTCGTTGCTGGTGATGTTGGCGGTGACGAGGTCGGGCGCGCCGTCGGCGTTGAGGTCGGGCGCGGCGGCGGCGTACGGGCCCATGCCGACGCCGAGAGCGTTGAGGGCATTGAAGGCGCCGTCGCCCTTGCCGGTCCTCACGGTCACGTTATTGGTCATGTTGTTGGCGCAGGCGATGTCGTCGTTGCCGTCGGCGTTGAAGTCGGCGACGACGACGGAGACAGGTCCCGAGCCCATGCCGAGCGGGGCGAAGGGCTTGAAGCAGACCTCGCCGGGGCCGGCTTCACCGTCGCCGCAGATGATCGGCGGACCGTCGGTGGTGGCCTCGGGGCCGAAGCAGAAGTTGTCGATGCACTGAAGCCCGGGGAAGCAGGTGGCGAGCGGGAGGCAAGGACAGCCCTCCTCGCCGTCGGCGCACATCACCGCGGTGGTGCTGCCGGTGACGGAGGTGGCGGTGGTCGGCTCGAGGGTGGTGGCCGGGCCGCCCGTGGTGCTGGCAGTGCCGTCTTCCCCTTCGGTGGTGGCGGCGCTCATGGTGGCCGCGGAGGCCATCGTCATGGTCGAGGCGAGGGTGGTGCTGGTCGCGCCCGTGTCGTCGCCGTCGCCGCCGCCGCACGCCGCCAGGGTCGACAGCGCGAGGAGATACCGTGTCCAAAAGGCCATGGCCGGAGAATGGCGGGCGCCGCCACGAGCCGTCAACGCGCAGCGTCGCTCGTCCGGGCCGCCGCGAACGGCAAAGGCGGAAGGCTCCACGAGGTCGAATTGCGCGTGTGGCGCGGTCGGCAGGTTCGGGTGCGAAGGGACATGGCGCTTGGGTCATGTCTTTTTAGACAGGTTGTCGCATTGGCAGGGCCATGGCCGGTGAACGGCGGCAGCCACGGTGAGGCCCCGAGCGCGGCGAGGACGGACCCCGACCGCGCGAGGTCGAAGGGACGAGGATTCCCGGGGCGCGGCGTGGTGGCCGAGATTGCGGTCGAGAGGGAGGGAGGCGTGATGCGAGGGCGGATCTGCGGGGAGCCGCGGTGGTGAGGGCGAGTGGACGGCGGCGCAGGTCGATGCCGTGGAGATGTGTGTCTGCGAGTGCGGCGTCGGTCGGCACGACCGGGGGACGGCTGCAGCGGGGCTTGTCGATGCTGCGAGGGGGCGTCGCAGCGGGTGGTGGGCGTGGGTGGATGCGGTAGCCGAGGCACCTGCGAAGGTGCGTCGCAGGCGGGCAGCGGAGGAACTGTGGCGAGTGACTGCGATGGCGGGGCGGCGGCAGCGACGCGGACGGGCAGGGCGTGCGGCCGGGTGACGCGGGTGCAGGCCGTCCGCCGGGTCGGTCGACTCGCCCGGAGGGGGCCAGGGGAGGGCTGAAAACGGCGTCCGGTCCGGTGCCGCCGCGCGGTGATTTCAGGCTATGGTCCCGCCCGCGATGAGCGGCGACTCCCACGGCACCTGGACCCTGGCGATCAGCGTGGCGGCGCTGGTGCTCGGCCCGGTGCTGCACGCGGCGGCCCGGCGCGAGCGGGGGACGATGGCGGCGCTCGACAGCTTCGTGCTGGTGGCGGTCAGCGGGCTGGTGGCGCTCGAGATCGTGCCGCGCGCGCTGGCGATGGCGGGCTGGCCGGCGTTCCTGGCGCTGCTGGCCGGGCTGGCAGGGCCGGCGATCGCCGAGGGGCCGCTGCGGCTGGCGGCCCGCGGGACGCACCGCGCGGCGCTGCTGCTGGCGATCGCCGGCATGGCGCTGCACGCGTTCACCGACGGGCTGGCGCTGGCGCTGGCGCACTTCGAGGAGGGCGATTCGCACGGGCTCGAGGTGGCGGTGATCGCCCATCAGCTGCCGGTGGCGGTCGGGGTGTGGTGGCTGCTGTCGCCGAGCGGGTTCGTGGTGGCGGCGGGGTCGCTGCTGCTGCTGGGGGCGGCGACGGTGGCCGGTTATGTGTTCGCCGACGCGTCGTTCGCGGCGCTCGACGCCAGCTGGCTGGGGCTGTTCCACGCGGTGGTCGGCGGGCTGTTGTTGCATGTCGTGGGGCACAGGTCCCAGGAGACAGGTAGCCGCGGGGCCCGCATCGGCGCGGTGGTCGGCGGGCTGATGGGGCTGGGGGTGCTGGTGGCGCTGGCCGCCGAGACGCACGGCGAGGCGGACCCGCTGGCGCGCACGCTGGCGTCGCTGGGCGGGCTGGTGCGAGAGAGCGCGCCGGCGCTGCTGCTGGCGTACGCGCTGGCGGGGCTGGTGTCGGGGCTGATGCCGGAGGCGCCGGTGCGGTGGCTGCGACGCGGAGGGCCGGCCGGGCAAGCGCTGCGCGGGATGGTGGTCGGGCTGCCGCTGCCGCTGTGCTCGTGCGGGGTGGTGCCGGTGTACCGCAGCCTGCTGCAGCGCGGGGTGCCGGCGGCGGCGGCGATGGCGTTCTTCATCGCCACGCCGGAGCTGGGGGTCGACGCGATCTTGCTGTCGTGGCCGCTGCTCGGGGCCGAGATGACGGTGCTGCGGGTGCTGGCGGCGGCGCTGGTGGCGTGGCTGGTCGGCTGGTGGGTCGGCGGGCAGGCGCGGCGGCTCGGCGGGAGCGTCGAGGCGGAGGCGGGGCCGCGCGGGCCGGCGATGGTGCGGCTGCTGCAAGGGCTGCGCACGGGGTTCGGCGAGCTGGTGGACACGACGGCGCCGTGGATCGGGCTGGGACTGCTGGTGGCGGCGCTGATCGAGCCGTGGATCGATCCGTCGGCGTTGACGGCGATCCCGGGGCCGCTGCAGGTGCTGCTGTTCGCGGCGCTGGGGGTGCCGATCTATGTGTGCGCGTCGGGAGCGACGCCGCTGGTGGCGGCGCTGCTGGCGAAGGGGCTGTCGCCAGGGGCCGCGCTGGCGTTCTTGCTGACGGGACCGGCGACGAACGCGACGACGTTCGGGGTGCTGGCGCAGGAGCACGGGCGCGCGACGGCAGCCCGCTTCGCAGCGGCGATGCTGGTGCTGGCGGCCGGGCTGGGGATGCTGGTCGACCTGACGCTGCCGGACCTGCGCGGAGTGGCGGGGGTGCAGCCGGATGCCGGGCACGGGCCGCTGGCAGAGGTGGCCGCGTGGGCGCTCGGCGGGCTGTTCTTGTTGTCGTTCGTGCGCCAGGGGCCGCAGGCGTTCTTCGCGAGGTTGTGGGAGCGCGAGGGGCATTCGCATGATCATGGGCATGATCATGGGCATGATCATGGGCATGGGCATGATCATTCGCATGTGCACTCACATTCGTACGACGATGCGCATGTGCACTCGCGAGCGCATGAGCACGAGCATTCACACGAGCATTCACACGAGCACGGGCACACGCATGGGCACGGGCACGGGCACGGGCATGCGCACGGGCACGGGCACGAGGACTTGCACGGGCATGGGCATTCGCACGAGCATCATGCGGATGAGCATCACTCGCACGAGCATCATGCGGATGAGCATCATGCGGATGAGCATCATTCGCACGAGCATCATGCGGATGAACGTCATTCGCACGAGCATCATTCGCATGAGCATCATGCGGATGAGCACGGTAAGGGAAGAAATCGCGGCTGACGATCGCTGCGGGGCGGCTTGGTCCGCGGCGCCGGGAGTGAAGTGGGCTCTCGGGGTGGGCGGCGAGGCTGGGGACGGACCGATCGGGGGGCGAGGGGGAGGTGGCCTCCTCCGATAGGGGCGCTGCCGATCGGCGTCGCGCCGGGCTAGACTTTTTGCCGTGGCGGACCTCCTGGGCGACTTCGCGGAGAGCACCGAGCGCCGAACCGACGAGGCATGGCTCGCGCATCAGCAGCGCCTGGCGCACCTCGCGGAGGTGGCACAGGGCCTCGGGCCCGAGCGTGGGGCTGAATTGCTGCGGCGCGTGTGGGCGGCCGCGGAGTACCGCGATGTCTTTTGGCGGATCGCCAGGCTCGTCGTGGCGTGGGGCGCGGGCGGCGTGGCCGTCTTGCGCACCAAGCTCGTCGAAGATCCCTCGCGCACGATCGGCGTCGTCGTGCAGGCGAAATCTTACGGCGCGGAGGGGCTCGACGCGCTGCTGCCCGAGCTTCGTGCGCTCGCCTCGGACAACGACCCGGAGCTGGCGGACGCTGCGGCCAGCGCGTGCGACTGGCTCGACGGCGCCCGCGACGAGGACTGACTGCCGGGGCGCGGCGGCGCGAACTCGCGAGACCGGGTGCCAGGCGCCCCTCTACACATTCTCGTCATGTCGACCGTGGGCCGGGGGTGCAACACCGCGGCTTCCGCTCGGATGATTTTGCCGTGTCGGGCCGCGTTCGAGCTCGCCGTGGCTTCGCGGACCCGGGTGATTCGAGCGCGCGCGCCTGGAGCCGCACGCACGCGCGGGCCGGCAATGGATGTGGGGGACGTGAACACGGTGAGGCGGGTGAGCGCGTGGGCCAGATCGCGGGCGTGAGTGTGGCGGGTGGCACTTTTGGCGCGCGGCGGGGCAGGCGGGCGCTCCGGAGCGGGCTGGGGCGGGCTGGCGATCGCCTGCGGACCGGTGTTCTGCAGCGCACGCTCGCCGGGCGGTCGCGGATCAGGGGGGTGCGTCACAGATGCGACCGTGTGCCGAATGTCAACATTCGGCGATTGACGGTACCGCGGTGTGCAGCAGAGTTTCACACGACGACGGGGGCGGACGGACGTACGGCCCGACCCGGCTCAGCGTCGAGGAGAAGAGAGAGTCATGCTATTTCAATCTACGAGCGTCCTCGCGGCGAGCCTGGTGTTCGCCATTCCTTTCATTCAAGACTGCGATCTGGGGCCGTCGGGCGGCGGCGAGACCGACGAAGACGACGACAACGACGAAGACGACGAAGACGACGACAACGACGACTGGGAGCCGGGCAACGAGTGCGAGCCGGAGGAGGACGACTCGGAGTGCCGCTCGTGCCTGCGGAGCTCCTGCTGCGACGGGGTCCAGGCCTGCGACGACGACCGCTCGTGCAGCTGCGTGCTCGGTTGTATGTCCGACGACTCCGCCGGCCTCGCCGTGTGCGCCCGGAGCCGTTGCGAGGTCACGGACATCACGGCCGCGCTCGAGCCGTTGACCCGGTACTGCGCCGTCGACGAGTCGTGCGGGGGGCGGTGGGGCTGCGAGGGCACCCTGGGGCTGCCGAAGCCGCAGTGAGCCGAGCTCGGTGCATTCTTCGGTATGATGAATGCACCGAGGGGCATGTTCGGCGGGGAGAACAGGCGGTGGATCGAGACGCCCTGACGGACAGGCTCGGCGCTGCGGAGTCGTCGACAGAGTGGTGAAGCAAAGCCCTCGGGACGGGCTGGTCACTCGGTGGGGCTGTCCTTCGGGACAGGCTCGTCGCCCGGTGACGCGGTCTCGCGGCAGGCTGGTCACCCGGATGGGCTGTCCCTCGGGACAGGCTGGTCACTCGGATGACGCGGTCCTGCGGGGTGAGCTGGTCACTCGAGGCGGGCAGTGCTTCGGGATGGGCTCGTCACTCGGAGGGAGGCTCTCCCGAAGGAGGGCGCGTCACTCGAGGCGGGCAGTGCTGCGGGATGGGCTCGTCACTCGGAGGCAGGCAGTGCTTCGGGATGGGCTCGTCACTCGGAGGCAGGCTCTCCCGAAGGAGGGCGCGTCACTCGGGGCGGGCTGTCCTGCGGGGTGGGCTCGTCACTCGGAGGGAGGCTCTCCCGAAGGAGGGCGCGTCACTCGAGGCGGGCTGTGCTGCGGGTTGGGCTCGTCGCCGGTGACGGGGCTGTCCTTCGGGACAGGCGCGTCACTCGGGCGGTGGGTCGAACTGGATGCCCTTGCTCTCGGCGGCGATGATGCCCTTGAGGTCGGCTTCGCTGCCGACCGCGACCCAGGCCCAGCCGGGCTCGCTCTTCTCGAGGTCGAGCCAGCGGGTGATGAAGGCGGCGGCCTCGTCGGGGGTGGCGGCGAGCATGGTCTCGGCGTCGCGGGCGAGGGCGGCGACGATCTCGCCGTCGGCGACGGAGAGGTCGAGGGCCTCGCTCCACAGCGCGGTCCAGTCCTCGCCGTCGACGCTGGCGGCGACCATGCGCGCGCCGAGCCACAGCTGGGCGGCGCCGATGAGGTCCTGGGCGAGGGGGCGCTCGCGCAGGTAGTCGCGGATGACGGTGAGCTCGCGGCGGAGGCGGCGGTTCAGCGGGTCGGCCTCGGAGGGGTCGGCGGCCTCGTCGGCGGCCTCGACCTCCTCGAGCGGGTCGGTGGCCGGCTTGCCGCGTCCGGCGGCGCCGAGCGGCACGTGGATCGTGAAGAGGCCGACGTCGCCGGTGATGCTGAGGCGGATGTCGAGCTCGGCCTGCAGGTGGCGCTGGACCAGGCGGGCGAGGCTCCGGTCGCGCACGCTGGCGAGGGGCAGCGAGCGGCCGAGGACCAGCAGGCTGCGGCTGCTGCGGGTCGTGCTGGGGGGCGGCGGGTCGACGCGCTCGAGCGGGGCGATCGGCGGGCGCTTGAGGTGAAGAGCCGGCGGGGCGGCCGGGCGCGGGCCCTGGCGCAGGCGCACCAGCGCCTCCTCGGCGGGGCCGCGGGCGGCGAGCAGCTTGGTCCGCGGCTTCCAGCGGCCGGCCAGGTCGGACAGGCCGCCGTCGTGGCCGGCGAGGGTGTCGCCGGCGTGCACGATCAAGAGGGCGCTGCGCGGGTCGGTGAGGGCCTCCCAGGCGTCGCGCAAGGCGGTCTCGGAGGCCTCTTGCACGGCGTTGGCGGTGATGAGCTCGCCGGCCGCGACGTCACCGAGCAGGCGGGTGGTGAGGGCCCCGAGCGCGCGGGCTTCGGCGTCGGGCGGGCGCAGGTCGTGGGCGACCTGCTTGCGGGCGCGCACCAGCGGGCCCTCGAGCGCGGGGGCGGAGAAGATGTCGCCGAGGCCGGCGAGGATCGCCGGGAGCTCGGCGTCGACGCCGTGCACGGAGACCTCGTAGCGACCGGCGCGCGGGGTGAACTCGACCCGCAGCGACAGGCGGGCCGCCAGGGCCTCGAGCTCGAGGGCGACGCTGCGGGCGGCGATCAACGCCGGCGCGCCCTGGAGCGCGGGCTTGAGGTCGCCGGTCGGAAAGACCAGGCGCAGGTGGACCGCGGGGGTGCCCTCCTCGCGCAGCCAGTGGACCAGGAGGCCGTCGGCGAGCACGACCCGCTCGGGCGCGGGCCAGGGCGGGGCCAGGGCGCCGAGCGCCTCGGTCAGCGCCGGCGGCGGGGCGTCGTCGAAGATCTCGACCTTGACGGTGTCCTTGCGCTTGCAACCTGCCCCGAGAGACAGGAGCAGGCCGCTCAGCAGGCAGGCGGGCAGCCGGGGGCGTCGGGTCACGGCTTGGGCTCCGCGGCGCCGAGGAGGAGCGCGTCCTCGACGGTGAGGTTGAGGCCGGGGCGACCGGCGAGGCTGGTGAGGCCGAGCAGGTCGTCGCGGCGGCGGGGCACCGGGCTGTCCACCGGGACAGGTCCGGGGTAGCGCGCCGGCGAGCCGGCCAGCAGGCGGGCCAGGCCGAGCGCGGTGCGGGCGTAGAGGCGGGTCGCCTGGGCCATGAACTGGGCCTGGGCGGTGAGCAGCGGCGCGTCGGGGCCGCCGAGGCGGGCCAGGCGGGCGCGCAACAAGCCGGCCGGGTCCTCGGTGCCGACGGCCCGCATCACCAGGGCAGCGCGGCGCGGGTCGGGGTCGAAGTCGCAGCCGATCCGCGACTTGCGGGGCTCCTCAGCGGCCGGCTTCTGGCGGTTGAGGGCGCGGCAGATCGCCCCGGCCCAGGCCGAAGCGGCGCCGTCGGCCGGGATCGGCCAGGCGAACAGCGGCGGCTTGCCGGAAGCGGCAGGCGGGGCGGTCGGGAGGGCGGCCCTCGCCGGCGGCGGCGAGCGGACCGGCAAGGCGCGGGTGGCCGGGGGCAGGTCCTGGAAGCGCGCGCGGACCTGCTCGAGGATCGTCTCCGGCGGCTCGGGGGCGACGACGATCAAGGTGGCGCGGGCGTAGTTGAACTTGGCCGCCAGGACCGCGGCGAGGGCCGCCGGGGTGATGTCGGCGAGCGAGCGGTCGACGGCGCGGCCGTCGTGGCCGAGGCCGGGGGCGCCGTGCAGGGCGGCGAGGTCGGCCGGGCGCATGCCGGCGGGGCTGCGGGCGTCGCTGCCGGCCCAGCCGAGGCTGATGTCCCAGCGGCGCTTGTCGACGGTGGGGAAGCGCAGGCGCTGCGATTCGGCGAACAGGACCTCGTCGAGGCGGGAGATCGGGACCAGCGACTCGAACCGGGTCTGGCCGGCGCCGGTGGCCAGGAGGTGCACGCCGCCGGCGTCCTGGGCGGCGGCGATCGCCTCGCCGGGGCGCAGCTCGCGGTTGCCCTGGTGGAGGTGGTAGGCGAGGGCGTGCATCAGGCCCGGATGCTCGGGCGGGTCGTCCTCGCTGCCGGTCTCGACGGCGAGCACGACGGCGGCGACCGGGAGGCTGAGATCGCGGGCCGCGAGCACGCGCAGGCCGCTCGGCAGGACGATGTCGAGGACGGTGTCGGCGGCCGGGCTGTCCTTGGGGGCAGGTTCGGCGGGGGCCGGCGCGGGCTGGGTCGCAGCGGGGGCAGGCGCAGGGGCCGGAGCGGCCGGGGCGGCGCGGGCCGAGGGCTCACCGACGCCGAGCCCGAGCAGGGCGAGCGCCGCGCCGAGGGCGCGGGGGCGGCGAGGGACGAGCATGCTGGATGGTGGTATCCGCTGGCGCCGAGGAGGGCAAGGATCTGTTCGCCTCGGGCCGGCCCGGGGCGCCTGTCGGCCCTCACTGGACCGGAGTGAACAGCGGCTCGCCGAGGGTGTCGACGCCGAAGCCGCCGATCAGGCGCCGGCCGGCAGGGGAGCGCAGGAATTCGGCGAAGGCGCGCGCGCCCTCGATGTCGCCGCCGCGCTCCGGAGCGGGCTCGAGCACGGCGTGGACGTTGTCGAGGTCGGAGCCGCCCTGAAACAGGATGGCGAGCCCGAGATCGCCGCGGCGGGCGAGGAAGGTGGCACGGTCGCTGAGGGTGAAGGCGTGCTCGCGCGCGGCCTGGCGCAGCGCCTCGGCCATGCTGCCCTGGAACGGGAGGATGAAGGCGCTCTCGCCCGGGATGCCGGCGGCGGCCCACAGCTGCAGCTCGCGCTGGTAGGTGCCGGAGTCGTCGCCGCGCGAGACGAAGCGGCGGCCGGAGCCGGCGACGGCCCGCAGGGCGCCGCGCATGTCGGCCGCGCCGGCGACGATGCCGGCGTACTCGACCGGGCCGACGAGCACGTAGGCGTTGCGCATGACCGGGGTGCGCCCGCCGATCCGCCCGCTCGCCAGGGCCTGGGCCTCCTCGACCGGGCTGTGGGTGAGGGCGACGTCGGCCCGACCGGTGGCGAGCAGGTCGATGGCCCGCCGCGAGCCGACGGCGAGGACCTCGAGCGGGCGGCCGTGCGCGGCCGAGAAGGCCGGGCCGAGGACCGCGAGCAGGCCGCTGTCGTGGACGCTGGAGGTGGCGGCCAGCCGCAACGGCCGGGCCCGCTCGCGGCCGCCGCAGGCGAGCCAGGCGCCCAGCGGCAAGACGAGGCGCGCGACGGCCCGGCGGGTCCACATGCGGGCAGCATGATCGCCGTCGGGCGGGGAGACAAGCATGCGCGGCCGGAGGCGGTCTTTATGGCCTCATGGACATGTTTTTAAAGACATGTCCATGAGGCCATGTTGTTGGGCGCGCTGTCACTCCTCGACGTCGGCGACCATGCGGAAGTGGAACCGGCGCGTGCCGCCGGCGTCGACCCAGACGTTGACCCACTTGCAGCCCAAGGCTTCGTCGGCGGGGTCGTCCACGATGCAGCCGTAATTGGTGTAGACGAACGATTGATGGGTGTTGTGCTTGACGAACCACGAGCCGTCGCCGCCCGAGCCCGTCTTCAGGCGCAGGACCACGTCGCCGCGGTTGGGACAGACCGTGCCGCGGGTCTGGAAGGCGTCGTCGACCCATCCGTTGGCGCTGGTCGCGTGGTCGAGGCAGAGCTTGAAGTCGGTGTCGAGGCCGCCGCCGACCTCGCAGGCCGACTCCGCCTGTTTGTAAAAGGTCGTGTCGCAATAGCCCGAGAGCGCGGGCGAGGGGGCCGGCGCGGCGGCGAGCGGCAGGTCGCCGCGTCGGGCGCCGAGCGGCTGGTCGCCGAGGGCCTGCGCGACCTCGGCCAGGGCCGGGGGCATCGGCGCGTCGGCGGCCGCGTCGGCCCACACGGCCGACAGCGAGCGGCCGGCGAGCGCGTCGGGGCCGAACTTCGGACCGCTGGCCGGGGCTCCGGCGCTGGCGATCACGAGCTCGCCGGGCGATGGTGCGTAGATCTCGAGCAGCTCGTCGGGCTGGACTTCGACGCGGGCCAGCAGGCGCATGGTGTGGTCGCGGTCGGCGTTGGCCTCGACGATGCTGCGGGACAGCGGGCCGAGCGGCCTGCCGAGCGAGTCGAGCGCCTCGGCGGCGTCGAGGCCCGCGGCGTCGGGCTCGTCGGCGAGATCGCAGCCGAGGGAGGCCAATGTCAGTACCACGAACGCGTTGAGCACAATGCGCATGTCGACTCCGGAGCGGCGCTGGGCCGGAGGGGAAGATCGTCGAAGCGCGCCGTCGTGCGGCGCTTGCGAGGGACGCTTCGAAGTAGTCCCCGCCGAACCGCGAACGATTGGTCGGACCGGTGTTTTTTCGCCGGCTGCGGGCCACGGGCCGCCGGACTGGCGTCGGACCTGCGGGCAGCGCGGCGCGTCTGGTTGCCAGACACGTGGAAGGACCCGGACCGCGTGAAGAGAAACGGCCTTATCATCCCGGGGCCATGAACCGGCGCTTCACGATCAAGCCGACCGACCTGCCGGCGATCGCGGCCTTCGAGTGCGTCGCGCGGCACTGCAGCTTCACCCGCGCGGCCGACGAGCTGGGGGTGTCGACGTCGGCGCTGTCGCAGACGGTGCGCAAGCTCGAGCGCCACCTCGGGGTGCTCCTGCTGCGCCGCACGACCCGCAGCGTGAGCCCGACCGATGCGGGGGCGCGCTTCCTCGCCGGGATCGCGCCCGGGCTGGCGCAGCTTCACGAGGCCTGCGAGGCGCTCGAGGGCGAGGGCGAGGCGCCGCGCGGGCTGGTCCGGGTGGCGCTGTCGCGGGTCACGTACACGCTGTTCATCGCCCCGCACCTGGCCCGCTTCGGCCGCGAACACCCGCACGTCCGGCTCGAGTTCGGGCTCAGCGACGGGCTCAGCGAGGTCGTCGGCGAGGGCTTCGACGTCGGCATCCGCCTCGGCGAGGCCATCCCGCGCGACATGATCACGGCGCCGCTCGGCGGGCCGCAGCGGCTGGTGGTCGTCGGCGCGCCGGAGTATTTCGCCAGCCGGCCGCGGCCGACCGCGCCGCGCGACCTGCTCGACCACGACTGCATCCGCCTGCGCTTCGTCACCAGCGGCCGGCTGCTGCGCTGGTGGCTCGGTACCGGCGAGGACGAGGTCGAGCTCGACGTCGACGGCCGCATCATCCTCAACGACATGGTGGCGATCGCCGAGGCGGCGACCGCCGGGCTCGGGCTGGCGCAGGTGTTCGCCGGGCTGGTGCGCGCGCCGCTGGCCGAGAAGCGGCTGGTCCACGTGCTGCAGCGGCACTGCGCCGAGTTCCCGGGGTTCTCGTTCTATTACCCGAACCGCGCGCACATGCCGGTCAAGCTGCGCTGCTTCCTCGACTTCTTCCGCGCGGCCAACCGGCCGCGCGGGTGAGGACATGATTTAATAGACATGGCCTCGCGGGCGTGCGCGAAGGGGCATGTCCTCGCGGACATGCCCCTCAGAACATGCGCGATCGGGCAGGCCCGATCGGACAGGCGGCTCAGCGGCGGCCGAACAGGGTCCGGCCGGGGTACTGGGCCGACTCGCCGAGCTGCTCCTCGATGCGGAGCAGCTGGTTGTACTTCTCGACGCGGTCGGAGCGGGAGGCCGAGCCGGTCTTGATCTGGCCGGCGGCGGTGGCGACCGCGAGGTCGGCGATGAAGGTGTCGCCGGTCTCGCCGCTGCGGTGGGAGATGACGGCGCGGTAGCGGTTGTGCTGGGCCAGGCGGACGGCCTGGAGGGTCTCGCTGAGGCTGCCGATCTGGTTGACCTTGACGAGGATGCTGTTGGCGATCCCGCCGTCGATGCCGCGCTGCAGGCGCTCGGGGTTGGTGACGAACAGGTCGTCGCCGACGAGCTGGAGCTGGCCGCCGAGGCGCTCGGTGAGCAGGCGCCAGCCGGTCCAGTCGTCCTCGGCCATGCCGTCCTCGATCGAGACCAGCGGGTACTTGGCGGCCAGGTCGGCGTAGAGGCCGACCAGCGCGGCGCCGTCGAGCTCGCGCCCGCCCTCGCCGGCGAGCACGTAGACGCCCTTCTTCTTGTCGTAGAACTCGGAGGCGGCGACGTCGAGGGCGAGGCTGACCTGCTCGCCCGGCTTGTAACCGGCGGCCTCGATCGCCTGCACGAGCACCGCCAGCGCCTCGCCGTTGCTGGCCATGTCGGGCGCGAAGCCACCCTCGTCGCCGACGGCGGTGACCTTCTTCTGCGAGCGCAGGATCTTCTTGAGGTTGTGGAAGATCTCCACGCCGGCCCGCAGCGCCTCCGAGAAGCTGTCGAAGCCGTGCGGGACGAGCATCGTCTCCTGGAAATCGAGGTTGTTGTCGGCGTGCGCGCCACCGTTGATGACGTTCATCAGCGGGACCGGCAAGACGTTGGCGAGCGGGCCGCCGAGGTAGCGGTAGAGCGGCAGCTCGGCGTCGAAGGAGGCGGCGCGAGCGACCGCCAGCGAGACGCCGAGCACGGCGTTGGCCCCGAGCTTGGACTTGTTGGCGGTGCCGTCGGCGGCGAGGAGGGCCTGGTCGACCCCGAGCTGGTCGAGCGCGTCGAAGCCGACGACGGCGTCGGCCAGCGGGCCGTTGACGTGCTCGACGGCCTTCTGCACGCCCTTGCCGAGGTAACGCTTGGCGTCGCCGTCGCGCAGCTCGTGGGCCTCGTGCTCGCCGGTGCTGGCCCCCGAGGGGACGGCGAAGCGGCCGATGCTGCCCTGGTCGGTGACGACCTCGACCTCGATGGTGGGGTTGCCGCGCGAATCGAGGAGCTCCCGCCCGTGGACGCTGAGGATGACGCTCATGCGCGCGAAGGTAGCGCGCCCGCGAGGCCGCCGGCCAGGGGCGATCGCCATGCGAGGCGCTGAACGAATTGGCAGACGGGCGCACCGGCGGGGCGAAAACGCGGAGGTTTGCCGGAGAGGTCGCGCGGCTGCTCACTCGCAGAGACTTCGAGATCGCCCGCGGGCGGGCGAGCGAGGACCGCCGGGACCGCCTACGATGCGGCATGCGCAGAGCGCTTGTACTGTTGACGGCGGCGATCGGCTGCGGCGGAGATCCGTCTCCGAGCACCGGCGCGAGCGAGGCGACGACGACGACGACGGGGACCGCGGGGACGGAGGCGACGGCGCCGACCGAGCCGACCGGGACCTCGACGGCGGCGCCGACGACCACGGGGGCGCCGCTGCTCCCGGGCGAGTGCACGAGCCCGATCGAACCTGTGCTGTTGACCAGCGGGCGCGTGAGCCTCGATCCGAGCGGGCGGATGCTCGACGAGCACGGGCGCGATGTGCTGCTGCGCGGGGTCAACACCGGCGGGCGCTCGAAGTGGGCGCCGTTCGTGCCGTTCCCGATCGCGGCGGAGATCGATCCGGCGGGGTTCGCCGCCGAGGCGGAGCAGTTCTTCGCCCGGCTGCCGAGCTGGGGCATCAACGTGGTGCGGCTGCTGTTCTCGTGGGAGGCGCTCGAGCCAGCGCCGGGCGAGTACGACGCGCGCTACCTCGACCGCTACGCGGCGATGGTCGACGCGGCGTGGGCCCACGGGCTGCGGGTCGTGGTCGATTTCCATCAGGACGTGTACACGTCGACGTTCTGCGGCGACGGCTTCCCGCCGTGGACGTTGCAGCAAGACCCGATGCCAGCGCCGCACGAGTGCCCGGACGCCGACTGGGGCCTCAAGTACGTGCTCGACGGCGACGTGCGGTCCGCGTTCGACCGCTTCTGGGCCGACGAGGACGAGCTGCACGCCAAGTTCTTCGCGATGTGGGGCCAGATGATCGCGCGCATCGGCGACCACCCCGGGGTGGTCGGGCTCGAGATCGTCAACGAGCCGGGCTCGGGCACCGCGAACGACGTGCCGGCGTGGAAGCACGAGGTCCTCAATCCGTTCCACACCGAGGCGGTGGCCCAGCTGCGGGCGCTGGCCGGCGACGAGCTGCTGATCCTGTTCGACAACCCGGGCACCGACGCGGTCGGGTTCCAGCCGGTCGAGCACGTGCGGCCCGAGGGCTCGGGGCTCGTGTACGCCGCGCACATGTACGACGCGGGGCTGGTGAAGGGGCTGCCCTCGATCGGGATGATGCCGGAGCCGTACCTCGACGACGTCGCCGACTTCGCGGCAGCGGAGGGGCTGGGCGTGCTGATCGGCGAGTTCGGCTACGGGCACGGGGCGCCGGGCGCGGAGGAGTGGTTGGCCCGCGCGCTCGACCGCATGGACGCGCGCCGGCTGTCGGCCACGCTGTGGGAGTGCTCGCAGAACGAGGTCGACTGGAACGCGGAGGACCTGTCGGTGCTCGCGGCCGACGGCAGCGAGCGCGACTCGCTCGACGTGTTCGTCCGCCCGTACCTGCGCGCGGTGGCCGGCTCGGACAGCGCGTTCGCGTGGGACCAGACGACGGTCACGGCGAGCTGGACCGCGGACGGCGGGGTCAGCGAGATCGCCCTGCCGCCGCGCCGGTTCGACGGCGCGTCGCTCGACATCGAACTGGCGACGCGGACCGGCCCGGAGGGCGCATGCTGGACGCTCGACCGGGACCGCGGCGAGCTGCGTGTGCAGGCCCCGGACGGTGCGCAGGTCGAGGTGACGCTGAAGCTCGCCGACTGAGCCGTGACGACGCGCGTCGGCGAACGCGTGTCCGTATGGCTTTTGCGACATGTCCTTTCGGGCATGTGACGGCTGCGGGCGGCTCGTTTCCGCGCCAGCCGCCGGTCGGGCCCGGCGGGACGCTGGCGGGGGTTTCCGGTAAGGTGCCGGGGAAGTGACGAACGCGGGCCTGCGGGTGCGAGCGGCGCTGTCGCGGGCCGTCGCGGCGGGTGTCCGCGAGGACATGTCCCGAGAGGATGGTCAGCGGATCCGCCTGCTCAACGGGCTGGCGCTGCTCGGGATCGTGATGGCCTGCGCGGGTCACATGGGCACCGGCCGGCCGCTCGACCCGGCGCTCCTGGCCCACCTCGGGCTCACGGTCGGCGGCCTGGGAGCCGTGTTCGCGCTGCACGCCCGCGGCCGCCCGCGCGACGCGGCGCTGGTGTTCCACGTCGCGGTGATGACTTCGATCGTGGTCGGCTCGTGGACCCTCGGGCTCGACTACGGCAACTTCTTCATGCTGATCCTGGTGGCGGCGCTGCCGTTCCTGCTGTTCCCCAGCCGCGAGCCGACAGCGGCGCTGGCCACGGCGCTGGCAGCTTCGACGTGCCTGGCAGTGCTGGTCTACGGTTGGGACCTCGACGGCGACCTGGCCCGGCGCGTGGCCCAGTACGGGCCCAACCAGTACCTGCATCAGGGGCTGCTGGTGGCGATCACGCTGCTGGTCGGCTACGGCTCGCGCTCGTTCAACGCGATGGCCGCGGCAGACCTCGAGCACGAGCGGGCGAAGTCGGAGCGGCTGCTCCGCAGCGTGTTCCCGGAGGAGATCGGGCTGCGCCTGCAAGCGGGCGAGCAGGAGATCGCGGAGCGCCAGGGCGACGCGTCGGTGCTGTTCTGCCGGGTGATCGGGCTCGACCGCCCGGCCGAGGGCCAGACGCCAGAGGCGTACCTGGCCCGGCTCCACGCGGTGTTCGCCGCGATCGACCGCCGCTGCGCCGAGTTCGGGGCGGAGAAGATCAAGACGACGGGGACCAGCTTCGTCGCGGCGGCCGGGCTGCCGGTGTACCGCCCGGACCACGCGGAGGTGCTGGTGGCGCTGGGGCTGGCGCTGCGCGACGAGTTCGCGGCGACGCCGGGGATCGCGGTGCGCATCGGGGTCAACTCGGGGCCGGTGGTCGCAGGGGTGATCGGGCAGGTGCGACCGACGTACGACCTGTGGGGCGATACGGTCAACACGGCCCAGCGGATGGAGATGCACGGGCTGGCAGGCGAGGTCCACGTGTCGCCGCTGACGTTCGCGAAGATCAACCATCGCTTCGAGTGCAGCGGGCGCGAAGGGGTGGAGATCAAGGGCAAGGGGGCGATGAAGACGTACTTCGTCCGCGGAGCACGCAAGGCAGGGCGCGCGCCGTGAGCCTCCGGCGACTGCTGCGCCAGGGCCTGGCCCCGCACGCGGCGCCGCTCGAGCGCCAGCACGTGGTGTTCCTCCACGGGCTGTGCCTGCTGGCGATCGGCTTCACGGCGATCACGGTGCTGCTGAGCTCGATCTACGCGGCGGGCTCGCTGACAGGAGTGGTGTACGGGCTGTCGGCGGGGATCGGGCCGCCGATGTTCTCGCTGTGGCTGTCGACGAAGGGCCGTCACGCAGCAGCGGCGGTGATCTTCGCGCTGTACACGCTGCTCTCGACGGCCGGCGCGGTGTCGCTGTTCGGGCCGATCTACGGGCTGCAGTACTGGTACATGCCGGTGATCGTGCTGACGTTCATGCTGTTCCCGAGCGAGCGGCGGCGGACGGCGCTGGCAGTGGCAGGTCTCAACGCGGCGGCGTTCCTCGGCTTCTGCTTCGCGTTCGCGGTGGTGCCGGCGATGGGGGCGGCGCCCGAGGACGTGCGCAGCAACTTCCAGATCAACATGTCGCTGGTGGCGGCGGCGATGGCGGTGGCGACGTACTACGCGCAGCGGGTGACGGCGCGGACGCGCGACGAGCTGCGAGCGCTGCGCGGCCGCACGGACGCGCTGCTGGGGACGGTGCTGCCGGCCGAGTTCGTGGCGACGCTGCGCGAGGGCGGCGAAGGGGTGGGGCGACGTCACCCGCAGGTGAGCATCGTGGTGTGCGACATCGCCGGGTTCACGCGCCTGGCCGAAGAGGCAGCCGCGGAGGACATCGTCCGTGTGCTCAACGCGACGTTCAGCGCGTTCGATGCGGTCTGCAAGGAGCGTGGCGCGGACAAGGTGAAGACGGTCGGCGATGCGTATGTGGCGGCGGTCGGGCTGTCAGGCCGCGAGCCGTCAGCCCGCGCGGCGGTCGACCTGGCGCTGCGCATGCGCGCGGCAGTCGAGCGCGCAGAGGCCTGCCAGGCGCGCGCAATCCGGGTGCGCATCGGGGTCGGGACCGGCGAGGTGATCGCTGGGGTGGTGGGGACGAACAAGCTGGCCTACGACATGTGGGGGGCGGCGATCGAGGCGGCGTTCGCAATGGAAGAGCGAGCGACGCCGGAGCAAGTCGTGGTGGACGCGGCGACGTGGGCGGAGCTGACGGCGGAGGAGCGAGCTGCGGTGGTGCGCGGGGAGCCGGAGGGGTACCGCAGCCCGGCGACGGTGGGCTGAGAGGTCTGCTGGACAATCGAAAGGCCGCGAAGGTCGGGAGTCCTCGAGAAGGATCATAACGTGTCCCAAGGGACATGTTATTTCGACGGGTCTCGTGGTCGTCGAGTCCATGCGCGAATGCTGAGATCCGCAGCGTTCATCGCTCGTTCATCGGCCGCGTGTACGTGCTCCTGGTGGTGATGACGGCGCTCCTGTTCGAGCGCGGGCAATTTTTAGCGACGCCGTATCCGAGCGCTTCGCGCGAGCTCGCGGCGGGCTTCGAGGCGGCCGATGCAGACGAGGCGGTCGAGGATGACGACGTCCCGCCGACGGCGCACCAGGTTGCCGCGCTGCGTGACGCTCTCGCCGCGGTCGCGAGCGCTCGCTTCGCCGACGCTGCAGGGATGTTCGCCGCGTTCGCTGCGGCCGAACCGGGCGCGCCGGAGGCCGGGTGGCCCAGGTCGCTCCGAAGCGCCGGGGTGCGCTGCGCTCGGCGCTCGGGCAGGCGGCGATGATCGCCGCGGACGAGGCCATCGAGCGGCTCATCGCGCTCGAGTTCCCGGCCGACCTCGATTTCTTCGTCGAGGCGTGGAAGCGCAGCTCCGGTGTTGCGCGCTGGAAGGCGGAGTACCGCGAGCAGGTCCGCCGGCGCTCGCGGTCGGAGCGGTTGCTCCGCCGTTACTGGCGGGCATCTGCGAGCCGTCTCGAGCGGGCCCACGAGCGCACGCTCGCGGTCGCCAGACACGGCAGCGCGCCGGCGATCGTCGCGGTGTCGCTACACTTCGCGGTCGCGCTGGCGAAGCTGCAGGACGATCGCAGGTCCGAGGTCGATGTGCCCGCCGGGTTCGCAGCTTTTCCGGCGTGCATAGAAGACCTCGCGGATCCATGGGTCGAAGAGGTGCTGGCGCTGCTCGCCGGGTGTGCCCGGATGGCCCGCGCGCGTGGTGGCTCATCTCCCGAAGTTCACGCTTGCTTCGACGGCATCGGCGACTACGACCCCGCCCCGAACGACTCGCCCGTGGCCGAGCTCTTCGAGCCGCTCGGCTGAGGGTTGCATCTGGGGAATTGAGCGCTCACGAGCGACCAGCGCGGTTGCGGCGGGACGGCCTAAGGACTGACGAATTTGTGGTGATCGACAGCCGGGGGGCGAGACCGTCGCCAAGACCCACGGCGGCGACGCCGCTATGCGCAAGGTCGAGTTAGATCGGTTCCGACAGGCCGAGCTCACTCATGCGGCAGCGCCCCGGGCGAGCGCCCTGCCGTGTTGGAACCGGCGCCGCCCAACTCTGCGTTCGGCGCCCCCGCGCCGGTTTCCAGTGCCTCGGGGGGTACTTCCCCACCGGCCGGCATCGCCCTCCGGCGTTGCCACAACCCGAGGCCAAGCGAAGTAACGAGCAGAGCCAGGAATGCCAGGAGCTTGACCGGCCAGCTCGGGTAGAAGATCGCCAGCCCGAAAGCGACATTGGACACGAGCTGGGCGACGGCTGCGCCGCGCCCGAACAGCCTCTCGTACCCGTCGTCCCAGGTTTCGGCCGTCGCCACGAGCGACGGCTCTGGCCGTGGCTCGCGTGATGGCACGAGGGCGCGTGACGACGCGTCAGGAGGCTCCGGGAGGGCCCTCGATGTAGTCTCGGCGGCTGCATCCGCGGGACCTTCTGGTGGATCGGTTCGGGGGCCGGCGAGCGCCCGCACCCGCTGGCGAGCCAGGTATTTCCTGGAGTACCGCTCCACCAGCCCGCCCCAGACCCCGTAGAACGCCAGGAATCCCAGCGCCTGCTGCCACCACACGAGGGCGAAGAGGTCGAAGAGGCTGAAGAAGACCGCGGCGCCGGCCCAGAAGACGATGGAGATGGGCGTCAGCCACGCGCGAGACCAGAACTGGTTCGTCGCCAGGAAACCCCACCGCTGCGGCGGCAGGGGTCTGTACGGCGTAATTCGCTGCGAGTCCAAAGCCCCCTCCTCCTTGCTCACCCGTTCTGCGCGCCGTTGCACTTGTTCGAAATATAGTGCGAAACGGCCCCGTAGGCGCTCCCCCCGGCCTTGCCGCACGTCACCGGATTCTTGATGAAGATGCCGCAGGTCGCGCCGATCAAGATGCCTGCCGTGGCGCCGGCGATCCCGGCGGCAGCCGTGCACTTGAGGCTCCGGTCTTCGGTCGGCTCGGTGGGCGCGGCGGCGAGCGCTTCCGCGACCTCATCCTCGCGCCAGACCTGCAGGATGCTCGCCGCGACCGCTTCCACCTGCTCCGGGCGGAAGCCAGCGAGGTCGACTGTCTCCCAGACGACCGTGTCGCCTGCGAGCTCGAACTCCGCGACGACGGCGGCGCCTACGAGCACGAGCCCGTGACCGGAGCCATCGTCGTCTTCATGCGCGGCGATGGTGACCGCACCGACGCTGCTCAGATTGAAGTTGACCTCGAGGTCCACGCCGTCGTTCAGGTCGACGACGGCCGCGACTTCCTCGAGCACCACGGGCATCGCCTCCAGACGGGCGAGAAGATCGTACGCGCTGGGCGTCGTCGGGGTGGTCGTCGTGGCGAGTGCGAACATGGTAGCGATGAGAGACATTGTATCCTCCTTACAGGGTGAAGACTCAGAGAGTGAGAGTGAGCGAGTCGTTCATCACGACACGCGCTCGTCCTGAGAGTGACGCGACGATGCCTCGCGGATCATGAGCCGTAGCGCCTTAAACCGTGTGTTTTGACCGCCAAACACGCTTGGCGCCCCCCAAGCGTACTTGGTGTCCCAAAAGACAGCTCGCCAGAGATCATCCTTTACGGCCTGCGCACGCCGGTGTGGCGCAGCGCTACCCCGTTGCCGGCGAGCCCGCCAGCAAGACACAGCGCCATCACTTCCGCCGGCTCGGGAACCAAGTCGTCGTCCCGCTCGTATTTCCCGGTTATCGCCGCTCGCGGGCGGCCGCGGATCACGTCGCGCTGATAGACGCGTACACGTGGCGATGCGGCGCAACATTGCCGTCTTGGGCGTGTCGCCCTCGCCGGCGCCGTCGGCAGGCGTGGTGATGCGCCGTGCACGAGGCCCTGGCTGGCCATCGGGACCTTGGCTCCCCCGGGCCAGTGGGGATGCGCCCTCCTGGTCCTTGACGACCCAATGGGGATGCGCCCTCCTTCGACGACATCCGCAGGCACCCCGAGCGGGCTCCCCCGGGCCAGCGGGGATGCGCCGTACGAGCTCAAGAGCCGCGGGGTGGAGATCCCAGCTCCCCCGCGCCAGAAGGGCACCCTCTCCCAGCTCTCCGTTGGTGCGGGCTTCCCCGCGCCAGCGAGGATGCGCCGCCGCGCCAGCGGGGATGCGCCCCTCTGCCACGCGCCGGACGGCAGCGCAGTCAGGGCTCTCCCGCGCCAGCGGGGATGCGCCCGCCCGGAGGTTCGCCGCGACGAGGTTGCCGCCGGCCCCGCGCGCCAGCGGGGATGCGCCCTTGGCCTGGAAGATGAGGGGGTCTTGGACGATGGCTCCCCCGTGCCAGCGGGGATGCGCCGCCGCAGCCCGTCAAGCTCGGCCGTCGCGGGCTCCGAGGACGTGCCACACGTGCATTTCGCCAGTGCCCTTGACATTGACGACACCGCCGGACACGCACGCGAAATCGTCCTCGATCAGCGCATGAGTCGAGTCGGTGATCTGAACGACTCCGCCGCTCCCCTGCGATTCCATTCGGCTAGCGACATTCACCGTGTGGCCCCACAGGTCGTAGACGAACTTCTTGCGGCCGATCACGCCAGCAGTCACCGGCCCGGAGTTGATCCCTATGCGCAGCGCCAGGCGCCGTCCCTCGAACCGGTACTCCGTCATGAACGCCTGCATAGCCAGCGCTAGCCGCGTCAGTGCGTGGGCATGGTCATCGGTGGGCCTGGGGACCCCGGCGGCCGCCATGTAGCAGTCGCCGATGGTCTTGATCTTTTCCACGCCGAGCCGCTCGGCCATCCGATCGAACTCGGAGAACAGCTCGTTCAAGAGGTCGACGACGGCGCCGGGCGAGAGCTTCGCCGCTAGTGGTGTGAACCCGACGAGGTCCGCGAACAGAATGCTGGCGCTCTCGAGGTGTTCCGCGATGGTTCGCTCGGACTCTTTGAGCGTATCGGCGATCTCTCGCGGCAAGACGTTGAGGAGCAAGCGCTCCGACTTGACCTTCTCGGCCTCCAGCTTCCTCTCTGCGGCGAGGTTGAGGCGCTGAAAATAGACGAACGAGGAGACAAAAATCAGGCAACTCACCGCCGCGTTGATCGTGACGGAGAGCGAGCCCTCGAGCGGGTTTGCGTCTAATCCCGAAAGCTTCGGGATGATCGGCATCATCGTGTCCATCCCGACGAGACAGACGGCGACCCACACGATGCCGGCGATCATTTTCCGCGGCTCTTCGATGCCGAACACGAGGAGCGGCCCGGCGATAACCGACAGCAGCGCGAACTTGAAGCTGAGGAGCGGAGTGTCGCTGATGATGCCAGCCGCCGCGACGATGAAGATCGGCGGAAGAACGGTCAGCACGCCGCGCGAGAGGTCGTACCGACGCGCGCGGTTGATCAAGGGGATCGAGGCATAGGCGAGGGCCGCTGCGAACAAGACGAGGACCATGCGAACGTCGGCGCCGAGGACCCCCCAGAACAGCGAATTTCCCGTGAACACCAGGACGCCCGCAGTGAAGCCGAGCTTGTTCGTCAGCTCGACCTTTCGCCGCAGATGTTCGTCCAAGCCGGAGTCGACGCCGGCCCGGGATATCCTGCGCCAAAGGTGGACCCGCGCCATGCCAACGCTGAACGTACCATGATGATCGCGCGCGCCGGCCCGGGCGTCGACGAGCAGCCGTAGCGAGCTTCACCGCGCAGGGCTATCGTAAGCCCTCGCTGTGTACAGTGCCGCCCGAGCCGTCAGCGTCGGGAGGTCGCCAGCAGGGATGCGCCGGCGCTGCAAGTTTCCCCCTGCCGACGGGAAGCGCCCATGTAGCCCGACCCGACAGCGAGTCCATGCGCGGCTCCCCGCTCCAGTGGAGATGCGCCGTGTGTGACCGCGGGTAGGTCCACGATGAGTTGACGGCTCACCTGCGCCAGCGGAGGATGCGCCGCGGCAGGGCCACAAACTTGGTGGCATTTTGGTGGCCCTGGCGGGCCGAGCGGGCGAGCGCGTCGGGTCGCCCGCCGATGACGGCGGTCCGCCCGCGGCGCTGGCCAGGGCGGCCGGCCCGCGCAGGGGAGATCCGCCGCGTATCACGGACAAAGGGCGCTTTTACGAGGCCGTCCGGCGAAATTGCGGCGACTTGGCGGGGGCCGCGGCGCTGTGGCATCCTCGCGGGATGGCAGCCACGCCCATCGACAACGACGCCCGCGCGCAACAGCTCGCCCGCGCGATCGCCTCGGACATCCAGCTCTACAACAAGCAGAAGATCGAGGAGGCGCTGATCAACGACAACTTCTTCGATGCCCTCGGCGAGGAGATCATGGAAGGTCGTGACCTGTTCCGCGGCCGCGTGACGCCCGAGCTGTTCCGCAAGAACTACTACGACCGCGCCATCGTCGACCGCGTGATCAAGCCGATGGCGAGCCTCAAGACCCACATCTGGTAGGCTCCGGGCCTGCGACTCCACCTCGGAAACGACGCCATCGGGCGTCGCCTCGACCAGGCCCTCGTCGCCGAACTCGCCCGCCAAGGGAGCCCTTGTACGCGCTCCCAGCTGGCCCGCGCGTTCGCGGCGGGGAAGGTGTGCGCGGCCGATGGGGCGGCGCTGAAGGCGTCCCGCGTGGTCGATGCCGAGGTCGAGGTGGAGCTCGAGCTGCAAGCGCCCGAGCCGCTGCACGCGACGCCCGAGGCGCTGCCGCTCACGGTGGTGTTCGAGGACGAACACCTGCTGGTGATCGACAAGCCGGCCGGGATGGTGGTCCACGCGGGTCCCGGGCACTCGCACGGGACGCTGGTCAACGCGGTGCTGCACCACCTGGGGATCGGGGCCGAGTCGCTGCCGGTGCTGCCCGGCAACGACGCGACCCGGCCGGGGATCGTGCACCGCCTGGACCGCGATACGAGCGGGCTGCTGGTGGTGGCGAAGCACATGCGGGCGCAAGAGGGGCTGGCGGCGCAGTTCCGCCGGCATTCGCTGCGCCGCCGCTATCTCGGGGTGGTCCGCGATGCGCCGACGTTCGCCGAGAAGACGCTGCGCACGGGCCACGCGCGCGATCCGATCGATCGCCGCCGCTTCACGTGGGAGGCGCGCGACGGCCGACGCGCCGTGACGCACGTGCGCACGCTGCAGCGATTGACCGGCGCGGCGGTGCTCGAGTTCCGGCTCGAGACGGGACGGACGCACCAGATCCGGATGCACTGCCGCATGCTCGGTCATCCGATCGTCGGCGACGTGCTGTACGGCGGGCTCGGCGGGCCTGCTGCGATCCGTGGGCTGGCGGAGGGGCTCGGACGCCACGCGCTGCACGCGGCGGTGCTCGGGTTCCAGCACCCGATGTCAGGGGATGAGCTCGACTTCGAGAGCCGGCTGCCGCCCGAACTGCGCGCGCTGATCGTGGCGCTCGGCGGCGCAGAGCCGTGAGGCTCGTTCGCCAGAGGTGCCGGTCGGCGGCAGGGTGAGGCTCGCAGGACGCGACCTCGAGGAGCGCTCGAGGGCCGAGCCCACGCCGAGCGTCGCGCTCGCCGGGGCGGGAGCAGGGAGAATCAACGGGCTCGAAGTGGCGAGGCACATGCATCGAGCCGCGCGACCGCCCGGATTGTTGCGCTCGACGGCGGGGGACCCTAAGAGGTCTGGGTGCTCGCCCGCGCCGCGCTGTTCGCCTCCCCACGCCTCGTCCACGGCTTCACCGATCGCAACGGCGGCGTCAGTCGCGGGCGCTTCGAGAGCCTCAACCTCGGTCGTCGCTGGGGCGACGAGCCGGGCAACGTCGACGAGAACCTGCGCCGGGTGGCGGCGGCCGGTGACTTCGCGCCGGAGCAGCTGCGGCTGGTGCGGCAGGTCCACGGGGCGACGGCGTGGCGCGCGTCGGCGTTGACGACCGGCGCGGAGGGCGACGCGCTGTGGGCCCGCGCGGGCGACGGGCCGCTCGTGGTCGGGGTGATGACGGCCGACTGCGTGCCGGTGCTGCTGGCCGATCGCGCGGCGACGGCAGTGGCAGCGATCCACAGCGGCTGGCGCGGGACGGTGGCGAACGTGGTCGGGGCGACGGTGGCGGCGCTGAAAGACGATGGGGTCGAGCCGTCACAGCTGATCGCGGCGATCGGTCCGTGCATCGAGGTCGAGGCGTTCGAGGTCGGCGAGGAGGTCGCGGACCAATTCGCAGCGGAGCACGTACGCCGAGAGCCCGGAGCGCGGCCACACGTCGATCTGGTGGCGGCAGTCCGGGCTCAGCTGGTGGCGGCAGGTGTCCCGAAGGACAGCATCGAACGCGTCGGCGGGTGCACCTGCCAGCACCCGGAGCAGTACTTCAGCTATCGCCGCGACGGCGCGGGCATCGGGCAGATGCTCGCGTTCATCGGCATTCGCTAGGCGCCGGTCGGCGCCCGGAAGCTACTCGGCGGCGGGCGCCGGTGCGGGCGCCGGCTCCTTCTTCTTGCCGTCGACGGTCAGGTTTCCGTACTGATCGGCGAGGCTCTCGCGCTTGCTGCCGAAGATGCCCTGGAAGGTGAACAACATCATCCAGGCGAACATCAGGGTGAAAGCCCCGACGACGACGATTTGGAGGATGCCTCCGACGTCGGAGACCGGGGGCTTGGAAGCTTCGAGCTCCCACTTGTTGTCGGCGATTTCAGTAGCGGACATGGCTGCTCTCCAGGCGCCCGTGGGCGAGCACGCAGCAACCTAGCACGAGCGGCGCCGACGAAACAAGCCGAGCGCACGCCCCAGAGCCGGCGGACGCCGCGCCTGGGCGGCCCGGGCGCGGCGAGCCGGAGATCTCGCAGGCCCAGGTCCAGCGAGAGGCCAGGCCGCGGGAGATCGGACAGCGGCGAGCGCGGGGCCGGCGCTGCGCGTCTTCGCCAGCCGGCCAGCCGCCCGGGGAGGGCTCTGGAGCCCAGGCCCGCGGTCGCTGCTCCGGGACGGTTCGGGGCGACCGTCACCCGCGGGAGAGAGGTCGCAGTGTCGTCTGTCCGAAGAGACATGTGACTGTAGCGACCGTGTGCGAGGAGGCGGGGCGATTCGCTTCGCCTGTTCGAAAGACGCGGCCGCAGCCATCCTCGTCGAGGGGGATGACCGCCAGCGGTCGCGGCTCGCCGGGCCTGTCGGAAGGGACAGAGTGGACGACCGCGCGAGGCGGTGGCGGCTCGCGCGGTCTGTCCGAAGGGACGGTCGCGCGAGGCGGAGATGGTTCTCCGGTCTGTCCGAAGAGACAGGTTTTTCTGCGGCCAGTGCGCCTGTTCGAAGGGACAGGCGGAGACTCAGCGGTAGCGGCCGCCGGTGGGGCTGGAGCTCTGGCGCGGGGCGGCGGCGCCGGACAGCTCGAGGCCGTAGGACGGGAGCAGCTGGCCGGTGAGGGTCTGCAGCTCGACGGTCGCGCGCAGGTAGTCGATCTGGGCCGAGAGGGCGTTGAACTGGGCCAGGGCGAGCTCGTCCTGGCGGAACAGCACGTCGTAGCTGGTCGAGCGGCCGACGCGGAAGCGGGCCTCCTCGGCGCGCAGGTTCGACTCGGCCAGGCGCACGGCCTCGCTCGTGATCGTGAGGCGCGCGCTGGCGGTCCGCATGGCGTTGACCGAGCGGATGACCGACATCGAGATCTGCTGCTGCGACTTTTGCAGGTTGTACTCGGCCTTGCGGATCTCGAGGACCACGCGCTCGTGGTTGGCCTTCGGGGTGCGGCCCTGGATGTCGAAGTTGAAGTTGAGCGAGCCGCTGATGTTGAAGTCGGCGAACGGGCCGGTGTTGAAGTTGACCTTGGCGACGTCGGTGGCGGTGAAGAAGTTCTGGAACGCCTCGGGCCACGAGGCCCGCTTGGCGGAGATGCCGGTGTCGACGTTGGCGATCTGGTCGATGCTGCGGCCCTGGGGGGCGAACTGGAACCGGAAGTCGAGGATCGGCAGGCGAGCGTTGGCGGCCACGAGCTCGTCGACGCGGCGGCTGGCGATGCCGATCTCGAGCGAGCGCAGCTGCGGGTTGGCCTGGAACGCCTTCTTGATCTCGCCCTCGAGGTCGATCTCCCGCGGCGCGAGGGCCTGCGGGTCGGTCTGCGGCAGCACGCCGAGGACCTTGCGGCCCGAGAAGTCCTGGCCCATGAACTGCCGCAGGGTCAGGCTGCGGTCGAGCAGGGTGTTCTCGGCCAGCACGACCTCGTTCTCGCGCGCGACGAGAGACTGATAGATGGTGTCGAGGTCGAGCTGCGACTTGCGACCGGCCGCGACCTCGGCCTTGACGCGGCGGTGCTGCTCGGAGGTGGTGGAGGCGCTGCGGCGCTTGTTCTCGAGGTCGCGCGAGGCGAACAGGACATCCCAGTAGGCGAGGATGATGTCGTGGATGGCCGTCTGCGCCATCTGCAGCTGGTTGGCCTCCATCTGCGTGCGCGCGATCCGGGCCCGGTCGATGTCGGCCCGGTTGACCCGCACGCCGGCGTTGCGCAGCAGCGGATGGGTCAGCGTCAGGCTCGGCGAGACGAAGTACGCGTTGAGCGAGCGGACGCCGGCGGCCGCGTTCTGGATGTTGAGCGGCTGCAGGGTCGAGCTGCGGGTGGTCGTGACGGTGAAGTTGACCGTGCCGCCCGACTCGAGCTTGCGCTCGAAGCCGAAGTTGCCGGACAGCTGCTGCTGGCCGACGTTGAAGGTCAGCTGCGAACCACGCTGAGGCGTGACGGCCTTGCTGGCGGTCGCGCCGGCGAGGAAGAACACGTCGTAGGCGCCGAGCGCGGCGGTGATCTGCTTCTCGGTGATGGCGATGTCGATCGCGCTGTTGCGCAGGTCGATGTTGCCGTCGAGGGCGCTCTTCAGCACGTCGCTGAGCGACAGCGACTCGGCCGCGAACGACAGCGGGTAGAGGCTGGCCGGGTCGGGGGCAGGCGCGCTGGGCTGCGTCGCCTGGTCCGAAGGACCTGTCCCCGGGGGCATGTTCGTCGGGGCAGCCTCGGGCCGCGGCCGCATCAACGGGGTGCGCGGGGCGCTGGGATCGGAGGAGGTCGGGGGCCGGGTCGCCGGCGGCGTGACGCTGGTGGGCGACTGGCCGAAGTTGACGCCGGGCGCCGGACGGGCCTCGACCGGCGGCGGGTTGGCCCGCTGCTGAACATCCACGGGCATGCCGGTGTTCGGGTCGAGGGTGCCCGGCGCGGGGGCGTCGAGCAGGGCGGCGAGCACGGTTACGGTGAGGCCCAGCACGGATCCAGAGGGGAAGTAACGCCCGGGGCCGGCGGGGTCAAGCGGCACCTCCCGGGTCGGTGGCCGGGCTGGAGCCCCGCGCAGCCGTCGGCGCAGGGCCTGGCCAGGAGGCTCCTGCGGAGCCGGGCCGCAGGCGGGACGGCGGGCTGAAACTATCGGGCGCGACAGGGGGTCGCCGCGAGCGCGTGAGCCAGGTCCAGGCCGCGTGGCCGTCGATCGCGGGCCCGGACCCGGTCGGCGCCTTTCGCGGGGTCGCGGCTCAGGGCTCGACCTCGACCTCGAGCCACCACCAGTCGACGCCGAGTCGGCTGTCCCTCAGGACATAAAACAGGGTGGCGCGGCCGTCGGGCGGGAGCTCGCCCTCGTCCTGCTCGCCCTTGCGCATGGTCCATTGATTGAAAGCGACGCGGTCGTCGCTGCCGCCGGCGAGCAGGGTGCCCCAGGTGCGGTACCAGGAGCCGTCGATGCGCTCGGTCTGGATCTCGCTGCCGGTGCCGCCGACGCCGGCGTTGATCGGGACAGTATAGGTCTGGAGGTCGTGGGCCGGGGTCTCGGTGTCGACCTGGATGGTCTGGCCGCGCCTTATCGGGACGGTGGCGCCGCGCGGGAGCTCGCCGAGATCGGTGGCCTCGTCGGTGTCGGGGTCGAGGACGGTGACGCGGAAGCTGGCGATCCGCGGGTTGCGGTCGCCGTCGGGGATGTCCTTCGGGTCAGGGACCTCGCCGAGCTCGGGCGGGAGGTCGAAGCCGAACATGCCGGCGAACGCGAGCAGCTTCTCGATCGGGCCGACCGAGACGCGGGTGACGGCGTAGATGCACGCGTTCGGCAGGTCCGCGGCCTTGCTCAGCATGGCCACGGCGCACTCGCGGGTGCTCGGCGATCCAGGGGCGCGGCTGATCATGGTCAGCTCGAGGTCGCCGCCGAGCAGGAGGTTGGCGGCGAACGGGGCGACGAACTCGATGCTGCCGGGGGCGCCGCCGTCGTCGGGGAGGCGACACGGGCTCGGGTACTGCGGCAGCTCGGTGGCGTTCGGGTCGAGGTCGGCGAAGCTGGGGACGGGGCACTCCTCGAGGTCGTCGAGGTCGAGCGGGACGGCGGCGCGCAGGCAGGCGAACAGACCCTGGGCCGGACCGAGCTGGCAGGCGATCCAGATCGGGTCGAAGTCCGGGCCGGCGATGTCGAGGACGCCGGTCGGCTCGACCATGAAGGGGGTGACGCGCACCTTCTCGAACGGCAGGGCCTCGCAGCGGGCGCCCGCGTCGGCGGGCTCGTCGTCAGGGAACAGCGGGGTGACGACCTCGCTGCGCAGGGCGAGGATGCGCGGGCCGGCGACCCGCTGGCCGACGGGCAGGTCGGAGGCGCAGGCCAGTCCGAAGAGACATGTCCCGAGAGCCAGGATAAAGGGGAGCCGGGCCCGAGCGGACGCGCCGGAGGGACATGTCCGGAGGGACATGTGAGAGACCGGGGCGTGCCCGGCAGCGGCGGGCGGGCCGGAGAGACATGTCCCGAGGGACAGGCGGGAGAGCCGGGCGCGGCGGGCCGCAGCGGACGGACCGAGGTCGTGAGGACGGAGCGCGCGCGGCACGGCGGCCCGGACGATAGCGCCGATCGCCGGCGAGGAGCAATCGGCGGCCGCGAGCGCGCGCATGGCCGGGTCCAGGACGCGGCTGCGAGGACGTGCGATCGCCGGCGGGCGCGGGTCCCCAGGTCGATGCGGCCGAATCACTCGCGCCGCGGGGATGCGCGAGTCGCCGGCGGCTCAGTCGCCGAGCTGGAACTCGTATTCGTAGCGCAGCTCGAAGTCGGCGGGCTGGCCGTTGGTGGCGAGCGCGGGCCGGAATTTGGCCTTGCGCAGGGCCTTGGCGGCGATCTTGCCGCAGCCGTGGCCGATGTCCTTGGCGACCTTGACGTCCTTGACCGAGCCGTCGCGGCGGACCTGGACGGTGAGGATGACGACGCCCTCGATGCCGAGCTCCTGGACGGCCGGGCACTGCTCCTGCGGCACGTTGATGACGGCCGGCAGCTCGCGGATGTAGAGCTCGCCGCGCGGCTCCCAGGTCGGGCCGCCGTCGCCGGTGCCGCCGGGGGTGCCCTTGGGGCTGCCGCCCTTGCCCTTGGAGTCGGGGCTGCCGGTGCCGCCGGGGGTGCCGCCGGGGGTGCCGACGCCGATCTTCACGCCGCTGTTGCCGGTGGTGGTGGTCTGGCTGGCGTCCATGCGCAGCGGCGGCGGGGCCTCGTCGGCCTCGGCCTGCGGCTGCGGGTCGGCCTTGGCCTTGGGCCGCGGCTTGGGCGGGGGCTCGTCCTTGCGGACCTCGGGCACCGGCTGCGGCTCGGGCGGGGTCTCCTGCGGCTTCTCGGGCTCGGGCTCAGGCTCGGGCTCGGGCTCCGGTTCGGGCTCGGGCTCGGGGATCTCGAACTCGACGATGTCGATGCGCGGCTCCTCGGGCAGCGGCGGCTCGACCGACAGATACGACAGCAGCAGCGCCAGCACGGCGTGGAGCCCGAGCGAGCCGAACGCACCGGAGCCGGACCGAGACAGGAGGCTGCCGCCGAGGCGCATCGCAGTGCTCGCTCAGGACGGGGCGGGAGCGGCCTTGGGCTTCTCCGTGGCGATGGCGTACTTCTTGACGCCGGCGTCGCGCAGCAGGTCGACGAGGTGGATCATCGACTTGACTTGGGCCTCCTCGTCGCACTGGATGACGCCCTGGAGGTCGCGGCCCTCGGCCAGCTTGCGCGTGATCGCTTCCTTGATCGCGGCGTCGCCGTCGACCGGCTTGTGGTCGACCTCGAGCCGGCCGTCCTTCGCGCAGGTCAGCAGGATGTGGTGCTGCTTGGGCTCGAGCTTCTGCCCGGTCTGCGCGTCGGGCTTGTCGATCGACAGCGCCTCGGACTCCTGGATCTTCGTGGTGGTGACCATGAAGATGATCAGCAGCACGAGCATGACGTCGACCAGCGGGGTGACGTTGATGCTGTTGATGCCCTCTTCGTCGTCCTGATTGGTGTCGGCGGCCACGGCGTGGAGTCCCCCTGCGAAGCCCGGCTCAGTGGGCGCGCTTGGTGTCGTCGCCCGAGCCCGACAGCGACAGCACCATGTTGGTGAGCGCGTCGGCCTCGCCCAGCAGCGCCTTGACGCGGCGCTGGAAGAAGTTGAAGGCGATGACGGCCGGGATGGCGACGATGAGGCCGACGGCGGTGGCGACCAGCGCCTCGTAGATGCCGGCCATGACCGCGTTCGAGTACTCGGCGCTGCCCATCACGCCCGAGCGCTCGATGGCGCGGAAGGTCTCGATGATGCCGAGCACCGTGCCGAGCAGGCCGATGAACGGCGAGTTCGAGCCGACGGTGCCGAGGAAGTTGAGGTTGCGCTCGAGCCGGAGCTTCTCGCCGGGGCGCAGCGCGGCCATGATCGCGGCCATCGAGCCGGTGCCGCGCTGGCTGGTCTCGAGCATCTGCGCGGCGATCCGGGCCCCCGGGCCGTTGGCGCCGCGCAGCAGCTCCTGCGCCTTGGCGAGGTCGCGGTCGGCCAGCGCGGCGTGGAGCGCCCGGACCAGCGCCGAGTCGCGCCCCTGGACGCCCGAGTAAAAGATCAGGCGCTCGATCATCACGGCCACGCTCACGACGGAGAGCCCGACGAGGATCCAGAGGATCCACTCGGAGCCGACAGCCGAGAGCTCGAGGAATTTTTCCGAGAGCTTCATTGGTGGGCCGGCGAACCGTAGCCCAGCCGGCGCGAAACGGCCAGTGTTCACCGGCGACGCGGGCGCACGCGTGCTCAGACCGGGCGCTGAAGCTCGCGCAGGAGGGCCGTCGCGTAGCTCCCGGAGGGCAGCTCGAAGCTGAGGGAGATCCCGGGGCCGAAGTCGTCGCGCGCGACCTCGATGTCGACCGCGAGCGGCGCGATCTGCAGCGGCCGCCGCGTCCCCTCGAGCGTGTGACCCAAGGCTTGCAGCGTCGTCAGGTCGATCTCCGCGCGCGCCAGGATCTCCGCCTCCAGGGCGCCGGAGGGGGTGTCCGGGCCCGGCGCGCGCATCTTGCTGCCGAACATCGGCCCGGTGATGCCGAGTTCTCCGGCATCGAGCCGGGCCTTGTCGGTGGCCGGGTCGGTGCACTCGAACAGGCCGCCGGTGGCGGTCTTCTTCAGGATGTCGCCGCGCAGGACCTCGCGCATGAGGCCGCGGGCGCGCCGCTCGAGCAGGTAGAGGTTGAACAGCGCCGACTGGCCGGCGCTGAGCAGGAAGTCGGCGCGACCGCGCCGGCGCCCGCGCGCCAGAGCGGCGAGGCCTCGCGCCAAATTGTCACTGCCGAACCGCTGCTCGCCGTAGAGATTGTCGAGCCCGCCGAGCGCGCGCAGGCGCTCGACCTTGGCCTGGCAGCGGGCCAGCGCCTCGTCGACGGGTACGGCCAGGTCGCGCACGACGATGGTGAAGCGATTGCCGCGCAGGTGGCCGCGGCGCAGCTTGTTGCCGTGCGGGTGAGCTGTCCCGAGGGATATGTCCGAATGGACGAATTGCTCGAGGCGCGCGGCGGCGGCGGCCGGCAGGGAGATCCACTGCTCGGTGACCGCGTCCTTGTCCTTGAGCCCGGCGAGCCCGAGCTCGGCGCGGGGGATCGCCAGCTGGCGCGCGACCTCGGCGATCGCGTCCTCGCTGCCGACGCCGCGCTTGGTCAGCAGCAGCAGCACGTGCGCGTTCGGCCGGCCGTCGGGGTCGTAGGCCGGGACCTCGCGGACGTGAAAGTCCTCGGGCCGCGAGCGGATGGCGCCGCCGACGCCGGGCAGGTCGGCGGTCTGCAGCGGGGGTTCGCGCAGGAGCTCGAGGTCGGCCTCGGACAGGCCGCGGCGGGCCGGGGCTTCGCCTTCGCGGCGCCGGTCGGCCCGCTCGGGTCGGCTGTCCTCGGAGACAGGAGACTCCCCGCTGTCCTCGGAGACAGATGAGCTGTCCTTCGAGACAGCCGGCTCGTGGCTGTCCGCGGGGACAGGTGCGTCGTCGGGCTCGCGGCTCACAGCGAACCCGTGCGGCCCTCGAGGGCCGCCTTCGGCTTGCCGCCCTTGGCCTCGGTGTCGTCGACCTGCTTGGGCCGCGGCGGGGCGACCGGGCGCGGCGGGCTGCGGTCGGGGCGCTTGCGGCTGGCGTCGGCCGGGCCGTAGGTGTCCTGGATGTACTTGAGGTAGAGGCGGGCCTGGCGGCCGTGGTGGTGCTTCGGGTGCTGCGACTGCAGCTCGGCGAAGGTCGTCCGCGACAGCTCGATCTCGTCCATCTTCAGGTACGTCAGCGCCAGCAGGAACAGCACCTCGGCGTCGAGGCCGATGCCCGAGTACGACTTGTGGGCCGTCTCGAGCCGGCCGATCGCGGCCTCGGGGCGGTCGCGGTCGAGGTAGAACTTGGCGACGTAGAGCTCGTGCTCGAGCAGGCGGCGGCGGACCTCGTCCTGCAGCTTGAGCGCCAGCGGGTGCATCGGGCTGCTCGGGTAGTGGTCGAAGAAGTAGGCCAGCTCGACCAGAGCGTCCTGCAGCTGGTCCTGGTCGCGCTGGTAGTGCGGGGGCATCAGGAAGAAGCCCTCGGGCGCGTTCATGTAGGCCGAGACCGCCGCCATGTACGCGCACCAGCCGTTGAGCACGTGCTTGTGCGTCGGGTGCAGCTTGTAGAACTGCTTGAACTGGTCCTGCGAGGTCGTGTAGTTGCCCTGGGCGAACTCGGCGCGGGCGATCAGCAGCTCGGCCTCGACGGCGTAGCGGCTGAACGGGAAGCGAATCCGGACGAAGTCGGCGTACTGGATCGCCTCTTCGTAGTCCTTGTCGGTGAACTCACCGATCGCGAGCTCGTAGTTCTCGCGCGCAGTTTGACCGTAGTCCGTACTGAGGTTGGGACCCGTCTTGCAGGCCGCAAGGCAGAGCCCCACCGCCAGCGCCGCGCTGCAGAGCCGCCGCATGCCGAGGCGCGAAGCTAGCCGCGGCCCGGCCCGCTGTCAAAGGCCAAAGTTCGGGCTGCGCCGGTTATCTGCGGGCGGCTCGCGCGACGGGCCGGGTTTTTTGCCTCCGGACGACCGGACCCCCATCATCGGTTAGGCTGCGCCGGATGGAGACGCGACACCTCGGCCCCTGGGCGGCGCAAGCGCTGGTCGCGGGCTCGATGCTCGGCATCGGCATCTTCATCGCCCCGCCGGTGGTCGCCAGCCACGTGCAGAGCCCGTTGTGGTTCCTGCTGATGTGGGTCGCCGGCGGGCTGGCGGCGCTGTGCGGGGCGCTGTGCGTGGCCGAGCTCGGAGCGATGATGCCGCGGGCGGGCGGCGAGTACCCGTACCTGCGCGCGGCCTACGGGCCGGGCATCGCGTTCGCCACGGGTTGGCTGCAGCTGCTGGCGACGTTCCCGGGCTCGCTCGCGACCATGGCCGTCGGGACAGCCGCGTTCCAGCTGCCGGTGCTGCTCGGGCCGAGCTTCGCCGCGCCGGTCGACCTCGGGCTGGTGACGCTGGCCGGCCCGACGTTCTGGGCGATCGCGCTGGTGGTCGCGCTCACGGGGCTCAATCACATCGGCATCGTGCTGTCCGGGCGCGTGCAGCTGGTGCTGACGATGGTGCCGCTGGCGGTGCTGCTGGCGGTCAGTCTGTTCGTGGTCGGCGACATCGGCACCGTCGAGGTCTCGGCCGAGGCGCTGCGGTCGGGGCTCGACCCCAGCCCTTCGGCCTCCGCCGTGGCCCAGGCATACCTGTCGATCTACTTCGCTTATTCCGGGTGGAACGCGGCGATCTACATCGGCGGGGAGATCGCCGACCCCGGGCGCAACCTGCCGCGCGCGGTGGTCGGCGGGACGCTCATGGTCGCGATCCTCTACTTCGTGCTGTGCGCCGGCTACCTCTCGGTGTTCGAGATCGACAAGCTGGCCGGGGTCGGCGAGGCCGGCACCGCGGCCGCCGGGGCGCTGTTCGGCCACGCGGGCGTGATCGTGGTGACGCTGATGATCCTGCTGGCGATGCTCGGCTCGATCAACGGCACCGTCATGACCGGCTCACGGATCGCCTACGCGATGGCCGAGGAAGGCCACTGCTTCCCCGCGGCGGGCCGGCTGTCCGCCCGCTTCGGCACCCCGATGGTCGCGCTGTGGTTGCAGGCGGTCCTGGCGATCGCGCTGATCCTCAGCCATCGCTTCGAGCAGCTGATGGACTACGCGGCGGCGGCGATGCTCATCTCGGGCTCGCTCGCGGTCGCCAGCGTGGTCTCCTTGCGGCGCAAGGATCCAGACCACCCGCGGCCGTATCGCGTCGGCTTCTACCCGTGGGCGCCGATCATCTACGTAGGCTCGAGCGTGTTCGTGCTGGTCGCGCTGGCGGCCAAGGGCGACCTCTCGGTGTTGATGGCGGCGGGGTGGTTCGCGCTGGCGCTGCTGCTGCACGCCCTCGTCGTCGCGCCGCGGCTGCGCTTGCGCTAAGGTTCGCGCCATGAACCGGCCCTTCACGCTGCTGACGTGGAACGTCAACGGGATCCGCGCGCGCCTCGACGACGTGCTCAGCTTCCTCGCCGAGAAGAGCCCCGACGTCGCCTGCCTGCAGGAGACCAAATGCGAGGACAAGGTGTTCCCGCGGGTACCGTTCGCGGAGCTCGGTTACACCGTCCACATCCACGGGGCCAAGGGCTACGCCGGCGTGGCCACGCTCTCGAAGGTCAAGCCGACCGAGGTCGTGCTCGGCTTCCGCGGCGGCGACGCCGACTCCGCCTGCCGGATCTTGAACACCGAGATCGACGGCCTCCGCCTCTACAACCTCTACGTCCCCAACGGCACCGCGCTCGGCACCGAGGCCTTCACCTACAAGCTGGCGTGGCTGGCCAGGCTCAAGGCCGAGCTCGCCGAGCACTGCTCGCCCGCGGCGCCGGTGATCCTGTGCGGCGACTTCAACATCGCCCCCGACGAGCGCGACGTGGTCGACCCGCGCGCGCTCGTCGGCTCCACCCACTTCTCGCCGGAGGAGCACGCGGCCCTGCGCGAGCTGCTGGCTTTCGGCCTGCAGGACTGCTTCCGCAAGCACGACGACCGCCCCGGCCAGTACACCTGGTGGGACTACCGCCGCGCCGACTTCGACCGCAACCGCGGCATGCGCATCGACCACGTCTACGCCAGCGCGCCGCTGTACGCCCGCTGCGAGTCGGTGGTCCACGACAAGACCCCGCGCGGCTGGGACGCGCCGTCCGACCACATCCCGGTGATCGCGAGCTTCGGCGGGCCATGAGCTTGACGGCCGGCGCGCCGCGCGGTGAACTTGGGGCTCGTGTCGATCGGCCGCTCCGCCTGGTGGGTAGTGATGCTGTCTCTCGAGACAGGTTGTGAGCGACCCTCGCCGCCGCCGGTCCAGACGCCGCCGCCGGCCTCGCCGCCCGAGTCGCCGCCGCCGGAGGTCGACCCGGCGGCGCTGCCGGTGTGCGGCAAGGACATGATCGCGGAGCCGCTCGCGGCGATCTGCGCGCTGTCGCGGCCGGCCGCCGACGTGGCGATCGGCTGCGCCGAGCCCGAGCGGATGATGTGGTGCTCGGCGACCCGGCCGGGCTACACCAAGTGGGGCTGCAGCTTCCCGCTGCAGGAGCTGCCGGCGACGGTGGTCTTGCTGCAGACGGCGACGGAGGGCGAGCCACCGCCGCTGAACGCGATCATCGAGCCGAAGCCGATCTCCGGCAGCGTGGCGGCGGCGGAGGCCAGCATCGCGGCCGCCGATGGGGCCGCCGGGACCGCGCGGGTGGCCGACTGGCGGGCCCAGCTCGAGCGGTGGGGCTGCGTGGCGGTCGGCGAGCCGAGCCCGGAGTGGGTCGAGCTGCAGTGCGGGCGCTTCGAGGTGCTGCTCGACTACCTCGACGTCACGCGCCGCGCCTACGTCAAGGCGACGCTGCCCGGCGTGGCCCGTTGCTGGCAGTGACGGCGGAGCAGGCGTGCGGACGCCGGCATCGCCCGCCTGCCGATGAGGCCGTCCGCGCGCGGCCGCCCCGGCGCATGACTCCGCCGCGAGGGCGCGCCGGTGGCTGCGGCAGAGGGCGTCGGGGCGTCCCGGCAGTCAGCCGCGCCGCGGCGCGCCGCGGTACTCTAGTCGTCGCGCCGCCATGACCGCGACCGACGCCACCGCCCTGGAGATGATCGGCGCCCGCGACCTGTTGGAGGCGCTGCCGCAGGCGGCCTACGTCTGCGACGCGCACGGTCAGGTCGTCGCCTTCAACGCCGACGCCGCGGCGCTGCTGCGGCTGACGCCGGACGCCTCGCCGCCGTACTGCCCTGCGGACGAGCTGGCCACCCTGGCGGGCGCGCCGCTGGGGCGCGAGGACACGGCGGTCGCGGTCGCCCTGCGCACGCGCGCGAGGGCCTCGGGCCACAGCTACGCGCTCGGCTGGCGCGACGGCCGGCAGCTGCGCGTGCGGGAGAGCGCGCGGCCGGTGCTGACGCCCGACGGCCGCTTGCTCGGGGCCGTGTGCGTGGTCGAGAACCTGCGCGAGACGGCGGTCTACGAGGCGGCCAAGGCGGGCGGGCTGGCGCAGCTGGTCGGCATGTTCGTCAGCGACATGCACGGGCAGCTGGTCGAGGCCACCGACGAGTACCTGCGGATCCTCGGCTACACCCACGACGAGATCGACCTGAGGGTATTCCGCTGGGACCGCTGCACCGCGCCCGAGCACCTCATGCGCGACCACCAGGGCATGGAGGAGGCGCTGCGCACCGGCCGGTGCCGCCCGTACGAGAAGGACTACGTGCGCAAGGACGGCAGCCGCGTGCCGGTGTTGATCGGCTACGCGCTGGTGCGGCCGCGGCAGAACCAGTTCATCGGCTACGTCGTCGACCTCAGCACCCGGCTGCGCGAGTACAGCCGCATCAACGAGGCCATGCGCGCGGCCGAGACGGGCATCTGGGACTGGGACCTGCTCACCGGGCAGGTCATCTGGTCGGACACCACCAAGGCCCTGCTCGGCATGTCGCCCGACGATCAGCCGCACGGCGTCGAGGATTTCCTGCGGCTCATCCACCGCGAGGACCGCGATCGCGTCGGCAAGGCGCTCGCCGACGCGATGGCCGCCCGCTCGACCTTCCGCTCCGATTTCCGCCTGCGCGATCCCCAGGTGCCCGAACGCTGGCTGTTCTCCCAGGGCGGCGTGTTCTGCGACTACGCCGGCGAGGGCGTGCGGATGTCGGGCACGCTGGTCGACATCTCGGCGCGCAAGCAGGCCGAGCAGGTGCTGCGCGACGCGATCGGCGTGCGCGACGAATTCCTCTCCGTCGCCAGCCACGAGCTCCGCACCCCTATCACCTCGATCCTGCTGCGCGCCGAATCCTTGCTGCGCCGGCTGCCGCCGAGCTCCGACCCGACCCTCAAGGAGCCGCTGGTCGCCGCGCTGCAGCTCATCATCCGCCAGGCCCGCAAGATCGACTCGCTGGTCGCCGACATGCTCGACGCCACCCGGCTGTCGCACAAGAAGCTGTTCCTCGAGCCGCAGGAGCTCGAAGTCGCCGAGCTGCTGACGACCTTCTGCACCCAGCTGTGCGAGCACGACGCCCGCGCGCGCGCCGACCTGTCCCTCGAGCTGCCGCCGCCGGGCTCGCCGCCGCTCGTGGCCACGTGGGACCGGCGGCGCGTCGAGCAGGTGCTCGACAACCTGGTCAGCAACGCGTTCAAGTACGGCGCGAACCGGCCGGTCACGGTGCGGCTGACGTCGCCGTCCCCGGACACCGCCCGCATCGAGGTCGAGGACCACGGCATCGGCATCGACCCCGAGGCCCGCGCCAAGCTGTTCCAGCCGTTCGAGCGGGCCCACCGCGTCGGCTCGTTCAGCGGGCTCGGGCTCGGCCTCTACATCGCCCGCGAGATCGTCCAGGCCCACCACGGGACGATCACCCTCGACTCCGAGCCGAACGTCGGCTCGACCTTCCGCGTCGACCTGCCGCTCGGACCCGCGACGTCGTAGCGGGGGCGCGAAGGCCCCCGCTCGCGCGCATCACCCGTTCGGCGGGCCTACTTCATCTCGCCGCGGGCGAAGATCGAGGCGACGTAGGTGAGCACGTCGGAGGCGCTGATCTCGTCGTAGCCGTAGTTGCGGATGAGCCGCTGCTTGACCACGTCGATCTTCTCCTGCGCCTCGCGGTCGACCACCTGCGAGACCAGGCTGGTGAGCTTGATGCTGTCCTTCTGGTCTTCGAACAGCTTGAGCTCGAGCGCCTTGTAGAGCCGCTCGTTGGTGCGGTAGTCGAACTGCTTGCCCTCGATGGCGAGCGCGCCGATGTAGTTCATGATCTCGCGGCGGAAGTCGTCCTTGCGCGACTCGGGGATGTCGATCTTGGTCTCGATCGACCGCATCAGCCGCTCGTCGGGCTCCTCGTCCTGGCCGGTGTACGGGTTCTTGACCTTCTCGCGCTGGGTGTACGCCTTGACGTTGTCGATGTAGTTGCCGCAGAGGCGCGCGATGGCGTCGGCGTCGGCGCTGATGGCCCGCTGGACCTCGTTCTTGACGATGTCCTCGTACTCCTGTTTGACGACCGCGAGCAGCTCGGTGTAGCGCTTGCGCTGGTCGTCGTTGTTGATGAGGCTGTGGCTGCGCAGGCCGCCCTCGAGCTCGTTCAAGACCATGAACGGGTTGATGCTCATCTGCCCGCGCTCGGACACCAGGCAGTTGGCGATCTTGTCCTGGATGTAGCGCGGCGAGATGCCCTCCATGCCCTCGCGGATGGCCTCTTTGCGCAGCTCCTTGACCGAGTCCTGGGTGAACCCGGGCAGGGTCTTGCCGTCGAACAGCTTGAGCTTCTGCAGCAGCGACAGCTGGTGCTTCTTCGGGTCTTCGAGGCGGGTGAGGATCGCCCACATCGCCGCCATCTCGAGCGTGTGCGGGGCGATGAAGCGGCCGCGGACCTTCTTCGGGTTGTAGTCCTTGGCGTAGATCTTGATCTCTTCGCTGAGCTTCGTGATGTACGGGACGTCGATCTTGACCGTACGGTCGCGCAGCGCCTCCATGAACTTGTTCTCGAGCAGGCGGTTGTACTCGGCCTCGTTGGTGTGGCCGATGATCACCTCGTCGATGTCCGTCTGCGCGAACTTCTTCGGCTTGATCTTCTGCTCCTGGGTGGCGCCGAGCAGGTCGTAGAGGAAGGCGACGTCGAGCTTGAGGATCTCGACGAACTCGATCACGCCGCGGTTGGCGACGTTGAACTCGCCGTCGAAGTTGAAGGCGCGCGGGTCGGTGTCGCTGCCGTACTCGGCGATCCGGCGGTAGTTGATGTCGCCGGTCAGCTCGGTCGAGTCCTGGTTCTTCTCGTCCTTGGGCTGGAAGGTGCCGATGCCGATGCGGTCCTCCTCGGACAGCAGCAGCCGCTTGACCCGCACGTGGCGGACGACCTTCGACCAGTCGCCCTTGTAGTGCAGCATCAGCTCGCGGAAGATGAAGCGGCAGGCAGGATTGAGGTTGCCGCGGATGTAGGGGCGGAAGCCGTCGCGCTCCAATCCGAGCGACGTAATCGCCTGCTCGCGGACGTCGGACGGGATGAGCTTCAGCGGCTCCTCGTTCATCGGCGACGAGAAGCTCTCCTGACCGGCCGTCAGGTAGCGCAGCCCCTCGGGCAGGGTCCACTCGTAGGTATAGAGCGCGCCCTCGGGCGAGCGGCTGTACTCCTCGATGCCCTTCTTCAGCAGGCGCGCGATCGTGCTCTTGGACGAGCCGACCGGGCCGTGGAGCAGGATGATGCGCCGCTCGGTCCCGTAGCGCAGGGCCGCCGCCTTGAGCACGCTGACGAGCCGCATCAGCGGGATGTCGAGGCCGAAGATCGCGTCGCGTCCCTCGTGCACCTCGTCCTGGAAGAACCGGTAACGGGTGATCTTCTTCTTGCTGTCGACGTACTCCTCGGTCCCGTGCGACAGCACCATGTCATAGAGGCGCTCGTAGGCGGTCCGGGCGACCCGCGGGTTCTTGCGCACGAGGTCGAGGTACTCCTCGAACGTGCCGCTCCAGTGCAGGTCTTCGTAGCGCTTTTGGTCCTGGAGGGCGGCGACGCGGTCGACGAGCGAGACTGATGACATCGTAACCGAGACTGTACACGAGGGTCGCGGAAGCGGCCACCGCGGAAGCGACGCGCGGGCAGGCACGTCGGCGCGCACCGCGGCCAGATTCGCGTTTACGCCGCTGCGCGCGCGTAGCCTCGCATCCGCCTCGCTTCTGCCGCACACCTCGCATACTCTGGTTGTCCATGATTTCGCGCATCGAGCAGGACCACAGCCGCTTCCGAGAGATCATTCGCGGCAAAATTCGGCAGAACTTGCGCAAATACATCTCTCGCGGCGACATGGTGGCGCCAAAGGGCCAGGGCACCGTCGCCATCCCGATGCCGCAGATCAACATCCCGCGGTTCGTGCACGGCGACAACAGCGGCCAGGGCGTCGGCCAGGGCGACGGCGAGCCCTGCGACCCGGTCGGCGGCTCGGGCAAGGACGGCCCGGGCGGCGCGGGCAAGGCCGGCGAGCAGGAGGGCGGCAAGTCGCTCGAGGTCGAGGTCACGCTCGAAGAGCTCGCTCAAATCATGGGAGAAGAGCTCGGTCTGCCCAACATCCAGCCCAAGGGCACGCATTCGTTAGAGACCCGCAAAGACCGCTATGTCGGCCTGCGCAACACCGGCCCCGAGTCGCTGCGCAACTTCAAGGCGACCTACAAGCGCGCGCTCCGCCGCCAGGTGGCGATGGGCTCGTACGACCCGGCGCGCCCGGTGATCGTGCCGATCCGCGAGGACCGCCGCTATCGCTCGTGGCGCACCGACCCGCGCCCGCAGACCAATGCGGTGATCATCTACATGATGGACGTGTCGGGCTCGATGGGCGACGAGCAGAAAGAGATCGTCCGCATCGAGTCGTTCTGGATCGATACGTGGCTGCGCAGCCAGTACAAGGGGCTGGAGTCGCGCTACATCATCCACGACGCGACCGCGCGGGTGGTCGAGCGCGACGTCTTCTTCCGCACCCGCGAGTCGGGCGGGACGATGATCAGCTCGGCCTACAAGCTGTGCGCCGAGCTGATCGACGCCGAGTTCAGCCCCGAGCAGTGGAACATCTACGCGTTCCACTTCAGCGACGGCGACAACTGGTCGGTCGACGACACCGCGACCTGCATCCAGCTGGTCAAGCAGCAGCTGCTGCCCAAGTGCAACCAGTTCGGCTACGGCCAGGTCGAGTCGCCCTACGGCTCGGGCCAGTTCATCAAGGACCTGCGGTCCGCGTTCGCCAAGAACATCGCCCTCGTGACCTCCGAGATCAAGAGCAAGGACGACATCATGGACTCGATCCGCGAATTCCTGAAGGGGGGCCGCTAGCCATGTCACGGTCGCTCTACAGCCCTTCGGGCACGCTCCCGCCGGCGCTCCGCGATCTCCAGACGGAGATCAAGTCGTACGCCGACGAGTTCGGCCTCGACACGTTCCCGGTCGTGTTCGAGACCATCGATTATCGCCACATGTGCGAGATCGCGGCCTACGGCGGGTTCCCGGTCCGCTACCCCCACTGGCGCTTCGGCATGGAGTACGACCACATGCTCAAGAGCCACACGTACGGTCTCTCGAAGATCTACGAGCTCGTCATCAACACCAACCCCTGCTACGCGTACCTGCTCGAGGGCAACTCGTTCGTCGACCAGAAGCTGGTGATGGCCCACGTCTACGGCCACTGCGACTTCTTCAAGAACAACCACTTCTTCTCGCACACCGACCGCCGGATGATCGACGGGATGGCCAACAACGCCTCCCGCGTGCGCCGCTACATGGACCGCCAGGGCGTGGCCAACGTCGAGACGTTCGTCGACACCTGCCTGTCGGTCGACAACCTCATCGACCCGTGGCTGCCGTTCCGCCGCAAGGAGACCCGCCGCGCGCCCGAGCCCGCCCCGCCGGCCGAGGGCGGCGTCGAGCAGGTCGGGCCCGAGCCCGGTCGGCTCCACAACACCCGCAGCTACCTCGAGGGCTACATCAACCCGCCCGAGCTGCTGGCGGCGCAGAAGGCCAAGAAGAAGCAGGCCGACGAGGCCCAGAAGCGCAAGAACCCGCCGCACCCCGAGCGCGACGTGCTCGGCTTCCTCATGCAGTACGCGCCGCTCGAGGCGTGGGAGGCCGACGTGCTCGGCATCATCCGCGAGGAGGCCTACTACTTCCTGCCGCAGATGCAGACGAAGATCATGAACGAGGGCTGGGCCACCTACTGGCACTCGCGCATCATGACGACTCGGGCGCTGCGCGACGACGAGCTCATCGACTACGCCGACGCGGCCAGCGGCGTGACGGCGATGGGCCCCGGCCAGCTGAACCCGTACAAGCTCGGCGTCGAGCTCTACCGCCACATCGAGGACCGCTGGAACACCGGCCGCTTCGGCAAGGAGTACGACGAGTGCACGTCGCTGCAGCAGCGCGCGGCGTGGGACAAGAAGCTCGGCCTCGGGCGCGAGAAGCTCTACGAGGTCCGGCGCATGCACAACGACGTGACGTTCCTCGACGAGTTCTTCACCGAGGATTTCTGCCGCGAGCAGAAGTTCTTCACGTTCAAGGAGAACCGCCGCACCGGTCGGCTCGAGATCGAGGGCCGCGAGTTCAGCAAGATCAAGCAGCAGATCCTCCAGCAGCTGTCGAACTTCGGCCAGCCGTTCATCTACGTGGTCGACGCCAACTACCTCAACCGCAGCGAGCTGCTGCTCGGCCACCGCCACGAGGGGGTCGACCTCAAGCTGGATTACGCCCGCGACACCCTCCGCAACGTCGAGCGGATCTGGCGGCGCCCGGTCTCCATCCTCACGATCCTCGACGACAAGCCCAAGCGGATCCGCTTCGACGGCGCGGAGATCTCCATGTCCGACGAGCCGGCGGCCTTCCGCGTGTGACCCGGGCCCGAGCGGGCCCCAGCCGCACCTGGCCCCGAGGACTGGCTCCGTTGCCGCACCGCCCGCCGGAGCGGCCCGGAGCCGTCGGTTTACTCACGCATCGCCAGCGCCGCCGCATCTGCGCCGCCGGCCCCCTTCGCGGGCCCGGGCCGTCGCACGGAAGGGTCTCGATTCGCGGCCGTACATGGTATCGTCCAGGCTGTGCGCTTGATCGCGTGGGCATCCACCGACGTCGGCCGCGTCCGCATGGCGAACGAGGATAGCTTCCTCGTCGACAGCTCGCTCGGGCTGTACCTCGTCGCCGACGGCATGGGTGGCCACGCCGGCGGGGCGCATGCCAGTGCGATGTGCGCCGACGTCGTCAACAAGGTCGTACGGCGGGGGATGGCGCGTCTCCACGGCATGCCGCAACAGGCGTGGTCGGAGGCGATCGCGGAGATCCTGCAAGCCTCGGCGTCGGAGGCGAGCGCCCGGATCTACGACCAGGCGCAGCAGGACCGCTCGCTCCACGGGATGGGTACCACGCTCACCGGGATACTGTTCCACGGCGACCGCGGCTACGTGGTCCACGTCGGCGACAGCCGGGCCTATCTGCTGCGCTCGGCGATGGCCTGTCAGCTGACGACCGACCACTCGTGGCTCAACGAGCAGGTGCTGGCCGGCCTCATCACCGAAGAAGAGGCGCAGGAGTCCGACCTCAAGCACATCATCACCCGCTCGGTCGGCTTCGAGCGGCTGGTCGAGGCCGACATCGTGCCGGTCAACGTCAACCTCGGCGACGTGTACCTGCTGTGTTCGGACGGGTTCGCCAACTACGTGTCGCTCGACGAGCTGGCGGCGCTGGCCCGCGACCACCTGTACTCGGATCTGCCGCAGGTCTGTACCGAGCTGGCGCTCGAGCGCGGCGGCGACGACAACATCACGGTGGTGGTGGTGCTCGCCTGCAACGACCACGACGAGCGCCACGCGGTCCGTCAGCTCAGCAAGACCGCGACCGATACGCTGCCGTCGCTGCCCTGAACCCGCGCCGCTCCGCGCGCCGCGCCCGCTTGGCCGGGGCGGCCCCGCGTGCTACACCGCCCGCGGGAAGAGGAGCGGCCGAGGGGGACAAGGCGTTCGCGGGTGACAGGCCCTCACGGGCTGAAGCACTCGAGGAAAGTCCGGGCTCCGCAGGGCAGGGTGCTGGCGCAGGCCAGTCGGGGCGACCCGAAGGAAAGTGCCACAGAAAATAAAACCGCCCGCGTCCGCGCGGGTAAGGGTGAAAAGGTGCGGTAAGAGCGCACCGGGGACCTGGCGACAGGGACCGCACGGTAAACCCCACCCGGAGCAAGGCCAAACAGGGGCACGGCTGGCTTCCGCAAGGAAGTCACCAGGGGCTGCCCGTCCCGTCCCGGGTAGTGCCGCGTAGAAGAATGACCGCCACCTGGGCAAGGCGACGAACCCAGGGACAAAACCCGGCTTACGACCCCGCTCGTCCGCTCCTCCTCCCGCTTTTTGGACGTCGCGTGGGGCATGTCCTCGCGGGCATGTCGAATTGGGCATGTCGCTCTGGATATGTCTCTCTGGACATGTCGCTCGGGACATGAAGGCATCGCGCGGCTGCGCACGCGGCCAGGCGACCCGGGCGCTCGTCGACGCGCGGACTCCCGAGCCGTGGCGCGCGGCCGCTTGGCGGCGCGGTGGACAGCGCGCCGCGGGTCAGCGACAACCAAGAGTGTGTCGGGCCCGACCGGAGCAGACGAGCCGCAGGCGGACCTGCCGGTTCGGCCGACCCGCCGGGCTCCGTCGTGCTCGCGCGGCGGTGTCGCCCCGTGACGCGGGCCCCCGGGCGTGCTCCGCCGCAGGTGGTCACCCTCGACGAGATGGGGGCCGGCGGCATGCGCCTGCACGTCGCGTACGTCCCGGAGCAGGGGCCGCTGCCGCCCCGGCCGCTGGTATCGACCTTCTTTACGATCTTCGGCTTCACCGCGGGCAGCGGGCGGGGACGACACCTCGAGCCGGTCGACCTGCGCGCCGGCGACATCCACCTCGTCCCGGCAGGCGTGGAGCACCAACCGCTCGACATCGGCGATCTTCAGGGGTGGATCGTGGGCGTCGATCCGCTGCTGCTGCGCGCCCTCGGGCCGCCGCGGCTGCCGGGGCAGTCGCGGATCCACGGGGAGCCGGGGCTGACGCCGGCGCGCAGCCTGCTGGTGCGCGGGCTGCTGCGGCTGCGACCGGGGCCGGCGCGGCTGCGGCGGATCGATCAGCTGGTGGGCGAGATGGACGCGGAGCTGCGCGGGCGCCAATGGGGGGCGGAGACCGCCGCGCACGCGCTGCTCGCCCTGCTGCTGACGGAGCTGATGCGCGAGCTGCAGGAGCACGCGCCCACGACGTCGCCGCTGCTCGGCGGGCTCGTGCGTGACGCGCTGAGCTTCATCGAGGCGCGTTGCCTGGGGCCGCTGTCGCTCAAGGACGTGGCCGTGGCGGTCGGCCGCACGCCGTCGCACCTGGCCAACGCGATCCGCCAGGAGACCGGCCTGACCGTCGGCGACTGGCTGCGGGAGCATCGAATGTCCGAGGCGCGACGGCGCCTGCGCGAGACCGACGAGAGCGTCGAGAGCGTCGCCGATCAGGTCGGCTACGCCGATACCACCCACTTCATCCGCACCTTCCGCCGCGCCCACGGGATGACGCCGCGCGACTGGCGAGAGCGGCACCGCGCCGCGTCGTGAGCCCCGGCCTCATCGCCCCCAATCCGCGCCGATCATCGCCTCAATCCACGCTCTACCGGCGGCGTGGTCGATCACTAGGCTCGGGGCATGATGAAGCATGCAACGACGGGACGGCGCCGCGTCCTGGTGGTCGGCCTCGGGATCAGCGGCATCACCACCGCCCTGCGCCTGCAACGGCTCGGCTGGGAGCCCGTGATCCTCGAGCGCGCCGCGGGCCGGCGCCGCGGCGGTTATGCGGTCGCCCTGTTCGGCACCGGGGTCGCGTCCGCGACCCGACTCGGCGTGCTCGATGCGGTGGGCAACCGCCTCGGCCCGCCGATCCGGACCTTCGAGGTCGATCGCAGCGGTCGTCGGCGCGAGGGCATGGGCGTGCCGGATCTGCCTGGCGGTCCGCGCCTGGTGCTGCGCGGCGACATCGAGAACGCGCTGTTCTCCGCGCTCCCGCCGGCGGTGGAGATCCGCTTCGCGACCAGCCCCGTGGCGATCGACCAGGACGAACACGGGGTCGACGTGACGATGCTCGACGCGGCCACCGGCGCGACCGCGCGGGAGCGCTTCGACCTGGTCATCGGCGCCGACGGCCTGCGCTCGACCGTGCGGCGGCTGGTCTTCGGCCCGCACGCGGCGTTCTTGCGGCCGATGCACTACATGATCGGCGCCTGCGTGCTGCGCGGCGCCCTCGACGGCCACGCGACCAGCGACGGGCTCGTCATGGCCGAGGCCGGGCGCTCGGCCTGGGTGTTCCCGTTCGTCGATCACGCCCCCACGGTGCTGTTCTCGTACCGCGTCGAAGACGTGGCGGCGCAGCTCCGGCGTCCGGCGATCGAGTCGGTGCGCGCGGCGTTCGGGCCGGCGCCCGCGGGGCCGATCCTGAGCCGGCTGTTCGCCGACTACGCGGCGGCGGACGAACGCCTGTTCGACTCGGTCGAGCAGGTCTGCATGGATCGCTGGCACCGGGGGCGGGTGGTGCTGCTCGGCGACGCGGCGTGGTGCTTGACGCTCTACTCGGGGATGGGCGCCTCGACCGGGATGGCCGGCGGCGAGCTGCTGGGTGACATGCTGGCGCGTCACCCCGACGACCTACCGCGGGCGTTGGCCGCGTGGGAGGCGAAGCTGCGCCCGTTCGTCGTCAGCCTGCAGCGGTCGGCGACGACGATGCGGCAGTTCTTCACGCCGAGCGGAGAGCTGCCGCGGCTGCTCCGCGCCGCCTTCGTCCGCCTGAGCAGCAGCCCGCTCGCGCCGGTCCTGCAGCGGCTGCTCCGGCCCGGTGGCCTGACGGAGCGCGACATCGTCGCGGCCTGAGGGAGTCTGACCGTCTGACGATCATGTCTCGAAGGACATGTCCTCACGGGCATGTCTTCGGGGACATCCATCGCTCAGTAGCAGGTGAACAGGCAGTTGCCGCTGCAGCACTCGCCGCCGCCGCCGCAGCTCTTGCCGTCCAGCTTGCAGCATTTGCTGAAGTCGTAGGCCTTGCAGGTGCCGAGGCACTTCAGGTCGCCGCCGCCGTAGTTGCTGGGGAAGTCGGTGCAGTCCTTGCCCTTGAGGTCGGCGCCGTCGCAGGTCTCGCCGGGCTCGGCGACGCCGTCGCCGCAGGTCGGCCCGGGCATCGTCGTCGTGTCGGTCGTCGTCTCGCTGGTCGCCTCGGTCAGCGTGTCGGTCAGCGTGTCGGTCAGCGTGTCGGGCAGCGTGTCGAGCGTCGTCGTGCTCGTGGTCGTCGTCGTGTCGTCGGTCGTGCTGGTGCTGGTCGACGTGCTGGTGCTGGTCGACGTGCTCGTGCTCGTCGTCGTCGTCGTCTCGGTGGTCGGGTCGACCGTCGTCGAGGTCGAGGTCGTGGTCGTCGGCGTGCCGGTCGTCGGCTGCGTCGTCGTCGTCGCCTCCGAGGTGGTCGCCGGGCCGCTGTCGGACTCGCGCCGGCAGGCATCGATCGTCACCGGCTCGGCCACGCAGCCGTCGTTGCTCGCCTCGCACAGGTTGCAGAACGGGCGGGTCGCGTCGCGCTGGGCGCACGTGGAGTCGCCCGACTGGTTGCCGCAGTGGCTCACGTTGGGGACCGAGCACCCGGCGAAGAAGGCGAGCCCGACTGCGAATGTTCTCCAGGACATGTTCCGAATAACCTGTCTCTTAGATCTAGTGAAAATCGATCAGAACGACCCGCTCAGCAGCAGCCCGGCGCTGCCGCGGCCGACGCTGGGCTGCCACGACACCCGGCGCTTGGCGGCCTTGCGGTCGAGCGCGAGCAGGACCGCGCCGGTGACGACGGCGGCGAGGCCGATGCCGAGGGTGGCGATGCCGGCGGGGCGGGTGGAGATCTCGTAGAGCGGCATGTCGGGGTCGGGGCGCGGCTGGCGGACCGCGAGGCCGAGGCCGACGAAGAAGCCGACGCCGCCGACGGCGAGCAGCGCCACCCCGGCCTTGCCGCGGCCGCCGAGGCCCTTCGGGGGCGGCGGCTCGACCGGCTTCGGCGGCTCGGGCGGCGGCGTCGCGGCCTTGGCCCGGGCCTCGCGCTCGGCCTCCGCGAAATCGCGGACGAACGGGACCAGGCGCTCGATCTCCGAGGTCCCGCGCTCGACCGCCTCGCCCTCCGTGCACAGCCGGCACTCCGTCTCGTGCACGCTGTCGCCGACCGGGTCGTTGCCGACGTAGAGGCCCGAGAGGATCACGTAGCCCGGCTCTTCGCCTGGCACGGCGCGCACCGTCAGGCGGATCCACGGGTCCCGCGGGCCGCGGCCGGGCAGCACCTCGGCGCGGCGCAGCTGACGGTTGCCGACCTCGTCGAGGCGCTCGTGGATCACCGGCCCTGCGGGTCCGGCCCCGTTGGTGTCGATCGCCAGGCTCGCGCGGGCGATCGTCTCGCCGTTGAAGGATGGCCCGGTCGGGCTCTTCGCGGGCGAAGGCGCGGGCGTCGGGCTCGCGGCGGGTGGATCCGCGGGTGCGGCGAGGGCCGGCGCGGCCGGGACCGCGGCGACGAACAGGGCGCACACGAGGCTCAGCCCCCGACGCGTTTTTGGCACAGCTTGAGCCAACCTTGAGCCTCCTGGTCCTTGAGACCTTTTCCTACGGACATGCATCCTGTGAAGTCCCCGAGCTCCATCAGCGCCTTGGTCTCGAGCTTGCGGGCCTCGGCGGACGAGGCCCAGCACTCGCGCTGACGGCTATAGTCTCGCAAGATCGCCCAGCGCTGGCTCCGGCGGGCGTCCTCCGCCGACGTGCGGACTCGCTGGCAGCGCGGGGCGAGGTGAGCGTCGCCGCCCGGGCGCGCGCTCGTCTTCGGGTTCGGGCGCGCGGTCGTGGCCTCGGGGGGCGGGCCCGGCTCGGTCGGCGGCGGCGGCGGCTCGACCGTCGGCTCGACCGGCGGGGCGATCGCCGGCGGCGGCGGTGAGCTGTCCTTCGGGACAGGTGCCGGCTCGACCGCGGCGGGCGGGACCACGGCGGCGAGCTCGGGCGGCGGCGGCGTCGGCTCGGGCCCGGCGCGCAGCAGCCACACCACGAGCCCGAGGCCCAGCGCGGCCAGCAGCGCCAGCGCCACCGACGCCGCCCGATAGGCCGGCGCCTCGCGGCGCGTCGGCACCAGCGTGGTCCCCGGGGTCGGCTTGGCGCCCGCCATCGACGCCGAGGCCCGCATCGCCGTGAGCGTCGGCTGCAGCGAGATGGCCTCCACGCCGGGGTTGGTCGCCATCGTCCGGCGGGTCCGCAGCTCCTGCAAGATCGGCTCGAGCCGGGCCGCGACCGCGTCGCCGTCGGCCGGGCGGTCGGCGGCGTCGATCGTCAGGCAGTCGGAGATCAGCCGCACGAGGGCCGGCGGCAGGCCGGCGCGGCGGGTCTCGATCGAGGGCGCGGGGCGGTTGAGCTTGAAGGCCAGCAGCTCGAACGCGTTGCTGGCCGAGAACGGGATGTCGCCGGTCAACATCTCGAACAGCATCACGCCCATCGCGTAGACATCGAAGGTCGGGCGGGCCGGCATGTTGGTGGCCTGCTCGGGCGCCATGTACTCGGGCGTGCCCATGAGCGAGCCGGGGCTGGTGATGCGCTCGGCGCCGGCGACGATGAGGCCCGAGTTGGCGGCGATGCCGAAGTCGAGCACCTTGACGGCCTCGCCGTCGGGCATGGGCACGAGCATGATGTTGCTCGGCTTGAGGTCGCGGTGGACGATGCCGGCGCGGTGGCCTGCCCCGAGGGCCAGGGCGATCTGGCGCATGATGGTGCACGCGCGGCGGATCTCGACGCAGGTGTTCTCGATCAGCTCGGCCTCGAGGTCGCGGCCGGCCAGGTGCTCCATCACCAGGAACAGGCGGCGGTCGGGCAGGGTGCCGGCGTCGAACACTTGAACGATGTTCGGATGGCCGATCGTGCTGGCGGTGCGGGCCTCGGCGCGGAACCTGCGGACGATCGACTCGGTCTGGCTCCACTGTGGCAGCAGGACCTTGATGGCGACCTTGCGGCCGACCTCGACGTGCTCGGCCAGGTAGACCGAGCCCATGCCGCCGCGGCCGAGCACTTGCAGCACCTGATAGCGCTCGACCAGGATCGTCCCCGGGGGGAAGTCGCCCTCGGGTCCGGCGACCTCCGGCTCGGTGTCGATGGCGAGGTCGAAGCTCACGGCGCTGCGCCTCAGGCTATCACGGACCCGGCTCCGTCCTCGAAGGGAGCGCCCGCGCGAGGTCGTGATCGGCGATCGCCCGCGACACCGCCAGCGCGCGGCGGGCCCGCTGCACCAGGTCGGCGCAGGCCTCCCGCTCGGTCCGGGCGCCCGCGGCCGTGAAACAGGCCCCGCCGGGTGGGATGTCGCGCCCGGCGACCGCGAACAGGCGATCGTCGGCCACGGCCGAGCCGTCGGGGAGGGCGGCCACCCCCGGGCCGGCCCGAGCCGGGACCAGCGGTCGGCCGACAAAGGCGGGCGGCGCCGGCACGCCGAGGTAGTGCAGCCAGGTCGGCGCCAGGTCGACGTGGCTGCCGACGGCGTCGACCTCGCCGAGGACCTGTCCCTTGGGCAAGACCAGGAACCCGGGCACCCGCTCGAGCCGGAGCGGCAGCGACGGCGACCCGGCCGGCTCGCCGGCGAGCGCCGCGATCTCCGGCGTCACCCCGAGCCGCGCGTCGTGGTCGCCGTAGATCGCCACCGCCGTGCTGTCCGCGAGGCCAGCCGCCTCGAGCCCGGCGAACAGCTCGGCCAGGGCCGCGTCGAGGTGGTGGATCCCGTGGAGGTAGTTGCCGAGGTTCGTGCCCTCGAGCGGGCCCAGCTGTAGCCGGCGCAGGCCCGGCGGGAACTCGTCGTACGGGTGGTGCAGGCTCAGCGTCACCAGGAACGCGAAGAACGGCTTCGGCGCGGCCGCCAGCTCCGGCAGCATGCGGGCGAAGAACGCCTCGTCGGCCAGGCCCCAGCCGATCGTCGGCCCCGGGCCGAGCTCGCGGTCGAACAGCGAGCGCTCGAAGCCGTAGCGCGGGTGCAGCGTGGCCCGGTTCCAGAACCCGCGCTTGAACGGGTGGGCCGACAGCGTCGCGTAGCCGGCCGCCTGGAGCGCGTGGGCGACCGTCTCGAACCGGTTGCCGGCGCGCAGGAACGCCACGGCGCCCTGGCCCAGCGGGTACTGCGAATTGAGGATCGCATACTCCGCGTCCGAGGTCATGCCCTGGCCGGTGATGTCGACCACCGCCGCGTAGTAGAGCGCACGCCGGCGCAGGCGGTTCAAAAACGGCGTGATCTCCTGGCCCGCCACGCTGGCGCCGATCGTCCAGCCCTGCAGCGCCTCGGCCTGGATCACCAGCAAGTTGGCCCCGCGCGCCGCGCCGAAGCCCGGGGCGCGCGACGGCTCGCGGGCGGCGAAGAACGCCGCGATCTCGGCCTGCTCCTCGGCCGTCAATGCGCGCTGGCCGACGGCGCCGGCGAGCGTGCGGACCACGTCGAACAGGTGCGCCCCGAGCACGCCGAAGCGGCCGGCGTTGTGTTGCTCGGAGAACACGCGCGAGCCGAGGCCGCTGCGCATCGCCCCGCCGAGGCTCACCGCGATCGGCAGCGACGCCAGCGACATCGTCAGCAGGCCCGCGAGCGTCGCTCGCCTGCGGGCCCGCGCGCTCGCTCGCTCTGGTCCGCGCGCCCGCGGCCACGCGCCCGCGAGGATCAGCCCGGCCAGCGGCGCCGCGGCCAGCCAGGCGTACTCGGGCCGCAGCAGCGCCTTGACGCTGGCGCCGATGTCCCCGACCAGGTGCGCCCCGGCCAGCGCCTGCACCGGCACGATCGCCCCGAGCACGTGCATGTAAAGCAGGTCGGCCAGCAGCAGCACGGCTGTCCCGAGAGCCAGCAAGAACGCCAGCCACGGCCGCAGCCGGCCCGGCGCCAGCAGCACGATGAGCCCCGGCACCGCCGCCGCCCCGATCGCCGCCGCGCGGCCGCCCTGCCACAGCTCGATCGCCGCCAGCTCGTGGAACGTCGCCCCGAGGCTCGCCATGGCCGCCCACAGCCACAGCGCCGGCACCAGCTCGAGCGCCGCCCACCGCCACGACCCCGGCTGCGGCCGCCGGCGCCGGGCCGCCAGCACCATCACCAACGTCACCAGCACCAGCGCCGACTGCCACCAGGCCGCGCGCAACGTGACCTTCAGGACATGTTCCGAAGGACCGCCGGTCGGCGGCGGGAACCACCGCACCTGCTCGCGCACCATCGCCAGCGCCAGGGTGTAGCTGCCCGCGCGCGGCGGCCCGGCCACGCGGACCTGCACGGTCGCCGTCTCGCCCGGCGCGACCGGGTGCGGCAGCTCGGTGCGCATGCCCTCGTGCTGCAGCGGCGCGCCGTCCTCGGTGCGCCAGCGGTACGACAGGCGATCGCCCGCGGCCGGCGACCACGGCTCGGCGCCGGTGTTGCGGACCGTGACCGCGAACGCGTCGGTGCCGGTCGCCGCCAGCCGGGCCGGCCACGCGGCCTCGACCACCTGCCACGCCAGCGCCGGCGGACCGATGACCGCCGCGGCCGCCAGCTCGCGCTCGGGCGCGATCCACCCCTCGCCCTCGCGGACCAGCCGCGGCGCCAGCACGTGGGCGCCGGGGGCGTCGGGCGGGCGCACCCGCAGCTCGAGCTCGACGACCTCGCCCGGCTCGACCGCTTCGGCCAGCTCGGTGCGGATGCCCTCGAGGACATGTCCTTCGGGACCTGTCCAAACATAACTGACCTTGAGGGCATGTCCCGGGAGCCAGGTGTCCTCGCCGCGGTTCTCGAGCGTCAGCTGGCCGAGCGCCGGCAGCCCGGCCTGCAGCGGCGGCAGGCTCAGCGACAGCGCCGCGAACGCGTCGCGCGGGGCGCCGACCCGCACCGCCGCCGCGGCCTCGCCGGCGCCGGGTCCGTACCAGGCCACGCCCTCGCGGACGGGCTGCCACACCAGCGTGTACGGGCCCGGCAGCGCCGGCGCGCGCAGCTCGGCGGGCAGGACCACGCAGCCGCCCGGCTCCACCGCGGCCGGCAGGGCGGTGCGCACGCCCTCGAGCCGCTGACCCTCGGCGCCGAGCCAGTGGTAGCCGAGCGCGTCGCCGAGCTCGGCTCGCCACGCGTTCGCGCCGGTGTTGCACAGCCGGACCCGCGCAGTCGCCCGCGCCCCGGCGGCGACCTCCGCCGGCGCCTCCATCGGCTCGATCGACCAGGTCCCGGGCGCGGGCCCGACGTCGACCGCGACCGCGTCGCCGCCCCCGACCGGCGGGTCGTACCAGAACGCGTTCTCGCGCACGAGCGCCCAGCGCAGCACGTAGCGGCCGGCGCTCGCCGGCGCGGCCAGAGTCGCCGCCAGCGCGACGGTCTCGCCCGGTCCGACGGCGAAGGGCAGCCGCGTGCGCGCCCCGTCGCGCTCGAGAATCGCGCCGGCCGGGTCCTCCCAGTGATAGGAGAGGTGGTCCTGCTGGCCTTCGGACCATGTCTCTCGGCTCAGGTTCGTCACCGCCACGCGCACGGTGACCCGCTGCCCGGGCGCGAGCGCCTTCGGGGTCGCGGCCCCGTCGAGGCGCCACGCCGGGGCCGCCCGCGCCTCGCCGGCCGCGCCCGCGACCAGACCGATCGCCAGCAGGAGAGCGCGCGCCGACACGACGCGGGACCGTAGTGCCGCGGGCGGTGAAATTCAACCGCTCCGGAGCGGCGCAGCAAGACTTCGCCGAGGCCGAGCGCAGGAGGCATCCCCGCGTCGCGAGCACGCTCTCCCGCGAGCCTTCCCGGCGGACGCACCGACGAGCGCCTCGAGTGCTTTCGAGCGCGAGCGACGGCCACGCTGGCGCGTCGCCCGGCGGTCGCGTCCGCGGGCGCGCGACCTGCTACCCTCGCGGTCATGGTCCTCGCGCACCGTCTCGCGGGCGGCGACGACTACCCCGCGTTCGCCCGCCTCTTCCCCGAACTCGACACCGGCGACCCGGTCCCCTCGCCCGCGCACTGGGCCGCCGAGATCGCCCCCAACACCTGGTTCTTCGACCAGCACGGCGTCGCGGTCGGTTACCTGTTCTTCGAGCGCCTGGCCGGCGTCGGCTACATCCGCCACGTCATCGTCGCGGCCGGGCACCGCGGCCGCGGCCTCGGCCTCGCCATGTTGCGGGCCGTCGCCGCCGAGCTGCGCGCGACCGGCTGCGCGACCTGGTGCCTCAACGTCAAGCCCGGCAACCTGCCCGCCGTCGGTCTCTATCAGCGCCTCGGCATGCGCGAGGCCTATCGCTCGACCGCGCTGCGCTTCACGTGGGCCCAGACCGAGGCGCTGCCGGCTCCGCGCAAGCTGCTCACCACGCGGGCGATCGAGCCGCTCGAGGAGCCGGTGATCGAGGCCGCGTTCGCGCTGCCGGGCGGGCAACTCGCCGGGGGCCGCGAGGCCGGACGCGTCTTGATGCGCCTCGTCGACCCCGCCGAGCCGGCGGCGGTGCACCTCGGGTTCGCGTCGTTCAACCCCGACTTCCCCGGCGCCTTTCCGTTCCGCGTCGCCGAGCCGGCCTTCGCGGCGCCGCTGCTCGCCGGCCTGCGCCCGCACGCGCGGCCAGATCTGCCAGGCATGGGCATCGTCGCCGAGGCCGACCCGAACCTCACCGCGCACATGCTGGCGATCGGCGCGACCATCCACCTCGAATTTTGCCACTTCAAGGGACCTGTCCCCGACGACATGTCCTGAAAGACTTTTTTAATAAGAATATGACCATGAAGCTGATCACTGAACCTTACAACTTGCAACGCGACCGCTGGCCACGATCGGGCCGCCACATCCTGGCCCAGTTCGACGCCGAGACGATCGTGGTGTACCAGGCGTACCGCCCGGAGATCGGGCACTGGGCGGCCCAGCACCAGCGCTTCGGCGGGCCCTTCAGCCTCGAGCGCATGTCGTGGGTGAAGCCCAATTTTTTGTGGATGATGTACAGATCGGGCTGGGGCACGAAGGAGGGCCAGGAGGTGACGCTGGCCGTCCGCATCCGCCGCGAAGCCTTTAATAAAATTCTCGCGCAGGCGATCCACTCGTCCCACGAGCCCGGGGTCTACGCCGATCGGCAGGCGTGGGAGCGGCTCGGCAAGAGCTCCGACGTGCGCCTGCAGTGGGACCCGGACCACGGGCCCTCGGGCGACAAGCAGGAGCGGCGGGCGATCCAGCTCGGCCTGCGCGGCCCTACGCTCGCCGCCTACGCGCACGAGTGGCTGGTCGAGATCGAAGACATCTCGGCGTTCGTGGCCAGGCAGCGCCGGGAGTGGTTCGAGGGCGACCGCGAGGCGCTGGTCACCCCGCGCGAAGAGGTCTATCCGGTCGAGGACCCGGCGGTCGCAGCCAGGCTCGGCATCGACAAGCCCTGAGGACATGTCCCGAAGGACATGTCTTCGCGGGCATGTTCAGTGAGACATGTCCCGAGGGACATTAGCGAGGCGTCATAGCTGATGGGCCCGGCTCGCGGCTCAGCGCTCAGCGCAGCGAGGTCAGGGTGCGGCCGCCGTCGATCGTGTGCAGGCCGCCGGTGATCCAGCCGGCCTCGTCGCTGACGAGGAACGCCGCCAGGGCGGCGATCTCGTCCGGCTGGCCGGGGCGGCCGAGCGGGTGGGTCGACTTGGCGCGCTCGAGGAACGCCGCGTAGTCGGCGACCGCGCCGGTGGCGGTGTGCAGCTCGCTGACGACCACGCCCGGGCAGATCGCGTTGACCCGGACCCCGCGCGGCGCCAGCTCGAGCGCGAGGCACTGGGTCAGCATGTCGAGCGCGGCCTTGCTGACGCAGTAGGCCAGGATCGTCGGGTAGGGGCGCAGGCCGGCGATGCTCGACAGGTTGATGATCGAAGGATTGCGGCCAAGGGCCAGCGACGGGGCTGCCCTTCGGGTCAGGTCGTAGACCGCCTCGAGGTTGCAGTCCATGATCCGCCGCCACTCGTCGGGCTTCGGGCTGTCGAGCAGCGAGTCGTTGCCGATCACCCCGGCGGCGTTGACCAGCACGTCGAGGCCGCCGAGGCCCCGCAGCGCCTCGTCGACGACGCGCTCGTTGTCCTCGCCGCGGGTGTGCTCGGCGGCGATCGCCACCACCTCGGCGCCGGCCGCCCGCGCCCGCTCGGCGGTCTCGGTCAGCCGCTCGAGCCGCCGCCCGGTGATCGCCAGGCTCGCGCCCTCCTCCGCGAACCGCAGCGCGATGGCCCGACCGATCCCGCTGGTCGCGCCGGTGACCAGCGCCCGCTTGCCCGTGAGTCGCTTCATCGCCGCGACGCTATCACATCGTGAACGTGTGCCGATGCGTCGACTTGGCCCGCGTCGCCCGCAGCAGCGCCGTCTTGACCACCCGCGCCACGCAGTTGCCGAGCGTGCTGCCCGCCTGCGAACCGGTCGGCGCCGCGCTCTTGACGGTGCCGTCGGCCCCGACGATCACCTGCACCGTCACCTCCATCTTGCGCAGCGAGAACCGCGAGCACTCGAGCTTGACCCGCGCGCCCACCTTGGTCATCGCCGCCGTGAACTCGCCGGCCGTCAGCGGCCCCGGCCCGCTGCGCGGACCCTTCGGCGCGGCGGTCGGACCTCGCGGCGGCTCGGGCGCGGCGTCGGTGTCGCTCTCGGCAGCGGCGACCGAATCGACCGGCTCGACCGCCTCGACGTCGGGCACTGCGACCTCCACGGCCGCGGGCGTGGGAGCCTCGGGCGCGGGGGCCTCGAGCTTCGCCGGCGCGACGGCCGGCGCGACGGGCAGCGGCGCCTCGTTGATCACTGGTGCGGGGTTGAACGCCGGCGCCGCGACGTTCGGCGCCGAGACGACCGCGGCGGCCTCGACCTGGTCCTTCGTATAGAACCTCTTGGCCATGGTCCAAAGGACAGCCGAGAACACGACCAGGAGCGCCACGCCGGCCGCGATCGCCACGCGCGGGTGGATCCCGCGCTTCTCGGGCACGGGCGGGGGCGGCAGCGGCGGGGGCGGCGGCGCCAGGGCGGCGTCGGCCTCGGCGATCGCGGCGCGCAGGGCCGTCGAGAACTCGCCGATCGTCGCGTAGCGCTGGTCGCGGTCCTTGGCCAGCGCGCGCAGGACCACGGTGTCGACCGCCTCTGGGATCTCCGCCGCCGGTCGGGCCTGCGACGGCGGCTGCGGCAGCTGCATCAGATGGGCGGTGAGCGTCGACATGAAGCTCTCGCCGGCGAACGGCAGCCGGCCGACCATCAGGTCGTAGAACATCACCCCGACCGCGTAGATGTCGACGCGTGCGTCCGGCTTGAGCCCGCGGATCAGCTCCGGCGCCAGGTACTCCGGCGTGCCGAGCAGCCCGCTGCTCGCGCTCGACGGGTGCTCGACGTCGCTGTCTTCGAGCATCTTGGCGATCCCGAAGTCGAGCACCTTGATGAAGTCCGGGTCGTTGCCGCGGCGGATCCGGAAGCAGTTCTCCGGCTTCATGTCGCGGTGCACGATCCCCTGCGCGTGTGCGGCCTCCAGCGCCGCGGCGATCTGCAGCACGATCGCCGCCGCCCGCCGCCACGGCAGCGCCCCCTCGCGATCGCCGGTGCTCGCCAGGTCCTCGCCTTCGAGGTACTCCATCACCAGGAACACCAGGCCGTCGTCGGTCGAGCCGAAGTCGGTGATGTCGACCACGTGCTCGTGGCGGATCTTCGAGGCCGCGCGCGCCTCGTTGAGGAAGCGTTCGACCTCGCGGCGGCGCTCGCTGTGGGCCGCGTCGAGCACCTTGACCGCGACCGGCTTGCGGATCACGACGTGCTCGGCGCGGTAGACCGTGCCCATCCCGCCGTGGCCGATCGCCCGCTCGAGCTTGTAGCGGTCGGCCAGGGTGTGGCCGAGCAACGGGTCCGCTTCGGCGGGCCACATCCCGGCCCCGGGGCCGCTCGACCTGCGCGGGCCGGAAGAACGCGAACGCATCGGGCCGCCCCAGCATAGCGGAAGTCGCTGCCCCGATCCTCGCGGCCGGCGCATGAAGCGAGGATCATCTGTCCCGAGAGACAGCCGGGCGCGTCAGAACCGCCAGCGCAGGGCCGCGCCGCCGCCCGCGGGCGAGGCCACCGGCCACACGGCGACCGGCGCCGGCTCGGCCGCCCGTCCGGACGCCTTCTTGGCCCGCGCGCCGATCACCAGCAGGGCCACCCCGGCGCCGAGCGCCAGCGAGCCGAACACCCCGCCGATCACCGCCATCGCGTTGTCGCCGTGACCGCGCCGCTCGAGCTCGGCCAGCTGCGGGTCGTCAGGCGAAAGCCCCGGCATCCCCTGCACCAGCGCCGCGCCGCGGGCCTCGGTGCGCTGGCCGCGGACCAGGCCACCGACCATCAGCCCGAGCAGCGCCAGCCCGACCCCGGCCGTCACCCCGCCGGCGATCAGCAGCTTGTCGGGGTCGCGCGGCTGGCGGGGCGCCTCGCTCGGCGGCGGGGGCAGGGCCTCCTGCTTCTCGACCACCCGCGGCAGCTCGAGCGCGGCGCAGTCGAGGTCGGCCTCGCGGGCCTTGGCGGTCATGAAGTCCTTCCGGACCTCCTCACGCAGCCCGGTCGCCTTGACCATGTCGGGCGACTTGCGGCCGCGCTTGCGCTCCTGCTCGGTCTCGATGAAGTCGGCCAGGGCCCGGTCGGCGGCGCACAGGTGCGCGGCCGGGTGCTCGTTGCCGCGGCGCTCGCCGCCGGCCGTGTAGGCGCCGCGGTGGGCGTCGACGAGGTCGAACAGCACGGCGGCCCGCAGCTCGCGCTGGCTGACGGAGATCTGCGCGTAGGCGGCCGCGAACTCGCGCGCGGCCGTGGGGAACCGGCCGGCGTCGCGCTCGGCCAGGCCGCGGTCGTAGGCGCTCTGGGCGGCCTCGGAGATCGGCGCCGGCTCGGGGGCCGCTGCGACCTTCGTCGGCCCCGCCAGCGCCGCGGCGACGACCACCCCGCACCAGCGGGCGCGCGAACACGAGGTCGCCAGCGAGTTCAGCATGGAGCGGAAACGCCCGGACGGACGCGGCGAGGCGAGGATAGATCGTCGCCCGCAGGCGACACAAGCCGGGCCGCACCGCCGGCGAGCCGACCGTCGCCCGGTTCGCCGGCGCCGCCCGGGCAATGCCGCCCCGGGGCCGCCCCCGATCCTGTCCCTGGGGACATGTGATTCGGGTCAGGCCTCGAGGCTCGTCACCGGCGCGCGGTGGGCGGCGCGGATGATCTCTTCGGCCGCGTTGGCGAGGATCTCGGCGCGGCCGCGGCGGTCGAACGCGGCCACCGGCTTCATCGGGTCGTTGAGGCCGTAGAAGCTCGAGATCCGGACGCTGCGGGCCTGGTGGGTCCGCGGGTCGGCGAACGTGAACTCGACGAACGCGTCCATCGCCGGGCGCATGTAGAGGCACTGGACCGCGGCGCGCGGGTGCGGCTGCGCGGCCAGCAGCATCGGCAGGCGGTGCTCGGTGATGAACTCCGAGGCCAGGAAGCCCGGCGAGATCAGCAGCACCGTCACGCGCGCGGTCGCGAGGGCCCGCCGCAGCTCGGGGGCCGCCCCGGCGACGCGCACGTCGTCCCAGAGGTCGAGCATCCACTGCTTTTGCAGCGGCTTCAGGTGCACCTGCAGCTCGCCGAGCAGATCGCGCTCGCGATGGTTGTAACAGACGACGACCCCGTGGCGCACCGGCTGCGCCTGCTCGCGGGGCGACGACGACGGCGAAGTGGCAGTGACCGACGGCCCGCTCCTCATACCGGCTCCCTCCTGACAGTTTCCGCTACACTTTCGCGCATGCCCCTTCGGTCCGTGCCACGCGCCCTGTCCGTCTTGACCCTCGCGCTCGTCGCTTGTGGTCCCTCGCCCGAAGCAGCGCCGGCGAAGCCGACCGCCGAGCCCGTGAAGTCGACGACACCCGCGGCAGCGCCGACGCCGGCCCCGGCGGGGGGGGTGCAGCTCTCGACCAATGCACCGGCCTCGTCCGTGGCCGACCCGTCATGGTTCTCGCCGGCGTTGCTGCCGGGCGCGAGCGTGACGAAGAAGGGGCGCTCGCCCACCGATGACCAGGGCCGCTTCACGTCGCAAATTCTGTTCGCCTTTCCGGCCGGCGCCACCTTGAAAGACTGCGTCGACCCACTGGCCGCGGCGCTGGCGAAGATCGTGCCCACCGTGCAGCGCGAGGAGAAGGACGGCCGCGTGACGCTGACCGGCGACACCGCCGAGCAGCACGTCATGTTCATGTGCGGCGACGCCAACGGCACGCTCACGTCCTTCGTCAGCTACCGCTGGACGCAACCTCCGCCGGCCGCGCCCTAGGGCCGCATCGTCGGCGGAGGTCGAGAGCCCGCGAGCGCGGGGTCGACGTGCCCCGGTGCGGGGCCCGCATCCTTCTTCCAGCAGTTGGCTGGCGCCTCGCGCGGGCGAGCACTCGCGGGCCCGCGGGCCTCGCATCATCTTCGAGGTCGCGCGCTCTCACGCGAGCAAGGACCGAGGGCCTCGCATCGACTTCGCAGCCGCGCCGCGCTCACGCGAGCGAGGGACGCGGGCCTCGCGTCGACTTCGCAGCCGCGCCGCGCTCACGCGAGCGAGCGACGCGGTCTTCGCATCGACTTCGCAGCCGCGTCGCACCACGCGAGACCGCGGGGCTTCGCAACTTCGGCGCGCCGCGCTCGCGCGAGGCCGCGGGCCTCGCATCGACTTCGCAGCCGTGACGCACCCGCGCGACCGAGCGCCCGCCTGCGGGCCCTCACTTCTTCTTGCTGGGCGCGCGCCGCTGCTCTCGCGCGCGCTCCTTCTGAAATTTCTTGGCGGCCGGATTGTTGCGGTTGGCCTTCGGCGCGGGCTGGCCGTCGGGGGCGAACCGCGGCGCCGTCTCGCCGACTTCGGGGATCGTCTGCCCCTCGCAGAACTGCAGCATCTGCAGCAGGCCCGCGTTGAGGAACGGCGCCACGCCGAGCATCATCCGCTTCTCGATCTGCATCAACGCCACCTGCTGGCGCACCGGCAGGCGGATGTTGCGGGCTTGCACCTTGGCGAACCCCGGGCTGCGCGGGTCCGCGGCTTCGGGGTCGCCGACCACGAAGTGCATGCGGCACACGTTGGGTCGCACGTCCCAGACGCGGCAGCGGTGGGTCTGCGGGTCGAGCAGCGGGCACAGGTCGCCGCGCTGGGCGAACGCCAGCCGGCCCTGCTCGACCGCCGTGTCCGTCATCGCGATCTTCTCCGGGTCCTTGCCGGTGTGACGCTGCTGGATCTCCTTGAACTGCGCCTCACCGAGCTCGGCCAGGCGCTTGGCCACCTCAGCGAAGTCACGCCACGGGCGGATCGTGCGGTAGATCAGCAGCGCCTCGACCCCGCTGACGCCGACCGGCTGCTCGTGGCAGCAGCGGAACCCCTCCGGCGTGCCGGGGCGGGCGGCTGACCCGAGGTTCATGTGCTTCGAGACAGCCTCGACGTAGGCGTCGTAGGCGGCGACGAAGCGGGCGGCGGCCGCGTAGAAGCCCTTGGGGGCGCGCTTGTTCAGGGCGATGTCGGCGAGCCCCGGCAGCGCGGCGAGCTCGTCGAGGGCGGCCTGGATGGCGGCGACCTGCGGCTCGGTGGCCTTGCGGACTGCCCGTGGGATGCGGGTGATCTGGTCGCGCGGCATTGTCGGCCGGCGGCCGAGGAGGCGCTTGAAGAGAGCCAGGACCATGGGCGGCGACTTCTTAGCAGAGGGGCAGAGCTTTTTCACGGGCGTGCGCCTGCGGCCCGGTTGCACGGCCTGGCTCGCGCGGTTAGCGTTGCCGCCGATGTCGACCTCACGCACCCTCCTCGGCCGCCGTCCTGCGGTCTTCGCCCTGTTCGTCGCGCTCGCCTCGTCCCCGCTCGCCTGCAAGAAGGGCGCCGACTCGGCCGGTCCGGACGGGGCGGGCGGCTCCGGCGAAGTGGCCAAGGGGGGCACCGAGCTGCGCTACAAGGCCGGCCCGGTCAAGCTGCGGGCCGACGTCAAGTTCAGCTTCAAGGCGACCTCGCCCCAGGGCGTCAACGAGGCCTCGGGCGACCTGTCCGGCCTGCTCGACGTGAGCGACGCCGGCGGCGGCAAGCTCAAGGTCGGCCTGACCGTGGCCGAGGTCCGCGAGTTCGTGCTCGGCAAGGACATGTTGCCGCCGCCCAAGGAGGGTGAGACGCCGGTCGACCCCAAGGCCGCGGTCCAGAGCTTCACCGGCGCCTTCGTCGCCGACAACCGCGGCGAGCTCGACGAGGCCGGGACCAAGGCGCTGCCGGAGACGGCGGCCGCCAAGGAGAAGAAGGGCGTCGAGGCCGCGGTCGGCGGCTTCGCCACCGGCGTGCTCGGCCTGCCGGAGCTGCCGAAGGCCGCGCTGGTCGAGGGCAAGACGGTGGAGACCACCGAGCGCAAGGACGAGAACCTGCAGGGTCTGGTGATCCCGGTCGACACCACCAGCAAGTTCACGCTGGTCAAGATCGACAGCTCCTCGGGCAAGCGCATCGCCGAGGTCAAGTACGAGTCCGAGTCGTCCGGCGCGGTCGAGCAGGGCAAGCAGATGATCACCCTCGACGTCGCCGCCGAGGGCACCGTCCTGTTCAACCTCGACGAGCAGCTGCCGGTCCGCCGCACCTCGTCGTCGACCACCAACATCTCGGCCGGGCAGATGAACGTCGAGATCGTCAACTCCATCGACTCGACCTTCACGCCCGCGTGAGGTCGGCGGTCCTCCGCCCCTCGAGGTCGCCATGACCGAACCAGTGCGCGCCGTCGTCCTCCTCAGCGGCGGCCTCGACTCGACGACCGTGCTGGCGCTCGCCGCCAGCGAGGGGCGCGAGACCTACGCGCTCAGCTTCCGCTACGGCCAGCGCCACGAGGTCGAGCTCGAGAGCGCCGCGCGCCAGGCGGCCCGCTTCGGCGCGCGCGCCCACGAGGTCGTCGACCTGGCCCACCTCGGCCGCCTCGTCGCCGCCGGCACCTCGCTGCTGCAGGCCAGCAGCGCAGCTGTCCCCAAGGACAGCCAGCCCGTCGCCGGCGAGATCCCCAGCACCTACGTCCCCGCCCGCAACACCCTCTTCCTCGCCTACGCGCTCGGCTGGGCCGAGGTCCTCGGCGCTGGCGAGATCTGGGTCGGCGTCAACGCGGTCGACTACTCCGGCTACCCCGACTGCCGCCCCGAGTTCCTGGCCGCGTTCGAGCGCCTCGCCGCCGAGGCCACCCGCGCCGGGGTCGAGGGCAAGCCGCTGCGCGTGCGCGCGCCGCTGATCGACTGGTCCAAGCGCCAGATCATCGAAGCGGGCCAGGCCGCCGGGGTCGACTACGCCGACACGGTGTCCTGCTACGACCCGCGGGTCGAAGACGACCGCCCGCGCGCCTGCGGCCGCTGCGAAAGCTGCCGCCTGCGCCGCGACGGCTTCGTCGCCGCCGGCGTGGAAGACCCGACGCGCTACGTGTGAGGCGATCTGTCCGCACGGACAGGTCCCTTCGCGCCACCGTATCAGCCTGTCCCGAAAGACGTGTCGCTCGCTCGCAGCGAGCCGACCTGTCCGCATGGACAGGTTCGCACGTCTCAGCCTGTTACGACAGACAGGTCGGTCGCCCCGCCGGAACGACTCGAGCCGTCCTCGCGGACCTGCCTGCCCGTCTCAGCCTGTCCCGACGGACAGGCCGCCGAGCGAGTCGCTCAGCCCACGCGGACCGGCTCATGCGGCCGCGGGCTTCGACCGAGCGCTCGCGCGGCCGGGCTCCCGGCCGCGCCGGCGGCGATCAGAACTCGCGCACGCCGGGGATCACGTCCGCGGCGGGCTTCGGCTTGCTGGTGTCTTCTTCTTTCTTCGCCTCGAAGGTGTTGTGGTCCTCGGGGAAGTGGCCTGACCAGTAGAGCAGGCGGCCGCAGGACTCGCAGGCGGGGATCTCCCGGCCCTTGAGCAGGCGGGTGTACATGATGTGCGGGATGACCATCTTGCAGGCGGTGCAGCGCTCGCGGTGGGCGGCGACGAACGCCACGCCGCCGAGGCGCCTGCGGATCCGCTCGTAGGAGGCCAGCGTCTCGCGGTCGATGTCCTTGACCAGGCGGGTGCGGACCTTCTTGGCCTTGTCGATCGACTCGTTCAGGCGGCCCTGCTCCTCGCCGAGCTTGGTCTTCTCGGCATCGGCGGTCTGGCGCAGCGCCTGCAGCGCGGCGTCCATCTTGGCGATCTGGGCCTCGGTCTTGTGGACCGCCTCCTGCAGCTTGCCGATCTCGCCGGTGCGGGTCTGGACCATGCGGCGGGTCGTCTCGAGCTCGCGCTGCTGGGCGTTGAGCTCGCGGGCGGTCTTGATCGCGCCGAGCTTGGCCTTGCTGCTGCGGATCAGGTCCTCTTCGTCGTGGAGCTGCATCTCCTGCCGCTGCTGGAACGAGCGCGTGTCGTCGAGCTTGCTGCGCTCGCTGGAGAGCATCTGCTCGAGCTTGTGCAGGTCGGTGTCGAGGGTGACGATCCGGCTGGGGATCTCGCTCAGGCGCCGCTCCATCAGGGTGAGGCGACGGTCCTGACGTTGCAGCGTACGAAGGGCGGGGATTTGCGGGTGGATATCTGTCATGGGGGACGCCTGTGGGTGGGCCCACCTGGGCTTGAACCAGGGACCAACCGGTTATGAGCCGGCCGCTCTGACCGACTGAGCTATGGGCCCGTGCGACGCTGGGGGGATCGTCATCGCCAGAGTAGGTAACGGAGGGCGTGGACGTCAAACTCGACGCCATTGCGCATTCGCCGCGGGCGCGCCTTCCGCTGCTCGTCGCGGCCGCCCAGGTGGCCCGCGCTGCCGTTGCTCGGTGTGCATCGTGATAGTGTGCGCGACCCGTGGCCACAGACGCCAGCGAACTCAGCAAGGGCGGCCTTTCTCTCGGCTTTGCCAAGCTCTTCTTCCTGCTCGCCGGCTACGCCGTTTCGATCGCCCTGACGCGCCTCGTGCCTCCAGGCACGTTCGGCGATTACACGGTCGTCAGCCAGATCATCGCCATCCCGAACATGGTGCTGATCCAGACGCTGCTGTTCGCGGTCAGTCGTCCGATGTCGGCCGAGTTCGACGCCGGCCTGCCGTCCTACGACGAGCTCCGGCGGCGGGGCTTCCGCCTGGCCGGCGTGCTCGGCGGTCTGGTCGCCCTCGTCTTCATCCTCGGCGCCGACCTGCTCGCCACCCACGCGCTGCGCGACCCGTCGCTGGCCGGCGCGCTGCGTGTGGTCGGCATCATCCCGCTGATCTACGCCGCCTACGCGGTCAACGTCGGCACGCTCAACGCCGTCCGCAAATTCCAGTTCCAGGCCGGCCTCGACATCTTCATGGCGATGACGAAGACGACGCTGATCGTCGGCGCCGCGGCCATGGGCTTCGGGCTGGCCGAGATCCTCGGCGGCTTCACCTTCGCGTCGCTGCTGGCCTTCGGCCTGTCGATCGTGTTCGTCAGCCGCAGCCGCCCGCGCGCCGCCGGCGGCGCCGCCGGCCCGCTGCCGGCGATGGCCGAGTTCACCGGCCTCCTGCTGGTGTTCACCGCCGGCGTCAACCTGCTGCAGGCGCTCGACCTGGTGCTGCTCAAGCAGTTCACCACCTCGCAGGCGCAGAAGGACGCCGTCGGCTTCTACTCGAGCGCCAACCTGGTCGCGCGCGTGCCCTACAGCATGATGAACGCGGTCAGCCTGGTGATGTTCCCGCTGATCGCGACGCTGCAGGCGCAGAGCGACCGGGCCCAGATCGAGCGCTACGTCACCGCGACCGCCAAGATCAGCGTGTTCCTGCTGTGCTTCATGAGCAGCGTCGGCGCCGGCGCGGCGCCCGAGGTCCAGCGGCTGCTGTTCCCGGCCGCCTACGGCGAGGCCGCGGGCGAGCTGCGGCTCCTGGTGTGGGGCATGTCGGGCTACTCGCTCACGGTCACGGCGGCGTGGATCTTCAACAGCACCCGCCGCTCGCGGCTGGCGCTGCTGCTGATCGCGGTGCCGCTGCTGGTCGTCGGCGCGGCCGGCCTCGTGCTGGTGCCGCAGAGCTTCACCTCGGGCGCGGCCACGGCGGTGGCGATCGGCGGGGCCGCCGGCGCGGTCGTCAGCCTGATCGCGCTGGCCCGCAGCCTCGGGGCGGCGCTCTCGCCGGTCTACCTGCTCAAGCTGCTGGCGGCCGTCGCCCTGGTCGAGGCCGCGTCGCGGGCGTGGGCGCCGACCAGCAAGCTCCTCATCATCGTCAAGCTGGCGCTGCTCGCCGCCGTGTTCCTCGGCGCCGTCGCCGTCACCCGCGCCGTCACGCCGGCGGAGCTCCGCGAGCTCCGCAAGAAGCGTGCTCCTTAGGACATGTCCCAAAAGCCCTGGCTCATCATCTCCAAGCCGCTGCGGACGCCGTTCCGCGACGGCAGCACCGTGCTGCTGCGCGACCTGGTGCAGCACATGCCGGAGAGCCGGCAGCTGGCCTATCTCGGCGACCCGGCGGCGCCGCTGCGGCCCACAGGCGACCGGGTGATCGGCGCGCCGCCGGCCGGCTACGCGCCGACGATGACCGACAAGCTGCGGGCGCTGGCGGCGATGCTGCGCCACCCGGGCATGCCGGTGCACCTGTCCTTTACGCCAGGCAAGGCGACGGCGGCGGTGGTGTCGCTGCTGCGCCGGCTGCAGCCGCGGCGGCTGTTCGTGCAGAGCTTGATGTCGTCGCACGAGGCCGAGGCCTGGACCCCGCTGCTGCGCCCGCTCGACGCGGTGGTCGCCCTGTCCCACGGGACAGCCCGGCGCCTGCGCGACGCCGGCGTGCCCGAGAACAAGATCGCCACGATCCGCCCGGCCGTGGCCGCCACCGCGGCCGACCACCCGACCGAGGTCGCCGGCCGCAAGCGCCTGCTCTACGCCGGTGACCTCGATCGCGACATCGCCGCGCGCCTGGTGGCGCTGGCCCGCGCGACCGCGGCGAGCGGCTGGTCGCTGACGATCGCGTGCCGACCGAAAGCAGAGGGCGACGCGGAGGCGCGCGCAGGGATCCAGCGCGACCTGGCCGGCGAGCTGGCGTCGGGCCGGGTGGAGCTGCTGGCCGAGGTGGCCGACATGGACGCGCTGTACCGCCGCAGCGCGCTGCAGCTGTTCGCGGCCACGCACACGCGCAAGAAGGTCGATCTGCCGCTGGCGCTGCTCGAGGGCCTGGCCCGCGGGGTGCCGGCCGCGATCGTCGATGTCTCGCCGGCGGCGGAGCTGCTGCACGTGGGCCACGGCGCGGGCCTGCGCGCGGGCCTGGCCGCGCCGGCCGAGCCCGACGCGTTCGCCCGCGCGATCGCGGAGGTGGTCCACGGCGACCACGTCGCCTCGTGGTCCGAAGCCGCCGCGACCCTGGCGGCCCGCGAGTTCTCGCTGACACAGATGGCGAGCCGCTACGACGCGCTCTACAGCGATCTCGAGCAGAAGCGCCGCAAGTGAGCCGGTGATAGCGAGGCACGGCGGCCCGAGTGCTCGCGGGGATCCGCGCCTTCTTGAATCACGCCGGTATCATGAACATGTCCCCGGGGACAGGCTGATTCGGCCCGGTCGATGCCCCGCGAGCATCTCATCGATGCGCCACGCGGTCGCTGCGTTGTGCTTATGGACATGTCCTCGGGGACAGGTCTGGTTCGAGGTCCCGCGGGCAGGTTCCTCGCCACGGGTCGCCGGTGCTCACTCGCGCCACGCGATCATCGCTAGGCACGTATGGACATGTCCTCGGGGACATGTTGTGGGATGGTTCGAGGTCTCGCTGCCAGGTTGATCGCAGCGGTCCGCCGGCACGCGCCACGCGATCGCCGCGACGCACGCATCAACCTTCGCCGAGCACCGCCGCGACGTAGTCCGTCGGCGGCCGCGCGCGCAGCTCGTCCGCGGTGCCGCGGGCCGTGAGGCGGCCGGCCTCGACCACCAGCAGCTCGTCGGCGAGGGCGATCGCGTCGCGCACGTCGTGGCTGACGATCACGCAGATAGCAGCGGCCTCGGCCAGCCAGCCGGCCAGCAGCCTGCGGGCCTGCGCGCGCGCCGAGACGTCGAGCGCGGCCAGCGGCTCGTCGAGCAGGAGCAGGGCAGGGCGGCAGATCATCGCCCGCGCCAACGCGACCCGCTGGGCCTGCCCGCCCGACAGCGCGGCCGGCCGCAGGTCGCCGACCTCGCCGACGCCGAGCCGCTCGAGCCACGCCTGCGCCTCGGCCCGCGCCCGCGCCCGCGCGACCCCACGCGCTCGCGGTCCGTAGGCGACGTTGTCGCGCGCGCTCAGATGTCCGAACAGACAGTACCCTTGGAACATGACCCCGAGGCCACGTTCCTGCGGCGACAGGCGCACGCGCGCCGCCGGCCGCTCGAGCGTGCGCCCTGCGAGCACGACCTCGCCGCGCGCGAGCGGCACCAGCCCGGCGAGCGCTTCGACGAGGGTCGACTTGCCGGCCCCGTTGGGCCCGAGCACCGCGACCGTGGCGCCCGGCGCCAGCGCGAACTGCAGCTCGAGCGCGAACCCGCCGCGCCGCACCGCGATGTCGGCGACCAGGCCTGCTGTCATCGCCGAGGTGCTTCGTGATGCGCGGTCGGGTCGAGCGCGATCGCTGTGTTCCGAGTCCCGCATCGCTCACCCCCCTTTAAAAAAATGGCCGCGCAGGGCCGCGAGGAGGGCCAGCGACACCGCCAGCAGGATCAGGCTGAGGGCGACCGCGCCGTCGGGGCTGGTATGCAGGGCCTCGTAGACCGCGAGCGGCATCGTCTGCGTGCGGCCCTGCAGGTTGCCGGCGAACGTGATCGTCGCCCCGAACTCGCCGAGCGCGCGGGCCCAGCACAGCGCCAGGCCGGCGACCAGGCTCGGGCGGATCGCCGGCAGCACCACCGTGGCGACGATGCGCAGCCGGCTCGCGCCCAGCGTCGCCGCCGCTTGCTCGAGCCGTGGGTCGAGCCCTCGCAGCGCGCCCTCGACGGTGATCACCAAAAACGGCGCCGCCACGAACGTGGCCGCCAGCACCGCCGCGCCGGTCGTGTACGGCAAGATGACCCCGAGGCCATGTTCCAGCGGACCGCCGAGCAGGCCGCGGCGGCCGAACGCCGCCAGCAGCGCCGTGCCGCCGACCACCGGCGGCAGCACCATCGGCAGCGTCACCAGCGCCCGCGCCAGCCCGCGGCCCGGGAACGGCAGCCGCGCCAGCGCGTACGCCAGCGGCAGCCCGAGCAGCAGCGACAGCCCGGCCGCGGTCAGCGACACCGTCAGCGACAGCCGCAGCGCCGTCTGCACCGCCGGCGCCGTCAGCTGCCGCCACACCTCGGCGGGCGCGACCCGGACCAGCAGGCCGACCAGCGGCAGCGCGAAGAACACCACCGCCGCGCCGGCGAGCAGGCCGATCGCCAGGTTCGCGTGCCCGGGGCGACCGGGCTTCAAGGACATGTCGTCCAAGACAGGTACCTCGGGACAGCCCGATCACGGCGGGAGGAAGCCGCGCTTGCCGAGCGCCGCGGCCCCGGCCGGGCCGGCGACCAGGTCGACGAACGCGGCGGCGAGCTCGGGCTGCCGGCTGTCGGCGAGGGCCGCGATCTCGTACGCCGGCACGACGTCGTCGGCGCCGGCCAGGGTCACGGTGCGCAGCTTGTCCGCCAGCTCCGCGGTGACGTCGGTGGCGTAGACGATGCCCGCGTCGGCCTCGCCGGTGGCGACCTTGCCGACCACCCCGCGCACGTTCTCCTCGTTGGACACGACGTTGGCGAGGGCCGCTTCGCGCACCCCGAGGCGGTTCAGGGCCTCGCGCGCGTAGGCGCCGACCGGCACGGTCTCGCCGGCGAGGATCAGCCGCAGGCCGGCGCGCGACAGGTCGGCCGGCCCCTGGATCGACGGATCGTTCGCCGGCGTGACGATCACCAGCTTGTTCCTGGCGAACACCCGCGCCGGCTGCATCCGGCTCGACGCGGCCGCGCGCTCCATCTGCGCCCGGTCGGCCGAGGCGAACACGTCCGCCGGCGCGCCGGCGACGATCTGCGCGGCCAGGGTCTGCGAGCCGGCGAAGTTGAAGACCACGTCGACGCCCGGGTGCTGCGCCTCGAAGCCGGCCTCGAGGTCGGTGAAGGCCTCCTTCAGGGACATGGCCGCGGCGACATGCACCACGCGCTCGGCGGGCGCGCCCGAGCAGCCGCCCAGCGTCAGCGCCCCGAGCAGGACGACGCGGCGCGCGGCGCTTCGGGGCCTGGTCATGCCGCGAAGCGTAGCGAGGCCGCGCGCCGGCCGGCAAGCGCTTTGTCGCGCGCTCACGCGGCCGCCCGGCCGCCCGACGGCGCGACGCGCTGCGGCAGCCCGCCTGGCACACGGCTGCCGCGGCCTCGCTGTCGCATGGCGTCGAGCTCGGCCGATGCGCAGCAGCCCAGGCCGCACTGGCGGAGCCGACCTCGGCTGCCGCGACGGCCACGATCGCCGAACGGCCTCAGCCGCGCTCGTCCAGCAGCGCGCGGGCGATCACCAGCTTCTGCACCTCGGTCGCGCCCTCGTAGATCCGCAGGGCGCGGATCTCCCGGTAGAGCCGCTCCGGCACCTCGCCCACCGTCACGCCGAGGCCGCCGAAGCTCTGCACCGCGCGATCGATCGCTCGCTGCGCCGACTCCGTCGCGTGCATCTTCGCCATCGCCGCCATGTCGGACGTCGCGTGTCCGGCGTCGCGGGCTCCGGCCGCGCGGTACACCAGCAGCTGCGCCGCCAGCTGATCGGTCGCCAGGTCGGCGAGCGCGAACTGCAGGCCCTGCTGCTCCGCCAGCGGCTTGCCGAACTGGACCCGGCGCTTGAGGTGGGCCACCGTCTCGGCCAGCGCGCGGTCGGCCAGGCCGAGGGCCGCCGCGCCGACGCTGACGCGGAACACGTCGAGGTTGCCGAGCGCCAGCTTGAGGCCCGCGCCGGGCTCGCCGACGCGGTGGGCCGCGGGCACGAACACCCGCTCGAGCTTGACCGTGCCGATCGGGTGCGGCGCCAGCACGCGCGTGCGGATGACCGAAAGGCCAGGTGCGTCGCCGGCCACGAAGAACGCCGAGAAGCGCGGCTTGCCCTCGCCGGCCTCGCGGGCGAACACCACGTAGCTGTCGGCCAGCCCGGCGTTGCTGATGAAGCACTTGCTGCCGTCGAGCACCACCCCGCCGTCGACCGTGGTCGCCAGCGTGCGCAGGTTCTTGACGTCGGACCCGGCCTCCGGCTCGGTCAGGGCGAACGCGCAGATCGTCGCGCCGCTGGCCACGCGCGGCAGCACGTAGCGGCGCAGCGACTCGTCGGCGGCCAGCGCCAGCGGGAACGAGCCCAGGCCCTGCATGACGAAGGCGGTGTCGAGCGCCCCGCTCTCGCGCGCGAGCCACTGGCGGATCAGGCAGATGGCGGTCGACGACAGCGCCGACGCCCGGGCCTCGCCCTCGCCGAGCTCGGCGCCGCCCCAGGCCGCCGGCACCACCCACTCGAGCAGCCCGGCCGTCGCCAGCCGCTTGAGGTACACGCGCGCGGCGGCGTCCTCGCCGGCCTCCTCGTCGACCGGCCGGGCCCGCAGGTCGGTTACGAAGACCGCCAGCGCGTCCTCGAGCGGCCGCCAGCGCGCCGCGTCCAGCAGCCCGAGCGCCCGCTCGGTCACGTAGGGCGTGTGCAACATGTTCATCGGGACAGGCTCCTCGAGGCGGACAGGATGATGCCGGCGTGCGGGTGAAGGCGGTTCATCGGGGCGGGCTCCTCAGGACATCGGGCGTCGGCGCGGGGTGGGCTCGTCTCTCGGGACATGCTCTCGGGGACATGCTCTCGAAGACATGCTCTCGAAGACATGCTCTCAGCGCCAGGTCGGCGGGCGCTTGGCCTGGCGGGCCTGGTCGGCCTCGGCGAAGTCGGGGTGTTGCATGCACAGGGTCTGGGCCTGGGCCTCGGCCTCGATCGCCGCGGTGAAGTCCATGTCGAGCTCCTGCTGCAGCATCGTCTTGGTCATGCGGGCGGCGAAGTGGGGCCCGTCGGCCACCCGCTTGGCCAGCGCGAACGCGGCCCGGTCGACCGCGTCGCGGTCGGGCTCGTCCTCGACCACCTGGGTGGCCAGCCCGATCTGCGCGCAGCGGTCGGCCGTCACCCGGTCGCCGAGCAGCAGGATCTCGCTCGCGTGGCCGAGGCCGACCACCCGCGGCAGCAGCCAGCTCGCGCCCATGTCGGCGCCCGACAGCCCGACCTGCGGGAACAGGAACGAGAAGAAGGAGCCCTTGCCCATCACCCGCAGGTCGCTCGCCAGGGCCATCACCGCGCCGGCGCCGGCGGCCACGCGCTTGACGCTGGCGACGATCGGCAGCTTGCAGCGGCGCATCGCGTGGATCAGCTCCCCCGTCATCCGCGTGAACCGCAGCAGCGCCTCGGCGTCGCGCTCGAACAGCCGGGTGATGATGTCGTCGACGTCGCCGCCGCCGCAGAACGCCCGCCCCGCGCCCTGCAGCACCAGCGCCCGCGCCCCGCCCTCGGCGTGGGCCCGGCGGTCGATCACCGTGAACAGGTCGGTCAGCTCGCGGTAGACCTGGAACGTCAGCGCGTTGAAGCGATCGGGCCGCGTCAGGGTGATGACCCCGACGCGCTCGCGCTCCTCGTACGAAAAGCTCTCGGGGCGCGGCAGCGGCAGGGCACGCAGGTCGGGGTCGGTCACGCCCGATCTGGTAGCACGGCGAGCCCCTGGATCTCCACCTTCGCCCGCGGCTCGAGCAGCCCCGCCACCTCGACCAGCGCCATCGCCGGATAGTGGCGCCCCATCAGCTCGCGGTACGCGGCGCCCACCGCGGCCAGCTCGGCGATGTACTCGCGCTTGTCGGTGACGTAGACCGTCAGCGAGATCACGTGCTCCGGCCGCCCGCCCGCCGCGGTCACCACCGCCACCACGTTGGCCAGCGCCTGGCGGAATTGCGCCGCGAACTCGTCCGACACGAGCTGCTCGCGCGCGTCCCAGGCGATCATGCCGGCGATCGCCAGCAGCTCGCCGCGCGCCGCCATGCCGTTGCTGTAGCCGCGCGGCCGCTGCCAGCCGTCGGGGAGGATCGAGCGCGCATGCTCCGGGCCGCCTGAGGTCATCGCCGACGAGCTTCGCACGGGCTCGACAAATCCTCCACACTTCGCCGCGAGCGCGCTGCTACCGTCGAACGAGAGCCCGCGTATGTCGCCTCGTGAACGCACCAGCCCGGCGATCCTCGTCATCGAAGACGACCCCGCGATCGCGGCGGGCGTCGTGCGGGGGCTCAAGGGCGCCGGCTTCGAAGTCGAGCTCGCCCACGACGGCAGCCGCGGGGCCGAGCAGGCGCTGGCGCGCCCGTTCGACCTCGTCATCCTCGACCTCATGCTGCCCGAGCTCGGCGGCTTCGAGGTGCTCGAGCTGTGGCGCGGCCGGCTGTCGACCCCGGTGATCGTCCTCAGCGCCCGCACCGAGCTCGAGGCCCGCCTGCAGGCCTTCGCCGGCGGCGCCGTCGACTACCTGCCCAAGCCGTTCTGGTTCGAGGAGCTGCTGGCCCGCGTGCGCGCCCGCCTGCGCCTGCCCGACGCGGGCGGGCCGACCCGCCGCCTGGCCTGGGACGACGCCGTCCTCGACCTCGACGCTCGCAGCGTCACCCTCGCCGGCGAGCCGCTCGGCCTCACCGCCCACGAGTTCAACGTCCTCGCGTACCTGGTCGAAAGGCCATCTCGCGCGATCACCCGGCGACAGCTGGCCGAGGCCGCGCTGCCGGCCGGGGGCGACCGCAGCGAGCGCACCGTCGACTCGCACGTCGCCCGCATCCGTCGCAAGCTCGGCGCCGCCGGCGGGCGGATCGCCACGGTGTGGGGCATCGGCTACCGCTTCGACGCCCCGGAGGCGAAGTGAGCCGGATCCTCCGCGGCCTGTCCGGGCGGGTGTTCCTGGCCGCGGCGATCTGCGCCGGCCTCAGCGTCGCCGTGGTCGCGGTGGTGATGCCGTCGCTGTTCATCGAGCAGGCGATCCGGCGCATCGGCGTGCTGACGCCGCAGCTCGACGCGATCTCGCTGGCGCAGTGCGAGCGCGACCCGGGCCGCTTCATCGCGCAGCACGGTCCGGAGCTCGACCTCGTCGTCTACGACGAAGACCTGCGGCCCGCGGTCGCCGGCACCGAACCGATCGATCTGCAGCTGTTCGCGCGCCTGCAAGCCGGCGAGACCGCGCCGGCGCGCATGTATTTCTTCCAGCCGTGGGGCGGCGCCAGTCTGCGCCGCGCCGCCGACCACGGCCCGTGCGCTCTGGTCCAGCTGCGCTGGCGGCTCAGCCCGTCCGAGCGGCGGTTCGCCCTGCTCATCATCTTCGGCCTGCTCGCCTTCAGCGTCGCCGCGGCGGTCGGCCTCGCCAGCTTCTTCGCCGTGCGGCCGATGGCCCTGCGGCTCGAGAAGCTGCGCCGCGCCACCGAGCAGGTCGGGCAGGCCGCCGGCTACGCGTCCGCCGGCGACCCCGCGCGCGACGACCTCGGCCAATTGTCGGCCCTGCTCGACCAGGCCCACGCGCGCATCGCCGCCGACGCCGCCCGCATGGAGGCCCGCCACCGCGCGCTCGAGCAGCACCTCGCCAACATCGCCCACGACCTGCGCACCCCGCTGGCCTCGCTGCAGATCGCGCTCGAGCAGGTGGCCGCCGACGCGCGCCCGGCCGAGGATCAGGGCCTCGTCCGCGGGGCGATCGGCGATGTCGTTTACATGGGCTCGCTCATCGACAACCTCTACCTGGCGTGCCGCCTGCAAGAGGGCGCCGACCCGCTCCACGGCGACCTCCGCGTGGACCTTTGCGCCCTCGTCGACCGCGTCGCCCGCCGCTTCGCCGCGCTCGGACGCACCCGCGGCATCGAGGTCCACGACGCCCGCCCCGACGCCGCGCTGTGGGCCCGCTGCAACCCGGCGATGGCCGAGCAAGCGCTGGCCAACCTCGTGCACAACGCGGTCGCCCACGGCGAGCCCGGCGGCCACGTGGCGATCCTGCTCGAAGAGACGGGTGATTCCGGGGCCGAGTTCACGCTCACGGTCGTCGACGACGGCCCCGGCGTGCCCCCGGCCGACCTGCCGAAGATCGGCGACCGCACCTTCCGCACCGACGAGGCCCGCCGCCGCGACCCGAAGGGCGGCGGCCTCGGCCTGGCGATCTCGCAAGAGGTGTGCAGCCGCGCCGGCTTCACGCTGACGCTCGCGGGTGAGCTGCCCCGCGGCCTGCGAGCGACGCTCCGCGGCCCCATCAGCGGCCCGCCGCAGTCGTCGTAGCGCGGCGCCTCCACACACTCTCCATACCTCGCGTGCTGAACTCGAGGTCATGCAGCGCATCACCGCCATCCTCCCGCTCGGCCTCCTCCTCGTCGCTTGCGGCGACGCCCCGGGCGACGGCTCCGACACTGCCGTCGACGCCGCGAGCACCTCGACCACCGGCGAGGCCGCGGCCGTCACCTACTGGCGCGACGTCAAGGCGATCCTCGACGCCAAGTGCGTCGGCTGTCACAGCCCCGGCAACCTCGCCCCGTTCTCGCTCGCGTCGTACGCCGAAGCCAGCGCCGTCGCCAGCGCGCTGCCGGCCTCGCTCATGACCGGGACCATGCCGCCGTGGCCGCCCGACGCCGCCTGCGGCACCTATCTCCACGACCGCTCGATCGACGACGAAGCGCGCCAGACCCTGCTCGACTGGGTCGAGCTCGGCGCACCCGAGGGCGACCCAGCCGACGCTCCCGCGCCCGCGCAGGCGCCCGAGCCGATCGAGTTCGACATCGACCTCCAGTTGCCCGAGCCCTACACCCCGACGATCGCGCCCGATGAGTACCGCTGCTTCCTGCTGCCCTGGCCCGAAGACGAGGAGACCTTCATCACCGCGCTCAGCGTGACTCCGGGCGAGCGGCAGATCGTGCATCACGTGATCGCCTTCGCCGTCCCGCCCGAGCAGGCTGAGACCTATCGCGCGCTCGACGACGCCGACCCCGATCCCGGCTATCTCTGCTACGGCGGCCCGGGCGGCGATCAGGTCGGCGGACGGATCCCCTGGCTCGGCGCCTGGGTGCCCGGAGGTGACCCCGGGGACATGCCCGAAGGGACAGGAATCAAAGTGCAGCCGGGTTCGCTCGTCGCGGTGCAGATGCACTACCACACCTACCCGGGCGCCAAGCCCGATCAGTCGCGGATCCAGATCCGCACCGCCGCGAGCGTCGACAAGGTCGCGGTGATGATGCCGTTCACCAACCCTGCGTGGGTCCAGGGCAGCGAGCCGATGCTGATCCCCGCCGGCGAGGCCGGCGTCGTCCACAGCTTCACCGCCGACGTCAGCAACTACCTCCCGCTGCTGTTCCCCGACGGCGGGCTGCAGGCGGGCGATCCCTTCGTCGTCCACGCCGCCGCGCTGCACATGCACACCCGCGGCGTGCGCGGCTCGCTGGCCGTCACCGGCGGGCAAAACAGTTGTTTGCTGGACATCCCGCGCTGGGACTTCAACTGGCAGGGCAGCTACCAGCTCACCGCCCCCGTGACCGTCCGTCCCGGCGATCAGCTGCGCCTCGAGTGCGAGTGGGACAACACGGCCGCCAACCAGCCGGTCGAAAACGGCGTGCAGATGCAGCCCAAGGACATCCTATGGGGCGAGGGCACCGGCGACGAGATGTGCCTCGGCATCGTCTACGTCACCGGCGTGTGAGGCGTGACGAATTGACCTGATTTCCAGGTCGCAGCGTTCGATTTCCTTGCTGCGAGATCCTCCGCGCGGGCGGACCTGCCCGATCGCACCACCGAGCGCGCCGATGCCTCGGCGCGTCGGCGGGTGGCGAATCGACCTGGCCTTGCCGCCAGGTCGCAGCCTTCTATTCCCTTGCTGCGAGCACCGGCGGACCTGCCGATCGCGCAGGATTGACTTCGCCAGGAAGCGACCGAGCGCCCGATGCCTCGGCGCCGGCGGGCGCCGAATCAACCTGGCCTTTCCACCAGGTCGCCGCGGTCGATTCCCTTGCTGCGAAGACCCGGCCGACCTGCCTGATCGCACATGCGAGAATGTTCAGGTGGGGCCGTCGCAGGAGGGGACGAGCGCCTGCTGTCGGTTCGGCCCGGGCGGGCGCGAGGCGGCCGTCCCTGGGCTTTTCGTTCGCCGATCGAAATCGCGCATGGTACCCTGGCGGGGATGTTGCGCCTCGCGCCTGTCGTCCTCGGCCTGGGTCCGCTGATCGCCCTCGCCGGTTGTACGCTCGACTGGGATCGGGTCTCGCAGCAAGGCCACGATCTGCCGTCCCTGACGACCGGCTCGACCGGCGACGGGGCCACGACGCCGGACGCGAGCACGAGCGCCGACGCGAGCACGGCCGACGACGGCACCACATCCGGCGCGGCGACGACGGTCAGCACGGCGACGAGCGGCGGGAGTGCGAGCGACGGCGCGACCGGAACCACCGGCGACGACGACGGCAAGGCGGTACCGGTCGAGGTCGAGGTCATTCTAAATTCCCCGTCGCCGATGCTCCACGTCGGTGAGGTGCAGGTCTCGGTGTGGACGTCGCGGCCGGTCGCGTCCATCGATGTCTTCGATGGTGATGTGCCGCTGGTGCTCGGCGCAGCGCCGGCGAATCCCGTGCACGTGTTCGAGGTGACCTCGGACGTCGTCCCCGGCGACGGCACGCATACGCTCCGCGCCGTCGCCCACGCGGCCGACGGCGTCAGCGGCGAGGGCATGGAGGAGTTGATGATCGACGTCCAGCCCGGCGGCAGCGACGTCTGGCCGCCCTACGTCAAGGCCGGGCCGATCAACGGTTTTACCAGCGCGGCGATGCTCGGCAACGGGATCGCGGTGGCGGGCTTCTTCGAGACGAACGACGACCTCGAGGCCGTGGCGGTGCGCGTCGACGGCACGAAGGGCCAGCCGGAGGGCAGCCCGATCCACCTCGGCCCGGTCGCGGTGTCCGGCGGCGGGCGTGGGCCGGCGATCGCGGTCGGCGACGACGACGCGGCGTTCGTGGCGTGGACGTTCCCCGACAAGGGCTCGACGCGCTGGGCGGTGTCGCGGGTGAAGTTCGGCGAGCCGAAGGAGCAGACGTGGATCGGTCTGCTCGGGACTTCGGTAAATGCCCTGATCGTGGTGGATGACTCGCTGGTCCTCGTCGGCGCGGACGAGGTCAAGCCGGGCACGCACGACCTCAAGGTCTGGTGGGTCTCGGCCACGGGCGGCGAACAGCAGGACGAACGGACGTTCGCAGCCTCACCCGCGGAGGACAAGCTCAACGATTGGGACGAGGTCGCTCGCGGCGTGGCGCTCGTCGGCGACGAGATCGTCGTGGTCGGTGAACGAATGACCAAGAACGAGGACGACGTCGAGGTCCAACGGACCGTGGTGTTGCGCTACGGCCTGGACGGCGCGTCGCTCGGCGCGTGGACCTCGCCCGGCGAGCTGATGGACGAGGACGTGGCAATGGCCGTGGCGCCGCTGCGCGAGGGGGGGTTCGTGGTCACGGGCTGGGGTCGTGACCTCGGTTTCAAAAACCGGCTCTTGCTGACGCGCTGGTTCACGGCCGCGGGCGCGCCCGGGCCCGTGCGCATCGAGCCGTCGTCGAGTGACTCGGTCGGCTACGCTGTCGGCGAGGATCGCGAGGGCAAGATCATCGTCGCCGGCGCGGCGGTGAAGCCCCTGCAAGACGCCGACTCGTGGATCCTCGCCATCCCTGGCCCGGCGGGCGCGCCCGCATGGGAGGTGGTCCGCAGCGGGCCAGGCCAGGGACCCGACGAGGCCGCGGGCCTTGCGATCGACAGCTGGGGTTACGTGTATGTCGCCGGCAGCGAGTTCGGCGGGCTCCAGCCGCAGGCGTTCGCGCTGCGCCTGTACCCGTAGCTACTGCGGCGCGAACACTTCGCACTGCTCCGTGATTTTCGCGGCGGCGGCGGCGAAGTAGTCGCCGTAGCCCTCGGCGCAGATCGAGCCGAACACGGAGTGCGGCATGAGTGTGGTCCAGGTTCGAAGGTTGTGTTCGACCCCGATGGTGTTGCCGCACAGGGCGCCCGGGAGATCGATGTCGGTCGAGATGACGAGGAGCACGACCGCGTCCGCGTCGCCGCCCTTTGCCTCCACCAATGTGGCGGCCCAGTCCTCCGGGGTGCCGTCGCTGAAGTTGTCGTAGGTGTCCTGGATGGCGACGACGACGAGCAGGGCGTCCGCGCGGAGGAAGCCCTCGTTGCACCCGCCGGGCCCGTCGAGGTCGTCGGCGAGCGCGAGGACGGTGGTCTCGGCGACGCCGTCAGCGCCGTTGATCCCCATCGAGGCGATGCAGGTGAACGCGTCCTCGAGCATGGGCTGGCCAGCGTTGATGTAGCGGAGGCCGCTGGCGAGCTCGCAGCGCTCGTTGCTGGCGTGCTTGCCGATCGGGTAGGTGACGCCGGCGCCGCGGATGGAGTCGCAGGGCTCCGGCGATACGCCGCACGGGTACTCGGGCAGGTCTTCGCACACGTCTTGACAGCCGACGCAGCTCGGATAGCCCCAGAACCCGGACGTGTTCGAGGACAGGATGTGGTAGTCGAAGTCCGCGAATTCGCTCTCGAGCGTCGCCATGAAGCTGGAGAAGCTCGCCTTCAGGCGCGCTTGCTTGACCTCCATGGTCGGCGCGCTGCTGATCGTGAACAGGAAGTCGACCTTGCCCTTGCAACCCGGGGGCGGTCCGTCGCCGGCGTCGGGGATCGTGCCGAGGTCGGGGACGCTGCTGGAGCTCGTGGTGCTGGTCGAACTGTCGGAACTCGCCGAGCTCCCCGCGGCCGAGTCCTCCGAGCCGTTCGAACTCGACGTCGAGCTCGAAGTGCCCGAGCCGCTCGAGCTGGTCCCCTGCGGCACGGTGGTGATGCTCGAGCTGAAGCCCGTCTGCTGCCCGTCGCCGTTGTTGCACGCGGCAGCGCTCAGGGAGACGGCGATGAGGGTGACGAGGCGCACCACGACTCACACAATAGCGCAGTCCCCGGCCCAGGGCAGCTGGCAGAACCGGGGCCCTTTTTTATTGGCTCAGGAACCGCTCTTTCCCACGAGGCCGACGCGTTCGAGACGGTGGCGACGAACCGGCCGCGCATGGGCCCCAGCCGCGAGCGTCGCGCTGCGCCTCTTCCCCTGGCGGCCACTGCGGCGGGAATCGCAAGGGTCGTCGCCGTGGCCGTCAGCGCAGTTCGAGGTCCAGCCCTTGGACGGCCTCGTGCTCCGCCGCTCTCCGGGTGCATCGTTGTGGATCCGCGGATGCCGTTCACTGCACCACACATCGGCGGTGAGGCGCGGGTATGCTCCGTCGCGTGACGATCACCCGGACGCTCCTCAAGCGGACCCTCCGCGACGTCGAGAGCATCGACGTCTTCGCCGCGGTCGACGACGACGCCCTCGCCGAGTTCTCCCCGCGCGACGAGGGTGAGGGGTACGGCTTCGTCTACTGGGGTCGGGCGGCCGACGGGGCCTTCGACAGCAAGGGCGCGCTCGTGCGGCCCTTGCCGATGTGGTGGGGCGCCTCGCGGGCCGAGCTGCAGATGGCCTTTGCGCGGCGCAATTTGGTCGTGCGCATCGAGGAGAGCAAGAAGCAGCGCGACGACTACGCCGAGCACGGCACCCTCGTGCTCAGCCCGGCCTCCGAAGGCGCCACCTCCGATCTGATCGAGCTCATCGAAGTGTTCGCGGCGCTCGGCAAGCGCAAGGTGCTCGCCTTCCCGTGCGCCGGTTCGACCCAGAGCGCGGGCTGGGAGATCGTCGCCGAGCGCGAGCGCAGCCCGGAGCAGACCGCCGTGTTCTGGCACGAGCAGTCGCACGACGCCTTCGACGCCTTCGGGCGCCTCACCGGGAAGCTCCACCTCCACTGGCGCGGCGACGCCGGGCGCGTGTGCGATGCGCTGGTCGAGGCCGGCTTCGTCGTCGATCGGCCGAAGTCGGACCAGCAGTCGATCGTCGTCCGGCCGACCGGCAGCGAGGCCCCGGACATCGAGCGCTTCGCCGACGCTCTGGCTGCCAACCCGGCCCCCGTCGCTGCCAAGCCTGCTCGCAAGGCGAAGGCCCCGGCCGGCCCGTTCGCCGCGCTACACCGCTATCGCGGCCCCGATCGCACCAAGCCGATTCATCGCCTGCGCTTCGATCCGTCCGGTACCTGGCTGGTGGTCGCGCAGTCGCCCGATCGCGGCGGGCCCGATCATCTGCTGAGCCGCGTCGATATCGCCACCGGCGAGCGCCAGCGGACCTTCGCGCCCAAGTGCGACGCGTGGGAGTGCGGCGGCATCGATTTTCTGCCCGACGGCCGCATGGTGTTCAGCTTGCAAGACAGCGGCGCGCGCGTGCTGGTGTGGGAGCCGGACCGCGACGTCGAGCGCGAGGTCGCCTACGACGAGTACTCGCCCCTGACGAGCGTCTCGCTCTCGAGCATCGATGCCGCCGGCGAGATCCTCGCGCTGGTGACGGGGACCGGCGTCGCGCTGCGCACGATCTCGAAGCCCGGCGCTGCTGTCTGGCCCGAGCGCGCGCGCGTCGGCGGTCCCCCGCCGAGCACCTACCCGATCGCCCTGGTGTCTCCCGACGGCCAGCACGTGCTGTGGGGTGAATACGGCGGCAGCCAGATCCGCTGGGTCGCTGTCGCTGGCGGACGCACCGTCTGGAAGCAGGAGCCGACCCACAACGGCGGCGCGCTCGATCAACTGTGCTTCGATCCGTCCGGCGAGCACCTCGTCGTGCTGTGCCGGCTCAGCGGTTGGTCCGCCACCGCCCAGTGGTTGCAGAGCTACGCCCTCGCCAAGGGCAAGCCCGCCCACGCCGCCCTGCAGAAGGCCAGCCAGGGCGTGACGACCTTCGCCTTCCACCCCGACGGCAAGCGAGTGGCGATCGGCAAGCTCGACGGCGAGCTGGTGCTGCTCGCCTACCCGGGCGGCGAGCTGCTGGCCAGCCAGAAGGTCTTTGAAAAGAAGGGCCGCGTCACCGCGATCGCCTTCGACCCGGCCGGCGCGCGCATGGCCGTCGGCTCCGAGAAGGGCGAGATCGCCGTGCTCGCGGTGCCGGCTCCGGAGTGACGCCCTGCGCCCGTAGGATGTCTCATCGGACAGGTCGCCGGCGCGCCCCGGATGCTTCCCGGACTTCTCCCTGGACTGCGATCCGGAGCCGAGCGGCTATCATGGCCGCATGGCGCAGACGACCGTCCCGACCCGGGTGCAAGAGATGTTCGCGCGGATGCGCGTGCATCAGCAGGCGCGGTACGGGGACGAAAGCCTGCCCGCGATGGAGACGGTCTTCGGCGCCGAGGTCGAGCGATTCCCCAGCGCCTCCGTCCTCGCCGCCGCCTTCACGGTCTTTCAAGGCAGCCTCGCCGAGGGCGTGATCGTGCAACTACCGGCGCTGATGCGCCGCTTGACCTACCGCGACCTCGTCGACGCCTTCATCGAGATGAGCCACGACGACCTGGCGATCTACCACTACAGCTGGTTCTTGCCGAAGCTGTTCGGCATCGATCCGCCGGCGATGGTGGAGCGACACCCCGAGCTCCGCGAGGCCCTCGGCCACAACCTGCGCCACGTCGTCCGCGTGACGGCACGGCCGAACGAGTGGTCGCAAGAGTACCTGGCCGACCGCGGCACCTCGCAGCCGGAGCTGCTCGCGCGGATGCAGCAGCAAGGCGCGCCGATGGTCGAGCGGTGACTCGCCGCAGCCCGAGACTTCGGCGGTGAGTCGCCGCGGTCCGATGACTCGCCGGCCATTGTCGCGAGACGGTGATTCATCGAGGTCGAGACCTCGCCGTCACTGAGGCGCCGAGAACTTCGGGCGGAGATTCGTCGCGGTCGAGAACTCGTCGTCACTGACGCGCCGAGAACTTCGAGCGGTAACTCGTCGCGGTCGAAGACGCTCCGTCACTGACGCATCGAGAACTTCGAGCAGAGACTCACCGCGGCCCGAGGACGTCCCGTCACCGACGCGTCAGAACTTCGAGCGGCGAATCGTCGCGGTCCGAGGACACGCCGTTATGGTCGCGAAGAGGCGTCTGTTCGGCGGCCAGCCCTGGCCGTCGAACAGTCGCCCCACGCCTTGCTCGCAAGCACAAATCCCCATCGAAGCCGACGACGGCGAGTCGGCCCCTCACGGCTGCAGCCGTGCCAGGGGTTCGGGGAAGGGCCGGCCGCGAATTAGAGGCGGCATGGGTGCGAGGAACGAGCGTCCATGCAGCCGGTTAACTCGCGGCCGGCCCTTCCCCGGACCCCCCGCGAGGCGCAGTCGGCAATTCGCGAACCACCCCGGCCCCCCGCGACCCCCCAGCGAACCCCACCTCTACAAGCAGTTCTGCTGCGTGCACATCATCAGCGCATTCGCGAACCCTGCCTGCTCGGGCGTCGCCGGCACCTGCATCGCGCACATCGCCGCGCAAGCGTTGATCGCTCCCCCGCCGCCCACGCACTCCGCCACGCACACGATGCGATCGACGCACGCCTGCTCGTCGCTGCACGCCCCCTTCTGCGCCGGGCACGCCTGCTCCATGCAGCCCACCAGCGGCTCGAACGGCCCGATCCAGCAGTCGGCCGCGCAGCTCAGTTCGTGCTCGTCCGCGTCGCACGTCGCGTCGCCGCAGCCCGGCCCCGGCATGACGCCGCCGCCGCAGTCCTCGCCGCAGCTCACCGAAGTCTCCCACGGGTCGCACAGCCCGTCGCCGCAGCTCGCCGCGAACGGATTGCAGTCGAGCGGGCAGCTCGCCTCCTCCCCGGCTGCGCACGTCCCGTCGCCGCAGGTCTCGCCGAGCGCCGCCGAGAAGCTGCGGGCCAGCGGCTGCAGCGGCGCCTGGATCCGCCCCGCCAGCAGCTTCGCGTCCGCGACCGACAGGTTCGGCGGCTCGTAGAAGCTCGTGCGCTGGATGAACACGTGGTCCTGCGCCCCGTTGCGCGGGTCGGTCTCGGGGATCGCCGAAGTGATCCACACCCCCGACGTCCCGAACGCCGCGTCGTCGGGCGCGTCGAGCGTGTTCGAGGCCGAGCACTGGTCGTTCGGCGTGTTCAGGTTGTCCTCGAAGTAACCGACCACCGTCAGCGGCTGCGACAGCCGCGGGTCGAGCACGCTGACCACGCTGCCGTGCGGCCCGCTGACCAGCTCCCACGAGAACCGGGTGTCGTCGAAGCCGAAGTCGGGCTCGCCGTCGATCGGCAGGCCCGCCTCGTTGTGCTCGTTGTAGTACGTCATCCCGCCGGCCTCGGGCGCGTAGTCGATGAGCTCCATGATCGCGGGGATCGGGTGCACGCGCAGGAACGTCTGCACCACCTCGACGCGGTCGTAGAACAGGTGCGTGCGCTGCGTCAGCGGCCCGCTGTTGGCCCCGAAGTACGAGCGGATCGCCCGCACCGGTCCGTCGATGTTGGCCGCGAACGCCCCCTCCGACGTCGAGAACGTCAGCACGTGGCGGCCGCAGTAGCTGGGCGCGAAGCGGGCCTGGGCGATGTCGAGGATGTCCTCGCCGGTCGACTCCGGCAAGGTAATGCGCAGGCTGTCGGTCACCCACCGCGCCGAGAAGTGACGCTGGTAGTGCGGGCTCGTGACCGTCGAGTCCTCGAGGATCGGCGGGTCGCAGGTCGCGTTGCCGCAGCTGCCCTTGCCGATGAACGGGTACTCGGTCTTGTAGTCGATGTCGCCGGCGAACACGAGCTCGTAGCCGATCAGGTCGACGCCCGCGCCCGGCTCGAGCTCGCCGCCGGCGCGCGCGAACAGATAGACCCACGCCTTTTCGTCGCCGTCGAGCAGCTCGACCTCCACGCCCGAGCCCGCGACCACGCCCTCGGGCTCGTCGCCGGGCGCGGTGCGATCGCCGGCGTCGCGGGCCATGAACACGACCTCGTCGTCGAGGTCGAGCGCGGGGTCGGTGTCGGCGCCGGTGTACGTGTTCGGGTCGGCGTAGAACAGCGCCTGGATCGTCTTCGCCGTCTTGCACGGCGCGTTCTCGCCGAGCAGCTCCTCGGCGTAGATCGTGCAGAAATCGACCAGCACCCGCTCGTCCACTTGCAGCGGGATCTGCAGCCAGGCGCCGTCCTTGCGCGCGAAGCCGACGACATCGCCGGCCGCCACGCCCGCGAGGCCCGGCACCTGCCCGCCGACCAGCACCACCGGATCGCTGCCGCGCTGCGACAGACCGCCCTCGGTCACGCCCCCGGTGGTCGTGCCCTCGGTCGTCGTCGCGTCGGTCGAGGTGGAGGTCGGCCCGGTGCTCGCGGTCGAATCGGTGCTCGTGCTCGAGGTCGGCGTGCCGGTGGTCGGCCCGGTCAGCGTCTCGGTCTCGCCGCCCGTCGGCCCCGCGGTGGTCGTCGCCTGGGTCTCGCTGCCGCCGGTCTCGCCGTCCGTGCCGGTCGTGGTCGCAGGGTCGCCGCCACAGGCGAGAGCGAGCAGCGACGCGACAGACAGGATGCGAGGGAAGGTGAGAGACCGCGAGCGAGGCATGCTGCCACGGTACACCCCGCGTGCCCTCGACTTTCAACAGGACATCGTCTGCAGAGGGGTCGCGCGCTTCGAGCGCGGGCTATCGCCAGGCCTGCCCGCTGTCGGTTGCGAGAGACTTGCGCCGGGGTTTTTCGTCGGACGGGCGCCGGTCAGCGTCGACGGCCTGGGGCACGCTCGGCTTGAGCGATGCTCCGCACAGTGAGGCCAGGCAAACACTCGCCGTCGCGCGAGCATACGAGAGCGCGAGCGTGCAACCAGCGGCAGCGTCTGCGAATGCTCTCTTGCAGGACCCCGGCTCCCACGCTCTCGCGCTGACGGCGGACCTTTGCTGGGCTGGCCAGACCGGCGTGCTCGATCCACAACACCACCCACACATCGCCTTGCTCACCGGCGAGCGCGAGCCGGGCCGATCGCCAGTCCGGGTCTCGGGCCGCTCGGGCCGCACCGATGAGCCCCGCGACGGTATCGCGGACCTTCGCGCCGACGAGCTCGGCCAGCCTCTCCCCGCTGTTCTCCACTTTGTCGCGGGTCGAGCCGCGGTCCTCGCTCGTGCGGTAGTCCTTCACTTCGATGAGGAAGAGGCTCGGTTTGCCGGCCCGCACACCGACGAAGTCGACCCCGTGCGACCCAGGCACGCGATCGCGCAAGGCCAGGAACACCGACTCCTTGTCCCACTGGCGAGCGACCGTCCAGCTCGCGTCGAAGCTGAAGTCGAGGTCCTCCTCGCGAAACGTCCGGCTCGGATCGGTCATGACTTCTTCGCAGCCTTCTTGCGCGCTGAAGGCTGCTTCTTCGATCGCCCCGCTGGGACCTTCCGGGTACGGACCTTGGCGGTGACGGATCGCGCAGGAGTCTTCGCGGCGGCCCTGCGGACCTTTTTGCCCGGCTGCCTCGACGGCGGGGGCGGGGGCGCATCGGCCGTCATCTCTCGCCAGGAGTACGCGCGCTCGTCGTCGTAGTAGCGAGCGAACTCGTCGAGGATCGCGTTGTGCTCGATGTCCGCGAGGGTCGCCCCGGTCTCGACCTCGACCGGCGCGTCCGGCTTCGGCCGATGCAACGAGAAGAACCGGATCGGCACCTCCGAATCGAGCGCATGCTCGGTCGGTTGCGAGAGTCGGTGCAACAACAAGAAGTCGTGGCTGGCGAGGAACACCTGCACGCCGGCGCGTGCCAGCGCGCGCAGGAATTCGACCACCTGTACGACGAGCCGCGGGTTCAGGCTGGCCTCGGGTTCGTCCCAGAACAACGCCGTGTCACGCGTCAGCGAACCGTTGGCCACGAGGTAGGCGAGGCCGGCGATCTTCCGCAATCCTTCGGCGAGCAGATGGGCCTCGGTCTCGGCGTCGCCTTGCTGCACGTAGAAGCGATCGCCCTTCAGCAGCACCTTCCCGCCCAGGATTTTTTCCAAGGGCGCGAGCAGGTTTCGGATCGCTTCTGCACGCGCACCGCGGAGCGGGGCTGCTCCGAGGGCCTTGCAGATGTCGTAGTAGGTCTCGTCGAAGTCGAGTTCGCGGCCCTCGTAGGCGGCGACGAAGCCCTTGTACATCGCCAGGACTTCGCGCGGCGGGACGAACAGGGAGCGCTGAGGTTGCAGGTCGGAGTCCACCGACGCGAATTCGCGTCCCCGCGGCTCGCAGCGCATGTTCAGCTTGTTTCTGCGAGCATCGACGAGCTGGACCTCCCAGAGTTTGTCGCTTCCGCGGCGGAGCAGGCGACGAGGAGAGAGCGAATCTGGGCGAAAGACCCACATGAGTTTGACGAAGTACAGGATCTCAGGGCGGGTCTCGTCGGTCAGTGGACCATTCTTCGACTCGGCGACCTCTTCGGTCCCACGCAGCGCCGCGTACATCGCCTTGAGCACGTGCGACTTCCCCGTGCCGTTCTCGCCCATGAGCACGTTGATCCCCGGGCAGAACTCGAAGCTGACCTGCTTGAAGACCGTGAAGTCCTTGAGCTGGAGGCGGGCGATCGACATGAACGCCGCACAGCATGCCACCGGGGTTCGGATCTGTCACGCGAACGCGCCCCAGGGCGGCGACTGGCGCTCGCTCGTTCGGTGCCGCGATCGTGCCGACGCGTGCTCAAGCGCCGCTCGAAGAGCCTGTCGAGGTCTCACAGTCGGTCTCGCAGCCCTCGCACGCGACGAGGCAGTCCGCGAGCGTCTCGAACGGGACGACCTCGCCGCCGCACTCGCCGTGGTCGAACGACTTGCAGGTCATCGTCACTGGATCGAAGTAGTAGCCGACGAGGAAGTTGTCGCAGCGCACCGTGACGGGCTCGAGGGCACAGGCCCCGAGCGGGCCGGTCTCTACGCCCGTCGAGGTCGAGGTCGTCATCGAGGTCGTCGAGGTGCTCGGGCCGGCGGTAGTGGTCGCCGTCGACGACGAGCCCGTGGCCGACGTCGGTGCGGCAGAGGTGCCGGTGGTCGACGTCGACTCCGGCTGGGTGGTGCCCGGGTCGGTGGTCGCGCTCGCGCTGCCTTCGGTCTTTGAGCTGCAGGCGAGGGGGAGGCAGGCGAGCAGCGCGGCGCGGGCGGTCGGTATCGGCCTGTCCTCGAGGACAGGCGAGGAGATCCCCCGCGCGTCGGGCCTCATGAAAGATTGAGCGAGTAGCCCAGCGTCATCGGGTTGCCGTCGCTGGTCTTGCCGAACTTCCAGCCGCGGGCCTTCTCTTCGATGCAGGAGGTGATGCTCGCCTCCTTGATCGTGCTCGAGTCGGTGAACTTGATCGCCGACACCGTGCCGTCGCCGGCCACCGTCACGTCGATCGCCAGCTTGCCGGCCAGTTCGGGCTTGGCCGCCTTGGCCTGGGCGAAGCAGTCGGCGACATCGCCCTGTTTGGCCTGCATCGCCTCCTCGAACGAGTCGGCGGTGAGGGGCTCCTCGTTCACGTCCCCGGAGCCGCCCCCGCCGCCGCCGTTGCCCCCGCCGTCGCCCGCCGCCGCGTCACCGTTGCCGCCGTCGCCGTCGGGGGACGTCGTCGCTTCCTTCTTGCAGCTCGGCAAGGCGACGAGGGAGGCGAGGCACAGCGCGAGGGTCCACGGGGTCCGGGAGGTCGTCATGCCGAAGCTTTTATCACGGGCCGCGCGGAGGATCTCGGAGCGATCTGTACCTGCAAGGATGGCCCCGCGAGCGCCACCCAAATGCCGGGGGATGCCCCGATCGCGGCGCGGGATCGAGCGCATCACCTGTCCAAATGGACAGCCTGGGCGCGACCGCGACAGTTGAAAGCCTACGACGTATCGCGGCATGCTCCGGCTCCCCTTCTCGGGAGCAGGCGATGGCCCTCGAACTCAGCCTCGATGATATCCGCCGCGCGTGGGACAGCCGCGACCCGGAACTGTCCACCTTGATCGTGAGCCTCGCCGGCGCCGCCGACCCGCGGCCCGACAAACCGCCGCGGGAGGGCGCGCTCACCTTCGCGAGCTTCAGCCAGCACCTGACGAGCTGGAAGTTCACGCGCTCCAAGCCGCAGGAGCGGGCCCGCTACCGCATCGACAGCATGCGCGCGCTCGAGGCCAAGGAGGCCGAGACCCCGCTGCCGCCGCGGCTGCAGCTGCACGAGGTCCTGCTCGATCTGTGGAAGCGCTCGGACGGCGCCTACGAGCGGGCCGCGCTGCTCGACGTGATCCAGAAGGTCCCGCTGCGGTGGGGCCCGTGGCGCGGGCTCAAGCAGATCTTCAAGGAGGCCGAGGCCAAGGGCGACGTCGAGATCCTCGGCGCGCTGGCGGTCCGCTTCGACCACGCGTTCGCGACCAAGCAGCGCAAGGTCGGCGAGATTTCGCGGCCGACGCTCGGCTACCTGGTGCGGCGCGCGTGGCGGTACCTGCGGCGCCTCGGCGAGGCGGCCGCGCCGGCCTACGTCGACGGCGCGGTGGCGGTGCTGCGCCACTACGAGGACAGCACCACGTGGCAGAACACGTGGGTCTACAACCACATCCTCCATCACGAGACCAAGAAGTACACGCGCCGCAACTTCAAGCTGTACCGCTCGGGCCAGCCGCAGCTGAGCGAGCGCGCCTTCGCCGAGCTGTGGCGGCGGACCCCGCGGCCGGTGCTGCAGCTGCTCGAGCGGGCGCGCTCGGAGCAGGTCCGCAAGTTCACGGTGCAGGCGCTGAAGACCGACTTCCGCGCCAACCTGCGCGAGGTCGAGGCGCCGTGGGCGGCGCGGCTGATCGCGGTCGGCTCGGGCACCGTCGACGAGTTCGTGATCTGGCTGCTCGGCAACGTGCCGAAGTTCGACCAGGGCAGCTTCCGCGAGCTCGGCCTGCACGAGCCGGTGCTGCAGCTGCTCGACTCGCGCGCCGACGCGGCCCGCGCCTACGCGGCCAACTACGCCCGCACCCACGCGCGCGACCTGCCGCTCGACCGCCTGATCTTGCTGGCCAACAACAGCAACGCCGAGGTGCGCAAGCTGGTCGCGACCCTGCTCGGCGACCGTGACCCGCGCAAGGACATCGGCCTCGACGCCTGGGGTCGCCTGCTCGGCACCCAGCACGGCCACGACCTCGCCGTCGCCGCGCTGCGCAAGCACTTCAGCGCGCGCGAGCTGACCCCGGCGTGGTTCGCCGACCGCCTGCTCGATAGCCGGCAGAAGGTGTTCGCGTTCGCCTCGGAGCTGCTGACCAAGGTCCACAGCTTCAAGACGCTCGGCGCCGACTTCTTCCGCGACCTGCTCGACGACCCGCGGATCTCCGCGAGCGCCACCAGCTTCGCCCTCGACGCCCTGTCGCAGTTCCCGCGCGAGGAGCTCGGCAAGGACTTCCTCGCCCGCATGGTCCTGCACCCGCACGCGCGGCCGACCCTGTTGAAGTGGATCTCCGAGGACAAGATCAAGGCCGAGGACATCGACGCCGGGTTCTGGCGCGCGGTCGCGTTCCAGCCGACCTGGGCCGAGGACAAGTGGATCGCGGAGCTGATCGCCAGCGGCCGCCCGTGGGCCCGCGAGCTCCGCTTCGACGAGGGCCTGGCCGCCACCGCGCTGGCCTTCCTCAGCGACGTGCGCCGGTTCCGGCCGAGCCAGCTCGGGTTCGACTGGTTGATGCTGCTGGCGCTGCGGCCCGAGTCGCAGTACCGCAACTTCGCCCTCGAATACATGACCAAGGCGCTGGTGCCCGCCGACTTCGCGCCCAAGTCCGAGGAGGCCCCGAAGGCCGAGGCGGCCAAGGGCAGCAAGACCATCGACCTCGGCGGCAAGACCTTCCTCTTCACCGGCAAGCTGGCGACGATGAAGCGCGACGACGCCGAGGAGAAGGTCACCGCGGCCAAGGGCAAGAACTCCGGCAGCGTCACCGCCAAGCTCGACTACCTGGTCATCGGCGACGACGGCTCGCCGCTGTACGGCCAGGGCCGCAAGGGCAGCAAGCAGGTCGCCGCCGAGAAGCTGGTCGAGAAGGGCGCGCCGATCAAGATCATCTCCGAGACCGCGTTCTTGCAGATGCTGGCCGGCGAGCAGCGCAGCTTCAGCGGCGACTCGGTGCAGGCCGGCTGCGAGCGGCTGTGGGAGATGGCCACCGGCCCCGGCCCGGCCGACGCGCCGCAGGCCGACTTCGCCCGCCAGTACATCCGCCGCCATCACCCCGACATCAGCCTCGCCACCACCGATCGCCCGGTCGATCCGGGCGCCGAGATCCCGGCCGAGTTCCTGTCGTGGGCGCGGGTCAAGCCGCTGCTCACCGACACCCGCGCGCCCGTGCGCCAGTTCGGCCTCGAGCTCGCGCGCTGGGAGCTGGCCCGCTGGTCGCCGCCGCTGTCCGAGCTGCTCGGCGTGGTCGAGTCGCCGTACTCGGAGGTCCGCGAGTTCCTCGCCAAGGCGCTGTTCGCCGAGGACAACGCCGACAACAAGCGCTTCCGCATCGACCCGACCACGCTGACGCCGGCCGCGGTCTACCCGTTCTGCGAGTCGCTGATCCCCGAGGTGCGCGCGATCGGCATGGGCCTGGTCCGCCGCGACGCTCGCCTGGCGATCCCCGAGGAGCTGTTCCGCCTGAGCGAGAGCCCCGACCGCCACGTCGTCGCCTTCGTGGTCCGCACGATCTGGCACCTGTACCGCGACCGCGGCATCACCGATGGCTGGAAGCCGGCGCCGCGGCCCGAGCAGAAGGCCGCGCCCGGGCCCAAGGCGAGCGCGGGCGCGACTGCCAAGAAGGCGGAGCTCGAGCCGCCGGAGGGCCGGGGCGCGCCGGTCCGCCCGACCGGGCTGCCGGCCCCGGGTGAGGCGCTGCGCGACTTCATGCGCCGGCTGCTGTTCACGATCCCGCCGACCAAGCCGAGCGCGGAGGCCAAGCAGGCCGACGCCGAGGTCGTGACCTTGCCCGAAGAACATGCCCCGAAGGCCAGGAAGCTGCGGCCGCTGCCGGCGCGCAAGGCCAAGCTGGCGCTGGTCGAGGCGATGCGCGACCTGGCCGAGGCCGACGCCGTGTTCGCGGCGCTGGCCGGGCCGGTGCTGGTCGAATTCATGGGCTCGCGCGGCGCCAGCGAGCGCGCGGCCTGCCTGGTCGCCCTCGCCCGCGTCGGCGCCGCTCACCCCGAGCTCAAGCTCTCGCCGGAGGCCGCCTGATGTCGACGCCCGTCACCGACCGCTTCACGAACGACAAGTACACGCAGATCCGCGGCGACCTCAAGGCGATCCTCGCCAGCGGCGTCCAGCTGCTGATCGCCGCGGTCCACCCCGAGGGCCAGGCCACCGCGCTGTACCGGCTGAACCTCGACACCGGTGAGCTGGTGGTCGGCGACCTGCCGGCCGGTGGCGTCGCGCTCGCGGCCGACGACGGCCACGTGTTCGTCGCCGGCAGCGACGGCCAGGTCTACAAGGCCGGCCTCGACAAGGGCGAGCCCAAGCCGCTCGGCCCGGTGTTCGACCCGCCGCCGGTCGCCCTCGCGGCGGCCGCCAACGGCCGGCTCGCGGTGGTCGCCGGCAAGCAGCTCGTCATCCTCGCCAAGAAGGACGGCAAGGAGCTGCAGCGCATCGAGCTCAGCGAGTTCGCCACGGCGATCGCCTCCGACCCGTCGGGCACGTGGCTGGTGGTCGGCAGCGACCGCGGCACGCTCAGCGTGTTCGACTGCGAGAACAAGGAGGCGTTCTACGCCGGCGAGTCGAAGAAGCTGCACGAGGGCGCGATCACGGCGCTGTGCTTCGAGCCCGACGAGCTGCGCGTGATGTCGGCCGCGGTCGACCACAAGCTGCTGCTCACGCACGTGCGCGGCGACCTCGACGCCGAGGACCGCTCGGGCAAAAACGGCCACGGCGACAAGACCACCGCGATCGTCAACGGCAGCGGCGACCGCTTCTACACCTCGGGCCTCGACTCGCACGTCAAGGCGTGGGTCCGCGGCGCCGGCCAGCGCAAGCCGGCGACCCAGAAGGACGGCCTGGCCAAGGTCGTGGCGCTCGCGCTCGGCCAGTACAAGGGCAAGGACCACCTGGTCGCCGCCTGCATCGACAACACGCTGCGGCTGTTCCCGATCGACGCCGAGGGCAAGCTCGGCGACCGCGAGCTGGTCTACTACGGCGCCCACCAGTGGGCCGAGTACGAGCTCAAGCGCCGCGACCCCAAGCTGCGCGAGGCAGCCCTGCGCGCCCTGGCCGGCTGGAACGACGCCAAGTCGCTCGAGACGCTGGCGCAGCGGGTCAGCAGCGACGACGACCACGGCCTCAAGGTGCTGGCGACCGAGCTGCTCGGCGCGTCCGGCAGCCCGCGGGCGATCAAGCTGCTGGAGCCGCTGCTGCGCGCCGGTGAGGACGCGGTCCGCCTGGCCGCGCTCGGCGGCCTGCTCAAGCTCGAGGGCGCCGACTCGCTGCGGATCTTCGACCTCGCGCTGGCCGTCGGCAAGCGCGACATCGGCACCGCGACGATCACCGCGCTGACCGGGCTCGCGCGCAAGGACGACCTCGCGTTCACCCGCCTGGTCTCGGCGCTGTCGGGCCAGCCCCGCGAGGTCCGCGTCGCCGCCCTGGCCGCGCTCGAGGACCTGCACGCCAAGGACTCGCCCGAGGCCGAGCTCATCGCCCTGCGCGCGACCCAGGCCGACATCCGCCGGACCGCGCTGATCCGCTTCTACCAGCGCGACATGCTGGCGCTGCCGGAGGTCCAGGCGGCGCTGCGCCGCTTCTCCGCCGACGCCGACGCGGGGGTGCGCCAGGCGGCGTTCCTGATCTCGCTGCTGGCCCGGCCCAAGCTGGCGGCCGCGCTGCGCTGCCGCGACAAGCAGCTGCACCGCCAGCTTCACGACATCGAGACCGCGCGCTCGCCGGTCGACGAGGTCAAGGCGGCCGCCGCCGAGGCCGCGGCCGGGGCTGGCTCTTCGGGCAAGTCCAAAGAGACAGGTTCGAAGGGCAAGGTCGAGGACGAGCTGCCGAAGGCCAAGCAGGTCGCGCTGTCCGAGCTCGAGGAGGCCGACAAGCGGCCGCTGCTCGAGGCGATGGCGAGCCGCGCGCTCGACACCTGCCTGGCCGGCGCGGCCGCGCTGGCGTCGCTGCAGGACCCGCGGGCCCTCGGCACGCTGCTGCAGCTGAGCCGCGAGAGCACGCCGTCGGTGCGGGTCGACACCTGCAAGGCGCTGGCCGAGCTGGGTGACCCGCGCGGCGGGGCGCGCCTGCGCATGATGCTGCGCGACGGCGACGCCGGCGTGCGCGACGCGGCCTTCACCGCCCTGGCCGGGCTCGAAGACGGCGGCCCGCTGGCCGTCGCCGAGGCCGGCCTCTACGCCGAGCACGAAGACGTGCGCCGTCGCGGCCTCGACCTGCTGGTCAAGCAGATCAAGAAGGCCAAGACGAAGGAGGACCCCAAGGCGATCGGGCTGCTCGAGCGCGGCCTGGGCGACGCCGGCAAGACGGTCCGCAACGAGGCGTTCAAGGCCGCGCTGAGCCTCGAGGTCGGCGGCGGCGGGGCGGGCAGCCTGCGCTTCGTCCTCAAGAGCCACCACGCCGACGTGCGCCGCGAGGTGCTCAACGAGGTGATGGGCCAGATCTCCCAGTCGTGGGCCTGGCCGCTGCTGCTCGAGCTCCTGGGCGACGCCGACCCCAGCCTGCGCAAGGACGCCTTCGAGTTCGCGCTCAAGCGGACCAAGGGCATCGGCGCCGAGCCGCTGTCGGTCGCGCTGGCCGGGCGGTGGATCGACCTGCGCGTCGAGGCGGTCAAGGTGCTGGCCAAGCGCAAGGCGCCGGGCACCCACGAGCTGCTGGTCAAGGCGATCGACGACGACGACGAGACGGTCCGTCAGCTGGCCGTCGACGCGCTGCTGACCGGCGAGGGCGAGGAGGCGCTGCCGGCCGCGCTGACCAGCAAGTACCCCGACGTGGTGGTGCGGGCCGCTTGTGCGCTGGCTGTCCACGGGGACAGCTCGGTGCGGGCGCCGCTGCAGGCGATGGTCGAGGCGCCCGAGCCAGAGGTGCCGGCGCTGCGGGCCAAGTGGCTCGACCGGGTGGTGCGGGCGCTCGGCGGCCTGGCCGAGCTCGGCGACCCGACCCCGAGCCACGCGGTGCTGCCGCTGCTGCAGCACAAGGAGGCGCAGATCCGCCGCGCCGCCGCGACCGCGCTGTCGTGGATGGCCCGGCCCGACAACGCCAACGCCGTGTTCGCGCTGCAGGCCGCGCTGCAGCACTCGGACCCCGCGGTCCAGAGCGAGGCCGCGCTCGGCCTGGCGATCATCGGCGACCCGGCCGGCGCGTCGCTGATCTTCACCCCCGGCAAGGCCGCGCCGCCGCCGGCGCAGGCGCTGCTGGCCGCGCTCGCGCTCGGCAACGAGGACCTGCTGGTCTCGTTCCTCGACTCGAACGACGAGAAGATCCAGAGCCGCGCGCTCTTGCTGCTGATGATGCGCGAGATGGTCGAGGGCGACGGCGTGCCCGACCGCTGCCTGGCCGCGCTGTCGTCGGCCCACCCGCGCGTGCGCCTGCTGGCCGCGCAGGCGCTCGAGAGCTTCGGCGACGACGCCGCGTTCTCGAAGTTCGTCACCGACCTCTTCAACGACCGCGGCGAGGGCAAGGCCAAGTGGACCTTCGCCGAGGCCAACGTGCACGCGCTGGCCGAGCTGGCGACGTTCGGCGACAGCCGCTCGAACCCGCAGCTCAAGGTCCGCGCCGCGCGGCTGCTCGAGGCGCTGCAAGAGGACAAGCAGGAGACGCTCGACCGCGTGTGGGCCGTGTTCAGCAAGCGGTTCCACCGCGCGCTGGCGGCCGCCAAGACGCAGGCGGGCCAGAAGGTCGCGGCCAAGCTGGCCTACGCGCCGGCGGAGCTGCGGCAGATCGTGTTCGGCGCCTACGCGGCGCTGTCGCGCCTGCCGGGCGGCTCGGCCGAGACGCGGATCCGTCAGACGGCGCTGTCGCGGGTGCTGGCGCTGGCCGGCTACAAGTCGCAGAAGCCCGGCGCGCCGGAGCACGTCGCGGCGGCCGTCTCGGTGCTGGTGCCGGCGCTCGGCGACGCCCAGGGCTCGATCCGCCGCCAGGCGTTCGACGGCCTCAAGGCCCTCGGCGTCGACGACACCACCCTCGCCGCCGAGGCGCTGGCCACCGGCCAGAGCGACACCGGCTCGTGGGGCCTCGGCCTGCTGTCGCAGGGCGGCGGCGCGGCCTCGGGCCTCAAGGTACTCGAGGAGACGCTGCTGCAGCGCGACGACGGCCTCGAGCAGGAGGCCGCCAAGCTGCTGGCCGAGAAGAAGTCGGGGGTCCGCCCCGGCTCGCCCGAGGCCGAGACCGAAGCTGGCCAAAAGGCCAGGCGCGACGCGTGGGTGTTCGTGCACACGCTGTCGCTCGGGTCGCGCGCCGAGAAGCTGCGGCTGGCCGGCGTGCAGGGCCTGGCGGGCAGCTACGAGCCCGAGGGCAAGGGCGCCGCGGGCCAGGCGCTGCGGGGCGCGCTGGCCTCGAAGTACCGCGCGGTCCGCTTCGCCGCGGCGCTGCAGCTGGCGACGCACAAGGACGCGGCCGCGTTCGACGTGCTGGTCGAGATGCTGCGCTCCGACCAGGCCAACGAGCAGAGCGAGGCGATCCGCGCGCTGCAGCGGCTCGGTGACGGGCGCGCGGCCCAGGCGTTCCTCGACCGCATCGACCGCGACCCGGCCGGCACCGCCCGCGTCGACAACCTGCTGCAGGCCGCCGCCGGCTTCCGCCAGGTCGCCGACGTGCCGCGGATCCTCGCCTACGTCGACAACCCCAAGCGGCGCACGGCGGCCTTCGCCGCGCTGCTGGTGATCTCGGGCTACGACCAGCGCATCGAAGACCCCGAGGACGCCGGGCCGCAGAGCCCGACGTCCCTGCGCGACGCCGGCCTCGACGACGACGACGACGACGACGATGATTTCGACGACGACGACGACGACGACGACGACGTCAGCAGTGACGACGACGACGACGACGACGACGACGTGAGCAGCGGCCCGCGGGTGGCCGACTGGGAGTCGAAGCAGTTCCCGCGCCACGACGCGGTGCTGGTCCAGATCACCGAGGCCGCGCGCCGGCTGTCCGACGACCGCACGCTGCAGACGGTCCTGCCGGCGCTCCGCTGGGCCCGCGGCAAGGAGGTCGACGCCAGCCTGGCGCCGCTGTGGACCTACCCGAAGCCGGAGATCGCCAGCCGGGCGACCGAGGCGATCGGCTGGCGCCTGCGCAAACGGACCGGTCCGGCCGAGCCGCTGCTGGCGGCGCTCAAGTCGGGCGACCCGATGGTGTCGTTCCTGGCCGCCGAGGGCCTGGCGCTCGGCGGGCGCGGCGAGGGCAGCAGCGTGCTGCTCACCAGCGTCGACCTGCAGCCCGACCTCGACATCCGCCGCCGCGCGGTGCGGGCGCTCGGGGCTCTGGCCGACATCCGCGCCCTCGACACGCTGCTGCGCCTGGTCTCCGACGAGGGCCACGCGCTGCAGGAGGAGGCCGCCGAGGCGCTCGGGCACATGGGCAAGGCCGCCGAGGCCCAGCCGGGCCAGCCGCAGCGGATCTTCGGGATCCTCACGCGCCTGGCCAAGGGGACAGGTGGCGTCGCGCGTCGGGCCCTGATCGGCCTGCGCTACTTCGGCACCCGCGAGGCCTGGGACCTGATCCGCGGCCGCGTCGAGGACGCCGACCCGGGCGTGCGCCAGACCGTCGCCGCGCTGCTCGAGCACTGCGCCGACCCGACCACCGCGGACCTGCTGACCGCGCGCCTCGGCGAGGAGCGCTTCAGCGCCGTCGCCCAGGCGCTGGCCTACAGCCTGCGCAAGCACCACGGGCCCGACTCGCTCGAGCCCGACTACGCGATGGTGCTGAGCTACCAGGCCCCGCTCGAGCGCGAGCTGCTCAACCGCCTGCGCGACCGCGGCGACGTGGTCCGGCTGTTCTCGCTGCTGCCGCTGCTGCGCCGCCAGGACCTCTACATGGGGCCGCTGGTGCAGATCCTGACCAACCGCGACCCGCTGCCGATCGACGCCGCGGCCCCGCACCTGTCGCTGGCGCACCCGCGCACGGCGATGGTCGCGGCCCAGGTGATCGGCCGCGCCGGCGTCAAGGCGGCCAAGCACAAGGACGCGTTGATCGCCGCCACCAAGGCCTACCGCGAGGCCTGGCTCGGCGAGTACCGGCGCCTGGTCCACGGCGAGACGCACCGCCTCGGCGAGCTCGAGGGCCCGTACCTCGCGCTGCTGTGGGCCTGCGCCCGCCTCGATGTCGGCGGTGACGAGCTCGTCGCCGCCGCCTCGCTGGCCGCCGACGGCACCGCGCACGCGGCCCAGGGTCGCAAGATCCGCCGCCAGGCCGTCATCGAGCTGGCCGCCGGGGCCGGCGGCGCCGCGGGCGACAAGGCGCTCAAGGCGGTGCTCGCCGGCAGCGACGGCGAGCTGCGCACCCTGGCCGCGGCCGGCCTGGGTCAGCGCAAGGGCGCCGGGGCCGCGCTGGCGGCCACGGTGCTCGACGACGCCGAGCCGCTGGCGCGCCTGCTGTCTCAAGGGACAGACAAGGCCAAGCCCGCGCTGCGCGGCGCCGCCGGCGACGTGCACCGCCAGGGCGTGGTGCTGACCTGGCTGGTGAGCCAGGGCGACGTCGAGGGCCTGGCCAAAGCGCTGGCCGACAAGAACGCCAGCGAGACGGCCCGCCTGGGGCTGGTCGAGGCGCTGGGGGAGATCGGCGACGAGGCGGCGTTCAAGGCGCTCAGCCAGGTCGGCGCCGACGAGCAAGAGGACGAGGAGCTGCGCAAGGCGGCCTGGCGCGCGCTCCGGCGGGCGAAGCGGCTCAAAGCCGCCGCCGCGTCGCCGAAGGTCCGCCGTAGCCGCTGGGAGGTGTCGCTGTGAGCGAGGAAACCAAGGAACCGGAGTCGAGCAAGCCCGAGGAGCAGCTCACCGACCCGCGGACGCCGGTCCGCCTCGGCTACGCCGGCGCCAGCCAGCTCGAGGCGGGCGAGAGCTCGGCGAAGCTACAGATCTTCGTCAACACCGAGCGACCGCCGGTGCGGGCCGAGGGCACCGTCAAGCAGCCGCTGCTGGTGCGCGAGGCGCTGTCGGCGATGTACGAGGTCGTCAGCTCGGACTTCCGTTATGTCCCGAAGGACAGGACGGCCTACCTCGCCTACCAGCGGCTGAAGAAGCAGACCGCCGGGCAGAGCGCGTGGCAGGCCCAGCAGGCCTACTTCGACTGGCTGGCGCGCAACGACCCGTCGGCGTGGGTGGTGCTCGACCCGGTCGTCACCGTGCACCCCGACAAGCTGCTGTTCGAGGTGTTCAGCAAGGACGAGGGCGCCTACGCGCAGATGGCGATCGACTGGTCGGCCATCGACCGCAGCGGTGAGCTGCAGCACGGCACCACCAACGTCGACTACAGCAAGGCGCTGTTCGACGGGGTGCAGCGGATCCGCAGCTATCGTGAGACGAAGCTGTCGATCGGCGTCGACGCGGTCAGCGTCGCCAGCGACGCGACGCGCCCGCCGGTGATCGAGAAGTCGATCCAGCTGCCCGACAGCTGGCTGCGCGGGTTCTTGCAGGTGCAAGCGGCGGCGACGCTGCCGACCACCGCGGTCCGCATCGCCGCGATCGACCTCTACAACGTGCTGCGCCACCTGCGGCTCAACGCCGACAAGAAGCAGGGCGGCCGCGGCGTCCGCGTCGAGCTGGTGCCCGGCGAGCCGCCGCGGCTGGTGCTCGAGCCGTGGGAGCTGGTGCTCGCCACCAGCGCGGGCCCGTTCACCGGCCGCCAGCCGGCGCTGGTGCGGATCTGGGGCCGCCGGCGCCTGAGCCTGCTGCGCCGCCTGCTGCCGTTCGTCGAGACCGTCGACATCCACCTGCTCGGCTCGGGCCTGCCCAGCTTCTACGTGCTGCGCGCCGGCCCGGTGACCTTCACGCTCGGCCTGTCGGGCTTCACCTCGGCCAACTGGTCGCAGGCGGTCGGCTTCGACCAACTGCTGCCGCGCGACCGCGGCGAGGAGGCGGCGGCCGTGCTCTCGGCGGTGCTGAAGAAGCTCGGCGAGGTGTGGGTGGCGTCCGCGGACGAGCTGGCCAAGAGCACCAAGAAGCCGATCGCCGACGTGCGCGCGGCGCTGCAGAAGGCCTGCCAGCACGGCCAGGTGATGTACGACCTGTCCGAAGACCGCTACCGCTACCGCCCGCTGCTCGGCGGCGCGATCGACCTGAGCCGCCTGGTCTACCGCAACGCTCGCGAGAAGGTGGCGCACGACCTGGTGGCCAAGGGCGCGGTCAAGATCGCCAGCGAGAACCGGATCTACGGCGTCGGCCTCGAGCTGACCGGCAAGGTCACCGTGACCGCCGACCGCCGCGACTACCGGCCGCAGCTGACGCTCGACGACGACGGCCGCGTGCGCGGGGCCGAGTGCACCTGCGCGTTCTACCGCAAGCACAAGCTGAAGGAGGGCCCGTGCGCCCACCTGATCGCGCTGCGGATCGCCCAGGCGCAGGAGGAGGAGCGGCGCCGTCAGGCCCGCGGCTCGGAGCGCGGGACGATCACGCTCGAGACCCGGACCTACGCGCGGCGCTTGCCGGTGGCGGCCGGGGCGACGGGCGAGTCGGAGGAGATCGTGCAGCTGTCGCTGGACCGCCAGCGCCTCCGGATCCGCTGGGGCCCGCGTGGAGCGGCCAAGCTGCGGGTCCAGAGCTTCGTGTTCGGCTCGGTCGCCGAGGCGCGAGCGGCCTTCTTCGAGCGCGTCGACGACCTCGAGGCGCGCGGGTTTCTCGACGGGAGCGCGGGGTAGACCATCATGGCGAATACCAACCGCATTGATTACAGCCGCATGCTCGAGACCTGGCGCGCCGTCGAGTCGGCGGGCGGGCGCGACAAGTACATCGAGGCCCAGCTCAAGGAGAAGGGCTACCTGGTCGAGCGCAAGCCGACCGACAGCATGAGCAAGGCCGAGCTCGAGCGCTACAAGAAGACGCTCAAGGACGAGGCGGCCGAGAAGCGGCGCCTGGCCAAGGAGGCGTGGCTCGCCTACAAGGCCTCGCACCTGGTCCACCTCGGCGAGGGCGTGTTCTGGAACGACCAGCTCGACCACGACAAGTGGGACCTGCCCGGCGCCGAGGAGCGCCAGGCGGAGAACGAGCTGCCGAGGCTCGACAAGCCGAAGGAGCTGGCCGAGGCGCTCGGGGTCAGCATCGCCGAGCTGCGCCGCCTCGCGTACCACCGCGACGCGGCGACGAAGCTCAACTACTACCGGTTCGAGATCCCCAAGCGCGACGGCAGCAAGCGCGCGATCTGGGCCCCGCACCGCACGCTCAAGGCGGCGCAGCGGTGGATCTTGCGCGAGGTGGTGGAGCGCCTGCCGGTCCACGGGGCGGCCCACGGGTTCCTGCACGGCCGCTCGACGGCCACCAACGCGGCGGTCCACCGCGACTCGCAGATCCTGCTGAAGGTCGACCTCAAGGACTTCTTCCCGACGGTGACGCTGCCGCGGGTCAAGGGGGTGTTCCGCAAGGCCGGCTACCGCGAGCAGATCGCGACCCTGCTGGCGCTGCTGTGCACCGAGGCGCCGCGCCACGTGGCCGAGGTCGAGGGCACGACCTACTACCTGTCCCTCGGGCCACGTTGCCTGCCGCAGGGGGCCCCGACCAGCCCGGCGATCACCAACACGCTGTGCCTGCGGCTCGACCGCCGCCTGCAGGGCCTGGCCAAGAAGCTCGGCTGGCGATACACGCGCTACGCCGACGACCTGACGTTCAGCCTGCCCAACGAGCACAAGGGCAAGCCGCACGTCGGCGGGCTGCTCGGCGGGATCTCGATCATCGCCGCCGCCGAGGGCTTCACCGTCCACCCGGACAAGACCCGCGTGCACCGCTCCGGCGGCCGCCAGCAGGTCACCGGCCTGGTGGTCAACGGCAAGCAGGGTCCCCGGGTCACCCGCGAGTTCAAGCGCGAGGTCCGGGCCGCCGTGCACAACCTGGCCCACGGCAAGCCGCTGAAGGAAGGCGAGACGCTGTCCAGCCTGGCCGGACGGATCGCCTACATCTACATGACCGACAAGAAGCTCGGGAAGCAGCTGCTCGCGGCGCTCGACCGCGTGTAGCCCGGCCGCCGCGATGCGGCGGACTGGCTGACGATCCGCCGCCCTGGCCACGCCCGGGCGGCGTTCGCTTTTGTGGTTCCGGTGAGATGTCCTTCGGGCCAGCCGCGGCGCCGCGGCGAGACGTCCCGACTACATGTCCTGCGGGTCATGTCGCGGGCGACCTGTGCTCGCCTGTCCTTAGGGTCATCGGCAGCGCTGCCGTCCGGCGCCGCACGCACATGTCCTTGGAGTCATGTCCATACGACCTGTGCTCCCCTGTTCCTCGAGTCAGGTCGGGCCAACCTCCGTCCGCATGTCCTTTGGGTCATGTCGGCGACGACCTGTGCTCGTCTGTCCTTCGGGTCAGGCCGGCGACGACCTGCGCTCGCCTGTCCTTCGGGTCAGGCCGGCGACGACCTGCGCTCGCCTGTCCTTCGGGTCAGGCCGGCGGCGACCTCCGATCGCCTGTCCTTCGGGTCAGGCCGGGAGCGTCGCCAGCCAGCCCGCGATCGCCTGCGACTCGGGGGCGAACGCCTCGCCGCGGCGCTTGTAGGCGGCCAGCGCCGTGTCGGCCAGGTCGCGGGCCTCCGGGGTCGCTGCGCCGCCGTCGGCCAGCGCGCGGGCCAGGCTGAATTGCGTGCGGGCCAGGTCCGGGTGGTCGGCGTCGAAGCCGGCGGCCGCGAGCGTGGCGGCGCGGCGCAGGTGGGTGACCGCCTCCTCGCGGCGGCCCAGCGCCAGCGCCGACTCGCCGAGCAGCCGCAGCGTCGCCACGATCTCCGGGCTCGACGCGCCCTGCACCTGCTCGTAGAGCGCCAGCGCCCGGCGCAGCGGCTCGCTCGCCGCCTCGCCCTCACCGAGGGCCAGGCGGGCGTCGCCGGTCAAACGCGCCGCGTCGGCGCACAGCACCGCCATGTCGGGCGTCGCCTCTTCGCACTTCGCGGTCACGCGCTCGGCCTGCGGTAGCGCCTCGCGCGGGCGCTCGGCCCGCAGCAGCGCCTCGCCGAAGCGCACGCGGGCGACCAGGGCCTCGGGGTGGTCGGCGCCGAAGCGGCGCTCCATGCGATCGACGATGTCGTCGTAGATCGCCTGCGCGCCGCTCACGTCGCGCTCCGCGGCGGCCAGCAGGCCGAGCCCGAACAGGGCCTCGCGGGCGCTGGTCTCGTCGGGATCGGTGGCCAGGAACGCCGCCCGGCCGGCCTCGAAGTCGGCGCGCGCGCGCGGCAGGTCGCGCACGGTGAGCGCGTTGTAGCCGAGCCGGGCCCGCGCCCACCCGTAGGTCGGCGTCTCGGTCGCGCCGGCCTCGCGCAGGGCGTCGACCGTGGCCTGCAGCACGGATGTACTTTCGGCCAGGTGGTTCTGCATCTGCAGCGCGGTGCCGACGTTGCTGCGCACCAGCAGCACGTTCGGGTGGGCGGCGCCCAGCAGGCGCTCGCCGAGCTGCAGCGAGCTGCCGTAGTAGCGGGCCGCGTCGTCGGCGTCGCCGAGGTAGGCCGCGAGGTAGCCGAGGTTGTTGTAAGTGAACGCGTTGGCGACCGTGTCGTGGCGGCCGGCCCCGGTGCGCGCGGCCACGGCGGCCAGCATGTGCTCGCGGGCCCCGGCGTAGTCGCCGGTCATCATCGCCACGCCGCCGAGGTTGTTCTCGAACTCGGCCGTCAGCTCGACGTCGTCCTTCACCCGCACGTGCAGCGCCTGCGCCAGCTCGAGGTCCCGCAGCGCCTCGGCCGGCTGGCTCATGCGAGCCGCGCGCAGGAACATCCGCTTCGACACCGCCTGGGCCGCGGTGCGGGCGTCGTCGGCGGCGACCGCCGTCCACAGCGCCTGGCCGAACGCCGCGTCGGCGGCCGGGAAGTCGCCAGCCTCCATCTGCAAGCTGCCCCGGCGCAGCGCCACCTCGCCGCGCAGCGGCGGGTAAGCGAGCGCCGCCGTCTCGCCTTCCATCGAAGCGATCGTCGCCAGCCCGGCGTGGTAGCGGCCCGCCTGCTCCTGCACGGCCGCCCGCGCCAGCGCCTCGCGCACCGCCTGCACCCGCACCCGCGCCCGCGCATCGTCGGGCGGCGCGACCTCGGCGGTCAGCGCCGCGACGTCGCCGCAGCGCTCGATCGTCGGCAGCGACGCCAGCGCCTGCATCGCCTTCTCCATCACCACCGCGTCGGCCGAGGCCAGCGTGTCGACCAGCCCGGCGAAGCTGGCCCGGCGCTGGTCGAGGCAGGCGGTGCGCAGGTCGAACAGCGGGTCCGACTGGTGGCCCGAGGCGTGGGTCGTACACGCCTCGCCGCGCATGCCGACCCACGCGTCGGCGTAGGCCTGCAGCTGCGGCTGTACTTTGGACCAGGTGTCGGCGGCGTACGGCACCCCGGTCGCCAACATGGCCGAATGGACAGCCTCGCCGCGCTCGCCGCTCCACACCCCGGCCAGCTCGCTGGCGGCGGCGTCGCAGATCGGCGCCGCCACGGGCTGCTGCATGGCGGCGGCGCCGAAGCCGGCCGCGCCGACCAGCCCGGCCAGCGCGGTCCCGGCGAATGCACGCCGGCGCCGGACCTCGGGGTCGCGCTCCAGCTCGGTCAGCAGGTCGGCCATCGACGCGAACCGGCGATCGGTGGCGACCGACAGCCCGCGCTGCAGCGCCTTGTAGATCCGCGACGGCACCTTCGAGCCCGCCGGCGCCGGCGCGACCCGGCCGAGGATCGCGTCGCTGATCAGGCTCGCCAGCGAGTCGGTCGAGAACGGGTGGCGCTTGTAGAGCCCCTCGTACAGCGAGATGCAGAACGCGAACTGATCGCTGGCGGCGCTGGCCGTGCGGCCCTCGTGCTGCTCCGGGGCCATGTACGCCGGCGTCCCCATGATCGCGCCGGTCTGCGTCAGCGGCACCATCAGCGCGTGGCCGGCCGACTCGCCGCTCGAGGCCGTGATCGCCAGGTCGTCGCTGCCGGCGTGCTCGATCGCCCGGGCCAGGCCGAAATCGAGGACCTTGACCGCCCCGTCGTCGCCGACGAGCACGTTGTGCGGCTTGAAGTCGCGGTGAATGATGCCGGCCGCGTGGGCCGCCTGCAGGCCGCGGCCGGCTCGCACGAACACCGCCAGGACCTCGCGCCACGAGCGGTCGCGCCGGCGCATCCACGCGTCGAGGCTCATGCCGCGCACGAACTCCATCGCCACGAACACCTGGTCCTCGAAGTCGCCGACCTCGTGCACCGTGACGATGTTGGGGTGCGACAGGCGGGCCATCGCCTGCGCCTCGCGCATCAGTCGGTGGCGCCCGGTCTCGTCGACGCGGGTGGTCTCGCCGCGCAGGACCTTGACCGCGACCTTGCGCTCGAGCTTGTCGTCGTACGCGGTGTAGACCACGCCCATGCCGCCCTCGCCGAGGCGGTCGAGCACCGTGAAGCGACCGATCTTGATCGGCGTGCTGCGGGCGCGGAACAGCTTGCCCTTGATGAGGGCCTTCATCCGCTGCTCGTCGCCGCCGTCGCCGAGGCGCGGCAGCTTGTCGCCGTGCGGCGCCGCCGAGTGGCGCGTCTCGAGCAGGCCGATGTCGGCCTCGGGCGGGCGCGAGTCGAGCGGCTCGTCGCCCGCGCTCGACTCGCCGATGCGGGTCTCCTCGAACGCGATCCTCGCCCGCGAGCGGTCCGGCGGCTCGGACAGGTGCCCGTCCGCCGAGATGGCCGTCTGCTCGAGGCTGATGTCCTTGTCGGCGGTCAAAATGGGGACGCGGCGGAGAGGGACCATCTCCCCGTTTCAGTGACTCCCGGGGCCCCGGCAATTGCGCCGATCGTACGATTGCGATCGGCGCGAAATCGGGCCCCGGGCGGACACCTCGCGATGATAGCGGCTAGCGCGGCTTGAGGGCCGTGCGCAGATGCTGAGCCCAGCTGTCGAGGTCGGTCACGGTGCTCTGCAGGAGCTGAGGGGTGTCGGCGAGCGCGGCGAGCTGGGCCTCGAGCAGCTGCTTGGCGCGACGGATCCGCGTGCGGGCCGTGCCCTCGGGGACCTCGAGCACGTCGGCGATCTCCTTGGCCGTCATCTGCTCCCAGTAATACAGCTCGAGGATCAGCTGTGATTCGAGCGGGATGTGGCGCAGCGCCTGCAGCAGCAGCCGGGTCTCCTGCGCCTGCGCCATCAGGGTCGTCGGCGTCGGGCCGAGGTCCTCGACCGAGTTCTCGTCGGGCTGGAAGCGCTCGCCGTCGCGCCGCTTGCCGCGGTAGTGCTCGTAGAGCACGTTGCGGGCGATCCCGTACAGGTAGCAATGGAAGCTGGTGCCCTCGCGCATCCGCGACTTTGTTTCCAGCAAGATCAGGAACGTGCGCTGGATGAGGTCCGCGGCCCCGTCTCCGGCCTTGGAGCGGAAGAAGCGAGAGAGCCCCTCGTAGTAGTGCTCGAACAGCTGCTCGCCGGCGTCGTCGTCGCCTCGGCGCCAGGACTCGAGGAGCTGCTGATCGTCATGCATCGGCGTCCACATCATACCCCACCGTGAGTGGTCCGTCAGGCCCGGGCGGATCGCCAAAAACTGCGCGCGGGCCCGCGGGGCGCCCGAAATCAAGCCCGCGGGCCCAGGCAAAGAAAATCGTCGGGCCACGCAATTGGTCGTGGGGGCCCGATCACTTCTAAGGAGGAACGCGAAAGCGTCGCCCCGACCCGGAGCCCATGATGTCCCGCACCCAACTCCTCCTCGCCCTCGCCCTGTCCCTTTCGGCCGCTTCTGCCTGTGACGAGGCCCTCGACGACGAGTTCGGCGCACCCGGCGATGTCGACTTTCGCCCCGGTGGTTTCGGCAACGGCGGCCTGCTCCTCAACACCAGCGCGATCGGCGATCACCTGCTGCACGAGATCAACCGCAAGGGCGAGAAGCACGAGGACGTCCAGCTGCTCGGGGTCTACCTCAAGATCATGTACAAGGACCAGGTCACCTGGCTGAAGCTCGACGAGCAGTGGTCGGAGAAGGGCCAGCTGTACGGCCGCGTCAAGGGGACCGTCTACAAGGGCAAGGACTTCACCGGCTCGCGCTGGGAGCTCGCCACCTTCGGCGGCGGCCTGGGCAAGCGCACGATGTACGTCCACTCGTATCGCTTCGACAGCGCCGACCAAAATCACAAGTACGTGTTCGCGTACCCGAAGGACCCGGCCTACGGGATGCACTTCTACACCAAGAAGTACCAGTCGATCAAAAACACCTCGCTGCTGGCCGCGTGCGGCGACCTCAACGGCGAGGGCCTCGAGGCGGTGGTCTACGAGGGCCTGCACGTCGACATGGACGACGGCTACGTCGACCACAAGGAAGACCTGATCAACATCGCCTGTCTCGACGGCGGCATCGGCAAGGCCGCGCTGTGGGGCTACCGCCCGTGGGACATCGGCTACTACGAGTTCATGGGCGCCATCCGCACGATCCGCGCCGACTACTGCGGCGACGGCGACTCGTGGACCAAATCGGGCACGGCGATCGACCTCGAGGACAAGTGGGGCATCCACAACTTCGCCAACTCGACCCTCAAGACCGAGGCGATCTTCGGCCCCAAGGGCGCCGCCTGCGTGACCCGCCCGCGTCGCCCCGAATTCCAGCTGACCGGCGTCGAGTGCAACGGCGCGGCGCTGCCAGACTGCAAGAGCTCCGATCTCGATGACTTCTCCGACGGCCTCTTCTGGACCAAAGCCCCCTGAGCTCGCGCCTCGCCAGGGGTTCCTCGGGCGCGCGCCGGGTCCTGCCACGAACCGGCCCCGGCGCGCGCCGCTCTCGCGCTATGCGAGCGGACCGAAGATGTCACGTGTCCTCTATTCGTATCGCGGTCTCGATGGACGCTAACGCCTATCCATGTCCATCGAGACGACCTATTTTTTCTATAAAGTATGACGCGTCCGGGATGACATGTCGGAATGGCGTGACGCCGAGCCCGGCGGATGTCTCTCAGGACAGAACGACGCGGCTGTCTCTCGGGCCAGGTCGACGATCGACCTGAAGACAGCTACCTCTCGGGCCATGCAGTTCGGCCGTCGCGCGGCCGCAAATCGACATGTCCCTCGGGACAGCCTATCAGCGCTGGCCCTGCTTCTTGAGCCAGGCGTCGACGCGCGTCAGCGCTGACTAACGACACCTGTCTCGCGAGTCATGTCGTTCGGCCGTCGCGCGGCCCGAGATCGACATGTCCCTCGGGACATCTCGTCAGCGCTGGCCCTGCTTCTTGAGCCAGGCGTCGACGCGCGTCAGCGCCTGCGGATCGGCATTGGGATCACGGGCGTAGTTCTCGCGGGCCAGGTTCGCCAGCTCGAGCGCACGTGGGCGGTCGGCGAGGGTCCGGGCCAGCAGGAACTGGGCCTCGGCGCGGTCGCCCGGGGACACGTCGGCGGCGGCTTCGAGGATCTTCACCGCCTGTTCGGCGTGGCCAGCGGCGGCGGGGTCGTGCGCGTCGACCTCGACGCGGGCCAGGGCGATCAGCGCCAGGCCGACGTCGGGATGGTCGGGGCCGAGGGCGCGGCCGAGGATCTGCAGGGCCCGCCGCAGCAGTGCCAGCGCCTCCTGCGGCGCCCCGCTGCGGGCGGTGGCGTCGCCGAGGTTGAGCAGCGTGGCGGCGACGTCGGGGTGGTCGGGCCCGAAGGTCTTCTCGCGGATCTGCAGGGCCCGGCCGAGAGTGACGAGCGCCTGCGGCAGCTTGCCGGCGGCCGCCTGGGCCTCGCCGAGGTTGTCGAGGGTGTGGCCGATCGTCGGGTCGTCCGGCGCCAGCGTCTTCTCGCGGATCTGCAGCGCCCGCTCGTAGTAGCGGATGCTCTCGGCCAGGCGGTCCTGCTTGGTGAAGTTGCGCAGCACGAACCCGAGGTTGGTCAGCGAGTAGGCCAGCTCCGGGTGCTCCGGCCCGAGCACGCGCTCCTGGATCGCCCGCGCGGCCTCGTAGTGCTCGTAGGCGCGGTCGAGGTCGCCGAGCACGATCTCGGCGTTGCCGAGATTCATCAAAGCGCCGGCCGTGCGCGGGTGGTCGGGCCCCAGCGCGGCGCCGCGGATGGCGACCGCGCGGGCGTAGTGGTCGCGCGCGGCCCGGTAGTCGGCGGTCGCGTAGAACAGCGCGCCGAGGCTGGTCTCGGTGTTGCTGAGGTCGGGGTGGTCGGGCCCGAGCACGCGGGTCCGCAGCACCAGCGCCTGCTCGAGCGCGGCGCGGGCCTCGGCATAGCGGCCGCGGGCGTAGTCGTTGTCGCCGAGGTCGTTGAGCGCCGAGGCGACGTCGGGGTGGTCGGGGCCCAGCGCCTCGCGCCGGATCGCCAGCACGGATTGATAGTGGCCGTCGGCCTGCTCGAACTCGCCGCGCGAGTAAGCGGCCTTGCCGAGCATGGTGATCACATTGGCGCGCTCGAGCTGGCGGCCGACGTCGCCGGCCGCCGGCGCGGCCTGGCCCTCGAGCAGCGCGAGCGCGCGGATCGCCAGCTCGGCGGCGTCGGTCGAGTCGCCCTGGTTGAGGCGGATGCGCGCGAGGGCGGTGAGGAACCTGGCCTGAAGGACAGGATCGGAGCCGTCCCAGGCGAGCGCGGCCTCGGCGGCCAGACGCAGGCCGAGCGCCCGTTCGGCCTGGGCCTGGCGCCCGCCGATGTTGTCGACCAGCTGGACCCACGCCTCGGCGGCGGCCCGCGGGTGGCGACCGGCGGCAGCGGCCCGGATCGCGTCGGCGTAGGCGGCCTCGGCCTCGCGGGCCCGACCCGACATGGCCTCGAGGTCACCGAGAGCCAGCTGCGCCTCGGCGAGCAGCGGCGCGTAGGCCAGCGCGCGCGCCTCGACGGCCACCGCCTGCACCTGCGACAGGCCGGGGCCGTACTGGCCCGAGCGCGCCTCGGCGCGGGCGGCGTCGAGGCGCGAGCGCAGCTCCGAGGCCTGGGCCCGCACGGCCTCGGTCGGCGGCGGGACCACGCTCGAGCGCAGCAGCTCCTCGTCGCTGCAGGCCGCGACGTCGCCGAGGCCGGCGACCACGTTGACGGCGCGCTCGACCACCTGGCGGTCGGCGCGGGCCAGCACGTCGACGACCGAGCGCAGCTCGTTGAGGCGGCGGGCCAGGCAGGCGCTGCGCAGGCCGCCGAGCTCGTCGCCGACGGCCGCGGCGGTCTGGGCGGCCCGGCACGTGACGATCTGCGTCGAGGTCCAGGTCGCGGCGTAGAGGTCGAGCGCGGCCTCGACGCGGCGGAAGGTCTCGGCGGTGAAGGCCGGGTCGCCGGCGGCGGCGAAGGCGGCCTGGACCTGCTGCTTGCGCCCCGGGTCCCACACGCCCTGCAGCTGGTCGCGGGCCGCCTCGCACAGGGCGTCGCTGTGGGCCCGCAGCTGGGCCCACCCGGCCGCGCCGAGGGCCACGGCCGCGGCCGCGCCGACGGCGAAGATCCAGCGCCGCCGCTGCGAGCTCGGGTCGCGCGCGAGGTCGTCGAGCAGGACGGCGAGCGAGGGGTAGCGGTCGGCGGGGTCGACGGCGAGGCCGCGCAGCAAGATCTTGCGCAGCCACGGGGGCACACGCGCGGACGACTCGCGCGGGGCCTCGGCGACCTCGCCGGACAGCACCGCGGTGGCGAGGGCGGCCATGCTGTCGCCGTGGAACGGCGGGGTGCCGTAGAGCGCCTCGTAGAGGGCGACGCAGAAGCTGAACTGATCGGTGCGCGCGTCGGTGGCCTCGCCGAGGTGCTGCTCGGGCGACATGTACGCGGGCGTGCCGAGGATCGCCCCGACCTGAGTCAGCGCGGTGTTGAGGGACACGGCGCCGCTGGTGCTCGGGCGCTCGGCGATCGGTCGCTCGCCGTCCTCGGTCTGCTTGGCGAGGCCGAAGTCGAGGACCTGGGCCCGGCCCTTGTCGGACACCAGCACGTTGTCGGGCTTGAAGTCGCGGTGCACCAGCCCGGCCTCGTGCGCGGCCTGCAGCCCGCGACCGGCCTGGGCGAACACGGCGAGGACCTCCTGCCGGGTGCGCGGGCGGGCGCGCAGCCACTGCTTGAGCGTGCCGCCGTCGACGAACTCCATGGCGATGAAGATGCGCTCGTCGTACTTGCCGACGTCGTGCACGGCGACGACGTTGGGGTGGTGCAGGCGGGCCATCGCCTGGGCCTCGCGCAGCAGTCGCTCCTGGCCGTCGATCTTGCTCTGGGTCGCGCCGCTGGCCGACACCGCCTCGGGGTGCAGCAGCTTGAGCGCGACCTTGCGGTCGAGCTGCGGATCGTACGCCGCATACACGACGCCCATGCCGCCGGAGCCGAGCGGGCTGAGGACCATGTAGCGGCCGATCAGCTTGCCGTGCTGGATCTGCCGGTCGCTCGCCCGGCGCTCCCCGCCGAACGTCTCGGCCCGGGTGTCGACCAGGCTCGGCGGCCGCGTCGGCTCGGCCGGACCCGCCAGCGTGCGGTCGAAGCTGACGCTCGCGGCCAGGGTCGGGCGGATGGGCTCCTTGGACTCCAACGGGCGGGCAGTGTACCATCCCGCTCGCCGAGGACGCTTGAGCGAGGCGCCACAGCCCACCGCACCGCAGCTCGCTCCAGGACCCGCCGGACGCGCGGTTCGCAGCCTGCTCGAAGCGCTGGCGGTGCTCGCCGACGAGGGGGACGTCTCGACCGAGAGCGCCGCGATCGCGGGCCTGCAGCGACGCCTCGGGCTCGCGGTCACCGGCGAGGTCACGCCCGGGCTGCTGCGGCAGGCGCAGGCGGCCGCGCAGGCGGTCCACGCCGCTGCGCAGGTGCAAGCCGCGATCGCCGCGGAGACGGCCGCCGCGTTGTACGAGCAGATCGCCGGCGATCGTGAGCGCGAGATCGAGGCCGTGCGGGCGCGTCACCCCGCACGCCCGACCAGCCTCACCGAGGAGGAGGTCGGCGCGTCGCGCCTGGCCGCGGGCCGCTGTGCCCTCGAAGCCGCCGGTCACTGGCGGCGCGCCGCGCTCAGCCGCGACGCGGCCGCGGCGCTGGGAAGCGCGGTCCCCGAAGCGGCAGGTGATGCCTCGCGGACCGCGGGAGCGGGGCCGACAGAGGCAGCCGCGGCGCTGGGCGAGACCTCCGAGGCTTCGCGATCGACGCATGCCGACACGGCCTCGCATGCCCCCGGCACTGTCGGCGCCGCGGAGGCGTGGGTGTTCGCCGCGCGGGCGCGGGCGCGGGCCTGGCGGGCCGCGACCGCGGCTGGCCCTTGGTTCAGATCGGCCGCCGCCGGCCACCTCGCGGCCGGCGATCGCCTGCAGGGCTCGCGCGCGCTCGAGGGGGCGCTCAAGGCCGCGGCGTTGGTCGCCGAGGCCACCGCGCCGGTCGACGCCTGGCCCTGAGGGCATGTCCCTTCTGACATGTCCTCCGTGACATGCCCTTCGCGACATGCCCTCGAGGCCAGGCGACAGGGCTCGCGGCCCCGGTTCGTGCCGGCCGCCCGTGTGCGCGCGCTCGCGCCGCCGGGGGCTCAAAGGCCACGGGAGCAGCCGTCCGCGACGGTGTAAACACGGATGTTGCCCGTAAAACGGTTGACGGTCGTGCGTGCCGGGTCACGGTGGCGAGGTGGGAAGACGCTGGTTTTTTGGCATAAGATGCCGCCGATGCAGCACCTCCTCTCTCGTCGCGCCGGCCCGCCTGTGTTGGGGGCCGCGGTCGCGGCGATTCTCGGCTGTTCGGCGGTCTCCAGCGTCGACTACGCGCCCTGCTCGAGCAGCGCCGACTGCCGGGGTGCTTTCGGGCTCGGGTACGCCTGCGGGGAGCAGCAGCTGTGCGAGAAGGCGGAGGTGTTCGAGCGCTGCGACGAGGTGTACCCCGTCGACCTGTTCGAGGCCCCGGACAAGTCCCGCGACCTCATCGTGTTCGGCTCGCTGTTCGACCACACCGAGACCACCGGCGACCGGATCCTCGTCAACGCGGCCACCCTCGCGGTGATGGAGGCCAACAAGAGCGGCCTCGGCGGCCGCAACTTCGCCATCGTCCACTGCGACTACCAGCAGGACCCCAGCATCGACGACCTCACCGCCGAAGAGGCCGCGGTGGCGGCGGCGAAGTACCTGGTCGACGAGCTGGGCACGCCGGCGATCGTCGGGCCCGGCACCTCGGGCCTGGCCGAGGCCGTCTACAAGGAGCTGGCCAAGGCGGAGCACGCCGAGCGCACGCTGATCATCTCGCCCTCGGCGACCAGCCCCAGCCTCAGCGACATCGACCCTGACAAGCCGGGGCTGTTCTGGCGCACCGCGCCGCCGGACTCGGTGCTCGGCGCCAAGCTGGCCCAGTACATGGAGGACGAGGCCGTCAGCGACGCCGTCGTCGTCTACGAGGGCAACACCTACGGCAAGGGCCTGGCGATCGAGCTGCAGAAGAACTTCGGCGCCACGATCACCCTCGACGAGTACCAGAGCCCGAGCGAGATCCCGAGCAAGGTCGTCGAGATCGCCAACCAGCACGCCGGGCCCGAGGACTTCGCCATCGTCTTCATCGCCTCGGACGTCGCCCAGGTCACGAGCTTCCTCAATGCGGCCGGCGCCAACCCGTTTTATGCCGACCCCGCGGTCAAGATCTTCTTCGGTGACACGGCCTACAACGTCGACGTGATCACACAGACCCAGACCAAGGCGGCCGGGCTGTACCCCAACGTCCGCGGCGTGTTCCCCGGCGAGCCGACGGCGCGCAAGGTCTATCAGTTCTTCAACACCACCTACGACGCGACCTTCCCCGAGAAGGCGATGGACGCCTCGTACGCGTCGCACACCTACGACGCGACCTGGCTGGCCATCTACGGCGCGGCCTGGTCGTTCTTCCAGAACGGGCAGAAGATCGAGGGTCCGGCGATGGCCGAGGGGCTGACGAAGATCAGCGCCGGCGAGACCTACGACATCGTCTCGAACACCTGGAACGGCATCAAGACCGCCTTCAAGGCCAAGCGGAGCATCAACGTCAGCGGCGCCTCGGGCGAGCTGGACTACGACCCGGCGACGGAGGAGACCACGGCGCCGGTGATCCGCTGGACCATCGTTTCCGACGGGGGCGGGTTCCGCTTCGACACGGTGATGGAGGAGATGTGAGCCAGGCGGGGCAAACGTCCGCAATCGTGGCTCCATCGCCGCTGGCATACGGTTCAGGACGGTCGGCGAGGACGGCGGCGGGGCGCGGATTTTTTGCGGCGGGCTCGCCGACTTGGTTTCCTCGTGTAGGCTGAAGAGCGCCGGGAGCTGAAGGTGGCAGGTATCGAGACTCCGAAGACGATGGTCCGAACGTCGGCCTCCGGCATCGCCACGGCCATCAGCGACGCCCCCGAGGCCAGCCGCGGCGGGGGCATCGGCGCCGACCTCGTCGGCAGCCTGCTGCTCGGCCGCTATCAGGTGCTCGAGCGCATCGGCGACGGCGGCATGGGTGCGGTCTACCTGGCCGAGCACACCACGATCCTCAAGAAGTTCGCGATCAAGGTCCTGAGCGCCCAGCTGTCGCTGCGCGAGGACCACGTCGACCGCTTCATGCGCGAGGCCCGGTCGGCCTCGATGATCAACCACCCGAACGTCGTCGAGATCACCGACTTCGGCAAGACGCCCGACGGCCAGCCGTTCTTCGTCATGGAGTACCTGCACGGCAAGGACCTGGCCCAGGTGCTCGGCGACGCCGGCCCGCTGCCGTGGAAGCGCGTGCGGCCGGTCCTGCTGCAGGTCTGCAGCGCGCTGCAGGCCGCGCACGACCAGGGCATCGTGCACCGCGACATCAAGCCGGGCAACATCCTGCTGGTCAAGCGCGGCAGCGCCGTCGACCACGTCAAGGTGCTCGACTTCGGCATCGCCAAGGTCCTAAGCCACGATCCCGAGGTCAAGGGCCTGACCCAGAGCGGCGTGGTCGTCGGCACCCCCGAGTACATGTCCCCCGAGCAGGGCTGGGGCCAGTCGGTCGACCACCGCGGCGACATCTACGCGCTCGGCGTCCTGCTGTTCGAGCTGCTCACCAGCAAGATCCCGTTCTCGGGCGTCACCATGATGGAGGTGCTCAACCGCCACATGTTCGAGGTGCCCGACATCCGCCACCCGAACATCCCCGAGGAGGTCGGCGCGATCATCCTCAAGGCGATGCAGAAGGACCGCACCCTGCGGTTCCAGTCGATGAACGAGATGGCCGCCGCGGTCGAGGCCGTCGGCACCGGCGCGAGCCCGGTCACCGTCGTCGACGAGGAGATCAAGACCCCCTGGGGCCCCGTGACCGCCCGCTTCAACGCGGTGCCCACGGCGCAGCAGCGCAGCTGGGTGTGGCTCAGCGTGCTGTCGGCGGTGGTGGCCGTCGGCGCGGTCGTCTACGCGATGGTGCCGATCGACAGCGGCCTGCCCCCGCTCGCGCCGGTGGCCGCGCCGGTGATCGTGCCGCCGACCCCGGCGCCGATCGTCGAGCCCCGCCCCGCCGCGCCGGAGACCGAGCGCGTGCGCTTCAAGATCGCCACGCCGGGGGTGCAGGCGCAGATCCTCGACGCCGAGGACCAGGGCCAGCTCGGCGTGACCAATGACGACGGCGGGTTCGAGGTCCGCAAGTCCGACGAGCCGCGCAAGCTGATCCTCCGCGCGGCCGGCCACGACGACCTGGTGATCGAGGTGGTCCCCAACCAGGACAAGTCGTTCGAGCGCCAGCTCGTCGCCAAGGTCGAGCCGACGCCGACGCCGACGCCGACGCCGACGCCGGCGCCCACGCCCAAGTCGAAGCCCGAGAAGCGGCCCAACAAGCCGCAGGCCGAGGCCAAGGTCGAGCCGCAGGCCGACGAGGGCGACGAAGAGATCAAGAACCCCTTCAAAAAGTGAGACATGTCCGCGAGGGCATGTCCCTCGGGACGTGTCCCACGGGGCATGTGCTGTCGGGCATGTTCTTCGGGGCATGCCGCTCGGAGACGATGTTCGGCGGGGCGACAGCGGCGGGTGAATTCCTGGCGGTGCGAAGAGGGGGAAGCCCGAGCGGAATCGCCGGTTCGCGGCAGGTGGGCTCGGTCTCGGGCGTAAAATCGGCGAAGCTGGGGCGAGCCGATGCGACGCTTCGCTTCTCTTGCGATCCTGCTGGCCCTCGCTTGCGAGGCGTCGGCTCCGCACGTGGAAGGGCCGCTCGCGGCCTCGCAGCCGGCGCACGCGGCAAGGTCTCCCGCTTCATCACCGACGCCCGCGTCGACGGCATCGTCTCCCGCGTCTGCATCGACGCCCGCGTCGGCGGCGGCGCGTGCTCGCGGGCCGCACGAAGTCGACGAGCACGGCGTGGGACCGCTGCGCCTCGGTATGCGCGACGCGGAGCTCGCCGCGCTGGGCCTGCAGGCGAACGGCTCACAAGGCAGCGCTTCCTTCGTGCAGGACGGCGCGCCCAGACCGATCACCTTCCGCGTCAGCGGGACCTGGACGCTCGCGCAGGACGGTCAGCCGCAGGTCGTGGCCGACGTCGACCCGGCCCAGATGCGCGTGGCGTCGCTGCGGGCGGTCGGGCCGGTGCCGACCACCGCGGAGGGCGTGGGCGTCGGCACGACGCTGGAGCGCGTGCGAGCGGTCTACGGGGAGCCGGAGCACAGCTGGCAGCCGGCGGGCTTCGTCGTGTGCGCCCAGTTCGCGGCGAGGCCGGGGATCGACGTCTGCTTCCGCGCCGCTGCGATGGATCCGACGTGGAAGGAGCTGGCGCCGCAGGCTGTCGTCGCCGAGCTGCGGGTGCCGGCGTCGCGGTCGTCGCCGCTGGCGCTCGGCGAGGACCTCGCAGCGATCGCGGCGACGCTCGAAGGTCACCTGATCGACGGCGGCCTGGTCGAAGGCGCGGTGCGGGTGCGGCTTGACGGGGCGCGAGAGCCGTTCGAGTTGATCGCGCCGTGCCTGCTGCTGCTGCGCAGCGCGCCTGGCGAGCCGGCCGGCTGGTCGTATCGCAACGTGGTGGCGCGCGGCGGCGCGGTCTACGAGGTCGCCGGCGGCTGGCGCGGCGCCGGCGGCGAGCTGCTGGTGTGTGACAGCGGCGGGGTGTTCATGCGCGCGGCCGACGGGACCAGCGTGCGCTGGAAGGTGGACCCGGATCGGCGCTGGCGACCGGAGCCCGCGACGTGCGAGGTCCGCGAGGCGTTCTTGCCCCCGCGCGTGGTCTGCAAGGGCACGACCGATCCGTTCGGCTTCGACGGCGAACTCGCGGGCGAGCTGGTGGTCGCGAAGCAGTACGCGGACGGGTTGGCCGCTCGCAAGGCGGTGCATCGCGACCGCCGCGCCGGGCCGTTCACCGCGGAGGGACAGTGCCAGTTCGCGGCCGAGCGAACATGGGACGAGATGGTGCCGGCGCTGGCGTTCGCGGGAGCACCGACCGACGCGGTGGCGCGGCTCCACTACCTGCAGAAGAGCCGCGAGAAGGTCGTGCGGTGCGCGTCGCAGCCGCTGGCGCAGCGGCTGTGCACGGCGATGACGCCGGTGATGCTCGAGGCCGATCGCGCGTGTTCGCCGGCGGCGCTGGTGAGCGCGTGGTCGGACGCGGTGCGCGAGCCGATGCCGAAGCCGAGGCCGCCGACGGCGAGCGAGGCGAAGCAGAGGGGCGCGGCGCTGACGGGCACGTGGTCGAAGCGCGAAGGCCAGCCGCCCGTGCGCTGGACGATCTCGGCGAAGGGAGAGCGGCTGCGCATCGAAGGGGACGCAGACGAAGGCGAGTACGCGCTGTCGCCGGCGCCGGAGGGCTGGTGGGTGGCGCGTCGCCCGTTGCGCGAGCTGCCGATCGAGGTGGCGTTCGTCGACGCCGATCGTTTTTATGAGGTCGATGCGCGCATGAGCCGGCTGGTCGACCGCCGCCACTTCGATGTCCGCCTGTCGCCCGGCAGCGATGCGCTGCTGATGCGCGGCGAGGTCTGCAATTCGGTGACGGCGGCGGGACAACTGCGCGCGGCCCGGTGCCGGTTCGTGACGGAGGACGGCGGAGAGCGGCTCGAGGTCGAGTACACGGACAACGAGCGTGGGGCGACGACGACGAGGTTCGTGGTGGTCGACGGGGCTTATCTGGCGCCGCAGGAGCTGGAGCCGCCGCTGCCGCTGTTCGAACGGGAGCGCTGATTCGGCTCGAGCGTGTCGCAGGAGCAGGAGCCGCTGCCGCTGTTCGAGCGGGCGCGCTGAGTCGGCTCGACTGGCGCCGCATGAGCAGAGGCCGCCGCTGTGCGGGAGCGCTGAGTCGGCTTGACTGGCGCCGCCGGAGCTGGAGCCGCCGCTGCCGCTGTTCGAACGGGAGCGCTGATTCGGCTCGATTGGCGCCGCCGGATCTGGAGCCGCCCGCGGCCGCTGCTGCGACAGTCACCGAACAGGCGAAGAGGTCCCGCCGCAGTCCGGGTAGAGTACGACGCGATGGGTCAGAGGACATGTTCGATGCATCATGTCTAAAAGGGCATGTCCGAATGGACATGCTCTCATGGCCATGTCGACGTGGCGCTCGCGCGTCGGGCGGAGATCCGCATGGCCACGCTGGGGCCGATCATCGGGTGCGCCGCGGCCCATTCGCCGAGGAGGTCCGCCCCTGGCACGTCGCCCGGGGGCCCGTAGGCAGGGTTCTGGCGGCGTCTGGGCGGGGCTTGCATTTTGTGCGCGTTTTTGCGCCAATGCCCCACGAGGCCCCCGATGTCCCCGAAGCTCCCCGCGCCATGCTCCTCGCTGCTCGCTTGCGGGCTGGTCCTGTCCTCGAGCGGTTGCTTCAACGACGTGTGGGATCGCGGCCAGGCGCTGTTTCCGAGCACGGACGCCACGTCCTCGGCTGAATCCACCAGCGGCTGCACCGAGGTCGACGCCTGCTCGACCGGATCGTCGGGCGCCGCGAGCGGCTCCGGTGAGAGCGAGAACGGGTCCGGTGGCGGCACCGCGAGCACGATGACGACGACCTGGGGTGGCACCGCGAGTACGTCGAGCGTGACGATGACGACAACTTGGGGCGGCACGGGCGAGGGGCCGGGCTCGGGCGGGGAGGAGGTGCTTCCGATCGAGGTCGAGGTGTTCGTGAGCCCGTCGCCGGCGCTCGCCGTCGGCGAGGTGCAGATCTCGGTCTCGACGTCGCGGCCGGTCACCTCGATCGATCTCTATGATGGCGATGTGCCGCTGGTGCTCGCGGCTGCGCCGACAGCTCCCTTGCACGTGCTCGAGGTGACTTCTGAAGCGGCCCCGGGCGATGGTCCGCACACGATCCGCGCCGTGGCACACGCGGCCGACGGCGGGGTCGGTGAGGGCGAGGCGCCGCTGATGATCGACGTGCAGCCCGGCGGCAGCGACGCGTGGACGCCCTTCGTGCAGGCGGGGCCGATCAGCGGTTTTACGAGTGCGGCGCTGCGCAAGCACGGGATCGACACGGCAGGCTTCTTCGAGACGAATCAGGGGATCGAGGCGGTGGCGGTGCGGATCGACGGGACGACGGGGCTGCCGCAGGGCGGGCCGATCGTGCTCGGCCCGGTGGCAGCGAGCGGCGGTGGTCGTGGGCCGGCGGTGGCGGTCGGTGGTGATGCGACGTTCGTGGCGTGGACACAACCGAGCGGGCCGACGACGCGCTGGGCCGTGTCGCGGGTGGTGTTCGGCGAGCCGAAGGGTCCCGTGTGGTCCGGGCCGGCCAAGACGTCGGTCCACGCGCTCGCGGTGGTCGGGGATACGCTCGTGCTCGCGGGATCGCTGACGACCGGCGCGGGGACGCATGACCTCCGGGTCTGGTGGGTCGCGGCGGACACCGGAGAGATCGTCGCGTCGCGCTCGTTCGCGATGGCGGCTGTGGAGGATCCCCAGAACCTGCGCGACGAGGTCGCGCGTGGGGTGGCGATCGTCGGCGACGAGGTCGTCGTGGTCGGCGAGCGTGAGATCAAGAGTCTCGCTCAGGCTTTCGTCCAGCGGACTGTGGTTCTGCGCCACACGTTGGACGGAGAGCCGCTCGCGGAGTGGACCTCGCCGGGCGAACAGCTGGACGAGGACGGGGCGATGGCCGTCGCACCGCTGGGCGCCGGAGGCTTCGTGACCGTCGGCTGGGCCCGCGACAAGGGCTCGATCCGACAGGTGATGACGCGCTGGTTCTCGGCCGAGGGCGAGATGGTGGCGATGCGGATCGAGCCGACGCCAGCGAACGATGCCGTCGGCTTCGCGGTCGGTGAGGATCGAGAGGGCAAGATCGTGATCGCCGGGGCGGTGCAGCAGCCGAAGACCGACGCCAACGCCTGGATCTTCGCCGTGCCCGGGGCAGTCGGAGCGCCGACGTGGCAGGTGATCCGCAACGGACCGGGACAGGGGCCCGACGAGGCCGCGGGCCTGGCGGTCGACCCGTGGGGCCACACGTACGTGGTGGGCAGCGAGTTCGCCGCGTTGCAGCCGCGGGCCTTCGCGCTGCGCCTCTACCCGTAGGGCTTCACTGCGGCACGAACACGTCGCACTGCGCCTTGATCATCGTGGCGATGGTGGCGAAGTAGTCGCCATAGCCCGGGGCGCAGATCGAGCCGAACAGGGCATTGGGCTGCATGAGCTCGGTCCAGGTGCGCAGCTCGTGCTCGACACCTTGCGGATGGTAGCCGCACAGGCCCTCGGGATCGTCGACATCGGTCGAGATCACGAGGAGGACCACGGCGTCGGCGTCGCCGCCCTTCGCTTCCACCAGGGCGTCTCGCCAGTCCTTCGGAGTGCCCTCGCTGTCCTGGTCGTCGTAGGTGTCCTGGATGGCGACGACGACGAGCAGCGCGTCATCGCGGAGGAAGCCCTCGTTGCAGGCGCCCGGCGCTTCGTTCAGCTCTTCGGCGAGGGCCGCCACGGTGACTTGTGCGACCAGATCGGAGCCGTTGGTGCCCATCGAGGCGATGCAGGTGAACGCGTCCTCGAGGTCGGGCTGACCGGCGGTGATGTAGCGGAGGCCGCTGTCGAGCTGGCAGCGCTTGTTGCTGGCGTCCTTGCCGATCGGGTAGGTCATGCCGGCGCCGCGGACGAGGTCGCACGGCTGCGGCGCCACGCCGCACGGGAATTCGGGCAGCTCGGCGCAGGTGTCCTGACAGCCCGCGCAGCTCGGATAGCCCCAGAAGGGGGCCGTGTTGGCGGACAGGATGTGATAGTCGAAGTCGGCGAACTCGCTCTCGAGCGTGTCGATGAAGCCGGGGAAGCTGGCCTTGAGCCGCGCTTGCTTGGGCGCCATCGTCCACGAGCCGCTGATCGTGAACAGGAAGTCGACCTTGCCCTTGCAGCCGGGCGGGGGGCCGTCGCCGCCGTCAGGGGTCATGCCGAAGTCGGGGACGCCGCTCGCGGTGGTCGAACCAGTCGAGGCGGCGGCGGTCGAGCCCTCGCTCGTGCCTGCCGAGGATGTCGACGATGATGAAGCTTCGCCGCTGGACGAGGATGAAGTCGAGGTGCTCTGCGGCGCGGTGGTGATGCTGGTGCTGAAGCCCGAACCCTGCCCGTCGCGGTCGTTGCAAGCCGCGAGCGTGAGGATCGTGAGCGCGAGGCGCCGCATCGCTGGCAGTATAGCGCCGGCCGCGGGCATTTTCATCGGCGGCAGCGCATGTCTCGCGCGCTCTTGCAGGTGCGCCAGCGCTCTGCCCCATCACCGCTCGTCGTCGACGACTCGCTGAGCGTGGCGCTAACTTCCACACCAAGAGCTTGGAAGTCACTGCCAGCGCGAGGCCGGCGCCGTGCGGGCTGCTCACGGACGGGGCGAGCTGCGTCCCGGCATGCGCGGCGTGCAGCTCGTGGCATCGGCCTGCAGCGGGCCGCCGACCGGTGCAGGGAGGCATCCACTAGAACTCGTGGGCGTCGGTCATGAGGCAGAATTTGGGGTCGTCGGGCACGCCGAGGGTCGGCATGATGCGGCACTCGTAGCCCTCGCGCGGGCAGTCGCTGTTGTCGTCGCACTCGACGGCGCAGGCTTCGAAGTAGCTATCGGCGCCGATGCAGACGACGCCGCGTCCACACGTGGGGTCGTCGAACTCATAGAGAGTCTGGGGTCCGGCGCGAAGGCCCGATACTGGTCGAGGTACTTGCGAGCGTTGGAGAAGTCGCCGAGCTTTTCCCCGGTCGCAGATGTCGGATACAGGGCGAGCGATATTGCTACAGTCTCGGTCTGTGACGTAGTTGGCACAGAAGCCGGGAGCTCGCAACCGAAAACGAATCTTCAGCCCTCGCGACGAGAACTCAGCGAAGCCCCCGTGTGCCGACCCACTGAATCGGCACGGAGTTCATGCTGACAGAGAGACATCATATGATGTAGAAGTGACTCATGGCATCATCTCGCTGGTTCTTAACTCGTCGCATGCTCGCATTCGTAACAATCTCGATGGCTGCAGCCTCGTGTGATGGCTGTGACGGATGTCCCCTGGGGTGGGGAACCGACTCGGCGACAGGCGATGCATTCACGGCCAAATGGCTGAGTTGTGATGGAAACCTGCTCTGCGTGCCGCATTTGTGTGGCTATGGAGGAGGGTACACCGAGGAGGAACTGTGTGCTTATCATTATTTCGGCCATTATCCACAAGATGTTCCCGGGGGGTGGAACGCTGAATATGGCGCCTCCTGCGATTGGTACAACGAGGCGCAAATTATCACGCCTTGTGCCGAGAATTCCCATCCTCCAAGCTTGCCGAACAACGACCCCACGACCAGCGACGGCGGCAGCGAGACGGGAGGCACCGAGACCGAAGGGCCCGAGGAATCGGGGACCTGGTATTGTAAGTGGGATGAGAATCTTGAAATTGGCGCCAGAGACATGTGTTTCTACTTCATGAAGACCGATGAAATGACGGATGCCATGAAGCGCGCAGAAGCCCTTGCGGATCCCGCAAACCACCGCAAGTGCTGGCAGGAATTAGGAACGGCGATTCCATGTGGGATGGGCACGAAATCGGAAGCTGCTATGGAGTGTGCAATGGACTGCGCGATGGAGCGCAAGAACCGTGAAGACGGTCTGTTCTCGGATGAGAGCGTTCTCCCGGAGCAAGACACCTGGGACTGCAGTACAACCTTCTTCGACTCGCATGTCCATCTCCATGACCCGGACGACGGGAAAGCATTCTGCAATTACGTGATGCCCGTGTGGGGCGGCGACTCGTCGATCAAGAGCTTCACGGCGACGCTCAGTGTTGCCGGTTCGGATGGAGGAAGTTCGTCGCAGACTGGTCTTCAGGGATATCTGGCCATGAAGGCAGAGAATTGCACTGCGACGAAGTGCGATCTCGTGATCGACGCGATGGAAATGCACAGTACACCGGTGATCGGTATCTACACCGATGCGGCGGGTGCGCAGTACTCTTATGAGATTTGGGGCGCGGACTTCCAACTCGCCGAGGAACTGCAGGGTGAGTGGTACCTTGCGCGAGGGTCCGTGACATTCCCCCTGGATTCGGCGGTTCTACGGGGCTGGGCGGAAGGTGCGAGTATCCTGGACATTCCAGTTCCCGATGTCGGGCCCCTGCTGTCCATGATTCAAGTCGAACAGCTCTCCGGTACGCTCCGAGACGACGTCTTGTCGCTCACGATGAGCTACACCCATGAGGGGACTCTCGGAGTACTGTCCTTGGTGACGAACTGACTGGGTGCGGCACTCGCGCCGAGCCAGGGTGGTACAACGTTCTGCGATGCAGGGCCGGACATGTCTTCTCGCGGTCGCTCTGGTGGCGGCTTGCCACGAGCAGATGCCTGAGACGGAGGTCGTCCATGGCGACCTCGTCGACTATCACTACAGCTTGGGGCTCGAGCTCTGCGGAGGAACCGTCGCATCGTACGACGCGACGGCGCGACGCGCGGCCGAGTTGCTCGATCTGTCGGTCGAGAGGCTGAAGCAGGTCGCATACTACTGGCTGACAGAGGTCGACTATGCGGCGGTTTGGGCCGAAGATCCGTTCTGCGCCGCTGCGTTCGGATGCGCGGTTGGGCTGCGCTCCGCCGGGCATGGAGCGATGTCGCCGCACGAGATCGTGCATACCATTGCGAACCAACTGAACGTCTCGGCAGCACCGTTCCTCGCCGAAGGCTTCGCGGACGCTGTGATCGACGGTCCGATGGAGGAGGGTGACCCTCGTCCTTACATGACGCTCGATCGCAGCGGAATCACGGACGGCGCCGGCTATCCGGTGGCGTCGCGCTTCGTCAGGTACCTCCTGCAGGTCCATGGCGCGGAGCGCTTCGCGGCGCTGTACCGGGACGTGCCGGAAGCGTCTGATCTCGTCGACTGGGACAAGGCCGTGCGTGCCAGTTACGGCGTGTCGCTCGATGCGCTGAGCGAGGAGTACCTCGCGGCGACGGAGTGCCCTTCCTCCCTCCCGTCCTTGCCGCGGCTAGAGTGCGACGCGCCGGCGCTGATGGCCGACCTCGCCGGGAATTTCATCTGGACGAGCTCGCTGAGTTGCGACGACCCGGAGGTCTTGGGCGGGATGCAGCCGCCGGGGGAGCCGATCGTCTTCGGAGAGACCCATCTGGAGCTGCGTCGGACGATCGAGATCGCCGAAACCGGCGAGTACGAGATCTCGGTGGTGACGCCAGAAGGCGAGGGCACACGCGGACAGGCGCTCATCGCAGAGTGCGACGGCTGCGCCTGGCTGCGCGGCTACAACGCGGTGCTCGAAGGATCGATGACGGAGACGCACTGGCTCGAGCCGGGGCGGTACTCCGTCGTCTTGCGCGGGTTCATCGAGGCGGAGACGGTGGAGTTTCGCGCGACGCGGCAGTGAGGTCGTCGGGAGCTCGTCGGTCTCCGAGCGGACGAAGCCTCAAAGAGCCTAGAAGCGGAAGCCGAGCGCCAGGCCGGCGCCGCGCGGGCTGCCCCACGGGGTCAAGCGGGCGGTCTGCTCGCGCTTCTTGCGGGTCGCCTTGACCGCGACGATGGCGATCACGGCGATCGCCGCCGCGCCGGCGATGGCGAAGCTGATGTCGGCACCGAGCGCGCGCGACTTCTGGGCGTCGAGGAACGGTCGCGCGTCGACGTCGCAGTAGGTCTGCTCGCCGGCCGCGCTGCAGTGCTCGAGCGCCTGGTTGCGCTGGCTCTGGGCGCTGACGCCGAAGCCGATGCCGAGGCCGAGGCCGACGACGGCGACGCCGGTGAGGACGCCGGCGGCGGGGCCGAACACGCGGTCCTTCTTGGGCTCGGGCGCGGGCTCGGCGGGGGTTACGGGCGGCGGCGCGACGGGGCCGGGCTCGGCCTGCTTGGCCTCCTGCTCCTGCCGCTCGCGCTCGGCGCGGGCCCGGTCCTCTTGCTCGCGCAGGCGCTGGTCGAGGTTCTGGATCCGCCGACCCAGCAGCTCGCGCTCCTTCTCCGGCGCGAAGGCCCGATACTGGTCGAGGTACTTGCGAGCGTTGGCGAAGTCGCCGAGCTTTTCGTAGGAGTTGCCGATGTTGTAGAGGATCTCGGGCAGCCGCGACAGCTCGTAGCTCTCCTGGAACGCCAGGATCGCGGCCTCGTACGAGCCCTCTTTGAACAGCTGGCGGCCGTTGAGGAACAGCTCCTCGGCGCGCTTCAGCTTGGCGTCCTCGCCGGTGGTCGGCGCCGACGCGGCGGCGCTGCCCTCGGCGGTCGGCTTCGTCGCCGACGAGGCGGGCGCGACCATTGCGACGCTGACGAGGGCGGACACCAGGAGCTGCATCGACATGTTCGGCCGGCGATGATAGGGGCGCGCGCCCGCGCTTGGCAAGCTCAGAGGCCGGCGCGTCGGCGCAGGAACGGCGTGACGAGGGCGGCGAGCGCCTCCTGCCGGTCGCGGCCGAGGTAACGGAAGCCGCGGATGTCGCCGAAGCAACGGCCGGCGCCGCAGCGGCAGGCGAACGCCTCGGCCATGTCCCATTCGGAGGTCAGATAGTTGAAGGTGACCTCGTCACCCGGCGCGAGCGGCCGCACGGCCACGAAGCACAGCTGCTCGGCGTCGAGGGCGGCGCTCGGCTCGCAGCAATGATTGAGGAAATCGTCGATCTCGCCGGTGCCGGCCTGGTGACGGTCCTCGTCGAGCTGGATCGTGTACTGCCCGGCGGTGGCGACGAACACCGGCGCCAGACGGATCAGCAGCTCGCCGGCCGCGATCGCCTCGGTCGCGAACACGCCGCGCCCGAGCGCCGCGGCCCGCAGCTCGATCTTCGGCGAGGCGACCGACCGCGGCGGTGACTCTGCGGCGTCCCGCGACCCCGCGAGGTCCTGCAGACGCTCCGCACCAGCCACCCCATGCCCCTCTGATTCGTGCGTCATCCTCGGTCCGGTCTCCGCCGCGGCGCGCTCACGCCGTCGTCGTCACGGGGTGTACCCGGGCCCGGACCACCGAGTCGAATTCGTGGCTGAGCCGTGGGTCGCTCTGGATCAGCTCGAGGAACTGCCGGCGCTGCAGCGTCAGCAAGATGCACGGGGTCAGCGTGCGGATGGTCGCGTTGCGCGGGGCGTCGCGCAGGAGCGCGACCTCGCCGAAGTAGTCGCCCTCTTGCAGCGCGGCGATCTGCTTGTCGCTGCCGTCCTCCTGGCGCTTGAGCACGGCGACCTTGCCGCGAGCGACGATGTAGAACTTCTCCACGGTGGTGTCGCCCTCGAGGATGACGGGGCGGCCCTCGCTGAAGCGCTCGCTGAGGAAGGTGCGCGCGACCGCGGCGAGCATCGTGTCGGACAGGGTGCTGAGGATCGGGATCGCGCGCAGGCGCTCGGGCTCGACCTCGGCGCGCGTGCCGTCCTCGGACACGACCAGGCCCTGCTGCTTGTTCCACAACCGCCGGTAGAGGCCGTCGACCGCGAGCAGCTCGCGCTGGTTGCCCTGCTCGACCAGGCGGCCCTTGTCGAACACGAGGATCAGGTCGGCGAGCCGCGTCGAAGCCAGGCGGTGCGTCACGCCGATGACGGTGCGGTCGCGACCGAGGCGCTCGAGCGTGCCGTTGATCGCGGCCTCCGTGGTCGGGTCGAGCGCCGACGTCGCCTCGTCGAGCAGCAGGATCTGCGGGTCGCGGAGGATCGCGCGGGCGATCGCCAACCGCTGGCGCTGGCCGCCCGACAGCCGGCTGCCGCGTTCGCCGACCACGGTGTTGTAGCCCTCGGGCAGGCCGGCGACGAGGTCGTGGATCTCGGCCGCGCGCGCGGCCTTCTCGACCTCGTCGTCGGTGGCGGTGAGGCGGCCCATGCGGATGTTCTCGCGGACCGTCGTGTCGAAGAGGAAGCTGTCCTGGAACACGATGCCGAGCTGGCCGCGCAGCGAGTCGAACGAGGCGGCGCGGATGTCGGCGCCGTCGAACGCGACGGTGCCGTCGTCCGGATCGTAGAAGCGGGCCAGCAGGCCGAGCACGGTGCTCTTGCCCGAGCCGCTGGCGCCGACGATCGCCACCGTGGTGCCGCGAGAGATCCGCAGGTTCACGCGGTCGAGGTTCTTGTGCTCGCCGGTGTACGAGAACGACACGTCCTGGAACGTGATCGCCTCGCGCAGCGGCCCGAGCGTGTTGGGGCTGAACTTCTCCTGCACCTGCGGGCGCGCGCCGAGCAGCTCCTGGATGCGCTTGATGCCGCCGGCCGCCATCAACAGCGGCGGCATCACCCGCGTCAGCGCGGTGACGTAGGTGCTGAGGTAGCCGAGCAGGATGTTGAAAGCGACCAGCGAGCCGAGCGTCAGCTCGCCGTGGAAGGTCTTGACCGCGCCGAACCCGAACACGGCGATCTGCAGCAGCAAGAAGGTCAGGTTGGGCGTGCGCTCGACCAGATAGGTGCTGAGGTTGAAGCGCACGCCGATGCGGTAGAGCGAGCGCAGCTTGTAGCGGAACCGGGCGGTCTGCTCGGGCGCCAGCTGGAACGCGCGCACGACCGCGTGGGCGCCGAGGTTCTCCTGCACGGTGCTGGCGACCTGGGCCTCCTCGTGGCGCACCAGGTAGCTGTCGCGCTCGGCCCGGGGGCCCAGGAGGTGCGGGCCGAGGGTCGCCAGCGGCAGGCCGACCAGCGTGAGCAGGGCCAGCTGCCACGAGAAGATGAACAGCAGGATCGAGATGGTGGTGACGCCGAGGATGCCGAGGATCGTCTCGGGGATGGCGAGGATCACCGCGTTCTGGACCGCGGCGAGGTCGGTCGAGAAGCGGGCGAGGATGTCGCCGACCTGCATGCGGGTGTAGAAGTTGTGCGACAGCCGCTGCAGGTGCTCGAACATCCGCAGGCGCAGGTCGTTCATCACCGCGGTGCCGAGGCGGGCGTAGAGGTAGTCGCGCATGATGGCGACGCCGGCGGCGACGACCACGGCGACCAGCAGGGCGACGAGGATCGCGTAGAGCAGCGCCTCGTCGTGCTTGGCGATCGCCTCGTCGATGACGTACTGGAAGCTGAGGCTGAACAGGACGTTGAACGCGAGGTCGATCAGGAGCCCCGCCAGCAGCAGCGACACCTCGAAGCGGTAGGGCCGGAGGTATTCGAGCAGGTGGCGCAGGGCGCTGAACATGGGCGCGAATTCGGGCGGACGGCCGAGCCGGAGCCGCATGGTCGCCCACCGGCGCTTGCACGTGCAAGCTGCGGCGCGCCCCGCGGCCGACGCCGGCGTTGACGGTGCTCGCGGCCTGTCGTACTGCTCGCCGCCGATGAGCGAGCAAGAGCGACCTCTGTGGCCCGGACGCGCGGCGCCGGCGGCGAGCGCCGAGCGGGCGCGTCGATTCGGCATGGACGCGCGCCAGCTCGGGCGCACCGGCCTCCACGTCGCGCCGGTCGGTTTCGGCGCCTACCGCGTGCACGTCGAGTCGGGGCTGCACCGTCAGGCCTTCGAGGAGGCGGTGCGCGCCGGCGTCAACCTGGTCGACACCAGCGCCAACTACGGCGACGGCGGCAGCGAGATCCTCGTCGGCCAGGTCCTGCGCGAGCTGTTCGAGGGCCGCGTCGCCGGCCGCGAGGACATCGTCGTCGTCACCAAGGCCGGGTACCTGCAGGGCACCGCGCTCGAGCTCGCCCACGAGCGCCAGCCGCCGTACCCCGACCTGGTCCGCTACCAGGACAGCTGCTGGCACTGCCTGCACCCCGAGTTCCTCGCCGACCAGCTGGCGCTCAGCCGCCAACGCCTCGGGCTGCAGACGATCGACGTGTTCCTGCTGCACAACCCTGAGTACTTCTTCATCGACTGCGAGAACCGCGCCGACGAGGTCACGGCCGAGGATCGCGAGGAGTTCGAGAGGCGCCTGCGCGAGGCGTTCGGGTTCCTCGAGCAGGCCGTGCAGCGCGGCGAGATCGCCTGGTACGGCGTGTCGGCCAACAGCTTCGTCGAGCCGGCGGACAGCGGCCAGTACGTCTCGCTCGGCCGCGCGCTGGCGCTCGCGCGCGAGGTCGGCGGCGCGCTGCACCACTTCGCCGTCGCCGAGCTGCCGCTCAACCTCTACGAGCTCGGCGCCCTGACCGAGGCCCAGCCCGACGGCGCGCCCTCGGTGGTGGCGCTGGCCCGCCGCGAGGGCCTGGCGCTGCTCGTCAACCGCCCGCTCAACGCGTTCGTCGACGAGGGCGAGGGGCCGCACATGATCCGCCTGGCCGATGCGCCAGGTCCCAAAGACCAGGCGAGAGATCCGCTGCCGATCCTGCGGGCGCTGCAGCGGCTCGAGGGCGAGTGGGCCGAGGGCCTGGGGGCGCGCCTGGCCGCCGAGTACGGCGACGGCATTCGCGACCTGCTGCGCTGGGGCAGCGAGCTGCAGTCCGGGCTCGGCCAGATCCGCGACCTCGGGCACTGGCTGCACCTGCGCAACAACGTGATCGCGGCCCACTGCGCGCAGATCGAGGCCAGCCTGACGAGCGACCTCGACCCGGCGCTGCAGCCCGAGTTCCGCGCGTTCTGGGACGAGTACGGGCAGCAGATGCTGGCCGCGCTCGACGCCATCGAGGACGACTTCCGCGCCCGCGCGCAGGCCCTCACCGACGCGATCGGCGACCGCCTGGCCGCCGCCACCCCCGACGCGTGGCGCGGGCTGCCGCTGTCGCGCCGGGCCGTGCTCACGCTGCTGGCGCTGCCGGTCACGTGCGTGCTGGTCGGGATGCGCCGCCCGGCCTACGTCCACGACATGGCCTCGCTCGGGATGGTCCGGCCGAAGCCGGGCGTCGGCCCCGGCCGGGTCGAGCCCGAGGCGCTGGTGGCCGCGTTCCGCCGCCGCGCGCAGCACTGACGCGCGGCGCGTGAGCGCGGGCGGGTGCCGTCGCGGGGCCCGGCCCGAGGCGTCGGCGCGGCGAGACCGGCCGGAGGCCGCGCGTAGCGATGATTCAGCGCGCGGCGCTGACGAACGCGCGCACTTGCGAGCGCCGCGCGCCGGGGCCTACACTGCGGCCGGTTCGGCGATCGATGCGGATTCATCGGCTGCAGCTCGAGAGCTTCCGCGGCTTCGCGTCGCTGGAGCTCGACCTCTCGCGCGGGCGCACGACGGCGCTGGTGGGGGTCAACGGGAGCGGCAAGACCTCGGTGCTCGACGCCGTGGCTTACTTGCTGGCGCTCGCGGTGGCCCGCACCGGGCTCGGCGAGGACGCGTCGCGGCTCAGCCTGGCCGACGTGCGCGCCGGGGCCGAGCGCTGCGTGGTCCACGGCGAGTTCGTGTGGACGCCGCCGGCGATCACCACGAAAGACGAGCTGTTCGCCGACCCGGAGCCGGGCGAGGCGTCGTTCGTGCTGCGCCACGAGCTCGCGCACCGGTGGGACCGCTGGCACCACGCCCAGCCCGACACGCCGCAGACCGCCAGCTGGGCCGCGCGCTGGGCCGACGCGCTGGCCCGCGGGGTCGTGCTCGACGCGCCGATGCTCGCCACCTACTCGCACGAGCGCTACGTCGAGGCCGAGGTGGACGACGCCCGCGGCGAGCTGCCCTCGGGGCCCGCGGGGCTGTACGCCGATCACGGCTGGTCGCGCGGGGCCCGGCGCGAAGACTTCTTGCGGTGGTTCTTGCTGCGCGAGGACCTCGAGAACGAGCTCATCCGCGAGCACCGCGACCACGTCGACCCGCAGCTGGCCGCGGTGCGGCGGGCGATCCTCTCGTTCCTGCCCGACTGGACCGACCTGCGGTTCCGTCGCCGGCCCACGCGCGAGCCCGGCGCGGCCCACATCGATTTCGTGGTCGGTCGCCGGCCCGCGCTGATCTTGCGCAAGCGCGGCACCCAGCTGGCCTTCTCGCAGCTGTCGGGCGGCGAGCAGGGCCTGCTCGTGCTGGTCGGCGACATCGCCCGCCGGCTGGCGATCACCCACCCGAACCTCGCCGACCCGCTGCAGGGCCGCGGGATCGTGCTCGTCGACGAGGTCGAGCTGCACCTGCACCCGCAGTGGCAGCGCACGCTGATCCCCGACCTCGAGCGCACCTTCCCCAACCTGCAGTTCATCGTCACCACCCACTCGCCGCAGGTGCTGTCGCTGGTGCCGCGCGAGCAGGTCAAGCTGCTGCGCGACTTTCAATTGGTCGACGAGCCGCCGCACACCCTCGGGCGCGACAGCAACGCGATCCTCTACGATGTGATGGGCGTCGATCAGTACCCGCCCTTCTCGGCCGCGAAGGTCCGCGCGGTGGCCCGCCTGATCGACGAGGAGCGCTGGCCCGCGGCCCGGGCGGCGCTGGCCGAGCTCGTCGCGGACTTCGGCCCGCACGACGCCGAGGTGGTCCGCCTCGGCAGCATGATGGAGTTCCTGGCCGAGGACGACGACGAGGCGGCGGGATGAAGAACATCCGCAAGGGCCGCGAGCCGGCGGCGCTGACGGAGCACCGCCAGGCCGGCGGCAGCTTCGAAGATCCGGGCCCGTGGAAGCAGGAGCTGCGGCGGGCGCTGGTGCGCGAGCAGGGCGCGATCTGCTGCTACTGCATGAACCGCATCGCGGTCGAGTCGCTGCGCATCGAGCACCTGCGGCCGCAGCACGAGCACCGCGGGCAGCAGCTGACGCACCGCAACCTGCTGGCCGCCTGTCCCGGAGGACAGGACAACCCGACGCACGAGCAGCGCGACATCCGCCACTGCGACGTGCGCAAGGGCGCGAGCCCGCTGGTGCTCGACCCGATCGCGGGGGTCGAGCACCGCGTGCGCTACGGCTTCGTCGAGGGCCGGGTGTTCGGCGCCGACGCCGAGGCCGAGCGCGACCTCGACCAGGTGCTCGGCCTCAACGCGCCGCACCTCCGGCAATTGCGGCGCCGGGTGATCGAGGGCCTGGTGGCCCGCCTGCGCAAGAAATACAGCGACACCAAGACGTGGTCGCGCGCGGCGCTCGAGCGGGAGATCGATCGCTGGTCGAGCCGCGACGGGCAGGAGTTCCGCCCGTTCTGCCAGGTCGCGGTCGAGTTCCTGCGCAAGCAGCTGCCGAAGGCCCGCTCTTGAGGGGAGCGGCGGCGAGGCGAGGCTGTCCCCGAGGACAGGTGATTTTGGTGGGTCCGCGGAGGGCGCCGGCGGGGCGAGGCTGTCCTGGGGGACAGGTGATTTCGAATCGAGGTTCGCGGGCGCGCGCCCGGGCGTCGGCGAGGCGGATGTCCCGGGGGACAGGTGATGGTCCGCGCGGGCCGTCACGGCCCACCGGCGCGATCGTCGGTTGCGCAGCGGCGATTGTCGCCCATGCAAGCTGAGGAGACGGGACATGACGCGACGCGCGAGGGGCAGGGCATGACGCGGCTGGGTTCGGCGGTGGCGACGGCGGCGCGCTTCGGGCTCGGCGGGCGCGTGGGCGTCACGGGGCCGCGACCGACGGGCGAGCTGGTGCTCTACGAGTTCGAGGCGTGCCCGTTCTGCCGCAAGGTCCGCGAGGCGCTGGTGTGGCTCGACCTCGACGTGCTGATGCGGCCGTGCCCCCCGGGTGGCACGCGCTTCCGCCCCGAGCGGGTCCCGCCGTTCCCGCAGCTGGTCGACGGGGGGCAGCTGATCCGCGAGTCGTCGGCGATCGTGCAGCACCTGGTCGACCGCTACGGCGACGGTGAGGTGCCGTGGGCGCTGCGGCTCGGGCCGCTGACGACGCTGTCGAGCGGCCTGGCCTCGCTGGCGCTGCCGCGGGTGCGCGCGCTCGCGTCCGCGGCGCCGAATCAGCCGCTCGAGCTGTTCGCCGACGAGACCTCGGCGGAGGCGCGAGAGATCCGCCAGTGGCTGTGCGCCCGCGAGATCGCCTATCGCTGGCGCACCTGCGGCCGCGGCAGCGCCAAAATGGCGGAGCTGGCCGAGCGCACCGGTCGCGCCGAACTGCCGGCCCTGCTCGACCCCAATCACGGGGTCGATGTGCGCGGCGCCGGTGCTGCCGTCGCCCACCTGCAGCGGACCTACGGGCGCTGACGCGAGCGGGTCGCCGCCGGGCGTGAGGCTGCCGCTACGCGCTGAATTTCTGGCGTGGAGCGTGAGCGTCGCCGCCCTGGCGAGCGCGCGCCCATGAAGCTGCGTGCGGCCCATGCCTCTGCGCCGCTGACGGCCGCTCGCCGGCGCGATAAGGTGGCCGCGATGCCGTTCGAGAGCTCCACCGTCCCGGCGCCGCGCGCGGCGGAGCTGCCCGCCAACTTTCGCGCCATCCCCGAGCTCGACGACGGCTGGCGCGAGCAGCGGCCCGGGTTTCGCCTCGAGGACATGCGCGCCCGCGGCGAGGCCTTCGCCCGCCAGTTCCGCGGCGACGGCCCCGTCCGCGGCTTCCGAACGATCGACCTGCTGCCGTTCCCGTACCCGGTCGCGTTCGGCTTCTGGCAGGCGCCGCCGACCCGGGCGAAGTACCTGCTGATGCGCAACCGCTGCAACCTGATCGAGTTCGAGGACTGGAGCGGGCAGGCGCGCACGATCTTCGTCAACCCGAGCGAGGCCGACCTGTCCGCGAGGGCAGGTTTCTTCGACCAGCTGCGCCGCGACCTGCTGCCGGTGCTGTCGCCCGAGCTGCTGCGAAGGGCCGACGGCCCGGCAGCGCTGGCGCGCAAGCGGCTCGGCGTCGACCCGGCCAAGATCGACTACGTCACCTTCGACCACCTGCACGTCCAGGACCTGCGGCGCGGCCTCGTCGGCGAAGACGGGCGGCCGCCGCTCTATCCGAACGCGCGGCTGATCGTCAATCGCCGCGAGCTCGAGACCCTGCAGGCGCTGCACCCGCTGCAGCGGCCGTGGTGGATCGAAGAGGCGCTCGACGGCGTGCCGGCCGAGCGGATCGTCGTCGTCGAGGGCTCGGTGTGGCTCGGCAAGGGGCTCGCGCTGGTGTGGACCCCGGGGCACACGCTCGGCAACCACTCGATCGTCTTCCACGCCGCCGGCCGCGGCGTGTTCGCCATCTCCGAGAACGGCCTCTGCCCCGAGAGCTATTTGCCGCGCGCCTCCGGCCTCCGCAGCCTGCGCGAGCACGCCGTCAAGTACGGCGCCGAGGTCGTCCTCAACGGTAACGCGCTCGAGAGCAGCATGTCGCAGTACACCTCCATGGTGCTCGAGAAGGCGATCGTCGATCGCGGCGACGCCGGCGGCGAGGTCCCCAACATCTACTGCTCCTCGCCCTTCGTCCGCTCTCCGCTGGCCTGGGGCATCGGGCCGCGCTACACCGTCGCCCCGATCGACACCGGCGCGCTCGTTCATTCTCTGGCCTGAAGAACATGTCTTGAGGGACACATGGCAAGCCTGCAGAGCCACCTCCTGTACCAGATGATCCGCTACTGGCGCCGCCGCCACCCGATCGGCGAGTTCACGCCGGACAGCTACAAGGGCGTGCGCAAGACCATCGAGCGCGGGGTCCGGCAGGGCCGCTTGCCGCCTGGCGTGTACGTCGAGCCGGCCGAGGTCGGCGGCGTCCCGGGCGAGTGGATCCACGCCGTCGGGGCCCGCGCCGACAAGGTCCTGCTCTACCTCCACGGCGGTGGTTACGTCGCCGGCTCGCCCGCCTCGCACCGGATGCTGACGGCCGCTCTGAGCCGCGAGGCCCGTGTCCGCGTGCTCGCCCTCGACTACCGGCTCGCCCCCGAGTACCCGTACCCGGCCGCGCTCGACGACGCCATGTCCGGATACACATGGCTCCTGGACCAGGGCTATTCGCCCGGCTCGATCGCCATCGGCGGCGACTCGGCGGGTGGGGGGCTGACCGCGGCCACGCTGGTGCGCCTGCGCGACGCCGGGACGCTGCCGCTGCCGGCCGCCGCGTTCATGCTGTCGCCGTGGACCGACCTCGCGGCCACGGGCGAGTCGGTGCGCACGCGCGCCGCTCTCGACCCGATGCTCGGCGGCGACATGGCCGCGTTCGGCCGCTACTACGTCGGCCCCGACGGCGACCCGCGGCACCCGCTGATCTCGCCGATCCACGCCGACCTGCGCGGCCTGCCGCCGATCCTGATCCAGGTCGGCACGCGCGAGGTCCTGCACGACGACTCGATCCGCCTGGCCGAGCGCGTGCGGGCGGCGCAGGGTCGGGTCGAGCTCGAGATCTGGGACGGCATGATCCACGTGTTTCAGGCGTTCCCGAGTCTGCTCCCCGAGGCCCGGCGGGCGATCCGCAAGATCGGCGAGTTCCTGCGCGCCGAGTTGGTCTGAGGGGCAGGCCGAGCACCTTTGCAAGGCCCGCGGGTCGCGCTCGCCCGAGGCGGGCCGCGGTCTCGTGGCCCGCTCGGCGCACGTTCGCGGGCTGAGCGAGCGCTGGGCTCGACTGGGCGTCGTGAGGCGCTCGGCGAGCGTCCGCAGGTCGCGCGCGCTGGCGAGGCTCGCGGAGCCAGCGGACCGCGCGTCGGTGCGGGCGCCGGTGCGTGGTAGGCTCGCGCGCGCGTGGTCGCGACCGACCAGGAAAGCTTCGTCTCGAGCTCGCACCGGCTCGGCGAGGCCGCGTACACGCTGGTGCGGGCGGACGGCCTGCGCTGGATGGCCGCGCAGCCCGAGAGATCGATCCACGCGATCGTCACCGACCCGCCCTACGGCCTCAAGGAATACACCGCGCTCGAGACTGCCAAGCTGCGCAGCGGTCACGGCGGGGTGTGGCGGATCCCCCCGACCATGGACGGCAGCACCCGCAGCCCGCTGCCGCGCTTCACCGTCCTGTCGGCCGACGAGCGTGACGCCATGGCCCGGTTCTTCGCCGACTTCGCCGCCCGGGCCATGCGCGTGCTGGTCCCTGGCGCGCACGTGTTCATCGCCGGCAACCCGCTGCTCTCGCACCTCGTGTACGGGCCGTTCCTCGCGGCCGGGTTCGAGAAGCGGGCCGAGATCATCCGCCTGGTCCAGACCTTGCGCGGCGGCGACCGGCCGAAGAACGCCCACGAGGAGTTCGCCGACGTCACAGTCATGCCGCGGTCCGCGTGGGAGCCGTGGGGGCTGTTTCGCAAGCCGTGCGAGGGCCGCGTCCAGGACAACCTGCGCCGGTGGGGCACCGGTGGGTTGCGGCGGATCTCCGCTGACCAGCCGTTCGCCGACGTCATCGCCTCCGCGCCGACCCGGCCCGAGGAGCGCGCGCTCTCGCCTCACCCCTCGCTCAAGCCGCAGGCGCTGATGCGGCAGCTGGTGCGTGCTGCCTTGCCGCTCGGCCGCGGCGTGGTGCTCGACCCGTTCATGGGCGGCGGCTCGACGATCGCGGCCGCGGTCGCGGTCGGCTACGAGAGCGTCGGGGTCGAGCTCGATCCGGAGTTCTTCGCCGCTGCGGCCGCCGGGATCCCGCGCCTGGCCGCGCTCCCGGCCGCGAGGACGCGCCGCGGACGGGCCCGCGAGGGCGATCCGCAGGACGCTTGAAGAGAGGATGTCCTGAGGGACAGGTTCGGCAGGAAGGAGATGTGTCGAGAGACATCCATCGCCGAGCGACGTCGGCCGGTTCTCTCGAAGCATGTCCCGAAGGACACGCGCCGAGGCAGGCTCGGCGGCCTCACGGCACCGCGCTGGCGCCGCCGTCGAAGTTGATCGCCGTGCCGGTGATGAACGCCGCGCGGGCTGACGCCAGGAACGTGATGAGGTCGGCGGCTTCTTCGGCCTCGGCGACGCGGCCGAGGGGGACCTGGCCCTGGCGGGCCATGTCGGCGTAGAAGCGGTCACGGTCGAGGCTGGGGTTGCGCTTGCGGTCGTGCTGACCGCTCTTGACCAGGCCGATGAGCACCGCGTTGACGCGGATCTGGTCGGGCGCGAGCTCTTTGGACAGCGCCTTGGAGAGGGCCAGACCGGCGGCGCGGCTGACCGACGACGGCATCGAGCGGGCCGCAGGCTGACGGGCGCCGATGTTGAGCAGGTTGACGATGCTGCCGCCGCCGGCCTTGCGCATGTGCGGGATGACCAGGCGGACCAGGCGCAGCGCGGCGAACAGCTTGAGGTCGAGGTCGTCCTGCCAGGCGTCGTCGGTGATCGACTCGAACGGGCCCGCGGCCGCGGTGCCGGCGTTGTTGACGAGGACATCGATGCGGCCGAGGCGGGCGACCACCCCGTCGACGAGGCGCATGACGTCGGCCGGCTCGCGCACGTCGACCGGCATGGCGAGCACCTCGGAGCCGGTCTCGGCGGACAGCTCGTGCATCGCCGCGGTGAGCACCTCGGGCCGGCGGGCGCAGATGACCACGCGGGCCCCGGCCAGCGCGAGCGCGCGGGCGGTGGCGCGCCCGATGCCCTCGCTGCCGCCGGTGACGATCGCGACTTTGTGCTGGAGACCGAGGTCCATGGCGCGAGGACGTAGCACGATTCGCGCGCGCGCGGCAGCGTGGTCACAGCGGGGCCTCCGGGTGCAGCGGGGCCTCGGGGAGCAGCCCGAGGGCCAGCATGGACGTGCAGCCGCCGTCGGTGACGATGAGGTGGTCGACCACGGGGATGCCCATCAGCCAGCCGCACTCGACCAGGCGATGGGTGAGGCCGACGTCGCTCTCGCTGGGGTTCGGCTCGCCGCTGGGGTGGTTGTGGACGAGGATCACCGAGTGAGCACCGGCCTGGGTCAGCGGGCGGAACACCTCGCGCGGGTGGACGTGGACATGGGCGACGCTGCCGAGGCCGACCTCCTTGATCAGGCGGATCCGCCGCCGGCTGTCGAGGCCCAGGATCATGAACACCTCCTGCGAGCGGCCGCGCAGGTGGGCGTGGACGAACCGGCGCACGTCGTCGGAGCCGCGCACCGCCGCCTCGACCGGGAGCTGGAGCTGACCGATGCGCCGCGCCAGCTCGACCGCCGCGCACACCGCGGTCGCCGAGGCCTCGCCGATCCCCGGCGACTCGGCCAGCTCCTGCGGCAGCCCGCGCATCAACCCCGACAGCCCGCCGAGCCGCTGCAGCAGCCCCAGCGCCCGCTGCTCGGCCCGTCCGCCGCCGAGCAGCAGCGCGACCAGCTCGACGTTGCTCAGCACCGCCGGCCCGAACGTGTACATGCGCTCGCGGGGCCGCTCGATCGCCCGCGCGCGGGCCTCCGGTTCGTCTTCGCCGCAGTCTTGACCACTCCCTTGGGACATGTCCCGAAGGACTTCAAGCCGCGTGCCAGCGAAAAAGCCGGCGCCGACGCGGCGCCGCGGTCACGCGGTGTCCCGCCGGCTGGCCACCCGGCCCGCCCGCTGGCCGGATGAGGGAAAGCTGTCCCTCGGGCCAGGTCATCACGATGCCCGGCGAGCGCCGTCGCGGACCGGCATCGCCGACGAAAAATCTGTGGCGCGGACATGCTCGCGCGGACATAACCTCGGAGTCATGTCCCGAAGCACTGTAGATCGGTGGGGCAGAGCCTCAGTCGAGCTGTCGCTCGGGACATGCCCTCACGGACATGTCCCGAAGAGCATCTCAGCTCGGCTCGCGGGCCAGCTCGCGGCCGCGGGCCACGAGGTCGTCGGTGAGGCGGAACATCGCGTCGATCAGGCGCTCGACCCGGCTGACGCGCTCGCTCTCGCTGGCTTGTATGGCGACGCCTTCGAGCTCGCGGGCGAGGGCGAGCAATTCGCCGGCGCTGAACAGCGCGGCGGTGCCGGCGGTGCGGTGGGCAGCCTGGCGCATCACCTCGGGGTCCTTCACGGCCGACGCGCGCAGCACCTCGGCCACCTTGGGCGCCTCGTCGCGGGCCATGTCGATCATCTTCAGCAGGGTCTTGTGCGACCCGGCGACGCGCTTCATGACCGCGTCCCAGTCCTCGACCGCGCCGTTGGGGCGCTCGCCGATGGTGGCGAGCACGGCCTGCAGGTCGGAGATCTGGACCGGCTTGGTGAGGAAGCCGTCCATGCCGCGCTCGAGGCTGTGGAGGCGGTCGGCCTCGGTCGCGCGGGCCGTCATCGCCACGATCGGCACCGAGCGCACGCGCGGGTCGGGGTGCTTGCGGATCTCCGCGGCGGCCTCCCAGCCGTCCATCCCGGGCATCTGCACGTCCATCAAAACCAGGTCGAAGCGGGTCGACGAGGCGGCGGCCAGCGCCGCGTGGCCGTCGTGGACCACCGCGACCTCGTGGCCGGCGCCGCGCAGCATCTCGGCCGCGACCAGCTGGTTGATCGGGTGGTCCTCGGCCAGCAGCACGCGCATCCGCCGGGTCGCGCGCGACGGCTTGGCCGGCGGCGGGCGGGTCTCGGCCCGCTGGGGTTCGGTCGCGCAGGCCAGCTCGACCGCGAACGAGAACGTGCTGCCGGTGCCGACCTTGCTGTCGACCGCGATCGCGCCGCCCATCAGGCGCACCAGGCGGTCGGCGATCGTCAGGCCGAGGCCGGTGCCGCCGAAGCGGCGCGTGGTCGAGGCGTCGCCCTGCTCGAACGGGACGAAGATCGCCGTCAGCCGCTCGGGGGCGATGCCGATGCCGGTGTCGCGGACGGCGAAGCGCAGGCGGGCTCGCTCGGCCTCGACCTCGGCGCTGACCTCGACCTGGACCTCGCCGTGCGCGGTGAACTTGATCGCGTTGCCGATCAGGTTGACCAGCACCTGGCGCAGGCGGTCGGGGTCGCCGACCAGCCAGCGCGGGACCGCCGGCGCGAGCGCGGCGGCGAACCGCAGGCCCTGCTCCTGGGCGCGCGGGCGCAGGGCGTCGACGGTGCGCTGCATGGTCGCGTGGAGGTCGAACGGCACCGGCGCGAGCGCCAGCTTGCCGGCCTCGATCTTGGTCACGTCGAGCAGGTCGTTGATGACGGACAGCAGCGAGCGCGCCGAGTCCTGGATCACGCGCAGGCGCGCGGGGGCGGGCGGGGGCGGGTCGTCGAGCAGCGCCAGCTCGACCATGCCGAGGATGCCATTCATCGGCGTGCGGATCTCGTGGCTGACGTGGGCCAGGAACTCGCTCTTGGCCCGGCTCGCCGCCTCGGCCGCGCGCACCGCCTGGCGCAGCGTGTCCTCCTGCCGGCGCCGGGCGCTGATGTCGGTCTGCGTGCCCATCAGCCGCAGCGGCCGGCCGACCGCGTCGTGCGCGACCAGCCGCCCGCGCCCGAGCACCCACCGCGGCTTGCCCTTGGCGTTCAGCGCCCGGTACTCGCACTGGAAGAGAGGTGTCTCTCCGGACATGTGCTTGCGGACAGCCTCGTGGAAAGCCTCGCGGTCGTCGGGGTGGACCGCGTGGGCCAGCTCGGACTCCGAGTAGGTGCGGCTCACGTCGCCGCGGGTGAAGAACACGGTGCCGGCGGCCAGGTCCCAGTCCCACAGCTCGTCGCCGGCGGCCTCGAGGGCCATGCTCAGGCGCTGCTCGCTGTTGCGCAGCTGGACCTCGCTGCGCTTGCGCTTGGTGATGTCGCGGGCGGTGATGGCGACGCCGTCGCCGACGCGGACGGCCTGGTGGCGCAGCCACTCGACCCCGGGCATCAGGTCGGTGTCGAGGCGGATGTCTTCGTCGAGCGTCTCGCCGGTGGCGAACACCCGCTCGTACTTGGACAGGAACGTCGACATGCGCCGCCGGCCGCCGAACTCCGACAGCCGCAGGCCGATCAGCTTCTCGCGCGGGCGGGCCATCAAGCGCGTGGTGCCGGGGTTGACCTCGACGATCACGAGGTCGAAGTCGCCGTCTTCGTCGAGGACTCGCTCGGTGACGACGATCGAGTCGGTGCTGGCCAGCAGCGCCCCGCGCAGCCGGTTGGCCAGCCGCTCGTGCTCGGCCTGGGCCAGCCGCGTCGCCGTCACGTCGCGCAAGATCCCGACGTAGCCGATCACCTCGCCCGTCGCCTCGCGCAGCGGCGACGTCACCACCTCGACGAAGGCGCGGGTGCCGTCGACGCGCGGGATCGTCGACGCGTGCTCGTCCGAGCCGTACTCGCGGGCGCGCAGCGTGTACGTGTCGAGCTTGGTCGCCGGGCGCCCGAACTCCTGCGTCAGCTCGCGGATCCGCTCGGCCACCTCGTCGGGATCGCTCGGCAGGACGTCGAAGTGGCGGCCCAGCACGTCCTCGGCGGCGAGGCCGTAGAGCCGCTCGGCGCCGCGGTTGAAGCGGACGATCCGGCCGGCGATGTCGACCGCGAGCAGGCCGACCCCGGTCGCCGTGGCCAGGATACCGCCGATCTGCCCGTGCACGCGCGCCAGCTCGCACTGCGCCCCGACCCACGCGCTCTCGCCGTCGGGGGCCCGGTGCATGCGGAGGTAGAGCTCGAGCTCGCGGCCGTCCCGCGCGGTCATCACGGTGTGGCCGCGGATGTCGGGCTCGCCGGCGAACACCCGGGCCAGGAGGTCGCGCACTTTGTCGCGGTACTCCGGCGCCGCGGCCGCCACCAGGCTGGCCGTTGCGACCTGGTCTTCGGACCAGCCGAGCGCCTCGCGCAGCGTGCGGCTGCAGACGAGGACGCGCCCGTCAGGGTCGACCGCCGCGAACTTTTCGTCGCTGTCCTCGAGCAGGTCGCGGAGCGAGGGCGGCATCCTGGAGGAAGGATGACAACACGGCGGCGCGGTGGCGGCAACCATCTCATGAGGGGGCGCACGCGGGCTCGGGTGCCGCCGCGTCGACGCGCGCGCGCCCGTGGCTGCTTCGCCGCGGGATCTCGCAGATCGCGCGTGGTATGGTTGCAGGCCGTGACCTCGACCCGCCTGGTCCTCGCGCTCGCCCTCGCACCTGCCGTCGCGGCAGGCGGCGCGGTCCTCCTCTCCGGCTGCGGCGGCGAGCCATCGACCGCCGCCGAGCATAGCTCGCCCGCTGTTGCGCCTGCGCCGGCCCCCGCCGCGAAGGCGCGCACCGCCACCGCCCCGGCCAACGGCTTCGGCGACGCCATCGCCTGGCGCGGCCTCGACGAGGGCTTCCGCGAAGCCGCGAGCGAGGGTCGGCCGATCATGCTGGTCGTGCACGCGTCGTGGTGCTCGCAGTGCAAGGCGCTGCGGCCGGCCTTCTCCGACCCGGCGCTGGTCGCTTTGACCGACCGCTTCGTGATGATCAACGTCGACCAGGACCTCGAGCCGACGAGCCAGCAGTACGGCCCCGACGGCCGCTACGTCCCGCGCGTGCTGTTCTTCGACTCCGCCGGCGAGCTCGACCGCGAGCTGCTGAACGCCTCGCGTCGCCGTTACAAGTACTACTATTCGCCGCACGACGACCTCGTCGGCGCAATGCGTCAAGCCCTCGAACGCCATGCCAAGTCCTGAGCCCCGGAACGTGCGTCGCATCGTTCGCCGCTGCGCCGCCGGGTTCGCCGTGCTCGGCGCCCTGGCGCTGCGCCCCGCCTCGGCCGCCCGGCCCGACATCATGCCCGTGGACGACGTGCGCCCCGGCATGAAGGGCTACGCGGTCACTGTGTTCTCCGGCACCGGCACCGACCGCTTCGAGATCGAGGTCGTCGACGTCATCCGCGATTATTTGCCGCGCCAGGACGCGATCCTGTTCCGCTCGTCGGATCCGCGGATGGTCCACTCCGGCATCGTCGGCGGCATGAGCGGCAGCCCGATCTACATCGACGGCAAGCTGGTCGGCGCGCTCGCCTACGGCTACCGCTTCAACAAGGACCCGATCGGCGGCATCACGCCGATGAGCAACATGTTCGCCGTCGGCGACCTGCCCTTTCGGCCAGACGTGCTGCCGCACAACAAGATCCGCGGGACCGCCCGGCCCGGCGCCGCCGGCTGGGCCGACGCGATGCTCGGGCTCGACACCACCCCGCTGCCGCCGCGCCGCCGTCCCGACGACCTGACCCCGCAGGGCGGCCTGGCGCCGCTCGGCGCGCCGATGTCGGTGAGCGGCCTCGGCTCGGCGGCGACTCGCTTCCTCGCCGACACGCTCGGCCTCGTGCCCGCGCGCGGGGGCAGCGGGGGCACGGCCGTCGGCGACGCCAAGACGGCGCCGGCCAAGACGTGGCAGGGCGGCGACTCGGTGTCGGTAGTGTTGATCCGCGGCGACAACGCGGTCGCGCCCAACGGCACGGTGACGTGGGTCGGCGGCAAGCAGGGCGAGAAGCTGCTGGCGTTCGGCCACGAGATGCTCGGCGCCGGTCCGAGCAACCTGCCGATCGCCGACGCGCGGGTCCACGTGATCATCCCCAGCGTCGAGCGCTCGGTGAAGCTGTCGAGCGCGCTGCACGTGCGCGGCTCGATGATCCAGGACCGCCAGGCGGCGATCTCTCTGCGCACCGACGTCGGCGCGCCGATGATCCCGGTGACCACCGAGCTGCGCGCGCCGGAGCCCGATATGCCTCCGCGCGTCTATCACAGCGAGGTCGCGCTCGGCGTCGACCTCACGCCGGCGCTGGCGGCCAGCCTGCTGGTCGACGCGCTCGGCGAGGGCGCGGGCGACGGCACCGAGGTAGTGGCCGAGATCGTGCACCAGATCGATGTCACGACCAGCAAGGGCCCGCGCACCGTCACGGTCAAGCACGAGGAGTTCTTCCCCGCCGGGGTCGACGCGCGCGCGCTCGGCCGCGGCCGTGGGGCGCTCATCATGGCGGCGCTGCTCAACAACGACTTCGAGGTCGCCAAGCTGCGAGGCGTGCGCCAGACGGCGACGCTGCGCTACGACAGCCCGGTCGACATCCTCGAGTCGGTGCGGCTGGCCGACGCCGATGTCCACGCCGGCGACCTGGTGACGCTCGAGCTGCGCCTCCGCGACTACCGCGGGGCCGCCCGCGAGGAGAGCCTGTCGCTGCGCGTGCCCGACGACGCCGCCGACCAGGACATCCAGATCGAGGTCACCGGCGGCGACAACGCCCGCCCGCCGCGGCCCATGCCCGACTCGCTCGACGACCTGATCGACACGCTGCAGGACACCTATCCGCCGCGCAGCCTGGTCGCCACGATCTACCGCGAGGCCGAGGGCCTCTCGACCCGCCACGGGCTCCTGCCCGAGCTGCCGGCCAGCGTGCTCGAGAGCCTCGCGCACACCGGCAGCACCACGTCGGCGGTCCGCTTCAAGCAGATGGCGCGGCGGGTGATCCCGCGCCCGTCGCTGATCGAGGGCGAGCACACGCTCAAGGTCAGCGTCAAGCCGAAGCGGAAGTTCGCCGCGCCGTCCTCCGATTGAACCGTCCAAGCTCGATCATGACTGTCCCTTCGCGCATGTCCTTTCGTACATATGTTTCGCTCGCGGCGCTGCTCGCCCTCACGCCCGCGAGCGCGGGGGCCGGCGGGACGCGCAGCTTCCACCTCGGCGACTTCGACGACTTCGACGCCGGCGAGGCCGAGGGCGCGGCGATCGAGGGCTCGGGCAAGGTCACGGTCGGCCTGGTGCCGGCGCGCGGCGAGGTGAAGGGCGCGGCGAGCGTGTTCTCGTGCGTCGCCGACCCGAAGGACAAGGGCGCGGTGTACCTCGGCACGGCCGACCGCGCGGGGGTGCAGCGGATCAAGCTGACGACCCCGAGCAAGGCCGGCGGGGCCGCGCCGGCGGCGAGCAAGCTGGCCGAGCTGCCCGGCGCGGTGGTGTCGGCGATCACGACGCTGCCCGGCGGCGACGTGCTGGCGGCGACGCTGCCCGGCGGCACGATCCACCGCGTCGACGCCAAGGGCAAGGTCAGCGAGTTCGCCAAGCTGCAGGTCGAGCAGATCTGGGCCCTGGTGCCGCACGAGGGCCGCCTGCTGGTCGGGACCGGCCCCAAGGGCGAGCTGTTCTCGCTCGACATGAGCGGCAAGGACCCGAAGGTCGTGCTCGACTCCGACGAGAAGGACATCCTCGCGGTGCTGCCGGTCGGCAAGGACGTGATCGTCGGGACCTCGCCGGGCGCCAAGGTGCTGCAGGTCGGGCCCGCGAGCGACGGCATCCTCGTCCACGACTTCTCCGGCGACGAGGTCCGCGCGCTCGCGTTGGTCGACGGCGGGCTGGTCGCGGCCGTCAACGACTTCACCGACCGCGGGCTGTCGTCGGTGCAGGCGCTGACGAAGAACCTCAACCGCACCAGCCTGGTCGGGCAGCCGGCCGAGGGCACGCTCGACGCGACGTCGGGCGGCGGCGGGGCGCAGTCGTCGGCCGACCTGTTCTTCGTCGCCCTCGGCCCCAAGCGCGACCTGGCCCGCGCGGCCGAGGCGACCTGGGAGTCGTGGCTGCACAAGGACAAGCAGTACTTCACGTCGCTGCTGGCCGGCGGCAAGGGCTCCGAGGTGCTGGTCGCCGCGTCGCAGCAGGGCAAGGTCTACCGGGTCCGCGGCCGCCGCGACGTCGCCACCGTCGCCGACCTCGACGAGCGCCAGGCGACCGCGCTGTGCCGCCTCGGCGACGGCGCGGCGCTGGCCACCACCGGCGACGGCGCGGGCGCGTATCGGCTCGCGGTCGCACCTGCCCAAAAGGCCAGGTACCGGACAAAGGTGCTCGACGCCAAGCAGCCGTCGACGTTCGGCGCGGTCTACCTGCGCGGCGGCGGCCTGACGCTGCGCGCCCGCAGCGGCCCGGGCGAGGAGCCGGACAAGCGCTGGAGCGAGTGGAAGCCGGTCAGCCTCAAGAAGGACGGCGACGCCCTGGCCGGCGCGCTGGCGCTGCCGACCCGCCGCTTCGTCGAGCTCGAGGTGACCCTGGCCGACGGCGGCGAGCTGCGCGACGTGCAGCTGTTCTACGCCCCCGAGAACCTGGCGCCGCTGGTGGCCGGGGTCGACGTGGCCCGGCCCGAGTTCGAGCTGACCGACGACGACGAGCCCGACGGCAAGCTGACGATCAAGTGGAAGGCCGAGGCGCGCGACGACGACGACCTGGTCTACGAGGTCCGCGTGCGCCCCGAGGGCACGACCGACAAGGAGTGGATCTCGCTCAGCGGCGCCGCCCCGGTGACCAAGAAAGAGTACAAGTGGGACCTCGGCAGCGTGCCCGACGGGGTCTACGAGGCGCAGGTGATCGCCAGCGACGAGCCGAGCAACGGCATCTCCCGCGCCGCCCGCGACGAGGTGGTCTCGGCCCCGTTCCTGGTCGACCACAAGCGCCCCGCGATCGACGGCGTCAAGGTCAGCGGCCTGGCGATCACCGGCACGGCGAGCGACGACGGCGGGCAGATCCACGATGTCGCGTTCAGCGTCGACGGCGGCCCGTTCCGCGCCGCCAGCCCCAGCGACGGCCTGTTCGACACCGGCCGCGAGGGCTTCCAGCTGACCCTCCCGGAGCCGCTGGCCCCGGGCCGCCACCGCGTGGTCCTGCGCGCGCGCGACAGCTTCGGCAACATCGGCTCGCTCGCGGTCATCGCCGACAAGTGAGGCCGCGGAGGTCTCGCCTGTCCCGAGGGACATGCGGTGACCTCCGGCGGGTTGGGATCCCGAAAGCGCGAAGGGCCGCGGCGTGTGCCGCGGCCCTCCCGAGGGCTGTCCTGAAGGACAGGTCCTCAGGCCTTCTTCTTGTCGGTCTTCTTCGCCTCGGCCTTCTTGGGGGCCTTGGCCTCGACCGGCTTCTCGGTCTTCTCGGCCTGCTTGCCCTTGCGGGTGAGGCTCTGGTGGAGGTCGACGAGGCTGGGCACGCTGAACTTGGCGAGCGCGGCCTTGAAGTCCTTGTCCTTGGCCTGGCCCTTGAGCTCGGCGATCTTGTCGACGAGGGCCTGGACGCCGCCGAGCTTCTTGGCCTTCTCACCGATCTCGATGAGGCGGAGCAGCTTGCTGTTGGCGACGTACTTCAGGCGCTTCTTGAAGTCCTCGGCCGACTCGCCCGAGAAGGCGCTGGGCAGGAGCTCGGCCACGCGGGCGACGAGCTGGTCCTTGGATCCGAAGAGCTTCTTGACGTTTTGCAGGGGTGTGGTCTTGGGCATTACGATCCGCCTCGATATTCGCCGCCATCAGCAGCTACGAAGGTGGTGGTTCCGGGCCTGACGATGCAGGCCCGAAAAGGAGCGACCCTCTCGACCGGGAAGGTTGAGAGGGTCGCGACTCTTTAGAGGATCCACGGCCGCGGCGCAAGCGCGCGGCGACGCGGCTCAGTGCGCGGGCGCGGCGGCCGGGTCGGCCGGGGGCGGCACCGCGGCCGGGTCGGCCGGCGCGGCATCCGGGGGCGGGAGGGCCGGCTCACCCGGGGGGGGGCCGCCAGCGCCACCGCCGACGAGGCCACCGAGGCCGCCGGCCTTCTCCTGCAGGGTCTTGAGGTCGCTGGCGCTCAGCGAGATCTCGAAGGTGAGGAGGGCGTCCTTGGCGTCGATCTTGACGGTGTCGGCGACCGTGGCGGGCAGGCCGACCATCGCCAGGCCCATCTTCGCCATCGGCAGCGCCTCGTCGGCCTTCTTCTTGAGGCCCGAGGCCTGCTCGGCCGAGCCGAGGCCGGCGGCGAGCTTGACGCCGAGGCCGTCGCTCAGGTCGATCGAGCCCGAGAAGTCCTTCACGTCGACCTGCGCCTGGCCCTTGGCCATGCCGGCGAGCTGCTCGGGGGCGACGCCCGCGAACCAAATGTGGCGGCTCTGGTCGGCGCGGGTGAACAGATCCTTGTGCGGACCATCGACGGCGGCCTTGCCCTTGCCATCGACGAGATCCTTGACCGCGGCGGCCCACGGCTTGCTGGCGATCACGACCGTGCCGGCGTCGACGATGTAGCCGGTGCCGTCGTCCATCTTCAGCGTCTTCTTGCCGCCCTCGTCGGCGATCGTGAACGGGACCTTGCCGCCGTTCTTCTCCTTGGCCTTGTCGGCGATACAGGTCAGGTTCTTCTCGTCGCCGATACCGGTGCCGGTGACCACGACCGCGACGCCGTCCTTCGCGTCGGTGCCGATCAGGACAGAGGTGATCGCCTTCTCGGGATCGAGGTTGCAGGCCTTCGCGGCCTCAACAACGTCCTTGTAGCCGGCCTGCGACTCGGCAACAGCCTTGTTGTCGGCGTACAGCCTGCTCTTGAGCAAGCCGCCGACGTCGATGCCGGCCATGATGGTGGCTTGCTCGGGGATGAGCTTGCCGCCGGCGGCGCTCGCTCCGCCCTTGCAGGCGGGGATCGCGAGGAGCGCAGTGGCAGCGAGGGTCGTGAGGATCGTCCGCTTCATAACGGGGCACTAATACGCCACGAAATTTAATCGATCAACCAAAATAACCCGGGCTCAGGCCGGGTGAGGATGTGTCTTTCCGCCGGTCGGCGGACAGTGATCCAACCTGCCCAATTCTGCAGCGCGGCCGTAGGCTGCAGCGCAACCAGCGGCCTCCCGGGGGGCCTGGTCGGAGCTCGTACATGGCGTGGAAACGCTTCGTTTTCAAGGATCAAACGGTGTTCGTCCGCGTCCTCGCGTCCGGCAAACCCATCGTTCATCGCGGCCGGATCGAGATGCGGTACCGCCTGGGTGCCAGCAAGTCGTATCGCGCGACGCCCGACAACCTCATCGAGATCCCGGATGACACCGAGATCCTCTCCGATGACGCGTTCTCGGGGACTCCGACCCCCGCCGCCACGGTTCAGGTGGTCCGCGAGGAGCCGACGCGCGCGCCGACGGACGATACCATCATCATCCATACCGACGGCGCCTGCAGCGGCAACCCCGGCCCGGCCGGCATCGGCGTGCTCATCGAGCGCGGCGAGGAGGCGGTCGAGCACAGTGAGTTCATCGGCGAGGGCACCAACAACGTCGCCGAGCTGACGGCCATCCTGCGCGCGCTCGAAATGCTGCGCCCCGAGGACAAGGACGCGCACGTCCTCCTCTTTACCGACAGCGGCTGGAGCCTCGGCGTGCTGGTCGGCGGCTGGAAGGCCAAGGCCAATCTCGAGCTCATCGAGAAGATCAAAGAGAAGCTCGCCGAGTTCACTGGCGTCGAGCTGCTCAAGGTCCGCGGCCACGCCGGCCAGCCGGGCAACGAAGAGGCCGACGCGCTGGCGACCATGGCCGTCCGCCGCGAGGACTCTAGGACCCGAACGCGGCGGCGATCGAAGTCGCCCCTCCCCGCTGTTTGATCAGCTCGCGCAGCCGCGCGAGCCGCTGTTCGAGCGGGGTCCGCAGCTCGGGCTGCCGCTTGCGCAGCGCGGGATCGATCGGGTCGTTGTCGGGGTCGGCGAGATCGAGCGCGTGCAGCTCGAGGTGCAGCGCGGGGATCCGCAGCGCCTCGCGGTAGAGCGGCCCGCCGCGCAGCACGAAGGTCCCGACCATCGGCAGGCGCAGCAGCGGGCTGACGCTGATCGGCACCTCCCACATCCCGACGTCCGCCCGGTAGTAGGGATGCGCCGGGCCGACGAAGCTCCGCAGCCCGCGGGCCCGCGACTGCGACCGCCGCCCGCGCACACGGATCCACGCCATGGCCGCCAGCTTGGCCGCGTAGTACGGCAGCGACGGCAGCAGCGAGCTGTCGTAGCGGTAGCCGAGCGCGCCGGCCTGCTGCAGGAGCAGCTCGTCGTGGCTGTAGCCCGGCGCACGGAAGCCCCGCGGCTCGGCGCCGAGCTTGCGCAGCAGGTCGTCGCAGCGCCGCAGGTCCTGATAGACCTGTCCCGAAGGCCAGTCGACGAGGTCGTAGGCGTGGCTGTAGCTGTGGTTGCCGAGCTCGTGCCCCGACTGCGCGGCGAGGCCGAGCAGCGCGGCGCCGTGGCCGGGGCCCTGCATGTCGCGCTCGAGGTCGCGGCCGACCACGAAGAAGGTGGCGCGCGCGCCGGTCTCGCCGAACAGCCGGAGGAAGCGCGGCAGGCAGCGCCCGAGCACCACGTCGGCCTGCTCGGGCGTCGGCGGCGGCAGGCCGTGGATCGCGTGGTAGCAGGCGAGGTCGTCGAGGTCGACGCTGAGGATCGTACCGCGCAGCTCGGTCGTCATCACCGCTCCTTGGCGCCGCGTCCGAGGTGGATCGCGGCCATCAGTCGCGCCAGGTTCTTCAGCACCCGCGGCACCCGCCGCGCCAGGTGGATCGACGGCGCGCGCTTCTCTTCCAGCTCGACGGGGATCTCGGTGATCGGCACGCCCTCGCGCTGGGCCCGGATCACCAGCTCCGAGGCGAACACGTCGTGGCCGACGATGCAGCGGGCGACCACCGGCAACAGCGCGGCGCGGCGAAACGCCTTGAGCCCGTGCGTGTCGGTGCCGCGGTAACCGAGCGTGACCCGCAAGAGCCCATTGTAGGCCCGCGTGGCGGCGCGGCGACCGAGCGGCCGGCGATCATGCGCGCCCGCCATCGCCTTCGAACCCACCACGAGGTCGGCCGTGCCGGCGCGCAGCAGCGCCAGCGCGCGCCGGTGGAAATCGAGGTCGCACAGATCGATCTCTTCGCAGATCACGAAGCGACCCGCCGCTTGCTCGATCGCCATGCGCAGCGCGGCCCCGTAATTCGGCGCCGGGCACGAGAACCACTTCACCCGCGGATCGAGCGCGGCGAGCTCGGCGGCGAGCTCGCGCGTGCGGTCGCGGCTGCCGTTCTCCGCCAGCCACAGCTCGAAGTCTCGCCCCTCGGCGTCGAGGCCTCGCACCAGCTCGAGGACGCTGTCGCGGAGGATCGCCTCTTCGTTGTAGACGGGGATGACGATGCTGACCTCGGGTGCAGCCGTGGCGTTCATCGCGGCTCCTGTCCGGCGAGCCGCGCGGCCGCCCACTCGCTCGCCGCGCGCCCGGCCAGCAGACAGTCTTCCATGCTGTTGTAGATCCACCCGCCGTAGCGGCCGCAGCTGAGGATGGCCTGGCCTTCGAGCCAGCCGAGGACGGTGGCCCGCGCGGCGGCGTAGGCGGCGTCGAAGACGACGTAGGCGTGCTCGACGACGCGGACCTCGACGAAGCGGACGTCCTCCGCGGCCCGCAGCGCGCCGACCTCGACGAGGCCGGCGTAGACGGCGGCGAGGTCGATCGGACCTGTCCGCTCGTTCAGCTCGACGTAGAGCCCGCTGCAGCCCGGAGGGGCCATGCGCGGGGCGGCGTTCGAGTAGACGCCGACGCGGAAGAACGGCAGGCGCGGCTCGGGCACGTAGACCCAGTGATAGTCGCTCGGCGGCGGGGCGCCGACGGCGATGTCGAGGTAGCGCCAGCGGACGTAGCGGAGGGCGCCGGCGGCGTCGCGGACGTCGTCCGGCGCGGCGGGGATCCGGCGCACGAGCTCGGGCAACGGGATGCTCGAGACGAGGGCGTCGTAGCTGCGCCAGTCGGCCTCGGCGGCGAGCTTGAGACGTCGACCGACGACGTCGACCTCGTCGATGTCGCTGCCGAGCCGCAGCTCGACCTCGGGCCGCTCGGCGAGGCCCGCGCGCATTCGCTCCGGCACCGCGTCGATGCCCCCGGCCGTCGGGACGAGGAAGCTGGCGTTGTAGCCGAGGCCCTCCTGCGCCAGGCCGATGGCGCCGCCGATCACCTGCGCGGTGTCGGGGACCGGGATGTAGCGCGAGACCCACTCGGCGGTCAGCCGTTCGAGGTGCTCACCCCACAACTTGCGGTTGTACGGGACGAAGAAGTGCTTGGCGATCCCCGCGCCGAAGCGAGCCTCGGCGTAGCCGACGAAGCTCTGCGGCTCCGGCGCGCCCGTCGCCGCCTGCTCGCGCGCCGCCACGTAGCCGACCAGACACTCCTGCACGACCTCGAGCGGCAGGCCGTGAAGGTTGGCCTGGAACGGGTACGGCAGCTGCACGCCGTGGCTGTGGATGCAGGTGCGGCGCGCCACGCTGGCGAGCTCGCCGGGCCCGAACAGACCCTCGACGAGCGCCCGCACCGACGGGTCGCGCAGGTGCAGCCAGTGCCCGGTGACGTCGAACGTGAAGCCGTCGCGGCGGTGGCTGCGGGCGTGGCCGCCGACGCGAGCCTCGCGCTCGACCACCAGCACCGGCCCGCGCGCGTGCCAGGCCGCCGAGAGCCCGGTCAGGCCGGCTCCCAGCACCACGAGCGGCGTTCGCGGGGGCGATGACATGGGCCGCTCTTGTAGCAGGTCCGGGCGGGCGGCGCCTCGCACTCGGCGATGGACACGCGGATCTGCGGGCGGCACACTCAGCTCGCCCATGGAGCTCCAGAGTCTCGGCAAGTTCCGTCTGGTCCGGCCGCTCGCGGTGCGCAGCTCGGTGTTCCACCTGTTCCTCGCGCGCCACGAGGACGACCCGCAGACAGCGCCGCCGTCCTACGTCGTCAAGCTGCTGCCGTCCGGCTCGGGCCCGGAGCACGCGATATTGGCCGCTCAATTCGAGCACGAGATCCGGCTCTATCAGTCGTTCAATCACCCGGGCATCCCGAGCGCGCACGGCGAGGGCGCGCAGAACGGCGTGCGCTATCTCGTCCTCGACGCGATCGACGGCTGCGACCTGAGCGTGCTGCTCGGCCACGACGTCGGCCATCCGCGCGGCGTCAGCAAAGAGATCGCGGTCTACATCATGGGCCAGCTGGCCGACGCGCTGCACCACGTGCACACCGCCGAGGCCGAGGACAAGGGCAAGCTGGTCGAGCTGGGCGTGGTCCACCGCGACATCTGCCCGGCCAACGTGCTGCTGTCGCGCACCGGCCAGGTCATGCTGGCCGATTACAACTCGGCGACCAGCATCTGGCTGGCCCGCGAGAGCGACATGTCGCAGGCCGGCTCGAAGGCGTACATGGCCCCGGAGCGGGTGGTCGGGACGGCGGCCGCGACTGTCTCTTCGGACATCTTCGGCCTGGCCGTGATGCTGTGGGAGATGCTGAAGGGCCAGCGCTGCTTCAAGGCCGACGACGACCTCAAGACGATGGACGCGATCGTCAAGTTCGACGCCGGTCACCCGAGCCGCCGCCTGCCCGGGCTGTCGGCCAAGCTGGCCGAGATCGTGCGCAAGAACCTCGATCGCGACCCGGCCCGCCGCTACGCCGGGGCCTACCAGGTGCTGCAGCGCCTGGCCCAGTGCCCCGAGGCGTCCGCCGCGGAGCGGGCCCAGCAAGAGCTCGGGGCGCTGGTGGTCGAGGCCAGCGCCCGGGCGCAGGCCTGAGAGACATGTCCGCAGGGCCAGGCTCCGGCGACCCGGGCCGCCCCGGGCAAGGCTCGGAGGGCCTGTCCGAAGGGGCAGGGGCGGGAGGCCCGGGGTGGAGTGTCGGAGATGTTCGAGAGGACATGTCCGAAGCGACATGTTCCGAAGGGCGCGGCCCGGACGTCGAAGCGCCAGCCTCCGGCGACGCAGGCAATGAGCGCGGCGACAGCCTGCGGGCCAGCGTGCGAGCGGAGGCGCCGGTGCTGGTGCCGCTCGCCGTGGCGGTGTTCGCCGCGACCTCGTACTTCTCGGGCCCGCCCGCGTGGAACCAGAACTCGCGCCTGGCCCTGACGCGCGCGCTGGTCGAGCAGGGCACGACGATCATCGACGACTACCACGCGACCACCGGCGACAAGAGCCAGCGGGACGGCCACTTCTACAGCGACAAGGCGCCCGGCACGTCGCTGCTGGCGGCGCCCGCCTACGCGCTCTACTACGGGGCCGGGCGGCTGGTCGGCGCCGACGCGCCCGAGGTCCGTCTGGTCCCGCTCGACCCGCGCGACCCCAACCGCGACCCGGCGGCCCGCCGTCCCGGCGACCGGCTGTTCTACAACCAGGCCTACCGGACCGCGCTGTACGTCAGCCGCGTGGGCTCGGTCGGGGTGTTCGCGGTGCTCGGCGCGCTGGCGCTGTACCTGCTGGCGCTGCGCCGCCTCGGCGACCGCGCCGGGGCGCTGCTGCTGGCGGCGACCTACGCGCTGGCGACCCCGGCGCTGATCTACGGCTCGGCGCTCTACGGCCACCAGCTGTGCGCCGACCTGCTGCTGCTCGGGTTCGCCGGCATCCTCTTGGGACATGGTCGAACAGCCATGGCCTTCGGGACGGGCATGTGCCTCGGGCTGGCGGTGCTGTGCGAGTACCCGGCGGCGGTCCCGGTCGCGCTGCTGTGGCTGTTCGCCTGGCTGCGCCGCGGGACCCGCTTCGCCGTGGTGGCGGCGCTCGGCGGGGCGCCGGCGGCGATCGCCCTGGCGATCTACCACTCGGTGGCGTTCGGCGGCCCGCTCAAGACCGGCTACGATTTCGTCTACCTGGCCGAGTTCGCCGAGGGCATGCGCGTCAACTACGGCATCCACGCGCCGGACCCCGGGGTGCTGCTGGAGCTGCTGTTCGGGGCGTTCCGCGGGCTGTTCTACCTGGCGCCGGTGCTGCTGCTGGCGCCGTGGGGGCTGGCGTGCGAGCTGCGCGGCTGGCCACCTGGCCCATGGAGCAGGTCCTCGGGGACATGGCCGGTGAGGCAGGTCGCTGCGGTGTGCCTGGGGGTGATCGGCTTCTACCTGGCGCTCAACGCCGGCTATTACATGTGGGACGGCGGGGCGGCGATCGGCCCGCGCCACTGCGTGCCGATGCTGCCGTTCCTGGCGCTGGCGCTGGCGCCGGCGATCCGCGCGGTGCCGCGGGCAGTGCTGGGCCTGGCGCTGCTGTCGGGTGCATTGACGCTGCTGCTGGCAGCGTCGGCCCCGGAGGCGCCGCAGTTCGGCGACCCGCTGTGGGGCCACGCGTGGCCGCGGATCTGGGCGACGGACACCGGCTACACCGGGCCGGCGAACCTCGGGCGAATGCTCGGGCTGCCAGGCCCGCTCAGCCTGGTGCCGCTGTTGCTGGTGCTGGCGTGGTGCTACGCGCAGGCGCGGCCGCATCTGGGCGCCCGAGCCTGAAGCGCTCGGTGGGCCGGCGCGGTCCAGGATTAGCGGTGTCACGATCCCGCTGACCATCGAATGATGCGACGGGGGTCAGGAAGCAGGCATTGGGCGTGGACCCGCGCACCGCTTGCGATACCCTCTGCGCGAACTCTTTTCCGCAGGAGGCAAAGATGCCCAACTTGCTCGTCAACATCGATGTGCCTGATGTCTCTGCTGCCGAGGCGTTTTACGTGCGCGCGTTCGGCTTCACCGCGGGGCGGCGGTTCGGCGGCGGGGGCGTCGAGCTGCTCGGCGCGGGCGTGCCGCTGTATCTGCTGCAGAAACCGGTCGATTCGCCGGCCTGGCCGGATGCGCCGGTCGGGCGCGACTATCGGCGCCACTGGACGCCGGTGCACCTCGATGTCGTGGTCGACGCGCTCGAGCCGGCGCTCGCGCGGGCGCAGGTCGAGGGCGCCACGGTCGAGGGGCCGATCCGCGACGCGGTGTGGGGCCGGATGGCGCTGCTCGCCGACCCGTGGGGCCACGGGGTGTGCATCCTGCAGTTCAAGGGCCGCGGCTACGACGAGCTGATCTCGCCGGCGTGAGCGGCTCGCTCGCTCCCGCGTCCGTCTGCGACGAGCGTGAGATGTCCGAAGGGACATGGCCATCATTTCGGGCCACGCAAGAAGCAGCATGTCCCGAAGGACAGGCTTCCAAGAAGCTCGACGCGAGAAAAGCCTGTCCCGAAGGACAGGCTCATCGTGACACGCGACACAAGAGCAGCCTGTATTTTTAAAATACAGGCTGCGCTCGGCGTTCGGGCGGCTCAGGCCGCCGAGGAGCGCTCGCCCCAGGCCAGCGGGTCGCGGGCGAGGCGGGGCGCCCAGGGCGTGTCGGCGACGGCGCGCAGGGCCGCCAGCATCTCCGCCGCGCTCGGGTAGCGCTCGGCGGGGTCGCTGGCGACGGACTTGAGGATGACCGCCTCGAAGGCGTCGGGGATCTCGACGGCCGGGGCGGCGCGGCGGAGGGCGATCGGGCCGCTCGTGGGGCGGCGCGGGACGAACAGGCTGCCGCCGGAGTACGGCATCTTGTCGGTGAGCAGGCGGAACATCAGCACGCCGAGGGCGAAGATGTCGACGCGGTGGTCGTACGGTCCGCCGCGCAGCTGCTCCTGCGGCATGTAGCCGGGCGTGCCGATCACCGGGCCCGAGGTGCGGCGGCCGTCGCTGCCGCGCGTCACGGCGACGCGACCGCCGAAGCTCGACACGCCGAAGTCGAGCACCTTGATGAAGTCGGCGGTGCCGCCGTGGGTGATGCGGAAGCAGTTGCCGGGCTTGATGTCACAATGCACCACGCCGCGGGCGTGGGCCGTCACCAGCGCCTCGCACACCTGGGTGCCGATCGACAGCACGCGCCGCCAGTCGAGCGGGCCGTCCTGGGCCAGCGTGACCGCGAGGTCCTCGCCTTCGAGGCACTCCATCACCATGAACACGAGCTCGCTGTCGTCATGCGCGAGCTCGATGATGTCGATGATGTGTTCGCTGCGCAGCGCCGCCGCGGCGTGCGCCTCGTGGGTGAAACGCGCGACGGTGTCGGCGTCGGAGAGGCCGGGGTCGAGGACCTTGACGGCGACGCGCCGCCGCAGCTCGACGTGCTCGGCCTCGTAGATGGTGGCGCCGCTGCCGCCGTGACCGAGACGACGGAGCAGCTCGTATCGGCCGCCTAAGACGCGGCCGGTGAGGTCGACGGACGGGCGGCGGCTACATGGGGCGCGCGGCGCGTCGGGTTCGCGACTTCGCTTGGGTTCATGCATTCGGGGGGTGAATGGAGAGTAACCACGCCGCACTCGAGGCGGCAATGTCTTCGGGACAGATCGATCGACGCGTGCATGCGCATGCGACGATCCCCAGGCGAGTTCGCAAAGATGCACAGCGACTGTGCCCAAGGGTGCGGTCAGGCGCGCGAACGTGAGCGCCAGCCCGCGGGCCGCTGTGCGGCGCGCCGACGCACATGTTCTTCAGGACATGTCCGAAAGTTATGGCGTGGCAGGCGCCCCGAGTCGGCCGCGCGGCGCCGACGGCGAGCGCGGCGAGCCGGGTCGCGCGCGCCAGTGCACATGTCCCCGGGGACATGTCGAGCGCGGTCACGGCTGCCAGCGGGCTCGGCTGCGCGCGCCAGTGCACATGTCCTTCGGGACATGTGATTGTCGCAGCTCGCGGTCGATCGGGCCATGCACGACGCCGTGATCGTGCGCGTCGCCTCACGCGAACTTCGGGACATGTCCGACGCTCGCGGCGAACACGCGAGCGCCCTCGCACCGCGCGGCGCGAGGGCGGGTTTGCAGCGAACGGGCTCAGCCGCCGAGCAGCTTCGGCATGTCCTGGCCGGCCAGCGGGAAGCGGGCCGTGACCTCGGCGGTGTCGATGCCGGCCAGCTTGCGCAGCGCGAGGTGGATGCTCTCGGGCGTGAGCTTCGAGCCCTTGCCGACGGCGAGGCTGGTCGGGTCGACGAGGGCGCCGAATTGCTCGGCGTCGGTGGCCCCGACCACGCGATTGCCGGCGATGCCGCGGCCCATCATCATCAGGCTGGTGACCGGCCAGTGGTCCTTGCCGGCGTACTCGTTGTCGCCGTTGTAGCCGGGGCCGCGGGCGAAGTCGGAGCCGATGACCACTGTCAGTTTGTCGGCGATGCCGGCCGCCTCGGCCTCTTTCATGAAGAAATCGACGCCGGCGAGCAGCTTGGCCAGCTGGCGCACCTGGTCGCGGTCGTGGTTGCCGTGGGTGTCGAAGCCGCCGATGTTGAGGTTGGCGGCCACGGCCATGCGCGCCTTGAAGGCCGCGACCGCGAACTGGCTCTGCTGCATGAAGCCCTGCAGGTCGCCGAGCTGATAGCCGGGCAGCGTCGCCGGCTCGGCCGGCAGCGCCAGGCCCTTCAGCAGCTTCTCGCCGCCGCGCGCCAGGAACAGCTCGTTCATCGCCGCCTTGCTGCGCGGCAGGCGAGCGGCGGCCATCTGCGCCTCGAGCCGCGCCGTCTGGGCCTTGCGGATCCGCTCCATCGTCTTGTCGGAGTGGAACTTGTCGGTCTCGGCGTTGTTCGGGTCGGTGAGGTTGGGGTTGGCGATCTTCTTGACCGCGTCGACGCTGCTGATGCGCGTCAGCGGCACGAGGCCCTCGGTGGCGTCGAAGCCCCCGGCGCTGACGTACGCGAAGGTGCTCTCGGGCGCCCGCGCGGCCGCCACGAGCGCGCCGAAGGCCGGGAAGCCCTCGGGCAGGCGGCCGCTCCAGGTCGCGCGCGCGCCGGCGTCGTGGTTGTTGGTCGCCATGTCGACGCCGTTGAGCACGAGCAGCTGGCTGCCGTACTTGGTGAAGAAGTCGGCGTTCGACATCAGGTACGCGACCTCGGCCTCCTCGAGGCCGAGCGCGACCGGGTCGAGGCCGATCGGCGCGTAGTGGATGTTGCCCTGCGAGGCGCTGGCGGCGTAGAGCCGGTTGAGCGGGCCCTGCTCCTTGGGGTCGCACAGGTAGACGGGGTCCCACCCGCCCGAGGCGCTGATGAGCACGAAGTACGGGCCCTCGTACGGCTCGGCGTCGGCGAGGGCGCGGCGCACCCCCACCGGCGCGGCGACGGCGAGCCCGGACATGGCGGCGATCTTCAAGAACTTGCGGCGATCCATGGTGGTAGCTCCTTCGTCGTCGGCGTCACTCGTAGAGGAACTGGTAGTCCGACAGCATGTACGTCATCACCGCCATCCACGCGCGGATGGTGTAGTTCTTGTCGGTCTCGATCTTCTCGGCGTCGGGCAGGTCGACGTTGGTGTTGGGGTCGACGCGGGCCTGGCACCACCAGCTCAGCCACTCGTTCTCGGTCCCGCCGGCGACGGCCGCGGTGCCGTCCTTCCATGTCCCGAGGAACAGGTCGTAGGCGCGCTGGATCTCCGGGTCGTCGGCCGCGAGCGTCTCGCCGAGCACGCGCTGATGGAGGTGGACGAGGTTGGCCTTGATGGCGGCGACGTTGTCGGGCACCTCGGCGCCGGTCTCGCTCAGCGGCACGGTGTCGAGCGTGACCTTCGGGAACAGCCGCCGCTTGTCGGTCGCGCGCGAGAAGTCGTAGGCCGTGACGGCGCAGGCGACCTCGTTGGCCATGCGCCCGGCGACCGCGCCCATGATGCCGTTCATGCGCGTGAGTCGCTGGGTGATGCTGTCGGAGTCGATGCCGCCGTAGAGGATCCGGTAGTCGGTGGTCAGCCAGTCATTGAGGTCCCAGCCGCGGATCCACCGGATGCCGGTGGTCGCCTGGAGCTTGTTCGCCAGCAGCTCGGGGGTCGACAGCCGGCCGTGGCCGACGACCGCGAGCTCCTCGCTGTCGGCCGCGGAAAGCTCGGTCGCGTCGAGGCTGAGGCCGCGGAAGTACGGGCTCATGACCACGCCGACGATCACGGTCTTGAGGTTGTATTCGTCGGCCACGAACTCGTCGCCGATCTGGCGGAACAGGGCGTCCTGGGCCTCCCAGGCGTCGAGCTTGGCGCTGTACAGCGGGTCCTCGGCGTCGGCCGGGAACAGCAGCGGCTCGGTCCCGGTCAGCGCGCGGAACACGGTGTGCACGGTGGCGATGACGAACCGCGGATCCTTGACGAGGCGCGCGGCCAACCACTCGAGCGACTTGGAGAACTCCGACTTCGGGATGTCCTCGCCGTCGAAGCCGGGCGCGAACATCTCCGGGAACCACTCGCGGGTGGTCAGGACCTCCATGTCGTAGTCGTCGTAGTTCTGGAACGCGCCGGCCACCGGGTCGAGCAGCTGGTGGCAGAAGTTGCACTGCTTGTCATCGCGCGTCGGGTTCGAGTACGCCTCCGACAGCGACGGGTCGATCGGCCGCTCGCCGATGCGCAGCACGTCGGTGGCGAGGAACAGCTTGTAGGTCATCCGCGCGCGGTGGCGGTTGCGGTTGGTCGGCGTGGTCGGGAAGCGGTTGAGGAACATCGGCGAGCTGAGCACGCCGGCGTGCGGCAGGGTCTTCTTGCCGCCGCGCACGCTGAACAGCTTGGCCTCCTTGAACTCGCGCGGGTCGGCCGGGTCGGCGAAGCCGAGGTCGAGGTCGTAGAGCTGGGCCGAGAACGGGTTGAGCACCGTGTAGTCGGCGGTGAGGATCTCGGTGAAGGGGCGGTCGTTGCGGACGACGTAGTTGATCAGGTCGATCGGCTCGCGCGCGGCGGCGCGGTTGACCTGGTAGCGCAGCGCGTCCTGGCCCTCGAGGCCCTCCCACCACGCGCCGGCGTTCGGGAAGTCCTCGCTGTTGAGGATGTTGACCGCGAAGCCGGTGTAGACGAGGTAGCGGTCGGTCAGCAGCAGGTCGTTGAAGATGTCGCCGAGGCGGTCGTAGAAGCCGTCCTCCTCGAGCACGCCGCGCACGGCCTCGGCCAGCGCGTCGTCGCCGGCGGCGGCCTCCTTGAGCTCCTCGGCGGTCGGCAGGCGGCCCGCGAGGTGCAGCGTGGCCTTGCGCAGGGTCTGCTCGGGGCTCATCAGTTCGACGGCGTCGAGGTCGGCGCCGTCGTTGCCGGGGCACTCGCGCGGGGCCTTGAGCTGGGCGAGCAGGCTCTCGAGGATCCGGTACTCCTCGCTGTCGGGCTTGATGACCTCGCCGCCGCCGTGCTTGGTCTTGGCGGTCGGCTTGGCCAGCAGCGCCGAGAGGTCGTCGTAGCTGACCGAGGCGTTCTCGGTGACGGCCGCGAGGTTGGCGTCGAGGAAGCCGGGGTAGGAGGCGGGCAGCAGGCGGAACTCGGCGCCCTGCTCCTCGGCGATGCCGGCCGGGCCGTGGCACGAGATGCAGGTCTTGCCGAGCACCTTGGGCCAGGCCTCGTTGGCGAAGAACTCGCGGGTCGAGACGCAGCTGTCGTCGTCGCCGCCGAAGCCGCCGTCCTTGCAAGCGCCGAGGGCCGCGGCAGCGAGGCCGGCGATGCCCAGGGCCATGAACGTCGGCGCAGATCGCCGTTTAACAGTCGAGGTCATGCAAAGCCTCCCGGGTGGGACGGCCCGCACGTTATCGCGGCGCCGGCGATCGCAGCAAGAGTCGCGAGCGGGGGCGAGGGGCCTCGCGGCGCGCGGGCCGGTCCTCACGTCGCTCGGCGGCTCGCAGTTCCGCGCACGCGCGAGCTGGCCGGGAGGACATGTGCGAGGTCGCGACGACCTCTCCACTCGATGCGCGATCAGGGCTTGAGGCGCGCACTCTCGTCCGCGCGCGGCGGGTGCCGCAGCGGGTGCCACGAGTTGCTGTCGCGCAGGCCGCGGTAGCTGACGGGGACGGTGACGGTGAAGGTGGAGCCGGCGCCGGGGCTCGAGGTCACGTCGATCTCGCCGCCCATGAGGCGACAGAAGCGACGGGTGATGGCGAGGCCGAGGCCCGTGCCGGTGGTCTTGCGCGCGCCCGGCTCGACGACCTGCGTGAACGGCTCGAACAGGGTAGCGAGCGCGCCCTGGGCGATGCCGCGGCCGGTGTCGCGGACGGTGAAGACGAGGCAGATGATGCCGGCGGCGCTGCGCTGACGCAGGCCGAGGACGATGGCGCCGCTCTCGGTGAACTTGGCGGCGTTGCCGAGCAAGTTGAGCAGGACCTGGCGCAGCTTGTGACGGTCGCTGTACATCGGCGCCGAGTCCTGCTCGAGCTCCAGCGTCAGCGTGTTGCGGTTGGCGGCGATCAGCGGGCGGATGGCGTCGGCGACCTCGCGCATCAGCCGGGCGGCGTCGAACTCCTCGAGCACCATGTCCATCTTGCCGGCCTCGATCTTCGAGAGGTCGAGGATCTCGTTGATGATCGTCAGCAGGTGCTGGGCGGCCTGGACGATGTTGTCGGCGTCGCGAGCGTAGCCGTCGTGGCCGTGGTCGCGGGCTTGCTCGTGCAGCATCTCGCCGTAGCCGATGATCGCCGACAGCGGCGTGCGCAGCTCGTGGCTCATGTGGGCGAGGAAGGTGCTCTTGGCCCGGCTGGCGGCCTGCGAGCGGTCGCTGACGGCGCTCAGCTCGCGGTTGAGGGCCTGCAGGCGCCGCTCCTGTTCGCTGCGCTCGCTGACCTCGGCCTGCAGGCGGTGGGTCTGCTGCTCCTGGGCGCGCAGGAGGGCGCGGACCTGGCCGGCCATGACATCGAAGCGGCGCGCGAGGGCGTCGATCTCGTCGCCGGTGCGGGAGGTCGGGCGCGGATCGTCGCCGGTGAAGCGGGCCATGGCGCTGGCGAGCCGCGCGATCGGGGCGGCGAGCCGCCGGCTGAGGGCGAAGGCGCCGAGGCTGGCGACGGCGGCGACGAGGAGGGTGATCCACTGGACGCGGCGCGCGTGCTCGGCGGTGACGGCGGTGAAGCTGGCCGAGGGGCGCACGAGGGCGAGGGTCCAGTCGGCGTCGGCGATGCGCGCGACGGCGGCGAGGCGGCCGTCGTCGAGGCGCGCGGCGACGGTGGGCTGGGCCAGGGTGCGCGGCAGCGGCGAGGTCCGGGCGGCTGGGGCGGCAGGCGGCACGGCGGCGTAGCCGGGCACCAGCGCGGCGAGCTCGGGCGGGCCGAACAGCGGGCGATCTTCGCGGTCGCGCAGGACCACGGCGACGCCGCCGGTGGCCGCGATGTCGGTGCTCCACTGGCGGACGAGGCCGGGCCGCAGGGCGAAGGCGAGGGTGCAGGCGGCGTCGTCACCGACCGGCGCGCTCAGGACCAGGACGTCGCGCGCGTGGCGATCGACGGCGAAGGCGACCGACTCGGGCGGCGGGGCGGCGAGCGGGAATTCGCCGACGACCAGCACGCGCTGGCCGACGGCGCCCCACAAGCCGGCGGCGTCGATCGCCGAGTCACGATCTTCGGTCCAGCGCCGCAGCCGCCGCGCCAGCGCCTCGCGGGCCGCCGCCGGGCCGCTGCAGGCCGCCAGGGCCCCGTCGCCGCCGGCGAGGGCCCGCAGCGAGGCGAGCGGGCCGGCGAGGAAGCCGTCCCACGCGCTCGCCGATTGAGATGCACTTTCGGACATGTCCGAAAGCGCAGCCTCGAGGTCGTCCGCGGCCAGGCGCAGGCGGGCGTCGATGCGGACCACGAACAGCGGGGCGAGGGCGACCGTGAGGGTGACGAGGGTGAGCTTGATCTTGAGCGAGTAGCGGGCGAAGTCGCGGACGGCCAGCACGCCGGCGACGATCAGGGCGGCGATGCAGGTGAGGTCGTAGAGCAGGGCGCTCGGGACGTCGATGGTGCGCGTCGGCAGCGGCGCCAGCTCGAGCGCGCCGAGAGTGAGGGCGGCGAACACGGCGACGACGGTCCACAGGTCGACCCGCGCCGGCGCGACCACCTGCGGGGCGGTGGCGAGGATCAAGAACGCGGTCGCGCAGGCGAGCACCAGCAGCGGCAGGGCGACAAACAGGCCGACGCCGGCGATGGTGACGAGGATGACGACGTAGCCGAGCTCGAGCGCGCGCCCGGGGTCGACGCGGGCGCGGCGGAGGCCCAAACCGCAGACGGCGACGAACACCGACGCGAGCCCGAGGCCGACCAGGTGATGCCAAGAGTGGCGGGTCAGCAGCGCGACGGCGTCGACGAGCGTCAACAGGCCGCCGGAGACGGTCAGCCAGGCGAGGACGCCGCGGGCGAGTCGGACCCGTCGCTCGTGTTCTGGATCGGTGCCCATCCGGCGCGTCGGCCACAGACTACACCTGGCGCGCGCCGCCGGGTGCGAAGCGCCGCGTGCGGGTCACGTGCGCTCTGCACGGGAGGACGCGCGGTCCTCCCGTGCAGGGCGAAGTGAGATGTCCCTGGAGACAGGTGACCGCTCAGCGGCCTGCGTAGGCGCGCAGGGCCTCGTAGGCCAGGCGCTCACCGCGGAGCTCGGCGTCGGCGACCCCATCCATGTTGGACTCGGCCCAGGCGCGACGGGCTGCGGGATCGGCTCCATCCAGCTCCCGGGCGACCATGCCAGAGATCGCCCGCATGCCCGTGGTGAGCAGCTTGCTCTTGCCGCCGTCGAGCTCGTCGAGGCGGGCCCGCAGGCGGGCGGGGTCGCGCGCCTGCAAGGCGTCGAGGGCGTCGAGGAAGGCGAGCACCTCGGCGGGGGCCTTGCGGTCGCGGGCGGTGGCGAGGACGTCCTTCCACCAGGCGACGTCACCGAGGCGCAGGTGCGGCACGAGGTTGATGTAGACGCCGTAGGTGGCCTCGATCCAGCCGTCCCAGTCGTCGATGCCGGCGGTGATCCGGCGCTGCTCGTCGATCCACTGGTTCATGGTGGTGAGGCTGATGTCCTCGGCGAAGCGCTGGGTCGGGTCGGCGTAGAAGCGCAGCAGCGCGACCGCGGTCTCGGCCTCCTCGAACACGTGCGGGTGGCGACGGTCGCCGATGCCCCCGGCCGGATAGGGCCGGCGCTCGATGCCGCCGAGGACCTCGAGCAGCGGCGCGGGGGTCCAGCGGATGCGGTGGAGGAAGCCGGCCGACTCCTTGAGGAAGCGGGCTTTCTCGGCGCCGGTGTCGAGCAGCGGCATGGCGTCGGAGTTGGCCGGGCGACCGGCGAGGAACGGGCGCAGCATGCGGCGGTTGGCGACCACGAGGTTGTCGACCTGGCCGATGTCGTGCACGCCGAGCAGCTGCAGCTCGGGCTTCATCTCGGCCCACGTGAACGGCTGCTCGCTGAGCCGCCCGAGCTCGCCGTCGGCGACCGAGAGGATGACCCAGTCGCTCGCGCCGACGCGGAGGATCTGGTAGTCGCTGAACTCCTGGTCGAGGGCGGCGAGCACGGTCAGCAGCAGCTCGTCGCTGAGCTCGTAGCCCTGCAGCCACTGGGCCAGGATCCCGCCCGGCTTCAGGTAGCGCTTGGCCTCGCGGTAGAACTCGACGGTGAACAGGCTCGAGACGCCGCTGACCCACGGGTTGGTCGGCTCGGACACGATGATGTCGAACTGCCGCGCGGCCCCGGCGAAGTAGGCCTTGGCATCGTCGAACCAGAAGTGATTGCGCGGGTCGTCGTAGGCGCGCGCGTTGGCCGGGTAGAAGTTGCGCGAGCCCGTCACCATCTCGCGCTCGATCTCGATGGTGTCGAGCCGCTGCAGCGTCGGCGACCCGAGCAGCACGTGCGCCGTCACCCCGGAGCCGAAGCCGATCAGCGCGACGTCGGTGGACTGGGGCCGGGCCATCAGCGGCAGCAGGCCGACCAGCACCTGGTTGGGCTCGTCGCCGGCGAAGTCGGGCCCGAGCTCGGGGTCGCGGTCGGCGGGGTAGCGGTTCAGCACCACCGAGGCGTCGGGCTTGCCGTTGGTGTAGATGACGCGATACTCGCGGGCGTCGGTGAGGCGGATGACCGACACCGAGGCGGTGCGGCCGTCGACGTAGGACAGCAGCTCGAAGCCCTCGGGCAGGCGCGTGCGGCCGTTGCGGAACACGGTGGCCGACAGGACCATCGGGTCGATCTTGACGACGAACAGGCCGAACGCGAGGGTGAGCAGCGAGCTGCCGGCGGCGATCCGGCCGAAGCTGCGGATCTTGGCCGGGTGCTTGGCCCGGCGGGCGTCGCCGAACACGAGCACGAGGCCGAGGGCGACGTCGACGGCGGCGCCGAGCACGATGACGCGCTGGAGGCCGATGAGCGGCATGAGCACGAGCCCGGCGAGCACGGCCCCGGCGATCGCGCCGAAGGTGTTGAAGCCGTAGACGCGGCCGATGACGCCCTCGGACTGGCCGCGGCGCAGCAGCACGTGGGTGATGAGCGGCAGGGTCATGCCGGCGCAGAAGGTCGCCGGGAACATGATGAGCAGGCACAGCGCGTAGCGGAGGACGTTGAACTGCTGCCACAGCGCCTCGGTGCGGTTGCCCTGCGAGTCGACCAGCAGCCAGCCGATCGCCTCGACCGCCCACTGGTAGGCCGGCAAGGTCGCGATCGCGGCCACGCCCATGATCAGCTGGACGATGCCGAGCACCAGCTCCGGCCGCTTGAACCGGTCCATCCGCTTGCGCACCCACAGGCCGCCGATCGCCAGGCCGAACACGAACGCCGAAAGCATGACCTCGAACGAGTGGGTGGCGCTGCCGATGATCATCGACAGCAGGCGGATCCACCCGATCTCGTACATGAACGAGGAGAGCCCGGTCCCGAAGGCCACGAGCAGCAGCAGCTTGACCAGGTTGTCGGTGCCGGCCGAGGCGGCGGTGTCCTCGACGATCGGCGCGTGCTCGCGGCGGTGAGCCAGGGCGATCACGGCGATGACGATGTTGAGGCCGGCGGCGCAGGCGAGGGTGCCCGGCAGGCCGAAGTTGGCGACCAGGACGAAGCCCGACAGCAAGGCGCCGAGCGCCGCGCCGATGCTGTTGGTGAAGTAGAGGAAGCTGAGGATCTCGCCGGAGCGCTCGGGGTCGCGGCGGAGGATGCCGGCGCTCATCAGCGGGAAGGTCATGCCCAGCAGCACGCACGGCGGGAGGATCAGCAGGCCGGCGACGCTCCACTTGACCGCCTCGACCGCGAAGCCGCCGCCGAGCCCGGGGAACACGTGGTCGTAACACACGCGCATCGCCAGCTCGCTGAGCCACGGGAACGCCAGCGCGTACAGGCCGATGCCGCCCTCGATCAGGCCGTACGCGCGCACCGGTCGGCGCACGCCCGCGAGCCGGCGCGAGGCCAGCAGCGAGCCGAGCGCCATGCCGCCCATGAACAGGCTGAGCACGAGGACCTGGGCGGTGGCGGCGCTGCCGACGAACTGCTTGATGTAGCGCGACCAGATCGACTCGTAGATGAGGCCGCTGATGCCTGACAGGAAGAAGAGGAGGAAGAGCGGGGCGTAGCGGGCCATGGGCCGGGCGAGAGTACCCCAGCGGCCGGGCGTCGGGGTCGCCCGCGCGCCCGCGAGTCCGCCGCGCCGGCCGCCGCTGCGAGAGGGCCGGAAGCTCGCGGGTCGAAGCGTCACTGTCGCGGAGGAGGGTCGCCGCGGGCCGGCCATCGCGTCGAGACCCCAGGCGAAAGTCTACGGGGCGCAGGCGAGGGCGAACGATATGTCTATTCGGACATGTCTATCAGGACATGTCCGAAGGTGCATCACGGCCCTTGCACGACCCACGTGAGGCCGTCGGTGGCGACCTCGCGCTTCCAGATCGGCACGTCCTGCTTGAGCTGCTCGATGGCCGCGCGGCAGGCCGCGAACGCCTCGGCGCGGTGCGGCGCCGAGGCGGCCACGATCACGGCGCTGTCGCCGATCTGCAGCACCCCGAGGCGGTGGTGGATCGCCACCCGCACGCCCGGCGTCTCGGCCTCGATCGCGGCGCCGATCTGCCGCATCACCCGCAGCGCCATCGGCTCGTAGGCCTCGTACTCGAGGCGGGCGATGTCGTGGCCGCGGCTGCGATCGCGGACGTTGCCGACGAAGATGTCGATGCCGCCGGCGCCGGCGTGGGCGACCGCGGCGACGACGTCGGCCAGGGCCAGCGGGCGGTCCTTGATCAATTGATAGGCGGCGGGTCCGTCGTGGCCGCCGCTGACGGGCGGGATGACGGCGACCTCGCTGCCCTCGGCGAGCGGGTGGTCGGCGGCCACGAACTCGTGGTCGACGGCGACGCGGCAGACCGCGAGGCCGGGCGCGAGGTCGGGCTGGTCGCGGGCGAGGGCGGCGAGCAGGTCGCGGACGCGCGCCCCGGCGGGCAGCTCGAGGTCGACGCTGTCGCGGCGGAGGCGCTCGCGGAGGCCCGCGAAGAGCAGGACGCGCAGGTGCATGCGTCCGCAGTGTACGCCGCGTGGCGGGGGGCCTTTCCAGATCGCGCAGGACAGATCAAATTTCGCACCGCGACCGGCGAGGCGGGCCCAAACCCCCACGAATTCGACGCCGGTGCGTAGGCGGATATCCTACATCGCGCTCGTTGATCCCATCGAGATCACCGCGAACTCGTAACCTCGATACCGATGCCTATGATGCCGCTCGCACCGAGAGACTCGACCGCATCCGACCTGCGTGGTCGCCAGGCGCCCGCAGGGCGCTCCGCCGCGATGAAGTCCGACCGCTCCGCCACCGCCCCCGCGCTCCGCCTCGTCGACGTCGAACCGCCGGCCGAGGCCGTGCTGCCCGCGCCGAGCTCGCGCGGCGACCGTGACGCCGAGGGCCACGAGGAAGAAGACTTCGAGGTCGATGTCGGCGGCGAGTTCGGCGACGACCTCGAGGAGGCCTTGACCGCCGCGGCCGAGCGAGCGGCGGCCGGCGAGCTCGACCCGGCCACCGAGGACGCGCTGCGCCAGTGGCTGCAGCGGCGGCTGTCGGCCTACCTGAAGGCGGGTCATCGCGCGCGCATCATCTTCACCGACAACGTGCACACCATGCTGTCGGTCAAGCGCGGCCAGGGCGTCTACACCTTGCGCATGCACCGGATGTTCGCGGCCGCTCCGCCCGCGGTGCTGCGAGCGGTCGCCCGCTACGCGCAGTCGCAGGACCGCGAGGCGGGGGTGCTGCTGCGCCGCTACATCGACGGCAACGAGCACCTCATCCGCGACGCCGAGCGGCCGCGGGCGCAGCAGCTCGACACCCAGGGCGCGCACTTCAACCTGCAAGATTTGTTCGACGACCTCAACGCGCGCTACTTCGGCGGCACCATCGAGGCCAAGATCACCTGGGGTCCGCGGGCCCGCCGCAAGCCCGGGCGCGAGTCGATCAAGCTCGGCTCCTACTCGATCGAGGAGCAGCTGATCCGCGTGCATCCGGTGCTCGATGCCGCCGACGTCCCGCGCTTCTTCGTCGAGTGGATCATCTACCATGAGATGCTTCACGAGGTGCACGACATGCCGATCGTCGACGGCCGCCGGGTCTATCACACGCCCGAGTTCCGCCGCGCAGAGGCGCTCTTCGACCGCTACGCCGAGGCGGTGCTGTGGGAGCGGACGCAGGTGCACAAGCTGCTCGACCGCTAGCGAGCGCCGCGCGTAGGGGCCTGCGCGCGCCCGCGAACCGGCGTGCGCGCCGGCGTACGCGCGTAGAACGTGACGACCCGGGGCGCTGCGAGTATCTTGCGGGCCCATGTCGAACCCCCGTTCCAACCGCGGCAAGGACGCCCTCGAGTTCCACGCGAAGGGCCGCCCCGGCAAGATCCAGGTCGTCCCGACCAAGCCGCTCACGACTCAGCGCGACCTCTCGCTCGCGTACTCGCCGGGGGTCGCCGAGCCGTGCATGGAGATCTTCAAGGACCCGGCCGAGGTCTACAAGTACACGGCGCGGGGCAACCTGGTGGCCGTGATCACGGACGGCACCGCGGTGCTCGGGCTCGGCGACATCGGCCCGCTGGCGAGCAAGCCGGTGATGGAGGGCAAGGGCGTGCTCTTCAAGAAGTTCGCCGACATCGACGTGTTCGACCTCGAGGTCAAGGCGACCAGCCCCGACCAGTTCATCGAGTGCGTCGCGGCGCTCGAGCCGACGTTCGGCGGCATCAACCTCGAGGACATCAAGGCGCCGGAGTGCTTCTACATCGAGGAGAAGCTCAAGCAGCGCATGAACATCCCGGTGTTCCACGACGACCAGCACGGCACCGCGATCATCAGCGGCGCGGCGCTGCTCAACGCGGTCGTGATCCAGAAGAAGTCGCTCGCCGAGCTCAAGGTGGTCGTCAGCGGGGCGGGGGCCTCGGCGATCGCCTGCGCCAAGTTCTACGTCAGCCTCGGGGTCAAGCTCGAGAACATCATCATGTGCGACTCGAAGGGCGTGCTGTCGCACAAGCGCAAGATCGAGGCCAGCGACCCGAAGCTCGAGTTCGTGCGCGAGACCGAGGCGGTGACCCTGGCTGACGCGCTGGTCGGCTCCGACCTGCTGCTCGGGCTGTCGCGCGCCGGCCTGGTGACGCCGGAGATGCTGCTGACGATGGCGCCGCGGCCGATCATCTTCGCCCTGGCCAACCCGGACCCGGAGATCGACTACCCGACGGCCAAGGCGACCCGGCCCGACGCGATCGTGGCGACCGGCCGCAGCGACTACAACAACCAGGTCAACAACGTCCTCGGCTTCCCGTTCATCTTCCGCGGCGCGCTCGACGTGCGGGCGACGCAGATCAACGAGACGATGAAGGTCGCCGCCGCCCACGCGCTGGCCGAGCTGGCGCGCAAGGACGTGCCGCAGGTGGTCAGCGCCGCCTACGGCGAGGAGTTCCACTTCGGGCCCGAGTACATCATCCCCAAGCCGTTCGACCCGCGCGTGCTCCACTGGGTGGCGCCGGCGGTGGCCAAGGCGGCGATGGACACCGGGGTGGCGCAGATCCAGCTCGAGCTCGACGCCTACATCGAGCGCCTGCAGGGCCTGCTCGGCGGGTCGACGGCGGTGATGCGCAAGTTCGTGCGGATGGCCGCCGGCGCGCCGAAGAAGATCGTGTTCCCCGAGGGCGACGACCCGCGGATCCTCAAGGCCTGCTCGATCATCACCGAGGAGAAGATCGCCCGCCCGATCCTGCTGGGCGACCCGCAGCGGATCCAGCAGATCATCCGCGAGCAGGACATCGACCTGCTCCCGGGTTCGTACGAGATCGTCGACCCGCGCGAGGACGCCGACGCGTCGGCCTACGCCGAGATGCTGCACCGCCGGCGCGAGCGCAAGGGCGTGACCGCCGAGCTGTCGCGCCTGCTGATGCGCGAGCGCAACCACTTCGGGATGATGATGGTGGCCGAGCGCCGGGTCGACGGCATCGTCACGGGCCTCAATTTCTCGTACTCCGACACCATCCGCCCGGCCCTGCAGATCATCGGCATCCGCCCCGGGGCGCGGAAGATCTGCGGCATGTACCTCATGCTCCACAAGGGCGGCATGCTGTTCTTCGGCGACACCACCGTGAACCTCGACTACGACGCGACCACGCTGGCCGACGTCGCCGAGATGGTGGCCGACGCCGCGGGCACGTTCGGCGTCACGCCGCGGGTGGCGATGCTGAGCTTTAGCAACTTCGGCTCGGTCCGCGACCCGCGCTCGACGATGGTGGCCGACGCGACGGCGCTGCTCCGCCGCCGCCGCCCCGACCTCGAGGTCGAGGGCGAGATGCAGGCCAACGTCGCCGTCGACTACACGCTGATGCAGAGCATCTTCCCGTCGACGCAGCTGACCGGCCCGGCCAACGTGCTCATCTTCCCCAACCTCGAGGCCGGCAACGTCGCCTACAAGCTGATGCGCGAGCTCGGCGGGGTGCCGTCGGTCGGCCCGGTGCTGCTCGGCATGGCCCGCCCGGTGACGGTGCTCGAGCGCGACTGCTCGGTCGACAACATCGTCCACATGACGGCGCTGACGGTCGTCGCGGCGCAAAAGGACGAGGCCGGCGCGACGCCGACGCCGGCGCTGGTGTAGCGGCGGGTACAGGCCGCCCGGACGGCGGGCGGCCGCGACGACAAATCACTGCCGCCCGGCTCGATGCTGAAGACCCGCGAGCCTCGGTCGCCGACGTGCCCGACGAGCTCGAAGGTCGGACAGCACGAGGCCCGACCTTCACGAGCCGCGCAAAAAGCATCGGCCGCCCGGGTGGGCGGCCGTGCACGAGAGCCTCGGCAGCGGCCGGCTCAGACGAGCTCGGGCAGGCTGGGCGTGCCGGCGGCGGGCTTCTCGCCGTCGTGGTCGGCGTGCCAGCGCTTCATCTTGCGCTTGATGACCTCTTTCTTGATCGTGCCGACGAGGTCGATCATCAGCTTGCCGGTGAGGTGGTCGTGCTCGTGCTGGAGGGCGCGACCGAGGAGGCCGTCGCCGTCGACCTCGACCGTCTTGCCGTCGAGGTCGCGGGCGCGGACCTTGGCCCAGCGCGGGCGCTTCACGTCGACGTACACGCCGGGGAAGCTGAGGCAGCCCTCCTCGGCGACCGCGAGGCCCTTGCCGGTCTCGACCAGCTCGGGGTTGATGAAGACGAGCGGGGGGCTGTTGTCGTCGCCGCCGGCGGGGACCTTGCCGTCGAGCACGAACACCCGCTCGAGCCGCCCGACCTGGATCGCGGCGATGCCGGCGGCGTTCAGCGAATACATCGTATCGATCAGGTCGCGGACGAGCTGACGGATGTCGTCGGTGATCTCGCCGACGTCGAACGTCGCTTCGCGCAGCCGCTGGTCGGGATACTTGACGATGTCGAGGACTGCCATAACCTGTGCGTTGGCTCCGCCGACATTGTAAGCCGGCGCGCCGGCCGAGCAAAGTCCTCGTGTTACAGGTGGGCGCCGCGCCATGCAGCAGTCTTCGCTCGTGTTTGCCTGTCAGAACCTGCGCGACCCGGACGCGCTTTCAGGCAGCTCCACGCGGCGTGGCGGCGAAGCGGCGCTGGGGCGGCCGAACCGGCGTAGCGACGAGCTCGGCCGCGAGACGACGCCCGGCGTGATGGCGTGCACGTCCCGCGGGCCATGTGAGTCAGGGTTCACCGCGCGGGTGGTCGACGAGCCGCCGGGCGCGACCTACGACGGGCGCATGGACGAGGCGACGGCCGACGCGCACGGGCGCGAACACGGGCGGCGGCAGCGCGTGCCGCATTACGATCTGTTCGTGCGGCACGAGGATCTCGGCGCGACATCGACGGCGGAGGAGAACAAGCCATGAGCGTCACCGTGGAGCAAGTGCTGGCCGCGCTGTCGGGCGTCAAGGACCCGGCGACGGGCCGCGAGATCGTCGCCGACCAGGTCTCGGACGTCCGCATCGATGCGGCGGGCGAGGCGACGTTCAAGATCGATCTGATCTCGCCGGGCTTCCCGCTGCGCGAGGCCCTCGAGGCGTCGGTGGTCGCGGCGCTGGCCGCTCGCAACCTCCGCGGCACGATCGAGTGGGGCCTCAAGGTGCCGCAGAAGCCGGCGCGCCAGGACCTGAACCGCCTGCCCACGGTCAAGAACGTCCTCGCGGTCGCGGCCGGCAAGGGCGGCGTCGGCAAGAGCACCGTCAGCGTCAACACGGCGATGGCGCTGCACCGCCTCGGCGCCAAGGTGGCGCTGCTCGATGCCGACATCTACGGGCCGAGCGTGCCGAAGATGCTCGGGACGCCGGAGCGCGAGACCTCGACGACCCTGTCCGGCGACCGCATCAGCCCCGCGCTCTACCGCGGGATCCCCGTGATGAGCGTCGCCTTCTTCGTCGAGCCCGGCAACGCCGTGGTCTGGCGCGGGCCGATGATCCACAAGCTGCTCAAGCAGTTCCTCGAGGACGTCGAGTGGGGCGAGATCGACTACCTGATCGTCGACCTTCCCCCGGGGACAGGTGACGCCCAGCTCTCGCTCGCCCAGCTGATCCCGATCACTGGCTCGATCATGGTCACCACGCCGCAGGAGGTCGCGCTCATCGACGTCCGCCGCGCGGTCAACATGTTCAATAAACTCGAGGTGCCGGTCGTCGGCGTGGTCGAGAACATGAGCTACTACGTGTGTCCGTCGTGCGGCCACCACGACGCGATCTTCGCCAGCGGCGGCGGCGTGGCGCTGGCCCGCGAGCTCGGCGTCGACCTGCTCGGCCAGGTCCCGATCGACAACAAGATCTCCTACGGCGGCGAGTCCGGGGTGCCGGTGGTCGAGGGCGCGCCCGCGAGCGAGCAGGCCAAGGCCCTGACCGACGTGGCCGCCCGCGCGGCGCTGGCCCTCAGCAAGCTCAGCGCGACCGGGCCCAAGCGCAGCAGCCTGCTGCGCACGGTGACCTGAGCGAACGGGCTCATGCTTTGCGGGGCGTCCCGCGGAGCATGCAGCGGGCGCGGCGGACATGGCGATGCGGCCGGACGCAGCGGACAGAGCCTCCGAACATGTGCAGAGCATGAGCGGCGGAGCTTCCGGGCATGTCCTGCGAGATGTCCTACAGAACATGCTTCGGCGGGCATGTCGCGGCGGACATGCTCCATCGAGCATGTCGCGGCGGACATGTCCGCTAGTTGAGCAGGATCGAGGCCTCGGGGCCGTCGCCGAGGCGGCGCAGGAGGAACGCGGTGCGGTCGACGAGGAAGCCGAGGCGGTCCTCGGGGGTGTCGGCGGCCAGGCTCTGCTGCTGGAGGTCGACGAGCTCGCGGCGGGCGGCGGCGGACGCGACGTCGTGGCCGCCGAGCAGCTCGAGGCTGGGGAGGAAGGCGGTCAGCGCGTAGAGGAGGATCCGCGGGTCGGGCAGCGCGAGCAGCGAGCCGAGCGCGTCGCCGTCGTCGCCCGACAGCCGGGCCAGCCGCTCGATCTGCGAGCGCAGCAGCAGCAGCGACGGCTTGTCGAACACGGGCGGCTCGGGCAGCGCCTCGACCTCGGCCTCGCGGAAGAGGTTGGCCCCCGACAGCTCGCGCACGAGCTGCACGCGGCCGAGGCCTTCGAGGCGGATCAACCGCCGACCGTCGGGCAGGCGCAGGTGGAATACCAGCTTGCCGAGCCCGAACACCGGCTCGATCGCCGGCTTGCGCTCGGCTGTCCGTTCGCCGCGCGGCCGCAGCAGCGGCACGCCGATGTGCTGGCCTTCACTCAGCGCGTGGTCGACGAGCTGCAAGTAGCGCGGCTCGAACACGTTGAGCGGCAGCACCATACCCGGCAGCAGGACGACGTTCGGCAGCGGGAAGATCGGCAGCGCTGCCAAAACTTCGGGCAGCGGTGTGGACCTGGCCGTGAGCATGGGGCGACGCTGCTTTATACCCCCCCTGCTGCCGGCCGCCACCAGTCCGGGGGCCAGTAGGCCGGGCGGGGCACAAACGCGCATGAATTGCTCTAGCGGGCGCGGCGGTTCGTCTCACCCGTCTCGGACGCTCCCGGCGACCAGTTGACGAGCCCGATTCGCGTCGTGGCCCACGGATCCGCCGCGCTCCAGGTCGCAGGAAAATCGACCCGGCTGAGCGCGCCTTGGGCCTGCTCGAAGCGGGGATAACCGGCCGGCCCGAGGCCCGCGGCGCAGGCCAGGACGACGCGGTTCACGGTGTTGTGGGCGACGACGGCGATCGCCGGGGCGGGGCTGCGGCGGGACGCGTCCGGGCCGCGCAGGTGGCGAGCCACGAGGGCGAGGATGCAGGGCAGGACCCGTTCGGCGAGGTCGCGCACGCTTTCGGCGCCCGGGAGGCGGTGGTCGAAGAGGTCGTCGTAACCGATGCTGGCGAGCTCGGGCACTTGGGCGCGCCCGTCGCGGAAGGCCACGCCTTCGAGCACGCCGAGATTCATCTCGCGGAGCGCCGGGAGAATGACCGGCGCAGGACGCTCAGGTCCGAGGGCGGTGATCCGCGCGGCGCCGATCGTGGCCCGCTCGAGGTCGGAGCTGTAGATCGCCGCGAGCGGCACGTCGGCCAGCGCCCGCGCAGCGGCCTCGGCCTGAAGCAGCCCCCGCGCCGACAGCCCGACGTCGGCGTGGCCGATGAACACGTCGGGCCGGATGGGTTCGCCGTGACGGACGAGGTAGAGGCGGAGCCCGGTCACGCGAACAGCTGGGCCTGCAGGTCGGTCCGGCTCGACAGCTCACCGCGCACCGAGCTGGTCATGACCTCGGCGCCGTGCTTGTTGTCGGGGATGCTGAGGCAGGTGTGTCGGCCTCGCATGACGCAGCCGGCCCCGCGCGCGCCGAGGTGCTCGACCAGGGCGTCGACGACGTCGTTGCAGGCTCGCTCCTGCAAGGTGAGGCGGCGAGTGAAGCAGGCGACGAGATCGCCGAGCCGGCCGAAGCCCGCGAGCTTGGCGGCGGGCAGGTACGCGACGGTGGCGGTGCCGGTGTAGGGGAGGAGGTGGTGCGGACAGAGGCCGTGGAAGGGGATCCCCCGCACCACGACGAGCGCCGATTCACCCTCGCCCTCGACGGGGTCGCCGAGGATCTTGGCCGGGTCCATGGCGAAGCCGGACAGGAACTCCTGCGACCACACGCGCGCGACCCGGCTCGGCGTGCTCGTGAAGTCCTTGTGGCGACGGTCGAGGCCGCAAGCGTCGAGCAGCGCCGCGATCGCCCGCTCGATGGCGATCCGACGCTCGAGCTCGACAGGCTGGTCTTCGGCGTGCTCGGGCACGTCGCCCCGATATACCCGGTTCGCGCGGCCGAGGCACTAGCCGTCGACGCGCCAGGTCAGGCGGAACCCTCGCGGCAGCTCGGCCGGCTCCGGCAGCCGCTTGCAGTCGAGACAACCGGCGCGGTCCGGGGCGGCCTCGGTGCACTCGCTGCACACGGCGAGCGCCTTGCGAGTGCCTTCGAGGTCGCTGCGCAAGCGGGTGAGGAGATCCAGCTTGCGTTCGAGCTCGCCGAGGCGGCCGCGCAGGGTCTGGTCGAGCTGCCGGCAGGCGTCGCGGTCGCTGGCGGCCGCGCCGCGGATCGCCAGCAGCTCGGCGATCTCCTCCAGCGACCAGCCGGCCTCCCGCAGCGCGACGATGAAGTTGAGCCGGTCGAGCTCGGTAGGCGAAAACGCGCGATGGCCCCCGCGCGTCCGCGTGGCCCGCAGCAGCCCCTCACGCTCGTAAAACCGCACGGTCCGCGGCGTGCAGCCGCTTCCGGCCAACATATCCTTCAAGCTGAGCGTCCGTTCCGTCCCCGACATGCAGAAACCGTACGCGTGACCTATCGTAACAGTCAATATTGCGAGAGGGTTACGCGGTGGCGCCCGCGCGTGAGATCGGTAGGCTCTCCCACGTCATGGAGCACTCCGAGCAGGTGGCGCCAATCGCGCTGGTGACGGGCGGGGCCGTGCGGGTCGGACGGGCGATCACGAGCACGCTCGCCCGCGCCGGCTACCGTGTCTGGTTGCACTATCACAGCAGCAAAACGGCGGCGGATGCGCTCGGCGAGGCGCTAGGGTCCGGCTGCGTGGGCACGATCCAGGCCGACCTGGCGGCCGAGTCGGCGCGGAAGGGGCTCGCGGCGCGGGTCCTCGACCCGGCGGGGCCCGCCGGCGGTCGCCTCGATTTGCTGGTCAACAGCGCGGCGAGCTTCGAGCGCGGTGAGTTCGCGGCCCGCGACGACGACGATCTCCGGCGCGTGCTCGAGGTGAACCTGGTGGCGCCGGTGTCGCTGACGCGGGCGGTGGCGCCGGCGCTGACGGCGGCGCGCGGGGCGGTGGTCAACATCCTCGACGTGGCGGCGATGCAGCCCTGGCCTGGCTATCTCGACCATTGCACGGCCAAGGCCGGGCTGCTGATGGCCACCAAGGCGCTGGCGGTCGAGCTGGCGCCGGCGGTGCGGGTCAACGGGGTGGCGCCGGGCACGGTGGTCTGGCCGGAGGCAGATCCGCGGTTCGCCGAGGGGTCGGAGATCCGCGCGCGGATCGTGCGCGCGATTCCGCTCGGGCGGATCGGCACGCCCGACGACGTCGCCGAGACGGTCCTGTTTCTGGCCCGCAGCGCCTTCGTCAGCGGCCAGATCATCGCCGTCGACGGCGGGCGCACGGCCGCCGGGGGTGTCGCCGGCGGGTGAACCTCGGCCAGGCCGGCCGCTTGACCGCCGCCGCGGGATCTCCTATCCATTGCGGCCTTCAACCATGGCCCGCCAAACCGACGAAGAGTTCTCCGACTACAACCAGCGCCGCGAGCCGCTCCCGAACCCCGCCACCACCGTGAACGATCATCGCCCGGTGACGGGCCGCCCGCTGGAGGTCAAGGTCGACGAGCGTGGCGTCGAGCGGGCTATCCGCAAGCTCCGCCGCCTGATGGCCAGCGAGGGCGTGCTCCGCGAGATCAAGCGGCGCCGCCACTACGAGAAGCCGAGCGTCAAGATGAAGCGCAAGCTGCGTGAGGCCGAGCGCCGTCGCAAGCGTCGCCAGCGCAAGCGCCCGATGATGCGCGGCGAGGGTTAGCAGTCCTTTCGGACAGGTCCCATGCGACTGCGTCTGGTCGCCGCCCGGCGCGATGACGGTGTCCCGAGGGACATGTCCGAAGAGCCATGCACGGCCCCCGGGCTGTTCGCGCTGCGCTGCGTGTTCGGCGTCGGCGATCCGCTAGGGGGCGCGCTGTTCTGCCCGGTCTACAGCGTGGCGCTGCCGGTCGCGCAGCCCGATGCGCTCGATGACGACGACGTGCACGAGTTTGCGGCAGCCGACCTGCTCGCTGATCTGCAGCGGCGGGCGACGCGGCGCGGCTGGTCGATGCGCGTCGAGGTCGAGGTCGAACAGACGGCCGCCGACGCGGCGAGCTGCGACGTGTATGCGCAGGGCCCGGAGGAGGCGACCGCGCTGCAGCTGCTCGCGCAAGCGGACGCGCCCGGCGGCGGCAGGCGTCTGACCTTCGGGACAGGTCTCGCCCACACGCCCGAAGCGGTGGTGCGCCTGGCCGGTCCTTATGTGGTGCAGCACGCCGCGAGCCCGCCGACGGCGGTCGCACCGGCGCGCGCGTGCAGCTTCGAGCTCGGCTTCACCGAGTACGAGTTCGAGGCCTGAGCCGTGGCGCGCCGCAGACGACCGCCGCGGTGGCTCGGCTTCGTGCTGGTGCTCGCGCTGGTGACGACGTGGTCGCTCGCGGGCGAACCGCTGCGACGCTGGTGGGGCCTGCCCGGGGAGGGCGCCGCGCCGGGCAAGTCGGCGAACCAGCTGCGCGTGGCGACGTGGAACCTGCGCAACTTCCCCGACGAGGGCCAGGACCTCGAGCGCCTGGCCGCCCGTCTGTCGGCGCTCGCGGCCGATGTGATCGCGGTGCAGGAGATCCACGACGCCGATCGCCTGCGGCAAGCGATGCCCGGCTGGGAGCTGGCGCTGTCGAACGCCGGCGGGCGCAACGATCAACGGCTCGGCTTCCTCTACGACCCATCGGTGTTCGAGCTGATCGGCGCGCCGCGAGAGCACGAAGGACTGACGATGGGCGGTCCGGTGCGACCTGGCCTTTCGGGCTACTTGCGCGGGCGCGGCGGCGGGCCCGACTTCCACGTGCTGGTGGTGCACCTCAAGGCGAGCGACGAGGGCTATGCGCTGCGTCGCTCGCAGTGGGAGGTGCTGGCCGGGATCGTCGAGGAGATCGCGCAGGATGACGACGATGTCATCGTCCTCGGCGATTTCAACGCCACCGGACCCACACGGGGCCGGCCTGAAGAGGAACTGCAGGCCCTGGATGCGCGTCTCGGCGCGGCCGGGCTGCAGCGAGTGGTCAATGGCTCAGGCTGCTCCGCGTACTGGGATGGAGGTCGGCGCGATGTCTGGCATGAACCATCTCTGCTCGACCTGGTGTGGGTCCGCGGAGTCCTCGCCGGCGAGGTCGCGAAGGTACAGGCGGAGTCACTCCTTCACTGCGCGCGCCATGCCTGCCGCCCGTTCCGCTCGACGCCGACCCACCCGGAGCGCGACTACGCCGACGTGAGCGACCACTGCCCGGTCATCGTCGATTTCTTGCGCGCCCCCGACGACGACCCCTGATCCATGAAGTTGGGGGCAACTTCGGTTTCGCGCGCGGACATTGCTGGCGCACGACGAAGAGCATGGTAAACCCCGCCGGCCTGGCTTGAAGATTTGCGCGGTCGCGCTGTCCAAGGGGCACCATCGGCTTCCATGTTTGGTCCTGTCTTCGCGAGCGAACCTTGCAAAGCTAACCTCCCTCCCCCGGGCGGTTGGGTCGCAGTTCGTAACGAGCCCAGCGCAGTGCACATGTTGCTGCGCCCGGGCTCGTTCCCTTTTAAAGGGGCTTTGCAGGGTCCTTCGCTCATGGGACCATCTCGACGGTTCGGCGCGCGTGCGTCCGCATACGCGCCGGCACGGCGAGAATTCCGTGGAACCACCGACGAGTTCATCGCAGAGCTTGGTAAGGAGCAGTCAAGATCATGATCACGAATCGAATGGGATCCTTTGGGTTGATCGCCGGCGGCCTCATCGCGGGTTTGTCGCTCACCGCAACGCAGGGCTGCGACGACGTCGGCAACATTGCCGAGCAGTGCGGGCTCACGTGTGACGCCGACGCCTTCGTCAACGGTAAGTTCAACGTCTCCGGCATCGCCGAGATCGACGCGTTCTTCAGCGCGACGCTCGACGTGTCGGGTGCCATCAACGCCACCGCCTCCGACATCCAGGCGGAGCTCACGGCGCTCTACGGGCTCGTCGGCGCCGAGGTCGGCGGCGACTTCAAGGCCGCGCTCCAGGCCAAGCTGTCGGCGTACATCGACGTCGAGGCCGGCCTGAAGATCAAGGCCGAGCCGCCGCGCTGCGAGGCGCAGCTCGACATCGCGGTCAAGGCCGCGGCCGAGTGCGACGTCATGGCGAAGCCGGGCTCGATCGAGGCCAAGTGCGAGGGCAGCTGCGCGATCGACGTCAACGCCCAGGCCGACTGCCACGCGGCTGGCGGCCTGACCTGCGAGGGTCAGGCGCCGAACCTGAACTGCGAAGGCACCTGCAAGGGCGCCTGCGAGTTCACTGCCGCCGCGGCCTGCGACGGCACCTGCAGCGGCCGCTGCGACGGCGAGGACTTCGAGGGTCGCTGCGCCGGCATGTGCGAGGGCACCTGCGATCTCGGCGCGGGCGGTTCCTGCGAGGGCAAGTGCACCGGCTCCTGCGAGTACACCCCGCCGAGCGGCTCCTGCGACGCGTCGGCCGAGGCCCGTTGCTCGGCGTCCGCCGAGGCGAACGTCGAGTGCAAGGGCAGCTGCACCGGCAAGGCGACCCCGCCCGAGGTGTCGGCCGAGTGCGAGGCGACCGTCAACGCCAAGGCGGAGGCGAGCGTCCAGTGCTACCCGCCGTCGCTGAGCGTGGACTACGTGTTCAACGCCGAGGCCGGCGGCAGCGCCGACCTGCGCGCCGAGTTCAAGGGCTTCATCAACAACTTCAAGATCCGCTACGCGGCGCTGCTCGCCGCCGTGGCTCGCGCCGAGGGCCTGATCGAAGTCAGTGCCACGCTCGGCGACGCCGGCGTCACCGCGGTCAACTCGGCCGCCGGGACGCTCAAGGCCTCGGGCGACCTCAAGGCGTCGATCGGCGCCGCTTGTGCCATCGGCCTGCTGCCGGAGGCCGCCAAGCTCATCACCGACTCGGCGGGCCGCCTCAGCACGCAGCTCCAGGCTGCCGGCTCGGTCAGCGCCGCGGTCGCGACGAACTAATCCTGCTGCACGTCAGCACGCGGGGGCTGTCCGGCTATGCCGGGTGGCCCTCGGCCATTTGTGGGCTCGGTGCGCTCCGCGGCGCTCGCCGCTATCGTAAGGGGATGCATCGACTGGTTCTGGTCCTCGGGTCGCTCGCGCTCGCGTGTCAGCTGGACGACGGGTTCGAGACCACGTTCGCCGCCGACTTCGACACGACCTCGTCGATGACGACGACGACGACGTGGGGCACGACGTGGGACACGACGACGACGTGGGGTACGACGGCGCCGACGACCGGCGTGGAGACGAGCTCGAGCACGAGCACCAGCACGACGAGCACGACGAGCACGACCAGTGACACCTCGACGAGCTCGAGCAGCGGGACGACCGGCGGGCAGGACGTGCCACCCGGGAGCACGATCCCGGTCGGTGACGGTGATTACTTCCTGCTGGGCGCCAACTATCCGTGGCTGAACTACGGCGGCGATTTCGGCAGCAACAATTGGGGCACCTACGGGGTGCACACCAAGCAGGCCGAGGTCGGGGCGCACTTCGACGCGCTGCAGAGTCATGGGCTGCGGGTGGCGCGATGGTTCGTGTTCACCGACGGTCGCGCGGGGATCTCGTTCTCGGGCGACGGCAATCCGACCGGTCTCGGAGAACATGTCCTCGAGGACATGCATGAGGCCGTGGCGATCGCACGGGCGCGGGGCATCTACCTCGTGCCGGTGCTGCTCGATTTCCACTGGATGTTCTGGGCCCAGCACAACAACGGGGTGCAGACGGGCGGGCGCAGCGACACGCTCGAAGATCCGGCCAAGCGGGCGGCGCTGGTCGAGGCGGCGATCGTGCCGCTCTTGCAGGAGTTCGCCGACGAGCCGGCGATCCTCGCGTGGGAGATCATGAACGAGCCAGAGTGGTCGATCGCCGACCTGCCCGCCGCCTCGCCCGACGGCGGCGCCGACGCCGTCCCGCTGGCAGACTTCTACGCGTTCGCGGCCACCGTCAGCGAAGCCGTGCACACCCACACTTCAGCCTACGTGACGCTGGGGTCGGCGTCGTTGAAGTGGTATCGCGTGTGGACGCCCGAGTTCGCCAGCTCGCACGGGCTGCCGCCGCTGGGGCTCGACTTCTACCAGACGCACTACTACCCGTGGATGGACGGGCAGCAGTGGAACGGCGATCCGGAGCTCGGGACGGTGCAGTTCTCGCCGACGGTGCAGGCATACGCCGACCTCGGGCTCGACCGGCCGATGGTGGTGGGCGAGTTCATCGTCTCGGACCAGGCGGCCGCGCGGCTCGATGTCCTGCGCGCCAACGGCTACGCGGGCGCGTGGCCGTGGAGCGTGACGAGCGTTTACTCCCTCGACCTCGTGGGCCTGAAGATGTGGGCCGACACCCACGCGGCGCTGGTCGGGTTGCCGCCGCTCTGATCCGGCGTAGGGGGCCCGCGTTCGTGCGGGCGTCGGGATCGCGGGGAACCTCGCCGGGACGAGGTTGTCTGAGGCCGCAGTATGCCACGCCTCGACCGTGCCCGTGCTCGCGCGACCGCGCTCTCGTTGAAATCTGAAGACATGTTTTTTGGGACATGTCGCAATGGACTGGTAGCAAAGAGCGGCGCGGCGGCGGTGCTGGCCTCGCTGACGCTGGCGTGTACGGCCAACCCGGGCAAGGTCGAGGCGACGGCGACGACGATGACGTTGCCCGCCCGGGGCGTGAAACTCACCGATGACGGGGCGACGCGGCGGGCCCCGGTGTCGCTGACGGCGTCGGACGGGACCGGGCTCAAGCTGGTGAGCTTCAAGGCGCGCGGGGTGGTCGAGGAGCCGCTGGCGTTCACCGAGCTGCACCTGGTGTTCGAGAACCCGAACGACCGCCAGATCGAGGGCCGGTTCGAGATCGACATGCCGCCCGGCGCGGCGATCTCTCGCTTTGCGATGAAGATCCACGACCGCTGGCAGGAGGGCGAGGTCGTCGAGCGGCAGGCCGCGCGGGTCGCCTACGAAGACTTCCTTCACAAGCGGCAGGACCCGGCGCTGCTCGAGAACAAGGCCGGCAACGCGTTCAGCGCCCGTGTGTTCCCGATCGGTCCGCGCGAGCGCAAGGAGCTGATCGTCTCGTACTCGCAGGAGCTGCCGAGCTCGGCCGAGCCGTACCGCTTGATGCTGCGCGGCCTGCCCGAGCTCGACGAGCTCGACGCCAGCGTGATCCTGCGCGAGCCCGGCGAGTCGGCGGCGCCGACGAACCTGGGCGGTGCGGCGGTCAAGACCAGCGTCATCGAGATCAAGAAGCAGAAGTACCTGCCGGAGCGCGACCTCGAGGTCCGCTCGGACCGCGCGGCGATGGTGACCGGCCTGCGTCACGACAACCTGGTGGTCGCGCGCGTGGCCCCGGTCGGCGACATGCCGGCGGTGCCGATCGGCGCGCTCACGGTGCTGTTCGACACCAGCGCCTCGCGGGCGCTCGGCTTCGACCGCCAGCTGCGCCGGCTCGCGGATGTCCTGAAGAGCATGCGCGAACAGACAGGCGGTGATTTCCCGCTGCGCGTGGTCTGCTTCGATCAGTCGACCGAGACGGTCTACGACGGGCAGGCCAGCGGGTTCGGGCAGGCGCAGCTCGAGCGGATCGCGTCGCGGCGGGCGCTCGGGGCCTCGGACCTCGCCGGCGCGCTGGCTTCGCTGGCGACCGACGCGGGCGGCTCGCAGCGGCTCCTGGTGTTCTCCGACGGCATCACGACCGCGGGCTCGGCCGAGCACGCGGCCCTGCGCGATGTCAGCAAGGCGCTGGCGGCCGCCGGGTTCGAGCGCGCCGACGCGATCGTCGACGGCGGGATCCAGGACACCGCGTCCCTCAAGGCGCTGACCACCGCCGACCTGCCGAGCGACGGCGTGGTGATGGACGCTCGTCTGCCGCTCGAGACCATCGCCCACAAGCTCGGCAGCGCGACGTTGCCGGCGATGAAAGTCACCGTGCCCGGGGCCGCGTGGGTGTGGCCGGACACGATCGAGGGCGCGCAGCCGGGCGACGAGATGCTGGTCTACGCCGACCTGCCGGCCGAGGCGGCGATGCGGGTGGTGATCGAGGGCAAGGACCGGATCGAGGCCGAGGTGGCGACGACGGCGGTCGAGCGGCCGCTGCTCGAGCGCGCGTGGGTGCGGGCCCAGGTCGAGCGGCTGCAGGCGCAGCGCTCGAGCCTGGCGGAGACCGACACCGCGGCGCGGGCTGGGCTGCAGAAGACGATCGTCGATCTCTCGACCAAATACCGCGTGCTCAGCGACTTCACCGCGCTGCTGGTGCTCGAGTCGGAGTGGGACTATCAGCGCTTCAACATCGACCGCAACGCGCTGGCCGACATCCTCACCGTCGGCGCGACCGGGGTCGAGCTCTACAACCGCAAGTCGGCGCCGGTGCCGGTGCCGGCGCAGAAGCCCGATCCGGGCACGCTGGTGCGGCGCGAGGAGTTCAAGGCCCCGGCCGCCGAGCCGCAGCGCGACGCCATCCCGATGATGGCGCGCAACTTCGACCCGGAGATGGCGCAGCGCAACGCAGGGATCCTCGGGGTCATGTCCCAAGAGGCAGGTCATTTCCTGGCCAGCCCGTACGGCGGGGCGTTCGCGGTCGGCAACGACGACGCCGACGTGTGGGGCGGGCTGACGGGCACCGAGGTCGGCGAGGCGTACGGCGTCGGCGGGCTCGGGCTCGTCGGCACCGGTCGCGGCGGCGGCGGCACGGGCGAGGGCACGATCGGCCTCGGCAACACCGGGCTGATCGGGCGCGGCGGTGGCGGTGGCACCGGCTCGGGTTACGGACGCGGCGCGGGGGCGGGCTTCGGCGGTCGCGGCACGCGGGTGCCGACGGTGCGGCAGGCCAAGGCCGAGGTGCAGGGGGCGCTCGACAAGGACATCATTCGCCGGATCGTCCGCGCCCACATCAACGAGATCCGCTACTGCTACAACCAGGCGCTGGCGCGCGATCCGGGGGCGCAGGGTCGCGTGGCGATCCAGTTCGTCATCGGCGGCACGGGCAAGGTGCCGACCGCGGTGGTGTCCGAGAGCACGATGCGAGATGCACAGGTGGGATCGTGCATGGCCCAGGCGGTGCGGCGCTGGACGTTCCCCAAGCCGGCGGGCGGCGGCTCGGTAAACGTGACGTATCCATTCGTGCTCGAACCCGGGGGCGGCGTGCCGGCCGACTACACGCCGCCGCCGCCGCCGTCGCCCGCGGAGCTGGCGATCCAGCGGGCCGCGCAGCAGGAAGTGGAGGCCCGCCTGCGCCAGCAGGACGCGCAGCGGCAGGCCGATCTCGCCGAGGCCGAGCGCACCGGCGACAGCCCGTACACCGGCAAGTTCTTCGACGTGGCCGAGAAGCTGCGCCAGAAGGACGCGCGCGGGGCCGTCGCGCTCGCGCTCGAGTGGCACGAGCAGGACCCGGGCGACGTGCTGGCGTTGATCGCTCTCGGCGAGGCGGCCGAGTCGGCGGGCGACGCGATCACGGCGGCGCGCGCCTACGGCTCGATCATCGACCTGTTCCCGTCGCGCGCCGACCTGCGGCGCTACGTCGGCGCGCGGCTCGAGCGGCTGGGCCAGTCCGGCTCGGCGCTGGCGGTCGATACCTTCGCCAAGGCGGTCGAGTCGCGGCCCGACCACCCGTCGAGCCACCGGCTCCACGCCTACGCGCTGCTCAAGGCGGGCAAGCACAAGGAGGCGTTCGAGGCGATCAAGGCCGGGGCCACGCGCACGTACCCGTGGGGCCGCTTCGCCGGGGTCGACAAGATCTTGCGCGAGGACCTGGGGCTCATCGCCGTGGCGTGGATCCACGCCGATCCTTCGGTGGAGTTCACCGTGCGGGCCACGCTCGACGGCCTGAACATCGCGCTGCCGAAGGGGCCGTCGACGCGGTTCGTGATCAACTGGGAGACGGACGCCAACGACGTCGACTTCCACGTCCACGACGGGCGCAAGGACCACGCGTTTTACTCACAGAAGCGGCTGCCGAGCGGCGGCGAGCTGTACGCCGACGTGACGACCGGCTACGGGCCGGAGTGCTTCACGATCGAGGGCGAGCCGAAGGCGTTCCCGTACAAGCTCGAGGCCCACTACTTCAGCCGCGGCCCCATGGGCTACGGCATGGGCAAGCTGCAGATCGTGCAGCACGACGGCAAGGGCCAGCTGAAGTTCGAGGAGCGGCCGTTCGTGATCATGAAGGACCGCGCCTACGTCGACCTGGGCACGTTCGACAAGCCGCTGTGACGCTCTTGCGGCAGAAATGAAGATGGCGCCGAGGGCATGTCCTCGGCGCCATGTCTCTTGTGCCATGTCCGATCGGACATGGCGGAGCGGTCAGCTCACTCCTTGCCGGCCGAGAACATCGAGTCGATCAGGGCCTTGTAGCGCTTGGAGACCTCCTTGCGCTTGACCTTGAACGAGGCCGTCAGCATGCCATTGTCGACCGTGAACTCCTCGGGGGCGATCTTGAAGTACTTGATCGACTCGAACGAGGCGAGGCTCTGGTTGACCTCGTCGAGGTAGCCCTGGACTTCCTTCTGCACGGCGCCGCTGTTGATGTCGGCGGGGTTACCGGTGCGCTGCGACCAGGCGGCGAGCTTCTCCTTGTCGACGGTGACGAGGACGACGCAGTACTTGCGACCGTCGCCGATGACGACCGCCTCGCTGAGGATCGGCTTGGTCTTGAGCAGGGCCTCGATCTTCTGCGGGGCGACGTACTTGCCGCCGCTGGTCTTGATGAGGTCCTTCTTGCGGTCGGTGATCCGCAGGTGCATGTCCTCGTCGAACTCGCCGATGTCGCCGGTGTGGAACCAGCCTTCGCTGTCCCACGCCTCGGCGGTGGCGTCGGGCCGGTTGAGGTAGCCGCCGACGACGTTGGGGCCCTTGGCGAGGATCTCGCCGTCCTCGGCGAGGCGCAGGGAAACGCCCTTGATGGCCGGACCGACGGTGCCGATCTTCCAGTTGTTGGGGCGGTTGGTGGTGAGGCCGGGGCAGGTCTCGGTCAGGCCGTAGGCCTCGCACACGTTGAGGCCGAGCGCGATGAAGAACTCGCCGACCTCCTTCGGCAGCGGCGCCGAGCCGGACAGCAGCACGTGCATGCGGTCCATGCCGAGCTTGGCCTTGAGCTTCGAGAACACCAGGCGGTCGGCCAGGCCGTACTTGATGCCGAGCGCGAGCGGCAGCGACTTGTTCTTCTGGCGGTAGGGGATCGTCGCCTTGCCGACGCCGAGCGCCCAGTGGAAGATCTTCTGCCGCAGCGCCGGGCTCGAGGCGACCGTGGTCATGATCTTGCCGTAGACGCGCTCGTACACCCGCGGGGCCGCGGGCAGGAAGCCGGGGCGCGCGAGGCCGAGGTCCTCGGCGACGGTGGCGATCGACGACAGGACGATCTTGCAGCGGAAGAAGGCGCCGCCGAACTCGACGAGGCGGCCGAACGAGTGCGCCAGCGGCAAGAACAGGAAGGCGCCGCCGACCCGCGCCTTGTCGCTGAACATGCCGACCTCCTCGACGTTCTCGAGCATGCTCAGCATGTTCCCGTGGGTCTGGATGACGCCCTTCGGGGGGCCGGTGGTGCCGGAGGTGTACGTGTACGTGGCGACGTCGGAGCGCTGGATCGCCTGCATCCGCTTGTCGCGCTCGCCCTTCGTCTCGGCCAGCGCGGCGCGGCCGCGGGCCTCGACGTCGGCCAGGCTCTCCCAGTCGTCCCCGGGGGCGATGCCGGTCGGGTCGAGGACGATGAAGCGCTTGAGCTTGATCGCGTCGGCCGGGTACTCGATCTCGAAGAAGGTGAAGCCGCGCTGAGCCGCGCGCACCTTGTCGAGCATCTCCTTGTTCTCGACCACCAGCAGCTCGGCCTTGGTGTCGGCGTGGATGTAGCCGATCTCGGGCGGCAGCAGGCTGACGTAGATCGGGACGGTGCGGTAGCCGAGCGACAGCAGGGCCCAGTCGGCGAGGATCCACTCGAGTCGGGTGTTGGCCATGATCGTGACGCAGGTGCCGATCGCGGGCGCGTGGCCGCCCTTCAGCACGCCGGCGGCGATCGCCTCGACGCGATCGGCGGCCTCGCCGAAGGGCACGTCGACGTAGGCGTTGCCCTGGCGGACGCGATAGCCCGGGCTCTGGCCCTCGGAGCGGGCGCGGTCGAAAAACATCTGAGCGAGGTGTGTGTCAGCCATGATCGAGGCGCTCCAACAGGCACCTCTTGTAGCGAAGGCTCGCACGCCTGTCCAGGCGCCTCCCCAGCGGAGTTTCCCGGGCTGCGGCGCGTGGACGCGCGGACGCCTCGCTCGCGCACCCGCCCGCCCGTGCCGCGCAAACGACGTTCATGGGACCGTCATTCCTGTCTGAAAGGACATGTCCCGGGAGGCGGGCGAGCAGCGGGCTTCGGTGTGCTCGAGTCCGCCTCGCAAATTGCGCCGCGAGCCGCCGCTCGCTGCATGCATGACTCGGCGAGCGCCACGCGACGAGGTTCGCCGCGGAGTACAGGTCATCGGGGTCCACGCGCGACTCGGGGCCGCACTCACGAGATCCGCGGACGCGGCGGCCTGCGCCAGCTCGTGGGGGCGCTGCCGCTGCAGCGGAGTCCGGGTACGTGACGCCGACTCAGCGGGCGACGCCGACGACGCGCCAGTCGCCGAAGCGGCGCTCGAGGATCAGGATGAAGGGTTCGCCGCGGACCTTGCTGACCGCGTAGTTGCGGCCGAGGCCCTCCTGCACGCCGGCGGGGACGCTGCCGAAGCGCTTGCGCAGGCCGGAGGCGGTGAAGACCTCGGCCGCTCCCGGCGCGCCGCTGCCGGCCTCGTCGAGCATGGCCTGAAGGACACCTTGCAGCTCCTCGCGGGTGCGAGCGACCACCTGGTCGCCGATGACGAACGGCAGGCTGGCGCGCGCGGCCAGCTTGGCGGCGTCGCGGGCGGCGAACACCTTGAGCCAGGCGTTGGCGGCGTGCTTGGCCTCGGCGTCGGGCTGGTCGCCGCTGCTGCCCTGCTCGGGCGGGGTGCCGTGGTTGTGACCGTCGCCCTCGCCGTGCTCATGGTTGTGGCCGCCGGGGGCCGACGGGCCCTCGGGACCGGACGGCCCGGGCGCGGCCGGGCCCGCTTGACGCGCGAGCCGCCGCGACGCATTCGCCTCCGACTCGGAGCTGGCCGGACGGACAGCCCGGTTCGGATCGGGTCGCTCGCCCTGACCGGAGTTGTCGAGGATGAACGGCTCGGCGCCGAAGGTGCCGCAGGCCCGCTCGTCGCGGTGGAACGCCCAGTGGATGTAGACCTTGCCGTTGCCGCTCAAGATCTCGCGCGGCGGCTGCGGGTAGGGCCCGGCGTTGCGCACGACCTCGCGCGCGGCCCCGTCGAACTGCATGTTGCCGGAGTAACGGACCGTCCGCAGCTTGTCGAGCGAGCCGTCGCTGTTGAGCACGATCTCGACGCGGGTCCACAGGTCGGGCTTGTTGAGCGCGTTGCCGCGGCCCATCGTGTCGAGCTGCTCGAGGAAGCCGAACGCCCACTTGTCGTGGATCGTCCGGTGCATCGTGGCGATGAACTGGGCGAACGGGTGCTTGCGCGAGCGCAGCGCGGTCTGGTTGCCGGGCCGGACCTCGGGGACCATGTTCTCGAGCGGCGACTGATACAGCTCGCGCGCCTCCTCCCAGATGCCCTTCTTCTTCGACTGGCGCTGGGACACGAGGTCCTTCTTCTCGGCGATGTCGCGCCCGAACAGCGCGTTCATCTCGTTGGCCGACAACCTGAACCGAAGGACAGGTGATTTGGTGTCCGACGAGCCGGCCTGCTGCTTGTTGCGCTGCATGACCGCGGCGGCGGACTTCTTGTCGGGCGCGAGCTCGCCGGAGTTGGCGGCGTCGGCGACGGCCTCGTGCTTGAGCATCTCGGGCGAGTGCTCGCGCGGGGCCAGGTCGCGCATCGCCAGGTTGCTCTTGGCCCGCGGGTCGTTCTGCTCCGGGATCTTGGTCTCCGGGCTCTGCTGGACCTTGGGGGCCTCCTGCGCGAGCTGGCTCTTCTGCTCGCGCGTCTCGGCGATCTTCTCTTCGTTGGCCATGCCCTTGGTGGGCTCTTCGCTCGGCTCCTGCTGCGAGGCCTTGGCCTGCTCGGCGTCCCGCTGCAGGTTGGTCATCTCGGCCCGGGTCTCTTCGGTGACGTCGCGGTTGACGTTGGAGAGGTAGTGGGCGTCGTCGGGGGACTCCTTCTCGTCCTTCTCCTCGAGCTGCTCGACCATCTTGAGCTGCAGCAGCTCGAAGTCGATCTTCTCCTTCGGCTGCTCCTCCTCGGGCTTCGGCTGCTCCTCTTCCTTCTTCTTCTCCTCGGGCTTCGGCTCCTCGACCGGCAGCGGCTCGGGCGGCTTCTCCTCTTCCTTCTTTTTCTTCTCGCGCTCTTTCTTGCGCGGCTCCGGCAGGTCGGGGTCGTCGAGCTCGGCCAGCGGATCGACCGGGTCCTTGTCGTCGACCAATGCGACGATCACCTCGGTCTCGCACTTGCCGTCGACGATGGTGTGCAGGAGGCCGTCGTAGAGTCGGCCCTCGTCGCCCGACAGCGCCTTCTCCAGCAGGTCGACGCCGCGCTCGTAGCCGTTGACGCACGCGGGCTTGCGCGCGACCGGGTGCGAGGCGACGCGGTCGTCGGCGCGGATCAGCACCAGCAGGCTCGTGCTCACCGCGGCCACGTTGAGGCCCGCAGAGAACAGGAAGCAGCCGAGGAGCGCGAGAGGTCCGACGCCCCGACGACGCCGACTGCGGTCCCCAGGCGCGAGAGCGCCAGGTGTGGGCGGCCGCGACACGGGCAACACTGTAGCGGAAATATTTCGTAAGGGCTCGCCGCCGCGGCTGCTTGGCCTCACGGCGGCGGCAGCGGCGAAACTGCCGGCGCGCTAGTGGAGGCTGCGGTAGACGCCGATGACCTTGCCAACCAACTCGAAGGCGCGATGATCGCCGCGGTGGACGAAGATCGGTTGCATCGCCGCGTTGCCGGGCTGCAGACGGATCCGGTCGCCTTCGAGGTAGTAACGCTTGCACGTCACCTCGCCCTCGATCATCGCCACGACGATCTCGCCCCGCTCGGCGTTGGCCTGGCGACGGACGAACACGTAATCGCCGTCGAAGATTCCGTCCTCGATCATGCTCTCGCCGTGGACGACGAGGCCGAACACCTCGCGCGGCTGATTGCCGTGGAGGAAGAACTGGTCGACGCTGATCCGGTTGGTGACGTTCTCGTCAGCCAGGATCGGCTGACCGGCGGCGACGCGCCCGAGGATCGGGATCTCGGTGGCGCGGGCCCGCGCGGCGCTCTCCGGCGCATCCACCGGGCGCAGCGCGCGGCTCTTGAGCTCCTCGCGGAGCAGGTACCCCTTGCGCTCGAGCGCCTTGAGGTGGTCGTTGACCCCGTTGGTCGAGCGAATCCCCATGTGCTCGCCGATTTCGCGCAGCGTGGGCGGGTACCCGTTCGCCTCCAGGCAGGAGGAGATGAAGTCGAGCGCTTGCTGCTGGCGGTGGGTGAGCTGGGGTTTCACGGGGAGAGCCTCCTGCGGCGACTGCGGAGATCACGCCTTCGACACTGAACGGGTGTATACAAACAATTTGCTCAGGTCAAGCTATGCGGAACTGCGAAGGGGCGCCCGCAGGGCCGCCCGACAGGGCCGCTGGAGCCTGAAATTTGCCCGCCGGCCCGGCCCCCGCGACCCTGCCGACATGGGTCCGGATCTCGAGAGGCGGCAGGGGCGAAGGGACCGCCGCGACAGTTCGCGGCCGGCGATCGCGCCCGGCGTGGAGCGGCGAACCGCCGAGGGCTGTCGCCGGAGCCTGCCGGAGCCGCGGTGGCGCCAGTGGCCGTCGATGCTGGCCGCGGCAGCGCTCGGTGTGGTCGCGGCCGTGGCGCTGCAAGGGCTGCAGGCCGACGCGTCGGAGGTCGAGCCGGCGCGCGCGAACGAGGTGTCCGCCGAACTGCCGCCGATCGTCGTCACCAAGGCGCCACCGATCTCGCTGAGCGAGGCGCAGGCGTTGCGCGATGAGGCCGCGGCGCTGACCCCCGCGGGCGTGGCCTTCGACGAGTCGGCCCACGCGACATGGTTGCCGCGGATCGGGCACCTGGAGGCAGCCGTGGCCGATCCGGGGCTTTCGCCGGAGGTCCGCGAGGAGCTGATGGCGACGCTCGCGGCGCTCTCGGACGTCGGCCTCGGCGGAAGGCGGCCTTAGACCTCCGATCCTCCCGGGAGGTTTCGAGCTTTTGCTGCTTTCTGTGATAGCGTGCCCGACTGGAGGCCCGCTCATGAGATCGCTTCAACTCTGGTTCGTATCCGCCGCCGTGGTCGCTTTGGGCGCGTGTGGCGACAAGTCCGGGATGATGACCGCGACGAGCGCGTCTGGCCCGACCAGCAATCCCGACGACCAGGACGACGGCGAGGATCCGGAGACGACGGAGCCCGGAGCGACCTCGACCACGGACGGGACCGACAGCGGCACCAGCGCCAGCGGTGGGCCGACGAATCCGACCAGCACCTCCGAGGCCGGGACCGGCACCAGCGCGGGCTTCATCGTCCCGCCCGACGGCGGGATCAGCGGCCAGTGCGACCCGCGGGCGCAGGACTGTCCCGAAGGACAGAAGTGCACGGCGGTCGCGCCGGCCGAGGGCGAGCCGTGGGGCGTCAACACCTGCGTCGAGATCGGCGGCGAGGGCGTGGTCGGCGACCCGTGCGACGTCGTGGACGGCAAGTACACCGGCGTCGACAATTGCGCGCTCGGCAACATCTGCCTGCTGACCGACGAGGAGGGCAAGGGCGGGGTGTGCGTCGAGTTCTGCGACGCCAACGACAATTGCCCCGACACGCCGACGGCCAACTGCGTGGTCTACAACGACGGCTCGCTGCCGATCTGCCTCGGCTCGTGCGACCCGCTCGTGCAGGACTGTCCCGAAGGACAGGGCTGTTACAACTCGGCCGGCGACCTGTTCGTGTGCTTCAAGGAGTCGGCGATGGCCGGCGAGGGCGGGCCGGGCGACGAGTGCCAGTACATCAATCAATGTCAGAAGGGCGGCTTCTGCGCGGCCACGGCCGCGGTCGCCAATTGCCCGCCGATGTCGACCGGCTGCTGCACTCCGTTCTGCCCGGTCAGCGGCGGCAACGGGCCGTGCCAGACGGGCGAGGAGTGCACGCCGTTCTTCGAGATGGGCATGGCACCGCCCAACTATGAGGATGTCGGGGTCTGCGTGATCCCCGCCTGAGGCCCGCGCTCCGGGCGAGGCGCCTGGAGCGCCTGGAGTGATGATGCAGGGACCCGCGTCAGGTCGACCGGGTCCTAGCTGCTACGCTGCCGGCCATGCGACTCCTCGTCAATGCCATCATCACCGGCTTTGGGCTCAAGCTCGGGGCCGACATCTACAAGGCGGTCAAGAAGAAGCTCGGGCTGCCCGACGACGACGGCGACAACAAGGTCGTGCCGGTCGACCCGTCGACGCAGAGCTGAGGCTCACTCCTTGGGGGCCCGGGAGCTCGGCGGCGCCGGTGGTGGTGTCGTCGCGGCGCCGGCCCCTGGGGAGGGCGGCGAGGGCTGCGACGGCTGAGGCGGCTGCGACGCCTGCGGGGCCGACGGCTCCTTGGCCCGCTGGGTCGCCTTTTCGGCCTTGATCGCCGACTTCAGCTGGCCCTCGGGATCGATCGAGAACCGGATCTCGGCCTTCACGTCGATCACCAGGCCGGCGATGACTCGCTGCAACAACTCGACGGTGTCCATGCCGTCGAGGAACTGGCGGACCTCGGCGCTGACCATCCGTACGACCTCGTTTTTGGTCGCCTGGGTCACCCCGGTCACGAGGTCTTTGCCCTTGCCGATCGCGCCGTCGGGGTCGAGCAGGCCGGCGAGGCCTTCGCCGAGCTTGCGCCGGAAGTTGCTCGAGGTGAACCCGAGGCGGTCGTCGCGGGGGGGCACATCGTCGTCCTCGGGGTCGCGCATGGCGTCACAGTAGCGCTCCCGCGCGCGCCTGGCCATCCGTGCCGAGTGCGCCTGCGTGTGCCGAAACGGCCTTCGCGGGCCGCGCCAGCGTTCTTGCGCGTTTTGCGCGGCTGTGGGACTTTCCAACGGCCACAGGAATGTGTTATCTGCCATCCGGCGTTCTGGCCCCAGAAGACGGGGGCCTGGCGCCTTCAGGCTCCAGGATCGCGCCCGCGACCCGGATTACAGGCCTGAAATCCCGCTGCTCCTGCTTGATTTACGGCTCCCTCGCCCCGATCTCCTTGAACTGAACCTTGGTCTGAGTCCTCGCCGAGATTGTCCTACATCTCCCACTTTTTCCGACCTCGCCCGATTCCGTGATAAGTCCTGAGCACACGATTGCAAGGACTGGAGCAACAAGGTTCATGACCGCTTACCTCGGAAACATCTGTGCCGCCCTCGTCACGATCGGTCTGCTCGTCGGTACCCTCCGCTTCTCACGGCACGTAAGCGGCTAGCCGGGCTGCCGCGCGAATGGCCAGGCCTCCGCAGCGCTCCGATCCGTTCGGCGCCTTTTTGGCCTCGCAAGCGCTGTGGCGCGAGGCCGCGCAGGGCGGCGAGCACGCCGAGCTGTCGCTGCAGGACATCAACGAGATCCAGCTGCTGCTGCGCGGGCAGTCGGTCATCGACTGGCACCGCCTGGCGGTGACCTCCGACGAGGACGTGGTCCGCCTGCTCGCGCTCAACGGGCTCGAGCTCAGCGACCCCCGCGACGAGGCCCGCCTGGCCGATCTGCGCCAACAGGCCGTCCGCTACATCAGCGACGTGCTCAAGCTGCGCCTCGACGACACGATCGCCGACAAGGTGCCGTGGGTGCAGCTGCCGCGGATCGCCTCCGGCAAGGCCGGCGCCCACCAGCGCCAGGCCTGCACCGTGCTCAAGGTGATGCACATCCTGTATCACCTCGAGGCGCGGGAGATGCGGGCGTCGCTGGCGATCTCCGACTCGGAGATCTTCTCGCTGGTCGAGGAGAGCGTGACCCGCATGTTCGACGAGCTGCGCACCGCCGGGGTGCCGGTGGTCGAGTTCTCGTGGTCGCGCAAGTCGAAGGAGTCGCAGCTGACCAAGCTGCTGCTGAAGCGCGAGACCAATGCGGCGCGCGTGTTCGACCGCCTGCGCTTCCGCCTGATCGTCCGCGACCCCGACGACCTGGTGCCGACGCTGCGGATCATGCTGCACCGCTGTATCCCGTTCAACTACGTGGTGCCCGACCAGACGGTCAACACGCTGATCGACCTCCACAGCCTCAAGGTCCTCGGCGACACGACGTTCGACACCGACGCGGCCAACCACCCGCAGCCGGGCAACGAGTTCTCGGGCAAGGGCTTCCACGTGCTCAACTTCGTCGCCGACCTGCCGGTCCGCGTCGACGCGCTGCTGCCCCACGACCACGACGAACGCCGCGGCCGGGTGGTGTTCGTGCTCGCGGAGTTCCAGGTGATGGACAAGCGCACCGCCGAGGCCAACGAGCAGGGCGAGAGCTCGCACGCCGAGTACAAGCGGCGGCAACACCAGCACGTCCGCATGCGCCTGCTCCGCGAGCCCCGCGACGGCTGAGGGCGCGATCTCGCCGTCTTGTGGGCGCCCGCGGCGGCGTCTACCGTCGATGCCGAGATGCAGGAGCGCCGTCGTCGTCGCCGTCGTCGCCGGGTGTGGCCGTGGGCGCTGCTGGTGGCGATCGCGCTGCTGCTGTTGTGGTACCGCCGCGAGGCGCCGCTGGTGCTCGGGACTTTTAATATCCGGACGTTCCCGGACAAGAAGACCGATCCGGAGGAGGTCGCGGCGGCGATCGCCGAGCTGAACGCGGACGCGTTCGCGGTGCAGGAGATCCGCGAGCCCGCGCGGCTGTTTGCGGTGCTGGACCGGGCGAACGCGCTGACGGGGCGGCGCTACGGGGCGGCGTTGACGGCGTCGTGCCGCGGCAACAGCAAGGGGCGGCTGCACGTCGGGGTGGTGTACGACGCGGCGCGGCTCGAGCTGAAGGAGCACCGGCCGCTCAGCGAGGGCGAAAAATGTCCTCTGGGACAGGCGCCGGCGTCGCTGACCTCGCTGCGCACGGCCAGGGGGCGGACGCTGGCGCTGGTGTCGGTGCACTTCGATTCGGGCGGCAAGCCGGAGCGGTGGGCCCGGCGCAAGCAGCAGTGGCAGTGGCTGTCGTCGATCCTGCCGCGGCTGCGCGAGGAGTTCGGCGGCGAGGTCGTGGTCGCGGGCGACTTCAACACGACGGGCTACCTCGAGGCGGAGGACGAGGAGCGGCGCTTCATCGACGGCATGGTCGAGCGCGAGGGGCTGCAGCTGCCGACCGGAGTGCTCGGCTGCACGGAGTACTGGCGGCCGAAGTCGAAGGTGCGGCGCTGGGAGGCGAGCCTGCTCGATCATTTCCTCGGCGGGAAGGACCTGTCCTTCGGGACACCCGAGGTCCTGGGCATGTGCGCGGCGCTGGGGTGCGCGGTCCAGACGGCGGAGCCGGCGAAGCTGCCCACGGTGTCCGACCACTGCCCGGTGCGCATCACGCTGCGGTGAGGCTGGGGACGCGCCGACCAGGGATCCGCGAGACGCTCCCCGTCAGGGCCTGCCCCGCGCAGGTCTGCTCCACGCGCGGCATCGAGACGTGCGGAACTGGAACCCGCCCGTGACCCGCGCGAGCATCACTCCGCGCGAACTCGTCACCTCCAGCAGGTGTCTCGTCTCGCCCCGTCGAGTCGCGCGCTTCAGATAACCTGGCCCGAAGGACAGGAGAACCGGTCGCGCCGCGGCTCACCACTTCACGGCGTCGCAGGTCGCGTCGAGGCTGGGGGCGTCGGCCTGCGGGAGACTGACCTCGAGCTTCTGGTCGCCGCTGCGGATGGTGTAGTTGCCGGGCTCGAGGCCGCCGACGACGCAGGCGATGGAAAGGGTCAGGCAGGTGTCGCAGGGGCCGCTGCGCTGGGTGTAGACGCCGCCGGCGTGGAGGTTGATCGTGCTGCCCTGGCGGTCGACCTCGCAGTTGGCGTTGAAGTCCTTGGGGCAGGCCATGCAGTCGTCGAGCACGACCACGATCTCGAGCTCGTCGCCGGCGGCGAACGAGGCGAGCGCGGGGGCGTCGACGCAGATCTCGCCTTCGCTGTAGTTGTGCTGCTCGGTGCAGGCCGGGGCGAACACCAGGAGGAGGGGGACGAGCCAGGTGAATCGCATGGGATCAGTATGGCAGATCGGTGGCGGATGGCCGGGCGCGCCGGCGCTCACAGCGAGCCGGCCCGGGTGACGCAGTTCCGGCCGTTGTGCTTGCAGTGGTAGAGCGCCTGGTCGGCGCGCTCGATGAGCTCGGCGGTGGCGTGGCCGTCGATCGGGTACTGAGCGACGCCCATGGAGACCGTGACGGCGAACGGGCCCTGGTCGCTGGTCATGGTCTGGGCGGCGACCTCCTCGCGCAGCTTGTTGGCGAAGATGGCAGCGCCCTCGGCGTCGGTGTCGGGCAGGACCAGCACGAACTCCTCGCCGCCGTAGCGGGCGACGATGTCGACCTTGCGCGCGCGGCCGGCGAACACCGCGGCGACGCGCTTCAGCACGGCGTCGCCGATCGGGTGGCCGTAGGTGTCGTTGACCCGCTTGAAGTGGTCGATGTCGGTGAGGATCAGGGAGAAGTTGCGACCTGTCCGTTCGGCCAGGGCGTGGATCTGGGCCAGGCGCTCCTGGAAGGCGCGGTGGTTGGTGAGGCCGGTGAGGCCGTCGGTGGTGGCGCGCTCCTCCATGGCCCGGTACATGCGCGCGTTCTGCAGGCCGACGCTGAGCTGGTGCGAGAGGACGCGGAGGATCTCGCGGGTGGCCCGCGGGAACTGCCGCTCGCGCACGGCGGCGAGGGTGAGGGTGCCGAGGACCTTGTCGCCGTGGAGCAGCGGCAGGACCAGCACGCTCTGGGCCGGGCGCAGGCGGGTGTGGACGTCGAACACGACGGTGTCGGGCTCGACGCGCTCGTCGGCGGCCGGCATGAAGTGGCGGTTCTTGGTCGCCATGGCGACCAGGCCGGAGCCGTGCTCGAACACGCGGTCGCGCAGCGACTCGGCGATGCTGCGCCAGCTGCCGCCGTGGGTCGGGTCGCGGTCGCCGGGGACGTCGACGGCGAGCACGCGGTGGGCCTCGGCGTGCTCGTCGTAGGTCGAGATCGCGGCGAGGTCGTAGGGGGCGATGGCGCGGATCGCCTCGAAGCTCTTGCCGTACAGCGCCTCGAGCCCGAGCGCGCCGCTCAGCAGCTCGCTGGCGCGGTACAGCTGCTCGTGCTCGTAGCGGCTGCGCATGGCGGTGATGAAGGCCCGCTCGTGGTCGACGGTGCGCAGCACGTGCTGCGCCGCGGAGGTCAGCTTGTCCTGATCGGCGCTGGTGAACGGCTTGCCGTCGATGCGGTCGGCGCACAGGATCCCGAGCAGCCGCTCGCCGCGGACCAGCGGCACGGCGCACAGGTCGGTGACTGCGACCGGGGCGCCGTAGTACGGCGGCAGGTGCTTCTCCGACATGTTCTTGAGGACGAGCGTCTTCGGGTTGCGCAGCAGCCCCGCGAGCACGCCCGGGTTGGCCAGCTCGGGCGCGGCGACCAGCGCCTTGGAGGCCGAGGCGGCCCGCTTGAGCACGAGCTCCTCCTCGGACATCCACACCAGCGCGCAGGTGTGCAGCTCGAGGTCGCCGCGGATGAGCTCGAGGCTGAACGCGACCTGCTCGTGGATCGCGTGCACGGCCGACTGGGTCAGCTGCGCCTCCTCGGCGTCCCGGCTCTTGCGCGGGGTCGCGGCGGCGACCAGGCGGAAATCGCGGGCCTCCTGGCGGATGTTCGACAGCTCGTCGGCGAGCCGCTGGGCGTGCTCACCCCGCAGGCGCCGGACCAGCGCGCCGAGGATCAGCAGGTTGCCGGCGGCGAAGAAGGCGATGTAGCTGAGGTGGAAGGCGATCCTGGCCCCTTGAGCATGTCCCGAAGACCAGCCGACGAGGATCTCGAGCAGGGCGATCGAGGCCAGCCACACGCCGGCGATCCAGCGCGCGCGGTGGAGCAGCAGCAGGAACGAGGCGAGGGCGTAGACCAGCGGGTGGGCCGGGCTGGCGAGGCCGCCGGTGACGGCGATCAGGAGGTAGGTGCCGGTGATGATCAGCAGGCCGAGCTCGAGCTCGTGGGTCTGCGAGTAGGTGGCGGCGTTGGGCCGCAGCTCGCGGACCAGCGCGCGCACGAGGGTGGCGGCGAACACCGTCAGCGAGGCGGCCAGGGCCGGGCTGCCCTCGTCGAAGGCGGTCGGCGTGGCGACGCCCACGGCCAGCACCAGCCAGGTGGCGAGCAGGACGAGGAGGCTCCAGCGCTCGCGGGCGCGGAGGCGGAGGCCGTGGAGGGTGCGGGCGAGCGTGGTCATGGCTTGGTCTTGTCGTCGCGGCGGATCTCGAACACCACTTCACCGGGCCGGATCAGGTTGAGGTCCTCGCGGGCGATCCGCGCGACCTCTTCCGGGTCGCGCTTGAGCGCGGCGATCTCGGCGCGCAGGGCCTCGATGTCGCCCTGCAGCCGCTCGTTGCCGCGGCGCAGCGAGGCGTGCTCCTTCTCCACGCGCGCGAGGTCCTCGGCGCTGCCGCCGGTGGCGACGTGCTGCGGCAGGTAGGCGATCGCGAACGCGAGCAGCGCGGCGAGCAAGATCCGGTTGACCCATTGCATGGGAGCGGGCCGACCTTGGCCGGGGTGATCGATCGGGGCAAAAAATCGGCGAGAGCGCCCGCGCGAGCGCGCGATGCTGCGCACCCGTGCAGTGACGGACAGCCGTCACAGGGCAGGTCGAGCGGACGCGACGATGGCGCGGGCCGTCCGCGGGCGCGGCCGACATGCGGGCTGCGCCGAAGGCGAGATGGCCGCGAGGACAGGTCCGTCGGGCTCAGGCTATCCCGAGGGACATGTCTGTTAGGCTCAGGCTGTCCCGAGGGACATGTCTGTCGGGTCAAACATCCCGGGCCATGCCTGTCGGGTTAGTATGTCCCGGAGGACATGTCCCGAAGGCTCAGTGGCGGTGGAGGATGCCGAGCTTCTCGATGCCGCACAGCTTGGCCACGTCCATCGCCTGCACGACCTTCTCGTGGCGGGTGTTCTGGTCGGCCTTGATGTTGACCGTCGACACCTTGTTGTCCTTGGCGGCGTTGCACAGGCGCATCTGCAGCTCGCGGTCGTCGACGACGACGCGGTCGACCTCGAACCGGCCGTCCTCGCTGATCTCGACCACCATGGCCTTGGCCTCGCTGGCGGGCTCGTTGCTCGAGGCCTTGGGCAGCTTGACCTTGAAGGCGCTGTCGGTGTTGAAGGTCGCGGTCAGCAGGAAGAAGATGAGCAGCTGGAAGGTGACGTCGATGAGCGGCGTCAGGTCGACCAGGTTGCCGCCGCTGCCGGGGCGCTTGCGACCGGCCTTGCCGCGGAAGTTCACGGGGTCACCTCGGCGGGCGCGGGCCGGGGCTCGGCCACCTGCGCGGCGGCAGGGCGGGCCTTGGCGGCGCGCCGACCGTCCTCGAGCAGGTTGACGATCGCCATCGCGTCCTCCTCCATCTCGAGCACCAGCTTGTTGGTGCGGTCGAGCAGCACGCGGTAGAGGAGCAGCATCGGGATCGCCACGGTGAGGCCGTAGGCGGTGGTGATGAGGGCCTGCCAGATGCCCTGGGCGAAGGTGTCAGGGCCGACCGCGCCGGAGGCGTAGGCCTCGACGAAGTTGCGGAACACCTGGATCATGCCGACGACGGTGCCGAGGAGGCCGAGCAGCGGCGAGATGGTGGCGACGGTGCCGACGATCTCGACGTTGCGGTCCATGTGGGCGATCTCGCGGGCGCCCACCTCCTCGACGGCCTCCTTGATGTCGGCGCGGGTGGTGCTGTGCTCGAACGCGCGGAGCGCGGAGGCGATCACGAGGGCGATCGACGAGGCGTTCTCCTCGCACAGCAGCAGCGCCTCGTTGACCTTGCCCTTGGCGACGAGGGCGCGGATGCGGTCGACGAAGGCCCGGGGCAGCACCTTGGACCGCTGGGTCGACCACAGCCGCTCGAAGAAGATGCCGACGCCCACGATCGAGGCGACCAAGATGGCCCACATCAGGGGCCCGCCCTGTTCGAAGAGTTCCTTGAGATCCATCGCGGTGGTTCGCCCGGTCGGAGAGGCCGGCGGTAGGCCCGTGAGTGTTGCCAGGTGCCCGGGCCGAGGCTCGGCGGAGGGCAGGGAAAGCGAGAAGAAGAGCGAGGAAAAAGGTCCGCCGGGAGCGGATTGAAGCGGTGTACTCTCTGCCAGGGGCCTGTCGCAACCTGTCGGTGCCGCCGCCATGGGAGTGCGCTCACGCGAAGGGGCTTGACGAGCCGGGGGCTTCGCTGTTAGACACTCCGCCCACCAAACGACCTGGGGGCGTAGCTCAGCTGGGAGAGCGTCGCGCTGGCAGCGCGAAGGTCAGGGGTTCGATCCCCCTCGCCTCCACCCCGCGGGAACCCAAACCCGCACCACACGAGACCGAGCCGGCACACCGCCTGCTCGGTCTCGGCTTTTGGTCCCTCGTCCGCCGCCCGGCGTCGCGCCTCCTGGCGTCCGCGCCCCGGGTCCCGCGGTCGGGCCTCCCGTCGCGCCCGCCAGGATCGCGTGGCGCCGCGCTCCACGGGCGCGCCGCGGTCCGCGGACGCGTGCGCTGCCCCTGCGAAAAACCCTGCGCCCGGCCTGCAGGCGCGGTGCGAAAGGGGTTTCAGCTTGAACGTCGCGGCGTGCCTGGCACCATGCCGGCGATGACCAAGCGCGCCGCTATCCTGGGTTCGGGCCACTACGTGCCGACGCGGGTCGTGACGAACGACGACCTGGCGAAGTTGATGCCGACCAGCGACGAATGGATCCACCAGCGCACGGGGATCCGCGAGCGCCGCTACATCGAGCGCTCGGGCATCGGCCCCAGCGACCTGGCGCTGCCGGCGGCCAGGATGGCGCTCGAGCAGGCCGGCCGCGAGGTGAAGGACATCGACGCGGTGATCTTCGCGACCCTCAGCCCGGACGTGAACTTCCCCGGGTCGGGCTGCTTCCTCGCTCACAAGCTGGGGATCGCCGGCGTGCCGGCGCTCGACGTGCGCAACCAGTGCTCGGGCTTCCTGTACAGCCTGTCGGTCGCCGACGCGTGGGTCCGCGCCGGCGTCTACAAGAACGTGCTCGTCGCCGGCGCCGAGGTCCACTCGACCGGGATGGAGTTCAACGAGCGCGGCCGCGACGTCGCGGTGCTGTTCGGCGACGGCGCTGGCTGTGTGGTGGTCGGCGAGGCCACGCGCGAAGACCAGGGCATCCACAACATCGAGCTCCACGCCGACGGCGTCGGCGCCCAGGAGCTGTGGGTCGAGGCCCCGGCCAGCATGTTCGTGCCGCGGCTGACCGAGGAGATGTTCGCCGAGGGCCGCCATTACCCGCGCATGAACGGCAAGCAGGTGTTCCGCTGGGCCACCGAGAAGATGCCCGAGGTGGCCCACTCGGTGGTCCGCAAGGCCGGCCTGACGATGGCCGACATCGACATGTTCGTGCCGCACCAGGCCAACATGCGCATCAACCAAATGGTGGCCGCCAAGCTCGGGATCCCCGAGGACCGGGTCGTCCACAACATCGAGCGCTACGGCAACACCACCGCCGCGACCATCCCGATCGGCATCAGCGAGTCGTGGCGCGCCGGCAAGATCGGCCCCGGCTCGCGCGTGCTGATGGCCGCCTTCGGCGCCGGCTTCACCTGGGCCGGGTCCGTGGCTGTCTTCTAGGACATGTCGCAAGGAGCAGCCATGACGCTCGAGATCAGGCCGCTCGCGGCGGACGAGGCCGAGCTGCTGGGGCAGGTCGCCGCCGACGTGTTCGACGACCCGATCGTGCCGGCGCGCGCGCGCGAGTTCCTGGCCGACCGGCACCACCACCTGATGGTCGCGCTCGCCGACGGGGTGGTGGTCGGCATGGTCTCGGCGGTCGATTACCTCCACCCCGACAAGGCCGACCCGGAGCTGTGGATCAACGAGGTCGGCGTGGCCTCGTCGCACCGCGGACAGGGGCTCGGACAGGCGCTGCTGCAGGCGACGCTGGCGCTGGGCCGCGAGCTCGGGTGCGGCGTGGCGTGGGTGGCGACCGACCGCGGCAACACCCCGGCGATGCGGCTGTACGCGGCCGCGGGCGGGGCGGAGGAGCCGCAAGACACGGTGCTGTTCACGTTCCGCCTCGAGTGAGGCGTGCGCGAGGCGGGCGCGGGCGCGTGGAACGCTGTCTCCACGAGCGGCGGCGCCGGTCGCAACGCGCTCCCGAGGTCGCGCGGCCGCTTGCGGGCAGATCGCGCGGGTGATACCAAACTGGCGGAGAACGCGGACGCAGGTCCGCGCAGCGCATGCGCAAGCCGCAAGACGACCTGGTCTTCATCGATGAGCGAGGCGTGGCGCAGCCGCACGGCGATCACGCGGGCACGCAGATGCGGGCCCGCGTGGGCGCGTACCGGCTGATGCCGACGCCGAACCACGTGGTGTTCATGCGCTTCACCGGCCAGGACGGCCGGCGCGACGAGGAAGACGGCGCGATCGTCCGCCTGGCCGGCGAGATCACGCACCCCGGGACGATGTGCGACGTCATCGCCCTGATCGCCCAGGCCAACTGGCGCGGCGAGCTGACGGTCCGCGACGGCGAGCACGTGCGCAGCATCTTCATCGACTCCGGCAACGCGGTGTGCGCCACCAGCGACGTCGACGAGGAGCGGTTCGGCAAGATCATGTACCGCTTCGGCGCGATCGACGAGTTCCAGCTGCGCCACACGCTCGACAAGCAGAAGGAGTCGACCCTGCGCTTCGGCGACATGGCGGTCGAGCTCGGGATCTCGAACCATTCGCAGGTCTATCACTACCTCGGCAAGCAGGCCGAAGAGATCGTGCTGGCGTCGATGCAGGTCGGCGACGGGATGTTCTGCTTCCTCGACGGCTTCGACGACGAGGCGATCCCGTTCCACCACTCGCTCAACCTCAACAACCTGCTGATGGACGGGGTCACGCGCATGGACGAGATGCGCTACTTCCGGCAGCGGGTGCCGAGCGGCGACTACGTGCCCGAGCGCGCCGAGGGCCGCACCGAGCCGCCCAAGGAGTTCCGCGCGATCTACGAGGCGATCGACGGGGTGCTCAGCGTGATCGAGCTCGGCCGCGTGCTCGGCCTCGGCGAGTTCCAGACCACCAAGCAGCTGTTCCAGCTGATCCAGTCGAAGCACGTGGTGATGCAGAAGCCGCGCATGCGCGGCGGGCCGCTCGAGGTGGTCGAGACCGCCAACGCGGTGCTGCAGCAGATCCACCAGGACGCCGACTCGGGCGGCAAGGGCACGATCCTGCGCAACAACCTGGCCAGCTTCGTCGACCCGACCTACGAGCAGCTGTTCTCGCGCGCGGGCCCGGCCGAAAAGGGCGCGTTCGAGGCCCAGCGAGTGGTCGACAACGCCAGGGCGCTGTTCGCCGGGGCCAACATCGAGCGCCAGCTCAAGGAGCTGCTGTACGACTACGTCAGCTTCGCGCTGTTCACCGCCGGCAGCCTGGTGCGCCGCTCGAAGGAGCAGGGCCTGAGCAAGCAGGTCGAGCCGCTGATGAGCCGGCTGCGGCCGATCGGGTGACGGTGACCGCCACGACCGGGACGACGCCGACTCTCCCGCCCTCGGGCTCGGGGATGTTCCGCGGGCTCGGGCTCGTGGCGACCACGGCGCTGGTGGTCGGCAACATGATCGGCTCGGGGATCTACGTGATCCCGTCGAGCCTGGCCGAGACCGCGGGGCCGCTGGGGCTGGTGGCGTGGGCGATCAACGCGGCCGGCTACCTGTGCCTCACGGCGGTGTTCGCCGACCTCGGCGGGGCCTATCCGGTGTCGGGTGGGCTGCAGGCGTTCGCGCGCCGGGCCTTCGGCGACCTTGTCGGGCTCGAGGTCGGGTTCCTGTACTGGCTGTGCGCGGTGATCGGCAACGCGGCGTTCCTCACCGCGTTCGTCGGCTACCTGGCGGTGCTGTGGCCGGCGGCGGGCGATCCGTGGACGGCCTTCGTGGTCAGTCAGGCGCTGCTGTGGGCGCTGACGCTGACGAACGCGATCGGAGTGCGCGCGGGCGGGGCGATCCAGGTGGTCACGGTGATCTGCAAGCTGGCGCCGCTGGTGATCCTCAGCGTGGCGCTGTGGCCGCTGGCCTCGCTCGAGCACGTGCAGCCGTTCGCGCCGAAGGGCTGGGGCTCGCTGCTGCCGGCGGTGTCGCTGGTGTCGTGGCTGTTCGTCGGCATGGAGTCGGTGACGGTGCCGGCCGAGGAGATCCGCGGGGCCGGTCGCACGATCCGCAAGTCGGTCTACATCGGCTTCGCCATGACCTGCGTGGTCTACCTGCTGGTGCTCGGCTCGCTCAGCCTGGCGGTCCCCGCCGAGCTGCTGGCGAAGAGCGCGAGCCCGCTGGCGGACGTGGCGGCGCATCACTTCGGGCCGACGGCGGCGACGCTGGTGACGGTGGGCGCGCTGGTGTCAGTGGCGGGGATCCTGAACGGCTGGGTGCTGGTCACCAGCCGCATGGCCCACGCGACCGCGCGCGACGGGCTGGGGCCGCGCGCGCTGGCGCAGCTGCACCCGCGCTTCGGCACGCCGACGCGCGCGCTGGTGCTCACGGCGGTGCTGTCGGGCGCGCTGGTCGGGCTGTACTTCAGCGGCTCGACGCTCGAGATCTACAACTTCATCGCCCTGCTCTCGACGGCGACCGCGCTGGTGGCGATCGGGGCGGCCTGCGCGGCCCAGCTGAGGCTGCTGCGGCGCGAACCCGATCGCTTCTCGCCGCAGCAACACCGCCGGGCGCCGTGGACCGCCTCGATCGGGCTGGCCGTGGTAGTGCTGATGATCGCCGGCTCGGGCGCGACGATCGTCGCGCTCACCGCGGCCTGCTTGCTGCTGCCGCTGCCGTACTACTTCTTCGCGCTGCGCCGGCGCCCCGCCGGCGCCGCAAAGTGACATGAATCAATGAACATGTGCGGAGGGACAGGTTGAAACGGACAGACCCGAAGGAGGTCACCTCGGCCGAGCTGCTGACGCTGCCGATCCACGAGCGGCTGGTCAAGCTCAACTGGCTCGGTCAGCTGTGGACGGCGCCCGACGGGACGCCGCTGCTGCCGGTCGAGTTTGTCGGCCGCCAGGGCCGCGCGGTCCAGCTGGTCGACGTGCGCGAGGCGGAGGAGCTGACCGGGCCGCTCGGCTACGTGCCAGGCAGCGTGTGGCTGCCGCTGGCGCGCATCCACGAGGCGGCGGGGCGGTGGTCGCCGGGCACGCCGGTGGTGCTGGTGTCGCGCAACGGCGGACCGCGAGCGGCCAGAGCGGCGCAGGAGCTCGAGTGCCTCGGCATGGAGTTCGTCGCGGTGATGGATGGCGGGATCTCGGCGTGGCGCAAGTTCGGGTTCGCGACGATGCGCGACGAGGCGATCCTGCGTCAGCCGACCCTGCCAGCGCCGGCGCCGCTCGAGATCGAGACGGCCCCGGGGCCGCTGGCGCAGGCGCAGATCGAGGCCCACATCGGCGACGCGCAGCGGGTCCGGTGGGTCAAGATGGCGGCGCTGATGCTGCACAGCAAGACGTCGTGCGTCGACGGTCGCGACGACCACGCGGTGGTCGGCACGCCGGGCGGCGACGCGGGCGAGTTCCTGCTGGCGCTGGCGGCGGTCGAGCGCGTGTCGGGCCAGCCGGTCCCGCTCGAGCGGATCGGCGCGCTGCTCGAGGGCTACGTCGAGACGTTCGGCCACTTCTACATCCACTCCGACACGACCGCGGCCAACAACCTGATCGCGGCGATGCGGGCCGATCCTGCACTTTCGGACAGGTTGCCGCCGACCAGCTCGGGGCCGAAGGAGTGGCGGGCGTTCCTCAACAGCCCGCCCGAGGCGCTGCGATCGCAGATGCTGGAGCACGTGATCACGCCCGGCAACCTCGGCTGCGGCCACCTGCGGCTGATGCTGCAGCACCCCGAGCGCTACCTGGTCCGCCGCCCGCTGGTCGAGGCGTTCCTGCGCGCGCTGTTCTCGATGCGCTGGAACGGGATGGTCGAGCTCGACCTGGTGATCCTCGGCGGCGGCCACGAGGAGGGCGCGGTCGTCAATGTCCGCCTCGAGCAAGGCGTGTGGGCGTTCACCCGCGTGCCGCTGATCTCGCCGGCGTGCGGCACGGCGGGGGTGCAGATCTTCGTCAACCACCCGCAGGTGGCCGACTTCATGCGCGAGCAGGTGGCGCGCTACTTCACGACCCACCCGGAGCTGCTGCCGCTCGGGGAGGCGGAGTACGGGATCCTCCGTAAGGACATCCGCCGGCTGGCGGAGATCCAGCAAGCAGCGACGCTGTCAGTGCTTGCGAAGGGTCTGCCGGTATACGACGTGGTGTTCCGCAACCAGCGCGAATTCACGGTCCAGTCGGTGGGCACGATCGGCTGAGGTCAGTCCGATCGGGGTCCATGGGCCAGGGGCCGCGGTTGCGGCAGGATGGGAGCATGCGAGCGAGGCGATGCTCCCGGCGCTCGGGATGATATGTCCGCCGGGACATATCATATGGCCTTCGGGACATGTCGACGCGGACGCTGGAGCGTCGAGCGGGTGACCTTCGAGGGCTCGCCGGCCTGTCCCGATCCGGCCTGGCGGGCCGCCGATGTCCTCCAGGGCATGTCGATACGATCCTGCTCTGCAGGACATGTCGTCAAGAGCATGTCCTGGAGGGCATGTCGATCAGGGCAGGCGGCGCGGGCCGAGGGCGCGGTGCTCGTCGCTACCCCAGCAGGTGATGTTGCCCGACGACTGCAGGGCGCACGAGTGGGCGGCGCCGAGGGCGAGCGCGGCGGCGCCGGTCAGGCCGGGGACAGGGGTCGGGCGCGGGCGCGAGGCGGCGGCGCCGTCAACCTGGCCGTTGCGGCCGGCGCCCCAGCACAGGACCTTGTCACCCTGGACTTTCGCGCAGGTGTGCGAGCCGCCGGCGGCGAGCTCGAGCGGCGCGGAGAGGCCGGCGACGACCACGGGGCTGCGCTGCGCGAAGGTGCCGCTGGTGCCGTCGCCGAGCTGGCCGTCCTGGTTGTGACCCCAGCAGGCCACGCCGCCGGTCTTGCGGCGGGCGCAGGTGTGCTTGCCGCCAGCGACCAGGTCGACGGCGTCGCTGAGGCCGGGGACCGGCTTGGGGGTCGAGCGGCCGGCGTGGAGGCCGTCGCCGAGCTGGCCCTCGGTGTTGCGGCCCCAGCAGAGGACGGTGCCGCTGTCGTTGCGGGCGCAGGTGTGCGCGTCGCCGGCCGCGAGCTGGACGGCGCGGCTGGTCGAAGGGACAGCCAGGGGCCGGGCCGCGCGGTCGGCCTGGGTGCCGAGCTGGCCGTTCTCGCCGAGGCCCCAGCAGACCGCGCCGCCGGCCTTGCGCCGGGCGCACGCGTGCGCGCCACCGGCGACGAGCTCGACCGCGTCGGCGAGCCCCGCGACGGTCACGGGCGTGTTGCTGCGCGCGCCCGGCCGCGCGCCGGCGCCGTCGCCGAGCTGGCCGTCCTCGTTGTTGCCCCAACACAGCACCTGGCCGCCGGGCTTGCGCGCGCAGGTGAAGTTGCCACCGGCTGACACTTCGGACATGCCCGAAAGACCAGGTACGGGCGCGGCCCGGGGCAGGTCGGCGCGGCCGCCGTCGCCGAGCTGGCCGTCGCTGTTCTTGCCCCAACACGCGACCGCACCCGACTTGCGGCGAATACAGCTGTGCTCGCCGTGCGCGGAGATGGCGACGGCCGGGTCCGCTGGTGGAGGGGCCGGCTGCTGCGGCTGGGGGCGCGGCTGAGGCTGCGGCTGCGGGGTCGGCGGAGCCGGGGTGGGTGGGCGCGGCGGAGGCTTGTAGCCACCATCACAGGCGGCGAGGGCGAGAGCGAGGAGCGCGACGCGCGAGCGGAGACGCATGCCCCCGCAGGGTAGATCATCCTCGTGGCACCGCGTCGTCCGGCCGCGTGCCAAAATGACAAACGTAAATATTTGGGAATAGGGCGCAGGGGGGCCTGCGCCCGCGTATGCGTCGGATCGATGTTGGCCCGCGCGTTGCACAAGCAGGGGCATGGCTACCAAGCAGGAGAAAAAAGAGGCGAGCGAGTCGACGGTCGTGGTCGTGGGCGGACACGGTGGGATGTCGAGCCGCTACCGCGAAGTCGCGCAACGCTTCGGTTGGTCGCTCCGCCACTTCGAGCAGCGGATCCCCCCGGGCGTGCGTCACGGAGCCGGCAAGATCGCGCTCGTCGTGGTGATGGTCGGCATGGTCTCGCACGCGCTCCGCGACCAGATCAAGGACCTCGTCACCGACGACACCAAGGTGGTGTATTTGCGCACGGCATCGGTGTCAGCCCTGCGAGCCGCGGTCGAGCAGAACGCTTCGTGAGCGACCGGCGGCCGGCGACGCGTGTCGCTCGAGGTCGCGGTGAAACACGACGTCGATCTTTCGGGTCGATGGCAGATGAAGCGTGGTGTCAGACTTTTGGAGCTTGATCGGTGTGCGGATCGTGCCAGTGATGGCGACGACGGAATGAAGCGCGGGCGGCGATCGGCTCGGAGATGGTGATCCGCCGGTGAGGCCGACGAGCTGAGGCGTGGGCGCGGAGCGCGAGGTGGAATTGACGCGGACGGCCGCCGCGGATGAACTGGCGGGGCATGAGCGAGACCCTGCGGTCGTGGAAGCGCATCGGTTCGCAATTCGGGATCCTCGCCGGGGCGGGGCTGGCCATGGTGGGCGTGGAGCCGTCGCGCGCGGCCCCGGTGTGCGTCATGGAGGGGCAATGCACCTTCACCAAGCCGCTGTTCTTGATCGCGCTCGACTACTCGACGGCGATGAACGCGATGTTCGACGCCGACGAGACGCGCTGGCAGCGAGCGGTCGCGGCGGTGCAAGGGATCGTCGACGGCGACAACGGCTACATCCAGGGCAACACCATGCTGGCGCTGATGCGCTTCGGGCACGACCCCGACGTCGAGCAGACGGGCACGACGATCGTCGGTGATTCGAGCGGGCTGGTCGACGGGCAGAAGCTCGATGTCGGGTTCTATGATCCGCTCGCGCCCGACAAGGATTATTTTCAGTGCAACGGCGTGGCCGTGAAGGAAACGCTGGCCGCAGTGCCGCCGCCGCTCGACGGGGCTCCGAGCGGGATCGGGGCGTGGACGGCGGGGGCGCTGATTCGGGCCGGCTCGCTGTTCGCGGCAGCGGCCGCCGATCATCCAGAGGAGGTCGGGCCGGACGCGCGCAAGCCGGCGCTGATCGTGATCACGCAGGGCGTGTGGAGCGATGGGGAGAACACCCAGGTGCTGCAGCCGCCGGAGGCCGATCCGTCGGCTGTCGCGCTGGCCATGTGGAACGAGGCGGCGATCCCGACCTACGTGCTGTCGGTCGGCGACGCCGCCGGCACGGCGAAGGCCAGCGAGCTGGCGGCGGCCGGCGGCACCGATCATGCGTTCGTCGAGCTGTCGATGCTCAATGACGCGTTGAAGATGATGATCCAGGCGATCATCGGCGGGGTCGTTCAACCGGTCTGCGACCCGAGGCGGCCGCGCGTCATGTTCATCCTCGACGGGTCGTCGTCGATGCTCAACGTGATGGGCGACAGCGTGCACGGGGCGATGGGGCAGACGCGCTGGGACCTGCTGCGCAACGGGGGGATCGAGACAGCCCTGAACCAGGGGACGCTGCCGCTGGCCGGGGGGAGTGTGCCGCTCGACATGTGGACGATCGTCGGCGCGACGGTGTTCGGCGATGATGCGCCGGCCGAGCACGAGCTCGTCGTCGACTACGCGCCATGCCGCGGCGGCGTACTCGCCTGGGCGCTCGACCCGCAGACCTCGTGTGTGGCGCCGGGGTGCGTCGACCCGTGGGGGGGGCCGCCGATCACGTGGACCTTCAAGACCGACGAGATCATGTTCCCCGGGCCGACGACGTCGGTGCAGAGCCATGTGCCGCGCTGCGACGAAGATCCGCAGAAGCCGGACGCGTGCGCCGGTTCGGGGGCGTTCGTGCACCTCGGGCTCGAGCTGGTGCAGGGACACCTGGCCGAGGCCCGCTCGAGCTGCTTGGCCGTGGACGCGGCGCACACCTGCGACGCGCAGACGAAATTTTACAACGTGCTGATCATGGACGGCACGTATGACTCGGTCGACGCGGACGTGCAGGCGTCGCTCGAGCAGATGGTCACCGACGGGGTGCGCACGTACGTGCTCGGGCTCGGCGAGCTGGCCGCGGCGCCGGAGGCGGTCGAGCAGCTGACGATGATGGCGGCGTGGGGCTCGGGCGGCGCGCTCGACTTCTTCCCGGCTGGGGACTCGCAGGTCGAGCTGCAGGCGGCCTTCGCGGCGATCTTCGAGCACATGTTCACCGAGGTGCTGGCGCAGACGATGATCGATCCGTGCTGCGGCGGGCTGCACTGCGGCGGGCTCGACAGCGGCGACGAGGTCGGCGAGCCCGATCCGTTGCCGGATCCCAGCGACTCGGACGCGACCTCCGACGGCGGGGAGCCGACCACCGCCGAGCCCGAGCCGACGACCGGCGCGATGACTTCGGAGGGCGCCACGACGGGCACCTCGACGACGGGCGGGATGACGACGGACGCGGCTACGACCGATGCGACGACGACCGGTGTGACGACGGGGGCGCCGACGGGTGGACAGCCGGGCACGAGCGAGGGGCCGGGCGAGGGCGGTGAAGGGTCGACCACCGCCGGCGAATCCGACAGCGGGGCGCCGGGCGGAGCGGCCAAGGAGGGCTGCGGCTGTGCGGCGGCGGCGGACGGTCCGGAGGCCTCGCTGCTGGGGTTCGGGCTGCTCGGGCTGGCCCGACGACGCCGCCGCGCGGGCTGATCTCGCATGACCTGAAAACGGGTCTCGGGACGCTGCACGCAGCGCGGCAGGGGCTGCGGGACGGACTGGAGGCGCGTCGCTCGCTCAGGGCGGCGGTCGGCCCGGCGCTCGTAGAAACATGCCAAAGGTTTGCTGCGAACGGACATGGGTTGAGAGACATGTCGCCGCTCGCTCGAGCGCTCGCCGGAATTCTGGATGCATTTTCGAATGACATGTCTTGAAGGACGTGTCGCCGGCGTCGTTCGGGCGCTCGCCGGAGCGCTCGAATGAACATGTCTTGAGGGACATGTAGTCGGTCGCTCGAGCGCTCGCCGGCATGTTCGAAGGGACATGTCGGCGGAGGCCCCGCATGGGCTCGTCGTTGGGGCGCCGGGACGTTAGCATGCGGGTTCTCGCGGGCGTGGGCGCCTTGGCTCGCGCGGAGGCGGGCGCGTGCTACCCGGCTGGCCGCGCGCACCGGGCCGCTTGCGAGGCGGCGGGGGCTCGCGTTCGGATTCGCAGCGGAGCGAGGAGCCGGCATGGCACGAAGAGCAGGAGTCGGGGCGCTGGCCGTGGTGGCGGCTTGCGTCGTCAACACGGGCGAGCAGACCACCGAGGCCGACTGGGATCGGCCGGTGACGCCGCCGGGCGACGCCGAGGCCGCCAAGGCGCGGGGCAGTTGTCACTACGAGGCCGGGGCGTTGCCGGCGGAGACGCAGGGCAAATCGTATCCGGGCGGCGACCAGATCCCGATCGATCACATCGTCGTGCTCATGCAGGAGAACCGCTCGTTCGATCACTACTTTCAGATGCTCCCGGTGCGTGGGCAACCGGAGGCCGACGTCGCGCCGGTGGATTTTTCGAACCCCGGGCCTGACGGCGCCCCGGTGGCGATCCACCACCAGAAGCATCCCTGCTTCGGCAACACCAACCACTCGTGGGACGCCGTGCACGAGCAGATCGCCGGCGGCAAGATGGACGGGTTCGTCAGCACCAACGAGGGCAAGGGCGACGAGGTGATCGACGCAACGCTGAAGGGCGAGCGGGCGATGGGTTATTACGACGAGCCCGACCTGCCGTTTTACTACTGGCTGGCCAACGAGTTCGCGCTCGGCGATCGTTACTTCAGCGCGGTGCCGGGGCCGACCTGGCCCAACCGGATGTACCTCTACGCGGGGTCGTCGTACGGGCGCACCGTCAACGTCAACTTCAAGCCCGACGTGACGATCTTCGACCACCTTGTGACGCGCGGCGTCGAGTTCAAGGTGTACTTCAGCGACGAGGGCGGGCTCGGTGATTTTTTGACCGGCATGCTGCCGGACCCGGGGGCGCAGCGGCGGCCGATCGCGCAGTATTTCGCCGACGCGGCGGCGGGCAAGCTGCCGGCGGTGTCGTTCGTCAACGCGACCTTCGACGCGCCGGAGTCGCAGGCGACGTGGGAGCACCCGCCGTCGGTGGCGGGGCTCGGGCAGCTGTTCGTGGCCCAGGTGGTCGTTGCGCTGCTGAAGAGCCCGAACTGGTCGCGCTCGGCGCTGTTCTTCGCGTACGACGAGCACGGCGGGCTGTTCGACCATGTGGCGCCGCCGGCCGCTTGCCCGCCCGACGCCCACGAGCCGGAGCTGCAGCCGCACGACCGGCCGGGCCGGTTCGACCAGCTCGGGCCGCGCGTGCCGTTCATCGTCGTCTCGCCGTACGCGAAGAAGCACCACGTCAGCCACGAGGTCTACGACCACACGTCGATCCTCCGCTTCATCGAGGCCCGCTTCGTCCTGCCGGCGCTGACCGCCCGCGACGCCAACGCGCTGGCGCCGTGGGACATGTTCGACTTCGCGGCGCCGCCGGACGCGACGCCGCCGAAGGTCACGCTGCCGCAGGTCGACGCCGGCGCGGTCGCTCGCTGCGCCAAGCTCTACCCGGAGAAGCCGTGAAAAATAACATGTCATTCAGGACATGGCGAAAGGGACATGCTGCCCGCGATCGCGGCCGCGCGGGTCGGCGCGAATGACATGGCCTTTGGGACATGTCATGGCGGCGGGGCGACCTGGATGCAGTAGAGGCGGGCGGTGCTGTTGCAGGAGATCGTGCCGTCGTCGGTCCACAGCACGCCGTTCTCGCTGATCGTGCCCTTGCGGCCGTCGCCCTCGCCCCGCTCCCAGTCGCCGCACATTTGGGTCGTCACCGACTTGAGGCCGTCGGCCTGGGTGCCGGTCCAGGCCTCCAGGCTGTCGTTCACCATCTGGCCGTTCTCGTTGACGTCGATGGGCACCATCATCGGCGACGTGATGTCGAGGAAGTCCGCCGTGCCGACCGCGAGCGTCTGGCCGTCGACGCGTACGTACGGGTCGTCCGTCACGCCGATCCGCGACTTCGCGTCGACCTCGCTGGTGCTGAGCCAGGCGACGAACTTGCGGCCGGCCAGCGCCGCATTGCTGCCGGCCGCGAGCACGCACTTGTCGTCGGCGCCGGACAGGCCGCCGACCAGGCTGCCCTGGTACAGGCTGCTGGTGACGAACACATAGCGCTGCTTGAAGGTGCAGTCGTCGTCGCAGAGGCCGCCGTCGCACTCCTCGCCGCAGTCGTGGCACACGATCTTGTCGCCGCACGTGGCCGGGGTGCACTCCGGGGTGCACGGGGCGTCGGTGGCGTTGTCGGGGCCGTCGTCGCACAGCTCGCGCTTGGCGTGGACGAAGCCGTCGCCGCAGCTGGCCAGCTGGCAGTTGTTGAGGCAGTCGTCGGTCTCTTCGGCGTTGCCGTCGTCGCACAGCTCGCCGTTGTCGACGTTGCCGTCGCCGCAGATGGGCGAGGGCTGCGTGGTGCCGGGGCCCGGCTCGGTCGACGTCGGCTCGGAGGTCGCCTCGGTCATCGACGGCAGCGTGGTCGGCGGGGTGGTGTTGCCGGGCGAGGTCGTCGAGGTCGAGGTCGCGTCGGTGAGGGTCTCGCTGTCGCCGCTGGTGCCGGGGCCGGTCGAGCCGGTCGTGAGGGCGCCGGTCGGGTTGAAGCAGGCGGGGAGCAGGAGCAGGGCGACGCCGAGCCGCAGGGCAGGAGGGAGCACGGGCCGAGTTTAGGGGCTCGTCGCCTGCCTGCCCAGCGCGGCGCAGGCACGCGGCCGCGCGATTTCTCGCGGGCGCGCCCGCGCTCAGCCGACCGGGCTGCAGTTCTTGATCTGGATGGCGTCGCTGTTGTTGTTCTCGAAGCACTCGAGGGCGAACTCGCCGCCCTGGCCGTCGTCGTCGACGACCACGGTGACGGTGCCGTCGACGGTGTCGTCGATGGTGCACGAGACGTCGCGGCACTCCTCGACCGGGACGGGCTCGGACGTGTACGCGACGCACAGGACCATGCCGTCGGCCGGGTCGCCGAGGTAGAAGGTCGCGGGCAGGTTGGCGCCGACGGCCTTCTTGCCGCGGTTGCAGACGGTGCTCGTCAGGACCACCTTGCCGTCCTTGCCCATGCAGCTCTGGTCGCCGAGCTTGCCGGTGATGTCGGGCAAGGCGGCCGGCGGCGTGTCACCCTGGCGGTTCTGGCGGTAGTTGTTGAGGTCGGGCTGGGTGAAGTTCGGCTGCCACTGCGAGATCGCAGGGATGCCGCCGTCGTCGTCGACGTTGGTGACCGAGTAGGCGTGCTGGTTCCACAGCGGACGCGACGAGGCCCAGCGGTCGAGCCTGTCCCGAAGGACACGTAGGCCGGTGAGGCCGACGCCCGGCGGGTGGACGGCGCGGCACACGTTGCCGGCGCCCGGGGTGCCGGCCAGCGGCTCGGTGCAGGCGTGGCCGCTGACGCACTGGGTGTCGTCGCTGCAGCGGCAGAAGCCGGCGTCGCAGATGAACGGCGCGCCGCACTCCTCGCCGGTCTCGCAGCGCAGGCCGCGGTGGATCGGGTCGATGTCGGGGCAGACCACGCTGCAGTTGTCGTTCGAGCCGACCAGGATCTCGGTGTTCTGGTCGTAGTCGGGGTCGCCGACCACGGGGTTTTCGTACCAGGTGCACGAGGTGCGGAAGGTCGAGTAGAGGACCTCGCCGGTGGCGCCGGCGTAGACGCGGAGGAAGCACTCGTCGGCGTAGACGGCCTCGGCGGCGCCGTCGCCCTCGAAGTCGAAGATCGACGAGCCGGTGTTCTGCGACGACAGGTCCTGCGACGCCTGCGACCAGCGGATCCACGGCGCGACGCAGCCGGGGGCGAGGCCGTCCTTGCAGTCGAGGTCGTAGATGCTGAAGGCCTTGCCGCCGGCGCTGGCGATCTCGGGGAAGCCGTCGGCGTCGAAGTCACCGATGGTCGGCGGGCCGCCGCTGCCGAGGTCCGTGACCGCGCTGAAGATCAGCTGGCCCTCGAGGGTGTAGAGCTCGACCAGGCCGCCGGTGACGCTGACGATCTCGGCGCGGCCGTCGAGCGCGGCGGCGTTGAAGCTGGCCGGGTCGGCGCCGGGGGTGCCGAAGTCGGCGAAGCCGTAGTGGGCGCCGCCGTCGGGGTCGCCGGGCCAGGCCATGTCCCAGGTGTTGGTGCCGACGTTCCAGCGCCACACGCCGGCGCCGATCAGCTCGGCCGCGCCGTCCTGGTCGAGGTCGCCGATGACCGAGAAGCGGCCCGCGCCGGCGCCGGGCACGACCTGGCCGGGGTTGAGGCGCGTGCCGCTGGCGCCGTCGTAGACCTCGCTGCCGGTGATGACCTCGGCGACGCCGTCGTCGTCGAGGTCGTGCAGCGAGGGGCCGTCCCAGCGGGTGACCATGCTGAAGTCGGTGCCGGCGGCGACCCACTTGGTGACGTACTTCTTGGTGGCGACGTCCCAGCCGAAGGCGATCGTGCCGGACACGGCGCGGTGGGTGACGATCTCGGCCAGGCCGTCGCCGTCGATGTCGCCGATCGCCGGCGGGCTGGCGGCGATGATGCGGTTGGCGGGGTCGTCGATCGACTCGATCAGCGCGCAGGTGGTGCCGTCGAGGATGCGGATGACGCCGTAGTAGTTGGGGTCGGAGCCCCAGCCGGACGGCTCGCCGCCGTCGGTGTAGTTGTAAGTGACGATGACGATCTCGGCCTGCGGGAACTCGACGTTGCTGCCGTGCGGGAGGTCGAAGATGAGCGGGGTGGTGAGCACCGACTTGTGGCCGGGGTAAGGATCGCCGTCGGGCGGGGCGGCCCACTCGCACTGCACGGCCGGCTCGAACAGGCCGATGGTGACGTCGCCGACGCACTCGTCGTTGCTCCACTGGTTCGGATCGAAGCCGTACGGGATACAGACGGCGGGGCTCTCGCCGACGGGGAGGCAGCCGTCGGCGCAGCAGTAGGTGTCGCCGCTGCAGTCGTCGTCGGTCTGACACTCGCCGTCGGTCGGGGCACACTCGCCGCCGGCGCACACGAGGCCGGGCTTGCACTCCGCGCTGACGCCACACGGCTCGCCGGCCTCGCCGCTGCCCTGACCGCCGGTGGTGGTGCCGGTGGTGGTCGGGTCGGTGGTGGTCGGGGCGGTGGTGGCGGTCGAGCCGTCGCTGGTGCTGGTCGGCTCGGTCAGGTTCGGCGTCGAGGTCGCGAGCGTGGCGGTGCCGTCGTCGGCCGGGCGCCCGTCGTCGCCGCAACCGGCGAGCGCGAGGACGAGCGTGCAAGGCAAGGCATAGGCGCGGGTCATCGGGCGACCTTCGCCTGGCCGCGCGCGAGCGTCAAGCGCAGGCCGGGTCACGAGATGTCCGAAGAGACAGGTGGTGAGGGGTGCTGCGAAATCGCGGACGCACCGTCATCTGCGCGTCGCGAAGCGCGCCGAAGATGGTGCGGCGCGAGCGGCGGCCAGGGCGGTGCGCTATCGTGCGCGGACGATGACGCCCGCCGGCAAGCTCGCGCTGCTCGCATCGCTGTATCTGGCGCAGGGGATGCCGTACGGGTTCTTCTCGCAGTTCCTGCCGGCGATGCTGCGCGAGCAGGGCGTGTCGCTCGAGGGCGTGGGGCTGGCGTCGCTGCTGGCGCTGCCGTGGGCGCTGAAGTTCGCGTGGGCGCCGCTGGTCGACCGCCACGGGCTCGATCGCTTCGGTCGCCGGCGCAGCTGGATCGTGCCGCTGCAGCTGCTCACGGTGATCACGCTGCTGGTGCTGGCGACGGTCGAGCCGACGGTCGACCTGCAGGCGATGCTGGTCGGGGTGCTGATCCTCAACTTCCTGGCGTCGACGCAGGACATCGCGACCGACGGGCTGGCGGTGACGATCCTGGCGCCGCAGGAGCGCGGGCTCGGCAACGGGGTGCAGGTCGCGGCGTATCGCCTGGGGATGATCCTGTGCGGTGGGGTGCTGCTGATCCTGTATCCGTGGCTCGGCTGGGCCCGCGTGTGCCAGTGCATGGCCGGGGCGATCGCGCTCACGACGCTGCCGATCGCGGCGTTCCGCGGCGAGCCGGCGCCGGAGCAGGCGGAGCGCCCGGGGCTGGCCGCGTTCACCGAGTTCTTCCGCCGGCCGGGGGTCGGCTCGTGGCTGGCCGCGATCGCGGCGTTCAAGCTCGGCGAGGCGTTCGGGGTCGGGATGCTGCGGCCGTTCTTCATCGACCTCGGCCTCGGCCTGGCCGACATCGGCTGGCTGACGGGCACGGCGGGGTTCTTGGCCGGGCTGGTCGGGGCGATGGTCGGCGGGGCATTCGTGACCCGCTACGGCCGCTACCGCTGCCTGTTCGTGTTCGCGGCGGTGCAGGCGCTGGCGGTCGCGTCGTACGCGATCGCGGCCGCGGGGGCGCGCGAGGGCTGGATGCTGTACGCGCTCTGCATGTTCGAGCACTTCTCGGGCGGGATGGCGACGGCGGCGCTGTTCACGATGATGATGGACGCGTCACGCCCACGCACCGCCGGCACCGACTACACGATCCAGGCCAGCGTGGTGGTGCTGGCGACCGGGATCGGGGCTGCGCTTTCAGGCTTCTCGGCGGCCAAGTTCGGCTACGGGGCGCACTTCTTGCTGGCGGCGGTGCTGTGCGCGCTCGGGGTGCTGCCGGCGGTGCTGCACTACGAGAAGGTCCGCCGCGGCGCGACCGAGCTGGCGAACGTGCCGTGAGCGGAGCGGGCAGGTCCGGCGCTGCGAAGGGACAGCGAGAGGGCGAGGCGACGGCTGTCCTTGCGGACAGGTGAGAGCGAAGCTCGGGGGGACTCGCTCGGGCTGGCTGGTCTGTCGGGCCCCGTTCGGCGAGCTCGAGGATCCTGGTGCTTCGGACATGCCCTTTAAAGCATGTCCAAAGCGACAGGTCGCATAGGACATGCTCTACGGGGCAGGCGGCTGCGCGGGCTTTTTGCTCGCCTCGGCGGGCTTGGCGGGCTTGATGGCGGGGTCGGTCGCTTGCGCGGGCTTGCTCGGCTCGGGCGGCTTGGCGGCGGGGTCGGTCGCTTGCGCGGGCTTGCTCGGCTCGGGCGGCTTGGCGGCGGGGTCCGTCGCTTGCGCGGGCTTGTTGCTTGGGGCGGGGTCGGTCCCTTGGGCGGGCTTGGTGGCCGGCTGGGTGGGCTTGGTGGCCGGCTGGGCGGGCTTGACCGACTTCGCGGGCTTGCCGGGGGCGGGCAGGACGGCGTCGATCACGTGGAGCACGCCGTTGGTGGCCGGAATGTCGGCGCGCGCCAGCGCGGGCAGCAGCGGCAGCGGGACGCCGGCGAGGGTCGTGAGCGTGGGCGGCGGGAGCTCGGCGGGCGGCTCGGCGGCGGCAGGCTCGGCGGCGGCAGGCTCGGCGGGGCTGCCGACCGCCGACGGGTAGGCCTTGCCGGGCAGCGGCGGGCCGGCGACGACGTGGTGCTGCAGCAGCGCGGCGAGCTTCTTCTTGTTCTTGAGCAGGCGGTCGAGCTCGCCCTTGGGCAGGGCGGCGAACGCCTTGTCGCTGGGGGCGAAGATCGTGAAGGGGCCGGGGCCCTGCAAGGCGTCGCGCAGGCCGGCGACGTCGACCGCGGACAGGAAGGTGGTGAGGCCGCCGGTCTCGCTGGCGGTGGCGAGGAGGTCGAGCGTGGGCGCGGGCGGGGCCTCGGGCTCCGGCGGGGCTTCGGGCTCGGGCTCGGGGGCGATCTCGGCGGCCACGGCGGGCGGCTCGGGCGGCGGTGCGTCGACCGGCGGGGCACTCTCGCCGCCGCGGGTGCAGGCCAGAGCGAGCGCGAGGGACAGGACAGGGGCGAAGCGGCGTGGCGACATCGGCGAGGCGGTTTTGACGCGCCGGGCCGGCGTTGTCAAAGGGCGCCGGGGGTTGCGATGGGGAGGCGCTCGCAGCCGCCGAATTCACGCGCAGAGCCCGGGCCGCGCAGCGGGTCTCCCACGAAGGTAGCGACAGCGGGAGGGTGACGAAGGTGGGGCGTGGGCGTCTGCTGTCGCGGCGCTCGCGCTCTGACGGCTCGGCGGCGATCGATGCGGTGACAGGGGGCGGCGAGCTTGTCGTAGCAGTGGACATGTCCCATGGGTAATGTTCTTAGAGACATGTCCTTCGGGGCATGTCCGAAGGGGCTGCCGCGGCGGTCAGTCGGCGGCGGCGGCGTCGAGCGGGCAGAGCCGCTGGATCAGCTCGTGGAGGCGATCCTTGGCGGTCGGGGCGACGTGGCCGCCGCGGGCAGTCAGGGGCTCGCGCATGGCCTCGGCCGCGATCCCGCCGACCATCCACGGGGTCGAGCCGCAGGCGGCGGCGTAGCCGTCGAGGAGGGCGTGGAGGCGCTCGGGAGGGGGGACGACGGTGGCGGACAGGCCGACGATGTCGGGGCGCAGCTCGTCGATCATGTGGCGCACGGCCTCGGGCGGGGTGCGGGCCCCGAGCACGATCGACTTGACGCCCCAGGTGGCCAGGCGCAGGCCGACGCCGTAGAGCGGGCCGGTGTGCTCCTCGTCGGCGAAGCAGGCCAGCACGACCTGCCGGCGCGCGCGCTCGGGCTGCACGAGGCGCAGCAGGAAGCGCATGGTGTTGCCGAGGATCTCGGCGGCCAGGTGTTCCTGGGCGACGCTGACGGTGCCCTGGGCCCAGCGCTCGCCGAGCTGCACGAGGGCGGGGCTGAACACCCGCTCGAACAGGGTAACGGCCGGGCCGAGGAACAGCGAGCTCTTGACGGCGGCCTCGATGCGGTCGGGGTCGAAGTGGTCGACGGCCTCGAGGATCCGCTGGACGGCGAGCTCGTCGTTGTCGGCCTCGACGCGGGCGGCCACGGCGCTCTCGTCGTCGGTGGCGAGCACGCTGCGTGCGGCTTCGGACGGCGCCATGCCCGCCTCGCACAGCTCGCGCACGCGGCGGATCCGCTCGACGTCACGGTCGCTGTAGAGGCGGTAGGCCGACGACGAGCGCCGGGGGGCGGGCAGGCCGTAGCGACGCTCCCAGGCGCGCAGGGTGGCCGCCGACACGCCGGTCATCTCGGCCACCGATTGGATGCGGTATCGTCCGGTACTCACGGGGGTCGCGGGTCGACGGAGAGGGTTCAGGGCTTGCGAAAGGTTGCGAGCAACTCTCCGCAAAGCTTGTATACTGCGATCCAGGCCGCTCTGCAACCGCTTGCGGCGCCATCCCCGGCTGGAGACTCGACCCCGCATGCTGGCACAAAGCTTGATCACGAGCATCCTGGCGCTCCTCGCCACCGCCGCGCCGGCCGAGGCCGAGGGCGGACTGTCGATCCGGATGAGCGGGTTCCGCAGCGACGCCGGTCAGGTGCTGGTGGCGGTGTATCGCGGCCCTGACGGCTTCCCGAGCGACCCGGGCAAGGCGTGGCAGACGGCGGTGGCGAAGGTGGCGAACGGAAAGGCGCAGGTCGACCTGGCGGCGCCGGTCGGCGAGTACGCGTTCGCCGTGGTCCACGACGAGAACGGCAACAACGCGATGGACACGACGTGGGTGGGGATCCCGAAGGAAGGGTTCGCCGCCTCGAACAACGCGAAGGGCCGGTTCGGGCCGCCGAAGTACCGCGACGCGAAATTCAGCGTGGCGGCCGGCGGGACGGTCCAGCGCGTGACGATCCAGTATCTCTGAGTCTCTCTTGCCGCGCGGGTCGCCGGTGAGGTCGTGCGCGCGCGGGAGCGGTTTGGAACAGGACCGGTTCGCGCGGGATCAGCGGGGCGCGTAGACGTGCAGCGTCGGGGCGAGGCCTTCGCTGACGGTGTAGTAGCCGCGGCCGTCGCTGGCGAAGGTGAGCGCCTCGCCCTGGCGCTCGAGCGCGAGCGGGAGGTGGCAGTCGGGGCCGCGGAAGGCCTCGGCGAGCGGGCGTGAGGGGTCGCGGCGCCAGGCGCGGGCGGCCAGGTAGGAGCGGAGGGCCACCAGCGTGCCGTCGCGGCTGACGGCGCCGCCGGTGACGAGGCCGAGCACGTCGGACTCGCCGGCCGCGACGAGCTCGCCGGAGCTCAGCGGGGCGGCGGCGCAGAACACGGCCGAGCCGCCGCGGCGCTTGGTGACGATGCAAAGGTCGCCGCGCACGGGGTCGACGAGCAAGGTCTCGGCGTTGTGAGCCTGGCCGCCCGGGTAGGTGAAGACCAGGCGCTCGACGCCGGACAGGCGGTGCTCGGCGGGCGCGGCGGCGAGGTCGACGGTCGGCTCGGCGACCCGGTAGACGACCACGTGCGCGCGCTTGCGCTGGTTGTCGCCGATGTCGCCGACGTAGAGCGCGTCGCGGCCGTCCTTGCCTGGCCCGAGGGCCATGTCCTCCCAGTCATGGACCGCGGCGCCGCCCAGCCGCCAGCGGCCGAGGTAGCGCGCGCCGTCGCGGGCGAACGCGTAGACGAGCGGGCCGCCGGCGTCGGAGTCGTTGTGGGTCCACAGCACGCCCGGGTTCTGACGGCTGGCGGCCAGGCCCGAGGCCTCGACGATCTCCGGCGGGGCGAGCGAGCCGGGGCTGGCGGCGACGGCGAACTCGGGGCACTCGACGGCCGGGGGGACGGGGGCGAGCGCGGGCGGGGGCGGGCCGGGGCTGTCGGAAGGGACAGGGCTCGAGGAACATGCTCCAAAGGCCAGGAGCGTGGCGAGCCGAGCGGCGGCGATCGAGGCCGCGGACCCGGTGGGAGCTGGGCTGCCCGGCGGGACAGTTGCTCGAAGGCGGGTCGCGGCGGGGGCTGGGCTGCCCGGCGGGACAGGTGCGCGAGGACAGGCCGCGGCGGGGGCTGGGCTGCCCGGCGGGACAGGTGCGCGAGGACAGGCTCCGGGGGACATGTGCTTCAGGACAGGGTCCCGAGGGCAGGTTCCGGGGGACATGTGCTTCAGGACAGGCCGGGGGCGGCCCGCGGGCTCATGTCTGCGGGCCCGAGGTCCGGTTCAAGGTGCGGAGGATCTCCTCGATGCGGACCACGAACTCGTTGGCGCTCTGGGGCCGCAGGCCGGGGTCCGTGTGGAGGCAGTCGTCGACCAGCTCGCTGAGGCGGCGCGGCATGCCGGGCAGCTTGCTGGCGAGCGAGGGTGCGGGGCGGGCGACCTTGGCCTTCATCAGCGCCTGCGGGTTGCCGGAGAACGGGGTCTCGCCGACGAGGGCCTCGAACAGCATCACGCCCATGGCGTAGATGTCGAACAGCGGGCTGGCGGGCTTGCCCAGCACCTGCTCGGGGGCCATGTACTCGGGCGTGGCCACGAAGGCGCCGGGGTTCTGCTTGCGCGCCTCGGCCTCGGCCCAGGCGGCGATGCCGAAGTCGAGCACCTGCACGGCCTCGCCGTCGCCGTCGGGCAGCGGCACGAGCATGACGTTCTCGGCCTTGAGGTCGCGGTGGACCTGGCCGGCGTTGTGGGCGGCGCGCACGGCCCGGGCGACGTCGCGGAGGATCCGCGCGGCCCGCAGGACCGGCAGGTAGCGCCGCTCGGCGACGGCCTCGAACAGGCTGCTGCCGACCAGCAGCTCGGTGACCAGGAACAGCCGGCCGTCGGCCAGCCGGCCGCCGTCGAACACCTGCGCGATGTTGGGGTGCGAGGTGTCGCTGGCGGCGCGGGCCATGCGGCGGAAGCGGTCGACGTCCTCGTCGCCGCGCACGAGGCTCTTCCACTGCGGGCTGAGCACCCGCACGGCGCAGCGGCTGCCCATCTGGATGTGCTCGCCGCGGTACAGATCGCCGAAGTTGGCGGGGCCGATGAACTCGAGCACGCGGAAGTAGGTCGCGACGAGGGTGCCCGCTTCGAGGGTGTCCTCTTCGTCCTGCGCCAGGCTCTGCACCTGCGTCCAGGCTACCACGGGGCTCGCCGCGGGCGGGAGAACTCGGCGCAGGACGGGCGGGGCGGGCGCCGCGGACCCGGTCCCCCTACCTTGGGACAGGTCGCGCCCGGCGGGCGGTGACACCGGGACCCGGCGGACTTCCGGGTGCGCGCGGCCCGAAGTTTGTTCACGCGGGCGGCGGCGGCGATCACGGCGATCGGCTCGGCGGCGCCGGCTGTCTCACGGCCCGCGACGGCGGCTGCGCCGAGGCCCCGTGGCACACTGACGCCGATGAGCGAGCAGGCGCCGGAACACGAGATCTACGCCCGGATCGGCGAGGAGGGCTTTGCGCGGCTGGCAGCGGCCTTTTATCGCCGCGTGGTCGACGACGACATCCTGGGGCCGATGTACCCGCGCGACGACATGACCGGGGCCGAGGTCCGCCTGCGCGACTTCCTGGTCGGCCGATTCGGCGGTCCGCAGCGCTACATCGCGCAGCGGGGCCATCCGCGGCTGCGGGCCAGGCACATGCCCTTCAAGCTCGACCTGCGCGCCCGCGATCGCTGGGTGGCGCTGATGGAAGCGGCGCTCGCCGAGGTCCAGCTCGAGCCGGGGGCGGCGGCGACGCTGCGGGGGTTCTTCGCCGACACCGCGACCTTCCTGATGAACCACGGGTAGCTCCCCGATGCGCCGGCGTGCGGCGCGGTGCGAGGGCAGCCCCGGCTGCGGGTGCTTTCGGGCATGTCTTTCGGGGCATGTCCACTCGGACATGTCCCGGGAGGCAGGCGAGTCAGGGCCGCGGCGGCAGGCCGGGGAACTCGACGCCGAACACGACGACGGCGTAGACCAGGTCCTGGTCGGGCAGGGCGGTGAGGCTGTGGCTGCTGCCGGGGCCGCAGTGGGAGCTGGCGCCGGCGCGCACGACGGTGCCGTCGTCCTCGACGAAGCCGCCCTGCAGCACCAGCACGTGCTCGTCGCCGAGGTGGTTGTGGTGCGGGAAGCGGGCGCCGGCGGCGACGCGCACGAACCCGACGTCGGCGCCCGCGGTGGCCGGGCCGCCCTCGAGGTGGAACAGCTCGACGTCCGGCAGCACGTTCTCCCACGCCGCGCGGTCGGTGAGGCGGTCCAGCAGCTCGCGCACGCGGGCCTCGGCGAGGTCGAGGAGGCGGGCGAGGCGGCCGATGAAGGGGCTGAAGCGGCGCTCGGGCGCGGTGACGGCGGCGAGCAGGCGGGCACGCATGGCGGCGGTCGGGCGGACCGGCTTCAGCGCGAGCGAGAGGGCGGTGAACGCCTCGGCGATGGCGCCGTCGACAGCATCAGCATCGCCTGTCCTGATGGACATGTCCTGAAGATCATCCTCGTGCGGCGCGGACGCGTGGCGCGGGTCCGGCGGCGGGGCTTCGCGGTCGCGGCCGGTCATCGGTCCCCCCTGTCTTCAGCATGAAGGGCGGCGCGCAGCTTGGCGAGGCCGGAAGCGGTCCGCGACTTGACGGTGCCGACCGGAACGGCGAGCCGCTCGGCGATCTCGGTGGCCGAGAGACCCTCGAAATAGGCCAATTCGAGCACCTGGCGCTGTGCGGGCGGCAGTTCGTGCAGTGCGCGGCGTACGCGCTCGTGGTCGAGGCTGTGGCCGGGATCGTCGCCGCCGGCGAGCCCGAGGTCGTCGAGGTCGCGCTCCTCGAGGGTCTCGACGCGGAAGCGACCGGCCCGGCGGCAGCGGTCGAGGGCCCGGCTGCGCAGGCGGATGAGGATCCAGGTGCGCACGCTGCCCCGCTCGGGGTCGTAGTCGGCGGACTTCTGCCAGACCTCCATCAGCACGTCGTGCACGAGGTCCTCGGCCTCGCGGCGGCTGCCGAGGATCCGGATCGCGGTGGCCAGCAGGGTGCCGGCGTAGCGGTCGTGCAGGTCGCCGAGCGCGTCACTGTCGCCGGAGGCCATGGCGGCGAGGAGCTCGCCGTCGCTGCGCTCGGGGCCCGAAGGCCCGGGCGGCGAGTTTGGGCCCAGCCGTGACACGGGTGCTGGACTATATGCGCGGCCGTATGCGTGCGCGTCAAGCATGGTGAGCGTGCGAGGTCGTCACGCTCTTACGCCGCTCCGGGGCGCCCGGATCGGTCTCCATCGGCCGCGGTCGCGACGCCGCGGGCGCGCAGTTCAGCCCAGACCTCGTCGCGGTCGACGTGCACGAGGATCGCGATCAGGTCGCCAGGCCGCGCCCACTCCAGGCCGCGACGGATCGCCGCGACCTCGCTCGCGGTCCGCTCGCACGCGATCCCGAGCGCGGCGAAGTTGCGCTCCAGCAGCCCCGGGACCTCGCCCGGGGCCCGTCCGCGCAGGTAGTGATCGAGGTCGCGGGTGAGCACGAGGTCGGGGCGCAGCGAGGCGACGGCGCGGGCGACGTCGCGGAGGTCTTCGTCGCGGCGGTCGCCGGCGATGCCGAGGCTGATCAATAAGCGCGCGCCGGCGCGGATCTGCCCGAGCAGCGGGGCGAGGCCGGCGATGCCGGCGGGGTTGTGGGCGAAGTCGAGGAACAGCTTGGCGTGGCCGACCTGGACCAACTGGGCGCGCCCGGGGTTGTCGTCGAAGCTGCGCAGGCCGGCGGCGATGGCGGCGTCGGGCAGGCCGAGCGCGGTCGCCAGGGCGGCGGCGGCGAGGGCGTTGGCGACGTTGTGCGTGGCGGCCCCGCCGAAGCAGAACGGGAGCTCGGCGACGGGCACGATGGCGACGTCGGGCTCGGCCCCGCGGCCGCGCGTGAGCGTCCCCGCGGGCGAGACGAACCACACCTCGCCGCCAGCCGCGCGGTGACGCAGCAGGCGCGGGTGCTGCGGGTCGCGCGAGAACCACACGACCGGCGCCGAGAAGGCCTCGGGCGGGAGGTCGAGCAGGGGGTTGGCAGCGCTGGCTGAAAGAGCAGGTAAATTGCCGCTGTCCGAAGGGGCAGACGCGGCGCTCGTCGGCGCGGATGTCCGAAGGGGCATGTCTGCATGGACATGGCCTTTCGGCAAGGTCGCTTCGGACATGTCCGATGAGGCAGGCACGCCGGCCGGGGCGTCGGCGCCGAGGATGACGCGGCCGTGGGGAGCGACCACGCGGGCGACCACGGCCTTGACGCGGGCCATGGCGGCGAGGTCGTCGATGCCGTGCTCGCCGAGGTGGTCGGCGGCGACGTTGGTGATGCAGGCGGCGTCGCAGCGGTCGACCGCGAGGCCGCGGCGGAGGATCCCGCCGCGGGCGACCTCGAGCACGGCGAGCGTGACGCGGTGGTCGCGGAGGACGATGCGGGCGGCGCCGGGGCCGGTCCAGTCGCCGGTCTCGACCACCTGCTCGGCGACGGCGAGGCCGTCGGTGGAGGTGTTGCCGGGGACATGGCCGGCGGTGCGGGCGATCCGGGCCAGCAGGCGCGCGGTGGTGGTCTTGCCGTTGGTGCCGGTGATGATGGCGACGGGGATCGCTCGCAAGCTGTCCCAGGGGACATCCGCGGGCAAGGGCGCGAGGATCCGCGGCCAGGTGCGCGAGCTGGCGCCCTCGCCGAGCGAGAGGCTGTCGTCGTCGAGCAGCAGCGGGACGCCGCGGGCGGCGGCGGCGGCCTGCAGCTCGGGGAGGACGGCGAGGCGCTCGCGCTCGCGGGCCGCCAGCAGGTCGGGCAGGAGCGCTTCGAGGTCGCGCGGGGGCTCGCCGGTCAGCGCCCGCTGGGCGCACTCGACGGCCCACTCGGTGACGTCGACGGCGACGTAGAGCGCGTCGGGCGGGGCCGGGAACACCAGAGCCGCGCCGTGATCGCCAGCCCACCGACGCACGGTCGTCGGCGCGTGCCAGCCGAGCCGCGCGGCCGCGCGGGCGACCGCGTCCCGCCAGGCGGCGAGGGCCCGCGCGAGGTCGTCGCCGGGCTCGAACTCGACCTCGGCGATCGCGCCCGGGCCGTCGAGGTCGAGGTTGACCCCGGTCAGCCGGCGGGCGTCGAGGAGTCGCATGGTCCTGTCCTTCGGGTCAGGTCAGTCGTCGAGCCCGGCGTCGCGGGCGAGGCGGACGCCGCGGGCGTCCTCGACGACGCCGGACGGGGTGGTCCGGTCCTCGACCGGGCGGTCGTCGTTGACCGGGCCGGTGAGGCCGACGGGCTGGCCGGCGAGGTGACCGGTGGGGTTGCTCGGCAGGCCGACGGCGAGCTGGCCGACGCTCGAGGTGGCGGCGGCGCGGGCGGCCGGGGCGAACCGGTCCTCGCGGAAGCGGACGATCTGCTTCCAGCAGCGCGAGATGTTGTCGCCGAAGATCAGCAGCAGGTCGCCCTGATCGCAGGCGGCGAGGGCGGCGTCGATCGAGCGCTGCTCGTCGAGGATGATCTGGATCTTGCTCTCGGCGACGCCCTGCTGCAGGAGGCCGGTGCGCAGCAGGTCGGCGACCTCGCCGGAGGCGCGGCCGCGCAGGCCGTCGTCCTGGCGGATGATGAACTGGTCGAAGGCGGGCGCGGCGTGGCGGGCGATCTCGGCGATGTCGGCGTCACGGCGGTCGCCGGGGGCCGCGAGCACGCAGACCCGCTTGCCCTTGACGTCGAGCCGCGAGACCAGGCTGGCCATGGCGCGCACGGCCGCGGGGTTGTGGCCGTAGTCGAGGATGACCTTGAACGGCAGCTCCTCGAACACGTTGAGCCGGCCGGGCGCCTGGAAGTAGGTGCTGTCGAAGGTGCGCAGGCCCTGGCGGATGTTCTCGAGCTTGACGCCCATGGCGTAGGCGACGCAGGTGGCGAACATCGCGTTCTGCACGTTGTGCAGCGCCTTGCCCTCGAGGGTGGCGGGGATGAGGTGCGTCCACAGCAGCGGGATGTGCGAGCCGCGGTCGTAGACGGTGATCATGTCGCCGTTGATGCCCTCCTCGAGCACGACCGCGAGGCCGCCGGCGCGGATGTGCCGGCGCACGAGGTCGTGCTTGGGGCTGGTGGTGACGTAGCCGATGCGGTTGGCCTGGGTGTAGTCGGCCATGCGCAGGCAGTGCTCGTCGTCGGCGTTGAGCACGGCGCAGTCGCGCGCGACCTCGACGACGATGCGCTTGAGCTCGGCGAGCTGGTCGAGGTTGTCGATGCCGCCGAGGCCGAGGTGATCGGCGGTGACGTTGAGGACGGCGCCGACGTTGCAGGCGCGGTAGCCCATGCCGGCGCGCAGCAGGCCGCCGCGCGCGGTCTCGAGGACGGCGAGGTCGACCAGCGGGTCGCGCAAGACCATCTGCGCGGCGACGGGGCCGGTCATGTCGCCGACGACGGTGCGCTCGCCGTCGATGTAGACGCCGTCAGTGGTGCACAGGCCGACGGTGGCGCCGGACATCTTGTGGATGTGGGCGATCATGCGGCAGACGGTGGTCTTGCCGTTGGTGCCGGTGACGGCGGCGATGGGGATCCGGCTCGGGGTGCCGGGCGGGAACAACATCTCCATGACCGGGCCGGCGACGTCGCGCGGGGTGCCCTCGGTGGGCGCGACGTGCATGCGGAAGCCGGGGGCGGCGTTGACCTCGCAGATGCCGCCGCCGGCCTCGCGGTGGCTGCGGGTGATGTCAGGGGTGATGAAGTCGATGCCGCAGATGTCGAGGCCGATCGCCTTGGCGGCGCGCACCGCCATCTCGCGGTTGTCGTGGTGGCAGACGTCGGTGAGGTCGATCGCGGTGCCGCCAGTGCTGAGGTTGCCGGTGCTGCGCAGGTAGACCTCTTCGCCGGCGGCCGGCACGGTGTCGGCGGTGTAACCCTTGAGCTCGAGCAGCCGCCGCGCCTGGTAATCGAGCTCGATGCGGGTGAGGACCTTCTCGTGGCCGATGCCGCGCCGCGGGTCGCTGTTCACGTGCTCGATGAGCTGGGTGATGGTCCGCTCGCCGTCGCCGACGACGTGGCCCGGGACGCGCTTGGCGACGGCGATCAGCTCGCCGGCGACGACCAACATGCGGTGGTCGAAGCCGGGGATGTAGGTCTCGACGATGACGCTGTTGGAGTGCTCCTGGGCCTTCTCGAAGGCGGCCCGCACGGCGGTCTCGCTCTGCAGGTCGATCGAGACGCCGCGGCCGTGGTTGGCGTCGAGCGGCTTGACGACCACGGGGAAGCCGAGCCGCGTGGCGGCGGCGACGGCCCGATCGGCGGTGCGCACGAGGTGCTGGCGCGGGACCGGGAGGCCGAGGTCGCCGAGGATCTTGTTGGTCTCCTCTTTGTCGCTGGCGATCTCGACGGCGATGTGGCGAGTCTCGGAGGTGACGGTGGCGCGGATGCGCTTCTGGTAGCGGCCGTGGCCGAACTGGACCAGCGACTGGTCGTTGAGGCGGATCCACGGGATGTCGCGCCGCTCGGCCGCCCGCACCAGCGAGGCGGTCGAGGGGCCGAACTGGCGCTTCTGGGCGAAGGCGATCAGGTCCTCGAGCCGCGACGGGAAATCGAAGCCTTCGGGCACGCCCTTGCGACCCTCGAAACCGTCAGGCAGGAGCGAGTGCAGGAGGTCGAGCGCGAGGTCGCTGGCGGCCTCGCCGACGCGCTCCTCTTCGTACTCGTAGACGACGTAGTACTGGCCGGTGGCGCCGGTGCTGCGGGTCTTGCCGAAGCTGACCTTGGCCCCGGTGAGCACCTGGATCTCGATGGCGACGTGCTCGAGCACGTGGCCGAGCCAGGTGCCGCTGTCCTCGCGCAGGCGGCGGACGAACCCTCCCGCGTCACCATACGAGCAGGTGTGCTGCTGCAGGCTCGGCAGCGCCTCGAGCAGCCCATCGACGAAGCCCGGGATCTTCGCGCTCGGCCACTGCTCGAGCTCGCCGAGGTCGAGGTTCATCCGGATGACCGGGAAGTGGGCGTAGAGGTTGGGACCGCGGTAGACGCGACGCTCGAGGATCTGCATGATGTCCCTTGGGGCAGGTTGTCGTGGACCGGAGAGGCGGAGAGCAGCAGGCCGCGAGGTGAGTATCGATCAGTCGTCGTCGTCGGGCGGCGGCAGCGGCGGGACGGCCTCGCGGGTGACGAAATTGTAGCGCGCGCCCTTGGTGAGGATATGCAGCTTGATGCCGGTCAAACAGATGGGTTGACCGGGTTTCGCGAAGGCCATCGAGGAGTGCTCGAGGTTGGCGACGTCCACGAGGGTGATGGCGCCGGCGCCGTCGACGTGCATGACGTCGTCAGGGCCGAGGAAGGCGGCGGTGTCTTCGTCGAGGCCGATGCCGACGGCGAAGGGGTTGAAGGCGAGGACCGACAGCAGTCTGCCCAGCCGGTCGCGCTGGCGGAAGTGCTGGTCGATGACGACGCGGTTGGTCAGGCCGAAGCCCGGCGCCAGCGATGCGAGACCCGCCTTGGGGGTCGCGCCCCCCTGGCCAAAGGCGATCATGTGCTCGGAGAGAATCGCGGCGCCGGCGGACGTGCCGCCGACCGTGACGCCGCGGGCGTTGAGCTTGCGGATCGAGCGGGCGACGGAGGTGCCGCCGAGGATCGTGCTGAGCTGCAGCTGGTTGCCGCCGGTGAAGAAGACGCCGGTGGCCTGCTCGAGGATGCCGAGCCAGTCCTCGCGCTCGGCGTCGGCGCGGGTCTCGAACGGCAAGGCGCGAGCGCTGTGGGCGCCCAACTGGCGGAAGATCTTTTCGTAGCGGACGCCGGTGTCGGCGAGGCGCGAGGCGGTCGGAATGACGGCGATCCGGGCGCCCGCCCCGCCGCTGATCTCGACGAAGCGGCGGAGGATGACCGGGTCCTGCTCCTTCTCTTCGGCGCCGCCGACAGGGACGATCCACCCGCGGCTGTGGTGCTCTTCGATGCGTGCTGGGCTCACGAGGCAGACCTCTCGAAGGGCCCGCATACCACTGTTTGACCGCCCTGGATCAGCCACCTGCCCCGGGCGATCACGCCGGCGATGTGACCGTGGTCGTCGAGGGCGACGAGGTCGGCGTCGGCCCCCGCGGCGAGCCGGCCCTTGTGCCCGAGGCGCAGGAGGTCGGCGACGTTGACCGTGAAGATCGGGAGGACCTCGGCGAGGTCCCGCCCGCGGGCCAGGAGCTCGGTCAGGGTGTCGCTGAGGGTGGTCGGACGGCCGACGTCCATGGCGCAGATGTGCCCGTGGCCGTCGAACACCGGCATGCAGCCGGCCCCGTCGGAGGAGCACGTGAGCCGGCTTACCGGCAGGCCCTGCGCGATCCAGCGGTCGATCGCGTCGGCGGCGTAGAGGCTGTCCCCGGGGTCATCTTCGGGCGGGAAGGCGGTGACGTCGACGCTGCAGCCGCGCGCGACGAGCTCGCCCGCCTCGATGAACAGCCGCCGGTTGCGGTTGACGTGGGTCGGGTGGAACACCCGCGGCGGCAGCTCGCTCACGTCGAGGGCCCGACGCACGAGGTCGAGGCCGCGCAGGCCGTCGCCCATGTGCAGGTGCACGATGCCGGCCTTGCCCGCCATCATGCCGCCGACGTGGACGTCGGCGGCGACCCGCAGCAGCTCGTCGAGGGTCGGCTGGGAGGAGCGGTGGTCGGACAGGGCCAGCTCGCCGACGCCGATGATCGGGTCGACGAACACGAGGTCGCGGCGCACGCTGCCGGTGAGCGTGGGCACGGGCAGCTCGTAGCTGCCGGTGTAGCACCAGGCGGACAGGCCCTCGTCGCGCAGGCCGAGGGTGCGGGCGACGAGGTCGGCGACGGTGCGGGTGGTGCCGTCAGTGCCGAGGACGCCGACGACGGAGGTGATGCCGGCGCGGGTGAGCTGGCTGAGGGTGATCGGCGGGACGCGGGTGCTCGGGCCGGCCTCGCCGCCGCCGCCGATGAGGTGGACGTGGGCGTCGATGAGGCCGGGGATCAGCCGGTGGCCGCGGAGGTCGTGCACGGCCGCGAGCTCGGGCGGGAGGGCCGGCAGCTCGGGGGCGATCGCGGCGATCTTGCCGCCGGCGAGCAGGACGTCGCAGACGCCGAGCGCGGCGGGGGCGAACACCTCGGCGCCGCGCAGCAGCAGCAGCGGCGGGCTGGCCGAAGGGACATGTCCGGAAGCGCCAGAGGAGCCCGCCATCGACCGGCGAGTCTAGCCGAGCTCGTCCGTGCCGGGAAGCCCGCGGCGCGCGGAGCGGGCGCCAGGACGGGCCGCGAAGGGCATGTCCGGAGGGACATGTTCGCAGGAACATGCTCGCGGGGGCATGCTCGCAGGGACATGCCCGGAGGGGCATGTCCGCAGGGACAGCAGCGGAGCCGACGGCTCAGGGGGCCGGGGGCGGCGCGAGGACGGCGGGGCCGAAGTCGGTCTTGTCGGCGGCGGCGACGCTCTCGCAGGACTTGCTGGGGTCGGTGTAGACCGTCGAGGGGGCGCCCTGCAGGTACATGGTGCCGCAGCCGCCGTTGCCGTAGGCGCGGTCGGGGTCGCAGCGGACGCAGCGCCAGCCGCTGCTGGTGCCGCTGCCGCGGTTGCACACGAAGTCCTCGTCGCAGAAGTACGAGCGGCAGTGCTGGTCGAGCACGTCGAAGCCGCGCAGGGCGCTGTTGCCGATCACGGCGGCGGTGCCCTCGGGCGCGCACACCTTGACCTCGGTCTGCTCCGGGTTGCCGGCGTCGCCGCTCAGCGACTCGTAGGTGCGGACCTGCAGGCCGGCGTTGCAGGCGCTGCCGTTGGGCGGACAGCCGGCGCTGCCGTACTGCTCGGGGGCGCACGAGTACGCGGCGGCCTCGTCGAGGGCGTCGTTGTAGGTCTTGGCGACCGGGACGCTGTCGTCGTCGAGGTAGGGCGCCGGGTTGCAGCTCACGTCCTCTTTGTCGAGGATGCTGCAGACCTTGTTGTCCTGGCTCTGGGTGAAGCCGCCGCCGCCGCCGCCGGCCGCGGCGCAGCTCGACTGCCCGCGCTTGTCGGAGAGGTGCTCGGCCAGGGGGACGTCGCAGTCGTCCGCGTTGTCGCAGCGGAAGATCCCGTCGCCGTCGGGGTTCATGATGAAGTTGCAGCCGAGCGAGGCGACCACGGCGAACAGGGCGGAGGCGACGAGCGAGCGGATGGGCATGGGGCGGGTGTGCGACCTCAGACGGGTACGCCCGCCGAGGATACGGAGGGGGGCGGAGGAGCGCAAGCCGGGATCTGGACCTCGAAGGTGGTGCCCTCGGGGCCGGTGGCGGCCACGCGCACGCTGCCCTCGTGGTCCTGCGCGAGCTGCTGGACGATCGAGAGCCCGAGGCCGGTGCCTTGCGGCTTGGCCGTGAAGAAGGCCTCGAACACCTTGTCGACGTCGGCGACCGGCAGGCCGGGGCCGTTGTCCTCGATGAGGACGCGGACGACCTCCGGGCCCTGACGCAGGCGCACGGCGATCCTCGGGGTCCGCGCGAGGTCCGAGGGGAGATCGCCGAGGTCGCCCAGATCGCCGGCGGACCCGCCGCGGCTGCCGACCAGCGCCTCCTGGGCGTTGCGCAGCAGGTTCATGAAAAGCTGCCGCAGCTGGCCGGCGTCGCCCAGCACCCACGCCGGCGCGGGCGCCTCGACGACGACCTCGACGCCGACGCTGGCCAGCTCCTCGGCCATGAAGTCGACCAGGCTGTGGAGCTCGGCCGCGAGGTCGGTCGGCACGCGCTCGGGCGGCTTGCGGCGGGCCAGGCCGAGGTAGTCCTCGGTGATCGCGGTGAGGCGATCGATCTCGGCGGTGATCTTGCGCAGGAGCTGCTGCGCCTCGGGGCTGGCCGAGGCGATCTCGTCGTCGAGCAGCTCGACGTTGAGGGCCACGCTCGACAGCGGGTTGCGGATCTCGTGCGTGACCTGGGCCGCGAGCTGGCCCACGGCGGCCAGGCGCTCGCCGCGGATCAGCCGGCGCTCGCGCTCCTGCAGCGCCTCGGCCATGTGGTTGAACTCGAGCGCGAGGCGGCCGACCTCGTCGCCGCGCAGGGCCCCGGGGGCGGCGACCCGCTGGGCCCAGTCGCCCTCGCCGAGCTGGCGCACGCTGATCGCCAGGCGCCGCAGCGGCCGCAGGGTCCAGATCACGCCGAGGGCCGCGAGGAGGGCCATGACGGCGGTGGCGGCGGCGAGCAGGGCGATGGTCCGCTCGGTTTCGCGCTCGCGCTCGCTGACCTGGATCTGCAGGTCGATGATCGCGCGCGAGACCTGCTCGTCGAGGCGACGGAACAGCTCGCTGATCTCGTTCTGCGTGCGCACGTCGGCCAGCGCCTCGGCCGGGTTCTGGTTGGCGGCGGCCGCTGCCAGGTCCTCGAGCCGGCTCAGGACCTCGCGGAATTCGCGGAGGGTGCGGACGGCCTCTTCGCCGCCGAGCCGCTCGGGGTGGGCGATCGCGCTGTCGAGCACGGAGCGGGCCTGCTGGACCTGTTCGGCGCGCATCTCGAAGGCCTCGGCGAGGGTGGCCTCGAGGCCGGAGCTGAGGCGCTGGACCTCGCTGCCGCGGCGCTCGCGGGCGTGGGTGCTGATGCGGACCGACTGGCGATAGGCGGTGGTGAGGTCCTGGTTGAACTTGACGTAGATGATGGTGAGGAGGTCGAAGCTGACCTTGAGGGCGCGGAGCTCGCGGATGATCAGCAGCGAGGTGACGCCGCTGGTGATGACCACGAGGACCACGAGGGCGGTGATTCGCGCGGCGAGGCTGTGGCGCAGGCGCAGCGGCGGAGCTGGCGGTGGGGGGAGCCTGAGGGGCACGCGCGGCGATGATGCCGCGTCGGCGCGGCCGGCAAAACCGGCAAGGCGAGGGGAAGGCCCGGGTCGGCGGGAAAAAACCGTGGGCGCGGTCCGGCGGCCGCGGCCGTCCGCGGGGGCCTGATGACGCGGGCCTCTTCCCTGGCGGCGCATCCCGTGCGACGTTTGGGCCCCGATGTCGCCCCGCCCGCGCCGACTGTCCCCGCCCGCGACCGCGCTGTCGCTGGCGCTCGCCCTGTCGCTCAGCATGCCCACGGCCGCGGTCGCCGCGCCGGTGGCGGGCAAGGGCTCGGTCCTCACCCTCGAGGGCGACGACCCCGGCAAGGCGGCGGCGCTGACGAAGGCGCTGCAGGCGGAGTTCGCGGCCCGCGGGGTCGGCGGCGGGCGCGGGATGTCGCTGTCGGAGCTCAAGCTGACGATGGGCTGCGACGAGCCGCCGTCGCCGAAGTGTCTGGCCGAGGGCGGGCGCACGCTCGGGGTCGACAACATGGTGTACGGCTCGCTCTCGAAGAGCGGCGGCGGGTTCGTGGTCCAGCTCCACCTGCTCGACGTCGGCGGCGCGAGCGTCAAGGAGTCGGTGACCGCGGAGTACCCGGCGGCGGCGTTCGAGGCGGGCCAGGTGCAGGCGACCGCGAAGGACCTGGTCGGGCGCGTGCTCGGGGCCGAGAAGGCCGCGGAGCCGGTCGCGGCCGAGCCGGAGCCGGAGCCGGAGCCGGAGCCGGACGCGGGCAAGTCGAAGCTGGTGTGGGGCCGCTACAAGGACCAGCCGAAGTGGAAGAAGGCCGGCCTGGCGGCTTCGGCGACGGTCGCGGTGCTGGCGTTCGGCGCGGGCATCGGCCTGTTCATGGCGTGGCGCAAGCCGAACGGCCCGGTGTTCAAGAAGATGCTGCAGCTGGCCGAGGACTCGTACGGCAACGGCAACCCCGACGACGACGTGGCCTACGGCGACGGCCAGAACATCTGCCAGAACGCCCGCGCGCCGCTCGGCGACGGCGTCACCAACGCCGCGGTCGCCAACCAGTGCACGCGCGGCGAGAACATGGCCAAGGCGACCACCGGCATGCTCGTGCTCGGCGGCGTCGCCCTGGTCTCGACGATCGCCTTCACCACGCTGATGTTCGTCCACCGCGAGACGCCCGGCATGGCCAAGCTGCGCAAGCACGGCGTCAACTTCGGCGCGGCCCCGACGTTCACCGGCGGGGTGATGTTCGGCGGCGGCATGCGCTTCTGAGCGCCGATCGTCAGGGCGACCGCGCGATTCCGCGGTCGTCGTATTCGGCTATGGTGATAGTTGACGACCCGGCGGGGTCGTGCTATTCGAGCGACGTCATGCTTCGCGCCACCCGCATCGTCCAGTCGCAGCTCGCGCTCTCGCAGCCGCAGCTCCTGGACTTGTCGTGCGCCTGAGGCGGCGGCTCCGGGCGAGCTGCAGGACGCTTTGATCGGGTGGCAGACCCGGTCTGCGAGGTTTTCGGCGCCTGAGCGCCGGCGCCCGGCGTGATTCGTTCACGCCGGCGGTCGCCGGTGACGGGCGGGATCTTCGCGTGGGATCTCAATGCTGCGTATGTCCGAATGGACATGTGATGCATTGAAGGTACGGGATCTTTCGGGTGCGGACCCCGAGGGTCTCTTTTTGCGTGCACCTGGGAGGACCAGGAGAAACTGTGAGTATGTCATGAGCATCAAGCCCCACCTGAATTGCGGGACGATCGGCCACGTCGATCACGGCAAGACGACCCTCACCGCGGCGCTGACCCGCGTGTGCGCGGCACACTTCGGCTCGAAGGCGCGGGCGTTCGAGGACATCGACAACGCGCCCGAGGAGCGCGAGCGCGGGATCACGATCAACGCCGCCCACGTCGAGTACGAGACGGAGGTCCGCCACTACGCGCACATCGACTGCCCCGGGCACGCCGACTACGTCAAGAACATGATCACGGGGGCGTCGCAGATGGACGCGGCGATCCTGCTGGTGGACGGCAGCCAGGGGCCGCAGCCGCAGACCCGTGAGCACATCCTCCTGGCGCGCCAGGTGGGGGTGCGGCAGATGGTCGTGTTCCTCAACAAGGTGGACGTCGCGGACCCGGAGATGCTCGAGCTGGTCGAGCTCGAGGTGACGGAGATGCTCGAGCGCCAGGGGTTCAGCGGGGTCCCGTTCGTGCGCGGTTCGGCACTGCAGGCGCTGCGGGGCGAGGACGAGCGATCGATCCTCGCGCTGCTCGCCGAGCTCGACCGCATGAGCCTGCCCGAGCGCGATGTCGTCGGGCCGTTCCTCATGCCGATCGAGGGGGTGTGCACGATCGCCGGCCGCGGCACGGTGGTGACCGGTCGCGTCGAGCGCGGGACGCTGACCACCGGGACGACGATCCAGGTGGTGGGCCGCGTCGACGGCCGCCCGCTGGAGGCGGTGGTGACGGGGATCCAGATGTTCCACAAGAACATCCCGGAGGCCCGCGCGGGGCTCAACGTCGGGATGCTGCTGCGCGGGGTCGACCGCGAGCAGGTGGAGCGCGGGCAAGTGGTGATCGCGCCCGATTCGATGCGACCGCACTCGAGCGGGACGGCGGAGATCTTCACGCTCTCGGAGAAGGAAGGGGGCCGCCGGACGAGCTTCGGCACGGGCTACGCGCCGCAGTTCTTCTTCGGGGCGTGCGATTCGACGGCGATCCTCGATGTGGGATCGCTGGGCTCGGTGACCCCGGGTGACCGGGCGACGGTGCGCTTCAAGCTCGGCAAGCCCGTGGCGTTCGAGCCGGGGATGAAGTTCGCAATCCGCGAGGGCGGCAAGACGGTCGGCGCAGGCGTGATCCTGGCGACGGAGTGAGCCGAAAGAAAAAATGAGCGCCGGCCGGTTCGTCGAACCGGCCGGCGCTGTCGCTCGAGCGAACGATCTCTTTTCTTTTAATGGAAAGAGAAGAAAGGGGGGCGATCAGAGGGTGTCGCCGGCGGTGCTGCCGTCGTCGGGGACGCCGTTCGGGTCCGGGTCGCCGCCGGTGTCGCCGGTGTCGCCAGTGGTGTCGCCGGTGTCGCCGGTGTCGCCGGTGTCGCCCGCCGTGTCGCCGGTGTCGCCCGCCGTGTCGCCGGTGTTGCCGGTGTCGCCCGCCGTGTCGCCGGTGTCACCGGTGTCACCGGTGCCACCGGTGTCGCCGGTGTCGCCGGTGTCGCCCGCCGTGTCGCCGGTGTCCTGCGGATCGGGGTCCTCGGGGTGGGGGGCGTCGTCGCAGTCGCAGTCGCCGTGATCGTCGTCGTCGTCGTCGTCGTCGTCGTCGTGATCGTCGTCGTCGTCGTCGTCGTGATCGCCGTCGTCGTCGTCGCAGTCGTGATCGCCGTTGTCGTCGTCGTGATCGTCGTCGTCGTCGTCGTCGATGCCGTCGTTGTCGTCGTCCTTGTCGTCGTTGTCGGAGATGCCGTCGCCGTCGCGGTCGAACAGGGAGCCGTTCAGGAGACCGTCACATCCGGTGACGCCGAGCGAGAGGGCGGTGAGCAGTACGAGGGGCAGGGAGCGAATCAGCATGAGGCGTGCGTCCTTCACCGCTCGAGTTCCCGCTTCGCTGTCGCCGTTACAGGTGCGCGGGAAAAAAATCGACGCGCGCCTCGCGGCTGCGCGTCGTCGGCGCCTGCACGGGAAGATCAGTAGCCGCGGTAGGACGGCGGCGGCGGCGCGTAGCGGTTGGGGAACGGGTCGGCGGAGTCGCGGCGTAGCAGATCGTCGTGGCCGGACTCGCGGAAGAAGGCGACGCCGATGACGCCGATGTTGCGGGGCTTGCCCATCTGCGCCGCGTAGCCGGCGTCGGTGTCGCTGAAGCGGAAGGCGGCGACCGTGTCGTCGGAGGTCCGCCAGCCCTCGATGGCGAAGCTGGTGTATGGGGCGACCACGTAGCCGCGCTTGTGGAAATCAGCCTCGGCGCCGTCGAGCACGTCGAGGCCGTCGACCGAGGCCACGACCTCCAGGCGCTGGCCCGTGTGGTTCTCGACGCCGATCGAGTAGCGTGCACCGATCTCCCCGATCGCGTAGACATCGCTGCCGACCTGCGCGGCCGACAGCGGCGAGCCGGACTCGTCGCGCAGGACGACGCTGACGGCGTCGCTCTGGCGGCTCGCCGGCAAGAGGTAGGGCGAGCCGGTCTTGTGCTGGGCGATCTGCTGGACCCCCGCGGCGTCGTTGTAGCGCAGGCTGAGCACCAGATCGGGGTTGTAGGCGTCGGCGCGTTCGAACCGGGTGCCGCGCACCGAGCTCGAGCGTTGCTCGCCATAAGCGGTGCCGATGCCGCGCGACCGCTCGCGTTCGGCGAGCTCGCCGCTCACGCTCGCCTCGCCCTTGCTCGGGGCCATCGGGGCGGGGGCGTCGGCCGCGTTGGCTGCCTCGAACTGGGCGCCCGCGGGCGTGTAGCCGGACGACTCGGGGGCGTTCAGGCTGGCCACGTCGGAGTGCTTGCTGCAAGCGGCGAGGGCGGCGACGGAGGCGAGGAGGAGCGAGGCGACGACGGTGGTGCGGGGCATGGCGTTCGTCCGGAGGTGCGACCGAAACGCGGCCGGGCGCCGGCGCTTACAGCGGGCGGCGCGGGCGAGTTTGCGCGGGGCGCTCGCGGGCGCGAGGCGGAGGATGAGGGGTCCGCGTTCGCATGGCGCGCGGCGGCTCGATCGCGGGCTCGCGCTCGCCTGTGCAGGACCGCGGGCGCGTGCACGGCCGGCGGACGCAGATGCGACACGGACCTGCTGCGCGCGGCTGGCAGCGCTACATCACTCTATGTCTATGTTCGAAAGAACATGTCCTTAAAAACATGTGCATGAGGACATGTTCGAAGGACAAGACGTGCAGTCGCAAGGGCGATGGGTGCCACGAGGGCGCGGGCTCACGCGTCTTCGGGGTGGATGTCCGCCCACTCGAGGTCGAAGCGCTGCAGGTACTTGCGCAGGCGGTCGGCGTCGTTGCTCGAGCGCTTGCGCAGGCGCGAGGCGGCGAACAGGGTGCGGCCGGCGTCGGAGAGGCTGCGGGCGGCCGCGCACACGCGCACGACCTCGGCCAGCTGGACGCGGTCGAACGGGTCGACCTCGGCGAGCCGCTCCTTGCCGAGCAGGCGGGTGAGCAGGTCGTCGCCGGTGTTGACGGCGGTGCCCGACCAGGCGGCGCGCAGGCGACCGAGCTCTCCCTCGACCTCGCGCGCGCCGATGCGCCCGTTCGGCGCCAGCGTGGCCATGCGCTCGACGGCCGCCGCGAGGTCGCGGAAGTTGCCCGACCACACCGCGTCGGCGGCGGTGGCGAATTTCAAAAAGGCGGCCCGCGCCTGCCCGTAGAAGCTGGCCTTACGGCCATGTCGTTGCGACCAGCGCTCGAGCTCGTAGTCGAGGTTGGGCTCGACGTCCTCGCGACGCTCGCGCAGACCGGGCAGGCGGAACGACCACAGATCGATGCGCGCCAGCAGGTCCTCGCGGAAGCGGCCGGAGGCGACATCGGCCCGCAGGTCGCGGTTGGTGCCGGCGACCAACTGGAACTCGCTGCGGACCTCGCGGTCGCTGCCGACCGGCAGGAACACGCGGTCCTCGATCGCGCGCAGCAGCATCGCCTGCTCGTCGACCCCGAGCTCGCCGATCTCGTCGAGGAACAGCAGGCCGCCGTCGGCCATCTTGAGCACGCCGGCGCGGTCACGGACGGCGCCGGTGAAGGCGCCGCGCACGTGGCCGAACAGCGCCGACATCGCCGCGTCGCCGCGCAGGGTGGCGCAGTTGAGCTCGACGAAGGTGCCGCGGATCTGGTGGCGGTTCTGCTTGAGCTCGAAGATCTTGCGGGCCAGGCGGGTCTTGCCGGCGCCGGTCGGGCCGGTCAGCAGGATCGGCGCACGCGTCACCCCGGCGACTTGCTCGATCTGCGCGATCAGCTCGTTGAAGGCCGCGTTGCGGGTGGCGATGCCCGCCTTGAGGAAGGACTCGCCGGCGCGGGCGTCCTCGGCGAAGCGCTCGGCGATCGGGGCGTAGCGCGCGAGGTCGAGGTCGATGATCGCGTGGGCGCCCGGGTCGCCCTGGTCGCGGCGCGCCGGCGGGATCGTCTGCAGCAGGCGGCCGGGCAGGTAGCGCGACTCGGTCAGCAGGAACAGGCAGATCTGCTGCACGTGCGTACCGGTGGTGATGTGCACCAGGTAATCCTCGTCGTCCGGGCGGAACGGGTAGCCGCGCACGAAATCGAGGAGGCCGGCGTAAACCTCCTCGAAGGCCCAGGGGTCGGCGAAATCGAGGGTGTGCAGGCGGACTCGCGTCTCCGGCGAGATCTGGGCGATGTCGGTGCTGACGGCCTCGGCCAGCTCTGCGTGGGCCTTGCCGTGGATGAGCTCGAGTCGGTCGACGATGAGGTCGTCGTGACGGCAGAGGTCGACGGTGGGCCGCCAGCGGTCCCAGCGGTTGCGTCCGCCGGTATCCATCTGGGAGCCGAGGATCCCCAGGACGACGGTGGGCCTCCGCATGCGGCTATCAAGTTATCAGAGATTATAGGTTCGGATAGAAAAGAATGCTGGCCAAGGCTCCGTGCCCTTCGGTAAGATCTTGAAACTTACTCGTTAATCCCTGAGTCGGGGCCGCCAGGCACGTTCCCTGCGATACCGGGCTTCAGGAGAACGCCGATGTCCAACCGTGACGCGCAAAACTACGAGGTCCATCAGCCCACGGGCGGAGTCCCGATCAAGCGGTGGACGCGTGGGGTGCAGGTAGAAGAGGCCGCGATCGCGCAGCTCGAGCGGATCGCGCAGATGCCCTTCATCCACCGCTGGGTGGCCGCGATGCCGGATGTGCACCTCGGCATCGGCGCGACGGTCGGCAGCGTGGTCCCGACCGTCGGCGCGGTGATCCCGGCAGCCGTCGGCGTCGACATCGGCTGCGGGATGATGGCGGTCGAGACCAGCCTCAAGGCGTCGGACCTGCCCGACAACCTGAGCGAGGTCCGCTCGGCGATCGAGAGGGCCGTGCCGCACGGCCGCACCACCAATCACGGCCGCGACAAGGGCGCCTGGCATTCGCCGCCGGCGCCGGTGGCGACGGTGTGGAAGCAGCTCGCGTCGCGCTTCGAGACGATCGTCGACAAGCACAAGGCGATCGAGAAGAGCAACACGGCGGTCCACCTCGGTACGCTCGGGACCGGCAACCACTTCATCGAGGTCTGCCTCGACGAGCGCGACCGGGTGTGGTTCATGCTGCACTCGGGCTCGCGCGGGGTCGGTAACCGCATCGGCTCGCACTTCATCGCCCTCGCCAAGGAGGAGATGAAGCGGTGGTTCGTCAGCCTGCCCGACCACAACCTGGCGTACCTGTCCGAGGGGACCAAATACTTCGACGACTACGTCGAGGCGGTCGAGTGGGCCCAGGACTTCGCGCGGCACAACCGCGAGCTGATGATGCAGGCGACGGTCCAGGCGGTCGCGGGTTGCAAGGGCATCCCGCCGTTCACCTTCGGGGCGACGGCGGTCAACTGCCACCACAACTACGTCGCGCGCGAGCACCACTACGGCAAGGACGTGCTCGTGACCCGCAAGGGGGCGGTACGGGCCCGCACGGGCGACCTGGGGATCATCCCGGGCAGCATGGGGACCCGCTCGTACATCGTCCGCGGCAAGGGCAACGCCGAGAGCTTCGACTCGTGCAGCCACGGGGCGGGGCGGGCGATGTCGCGGACCGAGGCGCGCAAGCGGTTCACGGTGGCCGACCACCGCAAGGCGACCGCGGGCGTCGAGTGCCGCAAGGACGAGGACGTGATCGACGAGACGCCGATGGCATACAAGGACATCGACGCGGTGATGGAGGCGCAGCGCGACCTGGTCGAGGTCGTCCACACGCTGCGCCAGGTCGTCTGCGTGAAGGGATAGGATGCAGGCGCCGAAGGACGCGATCGTGATCGACGGCTCGGAGGGCGAGGGCGGAGGCCAGATCCTCCGCACCTCGCTGGCCCTGTCGCTCATCACGGGGCGGCCCTTCCACCTGATCAAGCTGCGGGCCCGCCGGCACAAGCCGGGGCTGCTGCGCCAGCACCTCACGGCCGTGCGCGCCGCCACCAGCGTCGGCGCGGCCAAGGTCCAGGGCGACGCGCTCGGTTCGCAGGAGCTGGTCTTTCAGCCAGGTCCGGTCAAGCACGGCGAGTACGCGTTCTCGGTCGGCAGCGCCGGCAGCGTGACGCTGGTGCTGCAGACGGTGATCTGGCCGCTGCTGCACGCGCCGGGCACGTCGACGCTGAGCTTCGAGGGCGGGACGCACAACCCGATGGCGCCGCCGTTCGAGTTCATCGCCGAGGTGTTCCTGCCGCTGCTGCGCCGCATGGGCGCGCAGGTGCAGGCCAACCTCGAGCGCGTCGGCTTCTATCCGGCCGGCGGCGGGCGCTTCACCGCCACCATCACCGGCGGCGAGCCGCTGCAGCCGCTGCAGTGGCACGAGCGCGGCCAGGTCATCCGCCGCCAGGCGCGGGCCATCTACGCCAACCTGCCGAAGTCGATCGCCGACCGCGAGCTGCGGGCAGTGCAGAACCTGCTGGGCTGGGAGCGCTCCGAGATGCGCACGATCGAGGTCGAGAGCGCAGGGCCCGGCAACGCGCTGCTGCTGTCGGTCGAGTTCGAGCACGGCAGCGAGCTGTTCTCGGCGTTCGGCGAGAAGCGGATCTCCGCCGAGCAGGTGGCCGCGCGCGTGGTCAAGGAGCTCGGCGAACACCTCGGCTCCGACGCGCCCGTCGGCCCGCACCTCGCCGACCAACTGCTCATCCCGCTGGCCCTCGCCGGCGGCGGCAGCTTCCGCTCGCACGCGCTGACGCAGCACACGATCACCAACATGGGCATCGTCAGCCGCTTCCTGCCGGTGAAGTTCGAGGTGATCGACGCGCCCGGCGACACCCGCCGCGTGACCGTCGGGCCCGCCTGAGGGGCGACGCGGGCTGCGCACGTGCATGTCCGTGAGGACATGTCTTTTTGGTAATGTCCAAGAGGCCATGTCCGTTCGGACATGGCTCCGCCGAGCCCTGCGAGATCGGCCGCGGGCCACCTCGGGAGCGGGGACGTAGACCGGGCTACGCCGCAAATCGTCTTGACCGACCGGTCTGGTACCACTATCTTGACTGGGTGGTCCAGAATTTCTACGCTCAAGAAAGTGCCCGGCCGCGGGCCTACTACCAGCACTTACAGGCGATGCCTCGCGTCAAGGAGTTCGACCCGGAGGAGGCGCTCGACCGCGCGCTCGACATGTTCTGGCGGCGCGGCTACGAGGGCGCCTCGTTGCGCGACCTGCTCGAGCACATGGAGATCTCGCGCCAGAGCCTGTACGACACGTTCGGCGACAAGCGCTCGCTGTTTTTGAAGGTGCTCGCGCGCTACGAGGCGCTGGCGGTCGAGGGCATGCTCGACACGCTGACGCGGACCGGCTGGAGCCGGCCGATCGAGCGGCCGCTGACGGCGCTGGTGGCGATCCGCGGGTTCTTCGAGCTGTTCCTCGCCGAGGTCGTGCTCGACCGCGAACGCGGCTCGTGTCTGATGGCGAACACCGCGATCGAGGTCGGGCCGGCCGACCCGGAGATCCAGGCGGTGGTGCGCGCTTACTTCGGGCGGGTCGAGGAGGCGCTGCACGCGGCCCTGGAGCGCGCGCACGAGGCCGGCGAGCTGCGACCGGGCAGCGAGCCGCGGGCGCTGGCGCGCCACCTGGTCAATACGCTCTACGGCCTCGGGATCATGAGCCGGGCCGGAGCGGGGCGCGCGGCGCTGCGGCAGATGATCGACGTCGGGCTGTCCGTGCTGGCTTCGTGATCGCCGGCGGGTGAGCGGTGGGTTCGGGTCGATATGGCCCGAAGGACATGTTGTTGCGGGTGAAAATTTGTTCCGGGCCGGGCCCGGGGAGGGATCGTCATGCCGTTTTTCAATTACGCGGCCAAGGAGATCAACCTGAAGCTCGTGTATTACGGGCCAGGTCTGTCGGGCAAGACCGAGTGTGCGCAGTGGATCCACCGGAAGACCGATCCGTCGCGGCGCGGCGCGCTGCTGCGGCTCAACACCGACAGCGAGCGCACGCTGTTCTTCGACTTCATGCCGCTGACGCTCGGGACCCTCGGCGGGCTGCGCGTGCGCCTGCACGTGTACACGGTGCCGGGGCAGATCCACTACGCGGCGACGCGCAAGCTGGTGATGCGCTCGGCCGACGGGGTGGTGTTCGTGGCCGACTCGCAGGCGATGCGCATGGACGCCAACTGCGAGAGCCTCGACAACCTGCACCGCGACGTCGCCGAGCATCGACTCGACCTCGGCGACGCTTATGTCATCCAGTACAACAAGCGCGACACGCCGGACGCGCTGCCGCTGGCGGAGCTGCGCGCGGCGCTCAACCCCGCGGGCTGGCCCGAGTTCGAGACGGTGGCCACCCGCGGCGAGGGGGTGTTCGATGTGCTGCGCGCGGTGACGCGGCTGGCGCTCGCGCAGCTGCAGACGCCGCAGGCCGCCGGGCAGTGACGGCGGCCCGCGCGAGCGTCAGCCCGGGGTGAAGGCGCCGCAGGCCTGGTGGACCAGGTCGATGCCGTTGGTGAAGAACGGCGTGTAGTCGGCGGCGCAGATGCTGCCGATCGCGCCGTGGCTGAACTTGCTGACGAACTCCTGCAGGCGTGGCGCCGGGCCGCCGGCGAGGGCCTGCATGTCGGGGCCCATGTTGGGATCGCAGCCGCCGCCGGTCATGTTGCCGTCGCCGACCAGGCCGAGCACCACGACCGAGTCCGAGCTGCCGCCCTTGGCCGCCACGAGCGCGTCGTACCACTCCTGCGGGCCGCCGGGAGAGCCGGTGGCGCCGTTCTCGTTGGCGTCGTCCTTGTCGGACACGAACACCACCACCAGCAGCGCGTCGCTGCGGAGGAAGCCCTCGTCACAGCCGCCGGCGCCGTTCATCGCCGGGCTGACCGCCTCGGTCGCGGCGAACATCGGCCGCTTGTCGGCGACCGTCTGGTACTGGCCGACCGCGGCGGTGCAGCCGAAGGTGGCGTGCAGCTCGGGCTGGCTGTCGAGCATGTAGCGGCGGTTGTCGGCGAGGTTGCAGAACGCGCCGGAGTTGCTGTAGTCGCGCCCGGCGCCGTACTGCGAGGCGCACTCGCTGACCTGCAGGCCGGCGCACGGCAGGCCGTTGCAGGTCTCGGCGTTGCCGCCCTCGCACGTGTTGAGGCAGCACACCGGGGCCGGGCCGCAGTAGCACTTGCCGCCGCCCAGGCACTGGCTCGAGTTGGAGAGCGCCTTGCCGTCGTCGGCCCCGACCGCCATCACGTGCGTGTCCTGCATGCCGAGCGTGGTCTTGATGCCGTCGTAAAAGGCCGGGAACGCGGCGATGAGCCCCTCCTGCTCGGCCTTCATGGTCGTGTCGTTGTCGATCACGAACAGCAGGTCGACCTTCTCGCAGCCGGCCGCGGGCGCGCCGGTGGTGCCGTCGATCCCGGTGGTCTCGGGCGTCGAGGTGTCCGCGCCGCTGCCGGCGCTCGCGGCCCCGGTGCCGCCGCCCGAGTCGTCCGGCGGATCCGTCTCGGTGTCGCCCGGGGTCGCGTCGGTGCCTGCGACCCCGGTCGGCGGCGCAGCCGTGGCGGCGCCGCCGGGAGAGTCGGTGTCGGTGCCCACCGCTTGCGGGTCGTTTTCGACGCAGGCGGTGAGGGCCGAGGCGCACATCAGCCACCTGCCAAGAACGGTCTTCGTAGTGCGGGTCATGCCCAACTATTTAGCCCCGCCCGTGCGAACAGGTGCCTGGTGCGTGGGTACCATCACCGGCGGCGGCAATCGTCACACAGGGTGTGACCCGTTGTAACGCCGTTCGGAGGGCCGATTCGGGCGATCGAGGGCGGCTCGTGAATGTGGTGAGGCGTGACGACCATCATCGTCGCGTCGGCGCGCGCTATGATCATAGGGGCCGCCGCGCGCGCCCGCGGCGAGCCGCGCGCCGGACGTCGCGCGCCCCCGAGCCGGCGCGCGGCGCGAGGGCGCAAAGTGGAGCGATCGCGGCGGCGCTCAGCCGACCGGGACGAAGATGTCGCAGGCGGTGTCGATGACGCTGACGGCCTCGACGAAGAAGGGCGTGTAGTCGGCCGCGCAGACGCTGCCGATCACGCCGCCGGAGAACATGTCGACGAACGACTGCAGGCGCGGGGCCGCCTCGCCGCCGTCCTCGTCGGGGTCCCACACCGGCGGGCACAGGCCGCCCGGGAGGTTGCTGTCGCCGACCAGGCCGAGCACCACCGCGGCGTCGGGGACCCCGTGCTTGGCGGCCACGACCGCCTCGTACCACGCGGCCGGCTCGCCGGGCGAGCCCTCGTTCACCTCGATGTTGTCGTCCTCTTCGTCGGTGATGATGACGAGCACGAGGATCGCGTCGTCGCGCAAGAAGCCCTCGTTGCAGCCGCCGGGCCCGTTCTGCACGTCTCCGAGCGCGCTCAGGGCGGCGTGGATCGGCCGCTCGTCGCCGCTGCCGAACGCGCCGATGCCGGCGGTGCAGGCGAAGGTCGAGACGAGGTCCGGCTGCGAGGCGAGCATGTAGCGGCGCTCGTCGGCGATCGGGCAGCGGGCGCCGTACTGGTCGAACTGGCGGCCGCTGCCGTACTGGAACTCGCAGGCGTCGATGCTGATCTGGTCGCACGGGTCGCCGTTGCAGGTGGTGCCCTTGAAGATCGTGTCGCACACGTCCTGGCAGCAGGTCGGCGCGGGGGCGCAGATGCACTGCTGGAAGTCGCAGTCCTCGTCGCCGTTGCCGGCGTCGCCGTCGTCGGTCGAGATCGTCATGAGGTGGTAGTCGTCGGCCTCGAGGGTCTGCTCGATCGCCGCGATGAACCCGGGGAACGAGGCGATCAGGCTGCTCTGCTCGTCGGCCATCGAGTTGGAGTTGTCGATGACGAACAGGAAATCGACCTTGTCGCAGCCCGGGGGCATCAGCACCTCGCCGCCGGTGGGCTCGTCCGCGAGGTCGAGCTTGTCGGTCGCGCCGGCGCTGGTGGCCTCGCCTTCGCTCTCGCTGGCGAAGATGCCCGGCGGCAAGGTCACCGAGGTCGGGATCGCGGACGGTGGGGAACCGTCCGTGGCGCTCCCACGCAGGTGGTCCTCGCCGTTACACGCGACCACGAGCGTCCACGCCAACCACAGGTGGACAGGATGCGACATCGAGCGAGCCATGCCGATTCCTTAGCGCCGACCAGGCGCCGAGGACGGTGGATGGCGTCACAGCTCAGCGCGTGGCTTCGAGGTAGCGCTGCTCGAGCGAGCGACCCTTGCCGACGCCGGAGATCCGCGCACCCTGGGTCAGGAGCTCGCGCAGCACCGCGGCGATGACGTCTTCGGCGGCGCTATCGGGACCTGGCTGAAAGGACACCCGCAGCACGCGGCTCTGCGCGTCCCACTCGATAGCGACGTCGCCGAGGTGCGCGCGCAGGTGCTCGACCGGCTCCGGGCCCGGCGCGAGGACCACGAACACCTCGGCGTCCTGCGCGGTGAGGGCCGACACCGCGCCAGACTCGAGCGTCTGGCCCTTGTCGATGAAGGCCGCCTCGTCGCAGATGGCCTCGAGCTCCTGCAGGTTGTGCGACGACACGACGATCGTGCGCTGGCCGCGGTGGCTGCGGAGGGCCTCGCGCAGGTCGTGGGCGTGACGCGGATCGAGGCCCGCGGTCGGCTCGTCGAGCAGAATCAGCTCGGGGTCGCCGAGGAACGCCTGCGCGACGCCGACCCGCTTGACCTGCCCGTGCGACAGCGTGCCGGCGCGGCGCCCGGCCAGCTCGCCGAGGTCGACGATCGCCAGCACGCGCTCGGCCTCGCGACGAGCTGTCTCTGGGGACATGCCCTGAAGGCGGGCCAGGAAGGTAAGGTGCTCGCGCACGGTCAGCTCGCGGCCGAGCACCGCGTCCTGCGGCAGGGCCGCCAGGCGACCCTTGAAGCGCATGACGTCGGGCGGGCCGTCGAGCACGCTGATGGTGCCCTGGTCGGCGCGCAGGAAGCCGCACACGACCGAGAACAGGGTGGTCTTGCCGGCGCCGTTGGGGCCGATGAGGGCGAAGACCGAGCCGCGAGGGACGCGGAGATCGACGCCGCGGAGGGCGTGCACGGCGCCGAAGCGCTTGTGGACGGCGGCGAGCGCGAGCGCGGGAGCGGTCACAGGTCCCTCCGACGAAACACTTGAAAGCCGAGCCAGGTGTAGCCGGCGCACAGGGCGGCGCAGCCGGCCGCGTTGAGCAACCTGTACGAAAGGTCAGGGTGGAAGAACAAGGTCTTGTAGGCGAACGGGGTCAAGTACTGCAGCGCCGACAGGCCGGGGGTGAATGCCGCCCACACCCCGAGGATCCACAGCACGAACAGGAAGAAGAGCGCCAGGGCGCGCGCGGCCCCGGGCCCGCGCACCAGCTGCGAGGCGCACGCGACCGGGCCGAGCACCGCGAACGCGAACAACGCCAGGATCGGCCAGGTCGCCAGCAGGGCGAGGAAGCTGCCGAGGAAGTCGAAGCGCGGCAGGAAGGCGCCGCCGATCACCAGCACGGGGATCATGCCGAGGCCGGCGATCATGGCGACCAGCAGCACCTGCGACAGCAGCTTGCCGAGGACGAACGCGCCGCGGCTGGTCCGCAGGGCGACGAACCGGACGGTGCGCTGGTGGAGGTCGCCGGCGACGAGGTCGTAGCTGGTGAGCGAGATCAGCCACGGCAAGGCGCCGAGCGAGAACCACGCGAACACGAGGACCATCGCCGGGTAGGTCGCGAGGTGGCCGGCGATGACGTTGTCGCCGCCGGCGATGACGTAGAGGAGGCCGGTGTAGCCGGCGTCCTGGGCGGCTCCGGCGGCGGCGGTCGCGGCGAGCTGCTCGTTGGCGTCGCCCATGCCGCCGATGACCTCGGAGGCCGCCTCCTGGGCGAGCTTCACGACCTCGACGTAGATGTAGCTCGTGATCGAGGCGACGAGCAGATAGAGGAGCGCGAGGACGAGGGCGCGGCGGGTGCGGATCGATTCGCGGAGGTCGAAGCCGGCGATCAACCACGCGTCGCGCAAGAAAGTCGATGAGGTGGCCAAGCCGACGTCCAGAGTACCCGAGGTCGCCCGGCGCGAGAAGTGTGACAGCGGGGGCAGACCGCGGGGCGGCGGGCGTCGTTGACCCCGATCATGACGCGTCCTCGCTATCGTCCTCGCGGCCCCGGTGCCCTCTATTTGCTCGGGGTCCTCGTCGTCGGCGGCTCGATCGCCGCCCTGTCCGCCCTGGTCGCCCCCGATGTCGCGGCCGCCACCACCCGCGAGGTACGATGAAATGCGGCGTCGGTGCGGGATCTCGACCACGCGTCGCGCCGCGATCGCGGCGGCCGTCCGCGCGCACGGGCGACCCCTCGCGGTCCGGCCGGGGCGTGGTCGAGATCCCGGCTGACGCAGTGACATGTCCTCGGGGACATGTTTTGGACCGCGGCGGCCGCCGGTGACGCGGCGAGCTCGAGCCGTGACCGGTCGCGGGGTGGTGGCGCCTTGACGATCGCCGGCCCGGCGGCCTAGACAGGAGGCGCATGACCAGTCGGAACGGCGCGCGCGAGGGTCGGTCGCGGATCTTGTGGTTTCTGCCGCTCGGGCTCGGCGTCGCCGGGGTGGCCTGGGCGACATGTCTGAAGAGACAGGTTGAAGAGACGCCGGCAGCGGCGGCGCCGGACGAGGCGCCCGTGATCGCGCCGGTGATCGCTGCGGCGTCGCAGCCGGACATCGACCCGCGCAAGCTGGCGAAGGCGGCGATCGCCGGGACCGTGCGCGACGACAAGGGCCAGCCGATCGCCGGCGCGCAGGTGTGTGCGATCGCCATGGGCGGGCTGCTCGACGCGCGCGACACCTTCACGCCGCCGTGCGCCGTCAGCGAGCGCGACGGGCACTACCGCGTCGACGGCCTGTGGGCGGTGCGGCACTCGGTGAGCGCGTCGGCGCCGGGGTACGTGCCGGCGTTTCACACCCGCGGCGAGCGGCCGTCGAACCTCGACATGGTGGCGCTGGCGCCCGGCGGCGAGGCGCTCGGCGTCGACATCACGCTGCGCGGCGGGGGCGTGGAGATCCACGGCGTCGTCACGGACCTGAGCGGCGGCGCGGTCGAGGGCGCGATCGTCAGCGCGGGCGGGGTGTACCTCGGCACGGGCATGGCGTTCGCCACGTCGGGCGCGGAGGGAGCGTTCTCGTTGTGGCTCGCGCCCGGCCAGCCGCAGGTGCACGCGCGCGCCGAGGGCTACGCGCCCGGCAGCGACCGCGGAGCGGCGCCGGGGCACCGGTTCGAGCTGTTCTTGACGCCCGAGTCGGTGCTGGTCGGCAAGGTGGTGCGCGCGGGCGACGGCTCGCCGGTCGAGGGCGCGAAGGTCACGGCGACGCGCGGCGACACGTTCTTCGGCGGCGGCGGCGGTGTGTCGGTCACCGATGCCGGCGGCAACTTCCGCATCGCTCAACTTTCGCCCGGCGCGTACAAGCCGAGCGTGGCGGCCGACGACGCGTTCGGCATGGCGGCCGAGCAGGTGGTGCTCGGGCTCGGCGAGACGTCGGAGGCGATCGTGATCGAGGCCCACCCGGCGACGACGATCGCGGGCGCGGTGGTGGTGACGCCCGGCGGAGCATCCTGTCCCTCGGGACATGTGGGGCTGCAGGGCGCGGGCGAGCGCGACTTCGGGGCGGAGATCGAGGCCGACGGGCGGGTGCGCGTCCCGGGCCTGCTGCCGGGCACCTACGAGGTGACGGTGCGTTGCGAGGGGTTCGTGTCGGCCGAGAAGTACGCGCCGGTGACGGTTACCGAGCGGCCGATCGAGGACCTGCGGTGGGACGTGGCGCCGGGGCGGGCGATCCGCGGCACGGTGACGACGGCGAAGGGCGAGCCGGCGGCGGCGGTCAGCGTGATGGCGCGGGTCAAGGCCGAGGCCGGGCAAGCGGCCCCGCGCGCGAGCGGCCCGGCGTTCGTCGACTCCGACGCGAGCGGGCGCTTCGAGCTGGCGGGGCTGCAACCCGGCGCGTACGAGGTGCGGGCGTTCTCGAAGGGGACGCCGCGGCCGACCGGGGACAAGCCGATCGAAGTGACATTGCCCGAAGGACAGGACCTCGAGGACATCCGCGTCACGCTGCTGGCGTCGGGGCAGGTCCGCGGCGAGGTCCGTGACGTGCACGGCAACCCGGTCGCGCGGGCCCAGGTGTCGCTGCAGGCGCCGGGGCGGCGCGCGTCGGCGATGACGGCCGACGACGGGAGCTTCCACGTGCCCGAGGCGGCGGCCGGCGAGTACCGCGTGGCGGCCACGCGCGACGGCGTCAAGCTGCGCGCGCCGGGGACCGGCGACGACGACGTGCAGGGCGTGAAGTTGATGGTCGAGGCCGACGCGGTGGCGACCGTCAAGCTGACCGTCGAGACCGGCAACGGGAAGATCGTCGGGGTCGTGCGCGACGCCGGCGGCGCGGTCGTGGGCGACGCGTTCGTCGAGGCGACGCGCGAGTCGGAGAGCGCGCGCGGGTCGGGCGGGGCGGCGCCGCGGTTCTTCAGCCTGAACAGCAAGCCGCACCTGACCGACGCCGAGGGCCGCTTCGCGGTCGAGGAGCTGTTCCCCGGCAAGTACACGGTCCGCGCGTTCCGCCGCGGCGGCGGCGAGACGACGGTCGAGCACGTGGCGCTCGGCGCCGAGGTGACGCTGACGATCGCGCCGACCGGCCGCTTGGCGGGGACGGTGGCGCTCAAGGGCGGCGGTTCGCCGCAGGAGTTCTCGGCGACGCTGGCGGACCCGCGCACCGGGTATCAGCGCACCGACCAGTTCTTTCGCACGGGTGGCGCGTGGAGCTTCGCGGAGCTGCCGGCGGGCGAGTACAAGCTGTCGGTCAGCGCGCCGGAGGGCACGCAGGACGCCGAGGTGTCTCTCGGGACAGGTGAGGAGCGGGCCGGGGTGCGGGTCGAGCTGGCGGCGAAGGTCAAGCTGCGCGGGACGGTGGTCGACCTCGAGGGGGCGCCGGTGGTCGGCGCGGCGGTGCGGGTCAGCCAGGGCCAGGGCTACACGATCGACGACCGCCACACCCCGCGGACCGACGCGCAGGGCCGCTTCGAGGTCGAGGGAGCGCCGGTCGGCCTGGTGACGGTGCTGGTGGCGGCGCCGCGCGGTACGGCGGTGGATTACAGCCAGACGACGTGGACCACCACGATCGCCGGCGGGCCCGAGGTCGAGCTGCCGCCGATCCGGGTCGCCAAGCAGCGCCTCAAGTCGGGCGAGGCGAGCGGAGACCTCGGCTACGCGATCAAGCTCGGGGCACCCGCGGCCGACCCGGCGCAGCGCAAGTTCGAGGTCGCGCTGGTGCGCCCCGGGTCGCCGGCGGCGGCGGCAGGCCTGCGAGCGGGCGACGTGATCGTCAGCGTCGACGGCGAGGACGTGACCGGCGAGCGGCGCTACCTCTACGAGCAGCTGACGCGCGCGCCAGTCGGCACGACGCTGCGCCTCGGGCTCGAGCGCGGCGCGACGCTCGAGGTCACCACCGGGGCGCCGCCGTGAATGGTGACTCGTGGGGTCGCCTCGCACCGGCGCGCGGCGGGCGATAATGTCCGCTCGCCGTTTGCGCACTTCCCACCGCGTGGGGTTTCAGGCACACCTGCGGTGGTGTCCTTCGCCTGGAACGACGCAGACGCGGAGGTCTATCAGGTGGGCGGCACCGAGGTGCTGCTGTGGCGCCCGGCCGAGCGGTTCCTGATCACCAGGCTCAAAGGACAGGCGACGCTCGGGGCGCTGCAGTTCTACACCGGACGGGCCGAGCGCGAGATGAGCCTCGGCCGCCTGACGGTGTTCCACGAGTGGGCCGAGATGGCCGGCTACTCGCCCGCGGCGCGCGACGAGCTCAAGCGGTGGGGCAAGCTGCACAACGGCGCGTTCGAGCAGGTGGAGTACCTGGTGCGCTCGAAGGTGGTGGCGATGCTGATCTCGGTGGCAGCATTGACGCTCGGCCGCGACCTGCACGCGACGACCGACGAGGTGCAATTCCTCGACGACCTGTTCCGCGCGCTCGAGCGCCGCGGTCTTTGAGACAGTGACTGCGAGAGGTCGCGGGTGGGCGTGCAAAGGCTCGACCCTGCGACGAGTAGATCGATACGGGTCGGCGCTTCGCCGCGCTCGCGGCCTCGGCGGCAATGGACGGTGCGCGTCAGAAGCGTACTTGCAGGCCAGTGGCGCGGAGCTGCAATTCGTAGCGGCGCAACGGCGTGCGGTGGTGCCAGCGCCCGACGGCCACCCCGATCGTCGGCGCAGCGAAGGCGCCGGTGAACGCCGCGAACGACAGGGCGCACACGGCGGGGCCCGTCTCGTCCTCTCCGTCCCCGGCCGCCAGGATGCCGCCGCTCGACGCGTCGATCCTGCCCCACAGCGCGCGTCCTCGCCACTGCTTCGGGTTGCTGCGCGAAGAGCCCGATGCCCGGTGTCCCTGGCTCCACCATCCTGGATGCCGAGCACTGGCTCTTGCCGCGGGGCGCGGACGCCGTTGCTGGCCGACACGACCTGAAGCACGTCGCCTCGTCGAGGGAGACGACGCTGTTGACCGCAAGCAGCCCGGTGACCCACGACAGCTCGAGCGGCCAGAAGCTGTTGGACGGCACGTCGGACGTCCCCGCGGTATGATTGGTGCGGGCGACGGTGATGCTCGCCGAGGTCTCGGCGACGGCGACGACCACGAGCAAGTCAGTCGCAAAGAATTCGTCGCGGTGATGCGACGCGCGGCGCATGTGCGCGCGTCGCTTCGATGACGTCGCTGCAACACGCGGAGCATCCTTCGATCGAGGGCCCGCAAAAACCCCGGTGAGATGAAATCGACTTCACGCGAAACTGCGGCGGTGGAGCCGCGTCGCGGCGGTCTCGTGCGAGAACGCGCAGTGGTCACCGAGGCGGGCAGAAGTGCCCGTGTCCGATGTTCTTGGTTCTGTGCTAAGTGGTCGGTTCGCACCTGCGAGGACGCCCACCATGAACCTCCGACCGCTCGGCTCCACCGGCCTTCAAGTGTCCTCTATCGGTCTCGGCGGCATGCCGCTCTCGCTCGAAGGGAGGCCGGCCAAGTCGGAGGCGATCAAGGTGATCCACGCGTCGCTGCGAGCCGGCGTGACGCTCATCGACACGGCCGACGTGTACTGCCTCGACCAGGCGGAGATCGGGCACAACGAGAAGCTGATCGAGGCGGCGCTCGAGCAGTGGCAAGACCCGGAGTCGGTGGTGGTGGCGACCAAGGGCGGGCTGACCCGACCCGGCGGCGCATGGGTCACCGACGCCCACCCGCGCCGCCTCAAGGCCGCCTGCGAGGCCAGCCTCAAGGCGCTCAAGGTCCCGGCGATCACGCTCTATCAGCTGCACTCGGTCGACGACGCGGTCCCGCTCGAGGACAGCGTCGGCGCTCTGGCGGAGCTGCGCCGCGCCGGCAAGATCGTGCACATCGGCCTCTCCAATGTGACAGCCGCGCAGATCCGCCGGGCCCAGCAGGTCGCGCCGATCGTCAGCGTGCAGAATCGCTGCAGCGTGTTCGACCGCCGCGACTTCGGCAACGGAGTGATCTCGCTGTGCGAGGCGGAGAAGATCGCCTACCTCGCCTACAGCCCGGTCGGTGGCTCCCGCGGCAAGCACCGTGTCGCCGAGGATCCGACGTTGCGCCGCGTCGCCGCCGACCACGGCGTGTCCCCGTTCCAGATCGCCCTCGCGTGGCTCGTGGCCCGCTCGCCGGTCGTCATCCCCATCCCGGGCGCGAGCAAGATCCCCAGCGCCATCGACAGCGCGGCGGCCGGGGCGCTCACACTCTCGCACGACGACCTCGCCGCTCTGGAGCATGCGTTCCCGACGACGCAGGCGTCTCCGTCGGCCGCACGCGCCGTCTGAGGACCCCCTTTACGCCGTTTTGCGGCGTGATACGGTCGCCGCGCATGACTCAGGGTCTCGATCTCGCAGGGCAGCTGGCGCAGTTCAAGGCAGTGGTCGACTCGTTGCCGTGGGCCGTCTTCTGGAAGGACCTCGACTCGCGCTACCTCGGCGGCAATCAGGCGATGGCGAAGTTGTGCGGCTTCGCTTCACCGGATGACCTGGTGGGGCTCAGCGACACGGACCTGTGGTGGCGAGACGACGCCGCCTCGTACCGGGCCGACGACCTCGACGTGATCCAGTCAGGCCAGCAGCGGCTCTACGTGCGCCTGCCGTTCCCCGGAGAGGGCGGCAGCACGATCTGGATCGATCGCCACCGCATCCCGCTGCGCGACCCCAGCGGGGCGATCGCCGGCGTGATCGGGTGGTTCGAGGACGTGACCACCAGGAAGAACGCCGAGGACGCCGAGGCGCAGGCGCAGCTCGAGGCGACGCTCGAGATGGCGACGCCGCTGCTGCCGGTGGCCGACGGCGTGCTGGTGATGCCGCTGATCGGCAAGCTCGACGCCCAGCGGGCGGCGCAGATGTCCGAGACGCTGCTGACAGGGGTGACGCAGTACCGCGCCCACACGGCGATCCTCGATGTCACCGGCGTGCGGCGCATGGACACCACGGCGATCGAGGCGCTGGCGCGGGCGGCCGCGGGCGTGCGCCTGCTCGGGGCGGCGGCGGTGGTGACGGGCGTGGGCCCGACGGTGGCGCAGGCGATCGTGCGGCTGGGCGTGGATTTCGGCCAGGTGGTCGTGCTCGGTGACCTCAAGGCCGGGGTGGCGCACGCCCTCGCGTCGGCCCACAAGCGCCGCGCCTGAGCCGGTCGGCGCGGCGGGTGCGGGGCGTGGTAGCCTGTCGCCCCGTCCATGCACGCGCTGTGGTTCATGATCCTGGCTCTGGCGGTGCTGGCGATCGCCTACCGCTACTACTCGGCGTTCCTGGCGGCGAAGGTGCTGGCGCTCGACGACGCCCGCATCACGCCGGCGCACGTGCGCAACGACGGCCAGAACTACCACCCGACGTCGCGCTGGGTGCTGTTCGGCCACCACTTCGCGGCCATCACCGGCGCCGGTCCCCTGGTCGGCCCGGTGCTGGCGGCCCAGTTCGGCTTTTTGCCCGGTTACTCGTGGATCTTGATCGGCGTGGTGCTCGGCGGGGCGGTCCACGACCTGGTGATGCTGACGGCCTCGGTGCGCCGCGGCGGCCGCTCGCTGGCGGAGATCGCCCGCGACGAGCTCGGACCCGGCGTCGGCGCGGTCGCGGGCGTGGCGATCCTCTTCATCGTCGTCATCGCCCTCGCCGGCCTCGGCCGGGTGGTCGTCGGCGCGCTGGCCGAGAGCGCGTGGGGAGTGTTCACGATCGGCGCGTCGATCCCGATCGCGCTGGCGATGGGCCTCTATATCTACAAGGTGCGCCGCGGCAGCGCCCAGGGCGTGCGCGAGGCGACCGCGGTCGGGGTGCTGTTATTATTACTGTGTGTGGTGTTCGGCAAGCAGGTCCAGGACTCGAGCCTGGGCCAGCTGCTGCAATTGTCGGAGACGACGATCACGCTGCTGATCGCGGCCTATGGGTTCGTCGCCAGCGTGCTGCCGGTGTGGATGCTGCTGTGCCCGCGCGACTATCTGTCGTCGTACATGAAGATCGGGACGATCGCGCTGCTCGTCCTGGGGATCGTGCTGGTCAACCCGGTGATCGAGATGCCGCTGCTGAACACGGTCGGGGCGGGCACGATCGCGGTCGACGGCGAGGTGTTCCCGGCGGTGGTCCGCGGGTCGCTGTTCCCGTTCGTGTTCATCACCATCGCCTGCGGGGCGATCTCGGGCTTCCACGCGCTGATCGCCTCGGGCACGACGCCGAAGATGGTCGACAAGGAGTCCGACATCCGGCCGATCGGCTACGGGGCGATGCTGATGGAGGGGCTGGTCGGGATCACGGCGCTGCTGGCCGCGACGGCGCTGCCACCCGCCGATTACTTCGCGATCAACACCGACCCGAAGATCGCGGTGGTCGCCGACGCGAAGGGCGGGCTGGCGCCGACGCGCGAGGCCCTGGCGGCGCTCGACCCGGTGATGACGGCGGACGATCGCCGACGGCTCGGGTTGGCAGAGGGGCAGTCGGCGACGGCGGCGGCGGAGCGCTCGCTGAAGCTGTCGGAGGTGCTGCGGCTTTCCAATGGGTCACTCGCAGCATTGGGCTACCACGCCGAAGCGGGCTCGCTGCACGCGTCGGAGCTGAGCACGGGTGACTTCAAGCGCCTCGGGGTGAAGGTCGAGGACCTGCCGAAGCTGGCGGAGGCGACCGACGAGGTGATCGCGGCACGCACGGGCGGGGCAGTGTCGCTGGCGGTCGGGATGGCGCGGGTGTTCTCGGGCCTGCCCGGCATGCGCGCGCTGCTCGACTATTGGTACCACTTCGCCATCATGTTCGAGGCGTTGTTCATCCTGACGACGATCGACACGGGGACGCGGGTGGGCCGGTTCCTGCTGCAGGAGTTCATGGGGCGGTTCCACCGCAAGCTCGGCGATCCGTCGTGGCCGCCGGGGGCGGTGCTGTCGTCGCTGGTGATCGTGGCCGGGTGGAGCTACTTCATCCTGACCGGATCGATCGCCACGATCTGGCCGATGTTCGGCATCGCCAACCAGCTGCTGGCCGCGGTGGCGCTGGCGGTCGGGACGACGATCGTGCTCAAGGAGGGCCGCCGCCCGGCCTACGCGTGGGTGACCCTCGGGCCGCTGCTGTTCGTCGGCACGACGACCCTGACGGCCGGGTTCCGCTCGCTGGTCGAGGTCTACGTGCCGATGACCCGCGACCCGGCGACGGCGACGATGGGGATCGTCAACACGATCGTGACGGGGACGCTGCTGGCGTGCGTGGTGGCGATCCTGGCGATGAGCGGGCGCAAATGGCTGGAGATCCTGCGCGCGCGGACGGGGTGAACGAGAGAGATGACTTTTCGGACATGCTCGATGGAGCATGTCCGATGGAGCATGTGTTTGCGGTCATCTGGATCGCAGCGCCTCGTCGAACCAGCGCTCGCGCGCAGCCACGCGAGCAAGGCGGGCGCGACGGAGGCGTCGTCCAGCAGCTCGAAGGCGGCGACGATGGCGGACTGCGCTGCGGCTTCGACCCGCGGGAGACGGTCGAGCAGCGCGGGGATGTGATCGCGCGCGCCGAGGCGGCCGAGGGCGAGCGCCGCGGTGGCGGGGTGGGCGTCGAGGTGACGGGCGACGAGCGGCGCGATCGAGGCGTCGCCGAGGCAGCCGACGGCCGCGAGCAATTGCTCGAAATCGCGGCGGGTTTTTTCAGCGATTTTTGCCGCGGCCTTCGGTGTGCGCGGCGTGGCGGCGGCGAGGATGCGCTCCAGGATCGCGCTCGGCACGCTGGCCCGGCGCTCGGCCAGGACGCGGAGGACCGCGGCGTGTTGGGTGGAAAAAGCATCGTCGAGCCACTCGACGAGCAGCTGTTCGGCCGGGCCACCGGGTAGCCGCCGGAGCAGCGCGATCAGGTCGGCGCGGCGATTCGGGGTGGTCGCGAACTGGGTCCGCGCCGCAGCGAGCAGGTCGTCGGCGGGACCCTCGCAGATGGCCTCGATCGCGGTCCACTTGGTGTCGGCGCGGGCGAGCTCGGCGAGCTGGCGGGCGCCGGTCATGCGACCTCGAGGAGATGACGCGGCATGGCGAGCGCGGGAGGCATGGGCGGAAGGCGGAGGGTAGCACGCGTGCGGGCAGGCTCGGGCGCGGCGGCGAGCGGCATCGTCCTGGTCCTTTGAACATGTTTTATGAGACATGTCGTAAAGGGCGGGCAGTCAATAGCCAGGACGGCGGTTTTGGCGCCCGCGGCGAGGGCCATCCGGGGCGCGGCGGTGGCGTCGCCGGCATACACTTGCGGAGCGTTGACTCCCGCGCGCGCCGGTCTACCCTCAGGACGATCTCGGTCGTCATGCCGCTCCGCTTCGAAGAGGCCCGCACACCCAAGGGCGCGCCGCTGCTCATCATCCACTCCAGCGGCCACGTGGCGCTGTCGGACGCCGAGGCGTTCGGGGCCCTGGTCGGGCCGGGCGGGCCGAACCACCGCTGGCGCGTGCTGCTGTTGACGGAGAAGGGGATCGAGTACGCCCCGGACGCGCGCAAGTACTTCCCGACGACGCAGGGCAACTACCTCGCCATCGCCGCGGTGGTGACGAACCCGATCGTGCGCGCGGCGATCAACGTGATGATCCGCCTGGCCGGCGGAGCCCGCGATTTCCGCTCGTTCTCCGCCGAGGCCGAGGCGCTGGCCTGGCTCGACGAGTTGGAAGACGCAGGGCGCTGAGAGGCGCGCAGTGAACCTGGCGGAAGGGACAGGCGTCAGCGGCCCGCCCGCTCGTCTCTGCCGCAGCGCAGGCGCGCGGAGGGGACAGGCTTCAGCGCAGCGGCTTCAGCATGCGCTCGAGGCCGTTGATCTTGATCTCGAGGGTGAGCGCGAGCTGGCGGCCGAGCTTGCTCGACGGGAAGCCCTGGCGCGAGAACCACACCAGGTACGGCTCGGGCAGGTCGAGCAGCGCGAGGCCCTGGTACTTGCCGAACGGCATGCGGGCGTCGATCAGGTCCTGCAGCGCCTCGGGGTCGAGCTGGAGTTCGGCCACGCGCGCAGGATAGCCGAACCGCGGGCCGCTTGCAGCCGCGGGAGCGGCGCCCCAGTCGCCGATCCGGACATGTCTATTCAGACATGCTCGATGGAGCATGGCCGCTCGGACATGCTCGAGAGAGCATGTCGCATCAGACAGGCCCGCCCGCTCAGCGGCTGAGGGCCCGGCGGTAGAGGTCGAGGTAGCGGGCGGCGCTGCGGCGCCAGCTGAAGTCCTGCTGCATGCCGTTGCGGACGATCTGCTGCCACACCGGGCGGTTGTGGTAGAGCGCGATCGTGCGGCCGAGGGCCCAGGCGAGGGCGGAGGCGTCGATGTCGTTGAACAGGACGCCGGTGGCCTGGCCGGCGCTCAGGCTCTCGGGGGTGGTGTCGACGACGCTGTCGGCCAGGCCGCCGGTCCGGCGCACGACCGGGACGGTGCCGTAGCGCAGGCCGTACAGCTGGGTGAGGCCGCACGGCTCGGTGCGCGAGGGGATGATGATGGCGTCGCCGCCGGCCTGCATGCGGTGGGCGAGCGGCTCGTCGTAGCCGCCGCGGTAGGCGACGCGGCCGGGGTTGAGGCGCGCGGCCTGCTGGAAGCCCTCGACGAGGCGCTCCTCGCCGGAGCCGAGGACGGCGAGCTGGCCGCCGCGCTCGAGGATCGAGCGGCCGGCGCTGAGCAGCAGGTCGAGGCCCTTCATGGTCACGAGCCGGCTGACGACCACGAACAGCGGCGCGTCGGGGTCAGGGTGGAGGCCGAGCTCGAGCTGCAGCGCGCGCTTGCCGTGGCGCTTGCCGGCGAGGTCGTCGACGCTGTACGGCGCGGGCAGGTGGGCGTCGGTGGCCGGGTCCCAGACCGCGGTGTCGATGCCGTTGAGGATCCCGTAGAGGTCGGCGTCGCGCCGCCGCAGCAGGCCGTGGAGACCGTGGCCGTAGGTCTCGGTCTGGATCTGGCTGGCGTAGGTCGGGCTGACGGTGGTGATCTTGTCGCTGTACCAGAGGCCGGCCTTGAGGAAGCCGAGGTGGCCGTGGAACTCGACGCCGTGGATGTCGAACATCGAGGCGGGCAGCCGCAGCGCGCCCATGGCCTCGGAGCGGAACACGCCCTGGTAGGCGAGGTTGTGGATGGTGGTGACGGTGGCCACGCGCTGCTGCGGCGGCATCATGGCGACGTAGGCGGGCACGAGGCCGGCCTGCCAGTCGTGGCCGTGGATCAGGTCGGGCCGCCAGCGCTGGCCGCCCTCGGGCCCGGCGAGCCACACGGCGGCGTCGCACAGGGCGCCGAAGCGCAGGTGGTTGTCGCCGAAGTCGCGCCCGTGCTCGTCGACGTAGGGGTTACCTGGCCGATTGTACAGGTGAGGGGCGTCGAGCACGAGCAGCTCGAGCCGACCGACGCGGCCGTACATCAGCTTGGCCGGACCGCCGCCGACGAGGCCGTGCAGGTCGACCTCGCGGCCGCGCGTCTGCAGGCCGGCCAAGACCTTGGGGTAGCCGGGCACGAGGACGCGCACGTCGACGCCGAGCTCGGCGAGCGCGAGCGGCAAGGCGCCGACGACGTCGGCCAGGCCGCCGGTCTTGACCAGGGGATAGACTTCGGAGGCGACGAACAGGACGCGCATGTGAAAACCCGGGGGCGCTACAGGCGGTCGATCATCTCACGCGTGATCAGGGTGACGCCGCCGGCGGTGCGGTGGAACCGACGCGCGTCCTCCTCCGGATCCTCGCCGACCACCAGGCCCTCGGGGATCTCGACGCCGCGGTCGACGACGACCTTGCTGAGCCGCGCGCTGCGGTTCACCACGACGTCGGGCAAGATCACGGCGCCCTCGAGCCGCGAGTAGGAGTGACAGCGGACGTTGGAGAACAGGAGGCTGCGCTTCACGAGCGAGCCGGAGATGATGCACCCGCCCGAGACCATGCTGCCGAGGCAGTGGCCGCGCCGGTTGTCCTCGTCGTGGACGAACTTGGCCGGCGGGAGCTGCTCCTGGTAGGTCCAGATCCGCCACTGCGGGTCGTAGAGGTCGAACGGCGGGATGATGTTGGTGAGGTCGATGTTGGCCTCCCAGTAGGCATCGACGGTGCCGACGTCCCGCCAGTACGGCGAGCCGCCCGACTCGCTGACGACGCAGCTCTCCTGGAAGCGGTGCGCGAACACGCTGGCCCGGCCCTGCACGAGGTACGGGATGATGTCCTTGCCGAAGTCGTGGTTCGAGTTCGGATCCTCGGCGTCGCGCCGCAGCTGGTCGAACAGGAAGTTGCCGTTGAACACGTAGATGCCCATGCTCGCCAGCGACATCTCGGGGTTGCCGACGATGGGCGGCGGGTCGGCCGGCTTCTCGACGAAGCGGACCACGCGACCGCCAGGGTCGACCGCCATGACCCCGAACGCGCTGGCCTCCTTGCGCGGGACCTCGAAGCAGGCGACCGTGACGTCGGCGCCGCGGGTCACGTGCTGCCAGAGCATCTTGCCGTAGTCCATCTTGTAGATGTGATCTCCGGCGAGGACGATGACGTGCGACGGCTGCAGGCTCTGGAAGATGTCGAGGTTCTGCCACACGGCGTCGGCCGTGCCGCGGTACCAGTCCTCCTCGTTGAGCCGCTGCTGGGCCGGGAGGAGGTCGACGAACTCGTCCATCTCGCCGCGCAGGAAGCTCCAGCCGCGCTGCAAGTGGCGCAGGAGGCTGTGCGACTTGTACTGCGTCAGCACGGAGATCTTGCGGAACCCCGAGTTGATCGCGTTCGACAGCGCGAAGTCGATGATGCGGAACTTGCCGCCGAAGTAGACGGCCGGCTTGGCCCGGCGATCGGTGAGAGCGGCGAGGCGACTGCCACGCCCACCGGCCAACACGAGGGTCAGCGCGGTTCGAGTGAGTTCACGAAGACGCGGCTCGAAGACCATACAGGGCCCTCCCTCCGGTCATGTACCACCGCCCGGGTGGCGAGATCAACATCGCGGCAGGATGGCCACCTCCGGGCCCGTCCACGCAGCAGGGCTCGCATCACAGCCAGTGCCGCCGCCGGAACCAGACGATGAGCCCGGCAGCAGTCAGCGCCATCAGGCCGAGGGCGAAAGGATATCCCATGGTCCACCGCAGCTCCGGCATGATGTCGAAATTCATGCCGTAGATGCCGGCGATGAAGGTCAGGGGCAGCATGACGGTCGAGATCTGGGTCAGGACCTTCATGATCTCGTTGGTCTTGTTGGCCGAGACCGAGAGATAGGCCTCGACCGCCGCCTGCACGCCCTCGCGGTTGGCCTCGGAGATGTCGGCGACGCGCACGAAGTGGTCGTAGATGTCGCGGAAGAAGGCGATGCTGTCGCGCGGGATGAGGTCGATGTGGCCGCGCGCGAGCGACTCCAAGATCAGTCGCTGGTGACCGGTGATCCGGCGCAGGCGGTTGATCGTCTTCTTGGCGTCGAGCACGAGCTCGAGCTGCTCCGGCTCGGGCCGGTGGATGATGAGGTCCTCGAGCACGTCGAGCCGGGCGCCGATCTTGTCCATGACCGGCAAGTAATTGTCGACGAGCCGGTCGAGCAGGCGGTGCAGCACGCGCACGCTGATCCACGGGCGATGACAGGGGTCGCACACGTCACGGTGGAGCTCGCTGACCGAGCGCAAGGTGTTGTCCGCGTGGTGGGTGACGACGTAGCGCGGGCCGGCGAAGATGTCGAGCTCGAGGGTGTTGACGACGAAGCCGGTGTCGAGGTCGAGGCTGTGAAAGTCGACGCCGTGGACGATGAGAAACACGTAGTCGTCGTAGACGTCGAGCTTGGGGTGGCCGTAGTCGTGGAGCATGTCCTCGATGGCCAGCGGATGGAAATGGAACACGTCGGCGAGCACGCGCGCCTCGTCGTCGGTCGGGTCCTGGAGGTCGAGCCAGAGCGTGATCTCGGGGTCCGCGAGCAGCCGCGTCAGGGCCCCGAGCTCGGTCTCGTTCCAGTGGCCGCGCGTCGGGTGAAAGGCGTGCAGCGTGAACACCCGCCGAGGGTACCACGCGCGCCGCGAGCCTCAGCCGCGCGCCCGGACGTCGGCCCGCGTCTGCTCGGCCAGCGCGAGCTCGACCGCGAGCCCGCCAGTCCGCGTGCTCAGCACAGGGCGCAGGGCGACGCCGACGGTGACCCGCAGGTCCGGCGGACACAGCAGCGCGGCGCGCCAGGCGGGGAACCTGTCCCGAAGGACGTGTCCGATGTGGGCGTAGAGGTCGCGCAAGGTCCGGGCGCGGCCGACCCGGAGGCCGTAGGGCGGGTTGGTGAGCAGCAGGCCGCGGGCGCTGAACGGCTCGCAGGCGGCGAACGGGCGCACGGCGAAGGCGATCGCGCCGTCGACCCCGGCGCGCTGGGCGTTGGCGCGCGCGGCCGCGACGGCGCCCTCGTCGCGATCGGAGGCGACGATCGGCGCGTAGGGACATGGCTCTTGGGTCAGGCTCGCGGCGGCCTTGCGCAGGGCCGGGTAGGCGGCGGCGAGGGCGGGCCAGCGGGCGCACGAGAAGTCGCGCAGGGCCCCGGCGGGCTTGCCGTGGGCGATGAGGGCGGCCTCGATGGCGATCGTGCCGGAGCCGCAGAACGGGTCGAGCAGCGGCTCGCCGGGGCGCCAGCCGACGGCGGCGAGCAAGGCGGCGGCGAGGGTCGGGCGCAGCGGGGCCTTGGCGGTGGCGAGCCGGTAGCCGCGGCGGTGCAGCGGGTCGCCGGAGCTGTCGACGCTGACGGTGCAGCGGTCGCGCTCGAGGCGGATCACCAGCAGCACGGTCGAATGGGTCGAGCTGGCCTCGGGGTCATCCTCGCCGTCGTCGTGGGGGTGCGCGAGCTCGACGTGGGCGCCGAGGCGCGCGGCGACGGCGAGGTGGACGCGCTCGGCGATCGCGCCGGTGTGGTAGAGGCGCGACTTGTGGGCGGTGGCGCGCACGGCCAGGCGCACCGGCGCGTGCGGGGGAAACAGGTCCTCCCAGGCGATGTCGGTCATCCGCTTGGACAGCAGGGCGAAGCTGTGGGCCGGGAACTCGGCCAGGCGCACGAGCACGCGGGTGGCTGTCCTTAAGTGCAGGTTGGCGGCGATCAGCGCCGCCCAGTCGCCGCGAAAACCGACGCCGCCCGGCACGACCTTCCCGGGGCCGAGGCCGAGGGCGTCGAGCTCGGCGGCGACCAGCGGCTCCAGCCCGGGCAGGGCCACGGCGAACAACTCGCGCATCGAGCCCAGTCTAGCGCGACTGCGACGTCGATCACAACGCGGCGCTGTCGAAGCAGAAGTCCCGCGTCGCCGCCCCCGCCGCGCCGGGCTCCGTCACTTGAAGTTCTGCACCATCCACATGCTGCCGCCGCCGGCGTCGGCGAAGCCGCAGGCGACCATGCTGTACTGCTCGCTCGACATGTTGATGTAGTGGCCGTGCATCTGGAAGTCCTCGCCCGGTCCCTCGGCCCACATCTGCTCGAGGCAGCCCGGGAGCGACTGCTCGGCCGGGCTCGGCCACCCGGGGCACTCGTTCTGGGCGGACTCGCCGCACATGCCGAAGGCGCCGTGCGGGGTGCCGCTCTGGCCGTCAGCCGCGGCCTCGGCGTCGGAGCAGCTCTCGGCGTCGGTCCACCGCTGATAGGCCGGCAGGCCCAGCGTGGCGCGGTACATGTTGATGGTGTCGACGCACAGCTGTCGCGCCTGCTCGTACGGATCGGCGGGGTCGCCGGTGGTGTCGGAGGCCGAGCTCGGATCGCTGGTCGGGCCGGCGGAGGGATCGCTGGTCGGACCGGCGGAAGGATCGGCGCCGGTGGTGGTGGCGCTGGTGCTGGTCGGGTTCGGCGGCTCTTCGTCGTCGGTGGTCGCGCCGGGGCCGTCGCTGGTGCCGCTCATCGAATTGGTGGCGGCGTCGTTGCCGGTGGTCGCGGAGCCGTCGCTGCCGTCGCTGCTGCTGCCGTCGGTCGGCGCCGCGGTGAGGCCGTCGAGCGGATCCTTGGGGTCGGAGCAGGCGGTGAGACACAGCGGGGCGAGCAGGATCAGCGAGACGTAATTGCGCATGAGGCCTCCGTAAAGCGAGAGCGACCATAGCAGGCGCGGGCTGGGGCGGCGTGGGGGCGCGCGTGTCCATGCCGGAAGCCTCGCGGCCTCGAGAGCGCGGGCGCGCGAGCGTGCCCTCGCCGCGGGTGCGGCCATGTCGCGCGCGCGAGCGAGTAGACTCGGAGCGTGTACTTCGTGATCGCGCTCGTCGGGATGGGTATGATCGGCTGGCTTGTCATCGCCCTCGTCACGCAGGGGCCGATCGCACAGGCTGCGCACGACCAACTGCGCGCGAGCGGGACGAAGGCGACGGGGACGATCCTGGCGGTCGGCGCCGGCCGGGTCACGTCGCGTCAGGGGTCGCTGCAGATCTACACGCGGCCGGTGACGCTGAAGGTCGCGCTGCCGGGCGGCGAGGCGCAGATCGAGGCCGCGATCGTGGTGCCGGAGATGTTGCAATCGCTGCTGCTCGCCGGGGCCCCGTGCGAGGTCATCGTCGACCCGGCGGATCACAAGCGCGTGTGCATCACTTCGATCGGCAACGCCTTTGGCGTGCATACCCCGGTCGATCTCGGGACGCTCTACTCGCGCTGGTGAGCGGGCTGGTCCGTTGCCCGCAGCTCGGCGCAGTCGCAGACAAATCGTGCATGCCCGGGCTGGGCGCGTGAATTGGCAGGCTGAAGCGAGCACGTGAACGAACGCGCGCGGTGCGCGGACGAAGTGTGCGTCGTGGCAAACGCGTCACCGCGGCGGGATATGGCGGGGCCGGGGCGTCATGGCATGATGCGCGCCATGTCGCTTCCGCCTCTTCGCCGCGCCAAGATCGTCTGCACGATCGGTCCCTCGAGCCAGGACCAGATCGGCGCGCTCATCTCGGCCGGCATGAACGTCGCCCGCCTCAACTTCTCGCACGGGTCGCACGAGGACCACACGCGGGTGTTCCAGACGATCCGGAGCGAGGCGTCGGCGCGCGACATCGCCGTGGCGGTGCTCGCCGACCTGCAGGGGCCCAAGATCCGCGTCGGCAAGATCCCCGCGCCGGGCCTCGAGCTCAAGGCCAACGAAGAGTTCATCCTCAGCGTCGACCCCGAGGCCAAGGTCGAGGCGGGTCGCGTGGCGATCGACTACCCGCACCTGGCCGGCGAGGTGAAGCCGGGCGACCGCATCTTGATGGACGACGGGGCGCTCGAGGTGCGCGTGACCGGCGTCGAGGGCCCAGACATCAAGACGCAGGTGGTGACCGGCGGCCTGCTGACGTCGCGCAAGGGCGTCAACCTGCCGGGGGTCCACCTGTCGCTGCCGTCGATCACGGAGAAGGACAAGGAGGACCTGCGGTTCGCGCTCGAGCTGGGCGTCGACCTGGTGGCGATCTCGTTCGTGCGTCAGCCGGAGGACGTGCTGGCGGTGCGGACGATGATGGAGGAGTACGGGCGGGTGGTGCCGATCGTGGCCAAGATCGAGAAGCCCGAGGCGGTCACCAACCTGAAGTCGATCCTCGAGGTGTCGAACGGGATCATGATCGCCCGCGGCGACCTCGGGGTGGAGATCGGGCCCGAGGAGGTGCCGGTGATCCAGAAGCAGGGCATCGAGCTGGCCAACCGCGTCGGCAAGCTGGTGATCACGGCGACGCAGATGCTCGACTCGATGATCCGCAACCCGCGGCCGACCCGCGCCGAGGCGTCCGACGTCGCCAACGCGGTGCTCGACGGGTCCGACGCGGTGATGCTGTCCGGAGAGACAGCCTCGGGCGCGTACCCGCTGCAGGCGGTGCACACGATGGACAAGATCGTGCGCTCGATCGAGCGCCAGGAGCGCTACTGGCGAGAGCCGTCCGACCTCGACCTCGGCCACTCGACCAACGCGATCGCCCGCGCCGCGGTCGTCTGCTGCAAGTCGCTGCCCGACACCAAGGCGATCGTGACGTACACGGTGTCCGGCGGGATCGCCCGCCTCGTCAGCGACTACCGCCCGCGCGTGCCGATCTTCGCGTTCACGCCGAACCCGGCGACCTACCAGGCGCTCGCCGTGTACTGGGGCGTGGTCCCGGTGCTCTTCACGGTGTCGAGCCCGCACGGCAACAGCATCTTCGTCGACATCGAAAGGCTCATCCTCAGCCGCGGAATGCTGGCGCGCGGGGACCGCGTCGTGATCACCCTCGGGTACCCGGTGAAAGATCACAAGTCCGTGAACCTGCTCAAGCTCCACGTGGTCGGGGAGAGCTTGCCTCCCCCGCCGAACCTGTGATACACACCGCCTCCCCTTGGGGAAGCCCATGGGGAGGCCACGCACGCGAAGGTGGCGGAATTGGTAGACGCGCCAGACTAAGGATCTGGTGGGGTAACCTGTGAGGGTTCGAGTCCCTCCCTTCGCACCACGCCGAGGACGCTCTCCTCGGCGTTTTTGTTTTGGTCGCGCGACCCGCAGGTCGCCGCGCCTCACGCGAGCCGGCGAGTTTCGCGGGTTCGCGGGCGGCGCGGTCGGGCTATAACCCGCGCCATGACTGCGTCCGCAATCTCCACGGTCGCCGTGATCGGCGCCGGCACCATGGGCCACGGGATCGCCCAGGTCGCCGCCGCCGCCGGCTTCGAGACCCGCCTCTACGACGTGCGCGCCGACCTGGTCGAGACCGGGCTGACGAAGATCCGCGCCAACCTCGACGGCGGGGTGGCCAAGGGCAAGGTCACCGAGGCCCAGCGGACGGCCACGCTGGCGGCCCTGCGCGGCGAGACCGAGCTGGCGGCGGCCGTCACCGGCGCCGATCTCGTGGTCGAGGCGGTGCCCGAGAAGCTGGCGCTGAAGCAGGAGCTGTTCACGAAGGTGGCGGCGCACGTGGCGTCGACGGCGGTGCTGGCGACCAACACCAGCTCGCTCAGCGTGACGGCGATCGCGGCCGGGCTGCCCCACCCGGAGCGGGTGATCGGGACGCATTTCTTCAACCCGGTGCACGTGATGAAGCTGCTCGAGATCGTGGTCGGGCAGCAGACCGCGCCGGAGGTGCTGGCGGCGGTGCAAGGCTGGGGCGCGAAGCTCGGCAAGGACTGCATCGTGGTCCGCGACTCGCCCGGCTTCGCGACCAGCCGCCTGGGCCTGGTGATCGGGCTCGAGGCGATCCGCATGGTCGAGGAGCAGGTGGCGTCGGCAGAGGACATCGACAAGGCGATGTGCCTCGGCTACGGCTTCCCGATGGGCCCGCTCAAGCTGACCGACCTGGTCGGGCTCGACGTGCGCCTCAACATTGCCGAGTACCTGGCGGCCAACCTGCAACAGGGCGACCACTTCCGCCCGCCGGCGCTGCTCCGCGAGATGGTGGCGGCAGGCAAGCTCGGGAAGAAGTCGGGCGAAGGTTTTTACAAGTGGTGAGCGGCGGGTGACCGCGAGCGACGGGCCGGCACCTTCGCGGGGATGTCGGCAGGTCGCGGGGCGCGATGATGCGAGGGGTGAGTGAAGCGGAGGTCGCGGTGGCGAGCGCGGCGGGCCGTTCGCTGCGGGTGGTGAAGTGGAGGCCGCGGCGAGGCGACCGTTCGCCCCGCGGTTGCGACCGTTCGCTGGGTTGACGGGCACGATGCACCCAAGCCCGGGCGTATGAGCGAGCGCAGGAGGCGCTCGCATGTGGAGCCCGTGGAGACAGCACTTCGAAGAGAACGCGCGCAGGCCGTTGCCGGTGGTCGAGGCCGCAGGGGTGCCGCCGCGCTGGCAGGCGCCGCTGTGCCGGTCGCTGGCGATCTTCCAGGTCGGCGAGAGCGGTGAGGGGCGGATCGTCCGCGAGATCGAGCGCTCGCACCTGGCAGGCGTCGACGCCGACTATCGGGCGGCGCTGAAGCTGTTCGTCAAGGAAGAGGGCCGGCATGCGCGGATCCTGGCGGCGATGGTGCGCGCCCTGGGAGGATCGCTGCGCGGCTCGGCGTGGACCGACCGCCTGTTCGTGCACGGGCGCCGGCTGCTGGGGCTGCGACTCAAGCTGCTGGTGCTGCTGGTGGCCGAGGTCATCGGCATCGGCTTCTACGGGATGATCGCGGAGCGATTGGGGACCTGTTCGATGGGACAGGTGCTGCGGGAGATCTGCGGCGACGAGGAGGCCCACCTCGAGTTCCACTGCGGATTCTTCCGCCAACAGACGGCGTCGCCGTGGCGGCGGGCGATCTTCAGCGCGGTGTGGTTCGTGGTGGCCGCGGCCGCGTGCACGCTGGTGCTGATCGATCACCGAGCGACGCTGCGCGCGCTGGCGATCGAGGGGGCGCCGCGGCGGCTGTGGAGCCTCGTCACCGGGGTGCGGCGACGGGTGTGCGAGACCCAGGCCGCCGCGCCCGTGTTAGCGTGAGCGCGTGAGCCAGAAGGACTTCGAGCGGGTCTACTCGCAGGCGCCGTGGGAGCAGCAAGTCGGCTACTGCCGGGCGCTGCGAGCCGGCGACCTGATCTTCGTGACAGGCACGGCGCCGATCGACGCGAGCGGCGCGGGGGTGTTCGCGCCGGGCGACGCGTACGCGCAGGCTCGCCGCTGCCTGGAGCTGATCGAGCAGGCGCTGCGACCGTTCGGGACGGACCGGACACGGATCGTGCGGACGCGGATGTTCGTGACGGAGATCGACCGCTGGGCCGAGTACGGGCGCGCCCACGCGGAATTTTTTAAAGAGGACCGACCGACGACGACGATGGTCGAGGTGCGGCGGCTGATCGATCCGGCGATGCTGATCGAGATCGAGGCGGACGTGTACGCGCCGCTGTGAACTGGGGAAGGCTCGTGTTCCCGATCGGGTAACCTTCGCGCGTGCAGGACCTGCTCGATGCCCTCGCCGCGCCGCTGCGCGCGCTCGCCTCTGCAGCGGCCGAGGCCCACGTGTCGGCGTACCCGCGGGGCTTCGAGCTCTACGCGGTGCCGCTGCCCGAGCCCGAGCTGCGCGCGCTGGTCCGCGACTGGGAGGTCGACTGGGACTGGCTGTGCGACGAGGTCCGCGGGCTGGTGGTGGCTCACCTGCGCGCGCTGCAGGCGGCGGGCACGATCGACGCGGTGACGGTGGGCGCGAGCACGCAGGCGTGGCGGGCGGCCGCTCGCGGGGCGACGCATCCGCTGGTGCGCCTGCTGGCCGACGCGGAGTTCGGCGGGGCGCGGGCGGACGAGGTGACGGCGGCGCTGGCCGAGGCGGCGACGCTGCCGGGGGCTGACCCCGAGCGGCCGGCGCTGGTGCGCACCGGCGTGTGAACACAAGCTGTCTTTTGAGACATCTCGGAAACTCAGGTGCGAGCGGTCTGCGGACGGCCGGGCTCGCGCCGGGCGCACGGCACGCCACGCGAGCCCCGGGCCGCGTGGTTGCTCGCGGTTGGGCGCCGTGCTAGGCAGCCCGCTCCCATGCCGGGCGGACTCTCCCAGCGGCAGCGCGAGGCCCTGAGCGGGCAGGCCGCGCCCGGACGGGCCAGGGTGCTCGCCGTCGGGATCGACGATTACGACCGCGACTGCGGCTTCGAGCCGCTGACGACCTGCCGCAACGACGCGCTCGGGTTCGCGGACTGCTTCCGCGACGTGCCGCAGCTCGAGGCCGACCTCGAGGGCGTCAAGGCGCTGGTGTCGGGGCGAGGGGCGACGCCGTCGCGCGGCGCGATCGTCAAGGCGCTGCGAGAGCTGGTCCGGTCGAGCGCCGCGGGTGACCGGGTGATCTTCTACTTCAGCGGTCGCGGGCACCACCTCGTCGGCGATCCCGCGGCCTATCTGGTGCCGCAGGACGCTTTCGCGGACGACGATGCGAGCTGCCTGGTGTCGCTGTCCGTGGTCGCGGAGATCCTCGCCAGCTCGCCCGCCGAGCAGAAGCTCATCGTGCTCGATGCGCGCCCGACGGCCCCCGAGGCGTTCGACGCGTCGCTGCGCACCCTCGAGGGGGTGACGATCCTGGCGATGTCGGCCGAGAGCGCGCCGACGCGATCGCCGAACCCGCAGCACGGCCTGTTCACCGCGCTGTTGCTGCCGGCCCTGCGCGGCGAGGAGCCGGGGGCGCTGGTCGAGCGGATGTTGACCGTCTCGCGCCTCCACGAATTCTTGGCGGCGCAGATCCACCGATGGGCCCCCTCGACGCGCTCGGTGCTGTCACTGCATGACGCGTCCGACGAGGCGCTGGTGCTCGCGGACTTCAGCGGCCCGATCTTGAGCCAGGGCGCGCTCGGCATCGATGGTCGACTGTTCGACACGGTGGAGATGTCGGTCGGCGCGCGGCAGATCCTCGTCAAGGAGGTCTTGACCGGGCTGTCGCGCACCCATTATTCGCAGGCGTACCTCGAGACGCGCGCGAACGCGGCGCTCGGCGAGCACCTGGAGGAGGAGCTCGGGCGCGTGGTCAGCCGGCTGCGCGCGCGCTTCAAGTGGGCGTCGTCGGCGGTGTCCGTCGAGGGCAGCGGCGTCAGCTTCCCCGACGGCCACTACAGCGTCCGCTACGAGGCGACGGAGAAGCTGCGCGGGGTCCTGGTCGAGGACCTGTCGCTGCGGCCGGCCTGGCTCGACGCGCCGGGGCTCGTGGCCGATCTGCTCGAGTGCCTGCAACTCCGACCGGAGCGCATCACGTTCGCGCTGCGTGCGGGCTGCGTGCCGGCGCAGTGCGTGTCGCGGCTCGAGGCGCACGGGTGGGTCATCACCTCCGAGCTGGCGCACAAGGTCGAGGCGGCGCACGGGGAGTGCACGTTGATTTTGGACAGGCAGACACTGACGCTGGTCGACCTGCCGCTGCGTGAGATGTTCGCGGAGACGCCGGACCGGGACGCGGTGCGCAAGGCCGCGGCTGCGCTGGCGGTGTTCGGCGGGCAGTAGGCGGCGCGTCCGGGTGGGCCCGCGCGTCCTCCGCGAGGGGCTGCGCGGGCGCGCCGGGCTCGACCGCGGCCGGCTGCGGTCGAGCCCGGCACGCCCGATCGGGCGAGTCGGTGGTGGAACGCGGCCGGGTTCGGCGGCATACAGGGGCGCATGCTTGCCCGTCTCTCGAAGGACCTCTCCGTGCCGTCCCGCTGCCTCGGGGCGGCGTTGCTCGCCCTGGTCGCGGCCTGCCAGCCGAAGCCCGCGGCCGAGCCGGCGACCGAGCCTCCGCCCGTCAGCGAGCCGCCGAAGCCGGTGACCGCGGGCGCCGAGGGCGGCGAGGTCGAGGGCACCTGCAAGGTCGACGCGGACTGCGTGCCGGCCTCGTGCTGCCACCCCGCGAGCTGCGTGCCCGCGGCGCAGAAGCCGGACTGCACCGACGTGATGTGCACGATGCAGTGCGCGCCGAACACGATGGACTGCGGGGGCCACTGCGCGTGCGAGGCGGGCAGCTGCAAGGCGGTGCTCGCGGGCAGTATCTGAGGACATGTCCGAACGGACATGTTGATTGTCCAGGGCCCGCGGGTCCCGAGCGACATGTCCGCCGGGACATTTGATTTTTGCCGGGGCGCTCGCGCCCTGGGCCCGGCGGCGCGTGTAAAACGGCGCAAGATGTGGTGCACTGCGGATCGTGCTCGAGGCGATCAGCATCGACCAGCTCCGCACCCTCCGCGCCGTCGCCGAGGCCGGCAGCTTCACCGCGGCGGCGCGCCAGCTCGGGCGGGTGCAGGCGGCGGTCAGTCAGTCGATCCAGCGGCTCGAGGCGCAGCTCCAGCTGAAGTTGTTCGACAGGACGGGGCGCGTGCCGGTGCTGACCGAGCACGGGGCGGCGCTGGTGGCGGCCGCCGAGCAGATCCACGCCGACTTCGAGGCCGTCGAGGCCGTGGTGGCGCGGCTGCAGCGGGGCGAGGAGACGCGGCTCTCGCTGGTGGTCGACGCCATGTTCCCGAGCGCGGCGCTGGTCGGCTTCGCCCGCGAGTTCGCGGCGGCGCACCCGGGGGTCGAGCTGACGATCGCCACCGAGATGCTCGACGCCGTGACGGCGATGGTGCGCGAGCGCCGGGCGACGCTGGGGATCGCCGGCATCGACGCGGACCTCAGGGGGCTCGAGCAGCGCCAGCTGGCCGATTTGAAGATGATCGCCGTCGCGGCGCCGTCGCACCCGCTGGCCGCGATCGTGGGGCCGATCGACGACGCGGCGCTGGGGTCGGCGGTGCAGATCGTGCTCAGCGAGCGCGCGGCCGACGGGCGCGGTTCGGCCAATCGCGGGGTGCTGTCGGCGCGGACGTGGCGCGTGGCCGATCTCTCGACGAAGCACGCGCTGATCGTCGGCGGGCTCGGTTGGGGTCACGAGCCCGAGCACCTGGTGCGCGAGGCGATGGGTCGCGGGGAGCTGGTGGCGCTGAACCTGGCCGCGTGGGGCGACGCGCCGCCGCTGCGACAGCTGACGCTGGTGCGACGCAAGCGGTCGCCGCTCGGGCCGGTCGCGGGCTGGGCGGTCGATCGGCTGACCGATCTGTGTCGCCTGGCGCTGCGTGGATCGACGGCCGCGGCGTGAAGCCGCGTGTGCTGGCGATCCGTCGATTCGTGCCACTGCGGCAGCGCGGGGGTTGTGGCGTGAATTCGGGGCATCACCTCGGGTGATGGCGGGCATCACCTGCGGCGCAGTTCCGCTGGCGAGGCGCGGCGTCATGATGTCGGACCATGGACACGACGATCACGACTCCGACCCTTCCTGGCCTCGAACTCCCGGGGCGAGCCCGCCGCGTCGAGGCCGTGCACCGCGGCGGCCCGATGCACTGGGTCGGCGATGGATTTCAAGTGCGCGGGGTGTTCCCGAGCCGCAGCTTGCCGATGGAGCGGGTGAGCCCGTTCCTGTTGCTCGACCATCACCCGCGGCAGGCCTATCCGGCGCTGACGCAGGGGCGGCGCGGCGTCGGCTGGCATCCGCATCGCGGGTTCGAGACGGTGAGCCTGGCGTGGGAAGGCACGATCGCGCACCGCGACACGGCCGGGCATTCGGGGATCATCGGGCCCGGTGATGTCCAGTGGATGACGGCGGCCGGGGGCATCCTGCACGAGGAGTATCACGAGCAGGAGTTCGCCCGCCGCGGCGGTGCCGTGCGCTTCTTGCAGCTGTGGGTCAACCTGCCGGCGCGGCTGAAGATGAGCGAGCCGGGGTATCAACCGATCACCGCGGCCGACATCCCGAGCGTCGAACTCGACGACGACGCGGGCCGCGTGCGGGTGATCGCCGGCGAGTTCGCGGGGGCCCGCGGACCGGCGCGCACGCACACGCCGATCACGCTGCTCGACGTCGAGCTGCGGGCGAGGCACCGCGTGCGCGTGCCGCTGCCGGAGCACCACAACGCGCTGGTGCTGGTCGAGTCGGGCCACGCGAAGTCGGGCAGCGAGCACGCCCGCGACGGCGAGCTGCTGGTGTTCGAGAACTCGGGGGCGTTCGTCGAGCTGGTGGCCAAGGACGACGCGCATCTGGTGGTCCTGGCCGGTGAGCCCATCGACGAGCCGATCGCGTCGTACGGGCCGTTCGTGATGAACACCCGCAGCGAGCTGGCGGCCGCGGTCCGCGACTTCGAGCTCGGCAAGTTCGGCCCGGTGCCGGCGTGACAGGGTCGGCTGCGCGCGGACTGGGGTGAACGGCGGCGGTCGATGTCCTGATGGACATGTCCGTTGGGACATGCGAAGGAGCAGCCGTGGCGACCCTGCGAGCGCGTCGGGTCCGCGGCGCGACGGAGCTCGCGGGGCCGGGCGTCCGCGCGAGCGGTCGGCGGGCTGTCCTTCAGGACCCGCCGAGGCGGCGGCGGTCGGCGGGCTGTCCTTCAGGACAGGCCGAGGCGGCGGCGCAGGCGGCGGGCGGCCTGGCGGGAGATCGGGACGAGGTCGCCGCCGGGCATGCGGGCGTTGTAGCCGCCGGTGTCGAGCGGCTCGAGGCGCTCGATCTTCTCGAGGTTGACGAGGGCGCGCCGGTGGACGCGCTCGAAGGCGGCGGCGGGCAGCCTGTCCTCGAGGTCCTGCAAGCTCTGGTCGGTGAGCAGGGTGCGGCCGTCGAGGTGGAGGGTGACGAGGGCGCCGTCGAACACGGCGTGGCTCAGGGCCTGCGGGTCGACGAGGAGGATGCCCTCGCGGGTGGTGACCGGCAGGCGCACGAGCTCGCGCGGGCCGCCACGCTGGCCGCCGAGGCGCTGACGCGCCCGCTCGAGCGCGCGGTGCAGCCGCACGGCCTCGATCGGCTTCAACAGATAGTCGACGACGCCGAGGTCGAAGGCGTCGACGGCGTGCTCGTCGTGCGCGGTGGTGAAGATGACGTAGGGGCCGTCGTCGCCGAGGAGGGCCGCGGTCTCGAGGCCGGTGAGGCCGGGCATGCGGATGTCGAGCAATACGACGTCGACCTCGGCCTCCGGGTCGCGCAGGCGCGCGAGCGCTGCCTGGCCGGCGTCACACTCGCCCGCGAGCTCGACGCCAGGGAGGTCGGCGAGCAGCCGGACCAGCCGCCGCCGCGCCAGCTCCTCGTCATCGACGACGAGAATTTTTAATAAAAGGGAGGTCATCGGGACGTGGTGAAGGCGGTTGAGCGGCGGGTCGGCAGGTGCTGCGGTTACGCATGTCCGAGGGGACATGTCCTTTGTGCACGGCGGCGCTGCGCCTGGTGAAGATAGGTGGGTGTCTGAAGGGACAGGTTGATTCTGCGGCTCATGTGACCACCGTGGGCGGGGGGCCGGTGGGGATGGTGACGACGGCGCGGGTGCCGTGGTCGGCGGGGCCGATGACGAGGTCGGCGCGGCCGTCGTAGGCGAGGTCGAGGCGGCGGCGGGCCATGTGCAGGCCCTCGCCGCCGGGGCGCGGGCCGGTGAACGGGCCGGGGTTGTCGATCACGATCTGCAGGCCGGATGGCCCCAAGGACAGGTGGATGCGGACCGGCCCGCGGTGGCCGGCGGCCGGGCCGTGCTTGATCGCGTTCTCGGCCAGCGGCAGCAGCAGCAGCGGGGGGACGGCGATGTCGCCGGGGTCGCCGTCGACGGTGCAGTCGAAGCGGCCGGGGTCGCGCACGGCGTGGAGGGCGAACAGGTCGCGGCAGAGGTCGAGCTCGCGGCGCAGCGACCAGGCGGGCAGGCGGACGCCGTCGAGGATCGTGCGCAGCATGGCGGACAGGCGCAGGACGGCGCGCTCGGCGACTTCGCCGTCGGTGCGGCACCACTCGGCGATGGCGTTGAGGGTGTTGAAGAGGAAGTGCGGGTCGAGGTGGCTGCGCAGGGCGAGCAGCTGGGCGCGCTCGGCTTCGCGGGCGAGCGCCCCGACGCGGGCACGCTCGCGGTCGAGGCTGGCCTCGAGGTCGATGTCGCGGCCGAGACCCCAGCCGCCGACGAGGAACAGGGCGAGGGCGACCAGCAAGCTGGCGTCCTCGGTGAGGAAGGTGCGGCCGACGCCGAACACGGCCGGGAGGAGGACGCCGAGGACGGCGACGAAGGCGGCGCCGACGAGGCCGTAGAGCGCGAGGCCGAGCCAGCCGCGGGTGGCCGTGGCGCGCCACAGCCACGGGGCGATCAGCGCGAACACGAGGCACATGGCGAGGCCGACGACGACCGCGCCAGGGTCGCGTGCGGGCGAGTAGCGGTACTGGGCGACGACCAGCGGGACGCTGACGAGCACGATCGGGACCAGCCGCCGGGGGGCGAGCAGGGCCTGCAGCGTGGAGACGATCAGGGCCATGAGAGGTGGCGAGGGCGGCCGATCGGGAGCGTGGTGCGGAGGGCGCCGCGGCGCTTGCCGACGAGGTTCATCCAGGCGGTGCGCAGGAGGATCCGGAGGTCGAGCAGGGCGGTGCGCTGCTCAGCGTAGGCGGCGTCGAGCGCGGCGGTCAAGGCTGACCCTTGGGCCAGGTAGACCTGGGCCAGGCCGGTGAGCCCGGGCGGGACGTCGAAGCGGCGGGCGAACGGCGGGTGCTCGGCGATCAGCCGCTCGGCGTCGGCGGCGGTGAGCGGACGCGGCCCGACGAGGCTCATGTCGCCGCGCAGGACGTTGACCAACAGCTGCGGCAGCTCGTCGAGGCCGCGCAGGCGCAAGAACCGGCCGAAGCGGGTCGGGCGGCGCGCGGCGGGGTCGGGCTCGCAGGTCATGGTGCGCAGCTTGAGGATGTGGAAGACCCGCCGGTCGCGACCGATGCGCGGCTGGGCGAAGAAGATCGGCCGACCGTCGCACAGCAGCACGCCGCAGGCGAGGGCGGCGACGGCGACGGCGAACAGCGGGACCAGCGGGAGCAGCAGCGCGAGGTCAAAGGCGCGCTTGCGGGCGAGGGCGCTCATCGCCGGTCCTCCAGCGCGGCGAGGTCGAGCAGCGGCAAGAAGGCCGCGGCCGCGAGCGCGAGCGGCAAGAGGGAGAGGAGGAGGGCGAAGACGCTGTGCAAGAGGGCGAACATCGAGGGCTCGACGCGCAAGGTGGCACGCGGTCGTCCGCGCGGGCGCGGCCGGGCGGGCGAACGGTCGCGGGCGGCGGTCGAACGGTCGCGGGGCTGGCAGGTCAGGGGCGAGGAGGCGCGGGAGTGGCCGGACGCGGTCTCGGGGACATGTCGCCCGGTGGGGTGGGCTCCTGGGCGTGGGCCGCGGTAGATCGGGTGGGCGGCGTGAGGCCGGCCCGAGCGGTGACCTACATGTCTTTCGGAACATGTTCTTCGGGCCGTACGCAGGAAGTGACGCTCGGGTGTGTGGAACTACATGTCCTCAAGGACATGTCAGTGTCAGGGGTCGACGATACGGGCCTGGCAGACCAGGCCGGCGGCGGCGGTGCTGCAGGCGCGGTCGTTGAAGGCGCCGGTGGCGGTCTCGGCGAGCTCGATGCAATTCTCGCGCGGGCACTCGGGGTCATCGAGGACGTCCGTGGTGCACAGCGGGGAGCAGTCCTCGTTGTTGGGCTCGCCGAGGCGCCACGGCAGGTAGTCGACGGGCGCGCCGTCGAGCGCGACCCAGTCGATGGCGTCCGGGTTGACGGTGCAGGCGTCCCACAGCGCCTCGCGGCGGTGCAGCCCGGTCCAGAAGCCCAGCTCGGCCGGCTGCTGGCCGAGGTGGTCGAGGACGCGGTCGCGGACGAAGGCCAGCTCGGTGGGGTTGCGCGGGTGGACCAGGTGGACCGCGGCGCCGTACTGCTGGCAGAAGGCCTCGCCGGGGCTGAAGGCGAGCGGCTGGCTGCAGACCCAGAAGGTGGCGTCGCCGAGCGCCGACAGGCTGCAGCCGTCGCACTCGAGGTTGGCGGGCGAGTGCTCGTCGACGAGGCCGTCGCAGTCGTCGTCGACGCCGGCGTTGCAGAGCTCGTCGGCGTCGGGGTTGATGGCGATCGCGGTGTCGTCGCAGTCGCCGGCGACCAGGACCGCGCCGGGCGGCGGCTCGCAGGCGACCCCGGCCGGATCGCCGGCGCCGAAGCCGTCGCCGTCGCCGTCGAGGTACCAGGGCGTCTCGGGCTGGCCCATGGGACAGCCGCCGGTGGTGGGCGCTTCGGTGGTGAGCGCGTCGGTGGTCGTGGGCTCGCTCGTGCTCGAGCTCGAGGTCGAGTTCGCGCCCGTCGCGGTCGAGGTCGTGGGGGGTAGGTCGCCGGTGGTCGTGGCTCCGCCGGTGGACAGCTGCGGCGGGCTGTCGGAGAAGCAGGCTGCGAGGGCGCAGAGCGCGAGAGGGACGCCGACGGCGAGGCGCATGCGGCGAGGATAGCACCGTCCGGCGGCGGAGCACCGCGAGGGTGACTGCGTCGGGGCGAATCGAATGTCCTCGGGGACATGTCCCAAGGAGCATGTGTAAGAAGATGTCCCGAGGGACATCTCGTTCGTGCTTACGACGCGCATCCCGGTGCGGCCCGGTCTCTTGAAGAAAAATCAATCGTCGTGGACGCCGACCTCGCGCTCGAGCTCGAACACGTGGGGGTCGTCGACGGCGAGCTCGCGCAGGGCGGCGGCGAGGCGGACCAGGTACTCGCGGTTCATGCCGCTGGGGCCGCGGCTGAGGGCGATCTGGCGGGCGATCGCGGCGGCGGAGGCGGGGCCGAGCCAGTTGGGGTTGCCGGGCGCGGCGACGTAGGTGAGGGCGGTGACCTCGGCGGGCGCGGCTCCCAGGACCTGCACCGACAGCTCGAGGCGGGTGTAGCCGCCCTGCTCGCGCACGTCGAGGGTGTGCAGCACGGCGGGCACGTCGGCCGGGGCCACGCGGTAGGCGACGCCGCCGCAGATGGCCGCCGCGCTGGGCACGAGGGTGACGACCCGACCCGGGGCCTCGGGCACGCCGCGGTGGTCGGTCGAGCCCTGGTAGAAGCGGCGCTCGTAGCCGGTGGCGCGGGCCGGCAAGCGCTCGGCGTAGGGGATCGCCGGCCGCCAGATCAGCGAGCCGTAGCCGAACAACCACAAGGGTGTCTCATCGGTCATGTCGGAGAGGATAGGTCCTGAAGGACAGGTCGCACGGGTCAGGCGGTGAAGCGCGGCGGGCGACGGCCGGCCCACGGGCGCGCGCGCTCGAGCTCGCCGGCGAGGCGGAACAGGGTCGCCTCGTCGCCCCAGCGGCCGACGAACTGGACGCCGATCGGCAGGCCGGCGGGGCTCCAGTGCAGCGGCACCGACATGGCAGGCTGGCCGGTGACGTTGAACACGGGGGTCCACGGCAGGTAGGCGTAGACGTCGTCGGCGCTGGGGTCGTGGGCCATGAGGCGGCGCAGCAGGCCGCCGGCGCGGGCGCGGCCGAGCAGCTTCATCAGCGAGGCGGACAGGCCCTGCGGGCCGAGGCTGCCGAGCGGCGCGGGCGGCTGGGCCAGGGTCGGGGTGACGAGCACGTCATAGTCGGCGAAGAACGGGCCGATCTGCAGCGCGGCCCGCTGCAGGTGGCGCTTGGCGGCCACGAAGTCGGCGGCGCCGAGGGCCTTGCCGATCTGTCCCAAAGTCCAGGTGACAAACTCGAACTCGCCGGCGCGCGGGCGTCGGCCGGTCAGGCGCGCGGCCTCGTCGATGTCGGCCGCGACCTCGCCGCAGAGGATGGCGAAGAAGGCGCGCGAGAAGGCCGGGCCGTCGACCGCGGGCGCGGCCTCGTCGACCTGGTGGCCGAGGTCGCGCAGGAGGGCGGCGGCGGACGTGACGGCGGCGACGCAGTCGTCGTGGACCTGGCCGCCGAGCATCGGCCGGGTGGTGACGGCGATGCGCAGCTGGCCCGGCGGGGTCGAGACCTCGCTGAGGTAAGGGCGGGCCGGCGAGGCCGGGAAGTAGGCGGCGCCAGGCTCCGGGAGGCAGGTGGCGTCGAGCAGGGCGGCGCTGTCGCGGACGGAGCGGGTCAGCGCGTGGAGGACGGCGAAGCCCTGCCAGCCCTCGCCGCGCTCGGGGCCGATCGGGGTGCGGCCGCGGGTGGGCTTGAGGCCGAACAATCCGCAGCACGAGGCGGGGATCCGGATCGAGCCGCCGCCGTCGCTGCCGCTGGCGAGCGGGACGATGCGCGCGGCCACGGCGGCGCCCGAACCACCGCTGCTGCCGCCGGCCGAGCGCGACAGGTCCCACGGGTTCCTGCACGCGCCGTGGGCCAGGGTCTCGACCGTCGGGACGATGCCGAACTCGGAGGTCGCGGACTTGGCCACCGGGATCAGGCCCGCGGCTCGGTAGCGGCGCACGATCTCCGAGTCGGCCGGCGACACCACGCCGCGCAGGAACCGGCTGCCGCCCTGCAGCGGCGCGCCCTCGGCCCCGGAGACCAGGTCCTTGAGCAGCGTCGGCACGCCGCGAAACGGCCCTTCGGGCAATGTCCTCTGGGCCAGGTCGCGGGCGCGCTCGTACATCGGCGCGACCACGGCGCCGAGCGCGACGCCGTCGGTCTCGCAGCGGTGAATGGCCTCGTCCACCAGCTCGAGCGGCGAGACCTCGCCCGCGCGCACGAGGGCGGCGAGGGCGAGGCCGTCGAGGTCCTCATACTCGGCGATCATGCGCCGAGCATAGCGGGTTCAGGGGACGTTGGCAGCGCCGGGGGTGGGGTTGGCCGACAGCTTCCAGTCGGTGGCGGCGTTGTTGGTGTCGTTGCCGTTGGGCAGGCGCACGAGCGAGCGCTTCTCGGTGTTCGAGTCCTGGATGTTCATCGGCAGGACGGTGCCCTCGACCAGGCTGACGACCCCGAGGCCGACGATGTTGGTGTTGGCCATGGTGATGGGACCCTCGTAGCTGAGGGCGTCGACGAGGGTCGTGCCGGACACGAGGGCGATACCGTCGGGCGAGCCGTTCTGGATCTGGTCGACGCTGCCGGCGAAGTTGACCTTGAGCGCGCCGTTGGGGGCGACGAACGCGGCCTTGGCGATGACCAGGTACTGGTTCGGCTGGATCGAGCCGGCGCCGGAGATGTCGATGGTCGCGTACGGGTTGTTGTTGCTGCCGTTGATCAGGAGGACCTTGTGGTCCGCGAGGTCGATCGGCGCGGCGGTCGTGTTGAGGAGCTCGATGAACTCCTCGGAGTCGCTGTCGACCTGGTCGTAGTCGATCTCGTTGATGATGAGGCCGAGGATCGGGCAGGAGCCGCAGTCGGGGCCGCCGCAGTCGACGCCGGTCTCCCCGCCGTTCTGGATGCCGTCCTGGCACGAGACGCCGACGCACACGTTGTTGGTGCAGTTGTTCTCGGCGCAGTCGTCGTTGGTCTCGCAGGCCAGGCCGCCCTCGCACGGGTCGCAGTCGGGGCCGCCGCAGTCGACGTCGGTCTCGCTGCCGTTCTTCTCGGTGTCCTCGCAGGTCGCGGGCGAGCACACGCTGTTGTCGCAGACGCCGCTCTCGCAGTCGTTGCCGCCGTTGCAGGTGTCGCCGTCGACGCACTTGTCGCAGGTGAGGCCGCCGCAGTCGACGTCGGACTCCTCGCCGTTGACGATCTGGTCCTCGCAGCTGGCGGCCACGCAGACCTCGTCGGTGCAGACCTTCGAGACGCAGTCCTCGGGCACGGCGCAGATCTGGTCGTCGGCGCAGGCGGGACACTCGCCGCCGCCGCAGTCGATGTCGGTCTCGAGGTTGTTCTGCTGGCCGTCGAGGCAGGCCGCGGGCGGCAGGCCGCAGACTTCGTTGATGCAGCTGTTGCTGTCGCAGTCGGTGTCGACCTGGCAGGTGCCGCCGTCGGTGCAGGGCGAGCAGGTCGGGCCGCCGCAGTCGGTGTCGGTCTCGTCGCCGTTCTTCTCGCCGTCGCCGCACTGGTCCGGGGCGTCGGTGGTCGAGGTCGTTTCGGTGGTCGACGTGGAGTCGGTGGTCGACGTGGAGTCGGTGGTCGACGCGGTGTCGGTCGTGTCGGTGGTCTCGGTCGTCGTGGTCGTCGAGGTCACCGACTCGGTGGTGGAGGAGTCAGTGGTCGAGACGGTCGGGTCGACGGTGGTCGAGGTGGTCGGCGTGTCGGTGGTCGGCCCGGCGGTGGTCTGGGTGCCGTCGGTGGTCGACGTGCTGGTCGACGTGTCGGTGTCACCGTCGGTGTCGGCCGGGGCCGGATTGCTACAAGCAGGAAGGACAAGGAGCGCGAATCCAAGACGATAGGAGAGCTTCGACATCGCCGGGAGGGTAGCGGAAAGCCGGGCGACCGAGCGCCGCGGGGTGGTGCGAGGCGAGCGAGCTTTCTCAGCCTCACGCGCCTGCAAGGTAGAGCCGGGTCGGCGATGCGCGAGCTCGGCGGACGATCGACCGACGTGGACCCAGGGACGGGGCAGGGCGCGGTCCTTCTCGCGCCCCGCGGACGCGGTTCACGGCACGAACAACTTCTCGAGCCGCATGCCGCCGGGATAGGCGTAGGCCGAGGTCTTGTCGCCCGGACCGGCCGGGTTGTAGCCGATCACGTGGATGCCGAACGGTTCGGTCGAGGCCGCCATGGAGGTGATCGCGTCGGCGCCGCCAGGCAGCGGGAAGTCGGCGATCTGATAGTTGTCGTCGCCCGCGAAGTTGGCGAGCTTCCAGTCGCCGACGACCTGGCCGTCGATCGTCACGTCCGCGCCGCCGGTGCGGCGCACGATCTGCACGAAGTTGGCTTCGTAGTCGGCGCCCGTCACGAACACGTAACGATCGCGCCACTGCTCGACGGCGATCATCTGGATCATCGCCGGGTCGCCGATCCCGCCCGCGGCCTCGTTGCCGGCCAAATACTGGACCGGGAGGATCGGCGCGTCGTTGAGGCCGACGAACAGCAGGCTGACGCCGAAATCGGCCTCGACCTCGACGAACTCGCCGCGCTCGGCGAGCATCTTGAACTCGGTGTTGGCGTCGCCGCTGTTGGTGATGGCGAGCGTGACGTCGTCGTCGCCGGCGTAGACGCGCCAGTACTGCTTCTCGGTGCCGGAGCGCGGGGGCGAGGGCGGGCCGATGTACGTGCTGCCCCAGTACTCGAGCGGGATCATCTGCTCCTGGAGGTGGTTGCACCACCCGGAGCCGAACGGCACGTAGGCGCAGTCGGTCGCGCCCATGACCCAGATGTTCTTGTCGGCGCTGACGAGCGTGCCGGACACGTCGTGGTGCACGTAGTCGGTGTCGCCCGGCGGCGAGGAGGCGGCGACCTGCAGCACGTCGAAGCGGTGCATGACCTTGGTCCCGGTGGCGCCCGGCTCGACCGCCTCGAACTGGGTGCCGAAGCCGGCGGTGCGCTGGCGCGGCTGCCACGTCACGGTGGTGTCGTCCTCGAGGGCGATGACGGTGAAGTAGCTGGGGCGGCCGTTGATGGTGTCGGGCTGGGCGGCGTCGACGAACGGCGGCCACGAGGCGACGACGTAGTCCTTGCGCAGCCAGCGGACCGGCAGCAGCATCGAGGCGTCGTTGCTGGAGTCGTTGGCGAGCGGCGAGTGCAGGTAGGCGGCGACCGGGCGGTCGCTGACGAGGCGGAACACCCCGCCGTTGCGGAAGCTGGTGAACGCCAGCGGGTCGACGGTGATGTCGAACACGTGCGACTCGCCGGGCGCGAGGATTACCGGGTCGAGGATCGCCTGCTCGGTGAAGTCGTTGGCCGGGGTGTAGTAGAGCTGGACGGCGGCGAGCTCGTCGGGGTCGGTGTTGCCGACGATCAGCGCGTCGGGTTCGTCGGGGCCGTTGTGGCTGTCCATGCGGATGGCCAGGAACTCGCAGCCGATCGAGGTCGGGTCGTCGTCGGTGTCGCACGGGCCGGCGCACGCGGACGACTCGATGTCGTCGACGCACTGGTGCGCGCACGGGCTCGACTCCCACTCGGTGCCGGTGGCCTTGCAGGTCTGCAGCACGTTGGCCTGCCCGGGGTCGCAGCGGGTCTGGCCGGGCAGACACAGCGGCTCGAAGCCGGTGGTCGGGTCGGGCGCCGTGGTGGTGGTGGTCGCCGGTTCGCCGGTGGCGGTCGTGGTGGCGCTGGCGCTGGCGCTGTCGGCGGGGTTGATCAGGTCGGGGCAGGCCGCGAGCAGCACGAGCGCGCCCAGACACACGCGGGGAGCGTAAAGGTGGGGCATCGATGCAATCCAATCATGATAAGCAGGACCTGGCCCGAAGACCAGGTGCAAAGGGACAGCAGGCGAGCGCGGCAGGATCGCCGCGCCTCGCGGTCACGGGGCGTAGATCTTCTTGAGGTTCATGCCGCCGGGGTAGGCGTAGGCCGAGCTGGGGATGCCGGGCTGGTAGCCGAGGACGACGATGTTGAAGGGGTCGGTCGACTCGGCGACGTAGCTGCGGGCCTCGGCGCCGTCGGCCAGCTGGTAGTCGGCGACCTCCCACTGGTTGTCCGCGCCGGTGCCGTTGATGAGGTACCAGCCGGTGACGGTCTGGCCGTTGATCGAGACGTCGGCGGCGCCCTTCTTGCGGATCACCTGGGCGTAGTTGAGCTCGTAGCCGATGCCGGTGACGACCGCGTAGCGGGTCAGCCACTGCTCGACGGCGATCATCTGGTACATCGCGGGGTCGCCGATGTTGTTGGCCGCCTTGCCGCCCGTCAGGTACTGCACCGGCAGGATCGGCCCGGTCGCGGTGAAGATCAGGCTGACGTTGTGCGGGACCTCGATCTCCTTCCAGTCGCCGCGCTTGACCAGCGTGATCGGCTGCACCTTGAAGCTCTGGTCGTTGGACTCGACGGTGACGGTGACGCCGTCCTTGCCGGCGTAGATCCGCCAGTAGTGCTTCTCCATCGCCCGCGACGGCGAGTGGGGGCCGACGTACTTCTTGCCCCAGTACTCGAGCGGGATCATCTGCTCCTGCAGGTGGTTGCAGTAGCCGACGGTGAACGGCACGAACGCGCACTCGGTCGCGCCCATCACCCAGATCTTCTTGTCGGCGCTGACGACCGTGCCCGACAGGTCGTGGGTGATCATCTCCATGTTGGTGGCCGACGACGCGCCGACCTGCAGCACGTCGAAGCGGTTGAGCGTGATCGTGCCCGTCTCGCCGGCCGGGACCGCGGGGATGAGGACGCCCTGGGCGGCGGTGTCGCGCGGGGCGACCCACTGGACGGTGGTGTTGTCCTCGACGGCGATGACGTTGAAGTAGCTCGGCCGGCCGTTGATCTCGTCGGGCTTCACCGGGTCGGCGAAGCCGGGGTACGAGGCGATGACGTAGTCCTTGGCCAGGGTCGGCGTCGGCAGCAGCATCGACGAGTCGTTGCTGGCGGTGTTGGCGAGCGCCGAGTGCAGGTAGGCGGTGACCGGCACGTCGCTCTCGACGCGGAACACGCCGCCGGTGCGGAACGCGGTGTAGCCCTTCAGCGTGTCGTTGACGACGTCGAAGATGTGCGACTCGCCGGGCCCGAGCAGCACCGGCTCGAACAGCGGCTCCTCGGTGAAGCTGTTGTTGGGCGTGAACCACAGCTGGATCTGGGCCGTGCGCGTCGTGTCGGTGTTGCCGACGATCAGAACATCCTTGGCATCGTCCTCGAAGTTGAAGCTGTTCATGCGGATGGCGAGGAACTCGCAGCCGACCGAGGTCGGGTTGTCGATGCGCTCGCACGGGCCGGTGCACTCGGCGGTGCCGGCGCTGACGTCCTCGATGCAGTCCTCGACGTCGGTGCAGGGGGTCGACTCCCACGCCAGGCCGGTGTCCTTGCACTCCTGGACCACGCCCTTGTTCTTCGGGTCGCAGCGCAGGGTGCCCGGGTAGCACTCGAGCATGAAGCCGGTGGTGGTGAGGTCGGGGATCGTGGTCGGCGCCGGGCCGGTGGTCGTCGAGGTCGAGGTGTCGCCGTCGGTGCCGCCGGTCGCGTTGCCCAGGAGGCCGGGGCAACCGGTCAGCAGGAGCGGGACGAGGACCGCGGCGAGGGGGGCTTGGGAGGGGAGTCGCATGCTGAATTCCAGGGGTAAGGAGAAGTCGAGCACACCGCGAGCGGCGGGTCAGCCGCCCTCGGCGGCGAGCACCAGGAAGTCGAGCAGGATGTCGATCTTCTTGTCGCTGACGGTGAGCCCGGTGGCGTCGAAGACGATGTTCTGGCCGTCGACCGCGAGCTCGTTGTAGTTGACGGTGATGCCGATCTGGTCGGCGAGGCTGCGCTTGAAGTGGTCGACGAGGCCCTTGTTCTCCTCGACCAGGTCGGCGTTGTCCTCGTAGAGCTCGCCGACGCCCTGGCCGCCGTCGAGCACGCGCAGCTCGTCGGTCGGGACGACGGTGATGCGGTCCTGGATGCCGTCCGAGTCCTGGAGGTCCAGGCGCAGCACGCTGACCGCGTTGGCGTAGCCGCAGTAGTCGCCCTTGGTGCGCCACACGCGGAAGGTGACGTCGAGGTCGTTGGCGCCGATGGCGTTCTTGCCGAGGCCGGTCAGCGTGATGCCCTGCGCGCCTTCGGGGTCGGGCGCGCCGTCGTCGTCGTAGCGGCGCGGGATAACGCCCTCGGCGAGCATGCGCTCGGCCATGCCGAGCAGCAGGCCGGGGTGCATCTGCACCGCCATCATCGCGTCGCCGTCGAGCGCCTGGCCGACCTCGAGCGCGACCGCCTTGGGCAGGTCGAGGTTGGTCTGCATGCCGAGCGAGATGACGCCGGCGTCGGGGAAGATGGCGAACTCTTTGGCGACGACCTTGACCGAGTTGGTGCCGATCGTCCACGGCTCGAACTTCATCAGCTGGACCGGCTCCGACTGCTCGCGGATGAGCTCGGTCATCTTGATCTCGAGCGCCTTCTCGAACTCGGGGTACTCGGCGGTGATGAAGCCCATCGCCGTCAGCGAGAGGTCGAGGATCGTCAGCTCTTCGTAAGCGGCCACCAGGGCGCTGGTGTCGCCGTCGATCTCCTCGAGCCGCAGCGGGATGCTGATCTTCGACTTGCCGTTGCCCGCCAGCTGCGAGGTGCCGCCGTCGGTGACGGCCTGGACCGCGAAGTCGACGGCGAAGATGACGCAGCGGCTGCACTTGTCGAGCTCGCTGGTCAGCTCGACCTCGGTCTTCTTGGGCACGATCTGCAGGTTGAGCCCAAACAGCGACAGGTCGCCGCCGGCCACCGGGTTGGTGTCGCTGGTGATGCCCTTGAGCAGCTCCTCGATGCCGCGCTCGCTGATGACGAGCGCCATCGGGAAGCTGGGCTTGTCGGGGATCGCCTCGAGCAGGACGCCCTCGCGCGCGACGGCTTTTTCGAAGCCGTCCTGGTGGTCGCTGCAGTCGAGCTCCTGCTGCTCTCCGCGGACGCACGACTCGAGGTCGCAGGCGGCGCACAGGGCGAGGACGTAAGCGAGGCCGGTGGAGGCGAAGCGTCGATGGCTCATGTCAGAAGTTCCTTAAGGCAGGAGGGCGCGAGAGGCGAGTTTTGCCCGCGCGCACGGGGGAAGGCGTGCAGGCGTCGGCGCAGCGGCCGTATGGCCCCAGGCGGCCCTGGGTCTCTCATTTTGGCACCTTTTCGCGGCGAGTGACAAGCGAGGCGAGTTCGCGCGCATTCGCAGTCTACGGCCGGGGCCGATGACACCAGCGACAGATCGGGCGTGGTCCGGGTGACACAGGCCGCACAGGAACATTTGGTCGCCATGACCGCCGCTGGTATGGTGCAGGAGATGACCCGGGCGCACCCCCCCCTGCACCTCTCGGTTCGGGCCCTCGCGTGGGCTGCGGCCGCGGCGCTCGCCGGAGCGGCCTGCAACTCGGACGACCGCGAGCAGTTCCCGGGCTCGACCTCGGGGACGACCGAGATCGACCCGACCGAGGTGCCGACGTTCACCACGGCCGAGCCGATGGACACGACGTCGGAGCCGCCGCCGCCGCCGTCGCCGAAGACGTGCCGCAGCGCGATCTTCTGCGCGGTCCAGTGCGCGATCAAGATCCCCAACCCGACGCCGCCCGAGTTCGACTGGCAGTCGTGCTTCTTCACCGACTGCCTCGACGAGATCAACTACGTCGAGTGGCTCAAGCTGTTCGACCTGACCGAGTGCGTGGTCGGGGTCTGCTCGGCGTCGCCGGCCTGCATGGACGGCGGCGACAGCGACGATTGTAACGCATGCTACCTGCAGAAGCTCAGCGCCACCAATCCGCCGACGCCGGAGTGCGTGGACCAGGCGAACGCGTGCAAATAGGGGCCGAGCATGCGCTCTTGCCTCGCAGCCTCGCCCGCCCGCCGGCCGCTCGTGCGCGCGCCGGCCGAGGCCCGTGACGCTGATGGATCCCGCCTGACCTGGCCATCGGGTCAGGACATGGATGTTAAGCCTTACTTGCTGATCGCGGGCGTGTTGGCGTGCAACTCGGACGACCGCGAGGTCTGGGCGCCGAGCACCACGGGGACCACGGAGGCCGACCCGACGGTGGTGCCGGTGTTCACGACCGAGCCGCCGGTCGAGTCGACCTCGACGACCGAGCCGACGCCGTCGGACTGGAGCTGTCGCCAGGCGCTCGAGTGCTCGCGAGACTGCGCGCTCGACCTCGACGCGTGGGACAGCTTCGAGGGCGAGTGGCAGCTGTGCTTCGACAAGTGCCTGGCCCCGCTGACCGCCGCGGAGTGGCTGGCGCTGTTCGACCTGTTCGAGTGCGTGGTCCCGCTGTGCAGCGCGATGCCGCAGTGCATGCCCGACGACGGCACCTGTACCGCCTGTTATCTCGCCAACCTGCTGGCCATCGAGCCCAACCTGCCCGCCGAGTGCGCCGCGCAGATCCTGGCCTGCTACTGAGCCCATTTCTCCTCGCTTTTCCTGTACCCTTCGCAGTCACCTTCTCGGCCGCCGCATGACCCTGATTTCCAAGCCCCGCACCGCTGCTCTGATCCCCGCCGGCGTGCTGCTCTTCGCTGCCGCGGCCTCGCCGGAGGCCCTCGCGGCCGTCCAGGAGCCGACGGCCAGCGATCCGGCGACAGAGGCGGCGCCGGCGCCCGAGCCTGCACCGACGCCCGCGGCCGAGCCGGCCCCCGCGAGCGCGGGCGTGCAGGCGGGGGCGAGCGCGGGCGCGGGCAAGGCCGAGGTCAAGGCCGACGCGTCTGTCCCGAAGGCCAGGAAGTCGGGCAGGCGCCAGGCGCCCGACGGCGTGATCCTCGACGAGAAGACGGGCAAGGTCAAAGACACCCGCAAGTGGATCCACCGCTACTCGCCGGAGCGGCACCTGTTCGAGCTCGGGGTCTTCGGCGGCCTCAACCTGCCGCCCGACGATCACGACCTCTACAAGCCGATCGCCGGCCGGCCCGACGAGCACAAGGCGCTGTGGCGGCTGGGCCCGGCGGTCGGTGCCCGCGTCGGCTACTTCCCGCTGCGGATCTTCGGCGTCGAGGCCGAGTTCTCGGCGACGCCGACGTTCGTCCGCAACGTGCACAACAGCCCGGCGTTCGTCTACGGCCTGCGCGGCAGCGCGGTGCTGCAGCTGCCGTACCGCGTCACGCCGTTCCTGCTCGGCGGTTACGGCATGCTCGGCATCAGCTCGCCGGGCAACGGCCTCGGCAGCGACGTCGACCCGGCCGGCCACTGGGGCGGCGGCCTCAAGATCTTCATCTCGCGCATGGCGGCGTTCCGCGTCGACGCGCGCCACATCGTCTCGGCCAAGGCGGCCAAGCCGATGCCGGCGTTCACCAGCCACGCGCAGGTGACCGTGGGCTTCAGCCTGGTGCTCGGGCGCGTGCGCCCGCAGCCGGCCGCGAAGGACCTCGACTGGGACAAGGACGGCGTGCTCAACGACGTCGACCAGTGCCCGAAGCTGGCCGGCGACCCGCCCGACGGCTGCCCGTCGATCGACTCCGACAACGACACCTTCCTCGACCGCGTCGACAAGTGCCCGTTCGAGGCCGGCGTGGCGCCCGACGGCTGCCCGCCGCCCGACACCGACAAGGACGGCATCCTCGATCCGGACGACCAGTGCCCGACCGAGCCGTGGCCCGAGGCGCCCGGGTGCCCGCCGCCGCCCGACACCGACGGCGACAAGATCATCGACAAGGACGACAAGTGCCCGATGCACCCGGAGTCGTACAACGGCTTCGAGGACACCGACGGCTGCCCGGACAAGCTGCCCGAGAAGGCCAAGGAGTGGGACAAGCGCCCGCTCGAGGGCATCAACTTCGAGACCCGCTCCGACAAGATCAAGAAGGGCTCGGAGAAGACGCTCGACGTGGCGGTCGGCGTGCTCAAGGAGTTCCCCAGCCTCAAGATCGAGATCCAGGGTCACACCGACGATGTCGGCGGCCGCGACTTCAACCTCGAGCTGTCGCAGCGCCGCGCCGATTCGGTAAAGCGCTACCTGGTCGAGCACGGGATCGAGGAGTCGCGCGTCAAGACCTCGGGCTTCGGCCCCGACAAGCCGATCGATCCGGCCAAGACCTCCAAGGCCCGCGCCAAGAACCGCCGCATCGAGTTCCGGGTGCTCATCGACCGGCCCGAGGGCGCTTCCTCGAGCGACGACGGCGACGCCCCGTCCGCGGCGCCGGCGACCGGCAAGTAACGGCCTGTCCTGCGGGACAGGTCGCCCGCCGGGCTACCCGGCCGCGCGAGCGGTCGGCAGCCCTGCGCAGGCTGGGCGTGAGCGGGATCAGCAGCTCGTGGACCGGCCGCGCGAGCGGTCAGCCGCGGTGGAACTGGCGGTCGCGCCCGTAGGCCGGGCGCGGTGGGACCGGGCGGTCCGTAGCTGGCCGCGCGCGAGCGGACGGGTCAGCCGCTCGTGGTCCGCTGCGCGAGTGGCTCGTCCTGCGGGACAGGTCGCTCGGCCCGCCATCGTCTCCCGATTGATCTGACCGAAAGGTCATGTCCTATGGAGCATGTCTTTTGCGACATGCTCATGAAGACATGTCTATACGGTCATGGATCGCGGTGGACCGTCTCGGGCGAGAAGGCGGGCAGGCACACCGCGACGTACTCGGCGCCCTCGTCGCCGGGGGTGCTGTAGCGGACGTGCTCGCCGCCGCGGACCAGCACGGCCTGGCCGGCCGCGACGTCGAGGATGCCGCCCTCGTGTTCGACCCGCAGGGTGCCGCGCAGGACCAGCGAGTACTCGTCGAATTCGGGCCTCTGGCCGCGCTCGCGCCAGCCGGCAGGCGAGCGCATGTGGGCGATGCTGACGGCGGTCGCGTGGGTGTTGACGCGGCCGACGTACTCGTCGATGAGCTTGGGCGGCTCGCCGTCGGCGACGACGCGCGTGGGCTGGGCGATGAGCTTGGGCATGGGGGGAGGTTACCCGGAGGCTCGCGCGCCAGATGTCGTCCCGAGGCCCCATGAACGGCGTCGCCGATGATGAGGGCTTGAGGTCCGCGCGACGCGGAGGCTAAGGTCGGAGCATGCTCAGTTCGCTTCGCGTCTCGGCGGTGGTGCTCGCGGTGCTCGTCGCCGGTTGTTATTCGGGGATCGGCGCCGACGACACGGTCCCGATCTCCGGCACCGGCCCCGACACCAGCGAGGGCGACGGCAGCGACGGCGGTGTGACGACGGGCACCAGCGGCGATCCCGGCACGACCACGGACGCCGACCTCACCACCACGGCGCCGGCGCTCACGACGGGCGGAGAGTCCGCGACGGGGACCACGGCGCCGCCGATGACGACCGGTCCCGATGTGACCACCGGTCCGGACACGACGACGACCACCGATCCGGGCACCACCGATCCGGGCACCGCCTCGACGACGACCACGGGCGAGCCGGCCAACCCGGACGTGCCCGACGGGGTGCCGTACTGCGAGCCGGCCAAGGGCTGGGATCCCGCCTGGAAGCAGCTCGAGGAGGACGTCCTTGCGCTGGTCAACCAGCGGCGGGCGGAGGGCGCGAACTGCGGCGCGCAGGGCAATTTCGGGCCCGCGGGCCCGTTGTCGATGGACCCGGCGCTGCGGTGCGCCGCGCGCATGCACTCCAAGGACATGAGCGACCGCGACTTCTTCGATCACACCAACCCGGACGGCGAGCCGCCGTGGGACCGGATGGGCAAGGCGGGTTACGGCAGCTACAGCAACGCGGGCGAGAACATCGCCGGCGGCTCGCCCGACGCCGCCGGAACGATGGACCAGTGGATGAACAGCGACGGCCACTGCGCCAACATCATGAACCCCGCGTTCGAGCACATCGGCGTCGGGTACTACCCCGGCGGTCAATGGGGCCACTTGTGGACCCAAGTGTTCGGGGCGAAGTAGAGCGCGCATAGCCTTTTTGCTGCCCGTCCGGCTACCATGGGCGCCGTCCGGGCATGCCGAACCTCGTGAGCGCGAGCCTCTCCCGCCTCCTCGATCTGTCGAGCGATTGGCTCGCCGTCCTCGGCACCGGCGGCGAGCTGCAGGCGGCCAACGCCGGCCTGCGGCAGCTGTTCGGCGGCCCGCCGCTCGGCATGCAGTTCGTCGAACTGCTGCGTTCGGTCGACCAGCCGGCGTGGCTAGAGGCCTGGCGCCGCGCTCTGGCGGGCGAGACGGCGCGAGTGGTCTGTCGCCCGCGGGCCGGCGAGCTGGCTGTCGCTTGGACCATGGTCCGAGAGGCAGGTTGCGACGAGGTGTGCGTGGTCGGGCGCCCGGCCGAGGACCCGCGCGCGCTGCAGGGCGAGGTGCTGCGCAGCGTGGTCGCCAACGTGCCGATCGTGCTGCTGGCGACCGACGTCCGCGGTGCGCTGCTGCTGCTCGAGGGCCGCGGCCTGCAGGCGCTGGGGCTCGAGCCGCGCGGCTACCTCGGCGAGCCGGTGTACGAGGTGTTCGCCGGGCTGCCGGCGCTGCTCGACGGGGTCCGGCGGGCGCTCAAGGGCCTGAGCCTGCGCGGGGTGTTCGAGTTCACCGACCGCCACTTCGAGACCTGGACGGCGCCGTTCCACGACGCGCACGGGACCCAGCTGGGCGCGATCGGGGTGGCGACGGACATCAGCGAGAGCGTGCGCTCGGAGCAGCGGCTGCGCGAGCTGAACGAGAAGCTCGAGGTGGCGCGCGACGAGGCGATCGAGGCCAGCCGGGCCAAGAGCGCCTTCTTGGCCAACATGAGCCACGAGCTGCGGACGCCGCTCAACGCGATCATCGGCTACTCGGAGATCGTGCTCGAGGAGCTGCGCGGGCGTCGCGACCAGGTCGCCGTCGACGTGCACAAGATCCACGGCGCCGGCAACCACCTGCTCGGGATCATCAGCGACATCCTCGACCTGTCGAAGATCGAGGCCGGGCGGATGGAGCTGCACATCGAGTCGTTCTCGGTGCAGGGCATGCTGAACGACGTGTGCAACACGGCGCAGCGGCTGATGACGCAGAACAACAACGTGTTCGACCTGCACATCGCCGAGGACCTCGGCGAGATGACGGCCGACCTGACCAAGGTGCGGCAGGTGCTGTTCAACCTGCTCAGCAACGCCGCCAAGTTCACCGAGCGCGGGCGCATCGCGCTCGAGGTGAGCCGGCTGCCGAGCGCCGCGGCCGAGCCCGGCGGGCCGCGCGACCGCAGCCAGGACTGGTTCGAGTTCGTGGTCGCCGACAACGGCATCGGCATGTCGGCGGAGCAGACGAACCGGCTGTTCCAGACGTTTTATCAGGGCGACTCGTCGACCACCCGCAAGTACGGCGGGACCGGCCTCGGCCTGGCGATCAGCCGCCGCTTCTGCCAGATGATGGCCGGCGAGATCGCGGTCGAGAGCGCCCCCGGCACCGGCTCGACGTTCCGCGTGCGCCTGCCGGCGCGGGTGATCGGCGCCAGCCTGCCGGCCGAGGAGGGCTCGCGCGAGCCGAGCCTGCCGGTCGGGCCGCGCAACGACGCGGCGCCGCAGGCGATGCTGGTCATCGACGACGACCCCAACGTCTACGACCTGATGGAGCGGATCTTGAGCCGCGAGGGGCTCGAGGTCTACGGCGCGGCGACCGGCAAGGAGGGCCTGGCGCTGGCCAAGCGGCTCAAGCCGGTGGTGATCGCGCTCGACATCATGATGCCAGGGATGGACGGCTGGGCGGTGCTGCAGGCGATCCGCGCCGACCCCGACCTCAAGGGCACGGCGGTGGTGGTGGTCAGCATGCTCGACGAGAAGCCGCTCGGGCTGGCGCTCGGGGCCGACGACTACCTGACCAAGCCGCTGCGCCGCGAGCAGCTGGTGGCCAGCATCCAGCGGCTGGTGCCGGTGCGCGACGGCTACATCCTGGTGGTCGAGGACGACGAGGGCCTGCGCGAGCTGCTGCAGCGGACCCTGCTCGAGGAGGGCTGGTCGGTGCGGGTGGCCAGCACCGGCCCGCAGGCGCTCGACCTGATCGAGAAGAGCCGGCCGGGCCTGATCTTGCTCGACCTGAAGATCCCCGAGCTCGACGGCTACGAGGTGCTGCAGCGGATCCGCAGCCGCCCCGAGTTCGTGCGCGTGCCGGTGGCGGTGATGACGGCCCAGGAGCTGGCCCGCGACGACTGGGAGCGCCTCGGCGGCCGCGTCGAGCAGGTCATCCAGAAGGGCATGTACTCGCGCAACCGGCTGATGCGCGAGATCCGTCGCCTGGCGGCCCACTTCGTCCGCCGCTGAACGTTCGAACATGCTCTGAAGGGCATGTCCGATCGGGCATGCTCCGGAGAACATGTCCTATTGGTCAGGCGCCGGACAGCTCGCGGGCGCAGGCGGCTCGCCGCTCGGGCGTGAGGCCCGGGGCGAGCTCGAGCTGCTGCATGGGGAACTGCCGTTCGCCCTCGGGTTTGAAGGAGATCTGGCGCTCGCGCTTGCCGTCGCGGACGCGCAGGACGTAGGGCACGGTCGAGTCGCCGGGCTCGCCGGCGATGCGCTCGACGACCTTCATGCCGTCGCGCAGGCCGGCGCGCCAGGCGGGCGAGCCCTTGCGCAGGCCGGTGATGACGCGGTCGGCGGCGGCGGTGGCGTCGACGTCCCAGCCGCGCTCGAACTCGTGGCGGAGGCTGTCGACGACGCGCAAACACGGGCCGAACACGTCGGCCGGCAGGCGGATGGCAACGCCCTGGACGACGAAGCGCTCGAGGTCGTCGGCGAGGTCGGGGCCGCCGAGCTCGCGGTAGACCGGCGGGAACACGCTGGCGGCGTCGGGCGCGAGCTTGACGGGGGAGGCCTGCACCTTGGCCCGCATGGCCTTCATGACGTCGTCGAGGTCGCGCGCGCCGCCGGTGGCCTGGCGCAGCCGCTGCTCCCAGATCGCGGCGAGCAGCGGGCCGCGGCGGTAGGGCAGGCGGCTGACGGTGTGGTCGTTCCAGTAGTCGGCGACGATCCGCGCGTTGGGCTCGTCGCGCACCGGCGAGGTCCAGTACTCGACGAGGCCGGTGTTCCAGGCGGCGACGAAGTCCTCGAGGCTGTAGAGGCCGGCGCGCAGCAGCAGGCGCCAGGTGTAGAACTCGGTGAAGCCCTCGGCGAACCACTTGCCGGCGCCCTCGGCGAGGCCCTCGGCCTGGCCGCCCAGCTGGCGCGCGTTCCAGGTGTGGAAATACTCGTGGGCCAGGAGGTGGCGCAGCGGCGGGAACGGGAGGTCCTGCGAGACGCTGAGGGTGAAGGCGTCGGACCGGCCGGTGCCGCCGTAGGTCAGGCTGCCGGCGATCTTCTGCTGCGGGGCGAGGGTGATCAGGAAGGCGCCGTCCTTGTCGCCCCAGAACTCGCGCTCGGCGGCGATGACGGCCAGCGAGAGGTCGAAGAAGGCGTCGTGGCCGAAGTCGTAGCTGCCGAGGATCGCCACGCGCACCTGACCGCCGGGGTCGGTGCGGACGCTGAGGTCGCGGCCGCCGATGACGACGCTCTCGACGACGTCGCCGACGACGCCGGGCCGGGCGCCGGCGAGGTGCTCGAGGTCGCTGGCGAAGCCGAAGCCGGCCGGGGCGCCGCGCCACTCGAAGCGGGCAGGGTCGTCCTCGCGGCCCTCGGGATAGGCGAACAGCGACTCGCCGAACACGTCGAACCAGGTCGGCCGGATGATCGGCTTGAACGGCTGGCCGTCCTCGGAGGTCGGGTCGTGGTCGAAGCCGGAGACGAGGCGGTAGCGGATCTGCAGCGGGGCGCCGGCGGGGGCGGCGATCGTGCGCACGGTGGGGCCGTCCTCGGCGACGGCGGTGGCGCCCTCGACCTCGAGGTCGCGGATCAACTTCCACAGCTCGCGGGCGTCGCCCCACTGCTCGGGCAGCTTGAGGCGCGTGAGGCCGTCAGCGTCGCCGCGCAGGCGGATCTCGACTTGCAAGGCGACGAGCGCGTCCTGCTCGAACACGGGCGAGAGGGCGTAGGCGACGGGCTCGGGCGCGGTCGCGGGGGCCTGGGCAGCCGCGGGCTGCGGCTCGCGGGCAGGTGGGGCTGAGCGCGTGACGGTGCAGGCGCAGGCGAGCGCGAAAAGGGCGGCGGGGGAGACGATCGCGGGCGAGCGGCGCGGCACGGCGCGCGACAGTAGTGGGGGCGCGCGCCAGGCTCAAGGCGGATGTCGTGAGTCGCCGCGGGCGGTGGGTGCGCCCGCCAGGTGTGGTCGGGAGTCAGGGAATAATCGTAGTTCGCGGTGCTTGCTTCGGGGTCGAAGCAAAAACGTCGCGGGCGCGAATCGTAGGAGTTGACGGGGCGGCGGGGCGGTGGTATTTCATTCGCATCATGGCCCTCGCCGTCCACACCGATCTCGCGCGCTCGCAGACGCTGCGCGTGACTTCGTCGTTGTGTCGACGCTGAGGCGGCGGCTCGGTCCGAGCTGCAACAAGCTGTAAGTAGTGGCGGCCAAGTTCGGCCCGGGGCGCGTGCCTGCGCGTGCCTGCGCGTGCCTGCGCGTGCCTGCGCGTGCCTGCGCGTGCCTGCGCGTGCAGACGCCAGACGCACCGGTCCGCGCCGCCGCGCTCGAGTCGTCGCATTCATGCGCGCGAGTCGTGCTCGGCAGGGCCGGCGATTGATGCCACCGCGTCGCCGCGGCTGCATCGATTCACCACGCCGCGAATCAAACATTGGGTCCCGTGTCCGAACGGCCAGGTGCTCGACTGCAACTCGAGCTATTCGGGTTCGAATCCCGACGGGACCTTTTTATAAAATAAAGAATGGGGAGAGATCAGAGCATGGTCCCGTGTCCGAGCGGCCAGGTGCCCGTCTGCAACACGGGTTATTCGGGTTCGAATCCCGACGGGACCTCTTTTGAGAACTGGGAGAGATCGGAGCAGAGCATGGTCCCGTGTCCGAGCGGCCAGGTGCCCGTCTGCAACACGGGTTATTCGGGTTCGAATCCCGACGGGACCTTTTGTGCGGCTGAAAGCCCTCTGCGGCTCACGGCTGCGATCGAGGCGGCACTGCGTGTGCCGTGGGGGCGGTGGTCACGGCGCCCAGATCGTTCGCCCTGCCAGGGCCGTGCCGGAAGGACACGTCGCGGCAGGTCAGGTGAACAGCGGGTTTTCGCCAGTGCCGGCGCGGGCGCGGGTGTTGGTTCTCGTCTTCATGGTCAGCTCGTTTCTCGCCCGCCGACGGGTTCGCACAGCGGACAGGTTTAAAGAACACGGCTAGTAGAGGGGGTTGATGGCGACGCCGCCAGCGCGCGTGTGGGTCCTGGTCTTCATGGTCAGCTCGTCCTCGGCCGCGGGCGGGTGGCCCGCTGCCGTTGTCGGGTTGCGATCGGGCGGCACTGCGTGTGCCGTGGGGCCGCGGCGGTCGTCGCGGCCTGGCGTTCGTCTCGCATGGGGAAATGTCCGGAGGGACATGCTCTGCGAGGTCAGTGGTAGAGCGGGTTGTCGCCGCCGGCGCGGGTGTTGGTCTTGATCTTCATCAGTCCTTCGTTTCTCGGGTCCGGTGGTTCGTTGTCGTGGCGGCACCGCGTGTGCCGTGATGCCACAGCGGTCGCGGCGGCTGCCTCGCAACATGTCAAAAAGGACATGTCGGGCAGGGGCGGCGCTAGCCGCTGTACAGCGGGTTGGTACCAACAGAGCCGGAGCCAGAGCCGGCGCGGGTGCTCGTCTTCGTCTTCATGGTGACTCGCTTTCTCGGCCGCGTATTGGCCGATCTTCACGGTGGCAGGCGAGGCCGGTGAAGTCGAGGCGGCGGATCGCTCGTGCGGCGGCCGCGGAGCTCAGGCATGCGTCCGCGCGGCGCGGGCGAGAGCGGGCGACGATCGCCGCGGGCAGACAGGCACGTGGGTATGTCCTGAAGAGCATGCTCTTGGAGACATGTTCATGGGGACATGTGATGCTCCGCTCGCCGGGGCCTTCGCTGCGAAGGCGGCCGGACGAGGGCGGGGAGAGCCGCCGCTCGCGGGCCCGAGAAAGCACGAAGGCCGCCGCGCTGCAGGCAGCGGGCGGCCGGGGCGAGCGGAGAGATCTGCGCTCAGAGGGTGATGCCGTTGCCGGCGCAGGCGCTGTAGACGGCGCTGCGGCGCGCGCCGGTCAGCTGGTCGGCGGCGCTGCGGGCGTTGTCGGCGTTGCCGGCCTTGCAGGCAGACACGCCCATGAGCTCGATCGCGTCCTGCGAGCGCGCGAGCGCGTTGGCCTGCTTGGCGAGGCTGTACGCGAGGGGATGGTTGCTCTGCTGCGCGGCCTGGCGGGCGCGGTCGAGGGTGTCCTTGGCCTTGGTGGCGTTGTCCTCGACGGCCGGCTTGGGCGCGGGCGCGGGCATGGCGTTGGCCGGGGTGGGCGCAGGTCCGGGCAGCGAGGTGCCGGCCTCGGCGGCCTTCTTGTAGGCCTCCTCCTGGGCCTTCTTGGCCTCCATGTGCTTGCGGACCTGGTCGAACAGATCCTCCTCTTCCTCCTCGGGCTCGGTGCTCTTGGCCCGGCGCTTCTTCTTCTTCTTCGGCTCCTCGCTCTCGACGTCGCGCGGGGCGGGCTCGGGGTCGGGCGGGGGCGCGACGATCGGGACCGGATCGGGCGGCGGCGGCTCGACCTTGGCGGGGATCGGCGTGGGGTCGGCCTTGACCGGCGGGGCGGTCTTCGGCTCGATTTTGGCCGGCGGCGGCGTGACGGCGCGATTGGCCTGCGGGGCGACCTCGGGCTCGGTCTGGATGTACGCGGCGGCGCCGGCAGCCAGCGCGGCGCCGAGGCCGACGATCGCGACCCACGGGGTCCGCCGCTTCGGCAGCTCGGCGATGATCGACTCGGTCGGCCGCAGCTCGGCGCTCGAGGTCAGGCGCTCGCCCGACTGCGACTGGCGCAGGGCGGCGGCCCGCAAGGTCTCGGGGGCGACGTCGGCGGCGGCGACCCGGCGCGCGCTGACCGAGGCGGCGGCCGAGGCTTCATCTGGCTTTGCGGACAGGGCCGCAGGGACAGCCACGATCTCGGCCGCCCGGACCCGCGCGGAGTCGCTGGAGATCGGCGCCCGCATCGAGTCGGCAGGCGCGGCGGCGCGGGTCGAGTCGGCCGGGGCCGGGGCGCGCACGGAGTCGGCGGCGATCGGGGCCCGCATCGAGTCGGCCGGGATCGCGGCGCGCAGGGACTCGGCCGAGGCGCGCATCGAGTCGCTGAGGCTCGCGCGCATGGACTCGCCGGGCGCGGGGATCCGGATGATCTCGGCGGGCAGCGGAGCGGGCTTGGCCGAAGGCGGCGGCACGGCGGCGACCGTCGGCTCGGCAGCAGGGGCCGGCGGAGGCGGCGGCGCAGCGGCGATCGGCGCCGGCGCAGGCGGGGGCTCGGCAGCGTAGGGCGGAGGCGGGGGCGGGGTCTCGGCGGCGTAGTGCGGCGGAGGCGGCGGGGTCTCGGCGGCGAAGGGCGGCGGCGGCGGCAGCTCGGCGGCGCTGGGCGGAGGCGGCTCGGCGGCGGCGACGGGCGGCTCGGCGGCGGCGGGCGCAGGAGGCTCGGCGGCAGCGGGCGCGGGTGGCTCGGCGGCAGCGGGCGGCTGCTCGGCAGCCACGGGCGTCTCGGGCGCTGCGGGCGTCGCGAGCGCTGCGGCGACAGGCGTGGCGGCCGGCGGGGCTTCGGGCGCGGGGGCCGGCGGCGGCTCGGCGGCGACCGGGGCCTCGGTCGGCTTGTCGGCTGCGCTTTCGGACATGGCCGAAGGTACAGGTGCCGAGGCGACCGGCTCGGACGGGCGGCGCGGCGAGGGGATCAGCGTCGGCACCGCGATCGACGGCGGCCGTCGCGGGCCGACCGGCGGCGGCGGGGCGATCGAGGTCGGCGGGGGCGGAGGCGGGCCCGGCGGAGTGGCGGGGGCGTCGATGAGCCCGCGCATGACCACCGAGGGGGCGATCTTCGCCGGCGCGGCGCCGGAGGTCGACGGCGACGGCTCCTCGACGGCAGCGGCGGCGGCGGCCGAGCTGACCGAAGGGACAGGTGCGGAGAGGTTGTCCGAAGAGACAGGTAGCGTCGAGGCCAGCGGCTTGGGCGGCGGCGGTGGCGGGGGCGTCGAGGGCAGCGGCTCGGCGGGCGCGACGGTGGCGAAGGCGCCGGTGGCCGTCGTCGGCGCGCCGGCCTCGTCGGCGGGGATCGCCGACAGCGCGGCGGCGAAGGCCTCCATGCTCGGGTGGCGATCGGCAGGCGACTTGGACAGCGCCTTGAGCACGACCTCCTCGACCGCGGCCGGGATGTCGGCGTCGGGCGCGACCTGGCGCAGCGGCAGCGGCGTGGCGTGCAGGTGCTGCGCGACCAGTCGGATCGGGTTGGTCTCGTTGAACGGCAGCTTCCCGGTCAGCAGCTCGTAGGCGATGATGCCGAGCGAGTAGACGTCGGTGCGGATGTCCGTCGGCTCGCCGCAGCCCTGCTCCGGCGCGGCATAGCGGGCCATCTGCGTCCCGACCTCGCCGGCGCCCGGGCCGAGGTTGGCGGCGATGTGCTCGAACACCGCCGTGCTCACGATCTTGATCGCCTCGTTCTTCGGCCGGTTGCGGACCGCGTAGCAGTGCCGCGCCTGCAGCGTGCCGAGCACGATGCCCCGCTCGTGCAGGGCCTGCAGGAGCTGGCTCAGGCGAATGAAGAGGTGGCGGGCGCGCGACCACGGCAGCCGACCGCCGCGCTCGAGCATCGCCGAAAGATGATCACCGTCGAGGAAATCGGTGACGATGAAGAGCTCGCCCTCGAGGGTCATGCCGACGTCGAATGCGTCGACGAGGTTGACCAACGCATCAGGCTGCTGCTGCTGGATCTTGATGTTGCGGTCGATGCGAGCGCGGATCCGCGAGACCACCGTAGGGTTCTGCGCGAGGCTCGGGACGAGGATCCGGACCGCGACCGGCCGGTTCATCAACAGGTCTTCGGCGCGGTAGACCGCGCCGGTCGAACCCTGACCGATGGATTGGGTGATCCGGTAGCGGTTGGCCAGCAGCGTGCCGAGGAGCGCAGAACGGGGCTTCCACGCGGCGACGTCGCTGGCCTGCTCGAGAAGGGGCGCCATGGAGCACTACCATACCGAGTTCTGTGGGCCTTCGCACCCGGCCTCGCGGATTCGCGGTGCGATCGGGCGCGCGCCGCTCCGGGCGGGGCGGCTCCGGGCCTGCCCGAGGCGCGCGCGGCTGGGGGACAAGGGCCGCACCGCCGTGGGTGCGAGGCAGGCTCACCTGTCCGGAGGAACAGATTTCGTGAGGTGCTCGGGGCTCCACAGGCCCTCGCTGCGGGCGACGAAGGCGGCGGCGACGTGGTCGCCGAGCACGTTCACCGAGGTGCGGGCCATGTCGAGGATCCGGTCGATGCCGATGATCACGGCGATACCCTCGCCCGGGACGCCGAACATGGTCAGCATGCCGACCAGCAGCGGGATCGAGCCGCCCGGGACGGCGGCGGCGCCGACCGAGGTGAGCACCGCCATGGCGATGATGACCGCCATCTGGCCGAGGCTGAGCGCCACCCCGAACACCTGGCACAGGAAGATCACGGTGATGCCCTCGAACAGGGCGGTGCCGTTCATGCACATCGTCGCGCCGAGCGGATAGACGAAGCCGCAGATCCGCGGCGGGATGCCGAGGTTTTGCTGGCCGACGAGGAGGTTGGTCGGCAGGGTGGCGCTGCTCGAGGAGGTCGAGAAGGCGGTGACGAGGGCGGCGCGGATCTTGGAGAAGAAGATCCACGGCGACACGCCGACGAGGGCGCGGATCACGAGGCCCATGGTGCCGATGGCGTGCAGCGCGAGGGCGCCCAGGACCAGGGCCACGTAGACGCCGAGCGGGGCGAGCAGGGCGAAGCCGAACAGGGCGGTGACGCCGAAGATCAGGCCGGCCACGCCGTAGGGCGCGATCTTCATGGCCATGTCGACGATCGCCGAGATGACCTCGGCGAGCGCCTCGAGGAAGCCCATCATGGTCTTTTGCCGGTCCTCGCGGATCAGGGTGATGCCGGCGCCGAACATCAGGCCGAAGAAGATCACGCCGAGCATGTCGCCGTCGACCGCCGACTTGAGCGGGTTACGGGTGACGATGCCGACGAAGGTCTCGACGCCGAAGCTGGTCGGCGCGGGCGGGGGGCCGCTGGTGCGCGCGTACTGGGCCACGAGCTCGTCGCGGACCGCGGGCGAGACGTAGGCGCCAGGGTCGACGAGGCTGACGAGCAGCAGGCCGAGAGCGGAGGCGAGCGCGGTGGTGACGAGGAAGAAGGCGAGGGTCTTGACGCCCATGCGGCCGGCGCGGCGGATGTCGCCGACGCCGGCGACGCCGAGGGCGATCGAGGCGAACACCAGCGGCATCACCACCATCGAGAGGATGCGCAGGAAGACCTGGCCGAGCGGGCCGGCGACGTAGGTCAGCACGAACTGGACGACGGCATGGTCGGCGCCGAGGCCGAGGTTGGCGCCGAGGCCGAGGGCCGCGCCGACCGCGAGGCCGAGCAAGATCCGGGTGTGCAGCGGCATGCGGCGCGCATGGTAGGACATGCGAGCCCATCCGCGCGCGCCCGGGCGTCGATCGATCGCCGGGTCGGCGGCGGGCCCGCCGGAGCGCGCGCGTGCGCGGGCCGGAGGCGGCCCCGCCGAGACTTCAGCCCGGCGCGATCTCCCTCAGCGCCATGCCGCCGGGGTAGGCGTACGAGGCGCCCTGGGCCTCGCCCGTGACGATGACGCCGAAGGTGGTGGTCTTGGCCGAGGCGGTGTTGGTGCCGGCCTGGCAGTCGCCCTCGCCGGGGTTGATGTTGACGACCGCGGTGACGTACTGGGTGCCGGGGATCTGCTTCCAGTGGTCGTCGGGCACGAGGCCGCCGAGGCAGCCGAGCTCGACGTTGTTGTTCATGGCCTTGCGGACCAGGCGGACGTTGTCGTTGGCGTACGAGCTGTCGACCAGGAACACGTAGTCGCCGAGCCACTGCTCGGTCGGGACCATCAGCACCATCGAGGGGTCGCCGGGGTTGCCGTTGGCCGGCACGCCGGGGGCCTCGGAGCCGTACATGTAGCCGGCGACCATGATCGGGTTGTTGGACTGGATGCGGAAGTCGCCGCTGGCGTTGAATTGGATGAAGCCGCCGGCGGGGATGACCTGCGTGGCCTCGGCCAGGCCCTCGGGCTTGGGCGTGAAGGTGACGGTCGCGCCGGACTCGCGCGCGAGGACCCGCCAGAACATGTCCTCGGTGCCGCGGGCGGGGCTGCGCAGGGCGACGTACTCGATGCCCCACGTGTCGACCGGGAAGATCTGCTCCTCGAGGTGGTCGCAGAAGGTCACCGTCTTGTTCGGCACCTGCCCGCACGAGTGGCCGCCGAACACCGCGACCGGCTTGTCGGCGACGATCTCCGAGCCGGTGGTGTCGCCGCTGTTGGTCTGCAGCTGGACGTAGTCGTAGCGGTCGAGCTTGATCTCGGTGGTGACGCCCTTCGTCAGCGCGGGCATGCCGTTCTGGCCGGCGGCGACGTTGACCGTGGGCTTGAGCGAGATCGTGGTGTCGTCGGCGGTGGCGACCACGACCAGCGAGGAGCCGCTGCCGAGGCCCTCGCCCCACGCGAGGTGGAAGTAGCGCGAGCCGAGCGCGTGGGTCGGCAGCAGCAGCGAGGCGTCGGTGGTGAAGGCGAGCGCGCCGCCGAGCGGGTTGAACTGGGTGGCGACGATCGGCAGGTCGGAGACGACGCGGAAGGCCCGGCCGGGGGCGATGCCGGAGCCGGTGAAGCCGGCGTCGCCGGGGTAGAAGCCGTTCTGGTTGTTGCTGCTGCCCGACAGCAGGAAGGTCCGGACCTGGCGCGGGGCGATCACGCCGGTCAGCAGCTTCTGCTCGGCGCCGTTCTTGTTGCCGTCGAAGATCTCGACGTTGACCGGCTCGGTGGCGCTCGGGTTGGAGACGGCGACCGCGTAGACGTAGGCGTCGCGCGGCGGGACGTTGGCCATGTCGACGGCCCAGAACTCGCAGCCGATGCTCGACTGCCGCTTGGCCACCACGCTGCACGCGGCCATGCAGGCGCCCATGTCGGGGTCGCACAGCTCGTCGCCGTCGCACGTGACCGGCGCCTCGTAGCCGGTGCCGTACTCGTTGCAGGTGCGGCGGGTGTTCTGGTCGGTGCAGGTCTGCTCGCCGGGGGTGCAGAGCACGGCGCTGCAGGCCCCGGCCTCGGCGTCGCACGCCTGGCCTTCGGGACATGTGGTTTGCTGGGGCACCAGGCAGCCGCAGGTCTCGAGCGTCGAGGCGTCGAGGCAGGTCGGCGGGGCCGCGCAGTCGCAGGTCTCGCAGGTCTTGGCGCCGTCCTGGCAGCCGGTGCCGGCCGGGCAGGGGTCGCCGATCCAATTGCCGCCGACGCAGATCTGGTGCTGCTCGCCGTCGCACCGCTCGTCGGTGCCCACGCAGCCCGACGGGGTGGTGGTCGGCTCGCTGGTCGGGCCGGCGGTGCTGGTGGTGGTCGTCGACTGGGTCGTGGTCTCGGTCGGGCTGCTGCTGCTCGCGCTGGAGCTGGAGGTCTCGTTCTCGGTCGTGGCCGGGGTGTACGGCCCCGGGCAGCCGGCGAGGGCGAGGGCCAGGGTCGGACAGGCGAGCCAGCGTAAGCGCATGGTCCGATGTTGCCGCGGGTCCAGCGGGTCGACAAGATCCAGGCGGTTGGACAGGGTCCGCGCATGGGAGGCCGGGATCGGCCCGAGCCTCGCATGTCCTTCTGGACAGGCCCACCGGAGGCCGGCAAAATAGTTCGTGTGACGGCCGGAGGGCGAGGACGGCGTTGCGCGGCGGCGCTGCTGCTGCTGCGGGTCCTGGCGGCCTGCGAGGTGGCGGCGCCCAGCGACGACATCTTGCCGCTCGACGAGGCGGGGCCCGAGCTCTCACCTTGTGTGTCCTCGGAGGCGGCGTTTTTGCGCGCGGCGCTCGAGCCGATGCCGCGCGACGACGGCGCCGAGCTGAGGTGCACGGTCACGGCGATGCGCGGTGACGCGGGGTCTCGCGTCCTCGATCTCGCGTGCGACGGGGAGGCGATGCGGCTTTACGTCGAGGCCGACCCGGCGCCGGCCGGCGATGGTTTCGCGGCGGGCCAGGAATTGCGGGTGCGGGCGATCGTCGCGCCGGGCGAGGTGGCGAGCGACCCGGACGTGTGGTTACGCGTCGAGGACGCGGGCGGGGCGCTGCTGCTGGCGGCGGCCGTCGGCGCGCGCGTCGATCCGCCGGAGGGCGGCGGGTGGGCCGCGCCGTTCGCGTGGCGCGAGGCGGCCAGCGCCTGCATGGTCGAAGAGACAGCTTGCGGCGAGCTGCGGCGCGGCGCGCTGGACCTGCAGCTCTCGGGCGGCGCGCCGCTCCGCCTGTACGATGGGACATCTTCGGCGGCCGGCGACGAAGGGGCGTTTGTGGCCTACGTCGAGGCGGCGCGGACGAATGTCTCGGGGTCCGGTTGTCCCCGGCAGCGGCTCGTGTTCGGACTCATCGCGGCGCGCTGACGTCGCGCTTGAAATATTTGGGCGGATCCGAGCCGGTTTGGTAGGTTGCCGGGGGTGCCGGTCGTCGATCGCTACAAGCACGGGAGTTTCTGCTGGGCCGAGCTCGGCAGTCCGGATCCGGCGGTGACGACGCGGTTCTATGGGGGCCTCTTCGATCTCGGGATCCACCACGGCAAGGCCTACACGATCTTGCGCAAGCAACAGCGCGACGTGGTGGCGATCCATCGCATGCGCGCCGACAAGATCGAGCGCGGCGACACGCCGCTGTGGCTGCCGTACGTCAACGTCGAGTCGATCGACCGCGCGGTGGCGCGGGTCGAGCCGCGCGGCGGGCGGGTGATCGTGGCGCCGCGCGAGGAGTACGACGCGGGCCGCGTGGCGGTGGTCGAGGATCCGAGCGGGGCGCAGCTGGCGTTGTGGCAGGCGGTCCACCACGCGGGCGCCGGGCTCATCGACGAGCCGGCGACGATGTGTTGGTGGGAGCTCAACACGCGCGACGCGGACGAGGCCGGGGTCTTCTACAGCGACGTGATCGGCTGGCGGCGGGCCGAGCGGGAGGTCGAGTCGACCCGCTACACCGACTTCTTCGTCGGCGAGCGCAAGGTCGGCGGCATGCTGCAGATGACCGAGGCCTGGGGCTCGATGGCGTCGCACTGGATGACGTACTTCCGGGTCGAGGACTGCGACGAGAGCGCGGCCCTCGCGGCGCGGCTCGGCGGCGCGATTGCGGTCGCGCCGTGCGACATCCCGCCGGTCGGCCGCTTCGCGGTCGTCAGCGACCCACACGGGGCCGTCTTCTCGATCGTCGCGTACGGCCAGACGGGCCCGAAGGTCCGCGAGCCGAGCGGGGGTTGACCGCGATCGCCCGCAGCGAGTAGCGTCCACGGCGATGATCCGCGCCCGCGGGATCCACAAGAGCTACCGCCTCGCCGGCGCAAGGGCGGGCGAGCTGCCGGTGCTCCGCGGCGTCGACTTCGACGTGGGCGCCGGCGAATTCACGGCGGTGGTCGGGCGCTCGGGCAGCGGCAAGAGCACGCTGCTGGCGCTGCTCGGCGGGCTCGACACCGACTACTCGGGCGAGCTCAAGGTCGCGGGCAAGGAGCTGCGCGCGCTGTCCGACGCCGAGCTCAGCGCCTACCGCAACGCCACCATCGGCTTCGTGTTCCAGGCGTTCCACCTGCTCGACCACCTGAGCTGCGAGGACAACGTCGCCTTGCCGGCGCTGTTCAGCGTCCAGGGCAAGGAGAGCAAGGACGTGCGGCTCGGGCGGGCGCGCGAGCTGATGGAGATGGTCGGCATCAGCGACAAGTGCGGGACGCGGCCGAGCACGCTGTCGGGCGGGCAGAAGCAGCGGCTGGCGATCGCGCGGGCGCTCTATCACAAGCCGCAGCTGCTCATCTGCGACGAGCCGACCGGCAACCTCGACAGCGCGTCGGCGTCGGCCATCATCGCGCTGTTTCGCAAGCTGCGCGACGAGTCCGGGGTGACGCTGACGATCGTGACCCACGACCCGACGATCGCGGCGGCGGCCGACCGGGTGATCGAGATCCGCGACGGCGTGGTCGAGCTCGGCGGAGTGAACACCAGCGCGGCCTCGGCGGCCCCGAGCGGCGACGAGGAGGTGCGGCCATGAGCAGCCTCGGCGCGATCGTCCGCGGCAACCTGCGCAACAACGCGATCCACTTCGCGCTGGCGTCGGTCGGCGTGATCGTCGGCATCGCCGCGTTCGCGTTCTTCCTGGCCCTCGGCGCCGGCGTGCGCCAGGTCGTGCTCGGCAAGATCTTCCCGCTCGACCAGCTCGAGGTGATCGCCAAGTCGATGACGCTCGACGTCGGCCCCGTCAGCCTCGGGCTCGCCAGCGACGTGCTCGACGAGTCGGCGGCGCAGCAGCTGCGCGGGGTCGCGGGGGTGCGCGGGGTGTTCCCGAAGATGAAGCTGACGGCCCCGGCGATCGGGCTCGGCGGCAAGGAGATCATCGGCAACGACATCCGCACCGAGCTGATCGTCGACGGCATCGACCCGGCGCTGGTGGAGGGCGAGGTCGCGGGCGCCGAGCTGTTCCGCGACGTGCCCGAGCCGAGCAAGACGCCGACGGCCTGCGCCGACGACTCGGCGTGCGGCAAGGACATGTACTGCGGCAAGCCGTACCAGGGCGGGCCGGGCAAGGTGTGCCGCGACTACGTGCCGGTGCTGGCGTCGCCGCACATGCTCGAGATCTACAACGGCTCGCTGCGCCGGGCCTACAACCTGCCGCGGCTCAACCCGGACTTCCTGGTCGGCGTGTCGCTCGAGATGCGGGTCGGGGCGTCGATGGTGCAGGCGGCCGAGAAGGACCAACTGCTGTACGACCGGCTCAAGCTGGTCGGCTTCTCCGACAAGGCGGTGCCGCTGGGCGTGACGATGCCGCTGTCGCAGGTGGCCCGCTACAACGTCCACTTCGGCACGCCCGAGGCGGCGACCCGTTACCACTCGATCATCGTCAAGATCGAGGGCAAGGACCAGGTCGCGGCGGTGGCCAAGAAGATCGAGGAGCTCGGCTTCGAGGTCACCGACGGCGGCGCCGAGCAGGCCGGGTTCCTCATCAGCGTGTTCGTGCTGGTGTTCAGCCTGCTGTCGACGATCATCGTCGGCATCGCGGCGGTCAACATCATGCACGTGTTCTTCATGCTGGTGTACGAGCGCCAGCGGGAGATCGGGATCATGCGGGCGGTCGGGGCCCGGCGCTCCGACATCCAGCGCATCATCCTCGGCGAGGCGGCCAGCGTCGGCCTGGTCGCGGGGGCGATCGGCGTCGGCCTGGCGTACGGGGCCAGCCGCGTGTTCGACTACGTGTCGGCCCGGCACCTGCCGGACTTCCCGTACAAGCCCGAGACGTACTTCGCGTTCAGCTTCGACCTCGTGGCCCTGGCGCTCGGCTTCGCCGCGGGGTTCTGTGTCCTCGGCGCGTGGCTGCCCGCCCGCAGGGCCGCGCGCATGGACCCGGCGGCGGTCCTCACCGGCCGATGACGTGGCGCGGCGCGGCGTGGCATTTCGCCACAGCCCCCGGCGCGCGAATCCGAACGGCGGAGCAAAAGCCCGGGATCGCTGGCGAAACCGGCCGGGCGCGGCTGGAATGGCGCGCGCTAGAGGGGCCGGCATGACGCGCTTCGCCCCGCTGTTCGCCCTGTCCGCGACCCTGGCCACCGGCTGTTTCTTCGCCAACGCCGACGAGGAGACGGCCTTCGTCGAGGCCGACGATGTCCGGATCGATCTGCCGGAGTCGATCGCGGCGCGCGAGGGCGGGCAGGTCCGCGGGCTGCTGCACCTCGGCGTCGAGTCCACGGCCGGGCACGTCAACCGCTGGGTGACGATGCTGGTCGAGCACTGCGCGCGCGTGATCGCCTACCTCGACGACGTGCAGCCGAGCGCGCGCGAGGGCAACACCCGCATCTACGGGCCGTACGACGACAACGACGGCCGCGACCTGGCGTGGCTGGTCCGCGTCGAGTCGATCGAGGACGGCGCGAACTACCAGATCTACGTCGGCGGCCGCGGGGCCGCGGACCAGGGCGCGATGGCGCTGCTGATGAAGGGCGACCTGCACAAGGACGGCAGCAAGCGCAGCGGCGGGTTCGAGCTGGACTTCGACGTGGTCGAGAAGCACCCCGAGATGAAGGGGCCCGACGCCGACATGAGCGTGGTCGGAGGTTTCGTCGCCGTCACCTTCGAGCGCGACGTCGAGACCGAGCAGAAGCGCATCGACCTCGACTTCCAGGCGGCCAGCTTCGAGTACCTCGGCTGGCTCGACGATGACGTGTTCTACAGCGACGACAAGTACAGCTACACGCGCGACGCCGAGGGCGGCGGGAGCTTCGACTTGACGCTGTACGGCGAGTGGGACGACTACGGCTGGAGCGGGCCGGAGCGCGAGAAGGCGAGCGTGCAGGCGGCCTGGGACGCTGCAGGCAACGGGCGGGCGCGCGGCAGCATCCTCGAGGTCGATGGCGTCGGCGACATGAAGCACGGCGACCTGTTCCTCGACGAGTGCCAGGGCGCCGACGGCTTCCTCACGTGGCGCGCGCTGAACGAGCCCTATGCGCTCGAAGCGCCCGGCTACGGCTTCGGTGACCCGAAGTCGTGCGAGATCGAGGAGAGCGCGCTCGACGGGCTCTGAGCGAGTGCGCCCAGGGGGCCGGCCGAAGCGCGCAAAATCGGCGAATTCACGCCGATCTCGCAGCCCGGACTGGTCCTTTTGAAAGGCGCAGTATACTGGCTTCACAGGTATGAGTGCGGCGCGTCTGAAGAGTCTCGGCAAGCTGGCGGTCCTCATCGGCTTGCCCGTCGCCTTCGTGGTCGGGCTGTTCGGCGCCGGCGTCTATGTGGGGCACGGGCACCGGACGGCGATCCTCTCGTTCGAGCGCGACTGGCTCGGGCTCGACGTGGTGGTCCCCGGCGAGCCGAGCAGACCGGCGCCGCCGGACAAGCCGGAGCCGAAGCCCGAGGTCGCGCCGACGCCGAAGCCCGAGGCCACGCCGGAGCCGGCCAAGCCGGAGCCGAGCAAGCCGGAGACCACGCCGGAGCCCGCCAAGCCCACTCCCACGCCGGAGCCCGCCAAGCCGGTCGAGGCGCCGCGTGGGCTCGACTCGATCCCCGTCGCGGTCGCCGACCCGGCCCCGCTGCCGCCCGAGCTGCAGGCCCGCCTCGGCGAGCCGCTCAAGATCCGCATCAAGGTGGTGGTCGACGACGAGGTGTTCGACCGCCGCAGCGACTGGATCGACTACGTCGAACGCCACGTCCGCTGGGCCTCGCAGGTGCTGCTGCGCCAGATCGGCGTCGAGCTCGAGCTGCGCGGGGTGATCGCCCGGCCGATGACCTGGTCTTCGGGACAGGCGGCGTTCGCCGACCTCGAGGCGGTCGGCAGCGACGGCGCCGACCTGGTGCTCGGCCTCGGCGGCCGCATGATCCGCACGCCGGTGCAGGCCGGGCCCACCACCGCCAAGAACCAGGCCTCGACCGCGATCGCGTTCAGCTCCGACCCGACCTCGCCGGCGCCGCACCTGCGCGGCCTGCTGCGCGCGGTCACCCAGGCGATGGGCAGCGACCCGATCGCCGCCGACTCCGAGACGATCGCGTTCTCGGTCGAGGAGCGGCGGATCTTGCTCGAGCGCAAGCACCTGCCGTTCACCCCCGAAGCCGAGGACTCGCCCGCGCCGCCGGCCGACGAGGCCGCCCCCGAAGGAGAGCACTGAGATGGCCGCCCCCGCCCGCGTCGCAAGCAACAGCCCCAAGCGGCAGGAGCCCCCGGGCAACCAGCCGGCCAAGCGCGAGGAAGAAGAGGCGCCGCCGTCCCGGGTGGCCTGGCTCATCGGCTGGGTCGGCGTGCCCAGCCTGGTGTTCGGCGGGATCTTCGGCGGCGGCGTGCTGCTCGGAGCCCACTACCCCGACGGGTGGATCGCCTGGGCAGTGACCGGCCTCGCCGGGCTGGTCGGCGGCTGAACTCGCCGGTTGGCTTTCGGGACAGGTCGCGGGCTGGGCCAGGTCGAGGGACATGCCCTCGGAGACATGTCCGCACGAACATGTTTGAGAGAACATGTTCATCGGGGCATGTGTTGATGAACATGTCCCGAGGGGAGTAAACCTCAGCAGGGCGCGAGGATCCGCCCGGTCTCGACGTGCATCGCCTCGCGGTAGCGCTGCAGCTCGGCCTCGATGTCGGCGGCGCTGCCGCCCCAGGCGGTGACGAGGCGGGTGGCGACCTCGCGGGCGACGCGGGCGCCGAGGCCGGCGTCGGTCAGGGCGAGGGGGATCCGTCGGCGCAGGACATCCTCGAGGTGCACGGCGCCCTCGTGGTGGATGGCGTGCTCGACCTCGGCCCAGCAGTACGGCAGGTCGTCGATCATGCGGGCGCCGAGCTGCGGGTCGCCGTGGATCTGGTCGACGAGCCGGCGGGCGAACGGCCCGTGCCGCCCGGCGAGATCGGCGAGGTGAGGCTCTCGCAGCTCCTCGGCCGAGAGCGGCAAGCCGGCGACCAGCGGGTAGCGATGGGTCTGGCAGCGGCCGATGCCGGCCGGGAGCTGGCCACGTTGCCGCAAGCGGCGGACCACGCGGTCGACGGTCTCCTCGGCCATCGAGCGATAGGTGGTGAGCTTGCCGCCGACCACGGCGATGACGCCGCTTTCGGTCTCGAGGATGCGGTGCGAGCGGGAGATCTCGACTGTCGGGTCGCCGGGATCGGCATGCTCGTCGCGCACCAGCGGCCGCACGCCCGACCACGCGCTGACGATGCGGTCCCGGCCGAGCACCGCGCCCGGCAAGACCTTGCCGATCAGGGCGAACAGCTCGTCGGTGTCGCTGGCGGTGACGCCGGACGCGGCCGGGTCGCCGTCGTAGGCGGTGTCGGTGGTGCCGAGGTAGGTCCGCGCGCCCCAGGGCACGACGAACAGGATCCGCCGCTCCTGCTGCGCCTGGACCACGAGGGGCTGGCGGATCGGGACGTCCTCGGCGCGCAGGACCAGGTGGATGCCGCGCGACAGGGCCAGCAGGTGGGCGCCGGCGACCCCGAGCAACCGCTCGGAGGTCCATGGCCCGGCGGCGACGACCACCGACCGCGCGCGCACCTGCAGGCCGCCCTCGAGTTCGACGACCTGGACTTCGCCTTCGCGGCGCAGCGCCACCACCGGCGCGTAGGTGAGGACCTGCGCCCCGTGGCGGCGGGCGTCCTGCAGCGTGGCGAGGGTGAGGCGGGCGTCGTCGGTGACCGCGTCCTCGTAGGTGACGGCGCCGCGGAGGCCTTCCTCGCGCAGCAGCGGCTCGAGCGCGCGGGCGGCGGCGGGGCGGAGCACGCGGTGGCCGTGGCTGCGGTAGAGGCTGAGGGCGTCGTAGAGCGACAGCCCGATGCGCAGCTTCCACAGCGGCAAGCGGTCGCCGCGGTAGGCGGGGAACAGGAAGCGCGCCGGTTGGACGATGTGCCCGGCGATCTTGTAGAGCAGGCGGCGCTCGCGGAGGGCCTCGTAGACCAGGCCGAGCTCGCCTTGCTCGAGGTAGCGGACGCCGCCGTGGATCAGTCGGCTCGAGCGCGAGGAGGTCCCGAAGGCCAGGTCCCGCGCCTCGACGACGAGGACCCGCAGGCCGCGGAGGGCCGCGTCGCGGGCGACCCCCGCGCCGGCGATCCCAGCCCCCACGACCACGAGGTCCCACGCGGGCTCGGCTCGCCCGCGCCCATCGGCGTCCTCTCGCCGCAAGCGGTCCCACAGCGAGCGGATCTCGGCGGGGCCCCACGGAGGTGGCGACTCTTGTACTGGCAGGACATCGGCGCGATGGTTGCGCCGCACGGCGGGCATTTGTGACACTCTGCGCAAGCCTACCGCGACCCCCCGGAGACCTCGATGGCCTCGTACACGCTCCACATCCAGTACGTCGACCGCCCAGCGGAGACCCGGACGATCTCCCAGCCCAAAGTCCTCATCGGCCGAGACGCTGGTGACATCGTCCTCCACGACACCCAGGTCTCGGGCCGCCACGCGGAGATCCTCTGGGACGGAGCGACGCTCCGGTTTACCGACCTCGGCTCGACCAACGGCAGCTTCCTCCTCCAGGGCCAGCGGGTCGCCAACCTCGAACTCACTCCTGGCATCGCTCTGCGGGTCGGCAACTCGCTCATCACCGTCCAGAGCGTCGACGGCCTCAACTCGAGCGGCGCCGGCAAGGGCCGCACCGTGATCGCGGCCCCGGGCATGGTGCCGGGCTTCCCGGCGCCGATGAAGCCCGCAGCGGCGCGTCCGCCGGGGCCCGTGATGCCGGCCCCGCCGTCACCCGCCGGAGGGCAGCAGCCGGGGAGTTTTGCGTTTGCGCCGACCGCGCAGCATCAGGGGCCGCTGCTCCGGCCGGGGACCGGGGGGCCCGCGCAGGGGGCTCCGGCCGGCTTCGCGGCGGCTCCGCCGATGCCGGGCGGGGCGCCGGCGCCGTTCCCCTCGCCGGTGCCGCCGGGGCCCGCGCCGGGGGCGTTCGGGCAGCCGCAGCAGCCGGGCTACGGGCAGCCGCAGCAGCCGGGATTCGGCGCGCAGCCGCCGTCGGGCTTCGGCGCGCAGCCGGGCTTCGGCGGTCCGCCGCAGCCGGGGGCGTTCGGCGCCCCGACCCCGCAGTCCGCGATCGCCACCCCGCCGCCGCAGCCGGTGCCGAGCTCGATCTCCGGGCCGATGGCCGTCCCGCCGGGCCCGCCCGTGCTCGTGCCCGACACGGCCATGCTCGACACCCCGCCGACCGGTGACGCTGCCGCCCCCGCCGTCGAGCCGGCGCCCGGCGACCTGGTCGCGCAGGTCAAGTTCATCCTGCTCGAGACCTGGAAGGTGTTCCATCCGGTCGCCGTGCCCGCGGTCGCGACCGTCGGCGCCGTGCTCGTCCCGATCGGCCTGCTCGCGCAGCTCGGGCTCCTGATCCTCCCGGCCAGCATCGCCGCCTTGCTTGCGACCTTGCTGGCGCTCGCGCAGCTGGCGGCGATGGTGGTCCTCATCCCGTCGCTCGGGCGCTTCATGCTGAGCCACTACCTCGGCCAGCCGATCTCGATCCAGGCGGCCGTCCAGCAATCGATCGCCCGGATCGCCGACGTCGCCGTCCACTGCTTCATCCCCGGCGTCGTGCTCGGCGTGTTCGCGGCGCCGATTTATTACGTCGAGGACAAGAAGATCGGCGCGGTGATCGGCCGCAACTTCGAGCTGCTCAAGAAGGAGCTGGCGCCGATCCTCGCCGCGGTGCTCGGCGGCGGCCTCGCGGTCGCCATCGCCATGACGATCGTCGGCGTCATCCTCGGCCTGCTGCCGCTCGGCGGCATCTTGACCAGCATCGTCATCAACGGCGTGACGGCCTTCATCGTCGCCTTCGCCTCGGCGCTGAGCGTGTGGCTGTACTTTTGGGTCCGGCGCAAGCACGAGGGCGGCGACCCCGAGGGCGAAGCGCGCGGGCGGCTCGACGGGGCTGCTGGCGCTCTCCCGAGCGCGTGAGCCTGCGCGTCGCCGGCGTGACGGCGAGCCCGAGTGGCACCTGGCCTTTCCGCCAGGTGCCATTTCGTTTGCGCGCCGCCTGCATCGCGTGATCGGTCGCGCATGCGCCACGTCACGCAGGCCGTTCGCGCCCGCTGCGCTGCGACGTAGCGCTCGTCTGCGGTCGGTTTACCGCAGCGGCGATCTCGCCTAGGCTTGCCTCGCGCATGGACCTGCCGATGCCCAGCAAGACTCTCCGCTTCGATCTCCGCGACCTCGCGCGGTTCCCGAGCCTGACCCCGGAGCTGTTGCGGCTGGCCTACCAGGAGATGCTGCTCGCTCGCTGTCACGTCGAGCGGGTGGTCCAGGAGTGCGCCAAGGGCACCATCAAGTTCGCCATCTGGGGCTCGGGCGAGGAGCTGCACGGGGCGGCCGAGGCGCTGGCGTTCGCCGACGTCGTCAACCCGAACGCGTTCGGCATCTGCGCCCACTACCGCTCGGCGGGCCTTTTGGCCATGTGGTCGCGGCTGCGCGGCTACCCGGACTTCCACCTCGACCACATGCGCCAGCAGCTCTGCAAGTCGACCGACCCGTGGACCGGCGGGCGGCTGATGACGGCGCACTTCAACGACCTGCGGTTCAACACCTTGCCGGTGCAGAGCGCGCTCGGCATGCAGTTCGGCAAGGCCGTCGGCTACGCCCAGGGCTTGCGGCGCAAGGGCTACGACGACGGCCTCGTGGTCGCCGTGGTCGGCGACGGCACCACCGCCGAGAGCGACATGCACGAGGGCATGACCGGCGCCTCGATCTTGCGCCTGCCGGTGCTGCTGACGGTCACCGACAACAACGTCGCCATCAGCGTGCGGCCCGAGGACGGCCGCGGGATCCGCAGCTTCGAGCACTACGCCGCCGCCTTCGGGTTCGCCTACTTCGAGTGTGACGGCAACGATTTCCTCGGCTGCTACGAGACCGCCCGCGCGGCCGCGGAGTACTGCAAGGAGCAGCAGGCGCCGGCGCTGATGTGGGTCAAGAACCTGTCGCGCCTCAACAACCACAGCTCGGCGGCCGACTTCACGTTCGAGTTCGACAGCTTCGATCCGCTGGTCGAGTTCGGCGAGGCGCTGGTGCAGGCGGGCGTGCTGGCGCCGCACGAGATCCTGCGCCGCAACGGGGTCACGGAGGGCAAGGACTACTTCCGTCGCCACGACTGGGGCAGCCTGGCCAAGGCCGCCGACGACTACGTGGTCGAGACGATGGCGATCTGCGCCACCGAGCCGGAGCCGACCTACGAGTCGATCCTCACCGACGTGCGCGCGCCGTTCCCGGCGGTCGAGGAGGCGCCGCCGGAGCACCGGCCGACGGCGATCTCGATCAACGGGGCGATCCGCTCGGCGCTGCAGGCGATCCTCAAGGCCAACCCGATGTCGTGGGTGTACGGCCAGGACGTCGGCAAGAAGGGCGGCGTGATGGTGGCCACCAAGGGCCTGCACGAGCGCTTCCCCGACCAGGTCCGCGACGCGCCGATCAACGAGCCGCTGATCCTCGGCACCGCGTTCGGGTTCGCCCTGCACAAGGGCGCGACCGCGATCCCGGAGATCCAGTTCTCCGACTACTCGCTCAACACGCTGCACTGGCTGGTGCTGCTCGGCAATCAGCGCTGGCAGTCGGCGGGCACGGTCGACGTCAACGTCATCTTGCGCCTGCCGGTCGAGCCGCTGCACGGCGGCTCGGTCTATCACTCGATGTGCATGGAGGGCTTCTACGCCTCCATCCCCGGCATCACGATCGTCGCGCCGACGACCTCGCGCGACATGTACGGCCTGCTCCGCAGCGCCGCCGAGTACCCGGGCCCGGTGCTGGTGTTCGAGTCCAAGGGGCTCTACCGCATGACGCTGGGCGACGCGTTCCCCGGCGAGCCGACCGACGCCAAGGAGATCGCGGCGCTCAAGCGCAGCATCGGCTTCGGCGGCCACATCCCCGACCTGCCCGACGATTTCCGCGTGCCGCTCGGCAAGGCCGCGCTGCGCCGCCCGGGCAAGGACATCACCGTCGTCACGTGGGGCCGCTGCACCCTGTTCTGCAACGAGGCCGTGCAGAAGCTGGCGGCCGAGGGCGTCGACGTCGAGCTGCTCGACCTGCGCACCATCGTGCCCTACGACAGCGAGGCCGTGCTCGCCAGCGTGCGCAAGACCGGCCGCCTGCTGGTCGTCCACGAGGACCGCGTGTTCGCCAGCCTCGGCCGCGAGATCCAGGGGGCGGTGCAGGAGGCGATGATCGGCGAGAACGTGATCACCCGCGTGCTCGGCCAGGACCCCAGCCCCGGCATCCCGTCGCCGATCGAGATCGAGGAGCAGATCGTGGTCAGCCCCGAGAAGGTCCACGCGGCGGTCCTCGAGGTCATGGCGGTGCGCAAGGCCAAGCCGGCCGCAGACGCGGCGGCGCCGGTCCGGCCTGCGCGCGGCGTCGCCGACGTGTTCGCGCGCCCGCAGATCTTGTGGACACCGAGCCGCAACTCGGTCACCTGATGCACGACGCCGCGGTCCTCGACGAGCTCAAGGTCGGCGGTCTCACCCTGCGCGGCGTCACCCGCGGCGGGGTCGAGACCTGTCTCATGGTCCCTGAGCTCGGGGTCATGTTCGACGTCGGCATGTGCCCGCCCGGCGCGCTCAAGTACGACACGGTCCTGGTCTCGCACGGGCACGCCGACCACCTCGGCGGCGTCGGCTACCTGGTGTCGCAGCGCCAGCTGATGCGCGCGGGGCCGCCGGCGATCCACGTGCCGCAGGAGGTCCACGAGCCGCTGACGCGGATCCTCCGCGGCTGGGCCGAGATCGAGGGCTTCGACCTGCAGTGGCAGCTGCACGGGCACGCGCCCGGCGACCGCTTCCCCCTCGGCGGCGGGCTGTCCCGCGGGTGCGCGGCGCACTGCCTGCGGACCACGCACCGGGTGCCGTCGCTCGCGTGGATCGTCGAGCGCACCACCAGCCGCCTGAAGCCGGAGTACGTCGGCCTGCCGGGGCCGGAGATCGCCGCGCTGCGCAAGGCCGGCACCGACGTGCTCGACAGCCACACCGAGCCGCTGATCTGCGTCACCGGTGACACCCAGATCGAGTTCTTCCAGCAGCACGAGCTGGCCCGCCGCTGCCGCGTGCTGGTCCACGAGGTCACCAGCTGGACGGACGAGCGCGACGTGGCCCAGACCCGCCAGTGGGGCCACACCCACCTCGACGAGCTGGTCGCCGAGTCGGAGCGGTTCACCGGCGAGGCGCTGGTGCTGGTCCACCGCAGCATGCGCCACAGCCGGGCCCAGGCCGAGCGGCTGGCGCGCGAGCGGTTCCCGGCGGGCGTGCGCGACCGCGTGCACGTGTTCGGAAACTGACTTTTAGGACATGGTCCGAGGGACAGCGAGCAAGAGACATGTCCGAAGAGACACATGACGCCGCGACGGCCGACGTCCTGATCCTCGGGGCCAGCTTCGCGGGGATCGAGCTGGTCCACCAGCTGCGTCGCAGCGCCCGCGGGCGCGGGCTGAAGATCGTCGTGGTCGATCGCCAGGCCGAGCACCCGTACATCCCGCTGGTGCAGGAGCGGCTGGTCGGGCGCATCGATCCGGGCACCTCGGTGCTGCCGACCCGGCGCAGCGTCGAGAAGCGGCCCGAGGCCCGCTACGTGATCGGCGACGTGATCGGCCTCGACCCCGACCGCAAGGAGGTCACCCTGGCCTCGGGCGAGCGGCTGCGCGGGCGCTTCATCGTCGTCGCGCTCGGCTCGGTGCTGGCGCCGCCGGCCGCGATCGAGGGGGCCGAGCGGTTCGTCGGCTACAAGTTCGAGGGCGAGTTCGCCAGCGCGGCCGAGCAACTGGCGGCGCTGCTCGGGCCGGACGGCGAGACGACGCGGCGGGTCAGCAGCGGCGACGGCCCTTACCGCGAGGGCGAGGCCCGCGGGCTCGCCGGCGAGCGGCCCACCATCGTCGTCGCCGGCGGCGGGATCTCCGGCGTCGAGCTCGCCGGCGACCTCGGCCGCCTCGCGCGCGTGCGGCCGGCCGGCTGGCGCGCCCCCAGGGTCGTCCTCGTCCACTCGGGCCCGCGCCTGCTGCCGCACCTGTGCCAGCGCGCCGGTCACAAGGCCGAGCAGCACCTGCGGGCCCAGGGCGTCGAGCTGCGGCTGAACACCCGGCTGACGCGTTTGGCCGCCGGCACCGCCACGCTGCGGCCGCCCGGGGCCGACGCGACGGATGTCCCTTGCGACATGGCCTTTTGGACCGGTGGCGTCCGGCCGGCGCCGGCGCTGGCGGGCCTGTCGCTGCCGCGCACCGCCGACGGCTGGCTGGCGGTCGGGCCGACGCTGCAGTGCTTCGCCACGCCGAAGCCGACCCGGCCGGACATCTTCGCCATCGGCGACGCGGCGCGGGTGCAGAGCGCGACCGGCGAGTGGCCGACGATGCAGCGGGCGATCGAGTGCCTGTGGCAGGCGTGGCTGACCACGGACAACCTGACGCGGCTGGCCCGCGAGGCGCCGGGCTACCCGCACGGGGTGCCGCCGCTGCGCCCGCACACGCTGCGCGAGGATTTTCCGCATGGGGTCAGCATCGGCGACGCGTCGCTGGTGGTGTACGGCCGGCTGGTGGTCGACTTCGCGGCGGTGAACATCTGGTTCCGCCGGTTCTTGATGAAGATGTACATCCGGCGCTACCGCTGAGGCGACATGTCCTCAGGGACATGTGAGATCGAGCCTCTCCCGGTCGGCGCGGCGGGCGATGACATGTCTCTTCGGACATGTCCTCGAGAGCCCATTAGGTTCGACCGGGCCGCCCGCGACCGGACCGTGCACGGCAGTTCGCGGGGGTGACCGGCGAATCTACGCGAAACTCGATCGACGTGGCGTCCAGACCTCGCGCGCGCTCGCCGGTGCGGCGATTGGCCCGGCGGCGCGGCCGGGACGATGAACGCGGTGCCGCCCAAAGGCCACGCCGGGGGGCCGGCGAAACGGCGCTGTACCGGGGATTTGGCGGCCTTTCGTGAGCGTTGCGCGATTGCTCGCCAGGGGGGCGGCCGCTAGACGTGGCGTCATGCAGCGGTCCGTCCTCACTCTCCTTGTCCTCACAATCGCGTGCAACGGCGGCGGGACGTCGTCGGGCACGGACTCCGACCCTGGTTCGAGCACCGGCACGAGCACCGGGGTCGGTACCGGCAGCACCACCGGGGACGAGCCGACCACTGCGACGACGAGCCCGACCGGGACGAGTGGCACGACGACGACGACGACGACGACCGACGGGCCGACCACCGAGAGCGGACCGACCTCGACGACCGCGGCCACGACCGGTCCCGATACGACTGGTTCGACCACGACCGACGGCACCACTGGCGAGCCGGACGGCGAGGTCCACGATCCGGACCAGGACGGGCCGTGGCAGTTCGACGAGCTCGCGGGCGAGATCGACGTCGACGGTGAGATGATCGGCGTCACCGCGCACTACCCGACGTCGGGGCCCGAGGCCGGACCGTACCCGGTGGTGACGATCGCCCACGGCTTCAACCTGCCGCCGACGCAGTACACCGGCTACGCCACGCGGCTCGCGTCGCACGGCTACGTGGTCCTCAACGTCGACCACGCCGGCTACATCTTCGGCACCGTCGACCACGTCGCCAACGCCAAGCAGGTGCTGGCCGCGCTCGACTGGGCCGGCGAGCATCCTGTCCTCGGGGACATCTCCGACCTCAACAACGTCGGCACCACCGGGCACTCTCTCGGCGGCAAGATCTCCGTGCTCGCTGCCATGTACGACGCCCGCGTCAAGGCCTCGCTCACCCTCGATCCCGTCGACGGCGCCAACATGTGCCCGAACATGCAGGCGTGCCCCGACGCCAGCGCGATGCTGCCGATCGCCATCCCGCTCGGCTTCCTCGGCGAGACCCTCGACACCGCCGGCTTCATGGCCTGCGCCCCGGCGGCCGAGAACTTCACGACCTTCTACGCCGAGGCCAACGCCCCGGCCCTGCAGGTGACCGTCAACGGCGCCAATCACATGAGCTTCCTCGACGACGTCGCCTCGTGTGGGATCACCTGCTCGTTCTGCCAGCAGCCGACCCTCGCCAACGCGGTCGTCAACGACCTCGCGCGCGCCTACGTGGTCGCCTACTTCGGGCGATGGCTGCGCGACGCTCCCGGCTACGACACCTACCTGACCGGCGCCGAGGCGCAGCAGCGCTACGTCGACACCGGGCTCGTCACGATCGCCGAGAAGTGACTCGACTGCGAATGAGACATGCACGTTGGGGCATGTCCTTCGAGACATCCGGGGGACTTCGAGTTCGATCGGTCGCTGTTCGGCTGTCAGGCGCTGGAGACCGGTGGCGTCGAGGAGAGGTGCCCGGAGCGGTCGGGAGCGCCGCCGATCCGCGTCCGACGCGGGCCGCGGGGTTCGGTGGTACGGTCGTCGGTATGGGAGAGCGCTCGTGAGGCCGGAGGTGCGGGCGGTGGTCGGCTGGCTGGGCCTCGCGCTGGCGTGCGCGCGCACGGGCGAGCCCTCGCGCACCGAGGCGCCGCCGACCGGGGCGTCGCCGGCGGGCGAGCCGGAGCTCGTCGAGCCGGTCGGCGTCGACCCGTCGCTGCTGGTCAGCGCCGAGCTCGCGCCGGGCGACGTCGAGGCGAAGTGCCACGCGCCGACCTACCTCGCGCGCTGCCTGCAAGCGCGCGCGCACCCGCAGGTGCGCTTCGCCTGGACCCTGGTGTTCGACGAGTACTGGACCGACGACCGCGGCGATCAGGTCGCCTACACCGAGGCCGAGAAGCTGGAGCGGCGGGAGCGGGTGATGGACCGCCTGCGGGCCGACGGGGCGCGGGAGATCTACGCCAGGTCTTCACTGTGGAGCGTGCTGGTGGTGGCGACCCATCCGCAGGTGCGCGGGGCGATGGCGCTGCCGCAGGTCCGCATGGTCTCGGTGAGCTGCGCCGACGACGACCGCGAGTTCTGCGACTGCGGGCGCCTGCGGGTCGACCAGTGCCAGGCGCACGCGTTCTGCGGCGAGGTCCACGGGTATCCGAACTGCCGTGAGCCCCTGACCCTCGCCGGCTGCACGCGCGCCGAGCTGTGCACCGACGCGATGAGTCGTGCCCGCGACCCACGCGGCGTGATGTGGCAGCTCCGCAGCGGCTGCTTCCCCGACCAGCCGGGCTGGCAGCCGCTCGGCTCCGCGATCGACATGCGCACCGGCGAGCCGCGCTGCCCGGGCGGCTGAGCGCGGCGTCGCAGGACATGTCCTCCAGGGCATGACGAAAGGGACCTGTCCATCCGGACAGGCCCCTTCAGACAGGCCCCTTCGGGCAGGTCCTTCGGATCAGGTCCCGCTGAACTGCACGTCCTCGAACACGAGGGTCGGGGCGCGCAGGCTCGAGTACGGGTAGGGGTCGTTGCCGACCAGGGCGAGCTTGGCGAACAGGGCGGCGAGGTTGCCGGTGACGTTCATCTCGCCGATGGGCGCGCCGATCTTGCCGCCCTTGATCTGGTGGCCGCGGAGGCCGAGCGAGAAGTCGCCGGTGGTCGCGTCGCTGTTGCCGCCGAGCCAGGAGGTCACGTAGATGCCGTCCTGGACGTCGCCGATGAGGGCGGCGAGCGACTTGTCGCCGAGGCCGACCACGCGGTTGCTGGCCGAGCCGGTGGTCGGCGCCATGCCGAGCTTCCGGCCGTAGTAGGTGTCGACGTAGTAGTTGCGGACCACGCCGGCCTCGACGAGCGGCATGCGCTTGGCCGAGATGCCCTCGCCGTCGAAGTGACGCGAGCTCAGGCCGCGCGGCACCAGCGGGTCGTCGGTGACGGTCAGCTTGTCGCCGAACACCTTCTGGCCCTGCTTGCCGGCCAGGTAGGAGCGGCCCTGCTGGATCGACGCCGCCGACATCGGCCCGAGCGCGCGCGAGATCAGCGAGACCGCCGCCTCCGGGTCGACCACCATCGTCGTGCGCACCGTCGGGCCCTTGGCGCTGCCGAGGCGGTCGATCGCCCGCTGCAGCGCCAGCGCGGCCACGGCCGCCGGCTCGGGCAGGCCGGCCAGGAACCGGCCGACCGCGTGCCCCGAGCCCTCGGGGCGCTTGTCCTCGCCCTCGCGGACCGTCGCGGTGCACGAGTAGCCGACGTAGCTGCCGTCCCAGGTGCCGTCGAAGCCGTTGCTGCTGGCGGCCGCGCCCTGCGACTCGCCGCTGAACAGGTTGCTCTCGGCCGAGATGACGCGCTTGTCGGAGTGGGCCTTGGCGTCCATCTCGGCGGCCCAGGCTTCGCGCTGCTCGCGGGTCAGCTTGGCGACGCTCGGGTCGACGCGCTCGAGGTTGGCGGTGGGCCGGTCCTTGAACAGCGCGGGGTCGGGGATCACGCGGAAGGGGTCGGGCTGCAGCACGCGGGTCAGCGCGACCGCCTCCTTGATGAAGCCGGCCAGGCGGTCGGGGCGGAGGTCGGTGGTGCTGTGCGACGAGTAGCGGCCGTCGACGTAGAGGCTGATGCCGAGGCCGCGGGAGGTGCTCTCCTCGACCTTCTCGACCTTGCCGTCGCGGTAGGTCAGGGACACCGAGCGGTCGCGCGAGACCGCGGCCCAGGCGTCCTGCGCACCTGACTTTTTGGCCAGGTCGATGGCTGTCTTGGCGCTCTGCAACAGGTCAGACATTCTCGCCTCCGACGGTCATCTTCGAGACCAGAGTGGTGGGCAGGCCCTGCGAGACCGGCACGCTCTGGCCGTCCTTGCCGCAGGTCCAGCCGCCGAAGTCGAGCTTGCAGTCGTTCGCCACCATGGTGACGTTGCGCAGCGCCTCGGGGCCGTTGCCGATGATGTTGATGTCCTTGATCGGGGCGGTGATCTTGCCGTCCTCGATGAGCCAGCCGTTCTTGATGTAGAAGGTGAAGTCGCCGGCGCCGATCTGGACCTGACCGTTGGTGAAGGTCTCGGCGATGATGCCCTTCTTGACCGAGGCGATGATCTCTTCGCGCGTGTGCGGGCCGTTCTCCATGTACGTGCTGCGCATGCGCGGCATCGGCGAGTGGCGGAACGACTCGCGCCGGCCCGAGCCGGTCGCCTTGACCTTGTAGTGCTTGGCGCTGATGCTGTCGTGCAGGTACGACGCCATCACGCCGTGGTCGACGAGCACGGTCTTCTCGACCGCGTTGCCCTCGTCGTCGACGTTGAGCGCGCCGCGCTCGCCCGGCTGGGTCGCGTCGTCGACGATCGTGACGAAGTCGGGCGCGACCTTCTTGCCGATCATGCTGGCGTAGATGCTGGTGTTCTTGCGGTTGAAGTCGGCCTCCATGCCGTGGCCGATCGCCTCGTGCAGGAGGATGCCGCTGGCGCCGGCCGCCAGCACCACCGGCATCTCGCCGGCCGGCGGGCGCTTGGCGTCGAACAGCACCATCGTGCGCGCCACCGCCTCCTTGGCCAGGAACTCGAGCCGCTCGTCGGTGTACCACTCGAACCCGTGGCGCCCGGCCAGGTTGGCGCTGTTGCTCTGGGTGACGTCGCCCTTCTTGGCGGTCAACATGCACCACAGGCGCGTCATCGGCCGGATGTCGGTGTGGACGTTGCCGTGCATGTCGGCGATGAGGACCAGCTCCTCGCCGTCGGCCCAGCTGACCGTGACCTTGTGGATCGACGGGTCGCCCTTGCGCGCCAGCGCGGCCAGCTGCTCGATGCGCGGCAGCTTCTGCACCGTCTGCACCTCGGCCCACGGCTGGCTCAGCGTGTAGTAGCTGGGCCGCGAGCGCTGCTTGAACTCGACCGGGGCGTGCGCCGCGCCGCTGTGGGCGATGCCCGCCGCCGTGCGCGCCGCCGCCAGCATCGCCTCGAGCGAGAGGTCCTCGGTGAAGGCGTAGCCGGTCTGGTCGCCGACGACCACGCGCAGGCCGACGCCCTGGTCGACCGACGAGCTGGCGCGGCTGATGATGCCGTCCTCCATCGTGATCGAGTTGTCGCGGCTGTACTGAAAGTAGAGGTCGGCAGCGTCGGCGCCGCGCGCGGTCAACTCGGTCATGACGCGCGCGATCGTGGGCTTGTCGACGGAGAACCACCCGAGGTGGTCGGCGAGGGGGGCTTGTTCACCGGGGATCATGGTGGTGCTCCCGGCCTTTGTGGTCCCTCGGCAGCCGCCGAGCAAGCCCGGGAGCCCGAGGCCGAGGGTCGAGAGAGCCGCGAACGAGCGGCGGGACAGGGTCTGTTGCATGAAGGGGCTCCGAGTGGGTGCTGGCGTGCTTGGAAACAGGGGAGGGGCGTGAGGTTTCGCCGCGCAAAAATGGATGTGGCCGGTGGGCAGCGCGCGGCAAAATCACTCGGCCCAGCTGGCCGCGACCCGGCTGTCGACGACGATCGGCACCGAGGTCACGACCTCGGCCATGGCGTCCTGCATGACCTGCTGGACCAGCGCCCGGGCCGCCTCGCCGTGCTCCTCGGGGACCTCGGCCAGGTATTCGTCGTGGACGCAGAGGATGCCGCGCCCGCCCAGCTCGGCGAGGGCCGGGTGGAGCGCGGTCATGGCCTTCTTGAAGCCCTCGGCGGCGGTGCCCTGCACGGGGATGTTGAGGGCGGCGTTGAAGCTGAACTTGCCGGCCAAAAAGCGCTTGCGCCGGCCCATGGCGGTGCGCACGGTCTGGTCCTCGCGGGCGCTGCGGGGCTGCAAGGCCGAGACCTTGCGGTGCCAGGCGGCGATCCCGGGGAAGGTGGCGAAGAAGGCCTCGCGGGCGCGCTCGGCGGCGGCGAGGTCGAGCGCGAGGCCGTAGCTGGCCTCGGCATAGTCCTGGAAGCGGCGCGCGCCCATGCCGAACAGGAACCCGAAGTTGACGGCCTTGGCGAGCTTGCGCTCGTGGGCGGTGACCTCGGCCTCGGGCTTGCGTGCGAGCGTGGCCGCGGTCGCCCGGTGAGGGTCGCGGCCGGCGTGAAAGACCGCCTGCATGGCCGGGCACGGCGCCAGGTGGGCCGCGACGCGCAGCTCGATCTGCGCGTAGTCGGCGACCACCAGCACGTGGCCCGGCTCGGCGCGGAAGCAGGCGCGCAGGCCAGGGGCGGTGTGCTCGGAGGGCACCTGCTGCAGGTTGGGCTGGCTGCAGGCGAACCGGCCCGAGTCGGTCGCCAGCGGGTGCAGGTGCGTGCGCATGCGGCCGTCGTCGCCGAGGTGCTCGCGCGGCCAGTGGGCGTAGGTCGAGACCAGCTTCTCGAGCTGGGCCTTGCGCTCGGGCGCCTCGGTGACCTGCAGCTCGGCGCGCCAGCCGTCGGCGATGGTGTTCCAGCGCGGGCCGTCGACGGCGATCCCGGCGGCCTCCATGGCGACCACGGCGGGCAGCAGCTTGCACTCGAGCTCGTAGGCGCGCGAGAGGCCGCGGGCCCGCAGCTCGGGGGTGAGGACGCGCAGCAGGGCGGGCGCGGCGGCGGCGGCGGCGGCGACGACCTCGAGGCGCGACCAGGCCGGGAGGACCTGTCCCGAGAGCCATTCGCCGGGCAGGCCGGGGCCGCCGAGGTGACGCCGGGCCAGGGCGGCGATCTCGAGCTCGTCGTGGCGGGCGATGACCCCCTCGGCCAGCAAGGTGGCGGCGGTGCGCGTGCAGCCGACCCGCGTGACGGCCAGGCCGAGGCCGGCGAGGGCAGTGAGATGAAACTGGGCGTCGGGGAAGACGACGTACGGGCCGGCCAGCACCGGCGCGAGCAGGCGCAGGTCGCCGGGCGAGAAGCAGTTGCAGTGGACGACGAAGGTGTGACGCTCGTCGGCGAGGGCGAGCAAGTCGACGCGGACGCGCCGCGGATCGCCGGCGGCCTCGCGCGGGGTGTCGGGGTGCGGGGCGGCGAGCACGACGGCGACGCCGAGCACCGGGCTGCCAGCGAGCGCCTCGGCGGCGCGGCGCAAGGCCGCGACGTCGAGCACGTCCTCGCTGGGGTTCGCGGTCACGAGCCGGCAGTGTAGCGCGAGCGGCCGCGAGCTTCGACGGCGCACGCGCCCGCGAGGCGGCGGAGGCGGGCGGGTCGGCGATCGCGCTGGGGCGAGCGGAGGGACTGCGCGTCGGGCGAGGTAGCGATCTCGCAAGACCGGCGAGGCCGTGATCTCGGCGAGGGTCGCGGGCCGTGACTTCGCGGGGTTGCGAGGGCGTGATCTCGCAGCGCACGAGAGCGTGAGCGCGTCGAGGCTGCGAGGTGGCGAGGGCTGTGACTTCGCGGGGTTGCGAGGTGACTTCGCGAGGTTGCGAGGTCGTGCTCTCGCAGCGCACGAGAGCGTGAGCGCGTCAGCTGCGAGGTGGCGAGGTCGCGAGCTCGTGCTCGCGTCGACCTCGCCAGCGCGTGCCCTCGCGGCTCGGCGAAATCACCGCGCGCTCAAGGCATCGGCGGCGGCGGCATCATGCCGCCCATGCCGCCGCCCTGGGTCTGGCAGGTGGCCTGGTCGAGCGACGAGCGGATGGCGATCACCTTCGACGCGAGCATGGCGCCGTCGGGCATGCGGGCGACGGTGCACAGATAATTGGTCTTGTCGTCCTCGCCGCCGATGATGTTGTCCGAGGTGTTGGTGGTGTCGGGCTGGCCGAACTCGCTGTACTCGGGGTGGTCGGCGAAGATCTCGGCGTTGAGGTCGTCGCCGAAGAACAGCTGCGAGGTGATGTAAAGCTCGGCGGCCAGGTACACGCGGAAATGGATGTGGACCGCGCGGCCGTTGTACCAGCCCGGGAAGCAGGTATCGAAGTCGACGCGGCCGTCGCTCCCGGTCGTCTGCGTGCCGCGGAAATACAGGTAGTTCACGGCGTCGGGATCGTCGCCGTAGCAGAACGCCCCGCTCGGCGTCACGCCCGAGTACACGCCCGTGCGCTGGGTGTGCCAGATCTCCACCTTCGCGTCGGCGATCGGCTCGCACGTCTCGGCCGTCACCAGCAGCAGCGCGAGGCGGACCGGCAGGCCGGCGAAGCCCTCGCTCACGTCCTGGCGCTCGATCGTGTCGGCCGTGCACGGACCCTGGGTCGTCTCGCACATCAGCACGCACTCTTTGACGCCACCGGCGAACGGGTCGGGGTAGCAGTGCTTCATCGTCATCGCCGCGGTGCCGCCGGTGGCCCACGCGGTGGCCTCGCCGCACGCGGTGCCGGTGGTGTCGCCGGTGGTGTCGTCCGTGGTGCCGGTGGTCGGGGTCGAGGTCGAGGTCGGGTCGGTGGTGCCGGTGGTGCCGGTGGTGCCGGTGGTGTCGTCGCCGGTGGTGCCGGTGGTGGTGTCGGTGTCGCCGCTGCTCGAGTCGCCGCAGGCGACCAGGACGGTGGCCGCGGCGCCGCCGAGAGCGCCGAGCGCGAATTCGCGCCGCGTGGGCCGTCGATTGATGGAATGCGCTTTCATGGTGTTGCTCCCCCTCGTCGCAAAGGATAGGCGAGGGATCTTAAGCAAATGTTGCAGGTCGCGGGCGAACCCCAAGCGGCGTCGTGCAGGCGGCTCACGTGGGGCGGCGTTGCGCGGGGCGGGCGGATCGAGAATCACTGACGCGTGGCGGAGCGCGTGCTGGTCATCGAGGACGACCGCGAGCTGGGGCGGCAGATCGTGCTGCACCTGCGCCGCGCGGGCTTCGACCCGACGTGGTGGACGGAGGGCAAGACGATCGCGCCGGAGGACGCGGCCGGGCTGTCGCTGGTGATCCTCGATCTGATGCTGCCGGGGGCCCACGGGCTCGACATCCTCCGCGACCTGCGGGCCCGCGCCGACGTGCCGGTGCTGGTGCTGAGCGCCCGCGCCGACACGATGGACAAGGTCGGCGCGCTCAAGCTCGGGGCCGACGACTACATGACGAAGCCGTTCTGGCCGGAGGAACTGGTCGAGCGGGTGCGGGCGCGGCTGCGCCGGCCGACGCTGCAGCGCGACGATGCGCTGACGATCGGGGCGCTGACGATCGATCGGGCGCGGCGAGCGGTGCAGGTGCGCGGGCGGGCGGTCGAGCTGACGCGGGTCGAGTTCGATTTTCTGGCGGCGCTGGCCCGCCGTCCGGGAGCGGCGGTGACGCGGGCGTGGCTTGCGGAGCAGGTGCTGGGGCCCGAGCGCGAGGGCAGCGAGCGCACGCTCGACGTCCACGCGTCGCGGCTGCGCAAGAAGCTGGCGCCGGAGGAGTGCATCGAGACGGTGTGGGGCATCGGCTATCGCCTGCGCGCGGAGCCAGCCGCATGAAGCTGCGATTGCGCCTGGCGCTGACGACGATCGCGGTGACGATCCCGATGATCGTGGTGCTGGTGCTGTTCGACGCGGTGGCCCGCCACCGCGCGGCCGAGGAGGCGCTGGCCGGCTTCGCGCTGGCGCGCATGCAAGAGCCCGGCGGGCGCGAGCGCTGCGAGGCCGATCCGAGCCGCTGGGGCGGCGAGATGGGGCCAGGGCGCGGGCCGCCGGGTGCGGGCGAGGCGAGTGAAACGCGAGGGCGCGCGGCGAGTGATTCGCGCGGCCGTGAGTCGGGTGCGGCGGGGGCGAGTGACTTGCGAGGTCGTGAGTCGGGGGCGAGTGACTTGCGAGGTCGTGAGTCGGAGGCGAGTGACTCGCGAGGTCGTGAGTCGGAGGCGAGTGACTCGCGAGGTCGTGAGTCGGAGGCGAGTGACTCGCGAGGTCGCGAGGCGAAGATGGGGCCGCCGCTCGACGATGGGCGGCCGCGGGGGCGGCCGGCGGTGCTGTTCGCTTATGACGCGGCGCTGCGGTCGGCCAACCCGGCGGCGCCGGCGATCGCGGAGCCGCTGGCGCAGGCGATCGCGACCTCGGAGGTCGCGACTTCGGAGGTCGCGATTTCGGAGGTCGCGACGCCGGAGGTCGCGACGCCGGAGGTCGCGACGTGGCCGCGTTCGTGGGCGCGGTCGTGGTGGAGCGCGGAGGTCGAGGTGCTGGTGCGCATGCCGTGGGAGGCGGGGCCGTGCGCGCGGGTGCTGGCGCAGGGCAGCACGGTGCCGGGCTGGCTGGGCGCGGTGCTGCCGCCGACGCGGATCTGGCTGGCGCCGCTGGTGGCGCTGTTCGCCGCGGTGCTGCTGGCGATGGGGCCGATCGTCGGGCGGATCCGCCGGCTCACCGAGGCGGTGCGGCGCTCGGCGTCGGCCGGCTACGCGAGCGCGGTGCCGATCGACGGCAGCGACGAGGTCGGTGAGCTCGCGCGCGCCTTCGAGGCCGCGGGCCGCGAGGTGCGGGCCCAGCTGACGGCAAAGGATCGCCGCGAGGCGGCGCTGCGCGAGTTCCTGGCCAACACCACGCACGACGTGATGATCCCCCTGACGGTGCTGCAGGGCCACCTCAGCGAGCTGAACGAAAATGCGAGCGCGGGCGCGGCGATCGATCGCGCGGCTGTGGTGGCGGCGATGGGCGAGGCGCACTACATCGCGGCGATCGTGCACAACCTGGCGGTGATGGCCAAGATCGACGCCGACGCGCCGCGGCTGCACCGCGAGCCGGTGGCGATGGACGTGCTGGTGGAGCGGGTGCTGGCGCGTCACCGGCCGATCGCGCGGCGGCTGCAGGTCGAGCTCGACGGCGCGGTGCCGGAGTCGCCGCTGCACGTCGAAGGCGATGTCACATTGCTCGAGCAGGCGGTGAGCAACGTCGTCTACAACGCGATCCGTCACAACCGCGCGGGCGGGCACGTGGCGGTGCTGCTCGATCGTGTCGGCGGTGACAGGTTCCGCTTGCGCGTGGTCGACGACGGCCCGGGCGTGGCGGCGGACGAGCTGACGCGGCTGGTCGAGCGAGGGTTTCGCAGCGACGCCGCGCGCACGCGGGCGCCCGACGGGCAGGGGCTCGGGCTGCACATCGCGGCCCGCGTCGCCGCGCTGCACGGCATAGGGCTGGTGTTCGAGAGTCCGCCCGGAGGTGGGCTGCAGGTCGATTTCATCGGCCCGCGTGTTTGCGCAGAGGCTGCTGATTCTCCGCACGCAGCGCACTCGTGAGGTAGATCCCGGCGTGTGCGCCGTTGCGCTTCGTGGACAGGTGTGCGGGCCCCTCGCGCGTGGCGAGGTTCGCAGCGGAGCCCGCGAGTTGGGCGCGATTGCGGCGAAGATCCGCGCCTCTGTGCCGGCGCGCGGGGTTTTCGACTACACCTTGTCCGCTATGGAGAGCAGCGCGACGAGCCCGATCAAATTGCCCGTGGTGACGACCACCGCGGCCGGCGGCGGCGAGCCGGTGCCGGCACTCAAGCCCCCGGTCGACCCCGCCACGCTCGTCCACCGGCAGCTCCTCGGCGGCGAGTTTTGGCGCAAGATCCCCGCGTATCGTGACATCGACGAGGCCACTTTCCTCGATCACAAGTGGCAGGCCAAGCACACCATCACGCGGCCCGACAAGCTGCTCGAGGCGGTGCAAGAGCTGGCCGCGCCGGAGTTCATCGCCGACGTGCGCGACGGGTTCCATCGCTCGCCGATGAGCCTGCGGGTGTCGCCGTATCTGCTGAGCCTGATCGACTGGTCGACGCCGTACGCCGATCCGCTGCGCCGGCAGTTCATCCCGCTGGGCTCGCGCCTGCTGCCCGACCATCCCAAGCTCGACCTCGACTCGCTGCACGAGCAGGCTGACGCGCCGGTGGCGGGGCTGACCCACCGCTATCCCGACAAGGCGCTGTTTTTGGCGCTCGACACCTGCCCGGTCTACTGCCGGTTCTGCACCCGCAGCTACGCGGTCGGCATCGACACCGACCAGGTCGAGAAGGTGCACCTGCGGCCGACGCAAGACCGCTGGGAGCGGGCGTTCGCGTACGTGGCGTCGCGGCCGGAGCTCGAGGACATCGTCATCAGCGGCGGCGACGCCTACAACCTGCGGGCCGAGCACATCGAGGCGATCGGCAATCGCCTGCTCGACATGCCCAACATCCGGCGCATGCGCTTCGCCACCAAGGGCCCGGCCGTGATGCCGCAGAAGATCCTCACCGACGACGCGTGGTTCTCCGCGCTGGTCGGCGTGGTCGAGCGCGGGCGCAAGATGCACAAAGAGGTGGTGCTGCACACGCACTTCAACCACCCGGCCGAGCTGACGGAGATCACGCAAAAGGCGATGAACCGGCTGTTCGCCGCCGGGGTGTTCGTGCGCAACCAGTCGGTGCTGCAGCGCGGCGTCAACGACACGCCCGAGGCGATGCGCCTGCTCATCAAGCGCATGAGCTACCTGAACGTGCACGCGTACTACGTGTACGTGCACGACCTGGTGAAGGGCGTGGAGGATCTGCGGACCACCGTCGACACGGCGATCGAGCTCGAGAAGCAGGTCCGCGGGCTGACGGCCGGCTTCAACACGCCGACGTTCGTGGTCGACGCGCCCGGCGGCGGCGGCAAGCGCGACTGCCACTCGTTCGAGCACTACAACCGCGAGACGGGCATCAGCGTGTACCGCAGCCCCAACGTCAACGCGGAGGCGTTCTACCTGTACTTCGACCCGATCGAGCTGCTGCCCGAGGCCGGGCAGAAGCGCTGGGCCGATCCGAGCGAGCACGACGTGATGGTGCGCGAGGCGATCACGGCGGCCCGCGACCGCCAGCGCTGAGGCGCGCGCTTCGGCGGTGACGCAAACGCGTCGTGCTCGCGCGAGCGCGACGCGTTGCTCGCGAGGTGAGCATGAGAGTGTCGGCGGCGCGTGACCGCCGACTTCGACGGCGGCCCGCGACCGCCAGCGCTGAGGCGCGCGCCTCGGCGATAACGCGTCGTGCTCGCGACGTGCGGCGTGAAGGCCTCACCGGTGCGTCACGGAGAAATATCGGCGCGTGGCATCGTGAGCGCGACCGGAAGTCGCACGACTTCGACGACCGGGAACACGAGCGCTGCGGCGGGGGATTTCTCGCAGACGCGGCCTTCGGGGCGTGCTCAGGGGGTCTCGGGGTCGCCCGGAATTTCGCGGAAGAGGCGGTCGCGCAGGCGGTGCTGGATCTGCCGGGCGCGGACGGCAGAAAAGTGATTCGCGTGACGACGGAAGAGCTGGCGCAGAGGGTCGACCTCGGGGGGTGGCGAGGTCCGTGACGACAGCTCCGGTGCAGACACCTCGCGCGGAGGTGTGGCGTCTGCAAAGGTTCGCGGGGGCTTGGTGGGGGGCATGGGCCGTCCTGTCGTTTACATAGGTAGTGATGGCCACGCGCTCGGTGATCTGTCTTTCTGCAAATAATCGCGTTCACGCGGCAGAACGGCGCGGACATCCGCAGCGAAGCGAGCTCTAGCGGGTTTCCCGCGAGGCCTTTCGCACCTGGCCTTCCGGCCAGGTCAGTGCGCGAGCAGGGGGCTCTGCGCGCCTGCGCCTGCAGGCTCCTCGGATGTGGCACGCGGGTCGGCGACGCGGCTACGATGCGTGCGGTGGACGACGAGCGCGAACTGCTGAGGCGGTGGCGAGAGGGGGACCTCGCGGCCGGCAATGCATTGTTCGAACGCCACTTCGACGGCCTTTACCGCTTCTTCGCCGGCAAGGTGTCGCGCGACGTCGAGGACCTGATCCAGCAGACGATGCTGGCGTGCGTCGAGGGCCGCGACCGGATCGCCAGCGAGTCGATCACGAGCGTGCGGGCGTATCTCTTCGGCACCGCGCGCAACATCCTCTACGCCCACTACCGCAAGCACGTGCACGAGCGCTTCGACGCGGTCCACACGTCACTCGAAGACCTCGGGCCGAGCCCCAGCAGGCTGGTCGACGAGGCCGTGGCGGCGCGGCTGCTGGCGGCGGCGCTGCGGCGGATCCCACTCGACCTGCAGATCTTGCTCGAGCTCCACTACTGGGAGCACATGAGCCACAGCGAGCTGGCAGCGGCGCTCGGGGTCAGCCTGGGCTCGGTCAAGGGCAAGCTGCAGGGCGCCAAGGCGCAGCTGCGTCGGCACATGGCGGAGCTCGCCGCGGGCGACGCGCTCGCAGGGCTGCCGGAGGTCGACCTCGACCTCGACCGGTGGGTCGCTGCGCTGCCGAATGCGGACTGAGGGATAGCGAGAGGACAGGTCCCAAGGGACAGGTGGCGAGGGCTGGTCGGGGTCACGCGACCTCGATCGGCGAGACAGCGTGTCGATGCCCGTGAGGGGCCCGCCTGCAGATGGAGGATGGTCCGAGTCGCCGAGGTTGCGACGGCGGCCGGCTCGCGCATCGGTCGACGCAGCGCGAGCTTCGATGCGAGCGGTTAGCTCGGTGACGGTCGCGTGCCGAGCTCTGGAGCACGGCTCTGTCAGCGCGTCGGTCGACGCGGCGCAGCTTCGTCGACACCCGCAGCCTCGAGCTTCGATGCGAGCGGTAGCTCGGCGACGCGGTGACGGTCGCGTGCCGAGCTCTGGAGCGCGTCCCGGTCCGCGCGTCGGTCGACGCGGCGCTGCACGAGCGTCGTCGACGAGATTGGCTCAGCCCGGGGCGACGCGGTCACGGCCGCGTGCGGCCCGAGATACTTCGAGACATGTTCAAGTAGACATGTCTCTGAAGAAATGTTCTTCAGAACATGTCGTAGAGGGCAGGTGCGACCGTCGCGGCCCAGCGGGCCGGGTCGCGGATCTCGCAGCGACCCAGCGCGAGCTCGGCATCAAAAGTGTCGCGGCCGGCGAGGCGAGCCTCGCCGTGGCGCACGGCCGCGGCGAGGGCCGGCATGTGGCCGGCGCCGAAGCGGTCGGCGGCGCGTCGCAGCAGGGCGTCGGCGGGGCGCCCGTCGAGGGCCGCGAGCTGGGAGCGGATGAGGTCTTCGCTGGCGTGGGCCAGCTCGATGCGCTCGCGGGCTAGGGCGTCGGCGTCGGCGGCGGCGAAGCGCACCAGGTGGGGCTGGCCGGCCCGCGCGGCGGCCAGGGCCGCGCAGGCGCGCAGGCGGCGGGCGTCGATGCGGGGGATCTGCATGCGCATCAGCTGCGAGCGCACCAGCGCCGGCCAGGCCCGCTCGACCCGGGCCCAGGCGTCGCGGCCGCGGCCGTCGTGGAGGTCGCAGCCGACCTCGATCCCGAGCGCGATCCAGTGCTGGAACGAGAAGCCGTCGTATGTCCACAAGGACAGGGCCTTGCGGACAGCCGCGCGGGCGCGCTCGGGCTCGCCGGCGGCCAGGGCGGCGTGGGCGGTGTAGAGGATGGCGACGACGAGGGCGAAGCGGTCGCCGATGTCCTCGGCCTCGTGCTGCCAGGTCTCGGCGCGGGCGCGCAGGCCGGCGAAATCGCCGAGCATGAGGAGGGCGTGCATCGCCATGGCGTGGGCGATGGCCCGCTCCCAGTGGACGCCGACGCAGCGGGCGCGCAGGAGGTCGGCGCCGGCCTCGACGCCGGCGAGGGCGCGCTGCCACTGGCCGTTGTTGAGGGCGGCGACGCCGGTGAGGATGGTGGTGAGGCCGGTGAGGTGAGGATCGGACAGGCGCGTGGCGAGGCCGCGGGCGAGGGCCAGCTCGCGGGCGGCGGCGCTGGCCCGGCGCGGGTCGGGGGCGTTGATGTCGACGATGGTGAGGTAGGCGGCGGCCCGGGCGATCCGCCGCGGCTCGCCGCTGGCGAGGGCGAGGCGCAGGCCCTGGGCCGAGATCGCGGCGGCGCGGATGGGGTCGATGAAGCCGAGGCCCTTGCCGGCGGACCAGCAGAGGTCGATGCGCAGGCGCAGCTCGGCGGGCACGTCGGCGGCGGCGACCGGCTCGCGCGGGGCCCGGCGGCGGGCGAGGGCGAGGCGCGCGAGCTCGGTGAGGAGGCGCAGGACGGTGCCGGCGGTGGAGGCCGGGAACGGCAGGCCGAGCTCGTGGGCCAGCGGGCCGAGCACGCGCAGGCCGGCGTCGACGCGGCCCGAGACGAGGTAGTGCTCGACGGCGCGGCCGCGCAGCTCGAGCTCCTGCAAACGGGTCGGGGCCAGCGCGGCGGCGGTGAGGTAGACGGGGGCCGCCTCGGCGCAGCGACCGGCGTGCACGAGCGCCTCGGCGCGGGCGATAGTGTACTTGAGGACATGTTCGGAGGGATATGTCCCCCAGGACAGGGCCTTCTCGTAGAGGGCGGCGGCCCGGGCGAACGCGAGGGCGGCGGCGGCCCGCTCGGCGGCGCGCAGGGCCCAGGCGCAGGCCAGCTCGCGCTCGTCGGCGCCGTGGAAATGGAGCACCAGCTCGTCAGGGTCGGGGTCGCGGGCGGCGGCGAGGGCGAGGGCGAGGACGCGGTGGTGGGCCCGCCGCTCGGCGGCGCCGAGGCGGAGCAGCACGACCTCGCGCACGCGGTCGTGGTAGGTCTCGACGCTGTCGCCCTCGCCGCTCGGGCGGACCAGCCGGCGCGCGCCGAGGACCGCCAATGCGGCGCCGTCGAGCACGCGGGCGGCGGCGCCGGGGCCCTGCCGCAGCGCGAGGTCGCGGCGCAGCGGCCGACCGGCGACGGCCAGGCGCTCGAGCGCGTGCCGCTCGCCAGGCTCGAGCGCGGCGACCTCGGCCTGCAGGGCGCCGTCGAGCGAGGTAGCGACGTCAGCGGCGGCGTCGCCCCGGCGCTGGGCGATGGCCTCGATGAACAGCGGGCTGCCCTGCGACTCGCGGGCGATCGCGGCGGCCAGGCGCTGGCGCAGGCCGGGGTCGTCGCCGCGACCTGGCCTTTCGGCCAGGATGGTGGCGGCCAGCTGCTCGGCGTCGGCGGGCCCCAGCGGGGCGAGCGCGACCTCGTGGATCGGGCAGGCGAGCGGGGCGGCGTCGAGCTCGGCGAAGAAGGCGGAGGTGGGGCGCACGTCGCTGCGCACGCTGGCGGCGACGACGATCGCCGGCGAGTCGGGCGGGGCCAGCAGCTCGCCGAGCAGCCGCGCGGAGTCGGCGTCGCCCCACTGGAGGTCGTCGATCGCCAGCACGATCGGCCGCGCGCGCGCCAGCTCGGTCAGGAGCCGCCGCAGCGCCGCGACGGCGCGCCGCCGGGTCTCGCGCGGGACGGCGCCGGCCGCCAGGGCGCCGCCGGTGGCCCCGACCGCCCGCTGCAGCGCCGGGAACACGCGCCGCAGATCGGCTGACTCTTCGGGCATGGTGGATAGGACATGTTTTTCAGGACATGTCTCGAGGTGCTTGGCGAGCGCCTCGACCACGCCGTCGAGCGCTTTGTAGGGGACGGACTCGCCGGCGTAGCAGCGGCCGTGGAGGACGAGGGCGCCGCGGCGGTCGCGGAGGTCGGCGGCGAGGTGGGCCAGCAGGGCCGACTTGCCGGCGCCGGAGGGGCCGACCAGGAGGAGCAGCGCCGGGGGGCGTTCGAGGGCGCGGACGCAGGTGGCGAGCTCGCCGGCGCGGCCGACGAACACCGGCGAGGGCGTCGGCGGGGCGTCGAGGCCGAGGCGCAGCAGCAGGTCGCGGCCGCTCGGGCGCGCGGCCGGGTTCTCGGCCAGGAGGTCGCGGCAGAGCGCGAGCAGGTCGGCCGGGGCGCCGTCGATCGGGGTCGGCCCCGGCGGCACGCGCGGGCGCCGGCCGGACAGGGCCTCGTAGAGCATCACGCCGACGGCGAACCAGTCGCTGGCGGGCGACGGCGGGGCGCCGGCCAGCAGCTCGGGTGCGAGGTAGCCGGCGGTCCCGGCCAGGCCCTCGTAGCCGCCGTCGGCCAGCTGCGCCAGCCCGAAATCGACGATCTTGAGCCGACCCTCGCCGCTGACGAGCACGTTCGACGGCTTGAGGTCGCGGTGCAGCAGGCCGGCGCGGTGCAGCGCGTAGACGCCGGAGCACAGCTGGGCGAGCGCAGCGCGGATGACGGCCTCGGGGGCGCGACCGCCGGCGGGGCGCAGGTGCGCGAGCCAGCTGTCCCCGGGGACATATTCCATGGCGATGTACCACTCGCCGCGCGCCGGATCGAGGGCGAGCTCGTAGACGGCGACGAGGTTGGCGTGGCCGACGTCGACGACGTTGCGGAACTCTCGCTTGAGCCGGGCGATCGCCGCGGGGTCGGGCCGGCGCAGGGTCTTGAGCGCGACCTGCTGGTCGCCGGGGCCGCGACCCTCGTGCACCACGCCCATCGCGCCGTGGCCGAGCTCGCGGAGCACGGCGTAGGGCCCGAGGGGCTGGACCGGCGAGGCGGCGCCGAACAACTGGGCCGCCAGGCGGGCGCGCGCGTGCTCGGCGGGCGCCTCGCGCGGGCGCGGAGGCTCGGCCGCGGCGAACTGCGCGGCGAAGGAGTCGCCATCGGGGGCGTCCGCCGGAGCATCCTTGTGCACGGGGCCCTCGAAGATGCCAAAGCCGGGCGCACGCGACAATGGTGGGCGCCCCCTGGTCGCGTCCCCGGGGCTATGTCACCATCGCCCTTGCCATGGCGATCAGCAACATGATGCGGGGCGATGACGAGGGCGGCTACGAGTCCGAAGGCGACCCCAACAGCGAGACCTACTGGACCGAGCGCGGGATGAAGCGCCCCCAGGTGGTGTGGGAGCGCCTCACGGCGAGCAACAACATCGAGACGTATCGAACCCGCGTGCCCGGCGGGTGGCTGGTGCTGATCTGCCAGGAGTACCGCGACACCGGCGGCGCGCTGTTCTACCCCGATCCGGCGCACCACTGGGACGGCTCCGGCTTCCACGGCTGAGCCGGAATGACGGCGAGCGCCGGGGCGTAAGGCCGCGGTGCGTCGCTTCGTATCGTCGGTCCTGTTCGTCCTCGCGCTGTTGCCCGCGCCGGCGCGCGCCGACTTCGACGCGTTCGCCGCGGCCGCGCGAGCGCTGGCGGCCGACCGCGACACCGGGCCGCTGACGAACGGGCTGCACTACTTCGCCTCGAACGAGCGCGACCTCGACCTCGTCGCCGACACGGTGCAGGACGTCGGCGAGGTGGTCGTGGCGGTGGCGGCCGATCCCGGCTACATCCTCGCGGCCTGGGCCGACGCGCGCGCGCTGGTGTTGATCGATCTCGACCCGGCGATCGTGGCGCTGCACCGGATCTACGCCGCCTTCTTCGCGGCGGCGCCAGGGCCGGCCGAGTTCTCGCGGCTGTGGACGCCCGCAGGCGAGGCGGAGGCGCGGGCGCTGGTCGAGGCGGCCGGCGGCGAGGCGCTGGCCGAGATCTTCACGGAGGCGCGCCCGGCGGTGGCCCGCCGCCTGGCCGAGCTCGAGCGCCACATGGCGAGCCAGGGCCGCGCATGGCTGCTGTCGGACCCGCGCCTGTACGAGCGGGTGGCGGGGCTGGTGCGCGCGGGCCGGGTGATCGCGCTGCGCGGCGACTTCACCCGCGCGGGCACGGTACACGCGGTCGGCGAGGCGCTGCGGGCCGCGGGGCTGCGCGTGGGGCTGCTGTACCTGTCGAACATCGAGCAATACTTTTTGTACACGCCGGAGTTCCGGGCGAACGTGCAGGGGCTGCCGCTGGCGGGCGGGCAGGTGCTGCGCACGCTGCCGGGCCGGCCCGCGGGGTTCGAGTACATCCTGCAGCAGGGCGCCGATTTCCAGGCGTGGGCGCACAACCCGAAGGTGCGCTCGGTCTACCGGATCCGCGGATTCAATAAGGGGGAGCACCTGGTCGGCCGGCGGGTCCACGTGGTCGAGCCCGGGCGCGCGCAGCCTTGATGATGTTTTCTTCAAGACATGTCGAATAGAACATGTCGTAGAGAACATGCTCTCATGGACATGTCATGAGGGTCAGGGAACATCGACGAGCTCGAGCTGACCGTCGCAGCTGAAGACCAGCCGGGTGCTGTCGGCGTCGAAGGCGGCGGCCGTGACGTCGCCGACGAGGAAGCGGGCGAGCGGCGCGAAGGAAGGGTCGAGGATCCGCGCCTCGTTCGCGTCGGCGACGGTGACGGCGACGAACAGGCGCTGGCCGTCGCGGCTCGCCACCACCGGGCCCGCGAGATCGGCCTGGACCAGCTTGCCGCGCAGTGACGGGCCCGCGAGTGTGGCGGCGAACAGGGCCGCGTCGGTGGCGGCGAGCAAGGAGCCGCCGAACACGGCGGTGGCGACGATCGGGCCGGCGCCCGGGCTCACGGTCATCTCGGCTGTGAGCGCGCCCGAGTTTGCGTCGACGGCGACGATGGCCTCGCCGCGGCGGGCGGTGATCGTCGCCCCGCTCCAGGCGACCGCCGCGAAGCCCGTGTCGGCGGCGGCGAGGATGGTGAGGTGCCAGCCGTCGAGGTCGACGCGCGTCAGCGTCGCGTCGGCGACGACGAAGCTCGCGCCGTCGGGCGCGACGGCGAGATCCGCCCCCAGCTCGCCGAGGTGCGGGCGGCGGAACAGCTCGGCGCCGGTCGTCGCGTCGAGCGCGAGCGTGCTCTCGCCGGTGGCGACGATCACGATCGCGCCGCCGCGGGCGAACGCGATGCGCTGGGCGCCCGTCACCGGCAGCGTGGCCGCCGTCTCGCCGGTGGTGAGCGATCGCAGCTCGACGCCGCCGTCGCGCTCGAGCGCGAGCCGCCCGTCCGCCGCGACCGCCAGCGAGAACACCGGCGCCTGGATCGTCGCCGGGGCGCCGAGCGGGTGGGTCGTGCGCAGGCCGGCGCCGATTTGCAGCGTGGTCGCGTCGACGAAGCCGCCGGTCATCTCGCGGCCGCCCGGCAAGGTCAGCACCTCGGCGCCGGTCGTCAGGGAGTAGACGTGCGCGCCGGGGCCGATCGCCGCGACCGCCCCGCCGTCGGGGGCGAACGCGAAGCTCAGCACGCCGCGACACCACGGCGCGGCGACCTCGAGCAGCACGCGGCCGTCGTCCCATCCGAACACGCGGAACACGCCCTCGTCGACCCACTGGCCGGCGACCAGCGGCAGCGTGGGGTGCATGCGCGTCGCCGCGACCGCGCCCGTGCCGGCTTCGAGGGCATGCACGCGGCCGTCGGGCAGGACCACGCGGACCTGGCCGTAGCTGGGGAAGCAGGCCGCGCCGTCGCTGCGGAGCTGGGCCGCCAGATAGCCGCCGGTCAGGCGCGGCTGGCCGATCGGCTCGCCGGTGCGCGACAGGTGCACGAGCTCTTTCGGGCGCGCGAGGTGGAGCTCGCCGGCGTCGCCGAAGCCGACGGCCACGCAGCCGTCGTGGGCGACGCTGGTGCCGTCTCCCGCGATCACGACGATGTGCGAGCCCTGGCCGGGCGTGGTCACGCGCACGCCGAGGCGGGCGCCGTCGTCGGCGAGGGCCAGGCCGGTGATCTCGGCGCCCTTCGGGAGCTTGAGGGCGACGGGTTGCGGCGGGCCGTCGCCGGCGATCGTGACCGCCCGTTTGGCGTCGGCCCAGGCCGACACGGGCGCCCCGGCGGCGAACTCAACGTGACGCGAGGGCACGGGGACCGGCGTTGCCTGGGCAGGCGAGCGCAGCGCTCGCGGGGTCAGCGTGGCGACGGCCTTGCGGCTCGCGGGCTTCTCCGTCGCGGTGCGGCTCGCGGGCCTGGCCGCGGCGGTCGGCTTGGGTTTCGTCGGGGTGCGGCTCGCGGGTTTCGCGGTGGTCGGAGTGCGATTCGCGGGCTTCGCAGCGGCAGTAGTCGCAGCGCGGCTCGCCGGTTTCGCGGCGGCGGTCGGCTTGCTCTTCGCGGCGGTCGACTTGGTCTTTGCGGCCTTGGCCGGGGTCTTCACGGGCCGCTCGGCGGAGGGTCGGCTCGAGGGGCTGCGTGGCTTCGACGTCGTCGTCACCCCGAAGGAAGTATCTTGTCCGCGCGTCGGCGACAATCACTCGAGCAGGTGCTTCGGGACATGTCCCGGAGGTCATGTTTGATGAAAGTCGAGCGCGCTCGCCGGGGTCGCCCTGCTCGCCGTCCAGCCGGGCGGGTCGCACCGCTCGCCGGAGCGTCGGCGCGGACCGGGCGGGCGACGGGTGGCGCAAGATCGCGCCTGAGACGCTGCGGCTTGGCCCTCGCGCACGCGGGCCCGAGCTGGTATCGACGAGGGGTGGCGATCGCCGCGCTCGACGTCGACTACCGCCCGGACGCGGCGGTGACTGCCTGTGTGCTCTTCGAGACATGGTCCGAAGAACATGTCCTTCAGAGCTATACGGTGACGAGCCCGGCCGCGGCCGAGTACGCGCCCGGGGCGTTTTATACGCGTGAGCTGCCGTGCCTGCTGGCGGCGCTGGCCCGCTGCCCGGCGCCTCCCTCGGTGGTGGTGGTCGATGGCCACGTGTGGCTCGGGCCCGACCGGCCGGGCCTCGGGGCGCACCTCTATCACGCGCTCGGCGAGACGACGCCGGTGGTCGGGGTGGCCAAGAATCCGTTCCGCGGCGCGCCAGCCCGCGAGGTGCTGCGCGGCGACAGCCGCCGGCCCCTGTTCGTCACGGCCATCGGTATGGACGACGACGAGGCCGCCGCGCACGTGAGGGCGATGCACGGGCCGCACCGCGTGCCGACGCTGCTGCGCCTGGTCGATCAGCTGTGCCGCCGCGGCTGATCACGGCAGCGCGTAGCCGCTGAAGAACTCCCAGATGAGCGCGCTTGCGTCGAGGTCGACGCTGGGCGTGCCGAACGGGCACTCCGGGTTGCCAGGCCAGCAGTGGCCCATGCCCTCGAGGGTGCAGAGGGTGACGGTGACGTCGTCGTCGCAATCGTCGTAGGCCTCGCAGGTGGCGCCGCCGGCCTGCTGGGTGACCGCGGGGGCGCCATTGCAGTGATTGTGGCCGGCCCAGTCGGCGAACGATTGCGGGGCGCTCTGATAGAGGCCGCCGCCATAAGGCACGAGGATGTCGGTGGTGCCGTTGAACATCATGACGGGGATCGGGCGAGCAGGCTCGCAGGGGTCGATGACGATGGTGGCAGAGACGGGGGCGATGGCGGCGATCAGGTCGGTGGCCTCGCAGGCGAGCCGGTGGGAGAGGTAGCCGCCGTTCGACATGCCGGTGGCGTAGACGCGCCGGGGGTCGACGCACAGCTCGTCCTGCAGGCGAGCGACGAGGGCGCGGACGAAGCCGATGTCGTCGACTTCGTTGACGACCGACAGGCCGCAGCACTCGCCGGCGTTCCACGAGTAGTCGAGGCCCTGGGGATAGACGACGACGAAATCATGGGCGTCGGCGACGGGGTTCATGGCCGAGAGCGCGAGCTGGCCGTCGCTGTCCTGGGTGAAGCCGTGGAAGTTGAGGACCACGGGCACCGGCGCGAGTTGGTCGTAACCGGGCGGGATGTGGACGAGGGCGGTCCGCGCGGCGCCGTCGTGGTCGAGCATCAAGGTGTGATCGCCAGGACCGAGCCCGCCGCCGTCACACTCGATCACGCCGGTGGTCGAGGTCGTGGTGGTCGAGGTGGTGGGGTCGGGCTCGCCGGTGGTGGCGGGCTCGCTGGTCGGCGCGTCGGTGGTGGTCGAGGTGGTGCCGCCGGTGGTGGTGGTCGCCTCGTCGGTGGTGCCGCTCGTACCTGTCCCCGAGGTCAGGTTGCCGGTGGAGCCACCACCGGCGTCGCTGCAGGCGGACAGGGCGAGGACCAGGGCGAGCGTGACGACGGCGCGGTGAACCACGCTCGCAATGTATCGCGGCCGCGGCCGCGGGCTCAACCGGCGAGGGTGCGGTAGCGGGTGACGGCGGCCTTGCAGGCCTCGGCGCAGGCCTTACAGGCGGGGTGCTTGGCCTCGTGCTTGCGGCACTCGGCCTCGCAGCGCTCGCCGACGGCGAGGGCGACCTTGGCCTGGGCGGGCAGGTGCTCGGAGGGGCCGGCCGCGAGCACGAGCAGGGCGCGGGTGACAGCGAGCATCTCGTGGGCCGAGCGGGCGCAGGCGGCCATGCTGGTGTCGCCCTGGCCGAGCAGGACGAAGCAGTGCTGGACGCAGACCTCGCCGGTCTTGAGGCAGTCGGTGGCGACGGTGAGGGTGGCGTCGTCGCCAGCGTGATGGCCAGCGTGGTCGCCGTGGTCGCCGTGGCCGGCGTGCGGGTCGGCGACCGCGGTGGGCGCGGCGGTCGGGGCCGCCGGCGGGGCGGTGGGCTTGCCGGGCGTCTTGGCCGGGGGCGGCGGCAGCTCGTCGGGCGCGCTGCTGCAGGCGGTGGTGGCGAGGACGGCAGGGGACCCGAGGACGAATTCGCGGCGTTGCATGCGGGCGCGACTATAGGGGCGATCGCGCGTCGCGGGCAACGGCGCGGGCATCGTGGCGGGAGAACCCGGTTCGGTGAGCAGAGCGGGCTCGGCAGCAGCGAGGTCGGAGGACGCGAGGCGCAGGCCGGAGTCAGGCGAGCCAGGCGGCGAGGTCGTGATCTCGGGGCCAGGAGGCAGGGAGCACGCCGGCGAAGAGCCGCGATCGTGGGCGATGATCTTCGGGTCCGGCGCAGAGACGGGAGCCTGCGGGAGGCGAGCGCTGCGGTCGCGACTTCGGCCGGTTATTTTGTCGTCGAGCCCGTGCCGTGGCGGCCTTCGCCGGCGGCGAAGCGCTGGGCCCCGGCGATCGATTCGCGGGCGATCACGTCGGCGCCGCCGTGGGCCTCGGCGAGCAGGGCTTGCTCGAGGGACATGTCCCACTGGACATGTGCGGAGCGGCGGTCGGCCTGCAGGCACGCCTGCGGGAAGGCGGCGATCTCGGCGGCCAGGGCCTCGGCGGCGGCGCGGGCCTGGCCGGGCGGGACGAGGCGATTGACGAGGCCGATGGCCAGGGCCTCGGCGGCGGCGACCGGGCGACCGGTGAGGATGAGGTCGAGCGCGCGGCCCATGCCGACGAGCCGGGGCAGACGCACGGTGCCGCCGTCGATCAGCGGCACGCCGAAGCGGCGGCAGAACACGCCGAACACGGCGTCCTCGTCGGCGACCCGCAGGTCGCACCACAGCGCCAGCTCGAGGCCGCCCGCGACCGCGTAGCCGCTGACGGCGGCGATCACCGGCTTGCGCAGCAGCAGCCGCGTGGGACCCATCGGCGCCGGCCGGCCGAGCGCGTCGGCCGGGGCGTCGAGGTGGAGCTGGTTGCTGGCGTCGCCGCTGGCCAGGGCCTTGAGGTCGGCGCCGCCGCAGAAATGCCCGCCCTCGCCCCACAGCACGGCGACGCGGGCGTCGGGGTCGGCGTCGAACTCACGGAAGGCCCGCTCGAGCGCGGCGGCGGTCGGCCCGTCGACCGCGTTGCGCCGCTCGGGCCGGGCGAGGATGACGGTGGTGACGGGGCCGCTGCGCTCGATACGGACGGACATGCGGCGAGGATAGAGAAATAAATCACCAGGCGGCGGCGATGGTGACGCCGCCGTCGGCGACGAGCACCTGGCCGGTGATGAACGAGCCGGCGGGGGAGCACAGGAGGGCGGCGACCGGGGCGATGTCGTCGGGGTCGCCGATGCGCCCGAGCGGGGTGCGGCGCTCGACGAGCTGCTTGAGGTCGGGGTTCTGCCACAGGGCGCGGGCGAAGTCGGTCTTGACCAGGCCGGGGGCGATGGCGTTGACGCGGACGTTGTGCGGGCCGTACTCGACGGCGAGGCTGCGCACGAGCTGCATGTCGGCGGCCTTGGACATGTTGTAGGCGCCGATCAGCGGGTCGCCGCGCAGGCCGCCGATGCTCGAGATCATGAGGATCGCGCCGTCGCGCCGCTCGATCATCCCGGGGGCCACGCGCTTGGCCAGCCACAGGTTCGAGAGCACGTTGTTGTGCATGATCTTGTGGAAGACCTCGTCGCCGAGGCCGTCGAGCGAGCCGAAGTACGGGTTGGTGGCGGCGTTGCAGACGAGGATGTCGACCTTGCCCCACTCGGCGAGGGCGCGGTCGACGAGGGCGTCGACCTGGCCGCGCTCGGAGATGTTGCACGCGGCCGCGATCGCCTGCCCGCCGGCGCCGCGGATCGCCTCGGCGACCTCGTCGCACGGGGTCGGCTTGCGGCTCGAGATGACGACGCGCGCGCCGGCCCGCGCCAGGTGCTCGGCGATCGCCCGCCCGATCCCGCGGCTCGAGCCGGTGACGATCGCTACCTTGTCGCTGAGATCGATGATGGGCTTGCCGAACATGACGCCCGCAGCGTCGCAAACGCCGGGCCGCGCGGGCAAGCCGCGAGGGCGTGAGGTCGGACGTACAGGGTTGTTCGGCGAGGAGCTAAATTTAGTTGGCGAGCTAAATTTAGTCACCTATGGTTGAGGACATGAATTGGATCGCCAACCCCTACCGGCCGGGTGCCGGGCACATGCCGTTGCATGTCGCGGGCCGGGAGCCGGAGCAAACCGAGTTTCGCAAGCTGCTGGGCCAGGAGGTCATCCTCAGCAATGCGGTGGTCACCGGCATGCGCGGGGTCGGCAAGACCGTCCTGCTCGAGCGGTTCCGCGAGATCGCCGTCGACGCCGGATGGCTGTGGGTCGGTACCGACCTGTCCGAGGCGAACAGCCTGTCAGAAGAGCGGATCGCGGCCCGGCTCATCACCGACCTGGCCCTGGCGACCAGCCGCTTCGTGGTGTCGAGCCGGCAGAGCCTGTCCAGGATCGGGTTTGGCTCGACCAGCTCGCGGCGGGAGCAGACGCTGGACTACGAGCTGCTGACCCGGGTCTACGAAGGTGCGCCGGGGCTGCCGAGCGACAAGCTCAAGCAGGTGCTCACGCTCGCGGCCGAGGTGGTCGAGCCGCGTGGGATCGTGTTCGCTTACGACGAGGCGCAGAACCTCTCCGATCACGCATCCGCGAAGGAGTACCCGCTGGCGCTGCTGCTGGACGTGTTCCAGTCGATCCAGCGCCGCGAGGTCCGTTTCATGCTCGTTCTGTCCGGGCTGCCGATGTTGTTCTCGCGGCTGGTCGACTCGCGGACGTACGCAGAGCGGATGTTCCGGGTGCTGCAGATCGAGCGGCTCGACGAGGCGAGCAGCCGCGAGGCGATCGTGCGGCCCCCCGAGGTGACACGCTCGCCCCTTCGCTTCGACGCCGCCGCGGTCGCGGCGATCGTGGAGGCGTCGCGTGGCTACCCGTACTTCATCCAGTTCATCTGCCACGAGGCGTTCGCCATGATCGCGCAGGAGCAGGGCGGCCGGCGCTTCGTCGTCCCGGCCCGCGACATCATCCGTAAGCTCGACCACGACTTCTTCGCCGCCCGCTGGTCGCGGGCGACTGACCGCCAGCGCGAGCTGCTGCTGCTGGCGGCCCGGCTCGAGCGCGCGGAGGTCGAGGAGTTCACGCCCGCGGAGCTGGTCGAGAGCTCACGCGCCGGCCCGGGCAAGCCGTTCAGCAGCAGCGGCCTGACGCAGATGCTGGCGGCGCTGTGCGAGATCGGCCTGGTCTACAAGAATCGCCGCGGCGCCTACTCGTTCGCCGTGCCGCTGTTCGGCGGGTTCCTGCGGCGGCAGGCCGGCATCGACGACAAGCCCGCCCGGACGGGCGGGCGGGCGCGGGGCGGCAAGCGAGCGGCTCGTTAGGACATGTCGATTACGACATGTCCTCGAGGACCGGTGCCGCGCCTCACTTGCTGCGGGCGCTGCAGCGGCGGTTGCCGGACTCGCACTGGAAGCGGACGTGCATGTGGTTGGAGTGGCCGCGCCAGTGCTGGATCTTGGCGTGCGGGCTCTCGGAGGTCTTCGGGTACTCGAACAGCGCGGCCAGCTGCTCGGGCGGGAGGTGCTTCTGGGCCTCCTTGTGCAGCAGCTTCTGCAGCTTCTTGGCGATGTAGATCGTCTGCACCTGGTCGGTGTCGAGCAGCTCCTGGACCAGGGCCCAGTTCTTCTCGGCGTCGAAGTTGCGGACGTTCATGTACTTCCAGCGGTGCTCGCCGTCGTCGATGCCGTGGAAGATGTAGCCGATGTCGATGTCGCGGCCGGAGCGGTGCGAGCGGTGCGGGGGCACGCGGCCGCCGCTGCGGCGGGCCAGCTCGCCGACGCGGATCTTCGGGCCGTCGGGGAAGCGCTCGCCGAAGTCCTCGAAGGCGTCGACCAGCGCGCGGATGGTGTTGACGGTGCCGTAGGTGCGCGGCCGGTGGGTGCGCAGGCGCCAACCTGGCCCTTCGGGCAGGGGCATGCCGTTGCGCAGCTTGCCGCGGTTGGGCGAGCCGATCGACTGCGGCGGGTGCTCGGGGTCGTGGCGGTAGACCAGGAGCTTGGTGCCCTCGGTGACCGGCGCGCCGCGGTCGAGCTCGGGGTTGAGCTCGCTGAGCTGCGCGGCTTTGACGCCCCAGGCGATGGCGAGCGCGTCGAGCGACAGTTTCTCGTGCGCGGTCCAGAACACCTCGTGCAGCGGCTCGTCGGCCGCTGCATCCGCGAGCGCGGGGGGCGACGACCCCGATTGTGCATTCGGGGAGTCCGCGGAATCCGCCGAGACCGGAATCGCGAGTGGGATATGGTCGGCCGGCGCGCGCGCCGGTGGGATTGATGTATCGGGGAGATCGGCCCCCCCCGCGGCCAGCACCGATTGCATTGGCGACGGCGCATTCTCTTTGGCCGGTACGGCCACGCAGGTGACGAGACCGAGGCCGGCGCCGAGGGTGGCGTACAGCGCGAGGCGCTGGGCCAGGGGTCGTGGAGAGTGCTCATTCGCCGCGTCTCGCATCGATGTTCCTCCCTGCAGTTCCCCGCAGAGGCTGCTGCGGGGAGTTGGCAGTCTATGGAGGAATCAGCGGGGGGCGCAACCCCTCGACGAGACGCAAATCAAGTTTTCGGCGGACGGCGCGCCCGCCGATCCGCGAAATGGATTTCAGGCGGCACGGGTTCGCGCAGCGAGCGTATTTCCTGACACTGGCTTGTGGCCTTCGAGACCCACGACTGTCAGTTCACGTCCCTCGTGTTCCATGTCGCGCGCGAGCTCCTGCAGACGCTCCATCACCGTGTGGTCGACGAGCCGCGTGGCATGCAGGTCGACGACCACGTTGCGCGGCGCGGGCACGCGATCGATGGCGCGCTTGAGGCCGATGTAGTTGCTGAAGATCGCGGCCTTGCGCGCGGTGATGCGAGTGGTGCCGCCGTCGATGTCGCGCACCTCGAGGTCGGGCTTGAACAGCGCGCTCACCGGGGCGCCGCGCATGATGTGCAGCAGCAGCTTGGTGGCGATGCCGGCGAAGATGCCGAGCAGCAGGTCCTCGCCGACGGTGACGGCGATGGTGACGAGGAACACCAGGAGCTGGTCCTTGCCGACCTGCGCGGTGTGGATGAACTCGCGCGGGTGCGCCAGGCGGAACCCGGTGAACACCAGCATCGCCGCCAGCGCGGCCTTGGGGATCATGTGGATGAGCCCGGGCGCGAGCACGACGAAGCCGAGCAAGAAGGCGCCGTGGAAGAAGTTGGCCCAGCGGGTCTTGGCGCCGTTGTTGATGTTGGCCGACGAACGCACGATCTCCGAGATCATCGGCAGACCGCCGATCATGCCGGCCGCGGTGTTGCCGACGCCGACAGCCAGGAGGTCGCGGTTGAAGTCCGACTTGCGCTTGTGCGGGTCGAGGGTGTCGACCGCCTTGGCGCTGGCCACCGACTCGATGCTGCCGACCAGCGCGAAGGCGATGATCCACTTGATCGAGGTCCAGTTGGCGAGGTTGGAGAAGTCGGGGAGGGTGATCATCCCGACCAGGTTGTCGAGCCGGTTGACCAACATGCTCGGGGCGAGGTGATACTCGTGGCCGGCGAAGCGGTAGTTGTGCTCGTGGTCGAGGTCGAAGTAGATGCCGAGCGGGATGCTGAGCAGCAGGACGACCAGCGGCGCGGGGATCTTGCGCACGATCGGGTGCCGCAGGCGCGGCATGAGGACGAGGATGGTGAGGCTCAGCAGGCCGATCAGCGCGATCTCGGGGTTGTTGTCGAGGATCCGCTGCGGCAGCTCGGCGATCTGGCCGAGCGGGGTCTTGGCCGCCGGGTCGACGCCGACCATGACGTGCATCTGCTTCGAGGCGATGATGATGCCGATCGCGGCCAGCATCCCGTGGACCGCCGCCGACGGGAAGAAATCGGCCATGACGCCGGCGCGGATCAGGCCGAACACGATCTGGACCACGCCGGCGGCGACGATCACCGCCAGCGCGTACTGGTAGCCGAGCACCGGGGTGACGCCGCGCGACAGCTCCTCGATGCAGCCGAGCGCGATGACGATGAGGCCCGCGGCCGGGCCCTTGATCGTGACCCGCGCGCCCATGAACAGGCTGACGACCAGGCCGCCGATGATCGCGGTGAAGATGCCGGCGACCGGCGGGAACCCGCTGGCCATCGAGATCCCCAGCGACAACGGGAGCGCGATCAAGAAGACGAGGAAGCCGGCCACCAGGTCCGACTGCAGGTTCTGACGCAGGCCGGCGAGCCCGTCGGCGGGGACGTTGCGGTTGCTCATTGCGAAGCCTCGAATGCTGTCCTTGGAGCCATGTCCCTCGAGACAGGCGGCGGGGCGCGCCGGCCGGCGGGAACGAGGCTCAGCCTAGTCGAGGGGAGAAGCGCGGTTCAAGAGAGCCGAGACAGGATTCATCCGCCCGCGCGGGGCGACAGCGGCCAACTCGCGGCTCGGAGGCCCCAGCTGGCAAACGGCGATGAACCGCGCTTCATCATGAAGGTAGTTTCACCGGCTCGACAGCGGTGACCTGCGCCGAGAAGGCCCCGCGCGCGAGCTCCACGCGCACGGCGTCACCGGCCGCGACCTGAGCGACGTCGGTGACGACGCCCGCTTCGGCGGAGACGACGGCGAAGCCGCGCTGCAGCACGGCGAGCGGGCTGAGGGCGTTCAGGGCCGCGGCAGCGCGAGCGAGGCGCAGGCGCGCGGGCTGGGCGAGCACCCGGGCGCGCTCACGCAGGGCGAGCTCGGCGGCGAGCAGGCGCCGGCGGGCGCGGTCGAGCCGGTGGCGCGGGTGCTGGGCCATCAGGCGCGCCTGCAAGGCGACGAGCAGGCGACGGTCGCGGGCCAGGCGAGCGCGCGGGTGCTGGTTGCCGAGGCGCGCGAGCAAGGCGTCGAGGCGGCGCCGCGGCGCGAGCACGAGGCGATGGCCGATGGCGGCGAGGCGGCGATCGATCAGCTCGAGGCGGGCGCGCTCGTCGAGGACGCGCCGCTTGGTGGCGAGGACGAGCCGGCGCTCGACGTGGTGGAGGCGCGCGAGGTAGCCGTCGCGGTCGGGCACCACCAGCTCGGCGGCGTGCGAGGGGGTGGCGGCGCGGAGGTCGGCGACGAAGTCGCAGATCGTGATGTCGACCTCGTGACCGACGGCGGACACGACGGGCACCGGACAGGCGGCGACAGCCCGCGCGAGGCCCTCGTCGTTGAAGGCCCACAGGTCCTCCTGGGCCCCGCCGCCGCGGCCGAGGATGATCACGTCGACGCCCGGCCGCCGCTGCAGCCGCTGCAGCGCGCGCACCATGCTGAAGGCGGCGTCGTCGCCCTGGACCTGCGCGGGCGACAGGAGGATGCGCACCGGGCAGCGGCTGCGGGCGACCTTGAGGATGTCGTGGATCGCGGCGCCGCTGGCAGAGGTGACGACGCCGACGGTGCGCGGCCAGGCGGGGATCGGTCGCTTGCGCTCGCGCGCGAACAGGCCCTCGGCGGCCAGCTTGGCCTTGAGCTGCTCGAGCTGCTGCATGCGCGCGCCGAGGCCGGCCGGCTCGGCCCGCTCGGCGTACAGCTGGAACTTGCCCTGCTGGGCGTAGATGCCGAGGCGGCCGTAGACGCGGAACAGCTGGCCGTCAGCGAGGCGGTGGCGCAGGCGCGAGAGGGCGCTGCGCCACATCGCCACCGGCAGGACGGCGTGGCTGTCGCGCAGGGTGAAGTAGGCGTGGCCGCTGTTGACGAGCCGCAGGTTGGTGATCTCGCCCTCGACCCACAGCGGCGGGAACTGCTGCTCGATGCTGCGGTGGGCGCGATTGACCAGCTCGCTGACGGCGAACACCTGCGGGGCGACGGGGGCCATGCGCGGACGAGGCTAGCAGAGCCCCGTCCGCGCGGGCGGCGTCACGCGCAGTCGTTCACGTCCGAGCCCTCGGGGCAGTAGATGCCGTCGTCGCACTCGCCGTCGTCGACCCACGGGCAGTAGCCGCAGTCCCAGAAGTCGGTGCCCTTGGAGCAGGTGCCGCCGGGGGCGGTGTGCTCCTCGCACACGCCGTTCTCCGGGGAGGCGCAGCAGTCGAACGGGTCGGTGCCCTCGTCGCAGAAGGTGCCCTCGTCGCACTCGCCGTCGAACTCCCACGGACACAGGTCGGAGGCCTGGGGGCACTCGCCGAGGACGCACGGGGCGCCGTTGTTGCACTCGTTCTCGATGCAGGCGCACAGGGGTTCGCCCGGGGTGCACGCGGGCTCACCGGTGGTGCCGGTCTCGGTGGTGCTGGTCTCGGTGGTGCCGGTCTCGGTGGTGCCGGTCTCGGTGGTGGTGGTGGTCTCGGTGGTGCCGGTCTCGGTGGTGGTCTCGGTGGTGGTCTCGGTGGTGCCGGTCTCGGTGGTCGCGTCCGTGGTCGCGTCCGTGGTCGTGGACGTGTCGGTGGTCGCGTCCGTCGTCGTCTCGGTGGTCGCGTCCGTGGTGGTGTCGGTGGTCGCGTCCGTGGTGGTGTCGGTGGTCGCGTCCGTCGTGGTGGTGGTATCGGTGGTCGCCGTCGTATCCGTGGTGGTCGTGGTGGTGCTCGGATCGACGGTGGTGCTGGTGATCGGGTCCGGCGTCGTCGAGGTGCCCGGCTCGGTGGTCGAAGTCGAGGTCGTCTCGTCGGTGGTCGAGGTCGGCTTGTCCGTGGTCGTCGGCAACACGCCGGTCGTGGTGTCGGTGCCGGTACCGGTCGTCGTGCCAGTGTCGGTGGCCAACGTGTCGGTGAGCGCTGACGGATCGGAGCAGCCAGCAGCCGCGAGCAAGAAGAAGAAGGCAGGAGAGGCGAAACGAGGGTTACGCATTGGCCGGAAGCTATCACGACGCAGAACGCGCGAATGCTGCGTGTTCGCCGCGTTGTGTTCAGGAAGCCTCCTCGGTGACTGCCCGGGTGGCCGCCGAATCATCACAATTGGCACCAGTCGCAGCGCAGATAGATGTCTCCGAGGACATGTCCGAAGAAACATGCATTGCGATGGTCGTGACTTCGAAGCGGAGACAGCATGTCTTTTCGGACAGTTTGGGCGAGGCGGTGGCCGCCAGCCGCGCGATCCGTCTCGGCTGTCACGTTTCTGCCCGGGCCGGCCGCTGGTGGCATCGCGCGATCTCCGCAGGCCGCGGCCGCCGGGCGCCGGAACGCCGGTCCGGCGCGGCGCCGGGTGAGGAGATCGCGCAGTCGGGGGGTCGGGCGAGGCCGGACAGCGGACCCGACCCCGCCCTCCTCGAGCGATCGCAGCGCCAGGCGTCACGGCGTCAGGCCCGGGGCGAATCGTCGCTGCGACTGTGGTGATTCGATTCGGCGGTGCCTGGAACGACGCAGCATTGATGGCACCGCGGCTTCGTCGCAACACGCTCGTCGTATCGATCGCGCCCGCGATTCACAGGACCGCGAGTTCTCGCGCTTGTCGCCCGGACGCCGCATCCGACCTTGGTCGGGTTTTGCCGCGCCGTCGCCGGGGCTACACCGGCAGCATGTCCGCCATCGACGCAGCGAATCAGTTCATCGACATCCACGGCCGCCGTCTGGCGTATCGAGCGATCGGCGACGGCCAGCCGATCGTCCTCTGCACCCGCTTCCGCGGCAACCTGGATTGCTGGGACCCGGCCTTCCTCGACGCGCTGGTGGCAGCTGGCTTCCGCGTGATCACGTTCGACTACAGCGGCCTCGGGCTGTCGACCGGGACCGCGAGCTACGATCCGTTCGTGATGGTGAACGACCCGCGCGACCTCATCGAGGCGCTGGGGCTGCGCGAGGTGGTGATCGGCGGCTGGTCGCTCGGCGGCCTGGTCGCCCAGGTGCTCGTGGCCCTGCACCCGACGCACCTGAGCCACGCGGTGCTGCTGGGGACCACGCCGCCGGGGCCGAACGTCAAGCCGGCGGAGGCGCTGTTTTTCGCCACGGCGGGGCGCGAGGTCAACGATTTCGAGGACGAGGTGATCCTGTTCTTCGAGCCGCGCTCGCCCGAGAGCCGCGCGGCGGCCCGGCGCTCGGCCGACCGCATCGCCGCGCGCACGACGGACCGCAGCCCGCCGGTGCCGGCCGAGTTCGCCCGCGCCAACCTGTCCGGCGACCCGTCCGCGCCGATCTTCCCGGCGCTGCCGGTGCTGGCGGCGCTGCGAGCGACGACGCTGCCGATCCTCCACATCGCCGGCGACCACGACATCGTCTTTCCCGTCGAGAATTGGTACGCGCTGAACCAGACGCTGCCGACGGTGCAGCTGCTGACGTACCCGTCGGCCGGCCACGGCCCGCACCACCAGCACCCCGAGGCCAGCGCGCAGCACATCGCCACGTTCGTGCGCACGACCTCGCGGGTGGTATCGACGTAGATGTCCCGAAGGACAGGTCTACCAGACCTGCAGCTCGCCGACGACGGCGAACTCGTGCGGGCCGGCGAACACGCGCACGCCGTGCTCGCCGGTCTCGCCCTCGGGGACGGTGATCTTGTAGTTGCTGGACTCGGTCCGGCGCATGCCGATCACCACCTCGTGCGGGCCGGGCACGATCTCGAGCGTCGGCACGTGGACGCGGAAGCGGTGCAGCAGGTAGTCGCCGGGGCGCCAGTACTGCGGGGGGTAGATGTTCTCGACCAGGTCGTGCGGCATCGGGTTGACGCGCGACAGCCGGCCCTGCTGCAGCCGCACGGTGATCTTGCTGCCGCTCGGCATGGCCTTGAGCGGGCGCAGGACCACGCGCAGCTCGACCTCGCGGCCGCGCACCACCGGCTCGTCCCACTCCCACGCGATCACCTCGACGAAGTCGTCGAAGCGCAGCAGCGTCGGGTGGGCCAGCGCCGGCGGCTCGTCGAACAGGACCCGGCGGATCGGGTTCATGTCGTCCGCGCCCGGCGGCAGGGTGTTGGCGATCAGGAGGACGTCGCGGTTGCTGGCGTCGAGCACGTGCAACGAGAAGCCGCCGGCGCGGGCGGTCTGGTGCAGCGCCGCCAGCTCGCTGGTGCGGATCAGCGCGGCCGCCGGGGCCGGCTGGCGCAGCACGTTGGCCAGCGCCTCGCGGGTGGCCAGCGGGACCCGCAGGTCCGGGGCCGGGCCGTAGAGCTCGAGGCCGGGGTCGGACACGCGGTGGACGCCGAGGGTCGGCGGCAGCGCGCCAGCCTCGGTCCACGCGGCCCAGCGCGTCAGCGGGCGCAGCAGCGAGAACTGCTCGCTGGTCCGCGGCAGCAGGTCGCGGCCGTAGCTCCACGCCTGCCGGCCGAGGCAGGCGACCATGATCGCGGCCGGCAGCCAGCCGGGCAGGCGGGTCCGCAGCGCGTAGAGCTTTCTCGACATGCGCGAAGAGCCCTGTCCTCCGGGACCTGGCGCGGAGAACATGGCCGAAAGGACAAGCGCGACGGCGGCCCCGCCGGCGAGGCCGGACAGCAGGTCGGCGGCGCCGAGGTCGGCGGCGGGGTAGTTGTGCTCGCCGCGCGTGGGCGCCAGGGCGGCGCCGATCCGGCTGGGGGTGCGGCGGGCGTCCTTGGCGAAGATCCAGCAGCCGGCGAGGGCGAGCACGAGGGCCAGCCGACGCGCGGCCGCGGGCGTGCGCGGGGAGACGAGGCGGGCGAAGGCGGCGGCGGCGAGCACGGCGGCGGGCACCGTCAGCGGCACCGCGCGCGCGCCGTACAGCAGCGACGAGGCGCTGGCCAGCGCCAGGCCGACGGCGAACCACAGCGCGGGCCAGCGGGCCCGCCCCGGCTGCAGCAGCCCGAGCAGCACCAGCGGCAGCCACGGGAACAGCTGGTAGCCGCAGTCCTCGAGCGCGGCGTGGAAGCCCCGCACGTGCGGCCGCTCGCGCAGGACCATGTCCTTGGCGGCCCCGAGCGCGGGGATGTAGCCGTCGCCCTGATTGTAGGCGAGCCAGCCGGCCACGCCGGCGGCCGCGACGGCGCCGGCGACCAGCACCAGCCGCAGCGGGGTCTGCAATCGAGATGGCCGCGAGGACAGGTCCGAAGAGACAGGTGAGGCGGGGGCCGGGCCGCGGCGGGACGAGACGTCCGCCGGTCCGACAGCCAGGCTCGCGGGAGCGTCGCCGAGGCCGGACGAAGCTGACGGCGCGGCGGCCAGGCTCGCGGTGCCGAGGCCGGACGGCGCGGCGGTCAGGTTCGCGGTGACGTCATCCGGAGATGTCCGGGCGGACATGTCTGAATGGGCATGTGCTTCAGAGCATAATCCATCGGACATGTCCCCTGGAACATGCCTTTTTAGAGATGTTCCTGAGGACATGCTCGCGGGGACAGGTCCCCACAGCGCGGCGGCGGCCAGCGGGAGGACCACGCCGAGCCACAGGCCCGAGGCGGTGGCGGCGAGGGCCAGGGCCAGGCTGCCGGCTGCGGCGAGGCCCAGGCCGCGGGCGAGGCGCGGGCTGGCCAGGGCGGCGGCGAGCAGCAGCGCGGCGACGGTCCCGGCCAGCTCGCCGATCGGATCGCCGAGGGCCAGGCGGCCCTGAGTGAGCGACAGCGGGAAGGCCAGGGCGAACATGCCGGCCAGCGCGGAGATCGTCGCCGACAGGCCGAGCGCGCGAGCCAGGCCGGCGGCCAGCGCCACGAGGGCACAGGTGGCGAGCGCGCCGGGCAGGCGGATCGCCGCCGGGTCGCCGACGAGCGCGAGCGCCTGCGTCCGCAGGGCGTCGGGCAGCCACGGGCTGCGCTCCAGGCCCGAGAGCGCGGCGCCGAGGGCCGCCTGGGCGCGCTGCAGCGCCCCGATCTCGCCCTGCGACCACAGGCCGTGCGCGCCGTGGCCGGGGATCAGCACCAGGCCCGCGACCGCGGCGGCGGCCAGCCCGAGCGGCCACGGACCGGGGCCGGCGGCGGGTCGCGCGGGCGGGCGCGCTGGCGGTGCGAGGGACAAGGCGCCGGAGTGTACTCGTTTTCTCCGCGGCTCCGCGGGCCGCAGGCGCCCCGCCACGGGCGCCCCGGGGGGCAGTTCGAGTATCCTCCGGCCATGCTGTCTCGCTTGCTCTCGAAGCGCCGGTTCGCCGCGGCGCTGGCGCTCGGTCTCTTGCTGGTCGACCCGGCGACCACGTCGGCGGCTCCGGGCGCCGAGGCGGCGGCCAAGAAGCTCGATGCGTTCGTCTACAAGGTCGCGATGGACGACCCGCATCGCCACGAATTCCAGGTCGAGCTGAGCTTCTCCGACCTGCCGGGCGAGGTCACCGACCTGCAGCTGCCGCGCTGGAACCCGGGCGCCTACCGCGTCACCGAGGCCCACCGCAACATCCGCGGCATGGTCGCCGAGACCGCCGGCGGCAAGCCGATCCCGGTCGTCAAGGTCGACGAGATCACCTGGCGCGTGACCCACGGGGGTCAGCCGTTCAAGCTGCGCTACCGCGTCTATCGCGGCGCCTACAGCGGGATCGCCGGGGCCTTCCTCGACGACGAGTTCGGCTTCTTCAACGGCGTGTATCTGTTCCCCTACGCCGTCGGCCACAAGGAGCGCCCGATCGAGCTGCGCATCGAGGGCCTGCCGGGGGCGCAGGTGGTGTGTGCGCTGCCGCGCGCGGGCGGCAGCGGCAAGGCGTTCAAGGCCAACGACTACGACATGCTGGTCGACGCGCCGGTCCACGTCGGCAAGGTCGACACCATCAACTTCAAGGCCGGCAAGGTCCAGTTCCACGTGGCCCTGCAGGGCATCGGCAACTACAGCGACAAGAAGCTGGCCGCCGACCTGACGAAGATCGCCGACGCGACCTACGCGATCTTCGGCGGCGACGAGGGCGTGCCGTTCACCGACTACACGTACATCCTGCACCTCCGCCCGGGCGGTCGCGCCGGGCTCGAGCACCGCAACAGCACCGTGATCGGGCTCGAGCCGTGGATCTTCGGCGACCCGGCGGCCTACCGCAAGTTCCTCAGCACGGCCGCCCACGAGTTCTTCCACGCGTGGAACGTCAAGCGCATCCGCCCCGGCGTGCTCGGGCCGTTCGCCTACGAGCGCGAGGTCCACACCAGCATGCTGTGGTTCTCCGAGGGCTTCACCAGCTACTACGCGTGGGTGATCCTGGCCCGCGCCGGGCTGGCGAGCGAGTCCGAGTCGATGGAGGCGCTCGGCGAGCAGATCCGGCGCCTGCAGGAGTCGCCGGGGCGCAAGCAGATGACGGTCGAGCAGGCCTCGTGGGAGGCGTGGCTGCGGCCCGAAGACGGCGGCAACAGCTACGTCGATTACTACAACAAGGGCATGCTGATCGCCCTCGCCCTCGACATCGAGCTCCGGCGGATCTCCGGCGGCCAGCGCAGCCTCGACTCGGTCATGCGCGAGCTCTACGGCCGGTGGAAGAACACCGGCGCCGGCATCTCGCCGACCGAGCTCGAGGCCACCTTCGTCGCCGCCGGCGGGGCCGCGGGCGCCGAGGTCAGCGAGCTGTTCCGCAAGTACGTGCACGGCTTCGACGAGATCGAGTACGGCAAGCACCTGCGCCAGGCCGGCTACAAGCTGGACATGGTCCGAGAGACAGGTGGGGACCTCGAGCTGGTGTTCGCCGAGCAGGCCGACAAGGGCGCGACGATCGAGCTGGTGCGCCAGGGCGGGGCCGGCGACAAGGCCGGGCTGGCCAACGGCGACGTGCTGCTGGCGATCGACGGCCTCAAGGTCGGCGGCGCGGCCGAGGCCAAGCGGCAGATCAAGGCGATGGCCGGCAACTCGCGCCACCAGCTGACGCTCCAGCGCGGGGCGCGGATGATCGAGCGCACCGCGGTGGCCGCCAGCGGCGGGCCCACGACCTACAAGATCGCCCTCGACCCCGGCGCGACCTACGAACAGATGGTCCTGCGCCAGGCCTGGCTCGGCTACACCGCGCCCGCCGCGTCCGGCGGCAACACCACCCTGCGCGACGCGGCCCTCAAGCTGTTCAACCAGGATCCGACTCTCGGCGCCGAGCCCGAAGACGGCTCGGTGGTGGTGGTGCCGGCGGGCGGCAAGAAGAAGGGCAAGAAGCCGGCGGCGAAGAAGCCGGCCAAGGTGCCCGCGAAGTGACGCCAGGGGCTCGCGGCGAGCTCGCCGGTTGCGCGCCGGCCGAGATCGATCACACCCGGTGAGCGATGCGCCTGCCCGCATGCTCCGTGCCCCTGGCGTGCCTCGCGGCGGCGATGTTGGTCGCCTGTCGCGGCGCGCAGGAGCCGGCGAAGCAGCACGAGCAGCAGGCGCAGACGATCGGGCAGGGCGAGCCGGACGTGCTGCGCCCACCCGAGCAGTTCGCGCCGATCGCCGACAGGGAAGCGCGCTCGCGGGCGCTGTTCCTCGAGGCGGCCAAGGTGATGCTCCACCCGCGCTGCAGCAACTGTCACCCGGCCGGTGATTCGCCGCTGCAGGGCGACGACGCGCGCATCCACGATCCGCCGGTGGTGCGCGGCCCGAGCAACGAGGGCGTGGCCGGGCTGATGTGCACGTCGTGCCATCAGGACGCGAACCTCGAGCTGGCGCGCGTGCCCGGGGCGCCGAAGTGGCACCTCGCGCCGATCGAGATGGCGTGGGTCGGGCTGACGCCGGCGGCGCTGTGCGAGCAGATCAAGGATCCCAAGCGCAACGGCGGCAAGACGCTGGCCGAGATCGTCGAGCACTCGGCGCACGACGAGCTGGTGGCGTGGGGCTGGACGCCCGGCCACGGGCGCACGCCGGCCCCCGGCACGCAAGAACAGTTCGGGGCGCTGATGGCCGCGTGGGTCGCGGACGGGGCGGCCTGTCCGGTCGCGGAGAAGCAGCCATGACGATCACCTTGCACGTCAACGGGAAGCCGCACGTCCTCGACATCGACCCGCAGATGCCGCTGCTGTGGGCGCTGCGCGACCACGTCGGCCTCAACGGCACCAAGTACGGCTGCGGTCAGGCGCTGTGCGGCGCGTGCGTGGTCCACCTCGACGGCGAGGCGGTGCGCGCCTGCGTGACGCCGGTGCGCCGGGCCGACGGCCGCGCGGTGACGACGATCGAGGGCCTGTCGCCCGACGGCTCGCACCCGCTGCAAAAGGCGTGGGTCGACCTCGCGGTGCCGCAGTGCGGCTTCTGCCAGGCCGGCCAGATCATGACGGCGGCGGCGCTGCTGGCCAAGAACCCGAGCCCCTCCGACGCCGAGATCGACACCTCGATGGCGGGCAACCTGTGCCGCTGCGGGACGTATCTGCGGATCCGCACCGCGGTCAAGCAAGCCGCGGCGGCCGGCGGCAAGGAGAAGTGAGCGCGATGTCGGGCCCGCCGATCCGCCTGCTCCGCCGCCACTTCCTGGCCGGCCTCGGCGGCGCGCTGTCGGGCCTCGCGCTCGGCTCGTTCGCCAGCGCCGCGCCGGAGCTGCCGCCGGCCACCGACCCCGCGGCCAAAGCGGCGGCGGAGGCCGAGGGCGCGGGCCTGCGGCCCAACCTGTTCGTCCACGTGACGCCGAACGGCGCGGTGCAGATCGTGTGCGCGCGCTCGGAGATGGGCCAGGGCGTGCGCAGCTCGCTGCCGGTGCTGATCGCGGACGAGCTGGGGGCGGACATGGGCCGGGTGGAGATCGTGCAAGCGCCCGGCGACAAGGCGTACGGCGATCAGAACACCGACGGGTCGCACAGCGTGCGCGGCTTCTACGACGCGCTGCGCAAGCTGGGGGCGTGCGCGCGGATGATGTTGATCGCGGCGGCGGCCAAGCAGTGGAAGGTGGCGCCGAGCACCTGCACGGCCCACGACCACGCGGTCTGGCACGAGGCCAGCGGGCGCTCGCTCGGGTTCGGCGAGCTGGCGCTGGCGGCCGCGAAGCTGCCTGTCCCGAAGGACATTTTACTCCGGCCCAAGGCCGAGCTGCTGCACGTCGGCAAGGAGCTGCCGCTGCTCGACGGGCCGGCGATGGTCACCGGGCAGGCGCTCTACGGCGCCGATGTGGTGCTGCCGGGGATGCGGACGGCGGTGATCGCCCGCCCGCCGGTGGTCGGCGGCAAGGCCACGGCGCACGACGCCACCAAGGCGCTGGCGATCCCGGGCGTGCGCGCGGTGGTGCCGTTGCCGGCGCCGACGCCCCCGTTCGCGTTCCAGCCGCTCGGCGGGATCGCGGTGGTCGCCGACGACACGTGGTCGGCGATGCGAGGCCGGGCCCAGCTCGAGATCACCTGGGCCGCCGGCGCCAACGGCGAGTACGACTCCGAGACCTACCGCAAGACGCTGCTGGCCGCCGTCGGCCTGCCGGGCGTGGTGGTCCGCGAGGTCGGCGACGTCGGGCCGGCGCTGACGGGCGCGGCGCGGCAGGTCGAGGCCGTGTACCACGTGCCGCACCTGGCCCACGCGACGATGGAGCCGCCAGCCGCGGTCGCCACGTTCGACGGCCAGAGCTGCGAGGTGTGGGCCGCGACGCAGAACCCGCAGGCCTCGCGCAGCTCGGTGGCCCAGGCGCTCGGGCTCGACGAGGAGAACGTCACCATCCACGTGACGATGCTCGGCGGCGGCTTCGGTCGCAAATCCAAGCCGGACTTCGTGGTCGAGGCGGCGCTGCTGGCCAAGGCGACCGGCGCGCCGGTGCGGATCCAGTGGACCCGCGAGGACGACATCCAGCACGACTACTATCATACGGTCAGCACCCAGCGGCTGGTGGCCGGGCTCGACGGCGACGGCAAGGTGGTCGCGTGGGAGCACCGCACCGCCTTCCCGCCGATCGGCTCGACCTTCAGCGACACCGCTTTGTCGGCCCCGGGCGAGCTGCAACAGGGCGTGCTCGACGTCCCGCTGGCGATCGCCAACGTGCGCGCCGAGAACTGCGAAGCGCGGGCCTATACGCGGATCGGCTGGCTGCGCTCGGTCGCCAACATCTATCACGCGTTCGCGGTCCAGAGCTTCATCGCCGAGATCGCCGAGGCCCGCGGCAGCGACCCGCGCGAGACGCTGCTCGAGATCATCGGCCCGCCGCGCATCGTCACGCCGGAGGAGCTCGGGGTCGAGATGCTGCCCAACTACGGTCAATCGCTGACCGAGCACCCGATCGACACGGCGCGCCACCGCCGGGTGATCGAGCGGGTGACAGAGCTGGCCGACTGGGACCAGCGCAAGCAGCAGGGCCGCGCGCTCGGCCTCGCGGTCCACCGCAGCTTCCTGACCTACGTCGCCGTGGTCGTCAGCGTGGTCCACGGGCCCGAGGGCAAGATCGCCGTCGACGAGGTCTGGACCTGCCTCGACGCCGGCACCCTCGTCAATCGCGAACGCGTGCGCTCGCAGTTCGAGGGCGCCGTGATCTTCGCCCTCAGCCACGCGCTCTACGGCGAGATCACGATGCAGCAGGGCGCGACCGTGCAGAGCAACTTCCGCGATTTCCGCCTGATGCGCTTCCCCGAGGCGCCGCGGGCGATCCACGTCGAGATCGTCGCCGACGACGGTCCGTCGTGCGGCGTCGGCGAGCCGGGCGTGCCCCCCGTGGCGCCGGCGCTGACGAACGCGATCTTCGCCCTCACCGGCCAGCGCGTGCGCAACCTGCCGATCGCGCGGACCCTCAAGGTATAGCCGCCGGCGATCGCCATCGTCCGCGCGCTGCGGGTCGGCGCTAGCGATCCATCGCCGGGCGCGGTTGCGGCGCTCGTAATCGTCTGGCCCCGCGGATCGGCGCTAGCCATCCATCGTCGGGCACGGGTGCGGCGATCGTGAGCATGGACGGTCGGCGTTCGCTCGCCGTGAGCTGCGCCTTCGTCGCGGCGCGACGCCGGCCTCTGCGGGCGGGGCCTCGGCGTGATTTGTCCGCGGTGCGGCCGGCCCAGCCGCTATTCTGCCGGCATGTCGAGATACGTCCCCGCGCTGGTCCTCGCCCTCCTCGTGCCCGCCTGCGGCGACGACGGCACCGCCAGCACCGGCAGCACGGGCGGCAGCACCACCGACGACCCGAGCACCTCGTTCGTCAGCGCGACGACCGGCCCGACGACGACCGACGCACCGACGACCTCGACGACGGCCTCGACGACGAGCGACCCGACGACCACGTCGACGACGACTGATTCGACGACGACGAGTGATTCGACGACGACCACGACGAGCGACACCACGACGAGCGACACCACGACGAGCGACACCACGACCACCGACACCACGACGACCGATACGACCGACACCACGACCGACACCAGCACCGGCGGTGGCGTGTGCGGCGACGGCCAGCTCGACCCGGGCGAGGCCTGCGACGACGGCAACGACGACGACGCCGACAACTGCAAGGCCGACTGCAGCCTCCACGCGTGCGGCGACGGCCTGGTCGGCCCCAACGAGGCCTGCGACGACGGCAACGAAGTCGACGACGACGACTGCAGCAACGACTGTCAGTCGCCGCTGTGCGGCGACGGCATCGTCCAGGCCGACGTCGGCGAGGTCTGCGACGACGGCATGTTCAACGCCGACGACGCCGCCTGCACGCTCGCGTGCAAGGCCGCCAAGTGCGGCGACGGCCTGCTGTGGGCCGGCATGGAGGCGTGCGACGACGGCAACCCGATCGACGACGACGCCTGCGCCAACGACTGCACCGTCGCCACCTGCGACGACGGCCAGGAGAACGGCGACGAGACCGGCGTCGACTGCGGCGGGCCCGACTGCGACGCCTGCGAGTTCGCGCTGCTGCTCGGCGGCAACGCCTCGGCGATGCTCGGCGGCAGGTTCGACGGCGCCGCGTGGACGGTGGCCGACATCGCCGCGCCGACGGTCGACGGCCTCGACCTCGCGATCACCAGCGACGGCGTCGGCGTCGGCGTGTTCCGCCACACCAAGCTCGGCGACCCTGCCGACAATCAGCTGCGCTACGTCACCTGGCAGGCCGGCACCTGGTCCGCGCCGGCGCAGATCGGCGCCGGCACCACCCGCGCCGCGCCGACGATCAGCGCCGCCGGGGCCGGCGCGCACGCGGTGTTCCACGGCGACAACTTCCAGCACTACTACGCGCGCTTCACCGCTGGTTCGTGGAACCCGGCGGCCGAGATGGTCGGCAGCTTCGGCCCCGGGCCGGGCAGCGTCGCCACGCTCGCCGGCGATGCGCTGCTGGTGTTTCACGACGGCGCGCAGAGCAACCAGCTGTCCTCGCGCCGGCGTACCGGCGCCTGGCAAGCGCAGCAGCTCGTCGACGGCGAGACCCAGGCCTTCGATCGCCAGCCGGCCGTCGTCACCTTGAGCGACGATCAGGTCCTCGCCGTGCAGGCCGTCAACGGCGGCGGGCAGCTCCGCTTCAGCCGTTACAGCGCCGGAGCGTGGTCAGCGGCCGCTCAGGTCCCCGGGGCGCAGACCTCGGCGCCGCCGGCCCTCGCCCCGCTGCCCGGCGGCGCCGCGGCGCTGGCCTTCCGCGGCCTCGACGGCCAGCTCTACGTCGCCCTGTTCACCGGCGGCGCCTGGCAGCCCGCCGCCGTCGTGCTGCAGCCGAGCCCCGCGATCTACGGCGCGCCCGCGCTGGCGGCCGGCCTCGGCGAGGCCGACCTCGAGCTGGTCTACCTCGACGGCCAGGCCCACACGCCCCGGCACACCCGGCGCGTCGGCGGCAGCTGGTTCGCGCCGACGATCGTCAGCAACACCGCGCTCGAGCGGGTGGCGATCGCCCGCTCGCAGTGAGCGCTCGCGCATAGCTCTGAAGGACATGTCCATGCGAACATGTCCTTCAAGTCATGTCGATGAAGACAGGCCCCGAAGCGCTACCACATCGGCCACGCTTCGCGCTCGATCAGCTCGATCAGCGCCTCGAGGCTGTCCGCCTCGAGCCGCACCGGGTCGCCGGGCTCGCTGAGCGCCTCCGCGTTCTCCGGCATGAAGTGGCCGCGCTCCTTTAAAAAAGCGTCGGCCTTGGCGCGGTCGAGGACCAGCGGGCGCACCCGCCAGCGGCCCTGCTCGAGCGTCACCGCGTGGCTGAAGTGGTGCCCGCCGAAGCGCACCGGCTGGGCCGCGATCGTCGCGGCGGAGCCGCGGAGGCGGGCGATGAAGGCGTCGAGCGGCTCGAGCGGGCGGGGTGCCATCGGCTCATGATGGCGTCGATTGGCCCGCTGGGAGCAACAATGTGTTGCGGGCGGAGCATCTACTTTGCTCGCACGGCCGTCACTATGTTGAAGCCCATGAGCGAGCTCCTCTATACCCCGATCGTGCTCGGCGACCTCGAGTTGAAGAACCGCGTCGTCATGGCCCCGATGACGCGCAGCCGCGCGCCCGGCAACCTCCCCAACGCGCTGATGGCCACCTACTACGGCCAGCGCAGCGAGGCCGGGCTGATCGTCACCGAGGGCACCTCGCCCGCCGCCGACGGCCTCGGTTATGCGCGGATCCCCGGCCTCTTCAACGCCGAGCACGCTCGCGGCTGGCGCGACGCCACCGACGCCGTGCACGCCGGCGGCGCCAAGATCTTCGTCCAGCTCATGCACACCGGGCGTGTCGGGCATCCGCTCAACCTGCCGCCCGGGGCTGAAGTGCGCGGGCCGTCGGCCGTCGCGCTCGGCGGGGCGATGTACACCGACCAGGAGGGCCCGCAGCCGCACCCGGTGCCGCGCGAGCTGAGCGAGGCCGACATCGCCGCCGTGATCGAGGGCTTCGCCGGCTCGGCCGCGCTCGCGCGCGAGGCCGGCTTCGACGGCGTCGAGCTGCACGGGGCCAACGGCTACTTGATCGATCAGTTCCTCAACACCGCCAGCAACCACCGCAGCGACGGCTGGGGCGGGACGGTCGAGGGTCGGGCGCGCTTCGCCCTCGAGGTGGCGCGCGCGACGGCGGCGCGGATCGGCGCCGGGCGAGTGGGGATCCGTCTGTCGCCGCACGGGGTGTTCAACGGCATGGCGGTCGACCCCGAGCTCGACGCGGTGTTCGTCCACCTGGTGCGTGGGCTCTCGGAGCTCGGGCTCGCGTACGTCCACCTGGTCGATTTCGGCGGCAAGGTCGTGCCTGCCGATCTGCAGGCGCAGATCCGCAAGCACTTCGGCGGTCGGCTGATCCTCTCCGGCGAATACGACGCGACCCGCGCGGAGGCCGACCTCGCCGCAGGCCGGGGCGACCTGATCGCGTTCGGCCGCCCGTTCATCGCCAACCCGCGCCTGGTCTCGCGCCTGCGCGCCGGCCTGCCGCTGGCCCAGGGCGACCCCTCGACCTTCTACACGCCCGGCGAGCGCGGCTACACCGACTACCCGCTCGCGTGATCCGCGGAGCGCGAGAGGCGCCCGCCCGCCGCGCGCTCGACCCGGCGCCTCGGAGAGGCCTCGCGTGCGCGGCACGGGCGCGCTCGACTCAGCGCCTCGGTGACGTCGCGCTCGCGTGCGCAGCACGGCGTCCGTCCTCGGCCCAGGCGCCACCCACCTCGGTCGCGGGTCTCGGTCGCCGGGCCATGCCCGGGTCGCTCAGGCGTCCTGGGCTCCTCGCGCGTGGATCGCGTCGCGCCGGACCCCGCCCGGATCGCTCGCCGACGCCGGCATCGGGGCGCGCAGACCGGCCGGGCTCGTGCTCGCGGTCTGCTTGAACCGACATGTCCCCATGGACATGCTCACACAGGCATGTCCGGGCAGACATGCCCGATCGGGCATGTCTTTGCGGCCAGCCTTCAGCGGTAGTCGGTGAGGTGGCGGCGGCTGCGGCCGCGGGAGCTGTTGGCCTCGTCCTCGCGCTGGCAGGTCGCGCACAGGGTCGCGGTCGGCACCAGCACCAGGCGGCGCTGGGCGATCGGCTCGTCGCAGGCCTCGCACAGGCCGAACTCCTCCGGGTCGTCGACCATGCGGCGCAGGGCGTCCTCGATCGCGGCCAGGGCCTCGGTGCGGGCGCGGTTGCGGTTGGAGGCGATGACCTGCGTCATCTCGACCAGCGGCGCCGCGTCTTCGTCGGGCCTGGTCACCACCTCTTGCTGCTCGAACTCCACCGGCACGTCGCCGCCCTTGAGCAGCTCGGTGCGGCGTTGCAAGAGGAGCGTCCGCATGGGCCCGAGCTCTTCCGGCTTCATCGCCGACGCAGGATACTCGAGCCCCGGCGCGCGGGCGAGTCGTCCGGCTGCGGCGTGCTTGGGGCCGCATTGGAACTGGTGTAGGGTGCCGCGCATGGACGCGCGCAACCTCCACCTGGCATCCTCGCCTCGCCTCCGCACCGCGCTCGCGGGCGGGCTCTGCACGCTGCTCGCCTGCGGTGAGCCCGACGCGCCGAAGGCCGCCGGGGCCGACAAGGCCGACAAGGGCGACAGGGGCGACAAGGCGAGCGACGCCAGGCCGGCCGAACCGGCGCCGGAGCCCGCGCCGGTCGAGGAGTACGCGTGGGAGCTGCCGCAGGGCATGCGCGCCCCGGAGGTGCCGGCCGACAACCCGATGACGGCGGCCAAGGTCGAGCTCGGGCACCAGCTCTTCATGGACAAGCGGCTCAGCGTCGACGGCACGCGCAGCTGTTACAGCTGCCACCAGAACGAGCTCGGCAACGCCGACGGGCGGGCCAAGGCGCTCGGCCCCGGTGACAAGCTGCTCGCGCGCAACACCCCGACGATCTGGAACGTCGCCTATCACACCGCCCACTACTGGGACGGCCGCGCGGCCTCGCTCGAGAAGCAGGCGATCGGCGCGTGGAAGGGCGGCAACATGGCGGTCGGCGAGGACAAGCTGGCGGCCAAGGCGGCGGAGATCGGCGCGCTGCCCGAGTACGCGCCGGCGTTCGCCCGCGAGTTCGGGCTCGAGGCCGGCGAGCCGGTGCTGCCCGAGCACGTCGCCAAGGCGCTGTCGGCCTACGAGCGCACGCTCCTGTGCGGCGCGACCGCGTGGGACAAGAACAGCATGAACGAGGCCCAGCAGCGCGGCTGGGAGCTGTTCCGCGGCAAGGGCTCGTGCACCACCTGCCACAGCGGCGACAACTTCAGCGACGACCTCTACCACAAGATGGGCATCGGCCTGTCCGACGCCGGCGAGGGGCCCGACAAGGGCCGCATGGACGCGACGAAGGATCCGGCCGACCTCTACAAGTTCCGCACGCCGACCCTGCGCAACGTGACGCGGACTGCGCCGTACTTCCACGACGGCAGCGTGACCGACCTGCGCGCCGCGGTGAAGACGATGGCCGGGGGCCCGAAGCGCCCCGACCTCGACCCGAACTACGCCGACCGCAACCTCAGCGACGCCGAGATCGACGACCTCGTGGCCTTCCTCGGCGCGCTCGACTGCCCGGGCTCGCTGGCGACGATCGGCGACCAGAGCGTCCCGGGCATCACGAGCCCGGCTCAGCCCGCCGCGCCGGCCGAGCCGACGTCAGCCGCCGCGAAGTGACGTGCTAGGATCGGCGCATGCAGATCGACATCTACTACTGCGTGCGCTGAAACTACATGCCCCAAGCCACCGGTCTGGTGGCCGACCTGCAGGCCCGTTTCGGCGACAAGATCGCGTGCAAGATCCACCGCGGCGATCGAGGCGTGTTCGACATCCTCGTCGACGGCGAGCGGATTTTTTCCAAAGATCAGCTGCAGCGCTTCCCCAAGCGCGGCGAGATCGCGGACCTGATCGCGCCGCGCCTCGGCGGCCGCTCGCGCTGAACGGCGGTTTCCACGAGGGGACGAGGACGTGGCCCGCCGGCCGTCGTCCTCGTTCGCGATCGCCAGCGCGTCACGATGAAGCGTCGTGCTCGTTCGCGATCGCCAGCGCGTCACGATGACGCGTCGTGCTCGTTCGGGCCACGCCGAGGTGGCCAGTCACGCTGATCGTGATGTCCGCGGACGACTCGCGAGGCGGCACGTGGATGCGCGATCGCGGAGGCGCCCGGGCGGGCCAGCGCCCTCACGGCTCACGCCTCACTGGCCTGGCTCGGTGACCGTCGCTGCGCACCAGTCGACCAGCACGAGCTCGCGTCGCCGCGCCAGCTCGGCCAGCGCTGGTGGCAGCTCGTCGACGATCCCGAGCGCCGCCACCCGGCCCTCGTGCTCGTGGCCGTAGACCGGCGCTTCCATGGGCAGGAACACGAACCCGTCGGCCACGCGCAGGCCGCCGAGTCCCAGGTCGCGCCGCGGCGGCTGACCGAACGCGAGCTGCAATTCTGCCAGCACGAGGCCCGTATCGCGCAGAGGTTCGGCGATCCGCTCGCGCACGTGCAGGTTGGCGAACCCGCCGCCCGTGGGAGCCGCGAGCACCGCCCGGATCGCCGCCAGCTCGGCCTCGATCTCCGGCATGAACGCGATCGACACCAGCTCGCGCTGGCGCCAGTCGTCCTCGTGCATGCTGAAGCCGTCGGCCGGCTCGTCGAGCAGCCGCGGCATCGTGTCCTCGAGCGTCGGCAGGGTGAACAGGATCGTCTTGGGGTCGACCCACTGGATCTCGTGCAACACCAGCCGCAGCCGGCCGCTGGCCAAGAACTCGTGGCGCTCGGCCGGGTCGGCCTGCTCCACCTGCCACTCGCCGTCGCCCAGGCGCATCGTCGTCGCCGTGGTGAACGACTCCGGCAGGTGCTCCGCCGGCACGTCGGCCTCCCCGAACACGGAGTTGTCGGCGGCGTCGACGAAGGTGACCCGGATCGTGCTCATGCGTCATCCTACAGGATGCTGCGGGCGCGAGCGCCGCGAGGGGCGTGGCGTCCCTTGCGAGCGTCCGCGCAGCGGCGGCCGGTCGCGTGCGTTCGCGGTATCCTGCGCGGTGATGACGACCGACGGCGGTGAGCTAACGAAGTGCTTCGGCGTGCTCGGCGATCCGGTCGCGCACTCGCGCTCGCCGGCCATGCACGCCGCCGCGTTCGCGGCGCTCGGCCTGCCGCACCGCTACCTCGCCTTTCACGTCGCGCCCGAGCGCCTGGCCGAGGCCGTGAACGGCGCCCGGGCGCTCGGCTTCGGCGGGCTCAACCTCACGGTCCCGCACAAGCAGGCCGCCCTGGCCCTGTGCGACCGCCTCGGCCCCGAGGCGCGGCGGATCGGCGCCGTCAACACCCTCGTCTTCACAGGCGGCGCGATCGTCGGCCACAACACCGACGGGCGCGGCTTCGCGGCCGCCGTCCGCGAGATGTCTTCGGGACATGTCCAGCAGGCCATGGTCCTCGGGTCAGGTGGCGCCGCGCGGGCCGTCGTCGACGCCATCGCCGGCGAGCTGCTCGGTCCCGGAGGACATGTCCGATGGGTCAGCCGCGATCCTGCCGCGCTGGCGGCCGGTCTGCCGGCGGGCGGGCCTGTCGTCGCCGTCGGCTGGGACGCCATCGGCGGCGGCGCGGCGGTCGACCTCCTCGTCAACTGCACCACCGTCGGCATGGCCCACGGCCCGACCGACTACCCGGCGCCCGCGACCGCCCTGGTCGCCGGTCTCGCCCCTGGCGCTCGCGTCGTCGACATCGTCTACCCGCGGCCGGCGGGCGGCCTGCTCGACCGCGCCGAGGCGGCCGGCGCCCGGGTCCAGGACGGCCTCGAGATGTTGCTGTGGCAGGGCGTGTTCGCCGAGGCGCTGTGGCTCGGCCGCTCGCTCGCTCCCGAAGTCGTCGCCGCCATGCGGGCTGCCCTGCGCTGATTCGTGGCCGCGGCGCGAATCGCCGATCGGGCAGCGGCCGCGTGCCCGCCAATCGCCGATCTGTCCTTCGGGACCGATCGCGGGCGCCCGGGCCATTCGCCGATCGGTCCTCCGCCGCACGCGGGCGAATCATCGATCGCTCTCCCGGCCCATCGCCGATCGCTCGCGGAGACCGCCTGGTCGGCCTGCGGCCTCTGGGCCCTCCCGAATCGACGCGCAACGGGCTCCTGGTGGCCCTCAGGGGCGCTTTCCGGGCCTTCGCGGCCAATCGCCGAGCTGTCCCCGGGGACTGGTGCCCCGATCCGCATGTGTGGATCGCCGGACCGCGACAATTTGGCGGATCGGGGTCTTCAGGCCCGAAATTTGCTCCGTCGATCGGGCTCGGGCATGGTCGTCGCGCCTGCTGCGCTCCCGGCCCTGGCCGATCGATCGGAGTGCTGTGATCGGGACCTGAAAGCCTGAGCACCGGTCCTGTCCGCGAGGACAGCCGACTTCGTCGGTCGCGAGCGGGGGGCGCGTCCGATCTCCCTGAAAAACGATCCGCGACGATCCGATGTGATCGAGGGCCTCGAGCCGGGCACGCGGGCGGCGGGCCCGGCTGCACGATTCGAAGGGAAAACCTGTCCCATGAGACATACCGGCCGCGGACCCGCGAGGGTGGCCGTACGCCCTGCGGGAGGATCGTCGCCGTGGATTCGCCGCCGCTCGGCTGCCAGGGCCCGGTTTGCGAGAGTGTGAGTCGGACCTACACCCGACTACATGCCCTCGTGAAGAACACAAATTTTTTGCAATGAGCGATCGGCTCGGATAACTGCGTAGTGCGAAGCGAAGCACATGACCGTCAGGCCAGCAGGCTGGCGGGAAAGTGGGCAGGCAGTATGGCGCAGTTCGAACTCGAGGAAATCGTTCAACAGGCGAAGATCAAGGTCATCGGCGTCGGCGGGGCAGGAGGCAACGCCGTCAACACGATGATCACGAACAAGGTCGAGGGCGTCGAGTTCTACACGGCGAACACCGACGTGCAGGCGCTCGAGAAGAGCATGGCCCCGACCGTGATCCAGCTCGGCAAGGACGTCACGCGCGGGCTCGGGGCGGGCGCCAACCCGGAGAAGGGCCGCGAGGCCGCGCTCGAGAGCGTCGAAGAGATCGCCGAGGCGCTGCGAGGCGCCGACATGGTGTTCGTGACGGCGGGCATGGGCGGCGGGACCGGCACCGGAGCTGCGCCGATCATCGCGCAGATCGCCCGTGAGATGGGCGCGCTGACCGTCGGCGTCGTCACCAAGCCGTTCCGCTTCGAGGGCAAGCGCCGCCTGCGGTTCGCCGACGCCGGCATCGACAAGCTCGAGCAGGCCGTCGACACCCTCATCACGATCCCGAACGACCGCCTGCTGCAGGTCACCAGCTCGAACACCAGCCTGCTCGACAGCTTCCGTCTGGCCGACGAGGTGCTGCAGCACGCCACCCAGGGCGTGTCGGACCTCATCACCGTGCCGGGCATCATCAACGTCGACTTCGCCGACGTGCGCACCATCATGTCCGGCCAGGGCCGCGCGCTGATGGGCATGGGCATCGGCCACGACGAGGGTCGCGCCCTCGCGGCCGCCCAGCAGGCGATCAGCTCGCCGCTGCTCGAGGACGTCACGATCCACGGCGCCCAGGGCATCCTCATCAACATCACCGCCGGTCCCGACCTCAAGCTCCACGAGGTCGAGGAGGCCGCCTCTCTCATTCAAGAGGCCGCCCACGAGGACTGCAACATCATCTTCGGCGCCGTCATCGACCACAACATGGGCGACGCGCTGCGCATCACCGTCATCGCCACCGGCTTCGACCGCCACGCGCCGGCCGAGGACGAGCTCGAGCAGGTCATCCGCTCGACCATGACCAGCCCGCCGGGCAAGCGGCGCTCGCAGGTCCAGGTCCCGTTCGGCATGCCGAGCGCGCAGCCCCTGCAGCAGAACCCGATGTTCGCGGCCGTCCAGCAGCAGCCTGCGCCGCAGCCGCAGCAGAGCTCCAGCAGCCTGCGCCAGTCGATGGCCGACCGCCTCGGCATCCACGAGCGCGCCACCTCGGTGCCTGTCCCTTCGGCCAGCTCGTCGAGCATGAGCCGCTCGGGCGTGATCGGCCAGCCGAGCGCCCCGCAGGCGCACCCGCAGCAGCAGGTGCACCCGCAGCAGCAGGTTCACCCGCAGCAGCAGCAGCCGGTGCACCCGCAGCAGCAGCAGGGCCTGCGCCAGTCGCAGCGCCTCGAGCCCCCGGCCGTCGGCAGCGACCCGAGCGAGATCCCGGCGTTCCTGCGCCGCCGCGACGAGAACGGCTTCATCCGCTGAAGCACCCGGCGCCTGAGGTGAGGGACATGCTCTTTGGGGCATGTCCCTTTTCGCGTTTCGCGGGCTGTCACGGGGCCTGGCGCGAAGGACATGCTCCTTGGAGCATGTCCTTCGGTGCATTCGGCGAGTCGTCACGGCGCGAACATAGCCAGCCAGCCGTCGGTCTGTCCGCCGCCGATGTCGCGCTCGCCAGCGACGAGGATCTGCTCGCCCTCGACGATCGTCAGCGCGTGCCCGGAGTCGTCGCCGAACGCGCTTGCGATCGCTTGCGACCACCGGAGTTCGCCGACTGACGAGAACTTGCAGAGCCGCACATCGCGGTCTGGTTCGGCGTGGGTGACGCCGACGACCACGATGTCGTCGTGTGCGTCGACGGCGACCGCGTGGCCCATCGATCCGAGACAAGCGCTGGAGGTCCACGTCTGCGCCCCGCCGACGACGTGGCGACCGACGAACAGCTCCTCGCCGAGCCGGCGGCCGGTCGTGGCGACGTCACTGTCGGCCAGGAGCGCGACGCCGAAGATCGCGGTATTGCTCGCCGCGGTGTGCACCCACGAGGGCTTGCCGTCGACGAGTGACGCGCCGATCAAGAGGGCAGTGCCGTCGGCGTCGCCGAAGCCGGCGACGATCTGCTCGTGAGAGGCCACAAGGCCTGGCCCGAGCGGGTATTCGACGGTCGACGTGGGCGTCAGGGTCTGCGTCCACTGCACTTGCCCCGCTGGCGAGTAGCTGCGCAGCCACAGCGACGGCCCTTCGTCAGTGGCGAGGAGACCGGCCGCGATCACGCCGCCAGACGGCAGCAGTGTCAGGTCGCTCGCGTGATCGGGGCCGAAGCCCGAGCTAACCGTCGCTTCCCACAGAGCCCCGCCCTCGAGCGTGAAGCGGCCGATCCACAGGTCGTGGCCGTCGTCGTCGGTGAACGAGCCGGCTGCGTATACTCCGTCCTCGTCGGCGGCGACCGCCAGGATCCGCTCGATCGCGTCGCCGGCGTCGAGGCGGCGCTCCCACTGCGGCGTCCCCGAAGCGTCGAGGCCGAGCAGCCAGCGATCTTGCGTACCGCCCGCCGGATGCACGGCGCCACCGAGGAAGATCCGGCCGTCAGCGAGCGCGGCCACGTCGTGGTAGGTGTCGCGCCCGGTCGCGCCCGACAACCGCTCCCACAAGAGTCGTCCCGAGATGTCGCAGTCGACGTTGCAGCCGTCGCCGTCGACCGCGTTGCCGTCGTCGCAGATCTCCCCTGCGTCCGTGTGACCGTCGCCGCAGGCCGGTTCTGGGTCGCCGGTGGACGAGCTCGTGAGCGGTTCGCCCGAGCTCGAGGTCGTCGGATCGACAGGCGGCGTCTCGCCGGTCGTCGGCACCGGTGGATCGCCCGTACCGGTCGAGTGCGTCGTGCTCGACGAACCGCCCTGTCCTGAAGAGCCTGTCTCCGTGGTCTGATCGATCGGTCGATCGACGCACGCCGATATGAGCCACACCATCAATGCTCCATTCATTCGCTGCATGTCATTCAACTCCTTTTCATCCTCGCTCGGCCCACGGCTGCCCGCGCGCGACTTGGCGGTCGCACGTGCGCTGTCGAGGAGCTCGATCTCAGCGGGTACGCGCGGCGAGCCACGCCGCGAATTCAAGCCTGTCCCTCGGGACAGGGTCGATCACTTCATAACGGGCACCTAGCTCGCGCAACAGCTCGGCAGCATCGGGCGCTCGCAGCCCGAGGCCGAGCGAGCCGAGCGAGGTCTCGTGCTCGATCACGAAGGCCTCGCCGAGCTCGAGGTCGACCCGGACCCGCCACGACGAGTCGCTGAACGCCTCGATCGTGTCCTCGTCGACGAATTGCAGCGCGCGAGTCCCGGAGAGCCTCGCCGGCCACGGGTCGATGTCGTGACCTTCCGGCAGGGCGATCTCGCGGCCCGGATCGTCCGCGCCGGTCACGACCAGCAGGCGGCGGTCGGCCAGGGTGATCGCCGCCCGGGCGCCGCTCGGGCTGTACGCGAGGTTCGGCTTCAGAAGGACGGCCGGGCGGGACGTGATCTCGCCGCCGGCGTAGAACAGCAGTCGATCGGCGCGCGGTAGCCCGAGCACCGCGGTCGCGCTGGTCGGGTGCGACGCGACGGCGATCGCACTGACTTCCTGCGGCTCGCGCAGGGTGCCCAGCGACAGCGGCGCGGCCAGCCCTGAACGCAGCGCGAACACCTGGCCCTCGCGGGTCGCAGCGATGAGGTCCGCGCCGCCCGTCAGCGCCCACAGCCGCTCCAGCGGCCCCACGAGCTGCCATTGCGACAGCGGGGCGTCGGCACGGCCGTAGAGGAGGACGCGCCCATCCTCGAGCCCGACGGCGAAACTTTCGCTGCGCCGCGACAGAGCGACCGTCGTGATCGTGCCGTCGACCGCGAGGGTGCGCGTGGCGCCAGTCTCGTCCTGCAGGCACGCCCCGCCCTCGGCGGTCCGCGCCAGCACGCGTCCGCGCTCATCGAGCACGACGGCAGTCAACCAGGCGCGGCGCTTCCATGCCTCGGGGTCGACCGGGCAACCGAGCGGTCGGGTGCTCGCGTCGGCGCGAGCGAGGACGTGCAGGGGTTCGTCGTCCCTCGCTGTCACCAATATGTGCTGACCATCGGGCGCGGCGGCGATCCACGTGCTGCCTATCGGTCCAGACAATGGCTCGGGATCCCACAGCCACAAGTCGTGATGGTGGACCGCGACGAAGCTGCCGTCGGCGAGGAACGTCGCGCGCGTGGCGTCGCCGACCTCGAGGATCCGCAGCACCTTGCCGGTCGTCATCGACCCCAGGATCCAGTTGTGTTGGTACCGCAGCGCGAAGCGATCACCGCGCGGGGTGGTCACGAGACCGCCACCCTGTTCCCACAGCGAACCACGGAGCTCGCGCGATGGTTGCAAGTCGGTCTCCCAAACTTCGGTGCCGGTCCGCAGGTCGATCAGGGCGAGCCGCTGATCCTCCGGCGAGGCCCATGTCCGTCCGGACGGCCGCAACACGAGGGCGCGGTCGTCAGGCGTGACCGCGAGCAGCCTGCCCTCGTGCTCCCGGCGCGTTCCGGAGGCGAGGTCGAGCGAGCCGCTGCTGCCGACCAGGAGGTCGCCTTTCGGCGAGAACCGCCGCCAGCCGCCGAGCTCGGGCAGCAGCGTGGTGGCACCGTCGCGCTGGAGCAGCGAACCGTGCAGGAGGTCAAAGAGCGCTAGAGTCTGCCCGTCGGGGCTCATCACCACGTCGTACACGCCCGCGAGCGCCGGCTCGACCCGACGCGCGGGCTGCTGCCGCAGGTCCCACAGATATGCCGACGCGAACTCTCGCCCCTCGACGCGGTTGATGGTCTGCAGGGCCGCCAGCGTCTCGCCGCCGCGCGAAAGCTCCCAACGGTGCGTCCGGTTCGAGAAGTTGATCTGCCCGAGCGGCGCGAGCTCGATCGGCTCCGGCGGCTCGTCACCGCGAAACACCAGCGCACGCTCGTCGGCCAGCGCCGCCCACACCGGCGCCTCGGCGGCTGCGATCACGGTCCCCGAGTGCGAAGCGAGGTCGACGATCTGTCTTCCGGAACCTGTCCCGAAGTTCCATCGCCATACCGCCCCGCCGCCGTCGATGCTGACCAGCCCGCCGTCTGCGAGCGCGGCCAGGTGCCCGACCGATCGCACGTGCCCGCGCAGCACGCGATCGGGAGCGCCTCGCGCCGCGGCGGCAAGGGCGATCAGACGCGCGCTGCGGAGGTCGGCCGGCGCGGCCAGGTCGAGGGGTCGCAGCAGCGCGAGCGACTCCACCAGATCTTCGCCGAGCGCCGCGCGGGCCTGCGCGAGTGCGGCGCCGGTGGCTCGACGTTCGGACTCCGCGCGCGCCAGTTCGGCCCGGTCACGCTGCTCGCCGACCGCTCGTAAGTACATCAGCGTCGTCGCGGCCAGGGTGATCAGCGCCAGGGCGGCCACCGTCGCCGCGCCGCTATGGCGACGCAGCCACAGGCGCAGCAATTCGTCGGTCCGGTAATGGTGCGCGTCGACCAACCGACCGGTGAGAAAGCGGCGGAGGTCGGCCGCGAACGCCTGCGCCCCCGGGTAGCGGTCGCCTGGCCGCGGAGACATGGCCTTTTGTACGACCGCCAACAGCTCGAGCGGCGCGGCGGCGGCGAGCGGGCGGGGGTCTTCGAGCGCGTCGTCGGCCAGGCGGTGCAGCACCGCTTGCCGCTCGAGTCCGGCGAAGGGCGGGCGACCGACGAGCAGGTGGAAAAGCACCGCTCCGAGCGAGAACACGTCGCTGCGGGCGTCGACCTTCTCGCCGCGGGCCTGCTCCGGCGGCATGTAACGAGGCGTGCCGACGATGGTGCCAGCGTCGGTCAGCGTGGCGTCCTCCGGCGCTTCGGTCTGCTGCGAGGCGACGAGCTCGGCTGACACCTCGCCGCGGGTATCCTTGGCCAGCCCCCAGTCGATCACCACCGTCTCACCATGCGCTCCTACCAGGATATTGGAAGGCTTGAGATCGCGGTGAATCACCCCGTGGTCGTGCGCGTAGGCGATCGCGTCGGCGACCGTGAGCAGGTGCTCGAGCAGCACGAGACGACCGGCCAGCGTCGTCTGTTCGCCGAGCAACTGCTCAAGCGAATCACCGTCGACCAGCTTCATGCAGTAGTAGGGCTCGCCGTCGGCCGACCGGCCGACGTCGTAGAGCGGTACGATCGCCGGGTGCTCGAGGCGGGCGGTGATCGCTGCCTCGAGCTCGAACCGACGCGCGGCCGCGGGATCGCCGCTGCGCAGCTCTTTCACAGCGACGACGCGTCGGAGTCGCCGATCGTAAGCCCTGCGGATTACGCCAAGCCCGCCGGCCGCGAACGGCGCGCCGAACTGGTAGCGTTCCTCGTGCTCCTGCCACGCTGCCGGAGCCGGCTCGTCCGCGGCATGCGGGAGCGCGTCGAGCCGGTCGAGCAGTCGGTCCCGAGCCGCGCGCATCACCGAGGAGAGCGACGTGGATGGAGCGCGGTCAGGCTCGGCGGGGCGGTGGGTCACGTAGGTTGTGTGCCTCGACGAGGGCCCGTGATCCGAGGAGCACGAGAAAATTATCGCGCCTCGCGATAAACCGCATTCACCGCGGCCGAGCGGGATCGCGCTCGCGACCCTGGTCGGCAGCACGCACAAGCATCCGTCCAGGAATTGCCGAAGGGACATGCCCGCCTGGGCATGTCCCTTCAAGCATGTCCCGATAGCCAGCCTACCAGGGCAGCCGGTCGTGCATGTGGAAGAAGCCGCCGGTCGGGCCGTCGGCCGGCAGGGTCGCCAGCCACACGCTGGTCTTCGCGCCGTCCTCGACCTCCATCGGCGCCTGCTCCCCGCCGAGGTCGGTCTTGACCCACCCGGGGTGGGCCGAGTTGACCTTGATGGTGGTGTCGCGCAGCTCGTGGGCCAGGTGGATCGTGTACTGGTTGACGGCCGACTTCGAGGAGTCGTAGGCCACCGACTTCATGTCGTAGATCGGCGACGACGGCTCGGCGTGGAGGGTCAGCGAGCCGAGGATGCTGCTGACGTTGACGATCCGGCCGGCCTCGCTCTTGCGGACCAGCGGCAGGAACGCCTGCGTCACCGCGACCAGGCCGAACACGTTGGCCTCGAAGGTGTCGCGCCACTGCGCGAGCGTGGTCTGGCTGGTGGTGGTGCCCCACGGCTCGTTGACGACGCCGGCGTTGTTGATCAGCGTGTCGAGCTTGCCGTGGCGGCTCCCGACCTGCTCGGCCGCGCGGGCGATCGACGCCGCGTCGGTCACGTCGAGCGTGACGGCCTCGGCCTTGAGCCCGTCGCGGGCGAGCTCGGCGACCGCGCCCTCGGCCTTGGCCCCGTCGCGCGCCGCGACGATCACGGTGTGGCCCTCGCGCGCCAGCTGCCGCGCCGTCTCCAAGCCGATGCCCTTGTTCGCCCCGGTGATCAGGATGATTCGCTTGCTCATGTCTCGTCCTCGGCCGACATCGTGCGCCTCGCCCGGAGTTGCAGCAAGCGCATCGTTTTCATGATAGGATGCATGGCGTGCAACTACAGGGCGTGGACCTCAACCTGCTGGTCGCGCTCGAGGCCCTGCTCAGCGAGCGCAGCGTGACGCGGGCGGGCGCGCGGCTGGGGCTCACCGCCTCCGCCACGAGTCACGCTCTGGCGCGCCTGCGCGCGACCTTCGGCGACGAGCTGCTGGTCCGCACCCGCGGCGGGATGATCCCGACTGCCCGCGGTGAACAGCTGCTGGTCCCGCTGCGGGCCGCCCTGCGCGACGTCGGCGCGCTGCTGAGCGGGCCGGCCCGCTTCGACCCGGGCACCAGCCGCCGCGAGTTCGTGCTCGCCAGCACCGACTACATCGAGGCGGTGCTGCTGCCGCCGCTGCTGGCCCGCGTGTCGGCGGCGGCGCCGGGGGTGCAGCTGCGCGTCCGCCCGCTCGAGCTCAGCGACCTCGCGGCGTCGCTCGAGAACGGGGCGGTCACCGTCGGCGTCGGCGTGGTGTTCGAGGCCAGCCCGGGCTTGCAGCAGCAGGCGCTGTTCTCGGAGGAGATGGTGCTGGTGTGCCGCAAGGGCCACCCGGAGGTCCGCCGCACGATCGACCTGGCGACTTACCTGCGGCTGCGCCACGTGCTGGTCAGCGTGCGCGGCGGGTCGCAGAGCGCGGTCGACAGGCAGCTGGCCGAGCTCGGCCACGCGCGGCAGATCGCGCTGGTGGTGCCGCATTTCCTGGCGGCGCCGCTGATCGTCGCCAGCTCGGACCTGGTGCTGACGACGCCGGCGCGGCTGGTGCGGCGCCTCGGCCCGGCCCTCGACCTGCGCACGCTGGCGCCGCCGCTGGCGGTGCCGGGCTTCACGGTGCGCCAGGTGTGGCACGAGCGCCACCAGGACGACCCGGGCCATCTGTGGCTGCGCCAGCAGATCTTCGCCGCCGCCAAGACGATCGCTACGGGCAAGGAGCCGGGCCGATGATATGCCGTGGGCATGACTTCGCGGCGGGTCAGGAGTTGAGACGATGCTGAGCCCCGAGCAGATCGACGAGTTCGAAGCGCGTGGTTACCTGGTGCTGCCGCGTCTGATCGAGAGCGCCGACCTCGCGTCGATCCGCGAGGCCGCGCTGGCGATCGTCGATCGCTTCGACCCCGCGGCCGAGCGCACCGTGTTCACCACCAAGGATCGCGACGCCGGCCGCGACGACGCCTTCTTCGCCTCGGCCGAGGGCGTGCACTGCTTCCTCGAGGCCGACGCGCTCGACGCCAGCGGCCAGCTGCGCTACCCGCCGCGGCTGGCGGTCAACAAGATCGGCCACGCGCTGCACGACCGGGTGCCGGCGTTCGCCGCGTTCTGCCGCCTGCCGCAGTTCGCCGCGCTCCTGCGCGACGTCGGCCACGTCGCGCCGGTGCTGTGGCAGACGATGCTGATCTTCAAACAGCCGCGCATCGGCGGCGAGGTCCGCTGGCATCAGGACGCGACGTACCTGATCAGCGAGCCAGCTTGTGTCACCGGCCTGTGGATCGCGCTGGAGGACGCGCGGCGCGACAACGGCTGCCTTTACGTCCAGCCCGGCGGCCACCGCTCGCCGCTGCGCGAGCGCTACGAGGTCGACTGGCGCGCCCGCGTCGGCACCCTGCGCACGCTCGATCCGTCGCCGTGGCCGACCGACGACGAGGCGGTCGCGCTCGAGGTGCCGGCGGGTACCGTGGTGGTGTTCGACGATCACCTGCCGCATCGCAGCTCGCACAACCACTCGGCGACCTCGCGCATGGCGTTCACGATGCACGCGGCGGAGCAGGGCGCGGGCTGGCCCGAGCGCAACTGGTTGCAGCGGCCGACGCTCGGTGATTTCCCGCTGTGACGCGGAGGGCCGCGGAGTTGCCCCTGCGGGAAGCCGAAGGACCGCCGAGCGTCGCGTGGGCCCGGCGTTCATTGACATCACTGCGCGGGGCTCTGTAACCTCGGCCGCGATGCGTAGATCTTTGATCCCGATCCTTCTTGCTGCAGCCACGGTATCGTGCTCCCAAATCTCCGAGACACGAATGATCTTTGCGCCGCCGCACGACGCGAATTGTCCGCTCGAGTTCGTCCAGGCCGATATGCAGAAGATGCGGCCAGGCGGCGAGTGGGAGATCCTCGGTTATGTGACGATCGGCAAGGTCGGGACGATGGACCCGATGGACGAGAAGTTCCGCCAGATCGTCCGGCCCCGCGCCTGCAAGATGGGCGGCGAGGCGGTCGCCGTGATGACCTCGGCGACGAACCAGGCCGCGATCAGCACCGGCTCGGGCACGGTGTACGGCGTGCTCCGCCGCCCGCCGAGCGGCGCTCAGGCGCCGCAGTCGTTCTGAGTCGCGACGCGACGCCGTCGAGGCGTGACGATGTCCGGTCACGAGATTCGGGCACGCGTCATCGCGGGCGTGAATGGTCGAGTGCGCTGAGGCCTTGCCTGTCCGAAGGGACATGTCCTGTGCGCGGGCATCAACCTGTCCTTCGCGCCAGGTCGTGGCTCGCGCGGGTGCGCGCGCGCGAGGCGGCCTGGGCGCGCGCTTGCGCGGATGTTCAGTCCCACACGGCGCCGATTTCTTGCCCACACATGGAGCGCCTGATAGTCGCCAGGCTCGCTCTCTTCGCCATGGGTCTCTTCCAAAACAACCCTCGCGCGAACGCCGCGACGGCGCGCAAGCAGAACCGGCGGGTCCAGCAGGCGCGGCCGCGGCCCGTGCCAGCGGCGGCTCCGGTCGCGCGCAAGCCGGCGGTGACGACCAGCCGGGCGGGGCAGCGGGTCAATCGCCGCGTCGACGCGCCGCGGGCCGGGGCCAAGCCGGCGGTGCACGTGCCGCGCATGGGCCTGCGGTCGATGGTCGCCGCGGTGCCGCGGGTCGGCGCGCGCGGGCGGCGGCTGCTCAGCCTCGCCGCTCGCCTGGCGATCGCCGTGACCCTGGCGTGGGGCGTGCTGCTGGCGGTCCAGACCAGCTACCAATACGTGACCACCTCGGCCCGCTTCGAGGCCAAGTCGCTGGTCTACCAGGCGACGCCACATGTCCCGGTGGACAGGTTGCAGGCGCTGCTCGGGCTCGAGCCCGGCACCAACATCCTGGCCGTCGACACCGACGCGCTGCAGGCCAAGATCGCCGCCGAGCCGTGGGTCAAGCGCGCCAGCGTCCAGCGCTCGCTGCCCGACACGCTGATCGTCGAGGTCGAGGAACACGAGGCCGCGGCGGCGCTGCTGTCGGGCTATTTCTACCTGATCGACCGCGACGGGGTGCCGTTCAAGCGGCTCGAGGACGGCGAGCGCGGCGAGCTGCCGGTGATCACCGGGGTCGACCGCGAGCAGCTGGTGGCCGGTGACGCGCGGGCGCAGACGGCGATCCGCCGCGGGCTGGCGGCGTTGACGACCTACCAGGAGACACCGCGGCCGCGGCTGTCGGAGGTCCACGTCGACGAGGGCGGGGCGGTCGCGCTCTACACCGCCAAGACCGGCGCGGCGCTGCGGCTCGGCCGCGGCGACGTCGCCGGCAAGCTGGCCCGCTTCGACGCCCTGCGCGCGGCGCTCGGCGAGCGGGCCGAGCAGCTGGCGGTGGTCCACCTCGACCTCGACGCGACCCCCGGCACGCCCGAGCGCGTGGTCGCCAGCTTCCTCGACCCGGCCGCCGAGGCGGCGGTGCTGGCCCGCGGCGCCGGCGCCAAGCCTGCCCCGAAGGACATGACCCAAGAGTCAGCCGCTCAGGCGCCGGCGGCGAATCAGCCGAGCGGCCCGACCAAGTCCAAGAGCAAGAAGAAGAAGAAGGCCGCCTCCGGCAACAAATTTGCTTCTGGCATCCCGAAGTACGACTAGGAACGTAGCCATGGCAGAAGTCGGAGAAGTGATCGTCGGACTCGACATCGGCACGACCAAGGTCGCCGCGATCATCGGCGAGGTGACCGAGAGCGGCATCGACATCATCGGCGTCGGGACCTGTCCGTCGGAGGGCCTGCGCCAGGGCGTGGTGGTCAACATCGAGGCGACCACCAACAGCATCGCCCAGGCGATCCAGGAGGCCGAGCAGATGGCGGCCGTCGAGGTCCAGTCGGTGTTCGTCGGCATCGCCGGCGGTCACATCCGCGGCTTTAGCAGCCTCGGCCAGGTCAGCATGCGCAACCGCGAGGTCACCGAGGCCGACGTCGCGCGGGTGCTCGAGCAGGCCAAGGCGGTCAACATCCCGCTCGACCGCCAGATCATCCACACCCTGCCGCTCGAGTACATGATCGACGGCCAGGGCCAGATCAAGGACCCGATCGGCATGAGCGGCGTGCGCATGGAGGCCCGCGCCCACGTCATCACCGCCGCGACCACCAGCGTCCAGAACATCATCAAGTGCTGCAACCGCGCCGGCCTCGACGTCGTCGAGGTCGTGCTGCAGCCGCTGGCCTCGGCGATCAGCGTGCTCCACGAGGACGAGCGCGAGCTCGGCGTGGTGCTCATCGACATCGGCGGCGGCACCACCGACCTGACGATCTACTCCGAGGGCACCAACGTGTTCACCTCGGTCATCGTCATGGGCGGCCACCGCATCACCCAGGACGTGGCCCACGGGCTGCACACCAGCGTGGCCGAGGCCGAGGCGATCAAGCGCCGCCACGGCTGCGCGCTCGTCAGCATGATCGAGGGCGACGCGGTGGTCGAGGTGGCGGGCGTCGGTCCGCGCCCGCCGCGGGCGTTCCCCCGCCGCTTCCTCGGCGAGGTGATCGAGCCGCGCGTCGAGGAGATCCTGCTGATGGCGCAGGAGGAGCTGCTGAAGTCCGGGATGATGGAGATGGCCGGCTCGGGCATCGTCCTCACCGGCGGCGGGTCGCAGATGGAGGGCATGACGGAGATCGTCGAGGACGTGTTCCAGATGCCGGTCCGCCGCGGGATGCCGGTCCACGGGGCCAGCTTCGGCCGCGGCCAGCCGTCGCTCACCGAGGGCGGGTTCGCCCAGGTGATCCAGGACCCGAAGTTCTCGACCGGCGTCGGCCTGGTGCTGTACGGCGCGGCCCACCAGCCGATGGCGGCGGTCAATGAGATCCATCAGCCCCGCGGCGAGCGCCGCCCGGGCATCGGCAAGCGCTTCGTCGGCTGGATGCGCGACATGTTCTGAGGGACATGCTCCCCGGAGCATGTTCGAACCGGCATGTCCTCCAGGACATGCCGGTTTCAGTACATGACGACCACGAAGGTGGCGAGGCCGACGCCCAGCAGGATGACGAGCGCGGCGGTGAAGTAGAGCCCGCGGTCGCCGGGCGGGCTGCTCTTGGGGTCGATGACGCGGGCGTAGGCGCGGACGCGGTGGGAGCCGATGATGGCGACGGTGCTGCCGGTGATGAGCAGGGCGGCCCCGGTCCAGCGCGACTGACCGGCGGCCCGCAGGTGCTCGTGCGAGGTCATGGCGAGGGTGTCGAGGAACACGCCGAGCCGCGCGACCATGAGGCCGAAGCCCATCAGCGCGACCGCCGTGCGCAGCCACGCGAGCAGGGTGCGCTCGTTGGCGAGGCGGGCCTGCAGCACCGCCGGGGGGTCCTTCTCGTCGGTCATGAGGGCGGGAGCTTAGCGCCGCGCCGAAACCACGTCACGCGCCGGTCACGGGACCGACACGCGATGACGCGGCACGGTCGAGCCCGCCGCGCTCAGTACGTCACGCGCACCCCGAGCACCGGCAAGATCGGCACGCCGACGACCGCGCGCTGGTCGGAGTAGTCGTAGTTGTAGAGCACGCCCTCGGGGTTCTGGCGGTTGTAGAGGTTCTGCACGTCGAGGTAGGCCGCCACCATCGACCGCTTGTAGACCCACGTGCGATCGATGCGGATGTCGAGCTGGTGGAACACCGGCAGGCGGGCGCTGTTGACCGGGCCGTCGAGCGGGCGGGTCCACTGGCCCTGCTCGAGCTGCGCGCCGACCCGCGGGGTGTACGGCAGGCCGGTGACGACGCGGAAGCGGCCGGCGATCGACCACCGCCGCGGCAGCTTGTAGCCGAGCAGCAGGACGAGGTTGTGCCGCTGGTCGAAGTCGGCCGGCAAATTGGGCCGCACGACGTCCCAGGTGGCGTAGCCGAGCTTCGAGACCATGAAGGTGTAGGCGACCCACCCGAACAGCCGCGCGGTGAGGTCGTGGCGCAGCATCGCCTCGATGCCCCAGGTCTGGGTGCCGGCGTCGGGCAGGCTCGGGCTGTCGAGCAGCAGCGGCAGGTTGTCGCGCACGCGGCGGTAGAAGACCGTGCTGTCGAAGGTCAGGGTGCGGGTGATGTCGACGTGCACGTTGGCGCTGAGCTGGACGGCCCGCGCGGCGCCGACGCGGCCGCGCGGGTCGAACTCGAGCCGCGCGTCGAGGTAGCGCAGCGCGCCCGGCAGCACCAGCGGGCCGAAGCCGGCGATCGAGGTGGTGCCGCCGTACGGGTTCTGCGAGTTGGAGATGAAGCCCGAGGTCTGCTCGATCTTCCGCTGGCTGGCCTGCGAGTAGAGCCCGGCGCCGAACTGCAAGATCACCCGCTCGTGCGCGACCACGCGGGCCAGCACCCGCGGGTCGACGGCGAAGGCGGCGCTGTCGGGGGCGGTGAACGCGTTGACGCGCACGCCGGGGAACAGGGTGAAGCGGCCGCCGCCGATCATCGACGACACGTAGAGGCCGCTGGTCGAGACGACGCCGCGATTGGCGGTGTCGGGAGTCTCGTCGCCGGGGGGCGCCGCCGGCCCGCCGGTCGAAGGCTCGGCGAGGCGCATGCGGGTGATGAAGCGATCGACCTGGGTGTCGACGCCGAGCGTGACGTGGAACCGGCGCGACGGGCGGGCCGTCAGCTCGGCGCGCAGCAGGCCGACGACGTCGCTGCGGCGGCGGTACAGCTGGCTGCTCTCGTAGACGGTGCGGTCGAGGCGGGCCGCTGGCGCGAGCAGGAAGTCCCAGGTGCCGTGGCGCTTGCGGTAGGCGAGGTCGAAGCGGTGGAAGCCGGCGCGCAGGGCGAAGTTCGAGCCGGCGCTGTAGGTCGTGTCGGGGTACTCGATGGTGTCGGTGGCGCCGAGGACCCGCGCGGTGAGGGTGGCGCCCTGGCCGACCGGGTGGTCGAAGATCAGCTGGTAATCGTTGTAGCGCGGGCGGATGAACTGCTCGCCGCGCACGTCCGAGGGCAGGGCCTTGAGCACGAGGTCGAGGTAGCCGCGCTGGGCCGCCATCAAGAACGAGCCCTTGCCGAGCGCGCCCTCGACCAGCGCGCCGGCCGAGGTGATGTCGAGCTTGGCGTGGCCGTGCAGGCCGTCGCGTCGGCCGACCCGCGGGGTCATGGTGACGACGCCGCCGACGGCGTTGCCGTAGTGAGTCGAGAAGTTGCCGGGGACGTACTGCAAGTCCTGCAGCACGCCGGTCTGGACCACGCTGGCGAGGCCGGGCACGTGGAAGGCGCGCGGCAGCGGGTGCTCGCCGAAGAACACCTGTGATTGATTGGGGGTGGCGCCGCGCAGGACCAGCAGGCCGAGGCCGCCGGGGGCGCGCGCCACTCCGGGCAGGTTCTGCAGCGCGCGCAGCGGGTCGCCCTGGCTGCCCGGCAGGCCCTGGATCTCGTCGGGCGAGAGGCGGGCGCTGAACGGGCTCGGACGGGCGGTGCGCTCCTGCTGGACGATCGTGCGATAGCTGCCGGTGCCGACCGGTTGCAGGTAGATGACCGGCGGCTTGCGCCGGCGCCAGAACGGGGCGGTCGTCGGCTGCTCGAGCCGCTGATGCTCGGCGGCGACGACGGTGAGGATGAAGTCCGGAGCCGGCAGGTCGGTGAGGATGAACCGGCCATCCTCGCCCGAGACGGCCTCGCGGGTCCACGCCGGGCCGCGGCGGGCGGTGGCGAAGACCTTGGCGCCGACCACCGGCGTGCGCTCGCCGGCGCTGCGCAGGCTGCCCTGCACGGTCGTTCGCGCGGCGCGCTCGGCCGGCGCCGGCGTGGCGCTCGCGGCCGCGGGGGCCGCGGCGAGGACGACGAGGAGGGCCGCCGCGATCATCGGTCGTCGCTGACGAAGTGCAGCCGGGCGAAGCCGCGGCCGGCCCGATTGTCACGGGTCGATACGAACATCGTCATCGGCTCGGGGTGCTCCGGCACCAGCCATTCGATGGCCGCCTCGTACGAGAAATCTTCGGGGGCCGCGAACTCGTCGACGAGCGCGGTCAGCTGCACCCGGGTGGAGATGAACTCGTACCCCGGGTGCAGCTCCGGCTCGGCCGGGCCGTCGGTGTCTCCGTCGAAGAAATCGCTGTACTCCTGCGCGCCGCCGATCACCAGCGGCAACACCGTGATGTGCTCACCCGGCTCCACGCTCACGGTGTCGTCGAGCTCGACGAGGAGCTCCAGGCGCTCGGGGCCGCGCTCGCGCGTGACGCGAAAACCGACGATGTCAGGGTGCGTGTCGGGCTCCTGGCCGAAGATCTCGAGCGGCAGCTCGCCGAGCTCCGGCGCGAACGGCAACACCGCCCACAGCGGCCCGAGCACGTGGATGTCGCGCGCGATGAGGCACTTCTCGAGGCCGGCGTGTGGGTCGGCGCCGTAGCGCTCGAGGCAAGCCGCGGACGCGACCTCGGGGGTGCGGCTGCCGATCGCCATCACCGACAGGCCGCCGTAGGCGAAGCCGGACTGGAGGCCGAAGGCGCCGGCGAAGCCGACGCGGACCGTGTGGCCCTCGCCGAGCCGACACGCCCAGCGGATGTCGAGCGGCAGCGGGTGCGGGCAGTCGTAGAGGGCGTGACCGGTCCGGTAGTAATCGTCGATGCAGTTGGGCCAGGTGCACGCCAGCCAGATCGGCGGCTGCACCTCGTCGTCGTCGACCGCGGCGACCATCCACTCGAGCTCGACGGTGTCGAGCGGCAGGCCGCTGGCGCGGCGCTGGCCGTACGGGACCTGCACGAGGGTCGAGTAACCGCCGGGCTCGACGACGGTCATGCGCGTGCCGAGCACCCTCGCGTCCTGAATCAGCCAGTACGGCTCGAAGGGGATGCAGGCGGCGCCGCACAGGAGCGCGGCGCCGAGGGCCAGGGTGCGCATGCAGACCTCACCGTACTCGACAGGCCCGCCGCGTGCCACCACGAGGGTTTGAGCGTTTTCGCGCCTGCTGTCAATCCCAGCGGTCGAGCTTGTAGACGAGGCGCACGCCGCCCTTGCCGCTGACGCGGAAGGTGTAGTCCCAGGTGGTGCCCTTTTGCAGGCAGATCCCGCACGCCTCGGCGTCGTCCTTGCCGTCGACGACGGCGCCCCTGGCGTAAGCCTCGAGGGTGCTGCGGATCTCGTGGTACTCGCTCTTGAGGAACGAGGGGAAGAAGCCGGCGCCGCCGGTGTACTCGAGGTCCCTGGCGCCCTTGAGCAGGAAGATGACCTTCTGCCCGTGGTGCGGGAACTTGGCCGCGTCGCCCCACATCGAGGGTTGATAGGTGACGGCAGTGACCGGATGGAATTGACCGGGCTTGAGGTTCCACCGCGCCGGCTGCGAGCCGTCGACGTAGAGGTACCAGGTGACCGGGTTGCGCGCGTCCTCGCGGTCCCACTGCACGATCGGCGGGGCGTCGGGGTTCTTGGCGGTGACGAGCCCGAGGTACGAGTCGTTGCGGTCGGGGACCAGGAACTCGAGGCCCTCGGCGCCCGGCAGGACGGTGCGCATGAACTTGTCCCACGTCATCACGGTCGGCGGGACGTCGTGCCAGGTGGTCGCGGAGGCCCGCTGCCGCAGGTGGGAGAACACGCCCCGCTCCTCGCGCGCGGGCTTCTCCGCGGCCGGCGTCCACAGCGGGACGATGTCGGCGAGGCGAGCGAAGCGCCGCTCGAGCGCGCCCGCGGCCCCGAGCTTGGCCACGATCTCCTCGGCGCGGGCGATGTTGCCGGCGCTCGGCGCCGCGGTCGGCCGCTGATAGGCGAGCGGGTGCATCTTGGCGTCGAAGCGGGCCTTGACCGCGTCGAAGGCGAGCCCGGCGGCGAGGTCCTCGAGCAAGGTGCCGATCATGGTGCTGCGCACGCGCGCGAACCCGACGGGCGCGGCGTCCACGGCATGCCACACGAGGTTGTCGCGCACGCGCTGGTTGGCGGTCGCGGCCAGCCGCTCGTGCAGCGCGAGCAGCCACGCGGCGACGCTGATGCACGCCTCGGAGCGGTAGAGCTTGTCGGTGGTGAGCAGCGCGTGGGCCTGGCGCACGAGGTCGAGCGGGAACTCGGCGAGGCCGCGCAAGAGGGTCTCGCGATCGACGCGTCGGTCGGCGGCCGCCTGCGAGGCGGTGCGCACCGGCGAGGCGGGGAACAGCTGCGCCTTCGCGGGCTCGAGCGAGAGGTGCCACCAATCGCCGGTCTGCGGCTGGCCCCATTGCGGCCGCGACGACAGGAACACGCCGTCGATCGGGGCGCGCGTGACGGCGTCGGCGAGCGCCTTGACGGCGGCGACGTAGGGCGCAGGCACGTCCTGCGGAGCCCACAGCACCGACACGAGCTCGCCGTCCTCGCCGACGCGGACGAGCGCGCCGTGCCGCTCGAAGAACCGGCGGCAGGCGGCGCAATCGTGCCACTGGCGTAGGTGCTCGGGCACGGCGGCGAGGAAGACGGGCCACAGATCGCCGGCGGCGCTGGTGAACAGCGGCCCGCCGCCGGCAGTGGCAGCGGCGAAGCGCGCCCGCATGGCGCCGAGCAAGCCCCGGCCGTCGTCGTCGCGCTGATAGTCGGAAGCGGTGGTGGCGGCGGTCGGGGCAGACATGGTGACGCCAGTCGAAGGTACGCGAAAACACAGGGCCCGCGGGGAGCGAGGGCGCGCGCGGAGCCGCAGAGGCCGTGCGCGCGCTCGCGGCGCGACCGACGGGCGCTCGCACCCGCGCGGGCGACGAGGCGGCGGCAGCTCGTACGGGCGACCTCTGGTTCGAAAGGAGAAGAGGATGGGGCGTTGAAAGATCTCCGGCTGGGCCGGGAAGCGAAGCGTCGCCGGTCGTCGAAGCGTCGCGTCCGCGGATCGACGGGGACGGATCGTGACAGTGAGCATGCGTCGCCGTGTCAATCGATGTAGCTGTCCCAAGAGTCAGCCTGGACCTGCGCGGCCTGCGGGCCCCACCGGACGAGCTCGCTGCCGTGCCAAAAGATTGGCATTCTGCCAATATGTTGGCGCGGGTGCCCGCATGTGGCCGAGGATCTGGTAAGGCAACGCTCCCACCCGAGGCGCCCGTCCGCCCCCCTGCGGACCTCGTGCTTCCGCACCCCGAGGATCTCCATGCCGTTCACACTTCCCGAACTCCCCTACGCCAAGGACGCGCTCGCGCCCCACATCAGCGCCGAGACGCTCGAGTTCCACCACGACAAGCACCACGCCGCGTACGTGAACAACCTGAACAAGCTGCTCGCCGGCAAGCCCGAGGCGGAGCTGCCGCTCGAAGAGGTCATCCTGCGCAGCGACGGCGGCGTGTTCAACAACGCGGCCCAGGTCTGGAACCACACGTTCTACTGGCACTCGATGAAGCCGAACGGCGGCGGGCGACCGACCGGCGAGCTGGCGGCGGCGATCGACCGCGATTTCGGCTCGTTCGAGAAGTTCCGCGAGGAGTTCGCCAACGCCGCGACGACGCAGTTCGGGTCCGGCTGGGCCTGGCTGGTCCTCGCCGACGGCAAGCTCTCGGTGACCAAGACCGGCAACGCCGACCTGCCGCTCAAGCACGGCCAGACGGCGCTGCTGACGATCGACGTGTGGGAGCACGCGTACTACATCGACTTCCGCAACGCGCGGCCGAAGTACATCGACACGTTCCTCGACCACCTGGTCAACTGGGACTTCGTCGCCGGCAACCTGCGCGGCCGCTGAGCCTCGCAGTGACGCGCGAGGGGCTTTGCCCTCGCGCGGGCTTGAGTTCTCGCGCGGGCTTGAGTCTCCCGCGGGCTTGAGTCCTCGCGGGCTTCAATCGGACGTGAAGCTGACGCGGCGGGTCTCCGCGGTGACGAGCGCGCCGCGCGAATCGTCACGGCAGAGAGCCGTCGCAGCACGCGAGGGTACCTGTCTTTTAAGACATGTCGTCGCCGCGCGAATCGTCACGGTAGAGAGTCGTCGCAGCACTCGGGCGTGACCTCGCAGGTGCATTTGCAGCCGAGCGGAGGATCGTCGCCGTCGCCGGTGGTGGTCGCGGGGCCGGTCGTCGGGTCGGTGCGCGGCTCGGTCGGGTCGGTCCCCGCCGTCGTGTCGGACGGGTCCTCGTCGCCGGTGGTCGCCGTGGTGTCGAACAGGTCGTCGGCGGCGTAGGTCTCGCACAGCCACTCGGACCATTCGACGGGGATGGTCTGGTCGCGGCCGCAGGCGTCGTTGAACGGCTTCCACGGGCCGAACAGGGTCGTACAGTCGCAGACCCACACGTTGCCCTGGTCGAGGGCGGCGCAGCCGCTGCCGGCCGTCGTGGCGGGGCCGCTCGTCGAGCTGCCGGTGGTGCTGGTGGTGCCGGTGGTGCCGGTGGTGGTGCTGACGCCGCTGTCGGTCTCCGTGACAGCGGTGTCGGTATCGCCTGGCTGGGGCTTTCCGGGGCCGCACTGCGGCAGGATGAACAAGGCCAGGAGGAGGCCGCTGGTGCGCATGCGGGCGGTGATGCAAGGGTCGTGCGCGGCAGCCTCGTGCGTGAGGCGCCCTCCTGCCTGCGTCATCACGCGTCGCCGCCGCCGAGGATCATGGCCAGGGCGCGAGCTTCTGCGCCTCCGCGCGCGTGAGCAGCCCGTGGAGCTTGTGGGCTCGCCGGGGCCCGCGCCGGGCTGGCCTGCCGGTGCCTGAGCGAGGAGCGGCACTCGGTCAGGGCTTCGCGGCGTCGCTCGGGTTCGTGGATACGCGGGCGTTCCGTCGCTGGTACGGCCAGTCACCGTCGCAGTACCGGGGCCGCGAGGCCGGCTGAACCGGGCATGCGCGATCGCTGCTGCAATGTCGAACCGTAGATTGTGGGGACAGGGGCAGGTGCGATGAATCGCGGTGTGTCATGGGACTGCTTTCGGGCGCGCCGGGCAGCGCCGGGCGCGAGGGCTTGAGCGCGAGCGGGGCGCGACCTCGATCTAGCGAGTGAACGGAGAGGTCTGCGGCGCCCCTCGTGGACGGGTTGCGCGGTCCGCGAGGCGTCAGGGGCTCGATGAGCCTGCAAGAGCGCATGCGACTGCCCGGGCTGCAATCGCAATTGATCGCGGACCGGCCGGCACTGTTCCGATGCCGCCGACACGCGCCCGTCGCGGAGACGAATCTGCAAGAGAGACGCTTTTGTCTCGAGCGGACGATCTGGCGGCGCCCGAACTCCGAGCGTATGCGACATCTTTTGAAGGTAAAGGCGCCCCGCGGAGGCACCCGGGCGCATTCGGTATCGCGGTCACTCGGCGGGCCGGAGCGGGATGAATTATCGAGGTCCGCCGGCGCGCCCGTGACGCGACGTTCTTCGGCAGCGGCGAGAGCGACCGGCGTGGAGATCGATGGCCCGGACTGGTTCGCTCGGTCGAGCGCCTGCGTGGTGGAGAGCGAGGTGGCAGGTGCGATCGTCTGACGAGGTGCGGCGATGGTTGGCGGGGACGGTCGCGGAGCTCCTCGGCGAGCCGGCGCGGCGGATCGACGCGCGCGCGAGCTTCCGCAGCCATGGGCTCGACTCGGCGGCCGCGGCGATCCTGGCGACCAAGCTGTCGGCGTGGATCGGCCTTCAGGTGCCGCTGACGGCGCTGTGGGAGCACCCGAGCATCGTCGAGCTGGCGGCCCACGTGGTCAGTGAGGCGCGGCCGCAGGCCCTGGCGGCCCGGGTGGTGGCGGGCGACGAGCCGGTGGCGATCGTCGGGCTCGCGTGCCGTTTTCCGGGCGGGGCGAGCTCGCCCGGGTCGCTGTGGCGGCTGCTGTGCGACGGCGTCGACGCCATCGCACCGATCCCGCCGGGCCGCCTCGACCTCGACGCGCTGGCGCGGCTCGAGGCGGCGACCGGCGAAGCCACGGCGCGCGAGGGCGGGTTCCTCGGCGCGGTCGACGGCTTCGACCCGCTGTTCTTCGGCCTCTCGCCGCGCGAGGCGGCCCTCAGCGATCCGCAGCAGCGGGTGATGCTCGAGCTGGCCTGGGAGGCGCTCGAGGACGCGGGCGTGGCTGCGGGCTCGCTGGTGGGCTCGCCGACCGGGGTGTTCGTCGGCGCGCTGTGGCACGATTTTGCGTCGCTGCTGGCGCGCGCGGGGCTGGCGGCGATCGAGCAGCACACGGCGACGGGCCTGAGCCACGCGGTGATCGCCAACCGGATCTCGTACGCGCTCGGGCTCGAGGGGCCGAGCATGGCGGTCGACACCGCGTGCTCGGCCTCGCTGGTCGCGGTGCACCTGGCCTGCGAGAGCCTGCGCCGCGGCGAGTCGACGCTGGCGCTCGCGGGCGGGGTCAACCTGATCCTCGCGCCGGACAGCATGGTGCAGATGGCTCGGTTCGGGGCGCGCAGCCCGACCGGGCGGTGCCGCAGCTTCGACGCCGCCGGCGACGGCTATGTGCGCGCCGAGGGGGCCGGGCTGGTCGCGCTCGAGCCGCTCGGACGGGCGCTGGCGGCGGGGCGGCGGATCTACGGGCTCGTGCGCGGCAGCGCGATCAACAACGACGGCCGCAGCAACGGGCTCACGGCCCCGAACCCGCGGGCGCAGCGGGCGGTGCTGGCGGCCGCGTGCGCGCGAGCAGGCGTCGAGCCGGCGTCGGTCGACTACGTCGAGGCCCACGGGACCGGGACGCGCCTCGGCGACCCGATCGAGGCGTCGGCGCTGGCGGCGGTCTACGGCCCCGGGCGCGCGCGGCCGCTGCGGATCGGCTCGATCAAGACCAATGTCGGCCACACCGAGGCGGCCGCCGGGATCGCGGGGCTGATGAAGACGGCGCTGGCGCTGCACCACCGGGTGCTGCCGGCGAGCCTGCACTTTCGCACGCCCAACCCCGACATCGACTTCACGGCGCTGAAGCTGGCGGTGCAGGACCGCCGCGAAGCGTGGCCCGAGAGCGACGGCCCGGCCCGCGCCGGGGTGAGCTCGTTCGGGTTCGGCGGGACGAATGCCCACGCGCTGCTCGAGGCGCCGCCGCGGCCGCTGCGGGTCGTGGCGTTGGCGGCGGCCAGCGCGGCGGAGCGGGTCGCGCTGGCCGGCGAGGCGGCGGTGCGGCTGGCGAACGGAGGGGAGATCGATCGACCGAGCGACGCACCGTTTCGGCTGGCGATCGTCGGGCCCGGCGCGGCGGCGATGGGCGAAGGATTGGCGGCGTTCGGGCGCGGGGAGGCGGCGCCGGGGCTGTGGATCGGCGAGGCGGTGCCCCGGCGGCCGGTGCTGGTGTTCTCCGGGCAGGGCGGGCAGTGGCTCGGGATGGGCCGGGCGCTGCTGGCCGACTCGCCGGCGGCGCGGGCGGTCCTGCTGGCCTGCGATCGCCTGGTCGCGGCGGAGGTCGGGTGGTCGCTGCTCGACGAGCTGTGGGCGCCGCCGCAGGCGTCGCGGCTGCGCGAGGCCGATGTCGTGCAGCCGCTGCTGTTCGCGGTGCAGGTGGCGATCGCGGCGGCCTGGCAGGCGCAGGGCGTGGTGCCGCGGGCGATCGTCGGGCACAGCGCCGGCGAGGTCGCGGCAGCCCACGTCGCCGGCGTGCTCGACCTCGCCGACGCGGTCCGGGTGATCTGCCTGCGCGGGCGGTTGACCCGGCGGATCGCCGGCCGCGGGGGCGTGATGCTCGTCGAGCGCGCGGCGGCCGAGGTCGAGGCGCTGCTGGTGGACCACGCGGGCGTCACGATCGCGGCGCACAACAGCCCGCAAGCGACGGTGGTGTCGGGCGATCGCGCGGCGCTCGAGCGGCTGGCGGAGGCGTGCCGGCGGTCGGAGATCGGGTGCGCCATGGTCGAGGCGGCCTACGCGGCCCACGGTCCGCAGGTCGAGCCGCTGCTCGCCGAGATGGTCGCGGGGCTCGACGGCGTCGTCGCCATGCCGACGCAGGTGCCGCTGATCTCGACGGTCACCGGCGCGGCGATCGACGGACGCGCGCTCGGGCCGACCTACTGGGCCCGCAACCTGCGCGCGCCGGTGGCGTTCGCGGCCGCCGTCGAGGGGCTGGCGCGCGCCGGCGCCGACCTGTTCCTCGAGACAGGTCCGCACCCGGTGCTGGTGCCGTCGCTGCAGCAGTGCCTGGCGGGCGCGGGGCAGGGCGGGCGCGCGATCGCTTCGATGCGCCGCGACGGGCCCGGAGCCGGCGCGCTGACGGCGGCGGCGGCGGAGCTGTGGACGCTCGGGGTCCGGATCGCCGCGGTCGAGGGCCGGGAGGCGGCCGGCGACGAGGCGCCGCGGCTGGTGCCCGTGTCGGCGCACTCGCGCGAGGCGCTGCGCGAGCGGGTGGCGGGGCTGGTGGCGGCGCTGACGGAATCGGCGGCGCCGGGCCTCGACGACCTGGGCCACACCGCGGCGCTCGGGCGCGATCACCTGGCGCACCGGGTCGCGGTGGTGGCCGATACGACGGAGGGGCTGCGCGAGCGCCTGGCGGGGGCGCTGGCGAGCGGCGCCGACGCGGGCGCGCCGGTCGAGCGCCCGCCGCGGATCGCTCTGGTGTTCCCGGGCCAGGGGGGCGCGTGGGCGGGCATGGGCCGCGAGCTGCTGGCGAGCGAGCCGGCGTTCCGTCGGGCGCTGTACGCCTGCGACGCGGCGATCGAGCGCCACGCGGGCTTCTCGGTCGCCGAGGCGCTGCTCCGCGGCGAGGCGACGGACGAGGCGGCGCGGCTGCAGCCGCTGCTGTTCGCGGTGCAGGTCGCGCTGGCGCGCACGTGGGCGGCCTACGGGGTCGAGCCGGTCGCGGTCGTCGGCCACAGCATGGGCGAGGTCGCGGCGGCGCACGTCGCCGGGGCGCTGGGGCTCGACGAGGCGGCGCGGCTGATCGTGCGGCGCAGCCGGCAGATCGGCGCGCTCGTGGGCCGCGGGACGATGGCGCTGGTCGAGGCGACGCCGGCGACGCTCGAGCCGGCGCTGGCCCGCTACCCGGGGCGCGTGAGCGTGGCGGCCCGCAACAGCCCGCGCAGCTTTTTGCTGGCCGGGGAGGCCGCGGCGCTGGCGGCGATCGTCGCCGAGTTCCAGGCGGCCGGGGCGTTCGCGCGACTCACCGGCCTGCCGTTCCCGATCCACTGCGCGCTGTCGCGGCCGATCGCCGGCGCGCTGGCCCAGGACCTCGCCGGCATCACCCCGCGGTGCGGCCAGATCCCGATCTACTCGACCCTGCTCGGGCGCCCGATCGACGGCGCCGAGATGGACGCCGACTACTGGCTGCGCCACGCGCTCGAACCGGTGCGCTTCCACGAGCAGACGCGCGCGCTGCTGGACGACGGCGTCGATGTGCTGCTCGAGGTCGGCCCGCACCCGGTGCTCGCGCACGCCTGCGAGCAGACGATCGCCGAGCACGGCGCGCCGGCGCTGGTGCTGGCGTCGCTGCGCCGCGGCGGCGGGCGAGCGCACCTGCTCGAGGTGCTCGCGCGGCTGTACCAGCGCGGGCTCGCGGTCGCGTGGCCGGCCGTGCTGCCGCGCGGAGGATCGATCGTGTCGTTGCCGACCTATCCGTTCCAGCGCCGGCGGCTGTGGCCCGCGGCGCTCGCGGGCGGGGCGATCGAAGTGGGACCGACGGGCGCGGAGGCGCCGGCGCAGACCGAGCTGGCGGCGCTGGCGGCGGCGCTGGGGGCGAAGCCCTCGACGCCGCAGATCGAGCAGTTCTTGCGAGCCGTGGCGGGCGAGCTGCTGGCGCTGTCGCCGTCGGCGCTGTCGCCGACGCTGTCGCTGCGGCGGCTCGGGCTCGACTCGCTGGGGGCGATGCGGCTCGCCAACCGCGTGCGCGAGGCGCTGCGGGTCGAGGCGCCGGCGCCGTTGTTCCTGGCGGACCGCAGCCTCGCCGCGCTGGCGCTGGCGCTCGCCGAGCGGGCGGCGCAGGGGCGCGGGCGGGTGGCGTCGGCGGGCGAGCTGGCGGCGGCGATGGAGGAGGAGGGGCTGTGAGCACGGCGACGCTGATCGGAGGTCTGGTGGAGCGCGGGGTCCGGCTGTGGGCCGACGGCGAGCAGCTGCGGCTGCGCGCCGAGCCGGGGGTGGTGACGCCTGCCGACCGCGAGGCGCTGCGGGCCGCCAAGGCCGAGGTGCTGGCGCTGCTGGCCGGGCGGGTGGCGACGCCGATGTCGAGCGTGCAGCGGCGGCTGTGGTTCTTGACGCGCTTCGACACCACGCGGCCGGCGTACCTGGTGACGCAGGCGTACGGGCTGCGCGGGCCGGTCGACGCCGACGCGCTGGCGCGGGCGCTGGCGCGGGTGGTCGCGCGGCACGAGGCGCTGCGGGCGACCTTCGCCGAGCTCGATGGTTATCCGGTGCAGCTGGTGCTGCCGACGTGGGCGCCGGCGCTGATGCGGCTGCGCCTCGAAGCGACGGCCGACGACGCCGCGATCGCGGACGCGGCCCGGGACGCGTTGTGCCGGCCGTTCGCGCTCGACCAGGCCCCGCCGGTGCGCGCGTGCCTGATCGCCTGCGGGCCGGAGCGATCGATCCTGGCGCTCGGGTTTCACCACCTCGTGATCGACGGCGCCTCGCTGGCGCTGCTGGCCGGCGAGCTCGGGCCGCTCTACGCCGCCGAGCTCGCGCATGCGCCGATCACGTCGCCGGCGCCGAACCTCGGCCTCGCCGACTTCGTCGCCTGGGAGCGGCGGGTCCACGCGGCCGCCGACCCGCTCGAGTTCTGGCGCGCGCAGCTGGCCGGGCTGCCGATGGTCGAGCTGCCGCAGGACCACTCGCGGCCGCCGCTGCAGCGCTATCGCGGCCGCCAGCTCGGGTTCAGCCTGCCCGGCGACGTCGCCCACGCGCTGCAGCAGGCGGCCGCCGACGCCGGGGTCACCCGCTTCGCCGCGCTGCTCGCGGTGTTCCTGGTGACGCTGCAGCGGCTGTGCCGGGCGCGCGACCTGGTGGTCGGCACGCCGCACGCCAACCGCGACGACCGCGGCGTCGAGTCGCTGATCGGCTGCCTGGTCAGCACGGTGGTGCTGCGCGTCGAGGTGGCGCGCGGGCTGTCGTTCCACGAGCTGCTGCGCCGGGTCGACGCCTGCTGCCGCGACGCGTTCGCCCACAAGGATGTCGCGTTCGAGCGGTTGGTCGAGCTGTCGGGGCAGCCGCGCGACCCGGCTCGCACGCCGCTGTTCTCGCTGTTCTTCGGCGCGCAGGGCCCCGCGGACCCGCCGCGGCTGCCCGCGGTGACGGCCGAGGCGTGGCCGTTCGACCCGGAGGTCGCGACCTTCGACCTCGAGTGCCAGTTCGTCACCGGCCCGGGCGGCACGCGCGGGACGCTGACCTACACGACCGACCTGTTCGAGGCGGCGTTCGCGACCCGCTTCGCCGAGGCGTTCGTCCAGCTGGCGGCGGGCCTGGCCGCCGCGCCGACGGCCTCCGTCGACGCCGCGCCGATGCTCGACGAGCTGCGCGCCCGCGAGGTCGTGCTGGCCTACAACCGCACCGAGGCGCCGTTCCCCCGCGAGGCCACGCTGCCGCAGCGGGTGCGCGAGCAGGCCGCGCGCACGCCGGAGGCGCCGGCGGTGACGCACGCCGGGCGGACGTGGTCCTATCGCCAACTGGCGGCGCGCGTCGAGGCGATCGCGGCGGGGCTCGGCGAGCGCGGCGTCGGCCCGGGGCAGATCGTCGCGGTGCTGGGCGAGCGCTCCCCAGAGCTGCTGTGCGCGCTGCTGGGGGTGCTCGCGGCCGGCGCGGCCTACCTGCCGCTCGACCCCGCGTTCCCCGAGGCGCGCCTGCGCTTCATGATCGAGGACAGCGGCGCGACGCTGGTGATCCGCGACACCGAAGCGCGCGCGGTGCCCGGCGAGGTGCCGAGCGTGCTCGTCTCGGCGCTGACGGACGTGCCACCTGGTGCGTCGGCGATCCGGCGCGGCGGCCCCGAGGACCCCGCGTACGTGCTTTACACCTCGGGCTCGACCGGCAAGCCGAAGGGCGTGGTGGTCCGCCACCGCAACCTCGTCGCCTGCCTGTCGGCGATGGCGCGCGCGCCGGGGATCGCCGCCGACGACGTCCTGCTGTCGGTGACGACCTGGGGCTTCGACATCGCCGCGCTCGAGCTCTTCCTCCCGCTGACGCACGGGGCCCGGCTGGTGCTGGCCGACACCGCGGACCTGGCCGACGGCGCGCGCCTGCAGGCGCTGCTGGCCGCGGAGGCGGTCACGGTGATGCAGGCGACGCCGGCCACCTGGTCGCTGCTGCAGGCGTCCGGGTGGCCGGGCGACCGCCGCTTGCGGGCGCTGTGCGGCGGGGAGCACCCGCCGCGCGGGCTGGTCGACTGGCTGGCGCCCCGCTGCGCCGAGCTGTGGAACCTGTACGGGCCGACCGAGACGACCATCTGGTCGACGCGGGCCCGCCTCGCGCCTGGCGAGCCGATCACGCTCGGGCGGCCGATCGAGAACACGCAGGTGTTCGTGCTCGACCCCGAGGGCCAGCCGCTCGGAGCGGGCGCGCCGGGCGAGCTGTGGATCGCCGGCGAGGGCGTGGCCGCCGGTTATCTCGGGCGCCCGGAGCTGACCGCCGAGCGATTCGTCGACCACAACCCCGCCGGCCTGCTGCCGGCGCCGGTCCGCTGCTACCGCACCGGCGACCTGGTGCGCCTGCGCGACGACGGCCAGCTCGAGTTCCTCGGGCGCCTCGACGAGCAGGTGAAGATCCGCGGCCACCGCATCGAGATCGGCGAGATCGAGCACGCGCTGGCCCGCCACCCCGCGGTCCACGAGGCCGCCGTCGCGGTCCGCCCGGGACCCGACGGCGAGCGGCAATTGGTGGCGTTCGTGTGCGCCGCGAGCGGCCAATCGGTGCGGACCACCGAGCTGCTCGAGTCGCTGCGCCGCAGCCTGCCCGCGTACATGCTGCCCGCGCGGGTGGTGGTGCTGCCGGAGCTGCCGCGCACGCCGAACGGCAAGCTGCACCGCCAGGCGCTGCAGACGGCCCGGATCGCCCAGGCCGAGGCGTCGGCCCGCCATACGCCGCCGGCGGACGCCGTCGAGGTCGCGGTCGCCGGGCTGTTCGCGGAGCTGCTGCCCGGCTGCGCGCCGGGCCGCGACGATGATTTTTTCGCGCTCGGCGGGCACTCGCTGCTGGCCGCGCGCCTGCTGTTCGCGGTCAAGCAGCGGCACGGCGCCGCGCTGACGCTGACGGCGCTGTTTCAGGCGCCGACGGTCGCCGGCCTGGCGAGCGCCATCAAGCTGGCGCAGCTGCGGGCCGCGGCCGCGACCGGAGATCTCGAAGCGCTGACGGCGATGCTCGCCGGGCTGCGCGAGGAGGAGGCGCGCGACCTGCTCGCGCGCCTCGATGCGTGAGGACAAAAAGGTACGAGCATGGACCAATCATTAACCGCCACCAAACAGGACCTGCTGCGCGCGCTGATCAAGAACCGCGAGCAGACGACCGCGCGCGCGCTCGACGAGGTGCCCGCCAACATCGTGCAGTTCAAGCAGGGCGCGCCCGGCGGGCCGGCGCTGTTCTTCTTCCCGGCGACCGACGGCGGCGCGTCGTATTTCCGCTACCTCGCGCCGCACCTGCCGGAATCGGTGTCGCTGTACGGCTGCCAGGCGCCGGGCTTCGACGAGGAGCGCGAGCCGTTCGGCTCGGTCGAGGAGATCGCGGCGTACAACCTCCGCCACGTCCGCGCGATCCAGCCGCACGGGCCGTACTACATCGGCGGCTTCTGCATGGGCGGCCTGCCGTCGTACGAGCTCGCTTGCCGGCTGCAGGCCGAGGGCGAGGAGGTCGCGCTGCTGCTCAACGTGATGCCGGTGTTCCTGCGCCCTTGGGCCTGCCTGCCCGGCACCGACGCCCTGCAGCTGCGCGCGATCGAGGACCACCTCTTCATCTTCGAGCGCATGCTCGGGATCCACGTGGTGCTGCCCATGGACCAGATCCGGGCGCTGCCCGAGGCGGAGCGCTACGCGTTCGTCACCGCCTTCATGCGCGACGCCGGCTTCCTCGCCAGCCCGGCCGAGCAGCACCTCTTCATGCACCGCATGAAGATGTACGAGGCGGGCCTGCGGGCGATGCTCGGCTACAAGCCGGCGCGCACGTTCCAGGGCGAGATCGAGGTGATCGTGGTCGGCAAGCCCGACCGCGGCGAGCTCGCGCTCGACCTCAACACTTCGTACACGTGCGCGCTGCGCAGCACGCCGCCCGAGCAGGTCCGCTATCACCCGCTCGACGCCGACTCGGCGGCGATGTTCAGCGGCAGCGAGCCCGACAGCGGCCTCATCGCCCGCCGCATGGGCGACTTCCTGCGCTGAGCAGACGCGGACGACGTCGCGGCCGAGAGCGGGACCCGCCCGCCGCTCGGCCGCGAATCATAAGAGGGCGAGGCTCGCCGCCGGGAATGCGAATCACGGGAGGGCGAGGCTCGCCGTGAACGCGAGGGTGCTCGAGGCCGTGGGCCCTGGCATGATCGAGACGGTGTTTTTCACCTCCGAGGCCAACCTCGGTCCACGCGGCGCACACGTTCATCGCGCGCGCGTTCGCAGGAAGGATGGAATCACCTCGGCCTCCGCGGAGGCCGAGGTCGAGCTGTCCGTCGCTCCGGTGATATCACCCCGACTCCCATCATTCGCACTGGTCGGCCCCGTGGTCGCACCAGTTGAGCGGCTCGGCCAGGCAGACGTGGGCGCAGCCGTTGCAGTCGAAATCGCCGCCGAACGACAGCCCGAGCTGGCTGCAGAACGGCCGCTCCGGCTCGTCGCATTCGCTGTCGACCCCGCCGATCTCGCCGCTCGGCGTGCACGGCTTGTAGCATTCGCCGGCCTGGGTCGCCTCCTGGCAGCCCCAATCGTCGCACACGAAGTCGCCCGGCTCGCACTCGCGCTCGTACGACGGATCGGCCGTCGTGCTGCCGGTCCCGGTCGACGCGTCGGTGCCGCTGCCGTCGGTGCTGGCGTCGGTGCCGCTGCCGTCAGTGCTAGCGTCGGTGCCGCTGCCGTCGGTGCCCGCGTCGGTGCTGTTCCCGGTCGTCGCCTCGGAGGTGGTCTCGCTGTCGGTGCTCGTCGCGTCGTCGCCGTCGGTCGGGTTGCCGCCGATCTTCTGATCGACAAGGCAGGCCGGGGCCGAGGCGAGGGTGAGCAGCGCGAGGGTTGTTAGTGAAAAGCGGGTGAGAGAGTCCATGTCCACCACTTGCCCGGCTCGTCGGTCCGTCCGTCACCGGGTGCAGCGATAATTTTCGTGGCGGCGGGCGATCGACGACGCGGGGTATCCGGCGAGCAGCTCGCGCGCGGCCGCCTCGGCGGCTTCGACTTGACCCTGGCGGCACATCGCGCCGATGCGTGCGGCCTCGCGGGCGTCGGCGAGCGCGCCGCGCGGGAACTCGCGCGCGTGCTGGGCGAGCAGCTCGAGCGCCCGCGGCGGGTCGGCGGCGGCGAGCCGGGCCTGGTCGAGCAGCGCGACCTCGCGGGCGAGCGCGTCGGGCCCGGGCGCCGGCGCGGCCGCGGGGGCCGGCGCGGCCGCGAGGACCGGCGTCGGGGTCGGGTCCGGCAGCGCCGGGGCGGGAGCCGGCGGGCTGCGGACGAGCGCGACGACCAGCGCGCCGCCGGCCACGACGAGCGTGGTCGCAAAACCAGCCCGCGCCGTGAGCCACGCGCCGAGGCCGACGCTCGCGGCCGGCTTGCCGAGCAGCGGCAGCACGAGCGCCCACGTCCGCTGCTCGGCCTCCGCCGGCGGCGCCTCGCGCTCGCGGGCGGCGGCGACCCGGGCGGCCAGCTCCTGCGGCTCGACGAGCGCCTGCAACTGGCCCCGCGCCAGGCGCAGCCGCGAGTACACGGTGTTGAGCGGCTGCCCGAGCTCGGCCGCGACCTCGGGCCCGCTCATGCCGAGCAGCTCGACCATCTCGAACACGACGCGGGTGCCGGGGCCGAGCCGGTCGAGCAGGTGATCGAGGTGGTGAGCGGCGTCGAGGCGCTGCTGCGGCGACTCGGGCGGCGGGGGCAAGATCCGCAGCGCCTCGACCCTGCGGGCCCGCCGCGACGCGCCGCGCCGGTAGTGGGCGGCGACCCTGCGGGTGACGCCATACAGCCACGCCCGCGGCGAGACCTCGTAATGCAGCTGATCGAAGCGGCGGTAGGCGGTCAGAAACACCTCCTGGACCGCGTCGTCGACCGCCTCGGCGGCGACCCCGAAGCGCCGCGCCGACGCCCACACGAACTCGAACTCGCGCCGGTAGATCGCGCGGAACTCGCGGGTGCGCTGCGGGTCGGTGTGGCGGGCCGCGGACATGCTGTTCCGGATAGATTGCCCGGCTCGCGCGGCGATCCGTCACCGCGGATCGCCGAGCCGCACCTCGACCCCGACGAGCAGCCGGCCGGTCACCGGGGCGGGCGCGAACAGCCGCACGGCCGGGCCCGGATCGCGCACCTGAAAGTCCGGACCGACGATCGCCCCGGCGAGCTGCAGGGCCCCCGTCAGGCTCCAGCGCGCGCCGAGCCGCACCGCGACGCCGGCGCCGGCGACCACCGCCAGCCACAGGCCGGTGGTCGTGCGCGCGTCGGGTACGCCGCGCGCTTCTCCGCGCATGCCGCCGAGCTCGAGCCCGCCGCACACCGGCGCCTCGACCCGCCCGCGCCCCAGCCGCGCGCAGCCCTGGACCGACGCGGCCGCCAGCGAGGCCCGTAGCTGGCCCTGGGCGCGGTCGGCGGTCCGCGGGGCGAGCCAGACGCCCTGGACCTCCAACCGCGCTCGCCGCCACAACAGGCCCGCCGCCAGGCCGACCGCGCCGGTCATCCCGGGCAGCGCGCCGTACTCCGGCCCGCCCTGGACGCGCACGAAGCCCCCGAGCGCGGGCCGCCGCGCCGGCTCGGCTGGCGGCGCGAGCGGCTCCACGGGCTCCAGGGCGCGCTCCTCGACGGTCCCTGGCACCACCGGCGGCGGCGCGGGCTCCCAGGCGGCCGCGGGCGGGTCGTCCGGCGCGGGCGGGCCGGAGGGCGTGATGTCCTCGACGGCCTCCGCGGGGGTCGCCAGCGCGCCCGCGGGCTGGCCCGCCGGCTCCCTGCCCGGCGGGGTCGCTCCCGGCTCACTGCCCGCCGGGGTCGCTGCCGGGTGGCCGCCCGCCGGGGTCACTATCGACGGCTTGCCGCGCGGCCGGGCGCCCGCGGGCCCCGGCACCGCGGGCGCCTGCCCGACCCCCGGGTCCCCGGGCGCCCGGGCAGCGACCGCGGACGCGACGAGCACGGCGGTCGCGTCGGTCAGCGCGGCGCAGGTCGCCGCGGTCAGCGTCCGCCGCTCCTCGGGCCCGCCCGCGCGCAGGCGCAGCGCCAGGCGGTACAGCGGCGGGGTCGCGTGGACCGTGACGACACCGTCGACGCCGAGCTCGCCGGGCCGCAGCGATCGACCGAGCCGGGTCTCGATCGCCCGCAGCAGCGCGCCGCGATCCGGACACGACGCCGGTGCGCGCCACTCGATCGCGGCGCCGCTCGCGGGCGGCAACGGTTCGGGCACCTGGGCGGCGGCCAGCAAGCCCGCGAAGAGCGATCGCAGCGGCATGACGGGGCCCGCGACGGTACCACGCCCGCCGCCGAACGAAGCAGCCCTCGCGGGCCGAACCGCGATTCGCTCGATTCGCCCGCTCGATCCAAGATCTACAGCGGGATCATGGACTCGGTTCGAAGATGGACTCCCCGAAGGTCGCGGTCGGGAACATCTTCGGCAACGCGAACTTCATCCGTGCGAACGTCGGGTCACGGCGGTTCAGGTAGGCGAGCTGCCAATGGTGGAAGCCCCGTGCCCTGTAGGCGAGCTCGACGTACTGCGCGAGTGTCAGCTTCATATCGACGAGCCACGGGTCTTGCTCTTGCTGAAGGAGCCACACCTGGTCGCTCAAGGCGCCCGAAGCATCCTTTTGGATCAAGGCGACCAGGCCCCAATGGTACTCGAAGGGGTAGAACGCGCCGACGTCGACCGGCTGCCCATCGATCTTGCAGTATTGCAGCGCACCCTTGTAACCAGCGTCTGGCGCGCGGTTTTCGAGAATCATCGACCCGATGTCGAGATAGGCCATGTCTCCACTCAAGAGCTCGTCCAAAAAGCTGAAGCTGTAGCCCTGGTCGAGATAGTTCGACCTGATCCACGCGTCGGCTTCCAGCGCGCGCGCCAGAGCCGAATCAGGAACGAGATGCCATGAGATCTTCACCCGCGACAGGTTCGTCAAGTACGCGTGAAGACCGTCGGTCAGGTGAATCGACCAATCCGCGATCTCGAACGCGAGCGCCTCCGCATCCGGCGCCACCACCACGGGGCGGGTGCGCATCTGAATTCCCTCAGATGGAATCGTCCTGATCAGGTCGCTGTAGCGCGCGTACACTGTCATGGCGTTTATCGTAGCGTCGGAGCTCCACCCGCTGTCAACAGAAATCGCGGACAATCCATCGGCGAGCGCGTTCTTCATCAGAATAGCCGGGGCGAGGGCGACTCTCGCGGGTGCATCGCGCTCGCTTGCGCAGCGTCGGCGCTCCGTGGCAGGATGCCGGCGCGCGAGGACGGTGGTCCTCGTTCGCGACCCCAGGAAATTCATGAGCTGGCACATCCACGTCTATCCAGTCCAGGTCAAGACCGATTATCACGACCTGCCCGATCAGGAGCAGCGAGACGCCTACATCGAGAATGCTGCAGGGCTGCCGAAGTTCTCGGACGACCAACTGGCGATGATTCGCAAGCACCTCGGACGCCGGAAATACAGCGAGACGGGGTCGGGGCGGTTCTCCAACGAAGACGAGGACGCGGAAGCCCTGCTCACCGCCAACGGTCTGTTCTTCACCGGGCATGGCGAGTCGGGGACGATGGAGGTCTCGATGACCGCCTCCGAGTTTGCGAGCGACTACTTCATGAAGGGTAACTTCACCGTGCACGACATCCAGAATGAGACCTGGGAGCCCGCCGAGCCGAAGCCCCATTGAGCGCACCTCGTCCTCGCGATCACAGGCGCGCGAGCCGGCCGCCATCGACGACGACCGCGGTTCCTCGCACGAACGCCGCCTCCGGGGCGGCCAGGAACGCGATGGCGGCGGCGATGTCCTCGGGCCGGCCCACCTCGGAGCGATCGATCCGCTCGACGCCGGACTTCACATTGGGGTTCTCCCACAGCATCGGCGTGTCGATCGCCCCGGGCAGGACGGCGTTGACGCGGATCCCCCGCGGCTTGCCCTCGATCGCTGCGCTGCGCGTCAGCGACACCAGGGCCGCCTTGGCCGCCGCGTACGGGGCGACATGCGGCTCGGTCTCGCGGGCGTGGATGCTCGACACGTTGACGATCGCCCCGCCCGGCTTCATGTGCACGAGGCCCTGCTGAATGAAGAAGAACGCGCCCATCAAGTCGACGCCGAGCACGCGCGCCCAGTCGGCGCCGGTCAGGTCGATGAACGGCTTGAAGGTCATCAGGCCCGCGTTGTTGACGATCACGTCGACGGCGCCGAAGCGGTCGAGCGCCTGACGCATGCACGCATCGACCTGCTCGGCCTTGCCCACGTCGCACGTGACGCCGAACGCCTCGGGGGCCCCCGCGGCGACGAGCGCCTCGGCGGCGGACCTCGCGGCCTCCCCGTGCATGTCGGCGAGCACCAGCCTGGCCCCCTCGGCGGCGAGCCGGCGGGCCGCGGCGAGGCCGATGCCGCTGGCGCCACCGGTCACGATCGCGGCCTTGCCGGCGAAGCGGCGGCTGGGTGGAGAGCTCTCGGGCGCGTCAGGCATGTCCGGCTCCTGGTTCACGATGGATCGTTCGACGGCGCGTGTTGGTAGCGTCGCTCGCGGCTGCGCGCGCTGGCGACGAGGTCGCGCGTGGAAGCGTCGTCGTGCTGGCTCGGCGGGCGCACGGGCAGGCCGAGCACGACGCTCTGCGTCGGCAGGACCTCGCGCCACTCCGCGATCAACTGCCGGTAGACCTCGCCGACCGGGCGCAGCTTGCGGTCGAGGTCGCACAGGCCCAGCGGGTTGACGCGTCCGTTGTCCTCGCGCAGCGCGGTGTCCCAGTCGACCTGGTCGACGAGCGAATACCAGGTGAAGCCGACGATCGGCAGGCCGTCGTTGCGCACGCGCAGGACGTTGGCCCACTGCTTCCGCAGCCACCGGATCGGCTCGTTCTTGTCCGGACCCTCCATGAGGTTGGTCTCGGTGTGCATGATCGGCAGGCGGTAGCGGTCATAGTACTGACCCGTGATGACCGCATAGCCGAAGATCTCGCCGGACGCCTCGGTCGTGCCGTCGGGGTGGACCAAATGCTCGTTCGTCGTATAATAGTCGTTACCCATCACGCAGTGGTGCTTGAGCCCGCCGGTGAGGAAGAAGTGGTACTCGTCGCGCGTCAAGCCGTTGTCGAACAGATACTCGTACATCGTAGAATTGACGCGGTGCCCGTAGTTCAAGTCGAGCGACAGGAACCGCACCGCGTTGAGGGTCTCCGCCGGATGGATCGCCGCGGGGTTCTGGGCGTGGTAATACTCGCTGGACTCGCTCTGGATGAAGATCGCGTCGGGCCGCACCTCGAGGATCCGGCCCATCGCCAGCACGTTGGCCTTGACGATGTGCTTGAGCGCCGTCACGAACGCCCGGTCCGTCTTCAACTGCTCGTTCCACCAGCCGTACTTGGCCGAGAACAGGGCGCAGATGTACATCTCGTTGATGGGCGTGTAGAGCTGGACCCACGGGAACCGCTCGGCGAACGCGCGGGCATAGTCGGCGAACAGCGCCGGGAATTCGGGGTTCTGGTAGTCGCCGAGCCAATCCGGCACGCCGAAGTGGCAGAGGTCGGTGATCGGGAGGATGTCCCGCCGGCGCAGCTCGGCGAAGGTCTCGTCGGCGAATTCCCAGTCGTACCTGCCCGGGCCGAGCCAGGTCCGGTAGATGGGCGGGCCGTACCGCAAGTAGCGGATCTCGCACTCGTCCACGAGGTCGAAGTCGCGCCGCCAGAGCTCGTAATGCCGGCACTTCGCCATCTCGTCGACCCTGCGGCCGCCGACCGTCGGGCAGCTGTTCTCGATGCCGGTGGCGAACATGAAGTAGATCATGGCGACAGGCGCTTCCCGTCACCGTGGCGCGGGCCCGGGCGCGCGCAACATTCGCAGCGCCCTCGACTGCTCACATTCGCCGCCGCAGCGTATGCACACAGAGCGCCAGGCCGCTCGGTCGCGCGGGTCCGCAGCCGGCGCGTGCACAGGAACGCCGCGCGCTCGCTCTCTTCGTGCGCGGCGTCTGCTCGGTCGGCGTGACGGGGCTCGCCTCCGCAGGCGACCGATCAGGGTCGTTCGCCGCAGACGCGACACCACGGCAATCGCACCAGCGTGTGGATCGACGCCTCGAGGGTGGCGAGCTGCTGGACCAGCATGCGTCCGCCGATCCTCGGGAGGGTGTACTCGGTGATCGCCTTGACCGCCTCGATGGCGACCAGGTGCCCGAGCAGCTGTGCCGCCGCGTCGGCACAGACAGGGGAGGATGGGCCGGGGACGGGTGTGCGGGGAGGCTGCAACACCTCGGTCAGTGCGCACAGCGGGCAGGCGGTCTTCCCCGGCGCCACCAGCGGGCCGAGGATCGCCGTCTCACCGTCGAGGTGTGACCACAGGGACGGCGTCCCGCTGCGGTGGGCGAACCTCGCCACGCGCTCCATTCGTACGAGGTCGTCCGGACGGATCGCCACGATGATGAGATCCCACGATCCAGGGGTCCCGGCGGCCGGCGTCGCCTCGAGCGCCGCGAGCGAGCTGTCCTCGATCCGGCACCACGGTGCGCGCTCCCGCAGCAACGCCGCCATAACCTCCCGCCGCGTGGCCCCGAGGACCGCCTCGCCGCGCCCCCGCAGGGCCGTGAGGTCGCGTGGGCCCAGCTCGCCGTCGTCGACCAGGTGCAGCCCGGCGATCCCGGCCGCGGACAGCTCGGCGGCCGCCGACGCCCCCCAGGGCTCGAGGCCGATCACCAGCACTCGAGCGGCTGCCAATCGCTCGAGCGTCCGCTTCGGGGTCACGGACCACTTGCCGAGAAACTCCTGCTGCCCGCGTAGGCGCCCGGGGAACGTCGCGGCGTCGTTCACCGCCTCGATCAGGCCGTGGTTCTGCAACAGATCGAGGAACGCGCCCACGCTCGGCCGCGAATAGCCGCTGAGCGCGTGAAACAACGCCTCGCGATCGCGCGACCCATCGAGCAGAGGGATCATGAGCTCGAGGAATGCGACCATATCAGGGCCGGTGATCTGGAAGGTGCCGAGATCCGAGCGGAGGATGACCCCCTCGCCCGTCTGTGTCATGCTGGCCGAGCGGCTGAGACGAATGTTGGGCACGACGTTCTCCTCTGAAACTTCGCGTCTTGTCACGGGGGCGACCCCGGCGCGGGCTGACCGACACATATGAGGTAGATCGCCTCCTCGTCGCTCGGCAGCTCGAGCAGCGCATTCAGCTCGCCGTCGAAGAATCCGCCCAGAGCCGCCGGGCACAGGCCGAGCGCCGTCGCCGAGAGGTACACGTTCTGGCCGAGATGCCCGGCGTCGAGGAACAGGTAACGATAGCCGCGCTGGCCGTACTTCCACATCGTGCGCATCGCCAACGCGGTAATGATCAGCACCACATTGGCCTCCCCGACCATCGCCTGGCCGATCGCCAGATCCATCAGGGTCGGCTGCGCGAGGCCGACGCGCCGCAGCTCGAGCTCATGTGCGCGGGGGTCGTAATGATAGATGCCATCCTCGACGCCCTCCACGGATTGCGTCGCAAGATAGATCTCCAGCGGATAGCGGGCCCCGGCCGAAGGCGCGGAGCGCTCGTAGTTGAGGTCCCCTTCGACTTCGCGGCTGCCGCGGACCCCGTAGCTGGCGTAGAGCAGCCGACCGAGCGTCTCCAGCGGCATCGTCGCACGCACGTACTCGCGCAATGAACGCCGACGCTCGAGCACCGCGCCGAGCGGCGCGTCGAGTGCGAAGTCTCGCCCCGGGAGGGCCACGCGCAGCGAACCAGGGTAGACGCGGAACCGCGGCGGGTGCAGGTCGACCTCGTGCGCCGGGTCGACGCTGCGCGCCCGCACGTGCGAAGAGTGAAGGTGATAGAGCCGCGCGATGTTCGTCTCATTGCTCCGGGCCATGGTGCTCTCCTCAAGCCATTGGGTGCGGGTCGGGGTTGATCCCCTGCGAAGCCATCGCCGCCAGGCGTGGGTTACCGAGGCGCGCGAGGAGGTGACCGAAATGGATCTGCTGGAAATCGGGCCCCACCGCCCTGACCACCCGGAACGGCGTAGGCGCGAGGTCCGGGGACGTGACGTCGACGACGGCGACACGCAGCCCAGCGGCTTCGATCCGCCTCACGAGCCCGGCCAGAGACAGATCTTCCGGCTCTTCGAGGTCGCTGGCCGCGATCGTGCCCCCCGCGCCGAGGAACGCGAACGCGGACGCCCGGCTCGGCGGGAAGTAGTAATGCGCGTGCTCATCGAGCGTATGCACGTCCTCTGGACGCTCCGGGATCGCCACGCTCCCAGAGATCATCAGGCGATGGAGATACGGCCCGACGTGCGCTTGCTCGAGGATCGACTTGCGGATCGCATTGCGCGGGCTCAGGTGCGCGGCGAGAGCGACCGTCGCGCCTGGCCAGCGAACCCCGTCGCCGTGGCCCACGCTCATCACGACGGGGACCGCGAGGCCCACGTCGAGCAGGTACAGTTCGACCCGCACGCCGCGCTCTGCGAGTTGCCGCAGGATCTCTTGTGAGACGGGGTCCAACGGACGATTCAGTCGCAGCCGCCGCCCCGGTCGACGCGCGAGCCACGAGATCATGAACGCGTCGCGCTCGACGAGCTCGAGCGCGGCCCGCAGCGAGGCGTCCTCGAGCTCTGCACCTGCGGCGAGCCCGTTCGAGGTGACCTGACAGAAGTGGCTCTCGGGCGGGGCCGGGTAGTTGTAATACACCGGCAGCGCCGGCACTGCCACGACGCTGCTCGTCCCGAGCCAGTGCCCCAGCGTCCAGTCGATCGGCGTCCGCGGATCGAGCCGCGCATACGGGAATCCGGGTCGAGCGTACTGGTCGTCGCTGTACAAGCAGAGCCGCTCCGGGGCGATGAAGCCTCCCGTCATCGCGCCGACTGCCGTGCGCAGCAAGTCACGGGCGCGGAAGCGTCCCGCCGAATAGCGTTCGACCGCCTCTCCCACCGCGCCGATCATCGCCTCGACGAGCGTGCTGCCCTTTCCTGAGCCGAGCTTCGGCACCCCACAATGCGACGATCGATAATGACCGTCCGTGTACTGCCCGAGGACCGCCGTCGCCGTGATCGGCAGATCGGGCGCGTTCACTGGATTGAGCAGATCCATCTCGACCTGTCGCACGATCCCCACTCGTGCGTCGACCACACCCACGAGCATCCGTCGCAGCTCCTCCGGCGTGCGCGCGGCGTCGAGGCGCGGCGCGGCGTCGCCGGCTGACCTGTCGTTTGCCCGTGCCGCATGCGCGCCGCCGCAGATCTCGCACCAGGGCATCCGCAGCACGGAGTGGAGGGACGACTCCAACTCGACGAGGTTCTGCACGACGACGGCGCCGGCGAACCGGGAAGCGCTGCCTCGCACCAGCAGATTGATCGCCGCGAGCGCGGCGGCGTGGCCGACCAATGCAGGCATGGACGCCAGACAAGTGCGCCGGCGCGGCTGCGGCCGTTCGCTCAGGAGCGTGGTCTGGAGCGCGTGCTCGACGCGGCCTTCCTCGGTATGGGCGAGCCGACGCAATCGATGACACTCCCAGCAAGCCGTCTCGCCCGGTATGACGGCCGGCCCGATCACTGCATCGAGTCCATCCATATGGGCACTGAGCGAGGGCGCTCGGGCCGCATGGGCGTAGCGGGCGACGCTCTGCAGGACCAGCAGTTCGTCGGCGGCGACGCAGGCTATCACCAGATCCCAGCGGCCGTCGTCGTGGAGGAGGGGACGATGGGCGGCGACCGACAGCCGCTTCCAGGTGGCTGCGCATTCGGGGGCGATCCGCCGCAGCGTCGCGCAGAGCGCTGCCGCCCGCTCGAGCCCGCGCGTATTCTCGGGGAAGACCTCCGCGGCGAGGTCATCCTCCGACACCTGCGCGTCATCGAGGATGTGCAGCGCCCCGACGCCAGCCGCGGCCAGATCGACCGCGGCAGCGACGCCCCACGGATCGAGGCCGACCAGGAGGATCCGGGCGCCGCGCAATCGGCGTCGAACCTCCGCAGCGGTGACATCCTCACTCGAAGAAATATGGAGAGTCGATTCGGCCATCACGGTGCTCATGCCCAGATCGGAGTGGGTTCGACGCAACACGGCCCGGGACCGTGCTGCGTCGATCAAGGGATTGTCGTTAACGTTGGATCAACCGCAGCCACCACAACCGTGGCAACCGCCGCAGCCGTGGCAACCGCCGCACCCGTGGCACCCGTGGCACCCGTGGCACCCGCCGCCGCAGCCGCTGCAGCCGCCGCAGCCGCTGCAACCGCCGCAGCCGTGGCAGTTGTGACAACCATGGCATCCGCCGCATCCTTCGCAGCTCCGGGGATGCTCCGCTTCCTGGCGGCGTGCCGTGCTGAGCACATTCTTCAGCTCATTCAGCACGAGTTGGAGGTCCTTCGCGACCTCCCCAACCTTGATTTCTTCTGTCATGGGCACTCTCCCGGGGGGGTAGGTACGGCCCATGGACGAGGTCGGCAATTGGCCAGCGGGTCCGACGCGACCGCAGCGATAGTATCGATGATAACGGAATGCATCGTCGCACATGCGCAGCGTGCGCGACGGACGATGTTCGTCCCTGTCGTCTCTCTGGCGCCGGCTCGACGAATCCGCGAAGACGCTGTTCTGCCCCGCGTCGCTCATCGTCGAAACGCCAAGCTCGACGCTGCTCGAATGTGAGCAGCTGCGCGGCCGGCGGAATGAATGACGATCCGCGCGCGAAGTCGCCCCAATCCGACGGGTCGATGCATTTCCGCTCCAGACTGGCCACCGAACTGGCGGCCTGCGAGGCAGGCGCGATTTCATACACCGGTCGTATGCGCGGCACCAAGGCCCCTCAATCCGGCATGAACGGCCTGATCTCGACCGAGTCGAGGATTGGGGTGTCCTTCTCGATGTGTTGGGAAATGGGGATCAATAAACTTCCCGTGGCGCTGCGAGAGGAAATCGTCACCAAGTACCGCGCAGACGATTCAAGGAAGCCTTCATCAAGGCGAGCGCCACATGGCGCCAGCGTGGAACGGAAGTGCTCGGGTGGGTCGACGAACGGAGGCGCAGAGCCGCGGCGGAGCTACTCGTCGTCCTCGTCGCCCCAGAGCGCCAGCGAGTAGCTGTCGCCGGGCTGGCACAGCTCGAGCGGCGAGCCCTCGACGAGCGCGTGCCCGAGCGCGTGGGCCGCCATCACGCGCGTATCGTCGCCTGCAGGCAGCGCGTCGAGGGCGGCCTGCGTCGCCTCGCTGGGCTCGTACTCGTCGTCGTCGAAGTCGCCCTCGCGCAGGTCTTCGAGCGAGAACCTCGGCGCGCCCGTCTCTACGAGCGGCTCGTTCAGCCACGCGATCAGGGCGCCGTAGTCCGACTCCGGGAGGCGCCAGATCGCCTCCGTGGCGAGCGAGGCGCGCACGAACGCGTCGTGGTCCACGTCGTTGAAGTGGCGCAGGGCGGCGATCAACGACGCGCGGTTGGTGCGGAGGACCCTCGCCCACTGCTCGAGCCGCGCGGTCACGTCGACGTCGCCGGGGACGGGCACGGCCTCGTCGTGCCCGTCGTCCCGATCGAACAAGATCGGCTGCTCCCACGGCAGCTCTTGCTCGATCGCCCACTGCTGGATCGGTCCGATGAACTCCTCGCCGTCGAAGAACTCGCCGTCTTCGTCGACCACCTGGAGGCGAGGGAGGAGGACGAGCGCGCCGAGGCCCGAGGCGCGCGCGAGGGCGACCACGTCGCCGTACTTCCACTGGAAGGTGTCGTCCGCGTTGGTGGTGTACCAGCCCATGGGCGCCACTCATACCATGCTTCACCGGGGCCTCCGCGCCGGGCTGGGCTCACCTCGCTTCGTGCCGGGTACTGCGCCGACCCGCCTTGCGATCATCGCCGGCGCAGCTCGACGCTGGCGAGGTCGCGCGAGACCTCGTGCACCTCGAGCCTGGCGGCGTACTCGTCGAGGCCGAGGGCCCGCAGCGCGGCGGGCGAGAAGGCGCGGAACAGGACGCGCGCCTCCACCGAGAGCGGCCCGCGTCCGGCGCTCGCGGTGGCGACGCTCAGCCGGAGCGCCCGCTCGCGCAGCGGCTCGATGGCGTTCGAAAGGTGCTCCGCCGCGCGCCAGGGGAACAGGACCCGCTGGCCGCGCGCGTCGACGAGGACGGAGCCGAGCAGCAGCGGCTCGGGGCCGTGCGGCTCTCCGCTCGCGTCGAGCGTGCCGGTGGCGAACACGACGCGACCGTCGCCGTCGCGCACGACGACCTCGACCCAGGCCTGGCGATTGAAGGTCGAGCCGGTGGGGAAGTTGTGGGCGGAGATGTTGTTCTTGACGGTGATGCCGAGCTCGAGCGTATCGCCGGTGACGACGGACGAGGGCGCCGCGATGTCGACCCGCGCGGCGTCTGCGAGCAGCCGCTCGACCTCCACGCGATGCACCGCCTCCTCGTCTTCGGTGAGGAAGCCCTCCAGCAGCGGGATGCCGGCGCCGATCCACGTGTGCCGGTGAAGCGTTCGCGTGGGGCCGCCTGGCACCGCCTGGCCCTCGTAACGCGGCATGTGGCAGTCCTGGCATTGCACGCCGATCTCCGCCGCGGGAGACTGCTGCCATTCGGCGTAAGGGCGCTCCAGCACCAGGCCGCTGACCTCGCGGAGGTCGTGGCACCCCGCGCAGAAGCCCGAGCCGCCGTGGAGCGGCGAGAATTGCGATTCATGGAAGGAGCTGGGGATCGGCGCGGCGATGGTGCCGCGCATCGGCCCGTCGGGGTCGAGCACGTGCCCGCTGTTGTACGGGCGGGCCAGAGAGGCCACCTTGTGGCAGCTCTCGCACGTCACGCCCTCGAGGGTGATAGGCTGCAGATCGGCGAATTCGAAGCCGGCCACGATGTCCCCGCCGCGGGTGCCGATCGGGCTGTGGCACTGCAAGCAGAACTTGTCCTGCTTGCCGGCGTAGTTCTCCTGCCGGATCGCCACGAACGCGCGAAACACCGGATCTTTCATCGCATAGGCGTGCGCCGAGGTGGCCCACTCGTCGTAATGGCCCTGGTGGCACAGGCCGCAATCGTCCGCCGAGGCGAAGCTGTCGAGCCCGACCGTGGGCGTCCTGGGCATCGACAGCGGGTCGAACAGCAGATCGTCCGAGCCGCCCGCTCCGTCAGCGCAGCCGCAGACGAACGAAATCAGAGCCGGGATCAAGCGGAGCGGTTTCATGCTGCCTTGGGGCCCGACGCCGATCCGCGCCGAGCTGCAAAAACGATCACGTTCAGAGGTAGCACCCCCGCTTTTGCGGGCAACGGACGCGCCAGCCGCCGGTGAGAGCCGGCACGGCGCGTCATTTTTGCAGATCATGCGGGATGTCCCCAAGGACAGGCATCATCAGGACGTGCCATTTCGAGCCCGTGAATGCGCCCACACCAATGCCATGATCCTCTCTCCATACGCGGCGAAACTGGACCGCGGCAGAGACGATGAAGCCTCGCCGTTCACCGGGCCGCTGATCGCGCTGCGCGTGGGCCGGCCCGCCGCTCGTGCCGCTGCGCGGCGTTTCGAAGCGATGCGCTGGTCGCTCCGCACGGCGCGCTGCGCAGTCGTGGCGCCGACTCGTTCGGGCCCGATGCGTGATCGCCTGCGCCGCCCGGCTCCGAGTGGCCAAAGGTGGACCGGAGGATTTTTAACAGTCACCCCGTCACACACTCCGCCGCAGCGCACTCGCGCCCGGAATGGAGGTACTCCTCGCGCTCCCACATCGACGCCCGACCGTGACTTCGCCGTCCCGATCGCCGACGACGACGCATCCTCGGTCTCGCAGCAGGCGCCGAAGTCGAAGGCCGTGGTGTCCGAAGGTACGTGTTCCAGAGGACATATGACCGTTGAGCGCCGGGGGGCGCGTGTGCCCGAGGACTGTGACGACGGCCGCCCGTCATCCGCACGCGCCTGTAACGCCGAGGCGAGACGGCGATGGGGCGCTACCCTGGTCGGGCCTGCTAGGAGTTTCCCGTGATCTCAATGCCACCATTGTCCGCCCGATCGTCCGAAGCCGCGCCCGCCGGGATCGACGGCTGGTCCCCGACCTCATGGCAGTCCCGGCTGGCGCTCCAGCAGCCCGAGTACCCCTCGGCCGCGGCGCTCGAGGCGGTGCTGCGCCAGCTCGGCCGGCTGCCGCCGCTCGTCACCTCCGGCGAGATCGAAGCGCTGCGCAGCCAGCTCGCCGAGGCCGCCCGCGGCGACCGCTTCCTCCTCCAGGGTGGAGACTGCGCCGAGCAGTTCGCGGAGTGCGATGCCGAGGTCATCGCGGGCAAGCTGAAGATCCTCTTGCAGATGAGCCTCTTGCTGGTGCACGGCGCCGAGAAGCGGGTGATCCGCGTCGGGCGCTTCGCCGGACAGTACGCGAAGCCGCGCAGCGAGCAGGTGGAGGCGCGCGACGGCGTCACGCTGCCGGTCTACCGCGGTGACCTCATCAACGGCGTCGCCTTCGAGCCTGCGGAGCGCACCCCCGACCCCGAGCGCCTGCTGCGGGGCTACGAGCGCGCCGCGCTCACGCTCAACTTCATCCGCGCGCTCATCGACGGCGGCTTCGCCGACCTTCATCATCCCGAATACTGGGACCTCGAGTGGGTGCGGCACTCGCCGTTCGCCGCCGAGTACCAGCGACTCGCGGAGTCGATCGGCGACTCGCTGCGCTTCATGGAGACGCTGTCCGGCGAGCGGGTCGGGCAGACGACCCGCGTCGATTTCTTCACCTCGCACGAGGGGCTGCACCTGCGCTACGAGCAGGCGCAGACGCGGCAGGTGCCGCAGCGCGACGGCTGGTACAACCTCTCGACCCACCTGCCATGGATCGGCATGCGCACCTCGCAGCTCGACGGCGCCCACGTCGAGTACTTCCGCGGCATCGCCAACCCGATCGCGGTGAAGGTGGGCCCGGGCACGTCGCCCGAGGCGCTGCTCGAGCTCGCCGCCGTGCTCGACCCGAGCAACGAGCCCGGTCGCCTGACGCTCATCCACCGCTTCGGGGCCCGCGGCATCGCCCGCGGGCTGCCGCCGCTCGTGCAGGCGGTCGAGCGGGCGCGTCGCCGCGTGCTCTGGGTCTGCGATCCCATGCACGGCAACACCGAGCGCATCGGCGAGAGGTTCAAGACCCGGAAGTTCGAACACATCCTCAGCGAAGTCGAGCAAGCCTTCGACATTCACCAGCGCGCCGGGACCTACCTCGGCGGGGTCCACGTCGAGCTGACCGGCGAGAACGTCACCGAGTGCATGGGCGGCGCCCGCAACCTGTCCGAAGCAGACCTCGCGCGGGCCTACCGCTCCTTCGTCGACCCGCGGCTCAATTACGAGCAGGCGCTCGAGCTGGCGATGCTGATCGCCCGTCGCATGCGCCATTGAGGCGCTGGCGGCACGATGCATCGGCGTCGTCGGTGCATTGCCCGTGACGGCGCCGCCGTCCGCGAATCATAGGACTGATTTCAGCGCCGTTACCTCGTGTGGATAGCATCACCCGCCGGAGCTCGCCGGCTGTCGCGCTGCCGGACCCGCGTCATGCTACGCGTCGAGGGCCAGCGCCCAGTTCCTCTCGTGAATGAAATTCACGAGCGCCTCTCGAAAGGAATTGCCCAATGAGCACCATGTCCGACACCGAAGTGCGCCAGTCCAATCGCCAGATCGTGCGGCAGTACATGGAGACCCGCGGGCAGGCCCGCCTGCAGCGCCACGAGCTGTTCACCGCGGACGGCTGCGGCGGCCTGTGGACCAGCGATACCGGCGAGCCGATCATGATCCGCGGCAAGGACCGCCTCGCCGCGCACGCCGTGTGGTCGCTGAAGTGCTTCCCGGACTGGCAGTGGTACGACGTCACGATCTTCGACACCCAGGACCCGAACGTGTTCTGGGTCGAGTGCGACGGCAGGGGCGCCATCCGCTTCGACGGCTACCCCGAGGGCCACTACGAGAACCACTTCATTCACTACTTCAGGTTCGAGGCCGGCAAGATCGCGCTCCAGCGCGAGTTCATGAACCCGGTCCAGCAGTTCAAGGCGCTGGGCCTCCCGGTCCCGCAGATCGTCCGCAAGGGGCTCCCGCTATGAACGACATGGTCTTCCCTCGCATCGAGGACTACGAGCTGCACGCGCCCGAGCTCAGCGCCGCGAACATCGTCGCGTGGGCCCAGGACGACCGCCGCAGCCTCCTGCTCGTCCACGACATGCAAAATTACTTCCTCGACCTGCTGCCGCCGGCGGTGCGCCGGAGCCTGGTCGAGGGCTGCAGGAAGCTCGTCGAGCACGCTCGCGCGCACGACGTCCCGATCTTCTACACGGCGCAGCGCGGCGACATGTCGCCGAAGGAGCGCGGCCTCCTCTACGACATCTGGGGCAAGGGGATGAGCAGCGCGGCCACCCACACCGCGATCCCCGAGGAGATTGCGCCGCGGCCCCAGGACCCGGTGCTGGCGAAGTGGCGATACAGTGCGTTCTACGCCACGGCGCTCGACGAGGGGTTCCGCGAGCACGCCCGCGACCAGATCATCATCTGCGGCGTCTACGCCCACATCGGCGTGCTGGCCAGCGCCATCGACGCCTACTCGCGCGACATCCAGGTCTTCCTGGTCCAGGACGCGATCGCCGACTTCTCGAAGCAGAAGCACGCGCAAGCGTTGAGCTACGCGGCTGAATGCTGCGCGAAGGTCCTGCCCGTGAGCGAGGTGTGCAAACAATGACGATCCTGCAACGAGCCCTCGCGGGGCAACTCGACGCTTACGCGCTGGTCTTTCGCCCCGACCGGTTCGGCGCGCCGACGATCGAGGTGATGGCGGGGACCGAGCGCATCCTGGCCGCGTTCGACGACCTGAGCCAGATCCAGGCCGAACAGCGCGCGAAGGGCCGCTGGGGGACGCTCGTCGTCGCGCCCTACCGCCAGATCGCCGAGCGCGGCTTCACGGTCAAGGACGACCACAAGCCGACGCTGGCGCTCTGCGTCGACGAGTATCAGACCCTGCCGCTCGAGGCGGCACTGGCGGCGCTGCCCGAGGCTCAGGTCCATCTGCGCGACTGCGCATTCACGCCGGACGACGCCGCCTACGCGGACATCGTCGACCGCGTCATCCGCCAGGAGATCGGCACCGGCGAAGGGTCGAACTTCGTCATCAAGCGCACGCTCGTCGGCGGCCTCGACGCCTACGACGACCGCGTCGGGCTGATGATCTTCCGCAACCTCCTCCGCCAGGAGCGCGGCGCGTACTGGACGTTCTTCATCCGCATGCGCGGCATCACGTTCGTCGGCGCCTCGCCCGAGCTGCACATCAAGCTCCAGGCGAAGAACGTCACCATGACCCCGATCAGCGGCACCTACAGGTTCCCCGCGCTCGGCCCGACGCAGGAGGGCGTGCTCGAGTTCCTGCAGAACGGGAAGGAGGAGGACGAGCTGTCGATGGTCCTCGACGAAGAGCTGAAGATGATGACCGACATCTGCAGCGCGGACGTCCGCGCGTACGGGCCCTACCTGATCCAGATGTCGCGACTGGCTCACGTCGGCTATCGCATCGAAGGCACCACCGAGCTGCCCGTGGCCGAGATCCTGAAGCGCTCGATGTTCGCGCCGACCGTCGTCGGCAGCCCGCTGGAGAACGCGACCCGCGTGATCGCCCGCTACGAGACCTGCGGGCGCTCGTACTACAGCGGGCTCGCGGCTATCGTCGAGGAGGACGAGGCAGGCCCGCGGCTCGACTCGGCGATCCTGATCCGCACGGCCGAGATCGAGAACGACGGCAAGCTGGCGATCGGCGTCGGCGCGACCCTGGTCCGCGAGTCGGACCCGCAGTCCGAGACGAAAGAGACCGCGGCCAAAGCGGCCGCGCTGCAAAATGCCATCGGCGGCGGCTCGCTCGCCGACCTGACGAAGAAGGACGCGGTCGCGCAGTCGCTCGGCAGGTGGAGCGGGCGCCTCTCGAGCTTCTGGCTCGGCGAGCAAGCATGCGCCCGTCGGCCGGTCTCGCGTCGCGGCGAGGCGACCGCCATCGCCATCCTCGACAACGAGGACGCGTTCACCTCGATGCTGCAGTATCTGCTGCGCGAGCTCGGCCTGGACGTGAGGGTCGAGTCGTACGCCACCATCGGCGAGGTCCGCGACTCCGAGCTGCTGGTCGTCGGGCCGGGCCCCGGCGACCCGTGCAAGCTGACGGACCCGCGGGTCGCGGCCAGCCGGCGCTTGATGCTGGCCGCGATGGAGGCGGCCCGGCCGTTCCTCGCGATCTGCCTCGGGCACCAGATGCTGAGCTCGTTGCTGGGGCTGCCGATCCAGCGGCTCCCCGCGCCGAACCAGGGCCTCCAGAAGCGGATCTCGATCTTCGGCAAGCTGGAGACGGCCGGCTTCTACAACACCTTCGCGGCCATCTCCGCGGCCGACCGCTTCGACAGCCCGTGGGGCGCGGTGAACGTCTATCGCGACCCCGTGTCGAATCAGGTGCATGGGCTGAAGGGGCCGAGCTTCTGCTCCATGCAGTTCCACCCCGAGTCGGTGCTGACGAAGGACGGGCCCCGGATCTTGCGCGACGCGGTGTTCTCGGTCGGAGGCCTGGGGTATGCGGATTGAATTGGCGTGGTGGGACCTCGGCGCCGGCGATCCCGATCCCGACGCATTGGCGGCGAGCCCGGTGATTCAGCAGGCGTTCGCCGAATGGGAGCGCGTCCCGAACCTTACGACGAAGCTCTGGCTCGTCTCCGAGGAGACGCGCCGCTGGGGGGCCCTGATGCTGTGGCACGGCGAGAAGCCGGACCGGGCGAGCCTGCCGCGCAACGTCTCCGCCGAGCTCATCGGCAGGCCGCCCGACCACCGAATCGTTTTCGAATTGGTGGAGAGAGCAAGATGCACAGATACACCGTAGTCAACGCCTTCGGCCAGGAGCGCTTCACCGGCAACCCCGTCGCGGTGTTCTTCGCCTGCGACGATCTGGACGACGGGGACATGCAGAGCCTGGCCGCCGAGCTCCATCTCTCCGAGACGACCTTCGTCCGTGCGCCGCGGAAGGGCGGGACGTTCGAGGTCCGGATCTTCACGCCCGTCAACGAGCTGGGCTTCGCAGGCCATCCGCTGCTCGGCACCGCCGTGGCTCTGGCAGAAGATCGCGGCTTGAACGAGATGCAATTCGAGACGCGAAAGGGCACGTTTCGGTTCGCCGTCGAGCGCGTCAAGGCGCGGCCGTTCACTGCCTACGTGCAGATGGAGCAGCCGAGCCCCGTCGTGTCCCGGTATGAACGCGAGCCCGAGCTCCTTGCGGCTTTGGGCCTCGAAGCGAGCACGTCGCCGGTCGAGATGTATGACGTGGGGCCGCGGCACGTGTTCGTCGGGGTGAGAGACGTCGCCGCGCTCGGCGAGGTACGGCCGGATCTCAACCGGCTGGCGAGCCACTTCGACATGGCGGCCCTGTGCTTTTGCCCGGACGGCGCCGGCGGCTGGCGCCTGCGCATGTTCTCGCCCGCTTACGGCGTGAACGAGGACGCCGCCACAGGCTCGGCGGCTGGCCCGCTGGCGCTGCATTTGGTGCGGCACGGTCGGGCGGCGTTCGGCGAAAAGATCAGGATCACCCAGGGCGTGGAGATGGGCCGAGCATCGCGCATGGACGCGACCGCCCGCACGGAGCGGGACGGGCCGCGCCTCGAGGCGGGGGGCTACGGCTATCAAATCGCCGTCGGCAGTTACTTCATCTGAGAGTCACTCATGAGCAGCACACTCGAAAGCATGACCGGCGAGGCGGACCTCGCCTTTCCCGAGTACGACGACCCACCGGACGACCCGATCGCGATCGGCCAGCGATGGCTGCGCGAGGCGATCGAGGCGGAGGTCTGCGAGCCGCGCGCCATGGTGCTCGTCACAGCGAACGGCTCGGGGCTGATGTCGTCGCGCGTGATGGCCATCCTCGAGTTCGCCGACGTCGGCGTGGTCTTCGCGACCCATGCCACCAGCCGCAAGATCGAGGACGCCACGGCGGTCCCGTTCGCGTGTGGCCACTTCTACTGGCGCGAGCTCAGCCGCCAGCTCTCGGTGAGCGGCAAGGTCGTGGCGCTGTCGCGGGAACGCGCCGTCACGGAGTGGAACCGGCGCCCGGTCCTGCTGCACTCGATGTCGACGGCTTCGCGCCAGAGCGAGCCCCTGGTCTCGTCTGCGGCGCTGCTCGACGAGGCGCAGCGGCTCGCGGATCTGGGCGCGCTGCCTTGCCCGGAGCGCTTCATGGTCTATGCCCTCCAGCCGCTCGCGCTCGAGTTCTGGGCGTCGAGCTCCAACCGACTGCATCGCCGGCTGCGCTTCGACCTCGCGCCCGGGGGCTGGAAGAGCGCCCGGCTGCAGCCTTGAACCATTCGCGGGAGTACGACCCATGGCCCTGTCCGTCGCCACGAGCAATGACACCACCGCCGACATCGTGATCGCAGGGGCCGGGATCGGCGGGCTGACCGCCGCCCTCGCCCTGCACGCTCGCGGCATTACCACGACCATCCTGGAGGCCGCCGTCGAGCTCCGCCCGCTCGGTGTCGGGATCAACATCCAGCCGGCCGCGGTCGCCGAGCTGACCGCCCTCGGGCTGGGGGACGCGATGGCGGCGACCGGCATCCCCACCCGCGAACACCGCTACATCGATCACACGGGCGTCACCCTGTGGACCGAGCCGCGCGGCATCGCTGCAGGCTATCCGTGCCCGCAGTACTCCATCCATCGCGGCGAGCTGCAGACGCTGCTGCTGAACGCGGTCCGCGAACGGCTCGGCGACCACGCGATTCGCACCGGGGTGCGGCTGCACGACCTCCAGCAGACCGGCGGCGGCGTCCGCGTGCACGTCCATGACCGGGTCCACGGCGCCGACTTCACGTTCGAGGCCGCCGCCCTGATCGGCGCCGACGGGCTGCATTCGGTCGTGCGTGGCTGCCTCCACCCCGAACACGGAGCGCTCAACGGAGCCGGGGTGGTCATGTGGCGCGGCCTGACCGAGATGGGCGGTTTCCTCGACGGCCACTCGATGATCCTCGCCAACGACCAGCGGGCCACGCGCCTGATCGCGTACCCGATCTCCGCCCGGCACGCCGCGCGTGGCGAGGCGCTGCTCAATTGGGTCCTGCTCGCTCGCATCGGCACGCCGGGGCCGGTCAGCAGCGCGGGCTGGGACGTGCCCGGCCAGCTCGCCGACATCCTGCCCCACGTGGCCCACTGGGACCTGGGATGGCTCGACGTGCGCGACGTCTTCGAGCGCAGCGCACAGATCCTGCGCTACCCCATGATCGACCGCGAGCCGCTCGACCGCTGGGGTCAGGGCCGCGTCACCCTGTTAGGCGACGCCGCGCACCTGATGTACCCGATCGGCGCCAACGGCGCCTCTCAGGCCATTCTCGACGCCACCGCCCTCGCCGCCGAACTCTCCCGCGGCGGCGACGTGCCCGCTGCTCTGGAGCGGTACGAGAACGACCGGCGCCCGGCCACCACCGCGATCATCCGCGCGAACCGGCAGATGGATCACGCCGAGCGAGCGACATCCACCCGCCCTGCCGATGACAAGGCCGCCGAGCTGGCCACCCTCACCGCCGAGTACCGCGCGGTCGTGGAACGACGTCGCCCCACCTCCTGACGCCCTGCCGCGACGCCGAAGGTCGCCCGAGCTCGTCGCCGTTCGGACAGGGTCTTTTACGTCGGTCACGCCACCGAGAGCGCCCTGAACCGGTGGAGCTCTGGCCGCGGCCCGAAGTGAGGCTGGACGCACCACGGCGCGAGCGTGGGCGCTGCGCGCCAGCGTGCGAGTGCCCGCGCGGCGCCGCCCCGGACCATCCACGGCCCCGAGCGAGCGCAGCCCGCTGCTCCAGGGCTCGCACGTGCGCTGCCGGCAATCGTGCCTGGCCGCTCGGCGTGGTTGTCGCGATATACCCAATCCGCAATTGAGAGTCGGACGCTACGAGCGGATGGTGCTCGCGTCGTGTCCATGCGGCTCCGGATCTTGTGACGCACGCATGACCGCACGAACGCCGATTCGGCGATCGGAGCCCTGGCAGAGCGCGTTGCCCATGCGATCGTGACAGGACGCGACCGCGTCGGCGCACAGTTTTGCGACGGCCGCGATCGGTCGGGCAATGGGGCGGAGCGAACGAGGTCCTGCGGCGATTCTTGCCGCCGGGGGGTGGCTGTACGGGTGATAGCCAGCACCTCCACGGCTTGCCAGGCAGGTGGATTCCCCACATCGTCGGGGTAGCCGGTAGATCGGGCCAGAGTTGTACGGAGGGTAGTTCCGAGTATGTCCATTCATATGCACGGGATCGTGATCGGCTCGCTATTGGCGAGCCCGCTCGCAGGTTTTTTACAGTGTGACAGCGTCCAGCCGGAGGACGAGCCGGAGCTCGTCACCGAAACCGGCGTCAGCGCCGAGTTCGCGGCCGACGAAACGCCGGAGGTGCCGCTCGAGCTGCTGTTCGACGGCGAGGTCCCGACCGCTCGCTCCTTGAACTTGCGGGAGCTGAGCCTGAAGCAGCTCGGCAAGTTCGTCTTCTTCGACAAGATCTCGGTGCCGGCGAAGAAGCAAGGCTGCATCAGCTGCCATGACCCGGCCGCCGGCTGGACCTTCCCCGACACCAAGATCAACAAGGCGCAAGTGGCGGCCCCGGGCGCGGCCAAGGGCGCGGTGGGCACCATCAGGCCGCCCAGCAACGCCTACGCGCGCAACATCCCGCTGCAGCCCGGGTGTGGTCCGCTCGCCTTGCCCTGCGGCGGCCTCTTCTGGGACGGCCGCGCCGAGGGCAACGTGGGGCCGCTGTTCGGCGGGGCGACGACCCATATCGGCGCCGAGGTGTTCAAGAACAGCGCCCCCCTCGAGGACCTGTTCGCGGACTTCCTGGGTCCGGTGGCCGATCAGGCGCTGCAGCCGTTCCCGAACCCGCTCGAGCAGAACATCAGCCAGAAGGCGGTGTGCACCCACGTCTCGAAGTCGGTGTACGCATTGCTGTACCGGGTGGCCTGGGGCGAGAAGATCGACTGCACCAACGCCGGCTTCGCGCTCAGCTTCAAGCGGATCGCGGTGGCGCTCGCGGCCTGGCAAGCCTCGGACGAGGTCAACCAGTTCAGCTCGAAGCGGGACAAGGCCCTCGCGGCCGAGGTCAAGCTGGAAGGCGTGAATGTGGCGTTCCCGCTCAAGGGCCTGACGGCCCAGGAGAACCTCGGGCACGAGCTGTTCTACGGCAGGGCCGGCTGCGCGGTCTGTCACAGCAACGAGCCGTTGGCCGTCTTCCCCGATCCCAACCGGGCCGGCCTCGATCCGGACGAGCTCTACACCGACGCCGTCTTCCACAACATCGGCGTGCCGCGCAATGCCAAGATCCCGGGCCCGGACGGCAGCCCGGGCCTCGGCGCTCGCCCCCTGGTGATCGTCGACCCGGACGACGATCCGACCGTGAGGCTCGGGCAGCACAAGACCCCGACCCTGCGCAACGTCGACAAGCGCCCGTCCAAGAGCTTCGTCAAGGCCTACACCCACAACGGATGGTTCAAGAGCCTCGAGAGCCTCGTCCACTTCTACAACACCGCGGACGTCGACGGTACCACCGCGGCCGCCTTCGGGGTCACGCGGTGCGACCCGGCCAAGACGGACTGGACCGAAGCGGAGGCGCTGGCGGCGAAATGCTGGCCCGAGCCGGAGGAGCAGGGCACGCTCGCCATCGGCTTCGTGATCGGCGACCTCGGCCTGACGCTCACGGAGGAGGCCGCGATCGTCGCGTACCTCAAGACGCTGACGGACACCAAGACGGTCAAGCCGCCGCCGCTGCTCCAGTGATGTTGTCGGTAGCGAGCGAGAGCACGAGTCACGGCCGGGCCGCGCCTGGCACCGTGCTCTCGGTTCGCGGGGAGCCGTCGCTCGCGGGGCTGCGCCTCCGCGACGGCCAGCCGATGGCGCGGCGACTCAGCTCCCCGCTTGCGGGGAGCGGCTGCTCGCGGGGCTGCGCACCCGCGACGGGGCGTCAGGGGCAGTCGCGATCGATGAGGATCGTCCCGCGCCTGAAATGAGCCGCCCTTCGCAGCGCGGCCAGGCCAGCGCAAGTGATCTGGCTGTTCTGGCGCAGGTCGAGCGTAGCGAGGCGATCGAGCGCGGTCGCGGCGATCAGCCGCGGGAGATGGTCGTCCCGGAGCTGACATTGCCGGAGCGAGAGCTGCTCCAGCCGATGCGCGACCGCAGGATGAGCGTCGACGCCGTCCATGAAGCGATCGAAGTCGAGCGGCTGAACGTGGAGGCTGGCGAACACCGGCGCGTGCTCGAGCAGCGCCCACAGACGCTCCGACGAACAGCTCTCGGCCGAAGCGCCAGCGATCTGGAGGAACTGCAGCGTGGCGAGGCCAGGCCAGCGCTCGAGCGCTTCCCACGGTGCATCGCCCGCGACCGCGCCGTTGAGGACGAGCGCGCCGAGCTGCGCGGCACCCGGTCCACGCGCCAGCTCTTCGAACGAGATCGGCGTGCCGCTGACGTGGAGCATCGAGAGCTCGCGTGCGTGCGGGCTGCGCAGAATCGCCGACAGCGGCGGCGCGCTGTCGTCGTCGTCGTATCGCCGCACCCGCAGCGAACGAACCAATCCGAGCGTGTCACGCACGCTCCTGGCTGCCTCGTCGTAGACGAGGCTCTCGCCGGCCAATGCGTGCGCTTCGCGAAAGAGATGGGACCACCGATGCAGCTCGCGCCGGGCCTCCGCGAACGCCTCGTCCCGGTCGGGCCCGGCCCGCCATTCGTTGAAGAGCCGAAGGATCTGATGAAAGCAGCCCTGCCGCTCCACGATGTTGCGAGAGCCTTCGCAGGCGAGGTGGGCGCGGAGCCGTGACAGCCGATCGGAGGGCATGAGAGCGCTCGGTGGAAGGGTCTGGCTCGGCGTGAACGGGACAGAGGAGGGGCGAGGAACGGAGCGTTTGCGCGTGATGCGGGCGGCGGGCGCGGCACCTCGTGCGCTCGAGTCTACCCCAGTGTTGCTCGTCTTAGTGTCCTCCCGGTCGGGCGCCCGGCATCGCCCTCGCAGCAGTGACACTGATGGGCGTCGAGCGCGCCATCGAAGTCGAGCCCCCCGGATCGCCGGTGCCGAGGATTCGCCTCACCCGAACGGGCAGCACTGCTCCTGCTTGAGGATCACGTCGCCGTCGATGCAGACGTTGTCGGCCGCGCACTGGCCGACCTCCATGTCACCCACGAGGCACCTGCAGACATCGGCGTCGCACACGAACGACTGCGTCGGAGCGTCGGGGCACTCGAGGTTCACCGAGCAACCTGGATCCTCCCAATCGATGCTCCCGAGGCAGTCCGGGTCGACGGGCGTCTCGCCGAAGCAGATGTCCGTGGCCACCGCCAGGTCGTGGCAAGGGGTGTCCTCGAGAGAGCCGTGAGAATCCTGGCAGCTCAGGCCGTTCACGCAGAGGATCGTGCTCGCCAACGTATCGATGCAATCGCCGGTCAGGTCTTCAAAGTTCGCGGCGCACTCGGCGACGCACTCCGATAATTCGAGATCCACCCCGCACTCGATCTCGTGCTCGCAGCTCGCCTGGCACAGGCCAGCGATGTCGGGATCGGCCGCGCCCGTGGTCTCGGTCTCGCTCGGCTCGCCGCCGGTAGGGTCCTCCGTCGTCGCGCCGCTCGTCGGCTGCTCACCGCCGGTCGAGGTCGTGGTGTCCGAGTCGGAGGCGCTGGCGGAGTCGCTCTCCGTCCCGCCTTTTTCGTCGCAGGCGCCGAGGGAGAACAGCAGGAAGGAAAGGGTCAGTTTGTAAGTCTTGGAACGCATAAAAAAGCCTTCTATGGCGAAGCGAGGCAGCCCGTCGGCCATCGTCGCGTCGCTCGGTCGTGGAGTCGCCGGCGCGGACCAAGAAATTGCGGGGCGACGCTCTATCTCGGACCGTTCGCTGCATTGCATCGCGCGGCTCACGCTGCGGCGAACATGCGTCGGGATGGGCGCTCATCGCCACCCGACCGAGCGCGCGCTCGCGCCGAAGCGATCGAGGCCCGCGAGGGCTTCCGAGAGCGGGGTGCACCCAAGGGCAGCGACCTGGCCGACGTTGAAGCCTGGCTGGCCGTGACCCGCCCTGACGTTCCGCCGGGCGTGGTGGTCCTCGACTTGCGCGACCGGGCGGTGAGACGTGGATGGTCAGCGCCTCGGCCCAGTCGGTGTTGCTGACATTGCGACGCGACGACTTGCAATCCATCGTCCCGGTTTCGTCGCTCCAGCTTCCCCGCGACGCGGGCAGAACTTGACGGCCGGCGCAGGCGCCGGCCCCGCAGGCGCGGGGAGCACGCGAAGATGCCGCTGGCAACTTCTCGATGTAATGACCGGGCCGTCTCGCGTTACGGAGGGGACGCGATGGCCGCGAGCTCCCTGTCCCCTGCGTCGCGTGTCCCGGAAGCCGCGCGTGCGCCGGCCGGCGAGGGCGTCGGCGAACTCGTCGAGCTCGTCCGCGGCGGCGACATGCGCGCGTGGTCGGATCTGTATCACCGCCACTACGAGCGGATCTTCAAGCGGCTGTGCTTCTACCTCGGCGAGGCGTCGGTGGCCGAGGATCTCACGCAGGAGACCTTCGCCCGTGCGGTGGTAGTGCTGCCGAGCTTCGACGGGCGCGCGGCGTTCTCGACGTGGCTCTTCGGCATCGCGCTGAATGTGGCGCGCAACTTCATCCGCGAGCGCCAGACGCAGAGACGCGCCGAGCGGCGTTTGGCGGACATCGAGGCGCTGCGCGTCGGACCCGACGTGGCGCTCGTGCACCTGCAGCAGGCGCGCAAGCAGGCGCTGTACGCCGCGCTCACCGAGCTGAGCGAGCCGATGCGCGAAGCGTTCGTGCTGCGCGAGCTCGAGGAGCTGTCGATGGTCGAGGCGGCCGCGCGCGCCGGAGTGACGGCGAACACCATGGCCGTGCGGGTGTTCCGCGCGCGAGAGAAGGTCCGCGAGGCGTTGACCCGCGGCGGATGGTTGACGGCGAAGACGGAGGAGGCAGGCTGATGCACCTGGAAGATCCGCTCGACGAGCTTGTCGGCGACGCGCGTGAAGCGGTGCGCGCGGAGGCGGACCGCGGCGGCCGCAAGCGCGACTTCGCGGCGATGATCGCCCGGGCGCACGCGATCGACCCGACGAACCTGTCCCGTGAGGCAGTCGCCGAGGCGGCGAGATTCGCCCCGGTGGTCGCGCTGCCGCGGCCACGGCGGGCCCCTGCGCTCGCCAACGACGACGTCCGGACCGCGGCGCCCGCGACGACGCCGCGGCGACGGTTCGGCTGGCTGATGGCGGCCGCGGCGGGCCTGCTGCTCGTGGGCGCGTTCGCGGGCGCGGCGACGCAGGCCCGCAGGACCGAGGGCTCGGCGACGGCGATCGCTGCGCCGCTGGTCGCGCCCTCGCCGACCTCGACCAGCCCGACCGCCGGGCCGGCGCCTGGTTCATCGAGACATGTCTCGAAGGACATGCCCGTCAAGACGGACGGCGAGGTTGCGGCGCCGGTGCCCGCCGAAGCGCCCGCGGCGGCGACGCTCGCGGACGATGAACGCCCGGTCGAGGCCGGAGAGCCAACTCGACGCCGCGAAGCGACGCCGCGTCGGTGCGTCGAGCCACGGCCGACCGAGACCACGACGGACGAGGCCGCGTGGGTCGCCCTCGATCGAGCGGCGCGCGAGGCGTGGCGGCGCGGCGACACGGAGGAGGCGCGCGCGTTGCTGTCGGCGCTCGTCCGCAGCGACGCAACGGCGGCGACGATCGAGCTGGCCTACGGCGACCTGTTCGTGCTGGCGCGCCAGGCCGACGATCTGCGGGCGCTGACGCGGCTGTGGCAGCGCTACCTCGACCGCTTCCCGCGCGGGCTCTACGCCGAGGACGCGCGGGTCGGTCTGTGCCGTCGCGCGCCGAAGGGCGAGGCGAGCGCGTGCTGGGACCTGTACCTCGGGACATGGCCCGAAGGCGCACACGCGGGCGAAGCTCGCGGCCCTCGCGGAGGCGAAGAACTTTGAAGGCGCCTGTAATGCCGACGCCGGCGTCCGGTACTCAAGGACGAGCCGCCGAGAACGCGGCCAGGAGTAGGACAGCAATGTTGAATTCGTTCTTTCGCGCCCTCGCGGCGCTGGTAGTAGCGCACGGTCTTGTCGCTTGCGATGTGATCAACATCCACATCTCCGACGGCGATGACGACGACGATTCGGTGAGCGAGAGCGACTCCGAAGGCGGCTCGGGGACCAGCGGACAGCCGGATGTCTCGAGCACGACCTCGGGCAGCGGGTGGGAGGGCACCACCACCCTCGTCAGCACCGGCGAGGAGTCCGGCACCACCACCCTCGTCACCACCGTCGACGAGTCCGGCACCACCCTCATCGGCGAGGAGAGCGGCGGCCAGGGTACGACGACCTCCGGCACCAGCGGCGAGGAGTCCGGCACCACCCTCATCGGCGAGGAGAGCGGCGGCCAGGGTATGACGACCACGAGCACCACCGGCATCGACGAGGAGACCGACGGCGAGGGTCCGTCGACCACCACCGGCATCGTCGAAGAGACCTACGGCGAGACCTCCTCCGGCGCGGAGACCGGCGGGACCTCCTGGGGCGGCTGACCGGAAGGACAGGCACGGTGCGCGTGCGCCTCGCTGTACATGCCTCGATCGTGTGCCTCGCGGGCTTGCTCGCGGGGACGCACGCGCGCGCGTCGACGAGGAGAGAGGTCGCCGAGGAGCTCGTCGTGCGTGCGGGCGCCGGGCTCGACACCGGCGCACTGCACGAGGCGATCGCACTGCGCATCTCGGGGGTGCGGCTGATCGTCGACACCGAGGGCGAGCTGTCCTGCGGGCCAGGTTGCACGCTCGCCCGCATCGAGCGCGCGGCCGAAGAGGGCCTGCGGATCTCGGTGCGGCTCGGCGACGGGCGGGTGTTCATGCGGACCCTGTCGGCGACCGCCGCGGAGCCCGAGCGCGCCGCGGCGACCTCGCTTTCGCACCTGCTGGCGGCGATCGCCGACGGCACCGCCGAACCGGAGCCGCCCCCCGAACCGAAGCTCGTGGCGGCGGAATCGCCGGCCCCGACGAGCACGCCGCAGGTGTGCCCGCCTCCTCCTCCGCCGGTCGTCGCGCGTCCCGTGGCGGAGCGAAGCGAGCCGGCATCGCCGCGGTTCGAGCTCGGGCCGACCGTCGGGCTCGTGACGGCCTTCGGGGTCGGTCGACCGGCCGCGCTCGCGGGGTCGGTCGGCAACGGTGGCTTCGTCGGCGTCGAGATGCGCCACCGCAACGGCTTGCTCGTCGGCTTCGAGGCTCGCGGGCTCGGGGCGCGCGCGGATGGGCTGCGACTCGGGCGCGTGCGCCTGTCCGTCGCGCTCGGTCACAGCCTCCGGCGCGGGCGCTTCGAGCTGCGCACGCGCGCGGCGTTCCTCGTCGAGCCGTGGTGGGTCGGCGCGCGGACCGAGGCGGCGCGCCTGCAGAGCGGCTCGCCGCTGCTGGGCGCCGCGCTGTCGCTGACGCCGGGGCTGTCGCTTGCGCTCGCGCCCGACCTGCGCGTCGACATCGGACTGCGCGTGGAGGCGGCGATGAGCGTGCACGCGAGCGACGGCGCCGTCGTGCAACTGATCGCTCCTTCAGGCGCGCCGGTGTTCCGGCTCGGCGGCTTCGAGCTGGCAGCGGCCGCCGAGATCGGCGTGCGCTGGGGCCAGGCCGCGCCGTCGCCGCTGAGCCGCGCCGTCGCGTGGTCGGAGCCGGCACGGACCAGGGTCTTCGTGAAGCTCGCTACCGTGTTATTTTCGCTCGTGTCGATCGGCTTCACGATCCTCTGCACGCAGTCCCCCGAGCGTTTCCTGCGCAAGCGGACCCAGTGGCTCAAGTGGGAGGCCCGGCGCCGGTCGGGCACCTTCGGTGGCATGTCGCTGTGGTGGGCCGAGCTCGATGCCGACGATCCACTGCCCGAACCCGAGTGGGCGGAGCGGGTCATCGCGGTGATCCACGCCAATGGCCGGCTGAGCGACGACACATATGATGAATTCGATAGTTGGACGGAGGCGCTCGCCGACGCGACCCACGGAGCGGTGTACAGCCACCCGACCGGCAGCTTCACTCACATCTGGGCCGACGCCGACCCGAAACGCACCGCCACACGCACGCGCGAGCTGCTCGATGTCGGCGACTTCGCCGGGCTTGCCGCGTGGATCCGCGAGCTGGTGGCGGCGCAGCGGCGGGCGGTCAACGCCGCGGGGTCGCAACTGCACTGGATCGGCAGGTTGCGATTCCGGTGATCGAGCGGCGAGTCGCCGCAGGGGACGCCGCCCCGGCGCCGGCGATCGTCGCCCTGCATGACGTCCTGGGCGACCGACCCGACCCCGGACAGATCGACGTGCTGGTGCTCGCCGCCGCCGCGCTGCCGGAGCTCGCGGACGCCAGGGCGGTGCAGGTGAAGGCCGCCGCGCTACAGGCTCGGCGGCTGCGGGCCGAGGCCGAGGCAGCCCCAATGCCCGCCGATCTCCCCGCGCTCCAGCGACTCCTCGATGACGCGCTGCGTGGAGATCCGGCCGCCCTCGCACGGCTCGACCGCTTCACCGGTTACGAGCTCGACGACACGGACAGTCGGCAGCAGCTCGTGATCGAGCTGGCGAAGTCCGGCCGCGAGCTGCCGGTCCTGCTGAGCTGCCGGCTGATCGAGCACATCAACTACGTGCCTGAGCTGCAGAGCCCGGCGAAGCGCGAGTCGTTCGCCGCCCACGGTTCACTGGCGCGTCAGATCGCCGAGCGTCTCGTCGAACACGAGCGTCGCACGCCAGACGACCGCCGCGCGCGGACCCGACAGATCGCCGAACGCACGGCCGAGTACGACGCGCTCTACGGCCGCGACCGTGACCGCCCACGCATGCCGGACGACCTCGTCGCGCTGATCCGCCAGGGCCATCTGGCCGAGGCGCTTGCCGCCTACCGCGAGCGCTTCCCGACGCTCACAGCTCAGGCCGCGCAGGCAATCGACGATGCTCGTGCCTACTTCGCGCCGAACACTGCGCCGCTGGCATGAAACGGTGTGAGACGCGGAGCCCGTGGTCGACTCGCCATTGGCGATCTTCAGCGTCGTCGAACCGGCCCATTCGTTGAGCGGGATGGCCGGCTCTTTACCGGCACAGCCGGGACACAAGCCCTTTTCCTTGTAGAACTTCAGCGGGATAGTGAGGTTGGCACCGGCATCCTGTCGACCCTCTGCTCGGCGCTCGGTTGAGATCTCGAGCAGGTCGCTGAAAAACGCGCCGAAGCCTCGTCAAGCCACCCGGTCGTCTTCGATAAGTGCCGCACGTGGCCGAATTTGACCATGTTCTGTCCGAAGAGACATGCCGATCTCGGCCGCCCAGGACTTTTTCAGCAACCTGCTAGTGCAACAAGATGCTCGAGCGAGGGGGCGACGGGCTCGTCGGCCGGCCGGAGGGTCGTGAGCCGAATTTCGCGGCGACAGGACTACGGTCGAGCCGCCAGCTCGACCCATCTTGGCCCGCGACGACGCGGGCTTCCCGCGGTGATCGATCGGCGGCGCGACTGACACACAACTGTTCCCACTACGGCATATGACCAACATCAATCCATACCTGGCGACCTTCGACGAGACGATCAAGCTCGACTGGGACCGTACCGGCGTCCTCCGCGAGCGACGTAATGTCATCCTCGAGCACCTCCGCGCGCGGCTCGACGGCCCGAGCTTTGACCCCTGCAATCAGGGCAGCTACGACCTGCGCACGGGCGTCCACCCGCTGAGCGGCGACTACGACATCGACGTCGCCCTACGTTTCAACACCACGATCGACGAATGGCCCGACCCCGTCGCCCTCAAGCAGCGAGTGCTCGCGGGTCTCGAAGACCTCGGCAGCTCGGTTCGGCTCCGCCGCCCGTGCGTCACCGTGTTTTACCGGCGCGGAGACGAACCACTGTATCACGTCGACCTCGCGGTCTACGCCCGCGACGCACACGAGCGCCTCCACATCGCGTGCGGCAAGCCCGGCGATCGGCCAGACATGAGGATCTGGCAGCCCTCGGATCCGCAGGCGCTCGGCGCCTTCATCGACGGGCGCTTCAAAGATCAAGACAGGGTGCAATTCCGTCGGGTGGTACGTGTCCTGAAGCGCTGGAAGGACGAGCGCTTCTCCAGCGAAGGAGAGGCGGCGCCCAGGGGCATCGCGCTCACGGCCGCAGCGCTGAAGTGGTTTCGCGTCGAGCGTCGCCAGGATCCCGTCGACATGCGGTTTCACTACGACGATGCGGCGGCGCTCCTGGCAATGGTGAAGGCCATGCATGAGTATCCCGAGCGGCGGCTGAAAGCGAAGCTCCCGGTCGCTCCCGGCAATGACCCGTTCGAACGCATGACCGAGCGCCAGATGGAAATCTTCCGTGAGGAGCTCGAGCGCCTCGAGCGAGCGCTGACGACCGCGCTGGGGAGCCCAGATCGCGACGGGGCGTGCGACGTCCTGCGCCGCGTGTTCGGCGACGACTTCCCCGGTCCGGAAGGCAAACCCACGCGCAAGCGTTCGGCGATCGTCGCCTCTGGGTCGGCGGCATGACGCGACCCATCCTGACCGAATTGCTCGCCGAGCTGTGCGCCGCGGGCATCCTCGAGGACGCGGCGCCCGCTGGGCCCGAGCTCCTCGCTCAGAGCTGGGCGAATGGGCTCGCGGGCGCGTTCACGGGCCGAGCCCGCGTCGAGGGCCGCGAGCTCCGCGTGCGGATCGGCATCCCGCGGCGCTTTCCCAACGTCCTGCCGCGGATCTATGTCCTCGACCTCGACTCGCGGCTGCCTCACGTCCACAAGCACGGGTATGTCTGCTACTCGGAGCACGACGGCGTGCTGCTCGATCGCAGGGACGCCGTCGCGGTCGTCGCCGACGCGCTGCGCATGGCGCTGGAGCTCGTCGCCAGCGGGCTACGCGGCGACAACTCGGCCGCGTTCATCGAGGAGCTGGCGCTGTACTGGCCCGGCCAAGCGCTCGCGCTGTCGATGGTGTCGCCAGGCGAGGAGATCCGGTGGGTTTGCGGCGTCCGCATGTCCCAGTGGTGGCACCTGTTCGACAATCGCGCACAGGCGAACCGCGTGTTGCCCGGGTTGCCCGCCGAGCAGGTGCTCTACGTCCCGCTCCACGAGGTGACGCGGCCGATCGACTCGACTCCGTCGGAGTGGGGAACCACGGAGATCACCCGTTTCATCAAGCAGAACCTGACCGACGCGCAGCGCAAGTCGCTGCACATGCAACTGCGCGGCAAGCCCCGCACGAGCAGCTTCGTCGTCGTCCGCGTCCCGTTGCCGCGCGGCGGGCAGTGCCTGATCGGCGTGGAGTACCTCGGTATCGAGGGCGAGCATCCGCTGACGAGGCGTCCGGGCACCGCAGGAGCGCAGGCGATCACCGTCTTCCGACAAGACCTCGACTACCTGGTCGCCCGCGGCGGTGGGCTCGCGGCGGTACGGCGCTCCAGGGCGCTGCTGATCGGCTGCGGCGCCGTCGGCGGTCACGTCGCCGGCGAGCTCGCGCGCGCCGGCGTCCAAGCGCTCACCCTCGTGGACCCCGACGAGCTCCGTCCCGAGAACGCCTACCGCCACGTGCTCGGTCAACCGCTAGCGAGCGACGTCCTGCGGGCGTTCCTCAAGTCGCCCGCGAAGGTCCACCTGCTGAATTTCGAGCTGAAAACGCACTATCCCGCGCTCACGGTCGAGCCGGTCGCCGCGGCCATCGAACAGGCGATCGAGGCCGGCACGATCCGTCTCGCAGACTTCGACATCGTCGTCGCCGCCACCGGCGATCCCAACGTCGACCGCTGGCTCAACGAGATCGCGCTCGACGCCGCCGAGGCGCCGCCGATCGTCTACACCTGGCTCGAGCCGCTCGGGCTCGGTGGCCACGCGGCGCTGATCGCCGGGCACGGACCGAAGCAGCCGCGTCCGGCGGGCTGCCTCGATTGCCTGTTCACCCCCGCACAAGAGGAGCGCGCCCCGGCCCTGTGCAATCGCGCCGCGTTCGCGGCCCCTGGCCAGGCGGTGACGCGCGAGCTGGCCGCGTGCGGCAACGCTTTCACTCCGTTCGGCTCGCTCGACGCCACGCGCACCGCCGAGCTGGCGGTGCGCCTCGCCTTGCAAGCGATGACCGGCGAGCACAGGGGCGCCTTGCTGCGCTCGTGGAAGGGCGACCCCGCCGCGTTCCGCACGGCCGGCTACCGGACCTCGCCGCGCTTCGAGGAGCCCGTCGAGCGGCTCGAGCACGCCGGTGAAGTCTTCTCGCAGCCGCACTGTCCCGTGTGCGCCCCGCCGTTCATGTCTCGTAGAGCGGCAGCGCCTGGCTGAACCCCTCCCGCGCCGAATAGTCATGGAGGTGGACCTGTCGGGCGACGCGGTGGGGCAGCGCTCGCCCGAGCGCGAGCAGGACCGGCGCCGGCGCAGCCGCGAACACGTGAATCGGCCGATCGCGCGTATGACCCGAGAAGATCCGGTAGAACAACGTTCGCGCGTGTTCGGCGAATTCTCTCAGTTGCGCCTCGGTGCGGATCGCGTCAGGCCGCGGACGCTCGAGCGATACCTCGAACAGCGCCCGCCCGGGTCTCGGTAGCACGGCGTCGACCTCTTTGCGGGAGATGCGAGCGCTGATCGAGAGGAGCAGCGCGACGCTCGTGACCTTCGTGGTCGGGCCGCGCCGTTCGACCCGGAGCGCCGTCTCCGATTCAGGGGACGACTGCCAGTGCCAGCCCTCGGGCTCGCGCAGCCGCCCGTAGATTCGGACCGGAATCGCATCTCCGAGGCGATCTCCGAGTGCGATCAACCACGGAGTCGGCCCGAGCGCAAATACCGATACGCTGCCCTCGGTCGAAGGGCGCACCTTGGCATCGATGAACTGCCCCACGCGTTCATGCAGCGACCGGAGGCCGGCGCGCCAGGCGGTGAGGTCCCGTGCGTCGAGCGGGGGCCAGTCGAGCCACTCTGGTTCGTCGATCGGCTGGATCGGGCGGAGAGCGTCCCGGATCTCTTTGAGCGAGATCAGCGTCGGCTGTTGCGGGAACTGACCGCGAAACACCAGGACGTGCGTCCGCCCGGCCTCACCTGGCGAGGAATTTTCACCCGAGATCCGCTGGCGTATCGCCCGGATCTCGTCTCCACGCAGCGGCCTCCGGGCGATCAAGCGCTCGAAGAAGCCTGGTTCGCTCAACCTGCCGTGCGACAGCAAGAGTGTCACGCTCGCATGCACCAGCGCGCTCATCGAGGCACTCGGACCGGGTAGCTCTGTGACGAGGCTGGAGGCCTGCGGCTCGTAGCTCAGGTGCTGTCGCAACTCGCCGGTGTTGTCGCCGAAGAGCGAGCAGAGGATCGACTCGAATTCTTGTCTGAGCGGGCCATCGAGCTCCGTGACGGTCGCAGCCATGTCGTGTGTCCTTTGGTCTCTTGCCCGAACTTATCCGAACTCGGCCCGATGTGCGGCGATGTTAGTCGTCAGCCAAGCAGCTCGCGGATGCTCCCGACGACCCACGACCGCGTCCCCGATGCCGTCGAGGGGCGCCGGTTGGCAGGTCCGAGTCGAGGCCCCGCGATCCTCTACAGTTCATCCGCGACCTCCAGGTGACGGAGCAGCTCGCGGCGCTGGCTGCCGACGCCGGCGTGATCGAGTTCGATGTCGGCGCAGCACCTCACTGCCCGCACAGCATGGCCTCGACCCATTCGTTGCTGCCGAGGTTCGGCGTTCCGAACGAGCCGTCGGTTTGCCCGGCGATCACTGGCGTGCCGAACGAGGTCACCGCGATGTCGCTCGAGTAGTCGGATTTGCTCGTGCCGCGTTGACGGCTCCACAGCTTGGTCCCGCCCTTCGAGAACAGGGTGACGAAGTAATCATTCATCCCGGCGTTGTTGCCGCCCAGGTTGCCCGACGTGTACCCGACCACATAGATGTTGTTCGACGCGTCGGTGGCGACGCCCTTGGGTTCGTCGCCCCCGCCCGTGCCGAACATGCGGCTCCACACCTTCTCATCGCTCGAGGACAGCTTGATGACGAGCACGTCGCCACCGCCCAGGTAAGTGTCGGCTGGGCCGGTGCCGTCCACGAGGGTTCGGTCCCGGGGCGCTTCGCGCGGAACCGAGGCCTGTCACAGAAAGTCCTGGGACAGGCTCGGGGACGATTGCTGATTATCCGGGACCGCTCCCGACGAGCGCCTTGGCCTCTAACCCTGCGCGCAAAAAGGAATTCGAGGGCTGCGCTGAACTTGGCGCGGGCCTGGCCGATGCGGGCGTCAGTACCAGGCGAAGCGCAAGCCGACGTACGGCGTGTGACGCAGGCCGTCGCCCGGGACCGCGCGGAGGTCGTAGAGCAGGGCCACGCCGAGGGCTGCGCTGGCGTTGAGCCAGAACTCGTAGCCGAGGCCGACCACGCCGCCGGCGCCCATGCGGACGCGGCGGCCGTCGCCCTGCGGCACGCCGCCGATGCCGAGGCCGGTGCGGACGAAGAAGCCGCGGATGATGAAGATGTTGGCCTCGACGTCGCCGCCGAAGAACACCTTGGGGCCGAAGCGGCTCGACATGTAAGTGCCGAGGTGGAGGTTGACGCCGAGCGTGAGGCGCTTGCCGACGCCGCCGCCGAGGGCCAGCTCGATGCGGCCGCCGGGGATGAAGGCGGTCGCCTCGTTGAAGGTGCGGGCGAACAGCGGGCTGTCGAAGTACGTCGCGCCGAAGCCGATGCCGGGCCCGATGAAGAAGCCGCGGCGGTCCTGCGGGCCCTCGATCTCGATGCCGCGGCGGCCGAGCACGCTGGCCTCGGCGACCGGCGCGACGGCGCACAATCCGAGGTACACGCCGACGACCGAGAGGAAGGAGTGCAGGGCGCGGAGACGAAGGCGACGACGGATCATGGGAACACCTCGAAGGGCGAGCGGGCTGCGTATGGAGAGAGACGGAGCGCGAGGCGGATGACGAGCAGCGTAAGCGAGGGTCAGCGCAGGGTGGTGACGTCGAGCACAACGTAGCCGCCGGCGGCCACGTCGAGCGAATAGTTGCGGGTCTCGCTGCCGCCGCGGCCGGAGGCGATCACGCTGACGGCGTGCGGGCCGGGCAGGACGGGGACGCGCGCGACCAGGACGAGGCCGGGCAGGAGCGTCCAGGAGCGGGTGTCAGGGCGATCGGCCGCCAGCAGGGCGCCTTCGGCCGCGAGCGCGGCGAACAGGCCGATGATCGCGCCGCCCTTCTCCGCGCTGTTGCCGGCCGCGCGCGCGCCCTCGGCCACCGCGGCGCGCACGATCAGGCGCGAGATCGCGGCGCCGATGATCTTCGGCTTCATCTCCTCGTACTCGGTGATGACCTCGGTCTGGATGTCGCTGGCGATCTCGAGCCCGACCGCCTGGCCGTCGACGCGCAGCTCGGCGGTCTCGAACGCGCTGCCCGACGGCACCAGCTCGGGGTAGACGACCATCTTCAGCGCGCTGCGCTCGAGCACGCGGCTGTCGCCGGTGACGTAGGCGTGGGCCAGGCCGATGGCGGCGCCGATCGGCATGTGGCGCGCCTCCTTGAGCGGGGCCCGGCCGACGCTGACGACCACCACGACCTCGGCCGGCGCCTGGGCTGCCTCATAGGACATGCCCCCGAGGACAGCATCGATGTGGGGCGAGCGGTAGCCGGCCAGCGCCGACAGCCGCTGGACCGGGCCGACCAGGCTGGCGAACGGGCGCGCCTGCAGGGCCTCGTCGTAGTAGCGCAGCGCCGACTCGTGCTCGCCGAGGCGCTCGAACACGAAGCCGGCCAGCCAGCTGCCGAACGCGCCGTGGGGCAGCGCCGGGGCCTCGCCGCCCGCGCCGTCGCCCCGCGGGCGGCCGCGCTGGTCGTAGCTGGTGAGGTACTCGTGCATCACGGTGAAGCGCTTGGCCTCGACGCGCGCGCCCGAGAGGTCGCCCTGCAACAGGTAGTTGAGGAGGTTGTAGGCGTTGAGGACCAGCTTCTCCGACGGCGGCGCCTTGTACTTGGTGGAGCTGTCGGAGAACACGTACTTGCCGAGCTGGCCGGCGCCGTCGCGGGCGATGTCGAGGAGCTCGAGCTGCTTCTCGGCGACCGAGAGGTCGCGGGCGCTGAGCTTGTAGGCGCCGCTGGCGTGGAGGATCATGCCGCGCTCGAGCAGGGCCAGCGCGGTGTCCTTCTTCCATTTGGTCGGCATGTCCTTGCTGCTGCGGGTGCCGAGCAGCTTGTTGACCTGCTTCTCTGCGCCGGGCAGGTCGCCCCGCTGGGCCGCGCCGCGGGCCTCGCGGGTGCGGTCCGAGTAGGTCGCACAACCTGTCCCGAGGGCCAGGCCGAGCGAGAGCGCGGCCAGGCCGGCTCGCAGGCGCGCGGACGGGGCGGGCATGGCACCCTAGCGGACGATCGCCTTGCTGCGCTCGGCCTTGTACTGGAAGCGCACCAGGCTGGTCTCGACCTCGATCACCTGGATGAACAGGGTGTACTGGACCCGGCGCTCCTTGTTGAAGAACTCGTCGACGCTGCCGACCTTGCCGGTGAAGAAGTACTTGGCGCCGATCTGGCGCGAGATCTGGGCGGCGAAGTTCGGGTCGTAGACCGAGCGGTTCTGCTGCACCGCGGCTTCGCTGGCCATCTCGGCCTGGCGCTCGCGGCTGACCACCTGGACCACGCCGCTGTTGACGAGCTCGGTCTCGAGGTCGCCGAGCAGCGTGTTGAGCTGGTCGTCGATGTGCTCCGAGGTCTCGTTCTTGAACGGCCAGATCGCCACCACCACCGGGGCCGGGAAGCTCGAGACCTGGGCCCAGAACGGCGAGGCGTGCAGCTTCTCGAGCGCGACCTGCAGCAGATCCTGCAAGTCCTTGCGGTCGAGCGTGGTGCTCATCGCGCCCTGGTCGAGGTTGGGGTTCTCGGTGCCGGGGCCGCCGCGCACGGCCTTGGGCTTGCAGCCGAGGTTGGCGCCGAGGCCGGAGGTGAGCGCGAGGCCTAGGGCGATGAGCTGGAGTGGACGTGCAAGCATGGCAACTGGTCGGTGGGGTGACGGGAGCCGCGGGTTTGGACCCGCGGCGCCGCGAGGACATTCAGGGGCGCGAGCGAGACTCTGGCCTCAAAAGATTAAGAGGACGGCGGGGAGGCTGTACAGTCGGGCGTACACCTCCTCGACCTCCTCGACGCTCTCGGCGGCGAGAATGAACGTGAGACAGAGGCGGTCGCCCGAGCGCGTCATTCGTTCGCTCACGGCCAGCCGCGCGGGGCCGACCACGCCATGCGCGCTGTCGACCGCGGCGGTCCGGAAGGCGTCGTCGGCTGGGCCGAAGGCCTTGATCGTATACTCGCCGGGGAAGCTGTGCGCGGCGAGGATCGCCTCGCGCGCGGGGGCCCGGCGCGTCTCGTCGGGCCGGTGGGTAGATCCGGACATGGGGCCGTGGTTAGCACGCCACGGCGCCCCCGGCACCTCATTGATTCAGAACGGCGAGGATCAGCTCCGGCCCGCCCGCGTCGGCCACGCCCAGCGTGGTGCCCGAAGGCCACGGCACCAGGTCGCCCGGGCGCGCCGCGCCGGACTCCTCGTGACTGAGGCCGCCCTGGAGCACCAGCACGCGCGCCTCGCTGTGCGGATAGCGAGACGGGATGACCGCGCCCGGTGCGACGCGCACGATCAGCCGCCGCGGCCACGCCGGACGCTGGATCAGCGTGATGTCGCTGGTGGAGACCGCATCTGGCTCTTCGGACATGCTCTCGGGGACACGTACCTCGGCGCCGGTCTCGAGCGGCAAGATCCGCAGGCCGGCGTCGTCGCGCCAGCCGCGGGGCGCGTCGACGCGGGCGAGGATCTCGCGGGCGTCGTGGTGCGGCAGGCGCAGCAGCGCGGCGAGGTCCTCGGTGAACGGGCTGAGTCGCTCGGGGCCGGCGATCGCGGCGACCAGGCGCGCGCGCGTCTGCGGCAACAGGGCGGCGGGGAAGGTGTAGAGCGCGAGGCCGTGGACGTTGTCGCGCTGGGCCGCAACCTCGACGGCCTGCAGCTCGCCGATGGCCTCGCCGCGCTCGAAGCGGACGCGGTCCTCGGGCGCGAGCTCGTCGAGCAAGTAAGCGGCGGCGAGGTGGTCGTGCGGGCGCGGGACATCGGTGGTGGGAGGGGTGCCGGCGAGCGCCGCCGACAGCCGCCGCAGGCCGTCGGCGACCTGGGCGCGCACGACCTCGGGCGAGGTGCGGGCACGATCGGCGATCTCGCCGGCGCCGAGGCCCTCGAAGTAGGCCAGCTGGAGGGCGCTGCGCGGCTCGTCGTCGAGGTCGAGCATCGCCGTCTGCACGGCCTGGCGCAGGGGCCCCACGTCGGGCGCCTCGGTCTTGTCGTCGAGGGTGGTGATCTGGGTGTCGTGGACGGCCGCCATGCGAGCGGCGCGGTGCTCGGGCAGGGCGTGCAGGGCCGCGCCGCGGGCTCCGATGGTCCACCACACGCGGACGCTGTAGTGACGCGGGTCGAACTGCTTGGCGCCGCGCCAGCCGTCGAGGAGGACGCCGTAGACCGCGCTCTCGGCGGCGACCCGGTCGCCGAGGATCCGCAAGGTCGCGCCCAGCAGGGCCGGGGCGTAGCTCTCGCACAGCTCGATGAAGGCGACGGCGTCGCCGCGAGCGGCGGCGGCCATTCGCTGCGCGGCCCCGACGTCTCCGGGCACCGCGAAGTTGATCGGGGGGGCGCCTTGCATGCGTTCATGAGGGTTTCGCGGCCGGGTTCGCTTGTCAAGCGCGCGGCCGGGTAGATGTCTCTTGGGGCATGTTCGTGGCGGCCACGGCGGTGCGCTCGAGGCGGCCGAAGAGGCGGCCGCCCACGCCTCGAGCGACGATCGCGCAAGGCCGGGCGAGCGCGCGCGAGGCGTCGCCAGCGCTGGCGAACGGGGGAGGCCCGGGGCATGCTGAAGGCCCCTGGATGGACGACGCGGACGACAATGACGAGGGCGAGGCCGAGGCCGGTGCGACGCCGCCAGGCCCCGCGGGAGATCCGGCGCTGCAGTCGGTGCGGCTCGACAAGTGGTTGTGGGCGGCGCGCTGCTTCAAGACCCGCGGGCTGGCGAGCGAGGCGTGCGCCGCAGGCCACGTGAAGGTGGCCGGCGTCACGGCAAAGGCGGCCCGGTCGCTGCGCCGCGGCGAGGAGGTCACGATCAAGACCAGCGACGGGCTGCGGATCCTGGAGGTGCTCGGCCTCAGCGAACGCCGGGGCCCGGCCGCGGTGGCCCGCACGCTCTACAACGATCGATCACCGCCGCGCCCGCCCTCGACGGAGGTGCCCGGGATGGTGGTGCGCGATCGCGGCCTCGGCCGGCCGACGAAACAAGAACGCCGCGACATCCGCCGCCTCCGCGGCTACTGATTGACCACGCAGCGACTTCGGCGCCGACAGGGTGTGAGGAGAAGACGTGACGGTACGCCGTTGCGTGTGCGACGCGAGGGCAGGACGCGGGAGTGCGCGAGGCTCGGCGGAGATCCGTGGTCGCGCGTCGGTCGTGGTTCGAAGTCGCAGACGTGCTCGTGAGGTCGTGACGACGCGTGCGCGTGTCGTCGTTGCGAGGCCGCGACGTGCTCGTGAGGTCGTGACGACGCGTATGTGTGTCGACGGCGCGAGGCCGCGATGTGCTCGTGGGGCGTGACGACGAGCGTGTGCGCGTCGAAGCGACGAGGTCGCAGACGTGAGGCGTGGCGACGAGCGTGGGGCGTGACGATGTCGCGAGGTCGCGGCTGCATGCGAAGCAGTCCCGGTCGCGGATGGCTCGTGCGGCCGAGCCGATGCGAGCGCGGGCATTTTTGTCGTCACGCGAGCGGGTCGATGGTTCGGGTCGCGGGCATGCTCGTGGGGTCGCGCGGATGCGAGTGCTTCAAGTCGAAGATCCGCGGACGCGAGGCATGCGGCGCAGGCGAGGTCGCGAGGAAACCGAGCTCGCAGGCGTTGATTCGCAGGCCGGTCGAGCAGGTCGCACGGATGCCGTGACCTCACTCGCGCCGCGCGGCAGAGGCCGCTCGTCCGTGCGACGTCCGCCGAGGTCGACGTCCCGCCTACGCCTACGCCTACGCGAGCGGCCAGAACCGCTGCGCTCGCACGACCGCGAGGTAGGGTTCGTCGCGCAGCGGGGACGTGGGACGGGCAGCGAGCCGGCGGCCGATCACGCATACGCGGGCGCCGGGGGCCACCAGGGATCGTTCGGTGCGGAGGCCGACGCCGTGGCGGGTCAGCAATTCGCGGTGGAAATTGTCGAGGTCGGTGCCTCGGTCGACGCAGACGAGGACGCGGTGCGGACCCTCGGCGACCAGGAAGTCGACGGCCTGCTGGCGCGCGACCTGAAGCGTCCGCGAGATGACGCTGAGCGCGCCGGCGACCCCGACGACGCTGTGCGGCGGGAAGGCGCGGTAGTCGATGGCGACCGCGGCCTCGCCGCTGACGGGATCGTGGATCGCCTCGAGCGGTTCGACGCTGCCGCTGAAGGTGACGAGCTCGTCACGCCCCGTGCCCAGGATGTCGGACAGTCGTTCGAGGCGACGCGGTCGCGGGGGCCAGAGGTGCTGCCACAAGCTCACGGGAGGACCGTAGCGTAGCGCGAGGCCGGCCGACCGACCGCGGCGGACCGGATTTCCCCGCGGCTCCCCGTCGCGGGTCCGGGCCGCGGTGGACGACGTACGGAAGAAATTCCCCGAGGGCGGCGGCGGCGAGGTGCTATGCTCGGCGGGCCCGATTGGCGGGCTTTTGAACTAAGAGGAGATCGGACGATGAGGCGGTTCGCCAGTGAAGGCCGCGAGCGGAGAGTGCGACTCTCCGGGCCCGGATGGACGTGGATGCTCGTGCTCGGCATGTCGGCGCTGTCGACGGCGTGCGGCGACGACGACGCTGCGGGAGGTGGGAGCTACGTCGGCTCCGCGACCCAGACCACCGAGCCGCCGGCGACCACCACCGACGCGGACCCGACATCGTCGTCGACCGACGCGCCGACGACGACCACGAACCCCGCCACCACCGACGCGCCGACGACCACGACGGCGACCACCGACGAGCCGCCGCCGGCGCTGGTCGTCGACTGCGGGGCGCTGCCGAAGGGCGCGCAGGGGGCCGAGTACGAGCACCAGCCGACCGCCTCGGGCGGCGTGCCGAAGTACACCTGGTCCGCCTCGGGCCTGCCCGACGGCCTCGCCATCAACGCCGCCAACGGCGAGATCTCCGGCGTGCCGACCATGACCGGCGAGTTCGTCGTCGAGCTCACCGTCACCGACCTCGAGGACCACGTGGCCGTGGCCAGCTGTCCGGCGCTGACGATCGGCGACCAGCTCACGGTCGACTACGACGCGCTCGCGGCCGACGGCCCGTGCGTGGCGGCGGACAGCGACAAGACGATCCTCGACTACATCACCGGCGGCGACGGCTCGCCGATCACCTGCGCCACGCCGGCCGGGACCGGCGACGGCAAGGTGCCCGCCGGCCTCGGAGTCGACGCGAAGAGCTGCGAGATCACCGGGACGATCGGCGAATCGCGGTACGGCAATTGGGCCTGGATCGTGGCCGCCGAGCAGTCGGGCGTGAAGGTGTTCGCGCCGTACTGCGCCAAGCAGACCCAGCAGGCGCCGAAGGCCTACGCGATCGTCGGCAACCACAGCGGCGAGACGAACAACGCGCTCGAGCCGATGCTGATCGGCTTCGACCCCGACCAGCCGCTGCGCTTCGACGGCGACGCCGACCCGCGCTTCGAGGTGAAGAAGGCCAGCTGCGGCGATTCGTGCTTCTTCGGCTTCCTCTACCGCGTGTCGATGTCGCCGTTCGGCACCGGCGACTGCAAGTCCGACAAGGACGGCTGCTTCGGGCTGTGCCCGCTGGTGGCCGACGGCAACGAGCCCGACGGCGACAAGGCGATTCAGTGCTCGCTCCTGCCCCTGATGGGCACGCCGAAGACCGGGTTTGCGCACGAAATGTGGGCGAAAGGCGACGTCGTCCCGGACGAGTTCAAGACGCGCCCGTTCGTGGTCCAGTGGAGCATCGACTACTGCCTCTCGAACCAGGCCCCTGATTGCCAGGGCAAGGACGCGATCCTCGGCAACGGCGACAACTCGAACTTCGAGTTCCCCGTGATCTTCCGGCCTCAGTGAGGCATGATGGGCCGCAAGGCCCGCGTGATGAAGCAGCCCGAGGATCCGTCGCCTGCGCCCGAGGCGACGCAGGCAAGCGCGTCGCCGTCGTCGGCCGAGCTGTCCGAATTGCGGGCCGACGCGATCACGCCCTCGGGCGCGACCACCGACCCCGGGATGCGCTCGCCTGGCCAGAGCATCCCCGGCATGCGCACGACGCTGGGCAACACGCTCGACCGCTCGGGCGTGCAGCCGCGGCTGCGCGTGCCGAGTGACGTGCGCGCGGCGGCGCTGAAGCCGGGCACCGAGATCGACGGCAAGTACCGGCTCGAGGCGATGCTCGGGCGCGGCGGCATGGGCATCGTCTGGCGCGCCGAGCACTCGCACATGCACGGCAGCGTGGCGATCAAGTTCCTGGCCGACCGCTTCCGTCGCAAGGCGCAGGTGATCGAGCGCTTCTGGCAAGAGGCCAAGCTGATGGGCGAGATGGGCCACCCGAACATCGTGCGGGTGCTCGACATCTCGCCGGCCTCGGCCGAGCTGCAGTACATCACGATGGAGCTGCTGACCCAGGGCAGCCTGCGCGACCATCTCAAGCGCAGCGGCGGCAAGCTGCCGACCGACGAGGCGGTCGAGCTGATGGACGGGGTGCTGTCGGCGCTGCTGGCCGCGCACAAGCGAGGCATCGTCCACCGCGACATCAAGCCCGACAACCTGATGCTCGCCAACATCCGCAACTTCGAGACCGACACCTTCGAGCTCGGTCTCAAGGTGCTCGACTTCGGCGCGTCGCTGCTGCTGGCCACCAGCACCGAGACGAGCACGCCCGACGGCCTGCTCGGCACGCCCTATTACATGTCGCCGGAGCAGGCCGCGAGCCTGCAGCTCGACCAGCGCACCGACCTCTACAGCACCGCGGTGGTGCTCTACGAGGCGATCTCCGGCAAGCTGCCGCACCAGGCCGACGACGTCCACTCGCTGGTCTACAGCATCGCCACCGACGCGGCGACGCCGATCGAGCACCACGTCCCCACCATCACCCGGCCGTTCCGCGAGTTCTTCGAGCGCGCGCTGGCGATGAACCCGGGCGCGCGCTTCCAGTCGGCCGAGGAGATGCGCGAGGCGCTGCGCAAGCTGTCGCGCCGGCTGGCCGGCAAGGTCCGCAACACCGCGCTCTACCTCGCGTCCGGCGACACCGGCCCGATGGCGACGGTCGAGCCGCCGCTGCACCGCTCCGACGCGCGCATGGTCCCGTTCCGCAAGACCCTCGAGGAGCGCCCGCCGACGCTCAAGCGCCTGATCCTCCGCGACCACCGGCCGGCCGCCCGGCCCGCCGTGATCGTGCTCGGCGCCGCGCTCGGGCTGATCCTCGGCTTCGCCGTGCAGGCGCTGCGCTTCGCCGGTGCGTCCCACACCCACGGCGTCGACACCCTGATCGCCTGCCTCGCATTCGCAGGCCTCGGCGCCGGCATCGGCTGGTTCTTTTTGTCGCAGCCGAAGCAGCCGTTCAAATAGTGCGACCGATCGCAATGGCGCTTGACGCCGCCGAGGTCGTACCGTATAGAGTGCCCATCGCCTCTCACCAGGCGGTTCGTGTCATGTCTCGCCACTGAGCCACATCCGCTCGAACGCAGGCCCGCTGGCCGCGTCCGTTCGCCTTCGCGCAGTCCGATCTCGGACGCCGAGGGACTTCACGCCGCAAGGCGGTGAGGTGTGCGTCTGCCGTCGTAGGCGACGCGACCCGCCGTCCGCGCCGTCCTCGTGACGACGCCCGCGCGTGCTGCCGGACGCCGCTCCTGGGGCCCAGAAGGCCGTTTCCGGCCGCTCTGGGCGCCTCGAGCCCACCAGCGAGGGCCCGCGCGGGGCGAGGTGAGGCTGCGACGTCTTCGCGCGTCGCGGCCTCGCCTCGCCCCCGCGGGCCGGCCTGACGCGGCGGCGGAGGCCTCCCATTGTTCATTCGCCATTGCGGCGAATGGGGGCAGCGTCGCCGCGCGTGCCCCGGGCATTGTCGTGTGTCGAGAATACCACCATGGGCAATTCGAACTGCTGTGATTTCTGTGAGATCGACCCCATCGCCCGCGAGGGCGGAGAGGCGAGGTGTTGAATGCGTTGGGACATGTATGAAGTGATTATCGAGCGGCCGCGCCGCGGCGGCGCTTGGGGCAAGGGAGGGGGACGGGCGGCGATGCGCCGCCGCGCCGAGCCGGAGACCGCCGCGTACGTCGAGCCGATCAAGGAGCGACATCGGCGCTCGAAGTACCTCAGCGAGAATCTGGCGCCGCTGCACCGGTTCCTGCTCAGCCGGGTCGGTCGCCGGTGGGACGCCGTCCACTCGGAGATCGCCGCGCACCTGCGGGTGACGAGCGCGGTGCAGAAGCACGTGCTCGACCACCTGCGCGACATGGTCTACACCAACGTGGTGAAGATCGGCGACAGCCTGTACGAGCACGGCTCGTGGGGCGTGCGGCCGATCGGCCACGGCTGGCGGCGGGCGGAGGTGTACGTGTGCCCCGACTCGGGCCTGCTGAAGAAGTTGCCGTTCGTGCCGGGGCCGGCGGCCCCGCCGCCCGAGATCGAGGTGGTGCTGATCGACCGCGAGGCGCAGTACCGCAAGATCGACGGGCAGTGGTACCGCATCACCCTGTCGCCGCTGCCGAGCGAGCCGGAACGCGAGGTCCACGACCTGCTGCTCGGCGATCTGCGCAAGCTCGGGACGATGTGGCAGCGCGGCTGGGAGCTGAACCAGCAGTACGGGTACTGGGACCGCTACGCGACGGCGAAGCGGCAGATCAGCAAGCGCGAGCTGCGGCGGCTGCCGCCGGGGGTGCGATGATGACGAAGCAGGATGACGAGAGCGCGGAGCGGCAGGCGCCACGCGGAGGTGCAGGGATGGATACGCAAGACAGGCCGGCGGTGCGGATCGTGGCGTCGCCGAAGACGTGGATCGAGGGCGAGGCGGTGCAACAGCTCGAGCGGACGGCGACGCTGCCGGGCATGATCGCGGCGGTCGGGATGCCCGACCTCCACCCGGGCAAGGGTTCGCCGATCGGGGCGGCGTTCGTCAGCGAGGGGCGGATCTATCCGCACCTGGTGGGCAACGACATCGGCTGCGGGATGGCGCTGTGGGGCACGGAGCTGCCGCAGCGCAAGCAGAAGCTCGAGCGCTGGGCCGATCGCCTGGGCGACCTCGACGGGCCGTGGGAGGGCGATCCGCGGGCGTTCCTGGCCGAAAGGACAGTCGCGGCGACGGACCACGACGGGTCGCTCGGGACCATCGGCGGCGGCAATCACTTCGCGGAGCTGCAGCAGGTCGATGCGATCGAAGACGCCGAGGCGTGGGCTTCGCTCGGGATCGCGGCGGGCTCGCTGGTGCTGCTGGTCCATAGTGGTTCGCGCGGGCTCGGCGAGTCGATCCTGCGCGCCCACGTCGACCGGTTCGCGGCGGCGGGGCTGGACAGCGCGAGCGCGGACGCGCAGGCGTACCTGCGGGCGCACGACGGCGCGGTGGCGTGGGCGGGGGCCAACCGGGCCCTGATCGCGCATCGCTTCGCCGACGCGCTGGGCACGGCGATCGCTCCGGTGCTCGACGTGTGCCACAACGCAGTGGTGCCGTGCCCGGACGGCGCGCCGCAGCGGTGGCTGCACCGCAAGGGCGCGGCGCCGTCGACGGCGGGGATCGTGGTGATCCCCGGCTCGCGCGGGGCGCTGAGCTACGTGGTGAAGCCGGACCCGAGCCGCGCAGAGGCCGGCTGGTCCCTGGCCCATGGGGCAGGTCGCAAGTGGCGCCGCGGCGACGTCAAGGAGCGGCTGCAGGACCGCTATCGCCCGGACGACCTGGTGCGCACGGCCCTCGGCGGGCGGGTGATCTGCGAGGACCGCGAGCTGCTCTACGAGGAGGCGCCGGAGGCGTACAAGAAGATCGACACGGTCGTCGGCGACCTGGTGGCGGCCGGCCTGTGCACCGTGGTGGCGACGCTGCGCCCGGTGCTGACCTACAAGACGAGGAGCCGACGATGAAGGCGTGGGTCCTGATCTCCGGCGGTCACGGGCCGCCGGAGCTGGCGTGGGTGGTCCACCGCCTCGGGCCGGTGTTCGTGGCGGCGGCGGCGGCGGCGGGCCTCGGCTGCGAGGAGCTGCAGCGCGCGGACGGGCCGGCGGCCGAGACGGCGTGGTCGCTGGTGTATGAACTCGAGGACATGTCCGATGGGACAGCCATCGCGACGCTGCTGTCGCAGTGGGAGGGCACGGCGCAGTGGATCGGGCGCAGCCCGCTGCGGCCGACGCACCGCCGGCGCAACTGGTTCGTCAAGCTGACGCGCCTGCCGGTCGAGGCGGAGGTCGAGGCGACGCTGCGCGAGGCGGACCTCGAGGAGTCGGCGGTCCGCAGCGGCGGCTCGGGCGGGCAGAACGTCAACAAGCGCAGCACGGCGGTCCGTCTGCGCCACAAACCGTCGGGCCTCGAGGTGGTGGCCCGCGAGGAGCGCTCGCAGGGGCAGAACCGCCGGATCGCCCGCGAGCGGCTGGCGGCCCTGCTGCTGGCCGGGGCGGCCGCCCGCCGCGGCGAGGCCGAACGAGCCCGCTGGGATGAGCACAACGCGATCGAGCGCGGCAACGCCAGGCAGGTGTTCCGCGGGCCGGAGTTCAGGCCGGTGCAGGGCTGAACCCGGGAGGCTTCAGCGGGGGACCGTGACAAACTCGTTACGGACCCCGCCAGCCTCCGCGTGCGCCAGGGCGAGACGCCCACGCGACCAAGCGAGGCTCGGGACCGAGGCGCCGCGGCGCTGCCACACCGGTGTGCTCTTTCCTGTCGTTTCGAAGCGGAGGACCTGGGAGCCGTCGCCGTCAGCGGCGGCGACCAGGAACGCGCGATCGCCAGCGCCGACGATCGTCAAAGCGCCGCCGTCTCCGGGCGCGAGCGTGCGGCTCCACGCGATCTTGCCGAGCGGGGTCACGAGGTGGACGCGGGAGATGCCGCGATCATCCCGTGTGCCGACGAGGCAGCTGTCGCGCAGGCAACCAAAGCTCAGTACACGCTCACGTGCGTCGATCTGGATTCGGGCGACCAGACTCGAGCATTCGCGCGGACCGCAGAAATTGATGTAGGTATGCTTGCCCTTCCACATCAGGGCGATGTTGTGCTCCGCCGAGGCGATGCCGCACCAGTCTGCCCGCAGAGGCTCGATGTCGGCCGCATGCGGAGCCTCGAAGGCGATGGCCTGTGCCATCGGGCCGTGAACGAACCACACTTTGCCGTCCTGCTCGATCCATCCGACCGCGAAGCGGCCGTCGCCGGTGGCCGCGCCGTCGCACAGGCGCTGGACTGACTTGCCCCACGTCGACGGATCCGTCAATCGACCGCGATCGTCGAACGCGGCCAGCCGAACCTTTTTGCCGTCTTTCCAGCCGAGAGCGGCGCCGAGGCGTGTGCCGACCAAGCGTGCGTCAGCATCGAGGTCGAGCGACAGTTCGCGTCGCTGCGTGCCGTCGGGGGCGAACTCGACGAAGCGCCGCGCGCCCGCGTCGCCGTGGAGCAGGCCGAAGCCCTCCGCCAGCACCGCGAGCTGGATCGAGGCAGTCGACGGCGCGGCGGACCGCTGCCCGCCGAGGCCGGCAAATACCACGAGCATGAAGACCGAGAATAGGGCCAGTCGAGGCTGGCGCCGTGCGTACAGGCCGAGGAGCCTACCGAATAGGCCGAGGAGCGAGCGAGGTTGCGACATGCAGGTCACGATAGCGGATAACGGCGAGGATCGGTCGAGCGCGTCGCCGCGAAACATTGTTCATAATGGCGAGCCGATTGACGACGACGCCGCGGGCGTGCCAGCGTGACGAAGTGACGACCGAAGATGCGTTGAAGATCCTGGGCCTGACGCAGGAAGAGCTCGAGCTGCTGCCGGTCGAAAAGCGGGCGGAGGTGGTGCGGCGGGCCTATCTGCGAGCGATCCGCCGGTCCTCGCCGGAGCGCGATGCCGTGGAATTTCAGCGGGTCCGCAGTGCATTCGAGGTGCTGTCCGCCGGGACGGAGGCGGCTACTCCGCGGTGGAATCCTCGCCCGCCGCGAGCGTCGGGTGCGACACGGTCGGGCCAGTCGCCCGGACCCCACCGCTCGCCCCACGACGAGGCGCTGCGGGGGTGGATCGGACGACATCATGCGTTGCTCGTCGAGGCCGAGGAGACCGAGGTCGCGCTGGGCCGTCCGGTGTCGCGGTTGCTCGCCGTGGCGCTCCGGCTCATCGACAGCGGGGCAAGCGAGGCAGGTGCTGGCCTGGTCGAGGTGCTCCTCGAACGTGCCTGCGATGAGCCGTTCGGCGAGGCCGCCGACATCCGAGTGTCGCCGGTGATCGACGCGCAGTTGATGCTGATGGTGCGCGGCGAGCTGCCGGCGGCGCGGAGGATCGGTGCTTGGAGCCTGCAGTGGCTCCCGATGCAACGCGCGCTCGAAATGCTCGCCGACGAGTCAGAACGGTGGATCTTCAGCTGCGAGTTGCTGTCGCTGCCGGACGAGTTCTCTGCGGTGCTGCGGGCCGAGCTTGCGGAGGCTCTGCTCGAGCGGCGCCCTGGAGGCCTGGCGCAGGTGTTCACCGCGCATCCTTTCCTCACCGATGTCAATTTGAGCCTGCTCCGCCGCTGGGCCCCGCTGCTTCACGAGCTGTCGTGGCGGATCCACGAAAAATGGCAGGATCGCTACCTCTACGCCACCGTGGCCGTCTGCGTCCTCATGATCGTGATCGGGCTGGTGCGATCGATCGTGGAGGCGGCATGATCGTCGGTATCGATCTCGGGACCACCTATTCGCTCGTCTGCGCGTTACAGGATGGTCGGCCGTGCGTGCTGGCCAACTCGCTCGGCGAGACGCTCACGCCCAGCGCCGTCAGCCTGCTCGATGACGGACGCTGGGTCGTCGGCGCGGCCGCACGGGCGCGGCTCGTCACGCACCCCGAAGCGACGGCGGCGGTGTTCAAGCGCGACATGGGTACGTCGCGCACATACTCGATCGGTGGGCGAGAGTTCACGCCGCAGGCGCTGTCCGCAATGGTGCTGCGTAGCCTCAAAGAGGACACGGAGGCGGCCTTGGGGCAGCCGGTGGAGCGGGCGGTGATCACGGTCCCGGCGTACTTTGGCGAGCTTCAGCGCTCGGCGACCCGCGAGGCGGGGCAGATCGCTGGATTCAAGGTCGAGCGCCTGGTACACGAGCCGACGGCTGCGGCGCTGGCGTACGGGCTCCATGCGGCCGACCGCGAGCAGCGCGTGGTGGTGCTCGACCTCGGCGGCGGGACCTTCGATGTCACGGTGCTCGAGATTATCGAGGGGGTGATGGAGGTCCAGGCGTCGGCCGGGGACGCGCGTCTCGGTGGCGAGGATTTCCTCGAAGTGTTGACGGAACTGGTGCGGGAGCGATTGGTGAGAGAGCGGGGGGTCGACCTCCGCACCGACCGCCGAGCGTGGTCCCTGATGCGCGAGCTGTGCGAGTCGGCCAAGCACCGGCTGTCGAGCATGGAGGTCGTCCAGGTCGCGCATCCCGAGCTGCGCGTGGGTCGAGAGCGGGTGGCCCTGAGCGAGGAGATCACGCTCGTGACCGCAGAGCAGGCGTGGCAGGGTCTGCTGGAGCGGCTGCGGCGGGTGATCGTTCGTGCCCTGCGAGACGCGCGGATCGATCCGTCCCAGGTCGACGAGGTGCTGCTGGTCGGCGGCGCGACGCGCATGCCGTGTGTGCGACGGCTGGCCGCGCGGATGTTCGGCCGCCTGCCGCTCTGCACGTTGCCCGCCGACGAGGCGGTGGCGATGGGGGCCGCAGTCCAGTCCGGGCTCGTCGCTGGCGACACCGCTCTCGGCGATTTGGTAGTCACCGACATCACCCCGTTCACGCTCGGCACCGCCGTGACGAGCCGATATAGCGGAGCGGAGGTGGCCGATGTGTTCTCGCCGATCATCGATCGCGGGACGGTGATCCCCTGCAGCCGGGTCCAGCGCTACAGCACTGTCCGCGATCGACAGACCGAGATCGCGTTCCTCGTATGCCAGGGTGAGCACCCGCAAGCCAGCAAGAACACGCTGCTCGGCCACGTCGAGGTGAAGGGGCTCCCGAAGCGATCCGCCGGCGAGGTGCTCATCGATGTCCGCTTCACTTACGATCTCAATGGGCTGCTCGAGGTCGACGCGGAGGTGGTCGGCACTACCAACAGCGTGTCGACGCTGTTCCACGGCAGCGCGGTCAAGCTCTCGACAGCGGAGATCGAGCGGGCACGCCAGGAGATGCAGCGGTTCAAGTTCCACCCGCGCGATGCGCTGCCCAATACGACGGCGCTGGCGCGGGCGATGGCGCTGTACGCGGAGCTGACCGGTCCGGCCCGGTCGGAGCTCGGCGAGGGGATCGCGGCTTTCCGTGCCGTGCTCGACGCGCAGGACCCGTCGCAGGTGCAGGCGGTGCGGGAGGCGCTCGTGGCATTGACACACCGCCTGGCGACCTAGTCGCGCGTTTGAGGCGGCTGTCTTTCAGGACATGTCGATATCGACATGTCCCAAAGTATCTTCTACGCGTGGCGGCGGCGGACGGACTCGGTCATCTCGATGACGACCTTCCACTGCTCGAGCGCGCGGGTCTTGCTGTCGCCGAGCTCGGCGAGGGCGCGCATGCGCAGGCGCAGGGTGGTGGCGGTGGCGTCGGCGAGCTCGGCGAGCTCGGCGGAGCGGGCGGCCCGGCGGAACGGGTTCCACTTGCCGATGACGAGCGCGAGCACGACGAGGCCGCCGAGGACGAGCCCGCCGGCGAGGCCGTACTCGCCCTGAACGGCGGCGTAGAGGCCGGCGCCGACGACGGCGGCGGCGAGGCCGGCGACCAGGATGGTGAACTGCCGCAGGCGCGAGCCCTGGGTCCGCAGGGCCTGGGCGCTGCGCAGGGCCAGCAGCTCGAGCTCGCCGAGCGGGTTGCTGGCGAACACGTCGGGCGCGGCGACGTCGCGCAGGAGGTCGGCGCTCCAGCTCCGGGCGTCGCGTGTGTTGGCGTCGATCGCGTTCGAGTGGGCGTGCTCGCGCGGGATCACCGTCGCGCTGTCCGAGCCGCGCGGGACGGTCGGGTGCGGCGCCGAATCGCGGGCGTCGAGCACGGTGTCGGCGATCGCGGCGTCGCGGATCGCAGCCTCGGCGCGCTGCCGGAGCTTGCTCAGGCTCGCGGCGATCGCGGGGCTGCTGCGGGCGGCTTCGACGAGGAAATCACTCATGCGCACGAGCCCGCGGGTCCCACGCCCCCGGCCTCCGGGCCCGAGAGTTACACAGTCGGCTGGGCTCGGGGCAGGAATTGTCGGCACGGGTGCGAGCGGGCGGGCCCGCGCGCGCTCACAGGTGCGCGTGCGTCCGCCGGCCGCCACCGACGAGGCCGCCGTAGGTCTTCGGGTCGGCGAGTCCGAGCCAGGGGTCGCGGGCGGGGGTCAAGAACAGGTCGTCGTAGACGCGGCGGACGAGGGTCGAGAGGTCGCGCGGCGCGTCGGCCCCGCGGGCCCACCATTCGTGGATCTCGCGGTGGATCTCCTGTTCGTTGCGCAGGGTGTCGAGCGCGAGCGTGCGGCGCAGGCCGTCGAGCGTCGCGGTGAGGTCGGCCGCGTCGCGCACGGCGTCGCCGCTGCGCCACTGCTGCGTGCGCAGCAGGCCGAGGCTCGCGCGCGAGAGGACGATCGCGGGCGCGGCGAGCTCGGCGATCCGATCGTAGCGCGAGGTGAGCGGGTCGACGGGCTCGCCGATGGCGCGCAGCAGCGGGGCCTCGACGTCCATCTTGCCGATCGCCAGCGGGGCGGCCTGTCCGGCGCGCGGGAGGTCGGGGCCGGGGCGAGCTCCGCGGGGCAGCGGGCGTCGCCCGGCGGAGCCCACCATGAGGGCGAACGACGCGTCGAGGTCGCGCGCCCGGGCCTCGTGATGAGCGGCGAGCGCGTCGCGCAGGGCCGGACCTGCGAGGATGGCGGTGCGACGCGCGAGGGCCTCGGCGCGCTGCAGGGCGGCCAGGAATTCGGCGGGCGCGTGGAGGCCGGGCACGACGTCGACCGGACGGCCGGCGGCGTCGAGCACGAAGTGGGCGCTGTTGCCGGTGATGGTGGTGACGACCTGGCGGCCGTCGCCGAGGTCGATGGTGATCTTCGGGGCGGGCCGTTCGCTGCTCCAGTGGAGCACGAAGCGGTCGCGCAGGAGGGCGCGCACTGCTGGGTCGGGGTAGAGCAGGGCGCGGAAGAAGCGGCTGTTGGCGCAGCTCAGCTCGTCGCGCAGGTCGCCGAGCAGGCGCAGCGAGAGGACGGGCTTGCCCTCGCGCCTGGACGTTCGCACAGCTTCGTCGAGGTCGGTGTGCCAGTAGAGGCGCGACGCCAGACAGTCGCGCTGGCCGCATAGTTGGTCGAGGGCGTCGAGCAGGCGAGCGCGAGCGGGATCGCGGAGGCCGGCCGGATCGCGGCGATCCATGGGAGCCTCGGCGGCCGCGAGGAGAGCGTCGAGGGCGGCGGTCAGGGCCGGCTCGTGGGCGCGCTCGAAGGCGCGGAGGCCCTCGGGCCCGCGGGCGCGCAGGCGGGCGCGGGCGGCCTGGGCGATGCCTTCGTCGTCAGCGACGGCCAGGCGCGCGAGCGCGGCGAGGCCACGCGCCTGACCGAGGGTGTGCTCGAGGACCGCCGCGTTCGTCGTTGCGAGCGGGCCAGGGGCTTGCGTGGTGGAATATCTGTCCTCGAGGACAGGTGGTGAGACGCTGGCGCCGGCGTCGGGCGCGGGTACGCCGAGAGCGAGGAACAAGGTGCACCAGATAGGTCCGCGAGTGGGCATCGCTGTCTCCGACGTCGGGTGTACCGGCGGACGGAAGCGGCGACGGTCAAGGCTGTGTAAAACGTGCGAGCGCGGCCGCGCGCCGGCGAGCGAGGCGCCACGGTCGGACAGCGAGTCTCAGGCGGGGGCGTCGGGGTGATGGATGCGAAAATAGGAATGAATGGACATGTTCAAAAGAACATGCTCTTTCGAGAATGTCCTATGGGACATGTCCATTTGGATTACTTGTCCGGGTTGCGCTGCAGCACCAGGATCTTGTGCTGCTCGTCGAAGGTGCGGAAGCGCTGCTCGGCGCGGAGGTTGCGGAGCAGGGGCATGTGCTTGGCGTTGATGTCCTCGCGGTGGAGGACGAGGTAGTCGACGTCGAGGCGGGCCGGGAACCACGCGAAGCAGCGGCGGCCGGCCAGGTGAGCGCCGACGTCGCCGGTGGCGGCGACACACGCGTCGGCGGGCAGGTCGCGGGCCAGGCCGGCGAGCCAGGCGTGGCGCTCGCGCTCGGCCTCGGTGAGCGCGGTCGGGACCGGGTGGAAGCCGGCGCGGAAGCTGCCGCCGGGCAGGCCGAACGACCAGCCGAACGCGAGCGCGGCGACGACGATGCCGGCGGCCAGCTCGTGCATTCGCGGACCGCCGAGCCATCGTTGCAGGTGGAGCGCGCCGACAGGAGCGGCGGCGAACACCGCGGGCAAGAAGAAGCTCGTGTAGTGGAAGTACGGATCGGCGACGTACTGGTTGCCGCTGAGCACGAAGATCGCGGCGGCCGGGAGCAGCAGCACGAGCAGGCGACCGGCGAGCGCGGGCAACAGCAGCAGCGGGACGCCGAGGCACAGCAGGTAGCCGAACTTGTCGGGCCGCAGCAGCTCGAGCGGGAGCCGCAGCGGGTTGGCGAGCAGGGCGAGCGCGAGGTCGCCATAACCTGTCGCTTCGGCCAGGTTGCCGCGCAAGCCGTCGGCGTGGGCGCCGACGCCGGTGCCGGGCGCGAACACGCGGGCGACGAGGATGAACCACATGAGCCCGAGCGCGAGCAGGACGAGGCCGCGGCGCGGGCGGCCGTCGAGCGCGACGAACAGGCCGAGCGCGGCGACCACGAGGCCCATCTCCTCGCGCGCGAGCAGGAGGGCGCCCACGGCCAGGGCGAGGCCGAGCCGGCGATCGCCGTCGTGGGCCCACAGTGCCCACAGCACCAGCGGCACGGCGAGCGTGAGGTCATGAAAATCCCACAGCGCGTTGGCGTGGACCAGCGGCGAGACGAGGAAGGCGAGGGTGACGGCGAACCCGAGCGCGAGGCTGCCGCTGCGCCGGCGCGAGAACAGATACAGGGGGATCGCGGCCGAGCACAGCCACACCACCTGCAGGGCGATCAGGGTCTCGGCGCGCGGGCTCAGGGCGTAGAACGGGACCAGCGCGAGCAACAGCGGGGCGAAGTGTTGCCCGTTGAAGGTGTCGCCGGGGAACAGGCTGGTGGCCAGCAGGTCGCCGTGGAGCGAGCGCCACAGCACGTTCTCGAAGATGCCCAGGTCGTGGATGTTGCTGACGAGGGCGTGATGACGGACGACGCCGAGGTGGACGAGCAGGGCGGCGACGGCGAGGCCGAGCGCGAACAAGAGGCCGGCGGTGAGGCGCGGACGCGCAGGCTGACGGGCGAGCACGTCGCGCCAGCCGGACGCGGTGGCGGCGGCGAGCAGGCCGAGGCCGAGGCTGACGGCGAGCGGGACGAAGCCACGCCGCTCGGCGAGGCCAGGCGCGGCGAGGAGGACGCAGGCGGGCGCGCCGGCGAGGAGGAGGAGGCGATGATTCCAGGTGACGGCGAGCTCGGCGAGCGGTCGCTGCAGCCGCCGCGCGGCGAAGAAGTAGACGACGGGCAGGACGACCAGGCCTGCGAGGCCGGCACGGAGCGCGGCGAGCCGCTGCGCGGGGTCGAGGTCGCCGGCGACGAGCGCGGCTGGATCGCCGCGCAGCAGGGCCCACGCGGTCCAGCCGGCCGCGAAGCCGAGCAGCGCCGCGAGCAGGGCCCACCGCCGGGCGTGGGCGAGACCGGCGGAGACGAGTTCGTCGGGCGGCACGCAGGCTATTGGTGGCCCGCCGCGGGGGAGGACGTCAAGGACGGACCTTCATGCGCGCGAGGCCGATGGCCGCGAGCGCATTGCGACCGCGAAAGCGAGGCGAGTGCGAGGCGGTGAAATCACGGGCCCTGCGGAGGGGCAGGCGGGCCGGCGGGCTGGGTCGTGGGCACGACGGGCTCGGGCAGGCCGGGCAGCGGGTCGGGCGGCGGGGAGCTCAGCTTCGGCGGCTGGGGGCTGCGGCAGATCTTCGAGGCCGGCTTGCAGCCGCGGATCTTGAGCTCGCCGGCGATCTCGGCGATGCGCGCGCGATGGGTCGCGGCGTGCTGGCGGTCGCCGGCCAGCTCGAGCGTGAACTTGTAATCGTCGGTGACGAACAGGACGACGGTGTAGAACTTGGGCTCGTCGCTGCCGGGGATCGCGTAGTCGAAGTCGAAGCGGGTGCCCTCGCGGCCGTTCTTGCTGCGGGCCGGCTGTTGGCCGGTGAGCACGTAGCCGCGCTTGCCGAGCTTGGTGACGAGGTCGGCGGCCCAGTAACCGAGCGAGCCGCCGCGCACGTTGGCGAACCGGTGGACGCGCAGGCCGACGTCGTCCTGGGCCTTCATGCGCGTCTCGTACGAGTTGCTGCTGACCTCGACGAAGCCGACCGGCGGCTCGATCGCGTACTTCTTGCAGCCGGACAGCAGCGCGGTCGCGGCGATGACGAGTGCGAAGAGACAGGTATTTTTGGACATGGCCTTCAGTTCCACTCGGTGGCCTCGACGCCGAGGGTGTCGACCCACGGGAAGGGATCGTTGCTCGACGGGACCGCGTTCTGGGGCCCGCGCTCGCTCATCCGCACGGTGAGGGTGGAGAAGTCGATCTGGTTCTCGAGCAGGCGCAGGCGGCCCAGCGCCGTCTCGAGCTCGAGGGTGATGGCGTCGAGCGAGCGGCGGACGTCGAGCGCCTCCTGGACGTTGCGCGCCTGCTTGAGCAGGAGCAGGACCTGGCTCTGGGTCTCGCGCAGCACGCGGATCCGCGTGGTGAGGTCGACGAACTCCTGGGTCACGTCCTGGGCCTGGAGGTTGCGCCCCTCGACGACGCCGAGCTTGCCGAGCTCCTCCATGACGCGGCGCAGCTGGACGGCGGGGATCCGCAGGACGAAGTAGCCCTGCGACATGGTCTGCACGTAGCCGCCGGACTCGAGCGTCAAGGCCTCGGCCCGCTGCATGGCCTCGTCGAGCTTGAAGCACGAGATCGCCATGTCGGCGGTGTAGACGATCTGCCGCGCGAACTGCTTCTGCGGCTCCTTCTCCTTGTCCTCGCCCTGACCGCCGCTGACGGTCGGGGTGCTCGCCGGCCTGGGCTCCGGGGGGCCGGCCACTGGACCCCGCGCCGGGGCCGGAGCGCTCAGCGAGGTCGTCGGGGCGATCGACTTCGTCATCGCCTCGTCTCTCTTGAAGTCGATGCTCCCGTCGGCTTCGGCGGGCATGGGGGCCATCTCGGGCGCGGCCACGTCGCCGTCGGCCATCGCGCCGCCGCCGCCCCACGAGGCATCCATCGGGGGCGAGGACGCGGTCTCCCGCCTGGGCGCCATGGAACAACCGAACGAAGAGAGGAGGAACGCGGCGGCCAGGAGGGGTCGGAGTCGATGCATCACGGGCTCACGAGGCGGCGAGGGTGCCGATGATAGCTTGCGAACGGCCGGCGTCCGCCGCGGCTTACAGGGGCCGGCGCGCTGTGGCATGCTGCCCGCGTGCGCTCGTGGCTCCGGTTCGTCCTCGTCGCGCTGAGCCTGGCCGGCCCGGCGCTCGCAGGTTGTGCGCGCGAGATCCCGGTGAGCGAGGCCTGGCCCGACGGTCTGCCGCGGCCGCAGGACGTCGCCGAGGCCGAGCGGCTCGAGCAGGCCGGCACGCGCTGGACCAATCGCCAGGCGCGGCAGCTCTATCTCGAGCGCGTGGCCACCATCGCCGGCGAGGTCGAGCGGTGGCAGGCGGAGCAGATCCCCGCCGAGGAGCAGGCCCGGCGCGCCTACCAGATCCGCCACGACGCCCGCATGACGGCCCGCGCGATGATGTCCGACCCGGCCGAGCTGGCGGCCCTGCAGGAGCGCGATCGCGCCAAGTACGGCGACCCCGACGGGCCGAGCTTCGAGTGGCTGCTGGAGCGCAACCTGGCCAAGGGCCTCACCGGCGACGCGGCCTACCTGGCGATCGTCGAGAGCGCCCAGAAGACCGACGCGGCCGTCAACCAGAGCCTGGGGTTCTGATGGACGGGCGGCTGCGGCGAGTCATCGACTGGTCGAAGGGACAGGACCCTTCGGCCATGTACGTGGCCGAGGTCGACGGCGAGCGCTGGACGATCCGGCTCGGCGATTTCCCCGACGAGCCGCTCTACGCGCTGGCGATCGACGGCGTCGAGCTGCTGCGCTTCGACGACTGGCCGCCGCTGTGGACCCGGCCGACGTAGGGTCGCCTGGCCTTCCGGCCAGGTCGTGCGACCTGGCGCGAGAGACATGTGACCTGTCCTCGCGGACAGGTCACTCCTGGACGCCGCCGACCTCGTCGGCCTTGCCGGCGATCGGCTCGAGCACGCGGCGGAGCGGCTCCTTGAGGCGCTCGAACAGGCGGGTGCGGGCGAGGATCGGGTTGAGCCAGCCGGAGGTGATGCAGTAGTAGCTGTTGAACGGCGGCGTATGGTGGCGCGCGTGGTGCTCGGGGCCGAGGATGAGGCCGGAGCGCTGCAGGCCGCGGATCCACGCCGGCGGGCGGGGGCTGTGGGCCCAGCTGTGGAACTGGTTGGTGAGGAAGATGCCGAACAGGAACAGGCCGATGTAGGCGGCGAAGAACAGCGAGGCGGCGTCGTGGATCGGGACGAAGTACCAGGTGCCGATCAGGATCGGCAGGCTGATCAGGCAGTTGGCGCCGTTGACCTCGAGGAAGTCGTGGCGGGTTATCGCCAGCGGGTCGATGTGGTGCTCGCGGAACGGGCGGATGAACACCGGGCCGAAGAAGGGCGTGCGCGTCGAGCCGATGTTGTCGGCGAGAAAATGCACGAAGCCCGAGACGAAGTCGGCGGTGACGTAGCCGAGCAGCAGCGCCACCGGCAGCAGCCAGACCGCCGGACCCGCGGGCGCGGCCTCGAGGTGCAGGTACACGTCGCGCGCCAGCAGGTACTCGAAGAAGAAGAACACCGACATGCTGGTCGCGTCGACGAGACGCATCCACAGCGAGCCGCTCATGTCGTAGTCGTGAGGGACTTCGTCGGGCGTGGCGGACATCGCGGGCGGTACGATGATCACGGCAGTCCGGCCGCTTTTGCAAAGGACTTCCGCGGCGTGGGGGTGCGCACGGGCGGACGCGCATGGCGAAACCGCGCGGGTCCCGAGGGTCCGCGCGGCGTCCAGAAGCTCGAATTCACCGGCGCTCGGATTCATGGCTGCGGTGACGCGCTCACGCGGGGGCCTGGGTGGCCGGCGGCGGGAGCGACTCGACCGGGGCCGGTTGTTCGGCCGGCTTGGTCGGCGTCTGCAAGGGGGCGCGCCAGTCCTTGTTGACGATCAGGCGGGCGCCGCGGCGGAACCGAATATACGACCAGGTCCACTCCCACATGACCTGGAGGCGGTTCTTGAAGCCGATCAGGTAGTAGACGTGGACCAGCAGCCAGGCCAGCCAGGCGACGAAGCCGGCGATCTCCATGCCGGCGAACTGGGCGATCGCACGGCGGCGACCGATCGTCGCCATCTGGCCCTTGTCGACGTAGCGGAACGGCTCGCGCGGCTTGCCCTTGAGCTCGAGCAGGATGTTGCGGGCGACGTGGCGGCCCTGCTGGATCGCCACCGGGGCCAGGCCGGGCAGCGGCGGCTTGCCGGGCTCCTCCTCGAGGTGGGCCTGGTCGCCGATGACGAACACTTCGCGGTGCCCGGGGATGCTGCAGTCCTTGTCGACGATGATGCGGCCCTGGCGGTCGAGCTCGACCCCGAGGCTGCGGTTGAGTTCGGACGGGGCCACGCCGGCGGCCCACAGCACGGTGGCGGACTGCACCGACTCGCCGCCGAGCACGACGCCCTCGGCGGTGACGTTGGTGACCATGGTGTTGGTCCACACGGTGACGCCGAGCTGCTCGAGGTCGCGGGTGGCCTTGTCGGACAGCTTCTCGGCGAAGGTCGGGAGGATCCGCGGACCGGCCTCGATGAGGATCACGCGGGCGCGCTCGGGGTCGATGCGGCGGAAATCGCGGGACAGGGTGAAGCGGCTGATCTCGCCGAGCGCCCCGGCGAGCTCGACACCTGTCGGGCCGGCCCCGATGACCACGAACGTCAGCAGGCGCCGCTGCTTGGCCGGGTCGGTCTCTTTTTCGGCCAGCTCGAACGCGGTGAGGACCCGGCGGCGGATCTCGGTCGCCTCCTCGAGCGACTTGAGGCCGGGCGCGTAGTCTTCCCACTCGCCGTGGCCGAAATAGCTGTGACGGGAGCCACACGCGAGCACCAGCCAGTCGTAGTCGAGGTCGCCGAGGCCGGTGGTCTTGAGCTTCTTGTTGGCGAAATCGATGCCGGCGGCGGACTCGAGGATGACGCGGCAGTTGCTCTGGCGGCTGAAGACGGTGCGGATCGGGACGGCGATCTCGGCCGGGCTGAGGCCGGCCATGGCGACCTGATACAGGAGCGGCTGGAACAGGTGGTGATTGCGCCGGTCGAGGAGGGTGATCTCGAGGTCGTCGGCGCCCGCGAGCCCGCGAGCGACGCGCAGGCCGCCGAACCCACCGCCGACGATGAGCACGCGCTTCTTGGCTTTCCCGGCGTTCATGGCCGAGAAGTGTACTCGAAGACCCGCGAGAGGCCGCTGCGGCCGGCTTTCACCGGTCGAGCGCGTGTGCGCTTGACGCGCGGCGGACGGATCTGTTAATCAAGACGCACGCATGTTCTCGTCCGAATCGTCTGAGGAGATCAGGCTTTACATGCCGGACCCCAGCACGATCCGCGCGGTCGAGTGCTCTCCGCCGTGTTGGATGGTCCGGCTCGCGCTCGAAGAGAAGGGGCTCGACCACGAGTGCAAGCTGCTGAACTTCGCGGCCGGTGAGCACAAGAGCCCGGAGATGCTGGCCAAGAACCCGCGCGGGACCGTGCCGGTGCTGATGGACGGCAACATCGTCGTCTACGAGACGCTGGCGATCCTCGACTACCTCGAATACGCCTACCCGCAGCCGGCGCTGCTGCCCAACACCAACGCGCTGCGGGCTCTGGCGCTGACGCGGCTGCACGAGGCCAACAACCTCAAGCAGGTCGGGATGGCGCTGTTCTCGTACCTGATGAACACCAAGGCGATCGACCTCGACCCGGCCGAGGTCGATCACCTGGCGTCGTTCCTCCACGACGAGCTGTTCTTCTGGGAGTACTACTACGGCATCGGCCACTGGGCGGCCGGCTCGGCGATCAGCCTGGCCGACCTCGCGGTGTTCGCCTACGTGTCCACGGCGGCGCACCTCGGCCTCGAGCTCGGCCTGCGCTACCCCAACCTCCACGCCTTCTGCGGGCGCATGCGTGAGCGGCCCAGCGTGACCGCCACCTGGCCGGCGGTGTGGAAGCAGACGCCCTACTCGTATCTGACGGAGCCCGAGTCTTGAGCGGCCCGTTGGTGGCGGACATGGCTCCGCCGCCGACGCTGGTGCTCGACGCGGCGTACCTCGGCTGGGCCGGTCTGCTGGTCCTGCCGGCCATCGTCACCGCGGCGGTGTTCGCCGGCCGGGCCCTGCGCCGCCGCGGACGCGGGCGCGGGCTGGCGATCGCCGCGGGGGTGGCGGTGTTCGTCGCGCTCGACCTGGTGGTCTACTTCGTCGCGCTCGAGGGGATGTTCGCGGCCAAGCGCGAGCGGCGACAGGCGGAGCTCGAGGCCCGGGCCCAGCAGGCTCCGGGGACAGGTCCTTCGGGACAGGCCCCTTAGGACAGGTCCCTCGGGGCATGTCCTTCGGGTCAGGCGGCTAGTCGACCCACTCGGCCAGGAACACGTCGGTGTCGCCGGGGTTCTTGGCGCCGCGGTTGGAGGCGAACACCAGGTGCTTGCCGTCGCGGGTGAACATCGGGAAGCCGTCGAAGGTGTCGCTGTGGGTGACCTGCTCCTGGCCCTGGCCGTCCTCGCCGATCAGGTAGAGGTCGAAGTCGCGGCCCCGGGGGTCGCCCTGGTTGGAGCTGAAGATGATGCGCTTGCCGTCGGGGTGGAAGAACGGGGCGAAGTTGGCCTTGCCGTTCTTGGTGATCTGGCGCTGGTCGCTGCCGTCGGCGTTCATGACGAAGATCTCGAGGCGGGTCGGGCGGACCAGGTGCTCCTTGATGATGTCGTCGTAGGCCTTGAGCTCGGCGTCACCCTCGGGGTGGTTGGCGCGGTAGACGAGGCGCTTGCCGTCGGGCGAGAAGAAGGCGCCGCCGTCGTAGCCAGGGGTGTTGGTGAGGCGCACCAGGCCGGTGCCGTCGACGTTGATCTTGTAGAGCTCGGGGTCGCCGTCGCGGGTCGAGGTGAACACGATCGCGTCGCCGGTCGGCGAGACGGTGGCCTCGGCGTCGTAGCCGGGGCCGGTGACGAGCGGCTGGATGTCGCTGCCGTCGACGGCGGCGGTGTAGATGTCGAACTCGGGGTACAGCTTCCACACGTAGCCGCGGCTGCGGTCGGGGTTGGGCAGGCAGTCGTCGGCGGCCGCGTGGGTCGAGGCGTAGAGGACCCGCTGATCGCCCGGGAGGAAGTAGGCGCAGGTCGTGCGACCCTTGCCGGAGCTGACGCGCCGGGTCGCCTTTTCGGCCAGGTCGAGGGTGTAGATCTGGTCGCAGCCGGCGCCGTCGCGGGTGCTCTGAAACACCAGCCGCTTCTCGTCACCGGCGAAGTAGGCTTCAGCGTTCTCGCCGCCGAAGGTCAGCTGCTGCAGCGACTTGAAGTGGCGCTCGCCGGTCAGCGGGACGTTCGGATCGACCTTCGTCGCCGGCTCGGCGGGGGGCTCGGCGGGCTTGTCGGCGGCGGGCTTGTCGGTCGCGGGCTCGGCGGCGGCGGGCTTGTCGGCGGGCTTGTCGGCGCTCTGACAGGCGACGAGGGCGAGGAGGGTCAGCGGGGCCGCGAGGCGGGCGAGGACGGGACGCATGGCCGGGAGGATAACAGGATGGTGGCGCGGTTTCGCCGGCTTGTGCGGGCGCCGTGGCGAGTGGTATCCGCCCGCCCTCGGAGCCCCCCACATGGACAGCATTCACGGACTGACGATCGAAGCCATGGCCGAGACCATGAGCAAACACAACGAGCTGCGCGCGCAACACGGCGAGCCCGCGTTCAAGCCGTACTTCCTGCGCTACCTCGGCACCAAGGGCGTCGACGAGGCCGCCTGGGCGCAGGCGTGGAACAGCTGGCACTCGCGCATGGACGCCGACAAGAGCGGCCAGCTGTGGGCCCGCTTCAACGCAGCCCAGACCGCGCTGACGATGCAGGCGCACTTCGGCGACGTCGCCGACATGAGCCAGGAGTCGCGCGGCGGGCTGACGCTCGACATGTACGCGCGCCTGTCGGCCGAGGCGACCCAGCCGGGCGTCGATTTCGCGGGCCTGCTGGCGCGCCACGGCGTCAGCGAGGCGGCGTGGAACGCCGGCCGCGACGCGTGGAACCAGGCGATGAGCCAGGACACGATGCACCGCATCACGAGCCAGTACGGGCAGCTGTACGCCAAGTACAACCCGGCCCACGTCGCGGCGATGAACGCCCAGGCCGGGCAGATGGTCGCCAACCGGGCCGCGGTCTCGGAGCAAGCGGAGGAGCCCGAGGTCGAGTACACGGTCGAGTCGGCGCTGGCCGAGCTGCAGTCGCCGGTGCCGCGCACGCGCTGGCACGCGGCGCACCTGCTGGCGCAGAAGATCCAGACCGAGCTCGAAGGCGATCGCGCGCGCCAGAGGCAGGCGCTCGCGGCCTGCCTGCCGCAGCTGCTCGACTGCCTCGACCGCCACGACAAGGAGACCGTGAGCTCGGCCGAGGCCGCGGCGCGCGACCTGGTCGAGCTGGGGCAGACCGGCGACGAGGCCAAGGGGGCGGTGACCCGCTGCCTCCTCCGCGGCCGCGAGCACCTGGCGACGGTGCAGGCCGCTTTTGCGCCGATCCAGAACAAGAACGTGCCGGAGCGGATCTACCTGCAGTCGGAGATCCAGGACTACACGTCCCTGGTCGAGACGCTCGAGGAGCTGCTGGCCGATTGGCCCGACGGCGCCGACAGCGATACGAGCGGCCCGGAGGCCCCGACCGGGCAGAGCGCGGACGACGACGCGGGGCTCGCCGCGAAGGCCGCGGGCGCCCGGAGCTGGTGGGACAAGATCCTCTCGCTGTTCCGCTGAGCCGCGCGCCGGTCCGACGCGGTAAAATCAGGGCGATGATCGATGTCGTCCTTTCGGGTCCGGGGAAGAACGCGCTGAGCTCGGCGCTGATGCAGTCGCTTCGCGGCCAGCTGGCGCGGGCCGAGGGCCAGCCGGTGCTGGTCCGCGGCGAGGGCGATGCGTTCTCCGCCGGCCTCAATTTCTTCGAGCTCGCGACCCTCGACGCGGCCGGGCTCGACGAATTCCTGGCGGTCCTCGAGGACCTGCTGCTCGAGCTCTACAACTACCCGGGCCCGACGGTCGCGCTGGTCGGCGGCCACGCGATCGCAGGCGGCTGCCTGGTGGCGATGTGCTGCGACCACCGTGTGTGCGCGGCCGACCCGCGGCTGAAGATCGGCCTCAACGAGGTCGCGCTGGGGCTGCATTTCCCGGGCGCCGCGCTGGCGCTGGCGCGCAAACGGGTCAATCCGCAGGCGCTCGACGAGGTGATCCTCGGCGCCCGCCTGTACGGGCCGGAGGAGGCGCTGCGCGTCGGCCTGGTCGACGAGGTGGCCGCCGCGGCCGAGGCGGTCGCCCGCCAGCGCCTAAGCGAGCTCGCCGGCCACCCCGCGACCGCCTACTCGGCGGCGAAGCGCGCCCTCCGCAGCGGGGTGCTCGACATGAGCCAGGCCCAGCGCCGCGCCGAACGCGAGGCGCTGCTGCCCCACTGGTCCGACCCGGCCCTGCGCGCCCGCATCGGCGCGTTCCTGGCCGCCAAGGCGCAGGCGAAGAAGGCGTAATGGACAGGTCCGAAGGGGCATGTTCGAAGAGGCATGCCCTTGAGGACACGTCTCTCGACGTCGCGTGACGGCGGGGTCGCCGGCGCAGGACGGCAGGCGATGACGGGGTCGTCGCTAGCCGGGAGGCGTGAGGCGCCGCGGAGAGGCGGCGCGCGGGCGGAAACGATGCCCGGGGAGGGTCCTCCGGGACGACCGGAAAGCCGACCGATCTGCTTCAGCCTGTGGCGCGTACGTTCGAGCGGATGGCGCGACGCGGGCTGACCTTCGGGACATGTCTCTTCGGACTCATCTCGCTGGCGTGCGCGCCGGGGCGGGCGCCCGAGGCGGCGCGGCCGGCCGGCGAGGTGGTGCAGCGCGAGGCGCAGGCGAGCGCCCAGGCCCCGATGGAGCCGCGCGGGGGGCACTTCGTGATCCGCGGGGCGGAGATCGTCGGCGTCGGCGTCGCGGACCTCGAGGTGAAGGACGGCCGGATCGCGGCGATCGGGGAGGTCGCCGCGGGGGTGCCGGCGCTGCAGCGCGCGGGGCGGTGGATCGTGCCGGCGGCGATCGACAGCCACGTGCACCTGAGCTACCTGCCCGGCGGACGGCGCCTGCTCGACGGCGGGGTCGCGGCGGTGGTCGACCTGGCGGCCCCGCTGACGGCGCTGCGCGAGCGCGAGGCCCCGCCCGAGCTGGTGGTGCTGGCGAGCGGGCCGATGATCACGGCGCGCGCCGGTTACCCGACCCGCGACTGGGGCGAGGATGGCTTCGGGCTCGAGGTCGAGGACGCGAGGGCGGCGGCGCAGGCGGTCGAGACGCTGGCGGCCGCCGGGGCGAAGGTGATCAAGGTGCCGGTGACGGACGGGCCGACGCTGCCGCCAGCGACGCTGCGGGCGATCGTGCAAGCAGCCCACGCCCGCGGGCTGAAGGTGGCCGCGCATGCGCTGTTCGATCGGCACGCGCGCGCGGCCGCGGACGCGGGAGCCGATCTGCTGGCGCACGCGCCGGTCGAGCCGCTGCAGGCGCGCACGGTCGAGGCGTGGGCCGGGCGCGCGGTGATCTCGACGCTCTCGGCGTTCGGCGGGGCGGCCGGCGAGAATCTGGCGCGGCTGCGCGCGGCCGGGGCGACGGTGCTGTACGGGACGGATCTCGGCAACACGCAGGTGCCAGCGATCTCGAGCGAGGAGATCGCGCTGCTGATGGCGGCCGGCCTGGACGGACCGGCGATCGTGGCGGCGATGACGACGACGCCGGCGCAGTTCTGGGGCCTCGATCGCGCGGAGATGCCCGGGCCGGGGGTGCTGGCGGTCGGCGGGGCGGCGAGCTTTTTAATCCTCGCGGCCGATCCGCGGGTATCGCCGGGGACGCTGGCGGAGCCAGAGGCGGTGTTCATCGCCGGTTCGCGGCGGTGAGCGTCAGGTCTTTTTTTAAAAAAGAATGCCCGATCGGACCGTCAAAAATGACTTGAGAGCAGTATGTCTATTAGGACATGTTTTTTAGGACATGTCCTCGGGGCATGGTTGGCGTCATGCCGGGGAGCCGAGGCGGAACAGGTCGGCGGCGCCGAGGCGGAGCGGGCCTGGGGTCGGGTCGAAGGCGGCGGTGATGCCGGCGCGGGCGACGATCGCGGCGTCGATCGGGCGGGCCGCGGCTGGCAGGATCGGCGCCAGCGGGCGAAGGATCCGCAGTGTCCAGCGTTCGCCGGCGCGCTGCTCCTGGCGATCGCCGTCGAGCGGGCCGGGCTGGAGGAAGCGGGCGCGCGGGAACTCGAGCGCCGCGGTGTCGCGCTCGAGCTCGCCCTTCATGCGCGAGTAGAAGATCGGCGACTTCGCCGAGGCGCCGGTGCTCGACACCAGGACGTAGACCTCGGCGCCGTTTTGCCGGGCCGCGCGCGCCGTCTCGTGCTGGTAGGTGTAGTCGACCCTGTACTGGGCCTCGCGCGAGCCGGCGACCTTGAGCGTGGTGCCGAGGGCGCTAAAGAGGTGGTCACCCGTGGCCAGGGCGCGCCAGTCGTCGGGGCGATCGAAATTGACGAGGTGCTCGGTGAGCTTGTCGTGCTGCACACCGGCCGAGCGGCGGGCCAGGACGGTGACGGCCGTGTAGCGCGGGTCGGCGAGCAGCTGGCGGAGGAGCTCGCGACCGACGAGGCCGGTGGCGCCGACGAGGAGGGCCGTGCGGGAGGTTGCGTTCATGGCTGCTCGCTGTGTAGCCCGGTTCGGGCCGCGCGGCTCGAGTTTCGCCGCGCAGGCGTGATCTGGGCGAGGTCGGTGTGCCGCGCCGTCACGACCTGCCGTTGGCTGGCTGCCATCACGGGAGCAGATCGCGGACGACGTGGCCGGGGGTGATGCGGAACCTCGAGAGCACGAGCTCGCCGCCCAGGGCCTGCACGTCGGTAGCGAGCTGCCTCGCCGCGTCGGCCGGCATGCCGGGCGAGACCTCGGCGGGCAGGCTTTCGAGGGCAGCGCGAGCCCCTGCACGCCGAGCGGGGTGCGGGTGGCGAGCAGCTTGATCAGGCGCATCCGCTCGGGGCCGACGCGCGTCAGCTGTACCGCGCACTGCTCGACCGGCGATGCCGCCCGGGCCTTCAGCGTCTCGGCGATGCCGTGGCGCAGCCGGACGCCATCGGCATCGTCCGGGAGCGTCAGGGCGGCGGCGCGCAGGGTCTCGTCGTCTTCGGACCGATCGGCGAAGAGGGTGTGCACGATGCCCGCGGACAGGCGATGCGGCAGGAGCAGCGCCAGCAACTCGGCGAGCGGCAGGCGGACCAGCGCCGGCAAGACGTCGTCGAAACGGGTCCAGCGGTTCTTGCGGACCTCGGCGTCGAGCCCGTCGTCCCAGGCCTCGCCGCTGCCGAACCGCAGGGCGACGGAACGGACCTCGTCGGCCGTCGCGAGCATGAGCTCCTGCCACTCGCCGTCGTCGTCGAGGAGCTGCAGGGCATGGGGGCCGGTGAGGCCGACGCTGCCAGCGTGGGCGAGCAGCATCGCCAGGACGTCGGCGCGCTCGTCCTCGTCGAGCCGCTCACCGAGGCGGCCGCGCACGAAGTCGAGGGCGCAGCGCAGGCGCGGTGGCAGGCCCGGGCGCACGGCCAGGAAGGGGGCGCGATCGTGGCGGAACAGCGCGAACACGAGGTCGTCGAAGTGCGGGTTCCAGCCGGAGGGCAGGCCGTGGTCGCGCTCGTCGGGCAGGCGGGTGAGCAGGTCGGCGGCGATCTGGGCGAGGTCGGGGGACGAGGACGGATCGAGCGCGGCAGTCTCGGCGAGCACGGACAGCAAGGGCTCGTGATCCTCGACGCGGGTCAGGCGGTGGCGAGCGATGTGCCACATCACCTGGTGCCAGTCGGCGTGGTATCGGAACACCGCCAGGGCGCGGTGGATCCGCGACCGCTCCCTGCGCGCGGCCTTCAGCTCGCGCAACACCTCGCGCAGCTCGTCGTCGGTCAGGCCCGGGCAGCTCACGAAGGCGGGGTCCGTCATGCTCACCTCGAGAGGTGCCCGGTGGCGCGGCGAGCGTCAAGATCGGGCCCGCCCCGAACCAATGACACTGGCCTCAGGGGCATGTCCGATCGAACATGTCCTCGAGGGCATGCGCGAACGGACATGTCCGTTCGCGCAGCCGACGGCCGAGGCGCTAGCGCAGCAGCTGGTAGAGCACGACGCCGAGGACCAGCAGGAGGCCGGTGACGATGGTGACGACGTCGAAGTACTTGTCGATCAGCTGCTTGGCGCGCGGGCCGGCCAGCTTGATGACGGCGGCGACGAGGAAGAAGCGGCCGCCGCGGCCGAGGATGCTGGCGAGGGCGAAGCCGACGATGTTGAGCTGGGCGACGCCGGCGGCCACGGTGAAGACCTTGTAGGGGATCGGCGTGAAGGCGGCGATGAAGACGGCGAGCTCGCCGTGCTCCTGGTACGAGCCGGTGACGAGCTCGAAGCTCTCGCGCGAGAACACCGGGCCGACGATGTACGGCTCGAAGGTCGACCACAGCGCGTAGCCGATCAGGTAGCCGAACAGGCCGCCGAGCACCGAGCCGAGGGTGCACCACAGCGCGAACCGGAACGCCCGCGTCGGCACCGACAGCGCCAGCGCGATCAGCAGCACGTCGGGCGGGATCGGGAACACGCTCGACTCGACGAACGCGATCGCCACCAGCGCCGGGACGGCGTACGGGGTGTCGGCCCAGCTCAGCACCCATTGATAGATGCGCCGGAGCGGGTTGCGCGAGGCGACGGGCGCGGGCGCGGGCACGGACACGGGGTCGTTCACCGGCGCGACGTTACCACGCGAACGGCGCGAGCGGCGGGCGCAGAGGCGTGGCGTGACTCACCCGCGCGCGAATGCGAGGAGGACCTGGCGCAAGGGACAGGAGGCCGAAGACCTCGCGACCGTGTTCGCGGGCCGATGGCACCGATCGGTCGCGGCCGTGTCGGTCGGCCGAAGGCGCCGACCGGCGCCGATCATGGTCCGTCGCTGCCGCGGTCCTGACGGTCGAGCGCGAGCGCCTCGTCGTACTCCTGCGGGGTGTTGCAGGTGCGGAGGACGCGGCGGTCGGGCAGCTCGGCGGCGTCGAGCCAGCGAGCGCCGAGGCGGTCGAACATGAAGAGCGGGCGGCTGCCGTGCTTGGCCAACACCTCGGCGGCGGCGGCGTGAGCGGCGGCGACGCGCACGGCGCTGGCGAGCGGGTGCGGGAAGTGACGGTCGGCGGGGTCGCCCGAGGCGGGGGCGTCGAACGGCAAGATGCCCCCGAGGCCAGGTTCGTCGACGAGCCGGCGCACCAGCAGGCGCACGTAATCGGCGCTGAGAAACGGGCTGTCGCACGCGCCGAGGTAGGCGAACTCGACGCGGTGGGCGAGCAGCACGCCGAGGCCGGCGAACAGCCCGACGAGCGGGCCGCCGTGGTCGAACTCGGGCGGGTCGTAGGCGAGCACGACGTCGGACGGGAGCGGCGGCAGCGGCTGACCGTTCTGGGCGACGACGACGATCGGTCGGTCGCACACCTCGCGCAGGACCTCGACGACGTGGCCCAGCAGCGGCTGCCCGCGCCACGGCAACAGGGCCTTGGGCGCGCCCATGCGCGAGGAGCGTCCGCCCGCGAGGACGACGGCGCCGCAAGAGGAGAGGAGGGCGTCGGACATGGCGGCCGGGGCGAGCCTGACAGGGGCAGCATGGCTTGGCAAGAGAGCGGCGAGCGACGCGGGTCGCTGCCGCGGCGGCGCCGCAGGCGAACGAAGAATCACAGGCGGCCGGCGCGAGAGAGAGGCTCACGCCGGTCGCGGCCGTGCGCGAGACGTCGCTCGCTCAGCGCGCGAGGCCGGTGCGCGGATCGAGGACGGCGACGCAGAGCGGCTCACGCCGGTCGCGGCCGTGCGCGAGACGTCGCTCGCTCAGCGCGCGAGGCCGGTGCGCGGATCGAGGACGGTGACGCAGAGCGGGGCGCGCACGGATCGGTCATCGGCATCGGCGACGAGGTGGACGCGGACGAGGTCGCCGTCCGGCTCGGCCCATACGCCCTCGAACTTGAGCCGGCCCGGCAGCGCGCGCCGCCAGCGGACGGTGTGCGGCGCGTCGAGGCGGATCAGCGCCGAGCCGAGGCAAGCGCCGTCGGCGTAGGTGTCGCGCGTGTCCTCGGCGGCGGCGGTGAGCAAGAGCCCGCCGTCGGGCAAGGCGGCGGCGTCGGTGACGCTGTAGGGCACGCCTTCGCGGTCGCCGAGGTCGAGGAAGGCGAGGTCGCGGATCAGGTCGGCCTGCCACGCGGCGCGCGCGGCCACGGCCGCGGCCACGCCGTCGCGGTCGAGGCGGATCAGGGCGCTGCGGTTGCCGGCCCCGTTGCCGCGCTGCAGCAGCACCAGGTGGTCGCCCCACAGCGCGGCGCCCTCGAGGTTGAGCTCGGGCACGAGGCCGGCGAGCGCGGCGTGCAGCGGGGCGAGCGAGAATTCGTGGCATGTCGCAGAGGACATGTCCTTCGCGACATGGACGAGGACGCCGGCGTGACGGTTCGGCCGCGAGCCGGAGCCGAGCGCGAGCAGGGCGCCGCCGTCCCACGGGCACAGGGCCTCGAAGTCGGGCTTGGCCCGCTTGCGCGCCTCCGGCTCGGTCGGCAGGGCGCCAGGACGCAGCGGGTAGCGGCGCGCGGGGCCGTCGTCCGGGTAGGCGTGCAGCTCGAGCTCGTCGTCGGCGACCACGAACGACCAACCATCACGGCGCACCAGGCCGCTGGCGGCCGACAGCTCGAGGTCTCGCGCGTGATGGAGGTGAATTGTCTCGGAGGACATGTTCATGAGGACATGTTTTGAGGGACAGATGATGAGCGCGCCGAAGGATGCCCAGCGTAGCCCGGACCCGGCCGGGGCGAGAAGCTCGGAGGTTCAGAGGCGGCGCCGTCCCGGGATAACGCTGTACTGGCGCAGAACCGCGCGAGCGTGGAGCGACGGCGCGCACGATGCATCGGCGACGCGACGGTTCACGACTCTGCGCCCCGCGTGATCTCCGCCAGGCGATGCGGCTCTGGTAGGTTCTCGCATCGCCGCCCTGCTGGGTGCGCAGCCTAGGAGTCGAAAGTGTCGAGTGTGATCGCCCCGAAGTCCCGAGACGAAGTATTGAAGAGCTTCTCGCCGCTGCTGCAGAAACACGCGCAGCAGGCCGCACAGCCGGCCACCAAGGCCGAGGCGGCCGAGCGGGCCAAGCTGCGCGAGGCGGTCGAGCGCGCCGCGCAGTACACCAGCGAGACCATCATCAAGGGGCTCGCGGAGCTGCAGGTCAGCTTCGGCGCCGCGGTCGAGGCGCTGGCCGATCGCTTGGCGTCGGAGGCGACCAAGCTCGACGAGCTGCGCAAGGCGATCGCGGCCGAGGCGGCGCGGGTCGAGGACCTGAAGCACGTGCGGATCGCGGCCGAGGCGCTCGAGATCCTGCATCAGGACGACGCCAAGCGGCTGCAGACGCTGGAGGACAAGTTCGCCGCCGAGGTCCGCGAGCTCGACGAGAAGATCGTCCGGCAGCTCGAAGCGTGGGCCAAGGAGGACGCGGAGAAGACGACGGCGCAGGCCGAGACGGACGCGGCCCGGGCCAAGGAGCGCACGGCGGACGAGGAGAAGTACGCCTACGAGATCGAGCGCCAGCGCCGGTTGGTGGCCGATCAGTTCGCGGAGCAGCGGCGCCTGCTCGAGCGGCAACTGGCAGAGTCGCAGGCGCAGCGCGACAAGAACTGGGAGGCGCGCGAGAAGCTGCTGGCGGCCGCGACGGCCGAGATCGAGGCGCTGCGCGGCAAGACGGCCGGCTACCTCAAGGAGATCGAGGACGCCGGCAAGTCGGTGCGCGAGAAGGTGATCGTCAGGATCAGCGCCGACGCCAAGGTCGACGCCGAGCTGTCGTCGCGCGAGAGCGCGGCCAACATCGAGGTGGGCGAGCTGAAGATCAAGGCGCTCGAGGACCGCATCGACAAGGGGCGGACCCAGCTCGCCGAACTCAACGCGCAGCTGACGGCCGCGCTGGCTCAGACCCAGGGCCTGGCGCAGAAGGCCATCGAGGGCACCTCGGCCAGGAAGTGAGGCGCGCGCCATGAAGACGTTCACCAGCAAGAGCACGAAGCAGGAGATCCTCGAGGGCTATGGCGAGCTGGCCCAGGAGCTGAAGGAGCTGAAGGAGCGCAGCGCGGCCGGCAAGCCGGGCCGCGCTCCGGCCCCCGAGGCCGCCCCGTCCGCACCGTCCGCCCCCGCCGCCGCCCAGGAGAGCACCGCCGTGAATTTCGACGACCTGACCCGCGACCTCGACAGCATCCGCACCCGCTTCGGCGACGCCTCGTCGACGCTGCAGCAACACCTCCTCCGCGAGTCGGGCCGCCTCGAGGGGCTGCGCGCGGACATCACCGGCTACACCGAGCACCTCAAGGCGCTGCACGCGATCGAGGTCGGCGACGACACCACGCGCGAGCTGGTCCGCCGCTACCTCGACACCCAGCGCAGCGCGGACGAGGCGTTCGCGGCCCGCAAGCGCAAGGTCGAGGAGGAGCTCGAGGCGCGCAAGACCGGCTGGCGCAAGCAGCAGGACGAGCGCACGCGCTCGGTCGCCGAGGCCGACGCGGCCGGCAAGCTGGCGCGCACGCGCGAGGCCGAGGAGTACGGCTACGCGACGACGCGCGGGCGCACGGCCGACGCCGACGCGCTGACGCAGGAGAAGAAGCGCCTGCAGGCCGAGCTCGACGGGCTGCAGGAGGTCAAGACGAACCAGTGGAACGAGCGCGAGCAGGCGATCGCGATCCGCGAGCAGGAGTACGCGGAGCTCAAGGCGAAGGCGGTGGCCTATCCGAAGGAGCTCGAGGCGGCCACCAACAAGGCCGAGGCCGAGGGCATGGCGATCGCGCGCCGGCAGTCGAAGATCGCCTCGGACCTGGCCCAGAAGGACTTCGAGGGCCGCAAGAAGGTCCAGGAGCTGAAGATCGGCGAGCTCGAGGCGGCCAGCAAGAAGCAGGACGAGCAGATCCTCGAGCTCTCGAAGCAGCTGGCGACCGCGCTCAAGCAGGCGCAAGACCTGGCGATCAAGGCGATCGACGGCGCCTCCAACTCGACGTCGTTCGCGGCGGTCAAGGAGATCGCGCTCGAGCAGGCGAAGACGTCGCAGAAGTTCAAATAGGCGGCTCGGCGACGGCGTCCTCGCGGCGCCGTCGCCGACCGACGCTTCGATCGTCGGGGATGGGAGCGGCGATTGTCGAGAGGGCATGGCCCGCGGGCGGCCGCGGGCATTTCGTCAGGGACGACGAGCGCCGCGCGTCGGAGGTCCTGGCAATTCCTCGGCACGGCGATTGCTAGGATCGCGCATGCTCTCCCGTCGCGCCCTGCTGCTCCTCGCCGGCCTCGCCGCTTGCCGGCGCGGGCAGATCCTCTCGCACTCGCAGTACGCGGAGGTCGAGCACGAGGCGCCCTACGTGCTGCGATTCACCCGGGGCCGGGGCGGATTGCTGTTCTTCGGCGCGGCGCACATTTATAGCCAGGACGATCGGCAGGTCGCGCAGATCGGGCACCTGTGGGCCGAGTTCGGGCCGACGCGGGCGTTCAACGAGGGCGGCGACCCGCCGGTGCTGGCCTCGATGACGGCAGCGGCGGGGGGATTCGGCGAGTCCGGAGTCGTGCGATTCCTGGCGGCGCGTGACGGGGTGCCGGCCGCGAGCATCGAGCCGTCGATGCCCGCGCAGGTGCAGGCGCTGCGGCGGGCCGGTTTCACCGACGAGCAGATCCTGGTGTTCTTCGCGCTGCGCCAGGTGCCGCAGCACCGCGCGCGCGCCGGCGCGGCGATGGACGAGGCGCGGCTCGCCGAGGTGCTTCAGCACTTTCATGAAACCACCGGCATCACGGACCCGGCGGACCCGGCGGCGCTGGCCGCGGCGGGCGAGCGGCTGTTGCCGCCGCTTCGCAGCTGGAACGAGGTGCCGAGCGAATGGTTCGACCCCGTGTTCGAGCGGACGCCGGCGTTCACCAACGCGGCGAGCCGGCACACCAGCGAGGCCCGCGACGCCTGGGTGGTCGAGCTGCTGTCGGACCGCGTGCGCGCCGGGGAGCGAGTGTTCGCAACCATGGGCGCGAGCCACGTGGTCATGCAGGAGCCGGCGCTGCGGGCCCGGCTCGGGCGACCCGTGAAGATGACCTGAGCGACATGTACGAAAGGCCAGGCGCCCGCGTGGGCACCTGGCCTTCGAGACATGGCTCGAGGATCTCAGCGGACGCGGATGGCGTCGGCGATCACGACGAAGCCCTCGGCGGCCCAGCGGGACACGACGACCTTGTTCCAGCCCTTCTTGAACTTGAACGCGCCGAGCTGGTTCCACTTCTTGCCGTTGACCTGCTGGTTGGCGTTGACGGTGCCGACCTTGGTGCCGGCGCTGTCGAACACCACGAACGGGGCCGCGGTCGAGCGGTTGGTGCCGGAGGTCCACCAGGCGTCGATCGTCTTGGTGGCGTCGGCGGCGAGGTAGAACGAGAACTCGGCGCCGTCGGAGATCGGCGCGGTGTTGGCGAACCAGTAGCCGCTGCCGTAGTAGCCGGGGGTGCTGGCCGTGGAGGTCCAGTTGGCCGACACGGTGATCTTGGCCTTGGCCGGGTCGTTGTTCGAGGCGTTGCTGTCGACGACGATCTCACCCGACGGGACCGGGTTGGGGTTCGGCGCCGGCGGCTGGGCGCCGCAGTACTCGTTGACCTTGCTGATGTAGGAAGTCCACGGCCAGTTCGCGCCCGGGTCGGTGCGGGTCGCCGGCTGCAGCTTGCCGTGCGCGACGATGTGGTACTTGTCGCGGATGACGCCGTGGGCCTTGCTGATGTCGCACGTCAGCTTGGCCGACTGGTTGATCAGGTTCGCGTTCCAGGTCTTCTGGCTGGCGAAGCCGGCGTGCTCGATGCCGACCGTGAAGTTGTTGCAGTTGTAGCCCTCGAGCGCGCACTCCTGCTTGCCGTTGAGGTCGCAGTCGTAAGTCGCGCCGATGTGCCAGGCCTTGTTCGACTCCCGGACGAGCTGGGAGATCTCCGAGCCGTCCTCCTTGACCACGTAGTGGGCGCTGACGCCCGACTGCGAGTTGGCCAGCCAGCCCCAACAGCCGGAGTAGTTGCCCTCGCAGGTGTGGATGATGACCATCTTCACCTTGCCGACGGTGCCCGAGGGGCGAGCGCTGTAGTTGGGCGAGGGGCGCCAGATCGAGCCGCTGTAGTCGGGGCCGGCCGCGAGCGTCGGGTCGCTCGGGCTGGCGAAATCGGGGGTGACGCTGGCCTCGGGGCTCAGCTGGGCCGCGGGCGCGCCGGCGAGGTCGAGCACGGTGATGCCGCCCTGGATCGCGCCGTAGACGTCGTGGTGGATGTAATTGATGAGCGCGTCCTCGACGGCGATGTCGCTCATCGAAGCGATCGCCGGGGCCCACGCGCCGAGGTCGTCGCGGTCGATCTCGAGGTCGTCGGCGTAGCTGCGCAGGACCGCGGCGGCGGCACGGATGTTGCTGCGGCGGTCGGTCTTGACCTCGTCGAGGCTGGCGTCGATGAGCCCGGCGCCGAGGCCGAGGTGCTCGCCACGCAGGGCCATGACGCCGAACGCGGGCTCCTGGCCCTCGAACTCGGCCTCGCCGACGATCATCTGCCACTGCGTCTCGGCGTAGCTGACGGCCTGGAGGATCGGCATCGGCACGCCGAACTCGTCGGCAGCGTCGCGGAACTCGTCGTCGAGCCCGCCGACCTGGGTGCCCGGATCGATCTCGGGGACCTCTTCGTCGCCGGCGGCCTCGTCCCCGGCGGTGGAGTCGGCGCCGACATCAGCGTCGCTGTCGGCGGGCTGGTCGTCGCCGTAACAGGCGGGCACGAGGAGGGCGAGGCTGGTCAGGATGCGGAGCGGGCGGATCGTCATGACAGAACCTTCGAATGCAGCGAGGGGATGCCGGCGCGCGAGGAGCGATACGTCCTCACGCGCAGAGCCGCGAGCGAAACACGTCGCAGCTCCGGGCGGCCGGAAATCGGCCATCACAGGGGCACCATCGTCCTTACGCCGGCTGCTCCGCGGGCGCAAGAGGTTCGCCGCACGCGTCCGCGCTGAAAGGGGCTGCAGGGGGGCCTGGCGGCCCGCCTGGGCGGAGATTCGCCGGCCGTCGCGAGGACCTCACGGGGCGCCGACGCGAAACCGGTGATCGAAACTCGCAGGGTCGTTACTCGGTGGACGCTCCGGCTCGGACGTGCGCTTCGCGCTGTCAGAGCCGCAATCATGACACGCAAGACGCCTCTCGGGCTGCGGGTCTGGACCTGTCTCGAGGGACATGTCGTAGGAGCGATGCCCCAGTCTGCAGACCCGCTCACGTCGTGGGGGCGAGCGCGTACATGGGCCGCGAGAGCTCGGGCGAGGGCGGGGACGGCCGCGAGCTACGGGACGTGGACGATGGCGTCGCTGAAGAATTGGCTCGAGAGCGGATTGTCCTTGCAGATCTTGCCGTCGATCGGGTGCTCGCCCTGGTCGAACACGATCTGCACGTCGTGGGAGCCGGGATAGACGACGACGCTCTCGGGCCCCGAGTTGGTCGGGAACGAGGTGATGTCGTGGACCAGCACCGGCGCCTGGGTGGCGACGCCGCTCCACTTGTAGAGGCGGTACGGCCCGGCGGTGCCGTCCTTCGGCCCCGCGAGGATCAGCATCGCCGCGTGCGCCGGAGACCATGTCATCCCGCGCACGCGCAGGCCGCCGAGGTCGAGCAGGACCGCCTCGCCGAACTGGGCGACGGCGCCGCTCAGCGCGGCGTCGGCGTCGAGCAGGGTGACGAGGATCGCGTCGGTGCCCTGCAGCGGGTTGCGGAAGCCGATCACCAGCTGCTTGGGGCGCTGCGGCGTCGGCAGCCAGGCGAGGCCCTCGATGTTGGCGCCGCCGAGCTTGGGCGCGAGGTCGGCGTCGGTGGTCTTGCTCAGGTTGGTCGCGGCGGCCAGCGTGGCGATCACGCTGGCGTTCGGCGTCAGCCAGTTGGCGGCCTTGACCATGTCGTCGAGCAGCTTCGAGGTGTAGCCGACGGTCGAGAGCGACACGTTCGGCGCGGCGCCGGCGACGTCGAAGGCGAAGAACCGATAGCGCATGCGCTCGAGCTTGCCGCTCTTGTTGCGCCCGTGCGAGCTGACGACGTAGATCCGGTCGCCGATCCGCGCCGCGTCCTCGAGGTCGGCCTCGTCGGAGCTCGACAGCCCGATGCTCGCCGAGACGTCGATCGTCCTGGCGGCGTTGGCGTCGGCGCCGCGCCGGTAGACGCGCAGGCCCTGATTCTCGTCGTTGCCGTCGAGGAAGTAGGTGCCGTCGAGGGCGACGGCGAACGAGCCGTCGCAGCTCTGCTTGTAATTGCCGGGCGTCGGGTCGAGCGCGCCGTCGGTGTCGCCGGCGTCGGCCTCGTGCCAGGTCACGGTCAGCCTGGGGCGCTTGGCCCTGGTGCCGTACTCGCTGGCTCGGAACTCGAGGCGATTGCTGGTACCCGCGCCGTCGAGGAAGAAGCCGCGGTTGCTGGCGGGGCTCTCGACCCATTGCTGGACCAGCGCGACGCCGGCGGCGTTGAGCGAGAAAGTGACGGCGCCGGTGTCGGCCGCCGAGAACGAGCCGAGAGCGACGCTCCCGCGGTCAGCGGCGCCGTGGCCGCCCGCAGTCTGCCAGTTGCTGCCGGTGTTCCACACCTTCCAGGTCGCGTTCGCCTCGTTCCACGCGCGCCTGGCCTCGTACAGCGAGAAGACCTCCGGGCTCTTGTCGGAGATCTCGAGCGTGATGGTGACGGACTCGACGACGGCGGTGGTCGGGATCGCGGCGCTCAGATCCCACGACAGCAGGGCGACGAGCTCGGTGTCGGCCTCGACCGAAAGCGCGGTGTCGGTGCCGTGCGTGGCGCTCGGCGAGTCGCCGTCGAGCATCGTGTCGCGGGTGCCGGCGTAGCTGCTGGTCGGGGCCTGGCCGTCCTGAAAGCTGACGCTCACCGGGCCGCCGGCGCGGGCGAGCACGGCGTCGTCGTCGCCGTCCTCGCAGCCGGTGAGCATGAACGCGAGCGCGCCGCTGGCGACGAACGAGAGGACAGAGTGAATGCAGCGAGGATGATGCATGAGAGAATCGACCACCGGGCCGGACAGGCCGGCGCGGCGAGCATCATAAGGATCTCGCGTGAAGAATGCGGTGACATGTCGGTCACAGCGCAGCGGCGCCGCGTCACGGCGAGGTGAGCAGGTCGTCACGCGCCCTGGTGGGCGAGTGCGTCCTCGTGGTCGCGCTCGCGGGGGCATGAGGGTCGGCGAGGCCGAGGCTCACAGCCAGGCCGGGCCGCGCAGCAGCGCCAAACTGACGTGAGCGCGCGACGAACCGCGTCGTGATCAGTTCGGCCTCGAGGCGCTACCAGGCCTCTTGGAGGCTGGGCTCGCTGTTCGCGCGCGACGGCCTGGACGAGCGGTGCGATGGGCCTCGGTGAGCGAATTCGCCGGCACCCGTGCCGCATCTCGAGCCCGGGACGCTCCGGTCTAAGCTTGCTGTTTTGTGTTTAGATGTTTTAATAAGTTCTCCAGATCCTCTTGGAGATCCTTGTTGGTGGTTAATATATCTTTGATCGTATCTTCTATCGATTGCCTGAGTTCTTGCGGGTCGCCGAGGTTTGCTAGTCCGAGGGTAACCACGTTTTGAAAACAATGGACGATTTTTCTTAATTCATCCAGGAGTTTACTGGCGCCTTGGAGGCTGGTGACCTCTTTCATGAGAGATAGGAGTTCCGAAATGTGAGACTCCAGGTGTCGGAGTACATCTGGCACTGCGCCGCCGACCGCTGTCGTGGATAGACGCTCCAGGGCGTCAAGGAGTTTTTGAGCCTTCGCGATGATGGTATCGATGAGTGCTTGTGCGTCGATTCGTGACTCCATTGTTCTCTCCTCTTGAGATTCGGTCTGGAATGCGTGGGTGGGCTACGTACGGTGTGGTTAGCGGACCGACCCGGGGAGCGGGTCGCCGGGTGCCCCGGTGAGCGCACTCGCTGGCTTTGAGACCTTGGTGGCGCGCGCTACGTGGAAGGTCCCGCGTTGGCATGAAGGTGCTCCCGAACCGCGCGCCAGCGGGACTCCTCCGGTGTCGTGTGCTCTGTCTGCACCTACTGCGCCTATTTGGGGCATTTTTGGGGTTGTACACATTTGCCCGACTGGTTCCGGACAAACCCCGACTTGCAGAAGCAGGCGCTCACGCATTGCTGAGTGCATGGCCCCGGATTTAGAGCTTTACACGTGGGGGGGCACGCTGAACCACATTCTTTGTACTCCTCATTTTTTCCACAAGCCGGCGTTGCGCCCGCGGCAACAGCCAGGTCCAAGCCCGCCCCGACGTCCAGCACTGCGGGCGAGACGCGTTCCTCGCCGAAAGCGCGGGGGGCGGGGCCGTGCGGGCCGGTTTCGTGCACCGACAGCGCCGAGTCGAGGGTCTGGGCGGGTGCGCCGTACGCCGGCATCAGGAACAGCGAGCTGGATGCGAGCAGCAGGGAAACGATCAGAGTCTTGCAGAAAAGTGGCATGTTCTCTCTTTGGTCTCGGGCCCGCACAGAGGGTCGCCCACGGGCAGAATGAATGTCAAGAGGGCGGCGGATGCCTCAAGGTAGCGAAGCCCCTGGTCACCGAGCCGTGGGTCGTGGCGTCGCGCTTGGGGTTGAGCTGGCTCCCGCCTTCTGGAAGCAGACCCCGACCACGAGGACACTCAGCAGCGTCTCGCCGCCAACATCTCCCGCGCCGTCACGCTCGCCGACCACGCCCCGCCGGTGTAGTCCGAGCGCGGCCGTCCCGTCACGACGCGGTTCATCGTACGGATACAACTGACGCCGTGGCCGACCAACCACGCGAGCGAGCGCAGCGGGGCGATGTCGGCGAGGTAGAGCCCCGCTATCGTCTGGATGTTCGAGAGGATATGTCTATAAAGACATGTCCTCGCGGATATTTCGAATCACTGGCAGGTGATCGAGGAGATCTGGGTGCCGTCGTTGCACTGGTGGTAGTTCAGCGCCCCGTTGAGCCAGTTGCCGTCCTGCCAGTCGCACCAGTGCCACGCGACCTCGTCGTAGCCGGTGCAGCCGAACAGCCGGCCTTGCGGCGGGTCGCACGGGCGGCTGCCGTAGCCGACCTGGCCGCTCCAGCCGGAGAAGCCGAGCTGGACGCACCAGGCGTTGAAGTCGTTGCCGCCGTGCTGCGCGGGCACGCCGTTCTCGACGGTGCCGTACTTGATGAACGGGTTGTTGCAGGTCTTGTTGCCGTTCGACACGCTCTCGCAGCGGGTGAACTGCTGGTTGGTGCCGTTCTGCGGGCACCAGCCGGTGGTGAAGTTGCCGCCGCACTGGGGCGCCTCGACCTGGCACGAGGCGCTGCAGCCGTCGCCGCCGTTGGCGTTGCCGTCGTCGCACTGCTCGACGCCGGCGTGGATGAAGGTGTCGCCGCAGACGGCCGCCTGGCAATTGATGCAGGCGTCGGTGTTGTCGGCGTTGCCGTCGTCGCAGGCCTCGCCGACCTGGACCACGAGGTCGCCGCAGGTGGCGGCGATGCAGGCGTTGGAGCAGGCGTCGTTGTCGACGGCGTTGCCGTCGTCGCACGCCTCGCCGGGGCCGAGCGAGCCGTCGCCGCACTTCTGCAGGGTGCAGTTCGCCTTGCAAGTGGCGGTGTCGGCGTTCTCCGCCCCGTTGTCGCACTCCTCCATGCCGGCCAGCATGCCGTCGCCGCACACGGCCTCGGACTCCGGGACGCACAGGTCGTCCTCGCAGGCGAGGCCGGGGTCGCAGGTGGCGTCGTCGTTGCAGGGGCAGAACAGGCTGCCGTCGGGACAGCCGCCGGTGCCGGCGCTGGCCGTGGCCTCGGTGGTGCCGGTGGTGCCGGTGACGGGCTCGTCGGTGTCGGCGTCGGTGGTGGCGTCGGTGGTAGTGACGGGTTCGCCGGTGACCTCGCTGCCGCTGGACGGGCTGGAGGTCGAGCCCATGCCGTCAGTCGCAGGCATCGACGAGGCCATCGACATCGAACCCGACACCTGGGCGCTGGTGAAGCCGGTGCTCTGGGGGTCCTCGCCGCTGGCACAGGCGGTCGCCCCGAAGACGCACAGAACCAAGTTCAAGGGCCGAAATGCGCGCGTCACGACGATCGACGGTAGGGCGGAGCGCGAGCGAGGTCAACGTGAGGCGCGCGCTTGAAGTCGAGCGCGAGCGCGAAGCCGACCGCGCGCACGGGGGAGGATGTCCCGAAGGACAGGTCGTGCGTGCGCCCGCAGGCGCTCGTCCGACGCAGACCGGGGAGCGTCAAAGGGGCCGTTCGCGCGGCGCTGGGGGGTGTTCGGGGGCAGACGCGGGCGCGGGGGCCGAGACGTCGCCGTCGAGCAGGGGCTCAGGCCGGGACGGGGGATCTCGGCTGCGAGAGTCCGGCTCTCGCGTGCGCGCGGGGCCCGGGCGACCGCAGCGCGTGCACCGCGGCCGCACGCGAGCCCCGCGGCGAGCGCGAGGAACCGGGCCTGCCCCCGTACGAGGGGCTCGCGCTTGCCGGTCGGGCGGCATCTCCAATGCTCGCTTTGCCGATGTCTCTCACGCGCCGCTCGCTCGCCGTCCTCACGCTGCTCGTCGCCTGCAACGCCACGCAAAGCGACCTCACCGACGCGCCGACGCCGGCCGAGACCGCGGAGTTCCGCGTCGAGGAATTCGCGGTCGGCCTCGACCGTCCGTGGGCGCTCGAGTTCCTGCCGGACGGGCGCATCCTGCTGACCGAAAGGCCAGGTCGATTGCGGATCGTCGGGCTCGACGGGGCGCTGTCGGAGCCGCTGGCGAACGTGCCGGAGGTGTACGCCCAGGACCAGGGCGGGCTGCTCGACGTGGCGCTGGCCCACGACTTCGCGAATTCGAGCCGGATCTACCTGAGCTTCGCGGAGCCGCGCGAGGGCGGGTCGGGCACCAGCGTGGCCGCGGCGACGCTCGTGCTCGAGGGGACGCCGCGGCTCGAGGATGTGTCGGTGATCTTCCGCCAGCTGCCGACGTTCGCCAACGGCAAGCACTTCGGCTCGCGGATCGCGGTGGCGGACGACGGGGCGCTGTTCGTCGGCCTCGGCGAGCGCTTCACCGACGAGACCCGCGAGCAGGCCCAGACGCTCGACAATCACCTCGGGAAGGTGGTCCGGATCCGCGGCGACGGCTCGGTCCCGGACGACAACCCGTTCGTCGACGAGCCGGGCGCGCTGCCGGAGATCTGGTCGATCGGCCACCGCAACATCCAGTCGGCGGCGATCCACCCGGAGACCCGCGCGCTGTGGACGGTGGAGCACGGACCGAAAGGCGGCGACGAGGTCAACCTGCCCGAGGCGGGCAAGAACTACGGGTGGCCGCGCGTCAGCTACGGGGTCGATTACGACGGCTCGCCGGTCGGCAACGGCGAGTCGAGCGCGCCCGAATTCGTGGAGCCGAAGTACTACTGGGTGCCGTCGATCGCGCCGAGCGGGGCGATGTTCTACACAGGCGCGGCGTTCCCGGCCTGGCAAGGCGACCTGTTCGTGGGGGCGCTGGTCGAGGAGCACCTGAGCCGCCTCGAGCTCGAGGACGGCCGCGTGGTCGGCGAAGAGCGCCTGCTGGGCGACCTGGGCCAGCGCATCCGCGATGTGGCGCAAGGGCCCGACGGGCTGGTCTATGTGCTGACGGACAAGGAGAACGCGAAGATCCTCCGGCTGGCGCCGAAGAGCGAGTGAGCGGCTCGCCCCCATGCGCTGAATGGCTCCGCGTATTCGTGTCGCGAATCGACCCAGACACGCCTGCTGTCGTTATGGTCCTGGCCTGTGGGCGAATGCACCGTTCGTCGCACTCGCCCGAAAGTCGGGGAGCAGGCGGCGCGGCCTAATCCTACGTGTCGCATCGCCGATGCGCGAGCGGATCAGAACACCGAGGCGGCGACGTAGGGCTCGCTCCACAGCGTGACTTGCAGCGTCACGGCCTTGAACCACGCGGCGTGCATCGCCTCGACGTCGGCGGCGCTGTGGCCCTTGTTGGCCAGGAAAGGCTTGATGGTGGCGGTGATCGGGACGATGAAGGCGATGAGGTAGCGGAGGTGGATCTGCGGCGCGGCCGAGTTCACCGCGTCGGTGCGGTTCTTCTTGGCGGCGGTGTGGCGCAGGCCGATCTCGTGCTGGTAATCGAGCCAGGCGCGGTCGTACTGGGCGGCGCAGGTGTCCCGGATCCACTGGCCGAAGCGCAGGCGCACGCGGCCGAGGTACTGCGGGTCGGGCCGGCCGTCGGCGCCGCTGAAGTAGTGGACGAGGTGCGGGTGGGCGCCGACGAAGCCGTACCAGACGTCGAGGATCGCTTCGATCTGCTCGCCGAGCACGTCACCGGCCATGCGCAGGGAGCGGAGGTCGTCCTCGCCGAGCAGCACGGTCTGCTTGAGCAGCGCGAACTCGGCGTCGGTGACGGGGGAAGGCGCGACCTGCGGGGTGCCGTAGGTATAACCGGGGATCGAAGTCTGGCTCATGCTCGGTCGATATGTCCGAGTTCGTCGACGGCGAACATCCGACCAAGGTCGGGTGCTCGCGCGCGGGCGGTCCGGCAATTACCGAGAGCGATTTCTTGCGGTGATCCGCCGCGTGACGCGTCGTCAGCCATCGTCGGGGCGCAGGTCGAGCCTGGCCTGGGCGGTCGCGGGATCGTAGGGGAGCGAGACGTGTTGATGGACGAGCTGCCACGCGCCGCCCACTCGTTTGAACACCCGGGTGCCGCGCGACCAGCTCTCGACCGGCGGTTGGCCCGGCTGCTGGGTCTGCACGCGATCGAGGCCCCAAGTGACGGCGAGGTCGCCGGACACGTGGATCTGCAGGTCCGGCACGTCCCAGCGCAGGTCGCCCTCAGTCGCCTCGAAGCCGCGCCGGCACACCTCGCGCACCGCGTCGGCGCCGACGACCTGCAGCGGGGCCGCGTGCTCGTAGGAGACGACGCCGCGGGCGATCGGGGTCATCGAGGCTTCGAGGTCGCGGGCCGCGGTGGCGCGCCACCACGCCTCGAACAGCGCGCGCAGCTCGGCCGCGGTGCCGAGGTGGCCGACCAGGTGACGCGCGAGCTTGGTGAAGCAGCCGGACCAGCCCTCGGCGTTGCCGTCGCGCCGCTCCGCCGATTCGAAGCCGGTCTGGTGAAAGCGCATCTGCGTGGTCCCGCCGAGCTCGGTGAGCCCGAGGGTCACGGTGGTCTCGGGACCCGCGCTCTGCTCGCTGACCTGTGTCAACGTGAACGACAGCCGATCGGGCCGCGAGACCTCGATGAAACGGCCGTGCTCGCTGTACCGCGCGCCACGGTCGGAGCGGTAGTCGACGCGCCAGGCGCCGCCGGGGGTCGCGTCGACCTCGCTGTCGGTGGTGGTGTAGCCCGGAGGCGCGAACCATTCGCGCAGGTTCTCGGCGCGGGTCCAGTTCTCGAACACCAGCTCACGCGGGGCGTCGAACACGCGCACGATCTCGATCTCTCGGTCCTGAGAATCATCCGGTCGGGTCATGGTGCTAGGCTTTCTGCCGGCGCTCGGGCCATTCGTCCAGCCGAGCGCCCGGGCGATTCCACAACTGCCGGTAATTCGCCAGGAAGCGGGCAGAGGCTCGCGCCAGATCTGGCCCGGCCGTCGCGGCGCGTCGCACTCGCGCAGGACGAGGTCGGCGAGCTCAAGCACGCGGAGGTGCTGTCTGGCGTGATTCGGAAGCGGAAGGCTGGGCGCGTCGATGCGGCCCGGGCAGCGCGTGGGCGCGGGGTTCGCTGGCCCTTGGCGGCGCAGCGGTGGGGTCCGCGAGCGTCAGGCGATGCGGAGGAAGCGGCGAGCTCGGCCGCGTTCAGCAGAGGCACCCGCACTCACGCTCGCGGGCACGAGCTCGCGGCGACGGGCCCTGCGAGGCGTACGTACCTCGCAGGGCCGTCCGCGAGACCGGCGGGGCGCACGAGGCGGCGCATGAGACATGTCCCGATGATCATGTCGATCGGCCTTTGGTCTGGCACCGACCTTGCGGCGCGGGGTATGTGACGTGTCCTATCGAACACGTCTATCGAGACATGTTCAGAGAGACATGTTCAGAGAGACATGTTCAGAGAGACATTACGGCTCACGACGCGCGCACGTGGCGGAAGGTGACGTTGAAGCGGGACTCGGTCACGCCGCGCCGGCGCGGCAGGGCGTGCTTGTAAAATTGCTGGGTGGTGCCGCGCATGACCAGCAGGCTGCCGGACGCGAGCAGGACCTCGTGTTCGATGTCCTGCTGCTTGTGGCGCAGCTGGAACGGCCGCGCCGCGCCGAGGCTGAGGCTGGCGATCGCCGAGCCGGGGGCGAGGTCGCTGACCTTGTCGGCGTGCCAGCCGATGTAGTCGTCGCCGTCGCGGTAGAGGTTGACGAGGGCGTAGTTGAAGGGGTGACCGCAGAGGTCGGCGATCCGGTCGCGGGCGGCGCGGAGGTGCGGCGGCCACGGGTGGGTGGTGCGGTCGACGCCGGCGTAGCGGTAGTGCAGGCCGTCGTCGCCGAAGGCGCACACGAGCCGCGGCGAATCGAGGGTCTTGCCGTACATGCGCACGCGGTCGCGGTCGAAGCGGTCCTGGACCTGCGCCAGCTCGGCGAGCAGGGCCGACCGCGGACCCGGGTCGAGGAACCCGGGGTCGTACTCGACGATCGCGCCGTCAGCGTCGGCGATGATGATCTGGCTCATGGGACATGTCCTCGGGGGCAGAGGATACGCGCGCGGCGACGCGGCCATCGTACGCGTCGCACGGGCCGGTGGACAGGTCGAGCCGAGAAAGAACGCGCATGCCCGGGTCCGCGGTCGCGCTCAGCCGGGCGTGACGTCGCGCGCTTCGGGGGTGCGGGTGCGGTGGCGGCCGGCTGTGTCGGCGAGGCGGCCGAAGCGGGCCGCGTTGGCGACGGCGCACGCGCGTGGGTCATTGTTAAAAAACACGAAGACGTCGCGGCGGTCGGCGTAGAGCTGGGAGATCCGCACGATCCACGAGGACAGCGCGCCGTCGCCGTAGCAGGGGCGCGGGGCGGCGGTGCCGCGGTGCAGGCGGACGTAGCCCCAGTCGGCGGTGCGCTCGAGCGGGCCCTGCGGGCGACCGTCGACGTCGGTGAAGCACAGCGCGACGTCATGGCGGCGCAGCGCGGCGTAGGTATCGGCGGTGAACCACGACGGGTGTCGCAGCTCGAGCGCGAGGCGGTGGTCGTCGGGCCACACGGCGAGCAGGTGGGCGAGGCGGTCGGGGTCGCAGGCCATCGTCGCCGGCAGCTGGACCAGCACCGGGCCGAGCTTGGCGCCGAGGCGACGGGCGGCAGCGAGCAAGCGCGCGACCGGCTGCTCGGGGTCGCGGAGCCGCTTCATGTGCGAGAGGTAGCGGCTGGCCTTGGTGGCGAACACGAAGTCGGCGGGCGTGTCGCGGGCCCAGGCGGCGAAGGTGTCGCCGGCGGGCAGGCGATAAAAACTGCTGTTGAGCTCGACCGTGCGGAACGCAGCCGCGTAGTGCGAGAGCCATAGCCGCGCAGGCGAGCGTTCGGGGTAGAAGCGGCCGCGCCAATCGTCGTATTGCCAGCCCGAGGTGCCGATCCACAACACGCGACCGGGCCTGGTGGCACGGGTCGCGCGGGCGGCAAGGCGAAGTGATTGCGCGCCGGCATCGCGGCCCAGTTCGGTTGTCGCCGGCCCCGTGTTTGCTATCTCGAGCTCGTGATGGCGCGTGGTCTCTCGCTCGGGTTCGTCGCGTTCGTGCTGGTCGCCTGCCAGCGCGAGCCGCCGGTGCTGTCGGAGCGGCAGGCCGATCCGTTCGCGGTGGTGGCGGCGCTCGACACCCGCGCGTCGTCCTACAAAGATCCGCGGCCGCCGACGACCTCGCCGCCGCCGGGCATGAACCCGCGGACGCCGCGGCCGGCGATCGACGCCCGGGAGATCGAGATCAGCGGTCGCACGCGCGTCGAGGCGGTCGACCGGCTGTTCTTCCGCGTGCCCGTGGAGTGGCTGGCGGCCCCCGGCGCCGGGCCCAATGGGGGGCCGGGGTTCACGCTGTCGGGGCCCGGCGGCGACGCGCACCTCGAGGTCTCGCGCTTCGCCGCGGCGGGGGTCGAGCCGACGGCGTACGTGCGCCAGTGGCAGGCGCAGTTCGTCACGGCCTCGGGGGCGCCCTTGGCAGATGAGCAGGTGCGCGTGCAGGAGATGGTCCGCGGGCCGCTCGCGGTGACGCTGGCCGACATGGCGGGGACCTACGCGGCCCCGGTCGCGGGGGCCGAGAACGAGCGCTACGACGACCCCAACTACCGGATGATGGCGGCGATCGTCGAGCACCAGGGCGAGACCTATTTTTTCAAGGTGGTCGGGCCGGCGTTGACGATGGCGATCTGGGAGCACCCGATCGCCGACTTCGCGGCCTCGTTCGCGCCGCAGTACCAGCCGTGAGCGCGAGCGCGAGCGCCCGCGCGGGGGACGGCCGGTGAAATAAGCTGTCCTGGCGAGCATGTCCTGGGGGACATGCTCGTTCGGCCAGGCTGCGGTCACATCGGCACGAAGCAGGCGATCGTGGTGTCGATGCGGAAATTCGACTCGTTGGTGTGGCGCTCGGCGTGGAACACGTCGAGCGAGTAGGACATGCCCTTGGTGATGCCGAGGGCGGCCGCGCTGTTGTCGAGGTTGACCGAGGCCTGCAACTGGGAGTGGAGGCCGCCGAGGTCGAGGGCCAGCTTGCCGTTGATGAACACCCACACGTCGTCGTCGCCGGTGAAGGTGAAGACCTCGCCGCCGTTGTAGAAGAAGGTCGTGTGGATCTCGGTGGTGAAGGCGAAGTTGTTGGGCTGGCCCTCGTTGCCGAACCCGAGGTTGTCGACCGGGAAGAAGGTGTTGTCGGCGAACTGGTAGATGCCGGGCTGGACCTCGGTGAGCGGGAGGTCGACCTGGAACGTGTGATTGACGCCGGGCACGTCGTTGTACCACTGGGCGAACGCCGCCGGCCCGCTGGTCTGCGGGGTCGGGCCGGGGTGGGCGTAGACGGGCTTCTGATCGGGGCCGAGGTCCTGCTGGACGAGGCCGAGGTAGGCGCCGTTGCCGGAGTACTTCTCGAAGTCGGGGTGCGAGAAGGCGAAGTCGCGGATCGTCGCCTTGAGCACGGTGCCGCACGGGAGGTCGCCGGTGGTGGTGTCGGGCTCGGTGGTGCCGAGAGTCGAGCCGCCGTCGGTGGTGCTGCTGGTGTCCGTGTCCTCGACGCCCATGGTGGTGGTGTCGGTGGTCGCGGTCTCGCCGGTGGTGGTGGTGTCGGTGGTCGCGGGCGACGTGGTCGAGGTCGTGGTGTCGGGCCCGGTCTCGCTGGTCGTCGAGGTGGTGCCGGTCGACGCGGTCTCGCCGGTGGTGGCCGTGGCGTCGCTGTCGCTGGCAGAGTTGCTGCCGGCGGTGGTCGTCGGCGTGCCGGTCTCGCTGTCGCTGACGCCCCCGGTCGGATCGCCGGCGGTGGCGCCGCTGGTGTCGGTGGTGCTGGCCTGCGTGTCGGTGCCGTCGACGCCGGCGGTGGTGTTGTTGCTGCCGCCACAGGCGGTCGCGAGCAGGAGCGCGAACGCGGCTTCCCGGGCCATCAATTCAATTCTCATGGGGCGTATCGTGACCGCGGCCGGCGCGGACCGTCAACGGTGGATGTATCACCGCACGCCACCTACGTGGGCCCCGTGCGCGTCGCGCGGTGCGGAGAGGAGGGCGCTGTGATATGAGCGCGGCCGTGACGACGACGGAGGCGAGGCGCGAGGCGGGTGATGCGTCGGCGCTGCAGTTAGGTCCGCTGCGCGTGTGGCCGCCGGTGGTGCTGGCGCCGATGGCGGGCATCACCAACTATCCGTTCCGCGCGCTGTGCCGGCGCTTCGGGGCGGGCCTGTATGTCAGCGAGATGATCACGGCGGGGCCGCTGGTGCGCGGCGACGCGCGCAGCCTGCAGCTGTCGGACTTCGGCGCCGACGAGTCGCCGCGCAGCCTGCAGCTTTACGGCGTCGACCCGGCGACGATCGCCGGCGCCGTGCGCGTGCTGGTCGGCGAAGGCAGGGTCGATCACATCGACCTGAACTTCGGATGTCCGGTGCGCAAGGTGACGCGCAAGGGCGGCGGCTCGGCGATCCCGGTCAAGCCCAACCTGCTGCGCGCGATCGTGCGAGCGGCGGTGAAGGCGGCGGGCCCGGTGCCGGTGACGATGAAGTTCCGCATGGGCATCGACGAGTCGCTGCTGACGTACCTGCAGGCGGGGGCGATCGGCGAGGCGGAGGGCTGCGCAGCGGTGGCCCTGCACGCGCGGACGGCCGCGCAGCTGTACTCGGGCTCGGCCCGCTGGGAGGCGATCGCGGCGCTCAAGCAGGCGGTGCGCACGATCCCGGTGCTCGGCAACGGCGATATCTGGGAGGCCAGCGACGCGCTGCGCATGGTCCGAGAGACAGGTTGCGACGGGGTGGTGGTGGGGCGCGGTTGCCTGGGTCGGCCGTGGCTGTTCGCGGAGCTGGCGGCCGCGTTCGCCGGCGCGCCGCCGCCGGCGCCGCCGACGCTGGGCGAGGTGTGGGCGATCATGCTGGAGCACGCGGAGCGGCTGTGCGCGTGGATGTCCGAAGAGCCAGCCATGGCGGCGTTCCGCAAGCACGCGCGCTGGTACACGCTGGGGTTCGTCAGCGCGGCGCCGGTGGTGCCGAAGCTGATGCAGGCGAGTCGACTGGCGGAGCTGCGGGCGCTGCTGGGCGAAGTCGACCCGACAGAGCCGTTCCCGGCGGCAGCCCAGATCGTGCGCGGCAAGAGCGGGCCGCCGCAGAAGGTCGCGCTGCCCCACGGGTATCTGGATGATCTCGACGACGCGACCCCGCCCGGGCCGGACGCCGAGGACGCCGACTCGGGCGGGTGAGCGCCGGCACGACGTCGATGTCGCGGGGGCGAGCTCGCGGTAGCGAGGGCGGTGCTCGCCACGTGGAGGGAGAGGAGGTGTGATTGCGCGAGGTCGCGGTGCTGCGCCCCCGACTTCGCTGCATGGGCGGCGCCAGACATGGCCGGGCTCGCGCTTGCGATGCCGCTCCTGGAGACGCACAGAGATCCGCGACCCGAGGCGAGCGGCGAGGCGATGGGGTAGCATCGCGGCATGAACTCGCCTGCACGCGCGCTGCGTCCCGACGACCTGATGCGGCCGCGGCCGATCTATGTGGTGTGGGAGACGACGCTGCGCTGCGACCACGAATGTGCGCACTGCGGGTCGCGAGCCGGCGACGCGCGACCGGACGAGCTGAACACCGAGGAGCTGCTCGAGGTGGCCGACGCGCTGGTGCGCCTCGGCAGCCGCGAGGTGACGCTGATCGGCGGCGAGGCGTACCTGCGCGGCGATTGTTATCGGCTGATCCAGCACATGACGCAGGCGGGGATCCGCGTGACGATGCAGACCGGCGGCCGCGGGCTGACGCAGGACCGCTGCCGCAAGCTGCGCGAGGCAGGGCTGGCGGCGATCGGGGTGTCGGTCGACGGGCCGGAGGGGCCGCACGACACGCTGCGCGCGAGCCCGGGGAGCCACGCGGCGGCGCTGAAGGGGATCCGCAACGCCCGCGCGGCGGGCATGCTGGTGACCTCGAACTCGCAGATCAACCGGCTCAACAAGGATGTGCTGCGCGAGACGGCGGAGCTGCTGGCAGACGCGGGGGTGGCGGTGTGGCGAGCGCAGATGACGGCGCCGATGGGCCGCGCGGCCGACCGCCCGGACTGGCTGCTCGAGCCGTACATGGTGATGGAGGTGATCGACACGCTGGCCGACATCCAGCGCTGGTGCCAGGAGCGCGCGGCGGCGCAGGGGATCGCGTGGGAGCGGGCGTTCCACGTGCGGCTCGGCAACAACCTCGGTTACTTCGGGCCGCACGAGCAGCTGCTGCGCACCCGCCCGGGCTCGCCCGACAGCTACTGGCAGGGCTGCTCGGCCGGCAAGTTCGTGATGGGGATCGAGTCCGACGGGACGATCAAGGGCTGCCCGTCGCTGCCGACGGCCCCGTACACCGGCGGCAACGTGAAGACGGCGGCGATCGAGGACATCTGGAACGACGCGCCGGAGATCGCGTTCGCCCGCGAGCGCGGGACGGACGAGCTGTGGGGCTTCTGCAAGTCCTGCTACTACGCGGAGGTGTGCCGCGCGGGCTGCTCGTTCACCGCCCACAGCGCGATCGGCAAGCGCGGCAACAATCCGTTCTGCTACTACCGGGCGGCGCAGATGAAGCGCAAGGGGCTGCGCGAGCGGGTGGTCCTGCGCCAGGCCGCTCCCGGCGATCCTTACGATTTTGGCCAGTACGAGATCGTCGAGGAGCCGTGGGACATGGCGCCGCCGCGCACGACGGTGCGGCTGCCCGTGCTGGCGGGGTGAGGATGGTTCGGGACATGCCCCGAGGGCCATGTCCTCGGGGGCATGCTGCGAGGAGCATGTCCGATCGGGCAGGCGCGTGCGACGGATGTTCAGAACATGTCCGTGCGCGCATGTGGCGAAGGACAGGGCCTTTGGGACCTGTCCTTCGGGGCGGTCACGCGCCGGTGGTGCCGGGGACGCCGTAGTCGGGCTCGAGGGAGGTGTTGGTCTGCGGCACGCCGTACTCGGGCTCGCCGACGGTGGCGGTGTCGGTGTCGTCGGTGGTGCTGCCTTCGGTGGTCTCGGTCGTGTTCTCGGTGGTGGTGCCGGGGACGCCGTAGTCGGGCTCGAAGGTGGTGTTGGTGGTGGTGCCGAGAGTGTCGGTGGCGGGCACGCCGTACTCGGGCTCGGCCGAGGTCGGCGACTCGGTCATGGTGCCGGAGTTGCCTTCGGTGGTGCTGCCGGTGGTGGTGTCGGTGCCGGTGCCGGTGTCCGTGCCCGAGGTGGTGTTGCCGGTGCTCGAGTCGCTACCACCCATGGTGTCGTCGCCCTTGTCGGGGCAACCCGAGAGCGCCAGGGTCACCATCACCGCCGAGGCGGCGCGAGCCAGCCGACCCTCGCGGTGCAGCTCGGCGCCGCAGTGAGGGCAGCTCGAGGTGTCCGACTTGATGTGCTCGCGGCAGGCGGGGCAGGCGTAGAGGCGCGTCGTAGGCAGTAAGGGCGGCGGGGCCATGCAGCGATGGCACCACGCGGCCGCCCGCCCTGTCAATGCGCGCGGCCGCGAGGGCGGGCCCGCATCGGCCGCAGGGACCGGAACACGAGGCCGAGGCCACCCACCAGCAGGGTGAGGATGACGAGGGTGTTCCACAGGGTGGTCGGGCGGAAATGGATCTCGAGGTTGGCGATGATGCCGACGAAGATGAAGACCGCGCCGAGGCCCGTGAGCGCCCAGCCGAAGAACGAGCGCGCGCTGTAAAACAAAAAGCCGATCCCGAACAGCAGCGGCAGGAGGGTCAGGCCGAAGGTGTTGTCGCCCCAGAAGCCCCAGTAGCCGCTGTGGACCATGACCTGGTTGAGCAGCAAGTAGGCGCCGGCGCCCACCATGCCGAGGCCGAGCAGGAAGACGGGGAGACCTCCGGGGGTGCCGCCGACGTCGCGCAGGTCGTGCATGGCCGGGAGCGTAGCATCCAGCGAGGGGCCGCGCGCGGGCGCAGGCGCGCGGGTCGGGGCGACAGGGGTCGCGTGGGCTCCGGGGCCGTGTGCGCGGGACATGACCCGGCGGAGGCGCGGTGCTCTTCGGGGCCGGGCAGCGTGTGCGCGTCGGTCCGGGCGGTCGAGTCGCGCGTCGTGCCGGGGCGGGCGACGACCGCAGAAGGGGCGCGATGTCGCCACGAGCGACGCGGCGGCGCGCGCTCGTGGTCCTCGGGCTGAGCGGGCCCGAGGGACATGTCCCTTGCGACAGGTGCGAAGGGACAGGCGATCAGCCGGCCGGCTTGGCGTACTTCTCGATGCAGACCCGCATGATGTCGGAGATCGACGCCTTGAGGGTCTTGTCGGTGGCGGCGTCGAGGGCGGCGACCTGGCAGGCGGCGGCCTCGAGGCTGCCGAGGCCGGTGCAGCCGCTGACGGTCATCGGCCGCTGGGTGCCCTGGGCGGCCTTGAGCTTGTCGAGCTCGGCGCCCTCGTACATGCGCTCGAAGAACTTGAGCTGGGCGTCGGCGACGGCGTCGCAGGCCTTCTTGATGTCCTTCGGCAGCTTGGGCGGGAGGGTCGCCAGGGCAGCGACGGCGGCGACGCGCGCGTCCTCGGCGTCCTTCTCGGCCTTGGCCTTGGCCTCGCGCTCGGCCCGACGCTTGGCGATCGCGTCGTCCTCGGCGGGCTTGGCCGGCTCCGCGGCCTTGACCTCGGGCTCGGCCTTCTTGGCCTCGCCGCCGCAGGCGGTGGTGATGAAGAGGGCGAGGGCGAACGGGACGGCGCGGCGGACGGGCATCGTGGCGCGGAGGATCGCACGCCCGCGGGCTGGGGTGAAGAGGGGACGGCGGGCCGCTCGTGGGGTCTGCGCGGCCGCGTTCGGCGGGCCGTTTGCGGCGGGTGACTCGCGCTCACAGGCGCACGGCGGCGCGGTGGAACTGCTGGCGGAGCTGCAAGATCGGCGGGCCGTTGCGCGTCGGGTGGACCCGGTTCGTCAGCAAGATCGCAATCAGCGGGCCGCGGCCGTCCGGCGGGCTCGGGTCGATCCACAGGGTCGTGCCCGTGAAGCCGGTGTGGCCGGCGGCGTGGGGCGAGAGCACGTCGGCGGCGGTGCCGCTGCCGTCGGGGGTCGGGCTGTCCCAGCCGAGCCGTCGCGTCGAACCTGGTACTTGGGACAGGGTCCAAAAGACATCTCGCGTGCGAGCGTCGAGGCCGGGCAGGGTGCAGTCGAGCCAGGCGCGGGCGAGCTCGAGCACCGCCGCGGCCTCGCCGAACAGGCCGGCGTGGCCGGCGACGCCGCTCATGACGAAGGCGTTGTCGTCGTGGACCTCGTAGTGGGCGCAGCGGACCGGGGCGCGGCAGGCGAACCAGCTGGGCACGCCGTCGGGGTGCAGCGCGGGGTCGTAGACCTCGGTCGGGGCGACGCGGTGCTGCTGGGCCGACGACGGGCCGCGGGCGCCGAGCAGGCGGTGGAAGCCGATGCGCGGGACGTCGCCGCGGTGGAGGTCGAGCGGCCAGGCGATCTTGTCGTCGAACAGGCGGTCGAGGGCCTGGCCGAACAGGCGCTCGAGCCAGGCGCCGAGGATCATAAAGCCGAGGTCGCTGTAGACGGCCTTGGTGCCGAGCGGGTACTCGGGCGCGGTCGCGGCGATGCGGTCGAGGACCCGCTCGGGGCGGCCGGGCTTGAGGTCGACGAAGAACTCGCGGTGCGCGGGCAGACCTGAACTATGGGACAGGAGGTGGGCCAGCGTGGCGCCCGGGCAGGCGCGATCCCACTCGGCGGGGACGGGCGTCGTGAGTTCGACCCGGCCCTCGGCGACGGCCAGGGCGGCGAGGCTGGTGGTGGCCAGGACCTTGGTCAGCGAGGCGAGGTCGTAGACGGTGTCGCGGCTGACCGCGCGCAGGTAGCCCGGGGCGCCCTCGTGGCTCCCGAGGTCGCCGTGGGCCTCGTGGTAGATCTCGGCGCCGTCGCGCCAGACGAGGGCGACGCACCCCGGGTAGAGGCCGGCGCGGACGCCGTCCTCGAGGAGGTCGAACAGGACGCGATGCGGATCTTCACGCACGCCGGCGAGCTTGCAACACCTGCGGCGCGCTTGCTAGATCGCCGCCCATGCCGCTGCCCGTCGCCTCCGAGTCCGAACTGCGCCGCCGCCTGATCGTCGCGCTCGACGTGCCCGACGCGCGGGCCGCGGTGGCCGCGGCGCAGACGCTGCAGGGTCACGTCGGGATGCTGAAGGTCGGGCTCGAGCTGTTCGTGGCCGAGGGCCCGGACGTGGTGCGCCGGCTCCGCGGCGAGGTGCCCGAGCTCGAGATCTTCCTCGACCTCAAGCTTCACGACATCCCCAATACGATGTGCGGGGCGATCCGCTCGGCGCGCTCGCTGGGCTGCCGCTTCATCACGGTGCACGCCGGCTCGGGGCTGGCCCACCTCAAGGCGTGCGTCGCCGAGGCGGGGCCGGAGCTCGGGGTGCTGGCGGTGACGGTGCTGACCAGCCAGGACGCGGCCGCCTGCGCCGAGGCCGGGCACACGCGCGCGCCGGCGGAGCTGGTGGCGATGCGGGCGGCGATCGCCCGCGCGGCCGGGTGCGCCGGGGTGGTGTGCAGCGGGCAAGAGCTGGCCGGCGTGCGCGCGGCGGCCCCGGGCATCGCCTGCGTGGTGCCGGGCATCCGCCCTGCCGGGGCCGAGGTCGGCGACCAGAAGCGCGTGATGACGCCAGGGCAGGCGATCGCCGACGGGGCGGCGTACCTGGTGGTCGGCCGGCCGATCCTCGGCGCGCCCGACCCGGCCGCCGCGGCCGACGCGATCGTCGCCGACATGCTCGATGGCGCCCAGGCGAACTGAGGCTGCAGTGTGCAGGATGCGTCTGTCCGAAGGGACAGGTGCGCATCTGCGAAGCAAGGGCCGTCGCGGGCCGAAGCGAGGCGGCTGGGAGGCCGAGCGCCAGGGTGACGGCGCCGGGCGGCGTTCAGGACATGTCCCGAGGAGCATGCCCGCGGGGACATGCCCTTTGCGGCATGTCCTGGATAACATGTCCCATCAGTAACCTTGCATGGGGATGCCGAGGGTGACGCGCTTGTTCGGGTGCTCGGCGGCGGTCCAGATCAGCTCGAGGTCGCGCTCGACGTAGAGGTCTTCGGGGCCGTCGGGCCAGGCGGTGATCTCGCTGGTCGAGTCGGGGAGGTTGCGGTAGAGCCGGCCCCACTGCTGGGCCTGGCTCGAGCACGACATGTAATAGACACCCTCGTAGGTGACGGCGCCCTGGGTGCGGGACTGGCCGGTGATGGCGGCGTCGTGGGCGAACACATGGCCGCCGCTCTCGACCAGCGCGGCGCTGGCGAGGTCGATCGGCCAGCGGGCGAGGCGGCCGGTCAGGTCGGTCTGGTACTCGGCGGTGACGAGCACCGGCGGGTCGGCGCTGCGGTCGAGCGCGACCGAGGAGAAGCGGAACTTGCACGAGTCGGCGGTGAGGGCGTAGCGACCGATCTCGGGCACCGCGTAGCGATAGCTGTGAGCGTTGACCTCGCCGCCGGCGATCCCGATCGCCGCGTCGTCGTCGGTGGCGGTGGCCTCGAAGATCCGCGACATGTCGTAGACGCGGAAGCCGGCCGAGGTCTCGGCGACGTAGAGGCGGTCGCCGACCCAGGCGATCCCGCCGGCGTGCAGGGCGTCGCCGCTCTTGGTGTTGGCGGCGACGAAATTGACGTCGGGGCCGTCGCCGGTCGGCGTGACGAGCAGCAGGTGGCGGTAGCGGATGGCGTCGAGGTCGGTGATGTCGACCAGGCTGAGGCGCACGCCCTTGGCCGGCGGGTCGTTCGGGCCGAGCTCGATCTTGTGGTACCAGGACACCAACAGGAGCCGCTTGCCGGCGATCTCGTGATCGGCCCGGGCGTCGCTCGAGCCGGTGATGCCCTGCGGGTACCAGTAGTCGACGGCGCCGTCGCCCGCGTCCCAGCGGAAGCCGACGTAGTCGTGGTTCTTCATGCGGTCGGCCTGGTAGGCGGAGAGGCCGGGGACGCCGGTGCGGTTGAGCTGACCGAGGACGGCTTCGATGTCGACGGCCGTGCCGGTGCGCGCGAGCAGGGCGTCGGCGCGGGCGATGCCGGCCGCGAAGTCGTTCGGGGCGAGGGCAAAGGCGCAGCCGTCGAGCAGACCGAGGTGATGCTCGGTGGCGGCGGGGGCGACGGCGGCGCAGGCGGGCGGGTCGGTGCAGATCGGGTCGGGCAGGGGCTCGGTGGTGGCGGTGGTGCCGTCGGTCTCGAGGTCCGGCCCCGTGGTGCCCGGATCGGTGGTGGTGCCGGTGACGGGAGCGTCGGTGGTGGCCGGTCCGGTGGTGGTGCCGGGCTCGGTGGTGATGGTGCCGGTGGTGGTGGTGACGGGGTCGCTGCTCGTGCCGGTGGTGGTGCCGGTGGGGTCGTCGCCGCCGGTGCCCGTCGTCAGCGCGCCGCTCGAGGGGCCGGGGCCGCTGGTGTCGCCGGTCGAGGTCGCTGGGTCGTCGCCGCAAGCGACGAGGAGGAGGGCGAGGGTCGCGAGGGCGAGGCGAGGCATCGCGGCGAACGTAGCATCAGCGGCGCAGGGGCGGCACGTCGCAGTTCGCAGATCGGCGCATCCTGGTGCGGCGATCGTGCGGGTGCCTGTGGGCGGGGTGGGTCGCACGGGCGACGCCTGGTGAAGACGATGCGCATCGCTCGGGGGTCGATCGCGGCGAGGAGCCGTGACGCTCATGGCGAGAATCAGCAATATGTCCTTTGGAACATGTGGCGTGGACGGGCGGTCGACGGATGCGGATGCGGTGAGCGGGGGCGCCCATCGGCGAAGGATGCTTGACAGGGGTGGGGGGTGCATGCATTCTCCCGGGATGTTCGTTCGGTTCTCCTGAGACCGGCTGATCGCGCTCGACCTCGTTCAGGGGGCGCGGCGCCGGTCCTACGAAGGGTCCTCGACGGGTCGTGAGCGCCGCTTTTGCGGCGATCGGCGACGATTGGGTCGGCTGCGCGCGCCTTGAATGGCCGGCGCAGCATCGACGCCCGAATCGGTACGCCTGCACACGATGCGTCGAATCGTCGGTTCGTACGGCGCGCGGTGATGGCCGCGCGCAGGGAGAGTCGTGTGTCCAATAGGATTTGTTTCCGTCGCCACGCGCGACGGGCGGTCGATCATGCGGTGAGTCATGGTTTCGCGGCGCTGCGCGCCGATCTGGCGGCGCAACAGGTGTTCGCGCGGGTGCTGTGGGTGGCGAGCGAGGTCTCGAACCTGCTGGACGGCGGGGCCGCGGCGGTGCAGGCGATCGTCAACCTGGCCCGCTTCCATGAATGGCACGGGGCGCCGGTCGAGACCTGGCAGGGCGGCCGCGGCCACCCGAAGGCGTTGATTCACTCGCTGGCGCAGCACTTGCTGGGACGCTACCCGGTGCCGCGCATGATGGCCTCGGCGTGGTTCGGCGACGATTCGCCGGACCGCGACGAGGAGCGCGGGTGGTTCATCGAACACGCGGGCGGGCGGGCGTTCCGCAAGCTGACGGGGCTGCCGCTGCAGCTGACGCGCAAGATGGAGCGGATCTTGCTGAAATCACCTGCGGACCTGCCGGTGCGCGCGGCGATCCGCCGGGCCGAGCTGCTGGCGCTGGAGGCCGAGCCCGAGCTGGTGGCGGCGGTGTTGCAGACGGAGCTGGCGACCGATCTGCGCCACGGCGCATTCTGGCGCGAGGCGCTGCAGTGGATGATCCGCCGCTGGGACGAGCTCGCGGTGCAGCAGGTGGGGCCGATCGTGCAGTACCTGCGGGCGACGTACATCGGTGAAGGCGAGGGCTCCGCGGTGCCGCGGTTCTCGGGCAATTCGGCCAATACGATGTGGATGCAGGTCTGCGGCTGGCGGCGCGAGCAGGCGCTGGCGCGCCTGCGCGAGCAAACGGCGGGGTCCCGGGCGTTTCGGACGTGGGGAGCCGCGGGCTGGGCGGGGCTGGTGCTCGCGGACGACACCGGCGATCCGAAGGTGCTGCAGTGGGAGATCGGCGAGCTGCTCTCGAGCGACGTGCTGCGCGCCGAGGGCCGGGCGCTGCGCCACTGCGTGGGGACCTACGTGCGACGCTGCGTCCGCGGGATCTCGAGCATCTGGTCGCTGCGCAGCGCCGGCCGCGACGGAGCGCCCCAGTCGCGGTTCACGATCGAGGTCGAACCACAGACGCGGCGCATCGTGCAGATCCGCGGGTTCGCCAACTGCAGGGCCGCGGGGCTGCCGCTGCAGATCATCGCCCGCTGGGCCCGACAGGAGCAGCTCGATCTGCCCGAACCTGCGTGAAACAGAGGACGGGGATCCGGGCGAATCGAAGGATATGTCCTCGGGGACATGTCCTGCGATTCGCTGGCGGAGCCGTGCCTTCGGGCTCAGCGGCCGAGCAGCGGGCGCAGCGGGTGGCCGGGGGCGTGGGCCTGCGCGCGCAGCTCGTCGAGCACGGGATTGGGCTCGGCGGGGGCGTAGCCGGCCCCGCCGGCGTCGGTCGGGCACAGCCACGGCAGGCCCTCGAGGTCGGTGGTGGCTTCGACCTCGAGGCCGGCGAACGTCAGCTTCGCGGTCGCGGCGGTCGCCTTGTCGGCGGCGACCTGGAGGTCGGCGGTCGGGATCGTCAGCACGATCGCGTTGCCGGCCGCCAGCGCGCACGGGGTCGACACGCCGGTGAGGGCGGTCATCTGGGACACCGAGATCGCCACGCCCGAGGGTGGATCGAGCTCGGCCGAGAACGTCAGCAGCACCTCCGGTTCGGCGGGGTCGTCGGCCAGGTAGTAGAAGCCGCCGACCCGGAAGGAGCCGGCGATCCAGTTGAAGGACACGGGGATCCGGGTGTACTCGGGGCTCTGCATGTGCTCGAGCATCGGCTCGATCTCCGCGCCGAGCTGCTCGTTGCGGGCCGCCACCACCGCCTGCACGCTGGCCTGCAGCGCGGGGTCGTCGGGCTGCGGGGCCGGGGCCACGCCGGCGAGCGCGAGCTGGACCGGGGGCGTGCCGTCCTCGACCTCGAGCTCCCATCCGGGCGCCTGCTGGCCGCGCAGCAGCAGCCCCGCGAGCACGCCGAGGTCGTAGAACTCGCGGCCCGGATCGTACTGCTCGATGCCGAGGAACAGCCCGTCGTCGGCGCGCGAGCGGGCGAGCTCGAGCAGGTCGGCGTCCGTCGCGTCGCAGCCGAGCTCGACCAGCGCGCTCATCATCAACGAGGCGTACTCGGCGCTGCCCTCGGTGCACTCGTAGCGGCGGCCCGCGGCCAGCTCCGCGGCGAAATCGGCCTGCAGCAGCGCTTGCCAGTGGGCCGCGGCCGCGAGCGCGTCGGCGTCGCCCTGCACGGCGGCGAGCAGCGCGTGCAGCAGCGCGGCCCGCAGGTAGCGCGGCTGCCACGGCTCGGGGTACGGGGCGGTGCGGCTGCCGTTGCCGACGTTCCAGTCGCTCTGCGCGCTGAGGAAATGAAAGCCCTCGTGGAAGCTCAGCAGGATCGCCCAGTCGGGCCAGACCTCGATCCCCGCCTGCTCGAGCGTGGCGTTGTGCGCGGCCGTGATGTCGAGGGAGATCCCCAGCGTCGGCGCGCCCTGCAGGGTGCCGACGTTGAAGGTCGACGACCACTCCGGCGGCAAGCTGTCGAGCGGGCCCTCGGTCACGTTCGGCGGGGTGCCCTCGCCGAGCTGGTCGTTCCATAGCCAGGCGCGGTTTTCCTCGACCGACGCCAGCAGCACCTGGCTGGCGCGGTAGCTGGCCTGCACGTCCGGCCACACGCGCTCGGGGCAGGCGTACATGGCCAGGTCGAGCGCGGCGAGGATCTGCTCGATGCGGGTCGGGTCGGGCTCACCGGTGGTGCTGGTGCCGTCGGTGGTCGTGGTCCCGGTGGTCGGCGCTTCGGTCGAGCTTCCGGTGGAGGTCGGCTCGAGGGTGTCGCCGGTGCCGGTGTCGCTGGCGGTGCCGGTGTCGCTGGCGGTGGTGTCGCCCGGCTCGGCGGGGCAGGCCGTCAGCGTCGCGCTCACGAGCGAGGCGAGGGCGAGCGAGGGACGACGCGAAAATCCGAATACGTGGACCATCTTTAAAAATTGAACCTCCGAAGGGGGTATCGTCGCAGAGGCGTTCGCGCGGGGGAAGCCCGATCGCCGGGGGGCGCGCGCCCGCTCCGGGGGCGCGCTTCGGCGTCGCGGTCGACATGACTCTCGGGCCATGTCTTTCGGTCAGGGGCCATGAGCGAATGTCGTAGCGCGGGGAGCGAGTGTCATGGCCTTGGGGACAGGTTGGCGAGGTGGCGTGAGGGATTGTCATGGCCTTTTGGACATGTATGAATAGACAGGCGAGAGGCGCGGGGCGGGCGCGGCGGCTCGCGGCCTCACGCCGGTGGCTGCGGTCGGAGGTCGTGCCCGTTCGCGGCGAGATCGCGGGGCCTCGCCGGACTCGAGCGGCGAGGTGGGCGAGGCAGCGACGGGGGAAGCGCGGGCCGCCCGGGCGGCCGGGAGGGCGCGGCGGGCCTGGCGGCGGCCTCGGGCGAGCGGGGCGGAATCGCACGGGAAAGCGGCGCGGCCGGGTTGCTGCACCCGGCCGCGGCCCTCGCTGTCGCCTCCGTCATGCGGGGGCGGTGGCCCGGCGTGGGGTATTCTCGGGTGACACGATGCCCGCCGATCCCTTCGCCGGCCAGATGGCGCCCGAGTTCGCGAGCGACGAGGACCTGCTGGACCGGCTCTCGGCGCGGCCGCACGAGCTGGTGTACCTGGTGGGCTCGGCGATCACGGCCCCGGTCCGCGCGGGCGAGCCGGGGGTGCCGCGGGTCGACGGGGTGATCGCGCTGATCCGCGGCGAGTATCAGCGGCCGAGCGAGCTGCAGCGGTTCGAGGCGGCGCTCGAGAAGGAGCCCCACAACCGCTACCAGGCGGCGTTTCGCCACCTGCTGCGCACGCGCGATCAGGACGTGGCGAACGCGGTGATCCGGCAGGCGGTGCTGCTGGCGCGGCGGCCCTCGCCGCGGTTCCCGGCGCCGCCGCGGGTGGTCGACGACCACGAGGTGTGCCGCGCGCTCGAGGACGATGTCGAGGGCTGGCACCTGCCGCCGGCCGCGGACGCGCTCGGGCAGGTGCTGGCGCGCGCGCCGGCTGCGACCCGGCCGCTGGTGCTGACCTCGAACTTCGACCCGCTGGTGTCGATCAGCGTGCGCCGGGCCGGCGGGCGCGCGTACATGACGGCGCTGCACGGCGACGGCAGCCTGTCGGGCGTCGACGGCCAGGGCTGCCTGGTGGTCCATTTCCACGGCGACTGGTTTCGCACCGACACGCTGCACACGCCGGCGCAGCTGGGGCAGGACCGGCCCAAGCTGTCGGCGTCGCTGGCCCACCTGATCAGCGCGCGCACGCTGGTGGTGCTCGGCTACAGCGGCTGGGACGACGTGTTCACGCGCTCGCTGATTGCGACGATCCGCGGCGGGCTGGCGCCGATCAAGATCGCGTGGGCGTTCTATCCGGAGGACGAGGCAGCGATCGTGCGCGGGTCGAGCCGCCTGCTCGAGGCGCTGCGCCCGGGGATCGAGCTCGGCCGGGTGGTGCTCTACAAGGGGATCGATGCTCACGCGTTCCTGCCGCGGCTGGCCGAGCGATTGGCGGAGTCGACGGACAGCGGGGCGCGGGCGGCGGGCGACAGCGGGGCGCGGGCGGGGGTGAGCGGGGCGCACCCGGCGGGCGACAGCGGGGCGCGGGCGGGGGTGAGCGGGGCGCGGGCGGCCGGTGACAGCGGGGCGCGGGCGGGCGAGAGCGGGCCGTTCTTCGCCGGCGAGAGCGGGCTGCGGCCGATCGTGCTGCCGGTCGAGCCGGACGCCTCGTCGTCGCACACGGCCGGGTCGATCGCCGCCCTGCTCGGGACCCACGCCGAGGCCGCGTGCGCGCCCGGGGTCACGCCCGCGGGCATCGCGGACGTGTCCTCGGGGACAGGTGCAAACGGACAGGTCGCTTCAGGCATGCCCGTGAGGACAGGTCCTTCGGACCATGTCGTATCGGGCATGTCCCCCGGGACCAATCCGTTCCAGAAGGCCGGCATGCTGGGGCTGGCGGCGCGCTCGTACGTGGCGCGGGCGGCCGACGCGGCGCTGGCCGAGGCGCTGGCCGACGGGGCGCAGGTGGTGGTGGTGCGCGGCGACTTCTCGATCGGCAAGTCGAGCCTGCTGCTGCGGGCCGACCGCGCGTGGCAGGCCGGGACCGGCGCGGCGGTGTGCCTGCTCGACCTGCAGATGATGCGGGTCGACGACGTGAACCTGTTCCTCGACGAGTTCTTCGCCGAGGTCGGGCGCGCCTATGGTCAGAGCTTCAAGGGCTGGCGCGAGATCCAGACCGCGGCGGGCCAGCGCCCGCTGCTGCTGACGCTCGACGAGTTCGGCGGGCTGACGCCCGAGGTGGCGCAGCGGTTCGTGCCGGCGCTGTACCGCGTGGTCACCCAGCTGGGCGGGGCGCTGCGGCTGGTGGTGACCACGCGCGACCCGATCGCCGAGGTGCTGGCGAGCTTCGAGCTGTCGAACCCGAACCTCGGCGACTGGACGGAGGTCGAGCTGCGGCCGTTCTCGGAGGCCGAGCTGGACCGGCTGCTGGCCCTGCTGCCGCCGCGCTCGCAGGCGGTGGTCCTGCGCGAGCGGGCGGCGATCCGCGAGCGGACGGGGATGCTGCCGAAGCCGGCGCAGTGCCTGTGCTTCAACCTGTGGAAGGACGAGGCGGCGGGGGCGAGCGACGCCGACCTGGCGGCGCGGGTGCGCAAGAAGGAGAGCTACCGGTGACGGTCGATAACCCGTACCGGGCGGCGGGAGCGTTCGCCGGCAAGGCGTACATCCGCCGCGGCGCCGACGCCGAGCTGGTCGAGCAGATCCGCGACAACCAGTACTACCCGTACTTCGCGGCGCCGCGGCAGAGCGGCAAGTCGAGCCTGATCGCGCGGACGATGGCGTCGCTGCCGGCGCCGGAGTTTCGCTGCGCGCTGGTCGACCTGTCGCCGTTCGTGGTCCGCTCGTACGACGACTTCTGGCGCCAGTTCCTGCACGAGGTGGCCCGCAGCGCCAACTTCGACCCGGCGCCGATCGGCAAGGGCGAACCGCGCGACGTGTTCAAGGCCTGGCTGACCGCGTACCCCGGCCGCCTCATCATCTTCGTCGACGAGATCGACGTGCTCCTCCACGTCGAGTGCCGCGAGCAGATCTTCAGCAAGATCCGGACCTTCTTCAACCTGCGCGCCCACGAAGAGGCGCTGCTGCGGCTGACGTTCGTGCTGGCCGGGGCGGCCCACTCGTCGCGCTTCATCTCCGACCCGCGCTGGTCGCCGTTCAACGTCGCCATCGAGATCGCGCTCGAGGACCTCTCGACGGCCCAGGTCAGCCAGCTGGCGTCGTACCTGGCCACCGCCGGCGCGTTCGCGGGGCCCGACCTGGTGGGGCGGGTGTTCGAGCTGACGGGGGGCTCGGTGTTCCTGTGCCAGCTGGTGTTCGAGGCGCTGTGGAGCCGCGCCGCCCGCGGGGCCAAGAAGCTCGACGCCAGCGATGTCGACGCGGTGGTGGCGACGATCGTCGCCGAGAGCCCGCGCAACATCCACTTCTACAACATCTTCCGCCTGGTCACGCAGGACAGCCGCCTGGCGATGCTGTTTCGCCGGCTGGTCGACGGGGAGGAGCTCGGCGAGGCGGACCGCCAGGAGCTGCAGCTGACGGGCCTGTGCCGCGGGATGGACCCGTTCCGCAACGAGGTGTACGCGCGCGTGTTCGGGACCGGCGGGCCGCTCGACCTCAAGGTCGCGGGCGCGAAGGCGACGCTCGGCCGCAAGCTCGAGGTGGCGCTGACGAAGCGCCAGCAGCTCAGCGACGAGGGCGGCGCGACGACCGAGGTCGAGATCGAGATCGCGGCGCTGAAGCGGGAGTTTCGCGAGGGGGCGCAGCTGCGCGAGGGCGACGTGCTGGGCCGCGGCCGCTACCGCCTGATCGCGCAGATCGGGCAGGGCGGGTTCGCCACGGTGTGGCACGCGCGCGACGAGAGGAACCAGCGCGAGGTGGCGCTGAAGGTGCTGCACGGGCAGTTCGCGGAGGACAAGACCCGCCGCGACCGCTTCTTCCGCGGGGCGTGGAAGATGTCGGAGCTGCAGCACCCGGCGATCGTGCAGGTGCTCGAGCCGTACGGGGAGGAGGCGGGCCGCCACTTCTTCGTGATGGAGTACATGGCCGGCGGCACGCTCCACGAGGCGGTGCTGGACCGGAAGCTGACGCACGACCAGGTGGTCGCGGGCATCGTCGCGGTCGGACAGGCGCTGGTCCACGCGCACGCGCGCGGGCTGGTCCACCGCGACGTGAAGCCGTCGAACGTGCTGCTCGGCGACGTCGGCGCGGCCAAGCTGACGGACTTCGATCTGGTCCGTGAACAGGACTCGCCAGGCTCGACCCGCACCGGGCCGATGGGGTCGTTCATCTACGCGGCGCCCGAGGTGCTGAACCGACCGCAAGACGCCGACCACCGCGCCGACATCTACGGGCTGGCGATGACGGCGGTGTTCGGGCTGCACGGGGCCGAGCTGCCGCTCGAGGTGGTCCGCGACGCCGACCGCTTCATCGACCGCCTGCACTGCGGGGGGCTGCTGAAGGACGTGCTCAAGAAGGGGGTGGCGTGGGAGATCGAGCGCCGCTTCACGTCGGCGGCCGAGTTCACGCAGGCGCTGGCGACGGCGTGGGCGGACAGCGAGGAGCGGTCGCCGGCTCCGCCGCCGAAGCAGCAGGAGATGGCGCCGACGTGGACGGCGATGTTCGCGACGCTGCCGCTGCCGGAGTCGGGGCCGCTGGCGGCGGCAGGACCCGTGACGCCCGCGCGGGCCCAGGGCGCACCGCCGCCGGTGAAGTCGGCGCCGCTGGCCCGACCGCGCGAGATCGCGGCTTCGACGAGCCCGCCGCCCGTGGCCGCAGGACCGATGGCGGCCGCGCCGATGAAGCCGGGGCGAGTGGAGAAGGCCGAGCTCGAGCCCGAGGCGCGCAGCGAAGCCATGAGGCCGGAGCGGCCGGAGCGGGCGGAGCTGGCGGCGCGCAAAGAAGCGGCGAGGCGGGCGTGGCAGGCGGAGCTCGACGACGACGACGCGCGCACGAACGAGGAGACGCTGACGACGGCGGCGCTGTCGGCGACGGCGGTGCAGGCGACGGCGGCGGAGATGGCGAGGGACGAGCTGACGGTGACGGGCGCGGAGATCGAGGCGCCCGAACGGATCCTGCACGCGCCCACGGGGGCCGCGCGGATGCACGAGCAGACGCTCGCGCAGGCACGAGCCCCTTCGCCTCACGAGCGAGCCTCGACGCAGTCGCAGGTCACGCCGCCGTCGGTGCCGATCGCGGCGGCGCCCGGCCGCGGGGTCTATGCATTGCTGGGGCTGTGCGCCAGCGCGGCGCTGATCTTGCTGGTGCTGCAGCTGGCAGGGCCGAGCCTGCGCGAGGCGGCGCAGGACGGCGAGCGCGGGGCCAACGATGCGCGCGGTCTGACGGAGATCGAGAGCGAGGGCAAGCGCGACGTGCCGGACCGCGAGCCGGCGAAGCAGGACGATCCGCGCTTCGAGACCAAAGATCCGGCGCCGCCGCTGGCGACGGTGACGAACGCGACGAGCACGCCCGCCGGTGACAAGCCGCCCGAGCAGGCGACGGCCGGGGCGGAGGCGAGCGACACGACCGCGGGCACGACGACCGGCGGGCCGGAGCACGATCTGCCCGACGAATCCGGGACGGCCGGCAAGGCGACCGGCGCGACCACGGCCAAGCCGATCGACAAGCCGCCGCAGAGCCCGAACGTCGGGCAGAAGCGGAAGAAGACGATCGAGGAGCGCATCGACGAGGGCTGCTTCCAGGTGCGGGCGCGCGACGCGGAGGCCGGCGCGAAGATCTTGCAAGCGGTGCTGGCAGAGAAGCCGTTCCAGGTCGAGGCGCTGCGCTGCCTGGCGCAGGGGCTGAAGACGATCGGCGACTTCCCGCAGTCCGAGGTGTACTTCGAGCAGCTGATGGCGGCGACGAACGAACGCAACCTGACGGCGCTGCTCGGGCTGGCCCAGGTCAACGAGGCGATGACCCGCTACGACCGCGCGGCCGATTACTATCAGCGGGTGCTGAAGATCGATCCGGACAACAAGTCGGCGCAGGCCTTTCTCGGCAGCAAGAACGGCGCGTCTGCACCGGCGCCAGCGCCCCCGGCGGGGATGTTCCGGCTCAAGCGCTGAGGTCGAGCTCGCCGCGGAACGCGGCGCGGACGAGATCGCGCCCGACCGGCGGCGCGACCCCCATGCGGGCCGGCGAACGCGTGGGTTATAAACGGACCGCGTGAACGCGGCGACGAACCCGATCCTGGCGTCGGTCCAGGAGCTAATCGACGGTCTCGACGACGAGACGTACCGCAACGTCGAGCTCAGCGTCCGCGACCACGCGGTCCACGGGCTGGGGGCGGAGATCAGCGTCGAGACCGAGCTGCACCTGATCTTGCTGTCGAAGTACATGGCGGCGGCCGACGGGGTCAGCGGCGCGGAGGTCACGGGGCTGAAGCGGTTGATGGACCGCCACGGCCTGCCGGAGGTGGCGCAGCGCCACCTGCTGGCGTTCGACGTGTCGGAGGTGCGGCCCGAGCACGTGGCCGAGGTGGTGCAGCCACACAGCTCGCTGGCGCTCTACGTGCTGTCGGGCGGGACGCTGCTGGCGGCCCTCGACGGGCTGTCGCCGGCCGAGCGCTCGCGGGTGCGGGCGGTCGGTGAGCAGCTGGGGCTGTCGCCCGAGCTGGTCGAGGTGGTGCTGGCCGAGGCGTGCCTGACGGCGGCGGCGCTGCTGAAGGGCGACGAGGCGATGATCCAGCTGATTCGCCCGCTGCGCCACGCGATCTATCGCCTGGTCTGACGGCTTGGCGTCAGTCGGTGAGTTGCGCCAGCGGAAAGCGGGAGCGTCCTGGTTTCCAGGATCAGAACAGCGTGTAGACGAACGGGGCCACGTAGGCGAGGCCGCCGGTGAGCCACAGCAGCACGCCCGCGAGCAGCAGGACGATCAGCAGCGGGGCGAGCACGAACCTCGCCGGGTGGAGGAAATGGAGGATGAGGCCGCCGATGGTGCGCAGGCGAGCGGCGAGGCGGCGCAGCAGGCCGGGGCGCGGCGGACGGGTCACGACGGGCGCGGTCATGGGGTCCTCTCGCTCACGAGCGACGCGAGCACCGCGATCATGCGCGGTCATGGGGTCCTCTCGATCAGCAGGTCGTCGACGAGCAGGGCGTCGACGCCGTGGCGCAGCCAGAACGCCAGCGCGTCCTCGGCCCCGGCGACGATCGGCTCGCCGGCGCCGTTGAGGGAGGTGTTGAGGACCACGGGGTCGTGGCCGAGAGCGGCGAGCTCGGTGAGCACCGCGTGCAGCTCGGGGGCGCGCTCGGCCGCGACGGTCTGCAGGCGGGCGGTGCCGTCGCGGTGGGTGACGGCGCCGAGGCGCTCGCGCGCGGCCTCGTGCACGCGCGCGGTGGTGGTCATGAACGGGGTCATGTCGTCGGGCTCGGCGGCGAAGAAATCACCTGTCTTTTCGGCCAGGACGGCGGGGGCGAACGGGCGGAACGGCTCGCGCTCCTTGATCAGCCGGTTCATGCGCTCGCGGGTGGCGGGGTCGCGCGGGCAGGCGAGCAGCGAGCGCTGGCCGAGGGCGCGCGGGCCCCACTCGAAGCGGCCGCGGGCGTGGGCGACGATCTTGCCGGCGGCGACGAGGCGGGCGGCGTGGGCGGCGGGGTCGTCGACGCGGCGGGCGGGCAGGCCGAGCTCGCGGGCGATGGCGTGGGCCCGCGAGGCATCGATCGGCAGGCCGAGAGCGGCGCTGCGCAGCGGGCCAGGGCGCGGATCGCCGCGGTCGCGGGCGGCCAGCAAGGCGGCCCCGAGCGCGCCGCCGGCGTCGCCGGCGGCCGGCTGGACGAACACGCGGGCGAACCCGGCCTCGGCCTGGATGCGGGCGTTGGCGAGGGCGTTGAGGGCGACGCCGCCGGCGAGGCAGAGGTGGTCGGCGCCGGTGAGGGCCCGGGCCTTGCGGGCGAGCCCGAGTAAGATGTCCTCGAGGACAGCCTGCAAGGTGGCGGCGACGTCGGCGTAGTGACGGTCGTCGTCGCGGGTGAAGTCCCACGGGCGACCGGGCGGGCGCCGCGGGCCGAGCAGGCGCTCGAGCGCGGGGCCGAAGCCGAGGTCGGCGTCGCTCATGTGGGCGAAGCAGGCCAGGTCGAGCTCGTAGGCGCCGTCGCCGGTGAGGCGGACAATTTTGGCGAATGGTTCGCGCAGGCGCGGCTGGCCCCACGCGGCCAGGCCCATGACCTTGTACTCGCCCTCGTTGACGGCGAAGCCGAGGTACGCAGTGAGGCCGGCGTAGAGGAGGCCGAGCGAGTGGGGAAAATCCACGCTGGCGAGCAGGCGCAGGTCGCCGCCGCGGCCGTCCCAGATCGTGGTGGCGTGGGCCTCGCCGACGCCGTCGACGACGAGCACGGCGGCGTGCTCGTAGGGCGAGACGAGCAGGGCGCTGGCGGCGTGGCTGCGGTGGTGGTCGAAGCAGACCACGCGATCGCGAGGGACGCCGAGCCCTTCGGAGAGGTGATCGAGGACCCAGATCTTGCTGCCGAGCTGGCCGGCGAGGGCGCGCGGGAAGGCCCGCCAGGTCCGCGGGAGGTGGCGCAGCAGGTGGACGAGCACGCGCTCGAGCTTGGCGAACGGCTCCTCGTAAAAGGCGACGGCGTCGAGGTCGGCGGGCTGGAGGCCGGCGTGCTGCAGGCACGCGAAGGCGGCGGTGAGCGGCAGGCCGGGGTCGTTCTTGATCCGCGACAGCCGCTCCTCCTGGATCGCCGCGACGACCTCGCCGTCGACCACCAGCGCGGCCGCGGCGTCGTGGTAGTGGGCGGAGATGCCGAGGACGCGGGCCATGAGGCGATCACTCGGGCAGGATGCGGGAGCCCTCGGCGCGCAGGCCGGGGCGGATCGGTCGGACCAGGCGGACGAGCAGGGCCAGCGGGGCGGCGAGCACGTAGAGGGCGAGGGTGAGGACGAGGTAGACGCGCTCGGCGACGAACCGGCCGGCGCGCAGCCACCGACGCCCGAGCTCCCAGCGGCCGACGCGGCGCAGGGCCCGGCGGGCCTCGAGGTCGCCGGCGAGCTCGAACAGCAGCTCGCGGGTGTAACGGCCGTGGCGCCGCTCGTCGCCGAGGATGGTCTCGAACAGGGCGGCGTCCTGGTCGCGCGCCTGTCCCTTGAACCATGTGACGTAGGCCTCGAACTGCCGCCGGGCCCGCTCCTCGCCGACGTGCACGAAGGCGAGGAATTCGCGCTCGCCGAGCAGCTCGAACAGCCGCTCGGAGTCGGCCCGCAGCGGCGGGAGCACGAACGGCCGGGCGGCCTCACCGGCGAGCCTGGCGGCCCGCCGGGCGAACATCTGCGCGTGCCGGGCCTCGTCGTCGGCGTGGCGCAGGTAGGCGGCCGCCCGCGCCGGCGAAGGAGTGCGCGCGGCGGCGAGCCGGAGGTCGAGCATGCTGCCCTGCTCGGCGAGGGCGAAGGCGTACAGCTTGCGAGCGCTGCGCGTCGGGCCGCGCCAGGCGAGGGGGCTGAGCAGGCGGGCGAGGAAGCCGGTGAGGTCGCGGCTCATCGCGGGCTCCGGGGGCGGCGGGACATGTCTACAAGGACATGTCCGCTGGGGAATGTGAGGCGCGGGGAGCCGGAGCCGGGGCGAGGCGCGAGAGCGCGGGATGATTCGGGAGACATGTCGCTCGGGACATGTCCATCGATGACGACGGTGCCGCGTGTGACGTGCCCTGCAAGCGGGTTGCCGAGGTATGGCGTGTCCCGTGGGACATGTCCTTCGGATAATGTCACGAGCCGAGCGCGGTTGCGCGGCACATGTCCCTCGGGACATGCCCAAACGGCCAACCCCGCCGCGCCGGCTGGCGACGCGTCTGCCGTCACAGGCACACGCCTCCGCCGTGCCAGGGCATGCAGCGGGCGCCTTCCTGGCACGGGTGGGCCTCGTCGCAGGGGCTCCGGCAGGTGTTGCTGGCGAACGCGAGGATCTGTCCCTCGGGACATGCGGGCGCGAACAGCGGGTCGTTCTGGACGCAGGCCAGGCGGGCGGCGCAGTCCTTGTCCGCCGGGTGGGCGCGGGTGCAGGCGGCGATCAGCGAAGGATCGCCCCACAGGTCGCTGCAGACGTCCTTGCAGTCGTAGGCGTAGTCCTCGTAGTCGTTGTCGAGCTTGCCGGCCTGGGCGCACAGTTGCTCCTTGCGGGTCTGCTGGTGGCAGGCGCACAGGCCGGCGATCGCGGCCTCGGCGGCGGCGTCGGCCGGCGGCATCGTCAGCTCGGCCTTGACGAACTCGCCGGCGAACCGCGGCTTGCCGTCCTCGCCCGCGGGCCAGCGGATCTGCAGATCGTGCACCTCTTTTTTCCAGTAGAAGCGGGCGGTCAGCGGCTCGCCGACGGTCAGCGGCGTGACCAGCGACAGGCCGTCGAGCGTGCGCATCGCCATCGTCGCCGGGGTCGCGCCCTCGCTCACCACCACGCCGCCGAAGCGGTCGCCGGCGGCGCGGCGGCGGCACTGCACGCGCAACCACTCGCGCTCGATCTGGGTCGAGCAGCCGAGCGCCGTCGAGCCGCTGACCTTGACCTCCGGCGCGGCCGGCCACTCGGCGGCCGTCGGCACGAACGAGCGCCCGGGCGGCAGGCCGTCCTTCGGGGCCTCGAGCGCGACCGGCAGGGCGGTCTCGAGGCGATCGGCGAGGGCCACGGCGAACGCGGCGTGGCCCTTGGCGGTCATGTGAATGTCGTGATCGAGGAAGGCGCCGGGCTGGGCCGCGCGCAGGGCGGCGGTGACGTCGAGCGCGCGCAGGCCCAGCGAGGTGGCGTCGGCGACCAGGTCGTCGAGCAAGATGAGCGAGTCCTGCATGTCGGGCGCGTCGCGGACCTCGTACTTGGCCCACTCGCCGGGGTCGACCTGGACGTCGATCGGCAGGGCGACCACCACCAGCTCGGCGCCGTATTCGTCGCACATCGCCTTGAACTGCTGCAGGTAGTCGTGGAAGCGCGACGGCGGGCGGCCGGGCGGCTTGACGCCGGCGGCGATCTGCTTGCGCAGGCGCTGCTGCTCGGCGACGAGGCCGGCCTCGGCCTTGATCAGGTCCTGGAGCTCGGTCTTGCCGGCCTTCTCTTCCTTCTTGAGCTGGGCGGCGAGTTGGTCGTTGCGCAGCTTGGCGGCCTGGCGGATGAGGCTGGCGGTGACCTGGACCGAACGGCTCGATTCGCCGTAGTCCTCGCGGACGATGTCGCCGGGCTTGCCGCGGGCGACCTCGAGCTGGAAGCTGCCGAGCTTGCCGTCGTCGCTGGCGGCGGCGAGCTTGCGGTCGATGGTGACGCGCTGGTCGGTGAGCTGCTTGTCGAGGTCGTCGAGGCGGGTGCGCGAGCTGGTGAGCGCGGCGACGGCGGTCTGATGCTCGGCGTCGGCGGCGGCGCGAGCGGAGCGGCTGGCGAGCACGAGGTCGTCGAGGCCGCCCTCGGAGGGGGTGCCGGCGTCGACGGGGCTGCCGAGCTCGGAGTCCTCGGGGATCTTCACGGTGCCGCGCGCGTGCAGCCAGCGGCGCAGGGTGTAGAACGCGTGCGACTTCGAGAACAGCCACTTGCGGCCCGGGAACTGGGTGACGCTCGCCGGCGCCGTCTCGCTGCGCACCGCCCAGCCGTCCCACACCGCGTGGCGCTCGTGGTTGGGCCGATCGATCTCGAATGGATCGTTCACGAAGTTGAGGACGACCACGACGGTCTTGGCCTGACGCTCGGCCAGCAGCTCGCGCGCGACCGCGAGGTACTCCTGCGGCCCGTAGGTCGGCACGCCGCCGTTGACGACCGGGCGGCCGCTGAGCTGCGCGAGCTGGGCCGCGAAGGTGCGGTCGTCGTCGACGCCGAGGCCGAACACCTGCGAGTCGCCGACCACGATCACCTCGTCGCCGCCGGGCGCCGGCCACTCGTCGCCGCGGTAGCCGCGGCTGTTGACGTGGATCGTCGTCGAGGGGTTGGGCTTGAGCCGGAACTCCATCGTCGCGCCCGGCTCGAGGCGGACGCCGAGCTCTGGGTCGGCGACGTAGAAATTGACGTGGGGGAACGCGCCGCCGTCTCGCACCGAGAAGGCGACCTCGGTCAGCGCGGCGCCGAGGCCGAGGCCGAGCAGCAACTGGGCGGTGATCGAGAGGGCCCGGCGGCCGCGACTGCGCGGCGGAGGGCTGGGAGATTCGCCTGGGGTGGCCATCGTCGCCTCGCTCGGTCGGCGGACAACGGCCGACCACGATGAGGGTATTCCGGATCGACGGCCGACGGGTAACCTTGCCGCGGCGGGCGCGGAAACGGGCGTCATGCGCGCTTTGGCGCCCGAACGCGCCCCCGGGCCGGCGCCCAGCCGCGCCCGCGACCGCTCGCGCGCGACCGACATGACCGTTGCGACATGTTGATAGGGACATGGCGATGGGGACATGTCCTTGCGAGCACGCGGGGAGGCTCCGCAGGTGCGGGTGCGGGATCGGGTGCGACATCGCGGCGCTTCGGCGTGACGGATCGCGGCGGCGGCCCCGCGGGGCGAGAGCAATCGCAAGCTCGCTCCGCGGCATGCGGCGGAATCGTCACGTGGCCGCGCGAGGTCGCCGTGCTAACCCTCGCGGCATGCAGCGTTCTTGGCATGTACATAGAAGTTTCGTGGCCCTCGCGCTCGGCGGGGCGCTGATGGCCGGATGCAGCTCCGACGGCGGGGCGACGACCGACAGCGCGACGACGGACAGCGCGTCGACGACCGGCTCGACGAGCGGGCCGACGACCGGGCCGACCACGGGGCCGACGACGGAGGGCACGACCGAGCCGACCACCGGCGCGCCGACCAGCGGCGACACGAGCGAGGGCACGAGCGAGGGGCCGCCCGAGACCGACCCGCGGGTCGAGGACTGCCTGCGCATCAACGCCTGCGAGGCCGACGGCGGCACGCCGATGGGGCTGCAGGCCTGCCTGGCGCACGCGCTCGAGGTGCCGTGGACGTGGTCGTCGACCGGGACGATGCGCATGTCGATCGAGGCGATGGAGTGCAAGCTGGCGGCGCCCGACTGCGCGACGGTGCGGGCCTGCTCGCCCCCGCCCGAGGCACACGCGGACGCCTGCAAGGACAAGCCGGGTGACAGCCTGTGCGTGAGCGATCAGTGGGTCGCCTGCGACTTCGAGGGCGCGCCGATCGCCGCGATCGACTGCGCGGCGGCGGGGCAGCAGTGCGGGGTCGACATCTGGGCCGGCTGCGGGCTCGAGCCGTGCGAGTACGGGGTGACCGAGGCCAAGTGCGACCCGGACGACCCGGCCGTGCTGATCGAGTGCGACCCGGACGGGTTCCTGTCGCGCGTCGACTGCCGCACGCAGAACGGCTTCGTGCTCATCAACGGCCAGGACGGCGAGCAGCGGTTCACGATCGCCGGCGAGACCTGCGGCTTCGACCCGATGCGCAACGCGACCGCCTGCATCGGCACCGGCGAGCCGTGCGACTTCTTCTCGCAGGAGTGCGACGGCGACGTGCTCGAGACGTGCGCCGGCGGGCAGCTGAGCCGCCGCGACTGCGCGACGGTCGAGCCGCTCGGGCAGGGCTGCGGCTACGTGCAGGCGGGGCCGTTCGCCGGCGGGGCCTCGTGCGGCTTCGTCAACACGCAGTGCGAGCTCGATGGGCCCGAGAGCTGCGACGGCGCGACGATCTCGTTCTGCGAGTGGGACCAGCCGGGCATGATCGACTGCGTGGCCGCGGGCTACTCGGGCTGCGCGACGACCGAGTACGCGGGTCGCACGGTCGCCTACTGCACGCCCTGACGGGGCGGCTGCCCGCGGGCTCGCGCGACCGCGCGGGCCCGGGCGGGGCGGCCTGTCGCTGGTAAGGGCGGTGGGCGGCCAGGCGCGACTGTCAGATGTCTCTCGGGACAGGTCCGGTCCGGCGGCCGGCAAAGGCTCCAGGACCCGGCGAGGCCCCGCCGGCGCTTGCGAGGGGCGGATGTGCTTGGTAGAAGCGCCGTCGATGTCCCCCGCGTCCCTGTCTCGTCCCCTCGCTGGTTTGGTCTCTTGCCTGGTCGTGTCCGCGACGCTCGTCGGTTGCGGCGAAAGCAAGGACCCGCTCGACACGATCGGCAACCTCACGGCCTCGGCCGGTCCGAGCGGCGGGCCGACCAGCAACCCGAGCGGCAACCCGAGCGGCGGCGACCCGACCGGCGACCCGACCGAGGGCGGCACCGGGACCTCGGGCGTGACCGAGACCGGCGGCCCGACCGAGGGGACCACCGGGACCACCGGGGAGTATGGCGACTGTCCGCAGTACATCCTGTGCGTCGGCGCGATCAACCCCGACTCGCTGGCGGAGATCGAGATGGCCTACGGGCCGGAGGGGACGTGCTGGGCCACGCCCGAAGTGACGGAGCAGTGTCTTCAGGCCTGCGCCGACGGGCTCGCCAGCTACGGGGCGATCTTCCCCGACGAGCCGGCCTGCGGCGGCACCGGCTCGACCACGAGCGCGAGCTCGACCGAGCCGGAGCCGAGCACCGGCTGGGTCACCACCGAAGACCCGGACACGACCTTCGGCACGACCGAGCCCGAGACCACCGGCGGGGCGTACGGCAACTGCGGCTGGGACGCGAGCTTCGAGTACTACGGCTGCGGCGGCGCGGGCGAAGACCCGGGCGGCGTCAACCCGATCGACTGCCCGCCCGACGCAGCGGAGGGCGACCCGTGCAGCCCCGACACGGCGGTCAACGGCATCGGCTGCTGCATGCCGAACGGCGACAACTACTACTGCAGCGCCGAGAACGTGGTGGTCGTCGAGAGCTGCGGCTGAAGCCGACCGGCGCGGGCGCCTGAACGTCGGGGCATGTGCCGACGGACAGGTGCGATCGGACATGCCCTCAGGGGCATGTCCATCGAGTCAGGTAGAGCCGGGCGGCGGTCCGGCTTCGTGTCCTGTCCGAACGGTCAGGCAGCGGGCCGGGCGCGCAGGCGGCGGGCGAACAGCGTGACCGCCGGCAGCGACGGTCACGCCGGTCGGGCTCAGGCGCGCATACCTGGCGCCTCGTGGCCGCTCTGGGCCACGTACTCGTTGTAGCCGCCGCCGAACACCCGCGGCTCGCCGGCGCCGAGCTCCAGGACGCGGTTGGACAGCGCGGCGAGGAAGCGGCGGTCGTGCGACACGAACACGATGGTGCCCTCGAAGTTGGAGAGCGCGCCGACGAGCATGTCCTTGGTCGCCATGTCGAGATGGTTGGTCGGCTCGTCGAGCACCAGCAGGTTCGGCGGGTCGTAGAGCATGCGCGCCAGGACCACGCGGGCCTTCTCGCCGCCGGAGAGGATCCGGATCGGCTTGTCGGAGTCCTCGCCGGAGAAGCCGAAGGCGCCGGCCAGCGCCTTGAGCTGGCCGATCGAGGCCAGCGGGAACGCGGCCATCAGCGAGTCGATGACGGTGCCCGTGCCTTCGAGCAGGTCCATGGCGTGCTGGGCGAAGTAGCCCAGCTTGACGGCGGCGCCGATCGTGACATCACCGCGGTCTGGCTGGGTCTGGCCGGCGATCAGCTTGAGCAGGGTCGACTTGCCGGCCCCGTTCTCGCCCATGATGCACCACCGCTCCTTGCGGCGGATCATCAGGTCGAAGCCGGCGTAGATGATCTTCTTGCCGTAGGTCTTGTGGACGCCGGCGATCTTGACGACGTCGTTGCCCGAGCGGGGAGCGACGCGGAAATCGAACGACAGCACCCGGCGCCGCCGCGGCGGCTCGACCTTCTCGATCTTGTCGAGCTTCTTGACCCGCGACTGCACCTGCGCGGCCCGCCCGGCCTGGGCCTTGAACCGCTCGATGAAGCGGATCTCCTTGGCCAGCATGGCCTGCTGGCGCTCGTACTGGGCCTGCTGCTGGGCCTCGCCGAGGGCCCGCTGCTGCTCGTAGAAGTCGTAGTTGCCGCCGAAGGTGGAGAGCTCGCCGCCGTCGATCTCGAGGATCTTGGTGACGATCCGGTTGAGGAACTCGCGGTCGTGGCTGGTCATGACCAGCGCGCCCTGGAAGTCCTTGAGGTAGCCCTCGAGCCACAAGATCGACTCGAGGTCGAGATGGTTGGTCGGCTCGTCGAGCAGCAGCACGTCGGGGCGCATGAGCAGGATGCGGGCCAGCGCGACGCGCATCTTCCAGCCGCCCGAGAGCTTGCCGACGTCGCCGTCCATCATGTCCTGGTCGAAGCCGAGGCCGGCGAGGATCTCGCGGGCGCGAGCGTCGAGGCCGTAGCCGCCGAGCTCCTCGAAGCGGCCCTGGACCTCGCCGAAGCGGGTGACGAGGGCGTCGAGCTCGTCCATGCGCGCGGGGTCGGCCAGGGCCAGCTCGAGCGCGGCCAGCTCGGCGGCGATCGCCGCGACCGGGCCGGCGCCGTCCATGGTCTCGGCGACGACGCTGCGCCCGCCCATCTCGCCGACGTCCTGGCTGAAGTAGCCGAGCGAGATGCTCTTCTCGACCCGCACCTGGCCCTCGTCAGGGCTCTCGGTCTGCATGATCATGCGGAAGATGGTGGTCTTGCCGGCGCCGTTGGGCCCGACCAGCCCGACCTTCTCGCCGCGGAATACGGTGGCGGAGGCCTCGACGAACAGCAGCTGCTTGCCGTGCTGCTTGGAGATGGCGTCGATGTGGATCACGGGCGCGGAGACTACCCGAGCCGCGGCGGCGAGGCGCCGCGCGGGCCGTGCGGTGGTGCACGGCGTGAATGGCGCTGGACGGCGAAAGCCGTGAATTCGCGGCCCTGGAGCCGGCGGCGGTCAGGTGACCAGCTCGAGCGCCTCGCGGGTGGCCGCTGCTCTCGCGGCCGGGCTTGAGCGTGGCGGCCGCCCTCAGGGCCGAGCTTCGAAGCGGGTGATGACGCGGGCGAGCTCGTCGCGCAGGCACTCGATGCACTCGAAGCGCATGGTGCCGACGCGGCAGTCGCCGGGCGGGGTGGCGGCGATGCGCAGCAGGCCAGGCAGGGCCCGCGGGTCGCCGGCGTCGCGGATCTTGTCGAGGATCGGGCGCTTGTGGGCGCACTCGGTGACCTGCTCGAACCATGCGAGGTTGCGCAGGTACTCGGGGATGGTGGGCTTGTCCTCGGGCGGGGCGAGGGCGATGGCCGTGCCGGCGCGCTCGCGGGCGCGGGCGTCGTCGCTGGTCAACAAGGTCCGCGCGTGGTCGACGTAGAGCTCGGGGACTTCGGCGAGCTGGGCCTCGAGCGCGGCCCAGCGCGGGCGCGAGTCCGGCGAGGCAGGATCGCCGGTCGTGCCGCCAGCGGCGACGACGGGCGCGGCGGCTGCGGCGATGGAGCTGTCCTCCCGGCCAGCCAGGTCGGTGGCGACGAAGACGGTGACGACGATCAGCACGAGGCCGATGAGCCCGCCGAGCCAGACGATGCGAGGGATCGCCGTGGCGGTGGCGACGGACTTCGGCTGGGGAGTGGCGCGGCTGACCCTGGCGGGGGCACCGGTCGCGGGCGCAGAGGCGGCGGCGCCGGAGGTGCTGACATTGCTGACGGCGGCGGTGGTACCGACAATGGCGGGACCGCCGACAGCGGGATAGGAGGCGGAGGGACCGCCGCCAATGTTGGGACCGCCGCCAATGTTGGGACCGCCGACGGCGGGATAGGAGGCGGAGGGGTTGCCGCCGGAATGGGCGGCGGCGGTGGTGCCGACGATGGTGGGGCTGCCGACGGCGGGATAAGAGGCGGAGGGGCCGGCGGTGACGACGGGATGGGAGGCGGAGGGGCCGGCGGCGCGGGCGGGTGTCGGGCTCGTCGCCGGCGCGGGGCGGGCGGCGACGGGCGAGATGCCGCGGGGAGGCGTGAGGCGGCTCGCCGCGGCGGGCGGAGTCGACGAGACGCCGGGAGGGACGGGGGCCCCGCGTGCTGCGAGCGGGGAGATGCCGCGGGGCGGAGTGACCGCGGCGTCCCGGGCCGGGGCGACGTTGCGAGAGGGAGAGGCGGGGCTCGCCGCGGGGCCGCGGGCATTGACGGGACTCGCCAGGCCGCGCGGGGGAGTCACGGGGCTCGCGGCGATGTTGCGAGCGGGCGTGACGTTCGCCAGGGGAGCGATGCCGCGGGGTGGAGTGACGGGATTCGCCGCGGGTGAGGCCTTTGCCGCCGGTGGTCCGGCGGGCACGGGTGTGGCGATCGCGGACCCGGGGCCGGGCTTGGCGGCGAGGATCAGGTCGACCTCGGCGCTGAGGGCCAGCCGTCGCAATTCGTCGCGCACGGCGGCGGCGCTGGCCGGTCGCTCCCCGGGCTTGCGCGCCAGCAATTGATTGACCAGCGCCGCGAGCGGTGGCGGGATCTCCCGGCGCGTCGCCGCGTGCAGGTGGGGCGCAGGGGTCGACAGCTGGGCGGCGAACAGGTCGGTGAGCGCCTCGGCGTCCCACAGATAGCGGCCGGTGCACGCCTCCCACAGGATGACGCCGAGCGCGTAGAGGTCGACGCGGGTGTCGACCTTCTCGCCGACGGCCTGTTCGGGCGCCATGTAGCCCGGCGTGCCGACGACCGCGCCCATGCGGGTGATCGGTCGGCCGATGCCGGCGATCGTGCCGGTGCCCTCGCGGGCGGGCACGCGGGCGATGCCGAAGTCGAGGACGCGGGCGTGGAAATCGTCGCCTTCGCGTGGCTCGAGCAGGATGTTGTCGGGCTTGAGATCGCGGTGGATGATGCCGAGGCCGTGCGCGGCCGCGAGGGCGTCGGCGATCTGGGCGCCCAGCTTGCACGCCTGTTGCCACGGCAGCGGGCCTTGCTGGATCCGCTTCGTCAGGCTGTGACCGCGCACCAGCTGGATCACCAGGTAGGCCCCGCCCTCGGGCAAATGGCCGTAGTCGATCGCGCTGACGACGTGCGGGTGATCGAGCTGCGCGGTGGCCAGGGCCTCGCGGGTGAACCGGGCCTCGGCCTGGCTGTTGGCGGCGAACTGGGCCCGGATCGTCTTGAGCGCGACGTGCTTGTGCAGCTTGAGGTGCTCGGCGACGTACACCGCCCCCATGCCGCCCTCGCCGAGCAGCTCGACGATCCGGTAGCGGCCGTCGATGATCCGGCCGACCCACCGGACCGGCCGGTCCTCGAGCGGCGGCAGGGTGTCTGGGCGCGTGTTCGCGATGCTGCGACACTACACCGGGCGCGGTCGCGATTGGCTGGCGTCTGCAGGCGTGTCATCCTGGGGAATGCGACGAAGCTGGCTGGTCTGGGTGGTGATGCTCGCCTGCGAGCACAAAGACGGCGACCCGCAGGGGGAGACCCAGGCGGCGGCGTCCACGGCGACCGACGCGACCGGCGCTCCGAACCCGACAGAGGTTTCGGGTTCCGGGGTGTCGACGGGCGGCACGACGAGCGAGGGCGAGCCGACGAGCACGACGAGCACCGCGAGCACGACGGACACGGCGAGCACGGCGAGCACGGCGAGCACCTCGGGCCTCGAGGACGATCCGGAGGTGTTGTGCCAGCAGTTCTGCGATCGCCTGGTCGCCTGCGGGCTCGACGGCGTGTTCGATGGTTGTCCGTGTCAGCCGGACCAGGTGAGCGGCACGCAGTGCGTGCACCACTGGGGGCTGACGGTCGAGTGCTTTGCGACCAACACCTGCGAGTCGCTCGAGTCGGAGGCGTCGCCGTGCTGGAAGGACTTTCAGAACGCGGTGGACTGGTGCCGGTACGGCGAAGATGGTTGTGCGATCTTTCAAGAGTTCGGCGGCGAGGAGCCGTCGGACGGCTGCGTGTTCGTCGACGAGTGCCTCGAGGCGCCGAGCCGCCGCCTCGAGTGCGACGCGGTCTCGTGCGCCTGCGAGGTCGACGGGGCGCCGGCGGGGACGTGCGCGCCCGAGGGGGTGTGCGACGACTTTGATCTGGCACCGGCGCGCTTCGACGCCTGCTGTGGCCGCTGAGCGGGTTGCGAGGGCGCGTGGGCTCCCGTAGGCTTGCGGCATGCTGAGCCGTCGCGCGCTGCTCGGGGTCGCCGGCGGGCTCGTTGCTGGCTGTCGTAAAGGACAGGTCGATCCGGCGGGCGAGCAGCGGGCATCGGTCGTGATGCCGCCCGCGACGAGCGAGCCGCCGCTCATGGATGCACCGAAGTCAGGAGACACGACCATGAAGACGCGCGCTCATCCCCGCACGCACGAGGCCCTGCCGGTGATCGGCATGGGCACCTGGCAGACCTTCGACGTCGGCGCCGACGCGGGCGAGCGGGCGCCGCTGCGCGAGGTGCTGCGGCAGTTCGCGGCCGCGGGCGGGCGGGTGATCGACAGCTCGCCGATGTACGGGCGGGCGGAGGAGGTCGCGGGTGACCTGGTCGCAGAGACAGGTGCGCCGCCGCGACCGTTCTGGGCCACGAAGGTGTGGACGCGCGGGCGGGCGGAGGGTGCGGCGCAGATCGAGGCTTCGATGCGGCTGCTGCGGACGGACGAGCTCGACCTGCTGCAGGTGCACAACCTGCTCGACTTCGAAGCGCACATCGCGACGCTGAAGCGGCTGCGCGACGCGGGGCGGGTGCGCTACCTCGGGGTGACGCACTATACGCAGGCGGGGCTGGACGAGCTCGAGCGGGTGCTGCGGCGCGAGCCCCTCGATTTCGTGCAGCTGCCGTACTCGGCGGCGGTCCGCGCGGCGGAGCAGCGGTTGTTGCCGACGGCGGCGGAGCTGGGGGTGGCGGTGCTGGTGATGCGGCCGTTCGACGGCGGCTCGCTGTTCGCAAAGGTGAAGGGCCAGCCGCTGCCCGAATGGGCGGCCGAGCTCGAGTGCACGAGCTTCGGTCAGTTGTTCTTGAAGTTCATCCTCGGCCACCCGGCGGTGCACTGCCCGCTGCCGGCGACGAGCTCGCCGAAGCACATGGCCGACAACGTGCGCGCGGGGTTCGGCCGCATGCCCGACGCCGCGGAGCGCGAGAAGATCGCCGCGCTCGTGGCGGGGTGACGGCGGAGCTCGACGTGGGAGAGCCCCCGGGGTCTCTGCGGCTTCGTGGCTCGCGAGGATCGACAAAATGTCGTGACTCGTGAGGAGCGAGGGTCGACAAAATGTCGCGGTCCGCACACCCGGAATGCGACGACCGAGCGCCGGGTATGGACCCACACGATGGATCGCGGGGATGTCGAGGGCAGCGGCCTCGCGATCGGGTTGACGCGCCGTCGGGCGCGCTCGTAGGCTGCCCCGTGTTTCGGAGGTGCGGGTGCGCAAGCGGAGTCTGATCCTGGCGGCGACGGTGACCGTGGCGGTGTGGGCGTGGTGGCGCTGCGATCGGGGCGAGCCGGCGGGCGAGGCGGGTGTCGAGAGACATGGCTTCGAGGACATGTCCCCGAGGACATTTCACGCGCCGACGCCGGCACCTCTCGGCGCGCCCACGGCGATCGCGGGGCGCGTGCGCGACCCGAAGGGGCGGGCGATCGCGGGCGCCCGGGTGTGCGCGACGGTCCACCGCGCCGGGCCGGCGCGGGCCGGCGACTGGGTGCCGAGCTGCGAGCTTTCGCGGGCCGACGGCGGCTATCGACTGACGGGGCTGGTGCCGGGGCGCCACGCCGTCGCGGCGAGCGCCCGCGGCTACTTGCCGGGCCAGCACGGCGAGGCGCAGGGGGGCTCGGTGACGGTGCGCGCGGCGGAGCAGCTGGGTGGCATCGACCTGGTCTTGTGGCCAGGTGGGGTGGAGCTGCGCGGGACGGTCTCCGACGTGTCGGGCGGGGAGATCGAGGGGGCGATCGTCAGCACCGGCGGGAGCGTCGATTTCTCGGGGCCGGACGGGAGCTTCGTGCTCTACGTGCGGCCCGGCCGTCAGGGGGTGACGGCGCTGGCCGAGAACTACGCGGCGGGCGGAGACTGGGTGACGGTGCCGGGGCAGACGGCGCACTTCAAGCTGTTGCCGGAGGCGGTGCTGGTCGGCCGGGTGGTGCGTGCGTCGGACGGCCTGCCGGTGGCGGACGCGACGGTCAAGGCCGAACGCGGCGCGCCGCAGGGGACGACCGACGCGAACGGCAACTTCCGCATCGGTCAGCTGCGCCCAGGGATGTTCAAGCCGTACGTCGAGGCGGACGCGTACACCGGGATGGCGCAGGACAAGGTGTATGTGGGGATCGGCGAGACCTCGACGCCGGTGACGATCCGCGTCCACCCGGCGACATCCGTGCGCGGCAAGATCGTGGGGCCAGGCGGCGCGAGCTGCGAGGAGGGGACGGTGTCGCTGTCGGAGCCGACGACGCGGCGCTCGGCGTCGGCAGGGGTCGAGGTCGACGGCGAGGTGACCGTGCGTGGGCTGCTGCCGGGCATGTACGCGGTGAAGGTGCAGTGCGCCGGATATGTCCCCGAGGACAGCTACGAGGCGATCGTGGTCGGCGAGGCGGCGATCGAGGGCGTGCGCTGGCCGGTGCGGGCGGGGCAGGCGATCCGCGGCAGGGTGGTCGACGCGCGCGGGGCGGGGGCGCCGGCCGAGGCCGTGCTGGCGCACTCGCAGGGGGCGTCGTCCGGCAGGGGCCGGGCGAGCGACGCGGCGGTGGCGGCCGACGGCAGCTTTCACCTGCGCGGGATGAGGCCGGGTGCGTACGCGCTCGAGGTGTCCTTTGGGCCAGGTCGCCCGCCGCCGCCGCGCGTGCCGGTCGAGGTGCCGGAGGGGCGCGACGTCGAGGGTGTGGAGATCCGCCTGGCCGAGGGCAGCGAGGTGCGCGGGAAGGTGATCGACGGCGCGGGCCGCCCGGTCGCGCGAGCCACGGTGAGCCTGCGCGGGGCCCAGAGCGGCGGCAGCCAGGAGACTGGCGACGACGGGCGCTTCGCGGTGCAAGGGGTGCTGCCGGGCCAGTATCGGGCGACGGCGTATATCGACGCGCGGCCGCTGAAGCGGGCGGGAGAGCAGCTCGGCGACGCGCTGGGGGTCTCGGTGGAGGTCCGGGCCGGCGCGGCGACGGAGGTGGAACTGGTGGTCGAGACGCGCGACGGGCGGATCACCGGGCAGGTGGTCGATGGTTCAGGCGAGCCGGTGGCGGACGCGTTCCTCGACTGGCTGCGCGAGGCGGAGCCGGGGGATTCGGGCTCGTACGTGATGGCGCCGCAGCAGCCGACGTTGAGCGACGGCGAGGGCCGCTTCGAGCTGTCCGGGCTGCCCCCGGGCAGCTATACGATCACGGCGTCGCGGCACGACGTGCCGGGGCAGGGGACGGTGGAGCACGTGGCGCTCGGCGGCACGGCGGTGGTGACGATCCCCGCGACCGGGGAGATCGGCGGGAGCGTGCGGATCGCCGGCGGCGGCGCCCCGGAGTGGGTCAAGGTGACGGCCAGAGAGGCCCAGAGCCGCGGCTGGGGCGACGACGAGTTCTTCCGCACGGAGGGGCGCTTCACGCTCGCGGGCCTCGGGCCGGGGACGTACTCGCTGCGCGCCGAGTCCAGCGAGGGCGCGGCCGAGGCGACGGTGACGCTGGCCGCGGGTGAGGTGCGCCGCGACATCGCCCTGGTGCTGGCGCCGCGGGTGACGGTGCGCGGTCGCCTGGTCGACGTCGAGACCGGCGCGCCGGTGGTCGGGATGTCGGTGGGCGTGGCCCCGGCGCAGGGTGGGCTGGCCGTCGGAATGGGCTCGCGCAGCGTCACCGATGCGCAGGGCAGCTTCGAGGTCGTGGGCGCGACGACCGGACCGGCGGTGGTGTCGGTGACCCCGGTCAATCACGACTACCAGAGCGGCGAGTATGCGATCGCCGGGGTGCCGGTGCTGCTCGAAGGGACAGGTACGATCGAGCTGGCGCCGATCGCGATGGCCCGTCGGCGCGCCCCGGCCGATCGGCCGGCGGGCGACCTCGGGTTCTCGGTGGCGCCGGCGCCGCGCGAGCAGGCGCCGGCGGCGAGGCGGGTGATCGTGGCGCTGGTCCGGCCGGAGGGTCCTGCGGGGCGGGCCGGGCTGCGCGTCGGCGACGAGATCGCGGCGGTCGATGGGCACGCGGTGTCGGGGCCGGGGTCCCACCTGTTTCGCCAGCTGACGACGGTGCCAAGCGGTCGCACGCTGCAGCTGACGCTCGGCCGCGGGGAGACGATCGCGGTCACGGCCGAGACGCTGCGGTGATCTTTGTAAGGGGGGTTCAGGCGAAGTTCCACGCGCGCGGCAGCTCGGCGTCACAGACGGCGCACGCGAACCATTCGTCCTTGACGAGGTTGATCTGCGCGCACGCGGGGCAGCGGCGGAACACGAAGGCGAGGGTGAAGCCGGGCGGGTGGTCGATCCCGGCGGCGGTCAGCGCCGCGGCGACGGCGGGCCAGCAGTCGGGGTCGGGGCAGTAGCCGGTCGATTGATTGCTGACCTCGCGCACGACGAGGCGGCGGTCGGCTCCACGGGCGAAGCGCAGCTCGCCCGCGGCGAGCACGGCGTCGCCGCCGGCGCAGTCGATGTGCTCGGAGCGGCGCGGGGCGACGCGCAGCCGGCCCTGCAGGTCGACGACGTAGGTGAGGCTCTCGCGCCCGGCGTCGGAGTCGGCGCTCAGCCAGCGCTCGAGCGCGGCGGCGGTGTCGATGACCGCGCCGGGCTCGCCGCGGGCGCGGTCGCGGAGCTCCGGCGGGCCGACGTAGGCGTAGCGGGTCGGCGAGGCGGTCATGGCGAGGGGATGGTCGAAGCGACATGTTCTCGTGAACATGCTCGATCGGGCATGTTCGATGAAGCATGTCCCCGGGGTCATGTCGCTAGGTCGCGGGCGCTGAGGACCCGCAGGCGCGACTCGGGGGGCAGCTCGGCGAGCGGGTCGTCGTCCTCGATGGCGGCGCCGTCGGGGCCGAGGACGCGGACCATGCGGGCGTGGAAGACCCCGCTGGCGAGGCCGAGCAGGCTGGCGAGGTGGCGCTTCTTGAGGAAGACGCGCTCGACGCGGTCGCCCCACTGCAGGTCGAGCGCGAGCTCGGGGTAGTGCGAGGCGGCCAGCTTGCCGGTGAGGTCGAAGCGGGCGCCGCGGTCGGCGAGGGCGAAGACCAGGCGGGCGATGTTGTGACAGTCGTCGATGCCGCGGTGGTGGGTGCCCTGCAGCTCGAGGCCGAGCGCCTGCAGCATGGCGGGCATGCCGGTGGTCTTGGCCTTCTTCATGACGGCGAGGAAGACCTTCTTGATGTTGATCCACCGGCGATAGACGGGCGGCAGGGCGGAGATCGGGATGCCGCTGGCGCCGCACTGGACGGGCAGCATGGTCTGCAGGTCCCAGTCGCCGCAGGTGACGAAGGCGAACCGCTCGCGGCCCTGGCTGTCGAAGAGGCCATGTCCTTCGAGCCAGGCGCGATGGGCGGCGAGGACTTCGGGGAACACGGGGGCGGGGTCGACGTCCGCCTGGCGAATGGTGGTGAGCTCGGTGCAGAAGGCGCTGAGCGTGGGGTGGTGGACGGGGCGCACGAAGGTCGAGAAGCTGTCGACGACGGCGCGATCGGTCAGCGAGACGAGCACGGAGGGGAACTCGATCACCTCCTGCGGGACGGGCGGGTCGCTGTTGTCACAGGTGGCCTCGAAGTCGAGGACGACGAGGCGGTCGAACGCGGCGGGCATGGCGAGCCGCGATGGTGACACAGGTCGGGCGCGGCGGTCACGAGTCGGCGACGGCACGGCTCAGCGGCGCGGGGCGGGCTCGCCGGCTTCGCGGATCTCCGAGCCGTCGAGGTCGAGGCGCTCGACCCAGCCCGCGGACAGCGGGGCGTGGTCGCGGACGGCGGCGCGCAGCTGGTCGAGGCTGACGCTGAATTTGGCGAGCGGCTCGTTGTCTCCCACGTCCTCGTCGGCGAGGTGGAGCGTGAACGAGTCGCCCTCGGCGAGCGGGAACCATGCGGTCGGCTCGGTCCAGCGCGGCGAGAAGGTGCTTCGTCGCGCCTTCGAGCGGTGGTGGTGACGACCGGCGACGAGCACCCAGAACGGGTCTGGACCGAGCTTGGGGCGCGAGAAGAGGGCCGAGACGCCGAAGGTGAGCGCGGCGGCGGTGTTGCGGCGGCGGAACACCTCGCGCTGGATCTCCGCGCGGCTGACTCGCAGGCGGACCAGGGCGACGGCGGGCATCTCGAACTCGGCCGAAGTGCGGAGCTCGGCGGCGCCGACGTGCGCGCTCCGGGGCGTGCGGTCTTTCGCCGGGCGGGTGGCGAGCTGCAGGCTCAGCGCGTGGGGGCCGGGCGGCAGATCGAGGTCGCCGAAGGGCACGAAGATCATGCGGTCCTCGTCGCGGCACGGGACGCGCTCGTCGACGGCGGTGAACACGGCCGGCCGGGCGCGGCGCGGCGGGAGGCGAGCGCGGACCGGAGCGCCCGACGGGCCCGTGAGGCGGAGCTCGACGTCGAAGGGCTCGCAGGTCGGTGAAGCGCCGACGCCGAGGTGATAGTAGACCCGCAGACCTCGCAGGCCCGACTCCTCGCCCGGGAAGACGATCGGGTCGTCGAGGTGGACGCTGCCGGGCGCGGCGGTCGGGAGCAGGAAGACGACCGCGAGCGCCCAGTCCTTGCGATCGAAGCGGACCCGCAGGCCGTGCGCGCGGAAGGTCCGGCCGCCCTCGATCGCGGGCCGCATCAGGCGGGTGTCGTCGCGTCGGCCGTATTCGCGGTTGGGGATCTCGACGCCGAGGCTGCGCGCGACGAGGTACGCGGGCATGCCGAATTGCAGGCCGCCGGGCAGAGCTCCGCGATAATGGCCTGAATGAGCGTCGCGGGGGCCGATCAGCGCCACCTCGAGGACCCGGCCGTCGCTGCCGAATCGCAGGCCCACCGCGTGGGCAGGAAAGATGTGGGTCGAGTCGCCGCCCAGTTCGCCGACGATCGGCGCGCCCATACGCTCGACCAACTCGCGCACCGCAGGGCTCTCCGCGGTCTGGCCGAGCGCCGCCCGCAGCGCGGCAATCTCGACCGGTTCGGGCGCTGGCGGGGCCTCGGCGGGGGCCGCCGGTGTCGCGCTCACCGGCGGCGCCGGGCCGGGCTCCGGTGCGGCCGGCTGTGGCTCGGAAGGGACCGCCGCCGGCCCTGGCCCCGCGAACAAGGCACAGCCGAGCACGAGGACGGTGGGCAGCACCAGGACCATGCGCGTCGGCAGCACGGCGAGCAGGCTACCCGCATCTCGCCGATTTGGCATCGGGGCGCCCGGGTCGTGCCGCGCCGACGCCGACGATGCACGAAGATCGACCGGGTCACCGATTCCGCGCGTGTCCGTCGACACGAGAGGGCGAGATGCAGGGCGCCTGCGCCATGCAGGCGGAGGCATTGACTACAGGATCATTCGTCGATCGTCAGGCAGAACGATGGCGAGATGCAAGGAGCCTGCGCCATGCAGGCGGAGGCATGGACTACAGGATCATTCGTCGATCATCAGGCAGAACGATGGCGAGATGCAGGGAGCCTGCGCCGTGCCAGCGGGAAGCATTATTTGAAGAATCATTCGTCGATCATCAGGCAGAACAGCGGGTCGCCGGGTTGACCGATCTGGGGCAGCAGGCGGCACTCGTAGCCCTCGCGGGGGCATTGGCTGTTCTCGGTGCATTCGATGGCGCAGGCCTCGAAGTAGCCGGAGGCGCCGATGCACATGGCATCGGGGGCGCAGGTGGGGTTGCCGGGCTGATAGAAGGTCATGGCGTCGGGGAGGGTGCACTCCTTGGTGCAGTAGCCGCCGGGCAATGTGTAGAAGCCGAGGATGTCGGTCATGCACACGGCCTTGTCGCCGAGGATCGCGGCGCAGTCGTCGTCGCTCTCGCAGGCGTGGCCCCATTCGCCCATGAGGCCCGGGTCGGGCTCGCCGGTGGTGCCGGTGGTGCCGGTGGTGGTCGTGTCGTCGCCGGTGGTGGAGGTGGCGGTCGTCGCGGGCTCGTCGGTGGTGGCGGGCTCGCCCGTGGTGGGGTCGACGGGGCCGGTGGTCGTGGTGGTGGGCTCGCCGGCGGTCGAACCGAGAGTGGTACCGCTGGCGCTCGGGTCGGCGGGCTCCGTGGTGGCGGGCTCGCCGGTGGAGGTGCCGGCCTCGGTGGTGGTGCCCTGGGTGTAGACCTGCGGGCAGCCGGCCAGCACGCACGCGAAGAGCGGCAGGTGGCGCCACGGACGGGAGAGGGGCGACATGGTCATGCGTTGGTTCCGCGGGGTGGGGGGCTCACGAGCGCGTCGATTCAGGCGGGGTCGGGTGGATCGCGGCGGGGGTTGGTGGTGTCGGGCGGGGGCGGCATGCGACCGGCGGCGCGAAGGCTGCTGACCTTCTTGAGCACGTCGAACCAGAAGGGGGCGCCGAGCGAGGCGGCGAGGCCGGTGAGCAGCAGGCCGAGGACCTTGTTGATCCACCACCAGGTGCTGGGCTGGGGCGGGTTGTCTTCCCAGCCGACGGGGATGCCCAGTTGATTGATGGTACCGATGTCGGTCTGCAATTGCCGCAAGGCGCCGGCGGTGGCCGAGGGGGCGGTCTCGGCGGGAGCGCTGGGCAGACCGGCCCGCGGCGGGGCGGCGGCCGGGGTGGGCTGCGCGGGCGGGGTCTCCTGCTTGACGGCCTCGGTGGCCTGGGCGATGAGCGAGGCGCGGAGGACCGGGTCGTTGGCGAGCGAGCGGGTGATCCGGATGGCGTCGAGGTTGAGGGCGGCGACGAAGAAGAAGGCCAGGAGGGTGCTCCACAGCTGGGCCCGTCGACGGTAGACCTCGCTGACGCGGCCCATGCCGGCGTTGAACCAGGTCTCGACGTCGCGCTGAAGATGGTCGAGCTGGTTGACGGCGGTGCGGGCGTCGATCTCGGCGTGATTGACGAATGTCAGCAGGGTGTCGGTGACGCGATTGCCGAGCTCGGGGCGCTTCGACTCGATCTGGGCCCGCATCTCGGCGATGTTGCCGGCGACGAGCTGGCCGGTGCCGTCAGCCGGGCGCAAGGCGATGTCGAGCAGCGCCATGGCGAACATGCGCGGCGGGATGTAGGAGGGGGCCTTGCTGTCGCCACCAGTGGCGGCGTCGCGGTGGAGGCCGCGCAGCAGCGGGTGCTGATAAAGGGCGCGGGTGATGTCGGGCTGGCCGGTCCGGGCTTCGCCGTCCTCGCGGCCGACGAGCAGGCGCAGGCCGGCGGCGAGGTCCTTGGCGCGCCACTTGAAGAGCGAGGCCAGCAGCTCGTTGCCGGCGGTGATCGCCAGGCTGGTGGCGAGGAACACGAAGATCAGTCCGATGGCGATGTCGAGGACGACAGAGTCGAACACGGCGGCCTCCTACCAGGCGCGTATGCTTGTTACTTTTTAAGAGGGTGCCAGGAAGGAGGGCGTGACGGAAGCCGGCGCGGGCGCGCGGAACGGTGTGCCGATTGACGGTTGCACGAGTGGAGACGTGCGCGGCGACGAAATCGCTCGGCGACGGGGGCTCGGGGGAGTGGGTTCGCGCGCGGGAGAATGATGGGTGGGTGACCTGCGGTTCGGCCGGCGGCGCGGCGACGGTCGCGGACGGCTCGCAGGCGCGCGTCGAGGCTGGAGCGGCGGGCCGGCGGGAGCGGCTCGCGAGCGGCGACCTCGAGGGCTTGTCGGATGGCGATGTCCCAGGGGACATGTGATGGGATTCGACCACGCGGGCGCGCAGGTTCGGCGCCGGCCAGGGTTTTTTATATGTCCCATCGAGCATGTCCTAGGAGACATGTTGAAGGAGAATTCTCCCGCGAGGGCGCGCAGGTGCCGGCGCCGGCCAGCGTGGGTGACATGTCCAATCGAGCATTTTCTGAAGAATGTTGCAGGGGATTGGGCCGCGCGGACGCACAGGTGCCGGCGTCGGCCAGTGTTTTACATGTCCCATCGAGCATGTCCTATAAAGCGTGTCGCAGGGAATTTCGACCGCGCGGACGCACGGGTGCCGGCGTCGGGCAGCGTGGGTGACATGTCCAATCGGGCATTTTCTTTAAAAAAAGTCGCAGGGGATTCGGCCGCGCGGACGCACAGGTACCGGCGTCGGCGCGGCGTCGATGTCCCATCGAGCATGTTCAATGAAACATGTCCTATGGGACATGCGCTCAGCCGGTCGGCGCGGCCTCAGGGCTTCTTGTCGCCGCGCAGGGGCGGGCGGCGCTCGTGCAGCCAGGGGCGATAGGCATTCATGCGGGCGCGCTGGTCGGCGGGGGCGCGGAAGCTGCAGGTCGAGAGCTCGTCGCTGCCCTCGGGGGCGCCCCAGCGCAGCTCGGGGCAGTCGTTGGGGTTGTAGGCGGCCTCGAGCGCGGCCTCGCGGTCGACGAGGTCGCGCAGGTGGAGGGTCCACGGGCTGCCGTCGCTGCGGGTGTAGGTGATGGCGTATTGCGGGTCGCGCAGCAGGGCCTCGAGCTCACCTTCGAGGGCGCGGGCGCGGGCCTCGGGGTCGCCGTCGGTGGCGTAGAGGTTGGGTCGCTCGCGCACGCGGTCGGGCAGGCCGCGCACGACGTCGAGGGCGAGCAGGAGGCGGAGGTCGCGGCCGGGGGTCGAGTAGCTCTCCCACGCGCCGGTGGCCTCGAACACCTGCCAGCCCTTCGGCATGGCGATCGCCCGCTTGCGATCGCGGGCGAACTCGGCGGCGCGCGCGACCGGGTCGATGCGCTCGCGCGCGAGCTCGGCGAAGGCGGCGACGGCCTCGCGCTGCCGCCGCGAGGCGTCCCACGGCGGCGGCTCGAGCAGGGCGGTGACGGCGTCGTAAAAGGCGGTGCCGGCCAGCTCGGCGTGGCCGGTCCAGATGTCCCCGAGGTCAGGTGCTTCGAGCAGCGCGGCGTTGTCGAGCTGGACCAGGCCGCCGCCGGGCTGGCGCACGACCGGGCGGAACTGCTTGAAGCCGACGCCGCCATGCTCGGGCGCGGTGTCCCACAGGAACAGGCCCTCCCAGAACTGGCGCGGGACGATGCTGCCGTCAGGCCCGCCATCGACGGCCAGCAGCGCGCCGGGCCCGTCGCCGTGAGCGGACACGAGGTCGACGATCAGGAAGACGCGGCCGTACGGGTCGGCATAAACGGCGCCGGGTCGCAGGCCGCGATGGTCGAGGCGCACGGGGTAGAGATCGGAGACGGAGTCGGTGACGGCGGTGCGCGGATTGCCGGCGTGCACGCCCCAGCCGAGGTTGCGGTGGAGGAACCGCTGGACCCGCGCGAGCTCGGTCGCGGGCATGGTGAAGCCGGAGCCGGGCTCGAGGTTGGTGCGGGCCTCGCCGCAGCGCGGAGCCTTGCCCTCGCCGCCGCGCTGGCACTTGCGATAGGCGAACGGGAGCCGGCGCTTCCACGACCAGTAGGCGCGCACGACGTAGGGGAGGTCGGCGCCGTCGGGATCGAGGCGGAGGGCGAGCGGGTTGTCGGCCCGATCTTCGCGGAGGCCGAGCGCGTCGTGGAGGAGGTTGCGCGCGGGGTCGGTGGTGGCGACGTCGAGGCGAGCGAGGCCGGCGGGGTCGGCGGTGAAAAGCTGGCGCACCCAGGCGCTGTAGAGGGCCTCCTCGGCGGGGCTCCAGGCCCGCTCGACCGCCCAGGCGCGGCCCTTGGCGGCGAACGGGGGCCGCTGCGGCGGCTCGGTGAGGACCTGTACTTTGGAGCAGGTGACGGGGCGACCGTCGCGGACGACGGCGACGGTGTACTCGCCGGCGACCGCGGGGGTGTACTCGGCGACGGCGGAGGACGGGGTGCCGAGGTGGACGCGCACGTCGAGCGCGCGGCCGGGGGCGTCAGGGGCGAGCAGGTGGAGGTCGAGCGAGATGTCGTCGGCGAGGGTGGCGGCGAAGATCCGCAGCGGCTCGCCGGCGAGCGGGGCGAAGGGGGCGACGAGCAGGCCGATCGCGGGATCGGGGGCGTCGGGGCAATCACCGAGAGCGAGCGCGGGCGGGGTGACGACGGCGGGCTCGCGCGGCTCGGGCGGGACGACGGGCGGCGCGGGCGGGGGCTGGCTGGGCGGCTCGGCGGGGGGTGCATCGCCAGCGCGCCCTTCGACCCCGGCCGCGTCGCCGCGGAAGAGGAGGCGCGAGGCGACGGCGCCGAGGAAGGCGAGGGCGGCGAGCACGACGCCGAGCCTCAGCCAGCGGTCGCGCGTGCTCGGGGCCAGGCGCAGCGGCGGCAGGCGAGGCGGCGGGAGGTTGGTCGGCTGGGCCGGGGCAGGCTTGACGGCGGCGGGCTGGGTGACGGCGAGGCCCATGCGCAGGAGGGACGGGAGGCCCTGCGTGGGCGCGGATGAGATGTCCTTGAGGACAGGTGTGTCGCGGGGGCCAGGGACCGTCTCGCGCGGGTCGAGCAAGGTGTCGCGGAGGACGAGCGGGATGTCCCGAGAGACAGGTGATATGTCCCTGGGGACAGGCGTGTCGCCGGCGGGCGGATCGCGGCGGGCAGGGTCCGAGAGCAGCAGGGGGCGCTCGAACGGCTGCGGGGTGGTGGCGCCGGGCTCGGGGATCAGGTTGGGCAGCAGCGAGGCGCGCCGCGGGATGTCGGCGAGCGGGCGGTCGAGGCTGACGGTGATCGGCGTGCCAGGCTCGGGGATGAGGTTGGGCAGCGACCGCTTGGGGCGCGGGCCGCCGGGCGAGTCGAATTCGAGGGCGTCGAGGGTGGGGACGAGGGCAGGAGCGGCGTGGGCGCTCGAGGGCTCGCGGCGGGTGAGCGAGGTGGGGACGGCGTGGGCGCTCGAGGGCTCGCGGCGGGCGAGGGAGGTGGGGACGGCGTGGGCGCTCGAGGGCTCGCGGCGGGCGGGGGCGACCAGCGGGGCGGAGCCCTCGCGCCGGCGCGGGCTCGGGATGGCGGCGTCGCGCAGCAGGACTTCGAGCTCGGGGACGAGAGAAGGGGCCTCGCCGCGCGGGGCGTCGGGCTCGGGAGGGGTGAGCAGGCCGAGGTCGGGGAGGGCGGTGGGCTCGGGGGGCGCGGGAGGCTGCTGAATGACGATCGGCGTGACGAGCGGCTGTGGGGTGTGCGTCGGGCCAGCGCCGGGAATGACGGCAGGGCCGGGCCGATTGGCTAGACCGATGGCAGCGAGGGTGCCGGGCGGAATGAAGGGCCGCGGGTACGGATTGGTGATCGGCGGGAGCGGGCCTGCAGGGCCGGGCTTGGCGAGGATCGGGTGGGGAAGGATCCAGGCGGAGGGGGCGCCGGTCGGCGTGGTGGGGGTGAGGAGCGGGACCGGCGAGGGGATGAGGTGAGGGGCGGACCAGCGCGGGAGGGCCGAGGCGAGCGGCGAATCGTGGCTCGAGGATTCGGTGGGCGGTGGCTGGGGGGTGGAATCGTGGGAGTCGAGCGATTCGCGGGAGGGCTGAGGCTGAGCCGGCGAATCGACGGGGGCGGGAGAGGGCGAGGATTCGGGGGCGGGCTGCGACTCGGTGGTGATGGTGGTGCCGAGGGAATGGGAGGATGGGTGCGGGGCGGAGGCGGGGGCTTCGGGGAGCGGGGCGGAGGCGGGGCGAGAGGTCGCGCGCGGGGCTCCGGGGACCGGGGCTTCGGGGAGCGGGGCGGAGGCGGGGCGAGAGGTCGCGCGCGGGGCTCCGGCGGAGGGCGGGCGCGGCGGCTGGCGGACGGAGGGCCGTGACTCGGGGCGCGGGGCGGGCCCGGGTGGGGCGGCGCGTGCGTCGTCGAGGAGGGCGTCGTCGCCGTACGGAGCAGTGGCAGTCGCGGTGAGATCGACGAGGGGGATGCTGAGGATCAGCGGGCCGTCCTGGACGGGCTGTGGGGGGGCGCTCAAGCGATAGAGGGGGGCTGCGTCCTCGAGCGCGGGCAACATCGGCGGCTGGACGAGCAGAGGCGGATCGGAGGAGCGATGGGCGGCGTCGCTGACGATCGATTGATCGGGCTGGGGGGCGGCGAGGGTCGATTCGAGGCGCGGAGGGGCGGTCGATTCGTCGGCGTCTTCGTCGATGAGGTAGGAGAGCAGCCGGGCGGGCCGCGGAGGCGGCGTCGGGGTCTCAGGGTCGCCTTCGTCGTCGTCGTCGTCGAGGACGGCGAGAGAGGTGAGGGACTCGGCAGGAGAAGGGTCCTGCGGGGGCAGGGCGGCCGAGAGGAGGCGCGAGAGGGGGGTCGCGTCGGACGGGGCGGTGTGCGAGGCAGAGGAGGCGCTGGCGGGTTCGTGTGATTCGCGGGGAGCGGCGGGCAGGGGGGCGAGGACGCCGGGCGAGGACTCTGGCGAAGAAGATGAGAGGCGCGAGTCGGCGCTGGCGGAGTCGTGCGAGGCGAGGAGCGGGTCGGGCGGGTCGCTCGAGAGAGGGGGGCTGGCGGAATGTTGGGAGGCGAGCGCGGGGAGCGAGTCGGAGGGGTCGCTCGGAGAGTCGGCTGCGCTGTCGGGGGCAGGGAGCGAGTCGGAGGGTTCGCTCGGGAGGGGGTCGCTGGAGGCGGGTGAAGCCGGGTTGAGCGAGGCGGCGGGGTCGCTCGAGGAGATGGCAGCGCCGGCGGGGTCGAGGGCGGTGAGCGAGTCGGGGGGGGCGCTGGGGAGAGCTTCGGCGTCGAGGGACGCGTAGGCGCCGGAATCGCTGGACTCGAGCTCGGCGATGGCAGTAAGCGAGTCAGCCGGGTCGAGGGAGGCGGAAGCGTCGACGGCCTCGAGGTGGTGCGATTGCAAGCCGGTGAGGGAATCGGCAGGGAGGCCGATGGCGGTGAGGGAATCGGCGGGGTCCGTGGCTTCGGCGGGGCGCGAGGGCCGGCTCAGGTCGTGGGCGGCGAGGCTGGTCAGGGAGGTGAGCGAGTCGCCAGGCTTCGATGCTTCGTCGTCGGCGTAGTCGGGCGGAACGGCCGAGAAGGGGAGAGCAGGGGGCGTCTCGCGGTGCGGAGGCGGCCGCGGGGGGGAGATGGCGGAGAGGCGGGAGGGGGGTTCGTCGCCCGGCGGGAGGGCGGAAGAATCGCCGGGGTGCGCGGGCTCTGGGGTAGGAGCGGTTGCCGCGGAATCGGCAGGTCGAGGAACTTCTGCGAGGTCGTCGGCGGGAGCGGGCGGGGAAATGCCGAGAGGGTGGTGAGCGCTCGAAGCTGTTCGGTCGTCCGGCGCAATGGAGGGATCGGTGTCGATGCCGAGGCTCTGCGCGGCGTGTGGATCGTCGGGCGCGACGGGGGATTGGACGTCGCTGTTGTCGAGGGCGTCGAGGACTCGGGATGCTTCTCGATCGGCATCGAGATCGATCGTGAGAGCTTCGAGGGATGGAGTCGAAAGGTCTTCGTCTCCGGTCGAGGCGGCGGGCAGATCGGCGAGGGACTGCGTCGGCGAATCGTCGCTGGCAGGAGACTCGGCGGAGAGCGGTAAGGCGTCGGCGGGAGACTCGGCAGAGAGCGGTGCGGTGTCGAGAGGATCGCTCGGGGCGTTGAGGTCGGCGAGGGGCTGCGGCGGCGAATCGTCGCTGGCGGGGGTCTCGGCGGAGAGCGGTGAAGTAGCGAGGGGATCGCTCGTGACGGGGAGATCGGCGAGGGGCTGCGGCGGCGAATCGTCGCTGGCGGGGGACTCGGCGGAGAGCGGTGAAGTGCCGAGGGGATCGCTCGTGACGGGGAGATCGGCGAGGGGCTGCGGCGGCGAATCGTCGCTGGCGGGGGACTCGGCGGAGAGCGGTGAAGTAGCGAGGGGATCGCTCGTGACGGGGAGATCGGCGAGGGGCTGCGGCGGCGAATCGTCGCTGGCGGGGGACTCGCCGAGGGACTGGCTCGGGGCGGTGAGGTCGGTGAGGGGCTGCGGCGGCGAATCGTCGCTGGCGGGGGACTCGATCGGGGCGGTGAGGTCGTCAGAGTCTTCGAGGGTGGTGAGAGCTCGCGTGAGGGAATCGTCGCTGGCGGGGGGCTCGGTGGAGAGCGGTGAGGCGCCGAGCGGATCGCTCGAGGCGGTGAGGTCTTGGCCGACGGGGAGGTCGAGGGCGGCGAGAGCTCGCGTCAGCGAATCTTCGCCAGAGAGGAACTTCGATCCGGTGCTCGGCGAGGCGAGGGCGTCGAGAGGTGTTCCTGCCTGGAGGGGGGGGCGTGAGGCAGCTTGTCGAGGCTCGGGGATGGCGAGCGCTTCGAGGGCGGCGAGTGATGGCGTCAGTGAATCTTCGCCGGTGGCGAGGAGCGGGGCATCGAGAGGATGCGAAGGAGCGGGGCTCGTCGGCGTGTCCTCGCGGAGCTCCGTGGTGGCGGGCTCGAGCGAGGGAGCGGGCGCAGGAGGCGGTCGAAGGCTGGAAGTGGGCGCGGCAGGTTCGGCGGCGTGCGGTGATTCGAGCGCGTCGAGGGCGAGGGTCAGCGAATCTTCGCGGCTGTTCGAAAGGACAGGTGATAAGTCGGGTTCGTCCGGGGCGTCGATGGCGTCGATGGCGATCTCGGTGAATCCCGAGCCGGAGCTGCGGACGAGGCTCTCGGCGAGGAAGGGGACCTCGTCGGCGACGGCGAGTGAAGCGGCGCCGTCCTGCACGAGGTCGGGGGTGAGGGCGAGGATCGAGGCGGCGCGGGCGGTGTCGGCGGCGGCGAAGGTCGATGCGTCGGGCGAGTCGAGGGCGATCGTCAGCGAGTCCTCGGGTTCGCCGGCCGCCCCGAGGTCGGACGGATCGATCGGGGTGGGCGTGAACGGGGGCGGGAAGGTCGAAACCGGCCGGGGGTGCGAGGGCGCCGATGCGGTGCGGTCGGTGAAAGGGGGCGACTGGGGCGGCGCTGGCTGGCGATCGAAGGAGGCGGGGCGCGACGACTGAGGGGTGCGGAGATCGAACGGCGCCGGGCCCGGTGGCTTGGGAGCGCGGAGATCGAACGGGGCCTGGGAGGCGGGAGCAGAGCCGTCACGCTCGAGCCGGAGGGAGCTGGGAGGCGCGTCGAGGGGGAGCGGGGAATGGTGGGGCGAGGCAGGCGCGAAGGTCGAGAGTTCGGTGGAGTCGAGCTCGATGGTCAGCGAGTCTTCGTTGGCCGGCGGGACGTGGGGGAGGGCGTGGGCCGAGGCGGCGGCGAAGGTGGCGGAGTCCTGGCGATCGAGGGCGATCGGGATCGCTTCGTCGAACTCGAGGGCGTCGAGCGGGGCGAGAGCTTCGTCGAGCTCGTCGGCGGAGAAGGGGCCGCTGGGTCGACTGGAGACGTCACGGGGAGGAGGAGGCGGGGCTTCGCTGGCGGGCGACGCGGCGGGAGCGTGGGCGCGGCCGGTGGGCTCGGCGCTGGCTGGTTGCAGCTCGAGGTCCGGCGAGGATGAGGCTTGCTCTTCCGGTGAATGCGCGGAGGCGGCGAGCTCGGGAGAAGACGAGAAGGCAGTGGGCGCGGAGGCTTCGGGAGAGTCAGAAGGGGCGGTGGGCTCGGACTCGTCGAGAGGGGCGCCGGGTGGGGTGATTTCGGCTGGAGGGGGGAGGGTGTTCGGGGCGAATGCTTCTTCGGCGGGGTCGTCGGGTGATTGTTTGGATTCGGCGGACTCGGGCTCGTCGGGCGAATCGGCGGAGGGCGCGGGAGCGTCGTCGCGGCCGATGGAGGCGGGCGATTGCGACGCGGGGGGCTCGACGGGTGGATGTGAGGCGGGGACGTCGGGCGGATGGGGGGAAGGGGCTCGCGCGCTCGCAGAATGCGCAGAGTCGGGAGCGGCCGGCGCATGTACGGAGTCGGGAGCGTCCTGCGAATGCTGGAGGACGGTAGAAGCGGGAGCGTCTGGCGGATTCGTGGCAGGAGCGGGAGCGTCTGGTGAATGCGCAGAGGTGACGGCGAGCGTGTCCGGCGAATGCGCGAGGGCGGGGGCTTCCGAAGGATGCGTGGATGCCGCGGGGGGCTGTGGTGAATGTGAGGTGGTTGTCGGGGAGGGCTGTGAAGGCGCGGATGCTGGAGGCTCGCCCGACGAATGCGAGAGGTCGGCTGCGTGTGCGCCGTGCGAATGCGCGGGGTCATGCGGGGCGACCGGCGAAGCAGCGGATTCGCGGGCTTCGGTGGTCAGGGAACCGGTGCGGTCGACCTGATCCGACGATTGCGGCGAGGCGTCGGGGGAGAGGGCGGAGACGGCGCGGGCGGTGGAGGCTGGTGAATGATCGAAGGCCGCGGGGGTGGGGGCGTCGGCAGAAGCGGGGAGCGTCGGGGACGCGGCGGCAGGAGTGGGCGAGGTCGCGGCGGGCGAGGCGGTTGCAGGAGTGGGCGAGGTCGCAGGAGTGGGCGAGGTCGCGGCGGGCGACGCGGGCGAGGTCGCAGGCGAGGTCGAGGTCGCGGCGGGTGGCGAGGTCGCAGGAGTGGGCGAGGTCGTGGCGGGCGACGCAGGCGAGGTCGTAGTGGGCGAGGTCGCGGCGAGGGTCGTGGGCGAGGTCGCGGCGGGCGACGCGGGCGAGGTCGCAGGAGAGGGCGAGGTCGCGGCGGGTGTCGGTGACGTCGCGGCAGGAGCGGGCGAGGTTGCGGGGGGCGAGGGTGGGGCGAGGCGGGCGAGGGAGGTGTCGCGTGAGGCGTCGAGGGCCTGGCGGGCCAGCGCGTCGGGGTCCGGGGATTGGCCGGTGTCGCCCTCGCCGCTGGCGAGTTCGTGCGGGAGCTCGATGAACGAGGACTCCCACAGGCGGATGCCGTACTTGCGGCCATGTTGGAGGATCTCGCCGCGGATCCACGCGACGGCGCGGTCGAGGGCGGCGCGGCTGCCGAACAGGCGGCTGCGGGTCAGCTCGCGGCCGTTGACGGCGGAGACGGCGAAGCGCAGCTCGTCGCCGGCGACGCGGTAGCACACGGGATCGCCGGCGCCCTTGAGCAGGCTGCGAATGCCGTGATCGCGGGCCTTGGGGGTGCTGTAACCGTGGCTGAAGAGGAGGGCTTCGCCGCGCTCGTCGTTGAGGTGGAAATAATGATGGCCGTCGTTAGCCTTGAAAGCCTCGAATCCGGCAGCTCCCGAGGTCGATCTGCGGGTGAGGTCGTAGCCGGATTCGGCCACCTTGCGGCGGGTCCGCGCACCCGCAAACTCCTTGGCCTCGATCGGGGCGAGCCGCACGAGCTGGGTGATGGCGGCGTCGCACTCGGCTTCGCTGGCGAGCCAGGGGCCGCGGGCGATCTCCCGGCCGTTGCGGGCGGTGAGGACGAAGTAACGCCGACCCTCGGCCTCGCGCCGATCGAAGCGCCGCGGGTCGGCGGCGGCGGCGAGGACCGATTCGACCTGCTCGTCGCGCGCGGAGCGGGTGGTGAAGCCGCGCAAGTAGAGCAGGACTTCGCCGCGCTCGCCGTGGAGGTGGGCGGTGAAGAGGCCGTCGCTGGCGCGGCTGAGCAGCTCGAGGCCAGGCCTGTCGGCGCGGCAGGCCGCGAGGTCGTAGCGCACGGCGACCTGGATGGTGTCGACGGGCTTGGCGCCGCTGCGCTGCGGGCGGGCGAGGTTGACGATGCGGAACCGCTCGGCGCCGACGACCCAGCGCTGGAGCTCGGCGAGGTTGGCGTCGGCCTCGGCCGGGCTCGGGCAGGCGATCCCGCGGGCCAGGAGGCCGCCGTCCTCGCCGCGCAAGGTGAAGTGATAGCTGTCCCCCTCGACCTGCAAGGAGGCGTCGACGCCCTCGCGCAAGCTGGCGATGACGGCCTCGATCGCGCGCTCGACCGCGGGCTGATCGCGGAACTCGACGCTGGTCAGGCCGATCCGCTCGCCTTCGAGGACGACCTGGAACGCGAGCGCGTCGCGCGTTTGCTGGACGACACGGAAGTACACGGGGCTCGCTCCCGCGGTGACCGGCGCCCGGTGCGGCGGCAGGCCGGAGCACCGCCAATCTATCACGGGAGGGCGGCGCGGCGCGCACGATCGCCGAGAGCGAGGGGTGCGAGGGGTGCGAGATCGTATGCCGCGCAGACGCCGGCGAAAATGCCAGCCTGGACGGATCCGCGCGCTCCGCGGGGCTCCCAGACCCCACCGCCGCGAGTCGGTGTGCGCGCAAGGAGATGTCCCTCAGGACAGGGACGGTGCGTGGGGCGAGAGAGGCGAACGAGAGTGTCGGAAGGCGGGGAGATGGCAGGAGGGTCAGGGACGAATCAAATGGAGGCAGCGGATGCGGGGATGCTAGATGGCCGAAGGGACAGGTCTTGATGGCCGAAGGGACAGGTTTTGATGGTCGAAGGGACAGGCATTGATGGCCGAAGGGACAGGTTGGAGAGAGAGGACGCCGCGCGGGCCGGGTCGGGGCGGTGCTGGGCGGAGCGATCTGCGCGTGGGGCGGGAGCGTGGTGGGCCGGGCGGCTGCTCGGGTCGAGGAGGGGCGACGCGAGGTGATTCCTGGGGGGCCGGGATCGTGGCGAGGTGGGGCTGCCGGAGGGTTCAGGCGAGAGCCGGTGCGGATCGGGGTGCGCGGCGGGGCGGGATTGTGAGACGCTGCGGGTCGTGGATCCGCATCGACTGTTCACAATCCTCAACTCCGCGACCCTGGCCGGCTGGGTGCTGCTGTGGTTGGCGCCGCGGGCTCGCGTGACGCAGCGGCTGGTGTACAGCGGGGTGTTCTCGCTGCTGCTGTCGGCGATCTACCTGGCGATCCTGCTGCCGCACTTCACGACGGAGGACCTGCGGGCCTTCAACTCGCTCGAGGGCGTGATGCGGCTGTTCCAGAACCCGTGGGTGATGCTGGCCGGGTGGGTGCATTACCTGGCGTTCGATCTGTGGGTCGGCGCGTGGATCGGTCGCGACGCGGCGGCGCGCGGCAGCTCGCGCTTGCTGGTGGTGCCGTGCCAGGTGCTGACGCTGATGCTCGGGCCCGTGGGGCTGCTGGTGTACGTGGCGCTGGTGCGGCGGGCGCTGCCGTCCGGGCGGCCGTGAGCCGGCTCGGGCCGGCGTTTGTGGCCCGTGCGCGAGGTGCGTGAGGCGGCGGAGGTGGTGCGGTCGCCCTGGGGCGCCCGAGGGCGCGAGCCCGGAGAGCGAGAGCCTCGGGCGCATGGTTTGGCGCGGAGGCGGGCCTTGGCGTCGTCGGCCCGATCTTCGCTCCGGCTCGCGGGGGCTGGCGAGGGTGAGCGGGCCCGCGAGGGCGGGCGCGCCGGATTTGTCCGCCGGCGCTTATGATCGGCCGATCATGAAGCACCCGCGGTCCTCGTTCCCCTGTTCGTGTCTGGCGTCGCTGGCGGCGCTGATGGTGCTGGCCTGCGGCGACGCCGGCTCGGCGACGACGGAAGACGCCAGCTCGACGAGCGCGGCGACGACGACCGGGACGCCGACGACCGACGTGACGCCGACGACGACCGAGGCGACGACGACCGAGACGAGCGCGACGACCGAGGAGCCGACGACCGGCGAGCCGCTGCCGCCGGCGGAGGTGCCGGAGGGCTGCAACCCGATCGCGTACGCGGCCGACTGCTTGCTGCCGTACCCGTCGGACTTCTTCCTGGTCGAGGACGCGGGGCTGCCGAACGGGGTGCGGGTGGCGCTGACGGAGCAGGCTGTCCCAAAGACCATGATGGGCGCGTCGATCGACAACCTGGCGGCGCACCCGACCGACGGGTTCTCGCACCACATGCCGATCCTGGCGCTGTTCCCGGAGGGCATCGACACCAAGAACCTGACCTTTCATACAGGTGACGGCGACGCGACGCTGACGGCGAGCAGCCCGACGCTGCTGATCGAGGTCGAGACCGGCGAGCTGGTGCCGCACTGGGTCGAGCTCGACGCGATGACGGACGACCCGACGCGGCAGGCGCTGATCGTGCGGCCGTTCGTGCGGCTGAAGGACAGCGCGCGCTACGTGGTGGCGTTCCAGGGGCTTGTGGCGGCCGATGGGACGGCCGTGGCGCCGCCGCTGGGCTTCGCCCACGTGCTGCAGGGCGATGTCGCGGGGCATGCGGTGCTGGAGCCGCTGGCGCAGCGCTACGAGGAGCAGATCTTCCCGGTGCTCGAGCAGGCCGGGGTGGCGCGCGCGGGGCTGCAGCTGGCGTGGGACTTCACGACGGCCTCGGAGGCGCGCAACACCGATGACCTGCTGGCGATCCGCGAGGACGTGATCGCGACGCTGGGCGCGGCCGGGCCGGCGATCGAGTTCGACAACGTGATCCCCGACTACAGCGAGGAGTTCGCGCTGCGGGTCGAGGGCAAGTTCGAGGTGCCGCTGTACCTCGAGGCCGACGAGCCGATGGCGCGGATCCACCGCGGGCCCGACGGGAAGCCGGCGGCCAACGGGACGATCTGGGTCCCGTTCACGCTGCAGGTGCCGAGGTCGGTGTGGCCGCTCGCGGCCGACTTCGAGCCGGCGCGCATCATCCAGTACGGCCACGGGTTCTTCGGCGAGCGCGAGGAGATCAACTGGAGCGCGATGCGGGCGTTCTCGACCGAGCGCAAGTTCATCATGGTCGCCACCGAGTGGGCCGGGATGGCGCTCGAGGACCAGGGCGTGGTGGTCGAGACGATCTTCGAGGACCCGTCCGACCTGTTCCTGTTCACCGACCGGCTGCACCAGGGCTTCGCCAACCAGCTGGCGCTGTCGTACGCGATCCAGACCACGCTGGCGGACAGCGCCGAGCTCGAGGCGTTCGGTCAGCTGCTCTACGCGCCGGACGAGGTCTACTGGTACGGCATCTCGCAGGGCTCGATCTTCGGCCTGACGTTCATGGCGCTGTCGCCGGTGGTCGAGAAGGCGGTGCTCGACGTCGGCGGCGGGCCGTATTCGCTGATGATGACGCGCTCGGGCTCGTTCTCGATGCTGTTCGACATCGTCAAGGTGGTGATCGGCGACGAGCCGCTGCTGATCCAGAAGTTCATCGCCCTCAGCCAGCACACCTGGGACCGCGTCGACCCGCTGACCTACGCGCCGCGGGTGTTGCAGCAGCCGTACGAGGACAGCCCGGCGCGCAAGATCCTGTTCTCGTATGGCATCGGCGATCACTCGGTCAACAACCTCGCCAGCGAGCTGCTGATGCGGGCGACGGGGATCGATCTGCTCGACCCGCCGGCCCGGCCGGTCTACGGCCTGCAGACCACACCTGCGCCGTCGGCGGGCTCGGCCGGGGTCAACGTCGACTATCACGTGCCCGAGCTGCCGGGGATCGAGGCGGAGATCCCGAAGGAGCCGCCCGGCGAGTACAACGTGCACGAGAATGTCCGCCGCAACCCGAAGATCCGGACGCAGATCGACATGTTCCTGCGGCCAGGTGGGCAGATCGAGAACTTCTGCGACGGGGCCTGCGATCCCGAGTGACGGCGGCGCGGGCGCACGGCTCGAAGGCGCGCGCCGGCTGGGCGAGGGCCCGATTCGCACTTGCGCGGCGAAATGTCGCCGAATTGCGGGACAGTGATCCGTCGGCGTTCCCGTCGCGGGACCGGCTCGGTACGCTGGTGCGGCCAGGGTGGAACCGGCGGCCACAAGCGACCCGAGCGAGGTCCCGACGCGGCACGAGTCGGGGCCGCCGGCGCGAGACGTCGCGGCGCCGCAGCCGTTCCGCATCGACCGCTACACGGTGATCCGTCAGCTCGGGGTCGGCGGGATGGGGGCGGTCTACCTGGCCTACGACGAGGAGCTCGACCGCTGCGTCGCGCTCAAGTGGATGCACGCGGGCGAGCACGAGGGCTCGTTCGGGCGGGCGCGGATGCTGCGCGAGGCGCAGGCGCTGGCCAAGCTTTCGCACCCGAACGTGGTCCAGGTCTACGCGGTCGGCAGCGCCGACGGGCGGGTGTTCCTGGCCATGGAGTTCTTCGACGGCCTGACCCTGAGGACATGGCAGAAGAGACAGGCGAGGAAGTGGCGCGAGATCCTGGCGGCCTACCTGCAGGCCGGCCGCGGGCTGGCAGCGGCGCACGCGGCCGGGCTGGTCCACCGCGACTTCAAGCCCGACAACGCGATGATCGACGCCAGCGGGCGGGTCTGCGTGGTCGACTTCGGGATCGCCCGGGTGCCGGCGCTCGGCGACGAGGAGCCGGGCGCGTCGCCGCGGCTGCCGCTGGCGCTGACCGATACGGCGCGGCTGTTCGCGGCCGACGCGTCGGCGCTGTCAGGGCCGCTGACGGAGGCCGGGACGCTGCTCGGGACGCCGGCGTACATGGCCCCGGAGCAGATGATGCGCGCGCCGGCCGACGCCCGCTCGGACCAGTTCGGCTTCTGCGTGTCGCTGTGGGAGGGGCTGTACGGGGCGCGGCCGTTCGTCGGTCGCCGGGTCGAGGAGCTGGCGCCGCAGGTGTTCGCGGGCGAGCTGCGGGCGCCGCGAGGCCAGGTCCCGGCGGCGGTGGCGGCGGTGCTGCGCCGCGGGCTGACGCTCGACCCCGACGGCCGCTTCCCCGACATGGCGGCGCTGCTGGCGGCGCTGACCGAGGCGGGCCAGCGGCGCACGCGGCGGCTGATCGCGGCCGGGGCGCTGGCGGCGGTCGCGATCGCGGCTGGCTTTGGGTACATGGCGGCAAGGACAGGTCCTGAGGGCCAGGTGGCGGCGCAGTGCCGGACCGCGGCGGGGCTGGTGCCGGGCTGGGACGAGGGCGGGCGGGCAGCGGCGCGGGCGGCGGTGCTGGCCACGGCGGCGCCGTTCGCGGCCGACGCGTGGGCGGCCGCGGCCCACCGGCTCGACGCGTACGCGGATGAACTTCAGGACATGACCGAAAGGGCATGTCTCTTGCGCCATGCGGGCGGGCTGGCGCCCGAGGTCCAGGCGCTGCACGAAGGCTGCCTCGAGCGCCGGCGGGCCGAGCTGGCGGCGGTGGCGGGGGTGCTGCAGGCGGCCGACTTCGACGCGGTCCGCGGGGCGGCCCAGGCGGCCTCGGGGCTGACGCCGCTGGCCCGCTGCGCCGAGCTGGCGACGCTGCGCGCCGAGGCGGAGCGATTGCCGCCGCCGCGCGAGCCGGCCCAGGTCGAGGCGGTGGCAGGGCTGCGCGACCGGCTGGCGGCGGCCAAGGCGGAGTTCGACGCGGGCAGGTTCAAGACGGCCCGCGACGCGGCGCGCGGGGCGGTGGAGGCGGCAGAGGCTGTCGGCTACGCGCCGGCGCTGGCAGAGGCGCTGGTCCGCCACGGGTCGGCGCAGGCGGCCGCGGCCGAGTACGCGGAGGCGCGAGCGACGTTGCGGCGGGCGTTCGCGGTGGCCGAGGCGGCCGGCCACGACGAGGTGGCCGCGACGGCGGCGACGCAGCTCAGCCACGTCAACGGGGTGCGCCTGCGCGAGCCGGCCGAGGCGCTGCTGTGGAGCGATGTCGCCGACGCCAAGCTGCGACGGATCGGTGACCCGCCGACGCCGCGGCTGGCCCAATTGATGGCGCTCGGGCTGACGCTGTCCGGCGCGGACCGGCTGGTGGAGGCGGCCGAGGTGCAGACGCGGGCGCTGGCGCTGGCCGAGTCGCGCAAGCGCGAGGCGCCGCTCGACTTCGTGCGGGCCGCCAACGCGCTGGCGTCGTCGCGCATGGACCAGAACCGGCTCGACGAGGCGGAGGCGCTGCTGCGCGAGTCGCTGGCGCTGCGCCAGCAGGTGCTGGGCCAGCACCACCCGGACGTGGCGGTGGTGCTGCACAACCTCGGGCGGGTGGCGGTGCAGCGGCTCGAGCACGAGGCGGCGCTGGGCCACTTCCGCCGGGCGCTGGCGATCCGCGAACGCAGCCTGGGCGGGGCCCACCCGGCGGTGGCCGAGACGCTGGCCGGGCTGGCGGTGGCGTCGTGCCAGACGGGGCGCGAGGCGGAGTGCCTGGGGCTCAACCGTCGCTCGCTGGCGGTGGCCGAGGAGGCGCACGGGAGCGAGGCGATGGCCCTGCTGACGCCGCTGTGCAACCTGGCGCTCGAGCTGGCGTCGCGCGGCGAGTTCGCGGCCGCGGAGGCGCACCTGCGCCGCGGCGAGGCGATCGCGCAGGCGCGCGGGGAGCAGGCCAGCAGCGAGGCGTCGTGGATCTTTTACGACCTGGGGATCGTGCTGCAGATGGACGGGCGCCCGGCCGAGGCGATCGCGCCGCTGCAGCAGGCGCTGGCGATCCGCGAGCGCGTGTTCGGGCCGGAGCACGTGGAGGTGGGGTTCGCGGCCCACCTGCTGGGCGAGGCGCTGGTGGCCAGCAAGCGCGCGACGGAGGCGGCGCCGCTGCTGGCCCGCGGCCGCGCGATCGTGGCGATGAACCCCTCGGCGGGGCTCGAGATCGTGCTCGACCACCTGGGGACCGCGACGGCCCGCTGGCGCCGCGATCGGCCGGCCGGCCGGGCGCTCGCCAGAACCGCGGCCGAGGGGCTGCCGCTCGCCGATCCGGCCGAGGCGCAGCGGCGCATCGAGGCGTGGCTGGCGTCGCACCCGGGGTGAGGCTGTTCTTCAGGACATGTTTTTTAAGACATGTCGATTTGGACATGGTCTTGTGGGCATGCCCGTGAGGACATGCCCGAACCGCCACATCCCATCGGGCCCGGTCAGGTGGACTTGCGGCCGGCGAGGGCCAGCCACAGGGCGGCGGCGTAGACGAGGGCCTGGACGACGAGGGCGAGGATCGCGACCGGCTGGGTCGCGGAGGGGATCATGATCATGATGGCGATCCAGACGGCGACGACGGCGACGACCTCGCGGCGGCGCTCGGCCGCGGCGGCGCGGAAGGCGAGGGCCCAGACGAGGGGGATGATCGCCTCGGGCGGGGCGAACGGGCTGCGCATGGCGCCGAGGGCGAGCAGGCCGAACCACTCGCCGAGCATGACGGCGCGACCGCGCGGGGTGGTCGGCGCGGGCCTTCGCCAGCCGGACGAGACAGCGACGACGAACAGGACGAGGGTGTAGCCCCAGGCGAGCTGACGGGCGAGGGCCCAGGCGTCGGCCTCGCTGCCGCCCCAGCCGGCGATCCGCGCCTTGAAGGGCACGCCGAACACGCCGAGGTTGGACATCGAGGGCAGCGGCTGGCTGAGGAAGGCGAAGGTCTCGCCGCTGGCGAGGCGCGGCAGGTGGTAGCCGAGGAAATCTTCGTAGGGGCGGGCGCCGAACAGGAGCAGGGCGAGGAGGGCGTAGAGGCCGGCGAACAGCACGGTCCAGGCGGCGGCGGCCCAGCGGCGCGAGGCCAGCAACCACACGCCGAGGATGCCGGGGAAGATCTTGGCGCTGATGACGAAGGCGAGCAGGGCGGCGCCGCTGCGCGTGCGACCCTGGACGATCGCCAGCATGGCCAGCGCCGACAGGGCCATGGCCATGATCTGGAAGTTGCCGAAGTAGGCGGTGATGAGCAGCGGCGGCGACAGGCCGATGGCGATGACGAGGAGGCGGGCCCGCCGCTCGGCTTCGCCGCCGAGCCAGCGCGCGAGGGCGAGGCTGACACCGACGAACACGACTGCGGTCAAGGCGAACCACAGGGCGCGGATGGCCATGAAGTCGGAGGTGAGGGCGAGCATCAGCCGCGGCAAGGCGAGGAACTGCGGCGGGTACTCGTAGGTGTCCATGGTGAGCGGGCCGATGTCGATCGCCGACGGCAGCTCGGGCCCGGGCGCCGCGGGCTCGAAGCCGTAGCGGTCGTCGTAGATGTTGGCGTCGCCGCGCCGGGCGAGCTCGGCGCCGTGCACGTAGCTGGTGAGGCAGGAGTGGCGCGAGATGAACTCGGCGTCGGCGAGCGCGCCCCACCGCTGGGTCGGATCGGCCATGAAGACGCTCATGCGGGCGAACTGCAGCAGGCCGATGGCGGCGAGCAGGGCCCACAGGGCGGCCGTGATGCGGCCGCGCGGGAGCGGGGCGCGGGCGGCGAGCGGGAGGCCGAGCACGAGCAGGCCGCCGAGGCTGGCGGCGGTGGCGAGGGCGGCCAGCGGGGCGCCGGTGAGGACGAGCAGGAGGCCCCCGGCGAGCCCGCCGGCGGCCCATGCGACGAGCGGGTGGAAGGCGCGGCGGACGAGAGCGACGGCGGTGGCGAGGGCGACGGCGAGCAGCGCGGCGAGGGTGACGGGCAGGGCGAGGTGAGGCTCACCTGTCCAGGAGGACAGCAGGCGCACGAGGCCCTGGACGAGGATCGGCGCGAGCAGCAGGAGCATGACGCCGCCGACGAAGAGGCGCGGACGCGAGACCGATCCAGTCGACATGGCGAGGGTGTACCGAAAACCGGCGGGGCTTTCAGGGGCGATCGCAGCGTGCGGCGCGGCGACGCAGCCGGGCGGCGGCGCTCGGTGTGAGCCTGGTCGCGGGGGCGGCCGGACCGTCACGCCGGACGGCCGGTGACGGACGAATCGGCGGGCGGGACCGGACATGTCCTCCAGGACACGCGTGACGTCGCGCCTGGGACCGAGATGTCTCTAGAGACATGTCTTTTGAGGAATGTCCACAGGGACATGTGCGATCGAGCCGCTATCCGCCGAGGTCGCCCCAGCGGAGGATCGTGCCGTCTTCGCCGCTGCTCCACAGGCTGCCGTCGTGCCAGGCGAGGGCGCGGACCTCGTCGGTGTGGGCGTGGTGGGTGGCGACGAGGGCGCCGGTGAGGACGCGGTGCTGGGTGATCGCGCCGGAGGGGAAGCCGAAGAACAGCCACACGCCGCGGTCGTCGAAGCAGACGCACTTGGGCCACTGGCGCTCGCCGGGGACGCCGTGCGGGAGCTCGGTGACGACGCCGGAGGCGACGTGGACGAGGCGGGATTTGTCGTCGCAGGCGAGGCCGACGTGGGCGCCGTCGCGGCTGAGGGCCAGGTCGCGCACGGTGTCGGCGATCGTGACGGTCAGGAGGGGCTTGCTCTTGCCGAGGGCGACGACGGTGAGCTCGGGGCCGATCATGACGGCGGCCGCGGTGTCGCCCAGGTCGAGGGCGTGGAAGTAGCTGCGGGCCTTGATGGTCTTGGCCCACTTCGCGGCCCCGAAGGCGCGCCACTGGGCGTGCACGGTGGGGTCGGCGCTGCTGGCCCAGGTGTGCGAGGTGACGGCCCAGGTGCTGGCGTTGGGCGCCAGCGCCAGCTCGGCCGCGGCCTTCTGCACCGGAAAATTTTCGCGCGGCTCGCCGGCGGCGTCGAAGTGGGTGACCGACGAACCGCCGGCCTCCTCCTCGTGGAGGACGAGCATGCGCTGGCCGTCGGCGGTGCGGACCATGTCGTGGACGCGCCGCTCCCTCAGCAGCTGCGCGGCGCCGCTCTGCAGATCGATCTCCATCACCGCGGGGTGGGTGTTGGCCGGCTGCAGCGTATGGGCCGTCAGCGCGCCGCCGTGGAACTGCAGGCGGCGTGCGCCCTGGCTGTAGCCGTGCAGCCGCGCGCTCGGCTCGCCTGGCTGGTCGATGCGCCAGATCTCCACGCTCGCGTCCAGGTGCTGGATCGCCGCCACGTGCGTCGCCCCGGCGGCCGCCGACTGGCCGCGCCACCACGGGGTCGTGCCGTTGGCGCCGCGCTGCTCGGCGGTGAAGATCACGCAGCGCGCCGTCACGTCCCACACCTGCACGTGGCGCAGCGGCATGTGGAAGGCGAGGTGGCGCCGGTCGAAGGTGATGCTGGCCTGGCGGGCGCCCTGCGACAGGCCCGCGAAGGAGTCGAGCTTGCCGTCGACGAGGCCGAACCGCTTGCCGTCGATGGTGAGCACGGTCCCGCCGGTGGCGAAGAACGGGGCGGAGAAGCTGTCGAACACGGGGATCCCTTCGACCTGGCCGTCCGGGTGAACGAGCTGCCCGCTGCGGCCGGCGCCGGCGATGTAGACCGCGCCGTCGGGGCGCACGGCGAGGGTGGAGGCGCCGTTGAGCTCCAGCGGCAGCTCGAGCTCGCGGACCTGCGCGCCGGTCGCGAGGTCGACGGTGCACAGGCTCGGCGGGACGCCGTTGCGACGCCAGACCAGCTGCGCACCGTCGGGCGAGAGGTTGGCGGTGAACACCCAGCCGAAGCTGGGCTCGGTGAACAGGCGGACGAGCTCGCCGGTGGCCGGCCAGACGCGCACGACGGCGCTGCCGCGCGAGCTGCGGACCGCGGCGATTACCGAGACGCCGTCGGGGTGGGCGGTCATCCACTCGACGCCGCCGCCGAGGTCGAAGGCGGCGCGCGGAGGGGTGGGCGCCGATGGATCGTGCGTGGTGAGCTCGCGGCTGCCGCCGACGACGAGGGTGCCGTCGGCCAGGAACGCCAGCGCGTGCGGCTTGCCGGCGAAGATCTGCAGGCTCGGCGCGCCGGGGACGGGCTCGCGGCGCGTGATGGGGGCGGGGTCGATCGCTAGCCAGGACATACGGGGGGTCGTCCCGGCATATCAGCGCGGGCGGGCGGCTCACAAGCCCGATGAAGCCGGACGAGCGACGGGTCCGGGGCCGGCGTAGGGACATGTTCCAGGGGACATGTCGCAAGGAAAAGGCATGAGGCGATATGTCGTATGGGACATGCCCGCGAGGACATGTCCCAAAGGCGGGTCATGTCGCGCGGTCGGGCAGGGTCGGATGGGTCGGCATGACGACGGTGAAGGCGGTGCCGTCGCCGATCGCGCTGGTGACGGCGATCGTGCCGCCCATCATCGTGCACAGCTCGCGGGTGATGGCGAGGCCGAGGCCGGCGCCCTCGTAGCGGCGGGTCGAGGTGGCGTCGATCTGGGTGAACTTCTCGAAGATGAGGTTCAGCTTGGACGGGTCGATGCCGATGCCGGTGTCGCGGACCTCGAACACCAGGCGGGCGGGCTCGCGGCGGGCGCGGAGGAAGATCTGGCCCTCGCTGGTGAACTTGGCCGAGTTGCCGAGCAGGTTGAGCAGCACCTGCTTGAGCTTGCCGCGGTCGGTGACGATCCAGCCGATCTCGCCGTCGCACTGGACGTGCAGCTGGTTGTTGCGCCGGCGCACCGCGGGCAAGATGGTCTGCTCGACCTCGCGGACGAACTCGTCGAGGTCGAATTGTTCGGGGACCAGCTCCATGCGGCCGGCCTCGATCTTCGAGAGGTCGAGCACGCCGCCGATGAGGCCGAGCAGGTGCTTGGCCGCCAGGACGACGTTGCGCAGGTCGGGCAGGACCCCGCTGATCGGGCGCTGGCGGTCCTCGCGGGCCTCGTCGATGATCATCTCGGTGTAGCCGATGACCGAGTTGAGCGGGGTCCGCAGCTCGTGGCTCATGTTGGCCAGGAAGGCGCTCTTGGCCCGGTTGGCCGTCTCGGCGCCGTCGCGGGCCCGCTCGGCGTCGATGCGCGCGGCCTCGAGGCTGCGGTTGGTCAGCTCGAGCAGCTGGTTGGAGACCGCCAGGGCGTTGCGCGCGCGCTCGCTCTCGGCCAGCGCCTCCATGATCCGCTGGTTGAGGGCGCGCGCCATCAACCACTGCAGCCAGAAAGCGGTCGGGGGCACCAGCAGCTTGATGGCGATGTCGCCGAACTGGGTCGCGGTCTCGTCCTCGCGCAGGACCAGGCGGGCGATCACGCTGACGATGTAGACCGCGCTGATGGTGACGATGTGGGCGATGCCGGAGCGGCCGCGGGTGCGGATGGCGATGCCGGGCAGGAACACGACGAGGGTCAGGGCGGCGACCCCGGCCAGCAGGGCGGTGTCGGGCTTGCTGGTGATGACGACCCCGGCGGTGCCGCCGTACGCGGTGCCGAGCATCATCAGCTCGGAGGTGCGGGTCAGCTTGGTGCGGGTCAGCGAGCAGGTGGCGAAGCAGAACGCGGCGATGACGACGTAGACGACCCCGGACAGCCGGTCCCAGTCCTGCTCGGGCCCGGCGGTGCTCAGGATCGCCGCGCCCACGAGGGTCGTGGTCAGCCCGACGAAGGCCATGATGGCGAGGCGGATCTGGCGGATCCGTGCGTCGCCGAGCGAGGCGGACGCAGGCGAACGTCTCGCCACAGGAGCGGAGCCTGCTCCGTCCGTGATGGCCGTCGGCACTTCAATGACTGTAGCGAAAAATCGTCAGCGACGGATCACGCCCACGTGTAGGCGGCGCCAGAGCCGCCGGGGCGGGGCGCGCGGGCAATTTTGCGCGCCTTCGCATGCGTACGGGGGTCTGCGCGCTCAGGGGGGCAGTCCGCAGATCTCGGCCAGCGGGCGACCTGTCCGTTGAGACCGGCGGAGCTGTGCGTAACGCCAGTAAGTGTAGACGACGGGGATCAGCTCGAGGGTCAGGAAGGCGCTGGACACCAGGCCGCCGACCATCGGCGCCGCGATCCGCTTCATCACGTCGGCGCCGCTGCCGGTGGCCCACAGCAGCGGCACGAGCCCCAACATCATGGAGGCGACCGTCATCAACTTGGGGCGGACCCGCTGGACGGTGCCCTCCATGTGGGCCCAGATGATGTCGTCGAGGTCGCGGATCTTGCCGGCCCGCAGCCGCCGATAGAAGGCCTGGTCGATGTAGACGATCATCACGACGCCGGTCTGCGCGGCGAGGCCGACGAGGGCGATGATGCCGACCCACACGGCGGTCGAGAGCCGGTAGTCGAGCCACCAGAGCAGCCAGGCGCTGCCGACCAGGGCGAACGGGATCGACAGCAGGACGATGAGGACCTCGGTGAGGTCGCGGAACTGCAGCCACAACAGCAGGGCCACCAGCGCGAGGGCGAGGGGGATGAGGACCCGCATCCGCGCCTCCATGGCCTGCATCTGCTCGTACTGGCCGGTCCACTTCAGGTACATCCCGGGGCCGAGGACGAGCTCCCCCGAGGCGAGCGCGGCGTCGACGCGGGCGCGGGCGTCGCTGACGTAGCCGCCGAGGTCGCGCCACGGCTCGATGTCGACGTAGACGTAGCCGACGAGCAGGCCGGCCTCGCTGCGCAGCATCGGCGGGCCCTCGGCGAGCGCGACGTCGGCGACCTCGGCCAGCGGCACGGTGCGGGTGACGGCGCTCGCGGGCCCAGGCACGGCGACCGGGAGCTCGCGCAGGCGGTCGAGGTCGCCGCGCAGGTCCTCGGCGATCCGCAGCTGCACGGTGTAGCGGCGCCGACCGTCGATGGTGGCGGCGATCGGCTCGCCGCCGATCGCGAGGTCGACGAATTCACCGAGATCGGCGACCTGCAGGCCGTGGCGGGCGAGGTCGTCGCGGCGCGGGACGATGTCGACGTAGACGCCGCCGAGCGAGCGCTCGTAGAGGATGCTGCGCGTGCCGGGGAGGTCGCGCAGGATGGCCTCGACGCGGGCCCCGGCGGCCTCGATCGCGGGCAGGTCGCGGCCGAACACCTTGACGCCGACAGGGGTGCGCACGCCGGTGGTGAGCATGTCGACGCGGGCCCGGATCGGCATGGTGAAGGCCTGCGTCCAGCCCGGCATCTGCAGGTCGGCCGACAGCTTGGCCACCAGCTCGTCCCAGGTCTCGGGCGTCTCCTCGGGCCAGACCCGCGTCAGCGGGCCGCGCAGGACCGACGGGGCCCAGCCGCTCCACCAGCGCTCGCGCGTGACCTTCGGCCACTGCTCCGGCGGCCGCAACATCACCACGGTCTCGACCATGCTGAGCGGCGCAGGGTCGGTCGCGGTCTCGGCCCGCCCGACCTTGCCGAACACCCGCTCGACCTCCGGGAACGCGGCGAGCCGGGCGTCCTGGCGCGCGAGCTGCCGCTTGGCCTCCTCGATCGAGAGGCCGGGGAAGGTGGTCGGCATGTAGAGGATGTCGCCCTCGTTCAGCGCCGGCATGAACTCGCTGCCGAGCCGCATGAACACGGGGATCGCCGACAGCACCGCGAACAGGCCGATCGCCAGGGTGGTCCGCGGCTTGCGGAGGGCGACGTAGACGAACGGCTCGTAGACGGCGCGGATGAGGCGCGAGATCGGGTGGCGCTGCTCGCTGTAGATCTTGCCGCGCACCAGCAGGTCGCGCAGGGCCGGCGCGAGGGTGACGCTGAGCAGCGCGGCCGCCAGCATGACGAAGGTCTTGGTGTAGGCGAGCGGCTTGAACAGGCGCCCGGCCTGACCCTCGAGCCCGAACACCGGGATGAAGGCGACGGCGATGATCAGCAGGGAGAAGAAGATCGCGGGGGTGACCTCGCGCGCGGCCTCGGCGAGCAGGCTGCGGCGTTGCTCTTCGGACATGTCCTTGGGGGCATGTTCGAGCCGCTTGTGGCAGGCCTCGACCATGACGATCTCGGCGTCGACGGTGGCGCCGATGGCGATGGCGATCCCGCCGAGGCTCATGATGGTGGCGGGGATCCCGAGCCAGGCCATCGGCAAGAACGCCAGCAGCACCGCCAGCGGTAGGCCGACGATCGGCAGCAGAGCGCTGCGCACGTGGAGGAGGAACAGCAAGATCACCAGGGCGACGACGACGCCCTCCTCGACCAGCGCGGCCTTGAGGGTGTCGATCGCGCGGTCGATGAGGCCGCTGCGGTCGTAGGTGGTGACGACCTCGACGCCCGGCGGCAGGCCGGCGGCGACCTCGTCGAGGCGGGCCTTGACGCGCTCGATGACGTCGCGGGCGTTGACGCCGTAGCGCGCGACGACGATGGCGCCGACGACCTCGCCCTGGCCGTCGAGCTCGGCCAGGCCGCGGCGGATGTCGGGGCCGAACCGGACGTCGGCGACGTCGCCGAGCCGCAGCGGGGCGCCGAGTTCGGGGCTGGCCTTGAGGACAGCCGACTCGAGGCCGGCGAGGTCCTGCAAGTAACCGCGGCCGCGCACGAAGGCCTCGCGCCCGCCGAGCTCCAGGATCCGCCCCGACGACTCGCCCGAGGTCCTGCGCACGGCGTCGGCGACGTCGGCGACGCCGAGGCCGTGGGCGCGCAGGCGCTCGAGGTCGAGCTGGACCTGGAACTGGCGCTCGTAGCCGCCGACGCTGGCGACCTGGGCGACGCCCTGGACGCTCTCGAGCGCGTAGCGCAGCTCGAAGTCCTGGAGGGCGCGCAGCTCGGCGAGGTCGTGCTGACCCGTGCGATCGACCAGGGCGTACTCGAACACCCAGCCGATGCCGGTGGCGTCGGGCCCGAGAGTGACGCTGGCGCCCTCGGGCAGGCGCGGGCCGATGCCGGCCAGGTACTCTTGCACCCGCGAGCGGGCCCAGTAGACGTCGACGTCCTCGGCGAACAGGACGTGGACGAAGGACATGCCGAACATCGAGTAGCCGCGCACGGCCTCGACGCCGGGGGCGGCCAGCAAGGAGGCGGTGAGCGGGTAGGTGACCTGGTCCTCGACCAATGTCGGCGAGCGCCCGCGCCACTCGGTGAAGACGATGACCTGCGGATCGGAGAGGTCCGGCACGGCGTCGATCGGGACGCGCTCCAGGGCGCGCAGGGCCAGCCAGCCGAGCACGAGGTAGGCCATGATCACGAGGCCGCGGTGGTGCGCGCAGGCGTCGATCAGCTTGCCGATGGCGGTGATCATGGCGGCTCGAGGAAAGGGCTACGGGGCGTGGCCGGCGTGCTGCGCGTGCGGGTCGGCGTGCGCGGCGGTGGGCTGCGCAGCGGCGGGGATCAGCGCGGCGCGCAGGCGGCTCTCGGCGTCGACGAGGAAGGTCGCGCCGGCGACCACGCGCTCGCCGGCGCTCACGCCCTCGCGCACGCGCACGAACTCGGCGTCGCGCCCGCCGAGCACGACGGGGCGCGGGACCAGGCGGCCGCCGCCGGCGTCGACGAACACGTAGGGCTGCGCGCCGGCGTCGACGATCGCGTCGCGCGGCACGGCCACGCCGGTCTCGCCCGCCAGCGCGAAGCTCACGGTCGCCGGCATGCCGGCCACCAGCGCGCGGTCGTCGTTGGTCAGCGGCATGCGCACGCGGACGCTGCGGCTGTCGGCGGCGACGCTCGGGTAGACCAGGTCGACCGCGACGTCGCGGCCCTGCTCGGGCCGGCTGGTGAATCGGACATGTCCCTTGGTTCCTGTCCTGACGGACACGGCGCGCGCGGCCGGCAGCTCGGCGACCAGATAGAGCGCGTGGTCCTCGCGCAGCTCGTAGAGCGGCTCCTCGGGGCGCACGTAGGCGCCGAGCACGGCGGCGCGGGCGACCACGACGCCGCTCGCGGGCGCGACCACCGGGGTGGTGCGGTCGGGCTTGCCGGTCCTGACGACCCGGTCGATCGCGGCGGTCGAGAGGCCGAGCAGCTCGAGCCGCTGGCGGGCCGCCTCGACCACCGGCCCCGACCACCCGCGCGCCGCCACCAGCTCGGCCTGGGCTTGATAGATCTCCGGGCTGTAGTACTCCGCCAGCACCTGACCCTTGCGCACCCGCACCCCGGTCTCGGCGACGGCGATGCGCTCGATGAAGCCGGCCGCGCGCACGTGGACCCGCGCGGCCCCGTCCTCGGAGAACTCGGTCAGGGCGGCGCTGCGCAGCTCGCCCGCGAACTCGTGCTCGCCAGCGACGACGACGCGGGCGCCGATCGCCTGCAGGCGGTCGAGGCCGAGGGTGATCGCGGCTGTCCCTGCGGGCATGTCCGGAGAGACAGCCACGTCGGCGGCGGCGACGGGCTCGAGGTCCATGCCGCAGATCGGGCAGTCGCCAGGCTCGGCCTGCTGGATCTGCGGGTGCATCGGGCAGCGGTAGACGGTCTCGGGCGGTTCGTCGGCGATCGGCTCGAGCGCCATGTGGCAGATCGGGCACTCGCCCGGCTCATGAGCCGTGATCTGCGGGTGCATCGGGCAGCGGTAGCGCGGGGCGTGCTGGACCGCGGCCGGCTCGGCGCTGGCGTACGACCACCAGGAGAAGCAGGCCGCCGCGAGGGTGCCGAGCAGGAGCAGCCAGCGCACGCCCGCCATCACGGCGACGCCAGGCGGCGGGGCCTCGGCGCCTTCGCGCAGGTTCTCGGGGTCGTGAGGGTGGGGCACGGGGAGTCCTTGAGAGGTGGCTGGTCTCGGAGACAGGTAGAGGAGCGGGCTGGTCTCGGGGACAGGTGGGCGGACGCGGAGGGTCGGGCGGGCGACGGGTCGTGGGAGCGAAGGGCTGGTCTCGGGGACGGGTGTGAGGCGCGATGCGTCCGGATCGGTTGACGGGACGGCTGGCTCAGGTGTGAGGCGCGGCGGGGATGGACCTTGCTGGGGCGGGCGGATTTCGCGGATGGTCTTCGGGACAGGTGATTGTGGTCTTCGGGACAGGTTCAGCGGTCGGCGGGGCCGGGGACCAGCGGGCGGCGGGCGACCGGGGAGCCGACGGCGCGGTCGAGGTCGATGAGGGCGTGGTCGAGGTCGGACTTGGCGGCGATGACGTCCATCGCCACCTCGACGTGCACGGCCTCGGCGGCGAGCAGAGCCGAGAAGTCGCCGCGGCCGGACTCGTAGCCGGTGAGGGCGACCCCGCGGGCGCGGGCGCTGGCGGGCCCGGCCTCGCGCACGAGCGCCTGGTAGCGCTCCGACGCGCTCTGCACGGTCGCGAGCGCGCCCGAGACCTCGCCGGCGATGCCCAGCTTGACCTGCGCGACGTCGCGGGACGCCGCGGCGCTGAGCTCGGCCTGGGCGTCCCTGCGCTTGCGCGCCTGTCCCGAGAGCCAGGGCAGCTGGAGGTCGATCATCAGGCCGTAGCCGTGCATCGGCATCGGCCGGGTGGCGGGGAAGTAGGCGACGCCGAGCATCGCGCTCGGCAGGTTGGCCTCGCGCTTGCTGGCGCGCAGGTCGAGGGCGGCGGCCTCGCGGCGAGCGTCGGCGGCGCGGGTCTCGGGGCGGCCGCGCTGGGCGTCGGCGATGAGGCCGCGGGCGTCGACGGCGACGGTGGCCGCGACCGGGTCCTGCGGGGCGCCGAGCGGGGCGTCGGCGTCGCGGGCCATCAGCGTGTTGAGGCGGGTGCGCGCGGCCTGGGCGGCGGTGGCGTCGGTGGCGACGTCGGCGCGGGCGCGGGCGACCTCGGTCTCGGCGCGGGCGATCTCGAGGAGCGTGCCGCCGACGACCTGGCGGGCCCTGGCGAGGCCGAGCACGTGCTCGCTGACCCGCTGGTGCTCGAGATGGACGCCGTGGCGCGCGATCGCGGCGGCGTAGTCGATGAAGGCGTGACGCACCGCGGTGGCGAGGTCCTGGGCGACGGCGTCGCGGGAGGCGGTGTCGGCGTCGGCGTCCTTGCGGCGGGCCGCCGAGCGCAGCTTGAGGCTGCCCGCCGCCGGGACCGGCTGGCGCAGGCCGAGCATGACCATCGGCGACTCGTTCCACGCCCACGGCCGGGCCAGCGGGACCTGCCAGATGTCGAAGGTGAGGCGCGTGGCCTCGGGCCGGCGCTCGGCCTCGGCCAGGTGCAGGGCTGCGCGGATCCGGTGGGCCGCCGCCTGCAGGCCCGGGCTGCGCTCGAGGGCGACGAGCACCGCGGTGTCGATGTCGAACGATCCGCTCAGGTCCGAATCGGCCGGCGCCGCGCGCACGGGGCCCGCGAGCAGGGCGAGGACCAGGCAGACGCTGCGCGCGAGAGGCACGCGGCGTGCGCATGCATGCGGCGGGTCAGGGGAGAAAATCGAGGATTTTCAGCCGGGGGCGCGGCGGCCGCGAGGTGGGGTCGCGAAGATTCTCAGGCGCGCTCGCGAAGATCGTGAAGGGCGTCATCGGCCGCGATCGGCTTGCCGATCGCGGCAAGCTCGGAAATGCCGGACGCTCGCGCTCGCTTTGCCGGGGGCGGGCGGCATGCCTTCCGACTCGGCGAGAGTGCGCCTGTCCTCGGGGACATGTCCGAAAGGAGGGGTCAGGGCGTCGCGTGCCGAGGCCGGCGATGCGTATGACCTGTTCCCGGAGACATGGGCGGCGAGCGAGCTGGACCGTCGCTGCCGAGGCCGGCGAGAGGATGACCTGTCCCGGGGACATGTCGCGGCGAGCGAGCTGGACCGGCGCGGCCGAGGTCGGCGAGAAGCTGACATGTCCCCGGGGACATGTCGTTGCGAAGCGAGCTGGGCCGTTGAGCCGCGCGCCGGGATGGGGGATTGTGCGTCGGAGGACGGCTGATTGACACCTGTGCGCGCGCTCCGGTAAGAGGCGATTCTGGCGCCAGTCGCGCCGGAGGAGTCGGTCATGCACGCGCGGACGGGTCGAATCTCGAGTTGGCTGGTGGCAGGAGCGCTGGTCGTGGGCTGCGGCGACGACGGCGACGACGGCGAGACCACGGCCGGGGCGACCGCGCCGACCAGCATCACGGGGGCGAGCGGCGCCACCGGCGTGACGGCGGGGACGGGCGGCGAGACGACCGGAGGCGACAGCGACGCGACTACCAGCGTCGACCCGAGCGGCTCGCCGACCAGCGCGCCGACGACCACCGGCGGCCCGGGCTGCAGCGGCGACCAGGACTGTCCCGAAGGCCAGCACTGCGGCTCGTGGTCGGGCCAGTGCCTGCCGGCGGGCGGCTGCGTGTTCGACGAGGACTGCGACGGCGGCCAGACCTGCAACGACGGCGTGTGCGAGATCGGCGGGGAGTGTGGGGCCCAGGAGTTCGCGCTGACCCAGGTCGTGCCCAACGTGATGATCGTGCTCGACCGCAGCGGCAGCATGGACGGCGACGTCCAGGACTCGGACAAGAACCGCTGGGAGGTGGCGAAGGACGCGATCTTCAAGCTGGTGACGACCTTCAACGAGGAGATCCGGTTCGGGCTCGTGACCTACTCGGCGTGCGTCGGCAACGGCTGCTCGGCCGGCACGATCGTGGTGCCGCTGGCCGAGTTCAACGGCGGGGCGATCCAGCAATTCCTGGCGGACAAGGGCAACGGCTACCTGTGCGACTCGGGCGACCCGGAGACGAGCACCGGCAATACGCTCAAGGCGCTGGTCGGCGAGCCGCAGATCCAGGACCCGACGCGCGGCAACGCGGTGCTGCTGATCACCGACGGCAACGAGAGCGGCGAGTGCCAGGACCCCAACGACGGGCCGTCCGCGGCCGCCGAGCTGTTCGCGCAGGCGATCTCGGTGCCGACCTACGCGGTCGGGTTCTCGGACGGGATCCTCGGCTCGCTGGCCGAGATCGCCACGAGCGGCGGCACGGGCATGCCCTACAACGCCAACAACCCGGCCTCGCTCGAGGCGGCGCTCGAGGCGATCGCCGGCGCGGTGGTCTCGTGCACCTTCGAGCTCGACACCGTGCCGGACGACCCGAGCGAGATCTACGTGTTTTTTGAGGACATGATCCCGGGGCTGCCGAACGACGCCGGCAACGGCTGGACGTACGACCCGAGCACCAACACGATCACCTTCCATGGCACCGCCTGCGACGCGCTCAAGGACGGGCTGGTCGACGACGTCGACGTGGTGTTCGGCTGCGACGTGCCGATCCCCGGCTGAAATTTCTTTTTATATAGTGGACATGCTCATGGGGGCATGTCCGAATGGTCATGGCGCGCCGGACATGTCCTTTAGGGCATGTCCGCATGGACAGCCGCGATCGCTCAGTGGTACACGGCCGGCTTGCAGGCGGCCTCTTTCATGCGGCAGTCGTCGCGGCACGAGTCGCCGGCGCCGGTGCAGGTCAGCTTGCAGGTCGCGCGGTCGGTCTCGGACATCTTGCCCCCGTCGCACTGGTTGCTGCAGGTCGTCTGCTCGCTGGCGCAGCTGACCTTGCAGTTCTGGGCATGGGCGGCGCAGTGGGGGTTTTGCGGCTGGGCGGGGACGGTGAAGGTGGCCTGGCCCGGGGTCGCCGGGGTGGGGGTCGGGCCGGCGGCCGGACGCGGGCCGGGCTGACTCGGGGCCGCGGTGACCGGGCGCGGCGCGCCGCCCTGGACCACGCCGTTCGACGAGCGGATGACCGCGGCGCGCTGCTCGGCGTCGGTCATGGTCGGCGCCGGGCCGAGGACCCACTGGCTCGGGGCCGCGGGGCCGACCACCGTGCCGACCGCGCCGCAGTTGTTGCGGCAGGTGGCGCGGTCGGTCGCCGAGGCCTCGCGGTCGCAGGTGGACTGGCAGGCGGCGATCTGCTGCTGCTGTTGCTGCGCGGCCTGAGGGTTGTACGTGGCCGCCGTGGTGCCCGGCTGCGCGGGGGTGTAGGCGGGGCCTTGCGTCGTCGTCACCGGCACCGAGCCGCCGCCGGGGGCGAAGCTGTAGGTCGTCGTGCCGCCGACGCTGGTGCTCGACACCGGCGCGCCCGGCTGCGGGGCGCGGTAGGTCTGGCCGCAATGCAGGCGGCAGGTGGCGCGGTCGCCCGGGGTCGCCTCGCGCTCGCATTGCGACTCGCACAAAAATCGCTGCTGTGCGGGGTCGGGAGCGGGCTGAGCCGCGCGCGGCGGCGGAGACGCGGAGGGCGAAGACGCGGGCGGGGTGGCAGGTCGGGCGGCGGGCGGCGTCGCAGCGGACCCGGCCGCAGGGGCGGTTGCAGGCGGGGTCGCGGGTTTGGCCGCGGGGGTCGCCGTCGCGGACTCGGCCAGGCGGGCGCACTGGAGGCGGCACGTGGCCTGGTCGTCCGCGGACAGGCCCGGCGCGGTGCAGCCGGCGAAGCAGGTCTCGCTCGCCGGGGCGGCGGCGCGGGCGGGGCCGAAGCCGAGCAGGGCCGCTGTCGCGAAGGTCAGGCTGAACAGAGCGAATGGACGCATGACAGATCCCCCTCGTACGCGAGCCGACGATAGCATCCGTGCGACAGCCGGCAAGAATGGTGCGTGGGCGGACACGGACCGCGAAGCCGATGTCCGCACTGCGACTGCGCGTGGCTCGATCGCCTCGAAGCGAGTCTCGTGACGCTCGTGGTCACAGCCGGCCCTCGCCGGGGCGGCTCGACGCTCGTCACGCTCGCGGCGCCGGTCGCATGCGACTCGCGGTCAGCACGGGCCGTCGATGCAGCAGTCGCCGTAGAAGAAGCAATCGGGGTCGCAGGCGCAGGCGCCACTGAAGCCGCCGCACTCGCAGTCCGAGCACGAGTACGGGTCTTCGGGGCAGTCCTGCGGGCAGCTGCAGTCGTCCTCGCCGCCGCTGCACACGCCGTCGCCGCAGACCATGTTGACGCAGCCGGCGGTGTTGTGGGTGCAGTTGGCGTTGCAGCTCAGGGAGCCGCCGCTGAACCCGAGGCCGTTGCAGGTCTGGCCGCCGAGGTCGCCGCCTTCGCACGACTCGGGCCCGTTGCGCACGCCGTCGCCGCACCAGAAGCAACCTGTCTTGTTGAACAGGCAGCTCTGCGGGCTGCCGCAGGTCAGCGTGCCGCCGTGGTAGTTGCCATTGGCCGGGGCGACCAACTGCGCGCACACCAGGTTGCCGAGCTGCGCGGCCGAGCACTGGGTGCCCTGCGCGCCGCAGTCGCACTCCTCGCCGCCGTTCTTGGTGCCGTCGCCGCACGACTCGCTCAGGCACTGGCTCTTGTCCCACGTGCAGGTCGCGGCGGCGCAGGTCAGGACGCCGCCGTTGAAGCCGAGGCCCTGGCAGGTCTGCCCGTTGACGTTGGCGCCCTCGCACTCCTCGGGCGGCTCGATCGCCCCGTCGCCGCAGGACGTCGCCGGCTCGGTGGTGGAGGTGGTGCTCGGATCGCTGGTGCCCGACGGATCGACGGGGCCGGTGGTCGGCGCGTCGTCGGTGGTCGGCGCTTCGTCGCCGAAGTCGGGCCGGATCATGTCGGTGGTGCCGGCCGAGTCGTCGTCGGTGGTCGGCGCGGAGGTGCCCGACATGCCCTGGGTGGTCGGCGACGCGGTGGTCGGCGGTGGAAACGAGCCGCCGAAACCTGAACTTTGAGTCACGTCCTCGCCGCCGGCACAGGCCGCGAGGGTGACGAGCGCGAGGAACGAGAAGCGGCGGGCCATCCCGCGATCATAGGGCGGGGCGGCGGCGCGTCGCAATTTCTCAGGCGCGCAAGGTAACGGCGGGCTCTGCGGCTTCGGCGTGAGCCGGCCGAGGGTCATCGCCCTCGACCTCGAGATCCTCGAGGACCAGCTTCAACATGCGATCGAGGACGCCGGTCCACGCGTCGCGGCGGGTATCGACCCGCGCTTGCGGACCGAGGCGACCGAACCTCCGCAGGTCGGGCTCGCGCGCGCACGGCTCGTCGACGAACGCGGCGGCTCGCAGCTCGGCCGCGACGGCGCGCACGGCCGCGGCGACCTCGGGCCCGCCGACGTCGATGGCCCAGGCGACCGTGGCCCAGGCGAGTTCGGCGTGGCGGGTTTCGTCGGCGGCGATGCTCGCCAGCGCGACTTCGGCGGCCGGGGCTTCGCAGTCGCGGCGGCTGCGCAGCGCGGTGAGCGCGGCGATCGTCTCGCCGACGCAGCCCTCGCGGAAGGTGTCGCAGGCGAGCGCGACCAGACCGCCGGCGCGGGGCTGCACCGGCGGCAGCGGGCCCGGCGCGAGCGCGACGCCGCCGTACGCGGCCGCGAGGGCGAAGCAGGCCTGCGCGTGCCGGACCTCGTCGAGCCCGGCCTCGGCGCAGCCGCTCAGCAGCTCGGGCGGGGCGCCGACAGCCATCAGCTCGAGCGCGGCGCGGGCGAACGCGGCGACCGAGGCGTGCTCCATCTGGGCGTCGACGAGCCAGGCGGCGGCCAGCAGCGCGCGCTGCTCAGCGTCTGGCCCTCCGAGCATGTCCTCAGGGACATGCTCCGAGAGCCATGTCCTTCCGGGCAGGACCGGCGCGAGCATGGCGTCGTCGCTGCCGGCCAGCAGCGGGCGGCCGCTGCAGTAGTCGAACCAGTGGTAGCAGCAGACCTCGCCGTCGCCGCTGGCCTTGCGCTTGTCGTCGGTGGCGATCTTGCGCAGGCGGCCCATCATCATCGGGTTCATCGAGAGGCCCTTGAAGACCTTCTCCTTGGCGCTGTCGCCCGGGTCGGGGCGGCCGATGAGGCGCGTGGGACAGCCGATCTCGTCGGTCGCCTGGGGGGCGCGGAACTTCTCGGCGGCCGTGGGCGGGCCGCACCAGTCGCCGTTGTTGCAGCCCTCTTCCTCGAGGCCGTCAGGGTCGTACGGGTCCATGCCGGTGCGCGCCGGGTACTGCGGGCCGGCGGGCGCGGCGTCGGCGACGACAGGAGCGGGCTCGACCTTGGCGGGCGTGGGCTCGGGCGTGGCGGCCTTGGCCGGCGCGGGCTTGGTGGCTTCGGCGGGCGCGGGGGCCGGGCCGCAGGCGGCGAGCAGGAGCCCCGAGGTGAGGGCGGTGTGCAGGCGTCGGCGGAGCAGCCGGAGGTCGCGCATGCGGCCGACGTTATCATGAAGGCCCGTGCGCCGTGCTCGCGGAGATCGCCGCGGCTTGAGATCTGCGCCCGCATGGGCCATAGATGCCGCCAGTGCGCGCGGACTACGTGATCGCCGGCGCCGGCTGTGCGGGCCTCAGCCTCGCGGTGCAGATCGCCCTGCAGGCCCGCCGCCGCCAGGTCGCCTGCCCGCGGATGGTGTTGATCGAGCCGCGCGCGCGGCACGCCCGCGACCGCACGTGGTGCTACTGGCGCTTCGTCGACCACCCGTTCGCGGCGGCGGTCCGCCACCGCTGGACCCGCTGGCGCGTGGCCGACGCCGAGCGCTCGCTGGTCCGCGGCACCACGCGGCACCCCTACGAGCACGTGCCGTCGGATGTCTTTTACGACATGGCCCTCGGGACACTCGCGGAGTTCCCCGAGATCGAGCTGCGCCGCGGCTGCGCGGTGCGGGCGATCCGCGAGGTCGGCGACGGGTGCGAGGTGGTGACCGACGCCGAGGTGGTGCGCGCGCGGCTGGTGTTCGACAGCCGACCGGCGCCGGCCCCCGCGCCCGGCGGCGACGAGGTCGACCTGCTGCAGCATTTCGTCGGCTGGGAGGTCGAGGCGCCGGCGCCGGTGTTCGACCCCGAGGTCCCGACGGTGATGGACTTCGCGGTCGACCAGGCGCGCGGGATCCACTTCATGTACGTGCTGCCGTTCACGTCGACCCGCGCGCTGGTGGAGACGACGTACATCTCGCCGGAGAGCCTGCCCGACGCGACCTACGAGGACGACCTGCGCGGCTACCTGCGAAGTCGCTACGGGCTGACGGACCCGACCGTGCGCTGGCGCGAGCGCGGGGCGATCGCGATGACGAGCCGGCCGGCGGCGCTGCGCGACAGCCCGCGGGTGATCCACCTCGGCCTGCGCGGCGGCCTGGCCAAGGGCTCGACCGGCTACGCGTTCCAGGCGATCCAGCGCAGCTCGCAGCTGCTGGCGCACGAGCTGCTCGAAAGGCCAGGTGCGCCGCCGCGGGTGCCCGCGCCCCGGCCGGCGGCGGCGGTGGCGATGGACCGGGTGCTGCTGGCGCACCTGCAGCGCGCCCCCGGGCGCGGGCCGCCGCTGTTCGTCGACCTGTTCGAGCGCCTGCCGCCGGACCTGCTGTGTCGCTTCCTCAGCGACCACGCGGGGCCGCTCGATTACCCGCGGGTGATGCTGGCGTCGCCGATGGCGGAGATGACGGCGGCGGTGCTGCGTTCGCGCTCGCTGTGGCTGCGCGCGGCGACCTGACGGCGCGTCCGGGGATCACCTGGGACGCGCGGACCCCGAGTCGTCGCATTGGCGGTGACGGCGGGGAATCGGTCGACTCGGACACCGCGTACGTCGCCGCAGAATGCTGCGAGACGCTCTTGACGCCGTTCATACGAATGCGCCGACGGTGCCGCAGGAAACTTCGAAGTCGCCGCAATTGGTCCGCAGGCCGCGGACACCTAGCCGATCGGGCGCGACGAGACGCGGGACCGCGTGGAGCCCGGACGGGCGCGCTCATGTATCGGCAAACAGAGAAGATCATCATGACCATCACATCGCGTATCCATCGCTTTGTCTACCGCACGTCATTCGCGCTGGCCCTCCCGGGCATGCTGCTCGCCGTCGCTTGCGACGACCCCGATCAGGAGGCCGAGCTGGCCCGCCTGGGCGAGGACGACCTCGAGCTCGCGGCGGAGGACGCCGAGGCCGAGGAGGCCGCCGAGGGCCTCGCCGACCACGACCTCGCCGAGCTGACGGACCGCCCCGACGTCGCCGAGGGCTTCGTCCCCTTGTGTTGCACGATCACCTCCCCGTCGATCTTCAACTTTGACGCCCGGCTCTCGACCCTGTCCTCCGAGGGTTGTGCGGTGCCCGGGGGCATCCCGGCCGGCGCCATCATCTCGTACACGGTCCAGCACTACTGGGGCAGCCCGGCGCCCTACACCGGCTATACCACCGGCCCGATCGCCAACAACTCCACCAAGTCGGTCCCGCTGACGCACGGGGGTTCGCTGGACGCCCTGAGCTGCAGCGCCTTCGCGGTGTGGTAGCGCGGCGGGAGGCGCTCGAAGCTTCGTGCGTGCCCGCGGACCTGCACCGGTCCGCGGGGCCGTGCTGGTTCGGCGTTCGGTCCGCGATCGCCGCTCGATCTCGACGTCTCGCACGCGCTCGCGGCGAGGCGCGGGGCGGGCCCTCGCGCCGGGCGTTCGTGCGGGACGAGCGGACCCGTAGTACACTGGCGCTCCCTGCCGCCCCGATGACGCGCCTCTACACTTTCGGCACTCCTCCCGCCGCGCCCGGCGAGGCGCACAGCGAGGCGCCCGATTGGGTGCAGGCCAACCCCGCGCGGATCGAGAAGGCGCTGCAGCGGGCGCTGGCGCTGCCCGGCGGCGGCTGGTTCGCCGTCGACGCGCGCGAGCAGATCGTTCGCACTCCGCGCGCCTATACCATCGACGGCCACGAGCTGGTGCTGTGGCGGACCCGCGACGACAGCGTGCGCGCGGCGCCCGAGGCGTGCCCGCACATGGGCGCGTCGCTGGCCTGCGCGAAGGTCCGCAACGACAACCTGGTCTGTCCGTGGCACGGGCTCGAGCTCGGCGACGAGCCGCACGGCCGCTGGCGTCCGCTGGCGACGCACGACGACGGCGTGCTGGTGTGGGTGCAGATGCCCGAAGAGACAGGTCATGCCGGCGCCGAGGCGAGGACGCCGGCGCCGATCCTGGCCCCGCGCCCGGACCGGTTCCTGGCCGGCGTGGTGCGGATGGAGGCCGAATGTGACCCTTCGGACATCCTCGCCAACCGCCTCGATCCGTGGCACGGCGCGCACTACCACCCGCACTCGTTCGCCCGCCTCAAGGTCCTGGCCGACGAGCCCGACCACCTGCTGGTGCGCGTGGCCTACCGCTTGTTCGGGCCGCTGGCGGTCGAGGTCGACGCGACCTTCCACTGCTCCGACCCACGCACGATCGTGATGACGATCGTCGGCGGCGAGGGCGTGGGCTCGGTGGTCGAGACGCACGCGACCCCGCTCGGGCCCGGCCGCTGCGCGGTGATCGAGGCGACGCTTGCGACGTCGGATCGGCCCGGCTTCAGGTGGGCGCTCGGGTTCGGTCGGCTGGTGCGCCCGATGATCGAGGCCCGCGCGGCCCGGCTGTGGGTCGAGGACGTCGCGTACGCCGAGCGTCGCTTCCGCCAGCGCGCCCGCGCCCCCGTGCGCCTGCGGACGATCCGCGGCGAGGCGGAGTAGCGGCGCGTCGATGCGTCTCGCGCGGGCCGGCGGGTGCGCGCTCCTGCTCGCGTGCGGCGAGCCAGGGGTTACGGAGAGGGCGTCGGGTCAAGGCCCGAGCGACGCGTCGATCGATGGGCGCCAGGAGGCGGCGTCGCGGCAGTCGGACGCCGAGGGTAATGCGCACGACGCGACGCGCACGGGGATCGATGCGCGAAGAGAGGATGCGACGGCTGCGGGCTCCGATGCGCGAGGAGAGGATGCGACGCCTGCGGGCTCCGATGCGCGAGGAGAGGATGCGACCTCGCGGCCCGGTGACGATCGCCGGGCTGCGTGCTTGCGGCGCAACGCCGGCGCGCCGGCGCGCTACGCCCGGATCGTCGCGGCCTTTTGCGCCGAGCATCACAACCTCGCGGGGGTCGGCGCGAGCCTGGCGATCGTCGAGGGTAACGGCGCGCCGTTCGTCGCCACCGCCGGCAGCGCCTGTCTCGAAGGACAGGCCGTCACCGCGACCACGCGCTTTCGCGTCGGCTCGATCACCAAGCTGTGGACCGCGGCGCTGGTGCTGCGGCAGGTCGACGCCGGGCGCCTCGGGCTCGACGACGAGGTAACGCGCGTGCTGCCCGAGCTGGCCGCGGGGGTCGACGAGCGGGCCGCGGCGATCACCTGGCGGCAGCTCTTGACGCACACCGCCGGCGTGCCCGACCCGTCGCCGCTGGAGCTCGGCGCCGACTGGTTGCTCGGGCTCGGCGAGCGGCCGCTGTGGCGCGAGCCCGGGGCGCTGTGGAGCTACTCGAGCGACGGCTACGCGCTCGTCGGCGCCGCCCTGGCGCGGCTGCGGGGGGTCGAGTTCTCGCGCCTGCTCGTCGACGAGCTGCTGGCGCCGCTCGGGCTCGGGGACGCGGTGATCGATCCGCACAGGGCCCTGCAGACCGGTGCCGCCTGCGGCCACCTCGGGCGCGGCCAACAGGCCCGGGCCTTCAGCGTCGTCGAAGACCTGGCCCTCGGGACAGGCGCCGCGCGCTGGACCATCCCCGCCGGCGGCGCGATCGTCTCGGCGGCCGAGCTCGTGACGGCGGTGCAGGGCCTCTTCGATCCCGGCCGCTCGCCGCTGTCGCTGGCGGCGCGCGGCGAGCTGCTGGCTGCGGAGGTGCCGACCGGCGAGCGGCCCGGCGAGCGCTACGGGCTCGGCGTGCGCGTGCGGACAAGTACCGGCGGGCCGGCGATCTACGGTCACAGCGGCGCGACCGGGGACTTCGCGGCCGACCTGATCTTCGTGCCGGAGCGAGGGTTCTACGCCGCGGTGCTGAGCAACGACGGCGTGCCGCTGCGGGCGACCCTCGTCACCATCCTGCAAGAGGTCCTGGACGTGGCGCCCGAGCCTGCTGCGCCGATGGGCCCCGCTGGACGCTACGCCGGCACGTACCGCGCCGATCGCTCCGGCGCGGCCGTGACGATCGCGGCGCACGGCGCCGGCCTGCGGCTGTCGGGGCTCGGGTTCGAAGTCGGGCTCGAGCACGCGGGCGACGATCGCTTCGTCGCCGCGGGGCGGCCGGAGCTCGGCGGGTTCACGTTCCTGTTCGCCGACGTCGACGCGCCCGCCAGCGACCTCCGGGGTCACGCGTTCGTCGGCGCGCGGGTCGAGTGAACGCGGATCGGACGCGGGTCTCGTCCCGCTCGCTCGGTCATGCACCGAAGAGCATGTTCAAAAGAGCATGTCACATTGGACATGCTCTCGGGGACATGCTCCGAGGAGCATGTCCTTGGGGGCCGCTACTCGGGCGCGAGCAGGCCGCCGGTGCTGTGCCAGAAGCTGCTCGCGGGCGCGTCCGAGCGGGTCGCGTAGACGCTCACGAAGATCGGTTGGTCGGCGGCGATCTCGACCAGCCCGTCGTCCTCGTCGAAGCGGACGTGCGCGGTCTGGTAGGGCGCGTCGCCGAGGTCCTGGAAGCCGGCCACCGGCGCGCCGTCGACCATGACCGTCGCGCCGGTGGGCGCGACGATGTCGACGTCGACCGGGAGCCAGGCGGGCAGGGCGTGCACGTAGTGCGTGCCGTGCCAGCGGGTCACCGGCAGCGTCACCAGCATCGCCGGGTCGGTGAAGTCGCCCACATGGGTCGAGCCGACCATGTATTGCGTCACCAGCACCGGCGCGCTGCTGACGAGCGCGAAGTGTTCGCTGCTCGGCCCCAGCTCGACGAACTCGCCCGCGCCCGCGATCGTCATCGGCGGGAAGATCGGCGGCTCGAACGTCAGCTCGGTGTTCGGCGCGCTGGCCACCACGCGCACCACCTGGTCGCGGCGCAGCGTCGGCGGGTTGTGCCGCGACGGGGCCACGATCACGTACTCCGTGCCCAGCTGCGGCACCGACAGCATCATGTCCTCGAGGTGGTCGCAGTAGCCGACGCCCACCGGCATGAAGCTGCACTCGTGGCCGCCGAGCACCTGGATCGGCTTGTCGGCGACCAGGCGCGTGCCGGTGAGGTCGCCGTCGTCGTCGCTGACGATCTGCAGCACGTCGCCGGCGTTGAGCGGCGCCTTGCCGCTGCCGTCGACGCCGATGCCCGGCCCGGCCTTCGACTTGGTGCCCGGCAGCGCGGTCGCCTCGACCGACAGCTTGTCGGCGCCGGCGACCACCGCCCACGCCCCGTGATAGAAGCCGCTCGGGACCTCGGTCGCCGGGTACGACGACACGAAGTAGTCGGTGCCCCACGTGTGCCGCGGCCACAGCAGCGCGCTGTCGGCCGAGGCTGACAGGTTGAACGTGTTGTACTGGACCACCTGCACCGGCAGGTCGCTCTCGATGTGGTAGGCCCCGTCGAACTCGAGCTTGCCGACCAGCGCGGTCGACAGGTTCAGCGTGAAGGGCAGCTCGATCACGCGGAAGCTGTCGGCGTCGACCGTCTCGATCACCGGCGTGAAGTCTTCGTTCTGCGAGATCGTGACGGTGACCGGGCTGTCGTTCGGGTTCTCGATCACGACCGCGAAGATCGAGCCGTTCTCGCCCAGCTGCAGCGCGGTCAGGGCGTAGAACTCGCAGCCCGAGGCGGTCCGGGGCAGCAGCTCCGGCGCGCACGCGCCCGCGCAGGTCATCGCCGCGGCGTCGCAGGTCAGCCCCTGGGCCGCGCTGCAGGTGAGCTGGTCCTCCCACGCGCCGGCCTCGCTGCACTGCTGCAGCGCGTCGCCCTCGCAACGGACCGCCCCGGGCTCGCAGCCGACGCAGCCGCTCCCGTCGACGCAGACGCCTCCGTCGGGGCAGGCCACCGGCGCGCCGAACTGGCCGTCGGGCCCGCACTCGGCGACCTCGGTCTCGCTGACGCATTCGAGCACACCGGGCGCGCACGCAGCTGGCCCGGTGGTCCCGGTGGTCGTCGGGGTCTCGACCGTCGTCGACGACGAAGACGAGGGCTCACCGGTCGAGCTCGTCCCCTCGCTCGTGCCGGTGTTTGCCGTCGAATCGCCGCAGCCGGCGATGAGTATGAACGCTGCGACGAGCCGCGAACGGATACGCATCCCCGCACGATAGCAGGCCATAAACGGCCGCCGTGGGGTTGGATCCGCGGCGGGCGCTGAGGTCCGTGAGTTATCCCGTCCCTCAGCGACCGCGGGCTCATACGCCGCGAGTTGTCTATCCCGCTTGCATGTCCTAACGGACATGTCCCATACGAATAGCGCCGATCCGGAGCCGCAGATAAAATAGGGGCGGCTGTTCGACGATGGCCGGGATAGTCGCCCGGAATACCACCGGTGCGGCGCACGACCGCGCCCGGCTCGGTCGTCGCAGGAAGGTAGTGTCACGAGGGTACGCAACGGATCACAGGCCCCTGCGCTTTTCCTTGCGAGGCCGTCGGACCCCGGCCAAAGACCCGTATATGGACGATCCCGCCGAAATTTCCGCCGTGGACCCGCCGCGCCGGGCCTGCGCGCGCGAGCCCTCGTCGCCGGCGGCCCGGCGGGGCCGCGCTCTGGTCGGCAAGGTCGCGCTGATCACGGGGGGAGACACCGGCATCGGCCGCGCGGCCGCGATCCGGTTCGCCCGCGAGGGCGCCGACGTCGTCTTCACCCATCTCGCGGGCCACGGCGACGCCCAGGCGCTGGTGCGCGCCGTCGAGCGCGAGGGCCGGGCGTGCCTGGCCGTGTGCGGCGACGTCGACGACCCGGGCTTCTGCGAGGCGCTGGTCGCCGGGGCGGTCGCGCGGTTCGGCGGCGTCGACGTGCTGGTCAACAACCTGGTCGCGCGCCGGGCCCCGCCGAGCTTCTTCTCGCTGTTCTTCTTGACCCGCCGGCTGTTGCCGTACCTGCGCGATCGGCCAGGTGCGAGCATCGTCAACACCGCCTCGCCGCGATCGCCCGACGACCCGGTGCGCGACGACGAGGCGATCCGGGCCGCCATCGGCACCTGCACGCGCTCGCTCGCCAACAACCTCACGCGCGTCAAGGTCCGCGTCAACGCGGTCGTGCCCGACGACGACCCGGAGCTCGGCGCGGGCGACCTCGTGTTCCTCGCCAGCGACGCGGCCGCCGGCATGAGCGGCGAGCTGCTCGACCGCCGCGCGCGATGACCGCGGCGTCGACCTCGCCGGCGTCCGCCGCCGCGGACGCGGTCCGGACCTCCGGCGCTCGCGCCGTCTGCGGTCGCCTGCCCGCGCCTGAGCTTGCCTGAGCGAACGACCCGGTCACACCTCTCGCCATGACCCTCGATCTGCTGCGAGAGCATGGCACCCCGCTCGCGCGCCAGGTGTTCACGTGGAAGGACCTGGTGCGCGAGCCGATCAGCAAGCTCGACGACGAGGCCTTCACGCGCGTCCGGCTGATCGTCGGCTACGCCGGTGAACAGGCGGCGGTGCGCTTCCAGCACGCCGCCGTGCACTTCGGCGCCGAGCACCGGATCTTGCTCGCCGACCTCCGTCGCGTCGAGCACCACCAGGCCACGCTGCTGCGCTGGCTGCAGCCCGCCGACCAGTCGCCGCTCGAGTGCTCGATCGCCATGGCCCAGGCCGCGGTCGAGGTCGGGGCCCAGATGGCCCGCTGCGAGCCCGACCCATACGTCGCCCAGGCGCTGCGCCTCGGCCTGCTCGAGGACTTCGATCACCTCTACCGCCTCGCCGCGCTGATGGATCGCCTCGAGGGCCGCGACGCCAACGCGATCCTCCAGTCGTACACCGACATCCGCCCGGGCCGGCCGACCGCCACCCAGCACCGCGCGCCCGAGGACGACCTGCGCCGCTGGTACGACCGCTGCGCGACCGCGCCGACGACCAAGCTGCACGCGCGGATCGCCAGCGCCCTCGCCTACCAGGTCCGCGATCACTACCTCGACGTCGGCCCGACCTTCGCCGACCCGGTCGCGCGCCAGCTCTACGCCGAGCTCGCCTCGGTCAAGGAGCAGCACGTCACGCAGTGCGAGTCGTTGATCGATCCGGCCGAGACCTGGCTCGAGCGGTGGCTGTTGCAGGAGGCCGCCGAGGTCTACTTGTACTGGGGCTGCCTCGCGTCGGAGACGAACCCGCGGGTGCGGGCGGTGTGGGAGCGCTTCCTCGCCTACGAGATCGAGCACTTGCGGCTCGTCCGCGAGCTTTACGAGAAGACCGAGCTGCGCGACGCCTCCGAGGTCGTGCCGACGAGCTTCGGCGACCCGCTCGCGTTCACCGGCGAGCGCGCGTTCATCCGCGAGGTCCTGGCCGCCGAGCTCGAGCTCGGGGCCGCGGGCACCGAGTTCGTGCCGCGCGACGCCGAGTCGCGGGCCACCCAGAGCTATCGCGCCCAGCTGGAGCGCGAGGGCTCGCCGTCCGAGACCGTGGCCGCCGGCTATCGCTGGTCGCCCGGCACCGAGCTCGCGGACCCGCGGATCCGCGACGCCTCCGTCCTCCCCCCGCTGAAAGCGACCGGATCATGAACCGCGTCCAAAGACCCACCGACCTCGCCCTCAACCGCACCGGCATCTACCTCTCGCCGACCGACGGACCCGCCGTGGTCGAGGGAGCGCGCGAGGCCCCGAGCTCACCCGGCTGCGCCCGCGCGCTCGCCGAGGTGCGGCGCCAGTACGCCGGCGAGGTCGGGCTGATCGGTCACATGCCGGCGCCGGCCAGCCTGCGCGTGGTCGAGAACGCCGGCGGCACGCCGGTGCCGCGGCACCGGGTCCACCTGCTGCTCGACAAGCTCGGCGAGCGCCTCGCGTTCGAGCGCACCGGCGTGCGCCTGTTCGACGCGCTGATCGCCAAGTGCGAGGCGCAGGGCAGCTGGGAGGGCGGGCCGACGCTCGCGGAGCTGGCCGAGTTCCGCGCCGACGAGGCCCACCACTTCGCGCTGCTGCAGGACGTCCTCATCAACCTCGGCGCCGACCCGACCGCGGTCACGCCCTCGGCCGACCTCGCGGGCGTCGAGCTGGCCGGCATCGTCCAGGTGGTGTCCGACCCACGCACGACCCTGCCGCAGGCGCTGCACGCTCACCTGGTCGCCGAGCTGGTCGACAGCGCGTCGTGGGAGCAGCTGGTCGACATCGCCGACGACTTCGGCGAGACCGCGCTGGTCCACAAGCTGCGCGAGCCGCTGGTCCAGGAGCTGCACCACCGCGACGCGGTGACGGCCTGGCTCAAGCGCCACGCGGCGCTGGTGGTCAGCGGCACGCTCGACTACGGCGCGTGAGCGCGGCCGCGGCGAGCATGGCCTGCTGCATGATTGCGACATGTCCTGATGGACATGTCGCATTCATCATGTCCTGATGGACATGTTATCGAACCGTTCACGATTCATCATGTCCCGAGAGACATGTTACCCGTGACTCGCGCGCCGCCGTCTCCGCATCGACATGTCCCGAGAGCCAGGCAGCCCTTCGACGTCCCGCTGCGCTCCCCCGCGCCGCTCGCGCTGAAGACTCGTTCACCTGGCCGTCGCGGCGCCCCAGATCGCGCACGGGGCCGCGCGGCTTGACCGGCGCGGCCGGCTCGTGCCAGCCTGCCCCGGCGCGTCCGTGGTGGGTGACCTGGCACTTGGAACCTGTCCCGAAGGACCTGTCGCCGTCCTCGGCTGCGGCTTCGGCGACGAGGGCAAGGGCGCCGTCGTCGACGCCCTCGCGCGCCGACGCGGGCGGCCGCTGGTGGTCCGCTTCAACGGCGGCCCGCAGGCGGCCCACCACGTCGTCGACCCCGGCGGCCGTGTCCACTGCTTCGCCCAATTCGGCGCCGGCGCGCTCGCCGGGGCGCGCAGTTGCCTGAGCCGCTTCATGCTCGTCGAGCCGCTGGCGCTGGCGCGCGAGGCCGAGGCCTTGCAGGCGGCGGGCCTCGTCGACCCCTGGTCCGGCCTCGTCGTCGACGTCCGCTGCGTCGTCGTCACCCCGTTCCACCGCCTGCTCGGCCGCATCGAGGAGCTGTCCCGAGGGACAGATCGCCACGGCAGCTGCGGCCTCGGCGTCGGCCCGGCCTGGCGCGACGCTCACAACCCGCACGCCGTGGTCCTCCGCGTCGGCGCGCTCAAGGGCGACCGTCCGGCGCTGGTCCGCGCGCTGCGGCAGATCCAGCTGCTCAAGCTCGACCGCGCCGAGCAGCTGGCCGAGCGCGCCTCCGTGCCCGCGATCGCCCCGCTCGTCGCCGAGCTCGCGCGCCCCGACCTCGCCGACGTCGTCGCCGACGCCTACCTCGCGATCGCCGCGCGGCTCGCCGTCGACGAGGGCGAGCAGCTGCGCGCCGCCCTCGCGGCTGACCCGTCCGCGGTCGTGTTCGAGGGGGCCCACGGCGCGCTACTGGACGCCGAGCACGGCTTCTTCCCCCACGTCACCCCTTCATCCGTGCGCTTCGCCCAGGCCGAGGCCCTGTGCGCCGAGGTCCCCGCGAGCGCCCCGCTGCGCCGCCTCGGCGTCCTGCGGGCCTACGGCACCCGCCACGGCCCCGGGCCCTTCGTCGCCGAGGACCCCGCGCTCGCGCTCCCCGAGCCGCACAACCTCCCGGGTCCGTGGCAGGGCCCCATGCGCGTCGGCTGGTTCGACCTCGTCGCCGCCCGCCTCGGCCTCGCCATCGCCGGTCGCGTCGATGGCCTCGTCGTCACGCATCTCGACAGCCTCGCCGGGCGGCGGCAGATCTCCGTCTGCGACGCCTGGGTCTTCATCGACGGCGCCGTCGTGCGCGAGTTCGCCCCGGTCACCGGCAGCCTCGAGCTCCGCGCCGAGGCCACCCGCGGGCTCCTCCAGGCGCGCCCGCGGTGGCGCCGGCTGCCGGGCTGGGACGGCCCGGATAGCCCTGAAAGCCGAGAATTCCTCGACTTTGTCGCCCTCGAGCTGGGCGTCCCGATCGCCGCCGCGGGCTGGGGACCGCGCGCGGGCGACCAGCGAGGGTGGTCCGCCTTCGAGGACCGAGACGTGGCCGGGAAGTGAAGGCGATCATGAACAGTTTTTCATTCTCGAGAGTCGGTCAACACATGAGTGGTTCTCGGTTTCGGTTCCTCTCGCTCGCCGCGATAGCCGTCGCGGCCCTCCTCGGCAGCTCCGGCTGCACCTATTACAGCGTCTATCCCCAGGCCCGGGACACCCGGGTGACCGCGGTCGGCGGGTACCACAGCACCAGCACTGGCACATGCGAGTCGGTGTGCGGCACCCGGACCAGCGCGGTCGTCGGCTACGAGCTGTACGACAGCCAGCAGCTCGAGCTGGTCGAATACACCCACCTGTCGACGATGCCCATCGACTCGTACCCGCGGGTCACCTGGGCCGGGCGGCCCTACTACAACATCGAGGGCCATCTCGTCTTCTTCAGCCCGGAGATGCACACGTGGGTCTACTACTGGACCCCGCCCACGCCGCTGATCTCCGTGTGGAACGGCGCCTATCCGGCGCGCCAGTACAGCTGGGCCGACGGCTGCTACGGGGCAGGCTGGTACTGGGGCGGCGCGCGCACCGACGGCTTCCACAGCTACGCCGACCACAGCTATCGCCCGGTCGTGCCGATCCCCGGCGGGCGCCCCGGCGTGCGCCCGTACCCGCGCCCCGGCGGCCGGCCGTACCCGGACCGCCCGTACCCCGATCGCCCGTACCCCGACCAGCCGTACCCGGACCGCCCCGATTTCCCGGGCTCGCGGCCGATGCCGGGCCCCGGCGGCCAGCCGTTGCCCGAGCCGGTCCCTCCCGGCACGCGCCCGGTGCCCGGCCCCGGCGGCCAGCCGATCCCGCCCCCGCCGCCGAGCACGCGCCCGGTGCCCGGCCCCGGCGGCCAGCCGATCCCGGTCCCGCCGCCCGGCACGCGCCCCGTGCCCGGGCCCGGCGGCCAGCCGTTGCCCGATCGGCCCGATCCGGGCACGCGGCCCGATCCGACGCGGCCCGATCCGACGATCCCGGGCACGACCCCCGATCCGGGCCGGCCGATCCCGCGGCCCGATCCGACGCGGCCCGATCCGACGATCCCGGGTACGACCCCCGATCCGGGCCGGCCGGTGCCGATCCCGCGGCCCGATCCGACGCGGCCCGACCCGACGCGGCCCGATCCGACGATCCCGGGCACGACCCCCGATCCGGGCCGGCCGGTGCCGATCCCGCGGCCGACGCCCGGCTCGCGGCCGGACCCGACGTACCCGGACCGGCCGGTGCCGATCCCGCGGCCGACGCCTGGCTCGCGGCCGGACCCGACGTATCCGGACCGTCCGGTGCCGATCCCGCGGCCGACGCCCGGCTCGCGGCCGGACCCGACGTATCCGGACCGTCCGGTGCCGATCCCGCGGCCCGGCTCGCGGCCCGACCCGCGGCCGGACCCGGGCCCGAGCACGCGGCCGGACCCCAGCCCGCGGCCGGACCCCGGCCCGAGCACGCGGCCGACCCCGCGGCCGTTCCCCGAGCCCGGCTCGAGCCCGCGACCGGAGCGGCCGCAGCCCGAGTCGCGGCCGACCCCGCAGCCGCGCCCGCAGCCGCGCCCCGTGCCCGAATCGCGGCCGCGGCCGCAGCCCGAGTCGCGGCCGATGCCGCAGCCCGAGTCGCGCCCGCGTCCGACCCCGCGGCCGCAGCCCGAGTCGCGGCCGACCCCGCGTCCGAGCCCGCGCCCTGAAGCGCGCCCGACCCCGCGACCGTCGGCCCCGCGCCCCTCGGCCCCCCCGCGCCCGCCCCGGGCCGGTCGCCGCTAGCTCGAGAGGGCATGCTCGAAAGAGCATGCCCTATCCGACATGTTCCAAAGGGCATGTTCTAAAAGGCATGTCCTTTGGGGCACCATCGCAGAGCGCCGACGCCGGGCGAGGCTCCGCGCCTGCGCATGACCTATCGGAGAGGTCAGCCCCGCCCCACGCGTTCGCGCCTGCGCCGACCTGTCCGAGAGGCCAGCCCCGCACCACGCGTTCGCGCCAGCGCCTGATTGTCCGAGAGGCCAGCCTCGCACCACGCGCCAGCGCATGACCTGTCCGAGAGGCCAGACCGCACAGGTCGCTCGCGCCTGCGCGTGACTGCCCGAGGGGCCAGCCCCGCACCATGCGTTCGCGCCTGCGCATGACTGTCCGAGAGGCCAGCCTCGCATCACGCGCCAGCGCATGACCTGTCCGAGAGGCCAGCCTCGCATCACGCGATCGCCCCTCATAAAAACTGTCCGTCGGGACATCCCTCTCGCCGGCGCGCGTCTGTCGCTCGACCTGTCCGCGAGGTCAGATCTGCTCACGCGGGCGCGTCCCCGCGCTCCGAGCGGGGGGGGTTCGCGGCCCGGGTGGACAATCCTCGTCGATCGCGCAAGAACACCGCATGGATCTCGACGACTACCGGGTGCGCGGCGCGGGTGGGGCCAAGCTCAGCGGGTACGAGCCCGACGACAACGGCGGCTTCGAGCGGTCCGAGGCCGAGGCCGAGCTGCCTGGCCTGCTCACGCGCATGCAGGACTTGCAGGAGCGGCTGTACGCCGAGCGCAAGCGGTCGCTGCTGATCATCTTGCAGGGCCGCGACGCCAGCGGCAAGGACGGCACGATCAAGCACGTCGCCGGCGGCTTCAACCCGCTCGGCACCCACGTCGTGGCGTTCAAGGCCCCCAACGAGCTCGAGCGGGCCCACGATTTCTTGTGGCGGATCCACCACCACGTCCCGCCGGCGGGTCACGTCGCCATCTTCAACCGCTCGCACTACGAGGACATCCTGGTGCCCACGGTCGAGAAGCTGCAGCCCAAGCAGGTCGTCGAGCCGCGCTACGACCACGTCCGCCGCTTCGAGGAGCTGCTGCACGACAGCGGCACCTGCGTGCTCAAGTTCTTCCTCCACATCAGCAGGGACGAGCAGCGCAAGCGGCTGCAGGAGCGGCTCGACAGCCCCGAGAAGCACTGGAAGTTCGACCCGCACGACCTCAAGGCGCGGGCCGCCTGGGACGAGTTCACCGCCGTCTACCAGCAGATCTTCGTCCGCACCTCCACCGACGACGCGCCCTGGTACATCATCCCCGCCGACCGCAAGTGGTTCCGCAACTTCCTGGTCGCCCGCATCGTCGTCCGCGAGCTCGAGCGCATGGACCTCGAGTACCCCAAGAGCCCGCCCGGCCTGGCCGGCACCAAGATCATCTGACGGGCCCGCGCGCTCGGTCTCACTCGCGTCGTGGGCACTGCGGCGTCACCTCGATCGGCGCCGCGGCGGCCAGCAGGTTGGCCGCGCCGAAGTTGGCGACCACGTGCGCGCGGCTGTCGGCCGGCCCGCCGACGCGATCGATCGCCTCGGCGAAGAACTCGTCGCCCGTCTGGCGCACGTGCACCGGCACATAGCCCGCCCCGGTCACGAACGCCGGGCCCGTCGCCGCCCGGCCGAGGCCGAAGTACAGGATCGCCGTCGAGCGCTTGGGCAGCTCCGGCTGGTGGCTGACGAAGTTGCCGAGCGAGTAGGCGACCAGCACCTCGCGGCCGTCGCCGGTCGTCAGCGACTCCCACGGCTGCAGCACGTGCGGGTGGTTGCCGACGATCGCCGTCGCGCCGGCCTCGGCCCAGCGGCGGGCGAACTCCGTCTGCTGCTTCGTCGCCGTCGGCGCGTACTCCTTGCCCCAATGCGGCGTCACGATCACCGCGTCGATCCCCGGCGTCCGCGCCAGCGCGCGCACCATCTCGGCCACCGCCGTCGGCGAGTCGAAGCAGCGCAGCACCTGGCCCGCCTCGTCGGCGACCTGGTTGGTGTGCAGCGTGCAAGCCAGCCACGCCACCGTGAACTTGCCCGCCTTCGTCACCGCGTGCCATGGCCCGGCCCCGCCGCGCGCGCGCGTCCCCGTGTGCGGCAGCCTGGCCGCGCCGAGCGCCGTCAGCGTCTTGTCGACCCCGAGCGCCCCGCGGTCGAGCGCGTGGTTGTTCGCGGTCGACACCACGTCGAAGCCGCTCGCCACCAGGTCGAGCGCCAGCGACGGGTGGACGTTGAACCGCGGATACGCCGTGTAGACCTTGCGGTCGAACACCAGCCCCGGGTCGGCGACCTCTTCGCCCGAGCGCAGCACCCCGGCCGCCAGCGGCACCTCGAGGTTGGCGTAGGTCAGATCGGCCGCCGCCAGCAGGTCCTCGACTCCGGCCCACAGCACGCGGAACCGATTCGTCGCCACTGTCGCCTGGATCTGCAGCTCGTGGTGCAGCAGCAGGTCGCCGACCGCCGCCACCACGATCCGCTCGCCCGGCTCGCACGCCCGGGAAAATTTCAAAAAGTCGGCCGGCATCGGCCCCGGCGAGGGCAGGGGAGGGGCCTTGCTCGCCGCGCCCTCCGAGCCTGCCTGCGACGGAGCCTGCGCGTCGCTCGCGGCACCCGTGCTTTCAGACTCTTTTTCAAGAGGCCGCGGGCCGCTCATGCCTTCGCCGGGTGCCGTCACCGAGGCTGTCTGTTCGGACATGTCCGATGAGTCATGTTCCGCAGCAACCTGCCCGGAGCCCGCGCCCGGCCGCGCCTCGGTGCGCCCGCGCTCCTCGGGCGGCCGCCCGGCGCAGCCGGAGACCAGCGCCAGAGCCAGCGCCGCACGCCCGGAGGACAGCCTCACGCGCGCGCCTCCGCCGACCGGCCCACGAGGCTGACCATGTCCGCAGCGACACACCCGAAAGACCAGCAATCACCTCGCGACAGCACGGCCTCGTACTCTCGCGTCACGCCCGAGAGCCTGCAGCTCAATTTCGCCGCGATCCTTCGCATGTCCGAAGAGACACGCGGTCGCACCTCGGTCTCCCGCGTCACCGCCGCGTTCCGTCGCATGTCCGAAGAGACATGCGCGAAAGACCAGACCCTCTCTTCGGGCCTCACCCCTCGCGTATCCCGAAGGACATGCCCGACCGCCCTGCCGCAGCCGCCTGCTTCGCCTCTCGCGCCCGGTCGCCCGCTGCAGCGCACCAGCGACCTCATACCAGCTTTTCCCGCCCCCTCGCGCTCGCGCGGCCGCGCCCACGCCTCGCGCGCCGGGCTCCCTGGCGGCCGATCGCGTGCTCCGCCCCGCGCGCATGTGCTCGCTCGGCCGCGAATTTCTCCTCGTCCGGCCGCTTCGCGTACACTCCGCGGCCCGTGCAGTCCGCCTTCTCCCGCGGTGCTCTCCTCGGCGGCCTCCTCGGGCTCGCCTGTGGCGCCCCGCCGCCAGAGCCGGCACCTCGGGCTCCGCCGCCGGCCAGCGCCGCGTCCGCCCCCGAGCCCGTCGTCCCGGCAGTTGCCTGCCCGGCGAACGGCGTCGCCGTCGATCCGCTCCCGCGCACCGGCCCCGAGCACGAGCAGCTCGACTACTGGCTCACGCGCACCGCGGCCGTCGCCGACCTCGACCGCCCGCTCTTCAGCGCCCGCGAGCTCGCCGCCCACAACGCCCGGATCGCCCGCCGCGACGTCTTCGGCGCCAGCGCCCGCGCCGACCTGCTCGCGCCCGTCGACCCCGCGCGCCTCGCCGACGACCTCAACACCCGCCTCGGTTACCTGCGCGGCAAGTTCGTCGCGGCCGCCTACGTCAACCCCGACGGCGCCGCCATGGCCCCGGCGCAGGTCGCAGCGCTCACCCCCGTGCTCGACGCCGGCGCCTTCGCCGAGCTGCCGTCCGAGGTGCGCGTCGCCCTCGACCTGATCCCGATCCGCTGCGCGCCCCAGCGCGAGCCCTACTACACCCCGAGCCGCGACCTCGCCTTCGACCGCAACCTGTGCAGCATGGCCCGCGCGCAGGAGCCGGTGCAGATCCTCCGCGCCTGGGACGGCGGCCTCGCGCTCGCCCGCACCCCCTACGTCATGGGCTGGATCGACCTCGCCACCGCCGCCCTCTCGCCGCCGATCGCCGCCGAGCACGTGCGCCGCTTCACCGGCGGCCCGTTCGTCCGCGCCGCCCGCGACTTCGATGTCCTCGAGGACATGTCGAATCGGGCAGGTCCGAAGATACATGTCCCATTCGCCAGCCTGCTCCCGACCGCCGGGCGCCGCGGCGAGGTCCTGCTGGCCGGCCCTGGCGGCGTCGTCACCCGGCCCGTCGACGCCGCCGCGGTCTCGGCCCCCGAGCGGCCGCTCACCCGCCGGGCCGTGCTGACCGAGGCCTTCTCGTTCCTCCACCGGCCCTACGGCTGGGGCGACTACGCCGGCGGCCGCGACTGCTCGCGCTTCCTCATGGACATGTTCGGCGGCCTCGGCCTGGTGTTGCCGCGGCACACCAGCGACCAGGCGCTGGCCGGCGTCGCCGAGGACCTCGCGCCCGATCTGCCCGAGCCCGAGCGGCTGCGCCGGATCGACGCCGCCCACCGGCGCGGCGTGGTCCTGCTGCACTTCCCGGGGCACATCATGCTGTACCTCGGCCGCGACGACGCCGGCGTGCCGATGGCGATCCACTCGTTCGCCGAGTACCTGGTCCCGTGCCCCGGCCGTCCCGACGGCGCCCCCGCCGGCGAGCGCGAGACCCTGCTCAAGGTCGACGGCGTGCACGTCAGCGACCTCGAGCTCGGGCGCGGCACCTCGCGCGGCGCCTTCGTCGAGCGCATCTCCAAGATCACCGTCCTCGCCCCGCCAGCCTTGGAGCCCCGCCCGTGAAGTCCCGGCCGCCCGAAGATCCCGCCCTCCACGCCTTCCTCGACGACGTCGCCGACGTCGCCGCCGACGACCCCGCCGAAGCGCTGGAGCTGCTGGGCGAGGCCAGTCCCGGCTGGCACGACCACCCCGAGATCCACTACTTCCGCGGCGACCTCGTGTGGACGCTCGAGGGCCCCGAGGCCGCCGGGCCGCACTTCCGCCGCGCCCTCGAGCGCAACCCGCGGTTCGCTGACGCTCACCACGCGCTCGCCCAGGTCCACGAGGCCATGGAAGAGCGCCCGAAGATGATCCGCCACTACCTCGAGGTCCTCCGGCTCGACGCCCACGACGACATCGGCGCCGGCATCGGCACCAAGGAGGACCAGCGCTTCATCGCCGGCGTCGCCGAGGCTGTCCTCGAGGACCTGCCCGAAGAATTCAAGGGTCGCCTCGGCAACGTCCCGGTGGTGCTCGAGGCCCGGCCGGCCAAGTACCTCGTGCAGGACGGCTTCGACCCGCGCGCCCTGGGCCTTTTCGAGGGCCCCGACCACTTCCATCAGCGCGGCCTCGAGGCCGCCGCCGCCCCGAGCCGGATCGTCCTCTACTACGCCAACCTGCTGGCGATGTTCGCCGATGAGGACGAGCTGCGCGAGCAGGTCGAGGTCACCATCCTCCACGAGATCGGCCACTACTTCGGCCTCGACGAGGACGACATGCAGCGTTTGGGTCTCGATTGACCCACCCCTGAGGTCGCGCGGACTCGCGCTGACCGCTCGTGGGCCCGTGGGTGCCCCGCTTGGGCGCGGGTGGGCGTCGGGGTATCGTGCGAACGTCGGAGGTCTCGCGTGGAGTCCAGTGTTCTTACCGCGGTTTTGATGCCCATCGCGCTCGGCGTCATCATGTTGGGCCTCGGCCTCAGCCTCACGCTCGAGGACTTCAAGCGCGTGGTCCTGATGCCGAAGCCGGTGTTCGTCGGCCTCTTCTGTCAGATGCTCGTGCTGCCGGTGGTGTGCTTCGCCATCGCCACCGGCTTCGACCTCCCGCCGGCGCTCGCCGTCGGCCTGATGTTGTTGTCGGCCTCGCCGGGCGGCGCCACGGCCAACCTGTTCAGCCACCTCGCCAAGGGCGACGTGGCCCTCAACGTCACCCTCACCGCCGTCAACAGCGTGCTGTCGCTGCTGACCTTGCCGTTCATCGTCAACTACTCGCTCGTGCACTTCATGGGCGAGGGCAGGGTTTTGCCGCTGCAGTTCGACAAGGTCGTGCAGGTGTTCGCCATCGTGCTCGTGCCGGTCGGCATCGGCATGCTCGTGCGCAGCAAGAAGCAGGACTTCGCCGCGCGGCTCGAGAAGCCGGTCAAGATCCTCTCGGCCGTGTTCCTCCTGGCCGTCATCGGCGCCACCGTGGCCAAGGAGCGGGCCCACGTCGTCGAGTACTTCCAGCAGGTCGGCCTGGCCGCGCTGGCCTTCAACCTCGTCAGCATGGCCGTCGGCTACCTCGTGCCGGTGGTGGTGCGCCTGCCCAAGCGCCAGGCGGTGGCGATCGGCATGGAGATCGGGATCCACAACGGCACCCTGGCGATCGCCATCGCCAGCGCGCCGACCCTGCTCAACAACACCGCCATGGCCGTGCCGCCCGCGGTCTACAGCCTCATCATGTTCTTCACCGCGGCCGCCTTCGGTTACCTCGTCAACCGCGGCACGAGCCGATCCGCCTGACCCGTGCGTGGGGGTCCGGAGGATCCGTTCAAGCGCGGACCTACGGCCCCTGTCGCACCGCCCTCGGCGGCCGCACCGCCGCGTGCCCCGGTTGCGTCGCGGCGCCGCGGAACATCGTCGTATCACCACGGAACGGTGATTCTCTCGCGCCGCGGGGAGCGCGCCACCCCCGCACTCGCGGCCGTCGTGCGTGCTGACCAGGGCGTGTGCGTGAGGACCCCGCGGAGCCGCAGCCGCCATCTTGGAACGAACACCGATAGGCTGCTCTCACGAGGGGAGCACACCCGGTGGAAGCGCCCGTAGACATCCTGCTGGTCGACGACAACCCGAACAACCTCCTCGCGCTCGAGGCTCTGCTGTCGGACATCGGGGCTCACTTCGTCAAGGCGCGTTCGGGCGTCGACGCCCTCAAGTGCCTGCTCGAGCAGGACTTCGCGCTCATCATCCTCGACATCCAGATGCCGGACATGGATGGCTTCGAGACGGCCGCGATGATCCGCGGTCGTGAGCGCTCGCGGCGGATCCCGATCATCTTCCTCACCGCCTTCAACCGCAGCGACACCCAGGTCCACCGCGGTTATGCCCTCGGCGCGGTCGATTTCCTGTTCAAGCCGATCGTCCCCGAGATCTTGCGCTCGAAGGTCGCGGTGTTCGCCGACCTCTATCGCAAGACCGAGGAGGTCCGGCGCCAGGCCGAGCAATTGCGGGCCGCCGAGCGCCAGGCCGCCGAGCGCCGCCTCGCCGTCGCCGAGCTCGAGGCGCGCGCGCAGGTGCTCGCCGAGGCCGACCGGCGCAAGGACGAATTCATGGCCGTCATGGCCCACGAGCTGCGCAACCCGCTGACGCCGATCGCCATCGCCCTCGAGACCCTGCGCCGCGCCCAGCCCGGCACCCTCCAGCTCGAGCGCGCGCGTCAGGCCATGGAGCGCCAGGTCCAGCACCTCGTGCGCCTCGTCGACGGCCTGCTCGAGGCCTCGCGCTACACCGCCGGCACCATCGAGCTGCGCCACCAGCCGCTCGACGTCGCCGCCGTCATCCAGCAGGCGGCGCAGATGAGCCAGCCGCTGCTGAGCGCCCGCCAGCACCGCCTCGACGTCCAGCTCCCCGAGGCCCGGCTCGAGCTGGTCGCCGACCCCGACCGCGTCGCCCAGATGCTGGTCAACCTGTTCAACAACGCCGCCCGCTGCACCGACCCCGGCGGCACCGTCACCCTCGCCGTCGAGCGCGACGGCGACGAGCTCGAGTTTCGCGTCCGCGACAACGGCCGCGGGATCCGCCCCGAGGTCCTGCCGCGGATCTTCGAGCTCTTCGTCCACAACGATCGCGCCCGCGACCGCGCCGAGGGCGGCTTCGCCGTCGGCCTGGCGATGGTCAAGCGGCTCGCCGAGCTCCACGGCGGCAGCGTGGCCGCGCACAGCCGCGGCGAGGGGCAGGGGTCCGAGTTCGTGATCCGCCTGCCGGTCCGCGCCGGCGCCCCCGTCACCGCCGCCGCGCCGCCGCGCGAGGTCGTCGCGCCCGACCTCTCGCGCCACATCCTCATCGTCGACGACAACCCCGACATCCGGGCCACGCTCGCCGACCAGCTCGAGCTGCTCGGGCACCGCGTCGAGGTCGCCGAGAGCGGGCACGAGGGGCTCGAGCGGATCCGGACCGCCCACCCCGAGCTCGCGCTCATCGACATCAGCCTGCCCGGGCTCGACGGCTATCGCGTGGCCCAGATCCTCCAGTCCGAGCCCGACGTGCGCACGCGCCTGATCGCTATGACCGGCTACGGCCAGCCCGAGGACCGCCGGCGCTCGCTCGAGGCCGGCTTCATGGCCCACCTCGTCAAGCCCATCGACCTCGACGATCTGTTCCGACTGCTCGCTACGTAGAGTCGCCATGTCGCGAGTCACCCTGCCGCGCAGCCTCGCCGAAGCCCCCGAACTGCGGCCGCTGCTCGACACCTTGCGCTCGCTCGACCCGGCGCGGCGCCTGCCGGTCGGCGAACCCGGGGTCGCCGGCGAGCTCTACACCGCCTGCAACGAGCTGCTCGACCAGAACCGCCGACTCACCCGCGAGCTCGATCGCGTCCGCGCCGAGGCCGCCCGCGCCGGCGGCTTCTCCTCCACCGACGGCGTCGAGAGCATGGTCTCCTCGCTCGGGAGCCAGATGCGGGAGCTCGCCGACGTCGTCGTCGCCGTCACCAACGGCGACCTCACCCGCACCATCTCCGGCGAGGCCCGCGGCCAGTTCGGCGCGCTCGCCCACAGCATCGGCCTGCTGATCGCCAACCTACGCGACACCACCCGCAAGAACAACGAGCAGGACTGGCTCAAGACCAACCTCGCGCGCGTCACCCGGCTGCTCCAGGGCCACCGCGACCGCGCCGAGCTGGCGGCGCTGATGCTGCGCGAGCTGGCGCCGCTGGTGCGGGCCCAGCTCGGGCTGTTTTACCTCGCCGAGGGCGGCGAGCCGGGCGACGAGCCGCGGCGACTGCAGCTGGCGTCGAGCTGGGCCGCGCCGGTCGAGGCCGTGCGCCAGGTCGTGCGCCTGGGCGAGGGTCTGGTCGGCCAGTGCGCGCTCGAGCAGCGGCGGATCTTGCTGGCCGACGTGCCCGACGGCTACCTGCGGATCGGCTCCGGCTTCGGCGAGGTCCGCCCGCGCCACGTCGTCGTCCTGCCGGTCACCTTCGAGGGCGAGGTCAAGGGCGTCGTCGAGCTCGCCTCCGTCTACGCCTTCGGCGAGATCCACCTGGCTTTCCTCGATCAGCTCACCGAGTCGATCGGCATCGTCCTCCACACCCTCGCCGCCAACGCCCGTACCGAGCAATTGCTGGCCCAGTCGCAGTCGCTCGCCGAGGAGCTGCGCGGCCAGCAGCGCGAGCTGACGGCGACCAACCGCCGGCTCGAGCAGCAGGCCCACGCGCTGCAAGCCAGCGAGGAGCGGCTGCGCCTGCAGCAGGACGAGCTGCAGCAGACCAACCGCGAGCTCGAGGCGCGCAGCGAGCTGCTGCAGCAGCAGAACCTCGAGGTCGAGCGCAACAACCGGGAGATCGAGCGGGCCAAGCTCGACCTCGAGGAGCGGGCGCAGCAGCTGATCCTGTCCTCGAAGTACAAGTCCGAGTTCCTCGCCAACATGTCGCACGAGCTGCGCACGCCGCTGAACAGCCTGCTGATCCTGGCGCAGCTGCTGGCCGACAACCCCGAGGGCAACCTCGCGGCCAAGCAGGTCGAGTTCGCCCGCACGATCCACAGCGCCGGCTCCGAGCTGCTGTCGCTCATCAACGACATCCTCGATCTCTCGAAGATCGAGTCCGGCACCATGGGCATCGACATCGACGAGGTCATGGTCGAGGCGCTGCGCGACCAGGTCGAGCGCGGCTTCCGGCCGGTCGCCGAGACCCGCCGGCTCGGCTTCGAGATCCTCGTCGGCGCCGACGTCCCGCCCGTCGTCTACACCGACCCGCGGCGGCTGCTGCAGGTGCTCAAGAACCTGCTGGCGAACGCCTTCAAGTTCACCGACAAGGGCAAGGTCGAGCTGCGCATCGAGCCCGCGCCCGACCGCCACGGCCGCGCCGGCCAGGTCATCGCCTTCTCGGTCACCGACACCGGCATCGGCATCCCGCCGCACAAGCAGCGCATCATCTTCGAGGCGTTCCAGCAGGCCGACGGCACCACCAGCCGCAGGTACGGCGGCACCGGCCTCGGCCTCTCGATCAGCCGCGAGATCGCCCGCTTGCTCGGCGGCGAGATCCTGGTCCGCTCGACCCCCGGGGCCGGCAGCACCTTCACCCTGTTGATCCCGCAGACCCCGGAGGCCGTGCTCGGCGGCGCGAGCACGCTCGACCTGCCCGGCGAACCACCCGCCGCGATCGCGCCGCCGACCCTCCACGACGACCGCGAGCGCATCGTCCCCGGCGACCGCACCCTCCTCATCATCGCCGACGACATCACCTTCGCCCGCCTGACCCTCGAGCTCGCGCACGAGAAGGGCTTCAAGGGCCTGGTCGCCCTGCGCGGCGACGACGGCCTCGCGCTCGCCAGCGATGTCCGCCCCGACGCGATCATCCTCGACCTCGACCTGCCCGGCCTCGACGGCTGGACCGTGCTCGACCGCCTCAAGCACGACCCGCGTACCCGCCACATCCCGGTGCACCTGGTCTCCGGCACCGAGGTCGACGCCGGCGCGTCCGGGCTCGAGCAAGGCGCGCTGACCGTGCTGCTCGAGCCGGTCTCGCGCGAGGCGCTGGCCGTCGCGCTCGCCGATGTCAAGGGCCTCGGCGAGCACCGCGTCGGCAGCCTGCTCCTGGTCGAGGCCGACCCGCACCGGCGCGACGCCGTGGTCGCGCTGATCGGCGGCGCCGACGTGGTCATCACCCCGGTCGGCAGCGCCGAGGAGGCGCTGGGCCTGCTGCGCCAGCGGCCGTTCGACTGCGTGGTGGTCGACCTCGAGCTGCCGGCGATGGCCGGCTTCGAGCTGATCCGCGCCGTCCGCCGCGACGCTCGCTTGCGCGGGCTGCCGCTCGTCGCGCACACCGGCCAACCGCTGAGCGCCGAGCAGGAGCAGGAGCTCGGCCGCGTGACCGAGGCCGTCGTCGTCGACGGCGAGCGGTCGCTCGAGCGCCTGCTGGGCGAGACGGCCCTGTTCCTCCACCGCGTCGAGGTCGACCTGCCGGCGCGCCGTCACCAGCAGCTCGCGCAGCAGCTCGACGTCGACCCCGTGTTCACCGGCAAGCGCGTGCTCGTGGTCGACGACGACGTGCGCAACATCTTCGCCATCACCAGCGTGCTCGAGCGCCACAAGATGCGGGTGCTGTACGCCGAGGACGGCCGGCGCGGCCTCGCCATCCTGCGCGACAACCCCGACATCCACGCGGTCCTGCTCGACGTCATGATGCCGGAGATGGACGGCTACGAGGCCATGCGAGAGATCCGCAAGGACCCGCGGTTCGCCGCGCTGCCGCTCATCGCCCTCACCGCCAAGGCGATGCGAGGCGACCGCGAGAAGTGCATCGGCGCCGGCGCCTCCGACTACATCCCCAAGCCTGTCGAGCCCGAGCGCCTGCTGTCGCTGCTGCGCGTGTGGATGTACGCCTGAGCGCGCCAGACCTTCGCCGCCTCGTCGAGCTGCATGACGTCGTGTTCACGGCGTCGTGAATGAAAGATCGCGGTGTGGCAAATCGCCACGCCCGCAAAACATCGGTAAGGCTTCGACAGCCGCGAGTCGTGCGGTTATGGTGGTGACATGGGACGTGTCTGGTTGATGGCATCCTGTGCAGTCGTGTTCACGGCCTGCGATCCGCCCGAGATGATCAGCGAGCGCGGTGACTTTCGCCTTTCGGTCGACGACCTCGATCTGCGCGGTGATTACCTCGCGGACACCTACTGGGAGGCGCCGTACCTGGTGCTCACGGGCACGCGGATCTGCCCGCAGCTCGCGTGCGACGCCTGCCCCGACGCGGCCACCTGCGACGACGCGGGCGTGCACGCCAGCGGCCCCGTCACGGCCGACGGGGGCTGCTTCGTCGCCGCGGCGCCCGGCGAGGTGGTGTGGACCGTCGACGCGACCTGCGGCGCCCCGGGGCAGCCGCCCGATCGCGTGACGATGCGCGTGGTCGACCCCGCCGAGGTCGAGGCTCGCGCCGCGCCCTGGCTCGACGGCATGGTCATGCGACACGCGGTGCGCGACAACCCGATCGTCACCACCTTCGGCGCCGACTGGCTCGAGTCGCTGCCGCGCGAGCTCAAGCTGGTCGCCGGCCAGCAGCTCGAGGTCGGCGTCAACCTGTTCGAGCGCGGCACCCGTCACGTCGTCGCCCGCCAGTCCGAGCCGGCCGAAGTCACCTGGACGACCACGCGCGGGCGGCCGCCGATCACCTACCCGAGCGAGCACCTCGCGATCGTCACCTTCGAGGGCACCGAGGCCGAGGCGACCTTCAACTTCGCCGGTCACAGCTGGCCGCTCGCGCGGATCACCGGGGTGGCGGCGGACACCGTCACCTCGCTCGAGCTGGCCGGCGCTTATCTCGTGCTCGAGGACTCGGACGCGCCGCTCATCGGCCGCACCTCGGTGCCGTTCGGGGCCCGCGCCGTCGCGCGCGACGCCGGCGACGACCTGGTGTTCGGCCTGCCGGTCACGTGGTCGGTGGCCGGTGGCGACATCGCGTACATTCCGGAGCTCACGCAGCCCGAGCAGATCGTGCTCGCCGACGACTGCGTCGCGCCGGAGGAGCGCGAGGGCCCGCGCGAGCTGGTGCTGCGCGGCAGCCTCGGCGATATGTCGGCCAGCCTCGAGTTCTCGTGGGCGGGCACCCGCGAGGTCACGCCGCTCAACTTCGTCCCCGTCGACTCGGACTGGCAGCCGCCCGCCACCTGCCTGGCCGCCGAGGGCTGCGGCTGCCGCAGCACCGAGCCGGGCGCCCCCGCGCTGCTGCTGCTCGGTCTGCTCGGGCTCGGGCGGCGGCGCCGCTCGGCGGCTCGTTCAGGCATGCGCGAAAGGACAGATTGCAATGGCGAGCCGAGCGGACCGACGCCGCCGCCCGCCTCTGCCGAGCGGCCGACCCCGTCGGCTCGTTCGGGCATGTTCAAAAGGTCGGGTCACGGCGCCGCGCCGGCCGGCCCGGCGTCCGGCTTGCGCGAGCGGGGGCTCGCATCAGCGGGCTGTTCGGACATGTTTAAAAAAGCATGGCGAAAAGGACATGCCCGATCGGGCATGCTCGCTGGGACATGTCTCGTGATGCTGGCGGGCTGCGGCGTTCCGCCGGCGCTGCAGGTGGCCGAGGCGCTCCCGCTGGGCGACCTTCCGCTGCGGGACGGGGGCCCCGCTGTCGAGCAGGGCGGCCACAGCGTGGGCCTCGGCTCGCGGGCGCTGTGGGGGTTCCGCGTCACCACCGACGTGGGCTCGCCGAGCCAGGACGTCACGGCCGCCGCGGTCACGGACGACCTCGACGCGCGCGACGGCCTGCACCCGTTTGCGATCCCTGCCGCGGTCGACCCGGAATTCCTGCCGTACGCCGCCGGGGAGGCCCGCTACGGGCTCGCGTACGACGACGGCGCGTGCCTCGCCAGCTACGATTGCCCGCGGGTGTCCCTCTGGCCAGGTCCGATGGTGCACGACCACGCGCGCCAGCGTGTCCTGATCTTCTACCGCAAGGTCATCCAGTTCGAGGACAACGCCGACAACCAGCACGTCGGCAGCTCGATCGCCGTGTGGCGCGACGACCTCGCCGGCCGGCCAGTCCGCCCCGCGGTCGCTGAAGGCAGCGCCGAGCCGACCCTGCTGTTCGGCGCCGACGAGCTGCCCGTCGCCGCGGCCCTCAGCGTCGGCGATCACCTGTACGCGTTCACCTGTGGCGGTCGGCGCGGCGCCTGCAACTTGATGCGCGCCCCGCTGGCGCACGCGCTGGAGCGCGGGGCCTGGCGCCACTACACCGGCGCCGGTTGGTCGGCCTCGGCGCGCCGCGCGAGCGCCGTGTTCGCCGGCGCCGGGGCGATGAGCGTGCACTGGAGCGACCACGCCGGCGCCTTCGTGGCGGTCTACGCCGACCGCGACGAACCGGTCGTGGTCCTGCGCACCGCGCCGCAGCTCGAGGGACCGTGGTCCGAGGCGGCCGAGCTGTACCGGCCGCCCGCGCTGCAGGGCGCGCCGCCGATCCAGGACGCGCTGCTCCACCCCGAGCTCGCGCAGGCCGGCGGCGCCGTCGACTACCTCACGTATTACGAGGGCCCCGCGTGGTCGGAGCTCGACCCGGGCGGCGCCCTGAAGTTGGTCGAGATCCACTGGGAGTGAGCGGCGGGCGGCCGGCTCACAGCCCGTGTTCCCACACGCGCGGGTCGCCCTCGCGGCGGCGGCGGGCCTGGATCATGAGCGTGCGGATCAGCAGCACGAAGAACGCGGCCAGCACCAGCCACAGGAGCCCGAAGGCCACGAGCGCGTAGACGTTGCCCACGCGCCGCTTCTACCACGGCCCGACGCGGCGCGCGCCCCGGTTGCAGGGGCTCCGGCGCGCGATTACCCTCGCCGGCCATGCATCCTGGCTCGCTCGTCGCCGCGGTCGCCCGCGCCTTGCACCCGGTCCTCCCCGCCGCCGCCGGCCTCACCGAGGACGAGGTCGCCGCCAGCCTCACGGCCCCGCCGGACCCGACGCTCGGCGACTTCGCGTTCCCGTGCTTCAAGCTGGCCAAGGCTCTGCGCAAGGGCCCGCCGCAGATCGCCGCCGAGATCGCCGCCAGCCTCGGCGAGCCCTCGGGCCTGTTCGCGCGCGCCGTCGCTACCGGCCCCTACGTCAACCTCACCCTCGACCTCGGCCGCGCCGCCGCGCTGGTGCTGCCGCGCCTGGCCCGCGGCGAGCCGGTGAGGCGCCCGGCCACCGGCGTGCGGGTGATGATCGAGTTCTCGCAGCCCAACACGCACAAGGCGTTCCACGTCGGCCACATGCGCAACCTGTGCCTCGGCGACTCGCTGGTCCGCCTGCTGCGCGTGGCCGGCGACGACGTCGTGGCCGCCAACTACCTCGGCGACGTCGGGGCTCACATCGCCAAGTGCCTGTGGTGGTTCCTCGATCGCCTCCACGATCGGACCCCGCCGGCCGACCGCCGCGGCGAGTGGCTGGGCGAGCTCTACGCGGCCGCCAGCAATCAGCTCGACGCCTGGGAGGACCAGGCGCAGGCCGGCGACGTCGAGGCCGCGAGCGCGCTGCAGCAGGCCAAGGCGCGCACGTCGGAGATCCTGCATCGCCTCGAGGCGCGCGAGCCGGAGATCATGGCGGTGTGGCAGGAGACCCGCGCGTGGTCGCTCGAGGAGTTCGCCGAGATCTACGACTGGTGCGACGTCGGCTTCGACCGCGTGTTCTTCGAGAGCGAGGTCGACGAGCCCGGCCTCAAGCTGGTCGCCGAGTTCCTCGAGCGGGGCGTCTTCGTGGTCTCCAACGGCGCCGTCGGCGTCGTCAACGACGAGGTCAAGCACATGCCGTTCTTCATGCTGCGCAAGCAGGACGGCACCAGCCTCTACTCGACCAAGGACCTCGCGCTCGCCCGCCTCAAGTTCGAGGAGTACCGCATCGACCGCTCGATCTACGTCGTCGACGTGCGCCAGAGCGACCACTTCCGCCACGTCTTCCTCACCCTCAAGAAGATGGGCTTCCCGCAGGCCGAGCGCTGCCAGCACGTGCCCTACGAGATGGTCGAGCTGCCCGACGGGCCGATGGCCGGGCGCAAGGGCAACGTGGTGCTGTTCCGCAGCCTGCGCCAGCAGATGACGGCGCACCTGCGCAAGACGTGGTTCCAGCAGTTCGAGGGCCAGTGGCCGGCGGAGGAGATCGACGCCGCGGAGCGCATGGTAGCCCTCGGCGCGATCAAGTACGGGATGCTGAACCGCGACGTGAACCAGAAGATCGTGTTCGACCTCGCGGCCTGGCTCACCCTCGACGGCAACACCGGCCCGTACCTGCAGTACACCGGCGCCCGCGCCGGCTCGATCCTCCGCGAGTGCGGCGAGGTCGGCAAATCGCTCGACCCGGCGATCCTCGCCGGCGAGGCGGACCTGCAGGCGATCACCGCGGCGCTCAAGGAGCCGCAGGAGCGCGAGCTGCTGCTGGCCCTCGACCGCCTGCCGCAGGTCCTGCATGCCGCGGCCGAGCAGCTGCGGCCGTCGGTCGTGTGCACCTACGCGTTCGAGCTGTGCCGCACCTTCAACCGGTTCTACAACGCCGACAACTGCCGCGTGAAGCCGAGCGAGGGCGAGCAGCTCCAGGCGCGCCTGCTGCTCGTGCACGCGTTCGTGCACGCGCTGCGCGAGACGCTGGTGGTGCTCGGCATCGCGGTGCCGCGGCGGATGTGACGGCCGAGGCCGCCGCGCTCGGGCGGCGAGGTTCGGCCTCGCCGTCGAGTTCGCTTCGAGCTGCTCAGGCCGGCTCGCACCTGCGCAAAGTTGCTCGCAGAGCCCCGCGGACCGCGTGGACGCGGGCTTGCCCGCAGGTCGCGGCGGGGCCTTCGTGATAGCGTCCCGCGCCATGACCGTCGCCCTCTGGTGCCTGTTCGCCGCCGCGCTCCTCCATCCGCTCAGCAAGTTCCCGCTCGCCGCCGCTCAGGCCCGCGAGGGCCGCGGCTACGACAACCGCAACCCCCGCGCCCAGCAGGAGCGCCTGACCGGCTGGGGCGCGCGCGCCCGGGCGATCCACGCCAACCAGATCGAGAGCTTCCCGCTGTTCGCCGCCGGCGTGCTGGTGGCCACCGTGGCCGCCCCCAAGGTCTGCGCGGTCGACTGCCTCGCGCTCGCCTACATCGGCGCGCGCCTGGTCTACCCGATCCTCTACCTCGCCGATGTCCACTACGCCCGCTCGCTGGTGTGGAGCGTCGGCTTCGGCGCCAGCCTGGCGCTGCTCACCAGCCCGGCGTGGGCGTAGCCGGCTGGCGCGCGGGACATGCTCTTCGGAGCATGTCCTCTCGCGCATGCTGAAGAGGACATGTCGCGGAGGACATGTCCTTGAGAGAGAGCACCTCGTGGAGAGCATGCCCCGAAGGACATGTGATTCCACTCTTTAAAAAACCGCGAGGAGGCCGATCTGCGGGCCGAATTGCAGCTCGCAGAAGCCGGGCGCCGCCGGGGCCGAGAACGCCGCGCGGCAGCGGCCGCCGGGGAAGCTGAGCGAGAAGCGGATCGCCAGGTCGAGCCAGACGCGGCCGCCGAGGTGGATCGTCGCGCCGGGGGCCGCCACCGCGTGACCCAGCACCCCGCCGCGGGCGCCGAGCACCTGCGGCCCGACGGCGGCGAGCAGATAGGCCGCGAAGCTCTCGGTGCGCAGCGGGATCCACCGCACCATCGGCGCGACGCGGAACGCCGCCGTGGGATCGCCGGCGCGCGGCCGCTGCGACGGATCGGTCGGCGACGCCAGCAGCACCGTCGCCTGCAGCTCTCCGCCGATCTCCACGCTCTCGCGCAGGAAGTACCCGCCGCGCAGACCGACCCCGACCAGCGTCAACTGGCTGGCGATGCTGCTGTCGGCGAACAGCCCCAGCTCACCGCCGCGGCGGCGGAACGGGGCCGCCGGCGTCGGCTCGGCCGCCCGGACCTCGAGCGACGCGCCCACGATCGCCACGGCCACGACCAGCTTCACGAGCCGCGCGGCGGCGCAGCTCCGCCGCCCGAGTGAACGCCCCGGGGCGGGCCCACGCGACGCGACGCGCGAAACGAAGGCCCGCAGTCGCGGCACGGGGGAGAGGTCGCGCACGGCGGGGCGATCGTAGCGGTCCGCGGGGCAGGGTCAATCCGCGACTACGATCGTCCGATGTCGAGCCTCACGTTGGTCCTCACGCTCGCCGCGGCTGCGGTGGCCAACCCGTACGCCCCTGATGCGCGGCCGGTCGTGCTCGATCTGCGACCCGGGGCCGTCAACGCCGTGCCGCTCCTGCCCGGGCCTGACGCGGGCGCGACGTTCGCGGACCTGGCCGCGCACGAGGGCCGGCCGGTGGTCGAGAAGGAGCCTGGCAGCTTGCCGCCCGGGTGGGTGCAACTCGGCGGCATGGTCGTGCCCGAGGCCGTCGCCAACGGCGCGCCGGTGATCTCGCCGTTCGCGGCCCGCCCCGAGGTCGCGCGCAGCAAGGTCGAGGGGCCCGGCGCCGACGACCTGTGCGCCTACCCCGACGCCGTCCCTGGCGGCGTTTATCCGGGCGAGTTCCGCCGCGGCACCGAGTACCCGCGCCGCGGCACGATCTACATGAACTACACCGGCGGCGTCCTCTATAACGGCATGGGCGACAACTCGGCCGAGAACTGGTCCGCGCTGGCCAAGACCGGCTCGCAGTACCCGGTCTACACCGGCGGCGAGGAGCGGGCGATCGCCGTCGCCCAGGCCGTCCAGGCCGACTTCGCCGCCTGGGCCCTGCGCGTGGTCTACCTCGCGCGCCCGCCGAAGGTCCTGCCCTACGTGATGATCATGATGGGCGGCCACTACAGCGACACCGTGGCCGGCCCCTCGGGCGGCGTGGCTCCGGGCGCCGACTGCGAGGACCTCGGCCTGCGCAACGTCTGCTACGCGTTCGTCAACAACGACTCGACGAGCAACCAGGCCAACGTGGCGAGCCAGGAGATCGGCCACACGATGGGCCTCGGCCACACCGAGGGCAACGATCGGGTCATGGCGTTCGGCTACGACACCTACGCCCCGATCGACATGGGCTTCGGCGCCGAGTGCACCCCGACCATCACCGTGCAGGGCCAGTCGGGCGCGTGCGTCGGGGTCAACAAGTGCCACTGCAACGAGGGCGAGCTGCAGGACGACACGCGCACGCTGTCGGCGATCTACGCCCCGCCCGGGCCCGACGTGGTGCCGCCGGAGATCGCCATCACCGCGCCGGAGGACGGCGCGGTGTTCCAGGAGGGCGACGCCGTGACGGTGAAGTTCGAGCCGTGGGACGACTACGGCGGCTACGGCTGGAAGCTGCTCGTCAAGCACGACGGCGCGCTGGTGGCCGACGTGGTCGACTACAACGCCGCGCTCGAGTTCACCCTCAGCAACCTGCCTTCCGGCAGCTTCGAGCTGACCGCGCTGGTGATGGACCAGGCCGACCAGACCGCCGAGCACACGATCACCATCACCGTCGAGGGCACGGCCGCCCCGACCACCAGCGCCGGCGAGACCGACAGCGACAGCGACGGCGACACCGACGCGAGCACCGACGCGAGCACCGGCGAGACCGACGCGGCCAGCGAGACCGGCGACAGCAGCAGCGACAGCGACGGCACGCCCGCGGACGGGGCCGACGACTCGTGCGCGTGCCAGTCGGACGGCGCCCCGGCCGGCGCTGCGTGGGGCCTGCTCGCGCTGCTCGGCCTGCGTCGCCGCCGCGGCGCGTGAGCGAAGCGGAGCCGCTCGCGCCGACGCGCGGCGCGATGGGCATGTCGTTTCAGACATGGTTGAAAGGGCATGTCCCGGTGGACATGTCCTTGCGGTCTATGAGAGATCACGCGACGCGTCGGCGCCGCCGCAGCAGCGCCAGCGCGGTCAGCCACCACGCGCCGTCCGGGCCGCTCGCGCACGCGCAGCCGGGCTCGCCGTGCTCGCCGCCGGTCGCCGGTGGGACGATGAACGTGGCGCCCGCGTCGCTCGTCGGCTCGTCGCTCGCGCCGGTGGTCGGCAGCTCCTCGGCGCCCGACGAGGTGGTCGTGTCATCGCCTGTCTCTTCGGACATGCAGCCATCGACCACCCACTCACACGCCGCGTCGCACGTCAGGTCGCCGGCGCCGAGGCCGAGGTCCGCGCAGGTCTGGCCGCCGAGGTCGCCGCCGTCGCAGGCCTCGCCGCCGCTGCGGACCCCGTCGCCGCAGAAGTCGCAGACGGCCGGCGTCGGCGCGTCGCACGGGCGGATGTGGTGGTGGCACAGGACCTCGTTGAGCTCGAGGTAGGCCGCCTCGCCGTGGTTGCAGGCGACGTACGTGGCGACGTCGTCGGCGAACCCGCGGTAGGTCGCGCTCGACACCTGGGCCGCGTAGAGGAGCGCGCGGCCGATCGCGTCGGCGGCCGGCGCGGCGCTCAGCGCGGGCAGGGGCGTGCAGTCGTATGGCGGCGCGGTCGCGCAGGTCTCGCCGTGCAGCAGCTCCCAGAAGGCCTGGAACCAGCTGTCGAGCGCGTAGCCGAGCCCGCGGTCGCACAGGCCGGTGCCCTCGGCGAAATCGATGTCGATCGGCGTCGGCAAGTCGCAGCGGTCGGGGAAGTTGGACTCGCCGTTGCCGCAGGCGGGGTCGTCGTCGGCGACGAAGCGCGAGAACTCGCTGGCCCCGGGTCGGCAGGCGGCGTTGTGCGGGTTGCGGTTCTCGCCCAGGCTGAGCGACGTCAGCGTCACGCACGAATCGGCCTGCCCGGCCGCCGGGTAGAGCACGGCGTAGAACCACAGCGCCATCAAGCTGGCGTAGGTCTCGGACAGCGGCAGCACGTCGTCGGTGGTGCCCGGGTAGCAGTCGGCCGCGCACGGCATGCACACGAACGGCTCGAACATCAGGCCCGGCGCGGCGAACAGATCGACGAAGTGGCCGAACTCGTGCGGCAGCACCGACGGCGAGGCGCTGGTGCCCTTGAGGTACATCGCGCCGGTGACCTCGTACGGGCCGGCGCCGAGCGGGTGGCGCAGCGCCTCGGGCGGCTCGTCGCTCGCGCCGGCCCAGGCCGACGTCACGCACCAGCTGGCCTGCGCCCCGCACAGCGGCACGGCCGGGTCGGCGGCGGCGATCAGCCGCGGCGCGAACTGCCCCGCCGGCAGCGCGCTCTCCAGCCCCAGCGCCGGCATCGCGCTGTCCCAGCGGCCGTGCAAGATCGCGTCGGTATGATCATAGTAGCGGCGCAGCAGCGAATAGGTGTTCTGCAGCCCGTATTCACGCGAGTCGGGGTAAGCGTCGAACTCGGCGCCTTGCTGGCCGTGGATCGGGCTCGCCAGCGCCTCCGCGCGCGAGGTGGCCCCGGCGGCGTCGATCAGCACCACGCGCGCGTCGGCCAGCCGCACGCTGCCGTCAGCCAGCGAGCCGGTGGTCGGCACCAGCGTCGTCTCGATCGTCGCGTCGTGGATGTCGCTGGCCAGATCTTCGGCCCGCACCGCGAACGCCACGGTGTCGCCGAGCCCGGCCCCGCGCGGGTCGACGTACGCCAGCAGCGGCAAGCTCGCGGCCCGCGGATCGGCGGCCACGACCACGTCGGCGACCCGCGCCGGACCGTGGAACACCGCGGCGGCCCAGCCCAGCGCGCGCGCCCGCGGGAACGCGACCAGGCGCAGGTTCACCAGCCGCAGGTCGCCCTCTGCGAGGCCCGTGCGCGCGCCCGCGTGGGCCAGCACGCTGGCGGCGGCGACGTCGCGGGCGGCCGGCGCGGCGGCGAAGGCGTAGTCGTCGCGGCCGTCGGCGATCGCGCCGCGGATGCCGATCACGCCGGTGCGATCGGCGATCAGCGTCAAGGTGGCGTCGGCGCCGTACACCGGCCATTCGCGGTAGCGCTGACGCAATCGCAGCAGCCGCAGCGCGCCGGCCTCGCGGCGCACGACCGGCGTCTCGGCCACGCCGAGGTCGCCCGCGCGCAGCCCGTCGCGCAGGCCGAGGTCGCGCGGGTGAGCGACGATGAATTGCAGCAGCCGCAGCCGCACCAGCCAGTCGGGCTCGCCAGGGCCCAGCGTGAACAGCCGGGCCCCGAATGTCGACAGTCCGTAGGTGTCGCCGTCGTCGTGGCAGTACAGCGCGTGATCGCAGCGCTCGCCGACGCAGGCCAGGTCGCAGGCCGGTCCGGTCATTCCCGGCGGGCAGCTCGGCGCCCCGCCGGCGCGACAATCGTGGCGGTCCGCGTCGGGCGCCGACAGCAGGAGCAACCACGCCAGCAGCATCGCCGCCAGCGTTTCACACGCGGGCCGCGAGCGTCAACGGAGGCGAGCCCCGCGAGCAAACCGACCCCGAAAGCAAACAAGGCCCCGAGTGGGGCCTTGCTATCGAGAGCGGGAGACGGGAATCGAACCCGCGACATTCAGCTTGGGAAGCTGACACTCTACCAACTGAGTTACTCCCGCGAGGCCGCCCTGTGTACCAGGGGGCGCGGCTGGCCGCAAGTCCGGCGCGCATCCGCCACGGGCCCGGGCGACGACCGGGCGGCGGCTGCAGGTCCCGGCCGGAGACCCCACGCGGCCTGCTTTCTTGCGAGCGGCGTCCGCCCGCGGTAAGTGCGCGTGAATGCTTACGAAGGCGGACATTCGAGCGCACAGCGCGGCGAGGCGGCGCGAACGCGGGCCGGAGGACGTGGCGGCCCGCTCGGCCGAGCTGTGCGCGCACGTGCTGGGCGAGGCCCGCTGGCGCGCGGCGACCTCGGTGGCCGCGTTCGTCGGCGTGAAGGGCGAGCCCGACACCCGGCCGCTGCTGATCGCCGCGCTGGCGGCCGGAAAACGGCTGTGGCTGCCGCGCATGGCCGGGCCGCGTCGGCAGAACCTCGAGTTCGTGGCGGTCACCGACCTCGCCGCTCTGGCGCCGGCCTCGTTCGGCCTGCTCGAGCCGCGCGACGGTCCCGGCGTCACCCTGGCCGACGCCGACGTCGACCTGGTGCTGATGCCCGGCCTCGCCTTCACCCGCGCCGGCGTCCGCCTCGGCTACGGCAAGGGCCACTACGACGGCGCGACCGCCCCGCTGCGCAGCGCCTCGCGCCCGGTCCGCGTGGGCCTGTGCTTCGCCGACGAGCTGGTCGAGACGCTGCCCGTGGAGCCGCACGACGTCGGCGTGCACGCGCTGGCGACCGAGCTCGGGCTGCTCGATTGCACATGTCCTGAGTGACATGTCCGAGGGGGCATGTTGTAGAGGACATGCCCGCGAGGGCATGTCGTCCAGGACAGCATGCCGCCCCAGCCCGTCACTCGATCCGCTGGATCACGTGGAAGCCGAAGTCGCTCTCGACCACCGCGCTGAGCTCGCCGGGCTTCAGCGCGAACGCGGCGGCCTCGTAGGCCGGGGCGAACATGCCGCGGCCGACCGCGCCGAGGTCGCCGCCGCGCTCGGCCGAGCCGTCCTCGCTGCGCTTCTTGGCCAGCGCCTCGAAGTCGGCCCCGGGCTCGCTGGCAGCGACGTGGATCTCCGTCGCCAGCTTCTGCGCCTGCTCCTTGGTGCGCTTGAGCTTCGCCTCGGCGTTCCGCGCCCCGGCGTAGCGGACCAGGATGTGCCGCGTGTGCACCTTCTCGACCTTGCAGCGCTGGGCGACCACGAAGCCGTGCGGGTGCTCGACCGCGGCCGAGGTCTCGCCGATGCCGAGCGCGAACACCACGTCCTTGAGCGGCGCGTACTTGTCCGGCCAATTGTCCCTGGCGTAGGTGCCCATCGCCCCGCCCTTGGCCTTCGTCTTCGGCTCGTCGGACTCGGCGGCCAGCTCGGCGAAGGCTGTCCCGGAGGACAGCTTCTTCTGCAGCTCCCCGGCGCGCGCCTGCGCGGCCGCCTTGTCGCGGGTGATCGTCGCTTCGGCGTCCTCGGCCCCCTGCCAGGCGACCACCACGATCTTCGTGCACGCCTCGTCGGCCTCGCCCTGCGGGTACTTCGGGGTCGGCGGCGCCTCCGGCTCGGCCCTGGTCGGCGGGGCGACCGCGACCTTCTCGGCCGGCTCGGCCGGCGGGCCCGCGGGCTTGGCGGCGCCGCCGTCGCAGGCGGCCAGCAGCAGGACGAGGCAGGACAGGGCAGGGCGCGTCATCGCGGCCAGGATACACCGCGGCAGCCGGCGCGAGCGAGCGGCCGCGCGCGCCCGGTCGCCCGCTGAAGGATATCGACAAGCGACGGCGCCGGAGAACACCTGTCCCGGAGGACAGACACAAAGGCCGCCCGTGCGTCGCCCGGCTCGCAGCGGCCGCAAGAACCCATCTTGGCTCTTCGACGCGGCCACGGCGGGCGGTCGCGGAAATTCGCGAGTGCCCGGCCCGCGGGCGCCGGGGCGAGCGACGAAATCAGCAATCGACAGCCCGGCGGGCGGCCCGCAACTTGCGGGCATGGAAGAACGAACGGTCCACGTCGTCACGACCATGATGACCCGGCCGCAGGCCCCGGAGACGTTCGCCGGCGCCATGCGCTCGCTGGTCGAGGCCGGCCGGGAGCTGCCCGGCAACCGCCGCTTCGAGGCCTACCAGGGCACCTCGGACCCGCGCGAGTTCGTGGTCATCGAGGCGTGGGACAGCGACGAGGCCGCGGACGCGCACCTCGGCGCGGACCACACCGAGCAGACCTTCGTGGCGATCGGCCCCTTGCTCGAGCAGCCGTCGGCGATCGTCCGCCACGTACGCGTGGCCTGACCCCGAGGAGCGCCATGAACCTGCCGGAGATCCACGCGACCCTCAGCGAGATGGAGGACACGATGCTCGGCGGCCTGGCCGCGATCGACGTGTTCGCCAAGAACTCGGGCAGGTCGGTCGCCGGCCTGCGCACCTCGCCGCGGGCGTGCGCGCTGTTCAACATCCTGTTCGACCGCATCGGCGACACGCTCAAGCGGACCGGCCTGCCGGTGCCCGAGACCATGCACCAGACCATGCTGCGGCTCGGCGAGGACGGGGAGGTCATGATCATCGTCGTCGATCTGTCCGACAAGTACCGCATGGGCATGGCGCTCGACTGCACCCGCGCCCAGCTCGGCATCATGGTCAGCGTCGTCCTCCCGGACGCCATCACCCGCATGCGCGCCGCGCTGCGCTGAGAGTCGTATGCCCGTGTTCAATCCATCGCTCCTCGTCGTCGTGCAGTTGACCGTCGACCGCGCCGCTCTGGTGACCGCGATCTCCCTCCTCCAGGATCTGGCCGAGCGCAGCCGATCGGAGCGCGGCTGCTCGCGCTTCGAGGTGCTGCAGCAGGCGGCCGACCCGGGCCAGCTCGTCACCGTCGAGCGCTGGGACAGCGAGGTCGCGGCCGACGCTCACATGCGCAGCCCGCACGTGAAGGTGCTGCTGGCCCGGCTGTCGCCGCTGCTGCTGCACGAGCCGCGGTTCGCCCGCTACCGCAGCGTCGAGCGCTGAGGTTCACGCCAGCGAGCCGACCACTGCCTCGACGACGAGGGTGGCGAGGGTCGCCAAGATCTCGCGGCCCTCGTCGGCGGTCGCGTCGGCCGGAGCGCCGCAGTAGGCCCGCGGCATGTCGCACTCGAGGAAGCCGCGCTTGCCGGCGCGGATGTGCTCGGCGAGCGCGACCGGGTGCTCGGGCAGCGCGGCCGCCAGGTCCATGCGCACCAGGTCGGGGCGGATCGCCAGGACCAGGCTGGTCTCGTAGCGGCCGGCGTGACACGAGCCGCTCTGGAACTCCGGCGTCAACCGGGCCGCGAGCGCGCGTCGGGTGGTGTCGACGAACAGCAGCACGTCACCGGTCTCGGCCTGATAGCGGCGCGCGACCTCCCGCAGCGAGCCGATGTGGTCGGGCTCGAGGTGGGCGGTGAACACCACCACGCGGTCGAAGCCCATCGCCCGCATCGCCCGACAGGTCCCGAGGACCAGGCCGATCGCGACCTCGGCGTCGATCGACGTCGAGCCGGCGAACTCCTTGGCCCACTCGGTCACCGCGTAGTGGATCGGCGGCAGCGCGGCCGCCAGGTGCCCGCGGGCCGCCAGCTCGCCGGCGGCCAGGCCGACCACCGCCTCGCCGATCAGGCTGTCGGTCGCCAGCGGCAGGTGCGGGCCGTGGGCCTCGGTGCTGCCGACCGGCAGCAGGGCGATCTTCGGCTGCGGCAGCGCCAGCAGCCGCTCGACCTCGGGGTAGCTCAGCTCGGCGAAGCGGACGTAGAGGCCGGGTGTCTTTTCGGTCATGGTACTCAGGCCAGGTCCTTCAGGACATGTCGAAAGGTTCAGGTGAGCGCGGCGGCCAGCTTGCGCAGCTCGCCGCGCTTGATCTTGCCGGTCTCGGTGCGCGGCAGGGTGGCGATGAACTCGACCCGGCGCGGGGCCTTGAAGGCGGCGATGTTGGCACGGGCGTGGGCCAGGATCTCGGCGGCCAGCGCCTCGCCGGCGGCGTGCCCGGCGGCCAGCTCGACGTAGGCGACCGCGCGCTCGAGCCCGTCGGCGTCGCGGTAGCCGACCACCCCGGCCTCGTGCACGGCCGGGTGGCCGAGGAGGCAGTTCTCGACCTCGACCGGCGAGACGTACACGCCCGAGCACTTGAGCATGTCGTCGCCGCGGCCGCAGAACCAGAAGTAGCCGTCGCTGTCGACGTGGAACTTGTCGGCGCCCTTGACCGAGTCGCCCCAGAAGGTCGCGCGGCTCTGGTCGCGCATGCGCCAGTAGCCCTGGCCGGCCGAGGGCCCGGTGATCACGAGGGTGCCGATCTCGCCGGGCGGCACGTCGCGCCCGTCGTCGTCGATCAGGCGGTAGGTGTAGCCGTCGACGAGCTTGCCGAGGCTGCCGTCCTTGACGTCGCCGGGGCGGTTGGTGATGTAGACGTGGAACATCTCGGCCGAGCCGATGCCGTCGAAGATCTCGACCCCGGTCGACTGCTTCCACAGCCGGTACAGCCGCGACGGCAGCGCCTCGCCGGCGCTGACCAGCGAGTGCAGCGACGACAGGTCGCGCCGCCCGGCCTCGTCGAGGTGGTCGAGCATCTTGGCGATCGTCGTCGGCACGGTCACGAACTGGGTCGCGCGGTACCGCTCGATCAGGCCGTACCAGCGCTCGGGCGCGACGCGCTCGGGCACCATCACGCAGCTGCCGCCGACGCTGAACGGGAACAGCATGTTGCTGGCCAGCGCGTAGCCGAAGAACAGCTTGGGCGCGGAGATCGTGATGTCGTCGCGGGTGATGCCGAGGGTCCGCTGGGCGTAGGCGACGGTGTTCCACACGAAATCGTGGTGCATGTGGACGACGCACTTGGGCTTGCCGGTCGAGCCCGACGACGAGAGCCAGGTCGAGAAGTCGTCGCGATAGGTCGGCTCGGTGCGCGCGGTGTCGGGCTGGCGGGCCAGCTCGGCGTGCCAGTCGAGGGTGTCCTTCGGGACAGGTTCGCCGGCACGGTCGACGACGATCACGATCGGCGGGTAGGGCGCTTCGCGCCACACGGGCTCGAGCTGCGGGTAGATCTCGGCGTCGACGATCACCACCCGCGGCCGCGCGTACTCGAGGTAGTAGGCGTAGTCGGCCGGCAGCAGCCAGGTGTTGGTCGGCACCGCCACGCAGCCGGCCCGCAACACGCCGAAGTACGCGGCCGCGAACTCCGGGGTGTCGAGCAGCAGCAGCTGCACGCGATCCTCGATGCGCAGGCCGAGCGAGCGCAGCAGGTTGGTGACGCGACACGACGCGGCCACCAGCTCGCGGTAGGTCACCTGCGCGTCGCCGCAGTAGATCGCGGTCTTGTCGCCGAGGCCCTCGGCGACGCGGGCGTCGAGGAACCACTCGACCATGTTGAGGCGATCGGGGACGACGATCGGTGCAGGCATGGGGCGCGGGCAAAATCCCACAAGGGCCGCGCGCACGGGCAGCCGCGGGCGGGTGCGAGGCCTCACGGAGCCCCGGCCGCCGCGCCGCCGCGCCCCCACAGGCGGGCGAGCTGCGGTATGTTCCCCGCCCCGTGGAGGTCGTCTACCCGCGCCTCGCCTTCGATCTCGACCGCGACGCGTTCGTGGTCTGGCTGCGCTGGGTGTCGCTCGAGCGGCCGCTGTCGCCGGAGGCGCCGCCGTCGCAGGGGATCCGCGTCGAGCTGCAGCTCAACCGCAACGCGGTGCTGGGCCCGACGATCGCCTACCGCCGCGAGCTCGAGCCGGCGCCGCGGCTGTACCGGGTGCCGCGCAGCCGCTGCACCGAGGTCCTGCGGGTCGCCGCGCGCCGCGGGGTGCTCGACGTCCAGCTCATCATCCATGGCTCGATCGCCAACGCGCCCTACGCCGCGCTCTACCACGTGCGCGACGACGACGGCGAGCTGACCGAGATGCCCGGGACGCCGCTCTTGCAGGTGCAACCATCGACGCCCGGCGACCGCTGGCACGTGGCCGGCCAGGCCAACCTGCGGGTGCAGCTCGACCTGATCGAGCGCAAGCACCTGCGCGTGCTGGCGTGAGGCGAGCGCGGCGAGCCCGTCGCGCACGCCGAGCGCACGCCGGTGACCCAACGAAGACGGCCGCCCGGAGGCGGCCGCGTGGGCGGGGCGAACCGGGGCTCAGCTCTGGCCGCCGGTGAGCATCTCCTTGAGGCCGGGGATCTCGCCGAGCAGCGGCATCAGGACGATCTCGATGCGGCGGTTCTTGGCCTTGCCGTCCTCGCTGGTGTTGTCGGCGACCGGGTCGACGTCGCCGTAACCAGCGGCGCCGAGGGTGCCCTGCGGCATGCCCTGGGTGACGAGGAACTGCACGACCTCGACCGAGCGGGCGGTCGACAGCTCCCAGTTGTTCTTGAACTTGGCGGTCTTGATCGGGACGTTGTCGGTGTGGCCGGCGACCAGCCACTCGCGATCGTTGAGGCTCTTGAGCGCGCCGGCGAGGTTCGAAAGCGCGGCCTGACCCTCGGGCTTGAGGTCGGTCTTGCCGGAGTCGAACAGGATGCTGCTGGCCAGCTTGACGACGAAGCGGCCCTTGCGGACCTCGACCTGGATCGTGCCGGCGTCGATGAGCGACTTGAGCTTGGCGAACAGGTCCTTGTAGACCTGCAGCTCGGCCAGGCGCTTGGCCTTCTCGTCGCGCAGCTTCTTGAGCTCGTCGGCGGTCGCGCCGGCCTTGCGCGCGAGGTCGGCGTTCTGCTCCTCGAGCACCTTGATCTCGTTGCCGAGGCGCGCCACGTCCTTCTCGAGCTGGGCGATCTTGTCCTTGAGCGAGGTGTTCTCCTCGTTCAACTGCTTGTTCTTGCCCTGCTCGCTCCGCAGATCGCCCTCGGTCTTCGACAGCTTGGCCTGCGTCTCGGCGAGGGCTGCCTCGAGTTCTTTGCGTTTGCAGCCGGTCAGGGCCAGCGTGGACAGGAGCGTGAGGACGGCGAGCTTGCGCATGGCGGAAGGCTATCCCATGCCGGCCAAATTTTTGACGCATCTCGTGTTCGGGGCTTACCCTCGCGGTCCGGGCCCGGCATTCGGGCCATAACGCAGCGAGATCACAGAGAAAATGGCCAAACCACGAGCCGGCTCTCAGTCTGCGCGCAATGCGCATGCGCGCGAAAGTTCTAACGGGCTGCCACGGCCCTGGGGCGAGTTCCTCGGCGTGGTGCTGCTCGCCATCGGCGTGCTCATGCTCGGCGGGCTGTTCTCGTATCAGTTCGGCACCGGCACGCTGATGGGACCGGTCGGCCGCCTGGTCGCGGGGGCGCTGTACGCCTCGCTCGGCATGGGCGCGTACCTGCTGGTGCTCGGGGTGCTCGGGCTCGGGGTCAAGGCGCTGCACGGCGACGCGATGGAGCTGCGCTCGGGCGAGGGCCTCGGCTTCTCGCTGGCGACGGTGGCCGGCTGCGTGCTGCTGCACGTGATGTTCCCGGTCTACCGGATCTACGGCTTCACGGCCGGCGGCCTGGCTGGCGAGGTGCTCGGCGAGATCGGCCTCGGCATGTTCGATCGGGCAGGGACCTACCTGATCGCCGGCGCGCTGATGTGCGTCGGCCTGTTCGCCTCGACGCCGCTGTCGACCGCGCACCTGATCGGCGCCGTGCGCATGATCGGTCGCGGCTTTATCGCCATCGGCCAGTACCTGTGGGGCGGGCTGGTCGGCATCGGTGAGTCGCTGCGCGGTCGCCCGGACGACAGCGCCGAGGACGACGAGGAAGAGGAGTACGACGAAGAGGTCGACGAGGACGAGGAGGTCGACGAGGAAGAGGCCGAGGAGGAGGAAGAAGAGGAAGAGGAGGAGGAGGCCGAGGAGGAGCCCAAGCCCAAGCGTCGCCGCCGCAAGCCCAAGGCCGAGGTCGCCGAGGAGGAAGAGGCGCCGGTGGTGCCAGTGCCCGCGGCGATCATGGCCGAGGCGCCGCGCAAGAACCGGAAGGTCGCGCGTCGCCCGGAGGACATGCCGGAGATCGTGCTGACGGCCACGCGGCCCGAGGGCGAGGCGGCCAAGGTCGAGCCCAAGGCCGAGCCGAAGCTCGAGCCCGCCGAGGACGTCGCGCCGCGTCGCCGCCGCAAGCCGGCCAAGGTCGAGCCCGAGGTGACGATCGAGGCCGAAGAGCCCTCGGGACATGTCGACGAGGACATGTCCGAAGAGCCAGATGCTCCGGCGCCCGCGCCGGTCAAGGCCGCGCCCAAGCCGGTCAAGAAGGCCCCGCCGCGGCCGCAGGAGCTGGCGGCCACCGTCGAGGTCACCACCGAGCTCGACGACGAGGAGAGCCTGGCGCCGGCGATCGTCGCCCGCGCCCCCGTCGCGCCCGCGCCCGCGCCTGCGCCCGCGCGCGTGCCCGAACAGCTGCCGCTCGCGCCCGCGGCTGCTGCGGCCAAGCCGGTCGAGCGCGTGCCGTCGATCCCCGGCATCGTCCGCCTGACCTCAGGCCCGTTCAACCTGCCGCCGTCGAAGCTGTTCGAGACCGCCGACGCGCCCGCGGTCGAGGTCGACAAGAACTTCGTGCTCGAGCAGGCCGAGCGCATCGAGCACGCGCTCGCCCAGTTCCGGGTCAACGGCAAGGTCACCAAGATCCACCCCGGGCCGGTGATCACCCGCTACGAGTTCAAGCCCGACCCGGGCGTCAAGCTGTCGCGCATCGAGAGCCTCGAGAACGACCTCGCCATGGCGCTCGAAGCGATCGCCATCCGTATCCTTGCGCCGATCCCCGGCAAGGCGACCGTCGGCTTCGAGGTCCCCAACGCCACCCGCGAGACCGTCTCGATCAAGGAGATCCTCGAGAGCGAGGCCTTCGAGGCCGCGCGCGGCGGCAAGCTGCCGATGGTGCTCGGCAAGAACATCACCGGCAAGCCGGTGGCGATCGACCTGGCCAAGGCGCCGCACCTTTTGGTCGCCGGCGCGACCGGCTCGGGCAAGTCGGTCGGCGTCAACGCGATGATCTGTTCGCTGCTGTTCGCGTGCCCGCCCGAGGACGTGCGCATGATCATGATCGACCCGAAGATGCTCGAGCTGAGCATCTACAAGGACATCCCGCACCTGCTGCTGCCGGTCATCACCGACGCCGAGCAGGCCAGCATGGCGCTGCGCTGGGCGGTCGACGAGATGGAGCGGCGCTACGCCGTGCTGAGCGACGCTCAGGTGCGCGACATCGCCGGCTTCAACAAGAAGCTGCCGCAGCTGATCGACGAGTGGGAGGCGGAGAAGCGGGCGCTCGAGGAGGCCGCGGCCGACGCCAGCGCTGCGGCGCGCGAGGAGGGCGAGGACGCCATCCCGGCCGAGTTCCTCGGCGGCGTCGGCTTCGACGACGACGGTCCGGTCGAGTCGATGGGCGGCCTGCCGACCGGCGCCAAGGTCGGCGACCGGCCGGAGAAGATGCCGTACATCGTCGTCATCATCGACGAGTTCGCCGACCTCATGATGGTCGCCAGCAAGGAGGTCGAGACCAGCGTCGCGCGCATCGCCGCCAAGGCGCGCGCCTGCGGCATCCACCTGATCCTGGCGACCCAGCGGCCGAGCGTCGACGTCATCACCGGCACGATCAAGAACAACTTCCCCTCGCGCATCGCCTTCCAGGTGACGAGCGACATCGACAGCCGCACGATCCTCGACGGCAAGGGCGCCAAGCAGCTGCTCGGCATGGGCGACATGCTGCACATGGACCGCGGCGGCCAGCCGCAGCGCGTCCACGGCTGCTACGTGTCCGAGGACGAGATCCTCAAGGTCGTGGCGTTCATCCGCAAGCAGGCGCGGCCGACGTACAACCTGGCGATCACGGCCAAGCGCGACGAGGAGGAGGAGGAGGCGCCGAGCGACCGACGCGCCGACTCCCTCTACGACAAGGCGGTGCAGATCGTCGCCGAGACGCGCAAGGTCAGCACCAGCATGATCCAGCGCCGGCTCAACATCGGCTACAACCGCGCCGCGAAGATCGTCGAGATGATGGAGGCCGAGGGGGTGATCGGCCCGTCGCGGGGCACGGCGCCGCGCGAGGTGTTCGTCCAGGCCGCGTGAGTCGGCGAGATCTCCGCTGCCCGGGCCTGCACGCCTGGAAGTGTGCTAGGAATCTCGCGGCGCGGCCCTGCGCGGCGGCGCTCGCGGCGACGGCGCGGCGGTGAATCGCCCCCAGCCACCGCCCGTCTTCACGGCCACGGGGCACCGCCCCAGGAGCACAAACATGGAAGCCTTCACGATCTGCGCGCTCTCTCTCGGCCTCTTCTGCAGCGATGTTGCTCTCGCCGACGCGATGGATGCTCCGCTGCTGCCCCTGAGCGTGACCCAGGGGGCCTCCGCACAAGCGGCCGCTGCGCCGGTCGCGGCGCCCGACGTGAAACCGTCCGCTTCGGCTGTGCTCGCTTCGGTGCAGTCGTTCTACGACGGCACCACCGACCTCGTCTGCAAGTTCAAGCAGACCTACGTGCACCCGGTCTACGGCACGCGCACGGTCAGCAACGGCGACCTCCGGCTCAAGAAGCCCGGCATGATGGTGTGGGACTACGAGGGCAAGGCCGACCCCGACTTTTATGTCGACGGCCAGAAGCTGTGGGTGGTCGAGCACGACACGCGGCAGGTCGTCAGCCAGAAGGTCGAGGGCAACTCGAACCTCGCCGGCGCGATGAAGTTCCTGTTCGGCGGGCAGAAGCTGATCAAGGAGTTCAAGGTGCGGATGGCGCCCGAGCAGCCGACCAAGAGCTACGGCATGCCGGGGCACAAGGTCATCGAGCTCAAGCCCAAGGAGCAGAACCCGCACTACAAGTCGCTGCTGCTGATCGTCGACGACCTCACGGGCCGGGTCGACTCGTTCGTGGTCCGGGCGCAGGACAACAGCACCAACCATTTCGTGCTGACCGACGTCGCCAGCAACCAGAACCTGGCGGCCAAGGACTTCAAGTACGCGGTGCCGAAGGGTTACGTCGAGACGCGGCAGTGATCGCGGCTTCAAGTCCGCGGTGAGGTCCCGGGCCCGCGCGCGCAGCGTGCGGGCCCGCTCGCGTTTGCGGAAGCGATCGTGCTGCCGGCGTCGGTTGCGCGGCGGGTCTCGCCTGTGTACCGTGGCGCCGACTACGACCATGCAGCGCACTTCCCTGGTTACTCTGAGTTTGCTGACCGCGCTCGTTGCGACGGTCGGCTGTGGCGACGACAAAGGCACCACCGCGACCGACGCGTCGACGGGCACCTCCGAGAGCACCGAGTCGACCGCCGGCACGACGCCGACGACGACGACGACCGACGCCACGGACGGGACCGCGACGACCGACGACACCGCGGGCACGACCACGCCGACCACCACCAGCGGCGCGTGCGAGGATGGCATGCAGATGCCGGGCGCCGGCGCCGAGGGTTCGCCGTGCACCGCCAACGCCGACTGCGAGTCCGAGTCGTGCGTCAAGTGGACCGACAGCCAGACCGACGCCGTCTGCGGCGCGCGGGCCGAGTGCGGCAACACCCGCTTCATCGGCACGCTGACCGACTTCGCCACCGGTGCGCCGATCGCCGGCGCCGAGCTGCGGGTCGTCGGCGCCCTGGCTGCCATTCAGGGCATCGACAGCGCGGTCGACATCGTCAAGGTCACCTCCGGCGCTGACGGCCGCATCGACGCCACCTCCGAGACCCCGGTCAACACCGGCATCGGCGTCATCGGCGTCGTCGGCGGCGGCGACTACTACCTCACCGCCACCGGCCTGGCCCAGCCCTACGAGGGCACCACGCTGTACCCGCCGCTCAACGGCATCCACGACATCTGGACCGTGCCCACCGCCAAGCTGACCGAATGGTCAGGTTACCTCGAGGCCGACGCCGACCAGGCGGTCCTCGACGCCCTGCCGCTCGGCGAAAACGGCGGCGTGGTCGGCCTCGTGCGCAAGGACGGCGCCCCGGTCGCCGGCGCGCGGGTCATTCCGGAGAGCGACGGCTCGACCGCGCCGATCCGCTACCTCGACGAGGACGGCATGGGCTTCAACATCGACGGCACCAGCAGCAACGGCGTGTTCATCCTGCTGAACCCGTCGATCGCCGAGAAGTTCACCGTCGAGGTCGACGGCGCCGCCACCGGGCTGACGGGCACCGCCGGCAGCGCCAAGGCGGCCGTCTTCGCCCTCATCTTCAACGTGCTCTGAGCTCCGTGAGCGCGTCCCGGGGAGGGAGCCCGGGGCGGCCCACCGCGGCCACCGCATCGGCGGTGGCCGCGTTTTATTTTGCGGATCGGGTGTCGCTTCGGACATGCCCGATCGGCCATGTCCGAAAGGTCAGACCCACGTGTTGGTGGTCGGGTCCCAGCGCTTGTAGGTGCCGGCGAAGTCGCGGTAGAGGTCGCGCCCGCCGGGCTTGACCTGGAACTTCTCGCGCTTGAACTTGCCGGCCAGGGCGTCGTCCATGCCCTCGTAGTCGATCAGCGACTCGCTCTCGCTCAGCATGTGGAAGGTCGCGTCGAACCCGGCCCCGTCGACGACCACGCTGACGAAGCCGTTGCGGCTCGAGTCGGCGAAGGCGAGGTGCGGGTTGGTGGTCGTGCCGGTGAACAGGGCGTCGATCGCCGCGGCCAGCATGCCGGCGCCCGGCAGGCTGCTGAGGGTCGGGTCGGCCGCGACCTGCAGCACCAGCAGCGACTGGAACGGCGTCGAGCTGATGCCCGCGCCGACCAGCTCGACGATCTTCTCGTCGGGCGCGCCGGCGACCATCGGCGTGCCGGCGTAGAAGGCGTGGATGTCACCGGTGATGGCGACCACGTTGTCGACCGCCTGCAGCTCGCCGAGCAGCGCGTCGCGGGCCGGGTTGAAGCCGTCCCACTGGTCGACGTTGATGTAGTAGAGCTGGTTGAACGGCTCGATCGGGAACGACGTCAGGTCGATCACCAGCGGCATCAGCGTGTACTCGGTGCCCCACACCTTCCACGTCGCCGTCGAGCCCTTCATGGTCTGCAGGAACCACTCGCGCTGGGCCGCGCCCATGACGTCGACCGAGGCCGGCTCCGCCTTGGCGCGGGCCGCCGCCCAGGCGTCGAAGGCCGGCTTGACGACGAAGTAGCGGGCGCCGATCGAGCCGTGGATGCCGCGCTTGCCGAGGCCGAGGAACGACAGCCCGCGCGGCAGCGTCGCCAGCTCGGCCTCGTCGATCGGCGGGGTCGCATCGTCGACCGCGGCCAGGGTGTTGTTGATGAAGTTCGCGTCGATCTTGCCGGTGACGAGCGCGGGGTCGAAGCCGAGCGCGGCGGCGGCGGCGGTCAGCGCGTCCTTGTAGACGCCGTCCTGGTAGGTGTCGATGTCGTCGACGTACGGCCCGGCGAACTCGGGCAGCGAGCCGAATTGCTCGACCAGCGCGGCCTCGTCGAGCACCACTGCGCCGGGGAACCCGTCCTCGGGGATCAGGTGGTCGGGGCGATAGCTGCGGAGGTCGGTCATCACCAGGTGGAGGTGCTTGCCGAACCGGAAATCGCGGTAGATCTTGATGTCCTGCGGGTACGGCTTGCTCGGGTCGTACACGAATTCGTCGTCGCCGAAGTCGATCGGCATGTACTCGAACCACGCCTGGTTGGCGTGCTTGCGGCGGGCCTCGTCGTGCTCGTCGACGCGGCCGTCGAAGTAGGTCGCGGTCGCGCCGAAGCAGTCGTCGCTGAACTCGTGGTCGTCCCACACCGCGATCATCGCCAGGCTCTCGTGCACGCGCCGCAGCGCCGGGTCGGAGCGATAGCCGCGGTACAGCTCGCGGTAATTGCTGAGGCTCTTGGCCGCGAAGTACTCGGTCTCGGTGCCCTCGTTGAACACGATCGCCCCGGCCGTGTCCGAGAACGCGATCCCGCGGCCGGCCGCCTGGAACGTCGGGTCGCCGGTAGTTTCGTAGATGTAGTCACCGAGGTGAACGAAGAAGTCCAGATCCGGCTCGGCCAGCAGGCCGCGGTAGCTATTATAATAGCGGCCGTTGAAATCCTGGCACGACGCGTAGGCGAAGCGGACCGCGACATCGGCCTCAGGAGCCGGCGCAGTGCGGGTTTTGCCGACCTGGCTGGCGTATCGGCCGTCTTCGCGATTGTGAACGAATCTATAATAATAGGTGGTCGCGGGCTCGAGGCCCTTGATCTTGGCCTTGGCGCAGCGGTCGAACATCGCGCGGGACGGGACCGCCGCGCTGGCCGCGTCGAGGTCGACGCGCACCGTGAATTCGGGGTCGGTCGCCACCTCCACGGTGAGCTCGAGATCACCGTCGCCCGCCGCAGCGTCGTCGATGCGGGTCCACAGGATCACGCTGTCGGGCCGCGGGTCGCCGGACGCCACCGACTGGGGAAAGTACGCCTCACCGTCGAGCAGCGGCTCCTCGGCGCCGGTCGTCGGCGCGGTGCTGCCGGTCGGTTCGGTGCCGTCCGTGCCCGTCGAGCCGTCGCTGTCGGTGACCCCGTCGCCGTCGCCCTTGCAGGCGGACAGGCCGGCGGAGACGACGCTGACGAGCGTCGCACGCAAGAATTGGCGGCGAGAAAATCGTTGAGTCATTGAGTCAGTGGCTCCCCGTCGGCGACTCTATCGCAGTCTGCGCAGACGCTCGCGGGTCCGCGCCCCGTGCGTTTTGCCGCGGCTCATCACGGCGGCGGCGTGCGCGGTGCAGTGCGTGAAGAAGACGTCACGCGACCGTCGATCTGGCGACGCGGTCCTCGCATCGGGTATGAAGGTGTGAAATGCCTGGCATGAAGTCTCCTGGTCCCTGTCGCTCCCTCTCCTTCGCGCGCGCCGCCGCCGGCCTCGCGCTCAGCCTGTCCCTCGGGGCATGTGGTGGCGACGACAAGGGCGACACCGACACCACCGACTCGACCGCCGGCACGCAGGGGACCGACGGCACGCAGGGGACCGACGGCACGCAGGGGACCGAGCCGACCACGACTGACGGTACGCAGGGCACCGAGCCGACCACCGGCGAGCCGATTCCGGCCGACTGCGACGCGCTCGTCAGCCCGAGCGACGACGACGTTGCGGCGCTGCAAGGCGCGCTGCTCGACGCGGCCGACGGCGACGTCGTCTGCATGGCCGAGGGCACCTTCTCGCTCAACACCGAGATCTCGATCTCGGCCGACAACCTGACCCTGCGCGGCGCCGGCCGCGACCTGACGATCCTCGACTTCAGCACCCAGGACCTCGGCGCCAACGGCATCAAGATCAGCGGCGACGGCGTCACCGTGAAGTCGTTCACCGTGAAGGAGACGCCGGGCGACGGCATCCGCGGCGACGACGTCGCCGACATCACCTTCGACGACATCTCGGTCGAGTGGGCCGCCAAGGAGTCGGAGGAGAGCGGCGCCTACGGCTTCTACCCGGTCGGCTCCACCGGCGTGGTGATCCGCAACTCGCGGGTCATCGGCGCCCGCGACGCGGGGATCTACGTCGGCCAGTCGACGAACATTTTGGTCGAGGACAACGAGGCCTACGACAACGTCGCCGGCATCGAGATCGAGAACTCGACCGGGGCGACGGTGCGCCGCAACCACACCCACGACAACACCGCCGGCATCCTGATCTTCAACCTCCCGGGCCTGCCGGTCCAGGACGGCAAGCACACGCTCTGCTACGAGAACATCGTCGAGAACAACAACGGCAACAACTTCGGCATCCCCGGCACCTCGGTGGCCGCGGTCCCGCCGGGCATCGGCTTCATGGTCCTGGCCGCCGACGAGAACGAGATCCGCGACAACATCATCCGCGGCAACCGCACCACCGGCGTGATCCTCGTCAGCTACAACGAGGCGATCGGGCTCGAGCCGGCCGAGGACCCCAACTTCGATCAGTACGCCGAGGGCAACTACATCCACGACAACAGCTTCGAGGACAACGGGACGATGCCCGCCACGCCGATCGACGGGGTGGTCGGCGTGCCCACGCCCGACATCATCTTCGACGGTTGCCTCGACCCCGACGCGATGGCGATGGACCCGGCGCTGGTCAACTGCCTGTGGCAGAACGGCGACGCCGACTACATGAACTTCGACCTGTGCGGCGGCCTCGCCGACAAGAGCACCGACCTGGGCCCGGTCACCTGCGAGGGCATCAGCCTGCCCGAGCTGCCGGCCGGCTGAACGGAGACCCGACATGCCCCGGAGGACATGGATGCGAGGACATGGTCTTGCGGCCATCTTGATCGTCGGTGCCGGCTGCGGCGAGGCCGGCAAGGCGGACACCGAGACGGCCGGCGGGACCGAGACGACGTCCGGCACCGGCACCGGCTCCGGCGACACGACCGCGCCGACCACCGGCGACCCGTGCGCCGGGTCCACGCGCTGCCCGCTCGAGGGCCCGTGGCCGCTGCCGAAGCTCAGCGACTACGATTTCTTCGGCGACCCGATGGTCGACCTGGGGCCGAAGGACGGCGTGGTGCCCTACACGGTGGTCGCGCCGCTGTGGTCCGACGCGGCCGGCAAGGGCCGCTTCATCGTCCTGCCGGAGGGCGGCGCGATCGGCTTCACCGACGGCGAGGACTGGAGCTTCCCGGACGGCTCCGTGATCATCAAGAACTTCTGGTTCGACCACGACCGCCGCGACCCGGCCGCGGGGCGGCGGATGATCGAGACGCGCCTCCTGTACCTCGAGGCCGGCGCGTGGCAGTCGGTGACGTACCTGTGGAACGACGAGCAGACCGAGGCCACGCTGCACAAGATCGGCAAGCGGGTCGACGTCGAGTTCATCGACGAGGACGGCGAGGCCCAGGTCGAGGAGTACATCGTGCCCAACCTCGACCAGTGCGAGAGCTGCCACGAGCGCGACGACACCACCCACCTGCTGGGGGTGATCACCCATCAGCTCAACATGCAGGTGAGCGTCGACGGGCAGGCCGTCAACCAGATCGAGTGGCTCGCCGCCCAGGACATGTTCGCGGGGTCGCTGCCCGACATGCAGGCGATGCCGCGGTTCGTCGACCCGTTCGGCGACGCCTCGCTCGACGACCGGGCCCGCTCGTACCTGCACGCCAATTGCTCGCACTGCCACCGCCTCGGCGCGGGCGCGGGCAAGAGCGGGCTGGTGTTCCTCGGCTGGGAGGGCGATCCGGCCAAGTATGGCGTGTGCAAGGTGCCGGCCGCCGCGGGCCCTGGCGCCGGGGGCCGCTACCACGACATCGTCCCGGGCAAGCCGGACGACAGCATCGTCATGTTCCGCATGGACTCGCTCGACCCGGAGATCAAGATGCCCGAGCTGCCGAACCGGGTGATCGACGCGCACGGGGTCCAGCTGATCCGCGACTGGATCGGCGCCATGCCGGAGAAGGACTGCGAGATGAAGCCCTGAGCTGGCGCTCGGGACAGGTGCTCGCTGCGCCCACGTGAGGCCGGGACAGCCTCACTGGCGCGGCGGGACCGGGTCGCAGTACAGGCAGGGGTCCATCACCGGCGACGGCGTCTCGGCCGGGTGGGGCGGGCGTCCGAGCGGGATCGTCAGCGTGCCTGCGCCCCAGCGGCCGGCGCGGCGGCGGCGGAGCACCGCGGTCACGCTGTCCTCGCGCACGTAGAGCTCGGCGAAGCCGGGGCGCTGGGTCTGCATTTCGGCCCGCAGCGTCGTGCTCTGGAAGTACCAGGCGCCGCGGGCCCCGGCGCGGCTGTCGGGGGCCGAGGCCGAGCCCGACACGACCTGGAACACCGGGTGCTTGAGCCAGTAGCGGCTCGAGCGCTTGGTCGCCGCGCCGATGTCGGCGGTCGCCAGCAGCATGCGGTCGTGGGCCGACAGCGCCCCGGCGAACAGCCCGGCGTCGACGGCCCGGCGCACCGGCGCGGCGTGGAGGTAGAAGCCGCTGTCGCTGTACATCCCGCCGACGCCGTGCGGGCCGGCGCTCTCGAGCGGGTGGTGGCTGACGAGCAGGCGCGGCCACGCGGTCGGTGAAGCCGTCAGCGCGGCCAGCAGCGCCTCCTGCTCGGCCAGGCTCTGGTCGGCGCGCGCGGCCGCCGGGGTGGCGACGGGCGGCGGCGCCAGCCAGGCGGCGCTGTCGACCACCACCAGCTCGACCAGCGGAGATGTCTCGGGGGACATGTCCTTGGGGCCCGGTGCGCAAAGACCTGTCGCACAGGACATGGTCACACGGACATGTCCGTCGGGATAGACGGCGAACGCGTAGTTGTGGCCCGGCATGGCCCACGGGTGCGGGCCCTTGTCGGGCTCGGACTGCAGCTCGAGCTCGGGCTGGCCGCAGCGCCAGTCCTGCTCGCCGAGCGCGGCCAGCACCGCGCCGCCGGCGGCGACGTGGTCGCGGACCACCCGCGCCAGCGCGGCCGGGCCCTTCTGTTGCCACGCGGCGGACACCGGGGTGCAGCGGCCGAGGTCGCCGGGGCCGACCGGGCCGATGTTGTCGCCGAGCCAGAGCACCACCGCGGGTCGGCCGCGCCGCTTGTGTTCGGCCAGCACGCGCTGCAGCTCGACCGCCGTCGCCTGGCCCGCCCCGCCGCGCGCGCCCACGTCGCCGAGCAGGACCAGGCTGACCTCCGGGACAGCCGGCACCGCGGGCACCACCGGCGGCCCCCACGGCTTGCCGCGCTCGATCGCGCAGGCGGCCAGCGTCGTCATGAGGACCGCGAGGACCGGGCGGAGCGTGCTCGGCCCTGCCTTGCCGCGACGGCCGTGCCGGCGAGATCCGCGAGCCTGCGCAGCCGTCATGGACGCGCGAGCATATCACGCGGACCGCTCGCGCCGGCGGGCTCGCGGCGGGCGTGACGGGCAGCGTGCGGCGCGGCGCGCACTCGGGCTTCGCGGCGGACCGGGCCCAGCGGGCGCTGCGGCGAGGTTACGCACGGTCTGGAGCCGGGGGCGCGCTTGCGCGGCCCGGGGGGGTCGGGCAAAAGTCGAAGCATGCCGCCCGCGGCGATCATGCTGTCGATGACCGTCAACGGCGAACCGGTGCAGGTGGCCGCGCCGCCGCACTGGACGCTGCTCGAGGTCCTGCGCTACCGCCTCGATCTGATCGGCAGCAAGCAGGGCTGCGACAAGGGCGACTGCGGGGCCTGCACGGTGCAGATCGACGGCGTGCCGCAGCTGGCCTGCCTGACGCTGGCCTGCCACGCCGAGGGCCGCGCGGTCACCACGGTCGAGGGGCTCGGGCTGGCGGCCGGCGGGGTCCACCCGCTGCAGGACGCGTTCGACCGCCACACCGCGGCGCAGTGCGGGTTCTGCACCCCGGGCATCCTGCTCAGCGCCGAGGCGCTGCTGCGCAAGCGCGGCCGCGAGGTCACGCGCGCCGAGGTGTGCGACGCGCTCGCGGGCAACCTGTGCCGCTGCACCGGCTACACCAAGATCATCGACGCAGTGGTCGACGCCAGCCGCGTGATGGCCGGCGCGCCCACCCAGGAGGCTGGCCATGGCGAGTGACGACGGGGAGCGCGAGGCGACGGACGTCGGCATCGACACGGGCGACGCGGGCGACGCGGCCAGCGAGCAGGCCGAGCGCGACCGGATCGCGTGGCAGCTCGGCAAGTCGCACCGCAAGGTCGACGCGATGGAGCGCATGCGGGGCGTCACCCGCTACACCGACGACCTCAAGCTGCCGGGCATGCTGCACGCCAAGATCTTGCGCAGCCCGCACGCGCACGCGCGCATCAAGTCGATCGACAGCTCGGCCGCGCTGGCCATGCCCGGGGTGTTCGCGGTCGTCACCGGCCAGGACTTCAAGATCCCCTACGGCATCATCCCGTGGACGCCCGACGAGAACGCGCTCGCGGTCGACAAGGTGTGCCACGTCGGCGACGGCCTGGCCGCGATCGCGGCCGTCGACGAGGACACCGCCAACGCGGCCCTGCGCGCGATCAAGGTCGAGTACGACGTCCTGAAGCCGTACTTCGACCCCGAAGAGGCGCTCAAGGTCCGCGACCGCGAGGGCACGATCAACCCGTACGCGCGCAAGGGCAACGTGTCGAAGCACGTGCTGCTCGAGTTCGGCGACATCGACGCCGAGCTGGCCCGCGCCGACCTGGTGATCGAGAGCGAGTATTTCTTCGAGGGCACCACCCACGGCGCGATCGAGCCTCACTGCGCGCTCGCCCACGTCGACGGCGGCGGGATCCTGACCGTGTGGTCGGCGACGCAGGTGTCGCACTACCTGCACCGCGAGCTGGCCAAGGTGCTCGAGCTGCCGGCGCACAAGATCCGCGTGATCCAGCCGCCGCTCGGCGGGGCCTTCGGCGGCAAGAGCGAGCCGTTCGACCTCGAGTTCGTGGTCGCCAAGCTGGCCATGAAGACAGGTCGGCCGGTCAAGCTGCTGTACACCCGCGAAGAGGTGTTCTACGCCCACCGCGGCCGCCACCCGATGAAGATGAAGCACCGCACGGGCTTCACCAGGGACGGCGGCCTGCTCGGCGTCGACGCGCGCACGCTGCTCGACGGCGGCGCCTACTCGAGCTTCGGCCTGGTCACCACGTATTATTCGGGCCAGTTGATGTGCGCGCCGTACGTGTTCCCGGCCTACCGGTTCGACAGCACGCGCGCCTACACCAACAAGCCGGCGTGCGGACCGAAGCGCGGCCACGGCTCGGTGCAGCCGCGGTTCGCGATGGAGATCCAGCTCGACAAGGCGGCGACGGCCCTGGGCCTCGACCCGATCGAGCTGCGCCGCCGCAACGCGATCAAGGCCGGCGAGAAGACCGTCAACGAGTTCACCGTCGGCTCGTCGGGCTTCCTCGAGTGCCTCGAGAAGGTCGAGCGCTCGTCGGGGTGGGTCGAGAAGCGGCGCGGGCTGCCTCACGGCCGCGGGATCGGCATCGCCGGCTCGACCTACATCAGCGGCACCAACTACCCGATCTACCCCAACGAGATGCCGCAGGCGGCGGTCCAGATCTGCCTCGACCGCAGCGGCCGGGCGCGGGTGTTCAGCGGCGCCAACGACATCGGTCAGGGCAGCAACACGATGCTGGCGGTGATCGTGTCGGAGGAGCTCGGGATCCCGCTCGAGGACATCCGCGTGCTGTCGGCCGACACCGACCTGTGCCCGGTCGACCTCGGGGCCTACTCGTCGCGCATCACCCTGATGGTCGGCAACGCCTGCCTCGACGGCGCGCAGCGGCTGCGCCGCAAGGTGTGCTCCAGCGTGGCCAAGCGCTGGGGCGTCCCGCGTCAGCGCGTCACCCTGGCCGGGCGCATGGCGATCGACCGCGAGGACCCGTCGCGCCACGTCGACAGCGCGCAGGCGTTCCAGTGGGCCGAGGCCGACCACGGCCTGCTCGGTGAGACCGGCAGCTACAACACCCCGAAGGACCGCCACGGCGAGTACCGCGGCGGCACGATCGGCGCCTCGCCGGCGTACTCGTTCACCGCCCACGTGGCCGAGGTCGAGGTCGACCGCGAGACCGGGCTCGTCGAGGTCAAGACGATCTGGATCGCCCACGACTGCGGCAAGGCGCTGTCGCGCAAGATCGTCGAGGGCCAGATCGAAGGCTCGACGTACATGGGCTTCGGCGAGGCGTTGATGGAGCGCCACGCGGTCGACCCGGGCCACCGCGGCGTGCACATCGGCCCCAGCCTGCTCGACTACCGCATGCCGACCTTCCTCGACACGCCCGAGCTCGAGGCGATGATCGTCGAGGCGCCCGACGCCAACGGGCCCTACGGCGCCAAGGAGGCCGGCGAGGGCCCGCTGCACTCGAGCATCCCGGCGATCGCCAACGCGATCTACGACGCCGTCGGCGTCCGCCTCGACCGCCTGCCGTTCACGCCGCAGGCCGTGCTCGCGGCGCTGCGCGAGCGCGAGGAGAAGGAGCGGGCCGGCCAGGTCGCCCCGCACAAGCCCGCGGATCTGAACTCCCGGAGGAGCGCCTGATGCTGCGCCTGCCGCAATTCGAGGTCGTCGCCCCCGAGAGCGTCGCCGAAGTCGTGACCGCGCTGCAGCGGCCCGGCGCGCGCGTCATCGCCGGCGGCACCGACATCCTGCCCAACCTCAAGCACCACCTCGGCACGCCGGCGCACCCCGCCGAGCTGCCGCCGGTGCTGGTGAGCCTGTCGCGCGTGACGGCCCTGCGCGGGCTCGTGCTCGACGAGGCCGCGGGCGTGCTGCGCATCGGCAGCGGGGTGACGCTGTCACAATTGAGCGAGCACCCCGAGGTCCAGCGGCGCTTCCCCAGCCTGTCCCAAAGCGCAGGTGCGGTGGCGAGCCCGCCGATCCGCAACATGGGGACCATCGGCGGCAACGTCAACCTCGACACCCGCTGCCGCTACGTCAACCAGACCCACTTCTGGCGCGAGGCGCTCGGCGGCGGCTGCCTCAAGTCGGAGGGCAACGTGTGTCACGTGGTCCCCGGCGGCCGCAACTGCGTGGCGGCGATGAGCTCGGACAACGTGCCGGTGCTCATCTCGCTCGACGCGACGATCGTGCAGGCGGGCCCCGAGGGCGTGCGCGCGCTGCCGATCGAGGAATTTTACAAGGCCGACGGTCTGGCCCACACCAACGCCAAGCCGGGCGAGGTGACGACCGAGCTGCGCGTGCCGCTGCCGAAGGGTCCGCGGCGGTCGCAGTACATCAAGTGGTCGGTGCGCAAGAGCATCGACTTCCCGCTGGTCAGCGTGGCCGTGCGCTTCGACCTCGGCGAGGACGAGGCGACCGTCGCCGCGGTCAAGGTGGTCGTCGGGGTGCTCGGCTCCAAGCCGCGCACGCTCAGCAAGCTCGACGACGTCGCCGGCAAGAAGCTCGCCGACCCGGCCGTGGCGCGCATGGTCGCCGACGCCGCCTACGCGCAGTGCAAGCCGCTCGAGAACGTGCCCTACGAGGCGGCCTATCGCCGCGACATGATCCGCGTGTACACGCGCCGCGCCGTCGAAGCGCTGGCCGCCGCGGGCGAGTGAGGCGATTGCGGTCTTCGGACCGCAGTCCGTCAAATTGGCGTCCTGGGCTCATGAACGGCGCGTGACCGCCGTTCCGCGCCCGGGCCAATGCCATGACCGTGGCCTGTCGTCCCGCGCGGGCGGGGCCGCGCGCGGCGGCGGCACTTTTCACCGCGGCGCCGACTGCCTAAGCTGGCGATGCTCGCGGATTGTGGTTTAGCGCGAGCAGAGAGGGCCACCATGTCCGAACTCCCGAAGCTCGCCGCGCCGCAGCTCGTCGTCAACAGCCGGATGCTCTATACCAGCTGGATCCCCGCCGATCCTGGTGCGTGCCGCGACCTCTTGCCGCCCGCCCTGCGTCCCGCCCCGAACGGCGCCGTGTACATGAATCAATACGTCGTCGATTCGGCCGAGCAGTCGGTCAACTTCGGCGCTTACACGCTGACCTACCTCGGGCTCGACCTCGACTCGTTCGCGCCCGACGGGGTCACGCCGGCCCGGTTCTTCACCCATTACTTCAACTCGTCGTCGATCGTGCGCGCCTACGTCAGCGAGCGCGGGGTGCCGGCCAGCCCGGGCAGCACCGAGCTCGAGCTGCACGCGCACACGCTGACGGCCACGACTTCGATCGCCGGCAAGCCGCTGATCCGCACGCGGGCCAAGGTCAGCAAGAAGATCGGCACGACGGTGGCCGGGCACCTCAAGTACGTCACTCGCATCGGCGACCGCCTGGTCGGCGGCAACTACCCGTACATCGGCGAGCTGGTCGACGAGTTCGTGGTCCAGTCGATCGAGTTCCTCGACAAGACCCACCCGGTCTACGCGCTGCGCCCGGCGTCGCCGCTGCAGGTGCTGCCGGCGGCGAGCTTCTACTCGCCGCGCGACTCGTTCGTGTACCCGGGCGGCGTCGAGGACATGGGCCCTGCCGAATAATTTGCGTACTTCGGGACATGCGCGAAAGGGCATGTCCCGAAGGACTTCTTCTTTTAGAAAGTGACCGGCTCGCCGGTGCGGCAGGCGGCGGCGAGCTTGGGCCAGAAGTGGCTGGCGACGCCGTGGCCGTACCAGGTGAGCGGGTGGAGCGTGCGCCCGTGGAGCCGCTCGCAGCGGTCCATGGCGCGGATCCGCCGCGGGTCGTAGCCGTCGTTGCCGAGGTCGATCTGGTCGGCGAGGGCGGCGGCGCCGAGGTCGTCGAGCTCGTCGCGCGGGCGCACGAGAGCGGCGAGCTCGGCGAAGTAATTACGGCCGTGGCTCGGCGGCGGCTGCGGGACCTCGAGCTCGAGCCGCGCGAGCACGAGGTACAGCGGCTGGTCACGCGCGTCGGCGGCGGCGAGCAGGCGCGCGCGCGCAGGCAGGTCGAGGTGGGCCAGCAGCTCGGGGCGATCGGCGAGGTAGAGGGCGGCCTCGTCTCGCAGGTCCTGGGGGCCCTCGGCGATGGCGTCGACGAGGACGCGCACGCGGGCCGCGGGGTCGTTGGCGGCGGCGTAGGCCCGCAGCGCGCGGAGCTGCGGGGAGTCGGCGCGAGCCTCGAGATAACCCTCGTAGAGGCCGAACGACTGGCCGCGCGGGCCGAGGAACACGAGGGCGCGGCGGCCGGCGCGGTAGCCGATCCGGCAGCTGGTGTTGGTCTCCTCGGCCTCGAGGGTGGCGCGCGGCGAGCCCTTGAGGGTCCGCAGCACGCGGAGCCGGGCCATGCCGGCCTGACGCGGCCCGGGGGTCTGCTCGACGCGAACCTCGGCGACCCGCGCGGCCTGGTCGAACAGCTCGAACGGGGTCTGATGGCGCTTGCTGCAGGCCGCCGCGGGGCGCGGGGCGAGGATGTGCAACAGGACGGCCGCGAGCAGGACGCCGACGATCGGGGACGAACGCCGAGGTGCGAGGCAGGAGGCGCGCGGTGCCATGATGGGTGGGCGAATCATGCGACAGGCGATGGACGGCGAGGGAATCATTGGCCGATCAGCACGGTGCCGGCCTTGCCCGCGGCGAACACCTCGCCGGTCGGCGCGGACCATGCAGCGAACAGCGCCTTGGCGTCGGCAGGGGTGGCGACGGGGCCCCAGCCGATGCCGTCGAAGGCGACGACCGCGGCCACGCCGGTGAGCGTCTCGCCGACGGCGAACACGCGCGCGGCGGCGGTGCCGGTGAACATGTGGAGGTAGCCGCTGTGGCCGGGGTTGACGATCTTCCACGCCTGGCCGTCCCAGCGGTGGCCGATGCCGCTGTGCGGGGCGGCGGCGTAGGCGAGCTGCGGGCTCAGGACCCACAGGCCGAACGAGGGGTTGGGCGAGGCCATGTTGGTGATGGCGGCGCCGTTCCAGCGCAGGGCCCGATCGGCCGTGATGTAGGCGTCGTCGGCCGAGAAGGCGTGGATCGAGATCGTGCGCGCCTTGCTGCCGTCGGGGGTGTAGACGGCCTGCGGGGTGTAGACGGCGAGCTGGGTCTTGACCCCGCCGGTGACGCGATAGAGCACCTGCTTCTCGCCGTTCTCGTCGTAGACGAGGGCGAGCAGGTCCTCCTCGCCGAGCACCGAAAGGCAGGCGGAGGACTCCCAGATCGGGTTGAGGTCGGCGTAGGGCAGCCACTCGAGGCCGTCCCAGCGGATGATCGCGCCGTCGGCCGCGATCGCGTACACGTCATGAGCGGCGCTGCCGTGCACGCACTCGAGCCGCTTGCCGACGCCGCTGTCGATCGATTTCCAATTGACGCCGTTGTGGTGCAGGGCGGTGCCGCTGGCGCCGACGACCCACACGTCCTTGGCGTCGCTGCCCCACACGCTGTAAAAATCGACGGCTCCGGGCACGCTCTGCTTGGTGAAGACGCAGTCGTCGAGGCAGGCCGGGGCCGGCATGACGCACGCGCCCTGCTGGCACACCTGGCCGGGGCCGCAGGCGGCCGCGTCGCTCCACACGGTGCACCCGGTGTCCGGGTCGTCGACGCACTCGCTGATGCCGCCGCCGCTGCACTGGCTGGCTCCCGCGTCGCAAGCGTCGACGCAGCCGGTCACGCAGGCGCCGTCCTGACAGGTCTCGTCGGCGGCGCACGGCTGGGGATCGGACCACTCCAGGCAGCCGCCGCGAGCGAGGCTGCAGGTGTGCACGGCGCCGTCGCCGACGCACTGGGTGACGCCGTCCTCGCAGGCGTCGACGCAGCCGGTGGTGTCGATGTCGGTGGTGCTGGTGGTGGTGTCGGTGGTGTCGGTGGTGCCGTCGGTGACGGTGCTCGCGGTGGTCTCGGTCGCGCTCGCCTCGGAGGCGCTGACGGCCGTGGCTTCGCTGGTGCCGGTGGTGGTCGAAGCACCGGTCTCGCTGTCGGAGGCGCTGTCCGAGCCGGCGTCCCCGGTGGTCGGGACCACGGTGTCGGTGGCGCCAGGGCCGGTGGTGCCGGTGGGCGTGCCGGTCGTGGTGGCGCCGGAGTCGGAGTCGGAGGCGCCGGCGCTGGCCGTGCCGTCGTCACCGCAGGCGGCCGCGACGACCAGGAGCAGGGGAACAAGGCGGGGAGAAGCCATGGGCCGGGTATCCCGCGAGGCCGACCGGCGCGTCAAGCTCCGGCGCCCCCGTACGAGAATGACATGTCCGAAGGGACATGGACGGCGGAGCGCCGCGCAGATCCGTGCCCCGGCCGCGTAGGGGGGTCGTGGCCACGGGTAGCAGCAGGCGCGTCGGTGAGCGACAAGGCGCATGATTCGTGTGTACCAAAGGACATGTCCTATGAGGCATGTCTCATGAGGCGTCATTCTTAAAAAGAATCAGGCGGCCACGAGGCGCAGCAGGGCGGCGAGCACGGGCGGCGCCTCGATGGAATTAAAGTGGCGGGCGCCCGGGGCGAGCTCGATCTGCGCGCCGAGGCGCTCGCGCCACAGCGCGGCGTTGCTCGCGTGGTCGCGGGTGAAGCCGTCGTTGTCGGACAGGAGGACGGTCAACCTCGGCACCGCCGCGCGCACGCGCTCGAGCTCGGGGAGGTTGTTCTGCCAGGGGCGGATCGCCGGCCACGGCTCGTCGACGGTCCACCAGCCGGCGACCGCGAGCATGCCGGCGATCTGCGACCCGGCCGGCAGGGCGGCGAGGGCGTGCAGGGCGGCCTGGCAGCCGACGCTGTGGCCGAGGACGAAGGTGTCCCGAAGGACAGCCGGGTCGTCGCCGAGCAGCCCGGCGATCGCCGGCGGCCAGGTGTCGAGGCGCGGGCTGCCGGGGTTCGGCAGGTCGGCGACGATCACGGGGTCGAGCGGTCGCCCGGGCGCGGACGCGAGGGCCTCGACGAGCCACGGGTAGAAGTCGGAGCGCGGGGTCCCGGCCCAGCGCGGGACGACGAGGAGGCGGGGCATCGCCGCGAGCATAGACCTCGGCGCTCATCACGAGGATGGTCGCCGCGCATGGCCGGGACGGATCGCTCGCTCGCGCTGGCTCGCCGCAGCGGCGCTATTTTTCGTCCCGAAGTGGAAGGTACCCACGGCCAGGACAGGCCTCGGCGGCTGTCGCGAGGATGGTCGTCGCGCGTGCTGACTCGGACGGATCGTGGGCTCGCGTCCGACTCGCCGAGCGTCGCGACTTGTCGTTCGTCGGTGGCGGCGACGGATGAGGCCGGAGCGCGGCGGACGCGACGTCGCGCCGATCGGGGCGGTGCGCGTGGTCGCAGGGGCGGCTCCCGCTTGACCGCGGCGGCGCCGCGGGACAGTGTGAGGGCCGTGCCGCTCGCCCCCGCGCGCGTCGTCCTGCTCGCAGCCGTGCTGGCCGCCGCGTGCACGAGCGCGCCGGCCGACGCCGGCAAGACGGCCTCCGGGCCGCAGCCGCGGGCGGTCGAGGTGGCGGAGGCCCGGGCCGCGCCGCATCCGCGAATTTTGACGCTCTCGGGCACGTTGGCGGCGCTCGAGAAGGTGCAGGTGGCGGCGCGGGTCGAGGGGCCGATCACGGAGGTGAAGGTCGACCTCGGCGATCGCGTGGTCCGCGAGCAAGAGCTGGCGGCGATCCGGCCGATCGACTACCGCGCGCGGGTGTCGGAGGTCGAGGCCTCGCTGGCGCAGGCGGACAGCGACGTGAAGCGGCTCGAGAGCCTCGGCGGGGTGGCGACGCAGGAGGAGCTCGAGCGGGCGCGGACGCGGCTGGCGGGGGCCAGGGCGCAGCGCTCGCAGGCGTCGCGGCAGCTCGGCGATACGACCGTGCGGGCGCCGTTCGCCGGGGCGATCGCGGCCCGCCACGTGGCCCCGGGGACCTACGTGAAGCCGGGCACGGCGCTGTTCGACCTGGTCGCCGACGATCGCCTGCGGCTCACCGTCGAGGTGCCCGAGCGCTACGCGGCGCTGGTCCAGGTCGGCACGCCGGCGACGATCACGCTCAAGGACTCGCTGGTCGGCGAGCCCGGCGAGGCCGGGGCGAAGATCGCCGAGGGCTCCGGCGCGGCCCAGGCCGCGGTCACGCGGGTGTCGCCGGTGGTGTCGCCGACGACGCGCACGTTCACGGTCGAGGCGGTGTTCTCGCCGGCGGGCAGCGTGCTGCGCCCGGGCATGTTCACGGTGGCGACGCTGTCGCTCGGGCAAGAGCCGGGCAGCGTGCGCGTGCCGCGGGCGGCCGTGTTCCACGTGCTCGGCCGCGACCGGGTGATGCGGGTCGAGGACGGGGTCGCGGTGGCGCACGACGTCGACCTGATCGCCGAGGACGGCGGCGACGCGATCGTGCTCGGGCTGGCGCCGGGCGCGTCGGTGATCGTGCGCGGGCCGGCGACGATCGCCCCGGGCACGCCGGTGGCCCCGAGCGCGATGAAGGACATGCCCGCAGCGACAGGTCCCGAGGGACAGGGCGCGAAGGACATGCCCCCAGGGGCAGCCGAGAAAAGCGCGGAGACGAAGGCCGCGGGGCCGGCGGCGGTGCCTGTCGCGAAGGACATGCCCGCAGGGGCAGGTGAGAAGGGGAAGGCGCCGTGACGCTGTCGGAGATCTGCGTCCGCCGGCCGGTCTTCACCCTGATGCTGATCCTCGCGTGCGTGACCTTCGGGGTGCTGTCGTTCCGCACGCTCGGGGTCGACCAGTTCCCGGACGTCGAGATCCCGGTGGTCACGGTGACGACCACCCTGCGCGGGGCCAGCCCGGAGGAGATCGAGACCCAGGTCTCGAAGATCGTCGAGGACGCGGTCAGCACCGCCGAGGGCATCGACGAGCTGCGCTCGACGTCGCTCGAGGGCGTGTCGGTGGTCACGATCAACTTCCTGCTCGACCGCGACCGCGACCAGGCGACCCAGGACGTGCGCGACAAGGTCGCGGCGGCGCTCAAGAACCTGCCCGAAGGGACAGACCCGCCGGTGGTCACCCGCTTCGACACGACGGCGATCCCGGTGATCACGCTGGTGGTCTCGTCGGACCGCCGCGACCTGCGCGAGGTCACCGAGATGGCGCGCAAGCAGGTGCTGGAGCCGCTGCAGGGGGTCGCGGGGGTCGGGCAGATCCAGCTGGTCGGCGGCCAGCGGCGGGCCTTCAACGTGCTGCTCGACGCCGACGCGCTGGCGGCCCAGGGGCTGTCGATCCAGCAGGTGCGGCAGGCGATCGAGCAGCAGAACCTCGAGCTGCCGGGCGGGCGGCTCGAGAGCTCGGGGCGCGAGGAGGTGCTGCGGACGATGGCCCGCGTGCAGGACGCGCGCGAGCTGCGGCGGCTGGTGGTGGCCGAGCGGCAGGGCGCGCCGGTGGTGCTCGGGCAGATCGCCGAGGTCGAGGACAGCACCGAGGACCCGCGCTCGCTGTCGCGGCTCGACGGCGAGAACGCGGTCGCGCTGGTGGTCCAGAAGCAGGCCGGCACCAACACCGTCGAGGTCGTCGACTCGATCTTCAAGCGCATCGGCACGCTGCAGCGCGGCCTGCCGGCCGACATCGAGGTCACGCCGATCCGCGACGCCTCGCGCTTCATCCGCCGCTCGATCCACGAGGTCGAGCTCCACCTGGTCCTCGGGGCCCTGCTGGCCAGCGTGTCGGTGCTGCTGTTCATGGGCTCGATCCGCTCGACCCTGATCGCGGCGCTGGCGATCCCGTGCTCGATCATCACGACCTTCGCGGTCCTGCGCGCGCTCGACTACACGCTCAACAACTTCACCCTGCTGGCGCTGACGCTGGCGGTCGGCATCGTCATCGACGACGCGATCGTGGTGCTCGAGAACGTGTACCGCCGGGTCGAGCACGGCGAGCCGCCGGTGGCCGCCGCGATCGCGGGCACCCGCGAGATCACCCTGGCGGTGTTCGCCACCACGCTTTCGCTGATCGTCATCTTCCTGCCGACGGCGTTCATGGAGGGCCGCGTGGGCCGGTTCTGGCGCAGCTTCGGCATCACCACGGCGTTCTCGATCGCGGTGTCGCTGTTCGTGTCGCTGACGCTGACGCCGATGCTGTGCGCGCGCCTGCTGAAGCCGCCGAAGCCGAGGACGAACGCGAAGCCGAGCCTGGTCGCGCGCCTCAACGACGGGCTCGACCGCGGCTACGCCTGGCTGGTCCGCTGGTCGCTGCAGTGGCGCTGGCTGGTGGTGGCGGCCTCGCTGGCGACGGTGGCGACGGTGGTGCCGCTGGGCCAGCGCATCGGCAAGGACTTCATCCCCAAGGACGACACCAGCGAGTTCATGGTGGTGCTGACGATGCCCGAGGGCTCGAGCCTGGCGGCGAGCTCGGCGATGGCGGCGCGCATCGAGGGCCACCTCCGCGAGCTCCGCGGGGTCGAGCGGATGTTCACCAGCATCGGCGCGGCCCGCGGCGGCGACGACGTCACCGAGGTCCAGATCTACGTCCAGGTCATCGACATCGAGAAGCGCGACTACCCGCTGATGGCGGTGCAGAAGCAGGCCCGCGAGGCGCTGCGGCCGTACCCCGACCTGCGCCCGAGCGTGCAGGACCTGGGCGGCATGGGCGGCGGCGGGCGCAACACGCAGCTGGCTTTCTCGCTGCGCGGGCCGGACCTCGACCAGCTCGGCGAGTACACCGCGACGATCCTGGCGAAGATGCGGGAGATCCCCGGCCTCGTCGACATCGACTCGTCGGCGGCGGTGCGCAAGCCGGAGGTGCGGGTCAAGATCGACCGCGACCGCGCGGCCGACCTCGGGGTCCGCGCCGGCGAGATCGCGGCGGCGCTGCGGACGATGGTCGGCGGCGAGCCGATCTCGAAGATCCGCGAGGGCGCCGAGCAGTACGACCTGTGGCTGCGCCTGCGGCCGGAGGACCGGCGCGACCTCGACTCGCTGCGCGGGCTGCCGATGCAGGCGCGCGGAGGGCTGATCCGGCTCGAGGCGCTGGCGGAGTTCGAGCGCGAGCGCGGGCCGGCGCAGATCGATCGGCTGGGGCGGATCCGTCAGGTCGAGATCGGGGCCAACCTCGACGGGCTGCCGCTCGGCGACGCGGTCGACAGGGTCAAGGCGATGGTCGCCACGCTCGACCTGCCGCCCGAGTACGAGGTGGTGTTCAGCGGCCGCGCCAAGACGATGAGCGAGACGATCACGAGCTTCCTCGGGGCGCTCGCGCTGTCGTTCCTGTTCATGTACATGGTCCTGGCGGCGCAGTTCGAGAGCCTGCTGCACCCGGTGACGATCATGCTGTCGCTGCCGCTGTCGCTGCCGTTCGCGCTGCTGTCGCTGATGCTGCTCGGCGACACGCTCAACATCTACTCGACGTTCGGCGTGTTCATGCTGTTCGGGATCATCAAGAAGAACGGGATCCTGCAGGTCGACTACACCAATACGCTGCGCGCGCGCGGCGAGGCGCGCGACGTGGCGATCGTCGAGGCCAACAAGACCCGCCTGCGGCCGATCTTGATGACGACGATCACGCTGATCGCCGGCATGATCCCGATCGCGCTCGGCAAGGGCCCAGGGGCGGCCTCGCGGGCGTCGATGGCGAAGGTGATCATCGGCGGGCAGGCGCTGTCGCTGCTGATCACGCTGCTGATCGTGCCGGTCGCGTACTCGCTGTTCGATGACGCCGGGACCGCGCTGACGCGGCTGAGCCGGCGGCTGCGCGGGCAGAAGGGCGAGGGCTGAATGTGCACGCTGCTGTTCGCGGTGGGGGTCCACCCGCGCTACCCGCTGGTGCTGGCGGCCAACCGCGACGAGTTCTACGCCCGCGAGACGGCGCCGGCGGGGTGGTGGCGCGAGGCCCCGCAGCTGTTCGCCGGGCGCGACCTGCAGGCCGGCGGGACGTGGTGCGGGGTGACCCGCGCGGGCCGCTGGGCGGCGCTGACGAACGTGCGCGACCCGGCCGACGTGCGCGCGGGCGTCGTCTCGCGCGGGGCGCTGGTGGCCGACTACCTGCGCGGGGGCGCGGGGTCCGGGGAGTACGTGGCGGCGATCGCCGGCGAGCGCTACGCCGGGTTCAACCTGGTGTGCGGCGACCGGGATGGCGTTTGGTACATGAACAACAAGACAGGTGAGCGGCGGCGCCTGGGCCCGGGCCTGTACGGGCTCAGCAACGCGGCCCTCGATACGCCATGGCCGAAGGTGGTGCGCGGCAAGGCGGGGCTGGCGGGGTTGCTGGCGGGCGAGGGGATGAGTCCGTCGGCGATCGCGGCGATGCTGGCCGATACGACCCCGGCGGCCGACGCGGAGTTGCCCGACACGGGCGTCGGGCTCGAGCTCGAGCGGGCCCTGTCGCCGCTGTGCATCGCCATGCCGGGCTACGGCACGCGCGTGTCGACGGCGCTGCTGGTCGGGGCCGACGGCTGGACGCTGTGCCGCGAGCAGGCGACGGTGCCAGGGCCTCAGCCGGCGACGGCCGAGGTCAAGTTCCGGCTCGAAGGCGCATAAACCGGTCCGCGGTGCGGCTGCGGGCGCGTGGGGGCTCGTCTTTTGCCCGGCTTCGCGGTACATGATGGTCCGCCTCGCCCGGAGCCCGCATGCCGCGAATGCCGAAAGTCCTCGTACTGGCCTCCGTCCTGGTTCCCGCCCTGGCCCTGCCGTCGCTGGCCCGCGCCGACGAGCCGGCCGCAGAGGCCGAAGCGGAGGTCGAGGCCAAGCCCGAGAAGCCGCTGCCGGCGTGGCGCAAAGAGCTGCACATGATCGAGGTCGGCTGGCTGATGGGGGCGCTGTTCCCGGCCAAGGACCACGGGCTCTACGGGGTCGAGCCGCCGATCCCGGCGCGCCCGTTCAAGACCGGCTTCGACATCGGCCTGCGCCTGGCGTACCTGCCGGTCCGCTTCGTCGGCGTCGAGGTCGAGGGCAACGTGTCGCCGACCAAGGTCGACGTCGAGGACGGCAAGCGAGCGGTGCTGTTCGGCTTGCGCGCCCACGTGATCCTGCAGCTGCCGACCCGCATCACGCCGTTCCTGGTGGCCGGCGGCGGGATGTTCGGCGGCTCGTCGAAGGACGAGCTGATCGGCAAGAAGGTCGACGGGGCGCTCCACGTCGGCGGCGGCCTGAAGATCTACGTCAGCAAGTGGGTGGCGATCCGCGTCGACGGCCGCGACATCGTGACGCCGTCGTACGCGAAGGCGGCCGGCGGAGAGCTGAGCTACGGGCACCACGGCGAGTTCACGTTCGGGGTGTCGTTCGTGTGGGGCCGCAAGGGCACGAAGATGTGGCCCCGCGGCTGAGCGGGCCGCGAGCGGGCGATTCGCGGGTTTGGTGGAGGGCGCGAGGCCCGAGAGTCGGATGCACGGGCGGCCCGGTGTGGGGCCGTGAGGCGCGCGCGACGGATTCACGGTCGGCACGACTTCGGAGCCCGTGGCTGGGCGGGCCGAGGGTGATTCGCAGGCGACACGAGTTCGGGTCGGGCTGCGAGGGTGCGCATGCCGATCGGTCGTGGGTCGGAACGGTCGAGCGAGTCAGGCCGGGGTGATGCAGTCGCTCGAGGTGCAGGCGGCGCGTAGCTCGGGGCTCGGGCTCAGGGCGTCGAGGCCGGGGCCGACGATCGCGGCGCCGGACGCTTCCTGGGCGGCGAGGTCGCGGTTGAGCTCGAGGAGGAATCCGAGCGGGTCGCCGCGCAGGTCGTAGGCGGCGCGCACGGCCGCGTCGAGCGCCTCGTGGGCGTCGCGCAGCGGGGTGCGGTCGGGGCGGTCGAGCGTGCGGTAGAGCTGGCGGCGCGACAGGCTGTGCTGCTGCAGGGCGGCGGCGCGGATCGTGCGGAGCTGGCGGGCGGCCACGGCGATCTGGCGGACCTGCGCGGCGCTCGGGGCCTGCGGCCAGGGGAAGGCGCCCCACACGGTGCTCGAGGTGTAACGAGAGTCGCGCTTGAGGGTGGAGCCGCGGGCAGCGAACCACTGCCAGTGCAGGGCCGATTGCAGGACGCCGAACGAGTAGTCGTCGTCGCGGGCGAACACCACCAGGGCGTCGCTCGGACGGATCTGCGGGCTGACGAACTCGAAGATCGGGCGCCGGGTGACGCGCACGCAGGCGATGAAGCGGGTCAGCGCAGCGATCGCGGCCAGCATCTCGCCGCGCCGCCAGGACAGCTGCCACCAGCGATCGAGGAAGCCGGCGTGGTGGCGATTGACGCGGGCGCGAGGGTGGCCCTGCGCGACCTCGGCGTTGCGCCGCAGCTCATCGGCGGCGGCGCGGCGACGGTCGGGCAAGACGGCCGCGGCGACGCGCGCGAACGGGGCGGCGAAGGCCCGGGCCGCGGGCAGGTCGCGCTCGCCGAAGTCGATGACGCAGCGGCCAGGGCCGCCGTCCTTGCGGCCGAGCAGGTCGTCGCCGCCGAGGTAGGGGAACAGCACTGCGGCGTCGCCAGGGGCCCCGGCGAGCATGCGGCGGGCCTCGGCAGGCGCGAGCAGGAAGCCGTCGTGGCCGACGGTCTGGCCCTGATAGCAGCCGGCGACGAGGTTGGCGCGCAGCGGGGTGGCGGCGCTGACGTCGGTGTCGGGGCTGAGCGCGGGGCCGATGCGGTCGACGATGACGGTCTGCCACGGGCTGTGGGCGGCGTCGCCGGTCTGCCACGAGAGGTATTTTTTCCCGCGGACTTCGCTCTGCTTGACCCAGCTGACGATGGAGACGTTGACGGCGGCGTCGCCGGACCACACCTCGGCGGCGACGGCCTCGGTGATGCTGCCGGTGGCGACGATGTGGCCGAGGCCGCCGTCGCGTGATTCGTTCTGACGGATGGTGTTGGTGCCGACGAGGCCGGCGCGACCGCCAGGCGGCAGCAGGTCGTGGGCCCTGCGGAACCAGTAGACGCAGTAGTCGGCGCGGCCGGAGACCTGCGGGTAGGCGGCGCGCAGGCGGCGGAGATACTCGGGGCCGAAGGCGCGCTGCATCTTGTTCTTGGCCTGAAACGGCGGGTTGCCGAGGATCACGGAGGCAGGGGGCCAGTCGGTGAAGAGGGCGTCGGCGATCCGCAGGTCGGGGCGCGCGGATGTCTCCCGGGACAGGCCGATCGCGTGGCGAGCGTCGGCGCGGCGGAGGTCGCCGGGCACGCTGGAATCAGATGTCTCGAGGGACAGGGCGAGCTCGCGGGCATCAGATGTCTCGAGGGACAGGCCGGGGTCGCGGGTATCAGATGTCTCGAGGGACAGGCCGAGCTCGCGGGAATCAGATGTCTCGAGGGACAGGCCGGGGTCGCGGCGGGCATAGGCGTCGGCGAGGTGCAGGGTGGTGCGCGCGAGCTCGATGGCGAAGGGGTCGCGGTCGATGCCGGCGAGGTTGGCCAGCGAGACGCGGGCCGGGAGCGGGACGGGGCCGAGCTCGGCGTGGAGCCGGGCCAGCAGCTCGGCCTCGAGCCGGAGCAGCTCGCGGTAGGCGACGTGGAGGATGTCGCCGCTGCCGCACGCGGGGTCGAGCACGCGCAGGGCGGTGAGCTCGGCGTGGAGGGCGAGCCAGGCCGCAGGCGAGTCGGCGGCGGCGATGCGCTCGCGCCAGGGACGGACGAGGGTCGGCAGGACGAGGCGCTGGATGTCGGCCTCGCCGGTGAAGTGCGCGCCCTGGGCGTGGCGGCGGCCTGGGTCCATGCCGGCCTGAAACAGGGCGCCGAACACGGGCAGCTGGACGCGCGACCAGTCGGCAGCGGCGGCGTGGGCGAGCAGGTCGCGCTCGTCGGCCGAGAGGGGGTCGAGAGCGGCGTCTTCGTGCAGGTGCGACTCGAGGGACGTGCGCGGGAGGAGGCCGAGGTCGGCGGCGAACAGGGCGTGGACGATGCGCAGGCTGCAGCGGCGGGCGCGGTCGCGGTCGACGCCGCGGGCGACGAGCCGGTCGAACACGGCGGTGATCCGCGCGGCAGCGTCGCGGGTGACGGCGACGCGATCGTTGCGAAACCGCGGCGGCTGCGGCTCGGGCAGGAGGAAGGTCAGGGCGGCGTGGTCGCGCGGGAGGTCGGCGACGGCGAGGCGATCGACGGGCTCGTGCAGCTGCACGGCGAACTCGTGGAGCTCGAGCCCGGTGAACTCGCACAGGGCGACGTAGCGCGGGTGGGCGGTGTGATACTGCCAGTGCTCGAACAGCGGCGCGCGATGGCGGGCGAGGTCGGTGCCGCGCGGGTGCAGCTCGAGCAGCAAGGTCGAGCCGAGGAGCAGCCGGTTCGGCGGCTCGAACTGGCCGCCGGCATGGTGAAGGTCAGGCCAGCCGAAGGCGCGCAGCAGGCCGTCGCAGAAGGCCCGGGCGTCGCCCGGCCCGGCGCCCACGAGCGAGCCGACGCGGGCCGCGAACTCGGCCAGTCGCTGCGCGAGCGCGGACATGGGCGACGCTCATGGGAGCACGCGAGCTCGCGGCGTGTCCAGCTCGCGGGCCCGAGCCGGGGCAGGCGGAGCATGGGAGCACGACAGTCGCGGCGGGCCTCCCGCTCGGCGAGCGGGATGCGGGGCGCAGACGCAGCCGCGAGGACGCGGCCGCGAGGAGGCGGGCGCTCAGCGGTTGCGGGCGGGGCGCTGCCAGTCGTGGTCGAGCATCGTGACGCCGCCGCGGGCGGTGACCCACTGGTTCGTGACGATGTAGTACGAGCGGAAGATCCACGGGCGCACCGCGAACACGAAGTTGTGCTCGTGGGTGACGCAGATCGGGGTGCTCGGGTGGCGCGGGAATTTCCACGCCTTGACGGTGTCGCGCAGGACCTGGTCGACGGCCGGGTCACCGACCGAGTCGAGGGTGGTGATCTTGTCGACGGCGCCGGTGGACTCGATGCAGAAGCCGGTGCGGCCGATGCCCTGCGACCAGGCGACCTGCAGGTCGAGCGCGCCCAGGCGCTTGGCGTCCGGCGGGGCCCAGGTCTTGGTGGCGGCGTCGTCGGTCAGCAGGGCCCACAGGGCGGTGTAGTGGCCCGACTCGGCGTGGCAGGCCTCGCGCGAGCCGCGGGCGCACCACTCGCTGGCGATGGCGCGGGCCTTGTCGGGATCGGCGGGGGTGCCGATGCCGTGTTGCAGGTAGGCGGCGAGGCCGATGCAGCCCTCGGCGAGCCCGAGGTCGCAGGACTTTTGGTAGGCGCCGTACGCCTGGGTCAGGCCCGACTCGTCCTTGCTTTCGGCGGCTTGCAGCCAGCCGAGGCGAGCGCAGCCGATGGCGTCGCCGAGGTCGCAGGCGGAGGTCAGGGCGGTGATGGCCTTCGGGATATCCAGCGGGCTCTTGCGAGCGTGCCAGTCGTCGCTCAGACACATGCCCTCGATCCGGCAGGCGAGCGCGTCCTTCTTGTTGCACGCGGCGGCCACCTCGGCGCACGACTCGTCACGCACCTTGACCGCGTCCTGGCGGGCCGGCGGCTCGGGGCGGACCACCGAGTAGTGATTGCCGAGCAGCACGCAGGCCGGGATGTAGTTGAGCTCGCAGGCGCGGCCGTAGAAGCTGATCGCGGTGTTGAGGTCGCGATAGCCGCGCGAGACGTCGTGGCGCGCCTCGTAGTCGTGGGCGACGGTGAGGCAGGCCTTGAGGTCGCGGCCGTTACACTCGTTGCAGGTGCGCGCGAGCTGGCCGTGCTGGTCGCAGCTCGCCATCGCGGTGGCGTCCCAGGGCGACAGCGCGTAGCCGGTGTTGGGGCGCTTGCACGCCGCGGCTCCGGCAGCGACGGTGAAGCAGGCGAGGAGGAGCAGCGACGTGGTGCCCTTCGTCATGGCGCGCGGAATCTACCAGGCGGAGCGGAGAGGGTCACGCGCGGACTCGTGCCCCAGCACACAGGGCGAGGACGGCGAGCCGGGCGCACCCGGAGGCAGAACGGGGCTCAGAAGGCGCTGGTGGTCACGGATTCGGTGTGCTCGGGGATTGTGTAACGCCGCGGCAACCGGACCGTGAAGGAGCTGCCGCGGCCGACGGAAGATCGCACCTCGATGGCGCCCCCCATCAGCGACACCAGCCGCCGGCACACCGCCAGGCCGAGCCCGGTGCCCTCGTAGCGGCGCGTGCTCGAGGCGTCGACCTGGGTGAAGGGCTCGAAGATCCGCTCGATCTTGTCGATCGGGATGCCGATCCCGGTGTCCTCGACGAACACCTCGAAATTGTCGGGGTCGCCGCGCAGGCGCACCGTCACGGTGCCGTCGCGGGTGAACTTGATGGCGTTGCCGACCAGGTTGATGACGACCTGGCGCACGCGGGTGGCGTCGTGGTGGACGGGGCCGAGGTCGTCGGCGAGGTCGAGCGTGAGGACGTCGTTGTTGCGCAGGGCCAGGGGGATGAAGATCTCCGCGACCTCGCGCAGCAGCCGGGCCGGGTCGAACTCGGTCGGGCTCAGCTCGAGCCGCGAGGCCTCGATGCGCGTGAGGTCGAGGACGTCGGTGATGAGCCCGAGCAGGTGCCGGCCGGAGGCGTGGACCTTGCGGATGTCGTCGATCAGGTCCTCGTTGCCGCCGCGGTCGCGCAGCTCGTCGACGACCAGCTCGCTGTAGCCGAGGATCGCGTTCAGCGGGGTCCGCAGCTCGTGGCTCATGGTCGCCAAAAACGCCGACTTGGCGGCGTTGGCGGCGATCGCCTGGTCGGCCGCGTGGCGGGCCTTCTCCTCCTCCTGGACCGCCGACGCCAGCTGCGCCGAGGCTTGCTCGATCTGCACGATCGCCGCTTCTTTGGTCGCCTCCGAGAACGAGGTCATCCAGGTGATCAGGACCGCGTTGCCGGCGATCGCCCCGAACGCCAGCAGCACGGTGATCTCGGGGTCGTTGACCTCCGGCAGCTCGACGCCGGTCGCCTGGGCGACGTAGACGGCGGTGAGCGTGGCGACGGTGATGAGGCCCCACGCGAGGCCGCTGCGGCGCCCGGAGATGATGCCGGCGAGCATCGGCAAGAGGGTGAGGCAGATCGTGAACGGGGCCCGCACGCCGCCGCCGGTCCAGGTGGCGAACAAGAACCCGGCGTAGAGGATCGCGCAGATCCAGTTGCCGGTCAGCCACAAGGAGCCGCGGCGCATGAACAGCACGCCGAGCAGCATCAGCAGGAGGCTGCCGGTGGTGTTGACGAGGGCGATCCGGCGGAGCTCGGGCTCGCGGATCATCGCCAGCGGGATCAGCAAGGCGCCGCCGACGACCAGGTTGGCGCCGAGGATGCCGAGCGCGAGCTGCGAACGCCGGTGCGTGACGGGGTCGCGTCGCAGCTCCGGTGGGATGAACCCCCGGGCCCACGAGAGCAACCGCCGCAGCTTGGGCGCGTCCGTCATCAGGCCCTGAGATTGTCGCCAAAAGAGGCCCTCGCGGACTAGTGTCCGCTCGTGCGGCCACGGGAGGTCCCTCGCGGGCTTTCTCCAGGCTGCGGGTCCGGCGCAGCGCGACGGGTGCGCGCGCCGCCCTTCAGGCCGCGGGCGCCTCGCTGTGCGGCACTTCGACCAGGTGGCGCGGCAACCGGACGCGGAAGGTCGAGCCGATCCCGGGCTCGCTCGACACGCCGATCTCGCCGCCCATGAGGCGACAGAAGCGATGGACGATGGCGAGTCCGAGGCCGGTGCCGCCGTACTTGCGGGTGGTCGACATGTCGGCCTGGTAGAAGTCCTGGAACAGCTTGTCGATCTGGTCGGGGCGGAACCCGATGCCAGTGTCCTCGACGGTGAAGACGATGTCGTCGCGCCCCAGGGCCTCGTCGAACTCGTGCTCGACCCCGAGCGTGATGACGCCGTCGGTGGTGAACTTGGCGGCGTTCGACAGCAGGTTGAAGAGGATCTGCTTCACCTTGGTCTCGTCGCCGACCATGGTGTGGATGTCGGTCTGGATCGCCTGTGCCAGCATGTTGCGGTTCTTGGCGATCATCGGCGTGATCATGGCGGCGACCCGGGCGACCAGCGCGGGCAGCGAGAACTCGACGATCTCGAGCTGCATCTTGCCGGTCTCGACCTTGGAGAGGTCGAGGATGGTGCTGATGAGGTCGAGCAGGTGCGAGCCCGACATGCGGATCTTGCCGAGGTCGGTGACCATCTGCCGGCTGCCGACGTGCTCGGCGTCCTCGACCAACATCTCGCTGAAGCCGATGATGGCGTTGAGCGGGGTCCGCAGCTCGTGGCTCATGTTGGCGAGGAAGGTGCTCTTGGCCCGGCTGGCGGCCAGGGCCTGGTCGCGCGCGGAGGTCAGCTCCTCGTTGAGCCGCAGCAGGTTCTCCTCGGAGATCTTGCGCGAGGTGATGTCGCTGACCAAAAGGACATGTCCGGGGGTGGCGAGGTCGAGCTCGTGGAAGTGGCCGGTGAAGGTGATCTCGAACACCTGGCGCTCGCCGTCCTGGACGAGGTCGGCGACGCTGCGGCCGAGCGACTGGACCTCGCCGCAGTGGGGGCACGGGCGCGGCTCGGGCAGGAGCAGCTGACGGGCGGCGCCGGCCCACCAGTCGGCGACGGAGGGCCAGCGGCTGGTCATGTCGGCGAGGATCGGGCTGTGCCGGGCGAGCTCGCCGTCGGGCTGGAGGACGGCGATGCCGATGCCGACGGCGCTGGTGGCGTGCTCGAGCAGGGCGGACTTCTCCTGCGCGGCGGCGACGACCTGGGCCTCGAGCTGGGCGGCGCGGGCGGTCTCGAGGGCGATGGCGATGTGACCGGCGATGGCGCACAAGATCTCGACGTCACCGCTGGTGAAGGCGCCGCGGACCAGGCGGTTGTCGAGGTAGACGATGCCGATCATGCGATCCTTGAGGATCAGCGGGGCCGCCATGGCGCTGTGACGGCCGCGGCCGCCGCGGTCCTCGCCGGACACGACGATCGGCTCGCGCGTGCTCTGGACCTGCTCGACGACGTCGCGGACGACGCCGAAGTCGGCCGCGAGCTCGCCGCCGCGGGCGTCGCGGCCGACCTTGAACTCGAGCTTGCCGGTGTCGTCGCACAGGAACAGGGCGCAGCGCTCGGCGGCCAGCAGGCGCGCGAGCTCGTCGATGGCGATCCGCGCCTGCTCCTCGAAGGCGCGCGCGGTGGCGGAGGCGAGGCTGAGCTCGAGCAATGCGTCGAGGTGCCGGCGCAGGCGGGCGGCCTGGACGTCGCCGAGGTGGCCGTCGCTGGTGCCCCGCGGCTCGTGGACGGCGCCGAGGTCGAAGGTGCGGCGGATGGCCTCGGCGCGCGGGCGCCAGCCCAGCTCCTCGGCCAGCGCGGCGGCGGCCCGGGCCTCGCGGCGGCCGGCGTCGACCCGCCCGGCGCCGCACAGCGCGTGGGCCCGGTGGTGCAGCGCCTCGCAGCGCAGCCACCGGTTCTCGCTGGCGAACGCGAGCTGCTCCGCTTCGGACAGGTCCGTGAGGGCATGGTCGAAGAGACCTGTCATCCAGGACATGCCCGATCGGCCAAGTAGGAGGAAGCCGCGCAGGACCGGGTGGTTCGGCAGCAGGGTGAGGGTGTCGAGGGCGGCGCGCAGGCGGACGAGGTGAGGCCCGCGCAGGGCCGGCGGGGCGGCCAGGGCCTGGTGGAGGCGGGCGTGGACGACGAAGGCGTAGGCGTAGCGGACGTGGTAGGGGACCTCGCGCGGGCGCAGCGACAGGGCGTCGAAGCGGGCGATGGCGTCGTCGACGACGGCCGAGGTCTCGCCGAGGAGGACGAGCGTGACGACCTCGAGGCCGTAGAGGTTGGCCAGCTGGCCGCGGTCCTCGGCGAAGCTGGCCGCGCCGCCGCGGGCCCGACCGAGGTGGCGCAAGGCGTCGTCGCGGCGGCCGGTGCCGGCCAGGACGACGGCGTGCAGGCCGTGCGTGAAGACGGTGGCCTGGCGGGTGGTGCGGTCGCCCTCGAGCTCGAGCTCGGCGGTCAGGCGGCGCAGGACGGCGAGGGCCCGGCCGTCGTGCCCGCGCACCCACAGGTTGAGCGCGAGCAGCTGGTGGGTGAACACCAGGCCCCAGTTCTCGAGCCAGCGGTGATGATCGGCGAGGGTGCGCGCGAGCATCTGCTCGGAGGCCAGCACGTCGCCGCACGACTCGTGGATCGCGGCGGCGTAGAAGCTGACGCGCGCGAGGGTGCGGCGGTCGCCGACGGCGGTGGCCATGGCCACGCCCTCGGCGGCGCAGCGGCGGGCGGCGTGCGAGCGGCCGACGGCGGCGTAGATGATGCCGAGGGCGATCTTGGCCCGCGCCAGCTCGGCCGATGGGCCGAGGCGCTCGCCGTAGTAGCGCAGGCGGCCGACGGCCTGCAGCAGGGTGGCGGTGCGGATGTCGAAGTAGGCGACGCGCACGGCGTCGTCGTAGAGCTGGGCGAGCAGGGTGGCGCGGGCGCGGCGCGGACCGACGGCGCGGCCGACCCCGGTGGCGGCGATCAGCGCGGCGGCGAGGACCATGCCGAAGCTGAGCAGCAGCGCCAGCGGGCTGCGCGACGGCATGGTCGCGCCGACCTCGGCGAACGCGGCGGCCAGGCTGGCGAGGGCGCGCTTGTGCTCGAGCCGGAACAGCTCGACGCGGGCGCGCCGGCGCAGCAGCTGGGCGCGCCGGGCCGGGTCTGTCTCTTGCGACATGGCCCGAGAGACATGTACTTCGGCCTCTTCGTGGCGACCGGTGCGGCTGCAGACCTCGCTGAGGCCCTCGTCGAGGCGCGGGTCGGGCGGCAGGCCGACGCGGGCGCGCAGCTCGTCGGCGCGGCGGAAGTAGCGGTAGGCGTCCTCGTCGGCCGATTCGGCCTGGGCCAGGCGACCGGCGCGCAGGCAGACCTCGATCGCGCGCTCGGGCTTGGAGTGGTCGCCGGCGAGGTAGTGGTGGGCCAGGCGGTGCAGGCCGTCGCCGTCGATGTCGACATTGTCGAGCGCCTCGGCGACGCGCTGGTGGTACGAGGCCAGGCCGGCGCCGTCGAGGCCGGCCAGCAGGGCCTCGCGCACGCGGTTGTGGACGAACACGTAGTCGCCGAGCGGGCCGCGCTCGAGCAGGCGGGCGGCGGCGGCCTCGGACAGCGCCTGCGACACGCCGAGCGGGTCGCGGCCGAGCACGCGGGCCAGCAGCGCCGGCTTCACGTCGGGCCCGAGCACCGCGGCGGCGCGCAGGGCGTCGCGGGTGCGCTCGCGCAGGCGGGCGACGCGGGTGAGCAGCAACTGCTGGACGTCGCCAGGCAGGTGGAGGTTGGCGAGGCCGGCGACCTCGACCTGCCAGACGTCCCAGAACGGCCGCAGGACCCCGCCGTCGAGCATGGCGCGCACGTACTCGATGACGCCGAGCGGCAGGCCGCCGCTGCGGCTCTCGACCAGGCGCACCAGCTCGTCGTCGACGCGCCGCTGGCCGAGCATGGCCGCCATCAAGGCGGCGACGGCGGGCTCGGACAGCGCCTCGAGGGCCAAAAATTCGCAGGCGCCGTCGCGATCGAGCTCGCCGGCCCAGCGCTCGAACCGGCCGACGGTGACCAGCAGGAGCGGCAGCTCGGCGATCCGGCCGACGAGCAGGCGCAGGGCGGCGAGGGTGGCGTCGTCGATGACCTCGGCGTCGTCGACCCACAGCACCGCGCCCGGGTTGGCCTCGGCGATCAGGGCCAGCGCGTCGACGGTGGCCGACACCAGCTCGCCGCCGTCGCCGCCGGCCAGGGCCGCGGTGTCGGGCCGCAGCCGCCGCAGGTGCGGGTCGACGGCGGCGCGCAGGCCGGCGAGCGGGCGCGCGTCGGGCTGGCACCTGACTGAAAGGACAGGCACGCCGTCGCCCGCGCGCGCGGCCGCGAACGCGGCGAGCAGCCGCGACTTGCCGCTGCCCGGCTCGCCGGTGACGAGCACGCCGCCGCCGAGGCCCTCGCGGGCGCGCGCGTGAGCCTCCTCGAGCCGGCGGAGCTCGGGCTCGCGGCCGACCAGCGGGCCGTCGAGCCTGTCCTTTGCGAAATGTCCGAAGGGACCTGTCCCAATGGACTCGTCGATCGCCAGCAGGGCGGCGGCGGTGGCCTCGCCGGTCTGGAACCGGTCGTCCGGGTCCTTGGCCAGCAGGCGGGCGACCACCGCCGCGAACGCGGGCGAGCAGCGCGGGACCAGCTCGCGCAGCGGCGGCGGGGCGAGCACGGCGTGCTGGCGCAGCAGCTCGTCGGGCTCGCGGGCGAGGAACGGCGGGCGGCCGGAGACCGCCTCGAACAGCATGGCCCCGAGCGCGTAGAGGTCGGAGCGGGCGTCGACGGTGCGGTCGAGCAGGCCGCCCTGCTCGGGCGCGCGATAGGCCGCGGGCCCGGCGGCGCCCGGCGGCGCGCCGTCGCGGAGGTCGAAGTCGACCAGCTTGACCAGGCCGCTGGCGTTCGGCAGCAGCAGCACGTTCTGCGGCCGCATCTCGCGGTGGAGCAGGCGCCGGCGGTGGATCTCGCCGAGCACGCCGGCGAGCTGCAGGCCGAGCTGGATCGCCTCGGCCTCGGACAGCGGGCCGGCGGCCAGCCGCGCGGCCAGGGTCCGGCCCTCGACGTACTCCATGATCACGTACGGCAGGCCGGCGGCGTCGCCGATCTCGAACACCTGGACCACGCACGGGTGCGACAGCGTCGCCAGAGTGGCGGCCTCGCGGCGGAAGCTCAGCGCCGCGGTCTCGAGCTCGCCGGCGTCGGTGCGCAGCAGCTTGACCGCGACCACGAAGTCGCCGCGCCGGGCCCGATAGACCACGCTCCGCGCGCTGCGGCCGACCTCCTCGAGGAGCTGCACGCCCGGCAGCTGCGCAGTCGGTGTGTCCGGCACCGCGGAAGTATCACCCAATCGGCGGCCGCTTCGCGCCGCGGGCGGCCGGCGCAAGGCCGCGCGGGGCGGTTCCGCGCCGGATCAGCGGGCCGCGCTCGGGGCCGGTGGCGTCACCAGGCGGTGATACAGGGCCGCCGGGGGGACTCCCTCGCGCAGCAGGGCCTCGGCGCGCTCGAGCTCCTCCTGGATGACGAGGCGGAACTCGAGCTCCGGCACGGCGCCGTCGACCGCGCGGCCGTTGACGAAGTACGCCGGCGTGCCGCGGACCCCAAGGGTGGTGCCGAGATCCTGGTCGGTGACGATCCGCGCGTCGGCCTCGGCGCCGTGCAGACGCTGCTTGAACTTCTTGGGGTCGAGCTTCAGCTCGCGGGCGATCTGCAGCAGCGTGTCCTCGTCGAACCGGGCCTTTTCGCCGTAGAGGCGGTCGTGGAACTCCCAGAACTTGCCCTCGGCCTGGGCCGCCATGGCCGCGCGCGCGGCCATGAACGCGTGGCTGTGGAACGGCAGCGGGTAGTGCTTGAACACCACGCGGACCTTGTCGCCGTAGCGGCGGCGCAGCTTCTCCACGGTCTCGTGGCCGCGCACGCAGAAGCCGCACTCGAAGTCGGCGAACTCGACGATGGTGACCAGGGCGGTGGCCGGGCCGCGCTGCGGCGAGTCGTCGATCGGCACCGGATAAATGACGTCCGGCTTGAGCCCGGGCCGAGGCTTGCGCACCTGGACCTCGCGGTAGCCGTCCTGGATGGCGTGGGCGTAGATCCGGTCGGGCTTGACGCCCTGCTCGCGCCACTTGGCGGCCAGCTCGAGCTCCTCGCGGACGACCGAGCGCAGCAGCTCGAGCGGCTTGGCGCCGTTGATGTGGCGGCCGTTGATGAAGTAGGCCGGGGTGCCGGTGACGCCGAGGCGCCGGCCCTGACGCAGGTCTTTCTGCACGGCGGTGCCCCAGCGCAGGGCCTCGAGGTCGTCCTGGATCTTGCTCAGGTCGAGCTCGGCGGCGCGCGCGGCGTCCTGCAGGCTCTCGAGGTCCATGCCCTTCTGGCCGAAGATGCGGTCGTAGAAGCCCCAGAACTTGCCCTGCTCGAGCGCGGAGCGGGCCATCAGCGCGGCGACGAGGGCGTAGCCGTGGAACTCGAGCGGGAAGGCCTTGTAGGCGAAGCGCAGCTGGCCGGCGAACTCCTGCTCGAGCGCGAGCATGCTCCGGTGGCCCTTCTCGCAGTAGGGGCACTCGAAGTCGGAGAAGGCGACGATGGTGACGGGGGCGTCGGCGGGCCCGCGCACCGGCGCGTCGCCGACCTCGACGTAGAAGCGCTCGTGGGGCACGTCGCGCGCGATGCCGCCGGTCTCGAAGCCGGGCAGCCCGGCGGCGGCCTGCGCCAGCGGGCTCTCGCCGGTCGCCTGCGCCTCCGCGGGGGCCTCGGCGCTCGCCTTGGGGCGCGAGCAGGACAGGAGCGCGAGCGAGGCGCCGAGGAGCGCGGTGCGGAGCGAGGGACGCGGCATCGGCCGCCAGTGTACCGCGCGAGCGCGGATGATGCCTGGTAGGCTGGCGGGAACATCGGCCGGCGGCGGCCGCGTCTTCTCCGCGAACCACCACGGGAGCCCAAGACCTATGCAGCGCGTCGTCTGTGTCGATGTCAATCACTCGTACGACGGGGTCCGCGACGCCGTCCGCGACCTCCGCCTCGAGATCCGCGCCGGCGAAGTGCTGGCCCTCATCGGCCCCAACGGCGCCGGCAAGAGCACGACGCTGCGGATCCTCGCCACCCTGCAGAAGCCCGACCGCGGGACGGTGCTGTGGGACGGCCGCGACGCCTGGGGCGAACGCTACGCGATCCGCCAGAAGATCGGCTTCCTCGGCGACGGCACCGCGCTCTACCCGGGCATGACCGCGGCCGGCTACCTGACGTTCTTCGCCGAGTGCTACGGCCAGGACGACAAGGCCGCGAAGGCGCGCGTCGACGAGCTGCTGCAGGTGTTCGACCTCGCCAGCAAGGCGCACGCGCGCGTGTCCGACATGAGCAAGGGCATGCGCCAGCGGCTGGCGATCGCGCGCACGCTGGTCCACCGGCCGGAATTGCTGCTGCTCGACGAGCCAGCCGACGGCCTCGACCCACTGGCGCGCAGGCAGCTGCGCGAGGTGCTGCGCCAGGTCGCCGGCGAGGGGGTCGGGATCGTGATCAGCAGCCACATCCTGCGCGAGCTCGACGGCTTCTGCGACGCGGTAGCGGTGATCCAGCAGGGCAAGCTCGAGGTCCACGGGCCGGTCGACGAGGTGATCAACCGCTACGAGGTGGGCCGCCGCCTGCACGAGGTGCAGGTGACGCGCGGGCTGGGGCGCGCGATCGAGATCCTGCGCAAGCACGAGGGCCTGATCGAGGCGGTGCTGCCGCTGCACAAGGGCGAGGTCCAGCCGGACCCGGAGAAGGACGAGCGCGGGCTGCTGCGCGTGCGGATCCACGGCAGCGAGGAGCGGGCGGCCCACCTGCTCAAGGAACTGGTGCTGGGCGATGTCGAGGTGATCTCGCTGAGCAAGGTCCGCTCGGACCTCGAAGACGTGTACAGCAGCCTGGGACGCGACAAGGTCAGCTGACCGTTCAGGCATGTTCGAAAGGCCATGTGCTCATGGACATGCTTTTAAAGGCATGTCCTCGAGGCCATGACCGAACAGGCAGGTCATGATCGCGGTCGGGCCTGACCTGCGTGAGGCGAGACGCGAGCAGCGGGTGTCGACGTGAAGTCTGATCGCGCGGTGAGCGTGCGTCAGGCCGCTGTCAAACAGAGCCAGACGAGGGCGGCGTAGCGGGCCAGCTTGCCGAGGGCGATCCACAGCAGGGCGGGCAGGACGGGCAGCTTGAGCCAGCCTGCGACCAGGCACAGGGCGTCGCCGCCGAACGGGAGCCAGGCGAGCAGGAGCACCGGGGCGCCGCGGCGCTGCAGCCACCGGGCCGGGCGCGAGGCGAGCCTGGCAGGGTCGATTGCGACACGGCCGAGCCGACCGAGCGCGTAGGTGGTGAGGCTGCCGGCCGTGTTGCCGAGGGTGGCGACGGCGAGGGCCGCGGGCCATAGATCGGGCCGGGCCGCCAGGAGCGCGAGCAGCCACACCTCGGAGGCGAGCGGCACGAGCGTGGCCGCGAGGAAGCTGACGACCAGCAGCACCAGCAGCGAGGCCTCGGCGGGCGGGAGCAGGGCGGCGAAGTCGGGCAGGCACTTCGAGCATGCCTGCGCGCAGGGCTGACGTCACGCGTGGGCATGCATGCGCGCGGCGCTGGCGTCACGCGTGGGCATGCCTGCGCGCGCGGCTGGCGTCACGTGGGATGCGGGATGCGAGGCGTGACAGGCGGAGCGCGCGCGGCGGGGCCATGGCCGGGCGAGGCTTCGCGTCACGCGGACGCGGGGCACGCGGTGCGGGATGCGGCGCCCACGACGCGAGGCGCGGCAGCTCGGGACGCTCGCGTCGCCAGGCAGGCGGCGGTGCGCGGAGGACCGTCGCGCTCCACGCCACGGGCTGCGGTCAGGTCTCGTACCCGAACGACGCGATACAGACCTCGCCGACCTCGCCGCTGACGACCTCCTCGAGGCAGTCGGCCTTGGCCTGGATGTCGACCTCGGCCCGGCAGTCGTCGAAGTGCGCGGCGTCGCGGAGCTCATAGCGGCCGACATCTTTAAAATAGCCGCTGGCGTCGAGCTCCTCCTTGTGGGCGACGTAGGCGGTGCGGTCGCCCTGCAGGTAGACGTCGATCTTGCGCTGGCCGTAGCCGTTGTCGATGTCGTAGTGCACGCTCAGCGAGCCGATCGCGGTGCCGTCGGCGAGCGCCTCGAGCACGCAATTCACGGCGGCCTCGTCGGCGGCGGCGCAGGTCTGGTCGATGTCGCTGCACTCGAACTCGACCGCCGGACACAGGCTGGTGGTGCCACACACGTTCTCGACGGTGGAGGAGAGGTTGACGTGGGCCTCGAAGCAGCAACAGGCGTCGGCGACGGTGTGGTCAGGGCACAGCGCGCTCGGCTCGCCGGTCTCGGTGCCGGTGCCGGCGTCGGTGTCGGTCGAGGCGTCAGTCGAGGTCGGGGTGCCGGTCGAGGTCGGTGTGCCGGTGGTGGTGGTCGAGGTGTCGCTGGTGGCGTCGCCGGCGGTCGTCTTCTCGGCGCCGGGACAGGCGGGGAGGACGGCGAGCAGCGTGACGGCGAGGAGGTCGAGGCGGGCGAGAGCGTGGGGCATGAGCGGTGTTCGGGGCGGGGATAGCGGATGCTGCAGCGTCGGCATAGCGGCCGTGATGCAGCTCGAAGAGTATGCCCGCGCGTCGGTCTCGCGTCATCTGCGAGCGATCGTCGTCGCGCTCGCTTCAATGGGTCCAGCAAGGTGCGCTGGGGGGGCCCCACGAGACTTCGCGTGTTTGCTCAGCTCGCTGCGACCTCGTGCCGATCCGGGGCCTGTGCTATCCCCGACGAATGAGCGACGGCAGCGCGATCGAGTGGACCGACGCCACCTGGAACCCGGTGCGGGGGTGCACCAAGATCAGCCCGGGCTGCAAGCACTGCTACGCCGAGACGTTCGCCGAGCGCTGGCGCGGCCTGCCGGATCATCCGTACGGCCAGGGGTTCGATCTGCGGCTCGTGCCCGAGAAGTTGGCGGAGCCGCTGCGGTGGCGCAAGAGCCGGCGGATCTTCGTCAACTCGATGAGCGACCTGTTTCAGGAGGGCGTGCCGATCGAGTTCATCCGCAGCGTGTTCACGACGATGAACCGGGCGCCGTGGCACACGTACCAGGTGCTGACCAAGCGAGCCGCACGCATGCGGCAGGTGTGCTCGGAGTTGCCGGATGCGCTGGTCCGACAGCCGCAGATCTGGCTCGGGGTCAGCGTCGAGGATCGCAAGTTCGGGCTGCCGCGGATCGACGTGCTGCGCGAGACGCCGGCGGCGCTGCGCTTCCTCTCGATCGAGCCGCTGCTCGAGGATCTCGGGCGGGTCGACCTGCGCGGGATCGACTGGGTAATCGTCGGCGGTGAGAGCGGCCCAAAGGCGCGGCCGATGCAGGAAGCGTGGGTCCTCTCGCTGCTCGAGCAGGCGCGCGACGCCGGAGTGCCGTTCTTCTTCAAGCAGTGGGGCGGCGTGCAGAAGAGCCGTCACGGTCGCACGCTGCTCGGTCGGACTTTCGACGAGCTGCCCGCGAGCGCCCGCGAGCGCTCGCAGGCGCGCCCGGTCCGGTCGCGCGAGCCCGTGCGTCTCGAAGTGCTAGCATGATCGGGTTCCCTGGAGGGGGCCGTGGTACATCGTCAAGACTATCGACGCCGCGAGCAGGCGTATGTCAAACATTACGTGCTCGAGCACTATCTGCAGCAGCTCGCCCTGAAGATCGGGCATTACCGACCGGGGACGACGCTCAACTATATCGACGGGTTCTCGGGGCCGTGGCAGCAGGCCACCGAGGCGCTGCGGGACACCTCGCCGCACGTGGCGCTCACCCAGCTGTGCGCGGCGCGAGACCTGTTGCGGGCGCGGCAGATCGAGCTGCGGGTCCGCGGGATGTTCGTCGAGACCGGCCGCGAGGCGTTTGCGCTGCTGCAGGGGTTACTGGACGAGCAATTCGCGTCGGTCGAGAGCGCGGCCCACAACGGCGAGTTCGAGGCGCATATCCAGCAGGCGTGTCGGTTCGCCGAGCAGGGACCGCAGCCGTTCGCCTTCGTCTTCATCGATCCGACCGGCTGGACGGGCTACGGGCTGAAGGCGATCACGCCGCTGCTGAAGATCCGCCGCAGCGAGGTGCTGATCAACTTCATGACCAAGGACATCACCCGCTTCGTCGACGACGGTGAGTCGGTCGCGCTCCAGTCGTTCATCGACCTGTTCGGCGACGCGACCTACCGCGAGGCGTGGCGGGGATTGGCGGACCTCGACCGGGAGGACCGGATCGTCGAGACGTACTGCGATCGGGTGCTCAGGGCGGGAGGCTTCGCGCACTGCGTGCCGACGGTCGTGCTCAACCCGCGCCACGATCGGACCTGTTATCACCTGGTCTACGCGACGCGAAGCCTTCACGGCCTGGTCGCGTTTCGTGACACCGAGCGAGAGGTGACGCCCGAGCAACGAGCGGCGCGGGCCGAGGCGAAGCAGCGCGAGCGGCTGCAAAGAGGGCAGACCGAGATGTTCGAGGCGCCCGTGATGGAGACGTCGTACATGGCCGAGCTGCAGCAGCGCTATCACCGGAGGGCCCGCGCGGCGCTGGCGGACCGGTTGCGCGACGCCGGCGAGGTCGAATTCCCCACGCTCGTCGGGGACGGCTTGCGGCTACCGATGACCTGCCTGGCCGACGTCAAGGACTGGCTAAACGCGTGGAGGGACGCGGGCGAGGTCGAATTCCTCGGGCTCGCCCCGGGCGAGCGAGCCCGGGCGATCGACAAGAAGCATCGCGTGCGCTGGCGCGGCGGTCGCTTGTCGTGAACCGGCGGCGCTCGCTGCCCTGGGCAGGGTGACTCGGAGGCCGGCGCGGGCCGGCCGTGTTCGGGGCAGCCGAGGCTCGTCACTCGTCGCCGCATGGAAGGCGGCGTTTAGAGCAATGCTTGAGAGTATGTACTATACGTCATGTCCTGAAAGACATGGTCTCTCAGGCATGTTCCCTCGGACATGCTCTCGAGGACACCCTCACTGCGCGCCGGACGAGACCGAGGCCGGCGCGAGGAGACGCCTTCACTGCGCGCCGGACGGGATCGAGGCCAGCGCGGCGGGGGTGGGGGCGTCGGTGAGGGAGTGGAGGGCGAAGTCGATGGCGACGGACAGGGTGTCGACGGGGCCGGCCGGGAAGCCGCGGGTGTGGAAGCGGACGATGCCGCGGCGGTCGAAGATGAGGACCACCGGGGCTTGGGAGTAGTCGAAGATCGACTCGCGGATGTCGGCGGCGGGGCCCTCGAGGCCGACCGTGAAGCCGTTGTTCGGGGCCGACGACAGCTGGAAGATCGGGATGAAGCCGTCGGGGCCGGGGTCTGCGGTCTTGCGCAGCATGTCGCGGATGGCCGGCTCGGCGCGGAAGTCGGTGATGAAGTAGCTGTCGACGCCGGCGGCGGCCAGCTCGTCGCTGAACTGCTGCATGTGCGCGTACACGGAGGGGGCGAGGACCAGCGAGCGGCGGTACTCCTCGATGTACTGGGGCAGCTCCCAGATCACCAGCAGGGCGGCGCGGCCGTACAGCTCGCGGCCGCTGATGTAGCCGCGCGGCTCGTCGGCCCGGTAGAAGCGGATCGCCGGGATCGCGTGGCCGAACAGCTTGCTGCGGGCCCACTCGGGGGCGCGGTCGAGGGCGTCGGCGCCGACGGTGAACAGCGGCGGGGCGGCGGCGATCGGCGGCAGCAGCTCGTTGGGCTTGGCGACGATCGTGACGTCGCGGATCTCGTTGCCGCCGTACTTGGCGACCTGCAGGGTGAGCGGGGCGCTGCGGGCCAGGTTGATCTGGTCGAGCTCCGCGCCGCTCGAGACCGGGCGGCCGTCGACGGCGAGGATCCGGTCGCCGCGCTTGATCTCCTCGCAGCCGACCTCGCAGCCGAGGTTGTAGGCGACCCAGACGCCGCCCGGGGCCAGCTCGCTGTGGGCCGGGGGCGGCCGCGGCGGGTTGAGCTCGGGGCCACAGGCACAGAGGCCGAACGACAGGGTCAAGGCGGAGAGCAGGGAGCGCTGCACGGCGAAGGGATCCTTTGCTCCGTTGAGCGTGGCAGCGGTATCCGGCCGATGCCAGGGGAACATGAAAATTTATTCATCTCGCGCGTCCGCGACCGCTCCGAGGCTCGTCGGCCCCAGGAGCGGGCGCGGACGCGCGGGCGGGTCACACCTCGGCGAGCAGCGTGCCCTCGCCGTGGAGGGGCGCCGGCGCGGGCTGTTTCGCCAGCTTGGGGATCAGCCCGCCGACCAGGCGGATGCTCTTCATCACCTGCTCGTGGGTCAGCTGGCCGACCTGCTGGAAGCACATCAGGCGGTCGATGCCGAGGTCGGCGTAGACCTGCATCTTGCGCAGGCAGGTCTCGGGGCTGCCGACGATCAGCGAGTCCTGGTCGGCGAGCGCCTCGTAGACCTCGGCCGGCGAGACTTCCTCGCCCTGCATGATGCGGCCGATGACGATCTGGGCCCGGTTGACGCGGCCGCCGGTGCGGGCCTGCTCATTGTTGAGGAATTGGCCGAGCAGGGCGCTGCCGGCCGGGTCCTTGAGCCGCTTCTCCTGCTCGGCGGCGACCTGCAGGAACTGCTCCTTGGCCTCGAAGAAGGTGAACGAGCGGTTGGTGTACCAGGCGGCCGCCGTGGCGGCGCCGTTCTGCATCGCCTCCTCGTCGGTGTCGGCGCAGTGGACGAAGGTGAAGAACGCGACCTTGTCGTTGATGAACTCGCCGACCGGCTTCGTGCACTGCGCGATCGCCTTGCGGTAGAGCTCGATCCACGCCTTGACCTGCTCGGGCGGGGCCCACAGCGTGACCCCGAGCGCGCCGACGCCGTTGCGGCCGGCCTGCTCGAACGAGGCCGGCGACGAGCACGCCTGCCACAGCGCCGGGTGCGGCTTCTGCAGCGGCTTGGGCACGATCGGCACGTTGTTGATGTCGAAGTACTGGCTCTTCCAAGAGAAGCGCTCTTGCGTCCACATCTTCGGGATCATCTCGAACGCTTGCTGCATCTGGTCGCGCGCCTCGTCGGCGGCGATGTTGAAGGTGCGCCACTCGGGGATGGTCGAGCGGGCCAGGCCGAGCTCGACGCGACCGTTGCTGAGGTGGTCGAGGAAGGCGGCCCGCTCGGCGATCCGGATCGGGTGGTTGAAGCGGTACGGGGCCAGCGCGGCCGAGTGGCCGAGGCGGATGTTCTTCGTGTGTTGCGAGATCGCGGTCAGCAGGATCTCCGGCGCCGACGACAGGCTGAACTCCTCGCCCCCGTGGTGCTCGACCTGCCACCACGTCCCGTAGCCCATCTCGTCGGCCAGCTTGGCCTGCTCGAGCGCCTCCATGATCCGGCGGTGCTCGTGGTCCGGCGTCCACGGCCGGGGGTCCTGAATCTCGGTGAAGATGTCCAGCTGCATTCCAACCTCCTCCCGGGCGTTCGCCCGGCCTCGTTGCCCTGCGCAAATAGTGCCGAGGACAGCATACCGGTCAGGTGTCCGCAGCCAAGGTTCAGGCCGCTGAAATCGGCCGCTTGGGATCGCGCAGGCGCAGTCGGAGGGCGAAACGACGCGACCCCGGCCGGTGTGGTCGGGGTCGCGAGGGATCAGGGGGGCGCGCGCCTCGAGAGTGTCTCGAGCGGCGCGCCGATGCGGTTCTACGAGCGACGGCGGCGGAGCATGACGAGGCCGGCGAGGGCGAGCACGGCGGCGCCGAGGTCCCCCGCCCCCTGATTGCAGCCGCAACCCGACTCTTTGTCGCCGCCGCCGGTGGCCGAGTCGGTGTCGGTGTCAGTGTCGGTGTCGGTGTCGGTGAAGACGGGGCCGCCGGGGCCGGTGGTCGGGTCGATCGACTCGATGGTGCAGCTCGGGCTGCAGCCGTCGCCGGCGTCGAGGTTGCCGTCGTCGCAGGCCTCGATGCCGCTGATGATGCCGTCGCCGCACACGCCCTGGGTGACGGAGCCGGTGCCGACGACGCACAGCTCGTCGATGTTCCAGCCGCCGAACTCGAGCGCCTCGTCGCCCTCGAGGATGAACTCGAGCTGGACCTGACCGTTGCTGACGAACGGGGTGAGGTCGATGTCCTGGAACCGCCACTCGCCGTCGATGTGGTGCAGCTTGCCGGCGTCGTTGGTGGCGTTGCGCCACGCCTCGCTGCCGTTGGCGAGCACGAGCGCCTGGTCGAAGTTGGCGTCCTCGACCTCGAGCCAGCGGCGCAGCTGCAGGCGCACGGTGTTGTGGCCGGCGACGTTGATGACGGGCCCGAGCATGTGGCTCTCGAGGAAGCTCTCGTAGGTGCCGGGCGGGGCCAGGCCGTTGCCGGCGACGCTGCTGCCGTTGAACGCGGCGGCGGGGTCGGGGCCACCGGCGGGCGGGCCGAACGCCCAATCGCCGTTGAGCTGCCAGCCCTGCGCCGCCGGGCCCGACTCGAAGTCCTCGCAGAAGATGTTGGTGACGGGGCCGAGGTAGAGCTCGTAGGTCGGGTCGGCCGCGTTGGTCGGGAACACCACGGTGGTGCCGCCCTGCAGCACGAGGCGCACCTGATACTCGAGCACCTTGCCGTCGCCGACGTTGGGCATGATGCCGGCGAAGCCGCCGGCGCTCGGGTTCATCGGCACCATGCCGTTCTGCTGCTCGCCGCGCACGCGCCAGTGCAGCTCGGCGCCGAGCGGGCTGAGGTTGAGACAGGCCTTTTGCTGGCCCGACACGATCAGGTCGACGAGCACGCCGTCGGGGGTCGGCGCCGAGGTGACGACGTCGGCCGCGACCGCCGACGGACCGACGAGGCCGTGGGCGTCGAAGGCGACGTTGATCTCGCACTCGTTGGGTGTCCCGTTGGACAGGTCGCCGTCGTCGTCGTCGGCCAGCAAGACCTCGGGGTACATGCTCGGCATGTCGACCGCGCGGCGGATCGACTCGAACCACAGCTTGTTGACCTGGGCCACGCCGGGGCCGGCGCCGAGCTTGTTCCGCAGGGCCTTGCGCAGGTCCCAGAGGGCGCCGCCGATGATCCGGCCGGCGTCGTGGATCTCGGTGTTGTCCTCGGGCCAGTGCCACTCGGAGCCCTGCGGATCGAGGGCGCGCAGCGGGCCGGGGTCGCCCTTGAAGAAGCCGGGCGCGAGGTCGGGCGAGTCGGTGATGGTCGCGCTCAGGAAGTCGGAGATGCCCTCGGACAGCGCGCCGTCGGGGAAGCCGACGCCGGGGATGATGCCCTGGAAGTGCACGTTGTGGCCGAACTCGTGATAGACCACGTCGGCGATCCGGCCGGTGTTCTCGCACTGGGCGTCGGACTGGAAGAAGTTGATCGATTCGCCGTCGGCGAAGGCGTTGCAGACGTCATTGATGTTGACGATCGCCGGCATCTGCTGGTCGACGAAGGCGAAGTCGGGGGCGATGGCGCGGACCATCTGCTTGACCCGGTCGGCGTGCACGTAGGTGGTCAGCTGGGCGTCGAGGAACTCGTCGGCGGCGACGCTCCAGGTGGCTTGACCACCTGGCGGAAGGGCCAGGTTGGTGGCCGCCGGGGCGCCGGCCTCGCTGGCGACGGCGACGAACGAGCCGAGCACGGTGGTGGCGACGGTGGCCGGGCTGCCGTCGGCGAAGCTGACCGCGCCGGTGATGGTGGTGACGGCGGGGGCGCCGTTGACGACCACGCCGAGGTTGGCGGCCGCGAACTCGAGCCGCTGACCGCCGGGCCCGCGCACCGGGGCGTCGATCTTGAGGTTGCCGGAGGCGAAGCGCAGCAGCTGTTCACGCGCCAGCGGCTCGCCGGTGGCGGCGTCGACGTAGACGGCCCAGCGACCGATCGGGGCGGTGGTGTGCACGGTGACCCGCAGGACCTCGCGGTAGCCGCGGACGCGCTCGTCGTCGACGAGCGGGAGGATGAAGGGGCCCTCGACGCGATCGGGGCGAGCGTCGCCGCCGATCCATTCGCGGGCCCGCTCGCGCGCGACGGGCTCGGGCACGGGGCTGTCCGTGAGCACAGCCTGGACCCTGGGCAGGGCCTCGCTGCCGATCATGGCCAGGCGCCCGGCCTTGAAGCGGAAGCTGACCTGACCGCCGAGGACCGGGCGGCCGCGGTAGTGCTGGGCGAAGCCGAGGCTGTGGATGCCGGAGGAGAGGTCGTCGCCGACGAGCACGAAGTCGGCGGCGGCGCTGCCCGGGGCGAGCAGGTCGAGGTGGCGCGCGAGCAGGTCGTGGGCGCTGCGCAGCTCGAGGTCGCGGCTCGGCATGGCCCTCGGGACAGCCGCGCCCCTCAGGCCCCACAGCCGCAGCGGCACGCCGGTGGCCCGATCCCAGACCACGTCGCCGGGCTCGAGGGCGGCAGCGAAGCGGCGATAGGCGGCCTGGGCGACCGGCGGGGCGGCGTGAATCACGGCGCGCGAGGTCCTCGCGCTGCCGCCGGCCGCGGCGCTGAGCTCGACGCTCGCGCGCCGGCCTGCTTGCGGGGCGAACGCCTCGGCTGGCTCCGGTGCGAGCCAGCAGAGCGCTGTCACGATCGTCGCCGAGACACTACCCGCAGCAATATTCTTTAAACGCACATTACTCGCTTACGCGCTCCTCACCAGGCCGTCAAGCGCGGAGCGCGGACGTCGGCCGGCGACGCGTCCGCCGCCGCCAGGCCAGTCCGACCAGGCCGAGCATCCATGCGCTGGAGCCACCCGCGCCCCCCGCGCCACGGCAACCACAACCGCCCATTTCGCTCGCGCCGCCGGTGCTGTCCGAATCGTCGGAGGTGCCGGTGTCGGAGTCCGGATCGGCGCTGCCGGTGGTCGACAGGGCCCCTTCGGTGGGGTCTTCCGGCGATTCGACGGTGCACGTGGCGCTGCATCCGTCACCGTCCTCGGAATTCCCGTCGTCACATCCCTCACCCGCGGCGATCACCCCGTCGCCGCAGACCGCCGGCGGCGGCTCCTCGACGCCGACGATGCACACGTCGTCGAGGTTCCAGCCGCCGAGCTCGAGGCCGCCGTCGGACGACAGGCGGAACACCAGCTGGGCGGTGCCGGAGAACGCGACCGGGGTGATGTCGACGTCGTGGAAGCTCCACTCGCTGTCGCGATGATGCACGTCGCTGTTGTTGTCGCCCATCATGCTGTTGAAGTTGCGCCACCCGAGCTCGCCGTTGACGAGGATCTCGGCGCGGTCGAAGTAGGCGTCCTCGACGTTGAGCCAGCGCTGGTATTGCAGGCGGTAGGAGGCGAAGCCCGGCGGCAGCTCGACGATCGGGCCGGTCAGGTTCATGACCCGCTGCGGCGAGTAGCGGCCGTCGCTCGAGAGGTCGATGCCCGCGACCTTGTCGCCGGCGAACGCGGCATCGGCGTCGCCCGACTTGCCGAGCGGTGCACCGATCTCCCACTCGCTGCCGAGCGTCCAGCTCGCCACGTCGCCCTCGAAGCCCTCGCACCAGATCGGCACGACCTCGCCGTAGTAGCGCTGGTACCACGGATAGGCCGGGTTGGCCGGGAACTGGGCCTCGGTGTCGTTGCTGAGGTCGGCGGTCACGCGGTACTCGATCACCGTGCCGTCCTGCTGCGGCGGCAGGGCGCCGGCGAAGCCCTCGGGCGTGCTCGTCATCGCGATCTCGGTGATCGTCGGGGTGCCGCGCACGCGCCACTCGAGCTTCGCGCCGGTCGGCGAGAGGTCGATGCACGAGCTCTGCGCGGCCTGGATGTCGAGCGCGACCGGGACGCTGCCGTCGGCCTCGGCCGCGAGCGTGCGGACCTCGCCGCCGAGGATGGCGGCGCCGACCAGGCCGTGGCGATAGAACACCTGGTCGATGAGACAGCTGTGCGGGGTGCCGTTGGCGAGGTCGCCGTCGTCGTCGTCGACCAGCAGCGCCTCGGGGTACATGGTCGGGATGTCGCTGGCGCGGCGGGTCGCCTCGTACCAGATCTTGTCGGCGTGGGCGATGCCCTCGGCCTCGCCCATCTCGGCGATGAGCTCGGTCCGCAGGTCCCACAGCGTGCCGCCGATGATGCGGCCCTCGTCGTGCGACTCGCCGCGGTGCTCGGGCCAGTGCCACTCGTAACCGTCGGGGTCGAGGTCGCGCAGCGGCTGGCTGTTGAGGAAGAAGCCGCGGGCCATCGCCGGGTCGCCGGTGATGGTGGCGCTGAGGTAGTCGGAGATGCCCTCGGACAGGGCGCCCTCGAACAGGCCGACGCCGGGGATCAGCGACTGGTTGTGCACGCTGTGACCGGCCTCGTGATAGACGACGTCGGGGATCCGCGCGGTGTTCTCGCAGTTCTCGTTGCCGTCGAAGAAGAACAGGTCGTCGCCGTTCGACATCGCGTTGCAGGCGCCGCTGTTGTCGCTGACGGTGACGTCGACCTGGCCGTCGAGCCAGGCGAGCGGCTCGCTGGCGATCGCCCGCACGTAGTCCTTGGCGAAGTTGCCGGCGACGTAGGCGGTGAGCTGGGCGTCGAGGTGCGGGTCGCCGTCGCCGCTCCACTGGACCTCGCTGCCCTCGTCGAGCGCGAACACCTGGCTGGCCAGCGCGCCGGCCTTGTTGATGATGCGGACGAACTGGCCGCGCACGCCGAGGCCGACCTGCACGGTGGCGGCGTCGAACGTGACAGTCCCGGCGGCGTCGGTGACGGCGGGCACGTCGTCGATGGTGATGTCGAGGAAGGGCGCCGGCCGCAGGACCCGCTCGCCGTAGCTCGGGCTGCGCTCGGGGACGTCGTAGAGGACGGTGCCGGTGGCGGAGATGAACTTCGAGACGCGGGCCAGCGGGGTTCCGGTGGCGGCGTCGACGTAGACGGTCCAGCCGCCGAGCGGCTGGTCGGAGGCGACTTCGACGGCGCGCGCCTCGAGGTAGCGGATCGGGCCGTGGCCGACGAGCGGGAGGATGACGGGGGTCGAGACGGCGCCGGCGGTGGCGGCCGGGTACTCGCCGCGCAGCCAGTCGAGGGCGCGGGCGCGGGCCTGCTCGTCGGCGATCGGGCTGTCCGAAAGGACAGCTCGCACGTGCGGCAGGGCCTCGCTGGCGATCAGGGTCAGGCGGTCGCCCTTGAAGCGGAGGCTGAGCTGACCGCCGACGACGCGGCGGCCGTGGTAGGTCTGGGCGAAGCCGAGGCTGCGAATGCCGGCCGAGAGGTCGTCGCCGATCAGCGCGAGATCGGCCGGCCGGGCGCCAGGGGCGAGCAGGTCGAGGTGGGTGGCGAGGAACTCGTCGGCGATCCGGCGGGCGACCAGGCTCGAGGTGACGGCGCCGGCGGCCGGCAGACCTGCGCCCCACACGCGCGTGGGGACGTGGGTGTCGGCGTCCCAGATGGCCTGGGCGGTCGGGCCGAGCTCGGCGGCGAGGCGGCGCCAGGCAGCCGCAGCGACGCGTGGCGGGGCACCCCCGAGGTCGACGGCTCGCTGCAGGCGCATCCCGACCCCCGGAGCGGGCTGCCAGGCGCCCGGCTCGACGCGGCGGGCCTGAGCCTCGCCGGCGGCGCCGAGAGCAAGAATCACAACGAGACTGGCGGAGCTCAGGAGACGGCTGAACATGGACTTCCTGGCAAAGCACGCTAGCCGCGCCCGCAAGTCCGCGTCAACCGAAGTGCCCGGCTGTCGTCTTCAGGGCAAGGTCGGCGGCAGCTCCGCGGGGTCGTCGAAGATCTGCCAGCGCGCCGCAGGGACGCCCTCGAAGGCCGTGCGATAGCGCGGGGCCTCGCGGGCCTCGTCGGTGACGTCACGGATGTAGATGGCGACGACCTGGTCGGGGAACTCACGGTAGGCGGCGCCGTAGACCTCGGGGTCGAGCTCGCCCGAGTCGCCGACGAGCACGAAGCGCCGGCCCGGCGCGCCGGTGAGGAGCTGGCGCAGCAGCGGGGCCTTGTAGGCCTGCGGGTCCTGAAACAGGGCGAAGAAGCTCGCGTCCTTGGCGCGGAACAGCTTGAGGTGCGCGCTGCCGGCCGGGAAACCCGCGGCGTCGGTGAACTCGCGCAGGGCGTCGTGGAGCTGCCACGGGCTGGCGGAGAGGTAGTGGAAGCTGGCGCCGGCCGAGGCCCAGCGCTGATAGGTCGCGGCCATCGCCGGCACGGCCTCGAACTCTTTTAAAAAGGTCCGCTCGAGCAGGCGCTGCTTGTCGCGCACGTCGCTGAGCTTGATGGTGTCGTCGACGTCGCTGACGACCGAGATACCGGCGGGGTCGAGGCGGACGATGGTGCCGACGAAGCTGCGAGCGTCGCCGGGCTGCAGGACGGCGGTCACGGCGTTGAGGGGCGCGGGCAGGTCGGCGTCGGCGAGGCGCAGCTCGGTGACGCTGTGGCCGTTGGCGCCGGTGACGGCGAGGGGGTGGACCTTGCCGCCGATCTGGACGACGACCCGCTTGCCGCTCTCGTTGTCGACGAGGAAGGTGCGGGCCCGCTTACGGAACACCTCGCTCGCCGCGCTGCCGGGCGGGAGCTCGAGCGCGGTCGCTAAGGCCTCGACCGCGGCGCCGCGGCGCCAGGAGTCAGCCTCGGGCTCGAACACCCAGACGCGCAGGTCGACGCGCCAGCCGTCGCCGTCGCGCACTGCGAGGGCGGGCAAGAGGCGCAGGTCCTCGTCGGTTTTTAAATTGGAGACGCCGACCGGCTGCACGGCGGTCGCGGGCGGCGACGGAGGCGGAGGCGGAGGCGCGGGCGTGGGCTCGGGGGCGCGGTCGCAGGCGGGGGCGCAGGCGAGGATGGCCGCGAGCACAGGTCGGACGAGCGAGGATGGTGGATGGGACATGTCCGAAGAGACCGCAGCGACGGGGGCGAAACGAGCGCGGCCGCGGCGGACATGTCTGAAGGGACAGGTCCGGCCGCGGCCGTGGCGGGCGCTGAAAGGTCAGGCGCCCGGTGAATCACGCGGCGCTGGAGCGGCCGATGACCTGCTGCCAGGTGGGCCGCTCGCTGATCCGGCGCCACCAGTGACCGACGCGCTCGCTGGCGTCGATGAGGCCGATCTCGCCGGCGGCGGCGAGGTACTCGATGTACGGCATGAAGCCGATGTCGGCGAGCGTGAAGCCGTCGCCGACCATGAAGTTGCGACCCTCGAGCTGGCGATCCATGACCGCGACGGCCTTGGCCACGCCCTTGCGACCCTCCTCGACGGCGGCCATGTCGGGGTCCTTGCCGAAGAACTTGCCGAACACGAGGTTGTAGATGATCTTCATCGCCGGGCCGGTGAAGTTGGAGGTCTCGATCGAGATCCACTGCTCGGCCTGGGCCCGCTGGCGCAGGTCGGCGGGCATCAGGGAGGGGCCCGAGAGCTTGGCGTCGAGGTAGCGGCAGATGGCCCGCGACTCGTAGAGCTGCCAGCCGTCGTCGTCCTCGAACACGGGGATCTGGCCGAACGGCTGCCGCGCGAGGTGCTCGGCGGCGTGTCCCTCGCCCTTCATGATGTCGACCATGACGAATTCGGCCCGGTGGCCCTTCTCGGCCAGCGTCATCAGGACCTTGCGCGTACACGTACTCATCGGGTGTCCGTAGACCTTCATCGAACTCGCGTCTCCTGCTTCAGGAAGTGGGCGCCATGTGTATCACGAGCGTCGCGCGCATGTCCGCGCGAGGCCGCATGACTGCAGCGAGGTGAACGCCGTGCGCACGCGTCCGTGCGCACGAGGTCGGGTGAACGGCGACATCGGACTCAGCGAGAGGGGCGGAGGTACGGTGCGAGTTCGCCATCCAGCGAATCGCAGGACGAGGCGCGGTCCTCGAGACATGGGGCGATGTCGTGGGCGAGGCGCATAGGCAGCGCGAACGCGGCGATCATGGTGCGGACGACGAAGAAGCGGCCGGCGACCTCGCCGTGTTCTTCACAGCTCTCGCAGATCCGCGCGACCGATTCGGCGACGCCGGCTCCGGCTGCCGCGCGCTGCTGCAGCTCGAGTCGCAACGCGCTCTCGAACATGGACCCGCGCGCGGATCACTCGGTGACCACCACGGCCGAGCCCTTGCCGAACGGGCCGGTCGCGGGGGTGACCGAGTGCCAGCCGTCGGGCAGCGCCGGCTCGGTGAAGCCGAACAGCCAGCGGGCGTCGGGCGGGGACAGGTTGACGCAGCCGTGGCTGCGCACCAGGCCGAAGCCGCCGTGCCAGAAGGCGCCGTGGAGGGCGACGTTGTTGTGGAAGTACTGCGTCCACGGCACGTCCTCGATCGAGTAAGCGTCGTCCTCGACCGGCTGGTCGCGCATCGAGGTGGCGATGTGCTTGCTCTGCAGGCGGTGGACGCCGACCGGGGTCATGCCGGGCTCTTTGCCGGTCGAGATGATGGTGGTGAACACCGGGCGGTCGCCGGCGTAGGCCACGAGGGTCTGCTCGGACAGGTCGACGTGGACCCACTTCTCCTCGGGGCCGACGCCGGGCGGGCGCTTCAGCTTGTACGACTGGCCGATCGCATACTCGGGCATCAGGTTGCCCTCGGCGTCCTCGTAGAAGCGAGTGGTGCCGATCGTCACCTTGCGCACGAACGGGTAGCGCGAGCGCCGGACCGGCTTCTTGTCCTCGAGCTTGATCAGCGCCTCGCCCTCGCCCGAGCGGCGCTGCAGCGGGGTCTCGCGCACGATCCAGTGGACCGGCAGGTCCTCCTCGCCGCGCAGCACCACGCCCTGGAAGTTCGAGCCCTCGCGCTGCTCGAGCTGGTACTTGCGGGCGAAGGTGCCGCGCAGGGTGCGGAGGAACTTGCGCTCGCTCTTGACGGCCTCGCCGGCGACGGTGACGTAGAAGCCGGCGTTGAGGTACTCCTTGACCACCGCCGGGACCTCGGGCGGACGGTCGGCGGTCGCGGTCGGCATGAGCGATCGGCCATGTTCCGAGAGCCATGTCTTGGCGGCCATGTCAGCCTGGTCCTGCTCGCTGAAGCCGGGCAGGCGGTGGAAGAACGGGGTGCCGTCGTGCGAGACGCGCCAGTACTCGTAGGGCATGGCGGCGTCGAGGCGCGGGCGCGGGGTGGCGACGGTGCCGTCGTCGGGCGGCTGGTCGCCGACCTCGAGCCCGGCGTTGAGGCAGATCCACCCGCCGGGGTAGACCTTGTGCCAGCCCTTGGTGCAGCCGCCGCCGAAGCTCAGCTCGGCGTCGGTGCGCACGCGGGTGCCGGCGCGCAGGATGCCGAGGATCGGGGCGTCGCGCTCGGTCCGCTCGCGCACGACGGCGGCGAGGCCGGTGACGAGGCCGTGCTTGGGATATTTGGCCGCGAGCTCGGGGGTCCACTCGGGCAGCGGGACGTGGATCGGCGGGTAGGCGGTGAAGCTGCCGTTGGCGTCCGGGGTGTAGGGATCGCCAGGCGTGGCGGGCGTGTCCGCGGCGATCGCGGGCGCGTCGGCCGGGGCGTCTTCCGGAGAGATCGCCGGCGCCTCGGGGTCGGCCGCGGGCGGGGCGAGGTCGGCGGGCGGATCGGCGTCGCCCGCGGGGGCCGCGGGTCCGACGACGGGCTGGCGCAAGCCGGTCTCGTACACCGCCGCCGAGAGCACGACGCCGCAGAGAAAGCTCCCGACGCCCTCGATGAGCCGCCTGCGCTGCATGTCGCCGAAGGTGCCGCGGACGATAGCCGTGCGGCCCGGCGGTGGCAACCCGCTTGCTCCAAACGCAGGGGCTCGTCCATGCTCTCCGCCGTGACCTTCGTCCCCGCGCCGCCCCGGCGACCCGCGCCCGCTCCCGTCCTCGCACCGGGACGTCGCGCCGGCCGGCTCGGGCCGTCGGCGATCGCGGTGGTCCTCGCGCTGTCGGCGGAGGCGGCCGCGGCTGCGGCGCCGGCACCTGGCCCTTCGGACAGCTCGGCGGCGGCGCCGGAGGGATCTGCCCCTTCGGACAGCTCGGCGACGGCCGCTGGCCCGGCGAGCGGCCCGGGCGCTGCCGCGGCGCCGACCTCCGTGAATGCGGGCGGCTCCGCGCCGGTGGTGCCCGCTCCGGCGGACAGCGCGGACCCGGAGGCTGACCCCGAGGACAGCTCGCGATCGGCGCGCAAGCTCGAGGGTCCGGCCGACGCGGCGACGGTGGAGACGCCGGCCGAGGCCCTGCCGATGGCCAGCGCGACCGGGGTCAAGCCGCCGCGGGTCGACGGGACTTACGTCGGCGTCACGCTCGGGCCGGGCGTCAGCTTCGCCCGGGTCAACGATTTCCCGACGCCCAATGCGTTCGTCGGCGGCGGCGGTACTTTTCGCGTCGGCGAGGTCATCTATCCCTGGCTGAGCATCGGCGTCGAGATCTCCGGCAACCTCGCCTACCGCGGCGCCGACCCGCGGCAGCGCCTGCTGCAGGGCGCGTTCCTGGTCGATTTCGGGTTCTATCCGGGGGCCAAGAAGCAGATCCCGCTGTCGCTGCGCGCGGGTTTCGGCGCCGGCGGCGGGGCGGTGCGCGAGCGCGGCCGGACCGACCGCTCGGGCTTCGGCGGGGCGGTGTTCACCGCCGCGGTCCGCTACGAGTTCTTCCCCGGGGCGGCGAAGCGACGGCCGACCCGCGGCGGCGGCTTCTCGCTCGGCCCGGAGCTCGGCTACATCGGCTTCATGCCGGCGGCCAAGGGCCGGCCGATGTCGCACACGCTGTACCTCGGGCTGTACGTCGGCTTCTACTTCGGGTCGTGAGCGGACGGCGCCGATCTGTCGCTTGCGACAGGTCGCTCGGGACATGTCGCATGGGGAATGTCCTCGGCGCCATGTCCCCGAGGACATGCGCCTGAAGACATGTCCTGGCCGCCAGGCTCAGCCGAACATCATCGCCGCGGCGACCAGGGCCAGCAGGGCGGCCATCCAGGTCAGGGTGTTGGCGTCGAGCGCGGGGCTCTGGGCCGGCAGGCGGTAGGCGAGGGCGGTGGCCTCGTCGGCGGCGGCGGGCGGCGCGGGGCTCGGCATCGCCGCCAGGGCCAGCTTGACCTCGGGCGGCGGTTCGCCGCGGCGCGGGTCGACCTCGACGTGGACCAGGAGATCGCCGGGGCGGCCGCCGTCGAGCGCCTCGCCCTGGCCGCGCAGGCGCAGGACCCCGCCGGTGGGGAAGTCGGCAGGCAGCGACAGGCGCACGCGGTCGTCGCTGTCGAGCGAGGACACGGTGCGGCGCGCGTATCCGCCCTCGGCGGCCAGGTCGAGCGGGACGCGGACCTCGAACGGGAAGGGGAGGCCGAGCGCCCAGGCGGGGACCGTGACGTCGGCGTGGAGGTCGCGGCCGCGGGGTCCGGGCGCCTCGGGTTCGAAGATGCTGCCGAGCTGCGTCAACGCGCGGCCACTATACCGCGCGCGCCGGCGCTTGCGCCACGGCCCCGGGTGGTGCCAAAACCGCGAGGGCATGGGCGAGGTCAACTTCGACGGGCTGATCGGGCCGACCTACAACGATGGGCTCGCCGCCGGCGTCGCGCCGAGTCAGCGCGCCGGCTCGACCACCAACCCGAAAGCGGCGGCGCTCGCCGGTCTGGCGAAGATCCGGCTGGCCCGCTCGCTCGGGCTCAAGCAGGCGGTGCTGCCGCCGCAGCCGCGGCCGAACGTCGACTGGCTGCGCCGGATCGGCTTCACCGGCGACGACGAGCGGGTCCTGCGCGCCGCGGCCGAGGGCGACGGCATGTGGCTGCGCCTGTGCAGCAACCCGTCGTCGATGTGGGCCGCCAACGCGGCGACGGTGGCGCCGAGCAGCGACACGCGCGACGGCCGCGTGCACATCGTCGTCGCCAACCTGCAGCACATGCTGCACCGCGCGCAGGAGGCCGAGACGACCCACTCGGTGCTGTCGGCGATCTTCCGCGACGAGGCGCGCTTCGCCGTGCACGCGGCGCTGCCGGCGGTGCACCAGCTCGGCGACGAGGGCGCGGCCAACACGCTGCGGCTGCAGGTCGGCGAGCGGCCGGCGGTCCACGTGTTCGCGTGGGGCCGCGGTGCGTACGCCCGCCACGCGGCCTCGCGGTTCCCGGCGCGGCAGACGGTCGAGGCCTCGCAGGCGCAGGTGCGGCTGCTGCAGCTCGACCCGGCGCGGGTGCTGTTCCCGCAGCAGCACCCGGACGGCCTCGACGGTGGCGCCTCGCACTCGGACACGCTGGCGCTGGCTCACGGCTCGCTGCTGCTGATCCACGAGCTGGCGCTGCGCGACGTCGGCAACGTGCTGACCGAGCTGCGGCGGCGGCTCGGCTCGGCGCTGCAGGTCGCGCTGGCCCGCGCCGCCGACCTGCCGCTGCAGGACGCGGTCGGCAGCAGCGTGTTCGGCGGGCAGTTCTACACCTGTCCCGACGGACAGCTCGGTCTGCTGGTGGCCGCCGAGAGCCGCGAGAACGCGGCGGCCCGCGGCTACCTCGATCGCCTGGTGGCCGACGGCCACGTGGCCCAGATCCGCGAGGTCGACCTGCGGCCGGCGCTGCGCCACGGCGGCGGCCCGGCGTCGCTGCGCCTGCGGGTGCCGCTCGACGAGCGCGAGGAGGCGGCGCTCGGCGGGCGGGTGATCGTCGACGACGCGCTCGAGGCGGCGCTGGTCGCCTGGGTCGAGAAGCACTACCGCGACCGCCTCACGCCCGACGACCTGGCCGACCCACAGCTGCTGCGCGAGGTCCAGACGGCCCTCGACGCGCTGACGCAGCTGCTGGCGCTCGGCTCGGTCTACGCGTTCCAGCGCTGACGCGGCGAGCACGGCGCCCGGGCTCCAGCGCTGCTGGCGAGCGCGGCGCCCGGCGGCGGCGGCGCGCCTCGGGTGCGGCCGAGCTTCCGTGACACGGCGGGCGGGGGGCCGCCCGGGTCCGAATCGCGGGAGAGAGACCTGGGCTATGTTCGATGGGACCATGACGCCCCTCTCGCCGCAGGCCGATGCGCTCGCCGAGCTGCTGGAGCGCCAGCGCGACGCCATCATCGAGCGCTGGTCCGAGCGCATGCGGGCCACGGCGCCCGCCGGCGCCCGGCTCAGCAAGTCGGCGCTGCGCGACAGCCTGCCCGAGTTCCTCCAGGAGGTGGCCGCGGCGCTGCGCCGGATGCCTGACGGCGCCAGCGACATCGCCCGCGAGCACGGCCGCCAGCGCTACCGGGTGGGCTTCGACCTGCGCACGCTGGTGATCGAGTACGACCTGCTGCGCGAGGTGCTGCTCGACGTCGTCGAAGCGTCGGGCCTGCCGCTGCGGATCGCCGACGTGCGGGCCCTGTGCGCCGCGTTCGCCGTCGGCATCGCCGAGGCCGTCGACCAGTTCTTCTGCGAGCACGAGCGCGACCTGGAGGCCGGCGCCGCCGAGCGCGAGCGCGCCAGCGAATTCGAGCGGCAGTTGATCGCGATCGTCTCGCACGACCTGCGCAGCCCGCTGGCTGCGATCTTGCTGGCGGCCGAGGCGGCGGCGCGGCGCGGCGCGGTCGAGCAGCGGACCGAGCGGCTGTTGCTGCGGATCCAGACCGGCGCGCAGCGGGCGACCCGGCTCATCAACGATCTGCTCGACTACACCCACGAGCGCAAGTCGGGCCGGATCCCCGTCAGGCCGCAGGTCGTGTCGCTGCGGGTGCTCGTGCGCGAGGCCATCGACGAGGTCGCCGCCATGTTCCCCGAGCGCATCATCGAGTACGCCTGCGAAGACCCGATCGAGGCCCGCGTCGACCCCGACCGGATCGCCCAGGTGCTCTCGAACCTGCTGACGAACGCGCTCAAGTTCAGCCCCGCCGGCACGGTGGTGCGGGTGACCACGCGAGTCGACGTCGACGGCGACGTGGTGGTGATCGAGGTGCACAACTGGGGCCCGCCGATCCCCCCGGACCGGCGCGGCTCGATCTTCGAGGCGTTCCACTGCGGCGACCCGTCGCTGCCGACGCGGGCCTCGCTGGGGCTCGGGCTCCACATCTCGCGCCAGATCGTGCTCGCGCACGGCGGCACGATCGACGTGTGCTCGAGCGCCGAGCGCGGCACGACCTTCACCTGCACCCTGCCGCGACGGGCGCAAGCGGCGACGCTGCCGAACCCGGCCTAGGCGCCGCGTGCGGGCGGCGGGCGGCTCGGGTTATCCTGCCGTCATGTCCGGCGCCGCCGCATCGTCCAGCGAGACCGAGCCGTCCCCTCCGTGGCTGCCGCCGCGACCGCCGATCGTCAGCGGCGCCGACTACGTCGCCAGCCTGCGCGGGCGCGAGCTGCGGGTGTTCCTGCTCGGCAAGCGGGTGGCGGAGCCGGTCGACCACCCGATCTTGCGGCCGTCGATCGAGGCGGTCGCGCGTACCTACGACCTCGCGCTCGAGCGGCCCGAGCTGGCGACGGCGACCGTCGCCGCGACCGGCGAGCGGGTCAACCGCTTCCTCCACGTCACCGAGTCGGCGGCCGACGTCGTGCAGCAGAACAAGATGCAGCGCCGGCTCGGCCAGCTGACGGGCACGTGCTTCCAGCGCTGCGTCGGCATGGACGCGATCAACGCGCTGCACACCACCACCTGGCTCATCGACCAGGCGCGCGGGACGCCCTACCACAGCCGCCTGCGCGCGTTCGTGCGGGCGATGCAGCGGCAGAACCTGGTGGTCGGCGGGGCGATGACCGACGTCAAGGGCGACCGCGGCAAGGCGCCGCACGAGCAGAGCGACCCCGACATGTTCGTGCGGGTGGTCCGGCGCGAGCCGGGCGGGGTGGTGATCCGCGGGGCCAAGGCGCACCAGACCGGGTGCATCAACTCGCACTGGATCGTGGTGATGCCGACGATGCGGCTCGGGCCGCGCGACCGCGACCACGCGATCGTGTGCGCGCTGCCGGTCGACCACCCGGGGCTGACCTTCGTGGTCGGGCGCCAGTCGTGCGACACGCGGGCGCTCGAGGGCGGGTCGGTCGACGTCGGCAACGCTCGCTACGGCGGCCAGGAGGCGCTCATCATCCTCGACGACGTGTTCGTGCCGGACGAGCTGATCTTCATGGACGGCGAGTTCGAGTTCGCGGCCGACCTGGTCGAGCGGTTCACCGCGTACCACCGCCGCAGCTACGTGTGCAAGGCGGGGGTCGGCGACGTGCTGATCGGCGCGGCGGCGCTGATCGCCGACTACAACGGGGTGCCGCAGGTCTCGCACGTGCGCGACAAGCTGGTCGAGATGGCCCACCTCAACGAGACGATCTACGGCGCCGGGATCGCGGCGTCGCACGAGTCGACGGCCACGCCGGCGGGCAACTGGCAGAACGACCCGCTGCTGGCCAACGTGTGCAAGCACAACGTCACCCGCTTCCCCTACGAGCTGGCCCGCCTGGCCCAGGACCTGGCCGGCGGGCTGCTGGCGACGCTGCCGTCGGAGCACGACTTCGCCGACCCGGAGATCGGGCCGCTGTTGAAAAAATACCTGCGCGGGCGCGACGGGGTGTCAGCCGAGGCGCGGGCGCGGGCGCTGCGGCTGATCGAGAACCTGACGATGGGGCGCAACGCCGTCGGCTACTTGACGGAGTCGATGCACGGGGCCGGCTCGCCGCAGGCCCAGCGGATCCAGATCGCCCGGCAGATGCAGGTCGAGGACAAAAAGGCGCTGGCCCGCGCGCTGGCCGGGATCACCGACGAAGTCGAAGCCGGCTGATAAGGGGCATGTCCTGGGGGACATGGCGTCGAGGACATGCTTGATGGGGCATGTCCTGCGGGACACTCGGCCGGGAGCGCGGCGGGCCGCGCCCGTCGGCCTCTTCGGCTCACTGAGCAGGGCTCGCGCGGGTCGTGAGGTCGGCCCGCCGGGTCGGGGGGCAGAGAGCGGACGAGCCGCGCGCCGAGGGTGCGGCTCAGGGCCGCGCGCCGGGCCGAGGTGCGAGGTCATGGCGCAGAAAGCAGACGAGCCGCGCGCCCGGGGGGCGTGCGGCTCGTGGCTGCGGCGGCAACACGATCAGCCGGCGTCGCAGTAGTACTCGACGTCGGCTTCGCCGGCGATCTTGAGGTCGCCGCAGGCGGTGCCGCACAGCTCGATCGCCATGTACGGCATCGGCTCGACGTAGTGCCAGCCGTTCTCGGTGGCGCAGTCGGCGATCAGCGGCACCTCGGTGGCGCCGAGCTTGACGATCGTCTTGTCGGGGAACGCCGGCGGCGAGTCGAGCGGGATGATGCAGCTCTGCGCGTCGGCGACGATGGCGTTGAGCGCGTCGCTGAGCTCGATGGCGTTCTTGGCGCTGTAGAACTTCTCGTCGCCCGCCTTGGCCGTCCCGCCGAGCGTCGCCAGCTCGTTGAGCTTCTCGTACGGGTTGATCATGTTGGGGTTGCCGTCCTGGACGTTCGGGTTCGGCGCGTTGTCGATGGCGATGCCGATGACGTAGGTCGGGATGCTGTCGACCGTGAAGGCGTCGCCGACGATCGGGGCCAGGTTGGCGTCGTACTCCTCGAACAGCTTGGTCAGCGTGTCGGCGGTGGTGCTGCAGTTGGCGGCGCCGTCGGTGACGAGCATGACGATGCGCGGCACCGTCGGGTCGAGCGACTTGAGGTGGGTCAGCGCGGCCGTCATGCCGAGCGCGGTCGGGGTGCCGCCGGCGATCGTCATGTTGCTCTGGCCCGGCAGGACCGCGATGATCGCGTCCTTGTTGTTCTCGGCGACCGGCACCTCGACCATGTCGTTGACGAGGCAGGCGGTGTTCTTGTACTCGCCGAGCGCGCTCTTCGACGGGAACAGGTTCATGCCGAAGTTGAAGCTGCCGTTGAAGTCGGTCAGGACCTGGTTGACGACCCCGTAGAGGCTGTACCAGCGGGTCACGTCGGGCGTGGCGGGGTCGGCGTCGGCGTCCCACTTCTGCAGCATCGAGCCCGACTTGTCGAGCACGAGCATGGTGTTCGGCTTGACCGGCTGGACGGTGACGGAGATCTCCTGACACGGCGTGTCGCCGGTGGTGCCCATCGTCGACAGCGTGGTCGTCGTCAGCGGCTCGGTGGTCGGACCCGCGGTGGTGTCGACCGGCTCGGTGGTGCTGGTCGGGCCCTCGGTGGTGGTCGGCGCGGTGCTCGAGTCGGTGGCGCTGACGGTGCCCTCGGTGGTGGTCGGCTCGGTGTCCGTGACCGTGCCGGTGCTGGTGCCCGGGTCGGTCGTCGTCAGCGGCGGCAACGTCGTCGTCATCATGTTGCCGGTCGCGCCCTGCGTGTCGCTACCGTTGTCGCCACAGCCGCCCACGAGCCCGAAAGTTGCCAAGAACAGAACACCCGAAAAACGTCGCATCACCACTCTCCCGCGCGAAAACAGAGGTTTAAGGTCGACCGCGACTATAGCTCAGGGCGACTGTCCGTGTGCGACTGTTTTCGCGACGACGTGGACGCGGACGTGTCGGCGCCGGCCGCGGGAGGTGGGCCGGCGCTGTCGACAGAGGTGTGGTCGTGGACGATGGTCCAGCCGCGAGCGTCGCGCTGGAGCACCAGCGTGAAGACACCCGCGCCGGCCGCTTCCGTCTGCGTGAGACGCCAGCGCCCGAGGACCACCGCGGCGTCGCGGCCGATGCCGCGGACGTCGACGACCGTGAATTCGAGGTGGCCCATCGACTCGATCCCGCGCGCGCCATAGCGCTCGAGATAGCGAGCGCGAGCGGCGACGAAGCCGCGCCGGATCGCGCCACCACTGGTGAACACCAGCGCCTCCGACGGTTCGTAGGCGCGCAGGAAACCCTCGAGGTCGCCGTGGTTCCACGCCTCGGCCTGCTCGCTCAGCACGCCCTCGACGGCGCGGCGATCCTTGCTGGTGAAGCCGCACCCGGCCGCGAGCAGGCCGAGCAGGAGGATCGCTCGCTGGGCCACCCGCGAGCCGAACCGTCCACGAGGCCCGCTCACGCGCGCGGCCGGACCGCCCGAACGGGCTTTCACGTGGGGCCCCGCGGCGTTAGGGGGCGACATGTGCTCCGCGTCACACTTGGGGGCGCGCGGCGCGGGCAAAAAACCTGGATAAGTTGCCCAGAGCAGGGCCCGAGTATAGCTCAGGGCGGTCCGTCGATGCCCGAATCCCTCCCGCACCGGTTTTTCTCCCGCATCGCCGACATCAGCCTGGGCCGCCCCGGGCTCGTACTGGCGGTCGCGGGTGTGTTGGTGGCCGCCTCGGCGGTGACGCTGCCGCAGCTGCGAGTGTCGACGTCGCGCTACGGCTTGGTGTCGGACGACAACCCCGACCAGGCGCGGATGCTGCGGTTCTTCGAGCGCTTCGGCAACCCCGACGCGCCGGTGCTGGTGGTCTCGGGCGAGCGGCCCGAGGACCGCCGCGCGGTCGTCGACCGCCTGATCGCCGGGTTCGAGGCGGTGCCGGAGCTGCACGGCCGCGTGCTCGCCCGCGTAGGTCCGAGCGAGGTCGCGGAGGTGCTGCTGCTCCAGCGCCCGGAGATCCTGTCTCAAGTGACAGGTGGCCTGCCGCCCGACGTCGCGCTCGCGCCGCTGGTCGAGGGCGGTCTGCCGGCGTGGTTCGGGGCGATCGAGGGGCAGCTGCAGGCGGGGCTCGACGGCGAGGCCGCGCCGCAAGATCCGGCGCGCGCGGCCGAGGGCCTCAAGCAGCTGGGCGGGCTGGCGGGCACGTTCGACCGCTACCTCGCCGGCGAAGATCTCATGCGCGCGGCCATGCAGGCGCAGGCCGGCGAGGCGCCGGTGCGCGGGCGCGACGAGGCCGGTTACCTCCAGACGGTCGACGGCCAGCACCACGTCGTCAGCGTGTTCCCCGAGTTCATCGGCAACGAGGTCAGCGACTTCGCGCCGATGATCGCGAAGATCCGGGAGATCCGCGACGAGGCGGTCGCGGGCGCGCCGGTCGGCGTCACCGCCGCGATCACCGGCCTGCCGGCGCTCGCCAGCGAGGAGCAAGACCTCGTCAGCCTCGGGCTCATCCAGTCGAGCGTGTGGTCGGGCGTGGCGATCGTGGTGCTGTGTCTGGTGATGCTGCGGTCGCTGCGGCAGACGGTGCTGAGCCTGGTGCCGCTGCTGGCCGGGCTGGCGCTGACGCTCGGCGCGGTCTACTGGATCTACGGCTACCTCAACCTGATCACCTCGAGCTTCGTGTCGACGCTGCTCGGGCTCGGGATCGATTTCGGCGTGCACATGATGCACCGCTTCAACGAGCAGCGGCGCAAGGGCTCGGCGGTCACGGCGGCGATCCGCGAGGCGCTGCTGCACACCGGGCCGCCGATCCTGGTCGGCGCGCTGGTGACGGTGCTGGCGTTCCTCACCACGCTGGGCTCCGACTTCACGGCCTACGCCGAGCTCGGGGTGATCACCGCGATCGGCCTGCTGTTCGTGGTCCTGGCGACGCTGTTCGTGTTGCCTTCGCTGCTGGTCCTGGCCGGCAAGACCGGGCTGGCGGCGGTCAAGAAGGAGCCGCCGATGGTCCACCGGCTGGTCGGCTTCGTCGCCAGCGCGCGGGTGTTCATCGTCATTCTCGCGGTGGTGGCGGCTGTCGGCGGCGGCTGGGGGCTGTCGCGCATCGCCTTCAACGGCCGCTACTTCGACTTCCTGCCGCGCAACAGCGAGGCCGTGCGCGCGCTCGAGGCGCTCGAGGGCGACCCGCTTATGAGCCCGGTCTACGCCAACGTGGCGGCCGACGACCTCGAGTCGGCGCGGGCCAAGGCCGAGGCGCTGCGGGCCCTGCCGGAGGTCGCGGGGGTGCAGACGGCGACCGACCTGCTGCCGCCGCTCGACGCCGCGCGGCTCGAGCAATTGCGGGCGATCGACAAGCTCGGGCCGCTGCCCGACTTCGCCAAGCTGGCCGCGCGCAAGACCACGCCGGAGGAGCTGCTGCCGAAGATCAAGGCGATCGTCGACGCGCTCGACGAGGTCCGCTTCGCTCTGCAGCAGGGCGGGCAGCCGACCGAGGCGGTCGACGCGGCGCAGGCCAGCTTCCGCGCCCTGCGCGAGCGGCTCGACAAGGCCGGGCCGGCGGAGCGCGAGCGGCTGGCCGCTGCCGAGCCGCAGATGGCCGACCTGCTCGGCCGGGCCTGGACCACCGGCAAGAACGTGGCCGCGCGCGGCAGCTACGCCCCGGGCGACCTGCCGCCGCTGTTCCGCACCCGCTTCGTCGCCCGCGACGGCGGCGGCCTGGCGATGTTCGTGATTCCTGGCGTGTCGCCGTGGGAGTCGAAGTCGGCGGCGGCCTTCCGCGACGCCGTCACCGCCATCTCGCCCGACGCCTCGGGCCTGGCGATCAACATCGAGCTGCACTCGTCGATGATCGTGGCCGGCTTCCGCCGGGCCGCGCTGTGGGCGGCGCTGCTGATCCTCGCGGTCGTGACCCTCCAGCTCCGCTCGCTCCGCGACGGCGCGCTGGCGCTGGTGCCGACGGTGCTCGGGTGGCTGTGGATGCTCGGGCTGATGGCCGCCGTCGGTCGCACCTTCGACGTCGCCAACATCGTCTCGCTGCCGCTCGTCATCGGCATCGGCACCGCGTTCGGCGTCCACCTGATGCACCGCTGCCAGGAGAGCGAGCAGCACCACAGCCACGCCCGCCTCGACGACCTGGTCCGCGGCACCGGCAGCGCGGTGGTGCTGTCGGCCCTCACCACCATCGCCAGCTTCGCCTCGCTGACCCTCAGCGACTACGGCGGCATGCAGAGCTTCGGCTCGGTGATGGTCATGGGCATCGCCAGCTGCCTGCTCGCCAGCCTCCTGGTGCTGCCGGCGCTGCTGCTGATGATGGGCCGGGTCCGCCTGCACTGAGGACACGCTCCGGGGGACATGCTCCCCGGGTGAGACGCCGGCTCCAGTTCGGTGTGCATGCACCGAGGCCGGCGAGCTCGGCCGTGGCCCGTCCGCCGCGTGGAGGTGGGCGCGGGCGCGCGAGTTCACTATGCTTCGCGCGTGCCGATCCATGTCCATGGCGGATCTTTGCTGCTGGCCCGGCTCGCCGAGGCCGGCGTCCCCGGGGAGCGGCTCGAGTGGTCGGAGGTGCTGTGCGAGGGCCCGGTCCCGGCGGAGGTCGACGACGAGACGTTTCGCCAGATCCGCGCCGACTGGCTGGCCGACCACATCGGCGACCTCGACGCCGTGCCGCGGATCTGCGCCGGCCTGCGGGCCCAGGACGAGGCGCTGGCGGCCGCGGCGGCGCGCGACGAGCTGGTCCTTTGGACAGGTAACGAGTGGTTCTGCCAGGCGGTGGCCCTGGCCCTGATCGCCCGGCTCGGTCCGACCGGAGCGCGGCTGTCATGGGTCACCGCCGACGACGACCCCGTCCGCCCGGGCTGCAGCGTGGGCGAGCTCGGCGAGGCCGCGCTGGCGCAGGCGTTCGCGGCCCGCGAGCGCATCGACCCGGCCGCGATCGCCCTGGCCGTGCACGCCTGGGCGGCCTACCGCGCGCCGGCGCCGATGCGGCTGCAGGCGCTGGTCGACGATCCGGCGGCGTTCGTCGTCTGGCCGGCGCTGCGCGCCGCGCTGGCGCTGAGCCTGGCCGAATGGCCAGGTCGTGAGGACGGCCTGGCTCGCACCGAGCGCCAGCTGCTGGCCGCGCTGGCCAGCGGCCGCGCCGACGTGGGGGAGCTGCTGGCGGCCTGCGGCCGCGCCGAGGCCCGCCCGTGGCTCACCGACCTGCTGGTGCTGGCCCGCCTGCGCCGGCTGGCCGGAGGCGAGGCGCCGCTGGTGCGCCTCATTGGCGAGGACCCGCGCGCGCTGACGGCGGAGATCACCGAGGCCGGCCTGGCGACCCTGGCCGGTCGCGCGCGCTGGGCCACCCCGGCCCGCTGGCTCGGCGGGGCGCTGCTCGACGCGGCGACCCCCTGGTGCTGGGACGGCGAGCGCGGCCGCGTGTTCCAGTGGACATGACCGAAAGGCCATGTCGCTGACCGTCCAGCCGGGTCGGGCGAAGCCGGCCCGTCGCGGTGAATGAACCATCGGGCATGTCCTCTCGGACATGCCCGATCAACCATGCCCGTTCAGACATGCCCTGGCGGACATGTCCCGGAGCACAGCCGCGTCAGAACGACGAGCCTGGCTGGATCAGGAACTCACACTCCTCGCCGGTGCTCTCGCGGCCGAGGACGGAGTTGCGGTGGGGGAAGCGGCCGAAGCGGGCGATGATGTCGCGGTGGCGGATCGCGTAGTCGAGCCACATCGGCGTCTCGTCGAGGGCGCGCATCAACTCGACGCAGCGCTCCTGGTCGGCCAGATCTTCGCTGTGCTCGAGCGGCAGGTAGAGGAACAGCCGCTCCTCCTGGGTCAGGTCGTGCTCGAGGCCGGCGGACAGGGCGGCGTTGGCGACGTCGCGGGCCTTGGCGTCGGTGGCGAACGCCTCGGGGGTGCCGCGGAACATGTTGCGCGGGAACTGATCGAGCAGGATGACGAGGGCGAGGGCGCCGCGCGACGAGGCGGCCCAGCCGTCGAGGGCGCCGCTGGCGGCCCGCGCGTGCAGCTCGCCGAACTGGTCGCGGATGTCCCGGTCGAGGTCGTCGGAGCGGACGAACCACTTGGGCCGGACCGGCGGCGAGAACCAGAAGTCGAGGACGGCGTCGGGAGTGCTCATGGCGGGTGAATTTTGTGCGGGGACCGGGCGAGGGGCAATGCCCCGCGGCGCCGCCGGCGACGAGAGAATTGTGCCGGCGGGCCGACAGCGGTTCGGCCGATGACCGCGGTGGGCTCCGAGGATTTCGCGGGCGTCATGCGGGGGCCGCGGGCGACGGTCCACTGGCGAACGCGGGCCTCAGCCGGCGAACAGCAGGGCCACGCCGGTGACCGCGACCACGGCCCCGAGCAGCCCGCGCACGCCGACGCGCTCGCCCTCGAGGCGCGCGGCCAGCGGGATGATGAAGATCGGCGAGGTGCTGAGCAGGCTGGCTGCGACCCCGGCGGAGGTGCGCTGGAGCGCGAACAGGGCCAGCGAGACGCCGAGGAAGGGGCCGAGCAGCGCGCCGATGGTGGCGTAGCCGAGGGCGCCGCGGTCGCGCAGGGCGGCTCGCAGGCGCGGCGTGGTCGAGGTCGCCAGCACCAGGGCGACGAAGCAGCCGAGCCCGACGAGCATCCGGATCTGCGCCCCCGCCAGCGGCTCGCAGCCGACCATCCCGCGCTTGCTCAGCACCAGCCCCACCGCCTGCCCGAGCGCGCCCCCGAGCCCGAGCAAGATCCCCCGCAACCGCGGCGTGGCCGGCCCCGGCGTCGCCCCTGCGGGTGTCCTTTCGGACAGGACCCAAGCGACACCCGCGAGGGTGATCGCCATGCCCGTCAGCGACAGTGGGGCGAGCCGCTGGCCGAGCACCGCGAAATCGATCACGGCCGTCAGCGGCGGAGCGAGCGCCATGAGCAGCAGCGTCAGGCGCGGACCGATCTCGATGAACGCCCGGAACTGACACAGGTCGCCGAGGAAATAGCCGACGAAGCCGGACAGCCCCAGCCACCACCACTGGTCCGCCGTCGCGTCGGTCGGCAGGGCCCGCCCGCGCAGCGCGAGGCCGGCGACCGCGGCGAACACCAGCGCGAGCGCCATGCGGATGACGTTGAGCGGCAAGCTGCCGATCCGCCGCCCGGCCCGCGTGAAGGCGAGCGAGCCGAGCGCCCAGCACACGGCCGTGCCGAGCGCCGCGAGCTCGCCGAGGTGGTCCTTCACGGCGCGAGTCTACGCGCGCGGGCGGCCGGAGGGGAGGCGTGGCGCGGCGCTCGAGGGAGGCGAGCAGGTCGGTCTGCGGGGCCTGCAGGGGGCGGCGAAGCGGTCGCGCGGGGGGGAACAGCGCGTCGCGGGGCGAGGTCGCGCTCGTGGACATGGCCCGAGGGACAGGTCTAAATTTCGTCGGCCCGGGCGTCGCCGACGAGCACACCAGCGGCGCCGTGGGCGGGGCGGCGCCGGTTTCGGGTAGGCTGCGAGCGTGGCACATCCGAGCGCGAGGGCCCATGCATGACGAGCCGAGCGACCCGCAGCCGCAGCCGTGGCGGCGGGGCCGAGGACGGGTCCAGCGCGAGCTCGGCCGGCACTGGTTTTATGTCGATCTCTCGCTCGAGGTCCGGCCCGCCGAGCGGCATGCGTTCACGGTCGAGCTCGAGGAGCCGGCCGGCGGCTGGGAGGTGGCCCACGGCAGCACGATCGAGGCGGCGGTCCGCTTCGTCGAGGAGAAGGCGCTACACCGCCTGGGGCGCGTCGACCTGGGGGCGCTCGTGGTCACGCTGAAGCGAGTGTCGACGAGCAGCCGCGGGACCACGGCGCCGCTGGTGTTCTACGCGACGCTGCTGGCGCTCGAGGAGGCGCTCGAGCTCAAGGTCCCGGATTTTAAGATGGACTGGGAGACGCTCGAGCTGCGGCTGAAGATCGCCAACGGGAAGCAAAACCGGCGGCCGTGAGCGCGACTGCAACGGTGATTGCAGGCGCAACTGTATAAACGGGTCGGGCGGCGGCCTCGCTGCGGAGGTAGTTGCGCACGCAACGTTATAAGAGCGACGCTGTGTGGGCCGCAAACGAGTAGCGTTGCCGGTGCGCGATCGGTAGCCTCGCAGGGTCCATGTCGTGCGTCACCGTCGCCGCTGCGCCCTGCGCCCTGTGCTCTTGCCGCAGTACCAGGATGGGCGTCGTTCGTCCGCGGGGCAGCGAGGCGGCGACGAGCAGCGCGGCGACTTCGCTGTCGCCGGGCGAGCTGTCGAGGTCGACCTCGACGAGCGACGCGAGCAACATGGCGTCGATCCGAGGGCCGGCCGGCGGGCAGCTTCTTGAAGATGCTGCGGCCCAACTCGTGGCCCACGCCGATCCACTGATTCGCGTGTAGGGCGAGTTCCGCGAACGGCTCGCAAATTCGTAACAGCGATGACCCTGCTTTCGCGGTCATCGAATTGAGCCTTACGGTACATCGCTGATGCGAGGGCCGCGGGCGGGCGTGGCGTGTGCCGCAATGGTCAGCGAAGGCGCAAATATTTAGATTACAGCGAGCGTGGTTCGATAAAACGCTGGGCGGTCGCTGCAAGGTTATGCAGCGACTCATTCGTCGCAAACGCAATTTTATAAAAAGGGCCCCGCGCGAGCGCGTGCGCGCCAAACGAGTAGCGATCGTGGCGCACGGTCGGTAGCTTCGAGCGCGATGTCGCGCCTCATCGGCTCCGTCGCTGCTCTCTACTTTGTTGGCTGCAACGCCGCTGCGCCGGATGGCTCGCCGTTCGGGACCGCGAGCAGCGAGGTGGGGACGGGCAGCGCGAACCCTTCGACATCGACGACATCGACGACGACGTCCTCGACGAGCGCGGTCGACGTGACGACCTCGACGACATCGACGACCTCGAGCACGAGCGACGCGAGCGTGACAGGCAGCGGTGGAGCGCTGCCCGACTTCGGGGACGTGGCGCCGATGGGCTGCCAGGGCAAGATCGACATCATCTTCGCGATCTCGACGGAGTACCCGATGAAGGAGTACCAGCCGCGGCTGATCGCGGCGTTCCCCGAGTTCGCGCAGGCTCTGGAAGAGGAGCTCGGCGGGTTCGACCTGCACATCCTCGTGACCGACTCGTCGTTCGTGTGGGGGATGAGCGACTGCTCGCAATGCAAGGACCCCGACGACTGCGATCCGAACGGAGAGCCGAGCCAGTGCGGGGCGAAGCTCGACGCGTGCGACACGACGATGGGCGCCGGCGAGACGTTCAGCAGCGGGATCGGCTCGTCCGGGCGTCGCTGCGAGCTGGCAGGCGGACGTCGCTACATCACCGACGAAGAAGAGGACCTGGTGGAGGCGTTCACGTGCCTCGCGCGGGTGGGCTACGCCGTGGCGACGCCGATGCCGTTCGACTCGATCCTGGCGGCGCTGGACCACCCGCTCATCGAGACGGGGATCGAGCTGAACGCGCCGGGCGGCTGCAACGAGGGGTTCTTTCGCGACGATGCGTTGCTGCTGCTCGTCATCATTCAAAACTCGTACGAGTATGTGTCCCTGGGCGGGCCGTACCAGTGGCGCAAGGCGCTGTACGAGGTGAAGGGCGGGGACGAGGACGCGGTGATCGCGCTGGCGATCACCGCGGACAATGACATCGTACCCAGCCTGTGTGCGCCCGACGGCCCGCAGGGGTATACCAACCGCATGCGGCTGTTCATGGAAGACCAACTCAAGCACGGCAACATGGCGTCGATCTGCGCGCCCGCCTACGGGCAGTTTTTTAAGGATGTGGCGGCCAAGCTCGGGCCGCTGTGCGATCAGTTCATCCCTCGCTGATCCGAGCGCCTGGCCCGCCAGCTTCCAAGGAGCCCAGTAGCGGCGCCAGCGGCTGAAATCGCCTGCCCGGGTGCTTCCTGCGGGGCCTGCGGGGGCTCCCGATCCTGTCGACCGTGAGTGACGCGCTGCGAGCGTGGGAGCTCGCTAACGTTGCATCACAACCGGGCTCGGCGCGTTGGGGACATCGAGCGCTATCGTCCGCTTGTAGCTCCGTTGGAGCATCCGCAACCGCAGTCACCGGGCGCCCAGTGGGACGCGCTGGTGCACTGCTCGACGGTGTTTTCTTGTTTTCGAGTTTCGCCGCCGCTCGGCTGAAGCAGCCCGGTGCTGAATGGTTGGCGCAGCGGAGGAGCAAATGTTTAGATTGCGGCGTGCTCGTCGCAAGGATCCAGCAGACGGTCGCTGCAAGGTTATGCAGCGACTGCTTCGTCGCAAACGCAATTTTATAGACGGCCGTCTCGGGGCCCGAAACGCGCCAAACGAGTAGCGATCGTGGCGCACGGTCGGTAGCTTCGAGCGCGATGTCGCGCCTCATCGGCTCCGTCGCTGCTCTCTACTTTGTTGGCTGCAACGCCGCTGCGCCGGATGGCTCGCCGTTCGGGACCGCGAGCAGCGAGGTGGGGACGGGCAGCGCGAACCCTTCGACATCGACGACATTGACTACGACGTCCTCGACGAGCGCGGTCGACGTGACGACCTCGACGACATCGACGACCTCGAGCACGAGCGACGCGAGCGTGACAGGCAGCGGTGGAGCGCTGCCCGACTTCGGGGACGTGGCGCCGATGGGCTGCCAGGGCAAGATCGACATCATCTTCGCGATCTCGACGGAGTACCCGATGAAGGAGTACCAGCCGCGGCTGATCGCGGCGTTCCCCGAGTTCGCGCAGGCTCTGGAAGAGGAGCTCGGCGGGTTCGACCTGCACATCCTCGTGACCGACTCGTCGTTCGTGTGGGGGATGAGCGACTGCTCGCAATGCAAGGACCCCGACGACTGCGATCCGAACGGAGAGCCGAGCCAGTGCGGGGCGAAGCTCGACGCGTGCGACAAGACGATGGGCGCCGGCGAGACGTTCAGCAGCGGGATCGGCTCGTCCGGGCGTCGCTGCGAGCTGGCAGGCGGGCGTCGCTACATCACCGACGAAGAAGAGGACCTGGTGGAGGCGTTCACGTGCCTCGCGCGGGTGGGCTACGGCGTGGCGACGCCGATGCCGTTCGACTCGATCCTGGCGGCGCTGGACCACCCGCTCATCGAGTCGGGCATCGAGCTGAACGCGCCGGGAGGCTGCAACGAGGGGTTCTTTCGCGACGATGCGTTGCTGCTGCTCGTCATCATCCAGGATTCCTACGAATATGCGTCGCTTGGCGGGCCCTACCAGTGGCGCAAGGCGCTGTACGCGGTGAAGGGCGGGGACGAGGACGCAGTGATCGCTCTGGCGATCACCGCGGACAACGACCTCGTGCCGAGCTTGTGTGCGCCCGATGGTCCGCAGGGAAATACCAACCGGATGCGGCTGTTCATGGAGGACCAGCTCAAGCACGGCAACATGGCGTCGATCTGCGCGCCCGCCTACGGGCAGTTTTTTAAGGATGTGGCGGCCCAGCTCGCGCCGCTGTGCGATCAGTTCATCCCACGCTGATTCGCACGGTCGCAGTTACTCGCTTCTGGGAGGTCGAGTGGCGGCGAGCGAGAGGGCGGCATCGCCAACCTCGCAACGCATGGCCTCGGTCGTGAGAGCGCGCTGCATCGGCACCGCCCGGAGACCCACGGATCCGAGCGCCTGTCGCGGCGCCAGCGGCTGAAATCGTCTGACCGGGTGCTTCCTGCGGGGCCTGCGGGGTCCTGTCGACCGTGAGTGACGCGACGAGCGTGGGAGCTCAGTCTGCGCCGTCCGTCGCGGTCGGATCACGGGTGGTGCACGCGCACCCAGGCACGCGCCCCGCGTGCGCCTGCAACGGCACAGAAACCGCGAGAGTCGCAATCGGCCGCAGTCAACGCTGCCTGGCCGAAGTCCTGCTTGAAAAGGAAGGGATCGTCACTCGACCGGAAACCGAGCACGGAGGCGTTGACGCCCGTGCTGGCTGCGGTGGTGAACTTGTTCTCACGGTCGCAAGCCAACCCGTGGAAGGTCGCGCCCTTGAGCGGATCCAGGCGCCGCTTGGCACCCCCGTTCCCTGTCGGGCCGAGCCAGCGAGCTGCGGGGGACCGCGGGTTCTGATCCTCCTGAATCCAGCCGCCCGCCACCCATTCGTCTCCGCAGACCGTGACAGCGACGAGGCCGTCCTGGGGAGCGTCGAGGCCGCTGGAAGTCCAGGCTTCCACGAGCCCGTCTTTGAGCGTGTACTGGATCGAGAAGGCTCGTTGCCGCGGGTCCTTGTCCTCCAGGACAGCGCGCTCGCCGACCACGATCAGCGCGTCCAGGTCGTCGGACCAGACCACCGCGCGCGGGTGTTCGTCGAAGACATTGAATTGATCGTTCCAGTCGTCGCCGGGCAGAGGCGCTGCGATCGTGTCGTGCCAGATCTTCGACCCCGCCGCGTCGAAGCCCTCGATGAGGCCGTCGTAGCGCAGGGGGTTGGTGCTCACGCGGGTGTCGCCGACCACGAAAAAACCGTCGGGCACGGCCGTGATGCCGCTGTACGTATCGCCTACTTCCTTGCCGAGGTGCTCGCCCAGGAGTTCGCCGTCGGGCGCGAACACTGCGACGTATGGTCTGCGGTCGAGGCCGTCGCCGATGTTGGCGGCGAGGGCCGTGCGGCCGGCGTCGTCGATCGCCACGCCGACGGCTTGCGAGGGCTCCCAGTCCTCGACGAGCGCGGTCCACTGGGAGATCTGGCGGGGGAAGCCGGCCTGCGGTGCGCACGACTCCGGATCGAGGCGCCACAGCGTCGCCTCGAGCTGCGAGGTCACCAGCGTGCCGGCGACGATCAGCGCGTCGGCGCCGTAGGCCGTGGCCGTCAGCCAGCCGTCGTGGCTCGGCTCCTCGAACTCACACTTCTCGGCGCCGGTCTCGGGCAGCATCACCCACAGCGTCGTCGACTTCATGGCCGAGAGGCCCTCGTCGTCCTCGGCGTACAGCACGAACGAGTGCTTGCCCTGCGACGCGGCCTTCGAGGTGGCCGTGAAGGTCCACGCGAACTCGGCGGGCTTGCCGGTCCAGACCTGTTCGTCGTCGACCTCGAGCCGCAGCTTCACGACATCGCTGCTGACGACCGCGAGCACCTCCGCGTCGCCGGCCTGGTCGAGGCTGGCGGGCTCGAGCTGGAGGCTGATGATCTGCGGCGGCTCGTTCTCGAGGGCGCCCGTGGTCGTGCTCGACGGCTCGGCCGTCCCGAGCGTGGTCGGCGGTTCGCTCGTGACCGTCTGCGTGCCGCTGCTCGCGTCGCCGCCGGGGACGAGCGTGGTCGTCGAGGTGCCCGAGGCGCCGCCGCTGTCGGTGTCCGGGAACTTGTCCGAGCCTTCCTTCCACACCTCTTCGAAGCAGGCGGCGAGCAAGAGCGGGAGCAGAAGAGTTCTTCGGGACATGTCCTCGGCCGCGGTTCGAAGGCGCGGCGCAAAGATGATACCGGCGGGACCGCCGCGCACGCACTCGCCGAGCCGCGAGGCGGTCGAAGTCGGTGCGGGCACGTCGCACGAGCGCGGCGGCGAGGCCGACCTTGCGTGGCGAGGTCGTTCCTTGCCTACGCAACGAAATAAATTGCTTCAGATGGAGGCGCGAAGATCTGCCAAATGGGTAGCACGCGCGACAGCAGGCCGGTAGCCTTACGCGCGATGTCGCGCCACCTCGCTTTCGCCGCCGTCATGGTCCTCTTCGGCTGCCACGCCGAGTTCAACGCCGGGCCGGGGGCTTTCGGCAGCGCGAGCGGCGGAGAGGCTTCGAGCGGGGCGCCGTCCTCGAGCACGAGCAGCACGACGCTTGCCCCGACTTCGAGCACGACGACGACGAGCACGAGTGACGAGGCGTCGACCGCGACGTCGGAGCCGCACGTGACCACTGGCGGGCTTCTGCCGGATTTCGGTGACGTCGCGCCGGTCGGCTGTCAGGGCAAGCTCGACATCATCTTCGCGATCTCTACGCATCACACGATGGAGCCGTATCAGTCGCGGTTGATCGCGGCGTTCCCCGAGTTCGTGAAGGCGCTCGAGGAGGAGCTCGGCGGGTTCGATCTGCACGTCCTCGTCACCGATTCTTCGTACACGTGGTCGATGGACGATTGTTCATTGTGTAAAGATCCCGCCGACTGTGATCCGAACGGCGTGCCCGAGCTGTGCGGCGCCAAGATCGACGAGTGCGACTACACGTTGGGCGCGGGCGAGACGTTCGCCAGTGAGCTGGGCTCCTCGGGTCGTCGCTGCAAGCTCGCAGGGGGTAATCGCTACATCACCGACGAGGAGCCGGACCTGCTGGCCGCGTTCGACTGCCTCGGCCGCGTCGGCTACAACAGCTCTACTCCGGTCGCCTTCGACTCGATCCTCGCGGCGGTGGACCGTCCGCTGATCGAGACGGGTGTCGAGCTGAACGGCCCTGGCGGCTGCAACGAAGGTTTCTTGCGAGACGACGCGCTGCTGCTGCTGGTGGTCATCCAGACCATGTACGATCAAAAATCGGCGGGGGGGCCGTACCAGTGGAGCAAGGCCATCTACGAGGTCAAGGGCGGCGACAGGGACGCCGTGTTCGGGCTCGCCATCATCACCGACGGTGACGTCTCGCCGAGCGTGTGCTTTCCCGGCGAGCCTGCGGGGCCGTCCCACCGCATTCGGCTGTTCATGGACGACTACCTCGAGCACGGCAGGCTCGAGTCGATCTGTGCCCCGTCCTACGGCCCGTTCTTCAAGGAGACAGCGGCCCAGCTGGCGCCGCTGTGCAACAAGTTCATCCCCCGATAGTTGGCGTGCCGCCGTCACGGGTGTTGTACGCGGACCCAGGCCTGGTCGCCCTGGAGGCCGACGGCGGCACAGAAGCCGCGTGCATCGCAGTCGACTGCCATCAACGTCGCATCTTCGAACAACTCGTTGTCGGCGAACGAATCGTCGCTGCCCTTGAAGACCAGCGAGTGAGCGGCCGAGTTCGAGACGGCGGCGGCCGTGATCTTGAGCTCCCGGTCGCACGCGATGCCTTGGATCCTCGCGTTCGCCAGGTTGTCGAGGCGACGCTTGTCGCCGTTGCCCTGGGCATCGAGCCAGCGCGTCACGGGCGCGTGGCTGTTCGGGCCGGTGCGAACCCAGCCTCCCGCGACGTGGCTCGCGCCGCACCTCGCAACCGCGAAGAGGCCGTCTTCATCGCCTTCGAGACCCTTCGAGGTCCAGCTGCCGACGATGGCGCCGTTCAGCGTGTACTGCGCCGAGAACGCTCGGGTCCACTCCGTGGGCGGCGATTTCTCGACCCGACGCTCGCCCACGATCACCAGCGCTTGTCGACCCTCGTCCCATGAGATCGCGCGTGGGTGCTCGTCGAGTTTGTTGGTGTTATCCACGAAGTCATCGCCGGGCAGCGGCGCGGCCAGCACATCCGACCACAGCATGGTGCCCTTCGCGTCGAAGCTCTCGACCAGCCCGTCGAAGCGCGCCGGTTCCTCGCCGACCAGCGTCTCGCCGATCACCACGAAGCGATCTTCCGCCGCCGCGATCCCGCTGTACGTCTGTTTTTGCGGACCGAGGCGCTCCCACTGCAGCGCGCCCGCGGGCGACAGCACCGCGAGGTAGGGCTGGCGCGCGAGGCCGGTGCCGACGTTGGCGGCGATCGCCATGCGGCCGTCGGCGTCGACCGCCACGCCGACCGCTTGCGACGCGGGAAGCGCCTGCTGCAGGGCCGTCCACTGCGCGATCGTCCACGGGAACCCGGCTTGCGGCTGGCAGTTGTCGGGATCGAGGCGCCACACGGTCGCGGCGCCGGCCAGCGTGCCGACCACGATCAGCGCCTCGTCGGTGTAGCGAGCGGCGGTCAGCAGGCCCGCACCGAGGTCCTTCGCGCACTTTTCAGCGCCGGTCGGCGGCAGCGACACCCACAGCATCGCCGTCGCGCTGGCGCTGAGGCCCTCGCCATCGCGGGCGATCAGCTCGAGCGTGTAGGTGCCCTCGGACGCGGCCTGCGAGGTCGCCGCGAAGCTCCACGCGAACGCCTCCGGCGGACCGGCCCACACCTCTTCCCCGTCGACGAGCAGCTGCAGCGCCACCGTGTCCTCGCTGACGAGCGCGCTCACCTGCGCGTCGCCGGCCTCGTGGAGCGTGTCGGGCTCGACCGTGAAGGCGAGGATCTGCGGCGGCGTTTCGACCGGGTCGGGCAGCGTCGTCGACGAGCCGATCGGGCCGGTGGTCTCGTCCGGTGGTTCGCCCGTCGCGGTCTGGATCGGCTCGTCCGGGCCCTCGCCCGGGGCCGAGGTCGTCGCGGTCGTCGTGGTCGCGTCGGTGTCGGTGTCGGCCTCGGTCTCGGCGGGGAACAGCGCCGAGCCCTCGGCCCACACCTGTCCGAAGCAGCCGGCGGCCGCGAGCGCGAGCGGGAGCAGAAGTGTACTTCGGGACATGTCCGCGGCTCCGATCAGAACGACCCGCTGAACATGACACCGGCCGCTGCGCCGCGCACGTACGGCCCGGCCCGCAGCCGCCGCTTCGCCGACACGAACAGCGGGATCGCGGCGGCAAGCGTGGCCGCGCTGGCGAGGCCGACGCCCAGCGAGACCCATCGCGCCACGTCCGCGACCCCGTACGCCAGGCGGAACTGCAGCACCTCTTCTCGCGTCATGTCGCGGTCCTCTGCGGTCACTCGCGCCGTGATCTCGCGGGCGGTCGAGAGCTGATGGCCCATCACCGCGAGGGCGCCGAGGGTGGCCGCCGCGAGGCCGACGCCGGTGCCGAGCAGCGTGCCGCCGGCGACGAGGCGGACCTTCGCGCTGCGGTCGTGGGTCGCCGCGGGTGGCCTGGCCTCGGGGGCAGGTGCCCGGGGCGGCGGCGGAGGCGGGGGCGACGCCGTGGTCGTCGCTGCCGACGCGTCGGGGGCCGTTTCACAGCGGTCGGCCTCGACGTCACGGCGGTGACGCTCGAGCGCCGGCGAGCGCGGCAGGGCCGGGTCGGCGAAATATTCGCCCAGCAGCTCCTTGGCCTTGCAGCGGGTCGCGGGCGTGCCGTGGCGGATCCACGCGCCGGCGGCGAGGGCCGCGGCGAAGCGTCGCTCTTGCGGCGCGACGGACGCGTCGCGGGCGATCGGGGCGGCGAGCTCGGCGGCCTCGAGCGGACGGTCGGCGGCGTCGCACACCGGCAGTAGAACTTCGGGACAGGTGTCAGGGGGCCCGACCAGCATGAAGATCAACAACGTGTGCGTGTACATCGTCTCGCCCCCGTGCGCCGAAGCTGCCTTCGTATACCAAGAACTTGCAGCCCCGGGGAAACATGTGCGTGTACATCGTCTTGCCGGGCGAGGCGTCACGGGCCCTCGTATACCGCAGACCTGCGGCCGTGCTATGAGACGCCATGGTCAGGCCGGATCCGAAGGCGCTCGTGGGACGCACGCTGGGCGGCGTCTACCGGCTCAAGCGCCACGTCGCGACCGGGGGCTTCGCCGATCTCTACGAGGGCTGGCACGAGGAGCTGGAGACGCCGGTCGCGGTCAAGGTGCGGCGCGCGGTCGGCCTCGATGGCGCCCCGCAGAACGTCGCCCGCGACGACGACTATTGCTTCGCGCACTTCAAGACCGAGGCGATCCTCGGCTTTCGCCTGCGCGACCCTCACGTGGTGCGCGTGCTCGACTTCCGCCTCGAGGCCAAGGTCGAATACCTGGTGATGGAGTGGCTCGACGGCAAGAGCCTGCAGGGGCTCGCCGACGGCCGGCCGATGTACTGGCGGCGCGCGGTCGAGCTGATGGCCAAGGCGGCCGAGGCGGTGGCGAGCCTGCACGCGGCGGGGTGGTTCCATCGTGACATCAAGCCCGACAACTTCATGGTCATCGGCGGCGGCGACGACGAGCGAGTGGTGCTCATCGATCTCGGGCTGGTGCGTCAGCGGCCGCTCGCGGCTCCGATCGTGTCACAGCTGTCGGAGCCGACGGCGTGGATCGCCCACACGCCCGGGTATTGCGCGCCGGAGGTGTACGCGCAGGCGGGCAAGGAGATCACGATCTCGCCGTTCTCGGAGGCCTCGGAGGTGTTCGCGCTCGGGGTGACGCTTTATAAGCTGATCACGGGGCGGCTGCCGTGGCACGGTCGCACCGCGCAACAGCAGCAGGCCGAGATCGCGGGCGGCACCCCGCCGATCCCGCTGTCGCGGCTCGGCACGCGCGTGCCGTTCGAGCTGCAAGACCTGCTGCAGCGCGCCCTCGGCACCGATCCCTCCAAGCGGCCGAGCTCCGCGCTGACGTTCGCGCGCGAGCTGCGACGGGTGTTGATGCCTTCGAAGCCGCTGCCGGAGGTGGCGACGGCGCGGCCACCCGCGGCCGACCGTGAGGCCGGCGAATCGTCGCACCCGGTCTCGCCGCCGCCGGCGACGCCCGCGAAGGCGATGCTACCGATCTGGCGCGCGCTGCGGTGGTCGCCATTGGTGGTGCTGCTGATATTCGCCGGGTCGCTGTGGTGGAGCGTGACACCGGTCGTGCCGGCGCAATTGCCCGTGAGCGACGATCCGGCGCCGAGTCCCGCGCCCATGCCGGTGGTCGTGCGCGTGCCCGACGTGCGATCCGTGGCCGCGCAGCAACCGGTGGCGCCGTCGTCGACAGGTCGGCCGCGGGGCTCGCTGGTCGAACGATTGCGCCGCTGCCCGGGCGCGCCTTCGGGGCCGGTGGTGCTCGATGTCCGCGGCGGCCGGCTGATCGCCGTCGACTACGAGCCGCTGCGCGACGACGACGCCTGGCACCGCTGCGCGGCGAGGCGCCTGCGCGGCGCGAAGGACGGGCCGCAATTCCTCACGCTGTGACGGGGTGGTAGCGCCGTTCGAACTGTCCCGAGAGACATGTGACGAGCTCTCCGCGGCAGGTCCATGGCTGTGCGAAGGGACATGTGCTTGCGGACATATCGTGAGCGCCATGTCGGAGTGCCCGCGCGGCTGCCGGCCTCGGCCCCGAGGGGCGAAGTCACGCCTCGTTTGACTGGCGCGAAGGCCGCAGGAGGACCAAGCAGGGAGTGGGCACGGGTGGCAGGAACGGCGTTATCATGCCTCCTGTTGTGCGTCTGACTGCGACCGAACGCATCGCGCGGGGCGCGTCTTTGCTTGCGAAGATACCGACCAGCCGGTATGTTTCGCCGCCCGTGTCGCTCGCCAACCAGCGCAAGAAGGAGCCCGATGTCGTGCGGCAGAAGCTGCTCGAGTGCGCGGCCCAGATCCTGGTCGACCGGGGCCTCGCCAACCTCACCGTGCAGGCCGTCGCCGACGCCGCGGGGGTGACGAAGGGCGGACTCTTACATCATTTCGCCAGCAAGCAGAAGCTGACCGCGGCGCTGTTCGCCGAGCAGCTGCGCACCCTCGACGCCGAGATCGACGAGGCGATGGCGAAGGATCCCGTCGCGTACGGGAGCTTCACCCGGGCGTATGTCCGCAGCACCGTGCGCGGCGACCTCAACGGCCCGTGTCCGTGCGCGGCGCTCTCGATGTCGACGGTCACCGACCCGGACCTGCGGCGGGCCTGGGGTCAATGGTACAAGGCGCGCCTCGTGCGTCACCACGACACCGACGGCGACCCCGAGCTGCAACTCGTCCGCTACGCGACCGACGGCGTATGGTTGGCAGATCTGCTGGCTCAGGACGGTGAGCCCCCGATCGACCGCCCAGCCCTGATCCACCAGATGATCGAACTCACCCGAAAGCGGTGACGACGTCCCGACGCCGCGTCACCGCGTCTGCGATCGTCCCCGACTGACTCCTACGAATGCGCGCCGCGCTGCTGTCCGGACATTGTCCGGACGGAGGTCGCGGGCGCGAGCGGTGCCCATCATGCAAGCGTGCTCCTTCTCCTCGTTCGTCCAGTGTTTGGCGCTGCTCGTCCTGTTCGTCGCGTGCGAGCCGGCGGCGGCCGAAGTAGCTCCCGCGGGCGAGCCGCCGCCGCCCGAGGTGTCGACGATCGTCGTCGCGTCGCGCACGGTGCCTCGCGTGCGCGAGCTGCCGGGACGATTGGTGGCGTCGCGGGTCGCCGAGGTGCGGGCGCGCGTCTCGGGCATCGTGCTCGAGCGGGTGTTCGAGGAGGGCAGCGACGTGCGCCAGGGTGACGTGCTGTTCCGCCTCGAGCCCGCGGTGTACCGGGCGGACCGCGACGAGCGGTCGGCCGCGCTCGAGCGCGCGGTGGCGACGCTCGAGCAGGCGCGCCGGCACGAGAAGCGCCAGTTGACGCTGCTCGAGCGGCAGACGGTGAGCACGGCCCAGCACGACGTCGCCGACGCGGCGCTCAAGCAGGCCGAGGCCGACTACGCGTCGGCCAAGGCCCGGCTGGTCCGCGCCCGCATCGACCTCGACCACGCGACGGTGCGCGCGCCGATCGGCGGACGCATCGGTCGCACCCTGGTGACCGAGGGCGCGCTGGTCGGCGACGGCTCGGCGACGCACCTGGCGACCATTCAGCAGATCGATCCGATCTACGTCGATTTCGTGCAGCCGGCGGGCATGCTCGATGCGAGCGACCGCGAGGGCGCCGAGGTCGAGATCTTGCGCGCCGACGGCAGCCGCCATCCGGATGTCGGAAGGCTGCTGTTCACCGACGTCAACGTCGACCCGGGCACCGCGCAGGTGACGATGCGGGCGACGTTCCCCAACCCGGACGGGGCGCTGCTGCCGGGCACGTACGTGCGCGTGCGCCTGGCTCGCGGGCGCGACACCGAGGCGGTGGTGGTCCCGCCACAGGCGATCCAGCGCAGCAGCGCCGGCGAGGCGCAGGCGTTCGTGGTCGACGACGCCGGCAAGGTCGCGCTCAAACCACTGCGCACCGGGCCGCTGACCGAGCACGGCTGGATCGTCGAGGACGGGCTGGCGCCAGGCGAGCAGCTGGTCGTCGAGGGGTTCCAGAAGATCCACCCCGGCGGCAGCGCGAGGGCGGTGCCATGGGTCGCACCGACGACTGAGACGAAGGCAGCGCCGCCGACGACTGAGTCGAAGGCAGCGCCGACCACCGCGCAGCGCTGAACGCATCGTTCGCTCGAGGGCATTGGCATGATCTCCTTCTTCATCGACCGCCCGATCTTCGCCTGGGCCATCTCGCTGTTCATCATGCTGGCGGGGGCGATCTCGCTGACGTACCTGCCGATCTCGCAGTACCCGAGCGTCGCGCCGGTGACGGTCTCGGTGACCGCGAATTATCCGGGCGCGCCCGCCGAGCGGCTGTTCGAGGGCGTCACGCGCATCCTCGAGGAGGAGCTCAACGGCATCCCCGGGGTGATGTACTTCGAGTCGACCAGCGACGCCTCGGGGACGACGCAGATCATGATCTCGTTCGCGCCCGGCTATGACCCGGCCAAGGCGACGGTAGCGGTGCAGAACCGGCTCAAGCGGGTCGAGGCGCGGCTGCCCCGGGTGGTGGCGCAGCAGGGCCTGCAGATCGAGGAGGCGACCACCGCGATCATGCAGTTTGTCACGGTGCGAGCGACCGACGGCAGCCTGTCGGAGATCGAGCTCGGTGACCTGGCGGCGCGGCGGATCGTCGGCGAGCTGCGGCGCGTGCCGGGCGTGGGTCGCGCGCAGCTGTTCTCGACCGAGAAGGCGCTGCGGGTGTGGATCGATCCGTCGCGCCTGGTCGGCCTCGGCCTCACCGCCGCCGACGTCACCAGCGCGATCGAGGCCCAGAACGCTCAGATCGCGTCCGGCATCGTCGGCGCGCCGCCGGCCGTCGAGGGCCAGCGGATCGCCGCCAACGTGGTGGTGAAGGGCCAGCTCGGGACCGTGCAGGAGTTCGAGCAGATCGTCCTGCGCGCCAACCTCGACGGCTCGTTCGTGCGCCTGCGCGACGTCGCCGACGTCGAGCTCGGCGGCCAGAGCTACTTCATGCAGTCGCGCCTCGACGGCAAGCCGGCGGCGGGCATCGGCATCCAGCTGGCGCCCGGCGGCAACGCGCTGGCCACGGCCACCGGCGTGCACGCGAAGATCGCCGAGCTGACGCGCACGATGCCGGCCAACGTCGAGATCTCGGTGCCCTACGACACCACGCCGTTCGTCGAGGTCTCGATCCGCCAGGTCGTCGTCACCCTGCTCGAGGCGATGGGCCTGGTGTTCGCGGTGATGTTCCTGTTCCTGCAGGACCTCCGCTACACCGTGATCCCCGCGATCGTGGTGCCGGTGGCGCTGCTCGGGACCTGCGCGGCGCTGCTGCTGGCCGGGTTCTCGATCAACGTGCTGACCATGTTCGGCATGGTGCTGGCGATCGGCATCCTCGTCGACGACGCGATCGTGGTGGTCGAGAACGTCGAGCGCATCATGGCCGAGGAGGGGCTTCCGCCGCGCGAGGCGACGCGCAAGGCGATGGGCCAGATCACCGGGGCGATCGTCGGCATCACGGTGGTGCTGGTCGCGGTGTTCCTGCCGATGGCGTTCTTCCCCGGCTCGGTCGGCGTCATCTATCGTCAGTTCGCGGTGTCGATGGCGACTTCGATCGCGTTCTCGGCGTTCCTGGCGCTGTCGCTGACGCCGGCGCTGTGCGGCACCTTGCTGCGGCCGGCCAAGGCGGGCCACGGGCGAGCGCGGCGCGGGCCGTTCGCGTGGTTCAACCGCGGCTTCGAGGCGCTGACGAACGGCTACCGCGCCGGCGTCGGCGGGGTGGTGCGCCGGCCGGCGCGGTTCCTCGTGGTCTATGTCGCGCTGCTCGGCGCGCTGGCGTGGTGCTATCAGCGGTTGCCGTCGAGCTTCCTGCCGACCGAGGATCAGGGCTACCTGATCATCGACGTGCAGACCCCGCCCGAGGCGTCGCAGGGGCGCACGCTGGACGTCATCGAGCGCATCGAGGCGTACTTCGCCAGCGAGCCGGCGGTGGCCAGCACCTCGACGATCGCCGGGTTCGGGTTCTCGGGGCAGGGGCAGAACGCCGCGCTCGCGTTCGTCATGCTCGACGACTGGGCGGCGCGCGGGCCCGAGGACTCCGCCGAGGCCGTGGGCGGGCGGGCCAACGCCGCGCTCGGCGGCCTGCCGGACGCGATGGCGTTCGCCCTCGCGCCGCCTGCGATCGAGTCGCTCGGCAATTCGAGCGGGTTCAGCTTTCGCCTGCAGGACAAGGCGCAGCGGGGCTACGCGGCCCTGGCGGCGGCGCGCGACCAACTGTTGGCGGCCGCTTCGCAGAGCCCGGTGCTGGCGAACGTGTACGTCGAGGGCCTGCCGACGGCGCCGCAGATCGAGCTGCGGATCGACCGCGACAAGGCCAGCGCGCTCGGGGTCGGGTTCGCGGCGATCAACCACACGCTGTCGACCAGCCTGGGCTCGGCGTACGTCAACGACTTCCCCAACCAGGCGCGGATGCAGCGGGTGATCGTGCAGGCCGACGCGGCCCGGCGGATGAATTCCGAGGACCTGCTCGAGCTGTTCGTGCGCAACGCCGAGGGCAAGATGGTGCCGATGCGGGCGTTCGCCGAGGTGGCGTGGACGATGGGGCCGTCGCAGGTGGTCAGCTTCAACGGCTACCAGAGCATCAAGTTCAGCGGCAGCGCGGCGCCGGGGCGCGCCAGCGGCGACGCGATGGCGGAGATGGAGCGCCTCGCCGGCCAGCTGCCGGCGGGCTTCGACTACGCGTGGACCGGGCAGTCGCTGCAGGAGAAGCTGTCGGGCAGCCAGGCGGTCTACTTGCTCGCGCTGTCGCTCGTGTGCGTGTTCCTGTGCCTCGCCGCGCTCTACGAGAGCTGGTCGATCCCGCTCGCCGTCCTGCTCGTCATCCCCACCGGCGTGCTCGGCTCGGTGCTCGCCATCCTGTGGCGCGAGCTGCCCAACGACGTCTACTTCAAGGTCGGCCTCATCACGATCATCGGCCTGACCGCCAAGAACGCGATCCTCATCATCGAGGTCGCCAAGGAGCTGGTCGCCGAGGGCCGCTCGGTCCAGGCCGCGGCGATCGAGGCGTGCCGCCTGCGCTTCCGCCCGATCGTGATGACCTCGCTGGCGTTCATCCTCGGCGTGGTCCCGCTGGCGATCGCCACCGGGGCCAGCTCGAACAGCCAGCGGGCGATCGGCACCGGCGTGCTCGGCGGGATGCTGGCGGCGACGGTGCTGGCGATCTTCGCCACGCCGCTGTTCTTCCGCCTGATCGCGGCGGCCTCGCGCCGGCGCGAGACCTCGCGCGAGGAGTGAGGCTGGCCGCGGGGACATGCCCTGGCGGACATGCTCTCCGGGGCATGTCCTGGAGGGCATGCTCCGAGGGACAGGCTCAACCTTTGCCGAGCTGGTCGCGCAGCTCGCGGGCCCAGCGCTCGAGGTCGTTCATGGTCGCGGCGGCCAGCTCGGGGGCGGGGGCGAGGGCGGCGATGCGGTCGCCGAGCAGCTCGCGGGCGCGGCGGAGGCGGCTGCGCACGGTGCCCTCGGGCAGCTCCAGCGCGGCGGCGATGGCCGGGGCGGTGAAGCCCTCCCAGTAGAACAGCTCGACGACGATCTGCAGCTCGAGCGGCAGCGCGCGCAGGGCCTGGTAGAGGAGCTGCAGGTGCTCGCGGCGGTCGATCAGCGCGCTGGGCGACTCGCCGAGGTCGGCGACCGAGACGGTGTCGCCGTCGAAGATGCCGTCGCGGTACTGGTCGCGGAAGCGGCGGAGCAGCAGGTGGCGCGCGATCCCGAACAAGTAGGCGCGGACCGGCACGCCCTCGGGCAGCCTGTCGCTGCGCTCGACGAGGGCGAGGAAGGTGCGCTGCACGAGGTCCTCCACGCCGGTCTGGACCTTGCTGTAGAAGAAGCGGGCGATCGGCTCGAAGTGGCGGGCGAACAGCCGGCTGCCGGCCCGCTTGTCCCCGCCGCGCCACGCGGCCACCAGCGCCTCGTCGGTCTCCACGGGGGAATGGTAGTCGGGTCGGCCGCGGGCGGTGAAAAAAATCGTCCGCGGTCGTGATCGAGCGGCATGCTCGAGGAACGTCGCGGGAGAGAGCCTCCCATGACCGCCGTCGCCTTCGAAGATTTGACCCCGAGCTCCGACACGTTGCACGCGCCCGACCACGAACCACTGCGCCCGCTCGAGCAGATCCGCCGGCAGGTCGCGGCGGCGCTGTTCGACGAGCCGCACGAGCCGAGCACGATCGCCCGGTTCCAAGTGCTGCGGGTGGTCGGCGCCGGCGGGATGGGGGTGGTGTACGCGGCCCGCGACCCGCAGCTCGACCGCACGGTCGCGCTCAAGCTGCTGCACCCGGGCCAGCTCGGGCCGCGGGGGCAGCAGCGACTGCTGCGCGAGGCGCAGGCGATGGCGCGGCTGCAGCACCCGAACGTGCTCGCGGTGTTCGACGCCGGGGTGCACGCGGAGCAGGTGTGGATCGCGATGGAGTACGAGGGCGGCGGGACCCTCGGCGACTGGCTCAGGGCCGGGCCGCGGCGCTGGCAGGAGATCGTCGAGGTCTTGCTGCAGGCCGGGCGCGGGCTGGCGGCGGCGCACGCGGCGGGGCTGGTGCACCGCGACTTCAAGCCGGCCAACGTGCTCGTCGGCGGCGGGCGGATCCGTATCTCCGACTTCGGCCTGGCCCGGCTCGGCGAGGACGCGATCGCCGAGGCCGAGCAGACCACCGAGGACCACGCGGCGGCCCTGGCCGAGCCGATGACACGCACCGGCGCGGTGCTCGGGACGCCGGCGTACATGGCCCCGGAGCAGCTGCAGGGCCGTCAGGCCAGCGCGCGCAGCGATCAGTTCGCGTTCTGCGTGGTGTTGTTCGAGGCGTTGCACGGGCACCGGCCGTTCCGCGGCGACAACGTGGCCCAGCTGTGCGAGGCGTTCGAGCGCAAGGCGATGGTCAAGCCGACGCGGCCGCTGCCGCGGGCGCTGCAGGCGGTGCTGGAGCGCGGGCTGCAGACCGATCCGGAGGCCCGGTTCGGATCGATGGAAGCGCTGCTGGCTGCGCTGACCCGGGCCGCCGGGCGACGGGTGTGGCGGCCGGGGCTGGCGGTCGCCGGCGTGGCTGTCTCTGCGGCCATGTCCTTCGGGGCATATCAGTATTTCGCCGGCGACCCGCCGACGCCGGCGGCGGCGGTCTTGCCGGAGACGGTGACCTTCGAGCTCGACGAGCGGCCGGGCAAGAGCATCGACGAGGTGTGGAACGGGGAGCGGGAGCGGACGCTGCGGGCGGCGCTGCCGCAGGTACGGGTGGAGGTCGACATCCTGGTGACGGCGCTCGACGCCTACGCGGCGCGCTGGCGCGAGGTGTCGGCGACGCCGTCGGCGACCAAGGACGCCTACAACTGGACCAACACGTGCCTCGAAGACCGCCTCGGCGCGCTCGACGATCTTGCGACGGTGGTGGCGGAGGGGGCCCGCGAGAGCGCGGCGCTGGTCGGACACGCGGCGGAGTTCTTGCCCGACCTCGCCGACTGCGCGGAGCCGTCGCTCTACAACACGCTCACCAGCCAGGGCTTCGCGGCGACCCGGCGCGCGGGCTGGCGCGCGCGCTTGCTGTTGGCCGCCGGTTACGCGCCGCGGGCTTTGGCGGCGGCGCGGCAGCCGGAGATGGGCAAGAACATGGAAGCGCTGGCGTCGGCGATGTTGCTGGGTGACGCGCGCGTCAACGCCGAGATCGACCTCGCTGTCGGCGTCCTCCAATTTCACGATCCGTCGGACGAGCCGAACAAGTTCACGTACAACGATCCGCGCTCGGGCGAGCGCATCGTTCATCTCGAGCGCAAGCCGCCGCCGCGCACGCGCGCCCTCAAGGCGTTGCGCACGGTCGCGGAGGCGAGCGCGACGGCCGGGTTCGCCGATGTCGCGGCGCGGGCGTGGGCCGCCGAGGCCGAGCTGCTCGAGGCCGGGCCGCACAGCGACCACGCACGGCTGGCGGCGTGGGACGGCCTGCGCGCGGCGCTGGCCAAGCTGCCGGCGGAGCACCGACTGCGGCGCCGCCTGGCCGCCGACCTGGCGATCGTCGCGGCGGCGCACGTGCGCCACGTGGTGCCCGCGGGCGGCTGCGCCTCGGTCGAGGACACGCGGTCCGCGTGCGAGCCGGTGCGCGTGGCGCTCCACGAGTTCACGAGCGCGCTGCGCGGCGAGACCGACGCGGCGCGGCGCGGGTGGCTGCGTGAACAGCAGGCGGCGCTGCTCGAGTACGTCGGCGACGTGGCCGGCGCGCAGGCGCTGCGGACCGCGAGCGCCGACGAGCCCGACCGCCGCAGCCCGGGCGAGCGCGGGTACCTCGACTTCTCGGCCGGCACCGTCGTCGCGAACACGCCGGAGCTCGCCGAGGGGGTGCGCTGCACCTACGACCACAGCCGCTGCGAGATCGATCCTGCCATCGTCGCCGGGGACATCGATCCGGAGGCGCTGCTCGAGGGCGGATGGTTCAGGCCGGACGGCAAGGACGGTGAGCTGGTCGGGTTCCGGGTCGGAGGCGCGTACGGCAGCGACGTGATGCGCCGGCTCGATCTCCGCACCCGCGACCAGATCGTCGCCGTCGACGGCGTGCCGGTGGGCCAGGACTTCCTGTGGGACACCGACGCGGTGCTGTCCCGCGGGCGGCTGACGCTGACGATCGAGCGCCGCGGCAAGACGCTCGAGCGGGAGTACGTGCTGCGAGCCCCGCGATAATAACCATATGTCGGAAGAGACATATCGTAGCACCTGCATTTGACAGCACCGGGCCGAGCCGCTGCGCCGGGGAGACGTCATCGTCGATAGAAACGTGTTCCAGGCGCTGCTACGCCCGTGTGAACGTGGTTTATCGGCGAGCGCGGCCGTCGAGGCCAAATGTCGGGAGTGTCCCGCGATCGGGCCAATGAATTGTCCTCACCCTCGCTCGGGTGGCCCCTGATCAATCCTCGGATATGCAAGGCGGAGCGGGGCCGGGCTCATCGGCCGAATCGGTCGTGAAGCGGCGGCATACCGCGATTCGGCTGGATGAGCCCGGAATCATCACACTGGCGGACTCGTGCGTGGCATGGCGCCGAATCGGCGATGGACGGCGCCGGCCACGTGGCTACCGTTGCCTACAGTTTGCAGGTGCTGGCAATGAATTGGTCGTTCGCGCGGACTGCTATCGTGCCAATTCGCCAGCAATTGCCGCCCAAACGCTGGAATTCGCAGCGCGGCTTCCGCAACCCGCCGGCCTGAGACCGGGCTCGGCCCGGCCTTTGTCGCGTTGCACTCGGATCTATCAATTTGGCCGAAAGAGCCTCTGCAGCGGCTCTGACGGCGGTGTAGCGAACCGACCACGCGGCCATTGGACCCCGGGGCGCATCGTCCACCCACGATTTTTTGCTTGCCCCGATCGACGTGCGCCCCATGGTTGCCTCGTCAATGTCGCCTGCCGGGATCCTCCGCGGCGACTCGATGGTCTCCTCGCCGCGTAGACCCCCATCTACCAGCGATCTACACACTTTCCGACACCGGAAGGAAGGCTCACCATGACCCGCATCATCTCTTCCATCTTCGTCGCCGCCGCGTTCGCCACCACCGCCGGGATCGTCGTCACGACCCCCTCTGCCGACGCCCACGGCTGCGAGAACGGCTGTGGCGGCGGCTTCCCGGGCTGGGGAGGATTGGGGCTCGACCTCGACATCGACATCGACCTCGACGGCGACATCGACCTCGACCTCGGCAAGTGCTTCGACATCGAGGTCGGTCTCGGAGCTGATTGCGCGATCGTCAAGGACCTCGAGGCCGAGCTTTACTGCAATCCGCTCAGCGTCGAAGCCGCGTGCATCGCCGAGCTCGGCGTCGATTGTGGCCTCGACGCGTTCCTCGACTGCGTGGCCGACGTGACGGCCCACTGCGAGGCGGAGATCGAGGCTGACGGCGCGCTGTTCTGCGACGGCGTGTTCCTCGGGTCGGCGGGCTGCGGCGACGACCTCGGCATCGACATCGACCTCGGCATCGACATCGACATCGACCTCGACGGGCTGCTCGACGCCTGCTTCGACGTCGACCTCGATGCGGACGTCGACCTCGACCTCGACATCTGCCTCGACGTGAACCTCGGGGCCAACGTGGAGTGCGCGGTCGACCTGGGCCTCGAGTGCCTCGCCAAGTGCTCGCCGGTGGCGGTCGAGGCGGCGTGCATCGTCGAGCTCGGCGAGGACTGCAGCCTTCACGAGATGGCGGCCTGCCAGGCCGGCCTGATGGCCCACTGCCAGGCGGCTTGTAACCTCGGCGGCGCGCTGTTCTGCGACGGCGACATCTACGCCGGCTTCTTCTTCTGCGAGTAATCGCAGGACCGACTGCGGGCCCGGCCGCGATCGCCGCTGGCTGGCCCGACCCCCTTCGATGAGCGCGGCGAGCTCGCTTGACCAGGACCTCCTTGCGAGCTCGCCGCGTCTCGTCCCCTTCGTGCAAGGATTCGAAGGTGGCCACCGCTGTCCTCCGGGACACGGTGGGCCACACGCTCCCGACGAGAGCGGCCGGAGTAACGGTGCATGCGACTCCTGGCGCGAACCGGCCGCTCTCGTCACCTTTTCTGCGATGAACGATGCGGGGCCACGCGCGCGGATCTTTCGAGATCCGAGGCTCGTGACCACGCGCTTTCGCGAGCCGGGCGCTCTCGGGCGGTGATTCGCGCGTGGGAGAGGAACTGACAGTGAGGCCGAAGGATGACATCGGGTGCCGGTGCATCCATTCTTCCCAACGGCGAGCGCTGGTTTATTCGCCGGCGCACCAGGTCGCGCACGGGAATCGTTGCAGATGTCCCGATGGACATGTTGCGACGCAGCGAGCGCGAGGGTCAGGCTTCAGCGACCATCATGCGGCGCAGGCGGGCGAGGGCTCGCAAGACCTCGTCGCGGTGGCGGGCGAGGATGAGCCAGCGCGGCAGGCGAGCCAGCAGCGCCCGTTCGCCCAGGCGGATGCGGAGGCGCTCGCGCAGCGGGCTGCGCACGTCGTCCTCGAGCAATTGCAGGTGCTCGGCGTCGTGGGCCCACAGCACGTGGCCGCAGCACATCGTGCGCAGCCACGGCTCGGCGCTGGTCGGCTCGTCTTGCACGAAGCTGCAGGCGCGGCAGTACATCCGGCGCTTGCGCGTCGGCGGCGGATCGCCGACGTAGTCGGTGACGAAGCGGGCGCAGCCGTCGCAGCGGGGACAGACGACGAGGCGGACTGCCTGCTCGAGCGGCCCGCCGGTCAGCTCCTGGTCGTGCAGCGACGGAATCGCTGCGGCGGTCCGCTGCGGCGCTTCGGCATGGCCAGAGCGTCGCACGAGGGGAGGCGCTCGAGCCAGCGCGGGGCTGTCGTGGGCAGCCGCGAATTCGCCGTGTGGCTACAGCAGCGTGGCGATCAGGGCGCAGGCGAGGTAAGCCAGGCTGATGTAGCCGTTGAGATCGAAGAACGCCTTGTCGATCCGGCTGAGATCGCCGGGGCGCACGATCGCGTGCTCGTAGACGAGGATCGCCGCGATCAGGGCCACGCCGACGCCGTGGACGACGCCGAGGCCCTCGCGCACGTGCACGACCATCAGCGCGGCGACGGTGGCGACGTGGAGGAGGCCGCTGAAGACGAGGGCGCCGACGGTGCCGAAGCGGACGGGGATCGAGTGCAGCCGCTGCTCGCGATCGAAGGCTTCGTCCTGCAGACTGTAGAGGATGTCGAAGCCGGCGACCCAGGTGGCGACCGCGAGCATCAGCCACAGCGGGGTCGCGGGCGCGGCGAGATCGCCGGTGACGGCCACCCACGCGCCTCCGGGCGCCAGCGCCAGCGCGACGCCGAGCACCAGGTGGGCCGCCCACGAGAAGCGCTTGAAATAGCTGTAGGCGAGCACGACCAGCAGGCAGGCCGGCGACAGCAACAGGGGCACGGGCCCGAGCAGCCAGGCGCAGCCGAGGAAGGCCACAGAGGCGACGACGGTCAGCAGGACGGCGGCGCGCAGCGAGACCAGGCCGGCGGGCAGCTCGCGCATGGCGGTGCGCGGGTTGGCGGCGTCGATCCGGCGGTCGACGATCCGGTTGAAGCCCATGGCGGCGGTGCGCGCAGCCGTGAAGGCGAGCACGATCAGCGCGAGGCGCCCGAGGTCGAGGCCGGGCCCGCCGTGCGCGAGCGCGTGCCGGTGGGCGAGCGCGACCGCGGCGAGCGCGAACGGCAGGCCGAAGACGGTGTGGCTGAAGCGGACGAGTCCGCCGAGGCGACGCACGACGAGCCACGGGGCCGGAGCTGCGGTCACGCGCGCGAGTGTAGCAGCGCGCGAGGCGGGGAGGCCGCGGCAGGCGGCCGGAGGGGCGTGCGGAAGGGCAACCGGGGCGGCCTGGGCGGTGCGACGGGCCGCACGCGGGTGCGGTCCGGGCGCAGGGGAGGAGGGGCGAGGCGGAGAGGATGTCCTCGGGGACAGGTCGCAAGGCGAGGCGCGCGGCGAGACGCGAGGTGCTCGAGCGCCAGGGGTGGATGTCCCGAGAGACATGTGGATGGAGCGCGCACGCGTGCGCGAGGATGGCGCGAGAGCGCCAGGATGGCGCGCGAGTCATATGTCCCGAGAGACAGGTGCATCGAGGTCGCCTGCTCGTGCGTCCGGTCGCGCACGCGTGCGCCAGGACGGCGCGCGAGACATGTCCCGAGAGACATGTGCATCGAGGTCGCTGCTCGTGCGTACAGGCGAGCGCGCGCGCGCGCGTGCGCCAGGGCGGCGCGCGAATAACATGTCCCGGGAGACATGTTCTCCGAGACAGCGATGGTTCACTATGTCCGGCGTGTCATGGCGCGAGTGACATACCGTGCGGGCATGTCTCGCTCGAGAAATCGCGTGACCGTCGGCTGCAGGCTTTTGCGGGCCCTCGCGCCTGTGCTACACCGGCAGCATGATTGCGTTTCGTGGCTTTAATTACTGGGTGTTCACGGGTTTGTGCTGCGGTGCGATGGCGTGCTCCACCGCGCAGGAAGGCTCGTCGCAGACGGCGCCGCAGGAGACCGAAGGAGCGACCGAGGGCGTGACCGAAGGGGCGACCGAAGGGGCGACCGAAGGGGCGACCGAAGGCGCGACCGAGCCGACCGATACGGGCGTCGATCCGACGGAGGGCGCGACGGAGGGTGCGACGGAGGGCGCGACGGAGGGCGCGACAGAGGGAGAGACAGAGGGAGAGACCGAGGGCGAGCTGCCGGCCGCTTGCTCGGAGAGCGACCCGGCGGCGCTGGCCGAATTCGTGGTGGAGATCGACGACTCGGACGGCCACCACGACGTCGACCTGCCGTGCACGGTCGGCGCGGTGGCGACGGAGGCGGGCAAGTCGGTCACGACGCTGACCTGCCTCGACGGCGACGTGCCGCGCAGCGCGAAGCTGATCTTGCCGGCCGCGCCCGAGGGCGAGGTCGCGTGGGCCGCGGGCGACAACGTGCAGCTGGCCTCGCGCTTCGAGAACCTCGAGGTCTACTCGGAGAAGCAGCTCGAGCTGCGCGCCGCCGCCGACGACGCCCTGCTGGCGGCCGGGTTCGCGCCGCGGGTCGGCGGCCTCATCCCCGAGGTGTTCGCGCCGATCGCCATCGAGCTCACCGAGGCGTGCGGCCCGGTCCATTTCGACGCGCTCGAGACCTCGTACCAGCTCGACTTCACGCTCGAAGGCCAGGCCCTGAGCCTGTTCTCCGGCCACCGCGGCGAGCTGGCGATCGGCGGCGGCGAGAGCTTCGCCATCGACGTCGAGCGGGCGCAGTACAACACCTGCTGCCACGCGCTCGAGAGCTTCACGATGCTGGTCCGGCGGGTCGAGGTCGGCGAGTAGCGCCGCGGGACATGTCCTCATGGACATGCCCGAGCGGGCATGTCCCGAGGGACATCCGGCCTACTTGCCGAGCTTGGCCTTGAGCTTGGTGAGGCGCTCGTCGGCGTCGCGGGAGCCGAGCTCCTTGGCCTTGTCGTAGGCGCGGCGGGCGTCGGCGTAGCGCAGCAGCTTGAAGTAGGCGTCGCCGAGCTTGAGGTGGTAGAGGGCGGTCTTCGGCGCGGCGGCGATCGCCTTTTCGGCGTAGTCGGCGGCGCGCTGGTGGGCGCCCTTGTCGAACTCGAGGTCCGACAGGCCGATCAGCGCCACCGCGTTGCGGTTGTCGGCGGCCAGCGCCTGGTGGAAGAGCGTCTCGGCCCGCTTGCGGTCGCCGGAGGCCAGGGCGGAGCGGGCGTCCTTGGCCAGCGTGGTCGACTGTTTGACGTCGCGCTTGCTGCCGGCCGCGGGTGGCTTGCTCGGCGTGCTCGGCTCGGGCTCGGGCTGGGCCGCGGACGGCTGCGGCGCGCCGGGCTCGGCGGCGGTCGTCTCGGGCCGGGCCTCGTTCGCACGGCGCCCGCCCTTCGGCCGCGCCTGGGTCGACTGGACCAGCTTCTCGGCCGACGCGGCGATCACCAGCGACGTGTTGTCGGCGCCGTCGACGAGGTCGAGCAGCGCCCTGTCGCGCTTGCTCGTGTCCTCCTCGGCGAGCGCCACCAGCACGCCGGTGTTGCGCAGCTCGGCCGGGGTGAAGCCGCCGCTGAGGGCCCGGTCCTCGAGGTCGGAGATGAAGCCCGGGGTCACGCCGGAGCGCTCGCGGGCGCGGACGTCGTTCGGGTCGAACAGCACCGCCTGGATGTAGTAGTCGCGGGCGAACGGCTTGCCGCCGTCCATCTCCCAGTACTGATCGCCGAGCCGGACCAGCGTCTGCGCGAACTCCTCGCGCAGCTCGATCGCCTTGCCGTTGGCCAGCGAGCGGGCCCCGCCGCGCAGCTCCTCGAGCGCGCGGATCTTCAGCAGCGCGGTCAGCTGGGGCTCGTCCTCGGGCGGGTAGACCCAGTAGGCGCGGGCGCCGGCGGCCCGCGCGTCGTTGACGAGGGTGTCGACGGCGAGCTGCTCCTCCGGCGCGGGCGCGCGGCGCAGGTTCCATAGCGCGAGCGCCAGCAGCAGCGCCAGCAAGGTGCTGGCGCCGGCGATCGCCGGCCACAGCCACCGCCGTCGCTGGCGGATCATGCCCGGCTGCGGCATGTCGCGGCGCAGCCGCTCGTAGCGGTCGGCGTCGACCTCGGGCAGCGCGAGGTCGTCGTAGGCGGTGTGCAGGCCGGCGGCGATCTGGGCCTCGCACAGGGCGGCCTCGACGTCCCGCATGTCGCGGTAGCGGTGGTCCGGCTCCTTCTCGAGGCAGCGCAGGATCACCGCCTCGAGCGCCGGGTGCACCGAGCCCGGCGGACACAGCTCCGACGGCGGCGTCGGCGTCTTGGCCAGCTGATGCTCGAGGATCTCCTCGATCGTCGGCGCCACGAACGGCGGCTTGCCGACCAGCAGCTCGTAGGCGGTGCAGCCGAACGAGTACATGTCGAGGCGGCCGTCGAAGCTCTGGCCCAGCACCTGCTCGGGTGCCATGTAGTGCGGCGTGCCGGCGGCCCCGGCGTCGGTCTCGGCGTGCACGGTGGCGATGCCGAAATCGACGACCTTGACCCAATCGGCCTTGCCGTTGTGGCCGACCAAAATGATGTTGTCGGGCTTGACGTCGCGGTGGATGATCCCGACCTCGTGCGCCGCCGCCAGGCCCTTGCAGACCTGGCGCAGGATCCCGATCATCCGCGCCTGGTCCATCGGACACTTGTCGAGCTCGCTGTCGAGGCCGTGGCCGTTCAGCAGCTCCATCGCGAACATCAGGCGGCCGTCGGGCAGCTCGCCGAAGTCGAAGATCTCGACGATGTTGGGCGAGCCGATCCGGCTGGCGGCGCGGGCCTCGTCGCGGAAGTGGGCCGCCTGCTGCGGGTCTTCGCTGGCCTCGTGGCGGAGGATCTTGAGGGCCACGCGGCGCTCGATGTCCTCGTGCTCGGCCTCGTAGACGACGCCCATGCCGCCCTCGCCGAGCCAGCGGATCAGGCGGTAGCGGGTCCCGGGGACCCGGCGGCCGGGCAACAGGCGGACCTGCTTGCTGTCGGCGTTGCCCTGCGCGGCGCCGCTGCGCGTGATGACGCGGCCGGGGCCGCCGCGACCGGTCTTGCCGGCGAGCGGGCGCACTGGTTCGGGGCGGGCCTCGTCGCCCGGGCCTGCGTCCTTGCGGGTGATGGCGTCGGGCCGCGGGCCGCTGAGCTCCTTGCGAGTGACGGCGCGGTCGTCCTGGCGGACCGGCGGTGGCGCCTGCCCGAGGTGGTCCTTGCGCGTGACGGCGCGGTCGTCAGGGCGATCGGGCGCCGGCGGCTCGTCGAACGAGATCGTCCAGGAGTCGACGGCCGCGGCAAGGCCCGCGGGGCCGCGCGGCGGGGCGGGCACGAGCGGGGCCGGGATCAGGTCTCGGGGCGGCGCGGGCATCCGGGCGGGCGCTTCGAGTGTGGGCGGCCAAGGGGGGCCAGGACAAGGGGTGAGAACCACGGTGCGCGATTTCGCGCGGTGCGGGCACGCCCCCGCGGGCGCACTGGGGCGCGGGCGTTGATGCTAGGGTACGGGGGTGCGGGTCCCGCTTTGCGTGCTTCTCGGGTGGCTGCTGGCGATGCCGCCCGCCGGGGTGGTGAGGGCCGCGCCGGCCGAAAACGCGGCGACGCCGGCCGAATCGGTGCGGATCGCCGTGGTGCCGCTCAAGCTCGAGGGGCAGGTCGACGAGGCCACGCGCAAGGGTTGGGTCGTGGGCCTGCGGCGCGGGCTCGGGCGTGGCAGCTTCGCGCTGGTCGAGCAGGACGCGGCCGACCGCGCCGGCGATGCGCTCGAGCGGTTGCGCGAGGCGGGCGCGACGCACCTGGTGCGCACGTCGATCACGATGAAGAGCCGCGACTTCTTGCTCGAGCTCGAGCTGGTCGACGCGGGCTCCGGCGCGGTGCTCTTCAAGTCGCAGGAGCGGTGCGAGATCTGCGGCGTCGGCGAGGTCGCCGACCTGCTGGATTCGCAGGGCGCCCTGTTGCAGACGCGGCTGGCCGCGCTCGGGCAAGGCCCGCCGATGTTGATCCTCGACACCCGGCCGAGCGGCGCGCGGGTCCACGTCGACGGTGAGCTCGTCGGCACCACTCCGCTCGAGCGGCCGCTGCTCGCCGGGGCGCGGAAGATCCGCGTGACCATGCCGGGCTTCGTCGCCGAGGAGCGCGAGCTGACGTTCGTCGCCGGCGCGCGCGAGGACCTCGTGATCCCGCTGCAGCGCACCCCTGGCAGCCCGCGGCAGCGGGCGCTCGGCGGGGCGGCGGTCGGCGGCGGCGTGCTGCTGTTCGGCGCGGGCGTGGCCTTGCTCGCGCTCGACGACCTGCCGTTCAAGAAGCGCTGCACGGGCGCCGAGGTCGACGCCGACGGCGACTGCCGCTGGCTCTTCAACACCGGCTGGGGCGGGGCGGCGCTGGCGGTGTCGGGGGCGGTGCTGTTGACGCTGGGGATCGTCGCGCTGGTGCGCAATCGCGCGCCGCGGTCGGTCCGGAGCGCGCGGGTGCTGCCGACCGGATTGGGCGTGATGGCGCGGTTTTGAGCGCGCTGCGCCGGAGGTCACTTGCCGATCGCGGCGACCTCGGCGGCGTCCTGGCAGGTCAACACGCAGGTGGCGCGGTTGGTCGTGTTGAGGCTCTTGTCGGCGAAGCAGGAGTTGACGCAGCCGGTGAAGCTGGCGGCCGCGGCCTTGAACTTCTCCTTCGACGGACCGCCGGGCATGCTCTCGATCGCGGCCTCGGCGGCGTCGTCGCAGGTCAGCTTGCAGGTCTCGCGGTTGGTCGCCTTCTTCTCGGAGACGCAATCGCTGTAGCAGCCGCTGTAGGTGCGCACGACCGCGGCGACGTCGGTGGGCGAGCCGGTGGAGGGCTTCGGGTCGGTCGCGGTCGGGCTCGTCGGCGTGTCGGCGCCGGTGGCAGGGCGCGTCGGCTTGGGCTCGGCCGGCGGCGTGTCCTTGGTGCGGTCGACCGCGGGGACCGCCGGCGTCGGGCCAGGTTTACGCTGCTCGGCGGAGTCGTCGCAGGCGACGGCGACGAGCGCGGCGGCGAGGACGAGCCCGCGAGGAACAAGGCTCACGGCCGACCGGGCCTGCACGCGGGACTGGGTCTGACAGATCTGGGTCCTCGTGGTCATGCCCCAAGCATACACATCGTGGGGAAATTGCCCAGAAACGTTGACATTCGCGGGTGCCGGCTGGATCCTGCAAATACAAGGCTTGCGTGGAGCTGACGCCCGACAGCGACGAACCGTCGCCGGAAGTGACCTGGGCCGTGCGGCTGCAAGCGTCGCGGCTGGTGGTGCGCGAGCCGAACAAGCGCGAGGTGCCGTACCCGCTCGACGGCAAGCCGTTCCGCCTCGGTCGCGCCGACGACAACCGGATCGTCGTCAAGGCCGAGTTCGTCGCGGCGCATCAGCTGCGGTTCGAGCCGACCGGCGTCGGTGACGGCTATCGCGTCCGCGACCTCGGCGGGCCGTGCAGCCTGATGTTCAACGGACACCAGGTGTCCGAGCACGAGCTGCGCCACGGCGACGTGCTGCGGGTCGGCGATCCGTACACCGGCAGCTTCGTGACGATGACCTACCAGCGGCTGGCGCGGACGATGGCGCCGCCGGACGAGTCGGTGCCGCGCTGTCGGCTCGACCAGCCCGAGGTCACGATCGGCCGCGAGGGCTGCGAGCTGACGCTGGCGAGCTTGCTGGTGTCGCGGCGGCACGCGACCGTACGGGCATTGGCGGATGGCCACGAGGTGCGCGACCTCGGCAGCGCCAACGGCACCTTCGTCAACGGCGAGCGGGTCCAGCTCAGCAAGAAGCTGGCGCGTGGTGACATCATTCAGGTGGGGCCGTTCAAGCTGGCCTACGACGGGCGCTCGCTCGATTCGTACGACCACCGCGGGGCGATCGAGCTCAAGGCGCGGCGGCTCGTGCGGGTGGTCGGCGGCGGCAAGGTGATCCTCGACCGCGTGTCGCTGGCGATCTTGCCGCGCGAGTTCGTGGCGATCGTCGGCGGCTCGGGCGCGGGCAAGTCGACGCTGCTCGGCGCGCTGTCGGGCTTCAGCCGGGCCAGCGAGGGCGACGTGCTGGTCAACGGCGACGACTACTACGCGAACTTCGCCGCCTACCGCGGCCAGGTCGGCTACGTCCCGCAGAGCGACATCCTCCACCAGACGCTCACCGTCGACGAGGCGCTGCGCTTCACCGCCCAGCTGCGCCTGCCCGAGGACACCGGCGACGCCGAGATCGCGGCGCGGGTCGAGCGGGTGCTGGCCGACGTCGACATCGAAGACCGCCGGACCACGCGCATCAGCCAGCTGTCGGGCGGCCAGCGCAAGCGGGTCTCGATCGCCGCCGAGCTGCTGGCCGACCCGAGCCTGTTCTTCCTCGACGAGCCGACCTCGGGGCTCGACCCCGGGCTCGAGAAGCGGCTGATGTACACGCTGCGCCGGCTGGCCGACGGCGGGCGCACGATCGTGATGGTCACCCACGCGACCGCCAACATCCATCAATGCGATCACATCGCGTTCATGGCCGACGCGCGGCTGGTGTGGTTCGGGCCGCCGGCCGAGGCGCTGCAGCACTTCGGGGTCCGCAGCGGCGACTTCGCCGACATCTACACCAAGGTCGAGGGCGACGCCCACGAGTCGCACCCGCTGGTGCTCGGCGAGCTGCGCAGCGAGTACGCCCGCTGGCGCGAGGCCCACGAGCGCGGCGAGCCGTCGCTGGCCGAGCTGTGGGAGCTGCGGTTCCGCCGCTCGGACGCCCGCACGCGCTACATCGTCGAGCGTCTGGCCGGCGAGGCGCGCGGGCCCGCGGTCAAGCCGAGCAAGCTGCACAGCACGCAGAGCCGGTCGTCGATGACGATGACGGCGATGAAGGTCGGCGGCACCACGCCGGAGGACCGGCCGGAGACGGCGCGGGTGTCGGCGTGGCAGCAGTGGGTGATCCTGGTCCGCCGCAACATTCGGCTGCTGGCGGTCGACCGGCGCAACCTGGCGACCTTGCTGCTGCAGGCCCCGATCATCGGCGCGATCCTGGTGCTCGTGGCTCGCCAGGGCGCGCTGCAGGACCTCCAGAGCTCGCACGGGCGCCTGGTGCTGTTCCTCGTCGCCCTGGTCGCGGTGTGGTGCGGGATCCTGTGCTCGGCGCGCGAGCTGACCAAAGAGCGGGCCATCTACCGCCGCGAGCGGCTGGCGAACCTGCGGATCGGCCCGTACCTGCTGGCCAAGTTCGTGGTGCTGGCGGCGATCTGCCTCGTGCAGTCGATCGTGCTGCTGACGGTGCTGGCGGCCAAGGTCGACTTCTCGGCGGCGGTGACGACCTTCACCGCGAACGGGCCGGTGTCGGTGGTGCGCGGGGTCGCGGGGCTGGGGTTCTTCGGCAGCCTGCTGGTCACCACCTTCTTGAGCTCTCTGTCGGGGCTCGGCATGGGCCTCCTGCTGTCGAGCACCTCGACGACCTCCGACCGGGCGATGAGCGTGGTGCCGCTGGTGCTCGTGCCGCAGCTGCTGCTGGCGATGGCGCTGGTGTCCTTGCCGGCCGGGCTCGCGCCGCTGTCGTACGTCACCAGCGCGCGCTGGGCCATGGAGGCGTTCGGCTCGGTCACCCATTTGCAGCCGCCGCGGGACTTCGCCGCTTGCACGATCCCCGGCAACCCGCTGAGCTGCCCCGTCTACCCGACCGTCGATTACGACCCCTCGACCGCGCACGTGCTCGAGGTCTGGGGCGTGCTGCTGGCGTACACGGCGCTGTGCGTCGGCATCGCGGCGGTGGTGCTGGCGCGGCGCGACCGCGAGCGCTGACGGTCGGCCGCGCGCGGGCCAATGTGCAGACCCGCGCATATGATCAATATGTCCTGATGGACATATGTACATACTGCCGCCCGCCCGCCGCGGGCGGCCCGCCCGGCGCATAATTTCGCGGCAGAGCCTGCTCGACGGCGGCGCGGACCAGGCTCATGGTTCCCGGCACCCGTCGCATTGGACGCGACGGGTGCCACGTTGCGCGTGGATGCGAACATTCGATCGTGAGAGGAGAAGGTGTCATGATGATTTTCAATGCACTGTTCAGTGCGTGGGCCGCTCTTGCGGCGCCCGAGCAGCCGGTCGAGGCGCTGGCCGAAGAGGCGGCGGCCGCCCTGGCCGACGTCTCGATCGACGAGTTCACCGACGAGGTGGACCCGAGCGAGGCCTCGCGGTGGGAGTGTTACGACGACGACGATTTCCACGTGCGCGGCTACTGCCTGGCCCGCTGCGAGCGCGGCAATCGCTATCACCGAGTGACCGACAAGGTCCGTATCCGGGGCAACCGCGACCTCTGCGTCCGGCGCGCGAAGCAGTTCTGTCGCGGCCGCGGCGGGGTCGAGCACCGCTGCTTCGGCGAGCGCGATTGAGGTGAAGGGATGCGGCGGGCGTGACCGAGACGACCAGTGTCACGCTCGCCCGGCAGGTCCGGCGGGGGCGAGCTGCGGCTCGCCCTCGTCGGGCCTGCATTTATTCTTGGGTGCGCGGCGGCGGCGACGAATCGCGCGACCGCCGATCGCGGTGACTGTCACTCGGCCGCTTGCGGGGTGGCTTCGACGGCCATCAGCGTGGCGAGCAGCAGCTGCGCCAGCAGGTCGCGCAGATCTTCGCGGGGGAGGTCGCGGCGAGCCAGCCAGTCGAGGCTCGAGCCCTCGACGCAGCCGACCCACCCGCGCAGGGCCAGGCGCACGCGCGGCGGCATCTCGGACAGGCCGAGGCGGCCGGCCAGGCGGGCGACGAAGCGGGCGCGCGTGTCCTCGACGATCGCCGCGACCTCGGCGTCGTGGCCGACGCCGCTGCGCATCAGGGCCACGTAGGCGCTGGCGTGCTCCTCGGCGAACTGTAGATATTGGTCGAGCGCGGCCAGCAGCGCCTCGGGGTCGGGGCCGTGCCCGGCCGGGTCGGTGCGGGCGAGCAGCGACTCGGCGGCGCTGCGCACGGTCGCGGCGTAGAAATCGCGCTTGCTCGAGAAATAGTGATAGAGCAGCCCCTTGGAGATCCCGGCCGCGCTGGCGATGTCGTCGATCGACAGCTCGTCGTAGCTGCGCTCGCTGAACAGGCGCAGGCCCAGCGCGACGAGCTGGGCCCGACGCTCGTCGACCTGCAGCCGCGCGCGTTCGCGGGTCTCATCCGGTTCGCGGCGGGGCGCCCTGGCCACGGTCCACGGTACCCGAAGACGCGGCCGGCGCGGGCAAGAAGTCGCGCGGCCGATTTCGAAGTTCTCCGACGGATTTAGCGGGCTCTGCGCTGATCCCGAACATCGACACCGTCAGGACGATCATCACGCCCGCGAACACGTGGAGGCCCATGAAGACCCCGATGCCGGCGTGCATCGCCGCGACCGCGGCCACCCACCCGCGGCGCGTGACCGCCGGCCAGACAAACACCGCGTAGCCGATCTCGACGACCAGCACCGACCAGCCGGCCACGGTCGCCAGCCACGGCACGTGGGCCAGCCAGGTGAAGTCCAGCAGCGCGTAGCCCTGGGCCACGAGCGAGCGCCAGATCGCCTCGCCGTCACGCCATTGCTGCCCGAGCGCCTTTTCCAGGCCGGACAGCAGATAGGCGAGACAGAGGTGGAGCTGCATCACGCGGATCGCCAGGCGCGTGCCGGCGGTCGGGAGGTCATGCGCCCGACCGGCCCGCCGGTCGAGCGACAGCGCGGCGCCGCCGGGGGCGACGGTCGAATAGAACAGGAAGATGTTGGCGAAGTCGTCGGCGCCGTAGTTGGTGTGCGGGGCCAGGCGCATGAACACGAAGTGCAGCAGCCAGGCGGCGCAGGTGCTGGCGCGGGTGCGCCAGCCGAGCAGCATGCCGACCAGGCTGGCGACGTAGAGCGCGCCGAGGACCGCCAGGACCTGCGACTCGAACGGCGACGCCAGCAGCTCGCCGAGCCGCGGCAGGTGGCCGGACACGAAGCTGTCCTTGAGCGGGCCGCGCAGCAGGCCGCGGTGGTGATAGAGCGCGTGATAGAGCGGCGCGATCTGCAGCGCCTGGGCCAGCAGGACCGCCGCGAGGCCGATGCGCAGGGCCACCAGCGGGGCCGGGCGCGCGGGCGCGAAGCAGAAGCGATCGACCGCGCGGGCGAGCGCGTGAAGTCGAGCCTTCATGGTTCACCTCCGCCCGGGCGGACCACGCGGGCCCGGTAGACCGAGCGCCAGCGGGTGGGGGCGCCGCGGCTGGCGGCCACCAGCGAGGGCACGCGATGAAAGCCCATGTCGACGGTGACGCTGCGCGCCGACGGGTGGCGCGAGAACAGCTCCGCGGCCCACGAGGCGGCCAGGCGGGCGCGCACGGCCTCGTCGATGCGGCGGTTGTGGAACACCTCGATGAGGTCCTCGACGCGGATGTCGGCCTCGCGGGTGATCCGCGGCGCGAGGCTCTCGAGGCGGGCGCGGCCTTCGTCGTCGACGATCGTCAGCGTCAGGGTCGGCGGGTCGCCGACCGAGGGCGCGTAGAAACCGTAGCCGCTGTCGGCCCCGGTCAGCGCGGCGTAATACGTCAAGAGCGGCCCGAGCGGGCCGGCGCCCCACAGGCAGAAGCCGAGCCCGCCGAGCACGACGAGCGCGAGGTGGAAGGCGGCGGCGCCGAGCAGCAAGATGCGGGTCCGGAGGATCATGCGGTGTCTCCGACGAGGCGACGGCCGGCCGCGCCCGCGATGGAGATCGCGGGCGCGGTCGGCCGCAGCGTTCGTCTAGTGGCGACCCCACCCGTCGCGACCGCCGTGGCGGCGGCGGCCCCAGCCGTCGTCGTCGTGGCGGCGCCGACGGCCCCAGCCGTCGTCGTCGTCGTGGCCGTGACGCCGGCGGCCCCAGCCGTCGTCGTCGTCGTGCCCGCGGCGGCGCTCCTCGTCGGCGCTGACCTCCTCCTCGTCGTCGGTCAGCTCGTCGACCGTCTGGCCGTCGACCTGACCCGCCTCGGGTTCGTCTTCGTCGACCGGCTCGACGGCCAGCGCCTCCTCGTCGATCGCCTCAGTCTCGTCGCACGCGGTCGTCGCGAATGCGGCCGCGAGCGCGAAGATCGTCGTATGAATCCAGGTGTATTCGTTGATTCTCATTCGCATGACAACTCCTCCTCCACCCATTTGCCAGTGGCGGACCGGTAGCTTCTATGCGTCGGGTCGAGGGCGGCATCAAGCGGGCTCAGTCGCGAATCATGGCACCAGGCGAGCGAGCATTCGGCGGACGCTCGCTCGGATGGCGGCCCCGCCGGGCAGCTCGCGCGGGCGCGAAGGCGAGGATGTACGCGCGCGAGGGCGGGCGCGGAGCGGGCGGGCTGCGTCGCCGACGATCGGCGCTATGCCGCCGGCCATGCCCAGGCCCGTCGCCTCGCTGTTGCCGCTCGCCTCGCGCCGGCTGTTCGCCACCGTCGACATCGCCTCGCTGGCGTGCTTCCGGGTGCTGTTCGGCCTCCTGATGTTCGTCGAGGTGTGGCGCGACCTGCCCGACATCGGCCCGCTCTACATCGAGCCGGAGTTCCACTTCACGTTCTTCGCCCTCGACTGGGTGCGGCCGCTCGCCGGCGACGGCATGCACGTGGTGTTCGGGGTGCTCGGGCTGGCGGCGCTGTGCGTGACGATCGGGCTGTGGTACCGCACGGCCGCGGCGGTGTTCTTCGTCGGCATCTCGTACGTGTTCCTGCTCGAGCAGAGCTGTTACCTCAATCACATCTATCTGCTGGCGCTGGTCAGCTTCTTGATGATGTTCGTGCCGGCGCACCGGGCCGCGTCGGTCGACGCCTGGCTGCGGCCGCGGCTGCGCGCCGATACGGCCCCGGCGTGGGCGCTGTGGCTGCTGCGGGCGCAGATCGGGATCCCGTACTTCTACGCCGGGCTGGCCAAGCTGAACCCCGACTGGCTGCGCGGCGAGCCGATGCGCACGTGGCTGGCCGAGAGCGCCGACCTGCCGCTCGCCGGGCCGCTGCTGCGCGAGTGGTGGGCGCCGTACTTCTTCAGCTGGGGCGGGCTCGGGTTCGATCTGCTGGTGGTGCCGGCGCTGCTGTGGCGACCGACGCGCGCGCTCGCCTACGTGCTGGCGCTGAGCTTCCACCTGATCAACGCGGCGGTGTTCTCGATCGGCATCTTCCCGTGGGTGATGATCGCGGCGACCACGATCTTCTTCGAACCGGACTGGCCGCGCCGGCTGTGGAACCGCGTCGCGGCCCGCGTCGGCGCGCCGCCGTCGCCGGCGCCGATCGTCGCCGGTCCGCCGGCTCACCTCGGGCGCGCGCAGCGGGCGACGCTGGTGGCCCTGGGGCTTTATGTCGGCTGGCAGCTGCTGTTCCCGCTGCGCCACTGGCTTTATCCGGGCGACGTGGCGTGGACCGAGGAGGGCCACAAGTTCGCGTGGCGCATGAAGCTGCGCGACAAGAACGGCTACGTCCGCTTCTTCGCCAGTGATCCCGAGCTCGGCGCGTCGTGGAAGATCGACCTGGCCGGACGTCTGCCGGGCTGGCAGCGCCAGGAGATGAGCGGCCGGCCAGAGATGATCCTGCAGTACGCCCGCTTCCTCGCCGACGACCTGCGGGCGCGCGGGCACGCGGCGATCGAGGTCCGCGTGGTCGCGCTGGTGTCGCTCAACGGGCGCAGGCCGCAGTTGATGATCGATCCGTCCGTCGACCTCGCGCGGGTCGAACCGTCGCTCTGGCCGAGCCTGTGGATCGTGCATCCGACCTTCGACGACTGAGGGCGGTTTCGCGCGCTGTGCTGTGACGGGGGCGCTGAGACCCGCCACAGAGGGTTCCGAGCGGCTATTGACTCTGATTCAATAGGCGGTACGCTCGATGCGCACAGGAGGTTCTCGATGCAGCACGCCCCCGCCGACCTGGGACCCATCAAGCCGCGAGCGATGGAATTCGACCTCGACGATCTGCCGCGCCACTGGATGGCCGGGCTGCCGGTGTCGACGGCCATCGGCAACGCGCTGCACCTGATCTTCCCGATGGGCGAGCGCTTCTTCGTGCGGGCCGTCCGCCACTACATGGGCGCGATCGACGACCCGACGCTGCGCGAGCAGATCCGCGGGTTCTTCGGCCAGGAGGGCCGCCACGCGCACGAGCACGAGCGCGTGTTCGAGATCTTGCGCGGCCAGGGCTACGACATCGACACGTTCCTGCGGGTGTACAAGCGCGTGGCGTTCGACTTCATCGAGCGCATCAGCCCGCCGGCGCTGCGCCTGTCGGTGACGGCGGCGCTCGAGCACTACACGGCGATCATGGCCGAGGGGGCGCTGACGGACCAGGGCACGCTGGCGGTGGTGCACCCGAAGATGCAGCGGCTGCTCCGCTGGCACGCGGCCGAGGAGATCGAGCACAAGGCGGTGGCCTTCGACGTGCTGAAGCAGGTGCGCCCGAGCTATGCGCTGCGGATGGCCGGGATGGCGCTGGCGACGACGCTGCTGGGGGCGTTCTGGCTGGCGGGCGCGGTGATGCTGATGCGCCAGGAGAAGGACCTGAGCCTGCGCGAGGCGCTGCGCCAGCTGCGAGCGACGCAGCAGCGCGAGCCGATCATCCGCCGGGTGTTCCTCCGCGGGCTGCGCGAGTACCTGCGCCCGAGCTTCCACCCGTGGGACAACGACAACCTCGAGCTGGCCCGCCGCAACTTCCGCCTGCTGGAAGACGAGGCGGCGTGACGCCGCGGCGGCCTGTCCCGCGGGACAGGTCGTAACTGCGCATCACATGTCCTGCGGGACATGTCGTCGGCGCGCGCTCGTGCGCGTCACGGCGGCCCCGCACGCCGCCGAGCCGCGCGGCGGCGACGGCTCGCGCGCGCCGGGTCGGCGTTCGCCGGGCGCGACGCGAGGCCGGCTTGACGGTCGCGAGGTCCCGGTCCACGAACCGCGACGACCGCAGGGTCGGGAGGGGTTCATGGCGCAGGGCGCATTCGTGGTGGACGCGAGGAAGCACAGCATCTCGGGCGGGGCCGCCCTCGACACCGCGATCGCGCTGTCGCCGGGGCAGCTGCTGGTGATCCACGTCGATCCCGAGGACACGTGGAGCGCCGGCGTGGCCGACCGGACCTCGAACGCGAACGGCCTCGGCAACCCGCTGGGCGGCGACTACGGGCTGTTCGGCCGCGGCGCCCAGGCGTTCTTGTACGGCGCGCTGGTCGGCAGCCTCGACGGCGGCGCCACGTTCTTCGGCGTCGGCACCCACCTGAGCATGACGATCCTGACCGAGGGCACGCTGCTGTTTTATTATTGGGACTCGAACCACGAGGACAACTCGGGGCAGATCCGCGTCAGCGTCCAGGTTTACGACGGGCCGCGGAGCTGAAAGACATGGCCCCGAGGTGGCATGTCCTCGAGGACATGCCCTGAAGGACATGCATCAGCGCTTGCCGCCGAGGCCGATGACGACCACGCCGGACAGGATCACCGCGGTCGCCAGCCAGGTCAGCGGGCCGACCGGCTCGCTGGCCAGAGCGGCGCCGAGCACGATGGCGACCACCGGGTTGACGTAGGCGTAGCTGTTGGCGACGGCGGGCCGGGTCCGGCGCAGCAGGTAGCCGTAGGCGGTGAAGCCGATCAGCGAGCCGCTGACGACCAGGTGGAGCACGGCCGCCATGGACCTGGCCGAAGGGACAGCCGGTGCCTCGCCCAGCAGGGCGGCGATGCCGGCCATCATCACGCCGCCGGCCAGCATCTGGGTGGCGGCGGCCATCGGCCCGGCCGGCAGCGGGCGAGAGCGGCCGAGGACCACGCCGAGGGCCCAGCAGACCGGGGCGAGCAGGACCAGCAGCGCGCCGAGGCCGGCGCCCGCGAGCTCGCCGCCGAGCTGAAGGATGGCGACGCCGGCGAAGCCGAGGCCGAGGCCCAGCCACTCGCGGGTGGTCGGCGGCTGCCCGGCGGCGCGGCCGAACAGGGCGGCCCACAGCGGCATGGTCCCGACCACCAGCGCGACCAGGCCGGAGCTGACCCACTGCTCGCCGAGCACCACGAAGCCGTTGCCGGCCACGAACAGCAGCGCGCCGGTGAGGAACGAGGTGCGCCACTCGGCGGCGGTCGGCTTGGGCGCGCCGAACAGGCGCAGCGCCGCGTAGAGCCCGCCGCCGGCGATCAGGAACCGCATGGCCCCGAGCGAGAACGGCGGGATCGTCTCGAGCGCGACGCGGATCGCCAGGTAGGTCGAGCCCCACAGGAAATACACCGCGAGCATCGCCGCGACGATCATCATCGGCGGCCTCGCGCGCGCCGGGCGGGTCGCGGAGGCGGCGGCCCGGTCCCAGGCGATCCGCACGGGCGGGGCGATCCAGACGCCGGAGGAGGAAGCCATGGCCACAGCATGGGCCGGCGACCCCGACCGTAACAGATGCAGAAGGACCGAGATGGTACCGGTACAGTTGCAGTTCGCTGCAACTGTGCCGGCCGGGCGCCGGCCGGGCTGTGCTGGTCCCACCCGCCGCGGCGAGGTAGGCTGGTGTCGTGGACGCGGGGGCGTTGCTCTACGAGCGGGTGGCGGCCCACGTGGCCGGGCTCATCGAGCGCGGGGCGCTGCGCCCGGGCGACCGCGTGCCGTCGGTGCGGCGCCTGAGCAAGCAGCAGGGCGTCAGCGTGTCGACGGTGATCCAGGCCTACCAGCACCTCGAGGGCAGCGGCCTGATCGAGGCGCGGCCGCAGTCGGGCCACTACGTGCGCCGGCGCTGCGCGACGCTGCCCGAGCCGCGGGCGCCGCGGACCTCGACGACGGCCTCGAAGGTGTCGGTGGCGAGCCTGGTGGCCAAGGTCTACGGGGCCACCCGCGACCCGCACATCGTGCCGTTCGGGGCGGCCACGCCGAGCCCGGAGCTGCTGCCGACCGACCGCCTCAACGCCACCCTGGCGCGGATCGCCCGCGCGTCGGGGGCTGTCGGCGTGTCCTACGATCCGCCGCCCGGCTGCCCGGCGCTGCGGCGACAGATCGCCCGCCGCGCGGTCGAACGCGGCTGCGCCGTCACGGCCGACGACGTGGTCACCACCGTCGGCGCGATGGAGGCGCTGGGCCTGTGCCTGCGCGTGGTGGCCCAGCCGGGCGACACGGTGGCGATCGAGAGCCCGCTGTACTTCGGCCTGCTGCAGCTGATCGAGGGCCTGCGGATCCGCGCGCTCGAGATCCCGTGCCAGCCGGGCACCGGGATGGATCTCGACGCGCTCGAGGAGGCGCTGGCGGCCCACAAGATCAAGGCGGTGCTGTGCTTGCCGGTGGTCAGCCAGCCGCTCGGAGCGTCGATGCGCGACGCGGCCAAGCAGCGGCTGGTCGAGATGCTGGCGCGCCGCGACATCCCGCTGATCGAGGACGACATCTACGGCGAGCTTTACTTCGGCCAGGCGATGCCGCGCCCGGCCAAGGCGTTCGACGAGGCCGGGCTGGTGATGCTGTGCTCGTCGTTCACCAAGACGCTGGCGCCCGGCTACCGGGTCGGCTACGCGATGCCGGGCCGGTTCCGCGAGCAGGTCGAGCAGCTCAAGTTCGCCAACAGCGTGGCGACGCCGACGCTGCCGCAGCTGGCGATCGCCGACTTCGTCGAGAACGGCGGCTACGAGCACCACCTGCGGGCGATGCGGCGCAAGCTGCAGGCCCAGGTCGAGCAGGTCAGCGCGGCGATCGCCGAGCACTTCCCCGCCGGCACCCGGGTGTCGCGCCCGGCCGGCGGCTTCGTGCTGTGGGTCGAGCTGCCGCCGGGCACGCCGGCGCTCGAGCTGCACGCGCGCGCCCTGGCCCACGGCATCAGCGTCGCGCCCGGGCCGATCTTCTCGGCCAAGCCGCGGTTCGCCAACTGCATCCGCATGAGCTGCGGCTACCCGTGGTCCGACCTGCTGGCCCACGCGGTCCGCACCCTCGGCAAGCTGGCCCGCGAGGTCGCCGAACGCCCCGGACCCGAGCTCGGGTAATGATTTGAAGAGTGTCTGTCAGGACATGTTCTCGAAAACATGTCGTAATGACCCTGTCCTTTGGGTCATGTCTTTAAAAACATGTAGAGCGTGCTCGGCGAGGTGCGGCGGGCCACGGCCAGGCGGGCGCCGCCGGCGGTCAGGGCCACCGCGGTGCTGGTGGTCCGGCCCTCCCAGCGGAACGTGAACGGCTCGGCGTCGCCGGCGAGGGCGGCCGCGCTGACGCGCAGGTGGGTGTCGGAGTCGCGGGCGGTGACTGCGACGTGGCTGCCGTCGGGCGAGACGGCCAGGTCCTCGGGGAAGCGGTCGCCCCACAGCGCGCGCAGGCCGAGCGGGCGCGGCTCGGCGGCGCCCCATTCGAGCAGCACGAGGTCGGCGTGCTGGTCGCTCACGGCCACGAGGCCGCCCGGGGCCGCGCGCACGGGGCTGTAGACGAACACCCCGGGCAGCGGCCGGATCGGCGTCGGTCGTAGATCGGAGCCGGCCGGATCGAGGTCGATCGTCTGCAGCTGGAGCGGGCTCGAGACCCGGCTGGTGAACCATAGCTGGCCGCTGTCGGGCCGGAAGCCGAGCTCGACGAGCACGCTGGCGCGCACGCTGGCGCGCCGGGTCGGCTGCGCATCGCCGAGGTACCACAGCTCGAGATCGTCGAGGTGCTTGTGCAGCGCCAGCCAGCGGCCGTCGGGCGAGGCGGCGATCTGCGTGAGGCCCTTCTTGTCGCCGTCGATCGAGAGGGTCGCCTTGCCGACGCCGGCCTCGGCGAGCTCGTGGCGCTGGATGGTCTTACCGGCGACGAACAGCGCGCCGTCGCCGGCGAAGGCGAGGTCGTGACGGAGGAAGCGCGGGGCCCCGAGCGGCGCGAGGTCGCTGCACTGCAGCAGCTGCACGCTGTTCTTCTTGTCGCCGGTCAGCAGCGCCAGGCGCTCGCCGTCGGGCGAGAAGCGCAGCTGCGCGATCGCGGTGTCGATGGGCCGCCGGTGCTCGAGTCGGTAGTGCATCGTCGCGGCGACGACGCTACCACGGGCCGGACGGCCGCGCCGTCGCAGGCCGCGGCAGCAGTCGCTCAGTCGCTTCATGGAAGTCACACCGGAATAGCGACAGCTAACCCGAGGGGCCGCACAGTGTGCGCAGGGCGGCGGGGCCGATCGCGCGGGAGGGCGGCGCGGGAGCGCAGTGGTAGCTGTCCGCAGGGACAGGTCAGCCCGAGGCCGCGAGCGGCGTCACGGGGTCAGGGCGCGGACCCACGCGCGCGCGCCCGGGCGGGCGGCGGCGCGGGCGGCCACGAGGTCGGCCTCGACCTGCGACATGTCCGTCGGGACAGGCAGGCCGGCGAGCGCGGTGACCTCGAGCAGGCGGGCGCGGGCGCGCAGGCCGAGGCCGGCGAGGGCGCCGACGAGGATGTCCCGCGGGACAGCCTGTCCCGAAGGCAAGGCGGGCGCGCCGAGGGCCGCGCGCCGGGCCGGGTCGGCCAGCTCGGCCGTGGCGAAGGCGCACTCGATCCACGCCAGCGCCTCGGCGAGGGCGAACCGCACGCCCTGGTCGTTCCACGCCTTGTGCCCGCGGAGGCCGCGGCCGAGGGCGACGACGGCGTCGGCGAGGGCGACGAAGGCGGTGAAGCCGACGCCGCCGTCGATCGCGTCGAGGGCCCGGGCATGGGCCGAAAGATCGAGGTGACGCACCGGGGCACGCGCGTCGCCGAGCGCCGCGAGCGGACGCGGGGGCGCGGCGAACATCGCGGCGACCCGCGGCAGCGTCGGCTCGACCTCGTCGCGGGCCTTGACGATCTGCGGCAGGCGCAGGCTCAGGTCGGTCAGCATCAGGTGGCTGGTGCCGTCGAACACCCCGTAGAGGGTGACGTCGCGGACGAACTTCTCATAAGGGCGATCGGCCAGCAGCGCGCGACTCGAGACGACGCGGCGGCCCTGCTCGACCGCCTCCTCGGCCAGGGCGCAGCAGGCCAGCTTGGCCGCGGCGGTGTAGATCGCCGCGCCGATGCCGAGCGCGTTGGCGGCCACCGCGGCCTTGACCGCCATCGCCGCGGCGACGAGGTCGAGCTCGGCGTGCACGACGAGGTGATCGGCGATCGCGTCGAGGCCGACGATCGGGGCGCCGTAGACGTCGCGGGTGTGGGCGTAGTGCAGCGCCAGCGCCAGCGCCCCCGAGGCGCAGCCGGACGCGAGCCCGCTGATCCCGCCGCGCGACAGGGTGAGGGTGCGCTGGACCAGGCTGAAGCCGTCGCCGAGCTTGCCGACGAGGCTGTCCTCGGGGACATGTGTGCCGTGGAACCGGACCCCGGCGATGTCGGCCGCGCGCGCCGGCAGGGTCGACCAGCGCGGCAGGGCCTCGACGCTGTCGTCGCGGTCGACGCAGAACACCGAGAAGTCGCCGAACGCGACCGCGCCGCCGCGGGCGGTCCGCATCAACGAGACGAGCACGTCGTGGCGGGTGGCGCCGTTGATGAGGTGCTTCTCGCCGGTCAGGCGGTAGCCGCCCTCGGGGTGCGGCGCGGCGGCGGCCTCGTTGCGCAGCAGGTTGGAGCCGTGATCGAGCTCGGTCAGCAGCATCGCCGCGAACGCGCCGTCGTTGATCTTTTTGAAGGTGCGGGCGCGCAGCTCGGGGCTGGCGCCGAGGTGCACGGGCAACAGCGCGAGGGCGTTGACGCCGAGGGTGATCGCCAGCGAACCGTCGACGGCCGCCGCGATCGCGTTGAGGCCGCAGAGGTGGAACACCTCGGCCTCGTCGGTGAAAAGGCGAGCGACGCCGATCCGCCGCAGCGCGGCGACGACATCGGTGGGGTAGGTGCCCGCGCGCTGACCCTCGTGCAGCGCGGCCTGCACGTCCTGGCCGGCCAGCAGCTCGGCGACGCCGGCGATGACCGGGTGACGCAACACGTCGACAGGGCAGAGGCGGGTCCAGACGGGCAGGCCAGGCACGCGCGGAGCTTCGCACGTCCGCGTCCCCGCGCGTCGTCCCGGCGGGCGTGAGACCACGCGGACCCGGAGGCCGCCCGGGGAATGGCCGCCCCCGCGTCGCGCGTTGCCGGGGGTGCGCGCGCTCGCTCGTCGTCGGTCCTCAGGCGCCGGTCCTCCACGGGGTCGATCGAACATGTCCCTGGGGACATGCCGCGGTGAGCCGCGCAGGTCGGCCGGCCGAGCGCGGCGGCTGGTGAAGGCCCCGGAAATTTCTGCCGGCAGGACCTCCGGGGTCGATCTCCCGCGCAGAGCCGTGGGTGTCCCTTCGGACATGTTCTTTTGTTCGCGCGGCCGGGTGCTGCGGAGGTTGGCGATCGTGATCGCCGTCACCGCGGTCCTGGCCGTGGCGATCGGTTGTCGCATGCCGCTGTGAGCCCCCGGGCCGGGGCTCACGCGCGCGACAATTGTGACCGCGTGCGCGCGCGGTGCTAGGTTGCGCGCGATGCTCCGCCGCGCCGCGCTCCTCCTCCTCGCGCTGATTGCCTGCCATCCGGCAGCCGAGCCGGCCGTGATCCGGGCGCCCGACGCGGGCCCCGGGCTCGACGACGCGGCGATCCGGGCGATCGTCGAGGACCCGGCCCGGCCGCCCGCGGAGCGGGAGCTCGACGCGGGGCGGAGGCCCGAGGAGCTGCTGCGGTTCCTGGCCCTGCGCCCGGGCATGCGGCTCGCCGACCTCGGTGCGGGGCGCGGCTACACCACCTTCTTGCTGGCGCGTGCGGTCGGGCCTGACGGCGTGGTGTATGCGCAGAACAACAAATTCGTGACGACGCGGTTCGTGGAGCCGGCGTGGACCGAGCGGCTGGCGACGCCGGAGCTGCGCAACGTGGTCCGCGTCGACCGCGAGTTCGACGATCCGCTGCCGTCCGAGGCCCGCGAGCTCGACGGCGTGATCAACGTGCTCTTCTATCACGACACCTTCTGGATGGGCACCGACCGCGCGCGCATGAACCAGGCCATCTTCGCCGCGCTGCGCCCCGGCGGGTTCTACGTCATCGTCGATCACAGCGCGCGCGCAGGGGCGGGCGCCGGCGAGGCCGAGTCGCTGCACCGCGTCGAGGAGTCGACGGTCGTCGACGAGGTGCTACAGGCGGGTTTCGAGCGCGCGGGGTCGGCGGAATTTCTCCGCAACCCGGACGACCCGCGCGACTGGAACGCGGCGCCGACGGCCGCGGCGGCGGCGGGGAAGCGCGGCACGGCCGATCGCTTCGTGGTGCGCTTCGTGAAGCCTGCAGCACCCTGAGCCGAAGGCCCACGCGCGCGGCCCGTGCACCCGCATCCAGGTCTGGCCCCAGGCCCGCTCGACCTCACGGTCGTGCAGCCGGTCGCGCCGCCGCTCGAGCGCCTCGCCCAGCGGCGCCACCAGCAGCAGCGGCATCAGCAGCATGGCCAAGAGCGCCTCCATCCCGTTCAGTGTGAAGCCGAGGCCGCCACCGGGCCAGTCGCCCCAGTGACGCGTCCGGCTCGGCGCGGCCACGCGCGGGGCGCTCGTGCTCCTGGATGTCCCAAGAGGCATGTCCGTGAGGACATGTGCAAAGAGACATCCGCGCCGCCGCGCCAGCCGTTCGCGCCACGGTCGCGTCCGCTGGCGGCGCCGGGGCCGCTGCCCGGGCGCTTGACAGCGCGGTGTCGTCGGTCACGGTTGCGTTCGGAGGACCCGCCCATGGCACTATCCAAGCCGCTCATGGACTCGCTCATGTCGCAATACCGCGGCGAGCTGTCCGCGATCGAAGCTTACGACCGCGCGCTGCAGAAGTTCGCCGGTCAAAATGAGGAGGCCGAGCTGGTCCGCCTGCGCGAGGACCACGTCAGCGCGGTCAACCGGCTCGGCGCGATCATCCGCCAGCACGGCGGGCTCGAGCCCGAGAGCTCGGGCGCCTGGGGCTCGCTGACGACCGGCCTCGAGCGCCTGGCCTCGATCGTCAACGACGAGGTCCCGCTGCGCGTGCTGCACCGCGGCGAAGTCGTCGGCTACGAGGGCTACGCCAAGCTGCTGTCGGACCCGCAGCTGGACGCCGACATCCTGCGGGAGATCCAGGGCCTGCTCGACCACTCTCAGGACCACCTGACGCGCCTGGAGCGGATGCTCGAGCAGCTGCCCGCCGCTCCCAACCGGCCGATGATCTGAGCCGCTCGCCCGCGTGAGCACGCAGTCCGTGAATGCGCGGACGGCGGAGTCCGCGTCCTGCGCGGAAGGTGACGCGCTCGGTCGTGCGGTCGAGCCTGGCAGCCGCCATGGGCCTGTCCTTCGGGACAGGCCCAAGCAAATTTCCATAACTCCGTCGGAGGATGTCCCCGGGGACAGGTCGCCTCAGCCGAGGATCACGCGCGCCACGTCCTCGGGGACCGCCATGCGGGCGGCGAGGGCGAGGAACAGCTGGCGGCCGACGGCGCCGTGGTTGCTGCCGCGGATCAGCCGGGCGATCTCCTCGAGCGCCTGGCCGCGGCGGGCCGGGTCGGCCAGCTGCAGCGCGCCGGCGAGTTCGTCGAGCGTCGGCTCCTGATCGATCAGCCGCAGGGCCCGGTTGCGGCGCGACTCGGTGAGCGGCAGCTGGGCCAGCAGCGCGCGGAACTCGGACCGGCCGGCGTCATCGATCGCCTGCCTCGGCTCGCGCGCCGCGTCGGCGCGGCGGTGCAGCATCAGCGCCGCGAACGCGGCCACGTACTGCGCCAGCTCGCTCGCCTCGCCGGTCCACGCCTTGCGCCACGCCGTCAGCTGCTCGCGGTCGACCGCCAGCAGCTCGCCGACGCGGCCCAGCACCTCCGCCTCCTCCGCGCTGCCCTCGCCGTCGACCAGCGCGATCGACCAGGCGCGGCGCAGGATGTCGGGGGCTCGCTCGGCCGGCGGGCGCGGCAACCGGCGCGCGTGATCCCACAGCGCCGTCGCGTCGGCGAGCCGATCGATCCACGCGTCCTGCTCCTCGGCCGCCAGCTGCTCGCTGGCCAGCGCCAGGATCCGCGTCGCCTCGCCGCCCTTGAGCACGCCGTCGGCCAGCGCGACGAGGCCGGCCGAGGTCAGAGTCCACGCTTGTTCGTCGGTGAGCGCCACGGGCCCACGTTACCAGCTTCTCGGCGTCGCTCGCCGCGCGAGCTTCGGCGCGGACCCGTGAGCACGTCGGGCCCCACGCGCGCGACCCACCAACATATCCGACTTCGTGCGCGGATGAAAAGTGGTTTCGCGCACTCGCGGCCTTGGCTGCTGCCCCGGCCGCTTTGGACGTTTTTTGACGCTCGTGTCGGGGAGGCGTCCGGGCCCAAGTCGCGTGCGGCCGAGGCGGGACGCATGGGCACTGGAGGGGACTGAAGAATACGGAAGGGGACTTGTGGGGACATGGCGAGCTCGGGTATGATCGCGTGCAGAGCGAGGCCACGCATGGACTTCAGGCAGCGGACTCGACACGAGATCACCCGCGACGTCCGCATCACCGCCGCGGGGTTTGCCCAGGAGCTGGTCAAGACCGCCGTCGCGTCACTGCAGCGCGCGGCCGTCAGCGAGGGCGACCCCGACGTCGCGCGGCTGTTCGACGAGGTCGACGCGCTCGTCGATCGCTTTCGCAGCCACCACCGCGAGCTGAGCAACGCGCGGGTGCTGCGGCGCGGCAATCGACTGGCGCGGCCCAGCGACCCGGGCGTGCCCGAGCCGGCGCGGCCGTTCTCCTACGTCGGCGCCTACTTCGGGGCCTACAGCGATTTTGCGGCGTTCGCCCGCGGCGCGCTCGGCTTCACCGGGCAGATCCACCCGCGCACCGACCTGGCCGGCATCGGCCTCGACATGCACCTGCAGCGGCACTTCTGGACCGTCGAGCGCGAGGGCACGCTGTACGCCTTCCGCCTCGGCGACGAGGGCGGCGAGGACGAGGCGCAGCAGGCCGAGCACGTGCGCGGGCTCCTGCGGGCGCGCTTCGGCGACAACGGCGTCAACGAGGCGCTCCCGGTCTACGCCGGCAAGTTCGCCAGCCTCCCCGAGTTCGTCCGCGATTTTTTGTGGCGCCTGCCCTTTCCGACATGGCTCTTGATTCATGTCGACGTGACCACTCTCGGCTACGAGTGGAGCGTCGACCGCTCGATCTTCACCGTCGCGGCCGGCGAGGGCGGCATGCACGTGTTCATCCGCCGCGACCCGCTGTCACACTGGCGCTATCAGCTGCCGGTGTGACCCGCGGCGCCGCGGGCGAACGGCGGGCCTGCCGGGCAGGCCCGCGGCGAGCATCAGCGGCGCGCCATCACCACCAGGCCGGCGACGAGCAGGCCGAACGGGATCAGCGAGCCGAGGTCGCCGAGCTCCGCGGTCTCGCCGAAGTTGATCGCGTGCTGCACCGACGGCGCGAGCGCCAGCAGGGCCAGGCCGATGCCGGCGATCGCCCCGCCGGCGATGAGGCCGCTCGACATCAGCACGCCCGGGCTCGACTCGGCCTCGAGCTCGCTCTCGGCGGCCATGCCCGCGGACACGCGCCGGCGCTGGCGGGCGCGGTCGGCGAAGTGACGCACGAGGCCGCCGACGAAGATCGGCGCGCTGGCGGCGATCGGCAGGTACACGCCGACGGCGAACGGCAGCGCGCTGACACCTGCCAGCTCGAGCGTGGCGGCGATCATCACCCCGAGGATGACGAGCACCCACGGCAGCTGCTGGGTCAGGATGCCGTCGGTGATGAGCGCCATCAGGCTCGCCTTGGGCGCGTCGTACTTGACCACCGGCGTGTCGTCGTCGCGCTTCTTGACGCGGCCGTTGATGCCGGGGTCGACCAGGTACTTGATCGCGCCTGTCTCATCGACCAGGTACTTTCCGGCCGGGATGCCGTCGCGCGGCTTGGGCAGCTGCAGCACCCGGTAGCTGGCCGCATCGGCGAGCGCCTCGGGCCCGCGCAGCGGCTCGGCCGGGCCGAGCGGCACGTCGGCCGGCGCGTGCACCCCGGCGGCCTCGTGCTTGAGGGTGTAGACGGTGCTGGCGTTGTTGAGCAGCAGCAGCGTGAAGCCGATCACCAGCGCCGAGGTGGCCGAGCCGATGATCATCGTGATCTGCTGCCGCCGCGGGGTCGCGCCGATCAGCGCGCCGGTCTTCAGCGACTGCGCCGTGGTCCCGCCGACGCTGGCGGCCACGCAGACGACGCCGGCGATGGTGAGCGCGCCGAGGCGGTGCTCGGGCCCGACCCAGTCGGCGGCGAGGAAGATCAGGCAGGTCAGCAGCAGGGTCGCCACCGTCATGCCGGAGATCGGGTTCGACGACGAGCCGATCTCGCCGGTCAGGCGGCCCGACACGGTGACGAACAGGAACGCGAACAGGCCCATCAGCAGCGCGCCGAGGAAGCCGACCGGGAAGAACGGCGACAGGCTGATCGCCGCGATCACCGCGAGTGCGCCGAGCAGCACTGTCTTCATCGACAGCTCGCGCTCGGTGCGGAGCACCTCGGTCTTGCCCTTGCCGCTGCCGAGCGACGACAGGCCGGCGCGCAGCGACGTGAAGATCGTCGGCAGCGAGCGCGCCATGCTGATGATGCCGCCGGCCGCGACCGCGCCGGCGCCGATGTAGAGCACGTAGGCGTTGCGGATGTCGTCGATGCCCATCGACGCGATCGGCTTGGTCGCCGGGAACACCAGCGCGTCGGGGCTGGCGCTGCCGAAGAACTTGATCATCGGGATCAGCACCAGGTACGACAGCACGCCGCCGCCGAGCATGATCCCGCCGACGCGCAGGCCGACGATGTAGCCGACCCCGAGCAGCTCCGGCGAGATCTCGGCGCCCACCGAGCCGCCCGGCAGTACTCCCGGCGTGCTCACCGTGAGGTCGCCCTGCGGCGTGGCGACCGTCTTGATCCCACCCGAGACCCACGTCGGCACCTCTTTCCACAGGTGCGCGCCCGCCATCGCCAGCTTGTAGAACAGGCCGACGAAGAAGCCGCTGAACACGGTGCGGGCGGTCGACCCGCCGCGCTCGCCGACCTTCAGCACCTCGGCGCAGGCGGTGCCCTCGGGGAACGCCAGCGTCTTGTCGGCCATCATCGGCCGGCGCATCGGCGAGAACAGCAGCACGCCGAGGATGCTGCCGAGGATGGCCACCAGCATCACGCGGCCGATGTCCATGTCGTAGCCGAGGATCATCAGCGCCGGCATGGTGACGCCGACGCCGAACGCGATCGACTCGCCGGCCGAGCCGGCCGTCTGCACGGTGTTGTTCTCGAGGATGGTCGAGCGGCGGGTCCCGAGCGCGCGACTGAGGGCGCGCAGGACGGTGATCGCCAGCACCGCGACGGGGATCGACGCCGAGACGGTGAGGCCGACCTTGAGGGTGAGGTAGATCGACGAGGCGCCGAACACGATCCCGAGCAGCACCCCGAGCAGCAGCGGCCCGCGCGTCAATTCGGGCGGGTCGAGTTCGGGCGGGACGGGGATCGGGAGCGCTTCGCCTTCAGCCACGCGGCGACGGTAGCCGATCCGCGCCGGGCGGTCACCTGCACGGCCACGCGCGCGGAGGACGGCGAAATCACCACGCTCGGTCAGCCGCGCCGCGCAGCGCGTTGCGCGTCGCGGGCGCTCGCTTCACGGCCTCACGCGGCCCTGGCGTTGCGCTGCTTCAGCTCGAGCACGAGGCCGAGCAGCAGCGTGAGGCCCGTCAGCGGCAAGGCGACGTAGCGCATCGCCATGCCGTAGGTCGCCAGCGCCTCGTGCTGCTGCGACGCGAGGATCAAGTAGGCCGTGTAGGCGACGTAGTAGAACAGGAACAGCGCGCCCTCCCAGCGGGCCAGGCCGCCGCCGGTGAGGAACAGCGGCAAGCAGGAGATGGCGACCGCGGTCATCACCGGGATGTCGAAGGCCAGCGCGGCCGGGGCCACGGTGACGCCGCCTGGGGCGACCGCGGCGCTGATGCCGAGGACGCAGAAGATGTTGAAGATGCAGCTGCCGACGACGTTGCCGACGGCGATGTCGCGCTGGCCGCGGATCGCCGCCAGCACCGACGTCGCGACCTCGGGCAGCGAGGTCCCGGCGGCGACGATCGTCAGGCCGATGACCAGCTCGCTGACCCCGAACAGGCGGGCGAACGCGACCGCGCCGTCGACCAGCCAGCCCGAGCCGAGCACCAGCATCGCCAGGCCCGCCACCAACATGGCCAATTGGACAGGCACCTTCGCCGTCGCGCTGCCGGGCTTGGCGAGCGGCACCTCCTCCTCGCTGCTGTCGCCGGCGCGGCGGGCGATCCGCAGCAGCATGAAGGTGTAGACCAGCAGGGCGGCGAACAGGAGGATGCCGTCGACGCGGCCGATGTTGCCGTCGAGCGCCATCAGCCAGCACGCGCCGCTGGCGACGATCATCAGCGGCACGTCGAAGCGGACCAGCTGGCGCTGGACCAGCAGCGGCGCGATCAGGGCCGAGACGCCGAGGATGAACAGGACGTTGAAGATATTGCTGCCGACGACGTTGCCGAGCGCCACGTCGGCGCCGTCGGCCGACATCGCGGCGCTGACCGAGACGGCCAGCTCCGGCGCCGAGGTGCCGAAGGCGACCACCGTCAGGCCGATGACCAGCGGCGAGATGCCGAGGCGCGCGGCCAGGCGCGCGGCGCCCCCGACCAGCAGCTCGGCGCCGACGACGAGGAGGACGAGGCCGAGGACGAACAGCGCGATGGTGACGGCGGACATCGGTGGCCGGGAGGATACGCGACCGAACCGCTGTCCGCCGCCCGCAAACGCCTGCGCGCGGACGGGAGGGGCGTGACGGAGAGGGATGGAGGCCGCCCTGGAGAAATCGCGCCAGGGCGCGCGCGGCGGCGCTCGCCCTTACTTCTTCTTCTTCGCGTCCTTGGCCTCGGCGTCGCCCTCACCCTCGCCGTCTTTGAACTTGTTGACCGTGAGGGTCTCGTCCTTCTCGATCTCCTCGAGCGCCTTGTCGAGCCCATCGAGCTCGGTGCGCGCGTTCTTGAGGGCCTCGGTGAACCCGGCCTCGCTGGCGATCGCCGGCCCGAGGTTGTTCGCGACCTCCTCGAGCGGGCGGAACAGCTTGTTGTAGCTGGCCTGGGTGTTGCCGCCCTTGGTGCTGCGCTCGGACAGCTTGTCGATCTGCTTGATCAGCGCCTTGAAGCGGTCCTGCAGCGGCTTGACGCCCTTGTCGGCGGCCTTCTGCGGGTCCTTGGCGGCGGCCCACTTGCCGGCCTCTTTCTCGACGTCGTCGATGAACTTGCGGGTGTCGACGTCGAGCTGCTTGTACTCCTTGATGCGCGTCTTGATCCACTCGCGCTCGGACTTCTCCATCTCCTTGGCGTTCTCGGCCGCCAGCTCGGCGTCGACCTCGGACTTGGTCTTGAAGCCGGCCTCCTTGCGGCGGCGCGCCAGCTCCTCATCCGACACGCCGCTGTCCTGCTTGAGCTCCGACAGCTTCTTGGTCGGCGGACCGATCTGGTCGGCGATCGACTTGCGCTCGCCGCCGTCGCAAGCGGGCGCGGCCAGGAGCGCCCACGGCAGGGCGAACATCAAGCTGCGCGTCACGACATGGCCCGAGAGTACAGAACGTTTGGACATTGAGCAGATCCCCCAGCCGGCACGATACGAGCGCCGGCGCGGCGTTGTCAAATATCGCTCGGCGCCCGCTGCGGCTCGCCGGCTCGCTGCGGATTACTGCGGATCACTCCTTCTTCTTGAGGATGAAACGCAGTTCCCCGGACTGCAGCGTGAGATGAGCGACGGGGGCGCCCGGAGGCCCGAACTCGGCGATCGTGGCCGACGGATCTTTGAAGAAGAACCGGTCGTCGCCCATGAAGTGCATCCATTTGTCGCCGTGCTCCGGCACGTTCATCCACAGGCGGTCGCCGGTGCGGAACACGCGGACCTGCTCGATCGCCAGGAGCTCGCCGTCCTCGACCAAGCCCTTCAGCTGCTTGTGCGACGTCTCGGTCAACGCGAAGGTGCCGACGTAGCGACCGAGCTGCGCGCTCGAAAGCCGGATCTCGTCGTACTCGCGCGGCGGCGCGACGTCGCCGCCGTGGGCGATCTGCGCCACGTCGTAGGCGATCGCGCGGGTGTCGACGGCCTCGGTGTTGGCCAGCACGAACACGGTCACGCCGTCGCCGAGGAAGCGGGCGATCGTGGCGTTGTAACCCTCGACGCCGCCGGGGTGCCAGGCGATAGGTCCGGTGGCGTCGGTGCGCACGAACCAGCCCATGCCGTACTCGTCGCGCACGACGGTCGTCATCTCGTCGAGGCTCTTCTGCGCCAGCACGAGGCCCGGGGTGCGCAGGGCGCGGTCCCAGCGGGCCAGGTCGGCGGCGGTCGAGACCATGCCGGCGGCCGCGCCGTAGGCCGAAGGATGGCGCTGCGCCGCGGGCACGAGCACCTCGTTCTCGTCGAACTCGTGGCCGAGCGCGGTCGCGGCGAGGCCGACCCCGCTGTTCTTCATACCCGCGGGCGCGAGCACGTTCTCCCGCAGGTAGTCGGCGAACGGCTGGCGCGCGACCTGCTCGACCAACAGCCCGAGCATGAAATAACCCGAGTTGCTGAGGTCGAAGTCGGTGCCCGGCGCGAACTCCAGCTCGATGTCCTGGAAGATCGCCCGCACGTCGGCGGCCGCGACGGCGCGCGTGTGCCCGACCGCGAACACGGCCGCGTCGGTGTAGCTGGGGATCCCCGAGGTGTGGGTGAGCAGGTGGCGCACGGTGATCCGGTTGCCGAGCGCCGGATAGTCGGGGATGTACTTGCGGACAGGTGCGTCGAGGTCGACGAGGCCGCGGTCGCGCAGCTGCAGCACCGCCACTGCGGTGAAGGTCTGGGTCAGCGAGCCGATCTTGAACTTCGTGTCGGCGTCGATCGGGCTGTCGCGCTCGATGTCGGCCCGGCCGTAGCCGCGGGTCAGCACCAGCTCGCCGTCCTTGACCACGCCGACCACGCCGTGGAACTTGAAGGCGTCGCCGTAGTTGCGGCCGAACGCGCCGACGTAGGCGTCGACGCGGTCCGCGAGGTCGGCCGGCAGCGCCAGCGCTGGCGTCGGCGGGCCCGGGGGCAGAGCCGCGGTCACCGGGGCGTCGTCGCGCGCGGGCTCGGCGGGCATGACCTCGGGGACATGTCGCGAGAGACCTGTCCATGCGGGCATCCAGCCGGCGGACGCGGCGGCGACCGCAGCGACGGCGACGGCGACGACCCCGGCCGCGGCGACGCCGGCGAGGCGGGGCCAGCCGAGGCCGAACAGGCGGCCGAGCGGGACATGTCCGGGCTCGCGCTGGCCCTCGGCGGCGACGGCCGCGAGCACGCGGTCGGCGAAGTCGGGCGGCGGCTCGGCAGCGGTGAACGCCGCGAGGGCGCGGCGCTCGGCGTCGGTGCGGGGTTCATCGTGCACGGTACACCTCCTCCAGGGCGCGGCGCAGGGCGGCGCGAGCGCGAGACAGTCGAGACTTCACGGTGCCGAGATCGACCTGCAGGTTGTCGGCGATCTCGGAGTATTCGAGCTCGTGGTACTCGCGCAGCATAAAGGCGGCGCGGAACTCGGGGGACAGATCGTCGATCGCGTGCTGCAGGGCAGCGGCCAGACGCACGCGCTCGGCGTCGGCGTCGGCGGCGGCGTGGCCCGCAGGCTCGGCGGACGGATCGATCGGGGCGACCTCGGGCCGGCGCCGCCGCAATTCGTCGATCGCCAGCCGGCTGGCGATCGTCAAGATCCAGGTCGAGAGCCGCGCCGGGCCGCGGCGATCGAAGCCCTCGAGGGCGCGAAACACCCGCAAGAAGGTCTCCTGGGCCAGGTCCTCGACCAGCGGCGCGGCGGCTCGCCCGTGCAGCATGCGCGACAGCAGGGCGAACACCGGCCGCTGGTAGCGCACCACGAGGTCCCTGCGCGCCCTCGCGTCACCCCGCTGCGCGCGGGCCAGGGTGAGTTCGTCGAGCTCGTCGGGCGGTGGTCGGGGCTGCACGGCGTCAGGGTCCCGCGAGGCGAGGGCGGTCACGGGAGGGTGTCACGGGCGGGGCCGCCGCGGGTTCCCGATCGGCGCAAAAAAGCACGAGAAGGGCTGTTTGGCGGGGTTCCAGGGCCATGCGCGCGTGCGCCCGTGGCCCCGAGCCGCTGACGATCTCCGGAGATGCGCGTCGACCCGCGGGTCTCGTAAGTCGCGGGCGTCGGCGGATCGAGGCAGGCGACAAGATCACAGGCCCGGGAACTCCGCGCTCGCGGGCTCGTGAGACGGAGCGAACAGGAGACACGACATCATGCGCAGATTGTTTTCAGCAGGGCTCATCACCACGATCGTGACGGCGACGGGCCCGGCCCAGGCCGGCGGCGTCCCGCTCGACAAGGAGGAGATCCGCGAGGTCGTGCAAACGCACCTCCAGGAGGTCCGCCAATGTTATGACGAGGGCCTGGCGCGCAAACCGACGCTGGCCGGCAAGCTGACGGTGGACTTCGAGATCGTCCCCAGCGGGGAGGTCAGCAGTAGCCAGATCCAGCAAGGCTCGACGATCGCCGACGCGAAGGTCGAGAGCTGCGTGGCGGCGGCCGTGCAGACGTGGAAGTTCCCGGCGTCCAGCGACGGCTGGGTGCAGGTGAGCTACCCGTTCGAGTTCGTGCCCGGCTGAGCGACCGCTCGTCGGTCGAGCGCAAGGAACCCGTGCGAGCTCGGGTGCCGAGCTCGCACGGGTCAGGTCAGATAAGCGATATGTCCTTCAAGCCATGTCTTTAAAAATCAGCCCCACAGCTGGAGGCCGATGGCGATGAGGCCGCCGAGCACGGCGCCCCACAGGCCGCCGAGCACGGCCCCGGCGGCGCCGCCGACGAGGGCGGTGTCGCCGATCGGCGGCTCGTCGGAGGTCCCGGGCGGCTCGCCATGGGGTTCGCTCGCGGCCGGCTTTTTGTCGACGACGACCGCGGGCGCCGGTGCGGAGGTTCGCCTCGGCACGCGCCGTGGGGTCGGCTTCTGCACGCAGCGCAGGCAGCCCGGCAGCAAGGCGGTGACCTTGGGGTGCGGACGGACGGCGTCGATGTCCCAGGCGCCGCGACCGTCGTCGCAACCGAACCGCGAGAACGCGAGCTTGCGGCGGCAACGATGACAGAAGCCCTGAGTGGACGCGTAGATCGAGTTGAGGGTGTCGCTGTCGAAGGCCATGGTGTTCGCCCGGGGTTGCAGGGCTCGTATACGCGAGCTGCGTTATCTGGAGCGGACCATCCGAACCGGCGGGGAGGCGCCCGCCGGGGCCGCTGGAGGGCGTTTTGCGCGAGGTCGTCGCCGCGGGCGCTGGCGCGCGATTGGGCGGGGACGAGGCGCTCGCTTTCATGCCGTCGGCGGCGAGCGGACGCGGCGGTGGGCAGGTCCTCGCGGGGTGGGCCGGTGCCGTTCGCCGAAACATGGGATGGTCGACGGGACATGTCCCATCCGACATTCTCGTCGCCGTGCGCGCCTGCTCGCGGGAGAGGTGCCGAACTAAAACATGTCCCATGAGACATGAAGTTCGACGACCGCGGCGGCGGCTTGAACCGCGGGCCCGGGTCGGCTAGGGTGGACGCGACATGATGATGTTCACGATCGCTTCGGCCTTCTTCCAAGGCGTTTGAAGCCCCTCGCTTCGAACCGGGCGCCCGGCGCCCACGGCTGAACTGCCGGCCCTCACGCGCCCCGCGGCGCGGCGGGTCGGCGCGATCGGAGAGACTTCACATGACTGCCCACGACAATTCCTTCCGCGCGCTCGGCGACGCGGACATCGAGAAATTCATCAGCGACGGCTTCGTCCGCATCGACCACGCCTTCCCGCACGAGCTCGCCGACGAGGCCCGCGCGATCCTCTGGCGCGACACCGGCTGCGACCCCGACGACCCCACGACCTGGTCGCGGCCGGTGATCCGGCTCGGCATGTACGGTCAGCCGCCGTTCGTCGCCGCCGCGAACACGGCGGTGCTGCGCGACGCCTTCGACCGGCTGGTCGGGCGCGGTCGCTGGTCGCCCTGCGGGATGCTCGGCACGTTCCCGGTGCGCTTCCCGTCGCCGACCGATCCAGGCGACGCGGGCTGGCACGTCGACGCCAGCTTCGGCCTCGCGAACCCGGACTTCATGGCCTGGCGCACCAACATCGCCTCGAAGGGGCGCGCGCTGCTGATGTTGTTCCTGTTCTCCGACGTCGGCGAGGACGACGCGCCGACGCGGATCCGGGTCGGCTCGCACCTGGCGATCGCGCAGCAACTGGCGCCGGCCGGCGAGGCGGGGCTGAGCCTGGGCGAGCTCGCGGCCGACGGGTTCGCCGGGTCGGCGCATCTGCCCGAGGCGCTGGCGGTCGGCGCTGCCGGGACGGTGTACCTGTGCCACCCGTTCCTGGTCCACTCGGCGCAGCCTCACCGCGGGGCGCGGCCGCGATTCCTCGCGCAGCCACCCCTGTTGCCGCGCGAGCCGTTCCAGCTCGAGCGGGCGGACGGCGACTACGTGCCGGTCGAGGCGGCGATCCGCCGCGCGCTCGGTCGCGGTTGAGAGGAGCGACGGGCCGTCGCGCGAGGCCTCGCGCGGCGGCTCGTGCGCGACGCGGACGACGCGTTGCAACTCCGGAGAGCGACGAGGAGTCCGCGGCTCGGGGACGCAGACGGTCTCATTCTTTGAGACATGTCACGAGGGACATGTTCTTGAGGATATGCTCTTAGGAGCATGTCTTCGTAGACATGTCACGGCCAGGCTTGCGTCGCCCTTGGATCGGGCGAGGCGGCGAGGCCGTCGCTGGCGCGCTGGACCGCCTCGTGGGTGGTGAAGCTGAAGCGGTCGGGGCCGAGCTCCGCCGTGAGGCCGCTGCGGGCCAGGACGTCGCGCACGGGGCCCTTGAGGTCGGCGAAGTACAGGTCGATGCCGTGCTGGCGCAGCTCGCCGAGGAACTCGCGCAGGTTGGCGAGCGCCGAGACGTCGATGTCGTGCACGCCGCCGGCGTCGATCACCACCGCGCGCGCGCGCTCGGCGGCGATCCGGCGCCGGATCTCGTCGATCAGGTAGGTCGCGTTGGCGAAGTACAGCGGCGCGTCGAGGCGGATGATCACGACCCCGCGCACGGTCTCGGCGTCGGGGAAGCGGAGGACGTTGCGGTAGACCTGCGTGCCCGGCAGGCGGCCGAGCAAGGCGGTGTGCGGGCGGGTGGTGCGGAGCACGAACAGCAGCAGCGAGGCGCCGACGCCGAACGCGAGGCCGAGGCCGACGCCGAGCGCGAGGGTGGTGGCGAAGGTGATCGCCAGCGGCAGGAGCTCGCGGGGGCGAGTGCGCCGGAGCTGACGGACGAACGCGACGTCGACCAGGCGCGCGACGGCGACGACGATGATCGCCGACAGCACGGCGCGCGGCAGCGTGGCGAGCAGCGGGGCGAACAGCGCGAGGGTGAGGGCGACGATCGCGGCCGTGACGACGCCGGCGAGCGGGCTGCGAGCGCCGGCCTGGGCGTTGACGGCGGTGCGCGACAGGCCGCCGGCGATCGGGTAGCCGCGCACGAGGCCGGCGGCGATGTTGGCGAAGCCGAGCGCGAGCAGCTCCTGGTCGGGCTCGACGACCTCGCCGCGGCGCGCGACGGCGAGACCGGACGAGAACGCCTCCATGAACGAGATGAGGGCGATCAGCGCGGCCGCGGGGGCGAGGGCGAGCAGCAACTCGCCGTCGACGGCGGGCCACGTCGGCACGGGCAGGCCCGAGGGCACCGGACCGAGCAGGGCGAGGCCGCGGTCGTCGAGGGCAAACAGGTGCCCGGCGACGGTGGCGAGCACGACCACGAGCAGGGCCTTGCCGCGGAAATTGCCGAGGGCGACGAGGGTGAGCACGGCGCCGAGGCCGAGGGCGACGGTCGGCAGGTGCACGGCCCGCAACTGCTCGGCGAGGGCGACGAGCAGCGGCCACATGGCGGCGCTGCTCGGCAGCCGCAGCCCGAGCAACGAGCCGAGCTGGCTGGCGATGATGAGGATCGCGGCGGCCGAGGTGAAGCCGCGCAGCACCGGCAGCGAGAGGAAGTTGACGACGAAGCCGAGGCGCAGGGCGCCGGTCAGCGCCTGGAAGCTGCCAGCGAGGATCGCCAGGGCGGCGGCCGCGGCCACGTAGGTGCCGAGGTCGCCGCCAGCCAGCGGAGCAAGAGCGGCGGCGGTGAGCAGCGAGTCGAGCGCGACGGGGCCGACCGCGAGCCGCCGCGAGGTGCCGAGCACGGCGTAGACGAGCGGCGGGGCGAGGGCGGCGTAGAGGCCAGCGATCGGCGGCAGGCCGGCGAGCATGGCGTAAGCCATCGCCTGCGGCACGAGCAGCACCGCCGTGGTCGCGCCCGCCAGCAGGTCGGCGGTGAAGTCAGGGCGCGTGTAGCCGACGGTCCAGCGCAGGAGCGCGCGGCGCTTGGGCTCGAGGGGCGACATGCGGGCGCGGGCGAGTGTGGCACGTTGTCGCGCCGGCTACAGCGGGCGGCCGGCGAACCCCGTCCGCGGGGCCGCCGGGGCCAGCGCAGGGCCGCAGCGGCCTGCCGAGCACGCCGGGGCTCTCGGGGGCGAGCCGCGGCGACTCGAATAAAAGTGTCCCGAGGGACATGCGGCGGATGGCGCGGCTGGTGATGTCTCGAAGGACAGGTCGCCCGCGCGGCGGCGCCTGTCCCTCGGGACATATATTGGCCTGGATGACCGAGCTTACTGCGCGGCGGCCTGCAGCGCCGCTGCGATCGCGGGCTCCTGCGCGTCCATCGTCGTGAGCAGCGAGTTGCAGGGGACGTAGTCGTCGACGGTGATCTGCGACTCGGGCCACTCGCGGAAGCCGACGGTGTCGGCGCGGAGCTGGACCTTGCCGACCCAGGGGACGATCTTGGTCGGCGACACACCGGGGCGGGAGATCAGGGCGATGACCAGGCAGCCCTGGCCCTGGCGCGAGAGCAGCAGACCGACCGACACGCCGGCGCAGCCATCCTTGGGGCACACGCGCTCGGGCTCGGGGCGGAAATCGATCGGGCGGCCCGGCAGGTGCTTCTCGACGATGCGCTGCATCTGCTGCTGCAGCGCCGAGGCGAGGCCGCGGTTGTCGTCGACGATCTCCCGCGGGATGATGCGCGGCCACAGCACGGTCACGCCGCCGGCCGTGCCCGCCGACGTGGAGACGTTGCGCTCTTCGAGCGAAGCCGGCGCGGGCTGTGGGGCCGGCGCCGGCGTGGTCGGAGGCGGGGCCGAGGTCGCGGGCAAGCCCGGCGCGGGCGGTTGGCTGGGCGGCGCGTCGGCCGTTACGGGCGTGCAAGCGAGCAGGGCTGCGAGCATGGAGGCGAAGCGCGTGCGCATGTCGCGAGTGTATCAAAGCCGGCGCGCGCTCGCGCTCGCGCGCGTGAGGCTTCGGCGGGTGCAGGCGGCCCGCGAAGTCGGGGTTCCAGCTAGAGTGCTCGGCGATGCGAAGGGTCGGAGTCCTGGTGGTCGCGCTCGCGGGCTGCACGTTCGATGCCTCGGGGCTGGGCGAGACGCCGGAGACGAGCGGCGGGGCCGGACCGACCTCCTCGGGGACGACGACCGGGCCGGCGCCGACGAGCGAGGACGGGCCGACGGACACGAGCGAGACGACGCTCGGCGTGTCGGGCTCGGAGTCGATGAGCGAGGGCACCGGCGATCCGAGCGGCGATCCGACATCGATGCCGGCGACGACGACGACGGCGACGACCTCGACGACCGAGCCCGACACCACGACGGAGCCGGTGAGCAGCACGACCGGGCCAGGCACGACCGGCTGCCCGCTGGTGATGGCCTACAAGGACTTCGACAACGACAACTACGGCGACCCGAACATGCCGATGCTGGTCTGCGAGGGCGAGCAAGGCTGGGTGCCGGACAACACCGATTGCAATGACATGTCGGCCAACGCGCATCCGGGGATCGAGGAGATGTGCGACGGGATCGACAACGATTGCGACGGGTCGTTCGACGAGTTCGAGCCCGAGCACAACAACAACGAGTGCAAGAAGTGTCGCTTCCGCGTGCGTGAAGATCGGCTCTATTACTTCTGCACCGAGGGGAAAAATTGGCTGGACGCCGAAGCGTTCTGCGTGGCGGACGGGCTGCACCTGGCCAAGGACGACGGCGGGGCCGAGCACGACTTCTTCCTGCAGGAGATGGGCAACACCAATCAGTGGTGGCTCGGCGGCAACGATCGCGAGACCGAGGGCACCTTCAAGTGGGTGTCCGACGGCACCGCCGTGGCCGGCGACGGGTGGGGCAACAACGAGCCCAACAATCAAGAGTGGCTGCTGTGGGAGAACGCGGACTGCATGCTGGTGCTCGACAGCGACGGCGTGTTCGGTTACCCCGGTGAGAAGGGCAAGTGGGCCGATCACATGTGCGACCACAGCTTCAAGTTCATCTGCGAGGGGCCGCTGCCGTGATGCTCGCGCCGGTGGCACGCTGCCGCTGGCTCGCATGTTGACGCAGCGGATTCGGGGCGCGGTGGGACGGCATGTCCCAAGGGACATGATCTCCGACGCGCCAAGAGCGTGACCGCTCACCCGCCTGCGGGTGACGATCGGCCTGCAGGGCTGGTGTCGCTGTCGCGATGCTGCTCGAGCTGACGAAGATGCCGCCGCTTGGACGGTTTACATGTCTTTGAGGACATGTTTAAATCGTGAAGTAGTGAAGATCGGGTGCTGTCCTTTCCGCCAGGTCGATCTCCGAACCGGGCGGAGCGGGGCGCAATCGCCCATGAACATGTCTTGAAGGACATGTGATGCGCACGGTCGCGCCGGGCGAATGTGCGCCGCGCGGAAGGGCGCGTGGCGGGCCGGCGAGGGCTGGGGCATAGAGGGGACGTGAAGGCCGTGAGTGCGGGGACGGGGCCGAGCCGGTGGGCTCGGCAGGCGGCGACGCTGCTGGCGCAGGTGCGGGACGACGCGACGCGCGACGACCTGCGGCTGCGCTTCGACGAGCGCGCTGCCATCTGCGAGGTCGACGGCGAGCTGTCGCGGACGGAGGCCGAGCGGGTGGCGTTCGAGTCGCTGGTCCAGGCGCTCGAGCGCCTGCGCAGCCGCAGCTAGCGGAGGGGCTGCGCGATCGGCCAGGGAGCTGACGAGGACGCCGCGCTCTCACGCGGCATGCCCATCCGAAAATTCAGGCGGAAGGGACAGGTTCTTGCGGCCATGTCCCTTGGAGCAGGTGGATGACCAGGCCGACGTGGGACAGCGGGCGGCTGAGGTCGTCGGGGTCGGGGTTGGTCTCGTAGTCGAGCAGGACGACCGGGCCCTCGGCGCCGAGGCGGCGCAGTTCGGCGAGCTCGGCGCCGAGGTGATGGTCCAGGACCCAGCGGTAGGTGGGCAGGTAGATCTGCCGGCGCGCCTCGCCGTACGCCAGCAGGCGCGCGCCGCCGAGGCCGTCGCGGTGGCCGAGGCAGGCGCCCAGGCGCCGCACGGTGCGCTTGAGGCCCTTCATGGCGGTGACGTCGAGCTTGCTCGGGTCGACGTCCTCGGTGGCGAACACCTTGAGCGCCTGCCACACGCCCTCGACCGAGGCGGCGGTGCGGCCAGGGGTGAACGGCAAGGGGATGGCGCCGTGCGGGTAGAAGGGGCTGAACCTGACCCATGGGTCAGGTCCGCGCGAGGTCAGGTCGAGGACGGTGGCGCCGGGGAAGCGCTTGCCGACGTGGGCCTGGGCGTGTCGGTTGTAGAGGTGGAAGCTCATGGCGCGTGCACGGCGGCCAGCGCGTCGAGGTCGAAGCCGCCGCTGCGACCGGTGCATCACTGGCCGGCTGGATCGTACACGTCGCCGACTTCGATGTGGCGGACGTGGCGAGCGCGAGGCCGAGCGCGGGGTGGCGATCGAGGCCGTCGTCGCCAGCGAGGCGCAGGCGAGCAGCGGCGCGCGGCGGCTCAGGGGTCTGGCCGGGTGGCCGCGGCGATGGCGTCGCGCAGGGTGCTGTCCATCGCCCGGCCCTGGTGGACCCAGCGGATCTGCCCGAGCGCGTCGACCAGCACGAGGTGGGGGTAGACGGACAGGCGGAAGGCGCGGGCCAGCGCGCCGCGGTCGAGCACGATGCGGAAGGGCAACTGCTTGTCGTCGCGGTAACGGGCGGCGATCGCCCGCTGGTCGCCCTCGCGGTCGCAGTTGACGCCGACGACCTCGAAGCCGCTGCTCGCGAGGTCCTGATGAAGCGCGACATACTTGCTCATCTCGTCGTTGCAGACGCCGCACCAGCTGGTGAAGAAGACCAGCAGGCGCGCCCCGCCGCGCAGGTCGGCGGTGGTGAAGTCGGCGCCTTCGAGGTCCTCGGCATGGAAATCGGGCACGGCCTCGCCGACGGCCACGGGGGCGAGGGTCTGCCAGTGGGCGGCGAGGTCGGCGGCGTCGCGGCCGGCGCTGATGAGCGGCAGCAGCAGGACGAGGGCGCCGACGAGGGCGGAGGCAGGGCGGCGGGGCGCGGGGGCGGCTGTCTCCGGGGACAGGCACACGGCGGGCCGGACCCACAGCGCGAGGCCGGCGGCCAGCACGGCGCCGGCGATCTCGAGGCTGTACTTGGGGACAGGTAGCGGGTGGCCGAGGCCGGCGGCGAGGCGCGCGAACACGACCGCGAGCAGCATCGGCAGCATGCAGAGGGCGGCCCGGAAGGACCGCAGGGGGCCGAGGATGGCCTCGACGGCGAGGGTGGTGACGAGCCAGGGGATGAGGACGGTGAAGCCCGCCAGCAAGGCGGGGAGGGCGGCGAAGCTGGCCATGGCGGAGAAGTCGGCCACGGCGTCGCCGAGCGGCAAGAGGTGGGCGCCGACGGCCAGGAGCAGGATGAAGACGAGGCCGTCCCGCGCGCCGTCGTCGGGCGAGAGGGCGGCGACGGTGGCCCGCGGACGCAGCAACATGCCGCCCCAGCGCGCGAGGGCGATGCGGAGGCGATTCATGGGCAAGGCCTCCCGGGGCGGGCAGCGCGAGAGGAGAGCGACGAGCGGAGCATGCGGGACGGGTGAGTCATGATGGGCCGAGCCTCCGGCGGGCGGCGGCGACGAGCGGGCGGGGGAGGCGGCGGGCGTCGGCGACGCGGCGCAGGTCGGGCCGACGCAGGCGCCACAGCAGGCTCATCGCCAGCGGCAGCGGGGTCGTGGGATCGAGGACGCAGGCGACGCCGGCGGCGGGCGGTGGGAGCGATCTGGCGGGCGCAAGCGGCAGAGGGGCGAGCGCGGGCGCGAGCGGGACCGGCAGGTCGTCGACGGGCGGATCGGGCGGCAGCGGCGGGGCCGGGTCGAGGTCGTCGCCGGCGCGCGAGCGGAGGGCGGCGAGCTGGCGCGCGGCGTGATCGTCGGACCTGTCGTGAGGGACATGTCCCGAGAGCAAGGCTTGCAGCAGGCCGCGCAGGCCGGGGGCGCGCTCGCGGGCGCCGAGCTCGACGGCCGCGTGGAGGATGGCGCCCGGGCAGCGCGGGTTGCGGGCGAGGGCGGCGAGGATGGCGGGGGCGGCGAGCATGCGCGCGTGCGCGAGGGCGATCGCCTCGCAGGCGCGCGGGGGGCCGCAGCGGGCGACCAGCGCGAGGGTGTCGGCGTCGACCTGCGGGTGGCGCACGAGCACGGCGAGCTCGTCGGCGTGGGTGAGCCGGCGGCGGGCCATGAAGTCGAGCGCGGGGGCGGGCAGCAGCGGGTCGGCCAGGGCGGCGAAGATGGCAGGGCCCGGGAGCTCGACGGCGGTGCGACCGGCGATGTCGGCGTGCGGCGCGTGCCCGAGCGCCCACAGGTGATAGAGCGCGAGCCAGGTGTCGCTGCCGGAGGCAGGCACGAGGGCGCGGGCGGCGAGCTCGCGCTGCGCGGGGCCGGCGTCGGGGCCGACCAGCCGGTGCACGCGGGCGCCGAGGCGGGCGTCGCTGAGGGGCGGGTGCAACATGGCCGAAGGGTCAGGTCGGCGGCCGCGGGAAGAACAGCCGACCGACCGGCAGCTCGATGGCCTCGAACGGCGGGACGCGGGCGACCTCGGTGTCGTCCCAGGCGCCGGCGCGCAGCCACTGGCTGTCCCGAAGGACATAAGCCTCGAGGGTCCGCTCGGCCGGGTCGATCAGCCAGTAATAAGGGACGCCGTGCTCGGCGTACAGCCGGGCCTTGAACACGCGGTCGTGGCGGGCGTTGGAGGGCGAGAGGACCTCGCAGATCCAGTCGGGGACGACGTCGATCGGGCGCATGCCGGCGGGAGCGGGCAGCCGGGAGCGGCGCCAGCCGACCAGGTCCGGGCGGGTGACGTCGTGGCGCGTGAAGCGGACGTCCATCTCGAGGAAGATCCACCAACCGTCCGGGCCGTCGGTGTCGTCGTCGAAAGGGCCGCCGATGAAGCGGCTCATGCTGCGCTGCACGCGGCTGTGATCGGACAGGCCGCCGGGCTGGGCGATGATCTCGCCGGCGAGCAGCTCGGCGCGCACCTCTTCGGGGATCGCCAGCAGATCCTCGTAGGTCTTGAGCTTGCGCGCGGCCTCCACGGCTCGAACCGTACCACATGCGGGTGGCAGGGGCCCGCGGCGGGGGCGCCGTCAGGCGGCGGGCGGGCGATGGAGGCCGTGGACGATGCGCAGGCCCTCGAGCACGAGGGCGTCGTCGACGACGTCGATCACGTCGGTCTCGCGGGCGACGTCGGGGGCGAAGCCGCCGGTGGCGACGACGGTGACGGGGTGATCGAGCTCGCCGCGGATCCGGCGGATCATGCCCTCGACCAGGCCGACGTAGCCGTACAGGAGTCCGGACTGCACGGCCATGATCGTGTTGGTGCCGATGACGCGGGCGGGGCGGGTGATGTCGACGCGCGGGAGCTTGGCGGCGCGGGCGAACAGGGCGTCGGCGCTGATGCCGATCCCCGGGGCGATGACGCCGCCGAGGTACTCGGGCGCGGGGGTGACGACGTCGAAGGTCGTGGCGGTGCCGAAATCGACGACGAGGACCCCGCACGGCGGCTCGGAAGCGCCCGCCGTGCCGCGCGCGCCGTAGCGGCTGTGGGCCGCCACGGCCGCGACGATCCGGTCGGCGCCGACCTCGTGCGGCGGGTCGTAAAGGATCGGCATGCCGGTCGGCAGGCCCGGCTCGACGACCAGGGCCTCGAGCCCCGCGTAGTGCGACAGGGCCCGCAGGAGCGGGCCGACCACCGGCGGGACCACGCTGGCGACCACGGCGTCGCGCAGGTCGGCGAAGCGGATGCCGACGAGCGCAAGCACGCGCTCGACGGCGACCGCGAGCTCGTCGCGGGTCCAGTTGCGCTGGGTGGCGAGGCGCAGCTCGCATCGCAGCTCGGCCCCCGCGAACACCCCGATGGATGTGTTGGAATTGCCCACGTCGATGGCCAGCAGCATGGCCGGGGCACTCTAACCCCAGCGGCTCGACCTCTGCTACCGTGGCGCCCGTGGACGACGAGCCGAAGGCAGCGCAGGGGCCGCAGCCGCCGCCGCAGCGACCGCAGGAGCCGAGCGTGTCGCCGACCGCGGTCACGCGCGAGGAGAAGCTCGACGACACGCTCCACGCCAGCCGGTCGATGATCCTCCGCCGGCTGCCGGTCGACGGCCAGCCGCGCGAGGCGGAGATCCGGCGCCGGCAGCAGGCCCGCGGGCAGTACCGCCTGGCCCTCAAGACGTGGTCGGTGCCGCTGGTGATGATCGGCGCCGTGGTGGTGGTGTTCTACCTGCTGTCGTTCTGGCTCAACGTGCTGTCGTACACCGGCGCCGACGAGCTGAGCCTGGTCGACCGGCTGATCCACCAGGACCTCGAGAAGGCGCAGAACACCGTCGGCGGGCTCGGCGAGGTGATGGCGGCGGTCCTCGGGCTGGCGCTCACCGTCTCGAGCATCATCGTCCAGCTGGCGGCGACCCGGTTCACGCCGCACATCACGGTGCTGTTCTTCCGCGCGCGCACCAACATGCTGGTGCTCGGGTTCTTCGTCGTCTCGACGCTGTTCGTGGTGTGGGTGAACTTCTCGCTCGACGGGGCCGACTACGCCGGCCCGCGCTGGGACGTGATGTTCTCCATGGTGCTGATGACGGCCAGCCTGCTGCTGCTGTTCCCGTACTTCGCGTACGTGTTCGACTTCCTCGACCCGAACAAGATCATCGGCCGCATCAAGACCAACGGGCTCGACGCCTGCACCACCAAGCTCGGCCGTCAGTCGATCACCATCGAGCAGCGCCAGCGCAGCGCGGTCGAGGCGGTCGAGCACCTGACCAACATCGGCCTCAACGCGCTGCAGCAGAAGGACAAGAACATCGTCTCGACGACGATCGACGCGCTGCGCGAGTTCTGCGTCGAGTACGGCGAGATGAAGAACGGCATGGTGCTCGAGTGGTTCAAGATCCCCGACCGCCAGAGCCCTGACTTCGTGTCGCTGTCGCCAGAGGCGATCACCGACCTCCGCCACCGCCGGACCTGGCTCGAGTGGAAGGTGCTGCGCCAGTACCAGATGCTGTTCACCGAGGGGCAGAGCCAGATCAAGGACATCTGCTACCTGCTCGCCATCAACACCCGCCGCCTCGGCGAGGCCGCCTCGGTCTACGGCGACCTGCGCGCGCTCGACCTGACGATCAAGTTCTTCAACACGTACCTGCGCGCGACCCTCAACGCGTCGGACATCCGCACCGCGTACAACATCCTCCACCAGTACCGCCAGCTCGGCGAGACGGTGCTCGAGATCGGCAAGCGGTCGAAGCCGACGGTGATCGACCGCGACAAGACGCTGGCCGACCGCGCCATCGAGATCGCGCACCGCATGCGCTACTACTCGGGGGTGGCGTTCCAGCGCAACATGGCGTTCGTGGCCGAGGTGATCGCCCACGACATCGGCACGATGTGCCAGCGGGCGTTCCAGCTCAGCAGCGAGTGCCACGACGATCTGCTCAAGATCTTCCTCGCGGTCGACGACGCGACCGAGTCGTCCGACAAGGCCAAGGCGCTGCGCGGGGTGCGAAAGGCCCAGATCAAGCTGGCGACGCACTACCTGGTCTACGGCGCGTCGTCGCTGGCGCGCCGGATCGCCGAAGACATGCGCCTGGAAGACCCCCGCCGCCTGCGCTCGATGTGGATCGAGCTGGCCAACCTCGATACGCCCGAGTTCTGGGAGGTCAACGACCGCGGGTCCAACTTCGACTACCTGACGCCAGACCAAAAGGCGATGCTGCCGAAGTTCTTCCAGTGGTTCGAGGGCCTGCAAGCCGACACCCCGGCGCTCTACGACTCGCTGGTGACGCGCAGGGTGTGATGATTCGGGACATGCCCGAAGGGGCATGTCCCGTCGGGCATGTCCGAACGGCTAGGGGATGTCCTGCAGCGAGACCAGGCGCAGCGGCACGGCCTCGTCGGCGGTGAGCTCGAATCCGGCGGCGAAGGGGGTGCTGGCGGCGAGCCGGCTCAGGACCTCGGCGCACAGCGCCGGGGCGCAGTCGACCTCGGTGTCGATCATGCGCAGCCGCTCGCCCGAGGCCACGAACCAGCCGCTGTCCGGCGCGCTCTCATGGAAATTGAAGTCGTACCGGGTGCCGACGGGGTCCTGCGCTTCGCTGACGATCTCGTCGGCGATCCAGTGCTCGCTCGGAGCGTCGGCGTCGGGTTTTTCGACGGCCTCGACGTGGTAGCGCAGGCGCGTCTCGACGCCCCAGCGGTGGGTGAAGTCCTGGATGCCGGAATAGTGGGACTTCAACTCGCCGCCGTCCTCGGCGTAGCGGAGGCAGAGCATCGGCTCGAGGCCGACACAGGGGCGACGCACCGAGGACACCACCATCTCCTCCAGGGCCTCCTCGGGGTCGCAGGCAGGGGCGAGGGCGGCGAGGGAAAGGGCGAGCAGGTGGCGGGATCGAAGCTTGAACTGCGGCATCGATGGCGTGCGGTGCAACAATCGCACCGCGGCGCGGGTACAGGGTTTTCTCGCCCCCGCGGACCCTCGAACGCCGGACGCGGCGCCGACGTCACGACATCGGCGCCAGCCTTCGAGGCAGACACGGGACGGCCGCGTCCGCTGCGAGGCGGCGTTCGGGGCTTCTCGCGGCGGGCGCGGTCGTGGCACCCTCGCGCGCCCATGAAACAAGCCCCCAGGTCCCTCGCGCTGCTGTTCGGGTCGTTCGCGCTGGCCTGCGGCGAGACCACGAGCCCGCCGCTCGTCGCCAGGCCGGAGCTGCAGGTGAGCAAGACGACGCCGCCGCCAGCGCCGGAGGCGAAGCTCGAGGCGAAGGACGAGACGAAGGACGCGACGAAGGCCGAGCCGCCGGCGGAGCCGGGCGAGCCGGCGGCGACGCCGACACCGACGTCGCCGCCGGCGCCGCAGGTGCCGGGGCCGGCGTTCTTCGCCATCGACAAGAAGGGGATCGTGCGGCTCGATCAGGGCAAGTTCACGCCGCTGGCGAACGGGCCGGACAGGCTGATCAAGAACCTCCACGTCGCCGACGACGGGGCGCTGTGGGTGGTCGGGTTCGAGACGATCTACAAGCTGCCGACGCTCGCCGCCGACGAGTTCAAGGAGGTCGCGCGCGGCGACTTCAAGGAGACCGGGACGATCGACGAGCTGTTCGTGACCGCCGACGACGACCTGTGGGTGGCGGGCTTCGGCGGGGTGTCGCACTGGGACGGCAAGGCGTGGACGCGCGAGGAGAAGGCGACGATCGGGGCCGGCGACGACATGGTCAAGGCGATCGCGGTCGACCGCGCGGGCAAGGTGTGGGTCGCTTCGTCGAACGGGATCCACGTCAAGGACAGGGGGACGTGGAGCACGCTCGACCTGGGGAAGATCAAGGACCGGCTGTTCATGGAGGGGATCGAGCGCGCGGCCGACGGGACGGTCTATGCGCTGGCGTCGGCGACGCTGATCAAGCTGGGGCCGGGGCCGGCCGACGCGGTGGCGGTCAAGCTCGGCGGCGGCAGCATCCCGTCGTACAGCGACCTGGCTCTCGGGACAGATGGCACGATCGCGGCGCGCAACCTGTTCGACCTCGTGATCTCGACGCCGACGACCACGAAGGTGTGGCGGAAGAAGGACTACATGTCCGAGGGCGTGCGAGCGCTGGCGGTCGACGCGGCGGGGCGGGTGTGGGTCGGGAGCGAGATCGGGGTGACGATCCTCGGGCCGGGTGACGCGAAGATCGAATGGCGGTCAGGCGCGGTGCCGGAGCTGTCGGGCGAGGTGGTCGGCGTGGCCGTGGCCGGCGCGGGCCCGGCCGAGCTGCCGACAGCCGGACCGATCCAGACGGGCGGGCTCAAGGGCAAGCTGCTGCGCGGCGGGCAGCCGGTGGTCGGGATCGAGGTCGAGCTGTGCCCGAGCCCGAGCATGATGTTCACCAAGTCACCGTGCGCCGACAGCTCGGTCAAGTTCGCCGGCAGGACCGACAGCAACGGCGAGTGGACGTTCGCGGAGGTGCCGCTCGGCGCGTACGGGATCGCCATCAACTCCGAGGGCAAGTGGCGGATCACGATGGGCTCGGACCTGGGGGTCGAGATGAAGCCCGGTGAAGTGTTCGATGTCGGCTCCGTGTCGCTCGACAAGAAATAGCAGCGAGGGGCCGCCACAGGACCGTTGGCGGTGCGCGGCCGGCTCCGGCGGCGAGCTCGCCCGCGGCGCCGCGGCAACGATCCCGCGGGGTTAGCCGCGAGCGACGAATCGCCGTTTGTAAAGCGAGGTGCCCGATCGCCGAGGTCGTCGCCGATGTAGGCGATTGCGGCAGCGTGCGCTTCGGGTCGCGATTGTGGAGACCCGCACGGGCGGCCCAGCCGCCGTCCGGAGCGCGCCGCGCTCGGCGATAACGGTGTTCCTCGGGCGATGGGCAGGCTTTCGCGGGCTTCTGGGGGGCGCGGGCGTCGCCCCGGGGTTGCGCATCTCCACACCGTCTCGTGGCAGTCGCGGACGAGGGGCGAAATATTCGGACCATGCGTCCCGGCGAATGGCCGGCGACCGAAGGAGCGACGAGATGCTGCGATTTGTCATGGTGTCAGCGACTACTTTTGGGTTCGCATTGCCGTTCGTGCTGTCCCAGGTGACCGCGGCGCGGCCGGCGACGGCGGAGCTACCGGAGGCCGAATTTTGCGGGGCCGACGATTGCAGCGACGACGAGCCGCCCGGGCTCGACCTCGCGCGGTGCGCGGGGCTGCAGTTCGGGTTCGAGGCCCGCGCGTGCGAGGTGCGGAAGGGGCCGGCGTGCCTGGTCTCCTGCACGTTCGACGCGGTCGGCCAGGGGTGCCTGAACGAGGTGGGCGACCGGGCGACGCCCCGCGACCTCGCGGCCTGTCAGACCGAGACCGTGGCGGTATGCCGCAGCCAGTGCGAGGTCGCCGGGGCCGCGTTCTGCGAGCGCGAGCGACCGAGCCAGGCATTCGCCGGTTGCGAGGAGGGGGACGAGGACTGCGTCGATTCGTACGCCGGCGGTGATTCGGCGGTGTTCGTCGATCTACTCGCGTGCATCGGCCCCGGCATCGAGGCCGGTTAATCGCCCCGGGACCGGCGCGCGCGCGTGACGGGTCCGCGTCCTGCACGCGGACGACGGGCCCGTCGCGGGCGGCTCCGGGGCCAGCGCGACCTGACGTCCTGGGGAGTGCGGACAGGTCGGGGGCCTCGGCGTCCGCCCGGGCGCGCGGCGGAGCGGGGGCCCACCCCCGCGTTTCGAGGCGAATCATCGCGGCCGCAGGGCGCTGCGGACGGAGTCGGCCGGGGGCGTCGGAATGACGCCCCCGGCGGCGCCGTCTTCGGCGCTCGCGGACTTTGGCTGAATGTCGAAAGTCGTGTGACGACTATGATCATTCGTGCGGGTCGCTACAGGCCGCGGTTGCGCGGCGAGGTCGTCGGCGTAGGATTCGGGGCGGCTCCGGAATGCACACCGGCGCCGCTGCGAAAGGACTCACCATGATGCGTAAGATGATGATGCTCGCCCCGCTCCTCGCGTTCGCCCTCCCGTTCGCGATCTCCGCGGAGGGCGAGGCGCGCCCGCTGGCCACGCCGGCGCCGGCGACCGAGTTCTGCTGGGGCGACGGCTGCGACGACGATTCGTTCGAGCTGCTGATCTGCGTCGCGGTCCAGCTGGCGGTCGACCGCGACTATGATTGCGAGATCCACCAGGGCCCGCAGTGCCTGGCGAGCTGCACGGCGGAGGCGATGACGCCGCTGTGTCTCGACGCGCTCGGCGACCGCGCGCGCTCGGCCTCGGCGCTGGGGGCCTGTCAGGCCGAGCGGGCGGCGACCTGCCGCAGCCAGTGCGAAGGCGACGGGGCGGCGTTCTGCACCGCGGGGGCGCGCTGGGACGACCACCACGACGATGACGACGACGGTCAGGGCAGCACGCCGATCTTCATCGACATCGAAGTGTGTATGTGGCTCGGCCTGCACGACTGACCGCCGCCGCCGACCGCCCGCACAGCCGCGCTCGCGCCAGGGAGCGAGCCGCGCGCCCGTCGGTCGGTCTTCCAGGGGCCCGGGGCGCGCAGGCGCTCCGGGTCGTTCGCGTCGCGCGAGAGGGAGATCCGAGATGGCGAAGAAGACATGCTTAAAAAAATGGCAGGCGACGCTGCGGCAGCGGGGGGAGCGGCCGCGACGGGCCCGGTGGGAGCGGCGCGGAGGGCCGGCGGAGGCGGTGACGGCGGAGCGCCGGACGCCGGGGCGGCGCCATCGACATGTCCCCGGGGCCATGTTCGATCGACGTCGGGGCGTCGGGGGCAGGACCCCGTGGGATGTCCCGAAGGACATGGAGGCCGAGGACGCCGTCGAGCAGCGGCGGCGATGCGTCGGGGCGCGGGTCCGCTGGTCTGTCCCGAAGGACATAGAGGCCGAGGACGCCGTCGAGCAGCGGCGGCGATGCGTCGGGGCGCGGGTCCGCTGGTCTGTCCCGAAGGACATAGAGGCCGAGGACGCCGGCGAGGCCGTCGCGGACGACCGCCGCGAGCGCCGGCGTCCCGCCGCAGCGGAGAGCGGCGGTCTTGGCCGGGCGGGCGGGCGAGGGTGGGGCGGCGCGCGGGTCCGCGGCGAGCGCCGGCCTGCTCTTTCGGCCAGGTCGAGGATCCGCGGCCTCCGCGGCGGCGCCCAGGCGCTGCGACTTCGAGCCCGACCACGGGACGCCCGGCGGCGGGCGGAAGCCGTTCGTCCCGTGCGTCGCCCTCGCGGGCGGGCAGCGCGGCGACGGCGGGCGGGTGGCGAGCGGACGGGCGGTGACGACCCCGGCGATGGTGACCGCGGGCCGCCGCGGGATCGCGGGTCCGCGGCTCGAGCCGCGCGCGCCGAGGGCTGGCGCGCGGCGCAGCGGCGGCGGCGGCGGGGCACCGGCGCGAGAGGTCGAGGCGCGCATCGCTCACGGGCGGCGATGGTGCGGCGAGCAGGTGTCCGCGAGGTAATCCGGGCTGTGGTTCGGAATTGCAGCGAGCGGGGCGGCGGGCCCCGTCGGGCGAAAGCGCGCATTGTGCGGAGGACGCTTCCCGCTGGCATCGCGCGGGCGAACTGCATAACGTCGGCCGACGAGCATGCAGGGTCGACGACAACCGCACGAGTCGACGCTGTCGGAGACGGCGGAGATCGTCTACGACCGCGACTTCACGGCGCCGCAGCGGTTCGCGCCGGCGCTGGTGGTGTTGTGGTCGCACGACGAGCCGGAGCGGGTCGGCGAGGTCGTGGTGCTGCCGCCGACGGCGCGGGGCATGAGCTTCACGCTCGGGCGGGCGATCGAGAGCTACGAGGACGGCTCGCTGCCGCTGACGCTGCGGCGGCTGCGGCCGTTCTCGAGCGAGGAGCGCGGGCCGTTCCAGGCGGCCCGGGTGTCGCGCTGGCAGATCCGCATCACGCTCGAGCAGGGCGACGAGCTGGCGGTCGAGGGCATCGGCAAGGGCGAGCTGCGGATCAACGACCAGCCGACCCGCGAGGCCGCGGTCGCGCCCGGCGACACGATCGAGGCGGTCGGTCGGTTCGTGCTGCTGGTGACGCGGCGGCCGCTCGACTGGCCGCGGCCGGGCGGCTGGCCCGACGTGTTCCCGTTCGGCACGGTCGACCGGTTCGGGCTGGTCGGCGAGTCGCCGGCGGCGTGGCTGCTGCGCCAGCAGATCCTGTTCCTGGCCCAGCGCGACGGGCACGTGCTGGTCGAGGGGCCGAGCGGGGCCGGCAAGGAGCTGGTGGTGCGGGCGATCCACGCCGCCTCGAGCCGCGGCGCGCGGCCGCTGATCGCCCGCAACGCGGCGACGATCCCCGAGCGGCTGATCGACCCCGAGCTGTTCGGCAACCTCAAGGACTATCCGAGCCCGGGCACGCCCGATCGCAGCGGGCTGTTCGGCGACGCCGACCGCTCGTCGCTGTTCCTCGACGAGATCGGCGAGCTGTCGGAGACGCTGCAGGCGAGCCTGCTGCGGGTGATGGACAGCGGCGAGTACCAGCGCCTCGGCGACTCGTCGATGCGCGCCGCCGACGTGCGCGTGCTGGCGGCCACCAACCGCCAGCCCGGCGAGCTCAAGCACGACTTCCTGGCCCGCTTCGCCCACCGCGTCGGCGTGCCCGGCTTCGGCGAGCGACCGGAGGACGTGGTGCTGGTGGCGCGGCACCTGCTGCGCGGGTTCGCGGCCCGCGACCCGGCGATCGCCGAGCGCTTCTTCGTCGGCGGCGAGCCGGTGCTCGGTGCCCGCCTGGTGGTGGCGCTGGCGCACCATCGCTTCAGCGCCCACACCCGCGAGCTGACCGAGCTGCTGTGGCGGGCGATCGCCACCAGCTCGGGCTCGCTGCTCGACCTGCCGGCCGATTTTGTGGTCCGCCCGGCTACCCCGCCGCCGACCGCCGCCAGCGCCGATTCGACCGACCCGCGCGAGCTGTCGCGCGAGCAGATCGTCGCCGCGCTGGCCCGCGTCGGCGGGGTGCGCGACCGGGCCTGGCGCGAGCTCGGGCTGCGCAGCCGCGACCAGCTCAAGCGGCTGCTGAAGAAGCACGACATCTCCTGAGCCCGCCTGTCCCGAGGGGCAGGCGGACAGGGCGCGAAGGACATGTCCATGGAGACATGTCACGAGCCGGGCCCGCTGGAATCTGTCATATGTCTCTCGGGACATATCGTCGCTCGCCCGGTCGTCTTGGCCGGCTGCGAGCAATTCCTACCGGCGGCGGGGCCGGCCCGCGCAAGCGCTGCGGGTGGTCGTCGCCGGCTCGCGGGCTACGCTTGGCGGCAGGAGGTCGTATGTCGAACTTCGGCGGGCTGATGGGTTGCACGATCGCGGGGCTGCTGATGACGGGCGGGTGCGCTCCGCCGACGGAGCCGGCCCCGGGGGGCGAGCCGGACATGTCGGTCCAGTACGTGGTCGCGGGGCGGCCGATCGAGACCGACGAGGGGCTCTACGTGCTCGAGTTCTCGCCGTTCCCCAACAGCAACTTCGCCTGGCCGTCGGTGCCGGGGCGGACGCGGGTCGCCCTCGACGTGCGCACGGGGCCGGACTTCATGGACGACGACGACGAGTCCACGATGGAGACGCCGACCTACCCGCTGATGCTGACGTTCGAGGCCGTCGACCCGCCGACCGGGGCGACCGCCTCGGCGTTCTTCCCCGAGGGCTGGCCGACCAACTCCGAGGGGACGCAGTGGACCCTCGCGCTCGATCTCTCCGAGCCGGGCGACTGGGTCCTGCCGATCTCCGTGGCCGACGGCGACGGCCACATCGACCGCGTGCGCGTCACGTTCCGCGTGGTCGCGCCGACGCCCCCGGACGGCCGGCCCGCGCGCGTGCCGGGCTAGGCGGGCGAGGGTGGGTCATGTCCGATCGAGCATGTCCGAACGGGCAGGCTCGATCGGGCATGTCCAAAGGTGCAGGTGCGCCGGGGCTCAGAAGTTGGCGTTGTCGGCGGTGACCAGGGCGTTGATCTTGTTGCGGGCGGTGTCGCCGGCGGTCTTGCCGAGGGACACCGTCTCCTCGTAGTTGTCGTTCTTGCCGGTCTGCCACTCGTCGCTGGGGATGAAGTAGCCGAGGGCGTCGCCGGTGTTGCCGAGGATCAGCTTGTGCGGGGCCTTCATGGTCTCCTTGATCGCCAGGCCGTTGCGGGTCAGCGACTCGCCGGGGAAGGCCACGCCCTGGATCTGGGTGCCGAGGCGGAAGTAGGTGCTCTGGGTGGTGACGACCTGCGACAGGCCCATCGACTCGAAGTCGAACTGGAGGATCCCGAGCCCGGCGGCCAGCTGGAACAGCAGGTTGTCGACGCCCTGCTCCCACTCGGTGTGCGACCACACCAGCGAGCCCTCGACCGGCTCGGCGGTCTCGACGGCGGCGATGGCGAGGTCGGCGAGCAGCTCGCCGTAGGCCTGGGCGCGGGCGAAATCGTCGGGGTACTCGCCGGCGGGGACCTTGGGCGTGGCGTCGCCGAGGGCGCCGTTGAACAGGCTGGCGGGCGCGCCGAGGGCCGCCTCGATCTTCTGGACCGAGTAGCCGACGTAGTCGCACGAGATCTCCTTGTTGCCCTCGCCGAGGATCACCGGGTGGGCGGCGAAGTTGACGAGCGTGCCGATGCGCTCGCCGTCGAGGTCCTTGGCGTCGAGGATCGTCATGTCGTCGTCGGTGAAGCCCCAGCCGCGGCGGTTGTTGTTGGGCGCCTTGACGGTGGCGACCGCCAGCGTGGCCGGGACGCGGGCGTCCCACGCGGCGGCCATGCTGTGGGCGATCTCGTCGTTGATGTAGTCGCGGTAGTCGCCGGGCACGCCGCCCCACAGGCCCATGAGGTCGGGCGCGGAGTGGCTGTGGGTGGTGCCGACGAGGATCTGGCCCTCGTCGAGGCCGGTGAGCTCGGCGACCTTCTGGCGCACGGCGCGGGTGTTCTGGTTGCCCATGCCGGGCAGGTCGACGATCGACATGATCACGCCGCCGCCGTCGCCCTCGATGGCGAAGCTGCGGGCGAAGATGGCGTCGTGCACGCCCTGGGCCGGGCCGCGCGTGAACGGGGCCCCGTAGGCGCCCATGTAGACGTTCTTGTTGAGGTGCGCGTCGGTCGGCGAGACGTCGGCCGTGTGCACGCCGATGAGGAAGCCGTCGATCACGCCGCCGGTGGTGGTGTCGGGATCGCCGGTGGTGGTGGTCGTGTCGGGCCCGTCGGTGGTGCTCGTCGTCGTCGAGGTGACGGGGCTCGAGGTCGTGGTCGTGTCGTCACCGGTGGTGGTGGTGGTGCCGGTGGGGCTGCCGGTCGTCGAATTCGAGGTGGTCGGGTCGACGCTGGTGCTGGTCGGGCCGGGGTTGGCGGTGGTGCCGGTCGAATTGCCGGGGCCGGTCGAGGTCGAATCGTCGGTGCCGGTGCTGGCGCCCGGGTCGCTGCCGCCGCAGGCGAGGGAGAGGAGGAGCGGGACGAACAGCAGACAGCGGGTCGACATGGGAGTGGACGGTCACCATAGCGGAAGCCCGCCGGCGCTCGCCAGGGGTCGGCGCGTCGCCGGGCTCACGCGGGCGTGCGGACACGCGGGGCCGTCGATGCACGCGAACCTCGAGGCGCGCTGGCGTCGTGCAGCGGCTCACATGTCATCGAGAGCGGCGCGTGGCGAGGGCGAAGCCGACCGTGAGACGCACGGTGGATTGCGAGCCGTGATGCGCCCGGCCGGCGACAGCTCGCGGCGGCTCCGCGCTCGCGGAAGTGAGCCGGGGTCGGCCGCCTGGCGCCATCCTCGTGCTCGGGTCGCAGGTGGGCGGTATTTATGCAATCGGGTTGCAAGTGGATTCGGATTGCATTACGCCTGAGGCATGCGCCTCGATCGCAGCGAAGACCGGCCCGTGTTCGTCCGGCACCACCAGGTGGGCCGCTGCGTCGGCCCGCAGCGGCCGGTGGTGCACGGCTTCGCGGCGGTGGTGTTCTACGTCGACGGCCGCGCCGAGGTCGAGCAGCGCGGACGCGTGCGGGTCGAGGCCGGGGACGTGCAGCTCGTGCCGGCCGGCGAGGCGCACCGGACGATCTGCGGCGGCGGGGCCGAGGCGTGGGGCGTCGGCTTCGACCCGGTCTACCTGGCGGCCTCCGAGCACGCGGCGCTGCTCGAGCCGTTCGAGCGCGTGCGGGCCGGCGCGGCCGCGGTGCTGCCGATCCCGGGCCCGCGTCAGGAGCACCTGCGGCGGGTGATCGCCGAGCTGCGCGAGGAGTCGTCGCAGGCGCCGACGGCCCTGCAGGCGCAGGTGCAGCGCAGCCTGTTGACGCTGGTGCTGGCCGAGGTCGTGCGCGCGGCGCCGGCGGGGGACCCGTCGTCGGCGGCGCCGGTGGTGGCGCAGGCGCTGCGGTTCATCGAGCGCCGCTGCCTCGCGCCGATCTCGCTGCGCGACGTCGCGGCGGCGCTGGGCCGCTCGCCGGCGTACGTGACGACGGCGCTGCGGCGGGCCACGGGCCGCACTGCCCACCAGTGGATCGCCGCCGGGCGGCTGGCAGAGGCCCGCCGGCGCCTGCTCACCAGCGACGAGACGGTCGAGGCGATCGCAGGGCGGGTCGGCGACCTCGACCCCACGCACTTCATCCGTCTGTTCCGCCGCGAGCACGGCTGCACGCCGGCGGCCTGGCGCGCGGAGCAGCGGCGCGCGCGGGCCGAGTGATTTTTTTGTTGATGTCCTTGAGGACATTTGCTCGAGGACATGGCCTCAAGAGCATGTCCTCGAGGACATGAGGCGCGGTCACTCGAGCTCGCCGCGCAGCGCCAGCTCGGTCGTCAGGCCGTGGTTGATCGCGGCACCGGCGAGGTAGCCGGCGGCGGCGGAGAAGATGGCGCCCTGCAGGCCGGTCGTGAGGTCGCCGGCGGCGTAGATGCCCGGGCGCGAGGTCTGCTTAAAATCGTCGACCTTGACGAAGCCGTGCTCGTCGAGCGTGAGCCCGAGGCCGGCGACGATCGGGACCTGATGCTGCTTCGGCCGCACGAACAGGCCCTCGATGGCGATCCGGTCGCCGTCTGTCAGCTCGGCCGCGGTCAGCGTGCCGGCGCCGACCAGCCGCTTCAGCTTGCGCGGCTCGATCGCCACGCCGGCCTGCTGCAGGTGCGCGCGCGTGTCGGCGGGCACGGCGAAGGCGTCGTCGGTGAACACCACGACCGTGGGCGACCAGCCGCGCAGCAGCAGCGCCCACTCGAGCATCGCCGGGTCCGGGCACAGGTAGCCGAGCGGCCGCTCGCGCAGCTCCCAGCCGTGGCAGTAGGGGCACAAATGCACGCTGGTGGCCCAGAACTCGGCGATGCCGGGCAGCGGCGGCAGCTCGTCGACGAGGCCGGTGCACAGCAGCACGCGGCGCGCGGTCACGCGGGCGTCGCCGGCGAGGGTGACGGCGAAGGCGTCGGGGGCCTGCGCGGCGATGTCGAGCACCCGGGTGTCGCGCACGACGACGCCCGGATAGGCGGTCAGCTCGGCGCGGGCGATCCGGCGGAACTCCGCGGGCGGCGTGCCGTCGCGGGTGACGAAGCCCTGGATGTGGGCGGCGGCGAGGTTGCGCGGCGCGCCGGCGTCGCACACGAGCACGCGCTTGCGGGCGCGCCCGAGCGCGAGGGCGGCGCTGAGGCCGGCCGGTCCGCCGCCGACGATGACGATGTCGAAATCCATGGTCGAGCCCTCCTGCGGGGGCGCGACGGGCGAGCGGCGCGAGCACCCCAGCAGGCCGGTCAGCCCGGCCCATCCGAGCAACCGCCGCCGCGTGAGGCCTCCGCGTCGAGTCCGTCGCGTTCGCATGCCGCCAATGTCGGCCTGGCGTCGCATCGGCGCCAGGGCGCGGGTTTGCCTGCGATCGGTCGATCTTTGCCCGGTCGTCGCGGTCGGCCGCGGGGGAATGACATGGCGACATGAACATGTCGCAATGGACATGTCATTTCAGCGGTCCGCGCGGCGCCAGATCTCCACCTTGCCGAAGCGCAGGCCGTAGTCGCGGACGTAGTGCGCGGCGAGGAAGCGGCGCAGGGCCGGGAATTCGTGCTTCGGGGCCGTGCCGCCGATCGCCACGAACGCCGGCGGAGCGGCGGCCAGGTCGCGCAGGAGCTGCTGCGCCCACGGGCCGTCGGCCAGCATCTGCGGCGGGCCGGCGGGGGTGCGCCAGGTGTCGTCGGGCGTGGTGGTCAGCAGGCCGAGGGTCTTGTAGACGCGGCTGGCCGACAGCCGGCCGCTGTAGGCGTGCACGCCCCACAGGTGCCAGCCCCACACCCAGATGGTGTCGTCCGGGCCGGTGCGGTCGCCGAGCCAGCGACCGATCGCGCGGGCGCCCTCGTCGTGCGGGCGGGCGCGGTCGTCTCGCGTCAGGCGCACGGCCCAGGCGGCGCGCACGGTCAGGGCGAGGATCAGCGGGGCGAGCACGAGGCGCGGCCAGCCGCGTCGCCACGGGGCAGCGGCGCAGACGCCCCACGGCGCGGCGGCGAGGAGGCACAGCGGCGGCAGGACGCCGAGCCAGTAGCCCTTGTAGAAGCGCAGGCCGGTGGCGGCGGCGGCCACGGCGGCGGCGGTCCAGGCGAGCAGGAAGCGGGTGGCGCCGGGGACCTCGCGGCTGTCCTTCGAGACATGGGATGGAGTACCTTGGGACATGTCCTTCGCGGCATGTCCTCGAGGACGGGCGGTCAGGGCCAACAGCGCCAGCGCCAGCGGCAGGGCCAGGAAGTGGACCGCCGCCGCGAGCAGCTCCCAGGCGGCCCGCGCCGGCGCGGTGGCGGCCGTGTTGCGGGCGATGTACTCGAAGCCCCACGGGTTCCACACGTAGCCGCCGAGCAGCGCGCCGAGGTGGCCGCGGGCGAGGTAGTGCAGGCCGACCGGCAGGTGCGCGAGCAGGAAGCCGGCGAGCACGGCGAGACCGGCCCGGAGGTCGCGGCGCCCCGGCGGGCACACGGCCCAGAACAACACCGGCAGGAGCACGACGCCGGAGGGCTGCTTGCACAGCGCGGCCAGGCCGCACATCACCCCGCCCAGGAGCCATGTCCCGAAGGACCTGCGCGAAGAGACAGGTTCTTCGCGCCAGGCGGCCGCCCGCGCCGCGCACAGCCCGGCGGCGATCGCCGGCAGCTGGGCCCAGGTGACGTAGTTGGCGTCCATGCTGTCGAGGTGGGCGTCGTGCAGGGCGTACAGCGCGGCGGCGACGACGGCCGCGCGGGCGCCCCACAGCCGCCAGGCGAGCACGGCGAGCACCAACAAGGAGGCGAGGGCGACCAGGTTGGCGGCGATCTGGAAGGCGGCGATGTCACGCCCGTCGGGGCCGGCGAGCACGGTGGCGAGGTAGAAGGTGCCCGGGGCCTTGAGCTCGATCGCGTCGACGTAGGGCAGGCCGCCGGCGCGCAGGAGCATTGCCTCGTAGAGGATCCCGCCGACGTCGTGGGAGGCGAACCCGCCCTCGCGGAAGCCGGGCAGGCGGACCAGGCACGACAGGCCGGCGATGCCGGCGAGCGCCAGGGCGGTGCCGATTTCGCGGCGGGCGAACACGGGCGGCGATGATGCCCGAAGCGCGGGCGTGCGGGCTGCTGGCCGCTCGCGCGCTAACGCTCGCGAGCGTCGGCCGCGCTGCGGCGCATATGGGGCGGCGACTCGCAGTGGGGCCGCGGGCCCGCGCCGCGGAGGGGTTGTATGCGTGCGCCGATCTGCAGGAGATTGGAGCGATGCGATTGTCCTCGAGCTTGACGGGTGCGAGCGGCCTGTTGCTGACCCTCGCCGGCTGTCCGACGCCGATCGTCGCGGCGCCGGCGACGACCACCGACGGCAGCAGCAGCAGCACCAGCGAGGGCGGCGAGGGGCCGACGACCGACGCGACACCGACGACGGGGCCGAGCGAGGAGCCGACGACCGGCGAGCCGGAGGAGGTGTTCGCCGGCGTGATCGCCTCGGCGGTGCGCACGTATCGGCCGCGTGACGCGGCCGAGGTCGTGGTGACCCGCGATCCGCTGCTCGATCACGCATCGATGGCGATCGTCGCGGTCGGGCAGACCTATCCGGCGCTGTTCTCCGAGGAGAAGGCGCGGCTCGAGTTCGCGGGCGTGCCGGAGGCGGTGTATCAGCTGCGCACGCGCAGGCCGGCGGAGCCGGAGCTGCCGGACGCGCCGGGGCAGCAGCTCGTGTTCGTCGCGCAGGCGCGCAAGCTCGGCAACTACGCGGGGATCTTCGCCGGGCGGCCGGACGTCGCGGCGACGGGGGAGGCGGCGACGGGGCTGACGCTTTCGGTCGGCGATCTGGCGCCGCTCGGGCCGGAGGATCAGTTCGAGCTCTACTCGCACGACGCCGACGCGCTGATGCTGCAGTTCCCCGTGCTCGATGCGGAGGACACGTCGGGCTCGCCGCAATTGGGGGCGACGGAGATCGATGCATGGACGATCGCGTGGCGGCCCGACACGGGCCGCGGCGGCTGGCCGCTGGTCGATGCCACCAAGGGCGACGATCTTTGGCTCGGTCACCTGGTCGCGGGGCCGCTGGTGGCGGCGCCGACCGGGGCCGAATTGCAGGACCCGTGGTCGTTCGCCCAGCGCTACGTGCTGGCGGAGGCGGCCGAGCTGTCGTTGCCGGCGATGCTGCCGGGGGCGACGACGGCGGCGACCGGCTCGTTCGCGCCGGTCGCCAGCGAGGTGGTCAGCGTCGACTTTCGCGCCAGCGAGTTCATGGCCGAGCTGCAGATCTACGACGCCGACCTCAAGTCGGTCGGCTGCTCCGTGGCGGCCGTGCTCGAGCCGGGCACGGAGCACCCGATCACCGGCATGACGCCCAACCTCGGCGGCTTCAACGTGTACGGGCTCGACGCGCCGACCGATCCGGCGTGCATGGGCGAGGACTGCGCTACGATGTTCGTCACCCCGGGCGACCGCGTGCTCGAGCTCGAGTTCGGCGACCGAAAGATCGACGGCACGCCGACGCTGGTGGTGCAGTGCACGCGCTACGTGTTCGTCAAGGACCCGGGCGGCGGCGGGGTCTACGACTACGTGGCGGCCGACCTGAGCGTGCAGGGCCGACTCGACGAATTGACGCAGGCGCCGATCGTGCCGAAGCTCGGGCTGGTCCGCGACCTCGCGGTCAACGGCACGGCGGTGGCGCCCGATGCTTCGCTGGCGGGGGTCGGCGTCAATCCGACGATCAGCTTCAAGCCGCCGAAATTCGGGGCGCCCGATGTCTACACGATCACGATTCGGACGATCGACGACATCGAGGGGATCGACGGGCCGATCCTGCGCCGCTCGCTCGGCAGCATCCGCACCGAGTTCACCGAGGTGACGATCCCCGACGGGTTCCTCGAGCCGGGCGGGCATTATTATGTGCAGGTCACCGCGGAGCGCGGCCGCGGCATCAGCGAGGCCCACGCCGATTCGCATGACATCTGGCGCTCGCGGGCGATGACCGGGGTGCTCACGCCGTGAGAGCCGCAGCTACCGGGCTGGACCGTCCGCGGTGAGCGTGCGCGGCGGCGGGCGGGCGCGTACACTCGCGGGCCCGTGAGCCCCAAGGACCCGCTCTCGCTGTTTCATCCGCCGACGCGGCGGTGGTTCGCGGACGCGTTCGGGGCGCCCACTTCGGCGCAGGCGGCGGCGTGGCCGGAGATCGCGGCGGGGCGGTCGACGCTGCTGCTGGCGCCGACCGGCTCGGGCAAGACGCTGGCGGCGTTCCTGGCGGCCATCGATCGCCTGATGTTCGCGCCCGAGCCGCCGCCGGAGCGGCGCTGTCGCGTGATTTACGTGTCGCCGCTCAAGGCGCTGGCGGCCGACGTCGAGCGCAATTTGCAGCGGCCGCTGGTGGGCATCGCCGAGGTGGCAGCAGCGACGGGCGCGGCGTTCCATCGGCCGACGATCGGGGTGCGCTCGGGCGACACGACCCAGGCCGAGCGCGGGCAGCTGCGGCGAACCCCGCCCGACATCTACATCACCACGCCGGAGTCGCTGTACCTGCTGCTGACCTCGAACGCGCGCGACGGGCTGCACGCGGTCGAGGCGGTGATCGTCGACGAGATCCACGCGGTCGCGGCGACCAAGCGCGGGGCCCACCTGTTCCTGACGCTCGAGCGGCTCGATGCGCTGCGCCGCCGCCACGATCCGGCCGCGCCGCCGCTGCAGCGCATCGGGCTGTCGGCGACGCAGCGGCCGCTCGAGGAGGTGGCGCGCCTGCTGGGCGGCGGGACAGTCGACGCCGCCGGCGAGTGGCAGCCGCGGCCGGTGACGATCGCGGCGCCGCCGGGCAAGAAGGCGTGGGCGCTGACGATCGAGGTGCCGGTCGAGGCCGAGGCGGGCGCAGCAGGGCCGGCCGGCGAGCAGGGACATGGGGCCGCGGCGGGGGAGACAGGGTCGAAGGGACATGCTCCGAAGGGCATGCTCAAGGAGACAGCTCCCGAAGGACATGTCCGAGAGGGCATGTCGGAAGAGACATCACCACGCAAGCGCGGCCGCGCCGCGGCGGCGCGGCCGGGCAAGCGCAGGCCGGCGGGCGGGGGGCTCGCAGGCGCGGGGAAGTCGATCTGGCCGTCGATCGTGCCGCGCCTGGTCGAGCGGATCCGGGCCCACCGCTCGACGATGATCTTTTGTAACAACCGCCGCCTGGCCGAGCGGCTGGCGGCGGCCATCAACGACCACGCGAAGGAGGAGATCGCGCTGGCGCACCACGGGGCGGTGGCGCGCGACCGCCGGCAGATCCTCGAGGCGCGGCTCAAGGCGGGCGAGCTGCCGGCGATCGTGGCGACTTCGTCGCTCGAGCTGGGGATCGACGTGGGGGCGGTGGAGCTGGTGATCCAGATCGAGTCGCCGCCGTCGGTGTCGGCGGGGATCCAGCGGATCGGTCGCGCGGGCCATCAGGTCGGGGCGGTGTCCCGCGGGGTGCTGGTGCCGAAGTTCCGCGGCGACCTGCTGGCGTGCGCGGCCGCGGCCCCGCGGATCGTCGCCGGCGAGGTCGAGCCGATCGCCTACCCGCGCAGCCCGCTCGACGTGCTGGCCCAGCAGGTGGTCGCCAGCGTGGCGATGGACGCGACCACGGTCGAGGCGCTGCACGCCGAGGTCCGCGGGGCGGCGCCGTTCGCTGACCTGTCCCGAGAGACATTCGAGGGGGTGCTCGACATGCTGTCGGGCCGCTACCCGTCCGACGAGTTCGCGGAGCTGAAGCCGCGCATCACCTGGGACCGCGACTCGGGGGGGCTCACCGCGCGCGCCGGCTCGCGCACGCTGGCGGTCGTCAGCGGCGGCACGATCCCCGACCGCGGGCTCTACGGGGTGTTCCTGCGCGGCGAGCCGGGCGCGACGGCGCGGCGGGTCGGCGAGCTCGACGAGGAGATGGTGTTCGAGTCGCGCGTCGGTGACGTGTTTCTGCTCGGGGCGTCGTCGTGGCGCATCGAGGAGATCACGCCCGATCGGGTGATCGTCAGCCCGGCGCCGGGACAGCCGGGCAAGATGCCGTTCTGGCGCGGCGACGCGGTCGGCAGGCCGGCCGAGTTCGGGCGCGCGATCGGCCGACTGACGCGCGAGCTGGCGGCGGCGACCCCGGCGGCGGCCCGGCGCAAGCTGACCCGCGAGCATTTCCTCGACGACAGGGCGACCGAGGACCTGCTCGACTATGTGCAGGCGCAGACGGCGGCGACCGGCGAGGTGCCGAGCGACGAGGCGATCGTGGTCGAGCGCTGGCGCGACGACGTCGGCGACTGGCGGGTGTGCGTGCTGTCGCCGTTCGGGGCCCGCGTGCACGCGCCGTGGGCCACGGCGGCGCTGGCCCGCATGCGCGAGGCGAGCGGCGAGCAGGTCGAGGGGCTGTGGGCCGACGACGGGCTGGTGTTCCGCTTCCCCGACGCGGAGGCGGCCCCGGACATGTCGGCGCTGCTGCTGGCGCCGGAGGTGATCGAGGATCTGGTGGTGCAGCAGCTCGGGCAGACGGCTGTCTTTGCGGCCAGGTTCCGCGAGAACGCGGCGCGGGCGCTGCTGCTGCCGCGGCGGTTCCCGGGCCGCAGGGCGCCGCTGTGGGCCCAGCGCAAGCGGGCGGCCGATCTGCTGAGCGTGGCCGGGCGGTTCGGCTCGTTCCCGATCGTGCTCGAGACGTTCCGCGAGTGCCTGCGCGAGGTGTTCGACCTGCCGGCGCTGCGCGAGCTGCTGCGCCAGGTGCAGTCCCGCGAGCTGCGGGTGGTGATGGTCGACAGCGAGCGGCCGTCGCCGTTCGCGGGGTCGCTGCTGTTCGGCTACGTCGGCAACTTCATGTACGAGGGCGACGCGCCGCTGGCCGAGCGCCGGGCCCAGGCGCTGGCGATCGACACCGGGCAGCTGCGGGCGCTGCTGGGCGAGTCGTCGCTGCGGGAGCTGCTCGACGCCGAGGCGATCGCGGAGGTCGAGGCGGGGCTGCAGCGATTGACGCGGCCGGCGACGTCGGCCGACGGGCTGCACGACCTGTTGATCGCGCTCGGAGAGCTTTCACGCGCAGAGGTGGTGGACCGCTGCGCGCCGCCGGAGTCGGCGGGGGCGTGGTTGGGCGAGCTGGTGGCGGCCCGCCGGGTGTTCGTGGCCGAGAAGCTGGCCGATGGGACAGGTCGATTCGCGGCGGTCGAGGACGCGGCCCGGCTCGAGGGGGCGCTGGGCGTGGCGCTGCCGGCGACGGTGCCGAAGGCGCTGCGGACCCCGGTCGCCGACCCGCTCGGCGACCTGGTCCGCCGGTTCGCGCGCACGCACGGGCCGTTCACGGCGGCGGCGGTGGCGAGTCGCCTGGGCCTCGGGACAGGTCTCATCGAACATGTCCTCAAGAACATGGCGGCGGAGGGCCGGGCGATCGCCGGCGAGTTCACGCCGGGCGGCACGGGGGCGGAGTGGTGCGACCCGGAGGTGCTGCGGCAGATCAAGCGGCGCAGCCTGGCGCGGCTGCGCAAGGCGGTCGAGCCGGCGCCGCAGGCGGCCTATGCCCGCTTCCTGACCCGCTGGCAGCATTTGCAGCCGCGCCTGCGCGGGCGCGAGGCGCTGCTGCAGGTGGTGGGGCAGCTGCAAGGGACGCCGCTGCTGGCGTCGGCGCTCGAGACGGAGGTGCTGCCGGCCCGACTGGTCGACTACCGCGTGGGCGACCTCGACGGGCTGTGCGCGGCGGGCGAGGTCGGCTGGCTCGGGCTGGCGCCGGTGGGCAGCGGCGACGGCCGGATCGCGCTGTACCTGGCGGACCAATTGGACATGCTCCGAAGGCCAGGTACGGCGGTGGAGGGCGAGCTGCCGGCGAAGATCCGCGCGGTGCTGAGCGAGCGCGGGGCGCTGTTCTTCAGCGACCTGGCGCCGCTGGTCGGCGGCTTCGAGCCCGACCTGCTGCAGGCGCTGTGGGACATGGTGTGGGCCGGCGAGCTCAGCAACGATACGCTGGTGGCGCTGCGCAAGCTGGTGTTCGGCTCGGCCAGCGACCGCCGCCGCGGGGCGCCGCCGCCGAGCCCGTTCCGCGCCCGCCGGCTGGGGCCGCCGGGCTCGGAGGGCCGCTGGTCGTTGATCTGGCCGCCACGACATGTCCTTTCGGATATGTCTGAAGGGTCAGCCGGCGTGAGCGCGCTCGAGACGCGGCGCCGCCACGCGCTGGCGCAGTCGCTGCTCGAGCGCCACGGGATCGTGACGCGCGAGGCGGTCCAGGCCGAGGAGATCGCGGGCGGGTTCTCGGCGGTCTACGAGGTGCTCAAGGCGATGGAGGAGGCGGGCAAGGTCCGCCGCGGTTACTTCGTCGACGGGCTGGGCGCGGCGCAATTCGCCGTACCTGGCGCAGAGGACAGGTTGAGGGCGCTGCGCGATCCGCCGGCCGAGCCGGAGGCGATCGTGCTGGCGAGCACGGACCCGGCCAATCCGTACGGGGCGGCGCTGGCGTGGCCGGAGCACCCGGGGGCGCGGGTTGCTCGCGCGGCCGGGACGTCGGTGGTGCTGGTCGACGGGCTGCTGGCCGCCCACGTCGGCCGGGACGCCCGCAGCGTGGTGCTGTTCACCCCGGCCGAGGAGCCGGAGCGCTCGCGGGTGGCGGAGGCGGCCGCGCGAGCGCTGACAGGGCTGCTGTCGCCGAGCCGCCGGACGTTGCTCATCGGCCAGGTCGACGGGACGCCGGCGCAGGAGTCACCGTGGCTGCCGCTGTTCGAGCGCGCCGGGTTCGCGGCGACGAGCCAGGGGCTGTTCGCCCGCTTCGCCGGCGAGCAGCTTTGAGTCACGCGACCAATGTCCTCGCGGACACGCGTGGGCGGAGCTTGCGAAGGGTCGCGGCGAGTGCCGAATCTTCCGGCGCGGGGAGAGTGACTCGCCGGATGTCCTCGGGGACAGGTCGAGAGCCACGCGCAGCGCTTGCGTGTGCGAGCGGTCAGGTCGCCGCGGGTGCCGGGTTTTCCGGCTCGGGCAGGAAGAGGTGACCGACCGGCAGCTCGATAGCCTCGAACGGGGCGATGCGGACGCGGGCGGTCTCGTCGTAAACGCCGATGCTCTTCCACCCGCCGCCGACGAGCGCATAGGCTTCGAGCAGGCGCGCCTCGGGATCGACGAGCCAGTAGTGAGGGACGCCGTGGCGGGCGTAGAGCTGAAATTTGTGCAGGCGGTCGCGCTTGGTCGAGGAGGGGGATAGGACCTCGCAGATCCAGTCGGGGACCACGTCGATCGGGAGCGAATCGTACCGACCGTCGAGGCGAGGGCGGAGCCAGCCGATGCCGTCGGCCCGGACGATGTCGTGGTCCGTGAAGCGGACGTCGAGGTCGGTGGTGACGATGTACCAGCCTCCCGGACCGTCGTCGTCGAAGTCGAAAGGTCCGCCGAGCAGTCGACCGAGCCCGCTCCGCACGTAACAGTGACCAAAGGTCGCGCTCGGCTGGGTCACGAGCTCGCCACCGAGGACCTCTGACTTGACGTCGTCGGGGTGGGCGACGAGGTCGGCATAGGTGGCGGCGGTCACGAAGTGAGGATACCACGGGTGCCGCGGGCGTGTTCCGGCGGCCTGCGGCGATACACTCGCGCAGCGGCATGAGCGAGCAGGACAGGGTGATCGTGATCGGTTCGGGGCTCGGGGGGCTGGCGGCGGCGATCCGCCTGCGGGCCCGCGGCCACGAGGTCCTGGTGCTCGAGGCGATGGACCAGCCGGGCGGGCGCGCCGCGGTGTTCGAGCAGGACGGGTTCTCGTTCGACGCCGGGCCGACGGTGGTCACCGCGAGTCACCTCTTCGACGAGCTGTTCGCGCTGGTCGGGCGCGAGCGGCGGGACTACGTGCAATTCGTCCCGGTCGATCCGTTCTATCGCGTGCTGTTCCCCGATGGTTCGGCGTTCGACTACGTGGGCGACGAGGCGCGGCTGCTGGCGCAGATCGAGCAATTCTCGCCGCGCGACGTCGACGGCTATCGCCGGCTCGCCGCCCAGGCCCGCGAGATCTTCGACATCGGCTACACCGAGCTGGTCGACCGGCCCTTCGATCGCTTCGGCGACATGCTGAAGATCGTGCCTGACCTGGCCCGGCTCGGCTGCTGGCGCTCGATGTACGAGTGGGTCAGCCGGTCGATCGCCGACGAGCGGCTGCGGCAGGTGTTCACGTTCCAGCCGCTGCTGATCGGCGGCAACCCGTTCCGCGCGCCGGCGATCTACGCGCTGATCCACTGGCTCGAGCGCAAGTGGGGCGTCGAGTTCGCGCTCGGTGGGACGACGGCGATCGTCAAGGCGATGGTGCGCCTGTTGGACGAGCTCGGGGTCGAGGTGCGGCTCGGCGCGTCGGTGGCGGAGATCGAGGTCGAGGGCGGGCGGGCGACGGCGGTGCGCACGGCGGCGGGCGAGCGGATCGCCTGCGGAGCGGTCGTCAGCAACGCCGACCCGGCGACCGTCTACACCCGGCTCGTGGCCCCGCGGCACCGTCGGTGGAACAACGACTTCCTGGTCAAGCGCAAGAAGCTTTCGATGGGGCTGTTCGTCGGCTACTTCGGCACCGACCGCACCTGGCCCGAGCTGGCGCACCACACCATCATCCTCGGGCCGCGCTACCGCGAGCTGCTCGAGGACATCTTCGAGCGCAAGATCCTGGCCGAGGACTTCTCGCTGTACCTGCACGCGCCGACGCGGACCGACCCCAACCTCGCGCCGCCCGGCTGCGAGGCGTTCTACGTGCTTTCGCCGGTGCCGAACACCCAGGCCGAGGGGCTCGACTGGGACCGGCTCGGCGCGGACTACTTCGGCAAGATCGTCGATTTCCTGTCCGAGCAGCACGTGCCGGGCCTGCGCGAGCACATCGTCACCCGCAAGCACGTGACGCCGCGCTACTTCGAGACGACGCTGCAGTCGTACGGCGGGGCGGCGTTCGGGCCTGAGCCGCGGCTGACCCAGTCGGCCTACTTCCGCTATCACAACACCTCCGAGGACGTGCGCGGGCTGTATTTCGTCGGCGCCGGGACCCACCCGGGGGCGGGCATGCCGGGGGTGCTGTGCTCGGCCAAGGTGCTCGAGCGGGTGATGCCGGAGCCAGGTCGCAAGGGACATGTCGCAAGAGACATGCGAGGAGCGGGCCGATGAGCTACGACCGCGCGCGGGTGGTGGCCGAGAGCCGGGCGACGCTGGCCCGGCACGCGCGGACGTTCGACCTGGCGGGCTGGTTCCTGCCGGCGGAGCGGCTCGACGAGGCGGCGGTGGTGTACGCGTTCTGCCGGCTGGTCGACGACGTGGTCGACGAGGCGCAGGCGCCGGGCGAGGGGCTGGCGGACGTCGGGGCGATCGAGGCCGAGCTCTCGGGGGCCGCGCCGGCGCGGCCGCTCGTCGCGTGCTACCGCGATCTGCTGGCCGGCTGGGGCGTGCCGCTGCGCGTGGCCCACGAGCTGATCGCGGGCGTGCGCGCCGACGCCGGGCCGGTGGCGCTGCCCGACGACGCGGCGCTGCTGCGCTACTGCTACCAGGTCGCGGGGACCGTCGGGCTGATGATGTGCGGGGTGATCGGCGCCCGCGATCCGCAGGCCACGCCGTTCGCGCTCGACCTCGGGATCGCCATGCAGCTGACCAACATCGCCCGCGACGTCGCCGAGGACGCCGGGCGCGGGCGGGTGTACCTGCCGGAGACGCGGCTCGATTTCGCCGGCACCAGCCCGGCGGCGCTGCTGGACGGGACGGCCGGGCGCGAGGCGGTGGCCTCGGTGGTGCTCGACGTGCTGGCGCTGGCCGAGCGCTACTATGCCAGCGCCGACGCGGGGCTGCGGTTCATCCCGTGGCGCACGCGGCTGGCGATCGTGGTGGCCAGCCGGGTGTACCGGGCGATCGGGCTGCGGCTGCGGCGTCACGGCGGCGACGCGCTGGCCGGGCGCACGGTGGTGCCGGCGCTCGAGAAGGTCGTGTGGACGGGCGCGGCGCTGCTGGCGTTCGTCCGCGGGGCGCTGCGTCCGCAGGGCGAGGCCCACGATCCGGGGCTGCACCGCCTGATCGCCGACCTGCCGGGCACCGACGCGGGCGCGCGCACGCCGGCGCGCGCGAGCCGCGGCGGGCGCGTGCTCCAGCTGGTGCGCGAGGTGTTCTGATGGCTGGCGCGGCTGGTCGAGAGGGCATGTCCTTCGGGACCTGCGCGAAAGGACCGGTGCGTAAGAGCATGTCCTCGGGGACAGATTGCGGCGAACGACGAGCGGCCGCGGTCTCCTCGAGAGGGTGTCCCGGAGGACAGGTCCTCGGGGGCATGAGCGGGCGGGCGAGGGGGCATCATGGCGAGTGACGGTGCGATCGCCGGGGTCGTGTTCGACCTCGACGGCACGCTCTACGACAAGCGGCCGGTCGAGCGGTTCGTGATGACGCGCATGCTGCCGGCGCTGCCGCGGCTGTGGCGGTACACGCGGGTGCGCACAGGGCTCGCGGGGGTCGACTTCGACGACGCCGGGACGCTGGCGCGCGAGACGTTGCAGCGGCTCGCGGGCGACCCGGGCAAGCAGGACGTCTGGCGCCGGTGGATCGCCGACAGCTACGAGCCGCAGGTGCTGCGGGCCGTCGAGCGGGCCGGGCGGGCCTACCCCGGCGCGGCCGAGCTGCTGCTGCGGCTGCGCGCCGGCGGCCTGCGGCTCGGGCTCGTCAGCGACTATCGCGGCGCTCACGACCGTCTGCGCGCGCTCGGCATCGATCCGTCGCTGTTCCACTTCTCGCTGGTGACCGAGGAGCACGGGGCGATGAAGCCGGCGGCGCGGATGGCGGCGCGCACCCTGGCGGGCATGGGGCTGGCGGGCGAGCGCATGGTCATGGTCGGCGACCGGGCGTTCGCCGACCAGAAGTTCGCCGAGACCTGCGGCATGCGCTTCTTCGGCGTCCTGGCCGGCGGCGACCCGCCCGACCCGGCGTGGACGCCGTGGCCCGGGGTGCGCGCCCGGCTTTCCGCGCTGCTGCGCTGAGGGTATGGTCGGGCATGCGAACCGCCGTGATCGCCGCGATCGCCGGGGCCCTGGTCGGGTGCGGGAAGCCGCCCGCCGGGTCCCCGGGACAGGACCCGAAGAACATGTCCGAGAAGGCAGGTCCTGAGGGACATGACCACGAGGCCAGCAAGGAGCGGGCCTTCCACGCCCAGGAGCACGAGGAGGAGGCGCAGGCCTACTCCGACCACCGCGGGCGCGGGCACCACAAGGGCCATCGCTTCACCGATCCGGCCGAGTGGACGGCCCAGTTCGACAGCCCCGAGCGCGCGGCCTGGCAGAAGCCGGACGAGGTGGTCGCGGCGCTGCAGTTGACGCCGGCGATGACGGTGGCCGACCTCGGCGCGGGCACCGGTTACTTCACGGTGCGGCTGGCCGCGGCGGTGCCCCAGGGGCGTGTGATCGCCAACGACCTCGAGCCCGGCATGGTGCGATGGATCGGCGAGCGCGCGGCCAAGGAGGGGCTCGCCAACGTGACCACGGCCCAGGGCGACGTGGCCGATCCGAAGCTGCCTGCCGGCCTCGACGTGGCGCTGATGGTCGACACCTATCATCACATCGACGAGCCGACGCGCTTCTTCGGCAAGGTCCGCGAGGCGCTGAAGCCCGGCGGGCTGTTGGTGGTCGTCGATTTCAAGAAAGACGCGCCGGATGACGCCCCGGGGCCGCCGGCGGCGATGCGGGTCGACGACACTCTGGTGGCGGCGCACCTGACCAAGCTCGGGCTCACCCACGAGCGGACCGACCGCGAGCTTTTGCCGTACCAATACCTGGTGTTCATGCGCAAGCCGGGCTGAGGCCTGCTAGGCTGCGCGGCATGAAGCGCGCGTGGTTTCTGGGGGTGTCGCTGCTGGTCGGCTGCGGGAACGAGTTCGAGCCGCGCGACGGGCGGTGGAACTTCCTCCCCGGCGAGACGATCGACGAGAGCTGCGGGTCGATCACCGACATGCTGTCCGGCGACTTCGTGCTCACCAACGAGAACGGCGGCACGTTCACCATCCTCGCGGACAACACCACGGGGGTGTTCGCGTGCGAGCTGTCGGGCAAGGAGTTCGACTGCCCGGAGCACCTGCTGCGGGCGAAGATCAGCATGACCGACGTGACCCTCGACGTGACGACGACCGAGGTCGGCAGCTTCACGTCGGAGACCGTCGGCAGCGGGCGACGCGACGCGCGGGTGGTCTGCAACGGCTCGCAGTGCTCGCTGGTGGCGGCCGTGGCGAAGGTGAAGTTCCCGTGCACGGCGGCGTTCGAGTTCATGGTCGAGCACGCCGATTGACGCGGCGCGCATGACCTTCGGGGCATGTTCTCGGGGACATGCCCCCGGGGACATGCTCGCAAGCGCCTCACTGCGGCGGGGCGGCGGCCTGCTCGACGCGGCCGAGCACGTGGACCGCGGCGACGACCGCGGCCGGACGGAAAACCAGGGCGACGAACGGCACGGCGATCATGGCGGCGACGCCGAGGCCGAGGCCGAGCGCGAGCTCGGGGTAGCGGGCGACGAGCTCGAGCTCGCGCCGCCAGGGCCGACTGAGCCGGCGCAGCAGGCCGGAGCAGCGGCGCAGCAGCGGGAACTGCCACAGGCGCACGAACCACGGGTCGACGGGCACCAGCGCCGTCTCCTTGGCGGCGGCGGGGTCGACGGTGTGGCCGTTGTCGAGCGCCTCGACGACGATCCAGTGCAGGGCCCAGAAGCCGCCGACGGCCCAGGCGATCCACACGAAGCCGTCCGCGGCGTCGGGCCAGAACGCCTGCACGAGCTCGAAGGCGAGCCAGACGGGGACGAGGCCGATGGCGAGCAGGACGGCCTGGCGGGCGGCGTCGCCGATGGCGGTCCACAGCCGTGGCATCTCGGCTGTCCTAGGGGACAGGCCGAGCGGGACGCGGGCGGCGGCGGCGAGGCGGCGGTAGGTCTTGCCGAACAGGATGACCGGAGCCGGGGCGAGGGTGACGAGGGTGGTGAGGAAGACCTCGAGCCGTCCGGCGGCGTCGTCCTCGGCGATGAAGGCGACGAGCACGCAGAAGCCGGCGAACAGCAGCACGGGCCTGGCGGCGGCGCGCAGCAGGGCCGGCTCGCGCACGACGACGCGCAGGCCGATCAGCGGCTGCGCGAGGCCCCAGGCGAGCAAGGCGAGGCCGCGGCGGGCCGGGAGCGGGCCGGGGGCGAGCCAGGCGGTCGAGGCGAGGGCCGGCGGCGCTTCGGTCGGGGCGGTCACGGCGGCGGCGAGCCTAACACGCGCGGCGCGAGGGTCCGAGGGGGCGTTTGCGGGCAGAGAGCAGGGTGAGGCCGGGAGGACTCGCAGGTCAGCGAGATGTCCTGAAGGACAGGGAGTGCGAGGCGGCGGGGCTTCGGGGGCGGAGATGTGGATGAGGATGTCTCTTGAGACAGGTGGTGGTGGGCGCGGAGGATCGGGTGATGCGGAAGCTTTCCGCGCGCCGGGGGCGCGAGTGATGCGTGGGGGCGGGGGAGCGCCGGAGGGGTGGGATGGAAGATCGCGGGAGCACTGGGCGCGCGGGACCTGTCACAGCGCTGCGTCGCCGTCGCGACCGACGGCCTCGCGCGTGACCCGGAGGTCGCGAGCTCGCGAACAATTGTTCGATCGCTTGAACCGGCCGCGGCGCTCGCCACACTGGGGGCGCTTTCGAGGTCGGGCCGCTTGTCCCACGCATCATCGTCGTTGCTGTCGCGCCTGTTACCGTCGAACCCGGCCGCGTCCGCGCGGGCGTACGACCGCGTCGCGTGGGTGTGGCTCGCGGGCACGCTGGTCACGGTGCTGGCGACGTTCCGCCAGTACGGGGTCACGTGGGACGAGGCGTGGCACCTCGCGTACGGGTCGCGGATCGCCCAGTGGTACACGTCGGGTTTCAACGACACCGGCGCGCTGACGTACCGCATCAACTATCTCTACGGCGGCGGCTACGACCTGCTGGGGGCGATGTTCCGCGCGATCGCGGCGCCGATGGAGGGTTTCACCGCGATCCACCTGCTCGGCGGGCTCGTCGGCGTGCTCGGGCTGATGGGCGCGTGGAAGCTCGGGCGTGCGCTCGGGGGCCCGCGCGTGGGCCTGCTGACGCTGGTGATGTTGACGCTCCACCCGGTGTGGTGGGGCCACATGTTCAACAACCCGAAGGACAGCCCGTTCGCGGTCGCCTACGCGTGGAGCCTTTATTATATGGTGGTGACGATCGCCGAGCTGCCGCGGCCGTCACGGGCGACGCTGGCCAAGCTGGCGGTGGCGATCGGCCTGGCGCTCAGCGTGCGGATCGCCGGGCTGATCCTGTTCTGCTTCCTCGCGCTGGCGCTGGGTCTGTTCGCCGCGCACACGGCGTGGCTGCGGCGCAGCTGGGCGGCGCTGGCGGCCCACGTGCGACGCGTCGCGGCGATCGGCGTGGGCGTGACCGCGGGGGCGTGGGCGGTGATGCTGATCGGCTGGCCGTGGGCGCAGCTGGACCCGCTGACGCGGCCGTTCGTGGCGCTGCGGCGCATGAGCAGCTTCGACGCGCACCAGCGCAAGATGCCGTTCGCCGACGGTTACGTGTGGAACTACGAGATCGGCTGGGAGTACCTGCCGCATTACTTCGGGTTTCAGACGCCGGAGCTGGTGCTGGGGATGCTGGCGATCGGTACGCTGTGGGGTGTGGTGGCGCTGATGCGCCGCGGCGCACGGCCCGAGCACGTGCGACCGGCGCTGGCGCTGCTGGTGGTGGGGATGGCGATCTTCGTGCCGCCGATCTACGCGGTGTACAAGGGCTCGCCGCTGTACGACGGCTATCGCCACTTCCTGTTCGTGGTCCCGCCGATGGTGGCGCTGGCGGCGGTGACGACCGAGGCGCTGATCGTGCAGCTGCGTCGATCCTGGGCGCGGGCGGTCGCGTGGGCGCTGACAGGCGCGCTGCTGGCCGATCTGCTGGCGCAGTCGATCCGGCTGCACCCGCATCAGGTGGTCTACTTCAATCGCCTGATCGGCGGGGTGGCCGGGGCGATCGGTCACTACGACACCGACTATTACGGCAACACCAACCCCGAGGCGATGGTGAAGCTGCAGCGGTGGCTGTGGGACCACGAGCGCGCGACGTACCTCGACTCGGTGTACTACTTTACGGGCTGTCTCTCGGGCAAGGCGATGCGGCTGCACGTGCCGGCCAACTTCCGCTCGTTCAGGACCCGGCCCGGCGGGGAGTACTCCGACTTCAGCGTCGGCTACCTGCGCGACCGCTGTGACACGCGCTTCCCCGACGCGCCGCAGCTGTTCGCGGTCGAGCGCGAGGGCGGGGCGCTCAATGTGGTGAAGGACCTGCGCGACCGGCCGATCTCGCACCGCACCGAGAAGGGGGCGCGCCGGCGACTGCCCGCGCGTCAGGCCGCGCCGAGGACCAGCGAGAAGGATCAGGAGGTGAGCGGATGATGAACGAGACCGAGCGTGCTCTGACCGTGGCAGAGGCGGCCCACCGGGCCGCGCGCGCGGTGACCGTCGACCCGTCGTGCGAGCCGCGCAGCGCGGCGCACCACCTCGTCGGCGCCTGGGAGGCGCTGGCGCGCGGCGTCTGTCCCGAGGGACATGTTCCTGCGGACATCGCCGATCTGCCCGGGTGGTTGCCGGCGCGGCTGCAGGCGGGCGTCGGTCCGCGAGCGGTGACGGAGCTGGGGCGGGTTTTGCCGGCGCTGCAGGCCGAGCGGGCGCGGCCGTCGTGGGAGCCGCGCGAGTTCCCGCTGGGGCGGGCGGAGGTCGAGGCGCACACGTGGCGGCTCGGGCGGCTGATCGCGCTGGCCCGCGGCGAGGGGGCGCGGCGGCCCGGCTGGACCAGGAAGGCCGCGATCGCGGCGGCGGCGGCGGTGGTGCTGCTGATCGCGGTGCGGCCGTGGTGGACGCTGACGCTGCAGCCGTGGCGCGGGACCTACTACGCCCGCGCCGACCACAGCGGGAAGTGGCAGATCCGCTACGACCGCGCGGTCGATTTCGACTGGGGCCGCGACGCGCCGATGGCCGAGGTGCCGGCCGATCAGTTCTCGGTCCGCTGGGACAGCTGCCTGCACCTCGACGCGCCGACGAAGGCGATCTTCCAGTCGATCTCCGACGACGGCTCGCGGGTCTACGTCGACGGCGACCTGATCGTGCTCAACCGCACCCGCGGCAAGACGCAGTCGCGCGGCGGCGAGGCCCAGCTCGCGGCCGGGGTCCATCATGTGCGCGTCGACTACAGCGAGTTCTCCGGCGACGCCCATGTCCAGGTGCTGGCCAGCTTCGACGCCGACGATCCGCCGAAGCCGATCCCGTCGTCGATGCTGCACGCGCCGCGCGGGCCGGCCGGTGAAGAAGACCCGTGCGAGTGAGCGCCCGGCAAGGCGACAGGCCCGTGAGACCAGGACGGAGTCGCTCGTCGCTGGCTCGTCGGTCAGATCATCAACATGCTCGTCAAGACATGTCGATAAGGGCATGTCGTATGGGGCATGTCCTCAAGAGCATGCTGTTAGGGGCATGTCTTAAAGCGCGGCTGCCAGGGCCTCGTGCAGCTCGGTGTCGGTGAGGTCGAGCGGGTTGGCCTTCATGCTGCTGGCCTGGCGGGCGCGCTCGACGAGCGCGGGCAGGTCGGCGGCGCGCAGGCCGAACGCGGCGAGCGGGCGGATCTGCAGCGACGCGACCAGGGCGCGCAGGTGGTCGACCGCGTGGTCGAGCGTGGCGGCGGGGTCGCCGGTGACGAGGCGGGCGACCTCGTCGAAGCGGGCCAGGGCCGGGCTCGTGGGCTCGCGGGCTCGCAGGGCGCGGGCGTTGATCCGCAGCGCCTCGGGCAGCAGGCGGGCGCACACGGCCCCGTGCGGGGCGTCGGGGAAGGCGCCGCCGATCGGGCCGGCGAAGCCGTGCACGGCCCCGAGGCCGGCGTTGGCGAGGGCGAGGCCGCCGAGCAGGCTGGCGAGGGCCATGTCGCTGCGGGCTTCGAGGTCGCTGCCGTCGGCGAACGCACGCGGCAGGGCCCGGGCGGCCCGAGCGATGCCGTCGCGGCACAGGGCGTCGGTGATCGGGTTGGCCCTGCGCGACAAGAACGGCTCGATCAACTGGGTGAGGGCGTCGAGGCCGCAATCGGCGGTCACGGCCGGCGGCAGCGACAGCGTCAGCGCGGGGTCGACGATCGCGGCGCGCGGCAGCATCTTCGGGCTGCGCAGGCTGACCTTGACGCGCTGGTCCTCGGCCGCGAGCACGGCGTTGCGCGTGACCTCGGAGCCGGTGCCGGCGGTGGTCGGCACGGCGACGAAGGGCACCGGGTCGTGGACGAGCGGGCGGCCGCGGCCGACGACCTCGAGGTAGTCGAGCGGCGGGCCGGGGTTGCGCACGAGGGCGGCGATCGCCTTGCCGGCGTCGAGCGGGCTGCCGCCGCCGATCGCCACCACCACGTCGCAGGCGCAGGCGCGGGCGGCGACGACCCCGCGCTCGGCGTCGGCGACCGTCGGCTCGCCGGCGACGGTGAACACGGACAGCTCGAGGCCGGCGGCGTGCATGGCCTCGAGGACAGGTTCGGCGCGGGCCGGGTCGCGGCCGGTGACGACGAGGGCGCGGCGCCCGTGCTCGGCGGCGATCGGGCCGACCTGGGCGGCGACGCCGACGCCGAACACGATGCGCGCGGCGGTCGCGAGCTCGAACGGGATCACCACGCGTCGTCCGCCGGGAAGGTGTTGGCGAAGCGGACGCTGGTGCGCGGGCTGGCCATCATCGGCGCGACGGCGTCGCGCCAGGTCTGGTAGTGCGCGGTCTCCTTGTGGCGCGCGGGCGCGGCCTCGTCGCGGTAGACCTCGACGAGGACGAAGCGGGTCGCGTCGCCCTCCTGCTGCAGGACGTCGAAGCGGGCGATGCCGGGCTCGCGCACGCTCTCGCGCGCGTTGGCGACGGTGGCGGCCCGGAACGCCTCGACCTGGTCGGGCACGACGTGGACGTGGACATGGACGACGAGCACGCCCCACCATAGCAGAGGATGTCGCGGGCCGGCGGCGCCGGTCAGGGGACGGCGCAGCGGCGGTCCGCGAGAGCCGGGCGGCGGGCGGCCGGCGCGGTCGCCTGGCTTCGGAGACATGTCTTCAGGGGCATGTCACCGCCTGATGCACCGAGTCACGACATGTCTGGGGGGACATGTCGGATGTCTTTGCGGACAGCCGCGCGTCAGCGGGCGCGCGGGCGGCGGACGATCTCGATCGCGTTCAGCAGCTCGGGGTCGCGCGGCTTGTCGTTGGCGTCGCGCGGGACCAGGGCGATGTCGTCGGCCAGGCGCATGGCGGCGTCGTTGCAGTGGCCGAACACGGTGTGCTTGCCGTCGAGGTGCGGGGTCGGGTTGAGGGTGATGAAGAACTGGGCGCTGCCGGTGTTGGGGCCGCGGTTGGCCATGCTGAGCACGCCGGGCGCGTCGTGGATCAGCTCCGGATCGATCTCGTCCTCGATCAGGTAGCCGGGGTTGCCGAGGCCGGTGCCGGTCGGGTCGCCGGCCTGGACCATGAAGCCGGGGATCACGCGGTGGAAGGTCGAGTTGTCGTAGTAGGGCCGCTTGACCCACGCGTCCGAGGCCTTGTCGTACCAGGGGCGCAGACCGCGGGCGAGGCCGACGAAGTTGGCGATGGTCTTCGGCGTGGTCTCGACGTGCAGCTCACACTCGAGGACGCCGCGCGGGGTCTTGAGGAGGGCCCACAGCGCGTCGTCGGGGCGGCCGGGCAGGCCGGCGAGGGCCTCTTCGAGGGTGAACTCGCCGGATTCCGGGTCGCCCTGGGCGACGTTGTAGGCCCGCAGCTGCGCCGGCGAGAGGCCCTCGGGGGCCGGGTCGCCCTTCTTGAAGGCGATCTCGGCGCCGCCGCCTCCTTCGCCCTCGGTCTCCCCCGGCGCCGACGGGCGGCCCGACTTGCGGGCGGCCTTGGCGGCCTCCATCGCAGCGATCTCCTCCGGCAGCGGCGGGGGCGGGACGAACACGCAGCCGACCAAAAAGGCGGCGAGCAGGCTCCACGGGCGCAGCGAAGGGCAGGTCGGCATGGCTGTGAGGGTCTACACGCGTCGGGACGCCCGTGCACGAGCAAAACTCGGGCTCAAAGGCACGGAGGACCCGCACACCGCGGCGCGTGCGGCCTACAGTGGCAGCCGGTCGTCGCCTTGACAAGGGCCGCGCCCCCGGTCCATAAGCTCCCTCCCCTCCAGGAAGACCAGAGCCGTGGCGAATCACAAGTCGGCAGAGAAGCGCAACCGTCAACGTCTCAAGCGGCGCGAGCGTAATGTATTTCACCTGTCCACCATGCGGACGTACATGAAGCGGCTGCGCAAGGCCCTCGAGGGTGGTGACCTCGAAGGCGCCCAGGAGAACCTGCCGCTCGCGCTGCAGGCGATCGGCAAGGCCGCCAGCAAGGGCGTGATCCACCGCAACACCGCGTCGCGCTACGCGTCGCGCGTGCGTCTCGCGTTCAACAAGAAGAACGCTCCGGCGGCCTGAGCCTCCGGCTGCCCCAGCAGCAAGCGTGAGTCGAGCGCGCCAGACTTCGGTCCGGCGCGCTCCTCGTATTGGGTCGGCGCCGCGGCTCGCAACGCCCTTGCCCCAGCCCCGGGCATCGGCGACCCTAACCGCCATGTCTGACGTCGTCCGCACGGTCATCTCCACCCCCGACGCACCGGCCGCGATCGGCCCGTACAGCCAGGGGATCGTCGTCAGCGGCGGTCGCACGCTCTACACCGCCGGCCAGATCCCGCTCGACCCGCAGACGATGCAGATCGTCGACGGCGACATCAAGGCGCAGACCGAGCGGGTGATGCTGAACCTCGCCGCGATCCTCCGCGCCGCGGGCATGGACTTCGCCAGCGTCGTGCGCTGCGGGATCTTCCTCAAGGACATGAAGGACTTCGCGGCGGTCAACGAGATCTACGGGCGCCACTTCGGCGACCACCGCCCGGCCCGCTCGACCGTGGCGGTGGCGACGCTGCCGAAGGACGTGCTGGTCGAGATCGACGCGATCGCCGTCGGCTGATGCAGCGACGAACCCAGGCGCTGCTCGTCGGCCTGGTCGTCGCCCTCGCGGCCACCGGCGGGCTGCTCCTGCGCGGCTGCGGGCGCGAGGCGGGGCAGGTCGGCGAGGTCGCGGGCGGGACGGGCGAGCCGCCCGCCGAGGCGACCGCGGCGCCGGACGAGACCGCCCCGCCGGCGCGCGTGCGCGGCAAGGTGATGGTCGAGGTCGGGGTGGCCTCGCCGGCGCCGGTCGAAGCTCCTGGCGCGAAGGACATGTCCGATGAGACCGGTCCTGAAGGCTATGACCCAAGCGCCCTGGACAAAGAGCCAGGCGCCGAGGGGCCGCCGGTGCCGCTGGCGCCGCCGCGCGAGTGCAAGGCGCGGGCGTGGCGCGGCGGGTTCCTGCTGGCCGAGGCGCGCTGCGACGCCGAGGGCCAGTTCGCGCTCGACCTGGCGCTGCCGGCCGGACCGGCGGCGGCGGTGACGATCGAGGTGCTGGTGCCAGGCCACCTGCGCGGGGTGCTGACGGCGCCGGCGCAGGCGGGCACGGAGGCGGTGCTGCCGACGCTGGCGCTCGGGCCGGCTTCCTGGCTCAAGGGACAGGTGATCGATCGGCGCGGCGAGCCGGTGGTCGGGGTGCGCATCGAGGCGACGCCGCTGCCGGGCCTCGGCGAGCCGGAGCCGTGGCGGATCGACAGCGACGCGGCCGGGGCGTTCGTGCTCGACACGGTGCCGGCCGGGCCGCTGCGCCTGCGCGCGACCGGGCAAGGGTTCGCGCTGTCGGTGATCGAGGCGTTCGCGCCCGAGGCCGGGGTGGTGATCGTGGTCGACTCGCTGCAGGACCTCGGCGGGGCGGTGGTCGGCGACCCGGCGCTGGTGAGCCGCGCGCAGGTGCGGCTCGAGGGCTCGTCGCTGTGGCCGCCGCTCGTGCAGCCGGCCGGCGCGGGCGGCGAGTTTTTGTTCGGCGACCTGGTCGACGGGGTCTACGGGCTGGTCGCGCAGGTGCGGGCCGAGCGGCCCGGCGAGCAGGAGTACGCCTCGATCCCGCTCGAGAACCTGAGCCCCGGCGCGCACGTCAGCCTGGCGCTGATCGCCGCCCAGCGCGTGCCGGTGGAGGTCGTCAGCCCCGACGGCTCGCCGGTGCCGCGCGCCCGCGTGACCCTCGGCTACGCCAGCGTCGGTCTGTTGCAGCAGATCGCCGAGGCCGACGACCGCGGGCAGGCCGACCTCGGTCCGGTGGTGCCCGGCCCCTACGTGGTGCGCGCCGACGCCGACGGTTACTTGCCCTCGGAGTCACTGTCCGTCGACGTCGGCAAGGAGGCGCCGGCGCGGCAGACGTTGACGCTGGTGCGCCCGGGCCGGATCGCCGGCACGGTGATCGACGACGACGGGCGACCTGTCCCCGAGGCCAGGATCTTCGTCGACGCCGACACGCTCTACAGCCCCGGCGAGGCGATGATCCGCGCGCGCACGTTCACCGCGCTGCAGCGGGGCGGCAGCCTCGGGGTCACGCGCGGGGCGGTGCCCCCGATCCCGCTGGTCGGCGACGACGAGACGGTCGGCACCTGGGCCGAGACCGACGAGCGCGGCGACTTCTCGCTCGAGACGTTGATGCCCGGGCGCTACCGCCTGCGCGCGGTCCATGGCGACCACGCGGGCTCGGCGACGGTGGTCGTCGACCTCACGCCGGGCGAGCGCGAGGACGGGGTGGTGCTGACGCTGGGCCAGGGCGTGCCGCTCGGCGGGCGCGTGCTCGACGGCAACCGCCAGCCGATCGCCGGCGCGCGCATCGAGCTGGCCGACGGCTCGGTGGTGACGAGCGACGGCTTCGGCGTGTGGAGCGCGGGCCATCGCCGCGGCAAGCAGCGGATCATCATCCGCGCGGCGGGCATGGTGCCGGCGGTGCTCGAGGTCGATCTCGAGGGGCGAGCGACGGCGATCGAGCAGGTCCTGCAACCGGCCGAGGGCGGGCTCGAGGGCCGGGTTCGCGATGGCAACGACCAGCCGATCGCCGGCGTGCGGGTGACGCTGCTGCCCGCGGGCGAGCTGGCCCCGACCGAGGTGACGTGGACCGACGCGCGCGGGCTGTTCGAGCTGGCGCACCTGGTCCCGGGGACAGCCACGCTCGAGCTCGACCACCCCGAATACGCGCCCGCCAGCAAGCGCCTGAAGATCGCCAAGGCCAGCCGCGGCGACGCGCCGGTCGAGCTCACGCTCGCGCGCGGCTGGTCGCTCGAGGTCGTCGTGCGCGCCGCCGGCAGCGGCGACCCGATCGCCGGCGCGCGCGTCGAGGTCGACGGCCAGGTGTGGGCCGCCGACGAGGCCGGCGAGGTGCGGGCCGCCCGGCTGGCGCGCGAGCGGGTGCGCGTGCGCGTCGAGGCGCCCGGCTGGGTCGGCGTGGGCAACTCGGTCGCGCGGCCTGCGGGCGGCGCCCCGGCCACGCTGGTGGTCGACCTCGACGAGGCTGCGGGCCTCGACGGCGAGGTCACCGACGAGCGCGGCGAGCCGGTCGCCGGCGCGCGCCTCTCGGTGCGCACGCGCGACGGCAACACCGTGCTGGCCGAGACCACCAGCGACACCGAAGGGCGCTGGTCGGTGGAGGGCTTGCCGGAGGGCGACGTCACGGTCGAGGCGATCCCACCGCCGGGGCTCGCGGAGCTGCTCGCACCCGTGACTTTACAGACCGACGTCCGCCGCGGCCACGTGACCCGCGAGGTTGACCTGCGCTTCGATCGGCTATGATTCGCGCGCCATGACCATTCGTTCGCCGCGTTACGCGCTGCTGGTGCTCGGTCTCGCTGCCGCCTGCGGAGGCGACCAGAAGAAGCCGGCGACCCCTGAAGCCAAGAGCCCGGAGACCAAGCCGGTCGCCGAGGCCCCGAAGCCGGCCGACACCGCCGATGCCACCCCGCCTGGCGACAAGGTCAAGCTCGTCGACGGTCCCGGCGACGACCGCTTCGCCCTCCGCATCACCCCGCCGGCCGACGCCGCCGTCGGCCGCGAGGGCGTGATCACCGTCGCGGCCGTGCCGCAGGGCCCCTGGCACATCAACCTCGACTTCCCGACCAAGCTCGCGCTGTCGGCGCCCGACGGCGTCACGCTGCCCAAGCCCGAGCTGGCCAAGGCCGACGCCGCCAAGCTCGACGAGAAGAGCGCGGAATTCGCCGTGAAGTTCACCCCGACTTCCGCCGGGGACAAGGCGTTCACGGGCGAGTTCAAGTTCGCCGTGTGCCAGGACGAGGCCTGCTCGCCGGTCACGCAGAAGGTCGACTTCAAGGTCGCCGTGAAGTAGCGCGGGCCTCGCGAACAACGTTCGCGAGGTCGGCCTCGCGCCCCGGGCCGCCTGGCTTTTTGCCGAGCGCGGCGAGCTCGATTACCATGGAGCTTCTCGTCACCGCGAAGTGACGCGAACGGAGGCAGCGATGGACGAGCCAGTGAGCGCCAAGACGAGGATCGAGGCGCTGGCGGCCGCGGTCGCCCAGGAGTTCGAGAGCACCCGTCGGGTGCTCAGCTTCGAGGAGTGGTTCGAGCTGCTGTGCGATCAGCCGCACGTCCACGCCCGCAACGCCGCGCAGTACCTGCGCGACTGCTTCGAGTTCTACGGCCGCCGCGATGTCCGGATCCCCAGCGGCAAGGTCGCGCGGTTCAAGCTGTTCGACTGCGAGTTCGACGGCGGCACCGGCCGCCTGGTCGGCCAGGAGCCGGCCCAGAACGCCTTTTACGAGGCCCTCGACGGCTTCGTCCGGATCGGCCGCGTCAACAAGCTGTTGCTGCTGCACGGGCCCAACGGCTCGGCCAAGACGACCTTCCTCGACGCGGCGATGCGCGGGCTCGAGGCCTACTCCGAGACCGACGGCGGGGCGCTCTATCGCTTCTCGTGGGTGTTCCCGAGCAAGAGCTCGAAGAGCGGCGGCATCGGCTTCGGCAGCGGGTCGTGGAGCGATTCGATCGGCGAGGCGACGTTCGCCAAGCTCGGGGCCGAGGCGATCGACGCCAAGCTGAGCGACGAGAACAAGGACCCGCCGCTCTACCTGATCCCGGTGCCCGAGCGGGCGGCGCTGCTGCAGTCGCAGCTGCGGGGGGCGCAGGCCCGTGACCCGAAGAACAGCGGGCTCGAGCACTTCGTCATCAGCGAGGCGGCGCTGCGCGGCGACCTGTCGCAGCGCAACCGCCGGATCTTCGACGCCCTGCTCAACATCTACCAGGGCGACCTGCGCAAGGTGTACCAGCACGTGCAGGTCGAGCGGCTGTTCCTCAGCCGGCAGTACCGCAGCGGGCTCGTCACCGTCGAGCCCAAGCAGACCGCCGACGCGCGCAGCTTCCCCGTCACCGGCGACCGCGCCTACGCCAGCTTGCCGCCGGCCATCGGCGGCCAGGTGCTGTTCGCCTGCCAGGGCGACCTGGTCGACGCCAACCGCGGGCTCATCAACTTCAGCGACCTGCTGAAGCGGCCGTACGAGCATTACAAGTACCTGCTGACGGCCACCGAGTCGGGCCAGGTCGCGCTCGAGCACGTGGTGCTGGCGCTCGACGTGGTGTTCGCCGGCTCGGCCAACGACCTCAACCTGCTCGAGTTCCGCGCCCTGCGATCGGGCGAGTACCAGAGCCTGCGCGGGCGCCTCGAGCTGATCCCGGTGCCGTACCTGCTCGACTACCGGGTCGAGCGCAAGGTCTACCAGGAGCAGGTCGGCGACGTGCTGCGGGGCATCCACATCGCCCCGCACGTGCCGCGGATCCTCGCGCTGTGGGGCGTGATGACGCGGCTGCGCCCGCCCAACCCGGCCGACTACTCGCCCAAGCTGCAGGCGGTGCTGTCGCGCCTCGGACCGCTCGACAAGGCCGACCTCTACGCCTACGGCCGCGTGCCCGCCGGCCTGACCAGCGACGAGGCCCGCGAGCTGCTGCTGGCGGTCCCGCAGATGCACCTCGAGCGGTTCCCCCAGGCGGTCGTGCGCGCCGAGGGGGCCGAGCACCTGCTCGGCGATTACGAGGGCAGCTTCGGCGCCTCGGTCCGCGACCTCAAGCGCGTGCTGCTGGCGGCCGCCAGCGAGCCGGGCACCACCTGCGTGACCGTGCCGCGGCTGTTCAAGGAGCTGCGCAAGTTCATGGCCGACGCGCTCAACCACCGCTGGATGCTGCTGCCCAAGGCGGCGAGCGGGTTCCACCTGCTCGACGGCGAGGGCAGCATCACCGCGGCGGCCTGGAACTACTGGCTCAGCGCGTCCGACTGGGAGGTCCGCGAGGCGATGGGCCTGGTCGACGAGGCCCGCTACCTCGAGGTGTTCAAGAAATACGTGGTCCACGTCAAGCACGCGGTCAAGCGCGAGAAGATGTTCGACCCCGTCACCGGCAACCTGCGCGACCCCGACGAGAAGTTCATGCAGGGCCTCGAGAAGACGATGGACCCCAAGGCGGGCCCGCACTTCCGCACCGACCTGCTGTCGCGGATCGGCGCCTGGGCGCTCAGCCACCCCGACGAGGAGCCGGCCTACGCCGAGATCTTCGCCGACTACTTCTACCGCCTGCGCGACGACTACTACCGCCAGCAAAAGGGCGTGGTGGCCCGCGGGATCCAGCGCATGCTCGAGCTCCTCGCCGACGACCGCCGCGCCGACAACCCGCTCGTCCCGCAAGAAGAGCAGGTCGCCCGCCGGGCGCTCGAGATCTTGCTCGGCAGCCACGACGGCGGGTTCAGGCGCGAACGCCACACCCGCGAGACGCTGCGCGAGACGCTCGTGCAGCTGTCCAAGGCGCGCTACTGACGGACCGGCAGGTCGCGGCCCGCGCCGACGCGAACGACCATTCGCGTGAGCGCGGGCCTCGCAGCGCGCAGCGAAGCCGTGAATCGCAGCACGCGCACGACCGCGTGTTATGTCGCAGTGGGCATGGATCCCACCATTGGTGCGCCGGCCGAGCGCGGACTCACTGAGATGGCCAAATAAGGCGCGTCACGAGGGGAACTCCTGCGATTCTTGCGGCGGTGCGCGAGCGTTGACTCCAGCAGAACAGCGTGGCAGCGTGGCCTCGGGCACCCGCGGATGAACGTCCAGCGCTTTTTCAACGAGGACCTGCCGGCGGCCCTCCGCCGTAATCCGGCGGGCGCGGCCGAGATCGGCGGGACCTATCAATTCCGCATCTCCGGACCCGGCGGGGGCGAATGGTGGGTCGAGGTCACCCGGGCCAAGACGGGCGTGTGGGCCGGCTATTGGCCGGGCGCCCAGTGCGAGCTGGCGATCGACAGCGCCGACTTCAAGAGCCTCGTCACCGGCGATCCGAGCAGCGCCGAGGCGCTGGCCTCCGCGGGCCGCCTGGTGGTGATGGGCAGCTCGTCGCTGGTGGCTCGCGTCAATCAGCTGTCGCGCCTGTGACCGCGCGCTGATCCGGCGCCGGCCGGTAGCGACGGGGCATGAATCCGGCGTGCGGTGATTCGTCCGCGCGGAGCGGTGGTCATCACAATGACCGAAAGGTCATGTCGTCCGGGCCAGGTCCGAGAGCGCAGGTCCGGTGAGGCGGAAGATGGTCCAGTCGGCCACCGCGCGGGCGCCGAGCGCCTCGTAGAACGCGATCGCCGGGGCGTTCCAGTCGAGCACGGCCCAGTCCATGCGGGCGCAGCCGCGCTCGACGGCGAGCTGGGCCAGGCGCACGAGCAGCTGCTTGCCGATCCCGCGGCCGCGCCGCGTGGGATCGACGAACAGGTCCTCGAGGTAGAGGCCGGGGCGGCCGCGCCAGGTCGAGTAGTTGTGGAAGAACAGGGCGAAGCCGACCACCGCCTCGTCGTCGTCCTCGGCGAGGATGCACTCGAAGGGCGGACGCTCGGCGGCGAGCTGGTCCCGCAGCCCGTCGACGGTGACGACCACGGCGTCCGGCTCGCGCTCGTAGGTGGCGAGGTCGACGATCAGGCGGTGAATGTCGGCGGCGTCGGACGGACCGGCGGTGCGCAGGCGGGCGGGCATGGCCGCGAGGATACGCGGGGGCCGGCCGGCGAGCGAGCGCGCTCAGAACTGCAGCGCGAGGCCGCCCGCGTTGACGCCGAAGGCGGTGCGGCGCTGCTTGCCAGGCTTCTTGTCGTCGTGCTTGACGAGGCGGCGCGTGAACATCACCGCGGGGATGATCGCGGCGATGGTGAGCACGCCGAGGATCGGGGCCATGATGCCGGCGGTGCGGCGCTGCTGGCTGCAGTCGATCATGGCCCCGGCGTCGGAGGCCTGGTTGCAGCGATTGAGCATGCCCAGCGGGACGGCCAGGCCGATCGTGCCGAGGCCCGCGAGGGCCCACGAGGCGCCCGTGCCGGCCTGCAAGAAGCGCTGCTCGGTCTGCCAGTCGCGCTTGTAGTCGGGCGGGACGAGGTCGGGCTCGCGGCCAGGAGGGATCAGCGGCGCCGGCTGGTTCGCGGGCTCCACATTGCGCGCCGCCAACGGGCGCAGAGGGCCCTGCGCGGCCGCGACCTGCGCGGGCTCCTTCGCCGCCGCGAGGGTCGAGGTGCAGCAGAGCAGCAAGGTCAGACATGAACGTGCGAGCATGGCGAATCTCCTTGAACCTGGCGCCGCGCCGGCCGGTCCGGGGCGCGCCGAGGGGTCGCTGGGCTTATGGCCCGGAGCCACGACTGGCACCAATGCAGCGGACCCGAGCGTGATGGCGCCGACGGCCCGAATTTCCCCACCGGCGGCCCTTCGCAGGCGAAACCGGCCCCGCTCCGGTCGCCGCGCCGCGGGCCGCGATTGTCTGCAGTCCGCCGGTGGCGCCGACCCGGCGGGCTCGAGCCGCCGGCTATGCACATACGTCAGGAGCGCCAGATCGGGCGACCCGGCGAGCGCGCGAGCCGTCGGCGAGGATGGCGGGGCGAGCAGGCGATCGCGCGCGGACAAAGGCCGAGCCCGGCGCGTCGGGCGGACCCGCGGCGGCGAGACCGGGCGCATAATAAACTGTCTGAAGGGACAGGTCGATGGATTGGCCGCGAACGGGTCGCCGGACACGTCGAGCTCGGGCTCGAGGGGATGAGCGGCGGCGTCGTTGCCGAGCACGAACGGCCCTTTCTTATCGCACGAGCGGCGCTCGCCGAGGCGAACCTCCGCACCGGCGGCGCCGTGTCCGGCCGCGGGCCTCAGCCGCGGGCGCGGTAGGCCACGGGCACGCTCAGGGGGCCGTACACGGCCTCGGTGGGCGGCAGCCAGGGGATCGGGCCGTCGGGGTGGAGCTCGCCGAGGCGGGTGGCCAGCATCGGCAGGGTGACCTGCAATTGGGTGCGGGCCAGCGCGGCGCCGAGGCAGTAGTGGATCCCGCCGCCGAAGGTGAGGTGGACGTCGCGCTGGCGGGTGATGTCGAAGCGGTCGGGGTCGGTGAAGACCCGCGGGTCGCGGTTGGCCGCGCCAGTGAGCGGGAGGATGAAGCTGCCGCGCGGGAACACGTGGCCGGCGACCTCGACGTCGGCGGTGGCGATGCGCGGCACCCCGAGCAGCGCGGCCGGCGAGAAGCGGACCACCTCCTCGGCGGCGTTGGCCGCCAGCGACGGGTCCGCGGCGAGCAGGCGCCACTGGTCCGGGTGCTCGACGAAGGCCGCGAAGGCGTGGCCGAGCTGGTTCAGCACCGTGTCGCTGCCGGCCGACATGAAGGTGACGATCATCGCCCGCAGCTCGGTGTCGGTCAGCATGTCGCCGTTGGCCTCGGCCGCGACCAGTTCGCTGAGCAGGTCGTCGACCGGGTCGCGCCGGCGCAGCGCGATCAGCCCGTCGATGAACCCGCGCAGCTCGATCATCGAGGCCTCGATCTGGGCCCGGTGCTTGGCGACGCTGAGGCCGAACATCAGCCCGAGGTCGGCGGTCCAGCGGCGCACGCGGGCCTGGGCGTCGGCGGGGATGCCGACGAACGCACACAGCACGCGGCGCGCGAACGGGTCGGCGAACTCGGCCACGAGGTCGCAGCGATCCTTGGCGACCAGAGCGTCGGCGAGCTCGCCGGCGATGGCGACGATCTGCGGGCGCACGGCCTCGACCCGGCGCACGGTGAACGAGCGACTGATGAGCCGGCGCAGCCGATCGTGCACGGGGCCGTCGGTGTTGAGCAAGAAGCCCGACATGATCTCGACCAGCGGGCCGTCGTGGATGCCCTGCATGGCCAAAAAGTCAGGTCCGGGGGTCCGCAGCGAGCGCTGGGCCAGCGCGGCCTGGACCTCGCGGTAGCGCAGGATCGCCGGACCCATCACCGTGTCCGCGCACCAGCTCTGCTCGCGCGCGGCCCGGATCGCCCCGTGCGGGTCACGCGAGTATTCGGCTCCGTGGAGGTCGAGGAAGGGACGGACGTCGTGGCTCGCAGTCATCCAGCTATTGCCCACGGTAGCAGCGTCGCGAGCTTTGCGCCTGCGATGACGGTGGAGCCAACACGAGACGTCTTTCGGCCTCGCTGTCCGGTCGACCGTCCGGTCACGTGATCGCGTGACGCAATGGTTTCGACCGCGTCGGCGCGCGTCAGTGAAAACCCTCGTGAGAGCGCCACGAGAACAGCCAGGAGGCAGGGCGGCGGGCCTTGCGAGGTCGGCGAGAGCGGATCGGGGAGGGCTTGACCGCTGCGTGAACCGAGGTCGTTGCAACAGCATATGCCTGATCGTGGAGGCTGACGCGAAAGGCGGGGAGGTCGGGCCCCGAGCCCTGGGGCCTCGCGGGTCACCCGGATCCCGCGCCTGTGCAGCCTCACGGTGAGACGGAACAGGCGTGAAGCGGCCAGGCGGGCCGCGGTGGAGGGGAGCGAAGGGACGAGCGACGAGCGAAGGCGACGGCAGAGCAGGGGGAAGTGACGCGGAGCGACGGAGCAGAACGAGATGCGGCGGGAAGAGAGGCAACGGTCGCGTCGAAGCAGAGAGCGATGCGACGGGGCGAAGCGGAAGTGTCGGAGCCGAAGGACGCGAACGAGGTGACGCTGCCGAGCGAGACGAGGCGAAGGAAAGACGGGGCGGTGAGGCGCGGCGACAGAGCGACCCACGTGAACGGACGCGACGGAAGGACGGGGCGACGAACGAGGCGACGAGGCGACGAGGCGTGGCGACAGAGCGACCCACGTGAAACGGACGCGACGGACGGACGGGGCGAGACGAAGGGGCAAGGACGCGAAACGGACGCGACGGAAGGACGGGGCGACGAAGGAGAGACGAGGCGACGGGGCAACGACGTGAAACGGACGCGACGAAGGGCGAGGAGGCGCGACGACGGAGCGTCTACGCGAGGCGGATGCGAGGAGCGAGGAGGCGACGAGCGACGGGTCAACCGACGCGAGACGGACACGACGGAGAACGAGGAGACCAGGCGACCGAGCAACCGGCGCGAGACGAGGCGAGGCGGAGGTGATGCGGGTGAGCCAGCGAGACGGGAGTCGCGCAGCGGGATCGATCGGGACCGAACCGGCCGGACGCGCGGCCGCCGGGGCGAGCTCTGCGCTGCAGCGCGGGCGAGCGCCGCGAGGGCGCGACCGCGTCGGCGTCGCGCGGCGGGCGGGCAATGTTCGTACATGTCCTAAAGAACATGTCGCGGGCGAATGTGCGCCCCCCGGCGCCCTTGAGTTCGCGCCCGGCGTCGATCATCTTTTAAAAGGCATGAGCTGGGCGATCACCGTCGGCGCAGGGGTCACGGCCGCGGCAGCGGCGCGCTGGTGGTCGCGGGAGCGCGAGCGGGACGCCCGGCTGCGCGAGCTGCTGGCCCTCAGCGACGGCGACGACGATCCGAGCACGGCCCACCTGAGCCGCGGGCTCGGCGAGCTGGCCCGCCAGGCGCGCGTCGTGCGGCACGCGCTGGCGACCCCGCTGGCCGACTGGGACAACCCGCTGGCCCCGGAGACGCCGTGGGGTCGGCGGGCCCGCTGCGACGCCTACGACCGCGCGATCGGCGAGGCCCGGCGCGCGCTGTGGGAGTGGCTGCTGCTGTTCCGCCGGCTCGACGAGCGCGATCGCCTGGTCCTGCTCGGGCTCGGGCTCGGGCCGGCCCCCTTCTACGCGGCGCTGTTCCGCCGCGGGGTGTTCGACCGCAGCGACGACCTGTGGGAAGAGGTGCTGTACCCGGACGGCCCCGACCTGGCGCACGTGTTCGCCGAGCTGCGGCGGACGATGCTCGCGCTGCGCACCTTCGAGGCGACCCTGCTGGCCCGCGTCGCCGACCCGTACCGGCGCTGACGGACATGTCCTCGCGGGAATGTCCCGAAGAGCATGTCCGAGAGGGCATGTCTCCGAGGGCATGTTGGAAAGCGCATGTCGCTTCGACCATGCAAGAGAACGGCCGCGTGCGGCGCTCGTGAGCCGCGGACGGCGAGTCCAGGGGGGCTCTTACGCCCCGGCGCCGTGCGTCGGCCCCGCGCTCAGACCGGGCCGCCGGGGCGCACGGCTTCGAGGTCGAGGCTGAACAGGTGGTCGTCGACGGCGAACACCCAGCGCTGGCTGCGGTTCTCGAGCTCGGAGGCCACGCCGCCGGCGACGAACACCGGGCGCTCGGGGTGGCCGCGCCAGCCGGCGCGCTCGCTGTGGACCTCGAGCGTGTGCTCGAGCGTGGTCGCGCCGCCGGGGCCCAGCCGCGGGGTCGCGCGCAGGCCGAGGCGGACCTGCAGGTCGCCGCCCTCGAGGCCGACCTTCTGGTCGACAGCGGCCTCGGTGCCGACCACGGCGGTGACGAGCGGCGAGGACAGCACGTCGCCGCGGTCGTCGAGGGCGTGGTCGTCGGCCTTGACCGGCAGCTTGGGGTCGTCGTAGCGGCGCAGGACCAGGCGCAGCTGCATGACCCGGGGGTTGCGCAGCTCGGGCGAGAACTCCTGGACCTCGACCGGCCCGCCGGCGCCACCGTGCGCGGACGGGTCGGGGCGGACGAGCGGCGGCGGGGCGAAGTCGACGGTGCGGGTGAGCACGAGCAGCGCGCCGGCCGCCAGGGCGACGTAGGCGTGCCGACCGAGGAAGGCCCGAACGGCGGTCCAGCGCGGAGATCCGGGGCTCACGGGGCGAGGGAAACACGGCCCGCGCGGGCGGGGCAAATTTCCCGCCACAATGCCGCCGCGGGCCGCCGTTTGACCCTGCGGGCCCATCTGGAGTACGGATCGGGTCGCCATGACCAGCGAGAGCCAGCCGCCCGTCGACGATGGACCTTCGAACTTCATCCGCGAGCGGATCGCCCAGGACCTGGCCCAGGGCCGGCGCGATGGACGCGTGTTCACCCGCTTCCCGCCCGAGCCCAACGGCTACCTCCACATCGGCCACGCCAAGTCGATCTGCCTCAACTTCGGCATGGCCGCCGAGTTCGGCGGGCGCTGCCACCTCCGCTTCGACGACACCAACCCGGTCACCGAAGACGTCGAGTTCGTCGAGTCGATCCAGGAGGACATCCGCTGGCTCGGCTTCGACTGGGGCGAGCACAAGTACTTCGCGTCGGACTACTTCCAGAAGCTGTACGACTTCGCCGAGGACCTGATCCGCGCCGGCAAGGCGTTCGTCGACAGCCTCACGGCGGACGAGATCAAGGCCTACCGCGGCAACTTCTACAAGAAGGGCACCGCGAGCCCGTACCGCGACCGCAGCGTCGACGAGAACCTCGACCTGTTCCGCCGCATGCGCGCCGGCGAGTTCGAGGAGGGCGAGCACGTGCTGCGCGCCAAGATCGACGTCGAGCACGGCAACATCAACATGCGCGACCCGCCGATCTACCGCATCAAGAAGGCGCATCACCACCGCACGGGCGACGCGTGGTGCGTCTACCCGATGTACGACTACGCGCACTGCATCTCGGACGCGCTCGAGCGGATCACCCACTCGCTGTGCACGCTCGAGTTCGAGGATCACCGCCCGCTCTACGACTGGATCCTGGCCCAGCTGACGGTCCCGGGCGACCCGGAGCAGATCGAGTTCGCCAAGCTGAACCTCAGCTACACGCTGCTGGGCAAGCGCAAGCTCAAGCAGATGGTGCTGGACGGGGTCGTCTCGGGCTGGGACGACCCGCGCATGCCGACGCTCGCGGGCCTGCGCCGCCGCGGCTACACGCCCGAAGCGATCCGCAACCTGTGCGAGCGCGTCGGGGTGTCGAAGCGCAACGGGCTCATCGACGTGACGCTGCTCGAGCACGCGCTGCGCGAGCACCTCAACGCGACCAGCCCGCGGGTGATGGGCGTGCTGTACCCGCTCAAGGTGACGCTGACCAACTGGGCGGCGGGCGAAGTCGAGTGGATCGACGCGCCGTACTTCGCCGACGACCCGGCGCGCGGGACCCGGCGGGTGCCGATCGGCCGCGAGCTGTTCATCGAGCGCGAGGACTTCAAGGAGCAGGCGGTCAAGGGCTGGTTCCGCCTGAGCCCGGGCGCCGAGGTGCGGCTGCGCCACGTCGGCATCATCCGCTGCGACGAGGTCGTCCGCGACGCGCAGGGCGAGATCATCGAGCTGCGCTGCTCGCTCGACACGGCGTCGCGCCCCGGCGGGCCGAACGCCGGCCGCAAGATCAAGGGCACGATCCACTGGGTGTCGGCCGCGCACGCGCTGGCGGTCGAGGCGCGCCTCTACGACCGCCTTTTCATGACCGAGGACCCGAACGAGGCGCCCGAGGGCAAGACGTTCCTCGACAACCTCAACCCGAAGTCGCTCGAGGTGGTCCAGGGCGCCAAGGTCGAGCCCAGCATGGCCGCCGCGCCGACCGGCACGCGGGTCCAGTTCGAGCGCCTGGCCTACTTCTGCGTCGACCGCGACAGCGACGACGAGCGCCTGGTGGTCAACCGCACCATCGGCCTGCGCGACTCGTGGGCCAAGCTCGAGGCCAAGGAGGACAAGCGATGAACCAGGACGATCGTGTCAACCTCGGCAAGGCCGCGCCGGAGCTCTACCGGGCGGTGGTGGCCCTCGACGCGCAGGTGACCCAGCGGGCCAAGGCCGCCGGCCTGGCCGACGGCTTCGTCCACCTGCTGCGCCTGCGGGCGTCGCAGCTCAACCACTGCGCCTTTTGCGTGCGCATGCACAGCCGCGACGCGCTGGCCACCGGCGAGACCAGCGACCGCCTCAGCGTGCTGCCGGCCTGGCGCGAGACCCAGTACTTCACCGACAAGGAGCGCGCGGCACTCGAGCTGACCGAGGCGGTCACGCTCGTCGCCCACGACCAGATCCCCGAGACGATCTACGCCGAGGCCGCCGAGGTGCTGTCTTCGGAGGAGATCGCGGCGGTCGAGTGGCTGGCGATCCAGATGAACCTGTGGAACCGGATCGCCGTCGCCAGCCGCTATCCCGTCGGGCCCTGAGGCGAGCCTGTCCTGCGGGACATGTCCTCTGGGACCGGTGGTAGCGACGGCGCGGCGGCGCGCCGGAAATGACGAGCGCGGAGTCGTGAGTCACGGCTCCGCGGCGAGGGGGCCTGCGGGACAACTCGAGCCTCGCGGGGTCGGCGAGGCGAGCTGTCCCGCGGGACAGGTTGAACAGTCGCGCTCGAATCAGCGGCGCATCACGAAGGTGACGACGGCGAGGATGAGGCCGATGAACGCCAGGATCTTGGCGATGTAGGCGGTCTCGGCGGCCAGGCCACCGAAGCCGAAGATGGCGGCGACGAGGGCGACGATGAAGAAGACGATGGACCAGTAAAGCACGGTGGACCTCCATTCGGGGCCTTGCGGCTCCCAACGGAACCGTGATCGAGGTGCGGACCGTGTCAAGCGACGAGGTCGATTCGCGATGAAAACTGCCGCGCATCTTCCGCCAAGCAGGCTTCTTATGGGATCTTGAGGCCACGACGCGCGCTCGCTGGTGACGGCCGGATCGGGCGCTCGCGGCCCGCTTTCCGGGGTTTCGCCGGGCGTGGCCTCGGGCCTGCAGCGGGTCCGATGCATCGGGCGCTGGCTCGCGACGCGAAGCTGTCCATGGCTCTCGCATGCGACCCATCAACCTGCGCGGCGTCTCTCTGATCGCTCTCCTGGTCTCCGCGGCTCCCGGCTGTATCACCGCCGAAGGAGTGGTCCGCACGGCAGTACCGGCGACGCTGGACGAGACAGTGGGGTTCCTCGAGGACCCGGACTCGCAGGCGCGGATCCAGAAGCTGCTGAAGGACCCGCAGCTCCAGGCCGCGAGCCGCGAGCTGACGGCGACGCTGGTCGGTGGGGCGCTGGACGGGCTCACCGACGAGCAGCGGCAGGCGGCGCTGCGCCAGGCGAGCAGCCGCTACCTCGACGCGATGGCCAAGGCCGCGAGCACCAGCCTGCGCGAGCAGATCAGCCCGGCGCTGGCGGCGACGATCCGCGAGAACATCGACACCGCGCTGTCGCCGAAGACGCGCCAGGAGGCGAGCGCGATGGTCGACGCGTTGACGCGCTCGACGGTCACGGCGCTGACGCAGTCGGCTGGCAAGGGCCTGTCGGACGACCTCGGCCCGGCGCTGCGCAAGGTGATGGAGCAGGACCTGGGCCCGGGCATGGCGAAGATGGTGCGCGCGGACCTGGCCCCGGCCCTGCGCGCGGCGCTGCGCGACGAGCTGGTGCCGGTGGTGAGCATCGTGTCGCGTGAGGCGAGCAAGCAGCTCGTGCTCGGCGCCGCCGACGCGCTGTCCGAGCTCCAGGTCCGGCGCGATCTCGGTCAGTTCGAGGATTCGCTGTGGAACCGGCTCGAGCACACGCTGCACAAGGGCATCCAGATCAGCCAGATCATCGCCTGGGTGCTGGGCTTCGCGCTGGCGATCGTGATCGCCCTGGTGGTCCGCTCGTCGGTGCTGCGGCGCCGGATCGAGGCCGACCGCGCCCGCTCCGAGCGGCTCTTGCTCAGCCTGGTCGACGAGCTCCACCGCGGCAGCGACAAGCCCGACGTCGAGGAGCTGATGTCGCAGATCCGCACGCGCGTGCCGGACCTCGACGATGTCGGCTTCATGGACGAGCTGGCTCGTCGCGCCTCCGGGCCGCGGCTGCGCAAGGATCGTCCGCGTCGCCGGCTGTGATCGCGGCGGGGCGCAGAGAAACGTCGCATACGGTCCGACGATTGGCCGCGAATGCACGGGGGTGACCCGGGCTTCGCGGCCTTCGCGTGCGGCGGGCCAGGCGCGACGCGTCACACCGGTGCTCCGGCGTGCGCGACTCGCACCGGGCAGGAGCGGCGTGCGAACGGCGATCGCCGGCGAACGGCCGCGGGCGGCCGCGATCGCGGGCGCGCCGGGTCGCGCGAACGCGCTGATTGCTCATTGCTCGCACCGGGAAATGGATCATTGCATGGACATGCAGCCCGCGCGGGACAGTCGTCCGCGGACCGGAGAGGAAGCAGCGATGGAACCGATGCACCGCCAACCCCCCATGCGACGCGAACGCACCCCTTCGGCGCCGATCTTGCTACGCCGGCTGGCCCAGCAGGACAGCGATTTCGAGGTGCCGATCGATGTCGAGGTCGTGACACCGCCGCCGGCCGACGCCCCGGTCGATTTCCGTGAGCGGCTGGCGCTGGCGCTCGGGACCACCGAGGCGCGCCTGCTCGACGCCGCCGAGCGCGGTTACAAGGGCATCTGGTCGAGCGTGCGCGCCTATCTGGTCGACCGCCTCAGCAAGGCCGCCGAGCCCAGCCTGGCCGACCTGGCCGGCAGCCGCCACGAGGAGCTGCTCCGCGCCTATTGCGGGGACGAGCGCCTGGTGTGGTCGATCGCGGTCAGCGAGGCCGAGGTGATGGTGTTCGACCTGCCGCGCGAGTCGTCGCGGGCCGCCGCCATCGCCGCGCGCCTGTTCCCCGACGACCCAGATCTGCTGGTGTAAAGATAGGTCCTTCGGGACAGGTCCTACCATTGTAAAAATTACATCAAGATCTCACCGCGGGGCTGCAGCAGCGGCGGGATGTCCTTCTGACCCAGCATCTCGCGCAGGTCGACCTCGATGGCGCGGGCGATGGCGGTGATCGGGACATCGTTGGGGCCGCCCTCGAACGGGTTCTCCGAGCTCTCGCCGATCTTGTCCATGGTGTGGAACACCCACGCGACGACGACGCCGGCCGGGATCGTCAGCCACACGAATTCGTCGCCGAGCTTCTGGAACTCCTGCAGCAGGCCGAGCGGGACCAGGATGATGAACAGCCACACGAACAGCAGGTTCAGGGTGGCGAACTGGCGCGGGTATGGGAAGTTCTTGATCCGCTCGCACTTGCCCTGGTGCTCGTAGAGCTCGACCAGCGCCTCGGTGAGGGCGACGTGGCGGTAGTCGGACAGGAGGCCGCGCTCGCGCAGGGCCCGGAGCGCGTGCGACTGCTGCGCCAGCAGCTGCGCGGCCGGGTTCTTGGTCCCGAGGATCGCGGCGCAGTCGGTCGGGGTCAGCAGCTTGCCGAGCTCGATGCCGAGGTAGTCGCTGTCGCGCTCGGGGATCTGGTAGTGCCGACGGTACTCGGCGTTGTGGATCAGGCCGATGTTCTCCCATGCCCGCGGCTCGCGCAGCTGAAACCGCAGGGCGGTCAGCCAGGCGATGTGGCGGGCGACGAGGCCGTCGCGCACGGCCCGGAGGTCGAGGGAGGGATCTGCATCACCTGGCTCTTGGAGCAGGTAGTCGCAGGCCATGATGGTGAACGAGCGGCTGGTGTTGACGATGCCGCCCCAGATCTGCCGGGCCTCCCACAGCCGCCCGTAAGAGGCGTTGTTCTTGAAGCCGGTGATGAAGGCGACGGCGGTGCCGATGAGGGCGATCGGCAGCCAGGGGATGGTGAGCCAGTGCCAGCCGGCGCTGTAGAAGATGGTCGGTACGGTGGCGATGACGGCGAAGGCGAAGGTCTCGCGCCGGGTCCACAGGAGGACGTGTTTGAGGGGATAATGACGGCCCGCGTGCATCGATCGGCGTGGAGGCGGGACGGTATCACGGGGCCGGACATTGCAAGCCGGCGACGCGGACGACGACGGCGCCGCCGTCGAGGTAGGTGACGCCGGTGATCCCCGAGGGCGCGACCGCGAGGCCGATCGCGGGCGGGCCGCCGGTCTCAGCGGTGTGCACGGCGGTCACCGCGGTGTGCGGGGTGAGGTCGGCGCGGAACCATCGCAGCCGCAGATCGGAGGCGAGGCCGCTGCAGTCCTCCGCGGCAGGCGCTTCGGCGTCGCCGCACTCGGCCCAGGCGACGGCGAGGTTGCCCGACGCGTCGCTGCCGAGGTCGATGAACGGGGCGTGCATCCGCGGCGTGTCGGCGACCGGGACGATCGCGCCGGGGACGTCGGCGAGGTCGAAGGTCTGCAAGGAGACGCGAGCGTCGACGCCGACACCGCCGATCACGATCTGCAGATCGGGTGTCACCGCGAGGCCGCTCCACGGGCTGGCGCTGCCCGCGAGGGCGATCCCGCCGGTCCGGAGGTCGCTGGCGACGACGGGGCCAGAGGTGCCGTCGACGGCGAAGCGGCGGTAGACGATGGCGCCGCCGGGATCGCCCCAGGCGACCACGAAGCCGCCGTCGGGCCAGGCGGCGACGCTGGGCGCCCCGGGGACGCCGAGCGCGTGCTCGCTGATCGGAAGCTCGGGCGGGGCGGTGGGATCGAAGTTGGCGAGCCGGCGCACGAAGATGTGGGCGAGGTCGGACTCGAATTCGTCGACGTAGGCGAGGGTCAGCCGGCCGACGTCGTCGAGGGCGATCGCCGGCGACACCTGCGCCGGGCCGGTGACGTCGAGCGCGTTGAGGCCGGGCTCGGCGACGCCGGCGACGACGCCGCGCACGAGGATGTCGCCCGCGTTGGCGCCGATCTCCCACGCGAGCGCCAGATCGCCGCCCGGGGCCACGGCGATCACCGGATCGCGGACGAGCTGGGTCGGCGGATCGGCGAGGTCGAGCGGCTCGCCGACGAGGCTGCCGTCGGCGCCGACGGTCTGGACGTCGAGGCGATCGATCGGCCCTTCGACGCGCCACGCGACCGAGAAGGTGCCGCCGGCGTCGACGCCGATGGCCCGCGGGGCGTCGTCGCTCTGGGCGACGCTACCTTCGCTGGCGGCGATCACCGGCGGGCCGAGCGGGCCGACGTACAGCGCCCCGTCGCCGCAGGCGGGCTTGTGACAGTCGGGTCGACAGGCGTCCGGCTCGCCCGGGTGGTTGTCGGGCCCGTCGTCGCACTGCTCGACGCCGCGCTGGACCACGCCGTCGCCGCAAGCGGCGAGGGTGCAGTCGTTGCGGCAGGCGTCGCCGTCGTCGCGGTTACCGTCGTCGCACGGCTCGCCCGGATCGAGCTGGCCGTCGCCGCAGATGGGCAGGGGCTCGCCGGTGGAAGTCGTGGTCGTGGTGCTCGAGGTGGGCTCGTCCGCGGTGGTGGCGGTCGAGGTGCTCGAGGTCGAGGTCGTCGACGGGGAGCCGCTGGTGTGCAGGCCGCCGTCGCTGAAGCAGGCCGCGGCGGCGCAGGCGAGGACCAGCGCTCCAGCTCCGGCGATCGCCCGGGTCGACATGCGAATCAGTCTACCGCGGTCCGCCCCGCGTGTCTGCGGGCGCGCACGTGTGGCGAGAGGGACATGTTCTTTGGGGCATGTGGGCCGCAGGCTCGGCGGCTCGTGAGGTCAGGCGGGGCCGTGGGGCGTCGAAGTCAGCAGCGAGCGCCACGTTATGCCCTTTAAGACATGTCTATCGGCGCATGTTCCATGCGACATGTCCACGAGAACATGTCATGGAGGACATTGCACCGGGGACATGTTGAGGAGGACCTTGTTGTCCTCGACGCGGGCGACCGCGGCGGCGCCGGTGGCGGCGACGGCGAGCGACAGCGGGTGGGGCATGCCCTCGCGGGTGGTGACCACGGCGGCCGGGCCCTGCGGGGTCAGGTCGGCGTAGAACCACCGGAACGAGGACACCGAGGCCAGGTCGGCGCAATTCGGCTCGACCTCCTCGGGCCCGCCGCAGGTCGACCAGGCGACGGCGAGGTTGCCCCACGGGTCGCTGGCGACGTCGACGAAGGGGATGTACAAAGCGTCCAGGTCGTCGACCTGGACGCGGCCGCGGGCGAGGTCGCCGGGGTCGAACTGCTGCAGCACGAGCCTGTCGTCGGGGTCGCGGCCGGCGATCACGGCGGTCCCGGTGGTCGGCTGGAAGGCGGCGCCGATCCACGGCAGGGCGCTGTTGCTGGTGCCGCCGCCGACGTGGAGGCCGGTGGGGACCAGCGGCCCGGCGACCAGGTCGGGGGTGAAGCGGCGATAGACGATCGCGCCCTCGGGGTCGCTCCAGGCCACCAGGAAGCTGCCGTCGGGGTGGACCGCGATCGTCGGCGAGCCGGCGGCGCCCGCGGTGTGCTCGCTGATCGCCTGCTCGTCCGGGCTCCCGGACTCGGTGAACAGCGGGAAGCGGCGCAGGTAGATCTGGGTCGTCTGCTTGGTGCCGCCGGCGCGGTAGGCCGCGATCAGGGCGCCGGACGGATCGAGGGCGAGCGCGGGCGAGGCGGCGACGCGGTTGGTGAGCTTGAAGGCGGGCGCGAGCTCGTCGGCCGCGACGCCGCGGACCAGCAGCTGCGGATCCTCGAACTGCGACTGCCAGGCGACCGCGAAGTCGCCGTTCGGCAGGGCCGCGACGACGGGGTCGCGGACCTGCAGGAACGGCTGCTCGACCAGCTCGATCACCTCGCCGAGCGGCTCGCCGGACGGATCGACGCGGCGGGCCTGGACCCTGGCGACGATGTTGGTGACGCGCCAGGCGACGACGAAGCTGCCGTCGGCGGCGGCGCCGAGGATCCGCGGGGCGTCGTCGCCGTCGCCGATCGCCTCCTCGCCGGTGGGCACCTCGATGTCGGGGCCGAGCGGGCCGACGTAGAGGCCGCCGTCGCCGCACGCGGGCAGCTCGCAGGTCGGCCTGCAGGTGTCGGGCGCGGTCGGATGGTTGGCCGCGCCCTGGTCGCAGGCCTCGACGCCGAGCCACACCTCGCCGTCGCCGCAGCCGGCCGCGACGCAGGTCGCGAGGCAGGCGTCGCCGTCGTCGCGATTGCCGTCGTCGCAGTCCTCGTCGGGGTCGACGACGCCGTCGCCGCACACCGGCGCCGGCTCGCCGGTGGTGCTGGTGGTGGTCGCGGGCGGCTCGGGGCCGGTGGTGCCGGTGGTGGTCGTGGTGCTGGTGGCGTCGGCGTCGGTGGTGAGCGCGGTGGCGCCGGCCGGGTGGTAGCCGTCGTCGCTGAAGCAGGCGGGCGCGAGCGCGAGGGCGGCCAGCAAGACGGCCGGCGAGCTGCTCGGTGGGCTCGCTCGCCGGCGCGGCCGCGTGCGCGTGCGGGGCAGGGCGGGCTGCGGGGCGCCCGGCGGGTCGGCTTCACGGCGCGACGGGGGCGCTGCGGCGGACTGCGGCGCGCACGGCCGGGCGGCGACGATACGGGCGCTCATCCCGGCACTTTACTCCGAGCCGCGCGCGGGCTGGCGTGCGACTCGCGTGTGGTCGCGCGCGTTCACCGACGCGGGTCGGGCGACCGCCCACGCCGCGAGCGAGCGGCATGACATGTTTGAATGGACATGTCCAAAGCGACATGTCTGAAGTGCCACATAAAAAAGCCCGCGGCGCGGCCGCGGGCTGCGAGGTCGATCGCCGCCCGCGGGCGGGTGGCGGCCGGCGAGCCGGGCGAGCGCTCAGGAAGCCGAGCCTGCGCCGATCTGCGAGACGGCGGCCTTGACCTCGTCGTAGTTGGGCTCGACGCCGGGGTTGGGGGCGACCCACGCGTAGCGGACCACGCCCTCGGGGTCGATCACGAACACCGAGCGCTTGGCGGCGGTGTAGCCGGGCATGCCGGCGAAGTCGTCGTGGGCGACGCCGAAGGCGCGCACGGCCTCGCGGGCGTAGTCGGACAGCAGCGGGAAGTTGAGGCCGTTGCGCTCGGCGAACGCCTTGTTGGAGAACGGCGCGTCGACCGAGACGCCGAACACGGCGGCGTTGAGGTCGTTGAGGGCGGTCAGCGAGTCACGGAAGGAGCACAGCTCCTTCTCGCAGACGGCGGTGAAGGCGGCCGGGAAGAACGCGAGCACGACGGTCTTGCCGCGCTGGGCGGCGAGGGTGACGCGCTGCTTGGCGTTGTCGAAGAGATCGAAGGTGGGGGCGGGGCTGCCGACGGCGACGGTCATGGGGACGCTCCTTGGAGTCAAGGCTAGTACCCGCGGGCGGGGCCGCCCGCAAGGGCCGGTCGGAACCCGGACGTCGGCGCGCGGGCGCGGACGATGTTGCAGTGATATGCTGGCGCCCATGTTCGCAGGTTCGACCGCGGCGCTGGTCTCCGTCCTGTGCGGACTGCCGCTCGGCGCGGGGGCGCCGCGGCCGGTGCCGATCGTCGGCGGCGAGGAGGTGCCGGTCGACGAGTGGACGTCGGTGGTGGCGATCCTCAGCCAGGACACGATCACGACCGCGAGCCTGTGCACCGGCACGCTGGTGGCCCCGCGGGTGGTGCTGACGGCGGCTCACTGCCTCACCCACGAGCCGAAGCTCGAGGAGATGGCGGTGGTCTTCGGCGACTCGATCTACACCCAGGACGAGCGGCGCATCGCCGGGGTCGAGCGCTACGGCACCTACCCGACGGCCTGCGTCGAGAACTGCAAGTCGGACGCGTGGGACTTCGGCTACGTGATCCTGGCCCAGGACGTGTATGGGGTCCCCCTGGTGCCGCCGCTCACCACGCAAGAGGAGTGGGACGAGACGATGCACGTCGGCGACGAGATCCACGTCGTCGGCTTCGGGGTCGTGCGCGACGCCGAGGACGACCCGCTGCAGACCACCGCCGACGTCGGTCACAAGCGGATCATGACCACGCCGATCGACACGTTCAGCAAGAGCCGGCGCGAGTTCCGGGCCGGCGGCGAGGGCCAGGACGCGTGCGGCGGCGACTCGGGCGGGCCGGCGTTCGTGCGCCTGGCGAGCGGCGCGTACCGGCTGGCGGGCGTGACGTCCCGCGGGGTCCGCCCGTGCGGCACCGGCGACAGCGTGTACGGGGTGCCGTACCCGATCCTGACCTGGCTGCGCGAAGAGACAGGTGCCGACCTGCTGCCGAGCGACTGCCCCGACGGTGACTGTCTGGTGATGTCCGAGCCCGCCGAGGGCTGTGCGATCTCGCGCGAGGGCCAGGGCGAGGCGCTGGCGTGGGCGCTGCCGCTGCTGGTGTTCGCGCGGCGCAGGCGGCAGACTCGGTCTCCTCGCCGATGAAGCCCGAGCCGTCCCGCGCCGTGGAGAATGCCGCCGAGCGGCGGCGGTTCGAGGAGCAAGTGGCGTGGAAAGAGGTCGACCAACTGCACGCGGCGACGCTGCAGTTCGCCGGCAAGTGCCTCGAGCTGAAGAAGCTGTGCGTGGCCCTGTGCGCGGCGCTGGTGGTGTGGCTGGCCGACAAGGACCTGCGCTTCATCGAGTGCGCGGTGCTGGGCCTGGCGCTGCTGGCGTTCTTCTGGCTGGCCGACGCGCAGAACTACTACTACCAGCGCAAGACCCGGCGCGGGATCGCGGCGGCGCTCGTCAGGGCCCGGCTGGCGCGCGGGCTCGGCAACTCGGTGTCGCCGCTCGGCATCGAGAAGGACGCCGTCGGCTCGGTGCTGTCGAGCCTGCTCAACACGTCGCAGCTGTTCTACTTCTACATCGGCGTGGCCGTGCTCGTGGCCCTGGCGCTGACGCACCATGCTTAACCCGCTCCGCCGGTTCGACCGCCGGCGCACGTTCATCAGCTACGCGGTCCGCGACCTGCCGCTGTCGCTAGCGCACCTCGAGCGGCTGCGCGCGTGCGACGAATTCGTGTTCCTCGACTATCCGCAGCGGTGGTCGACCTCGGCGCAGCGCACGATCGCCGAATGGGTCCGCTCGGCCGACCGCCTGCTCTACGTGGCCACGCCGCACAGCCGACTGTCACGATGGGTGCGGCTCGAGGTGGCGACGGCGCGCCGCTGCGGCGTGCCGGTCGAGCGGTTGGCGCTGCTGTGAGCGCGCCTCAGGACTTGCGGAGGTGGCTCTCGAGGTCGCCGAGGTAGCGCCGGGTCGCGCCCTCGAAGCCGAACAGGGTGCCGACGACGAAGCGCAGGGCCGGGTTGGGCACGTCGCCGACTTCGGTGAGGGTGAGGCGCGTGCCGCCGCCCTCGGCCGGGGCGAACTGGAAGATCCACCGGCCCGAGAAGGCGCGGCCGACGTCGGCGATCACGATGCTGATGCGCTCGTCGGCGATGTCCTCGGCGACCTCGAAGGTGTTCACGCCGTCGTCGCCGATCTCGCGGTAGACGCGGTTGTCACCCTGGTCGGGCAGGAGCTCGACGCGCTGGAGGTCGGAGCGCCAGCTCGGCTGCGACTCGATGTCGCGCACCGCGGCGTAGACGACCGCGGGCGCGGCCGGCAGCACCACGGTCTCCATGGCGATGTGCTCGCGCGGCGTGAACGAGCCGCAGAAGGGGACGAGCACCAGCACGCCGAGGACGCAGAGGACGACGGTGAGGGCGCGGCGGGACATCGACCCCGGCAATAGCCCGCGGTCCGGGCGGCCGTCAAGACGTGGCGTTTGAGACAGGTCTGCGCCCTCAGTTGGGCTTGGGCGCGTCGACCGGCAGCTTGGGCGGCGGGGGCCGGATCTGGCTGCTGATGTCGCCGAGGTCGATCTCGACGGCGCCGAGGCCGTCGAGCGCGATCTTGAAGCTCATGCCGGCGTCGCCATCGAACAGCAGGCGAGCGCCGAGCTGCGCGGTGGCGACGAGCGGGACCGGGTGGCCGGCGCTGCTGAGCAGGTGGCGGCCGCTGGTGGCTGTGACCCGGACGGTGCGGGCCGGGCTCGGCGAGCCGGGCTCGATCGCCAGGTCGAGCCCGCGGGCCTGCCAGGCGATCCATGTCTCTCGGGACAGGTTGATGCGGCCGCCGGTGACGCGCTGGCCGACGCACTCGAACACCGGGGAGCTGCCGCTGGCGCCATAACGCACGGTGAGGAGGCCGTCCGGCAGCGTCACGGGGACGAACGACGCGATCAGCGGACGGGTGCTGCGGACGAGGTTCAATCGGGTCGACATCGGCGCATATGGGTGGCGCGACGAGGTCGATCGGATCATGCAGATCCGACATCGGCGGGTTTATTTTCGCCGCGCGGGGCCGGCGGCTCGGATCCGTACGAGCAGCTGGCGCAGCTCGCGGGCCATCGGGTCGTCGTCGCGCAGCAGCGCGAGCGCGCGGCGACAGTGGGCCTCGGCCTCGCGCCTGGCGCCGCGCCCGAGATCGAGCTCGGCGGCGGTGCCATGGGCGTAAGCGGCGACGTCCGCGGCGACGCCCGCGAGGTCGGCGAGCGCGTGCCGCATGGCGTCGAGGGCGCCCGGCAGGTCGCCGAGCTGACGGCGCGCGGCCGCGAGCCCGACGCGCATGGCGACCGCGTTGTCGCGCGTCTCCGGCAGCGCGGGGCCGGCGGCGACCAGCGCGAGGCCGACCTCGTAGTGACGCACGGCGGCGCGATCGTCTGTCCCGAGGGACAGGTCACCGCGGAGCTTGGCGAGCGCGATCCGGTCGGCGCGACCGGCCAGCGGATCGACGACCTCGGCGAAGGCCGAGGCGGCGCGATCGGCGGCCGCGCGCGCGGCGGCGAGGTCGTCGCGGGTGTAGTGGACGACGGCGAGGTCGAGCTCGAGGCTGGCGCGCTCGCGGGCGTCGGGGTCGTCGGCGGCGACGGCCAGGGCGGCGCGCAGGTTGGCTTCGGCCTCGGCGTACTGACCGGCGGCGAGCTGATAGCGGGCCAGGCTCTGGCGGGTGTCGGCGACGCCGCGCGAGTCCGGGCCCTCGCGGCGCAGCTGCAGGCTCAGCGCCTGGCGGGCCAGATCGACGGCCGGCAGCGACTGCCCGCGCTGGTGGGCCTGCTCTGCGTGGTGTCGCAAGATCCGTGCGGCCAGCGCCTCGTCGGCCTTGCCTTGTTGCAGCGCGCGGGCCAGGCGGGCGTGGGCTGCGTCGAGGTCGCCGCGGCGCAGCTCGGCCCACGCCGCCGACAGCTGCAGGTCGATCATGCGCGGCCCGGTCGCCTGGCCGATGCGGTAGAGCGCGCTCTCGGCGTGCGGCAGCAGCAGCAGCGCGTGCTCGGGGTCGGGGTCGCGGGCCGCGTCGACGAACACCAGCCAGCGCCAGGCGTCGGCGGCCAGGAAATCGTCGCCCACGGCCCCGGCGTCGCTGGCCGCGGTCTCGAAGCGGCGGCGCGCGCCGGTCTCGTCGCCGCGGTGCATGGCGGCGACGCCGAGCGCGAGGTCGGCCCGGGCCTGGCGCCAGCGATCACCGGCCTGCTCGGCGCGCACGCGGGCCGGGTGCAGGCGCGCCGCCGCGGCCGCCGGGTCGCCCGCGAGCGCGAGCGCGGCGCCCAGGTGCAGCTGTTCTTCGAGCCATGTCGTTTCGGACAGGTCGACATGGACCGGCGGATCGACGGTGAAGGCCAGGCGGCGCGGGTCGACGCAGTCGGCGGCCGGCGGCAGCGCGCGGTCCCACAGGGCCAGGCGGCCGTCCCAGCCGGGCTTCGGTGCGCCCTCGGGGCCCGCGGGCGCGGCCACCAGCGCGGACGCGACCGCGCGCAGCGCCTGCTCGCGCTCGTCGAGGCAGGTCGCCGCGCGGGCGCGGGCGAGCTCGTCGCGGGTCCGGCAGGCCTGGGCGCTGGCGTCGGCCCACTCGAGGACATGTTCCGAGAACCATGTCTCTACGGACATGACCGAATGGCCAGACTCTCGCAGGGCCGCGCGCTGGTCGGCCGGCCACAGCGCGTCGGCGAGGGCGGCCGGTTCGGCGCAGGCCTCGGCCGGGCCGAGGGTCTGGAGCGCCGCGCCGAGCCCGGCCCCGACGGTCGCGGCGAGGGCCACGAGCGCCAGCGGCCGGCGGCGGCGCGGCTGCAGGCCGGCGGTCAGCTCGGCCAGCAGCGCGTCCATGGTCGGGAACCGGCCCTCGCGGTCGAGCGCCAGGCCGCGGCGGAGCAGCGCGAGCAGCCACGGCGGCACCGTCTTCGGCTGCGGGGCCGAGCGGCGCCAGTCGGGCAGCTCGCCGAACAGGGCCTCCCACAGCGCGACGCAGAACGAGTACTGGTCGCTGCGCGCGTCGACCGTCGCGCCGGTGTCGTAGACCTCGGGCGCCATGTAGCGCGGCGTGCCGGCGCGGCTCGTCAGCACGAACTCGGGGCCCGAGGGCTCGTCGCCGTCGACCGTCGCCGCGATGTCGCGGCTCGAGTCGCGCATGCGCGCGAGGCCGAAGTCGATCAGGCGCACGCGACCCTCGCCGTCGACCAGGATGTTGCTCGGCTTGAAGTCGCGGTGCAGCAGCCCCTGGTGATGCGCCGCCGCCAGCCCGTGGCCGGCCTGCAGGTACATCTGGACGATCTCCCGCCAGCCGCGCGGCGCCTCCGTCAGCCATCTGCGGAGGGTGACGCCCTCCACCAGCTCCATGGCGATGAAGAGGTTCTCGCCCTCCTCGCCGATCTCGTACACGCGGACCACGTGGGGGTGGTCGACCTGGGCCAGGCTCTGGGCCTCGCGGACGATGCGGGCGCGCGCGACCTCGTCGAGGCTGCGGGTCGGGATCTTGATGGCGACCCGGCGGGCCAGCTTGTGGCTCCACGCGGCGAACACCACGCCCATGCCGCCCTCGCCGAGGCGCCGCTCGAGCGTGAAGTCGCCGATCTCGTCGCCGGTGGCGGGGCCGCGGCTGCGCCGGGTGCCGCCGGGCTCGCCCGCGGCCTCGGTGCTAAGGAACGAGCCACCGTCGGTCTCGCGCGTCGGGTCGGGCGGCGACGGCGCGGACAACCGGTCGGCGCCGAGAGTGTCGGCGTCGCCGTCGATCCCGGGCTGGACGGGCATGACCCTCATGAGCGACCGCGAGGGGGCTCGCGGATCACCGGCGCGTCACGCGGGCCTGCGGGCGGGCGAGGGCGCGCACGCGTGGGCGGCGCTGCGGGCGCTGTGAGATGTCCCGGAGGACAGGTTGTGGCCGCGCGCCGCAGCGTCCGCGTCTGCCTGTCCCGGAGGACAGGTCAGGTGTGCTCGCGGGTCGAGCTGAAGCGGAGGTCGGGGAAGCGCTCCTCGACCTTGGCCAGGTTCCACTTGTTGGGCGCGAGGTAGGCCAGGTCGCCGTGGCTGTCGTGGGCCAGGTTGCCCTGGTTCTTGTGCAGGAAGCCCTCGAGCAGCTTCTGCACCTCGATCTTGCTCTTCGTGGTCGGCTTCGGCGTGACCCACCGGGCGGTCGTGTAATCGACGCTCTCGTAGTCGGCGTCGACGTCGTACTCGCTCTTGAGGCGGTGCTTCATCACCTCGAGCTGGAGCTGGCCGACGGCGCCGACGACGAACATGCTGCCGACGAGCGGCTTGAACACCTGGATCGCGCCCTCCTCGGCGAGCTGGTGCAGGCCCTTGGCCAGGGCCTTGGCCTTGAGCGGGCTCTTGAGCAGGACGCGGCGGAACAGCTCGGGGGCGAAGCTGGGGATGCCGGTGAAGCGCAGCTGCTCGCCGGCGGTGAAGGTGTCGCCGATCTTGATGGTGCCGTGGTTGGGCAGGCCGATGATGTCGCCGGCGTAGGCGGCCTCGACGATCTCGCGGTCGCGGGCCATGAACATGGTCGCGTTGCCGAGCCCGACCTCGCGGCCGAGGCGGCAGTGGAAGGCCCGCATGCCGCGCTCGAACACGCCGGAGCAGACGCGCAGGAAGGCCATGCGGTCGCGGTGGTTCGGGTCCATGTTCGCCTGGATCTTGAACACGAAGCCGGAGAACGGCGCCTCCGTGGGCTCGACCGCGCGGGTCGGCACCGACTCGCCGGGCGCGGGCGCGGTGGCGGCGGCCGGGCCGGTGACCGCCTCGCGCGACAGCGGGCCGGGGGCGAGGCGGATGTACGCCTCGAGCAGCTCGCGCACGCCGAAGTTGTTCATCGCCGAGCCGAACAGCAGCGGGGTCTGCTTGCCGGCGAGGAAGGCGTCGCGGTCGAGCGGCGCGCCGGCCTCGACCAGCAGCTCGGCGGCCTGGCGCAGCTCCTCGACCTGGTCGCCGAGCAGCTCGTCGAGCCGCGGGTCGTGAAGACCCTCGACCAGGATGCCCTGCTGGATCTTGTCGTGGCCCTGGGCGTGGAACAGGTGCAGGCGGTTGTGGATCAGGTCGTAGACGCCCTTGAAGCGCTTGCCCATGCCGATCGGCCAGGTCAGCGGGGCGCACGCCATGCCGAGCTTCTTCTCGACGTCGTTCATCAGATCGAGCGGGTCGAGGCACTCGCGGTCGAGCTTGTTGATGAAGGTGACGACCGGGGTGTCGCGCAGGCGGCAGATCTCGATCAGCTTCTCGGTCCGCTCCTCGACGCCCTTGGCGCCGTCGATCACCATCAGCGCGGCGTCGACGGCCGTGAGCACGCGGTAGGTGTCCTCGCCGAAGTCGGCGTGGCCGGGCGTGTCGAGCAGGTTGACCTGCACCGGCGGCGCGTCGGCCGGCAGCTCGGGGTGCGGGTACTCGAAGCTCATCACCGAGGTGGTGACGGAGATCCCGCGCTCGCGCTCCATCTCCATCCAGTCGGAGGTGGTGGCCCGCCCGGCCTTCTTGGCCCGCACGGCGCCCGCCAGCTGGATCGCGCCCGAGTACAGCAGGAGCTTCTCGGTCAGCGTGGTCTTGCCGGCGTCCGGGTGGCTGATGATCGCAAAGGTCCGACGACGGGCGACTTCGGCGGCGAGCTCGTTCACGGTCCGCGGGGAGGTAGCAGAGGTGAAGCATCACCGCCAGCCCCGCAGCGAGCGAGGTCGCGCACGGGGCGCGCCCGCACCGTCACCGCGGCGCTGCAGCGTGGAGCGCAGGCCCGAGGCGGTGCGCCTGCGCACCGCGGCGCGCGCGAGGCGTGGTCAGCTCAGGAGCGACAGGCCGCCCGAAGCGGCGGCCCGGCGGGGAGCGGTGAGGAATTGCGCGCCGGAAGTTCGCAGTGCGGCCCGGCGCGCGCGCGTTGAGGAAGTGGGCGCCGGAGGCTCTCGAAGCGCGGCTCGGCGGTGAAGAAGTGCGGGCCGGAGGCTCTCGAAGCGCGGCTCCTCGCGCGCGAGGGGATGCTCGCAGCGGCGGCCGGGCTGGACGCTCGAGGTGCCGCGTCGACGGAGCGAGCCGACGATGCGGGAGAACGCGCTCGCAGGGGCCGCTCTGCAGGACGCTCACTGCCGACGCTGTGAATGACTGTCCGATCGGACATGCCTTCAAAGACATGTAAGAAAGGGCATGTCGGAGAGGACATGTCCCGAGAGCTATTTCGACGGGATCGGGGCGGCGTACAGGCCGGGCGCGTCGCTGCGACTGACGGCGTAGATGAGGCCCTGGTCCGGGAAGTAGTGGTAGTTGTCGATGTCCTTGGCGAGGGTGGTGTAGAGCCCGGAGTCGGGGTCGAAGAGGACGATATCGGCGGGGCGGTAGTATTTTGAGGTGGAGAGGAAGGTGAGGTAGCGGTCGTCGTCGAGGCGGATGGCAGGGCCCATGCGTGGGGCGATCAGGGTGGCCTGGCCGGTGCGGTGGTCGAAGCGCCACAGCGTGCCCGCGTTGCCGTCCGGGTCGAGGACGAGGTAGTCGATGAAGTCGTCTTCGAGCGCGAAGGCCACCGGCAGCGGGGCGCCCGAGGGCCCGCGGTACCACTCGCGCAGGGCGCCGACGTCCGGGTTCCAGCGCGCCAGCGCGGCCTCGTCGCCGTCGTCGAACAGCAGGCTGAACTCGTCGGCGGGGGCGCCGAGCAGCCGCGAGTCGGCGGGCGGCTCGACCGCGGCGCCGTCAGCGGTGCGGACGACGGCGGCGACGAAGCGCTCGGGGCCGAAGAGCGCGGCGTGGCTGCCCGAGGCGTTGAACAGCCAGTTGCCGGTCGCGCCCTGATCCGGCAGCTCCAGGCGGTTCCACGACAGCTGGGCGAAGGTATTGACGGCGATCGGTAGATCCTCGCCACCCGCGAGGTCGCGGAGGAACACGGGCTCGCTGATGTCGTCGCCGATCTGCTGCCAGATCAGCCGGCGGGTGGCGGCGTGGAACCAGTGGCGGCGGACGCCGCCGAGCAGCAGCGCGGACTCGCCGATGCGGTCGTCGACGCGACGCAGGCTGCCGTCGTCGGAGAGGACGAGGATGTGATCGTCGGCGTACTGGGGGTTGACGATGGTCTTGCCGAGCTCGACGGCGGGGACGTCCGGGTCGCCGTGGTGGATGTACATCTCGTAGGTCCGGCCGCCGAGGCCGGCGACCCCGGAGAGGTTGGAGAGGCCTTCGGAGTCGCTGGTAAAGATCAGGCGGCGCGCGTCGCCCCATCCATGAAGCCGAATGTCGGGGAGGCCGAGGACGGGGCGCGGTTCGTCGAAGCCGGGGACGTCCAGGCGGTCGAGGACGAAGTAGCGTTCGTCCCGCTCGGCGTAGAGCACCCAGCCGGCGTCGGTCTCGATGCCGGTGAATCGGGACGCGGGTCCGTCGAGGAGGCTGAACCGCTCGGGCACGCCGCCGCAGCGGTCGAGCAAGAAATAGCTCCGGTCGGGGTCGTCGTAGGCGTCGAAGGTGTAGAGCAGGCGATCGCCGAAGGCCGAGAACGAGACGCGAGAGCCCGCTTCGAGGTTCCAGTCGCGCCCGGGGGCGGCCATGCGCGTCACCTGTTCGACGGGACAGGTCGAGGCCGGGGCCGGCTCGTCGGGGTCGCAGGCGAGCAGGCCGGCGACGGCGAGGATGAGGTGTCTATCGAGACATGTTTTTAAGGACATGACGGAAAGAGCATGTCAGTTCGTGGTCAGCGGCGCGGCCCACAGCCCGGGCTGGTCGCCGCGGCTGTCGAGGTAGAGGACGCCCTGGTCGGGCACGTGGACGAAGTCGTCGACGCGCTCGGCGACGGTGGTGTAGACGCGGGTGTCGGCGTCGAACACCAGCAGGTCCCAGGTCCACTTGATGTCGGCGCCGGCCTGCACCGGCTCGGCGTGCACGGCGGTGAAGTAGCGGCGGGCGTCGAGCTGCTGGTACTCGTGACCGATCCGCGGGGCCACTTCGGTCAGCTCGCCGGTGCCGAGGTCGACGCGCAGGAGGCTGCCGATCGCGGGGTCGGTCGGGTCGGCGAGGAAGAACTCGAGCGCATCGCCGACGCGCGCGCGCGCCTCGACGGTGGCGTCGGCCGGGCCGCGGTACCACACGCGCAGGTCGCCGTCCTGCGGGCGCCACAGCGCGAGCGCGAGGGTGTCGGTGTCGGGCATGACGAGCACGAGGTCGTCGCCGAGGGCGCCGCGCTGCTGGCGGTGCTCGGGCAGGGCGAGCGGCTCGCCGGTGTCGCTGCGCACGGCGGCGACGAAGGTGTCGTCGGGGCCGACGAGGGCGGCGGTCTGGCTGTCGGCGGTCCAGATCCATCGACCGACGGCGAGGCCCTGCTCGGGCATGCGGTTCCACGAGCGGGCGGCGAAGTCGTTGACGGCGATCTCGCGATCGACGCCGGGATCGACGACGGCCAGGCGGGCGCTGGCCTCGAGGTCGCGGAGGAACACCGGCTCGATAGCGTCGTCGCCGAGGGCCTGCCAGATCAGGTGGCGGCCGTCGGCGGCGAGGGTGAAGTAGCGGACCCCGGCCTGCAGCGGCTCGCTCTCGCGAGTGAACGGATCGACGCGGCGCAGCTCGCCGGCGTCGTCGAGGACCAGCAGCTGGCCGCCGTGCTGGGCGAGGCTGACGATGTCGTCGCCGAGGTGCAGCGCGGGCGCGTCGGGATCGCCGTCGTGGGTGTGCACGACGGCGGTGCCGCCGGCGACGCCGGCGGCCTGACGACCGGCGCCGGTGGGGCGATTGACGCGGGCGAACAGGGCGTAGCCGGCCTCGTGCGGGACGCCGCCGGGGGCGTCGTAGCCGGGCAGGTCGGCGATCGGGCGCGGGTCGTCGAAGCCGGGCACGTCGAGGCGATCGAGCAGGACGTGGCGGCCCTGCGCATCGACGGCGTAGACGAGGGCGCCGTCGGCCGTGTCGAGCGCGAACGGCAGGACGGTGCCGGGGGTGAAGGTGGTGAACCGCTGCGGGGCGCCGCCGCAGCGGTGCACGAGCCAGTAGCCGGGGTCGATGTCGCCGGCGCCGTCGAAGCTGTAGAGCAGGTGATCGCCGAGCTGCTTGAACGGGTAGACCCGCGCGGGCCCGGGCTGCCAGCCGTCGGGTGGAGCGGCCAGGCGCACCGGCTCGCGCAAGGGGCAGGCGGCGGCGAAGCTCTCCGGCGCGACCGCATCCTCGCCGCAGGCTGCGAGCAGCAGCGAGAGAGCGGCGAGGTGAGCGGGTCGGAGCGGCATGGCCTTGAAGCGTGGTGGGGGAGTGACTCTCGGGTCGTGACTCGAAAGAGGGCGACGGATCAGTTCCACGCGATCGGGTGGACCCACACGCCCGGTTCGGGGCCTTGCGGGGCGAAGTAGACGAGGCCGTCGTCGGCGAGGGACGCGTAAGCGGTGACGTCGTCGGCGATCGTGGTGTAGAGGCCGGTCGCGGGATCGACGAGCTTGAGGTCGCGGGCGGCCGCGCCGAGGTAGCTCGAGCCGGACAGCGGCGGGCCGGCGAGTTGACGGCGCTCGAAGGCGAGGAAGTAGCGGCCGTCGGCGAGCGCGGCGGGGGCGGCGGTCGAGCGGGTCAGCAGCCGCTCGCGCGCGCCGGTGGTCAGGTCGACGCGCCAGAGCGTGCCGACGGCGGAGCCGCCGGGGTCGGCCTCGAAGTACTCGACCTGATCGCCGTCGACGCGGCGCAGGGCGACGGTGACCTGCGGGCCGCGGTACCACTCGCGCAAGCGGCCGCCGATCGGGTCCCACAGCGCCAGGACGCGCTCGGGCGCTTCTTCGGTGAGGAGGATGACCTGGAGGTCGCGGAAGCCGAGGAACCGGCGGTGCTCGGGGATGGTGAAGGCCTCGGCGTCGGCGGTGCGCACCAGGGCGACGAGGACGCGGCCGGGGCCCGGCAGGGCGAGCAGGCTGCCGTCGGCGCTGGGCTGGACGCCGCCGAGGTCGCCCTCCTCCGGGTCGCGCCACCACGACTTTTGCGTGAAGTCGTTGACGGCGAGCGCGAGGTCGTCGCCGGTGGCGAAGTCGTGGACGTAGATCGTCTCGGCGAGGTCGTCGCCGAGCTCCTGCCAGATCATCCTGTCGGGCTGCGCGAGCGGGTGGAAGTGACGGACGCCGGTGAGAAGGCGCTCGCTGTCGCCAGTGAGGAGGTCGAGGCGGTGCAGCTCGCCGTCGTCGCGCAGGACGTGGCGCCGGGTGTCGTCGCCGTCGATGCGAACCTGCTGGACGAACTCGCCGAGCGCGACGGCGGGGACGTCGGGGTCGCCGTCGTGGCGGTAGAGGGTGTGGGTGGCGCCGCCGATGCCGGCCGCGTAGGCGCCGTGCTCGCTGGCGTGGCGCTCGACGTGGAGGACGAACGGCAGCTCGCTGAGGCCCCACTGCAGGCCGCCGAGCTGCTCGGGCAGGCCCGGCACGGGCCGGGGCTCGTCGTCGCCGGCGATGTCGAGACGGTCGACGAGGTAGTGAGTGCCGAGCGCGTCGTTGGCGTAGGCGATGCGCCCGGCGTCGGTGGTGATCGCGTAGGGGTTGTGGAGGCCGGGCGCGAGCGAGGGGAACGGGGCGAGCTCGCCGGTGCAGCGATCGAGGCGCCAGTAGGTGCGCCGGGGATCGTCGAGGCGATCGAAGGTGAAGAGGAGGTCGTCGCCGAGGACGTGGAGGCCGTACCAGGCGTCGGGGGCGGCGACGAAGCCGGGCGGGGCGGCGACGATGCGCGCGGGCTCGGTGACGCTGCAGGCTTGGGCCAGCACCTCGGGGTCGTGGCTCGTGGGCTCGCGGCAGGCGAGCAGCGCGAGCGCGGCGATGGCAGACCCAAGGGACATGGTCGAACGGACAGATGAGTGCGCGGGCTGGGACGTGGGCCTACACGTCGGTCGCGCGGCGGCGATCGTCGGGCCCGATCGGGGCATGATCGCGGTCGGGCCGACGGGCCAGTCCGGGCTCACGCGGCCGGCAGATCGGCGGCCGCGGACCGCGGCGGCCGCCGCACGCTCGTCGGATGGAGACGCCGCGCGACGCAGGCCAGGCGGAGGTGTCGACGAGCGCACACCTCGAGGGTGACCCGCGTGCGCCCGCGGAGCAAGCCGCGCGCGAACGCCCGAGCTGGCGCCAAGTGCAAGGAATGGCCGCAGAAACGACGACGGCCCGCCCCTTGCGGGTGCGGGCCGGGCGGCGAAATCGACGGGCGAAGGCTAGCGATCGCGGTCGGTGGCGCCCATGCCCATCTCGGTGATGTCGACCTTCATGCCGCCGGAGGGCTTGCTGAGCCACGAGCCGACCGACTTGTAGTGGACGCCGAAGGCCGCGCAAGCCGCGAGGAAGATGAAGAGGAAGTAGGCGATCGAGGCCGGGTTGGCGACGACGTGGACGAAGCGCAGCTGGAGGTTGATCGGCAGGTTGCTGGCGCCGCTGGCGAGGCCGAACACCAGGACCAGCGCACCAAAGGCGATCATCATCAGGCTGTAGATGTTGGTGTGCGTCCAGCGACCGACCTGGCCGCGGTCGTCCTGGCGGAACCGCTCGAGCGCGAAGCGGATGATCGGGTGGGTGATGAGGTAGAGCGCGGCGAACATGCCGTCGAACACCTTCACCGGCAGGAGCGCGTAGAAGATCGTGAACTGGATCAGGTGGGCCGTCAGCGCGTAGAGCTGGGTCGGGTGGATCTTCACGCCCTGCAGCTCGGGGCGGAAGCGCAGGACCTTGGAGTGCGGGCTGGTGTAGGCGACGCCGAACCGGCTCTCGGTCGGGCGGCCCCAGCAGCAGCCGTAGACGTAGCAGCCGAGCCGGGCGATCGCCTCGCCGAGCGGCATGCAGAAGCCGGCGGCGTCGAGCAGGGCGAGCAGGCTGATGTTGTTGAACAGCGAGTAGCCCGCGAACGCCATCATGCCGCCGAAGATGCCGCCGTGCAGCATGTAGCCCGGCTTGAGCAGGGTCTGCAGCGGCTTGCGGAACAGCTCGCGCCACTCGAGCAGGATGCTCGTGAGCCGCGAGACCATGAGGATCGAGGGGATGGCGAAGAACAGGTAGAACGCGGCGATCTGGGCCGTGTCGGCCCCGACCATGCCCATGTACCAGGTCGCCGTGGCGACGCCGACGAGGAAGGCGAGGCCGGCGATCATGCCGTAGGTGACGAAGATCCAGTCACCGGCGCGGAACAAGATCGTCTTGTTGTGGAAGTCGCGGAGGAAGGCGAGAAGCCCAGTCCGCGGAGCCTCGAGCTCGACGCTTGCGTGGCGGGTGGTTCCGGACATGATTCGCGGCAAGGTACCCGCAGGCGCACCAAGGCTCAAGTCCACGGCCGAAGCGCTCCTTCGTCGGGGGATCCCCTGAGGGCCAGGATCCACGGTCGGCCTTTATTCCCGCGACGTCGCCCGCGTAGCCCCGAATTCGTCACCGAAGCGTCACGCGGACGCAGCCACACGAGTGACCTCGGTCACCGCCTGCGGTTGTTACACGCCTGTCCAATAAGCCTGGTCGCGCGGCCACGCCCGGGGTCAAAATGGCGCGGGCTGAGCTGTCCCTCGGGACATGTGATGCGGCGGCGACCGCGGGGAGCCGAGAACCGGGAGAAAAATGATGTGTCCTCGGGGACAGATGAAATGGGAGACGGATCGCGGCGCGCGCGGCGGTGGAGCCGAGGACGGCTGCAGAGGCCGGTGAGGGGGGAATAGATGAGATGTCCGAAGGGACAGGTGATTCGGAGGCGATCTGGGCTGTCCTTGTAGACAGGCGGAAAAGTCGCGGGCGAGCGCCCAGTCGCGGACGACACAGATGCGGAAGGGTGAGCTGGCCTCGAGGACAGGTAGCGAAGCGAGGCCCACCCGTGGGGGGCGAAGGAGACAGAGCGCGAGCGGCGTTGCGAGCCCAGCCGAGACCCATGCGGCCTCGAGGACAGCGAGGCGAGCCGTTGGGCCGGAGCACGCAGAGCGACAGGGCTCGTCGCGGAGCGGCGGATGTCCGCGGGGACAGGTGAGGCGAGCGCGGGCGTGAGGCTCGTGCTCGTCATGCTGTCCTTCGGGACAGGCGGCGAGGTGCGCTGCTACGGGGCCGTGCCGGTGGAGGCGCGGCGCGTGACAGCGTCGAGCTCGCCGAGGCGGCGCTCGAGCCGGGCGCTGAGCGGCAGGCTGGGGTCGCTGCGGGCGGCCTGGAGCTCGCGCCAGATCTTGCGGGCGTCGGTGAGGAAGCTGATCGAGGCGTCGAGGTCGCCGGAGGCGAAGGTGGCGGACGCGGCGGCGGCGAGGGCCTCGGCGTGGGCGAGGGTGTCGGGGCCGACGTCGGCGATCGCGTCGTCGTAGAGCTTGCCGGCGGCGATGACGGCCTCGATCGGCTGGTCGACGGCGATCAGGATGTCGACGGCGAGCACGCCGTCCTCGAACACGGCGAGGCTGTCCTTGTGGACAGCCATGGCGCGGCGCACCGACTCGAGCGCCTTGTCGGGCTGACCGAGGCCGAGCTGCTGGCGGGCGAGGCCGCGGAAGGCGTCGCCGGCGAGGCCGGGATCGCGCGTGAGATCGAGGGCGCCGAGGGCCTCGAGGTTCTGCCCGCGCGCCTCGGCGTAGCGCTGCTGGGCGCTCAGCAGGGCGCCGTGGAGGATGTGCCAGCGGGCTCGCTCGGCCCCGCTGGCGCTCGGGCCGAGGCGGTCGAGGTCGCGGGCCAGCCGCTGCAGTTGCTCGAGCGCGGCGGGCTGGTCGTCCTGTCGCAGCGCGAGCTCGATGGCGAGGGCGCGGAGGGCGTCGCGCCCGGGATCGGGGCCGGCGTCGGCGGCCTCGGCGAGGCGCGGCACGAGCTCGGCGCGCACGACGTCGACCAGGCCCATCGCCGCCTTCTGCCGCAAGATCGGCAGGTCACTGATCGCCGTGGGCTCGGAGCCCGAAGGGTCGAGCACCACGGCAGGCGCCGCGCCGGCGCGCGCCCCGGCCTTGCAACCGGCGAGGCCGGCGGCGAGGACGAGGACGGTGGCGAGGCGAGCGAGCACGAGGGAGCGGGCGGGCGTCATTCGGAGTAGTACGCGCGGCCGTGATCGAGGCTGTAGCCGACGGTGGCGAGGCGCAAGCTGCCCTGGTCGAGGGTGAAGGGGTAGGTGCGGCTGACGCTCGGGGTCCACACGGTGAGCTGGCCGGTGACGGGGCCCTGGCCGGAGATCCGCGAGACCTCGATGGCGAGGGTCTTGCGCACGGTGCGGTAGTGCAGCTCCTCGGCGCCCGGACCCTCGCCGACGAGGATGTCGGCGGGGCGGAGGGCGCTGAGGCGGCGGCCGGCGGCGTCGACGACGGCGATGTCGACGTCGCCGGCGCCGGTGAACGTGAGGGTGGCCCGCAGGTCGCCGCCGCCCGGCAGGTCGGGCGCGTGCGGCCGCAGGGTCCCGAGGTCGAGGTCGCGCAGGGCGCGGGTGAGGTCGGTCGAGCGCGCGGTGGCGGCGTTGAGTGTCTCTCGGGCCATGTCCGTTTGACCCTGTCCCGAGAGGCAGCGTGCGAGCTCGACGCGGTAGGTCGAGCGCGCCGGGTCGATGCTGACGAGGGCGCGGCGGTGGGCGCAGCTGCGGGCGAGGTCGCCCTTGCTGGCGAAGGCCTGGGCGAGCTGCTGGTGGATGGTGCGGTCGAACGGCTTGACCTCGGCGGCGGAGGCGTAGGCGCGGGCGGCCGCGGGGTCGGAGCGAGCGGCCAGCAGGTCGGCGACGGCCATCAGCGCGGGCGCGTGGTCGGGGTCGGACTCGGCCCAGGCGCGGGCGTAGGTGAAGGCGTCGGTGGCCCCGGCGCGGATGGCCGCCTGGACCAACTTGCGGTGAGCGGAGCGGCTGGTCGGGTCGGCGTCGACGCTGCGGCGCAAGGCGTCGATCTTGGCGAGGGTGGCGGCGGTGGGCGCGACGCCGGGGCTGACCTTCCAGACAGGTTTGGGCGCACGCGGGCGCGGGCCGTAACCCTTGCCGCTACCGAGGGCGCCGCCGGCGATCATGTCGCCGTCCCAGCTGTCGGCGGCGTCGCCCTTGGTCTTGGCGGCCTCCTTCTTGGCGGGGGAGGGGGCGGGGGCCGGAGGCCTGGTGGAGGCGGCCTTCTCGGTGGCGGGAGCGTCCTCTTCGAGATCGATCGGGGCCTCGGCCTCGCTGACCTGGCTCTCGGCGTTGTCGCGGGTGCGGCGGCTCTCGCCGGCGTCGGCCAGAGCGTCGTCGAGAGCCTCCTCGGCGGCCTTGCCCCGGCCGGGGCGCGAGGCGGCGGCGGTGTCAGGCGTCGGCGAGGGGGCCGGCGGCGGGGCGGGCTCGGCTGCGGGCGGGGCCTCGGCGCGCGAGCTGTCCTTCGGAGCAGGTTGCACGGGGGCGGGGGCGGGCGCGGTGGTCACCGGGACGCCGCCGGCCGGAGCCTTGGGGTCGGCCTTGCCAGGCTCGATCGCGCCGTTCCAGCCGGTGGTGCGCCCGGACTGACGCACGACGTTGAACTCGCGGAACATGGCGTCGTTCTCGAGCACGAGCAGCGCGGTGTAGCGCGACAGCACGGTGTACTGGCGCGAGAGGTCGATGATCTCGGCCCGCGCGGCGTGACCGCGATCGGCGGTGAGGGCCTCGATCTCCTCGCGCGCCCAGGTGCGCGGGAGGTGGGCCCGGCGCGAGGCGTCGGGGCCCGGCACGGCCTCGAGGTCGACCTGGATGCTGTCCGAAACGACATGTCCGTCGGGACCGGTGGCCTGGATCGTCAGCGGGCCGTGGACGGGCTGGCTGAGCTTGCCGACGAGGGTGATGGTCTCACCGGGGCGGATGCCGGCGATCTGCTCGGGGTGGGCGTAGACCATGCCCTGCGGCAGAGAGAGGTCGACGTTGCGGGCGACCGGGAGGGCCGCGCGCACGCCGAGCTCGCGCGCGAGGCCGCGGAGGTCGTCCTTGGCGTCGGCGCGCAGGAGGTCGCCGCCGGTCTTGCGCGCGAGCGCGGCCAGGACGGTGAGGTCGGAGCGGGCGCCGAGCGCGACGGCCTGGACGCGGGTGCCCTGCAGCGGGCGCTCGACGTCGCGGAGCAGCTCGTCGGGGGCGAGGGCGCCGGCGCTGGGGCTGCCGTCGCCGAGGTAGATGATGACGCGCTCGGCCTGGCTGGCCCTTGGGTCAGCCGAGGCGGAGCCGAGGGCCCCGGCGGCGGCGCGCATCATGCCGCCGATGTCGCTGGCGCCGGCGAGGGTCTGGGTGTCGAGGAAGCGCTCGGCGTCGGCGAGGTGAGCGCCAGTCGCCGGGCCGAGGCCGCCGGGGGCGACGTCGCAGGCGGCGTCGCAGGCGAGCACGGTCATGCGGTCGCCGTCGCGCAAGGTGGCGGCGGTCGACTGCACGAGGCTGCGCGCGACGGTCCACAGGTCGGGGGTGGTGCTGTGGCTGCGGTCGAGGACGAAGGCGACGTGGCGCGGGCGATCGCTGGCGGCGAGCTTGAGGTCGGGCTTGAAGGCCAGCATGAAGTAGGCCTGGCCGTCGCGGTCGAGGTGGGTCTCGGTGTGGACGCGACGCTCGCCCGCGGGCAGCGGGATGTCGACGCCGAGGTCGTGGACGGGGCGGAACCGCTGCGACTTGGTGGTCAGCTCGACGCGATCGCCGAGGTCGCGCCGCTGCAGCGCGGCCATCGGCGTGACGAGCTCGCCGGTGGCGGGCAGCTCGGACTTGTCGACGGCGATCGAGAAGGCGAAGTTCTCGATCTCGGTGCCGCTGGCGCCGCTGCTGGCGCCGGTCATCGGGTAGCGGTAGCGCAGGTCGTCGCCGACGACCGGGAGCACCTGGGTGTAGCTGAGACGGATCTTGCGCTCGCCACGGCCGGGGATCGGGAAGATCTTGAGCTTGAAGATGTTGCCGCGCTCCCACTCGAGCAGGGCCGGGTCGCGCGGGATGGTGGCGTCGACGATCTGGCGGAAGATCTCGCGGGCGCGCTCCTTCTCCAGCATCTCGGCGGTCATCCAGGTGTTGCCGACGAGCAACTGGAGGCCGGAGATCGAGGCGTCGGCCGGCAGCGGGAACCGGTAGGTGCCCTCGAGCACCTCCGCGGCCTCGTTGTAAAACGTCTGCTCGATCTCGGTGCGGGCGATCCGGCCGGAGATGGCGACGTTCACCTTTTGATCGACGAGCGCGAGCTTGTAAAGCTCGGTCTGGGTGCCGGCCCGGCGCGCGGTCAAGCTGCCGACGCCGGCGGGCACGGAGTCGGCCATGCGCGCGGCGACCTCGAAGGCGCGCGACCAGGCGGTGTCCTCGAGCGGGCGCATGCTGATCTCGGGCTGGACCGGCTGCTGCGGGGCGAGCGGGGTGTCGACGTGGGCGCCAGGGCCGAGCGGGACGTCCTGGCCGGCGGTGCGCAGGCGGGCGGACCCATAGACCACGTCGTAGCTGTGATGGTCGCCGCGGGCGAGCACGCGGGCCTCGCCGGACGAGACGTCGAGGGTGTCGGCGCCGGCGCGCAGGGCCAGCGGGGGCTGGTCGGCGGCGACGATGGCGACGAGCTCGCCGCGGTCGAGGCTGACGGCGCGGGCGTGGGGGCCGTCGGGGAGGGTGAGGCGCGTGTCCTCGTTGATCCGCAGCACAGTGCCGCCGTCGAGGCGGAGCTCGACGATGGTGCCGCGCGGGACGACGAGGACCTGGCCGGCGCGCAGCTTGGCGCCGGGGCCGAGGAATGTCCCTTCGGGCAGGTCCTCGGTGCGGGCGCCGGTCGGTCCGGAGACGTTGACGAGCTCGGCGACGGGCTCGCCCTTGGGGTCTGCCGGGGCGACGGGGGTACCTCCGGGGCCGACAGGGCCCTCGGTGGCGGCTGGCGCCGGCGGGTTGCAGGCGGTGACGAGCGCGAGGGACAGGGTCGAACAGAGGAGGCGTCGCGCGTGCGGCATTGGGTGGCTCCGGCGGGGCGGGGAACGTCCCTGGGGTGGGGGTGGTCTCGCCCGGCGCTGGCCCCGGAAACGCAGGGCAGCGCGGCATCCTTACACAGTCGGAAGCGCCGCGGGAGGCGCCCGGGCCGGGCGAGCCCGCGCGCGGACGCCCGCAACATCGTCAGCCCGTGATCCGTGCCGGATCTCGCCAAGTAATAGCCAGGCGGGGCGATGTTGCTTACTGTTAGCGCCCCATGGCTCCTGCGAAGGAAGTCTTCCTCGCGCACGCGGACAATCCGGCGTACGACCCCACTGTGGCGGAGCTCCGCCGCAGCTTGACCGCGGCCAAGCAGGAGGCGCTGGAGAAGGCGCGCACGGTCGCGCAGGACGAGCTCAAGCAGGTGATGCCGATCCTGTACGAGCGGATCGTGGTGACGACGATCCAGATCGCGGCCCACGTCGGCCTCGGCGTCGGGCTGGCGCTCGAGGCGATCGACGAGGCCCGCAGCCACACCTCGCTGTCGCTGTTCTCGCGGGAGATCCGCGAGATGATGACGGAGACCGGCGTGTCGCTGAAGCGGCGCCACTCGAACCGCATCGCCAAGCTGGTGGCCGAGATCGAGGCGCAGCGGCTGGCGTGGCGCCACAACCACGAGTTCCTGTCGTGGCTGGCGTTCCGCCGCGACGACCCGCGCTACCCGCCGCACGACCGCCGCGAGCGGCTCGAGGCGTTCAAGCTGCAGCACCGGCTGCTGACCAGCCGCGACGCGGTGATCGCCAAGCTCGGCGGGCCGCTGGCCGCGGCGCTCGAGGGCCACGACCGCTTCATGCTGGCCAACCGCTGGCGGCTGTCGCCCAACGCCGAGCACTCGGTCGAGCGCTACTCGTGGCCGCTGCTGTCCCTTCAGCCAGGTCCGGTGGTGATGCTGGAGTTCGCCCGCGTGGAGTACGACGCGTTCATCGACGCCGGCGGCAACAAGGATCAGGCGCAGGCGCTGCTCAAGAAGATCGCGGCGGCGGTGCACGAGCAGCTGTCGTCGGCGCTCGAGCACCTGCCCGAAGACGCGCGCTCGGGCCTCATCGCCTGAGCCGCGGGCGAGCCGAGCCTGTCCTTCGCAGCATGTTCATCGGGACATGCGCGCTGGGGCATGTCCGTTCGAGCATGTTCGTTCGGGCACGCCCGCCGGCGGTCCTCACCCGCGGGTGTCGGGGCAGCCGGGCGGCAGCGACACGCAGGGCTCGCGCGGGTCGTCGGCCGGGCAGGCCTCGTCGAGGGCGGCCCAGAAGGTCTCGTCCTCGTCCCAGCCGTCCTCGCGGGCGACGTCGCCGAGGCACAGGTCGATCATCTCGAAGCGGCGCGGCAGCTCGTTGACCGGATAGGCGGCGAGGTTGGTGCTCTGACAGTAGCCGGCGCGGCACTCGAACGCGTCGGGCTCGACGAAGAAGTTGAGCTGCGGACAGTCGGTGTCGGCCTCGCACACGATCATGCGGCTCCACTCGTCGACGAACTCCTACGCGCCGTAGCCGCCCGGGATCACGCAGGCGCCGTCGATCGAGATGAAGCGCGACCACGAGTAGCCGTACCAGGGATCGTAGTCGCGGTCGCAAGCGGGCAAGGGGGCGGAGCCGGAGATCCGCCGCACCTCGCAGCCGGTGTATTGCGTGCAGTCCCAGCCGAACACGGCGCCGCTCTGATCGGTGAGCCGCTTCGGGTTGAGCTCCTCGACCGGATCTTCGCCGATGATGCAGGCGGCCGCGAGCAGCGGGAGGACCGCGAGACGTCGCATGGCCGCATCCTAACACGGGCGCGGCGAGGTGCAGGCGGGCGCCGGGGCGCCGGGAATCAGCGGGCGAGCGCCTTCAGCCCCGTGGGTCGCGGCAGCCCGCGGGCAGGCTGAGGCACGGGTCGTCGGACCCGCCAGGGCAGGCCTCGTCGATCGCGGCGGCGAGCTCGGGCGAGGCCTCGTAGGGCTCGTAACGCGGGGTGTCGCCGAGGCAGATCTGCTCCATCGCCCAGCGATTGGGCAGGTCGTCGAACAACTCGGCCTGGGCGGAGTTCTTGCAATAGCCGGCGTTGCATTCGTAGGCGTCGTTGCCGATGACGGGGCAGTCGCCGTCGGCCTCGCAGACGACGAGTCGGCCGAGCCGCGGGAAGCTGACCCAGCCTTTCGAGTCGGCGCACACCGCCGACAGCTCGATCAGGTGGCCCCACGAATAGCTGAAGGTGGGCTCGAGCTCCGGCCCGCAGTCCTCGACCGGGGCCGGCGGCGAGTCCTCCAGCCGGCTCAGCCGGCACTTCATGGCTTCGTCGCACTCCCAGCCGAACACCGCGCCGCTCTGGTCGGTGAGGACCTCGGGCTGGACGAAGGGTTCGTCGTCATCTCCGCCGCAAGCGGCGAGGAGGGTGAGCGAGAGGACGGCCGCGGGTGTTCGCATATGCCGAGGGTTACACACGATCCCGGCGGCGCATTCCCGTCAGTGCACGCGGTCGAGCCGCTCGATGAAGGCGTTGATGTCGATCGGCGGCGGGATCTTGGCGCCCTCGAACTCGTCGCGGGCGAGCACCGCGTGCGAGCGGGCGTGGTCGTACTCGGCCAGGCGGGCGTCCATGGTCGCGGCGAAGAAGTAGCGCAGGCCGCGGCGCATGAGGTCCTTCTCGAGCTCGACGTCGACGAGGAGGGCGTCGCGGCACACGGTGATGAGGTCGTTCTCGGCCGGCAGGGTGACGTAGGCCTCGAGGTTGTCGAGCGCGCGCTCGAGCTTGTCGGTGACGAGCGGGCCCTCGAGGAGGATCGACGGGAAGGCGGCCTGGAGCTGGCGGATCGCCGCGCTCTGGCCGTCGGCGGCGAGGGTCATGCGCGTGAGCCCGAGCAGCGACGGCAGGTGGGCGCCGTCGAGCTTGCGCGCGGCCTCGTAGAAGCCGCGCGCGGCCTTGAGGTCGCCCTTGTTGCGCGCGACCTCGCCGCGGAGGAACAGCGCCTGGGCCTGCTGGTCGACGTCGCCGAGCTTCTTGTAGTTGGCCTCGGCCTCGGCGGCGTGCTTGTCGGCGGCCGCGAACTCGCGCTGCTCGAGGGCGATGACGGCCAGCATGGTGGCGATCGTCGGCTCGTCGTAGCCGCCCTCGCGAGCGAGCAGCAGGAACGGCTTGGCGGCGGCGCCGGAGTACTCGCCCATCTGCACGCCGGCCCACAGGAACGCGAGGTCGGGGGTGAGGTGGTTCTCGGCGGCGAGCGCCGCGAGGTCGCCCTTGAGGATGCCCTGGGCCATCTCGGCGACCTCCTTCGAGGCCGGGCAGCGCGCCACGTAGGCGGTCGCGCGCGCGCGGGCGATCCGCGCCTGGGTCTGGAGGATCGGCTCCTTGGCCGTGAGCGCCGCGTCGAGGTTGGTCAGCATCGCCTCGACCGCGATGTCGCCGGGGCCGAGCTTGGTGTCCTCGCTGTAGTCGCTCTTGCGCGTCGGCGGGGTCTTGATGTCGAGGTCGACGAGCCGCCAGGCGACGCCGCGGATGCACACGGTGAAGTAGAGCGCGGCCAGGTCGGCGCGGGCGACGGTGATCCAGTGGCGGCCCTCGCTGTCGGCCAGGGCGGCGAGCACGTCGTCGGCGCTGCGGGCCTTGCCGTCGCGCAGCAGCTTGCTGGCCTTCTCGAGCGCGGTGACGGTGGTGGGGCCGGCGTGCGAGCGGGCGGCGTCGACCAGCGGGGTCAGCGCGAGCCACTCCGGCCACGAGCCCATGGCGACCTGCGCGGCGCCGGGATCGGGCCCGGCGGACGGGCGGCCCTTGCAAGCTGTCCCGAGAGACAGGCCGAAGGCGAGCGCGACAGCGAGGGCGGAGCGGCGGAGCGGCACGGCTGCGAAGGGTAGCGCGCGGGCGCTCGCGACCCGGGGGCCGGAGGCGTGACGATCTTCACGGAGGGGCCGGGCTGTAAGCGGCGCGGGGAGGGGGGCGTTCGGGGCGCGAGGGCCGGAGAACGGCCCGTTCGGGCCCCGGCGGCGTTCGGGGCCTGCGGAGACAGACGACATGCGACGACCCACTATCAAGTCCTTCGGCCTGATCGCGACCCTTCTCCTCGGCACGGCGGTGTTCGCCTGCGGACCAGGCGTCGCCGAGGCCCACCGGCCGTGGGGCGATTCGGGGCAGATGGTGGCGCCGCCGTGGGGCCAGGAGGTGTCGCTCTCGATCGAGAGCGGGTACGGCGGGACGCTGCCGACCTATCAGCACCGCGGCTCGATGTTCGTCGCCGGGCAGATGGGCGAGCGCTACAACATCCGCGTCCGCAACAACTCGGGCGAGCGCGTCGAGGCGGTGGTGACGGTCGACGGGCGCGACGTGGTGAGCGGCCAGCTCGGCAACTACAAGACCCAGCGCGGCTACGTGCTCGAGCCCTACGGCTCGGTGCTGATCGAGGGCTTCCGTCAGTCGCTGGACCACGTGGCGGCGTTCCGCTTCACCGACGTCGGCAACAGCTATTCGGGGCGCTGGGGCACGCCGCAGCACGTCGGCGTGATCGGGGTGGCGGTGTTCAAGGAGCACCAGCCGCGCCGGCCGCGGACCCCGCCGGCGCCGATCGCCACGCGGCCCTACTACGAGCCGTTCTACGGCGACTACGACACCAGCAGCCGCGCGGGCGCGGCCGAGGTCCGACCGGCGCCGGCGCCGGCCGACGCGCCGGCGGCCAAGCGGGCCGCGTCGGCGCCCCCGAGCGGCGGCTACGCCCAGGAGCAGGCGCTCGACGACGGCCGTAGCGCGCGGCTCGGCACGCAGTACGGCGAGACGACCCACAGCTCGGTGCGCGAGGTGACGTTCGAGCGCCGCGCCAAGCGCCGGCCCGACGTGATGATGACGGTCTACTACGACAGCGCCGAGAACCTGCGCGCCCGCGGCGTCATCGTCGATCCCTACGTCTCGCCGCCGCCGCCGCACGACCCGCGGCCGTTCCCGGCCAGCAGCGAGCGCCACAACCAGTACGCCCCGCCGCCGCCGGCCCGCCGTTATTGATGACCCTTCGGGCATGACCCGAAGGGCATGCCGTGAAGGACAGGTCCTTGTGGACCTGTCCTTTTGCGCATGTCATCCGGGCCAGCCGAGGAAGTGGCGGCTGAAGAAGCCGAGGCCGGCGCTGGTGGCGTTGGCGAGCAGGGCCCACAAGAAGGCGCGGCGGAGGCCGCAGCCGCGCAGCAGCAGGGCCTCGACGACCACGGCGAAGGTCTCGGCGACGATGAAGTAGATGGTGTAGCGGTGGGCGGTGACGAACGGCCAGTGGTAGCCGAGATCTTCGTAGGCGCGCGAGTAGAACACCCCGAAGAACACGAACCACACGTAGGGGTGCGTCAGCGCCGAGGCGAGGAATCCGAGCCCCAACCGCTGCGGCCGCGAGAGCCTCGGCGCCTGGTCGGGTCCGCCCAGCGCTCGCAGGTAGATCGGCACTTCCACCAGCTGGGTGAAGGCGAAGGACCAGAACCAGCGCGCGACCATCACGTGCGCGCAATGTACCAGTCCGCGCCGCTCCTCGGGGAGATAACGCGGTTGTGGCGCGCGGTCCCGGCTGTTATGGTCCGCCCCGCCGGCCGCCTCGGCCGCAGGAGCGAATTGCCCATGAAGCGCCTCTCGATGCCCATCGTGTCCTTGTTGGTCGCTTTCGCCGCGGGTTGCGGGGTCGGTCCGCACGTCGACGACTTCAACGAGTCCCTGGTCGCCAAGGAGCTGGCCGAGTGCGGCTGCACCCCCAACGAAGAGGAGTGCCGCGAGGACGCGCCCCCCACCGCGGGCGAGCAGGCGTGCGTCGAGGCGCTGTTCAAGAACGCCGAGGGCAACTACGAGGCCCAGCTCGACTGCCTCACCGCGGCCAACAACCGCCTCGCGGGCTGCCTCAACGGCAAGACCTGCACCGACCTCGCGCGCCTCGGCTGCGGCGTCGATGCCCTCGACGACATCGAGGACTGCCCCGACCTGCCGAACGACATCGCCAACGAGCTGCGTCAGTGCCTGGATTGAGGCCCATGCGCCGCGCCGAGCTGGCCGCGCACATCGACCACACGCTGCTGCGCGCGACCGCGACCGCGGCGCAGGTCGAGCAGCTGTGCCGCGAGGCCGCCGAGGGCGGGTTCTTCAGCGTATGCGTGCAGCCGAGCCGGGTCGCGCTGGCCCGCCGCACGCTGGCGTCGCTGGGCGCGGGCGCGAAGGTGTGCACGGTGATCGGCTTCCCGCTCGGCGCCAACTCGCCGGCGATCAAGGCGGCCGAGGCGGCGCAGGCGCTGGCCGACGGGGCCGAGGAGCTCGACATGGTGATCGCGCTCGGAGCCCTGCGCGACGGCGATGAAGCGGCTGTCCTTTCGGACATCCAGGGAGTGGTGCGCGCGGGCGACGGGGCCCACCTGACGAAGGTGATCCTCGAGACGGCGCTGCTGGAGCCGCACGAGATCGACGTCGCGTGCCGCCTCAGCGTGGCCGCGGGGGCGCGGTTCGTGAAGACCTCGACCGGCTTCGGCCCGGGCGGAGCGACGGTCGCGGCGGTCCAGCGCATGCGCGCGGCCGTCGGCCCGGACGTGGGGGTCAAGGCCAGCGGCGGGATCGCCGACGCCGCGACCGCGAGGGCCATGCTGGCCGCCGGGGCGTCGCGCCTCGGCGCCAGCGCGTCGGTGGCGATCGTCGCCGGCTGGGACGAAGATGTCCCCTTCGACAGGGTCGTCGGGGCAGGTCAGGAGCAGAGATGACGCAAGGCTACGAGTCCGCCACCAACGTCCGCGACGCCGAGGGCCGGCAGTATCACATCGCTCTCGCGCCTGGCGAGGTGGCCCGCCACATGATTTTGGTCGGCGACCCCGAGCGCGCGCGCCGGGTCGCCGGCAACTTCGAGAAGGTCGAGCTCGAGCGCTCGAACCGCGAGTTCGTGACGATCACGGGTGTGCATCAGGGCCTGCGCGTCAGCGTGATGGGCACCGGCATGGGCGCGGCCAGCACCGAGATCGCGATCGTCGAGCTGTGCCAGTGCGTCGAGCGCCCGGTGATGATCCGCTGCGGCAGCACGGGCGCGCTGCAGCCGGGGATGTCGCTCGGCGATCTGGTGATCTCGCAGGCGGCGCTGCGGCTCGAGAACACGACGCGGTTCTACGTCGAGGACTCGTACCCGGCCGTCGCAGATCCGCAGGCGGTGATGGCCCTGGCGGCCGCCGCCGACGCGATCGGGCACCGCTACCACGTCGGCGTGACGGCGACGTCGCCGAGCTTCTACGCCGGCCAGGGCCGGGCGGTCCAGGGCTTCGCGCCGCGCGAGCCCGACATCGTCGATCGCCTGGCCCGCCAGGGCGTCAAGAACCTCGAGATGGAGACGGCGTGCCTGCTGACGCTGGCGACGCTGCGCGGGTTCGTGGCCGGGGCGGTGTGCGCGGTCTATGCGACCCGCGCCGACGACGTGTTCATCTCGGCTGGCCAAAAGGACATGGCCGAAAAGGCATGCGTAGCGACCGGCCTGGGCGCGCTGCACCTGCTCGACGCGATGGAGCAGGCCCGCGGTACGCGGCCGATCTGGCACCCGGGCCTCGAGCTGAAGACTCCGCGCTGAGGTCATGGACGCGAGCGACGCTCGCGTCCGTCTCCGCGTCGCGACGAGCTCAAGGCGTGGAGCCGGCGGCAGTCATGGCGGCGTCGAAGTCTTCGTCGCAGATCGAGAAGATCTGCGGGGCGCCGAGCATCGAGGTGGCGAGGCCGATCAGGCGGGTCGGCGGGATGGCGGTGATGTTCGCGTCGTCGGCGGCGACGCAGCCGGCGGCGATCCCGAACAGCTCCTGCTGGTCGGGGTCGGGGTCGTCGGCGTAGACCAGCGGGACGGTCCCGGTCTCGAAGCCATGCGGGACACCGGCGAGGGCGAACAGCCCCACGCTCGCGCCGCCGGTCTTGGTGGCCTGGATGTCCTGCAAGAGCTCGACGTACTCCGAGATCGGGCGCAGCACGGCCTGCGCGGGATCGGCGGCCACCGTCCCGTCAGCGGCGAAGTCGACCGCCTCGCAGCTCGCGTAGGTCGGTCCGGGACCGTCGCACTTCACGCCGGCGTTGAAGCAGACGGCGCTGGTGGCGTCGGGGCGATCGGGATTCTCCCAAAAGGTCTTGTTGGTGGTGAAGATGTCCTTGAACTCGTGCCGATAGCTGCAGTCGGCCTCGTCGGTGACGATGATGATGCGCAGGTCGGCCTCGGGGCGGAGGAAACCGTAGTTGGTCTGGCTGTCGCTGGTGAGTGCCAGGGTCAGTGCGAACGACATCGCTTGCAGCGGCGACTCGAAGCCGCAGCCGGACACGCCCTGCGGCAGCGCGCAGGCGAGCGCGTCGGCCAGGCTGGTGCCGACGTTGAGGTCGCCCCCGGTGCGCTCGATCCAATTACGCGGCTTCGGAGCGGGGTCGAGTGCCGTGGACGTCGGAGCGACGGTGAAGTCGATGGCGGAGAGCGTGCAATGATCGGTGCACGCGCTCGAGAAGTCCTCTTCGTCGAAGATGAAGTCACCCTGGTCGATCGCGTCGACGCATCTGCGCATGACGAACTTGCCGCCCTCGGGGGTGGTCTGCGCGGCGGGGCAGCGCGGGTTGCCGGTGTCGGTGGTGGTGACGGCGATCCGCAGATCCTGGCCGTCGAGCCCGGCCAGCAGGGCGGGGATGCTCTCGACCAGGCGCTCCTGGTGACGGGCCATGTTCCCGGAGTTGTCGATGACGAACAGGATATCGACGGCGCTGACCGAGGGCACCTCGCCGGTCGAGGCCTCGGTGGTGGGCTCGCTGTCAGAGCCGGCGGAGGGATCGGTGGTCGACGTCGGGGCGGTGGTGGTCGTCGCGCTCGAGTTGCCGGGTCCGTCGCCCGTGGTGGACACGGTGCCCCCGTCGGTGTCGGCGCCGGTGAGCGTGACGCCGTTGAGCTCACAGGCGCCGACGAGGGGGAGGAGCAAGGAGAGGCTGAGAGGTAGGCGTGTCATTGACCGGGCGATGGCCGCCGGTCGTCGGACCCGTGAGACGATTTGCAGGCCGCGGTCGCGCGCTCGCGCAACGGTGATTGTGGGTAGTCGGCGAGGAAGGCGTCGACTTCGCGGCGGGCCTCGTCTTCGCGCCCGAGCAGGCACAGCGCTTCGAGTCGGCGCAGGCGGGCCTCGGGGACCAGCGAGCCGCGCGGGTGGGCCGCGAGGTAAGCGTCGGCGTGACCGAGAGCGGCCGCGCCGTCGCCGTCGCGCACGGCCTGGGCGGCGGCGCGGACGGCGGCGAGCTCGCGCGCGAGGTCGATCTCGGCGGCTGGCTTTTCGGGCATGGTGGAAGGGACAGGTCGCTGGACGCTCGCGGCCGTGGGCGGCGCGAGCGAAGGGCTGTCTTCGGGGACAGCTCGCGGCGTGGAGGCGGTCGGCGCGGGCGCGGGGACGGCGAGGCTCTGCGGGCGCGCGTCGGGCTCGTGCTGGTAGGGCGCGGCGGCGCCGAGGTCGCGACCGCGGGCCGAGAAGCGCTCGGGCCAGACGAAGCGAGCCACGAGCAGCGCGGCGGCGGCCGCGGCGAGCAAGCCGAAGGCCCAGGTGCGCGCGGCGGAGGCAGGGGCGGGCATCGGTGCCTCGCCAGCGCCGAGGACGGGCGCGGGCTCGCCGGCGTCGATGCGCCGCAGGAGCTGCTGCCAGTTGTCGGCGGCGGCCTGCGGCGACGGGGCGTGCCGCTCGCGATAGCCGAGCAGGAGGTCGCGCGAGTCGTCATCGTGGCTGGCCATGGGTCCTCCGCAGTTCGGGGGCGAAGCGTCGCACGGCGCGATCGAACAGGGCGCGCGCGGCACGAAGTCGCGAGTAGACGGTGTTGAGGTTGGCGTCGGTGGCGGCGGCGATCTCGGGCGCGGTGAGGAACTCGAGCTCGGCGAGGACGAAGACCTCGCGCTTGTCGTCGTCGAGGGTGGCGAGGAAGCGCTCGACGAACGCGGCGGCCTCGGCCTGCGCGAGCGCCTGGTCGGGCGTGACGGCGGGCGTGGGTTCGGGCACGGCGCGTAGCCTGCGTTCGGCCCGCGCGGTGCCGCGGCGCAGGTCGGCGGCGACCCGGCGGGCGATGCCGTACAGCCAACTGCGCATGGAGCTGCTGCGGTCGAAGTCGTCCCAGCGGCGGTAGACGACGAGGAAGACGTCCTGGACCTTGTCGTCGACGGTCGCAGGCGGGACGCCGAAGTAGCGGAGGATCCGCCACACGAAGTCGTGGTGTTCGCGGAAGACGACGGCGAACTCGGGGCCGACCCCCGAAGGACCGGACCGCGCGGCGAGCGGAGGCATGTCGGGCGGGCATTGGCCGCCGGGCTCGCGGTCCGTCACGGGATTCTAAGCTGCAGGCCGAGGACGGCGCGGAAGGCCGCAGGGTTGGCGCGAAACGCCGATCCGACGCCGTCCAGGACGAACTGCGGGCGCACCAGCGGGACCACCGCGTCGACCCCGAGGGTGACCGCGAGTCGCGGCGCGACGGGGACCGCGAGCTCGGGCCCGACGACCACCGCGAGCCACGGCTGCGCGCGCGTACGCGCGGCCTCGACCCCGAAGCCGGCGCCGAGCAAGGCCCCGGCCTCGAGGCCGCCGCAGCCGCCGAGCTCGAGCCGCGGCCGCAGCCCGGCGACGCCGCAGGCGCGGAGCGTGGCTGTCCACAAGGACAGGCGTGCACCGGCAGGCTCGGCCGGGTCCGGTCGGGCCTCGCGCGGGGCCAGGCCGGCGAACCCGAGCTCGACGCGGAAGCGCCGGCGCATGACGCCGAGCGCGAGCGCGAGGCCGCCGGTCGGGCCAGACAGGCTGCCCTGGTCGAACACGCCGGCGAGGCGCAGCGAGGCGCGCAGCGGGTCGGGCGGGGGCGACGTCGGGGCGGGCGTAGCGAGCGGATCGTCGCCCGCGGGCGGCGTAGCGAGTGGGTCGTCTCCCGCGGGCGCGAGCGGCGAGACGGGGGCCGTGGGCGGGCCCTCGACGAGCGCTGGGGCTGACCCCGGGGACATGGTCGATGGGGCAGGTGCTTCACGCCATGTCCCATCGGACAGGGGATTCGGAGGGGCGAGACTCGGGGACATGTTCGATGGGGCATGTCCTTCACGCCATGTCTCATCGGACTCCGGCGGCAGCACCGGCGGGACCCCGGCGGCGAGGCTGGGGTCGACGGCGGTGGCGACGATCTTGGCGGCCGCGTCAGCCAGCACCTGGCATCGGCGATCGCGGAGGCTGCGGCGATCGAGGCCGGCGCCGCTCTGCAGCTCGAGATCGAGGCGGAAGCCGCGGGGCTCGCGGACGACCACGGCGCGGGCGCGGACGCGCCGCGAGGGGTCGACCTCGGCGGGCCGGCCGAGCAGCCGGGCGGTGGCCGTGACGACCGCGTCGGCTCCCGGGCAACCTTCCGGGGCCAGCCACTCGAGGTCGAAGCCCGCGGGCGCGAGCGCGAGCACGAGGGCGAGGGTGGAGGCAGGCGCGGGCACCACGGCGGAGAGTAACGAGTCCGCCGCTCGCGTGCACCCGGGCTCACCGAGCCGTACCAGCTCGCCGGCGACCGTCAACTTCGTCACCACGTACGTGTCGTACGCGTACCCGGCCGGCGCGGCGATCAAGGCGATCAACGACGTCGAGATCTTGCCGCAGTGATTTCGGCTCGGCGTCACCCGTGCTCGAGGATCTGGCGGGCGCGGGTGATCGCCTCGGGGGTGCCGGCGAGCGCGAGCACGTCGCCCAGCGCGAGCGGGGCGTACGGCGCGGGTGAGGTGTCGGGCGTCGACGGGCGGCGGACCGCCATCACCGTCGCGCCCGAGCGCTGGCGCAGCTGCAGCTCGGCGAGCGTGTGACCGATGGCGAAATCGCCGGGGTCGAGGCGCAGCGGCGAGAGGTCGGGGAAGCCGGGCAGGAGGTCGCGCACGCCCGGCAGCGGTCGCTCGGCGCTGCTGCCCTCGTAGCTCTGCTTGGCCAGCATGGCGACGATCAGCTCGGTGCCGGCGCGCACGTGGCCTTGCAGGTTGGCGAGGCTGCGCCAGCCGTCGTAGAGCAGCACCACGGCGATGAGGCCGAGCACGAACAGGATCGTGCTGAGCGGCACGAACGGCTGGGCGATGGCCACCAGCGGGCCGCTGACCGCCAGGCAGAGCGCGACCTCGAGGGCGACGGTGAGGGCCCGACGCGGGGCGGCGCCGAGGTCGGGGCCGTCGTCGACGTGCGCCGGCACGACGATGCGCGCCAGCGTGCGCGCGACGGCCCGCAGGTGGCGCAGCACGCCGAGGAAGAACAGGCCGCCGACCACCAGCGTCAGCGTCAGCCACACCACGTCGACCAGTGACGGCGGCAGGTGGAAGCGGTCGGCGAAGAACTTCACCACGTCCCAGTGGATCAGGTGCGAGCCGGCCGCGCTGGCCATCAGCAGCGCCGCGTCGACCACCAGCAGGATCACCGGTCGGCGCACCCGGCTCCACACCGTCACCGTGCGCGGCGCCGTGCGGAGCTGCTCGATCCACGACTCGTAGAACTCGACGAACGTCTGCAGCCGCCCCGGCAGCCGCCGCTCGAGCGCGTGGGCCAGCCGCTCCGAGCGGCGCACCAGCAGCGGCGTGGTGATCTGCGTCAGCAGCGACACGCCGACCACCACCGGGAACATGCTCTCGTCGAGGATCCCGGCGGCGATGGCGAAGGCGGCGATGATGAAGGAGAACTCGCCGTTCTGGGCGCAGCCGAGGCCGGCGCGCACGGCGTTGGAGAGGCCGTTGCCGGTGAGGAAGGCGCCGGTCGACACGCCGACGACCTTGCCGACGATGACCACGGCCGTCAGCGCCAGCACCAGCGGCCACTGGGCGAAGATCTCGAGCGGGTCGGAGTGCATGCCGACCGACACGAAGAACACCGCGCCGAAGATGTTGCGCAGCGGCTGCACGTGCGGCTCGAGCCGCTGCCCCTCACCCGACTCCGACACCAGCATGCCGGCCATGAAGGCGCCGAGGGCCACCGAGTAGCCGGCGGCGGCGGCCAGCGAGGTCATGATGAAGCAGACCGCGACGCTGGCGATCAGCAGCGTCTCGGGCCGCTCGTGGGCGGCGGCGCGGCGGATGAAGCGGGGGATCACGAGCAGGCCGAGCGCCAGCAGGGCCAGGAGGAAGGCGATCAGCTGGCCCACCGACCAGGCGAAATCGCCGGCCGACACCCCGCTGCCGCCGGCGACCGCGGTCAGCAGGGCGAACACGAGGATCGTGAACATGTCGTCGAACACGAGGATGGCGAACGCGAGGTCGACGAAGCCGGCGCGCTGGTGGTGCTCCTCGAACGCCTTGGCGGCGATCATGGTCGACGAGCTCGAGATGCAGGCGGCGACGAACAGCGCCTGGAAGCGGTCCCAGCCGAACAGGCGCGCGCAGCCGAAGCCGAGCGTCATCATCAGCGCGACCTCGAACAGCGCGGTGAGCCCGGCGGCGGGGCCGATCCTGGCGATCTTCCGCAGGTTGAACTCGAGGCCGATGCTGAACATCAGCATGATGATCCCGAACTCGGAAAGATCGTGGGTCAGCATGCCGCTGTCGCGGGCGACCTCGATGCCCGGCACGTACGGCCCGATCAGCACCCCGGCGAGCACATAGCCGAGGACCGGCGGCTGCTTGAGCCGCTGCGAGATCATGCTGGTGACGGTCGCCGTCGCCAGGATGACGCTCAGGTCCTGAATGTAGTGGACGACGTCGCCGGCCATGAAAGGTGGCGAGGTATAGCGCTGCAGGCCCGGCGAGCGCGCCGCCCGGAGCGGAGCGCTCGCTGCTGCCGATGCATCGGCCCATGCGACGAGGCGGCCGAACGGGCGCGCAGGGGGCGGACTCGCAGCGAAGCCAAACGAGGGGCCGCCAGCTCGCGGCGCGCAGGCGGCAGCGGGGCGGCTGAGGCCGCCGCGATCGGCTCGCCGGGGGGTCTGGGGGCCCACGGGCGCTCGCGCGCGAGCTCGCGGACTTTCGCCGGCGAGGGCCATGGTCTAGATTCGGCGATCATGACGATTCCAGCTCGCGTCATCGCTGCGTGCTCGCTGCTGGCCTGTCAGTCGTCACCGCTCGCGGGCGACAGCGAGAGCACGACCACGGACACGACGACCGTGAGCACCGTCGCCGGGCCGACCACCGCCGAGCCGGTCACCGTCACCGCCGATCCGACCGTCGATCCGACCGCCAGCACCACCGGGACGACCGAGCCCGCGGTGCCGGTGTGCGGCGACGGGATCGTGACCTCCGACGAGGCGTGCGACGACGGCAACCAGATCGACGACGACTGCTGCACGAATACCTGTACCAAGGGACAGGTGGCGCCGGGGCAGGTGTGCTGGACCGCGATCATCGAGGGCACCAAGAACGGCGAGGACCTCGCGGGCGGGATCGCGGTGGACGCGGCCGGCGAGATCTACATCGCCGCCAGCGTGGTCGACATGATCGCCGGGCCCGACGCGCGCATCCAAAAATTCGACCCAGGCGGGGTCAGCCAGTGGACGCAGCAGTACGACGGCGGAGTCAACGCCGCCGATTCGGCGATCCGGCTGGCGGCCGAGCCCAGCGGTTTCATGGTCGCGGTCGGTCGGCAGACGATCGCTCAGGGGCAGCCGGGCCTGTTCTGGCTCAGCAAATGCACGCCGACCGGGCAGCTCGTGTGGCAGTTCACCGACGCGGGGCCGGTCGCCGGCGCGTCGATCGCGATGGCTGGCAGCGACTTCGTGGTGGCCGGCAACATCAAGCAGGGTCAGGACACCGACGGGCTGCTGCGCAAGTACGACGCCGACGGGGCCGAGCTGTGGTCGCATTCCCACGTCGGCGAGGGCGGCGGGCTCGATCTCCTGAGCGGCGTGGCGGTCGACGGCGCGGGCAACGTGTTCGCGGTCGGGCGTGAGGCGACGGCGACGCAGGGGTTCGACATCCTCGTGCTGCAGTTCGGGCCCGACGGCGCGCCGGGGTGGAGCGACTCTGTCGATGGCGGCACGGGCGGCGACGATTGGGCGCTCGACGTCGCGGTCGACCTCGACGGCGTGGTGTACGTGGCGGGCCGCGCCGGCACCGGCGGCGGCTACGGGGACGCCTGGCTGCGCAAGTACGAGGCCACCGGCCAGGTGCTGTGGACGGACACCTACGCCGGCGAGTTCGGGGGCAGCGACGACGCCAGGGCGATCGCGGCGGTCGAGGGCGGCGGCTTCGTGGCGGCCGGCGGCACCGCGGTCGGTGAGGACGATGTCGACCTGTGGATCCGCCGCTACGACGGCGACGGCGCGGTGATCTGGACCGACGTCGTCGCCGGCATGAACGGCGGGAACGACAGCGCCACCGACGTGGCGGCGACGCCCGACGGTGGGGTGGTGGTGACGGGCACCGTGACGGTGGCGCCGAGCCTCAACAGCGACGTATGGGTCCGCAAGTACGGACCGTGAGGCGCTCGGGACATGTGCGAAGGGACATGCCCGGTCGGGCATGCTCCTTCGGACAGGTCATGATCCGGTGGCGTCCTCGTCGACGTCCTCGAGCTTGAGCTCCTCGGCGTCGAGGTCCTTGTTCTCGAGCTCGACCTCCTCGTCGACGGCCGTGGGCGCGGGCCAGCGCGGCTCGGGGACGATGAGGGGCCGCTCGGGGGCGGTGATGCGCTCGCCGGCCGAGGTGTCGCGCGGGCCGGTGTACGCGTGGCTGCGCAAATCACGACGGTCGAGGGTGCGCTGCAGCTCCTCCTCGAGGGTGCCGCGGTCGCGCAGGTGCTCGCTGATCCACGCGTCGCGGCGCGACGGGTGATCGTCCTTGGTCGTGCTGCGCAGCTTGCTCTCGACGTCGTCGTCGGCGAACTGCTCGGGCTGCGGTCGTGGGGCCGCAGGCGGGCCGATCCGCAGCAGGTTGGTGACGTCGCGGACCCCCCCGATCTGGTAGGCGATGTCCTCGACCAGCCGCTTGGTGGCGCGGCGGCGGACGTTGCCGCGCAGCAGCACCTCGCCGCGCTCGACGAGGACCTCGACGTCGCTGGCGTCGATCTCGTCGTGCGCCGTGAGGATGACGTGGAGGTCGTCGCGGATCGATTCGTCGCTGCGACGGTAGCCGCGCGGGCCGCGGCCGGTATGGTCAGGGGAGAGGTCTGCCTCGAGCTCCAAGCCTGTATAGTCGAGCTCGGCGTATTCGGACTCGTCGACACGAGTGCCGTCGAGCGTCGCGTACGCGCCGTAGCCCTGGTACGAGGCATCGGCGAGAGGAGCACGTGATTCCGCGAATCCGCCGGGGAATCGCGGCCCCTGTCCGAAATCGCCGGGGTGTCTGAATCCTTCGTCGGTGGGTGGTCTGCGCCGGGTCATCGGAATCTCCTCCGCACTCCAAGTCTTGTCCAAGTTGGGGCGCGGGCAAGCGGCGGCGTCTGCAGCGATGTCACTCGGTCGGGAGCAGGACGACGTCGACGCGCCGCTCGTAGGGCCAATCACTAGGAGCCTCGGGCGCAGCGCCGGCCTCTCCGGCGGCGCGCACGACGATGCTCTCGGGGTCGACGCCCTGCATGGCGAGGAACTCGCTGACAGACTGAGCGCGCGACATGCCGAGCCGGTCGCCGTAGCCGTCGCCACCGCGCGGGTCGCTGTAACCCCGCAGCTCGATCCTGCGGTCGTTCAGCGGGCCGGTGGTCAGGCACTCGGCGACGCGCCGCAGAAGGATGTTGTTCTCCGGGGCTCGCGCGGCGACGTCGAACTCGAAGTAGGCCTCGGGCGCGAGGGGGATGCCACAAGCCGTGGCGAGCGGGACGTCGATGAAGACGCCGGTGATCTCGAGCGGCCGCTCGCCCGCGGGCTCGCCCGGGATGGCGGTGGCAGGCGGCAACGACCTGCGCTCCTCGGCCTCGGCGACGAGGGCGTCGTCGACGCGCTCGGCGACATCCTCCGGGTGCTCGACCGGTCGGTCGGCCGAGGTCTTGTGGCAGCCCGCGCCAGTCGCAAGCAACACCCAGAGGGACAGGTGGACGGCTCTCATGGCCCGGCAAGATTGACGAGCGCGCACGGCCGTCAAGCGCGGGCGTGCTGGACCGCGCCACCAGGCCGCGCCCGCCCCGACGAGCGCCCGTCCGCCCGCCACGGCGGCGCATGACGCGGTCGCCCGCGGATGTTTTCGGGGACATGTCCCGAAGGTCGGGTGGCGTCACGGCCGTCCGCTCGCTGCGAGCGATGACATGTCGCATTGGACATGGCATATAGGACATGTCCAATGTGACATGTAAAAGGTTCAGTACGAGACGCCGATCGAGGCGGCCTGGCGGCGCAGGGTCTCGGTGACGTTCCCGTCGAAGCCGCCGCCGACGCCGGCGGCCTTCTCGGCGTCGCGCAGGAAGGCGTCGCGCTGGACCGAGAGGGCGCGGATCTCCTCGTTCACGGCGGTCCGCTGGCGGCGGATGTCGGCCACGTGGGTGACCTGCTGCTGCTGCGTCATCGTCTTCATGACGTCGGGCAGCTGGTCGGTCGGGATGTCGACGAGGGCCTGGCCGCCGTCGAGCGCGCCGAGCAGGTCCTCGTTGTTCATGCGATCGATCTTGGCGCTGTAGCTGGCAGCCTCGGCGGCGGCGCTGGCCGACATCGCCATGCGGTTGCCGAGCTTGACCTGCGCGTTCAGCTTGTCGCCGTGGCTGCCCCAGGTGAGCACGGTGGCGGAGAGCTGGTTGTTGAGCTGCTGCAGGCGCCCGTCGAAGGGCGTGGCGACGGCGACGACGCCGCCGTTCTGGGCGATCTGGCTGTACTCGCCGTTGGTGGCGGCGGCGATCGCTCGCCACGCGGTCTCGGCCTCGGGCGACAGGCCGCACTGCACGGTGTTGATGACGATGCCGCGCCCGGCGGCGCGTTTGGCCAGCTCGGCGGTGGTCGGGTCGTCGCCATAATCGTCGTGCGGCGGGGCGTCGCCGACGAGGAAGACGAGGCGCAGGGCCTTGTCGCCGTCGCTCCACTGCATGCGGTCGATGGCGTCCTCGAGGCCGCGGCCGACGTGCTCGGGATGATCGCCGCCGCCACCGACCTCGTAGCCGAGCAGCTCGGCGTAGACGGCGTCCATGTCGCTCGAGAAGTCGAACCGCTTCGTGACGTATTCGTCACCGAGATCGCGGTAGGCGACGAGGCCGATGCGCAGCTCGGGTCGTGGCTCGCCCGATGCGAGGCGGTTGGCGATCGCCCAAATCTTCTGCTTCGCGCCCTCGATGAGCCCCGACATGCTTCCCGTGGTGTCGAGGACGAACACGACGTCGATGCGGGGGCGCGCGGCCGCGGACGGTTGCGTCGGTGTCTGGACGACCGTCGGGACCGTCTCGAAGGTCGGCGCCGCGGCGGGCTCGACAGGGCTGCGCAGCGTGGGATGAAGCGCCAGGGCGAGGCAGCAGACGGCGATGGCGCTGGCGGCGAGGACTTCCATGGGGCGGTGACGCATGTCCGCACCGTACGCGTGACACGACGAGGCCGCTGCAGGGCCGCGTGGGCTTTTACACAACCTTGACCGGATGCCGCGCGCACGCGCGAGCGCCTCGCACGATCGGTCGATGGATCGAGGGCGTATGATCCACGGCGACTGCGATGAACTGGTCCCGGCTCGGCATCACGCCGACCGGGCGATGTGGTGCGCGCTGCACATGCAAGAGGCGCTGCGCCGGTTCAACCTCCGCCGCGAGGGCGCCGGGGGGCCGCCGCTGAAGATCGGGGTCGCGCTGCACAGCGGGCGGGTGATCGTCGGCGACATCGGCTCGCCGCGCCGCCGCGAGTACACGGCGATCGGCGACGTGGTCAATGTGGCGTCGCGGCTCGAGGCGCTGACGAAGCAGCTGGCGAGCCCGATCGTGGTGTCGGAGTCGACGCGCTCGCGGATCCGCGGGCCGGTGCGCTTCGTGCAGGCGCCGAAGCAGCCGATCCGCGGGCGCAGCGGGCGAATCGCGGTGTTCCTGCCGGAGTTCGACGCGTCGGTGGGGGTGCGCGAGGGGATCTGGCTGCGGGACCACGAGAGCATCCCGGAGCTGGCGGACGCCGCCGATTCGGCGGGGATCGACGAGACGCTGCAGAGCCTGGCGCCGGCCGAGTCGAGCCCGTGGCTGGCGAAGAAGGAAGTCGCGGCGGTCGGGTCGAGTTGAGGCGCGAGGAGGGCGCGCCGCGAGCTCCTGCGTGCACGAGGAGCGACGTGACCTGGCCGAAAGGCCCCGGTCGCGGCGTTCGTCGGGCGATGCCCGAGCGCGCGACCGCGTGGGTTCGCTGCTATGGTGGCGAGGATGCTCCTGGTTCCGCTCCGCCGAGTCCTCGTGTGCGCGACCGTCCTCGCTGTCGGATGCGGTGAAGCAACGCCCCCGCCGGCGCCCGCGGCCGCGCCCGAGGAGTTCGACGATCCGTTCGCCGACGAGGCCAAGGGGGCCAAGGCGGAGGTCGAGGACGCGGCGGAGGAGGCGAAGACCGTGCCGGTGATCGCGGCCGCCGAACCGGCGCCGACGACGGCGGTGGCGGGCGAGCCGGCGCCGACGACGGTGGCGGGTGAGCCGGGGCCGACGACCGCGGAGCCGACCCCCGCGAGCGCGGTCGCCGAGGTCAAGCCGGACGGCGAGAAGGCGGCGCCGGCGAAGAAGGTCAAGCCGACGGGCGAGAATCAACCTGTCCCGAAGGACAAGTCACCGACGACGCCCGCGCCGGTGGAACCTGTCCCGAAGGACATCCCGCAACCGACGCCCGCGCCGACGCCCGCGCCGACGCCTGCACCGACGCCCGCGCCAGCCCCGGCGGCGCCGGCCCAGCCCGAGCAGGCGCGCTTCGCCGGGACGTTCCGCTACGCCGGCGGCGAGGCCCAGCGCACCAAGCTGACCGAGGCGATCGAGACGACGGTGCAGCAGCTGAACGCGCTGATCCGCGGGATCGGCCGCAAGCGGCTCACCGCGGCCAACCCCATCCGCGATCAGATCACGTTCGCGGTCGACGGCACCAGAGTGACTGCGACGTTCGCCGCGGGGCGCACGGTCACGGGCACGATCGGCGGCTCGGCGGTGGCGTGGACCTCCGACGACGGCTCGCCGCTGACGGTCGCGTTCTCGATCGTCAAGGGTCGCCTGGTGATGGACTTCAAGGCCGACGACGGCGGGCGCCGCAGCACGTTCACGCTCGACGAGACGGGCGACAGGCTGACGATGAGCGTGACGATCACGTCGAGCCGGCTGCCGGAGCCGCTCAAGTACGCGCTGACGTACAAGCGCTCGTGAGCGCGTCTGCAGGCCCGGCGATCGCCGAGTGGGGCGCGGCCCCCACGCGTCGCGGGCGCGGCCCCGTCCGCGCGCACGACGATCGCGGTGGCGAGGGTCCGCCGTGGTCGATACTTTGGCCGGCATGAGCACGAAGGGACTGGCGCTCGCAATCGCGGCAGGCGTCGCGGCGACGAGCTGGGAGGCGCAGGCGGGGCAATTGGTGGTGATGGACGAGACGTGGGTGCACGCGCCCGAGCTCGCCGATTCGCACTACCGGGTGATGCCGACGGGAGAGGTGCCGACGGACTGGACGAGCCCGATCGACTGGACGAAGGGCTCGGTGTGGGTCCACCTCGAGGTGCTGAGCAAGCCGACGGCGCAGGAGACGAAGTTCCAGGTGTGCTTCGAGGCCAACCCGACGTACGCGTGCACGCTGCAGTCGCCGACGTACACCGAGGTCGGGATCTACGCGTGGGAGTCGACGTTCGCGCAGTTCTGGTCGCCGCCGAACCAGTTCGTCGACTGGAAGCAGGGCGTCAACAAGTTCGCGTGCATCCTCAAGGACACGATGAACGGCAAGCCGTCGGCCGACAACGTCGGGCCCGAGACGGCGGCGCTTTACATGCCAACCGAAGTCCGCATGGTCATCACGCTGGTCGAGCCGGGCAGCACGTACGAGCCGCCGGCGCCGCTCGGCGAGGAGACGACCGGCGGGGAGTCGACGACCGGCGAGACGAGCGGGGACACGACGGGCGAGCCCGGGACGACCACGAGCGACACGGGCGGCGAAGCGACGACGGGTGAAGCGACGAGCACGGGGCTGCCGACGACGACGGGCGAGGGCACGAGCGGGGAGTCGACGACTTCGACGAGTGACAGCGAGTCGACGTCGGAGATCAGCGGGGCCGACAGCTTGCCGAGCGAGGCACCGGACACCACCACGAGTGACGGGGCGAGCGCGGGCGACGGGGCCACGGACACGGGCAAGGAGGGCTGCGGCTGCCGCGGCGGCGGTGATGGAGCGGGCTTGTCCGGGCTGGTGGTCGTCGGGCTGGCATGGCGCCGGCGACGGGTGCGCTGACGCGTCAGTTCGAGTTCGGGCAGTAGCCGCCTTTCCGCAGCCAGAACAGCTGGCCCTCGCCGCCGGTCTTCGGGCGATTCGGATCGTCGGCGTACCAGTCGATCGCCTGCTCGAAGTCGTGGAAGACCATGGGGAGATCGAGGTTGCCTCCCCAGCGCCACAGACGACCTTCACCGAGGAAGAGGGTGTCGCTGTGGACGTGCACTTGCCGGAGGTCGTCGGAGATGCCGAGGTCGAGCGCCTGCCACGAGAGGCCGTCATCGATGGAGCGCAACACCGTGCCTCCAGCACCGACGGCGAGCCCCCACCACGGCCGGTCCCAGTGACTGGCCTCGACATGGCACGGCGTGATGAAGTCGACCCACGCGAGGTCCTGCGCGGTGCCGGAAGTGATTGTTTCCCAGGTCGCGCCCTGGTCGGCCGAGCGCACGATCGTGCCGGCGTCACCGACGGCGACGACGATGTCGGATTGCTCGCCGATACCGGTGGCGACGCTGCGGAGCGTGCGGGAGGTCGGCGACTCGACGAGCTCCCAGGCCATCCCGCTCGAGGTGCTGCGAACGATCCGCCCGGATTCGCCGACCGCGACCGCGACCTCGGACATGATCGCCGTGCCCTCGGCGATCTGGCAGGTGATCCGGACCGCCAGCAGGTCCTCCGCGATCGACGGCGTGATGGCTCGTTCCCAGGTCGTGTTCGGCGACTCCGAGAAGAAGATCGCCCCGGCCTCACCCGCGGCCAACATGGTGGGTTGATTGCCGGCGAGGCCGTACAGCGGCGTCCCGAGTTCGGTGTAGACCTGGAAGGTAAACACCTGGCCGCCGTCCGGGGCGGGGTAGAAGACTTCGCCGGATTCGGCGATCCCGACGTTGCCGTCGATCCTGGAGATCCGCGGATCGAGCGGCTCGCTCTCCCACCGCGGACATTCCTCGCCACAGCCGCCCGCGACCGCAGCGAGCGGCAGGATGGTCAGGAGGAACCGTGGAAGCAGCATCGCTCGGGAGCATGTATCAGGTGAGGGCGACCCGCAAGAAGTTCGGGCCGCGCACGGTGAGGTTGTCGAGCCAGGTCGGCTTCTCGCGCAGCTCCCAGCGCGGGAATTTCAGGAGGGCCTCGAGCGCGAGGCGGGCTTCCATGCGGCCGAGGGCGGCGCCGATGCAGTAGTGCGGGCCGACCGAGAACCCGAGGTGGCGGTTGTCGGCGCGGGCGATGTCGAAGCGGTCGGGCTCGGGGAACTGGGCCTCGTCGCGGTTGGCGGCCGCGAACGAGAGGAACAGACGATCGCCGGCATTGAGCTGCTGGCCGTGCCACTCGAACTCGACGCGCGCGACCCGGCCCATGCGCGAGACGGGGCACTCAAAGCGCAGGACCTCCTCGATCGCGCTGGCCAAAAGGCCAGGTTCGTCGCGCAGCCGCTGCAGCTGGTCGGGGAAGCGCAGCAGGCTGTAGACGGTGTTGGCGATCAGGTTGGTGGTGGTCTCGTGGCCGCCGAACAGGATCGCAGTGCAGGTCGACAGCAGCTCCTGCTCGCTGAGCACCGAGCCTTGCTCCTCGGCGACGACGAGGGCCGAGAGCAGGTCCTGGCGCGGGGCTTCGCGCCGCTCGGCGATCGCCTTGCGGAAGTAGTCCTCGAGCTCGAGGATTGCCGCGCGGGCGCCGGCGAGCAGCTGCTGGCTCATGGCGCTGGCGCCGAAGAAGCCGGCGATCGCGTCGGAGCAGGCCTTGAGGCGGTGGCGATCCTCGGGCGGCAGGCCGAGCATGTCGCCGATCACCAGCACCGGCAGCGGGGCCGCCAGCGCGTGCACCAGATCGACCTCGCCCGGCTCGATCGCCGCCATCAGCTCGCCGAGGATCTGCTGGATCCGCGGCCGCCAGGTTTCAATGAGGCGCGGCGTGAAGGCCTGGTTGAGCAGGCCGCGCAGGCGCGTGTGGTCCGGCGGGTCGCGCAGCAAGATCCAGTGCGCGAGGTTGTCGATCACCGGCGCGACCCACTGCCGCGCCTCGGGCGGCAAGCGCTTGGCCATCGCCTCGGCCCGACTGGCCGACAGGCGAGGATCGCGGAAGCCGCTGGCGACGTCGGCGTAGCGCGTGACGATGTACGAGCCCGCGCCCTCGTTGCCGGCGAAGTAGAGCGGGGCCTCGCGACGCAGGCGGGCGAGCACGGGGTAGGGGTCGTCGCGACTCTCGGGGGCGTACAAACCGAGTGGATCGTGCATGGCCTCCGAGGTTAGCGGAGTTCACACGGCGCGGGTCACTGTCCTGGCCGGTGATGTGAAACCAGGGCCCCCCGCGATGGTCGAAGGGCTCGATATCAAGCCGAGCGGGTATTCCCACATCGCGGTACAACCGACTGTCGATGCCAAGAGGTGCGGCCAGCGTGGCTCGTCAGAGATCGGAGTATTGCATGGACTCGTCGCAGACTTCGGTCGCCGATCCATCCGACCATTTCTTGAGGCACAGGTAGCGCTCGGCCGGGTCTTGCATCGCTCGGCACGTCTCGAAATAGGCAGCGCTCTTCAGCGGGATGAGCTCGAGCGCCGATTCGAAGCCTCCCAGATCGGCAGACTGCCAGGTCCGCGAGAGACCCAGGCGGCCGGCGCCAATCCGCAAGAACCCGCCCGACCGCGAGACGCCCCGGTCCGCGGAGAACGTGAAGTGTACGAGGCCCGACGCCCCTTGAACGAGCATGTCGAGGGCACAATCGAGCGCTGTGATGTCCATGACCAGCTCACCGTAACCGGCGTCACACAGCGGGTGCGGCGCGTGCTCACTTCCTCCCTGGCACGCGACTTCAATCGACCCACAAGGCCCCCAGCCGCAGGCCTGATGATCATAGGAGTCGAGCTCGGCATGATCGGGCAGCACACAACGACAGGACGCGCTCGGTTCGACCTCCGCGTCGGAAGCTCCGGTCGAGGCTTCGGTCGTGTCGCCCACGGGTGGTGATGTGTCCGACGAGCTCGTCGTCCCTGCGTCTTCGGTAGGCTGCGTATCTGACCCGTCCCCAGGATCCGCGCTACAACTCATGATCGCCAGCGCGGTGAGCGACAAGGAGATGGGCGACAGCACAAATCGCATGATCGTCTCGCATTCGTGGGAAACTGCGGCGCCGACGCCTTATAGGATGCGATGATGCGCTGAGCTCGCCGATTGCGGCCGGAGTCCCACCGGCGCGATCAAGGCTGGGCGAGCGCGAGCCAGATCCCTTCGTACTCGGTGGCGAGGAGCAGATCGATCGCAGCGTCGGCGTTGGCGTGCAGCGGATGCACGCTCTTCGCCTCCACCTCGACAGCTGCGCTGGCACAGACGGAGAACGCGAGCTCGGCCGTCTGACAGAGCACTTCCAGCCGGCGGGCTCCGCCCTTGTTGTCGCGCAGCAGAACGAGCAGATCGACGAGCCCGTCGGCGTTCATATCGGCGGACGAGGGGGATGAGACCAGGGTGTCGTTTTCACCGAGGTCGTGGGCCGCGAACGGCCAGGAATCGACATCCGCCCGCTCCGGCCAGCCGAGGACCAACCGATTGAGCGGGGGCGCCGGGTATTGGATGAAGTTCGAGTAGAGGGCGAGCGCGGGCCCGCTCACGTCGTGTGCGAGCGCGATGTCTGCCATTCCGAGCTGCATGACATCGAAGCCGTCGCTGAACTCGAGGTCTGCCGCGCCCCACCGGATCTGAAACAGATCGAGGCCCGCGACGGCCAGGTCGGGGTGGCCGTCGGCGTCGAAGTCCGCGACCTCGAAGTCGAACCCGGGCAACGCGTACGTAGCGAGCGGGTCGAATCCACCATCGGGTCGTGCGGTCCAGACCTTGATGGGGCCCGCGAACGTGTCGCCCAGGCCGGCGAGCTCGTCACGCCCGTCCGCGTCGATGTCGACCGCCCTCAAGCCCAGCACCTCACCGATCGTCGAAGTGACCGGCGGGGCGAGGAAGGTCGCGTCGCCGTTGCCCTGGAAGCGATGCACCTGCCCAGCGTAAAAATCGTAGGTGAAGATGTCGGAGTTGCCGTCGTCGTCGAACTCTCCGACCTGGAGCGGAGCGTCGGAGGTCGGCGGCGCTCTCCAGGCGAAGGTGCCGTCGGGTTGCTGGAGAAACAGAGCGGATCCAGCGACGAAATCGGTCCGTTCGTCGTTGTCCAGATCGGCCAGGCGCAGGGGGGCCGTACCCTCTTGCGCGAGCAGCGTCCAGGCGCCCAGACACACCTCGCCGACCTCGAGCTCGCCGTTGTTGCAAGCGGCCGGGCCGCCGCCGTCGGTCGTGCTGGACGCATCGGTGGGCAGCGTTCCGGAGCTCGCGGCGGTGCCCGATGGATCGCTCGTCTCCGCGGCTTCTGAGCTCGAGGGGCCGCCTGGCTCCGGTTGACACCCTGAAAGAACGAGAGGCGCGACGAGCACGATGCATGCGGTGGAACGTCGAATTTGCATGTGCTCGCTCCGAGACGACGGCTCAGCCTAGCGCCATGCAGACCGCTGTGTCCAGACCTCGAGAGATGACGAGCGCTGCTACCATGGCGACGGGATCCGCACCGCCCAAGGAGAGATGATCTGATGTTCGTGCTCCAAAAATCCGCCCTGCTCTTCGGCCTCGTCGGCCTGTTTGTCAGCCAGGAGGCGCGCGCCGAGGATCCTGTCGTCATCGTCGCGCCGCAGGACGGCGCTGTCGTACCGGCCCAGTTCACGGTCAAGGTCACCTATGGTGACATCCAGTACTGCGACACCGACGGCTGCTTCGACATCCCCGCCGAGACGGTGGCTCTCTCGGCGGACAGCAGCACGGTGGAGCAATGCCTGTCCTGTCCCGCCGGCGGGGTCGAGTTCGACATCATGCTCGGACCGGGCGAGCACACGCTCGAGGCATCCGCCGCGGTGGGCACCGTGTTCTCGTATTCCGACCCGATCAAGGTCAGCGTGGAGGAGGCCGCACCCACCGATGCGAGCGACGGCATGGACCCCGGTACGAGCTCGGGCACCGGAGACGGTTCGGGCTCGAGCGGGACGCCCGGCGACGACGACGGATGCGCATGCGGCATGACCGGCGCTCCGTCAGGCGGGCTGGTCTGGCTGGGAATTTCGCTGCTCCTGGCGAGGAGGCGCCGGGCACCGATCGCGGGGCGACCCGTCAGTTGAGGCCCGAGCAGTAGCCGGGGCTCCGGTACCAGAACAGGCGCCCCTCGCCGCCCGCCTTTTCCGGCGCGGTGCGATCGGAGTACCAGTCGATCGTCTGGCCGAAGTCGTGCAGGACCGAGGCCCTGTCGCTGCCCTCGACCAGGACCCACAGTCGGCCGTCACCGAGGATGCGGGTGTCGCTGTGGACGTGGATCTGGCGCATGTCGTCGGGGATCCCGAGGTCGATCGGCTGCCATGTGAGGCCTTCGTCGAGCGACTTCAACACGGTGCCGCCGGTGCCGACCGCATAGCCCGGCCACGGGTCGTCGGGGTCGACCGACTCTGCGTCGCAGGCGCTGACGAAATCGATCCATGCGAGGTCGACGTCGGTGCCGGAGGCGATGACGCTCCAGGTCGCACCGTCGTCCTCCGAGCGCACGATGGCGCCTGCGTCGCCGACGGCGACGGCGACCCTCTCGCTCGCGCCGATGCTGGCTTCGACGCTGCGAAGGGTCCTGGCGGTCGTCGAGTCCGTGAGCTCCCAGCTGCGGCCGGTCGTGGTGCTGCGAAGGATCCGCCCGCGCTCGCCGACGGCGATCGCGATCTCGGGCTGTACGAACGGGTTCGTCCGCCGACATGCGAAGCGTACCGCGAGCAGCGACTCGTCGATAGGCGGCGTGGTCGCTCGCTCCCAGGTGGTGTTCGGCCACGGCGACACGAACACGGCCCCCTTCGCGCCGACGACCAGACCGTCCTCGTAAAGGCCCGCGAGGCCGTACAGCGGTGTCTTCAGCTCGGCGACGACCTCAAACGAGTACGATTCGCCGTCATCCGGGGCGGGGTAGAAGATCTCACCGGTCTTGGAGATCCCGAGGCGGCTCTCGACGCGAGAGATCCGCGGATCGAGCGGCTCTTGCTCCCACCGCGGACAGTCCTCGGCGCAGCCACCAGCGGCCAAGTGGAGGGCCAGGAGAGGGAGGAGCCGGCGAACCTGCACGGTCGAAGTATGGCTCGAGCCAGCGTGCCGCGCAGGCTCCATCGCTCGTAGGAGGCGACTTGTCGTTCACGCTGCGGTCCGGCCTGCGCTCAAATAGGGCCGAAGCAGTTCTGCGGGCCGGGTCGGACGAACAGGGTGCCCTCGGCGATCGCGTACTCTTCGGCGCCGAACGCATCATAGGCGAGGATCTCGCTGTAGAACTCGTGATGGGTGGTGAGCCGGGTGGTGCCGAACGCGCGGGCACCGTCGCCAAGGACGCGCCGCTCGCCGAGCGGCGCAGACCGGGACCATAAAAAACGACGACCCGCCGGCGGGGGGCCGGCGGGTCGTCGCTGTCTCACCGATCACGGCACATGTCCCGGAGGACATGTAGCGAAATCACTGGGGGAAGATCTGCTGGCAGTAGCCGTCGACGCAGGGGCTGTCGGGCTCGCAGCAGTCGGCGTCGGACTCGCAGGCGTTGCCGGCCTCGGAGCAGGCGCCCTTCTCGCCGCAGACCTTGATCTCGCCCATCTGGATGCAGTGGCCGGAGCAGCAGTCGATGCCCGCTTCGCAGGGCTTGTTGGGCTCCTCGATGCAGGGGTCCGGAGCGAAGTAGGCGTTCTCGGACAGGGCGCAGTCCTCCTGGCCGCGGACGTAGAAGGGCGGGTTGGAGGGGTCGCCGCCGGCGTTCGGCGGATCGTTGATGGCGGTGATCCACAGCTGCTGGCGGTTGGCGCCGACGAGGGTGTTGCCGTAGTCGCGGCGGGACATGAAGACGACCCAGAAGTAGCCGCCGGCGCGCAGCGGAGCGAAGGTGGGGTTGAAGCTCTTGTTGTCGGAGCTGGCCTTCTCGAGCATGACCTGGTCGTTGCCGTCGACGCCGACCAGGAACAGCTTGCCGTTGCCGGTCGAGCGCGAACCCTGGGTCGGGCGACCGAACACGAGCCACTCGTTGCCGGGGGAGAAGTTGGGGTAGGCCGGGCGGCCGACGTCGGCGCCCTTGGGGACGATGATCTTCTGGTTGCTGACGGTGATGCCGTCGGGGTTGACGTCGGCGACCACGAGGTCGGCGTTGTTCTGGTCGAAGGTCCAGCCGCCCTGGGGATAGCCGCAGGTGGCGGCGATCTTCTTGCCGTCGGGCGACCAGGCCGGCTCACCACAGCCGGTCTGCAGCACGTTGGGGTTGAGGATCGCCCCGTTCATGGTGTCGATCACCCGCAGCAGCGAGGCGACCGCGTTGGCCGGGTCGTTGGACTGGAGCAGCTTGGTGCCGTCGTGGTTGAAGGCGCTGAAGGTGCCGCCGAGGCCGGGGTTGGGCTGGATGTTGCCGTAGACGGCGGGCTCCTGCGACACGTCGATGGTGAAGGTCGGGAACGGCGAGCCGTTGTCACGCACGGCGGCGACGGTGCGACCGTCGCGGCTGACGGTGTGACAGCCCCAACAGCCGCCGGGCTGGAAGAACTCGTTGGCCTGGGCCTCCTGGGGCTTGATGCTGAGGACGCGGCCGTTGGCGTTGCCGCCGCAGTTGCCGGGCAGCTCCCAGTAGTAGACGCGGCCGGGCAGGCGCGCCTGGGCCATGCGCCAGGTCTGGTTGACCGACTCGTAGAGGTTACCGCCGCTCTTGCGCTGGAGCGAGAAGGAGATCGGGTCGCTCTGGGCGCCCTGGCCGGACTCGCTGATGGCGATCCACTCGGCGGCGTCGATGAGGTGACGGGCCGGGACGTTGGTGGAGAAGTAGAGGGTGTAGTCGTAGAACTGCTCGCTGATGTGCAGCTTGTACTGGTCGCCGTTCTGCACGTTGTTCCACTGGACGATGGGCGCGGCGACCTTGAGCGGGAAGACCGTCTCGTTGTACGGGTAGACGATCGTCATCGACGGGTCGGGGCCGACGGGGTTGCCCCAGCCGGGCTCGAGGCCGCCAGGGTCGAGCTTCTTGATGATCTTGACGGAGACGGAGGTCTCGGCCTGCGCAGCCTGATAGGTGGCCTTGAGGGTGCCAGTGCCGCCGAGGTTGCCGGTGGGCAAGAACTCGGCGTTGAGCTGAATTTCGCCGATCTCGGGCTTGTTGTACGACCAGCCGACGTCGCCGGTGACGTCGACGCCGTTGTAGGTGGCGGTGTAAGCCTGGGTGACGATGACGCCGTCGATGATCTCGAGGGTGACGTCCTTGGGGTTGATGTCGAGGACGCCGTTGCCGGTGTCGGTGCCGGTGTTGGTCTGCGAGGTGCCGGAGGTGTCGGTGACGGTGCCGTCGGTGCTGTCGGTGCCCGGGGACGTGTCGGTGCCGTCGGTGCCGGGCGAAGTCTCGGTGCCCGAGGCGGTGTCGGTGCCGAGCGTGCTGGCCGAGGTCGTGGGCGTGTCCGTGGTCGGGCCCGCGGTGGTCGGGCCGGTGGCGGTGGGATCGGTGGCGGTGGCTGGGCCGGCGGTGGTGCCGGGGCCCGAGTCGGTGACGTTGCCGCTCGAGTCGCCGCACCCGATCAGAGGCAGACACAGGGCAAGCGACAGGTGCGGGACGACGGTCCGTAACGAATGCATGTCGCTCAAGAGACGCGGAGGACGGCCGGCCGTCAAGCGACAGCGATGGGTAGTCGGGACAGGGCGTCAAGGCCAGGTTTGAAACCGCCCGGAGCAGGCGCGAGACAGCACGACGGAGCCGATGCGGACGGGCGGATCCCCCTGAGGCCGGCGGTGCAGACCCTCGATCGGGCCGCGGCGCGAAATCATCATAGCATTGAAAATACGTATCAATAGAGCCGCCGGCGCGATGGCGCGCCGGCGGCCGCGGGTCATGCGATATGTCCCGAAGGACATCTCATGTCACTGGGGGAAGATCTGCTGGCAGTAGCCGTCGACGCAGGGGCTGTCGGGCTCGCAGCAGTCGGCGTCGGACTCGCAGGCGTTGCCGGCCTCGGAGCAGGCGCCCTTCTCGCCGCAGACCTTGATCTCGCCCATCTGGATGCAGTGGCCGGAGCAGCAGTCGATGCCCGCTTCGCAGGGCTTGTTGGGCTCCTCGATGCAGGGGTCCGGAGCGAAGTAGGCGTTCTCGGACAGGGCGCAGTCCTCCTGGCCGCGGACGTAAAAGGGCGGGTTGGAGGGGTCGCCGCCGGCGTTCGGCGGATCGCTGATGGCGGTGATCCACAGCTGCTGGCGGTTGGCGCCGACCAGGGTGTTGCCGTAGTCGCGGCGGGACATGAAGACGACCCAGAAGTAGCCGCCGGCGCGCAGCGGAGCGAAGGTGGGGTTGAAGCTCTTGTTGTCGGAGCTGGCCTTCTCGAGCATGACCGGGTCGTTGCCTTCGACGCCGACGAGGAACAGCTTGCCGTTGCCGGTCGAGCGCGAACCCTGGGTCGGGCGGCCGAACACGAGCCACTCGTTGCCGGGCGAGAAGTTGGGGTAGGCGGGGCGGCCGACGTCGGCGCCCTTGGGGACGATGACCTTCTGGTTGCTGACGGTGATGCCGTCGGGGTTGACGTCGGCGACCACGAGGTCGGCGTTGTTGGCGTCGAAGGTCCAGCCGCCGTTCGGGTAGCCGCAGGTGGCGGCGATCTTCTTGCCGTCGGGCGACCAGGCCGGCTCGCCGCAGCCGGGCTGCAGCACGTTGGGGTTCAAGATCTGGCCGTTCATGGCGTCGATGACGCGCAGCACCGACGCGACGGCGTTGATCGGGTCGTTGGACTGGAGCAGCTTGGTGCCGTCGTGGTTGAAGGCGCTGAAGGTGCCGCCGAGGCCCGGGTTGGGCTGGATGTTGCCGTAGACGGCGGGCTCCTGCGACACGTCGATGGTGAAGGTCGGGAACGGGATGTTGCCGTTGTCGGCGACGACGGCGACGGTGCGGCCGTCGCGGCTGACGGTGTGACAGCCCCAGCAGAAGCCGGGCTGGAAGAACTCGTTGGCCTGGGCCTCCTGCGGCTTGATGCTGAGGACGCGGCCGTTGGCGTCGCCGCCGCAGTTGCCGGGCAGCTCCCAGTAGTAGACGCGGCCGGGCAGGCGCGCCTGGGCCATGCGCCAGGTCTGGTTGACCGACTCGTAGACGTTGTTGCCGCTCTTGCGCTGGAGCGTGAAGGAGATCGGGTCGCTCTGGGCGCCCTGGCCGGACTCGCTGATGGCGATCCACTCGGCGGCGTCGATGAGGTGACGCGCGGGGACGTTGGTCGAGAAGTAGAGGGTGTAGTCGTAGAACTGCTCGCTGATGTGCAGCTTGTACTGGTCGCCGTTCTGCACGTTGTTCCACTGGACGATGGGCGCGGCGACCTTGAGCGGGAAGACCGTCTCGTTGTACGGGTAGACGATCGTCATCGACGGGTCGGGGCCGACGGGGTCGCCCCATCCGGGCTCGATGCCGCCGGGGTCGAGCTTCTTGATGATCTTGACGGAGACGGAGGTCTCGGCCTGCGCGGCCTGATAGGTGGCCTTGAGGGTGCCGGTGCCGCCGAGGTTGCCGGTGGGCAAGAACTCGGCGTTGAGCTGAATTTCGCCGATCTCGGGCTTGTTGTACGACCAGCCGACGTCGCCGGTGACGTCGACGCCGTTGTAGGTGGCGGTGTAAGCCTGGGTGACGATGACGCCGTCGATGATCTCGAGGGTGACGTCCTTGGGGTTGATGTCGAGGACGCCGTTGCCGGTGTCGGTGCCGGTGTTGGTCTGCGAGGTGCCGGTGGTGTCGGTGACGGTGCCGTCGGTGCTGTCGGTGCCCGGGGACGTGTCGGTGCCGTCGGTGGCGGGCGAGGTCTCGGTGCCCGAGGCGGTGTCGGTGCCGAGGGTGCTGGCCGAGGTCGTGGGCGTGTCCGTGGTCGGGCCCGCGGTGGTCGGTCCGGTGGCGGTGGGATCGGTGGCGGTGGCCGGGCCGGCGGTGGTGCCGGGGCCCGAGTCGGTGACGTTGCCGCTCGAGTCGCCGCAGGCGGTCAGAGGGAGACACAGGAGCAGCGACAGACGAGGTACGACGGTCCGTAACGAATGCATGAGGCCCAAGAGACGCGCGGGCGCGCCGGCCGTCAAGGGGCATGCGGCTGACCGGCGAGGGAGCGGGCCGAGGCGCGCGCGACGGCCCGAGTTGATAGAGTGTGCAGCAAGAGGATCCACCCATGCGACTGGCCATCATCCCCCTGCTCCTGTGCTTCGTCGGTTGTGACAAACCCAGTCCCACGACCGAGCCGCCGACGACCGCGGTCACCGAGTTCCACGTCTCGATCTTCAACGCCTGCGCCACCGACGTCACGGTCGAGGTCGGCGCCGCGGCGGGCAGCGGGCGCAAGGTGCTGCTGCTCAACGAGGCCCGCGAGACGATCACCGGCGGGACCGAGAAGATGTTCTTGATCGGCAAGGACGGCGAGGTGCTGGCCACGTACGCGCCGATCCAGGGCAAGCAGAAGGCGCAGGTGACGAGCGACTGCACGGCGATCGAGCGCCTCGAGTGAGCCGCGGCTTGTCGGCCGCAGGCGGCGCGGATATGCTCGCCGACGCATGCTCCGCCCGTCGCTCGCGTTCGCCGTCGCGCTCGCCGTGTCCGCCTGCTCCGCGGCGCCGGCCGGTGCGCTCGCGGTGCACACGGCGTCGCGCTCGGAGTCGCTGCTGGCGGCCCGCCTGACCGCGCTGCCGCAGGTCGAGGTGAAGGACGGGGACATTCGCCACGTCGGGCCGCGGCTGCGCGAGGCGCTGCTGGCGGCGGGGGTCCCGGCGGGGGTCGACGTCGAGGCGACCGGGGCTGACGGCGAGCCGAAGACGATCGACGCGGCCACGGTCAAACGCGACGACGTGATCGTGGCGCTCGGGCTGCCGGACGCCGAGGGGCCGCTGCGGCTGGGGGTCCCGGGGTCGCCGGGGCTGTCGGTCCGCGGGCTGATCGGGCTGCGGGCGCTGCTGGCGGCGGCGCCCTGAGTGAAGAGACATGTTTGAAGGGACAGGGGCGAAGGGACATGGCTGAAGAGACACGTGTACTGCCGGCCGAGTGGGCGCCGCAGGCCGGGGTGATGTTGACGTGGCCGCACGCGGACAGCGACTGGGGCCCGATGCTGGCGCGGGTCGAGCCGGTGTTCGTCGAGATCGCGCGGCAGATCGCGCTGCGCGAGGTCGTGGTGATCGCGTGCCACGACGCGGCTCTGGCCGGCCACGTGCGGGCGCTGCTGCGCCGGGCCGGGGTCGACGACGCGCGGGCGCGGCTGCACGCGGTCGCCTGCGACGACACCTGGGCCCGCGATCACGGGCCGCTGACGGTGACGATCGCGGGGACGCCGCGGGTGCTCGACTTCGAGTTCAACGGCTGGGGCGGCAAGTTCGCGGCTTCCCGGGACGACGTCGTCCCGCAGCGCCTGCACGCGCTCGGGGCCTTCGGCGCGGCGCCGCTCGAGGTCGTGCCGCTTATCCTCGAGGGCGGCAGCGTCGAGTCCGACGGCGAGGGCACGATCCTCACCACCGAGCGCTGCTTGCTGTCCGATCACCGGAGCGGCCTCGGGCTCGCAGAGGTCGAGTCGGCGCTGCAGCGCCACCTCGGCGCGACGCGGGTGCTGTGGCTGCGCCGCGGCTGGCTCGAGGGCGACGACACCGACGGGCACATCGACACGCTGGCCAGGCTCTGCGACGCGCGCACGATCGCCTACCAGAGCTGCACCGACGCCGACGACTCGCACTGGGACGAGCTGCAGGCCATGGCCGACGAGCTGGCCGGGCTGCGCACCGCCGCCGGCGAACCGTACGAGCTGGTGCCGCTGCCGTGGCCGCGCCCGCGCTTCGGCGAGGACGGGCGCCGCTTGCCCGCGACCTACGCCAATTTCCTCATCCTCGACGGCGCGGTGCTGGTGCCCACCTATGACGACCCGGCCGACGCGCAGGCGCTGTCGCGGCTGGCCGGGGTGTTCCCCGGGCGCGAGGTGGTGGGCGTCGATTGCCTGCCGCTCATCGAACAGGGCGGCAGCCTGCATTGCCTGACGATGCAACTGCCGCGGCCGCTGAGCGTGGGACCGTCCACCGCAGCCTGATGATGTCCTGAAGGACAGATCGCCTCCGGCCGCTCGAGGCGGGGGGTCGAGCCCGCGCGAGCCCGCGGGGGCGCGGCAGACGTCTCGTCAGCCGTCGTTCGCGGCGGGCTCGGTTGCACCGATCGTCGAGGGTGCTAAGGAGGGCGGCCGCACCGTGTCGCGATGGTCGGCGCATCAGGAGGACGAGATGTCGACGGACGATCGCAACGAGAAGGACGAGGCTCCCCGCGGGCCCGGTAATTGCCCCGAACTTACGACGAATCAGGGGGTCGCAGTCGGCGACGACAACAACTCGCTCAAGGCCGGACAGCGCGGCCCGACGCTGCTCGAAGACTTCATCCTGCGCGAGAAGATCACCCACTTCGACCACGAGCGGATCCCCGAACGGGTGGTCCACGCCCGCGGCGAAGGGGCCCACGGCTACTTCGAGGTCACGAACTCGCTGAAGAAGCTGACGACCGCCAAGTTCTTGCGCAAGGTCGGGCAGAAGACGCGGGTGTTCGTCCGCTTCTCGACGGTGGCCGGCTCGCGGGGCTCGACCGACCTGGCCCGCGACGTGCGCGGCTTCGCGGTCAAGTTCTACACCGAGGACGGCATCTTCGACCTCGTGGGCAACAACATCCCGGTGTTCTTCATCCAGGACGCGATCAAGTTCCCCGACGTGATCCACGCGGTGAAGCCGGAGCAGGACAACGAGATCCCGCAAGCGGCCTCGGCCCACGACACGTTCTGGGACTTCGCGTCCTTGACGCCCGAGTCGACGCACATGCTGATGTGGGTGATGTCGGACCGGGCCATCCCCCGCAGCCTGCGCATGATCGAGGGCTTCGGCGTCAACACGTTCCGCCTGCTCGACGAGGACGGCAAGGCCCACTTCGTCAAGTTCCACTGGAAGCCGAAGCTCGGCCTCCACTCGGTGGTGTGGGACGAGGCGCAGAAGATCAGCGGCAAGAACTCCGACTACCACCGCCTCGACCTGTGGCAGGCGATCGAGCGCGGTCAGTACCCCGAGTGGGAGTTTGCGATCCAGACCATCCCCGAGGGCGAGGAGGGCCAGTTCCCGTTCGACGTGCTCGACGCGACCAAGGTGTGGCCGGAGCAGCTGGCGCCGCTGCAGAAGGTCGGCCGCCTGGTGCTCGACCGCAACCCCGACAACTTCTTCGCCGAGACCGAGCAGGTCGCGTTCTGCCCGTCGCACCTGGTGCCCGGCATCGACTTCTCGGAGGACCCGCTGCTGCAGGGCCGGCTGTTCTCGTACCTCGACACGCAGCTGAGCCGCCTCGGCAGCCCGAACTTCCACGAGCTGCCGATCAACCGCCCTGAAAACGCGATCGTCAACAATCAGCGCGACGGGCACATGCGCCACATGGTCAACAAGGGGCCGGTCGCCTACTCGCCGAATTCGCTGGCGAAGGGCTGCCCGTTCCAGGCCGGCGGCAAAGGGTTCAACAGCTTCCCCGCGCCGCAGGAGGGCAAGAAGGTCCGCGAGCGCAGCCCGCGGTTCGGCGACCACTTCGGCCAGGCCGAGCTGTTCTGGCGCAACCAGGCCGACTACGAGAGGCAGCACATCGTCGACGCGTTCAGCTTCGAGCTCAGCAAGGTCGACGCGGTGCCGGTCCGCAAGCGCATGGTCGACCTGCTGACCCAGGTCGACGTCCAGCTGGCCGAGCGCGTGGCCAAGAACCTCGGGCTCACCGTCGACGACCCGGCCTCGGCGATGAAGCGCCTCAAGGCCGAGTGGTCGAAGTTCGGCGTGACCTCGGCGCCGGGCCTGCGCCAGGACTACTCCAAGGTCAAGGCGCCCGAGCTCAGCATGGCCCACACGGTCAAGGACACCATCCAGACCCGGCAGATCGCGGTGCTGGTGGCGGACGGGGTCGACGGCGCCCAGGTCGACGCGCTCAAGGCGGCGCTGACCGCCGGCGGCGCGACCGTCGAGGTGGTGGCGCCTTCGATGGCCCCGGTCAAGCGCAGCGACGGCAAGCCGCTCGCGCCGCAGAAGTCGCTGCGAACGGCGGCGTCGGTGTTCTACGACGCGGTCTACGTGCCCGGCGGGGCCGACAGCGCGGCGGCGCTGAAGAAGGAGGGCGCGGCGCTCCACTTCGTCGCCGAGGCGTTCGCCCACTACAAGCCGCTCGCGGCCACCGGCGAGGGCCTCGACCTGCTGCTCGCCAGCAACATCCTGCCGGCGGGCGGGTCGGAGGCCGACCTGCTCAAAGAGCCAGGTGTGGTCGGGGCCCGCAAGCCGGCCGACCTGCAGCAGGTGGCGCAGCAGTTCGTCAAGGCGATCGCCAACCACCGCTTCTTCGACCGCAAGGACGTCGGACGCGTGCCGGCGTGATCGCCGGCGCAGACGAGCGCGGCCGCGCTGCGGCTCGCGCTCGCCCGCGTGCGTGGGCGCGGACGCGTGACGAGCAGGCGCGCAGGCGGCCGGCGCCGCGCCCGTGAAACCGCGTGGAACGGCGATTTCGCCGCTTCGAGGCCGGCGCGTCGGCTTGCCGGCGATCGCCGGCCGAGACGCGGGCATAATCCGCCGGCCTATGAACGTCCCCGTCCTGACCTCGCGGATCGACTCGGTCACGGTGTATCGCCAGGGCGCGCTCGTCACTCGCTCGGCGATCTTGCTGGCGGCCCAGCCGGTGCCGCCGCAGGTCAAGCTGCTCGGGTTGCCGCTCAGCCTCGACGACGGCTCGGTCCGCGTGCGCGTCGAGGGTGAGGGCGGCGAGCTGCCGGTGGCGATGGACCTGCGGGTCGCGCTCGACCTGGCGGTGCCCGATCCATCACTGCCGCCTCCCGACGACGCCGAGCTCAAGCAGGCCCGCCGGGACGTCCGCGCGCTCGCCGACCGCCGCGCCCACCTCGAGGCCCAGCGCGCCCGCATCGAGCGGCTGCAGGTGTACGAGCGCCCGGCCAACAAGCGCGGGCAACCACCGCGGCCGTCGCCGACAGCGGCGCGGCTGTCTCTGGTGGCGTTCCAGCAGCAGCAGATCGCGGCCATCGACGCGCAGCTGCAGCGGCTGCGCGAGGAGCAGCGCCAGGCCGAGGAGCGCCGCGAGCACCTCGAGGCCCGGCGCAAGGCGGCCTCGAAGGCGCGCCAGGCCAAGCCGCACGAGCTGCGCAAGGCGGCGCTGATCAGCCTGCGCGCGCGCGACGTGCCGCCGGCGCCGGTGCGGCTGATCATCGAGTACATGGTGCCCGGCGCCCGCTGGGCCCCGGCCTACGCGGTCAGCCTGACGCGCGACATGGCCCGGGCGACGGTGGCGGTGCGGGCGATGGTGGCTCAGGACACCGGCGAGGACTGGGCCGGCGTGCGCCTCACGCTGGCCACCGCCGACGCCCAGCGATGGGTCGAGCTGCCGGAGATGCAGGCGCTGCGGATCGGTCGCCGCCAACCAGCGCCGCAGCGCCGCGGCTGGCGAGCGCCGCCGGCCGGGGCGGGTGAGCTCTACGCCGATTACGATCGCTTCCTCGCCGCCGGGTCCGTGCCGCGGTCCAAGCCGACGCCCGAGCCGGTGCCCAGCGAGGCGTGGGCCGACCCCGAGACGGAGGCCTCGATCGAGGTGCTCGCCGACATGCCGCGCGAGCACACGCAGGACGGGAGCATCAGCCCGCAGTACCAGCAGCGCTCGAGGCAGCTCGAGCAGGCCCGCAACCAGCCGGCGCCCGGGGCTGGGCGACCGTCACCCAAAGTCAGCGCGCCGCCGATGGTGATGCGCTCGGGGGCACCGCCGCCGTCGCCCGCATCGCCCCAGCCGGTGATGGCCTCGGCGCCCCTGCCTCGCAAGGGCGGCCTCGGCGGAGCCCTGGCCGACGCGGTCGGCGGCTTCTTCGGCGGGGCCGAGGGCGGCGGGCCGCAGGGCGGGCTGGCTCGCCCGGGGCCCGAGCCCGAGCACGAGGCGGCGCCCGAGCAGCTGGCCTATGGCGACCTGCGCATGCCTGGGCCCGAGGCCGGCCGGCGCGGCGTGCTGACGCTGACGCACCGGCGCGAGCGCTACCTCGAGATGTTGTGGGTGCGCGAGGTGACGCGCGAGCTCGACGTGGTGTCGCTGATCGACGGCGCGGTGACGCGGGCCCAGCAGGCGGGCGGTCGCGGGCTGCCGCCGCGCCACCGGTTCGCCGAGTCGTGGTTCGGCTTCGACTACGTGTACGCCGCCGAGACGCCGGTCGACATCCCGTCCGACGGCGACTACCACTCGGTGCCGCTGCTCACCCAGGCGGCGCCGATCCAGCTCGGCTACGTCGTGGTGCCGCGCGAGAGCACCGACGTGTACCGCTTCGTCAAGCTGAAGAACCCGCTCGACGCGCCGCTCTTGCCGGGCCCGGCGGACATCTACGTCGGCGGCGACTACTTGCTGTCGGCCGACCTCAAGGTCGCCCCGCCGCGCGGCGAGGTGCAGATCGGCCTCGGCGTCGAGCAGGCGATCAAGGTCTCGCGCAACACCCACTTCCGCGAGGAGGCGGCCGGCTTGATGGGCGGCTCGCTGTCGCTGCGCCACGACCTCGAGTTCGAGGTCGCCAACCGCTCGCCGCGGCCGGTCGAGGTCGAGGTGCAGGAGCGGCTGCCGAGCGTGCGCGAGCGCGAGGACGAGATCCAGGTCGAGGTCGGCGCGGTCGAGCCGGCGTGGGCGCCGTTCGAGCCCGAGGACTACGCGCTGAAGGGCGGCTACCGCTGGCGCGTGCAGGTCCCTGCCGGTCAGCAGAAGAAGCTCACCGCGACCTACGTGGTCCGGATCTCCGCGAAGAAGGAACTGGTCGGCGGCAACCGCCGGGAGTGAGTCATGACCGAGCCCACCCTCATCGAAAAGCACGAGTCCGCCACCCCCTCGGTCGCCCCGGTCGAGCTCAAGGCCCCGATCGTCGAGGTCACCGTGCTCGAGGATCGCGCCCACGTGGTCCGCCGCGCCGCAGTCGAGCTGCGCGCCGGCCTCACGCGCCTGCGGGTCGCCGGCGTCGCGCCGGTGCTGGCCGACAAGACGCTGTGCGCGGCGATCGCCCCGCACGGCGGCAAGGCCGGCGACGGCGGGCGCGAGCGCGTCAGCGACGTCCGGGTCCGCCGCTCCCGGCTCGTGCTCGGCGACGACAAGCCCGAGCGCGCGCGCGAGCTGCAGCGCGAGCGCGACCGCCTGTCCCAAAGGCTAGGTGAGCTGCAGGCCGCGCGCGAGCTGGCGCAGCACCACGAGACCGCGCTGGCCGGGGTCGGCGAGGTCGTGGTCCAGGACATCGGCGTCGACGTCTGCTACGGCGGGGAGGCGCCGAAGCAGTGGGCCGAGGCGCTGGCGCTGGTGGCCGCGCGCGAGCACAAGGTCCGCGAGGAGCGGCTCGCGCTCGACTTCGAGATCGTCGAGGTCGAGGCCGAGCTGGCGCGCCTGAACCACCGCATCGGCGCGACCGCGCAGGTCAGTGACGCGGTCGCGGCCGAGGTCGTGGTCGAGGTGTGGGTCGCGACGGCCGGCGCCTACGCCGTGCAGGTCGACTACGTGGTCCCGGGCGCGTGCTGGCGGCCGTACCATCGGGCCCAGCTGGTCGAGCTGGTCAAGGGCGCCGACCCGGTGCTGCACTTCAGCAGCGAGGGCTGCGTGTGGCAGAACACCGGCGAGGACTGGAGCGACGTGCAGCTGATCTTCTCGACCGAGCGGCCCTCGCTCGGCACCGAGCCGCCGCAGCTCGCCAGCGATCTGCTGTTCGTCCAGCGCAAGAGCGAGGCCGTGGTCGTCGAGGCGCGCGAGCAAGAGGTCCAGACCACCGGGCTCGGCTCGGCGCCGAAGCAGCGCTCGCAGGACCTGCCCGGCATCGACGACGGCGGCGAGGCGCTGAGCCTGCGCGCGTCGGCCCGCGCCAGCGTGCCGAGCGACGGCCGCCCCTACCGCGTGCCGCTGATGAGCGGGACCCTCAAGACCACCAGCGAGCACGTGCTGATGGCCGAGCTCGCCGAGGCCGTGATCCTCAAGACGACCCACGTCAACGATCGCCTGCATCACCCCATCCTCGCCGGCCCGGTCGACCTGATCAAAAACGGCGGGTTCGTCGGTCGCACCAGCGTGCTGTTCATCGCGCCCGGCGAGAACTTCGCCATCGGCTGGGGCCCCGACGGAGCGGTGCGGGTGCAGCGGTCGGTGACGCAGGCGCGCGAGGAGCGGGGCATGCTGTCGGGCTGGGCGTCGCAGATCCACAAGATCGAGGTCAAGCTCAGCAACCTCGGCCCGCAAGCCCGCACGGTGCAGGTCAGCGAGCGGGTGCCGGTGTCGGAGATCGAGAAGGTGAAGATCGAGGTCGACGCGACGGCGACCAGCGATCGCGCACGACCCGACAACAACGGGCTGGTCCGTTGGAAGGTCGAGTTGCCGGGTTACGGGCGCGCAAGCCTCAATCTCGGCTACATCGTGCGCAAGCACGGCGACGTCGTCGGCATCTGAGACACCTCCGCGACGTCGGACCGCGGGTGCAGGTCCGGGGGGTGCGTAGCGCCCAGCGCGCCTGAAGTCACCTGTTCTTGCAGACAGGTGATCGCAGCGCGCCGCCGATGTGACACATCGAAGTCGCCGGCGCGAAGGGCCCGCCGTCCGGTTTTCCCATGGGCCAGGGGTGTAAACCCGGAGGCTCGAGACCGCGCGTGGACTCACTTTTACTGGACGCCGGCGCGAGACCCTTCTTATGCTGGCTACGGCGCTCCAGGGCCCTGTCGCGGCGACCCGTCTCGGGCTGCCTCGGCGTGTTTCCCCCGATTGAAGGTTCAAACATCATGCGTTTCGTCCGTCTGCCGCACTCTCAACCCCTCTCCCGGAGTCTCAAGGTCGTGACGGCCCTTACGGCGGTGCTGATGCCGTCCATCGCCGGCGCCGCTCCCTGGCAGGTCGACAACAACGTGCAGCTGCCGGACTCCGGCTACGTGACGCAGAAGCTGGAGCTGGTCGACGTCGACAACGACGGGTTCGTCGACATCGTGTTCGCCAACAGCTCGGGCGACAACACCGGCAGCGTCCAGAACGCCCAGCTCAACCAGCTGCTGATCAACGACAACGGGGCCGGCTTCACCGAGCAGGGCGGCGTGTTCGAGGACGAGGACAACGCCTACGTGATCAAGGCGGGCGACCTCGACGACGACGGCGACGCCGACCTGGTGGTCGGCGTCAACTTCACCGGCCAGAGCTACGTCCTGCTCAACGAGGGCAACGGCGACTTCACCCGCCAGGACATCACGCCGGGCAACAACAAGAGCATCGGCGACCTCGAGCTCGGCGACATCGACGGCGACGGCGACCTCGACATCGTCGCCACCGACTGGGGTTCGAGCCAGCCGTACGGCGACCCGGTCGACCAGGGCGCCTCGCTGCACCTGTGGCTCGGCAACGGCGACGGCACCTTCGACAACGGCGACGGCAACCTGCCGATGGGCATGGCGACCTGGTCGGCCTGGTCGTTCGACATCGAGCTGGTCGACGTCGACAACGACTACGCCCTCGACGTGCTGGTCTCGAACCGCGGCGTCGGCTTCGGCTTCGGCCTCAAGAACGACGGCAACGGCACCTTCACCAAGCTGAGCGTGCCGGCGCTCGAGGCCAACATCGCCAAGCAGGTCAACGCCTCGTTCACCCCCAGCGACTTCAACGGCGACGGCTTCATCGACCTCATCACGCTGCAGGACGGCGTCGGCCAGGGCGGCAACTGTCTCGACATCATGGGCGTGCAGTACTGCGCCAAGCGCAACTCGGTGCTCATCAACAACGGGATGGGCAACTACCCCACCGACAACCAGGGCAACTACTGGGCGATCGCCAACAACCCGGCCAAGCTCGACTTCGACGCCGCGACCCTCGACTTCAACAACGACGGCCGGCCCGACTTCGTGGTCACCGGCGTGCGCCTGGGCCCGAACGACAAGAACTCGCGCCTGTTCCTCAACAAGAACGGCACCACGGTCGAGCCGGCCCCGGTCCCGCAGGACGCCGCGTTCCCGATCGTGCCCGAGCTGGCGTCGACCTTCGGCCTGCAGTTCGCCGACTTCAACCACGACAAGCGCGAGGACGTCGCGCTGGCCTCGCGCGACGCCGCGTCGAAGAACTTCGTGCTGTTCGGCCGCAACGACCCGACCGACGGCGTGGCGATCGACACCACGCCGCCCCGGATTTTTGATGACGGGTTCGCCGCCAAGCTCGGCACGCTGCTGTTCTTCGGCAAGCAGGCCGGCATCGAGGCGCGCGTCGACGACTACAAGACGCCGGTCCGCTGGCACGACTTCCTGTTCGACACCGGCCTCGGCGACCTCAACCTGACCGGCGACGGCGCGACCTTGATCGCGCACGGCCGCCGCCTGCCCTACATGGAGTTCGCGCTCGGCCTCGGCGATCCGAACGAGCTCGAGACGATGGCCGACGACGACCCGAAGAAGTTCATCGCCCCGTCGATCTGGTTCGGCGAGGCGCTGTGGCGGGTCGGCTTCACCGTGCCGTACAACGGCAGCCCGACCGACACCCTGACCTGGCAGTACTGTGCCATCGACGCCGCCGGCAACCGGGACTGCGTCGGCCCGTTCTCGGTCGAGCTCGAGATCGATCCGAACGACTGCGGCGACGGCACCGTCCAGGAGTGGGAGACCTGCGACGAGGACTCGGAGACCTGCGTCGACTGCCAGGAGACCTGCGGCAACGGGACCTGCGACCCCAACGAGACGCCGGCGAATTGCCCGGAGGACTGCGGTCCCAACCCGTGCGACAACGACGGCGCCTGCGAGCCGCCCGAGAACGCCGAGAACTGCCCGGACGACTGCGACTACGACGGCGTGTGCGGCGACGACATCTGCCAGAACCCGCCGGAGACTCCGGAGAACTGCCCGCAGGACTGCAACCCGTGCGACAACGACGGGGCCTGCGAGCCGCCCGAGGACTCGGTCAACTGCCCGAACGACTGCGACTACGACGGCTTCTGCGGCGACGACATCTGCCAGGACCCGCCGGAGAACGAGATGAATTGCCCCGAGGACTGCCTGCCCGAGCCGACGGACGGCGGCATTTGTGGCAACGGCGTCTGTGATGCCAACGAGTCGGTGCAGACCTGCCCCGAGGATTGCGCCGTGTGCGGCGACGACATCTGCACCAACCCGCCGGAGAACGCCGATAACTGCCCGGCGGACTGCAGCGGGGCGACGGCGAGCGACGGCGAGTGCCCCGACACCGCGGGCGGCGTCGACGGCCAGTGCCAGCTCGACGACGACGGCTGCGGCTGCGTGGCCGAGCCGGAGGGCGGCACGCGCGGCCTGTGGGCGTCGCTGCTGCTGTTCGGCGTGTTCGGCGTGCGTCGCTTCCGCAAGCGCGCGTAGTGCCGACGCGACCGGGGCCGAGGGTTCGGCGGCTCGTCCGCCCGCACCTTCGGCCCCTTTCGATTTTTTCGCCCTGAATTCTTCACTGCACCTGACCCCTCGCTTGAAAGTGAAACACCATGTTCGACGCTCGCTTTAGGTCCAACTCCTGTCCTCGTCCGGCCCGCGTGCTCCAGGCCGTCACGGTCGTGTCGACGGCGCTGCTGCCGGCGCTGGCCGGCGCGGCCCCGTGGGCGCTCGACGCCGGCATCACGCTGCCGGACGCCGGGTACACGTCGCAGAAGGTCGAGCTGGTCGACATCAACAACGACGGGTTCGTCGACCTCGTGTTCGCCAACAGCTCGGGTGACAACACCGGCAGCGACCAGAACGCCCAGCCGAACCAGCTGCTCGTCAACGGCGGCGGCACCGGCTTCACCGCCGCGGCCGGCGTGTTCGACGACCCCGACAACGCCTACGTGATCAAGGCCGGCGACATCGACGGCGACGGCGACGCGGACCTGGTGGTCGGCGTCAACTTCACCGGCCAGAGCTACGTCCTGCTCAACGAGGGCGGCGGCGCGTTCACCCGCCAGGACATCGGCCCGGGCAACAACAAGAGCATCGGCGACCTCGAGCTCGGCGACGTCGACCTCGACGGCGACCTCGACATCGTCGCCACCGACTGGGGCTCGAGCCAGCCCTACGGCGACCCGGTCGACCAGGGCGCCTCGCTGCGCCTGTGGCTCGGCAACGGCGACGGCACGTTCGAGGACGGCGCCGCCAACCTGCCGATGGGCATGGAGAGCTGGGCCGTGTGGTCGTTCGACATGGAGCTGGTCGACATCGACAACGACTACGCGCTCGACGTGCTGGTCGCGACCCGCGGCGTCGGCTGGGCGATCGTGCTCAAGAACGACGGCGACGGCAACTTCACCCACCTGCCGATCGGCGCGCTCGAGGGCAACATCGCCAAGCAGGTCAACGCCGCGTTCACGCCGATGGACTTCACCGGCGACGGCTTCGTCGACGTCGTGACGCTGCAGGACGGTGTCGGGCAGATGGGCAACTGCGTCGACATCATGGGCACCAACTACTGCGCCAAGCGCAATTCGGTGATCGTCAACAACGGCAGCGGTGACTTCGCCGACAACCCCAACGGCTTCTGGGACATCGGGCAAAACCCGCCGAAGCTCGACTTCGACGCGGCGACCCTCGACTTCGACAACAACGGCACGCCCGACTTCGTGACCACCGGCCTGCGCCTGGGCCCGAACGACAAGAACTCGCGGCTGTTCCTCAACGACGGCAGCAAGTTCACCGCGGCGGGGGCACCGCTGGACGCGGCGTTCCCGGTGGTGCCCGGCCTGGCTTCGACGTTCGGCCTGATGTTCGCCGACTTCAACCACGACGAGCGGGTCGACGTCGCCCTTGCCTCGCGCGACGCGGGGCAGCCGAACTTCGTACTGTTCGGCCGCGACGACCCGGCCGACGGCGTGCCGGTCGACATCACGCCGCCGCGGATCTACGACGACAACATCGAGGCCAAGCTCGGCACGCTGCTGTACTTCGGGCAAGAGACCGGGTTCCAGGCCCGCGTCAACGACTACAAGACGCCGAGCCACTGGCACGACTACTGGTTCGACGCCGGCCTCGGCGACCTCAACCTGACCGGCGAGGGGGCGGCGCTGACGGCCCACGGCCGGCGCCTGCCGTACATGGAGTTCGCGCTCGGCCTCGCCGACCCGAACGAGCTGGTCAACATGCTGGACACCGATCCGAAGAAGTTCATCGCTCCTTCGATCTGGTTCGGCGAGGCGCTGTGGCGGGTCGACTTCACCGTGCCGTACAACGGCAACAAGACCGACACCCTGACCTGGCAGTACTGCGCCATCGATGCTGCCGAGAATCGGGTCTGCGTCGGCCCGTTCACCGTCGCCCTCGAGATCGATCCCAACAGCTGCGGCGACGGGATGGTCCAGGAGTGGGAGACCTGCGACGAGGACTCGCCCACCTGCATCGAGTGCCAGAACACCTGCGGCAACGGCGTGTGCGACGAGCCGGCCGAGACCAACGAGCTCTGCCCGCAGGACTGCCCGTGCAACGGGGTGTGCGAGCCCGATGAGACCTGCCCCGCGGACTGCCCCACGAGCGAGAGCGACACGGGCCCGATGTGCGGCGACGGCAGCTGCGAGGCGGGCGAAGTGTGCCCGGAGGACTGCGGCGAGACGGCCGGCGAGTGCGACGGCATCTGCGAGCCGACCGGCGGTGAGACCTGCCCCGAGGACTGCGGAGTGTGCGGCGACGACGTGTGCGACCCGGGCGAGGAGTCGACCTGCCCCGAGGACTGCGGCGACAGTGCCACCGACACCGACGGCCAGTGCCCCGACGGCGCGGCCCCGGGCGCCGACGGCCAGTGCCAGCTCGACGACGACGGCTGCGGCTGCGTCGCCGACAGCCAGGGCACCCGCGGCCTGTGGGGCTCGCTGCTGCTGCTCGGCGTGTTCGGCGTCCGCCGCTCGCGCAAGCGCGCCTGAGACGGGTGAGCGGTGAGGGGAAGGGCTCCGGCGCGGCGCGCCGGGGCCCTTCGTCTTTCAAATCGACTGGCGACAATGCGCGAAGGGACATGTCGCGAGCGACATGTCCCTTCAGACCTGACCGGAAGGTCAGCCCCTACTTGTTGCTCAGCGGCAGCGCGCGGTACTTGTGGCTGATCGTGATGTCCTCGGCCCTGGTGATCGTGCGGCGAGCGCCGTCGACGCGGGCGATCTGGGTGACATCATCGAAACCCTCGGGCAGGGCGACGACGATGTTGACGGCGTCGCTGTCGGGCTGCGGGCGGACCTCGGCGGCCTGGACGGCGACGGACTCGCCGCCGGCGAAGAACTCGACGTGCTGCACGGCGCTGAGGTTGTTCGGGTCGACGGCGCCCGGGGTGGTGATCCACGACTCGGTGCCGTCGGGCTGGATCACGCCGAGCAGGACCACGTCGCCCTGCTCGGGCGCGGGCGGGGCGTCCGTGTCCCACGAGCTCAGCTGCTGGATGATCGGGAACACCTTGTTCCAGCCGAAGGTCGAGGCCCACACCGGGTGGCAGTAGGTCATGTAGTCCTTGTGCACGGTGGGGTGGTAGAGCTTGAAGTTGTTGATGCCGAAGCCCCACTCGCCGATGTCGCCGCCCTGGTGCGGATAGCTGTTGTCGGTCCCGGCCTCGCCGCTGCAGGCGATGTGGTAGCGACCCTGCGAGTGGCCGACCTCGTGGACGAAGGTCTCGGCCGCGTAGTCGGTGTTGCCCGGCAGCGACAGACCGGACGAGGTCCGCTTCCACGCGTCGTTCTTGAGCGCGCCGCTGGGGATGTCGATCGCCTGCCCGCCGGCGCCGCCGAGGCCGCCCGAGCACACGTCGACGTAGCCGTAGTAGTAGGTCTCGGGCGGCGCGCCGTCCTGCTGGCGCAGGTCGACCATGAACTGGTTGAGCTGGCCGAAATGCGTCAGCTCGCCCTGCCAGTCGATCGGCTCGTGCAGCGTGATCTCGAGCCGCTCGATCGGGTTCATCATGAACATGAACGTCTCGAACTTCTTCATCGTCGACTCCGACAGGTCGGGCGTCGTGACGCAGCCGCCGAAGTTGTAGTTGTACGGGACGATGGTGACCTTCATGATCTGGTAGCTGTCCTCGACGCCGATGAAGGCGTTGCCGGACACCGGCAGATTGGGCGGGGTCGAGCCCGCGGGCGTGGACGGATCGATCTGCGCCCAGCCCTTCTCGGTCTCCCACAGCTCGATGCGGTACTTGAGCCCCGAGATGACCTCGGCCGGCATCAGGCCCCAGTAGAAGCTCTTCTCGAGGTTGCCGACGAACGCCGCGCCGTCGACCAGCGCCTTGCTCGACAGCACCTTGTCGCCCTCGGGGTAGCCGCTGATGATGAGCCGGGCCTCGATCTCGCGCGGGACCCAGTCCTCGGGCAGCTTGCGCCAGAACGCGCGGATCAGCGTGAGCCGGTTCTGCAGCAGGTACGAGGTGCGGTCGGACCCGCCGACGCCGGCGCCGTCGCGGCCGATCGCCACGCCGATGCCCTGGTTGGCCTCGACCCACTCGAGCTCGATGCCGCCGACCGCCGGCACCGGCACGAACGGCTCCGGCGCCGCGGTCGTGACCCCGCCGTCCGACTCGCTGCCGCCCTCGCTCGTCCCCCCGGGACCGTCGGTCGCCGTGATGTTGGTGGCCGGGCCGTCGCCGGTGGCGGCGCCGCCGGTGTCATCGCCGCACGCAGGGGCGAGGGCGAGGGCGAGGGCCGCGGAGATCGAGAGCTGGGGGCGCGTCATATGGACACGCTATCCGGCGCGCGCGGGCCCGACAAGCGCGGCGTTCTGTCGCGGTGCTAGAGCGTATGAAGGCCCCGTGGCGAAGCGGCCCCGCGCGGGCGCTCAAGGCCCCCGCAGCCGCTGCAGACGGGTGAGGATCACGGTGAGTCCGAGCACGGCGGCCAGCGCCAGCGCGGGCACGGCGAGCCGCAGCAGCGCGGCCGGATCGCACGCGGGACCGGCGAAGACGCAGACGAGGAACACCAGCGCGACCCCGAATTCACCGCCGCCGAAGCAGCCCGCGGCGAAGCGCTGGCCCCGGCGCAGCCAGAACATCAAGCCCGCGAGGGTGAGGACGCCGAGGACCAGGCCGCCGGCGATGTCGCCCGCCCGCCCGAGTCCCGCGCGCAGCCCGGGCAGCACCTGCGCGGCGCCGAACTGGTCGCGCACCGGCGCCTGCATGCCCGCGAGCAGCAGCTCGGCCGGATGCGGCGTGTAAAGCGAGTAGCCCGGATTGCCGGTCGGATGCAGGTCGCGGTGAAGCGGAATTAACACCGGGCCGTCGGGCCGCGGCGCGGGCACGCGGGTCGACGCGCGCACCTCGGCGGCGAAGCGATGGCTCGGCGGCACCAGCCGCGGCGCGCCGTGATCGGGATGCGACTTGGAGAGCTCGGCGAACACGATCGCGGGGTCGGCGCTGGTGAAGCGCAAGCGGCCGAACGCGAGGCGGCTGCGGACCGGCACGTGCACGTCGAGCCCGGGGTCGTCGCGGTGGGGCAGCACGGCGTCAGTAACGCCCGCGAGCAGATCCCACGGCGGCACCTCGAGCTCGCCGAGGCGATTGACGAACCCGAGTTCCAGGCCGCGCACCGGCGCGTCGAGGCGGAGGTGCACGCGCTGATCGAGCGTCAGCGCGGCCCCGGGCGCGGCGGCGAGGGCGAACGGAGGCGCTTCGGTCGCGCCGCCCGGATCGAGGTAGGGGCCGGCGAAGCCGAGCGTGATCAGCTCGCGCAGCGTGGGGTCGGCCGGCGCGTCGTCCGGGCGCGGCTCCTCGTAAAGAAGGTGACGCGTCTCGTTGCTGCCGAGGGCGACGGCGGGGCGGACGCTGGCGACGAAGTGATAGTCGCGCAGCCGCACGTACGGCCCGTCGAGGTCGCGCGCCCGCATCAACTGGAAAAGGTTGATGTTGGGGTCGCGCGGGCGCAGCTTGTAGAACTCGCCGACGCGGGTCTTCACGCGCTCGCGGGTGCAGGCGATGTGGACGTCGAAGCCGGGGTTGCCGGCGCGCGCCGGGTCCTTGTCGCGCAGGATGACGCTGTCGACGTCGGCCGCGACGGCGTAGGTCGGCACCACCACCAGGTTGTCGCCGGCGATGACCTCGCCGGCCCGATGCCCGCGCGGGTCGGCGCGCAGCACGACCTCGTAGCGCTTGCCCGGCGTGAGGCCGAGGTCGCCGGCGAGCACGACGGTCTGGCCGTAGTCGCTCGGCTGCAGGCCGACGCCGATGTACCGCTCGAGCGCGACCGTGCCAGCGGGCGCGCCGGGCAGCGCGCTCGCCTCGGCGGCGACGATCGGCGCGCGCGGGTCGCCGCCCGCGAGCACCAGCAGACCGGCGAGGGTGGCCACCGCGGCCGTGATCGGCGCGACGCCGACCACCCGCTCGGCCGGCTCGGACGGGTCGCCGTCGGCCGCGCCGCCGATGCCCGCGGCGAAGCTGCTCCAAAGGACAGCTTGACCCGCGGCCGCGAGCGCGCCGGCCAGCGCGGCCTCGCCCGACCATGCCCCTTCGACCATGGCCGAAAGACCAGCCGCGAGCGCGCCCGGGGCGGCGAGCAGGGCGGCCAGCGCCACCCCGGTCCACGCCAGCAAGGCGAAGCCGGCGAGGGCGCCGAGGCCGGCGAGGTCGTCGCCGCCGGGGCGACGGCGGGCGAGCAGCGCCAACGCGAGCAGCAGCCCGGCCAGCACCGGCCCGGCCGCCCACGGCGCCAGGCCGAGCGAGTCGCGCAGCACTTCGGCGCCCTGCTGGGCGAGCAACAGCCCGCCTGCGGCGAGGGCGGCGGCCAGTCCTGCGCAAGCGGACATGAACTTCAGGACATGTCCGAAGCGACCGGAACCTCGGGACATGTCATCGACGCGCTCGGCGGCGCCGAGACGGGCCTCGGCCCAGTGGAGCCCGCCGCCGAGCAGCCCGGCCAGCCACCACCAGGCGATCGCGCCGGGCCCTCCGGCGGCCAGCGCGAACGCGGCCCCGACGATGGCGCCGAGGCCGGCGCCGGCGAACAACCGGCGCCGCGCGCGGCTGGGGCGGAGCGCCTGGGCCAGACCGCGGAGCTGCGGCGCGCGCCCGAAGACGGCGACCAGCAGGCCGGCGGACGCGAAGACGGCGACGAGGAGCGCGAGCAGGCCGGAGGTGGGGTCGAACATGCGTCAGGGCCGAGGAGATCGGAGGCGCACAGGAATCGAACCTGCCCAGGGCGCTCCTCGCACCCCACTCCGGTGTTGAAGACCGGGGGCCGCACCAGCGAGCCGAGCGCCTCCGCGGGCGAGGATAGCGGAAGCGCCCCGGCGTGGGAACGGCGTGCGCGTCACATCGCCGGCTCGCCGGCGATGCCGCACACCTTCCGGCAGCCGGTCCCGTCGAACGAGGCCTCGCTGCGGCCCTGGAACACGTACTGCGAGGTCACGCCGTTGCTGTCGAACACGCCGAACGGGAGCGGGGTGTAGCGCCAGGTGTCGTTGTACGTGTCGGGGCTGTACTCTTCGAGCTGGATCCGGACCCCCTGGTCCGGCGGCACCGCGCCGTTGGCGATGTCCTCCTCGCCCGGCTCCGGCGGCTTCGGCTGGCCCTTGGGCACGAACTCGGTCCAGGTCATCCGCGTCTCGTCGAACTCGTAGTTGAAGCAGCGACAGGCGTAGCCCTGCTCCCCCGACAGGTCGCACTGGCTGGCCTTGACGCCCTGCTCCCCCATCGAGTCGCTGCACGCCGCCGTGGCCACGACCTTCGCGTCCTTGTCGTAGAAGATCATGTACTTCTCCTGGCGCAGGCCAGAGCCGAAGTCGCTGATGGGGTCGCCGTCTTCGAGGCTGAACAGCGAGAGCACCCAGGTGCCCTGCTCGTCGAACAGCGGGAGCGGCTCTTCCTGGCACCCGGCAGCGAGGATCGGGAGTGCGCAGGCGGTCGCCACGAGCGCGCGGATGGGAGCAATCTTGTGCATCGGGCAGTGTCCTCGGGCGCGCACGCTACCACAAGCGTCATCGCCGCGCGCGCTCCGCTGAGCGCGTGGCGGTCCGCACGGCGGCCAGTGCCGACTCGGGGGAGCCGTCGTTGACAGCGAGGACGCAGGTGTTTAGCTTCTCGCGCGCGGTGCCCGCAAAACGCGATTACTATGAGATTCTCGGGGTCGAACGAACGGCCCCCGCGCCTGACATCAAGCGCGCCTATCGCAAGGCGGCGATGCAGTGGCATCCCGACCGCAACCCCGGCAATCCCGAGGCCGAGGAGAAGTTCAAGGAGGCGGCCGAGGCGTTCGAGGTCCTGAGCGACGACGACAAGCGTCGGCTCTACGATCAATACGGACACGAGGGCCCGTCGCGCGCCGGCTTCTCCGGCTTCCAGGGCACCGACGAGATCTTCAGCCGCTTCAGCGACCTGTTCGGCGACCTGTTCGGCAACCTCGGGTTCAACGGCCGCCGCGACGGTCCGCAGCGCGGCGGAGACCTCAAGACCCGCGTGGTCATCCCGTTCGCCGAGGCCGTCGCCGGGGTCGAGCGCGAGCTCACGGTGCAGCGCCGGGAGGCCTGCGACGACTGCCATGGCAGCGGCGCGGCGCCCGGCACCAAGCCGCAGCAGTGCAGCCAGTGCAACGGCCACGGCCAGGTGATCCACCGCCAGGGCTTCTTCACCATCCAGACCACCTGCCCGCGCTGCCAGGGCCAGGGGCAGATGATCACGTCGCCGTGCAAGACCTGCTCGGGCACCGGCGCGGTCCAGCGCGAGGCGACCCTCAAGGTCAACATCCCCGCCGGCGTCGACGACGGCCAGACCTTGCGGATCCCCGGGCGCGGCATGGCCGGCGCCAAGGGCGGCCCGGCCGGAAACCTCTACGTCGAGGTCGCCGTCCAGCCCGACGAACGGTTCCAGCGCGACGAGTACGACGTCCACTCGAAGGTCACGATCTCGATGGTCCAGGCGGCGCTCGGCTGCACCATCAAGGCCGCGACCCTCGCCGGCGACATCGACCTCGAGCTCGAGGCGGGCACCCAGCCGAACCACGTCATCAGCCGCAAGGGCAAGGGCGTTCCGGTGATCGGCGGCCGCGGCTTCGGCGACCACCACATCCACGTCGAGGTCACCGTCCCCACCAAGCTGTCGGGCGACCAGGAGGACCTCCTGCGCGAGCTCGCCGAGCTCAGTGGCGAGTCGGTCTCCGAGCCGAAGAAGGGCTTTTTCAGCAGCCTGCGCAAGCGCAAGCGCGGCTGCTGAGCCCAGCTCGCTGCTGTCCGCAGGGGCATGTCCGCGAGGGCATGCCCCTTCGCGCATGTCCGAATCGACATGTTCTTTTGGGCATGTCCGATTCGACAGGCGCGCAGAGGCGGGCGGCCGGATCCTGCGCAGCCGAGGCGCCGCGGCCTAGGAGGCCTGCCCGAGCAGGCGGACCGGGGCGCGCTCGCGGACCACGCCCTCGCGCAGCACGCGGGCGTAGAGGCGGCTCCAGCCGGGGTGCAGCTTGTCGGAGATCCGCTTGAACTCGCCGCGGGTGAACGAGCCGGCGATCGTGCTGCAGGGCGGGGCGGGGCCGGTGATCTCGAGCAGGACGTCGTCGCCGACGACGAGGCGGTCGCCGGCACCGAGGCGGGCCCAGTCGATGCCCGCGATCGTGAGGTTCTCGCCGGTGGTGCCCGGCGCGATCGGGTGGCCCTCGGCGATCAGCGCATCGATGCGCTCGCGCGCGAACAGGCAGACCGCGCGGTCGGGGCCGCCGTGGTACCTGAGGTCGAGCTGGCGATCGCCGGCGACGCCGCTGACCGTGACGAGCGCGAGGCCGACGGCGAACTTCGGCACCCCGCCGGCGGGGTTCACGTGGACGCCGACGACGACCCCGTCTCGATCGCTCATCGCCGCCTCACGTGGGGGCGCCGCAGCGCTGCAGCGCCTCCATCGACTCGGCCGCCAGCGCGCAGCGGACCTCGGCGGCGGTGCCCTCGCTCAGGCACCGGGCGTGGAGCTCCTGCGCCATGTTCTTGGCCAGCTGCGTGGTCTTGGCGACCTCGACCGAGGTCGGCCCGCCCGCCATCAGCGCCTCGAAGTGAGCCGCGAACTCGGCACACTCGGCCTCCGTCGCCTTGCCGTTGGAACATGCCCCAAAGAGCAGGACGAGGGACGCGCAGGCGGGGAGGATGACGTGTCGCATGGGGGGTCCTCGGGACTTGGCTTACGGGCGAAGGTAGTCGAAGTCGAGGCGCAGTTGCGCGCCCCCCCGAGGACGGGCCGCTAGCCGGCGTCCATGAACGGGTAGCGGTAGTCCCGGAGCGGCGTGAACGTCTCCTTGATCGTACGCGGCGAGATCCACCGCATCAGGTTCAGCAGGCTGCCCGCCTTGTCGTTGGTGCCGCTGGCCCGACTGCCGCCGAACGGCTGCTGGCCGACCACCGCGCCGGTCGGCTTGTCGTTGACGTAGAAGTTGCCGGCCGCGTGGCGCAGCGTCTCGGTCGCCTCGACGATCGCCCCCCGGTTCTCTGCGAAGATGGCGCCGGTCAGCGCGTACTCGCTGCCGCGCTCGCACAGCCCCAGCGTCTCCTCGAAGCGGGCCTGCGGGTAGATGTGCACCGTGAGCACCGGCCCGAACAGCTCCTCCTTCATCGTCCGGTACTCCGGCTCGACCCCGGCGATGATCGCCGGGCGGATGAAGAAGCCGTGCTTGTCGTCGCTCTCGCCGCCGATGACCTCGGCGACGCGCCCGCCCTGGCGGCTGCGCGCCTCCTCGATCGCCTCGCGCAGCTTGGCGTAGGCGCGGGCGTCGATCACCGCGCCCATGAAGTTGGTGAAGTCGCTGACGTCGCCGACCTTGATGCTGGCGACCCCGTCGGCCAGGATCTCCCGCACCTGCGGCCACAGGTTGTCGGGGATGTACGCGCGCGAGGCGGCCGAGCACTTCTGGCCCTGGTACTCGAAGGCGCCGCGCAGCAGGTTGTGCGCCAGCGACTGCACGTCGGCGCTCGGGTGGGCGAACACGAAGTCCTTGCCACCTGTCTCTCCGACCAGGCGCGGATAGCTGACGTAGTTGTCGATGTTGTTGCCGATCGACCGCCACATCTGCTTGAACACCGGGGTCGAGCCGGTGAAGTGGACGCCGGCCAGGTCGCGGTGGGCCAGCACCTGCTCGCCGACGGCGGCGGGCGGGCCGGGCACGAAGTTGATGACGCCCGGGGGCAGGCCGGCGGCCTGCAGCAGCTCCATGATGACCGAGCCCGACAGCACCGCCGTCGAGGCCGGCTTCCACACCACCGTGTTGCCGCACAGCGCCGGCGCCGTCGGCAGGTTGCCGGCGATCGACGTGAAGTTGAACGGCGTCACCGCGAACACGAAGCCGTCGAGCGGGCGGTACTCGACGCGGTTCCACGTGCCTGGCGACGAGATCGGCTGCTCGCCGTACAGCTGCGTCAGGAATTGGACGTTGAAGTGGAAGAAATCGATGAGCTCGCAGGCCGCGTCGATCTCGGCCTGGTGCGCCGTCTTCGACTGGTTCAGCATCGTCGCCGCGTTGAGCTTGTCGCGGAACGGCCCGCGCAGCAGCGCCGCGGCGCGCAGGAAGATCGCGGCCCGCTGGTCCCACGGCATCGCCGCCCAGTCGGCGCGGGCGGCCTGCGCGGCGACGATGGCGTCGCCGACCTCGCGCGAGCCGGCCTGGTGGAACCCGCCGAGCTCCGCCTTGCGCTGGTGCGGGCAGACGATCGGGCTGATGTTGCCGGTGCGGACCGCCTTGCCGCCGATCCACAGGGGCACGTCGAACTTCTTGGCGGCGAGATCGGCGTAGGTGGCCTTGAGCGAGGCGCGTTCCGGCGTGTCGGGCGCGTACGAGCGCACGGGTTCGTTGACGGGTTCGGGGACGCGGAACAGGCCAAAGGACATCAGGGCGGTCTCCAGGCTGGCGCAAGCATGCACGGAATCCCGGCCGTCGGCGACGGTCGTGGTGGCTCCAGGCATGCCGCCCAGACGGGCGCGGAGGCTATCAGGCTCCGGGCTCGCTGACAGGGCCCTGCGGGTGCGGGCTCACGCACGTCGCGGCGCGGCGACGACGGCGGAGCGCGAGCAGGACCAGGCTGGCGAGGCCGGCGGGCCCGCTGCCGGCCAGGTCGCAGCCTTGCCGGGTGGTGGGCGCCGGGGCGCCGAGGGCTGGCGGGGCGGCCGGGGGCTCGATCCGTGGTGGCTCGCGGCTTTGGCTCTCGGGCGCGGCCGGGGCGGGGGGCGGGGTGCCGGCGCCCAGGGCTGCGAGATCTTCGTCCGCCGTGCCCATCTGGCGGGTGCGCGAGCACATCGTGTCGCCGAGATCGCCCTCCGGCGTGCGGTGGGCGTAGAGCAGGTAGCTCTTGCCGACCACGAAGCTGCGGCCGCAGGCGGCGCTGCTGGAGCGGGTCACGACCGTCGTCGACGCGGGCAGGTCGCCCTTGAACACCCGCTGGACCGCCAGCCCGTAGCGGACCATCCCGTTCGAGTCGGAGGTCTGCACCGCCTCGACGCGGGCTTCGAACACTGCCTCGGCCTGGTCGCGGGCGACCGTGGGCGCGGGCGGCGGCATGCAGCTGCAGGCTTGCACTTCGTGAGGAACCGCCCACACCACCACCGCGACGAGGCTCACGGCGAGGAGGATTGGGCGTTGCCGGTGCAAGTCCCGCAAGCTAACCACGCACCGGCGCGCCCGGCAAGCGGCGTGCGGCCTCGGGGCCCTTCGCGCTTTGCGATCGTCGTCGATCGGAGCGCGGCCCTGAACGAGGTTATTTGCGAGGAAGCCAGCGATGCTGACGGTATCTGAGATCACCAAGTCGTACGGCGGAAAGGTGTTGTTCGACGATGTCACGACATCGTTCGAGCCGGGTCACCGCTACGGTCTGACGGGGGCGAACGGCGCCGGCAAGTCGACCTTCATGAAGATCCTCGCCGGCGAGCTCGACGCCGACAAGGGCAACGTGTGGAAGCCGCCGCGGACGCGCCTGTCGGTCCTTCACCAGGACCACTTCCGCTTCGAGGGCTGCCGGATCCGCGACGTGGTCATCATGGGCAACCACCGCCTGTGGAAGGCCATGGAGGAGAAGGAGAAGCTGCTCGCCTCGGGCGACATGAGCGACGAGGTCGGCATGCGCCTCGGCGAGCTCGAGATGGTGATCAGCGAGGAGGACGGCTACGGCGCCGAGACCGAGGCCGAGCGCCTGCTCGACGGCCTCGGCATCCCGGCCGCCGAGCACGAGCTGCCGCTCTCGACCTTGACCGGCGGCATGCGCCTGCGCGTGCTGCTGGCCCAGGCGCTGTTCGGCAGCCCCGACATCCTGCTGCTCGACGAGCCGACCAACCACCTCGACCTCGAGTCGATCCACTGGTTGACCAACTTCCTGCTCGAGTATCGGGGCGTGCTGGTCGTCATCTCGCACGATCGATACTTCCTCAACGAGGTGTGCACCCACACCGCCGACGTCGACTACGAGAACATCATCACGTACACCGGCGGCTACGACGACATGATGCGGCAGAAGATCCAGTACCGGATCTCGGCCGAGAAGGGCAACCAGAGCAAGCAGAAGCGGATCTCCGAGCTCAAGGAGTTCATCCAGCGGTTCGGCGCCAACGCCAAGAAGGCCAGCCAGGCCCAGTCGCGGCGGCGGGCGATCGCCAAGATCGAGATGGTCGATCTCAAGCGCAGCAACATCCAGCGGCCGTTCATCCGCTTCGACCAGAAGGTCCCGAGCGGCAAGCTGGCCCTGGCGGTCGACCGCCTGTGGAAGTCGTTCGACGGCAAGCCTGTCCTCAAGGACATCACCTTCAACGCCACCCGCGGCGAGAAGATCGCGGTCGTCGGCCCCAACGGCATCGGCAAGACCACCCTGCTCAAGTGCATCGCCGGCACCTACGAGCCCGACCGCGGCAAGCTCACCCTCGGCCACGAGGTCGTGCTCGGCTACCTGCCGCAGGACCACGAGGACGGGCTCGGCAACGTCGAGAACCGGACCGCGTTCCAGTGGCTGTACCAGTGGGACCCGAAGTCGACGGTCGAGGAGATCCGCGGCCTGCTCGGGCGCATGCTGTTCCCCTCCGAGGACGCCGACAAGCCGGTCAAGGCGCTCAGCGGCGGCGAGACGGTGCGCCTGCTGCTGGCCAAGATGACGCTCATCAAGCCGAGCCTGCTGCTGCTCGACGAGCCGACCAACCACCTCGACCTCGAGTCGATCCGCGCCCTCACCGAGGCCATGCAGAAGTACGAGGGCACGCTCATCTTCGTGTCCCACGACCACGCCATGGTCTCCGAGGTCGCCACCCAGGTGCTCGAGCTCAAGGGCGACCGCGGCTACGACCTGTTCCCCGGCAACTACGAGGAGTTCCTCGAGAAGACCGGCAAGGCCGGCGGGCGCTGAGCCGGCTGTCTGCCGCGACATGTCCTTGTGGACATGTTCTCGCGGATATGTCGTAACCGCCCTGTCCTGAGGGTCCTGTCCGTGAGGGCAGGGCCCTCAGAACATCTTCTTGGCCGCGAGGATCTTCTCGACGTACTTCTTGCTGCCCTCGGGCACGCCGCGCCGGCCGGCCTTGCGCCACTTGAGCACGTGCCCCGGGCCGCCGTGGTAGGCGGCCAGCCCGAGCTCGGTGCTGCCGTCGAACTTGCGGATCATCCGCGCCAGATAGAGGCTGCCGGCGCGCACGTTGAAGCCGGCGTCGAGCGGGCGCGAGCGCTCGCCGAGGCTGCTCGCCAGCTCGCGCGCGGTCGACGGCATCAGCTGCATGAGCCCCTGCGTGCCGCCCGGGCCGCGCGCGCGGGCGTTGAACTTGCTCTCGACCCAGATCACCGCGTTGATGAGCCGCGGGTCGAGCTTGTGCTTGCGCGCGGCCGACTGCACGTGCGGCTGGACCGCCGCGATCTGGTCGCGCTGCCCCGAAGGCCAGCGTTCGCAGGCCTCGCCGCCGCCTGGCTCCGCGGCCGCCCCGGCGGGAGATCGCGCCGCCTCCAGGCGTGAGGTGGCACAGCCAGGGACGTGCAGCGCAGTCCCCAGCAACATCCAAACAACGGTCCAGCGCGCATGGCGGAGGCCCCGAAGGGCTCGCGGCGCGGTCGAAGGCTGTAGGGTAGTCATGGGTACGATTTATCCTACATTGTCCGGGGTGGACCCAGAGTTTAGCGAAAAATCGGAAAGAGCGTGCATCTCGCCACGCGTGCCCGCGGGGAATGTTCGTATGATGGGTTCTCGTAGCTCGCCTCGGCGGGCAGCAGGAGCGGAGTCATGGCTTTGAAGGCAGACGCAATTCTCCTCCTCTGCGGCGTGACGGCCGGGTTGCCGGCGGTCGCCGCGGCCGCCGACGGCGAGCGGTACGACCCGTACGCGAAGATGGTCACCGGCGCGCATCACTACGACATGCGAGAGGTGTTGCAGGCGGGTGGCAAGTTCGTGGCCGAGCCGGTCGAGCAGCCGGACCTGTCGCAGCTGGACGCGCCGCCCCTGAGCGCGCGCGCGTCGGAGCCGCTGGCGCCCGGCAAGCTGCCCGAGGGGTGGGTGCAGATCGGCGAGGTCGTGCAGCGGCGCGAGATCGCCGAGGGCCTCAAGCAGGTCGATCCCAAGCCGCTGCCGGCCTGGGAGGACATCGAGGGCAACCAGTACCCGCGCAAGGGCACGGTGTTCCTCAACTTCAACGGCGGCATCCTCAAGTCGGGCGCCGACAACTCGGCCGAGAGCAAGTCCACGCTGGCCCGCCACAACCACAAGTACCCGGTGTTCAACGGCTCCGAGGCGACCGCGCTGACCCTGATCCAGGCGGTCCAGCAGGACCTCGAGTCGCTCGGGGTCCGCGTCCTCTACCTGAACCGCCCGAGCAAGACCGTGCCGTACACGATGGCGATGATCGGCGGCTCGTGGACGGACACCAACATCGGCGACCCGGCCGGCGGCGTCGCCCCCGGGACCGACTGCGAGGACCGCGACCAGCGCAACGTGGTCTACGCGTTCGACAGCAGCTCGGCGACGATCAGCCAGGAGATCGCCCACGCGTGGGGCCTCGACCACACGCTCGGCGGCGATCGGATCATGAGCTACCAGGCCGGCAACAACAAGCACTTCGGCGACAACTGCCAGGCGCTGTGCGAGGAGCAGTGCCAGGGGCCCGGCACCATCGGCTGCCGGCTGATCCACGAGATCTACTGCGGCGAGGACAGCGAGCAGCAGAACGACCTCGCGGAGCTCAACAAGATCTTCGGCACGCCCGAGCCCGACACCGAGCCGCCCACCGTCAAGCTCTTGCCGGACAGCGACCTGCTCGAGCTGGAGGTCGGCGAGAGCATCGAGATCAAGGCCGACATCCACGACAACTACGGCGGCGTCGGCTGGCGCATCAAGGTCAGCCGCGACGGCGTGGTCGCGCTCGACGAGGTCGACTACGACCAGGTCGGCGCCTGGTACTTCACCAACCTGCAGGCCGGCGTCTACGAGGTCGTACTCGAGGCCGAGGACCACGCCGAGCACGTGGTGCAGGACCAGATGAAGATCGTCGTCGGCGGCGCCTCGGCGCCGACCACCACCGACGGCGGCAGCGAGGGCGAGGCGGACACCGGCGACGAGACCGCCGGCGTCGACGACGGCAGCGACACCGAGGACCCGGGATCTGCCAGCGACGGGGGCACCGACGGCGACAGCTCCGGCGCCACCGACAAGGGTGGATGCGAGTGCCGCAGCTCGGACCAGGGGGCGGGCGGCGCGCTCGTCCTGCCGCTGCTCGGCTTGTGGTTCGGCCATCGGGCCCGCCGCCGGCGCACGGCCTAGGATCGCAGCGGCGGCTCATGCGCGCCGTGCGCGTGACCTCCGCCGCGCCTCTGCGGCTTGACCGGCCCCTGCGGCCACGCATATAAGCCTGTTCCCTCGCGCCCGGCGAGGGTCTCGAAGAGCATCCGGGCGGTCGCAGCCACCATCTGGCTGCCGCGTGGGCGGGCGGATCGCCCCAGAGAGTGCGAGCGCTTCGTGTCCGAGAACCAGCAAGCCATCATTCGTACCGGCGGGAGGCAGTTCCGCGTCAACACCGGCTCGGTGCTGCGCGTCGAGAAGCTCCCGGTGGAAGCCGGCGCCACCATCAACTTCGAGGTGCTGCTCGTCGGCCAGGGCGAGACCGTCAAGATCGGCAAGCCGCTGGTCGACGGCGCCAAGGTCGAGGGCAAGGTCGTGAGCCACGGGCGCGGGCCCAAGCTCATCGTCTACAAGTTCCGCAAGCGCACCAACTACCGCAAGAAGCAGGGCCACCGGCAGGCCTACACCGAGGTTAAGATCACCGCGATCACGGGCTGAACAGCGCCGCTGGAGAACGACGATGGCACATAAAAAAGGTCAAGGTTCGATCAAGAACGGCCGCGACTCGAACTCGCAGAACCGCGGCGTGAAGCGGTTCGGCGGCGAAGTCGTGCGCGCCGGCAACATCCTGGTCCGTCAGGCCGGCAGCAGCTTCCACGCTGGTCCGAACGTCGGCACCGGCAAGGACTACACCCTGTTCGCGCTGGTCGAAGGCACGGTCCGCTTCTACAAGCGGGGCCACGAGCGCAAGGCGTTCATCGCCATCGACCCGCTCGCGGCCCAGGCAGACGCTGCCGCCGCTGCGGAGTGAGCGATGCGCTTCATCGACCAGGTCCGGATCGTCGTCCGCGCAGGGCGAGGCGGCGACGGGCTGGTCGGCTGGCGCCGTGAGAAGTTCGTGCCCGACGGGGGTCCCGCGGGCGGTGACGGCGGCAAGGGCGGCGATGTCGTCTTTGTCGCCGACGATCATTTGACGACGCTGCTGGACCTCAAATTTCGCCAGCACTTCGCGGCCGAGATCGGCCGCCCCGGCGGGCCGAACAAGATGACGGGCCGCTCGGGCAACGACCTCCGGATCCGCGTGCCGGTCGGCACCACGGTGTTCTTCGAGGCGCTGGCGGGCGAGCCCGGCGAGCGGCCGCCGTGGCTGGCCGACGACGTCGGCGAGGAGCTCGACGAGATCGGCGCGATCGCCTGGACCGACGACGGCACCGACATCCCGGAGCCGGTGCGGGCGCAGAAGTCGGGGCCGATCCGCCGCGCGCAGGCCGAGAAGGACCGGCGCGAGACGGAGCTCGAGGCCGGGGAGCAGCTCGGCGACCTGACGTTCCACGGGCAGGAGCTGATCGTGGCCCACGGCGGCCTCGGCGGCCGCGGCAACGTCCACTTCCGCACCTCGACCAACCGCGCGCCCGACTTCGCCGAGCCTGGCGTCGGCGGCGAGGCGTACTGGCTGCGCCTCGAGCTCAAGCTGCTGGCCGACGTCGGCATCGTCGGCTTCCCCAACGTCGGCAAGTCGACCTTCATCCGCGCGATCAGCCGCGCGCGCCCGAAGGTCGCCGACTACCCGTTCACCACCCTGGTGCCGCAGCTCGGCGTGGTCGCGCTGGCCGGCGAGCGCTCGCTCGTGGTCGCCGACGTGCCGGGCCTCATCCACGGCGCCAGCGAGGGACGCGGCCTCGGCCTCGACTTCCTGCGCCACCTCGAGCGCACGCGCGTGCTGCTGCACCTGCTCTCGCCCGACCCGACGCCTGGCCGCGACCCGATGGCCGACCTCAAGGCGCTCGAGAAGGAGCTCGGGCAGTACGGCTCGATGTTCGACGGCCGCCCGCGGGTGGTCGCGCTCAACAAGATCGACACGCCGGAGGGTCAGGAGGTGGTGGGGCCGCTGCGCAAGCTGCTGCGGACCCAGGGCATCCCGCTGTTCCCGATCTCGGCGCGCACCGGCGAGGGCGTGCCGGAGCTGCTCGAGGCGCTGTGGCGCCGCGTCGACATGGTCCGCCGCGGCACCGTCACCGGCCCGGCGCCGACCGAGGGCTAGCGGTCCGGCGGGCATGTCCGCGAGGGCATGTCCGTTCAGACATGGCAAAAGGGGCATGTCCGTACGGACATGCCCCTTCAGTCGTTCGCGCGGGCGCTACCCGCGGGTCGCCTTGTCGCGGGTGTCGTAGACCTGGACGGTGTTGGGCTTGATGCGGCCGGTGGCGTAGAGCAGGCGCGCGTTGGCGGTGCGGAGGTCGATGCGCGAGTTGACGATCCGCAGGATCGCCGTCAGCTGGTCGGCCTCGGCGTCGATGATGTCGTTGGTGGTCGCCGAGCCGGCGGCGAACAGCTCGGAGGCGACGCGGTAGGCCTCGACCGCGGACTCGAGCGTGCGGGCGCTGAGCTCGATGTCGGCGATGGCCTTGTTGCGGGCGAGGAAGGCCTGGGTGACCTCCATGGCGATCCCGCGGCGCAGGAGCTCGATCTGGGCCATCAGCTCGCGCTTGTTGGCCTTGTACTCGCGGATCTCGGCGCGCGTGCGCAGGGCCGAGTTGAGCGAGTAGGTCAGCTGCGCGCCGACCGACCACGACCCGCGCCACACCGGCGCCAGCGGGAAGAACCGCTGGTTCGGGTTGGCGTAGGTCGCCTCGGCGAAGGCGTCGAGGCGCGGGAAGTAGCCGGCGCGGGTCGCCTTGATGCCGTAGTCGACCGCGCCGATGCTCTTCTCCATCGACTTCAGCTCGAGCCGCTTGCTCTGCGCCTCGCGGATCAGGCCCTCGAGGTTGCCGATGTCGGCCATGTCGGGCGGCAGCTCGATCACGTCCTCGCCGGGCACGAAGTCGATGCCCTGGTCGTTGAGCATGATCGCCAGGCCCTGCTCCGCGGTCGCGCGGAACACCTGGGCGTCGTTGATCGCCTGCTCGATCTGGGCGATCTGGGCGGCCAGGCGCATCACCTCGGCCTTGGTCGCGCTGCCGGCGTGGAACAGGTTCTCGACGTCGAGCGCGCGCGCCTTGACGCGGCGCAGCGAGTCCTCGACGGCGACCACCGAGGCGATCGTGCGCAGCCAGTTGTAGTAGGCGAGGCGGGCGTCGGTCTCGACCTTGACGCGCTCGGCGTCGCGGGCGAGGGCGACGGCGTCGCGGCGGGTCTCGGAGCCGCGCTTGGCCGGCAGCAGCGAGAGGATGTAGTCCGAGATCGGGACCGCCAGCTGGGCCTGCAGCGAGTAGGAGTTGAGCGGGATCTGGATCTTGAACGGCGGCGCGACCACGAGGGTGAGCGGCTGGCCGGTGTTCGGATCGACCGTGCACATCTGCGGCGAGCCCATGGCGCACGGGCCGATGCCGATCGGGATCGGGTCGCCGCCGGCCTCGGGGCCCGTGGCGGCGCCGACGCTGTAGCCGCCGCCGAACGCGATCGCGGCCTTGGACATGCGGGTGTAGCCGGCCTTGCCCGAGAGCTGCGGCAGGAAGGCGATCATCGTCTGATCGAGCTTGGCCGCGGCGGCCTGGATCTGGGCCTCCTTGGCGGCGACCGACGGTGACTCGGCGATCGCCTGCACCGCGACCTTGTCGGCCGTGAGGCCGCCGGGCTTCGGCGCGAGCGCGTCGGCGAGCGGGCCGTCGCGCAGGTAGGCGGTGGCGTCGAACACGGCCGCGTCGGCGGCGGCGGGGACTTGGCGGGTGGGCGGCGGCGGGGGGCCCTGCGGGGCCGGGGCCATCAGCGTCAGAGCGACGGACCAAACAAGCGACATGGCGGAAGAGTCCTGTACGAAAGAACCTGTGCGAAAGGGAAGGTGACCGGACCGCTCACTCCGGCGGCTTGGTGACGCGGCGGAGGTGGGGGAACACCACCTCGCGCTCGATCTCGAAGTCGTCGGCGGCCGGCGGCGGGGCCACGAGCGGGGGCATGACCAGATCGGGCGGCGCGGCCGGAGCCGGAGCCGAAACCGGAGCGTGCGCCGTGGGGAGCGGGTCGTCGAGGCTCTCGGCCGGCTTGGTGGCGTCGACGCCGAAGAACTTGAAGCTGATCCAGCGCATCGACCGGCTGGTGACCATGCGGTCGAACAGCATATAGACGACGGGGACGACGACGAGGGTGAGGACGGTCGAGGTGATCATGCCGCCGATGACGATGACGGCCATCGGCGCGCGGGTCTCACCGCCCTCGCCGAGGGCCAGGGCGACGGGGACCATGCCGAAGATGGTGGCCGCCGCGGTCATGACGATCGGGCGCAGGCGGATGGTGCCGGCCTGGACCAGCGCCTCGGTGAGGACGGCGCCCTTCTCGCGCTCGCTGTTGGCGAAGTCGACCAGCAAGATCGCCGTCTTGGTGACGAGGCCCATCAGCATGATGAGGCCGATGAACGAGAAGATGTTGAGCGACATCCCGGCGAGGTAGATGCCGCCGAACGCACCGACCACCGACAGCGGCAGCGAGACCATGATCGTGATCGGCTGGATCAGGCTGTCGAACTGGGCCGCGAGGATCATGTAGACGAGGATGATCGCCAGCAGGAGGGCGAAGATCATCGACTCGAACGACTCCTGCATGACCTCGGCGTCGCCCATGAAGCTGGTCTGCAGCTTGGACGGCACGACCCGCTTGGCGGCGTCGCTGACGACCTCCTGGGCCTCGCCGAGGGTGATGTCGTTGAGCGCCGCCAGCACCAGCACCTGGCGCAGCCGGTTCTGCCGCTCGATCTCGCTGGGGCCCTCGCCGCGCTCGACGCGGACCACCGCCGACAGGTCGACCAGGCGACCCGAGGCCGAGCGGACCTTGATGTTGCTCAGCGCTTCGAAGTTCGAGCGCAGCGCCTCGGGCATGTAGAGGATGACGTCGTAGATCTCCGAGCCCTCCTTGAGGTCGGAGATCGGGTCGCCGGCCATCAGCGAGCGCACGGTGCGGGCGATCGAGGCGATCGGGATGCTGAGGTCGGCGGCCTTGTTGCGGTCGACGGCGATCGCGACCTCGGGCTTGCCGCCGCGGTACGAGGTGTCGAGGTCGACGAACTTGCCGGTCTCGGCGAGCTGGCCCCTGAGCGCCTCGGCGGCGGCGACGACCTCGTCGAGGTCGGTGCCGCGGATCGAGAACTGGATCGGCTGGCTGCGGAAGCCGCCGTCGTTGCCGAACGGGTCGAGCTGGTCGACCGTGAACATCGCGCCCTCGACCCCGGCGAGGCGCTCGCGGGTCCACTTCATGGCGTCCTGCTGCGAGAAGCCGCGCTGCTTGGGCCGCTCGAGCGTGACGGTGATGCGGGCGCGGTTGACCTGGCCGACGGCGCCGCCGCCGATGGTGGTGAAGGTGTCCTTGATCTGCGGCAGGTTGGCGCGCAGGTCGGCGGCCACGGCCTCGGAGGTCTCGATGGTCGCCTCGAGCGCGGTGCCGGTCGGCAGCTCGACGTTGACGGCGAACTGCGACTGGTCCTCGGGCGGGAGGAACTCGGCGGGCACGCGGGTGACCAGCGCGCACGAGCCGAACAGCGACAGCAGGGCGATGAGGACGGTGGTCCACGGCCAGCGCAGCGACCAGCGGAGCACGCCGGCGTAGCCGCGCTCGACGGCGCCGAACATGCGGTTGAACAGGCGCGCGAACAGGCCGGGGGCGTGGCCGTGCTGCTGCCGCATCAGGCGCGACGACAGCATCGGCGTCAGCGTGAACGACACCAGCATCGAGATCAGCACCGCCGCCGAGACGGTCAGGCCGAACTGGAAGAAGAACCGGCCGATGATGCCCTTCATGTAGGCGACCGGCACGAACACCGCGACGATCGACAGCGTGGTGGCGATGACGGCGAGGCCGATCTCACTGGTCGCGTCGAGGGCGGCGCGCATGCGCGGCTTGCCCATCTCGAGGTGGCGGTAGATGTTCTCGATCACCACGATCGCGTCGTCGACGAGGATGCCGATCGACAGCGACAGCGCCAGCATGGAGATGTTGTTGAACGAGAACCCCATGTACTGCATGAACGCGAACGTCGCGACGATGCTGGTCGGGATCGCCAGCGCGGCGATGAAGGTTGCGCGGATGTCGTGCAAGAACAGGAGGATGATGACGATGGTGAGGATCGCGCCGAGGATGAGGTCGAACTTGACGTCACCGATGGCGTGCTCGACGAACACCGAGTTGTCGGTCGGGATCGCGGCGGTGATGCCCCGCCGCTCGAGGTCGGGGCGCATCTCGTCGAGCACCTCGCGGACCTGCTCGGCGAGCGACACGACGTTGGCGCCGGACTGCTTCTTGACGACCAGCGCCAGCGCGGCGTTGCCGTTGAGGAACGAGGCCGAGCGGGCGTCCTCGACGTCGTCGAGGACCTCGGCGACGTCGCGGATCCGGACCACCGCGCCGGGCGGGCCGGGGATCAGGATGTCGGCGATCTCGGCGGCGCTCTTGACCTCGCCGCGGGTCTTCAGGGTCAGCTCGCTGGTGCCGGTCTTGATGAAGCCGGCCGGCAGCTCGAGGCTCTGCGCGCGTACGGCGTTGGCGACGTCGTCGGCGGTGAGGCCGAAGCCGGTCATGCGCGCGGGATCGACGAGGACCTTGATCTCGCGCTCGCGGCCGCCGATGAGGTCGACGTTGCCGACGCCCGAGATCTGCTGGATGCGCTGCTTGACCTCGTCCTTGGCGACCCGCGTCATCTCGGCCATCGGCACGTCGCCGGCCAGCGCGATCGAGAGGATCGGCGCGGCGCCGACGTCGAACTTCTGCACCACCGGCGGGTCGATGCCCTGCGGCAGGTCGCGCTCGATCGCCGAGATCTTGTCGCGGACGTCCTGCAGCGCCTGGTTGCCGTCGACCTCGAGCTCGAACTCCATCACCACCTGGGTGACGGCCTCGAGGTTGCGCGAGGTCATGCGCTTGACGCCGCTGATCGACTGCAGCGCCTCCTCGATCGGGTCGGCGACCTTGGTCTCCATCGTCTCCGGGTCGGCGCCCGGGTAGACGACGGTCGCGGTCACGACCGGGAACTCGACGTTCGGGAACAGCTCGACGCCGATGCGCGGCAAGCTGAAGAAGCCGAACACCATCAGCGCGGCGATCAGCATCGTCGCGAAGATGGAGCGGCGGATCGAGACTTCGGCGAGCAGCATGGCGGGGGACCTCAGTGAGTGCCGGCGGCCGGCGGGGGGTCGCTCGGGGCCTTCTTGCCCGGTTTCGCCTTGGCCACCTCGGCCTTGCCCTCGGGCGCGGGCGCGGGCGCGTCGCCCTCGGCGCCCGGGAGCACCGAGGCGAGCGGCGGGCGCAGCTCGAGCTCGACGTACATGCCGGGGCGCAGGATGCCGTCCTTGTTCTCGACGTCGGTGACGATCTCGATCGTGCGCGTGGCGGCGTCGACGGTCGGCTGGACGCGCACGACCTTGGCCTCGCGCGAGATGCCGAGCGCGGAGAAGTGGGCGGTGACCTGGTCGCCGACGTGGACGAGCCGCAGCGCGGCCTCGGGGATTCGTGTCCTGACCTCGAGGACAGATTGGTCCTGGATCACGACGACGATGGTCGGCGGCATCATCGTCACCGTCTCGCCGACGTCCTTGAACTTGTGGGCGACGAGGCCGTCAATCGGCGAGACGACGGCCGAGTCGGCGGTGCCGCGGCGGGCCATCGAGAGGGCGACGCTGGCCTGGCTGACGCCGTTCTCGGCGCTGTTGAAGGCCGACTCGGCCCGCTCGAGCACAGCCGCGGCGATGGTGCCCTTGGCCGCCAGCTGCTGCTGCCGCTCGAGCTCGCGCTTGGCGTTGTCGCGGGCGATCTGAGCCCCCTGCAGGCCGGTCTCGGCCTGGCTGACGCCGAGCCGGGTCGAGCGCGCGTCGAGGCGGAACAGCACCTGGCCCTTCTTGACCTGCTGCCCCTCCTCGACGTCGACCGAGGCGAGCGTGCCGCTCATGCGCGGGCCGAGCTCGGCCTCCTGCTTGGGCAGCGCGGTGCCGACGTAGCGCTCGATCGAGAGGTCGCGCGCGCCGGCCTTGACGCCCGGCTGCGGCGCGGGGCCCTTGTTGCTCGGGACCGGGATCGTCGGGGCAGCGCCCTGCGTCGCCGGCAGGGCGGGCTTCTCGGCTTCTTTGCCGTCACACGCGGCGACGAGGAGGCCGGCGAGGACGAGGGGGACGATGGTGAGGCGTGCGGTCATGGGGCTCTCGCGCCGTGGAGGAAGAAGTCGATCAAGGGGTCGGCTTGCGTGCGCAGGCCCGGCGGGCAGCCGGAGCGCACCCAGGAGAAGATCGTCGCGTCGGTCAGGCCGCTGAGGAACACGGTCAGCCGCTCGAGCGGGAGGTCGCCGCGGATCTGCCCGCGCGCCGCGGCGTCGCGCAGGGTGGCCTCGCTGAGGGCGAAGTAGCGGGCGCTGTTCTCGTCGATCAGGGCCTGCTCGACCCGCTTCTGGGCCCAGTCGAAGCCGCCGCCGATCGAGACGTAGAGCAGGAACAGCGCGCCGTGCTCTTCGAGGAAGGTGAAGGCCTCGCGGGTCGAGGCCCGCATGCGCTCGATCGGGTCCTCGAGCACCTGGTGGACCATGATGCGCTGGTAGACCAGCTCGTGCGTCCGCTGGAGGATCGAGCGGAACACCTCTTCTTTGTTCTTGAAGTAGTTGTAGACGGTGCCGGCGGCCACGCCGGCTTCGGCGGCGATGTCGGCCATCTTCGCGTCCTGAAACCCGAGCCGCCCGAACACCCGCGTCGCCGCGTCGAGGATCGCCTCGCGGTATGCGGCGCGCGTCTCCGTCCGTACCACCTCGCGAACTCGCGCGCCACGCGAGCTGCGCGGCGCGTCGTCCCGCCCATCGACCCTGCGCGTCACCGGGGGGTTCATTGGCGTGAACCGAGATTCATGTCAAGGTGAGTTCGGTATCGATCGGGAAGTCCGGCCAGTTTCGCAGGCTTATCTCCTGGCACGAAAAACCCGCGCCAGCTCGCTGCAAAGCCGAGCTGAAGCGCGGGTTCACGGACTTGAATCGAAGTTCAGGTCGTACGTGGGAGCGGGGGCTTCTGCGAGCGCGGATCTCCCAGGGCGTCGCGCAGCGACTTTGGCACGTCGATGCCGATGGCCGCCTTGATCTGCTCGGAGGCGTCGACCAGGCGGGCGCCGAGCGGCTGTCCTTCGGAACCTGTCCCCTTGGGCAGGATCGTCAGGCGGTCGATCTTGAGCTCGCCGATCGTGCCGGCCAGGCTGTGGAACAGCGGGACCAGCTTCTGCATCAGCAGCACGTCGCGGGCCGCGGCGCCGCCCTTGTTGTAGGTAGCGGCGATCTGCGTCAGCACCTGGGCGGTGGCGCGGCCCTGCTCGATGATCCGCGCGGCGTGGCCCTTGGCGTCCTCCTCGGCCTTGCGCCGGGCGGCGTCGGCGGGCGCGATGATGTCGGCCTGGAGCTGGCGGCGGACCTGCTCGATGCGCGCGTCCTGCATGCCGACCTCGGCGCGGGCCTGGGCGATGATGGCCTCGACCTCGCCCTGCTGCTGGGCGATGAGGGCGGCGCGGCGGGTCTGGGCGTCGGCGATCCGGCGCTCGTTCTCCTTGAGGGCGATCTGGGTGTGCGCCTCGAGGGTGGTGAGCTCGGCGTTGCGGGTGTTGGTCCACCGCTGCTCGGTGGCCTGGGCCTGGCTGACGGCCTCGGCGATGAGCGCGTCGCGGCGGATCGCGGCGGCCCGCTGGCGACCCATGGCGTCGAGGTAGCCGACCTCGTCGCTGACGTTCTGGATCTTCAGGGTGTCGAGCACGAGGCCGAGCTTGTTGAGGTCGTGCTCGGCCTCGGCGGCCAGGCGCTGGGCGAAGGTCTCCTTGTCGGTGTTGACCTGCTCCGGGGTCATGGTCGCCAGCACGCCGCGCAGGTTGCCCTCGAGGGTCTCGCGCGCGGTCTTCATGATCGAGTCGCGCGAGCGGCCGAGGAAGCGCTCGACGGTGTTGTTGAGCAGCGGCTCCTCGCCCGGCACCTTGATGTTGGCGACGCCCTGGATGTTGAGCGGGATGCCGCCGCGCGAGTAGGCGTTCTTGACCTGGACCTCGATGATCATGTTCGTCAGGTCCATGCGGTCGACCGTCTCGAACAGCGGGGTGCGGATGGCCCGGCCGCCGCGGATGATCTTGTAGCCGAACAGCTTGCCGTCCTCGGTCGTGCGCTGGCGGCCGCTGAAGATCAGGACCTCGTTCGGCTGGCAGACGTAGAGGACGTTCTTGATGATGAGGATCAGGGCGACGAAGGCGACGCCGGCGACGCCGAGCAGGGCGAGCAGAGCTTCCATGTTCACTGGGCACCTGTCTTTCCGGCCAGGATCGCGGGGACGTCGACGCCGGTGGTCTCGCGCAGGGCGCTGAGCACCGCCGCGACGGCGCGCGGGTAAGAGGCGGCGTAGCTGGCGATCGCGCTGCCGTCGCCCGGGTCGAGCGCGGCGACCTCGCGGATCTTGAGCTTCTCGATCGGCTGGAGGACCGCGGCCAGCAGCTCCTCGAGGTGCTGGATGACGTAGATCTCGCGGGCCTGCGGGCCCATGGTCAGCCAGGCCTCGCTGGTGAGGCGCAGGACCTCGGCCACCGCGGCGCCGTTCTCGATCGTCGGCGCGGCGTCGCCCTTGGCCAGCAGCAGCCGCGCGGCCCGGTCGACCTCGGCGGGGATGATGACCTCGGCCATGAGCCGCTTCTGCTCGAGCTGGCTGCGCACGGTCTGCAGCTCCTGCTCGGCCTCGGCGCGCGCCGTCTTGGCGGCGGCCTCGGCCTCGCGCTCGACGGCGCCGGCGCGGCCCTCGAGCTCGGCGCGGATCTTGGTGAGCTCGTTGCGCTTGACCAGGATCGCGGTCTCGGCCGCGGCCTTGGCCACCTCGGCGCGCTGGTTGGCCTGGGCCTGGGCCTCGGTGACCTCCTGCTGGGCCTGGCTCTCGGCCTTCTCGGCGTCGCGCAGGACCGCGGCGATCTGCGGCCGGCCCAGCGAGTCGAGGTAGCCGGTCTCGTCGGCGACGTGCTGGATCTTGAGGGTGTCGAGCTGCAAGCCGAGCTTGTCGAGGTCGTCCTGGGCGCTCTTGGCCAGGTTGTTGGCGAACTCGAGCCGGTCGTGGTTGACGGCCTCGGGGGTCATCTGCGCCAACACCTCGCGCAGCGCGCCCTCGAGGGTCTGGCGCGCGACCTGCTGGATCTCCGAGGTGGAGCGGCCGAGGAAGCGCTCGATCGCGTTGCGGATCAGCCGCGGGTGGGGGCTGATCTTGACGTTGGCGATCGCGTGGATCTTGAGCGGGATGTTGCCGGACGAGTAGGCGTTTTGCACGTAGACGTCGATCGACATCGCCGACATGTCGAGGCGGTCGACGAGCTCGAGCACGGGGATCCGCCAGGCGCGGCCCTTGCCGCAGCCGTGGTGCTCGGGCGGTTGACCGACGACGCCGCGGCCGAGGATCACCAGCGGGCCGAGGTCGACGCCGTCCTTGACGCGCTTGCGGCCGGTGAAGATCAGCGCCTCGTTCGGGTGACAGAGGTAGAGGAAGTTCTTGACCAGCATCAGCAGGAGCAGCACCCCCAGGCCGATGGTGAGCGAGCCGACGATCGCCAGGCCGGCGACGTTTTGGGTCAATGCTTCAAATACGGAATCCACAGCTGGCGCGAAGGCCAGGTAGGTGAGAGGCAGGTTCACTCGGTCCTCCGGTGGCAGGTTGGCCGCGGTCAGCCGCCCGAGACGCGGGCGACGACGGCGGTGGTGTCGTTCATGGCGATGACCAGGGCCTCGTCGCCGACGACGAAGCCGCGCTCCTCCTCGGTGCTGGCCAGGACGTCGACGGTGGTGCCCTTGAGCGTGAGCCGCACCTTGCCGAGGTCGCCGGCGGCGAAGCCGACCATCACCCGCCCGCTGCGGCCGATGTAGTCGGCGGCGCTGGCGGCGGTGCTGGTCTCGCTGTGCGAGAGGTTGCGGAACACGGCGACGGTGCCCAGGCCGGTCAGGAGGCCCATGCCCAGCGCGGCGACGAGGGCGGCGGTCGGGCTGTCGACGAGGTCGAGGCCGTCGAGCACGAGGCCGGTGAGCCCGAAGAAGGCGAGGAAGAACATCCAGAAGCGCAGCGAGAAGAAGGCGGTGAACAGCCCGGCCAGCGTGCCGTGGCTGTCGTCGACGCCGTGGTCGAAGTGCTCGGCCGTGCTCGCGTCGCTGTCGCCGCCGTCCTTGTCGCCGATGAAGATCGAGCCGAGAAGAAGGACGCCGCCGAGCCCGAATGCGAACAGGTACAGATAGATCAGCATCGCGTGAGGGGTGAACAGTATGCCACGTCCGGACGGCCCATGCGCGCCATAAGCGCTGTACACCGACCAGGGGCGCGACAGGCCGCGAATACGTCGTACGCGCGGGGCCCGTTCGACGCTACGCTGAACTCGATCACCACCTTCGCTGGAGCCACATGGCCGACGACACAGGAATCTTGCCGCGTTCTTTTTTCGCTCGCGACGCGCTGGTGGTCGCGCGCGATCTGCTGGGCAAGCTGCTGCGACGCGACGGCGTGATCGTGCGCATCACCGAGGTCGAGGCCTACCGCCACCCGAACGACAGCGCCAACCACTGTCGCTTCGGCCTGACCGAGCGCAACGCGGCGATGTGGGGCCCGCCGGGGCGCGCGTACGTGTACCTCTGCTACGGGATCCACAACATGCTCAACCTCTCGACCAATGAAGAGGGCGAGGGCGCGGCGGTGCTGATCCGCTCGGCGGAGCCGGTGCTGGGGCTGACGGAGATCCAGCGCCGCCGCGGGGCGACGACGGCGGGGCCGACGCTGCTGACCGGGCCGGGCAAGGTCGGGCAGGCGCTGCAGCTCGACACTTCTTGGTCGCATCACCCCGTCACCGAGCCCGGCGGGCTCGAGGCGCTCGACGCCCCGCCGGTCGGCGAGATCCTCGCAGGGCCGCGCGTCGGCATCGATTTCGCGGCGCCGGCCGACCGCGACGCGCCGTGGCGCCTGGCCGTGGCCGGGTCGAAGTGGGTCAGCGCGCCGAAGGGCCTCCGCCCGGTGTAGAGTCCCGGCCATGCCGTCCGTGTTCACCCGGATCATCAACGGCGAGCTGCCCGGTCGCTTCGTCTATCAGGACGACCGCTGCGCCGCATTCCTGTCGATCGCGCCGCTGCGCCCCGGCCACACGCTGGTGGTGCCGAAGCAGGAGGTCGACCACTGGCTCGACCTCGACGCCGAGCTCGCCGCCCACCTGACGACGGTCGCGCAGGCGATCGGCCGCGGTCAGATGCTGGCGTTCGCGCCGGCCCGCGTGGGCTTGATGATCGCCGGGCTCGAGGTGCCGCACGTGCACCTCCACGTGGTCCCGATCGACGGGCCGCACGACCTCGACTTCGCCAACGCCGACACCCGCGCCAGCGCGGCCACGCTCGACGAGGCGGCCGACAAGCTGCGCCAGGCGCTCGCCAAGCTGGCGCCCGAGGGCGCGGGCGACTGGTGTCTCTAAGGACATGTCACGAAGGACAGATGTGATGACGTTAGGCCGCCGAGACCCGCTCAACCTGCTGCAGCGCCCGCGACGCAACCGCAAGCACCCGGCGATCCGGGCGTTCCTGCGCGAGACCACGCTGGGGCCGGAGCACTTCATCTACCCGCTGTTCATCCACGCCGGCGCCGACGACGTGCCGATCGCGTCGATGCCCGGGTGCGCCCGGCTGTCGCGCCGCGGGCTGCTGGCCGAGGTCGAGGCGGCGCGCGCGGTCGGGGTCAACCTCATCGCCCTGTTCCCGGCGGTGGTGGAGTCGCTCAAGACCTCCGACGGCCGCGAGGCGTGGAACCCGAACGGCCTCATCCCGGAGACGATCAAGGCGCTGAAGGACCGCTGGCCCGACCTGGTGATCGTCACCGACGTCGCGCTCGACCCGTACAACAGCGACGGCCACGACGGGATCGTCGCGCCCGACGGGCGCATCCTCAACGACGAGACGGTGGCGGCGCTGTGCGAGCAGGCGCTGTGCCAGGCCCGCGCCGGCGCGGACATCGTCGCGCCGTCGGACATGATGGACGGCCGCGTGCAGGCGCTGCGCGAGGCGCTCGACGGCGAGGACTTCATCGACGTGTCGATCCTCGCCTACACGGCCAAGTACGCCTCGGCGTTCTACGGGCCGTTCCGCGACGCGCTCGACTCGGCGCCCAAGAGCGGCGACAAGAAGACGTATCAGATGGACCCCGCCAACGCCCGCGAGGCGCTGCGCGAGGCGGAGCTCGACGAGGTCGAGGGCGCCGACATGCTGATGGTCAAGCCGGCCGGGCCGTACCTCGACATCCTCGCCGAGCTGCGCCGCGCGACCAGCCTGCCGCTCGCGGCCTACCAGGTCAGCGGCGAGTACGCGATGCTCAAGGCGGCGAGCGAGCGCGGCTGGCTCGACGAGAAGCGGGTGGTGCTCGAGAGCCTGCTCGGCATCCGCCGCGCCGGCGCCGACGTGATCTTGACCTACTTCGCGCGCCAGGCGGCGGAGTGGCTGACGGGGACGCGGAAGTAGGGATGGGGGCGCGGCTCGAGTTCTGGTTCGATTTCTCGTGCCCGTACGCCTACGTGGCGTCGACGCAGGTCGAACAGCTGGCCCGAAGGGCAGGCGCCGAGCTCGACCTGCGACCGATGCTGCTCGGCGGGGTGTTCAAGGCCCGCGGCACGCCGCAGAACCTGGCGGCGACGCTGAACCCGGCCAAGGCGCGCCACAACTTCGACGACATGCGCCGCCAGGCCCAGCGCGCCGGCGTGCCGCTGCGCATGCCGGCGAGTCACCCGATGCGCACGGTCGAGGCGCTGCGCTGCGTGCTGGCGGCGGAGCTGTCACTGCCGCTGATCCACCGCATCTACCGCGCGTACTGGGACGAGAACGCCGACATCGCCGACCGCGAGGTGCTGGCGCGGGCGATCGCCGAGGTCGGGCTCGACGCCGCGGCGATCCTGGCCCGCGCCGAGTCGCCGGAGATCAAGGACGCGCTGCGCCGCCGCACCGACGAGGCGATCGCGCGCGGGGTGTTCGGCGTGCCGACCTACTTCGTCGGCGACCAATTGTTCTGGGGGCAGGACCGGGCGGACATGGTCGAGGCGGCGCTCGGCGGGACGCCGCCGATGCCCGTGCCGTCGCCGACGGCGCCGGTCGAGCTCTTCTTCGACTACTCGAGCCCGTTCGCGTACCTGGCGATCGGTCGCGCGGGCGAGCTGGGCCCGCAGGTGACGTGGCGACCGATCCTGCTCGGGGGGCTGTTTCGCAGCCTCGGCACGCCCGACGTGCCGCTGTTCGAGCAGAGCCCGGAGAAGCGGCGCCACACGCTGCAGGACCTCGATCGCCAGGCGGCGCGCGCGGGGCTGCCGTTCAAATTCCCGCAGCGGTTCCCGATCCGCACGGTGCTGCCGCTGCGGGTGACGCTGGCCGCCGGCACGCCGCCGCCGCTGGTGCGCGCGCTGGCGACGGCGCTGTGGGCGGAGGACCGCGACATCAGCGATCCCGCCGTGGTCGCGGCGATCGCCGACGCGGTCGGGCTCGACGGGTCGGCGCTGGTGGCCCGGGCGGCGGCGCCGGAGATCAAGCAAGCGCTGACGACGAGCACCGCGGCGGCCGAGGCGGCCGGGGTGTTCGGGGTGCCGACGTTCGTGGTGCAGACCCGCGAGCGCGGCCCGCAGCTGTATTGGGGCGCCGACCGCCTGACGCTGGCGGCCGCGGCGGCCGGCGGCGACCTTTCGGCGATGTGACCCGGAGGACATGACCGAAGGGGCATGCCCCCAAGGGCATGGCGCACGGGGCATGTCCTCTCGGACATGAGGGACGCACCGCCCCGGCCCGGCCTCACAGCTGGGAGTAGCGGTCGGTGGCGCGACGCAGGCTGAGGGCGATGCCGGGCTCGAAGGCCGAGTGGCCGGCGTCGGGCACGATCACCAGCTCCGAGCGGGGCAGCCGCTTGTGCAGGTGCCACGCGTTCTCGAGCGGGCAGATCACGTCGTAGCGGCCGTGCACGATCGTCGTCGGGATGTGCTGGATCTTCGGCGCGTCGTCCAGCAGCTGGGTCTCGCTGTTCAGAAAACCCTTGTTGACGAAGTAGTGGCACTCGATGCGCGAGAAGGCGAGGGTGAAGTCGGTGTTGTCGCAGTGCATCTCGACGTCGGGGTCGGGGTGCAGGGCGGCGACGCGGCTCTCCCACAGGCTCCACGCGCGCGCGGCCTCGACGCGGACGCGCGGGTCGTTCGAGGTGAGGCGGCGGTAGTAGGCGGCGATCAGGTCGGCGCGCTCGGCCTCGGGGATCGGGGCGACGAAGGCCTCCCAGGCGTCGGGGAACAGGTTGCGGGTGCCGCGGCCGTAGAACCAATCGGACTCGCGGCGGGTGAACATGAAGATCCCGCGCAGGACCAGCTCGGTGACGCGGTGCGGGTGGGCCTCGGCGTAGGCGACCCCGAGCGTGCTGCCCCACGAGCCGCCGAACACCTGCCAGCGGTCGACGCCGAGGTGCTCGCGCAGGCGCTCGATGTCGTCGACCAGGTCCCAGGTGGTGTTGTCCTCGAGCGAGGCGAACGGCTCGCTCTGGCCGCAGCCGCGCTGGTCGAACAGGATGATGCGGTAGCGCGCCGGGTCGAAGAAGCGCCGGTGCTTGGGGTCGGTGCCGCCGCCGGGCCCGCCGTGCAGGAACACCACCGGCTTGCCGGCGCGGTTGCCCGACTGCTCGAAGTAGAGGTCGTGCCCGCCCGGGACCTGCAGCCGGCCGAAGTGGAACGGGTCGATCGGCGGGTACAGGCCCGACAGCGGGTCCTGGCGGTGCGGCGCGGAGTGAGCGGGTCGAACGGTCATGGCGGAAAGACCAGGTGCTTGAGGACAGGTCGGAAAGGTCAGGCGCGGCCGGCGAAGCGGTCGGTCGCGGCCACCAGCTCGTGGAGGATCCCGGGCTCGAAGGCGGAGTGGCCGGCGTCGTCGACGAACCGCAGCTCGGCCTCGGGCCAGGCGCGGTGGAGGTCCCAGGCGTTCTGGGCCGGGCAGACGACGTCGTAGCGGCCCTGGACGATGACGGCCGGGATGTTGCGGATCCGCGGGACGTTCTCGATCAGCTGGTTCTCCCGCTCGAGGAAGCCGCGGTGGACGAAGTAGTGGGCCTCGATGCGGGCGAACGCGAGGCTGAACTCGTCCTCGCCGGCGCGCTCGATCTGCTCCGAGTTGACCTGCAGGTAGCTGGTGCTGGCCTCCCACACGCTCCACGCCCGCGCGGCCTCGAGGCGCAGGGCCGGGTCGTCGCTGGTGAGCCGGCGGTGATAGGCCTTCATCAGGTCGCCGCGCTCGGCGGCGGGGATCGGGGCGAGGAACCGCTCCCAGGCGTCGGGGAACAGCGAGCTGGCGCCGTCCTGGTAGAACCACTTCAACTCGCTGCGGCGCAGCAGGAAGATCCCCCGCAGCACCATCTCGGTGACCCGCCGCGGGTGCTTCTGCGCGTAGGCCAGGGCGAGCGTGCTGCCCCACGAGCCGCCGAACACCAGCCACTTCTGGACGTTGAGGTGCTCGCGGACGCGCTCGATGTCGGCGACGAGGTCCCAGGTGGTGTTGTCCTGCAGCTCGGCGTGCGGGGTGCTCTTGCCGCAGCCGCGCTGGTCGAACAGGACGATCCGGTAGCGCTCGGGGTCGAAGAAGCGCCGCTGGTCGGGCACCGTGCCGCCGCCCGGCCCGCCGTGCAGGAACACCGCCGGCTTGCCGTCGGGGTTGCCCGACTCCTCGAAGTACACGCTGTGCAGGTCGCTGACCTGCAGGAAGCCGGCGTTGTAGGGCTCGAGCTCCGGGTAGAGCGTGCGCCTGCGTGGGAGGGCCATCGGCGCGAGCTTGGCAAAGCGCGATCAAGGCGTCCATAGGCGCCGCGTGCGACCGCCTGGCGGCATTTGGGGCGGCCCGCGCGGGCAAAACCGCGCAGCGGCCGAAGACGCGCCTCCGGCGGGGTTTGGCGGGCGCGCGTGCGAGTAAGAGGGCGTGGGCTCGCGGCGTTACAGTCGACCTCGCAGGAGATCCCTCGCACGTGCCCAGGCTCGCCCCGTCCGCCCTCGTCGCCCTCCTCTTCATCGGTTGCGCCCACGGCCGCAACCCTTACGCCGCCACCGAGAGCTCGCTGGGGCTCGACCGCGTGGTGCTCTATCGCAACGGCATCGGTTATTTCGAGCGCCGCGGCGAGGTCAAGGGCGAGGCGCTGGTGATCAAGGTCCGCAAGGACCAGATCAACGACCTGCTCAAGAGCCTGACCGTGGTCGACCGCAAGAGCGGGCAGGCAGTCAGCGTGTCGATGCCGCTCGACCCCGAGTCGTGGGCCAACGCCGCGCTGTCGACCCTGGCCCCGGGGCAAGGTTCGCTGGCGCAGGTGCTCGACGCGCTGCGCGGCACCTACGTGACGCTGAAGACCACGCAGGGCAAGCTGCGCGGGCGCATCGTCCTGGTCGAGGCGGTGATCGACGAGCCGGACCCGACGCCGCCGCCGTCGTCGGAGCGGGTGCCGGCGCCGCAGGGCGGGGCGCGCGACTTCAAGGTCTCGCTGCTCGACGGCAAGCAGCTGCAGGTGGTGCGGCTGTCGAAGGTGCGCGGGGTGACGCTGCAGGACGGCGACCTGGCGCTGCAGTTCCACCGCACGCTCGACGCCACCGCGGGCGAGGGGATGTTCCAGCAGGTCGCGGTCGAGATCCGCCTCGCGGGCGCGAGCAGCCACGACCTGCTGGTCAGCTACGTGGTGGCGGCGCCGATGTGGAAGCCGACCTACCGGGTGGTCCTGCCCGAGCCGGGCGAGAAGGGCCCGGCGCTGCTGCAGGCGTGGGCGGTGGTCGACAACACCAGCGGCGAGGATTGGGGCAAGGTGTCGATGAGCCTGACCTCGGGCGCACCGATCGCGTTCCGCTACGACCTGCACACGCCGCGCACCGTGGGCCGCACCGACCTCACCGAGGCGGGGGTGCAGAAGCGGGCCGCGGTGGCGATGGGCGAGACCTCGTACGACGCCGGAAGTGATCGCGACGGCGACGCGATCCCCGACGGGCTCGACAAGTGCCCCGACAGCCCGGAGACGTTCAACGGCTACACCGACGAGGACGGCTGCCCCGACGCCGTCCCGGCCCGCAGCCTGCCGCCTCCGGCCCCGCCGCCGGCGCCCGCGATGCGAGAGAAGGCGGACGACCTCAAGAAATCGGCGAAGCGCGCGGAGCAGCGGCCGAACAGCATCGGCGGAGGCGGCCGCGCCGCGAGCGGCCCCAGCTACGACTTCGAGCCGGCCCCCGACGTCGCCTACGACGAGGTCGAGAAGGCCGAGGCGCCGGCGATGGACCTCGAGTCGCTGCGCCGCAGCACGCAGGCGAGCGCGCGGGCCAAGAGCGTCAGCGGGCTGACGCGCTTCGACCTGCGCGACCGCGTGACGGTGCCCGACGGCAGCTCGACGATGGTGGCGATCGTCAACCAGGACGTGGCGGCCGAGCAGACGTTCCTGTTCCGTCCGGGCGGCGCCGGCACCGGCTACGAGCAGAACCCGTACCGCGTGGTCCGCTTCAAGAACACCACCCCGTTCGTGCTCGAGCCGGGGCCGATCGCGATCTACGCCGGCGGCAGCTTCGTCGGCGAGGGCCTGTCGGAGGCGGTCGGGACGCAGACGAGCACGACGATCCCGTTCGCGGTCGAGCCGTCGCTGCTGGTGTCGTCGCAGGCGCAGTACACCGGCGACGAGCTGCGCATCGTCAAGATCGTGCGCGGGCTGATCTCGGTCGAGAACTTCCAGCGGGTGGCGACGACGTGGACGGTGAAGGGCCAGCCGGACCCGAAGGGCTACTCGGTGCTGATCCGCCACCCGAAGCAGGGCGGGCCCTACGCGCTCAAGTCGAAGATCGAGGGGCTCGAGGAGCTGCCCGACGCCTACCTCGTGCCGGTCAAGGTCACCGGCAACGCGGTCGAGGGCAAGGTCGAGGTGGTCGAGCAGACGCCGTCGCAGACGACGATCTCGATCTGGGACACGCGCGTGCCGCAGCTGTTCGAATCGCTGCTGCGGGTGCCGAACCTCGACGCGAACGCGCGCAAGAAGCTCGAGCCGCTGGGCCGCCTGCGCCAGGAGATCGGCCGCATCGACACCGAGATCGACGGGCTCACCCGCCAAAAAGCCGAGCTCGATCAGCGCGCGAACGAGACCCGACAGAACCTCGAGGCGATCAAAAAGGACGGCGCGGCCGGCGATCTGCGCGGCAAGTTGAACAAGCGCCTCGACGAATTCACGCGCGACGCCGACAAGCTCGCGCGCACGATCGTCGAGCTGCAGTCGAAGCGGCTCGAGAAGAAGATCGAGCTCGAAGACTCGCTGCAGAGCATCGATTTCTCGGCGCCCTGAGGCCGGCGCGATCGGTCGCGGTCAGGGTCTCGACCGCGAGGTGATCGGGGTTCGGACCGTGAAGCGAATTGACGGGTCTGCGGGGTGCAGAAAACTGCACCCCGCAAACACACTGTCGCGAGCCGGCCTGTGCCGGTCCCAAGTGGGATACGCACGGACTTGCCGGCCCCCCGCTGGCCGTGCGACGCTGGTGTTGATGTCCCGGAACCCCGAGGACTTTCGGTGAGCGATCACGACGCAGGCGCGTCCGGCGCGATTCCGAACATGGATCCGAGGCCAGGTCCCAAAGGCCAGGTACCCTCGGCGTCGCAGCACGGCCGCTCGATGCGGCCGGTGCCGAAGATCGTCGAGACGCCGCTCGTGGAGTGGGAGCCGCCGGCCACCTTCGACGAGTACAAGCTGGTCCGCCTGCTCGGCAAGGGCAGCATGGGTCGGGTCTACCTGGCCCACGACACGGTGCTCGACCGGCCGGTGGCGGTGAAGTTCGTCGGCCACGTGGCGCCCGACGCCGACGACCGCGAGCGCTTCCAGGTCGAGGGCCGCGCGGTCGCCCGCATCCAGCACCCCAACGTGGTGACGATCTACCGCGTCGGTCAGCTCGAGGGTCACCCGTACCTCATCACCGAGTACATCCGGGGCAAGAGCCTCAACGAGATCCAGGTCCCGCTGCCGTCGCGCAAGGTGCTCGAGCTGGCGATTGGCCTGTGCCGCGGGCTGGCGGCGGCGCACCGCCACGGCGTGCTCCACCGCGACATCAAGCTCGCCAACGCGATGCTGGCCGAGGCCGGCGAGATCAAGCTGCTCGACTTCAGCCTGGCCAAGCTCATGGACCCGGCGTCGCTCGACCCGGTGCGGCCCGAGCCGCCCAAGGACGAGGCGATCGAGGCGGCGGCGTCGGCGGTGATGCGCAGCAACGACGGCGGCCGCATCGACCGCGCGGCCGAGACGATCAAGCTGCGCGACGCCAGCGCCAGCGCGGCGCTGCCCCGCGCCCACGGCGACTCGGGGGCCGGGCGCTCGAGCGCGGGCCTGTCGGCGGCGGCGCTGTCGGCCGCCGACATCCCGGTGACCGCGGAGTCGCTGACGCAGGCCGGCACGCTGCTCGGCACGCCGCACTACATGGCGCCCGAGCTGTGGCGCGCCGAGCCGGCGTCGCGCCGCTCCGATGTCTACGCGCTCGGGGTGTTGATGTACATCCTCGCCTCGGGCCGGCCGCCGACCGAGGCGAGCACGCCGCTCGAGCTGGCCGAGCGGCTGCAAGAGCTCGAGCCGCGGCCGCTGCTCGAGCGAGCGCCGCGCTGCGACCCGCGCCTGGCGGGGCTCATCGACCGCTGCCTGCGGCGCGACCCGTTCATGCGGTTCGGCTCGGCCGACGATCTGTTGGCCGCGCTCGAGTCGCTGCAGCCGAGCGGCCGCGAGCTGGTGATCCCCGAGGGCAACCCGTACCGCGGCCTGCAGGCGTTCGAGTCGAAGCACCGCGCGGTGTTCTTCGGCCGCGGCGTCGAGATCCGCGCCGTGCTCGAGCGCCTCCGCGCCGACGCGCTGGTGGTCGTCGCCGGCGACTCGGGCGTCGGCAAGTCGTCGCTCGTCAAGGCCGGCGTGGTGCCGATGGTCGAGGAGGGCAACCTCGACCACCACCGCCAGTGGGCCTCGGCGGCGATGACCCCGGGCCGCTACCCGCTGCAGACGCTGGTGTCGACGCTGGCTGTCCTCTTCGACATGTCCGAAGAGACACTCTCCGCGCTGATCGCCGAGAGCCCGGGCGAGCTGGTCCGGTCGCTGCGCAAGCAGCTCGGCGAGGCGCGCGGGCGGCTGCTGGTGATCGATCAGTTCGAGGAGCTGGTGACGCTGAGCGCGACGCAGGAGGTCGCGGTGGTCGGCCCGCTGCTGGCGCGTCTGGCATCCGGGTTGCCGGGGCTGCGGGTGATGGCGACGGTGCGCGGCGATTTCTTGACGCGCGTGGTCCAGGTGCCGGGCATCGGCGACGAGCTGTCGCGGGCGATCTACATCCTCCGGCCGCTGTCGCCCGAGGGCGCGCGCGAGGCGATCGTCGGCCCGGCCAAGGTCAAGGGCGTGCGCTTCGAGCCGTCGACGCTGGTCGACGAGCTGGTCGAGGCCGGCGCGCGCGGCAGCCTGCCGCTGCTGCAGTTCGCGCTGGCCGAGCTGTGGGAGCTGCGCGACCAGGCGACCAACATCATCTCGCCGGCCGACCTGCGCAAAGTCGGCGGCGTGACCGGGGCGCTGGCGCGGCACGGCGACGCGGTGCTCGCCGAGCTGATCCCGGCCCAGCGCGCGGCGGCGCGGCGGATCTTGATGCGCCTCGTGACGGTCGACGACACCCGCGCGGTGCGGACCGAAGACGAGCTGACCTCCGACTCGCCCGCGGCCGCCGAGGCGCTCAAGGCTTTGGTGCGCGGGCGCCTGGTGGTGGCCCGCGAGGTCAACGACGACGCGGTCTTCGAGATCGCCCACGAGGCGCTGCTCGGCGGGTGGTCGACGCTCAGCACCTGGCTCGAGGAGGAGCGCGACGGCCGGGCGGTGCGGCACCGGCTCGAGCTCGCGGTCACCGAGTGGGAGCGGCTCGGCCGCGGCCGCGACGCGCTGTGGAGCGGGGCGCCGCTGCAAGAGGTGGTGGCGCTCGACCCGGCGTCGCTGCGGCCGAAGGAGCGCGACTTCATCGCCGCGTGCAAGACGGCGGCGGCGCGGGTGCGGGCGCTGCGACGCGGGGCGATCGTGCTGGTGCCGGCGGTCGCGATCTCGATGTACGCGGCGATGTGGCTCAAGGGCCAGCGCGACCTGCGGCTCAAGGTCGACGCGCAGGTGACCGCGGCCGAGCAGGAGCGGGCGGTCGCCGGCAAGGCGCGGGCCGACGCCGAGGCGCTGCGGACGCAAGCGCTGGCGGCCTACGACGCCGGCAAGCAGACCCACGCCGACGGGCTGTGGACCCGCTACGAGGCGACGCTGCCGGAGGCGGAGCTGCGGCTGGCCCGCTCGGCGCAGAAGCTCGAGACGGCGCTGAGCCTCGACGGCCGGCGCGACGATGTCCGCGACCGCCTCGGCGAGGTGCTGCTCGAGCGCGCGCTGCTGGCCGAACAGGCGGGTCACGGCGAGTTCGTGATCCAGGACCTGCTCGAGCGCCTGAAGCTCTACGACGAGGACGGGGCGCGGATCGGGCGGTGGAACGCGCCGGCCCAGTTCTCGGTGACGAGCGAGCCGCCGGGGGCGCGGGTCCAGCTCGAGCGCTACGACGCGTCGCGGGCCCGCATCGACGCGACCGAGACGCTGGGGGTCACGCCGGTGCCGGCGCGTCCGCTCGATCGTGGGTCGTATCGCCTGCGCTTCGAGCTCGAGGGCTACGCGCCGGTGACCCTGCCGATCGCGCTGGCGCGCGAGGAGGTCGCCGACTTCTCGGTCGTGCTCCCGCCGACCGACACCATCCCCGCGGGCTTCGTCTACGTGCCCGCCGGCCGCTTCCTGTACGGCACCGGCGACATCGTCGACCTGCGCGTGTCGATGAGCGCCGAGCCGCTGCACAGCGTGCAGACCGGGGCCTACGTCATCGGTCGGCATGAGGTGACGTGGGCCGACTACATCGAGTTCCTGTCGGCGCTGCCGCCCGGCGAACGCGCGGCGATCCTGGCGATCAACGCCGCGCGGGTGCTGTCCGACAGCGCCCGCCTCACCGAGCTGGCCCAGGGCGGCTGGCAGCTCGAGCTGCATCAGACGGAGCGTGTGTACACCGCGCGGACCGGCGAGCCCCTGGTCTACGAGGGCAGGACGCAGCGGGCCCGCGTCGAATGGGAACGTCTGCCAGTGACGGGAATCGGGGTCGAGGAGGCGATAGCGTATTTCGCGTGGCTCGATTCCTCGGGGCGAGTCCCAGGCGCCCGTTTCTGTGATGAACACGAATGGGAGCGTGCAGCCCGCGGCGCCGACGACCGACGATTCTCCATCGGCCAGCGCCTCGAGGCCAGCGAGGCCAATATCGACAGGACGTACGGCCTGCTGGGATCGGCGTTCGGCCCCGACCCGGTGGGCTCGTATCCCCAATCGGTGAGCCCCTACGGCCTCTATGACACGATCGGCAACGCCTACGAATTCACGGTGTCGCCGTACGACCACAAGCAATTGAATGCGCGCGGCGGTGGGTTCTACTATAATGAATTCGCCGGGCGAGTCTCCAACCGCTTCGAGATCCCTACGAGTTTTCGGCATAGTACGGTCGGGTTGCGCGTGTGTGCGACATGGCCGCTGACGCGCGCCCAAAAGTGAGCTCGCTCGGACAGATGTCCTTTCATATGTCCGCGGACTGTGCTACAGTACGGGGAGTCGATGGGGGGTGGTTATGGCCGTGCGTCGTGTGGCGCTTGTCGTGTCGCTGCTGGGTCTCAGCGCAGGGTGCTACGTGGGGGCGGATGCACCCTCCGATGTCGTCTCGACCCGTGACGAAGAATTCAACGCAGTCGAGCTGAACAGCCCCGTGCTGCAAGGCCCGGTGCTGAACGGGCCCGTGCTGCAGGGCATCATCCTGGGGCCGGTGCTGAACGGGCCGGTGCTGAACGGCAACGTGCTCGAGGGCCCACTGATGCAGGGGCCGGTGCTGAACGGCGTGAACCTGAACGGGCCGGTGCTCAACGGTCCGGTGCTGAACGGGCCGGTGCTGAACGGGTCGGAGTTCAGCGCCAAGGTGATCAAGAACGGCAAGAAGGTGCCCGCGAAGGGCAAGGACTTCATCGGCTCCGAGTGGCAGCTGACCGTCGGGCAGGTCGTCAACGGCAAGGAAGTCTACGAGGACTACGTCCTGCGCATCGACGACATCACCAAGTCGCCGGACCAGGACGACGTGTACCTGTACGACGTGGTCCACCGGGCCAAGAATTCGAACCAGTGGAAGCCGCTGTGTCAGGACGGTCAGGGCGGCATGGTGCCGGCGATCCCGGTGGCCAACTACTGGAACCTCGAGACCGGCGACCGCGTCGACGACCCCAACGTGTTCGTTTGGGCCTGCACGAACGCCGTCATCGCCAAGTGCGTGATGTGGGGCTATCGCCCGTGGGCGACCACCAAGCGCTGCAAGGACTGGAAGAAGGGCAAGAACTGCAAGACGATCTCGCTGCGAGATCATCACCAGGCTTGCACGCGCATGGCTCGCGCCGACTACTGCGGCAACGGTGAGCCGTGGACGGTCAACGGGACGCCGATCGACCTGTGGGACCACATGTCGCCGCAGGTCGAGGCCCGCGCGACCAACTGGTTCATCGAGGCCGAGTGGACCCCGGACGGGGCCACCTGCCTCCGTGACATCCGCCACCAAGAGTACAAGGAGCAGGGGCTCTACCCCAAGTGCTTCCTGGACAAGAAGGGCAAGCCCGTCAAGGCGCCCAAGGACTGCGGCTCGCTCGACGATCACCGCGCGCTGCTCGTCAGCTCGTTCGACAAGTACGGCGAGGGCCTGCCGAACGGCGACGACGACGACGACGATGACGACGACGACGACGGCGGCTGGGGCGGGCACGGCCACGGGAACGGGCACGGGCACGGCCATGGGCACGGCCACGGCCACGGCGGCCACTGAGCGCTGACGCGGCGCGCTTTACATCGTCCGGCGGCTGTGTTGCCGTCGGGCGATGTTCGACGTCCCCGAGTTGCCGGCGTGGCTCGCTGCCCTGTTGCCGCTGCGGCGGAGCGTGAGCGCGCTGCGAGACGGGTGCCGGATCCACCGCATCGACCACGGCGACCCCGCAGCGCCGGTGGTGCTCCTGCTCCACGGCAACCCGACCTGGAGCTTCCTGTGGCGCGACGTGATCGCGGGGCTCTCGGGGCTGCGCTGCGTCGCGCCCGACCTGCTCGGGTTCGGCCTCTCGAGCCGGATCGCGCTGCACGAGCACTCGGTCGAGCGACACGTGGCGGCGCTGACGGAGCTGGTGGAGACGCTGGGGCTGCGCCGCTTCGTGCTGGTCGGTCAGGACTGGGGCGGCGCGCTGGGAGTGGCGCTGGCCGCTCACATGCCCGAGCGCGTGGCCGGCGTGGTGCTGGGCAACACGTCGGTGGTGCTGCCGTCGCGGCCGCGCGGGACGTGGTTTCACCGGTTCGCGCGGGTGCCGGTGATCAGCGATCTGGTGTTTCGCGGCCTCGGGTTCCCGCAGTCGACGCTCTGGGTGGCGCAGGGCGATCGGCGATCGATCTGGGGGCCAGTGGCCCGGGCCTACCGCTGGCCGCTGCGGAATCTGTCCGAAAGGGCAGGTCCTCTGGCGCTGGCGCGCATGGTCCCGGATGGTCTGGAGCACCCGAGCGTCCCGCCGCTGCGGCGCGGTGAAGCGTGGCTGCGCGGTTTCACGGCCGCCGGAGGGCCGCTGGCGCTGGTATGGGGCGAGCGCGACCCGATCCTCGGTCGCGCGCTGGCCCGCCACGAGCGGGCGTTCCCGGGCGCGAGCGTGCGGCGAACCGCGGCCGGGCACTTTTTACAGGAGGAGGTGCCCGAGGCGTTGGTGGCGGCGATCCGCGAGGTGGTGGGGCGCGCGGGCTGAGCGGAGCTCCACCTGGCCCGAAGTGCAGGTGGGGTGCTGGCGCCGGCAGTCCGATGATCGATCCTGGCTGTCCTTTGGGACATGCCCCTAGAAAAATGTCCTCGGAGACATGCTAGGCGTCGATGTGGCGGTGGACGGCGATCACGCGGGTGAAGCGGCGATCGAGGCCGTCGGCGTCGGGCACGAAGCAGGGGGCGAACTGGTCGAACAGGGCCTCGACCTCGGCGCGGACCGGGAGCTCGGGGTCGTGGGCGGCGCCGTCGACGTAGGCGGCGAAGAAGTCGTCGGCGTCGCGGGCCAGCGGAGTGCCGATCGCGGCCATGATCCGGAGGACCGCGCCGCGCTGCTCGGAGGGCAGCTGGGCGGGGTCGCCGAAGCGCAGGCCGGCGACGGCGTGCAGGGCCTGGGCGACGTTGGCGGCGATGTCGGCCTCGGGCAGGGCGTAGAACGAGGCCATGAGGTCGGCCTCGTCGCACCACACGAACAGGATGTGCGGCGGGAGGGCGAGCAGCTCGTCCTGACTGCGAGCGACGAAGTCGTCCATGTCGAACTCGAGCGCGCGCGCGACCGGAAGGATAGCCTCGGCGATCGCGGCGTGGAGGGCGGCGTAACCATCAGGGTCACGCCGCGCGACGGCCTGGGTCGGGAAGGCCTGTTGCGAGAGCGCCTCGAGCTGCGCGAGCGACAGCGGCACACGAGGAGGATAGCGCGGCCGCGGGCGCGCAGGGACGGGCAAGACCGCTCAGGAGCTGTCGGGATCGACAGACGCGGACGGGGGGCGCGCGCTGCGGCCGTTTGTGCCCAGGGCAGCGGTCCCGGCGCAGAACATGTCCCTCGGGACATGTTTTTCTCAAAATAGTTTCGCAGAGCGGGCGGGCGGCAGCGCGGCGAGGCGATCGCGGGGATGTCCGAAGAGACATGGGAGCTCGGCTCGACCGCGGCGGTGGCACGAAGCCGAGAGGCGGGCGGCTGGCGCGGAGCTCCGCCGGGATGACGCGCTTCGGCGGGAGCGCCGACCGGCGGTGGGTCTGAAGGGCCAGCGCGCGTGAGAGCCTGGCTTGCGGTCCGGAACTCGGAGAGGACGCCGCTGCTTGTCGCCGACCAAAACGTCAGCTCCGCGGCCGCCTGCGCCGCGACGGCCCACGCCCGAAGGCGAGGGTTAAAATGGTCACGTGCAGGGTGGGCTTTCGGACATGCCCTCATGGACATGTCCGAAGAGTCATATAAAAATCTCGTCGGCGAGGGCGTCGGGGGCGGCGCGGCCGAGGTCGGCGAGGGCCGCCAGCGCGGCGCGGCTCCCCTTGTAAAAGGCCTCCTCGAACAGCGGCAGGCCGGCGACGTCGGCCGCGCACGGGCGCAGGCGGCCGATCGGGGCGCTGGCGAGGGCGAGGTTCTCGCCGAACAGCAGGCCGGGGACGGGGCGGATCATGGCGTGTCCCCAGCGCGTGATGGCGACCTCGGAGATCTCGCTGGCGATACCGGGGTGCATGGCCGCGAGCGCGCTGATGACGTGGTCGGCCCAGTGTGAACGATCGCCGGCGAGTAGGCGCTGACGCTGGGCGGCGAGTTCGGCGGGGCCGTCGCCGCACAGCGGCTCGTAGTAGGTGAGCACGGCGCCGGGCTGGCGCTCGTCGGCGGTCTCACCGTGGGTGGCGACGACGTAGCCGAGGCTGGAGCCGGCCAGCGGGACGTTGTCCCACGCGAGGCGAGCGCCGACGCCTCGCGGGGCGTTGCGGACCTCGACGCTGGCGACCAGCCAGGGGGCGTAGGTCAGCGCGCCGACAGGCAGCGGATCGGGGCCGACGAGCAGGCGGCCGAGGACGAAGCGGGGGGCGGCCCACAAGATCGATCGGGCGTGGACGCGCAGGCGGCGGCCGTCGCCGGGGCAGTGCACGCGGAGCTCGCCGGCGTGCGGGTCGACGGCGACGACCGCCGCGCCGCGGTGGAGGCGAGCGCCGAGGTCGGCGCGCTCGAGCATGCCGCGCACGAGCCGCGCGTTGCCCTCGGGCCAGGTGAGGAGGAAGCCGCCGCGGGTCTCCTCGAGGCCGCGCGCGAGGAAATGATGCAGGCCGGCGAAGGCCGAGGTCTGGGCGAGGGTGCAGCCGTAGTCGTCGCGGCAGGCGTAGTCGAGGGCCCAGCGCAGGCGCTCGCTGCGGAGCTCGAGCTCGTCGAGGTGCTGCGCGAACGAGACGGCGTCGAGGTGGCGCAGCTCGGCGCTGCTGCGGGCGACGGGGATGGCGAACAGCGGCTTGCCGTCGCCGCCGCGCCGGCCGTCGAGCGCGCGCAGGTGGGCGTGCCAGCGGGCCCACTGGGCGGCCTCTTCGGCGGTCTCGCCGGCGGCAGGGTAGAGGCCCTCGTACCAGCGGCCGCGGCCGAAATGCCGCTCGAGCGGGGCGGCGGCGATCGCCGAGGGGGCGTACTCGGGTCGGCCGTGCGCGTCGCGGCCGAGGATGACGCCGAGGTCGGTCAGCAGGCGCTCGAGCGCGGGGCAGTCCGGCGGCGGGGTCGGCAGGTAGTGGGCGCCGAGCGGGTGGCGCGAGCGCGGCAGCTCGCCGCCGCGCGCGGTGCCGCCGACCTCGTCCTCGAGCTCGAACAGGTGGAGATCGGCGAGGCCGGCCCGGCGCAGGCGCCAGGCGGCGGCGCTGCCGGCCACGCCGCCGCCGACGATGGCGACGTCGGTGTGAATGGTCTCATGGACAGGTCCTTCGCGCCATGTCCCTTCGCGCAGGTGATGGCTGCGCTCGGGGTCGGGGCCGACGAACGCGATCGCCGGCGGAGGCGGCGTGCTTGGGCCGCAGGCGGCCGTCGCCAGGGTGCCGGCGGTGGCGCCGAGGAAGCCGCGCCGCTTCACGCGCGGGCCCCGGGGCGACGCGAGGAGACGGGAGCGCGCGGGCCGGTCGTCTGTCTCCGGGGACATGTACGAACGAGCAGGGTAGTGGCGCACTTGCGACGCCGCGGCCGCGATCGCATGTCATAAAGGACATGTCCCATGCGACAGCAACGGAAGGACATGTCCCGAGCGCTCATCCGCGGCCTCCGCGGCCGGGCAGGGCCCGCAGGTCCTCCTCGTAGTAGTGGACGAGCAGCTGATCGTTGAGGCGGTTGGCCTCGACGTCGGGCGGCTGCTGGTCGCGCGGGAACACGAACAGGGTCGGCAGCAGGGCGTCGTCGAGGAACCGCAGCGGCACGTCGGCCAGGTGGGTCGGCTCGGGGCGCGGGGCCGGCGACACCAGCACGAAGCCCCAGTCGCCGAACGACGGCACGTGGGCGTGGTAGGGGCGCGGGTGCAGCTCGGCGGCGGCGAGCGTCTTGACCACGCACCAGAACGAGCGCGGCGCCAGGTACGGCGAGGTCGCCTGGACCACCCCGACCCCGGCGGGCGAGAGGACCCGGCGCAGCAGGCGGTAGAACGAGCCGGTGTAGAGCTTGCCGAGCGAGAAGTTGTTGGGGTCGGGCAGGTCGACGACCGCGACGTCGTAGACCTCGCTGTTCGTGCGGACATGTCCTTCGAGCCAGCGCATGGCGTCGGCGTTGTGCACGTGGACGCGCGGGTCGGTCAGGCTGCCGCGGTTGATGCGGACCAGCAGCGGGTCGCGGCCGAACAGGCGGGTCATGCCGGGATCGAGGTCGACGAGGTCGATGCGCTCCAGGCCCGGGTACTTGAGCAGCTCGCGCACGGCCAGGCCGTCGCCGCCGCCGAGCACGAGGGCCCGGCGCGGGGCGACGCCGGCGAGGGCGGGATGGACCAGGGCCTCGTGGTAGCGGTGCTCGTCGCTGCTGGCGAACTGCAGGTTGCCGTCGATGTAGAGGCGGATGTCGTCGCCGCTGCGGGTGATCGAGAGCCGCTGGTAGGCGGTCTTCTCGGAGAAGATGACGGGGGCGTCGTAGAGCTCGCGCTCGGCCAGGCGCTCGAGCCGGCCGCCGACGGCGAGGCCGGCCGCGAGCGCGGCGCAGACCAGGGCGGCCTGGACCAGGGCGGCGCGCGGGCGCGGCAGGTGGGCGCGGAACACCCAGGTGCAGGCCAGCGCGACCGCGGCGTTGAACAGGCCGCACAGCATGCTGGTGCGCACCAGGCCGAGGTGGGGCAGCAGCGCCAGCGGGAACAGCAGGCTGGCCAGCAGCGCGCCGACGTAGTCGAACGCGAGCACCCGCGCGACCGTGTCCTTCAGCTCCTCGCCGGCGCCGACGATCCGTATCAACAGCGGGATCTCGAGCCCGACCATGGTACCGACGATCACCAGGATCGAGAACAGCAGCGGGCGCACGCTGGCGAGGTAGGCGTAGCCGTAGAACAGCGCGACCGCCGACAGGCCGCCGACCACGGCGATCACCAGCTGGACGGCGATGAAGCGGGCGTGCAGGTCCCTGACGACGAACTTGCTGAGCCACGAGCCGAGGCCCATGGCGCTGAGGTAGACGCCGATGACGAGGCTCCACTGGGTGACGCTGTCGCCCAGCAGGTAGCTCGCCATGGTCGCGGCGATCAGCTCGTAGACGAGGCCGCAGGTGGCGACCACCAGCACCGAGGCGAGCAGCAGGCGGGTCCCGGGCGCGGCCGACATGTCACTTGCCGCCGTGGTAGCCGCCGCCGAGCCAGACGAAGGCGGCCCGCCCGCGCACGGTGCCGTCAGGGTCGCGCTCGACCTTGCCGCGCTCGGGCGTGCCGGCCAGCAAGAAGCCCGAACGCGCCCCGAGCAGCAGGAGCAGCAGGGCGGCGACGGAGCAGGTCCAGTAGATCTTGCGGAACATGGTCAGGGCAGGGGAGGGCGATCAGGGCATGTCGGAGAGGTCATGTTCGATAAGACATGTCCGAAGAGTCAGTGGATGATGCGGGCGGCGCGAGAGCGGCTCAGAGCGGGTAGTCGCTGTTGGCCCAGCGCTTGCGCTCGCGCCGGCGCCCGAGCAGCCAGGCGAGCAGCGGGAAGCCGAGGATGATGGGGAGCGGGAGCACGGCGTAGCGGGTCAGGAACACGTCCTCGCGCACGCGGAGGGCCCAGGTGTCGGGGCTGCGGACCCCGAACGGGCCGCCGAGGTGGATGCCGAGCGGGTCGCTGCCGGTCAGCGCGCTGGTGTCGCGCTCGGGGGTGACCTGCAGCAGGTAGCGGCCGCCGGGCACGCGGCCGAGGACCTGGTCGGCCTGGCGCTCGCTCTCGGTCCACGACTCGCCGTCCTCGAAGCCGCTGTAGCTGCTGACCTCGAGGCCGAGGCCGATCGCCTCCTCGCTCTCGAGCGGGATCAGCACCACCTCGGCGAACGCCCACGAGTTGTCGAGCGGGTAGGCGGAGAACGAGACCTCGACGGTGGTGTGGCCGCCCGGCTCGCCGATCGTGATCTCCTGCGAGAGCACGGCGTCGAACCCCAGGTCGGTGGCGAGGAACACCTCGCGCTCGCTGGCGCGGCCGGCCACCAGCTGGACCGCGGCGTACCAGGCGAGCGCGAAGACCAGGCACGACAGCCACAGCGAGCGCGCCTGCTCGCGCCAGCGGTTGGGCGCGAGCATGCCGACGCCCTTCGGTTTGGGCGGCTTGCCCGGGCGGTCGAAGGCGCGCCAGACCGCGTCGGCGTCGAGGTGACGCGTGGCCGTGCGGGTCAGCTCGACGCCGTCGGCGGCCACGACCTCCTCGATCGAGATGCCGTGCGGCGGGGCCACGAAGTCGTCGACGTGGGCGGCGTCGCCGACCTGGACCTGCCACGGGAACTCGCCCTCGGCGTAGGTCACGTGGGCGTCGGCGCCGGCGAAGTGGCGGTAGCGGCGGCCGCGGTAGGCGATGACGTGGCGCTTGCCGCCGACGATCTGCGGCGCGCCGGGGATGACCTGTCCCAAAGACCAGTGGCCGTCGCGCTCCGACCAGGCCAGGTAGCGGTAGCCGCGGTAGGGGTTGTAGAGCAGGAACTCCTGCCACGGCCACGGCGGGCTGAGGACGGTGCGCCAGCAGATGCCGACGATCTCCCAGGTGGCGCCGTCGAGCCGGCCGCGGGCGTGCAGCGGCAGCGTCGACGGCTGGTGGGCGCGGGCGGCCCGGTCGATCAGCGCCAGCGCGCCGCTGTCCTCGGGTCGCAGGGTGCTGCCGCAGGCGGGGCAGACGACCCGCTGGATCGCCCCGAAGCCGCGCAGCGCGAGCGGGCCGCCGCAGGCCACGCACTGCACGGCCTCGGTGCGGGCCTCGTCGCGGAACAGCCGCTGCGGAGTGGCCTCGGCGCGCCGCGGGGTGACGTCGGGGGTCGCTTCAGTCATGCCAGCCCTCGAAGCGGCGCAGGCGGTCGAGCCCGAGCTCGGCCAGCAGGACGGCGCGGCCGAGGTAAACGGCGGGGCGCTTGTTGTGGGGGTCGACGCCGTAGTCGAGGCTGACGAACTGATCGTCGGGGCCGGCGAGGTCGAGGGCGAAGAAGGTCAGGCCGGGCTCGGCGACGAACGGCAGGCAGCCCTCGGCGCCCTGGTAGCGGGCGGCCCGGCGGTCGACGAGCATGTACTTCGCGCCATGTACTTCATGCCATGTCCCCACGGACATGTCGTAAAAGCCAGGGAAATCGGCGCCGGCGGCGGGCACGGTGATGGCGAAGTTGCCCTGGAAGTCGGCCAGCCAGCCGACGCCGTCGGCGAACTGCAGGTACCACTCGCTCCAGGCGCCGCGGGCGTAGCGGAGCTGCAGGCGGCCGACGATCTCGAAGCCGCGGCCGGCGAAGCTGCCCTTGCCGCCGAGCAGCAGCGGGCTGCCGTCGTCGATCACGGAGGAGACGCGGCCGAGCAGGCGCACGTCGACGCCGGTGCGGACGACGGTGCTGCCGCAGTGCTCGCACACCAGCGAGACGGCCGTGCCGCGAAACGGGGCCGGAGCCCCGCACTGCGGGCACGAGACCTGGCCACCGCGCTCCATCGCGGCCGATGGTGCCACTTCTCGCGGTCCGCATGCGCGGGATTCTTCGCCCACGGGCGAAAATGCGCTACCGTCGCGCAGCATGGTGTTGACTGGCAAGATCCGAACTCTGGGGCTCGCGGCGGGGCTCCTGTCCGCGTGCCCGCCGACAGGCGCCGGGACGGCCAGCGAGCCGCAGACCACGTCGTCGTCGACGGCGACGCCGACCACCGGCGAGCCGGCGACGAGCACTTCGACGACGAGCGCGACGACGACCGGCAGCACGGGCGAGCCGACCACTGCGGGGCCCGAGGCCAAGCGCTGCCAGTCGCAGTGCGAGAGCGATCGTGACTGCCGGATCGGCGGCAGCGACCTCGGGTTCCGCTGCATCGACGGGCTGTGCCTGTTCCCGCCGTGCACCAGCGACGCGCAGTGCCTGGCCGAGCTGTCGGGGTGGAAGACGCCGTGCGCGGGCCCGGGCGAGTGCGCGCCCGAGGAGGCGTGCGTGCTGGTGGCCGACGCGGGCCGCTGCGCGCTGACCCCGGGCACCTTCGCGTGCGCCGATTTCGGGCTGGTCGAGCAGATGTTGCCGCTGTTCGCGGGCGAGCGCGAGGTGCTGGTGTGCGGGCAGGCGGCGGCCAGCTGCGAGGCGGGGGCGTGCCAGAGCCCGTGCACGGGCGACGAGGGCTGCGTGCCGCAGACGGGGCACCCGGCGTGCGACGTGCCGTCGGGCGCGTGCGTGTGCCAGATCGATCAGGACTGCGTCGATTCGGGGCTGCCCGGGTATGTGCAGTGCGTGGCCGGCCGCTGCGGCTGCGCGGTCGACAGCGACTGCGCGGGCGGACAGAATGTGGACACCTGTTACGCGGGGATCTGCGGCTGCGCGGCCGACTCGACCTGCACCATGACGGTCTTCGACGGCGCGCCGCTGACCTGTCAGTAGGTTCGGGCCCGGCTGCGGGACTCGCGCGGCCGATGCTTTCGCGGTAGGCTGCGCGCCATGTCGTCGCACGATTCTGCCATCGCCCGCCGCCTGGTCGCCGCCGGCTCCTCGGCGGGCAGGGGCGCGAGGTCGGGTTCGAGCTGCTGCGGCGGGGATGACTGAAAGCACATGTTTGAAGAGACATGTCCTTCGACGCAGGTCCCTGAGACCAGGGCCATGTTCGGCCGGCTGCGCAACTTCCTGGCCGGCCGGTTGGTCGGCGCGACCCGCGACGCGGCGCTGCTCGACGAGGTGCTGCGCTGCGTGTTCTGCCGGACGCTGACGGTCCGCAGCGGCGACGCGGCGCCGGGCGAGGCGGGCGCGCTGCTGGGGTTCTACCGGGCCCAGCTCGCGCGGCTGCAGGCGCTCATGCCCGAGGTGTTCGCCGCCGACGCGCAGATCGGGCTCGACGCGGCGACGCTGCACGAGGTCGACCGCGAGCTGCGCGGGCTCGACCTCGACGACCCGCGCTGCGACCCGATCGGCGACGCCTACGAGGTGTTCACCGCGTCGGCGACGCGCGGGGTCGAGGGCCAGTTCTTCACCCCGCAGACGGCGGTGCGCATGCTGGTCGACCTGGTCGATCCGCGCCCCGGCGAGCGGGTGATCGACCCGGCCTGCGGCGCCGGCGGGTTCCTCAGCCACACGGCGCGGCGGCTGGTGGCCCGCGGCGGCGCGCCGGCCGAGGTGGCGCGCAGCGTGGTCGGGATCGACAAGGACCGCTACCTGGCCGGGCTGGCGCGCGCGCACGTCGGGCTGGTGACGATGGCGCCGGCGCGGGTCTACTGCGGCGACACGCTGGCCTGGCAGGGCGAAGACGGCGGACCTATCGCGTGCGAGCAGCGCGGGTTCGACGTCGTGCTCGCCAACCCGCCGTTCGGGGCCAAGATCGTGGCGGCGTCGACCGAGGTCCAGCAGACGTTCGCGCTCGGCCACGCGTGGCGGCGCGGCGCCGACGATCGCTGGGAGCGCACGCCCCGGCTGCAGCGCGGGGTCTCGCCGCAGGTGCTGTTCGTCGAGCGTCTGCTGGCGCTGGCCCGCCCCGGCGGCCGCGTCGGCCTGGTGCTGCCCGAGAGCCTGATCTCCGGCAAGTCGTATCGACATGTCGTTCAGTACATGTTCGAACAGGCAGATCTGCGGGCGGTCATCGGCATGCCCGAGGAGCTGTTCAAGACGTCGGGCAAGGGCGGCACGCACACCAAGGTGTGCCTGGTGCTGCTGACCCGCCGCGAGCCGGCGCCGGCGAGCGAGCGGCCGGCGATCTTCATGGCCGAGGCGGCGTGGTGCGGCAAGGACAGCCGCGGCCGCAGCATCGCCCGCGACGAGCTGCCGGAGATCGGCGACCGGTTCCGCCAGCACGAGGCCGGCAGCCCGCCCGCGGCCAGCCGCCTCGGCCACGCGGTCGCGCCCGAGGCCGTGCGCGGCAACGTGCTGGCCCCGCGCTACTACGACCCGCGGGTCGCGGCCACCCTGGCCCGGCTGCAGCGCACGCACGAGCTGGTGTCGATTCAGCAGCTGATCGACGACGGGATCCTCGGCATCACCAGCGGGCACGAGGTCGGCAAGCTGGCGTACGGCGGCGGCGACGTGCCGTTCGTGCGCACCTCCGATCTCTCCAACTGGGAGCTCAAGCTCGACCCCAAGCACTGCGTCGGCGAGGCGGTCTACGAGTCGCTGCGCGCCAAGCAGGACGTGCGCGCGGGCGACATCCTGATGGTCCGCGACGGCACGTACCTGATCGGCACGTGTGCGTTCATCACCGAGCACGACACGCGCATCGTGTTCCAGAGCCACCTGCTGAAGCTGCGCGTGCGCCGGCCCGAGCTGCTGTCGCCGTACCTGCTGCTGGCGATGCTCGGCTCGGAGCCGGTGCGCAAGCAGATCGAGGCCAAGCGGTTCACGCAGGACATCATCGACTCGCTCGGCGACCGCGTCGGCGAGCTGGTGCTGCCGCTGCCGCGCGACCCAGCCCAGCGGACCCGGATCGCGGCGATGGTGGAGGCGTCGATCCGCGAGCGCGTGGTCAGCCGCGAGCGCGCGCGGGCGGCCTGCCTCGAGGTGGCGCGGGTCGACTAGCCGAACACGGCGCCGCGCATCGAGATCGAGCCGAGGTCGAAGCCGGGGTTGAAGAACCGCGGGGCCTCGGTCTCGTGCGCGGCCCCGACGGCGTAGAGCAGCGGCAAGTAGTGGTCGAGGCTCGGGTGGTTCTGGCGCCCGAGCGGGCTCTCGGGGGCGCGGGCGAGGAACTCGTGGTCATGCTGCTCGACCGCCCGGGCCACGTCGGCGTCGAATTGCAGGGCCCACTCCTGCTGCGTGCCGTCGCCGCTCTGCGCCCACTGCATGGCGGCGCGCAGGTTGTGCGTGATGTTGCCGCTGGCGAGGATCAGGACGCCCTCCTCGCGCAGGGGCGCGAGCGCGCGACCGATCGCCAGGTGCTCGGCCGGCGGCCGCCGGTGGTCGATGCTGAGCTGCACCACCGGCACGTCGGCGCGCGGGTACATGTGGTGCAGGACGGACCAGGTCCCGTGATCGAGGCCCCAGTCGCTGCGCGGCGCGGCCTTGTCGCCGACCAGCAGCTCGCAGACCCGGCGCGCGAGCTCGTCGTGGCCGCGGGCCGGGTACTGGATCTCGAACAGCCGGCGGGGGAAATTGCCGAAGTCGTGGATCGTCGGCGGGTCGCCGCCGGCGGTCACGAAGGTGCCGCGCGTGTACCAGTGCGCCGAGATGGCGAGGATGGCCCGCGGCGTCGGCAACGCCGCTCCGAGATCCTTGAACGACCGCGTCCAGGCATTGTCGAGGATGACGTTCATCGGTGAACCGTGGCCGACGAACAGGACGGGCGTGGTGGGCATGCAGGGGCTCCTGACCGCCTGGTATGTTACCCCGCGCGGGCCCGGACAAGCCGGGGCCGGAGCAACGTATTGTTGCGCTGCTGTCGACAATCCACGAACCCTCGACGAGAGCGGGAGGCTCGCGCTAGCGTCAGCCCAGATGCGCGCGCCAGCCGACTGCCCCCGCGTCGCTGGCACCGGCGCGGTCGTCGTGCCGTTCGTCCGCGATTGCGAGCCGGCGTGGCTGCGCAACCACGAGCCGGCGGCCGAGCTGGTGTGCTTCGACCCGGACCGTCAGCTGTTGTGTGAGTTCGCCGGGAGCGCCGCCGGCGAGCCCCGTGTGCGCGTGACGGTGGTCCCCGAGGTCGGCTTCGCCGAGGCCGACGAGGCCGATGCGCTGCACAGCGCCGGTCTGGCCGAGGAGGCGGAGATCCTGGCGGGCGAGCCGAACAGCCCGCTGTGGCTGCGGATCCGCGAGCCGCTGGGGCGATCGACGCGGCTGATGCCGCTGTCGGGTCAGCGGCGCATGCCGTGGGCGCTCGGTCGCACGGTCACCGGCTACGCGCTCGCCGATGGGGCGGTGCTGGCGCTCGAGACCGAGAGCTGGCGCAACGCGTCGCAGCTGGTGATCGCACACCCGAGCGGGCGGGTGGAGCGGCGCGCGCTGGCCGAGACCGGCACGATCCGCGGCGGGTGGTTGTTCGGCGCCATCGCCGAGGCCACGGTGCTGCGGATGTTCGCCCGTCGGGTCGGCGCCGCGGGGGTCGGCCCGCGCGTCGAGCTCGGCCTGGTGCCGGCGACTTCGCCCGGCGTGTATCCGTGTCAGTTCCACCTGCGCACGCACGGCGAGGCGTCGTTCCTGGCGATCGAGATCTCCCACGGGCCCGAGACGCCGCAGGTGGCGACCGCGTTCTGCCGCGCCGGTCAGTGGTCGCCGCTGGCGCTGCACAACCTCGACAGCCTCGACACGCGTGTCGCCTTCTCCCGCGGGGCCGGCCGCGTGCTGTGGAAGGACGACAACATGTTCTCGGGGACAGGTTCGCGCGACATCGTCGAGCTGACGACCCGCCCCGAGGGCACGGCGCGGGTCGAGCGGCACCCGCCGCTGCCGGCCAGCGACTACCTCGACTTCACGGTGCTGCCGCTGGGGGACCGCGTGCTCGCGCTGTCACTGGCGGAGTCGGGCCTGACGGCGCGCCTGGCCCCGCTGGTCGAGCTCGGCCGCGCGGAGGAGCGGGCGCTGGTCGACCTGCCGGACGGGCTGTGGTCGTTCACGGCCCACGCGCGAGGCGAGCACGCGATCGTGATCCTGCGCGAGTCGGAGGCCCGCTGCGAGTTCGCGGTCCGGATCGACGCCGACTTCGAGGTGCGGGCGGTGGCGCCTTTCGAGTGACGATTTTTGCCGTGGCGACCGATGAGTCGCGCCGGCCGCCGCGGTCCATCACGCGGAGGCTCTGCCATGACCGTCGCATCGTCCACTTCTGCTCCGACCCCCGCCGAGTTCCCGGTGCGCCTGCTGGCCCGCGGGCTCGATGTCCTGATCCTCGCCGCCGTCGAAGTCGGCCTCGGGCAGGTGATGGGCTACGGCTTCGACTGGTTGCTGGTCGGCTCGGCTTTCGTGTTCTTCTACTTCAGCCTGTTCGACGCCGGGCTGGGCGCGACACCCGGCAAGCTGGCGCTGCGGCTGCGCGTGCTCGGGCCCGCCGGCGGGCGGCCGACGTTGCGCCAGTCGCTGTGGCGCGAGGCGTTCACGCTGGTCGGCTCGGTCCCGTTCGTCGGCCCGCTGCTCGCGCTCGCCGCGTGGATCGTGATCGCCAGGGCGATCGCCCGCAGCCCGCAGCGCCAGGGCAATCACGACGCGTTCGCCGGGGGGACGCGGGTGGTCCAGCTGCCGCGGGCCGAGGGCCCTCGTGGATCGGCCTGCTCATGAATTTCTCGGCGCCTGGCAATTGAACAGGTCGCGCCCTTCACAGATCGAGAGGCTCGCGGCGGATTGGCGCTATACCGGGATGGTGATGCCCTTGACGCCGTGATCATCGGCGGAACAACCTCGACGCGAGCCAGGTTCGATCGACATGCCCGATATCTCGACACGCTATGTCTATGCTGCGCTGCTTGCGACCTTCGGCTTCGCCGGGACTGCCCGCGCCGCGTTGCCCGATCCGGGCGATTTCTCGGTGACGTACTATGTGACCGACGAGAGCGGCGAGTTCGTGCGGCCGATGGTCGAGCGCGACTTCAGGTACTTCAGCAACCGCGCCCGCTGCGAGTGCGGGCAACGCGTCGGTATCGAGGTCAAGGCCAAGGCGAACGCGATGCTCGACACCGCCAGCCGGATCCAGGCCTACATCGGCACGCAATGCCCGACCGCCGAGACCAGCCTCGCCGGTCAATTCCTCCGCTGCGGCGTGCTGGCCCAGCTGCTCGGCGCGGAATACATCAAGGGCATTTCCGGCGCGTTCCACCCGGCCTTTTTGCCGTTCGGCGTCGATCCGGCGGCGCCGACGCGTGATGTCGGCGCGCCCGAGACGATCCTCGGCGAAGGTTGCGGCGACGTCCAGGGCGAGGCCGGGCTGTGGCTGTGCTCGCCCAACGAGAACGCCATCGCGGGGTGCCAAGCGCAGGACTTCTTCTACGGGCCGGACAACGCGCTCTCCAAGCTGTCCGACATTCCGACGCTGGCGTACGACTTCTCGCCGCCGCTGATGAAGGTCACAGGCCTCACCGCCGAGCCGGGCAGCGGCGGCGTCGAGCTCCACTGGGAAGTGCCGGGCGCCGGCGACATCGCGGGCTTCCGCGTCCTGTGCGAGGAGGCGGACAGCGGCGCCTCGCTCGGCCTCGACAAGGCGACGCCCGACCTGCTCGATCTCCCGAGCGGCACCCACTACTTCACCGCCGGCAACCTGTGCGGCGCCGAGCCGTTCTCGACCGTGAAGATCGCCGGGCAGGGCGTCGAGGACCCGGGCGTCTGCGGCAACGGCGTGGTCGAGGCCGGCGAGGCCTGCGACGACGGCGACGACAACGGCCCCGCGGGCCTGTGCGACGCGGGCTGCGGGCTGCGGGTCAGCGCCGGCCTGCACGCGCTCGACTGGGACCACGTGTGCAGCGATCACATCCCGTTCAGCAGCGAAAGCGTGGCCATCGCGGGGCTCGAGAACGGCAAGACCTACAACTTCGTGCTCGTCGCCTACGACGCGTTCGGCAACCCGCGGGTCCACGACAAGGTCGTCACCGCGACCCCGGACGAGGCGTTGCCCGCGGTCGGCGGTGACGAGGGCGCGGCCGAGGGCTGCGCCTGCGCGGCGGGGCAGGGCGGGCCTGGCCTGTGGGCCATGTCGCTGGTCGGCCTCCTCGGGCTCGCGCGCCGGCGCCGGCGCTGACCCGTCGCCCGCGCGACCCAAAGGAAAAACCCCTCCGGCGCGCGCGCTGGAGGGGTTTTGCTGGGCTCCGACAGTAGGACTCGAACCTACGACCCGCGGATTAACAGTCCGCTGCTCTACCGACTGAGCTATGTCGGAATGACCCGGACTTGGGGGCCCGGGGCGAGCGTGTGTACTCGATCCCTCGGGACGGCGTCAAGCTGCATCACCCGCGCACTTGTGAGCTCCTGCACGAACACGGCGCGCCCCCTGCCGCGGACCCCCGAACCCCCAGATCTCGCGCGCACGAGCGGTCCAGGCGCCTCTGCAAGGTTTTGCGCGAACGTGTCGAAGGGGGCTTGACACTCCATGGGGCTCGTATATTCTCCGCCTCCCCTCGTCACGGCGCGGGGCAAAAACCTGAACCAACCGGCAGGGTTCCGTCTTCGGACGTTGTTCTGCACGATCCTGCGGGAGTAGCTCAGTTGGTAGAGCACGACCTTGCCAAGGTCGGGGTCGCGAGTTCGAGTCTCGTCTCCCGCTCAGAAAATCGAAGCCCTGTCACCCCCGGTGACAGGGCTTCGTGCTTTGGGTCCGACGCCGGTCCGCGGGGGCGCCACCAGGCCAGCGGCCCCTGGCGACCGCTGTTCGTGGTCGGGCGCACGGGCGGGAATGGATGGCGGCTTGCGCAGTTTACAAAACCCGCCTAACGTTTCGCCGCCCTCCGTGCCTGCCGTGTTCGCCAGCTTCTTGCGCTGCCTCGTCGTGCTCAGCCTTTGGCTGGGCGCGGCCGTGGCCGCATCGAGCGCGGAGGCCGCGGTTCCGGGCACCCCCGACCTGCGCAGCGACATTCACCTGCGGCTGGTCGAGCTGCTCGGCGCCGCGGAATTCTGCGGCGACGAGGACGACCCGGACGCCGAGGTCCTGTGCGGCGGCGATCTCCTGGCCGACCTGGTCGTCGACCCGTCGGTCCTCAAGCTGTCGCGCGGCTCCTGTTCGCGCCTGCTCGAGGTGCTGTTCAAGCGGGCCGTGTGCGACCCGACCGACGAGACCTGCGGCAAGCTCCAGCGCGGCGGTCTGCCGCCGCGGGCCCCGCCCGACCTGCTCGGGCCCTCGAGTGCCGCGGTCGCCGCGCTCCTGCGCGACGAGTGGTCGCCGCAGCGCGTGGCGCTCACGGCCGCGCGCCCGCGCGACGACCCGCCGCTGCTGTCCCGAACGACCTGTCCCGAAGCACCCCCGCCTCGCGTCGCGCCCGTGTAGTCCGCTCGGGTCGGCCGGAGGCTTTGGGTCGCGCCCGAGAGGCTGCAGGTGCCTCGTGCACCTGCACGCGGGAGCCGGCGCTGCGCGCCTCGGCGGCGCCCTCCGGGTGTTCGAGACGGTCCCCTCATGCGTGTCCCACATCTCTGGCTCGGTCAGGTCGCCTTCGGCCTGGCGCTGAGCAACGCAGCCTGCGAGTGCTCCCCGAGCGCTCCTGAATCATCCGCCGCGCCGGTCGCCGCGCCGTCGCAGCGCTACCGCGTCGACCTCGACCCTGACGAGCACGCGCTCGGCGGCGCCGAGCCGCTCGTCACGATCGTCGTCTTCTCCGACTACGCCTGCCCGCCGTGCGCGCGCACGTGGAAGGTCCTCGATCACCTGGTCGAGGACTACGGCGACGACTTGCGGGTGGTGTTCCGCAGCCAGACCTTGCCCGGCTTCGCCGACGGCGAGCGGGCCGCCGAGGCCGCGCTGGCCGCCGGGGCGCAGGGCCAGTTCTGGCCGATGCACCGCCGGCTCTACGACACGCTGAAGTTCGACCGCGCGGCGCTCAAGGCGGACGCCGAGGCGCTCGGGCTCGACGTGCCGCGCTTCCTCGACGACCTCGACGCGGGGGTCTATTCGGGCACGCGGATCCGCCATCGCCGCCAGGCGGTGGAGCTCGGGATTTACTTCAGCCCGGTGGCGCTGGTGAACGGCCGGCCGCTGATCGGCTTCCGCGACGAGGCGGCCTGGCACGCGCTGATCGACGAGGAGATCGTCGCCGCCCAGGCGCGCCTGCGCGAGGGCACCGCCCGCGCCGACCTCTATGGCGCCGTCATGGACGCGGCGGTGACCGCTCCGCTGGCGGTCGACGACGCCACGGCGCAGCAGCGGCGGCTGCTCGCCGAGCGGTTCAAGGCCGCCGAGGCGCCGCCTCCGCAGCGGGCCGAGGCGGGCAAGCGCTATGCCGTCGACGCCGGCGTCGCGCCGACGCTCGGGCCCGCCGACGCGCCGGTGCTGCTGGTCGCGTTCATGGACTTCGAGTGCCCGTATTGTCGCAAGGCCGCGACCGAGGGCATCGCCGAGCTGCGGCGGCGCTATCCGGACGACGTCCGGATCGCCTACCGCCAGCTGCCGCTGCCGATCCACCCCGGGGCCGACAGCGCCGCCCGGGCGGTGGTCGCCGCCGACCGCCAGAACCGCTTCTGGGACTTCGCCGACAAGCTGTTCACCGCGCCCCGGCTCGGCCGCCGCACCTACGCGGCGATCGCCCGCGAGCTCGGCCTCGACGAGGCCCGCTTCCTCGCCGACCTCGACAGCGCCGAGGTCGCCCAGGTCGTCCGCGACGACCTCGTATACGCCCGCAGGCTCGGGCTCGACGCCACCCCGGCGATCTTCCTCAACGGTCGCTATGTCGACGGCTTTCGCGGCGCCGAGGCGCTCGCCGCCGACGTCGCGACCGAGCTCGCGCACGCCCAGGAGCGGATCGCCGCCGGCGCCGCCCGCGAGACCGTCGTGCGCACGATCCTGGAAGCGGAGGCGATCCCTCCCAACCAGTTCCCGAGCGCCGATCTCCACCAGTGACGACTCCCCACATGTCCTTTTGGACATGGTTTTTGTGACATGTTCTTTCAACCACCCAGCAAACTACAGACACAGAGCCCCATGAAACGCATCAGCCTCCCCGTGTTCCTGGTCTCGGCGCTCGCCCTGGCCGCTTCTCCTCTCACTGGTTGCACCGGCAACCGCGGCGGCAAGAAGGAAGAAGCCGCGGCCGCCGGTCCGGCCGCCGCCGCCTCCGGCGGGCTGGTCACCATGGACCAGGTCGACGACTCGCTGAACGCCAAGATCCAGGGCGAGCGGTTCCGCGTCACCTACGGCGACAAGGACCAGGTCAAGGGCGCCGCCGACCCGCTGGTCACGATCATCGAGTTCAGCGACTTCCAGTGCCCGTTCTGCTCGAAGTTCACGGACATGCTGAACGAGCTGATCAAGGACCCCGCGTACGCCAACGACGTGCGCGTGGTGTTCAAGCAGTACCCGCTGCCGATGCACAAGGACGCGGCGATGGGCTCGGAGGCGGCGCTGGCGGCCGGTGAGCAGGGCAAGTTCTGGGAGATGCACGACATCCTCTTCAAGAACCAGAAGGCGATGACGCGCGCCGACGTCGAGAAGTACGCCGAGGAGCTGAAGCTCGACATGGCCAAGTTCAAGGCCACGCTCGACGCCAAGACCTACCAGGCGCAGGTCAACGAGGATCTGGCGCTCGGCAAGAAGTTCGGCGTGCGCGGCACCCCGAGCTTCTTCATCAACGGCAAGTGGCAGCGCGGCGCGCCGCGCACGATCGACGGCCTGAAGAAGCTGGTCGACGAGGAGAAGGCCGCGGCCGAGCAGCTGGTCAAGGACGGCAGCAAGCGCAGCGAGATCTACGCGCGCATCATGAAGGCCGCCAAGGACGAGCGGAAGGAGCCGCCGCCCGAGAACAAGCCCAAGGTCGGCGAGCCCGACCCGGCCGCCAACTACGCGGTGCCGGCCGACAACCGCCCGGCGTTCGGCCCGGCCGACGCGCTGGTCACGGTGATCGAGTTCAGCGACTTCCAGTGCCCGTTCTGCAACCGCGTCACGCCGACGCTCAAGCAGATCAAGGAGAAGTACCCCAACGACGTGCGCGTCGTGTTCCGCCAGCTGCCGCTCGGCTTCCACGACCGCGCCCGCCCGGCCGCCAAGGCCTCGCTGGCCGCCGGCCAGCAGGGCAAGTTCTGGGAGATGCACGACCTCCTGTTCGCCAACCAGAAGGCGCTCAGCGACGCCGACTTCGAGGGCTACGCGCGCCAGATCGCCGGCCTCAACTTCGACCAGTGGAAGAAGGACCTGGCCGACCCGAAGCTCGAGCAGATGATCAAGGAGGACGAGCAGACCGCGCAGAAGTTCGGCTCGAACGGCACGCCGGCGTTCTACGTCAACGGCCGCCACCTCTCGGGCGCGCAGCCGTTCGAGGCGTTCCAGAAGCTGATCGACGAGGAGAAGGTCAAGGCCGAGAAGTTCCTGGCCGAGAAGAAGCCGGCCAAGGACAAGCTGTACGAGGAGATGATCAAGGGCTTCGAGACCGAGCTGAAGATCCCGCCGGCGCCGCCGCCGGCCGACTTCAAGCGCCGCGAGGTCGCGACCAAGGGCCTCGCCGGCAAGGGCAACCTCAAGAACCCGAAGATCACGATCGTCGAGTGCTCGGACTTCGACTGCCCGTTCTGCAAGCGCGGCGCCGACACCGTGGCGCAGATCGTCAAGGACTACGGCGACAAGGTTGCGATCTACTTCCGCAACTACCCGCTGCCGATGCACAAGATGGCCGAGCCGGCCCACCGCGCCGGCGTCGCCGCGCAGAACCAGGGCAAGTTCTGGGAGATGCACGACCTGCTGTTCGCCGACAAGACCAAGCGGTCCGACGAGGACTTCAAGGCGTTCGCGACCCAGCTGGGGCTCGACCTGGTCAAGTTCGAGCGCGACTACAACGACGCCGGGACCGCCCAGCGCGTCAAGGACGACATGGCGGAGTGCGGCAAGATGGAGGTCCGCGGCGCGCCCGGCTTCCTCATCAACGGCCGCCTCATGAGCGGCGCGCAGCCGATCGAGCGCTTCAAGAGCGTGCTCGAGGAGGAGCTGAACGGCGGCTTCGAGGCGACGCAGAAGAAGGAGAAGGACGCCGCGGCCAAGGGCGGCGCGCCGGCCAAGGCGCCGACCCCGGCCCCGGCCCCGGCTCCGGCTCCGGCCAAGTGAGCCTGGTCTCCGGGCCAGGCATCGCCTGGTCCTGACCCGCCCGGCCCCGTGCGCGACGGGGCCGGGCGTCCCCTCCCGGTTTGCATCGCGCGCTACTATTGGGTACCCACGAGGTCGACGATGTCCGACGCCACGACGCCTGCACCCACCCCCAACAAGCGATCCACCACCTCGATCCTGGTCGCGGTCCTCGGGTTCGCGGCGACCATCGGGGTCGGCTTCTACGCCGGGCAGTGGGTCCGCGACCGCTTCTTCGTGCCCTCGGCCAAGCTCGAGCAGGGCGACCGCTACCGCGCCGATCTGCGCGGCGACGAGCCGCAGCTGGGCCCGAACGACGCGCTCGTCACCGTGATCGAGTACTCCGACTTCCAGTGCCCGTTCTGCGCCAAGGTCACCGACCCGCTGAAGGACGCGATGGGCACCTACGAGGGCGACGTGCGCCTGATCTTCAAGCACTACCCGCTGCCGGGCCACAACCTGGCGCCGCCCGCGTCGCAGGCGGCGTGGGCTGCGCACCAGCAGGGCAAGTTCTGGGAGATGCACGACCTCCTGTTCGGCAACCAGAAGAAGCTCGACGACAAGACCTTCGAGGCCCACGCGCAGCAGCTCGGCCTCGACCTCGCCAAGTTCAACGCCGACCGCACCAGCGACGCCGCCAAGGCCGCGATCGACAGCGACTACGTGTCCGGCGGCAAGGCCGGCGCGACCGGTACGCCGTACTTCCTGGTCAACGGCCGCCCCTACTCGGGCTCGCTGCCGGCCAAGCAGTGGCGCGAGATCTTCGAGTACGAGCGCGAGCAGGCCCGCCAGCTCGAGAGCCAGGGCACCGCGCGCGCCGAGGTCTACGGCGCGATGATGAAGGACGCCAAGGCCCAGCGCGGCGGCGGCGGGCCCGGCAAGGCCCCGAGCCAGCGCGACGACGGCCCCGATCCGAGCAAGACCTACCGCGTGCCGCTCGACGCCCGCCCGCAGTTCGGTCCCGACGACGCGCTCGTCACGATCGTCGAGTTCAGCGATTTCCAGTGCCCGTTCTGCAAGCGCGTCAACGCGGCCCTGGCCGACGTCAAGCAGAACTACCCCAATGACGTGCGCATCGTGTTCCGTCAGCGCCCGCTGGCGATGCACCCGCAGGCGCGCGTCGGCGCCCGGGCGATGCTGGCGGCCCACCGCCAGGGCAAGGCGTGGGAGATGCACGACCGCCTGTTCCAGAGCCCTTCGGACATGTCCGAAGAGACAGTCAAGAAGCACGCCCAGGAGCTCGGCCTCGACGTGGCGATGTTCGAGCTCGACCTCGCCGCCGCCGAGACCGAGCAGATGGTCAAGGACGACGAGGCGGTGGCCAACCGGCTGAAGAGCGGCGGCACCCCGTCGTTCTTCGTCAACGGCCGCTTCCTGTCCGGCGCCCAGCCCTACGAAGGCTTCAAGACCCTCATCGAGGAGGAGAAGGCCAAGGCGCAGAAGCTGGTCGACGAGGGCACGCCGCGCGGCCAGGTCTATGACAAGATCATGGCCGACGCCGAGGAGAAGCCCGGCAAGTGACGGACACGCGGCCTCCGGCGGGCGAGCCCGCGGGCTTGAGAGCACCTGTCCTCGAGGACGGGGAAGAGCGCCGCGGCCTGCTGGGCCCGCTCGCCTACGTGGTGTTCATCGCCATCGGCTCGCTGTGGATGTTCTGGTTCGCCGCCTCGCTCGGCCCGGCCGCCAAGGCCCAGGCCGAGGCGGCCTGCCGCGCGCTCGAGCCCGAGCTGCGCGAGGGCCCGGCGCCCGACTTCACGCTGCAAGACCGCGCCGGCCAGCCGGTCAGCCTGGCCGACCTGAGCGGCAAGTTCGTGGTCCTCAACTTCTGGGCCACGTGGTGCGAGCCGTGCATCCGCGAGTGGCCGCAGCTCGACCGCCTGGCCGAGCGCCTGGAGCACCGCGACGACGTGGTGATCGTGGCGGTCAGCGTCGACCAGGACCAGACCCTGGTGGCGCCGTTCCTGGCCCGCATGGGCCTCGAGCAGACCGGCGTGCGCGTGCTGTGGGACCCGACCGGCAAGCTGCACACGGCCTACGGCAGCGAGAAGCTGCCCGACACGTACTTCGTCGACGCCGCGGGCCAGCTGGTCCACGCGTACGTCAACGTCCGCGACTGGGGCCGCCCGGCGGCGCACAACTGCGTCGAGTCGATGCTGGCCCGGTAGCGGCGGGACGGGCGGATCGCTCGACCGCGACCAGGGGCGACCTCCGAGGTCGCCTGCACGCGCACTCGCGGTCGCGCGCGACCGGCGTCACGGCAGCGCCGCGAGCTGCTCGATCGACTGCTTCAGCGTCGGGCGCAGGCACTCGAGGCAGTCCGCGCTCTTGGCCTTGCCGCAGCCCTTGGCCGGCGTCTTGTTCAGGCGCTGCAGGGCCGGCAGGCCGCGCTTGTCCTTGGCCTCGGCGATGCGCTTGACCGCGGCGTGCTTGGCCTCGCAGCCGTCGGCCTTCTCGAGCAGGGCCACGCCGTGCAGCCACAGCGGCACGTCGACCTCGGGCTCGTAGGCCAGCACCGCCTCGGCCGCCTTGACCTGGCCCTCGCGAGCCGTGCCGAGCAGCGTCGACCCCGGGCCGCGCAGCTTCGCCGGCAGCTCGCCGAGGTCGAGGTCGCTGGCCGAGAGGACAGGTTCCGAAGGACCTGTCCCTTCGGACTTGTCCTTGCCCGCGGCCGGCACGAACTCGGCCGACCGCTCGCCGGCCTCCTGCGGCGCTCCGGGCTGGCGGACCGCCCACAGCACGATCACCAGCAGCGCCGCGCCGACGAACACGGCGATGAAGCCGAGCAGGCCGCGGTTGCTCGGCGGAGCGACCGCCGGCGCCATCGGCGTCGCGCCCGGCGGCGGCAGCGTCGACGCCGACACCGGGCTGACGCTGCGGCTCAGGGCTCGCAGCGCGTCGCGGACCTCGCGGGCGGTCTGCGGGCGCTGCTTGGCCTCGCGCGCGAGCAGCTGATGGATGATGCGTTCGAACTCGACCGGCAGGTCGACCACCTCGCCGGCCAGCGGCGGCGGCGGCTGGGTCAGCTGACGCGTCAGCAGGTCGCTCATCTCGCCGCCGTCCCACAGCGCGCGGCCGGCCAGGCACTCCCACAGGATCACGCCGAGCGCGTAGAGATCGGTGCGGAGGTCGGTGGGCTCGCCCATCGCCTGTTCGGGGGCCATGTAGCCCGGCGTGCCCATCACCGTGCCGAGGCGGGTCAGCGGCGTCGTCCCGTGGCCGGCGTCGGCGACGCGGGCGATGCCGAAGTCGAGCACCTTGACGACCTCGCCGTCCTCGCGCGGCTCGAGCAGGATGTTGTCGGGTTTGAGGTCGCGGTGGACGATGCCGGCCGCGTGGGCCGCCGTCAGCGCGTCGGCGATCTGGGCCCCGATGTCGCATGCCGCCTGCCAGCGCATGCGGCCGCGATTGATGATGTCGGTCAGCGTCGAGCCGCGCACCAGCTGCGTCACCAGGTACGCGCCGCCGCCGGGAAGCGGGCCGAAATCGATCGCGCTCGCCACGTTGGGGTGCTCGATCTGCGCCGTCGCCATCGCCTCGCGGCGGAACCGCTCGGCGATCTCCTCGTTGCCCGTGTACTCGGCGTGGATCATCTTCACCGCGACCAGCTTGCGCAGGTTGAGGTGCTCCGCCGTGAACACCGCTCCCATCCCGCCCTCGCCGAGCAGGTCGCGGAGCTGGTAGCGGCCGTCGAGGGTGTGACCGATCCACGCGTTCGGCGGGGCGTCGGGGGCGGGTAGCGGCGAGGCAGCGGCGGAGGTCACGGCGGCCGCGGCAGTATAGGCCGTTTACCGGGTCGCGTGCGCGCCGGCTGCCGTGCGGTCGCGGCCTCGTTATACTGCCGGGCGGGCCCCTCGCCGTGCGACCGGCCCCGCGGCGCCGTCCGGGCCGCGCTCTCCTCGCTCTCGGGGCGTGAGCCCTCGCGGAGGCAACATGTTCGAAAGTACAGCTCGGAGCGCAGCCCTGGTCCTCGCCGTCCTCGCCGTCGCGTGCGGCAAGCCGGTCGACCCATCCGGAGACGAGGACGCCACCTTCACCCGGGCGTCGATGGCCGGGGCCCCGGCGCCGACCGGCGTCGATCGCCCGCTGTCCGCCGACCTCGCGGTCGAGCCGGTGTCGATGCTCGTGAGCTTCAACCGCCTGAAGACGGCCGACAAGCTGCAGGAGGCGCTGAACAAGCAGCCGGGGCAGTTCAGCCACATCGACCTCGACAAGGACGCCCAGCCCGACCCGCTGACCGTCGCCGATCGCGCGGCCAAGGACGGGCACGCGTTCGAGATCCGCGTGCGGCCCAAGACCGGCGAGTTCGTGGTGGCGACGATGCTGTTCGACCCCGAGTGGAGCTATCTCGGGCATTACGACGGCGTCATGGGCGGCGCGGCCTCGACCACGGCGCGCCCGCTGCCGGCCGTGCCGCAGGTGAACGCGGCCCCGGTCGCGCCGGTGGTGGTCGCCACCCCGCCGGCGGTGGTGCCCTCGGCCCCGCCGACCCAGGTCGCCGCGCCCCCGGCCGCGCCGGTGACGCCCGCGATCGCCGAGGCGCCCGCGCCCGCGCCCGGACCCGCAGGCGCCGTGCAGGCGGCCCCCGCCGGCGGCGCCCAACCGGCGCAGCCGTGAGGCCCCGAGACGAGCGGCATGCCCGAAGGGGCATGTCGCTTCAGGCGTGCCCGTCCGACAAGTCTCTTCGTGAATGCCATCGAGGGACATGCCCGAACAGGCGCGTCTCTCCAGGCATGCCCGTTGCACAAGTCTCTTGCTGAATGCCATCGAGGGGCATGCCTGAAGGGGCATGTCGCTCCGGGCATGCCCGTTGGACAATTTTCTTCGTGAATGCCAGCGATTGGCATGCCCGAAGCGACATGTCGCTTCAGGCATGCCCGAAGGGACATGTGCGTCCGAGCATCGCGCCGAAGGACATGCTCGAACGAGCATGTCCCTTCAGACATGCCCGATCGGACACCCCCGGAGCTTCACGCCCGCCGGCGCCGGCGCAGCGCCAGCAGGCCGAGCCCCGTAAGCCCGAGCAGGGCCGCGCCGTTGGGCGCCGGGTCGCTGGCGCAGCCGCAGCCGGACTCGCCGCCGCCGTCGTTGCCGGCGGTGCCGGAGGCGGCGTTGCGAGGCCAGCCGTGGCGGGTGTTCCACGCCTCGATCTTGGTGTTGATCGCGGCGGTGTTGTTGACGAGGTGCATCGGCTTGCCCTTGAGGGCGATCTGGCTGATCTCCTCGGCCCAGAACATCTCGCCGATGAATTCGGGCCACGGGCCGGCGTCGGGCACGAAGATCTCGCGCTCGTCCGGGAGGGTGACGACGCTGTTGCCGTCGCACAGGTTGTAGTTGGTGGCGACGCGGACGTTGTCGACGTCTTCGAGGTCCGGGTTGATGTGGAAGGTCGGGTCCGCGATCATCTCGTTCGGCGAGATGACGGTGTACATGCGGGTGAGGTACGGGAAGGTGTCGAGCAGGTCCTGTGCGTGCAGGCCGGGGGTGATGATGCGTTCGGCCAGGCCGGTGGCGAAGCCGCTGCCGTCGCCCCACTTCATCGCGTCGATCTGGTCGACGTAGCTGGCCAGGCCGCCGTAGAACTCCTCGTCGGACAGGCCGTCCGGGGCCGGCAGGTACTCGCGCAGCAGGCCCTCGACCAGCGGGTGGTTGTAGAAGCAGAAGCCCGGCTCGTAGCAGTTCGTCAGGCCCTGCTCGTTGAGGCGCTCGATGACCTGCTCGGGCGCGAGGCCGGCGAACGGCGCCTCGTTCCAGTTGGGGCTGTAGACGTTGAAGGCGAACGGCGCGGTGATGCTGGTGGCGCCCGCGTACTCGGTGACGAAGGCCAGGCCGTCGGCCTCGAGCTCGTCGACCGCCTTGCCGATGACTTCTTTGTAGTTGGCGGCGAAGTTGAGCCAGTCGATCTTGAGCGGGTTGACGAGGACGTGGCGGTAGTTGGTCGGCGCGGCGCGGCCGTTGGCCAGCAGGAACACGCGGATGTCCATGTCCTGGACCGACGAGAAGCGGGTCAGCCGCAGCGGAAAGCAGTTCTCGTCGGACGGGTAGCGCAGCACGATCGGGTGCACGTCACCCTCGTCGGCCCCGCCGGTCAGCTTGAGCGCGACGATCACCTGGCCGGCGTCGAGGTACTGCTGGAAGGTCTCGTCGGCGCCGTCGATCCACAGGAAATCGTTGTCGAGCAGCCACTCTTTGATCGGCGCGACGGTCTTGTCCTGCAGGACGACGATCTCGAACGCGCCGGCGGTGGTCTTGAGCAGCACCGGGTCGCCGCCGGTCGCCCCGGTGGTCGCGGCGTCGCCAGTGGAGCCGCCGCCGCTGTCGGTGCCGCCGCCGTTCGGCGAGGTGAGGCCGGCCGAGATGCCCTCCTCGCCGCACTGCTCGAAGGTCTGGGTCAGGCCGTACTGCGGCACGGAGGCCTGCAGGAGCGCGTCGAACAGCGGCTGCGAGCCGACCTCGAACTCGGGGATCTGGGCGATCGGGATCAGCCAGGCGAACTTCTGCGCGTTGGTGTCAGGGTCGATGCTGATCTGGATGTGGACCTCGACCTCGCCGGGGTTGAGGACGAACAGCACGTTCTCGCCGTCCTGGTTGACCGGCATCGGCCCGGGCACGCCGCCGTCGCAGCCGTTGACCCCGCAAGCGTCGGCCGGGCGCGCGTGCGCGAAGGTGAGGGCGGCACCGGCAGCGGCCGCGAGGATCGAGGTCCGCTTCCACATAAGTCTATTGTTCACGGTGGCAGGGTCGCACGGGTTGGGCCGGAGCGCCAGAAGCGGGCCGGCGCCGGCTCCAGGCGAGACACGGGCGCCGCGAGAGTTCATGACTCTTTGGACATGTCACAGGGGACATGTCGCTCGCCGACCTCGCGGGCGCATGACAGTGTTCCGCCGGCTCAGCGCGGGCGCGGGCCGGCGAGCAGGCGCTCGGCCGCGGCGCGCAGCGGGTCGTCGGCGGCCAGCGAGGTCGCGAGGGGCCCGGCGAGAGCCCGCACGCGCTCGCGGTCGCCACGAGCCGCGAGCGCCTCCGCCAGGCCGAGGCGCAGCACGGCGAGATCGTGGGCGTCGAGCTCGGCGGCCTCGGCGTCGCGCACGGCGGCCTCGAGCGTGGCGACGGCGCGATCGAGCCGGCGGGCCCGCAGGAAGCAATTGCCGAGCTGGCCGCGGGCGAGCAGGGCCGCGGCGCTGGTCGGCCCCAGGAGCGCGCCGATCCGCTCGGCGCCGTCGCGGACCCGCTGCAGACCCTCGTCGAATTGCCCGGCGGCGATCAGCGCCTCGCCGAACGCGAGGTCGAGGGTCGGCAGGTCGGGGTAGTCGGCGCCGAACTTGTCGACCAGCAGCGCGCGGGCCTTGGTGAAGGCGGTGAGGGCGTCCGCGTGGCGGCCGAGCGCCGACAGCGACATGCCGGCGGCGCTCCAGGTGATCGCCACGAACTCGTGCGCCGGCCCGAGGGTGCGCGAGAACACCACGCGCGCCCGCTCGAGCTGGGCCACGGCCTCGTCGTGCTCGCCGCGGGTCGACAGCACCTCGGCGAGGTTGACCCGCTTGATCGCCACGTCGGCGTGGTCGTCCCCGAGCAAGGCGCTGTCGATCGCCAGCGCCTCGCTGGCGCGCGCGTGGGCGAGGTCGAGGGCGCCGCGCGTGACCAGCAGGGTGACCGAGTTGTTGAGCAGGCGGGCGACGGTGGTGCTGCGGTCGCCGTCGCGCGCGCGGGTGCGGACCAGCAGGTCGTCGTAGATCCGCAGCGCCTCGTCCTCGCGCCCGAGCTGCTCGAGCACCGACGCGATCCGCTCGTCGGCCAGCATCGTGCCCGGGTGGTCGGGGCCGTGCTCGGCCAGCTTGATCGCGCGCGCCCTCTCGAACTCGGCCAGCGCGCGCTCGATGTGACCTTGCTTTTCGGCCAGGTTGGCGAGGGTGTAGATCACGTTCGAGGTCAGCGGGTGGCCGACCCCGAGCAGGCGCTCGAAGTCGGCGAGCACGGCCTGCAGGGTGCTCTCGGCCAGCTCGCCGCCGTCGGTCTCGACCAGGTGGGTGGCGCGGTTGAGGCGGACCCGCAGGCGCTGGATCTCGCTGATCTCCGGCGCGTCGAGCAGGGCCAGCGCGGCCTCGTAGTGGGCGCTCGCGCGGTCGGGCATCGACAGCCGCTGGTAGGCGTGGGCGACCGTGCTGTGGAACAGCACCGCCAGCCGCGGGGTCTCGCGCGCGCGGGCCAGCGCGACCTCGGCGGTGCGGATCAGCGTCGCGGTGACGTCGGGCGAGGCGCCGCGCACGCTGTGCTGCCAGATCGCCGCCAGCCAGGCGTCGACCAGCAGGTCGTCGCGGCCGGCGATCGCGGCCGCGGTGGTCGCCTCGGCCAGGTGCGCGGCGGCGTTCTCGTGCTGGCCGAGCTCGAGCTCGAGGCGCGACACGGCCAGCGCCGCCTCGGCCAGCGCCGGCGCGAAGCCGAGGTCCGCTGCGGCGGCGCGGCTGGCCTCGGCGACCACCAGCGCCTCCTTGTCGCGCCCGGCGGCCCGCAGCGTCGCTGCGCTGGCGCGGTCGCGCTCGACGGCGGCCAGGCGGGCGCGGGCCTCGGGGTCGGTCGGCGGCGGGACGGCGCCGAGGCGCTCGCGGTCGGAGCAGGGGGCTAGCGGCTCGAGGCCGTCGACGAGGTCGAGGGCCCGCTGCGAGGCCTGCGGACCTGGCACGAGCAATTGCTCGACGGCGTTGCCGAGGCCGGCGAGCCGACGGTCGAGGCAGGCGGCGCGCAGGTCGAGCATCGGCTCGCTCTGGTCCCCGACGACCCGGGTCGCTTCGCAGTTCTCGACCGCGACCCGCGTCCACGCCGCGGCGTAGTCGGTCAGCGCCGCGTCGACGCTGGCGGCCAGAGCACCCGCGTAGGGCTTGCCCGAGGCCAGCAGCGCCGCGTGGACCTCGGCGCGCCGGCCCGGGTCGGCGACCCCGACCATGCGCTCCGGGATCGCGGCGCACGGCGCCTCGCCGCGCAGCGACAGCGCCGCGATGCCGAACCCGCCGGCCAGCGCCGCGGCGACGCCGAGCGCGACCGTGGCCCGTCGCACCTGCCGCGGCCGCACCACCCGCTCGAGCGCGTGCAGCAGCGACGGCATGTCGGGCCAGCGGCGGGCCGGGTCGACGGCGAGGCCGCGGCGGAGGATCGTGAACAACGCCGCGTGCGCCTCGACATCGCGCGGGGGCGGGCGGACCTGGCCGCTGCGGATGGTCTGCAGCAGCGCGTACGGGGTGCGCCCGGCGAACGGTCGCACCCCGGCGAGCGTCTCGTAGAGCGCGACGCAGAAGCTGAACTGGTCGCTCACCGCGGTCGCCGGGCGGCCCTCGAACTGCTCCGGCGGCATGTAGGCCGGCGTGCCGAGCATGGTGCCGCTGCGCGTCAGCTCGACGTCGAACGAGCCGCGGGCGACGATCGAGGCCCCGGCCTCGACCCGCTCGCCGTCGATGCGCGCGAGCCCGAAGTCGAGCACGCGCGCGCGCCCGCGGGCGTCGACGAGCACGTTGCTGGGCTTGAAGTCGCGGTGGACCAGGCCGACCTCATGGGCGGCGGCCAGGCCCCGACCTGCCTGAAGGAACATGTCGAGGCGGGCCCGCCAGTCCGGCCGCGGACCGCCGAGCGGGCGGCACCACTGGTCGAGCGTGACCCCGTCGACCATCTCCATGGCGACGAACAGCAGGCCGTCGCTCTCGCCGACCTCGTGGACCACGACCACATTGGGGTGGGCGATGCGGGCCATCGCCTGGGCCTCGCGGGTCAAGCGGTGGAGCGCGTGCGGGTCGGCCGTGCTCCCGCGCAGCAGCACCTTGAGCGCGACCTTGCGCGCCAGCGCCTCGTCGCGGGCCGCGTAGACCACCCCCATCGCCCCGCTGCCGAGCCGCTCGAGCAGGCGGTAGCGGCCGAGCCGCGCGGGCATGGCGGCGAGCAGCCGTCGCGCCTCGTGCTCGGCCGGCGACGAGGACGCGGTCTGCTCGTCGACTTCGCCGGCGACGGTGACCGCGAGCCGGGTCGGCGCCTCGTCCTGGCTCGAGGTCTCGCTCACGGCGACCTCCGGACCGGCTGGACCACGATCGGCGGCCCGCGCCGGCGCGGCACCTTGCCGAAGATCGCCGCCGCCGACTTGACCCGCACCGCCTCGCCGACCTCGCGCCGGACGCTGCGCAGCACCGGCAGCGCGAGCGCGGCCCCGAGCGCGAAGCCGCCGAGGTGGGAGGACCACGCGAACTCCTGCGCGTCGGACAGGGCCGCCATCGCCGCCTGGAAGCCGATCCACGCCCCGAGGTAGATCCACGCCGGGATCTTCAGCGGCACGTACACGAGCGGCAGCGTATGCAGCAGCCGCGCGCGCGGGAAGGTCACCAGGTAGGCGCCGCACACCCCGGCGATCGCCCCCGAGGCGCCGATCACCGGCGTGCCGGTGGCGCGGGTCAGGACCAGCTGCAGCAGCCCGCCGAACACACCTGCCCCGAAGTACAGGATGAGGAAGCGCCGGCGGCCGAACACGTGCTCGACGTTCCTGCCGAACACGTACAGGAAGTAGAGGTTGAACAGCAGGTGGAACCAGTCGGCGTGGAACAGCGTGTGCGTGAGGACGGTGTAGATGCGCGCCGGCTCGGCGAGCACCTTGCCGGCCACCAGCGCGTACTCGCGGGCGTAGACGAGGCCGAGCACCGAGGCGACGTAGCAGCCGAGCAGCAGGGCGCCGAGGCCGAGCACGACCCAGGGGATCCCTCGCCGCGGGTTGTCGACCTCGATCGGCAGCTGGGTCAGGACCTGGGCGGCCCACTGGACGCCGCGCTTGGCCAGCAGGACCTTGGGGTCCTCCTGGCCGGACGGGGTGGTCGAGCGGGCGAGGGCGTGGCGCTCGTCGCCGTCGAGCCAGATCCCGCGGCAGCGCGGGCAGCGGTCGACGGGGGTCCGGAGCATGCCCGGGAGCAGGTGCTCGTTCATGAAGCCGTGGCCGCGCGGGCACATGCGGCCGGCCGAGCGACCGACCACGGTCTTGAGGAAGGCAGGGTCGACCTCGGCGTCGCCGAGCTGGTCGAGCTCGCCGTGGTCGAGCCACACCCCGAAGCACACCGGACATGTATCGAGGGTCAGGTCCTCGGGGACAGGTCGCTCGCGGGCGCCGAGCTGCCGCCAGCGCCCGCCCGCGGCCCGGCGCAGGTGGACCGCGACCAGCGCGTGCAGGCTGCAGGCCGGGCACTGCGCCGACAGCGGGGCGGCCGGCGGCACGGGCCCGGGACCGGCGCCCGGCGGCAGCAGGTCGGGCGGGCGCAGGCTCAGCTGGCGGGTCACCGGCGGCAGGTGCGGGGCGAGCAGGTCGGGCGGCCCCGCGGGCTCGGTCTCGCGCGGCAGGTGCGGGGCGAGCAGGTCGGGCGGGCGCGGGGCGCGAGCGCTGGAACCTGCCCCGAGAGACATGTTGGAGGCCGAGGCGGAAGGGGCGAGCCTCGACTCTCTTGGACCTGCCCTGAAAGACAGGTTGGAAGACGAGGCCGAACCGGCCTGTCCTCGAGGACCTGCTCTGAGGGACATGTTCGCGGGCGGACCGGCCTGTCCTCCGGGACCTGTCCCGAGGGACATGGGTGAGGAAGTCGCCCCGGACGGTCCTGCCTGGCCCTCAGGACCTGTCCCGAGGGGCATGTTCGAAGCGGCTTCGAGCGGCCCCGCTGCCCCGGCGGATCGGGCTCCAGACGGGCCAGGATGCGGCGGGGCGGGCGGCACGGCGGCCCGCAGCATAGTCGCTCACTGGCGGCGCAACCAGGCCAGGACTTGCGGCTCCAGGCCCGGCGCGTCGCCCATGCCGAGATCGAGGCCGGCGCGGAAGCCGACGTGGCCGCCGGGGACCCACCGCGCGCTGACGTGCTCGGGGAGGTCGTGGAGGTGGGGCGCGACCGTGGCCGCGGGGATCATCGGGTCGCCGTGCGCGGCGACGATGAGGGTGGGCAGCGCGAGGGCGCGCAGCCGCGGGCCGGCGCTCTCGCTGGCGTAGTAGTCGTCGACGCTGCAGAAGCCGTGGCGCGGCACGACCGCGAGGCGGTCCCACGCGCGGATGGTCTTTATCGTGTGGATCAGCGGCAGCGGCGTCGGCACCGGCCTGCGGGCGGCGACGGCGGCGTAGATCTCGCGCAGGCCGGCCAGCACGTGGCCGCGGTACAGGGCGGCGCGTGGGTGGTCGATCGCGGCGCAGCCGGCCGCCAGGTCGAGCGGGGCGCACACGCTGGCGACCGCCCGCACGCGCGGGTCGCTCGGTGTCATCGCCCAGCGCAAGGTCATGTGTCCGCCGAGCGAGAAGCCGATCACGTACACGCGGGCGTAGTCGGCGAGCGCAGGGCTCTGCAGCGCCGCGGTGAGGTCGTCGACGAGGCCCGCGTGATAGAAGTCCTCGCCGCTGCGGTCGGCGCCGCGGAGCGACAGGCGCAGGCTGTCGAGCCCGACCGCCGCGGCCGCCCGCGCCGCCTTGATGACGTACGAACTGTCGATCGCCCCGCCGAGCCCGTGGACCAGGACCACCAGCTCCTGCGCGCCGGGCAGGCGGGCGAGCGCCCCGGTGAGGCGCACCTCGCCGACCCGACGGTCCTGCAAGGTCGTGGACCACGGCGTCGCCGCCGGCGCCGCGTGGGGCAGCAGGCGGTGTCGCAGGTTGGGCCCGATCGTCCAGAAATGTCCGAGCATCGCGCCACGCCGCATAGCACGGGGACATAGGAGGATCCACACGGGCGCCGGACGGCGTGCCCGGAGGGTGCGACCGCCGGTCGCCGCGCCGTTGACCGCCCCGGCCTCGGCGGCTAGCGTCGCGCCCGTGACAAGCCCTGACCCTTCTGCCGGTCCTCCGCGGCCGGAGACGCAGTCGCGAGGCCTCAGCCTGCGCACCGTGATGATCGGCATCTTCGCGCTCGGCGGCCTGATGACCTGGCAGATGCACCGGGCCTACGTGCACGGCGAGCGCGTGGTCCAGGCGGTGTTCCCGGTGATGGAAGAGAAGGGCAAGTCGCTCGACGCCGAGGGCTGCATCGACGCCGTCATCGCCTGGCACAAGCAGTGCGACGCGACCGCGGTGATGTGCAACCACGGCGTCAAGCAGGCCATCTTCCACTGTCTCAAGAGCCAGGACCGCAAGGAGGGCTGCGCCAAGCTGCCCGCCAGCGAGAGCATGGACGGCAAGTGGGTGTTCCTCACCTGCAAGGAGCGCGGCACCCAGTGCAAGCGGACCAAGGACTGCGCCTGCGCCGACGCCTACCGCGCGTTCGACAGCTTCTGCCGCAACGAGGGCAAGGCGGTGCAACTGTGAGCCACGACACCGCCAGTCCTTCGGAACATGTCCCTTCGGACATCCCCGCGCCGAAGCGCAAGCGCCACACCCCGGGCCGCGACCTGTGGGAGCTGACCAAGCCCGGCGTCACCCGCATGTGCGCCATGACGGCCGCCGGCGCCGCCTGGCTGGCGCTGCAGTCGGACGACGCGCCGTTCCCGGCCGAGACCGTGGCCGACGGCTGGTGCTCGCCGGGCTTCGCCGCCGGGTTCGCCGGCGTGGTCGGGGCCAGCCTCGCGGTCGCGGCCGCCAGCGCCTTCAACATGTGGCTCGAGCGGGCGAGGGACCCGCTGATGGCCCGCACCAAGGACCGCCCGCTGGCCGCCCGCCGCATGTCCTCCGCGACCGGCCTCGGCTTCGCCGCCGCGCTGCTGCTGGCCTCGGTCGCGACCCTGTCGCTGTTCACCAACCCGCTGACCCTGCTGCTCACGCTGTGGGCCACCGTCGGCTACGTGCTGGTGTACACCCCGCTCAAGTACCGCACGCCGCTGGCGCTGCTGATCGGCGCGTTCCCGGGGGCCGCGCCGCCGCTGCTCGGCTGGACCGCGGTGACCGGCCGGCTCGACCTCGGCGGCATCGCCCTGTTCCTGATCCTGCTGGTGTGGCAGATGCCGCACTTCCTGGCGATCATGCTGTTCCGCCGCCAGGAGTACGCGCGCGCCGGCATCCGCTGCGTGTCCGTGGTCCGCGGCGAGTCGGCCGCGCGCGTGCAGGCGTTCTTGTGGTCGATGCTGCTGCTGCCGATCTCGATCCTGCCGAGCGTGATCGGCCTCACCGGTCCGCTCTACTGCGCGCTCGCCCTGCTGCTCAGCCTCGGCTTCCTCGGCTGGGCCTGCACCGGCCTGCGCGCCTTCGGCGACCGCGCCAGCGAGATGCGGTGGGCGCGGCAGTTCTTCTTCGCCTCGCTGATCTACCTGCCGGCGCTGATCGTGGGCCTCGTGCTCGACGTGGTGCTGCGATGAGCGACGGCCCCGAGCCCCGCGAGCCCGAGCTGCCTGGCATGGTCGAGGGCGGCTGGCTGCGCCGCAAGTTCATGCAGTACCCGTGGCACTTCGCCACCGTGGCCGGCTTCGTGCTGGTCACCGCCATGCGCCCGTGCACCCGCCACGTGCCCGAGCCGCCGCCGGTGCTGTCGCAGCTGCCGGCGTTCGAGCTGGTCGACCAGGACGGCCAGCCGTTCACGCCCGAGTCGATGCGCGGGCAGGTGTGGGTGGCCGGCCTGATCTTCACCTCGTGCCCGAGCACGTGCCCGAAGATCTCGCGGGCCATGCTGGGCCTGCAGGAGCGCTACGTCCAGCACGGCATCGACGCCGTCAAGCTGATCAGCTTCTCGGTCGACCCCGAGACCGACACGCCGGCGGTGCTCAAGACCTACGCCGGCCACCTCGGCGCCGACGAGAGCCGCTGGCGCTTCGTCACCGGGCCCTACGAGGCCATGGAGAAGCTCGTCGTCGGCGGGTTCGCCACCGCGATGGACAAGCGGACGGGGCCGTCGGGCATGATCGACATCGCGCACACCACCAAGCTCGTGCTCATCGACGGCGACGGCAACATCCGCGGCTACTACAGCAGCGACGACGAGCTGGGCCTCGACGAGGTGTTCCATCGCTCGCAGCACGTCCTCCGGGAGATGCGCCAGCGGTCCGGGGGCTGCAACCGGTCTCCGTGACGGTGTTCAATTCCGACTCATGACATTGAACATCAAATTCAACACGGCGATTGTGGTCGCTGGATTGCCGGTCCGGCGATTCCTCTTCGTCGCGTCCTGCCTGCTGCTGGCCTGCGAAGCGGGGCCTCCGCCGTTTGCCGAGGCGCAGCGGCTGGGCGGCGTCGACATCCCGGCCGAAACCCTCAATCACGGGCAGAAGCTCTTCAACCGCTACTGCGCCTCGTGTCACGGCTACGACGGCGGCGGCAACGGCCCGGCGGCGCGCAACCTCGAAGCACGGGACTTTCGGGCGGCGCACTTCCTTTATAAGTCGACACCGGGCGACGAACTGCCGACCGATGGCGACCTCGCCAATACCATCAAGCGCGGCAAGGTCGACAAGGGCATGCCTGCGTGGGGTGGTCTGCGCGACGACGACGTGCGCGCAGTGGTGAGTTACATCAAAACCTTCTCTCCGCGTTGGCGCGAGCAGGCCAGCGCGCCCGCAGCGACGGCGCCGTGAGCGACGAATCGCCGCTGTCCCGGTCTCGCGACGCAGACGCATACGGCGAGCCGAAAAGCCGCCTCAGCGGCCTTCGAGAGATCGCACTTCGGGTCTCTTGTGCCTCCGCACATGTCGCCCGGGCCGCGCCTCGGATCTGCGATTTGCGAACACCTGTACGCGCCGCAGCGCCGCGCTCGACCGCCCGGACTGAGACCCGCGGTCGCACCGGTCGGCGGCGCCGAGCCCGTCATTCACAATCCATACGAAATGCCGCGAAACTTGCCGGCGCATTCGACCTCGGGCCCGCTCACGACTGTTGCACTGGCGCCCGCGGTGCTGTTAGGGTGCGCCGCGAAACAAGGGTCCTGGTCGTTTCTCGCTGCTTTCATGTCGCGCCACGAACACGTCCCAGCACGGGGGGTCCCTGCGGCCTCCCTGGACCTTTTAAGAAGAGGGTGAACTGAAGTGCCGGCCATCTTTCCCCGCTGGACCAACAACATCCCGCTCGCCGTCGCTGTGCTCGGCCCCTTCGCGCTCGCCGGCCTCGTCGGCTTCGTCTGGTACTACTTCTCGCCGAAGTACACGGACGTCGGCTACCGCCCGATCCAGCCGGTGCCGTTCAGCCACAAGCTGCACGCGGGTGACATGGGCATGGACTGTCGCTACTGCCACAACACGGTCGAGCGCGCCGCCGTCGCGGCCGTGCCCCCGGCGGCGACCTGCATGAACTGCCACTCGCTGGTCAAGACCGACAGCCCGCGGCTCAAGCTCGTGCGCGACAGCTTCGAGACGGGCGAGACCATCCCGTGGGTGCGCGTCCACCAGCTGCCGGACTTCGCGTTCTTCGATCACCGCCCGCACCTCGCGGCGGGCGTCGGCTGCTCGTCCTGCCACGGTCGCATCGATCAGATGACGATCGTCGAGATGGACCAGCCGCTGTCGATGGGTTGGTGCCTCGAGTGTCACCGCAACCCGGAGCCGAACCTCCGGCCCGTCGATCAGATCACCAACATGGCGTGGGACCCCGCCACGGACGGCAAGGCGTACGACGCCGCCAAGGATCCGAAGCGCAAGCGCGACGTCAACCCGCCGGAGCATTGCTCGGGGTGCCACCGCTAACCCGCCGCCAGACAGGTTTTTCGCATGACCAAGTCCACCGACAACCTCAAGGCATACTGGCGCAGCCTCGCGGATCACGACGGCACGCTGGCCCCGCAGCACGACGAGTTCCCGGGCCTCAAGGACGCGAGCGCGCAGCAGAGCGGCGGCGGCACCAGCTTCGTGCCCGCGACCTCGCTGGCGCGGCGCAAGTTCATGGGCCTCGTCGGCGCCTCGACGGCGCTGGTCTCGGCCGGGTGCGTGCGCAAGCCGGTCGAGCACATCGTCCCGCTGAGCAAGCGGCCCGAGGACACCATCCCCGGCCAGGCGGTCTTCTACGCCACCGCGTACCAGGTCGGCGGCACCGTGCAGGGCCTGCTGGTCGAGTCGCAGGACGGGCGCCCGACCAAGGTCGAGGGTAACCCGCGCCACAGCGGCTCGCTCGGCGCGACCGACTCGTGGGCCCAGGCCAGCGTCATGGTCCTGTACGACCCGGCGCGCTCGCGGACCCCGCTGAAGCGCAACGGCGACGTGCAGGAGGCGACCGACTGGGACACCGCCACCGAGGAGCTCGGCGCGACCTTCAAGGCGCTGCGCGGCAAGGGCGGCCAGGGGCTCGCGGTCGTGCTGCCGACGGTGCTGTCGCCGTCGCTGCGTGAGGCCGTCAAGACCTTCACCACCAACTTCCCCAAGGCCAAGCTCTACAACGGCGACGTCGTCGGCTCGCAGAACGCCGACGCCGGCGCCGAGATGCTGTGTGGCGCGGGCACCCGCTTCACCTCGCACATCCAGGGCAAGGGCAGCGCGGGCGGCCAGGTCACCCCCGCCGGCACGCGCGTCATCTTCTCGGCCGACTCCGACTTCCTGTGCGGCGAGCAAGACAGCGTCCGCCTCCAGCGGGAGTTCGCCGCCGGCCGCGACGTCCACTCGCAGGACGACGCCGCCAGCATGAACCGGCTCTACGTCGTCGAGCCGCACTTCAGCATCACCGGCGCCCAGGCCGACCACCGCCTGCGCATGCGCGCCAGCCAGGTCGGCGCGGTCCTCGTCGCGCTGATGAACGAGATCAAGGGCAGCACCAAGGCGCCGAGCGGCGCCGAGGCGGTGCTGGGCAGCCTGCCGGCCGTCACCCTCACCGACGCCGAGCAGCAGTTCGTCAAGGTCCTGGCCAAGGACCTGCTGGCGGCCAAGGACGCCCGCGACGCGCACAGCCTCGTGATCGTCGGCGAGCGCCAGCCCGCGTGGGTCCACGCGCTCGGCCTGCTCATCAACGTCATGCTCGGCAACGTCGGCAGCAGCGTCCGCCTGCGCCACGACGACACCGCGGTGGTGGCCGAGCCGGTCACCGCGCTCGCGGCGGCGCTCGGCGCCGGCATCGACACCGTGCTGGTCGTCGAGTGCAACCCGGTCTACGAGACCCCGGGCGAGCTCGACCTGGCCGGCAAGCTCAAGGGCGTCACGCTCATCCACCACGGCCTCTACAACGACGAGACCGGCAAGCTGGCCGCGTGGCACCTGCCCGCGACCACCTACTTCGAGGCGTGGGGCGACCTCGAGGCGGCCGACGCCACCATCTCGATCGTCCAGCCGCTGATCGCTCCGCTCCACCAGAGCAAGAGCGCGCTCGAGCTGCTGTCCTGGATCGCCAGCGACGCTCAGGTCGACGGCTACAGCCTGGTCCAGGGCTACTGGCGGAAGGCCCTCGGCGCCATGTGGTCCGACAAGGTCTGGCGCCGCTGGCTGCACGACGGCGTCGTCCACGGCGTCCCGCGCTCGGGCCAGAACCCGATCCCGCGCGAGTACGCCAAGGTCGCCGAGGCGATCAAGGCGGCCGACTTCACCGCCAGCAAGTTCGAGATCAACTTCCACATCGACCCCAAGGTCGCCGATGGTCGGTTCGCCAACGTCGGGTGGCTGCAGGAGCTGCCGCACCCGATGACGAAGCTGACCTGGGACAACGCGGCCTACGTCAGCATCGACACCGCGCGCAAGCTCGGCGTCGAGAACTGCGACCTCGTGACCGTCAGCGTCGGCGGCCGCTCGATCCAGATCCCGATCTGGATCGCCCCGGGCCAGGCCGACGACACCGTCTCGCTCGCGCTCGGCTACGGCCGCGAGAACATCGGCCTCGCCGCCAACGGCTCGGGCATCGATGTCTACCCCCTGCAGTCGGCCGCCAACCTCTGGTTCGTCCAGGGCGGCGACGTCAGCAAGGCCGGCGGTCAGCGCAAGATCTACTCGACGCAGGACTGGGGCTCGCTGTCGCCAGCGATCGACACCGCGTCGACGCGCGACGACCACGACCCCAAGCTGCTGAATCCGGGCCGCGGCTACCCCGAGCGCCCGATCGTGCGCGAGACCACCGTCGACCACTTCAAGGCCACCGGCCGCGAGTTCGCCATCAAGGGCGACCTCATGGCGGCCGACAAGCTGGTCTCGCTGTGGGATCACAACACCCACCCCGACTTCGGCGCGCCGGCGATGGTCGGCAAGCAGCAGTGGGGCATGGTCATCGACCTCAACAAGTGCAACGGCTGCAGCGCCTGCGTCGTCGCCTGTCAGGCCGAGAACAACATCCCGGTCGTCGGCCGGGCCCAGGTCGCCAACGGCCGCGAGATGCACTGGATCCGCCTGGACCGCTACTACAGCGGCGCCAAGGAGGACCCGGCCGCGGTCGTCCAGCCGATGCTGTGCCAGCACTGTGAGACCGCCCCGTGCGAGAACGTGTGCCCGGTGGCCGCCACCGCGCACAGCCCCGAGGGCCTGAACGACATGGCGTACAACCGCTGCATCGGCACGCGGTACTGCGCCAACAACTGCCCGTACAAGGTCCGGCGGTTCAACTTCTTCAACTTCAACCGCGACCCGATCAACAGCGACGACGAGAAGTTGCTGTGGATGCAGAAGAACCCGGACGTCACGGTGCGCTTCCGCGGCGTCATCGAGAAGTGCTCGTACTGCGTCCAGCGGATCCAAGAGGCCAAGATCCAGGCCCACACCGCGGGCGAGGACACCGTCAAGGACGGCGTCATCGTCATGGCGTGCGAGCAGTCGTGTGCCTCGCAGGCCATCGTGTTCGGCGATGTCGCCGACCCGACCACTCGGGTCTCGCAGCTCCGCGCCAACATCCGGCACTACGGCGTCCTCTCCGACCTCAACACGCGGCCGCGCACCACCTATCTCGGCCGGATCCGCAACCCCAACACCGAGCTCGCTCCGTCCGCTCCGGCGCCGGCCGCCGCGCCCGCTGCTGCCGCACCCCACGGTGCTGCCGCCGAGCACAAGGCCGACCACGCCCCGGCGCACTAAGCCCAGGTGACGCACATGGCTCAGTACAAAGACGAACTCGACCCGATCACCGGCCGCATGGAACTCGTCGAGGGTGACCACGTCACCTTCCACGACGTGACGGAGGCCGTCGCGCGGCCGATCGAGGTCCCCAGCAGCCGCTGGTGGATCGCGTTCATCCCGTCGGTGATGTTGCTCGGCGTGTACCTCATCTCGATCGCTTACCTGCTCTACATGGGCACCGGCATCTGGGGCCTCAACAACCCGGTGGCGTGGGGTTGGGCGATCGTCAACTTCGTGTTCTGGGTCGGCATCGGCCACGCCGGGACGCTCATCTCGGCGGTTCTGTTCCTGTTCCGCCAGAAGTGGCGCACGTCGATCAACCGCGCCGCGGAGGCGATGACGATCTTCGCCGTCATCTGCGCGCTGCAGTTCCCGACGTTCCACACCGGTCGCCCCTGGTTCATCTACTGGCCGCTGCCGCTGCCGAACCAGATGGAGATGTGGCCGAACTTCCGCAGCCCGCTCCTCTGGGACGTGTTCGCGGTCTCGACCTACTTCACGGTCTCGCTGCTGTTCTGGTACGTCGGCCTCATCCCCGACCTGGCGACGATGCGCGACCGGGCCAAGACGCCGATCCGGCGCTTCGCCTACGGGCTGTTCTCGCTCGGCTGGCGCGGGTCCACGCGCCACTGGCTCAACTACGAGAAGGCCTACATGATCCTCGCCGGTCTGAGCACCCCGCTGGTGCTCTCCGTGCACACGATCGTGTCCTTCGACTTCGCCGCCTCGCAGCTGCCCGGCTGGCACACCACGATCTTCCCGCCCTACTTCGTCGCCGGCGCCATCTTCTCCGGCTTCGCGATGGTGCTCACCCTGCTGCTGCCGGTTCGGGCCTGGTTCAAGCTCGAGCACATCATCACGGTCAAGCACCTCGAGAACATGGCGAAGATCATCCTGCTGACGGGCACGATGGTCGGCTACGCGTACGCGATGGAGTTCTTCATCGCCTGGTACTCGGGCAACCCGTACGAGAGCTTCGCGTTCCAGAACCGCCTGTTCGGTGACTACTGGTGGGCCTACTGGATCATGGTCAGCTGCAACGTCATCTCGCCGCAGTTCTTCTGGTTCAAGCGGATCCGGCGCTCGGTGGTGTGGCTGTTCATCCTCTCGATCTTCGTCAACATCGGCATGTGGTTCGAGCGCTTCGTCATCACGGTGACCTCGCTCCACCGCGACTTCCTGCCGTCGAGCTGGGACTACTACTCGCCGACGGTGTGGGACGTGTCGACCCTGGTCGGCAGCTTCGGCCTCTTCTTCACCCTGTTCTGCCTGTTCGTCCGCTACCTCCCGACCGTCGCCATCGGCGAGGTCAAGAGCGTGATGGCGATCGCAAACCCGCACTACCACGGTGATTCGCACGGTGATTCGCACGGGGAGCAGCACTAGCCATGAGTAAGCCCATCAAGAAGAAGACCTACGGCTTGCTCGCCGAGTACGACACGGCCCGCGCCGTCTACCACGCGTGCGAGCAGGTCCGGGACGCCGGCTACAAGGTGTGGGACTCGCACACGCCGTTCGCGGTGCACAACCTCGACAAGGCCATGGGCCTCGGTCCCAGCGTGCTGCCGTGGATCGTGTTCGCCATGGGCATGACCGGCGCCTCGCTGGCGATGCTGCTGCAGTGGTGGACCTCGACGGTCGACTACCCGATCATCATCGCCGGCAAGCCGTACTTCAGCTGGCAGGCCTTCGTGCCGGTGACGTTCGAGCTCGGCGTGCTGTTCGCGTCGTTCGGCGCGGTGTTCGGCATGCTGGGCTTGAACCGGCTGCCCATGTGGTACCACTCGCTGTTCAACAGCGAGCGGTTCCTGCGCCACACGGACGACAAGTTCTTCATCGCCATCGAGGCGCGCGACCCCAAGTACGACCCGCAGAAGACCCGCGAGCTGCTCGAGCGCACCGGCGCCTTGCACATCGAGGAGGTCGAGGACTGACATGGCACGCACGAACCAGATCCAGGCCATCGCCCTCTGCCTCGGTACGCTCGGCGCCCTCGCGGGCTGTCAGGGCAACCGGTCCGAGCTGCCCCCGGTCCACCTGATCAACCAGATGGACTTCCAGCAGCGCTTCGACGCCCAGGAGGTCAACGAGTTCTTCCAGACCGTCGACTGCGCCAAGGCCCACAACCCGAACCAGTGCGAGGGTAGGGCGGCGCGCCTGCCGTTGGCCGGCACCGTGGCCGTCGGGCAGCTGCACGACGACGACGAGCTGTACCGCGGCCGCGGCCCTGACGGCCGCCTGCTCGACCGTCTCCCGGCGGCGATCAAGCTCAGCACCGAGCTGATGGCCCGCGGCGAGGAGCGCTACAACATCTACTGCCAGCCCTGCCACGACTACACGGGCGGCGGCCAGGGCGTGGCGACTCAGCGCGGCGGCGGCTTCAGCGTCGCTCCGAAGAACCTCAACGACCCGCAGATCCGGGCCATGCCGCTCGGCCACTTCTTCGACGTCATCACCAACGGCAAGGGCACGATGATGCCGTACGCCGCCCAGATCCCGGCGCAAGACCGCTGGGCGATCTCGGTGTGGGTCCGCACGCTGCAGGTCGCGCGCACGCCCGAGGAGGCCAAGTAGCCATGAGCCACGCTCACGACAAGCCGTTCGTCATCCCGGCCGATCAGGTCCACATCCCGGCCGGCTCGATGTGGCGCAAGATGCCGATCATCGGCCTCCTGATCGGGGCCGCCGGCATCGGCGGCGCCTGGGCGACCTCGCACGGCGACAGCCACGCGTTCTGGTACGCCTACCTGGTCGCCTACATGGTCTGTCTGGCCATCGGCCTCGGCGGTCTGTTCTTCGTCATCGTCCAGCACCTGGTCCGCGCCGGCTGGTCGATCGCGGTCCGCCGGATCGCCGAGAACGCCATGATCACCCTGCCGGTGATGTGCCTCCTCGGCCTGCCGATCATCTTCCTCGGCGCCCACGACCTCTATCACTGGACGGACGTCGCCGCGGTCGAGCATGACTTCATGCTCAACGCGAAGAAGGGCTACCTCAACGAGACGTCCTTCCTGTACCGCATGATCACGTACTTCGTGGTCTGGACGGGCCTCTCGGCGTTCTTCTACGGCAAGAGCACCGGCTCCGACGGCAACCCCGAGGCCGGCATGCGCGCCGCGCACTCGATGCGGTTCTGGGCCGCGCCGGCGCTGTTCCTGTTCGCGCTGTCGCTGACCTTCGCGGCGTTCGACCTGCTGATGTCGCTCGACCCGCACTGGTTCTCGACCATGTTCGGCGTCTACTACTTCGCCGGCAGCGCCCTCTCGATCTTCGCGTTCATCACGCTGACGATCATCCTGCTGCACAAGTCGGGCTACCTGCGCGGCGTCGTCACGACCGAGCACTTCCACGACCTCGGCAAGTTCCTGTTCGGCTTCACGGTGTTCTACACGTACATCGCGTTCAGCCAGTACTTCCTGATCTGGTACGCGAACATCCCGGAAGAGACGATGTGGTTCGGTTACCGCATCGCCGACGACTTCCTGCCGCTGACCTTCCTGCTCGCCGGCGGCCGCTTCTTCATCCCGTTCTTCTTCCTGCTGCCCCGCGGTTCCAAGCGCAACGCCTTGCCGTTGACGCTGGCCGCGGTGTGGATCCTGTTCATGGAGGTCGTCGACATGTACTGGCTGGTCCAGCCGGTCCTGGCGCACCACCACGCCCAGGAGAGCACGGACCACGTGATGCACCTGCACATCGGCCCGGTCGATTTCCTGGCGCTGCTCGGCGTGGCTGGCGTGTTCATCGCCGGCTTCACCTGGGCGCTCGGCCGCAAGGCCCTGGTCCCGACCGGTGACCCGCGGATCGCGGAGTCGATCCAGTTCGAGAACTTCTGAGCGGAGCGGAGGCAGTCATGACCGAGCATCACCACGACTCCACTTCACACGGCCCCGGCCACGGCCACGGCGGCGGCCACGAGCTCGACGCGCCGCCGACGCGCGAGCTGTTCAACATCATCTGGGGCCTCGGCGCGCTGACGCTGCTGTCGCTGGTCACCTGCGTGCAGCTGTTCAACGACCAGGCCCGCGACCTCACCGCCGAGCGCGGCAAAGAGGGCTCGAGCCTGCTCGCCAAGTACCGGGCGGACATGGACGCGCGGACCCGCGGCGCCGGCGAGGACGTGCTGACCGACGCCAACGGCAAGGTCGCCGCTCGCTACAACTACATCCCGCTGGCTTCGGCGCGCGACCTGATCCTCGCCAAGCCGGAGAAGATCGGCGCCTTCGCGGCGCCGGCCGGGTGGGTCCATCCCGACGACGTCGCCGCGGGCGGGCAGAAGGCCGCCGCGCCGACGGGCACGCCGCCCGCCGGTGAGCCGGCCGACGGCACCGCGCCCGCGGTCCCGGGCGCCGAGGGTGCCGCGGCTCCGGCCGACGGCACCGCGCCGGCCGAGGGCACCGCGCCGGCCGGGGGCACCGCGCCTGCGGGCGCGCCGGCCGAGGGCGCTGCCGCTGCTGCGCCGGCTGACGGCGCCGCCAAGCCGGCCGAGGGCGCCCCCGCCAACTTGCCCCCGGGCACCAAGGACGAGGCCATGCCGATCAACGCCGACAAGGGCCAGTCCGAGAGCAGCAAGCCTGCGCCCGGCGGCACCGTCGAGCCGGTCGGCGCCAAGAGCGACCCGGGCAAGACCACGCCCGCGCCGGCGCCTGCCCACTGAGTCGTCGAGTCGTCGCCATGTCTTGCCGGATCTCCGCAGCATGTCTCGCCGCCGCGCTGGCCCTCGGGTCGGCCGCGGTCGTGCGCGCTGCGCCCGGTGAGGCGCGCGAGGCGGGCAGCAACCAGATGCTGGCGCCGGCGATGACGGCGATCGACGTCGACGAGCACCTCGGCCTCGACGTCGACCGCGGCCTCGCGTTCGTCGACCACACCGGCAAGCGGGTCACGCTCGGGGACTACCTCGACGGCAAGCGGCCGGTGCTGGTGACGATGAACTACTTCCGCTGTCCGGTGCTTTGCAACGTCCAGCTCAACGAGCTGACCGACGCGCTGCACAAGCTCGACTGGACGCCGGGGGACGAGCACTTCCGGGTGGTCACCGTCAGCATCGACCCGCGCGAGACGCCGGAGCTGGCCGCACCGAAGCGGCAGAACCACCTGAACTCGCTGAACCGGGGCGATGACGCCGACTGGGCCTTCCTCACCGGCGACGCTCTGAACGTCCGCCTGCTCGCGGCCCAGCTCGGGATTTCGTACACGTACGACCCGGAGCAGGACCAGTACGCGCACCCGGCGGTGATCGCGTTCCTGTCCCCCGAGGGCAAGATCGCCCGCTACGTCTACGGCCTGTCGTACAACCCCAGCGACCTGAAGTTCGGCCTCATCGAGGCGAGCGAGGGTCGCGTCGGGACCACCATCGACCGGCTCATCCTCAGTTGCTTTCACTACGATGCGACCCTCGGTCGCTACGGCCCGTTTGCGTTCGGTCTCATGCGCATCGCGGGCGCCGTGACTGTGTTATTGATCGGAACAACCCTGCTCGTGTACTGGCGGCGCGAACGCCGGGCCACGACCTGACAGGGTCCTGCGGAGGTAACCCCGTGCTCTTCTCGCTCTTGATCGCCCCTGCCGCCGCGGAAGCAGCGTTGCCGCCCTCGAACCCGGGCACGCCGCCGATGTCGGACTCCCCGTGGAGCCTCTTGCCGGCGGCCTCGGCCAACGCCGAGGCGCTCGACACGCTCTACATCTTCTTCTGGATCCTCTGCGGCGTCGCCTTCGTCGGCATGATCGGGGTCCAGGCGTACTTCATGTGGAAGTACAAGAAGCCCGCCCATGGCCACGCCAAGACCTCGCCGCTGACCCACAACGGCAAGCTCGAGTTCATCTGGAGCGCCATCCCGACGGTCTTCTTCGTCATCCTGTTCATCTGGGGCGAGGTCGAATACATGAAGCAGGTGACCCCGCCGCCGGACGCGATGGACGTGCGGGTGACGGGTCAGAAGTGGTCGTGGACGATCGAGTACCCCGAGGTGAAGGGCTGTTCGCTGACGAACGACCTGTACGTCCCGGTCGGCCAGCCGATGCGCCTGACCATGACCTCGGTCGACGTCATCCACTCGTTCTACCTGCCGGCGTTCCGCCTGAAGAAGGACGTGGTCCCCGGGCGCTACACGGTGCTCTGGTTCGAGGCGACCAAGGCGGGCCTGTACCCGCTGATGTGCACCGAGTACTGCGGTGACGAGCACTCGAGCATGGTCGGCCGCGTCCACGTGGTCCCGCAGGAGGAGTACCAGGCGGTGCTCGCCAAGGCCTGCGAGCTCAAGCAGGGCGACGCCGAGACGGCCGAGGACTTCGGCGCCCGCGTCGTCACCCGTGGCGGCTGCGCGAGCTGCCACACCACCGACGGCACGGTCAAGACCGGCCCGAGCTTCAAGGGTCTGTTCGGCAAGACCGAGACCCTGGCCGACGGCAGCACGATCACCGTCGACGAGAACTACATCCGCGAGTCGATCCTCGAGCCCAACGCCAAGATCGTGTCCGGCTTCAGCCCGCAGATGCCCAGCTTCGCCGGGCGCTTCGACGACAAGCAGATCGCCGCGCTCATCGCCTACATCAAGGCCCAGAAGTAACGCGTCGCCCGCGGCACTCCACGGAGTTTCCCATGTCCACTGCTGTCCAGTCGCAAGACCCACACCCCGCCGTCGAGCCGAGCTACTTGGTCTCGAAGCGGGGCCTGATGTCCTGGCTCGTCACCGTCGACCACAAGCGGCTCGGCCTGATGTACCTGGCGTCGGTCATGTTCTTCTTCCTGATCGCCGGCATCCTGGCGATCGTCCTGCGCACCGAGCTGTTCACGCCGGACCAGGACTTCATGAGCGCCCAGACCTACAACCAGGTCTTCACGCTGCACGGCGCGATCATGGTGTTCCTGTTCATCATCCCGAGCGTACCGGCGGCGCTGGGGAACTTCCTGCTGCCGCTGATGCTCGGCGCCAAGGACGTGGCGTTCCCGCGGCTCAACCTGCTGAGCTTCTACGTCTACTCGGTCGCGGCGGTGTTCCTGATCGTCGCCATCCTGACGAGCGGTCTCGACACGGGGTGGACGTTCTACACGCCGTATTCGACGAGTACGGGGACAGCGGTGATCACCGCGACGGCAGGCGTGTTCATCGCCGGCTTCTCGTCGATCCTCACCGGCCTGAACTTCGTCGTCACCGTGCACAAGATGCGCGCGCCGGGCATGAACTGGAACCGGATGCCGCTGTTCGTGTGGGCGATCTACTCGACCGCGGTCATCCAGGTGCTGGCGACGCCGGTGCTGGCGATCACGCTGCTGCTGCTCATCGTCGAGCGGTCGCTCGGGATCGGCATCTTCGACCCGGCGATGGGCGGCGACCCGGTGCTGTTCCAGCACTTCTTCTGGTTCTACAGCCACCCGGCTGTCTACATCATGATCCTCCCGGGCTTCGGCATCATCTCGGAGATCATCACGGTCCACAGCCGCAAGCACATCTTCGGCTACAAGGCCATCGCGCTGTCCTCGGTCGCCATCGCCGTCATCTCGTTCGTCGTGTGGGGCCACCACCTGTTCGTCTCGGGTCAGTCCGAGCTGGCGGGCGTGCTGTTCAGCTTCCTGACCTTCGCCGTCGGCGTGCCGACCGCCATCAAGGTGTTCTCCTGGGTTGCGACGCTGTACGGCGGCAGCATCCAGTACAACACCGCCTGCTGGTACGGCATGGCGTTCCTGTGGACCTTCACGGTCGGCGGCCTGACCGGCCTGCCGCTGTCGACCCTGGCCATCGACGTCCACCTCCACGACACCTACTTCGTGGTCGCGCACTTCCACTACGTCATGGTCGGCGGCACCGTCGTCGCCTTCATCGGCGGCCTCCATCACTGGTGGCCGAAGATGACCGGCCGGATGTTCAACGAGACCGCCGGCAAGTGGGGCTGCCTCCTGGTGTTCGTCGGCTTCAACGTCACCTTCATGACCCAGTTCTTCCTGGGCCACCAGGGCATGCCGCGGCGCTACTACGCCTACCTGCCCGAGTACCAGGTGATGCATCAGGTCTCGACGATCGGCTCGTACATCCTCGCGCTCGGCCTGCTGTGGACCCTCATCTACCTGCTCCACTCGCTGTGGAAGGGTGACAAGGCCCCGTCCAACCCGTGGGGCGCCGTGACCCTCGAGTGGCAGACCCAGAGCCCGCCGATCGAGCACAACTTCCACGAGACCCCGCACATCCATGGCAGCCCCTACGACTTCCCCGAGATCGACAAGTCGGCCGGCGCCCTCCATCACTGAGAGCCTCTCCACGCTGAGTTTTCACCGGGGTACGAAGCCATGAGCAACGATCACGCCCACGCGCCCGCCCACGTCGACGACGACGAGCACAACCCGCACCTGGCCCACCACTTCGACACGATGGGCCAGCAGACGGCCTCGGCGAAGCTCGGGATGTGGCTCTTCCTGGCCACCGAGATCCTGATGTTCTCGGGCCTGTTCCTCGCCTACTTCATCCTCCGGATGTTCTACCCGGAGATGGTGCTCGAGGCGCACGAGCACCTCAGCAAGTGGGCCGGCGGCATCAACACCGTGGTCCTGCTGTCCTCGTCGTACACGATGGCCCTCGGTGTCCGCTCGATCCAGCTCGGCGACGCCAAGAAGCTGCGCCTGATGCTCGTGCTGACCATGCTGTGCGGCTGCATCTTCATGGTGGTCAAGTACTTCGAGTACAGCGCCAAGTTCGAGCACGGCATGCTGCCGGGCAAGTTCTACTCGGCGCACCTCCACGGCTACGAGATCGAGGGCCTGCCGCACATCTTCTTCGGCGTCTACTTCCTGATGACCGGCCTCCACGGCGTGCACGTCGTGATCGGCCTCGCCATCATGTTGTGGATGTTCATCCGCGCCGGACGCGGCGAGTTCAGCGCCAAGAACTACGTGGCGATCGAGAACACCGGCCTTTACTGGCACCTCGTCGACCTGGTCTGGATCTTCCTCTTCCCGCTCCTCTACCTGGTCAAGTGACCCTCGCCCGGAGTTGATTGTCATGGCAAAGGTCTTTCTCAACGGTCAGCCGGTCGAGCACCCGCACGAGGTCCACGAGCACATCTCGCCGATGAGCACGTACAACGGCGTCATCGGCGCCCTGTTCGTCCTCACCGGCCTGACCTTCGCGGTCTCGTTCGCCGACCTCGGCCCCGCCAGCCTCACGGTGGCGATGGTCGTCGCCTTCGTGAAGGCGACGCTGGTGGTCGCCTACTTCATGCACCTGAAGTACGACGACAAGTTCCACCTGTTCGTCTTCCTCGGCACCATCATCTTCGTCGGCATCTTCTTCGGCTTCACGATGTTCGACCTCAAGAGCCGTGACGCCCTCAACGACGAGCAGGAGACGTTCGTCCGTTGGAAGGAGCAGACGAACGAGGGCAAGGGCCTCCCGGTCGGCGTCGACAACGTGCCCGAGCGGCGCGCCAAGATCCTCGCCGAGATCGAAGCCCACGGCGGCGGTCATGGTGGCGGCGAGCACAGCGCTGGTCACGGTGGCGGCGAGCACAAGGCCGAGGCCAAGGCCGAGCACAAGGCCGCAGCGCACTGAGCCGGATCACGAGTTCGGCCCGCGCCGCGCGCGAGGCCGACGAACTCGGCCACGGGCCGCCCGCTACAGGGGCCGCCACGTGGCCGAGCCCGCTTTCGGCCCCGGCGGGCGCTGCCCGCACCTGTGGTAACATGAAGGTGTCGCAGCAGGTTGTCGGCGCATGACCCTGGTTCAACTCCGCACCGCGCGGCCGCCGTCCGGGGTGGTCGGAGAGCCCTCCCTGCCGGGGACTCTGGTCGACCCGCAGGCGCGGCGGATCCGCTACTTGCGCGTCTCGCTGACCGACCGCTGCAACTACCGCTGCACCTACTGCATGCCCGAGGAGGGCATCGACCGGCTCGCGCGCGCCGACCTGCTCACGCTCGAGGAGGTCGCCACGATCGTCCAGGTGTTCGCGGGCCTCGGCGTCGAGCGCGTGCGCCTCACCGGCGGTGAGCCGATGGTGCGCCGCGGCCTGGTCGAGCTGGTCGAGGCGCTGGCGGCGATCCCGATCGATGTCGCCCTGACCACCAACGGCGCCCGGCTCGCCGAGCTGGCCGGGCCGCTGCGTCGCGCCGGCCTGCGCGGCCTCACCGTCAGCCTCGACAGCCTCGACCCCGCGCGCTTCGCCGCGATCACCCGCCGGGGCGTGCTGTCGGAGGTGCTGGCCGGCCTCGACGCTGCCGGCGACGTCGGCTTCGAGAACATCAAGATCAACACCGTGGCGATCCGCGGCTTCAACGACGGCGAGCTCGGCGAGCTCGCGCTGTGGGCGTGGCAGCGCGGCCACGTGCCGCGCTTCATCGAGGTCATGCCGATGTCTGCCGGCCGCCTCTATGTCCCGGGTGAGCTGATGCCGGCTGCGGAGATCCGCGAACGCATCGCCGACGCGGCCGCTGCGCCGCTCGTGAGCGACAGCGGCGAGGGCGTGCGCGGCCTCGGCCCTGCGACGTACTGGCGCGTCGCCTCCGGCCCTCACGCAGGCCGCCGCGTCGGCGTCATCGCCCCCATGACCGAGAACTTCTGCGCCTCTTGCAATCGGCTGCGGCTGTCTGCCGCAGGATCGCTGCATAATTGTCTCGCCCGCGACGACGCCGGCGATCTACGCTCGGTCCTGCGATCCGCCGGCCCGGTCGCCCTCGCGGCGCGCGTACGCGCGGTCCTCGGGTTCAAGCAGGCGGGTCACACTTTCGCCCTGGATGGCCACGGAGGCCCGGACAAGGCGATGATCAGCATCGGAGGCTAATCCATCATGGCGCTGCCCGTCTCGTCCAAGGTCTTCATCGGTCTCTTCGTCGGCGGCGCGGTGTTCTACCTCGTCAGCACCAGCAGTGGCGAGGGCGTGCTCGACTACATCTTCGTCGACAAGGTCGTCGACAACCCGGCCATGTACAGCGGCCGCATGATCAAGGTCCACGGCACCGTGGTGCCCGGCACCGTCAAGCAGAAGAAGGGCGAGGCCGGCGACTACACCTTCGACATCGAGCGCGAGGGTCGGCGCATGCCCGTGCACTTCACCAGCATGGTGCCCGACACCTTCGCCGAGGGCGGCGAGGTCATCCTCACCGGCGAGCTGCAGGGCGGCCGCTTCGAGTCGGAGGAGATGGCCGCCAAGTGCCCCTCGAAGTACGAGGAGCGGCCCTCCGCCGATCCCAGCAAGAACGGTCGCTGACCTGTCCCAAGGAAGCTCTCATGTCCATCGCTACCCTCGGTACAGCCTCGATCCTCCTGCTTTTCGTGCTCAGCCTGGCCAGCACCGGCTTCTCCGCCCTCGGCGCCGCGCGTCGGTCCGAGCGGCTGATCGAGGCCGGCCTGCAGGGCGTGTACGCCAGCTTCGCCCTGGCGGCGTTCGCCTCGTCGCTCATCATCTACGGGTTCATCGCCGGCGACTACTCGATCCAGTACGTGCAGAAGACCAGCGACGCCGCGATGCCGCTGTTCTACAAGATCACGTCGTTCTGGGGCGGGCTCGACGGCAGCATGCTGTTCTGGGTCCTGCTGCACACCCTGTTCGCCTCGCTGGCGCTGCACGCCAACCGCAACCGCCACCGCGAGCTGATCCCGCACGCCGCGGCTGTCCTTTCGGTCATCACCGCGTTCTTCGCCGGGCTGCTGCTGTTCATCAAGGACCCGTTCGGCGTCTACATGCTGGACATCCCGACCCAGGGCAAGGGCCTGAACCCGCTGCTGCAGAACCTTTACATGATCGTGCACCCGCCGAGCCTGTACCTCGGCTACGTCTCGCTGGCGGTGCCGTACGCGTTCGGCATGGCGGCGCTGATCACCGGCCAGGTCGACGCCGCGTGGCAGCGCAGCGTCCGCCGCTGGACCCTGTTCTCGTGGATGTTCCTGACCTTCGGCCTCATCCTCGGCGGCCTGTGGGCCTACGAGGAGCTGGGGTGGGGCGGTTACTGGGCCTGGGACCCGGTCGAGAACGCGGGCCTGCTGCCGTGGTTCACCGTCACCGCGTTCCTGCACTCGATCATGATCCAGGAGCGCCGCGGCATGATGAAGGTGTGGAACGTGTCGCTGGTGGTCGTCAGCTTCCTGCTGACGATCGTCGGCACGTTCATGACCCGCAGCGGCGTGGTCCAGAGCGTGCACGCCTTCGGCGCCGACCCGGTGCTGGCGTGGACCTTCGGCGCCTTCATGCTGGTGATCGTGCTGTTCAGCTTCGGCCTGGTGATCTGGCGCCTGCCGCTGCTGCGCTCGCGCGGCGAGCTCGAGAGCGTGCTGTCGCGCGAGTTCGCGTTCCTGGTCAACAACTGGCTGTTCCTGGTCGCCGCGCTGTTCGTGCTCGGCGCGACCATGTGGCCGACCTTCACCGAGTGGCGGATGGTCCTCGCCGAGCGCTACCCCGACCTGCTCGCCTGGCAGGACCCGGGCGAGCGCGTCACCATCGGCGCCCCGTTCTTCAACCGCTACATGCGCCCGCTCGGCCTGGCGCTGCTGCTGCTGACCGGCGTCGGTCCGCTGCTGGCGTGGCGCAAGACCTCGCAGGTCAACCTCATCAAGCAGTTCATGGGCCCGCTGATCGCCGGCGTGGTCACGGTGATCGCCCTGTTGGCGATCGGCCTCGGCTCGCCGTGGGGCCTGGCCTGCTTCGGCCTGTGCGCCTTCACCTTCTGGACCATCGTCCAGGAGTTCTACCGCGGCGTGGCCCTGCGCCGGCGCCAGCGCCCGCAGAGCCTCCTCGACGCGATGATCGGCCTGGTCCTGCGCGCGCGCCGGCGCTACGGCGGCTACATCGTCCACCTCGGCATCGTGCTGATGTTCTTCGGCTGGGCCGGCAACGCCTACAAGATCGAGCGCAAGACCACGCTGCGCCCCGGCGACACCACCGAGCTCGGTGAGTACGTGATCCGCCACGACGGCCTGCGCGCGACCGAGGACTGGCAGAAAGAGATGATCACGGCCCACATCGCCGTGCTCAAGGGCGGCGACCACAAGACCACCCTGCTGCCGGCCCGCTGGTGGTACTTCCAGCTGCCCGAGCAGCCGACCACCGAGGTCTCGCGCTACATGACCTTCGGCGAGGACGTGTACGTCTCGATCCAGGAGGTCGACATGACCACCGGCTGGACGCAGATGAGCCTCTACATCAACCCGCTCGTCAACTGGATCTGGTTCGGCTTCGCCGTCATGCTCGCGGGTTCGCTGATCTGCGTCGGCACGCGCAAGAGCGACGGGCCGGGAGAGGACGCCTGAGCGTGACCGAAGCGCCGCAGAGCAAGGAAGCTCGCGCCGCGGCTGCGCCGAAGCCCCCGCGCACCGCCCTGTGGACCGCCGGCCTCGCGCTCCTCGCGTTCGCGCTGGTGCTGTTCGCCGCCCGCGCCGCCGGCCCGCTCGAGGAGGCGACGATCGCCCTCGCGGTCGCCGGCGCCATGCTGGTCTACGCGCTCGGCCGCATGTTCGCGATGGTGCGCGCGCTGGCCCGGCCCGACTCGCTGGCCCAGGTCGGCCGCGGCGTCGGCCACTTCAGCCAGTCGGAGCTGCGCGAGGAGAAGCGCCGGCTGCTGCGCGCGATCAAGGAGCTCGAGTTCGACCACGGCATGGGCAAGCTGTCGACCGCCGACTTCGAGGCGGTGATCGGCACCTACCGCGTGCGCGCGATCGAGGTCATGCGCGCCCTCGACGGCGGCGGCGACCTCCACCCCGAGCTGCAGAAGGTCCTGTCCGAGCTCGACCGCCAGGCCAGCCCGGAGGCCGCGACGACGGCGACCCCGACCCGCGCGCCGGTCGAGGACGCCACGCCGCCGCCGCTGCAGTCATCGGCGCCGGTGCGCAACATGACCGAGATCTCGGCGCCGGACCTCGACCGCACCTCGCGGATCTGCGCCAACTGCGTCGGCAACAACGACAACGACGCCAAGTTCTGCAAGCACTGCGGCGTCTCGCTCGCGCGCAGCAGCAAGGTGAGCGTCGGCGAGAAGCGCGGCAACTCGGCGAGCTCGGGGGAGATCGGCCCATGACTGCGTCACGCCGGCCGCTGCGCGCGGCTGCCCTTTCGTTCATGTTCGTTGGGACATGTCTTACGGGACATGCTTCGGCCCAGCCGGCCGGCGGGCCGCCGATCGACCCGCGGGCGATGTCCGGCATCCCGCGCGCCGACCCGCAGACCGAGCCGGGCACGATCACCGTGCGCGCGCTGCTCGGCTCGTTCAGCCAGCCCGCGGTGGGCGTCACCGTCGAGCTCGAGCTGAAGTCGCAGGACGGCAGCAAGACCGAGACGCGGACCGTCGTGGCCGGCCAGGACGGCCGCGCCAACTTCACCGATCTCTCCGCGTTCCACGGCGGCACCGCGGTCGCCCGCGCCGACCTCGACGGCGAGCGCCAGGCCTCGCAGCCGATCGCCGTGTCGCCGGCCCAGGGCTTCCGCGTGCTCCTGGTCAAAGGGGCAGGTTCGTCCGGCGCCGCCGCCGGCCCCGCGACCGACCCGGGCTCGGGCCCCGCCGCGCCGCCGCCGAGCCAGGCCGACGTGCCGCTGCCGGGCGTCGCGTTCGACAACCCGGGCACGCCGAAGGGCACGCTGCTGGTCGGCACCCTCGACCTGCGCGGCGGCACCCCGGTCGTGGGCGTCAAGGTTCGACTCCTGCTGACCGGGCCCGACGGCAAGACCGAGACCCGCGAGGCCGTCAGCGACGCCCGCGGCACCTCGCGCTTCCCCGAGCTCGACGCCCTCGCGGCCGACGTCTCGCTGGTGGCCGAGGCCGACCTGCCGACCGGCACCGAGCGCAGCCAGCCGTTCTCGCTGACCGGCAAGGACGTCGGCATGGCCCTGGTGCTGGCGGTCCTGCGCCCGCAGGCCCCGCAGAAGCGGCAGATGATGGGCCCGCGCGCGGTGCCGACGATCTTGCCCGGCAGCGTGCGCGTCACCGTCGTGGGCCCCGACGATCGGCCGATCAACGGCATCCCGGTGGCGATCGTCAAGCAGGACACGACCGGCTTCAGCAAGCGCTTCGAGGACGCCACCGGCGAGGACGGCGTCGCCCGCATCGGCGACATCCCGCTCACCGGCGAGGGCCTGTTCCACGTCGAGGCCTCGTACGCCGGGGCCCCGTGGAAGTCGGCCTTCTTCACCCTCGACGAGCGCATGGGCGTCGCCGTCGAGATGCGCGTCTTCCCGGTCACCACCGACCTGACGCGCGTGCGCTCGGCGGTGCAGTTCGGCGTCGAGTCGATGGAGAACGACCTCGCGCGGGTCGACCACCTGCTGCAGGTGTTCGTCGACGGCGAGTCCGCCTACTGGCCCGGCAAGCCCTACAAGCTCAACGGCGCCGAAGGGGCCACCGGCCTGGTCGTGCGCGACCGCGCCGACCAGGTGCTCGACCACGACGCGGACGCGCCGTTCACCACCATCAGCGGGCCGCTGCCGCCGGGCGAGCTGATCGACCTCTCGACCGCCTACCTGCTCGAGCACGATGGCACCGCCGAGATCCGCTGGAGCGCCCCGTTCCCGATCGTCGACGGCCGCACCGTCGTGGTCGACGGCCTCAAGCTCACCAAGGGCGCCAAGAAGGGCCCGGTGCGGCCGCCGCACGAGAACGGTGAGAGCCGCGTCGACCTCGACGTCTACGAGATCGGCGCCATGCCGCAGGGCCAGGCCTACGACCTCGTGATCGACGGCCTCGTCACGCGCCCGCGCACCTACAAGTGGCTCGGCCTCGGCTTCGGTCTGTTCGTCGCGTTCGCCTGCGGCCTCGCGTTCGCTCTGCGCCCGCGCGCCTCCTTGCGCGAGCGGCTACTGAAGCGCAAGGCGGCCCTGATGCGCAAGCTCGAGGCCGCCAGCCCCGGCGAGCGCGAGCCGATCGTCGCCGCCCTCGACCAGGTCTACTGCCAGCTCGACGCCCTCGACTCGCGGCCGCGCCACGCCGACCCGGGCGCCGCGTGGCAGGACAAGGCATGAGCGGCCCCCGCGAGCCGATCACCCCGATCGTCCTGAGATCGATCTCCCAGCGGTTCGGCCGCAAGGTCGTCCTGCGCAGCGTCGACCTCGAGCTGCGCCCTCGCACCATCACCGGCCTCGTCGGCGCCAACGGGGCCGGCAAGACCACGCTGTTCTTGATCCTCGCCGGCCTCCTGCAGCCCGACGGCGGTGAGCGGCAATTCGGCGGGCGCGTGGTCGGCGACATCGACCTCGAGCTGCGCGCCCGCCTGGCCTACGTCGCCCACGCGCCGCAGCTTTATCCCGGCCTCGGCGCGCGCGCCAACCTCGAGCTGTTCGCCGAATTGCGGCACGCGGCCGGCCTGTCCTCGCGGCCAGCCGACGCCGTCCTCCGCGACCTGGGGCTGCCGGCCGACGCCCTCGATCGCCCGGTCTCGACCTTCTCGCGCGGCATGGCCCAGCGGGTCGCGCTGGCCCGGGCCGTCGCCGGTGATCCGGAGCTGCTGCTGCTCGACGAGCCGTTCACGGCGCTCGACGCCCGCGGGCGCTCGCAATTGGCGGGGGCGCTGCTGGCCGAGCGCGACCGCGGAACGGCGATCCTGCTCAGCTCCCACGACCAGGGCACGCTGCTGCGCGTGTGCGATCGCCTGGTGCTGCTCGAGGCCGGGGTGATCGTCCGCGAGGTCGAGCGCGGCGGCGACGACCCGGCCGCCTTCGCCGCCCGCGCGAGTGAGGTCCTCGCCGCCGTCGGCCCCGACGATCACGCCGCCGCGTGAGCCGCGGCGGCTGGCCGCAGGCTTCGCATCGGCCGGTTCCGCCGCGCGCCGACCCTGTGCTACACCTGGCGCCGGTGCGTCTGCTCCGCCAGAGCCTGCTCCTCCTCCGCAGCGAGCTGCGGCAAGAGCTGCGCGACCTCGAGCTGGTCCTGACCTCGACCTTCTTCACCCTGGTCGTGCTCGGCATGTTCTACCTGTCGTTCGCGGCGCTCGAGAAGAAGCACACCTTGCCCGCGGTTCCGGGCCTGCTGTGGCTCACGGTCGCGTTCGTCGGCACCATCACCTTGACCCGCGCCTTTGATCGCGAGCGCGAGGCCGACACCCTGCGGGCGCTGCTGGCCGCGCCGGTCGAGCGCCTGGCGATCTACGTCGCCAAGGCCGGCTCGACCCTGCTGGTGCTGCTGGTCTGCTGCGCCCTGCTGGTGCCCGGGCTGGCCTCGATGTTCCCCGCGGGACAGGTCTTTTGGGACATGCCCCTCGAGACAGTCGCGCTCGTGGTCCTCGGCTGCCTCGGCTACGTCGCCATCGGCACCCTGTTCGCCGCCGGGCTGGCCGGCGGCGGCGGCAAGAACATGCTGCTCGCGGTGATCCTCTACCCGGTCACCACCCCGGTGTTGATGTTCGCGCTGGTGACCACCCGCGCGCTGCTCGACAAGAATCCCAACCTCCCGAGCTACCTCGGCCAGATGGCCGCGCTCGACGTCATCTTGCTCGGCCTCGGCGCGCTGCTGTTCGAGCCGGTGCTCGTGGGGGCCGCGCCGGCCCGCACGGCCCAGGCCGCGCGGCAGCACGCGCGCCAAAGCCTGCGCGCCGCCGGCCGAGAGGAGCCCCGATGAAGCGAAAGTCCGAGCTCGTGGTCCCCTTGCTGTTCCTCGCCGCCGCGCCGCTGGTGGTCTACAGCGTGCAGCGGGTGTTCCTGCAGACGCCCAACGAGCGGACCATGGGCACCGCCTTCAAGATCTTCTTCTTCCACGTGCCGATGGGCTGGCTGTGCATGCTCATGGCCGTCATCTCGGGCGTGGCCGCGGGCGTGCAGCTGCGTCGGCGCTCGCGCACGGCCGGCGCGGTCGCCCTCGCGGCCGCGGAGATCGGGTTCCTTGGCGGCCTCGGCGTCCTGCTGACCGGCCCGATCTGGGGTCACGCCACCTGGGGCACCCCGTGGACCGGCGACGCCCGCCAGGTCACCACCGCGCTGCTCTGGCTGGTGATCGCCGCCTACTTGCTGCTGCGTCACTTCGGCCAGCACGCGTCGGAGCGGCTGGCCGCGGCGCTGGCGATCTTCGGCGCCGTCAACGTCCCGCTCATCTACTACGCGGTCAAGCTGTGGAAGACCACGCACCCGACCACCGGCGTGGTCGCCAAGCTGCCGCCGGAGATGTGGGCCACCTTCTGGCCCGGCCTGTCCGCGCTGCTGCTGGTCAGCTTCGGCCTGTTCGCCATCCGCGCCCGTCAGCTCGTCCTCGTCGGCGAGCTCGACGAGGCCTACGTCCGCCTGGAGGACTCTCGCGCATGACACCGATCGCTCTGCCCGTCCTGATCACCGGCCTCGCCTTCGAAGCTGCGCCCGCGCCGGCCGATAACGGTGACTACGAGCCCGCCGTCGGCACCAGCCGCGAGGAGAAGGAGATCCTCGCCAGCCTCGAGGACAAGGCCGCGGCCAAGACCGCCAGCGACTACCAGCACATCGTCTGGGCCTACGGCATCCTGTGGGCGCTGTTCGCCGCCTACGGCCTGTTCTTGTGGCGCCGCTCGGCGCGGCTGCGCGCCGACGTCGACGCCCTGCGACGCGAGCTGGATCGACCGGCGGCCCGCGGAGGACCGGGCGCGTGACGCTCGGGCACTTCCTGTACATCCCGGGCGTGTTCTTGCTGGGGATCTTGATCGGCTACATCCTCGGCGGTCGAGCGGTCGCCAGCAGCGCCGCCGACCGCGAGCTCGTGGCCCGACGCGCGGCTGCCCGAAGGGCCAGGTCGGAGCCGACTCACGAGCCGCAGCACGGTCCTGACGCCCGCCCGTGACGCGGGCGTGGGCCGGCTCGGATGCTGGCGCTGGTCCGGCGGCCATGGTATGCGGGGTCGCCGTGTTCGACCCGACGTACACCGACGAGCAGAACGCCCTCATTCAGACCGCGCGCAAATTCACGCGCGAATCGATCATCCCGGTCGCGCACGATTACGACGAGGCCGAGAAGTTCCCCGTCGACGTGTTCAAGGCCGCGTTCGACCTCGGCCTGATGAACATCGAGATCCCCGAGGCCTACGGCGGCCTCGGCTACCACACCCTCGACGGCTGCATCGTCTCCGAGGAGCTCGCCTACGGCTGCGCCGCGATCGCCACCAGCGTGATGTGCAACCACCTCGGCGCGCTGCCGCTGCTGGTCGCCGGCACCGAGGAGCAGAAGCAGAAGCACCTGCGCCGGCTGACCGAGGAGTTCATCTTCATCAGCTACGCCTGCAGCGAGCCCGAGGCCGGCTCCGACGTCGCCGCGATGAAGACCCGCCTCGTGCGCGACGGCAACGGCTGGCGCCTCAGCGGGCAGAAGCGGTGGATCACCAACGCCGGCCACGCCAGCATCTTCACCGGCTTCGCCACCCTCGACCCGGCGCTCGGCCACCGCGGCATCACGGCCTTCGTCGTCGACAACGACCGGCCCGGCATCAGCATCGGCAAGAAAGAGAAGAAGCTCGGCCAGCGCGCCTCCGAGACCTGCGACGTCATCTTCGAAGACGTCCCGCTGACCGACGCCGACATCCTCGGCGAGCCCGGCAAGGGCTTCTACGTCGCCATGGAAGTGTTCGATCGCTCGCGGCCGATGATCGGCTCGCAGTGCGCCGGCATGATCCGCCGCTGCCTCGACGAGTCGGCCCGCTACGCCAAGGAGCGCAAGACCTTCGGCAAGCCGATCTCCGAGCACCAGGCGATCCAGTTCATGATCGCCGAGATGGCGATGGCCTACGAGACCACTCGCCTCCTCTACAACAAGGCGGCGTGGGAGGTCGACAAGGGCATCCGTCGCACCAACACCAGCGCGATCGCCAAGTGCATCGGGGCCGACAACGTCGTGAAGTGCGCCTCGGACGCCGTGCAGGTGTTCGGCGGCTACGGCTACACCCGCGAGTACCCGGTCGAGAAGATCTACCGCGACGCCAAGCTCATGCAGATCTACGAGGGCACCTCGCAGGTCCAGCGCATGGTGATCGCCAAGAACATCCTCGCTCGAGGCTAGCGTGACCGGGTCGCGAGGCGAGGCCGAAGCGACCGTGGCCGATCTACCGATCGGCGTGTTCGACTCCGGCGTCGGTGGACTCACGGTGCTGCGGTCGCTGCGGGCCGCGTTACCAGACGAGCGATTCATCTATCTCGGCGACACGGCCCGGCTGCCGTACGGGACCAAGAGCGGCGAGACCGTCACGCGCTACGCCGAGCAGGCCGCGCGGGTCCTGGTCGGCCGCGGGATCAAGCTGCTGGTCGTCGCCTGCAACACCGCTTCTTCGGTCGCGCTCGGCCACCTCGCGGCGGTGTTCGCCCCGTTGCCGGTGATCGGCGTCATCGAGCCGGGGGCCGCGGCCGCCTGCGCGGCCTCGGTCAGCGGGCAGATCGGCGTCATCGCCACCGAGGGCACCGTCCGCGGCGGCGCCTACGAGCGGGCCATCCGGGCCGCGCGTCCGGCCGCCGAGGTCGAGTCGATCGCGTGCCAGCTGTTCGTCGCGCTCGCCGAGGAAGGTTGGGTCAGCGGGCCTGTCGCCGAGGCGGTCGCGCAGCGCTACCTCGCCGGCGTGGTCGGCGAGCGACCGGCGCTCGACTGCCTCGTCCTCGGCTGCACCCACTTCCCGGTCCTGCGCCAGGCGATCGCCACCGCCGTCGGCCCGCGCGTAAGGTTGGTCGATTCGGCCGAGACGACCGCCGAGGTCGTGGTGGACTGCCTCCTGCGATCGGACCTGCGCGCCGGCCCCCGGACCCGCGGGCAGGGCGGGGCAGGGCAGGCGGGCGTCCGCTTCCTCGCTACGGATGCTCCGGCCCGGTTCGCGCGGGTCGGTGCGGTGTTCCTCGGCGAGGCGATCGCGCCCGAGGACGTCGAGCTCGTGGACCTCTGACGGACCTCGCGTGGTCGGGCCGCGCTACGCCTTCGCGTACGCCCGCGGTTTTCGCGGCAGCGGGGGGGAAGTCTGATCGCCGTCCGGCCCCGGGGGGGCGGGACTCAAGGCAAGATTCCCGTATTCAGTGTTGCTTTCGTTGTGATATACCCCCCGCTGGTATCCAAGCCGATGCCCGAGGCGCTCGCCGTGACCGCAAGGAGCACCCTCCTGTGAAGACAAGCCGCTCTCTGCTCAAGTACTCGTTGTCCTTGCCGCTGGTCGTCATTCCGCCAGCGGTCGCGGCGATGGCCCCTAACCTCGCGCTGGCTGCCTCCGACGTCACGATCAGCGGCGTCGTCACTGACCAAAACTCCGGTCAGAAGATCTCGGGCGCCCTCGTCATCATTCAGTGTACGTGCCTCCAGGGCGCGCGCGAGGTGATGACCAACGCGGACGGCCTCTACACCTTCCGCAACTTGCCGCAGGGCAAGTACACGGTGCAGGTGCTGTATCAGGACGCCAACGTCAACAAGACGATGGACGTCCTGCCCGGCGCCAAGATGCGCGCCAACTTCCAGATCGATCCGAAGCTCAAGTTCCGCGTCGACATCGAGGTTCAGACCAAGACGCGCAACGACGCCGCCCAGGTCACCAAGGTGAAGATGGAGCAGGCGCGCAACATCCCGGTCGGCGGGGCGAGCCGCGACTTCACGGCCGTGGTCGACATGTCGCCGACCGCCAGCCGCGACGCCGCCGGCATCCGCCTCGGCGGCACGACGGGCGCCGAGAGCAAGTACGTCGTCGACGGCCAGAACGCCACCAGCCCGGCGTTCGGCACCGTCGGCGCGACGATCGTCCAGGAGTTCATCGACGAGGTCGAGATCGTCGAGGGCGTGTACGACGCCGAGAGCGGCGGCGCCTCTGGCGGCCTCGTCAAGGCGCGCCGCATCGGCGGCAGCAACAAGATTCGCGGTCAGGTGCTGTTCCGCATGACCCCGCGCATCGCCCTGCCGCGCTTCATCAGCGCGACGGACGAGTCGCTGCGCGTGGCCGAGATCAACAACTACGAGGGCCAGGGCGTCGTCACCCTGTCCGGTCCGATCATCAAGGACAAGTTGTTCTTCGCCGTCGGCGTCGCGCCGGGCGGCACCAACAACTCCCTGATCCAGTCGTTCTACAAGCGCCGCGACAAGGACCGCTCGGGCGGCTACGAGGAGTGTGCCTACGAGAACGGCACCAACGACTGCGCGGCCAACGGCAACTACATCGACTCGGTCAAGTTCGCCGAGCAGCGGTTCAAGACCGGCCGCTTCAACATGGGGTGGACGGTCGCGATCGACTGGCAGATCAACCCCAAGCACCGCCTGCGCCTGTCGGGCGGCGGCGGCCCGGGCACCCAGCGGCGCAGCTATCGCCAGCCCCCGGGCTCCGAGCCCAACTCGTTCGGCACCAACCCGAACGCGACCATCGGCGGCGCCTCGCGCGTCGGCTCGGGCGTCGTCAACAACAGCTTCGGCAGCGACCTCGGCAACCAGACCCAGGTCGGCCTCGACTACGAGGGCCGCGTCGCCAACGACAAGATCGAGATCGACGCCGGCGTCTACTACTCGCGCTTCTCGCAGAAGCAGGCGTGGAAGCTCGACAACGAGATCCAGCGGAACACCCCGCTGACGCAGGAGACCGACAGTCAGGGTCGCAACCTCTACGACCTGCTCGACCGCGATGGCGCCGTGCGCCTGGTCCAGGGCGTCGACGAGGCGTGTAACAACGCCAACCTGCCGGGTCTCACCTGTCCGACGCGCGTGTGGCTGTCGGGCGGTATCGGCACCTACTCGCAGTCGGTGTCCGACCGCGTCGGCGGCCAGGTCGCCCTTACCCACTTCCTCAGCGGCAAGCGGGCCGGCGCGCACCAGCTCAAGTACGGCACCGAGATCGACAGCGTGCGCCTCAAGCAGGGCACCGCCTACTCGGGCCAGAACGACTCGGACTTCTACCAGAACTGTCCGGCTGGCACGGTCGGCGGCGGCGAGTACTGCTACGACCCGTCGACCAACAACTACATGATCGGCAACGAGGTTAGCCCGAACCGGGTTAACAACAACCGCCTCGTCATCGTCGACGCCGACAACCCCGACAACCGCCGCACTCTCGGCTTCGGCCGCGTCCGCTATGAGCAAGAGGACCTGCGCGCGATCGCCAGCCCGATCGGCGCCGGCGTCCGCGTCTCGGCCTACAACTCGACGCTGACCACCCAGAACTACGCGCTGTTCGTCCAGGACAAGTGGTCCATCATGTCGAACCTGTACCTCAACGCCGGCGTGCGTTGGGAGATGCAGGACATGAAGGACGTGTTCGGCAAGCGCAACATCTTCATCAACGACAACGTCGCCCCGCGCGTCAGCCTCGTCTACGACTGGACGGACGAGGGCAAGAGCCGCCTGTACGCCTCGTACGGCTGGTTCTACCAGCAGCTGCCGGTCGTGTTGAACAACCGCGCCTTCGGCGGCCTCGTCAACGTCAACCGCAGCTACCGCGCGTCCGACTGCTCCACCCCGGTGCTCATCGGCGGCGAGTCGCGCGAGCGGTCGATCAACGGCGCCCCGACCGAGTGGTGCACCGACTTCAACCAGTCGACCACCGGCCTCACCGCGGGCTCCGTCGTGCCGAAGCTGCGCGGCATGTACACGCAGAAGTTCGTCGTCGGCTACGAGCAGGAGGTCATCGAAGACCTGCTCGTCGGCGTCAAGTGGCAGCACGAGAGCCTCGGCCGCGCGGTCGAGGACGTGTCGACCAACGGCGGCCTCAACTTCATCATCGCCAACCCCGGCGAGTCGGTGTCGGCCTCCGACATCCAGCGCCAGCAGGACGCCTGTACCAAGCTGCAGGATCAGTTCGACCAGGCCGCTGACGACGACCCGCAGCGCGACGTGCTCGCCCGCGAGCTCAACCGCTGCACCTTCCTCGCCGACGCGTACACGAAGGTCGGGACGCTCTTCAACAAGCCGGTCCGCAACTACGACGCGTGGGTGTTCAACATCACCAAGCGCTTCGCCAAGAACTGGACCATCCAGGCCAGCTACATCTACAGCCGCCTGATCGGTAACTACGACGGCTTCGTCAACCGCAACACCGGCGCCATCGACCTCGGCACCACGACGACCTACGACATCCCCGAGCTGGTCCGTAACAGCTACGGCCCGCTGTGGGACAACCGGCCGCACCAGGTCAAGTTCGACGGCTACTACTCGTTCGACCTCAAGAAGGCCGGCCGCCTGACCCTCGGCCTCAACTTCCGCTACCAGTCGGGCACGCCGATCAGCGTGTTCGCCGACAACAACCGCTACAGCGGCCAGTTCCTGGTCTACGCCATCCCGCGCGGCGCCGGCGGCCGGCTCGAGCCCAACTACTTCGCCAACGTGGGCATCAGCTACGCCTACCCGCTGCCCGGCGAGGTCGAGCTCGAGGTCTCTGCGCGCCTCGTCAACATCACCAACAACAAGGCCGTCCTCCGCGTCGACGAGACCTACTCGTACTCGCAGGGCCGCGCCATCGCCGGCGGCGACCTCGACGACCTCAAGCACGCCAAGGTCCAGAGCCCGAACGCCCCGACCAGCTTCTTCCAGCGCGGCGTGCTCCCGCCCCAGGGCAACTTCCTGGTCCAGACCGTGTTCCAGCAGCCGATCGGCGCTCAGTTCGAGCTCCGCCTCCGCTTCTAGTCCCGGACTTTGAGACCCGGACCTCCGCTGCGAGGTTTCAGCTCGGCCCGCCTGTCCACGACAGGCGGGTCGAACCGCTTTCGGGCGATCGTTCACCGCGCGTCGCGTGACGATCCGCGGGGTCGATCGTCCGGAGCCGCGCGTTCAGGCTGCACGCGGCGCGCGAGCGCTGCGATCGAAGCCTGAACGGCTCGCCACGGAGCGGCCCACTCGCGCGCCTGGCCTCGCATCAGCGAACGCGGGCTTGGCGGCCGCGCCGCCGGCTATGCGATGATGGCGGGCATCATGCGTCGTGGGCTCCTCTGTCTTCCTGTCCTCGCCACCCTGGCCTGCGGCGACCTCGTGGGCGACACCGAGGCGACCAGCGCCGGCACCTCCGACGCCACCACGAGCACGAGCACCGCGGCGACGGGCGCGCCGACCACCACGCCGACCACGCAGGCGACCGACGACGGCACCGCGAGCGAGGGCGAGACGACGACCACGAGCGGCCCACCGACCACCTCGGAGCCACAGACCGGCACCACAGGCGAGCCTCCCAAGGTCGACATGGGCAGCAGCGGCGGCGAGTTCCTGCGCTGCCACGACGCCCCGCCCGACGGCGCCACCCTCGCGCCCGATATCGCCGCGTACGGCGGCACCTGTCCCGCGCTCGAGGTCGGCTACATGGAGGGCCAGGCGTACAACGTCCTGCCGCAGCAGCTCGGCGGAGGCACCGTCGAGCGTCAGTTCCTCGTCATCGCCCCCGAGGACGCGGCGCCCGACGAGCGCCTGCCGGTGATCTTCCTGTGGCACTGGCTCGGCGGCGACGCCCAGGACTTCTACGACCGCGGCGACGTGCAGAACGCGGTCAATGAGAAGCGCTTCATCGCCGTCATCCCCGAGGCGCGCGAGGGCCTGCTCTTCAAGTGGCCGTTCACCGTCATCGACAGCGACGCCGACCTCCAGGCCGAGTTCCAGTTCTTCGACGACATGCTGTCGTGCGTGGCCGAGCAGTTCAGCGTCAACCAGGACTGCGTCGCCTCGACCGGCGTCAGCGCCGGCGCCCTGTTCACCAGCCAGCTCGCCGGCGGCCGCGGCGACGTCCTTTCGTCGTTCATGTCCCTGTCCGGAGGGACAGGCGGCGGCACCATCAAGCCGTGGACGGCCCCCGCCCGCAAGATGCCGGCGATGGTGCTGTGGGGCGGCCCCGACGATTTCTGCATCGTCATCGACTTCGAGCAGACCTCGAAGGACCTCGAGCAGAACCTCGAGGCCGGCGGTCACTTCGTGCTCGAGTGCATCCACAACTGCAACCACTCGACGCCGCCGTTCCCGGTCCAGCCGGGCGAGACCGCGTTCGCCCCGCTGTGGGACTTCTTCCTCGACCACCCGTACTGGCTCGCGCCCGGCGAGTCGCCCTACCAGGAGTTTGGGGTCCCCGCCGGCATGCCCGACTGGTGCGCGATCGGGGTCGGCAACGCGGTCGCGCCGGTCGAGCCGTGCGACAAGAACGAGTGCTAGCGGCGCCCCTGGCCGGGCCTGGAGCCCGGACGCACGAAGGGCCCGGCGCGGCGCGTCGGGCCCTCGCTGCGCCGCCGTGGCGCGCGCGGCTCACAGCCCGCTGACGTTCAGGCCGCCCGCCTTCACCTTCGATTTCGTCTTCATGGGACCCTCCTTTCGCGTCGACGATAGCCGGCCGCCCCGCGAGGCACCACGCGCCGGGTCGCGCACGGAGGCAGCCGCTCGGGTTGCGCGGGAGCGCGGGGCTGCGGCATCCTGACCGCGATGCTCGATACGCGCCGCTTCGGGGCCCTCCTCGCGCTGTTCTGCGCCTGCAACGATCCCGCGGCGACCACCGCGAGTTCGACCGACGACGGCAGCACCACCGCGACCAGCACGGGCGCGGGCACGAGCACGTCGACTGCCACCACCGCGCCGACCACCACCGGTGAGCCGGACAGCAGCACCAGCAGCGGCGATCCTGGCTTCGACCCGCCCGTGCCCGTGTGCGGCAACGGCTACCTCGAGGCCAGCGAAGAGTGCGACGACGGCAACACTGACGATGGTGACGGCTGCGACAGCGCTTGCAGGATCCCCTGCGGGCGCGCCGGCGAGGTCGTCGCCCTCGCGCCCTCGGCCGAGTCCGAGCTGTGGGTGGTCGCGGTCGCGCCGGCCCCTGACGGCAGCTTCGTGGCGATCGCTCGCCAGCGGGAGATCACCAGCGACGAGGAGGGCATGCAGACGATCGGCCTCGCGCGCACCCGGGTGCTCCGCTACGGGCCAGACGCTCAGCTCGCGTGGGACGTGCTGCTCGCCCCAGCCGACGTCCGGCTCACGCCGGTCGACGGGGTGGTCGACGCCGACGGTCACGTCTACGTCGCCGCCACGGTCGCTGGCGCCGACGAGGACGACATCCGCGCCATCAAGCTCGATGGCGCCGACGGCCACGTGCTCTGGACCATGGACAAGGACGGCGCCGAGCCGATGAGCGACGACAGCGCCAGCGGCATCGCGCTGGCGCCTGACGGCGACGTGGTGATCGCCGGCGAGGTCACCGACGGGCCCGGCGGCGCTGACGTGTGGGTCGGCAAGCTGGCCGCGGGCGACGGCGCCGAGGTGTGGTCGACCGTGTGGAGCGGCGCGGGCAACGGCATGTTCTCCAACGACGACGCCGGGCGGATAGCCGTCGCGGGCGACGGCTCGATCTACGTCGGCGCCCGCGAGTACGTCGACTACAACATCGGCGAGGCGGTGCTGCTCAAGTTCGCGGCCGACGGCGGGCCGGCCGAGTGGGTGTTCTCGCCGCTGGCCGACGGCAGCGTGCACAACCACGGTCCTGGCTGGGTCGCGGTCGACGGCGCCGGCGACGTGCTCTACACCGCCGTGCGCCTGCAGGGCGCGGTGTCCAACTTTTGGGTCTACAAGCTCGGCCCCGACAACGAGCTGCTGTGGGAGCGCTCGCGGGCCGACTACGAGACTGACGGCGACCAGTGGCAGCTCGACGGCGCCGGCTTCACGCCCGACGGCGAGGCGGTGCTGGCCGGCAGCATGCGCGTCAAGGACAAGGTCGCCCAGCTCGAGTGGCGCGAGGCATGGATCGCCCGCCTCGGCGGCGACGCCGAGGTCCGCTGTCAGGTCCGCCACCGCGCCCCCAGCCCCGACCTGCTGCCGCCCGACGTGGTCACCTACGACACGGCCGTCGGCGCCGACGGGACCGCCTACGTCGGCGGCGTGCTGGTGGTCGCCGGCGAGCAGCAGAGCTGGGTCGGCCTGTTCCGGCCGTAGCGGGCATGTCCCCCGGGGCATGTCGCCCGGGACATGCCCGCGAGAGCATGTCCTTGCGAACATGCCCTGAAAGCCATGTCCGAAGAGACAGCGGCGGCTACTCGCAGCGCGGGGCGAAGAAGCTGCCCTCGAGGTCGATGTCGTCGTCGGCGTAGAGCGGCGAGTCGACGTGGCACAGGCGACCGGTGACGCCGGTCTCGTCGACCGCCAGGATCTCGAGCGTGGCGTGGAAGGTCTCCCAGCGGGTCTCGCACGCGCCGTCGACCGGCTCGGCGTCGACCTCGATGGCCTGGCCGACGATCGCGGGGCCGCTGAGGTGATAGACGCCCGGGGACTGGAGCTCGGGCGGGATCGAGAAGGCGAGGTCCCAGTTGCCGCAGGGCGGGTGCTCGAACGGCTCGCCGCACACGTAGGGCTCGCTGGAGAGGTGCACCGTCAGCGAATCGGCCGGCGGACCCTCCCAGCAGCCGGTGCCGGTGTTGCCTTCGCACGGCACCGGGAAGGTTGGCACCACGAGGAAGGCGATCGCCGCGGCGTCGATCGGCGTCGCCTCGCCCGCGCACGGGGTCGGCTCGGTCTCCGGCTCGATCTCCGGATCGGTCGTCGCGTCCGAGCCGGACGTCGTCGTCGTGCCGGTCGGCGTCGTCTCGCCGTCGCCGTCGCGTGGCCGCGCTCGCCGAGCCGCGCTCAGTGCAGACGCACGACCTGGCTGGCGCCGACCGCCGCGCGCAGCTTGCCGCCTGTCCTGAAGGACAGGCCGCTCAAAGTCCCCGCCGGCAGGGCCGCGACCACCAGCGTCGCCTCGCTGTCGGGGATCTCCAGCGCCGCCGCCGGCTCGCGCGCCGTCTCGCCGTCGACCGCGAACTCGACGAAGGTGTCCTCGGCCCGCCCGCGCAGCGGCACGGTCCCCGTGGTCGTGTACCAGCGGGACTTGCCGTCCTTCATCAGCGTGCCGACCACGATCGGCTGCGCCGACGGATCGATCGGAGCGCCGCCCGCGTCCCACGAGGTCAGCTCGCGAATATTATTAAAAGTCTTCTCCCACCCGAAGTCCGACACCCACGATTGCGAGCAGTAGCTCATGTAATCGCGGAAGCTCGTCGGCGAGCGCATGCCGGTGTCGTGGATCCCATAGCCCCAGCGACCGATGCGTCCGTTGGGGTAGGGGTAGTCGAGGTCGACCCCGGCTTCGCCGCCGCTGCAGCGGATGTGATAGAGGCCCTGCGTGTGGCCGACCTCGTGCACGAACGTGTCGCGCGCGCCGGCCCCTGACGATTGATAGCGACCGACCGCCAATCGCTGATACGCATAGCCGGGCGTCGCCTGGTCGGGGATGCCCGCCGCCTGGCCCAGCAGCCCCGGCGGGTAGCCGTCGCAGCTCTCGATCAGGCCGTAGTAATAGACGTTGTCGGCCGGCGCGTCGGCGGCTCGCAGCTCGCTCAGCTTGCTCAGGATCGGCACGAACCCGTTGGGCTCGGCGCCGATCGTCGCCGTGTACTCCCACGGCTCGTGCACCGTCAGCACCGCGCGCTGGATCGGGTTGTGCTGCTCGAGCCACACCCGCATCGCCTCGAGGTCCGCGTCGGTGATCGTCGGCGTGCACGTCATGCCGTCGATGACGTGCTTCAGCGGCACCAGCTCGACCTTGATCTCCATCGCCGCGTCCTCGATCTGCAGCGTCCCGCGGCCGGCCAGCGGCAGGATCGGCGGCGGGTCGCTGACCTCGCCGGTGGCCAGCGACGGATCGGGCTCGAGCGCCTCGATGCGGTACTGCAGGCCCGGCCCGACCAACGCCGCCGGCAGCTCCCACGAGAAGGTCGTGAACAGGTCGCCGTCGTTGCTCGGCCCGCTCACCATCACCTTGAAGTCGTCGACGCGGGTCTCGCCGTCGGGGGTCCAGAGGGTCAGGCGGCCGACGATCTCGCGCGGCGCGAAGCCGGCGTGCAGCAGCCAGTCGGCGCGCATCACCGCCTTGCGCCCGGCCAGCAGCCGCGCTCCGAGCTCGCTGCTCGGCACCTCGACGCCGTCGCGCACCAGCTCGACCTGCACGCCCTGGTTGAGGGTCGCGCGGGTCAGGCGGATCCCCCGGGCGGGGGCGAGCGCGGGCTCCTCGTCGCCGGTCGTCGACGAGCCGGTCGAGGTCGTCGGCGCGGCCTCGGTGTCCGTCGTGGTCGAGCTTGAGGGGTCGCCGCTGGTGCCGGTCGACGAGGGCAGGGACTCGGTGCCGCTGGCCGGGTCGTCGGCGCACCCGGGCAGCAGGACGAGCGCCACGATGGACGCGAGGCGGAGGCGCGACATCGCCTGCGACTGTATCAGGCCGGGGCGGCGGCGAGTACCGTCCGGGACCACGAAGAGGACCGCGGGGCGGCCGGGCCGGCGGTCACGCGCGGGTGGGCGGCCCCGCGCCTCGGGCCGGCGCGTGATCCCGGACGGCGCTCGCACCTGCTTGCAGGTGCAAGCCGGTCGGGGCTATAGCGGGAGTGCCGTGAAGTTGATCCGACGCGTCTCCCTCGGCCTGCGCGAAGGCTCCTCCGACAAGGTCTACATCGTCGACCTGTGCGAGGTGAGCAAGGGCAAGTTCGTCGTCAACTTCCAGTTCGGCCGCCGCGGCGCGCCGCTGAAGGACGGCACCAAGACCGAAGCCCCCGTCGCCGAGGCCACCGCGCGCTCGGTGTTCGCCAAGCTCGTCGACGAGAAGCAGCGCAAGGGCTACACCGAGTCGAACGAGGCGGCGGCGGTCGGGCGCACGCTGGGCGGCGCGCCGAGCGAGACGGCCGCGGCGGCACCTGGCCGAAAGGCCAGCCCCGCCTACACCACCCCGGCCGAGGCGATCCTCGCCCGTTTGCAGGGCGGCGGCGGGCGCAAGCCGTGGAAGCCGGCGCGGGTGGTCTGGCGGGCCGGCGAGTACCGCCTGCGCGAGGCCGTGCCGCACCTCATCCGCCTGATCGGCTCCGGCGATCAAATGCTCGACTACTGCATCGCCTGGGCTCTGGCCCGCTGCGGCGGCGCCGACACCTTCACCGCGCTCGCGCGGGCCCGCAACGAACCTGGCCTGCAGCCCAGCAGCCTCGACGAGGCGCTGAAGCTGTTCATCCCGCGGGCGAGCAAGAGCGACATGGTGATGCGCATGCAGCTCGAGATGCTGCGCGGCTGGAGCGACGAGCTGCGCGAGGCCGTGGCCGCGCGGGCGCGCGCCGCTCTGCCGCCCGCGCTGCGCGAGTTCGCCGGCAGGGGCGATCCGGAGGCGTTCACCGCCGTGCTGCTGGCCGCCCTGGCCGCCGGCGACAGCGCCGCGCTCGAGGACATCTATCGCATCGACGACGACACCGTGCGCCCGGGCCTGCTCGCCGGCCTGCGCACGATCCCCCTGCAGGTCGGCAACTTCCGTCACGTCCGCCACCTGCTCAAGATGGCCGAGGTCCGCGGCGACGCCGAGGTGTTCGGCCTCATCGCCTATCGCATCGAAAAGACCCCGGCGGCCTTCGGTGCGCGCCGCACCATCTTCCTCGGCGGCGGCCGCTGGACCGACGTCAGCAAGGAGCTGAAGCGGCCCGACTCGCGCCTGGCCTACTCGAGCAAGACCCGCGACTACCTGCGCCGCCGGGCCTTCCGCTCGCTGCGGCGCCTGGCCGAGGCCGGCGACGCGATGGGCTACGTCAAGCTGGCGGTCGGCGTGCTGCTGCCGTTTTCCGACGCCGACGGCCAGGAGGTCAAGACGGCCACGCGCTACAGCTACAGCACGCGCAAGAACAAGGTCACCCGCTGGGACCGGTTCGCCGCCTACCACGCCTTCAACGCCATCCTCTACGGCGGCAACAGCCCGCGCTACGAGCCGCGGGTGCGCGGCGCCACCTGGCGCTGCCGCGCCAACTACAAGCCCGGCGACCCGGCCCCCGCCAGCCGCGAGGAGGCGTTCCCGAAGGTCTGGGACCAGGTCCCGTTCGGCCTCATGCACCTCCTGTCCGAAAGCACATGTACTTTGGTACATGAATTTGCGGTCAGGGCGATCCGCGACAACAAGGACTTCCTGACCCAGCTCGACGTCGACGGCATCGTCATGCTGCTCGAGCGGCCGTTCGAGGTCACCGCGCAGCTCGGCTTCGAGCTGGCCCGGGCCCGCTACGACGCCGACAACCCCGACCTCGCGCTCGTCGCCGCGGTGGCGAGCTGCGCCGTCCCGGCCGCGCGCAAGCTGGCCCACGGGTGGATCGACGCCGACCGGGCCCGCTTCGCCGGGGCCCACGACCTGGTGCTCGCGCTGCTGTTCTCGGCCCACGCCGACACCCGCGCCTACGCCCGCGTGCTGCTGCAGGGCGTGCCGCTGGCGGCCGCGGCCGCGTCGACGCTGATCGCCCGGGCCGTGGCCGGCGTGCTGGCGCTACCGGCCACGCCGGACGCCGACGCGATCGCGGCCGACGTGGGCGAGACGCTGATGCGGGCGTTCGCCCGGCCGCTGCGCGGCGTCGGCCTCAACGTCGTCGTCGACCTGGTCGCCCACCCGCTCGAGGGGGCGCAGCTGCTGGCGGCCAACATCCTGCTCAACCACGACACGCGCCCCGAGGACCTGCCCGAGCAGCTCATCGCCGCGCTCGCGGTCGAGAGCAAGCACGCCGCGGTGCGCAGCCTCGGCATCAGATTGTTCGGCGAGCTGCCCGACAGCGTGCTCGTCGACCGCGGTGGGCTGATGCTGGCCTTCCTGACCTCGGCCCACGTCGACCAGCGCGACGCGATCCGCCCGGTGGTCCAGCGCCTGGCCGCCCGCGACCCGCGGTTCGCCGCCGCGATCGTGGCCCCGCTGATCGGCACGCTGTTGGTCAAGGAGACCCACGAGGGCGTGCACAGCTTCGTCTTGCGCCTGCTCAAGAGCGACCTCGAGCAGGGCCTCGGTTCCGTCGACAAGGAGCTCGTCATGCGCCTCCTGCGGGCCAAGGCCTCCGCGGCGCAGGAGCTCGGCGGGATCTTGCTGGCGCGCAACGTCGACCCCGACAGCCTCGACGTCGCCGAGGTCGCGCGCCTGGCCAGCCACGAGATCCTCTCGGTGCGCCAGGCGGCGTGGAGCTTCTTCGACCGCAACGTCGCGCGGATCGGGCGCGAGCTGCCGCACGCGATCCGGATCCTCGACGCCAAGTGGGACGACTCGCGCGCGTTCGCCTTCGAGTTCTTCCGCGAGCGCCTGCAGCCGGCCGACTTCCCGCCCGACGTGCTGGTGGCGATCGCCGACTCGGTGCGCGCCGACGTGCAGGCGTTCGGGCGCGAGATGATCACCCGCTGCTTCCGCGAGGAGCACGGCCTCGACTACCTGCGCCGCCTCAGCGAGCACCCGTCGGCCGACGTGCAGCTGTTCGCCACCAACTACCTCGAGCAATACGCGGCCGGCTCGATCGAGCGCCTGCGCGAGCTCGAGCCGTACTTCCTCGGCGTGCTGTCGCGGGTCAACCGCGGCCGGATCGCCAAGGCGCGGGTGTTCCGGTTCCTGACGGCCGAGGCGGAGAAGAGCCCCGAGGCCGCGCAATTGGTCGCCGCGCTGATGACCCGCCAGAGCTTGACGATGGCGATCGGCGACCGGGCGGCCAGCGTGATCGCCATGGTCGGGGTCCGCCAGCGCTTCGGCGACGTGCCGTTGCCGATCGAGATCCGTCAGCCGCCGGTGCGGACGAAGGGACAGGTGCAGCGTGGAGTTTGAGTACCGCTATCACGGCAGCACCGCCGTCGACTCGTCGGCGCGGGCGACCAGCATGTCGTTCTCGCCGGACACCCGGCGCGAGCCGACCTACTTCGTCGGCGAGCTCGGCAAGTGCCTCGAGTTCCGCGAGGCGATCTCGGCGCTGCACGACGTCGTCGTGTCCGACCTGCGCTTCAAGCCCAAGGACCGGACCGAATACAAGGAGTGGCTGGCCAAGCAGGAGCAGGTCAATTGGCAGCAGGTCGCGCTGCAGCGCTCGCGCAACGCCGCCGACCTCAAGCGCATGCAGGACGAGCTCTCGGCCCTGCAGCGCACCAGCAGCGCGCGCATGCAGGGCTACTACAACGCCAAGCGGCGCTACTTCGATTACCTGTACCAGAAGGACCGCGACGCCTGGTTCGTGCTCGACCCGGTGATCACCGTCCACCCGGACGAGGTCTTCTTCGAGTGCTTCTCGCAGGACGAGTCGACCTACGGCCGGCTCGGCGCCCGCTACGAGGTGTTCAACAAGGTCCAGGAGTTCGCCTGCGGGACCACCAACATCGACTATTCGGCGGCCCTCTACGACGAGTTCCAGAAGATCCGCCGCTACAAGCAGACGATGTTCACGGTCGACCCTTCGGGCTTCGGGGTCCAGACCACCGCCGAGGACGAGTTCAAGGAGCTGAAGATCGACCTGCCCGACTCGTGGGTGCGCGGGTTCCTGCAGGTCAGCTCGGCGATGACGCTGCCGACGATCTCGTTCGACCTCCACCCGATGGACGTGCACAACCTGTGCTTCATCCTCCGCCGTCACAAGGAGAAGGTCGGCCCGCGCAGCCTGCGGTACATCCTCAAGCCCGGTCAGCCGGTCAAGGTCGTGTTCGAGCCGTGGAACCGCGAGGTCGTGTTCCCGCGCTCGATCTTCCGCGGCGACAAGGAGCACGAGGTCCGCGTGTGGGGCCGCCGGCGGATCCTCATCCTCGAGCGCCTCATCCAGCTGGCCAAGAAGTTCACCGTCCACCTGCTCGGCACCGGCCTGCCGTCGTTCTACATCGCCGACCTCGGCGACATGAACTTCACCCTCGGCCTGTCCGGCTGGACCGCCAACGACTGGTCGACCGCCGGCAACTTCGACCTCATGGCCCCGCGCGCCACCGTCGACGAGTTCACCAAGCGGCGCGTGTTCGACGGCCTCAAGAAGCACTGGTTCCACCGCCCCGAGGCGCTCGCGCGCGAGCTCGACCTCGACACCTCGGCGGTCTACGGGGCCCTGGCCGCGTACACCCAGGCGGGCCGGGCGATGTACGACCTCGACAAGCAGGTCTATCGCGTCCGCGAGCTCAGCCGCGACCCGCTGCCGATGGACAAGCTGCGGTTCGCCAACGACCGCGAGGCCGCGGCGCAGACGCTGGTCCAGCAGAACATGGCGACCGTGCGGCAGGCGTTGCCCTCGGGCGAGGGCGGGCTGGTGCTGCGCGGACGCGTCCGCGACGGCTCACACAACTACGAGCCCGAGCTCGCGCTCGACCGCGACGAGCGGCTCGCTTCCGCGTCGTGCACGTGCAACTTCTACACGCAAAATAAACTGTACAAGGGGCCGTGTGAGCATATACTGGCCCTGCGGATCCAGCACCGCCGAGCGCAGGGCCAGCTGGCCTGACCTGTCCTCCGGACCAGCTCGAATCCCTGTCGCTCCCCTCATTCCCACGAGGCGCATCACCACCCAGTTTCGTCATGACAACGGCGAAGGCCGAGCCTAGCAACCCGGGCGGTGGATCGCCGTCCTTGCGAAATGCTCGTTCACGCTTCACTGGCCCGCTCTTGACTGTGCGGCCCATCGGGTAGCTGTCGCTATTCCGGTGTGACTTCCATGAAGCGACTGAGCGACAGCTACCCGGGGCCGCTGGAGTTGAGCGGTCCAGTCCTTAGAGCCTTCGTAGCGGGTCTTCGCCGTTGTCATGACACCCTATTCCGCGCGCCGCTGAGCGGCCTCGCCTGATTCTTCTTCGTCCGTCTCCTCCGTCCGTCCTCCTGCGTTTGTTTCCCCCGTCCTTTGTTTCATGGCCGGCCAACCGACAACCCGCGAAGCCCTGTACGAGCGGATCCGCAGCACCTCCAAGGAGGAAGTGATCCTCGAGGAGATGGTTCGCCTCGGGTTCTGGCCGGCGCAAGGAACGGTGCCGCACGACCCGGCCGAGGAGATTCGGCGCCGCGGCGAGCTCGAGCGCCAGCTCGCCGAGCTGCGCGAGAAGTCGCGCAAGCTCTACAACGAGAAGGTCCTGATCGCCGAGCAGCGCAAGGCCCGGCTGCTCGAGTCGCGGCGCAAGCAGAAGGAGACGAAGGCCCGGCGCGAGCGTGAGCGCCAGGAGCGGGCCCAGAAGTGGGCCGCGCGCAAGGCCGGCGAGATCCTCCACCTCGGCGTGGATGTCTCCGGGGGCATGTCCCACAGGACAGCCGACGCAGAGACGCTGAAGCAAGCGGGCCTGCCGCTGCTCGCCACGCCCGAGGAGCTGGCCAAGGCGATCGGCGTCGAGGTCAAGGCGCTGCGCTTCCTCGCCTACGACCGCAAGGTCTCGCGCGTCTCGCATTACCGCCGCTTCCTCCTGCCCAAAAAGACAGGCGGCTTCCGCCTGATCTCCGCGCCGATGCCCCGCCTCAAGCGGGCCCAGACGTGGGCGCTCGAGCACATCTTCGCCAAGCTGAACGTCGACCCGCACGCTCATGGGTTCGTCGCCGGGCGCTCGATCGTCTCCAACGCCAAGCCCCACGTCGGCGCCGACGTGGTCGTCAACCTCGACCTCAAGGACTTCTTCCCGACGGTGTCGTTCCCGCGGGTCAAGGGCGCCATCCGCCACCTCGGCTACAGCGAGTCGGTGGCGACGACGCTGGCGCTGATCTGCACCGAGCCGGACGTCGACGAGGTCGCGCTCGACGGCACGACCTGGTTCGTCGCCCGCGGGCAGCGCTACCTGCCGCAGGGCTCGCCGTGCAGCCCGGCGATCACCAACCTGCTGTGCCGCCGCCTCGACAGCCGCCTGCACGGGCTCGCGCAGGCGCTGGGCTTCGTCTACACCCGCTACGCCGACGACCTCACGTTCAGCGGCCGCGGCGAGGCGGCCGAGAGCAAGCGCGTCGGCAAGCTGCTGCGCGGGGTCGCCGACATCGTCGCGCACGAGGGCTTCGTGGTGCACCCGGACAAGACGCGGGTAATGCGTCGCGGTCGCCGGCAAGAGGTCACCGGCATCGTCGTCAACGACAAGCCGAGCGTGGCCCGCGACGAGCTGCGCAAGTTCCGGGCGACGCTGTTCCAGATCGAGAAGGACGGGCCCGCGGGCAAGCGCTGGGGCAAGGGCGGCGACGTGCTGGCCGCCGTGCACGGCTACGCCTGCTTCGTGGCGATGGTCGATCCGGCGCGCGGCCAGCCGCTGCTGGCCCGCGCGAGGGCGCTGCTCGCCAAGCATGGCGGGCCCGGCAAGCCGCCGTCGGGCTCGAGCCCGCGCGCGCCGACGCCGGACGCTGCGATCGCGCCTACCACCAAGGCCCCCGAAGCGCCCAAGCCCGCCGCACCCACGCCGCCAGCAGCGCCCGCCAAGAAGGGCTGGAAGCTCTTCTAGGCCCCTCGGGGGCGTGCGACAGTCCCCGGCATGACGCCGGAGCTCACCGCGCTGATCGTGACCGCCGGGGCGTGGATCCTGCTCCACCTCGTGGTCGCCGGTTCACCGCTGCGGCGGGTCCTCGTCGCCGAGATCCGCGAACCTGGCTTCCAGGGCATGTTCTCCCTGCTGTCGCTCGCCGGCCTGGTCGCGCTGGTGATGGCCTACCGCAGCGCCGCCGCCCCGGGGGTCAACTTCGACCTGTGGGTGCCGGGCCTGGCGGCGTTGTGGACGCCGCTGGTCGTCATGCCGGTCGCGCTGCTGCTGATCGTCGGCTCGCTGACGACGCCGAACCCGACGTCGGTGGGCATGGAGCGCGTGCTGCAAGCCCCGACGCCGGCCCGCGGGATCTTGCGAATCACCCGTCACCCGCTGCTGTGGGGCTTCGTGCTGTGGGCCGCGACGCACGCGGCCGCCAACGGGGACGTGGCGTCGCTGGTGCTGTTCGCAGCGATCGCCGTGCCGGCGCTGGCCGGCATGTTCAGCATCGACCGCAAGCGGGCCCGCCGGGACCCGATCGGCTGGCAGCGCTACGCCGCCGTCACCTCGATCGTCCCGTTCGCCGCCATCGCCGCCGGCCGCAACAGCTTCGTGCCCGGCGAGATCGGTTTGTGGCGCGCCGGCGTGGCCCTCCTGATCGCCGCCGCGATCATCGCCGCCCACCCGCTGGTGATCGGCGCGTCGGCCCTACCCTTCTCCTGAGCGCTTGGACATGTCCTTCAAGACAGCCGACGAAGCGTACGCCGAGGGCGAGCGGCGGGCCCGGGCCGGTGAGGTCGACGCGGCGCTGGCCGCCTTCGAGGCGGCGATCAAGCTCGACCCGCGCCACGCCGGGGCGCTCAACTACGCCGGCTGGCTGCTGACGACGAGCCTGTCTCATCGGCCAGAAGCGATGGGACAGGGCCTCGACCTGCTGCGCGACGCTGTGGCCGCCGCACCCGACACCACCGCGGCGCTCTACAACTTCGCCGACGCGTGCGTGGCCGTCGGCCAGCCAGCCGAGGCGCTGGTGCCGGTCGAGGCGGCGCTGCAGCGGCGGCCCGACTGGGCCGAGGTGTGGAACCTGCGCGGCTGGCTGCGCGGGGTCAAGGCCGGCGACCCGCGCGGCGGCCTCGAGGACTTGCAACAGGCGCTGGCCCGACGCGCATGGTACGGCGACGCCTACCTCAACCGCGCACGCATCTTCCTCGCGCTCGGCGAGCACGCCGAGGCCGAGTCGGCGTTGCGCCTGGCGCTGCGCTGCGGCTGCTACCGGCCCGCCGAGGCCCACCTCCGCCTGGCCGGCCTCGTCGAGCGTCGCGGCCACCTGCGGCGCGCCGTGGGCCACTTCCGCCGCGCCGTCGAGCTCGGCGCCGCCGACTCGCAGCAAGACGCGCTCGGTGGGGTGGTCCGCTGCGGCAACGCGCTGCTCCACCGCGGCGTCTTCTTCCTCCACGCCGACGAGCAGGTCCGCCTCGCCACCACCGACCGCGACGAGCGCCGGCCCCGGCCGCTCGCCGCGGTGTTGCTCGACGTGCGCGCCGAGCTGGCGCGCACGCCCGACGATCCGAACGACCCGCGCCGCACCATGGGCCGCATGGGTCTGATGGCCTCAGAGACATGTTGCGAGGGACATGTCCTCGAGCCCAGGTGGGCCGATCAGTCGCCGCCGCTGGCGATCGAGATGCTGGCGACCTGCTTCACCGGCGAGCGCCACGACGCGCTGCGCCGCCTGGCCGAGGACGTGCGGCGGATCTGGCTCGAGCTTTACGACGAGCTGCTGGCGCGTGAGGAGCCCGACCCCGAGGCGGCGGCCCTGGCCGACGTCGAGCGGCTCGCCGGCGAGCGCGACCATGTCTCAGCGCTCGCGGCCCTGCGCGCGATCGACGTCTGCGACGATGTCCACCTGCTGCGTCGGGCCTCCGTCGCCGAGCGCCTCGGCGATCGCGCCCGTCTGCACGGCGACCCGACCGGCGCGCACGAGCTCTACCGCCTGGCCCACGGCGACTTCGCGCGCCACGCCTCGTACGCGACCGCCGGCGGCGAGGGCATGGCGCGCATGCTCGACGTGAACCGCCTCAACGGCAAGCTCTCCGACCTCGGCGATCGCTGAGCAGGCGAGCGCCAGAGCTCGGCGATCGCCGAGCGTATCCTTCGCGTGCTCCATGCGCGGAGCGGCGAGCGCGTCCGCGGGGGCGCGTTCACGCTCGTTGAGCCACCGGGCCGGCCGCGCTACGGTGCAGACCGGCGCGCGGCCCGGGCATGACCTGTCCCGAAGACCATCCTCCGCGCGCCCGGAGCGAGCATGGGCGGCGGAAGTTACGACGGCGAAGTGGCGAGGGAGTCGCGCTCGCGCGGCGGCGACGTGTTCACCTACCGCGGCGAGACCAGCCCGCACGGGGCGCGAGGCGTACACCCGCTGCTCGACGCGCGCGGCAAGCTGCGCGAGTGCATGAACCAGACCCCGATCGTGGTGGCGATGGACGTGACCCGCTCGCGCGGCGACGACACCCGCATCATCTACGCCAAGCTGCCGCTGTTCATCGGCCAGATCGAGCTCAAGGGCTACGTACCCGGCGCGGCGATCAGCTTCTGCGCGATCGGGGACGCCACCGCCGGCGACAAGGCGCCGATCCAGATCGGCCAGTTCGAGGCCGACAACCGCCTCGACGAGGCGCTCAGCAAGTGCTGGATCGAGGAGGGCGGCGGCGGCTCGGGCCAGGAGTCCTACGAGCTCGCGGCGTATTACTACGCGCGCCACTCCAAGCTCGCGTGCCTCGAGCGCGGCGCCAAGGGCTACTTCTTCTTCCTCGGCGACGAGGGCTTCTACCCCGAAGTCAGCGCCGAGCAGGTCAAGCGCGTGCTCGGCCACGACATGCCCGAGGCGCGGCCGGTGCAGGCCGGCGACGCGCGCGAAGGCTTCTACGAGCAGCCCGGCGCGACCGGCGTCGACAGTCGCGCGATTTTCCGCGAGCTGCAGGACAAGTTCCACACCTTCCTCATCTACCCGCAGAAATCGATGTCCGAGCGCCGCGCCGACATCGACGCCGAGATCCGCCAGCGCGTCATCCAGGCCGGCGGCCGCTACGAGGGCGTCGACATCCGCGCGTCGCTGATCTGGGACAACCGCAACGACCTCGACCTCCACGTCGTCGCGCCCTCCGGCGAACACATCTACTACGCCCACAAGCGCTCGCAGTGCGGCGGCTGGCTCGACGTCGACATGAACGTCCGCGGCGAATCGACCAAGCCGGTCGAGAACGTCCAGTGGATCCGCGGCACCGCCCCCGCCGGCCGCTACCGCGTGTTCGTCCACAACTATCGGTTCCACGAGCCGGACCGGCGGCCCACGGAGTTTCGTGTCGAGGTCGAGATCAACGGCCAGGTTCAGCATTTCAGCCGGACGATCTCCGGGAAGGGGGAGACTGGCGCCGACAGCGAGGTTGCCATCCTCGAGTTCGACTATGACCCTGCCGAGCGGCCTGCGGAGCATCCGGCCGATGCTGGTGTGTATGCCAGCTACAACGATGATGTCATTTTGCGGCAGTGGGGCGAGGTCTTGCCGCAGCCGCACATCCTTCGCATCGAGGATCCGAAGGCGATCATCGACGTCATGCTCGGCGCGCTGGCCATCACTGGCGGGGGGCGCACGCTCGATGAGTACATCGCCGACATGCGTGGCCGGGAGCAGCTCGACCTGCGCCAGGACCAGGCGTTCCGGACCCTCGGGGCGCTCGCGGCGGCGTGGCGGACCGGCGGACCGCCGCCGGTTCAGGCGAGCGAGCCGCGGGCCGGCCGCTCTCGTCGACTCTGATCTGTCTCTGAGGGCATGTCCCGTGGGTCATACAGCTCACGGGACGCATGCTCGCGCGGATCGGCACGAAGTTCGCGCGACGAGCCGGCGGGTGTGATGCGGCCCTCGCTGGCGAGATCGGTGCAAACGAGCCGGCGGACAGCGGCGCGGGCATCGCTGGCGAAGTACGAGCGACGGGCGAGCGGGGAGCGGCGCGGGCATCGCTGGCGAAGTACGAGCGACGGGCGAGCGGGTAGCGGCGCGGGCATCGCTGGCGAAGGTACGAGCGACGGGCGAGCGGGGAGCGGCGCGGTCATCGCTGTCATCGCTGGCGAAGTACGACCGACGTGCGACCGGGTAGCGGCGCGGGCATCGCTGGCGAAGGGTACGAGCGACGCTCGAGCGGGGAGCGGCGCGGGCATCGCTGGCGAAGGTACGAGCGACGGGCGAGCGGGGAGGCGGTCATCGCTGGCGAAGTCCGTGCGAAGGGCGGGCTGCTTCGCGGCCATCGTCGGCGAGGTTCGCGGGGCCTGTCACTTGGCGGCAAGGCTGCGCGGATCGCTGGCGATCTCGTGCAGCCCGCGTCCTCGTGCGACTTTTTAGAATCAGTGGCGGCCGCAGGCGACCGCGCGCAGTTCGTTCATCGTCTTGAGGCGGAGGCCGCACGGAAGGGTCTCGACGAACTTGGCGGCCTGGCGCCACGAGTCGCCGCGCATCTTCCACGAGCGGAGCTCCTCGACCGGCGTGTACTTGCGGCGCTCGAGGTCGGCGCAGTACTGCTCGGCCGAGCGCTTGGCCATGCGCTTCGACGGGGTCAGCTTGCGCTGGTCGACCGCCTTGGGGGCCTTGGCGGCGGGAGCCAGCTGCAGCTGCGAGCCGGTCCACATGCCGGCGGTGACGGTCAGCGCGTCGCGCTTGCTGAGGCCCGCGGCTTGCCACGCGGCCACGTCCTCGGCCGGCGTCGGGCCGAGCGCGTCATGGCGTTGGAGCCATGTCCCGAAGACCAGGGAGGCCACGGCGGCCACGGCGAGCGCGCCGGCGCGGGCCGGGCGGATGGCGGTCTCGGAGCCGCGGAGCACCACCACGGAGCCGGCGAGGGCGGTGGCCACCGCCGCGATCGCGGCCACCGCGGTCGAGCCGGACAGGCCCACGAGCAGGCCGAACAGCGTCCCCACGGCGCTGCCGAGCGTCAGGTCGGCAGCGAGGGCGTGACGGGGAGCGAGGTCGGTAGGCGAGGGGAAGGCTTTCATCATCGTGCCGCCAGCGTATCACTCCGGCGAGGGACTGCGACGGGCGAGCCCGCGCGGTGCAGCGACCGGCGAGCGTCGGATATCCTGCGCAGATGAGCCCACGTCCGCTGCTCGTCGCCCTCCTGCTCGTCGCCTGCCCCGGTGGGTCGGCGACGTCCGCCACCGATGCCGACACGGGTGAGGGTTCGACGGCGAGCGCGACGGTGTCCGGCTCCAGCGGGGACGGCGCGAGCGGATCGTCGAACGAGGTGACGAGTGCGACAGGGACCACCGGCTCGCCGACCGAGGCGACGACGACCGAGGTCACCGGCGGCTCGACCACCGAGGACGAGGCGCTGGCGTGCAACGGGCACGTCGCGCTGTGCTCGCGCCGCTACGACGAGGTCGCCTATCCGTGCACGCACAACAGCTATTCGGCGCAGGAGGCAGGCTTCACGCCGCTGGTGGCCAATCAGCGGCGCACGGTCGCGGCCCAGCTGGGCGACGGCGTGCGCGCCTTGATGCTCGACGTCCACCTCGACGAGGGCGAGACGGCGCTGTGCCACGGCGTCTGCTCCTACGGCAGGACGCCGCACGTCGAGGTGCTCGCCGACATCGCCGCATTCCTGGACGAGCACCCGCGCGAGGTCGTGACGATCCTCTACGAGGACTCGGCCGACACCGCCGACATCCTCGCCGACTTCGCGGCGCTCGGGCTCGAGGACCGGCTCTTCGTGTACGAGGGCGGGCCGTTCCCGACGCTCGCGGAGATGATCGCCGCCGACACGCGCCTCGTCGTCACCGCCGAGCAGGGCGGGCCGCCGCCCGCGTGGTACCACCACCTGTGGGACCTCGCCTGGGACACGCCGTACTCGTACATGAGCCCCGACGCGTTCTCGTGCGCGCTCAACCGCGGCAGCGCCGACAACCCGCTGTTCCTCGTCAACCACTGGGTCAACAGCGTGCTCGACCTGCCGCTCGAGATGAACGCGATCGCCGTCAACACCTACGAGGTCCTGCACGCGCGCGTGGTCGAGTGCATGCAGGCGAGCGGCGACTTCCCCAACTTCGTCGCGGTCGACTACTACGAGCGCGGCGATCTGTTCGCGGTCGTCGACGCGCTCAACGGCGTGTGAGGTCGGCATTCAAGGACATGTCGTATCGGACATGTCCTCGAGGTCACCGATCTCCGCGCTGCAAGGGCGCAGGCGGGGCGGCGACCCCGACGACGACCTGCCCGGCGGGATCGGCAATGAACCCGTCGCGCGTCGTGGGGCTCGAGCGCTCACCGTCGCCGAGCTGCTCACGTGAGCGGCCGAGCCCGCAGGGGATGCACTTCAGGGCATGTTCTTCAAAACATGCCCGGCAGGACAGGCCCTCAGAGACATGCTCGCGAGGACATGTCCCTGCGGAGCTGGGATCTCACCCGTGGCGCACGGTGACCTGCAGGCTGCCGGCCTTGGGCACCGTGAGCACGCCCTCGGCGAGGATCTTCTGGCCGTCGCGGACCTGGATGTCGTGCTTGCCGGGCAGCAGCGACAGGTTGGCGCCCGGGGCGGTGCCGGCGTAGCGGCCGTTGACGAACACGCTGCCGCGGCCGCCGTCGATCTCGAACGCGACCTTGCAGGCGGGGCCCTTGCGCTTGGCCTTGAGCTGCTTGGTCGACAGCGAGGTGTCGGGCTCCCACTTGGCCTTGTCGTCCGACAGGCACACGCCGCTGGCGTCGGAGCAGGCGGCGGCGGCGCGGGCCGGGGCGGCGGCGCCGAGGGTCAGGGCGAGGGCGAGGGCGGACAGGACGGCGGGTGTACGAAGGGACATGGCCGAAAGTTCCTGGTCGAAGGGGAATGTCCTCGGGGTCAGAAGCGACCGCCGAGGGTGAGGCCGCCGTAGCCGTAGCCCAGCGCGGGGGCGACGTTCCAGCGCGCCGTCTCGCTGCCGCCGTGCTCGGCGCGGTAGGCCTTGCGCTTCTTGACGCCGAGCGCGAGCAGGGCGATGCCGACGCCGAGGCCGACGGCCGCCACGCCGATGCCGGCGTAGGCGACCACGTTGGCGGTCTTGCCCTTCTTGTCGATGTCGTTGAACTGGGCGTCGTAGTCGATCGCCGACGGGTCGAGCGCGTCGACGTCCTTCTGCGCCTTGCTGCTGAGCGCCAGGCCGGCGCCGATCATCGCCAGGCCGCCGACGCCGACCACGGTCGCCAGCGCGCCGCCGGCGATGAGGCCGCGACCGTCGCGCGGGGTGGTGCCCTTGTCCTTCTTCGGCTCCTCGACCGGCGGCTCTGCCTCGACCGGCTTGTCGAGGTCGGCGATGGCCTTCTCGCTGTCCTCGATGACCTGCTTGCCGCGGCTCACCTCGCGCTCGAACTCGCCGGCGTCGAGGTGCTGCCAGCCGGGGTCGCAGCGCGGGTCCTGCTGGAAGGCGGCGATGTCGAGGCCGATCGAGGCCTGCTCGATGGCCTGCTCGAGCGCGGCCTTGTCGCGCTCGGCGACGCCCGCGGCGAGGTAAGCCTCGCCGGCGTCGATGAAGAGGACCGGGTCGCTGGTCTTCTTGGCCTCGCCGGCGAGCAGGGAGGCGGCGCCGCCGGGATCGCGGCTCAGCATCGGCTTCGCGCGATCTTGCACGGTCTTGCGCACGCCCGCGGCGCGGGCCGGCGTGACGTCCTCGGCGGCCAGGGCCGGCAGCGGGAGCGTCGTGATCGGGAGCGTGACGGCGAGGAGGGCCGCCGCGAGCTTCAAAGCGGGCCGCTTCGCCGGTCCCGGGATCGAGTGCGCGATCATCCCGGGCACGGTACCAGGGCCGGCCACGGAGGAAAACAGCGCTGCCGGGCGCGAAACCCCGGTCCCTGGGCGCGCGTGCGGGCGCGGCGGGGTCTGGGTGCCGCAGCCTCGCGCCTGTCCCGAGGTCCGGCGCAGACGTCCGGGACCGCGGGCCCGGCTCACTCTTCCCTTGCGCGCGGTTTTGCGGCTACGGTGATCGGGTGATCAGAGGCCGCCACCGAGTTCGCGAGCTGTTGGGCGTGGCGCTGCTGGGCGCGCTGCTGGGCGGTGCGTGTTACGAAGGTCCGGGCCCGAAAGAGCCGCCGCCGGGCTCGCCCGGAGGCTTTTGCGCGCCGGGGGGCTTCTGCAACGAGCCCACCAGCGTGTGCGACCCGGACGGCGATTATTGCTACGACAAGTTCAACGTGTGCCGCGGGGTCTTCTGCGGCGAGGCCGGCCAGTGCGTGCCCGTCGACATCAAGCCGACCTGCGTGTGCGATCCCGGCTACACCAACGAGAACTACTCGCTCTACTGCGAGCCGATCACCGCGCTGTGATCGCCGGCGCACGATCGGGGGCCGCAGGGGAGTAGTGGCGGCGCCGCGAGCCGGCTATGCTCGCCCGGCCCATGCGCTCGATCGTGCATCGCCTGCTGTCCCGCCCGTTGCGCCTGCCGGCCATGTTCGGGCCCAAGCCGCAGCCGGGTGACCCGCAGATCTTCCGCTTCAACAGCGAGCGCGAAGAGATCATCACCGAGGTGGTGCGCCGCACCGAGGAGCACTTCGCGGCCGATCCGAAGCGGCTGCTGTACGCGCTCAACGAGGCCGGCCACGCCGAGATCCGCCGGCTCGCGGGGCAGGGCGACGCCGAGGCCGACCTGGCGCTGGGCTCGTGGCGCCGGCTGGTCAAGCGGCTCGGCAAGATGTCGCACGAGGAGCGCAGCGACAGCCTGCGGTCCATCAGCCGCGTCATGGTCGAGGACATCGCCGGCAACTTCGACCCGCGGGTCTACAACTTGTCGGCGCGGCTGATCCCCGGCGTGCTGACGGCGGTGATGAACCCGATGGGTCTGCCGACCCAGCTGCTGGCCGGCGGCTTCAGCCAGCTCGACGCCCTGATCTCGGCCGAGGGCCCGATCGACAAGCTGCGCCGGCTGGCCCAGATCGGCACGCTGGTGCTGGTCCCGACCCACTCGTCGAACCTCGACTCGGTCGCGCTCGGCTACGTGCTGCTGCGCGCCAACCTGCCGCCGGTGGTCTACGGCGCCGGCAGGAACCTGTTCTCGAACCCGCTGATCAGCTTCTTCATGCACAACCTCGGCGCCTACCGCGTCGACCGGCGGGTCTCGGCCGCGGTCTACAAGGAGGCGCTGAAGACCTATTCGTGCCTGATGGTCGAGCGCGGCTATCACTCGCTGTTCTTCCCCGGCGGCACGCGCTCGCGCTCGGGCACGATCGAGCGCCGGCTCAAGCTCGGGCTGGCCGGCACCGCGGTCGAGGCGTTCTCGCGCAACCAGACCAACGGGCTCCACCGCCCGGTGTTCTTCGTGCCGGCGACGCTGAACTACGCGCTGGTGCTCGAGGCCGAGACGCTGATCGAGGATCACCTCAAGGGCGCCGGCCAGGCCCGCTACATCATCGACGACGACGAGTTCTCGCGCATCGACCGGATCTACGCCTTCATGACCAAGCTGGTCACGCTGCGCTCGGCGCTGGTGGTCCGCTTCGGCGACGCGATGGACCCGTTCTGCAACCCCGTCGACGACGAGGGCCGATCGATCGCGCCGTCGGGCCAGCCGGTCGATCCGGGCTCCTACGTCCGCCGCCGCGGCGTGCCCAGCGTCGACCCGGCCCGCGACGCCGGCTACACGCGCGAGCTCGGCGACGCGATCGCCCGCGTGTACCAGCGCGAGACGGTGATCATCTGGACGCAGCTGGTCGCCCACGTGCTCTACCGCTACCTCGTGTGGTCCACGCCCGAGCTCGACCTGTTCAGCCGCCAGCGCCGCCGCGGCGAGGTGGCGATGCCGCGCGAGCAGCTGGTGCGCGAGGTCGCCGACGCGCGCGACCGCCTGCTGCAGGCCGAGGCCGAGGGGCGGGTCCACGTCGGGCCGGTGCTGCGCTCGCAGTCCCCCGAGCGGATCGTCTCGGAGGCGCTGTCGGCGTGGCGCGACTACCACACCAAGGTCGTCGCCACCGAGGTCGGAGACGACGTGCTGATCGAAGATCCGAACCTGCTGCTGTTCTATCAAAACCGCCTGCTGCCGTGGGCCGAGGAGCTGGCGACCGAAGAGACGCTGGCGGCCGCGCGCAGCATCGTCAATCAGGGAGGCAAGGCATGAGCGCGCCGCCGGTCGGGATCGTCGGAGGCGGAAACTTCGGCTGGGGCCTCGCGCACGCGGTCGAGCGGGCCGGGCGTGAGGCGCTGCTGTGGAGCCGCCGGCCGCAGCGCACGGGCACCGAGCACATCGACCTGGTCTCCGGGCCAGCCGCGCTCGCCGCGTGCGAGCTGATCTTCTTCGCCGTGCCGTCGCCGTACGTCGCCAGCATCGCCCGCGAGCTCGGGGCGCACCTCGACGGCGGGCACTTCCTGGTCCACATCTCGCGCGGCGTCGTCGGCGACGACCTGCACGGATTGACGCAGGTGCTGCGCAGCGAGACCCCGTGCCGCCGCGTCGGCGCGCTGGCGGGGCCGCTGGTGGCCGAGGCGCTGATCACCGGCGGGCCGAGCGGCGGCGTGGTCGCCAGCCGGTTCCCCGAGGTGCGGGCGGCGGTGCGCGAGGCGATCGGCGGGCCGCTGCTGCGGCTCTACAGCACCGACGACGTCACCGGGGCCGAGTTCGCGTCGACGGCGGTGGGCCTGTTCGCCACCGCGATCGGGTTCGCGCAGGGCCACGGGCTCGGGCCGGCGGCGCAGGCGATGCTGGCGACGCGGGCGATGGCCGAGGCGGCGCGGATCGGCGTGGTGCTCGGCGGCAAGCACGAGACCTTCATGGGCCTGGCCGGCTTCGGCGACTTGCTGGCGGCGGTCGCCGGCGACGAGCGGCCCGAGCTGGCGATCGGGCGCGCGATCGCCGAGAACCAGCCGTTCGAGGCGATCGGCTCGATCGGCGGGACCTACTTCGAGGGCCTCGAGAGCGCCGGCCGGATCGCCGCGTACACCCGCCGGGTCAAGCTGCACTCGCCCGTCATCACCCTGTGTGCGGGCGCCTTTGCCCGCGAGATCCCCGCCAGCGAGGCCGTCGCCGCATTGATGTCGCGCGAGGTCGGTGAGGAGTGAACGCCATGACCATGCTGCCCGATACCCGTCTCGTCCCCTGTCCTGCTTGTCGCGAATTCTTGCGCGCCGGCGCCGGCAGCTGCCCGCACTGCGGCGAGAGCCTGTCCCAGGGGACAGGCCTGCTGTGCACCGCCGCCCTGCTGGTCTCCGGCTTGACCCTGTCCGGCTGCCTGGTGACCGCCGTCTACGGCGTGCCCGCCACCGAGTCGGACTCGTTCCAGCCGCCGCTCAGCACCAGCACCGGCGGCGAGACCGAGACCGGCACGAGCACCAGCACCGGCACCACCAGCGAGACGACCGAGACGCCGACCACCGGGACGCCGACGACCGGGACCTCGACTTCGACCTCGACGACCGACACGACGACCGACGCGACGACCGGCACGACGACCGACGAGCCCGAGACCGGGACCACGAGCACGGGCACCGACACCGGGGCGACGACCACCACCGGCATGGACTAGCGGTCCGGAGCGGTCGATCATCGCCTGTCGGAAGGGGCATGTCGCTCGCGACATGTCTGGATGTTTATGCGTGAAAGGTCATGTCCTCGAAGACATGCTCTTGGCGCGCTTCAGAGGATCGCTTCGCGGCGGAGATCGCGGGCGCGCTGGCCGGCGTCGGCGACGATGAGGCCCTCGACCTCGCGGACGACGTGAGCCAGCAGCGGCCCGAGCGCGCGCTGGCGGCGGCGGATCAGCGACCACAGCAGGGCCGCGAGGGCAGGGACGTCGACCTCGCCGTCGCCGGAGACGCGGGCCAGCAGGTCGCGCAGGGGTCGGCCGCCGAGCTCCGTCAGCCACGGGGCCAGGCGGTCGTCGAGCGTCGCTCCGACCTCGCGCCACAGCTGCTCGTCGCCCGCGAGCGCGTCGCCGAGGGCCGCGACCACGGCCGAGGGCCGCAGACCTTCGACCTCGCCGGCGCGCGCGAGCAGGCCCGCGGCTTCGCGCCGGGTCAGCGCCAGCGTCAACACCAGCCGCAGCGCGCCGGCCTCGGGCGGCTCGCTGGCAGGGAAGCCGGCGGTCACCCCTCGCCCCCGCCGGGCAGGACCTCGAGCACAGGTCGTTTGGGACAGACCCGGGCCAGCCGCACCATCGCCCGCGCGAGCGTGGTGGTCAGGGCCTCGCAAGCGTCGCGCGCGAGGCGAAAACTGACCGGGCCGGCGTGGACGAGGACGACGCCGCCCTCGCCCAGCTCGACGCGGTAGCCCGGCGCGCTCGCCAGCAGCAGCGGGCCGGGGCGACCGCTCACGCCTCACCTCGCACGCGCCGGCCGACGTGCAGCGGGAGCCCGCCGTCGTGGTCGCTCGGCGGGCGCGAGGCCATCTCGGCGACGGCCTCGAGGATCAGCCCCGACAGGCCCTCGAACGCCTCGGGGGTGAAGCGCAAGGTGGTGGCGCCGACGTTGAGGTGGATCATCGTGCAGCTGCACGAGTCGATCGTGACCATGGGGCTGGTGGCGAGGCGGGTCCGCTGGCAGGGGCGTGTGGGGTGCATGGGTGCTCTCCAGATAATTGATATGGGTTTTGAATATCATTTTCAAGATGTTATAGAACGAAGAATAGGAGCCAATTGACGCTGTTGCGGGACTATGCGCGGAAACGGCCTGGCTCTCGGGACGGCTGGCACCGGCGGGATTTCGGATGTCAGCATCCTGTCTTGAAAGTCATGCGCGACGGCCCGGCGGACTCTCACCCCGAAACGGATCCACAGGACGGGTCTGCGGCGGCGAGCTTGATGTCCATCGAGACATGTCTTTCGAGACATGTCCTTCGCGCTGCGAAGCTCAGACGCGGGCGACGGGCGAGCCGGCGAGCCGGGGCTCGCGGCGGGCGAACTCCTCGGCCGACAGCCTGCCGGCGAGGCGGTCCGACAGGTGGAGGTACAGGCGGCGCGAGGCCGGGTCGAGGCGCCCCGCGAGGGCGACGATGAGAGCGTGCGGCAGGCCGACGATGGGCGACATGCCGTGGACGTGGACCTGGAACGGGGCCAGCGCCGAGTCGTCGTCGGCGCCTTGCAGGCGCAGGAGCAGGCCGTCGAGGAAGGCGAGGCCTGCGATTTCCACGGCGATCGCATCGGAGCCGGCGACCGCGTCGCCCAGGCGGCGCAGCGCCTCGCCAGCGGCGGGATAGAGCCCGAGCCAGGCCAGCAGCAGCACGCGGTGCGCCAGCGCGAGCTTGTCGCCGGGGTCGGCGGCGAGCCGCGCGGCGATCGTGGACATGGCCGATTGCACAGCTTCGGTGGTGGGCCGCTCGGTGAGGCGCTCCACGAGGTCGAGCGAGAGGGTGCGGTCGGCCGGGAACTGCTGCAAGCCCGCGCGCAGGAGGGCGATGGCGCGCTCGCGGTCCGGCTCGGCGCGCGCCTGCAGCGAGATGGTCCACGGATCGGCAGCGGCGGCCTCCCCCGCGACCTGCTGCAGCGCCCGCTGCAACGAGCCGGCGGCGGCAGGCAGGCGCCGCAGCGGGCCTGCGGTCCACGAGCGGGGAGCAGCCGCGAAGCTCACGGGTTCATCGGCGTCGTCGAGGGACTCGTGCCGGCGCGAGGACATGTCCAAAAGCACATCTTCCAGATAGGCGGCTCTGTCATCGCTCGGGTCCCGCTGGCGGTCTTCGCTCTCGGCCTCTTCGTCGCTCGCTGCGTTCAGCCCCAGGTCGTCCTCGCGCGAAGCATCGACCTGCGACGGCGGGGACATCGCACCGAGAGAATCGAGCCCGCGCTCGTGCGAGGTCTCCGACTCGTGAGGCTCGGCCGGCCGATCGATGCCGTCGAGGCGCAAGACGAAGGCGCTCGTCGAGAGCAGCGGCGACGGCCGCGAGTGCGCGACCTCGAGGCCGCGGGTCGGGGCCGAACCGGCTGCGGACGGGCCGGACCGGGCGGTGGGCGACTCGGGGCTCGCGGGCGCGCGGTTCAGCGGCGGCGATGGTCTGGCCGAGGGCGACTGTGACATGTCTGAAGAGACATGCTGCGGGGCGAGCGGTGGCATGTCCGAAAGGCCAGGTTCTTCTGCTGGCGACAGGTCGGAAGGGGCAGACCGCAGCTCGGGCGACGGACTCCTGGAAGAGGCAGATTTTCCTGTCGGAGACAGGTCCGAAGGGGCAGGCGACGGGCTGTCCGCAAGGACAGGCAGGCCCGAACGCGACGGCGCCGAAGCATCACGGGACGACGGCCTGGCGAGCGGGGCCTGGTGCGAACGGACCGGCGAACCGGATGGCGACGTCGCCGCGTTGCCTCCGGACGGCGAACGCCGGGGCGGCGAGCTGTCCGAAGGAATAGGTGAAGACGACGGCCGCCGCGCCTCCCCTGCGTCCGAGAGCGGTGCTGCCGACCGCTCGGCCGGGGCTGGTTGCGGCGAGGCCTCGGGCGGCGCCACGATCGGTGTGATGCTGTCCGAAGGGACAGATCGCGGTGACGCGGGCTCGGCCGACGCCGGCCCGCCGGTGCGCTGCTCGATCGCCTCGGCCTCGGCCGGCGTCGAAGGGAACAGGCGCGCCTGCAGCTCCTCGACGCGGCGGCGGTAGTTGTCGACGCGCGTGCGGGCCTTGGACTCGATCACCTGGTCGAGCAGGGGGATCCGCAGGCGCGCGCTGAGCCGCAGCATGAGCTCGTCGAAGCCCTCGACCGGCACCAGCACCCCGCGGTGGCGCGCCACGAGGCGGCGGATCTCCGGGCTGGGCGGGCCTGACGGGCCGTAGTAGCACCAGAAGATCCCGCCGGGGATCGCGTCCTCCGGCAGGCTATTCAAAAAGCCCATGAGGCTGCCGTCGTTGCCGCCGTAGCCGATCACGATCGGCGTGTATGCGCGGAACACCCGGGTGAGCGGATCGATCCACGCCGTCTGCAGCGCCGCGATCTCGGCGGCCTGGTTCATCGGCGCCATCAGCAGGTCGCGGTGGATCTTCACGACCACCGGCCGGCGCGGCTCGACGTGCACGAAGTTGGCCAGCGACTCGTGGCCGCACACCAGCGGCGTCGTGCCGGTGAAGATCGACAGCGCGTCGCCGACGAGGTTGTCGAAGTTGGTGGTGATCACCAGCTTGTGGCGGGTCTCGGCCAGGATGTGGGCCAGCACCGAGTAGCCGAAGCTCGGGTCCTTGCCCTGCATGATGTCCTCGAGGTCGGCGTAGCCCTCGTCGGGGTGCTGGCGGAAGCGGCGGGCGAACACCTGGCTGTAGGACGCCGGCAGGTCGGCGAACGAGAAGCCGGCGATCTCGAGCGCCTCGGCGGTGGCCCAGCGCTCGAGCGGCACGTCGGCGCGGGCGAGGCGGCGATGCAGCTCGCCGAGCCAGCGCCGCACCAGCGTGCCCGCCGTGGGGATCCCCGACTGCACCGACGCGCCGGCGCCGAGGATGAAGGCGAAGCGGCGGTTGTGCATCTTGCGGTCGACGTCCCAGAACTGCTCGCACAGCCCCTCGGGGCCCCACACTTCGGGCTCGACCACGCTCATGCCGGTCCAGGATGACCCCCCGCGACCGCCGCCCGCAAGGGCTGCCGGCCGGTGCGGGTCGCGGCGCCCGCGGCAGGGGCTCTCCGCGGGCTCGCCGGGCCGGAGCCCATATGCGGGAGAACCTGGCCGCGGGGACAGCTCGGAATCAGGTCGGCGCCTCGCGGCCACCGGGGGCGCCCGTCGCGGGCTCGACGCGGTTATTCCTGGCTTTGAGGACAGCTCGGCCGCCGGGGCCGGTGGGCCGCGGGCGGGCCGCCGTCGCCGCGGCCTTGTGCCCGGGGGCGGGCGGTGCTACGAGGGTCGCATGCGCAGGGTCGCACGCGTCGCAGCGCTCGTGGTCGCCGGGTTCGCCTCGCTGGCGGTCGGCTCGGGGCCGGCGCGCGCGGAGGGGCTCGTGCTCGACAAGATCGTCGCCGTGGTCGGCGACGAGATCATCCTCCTGAGCCAGCTCGACACCCTGGTCGCCAGCTCGCCGCTCATGCAGGAGGCGCTGCAGAAGTACGGGCGCAACCCGACCCAGCAGCAGATCGAGATGGCGACCCGCGAGGCGCGGACGCAGGCGCTCGACGAGCTCATCGACCAACAGCTGATCAAGAAGGAGGCCTCGCGCTTCCAGATCAGCATCACCGACGCCGACGTCGACCGCTACCTGCAGCAGATCGCGCAGGAGAACGGGTTCTCCAACACCAAGCAGCTGCGCGAGGCGGTCGAGCAGAGCGGCCAGTACGGCAACTGGAACGACTACCTGCAGGACACCAAGGACCAGCTGCTCGTGTACCAGACCACCCGCGCGCTGGCCAACACGTCGGTGACGGACGCCCAGATCCGCGAGCAGTACCGCAAGATGGTCCGCGGGGTCGACATCAAGGCCGACCTGCTGCGCTTCGTGTTCACGCCCGAGGAGCAGACGGCCAAGTCCCGCGACGCGGCCTACGCCAACGCCCAGGCGGTCGCCCGCCGCATGCGCTCGGGCGAGGACCCGCTGGCGCTGGCGCAGGAGTTCCAGATCACCGAGCCGAAGGCGACGCTGTCGCGCGGCGAGGTCGCCCCGACCATCGAGGACGCCATCTTCGCCGCCCGCGTCGGCGAGACGGTGGGCCCGCTCGAGACCGGCCAGGGGTTCCTGGTGGTCAAGGTGGTCCGCCACGACACCGGCAACGTGCTGCCGTTCGACCAGGCCAAGGAGCGCATCCGCATGCAGCTCGAGCAAGAGTCGTTCGCCCGCGCGGTCAAAGACCTGCGCTCGAGCCTGCGGGCCAAGACGCACATCGACCAGCGGCTGTGAGGCCGGGGTCGGCGGGCGGGTAGCCGCGCGGGGCCAGTTCGGCGGGGAAGCCCCCACGCCGTGACGGTGGCGCACCGCAGTGCGCCACTCCGGGACATGTGCGAACGGGCATGTTCGTTCGCACATGTCCTTCAGAGCATGTTCATCCGCACAGGATGTCTTGCGGGCAGTAGATCGAGTCGAACGCGCCGCTCAGCACGGTGTTGTCGGGCAGCGTGACCTCGTAGGTGCCGCGCAGGCCGTCGGCGGTGATCTCCTGGATGAGGACGTTGCCCTGGTCGGTGTTCTCCGGCGTGCCGTCACCGTCGTCGTACCAGGCGAAGCCGCCCTCACCGGCGAGCTGGTGCGGGCCGAGCTCGAGCTCCGCGATCGACTTGAACAGGACGATGCGAAACAGCGGGACGTCCTCGGGCCAGTCGCTGTCGCAGGCGCGCTCGGCCAGATCGATCTTGAACTCGACCGCGACCCCGTCGTTGGGCGCGCACGACTCACCGTGGCTGGCGGGGCCCTCGACGAGCGGACCGCCGGTGGTCTCGCCGGTCGAGGAACCTTCGCTGGTGCCGGACTCGGAGGTCTCGGCGGTGGTGCCGGGCTCGGCGGTGGTGCCGGTCTCGGAGGTGGTCTCGGCGGTGGTGCCAGGCTCGGAGGTGCCGGTCTCCGAGGTGCTGGTGCCGGTGCCGGTGGGGTCTTCGGTGGCGGTGCCGGTCGAGTCGTCGGTGGCGGTGCCGGTGCCCTCGGTGGCGGTGGCCGACTCGGGGAGCTGGTCGCAGCGGAAGCTCGAGCCGCAGTCGCCGCCGCCGCTGCTGCAGGCCGCGAGCATCGAGGTGAACGGGAGCACGTAAAGGTAAGTTCGCATGCGGGCAGTATAGAAGACGGCGCAGCGGTGTCGAGCGCGCAGGCCCGCGCGCAGCGGGCACGTGGCGCGCGGAAGCCCGTGGTCACGCGGAGACGGGCGGCGTTTACTCGCGTCGACCGTGGTTGTCTCGCGCGAGGCGAGCACCCACCGGCTCGCAAGGCATCACGGCGCGGAGCGCTTCGCGGGGCTAGCGATGGCACGCGGACGCGTCGAGCGCGACGCTATGACCTGCGCGTGCGGGCCAGGTAGACCGCGGCCGAGGCGGCGAAGCCGGAGAACCATGCGCCCGAGAACAGGAACTCGAGGCCAGGTACCAGCTTGCCGAGCAGGACCACCGCGACGCCGACGGCCAGCGCCAGCATCGCGTCGAGGTTGAAGCCGCGGCGGTAGGTGTAGGGGCCCTGCGAGCGGTAAAGGCCGGCGAGGTCGAGCTCGGTGCGACGGATCAGCCAGTAGTCGGTGAGCAGCACCCCGCTGACGGCCCCGAGCAGGCCGGAGTAGCTGACCAGCCAGGCCTGATAGACGTCGAGCAGCAGCCACGGGCACACGACGATCCCGAGGCCCGCGGCGACCAGGCCGCCGCGGCGGAAATCGAGGGCCCGCGGGAAGGCGCTGGCCAGCGAGTTGGCGGGGCCGACCACGTTGGCGGCGATGTTGGTCGAGAGGGTGGCGACCGCGAGGGTGAGCATGGCGAGCACGGCGAGCAGGGTCGAACCTGTCTCTTTGGACATGCGCACCACCAGCTCGACCGGGTCCCAGATCGCCTCGCCGTAGAGGATCACGGTCGCCGAGGTGACGGCGACGCCGATGAACGAGAACAGCAGCATGGTGGTGGGCAGGCCGTAGAGCTGGCCCAACAGCTGCTCGCGCTGGCTGCGGCAGTAGCGGGTGAAGTCGGGGATGTTGAGCGAGAGCGTGGCCCAGAAGCCGACCATCGCGGTGAGGCCGGGCAAGAACACCTGGACGAACCACGTCCAGGAGGACATGTCCTCCTGGCCCTGGACGAGCGCCTGCGAGCCGACGAGGATCGCACCGAGGCCGCCGGCGCGGCTCTGGGCCCACCACAGCAGCGCGAAGCCGACGACGATGAGGAACGGCGCAGCCAGGTTCTCGAGCCACTTGATCGACTCGGTGCCCTTGTAGACGAACACGACGTTGAGCAGCCAGAAGCCGAGGAAGGCCAGCCACATCGGCAGCGACAGGCCGATGAAGGTGCCGCCGCCGCCGAGGTCGTGCCACGCGGGCCACAGCAGGCCGATCAGCTGCGACATGGCCTGGCCGCCGATGAAGGTCTGGATGCCGAACCACCCGCAGGCGATCAGCGCCCGCGCGAGGCTGGGGATGTGCGCGCCCTGGGTGCCGAAGGCGGCCCGCGCGAACACCGGGAACGGGATGCCGTAGCGGGTGCCGGCGTGGCCGCAAAGGATCATCGGCACCAGCACGATCAGGTTGCCGAGCAGGATGGTGAGCATCGCCTGCCACCAGTTCATGCCGCTCTTGATCAGCGAGGCCGCGAGCACGTAGGTCGGGACGCACACGCTCATGCCGACCCACAAGGCGGCGAGGCTCCAGCGGTTCCACGTGCGCGCGCTGCGGGGCGTCGGGTCGAGATCGGCGTTGCGGAGGGCGTCGTCGTCGGGCGGGCTCGCGAGCTCGACGAGGCCGTCCTGCTCCTGCGTGGGCATGACGGCGATGCTATCAGCCCGCCGCAGGGCGGAGGGAGCGGGGCCGCGGAACGGCGGTCGTCGGCTCAGCAGCCGGAGACGGCGACGGGACCACCGAAGACCTGGACATCGGCGGGCACCCATGGCTCATCCTGCGGGAACTCGAGCAGGAGCTCGAACGCGTCGAGCGTCGACGGGCAGAACGAGTCGGTGGTCCAGGCGGCGGAGCCGGCGATGCTGTCGGCGAAGGCCCCGGGCGGCAGCGAAGCCATGAAGTCGAGGCAGTCGACGACGCCCGGCGAGACGGTGGCGCCCTGGTACCACCAGTCGGTCGGGAGGGTCAGGCCGGGCAACTCGGAGCCGCCGGGGCGGGCGAACTGGATCTCGACGCAGTAGTCGTCCTTGAGGGCGGCCATGCGCAGGGTGAGGTGATCGAGGCCGCCGGCCCAGAACTGAACGGCGAATTCGAAGCCGGGCGCACCGTCGGTCTCGCCGGTGGTGGTGGTCGAGGGATCGACGGTGGTGGAGGTGGTGGTCTCGACCGGACCGGAGGTGGTCTCGATGGGCCCGGAGGTGGAGGTCTCGACGGGCCCGGAGGTGGTGGTCTCGACGGGCCCGGAGGTGGAGGTCTCGGGGCCGGTGGTCGGCAGGGCGTCGGTGGTCGCGGGCGGCTCGGTGGCCGACACCGAGTCGCTCGAGGCCGTCCCCGAGTCAGTGGTGCCCGCGGTGCCTGTGCCCGTGGTGCCGGGCTCGGTCTCGCTGTCGCCCGGGGCTTCAGGGCCGCATGCGAGGATGGTCGAAAGGACAGGTAAGGTAAGCAGCGTGATGCGCATGTCGGGAGGATGCGCGCAGGCCGGCCGCGTGTCCATGCCGACGCAGCGACCCGCAGGCCGCTCGCCCACCGTGGGTTCCGCCGCTCACGGCGCTGCGTCGGTAGCCGCTCGTGATCCTCCGGCGAGCCCGCCGAGCGTGGCTCCGTCGCCGCTCGTGATCCGCCGAGCGCGGCCGCGCGCGAGTCGGCGCATAGAGCGATGAGCACGCCCGCGTCGTGAGGCGCCGGCGCGTGACTGCAGGGGCGGTGACCTCCGGACATGAAGGACATGTCGATAAAGACATGTCCATGGCGACATGTCCCATCAAGAATGTCCTAAAGGACATGTCTCTCGAGACATGTCCATTTAATCGGATTTACGGGATGTCGACCACGGCGGTCGGGGTGGTCGTCTGGCTGCCGGTGCCGCCGCCGAGTTGGCCACGCTGGTTGCTGCCCCAGCACAGCACGCGGCCGTTCTGGCGCAGGGCGCAGGTGTGTTCGGAGCCGGCGCTGAGGCGGATGGTGCCGTCGATGCGCGGGCCGGCCACGGGGAACCGCTGCAGCTGCGTGCCGCGGTCGCCGAGCTGGCCGGCGTTGTCGCGACCCCAGCAGTAGATCTGGCCGCCGGCCACCGCCGCGCAGGTGTGCGCCTCGCCGCCGGCGATCGCCATCGTGCCGCGCACGTCCTTGACGCGCACGCGCGCGACCGAGGCGATCGTGAGGCCGGCGCCGAGCTGGCCGTCGTCGGTGTTACCCCAGCAATAGACCTCGCCGTTGGTGATGCGGGCGCAGGTGTGAAGCGCCCCGGCGGTGACCTCCTCGGCCGGCAGCAGCTTCATCACCGGGACCACCGCCTGGCCGGTCTGGGTGCCGACGCCGACGAGGTTGCCGAGCTGGCCCCAGCGGTTCTGCCCCCAGCACAGCGGGATCCGGTTCGACTGCAGCGCGCAGCTGTGGACCTCGCCCATCGCGAATTGCGTGACCTGTCCGAACGACCCGGCGACGATCGTCGGTCGGTCGGCGTCCTCGATCTTGCCGACCGCGACCTGGCCCTCGGCGCCGCGGCCCCAGCACACGACCTGGCCCGATTTGCGCTGGGCGCAGGTGTGGTCGCGACCGGCGCCGATCTCGACCGCGTCGCTCAGTCCGGCGACCGCGACCGGGCGGCTGCGGGTCTGCTTGCTGCCGTCGCCGAGCTGGCCGCGGCCGTTCTGACCCCAGCACGCGACCGCGCCGGACTTGCGGCGGGCGCAGGCGTGGTTGCGACCGGCGGCGATCTGGACCGCGTCTTCGATGCCGGTGACGTCGTCGGCGCCGCCGCGGTCGCCCTGCGAGCCGTCGCCGAGCTGGCCCATGTTGCCGGCGCCCCAGCACTGCACGGCGCCGCCGGACAGGGCGCAGGAGAAGTCGTCGCCGCTGGCGATCTCGCTGACGCCGGTGAGGTTGCGGACGCTGACGGCGACGCCCTCGGTCTCCTCGCCGGCGACGCCGTTGCCGAGCGCGCCGGCGCCGTTGCTGCCCCAGCAGACCACGCCGCCGCCGCGCAGGGCGGCGCAGGTGTGGTCGGCCCCGGCGGCGACGCTGACGGCCTGCGTGAGGCCGACGACCGCGGCCCCGGCCTTGCGGTCCTCGCTGGTGCCGTCGCCGAGCTGGCCGTTGGCGTTGTCGCCCCAGCAGCGGACAGCGCCGTCGCTGGTGCGGGCGCAGGTGTGGGCCTCGCCGGCGGTCAGAGCCACGGCCCCGGACACGCCGCTGATGTCGACCGGCAGCTTGCCGAAGCCGGCGCCCCAGCACAGCGCGCCGCCGCCGGCCTTGAGCGCGCAGGTGTGGCCCTGGCCGGCCGCCAGCGCCTGCACGCCTTCGACCCCGGGGACCAGGCCGGGCGCGCGGGCGCTGCCGCGATCGCCGAGCTGTCCGTGAGAACCTGTCCCCCAGCACATGACCTTTCCGCCCTGTACTCTGGCGCAGGTGTGACGCGCGCCGGCGGCGACCTCGGCGGCGTTGGTGACCGCGGGGACCAGCGCGGGCGAGACCCACACCTGGCGGCTGAGGTCGCCGACCTGGGCGTGGCGGTTGTCGCCCCAGCAGGCGATCTGGCCGGTCTTGCGGGCGGCGCAGGTGTGGCTCGGGCCGGCGGCGATGGCGACGGCGTCGGCGAGCCCGCGCACGGGGGTGGGGCGGGCGCTCTGGGCCCCGGGCCGGCCGGCGCCGTCGCCGAGCTGACCGGCGCCGTTGCTGCCCCAGCACTGGACCTGGCCGCCGCGCACGAGGGCGCAGCTGTGCTGGTCGCCGAGCGCGAGCTGGATGACTTCGCCGAGGCCGACCACCCGCACCGGCCGCGGGCTGTCGCGCAGGTTGCCGTCGCCGAGCTCGCCGCTGGCGCCGCGGCCCCAGCAGTCGACCGCGCCGGAGCGCAGCACGGCGCAGGTGTGGAGGCCGCCGGCAGCCACGGCGACCGCGGGGTCGGGGCCGGTGTGGTTGTTGCTGGGGGCGGGTTGCGAAGGACCTGTCCCGGGGGACGTGTTCGAAGGGCCAGGTTGATTGGCGCCGGTCGGGGTCGGGGCGGTCGGGTAGCCGCGCGGCCCGGTGGCGCAGGCGGCGAGGGCGAGGAGGCCCGCGGCGAGGCCGAGGGCGCGCGGGGAGCGGCGCATGCGGCGAGTATGCCCGGGCCGGGCGGCGGGCGGCCGCAAATCGCGGGGCGCTCGCGGGCTCAGCGGGCCACGCCGACAGGCGCCTCGAGCGGCTCGCCCTGGCGGCCGGCGGCGAGGCCGAGCAGGGCCAGCATGCCGCGGCGATAGCCCCGCGGATCGGGGCCGAGAGCGCCCTCGGCGAGGCCGCGGATCTGCCGGTACGAGATGGCCTTCGCGTGCTCGGAGTTGCGCAGCTTCATGCCGAACATGGCGACCGCGGCGGCGAACCTGAGGTCGTCGGAGGCCGCGTCGAGGGCGCTGCCGGGGTCGGCGACCGGCATGGTGAGCAGCTGGCTGTCGTCGCCCTCGGGCGGCTTGAAGCGCAGCTTGACGTGCATGAGCTCGCCGCTGCCGGTCGCGGCCGCCGACGCGGGCCGTTGATAGCGCAGCGGATCGACGCCGGGCACCGCGCCCTCGGCCCCGGGCGGCAGGACCTCGTAGAGCGCGGTGACGGTGTGACCGGCACCGATCTCGCCGGCGTCCTTGCGATCGTCGTTGAAGTCCTGGTGCGCGAGCATGCGGTTCTCGTAGCCGACGAGGCGGTAGGCGCCGACCGCGAGCGGGTTGAACTCGACCTGGATCTTCACGTCCTTGGCGATCGTGACGAGGGTGGCGCCGGCCTGCTCGACCAGGACCTTGCGCGCCTCCTGCAGGCCGTCGATGTAGGCGTAGTTGCCGTTGCCCTTGTCGGCCAGCAGCTCCATCGTGCTGTCCTTGACGTTGCCGGTGCCGAAGCCGAGGACCGACAGGAAGATGCCGCTGTCGCGCTTGCGCTCGATGAGCTGCTGCAGCGCGCCCTCGCTGCTGACGCCGACGTTGAAGTCGCCGTCGGTCGCCAGGATCACGCGGTTGATGCCGCCCTTGCGGAACGACCGCTGGGCCAAGGCGTAGGCGGCCTCGATGCCCTGGCCGCCGTTGGTCGCGCCGCCGGCGTAGAGCCGATCGATGGCAGCGACGATCGCGTCGCGGTCGGAGGTCGGCTCGAGCACGACGCCCGCGGCGCCGGCGTAGACGACGATGCCGACGCTGTCGACCGGGCGGAGGTCGGCGACCAGCATCGTCAGCGAGCGCTGCAGCAGCGGCAGCTTGTCGGGGCTCGCCATGCTGCCCGAGACGTCGAGCAGGAACACCAGGTTGCGCGGCGGGATCTCGGCCGGCGCCAGCGACTTGCCCTTGATCCCGATCTGCACCAGCCGCGCCTTGTCGTTCCACGGACAGGCCGCGACCTCGGTCCGCACCGAGAACGGCTGCGCGCCCGCGGGCTCGGGGTAGGCGTACGAGAAGTAGTTGATCATCTCCTCGATGCGGACGGCGTCGGCCGGCGGCAGCTGGCCGTCCTCGAGGAAGCGACGCACGTTGCTGTAAGAGGCCGTGTCGACGTCGATCGAGAAGGTCGAGAGCGGGTCGTCGGCGACCCGCTTGAACGCGTTCTCGGCGACGTGCGCGTAGCTCTCGCTGTTCGGCGCCTCCATGGCGGCGGTCGCGGTCGCGCCGTAGCCCCCGGCGGCGTCGCTGTGGTAGCCGGCCCGCTTCGCGCAGGCGGGGGTGAGGAGCAGCAGGACGGCGAGGGGGACGAGGCGCGTGCGGGTCATGCAGCCGCCCCAACGCCGGGCCGCGACGGGCTCTTACAGGCCGGCGGGGCGCGCGGGCGCGCGGGAATCAAATGTCCGTCGGGACATGTTCGAAGAGACTGGTCGCAGATCGAAGCGCGCCGACATGTCGCGCTCGGTCGCCGCAAGGCTCGCTTCGAATTCCGCAGACTCGAGCGCGCCCGCTCGCAAGCTCACCGTCCTCGCGCTCGCGGCGAGGCTCGCGTCGCGCGGACCAAAGCAAGAAGGCCCGGGTCTTGCGACCGCGGGCCTGCTCACTTTTGTTGTCGGGGTGAGAGGATTTGAACCTCCGACTCCCTGGTCCCGAACCAGGTGCGCTACCAGGCTGCGCTACACCCCGAAGAGGAGGCCGGCTAGATAGCGGAAACGAGGCGTCCGTGTCAAAGGGAAAAACGTGATGAAACGCGCCGGCTACGGCGGCCAAACGGGCTCAGACGCGAGGATCGGGGCAAGCGCGACGGCCGCCGCGCCGGAGCAGCCGATCGCGGGCCAGCGAGCGGGAGATCGCGTCGCCAGGACGGCTCGTGGGCGCGCCGAACACCGTAAAAACCGGGCCGGCGAGCGCCCCGCCCTCAGGTGACGATCGAGATCTCGTAGGGGCCGACCCAGATCTTGTCGTTCTCCTCGAGCTCGACAGGGCGCTGGACCGGGGTGTCGTTCACGCGCACGGAGCCGTCGCCGATGATCGGCCGGAGGAAGGGATGGTTGGGGATCCCGCTCCACTCGAGCACGGCGTGGACGCGACGGATGTGCTGCGAGTGGTGGTCAGGCAGCATGATCTCGCAGCGCTCGCCGCTGCCGATCCGGTAGCTGCCGGGCAAGAACATCCGCTCCTCGACGCCGCCCTCGGGCCAGCGCAGGCGCAAGGTCGCCGCCACCGGGATGCCGAGCTCGCGGTGCAGCACCTCGCCGAGGATGTTGGCCAGCACCCCGGCGTCGTGCGGCCGCCGCTCCGGCTCCTTGTCGAGCGAGGCCATGAGCCCCTTCACCAAAGTGCGCGGCAGGTTCTCGCAGCCCTCGTGCTTGTCGATCGGGACCACCGCCATGCTCGCGTGCGCGTGCAACCATCGCACCGGCTTCTCGCGGTACTCCTCGCGCACGGCGTTGAGCGGGCGGTCGCCGTGGAACGGCGAGCGCGCCGACAACAGCTCGTAGAGGATGGTCGCCAGGCTGTACACGTCGCTCGCCGGCGACAGCACGCGGGTCTTGAGCTGCTCGGGCTGACAGTAGTGCGGCGTGCCGACGACCATGTGGATCTGGGTCGCGTTCATGCCGATCACGCTCTTGCCGTCCCACGAGCGCGCCAGGCCGAAGTCGAGGACTTTGATCTGGCCGTTGTCCTGGACGAAGATGTTCTCGGGCTTGACGTCGCGGTGGACGATGCCCTGCGCGTGCGGCTCGGCCAGCCCCAGACACGCCTGGTGCACGATCGTGACCGCCTGCGCCGGGTGCAGCGGCTGGTCGAACTTGTGCCACGTGTTGAGGGTCTGGCCCTCGAGGTAGTCCATCAACATGTACACGTGGCCGTCAGGCCGCAGGCCGCAGTCGAAGGTGCGCACCACGTGCGGGTTGGTCAGCGACCGCAAGATCGTGATCTCGCGGAGCGCCCGCTGGGCCTGGTCGCCCGAGGTCACCGGCTCGCGCGTGAGCTTCAGCGCGAGCGGCTTGTCGTAGCCACGGACCTCGACCTTGTACACGCTCGCAAAGGCGCCGCTGCCGAGGACCCGCAGGATCTTGATGTTTCCGGCGTAGACATCCCCGGGTTGAAGTACAAGCGCCATAGCCCGCACGAAAACTATCACGAGGGCCCCGCGAGACAGCAAGGGGGCCCGCGAACGAGCCGCCGGTCCCATGAACACACACCTGCCGAGCCACCCCCCCCCCGAAGGCACATCGGGTAAAGCCCCGGAAATTACGCCGATTTCGCGCCTGAGGCCGTCCGTGCGGCCTGCGCTGATTGCGACCGACGTCGACGGAACGTTGACCCGGGCGGGGAAGCTGGATCCGGCGGCGCTGGCGGCGATCACCCGCCTGGTCGCCGCGGGGGTCGCGGTCATGCCGGTGTCGGGCCGGCCGGCGGGTGAAGTCACGGGGCTGTGCCGCTACCTGCCCGGCGTCACGCGTGGACTGGCGGAGAACGGCCTGCTCGAGGTGATCCCGGACCGCGCGCCGCGCTGGCTCGGCAGGCCGACCGACAAGCCGCGCCTGCGCCAGGTCGGCGAGCGCCTCAACGCCGAGCACGACGCCCGCCTGCGCCTCACCGGCGACGACTTCTGCCGCCTGGGCGACATCGCCTTCGAACGCGACGGCCGCGAGGAGCCCGAGCTGGTCCGCCTGCGCGACCTGGCCGCCGAGATGGGCGTGCACCTCGTGTGGTCGAACGTGCATGTGCACCTGGCCGAGTCGGTGCCCGACAAGGGCGCCGCGGTGCTGCAGATGGCGACCGAGCTCGGGCTCGACCCGCGGGCGATCGTGACGATCGGCGACGCGCCGAACGACGCGGGCCTGTTCGTCGGCGGCCGCTTCGGCGCGACGGTGGGGACCGCCGACATCGCCGAGCAACTGCCGTACCTGCCCGAAGCCCCCCAATTCATCACCGCGGCGCGCGAGGGCGCCGGCTTCGTCGAGATGGCCGAGGTCGTGCTCGCGGCGCTGGCTGCCGGGGCGTGAGGGCCCCTACGCGAGAATTCGTCGGCGGATGAAACCAGGCGCGCGCTGCGGAGGTCGCAGCCCTCCGCTGCGCGATGCATCGACCGCGAGAGCGCTGCGGGAGTCCGCGGCGATCTCTTCGCTTTCGTGCTATGCCGCGAGGCGTAAGGCCTGGACATGCTGAGTTCGCCCGCCCCCACGAGGATCCGTCCGTCGCGTCATTGGTTGGCGCTCTCGCTCGCGCTCGCGCTCGGTTGCCAGGCCAGCGCCGGCGGGGTCGAAAAGAAGGCCGCGGACGCAGAAGTGGTCGAGCAACCGAGCCCGGTGGTCGTCGGCACCGTCGAGCGCGGCGCGATCACGGCGACGATCTCGGCCGCCAGCACGATCGAGGCCGAACGCCAGGTCACCGTCCACTCCGAGTCGGTCGGCCGGCTCGTCGACCTCACGGTCGAGGAGGGCGACAAGGTCAAGGAAGGCCAGGTGCTGGCGAGGATCCGCTTCGACGCCCAGGCCAACTCGCTGCTGCGCGCCAACACCTCGCTGGCCAAGGCGCAGACCGACTTCCAGCGCATCGAGCAGCTCTACAACGAGCGCGTGCTCGGCCACGAAGAGTTCCAGAAGGCCCGCAACCAGCTCGACATCGCCGAGCTCGACCTGCGCGACCGCACCCGCGAGATGAAGAACACCAAGGTGACGGCGCCGTTCTCGGGCACGGTCACCGTGCGCAAGGTGACCGAGGGCGGCTTCGTCACCAACGGCGCCGAACTGCTGCAGGTGACCGACTTCAACACGCTGGTGGCCCGCGTGTTCGTGCCGGAGAAGGAGCTCGACCGCGTCAAGGTCGGGCAGGAGGCGCTGGTGCTCGGCAAGGCGGCGAAGGGCCGCAAGGGCGTCGGCAAGGTCCTGCGGATCTCGCCGACGGTCGACGCCGGCACCGGCACCGTGAAAATGACGGTCGCGCTGCCGCAAGAGCTGGCCGGCGCCCAGGGCTTCCTCCCGGGCATGTACGCCGAGGTCACGCTGACGGTCGACCACCGCGAGGACGTCGCGCTGGTGCCGAAGGGCGCGATCGTCCACGACGAGGAGCAGACCTACGTGTTCGTGCCCGAGGGCGAGCAGGCCCGCCGCGTGCGCGTCGAGCTCGGGCTGCAGGACGCCGAGCGGGTCGAGATCCTCAAGGGCCTCGGGCCCGGCGAGGCGGTGATCGTGGCCGGACAGACGGGCCTCAAGGACGGGGCGAAGATCGCCCGCGTCGACATGCAAGGCCGCCCCGAAGGCGAGGCCAAGCCCGCCGACAAGCCCGCCGACAAGCCCGCGGAGGCCAAGCCCGCGGGCGACGACAAGCCCGCCGAGGCCGCGGCCGACGCCCCGAAGACTGCCGCCAAGGAGGGCTGAGCCGTGGAGCCCGTTCGTCCGGAGTCCGGCGACCTCCTGCTGGCGGCCAGGGCCCGCGAGATGGAGCGCTACCGCTTCACGGTCACGCGACCGGTCGCGGTGCTGATGGTGTTCCTCGCGGTGGTGGTGTTCGGCGCGTTCAGCGTCCGCCTGCTGCCGCTGAACCTGATGCCCGACATCAGCTATCCGCGCCTGACGGTCCGCACCGAGTACCCCGGCGCGGCCCCGGCGGAGGTCGAGAACAACGTGTCTCGGCCCATGGAGGAGATCCTGGGGGTGGTCACGGGGCTGACGCGCATCGACTCGGTGTCGCGCGGTGGCTACAGCGACGTGATCCTCGAGTTCGCCTGGGACACCGACATGGACGAGGCGAACCAGGATGTCCTCGAGAAGATCGACGCGATCAAGCCGACGCTGCCGACGGAGATCAAGCAGCCGCTGATCCTGCGCTATGACCCCACGCTCGATCCGGTGCTGACGCTCTCGATCCACTCGCCGGCCACGGCCGAAGAGGGTGACGACGCGTTCGCCGGCTCGGTCGGGCTCAAGTACCTGCGCCGGATCGCCGACCGCGACATCCGCCGCCTGCTCGAGCCGCTCGAGGGCGTCGCCGCGGTCAAGGTCAAGGGCGGCCTCGAGGAGGAGATCGAGGTCCGGCTCGACGAGGACCAGCTCCGCCGCACCAACATCAACATCGACACCGTCATCAAGCGGCTGCAGGCGGAGAACATCAACCTCGCCGGCGGCAGCATGCGCGACGGGCGGACGCGCTACCTGGTGCGCACCGTCAACGAGTTCCGCGACCTCGACGACATCCGCGACCTCGTGGTCGTCTCGCGCGACGGCAGGGACATCAAGCTCCGGCACATCGCCGAGGTCTCGAGCGGCTTCAAGGACCGCGACGTGATCACCCGCGTCGACGGCCACGAGGCGGTCGAGATCGAGGTCCACAAGGAGGCCGACGCCAACATCGTCGACATGGCCGCGCGCGTCACCGCCGCCGTCGAGCAGCGGGTCCAGCCGCGCATCCTCAAGGAGTACGGGGCCCAGGTCGACATCCTCACCGACCGCTCGAAGTTCATCGAGTCGAGCATCGAGGAGGTCCGCGGCACCGCGCTGTCGGGCGGCGTCCTCGCCGTCATCATCCTGTTCCTGTTCCTGCGTGACCTGAAGACCACCCTCATCGTCGCCGTCTCGATCCCGATCTCGGTGCTCGTCACCTTCGCCCCGCTCAACATCGCCGGGGTCTCGCTCAACATCATGAGCCTGGGCGGCCTGGCGCTCGGCATCGGCATGCTGGTCGACAACTCGATCGTCGTGCTCGAGTCGATCCACCGCTGCAAGGAGGAGGGCGACGACTACATCCGCGCCACCGTGCGCGGCGTCGCCGAGGTCGGCAGCGCCGTCGTCTCGTCGACGCTGACCACCGTCGCGGTGTTCTTCCCGATGGTGTTCGTCGAGGGCATCGCCGGGCAGATGTTCGGCGACCTCGGCCTGACGGTGGTGTTCAGCCTGCTCGCCTCGCTGGCGGTGGCGCTGTTCCTGATCCCGATGCTGGCGTCGCGGCGGTTCGTCGGCGGCCCGCCGTCCAACGAGAAGCCCGCGGTCGGCTTCTGGCGCTCGCTCGGCCGGCTGTGGCGCGACTGGGAGTCGCTGCGCGACCTCCGGCGGGCGATCCGCCCCCGCTGGTGGTGGCTCACGCTCGTGCCGGTCGTCTATGGCGCGATCCGCTTCGTCCTCCACTTCGTGTTCGAGCTGCTCGGCAAGCTGTTCACCGCGCTGTTCCTGCTGCTGAGCTTCGCCTCCGTGCGGGCCGTGCGGTGGCTCGGCTGGCTGCTGCGCTGGCCGCTGATGCCGGTGCTGTTCCTGTTCGACGGGCTGCTGCGGCTGCTCGAGGCCGGCTACCCGAAGCTCATCCGCTGGAGCCTGCGCAACCGCATCGTCGTCTACGCGCTGATCCTCGGGGCCGGCGCGGCCACGGTGTGGGCGGCGCCGCGGCTCGACAGCGAGCTGATCCCCGAGCTGCACCAGGGCGAGTTCACGGTCGAGATGAGCCTGCCGGTCGGCACGCCGCTGCTCGCCACCAACGAGACCACCGCGCCGCTCGAGCGCCAGCTGCTGGCCAGCATCCCCGACCTGCGCACGCTGATCACCACCATCGGCAGCCAGCGCGACTCGAGCGAGGCCGGCGAGCGCGGCGAGCACACCGCCCGCCTGCGCGTCGCCCTCGGCGAGCGGCGGGCGGCGCCGGCGGCCAAGACCGAAGGGACAGGTCCCGAAGGACAGGGTGCAAAGGACACGTCCGAAGGGGCAGGTCCCGAAGGACAGGCGAAGCCCACCAAGCAGGTCGACCCGGCGGCGGCCGAGGCGGCGGCGCTGGCGGTGATCCGGCCGCTGATGCAGGCGGTCCCGGACGCGATCGTGCACGTCACGCGGCCGGTGCTGTTCTCGTTCGCCACCCCGATCGAGGTCCAGGTGCGCGGCTACGAGCTCGACGAGCTGGGCGAGGCGACGAACCGGGTCAGCGAGGAGCTGGCCCAGATCGCCGACCTGCGCGACGTCAAGTCGTCGATCCTGCCGGGCAGCCCCGAGGTCCAGATCGTCTACAACCGCGACGCGCTGGCCCGGCTCAACCTCGACATCCGCTCGGTCGCCGAGCTGGTGCGCAACAAGGTCCAGGGCTTCGAGGCCACCAAGTACAACCGCAAGGACCGCAAGATCCCCGTGCGGGTCCGGCTCAAGGACATCGACACCGCCACAGTGCGCGAGCTCGAGGACCTGGTGGTCAACCCGGGCCAGGCGCGGCCGGTGCCGCTGTCCGCGGTCGCCGACATCACGCTCGGGCGCGGGCCCAACGAGATCCGGCGTATTGGCCAACAGCGCGTCGGCCTGGTCTCGGCCAACCTGGCCGGCTCGGGCCTCGGCAGCGCCGCGCGCGAGATCGACGAGCGGCTGGCCAAGCTGAGCTTGCCGGCCGGCGTGACGACCGCGGTGACCGGCCAGAGCGAGGAGTGGGAGACCTCGTCGCGCTCGCTGTACCTCGCGCTCGGGCTCTCGATCTTCCTCGTCTACGTGATCATGGCCTCGCAGTTCGAGAGCCTGATGTACCCGATGATCATCCTGATCTCGATCCCGCTGGCGCTGGTCGGGGTGGTCTGGACGCTGCTCTTGCTCGACGTGCCGGTCAGCGTGCTGGTGATCCTCGGGCTCATCTTGCTGGCGGGCATCGTCGTCAACAACGCGATCGTGCTGGTCGACTACGCCGGCCAGCTCAAGGAGCGCGGGCACAGCACCGAGGACGCGCTGGCGCTGGCCGGGCAGGTGCGCCTGCGGCCGATCTTGATGACGACGCTGACGACCGTGCTCGGCCTGGTGCCGATGGCGCTGGGGCTCGGCGACGGCGCCGAGCTGCGCACGCCGATGGCGATCACCGTGATCGCGGGCCTCAGCTTCTCGACCCTGCTGACGCTGGTCGTGATCCCGACCATCTACGCCGGGGTCGACCGCGTGTTCGGCGGCGGCGTGCCCGAGCCGCGCGAGGTCAAGCTGCTGCGAGAGACGCGGGCGGTGACGCCGGAGCAGCTCGCGCCCGAGGTCGAGGTGCCGAAGTCATGAGCGCGCCGTCGTCGGTCCCGGGGTCCGAGCTGCGCGACAACGGCATGGTCCACCTGTCGCTGGTGCGGCCGGTGACGATGCTGATGGCGCTGCTCAGCGCGGTCGTGATCGGGGTCGTCGCGTTCTTCGGCATCCCGCTCGAGCTGATCCCGTCGGGCTTCTCGGCGCCGTTCTTGATGATCGAGGTGCCGTACCCGAACGCGACCGCGCAGGACATCGAGGACCGGATCACCCGGCCGCTCGAGCAGTCGCTGGCGACCACGCCGGGGCTCGAGGAGATCAGCGCCACCTCGCGGGCCGACCGCGCCAGCGTGACGCTGGTGTTCGAGGGCGACACCGACATGGACGTCGCCTACCGCGAGGTCCGCGACCGGGTCGCGCGCGCGCGGCCGGAGCTGCCGACCGACGTCCAGCGGGTGCGGATCCAAAAGCAGTCGGGCGCGGGCATCCCGGTCGCGTTCTACAGCGTGACCTGGGACGAGTCGATCGAGCTGCCGCGCGACAAGGTGCAGAAGCACCTGGTCCGCGCCATCGAGCGCATCGACGGCGTCGCCCTCGTCAACCTTTGGGGCAAAGAGGATCGCGAGATCCGCATCGAGCTCAACCGGCCGCTCGCCGAGGCCGCCGGGGTCAACATCTTCTCGCTGGCGCAGAAGCTGTCGCAGGCCAACTTCAACCTCGCCAGCGGCGAGATCCGCGATCCGGACGGGCGCTTCGTCGTCCGCTCGCTCGCCACCTACCAGACCGTCCAGCAGCTCGAGGACACGATCGTCGGCCAGAAGAGCCTGCGGCTCAAGGACATCGCCGACGTCGTCTACGACTACCCCGAGAGCGACCGCATCGACCGCTTCAACGGGCGCCCGTCGATGGTGCTGTTCGTGCTCAAGGAGTCGCAGGCCAACACCGTCGAGGTCTGCGACAAGATCCGCGTCGCCGTCGAGGCGGCGGTGCACGAGCCGGCGCTGACGGGCTTCGCCGTCAAGGACTTCTTCATGCAGGGCGACGCGATCCGCTACTCGCTCAACCAGGTCACCAGCTCGGGCCTGCAGGGCGGGGCGCTGGCGATCGTGGTCCTGCTGTTCTTCCTGCGCCGGGTCCGCCTGACGCTGCTGATCGCCGCCTCGATCCCGCTGTCGATCTTCCTGTCGCTGCCGGTGATGTACTTCCTCGACCAGTCGATCAACATCATCTCGCTGCTCGGGCTGATGATCTGCGTCGGGCTGGTGGTCGACAACTCGGTGGTGGTCGCGGAGAACATCGACCGCTACCGCGAGCGCGGCATGGGCCCGTACGCGGCGGCGCTGCACGGCGGCTCCGAGGTGGCGCTGCCGATCACGCTGGCGACGCTGACGACGATGATCGTGTTCGCCCCGGCGGCGCTGCTGAGCTCGGGGCCGACGCAGTTCTTCATGATCCGCATGGTCACGCCGGTGTGCGTGTCGCTGCTGGCCAGCCTGTTCGTGGCGCTGGTGCTGGTGCCGATGACGAGCGCCATGGCCCTCGGCGACGCCGACCCGCTGCGCCGCCGGGGCGAGCGCTGGCGCGCCGTGCTGGCGGTCGACGTGTGGTGGAAGCAGTGGATGGGGCGGCTGTACGCGGCCACGCTCGGGCGGCTCAACGGGTGGTACGGGGCGCTGCTGCGCGGCAGCCTGCGGCGGCGCATCGACGTCGTGATCCCGTCGCTGCTGTTGTTGCTGGCGACCTGCGCCATCCCGATGCAGCACGTCAAGTTCTCGAACGGCGAGAACATGGGCACGCGCAACTTCTGGACCTACTACTCGATGCCGTCCGACGTCACCAAGCCGGAGGCCGAGGCCTTCTTCGGCGACGTCGAGCGGTCGATCGCGGCGGTCAAGGACGACTACCGGATCTCCGGCCAGTACATCGGCTTCGACGGCAGCTTCGCCCAGGTGCAGGTGTTCTTCGAGCCGCAGCAGCCCGGCGAGCGCCCGTTCAACGAGGTCCGCCAGGAGGTCTACGACAAGATGCCCAGCCGGCCCGGCTGGGTGAAGGAGGCCCGCTTCGGCGGGGCCGACGGCGGCCAGGACAACACCTTCATGGTCACGCTGTACGGCGACGACCACCGCTCGGTGCAGGAGGCCCGCGAGGCGCTGCAGACGGCGCTGCTGCTGCAGCCGGGCGTGCTCGGGGTGTCGAACCGCGGCGCCGACGCGGTCCGCCGCGACGAGCTGGCGCTGGCGGTCGACCGGACGATGACCGAGCGGTTCGGCATCCCGGCCGGCAACATCGCCAGCTCGATCGCCTACGCGATCCGCGGGCAGGTGCTGCCGCGGTTCCAGAGCGCCACCGAGGACCGCGAGATCGAGGTCCGGATCCGCTACCGCAAGGAGGACCGCGAGCAGCTCGGCGAGCTGCTCGAGTTCAAGGTCCCGAGCGAGAAGAAGCCGGGCACGGTGGTGCCGGTGCGGGTGCTGACCGAGATGACGGTGCAGAAGGGCGAGCAGGCGCTGATCCGCAACGACAAGCGGGTGGCGGCGATGATCCGGCTCGAGCTGGCCGAGGAGGGCCGGCTCGAGGTGATGGACAAGCTGCGCAAGTTCATCGCCACCTACCGCCTGCCCGCGGGCATCAGCTTCGACGCCGACCACGACACGCGCGAGACCGACACCCTGCGCAACGACATGGTCGGGGCGATGGTGCTCTCGACAGCCTTCATCTTCCTGGTGATGGGCTTCCTGTTCGAGAGCTTCATCCTGCCGATGAGCGTGCTGCCGTCGATCCCGCTGTCGTTCATCGGCGTGTGGTGGTTCTTGATGCTCACCGGCTCGCCGATCGACGCCCTGGCGGTGATCGGGATCCTCCTGCTGCTCGGCGTGGTGGTCAACAACGGCATCGTCCTGGTCGACTTCATCAACAGCGCCCGCGCCTCGGGGCTGTCGCGCGAGGAGGCGATCGTCCAGGCCGGCATGCAGCGGTTCCGCCCGATCTTGATGACCGCGCTGACGACCGTCGGCGGCATGATCCCGCTCGCGTTCACCACCCCCAACGGCGAGGGCCTCGACTACGGCCCGTTCGGCAAGACCCTCGTCGGCGGCATGACGACCGCGACGGTGCTGACGCTGGTGGTCGTGCCGGTCGCGTACACCTACTTCGACGACCTCCGGATCGCCGCCAGCGAGTGGACCCGCCGCGTGTTGTGGCGCCGCCGCTGAACGGTGATAGGTTTGCCGCGCGGAGAGGTGTCCCATGAGCCAGGTTCTGAGGATCGGCGCCGGCCTCGGCGCGCTCGCGGTCGCGGCGCTGGCGGCCTGTCCGTTCCCCCTCGCGACCCAGGTGCCGATGCGCCACAGCGAGCTGCGGGCCCACGCGGGTGAGCGCAGCGACACGGTGGCGATCTTGCTGCAAGGCCACGGCGACGCGCCGCAGGAGTTCGTGCGCCACGGCTTCGTCGCCGAGATCGAGGCCGCGGGCGTCGACGTGATCCTGGCCGACGCGCACTCGGGCTATTACGCCGAGCAGTCGACCGAGACGCGGCTGTGGACCGACGTCGTCGCACCGGCGCGCGCGGCCGGCTACGCGCGCGTGTGGTTGGTCGGGCTGTCGATGGGCGGGATGGGGGCGATCTGGACGGCGTCGATGCACCCGGGCGAGATCAGCGGCGTGGTCCTGATGGCGCCGTACCTCGGGCGCCGGCGCACGCTGAAGCCGATCGAGGAGACCGGCGTGGAGCAGTGGCAGCCGCAGGCCGAGGCGGGGCCGTGGGACTACGAGATCTGGCGCTGGCTCAAGCAGGCGAGCGCGGCCAAGAACCCGCCGATCTTCCTCGCCTACGGGACCGAGGACGGCGACCGCGGGCGGGCGCTGCTGGGGCGCATGCTGCCGCCGGAGCGCGTGTTCACCCGCCCGGGCGGGCACGACTGGCAGACGTGGACCGCGCTATGGCACGTGATGGCGCCGAAGGTGCCGTGGCGCGGCGAGGACCCGCGGCTGCCCGGGGCGGGGCCGGTGTTGCGCACGGCCGACGAGCTGTGCCAGGACAAGGGTTTTGATTTCGCCTACGACCCCGCCGGCGTGCCGGTGGAGGGCAGCGGCGAGCTCGGGTGCGGCTTCGGCCCCGGCACCGCGTGCGTCGAGGAGACCAGCGACGCCTACTGCGACGGCGCCGCGATGGTCGCCTGCGTGCGCGGCAAGCTGGCCGCGACCAACTGCGTGCAGCACTGCCGCCAGGTCGGCGACCCCGAGGGCACGCCGAGGGACTCCGGGCGCTGCGCGATCCGGAGGGACGAGGCCGCCTGCGTCTGCTGCGACCGCGAGCAGCCGGGCTGCTTGCTGTGACGCGGTGATCATCCGGTATGTCGTCGAGGACATGTCATGAAGGGCATGTTCATGGGGGCATGTCGTGAAGGGCATGTTCTTGAAGGCAGGTCATAGACAGGGGTCGGCAGCGAGGCGAGCGCGTTCGCAGGCCTCGCTCCGAGGTCTGGCGACGACACGGGTGCGAGCGCTGCTCACGGGGTGTGCGCGGCGCGAGTCGGCGCGCGCCTGCGGCGGCGCAGGAGGCACTGGCGGCCCGATCGGCCGCCCGCGGTCGCGTGCTCTGGCGCCGGCGCGGCGGCCGGTCGTACTCTCGGCCGCGACATGCCGCGCCCCGCTGTCCCCTCGTACTACTTCGCCCTCGTGGTGGTCCGCCGCGCCGACCGGTTCCTGGTCGTCCACGAGGTCAAGCACGGTCAGCTCTGGTACCTGCCCGCGGGGCGCGTCGAGCAGGGAGAGGCGCTGCTCGAAGGCGCGGCCCGCGAGGTGCTCGAGGAGACGGGCATCCCCGTCGCGCTGACGGGCGTGCTGCGGATCGAGCACACGGCCCACGCCGAGATGACGCGGGTGCGGGTGTTCTTCACCGCCGAGCCCGTCGACGATCGCCCGCCCAAGTCGCACGCCGACGAGCACTCGCTCGAGGCGCGGTGGGTCACGCTGGCCGAGCTGCGGGCGCTGCCGCTGCGCGGGGAAGAGGTCGAGGAGCTGTTCGCCGCGGTCGAGCGCGGCCTGCCGGTGCATCCGCTGTCGCTCATCACGTCCGAGGGCGCGCCGTGGCGCTGAGCTTGCGGCGGCGCCACAGTAGCGCCAGGACGACCACAACGCTGGCCTGGCAGACATGTCCGAACAGCCAGCCGAAGCGCGCGTAGATCGTCGGCGCCGAGGCGGTGTCGCGGCCGAGCTCGAGCTGGACCACCAGGTGCTCGGGTGGCACCGGCGCGTCGACGCTGACGGCGCGCACGTCGGTCGAGGCGACCACCTGGCCGGTGCGGTCGACCAGCGAGCTCGGGCCCGAGTTGACCGCGCGCAGCAGCGGGATCCGGTGCTCGACCGCGCGGAACTGCGACAGCGCCAGGTGTTGCCGCGGCTCTGCCGTCGCGCCGAACCACGTGTCGTTGGTGAGGTTGACGAACGCCTCGATGCCGCCGGGCTGGCCGGCGACGGCGCGCGCGTAGGTGGGCAGCACGTCCTCGTAGCAGACCAGCGGGCCGAGCGTGAGCGGCGGCGCCTCGCTGCCGGCGGCCCCCGGCTGGACCACCAGGCGCCCCGGGCCCTCGCCGCGGAAGTTGTGGGCCATGCCCGGCACCAGGCCCTTGGCCCACTCCGGGTCGACCAGCGGGATTTCTTCGCCCAGAGGCACCAGGAAGATCTTGTCGTAGCGGCCCAGCACGCGGCCGTCGGCGGCCATGTGGATCACCGAGTTGTAGCCGTACGGATCGCTGTCGGCGGCGGTGCCGGCCCCGAACACCGTCGGCAGCGCGTGGCGGCGCAGCACCCGGTCGTCGTCGCTGAAGTCGCGCTCGAACGGGCGGTTCAGCGTCCACGGGAACATGTTCTCCGGCCACACCACCAGCGCGGCGCCCTCGGCCTCGGCGCGGGCTGACGGCTCGCGCAGGCGCTCGAGCTTGGCCGGGCGGTCGGACCACAGCAGCGGGATGTTGGGCTGGACCAAGCCGACGGCGACGGTGCGGACCGTCTCGCCGGCCAGCGCGGCCATTCGCCAGCTGCCGAGCGCGAAGCTGGCGAGCGGCAGGACCAGCGCGACCGCGGCCAGGCGCAGCCGCGCGGCTCCGCGGGCGCGCCAGGCCTCGCCGAGCAGCGCCCCGCACACCAGCATCGGCACCTCGACCAGCGCCACTCCGCCGAGCTCGGCCGCCTGGATCCACGCCGGTCGGAACGCCAGGCCCATCGCCAGCGTGAACGGGAACACCATCGGCCACGACCACCACAGCCCGGGCAGGGCCATCGACATGACCCATGGGACATGTCTTGAAGGACCTGTCCATGCGGACACCATCGCCGCCCACGCCGCCAGCGGCGCCGCCGTCCACGCCGCGAACACCCCGAACAGCGGGATGCTCAGCCACAGATCGAGCTCGCCGAAGGTGTGAAAGAGATCGATCATCCACGGGTAGCCGATCGCGCCGGTCACGAGGCCGGCGACGAGGCCGAGGCGCAGGCCCGCGCGCCAGTCGGGCGCTCCGCGGGCGGCGACCCATAGTGGTGCGACGGCGAGCCACGCCAGCGCGGGCAGACCGTGCGGGCGGAACGAGGCGGCCAGGAGGGCGCCGGTGCTGGCGGCGGCCAGCAGGCGGAGCGTCGGCGCGCGGTCGGAGGGCACGCGCGAGAGTATTCCGCGCGCGGCGGCGAACGCAACCTGCGGCCTTGACTGGGGCTGCCCGGCCGATAGCCTCGTCGCCCACCCATCGGAGGGGCCCATGCCCAAGCTCAATGCCATCCTCGCGGTCGAGAAGGGCCGCCGGACCGAGCTCCACACGCTCATCACCAGCCTCCACAAGTCGACGCAGCAGCCGTCGCTGATGACGGGCCACCACAAGAAATTCACCCCGCGGCGCGAGGACGGCGAGACCTTCCCCGACGACTCGCAGGTGGTGCAGCTGACCTATGAGGCGGCGATCAAGGACATCGGCGGGGCGCTGGTGTCGCTGCTCGACACGGTCGCCACCAAGGACTGGTCGAACTGCGAGGCGCGGGCCGACGTGGTGGTCGACGGCAAGGTGTTCCTGCCGCAGGTGCCGGTGACCTACCTGCTGTTCCTCGAGAAGGAGCTGCACGACCTGCAGACCTTCATCGAGAAGATGGTCGAGCTCGACCCGGCCGAGCGCTGGTCGTACGACGCCGGCACCGGGCTGCACCAGAGCGACCCGGTGCAGACGCAGAAGACCCGCAAGGAGCAGCGGCCGATCGTGCTGTACCACGCGACCGAGCACCACCCGGCGCAGACGCAGCTCATCACCGAGGACGTGGTCGTCGGTCACTGGACCACGATCAAGCGCAGCGGCGCGATCCCTCGCCCGCGCAAGAAGGCGCTGCTCGAGCGCATCACCAAGCTCCACGAGGCGGTCAAGTTCGCCCGCGAGCGCGCCAACACGATCGACGCCACAGAGGTCGGTGCCGGACGCCGGATCCTCGACTTCATCTTCGAGGGCACCCAGGCCGAGGGCCCGGTCAAGAAGTAGGAGGCCCAAGAATTCCCGTCAGGGAGACAAGCTCAAGCTGAAGTTCAATCTGAACGCCACACGAGCGAAACCATGAAGGTTCGAGTCCTTCCCCCGACATCTGCACGCGCGTCGGGGTGGCGAAACGGTAGACGCACCTTCACCTGCCGGTGAGGGCGGTTCGCTGGCATCAAGCTCAAGTTCTCTCCCAATCTCAAGACAGGTCGGACGAAGCTCTCTCGACGCCCAGCCACACCCCGATCCGAGATGCCGGTTAGATTCCGGCCTGGCACGCCAATCGTATGTGCCGGTGGTCCAACGTCAAGACGCGGGTCTTCAAATCTAAGGGCTGGAAAAGGCCGTGAGCCTCGAAATCCGACCCCGTGGGCGCAAGTGCCGGTGGCACCCAGGCTCGCGGTCCCCAGGGGCTCCAGGGTAGGCTACACTCTGGAGCTCCGCCTATTTAAATCAGGGGCATCCACCGGCATGAACTTTTGGCCAGGTGAGGCGCCGGCGGTGCAGGTGCGGCGCGGATTGGAGCGTGACCTCGTCGTGACGCTCGGTGTCAGCAACTGCCAGTCGGGGAGCGATCGTCGGCGTTGCGGCGCTCGCTGCGATCGTTGTATGGTCCGGCTCGCGTGTCTGCTGCGTCCCCCCGCTCCGTGATTCGCCCCCGCGTGCTGCCGCGTGCGCGCAAGGTCCAGAAGGTCCCGTTCGTCGAGCTTTACGCCGGCCGCCTGCAGGGGGTGGTCTCGAGCGGATCGGACGACGAGCGGGTGTACGTCTCGTACTTCGAGGCCGGGACCGGCAACTTCTATTGCAGCACCAACAACAACCGGCCGTGCGGCGGCTTGCGCGGCTCGCCGTGCAAGCACCTGGTCGAGCTGCTCAACGAGGGCGTGCTGCAGTACGGGCCGGCGCGGGTGATCGCCTACCTCGGGCTGCAGCAGGCCGAGCCCGACAAGATCAAGACCGGCGGCGAGCTGCTGCGCTTCATCAAGGGCGGGCCGCACAAGGTCGAGGCCGGGATGGTGTTCAGCCGCTTCCTCACCTATCTGCAGTACGTCAGCGTCGCCCCGACCGGCGCGCCGCTGCCCGACATGGTCTGGTTCGTGCGCTGATGCCCATCCTCGATCTTCGCAGTGTCCCCGAGCCCGTGGTGCACACGGCCGAGCTGATCGGGCACCTCGACGAGGTGTTCGAGTCCGGGTTCGGTCGGCTCTCGAGCGCCAACCTGCAGACCCTCGCTTCGCTGGCGGCGAGCTTCGCCGGCACGCCGCTGGCCGAGCCGCTCGACGCGGCGATCGCCGGGCTCGGGCGCTCGGAGTTCGTCGACCGTCACTTCGCAGTGATCGCGGCGGCGCGGGCGGCCGCGCACGGGGCGATGCACGACGCGCTGGTGGCCCAGGCGAGCGCGGCGCTGTCGCGGCCGCGGCCCGAGCTCGAGGCGCTGGCGGCTACCCCGGGGCAGGCCGCGCCGCCGCGGGCGGCGGTGCTGCTCGAGAGCGTGCGGCAGTGGTTGATGGAGCTGGCGATCGCCGGGTTCGCCAACCTCGAGGTCGGGGCGCTGTTGCCGTTCCAGGCCACGCTCGACGCGATCATGGCCGAGCCGGCGCTGGTGCGCCACGCGGCGCTGCTGAGCGGGTTCCTCGACGAGCTGCTCACGGTGTTCCCGGCCCACGGCAAGCCCGAGGTGCCGCGGCTGCGGTGGGTCGATCTGTGGGCGCGCGCGATGGTGCTGTCGCTGGCTCCGCCGGCGCCGGCGGCCACGCGCGAGGTCAAGGGCGAGCTGCGGGTGTTCGCCACCGACCTGCGGCAGCACGATCACGTCGTCTCGCTGGTGGCCTTCGGCGCGCTGCACGAGCCGGGCAAGCCGGCGCGGGTGGTGCGGACGCAGGTGTCGGCGTTCAAGGTCGACGTGCTGCAGGGCGACGACATCGCCGGCCTGCTGAACGAGGTCGGCGGCAAGCTGCTCGAGGCGATCGCGGGCGGGCAGGGCGTGAAGATCGTCGGCATGCTGCTGCACGCGACCGGCGACCTGGTGTGGCAAGAGGCGCGCGCCGAGGTGCTGCCGGCCAAGCTGAAGCTGGCCGAAGAGGCAGCCGCGGTGCTGACCTCGCCGACGCCGCTGCGGCCGAGCGCGCGGCCCGAGGATCGCCACCCGGCCGTCATCGAGGAGCTGGTGTGGCTGCCGGGTGACGCCTACGCGGCCGCCGGCAAGGAGGCGCGCGAGCTGTCGCTCGGCGGGCAGATGTTCCCGGTCGCGTTCGAGCGCTGGCCGAGCAGCGACGACCTCCAGTTCGCCGACCTGACGGGCAGCAAGGGCCTGGTGGCGCTGCTGCGGTTCGACGGCGGGCGCTGGGCGCTGCAGCCGGTGATGATCGACAAGGGCAAGCCGCTGCCGCGGATGATCGGCACCGGGCTGCAGTCGGCCCGCGGCAAGGCCAAGGGCGGCAACCTCGCGACCCTCAAAGAGCGCGCCGGCAAGCTGCTGCGCAAGAAGAGCTGACGATGACCGCCGCCGATCCCGAGCTGATGCAGCGGGCCCGTCAGGGGCTCTACTGGCGGTTGATGTCGGCCCTGTTCGAGCAGGGCGACGCGGCGCCGAACCTCGAGTCGCTGGCGCGCGAGCTGGCGAAGACGACCGACCTGCCGGCCGAGCTGCTCGACCCCAAGGTGACGGTCGACGTGCTGGTGCACCGGTTCCCCAAGCTCAAGCCGGAGTTCTCGCGGCCGCTGCCCGGGTTCGCCCCGCCGACACCCGAGGGTGAGGCGCCGCAACCGGACGAGAGCCCGACCGATCTGAAGGGCACGGTGCAGCGGGCGCTGGTCGTCTCAAAGCTGCTGCTCAACGCGTTCGGGCCCAACACCCAGGGCACGGTGACGGCGCAGCAGTACGGGGCGTGGGCCCGCGACGTCGAGTGGCTCGAGGGCGCGCTCGGGCTGCCGCCCGGGTCGCTGCGGCAGAGCGGCGGCGGGCACGGCTCGCACGGCGCGGGTCCGCCGTCGGGCGGCGGCGGCGAGGCGACGCGGCCGCCGATCGGCGACGACGAGCTCAAGGCCGGGCTGGCGGTGCTCGAGGCCGACATGATCCACCGCATGGACCTGCGCGAGGTCCTCAAGGACCCGGTGCTGAGCGAGCGGCTGACGCCGTCGATGGCGCTGCTCGAGCAGATCCTGTGGGACAAGGGCAACCTCAGCGGGCCGGCGCTGCAGAACGCCAAGAAGCTGATCGCGCGCTACGTCGACGAGCTGTCGAAGGTGCTGAAGCTGCAGATGCGCCAGGTGACGTCGCGGGTCAGCGACAACCGGGTGCCGCCGCGCCGGATCTTCCGCAACCTCGACATGAAGCGGACGATCTGGAAGAACCTGACCAACTGGGATCCGAACGAGCGCCGGCTGTACGTCGACCGCCTGTTCTACCGCCGCACCGGCAAGAAGAGCCTGCCGACGCGGCTCATCATCATCGTCGACCAGTCGGGCTCGATGACCTCGGCGATGGTGCAGACGACCATTCTGGCGTCGATCTTCGCCACGCTGCCGAAGGTGATCGTGCACCTGTTCGCGTTCGACACCCGCGTCATCGACCTGACGCCGTTCGTGCACGACCCGGTCGAGACGCTGCTGCGCACCAAGCTCGGCGGCGGCAACGACATGCGGCTGGCGCTCGACCTGGCGGCGCCGTGCATCGACTCGCCGCAGAACACCGCGGTGGTCGTGATCTCCGACTTCTACGACTGGAGCGACTTCTTCTCGGTGCTGCGCCAGTGGAAGGAGTCGGGCTGCCACCTGATCCCGGTCGGGTCGCTGCACACGACCGGGTACTTCTCGGTCAACCCCGAATACGCGGCGAAGTTCAAGGAGATCGGCGCACCGATCCTCAGCGGCAGCCCCAAGAAGCTGATCGAGCAGATCAAAAAGGTGATGTAGTCGCCATGGCGAAGAAGATTGCTACCCCCCCGACGGATTCCGCGCCCGCGCCCGCGCCGGCCACCAGCGAGACCAAGCTGCGCCTGCCGGCCGAGGAGAAGTACGCGGCCGAGCTGACGTACCTGGCGAGCGTCGACAAGGACCCGCGGCCGTTCGCGTGGCGCCTGTCGCCCCGGATGATCCGCACGTTCATCCTCGGGGCTGGCCCCGGGGACAGCTTCGACCGGCCGATCGCGCAGAAGTTCTTCGGCGACGCGTCGCTGGTCGAGCGGGCGATCGTGACGCTGGCGTCGGACCGCGGCCTGTTGCTGATCGGCGACCCGGGCACCGGCAAGAGCTGGCTGGCCGAGCTGCTGGCGGCGGCGACGTCGGGCAACTCGACGCACGTGGTCCAGGGCACGGCGGGCACCACCGAGGACCACATCAAGTACTCGTGGAACGTGGCGATGGTGATCGCCAGCGGTCAGTCGCGCGAGTCGATGATCCCGTCGCCGATCATGACTGCGATGCAGCTCGGTGAGATGGGCCGGTTCGAGGAGCTGACCCGCTGCGGCTCCGACGTGCAGGACGCGCTGATCTCGATCCTGTCGGAGAAGTACATCACGATCCCCGAGCTGCGCGGCGACGAGGGCGTGGTCTACGCCAAGCCGGGCTTCAACATGATCGCCACCGCCAACAGCCGCGACCGCGGGGTCAACGAGCTGTCGACGGCGCTCAAGCGGCGCTTCAACTTCGTGACGATCCCGATCGTCACCAACAAGAAGTCGGAGAAGGAGATCGTGCTGTTCCGGACGCGCGAGCTGATGGCGCGCCACACGATCACGGTCGACGTGCCGCCGACGATGCTCGACATCCTGCTGCAGACGTTCGCCGACCTGCGCGAGGCGACCGCCAACACCACGGCGGAGGACCAGCGGCTCGAGTCGGCGCTGTCGACGGCCGAGCAGATCGGGGTGCTCGAGGACGCGCTGCTGCACAGCAACTTCTTCGGCGACAAGGCGCTGCAGCCGGGGACGCTGGCCCGCTCGCTGGTCGGCTCGCTGGTCCGCCGCGTGCCCGAGGACGTGTCGATCCTCAACAAGTTCTGGCACGCGACCGCGGCCGAGGGCGAGGGCCCGAAGAAGCGCAAGAAGGGCGAAGAAGCGACCCCGGCGGCGGCTCCGAAGGGCGAGAAGTCGCCCGAGTGGGAGGCGTTCGTGGCCGGCGGCAAGCAGGCGCTGTCGTCGTTCAAGTAGGCGGTGCGGCTGTGAACTCGATCCTCGACCCGGCCCTCCTCGACCCGGCGCTGCAGGCCCTGCGCACGCAGCTCGAAGCGGCGGCGACGGCGTTCGCCGGCGACTCCGCCCACCTCGGGGCGCTGCTGCGCGCGATGATCGAGGATGTCCAGCGCGCGACGGCCGAGCCGGTCGAGGTGTTCCCGGTCAAGCATCACTCGCCGTCGTCGGCGCTGCACATGCTGCGGCGGCTGCGAGCGCGGGCGCCGAAGGTGATCTACATGGAGGGCTGCGAGGACCTGAACGGATCGCTCGCGGGTCTTCATCACTGCCGCTTCCCGGTGGCGCTGCAGGCGTTCGCTCCCGAGGCGCCGGCGTTCCCGGCCGACTGGACGCCGCTCAACGTGGTGCTGCCGCTGACGGAGTTCTCGGCCGAGTACCAGGCGATCGCGTACTGCCTGCAGAACCCGGGCACCAAGCTGGTGTTCGTCGACCGCTCGGTCGACCACGTGTTCCAGTGGATGCCGAAGGGCGGGCCGCCGCCGGGCGAGGACAGCGACGAGGCCGACGACGGCGGCGAGGCGCCGGAGCCGGCGGAGAGCTCCGGCGAGGGCGAAGGCGAGGCCACGGGCAACACCGGCAACCTGCACGGCGGCGCCGTCGGGCTGCAGATCGGCGACATGCAGCCGACCTTCGGCGATTTCCTCGACGTGCTGCTGCGCAACGCCAAGGTGCGCCACTACAGCGAGTGGTGGACGCAGTACGTCGAGGGACCGACGCTGGCGTGCGACTACGGGACGTACCGCCAGGTGTTCTTCCTGGTCGGGTCGCTGCTGCGGCGGATCGGGATCACCGAGAAGGACCGCGTCGCCGACTGCGAGCGCGAGCGCTACATGTGGACGCGGATCCGCGAGCACATGAAGGCGCACAAGATCGACCCGCGCGAGGCGATGTACGTGTGCGGGGCGATCCACGCGGTCTCGCCGATCGCCGAGTTCGGCTCGCGGGGCGCCGGCTGGACGGTGCCGGCGAAGACGCCGACGCAGTGGTTCTACGGGGTGGTGCCCTCGAGCTACGCGGCGATCGAGCGCCAGTTCACGCTGCCGGCCGGCGAGATCTCGATCGCGCAGTCGATGTGGGACAAGGGGCTGCAGGCGCTCGAGCTGAAGCCGTTCAAGATCGAGGCCGAGAAGAAGGCCGAGGCCGAGGGCAAGCCGGCGGTGCGCAAGAAGGCGGCGGCTCCGAGCGCTGCGAGTGCGCCGGTCGAGGTGGTGCCGGCGGCGGTGAGCGGCGCGGGTCTGCGCGAGTTCTTGACCCGGCCGCCGACCTTCGTCACCGCCGACGACGAGCAGTTGATGCGCTGGTGCATCGAGATCGTCCGCCTGGCGCGCAAGCACGGCTACGTGGCGTCGACGGCCGACACGATCGCCATCCTGCACACGGCGACGCTGCTGGCGCGGCTGCGCGACCGGCCGCACCCGTCGCCGTACGACTTCCAGGACGCGGCGGTGACGTGCCTCGAGAAGGATCGCGTGCCCGGTCGCCGCGACGTGCGTCGGCTGTGCCAGATCTTGCTCGGCGGCGACCGCCTGGGTCGGGTCGGCTACGAGTCGCTGCCGCCGCTGGCGCAGGACGTCTACGACCGGCTGGCGGTGCTCGGCGTCAACCTCAAGTCGAGCCGCATCGAACGCGCGCTGCTCGACATCCAGGGCCGACCGGAATTGTTGCCGGCGTCGGACCTGCTGTGGCGGCTGCGCTACCTGGGCGCGGGCGTGCGGCCGATCATGGGCGAGCGCACGCTCGGTCACAAGCCGAAGCAGGAGTCGTGGGACATCGAGATCGGCAAGCACCAGGGCTCGCTGATCCAGCTCGGTTACGAGGGGCTGACGATCGAGCAGGTGCTCGAGAAGCGGCTCAAGGCCAAGGCGTTCGAGTCGACGTCGCGGGCCGCGAAGGCGCTCGAGGCGACCGAGGACAGCGTGCTGTACCTGCGCAGCGGGCGTCTGACGCGCGAGCTGGGGCTGCGCGCGACGGACCTGCTGCGGGCGGAGCTCGGGGGCAACGACGCGCCGGAGATCTTCCAGCGCGTGCGCGGGCTGGTGCACTACTACCGCACGCTGGGGATGCCGGATTGGATCAAGGACTTCGTGTCCACCGGCTACCGCCACTACGCGACGCTGCTGCCGGCGGCGTTCGTCGATCGCGGCACGGCGCCGCGCCAGCTGGCGGCGATGCTGGCGTTCATCTTCACGCAGGAGGCGCTGGCGTTCTCGATGGGCTGCGAGCGCAGCCAGCTGCTGATCGCGGTGGCGCAGGCCGAGCCGGAGGACCCGCCGAAGATCGCGCTGCGCTGGGCGGCGCAGTGGATCCTCGGCCAGCGCAGCGAGGACGAGATCCGCGCCGACTTCTCGCACCTGCTTCACAGCCCGATGCTGCTGCCGGCGTTCCCGGAGTACATGGCGGGCTTCCTGCTGGCGCTCGAGTTCACGCCGCGGATCTCCCGGCTCGCGGTCGAGTTCCTCAGCCGCGCGTTCGCGGCCCTGCCCGACGAGGTGCTGGTGCCGTGGCTGCCGAAGCTGGTGGTGACGCTGCGGCCGCTCGGGGCGGGGGTGATGCAGACGCTGGTGAAGGAGGCGGGGTTGGCGTTCCCGCGCGAGCTGAACAAGCTGCCGGCGTGGGAATTTTCGTGGGACCGCAGCACGCCGGTGGCGGCTCCACCTGTCCCGAAGGCCAGGAGAGAGGCGAAGCCGGCCGCGAAGGCGAGCGGGGCGCCGGCGGTCGAGCGCTCGCCCGCGGAGCTGGCCGTGGCGACGCTGCTGCGCGCCGAGCCGGCGACGCTCGACGCGCTGGCGGGGCTGCTCGGGGTGGCAGGATCGTGGGCGCCGCTGGCCGGGGCGACCGAGGCGACAGAAGCGGCGAGTGAGGCGAGCGAAGCGGCAGGCGAGGTGACGGAGCCGGCGAGCGTCGCCGAGACACCGCTGGCGCAGCTGCTGGCGGCTCACCCCGAGGCGCTGCAGGCCCTGGCGGCGCGCTTGCAAGCGCTGGCGTGAGCGAGGTCGGCATGGTTCGCTTGCTCGCGTGGCTGGTGGTCGGCGGGCTCGCCAGTTGTGCTGGCGCTAGGGACATGTCCTCGCGGACAGGCCCGGCGCAGGGTCCGGAGCAGGTCGCGGCCGAGATGCCCGGGGTGAGTGAGGAAGCGACGACGCTCGATCCGCAGGATGGGACGCCGGCCGCTGGCTCGGACGAGGTCGCGGGCCAAGCCGGGGCCGCGCAGACAGAAGGCGCCGCGGCGGGGCCGAGCGCACCCGCGAGCTCGCTGCGCCCGCCGGGACAGTGGCTGGGTCGCACGCAGAAGCAGATCGAGCAAGAGCTCGGTGCGCTGCGCTTCGCGGGCGGCTGGGCCACGCCGGCGGGCGAGCCGACGTTGCAGCTGCAGTTCCGCGGCGGTCGCTGCGTCGAGATCCGCGGACATGTCCCCGAGGACATGGACTGCCTGGCGGTGGCGAGCTGGCTGGGCTACGCGAACGCGTACCCGCTGCGGCGCGCCGATCGCTGCGAGTGGCCGGGCATCAGCCCCAAGCACCGCCTCGCCGAGGACGTGGCCGGCAGCTACGTCCCGGCCACGCGCGAGTTCTCGCTGTCGACGCGCTGAAGCGGAGCGAGCCCGCGGGGCGAGTCGCTCGTGATAAGGCGTTGCCATCGCTACACAGACGGGGCGGCGGGCGTGGCTGTCCTCGGGGACAGATGTTTCGCAGCGATGAGAAAAAATGTGGGCGAGGCCGGGCCTCGATGCTGTCCTTTGGGACATGTGAATCAAGCCCCATTTAAAAAAGGTCGGGGACGGAGCGGCCGGGATGCGACGCGCGCGCCGGGGCGTTGCGCCGAGTGCCGCGACGGCGGAGTCCGGGGCCGTTCGGCGAGATTTTGTCGCCTGCGGGGCGCACGGTGCCCGACGTGCGAAATCACTCCGCGTTGCGGCGGGGCGTTCGCGCCGCTCGCCTTGCCAAGGCGGACTCGGTTGTGGTCTCGTCAGCGCGGATGCGCCGGGCCGGCCTCGCGATGAGCTGTCTTTGGGGACATCTCGTCGCGGCGTCGGCGTGCGGCGGCGACCCGCGCGGGCCGGCGGAGCGGGCCGAGCCTGCGGTCGAACCGGTGCTGCGCGCGGCCGAGTTCGTCGACCCGCAGGGCGGGCAGCGGTTCGACGGCGACGTGCGGTTCGCCGGCGGGGCCACGATCGGCGCGCGTCAGCTCTCGCCGGCCGACCCACGCGCGGGTGAGACGATCACGGTGCGCTTCACTGCGACGGGCATCGGCGCCGGCGCGCGGCTCAAGGTCGGGCTGCGCGCGCCGCAGATCGCGGGGCTGCAGGAGGCGCGCGGGCAGACGAGCGTGCCGAAGGGACAGGTCGACGATCCGCGCGATCGCTTCGTCGAGCTCGCGGGGCCGCTCGAGGACGTGGTGGTCGAGCTGCCGCTGGCGTCGCCGTGGCATGCGAGCCATGCGGTGATCGTCGCCGAGCTCGTCGGCGACTTCGCGGTCGCGGGGCCGCGGCGGGCCGATGGCGTGGCGATCCTCGGGGCGGTGCGAGTGGTGGGCGGGCCGATGCAGGTCAGGGCGGTGCGCGCCAGCGCGATCACGGTCGACGGCGTGCTCGACGAGCCGACATGGAGCGGCCAGACCGGCGTGCCGCTGACGCTGTCGCTCGACGGCGAGCCCGACCCGACTGCGACGACGAGGGGGCAGGTGACGCCGCTCGGGTCGCTGTCGCCGGGGCTCGGCACGCGGGTCGCGTTCGCATGGGACGACGAGTTTCTCTACGCCGCCGCCGACGTGCCCGACGACGATCTCTGGACCGAGTACACGCAGCAGGACGATCCGCTCTACAAGCAGGAGGCGTTCGAGCTGTTCGTCGCGGCCACCAACGAGGGCCGGCGTTACCTCGAGTATCAGGTGTCGGCGCGCGGGGTGACGTTCGACGCTCGCTTCCCGCGCTACCGCGCCGGCGACGAGGCTTGGGACTCGCGCTGGCGCACGGCGGTGCAGGCCAGCGGCACGGTCGACGGGCCGCGCGACCGCGACCACGGCTTCGTCGTCGAGGTGGCGATCCCGTGGGACGAGCTGTGCGCCGAGACCGAGCTGGCCTGCCCGCCGCGCGCGGGAATGCAGCTGCGGGTCAACGCGTTCCGCCTCGAGCGGGTCGGGCGCAAGCGGGCCGTCGGCCTGTCGCTGAGCCCGACCCGCGCCCCCGACTTCCACGCCTGGGACAACGCGGCGGTGCTGCGGCTCGAGTGAGACGATGATGCTGAACTTGAAGACATGTGCGTTCGGACTTGTCCTTTCGAGCATGTTCGTGCAGACAGGTTGCGCCGGCGCGCCGGGTGGCGGCGGCGGTGGTGGCGGCGGTGGGGCCGGCGGCGTGCTGCCCGACGGCGCGACCTCGGCCCCGCGGGTGCGCGGGATCAGCATCTCGGTCGAGGACGTGCGGCTGTCGACCGCCGCGGCGCCGCGCTACGGCACCCCGGTCGAGCAGCCGCTGATCGCGGCCGAGGCGGCGCTGGTCGAGGCGATGAACGGCGCCGGCCTGCGCCATGATCCGGGGCTTTCACGCGCGGCGCGCGAGCTGGCCCGTACGGCGCCCGACCGCACCAACGTGCCGGGGGCGCTGATCACCGGCATCACGTCGTGGGTCGGGTTGTTCGATCCGCCGCCGCGGCTGGCCATCTCCGAGCTGCCGCGCGACGGGGCGCCGTGCGGCGATCAGGTCGGGCCGAGCTGCCGCGAGGCGATCGCGATGCTGGCCAAGGCGGCGCGCGAGTCGGTGCGCCAGCTGACGCGCGGCGGGGTGTACTTCGGCGTCGGGGTGACGGCGTTGCCCGACGGGACGATCCGCCTGGTGGTGGCGCTGACGGAGCGTGGGGCGGCGATCGAGCCGATGGCCAAGGCGCTGCCGGCGGGCGGGCGCGCGGAGATCCGCGGGCGCCTGCTCGGCAAGCGGCAGAACCCGTCGTTCGAGGTGTTCGACCCGCAGGGCCGGTGGACGCCGATCCCGGCCAAGATCTCGCGCGGCGAGTTCGTCGGCCAGTTCTCCTGCGAGCGCGGGCGCGGGGCCTACCAGGTCGAGGTCCTGGCCGAAGGGACATACGGGCCGGAGGTCGTGGCCAACTTCCCGCTGTACTGCGGCGAGGACCCGCCGGGGGCGCTGCGCGTCGAGGTCGAGCGGTTGGACGCCAGCGTCGACGCCGGCGAGGTCGCGCGGGCCAACTTCGCCGCGCTCAACGACACGCGCGCGCGCCAGGGGCTGCCGCTGCTGCAGTGGGACAACCAGGCGGCGGCGCTGGCCCAGGCGCACAGCGAGGACATGCTGCGCAGCGGATTCGTCGGTCACACGTCGCCGACCACCGGCGACGTCGAGGACCGCTTCGCGCGCGCGAGCGTGAAGTCGGCGGTGGTGCGCGAGAACTTGGCCCGCGGCTACGGGCCGTGGGCGATCCACCAGGGGCTGATGCAGAGCCCCGGGCATCGCGTCAACATCCTCGCCACCGACGTGACCCACGTCGGTATCGGCGTCGTCATCGCTCCGCCCGAGACCGAGGCCAAGGACGCGCCGCGACCGATCTTGCTGACGCAGAACTACTACTCGAAGGTCGGCGCCGACGCGCCCACCTCCGACATGCCAAAGGCGCTGCGCGACCGCGTCGACGCGCTGCGCAAGCAGAAGGGCCTGGCCGCGATCGGATGGCACCGCGGGCTGTCGGAGGCGGCGCAGGGGTTCGCCGACGGGATCGCGGCTGGCGACGAGGGCCGCGCGAACAAGCAGTACGACGCGCGGGTCGAGCAGCAGAAGTTCGCTCGCGTGGAGACGCACCGCGTGCTGGCGCCGAGCTTCGCCTCGCTCGACGGCGTCAAGCTGTGGTCCGAGGCGGTCGCGGGGGCGGTCGGGGTCGGGATCGCCAAGGTCGCCAAGGGCAAGGATGTCGGCTCGCTGATCGTCATCATCGCCGTGGGAGCGGCGCGCTAGGTGCTGCTGCGATTCCTGATCTACGGGGTGATCGGCTGGGCGGCGGAGATCGTGTGGACGGCCGCGTACGAGCTGGTCACCGGTACACGCAAGGACCCGCTCGACCCACGCGTGCGCGTGGCGATGACGCGGCCTGAGCGGTGGAAGCTGGCCGGGCATACGTACCTGTGGATGTTCCCGCTGTATGGGCTCGGCGGCCTGGCCTTCGAGCCGTGTCACGAGCTGATCCGCGACTGGTGGTGGCCGATCCGCGGGGCGCTGTGGACGACGGCGATCTTCGCGGTCGAGTACGCGTTCGGCCGGCTGCTGCGCGCGGCTTCGGGCCGATGCCCGTGGGACTACAGCTACGCGCGCTGGCACGTCCACGGGCTGGTGCGGCTCGACTATGCGCCGGTGTGGTTCACGTTCGGGCTGCTGCTCGAGCGGCTTCACGACGCGCTGCGCGGGCTCGGCGGCTGAGCAGTGACGAGGGTCGGGCTGCTCGAGCTGCGATCGTGATCCAAGGACATGTCGATAAGGACATGTCGATAAGGCCATGTTAATGAAGACATGTCGATGAGGACATGTCTTGATAGGCATGTCCTCGGGACGAACTCGGGCCCACGTGTCGCGGAGACGGGAGCGACTTCAGCGGCGGCGCCGACGGCCGCACGCGAGCAGCACGAGCAGCGCCAGCGCCGAGCCGCCCGGGCTCGAGGCATCGCAGGCGCAGCCGTCGCCCGGCGCGTCGGGCGGGGTGGACGACTCGTCGCCGCTGCCCTTGCCGCAGTCCGGCAGGTCGTCTGCGGCCGGGTTGTCGCGGCAGAAATCGAAGTCGTTCGGCTCGTCGCCGCCGCTGCCGGTCACTCCGGTCTGCTTGCGCATCAGCACTGTGCCCGGCGTCGGCATGTGGGCGATGGTCGTGCGCCCCTCCGGGTCCTCGACCACCAGCCGCACGTGCAGGCGCACGTCCGCGTGCACGTCGTCCAGCACGAACTCGACCTCGAACTCGGTCGACTCGACCGGCCCCACCGGGACCAGCGGCTGCCAGTCGAGCTCGAGCCGCGGTTCGTCGGGCATCTCGGCGTACTCGAGCTTCCACGTCGAGCCGGCCATCGCGTCGACACACGCGGTCAGCCGCACGGGATCGCCGTACCAGACGTCGACCGCGGTGGTGAAGATCGCCGCGGCCGGCGGCGCGATGTCGAGGTCGCCGTCGTGGACGCGAAACACCCCGCGGCGCGGCGTCCAGTCGTTGAGCGTTGGCTCGTAGGTGTAGCCGGCGACGACGTAGGCGCCGGGCGCGAGCGCGGAGGTGTCCCAGTCGACGCCCGGTCGCGCGGCGGCGCAGGTGATCGGTCGCCGCTCCTCGGCGCCGGTGATCGGGAACCAGCAATCGGCGAAGTACGGGGTGTCCTCGACGACCTGCCCCGGCTTCAATTCGGCGGGGTCGAAGTACCCGGAGTCGATGTTGGCCTGCACGTCGGCGAGGCTCAGCCAGTGCGGGATCGACTCCGGCGGGGCGTCGCGGCAAAAGGCGACGAACTGGTGGGTGCGGCTGTCGGTCGGCTCGTCCGGGGTGAGGCAGATGTCGACCGAGGGGACGGTGTACTCGAGGTGGACGACCGGGTCGACGCTGCGGTCGACCCGGGTCAGGCAGGCCTCGCCCCGGTGCTGGACCGGCGTGCGCGGCAAGCCGACGTTGCCGGCCCAGGCCAGGCCCGGGACCAGCAACGCGAGCCCGAAGGTGAGGATGTCCCGAAGGACAGGCATCACTCGAGGCCGACGACGCGGATCCGGTGATTGTGGGTGTCGGCGATGTAGAGGAGGTTGTCCTCGAGCTCGATGCCGTAGGGGCGGTCGAGCAGGGCCGCGGCCGCCCGGCCGCCGTCGCCGCCGTAGCCCGGGTTGCCGCACTGGCCGGCGACGGTGGTGATGACGCCCTTGGTGTCGACCTTGCGCACGCAGGAGTTGTCGGTGTCGGCGATGTAGAGGTTGCCGGCCGGGTCGAGGTCGATGTCGCTGGGGCGCGACAGCGAGGCCTTCAGCGCCGGGCCACCGTCGCCGCCGAAGGTCGGATCGCCGTTGCCGGCGTAGGTGGTGATGACGCCGCTCGGGTCGATCTTGCGGATCCGGTTGTTGCCCGAGTCGGCGAGGAAGATGGTGCCCGCGCCGTCGATCGCCAGGCGCCCGGCCGGCGGCGCCGACTGCCCGCCGGGCAGCTTGATCTGGGCCGCCGCGGCCGGGCCCTCGTCACCGCTGAAGCCGGCCATGCCGGTGCCGACGAAGGTGTCGATGACCTTGTCGACGCCGACCTTGCGGATCCGCTGGTTGGCCTGATCGGTGATGTACATGTTGCCCGCGGCGTCGAACGCGGTGGCCACCGGCAGGTCGAGGATCGCGTCCTTGGCCGGGCCGCCGTCGCCGCCGTAGCTGCGCATGCCGTTGCCGCAGATCGTCGTCAGGGTGCCGGCCTTGGGGTCGAACTCGATGATCTTCGAGTTGTGCCAGGCAGAGATGATGAGCTTGCCGTCGGGCGAGTTGCTCAGGTGGGTCGGGTGATTGAGGTTGGTCCTCAGCGCGTCACCGTCGGGCGCGTCGCCGAGCTCGCCGGTGCCGACCACCTGCTTCACGGTGTCGTCGGGCTCGACCGTGATGATGCGGTGGTTGTTCCAGTCGAGCACGTAGGCCAGGCCGTCGCCGGCGAAGGTGAGGTCCTGCGGGAGATAGAGGTGGGTGTCCTCGCGATCGAGGCCGTCGTCGCCGAGGCCGGCCTCGCCGGAGCCGAGGTAGGTGCAGATCTTGCCGGGGCCGGGCTGGCAGCGCTCGTCGCGGTCGCAGGCGAAGCTGGCCGCCAGGGACAGGGTCGCGAGCGAGAGCAGGGTGGCGGTGGTCTTGATGGACATGGCTTTAAGTTCCTGTTCTAAGTTACTTGCCGAGGACCACGGTGCGGACGCGGTGGTTGTGGCTGTCGCTGACGTAGAGGGTGCCTTCGGCGTCGAAGGCGACGCCGGTCGGGCGATTGAGGCCAGCGTCGACGGCCGGGCCGCGGTCGCCGCTGAACTCGGCGCGGCCGTTGCCGGCGACGGTGGTGATGACGCCCGACTCGAGGTCGAGGGCGCGGACGCGGTGGTTGAGCTCGTCGGCGATGTAGAGCCGGCCGTCGGGGCCGATCTCGATGTCGCGCGGGTTGTTGAGCTTGGCCGCGGTGCCGGGGCCGTCGTCGCCGCCGTAGCCGGCCTCGCCGGTGCCGGCCACCGTCTCGATGGTGTCGGCCGCGAAGTCGATGCGGCGGATCGCGTGGTTCAAGGTGTCGGCGATGTAGAGCCGACCCTCGGCGTCGCGCGCCAGAGTGCCAGCGGGCGGCGGGTTGCTGCCGGGCGGGAAGTGGAACTTGGCCGCCATCGGCCCGCCGCCGTCGCCGCCGTAGCCCATCTCGCCCGAGCCGGCGACGGTGCTGAGCATCGCCCCGTCGGCCGAGAGCAGGCGGATCCGCTGGTTGCGCTGGTCGAGCAGATAGAGGTTGCCGTCGTCGTCGAGCGCGCCGCCCGAGGGCTGGTTGAGCCGCGCCATCGGGTCGTCGACCCGCCCGCCGTCGCCCGCGTAGCCGGCCCCGCGCCCGCAGATCACGATCACCTTGCCGGTCTTGGGATCGTAGCGGCGGATCTTGTGGTTGTGCCACGAGATCAGCAGCAGCGTGCCGCTGGCCTCCTCGAGCATCTGGGTCGGATGGTTGAGGTTGATCTCGGTGCCATCGGCCCCGGGCGCCATCAGGTCGGACAGGTCGAACGGACCGTCGCCGACGAAGTCGGTGCCGATCACCGTCTTCAGGGTGCCCTCCTCGGTCAAGAGGCGGACCTGATGGTTGTTCCAGTCGAGGATGTAGAACTCGCCGCCCCTGGTGATCGTGACATCGATCGGCCAATAGAGGCGGGCCTGGGCCAGCGGCTCGTCGTCGCCGTTGAAGCCGGCCTCGCCGTCGCCGGCCCAGGTGCAGATGGTGCCCGCGGTGGTCGGGCAGGGCGGGGGGCCGTCGCTGTCACATGCGGGCGCGAGGGCAGCGACTGCGAGGAGCGAGAGGAGGGGGAGGCTGCGGATCATCTTGAGCTACCGATGGTTGGGGTTTAAGCGGCAGGTGTAAGCATTCACTGCGGGAGCGGGGGGCCGTAATGGGTGAGCAGTCCGTCGCTCAGGTTGCCGGTGTAGATCCGGCCGCCCACGGCCCAGATGCCGCCCTCGGGGTCGGCGTAGACGGCATGGTACTCCAGCGGGGTGGTCGGGGCAGCTTCGATGGCGGCCCAAACACCGTCATCCCCGCGCTGCCAGATCGCCCCCTCGAGCCCGGCCGCGACCGTGGCGGTTTCGCCCAAATAGACGCCCGCGAGCTGCGGGACCTCGCCCTTCGGGGTGACGTCGCGGGCGCTCTGGTCCCCGAGCTCGACGACGTAGCCCGAGACCGCCCCGCCGACGGCGAAGACCTCGTCGCCCGCGCCATGCACGGTGAACAGCGGTCTGTCGGCAGGCAGCTCGATGCGGCTCCAGGTCCCGCCCTGGTAGCGCAGGACGACCCCGCCGTAACCGACGAACCATAGATCGTCCGGACCGGAGCCCCAGATCTTGAAGCAGGCGAAGCCGGCCATCAGCTCCGGCGTGAGGCCCGCCGGTGCGGCCCAGGCGGCGCCGTCATAGCGCCAGATCACGCCGGCGGTGTTCTGCTCGTCGCTGCCGCACGCCCACACGTCGTCCTCGGCCAGCGGGAACACCCCGTACAGCCGCTCGGGCGAGGGCGCTGTCCATGTCTCGAAGGACATGTCCTTGCGGTCATATCGAAGCACGCGCCCACCGTCGCCGGACATCCAGATCCCGTCGCCGCGGCCGCTGACCCACCAAAGGTGCCCGGGGCTGCCGGCGTCGAGCTCGGCCCAGGCGGCGCCGTCCCAGTGCTTGACCGCCGGACCGTCGCCGGCGTCGGCACCGACGATCCAAATGTCGTCGGCGCCGCTGCCCCACACGCTCATCAGGGCGCCGGGCAGGCCCTTTTCGACGATCTCCCACGTGCCCTCCGCGGGGGCCGGTTCGGGGCAGGCGGACAAAAGCATAAGACAGACCAGGGCACGACGCATGGCGCGACGGTAGCACACCCGCGCGACCGGCGGTCGCAAGCCGGCGCGCGGCCGAACGCGGCGCGGCTTTTGTGGCATGGTCGCGCGATGCAACGGCTCACGAGCTCGGTCCAGATCACGCTGCGGCTGTTCGTGGTGGCCCGCTGGGTGATGCTCGGCCTCATCGCGCTGGGCTGGACGCTGCAGCTGGTGCGGCCGACGTTGTTCCGCCAGATCGTGTCGTGGTTCCCGCCGCAGCCGGAGCCGATCGGGACCAGCATTGTCGTGGGGCTCATGGCGGGAGCCAACCTGTTCGTGGCCCGCCGCGTGCTCGCGCGCGGGCGGGCCACGATGTCGCTGGCGGGCAGCCACCTGCTGCTCGACGCGGCGGCGTTGACCGCCCTGCTGGCGCTGTCCGGCGGGGTCTCGAACGCGTTCACTTCGATGTACTTCGTGCCGATGACGCTGGCGATCCAGCTGTCGCCGGGGTGGGCGTGGGCGATCGGCGGCGCGTGCCTGCTCGGGTTCGCCAGCCTGTTCGTGCTCGGCCCGGCGCCGGTCGGCCCGCCCGGCCACGAGGAGCACTTCCTCGGCCACATCCGCGGCATGTGGGTGGCGTTCGGCATTTCGGCGGCGTTCGTGATCTACTTCGTGCACCGCATCGCCATCTCGCTGGCGCGTCAGCGGGCCGAGCTCGAGCGGCTGCGCTTGACGGCCCAGCAGGACCGCCAGCTGGCCGCGCTCGGGACTCTGGCCGCCGGGGCAGCCCACGAGCTCGGCTCGCCGCTGGCGACGATCGGCGTGCTGGTGACCGACCTGCCGGTGATGGACTCGCGCGAGCAGAGCGAGGCGATGCAGACGATTCGGCACGAGCTGGCCCGCTGCAAGCACATCCTGCAGCAGATGTCGTCGCCCGAGCTGCGCGTCGGCAGCCTGGCCGCCGCCGCCGAGGCGTGGCCGCTGGCCGAGCTCGGCGAAGAGCTGCGCTCGCTCGGCGGCGAAGTAAAGATCGAGCTGGCGCCGGACGGGGCGGCGGCGACGACGACGCAGCCCCAGGACGTGGTGCTGCAGATCGTGCGGGCGGTCGGCACCAACGCGGTCGACGCCTGCCGCGCCAAGCCGGGCAGCACGGGGGTGCGGGTGGTGATCGACGTGGTGGCGGACCAGGCGCTGCTGCGGGTGCGGGACGACGGGGTGGGCATGGCGCCGGAGGCGGTCACGGCGGCGTTCGATCCGTTCTTCTCGACCAAGCCGGAGGGCAAAGGCATGGGCCTGGGGTTGTTTTTGGCCCGGGCCCACCTGCGCAAGCTCGGCGGCACGATCGAGCTCGAGTCGGAGCACGGCCGCGGGACCACGACGACGGTCCGCTTCCCGCTGCGCGAGGCCCTGCGCGACGGTGCGACCGACGGTCGCGGCGGCTGAGGCCGCGCGGCCGCAGACTTGCCGCGACGTCACGGGCGCGGGATGCTTGCGGCAGAGGAGCGCGAGATGCCGGAGGCAGAGGACAGCCACAGTACGGTGCTCGTAGTCGACGACGACAAACTGTTCTGCGCCGCCCTGGCCGGCTCGCTGCGCCGCCGCGGCTGCGCGTCGATCGTGGCCCACAACTTCGAAGACGCGATGGCCGAGGCGGAGGCGTGGGCGCCGGACCGCGCGGTGGTCGACCTGCGCATGCCGGGCCGCGGCGGCCTCGAGCTGGTGGCGGCGCTGCGCCGGCTCGACCCGACGATGGCGATCGTGGTGTTGACGGGCTTCGGCAGCATCGCCTCGGCGATCGAGGCGATCAAGCTGGGGGCGACCTACTACCTGACCAAGCCGGCCGAGCCCGACGAGATCTTGCGGGCGTTCGAGCGCGTCGAGCCGACCATCGTCGAGCCGCCGAGCCCGCACGCGGCCAAGCCGCTCGACGAGCTCGAGTGGGAGCACCTGCAGCAGGTGCTGACCGACTGCAACGGCAACGTGTCGGAGGCGGCGCGGCGGCTGGGGATGCACCGCCGCAGCCTGCAGCGCAAGCTGGCCCGCGGGCGCCCGAGCCACGAGCCGCCGGACGCGCCGTGAGCGGGCCGGGGCGGTTCGCGTTATAGTGGCCGGGTGCCGCGCCTCTTCATCGGGATCGACCTGCCGTCCGGGGTCGACGATCACCTCGAAATGATGTGTTACGGCCTGCCCGAAGCCCGCTGGGAGGGCGCCGAGAAGTTTCATCTGACGCTGCGCTTCATCGGCGAGGTCGACGGGCGGGTCCACCGCGAGATCGTCGACGCGCTGCAGGAGCTCGACAGCCCGTCGTTCATGCTCGGCCTCAAGGGCATGGGCATGTTCCCGCCCCGCGGGGAGCCGACCTCGGTGTGGGCCGGGCTGGCCGATCCGGAGCCGCTGCTGGCCCTGCGCCACAAGATCGACGCCTGCTTGCGCAAGGTCCCCGGGGTGCCGCCCGACCCGCGCAAGTTCATCCCGCACGTGACGATCGCCCGGGTCGCCGACTGCGAGCTCGACGACGTGATGGTCTACCTGACCGAGCACGCGCTGGTCCGCACCGAGCTGTTCCCGGTCGAGCGCGTGCTGCTGTTCTCGAGCACGAAGACGCACCACGGCTCGGCCTACCGCATCGAGGCCGGGTTCCCGCTGCGACCTGTCTGAAAGGCCATGTCCGCCCGGCCCGCGTCGATCCCCTGGCCGGCCGTGCTGCGGCGCCTGGTGGTCGCGGTCGCCTCGCTGGCGCTGGTGGCGGTGCTGGTGTTCCTGACCTTCGAGTGGCTGGCCGACCCGGCCGCGCTGCGCCTCGGTCGCGGCGCCAGCCCGGAGGCGCGCGAGTCCCTGCGCGTGGCGATGGGGCTCGACCGGTCCTTTGGGACACGTCTCCTGGAACATGTCGCAAGGGCCATCACGTTCGACTTCGGGGCGAGCCAGGCGCGCGGCGCCCCGGCCGGGCCGCTGATGCTGCAGGCGCTGGGGCCGACGCTCGCCTACGCCCTGCCCGGCTGGCTGCTCGGGACAGCAGCGGCGGTGAACGGCGGGCTGGCGGCGGCCCGGCGGCGCGCGGTCGACCGGGCGCTGAGCGGGCTCTCGACGGCGGTGCTCAGCACCTCGAGCGTGATCGTGGTGGTGCTGGCGCAGCACGTGCTGGCCCACCGCCTCGGCTGGTTCCCGGTGCTCGGCTGGCCGCTCGCGGGCGCCGACAAGAGCCCGCTGGCCTATGTGATGCTGCCCGCGCTGGTGTGGGCGCTGCTGCAGTGGGGACCCGACGTGCGCCACTACCGGGCGGTGTTCGAGCGCGAGCTGGCGGCCCCGCACCTCGACGGCCTGCGCGCGCGCGGGGTGCCGGAGCGGCGGATCGCCGGACATGTGCTGCGCGCTGCGGTCGGCCCGGTCGTGGCCCGCATCGGCCAGCGAATCTCGCACGTGGTGGTCGGCAGCGTGGTGATCGAGGAGCTCTTCAACATCCCCGGGCTCGGGGCGCTGTTGGTCGCGGCGATCCACGAAGCCGACGCGGCGCTGGTGCAGGCGATCGCGGTTGCGACCGCGGCGGTGACGATCGCCGGCCAGGCGCTGTGCGACGCGGTGGTCTGGTGGATCGATCCGCGCGTCCGCCGAAGGGACGTGAACTGATGGGGGCGGAGCGATGCTCGCGGAGCGGAGCATGAGCGTGGCCTCCGCGAGGACGTGGCACGAAGGACAACCTGTCCGTGCATCAGCGGCGGGCACGGGCTGGTGCGACAATGTGTTCTTTGAGACATGTCGAAACGCGCATGTAGTCTCAGTCGGAGGCAGCGCGTGAGGCTGATGCTCGGCGGTCGCCTGGCGCTGCTCGGGCTCGGTGGGTTCGCCGTGCTCGCCTCGGGGGCGGCCGCAGGGCTGTGGGCGCAGGCGTGGGACGTGCCGGTGGGCCGGCCGTACATGTCCCCGGGGACAGCTGCATGGCTGGGGACCGACGCGCTCGGCTACGACCTGTTCGCCCAGGTGGTGCAGGGAGCGCGCGTCTCGCTGGTCGCGGGCGTCGGCGGGGCGGCGGGCGCAGTGGCGGTCGGCGGGCTGCTGGGGGCCTGGGCCGGGCTCCGTGGGGGGTGGACCGACCGCCTGCTGTCGGGGGCCACGGATGCGTTCGCCGCGGTGCCGCCCGTGGTCGCGCTGCTGGCGATGGCTCTGGCTCTCGGGCCCGGCGTGGCGACCGTGGTGGTGGCGATCGCCGTGACGCAGTGGACGGGGGTGTTCCGGGCCGCCCGGGCTGAGGGTCAGCGGCTGCGCGTCGCCGATTACTACCGTGCGGCCGAGGCGATGGGCGCCGGCGCGCTGCACCAGATCGGCTGGCACGTGGTCCCCGCGTTGCGGCCGGTGCTGCTGTCGGCGCTGGTGGTGCTGTTCGCGCATGCGGTCAAGGTCGAGGCGCTTCTGGCCTACCTCGGGGCGAGCGCCCCGGAGCTGCCGAGCTGGGGGAAGCTGCTGGCGCGCAGCGGCAGCGAGCTGGCGCGCGGGGTGTGGTGGCCGACCGTGGCCGCGAGCGCTCCGCTGGCGCTGCTGGTGCTGTGCGCCCAGGTGCTGGCGGACAGCTCGGCCCGTCGTCCGGAGTGAGGCGGCCGTGCGGAGGCGTTGCGGGTGACATGTCCTTCGGGTCATGTCATGATCCTTGTCGGGGGCTCATGATCGATGGCGGGTGCGATCGAGGCCGGGGGGCGGTGGTCGGAGCCCCGCCTGGGTCTCGGGGCTGTGCGGCGCCGACCCCCCGTGAGGGGCTCGCGTGCCTGGTGATGGGCGATGCGGGCCAGGATGCGCGGTGGTTGCGGCCGCGCGCGATCGTGACGCCGTAGCGAACCGTCGCCGCGCCGTGATAGTGGAGAGCGAAACTCATGAGCGCGCTTTTCCGCCGTTTCTTCGACCGCTTGCCCGTGCGCACGATCGCCAGCGACGGTCAGCTGCACCTGCTCAGCGACGCGGAGCTCGCGGCCGTCCGGCGCACGCATCGCGCGGCCGTGGGGGGCGCGGCGGCCATGAGCGTGGTCGGTTTTTTGCTGTACTTCATGCCGGTGTACAGCGCTCCGGAGCTGTTCCCTTCGGTCACGGTGTCGCTGTTCGGCAGCGAGGTCGCCTTTCCGTGGGCCGAGACGCTGTGGGGCCTGCTGCTCATGGTGATCGAGATCTACGCGCTGGTGCTGCTCAACCTGTGGGGCGTGCACGAGATCGCGGCGGCGACGGGGTTGCTCGGGCCGCATAACAAGGCCGAGGTCGCGGGCACGCTCCTCGACATCGGCCTCGAGAACAAGCACCGCGGCCTGCTGAAGTACGGCATCGACCCGTTCCTCGGCGTCAATCCGACGCTGCTGTTCGTCGTCAACCTGCTGCTGCGGCTCAAGGGCTGGCTCGGCAGCAAGCTCCTCCGTTACGCGGTCCAGCGATTGCTCGGGCGCTTCGCCGTGCGCGAGGTGCTCGACTTCGCCGGCATGCCGATCTACATGGCCATCAATGCCTGGAGCACCCATTCGGTGCTGCACGAGGCCAAGGTGATCATCATGGGCCAGAAGCTGATCGAGCACCTTTGCGTGCGCCTGCCCGCCGATCTGGCCGCGAGCGCCGAGGACAAGGCGCTCCTTTACGATACGTTCAGGTTCATCGCCGTCAGCAAGCGAGACTTCCATCAGAATCACTTCGCGCTGACGAAGGCGCTCGTCGAGCACTATGCGATCGCCGTCGAGCCCGATCGCGGGACGCTCGAGGATTACCTGGCGCGTCTGGCCGTGGCGCCGGAGCGACTGCGCCGCGCGGCGGTGCTGCTGATCGTGATCGGATTCCTGCTCGACGGCCAGATCTCGTGGCGCGAGCGGCGACGGATCCGCGAGCTCGCAGAGCGGGGCGTGTTCCGCTACAGCGCCGGGGAGGTGCAGACGATGTGCCGCGACTTCGTGCGGGGGGCGGGCATCGAGGCGCTGCTGACGCGTCAACTGGCGCCGGCGTGAGTCTGCATCAGCCGAGCCGGTCGACAGCTCGAGAGCGGATGGGCAAGCTGCTGCGCGATGCCGACCGTATTCGAGGATTTCGTCGCCGTCCCGGGCGTCTGCGAGGTCACCTATACGCCGCCGCGGGCCGGCGCGTCGACGCTGCTCGTCGAGCTGCCGCACGGGGCCACGCGGACCGCCGATTACGAGGCAGCGCGGGTGCGGCTGACGGGGACGCTGCCCGTCGGGCTCGAGGCATTCTTTTATGTCAATACTGACATCGGCACCCCCGAATCTGCGCAGTGGCTGAGCGAGACGTTGGCGGCCGAGGGCTTCGGCACGCTTGTCCTGCGTTGCCTGGTGCCGCGGACCTTCATCGATTGCAACCGCGTCTTCGAGGGGTCGCAGCGCGGCGCGGTCATCGACGGGCTGACTCCGGCGGTCGCGGCGTACATCGAGGAGCCGGCCGACCAGGCGCTGCTGTCGCAGCTGCACGCCAGCTATCACGCGCTCACCGAGCGAGCCTATCGCCGGCTGTGCGGGACCGCCGGCCTGGCGCTGCAGCTGCACTCGTATGCGCCCCGGTCCGTCGGCATCGATCGCATCGACGGCGAGATCGTCACGGCGCTGCGGCACGCGTACGAGCCCGCGGTCTACGAGACCTGGCCCGAGCGACCGGCGGTCGACCTGATCACCGCCGACGGCGAGGGCACGCTGTGGTCGTCGCGGGAGCTGGTCGGGGCGGTGCAGGCGGCCTTCGCTGCCATCAACGTCGACGCGCGCGAGAACGTGACGTACAAGCTCCACCCCGCGACCATGGGTTATCACTACGCACGGGCCTATCCGGGTCAGGTGCTGTGCGTCGAGCTCAACCGGGGGCTGCTGGCCGACCCGTTCGTCCCGTTCGGCGAGTCGCCGATCAGCGCCGCGCACGTCGAGCGGATGACGCGGCCTTTGGCCGTGGCGCTGTCGCAGGCGCTGGCCAAGCAGACCTCCTGAAGTCCGCGCGTGACCGATCGGGGCAGGAGCCCAGGGCCGCGCGTGGCGGACCTTGGTGTTGTCTGGCGCGGCAGGTAAGAGCTCTCCGACGTGGTCAGCGGCTGGCGGCGCCGCCTTCGCGCTCGTCACGTGTGGCGGAGGTCCGGGTGGAGCGTCGGCCGCCGGCGTCGATTTGCGAGGCGAATCGTCGGACATGACAGGCTCTCTCAGAACACCCGGACGCGGCGGCACGCCAGGCGAAACCCCTCGCCGGTCATTCCTGCCGCCCTGGCCGCGGCGATCTTGGTCCGGTGGGCGCACAGTTGATGACGGAAATAGAGCGTCTCGAAGCCGGCGACGGCCTCGTGGTGAGTGCTGTGCATGAGCGCGGCCACCCGGGCCAGGTTCGGGTCGAGGTCGCGGCCGAGGCCGAGGTCGGCGCGCTCGATCACCGCGCCGTCCGTGGCCAGACGGGCGCGCTCGACCACGAACTCGAGCTCGCGCACGTTGCCTGGCCACGAGTACTCGCGCATGGCTGCGACGGCCTCGGCGGTGAGCGTGCGGCTCCGGCCGTCGACCCCGAGGCGAAGCAGGAGCCGCTCGGCCAGGAGCACGACATCCCGACCCCGCTCGCGCAGGGGAGCGAGCACGACGTGGAAGCCGCCGAGGCGCGCGTGTAGGTCGCGGTCGAACAGGCCGGCAGCGGCAAGGCGCTGCAAGTCGCGCCGGGCGGTGGCGAGGAGCCGGACGGGAGCGGCGATAAGGGCACGATCGAGGGCGGCCTGGGAAGCCAGCGGGAGCTCGTCGACGGCTTGCAAGAGCAGCGTGCCGCCGGCGGCCTCGGCCAGCCGCCCGCGACGGGCCGGTGTTCCGAACAGCTCGGTGTCGATTTGATCGCGGGGGAGGCGGCGCAGATCGACGACGACGAAGGGTGCGTCCCGATCGGGACCCATGAGGTGGAGGCTGCGAGCGGCGAGGGCCTTGCCTGTCCCGGCCTCGCCGGAGAACAGCCCGTGACAGCGCCCGGGTCGCGCCATCAGCTCGGCCAGGCGGTAGAACAGCAGCCGCATCGCCGTGCTGCTGCCGTCAAGGTCGCCGAAGCGACAAAATGGCGGCAGGGGCACGTCGCAGAGCTCGAGCGCGACCAGCTCGAGGCGGGTGCCCCCGACAGAGAAGCATGCCCCGGGGGTCAGCAAGGCCTCGCGCACGCGAATGTCGCCGACGAGGATGCCGGTGGCGCTGTCGAGGTCTCGGACGATCAGCCCCCCGCGCTGCGCGGCGAGCTGAAAGTGCAGGTCGCTGACCCGCGGATCGCGGAGCACGAGGTCGCAGAGCTCGCTTCGTCCGCCACGGAGCGGACCGCCGGCGATTTCGTGATCGAACGTAAAGATACGGCCTGCTTCGGGGCCTGCGACGACGCGGAGCGCGACCTGGCGAACGACGCGCTCGGCGTTGGGGGGGGAGATGTCCTGAACCACCGGGATGGAGTTCATGGCGGCGACGGGATCGCGGGCGGGGGAGGTCGAGGCAGGACAGGTCTCGGTCATACAGGGCTCCTGTTGGCCGCGGCCTCTGCACGGAGCTTGCCAAGCGTAAACAGGGTCATAGAGGGCGTGAGAGCCTGTTTGCAGGAGTGCACCCAAGTAGCGTTGGGCAGCGCGGGCGGGGGGGGACCCACTGGAGTTGGGGATGCCATGGCTTCAGAGACAGGTCATTGCCATGCTGACAAAGCGGCGCGATGGCTGTGCCCCGAAGAGTCGGAGCCGAGGTGCGAGCGAAAGCCTGGCGACGGGGGGATCGGCGCGAGCATGGGTGACTCCAACAATGGCGCGAACGCGAGCCATGTCGACAAGCTAATCGATGCGGATCCGCAGTGCCACGATTTAATGCATGCAAGCGTGATTGGGGATGAACTGCTGCGATTGGGTGTACCCAACGATATTTGGTGAGGAAGCACGAATCGTCGGACCTGGCGCGCCGCGGGGGAGGCGATACTCTGGTGCCGTGGCCAGGGCGATTCACATGTCCGAGACTGTGATGCCGAAGGGCGGCGTGGAAAGAACCGCCTTCGCCCGGGCAGCGCTGCGCCCAACTCCGGACGACGCGACGATTCGTGTCACAGTCAGGAGCGAGCGATACGAACGGTTCCCGGCATGGCAGCCTTCGGGCTCGGAGTGTGGGGCTTCTCGCCCGGTCGGCGATCAGGCCTCCGGGCCGCGGCGACGGGCCCTGCTGGGTCCTCGGGTCGCCGCTTGTATCGGCGGTCGCCTCGATGACGTCGCGGCATCACTCGCCGATGATCTTGATCAGCGCTCGCTTGCGGCGGCGGCCGTCGAACTCGGCGTAGAAGATCTGCTCCCAGGGGCCGAAGTCGAGCTTGCCTTCGGTGATGGCCACGACCACCTCCCGCCCCATCAACTGGCGCTTGATGTGGGCGTCGCCGTTGTCCTCGCCGGTGCGGTTGTGCCGGTAGTGGCTGGTCGGCGCGTGCGGTGCCAGGCGCTCGAGGAAGTCGTCATAGTCCTGCAGCAGGCCGGGCTCGTCGTCGTTGATGTAGACGCTGGCGGTGATGTGCATCGCGTTGACGAGGCAGAGCCCCTCACGCACGCCGCTCTTGCGGACCGCGGCCTCGACCTGCCCGGTGATGTTGAGGTAGGCGCGTCGGGAGTCGGTCTGGAACCACAGCTCTTCGCGGTACGACTTCATGCGCGCGAGCGTCGCTCACTTGGCGGACGAGTGCCAGTGGGACATCGAGCCGTGGGGCGAATGGAAGTAGCGGGTCGGCGAGATGTAGCGAAAGTTGGTGACGCGGCTGGTGTAGATGCAGGCGTAGCTCTCGACCTGCGCGCCGAAGCGGCTCGAATCGCGGCGAGCGGCGAACACCGAGCCCCAGTAGGGGTTGAAGGCCTCGTCGACATCGGCGATTCGGCGCTCCAGGGTGGCAGCCATCTCTTCCTCGTACTTGCGGAGGCGGTCGAAGCGGCGCCGGACCTGGATTCGGGTGTCGGCGAGCAGGCTCTCCGCCGCCTCGGGGGCGACGCCCTGGCGGACCAGATCGTCGGGAGTCATGCGCGCGAGCAGGCGCGACAGATAGCGTTGCGCCGAGAGCTCGTCGGCGAGCGAGATCCGGAGGGACGACAATTGTTCGACCTCCTTGAGCGGGATCTGGCGGTCGCGGCGGATGCCGAGCTCGTGCTCGAGGTCCTCGACGACCAGCGCGGTGCGCCAGCCGGAGCTCTTCTTGCTGCGGACGATGTCGCCGTAGATGTGGTCGCCCACGTAGAGCACCTCGTCGGGGTGGACACCGAGCGCGGCTTGCAGCCCGAGCTGATTGCCTCCGTTGTAGATCCGGCCGCGGCGCGGCTCGCCGGTGGGGCGTCCGAGCGGGTTGGCGGTCGCGTCGAGCTCCTGGAACGGATTGTTGCCGGTGAAGAACTCCGGCTTGCGCGCGCCGACGATGACCCAGTCGAAGTAGTCGCGCCAGGTGGCGTAGGCCGACATCTGCCCGCCGAGGACGTAGCCGAGCACCGACTCGGTGTAGGGCAGGAGGCTGTTGGTGAGGAGGAACAGGCGCTTGCCGGCCGAGCGGAACTTGTGGAGCGTCGGTCCGAGCTCGAGGTCGAGCTGGAAGTAGCGCGGGAGGTCGGCCTGGATCAGGTCCTTGAGCGAGCCGTCTTGATGAGCCTGGTCGATGCACTCGCGCACGTCGGTCCACGCCTGCGTGTACGTCGGCGGGCCGGAGGGCCACAGGTCGGGTCGCTGGTCGATGCAGTCGACGACCTCGGCGTACATGGTGACTTCGGGCAGCGCGAACAGGGTGTCGACCGGGGCGAAGCGCTCGCGCTCGGTACCGAGGCGCTGGGCGCGGTAGAGGGCCTTGCGCGTCGGCTTGGGCAGCAGGTTCTTGCCGTGATAGGCGCGCCCGACGTAACCGTGCCGGTCCATCTTGATGATGTTGCCGTACGTCTTGTCGACCACGAGGCCGCGGATCGCGAACGCAGGATCGGCCTGCGTGTCGCGCAGCGCTTCGGGGTAGCCGCGGGCGATCAGCTTGTCGAGGGTGCAGCGGATCGACAGCGCCTCGAGCTCTTCCTGGCGATAGAGCGCCAGGGTGTAATCCATGTCGAAGCCGATGACGCCGATCTGGTCGAACGCGAGGTCGCGGTTGGTGAAGATCCGGCGGGTGAACGGAGCTTCGAGGACGAGCTCGCCCTCCTGAAGCACTCTGCGGATGGGAGACGGGAGCCCGCTGGCGATCGACATGGGGGAACTCTCAGGGTAGCAGCGCAGGCCGCTGATGGCGGAGCGTTTCCCAGATTGCGCGGATCCGCAAAGCCTCGTAGTTTAGGAGGTAGCGAGAGCGCGCATGCATCAAGCCGCCAAGGAGCCTGCTCCGCCCAGGGACGAGCGCCGGGTGCTCTGGTACCTGCGCAAGATCCCACTGTTCGAGGGCGTGGGCGGCGAGCACTTGAGGGCGCTCGCCGCGGTGGTGGAGATCAAGGAATTTCGCCGGCGACAGATCGTGTACTTGCCGGGCGACCCGGGCGAGCACGTGTTCTTCCTGCAGGGCGGCCGGGTCAAGTGCAGCAAGGTGTCGCGCGACGACAAGGAGCTGACCCTCGACTACCACGGGCCAGGGGCGTTCTTCGGGGAGCTGTGCGTATTTACGGGCGCGCCGCGCGAAGAGATGGCGGAGGTGATGAAGCACGCGATCGTGGCGCTACTGCCGCGAGAACCCCTGCGAGACCTCATCTTCTCCGACCCGGTGCTCGCGTTCCGCTTCTCCCAGGTGCTGGCCCAGCGGCGGCGCACCGCGGAGACCAGGCTCGAGCACTTCGTGTTCCGCGACGTCCACGCCAAGCTGGCGGCGCTGCTACTCGAGCTCGGCCGCGAGTACGGGCACGAGACCGACGATGGGATCAAGGTCGACCTCAAGATCACGCATCAAGAGATGGCCAACTTGATCGGGTCGACCCGCGAGACCATTTCGCTGGCGCTGGCGAGCTTTCGCAAGCGAGGCCTCGTCAATCTGCTCGGACGCACGGTCGTGCTCGTCGACGTCGAGGGCCTCTCGGCGCTCTGCTGAGACGCCGCGAGCTCGATCGGCAGCAGGACTCGGCGGCGCAGCCGCTCGGCGCGGCGGACGAGGTCGAGAGACCGGCGAGCGTGAAGCACGAGGTCGAGAGGCCGGTCGTCGCCCCGGACGAGGTTGCGACGGCAGGACGGCGGCGGCCCCGGAGATCAGGGCTCGTCGCGGTCGCTGAGCTCGACGCCGATGAACTCGGAGAGGATGCCGAACTTGTACATCGGCACGCGGCCGAGCTCGCGCATGACGACGTTGCCCTGCGGATCGAGGACGACGAGGGCAGCCTCGCCGGCGGGGATCTGGAAGGCTGCGCGGGCCTCGCTGCTGTCGGGGGCGGTCTTCCAGTGCTTGAGCTCGGCGCCGTCGATCTGGCCGACGAGCTGGGCGCCGACCTTGCCCGAATCGAGCTTCGTGTCGCTGTCGACGACGATCCCGGCCAGGCGAACGTCGGGCTTGGCGAACTGCTTCATGCTGTCGTCGTTGCTGCCTTCGAAGCCCTGCTTGCCGCCGGGGATGTCCTTGCGGGCGACCGGACCTCCGAGGAAGACCATGGCGCAGGTGCGGCCCGCGCAGGCGGCGTTGTCGAGCTCGCCGACCTTGAACGCGGGGGCGGGGCTCACGACTGGGAGCGTCGCTCCCAGGAGGCCGCGCAGCTTCTCAATCTCGGCCGGCTCCATCTTGCCGCTGTGGCGATAGGCGACGGCGCCGGTCGGGTCGATGACGACGATCCCGACGTGGCCTTTCGGGAGTTTGAAAGTCTTGGTGACGGCGCCCTGAAAGTCGATGTAGAGCGGCAGCCGCAGCTCGGGCCGCATCGGTCCGACGAACTCTTCGATCTTCGAGGCGAGGAGGGCGAAGCCGTCGGCGTCGCCGACGGCGAAACCGGACACGGTGTCCGGATAGCCCCAGCGGGCCATGGCGCGGCTCATCGCGGACGATTCGCGGGCAGCCATGCTCTCGCGGTCCTCGACGATCAGGTAGACGGTGCGACCCTTGAGGTCGGCGAGCACGAGGTCGCCGAGGCCGCCGCTCCCGGGGATGACGAGCTTTTGCGGGTCGGCCTCGGCGACGTTGATCGCGGGCAGTTCGTCGGGAATCGCCTCGGCGCGCGAGCGCAACATCCAGGCGGCGAGGCCGAGGAGGATCAGGACGAGGAGGACGAGTCCGAGGGCGATCTTGCGGAGCACCGACACGAGGTGGGCAGTATATCGGCGGCTCCCGTGGGCGCCACTTCGCGGGCGGCGGCAGCGGCGGCAGATCGGTCGCCACCGCCGCGGCGACGGCGTGAGCGATCGATCACGAGCGATGCGCCCTCCCGCGGCTCCGGCGGCGGTGGCGAGGGCCCCTCAGAGCTCGGCGGGGCCCGCCTTGAGGACGCCGACGCGCAGCGATTCGCCCTGAAGGCAGGCGAGCGGGATGCCCGGGGCGTCGAGGTTCCCCCCGAGGCTGGGCATCAGCGCGACGGCGCGGCACGACAGCGGCTCGGGGTCGACGAGCGGAAAGACGTAGGTGCGCATGCCGTCGCCGAACACCAGGTGCACGGGCGCGGCGTCGCCGTAGGGCAGGAGGAACACGGAGTAGCCGAGGAGGACGCCGGCGGCGGGCTGGGCGGTGATGCGGGCGTCGGGCAGCTTCTCGCGGGGGACGGTGACGGCGGTGTTGTCGGGCTTGCCGGTGGTGCCGAGGAACGCGATGCCGACGCCTCGATCGGGGGTGACGGCGGCGACGGTGCGGGCGCCGAGGTTGCTGGAGATCGTGCTGAGGACCGCGGGCACGCCGGGCAGCAGGTCGATGTCCTCGCCCGGCTCGGAGACGAGGGCGGCGCCGGCGTCCGAGAGGGAGAGAATGCCGGTGAGGCGCTGACCGAGGCGCACGGAGATGCCGGCGCCGAGGCTGAGGTGTGGCAGGGAGAGCGCGGGGCCGAGTGCGTCGAGATCGAGCGGTTTCGCGGTCGGGACCCGCTCCGGCGGCGACCAGTTGCTGCGATCGCTGCTTCGTCGCACGTAGGCGATGCCGCGATCGCCGGGGTGAGGGATCTCGGCGTCGTCGGCGGCGATGAACTCCGCGAACAGGACGTCGCCGAGGAGGAAGGGCCGACCGAGCATGGTGAACTCGGCGTGGCCGAAGATGTCGGCCGACAGGTCGACGGCCGTCTGCAGGGGGCCGATGCCCGCCTCGGGGGCGATCGTGAAGTCGTGGGTGACGATGGCGTCGCCCGGCATGCCGCGGCGATAGGCGATGCGCACGACGCTGATGTCACTGCCGGGCGTCGGCGGCAGCGCGAGCGCGGCGATACCTGGCGCGAAGGCCATGGCCTCCGGGACATGTCCCTTGAGTGTAGTCTCGAGCAAGGGCGTCTCGGCCCAGGTGTCGGCATCCGCGCGGTAGAGGCGGAGCGTCGGGACGGGGCCGCGAGCGAGGACGCCGAGGAGGCTGTCAGAGCCGGCGCCGCTGACGAGCAGGGCGTCGCCGACATCGCGCGGGTCGGGCTCGAGCTCGGTCCAGACCCGCGGCAACTGGATCTCCGGCGCCGTGACGTTCATGGTCAGCTCGGCCGAAAACAGCGGGCCTTCGGGGGTGTGCGAGGCCATCTGCAGGGTGTGGGTGCCGAGCGCGAGGGCGCCGTGGAGGAAGATCCGCAGACGATCGCCGGTCAGTTCGCCGAGCGCGCTACCCGGGCCGAGCGTGCCGGCGGTCTGGCCGTCGATGATCAGCTGGGTGTTGCCCACGGTGATCTTCTGGACGACGATGTCCTTTGGGACATATTGCGTGCTGGAGACGATGAAGTCGCCGAGCGCCGGGTTGAGGAAGCCGGGGCTCGGGACGTCGCTGGCCTCGGTGTCGCTGCCGGTGCCGGTGTCGCTGCCGGTGTCGTCGTCGATCGGCGCGCCATCGGCCCGGCAGCCGAGCGCGAGGAGGCCGGCCGAGAGGGTCAGCACGACGGGACGCAGAGGCCCACGAGGGAGCACGCATCAGGCGTATCGCGTGCGCACGGGCTCGCCAAGGGGTGTCAGCCGGTCGTCGTGATGGTCCAGACCAGCACCGCGAGCGCGGCGTGGCCGGCTCCGAGAGCAAAGCCGGCCCAGCGCAGGCGCGCAGCACCCGCGAAGAAGAGCGGCAAGCACAGGGCCAGGCCGACGAGGAACAGGGGGAGGGCGTCCTGGGCGAGCGGGACCTGCAGGTCGAGGAGGGCCCGGCCGCCGAACCACAACAGGGCCAGGGCACCCCACCAGGCGCCGCGGAGCGCCAGCGCGCGCAGGATCGTGCGTCGCGCCCACAGGAAGGCTCCGACATGGCGAGCCAGGACAGCGCTGGCGACGCCAAATCGGCGAGCGCCGCGGCCCAGGGCGAGACCGGCGATCCGCGACAGGCGAGCGAGCTGGGCGAAGCCGCGCAGGCTCAGGTGCGAGAAGCGACGCAAGCAGCCCGCGCTCAGCTGGGACAGGCTGTTGAGGCCGCGTCCACTGGCGACGGCGGAGCGGCCGAGCTCGCTGGCGCCGCGGTCGAGGCCCTTGCCGACGCCGGCAAAGGCGCGCTGGGCCGCGGGTACGAGCGCCCGGCCCTGTTCGGCCACGAGCTGCCCGGCCCTGCGCCAGGCGATCCGGGTCTGCAGGCGAGCGGGCAGGCCGCGCACGACGAGCGCGCCGCGGCGGAGTTGGTTCACGAGCCAGCGCGTGTGTCGGCGAGCTGCCGCCTGGGCGGGAGGCCGGCGCCGCCGGTTGCCCTGGCCGGCGCGAACGGAAGGCCGGGGAGTCACGCGGCGAGTGTGCGACGTGGGCGGGCGAGGACCAAAAATTCGGCGCGAAGTGCTGATGCCGGGGCGCCCGCAGCGGGCGATGCGAGGTGCTAGGCTCGCGTTCGATGTCGTTCGTGGCGGCGATCTGGCTGACGCTCGCGCCCGCGGGGTGGCAACCCCGGCCGCCCGATCCGCCCACGGTCTGGGCTCAGGCGGGCAGCCGTCCGTGGAGTCAGTGCCGCGAGCTCGAGCGGACCGCGGAGATCGCCGTCGCCAAGCAGTTGGTCGGCGCGGATGGAACGAACTTGTGGGCGGAGCGGGCCCGGTTGTGTCCGGGGGCGCCGGCGGTGTTGGTGGCGGCGGCGATGCTGGAGCTGACGCAGGTGCCGGGTTTGCCGCCGCTGTCGAACCTGGCCAGCGAAGTCGAGGCGCTGGCGGAGGCGCAGCGACAGAGCCGCAAGCGGGCGGCGCAGTGGCTGGCGACGGCGCGGAGCGAGGCGAGCCGGCGCGGGCAAGCGCCGCCGCCGATGACGTGGGTGATGACGGCGATCGCGGCGATCGGCCTCGGCGAGCCGGCGCTGGCCCGGTCGGCGTTGGCGCAGGCGGAGGCACGGGCGGAGGTCGAGGGCTATCGCCTCGATCGGCTGGCGGCGGTCGCGGCGCTGCTGGCCGGAGATCTGGCCCAGGCGCTGGAGCTGTCGCATCGGGCCCGCGAGCGGGCGGCCTCGCGCGATCAGGTGCGCACGTCGCTGCTCCTGGCCCTGGTGTACGACCGCAGCGGCGCGGCCGATGCGGCGCAGCGCGAGCTGGGGTTGCTGAAGTCGTTGGCCTCGAGCGGCGAACGGATGGCGGTCGACGCGCTGCTGCCGCTGCACGAGCGGCTCTACCTCGCTGCGATCGAGCAGATCGCGTTCAAGAACCCCGCCAACGCGAGCTTGTTGTTCAAGAGCTATCTGGCGTGTCCGGAGCCCGAAGCGGCGGAGCGAAAGCTGGTCGAGCGGCGGATGGCCGAGCTGCGCCCGATGTGACGCCGGCGCCGTGGGGTCGGGTCGCGGGCGGAAGAGGCGGAGCGAAAGCTGGTCGAGCGGCGGATGGCCGAGCTGCGAATGGCCGAGCGGCGAATGGCCGAGCTGCGCTCGATGTGACGCCGGCGCCGTGGGGGGCATCGGGGTCAGGAAGAGGAACTTCGCTCCCGGCTCCTCGGGACGAGTTTTACGGGACATGTCGTAAGAGACATGTCTCAAGGGGCATGCATCGGTGCGCGTCCGTGGCCGCTTGCCATGGAGTTATTGAGCATGGCGAGAGAGACATGTCTCGAGGGGCGCGCATCCATGCCGGTCCGCGGCCGCTCGCGACGAGGCCCCTGAACATGGCGAAAGCGCCATGTCGCAGGGGCCATGTTTGGCGGCGGGACCGCTCAGCGCAGCTTGAGCCCGTCGGCGCTGCAGCTCCACGAGAACTGGCCGCCCAGGAGCAGCGGGGCGTGGACGTTGCAAAGCGACTCGATGTCGGTGCCGGGGACGGCGAAGGCGGGGATCGCCGCCGGGTCCTGATCGCGGCTGGGCACGCCCGAGAGCATGAACTGCGGGGTGCTGAGCAGCATGCCGGCGAACCGGCGCGCGCCGGCCTCGAGCTGACCGGTGTCGGCCTGGCTCATCGGCGTGTCGAGCGGGAGGCCGATGACGCCCTCGATGGCGGCGGCCTCGGCCGGGCCGGCGATGGTCGGCTCGGTGATCAGGCGGTCCTTGATCGCGGCCGCGATGTCACCCACGGTGGCGCCCGGGACCATGCTGGCCTCGACCAGCATGAGCTCGATCCATTCGTACGGCGCGCACGGCTGGCCGAGCGGGCCGGTGCAGCTGCCCTGCATCGACTGCTTGGTGCCGGCGGCGAGCTGGTTCTCCCACGACAGCAGGCCGTTGAAGTCGACGCCGTTGAAGCCGTTGATCGCGTCCTTGAGGAACACGCCCTGGTCGCGCAGGAAGTTGACGCTGGGGTAGTTCCACTCGTTGTCCTGGACCTGCTGCACCGGCAGCTCCCACCACATCGCCCGCATGGCCGACTCGACCAGCACCCACGCGCTGTAGCGCTGGATGCGGTCGCCGACGCCGTTGCCGCGCATGTTGGGGTCGGCGGCGGTGACCGAGAACGGGTCGAACACCGGCTTCATGTGGTACGAGTTCGAGGCGTCGCACAGGTCCGGCGCCTCCTGGTTGAAGTACGGGTGCGTGACGATCTCGACCAGGAGCGTCCGCAGCGAGTACTCGTCGGAGATGAAGGCGTCGGCGAGCTCGCCGAGGATGTCGCGCTGCTTCTCGTTGCGCGGGAAGCTGTGCGCGAGCGTCAGCGGGTAGCCGAGCATCTCCTTCCACACGCCGTTGGCGATGTTGACGGCGGTGAGGTACGCGAGCGCCTGGTCGGGGGCGACGGACAGGTTGCCGTCGACCATGAGGCCCTCGCTGGCGAGGGTGGCGAAGCCGGTCTTGAACAGCGGATCGATGTCGAACAGCTGGCCGCCCTCGGGCAGCGCGCCGCCGAGGTAGCCGGGGATGCCGAGGATGTCGCCCTGGTTGCCGGGGTTGAAGCGGCCGCAGCTGTTGCTCCACCCCCACGGCTCGACCGCGCCGTCGTTGTCGACGAAGCCGGTCCAGCGGAAGGCGGCGTACACTTCTTCCTCCGGCCGGCCCTTCGGGTCGCCGTAGATGGCGCCCTCGAAGTCTCCGGGGAGGGCCCAGAAGTGGTTGTACTTGGGGTCGGGGTTGTAGGTGACCGACTCGGTGCTGGTATGGCACTCGAGGCAGCCGCTGCGCCGGCCGAGGTAGCTCGACTCGAAGATCTCGCCGTAGTTGGAGCGGGCGTTGATCTCGAACTCTTCCTGCGTGATGTTGGCGCCGGACAGCGGCCGGGCCATGCGCGCGAACATGTCGGCGCGGTACATCGGGCTCAGGTCGTCGAGCCGCAGGGCGCTCATCATGACGTCGCCCATGGTGAACGGCGGGCCGAAGCTCGAGCCCTGGGCGTCGTTGTCGCGGATGTAGGCCGCGAGGTCGTCGTCGTCGGCGGCGCCGGTCATCTGCGAGTAGCAGCCGTAGTTCGACTTCATCTCGAACCGGTTGATCTTCAGCTGCTCCCAGAAGAAGGTGCGCCAGCGGTTGAGGTAGAGGTCGCCGGACGCGAGCCCGCGGGCGACGATCGCTCGCCCGTCCTGGCCCTTGGCGTCGAGCTGCTCGATCGCGCTGACGAGCAGCTGGACCTCGCGCATGCCCTCGGGCTTGCGCCCCTGCAGCAGCGGGATGACGCGCTTGACGAACGCCTCGTCGCCGGCGTCGCACGACTCTTCGCCGTCGCCCGCGGGCGGCGGCTCCTCGCCGGGGTCACCGGTGCCGTCGCTGGTGCCGTCGGTGGCCGCGGTGGTCGGGGTGTCGGTGGTGGTCGGGGCGGCGCTGTCGGTCGCGTCAGTCTCGGTCGAGTCGCCGCTGGTCTTGGTGTCGCCGCTGGTGGCGGTGTCGGAGTCGGTCTGGTCGTTGGGACATGCCGTGAGGGACATGCACGCAAAGACAGACGCGAGGAGAGGAGCGTTGGAGTGGTGAAGTCGAGTCATGGTCGCGCCTCCTCTCGTTCAGAGCTTGAGCCCCATGTAGACGTCGCGCAGCCGCTGGGCTGCCTCGGCCTGGTTCTTGACGCCGCCGGCCACGTCGCCGACGGCGAAGGTCTGCGAGCTGAACGGGTAGATGCCGAGGGCCATCATCACGAGCATGCGGTTCTCGGCCGGGCTGATGTAAGTGTCGGCGAAGCCGTCGGCCTCGGTGATGGCGCCGTAGATGCCGCGTTCGGCCTCGGTGATGGGGCCGCCGATGACGACGTTGACCATGCCCTGCGGCCAGTGGTTGAGGCCCGACTGGCCCTGCCGGTGCGGCGTGCGGCCGAACTCGGTGTTGATGACGATCATCGTCTCGTCGAGGTTGATCTTGCCGGGGTCGTTCTCGTTCGGCGCGTTGATGATGTCGGCCAGGCACTGCAGGGTGTGCGAGACGTTGCGCGAGGAGTCCTCGACGTGGCTGTCGTGGGTGTCGTGGCCGGCCGAGGGGTTGGGCTTGAGGCCGCCGTCGATCCAGTGGACGTAGCGGGCCTGATCCTGGGCGCGGGTCAGCAGGCTGGCGGCCATGCGGGCCTGCATGCGCGGCTTGTCGTTGCCGGACATGTCGTTGCACTGGGTGCCGGCGACGTCCTCGAACAGGTCGGCCGAGAGCACGCTCGACAGCTCGCCGGCGCCGCGGCGGGCGAAGTGGGCGAACTCGAAGTTGCTGCGCTCGGCCGAGCGGGTCAGCTGGCCCTTGCCACCGGGCCGGAAGCGCTGCTGGTAGGCGGCGAGGTAGTGGTCGACGGCGGCGTCGTAGTCGTCACGACCCTCACCGACGCTGGGGCGGGCGAGCAGCTGCGACAGCGACGAGTTGGGATCGACGGTGACGCTGAGCGGGCGCGCGGAGCCGGGGTGGAGGCCGATGGCGGAGGCGGCGAGCACGTTGTCGGTCGGGAACTCGACGCCGGGGTAGAGGACGTAGGCGTACGGGGTCGGGCGCAGGCCGCCGGGCTGCTCGAGGAAGTGGCGCTGGATCGACGCACCGACGCCGGCGAGGCGCGGCGAGCCGAGGCGGCTGCCGGTCAGCGCGTAGGGGTTGGCGCCCTCGTGCGGCAGGAGGTCGTGGCGCTGCACGAGCACCCGCATGCGCGCGACGATGTCGGGCCGGGCCCGCAGCGGCGAGACCCACGGGCCGAGGTGGACCAGAGTGCCCTTGGCGTCCTCGGCGAACGCCTCGGTCAGCTCGTTGCCGAAGCCGCACTGGCCGAAGCGCGTCTGGGTCTGGTTGTAGAACGCGTGGAGGAACCGCTCGTCGTTCTTCCCCCAGTCAGGCACCGCGTAGAAGGTGTCGAACGCGCTCATACCCCCGTAGAGGTAGAGCTCGAGCACGTTCTTGGCCTGACGCTCGACGGGGATCATGGCGTCGAGCTTGTCGGCCGGCCACTCGCCCCAGTACGCCTCCGCGCGCCGTGGATGACGAAGAATGCCGAAGGAGGCGCCGGCCGCCGTGGCGACGCCGAGGGACTTCATGAAGGTTCTGCGCTGCATGGTCCGTCTCGTGGGGGTCCTTTAAATCAGATCGGGGTCGGCCCAGACTTCGTAGCGGAGGACGACCCGCAGGTCGCCGTCCGGGAGGCCGAGGTCGAAACTCTGCTCGCGGGCGATGGTGAGGGTGGCGGGGCCGGGGGCGAGCTGGAGCAGCTCGGCGCTCGGGATGGTGAAGCTGCCGTCGTCGACGGCGTGAGCGGTGAGCATCTGGCCGTAGGTGTCGATGAGGCGGACGACGATCCGGTTCGGCTGGCCGCCGTTGGCGTCCCAGGTGAGCTTCAGGTCGGTGGCGCGGTCGTGGTCGAACAGCGAGACGCCGACGTCGGGCGCGGTGACGGTCAGCGCGGTCGGAGCCGTGACGGCCGCGGGCAGGACGATGTCGTCCTTGCCGTCGCCGCCGAAGGCGATCACGTCGTAGACGTCGCCAGCGACCCAGCGCGCGGGGTCGGGGGCGCACAGCGGGTCGAAGAACTCGGCGTCGTCGCTGAAGTAGACCGGGAAGGTGTCCTGCACCATCATGAGGCAGGCCAGCGACTCACCGGCGGCGCCGCGCAGCTTGAGCGCGTTGCCGCCGACGACCCACGTCTCGTCCTTGCCCCATTCGTAGGGCGCGGGGATCGCGTTGTTGGCGATGGTGTTGGGCTCGTCCGGCGCCGGCGGGAGGTGCATGCCCCAGGCCTGGACGGCGAAGAAGTCGTCGGTGGTGAGCGGCTCGGTGCGCCAGGCGCCTGCCATGCCCAGCTCGGCCGGGAGGCCGCCCGCGGTCTCGGGATAGAAGGTGAAGTTGAGCAGACCCTTGGCGCGGCCGACGTCGACGCCGGTGGTGCCCGAGGTGTCGGTCGCTCCGGTGGTGCCGGTGGTCGGCGTGTCGGTGCCGCCGGTGCTGTCGGTGCCGCCGGTGCCGTCGTCGGTGGTCTCGGCCACCGTGGTCGCTTCGCTGTCCCCGGTGCCGCCGTCGTCGGCCCCACAAGCCCACAAGGACATGGCACAGAGGACCTGCCCGAGAGGCCAGGTGCCGCGAAGCAGCGATGTCGCCCGCACATTCGTGCGAGAAGAACGTCGATCAGCCCTTCCCATCAAAGTCATCTTTTCCCAGCGAAGAAAATAAATCTCCGCGAAGACACGGCGGGAACTTCACACTTGGGTGATTTTTGTCACCGCTGTCCCGCGAAACAGCGCACCGCGAATCGCGAGCTCGTCGACCGCGAATTCATCGTCACAGCCGCGCGGACACGAGGTGTCCAGCTCATGAGGCGAGGCGTGCATCGCCCCGCACACATGTCATGCGCCGAGGCGCGAGCCGACGCCGGAGCACGGCGAGCAAATTCTTCATGGACCGCGACCTCGCTGCTCTGCGATATGCTTCGCGCGAGCACATATGACCCTCGGAGCCAAGCCCGCAGCAACCGGGGAGATCCCCGCGACGACGCGCCGCGTGACCGCGCCGGTGCTCCATCAATACAAGCGCCAAGGCCAGCGCATCGTCATGATCACGGCCTACGACGCGACCTTCGCTCGCCTCGTCGACGAGTCAGGCGCGGATGTGGTGCTGGTCGGGGACAGCCTGGGCATGGTGATGCAAGGCCATCCGCACACGCTCGAGGTCACTCTCGAGCACATGTGCTACCACGCCCGCTGCGTCCGCCGTGCGGTCCAGCGAGCGCATCTGGTCGTCGACCTGCCGTTCATGAGCTACCAGGTGAGCGCCGAGCAAGCGCTCCTGTCCGCGGGTCGGCTCGTGCAAGAAGGTGGCGCCGAGGCGGTCAAGCTCGAGGGCGGCGGCCGGGCGGATGCGGTGCGCAAGATCGTGCAGGCGGGTATCCCCGTGATGGGTCACCTCGGCCTCACGCCTCAGAGCGTCCACGAGTTCGGGGGCTTCCGCGTGCAGGGTCGCGAGGACGCGGCGGCGGAGCGCCTGCGACAGGACGCGCTGCAACTGCAAGAGGCCGGCGCTTATGCCGTGGTGCTCGAAGGCATCCCGGCGGCGCTGGCGCGGCAGATCTCGCAATCGCTGGCGATCCCGACGATCGGGATCGGGGCAGGGGTCGGCTGCGATGGCCAGGTGCTGGTGATGCAGGACCTGCTCGGGCTCGACGACCGCTTCAAGCCGCGCTTCGTCAAGCGCTTCGCGGAGCTCGCAGGCGTGGTGCGCGACGCGTTCGCCACCTACGGCCGCGAGGTCCGCGAGGGCAGCTTCCCGGGCGACGAGCACAGCTTCTCCGCCGGGCCCACGAGCCCGGGTGGGCCGCCCTCGGCGACGGAGTAGAGCATGCTGGTCGTTCGGACATGTTCGGAGATGCAGGCGTGGCGAGCCTCGCTCGGCCCCGCGACGCGCGTCGCGTTCGTGCCGACGATGGGCTATCTCCACGACGGCCACCTGTCGTTGCTGCGCGCGGCCAGGCAGCGCGGCGATCGCCTGGTGCTCTCGATCTTCGTCAACCCGACCCAGTTCGGCCCGAGCGAAGACCTCGCCCGCTACCCCCGCGACGAGGCCGGCGATCTGGCCAAGGCGCGCGAGTGCGGGGTCGACGTCGCGTTCTGCCCGACCGACCCGCGCGAGCTGTATCCGCACGGGACGAACACGTGGGTGGAGGTGCAGGGCCTCGACCAGCACCTGTGCGGCGCGTCGCGCCCGGGCCACTTCCGCGGGGTCTGTACGGTGGTGGCCAAGCTGTGGGGGCTGGTCCGCCCGGACGCGGCGCTGTTCGGCGAGAAAGACTTCCAGCAGCTGGCGATCCTCCGCCGCATGCACGCGGACCTGTTCCTCGGCGGCGAGGTGGTGGGCATGCCGATCGTGCGCGAGGCCGACGGTCTGGCGATGTCGAGCCGCAACACCAACCTGTCGCCGGAGGCACGCGCGCAGGCGCTGGCCATCGCGCGCTGGCTGGCCGAGGTCCGCTCGCGCTTCGCCGCGGGCGAGCGCGAGGCCGCGGCGCTGCTCGGCGATCCGGGCGCTGCCCTGGCGCCGGGCCGGGTCGACTACGCGTCGCTGGTCGACGCCGCGGACTTGCAACCGGTGACCGGGGTCGAGCGACCGGCCCTGTGCGCCGTGGCGGCGTTCTTCGGCGGGGTGCGCCTGATCGACAACACCGTGCTGCGGCCCTGACCACGTCGCGGGTCCCGGTGGCCGCGGTCGGCGAACCCGGGTTCGCCGAGTCAGTCACCGACTCACTGGATCACGTCGCGCCGGCCCCGCACCAGGACGACGCCGGCGGCGCCCAGGCGCTGTTCGTCACGGCGATCGCCGTACTTCTGCCAGCGCTCGTAGAGGCCGAGCAGGTCGCCGTCCGGACAACTGTCGGTGGCCTCCGAGATCGCCTCGGCCGCAGCCTCGAAGCTGACGGCGAGGGTGCGAAACACGGCCGGTTCGCCGATCTGGCGGTAGGCGCTGGCGCCGAGCGAGCGCACATAGCGCAGGTCGACGGGGGTGCGGTCGATGCTGTGCGGGACGACCCCGGCGATGAAGAGGGCCCGGTCGCCGACAGCCCGCAGCGCCTGGGTCCGGCGCGCCCCCTGTTGCTCGCGGGCGGCCAGGTACTGCAGCGCGAGCGGCCCGGCGGTGCGACCGGCGACGCTGGTCCGCCGCACGTGGTCGGCGAGCATGTGGACCACGTACGCCCCCACCTCGGTGGGCAACGAGCTGCCGGTCTTTCCCTGGGCCACGCGGTCGTAGAAGAAGGACTCGAGGGTTCCTGCAAAACGAAGTTCTGGCTCGGGCATGGGAGGTTTCCTATTTTCCCACGCTACCAGAGACGACCGGCCAGGCAAGCGAATTATGTGAGTTAACCGCACGAGTTCTGACCGTTGAACGTCCCGCGCGGAGGGGTTGACCGGGTACCGACTCGCTTTACACTCCGCGCCGCGTTAGCACTCCTACATGGGTGATTGCTAACGGAGCCCCCGCAAATTTTCACGGCGATTCCGCAGAGTTAAGCGGAGTCGCGCGGGAACGCTCGCAACCACGAACAGCATCTTTCCCCCCACGGGGCCTGCATTCGGAAATCAGGAGAGACCGCAGATGACAACGACGAAGGTTCGTCCCTTGAACGATCGCGTGCTGGTGAAGCGCATGTCCGAGGAGGAGAAGACCGCCGGTGGTCTCTTCATCCCCGACTCCGCCAAGGAGAAGCCCGCCAAGGGCGTGGTGATCTCGGCCGGCCCCGGCAAGGTCGACGACAACGGCAAGCGCACCCCGCTCGAGGTCAAGGCCGGCGACAAGGTCCTGTTCGGCAAGTACTCCGGCACCGAGATCAAGCTCGACGGTGAGGAGCACATGATCCTGCGCGAGGACGAGATCCTCGCGATCCTCGAGGCCTGAGCGGGCCTCTCGAAAACGGTTTTTTCCCCTCACACACGAGACACACATCATGGCAGCCAAAGAAGTTCGTTTCGAAGAGTCCGCTCGTCACGCCATCCTGCGCGGGGTCAACATCCTCGCCGACGCGGTCAAGGTCACCCTCGGGCCGCGCGGCCGTAACGTGGTGATCGAGAAGTCCTGGGGCTCCCCGACGGTCACCAAGGACGGCGTGACCGTGGCCAAGGAGATCGAGCTCGAGGACAAGTTCGAGAACATGGGCGCGCAGATGGTCAAGGAGGTCGCCTCGAAGACCTCCGACATCGCCGGCGACGGCACGACCACCGCGACCGTGCTCGCCCAGGCGATCTACCGCGAGGGCCTGAAGATGGTCGCCGCGGGTCACGACCCGATGGAGCTCAAGCGCGGCATCGACATCGCCGTCGAGGGCCTGATCAACTTCATCAAGGGCAACCTGTCGAAGGCCACCAGCAGCGACGAGGAAGTCGCGCAGGTCGGCACGATCTCCGCCAACGGCGACGAGGAGATCGGCAAGCTCATCAGCAAGGCGATGAGCAAGGTCGGCAAGGAGGGCGTGATCACCGTCGAGGAGAACAAGTCCTCGACGACCGACCTCGACGTGGTCGAGGGCATGCAGTTCGACCGCGGCTACCTCAGCCCGTACTTCATCACCGACCAGGAGCGCATGGTCGTCTCGCTGCAGGAGCCCTACATCCTCTGCTACGAGAAGAAGGTCTCGACGATGAAGGACCTGCTGCCGGTGCTCGAGCAGGTCGCCAAGCAGGGCCGCAGCCTCCTCATCATCGCCGAGGACGTCGACGGCGAGGCGCTGGCGACCCTCGTGGTCAACAAGATCCGCGGCGCGCTCCACGTCGCCGCCGTCAAGGCCCCGGGCTTCGGCGACCGTCGCAAGGAGATGCTCAAGGACATCGCCGTGCTCACCGGCGGCAAGGCGCTCACCGAGGACCTCGGCGAGAAGCTCGAGAACCTGACCCTGAAGGACCTCGGCACCGCCAAGCAGATCACGATCGACAAGGACAACACCACGATCGTCGACGGCGGCGGCAAGAAGGCCGACATCCAGGCCCGCGTCAAGCAGATCCGCGCCCAGATCGACGAGACCTCGTCGGACTACGACCGCGAGAAGCTGCAGGAGCGTCTCGCCAAGCTGGTCGGCGGCGTCGCCGTGATCAAGGTCGGCGCGGCGTCCGAGGTCGAGATGAAGGAGAAGAAGGCTCGCGTCGAGGACGCGCTCCACGCGACCCGCGCGGCCGTCGAGGAGGGCATCGTCCCCGGTGGCGGCGTCGCCCTCATCCGCGCCCAGAAGGAGCTCGAGAACGTCAAGGCCCCGACGCACGAGCAGAGCGTCGGCGTCAGCATCATCCGTCGCGCGATCGAGGAGCCCCTGCGCCAGATCGTGGCGAACGCCGGTGCCGAGCCGTCGGTCGTCATCAACGCGGTCCGCGGCGGCGAGGGTGCGTTCGGCTACAACGCCCGCACCGGTCAGTACGTCGACCTCGTCAAGGACGGCGTCATCGACCCGACGAAGGTCGTCCGCACCGCGCTTCAGCACGCTGCTTCGGTCGCCGGCATGATGCTGACCACCGAGGCGATGATCGCCGAGAAGCCCAAGAAGGAAGCCCCCGCGGCTGGCGGCGGCGGCCATCCGGGCGGCGGCATGGGCGGCATGGACATGTGAGCCCGGCCCGCGCTCGCTGACTGCGCGCGCGTACGAGCCCCGATCCACCAGGGTCGGGGCTCGGCCTTTTTGGTCGGTCGTCGCGGCGTCGCGGTCCCGCTGTGTCGGCTCGTTCGTGGAGCGGGCTCTTCGTTGGAAGTCACCGCCGTGCGCATCGACGTCGGCGAGGTCCGTCCTTTTTGGGCGGGGTTTTGCTAGCGTCGCCGCGTGGAGCTCAAGGACAGGGTCGCGCTCGTCACCGGGGCGTCGTCGGGCATCGGCCTGGCGACGGCCAAGTTGCTGCACAGGTCGGGCATGCGCGTCGTGATGGTCGCGCGCACGGCCGACAAGCTCGAGGCCGCGGCCGCCGAGCTGGGCGAGGGCGCCGTGGCGATCGCGTGCGACGTCGGCGACCTGTCCCGATTGCCATGGCTCATCGACCAGGTGGTCGCGCGCTTCGGCGGCCTCGACGTGCTGGTCAACAACGCCGGCCTGCATCACCGCGGCGACATGCTGCAACACCCGCCGGAGGCGCTGGCCGACATGGTCGCGGTCAACCTGACGGCGCCGGTGGTGCTGACGCGGATCGCCGCCGACCACATGCGCGCCGGCGGCTGCGTCGTCAACGTCGCCAGCCTGGCCGGCAAGCTCGGCGTGCCCGGCTCGGCGGTGTACTCGGGGACCAAGGCCGGCCTGCGCTTCTGGGCCCTCGCAGCCGCCGAGGACCTGGCGCGGCGCGACATCCGGATCGCCAACGTCAACCCCGGGCCGGTCGACAGCGGCTTCTTCGACGCCGACATCCACGGCGTCAGCGACCTTACCTTCTCGCAGCCGATGAGCAGCCCCGAGCAGTGCGCAGCGGCGGTGCTGGCGTGCATCCAGGATCCGCGCAGCCCGACGGAGATCGATCTGCCGTTCGCGTCGGGCAAGCTGGCGACGCTCGGCTACCTTTCGCCGCGCCTGCGCGCGTGGCTGCGACCGGCCCTCGAGCGGCGCGGGGCCAAGAACAAGGCGGCGTTCATGCGCCGTCGCGGGATGTCCTAGGGCGCGCGCGTGCGCGCCGCGTTTCGCCGTTGTAATCGCGGCGGCGGCGGACCATCCTCCGCCGCGTGGCGATGCTTCACGGCGGGCTGGTGGCGCTGCTGCTCGCGGGAGCGATGGGCCCGGCCGCAGCGGCGCCCGCGAGCCCGCGACCGGTCGTCGAGTTCCGCTGGGACGCGCCCACGACCTGCCCCGCCGAGGCCGAGGTCGTCGCCGAGCTCGAGCGCCTGCTCGGCGGGCCGCTGACGGAGCGCAAGGGCCCGCGGCTGACGGCGATCGCCCGCGTCCGCCAGGATCCCGGCGGCGAGTTCGACCTGCGGCTGTGGACGGTCAGCGACGAGGGCACCCTGCAGCGCTCGTTGACGCATGCGCAGTGCGACGCGCTCGCGCGCGCCGGGGCCCTGATCGCGGCGATGGCGATCGATCCGTCGGTCCTCGATCGCATGTCCGAAGAGACAGACGCCGCCGAGGTCGCGGCCGAGGCCAAAACGGTCGAGGAATTCGAACCACCGCTCGAACCCGAGCCGCCGCCGGAGCCGGTGGTGCAGCCGGAGCCGCCGCGGCCCGAGCCGCAGCCGCGGCCCGAGGTGAAGCAGAAGAAGGAGAGGCGCGTGCGCGGCGGCGTGCGGCTCGGCGCCGGCCTGAGCTTCGGCGACTTACCGGGCGTCGGCGCGCTCTTGCGGCTCACGCCGGCGCTGATCTGGCCGCGCGCGCGGCTCGAGTTCGAGGTCGGCTACGGGCCGCTGCGACGGGCCCGCTTCGACGACATCCCCGATCGCGGGGCCGACCTCCAGCTCGCGGTCGGCGCGGTGCGTGGGTGTCCGCTGCTGCACGCGCGCAAGTTCGAGTTCCCGCTGTGCGCCGGCCTCGAGCTCGGCGCCATGTATGGCCGCGGGGTCGGCTACACGATCACCAGCGAGGCGCGCCAGCTGTTCGTGGCCCTCCATCTGGCCCCGGGCGTGTTCTACGCGGCCCACCCGCGCGTCGCCGTCGGCGCGATCGTCGAGGGCGCCGTCCACGTCGTGAGGCCCCGGTTCGTCGTGGCGAATCTGGGGGAGATTTACCGTGGCGCCCTGGCGAGCTTTCGCGCCCTGCTCGCGGTCGAAGTCCGATTTCCGTGATGACCCGTGATGATAAATCGCGGAGCCGGTCACAAACCCCCGATCCGATGACCGCCGCCGCTCAAGCCGCCGCCCCGCCCAGCCCCGCGCTGGTGGCGGCCTATCGCGAGCACTTCCAGTTCGTGTGGCGCAGCGCCCGGCGGCTCGGCGCGCCCGCGCCCGCGCTCGACGACGTCGTCCAGGACGTGTTCCTGATCGTCGCTCGCCGGCTGGCCGAGTTCCGCGGCGAGGCCTCGATGCGGACCTGGCTGTTCGCCATCACCATGCGCGTGGTCCAGGTCCATCGGCGCAGCGCCTCGCGGCACCTGCGGCGGGTCGAGGCGTTCGCCGAGGCTCACGCCGAGGGCGGCGGCTCCGACCCTTACGCGCGCAAGGACGCGACCGACACATTATTAAAATTGCTCGACCAGCTCGACGACGAGCGGCGGGCGGTGTTCGTGCTGGCCGAGCTCGAGGGCATGACGGCGCAGGAGATCGCCGTCGGGCTCGGGCTCAACGTCAACACCGTGTACTCGCGGCTGCGCGCGGCTCGGCAGCAGCTCGAGCGTGCGTTGTTTGTGGCGGCGGCCAAGGAGGTGCGCTGATGCAGTCCGACCGGCTCGAAGACCTGCTCCGCGGCGAGCGCGAGGCCGTGCCCGAGGCGGGCGCGGAGGACCGGATCTGGGCCGCCGTCGAGCATCGCCTGGCCCATGGGCCAGCTCCGCCCGGCGGCGCCGACGTGGACCCCGGTGCGCTCGGAGGCGCCACCGGGGGCGGCGGCGTGGTCTTGAAGGTCATCGCCGGGGTCGCGCTGATCGCCGCCGCGGTCGGCCTGTGGAGCGCGCGCGATCGGCCCGAGGCGCCGCAGGTGGTGTCCGTGGCCGCGATCGAAGCTGTCCCCGAGGCCAGGCCGAACATCGCCACGCCTGCGCCGCTCGCACCCGCGCCGGAGCCGGTCGTGACGCCGAGCGTCACGCCCGCGCCTGCGGTCGTGGAAGCGCCCGAGCCTGCGCCCGAGGAGCCGACCGAGGCGCGCAAGAAGTCGCGTCCCAGGCCTCGCATCGACGCCCCGCCTGTGGAGGAAGAGCCCGCGGACTTCGCCGCCGAGCTCAAGCTCATCGCCGAGATCCGCGGCGCGCTCAAGCGCAACGACAGCGCCCGCGCGCTGGCCGGGGTGGACGAGCACGCGCGGCGGTTCGCGGGCGGGCAGCTGGTGCAGGAGCGGATCGCCTATCACGTCGAGGCGCTGTGCGCCGCCGGTCGCGTCGCCGACGCGCGGCGGGTGGCTCGCGACATGCTGGCGAAGTGGCCCGACTCGACGCACGCGCCGCGGGTCAAGAGCAGCTGCGCCGGTGCGTGAAGAACGCCCTGATGTCCTGTGAGACATGTATGATGGTACATGTCCGTTTAACCATGTCCTGAGATGGAATTCGCGGACATGAGTCCGCCTGCGCCGGTATTCATCGGCTCACGCCGCCCGCCGATTGAGGAACCTCGCGGGTCTGGGCCGCTGAAAAATCGCCGCGACGGTAACGAATAGACGGAACGAGAGAACGACGCCAATGACGATCACTACCACCTTGAAGCTCCGCTCGATCTTCGCCGCCCTGTGCCTCGCGGCCTGCAACGCCTCGCTCGGCGACGGCACCGACACCGCGGACGAGACCGACAGCGCCGCGTCCCAGGGCGACCCCACGGGCAACCCCTCGGGTAACCCCACCGACGGCGGCGGTGAGCCGGGCCCGTGCAGCTCGTCCAACCCGTGCCCGGACGGCCAGTTCTGCTGGAACGGCATCTGCGCGATCGGCTGCACCAGCAACGGTGACTGCGCGGAGGATCAGTTCTGCGCGACCGACACCGACATGCTGTGCCACAACAAGGAGGTCACCACCTGCCCCGAGGTGCCGTGCGAGGAGGGCCAGGTGTGCAAGAGCGGCTTCTGCAGCACCCCGCCGCCGCCGACCCAGTGCACGCCCTCGCCGGTCGACGACGGCTGCGAGTCGAACGCGGTCTGCTTCCAGGAGACGGAGGACAAGGCGAGCTGCTACACGCTGCCGTACTGCTCGCAGGACGGCACCTGCCCGACCGGCACCGAGGGCGCGGTGTGCAACAACGGCCTCCTGCCCGACAAGGACAAGATCTGCCTGATCGGTGTGTGCACCGAGGCGTCGAACTGCCCGACCGACTGGAAGTGCATCAAGGACCAGCCCAACGCGGTGGTCGGCTATTGCAGCGACGGCGGCACGTTCGCGCCGTGCAACAGCAACGCCGACTGCCTGAGCAACGCCTGCGACCAGCCGTTCCCGGGCCAGGCTGGCTTCTGCCAGTGAGCCGCGCTCACGAGCGCCAGCGCAGGCCGATCACGCCGTAGGCGGCGGCCGCGAAGAACAGGGTCGAGATCCACGGGATCCCGATCGGCGACGTGGCCGGCAGTCCGAGGCCGAGGGCGTACGTGCCGCAGGCGATGCAAGTGATCGTCAGCGCGGCGCGTACGCCCTGGTTCATGCGGCGCTCGGAGGCCTTGTCGAGCGCCGCCAACGACGCCGGCGCGAGGCCGACGGCGAGCCGGCCCTCGTGGATGTCCTCGAGCAGCGCCGGCAGCCGCTGCGGCAGGCTGTGGGCCGCGCGTGACAGCAGGTGAAAGTCGGAGAGCAGGGTCTGCTTGATCCGTTCGCTGCTGTAGCGGTCCTGGATCATCTGCGAGATGAACGGGCGCGCCTGCTCGAGCGGGTCGACGTCGGGGGCGATCGAGCGGGCCAGGCCCTCGGTGGTGAGGATCGCCTTGAACATCATCGTGAAGTCGGTCGGCATGCGCACGCGGTGGCGCGTGGCGCCGGCCACCAGCTCGCCGAACAGCTCGCCGATCTGCAGCTCGGACAGCGGCATGCCGCCGAGGTAGCGCTCGGCGATCTCGACCACGTCGGCCTCGAACGCGGCGTAGTCGACCTTGCCGGCGGTCGGGATCGCCAGGGCGTAGAACGAGCGCGCCAGCGCCTCCATGTCCTCTGACATCACCGCCCACAGGATGTCGATCAGCTTGTCCTTCATCGACGGCGACAGCCGGCCGACCATGCCGCAGTCGATGATCGCCAGGCGCCCGCCCTCCTGCACGAGCACGTTGCCGGGGTGCAGGTCGCCGTGGAAGAAGCCGTCGATGAACAGCATCTTGTAGGCGGTCTTGAAGTAGACCTCGACCAGCGGCCGGGTGTCCTCGCCCGACTGCAGCACCTCGCTGAACTTGCGGCCCTCGATGAACTCCATGCACAGCACCTCCTCGGTGCTGAGGGCGTCGTAGACCGCGGGCACGCGGACGTTGTCGTCGCTGGCGAAGTTGCGGTGGAAGCGGGCGATGTTGCGCGCCTCGACGCAGAAGTCGAGCTCCTGCGCCAGCGACTTGGCGAACCCGCGGATGACGCCGACGAGGTCCATCGCCGCGGCCTCGGGGAAGGCCTCCTCGACGTAGCCGGCGGTCGCCAGCAAGATGTTGAGGTCGCTGACGATCTTCGGCCGCAGCCCGGGCCGCTGGACCTTGAGGGCCACGCGCTCGCCGGTCGTGAGGGTGGCGCGGTGGACCTGGGCGATGCTGGCCGAGGCCAGCGGGGCCTCGTCGATCTCGCTGAACTGCTCGCGCCACTTGGGCCCGAGGTTGCTGCGCAGCTGGCCCTCGATCTGCTCGAAGGGCAGCGGCGACACCTGGTCTTGCAGACAGGTCAGCTCGGCGATGACGGCGTCGGACAGCAGGTCGGGGCGGGTCGAGAGGATCTGGCCGAGCTTGACGAAGGTCGGGCCGAGCTGCGTAAACGCGGCCACGAGGCGCTTGCCGGAGTCGGCGTTGCCGACGGCGGCGCGGGTCAGCTCGCCGCCCGAGAGCTCGATCTGCAGCTCGCGGCGCAGCTTGAGCTGGGCGACCCACCAGCCGAAGCCGTGACGGACGAAGACGGTGGCGATCTCGCGGAAGCGGGCGACGTCCTTGGCGCCCGTGACGAGGGCGCGCGAGGAGCTGACGATCGTGCGCAGGACGGACACGCGCGCGCAGTATACGAGACCGGCGTCAGGCAGCGGCGACGGATCTGCTAGACTGGAGGCGTGCGAAGTCGGCTGTGGACATGGCTCCTGGTCGGAGCGGGCCTGTGCGGCTGCGACGGGTCCGAGAGCCGCACGCGGGCCGCGGAGATGGCCGAGATGGCCGGCTCGCGGACCGCGGAGGCGGCGCGGGCGGCCCGCGCGTGGGCGGGGCAGCTGAACCTCGGCGAGCTGTCGGAGGCGGCCAGGGGCTGGCTGCGGCAGGGCGCCAGCGCGTCGTCGTCGGGCATCGAGGCGGTGCTGGCGAAGGGCGAGCAGGTGGTGCCGGTGGCGGTGGAGATCGGGCGAGCGCTCGGCGGCGCGGTCGACACCAGCACGCAATTCGAGCCGATCTACCAGGAGGTCCCGGGCGGCTCGACGGAGCTGGCGGTGCGGCGAGCCGAGGCCGACGCGGCGATCCAGGACATGCCGCGCGTCGAGCTCATCGACGGCCTGTCGGTCGGCTTCAAGCAGCTGTCGAGCCTCGACGCCGGCCGCTCGACCTCCGAGTCGGCGTACCTGGTGATGTGGCGCCAGCATGACCGGCTGATCGGCTTCGTGTTCCGCTCGCGCCGCGACGTCGCGCTGACCGAGCTCGTGCGCGAGGCGCCGCGGCTGGTCGCGCTCGTGCGCTCGGTCCTGTGAACCGGCGGTTGCTGCGCCGCGCCCGCCCTGGTATGCCGGCCGGGCCTGGCGAGCCCCCAGCAGACGCTCCTGCGGCCGCTCCGCGGCGCGAATCGGCGCCCCGCACGGCGTCGAACGCCGGCGAGCGGGCCGAGGGCCGGCGCTGGGACCTGCTCGTAAGGTCATGAAGGAGAGGACATGCTGCAACGGACATGGCTCTTGGGACTGGTCATCGCGGCGGCGCCGCTCGGCTGCAACAAGTCGTCGGGCATCTGCATGACCCCGGGCTGCGAGGCCTCGGTGCCGGTGGCGGTGGTCGACGACGGCGGGCCCGGCGGGCGCCTGCGGCCCGGGGCGTACACGTTCCGCGTCGTCACCGACTACGCCGAGAAGTCGTGGAGCTGCGCGCTGCCGGCGGATGACTGCGCGCTCGATTTCTTCACTGACTTCGCTGACGGCGAGGACGACGGCACGCTGTCGGTGCTGGCCCGGGCCGGCGAGACCGGGCTCGAGCTCGAGGTGCTGGAGACGCGCGGCAACATCTGGAGCGGCCCGGCGAAGTTCGTGGTCGCGGTCGAGCGCGACGGCGTGACGGTGGTCGAGGAGACCTTCGAGCCGCGCTACGAGGAGCCGCTGGTGCCCGACGCGTGCGCCGTGTGCCTGAAGCGCAAGGGCGCCGACCTGGTGGTCCACGTGCCGGCCGAGTGAGCGGCCCGCGGGCGGGCCGGGCGTCCCGCGGGCTGGCCGGGCCCGCAGGGAGGCGGCGCGAGAGCGTTGAGGAATTCGCGGCGGCGCGGCGTGCATGGCGAGGCCGGTGTGCGCCTCGCCCGTCGACCCCGTCCTCGACCTCCTGCAACGCCGGCCCGAGCTGCTGATCGTCGCCCTGCACCGGCTGCTCGGCTGGGAGCTCGAGCAGCCGGCCCGCGCCGAGGCGGTCGACGTCGGCGACACCCAGCTCTACGCGTACGGCCACGAGTGGGCGGCCGACCTGGCGTTCGCGCTGCGCCGGGTCGGCGGGCCCTCGACGTGGCTGGCGATCGTGGCCCCGCAGGCGCGCGAGGAGCAGGCGCGGGCGTACCTGTGGCCGTGCTACGCCGCCCTGCTGGGGCTGCGCCGCGGCGGGCCGGCGGGGCTGCTGGCGATCGTCGGCGACGAGGACGTGGGCTGGGCCCGGCAGACGATCGCGTGCGGCTTCGGGGCGCTGACGTTCACGCCGCTGGTGGTCACCCGCGCCGCGTTGCTGGCGCTGGCGGAGGATGGCGGATGGGACATGTCCGTTCGGACATGAGGCGCGCGGCCGCGGGGCTACGGCTTGCGCCTGTCCTTGAGGACAGGGAAGCGCTCGCGCGCGTCGCGGACCACCTCGGGGCGGACGTCGGCGAGCACCATGGTCTCGCCGCCGGCGGCGGATGCGAGCACCTCGCCCCAGGGGTCGACGATCCGGCTGTCGCCGCTGTAGTCGAGGCCGTTGCCCTGACCGACGCGGTTGACGCCGACGACGTAGGCCTGGTTCTCGATCGCGCGGGCCTGCAGCAGGGTGGTCCAGTGGTGGCGCCGGCGCTCGGGCCAGTTGGCGACCACGATGTACGCGTCGGTCTGCTCGGCGCGGCCCCAGAACTCGTCCGCGAAGCGGAGGTCGTAGCAGACGAACAGGGTGCAGCGCAGGCCGTCGACGTCGACGGTGACGTGGTCGCTGCCGGCGCCGTAGTGCTCGTCCTCCCTGGCGAACGAGAACGGGTGGATCTTGCGGTAGCGGACGACCTGGCCGTGCGGGCTGGCGAGCACCAGGGTGTTGTAGGGCTTGGCCTCGTCGTGCGGGACCTCGGGCACGCTGCCGCAGATCCACAGGCCGTGCTGGCGCGCCTGGTGCTCGAGGAAGCGGGTCGAGGGCCCGCCCGGCGGCTCGGCGATCTTGGCGGTGGTCATCGAGAAGCCGCAGGCGAACATCTCCGGCAGCACTACCAGCCCGGCGCCGGCGGCGGCCGCCGCGGCCACCCACGGGCGCAAGCGGGTGAAGTTGGCCTCCGGGTCCTCCCACGCGATGTCGCTCTGGATCGCCGCGATCTTCATGCTCCGGTCTCCCTGCGTGCTGTCCTTCGGGTCATGTCTGATAGGTCATCCGGCGGCGCCGACCAGCGGCGGGCGACGCGGCAGCTTCTGCAGCCGGCGCAGGCCCTCGTCGAGCACGTCGTCGGTCTTGCAGAAGGCCCAGCGCACCAGGTGACGGCCGGCGGCCGGGTGCTCGTAGAACGACGACGGCGGGATGGCGGCGACGCCGACCTGCTCCGGCAACATGCGGCAGAACTCGACGTCGTCGGCGTAACCGAGCGGGCGGATGTCGGTCATGACGAAGTAGGCGCCGGCCGGCGCGAGCACGCCGAAGCCGAGCTCGCGCAGGCCCTGGCACAGGCGATCGCGGCGCGCGCGGTACTCGGCGACGAGGCCGGTGAAGAAGGCGTCATCGGCGACGAAGGCCTTGGCGAGCGCGTGCTGAAACGGCGTGGCCGTGCAGAAGGTCACGAATTGGTGCGCACAGCGAATCGCAGCGCTGAGCGCCGGGGGCGCGCAGGTATGCCCGACCTTCCAGCCGGTGAAGCTGAAGGTCTTGCCCGACGAGGAGATCAGCACGGTGCGCTCTCGCATCCCCGGCAGCGTCGCCAGCGGCACGTGCGAGCCCTCATACACGAGGTGCTCGTAGACTTCGTCGGTGATGGCGATGAGGTCGAAGCGCTTGCAGAGGCTCGCGACATGCTCGAGCTCGCCGCGCGTGAAAACCTTCCCCGTGGGGTTGTGCGGGGTATTCAGGAGAATTGCCCGGGTCTTGGGGGTAATGGCGGCTTCGAGCTCTTCGGGGCGGTACGCGAAGTCGGGCGCGTGCAGCGTGACGACCTTCGGGACCGCGCCGGCCATGGTGACGCTGGCGCGATAGGAGTCGTAGAAGGGCTCGAACAACACGACCTCGTCGCCGGTGTCGCACAGCGCTTGCAGCGTCGCGCAGATGGCCTCGGTCGCGCCCGAGTACACGGTGACCTCGCTGTCGGGATCGTAAGAGAGGTCGTAGAAGCGCTGCTGATGCGCCGCGATCGCGCGATTCAGCTCGGGCAGCCCGCTCATGCGGCAGTACTGGTTGGCGCCGGCGCGGATCGCAGCGATCGCGGCCTCTTTGATGAAGTCGGGCCCATCAAAGTTGGGGAAGCCCTGGCCGAGGTTGACTGCGCCGAATTGAATCGCAAGGCGCGTCATCTCGGTGAAGATCGTGGTGCCGAATCCTTGGAGGCGAGCTGTGAGGTGCGGCTGGCGAGCGCTGCTCATGGGGCGCAGGAGTGTGGCATAGTTGTGGCGATGCAGGACGTCCAGAGCGCGCAGACCGACCTCACCGCCCACGCCAACGCCGCGGGCCCCGACCCGGCCGCCCGGCTGTCGACGATGGCCGGGGCGCTGGTCGGCTCGGAGATCCTCAAGATCGCGGCCGAGATCCGGGCGCTGATGGGTCAGGGCGTGCCGGTCTGCAACCTCACGGTCGGCGACTTCAGCCCCAAGCAGTTCCCGATCCCCGAGGTGCTGCAAAAGGCGATCCTCCGGGCGCTCGAGCGCAGCGAGACCAACTACCCGGCGGCCAACGGCCAGGTCGAGCTGCGCGAGGCGATCCAGCGGTTCTACGAGCGCGAGCTGGGGCTGCGCTACCCGCTCGACAGCTTCCTGGTCGCCGGCGGCGCGCGCCCGGTGATCTACGGCCTCTACCGCACGGTGGTCGACGCCGGCGACACCGTGATCTATCCGGTGCCGAGCTGGAACAACAACCACTACGTGCACATGTGCGGCGCCCGTGGGGTGCCGGTGGTGTGCGGGCCCGAGACCCGATTCCTGCCGACCGGCGAGGCGCTGCTGTCCGAGCTGCCGTCGGCGCGCCTGGTGTGCCTCAACTCGCCGCTCAACCCGACCGGCACGGCGATCACCCCTGACGCGCTGCGCGGCATCTGCGACGCGATCCTCGAGGAGAACCGCAAGCGCGAGCAACGCGGCGAGCGGCCGGTCTACCTGATGTACGACCACATCTACTGGATGCTGCGCTTCGGCGACACCAAGCACGTGACGCCGCCAGGGCTGCGGCCGGAGATGGCCCGCTACACCGTGTTCGTCGACGGCATCAGCAAGGCGTTCGCGGCCACCGGCCTGCGCGTCGGCTGGGCGGTCGGCCCGGTCGACATCATCAAGCAGATGTCGGCCGTGCTCGGCCACGTCGGCGCCTGGGCGCCGCGGCCCGAGCAGATGGCGACCGTCGACCTGCTCAACGACACCGCGGCGATCCACACCTACGCGGACCATTTCCTGCACGGCCTCGACCGCCGGCTCGAGCTGCTCCACACCGGCTTCCAGGGCCTCAAGAAGGACGGCCTGCAGGTCGACAGCATCCCGCCGATGGGCGCGATCTATCTGACGGTGCGCATCAACCCGTTCGGCCGCCGCACGCCCGCCGGCCAGGTGCTGCAGACGAACGAGGATGTCCGCAAGTACCTGCTGACCGACGCCGGCATCGGCATCGTCCCGTTCCAGGCGTTCGGCGTGCCGGGTGACGAGGGCTGGTTCCGCCTCAGCGTCGGCGCGGTCTCGGAGGACGAGATCAAGGCGGCGCTGCCCCGCCTCGCCCGCGCGATGCAGGCGCTGAGCTGAGCTGGCCGAAAGGGCAGGTCTCGGGCGGCGCCGCTTCGTTCGCGCGGTGCCGGCCGCAGTGTGGCCAGGCGGTAGGTCGGAGGCCGGCTCTCGTTCGTGCGGTGCTGGCCACAGCGCCGATGGGGCAAGGCGGTAGGTAGGAGGCCGACTCGTTCGTGCGGCGCCGGCCGCAGCGTCGATGGGGCGGTGGGTAGGAGGCCGCTTCGTTCGCGCGGTGCCGGCCGCAGTGTGGCCAGGCGGTAGACCGGAGGCCGCCTCTCGTTCGGGCGGTGCCGGCCGCAGCGTCGATCGGGCAAGGCGGTAGGTAGGAGGCCGGCTCGTTCGTGCGGTGCCGGCCGCAGCGTCGATGGGGCGGTGGGTAGGAGGCCGGCCTCGTCGCGTTCGCCAGTTCGGTGGGATGACCAAACAGCAATGTCCTCGAGGATATGTCTGGAGAGACATGCCCTCAGGGACATGCGCCGAATCACCGCGGGACGAGGCTCAGGCGGTGCGGATGCCGTGGCGGGCCAGGACCTCGACGAAGGCGGCCACGTGCGAGCGGCGCTTGCGGAAGGACGAGGGCGCGGGCGAGGGGTTGCTGGTCGGGTAGACGACCGGGGCGCCGGCCAGCGCCTCGCCGAGCTCGGGGCGGATGTCGCGGGGCACCGCGCCGCGCAGGTCGACGCGCGCGAGCACGGCGCGCATCGCAGGCCCGTGGTAGGCCGAGAGCACCAGCGCGTCGGTGATCTCCTTGAGCAGCGACATGTTGCCGCCCTGCCACATGCCGCCGCGGTAGTAGGCGGTCCACGAGAACAGGCCCTGGCCGGCTTCGGTCGCGGTCAGGCCGCGCAGGCCGGGCAAGGCCCGCAGGCGCGCGAGCGCCAGCGAATGGTTGTAGGAGCGCCACTTCGGGGTGGTGAAGGTGTCGCCCAGGGCGCCGACCCAGAAGATGGCGCGCCGCTCGAAGCGAGCGGCGAGCTGGCGCAGCTCGGCGACCCACCGCACGTGATCGAGGCCGATCCGGCAGGCGTTGACGGCGATCTCGCTGTCCAGCAGCGAGGCGTCGTGATCGACGAGCTCGACGACGTCGATCGCCAGCCGGTTGTCCTTGACGAACTGCTGCACGAGCGGGAAGTTTGGCCGGGCGCTGACGGCGATGACCGGGTTCTGCCACGGCAGCAGCAGCAGGTTGAGGCTGTCGCGCCCGCCGCACAGGACGAGGTTGGTGAGGCCCGGCTGCCGCGCCTCGATGCGGGCGAGGTCGCTGCGCAGGGCGGCGGCGATGGCGGCGATGAACTCGCGCGGGTCCGCCAGCTCGAGGGTCGAGAGCTCGGGGCAACCGACGCGACGGACGCGGCGATCGATGGTGGCGTTGGTGGCGAGGTAGCGGACGGACGAGCCGACCTGGCGAGCGAACTCCGCGTCGAGCTCGAGCGCGCCGTGGCGGGCGATGAGCGGCAGCGGCGAGGTGGCGTAGAGGTCACCGCTGCGATAGACGGGGTAGAACATCGGCGGCGGGCCGCGGAAGCGCTCGGCCTGCCACACGACGGGCCCCGGCGTCTGCCACAGGTCGTCCTCGTCGATCTCGGGCTGCCGCCGCAGCTCCCACGCGTCCCGGGTGGTGAGGTCGGGCAGGATCATCGCGGGTCCTCGATTCGGCCGCAGGCGGGCCCAGAAGTGACGCGGGGCCGCGGGTGGCAGGCGGGCCCGGTCGTGCGGGCGGGCCGGTGCGTGGGGGGCTGGTGCGGGCCGCAGGCGCGCTCGGTGGAGCGATCGGGCAGGAGCATCGCGGGTCCTGGCGCGATACCAGAGGCGGACGAGGGCTGCGTGCCGAGAGCCTCGCGGGAGGGCGTGCGGCAAGTCATGGCTGCACCGGCCGGTTGACACCCTCGCGCGCCGGAGCGTACGTTCGCGGCCGTTCGCTCGGCATGTCGAACTCGCCGATTGTCGGCTTTGTGCGCCACGAATTTCTGCCGCCGTCGGAGACGTTCATCTACACGTCGATGCGGTCGCTGCGGCGCTACGCGGTGCGCGTGTTCGCGGTCGAGCGGCTGTCGCGGGAGAAGTTCCCCGAGGGCGAGGTGACGGCGCTGCGCGACCTGCCGCTGGGCGCGCTCGAGGCGCTGCTGTACCGCGCGACCACGCTGTCGCCGCGGCTGTCGCGGTGGGCCCGCGGGGTGTCGCTGATCCACGCGCACCTCGGGCAGACGGGGGCGCACGCGCTGCTGACAGCGGCCCGCTGCGGGCTGCCGCTGGTGACCAGCTTCTACGGCAAGGACGTGACGGTCCGCGGCTCGCGGCTGCGGCTGTTGCCGGCCTACTGGCACTTCGCCGCGCTGGCGCCGGCGCTGTTCCGCCGCGGCGACCGCTTCCTCGCGCTGTCGCAGCACATGCGCGACCAACTGGTGGCCCAGGGCTGCCCCGCGAGCAAGATCCGCGTGGTGCCGCTCGGCGTCGACCTGTCGCGGTTCCAGCCGGCGCCGCGGGCCACGCGGGCGCGCACGCGGGTGCTGATGGTCGGGCGCGAGGTCGAGAAGAAGGGTTTTGATGATGGCTTGCGAGCGTGCGCCGCAGCGCGTGCGGCTGGGGCTGACCTCGAGGTCATGCTCCTTGGGACAGGTTCGGCGGGGGCCGGGCCGCTGCGCGCGCTGGCCGAGTCGCTGCGGCTCGACGTGACGTGGGCGGCGCCGGCGACGGCGGTGCCTGCGGCCATGCAGGACGCGGACGTGCTGCTGGTGCCGAGCCGGACGGCCCGCGACGGCGACCAGGAGGGCACGCCGACGGTGATCTGCGAGGGCTCGGCGGCGGAGTTGCCGATCGTGGCGACGCGGCACGCGGGGATCCCGGAGCAGGTCGAGCACGAGGTCACGGGGCTGCTCGCGGGCGAGCGCGACGTCGCCGGGCTGGCGGGGCACCTGGTGCGCCTGTCCCGAAGTACAGACGAGCGGCGCGCCCTCGGCGAGGCCGGGCGGCGCAAGATGCAGGCAGAATACAGCGTGGAGGCCCACCGCGAGCGCCTCCAGGCGGTTTACGACGAGGTCCTGGGGAGGTCGCGATGAAGGTCGTCATCCTGTGCGGGGGCAAGGGGACCCGCTTCAAAGAGCAGACGGAGCTGCGTCCCAAGCCGATGATCGAGGTCGCGGGGCGACCGATCCTCTGGCACATCATGAGCTACTACGCGTCGCACGGGTTCGACGACTTCGTGCTGTGCCTCGGCTACCGGGCCGAGGTGATCAAGCGCTACTTCCTCGACTTCGCGGCGCTGTCGGGCGACTTCACGGTCGACCTCGGGCAGGGCGGCAAGCTGACGCTGCACAACCCGCCCGAGGCGCGCTGGCGAGTGACCTGCGTCGACACCGGCGAGGAGGCGATGACCGGGGCGCGGCTGCACCGGGTCGGCCGCCACCTCGGCGAGGACGACTTCATGCTGACGTACGGCGACGGGCTGTGCGACGTCGACCTCAAGGCGCTGCTGGCGTACCACCGCAGCCACGGCAAGATCGGGACGGTCACCGGGGTGCGGCCGCAGAGCCGCTTCGGCGAGCTGCTGACCGACGGCGAGCGCGTCGACAGCTTCAGCGAGAAGCCGGCGGTCACCGAGGGGTGGATCAACGGCGGCTTCTTCGTGTTCCGCAAGGCGATGCTCGAGTACGTGCGCGACGACGACGCCTGCACGCTCGAGCGCGAGCCGCTCGAGCGGCTGGCCGCCGACGACCAACTGCGCGTGCACCGGCACGAGGGCTTCTGGCAGTGCATGGACACCTATCGCGACCTGCAGCTGCTCGAGCGCGCGTGGGCCGGCGGCGCGGCGCCGTGGAGGAATTGGTAATATGTCCTTTTGGACAGACAAGAACGTGCTCGTCACCGGGGCGACCGGGCTGCTCGGCAGCCACATGGTCGAGGAGCTGCTGGCCCGCGGGGCGGCGCCGGTGTGCCTGGTCCGCGACGGGGTCCCGCGCAGCCTGTTCCACGGGCGCGGGCTCGACCGCCGCTGCGTCAGCGTGCAGGGCCAGCTCGAGGACTACCCGCTGCTCGAGCGGGTGATCAACGAGCACGAGATCGAGGCGGTGTTCCACCTCGGGGCGCAGACGATCGTCGGCACCGCCGGGCGCAACCCGCTCTCGACGTGGGAGGCCAACGTGCGCGGCTCGTACAACCTGCTCGAGGCGTGCCGACGCAACGAGCGCAAGGTCCGGCGGGTCGTGGTCGCCAGCTCGGACAAGGCCTACGGCGACCAGCCGGTGCTGCCGTACACCGAGGCGTCGCCGCTCGAGGGCCGGTTCCCGTACGACTGCTCGAAGAGCTGCACCGACCTGATCGCGCGCTGCTACTTCGACAGCTACCAGCTGCCGGTGTGCGTGACCCGCTGCGGCAACCTGTTCGGCCCGGGTGACCTCAACTGGAACCGCATCATCCCGGGCACGGTGCGCTCGGTGGTCCGCGGCGAGCGGCCGGTGGTGCGCAGCGACGGGACGTTCGTACGCGACTACGTGTACGTCGGCGACGCGGTGGCGGCGTACCTCGAGCTGGCCGAGCAGATGGACCGGCCCGAGGTGGTCGGCGAGGCGTTCAACTTCTCCGACGAGCGGCCGCAGAGCGTGCTCGAGATCGTCGACCGCGTGCTCGGCCACATGGACGCACGCGCGCTGGCGCCGGTGATCCTCGGCGAGGCGTCGCGGGAGATCCGCGAGCAATTCCTGGCGTCCGAGAAGGCGCGGCGGGTGCTCGGCTGGCGCCCCCGCCACGGGCTCGACGAAGGTCTGCAGCGCACGATCGCCTGGTATCGCGAGCTGCTGGGGGCGGCGTGACGGTCACCGCCGTGGCGATCGGCGGCGGCGGGGGCTTCATCGGCCGCGCCGCGGCGGACGCGTTGGCGGCGGCGCCGGTGGTCGCGTTCGGCCGCGAGGGCCTGGCGGAACGGACATGTCCTGAAGTTCATGCGCTGATCTGGGCCGGCGGCGGCCGCGAGGGCGGCGAGGCGGCGTTGACTGAAGCGCACGTGGCGGCGCCGCTGCGGGCGCTGGCGATCGCGGCGGCCCGCGGGGCCCGGCGGGTGGTCTACGTCAGCTCGGGCGAGGTGTACGGGCTGCAGCCGGTGCCGTTCGTCGAGGACGCGCAGCGGCTCGGCGACACGCCGTACGCGCGGGCGAAGATCCGCGGCGAGGACGAGGTGCGCGCGGCGGCGGCGAGGCTGGGGATCGAGGCGGTGATCGTGCGGCCCGGGGTGGTCTACGGGCCCGGTCAGCGGCCAGGGATGCTGATCCCGTCGCTGCTGGCGGCGCTGCGGGCCGGCGAGCGGTTCGCGTGCACGCCCGGCGAGCAGACCCGCGATTTCGTGCACGTGCGCGACGTGGCCCGCCTGCTGGCGCGCTGCACCGAGGCCGACGCGCCGGTCGGGGTCTACAACGCGGGCACGGGGATCGAGTCGGCGGTGGCGATGGTGGTGCGCGCGCTGGCGTGGCGCGTCGGTCGCACCGAGCTGGTCGACCTCGGTGCGCTGCCGTACCGCGGCAGCGAGGTGATGCGCTACGTGCTCGACCCGACCCGCGCGAAGGAGCGGCTCGGCTTCGTCGCCGAGATCGCGCTGGCCGGCGGGCTCGAGTCGGTGGCGAGCTGGCCCGAGGAGCAGGTCCGTGCTTGAGGTCGAGGCGCGGTGGCTGCGGGCGCGGCTGCAGGAGCTGGGCGACGCGGAGCTGACGCCGCTGCTCAACCTCGGCAGCAGTGACCTGCACTTCAGGACAGCCGTGCAGCCGTGGATCGACCGCGAGGTGTTCGCGCCGCTGCGGGCCCGCGGGGCCGAGGTGGTGCACAGCGACCTGAAGCAGCTGCCAGGGGTCGACATCGCCGCGGACGCGCTGAGCCCGGAGGGGCACGCGCGGCTGCAGGCGGTCGGGGCGCGGGCGATCCTGTGCTGCAACATGCTCGAGCACGTGACCGACCGCGCGGCGCTGGCCCGCGGGCTGGCGGCGCTGGTGCCCGCCGGCGGGCTGCTGATCGTCACGGTGCCGTTCAGCTACCCGTACCACCCGGACCCGATCGACACGTACTATCGACCTGACCCCGAGGACATGTCACGCGAGCTGTTCCCGCAGCTGCGCCGGGTCCGCGCCGAGGTCGTCGACGGGCCGAGCTACGCGCCCGAGCTGCTGCGCCGGCCGTGGCTGCTGGTCCGCGACCTCCGCAAGCTGGCTGGCCTTCGGGACAGCCCGAGCGGGACCGCGGGCTCGCGGCTGCGCTGGCTGACGCGCCCGTACCAGGTCAGCTGCGCGGTGCTGCGGCGGGAGTGAGGATGTCGGAGCGCGAGGAGCAGGTCCGCGTCAACCAGAGCCTGGCGTGGGTCGGCACGGCCACGGCGCTGATGGGCGTGGGCGACGTGGCGACCAAGGCGGTGCTGCTGGCGATCTGGATCACCCCCGAGGAGTACGGGGTGGCCACGCTGGCGCTGGCGGCGATCCCGATCCTCGACCTGGCGACCGAGCTGGGGCTGCCGGGGGCGCTGGTGCAGCAGGGCGACCACACGCCGGCGCGCCTCTCGACGGTGTTCTGGCTCAACCTGCTGCTGTCGCTCACGATCGTGGCGGCGATCTTCTTCGTCGTGGCGCCGCTGCTCGCCAGCCACTACCAGGCGCCGATCGTCGGCTGGATGCTGCAGGCGCACTGCGTCAAGCTGCTGCTGCAGAACCTCTACATGGTGCCGGGGGCGCTGATGATCCGCGAGCTGCGGTTCCGCGAGTTCTCGCTGATCCGCTTCCTCGCCAGCGTGGCCGAGAACGTGGCCCTGCTGGTGGCGGCGCCGCTGGTCGGGATCTGGTGCTTCATCGCCGGGGCGATCGGGCGCACGCTGGTGACGACGGCGGGGGTGCAGTACTTCCAGCCGTGGCTGCCGCGGCTGCTGTTCGACTGGGCGGCGACCCGCGAGGCGGTGCTGTTCGGGCTCAAGACCTCGTTCAGCCGGATCCTGTTCTTCGTCTACACCGGCCTCGATTTCTACATCGTCGGCCACTTCTTCGGCCGCACGGCGCTCGGGCTCTACAAGGCGGCGGCCGACCTGGCGCTCGACCCGGCGCGCATCATCAGCACGGTGGTGGTGTCGGTGGCGTTCCCGGCGTTCTCGCGCGCGCGGGGCCGGCCGGCGGTGCTGGCGGAGCAGTTCTTGAAGCTGTCGCGGCTCAGCTTCATCGTCGTCGCCGGCTTCCTGGTGATCGTGGTCCCGGCGGCGCCCGACCTGCTGCTGCTGCTCGACGCGCAGTGGGTCGGCGCGGCGGTGGCGGTGCGGGTGCTGGCGATCGCGGCGCTGCTGCGGGCGCTCAGCGCGGTGGTGCCCCCGCTGCTCGACGGGGTCGGCCGCCCGAGCCTGACGCTGACGTACATGGCGGTGGCGGCGGTGACGATGCCGCTGTGGTTCGCGATCGCGGCGGTGCTGCTCGGCGACCGGCTGGGCTACGCGTCGGTGGCGTGGGCGTGGGTGATCGGCTACCCGATCGCGTTCTGGGTGCTGCTGCGGTTCGCCCTGCGTCACCTCGAGATCGGCGCCGGTCGCTACGCGGCGGCGATGCTGCGCCTGGCCTTGTGGACAGGTCTGGCGATCGCCGCGGGCACGGTGGCGCGGGCGCTGGTGGCCGGGGTCGAGCTGCCGGTGGTGCGCGCGCTGGCGGCCGCGGGGGCGGCGATGGCGACGTTCGTGGCGCTGCTGGTGGTGGCCGAGGGGATCACGCCGCGCTCGCTGTCGGCGGCCCTGAAGCCGCCGCCGCGTGACGCGGAGCCGGCGATCGAGTAGTGATCGTCGCGTGGGACCCGAGCCCGGCGAAGACGACCTCTCGCTCCTCCACGCGTGGCAAGCCGGGACGATCGCGGCCGGGCGGGCGCTGATCGCCCGCCACTACGCGAGCGTGTACCGGTTCTTCTTCTCGAAGGTCAGCGGCGACGCCTGCGAGGACCTGACCCAGGGGACCTTCGAGGCGCTGTGCCGCCGCCGCGACGCGTTCCGCGGCGGGACGGCGTCGTTCAAGGGGTTCGTGTTCGGCATCGCCCGCAACAAGCTGCTCGAGCACATCCGCCACCGCTCGCGCCGCGGGCCGACGTTCGACCCGGCCGAGGAGAGCGTGATCGATCCGGCGACGGAGGGGTCGCTGTCGTCGCTGCTGGCCGACCGGCAGATCGAGCACGTGGTGTCGCAGGCGCTGCGCGGGCTGAGCCTCGACGACCGGATCGTGCTCGAGCTGAAGGAGTACGAGCAGCTGACGGCGCGCGAGCTGGCCGAGCTGTTCGCGGTGCCAGGCGGGACGATGGCCGGTCGGATCGCGCGGGCGCGGGAGCGGCTGCGCGAGGCGACGGAATTGCTGCTGGCCCAACCTGACCTGAGGGACAGCCAGGTGCGCGACCTCGACAGCGCGATGCGCAGCATCGGCGACAAGATCGACGGCTACCTGCGCGCTCGCAAGTGAGCGAGATCGCGCGCGCCAAAGTCGGCGTTTTTCACCGATCAAACTCGCGACAACCAGCACTCGCCTGGCGATGCGTCCCGAACTCCCGCCGCCACCTCTGCCCGACCCAGCCACCCTCGCGCGCGCACAGGCCCGCCTGCTCGCAGGGCTGTCCCAGCTCGGCCTCGAGACGCTGGGCAGCGAGGCGCCCGGGCCCGCACCCGAGCCCGCGCCGCCGGCGACGCGCGAGCCGAAGCGCAGCGAGCCGGTGAGCGAGCGCTACCGCTTCGGGCCGGTGTTCGCCCGCGGCGGGCTCGGGGCGGTCCGCCGCGCCGAGGACCTCAAGCTCGGGCGCACGGTGGCGGTCAAGGAGCTGCTGCGCTTCGACGAGCGCTCGGTCGACCGGTTCGTGCGCGAGGCGGCGATCACGTCGCGCCTGCAACACCCGGGCATCGTGCCGCTGTACGACCTCGGGCGGGCCGACGACGGGCGGCCGTTCCTTTGCATGAAGCTGGTCGAGGGGGCCTCGCTCGAGCAGCGGATCGCCGGCTGCGCCGAGGTGCAGGCGCGGCTCGGGCTGGTGCAGCACGTGATCGCGGCGGCGGAGGCGATGGCGTACGCGCACCGCCAGGGGGTGATCCACCGCGACCTCAAGCCGGCCAACATCCTGGTCGGGGAATTCGGCGAGGCGGTGGTGATCGACTGGGGGCTGGCGAAGTACCTGTCCCAAGAGACAGAGACGTTGCCGACCACGGACCCGGAGGACTTCGCGGTGTCCGACCTGACGGCGGAGGGCTCGCTGCTGGGGACGGTCCGCTACATGCCGCCGGAGCAGGCCCGCGGCGACGGGGTCGACGCGCGCAGCGACATCTACGCGCTCGGGGCGGTGCTCTACCACGTGATCGCCGGGGTGCCGCCGTTCCACGACCGCCGCGCGGCGCAGCTGCTTCACGACGTGCTGGCGGGCGAGCCGCGGCCGCTGGCGCGGCTGGTGCCCGAGGCGCCGCCGGCCCTGATCGCGGTGGTCGAGAAAGCCATGGCCAAGCAACCAGGGCGCCGCTACGCCGACGCGGAGGCGTTCGCCGACGATCTGCGGCGCTACCAGGCGGGGCGGCTGGTCGGGGCGCACGCGTACTCGCTGACGGAGGTCGGGCGGCTGTGGCTGCGGCGGCACCGGGCGGCGGTGTCGGTGGCGGCGGCGTCGGTGGCGGCGCTGGCGGCGATCGGGGTGGTCGCGGTCGGACGGATCCGCGAGGCCCGCGACGTCGCCGAGGAGCAGCGCGCGGCGGCCGAGTCGGCGCAGGAGGTGGCCGAGGTGCGCGCGAGCGAGGCCGAGGCGGCGCGCGTGACCGCGGACCGGCGCGCGGATGAGTTGGTGCTGACGCAGGCGCGGCTGGCGATCGAGGCCGACCCGTCGCAGGTGGTCCCGCTGCTGGCGCAGCTGCGCCCCGACCCGGCGCGCGACGGGGCGGTGCGGGCGCTGGCGCTGGCGGCGTGGCAGCCCGGGATGGTGGGGCCGGCGCTGACGGGGCCGACGGACGCGCTGATCGACGGGGTCAACCTGGCCGATGGGACGTGGATCGGGGTGGGCCTCGATGCGCTGTGGCGCTGGCGGCCGGGGGCGGTCGAGGCCGAGAAGCTGGGCGGTGGCGGGCGGCTGGCGGTGACGCCCGATCGCACGCATTGGGCGTACGTCAGCGCGGAGGACGGCAAGCACTTCACGGCGGCGGTGTACGGCCCGGACGGCGGGGTGCTGCGGACGTTCGCTGGCGAGACCGAGAAGCCGGTGACGTTCTATCACTGGGCGCTGAGCCCCGACGGAGCGTCGTTGTGGGCCTGGCCGATGCTCGCGGTGCCGGCGCTCGAGTTCTCGGTGGCGACGGGCGCGCGACGCGAGCTGGCAGGTGCGGACGCGCCGGCGGCGGTGCGCGGGCTCTCGCTGCACGGGACGCTCGACGGGCGGCGGCTCGCGGGGGTGCGGGGCGATACGCTGGTGGTGTGGGACCGCGAGACAGGGGTGGTCGACGTCTCGCGTCATCCGTGCCAGCCGCGGCTCTACACGGGTGAATGGACGCCGGACGGGCGCGCGCTGGTGGTGCCGTGCGCGGAGGCGCAGCGGGCGAGCGGGATGTCGGGGATCGGGCATCAGCTGGTGTGGCAGGTCGACGGGCCGTCGCGTGTGGTCGAGGCGGCCTGGTCGGCGCCGGGCCGCGACGCGCTGGTGTTCATCGCCCACCGCGACGGCTGGACGAGCGCGTGGGCGGAGAGCCCGGCGGGGGATCGGCTGTGGACGCGAGCTGTCCGAACGGACAGGTCCGATGATTTCGTGGTGGCGCCGCACACCAGCCGCGACGGGGCGCTGGTGGAGTGGGGCTTCGGGGTGACGATCGACGTGCTCGAGGTGGCGAGCGGGACCTCGATCGTGGCGGGGGCGGGGCTCGACGGGGCGATCCTCGGCGACGGCGAGCTGCTGCTGGCAGGGCCCGATGGTCACCGGCGCGTGCGCCCGCAGGACGCGGCGTGGCAGTCGCTGTGGCCGGCGCCGCGAGAGCCGCTGCCGCAGGCCCAGCTGGCGGAGGGAGGCGGCTGGGCGGTGCAGGTGGGCAAGCAGGGCCCGGCCCGTCTCGACCTGCGCACGGGCGCGACGGAGGCGGTGGGGGCGGCGTGCGGGTGGTGGCCGGACAGAGCTTTTCTGCGGGCGGTGGCCGACGACGGCCGGGTGCTGGTGGACCTCGACAATGGCACGGCATGCCTCTGGGGACATGGCCGCGGGGACATCTTCGAGGTGCCGCGGCACCCGTGGACGGACGTGGCGTTCACGGCGGGCCGGTTTGCGATCGGGTTCGCCGACGGTGAGGTCCGCGAGTGGACGTCGCCGGGGTCGCCGTCGCGGCGGCTGCCGTTGCGCGACCACCTGTTCGGGCTGCGCTACTCGCCGGACGGCGAGGTGCTGGCGGCCCTGGCCCACGACGGCGGGGTGATGGTGGTCGAGCGCGACGGGGCGGCGCGGCTGGCCGTCGAGCCGGTGACGGAAGAGGGCTCGGGGCACACGAGCCTGGCGTTCGCGCCCGCGGGGGCGACGCTGGCGGTCTATCGCCGCGGGCAGCCGGAGATCGAGGTGGTCGACCTGCAGCAGGATGCGCGCTGGCAGCTCGCGGGGGCGACGAGGAGCCCGACGTCCGGCTCGTACGTGGTCTTGCGGTTCAGCCCGTCGGGGCAACGATTCGCGGTGATCGACGGCGACCTGCTGCAGGCGTGGGCGCTGGCGCAGCCCGAGGCGCCGCTGCGGGCCCAGGGGAGCTCGCGCTGGACCGACTTCGCGTTCATGGACGAGCAGACGGTGGCGCTGGCGGCGATCGACGGCCGGGTCGATGTCGTCGATCTGGGGACCGGGCTGGTGGCGCCGATGCGGGCGCCCACCGGCGGACGCGTGCGGTCGCAGCTGGCGGCGGTGGACGGCGGACTGGCGCTGCTGGCGGGCACCGGCGAGGTGCTGCGCTTCACCGATCGCCTGCCGGCCGCAGGGGCGCCGCTTCAGGCGTGGCTGCGCGAGGCGGGCGGTGGCGCGAGGCACTGATGATGTTTCTCGGGACATGTCGCGAAGGACATGTACTTTGGGAGGTGGAGACGTGGGTGTCGGTCCGAATCACATGTCGCATGGGACATGTGATTCGCGACGTCGGGCGCGTCGCCAACGTCCCAGGTCGCAAGGGGCATGGGGTGCGCGGGGTGAGGAGGGGGTAGGATGACATGTCCTTCGAGACATGGTCTCGGGGACATGTGTATGGTAGGGCGAGGGATAATTCTTCGAGTCATCGCCCCGACTGCGCGGGAGATGATGTGTCTCGAGGGACATGGCCTTCGGGCCTCGCCCGGGCGAGCGGGGCGAGGGCGCGCGGGGGCTCGCCGGCGCGCAGGACGGGGCTCGGAGGGCTCGCCGGGGCGGTGGCGGGCCCAGACAGGCCCGCCGGCGGTCGTGCTAGGATGCGGCGCCGATGCCTGCACCGATCCTCGTCGTCGCCGCCGCGCTCATCGTCGGGGCCGGGCTGTCCTTTGCGCTGTCGAACGACGCCCGCACGCGGCGCACGCTGAAGCGGCGGCCCTTGACGCCGATCCGCGGGCTGCGCGAGGGCGAGGTGGCGCGGGTGAGCGGGCGGGTGGTGGCCGGCGAGCGCGTGCTGCAGGCGCCGCTGTCCGGCCGCGCGAGCGTGTACTACCTGGCGACGGTGGACCAGGAGACGGGGCGCAACTACTGGCGCGAGGTGGCCCGCGAGGAGCGCTACGTCGATTTTTCGATCGACGACGGGACCGGCAGGCTGCAGGTGGTGACGAGCGTGCCGCGGGTGGCGGTGGTCCGCGACCTGCACACGCGCTCGGGCACATTCGACGACGCGAGCGAGATCGAGGAGGCGTTCCTGCGCCGCCACGAGCTGAAGAGCGTCAACATGATCGGGCTCAACATCGCCATTCGCTACGAGGAGGGGGTGATCGAGCCGGGCGAAGAGGTGACGGTGCTCGGGCTGGTGCGCGCGGAGATCCGCGACGGTCGGCGGGTGCTGGTGATCGACGCGCCCGAAGAGGGGCCGCTGCTGATGAGCGACGACCCACGCGCAGTCCACGGCTGAGACGAGCGCGCACGGGTGAGCCCGTTTGGAACCTCGGCGCGCCGTTGCGGCGCTCCGGGTGAGGGGCGCCGCGGGGTTCACGGCGTGGTGCGTGCGGGCAAAAGCGATCGCCTCCTTGCGATGGGACGCGAGGCGCGTGGCACCTGCTTCAGCGCTGCCACGGGAGGCCGCGGTGGCGCCAGAGATAGTGGGCCAGCGCGGCCAGCAGGAGCCCGTTATAAAATGCGACGATGGAGAGGATCGAGACGGTGGAGAATGCGACCAACATGCGCGTCACCTCGGACGTGCATGAAGATGGTCGGTCGCCGCCGCGGTGGCGCGCGAAGGATTTTCGCCGGGGCACGTGACGTCGCGTGATGTGCTAAGGCGTACGGGTGCAGCTCACGAGCGCGACCCCTCCTCGAGCGATCTGGATCTTCGGCGCCGGTGCAGTCGGCCTGCACCTGGCGGCGCGGCTGAGCGAGGTGGCCGCGGTGACGCTGGTCGCTCGCGGGCCGCGGGTGGTGACGCTGAACAGCGAGGGGTTCGCGCTGACAGGGGCGGAGGAGCGGCAGGCGCGGGTGCCGGTGGTCGATTTCGCGGGGGCGTGGACGGTGCCGGCGGAGGCGATCGTGCTGGTCGCGGTCAAGGCGACGCAGCTGGGCGAGACGCTCGATGCTTTGCGGTCGCGGGTGAGGCCGGGGCAGGCGATCGGGCTGTGTCAGAACGGGCTCGGGATCGCGGGGCTCGCCCGCGAGCGGCTGGCCGGGGCGGCGCTGGTGCGGGTAGCCTGCTGGCTCGGGGCGGGGCTGACGGGGCCGACGACGGTGCGCGTGGCCGGGGTGTTCCAGCTCGAGCTGGCGGCCGACGACGAACCTGCCTGTTCGCACATGTCCGAAATGCAAGGCCTGCTGGCGGGCGCGGGTTACCCGGTGACGGTGGCGACGTCGATCGCGGCGTGCGAGTGGCGCAAGTCGCTGTGGAACCTGGCGGTCAGCGGGCCGTGTGCGCTGCTCGGCGCGGCCAACGGGGCGATCCTCGACGTGCCCGAGCTGCGGGCGCTGGCCGGGACGTTGCTGGCGGAGGCGCGGGTGGTGGCGGCCGCGGAGGGGGTGACGCTGCGCGACGAGGACCTGGGGCGCGTGTTCACGTCGACCGAGAAGACGCGCGCGAACGACAACGCGATGCTGCAAGACCTGCGGCGCGGGGCGGCGACGGAGATGGCCTTTTTAAATGGGGCGGTGGCCCGGCTGGCGGAGCGGCACGGGCTGTCCGCGCCGACGCACGCGGCGGTGGCACGATTGGTGGCGGCGCGCGAGCAGCTCGGGCGTGGAGCGGAACGATGAGACATCGGTGGTGATCATCAGCCGTTCGCGTGAAGCCGAGGTGGCGCGTGAGGCCCGGTGACACTGCGATGGTGGTGATCGATCTGCCGTTCGCGTGAAGTCGAGGCCGCGCGAGGTGGCGCGTGAGGCTCGGTGACACTGCGACGGCGTCGACCGGACGTTGCAGGCGCTCCGCCTATCTGGGCGGTCGCTCGCGCGCGAGGCCATCCTTGAACCCGGGTCGAACAGGCCGAGCCTGCTCGGCAGGCACGGATCAATTTTTGCGGTCGGTCGCTGGCGGGTACGGAGGAACCTCCTCATCGTTGGACTGCCGTCGACCATGCTGCGATGGCTGCGAAATCACAGGAGGTAGATCCGATGTTGTTCGTTTCCAGTATCCAGGCGGCGCTGCTGAGCGCCGTCGCCGCTTTTGTCGAGCCCGAGACCGAGGCGGCTCAGCCCGACGAGTTCGCCCAGCCACAACCCGAGGGCAGCGAGACGGAGCTCCCGCGGGCCCGAGCTTGCTCGGCGTCGTCCGACGCCAGTCCGACGCGCCGGCAATGGGCGACCGTCTGGCCCTCTTCCCGCGAGCCCTGGAAGTGCCTGCGCAGCCACGACGGCGGCGTCGCGCCGGCGGGCTTTCCGGACTGCTGGAAGGTCGCGCGCGACGTCTACGGGTGCAGCGAAGTCGTCGACGTCGATTGACGCCCGGTCGAGCGCGCCGGCTGCGGCCCCGCTGTCACGACGGTCATCGTCGTGATGGCGGCGCGCCCGGAGGCGGCGATCGTGATGCCCGCGTGGCGGGCATCGAGGCCCGACGTCGGCGCGTCGTCGTCAGTCGCGCTTGCGCGGGCGGGCGAGGATCATCGTCCACGGGAACACGCCGGGGGCGGCGAGGACCTCGAAGTCGCGGGCGACGAAGCGGTGGAAGCCGGCGCGGCCCCAGTGGTTGACGTGCTCGGGGTCGTTGCCGAGGCGCACGAGGTTCTTGCCGCGCATGAAGTTGAGGGCGCAGAAGAACGGCTCGCGCGGGACGCTGAGCAGCACGTGCTGGCGGGCCAGGCGGCGCAACACCGGCAGCATCTGCGCCGGCGCGGGGATGTGCTCGAGGACCTCGAGCATCATCACCAGGTCGAAGCTGCGGCCGTCGTCGACGAGCTGGCGCGCGTCCATGACTTCGAGGTTGGCGCGCCCGCCGATGCGCGCGCGGGCGTCGGCGATCGCGCCGTGGGACAGGTCGATGCCGGTGAACTCGGCGGCGATGCCGGCCTGCAGCAGGGCCTCGATCATGAAGCCCTCGCCGCAGCCGAGGTCGAGGATCGTGCGCGGGGCGGCCTGCCGCACCAGCGCCGCGGCCTCGCGCTTGAAGCGGGCGATGAGGGCGCGCTGGACCGGGTTCTTGCTCTCGTGCTTCTGCTTGTTGCCGCTGGTCATGCGGGTCCCGGAGTCAGCGGCGCGCGGGCGGGTTCGGCTTGCCCGGGACAGTGACGGTCTGCGCCTCTTCGCTGATGACCTCGGCGGCCGAGACGGGCAGCTGACGGCCGGCCAGCGGCGGGGCCGAGGGGCCGAGCTGCGGGCTCGGCTGGGCGTAGATGGCGGCGCGGGTGGCCGCGGGCGCCTCGCGCTCGTCGCGGATCGAGAAGACCTCTTGCGAGCGGATGGTGGTGCGCACCAGCAGCTCGCCGAGCAGGCCGACGCCGACGAACTGCATGGCCACGATCGTGAGCAGGACGCCGAGCGTGAGCAGCGGGCGCTCGCCGATCGCGTAGCCGAACAGCCACAGGAAGCTGAGGTAGACCAGGATCAGCACGCCGAGTCCGCCGAGGACCAGGCCGGGGATGCCGAAGAAATGCAGCGGCCGGGTGCGGTAGCGGGTGACCAGCAGGACCGTCAGCAGGTCGAGCAGGCCGTCGAACATGCGCATGAAGCCGTACTTGCTCTTGCCGTGCTTGCGCGCGCGATGGTTGACGATCAGCTCCTCGACGCGGAAGCCGCGGTGGTGGGCGAGGACCGGGAGGAACCGGTGAAAGCCGCCGTAGACGGCCAGCTCGCGCACGCAGTCGGCCCGGTAGGCCTTGAAGCCGCAGTTGAAGTCGTGCAGCCGCACGCCCGACAGCCGGCTGACGACGGCGTTGAAGAATCGCGAGGGCAAGGTCTTGTCGAGCGGGTCGTGGCGCCGCTTCTTCCACCCCGACACCAAATCGGCGCCGGCCTCGATGCGCTTGACGAAGTCGTCGATCATGGCCGGGTCGTCCTGCAGGTCGGCGTCCATGGTGATGACGATCTGCCCGCGCACCCGCTCGAAGCCGGCGGCCAGCGCCGACGACTTGCCGAAGTTGCGGCGGAAATGGACCACGCGCGAGCGTGGGTCGCGCGCGGCGAGGTCGTCGAGCGCGTGCGCCGAGCCGTCGCGGCTGCCGTCGTCGATCCACAAGATCTCGTAGGTGCGACCGAGCCGGGTGCAGGCGTCGGTGACCTGCGCGTGCATCTCGGGGATCGATCGCAGCTCGTCGAGCAGCGGGATGAGGATCGAGATGTAAGGCTGGTGGCTCAAGGGGATCCTAGCGGTCGCCCTCGGGCGCGATCATGGCCTCGGGGCGGACGTAGCGGTCGAAGTCCTCGGCCGTCAGCAGGCCGAGCGCGACGGCGGCCTCCTTGAGCGAGGAGCCGTCCTTGTGGGCCTTCTTGGCGATCTTGGCGGCGTTGTCGTAGCCGATGTACGGGTTCAGCGCGGTGACGTTCATCAGGCTCTGCTCGAGGTTGTGCGCCAGCTTCTCGCGGACCGGCTCGATGCCCTCGGCGCAGAACTCGCGGAAGTTGCGGCAGGCGTCGCCGAGCAGGCGGGTCGAGTGCAAGGTGTTGTGGATGATGAGCGGCTTGTAGACGTTGAGCTCGAAGTTGCCGCTCATGCCGCCGATGTTGACGGCGACGTCGTTGCCGAGCACCTGGGCGCACACCATCGTCATGGCCTCGCACTGGGTCGGGTTGACCTTGCCGGGCATGATCGAGGAGCCGGGCTCGTTCTCGGGGATGGTGAGCTCGCCGAAGCCGCAGCGCGGGCCGGAGGCGAGCCAGCGGATGTCGTTGGCGATCTTGGTCAGGGCGCAGGCGAGGGTCTTGAGCGCGCCGTGGAGGCCGACGAGCGCCTCGTGGCCGGCGAGGGCGGCGAACTTGTTGGGCGCGGTGACAAAGGGCAGACCGGTCAGCGCGGCGATCTGCCGGGCGCTGGTGACGGCGTAGTCCTTGTGGGTGTTGAGGCCGGTGCCGACGGCGGTGCCGCCGAGCGCGAGCTCGTAGACCCGCGGCAAGGTGGCCTCGAGGGCGCGGCGGGCGTCGTCGAGCTGCTGGACGTAGCCCGAGAACTCCTGGCCGAGGGTGATCGGGGTGGCGTCCTGCAGGTGGGTGCGGCCGACCTTGACGATGTCGGCGAAGGCGGCGCTCTTGGCCGCGAGCACGTCGCGCAGGGCGCCCAGCCGCGGCAGCAGGTGATGCACGATCTGCTCGGCGGCGGCGATGTGCATGGCCGTCGGGAAGGTGTCGTTCGACGACTGGCCGCGGTTGACGTCGTCGTTGGGGTGGACCGGCTTCTTGCTGCCCATCACGCCGCCGGCGAGCTCGATCGCGCGGTTGCCGATGACCTCGTTGGCGTTCATGTTGGTCTGCGTGCCGCTGCCCGTCTGCCACACGCGCAGCGGGAAGTGAGCGTCGAGGTCGCCGGCGATGACCTCGTCGGCGGCGCGCACGATCAGGTCGACCTTGTCCTTGGCGAGGGTGCCGAGCTCGCCGTTGGCCAGCGCGGCGGCCTTCTTGAGGACGCCGAGCGCGCGGATCATCGGCCGCGAGAAGCGATCGTCGCCGATGTCGAAGTGATGCAGCGAACGCTCGGTCTGGGCCCCCCAGTAGCGGTCCTTGGCCACTTCGATCGGGCCCATGCTGTCGGTCTCGGTGCGGCTGTCGCCCTTTGCGCCTGCGGTCATGCGCGGGGCAAGCTAGCACCATCGGCGTCACAGGGGTGGGCCTTTGTCGCTACAAGTTCACGACTTGACCGCACGCGCGCTCCCGGGCGAGGGTCGGCGCATGCGCATGCGCAAGGTTGTGATCGCGGCCGCGGGCGGACATGAGCGGCTGACGCTGGTCGAGACGGAGGCGCCCCGACCCGGGCCCGGCGAGGTCCGGATCGCGGTGCAGGCGATCGGGGTCAACTACGCCGATTGCGTGGTCCGCATGGGGCTCTACAAGTCGGCGCAGGATTTCGTCGGCTGGCCGATCACGCCGGGCTTCGAGGTCGCGGGGGTGATCGACGCCGTCGGCGAGGGCGTGACGGGGCTGACGATCGGGGCGGAGGTGGTGGCGGTGACTCGCTTCGGCGGCTACGCGACGGCGGTCTGCGTGCCGGAGCATCAGGTGTTCGCGGTGCCGGCCGGGCTGTCGCTGGCCGAGGCCGCGGCGGTGCCGGCGGTGTACTTGACGGCCTGGTACGCGCTGCACGCGCTGGCGCACGCGCGGGCGGGCGAGTCGGTGCTGGTCCATTCGGCCGCAGGCGGGGTCGGCGGGGCGCTGTGTCAGTTCGGACGCCGCGCCGGCTGCCGCGTGATCGGGGTGGTCGGCGGCCCGCACAAGGTCGCGGCGGCGCGGGCCGCCGGGGCCGAGGTGGTGATCGACAAGTCGAGCACACCGCTGTGGCCGGCCGTGGAGGCTGCGGCGCCCGGGGGCGTCGACGTGGCCTGCGACGCCAACGGGCCGGAGACGCTGCGCAGCAGCTACAAGCACCTGGCGGGGGGCGGGCGGCTGATCGTGTATGGCTTTCACACCATGCTCCCGAGGACAGGTGGCAAGCCCAACCTGCTCAAGCTGGCGTTCGGGTTCGTGCGCACGCCGTGGTTCTCGCCGCTGGCGCTGACCAACGAGAACCGCGGGGTGCTCGGGTTCAACCTGTCGTACATGTTCCATCGCGCGCCGCTGCTGATCGAGGGGATGGCGGCGATCGCCGGCGGGCTGGCAGCCGAGGAGCTGCGCCCGCCGCCGATCACGACCTATCCTTTGGAGCAGGTGGCGCAGGCGCACCGCGACCTCGAGTCGGGGCGCACGATCGGGAAGTTGGTGCTGCTGACCTGAACGGTCAGCCGCGCGGATTGCCGCTCAGATCTTGCAGCCGCACTTGCACTCTTCGGGCTGGTCGGGGTCGTCGGCGACGCACAGGTTCCAGCCGGCTGGCTTGGGCCCGCAGATGGTGGTGACCTCGACGATGCCGTCGACCTCGCGCCAATAGACGGGGTCGGTCCAGCCCATGCAATAGCCCTGGTCGACGTAGGGCAGGCTGATCGGGTCGCAGGTCTTGGTGCCGAGGTCCGTGCCCGGGAGGCAGACCTTCTGCCACGGCGGGTCGTCGCAGGCGTTGTCGAGCGGGCCCTCCTGGGAGACGGTGAACCACCCGCAGGCGAACTGGCCGCCGGCGGCGGCGTTGCTGCAGCTGTTCTCGCTGGTGATCGCGCCGCAGAACTCGCCGAGCCGCTCGGGACAGTCGAGGGTGGCGGAGGTGCAGAGGCAGGCGAGCGGGCTGTCGCAGTCGCAGGTGTTCCACTCGGGGCCGAGATCGGTGGGGGTGAACGGGAACTGCACGACCTCGATGTCGCCGCCGTCGTCGCGCCACACGCTGGTGAGGCCGCCCGAGGCGTCGACGGGCACGCAGAAGTCGCGGATGGCGCCCTGACAGCCCTGGGTGCCGTGGGTGTAACCGACGACCTGCGTCCATTCGCAGCCGTTCTGGCCGCACGCCATGGCGTTGGCGTACTGCGAACAGTTGGCCGGCGGCGGGCCGGTGGTGGTGTCGTCGGTGGTGCTCGCCGTGTCGTCGGTGGTGGTCGGGGTGCCGGTCGTGCTGGTGCTCGTGGGCTCGCCCGTGGTCGTCGTGGTGGTGGTGACGGGCGTGGTCGTGGGGCCGTCGGTCTCGGTGCTCGGGGTGGCCGTGGTGGTCTGGCCGTTGTCGCCGCACGCGACGACGAGCAGGAGGGCGCACGAGAGTAGGCGATAGGGCGAGGTCATGCGGCCACTATACGCCAGCGAGCCGGGCCGACGCGAGGGCGCGAGGGTGCCTGTGCGGGTGACGGCGGCGTCAGGAAGCGGCGGCGCCGGCGGGCCGGGCGCTGGCGCTGGAGGGCTCGGAGGGCCGCTTCGAGCCGCTCGCGCCCGCGTGCGTGGACCCGGGCGAACCCGCGCCGAGCTGTCTCAAGGGGCAGGTCGTGCGTGGGCCTGCGGAGCGCGGCGGCGACGATGATGATGCGAACGGTCGGTCGGGCCGACCGCCGTGGGGACGGGGTCGAGCGAGCGCGCCGTTGTACGCGCAACCGTCGGCGGGGCGACGTCCTCGCAATCGACGGTCAGGCGTGGACGCGGCCGACGGCGACGAGGCCGGCTTCGGGGATGGTGAGGATGAGCGGTCCGCGGACGGCGAGCAGGAGCTGGGTCTCGTCGAGCTTTGCCTCGCAGTCGTCGGCGCGCACGCTCGCGGTCCCGCGCGTGCCGACGATCAGGGTCGGCTCGGCGAGCGCGCGCCGGTGTTCCCCCGGACCGAGCAGCTCGAGCTCGACATGGGTCCCGCGCAAATGTGGCGAGGCGTCGCCGGGGCGCCACACCTGAGGTCGGGCGGCGACGTCCAGCGTCGCCAGCGCCGCCTCGACGTGCAGCGGTCGACCGCTGTCGTAGTCGTAAAGACGATACGTGCAGTCCGATGGTTGCTGGATCTCCGCCAGCAGGATCCCGGCGCCGATCGCGTGGACCGTGCCTGCGGGGACGAGCACCACCAGGCCCGGGGTGACGACATGTTCTTCGAGACAGGCGACGATCGTGCCGTCGGCCGCGGCGCGGGCGAGGTCGTCGCGGCTGACGCCGGGGCGGACACCGGCCCACAGTCGGGCGTCGGGGTCGGCGGCGAGCACGATCCACGCCTCTTCCTTGCCAGGCAGGATCGCGCCGGGGCGTGCGGGATCGGGGCGATCTTCGGGGTGGACCTGAACGCTGAGCGGCAGCGCGGTGTCGATGAGTTTGGCGAGGAAGGGCAGCGGCCTGCCGAGGACGTCGCCGAGGCCGCGGCCGCCGAGGGCCAGGCTCTCGCTGCCGGGCAGGGTCGAGAACTGCCACAGCTCGCCGATGCTGCGCCCGGCGAACGCGCCGCGCGTGGTCGGTTCGTCGCTCAGCCGCGCGGCGAGGCGGTGGCCGCCCCAGCGGGTGTCCTTGATCGTCGCGGGGGCGAGCTCGGGGCGGAGCAGCGCGGGGACGGCGGCGGGCATGCGCGCAGGGTAGCGTGGGTCGCGGCCGGTCGGGTATCCTGCGGGGGCCGCCGTGGGCGGCAGGAGGCCCATGTCGAGCCGAGAACGCGGTCACGGAGCGGAGCACGAAGCTGAATCTCGGGACATGTCCTCTGGGTCAGGAGGGGAGCCGGACGCCGGCCGTCGCGGGGTGTTGAAGCTGGGGATCGGGGCATTGGGGTTGGGGCTGGCGGCGGTGCCGGTGGTGCCGGCGGTCGGTTATCTGCTGTTCCCGACCGGGTCGAAGGGCGGCGAGGGGGCGTTCTTGCCAGCGGGCAAGCGCTCGGCGTTCGCCGGTTCGGTGCCGGTGCGGGTCGAGCTCCACGCCGACAAGGTCGACGCGTGGAACAAGACGCCCGACGTGAAGCTGGGCTCGTGCTGGGTGCTCGAGCGCGACGGGGCGCTGCAGGCGTTCTCGACGGTGTGCCCGCACCTCGGCTGCGCGGTCGACTACGACCCCGAGGCGCAGAAGTTCAAGTGCCCGTGCCACCGCTCGGCGTTCGCGCTCGACGGCGCGGTCGAGGCCGGGCCGTCGCCGCGGCCGCTCGACGCGCTCGAGGTGCAGGAGGAGAACGGGCTGGTGGCGATCAAGCTGGTGCGATACCGCCAGGGTGTGGCCCAGAAGGAGCCGGTCTGATGGCGCTGCTCGACTGGCTCGACGAACGCACCGGGATCCGCTCGGCCACCCGCCTCATGCTCGAGGAGGACGTGCCGGGCGGCGCGCGGCTGCGCTACGTGTTCGGCTCGGTGCTGGTGTTCCTGTTCATGCAACAGGTGGTGCTCGGCATCCTGCTGGCGTTTTATTACAGCCCCTCGGCGACCGACGCGTGGGCCAGCACGGCGTACCTCAACGATCAGGTCACGTACGGGTGGTTCCTCCGCGGCCTGCATCACCACGGCTCGTCGGCGATGGTGGTGGTCGTGGTGCTGCACCTCTTGCAGGTGGTGTTCGCCGGGGCCTATCGCAAGCCGCGCGAGGTCAACTGGTGGACCGGCCTGTTGATGGGCGCGATCGTGCTGGCGTTCGCGCTCACCGGCTATCTGCTGCCGTGGGATCAGAAGGGTTACTGGGCCACGCAGGTGGCGACCGGGATCATGGGGTCGGTGCCCGGGGGCGAGCCCATGCAGCAATTCGTGCAGGGCGGTTCCGAGTACGGCAACCTGACGCTGACGCGGTTCTTCGCGCTGCACGTGTTCGTGCTGCCGATCGCGCTCGCGGGGCTGCTCGGGGTCCACCTGCTGCTGTTCCGCAAGCACGGGGTGACGCCGCCGGACCTGCCGGAGCCGGAGCTGCGGCGCAAGACCCAGCCGTTCTGGCCCAACCAGCTGTTCCTCGACGTGCTGGCGATGGCGGTGTGCGCGGCGGTGTTGGTCGGCCTCACGGTCCAGACCCACGGCGCCGAGCTGTTCGCGCCCGCCGACCCTGCGAGCAATTTCGTGGCCCGGCCGGAGTGGTACTTCCTGTTCCTGTTCCAGCTGCTGAAGTACTTCCAGGGGCCGCTGCAGATCGTGGCGACGGTGCTGTTGCCGGGCGCGGCGGCGGCGTATCTGTTCGCGCTGCCGTTCGTCGACCGGTCGAAGTCGCGAGCGGTGCGCTCGCGCTGGTCGGTGCTGTCGGGGGTCGGCCTCCTCATGGCCGGGGTGACGGCGCTGACGGCGGTGGCGATCGTCGAGGACGGGGGCAACGAGTCGTTCCAGCACGGCGTCGAGCAGGCCCACGCCGAGGCCGCGCGGGCGCGCGAGCTCGCGCGAGAGGGCGTGGCGCCGGTCGGCGGCGTCGCCGTGTTCGACAACGATCCGGAGCAGAAGACCCGCAACCTGTTCAAGGAGCAGTGCGCGACCTGCCATACGCTCGAGGGCAAGGGCAGCGAAGAGGCGCCGACCCTCGACGGCTTCACCAGCCGCGAGTGGCTGGCGGCCCTGGTCCGCAGCCCGCGAGACCGCCGCTTCTACGGCGCGACCAAGCACAATACGATGGAGCCGCTGACCGCCGAACAGGCCAGCGACGAGGAGCTGGCGGCGGTGGTGGAGTACCTGGTCAGCCTGTCGGGGGCGAGCGCGGCGGCGAGCGTCGACGCGGCGACCGTCGCTCGCGGCAAGGAGCTGTGGGACAAGAAGCTCGAGTGCTCGTCGTGCCACGAGCTCGAGGCGGGCAAGGAGGGCGCCGGCCCGACGCTGGCCGGCCGCGGCTCGCCGGCGTGGATCGCCCGCATCATCCGCGACAGCAGCCAGAAGGACCTGTACGGCGATACCGCGGAGATGCCGAAATTCGCCGACAAGCTGTCGACGGAGCAGATCGAGGCGCTCGCGCAATTCGTGGCGTCACGCAAGGCTCCCTGATCGCGGGTGGTAGCGACGGCAGGGGCTCGCGTCGGTGAGGGACGCGAGCCCCTGCGCGTCTTCGCGGGGCTGTATGGACATTCGTTAGCGACGCGTGGTCGGGTGATTTCGAGCCGCAAACGCGTCGCCAGCGGGCGCGCCGGGTGAATCGCGCGCCGCGACCGCCGACGCTGCCGTCGCGGCTGCCGCGCAGATCGACGACGCCACAGACAGCTCATGTGATTGCGTCGATGTTGCGAGTGCATGAAATGTCAATCGTGTCGGGCCCGGCGGTCGCAGCGACCACCCGTCGGGTCGCCCGCGCCGCCGAGGATTCATCGCGACCCAAGTACGCTGATGGGCGAGAGGGAACTCAGCATGCGGATGTATCGGCATATACAAGCGATGACGGTCGTGATGACCGTTTGTGGTGGTGGCTGCGAAGACGTCGCGTTCGAGGACGTCGGCGGGGGCGAGGAGACGCGGCTGCGGGCGCTCCACGACAACGGGGTCGAGCTGAACGGGACTCGATTCAATGGAACCCGTTTCAACGGGACCTGGTTCAACGGCGTGAAGCTGGTCGGCGCGAGCATCGGTCAGGGGGCGGCCAAGTCGTCGCTGACCGGCTGGTCGCTGGTGCCGGGCACGAGCGAGCTGCAGGCGGTCGGCAACAAGGGGGTGCTGTACCGCGGCGAGGCCCTCGAGGGCGCGCGACTGCACTGGCTGGCCGACGACGGCGGCAAGGAGCTCGTCGATGTGCAGCTCAAGATCGTGGCGGTGACGCAGAGCGCGGACCGACCTGATATTTATTTTACGGACATCGACTTCCGCATGAATGACGGTAAGTGGGAGTCCGTGTGCACCGACGGCGAGGGCGAGCCGACTTCGGCGATCGTGGTGCCGGGATACTTCGATACGGCCACCGCCGACTGGCTGCCGGGCGAGCACGGCGAATTGGCGTTCGCCTGTCGCGGGACGGCCTCGGCCAAGTGCCTAGAATGGGGTTACCGTATGTGGGCGAAGCACGGCGGGATATCGCTCGCCGACCACTATCGCGCCTGTACTCGCATGGTCCGCGCCGACTACTGCGGCACCAACGTCGCCCACACGGAGAACGGCACGCCGATCGACGTGTCGGACCGGCTGTCGCCGGCGATCCTCGAGCCGGAGACGGATTGGGCGGTCGAGGCCGAGTGGGGGCCGCACGGGGCGGTGTGCCTCAATCAGCCGCGCAAGCTGACCCATTCGCGCGCCGCGGTGGTCGCCGAGTGCCAGGCCGCCGGCCGCGGTGTGCTGCCCACCTGTGACGCGCCCGGCGTGCACGGGCTGCTGAAGTCTCAGGCCGCGCCGAGTTGAGCGCCGACATGTCGTCGCGAGCCGGTGCGCCGGCTCGCGGTCGCCTGCCCACATTCGGGGAAATACGTAGAGGAAATACCGAGAGTCGCGCGGTCGACTAACGGGCGGAGAGCTTCGGCTCGGTCGCCCCGCCGTGCGCGCGCGTGGCCAGCCACTCGCGGGCGACGTGGCGCCGGTGCGCGTCGCCCAGCACGATCGCGTCGTGCTCGGCCGCGTGGGCCAGCACGAGCGCCCACGAGCGCTCCTCGGGCGCGTGGTCCCACAGCGCCTGCGCGAGCGACAGGCGGGTGCGGTAGCGGGCCGCCGAGTGGCCGCGCCGCTCGCCCAGCTCGCGGGCTTGTCGCAGCTTGCCGAGGCCGCCGACGACGTCGCCGCCGCGGATGGCGAGCAGCCCGGCCACGCATTGCGGCTCGGCGGTGCTGGGGTTGTCGAGGCCGACGATGGCGATCCAGGCGTCGAGCGAGTCGGCCAGCGACTCGGCGGCCAGCTCGTATTCGCCGCTGTCGAATTGCACGAGCGCGAGGTTGGCCAGCGACTGCAAGGTGTAGGGGTGCTGCTCGCCGACGGCGTCGCTGAAGACGTCCATCGATTCGCGGAGGAGCGCCGCGGCCTCGGCGAAGCGGCGCCGCTCCTGCAGGTCGACCCCGAGGTTGCAGAGGGTCATGGCGATCTCGGGATCGTGGGTCGGGAGGATCGCCCGGCGAAACTGAAGGTTCTCCTGATGGAGCGCCTCGGACTCGTCGCGGCGGCCTTGCTGAAACCGCAAGACGGCCAGGTTGTTGCGCAGCTCGCCGACGAGGCGGCTGCGCGGGGCGATCCGGTCGAGCAGGGCGCCGGCCTGTTCGGCCATGCGGTCGGCGGCCGCGAACGAGTCGGCGGCGTGGGCCAATACGAACACCTCCTTGACCATCGCCCGCGCCAGCACCTCCTCGTGGTCGCTGCGGGTGGCGGTGACGATGGCGCGCCGCAGCTCGGACTCGGCCGCCAGGACGTCGCTCGATTCGGCCAGCAGCGAGCCCCGCTGCAGTTGGGCCTCGGCCAGCAGGGTGCGGTGGTCGAGCGCCTGGGCGTCGCGCACCGCCTCCTCGGCGAGGGCCAGGCCGCGCGGGAGCTGGCCGGCGCGCCCGAGGGCGACGATGTGGGCCAGCTTGAGGCGCAGCGTCTGCACCCGCGCCGCCTCGGTCGGCGCGCGCAGGCCGTCGATCCGCTGCCACTCGTCGGAGAGCTGGGCCGGGTCGTTGCAGACGGTCACCGGGGTCAGCGAGCGGACCGCGTCGACGGCGTGGATCACCGTCGAGCCCTCGGCCTCGGCCAGCACGTCGACGCGCGCGCCCAGCTCGGTCAGCCGCCGCTGCAGGCACGTCATGCGCAGGTCGAGCACCGCGTCCGACTGCTCGCCGCGGTGGTGCTCCAGGCACGCCTCCTTGTGCGTGGTCTTCCAGTCGCGGGCGTATTCGTCGAGCGCCTCGCGGGCCAGGTTCGAGGTCCGGGCGGCGAACGGGAGCTCGGTGGCGAGGAAGGCCTCGTGCAGCGCGAGGCTGCGGCGTTCGTCCCACACGCCGGCGAGCTTGTCGTCGCTGCCCTGGCACACGGGGGCGGTCCGCGTGAACGCGAAGGCGGCGCCGAGGCCGAGGGCGAGCACGCCGGCGGCGATCAGGCGCCTGCGCCCGCGCACGCGGTCGAGCTCGGCGAGGAGCGCGTCCATCGAAGGGAAGCGGCGGGTCGGGTCGCGGGCCAGGCCGCGCATCGTCAGGTCCTGCAACCACTGCGGCACCATCGTCAGCACCGGCGGCGGCAGCACCTTGCCGAGCAGGACGCTGTGGCGCAGGTCGTCGACGGTCTCGCCGACGAACGGTCGCCGATCGAACAGCGCCTCGTAGAGGGCGACGCAGAACGCGAACTGGTCGCTGCGCGCGTCGGCCGGGATGCGCATGAACTGCTCCGGCGCCATGTACTTGGGCGTGCCGACCAGCGAGCCCATCGCCGTCAGGCGAGCCAGCGAGGTGCTCGAGCGCGACGCCACCGACTGCTCCGGCAGCGGCGAATCGACCGAGCGCGCCAGGCCGAAGTCGGCGACGAACACCCGGCCCTGGCCGTCGATCAGCACGTTCTCCGGCTTGAAGTCGCGGTGCACCATGCCCGCCGCGTGGGCCGCCGCCAGCCCGCGGCCCGCCTGCGCGAACACTTGAAGGATCTCCGGCCAGCTCCGCGTCTGCTCCGACTGCCACGCGCGCAGCGTCTGGCCCTGCACGAACTCGAGGGCGATGAAGTCGAGGCCGCCCCACTCGCCGACGTCGTAGACCTGGACCACGTTGGGATGCGACAGCTGGGCCAGCGCCTTGGCCTCGCGCAGCAGTCGAGCCCGCGCCTGGCTGTGATCGGCCCCCGGGGCGCGCAGCAGCTTGAGCGCGACCTTGCGGTCGAGCGCCTCGTCGTAGGCGCGATACACCACCCCCATCGCGCCGGCGCCTTCGCGGCCGAGCACGACGTACCGCCCGATCCTCACGACCTCACTGGGGTCGGTGATGTCGGGGGAGGAGTCTGCGTTCGTCGTGGACAGCAGCACCGACGACCCAAGGCTAGGATCGGAATGCGAAGATACGCAAGCTACGGGTCGGAAACGGCTCTGGACACAGGAACACGGGTAACCCCGCGTGGGGTCGTCGGCCCGCCGAGGTGTGGGCCGAACACCGCCATAAGGTCGGTGTCCATTGCGTATGCAGCCGGGTGACGGGTGTCGCACGTCACCGGTATGATGATTCGCCGGCGACGGCAGGTCCGCGCATTCTCGGCGAACGGCGAGCGGTGATCTTTGCCGGTTCGGGCGAGGAACGGCGACCCGGGCGAGCCGACTCGCGGCGCCCGTCGGCCGCCACGAGGTCGCCCGTGGGCGCCCGAGGGCGCCCGGCTCGCGGGCGGGCCCGGGCGAATCGAAGGAGTGGGCGGGCCATGATTTCGGGCCGGGGATTCGTGCCAGTCGCGGGGCTGCGATGCCCGACCCGGGGGCCGATGGACGGCGCGGACGTGATCTGGTCCGAGAGACATGTCGAAGACCAGCGGGCGACCACGTCTCGGCCGGCGCGGAGGCGGCGCTGCGGGGGGCGGCGCGGGCGATCGCTTGCGCGCGGCCGCCCTTGTTGATATTGCCGCAGACATGGCTTTGCTTGCGCCGCGCCTGTGCGCCCTGATCTCCCTGGTGATAGCGACCTCTGCCTGCACCGACCGCGACCCGCTCGACAGCGCGACGCTGGGCGGCACCGGCGAGGCGAGCGGGTCGACCGGTGGGTCGACCGTGGATCCGCCCGTGGATCCGCCCGTGGATCCGCCGCCCGCTCCGGGCACGACCTCGACCTCGACCTCGACGACTTCGCTGCCGACCTCGACGACGGCGCTCGACACCGGCGACCCGACGCTCCCGGACACGACCACGGACGACCTGCCGGAGCAGTCGGGGCGGTACTTGCTGGCGGTGTCGACCATCATCTCTCCCGAGCTGCCGGTCCAGTTCCTCGCCTCCAACACCTGGACCGGTCAGGGCGGCCAGCTGCTGCTGCGCACCGAGCTGCAGCCGCTGGCGCTGGATCAGGGCCAGGTGACGAAGCCGCGCACGCCGGTCGGCGAGGCGCTGGTGTTCGAGGCGGTCGTGGTCGAGGACGGGGTGTTCGTGCTCGACCTCGGCGAGGTGTTCGTCTCCGGCGCGGCCAACCCGATCACCGGGGGCGACATCGTCGCCGCGCTCACCATGACCAGCGCCGTCTTCACAGACGATTTTTACTGCGGGGCGATCACGGGCGACCTGCTGAGCCCGCTCATGTCGTCCCTCGACGGGTCGACGTTCGCGGCGGTCCGCGTCGACGACCCGAACGACCTGCCGCTCGAGGTCACGATCAACTGCGCCGGCGACACGGTCACCGGCCCGTGACCGCTCACCCGTGCGGGGTGATGTCGATCTCGGGGGCGCTGCTGAAGAAGTTGTTGCGCTGCGGGTCCTGGTAGCGGTCGTAGTCGATGGCCCACGGGACGGCCTCGACGAGGCCGTCCTTGCTGGTGACGGTGAGCGCCATCGGCCGGACGTCGCGGTAGTTGCTGTCCTGCGGCAGGTCGTCGTTGTTGACGCCGCCGGCGGAGAACAGGGTGAACAGGCGGATGTCGGCGTCGCCGTAGTGGTTCTTGAAGCCGGCGTTGACCTTCTCGTGGCCGCGCACCAGCACGTTGCAGCCGATCCGCTGCATGAACTTGCGGAACTGCAGGCGGCCGAAGGCGAACCGGGCGGAGGCCTTTTGCAGCTCGTCGGGGACCATGTCGGCCCTGCTCGGGTCGCTCCACAGCATCTGGAAGCGAATGTCCTCGCGGTTCAGCGACGCCAGGTCGGTCCACTTCTCGGCCACCAGGCTGTCACGCGGGATGCCGGCGTGCACGAACAGCATCTGGTCGAACAGCAGCATGTTCGGCATGGCGTCGAAGAAGTCGAGGAAGCGGCCGAACACGTCGGCGCCGAGGTGCGGGGTGAGGGTGTTGATCGCCTCGGCCGGGCGCACGCCGCCGTACACCTTGCCCTGGTACTCGATGTAGTACTCGTGGTTGCCGCGCAGCACGAACACGTGGTCGGGTGCGGCGAGGAACAGGTTCAAGATCGTGCGCAGGACGCCGTTGTAGCTGAAGCGTCCGCGGTCGATGTAGTCGCCGAGCAGGACCAGGCGGACGTCGGGGTTGTTTTCGGGGTCGGCCTTGAAGCGGCGGACCTTCTCGAAGAAGTTGCTCTGGTGGACGGCGGCCTTGAGGCACGAGTAGCAGCCGTGCAGGTCGCCGAGCACGATGAGCTCGTAGTGGCGGCCGGGTTTGGCCGGGAGGACGTAGACGTGCTCGTCGAGGAACTCGTCGCCTCCGGCGAAGTCGGCCACGCTGGCGTGACCCTCGAGCCGGCCGCGGCCGCGGACGCGGTACTCCTCCCACTTCTCCTCGACCTTGTCGAGCAGCGCGAGGTCGACGGCGAACTGCCGCTGCAGCTGACTCGGGTCGGCGGAGTAGTGGTACTCGAACTTGGCGAAGAACGGGTGGTTGTCCTGCGCCGGCACGCTCAGCTGGATCGGGTCCTTGACTTCGATGCTGACGCTCTCGAGCGCGCTGTCGTCGAGGATCAGCTCGGCGCCGAGCAGCTCGGCGAGGTCGTTGCGGAACGAGGCCTCGTCCGGGTGGACCTGGCCGTCGGCCTCGATGAAGCGGTCGACGACCTCGAGCAGGTGCTGCCGGCCCGCCTCGTCGAGCCCCTGGAACATCTCGAAGCAGCGCAGCTTGAGCTGCGAGACGACGAACCGCTGCGGGTCCTCGCCGTCGGCGACGGCCTCGGTCAGCAGGCTCTTGATCTCGCGATCGATCTCCTGGAACCGCTGGAGGTAGTGCTCGTGCTGGTTCTCGATCCGCTCGAACCGCAGCTCGGCGTCGAGCGGGCCGCCCTCGTCGATGCGCGCCGTCACCAGCTCGCGCAGGAAGGCCCGCACGAACGCCTTCTCGCGGATGTCGAACTCGGTGTCGATGTAGCCGAGGGTCGTGAGGTAGAAGATCAGGGCCTCGATCTGCTGCTCGGCGATGGCGGGATCGGAGTGGAGCTGGATCATGTGGCGAGGAGCGGAGGATATCGCGGGGCCGCCCCCGACGCGGGCCCGGGTGCTCCCGGGTACGCACGGGCCCTCGCCGCGCGATTCCGCGCAAATTGTCACGGAGGCCCGCAGAGGGGCGTGGCGGCGGCTCGCGGGGCAGGGGCGGGGAGGAGTGACTTTTCGCCCCGGTGCCGCCGGCTGCACGGTGTCGCGGCGAACGATCGCGCGCGAGCGCGCCGGCGGGCCCGGGGATCTGGCGTTTGGGACATGTGCCTCGGGACAGGCGGTGCGCTCCGGGGTCGCGTCGCGGGGCGGCACGAGGCAGGAGTGCGGTCAGATGGCAGAATGGACATGTCGTGAAGGACATGTCGTCGATGCTGCGGAAGTCTTAAAAAACATGGCGAATGGGACATGTCCCGAGAGCAAGATGCACGAGGCCGCGCGGGCGAGCCCATGTCTCGCGGGACGTGTGTCCCATTGCACGAGTGTGGCGGCCGCGGGTTCGGGGCATGTCCGTTCGGACAGGCGGGGCGGCGCCGCCGCGGTGGGGGGTGATGCGCGGATGTGCGATCTCCCGGGCTCGTTTTGACCGGCCGGATCCGTGGAATGGCGGCCGGAGCGAGGCGCGAGGGCTCGAGTCCCCGCGGGCCCGTAAGGCCGCTGCGAGGCCGGTGGCGGCGTTCGGCGGCAAAACCACGGCGAGCGACCGGGCCGCGGCCGGAGTTTTCTCGACCGGTCGGGGTCTCCTGCTGAGGTCGGGCGGCAAATCTGGTAGCGTCTGCGCCTTGCGCTGCCACGCGTACCTCATACGCAGCGAGCGCTACCTCGACATCGAGGACGTTCTGCTGCACCAGCTGGCCACGGCCAGCCGCGATCAGGTCCTGGACCTGATCGGCCGCGACTTTCGTCGCGTCGAGCTGCTGAGCGGTGAGTGGCGCCTGCTGTTCACCCAGCCGCGCGTGCTCGAGGCCTACCGACCGACGATCGGGAGCCCGCAGCGGCGAGTGGCGCGGATGATGGCCGCGCCCGATCAGCTGGCGCCGCTGGTCAACACGCTGTGGCAGCACGAGATCCGCGACCGCTGGCGGGCCATCTCGTTCGGGCTGCAGCACCTGACCTGCGCCCTGCCGCTGGCCTCCGGCCTGGTCGGGGCGGTGTTCGTCGAGGAGCCCGACGCGTGGCTGTCGGCCGAGCCGACGCACGAGATCCTGGCGATCCACCCGGAGGTGTTCGGGCTGATCGGGGCGCAGATCCGGCGGCTCGCGGAGGAGGGTGACTGGGCCCAGATGGCGCGCCTGGCCGCCGACCACTGCGACTCGTCGGTCGAGTTCACGAGCGACAAGTGGCAGGGCCTGCGCGAGCAGAGCGCCGCCCGGGCGCCGGCGCTGGTCCGCTACATGGACGGCACGCTGACGCCGCCCGAGCTGCACGAGAGCGTGGTCGCGGCGATGCGGCAGATGCTCGACGCGCACGCGCAGCCGAGCCTCGACGCGTGGCTGCGGGTGCACGCCGACCGGGCCCGCTACGCGCTGGTGTTCCGCGACATGCGCCGCGAACGCTCGCGGGCGTCGGCGCCGCTGCTGGTGGCGACCGGCTGACGGGCCCGACCCGACGTCGGGGAGGATGCGGGAGTGCGGCGTGGTCCGGCAGCGCATGGGCCCGGCGCGAACGGTTTGCCGGCGGCGCGCGCCCGGCCTTCGTGCTTAGATGCGGAGATGCGGACCAAGCCTGGGCTCGCCCTCGCACTCGCGCTGGCCGCCGGCTGCGCCGACGACGTGGCCCAGCCGACCGGGCAGCCGACGACCTCGAGCGAGGCGACGACCGGCGGTGAGACCACGGCTTCGACGACGACGCCGCCGCTGACGACGAGCACCGGCACGGTCACGAGCGAGACGAGCACGGGCGAGCCGACGGTCGGGACGACCACCGGGCCGATCGACGACGGGCTTTGCACGCGCCTCGGCGGGCCGGACGGGGCCGAGGCGCTGGCGGTGGCGATCGCCGGCCAGGTGGTCGCCGACGACCGCATCAACGCCTATTTCCTCAACGCGGAGTTCGACGGCGGCCGCTTCCTCGGCTGCCTGGTCGACCAACTGGCGACGCTCGCGGGCTGCCCGGGCGCGACCTACACGTGCAAGGGCATGCAGTCGGCCCACGCGGGGCTCGGGGTGTCGGCGATCGATTTCGCCGACTTCGTGGCCGACGTGGCGACGGCGCTCGACGCCCACCAGGCCGGGCCGGGCCAGGAGCTGACCGAGGCCGACCGGGCGGCGCTGCTCGACTCGCTGACGGCGCTGGCCGGCGAGGTGGTCGAGGATCCCGGCGACGACGCGACGCTGTACCAGCGCCTCGGTCGCAAGCCGGGGCTGCAGGCGGTGACGGGCGCGTGGCTGGCGAGCGTGACGGGCGACGCGGCGCTGTCGGGGTTCTTCGCCGGGGTCGACGACGTGCGCCTTGGGACATGTCTCGTGAGGCAGCTGGCGGACGTCGACGGGCCGGCGGTCTACGGCTCCGAGGTCGATGCGCCGGCGGGCGTCGAGCCGGGGGTGAGCGCGGCGGCGCCGTGTCGGGCGATGCAGCCGGCGCACATGGGGGTCAGCAACGAGATGCTGGGCGGGGCGCCGATCACTTCGGCGGACTTCGTGGCGATGCTGGGGCACCTCGGCGCGGCGCTGACCGAGGCTGACGACAAGGACGCGGCGGCGCTGCAGAAGGCGCTCGAGCCGCTGTGCCCGGAGATGGTGGTCGATCCGGAGGACTGCCCCGGCGCGACCGAGGTCGAGGTGTTCGCCGAGGTCGACCTCGGCATGGCGCTCGCGGACGGGGCTTACGACGGCACGCCGGCGACGATGGCCTGCGCGACGCTGATGGTGCCGCCGTCGGAGTTCGACGTGGTCGCGGGGGTGGAGGTCGAGGTCGGGATCGACACCGGCTACGCGGGCGACCTGACGATCAAGCTGCTGTCGCCGGCGGCGGAGACGGTGACGCTGGTCAGCCGCCCGGGCCTCGCCGAGGCGACCGACGACGGCTCGGGCTGCAGCGGTGACAGCTCCAACCTCGCCGCGACGGCGCCGCTGATGTTCAGCCTCGCGGGCCCGAAGGACGCGGAGCTGATGGGCGACGGCCTCGGCACCGACGGCGTGATCTGCGAGGACGACGGCGCCTGCAGCTACACGCCGAACCCGGGCGCGGCGGTCGGGCCCGATCTGGCGAGCCTGGCCGGCTCGGCGGCCCCGGGCGCGTGGCAGGTGTGCGCGGGCGACAGCTGCGGCGGCTTCACGGCGACGCTGCAGGTGGTCCGCCTGCACCTGACCCGCGGCAAGTGAGGCGCGCGCCAGGGGCGTGGGGGAGGCCCTGGCGCGCCGCGTGGTGGGCTGCTCAGGGGTCGTTGAAGGCGCCGGGCACGAGGCAGGCGGCGAGGTCGCTGCGGCGGATGAAGACGCTGCGTCCGAGCCTCACAGACGGGATCTGGCCGCGGCTGATGCGGTGATAGATGGCCTTGCGGCTGGTCTTGAGCATGGTCGCGACCTCGTCGACCGTGAGCAGGTCGAGCGCCGCGGCGTTGTCTGAGCGAGGCTTCGCGCTTTTCCTATCCCCACGCGGGACCATCGGTGCCCTCCCCGTTCCCCGTGGTCACGCTAACCCAAGCCGCGTCGGGAGCACAATGGCCGCTCGGAGGGGCTCTGGGGCTCGCTTCCGCGAGGTTCGGGGCTTGCTTCGCGGCGACCGGCGGCGCAAGACTGCGCGGCCGATGTCGCTCGCCGAGCTCCTCCACGTGTCTGGCCTGGAACAGGCGCGCCTGTTGCGGCGCCGCGAGATCCGCAGCCAGGAGCTCGTCGCGCTGTACCTGGACCGTATCGCCGCGCACAACCCCGCGCTGTCGGCCTTCGTGTCGGTGTTCGACGCGCGGGCGCGGCGAGCGGCCCGGGCCGCCGACGATGCGCTCGACCGCGCGGCGCGGCGCGGCGCGCTCGACTCGGTCCCGCCCCTGCTCGGGGTGCCGATCGGCGTCAAGGACCTCAATTTCGTCCGCGGCTCGCGGACCCGCATGGGCTCGCGCGGGGTGCTGCCGCTGTACTCGCCGATCGACGACGCGACGGTGGCCAAGCTGCGCGCGGCGGGCCTCGTGGTGCTCGGCAAGCTGGCGACGTCGGAGCTCGGGGCGCTGCCGGTGACGGAGCCTGACACGCACCCGCCGACGCGCAACCCGTGGGACCCGGCGCGCACGGCCGGCGGCTCGAGCGGGGGCTCGGGCGCGGCGGTCGCCGCTGGCCTGCTGCCGTGGGCCCAGGGCAGCGACGGCGCCGGCTCGATCCGGATCCCCTCCGCGTTCTGCGGCCTCGTCGGCCTCAAGCCGTCGCGCGGGCGGGTCGCCAACGCGTTCGGTCGCGACGACCGCACGCTGCTCTACACCTGCGGGCCGCTGGCGCGCTCGGTCGCCGACGCGACGGCGCTGCTCGACGTGATGGCCGGGCTCACCGTCGGGCGGCCGCACTGGCTGTCCCCTCCGCCATGTCCTTACGGACAGATGCTGGAGCCGTCGCCGCGCCTGCGGATCAAGCTGGCGGTCGACTCGCCGCTGGCCGCCGCCGCGCCAGAGTGGGCCGCGGCGACGCGGTCCGTCGGCGAGGCGCTCGCCGGCGCGGGCCACCGCGTCGAGGAGGTCGAGATGGCGCGGGGGTCGGTCGACGATTTCTTGCCGATCTACCAGCGCCTCCTGTCCGAGGTGCCGTGGGTGCGGGCGGACCGGCTGCAGCCGGCGACGCGCTGGCTCGTCGAGGCCGGTCGCCGCAACTCGCCGGCGCTGGCCCACGCGGCGTTCGAGGCGCTGCGCGAGCGGGTGCTGGCGTGGGTCGGTGACGCCGAGTTGGTGCTGACGCCCGCAGTGGTGGGACCTCCGCCGCCGATCGGGGCGTGGCGCGGACCCGACGGCGAGGCGGTGTTCCGCGCCTACGCGGTCTACGGGGCGTTCACGGCGCCGTTCAACGTCACCGGTCAGCCGGCGGTGGCGCTGCCGGTGGCGAGCTCCCGCGAGGGCCTGCCGATCGCGGTCCAGCTGGTCGGCCCGCTCGGCCGCGAGGATCGGGTGCTGGCGGTCGCGCGCGAGGTCGAAGCGATGTTCCCCGGGCGCCCGCGAGTACCTGTCTCTCCGAGCATGTCCTGACAGCCAGATAAATTGGCCGCCAGCGGCGCCGTCCGTCACCGCGGGCGGACAAATTGTCGCGACGGAATCTCACAGGAATGCGATGCGTTTCGCAGAGGTCGGATCGCCATCTCGGTGCGTGATCTGCAAGAGAGCACCGAGATGTGCGAGATCGAAACGGTGTCGGACATCGAGTGATCCGACACGCGGCCCCCCGCCGCTACAAAGACGCAGACCTTATCGCGGAGAACGTGCCATGACCCCCCCCAATGCTTCCAAGCTGCCCCTCTACGTGCTGACCGGCGTGTACTACCTGATGACGGCGCCGCGCTCGGTCCGCAGGCTGCAGAAGAAGCTGCTTGCGCTGACTTAATGAAACCCCGCGGCGGTCGGTTCGCCGGCCGTCTCGGGCATGTGTCCGGGCGACGCGCCCGCCCTCGACGATGGCGCGAACTTAAAATACCGACCTCTGCCACCGCGAATGTGACAGCGGTGTCAGGCCCAGTGGAGCTCGCTGACCATGGATGTCGCGGTGAACTTGCCATGGGCGTCGCGGGTCAGCTTGCTGGCCGCGACATCTGGATCGTGGGTGTAAAAGACGGTGCCGTCGTCGGCGAGGATCCGGGCCAGCAGGGCCTCCTTCTCGTCGATGAGGAGCTCCGGGAAGCGGTCGTAGCCCATGGTGATCGGCAGGTGGACCCACGGGACGCCGGGCACGAGATCGCCCATGAAGGTGACGGCGCCCCGCGGTGTCTCGATGCGTGCGAGCAGCAGCCCCGGTGTGTGACCGTTGGAGACCGTGAAGGTGTAGCCGGGCCCGAGCAGCTCGCTGCGGTCGCCGCTCACGCGCTCGAGCCGACCCGTGGCGAGGAGCAAGTCGGTGAGGCCGGGGATGAACGAGGCCCGGTCGCGCGGGTGGGGGTGCAGCGCGCGCTGCCAGGCGTCCTCGCCGACGACGTAGCTGGCGCGCGGGAATACCAGGGCCGGCGCCTGTCCTTCGGACCAGGTGGTGAGCAGGCCGCCGGCGTGATCGAAGTGGAGGTGCGAGAGCACGACGATGTCGATGTCGTCGGGCCCGACGCCGAGGGCGGCCAGCGAGTCGAGGAGGACGTGCTCCGACTCGACGACGCCGAAGCGCTCGCGCAGCTTGGGCTCGAAGAAGGCGCCGATGCCGGCCTCGAAGAGGATCGTGCGGCCGCGGTCGTCGCGGACGAGCAGGCAGCGACAGGCCAGGGAGATCCGGTTGAGGTCGTCAGGCGGGGCCCAGCGCTGCCACAGGGGCCGCGGGACGTTGCCGAACATCGCGCCGCCGTCGAGCCTCTGGGTGTTGCCGCGCACGCTGTCGAGCCGCATGCGGGCGGTGTATCACTTCTCCGCAGGCAGCGCCCGCACCAGGCGGGCGAAGGTGTCGCCGCGTTCGCCGTAATTCTTGAACCAGTCGTAGCTGGCACACGCCGGCGAGAGGACCACGGCGTCGCCCGGGCCGGCGAGCGCGGCCGCGAGCTCGACGGCCTCGGCCATGGAGTTCGCCCGGCGCGCCGGCACGAGGCCGTCGGCGAGGGGGTAAAAGGCGTCGGCCGACTCGCCGATGGCGACCAGGGCGCGGCCGCTGCGGCCCAGCAGGGCGCGCAGGGGCGTGAGATCGTCGCCCTTGGCCCGGCCGCCGGCGATGAGGACGACCGGGCGGTCGAAGCCGTCGAGGCTGGCGAGCACGCTGGCGACGTTGGTCGCCTTGGAGTCGTCGTAGAAGCGGACGCCGGCGCGCTCGCGGACGAAGGTCATGCGGTGCGGCAGGCCGTGGAAGCCCTCCAGGCCGCGCACGCAGGCGTCGTGGTCGACGCCGAGCCGGCGGGCGGCGAGCAGGGCGAACAGGGCGTTCTTGCTGTTGTGGCGGCCGGGGATCGGCAGGGCCCGGCGGGCGAAGGTCTCGCCGTCCGGGAGGACGAGGCTGTCCCCGGGGCCAGGTCCGAGGAGGCGCGCGCCGTCGGGGTCGTCGACGAGCACGAGCCGGCCGGCGCCGACGCGGGCGCGCAGGAACGACGTGAAGCCGTCGCCGGCGTCGAGCAGGGCCAGGCCGTCCGGGCCCAGGCCGGTGAACACGCGCGCCTTGGTGGCGGCGTAGTCGTCGAGGCCGGGGTAGCGGTCGAGGTGGTCGGGGGTGATGTTGAGGACCATCGCCACGTCGGTGGCGGCGTGCTCGAGGGTCTCGAGCTGGAAGCTCGAGCACTCGAGCACGAGGGCGTCGGGCGCGGGGGCGCGGGCGCGCAGGAGGCCCAGCAGGGCGGCGGCCAGCGGGACGCCGAGGTTGCCGCCGACGAACGGCTTCAGGCCGCCGGCCTCGAGCAGGGCGCCGGTGAGGGCGGTGACGGTGCTCTTGCCGTTGGTGCCGGTGATGAGGACGGTCGGCAGGCGGCCGAAGCGGGCCGCGGCGATCGCCAGGCTCAGGCTCATCTCGCCGTGGACCCGGGCCTGCGGGGCCCAGCGTCGCTGGGCGTCGCGGAAGCGGGCGGGCGGGACGCCGGGGCTCAGGATCATGAGGCCGAGCCCGGCGAAGGCCTCGGCGGGCAATTCGGCGGCGCCGAGGACCGGCTCGACGCCGGCGGGCACGGTGGCGTCAGGGTTCTGGTCGTAGAGGCGGACGCGAGCGCCGAGGAACACCAGCAGCTCGGCGGCGGCCCGGCCGCTGGCGCCGGCGCCGATGACGAGGGCGGTGGTGCGGGCGAAATCGAGTTCGGGCGGGGCCGACGAGGCGGACGGATCGGGGTCACCCGGCGAGCCCGCGGCGCTTCGGATCGCTGGGGTCGAAGCGGTCGGGTCGAGGCCGCTCGCGGACGTCGGGGGCGAAACGGCGGCCGCCGACGCGGAGGGGGCTCTCGCGTCGGCGGGGTCGGAGGGGGACGTGTGGTCGGCGGTCACGTGGGGCTCAGCGCAGCTTGAGGGTGGCGAGGCCGATGAGGGCGAGCATGAAGCTGATGATCCAGAAGCGCACGACCACCTTGGGCTCGCTCCACCCCTTGAGCTCGAAGTGGTGGTGGATCGGCGCCATCTTGAACACGCGCTTGCCGGTCAGCTTGAAGCTGACGACCTGGACGATCACGCTCACGGCCTCGAGCACGAAGATGCCGCCGACGACCACGAGGGTGAACTCGTTCTTCGAGGCGACGGCGAGGAAGCCGATGCCGGCGCCGAGCGGGAGGCTGCCGACGTCGCCCATGAAGACGCTGGCGGGGAAGGTGTTGTACCAGAGGAAGCCGATGCCGGCCCCGCACATGGCCCCGCAGTAGATGGCGAGCTCGCCGACGCCGGGGATGTGGGGGATGTTGAGGTAGCGGGCGATGTCGAAGCCGGCGATCAGGGTGCCGGCCGCGTAGGTCAGCACGAGGAAGGTGGCGGCGCTCATCACCACCGGGCCGATCGCCAGGCCGTCGAGGCCGTCGGTCAGGTTGACGGCGTTCGAGAAGCCGACCACGACCAGAGTGGCGAACGCCAGGTACATCCACTCCGGGAGCACGAAGAAATGCTCGTAGAAGTCGGTGAACGGCATCGCCAGGCGGTAGCGGATGCCCTCCGGCATGAGGCCGCTGAGCGGGCTGAAGAGGTACCAGACGGCGGCGCCGGCGATGATGAACTGCAGCAGCAGCTTCATCTTGCCGGGCAGGCCGCCGGAGTGCTTCTTGCGGATCTTGAGGCCGTCGTCGACGAAGCCGATGACGCCGCAGCCGGCAGTGACGGCGGTGGCGAGCAGGACGAAGCCGTTGCTCATGTCCGACCACATCACCGTCGGGATGATGAGGCAGAAGAGGATCAGGCTGCCGCCCATCGTCGGCGTGCCGCGCTTGGAGAAGTGCGACTTGGGCCCGTCGTCGCGCACGACCTGGCCGAGCTGGATCTTCTGCAGGGTCCGGATGAACCACGGGTAGAGGATCAGCGACAGCACCAGGGCCGTCAGCGTGGCCAGCAAGATCCGCGTGGACGTGTAGCGCAGGACGTTCAGCCAGCGCAGCCAGCTCACGTCGTCGTGAAGCGCGAAGAGCAGTTGGTACAGCACGTCGCAAGCCGGCTTGCCATGCATGGCCCCGATGGCGCAACTATTCGCCGAACGCGCCGCCAGGCGGCGCCCGGGCCGCGCGGGGAATCAGGGTGGGTGGCCGCGCGTGCGCGTCGGTCCACGTCGGCCCGCAGAGGGCTGTGCGCGCGGGTCGGAGAGCCGCGGCGATCGCCAGCGCTCGCGGGCGTCGATGTCGAGGCGTGCAGCGATGGATTTCGCCGCCGGCGCTCAGACGGGACGGCGATCGCCAGCGCTCACGGCCGATGTCGAGGCGTGAGCGATGGATTTCGGCGCCGGCGCTCAGGCGGGACGGCGGCGGTGCAGGCCGACGAGGGCCGCGGCGAGGATCACCAGCACCGCTTCGACCGCGCCCGGGACCACGCCGGCGGCGATCCAGCCGACGAGCGGGACGGCGGCGAGCAGGGCCACGAGGGCGGTGTGCAGCAGCGCGGGGGCGCGGGCGAAGATCCGCGCGAGCAGCAGCGCCAGCACGAGCACCGCCAGGAACACGCGCAGCGCCACGTCCTCGGCCCGCGCCAGCGCCGGGACGCGCGACAGCAGCAGCAGGGCGCCGGTGGCCAGCGGCAGGCCGTAGCCGAGGCCGGCGAGCCAGCGACGCAGGCGCTCGGCGGAGCGGGCCTCGCCGCCCTTCTCGCGCCGGCGGGCCAGCAGGAGCCCGCCGAGCCACGACAGGGCCACGAGGCCGGCGCCGAGCAGGACGTAGGCGAGGTCGACCAGCCACCCGGGGCCCCACTCGCCGTAGTGCAGCGCGATCGAGGCGAGGAAGGCCTGCAGGCCGGGGCCGGCCGCCGGCAGGGCGCGACAGTCCCGCAGGCCGCCGTCAGCGTCGCGGGTGAAGGAGCCGCGCTGCAGCAGGCCGTCGCCCTCGAGATCGATGCGCACGGTGCCGCTGGCGAGACCGGGGTGACGCACGCGCAGCTGGTGGACCTCGGCCTCGGGGAGGTGGGCGTCGATCAGGGGGCAGCGGGCCGCGAGCAAGCGCTGGAGGTCGGGCCGCGGGGCCGGGGCGTCGACCAGCGGCGGGCGATCGCTGGCGAGCACGTCGCGCATCAAGGCGGCCCGGTCGCCGCCATAGGCTGCGCCGCCGACGATCGGGACGACGATCAGGGTCAGGCCGAGCAGGGCGCCGGTCCAGGCCCACAGCAGCGCGGCGGGCAGGGTGAAGAAGCCGACCCACTGGTGCATGCGCATCGCCAGCGGCTGGGCCGGGCGGCGCCGGCGGACCAGGTTGCGCAGCCAGTCGCGGCGGGTGGCCAGGCCGGTGCAGAGGATCAGCGCGAGGGCGAACCCGAGCAGGCCGAGCACGGTCTCGCCGAGCAAGGGTTGGGTCAGGAGCTGGCGGTGCAGGTCGCGCACGACCCACAGCGGGCCGCGTCCCTCGGCGATCGGGGCGCCGCTGCGGGGGTCGAAATCGACGCGGACCGGGACGCGCGTGGGGCCGAAGTAGACGACCTCGATCCACGGGTGCTCGGGGCCGGCGGGGTGGATCGAGATTTCGCCGCGGACCAGGGCCGGCTGGGCCTCCAGCAGGCCGGCCAGGACGCCGTCGATCGGCTGCTCGTGGACCGGCGGGACGTCGCTCGCGGCCGCGTGCACGACCTGCCAGCGCGCGAGGGCGCGGTCGAGCACGGCGCCGACGCCCGAGCCGAAGGTCAGCACGCCCGCGAGCGCGAGCGCGCCGCCGAGGCCGCGGTGGACGGCGAACAGGCGCCGCCGACCGGAGCCCGCAGGGGCGCGGCGCCGCCAGGCGAGCAGGGCGAGGGCGAGCAGGGTCCAGATCGGGATGAAGGCGACGCTGGCGACGGTGGCGCGCTCGGCCGGGGAGTCGGGCCAGAAGCGCGCGAGCGCCCAGGTGAGCAGGACGGCGCCGAGGCCGGCGAACACGACCAGGCCGAACTGCGCGCGCGCGCCCAGCTTGCGCGGGGCGTCGGGCAGGTTCGGCGCGGGGGCGCCCCGCGGGGGCGCGTCGCCTGCTGTGAATTCGAGAGCGTCGGGTTCGCGGGGGAGTTCGACCGCCTCGATCGAGCCCGGCTCGCGCGAGGCCTCGCCCGCGAGTCCGCGGGAGCCCGGCTCGCGCAGGGCCTCGCCCGCGACCTCGAGGGCGCCCGGCTCGTGCGGAGCTTCGCTCATCGCGACCTCGCGTCCGCGCGCGGGCGGGCGCGCCAGCGCACCAGCTCGCGCTCCTGCTCGACGGCGAAGCGGCGCCGGCCGAGCACGTCGTTGAGGATCACGGCGGAGCGCCAGGCCATCAGGCTGAGCTGCGACTCGGCGATCCCGTGGGTCGAGCGGCCGCCGTTGACGATGTAGAGCCGGCCGTCGCCGGCGGCCTGGCGGCGCAGCACGAAGTTGGCGTCGACCTGCAGGCCGCCGTGCTCGTCGCGCTCGAGCGCGGGCAGCAGCGACTCGATGCACGGCGGCAGGTGCTCGCGCAGACCGGTGCAGAGGATCACCGTGTCGGCGGCGACCTCCTCGTGCTCGCCGTCGAGGTTGTTGCGGGTGTGCAGCTCGAAGCCGGACCCGCGCGGGCTCAGCGACTCCAGCTCGCGGCCCGGCAGCAGCTCGACCCGCGGGCCGGCGCGCAGGGCGGTGAGCTGGTAGACGCGGTCGTGCAGCTCGCGCAGGGTCGACAGCGAGATGCCGTCGCCGGCCAGCTTGTGGCGGGCCAGCAGCGACTGCCGGCGCGGGCGGTCGAGCTCGTGGAAAGCGGCGACGAAGCCGGGCGTGAACAGGTGGTTGGTGAACGGGCTCTCGTCGAGCGGCTCGAAGTTGAGGCGGCGCGAGACCCAGCTCAGCTCGGCGATCTCGCCCCAGCTGCCGCGCAGCAGCTCGAGCACCACCTCGGCGCCGGTCTGGCCGCCGCCGACCACGGCGACCCGGGCCCCGCGCAGCTCGAGCGGGCGCGCGAGGATGTCGATCGCGTGGAAGCAGCGCGGCCCGAGGTGGGCCCGCGCGCACTCGGGGATGGCGGGGACGCGACCTGTCCCGAGGACCACGTGACGCGTGCGCGTGCGGTCGTGGTCGTGGCGCAGCTCGAAGCCGCCGGGCACCGGCACGACGTCGCGGACCTCGACGCCGAAGCGCAGCGACGACAGCCGGCTCGCCACCCAGCCGAGGTAGTCCGCGAACTCGAGCCGCTCGATCGCCGAGCTGTCTGCGGCCAGGAACGCGTGGAAGCGGCCGTGCTGGACCAGGTAGTTGATGAAGGAGTGCGCGCTGGTCGGGCTGACCGCCGTCACCAGGTCCTTCAAGAAAGAAGTTTGCATCCGCGAGCCGCGGAACAACAGGCCCGGGTGCCAGGCGAACCGCTCGCGCTTCTCGAAGAAGCGGGCTCGCAGCTCGGGCAGCTCGTCGGCGAGCGCCGCGATGCTGAGGTTGAAGGGCCCGACGCCCACGCCTGCGAGATCGATCTCATCGTTCATCGTCCACCTCCCTCACCAACGGGTTATGCAGCGGCGGACCGAGCGCGGGCAGCGGGCGCGTGGCGCCGCCGCCGTGGCCGATCCGCAGACGGGCGCGGTTGAGGCAGATCCGCTCCATCTCCGGACGGAACAGATCGAAGCGCGCCGTCGCCTCGTGCGGCACCGAATCACAGTAGGCGGCGAGCACCGCGGACAGCAGCCGCAGGAACTCGCGCTCCGGCAGGCCGAAGCTGCGCTCGCACAGCGGCGCGACGAACCGCAGCACGCTGACGAAATAGCCGGTGTAGAGGTCGTGCACGATCTGGCCGGCCGGCAGCGCCTTGAGCCCGCGCAGCGCCGGCTCGTGATCGAAGCGGTCGTCGGCCACCCGGCGCACGTCGCCGTGCACGTCGCGCAGCAGGATCGCCGTCGGCATTCCCGCGCGCAGCACCAGCCCGAGGTTCTGCCCGTGGGCGATCACGCCGATGCCGTGGCGGCACAGCAAGTGATAGAGCGGCGCCGCGGTGCGCTCGAACAGCGCGGTCAACCACGCCGTGATCGAGGCGCCGCTCTGCTCGACCCATGTGCGCAGCAGCGGCTCGCCGCGGAGGTCGGTCTGCTGCAGCGCCGCGGCCGCGACCTCGCGCTCGTCGGCGCCGAGGCGAGCCGTCGCGCTCTCGCGCCACAGCGCCCCCAGCTGCTCGCGCAGGCGGTAGGGCGCGGCGCCGAGGGCCTCGAACTCGGGCTGCGGCACGTGCACGCCGCCGAGGTCGGCGAGCACGTGCACGCCGTGCAGCAGAGGATCGCCGGCGACGCGCCGCCGCAGCGCCGCGCCGATGCCGACGCCCTGCTCGATGTGCTCGCCGGGCAGGCCGCGCCAGCACGAGGTGTTGAGGATCGTCAGCGCCAGCTTGACGTCGGCGCGCTCGGGTCGCGAAGCGTCGGCGAGGGTGCGGATCGAGAGGCGCGGCGCGTAGGCGTCGCCGAAGCGGCCGAGCGAGACGATCGCGCCGCGCGTCAGCGCGTCGATATACTGGGCGGCCAGGTGGTGCTGCCATTGCCACGGGTGCACCGGCACCAGCACGCCGCCGCGCGCGAGCCCGGGGGCGCGCGCGTGCAGCTGCTCGAGCAGGCGGGCCCGGGCCTCGGCGTCGCAGCTCTCGTCGACCAACTGCAGCTGGCCCGGACCGGCGGCGCCGCTGCAGCGGGCCAGCTCGGGCGCGACGACGAGCCAGTGCAGCTGCACGCGGCTGGCGGACTCGGGCGCGTAGGCTGCGAGATCGGCGACGCCCCAGCCGACGCGGCCGCGGTGCGCCACCAGCTTGGGGTGGCCGTCGAGGTGCTGCTCGAGCGCGGCGCCCGACAGCGCGGCCAGCTGCGGCGCGCGCAGCTCGGCCAGGCGCGCGCACTGCTCCGTCTCGGCCAGCAGGCTGTTGTGGAGCTCCTCGAGGAACTCGGCCAGCGCGTCGGCGCCGACCCCGAGCGCGGCCCGGGCGTCGAGGATCAGCTGCACCGGCGAGGCGGCCGGTTGCTCGTCGCCGTCGCCTTCGCGGCGGGTGATGCCGTCGGCCTCGACGTGCAGCCCGCCCCACGCGCTCGGCCGCCCTGTGAACGAATAACATGTCCCATCGGACAGATCGAGCGCCCAGCGGTCGTCGCCGAGCGGACGCGGGTGCAGCAGCCCCTCGAAGCTGAGCTCGCCGATCGCCTGCGCCAGCCGGCGCCGGCCGGCCAGGCGGGCGTGGTCCTGCCACTCGGAGGTCTCGCCGGGGTTCACGTCGTCAGCCCTCGAAGGTGGCGAAGAAGCGCTCGCGGGAGAGCACCATCAGCACGGCGGTCTTGTGCGGGAAGTGGACCTCGCCCCACTCCTCCCACGGGGTGGAGTTGGCCCAGTTGCGCACGCGGGCCTGATCGACGCGCGGCTCGCCGACCAGCCGCTGCGTCCGCGGGTCGTCGAGGAACAGGTAGTGCGCCATCGAGAGGAACCACTGCCGACCCCAGCCGCGGTGACGCACCTCGGGGTCGCCGATCGCCATGTGGAACCCGCGGTCGAAGTCGTCGGCCGCGTAGTGCGGGCCGAGGCGGTCCTCCTTGGCCCAGTAGATCTCGTAGTAGGCGACCGGCCGCTCGTCGAACCAGCCGATCGCGGGGATCGTGTGCGGGTCGGCCTGCCGCTGCTCGATGTAGTCGAGCAGCTGCGCGCGCGGCCAGGCCTGCTCCCAGAATTTCGCGACCACCGGGTCGTTCATCCAGGCGCAGAACAGGTCGAGGTCGCGCGACAGATCGAAGCGCCGCAGGCTGAAGGTGCGATCGATGGCGGCGCAGTGGCGGCGGTAGAGCAGGGACTCGCCGTCGTCCTGGCGCAGGGGATGGACGATCGCGCCGGTCTGCACGAGCGGCGTGGTCGCCGGCAGTGATTCGCCGCGGTGGTGCCACAGCGGGCGCTGATAAAACGCCTCGCGGGCGACGATCTCCCGCCCTTCCGCGTGGACATGCGCGAGGTGGCGCAGGCCGAGGCGGCCGGTGAACAGGCGGTCGCTCACCAGGTCGCGCGCGCGTGGGTCGAACTGTTCCCACGCGATCGTCGCGTGATCGTCGGCGAGGTCGAGCGTGAAGGGCCGGGCGCCGTCGACGTGGCCGGTGAACCGCGACGGCGCGAGCTGGGTGAGCTCGACCTGGACGTCGCCGTCGAGATCGGCGGCGCGGCCGGAGGTCGGCGCGGGCGAGTCGACGGGCGCGCGGTGCAGCGGGTTTGCGATCGGGCGGTAGATCGTGAGCGGGTCGGCGAGCGAGACCTCGTCGACGCCGCCGGCGAAGCAGCGCGCATTGGCCTTGGTCCACAGCTCGGGCGAGCGCAGCAGGTAGTCGATCGCGCGCGGGTCGGCGGGCGCCGCGGCGCGCAGCCCCTGCAGGCAAGCGCGCAGGTGCTCGAGCAGCAGGCCCTGGTCGAGGCCGGGGATCATCGCCAGCGAGGCGACGGTGTTGAACACGCCGTTGATGACGACGGAGTAGGCCCACACGCGCTCGGCCAGCGGCGCGCGGAACACCGCCCGCTCGAGCCCGGGCACGCGCTCGCCGTGGCGGCGCAGCGCGAGCTCGGTGTACGCGGTGCCCTGGGCGTCGCGGAACCACGCGCGCGCCGGGGTGAGGCCGTCGTCGGCGAAGCCGATCACCAGGTTCTGCTGGTGGGCGCTGAGCAGTAGGCCGAGCTCGGCCTGGGCGGCGACGATCGGCGCGAACGCGACGGCGAGGAAGCGGACGAACCACGCCTCGGCGAGGGCGATCGGGCGCACGCCGAGGCGCGCGGCGGCCCGCTCGAGGCGGACGGCGAGGCGGCTGCGGCCGCTGCGGGGATCGTCCTGCAGCAGGGTCGCCAGCATCTCGGCCGGTTGGCCTTCGCGGAACGGGTTGTCGCGCAGGGCGAAGAAGCTGACCGAAGGGCCAGGTTGATTCTGATCGTCGCGCAGGCCGAACCACGCCGGCTCGCGCAGGATGTGGAAGTCGGGGTGAAGCGGCAGCGGGGCGTCGGTGTCGCCGAGCACGCGCCCGAGCAGCAGGCCGCGGTCGAGCTCGGCCAGCGACAGGGTCCGGCGCGAGTTGGTGAGCCGCACCGGCAGCGACTGCTTGAGCATGAACGGCGCGCCGTCGCGGTGCAGCGTGCGCAGCGACGAGGTCACCGACCACGCGCCGCCGAGCGGACCGAGCGGGACGAGCTCGCCGCGCCGGCGACCGGCTTCGAGCGAGGGATCGTCGAGCAGCGCGCGGTGCTGCAGCGGGTGCAGCGGCAGCAGCACGAACTCGGGCCCGACGGTGTCGGCCTGGGCCGCCCACGCCGGGTCGCTGGCGACCAGGCGCGCCAGCAGGGATGGTGCCTCGTCGCCGCCGTGGAGCAGCCGCTCGCGCCGGACCGCCCACACGCACAGCGGCGTGCGCCCGCGCAGCTCGGGCACGAGGTCGTCGTCGCCGTCGCCGAGCCCCTCGCGCAGGCGCGGGGCCGGGTGGACCGAGTGGCCGAGCAGCAGGCCCTGCTCGGCGGCGATGAAGCCGAGCGGCTCGCTGAACAGGACGTCGAGGTCGGCCGCGCGCGCGCTGACGGTGGCCTCGAGGTTGGCCGCGCTGGCGCGCACGCGGGCGACGAAGCGATCGAGACCTGGCCCGGAGGACAGGCCGAGCGCGGCGGCGACGGCTGGCTCTTCGACCAGGCGGGCGACCAGGCGGGCGAGCGGCAGCGGCTCGCTGGCGCCGGCGGCGTCGCGCCAGCGGGCCTGACCGCCGGCGATCCGGCCGACGCCGAACGGCCGCGCCAGCGGGACCTCGATCGCGCCGCCCTGGACCGGCATGGCCAGGCGCAGCCACTCGCGGCCGGGCGCGCGCTCGCTCGTCCAGCCGTCGAGCTCGCGCACGAGGGCGCTGAGCAGGGCCCGGGCGGACGGCTCGAGCACGAGGTCGTCGGGTTCACCGAGGGTCGTGGGTGCGCGCGCGGTCATGGCTCACTCCGGGATCACGCACGCGCCGACGTGGGCCTGCTCGGGCGCGGTGGCGCCGATCGTCTCGCAGGTGGCGCCCATGCCCTGGGCGGTGCAGGTGTTGTCGGCGCTGCCGGTGTCGCAGTAGTCGGTGCAGCAGAACGCCTCGGGCGGGCAGCCGGCGACCCGCTGCGAGCAGTGCAGGCCCGGCGCGCAGCTGATCGCGGTCTCGCAGTCCTCGCCGATCGCGTGGCCGTCGGTGCCCTGCGGGAAGCATACGAAGCCCTCGGGCTCGCGGAAGATGCAGGCCTCGTCGGCGGTGCAGCCGACGGCCAGCAGCGGGTCGCAGATCGGCGCGCACACCGGGAGCGCGCCGATGCCGACGCAGCGCTGGTCGTTGCCGCACACGTCGCCGACGCACAGCGGGTAACACAGGCCCTCCCACGGCGCGCCGGTGGTGTCGAAGGCGCCGATGCACCACGAGGTCTCGTCGCAGTCGTCGGTGCCGGCGACCACGCCGTCGTGATGACAGGCGTCGCCGGCCGCGTTGTCGCCCTGGACCGGCAAGCACACGAACTCCCAGTCGGCGGCGCCGCGCCGCAGCACGCACTTGAACTCGTCGGGGCAGTCCTGCAGGTCGGCCTGACACTGGGCCTCGGCGGGATCGGTGGTGCCGCCGGTGGTCGGCTCGGCGGTCGTGGTCCCGGTGCTCGCGTCGGTGCTCGCGGCCGTGCTCGCGCCGGTCGTGGTGGTCACGCCTCCGTCGGAGGTCGCGTCCGTCGCCGACCCGGTGGTGCCACACGCGAGCACGCACGCCGCCGAGAACAGGACAACGAGGGGTCGTCGCAAGCTGGTTCGCATACGGCGGAAGGTATTGTTAAGCGATAATGATTTTCAAAATTAAACGTGCCGGGCTCGGGGAGAGAATTCTCAGGCTATTTGCGCCACTTCATGTGGATTTTGACATTCAGAATCGTGACACGGCCGTGAACTCGTTCGCGCCGACGGCCTCGACGTCGGAGGCGCATTCGCGAGGCTGCTCGCAACCCGAGACGACGACGTCGGTGAGATGTCACGGGTGTCACGGCCACGCGCGTGGGGTCCAGAAGCTGCGAGCGACGAGCGCCACGTGCATGGCGTGAGCGGGACAGCGAGCCGCCGCGGGTGAGGCCGAACGCGAGCTGCGGGGATGCTCGCGCGGCAGGAGGATGGCGTGAGCCGGACGCACGAGTTGCCGCGCGTGAGGCCGAACGCGAGCCGCGGGGATGCTCGGGCGTCAGGAGAAGGCGTGAACGGGACGCGCAGCCGCTGCGCGTGAGGCCGAACGCGAGCCGCGGGGATGCTCGCGCGCCAGGGGAATGGCGCGAGAGGGACGCACGAGCCGCCGCGTGAGCTCGCCAGCAGAGCGCGCATGCGGCAGAGCGCGAGCCACGGCGACGCACGCGCCGCGTCGATGAGACGAGGTGCACTTCGCGACGCCGCACGCGCGACGTCGCGGCGCCTTCGCAGCGTCCGGATGATTCGCAGGCGCCGCGCGCAGATCTTGGCGCGGCTCGCTGCGCCGGCGAGGTCACGCGAGCGCGCTCACGCGGACGCGGGCGGGCGCAGCTCGAAGCGGTGCAGCGCGTGCGAGCGCAGCACCTCGGGCTTGCGCGCGCGCAGGTACGAGAAGGCGAGGCGGTGCTTGAGCGGGACGCGGCGGCGCAGCTCGGGCGGCAGGTCGAGCATGGTGATCGAGTCGAGGCAGCGGTGGCGACCCCAGGCCTCGATCGTGCGCGGATCGTCGCAGCCCCACACGAACGGCGCGTTGTAGGTCTGCATCATCGGCCGCGACTGGCTGGCGATCGCGCGCCGGGTCACGGTGTCGAGCACGAACTGGCTGCCGGGGTAGGCGGAGGCGATCGCGTTGAGGCCGCGACGGACTGTCTCTTCGGTCAGGTAGACGAGGACCGCCTCGGCGATGAACAGGAACGGGCCGTCGCCGGCGGAGCCGAGCTGGGCCAGCCAGTCGTCGTCGCCGAACGCGCCGGGCAGCATGCGCCGCCGCGCGGTGTCGCTGAAGAACCGCCGCCGCAGCGCCAGCGAGTCGGGCAGGTCGACGTCGAACCACCGCATGGCGCCGTTGTCGACCCGCTCGAAGCGAGTGTTGAGCCCGGTGCCGATCTCGACCACGGTGCCGCCCGGGTGCATGCGCAAGAACTCCTGCACCCAGCGATCGATCATGACGGTGCGCAGACATGCGCGAAAGGCCAGGTCGCGCTGCGAGGCGAACCGCCGCTCGAAGTCGTAGTCCAGCTGCGCGACGATCTCCTGGGCCCGCGGGTCGCGGAGGATCGGCCGGCGCCGGCCAGTCTCGATCGCGCGGCACCACAGCGGGATCATGAGCGTCTCGCTGACGTCGCCGAGGGCGACCGTTTGCTTGTTCGTCATGGGGCGGAGTTAATAGTGAAATTGATTTTCACTGTCAAAGTTGAGCCAGCGCACGTCGCAAGCCGGCCTGGGGCGCGTTTCGTGCGAGTCCGCGCGATCGATTCGCACGAGCGCGGCGCTCTGGCGAGAGGGTCGCGGCGTTCGTGATCGAAGGAGCGGTCGGATGCCCCCCGGTGCGACGTCCGTCGTCCAGGAGCTGGCCGTCGGCGAGCGGCTGAGGGACGCGATCGGCATGATTTTTTGTACATGTGCTTTTGGACATGTCGTTTCGACCATGCACAGATGCACCGACGAGCTCGGTCGCTCGACGCGATCACGTATGAGCCGCGCCTTCGCGTCGCGACGACGAGCTCGCGCGCCGCGAGCGACGAGCGATCGGCGGCGCGCCGCGGCGCGGGCTTCGCGTCTTGCGACGCGACGGGTGACGGGTCGCAATTGCGAGCCCCGGCGGGTTCATCGCGCGCATCGGCGAGCGCCGGAGCGCGGTGCGAATACCTGCGCGCGTGGCCGACACGCGCCTGCCTGGACAAGCCGGGCCGAGGCCGCGACACTGGGCGACCGCCGTCTCGAACGAGGTGATCGTCTTGCCCATGAATTATGCCGCCCGCGCCGCGCTCCTGTCTCTCCTCGTCGCCTGCACCCCGAGCGAACCGGGCTCGACCGACACCGCGGTCGACTCGGACGCCTCGACGGCGACGACGCTGACGACCGTCGACACCGACCCGACGACCGGCGGCAGCGAGACGACGAGCGCGACCGACACCACGCTCGGCACCAGCGATCCGAGCACGACCACGACCGACGCGACCACCGAGGCGCTGCCGACGACCGACGCGACGACGACGTCGACGACGACCTCGACGACCGACGCGACGACGACGACGACCGACGCGACGACCACCGAGACGACCGGCGGCAACCCGCTGTGGGACTCGCCGAACCTGTGGTACTCGGTCGAAAATCACCTGATGTACATCGAGATCGATCCGTCCGACGGCTCGGTCGTCGCGCTCGTGCACAACGAGCTGGTCGCCGACGCGCCGCTGATCCACGGCCAGAACGGGCTGACGATGCTCGAGGACGGCTCACTGATCGGCTCGCGCGAGTCGGCCGAGGGGACCCAGATCTTCCACATCGCCGCGCCGCCGACCACCGAGGATACGCCGGCCCAGGCGACGCTGCTGGGCACGGTGCCGAACGACGGCCAGGCCCAGCCGATCCGCATCGAGGCGCTCTACACCGACTGCGACGGCCGGGTCTACCTCATGGACACCGGCGAGGACGTGGGCAACACCGAGGGCAACCGCCTGCTCCGCTTCACCGGCGCGTACCTCGACGGCGACCTGACGTTCGAGGTGATCACCGACCTCGGCAACGCGTCGGTGGCCGACATCGACGACATGTCGCCGGGCATCGTCGAGGGCGAGGTCAGCGACAGCCTCGGGTTCGCCATGGACTCGAGCAACCTGTGGCAGATCGACTACACGACCGGCACGGGGACGCAGCTGGCCCAGACCGACGGGACGTGGGGGATCCACGCGCTCGGAGGGCCGCTGTTCGACGACCAGCAGCCGCGCCTCTACATCCTCAGCTCGGGCGACGTCCAGACCGGCGCCGAGCTGATGCAGGTCGACCTCGACGACTTCACCGATTCGCAGCCGCTCATCGTCGGGCCCGTGCTCGGCCTGGACAACGGCTACAACGGCTGGAGCGGCCTCGCCGGGCCGCTCACCGAGTGCATGACGACGATCCCCGGGTGAGACAAGAGCGACCTGGCCTTCGGGACAGGATGTGGAGGATGGCCCCGGCGCACGCGGGCGCGGCGGGCCTGCGCCGAGAGGGCACCGCGTTCGCCGGGCCCGGCCGGCGACCTGGCCTTCGGGACAGGATGCGGTGAATGGTCCGCGCGCAGGCGCGGCGGGCCTGCGCCGAGACGGCCGCCGCGTTCGCCGGGCCCGGCCGGTGCGACCTGTCCCTCGGGACACCTTTAATATTTGACGCCGAGCCAGGCGCGCCAGGCCTCGGGCACGTCGTGCAGCGGCAGCCGCTGGGCGAGGGTCATCGGCGTCCACTTCGGCCGGGCCGGGCGGGTGCGCAGCGGCAGGCCGGCCTGCTCGGGGGTGCGGCCGCCCTTGCGCCGGTTGCAGGCGGCGCAGGCGGCGACGACATTGGTCCAGGTGGTCTTGCCGCCGTCGACGCGCGGGACCACGTGGTCGAGGGTCAGCTCGTGGTCGCTGTACTGCACGCCGCAGTACTGACAGCGATGGTTGTCGCGCAGGTACACGTTGCGGCGCGAGAACCGGACCACCTGCGGGCCCGGACGCGCGGCGTGCAGCAGGCGGACGACCGAGGGGGTGGGGAAGCCGCGGTCGACGGTCCGGACCTCGCGCTCGTAGCTGGCGAGGACCTCGACCTTGGCGAGGAAGCTCAGGCACAGGGCACGCCGCCAGGAGATGACCTTGACCGGCAAGAAGCCGGGATCGAGGACCAGCGTGTGCATGAGGCTCCCCATCCACGAGGCTAGCATGACCCGGCGTCGACGCGGCCACGCCCGCGTGACGGCTGCGACGCAGGCGCGCGCCGACGCGCGAGCATCGGCGCGGGCGAACGCGAGCCGGGCCCGCGCGCGGGGCCGCCGAACGCCGGGCCGCGCAATCACAGGTCCGATCGGACATGTCCCGTAAGACATGTGATGGGACAAACGCCGGTCGGCGCCCGCCGCGACCGCGCCGAACGACCGGGGGACGCTCGCCCCGTCGCGGTCCCCGGGCCCCCGGGCACCCCGTGTCCGCGCTGCACCGCCGACCCGCTGCGCAGCCGCCGCGGCGGGCCCTGCCGAAGAGTGGCGCGCGGCCGCGTCGGGGTGCTAACGGTCTCCTCGTGCACTTCACCCCCGAGACCCTGGCCGCGACCTCCGGCGGACGGCTGCTCCGCGCCGGTTCGCGGGAGATCCGCGGCGCCTTCGTCGACAGCCGCGACCCCGTGCCGGGCGGCCTGTTCGTGCCGATCGTGGCCGCCCGCGACGGCCACGCGTTCATCCCCGACGCGATCCGGGCCGGCGCCGCGGCGATCCTGCAGGCGCCGGGGCGTCCGCTGCCGGACGATCCGACGGTCACGGTGGTCGAGGTCGAGGACACGTTCGCGGCCCTGACAGCGCTCGGCGGGGCGGTCCGCGAGGCCTGCAGCGGGCCGGTGGTGGCGATCTCCGGCAGCAACGGCAAGACGACCACGCGCGCGCTGATCGAGGCGGTGCTGCGCAGCCGCCACGGGCGCGTGCTGGCGACCCGCGGCAACCTCAACAATCACCTCGGGGTGCCGCTGTCGCTGCTCAACGGGCCGGACCACCCGGAGGCGATCGTGCTCGAGCTGGGGATGAGCGCGCCCGGCGAGAACGAGCGGCTGGCCGCGCTGGTGCGCCCCGACGTCGCCGTGATCACCAGCGTCGCGCTCGAGCACCTCGAGTTCATGGGCAGCCTCGAGGCGATCGCCGCCGCCGAGGCCGAGCCGCTGCGCCACGTCCGACCCGGCGGGGTCGCGGTGGTGCCCGACGACGAGCGGCTGCTGCCGCCGCACTTCCCACCTGGCCTTTCGATCCTGCCCTTCGGGGAAGGTCCGGAGGCGTCGGTGCGGATCGTCGGGGTCGAGCTCGACGAGCGCACCCACGCGACCTTGCGGCTGCACCTGCCCGGCGGCGAGGTCGAGGAGATCCGCCTCAGCCTGCGGGTGTTCGGGGCCCACAACGCCCGCAACGCGGCGGCGGCCCTGGCCGTCGGGCTGCACCTGAACTGCCCGGTCGGGCCGATGATCGAGGCGCTCGAAGGGGTGCTGCCGGTCGGCGACCGCGGCCGGGTGCTGCGCTTCGACGAGCATCACCTGCTGATCGCCGACAACTACAACGCCAACCCCGGGTCGGTCACGGCGGCGCTGCAGAGCCTGGCCGCGCTGCGCCCGTCACGGCCGGGTCCGCTGGCCGCGGTCATCGGCGACATGCTCGAGCTGGGCGAGCGCGGGCCGGAGCTGCACGCGGAGGTCGGCCGGCTGGCGGCGGCGCTGGGGCTCGACGCGCTGTTCACCTTCGGCACGCTGTCGCAGGCGGCCGCCGACGCGGCCAAGGCCGGCGGGATCGCGTCATGGCACGCCGGGCTCGGCGTCTCCGACCTCGTCGCGGCCGTCCGCGCCACCTTCGCCGAGCGACCGGGCGCCCTCCTGGTCAAGGGCAGCCGCGGCATGCGGCTCGAGCGGGTCGTCGAGGCCCTGCTGCAGGCGCCGCCCAAGGCCGTGTAGACTGTGGCCATGCTCGCCGCGCTCGCCGTCGTGTCGCTCGCCCTCACCCCGCCCGCCGGCCTGCGCAGCTACGAGGGGCCCGAGGCGGTGATCGTGGATGGCGCTTCGGACATGTCCGATCGGACCTTGCCCGAAGGTCATGTCACGCTGATCCACCACGCGGTCGCCGGTGACGCGACCGCCGCGGAGGCGCCGGCCGCCGCGGACAACATGCCGCGCTATTACCCCGCGCCGGTGAGCGACGCGCAGTGGCAGCGGCTGGCCGGGCGGCGGGTGCTGGTGATCCTCGGCACCGCGGGGCGCGAGTGCGTGACGCTGACCCGCGCCGACAAGTCGGCGGTCTACTACGTGCACCCGAAGAACGGCGCGCAGCAGGCTCCGCTGGGGGCGGTGACGGCGGTGCACGAGAACTCGTGGGAGTGCGTCGAGGGCCGCGAGTCGACGCCGTCGGAGTGGGCCCGCGTCGGCGCCGGCGTCGGCGTCGGCTTCTCGGCGGTCGGCATGCTGATGGGCGTGCTCTACGACGCCGGTCGCGCCGGCAAGACCGACCCGAGCGACTACGGCATGAAGCACTTCATGTACGCCAGCCTCGGCCTGACGACGACGCTGCTCGGCACGCCGATCGTCGCCATCGGCGGCGCCAGCACCGGCCGGGACCTGCGCGTGCGCGGCAAGCTGTGGGCCCGCGGGCTCGGCTACGCCCTCTACGCCGGGGCGGCGGTGTTCAGCGCGCTGTGGCTGATCGGTCAGTACGGCGACAAGGAGCCGCTGCGCTTCGTCGGCGTCACCAGCCTGGCGGGCGGGCTCGGGCTGGCCGGCTCGGCGTTCATGGCGGTCGACGCCCTGTCGTCGCGCGCCGAGCTGAAGACGCTCGAGCGGCAGGACACCGGCGTGGGCAAGACGGCCCGCCGCGGTCAGCTGCACCTGGGGGCAGGTCCTTCGGGCCAGGGCTTCGGGGTCGCGCTCGGCGGGAGGTTCTGAGTGGAGGCGGCCTACGCCCGGGTGCGCGCGGCCACGGAGGGGCTGGTCGCGGGGCTGCCCGCGGAGGACCTCGCGGTCCAGAGCATGCCGGACGCGAGCCCGGCCAAGTGGCACCTGGCGCACACGACGTGGTTCTTCGAGACGTTCGTGCTCGGCCCGGCCGACCCCGGCTACCGCCCGTTTCACCCGCAGTTCGAGGTCCTCTTCAACTCGTATTACGAGTCGGTGGGCCCGCAGTTCAGCCGGCCGCGCCGCGGGCTGCTGACGCGGCCGACCGGGGCCGAGGTGCTGCAGTACCGGACCCACGTCGACGCGGCGATGCTCGAGCTGCTGGCCCGCGGCGGGCCGGCGTGGCTGGTCGAGCGGGTCCGCCTCGGGCTCGAGCACGAGCAGCAGCACCAGGAGCTGATCCTGATGGACCTGCTGCACCTGTACGCCCAGAACCCGCTGCGGCCGGGGCTGCGGGCGGAGGCGGCGCCGCCGTCGTCGCGACCGGCGGCGCCGCTGCGCTGGTGCCCGGGGCCGAGCGGGTTGCGCGAGGTGGGCAACGCCGGCGCGGGCTTTCATTTCGACAACGAGGGCCCGCGCCACCAGACGCTGCTGCGGCCGCACGCGCTGGCGTCGCGCTGCGTGACCAACGCGGAGTACGCGGAGTTCGTGGCCGACGGCGGCTACCGCCGCAGCACGCTGTGGCTGGCCGACGGCTGGGCCCAGGCGCAGGCCGAGGGCTGGACGGCGCCGCTCTACTGGTACATGTCCCAGGGGACATGGTGGCAGATGACGCTCGGCGGGCCGCGCCCGCTCGACCCGCACGCGCCGGTGGTCCACGTGTCGCACTACGAGGCCGACGCGTTCGCCCGCTGGGCCGGCGCCCGCCTGCCGACCGAGTTCGAGTGGGAAGCGGCGGCCGAGGGCGCGCCGGTGGCCGGTAACTTCGTCGATTCGGGCCGCCTCCACCCGACCGTCGCGGACGCGCCGCCGCAGGCCGAGCCCCGGCCGGCGCAGCTGTTCGGCGACGTGTGGGAGTGGACCGCGAGCGCGTACTTGCCGTACCCCGGCTATCACCCGCCGGCGGGCGCGCTCGGCGAATACAACGGCAAGTTCATGTCGAACCAGATGGTGCTGCGCGGCGGTTCGTGCGCTTCCCCGCGGGATCATTTGCGTGCCAGCTACCGCAATTTCTTTCCGCCCCGGGCGCGGTGGCCGTTCACGGGGATCCGTCTCACCAAGGATGCATGATGCGACCGCTCCACCAACGCCCGCGCGATGACGAGGCGACGCAGGCGCCAGCCGACGGGTTCCTCGCCGACGTGATCGAGGGGCTGTCGCGCCCGGTCAAGCGCCTGCCCTCCAAGTATTTCTACGACGCCCGCGGCTCGCACCTGTTCGAGGCGATCTGCGAGACCCCGGAGTACTACCTGACCCGCGCGGAGATCGAGATCCTCGGCGACCACGCGATGGAGATGGCGGCCGCCGTCGGCCCGCGCCGGATCATCGTCGAGTACGGCAGCGGCGAGAGCATCAAGACCCGGCTGCTGCTCGACCACCTCGACGCGACCGCGTACGTGCCGGTCGACGTGTCGGAGAAGCCGCTGCTGGCCGCCAGCGCGGCGATCCAGGCCGAGTACCCGAAGCTCAAGGTGCTGCCGCTGCACGCCGACTTCACGCGCCCGTTCGCCCTGCCGGTCGGGGCGCTCGGCCGCAGCCTGGTGTACTTCCCGGGCTCGACGATCGGCAACTTCGACCCGAGCGAGGCGACCGCGCTGCTGCGAAACATCGCCCGCGCGCCCGGCTGCGAGGGCGCGCTGGTCGGCATCGACCTGGTCAAGTCGAAGTCGGTGCTCGAGGCCGCCTACAACGACCGCGACCTGGTGACCGCGGCGTTCAACCTCAACCTGCTCCACCGCATCAACAGCGAGCTCGGCGGTGAGTTCCAGCCGGGCCGCTTCGCCCACCGCGCCGTGTTCAACGAGGCCGCCAGCCGCATCGAGATGCACCTGGTCAGCAAGATCGACCAGGTCGTCGGGGTCGGCGGCCGCAGCTTCAGCTTCCGCGCCCGCGAGTCGATCCTGACCGAGCTGTCGCACAAGTATACGCTGGATGGCTTTTCGGACATGTCCTCCAGCGCAGGTCTGACGCTGACCCAGGCGTGGACCGACGACGCGGCCCGCTTCGCGGTGGTCCACCTGGTCCGTCGCGCGGCCTGAGGCGAGGCCTGCAGGCCCCCAGGGCGCGAGGCGGCCCGCCGGTCCGCAAGGCGTGAATCGGCGCCGACCCGAGAACTGCAGGTCGGTCGCGCGGCGCGGCGCAGCTTGAGCAGGCCGCGGGCGCGACGTACCGTGGCGACATGCTCCGCGCCGCGGCCCTCGTCACGCTCGCCTCGCTCGCGCTGTCTGCCTGCTCCGACGACGGTGGCGGCCGCGCCTCGGCCACCGCGGCGATCGTCTCGGGGGTCGGCACGCTGCCGCAGACCAGCGAGGACGCGACGTCGACCGCGGCGCCGACTTCGACCGGCGAGGCGGCCGGCACGAGCGCGAGCGCGACCGAGGACGAGGCGACGAGCGCGGTCGACCCGAGCGGCGCGAGCGGGCCGAAGTTCGACATCGGCGAGACGCCCGACGCCGGGCCGCCGCCGCCGCCCAAGGCGTGCCTGAAGGTCGACCTGCTGTTCGTGGTCGACAATTCGGCGAGCATGAAGAACGAGCAGGACAACCTGGTGGCGAGCTTCCCGGGCTTCGTGCAGGAGATCCAGCAGCAGCTCGAGGACGCGGAGAGCCTGCACATCGGGGTGGTCGCGACCGACAAGTACGACGGCAACGAGAGCCCGTGCGGGGTGCTCGGCGGGCTCATCACCCGCACCAGCGGCAGCAACTCGAGCAAGGCGACGTGCGGGCCGTATGTCAGCGGCCAGCGCTACATGACGGAGCAGGACGACCTGGCGAGCAAGTTCGCCTGCGCGGCCCAGGTCGGGACGGCGGGCGACAGCAACGAGAAGCCGCTGCAGGCGGCCCTGCGCGCGCTGGGGCCCGAGCTGGGCCAGCCCGGCCAGTGCAACGAGGGCTTCGTCCGCGAGGACGCGCTGCTGGTCCTGGTCGTCATCACCGACGAGGAAGAGGACGGCTCCTCCGGCGACCCACCCGACTGGTTCAACGAGCTGGTGGCGCTCAAGGGCGGGGTCGAGACCAACATCGTGACGCTGGCGCTGATCGGCCCCGAGAACCCGGAGTGCGCCAGCGCGGCCGAGGTCGCGTACCGCATCGTCGAGTTCGCCGAGATGTTCACCTACGGCAGCATCGGCCAGATCTGCGCCGACTCGTTCCAGCCGTTCTTCCACGACGCGATCGCGGTCATCGACCAGGCCTGCGAGAACTTCGTGCCGCCCGGCTGATCGCCCACGCGCCGCGGCCCGGCCGCCAGGCGCGAAAGACCTGCGCAAAAGGACAGGTGGGACGGCGGGGGCCGGAGTTGGCTCACGCGTCCCCGCCGGGCCCGCCACGGGGGAGCGGCTAAGCTGACCCGAAGCTCGCCCGCTTCGCGGGCCCGGACGAGGTGCGCCGTACCCGGTGAGGACAAGACGACGCGTGGAAGGAGCGCGCCATCATGTCCACTGCGTGGATCTATCTGTTCGTCGCCGGTCTGCTCGAGGTCGGCTGGGCCCTCGGCCTCAAGTGGAGCGACGGCTTCGACTTTCGTAACAAGCCGCTGCCGACGCTCGTCACCGTGGTCGCCCTGGTGGCCAGCTTCGCCCTGCTGGCCCAGGCCAGCAAGACGCTGCCGATCGGCACCGCCTACGCGGTGTGGACCGGGATCGGCGCCGCCGGGGCCGCGATCGGCGGGATGATGCTGCTCGGCGAGCCGGTGGCGCCGCTGCGGCTGCTGTTCTTGACGATGCTGGTGGTCGCCATCGTCGGCCTCAAGTTCAGCGCCGGGCCCGCCTGACCCGAGCGGTCGCTGAGGACATGTCATCGAGGACATGCCCTCATAGACATGTCCTCGATGACATGTCGAGAGGGACATGCCCTTCGGGGCATGTCCCTGCGGGCACGTCACTCGGGGGTGCCGCAGCTGGCCCAGCGGAACAGCTGATCCTCTTCCTCGGTGGACAGCGCGGGCAGGCCGGCGGGCGGCATCTCGCCCTCGTAGACCTCGTGCATGGCGGTCTGGGCGTGGGTCTTGGCGGCGGCGTAGACGTCGAAGTCGACGCCCGGGGGCGCGTTCACGCGGCTCGCCCCGCTCAGGGTCGAGGCGTGACAGGTGGTGCACTTGCCCCACACGGCCGTCATCTCCGAGAACTTCGGCGTCGTCCCGGTGCTGCAGTCGATCTCGGGGCCGTCGCCGGCGTCGTCCTTGCCCTCGCCGCCGCCGCAACCCGCGGCCGCCAGCGGCGCGAGGACGAGGGCGAACATCAACGTACGAAGGTCGGTGAACAGGGTGTGGGCGCGCGAGTAATTCATGAGCGTGTCGATCGCGGCGGACGATAGCCAGCGCCGGCCACGAGGCGCAAGAATCCGTTGTCGCGCACGCGGCCGCGATCGCCGACGCGCAGCGGCGCCCACGGGCGCGCACGCCCGCGCCGTGATGTCCTGTGTGGCAGGGGGCCCTGGACCTCGCGCATGGCCGCAAGCTGACGTTAGGGAAGGTGTGGCGAGCTCAGCCGCCGGCTGTCCCGAGAGACATGTGAGGCGAGAAGGTCCGGCGGTCAGCGCTGACTGTCCGCGCGGCGGCTGACCGAAGGGACAGGCGGGCTGCGCGTGGAAGATGTCCGTCAGGTCAGGGCCGAACCTGCGCGCGGGGCGGGCTGCCCGAAGAGACAGGCGAACGCGGCGCGCGAGAAATGTCCGTCCGGTCAGCGCCTTTGCGGGCTGCCCGAAAGGACAGGCGAATGCGGCGCGCGGAAGATGTCCGTCAGGTCAGCGCCCAACCTTCGCGTGACGGGCTGCCCGAAAGGACAGGTGAGCGTGCGGCGAGATGATCCAGGGAGCGGCGCCGAACTTCCCATGCGGGTGCTGACCCGGGGGCGACGTGGCGCCGCAGAGGTCCTTGGAGCAGCGCCGGTTCTCCGGGCGTCGGTCTGGCCGAAGGGACAGGCGAGCCCACGGCAAGGGCAGGCAGCCGCCGCGTCGCAGCCGACCTGCCCGAAGAACAGCCTGTCAGCGCGCCAGCCAGGCCGGGAGCTGCTCCTCGGCGATCAGCTGGTCGACGGTCTTGCGCGCGCGCGTGACCGCGAACTCGCGCCCGTGCACCATCACCTCGGCGGCCAGCGGGCGCGAGTTGTAGGTCGAGGCCATGGCCATGCCGTAGGCGCCGGCGCTGAGGACCGCGAGCAGCTCGCCCGGCTCGGCCGCGGCGATCAGGCGGTTCTCCGCCAAAAAGTCGCCGCACTCGCACACCGGCCCGACGACGTCGGCGCGCAGCGTCGGCCGCTCGCCGGCGGCCACCTCGACCGGGACGATCGGGTGGTACGCGCCGTAGAGGGCCGGGCGCAGCAGGTCGTTCATCGCCGCGTCGACGATCACGAACTCGCGCTCGCCGCTGCGCTTGCGCCCGATCACCTGCGTGAGCAGCACGCCGGCGGTGCCGACCAGGAAGCGGCCCGGTTCCAGCACCAGCTCGAGGCCGAGCGGCGCGACCGCGGCGGTGAGGGCGGCGCCGAGGCGCTCGACGTCGAGCTCGCGGTCGGTCGGCGCGTAGGCGATGCCCATGCCGCCGCCGAGGTCGAGCTGGCGCAGCGGCGCGCCGTCCGCCTGCAGCGCGCGCACGAGGCCGCACAGGCGCTCGAAGCTGGCCAGGAACGGCGCGGCGTCGAGGATCTGCGAGCCGATGTGGCAGGCCAGGCCGACCAGCCGCAGCTCGGGCAGGGCGCGGGCGCGGGCCGCCACGGCCGCGCCGTCGCTCATGGCGATGCCGAACTTGCTCTCGCGCAGGCCGGTGGCCAGGTACGGGTGGGTGTCGGGGTCGATGTCGGGGTTGAGGCGGAGGGCGACGGCGGCCACGCGGCCGAGGGCGCGGGCGCGGGCGGCCACGCGGTCGAGCTCTGCCACCGACTCGATGTTGATCGCGCGCACGCCGGCGGCGATCGCCGCGTCGAGTTCCGCGTCGAGCTTGCCGACCCCGGAGAACACGATCTTGTCGGCCGGCACGCCGGCCACGAGGGCCCGCCGCAGCTCGCCGCCGGACACGATGTCGGCCCCGGCGCCGAGCTGCGCGAGGTGAGCCAGGACCGCCTGGCTGCTGTTGGCCTTGACCGCGTAGGCGATGAGCGTCGGGTGCGAGCGGCACGCGCGGGCCAGGGCATGAAAGCGAGCGGCGATTTCGCCGGCGCCGTACACGTACGTCGGCGTCCCCACGGCCGCGGCGATCTCGGCGAGCGCCACGTCCTCGACCGCGAGCCGGCCGGCGTGCACGCGCAGGCCCCAGCGCGCCGGAGCGGCGAACACCGGCGCGTGATCGGGGCCGGTCTGAACCACTTCGGAGCTTACCACGCGGACCTCATCGCCTGGCTCTTGCCACGCGGGGCGGCGCACTGTCAAACCCGCTCCCGCGCCGGCTCCGCGGGCCTCTGCTCGCGGGTCCGCCGCGAGAGGGGCGTGGCCCGCCACAACTCTTTGCCGGCGCACACAAGCTTGCTAAGGTTGGATCGTCACCCTCAGGCCACCGGCAAAAGGAGGTAGCTGATGAACCAAGCAGATCGTTGTGTGTGTCGTCTTTGCGCTGCGCCTCGACTGTCCTGCTCTTCAGGAGGTGCGCACTAGCCTTTGCCGGGGTCTGAGGCTCGCTTCGCCGAGCCGCCCCTTCCCGTGTCCGCTCTGCGGGGCGGGCACGCAGTGACACCCCCGGTCGCGTGATCGCGGCCGCAAAGTCACGCTTCCACCGGTTCGCCCCGCGCGGACCGACCCTGCGACGGCGCCGCCGCGCCGCCGAAAGTCACCCACTGGTCAGCCCGGCGACTGACCGCGCGCCACGCCCGTGGCACCCGGCCCACCGCGGCCGGAAACCCCTGACGGGGCTCGTCCCCCGCAACTCGAACCGGCATCGCGCCCGAGGTGACCCGCGGCGGAGCATCGTGCTCCGCCGCTTCTTGTTTGGTTCGCCGGACGCTTCGTCGCGGGCCTCGAGGCAGCCGCGGGCTCGCCCGGCGAGGCAGGGCGCAGGCGACCGCGCGAGGCAGCCGTGGGCTCGCGCGCCCACGCGAGCCAGGGCGCAGGCGACCGCGCGGGGCAGTCGTGGCCTCGCGCGCCCGGGGAGGCGCAGGCGACCGCGCGAGGCAGCCGTGGGCTCGCGCGCCCGTGCGAGGCAGGGCGCAGGCGACCGCGCGAGGCGTCGCGGGCGACGAACAAGCCGCGGCTGGCCGCGGGGTCAGCCGCGCATGGCGCGGGCGAATTCCTCGCGCGTGACGAGCGAGGCGTCGCGCAGGGTCGCGACCAGGAAGGCGTGCGCCGGGTCCTCGTCGTGCGGCCCGAGGCGGACGAAGATCGCCGGCATCGCGTCGCGCAGGCCGAGCGCGAACGCCTGGTAGCGCGCGCGCGAGACGGTCGTGCCGCGCGGCACCAGCTCGATCCACTGGCCGGTCCGCGTCCGGCCGAGGCCGTGCGTGTCGAGCTCGCGCTTGAAGTCGGCCCAGCCGGCGTCCTCGACCGGCTCTACGCGGAAGCGCAGCGTCACCTCCGGCTGGCCCCACCACGCGTCGGGCTCGGCGATGGCGACGACGATCGGCTCGACGAAGGCGTCGCCCAGGATGGCGATCGCCTCGGCGTCGGAGATGGCAGCGTCCGTCATGCAGCCACGGTATCCGCGGCGGCCGCGCCGCACAAGCGGCCGCCGCGCGTCCCGGATGTTCGATGGGGCATGTCCGCGGGGAAATGTCCGATCGGACATGGCGCAGAGGCCATGCCCGAACAGACATGTCCCTCAGAGCAGGTGACCGCTCTTGTCGCGCTTGGTCGCCAGGTAGCGGCGGTTGTGCTCGCGGGCCTCGGCGATCAGCGGCTCGCGGCGGGTCACCGCGACCCCGCCCTGCTGCAGGCCGGCGATCTTGCGCATGTTGTTGGTGTGCAGCACGACCGAGCCGACCTCGAGCGCGCGCAGCATCGCCGCCGCGACCGAGTAGTCGCGCAGGTCATCATCGAAACCCATGTGGAGGTTGGCCTCGACGGTGTCGAGGCCTTGCTCCTGGAGGTGGTAGGCGCGGATCTTCTGGGCGATGCCGATCCCGCGGCCCTCCTGGCGGAGGTACAGGATGATGCCCGCGTCGCCGCCGGCGATCCGCTGCAGCGCCAGCTCGAGCTGGTCGCGGCAGTCGCAGCGGAACGAGCCGAACACGTCGCCTGTCAGGCACTCGGAGTGGATCCGCGTCGGCACCTCGACGCGGCCGCGGACGTCGCCGCGCACGATCGCCACGTCGTCGAGCGTGCGGCCGACGTCGTCGATGAACGACACGATCTCGAACTCGCCGTGGCGCGAGGGCAGGCGCGCCCGGGCGAACACCTGCGCATCGCGGACGGCGCGCAGCGGCCGGGCCTGGAGGTTGTTCGGCACGGGCATGCGGTGCCTAAGGTCTGTCACGCGCGCGACGAATCAACAATGCTCTGGTAGAGCTTGCTCGACGAGCGGATCCCCTCGTCCATGCTGTCGAGCACCAACTGCAGCAGCTGGTCCTGATCGAGCCGAAGCACGTCGTAGTACGTCTGGCGCTCGTTGTGGTGCAGGATGCACGGCCAGTAGTTCTCGGCGATCAGGATCGCGTTCATCGCCAAGCGCGCGACGCGCCCGCTGATGTCCGGCCAGGGGAAGATCCGGATCAGCTCGCGGTGGACCTCGACCGCCAGCTCGATCGGGTGGGCCTTGCGGCACTCCTCCGTCCGGAACCAGTCGGTCAGCTTGCGCATGCGGTAGCTGATCTTGTCGGCCGGCGCGAGGTCGTGGAAGTACATGCGGTGGATCGGGTTGTCCTTGCGGTACTGGACCTGATCCTTCTTGCCCTGCGGCAGCAGCGTCTGGTGCAGCTTCTTCAGCCACTCGAGCGACAGCTGCAGGCGCTGTCCGCGGGTCTCGAGCAGCATGTAGATGCCGTCGCGCACCGCTTTGACGTGCAGATACGCGGGGATCAAGCTCGGCGTCGAGATGATCTCGTCGTCGATCGCGGCCTTGATCTCCGCGACCGACAGCATCTGCCCCTCGAGGGCGAAGTCGTGGAAGATCCACGACATCATGAAGCGCTCGTCGAAGTTCCGACGCTGCGCGGCATTGAGCATCCCGAGCTTTTCCCAGAGGAGCTCCGAGGACTCGAAGAGCTGGCGATAATTCTTCATCCGCGTCGAAAGCACGGCGGGCTCCCTCGAAATAAGGCAGCGCAACCTACAAATTTTGGCCCCGGGGGGTCAATGAAAAGCGTCCAAAGTGCCGTTTTTGCCGGCTAATTTTCGACGTAGACGCCCTCCGTCCACGGCCGAGTCCGGCGCGGGCGCCCCGCGCGGGCACCTCCCCGGCGCCGGCCGGTCCGGTTTTTTGACCGGGCCGGCCGGCGCTGTCACACCCCCCTGGCGCGCCCGCGATGTCCTCCGAATTTCACAGGCCGGTTCTGGTCCGCGAGGTCTGCGAGGCGCTGACGCCGGCGCTCGTGCGCGCCGAGGCGCCGGTGTTCGTCGACGCGACCTGCGGCGGGGCCGGGCACACGCTCGCCGTCCTGGCCGCCTACGCCGCGGCGCGACCGGACGGGCCCAAGCTGCGGGCCATCGCCCTCGACCGCGACGAGGAGGCGCTGGCCGAGGCGCGCCAGAAGGTCCCCGCCGACGTCGAGCTCGTGCACTCGAGCTTCCGTCACTTGCCCGCGGTGCTCGAAGCGGCCGGCGTGGCGGCAGCGACGGCCATCCTCGCCGACCTCGGAGTGTCCTCACACCAGCTCGACACGGGCGCGCGCGGCTTCTCGTTCCAGGCCGACGCCCCGCTCGACATGCGGATGGACCCGAGCCGCGGCATGTCGGCCTCGCAGCTGCTGGCCGACATCAGCGTGGGGGAGCTGACCCGGATCTTGCGCGACTACGGCGAGGAGACCGACGCCTCGCGGATCGCCACCGCGATCGTGGCGGTGCGGCCGACCACCACCGGCGTGCTGGCGAAGGTCGTGGCCGCGGCCATGAGCGCGCCGCAGCGGCGCAAGCTGGGGCTGCGGATCCACCCCGCCACGCGCACCTTCCAGGCGCTGCGGATCCGCGTCAACGACGAGCTCGGCGAGCTCGATGCGCTGCTGAGCGCGGCCCCCGAGCGGCTGCAGGTCGGCGGTCGCCTCGGCATCATCACGTTCCACTCGCTCGAGGACCGCGCGACCAAGCAGCGGTTCTCCGCCCTGACCCGCGCCGAGCAGCCGCCGCCCGGCTTGCCGATCGCCGCCCGCGACCTGCCGCAGCCCCGCTTCGTCGTGCCCGCCGGCTACCGCCAGGGCGCCGCGCCCGGCGACGCCGAGGTGGCCGCCAACCCGCGCAGCCGCAGCAGCCGGCTGCGCGTCGTGGAGCGCGCGCTGCCATGACGCCGCCGCCCACCACCGCGCCCGCGCGCGGCCGCAACGGGCGGCGCGGCGCGACCCCGGCGAACTTCGAGCACGGCTTCCAGCGCGCCGACGACGGCCTGCCGCCGCCGCCGCCGCGCCGGCCGACCGGGCTGCCGCTGGTGTTGATGCTGGCGCTCGGGCTAATGACCGCGGCCGGCGTGGTCCAGGTGCGGACGCGGGCGCGGGTGCTCGAGCTCGGGGCCGACATCGCCGAGCTGACGGCCGAGCACGGGCGCCTGCTCGACGAGAAGCGTCGGCTCGAGGCCGAGCGGGCCTACCTGCGCCACCCGGACTACATCGAGGACGTGGCGGCCGGGCGCATGCAGATGGTGCCGGCCACGCCGGACCGGCTGCAGGCGATCCGGCTGCGTGACGAGTCCAATCAGACCGGTCCCAAGGGACATGGCGGATGAGACAGGGCGGATCGAACATGTCCGAAAAGCGCGGCAACACCATGCGCAAGAACCTGATCCCCGCGCCGATGGCGAGCGACATGCGGGCGGTCGGGCGGCGCGCGTCGCTGGTCGGCGCGGCGATCTGCGCGGCGCTGGTCGGCGCCGGGGTCAAGGCGACCCGGCTCGCCACCGTCGAGCACGAGGCCTACGCCGAGCAGGGCAACCGCCAGCAGCTGCGTAGCTTCAAGCTGGCGGCCAGCCGCGGCGAGATCGTCGACCGCGACTTCATGACGCTGGCGGTCGACGACCGCGTACACAAGATCGCCATCAACCCCCGCCTCGTGCGCGCGCGCGGGGCCGAGGAGGCGCTCGTCGAGGCGGTGCTGGAGCTCGAGCCCGACGAGAGCGCCGATTACCTGCGCGAGGAGATCGCCAAGGACAAGGCCTATCGCTTGCTGCGCCTGCCCCTGTCCGACGCGCAGGTGACCGCGCTGCAGGCCAAGGGCATCCCCGGCGTGTCGTTCGAGCCGTCGACCGCGCGCGTGTACCCGCGCGGGCTCCTGGCCTCGCACGTGCTCGGCCGCGTCGGCGCCCAGGGCAGCGGCACCGCTGGCGTCGAGCTCGGGCTCGACATGCAGCTGCGCGGGCGCGAGGCGCTGTCGCCGGCCTACTTCGCGGCCGGCAAGAAGCTGCTGGTCGACGGCGTGCCCGACCCCGGGGTCGCGCGCGGCGACACGGTGGTGCTGACGATCGACTCGGCGATCCAGGCGATGGTCGAGGAGGAGATCAACACCCTCGTCCGCCAGTGGAACCCGGTCGGCACCTCGATCCTGGTGCTCGACCCGCGCAACGGCGAGATCCTCGCCCTGGCCAACCGGCCGACCTTCGACCCCAACCACCCGGTCGAGAAGGCCCAGCAGACCCAGAACCTGGCCGTGCAGGCCGCCTACGAGCCCGGCTCGACGCTCAAGGCGGTGACCGTGGCGGCCGCGCTCGAGCTCGGGGCGGTGCGCGAGAACGAGACGTTCTACTGCGAGAAGGGCCGCTGGAAGTACACCCCGCGCAACACGATCCACGACGCGCACGCGGCCGAGTGGCTGACGGTGACGGAGATCCTGGCGGCGTCGTCGAACATCTGCACGACCAAGATCGCCGACCGCCTCGGCAAGCAGACGCTCTCGAAGTGGGTCAAGAAGTTCCACTTCGGCGAGCGCCCCGGGGTCCAGCTGCCGGGCGCGACCGCGGGCCTGTTGGCGCCGCCGGAGAAGTGGTCCGACATCCAGATGGCCAACATCGCGTTCGGCCAGGGCATGGCCGCGTCGCCGCTGCAGGTGACCGCGGCCTTCGGCGCGCTGGCCAACGACGGCGTCTATCACGACCCCACCATCGTCCAGAAGATCCTCGACGCCCGCGGCGGCAGCGTGTGGGAGCACGCGCCCGAGGGCGAGCGCCTGGTCCGCAGCTCGACCGCCAAGTCCGTGATGCGCATGCTCGAGGACGTCGTCCACACCGAGCTCGGCACCGGCAACAACGCCCACGTCGCCGGTTACCTGGTGGCCGGCAAGACCTCGACGGCGCAGAAGGCCGGCACCAAGGGCTACGCCGACGGCATGTACTACTCGAGCTTCATCGGCGCGCTGCCGGCCCGCGCGCCGCGGGTGGTGATCCTCGTGTCGGTCGACGTGCCCGAGGGCGCCCACTACGGCAACGACGTCGCGGCCCCCAGCTTCGCCCGCCTCGGCGGGCAGATCATGACCCACCTCGGGGTGCCGCGCGACGACGGCAAGACGCCGCCGCCGCCGAAGCCGGTGGTGGTGGCCGCCAAGCAGATGGAGGCCGCGCTCGGGGTGCTCGCCGAGATCGACGGCGAGCCGTCACTGCCCGGCTCCGACGAGCGCGGCAGCGGCACGGCCCACCCCAAGGTCACCACCGGCATGCCCGACTTCACCGGCCTCACGCTGGCGCAGGCGCTCGACCTCGCCGGCCGCAACCACGTCGAGCTGCGCGCCTCGGGCTCCGGCATCGCCGTGTCGCAAGACGTGACCCCCGGCCAGGTCGAGAGCGGCAAGGTCGTGCAGGTCGCGTTCGCGCCGAAGAAGTGACGCCTGCGAGAGCATGTCTGTGAGGACATGTTCTTCGAGACAGAGCACGAGGCTGAGCGCTGGCCGGTCGGGCGGACCGCCGAGGCGCGGCGCGGTAGAACCCGGCCGGGAAGCGATGAGTCGTCCGCGCTGCGGCCCACGTGACGCCAGTCGAGCCCGCGCGGTCGCACGAGGCAAGCCGCCGGACGACCCGAGGTGACATGCCGGCCGGGCGTCGACGCGTCCTCGGTCGAGCTCGAGGAATCCCATGTCTCACGGGACATGCTCAATAGGACATGGTTCCTAGGACATGCCTCAGGGGGCATGTCCTCGAGGTCACCTGCCGCGCAGCGCCGCCAGGTACACGTGCAGGTACCCGCGGTAGCGGTGCGGCAGCCCGGGCGCGACGCGGCGGTGCAGGGCCGGCACGGCGTGGAACGGCACGGCGGGCCAGCCGTGGTGCTCGGCGTGGTAGGGCATGTTCCAGAACAGCCACCTGACGACCGCGTTGCTGCGGATCGATCGCGTGCGCGCCAGCACGTCGCCGGTGGTCGGCATGCCGGTGTGCTCGGCCGCGAGGTACGGCCCGAGGACCACGTGCGCGCCGGCCAAGCCGGCCAGCAGCCAGCCCAGCGGCGGCCACACCTGCCAGGCCAGCAGCGCCAGCGCGGCCAGGCCGGCGAGGATCCGCCGCGCCTCGGCGATCGTCGCCGGGCGCTGGGCCGCGGGCAGCCACGGCAGCCACTTGTCGAACCACTGCGGCCCGCGCGGCACCACCAGGGTGAGCAGCACGATCAGCTTGCCGAGCAGCAGCGGCAGCCCGCTGAGCACGATCAGCGCCGCGATCGGGTTCTTGGGCCAGGCCGCCAGCTCGAGGTTGCCGCCGGGGATCTCGGGGTCGCCGACCTCGTGGGTCTTGCGATGGTGCTCGAAGTGGAAGGCGACGAACGCGGTCGGGGGCAGCAGCGACAGGTTCGCGGCGATCTGCAACACCCGGCGGTTGAGCTGCTTGCTGGCGAAGGCGGTGCCGTGGCCGGCCTCGTGCATCGGCGCGAACATCGACGCCAGCAGTACGCTGTAGGCCGCGAACGCCGGCCAGAACCACCACGCGTCGGCGTCGGCGAGCGCGACCACGGCGGCCGCCGAGGCCGCCAGCAGGGCGAGCTGGACCGTGAACCTGCGCAGCCCGGGACCGTCGCGGCGGGCGTACAGCTCGCGCCGCTCGTCCGCGGTCAAGGTCGTGGTGCTCGAGAACTCGCCCTCCATCGCGCCCCCTCGTGCCGCGCCCGCGTCGGCGCCGTGCCTCGCTAGTTGTTGCGGCGGCGCAGCGCGCCCTCGATCGACTCGAGCTCGTTGATGTAGAGCTCGCCGCCGACGTTGCCGCGCGGGTTCACCAGCAGCGAGCCGACCCGCCGCGACACCGCGATCGGCACCAGCCGCGACCCCGGCACCAGCGCGAACGGCCAGCCCTTCGGCTGCCACAGCCGCAGCGAGTCGACCTCGGTGAAGGCCGCGATCACCGGGAAGTTGCCGAGCCGGTCGACCTCGAGCGGCTCGTCAGGGATGCGGCCCGCGGGGTTGATGGGCATCAGGAAGGTCGCGTTCATCACCGCCACGTAGACCCGCTGGCGCGCGTCCATGTCGCGGCGCACCGCCAGCTGCTTCATCGCCCGCACCAGGTCGGGGTTGCGCGTCGGCTCGGGGTCGCCGAGCTGCAGGTCGAACGTCGCCGGCGCGTCGGCCTCGACCCCGAAGATCTGGGCGAACAGGGCCAGCAGCTCGTCGGCCAGCTTGCCGGCCGCGTCGGCCCCGACCAGCCGCACGTCGCGGAACAGGTTGTTGAAGCCGCTGCGCTCGAAGTAGCCGCGATCGCCGAGCGACCGCAGCCGCGCCGGGGTCAGCTGGGCCGCGGCCCCGAGGTAGAAGTTCGACACGACCTCGACCGCCAGGTCCGACCCGCCCAGGCGGCCGTGCACGACCACGTAGTGGTCCCCCGCAGCGACGACCAGGTGGTTGTCGGCCCCGCCGCTTTCGGTGAGCTGCTGCAGGGACGTGACGAGCCGGTCGCGGGTGAGCGTGGACATGCGGGGGCGGGGGCGAAGATAGCAGAGCCGTCCGCGCGCGCCCGACCGCGCGCCCGCCACCGTGTGCGCGATCGGGCACGCCGCCGGCCGGGCCCGCCGCTGGCCGCGGCCCTCGCCATGCGTCACCCTGCGAGGGATGTCCTGGTTCGCCTCCTCCGACAAGGTTCAGATGCCGCGCCCGCACGAGGCGCTCCCCGGCCGCGACACGGCGATGCCGGTCGCCGCGCAGCACGTGGTCCTCGGCGGCCCGATGTCCGCGCCGTTCCCCGCCGGCGCCGAGATCGCCATCTTCGGCCTGGGCTGCTTCTGGGGCGCCGAGCGCAAGTTCTGGCAGGTGCCCGGCGTGATCTCGACGATGGTCGGCTACGCGGCCGGCTTCACCCCCAACCCGAGCTACCGCGAGGTCTGCAGCGGCCGCACCGGCCACAACGAGGTGGTGCAGGTGGTGTTCGACCCGCAGCGGGTCCGCTACGAGGAGCTGCTGCGGGTGTTCTGGGAGAACCACGACCCGACGCAGGGCATGCGCCAGGGCAACGACGTCGGCACGCAGTACCGCTCGGGGATCTACTACACGAGCGAGTCGCAGAAGACCGCGGCCGAGGCGTCGCGCGAGGGCTTTCAAAAGCGACTGCGCGACGCAGGCTTCGGCGAGATCACGACGGAGGTGCTGCCGGCGCCGACGTTCTATTACGCGGAGGACTATCACCAGCAGTATTTAGAGAAGAACCCGGGGGGTTACTGTGGGATTGGTGGCACCGGAGTATCGTGCCCCACGGGCATTTGAGAATACCTCGACCCTGCGGCCGCGCAAGCGGACGACCGGTCGACGCGTAAACTCGCATGATCTCCCTGCTCTCGACCGAGTCGAGAATCCCTGAACGCCACCCCCGCTTCCGCCCGCCGCTGATTGTCATTTCCGCCGAGGCGGTCGTGGTCGCGGCATGAGGAAAGGGTAGCTCTGGGGGCGTGCCGTTTGGCTTAGGATAGGACGCAGACCCCGAGGAAGCCGAGTTCTGGGGGAAAGGCGCCGAAGTAGTCCTGATAAGCGATGCACGTGCGGCCCATCTCGCATGATTCCGGGACGCCGAGGTCGCATAGCGGCTGGCAACACCCGTCGTCCCCGAGGGCGATGCAGGTGGGATCAAAGTCTTTGGGAACGCATCCCATTCGATCAACGCAGCGCCTGCTGACATCGAAGCCACAGGACTGACCGAGCCCCGCCGCACTGAACTCCTGTGAACAATGCGCGTCGAGCAGATCAGGCTGCTGGTCGTCCAAGTAGCAGACCTCGAACTCCGGACAGGGATAATTGGAGAGAGGATTGCACTGTTGAGGCCCCTGGCAGTCCTCGTCGCAGCTTGGCTGTGAATCGCACATCTCGGTGGGATCGACAACCCCATCCCCGCAGCTGGTGACTGCGCAATTACCCAAGAAACAAACCTCGCCTGCCGTTGTATCGCATTCGGAATCGGCGTGGCACTGGGCGCAAGTCATCTCTTCGGGGAACAGCTCGTTGTACATCTCAAGCGCCGACCGGCAGGCATCAATGCAGAGTTGCGCCTCCGCGTCGCTGCCCTGCCAGCAAGAGCCGTTCTCGCCGAAGCCCATCTGCGCCTCTGGCAGCCCTCCGGGCGATACTTCGGCGATGCAAGCAAGATAGCGCTGGCAGATTTCGTGCGGGTTCGACCCGCCGGTTTCGGTGCCAGACCCGAAGCTCGTGTTGGGGCCGTCAGTCGTAGAGCCCGCGCTGTCCGACCCAGACGGACTCGACGATGGCCCAGAAGTCATCGTGGTCGTCGTGCCAGGGGTCCCCGAGGAATCGTCTTGGCAAGCAAATATGCAAGCTGCAACGAGCAGGAAGGCAGTGGAGGCTCGAAAGCGCGTGCGCATGCTCCTTTTATACAAGCGAGGGGGTAACCGCGCAAGCGTCCGGGCGCGATTTGCGCGCGCTGACGCTCACACGGTGAAGTGCACGATGACGAGCAGGTCACGTACCGACCCGGCCTTGAACCGACGATAAGTGATCCCATCGATAGTGTACTCCTCTCGATGGGCCTCGGGGATTTGCCCGTCCGCGATCTTTACCTTGAAGGCGCCAGGCGCCTCCGTGAGGTCGCCCCAGCGAGTCGTCGGCAAGCCCCCGAGGATCGCCGCGTTCGGCGTCAGACCCTGTGCTTCCCCGACCGCGACGCCGGCGCTCTCGAGCTGGACGCCGCCGATGGGTGTCTCGAGGTCTGGGACGAGAACCAGGCGCACGGCGTTGATTTCCAGTCCCGGCGAGGTTGCCCCGAGATATGGGAACCGCTCCGCGGTGAGGTCCAGGTCGAGTTCCAATGGCCTTCTGCGGCGGTGCCGATGACCGCGCCTTGGTCGTCCGCGTAGACGAAACGGAAGTGGTGTACGATCAATTTGATATTAGATACCCCAAGCACAGCCATTTGCGACCGGAGGATCTCCTGGATCCCCTGACACGTTCGCAGCGGATGGCGATCGTATCTGAAGGCCTCGTCGCACCGGTCCAGCAAGCCGGTAGTTCAGGGCCCTCAATGGAGTTTACCCTCGATGGCTCCGCGCTCGCGTTGAATTGGGGTAGCACCTCTGCGAGCGAGCTCGCGGATGCTCTGGTGACGAGGTCTCCGGTGGACGGCGTGCGGTTGTTGGATCAGGGGTTCTCCCTTATCGAACAGTTTGGCGAGCTCCGGGAGGCCAAGCGGATCTTCACGGCCGTAGTAGGACAGCCTGCCCGCGACAACATATTAACATTTCGATGGGTGCCGGAAACCTCAGCGAGCGAGTTGATCGCCGGGATGTGGCCGACTCCGGCGCCGACTCGATTTCCTGTCGAGTCTCTCTGTAGCGAGACTTTGCTGTGTGCGCATGTCGTCGGAACACCGTCGGCCGGCGCCCTCGCTCCGCTGGCGACGGGGAGCTTCGCCCCTGAGCGGGTATCTGAGCTGCTTGACACTCTCGGCCTCGCAAATTCTACTCTCCTTATCTTGTTCGCGGTCGAGCAGTGGCCCAACGCCCTCGCTGCGATCGTCAATGGGCTACCCCCTGAGCTGCGTGCGATTTATGACAACACGACGGATGTCGGCGTCGCTGTCGAGGACGCGGGGCAAGGACTGGCAGTAACGGTGCTCGTCCGAACGCTCCCGGCGGCTGCAGCCTCACTCGTCGGCCTGGTCGAGGGCCGAGGGGGCGGGGGACATCCGGCGCGGTCCCCCAAGCGCGGCAAGCCGGTGTTCGGTGTGGGCGGACTGGCCGTTTACCTTTACGCCTGGGCGGACGAGCAAGGGGGATGGGCAATCCTCACGACGCAGCCGGAGAGGGTGAAACGCCACCTCGACTCCGCACCCGAGGCTCCACGCCATTACAAACTCGCTATTCAGGTGGCGGACACTCAAAAGGTTCCAGGCCTGGGCGATCTGGGCATCGGTGCAATGCTTGCTTCAGCTCGCTTGGAGCTTTATCAGACGGGCGATCAGGTCTCCGGCAGCATTACGAAGCTCCCTTGACAAAGCTTCCCGCGTGCTCTCGGACCCGAGCATGATCCGAGGGCCGCCGTTCACGGCGGGTCGGGTCGGGCACAGGCCGGCGAGCTGCTCGTGCCAGCCGCAGATCCCTTGCGGCCAAACTTCGGCCGGACGATCCGGGCGACGACGAGGGTCGTTGTCGCCGACGAGGTACGGGCTCCAAGCGCCAGCCAGATGATGCCTCATAGATATATGACCGTAAGGACATGTTAGGCTGCATGCGCGAACGAGCGCTTCGGTGCCGCCTCGGGTTGACAGCGATATGAGACGCAGGCCACCCTCGCGCGCACCATGCCGAAGCACCCCCCCGCGAAGCCCGCTCATGTGCCTGCCGATGCGTTCTGGGAGGATGAAGTCTGGAACTCGGGGCCCAAGGACGCCACCGGGCGGCGGGTCGGGACGTGGACCTCGTGGCGCGCGAGCGGCGAGGTCGAGTGCGTGGAGGAGTGGGGCGACGGGACGCAGCGGCTCGAGTATCGGCGGTTCCATCCGGACGGCTCGGAGGCGCAGCGCGGGGCGAAGAATCTTTTAAAAGATGCGTGGACGGGGCTGATGCGGTGGAGGCGGCTGGACGGGCCGTCGCCGGAGGACAAATACTGGGACCCGGACCTTGGCGAGGCGGTGCGGGTCATCGAGCGCGAGTTCGACGACGACGGTTACATCGCCACGGAGCGGACGTTCGACGCGCAGGGGCGGCCTGTGGCGCGCGACGGCGAAGCGCTGCCGCCGCGGCCGGCGAGCGTGCCGGCGGAGGCGTTCTACGACCCGGAGGTGGACGCCTGGGTGCTGCAGCGGAGCGCGATGGGGACCGGCGAGCTCCGCGGGGAGCGGCGCCAGTGGGACCGCAACGGAGTTCTCGCGGAGCGCAGCCTGCACGAGCCCGCGGGGCAGCCGCGCGAGGAGGATACTTATAGCAGTGGTGCGCTGTCGATGACCAGGCGGTGGGCGGAGAACGGTGATCTGGTGCAGTCGTTCTATTATGATGACACCGAGCCGCCAGCGGTCCGCAGCGCGACGCTGTACCGCAATGGCGATAACGATCGCACGGAGACGTTCTTCGATCCGGCGGGGAAGCGGCTGTACTCGGTGCGGATGGAGGAGGTCGGGCCGCACCACGTGCGCCGCTATTACGAGGACAGGCTGGTGTTCGAGGCGCAATCGGGCGAGGACCCGGAGCAGCCGCCGCGCAAGGTCGAATACTACGAGCTGTCGGGCGCGCTGCTGGTCTCGTATGCGTCGTCGGGCGGGGGCAAAGGGGTGTGGACGCTGCACGATTCGACGGGCGCGGCAGAGCTGACGATGGCGACGGACGGCGAGCACTCGCTCAACGAATATGACGGTTGGAGCTGCTTCCTGCCGGGGTTCGCCGCCTATGACGAGGAGCAGACGCAGGACGATCCGTCGTTCGTGCGCGAGGCGTTTCACCAGGCCCACGAGGAGAACGTCACTGCGGAGGCGTTGGAGCGGCTGGAAGTGTCGCCGGAGCTGAAGGCGGCCCTGGGTCCGGGCTCGTGGGCGCGGGTGGAGACGGCGTTCGGCGCGGGCAAGGCGCTGCCGCTGTACGTGAAAGGGGTGCTGGCGGACGAGCCGGCCATCGCGGAGTATTCGCTGGGGCAGATCTGGCCGGAGATCGAGCATCAGGGCAGCGTGTATCCGGCGACGTATCGGGTGGCGACGGCGCTGGCGACGATGCTGCCGCTGCAGGGGTCGCGGCCGGCGGTGGAGCGGCGAGTGATCGAATTCCTGGTCCAGGTGCTGCAATTGCCGTACATCACCGAGACGCGAAAGCCGTACGAGGCGTGGATGACGGCGATGCGCCCGTCGCTGGCCCGCTTCATGGCGCTGGCGAGCGGCGAGGACGAGGAGCTGGCGCGCGAGGGTGAGTTCTTGATGGCGCACGCGGGGCGCGGGCAGCGGGAGACGATCGAGTTCTTCGCGCAGCGCCTGCGAGCAGGAGCGACGCCGGGCGAGCGCGGGCGGGCGGCGATGGGGCTGGGGATGACGGCCAGCGCGGAGGCGTCGCAGGCGGCGTTCGAGGCGGCGTTCGCGGTCGAGAGCGACCCGATGGTGCGCTTCCTGCTGGCGGTGCTGCTCGACTCGCGCGCGGAGGAGCCGGCGCCGGCGTGGATCGCAGCGATTGAGCCGTACGTGATCGACGGTTCGCCGATCGACGAGGCGATGGTGGCGCTGGAGCCGTTCTTCCGCGGAGACGCGGCCGAGGTGGCGCGCGACCATCTGCCCGACGAGGTGCTGGCACAGCACATGGGCGGCTTGATCGCGGTGATGCACGAGCAAGATCCGCTGTCGCAGGTGACGACGCTGGAGACGCTGTTCGGGGTGCTGTTTCCGGACGGCGAGCCCGAGCAGCTGTCGCCGGTGCAGCGCCGGGCGCTGCGAGCCTGCGCGGATGTGGTCGACGCATTCCCCAACTTCGTCAATCACGCGGAGGTCTTCGGCGACTTCGATCTTCCGTATGACTCGTTCGAGCTGCGCCAGCTCGCGGAGCGCGAGGAGCCCCCGGTTCGTGTGAGCGCGAAGCCGGCGGGGGCGGAGAAGTCAGGGAAGAAGACCGCGAAGGCGGTGAAGAAGTCGGGAGCCAAGAAGGCGGCGAAGAAATCGGGGACGAAGACCGCGAAGACTACGAAGAAGTCGGGAGCCAAGAAGGCGGCGAAGAGGTCAGGGCCGACGAAGAAAACCGCGAAGGCCGGGAAGAATTCGGGGACGACGAAGACTGCGAAGGCGGTGAAGAAGTCGGGGGCGAAGAAGACGGCGAAGAAGTCGGGGGAGAAGACGTCGGGAACCAAAAAGTCGGTGACGACGAGGACCGCGAAGGCGTCGACAAAGTCGGGGGCGAAGAAGTCGGGGACGACGACGACGGCGAAGAAGGCTGCGAAGAAGTCGCCGACGAAGAAGGCTACGAAGAAGTCGGGATCGAAGTCGCCAGGGGAGAAGGCGAAAAGGTAGTCGCGCCGAGCAGGCGTGGTCGAAGCGCGAGAACGTGCGCGGGCACGGACCTCGCGCCGGGTTATACTTGGCGGCGATGAACGAGGTCCTCGCCGCGCGCATCGTCGACTCCCGGGAGCAGTCCAGGGCGCTGGTGCTCGTCGCGGCGATCGGGGTCGGATTGCTCGGCGTGATGGTGGGCGGGGCCCTGTGCTTTTTCGGGAGTTTTGAGATGGAGTCCGTCGGACGCGATCCTGTGCCGACGGCGCTCGGCGGCGAGAACGCGGCGAATGGGTGGAGCTGGCAGTTCGTCGGGATCGGCGTCATGGTCGGCGCGGTGGCGACAGCCGTGGCGGTTAACCGCCTCGGCCTGAGCCGGCGCAGCCGGGCGATCGCCAGGATTCAGGGCCTGCTCGAGCGTGGCTCGCGGGCCCAGGCGCGGGTGGTCCAGGCGCAGCGCGTGACCACGACGAAGCTCAGGCTCGCGGTGGGGGTGAACGGGCCGGTGGCGCCGTTCACGACGCTGGTCGACACGGCGAGCGACGCGGCGGAGTTCGTGAACCGGGCGGTCGAGGTCGCGTACGACCCCGCGAATCCGGCCGTGTTCGTGCTCGTGCCGAACTGGTAGGACTGCGGGTCGCCCTGACGAGCATCTTTGCGGTTTGCTCGAATCCCGCCCGCGCGGCCACGTGAGCCGCGGGCCCGCCCCATTCACAGGTGCCGCGTCTCGGCGGGCGGGTGCCACCAGTCGTCGGCGCGGCCGTTCATGTAGACGACCGGCGCTGCGACCAGGTCGGCGGGCTCGAGGTCGTCGAGGCAGGCGATGTTGACCGAGACGTACGCGCCTTCGTTCCACTCGGCGGCGTCGACGAAGTCGTACGGGGTGACGCCGCAGTGCTTGCAGTGGCCGCCGCTCGTCGCGTCCGGGCGGTATTTGCTCAGCGCGTCCTCGCCGCCCATCGCCCGGAAATCGCCCGGCTGGACCTTGACGCTCCACCAGCGCCGCTTCCAGCAGCTCGTGCAGTTGCACTTGCCGGTGCCCTGCGAGAGGTCGATGTCCGCCTCGAAGCGCACCCTGCGGCACGCGCAGCTCCCGTGGTAGGTCCGCTTCGAACCGCCGCCCGCATCCGTGGTCGTGTCGCTCATGCTTTTTGAACCTTTCTCGCGTCGGAGACGCGCTTCCAGGGATACCAGGGGTTGAGGACAGGATCGGTCCTCGATTATCCTGGCGCGGTGAAGGCCTCGACGCGGGTGCTGCGGCTCCTCTCGCTACTTCAGGCCCGGCACGAGTGGTCGGGCGACGAGCTGGCCGAGCGGCTCGAGGTCGATGTGCGCACGGTCCGGCGCGACGTCGATCGACTGCGCGAGCTCGGCTACGCGGTCGAGGCGTCCTCGGGGCCCGGCGGCGGCTATCGCCTCGGCGCGGGCACGAGGACGCCGCCGCTGCTGCTGGACGACGACGAGGCGGTGGCGGTGGCCGTCGCGCTCGGGGCGGCGGCGGGCACGGTGGCCAACCTGCAGGCGGTGGCGCTGCGCGTGCTGGCCAAGCTCGATCAGCTGCTGCCGTCGCGCCTGCGCCGTCGCCTGGGCGCGCTGCCGGAGGTGACGCTGTCGCTGCTCGACCGGCGGACCGCGGCGGACCTCGGGGCGTTGACGGCGATCGCCGCGGCTTGCCGCGATGAGGTCGAGCTGCGCTTCGATTACGGCGACCGGGACGGGAAGTCGACGACGCGCCAGGTCCAGCCGCTGCGGCTCGTGCACACCGGCCGGGTCTGGTACCTGGTCGCGTGGGACCTCGGGCGCGAGAGCTTGCGGACGTTCCGGGTCGACCGCGTGGCGGCGAAGCTGATCCGCGGGGCCCGATTCACGCCGCGCGAACTGCCGGAGGACATCGCGTCGTACGTGTCGCGGTCGATCGCGGTGGCGCCGTACCAGCACCAGGCGCGGGTGCGCCTGTACGGGTCGCCGGAGCAGATCGCCGAGCGCGTCCCGCCGTGGACGGGCCTGCTGGAGTCGTCCGACGCGAGCAGCGCGGTGTACGTCATCGGCGCCGAGTCGGCCGAGACGCTGGCGGCGCTGATCGTCCACGCGGGCCTCGAGTTCACGCTGCTCGAGCCGGCGGAGCTGGCCCCGACGCTGCAGGCGATCGCGGCCCGACTGCAGCGCGGGGTATGCTCGTGACGCTCCGGTACCGGTTCGTGGCGAGCTTCATGATCGAGAAGGGCACCGAGCTCGAGCATGGCGACGAGCAGCTCGAGGCTGCTCATCGCGGTCGACACGCAGGGACACGAGCGCGGGTCACTGCGGGTTGATGATCTTCAGCTTCAGCCCGCCCGGGTACGCGTACGACGTCACCGGCGTGTAGCCGATGTTGAGGATGCCGAACGGGGCGTCGCTCTCGGCCAGGTGGGCGCCCTCGTCGATCGGGAAGTCGGCGACCTCGTAGCCGCCGACGGCGTAGTAGCCGGTGACGGTCTGGCCGTCGATGACGACGTCGGGGTTGCCGGCGAGGCGGATGATCTGGGCATAATGGATGGAGTAGCCGGTGCCGGTGACAAAGGCATAACGGTCGAGGAACTGCTCGACCGGGACCATCTGGTACATGGCGGGGTCGCCGGTGCCGGCGCCGCCGCCCTCGCCCTCGAGGTATTGCACGGGCATGAACGGCTTGTCGCCGTCGAACACGAAGCTGGTGTTGTTGGGGATCACGAGCTCCTTCCACTGGCCCTTGTTGAGCACGAAGGGGGTGCCGGCCTGGACCGGGGTGGTGGTGATCGTGGTCTGGTCCTCGCCGGCGTAGACGCGCCAGTAGTGCTTCTCGGAGCCGCGCTTGGGCGAGTGGGCGCCGATGTACTGCTTGCCCCAATAGTCGAGCGGGATGACCTGCTCCTCGAGGTGGTCGCAGAAGAAGACGTTGGCGGGGACGTTGGCGCAGTTGACGGCGCCGATGACCCAGATCGGCTTGTCGGCGTGCACGAAGGTGCCGGACAGGTCGGCGTCGTTGGGGGCGCGGACCTGCATGACGTCGAAGCGGTTCATCATGACGCTGCCGGTCTGGTTGGCGGCGACGCCCGGCACGCCGGCGCCGGCGACGGTGCCGATCGGCGGGGTCCACTGGACGGTGGTGCCGTCGGTGGTGGCGACGACGTTGAAGTAGCTGGGGCGGTCCTCGCCGCCGACGGTGTCACCATAGGCGGTGATGACGTGGTCCTGCCGCAGGGCGTGCTCGGGCAGCAGCATCGACGAGTCGTTGGTGGCCTGGGCGGTGATCGGCGAATGTTGATAGGCGACGATCGGGATGGTGCTCTGGACGCGGTAGACGCCGCCCTTGCGCAGGGCGCTGACCTTCATGAAGGGCTGGTTGGTGAGCTGGAACTCGAGGGTGACGCCCGGGAGGAGGTTGGCGGGCATGCCGGAGGGCTGCTCGTTGTTGGTGCCGTCGGGGGTGAAGTAGAGCTGGACGGAGGCGGTCTTGGTCTTGGAGGTGTTGCCGACCACCAGCGAGTCGACCTGCTCGTAATCGTAGTTGTCCTGGCGCACCGCGAAGAAGGAGCAGCCGACCGAGCTGGGGGTCTCCTCGGCGAGGCTGCACAGCGAGAGGCACTGGCCGCCGGCGCAGGTCTCCTCGAGCGCGCAATCGACGGGGGGCTGCCAGCCGTCGCCCTGGTCGTTGCATTCTTTGTAGGCGTCCTCGCCCTCGCAGACCTTTTGCCCGGGCTTGCAGAGGTCGGTCGAGCAGGCGCCGTCGATGCAGGCGCCGCCGCCGGGGCACGGCTCGGGATCGAGGGTCTGACAGTCGTCCTGACACACGAGCTGCTGGCCGTCGCGGTCGCAGCCGGCGAGCTCGCCGGGGACGCAGAGGCAGGGCTGGGTGGTGCCGGTGGTGCTCGTGGAGGGGTCGCTGGCCGTGACGACGCCGGTGCCGGTGGGCGAGGTGGTGTCGGAGCTGGCGGTGGTGGAGGACGTCGTGGTCGAGTCGCTGGCGCCGGCGGTGCCGCTGGCCTCGGTGGTCGAGGAGGTCGGTGCGGCCTCGGTCGAGGTGGGGCCCTGGGTGTCGGTCGCGGGGGCCGTCGCGGTCGCGGTGCTGCCGTCGGTCTGGCTGGCGGACACGGCGGAGTCGTCGCCGCCGCAGCCGACGAGGACGAGCGCGGCCGCGGTGAGGGGTAGGCTGAATCGATGCATGCCGCGATTGACCGCCGTCGGCCCCGGCGGCGCAAGCCCTCGCGCCGCCAGCAGGACTGCGTCGACGCACGCGCGGGCCCGGGCGCGCTGCGAGGCGCGCGTGGGGCCGTCGCGGACGAATCAGCGGATCGTCGGCGAGGGGGCGCGGATCGGCTCGGGCGGGTCGACGGGCGGCCTCTTGTGCTCCTGCGTGGCGTCGGGCCGCTGGGCCCGCGACCACGGGGGCAGCTGCACGGCGCGACCGCTGCGGGCCGACTCGAAGATCGCCTCGACCACGCGGAGGTCGGCCAGGCCCTCCTCGCCCGACGGCTCGGGCTCGCGATCCTCGAGCACGCAGCGCGAGAACTCGAGCAGCTCGGGGGCGAACTGATCGCGCTTGGGGAATTTTTGCTCGCTGCGCTTGCCCTCGGTGGTGATGGCGAGCTCGAGGCCCTGCTCGTAGTCGTAGATCGGCTCGGCGTGGAGGTCGCCCTCGGTGCCGACGACGCGGTAATAGCCGGCCGACGAGCCGCCGAGGCTGACGGTGAGCTGGGCGACGCGGCCGCTGGCGAAGCGGAGGATCGCGGTGGTGGTCTCGTCGACGCCGTCGAAGCGGGCGTCGCCGCTGCTCGACACGGCGGCGAGGACCTCGGTCGGCTCCTCGCGGAACAGGTAGCGCACGGCGTTGATCGGGTAGACGCCGAGGTCGAGGAGGGCGCCGCCGGCCAGCTCGCGGCGGGTGCGGATGTCGCCGGGCCGGACCTGCTGGGTGAACAGCGAGCTGAACATCCGCGGGTCGCCGATCTTGCCGTCCTTGAGGGCCTCGATGGCCTGCAGGTTGGCGGCCTCGAAGTGGAGGCGGTAGGCGATCATGAGCTTGACGCGGTGCTCGCGGCAGACGGCGATCATGGCCTCGCAGTCGGCGACGGTCGGCGCCATCGGCTTCTCGCACAGGACATGGACGCCGATCCGCGCGGCGCGCTCGGTGAACTCGCGGTGGTGGGTGTTGGGGGTGGCGATGAACACGGCGTCGACGCCGGCGCGCTGCAGCACGGCCTCGAATTGGTCGTAGTCGCCGAGGTGCTCGATGCTGGCGTAGCGCTCGGGCAGGGCCTCGCGCTTGATCGGGTCGCCGGAGACGAGCGCGACCAGCTCGGAGTTCTCGCCGGCGTTGGCGAAGGCCGGCAACACTGCGACCTGGGCGATGTTGCCGGCGCCGACCACGGCGTAACGGGCCTTTTTGCTGGGTGTCTTTGCGGTCATGCGCGGCGAGGCTGGGCGAAGGGCAGGGCGCGTTCAATGCTCGCACCGCAGGCGGGCCGAATGGCGGGACGACGCGGGCTCCCGGACGCGCTGCGGAGATTGTCGCGCAGGAGCCGCGGCCAGGCGCGGATTCGCCGCGACGGCAGCGGGCTCGGCCGTGTAGGATGAATGGAGCACCCGCCGGTCCGAGCCGTGGCGGCCGCGGGCTTGCGCAGGGCGAGCACACCGCTCACGGTGCCTGCGTGAGCGAGACACCGCTGGGTCATCGTCGCTGGGCCATCGCCGACGGGTACATCCCCCGGGAGAGTCACGGACCCGAGCCGGAGATGACGAGCCACGAGACGGCTTCGATCCTCAACGCCTCGGGCCACGACGCCCACGTGCGATTCACGATTTACTTCGCCGACCGCGAGCCGGCCGGGCCCTACGAGGTGACGGTGCCGGCCCGGCGGACCCGCCACGTGCGCTTCAACGATTTGAACGATCCGGAGCCGATCCCGCTGGGCACCGATTTCTCGTGCGTGATCGAGTCGGACCAGCCGATCGTGGTCCAGCACACGCGCCTCGATTCGCGGCAGGCCGAGAATGCGCTGATCACGACGATCGCGTTCCCGGCCTGACCTCCCCTCCCTCGCGCCGCGAGGGGTTCGCCTGTGGTGATTTCACGATGACGAACGATTCACCGCTGTTGCTCGCGCTGGGTAGCATCAACCTCGACCTGCAGGTCCGCGCCGACCGCTGGCCCGGGCCGGGCGAGACGTTGCCGGTCCGCGACCTGCTGCGCACGGGCGGGGGCAAGGCGGCCAATCGCGCGTTCCTGGGCCGGAGGCTCGGCGTAAATGCCTGTCTTTTGGGTCATGTCGGGGACGACGATTTCGCCGACGAGGTGCTGCGCGGGCCGCGGGAGGTCGGGGTCGACGTCTCGCACGTGAAGCGGGTCGCCGGGCAGGCGACGGCGCTGGCGATGATCGTGGTGCGGGACGACGACGGCGACAAGACCATCCTGCTGGCGGCGAACGCCAACGAGGCGTGGCAGGCCGGCGACGCCGAGGCGGTGGTGAAGGTCATCGCGGCGGCGCCGGCGGGCTCGGTGCTGACCGTCGACCTCGAGGTGCCGATCGACGTCGTGCGCGCGGCCGCCAAAGCGGCGCGTGAGCGAGGGTTCAAGGTGGTGCTCGATCCGTCGCCGGCCGGCAACATGGAGGACGACCTCTACGCCATGATCGATGTCGTCACCCCCAACCCCGAGGAGACGCGCGGGCTCATCGGGCTCGACGTCCAGACCGACGAGGATGCGATTCGCGCCGGCGAGCAGCTGCTGGCCCGCGGGGTCGCGGTCGCGTGCGTCAAGCTGCGCGCCGGCGGGACGGCGCTGGTGACGGCGGACCAGCAGGAGATCGTGCGGCCGCTGGCGGTGCCGGTGGTCGACAAGACGGGGGCGGGCGACGCGTTCGCGGGGGCGCTCGGGGTGGCGCTGCTCGAGCGGCAGGAGCTGCTGCAGGCGGTCAAGTTCGCGGCGGCGGTGTCGAGCCTGGCGGTGACGGCCTACGGGTCGCAGCAGGCGTACCCCGATCGCGGGGCGGTCGAGCGGGCGCGTGGAGGCCGGGAGCGGCGGTCTTGAGCCCGCACGAGCGCGACGGGGCCCGGCTGGCGCCGTGGTCGATCGTCTACGAGTCGTTCGAGCGCGAGCGCGAGGGCCAGCGCGAGGTGCTGTGCGCGCTCGGCAACGGGCATTTCGTGACGCGCGCGGCGGCCCCGTGGGCGGTCGCGGGCGAGTCGCACTATCCGGGCACGTACCGCGCGGGGCTCTACAATCACAAGACCAGCGTCGTCGACGGCGAGCCGCTCGCGCACGAGGGTCTCGTCAATCTCCCGAACTGGTTGCGGATCGACGTCGGCCTCGGCGACGGCGACTGGTTCTCGCCCGAGCGGGTGACCGTGCGTGAATATCGGCAGGAGCTGGATCTGCGGCGCGGCCTGCTGGTCCGCACGATTCGCTTCGAGGTCGACGGCCTGCGCGCGACGCTGCACGAGCAGCGGCTGGTGCACCTCGGCATGCCGCACCTGGCGGCGCAGCAGCTTCGGCTCGAGCTCGCGGGCGCGGGAGCGCGGGTCCGCCTGCGCTCCTGGCTCGACGGACAGGTGACGAACGCCAACGCCGAGGAGTACCGCGGGGCCGACGGCGAGCACCTCGAGCAATTCGAGGTCGCGGCGCCGGGGGCGGGCGTGCTGACGCTGCGGGCTCGCACCTGCGGCTCGCGGCTCGAGTTCGCGGTCGCGACGCGCACGCGCGTGCTGGTCGAGGGCGGCGAGGTCGAGCCGCTGGCGCCGCTGGCCGACGGGGCGCGCAGGGTCGGGCTCCACACCTGCGCCGCGCTGGAGACCGGCGGCAGCGTCACGCTCGAGAAGATCGCCGCGCTGTACGCCCGCCACGATCGCACGATCCGCGAGCCGCTCGACGCGGCCGCCAGCGCGGTCGCCGGGGCCCCGGACTTCGCGGCGCTGCTGCCGGCGCACACGCGGGCGTGGGCCGAGCTGTGGGACCGCTTCGACGTCGAGGTCGAGGACGAGCAATCGACGACGACGACGCTGCGGCTGCACCTGTTTCACATCCTGCAGACGGTCTCGCCGCACACGATCGGGCTCGACGCGGGGATCCCCGGGCGTGGCTGGCACGGTGAGGGGTATCGCGGGCACGTGTTCTGGGACGAGCTGTTCGTGTTCCCGGTGCTCGCGTATCGCCTGCCCGAGCTGGCGCGCTCGCTGCTGCTCTATCGATTCCGGCGCCTGCCGGCGGCGCGGGCCGCGGCGCGGGCGGCCGGGCTGCGCGGGGCGATGTTCCCGTGGCGCAGCGCCAGCGACGGCCGCGAGGTCAGCGAGCCGCGGCGCAAGAACACGCGCTCGGGCCGGTGGATCGCCGACAACAGCCGACTGCAGCGGCACATCGGCGCGGCGGTGGCCTACAACGTCTGGCATTATTACGAGATCACCGGCGACCGCGAATTCATGGCCGAGCACGGGGCCGAGATGCTGGTCGAGGTGGCGCGGTTCTGGGCCAGCGCGGCGCAGTTCGAGCCGGCGCGCGAGCGCTACGTGATCCGCGGGGTCGGCGGGCCGGACGAGTTCCACGACGCGTACCCCGAGGCCGCCCGGCCCGGGGTCGACAACAACGCCTATACCAACGTGATGGCGGTGTGGACGCTGCTGCGGGCCCGCGAGGCGCTGGCGCTGCTGCCGGAGGGGGCGCGACAATTGCTGGTGGACCGGCTGGGGCTCGGCGCCGACGAGCTGCGGACCTGGGAGGACATCACGCGGCGGATGTTCGTGCCGTTCCACGGCGAGGGGCTCATCAGTCAATTCGAGGGCTACGAGCGGCTGGCCGAGTTCGACTGGGACCTGTACCGCGCCCGCTACCGCGACGACATCCACCGGCTCGACAACATCCTCGAGGCCGAGGGCGACACGGCCAATCGCTACAAGGTGTCGAAGCAGGCCGACGTGTTGATGCTGTTCTACCTGCTGGCGCCGGAGGAGCTGCGCGCGATCTTCACCGGCCTGGGCTACGCGTGGGACGACGCGATGCTGGCGGTCAACGCCCGCTATTATTTGCGGCGCACGTCGCACGGGTCGACGCTGAGCCGGGTGGTCCACGCGTGGGTGCTGGCGCGCTGCGATCCGGCGCACTCGTGGCAGATGTTGCGCGAGGCGCTGGGCAGCGATCTGGGCGACATCCAGGGCGGGACGACGGAGGAGGGGGTGCACCTCGGGGCGATGGCGGGCACGATCGACATCTTCCAGCGCTGTTACACCGGGCTCGAGGCGCGCGACGGGGCGCTGTGGCTGCGGCCGGCGCTGCCGGACGAGCTGAAGAGCGTGTCGTTCCGCGTGCGCCACCGCTGCGCGTGGGTGTCGCTGACGGTCCGCAACGACGGGGTGACGGTGCAGGTCGACGACGACGCGGAGCACCCGGTGACGGTGCGCATCGACGGGCAGGCGGAGACGGTCCAGCCGGGGGCGCGGCGCACGTTCGCGGTCGCGCCGGCCAGCGCGCGCAAGCTCGGCGAGTGCCTGGAGGCGCGATGAGGCTGGCGTATCACTGCTCTCACGAGCAATTTGCGCCGAGCGAGCTGCTGGCGCTGGCGCGGCGGGCCGAGGCGGCCGGCTTCGACGCGGTGACCTGCTCGGATCATTTTCACCCGTGGAACGAGCGCCAGGGCCACAGCGGTCACGCGTGGACGTGGCTCGGCGCGGCGCTGCAGGCGACGTCGTGCGGCTTCGGGGTGGTGACGGCGCCGGGTCAGCGCTACCACCCGGCCGTGCACGCGCAGGCGGTGGCGACGCTGCTCGAGCTGTTCCCCGGGCGCTTCTGGCTGGCGATCGGCAGCGGCGAGCTGCTCAACGAGGGCATCACCGGCGAGCCGTGGCCGCTCAAGCAGCGCCGCAACGAGCGCCTGCGCGAATGCGCGGAGGTGATGCGCGCGCTGTGGGCCGGTGAGACGGTGACGCACCGCGGGCTGGTGCAGGTCGAAGCGGCGCAACTCTACACGCGACCGCGCGAGCGGCCGGCGCTGTTCGGGGCGGCGATGACGGCCGCGACGGCGCGCTGGCTGGGCGGCTGGGCCGATGGGCTGATCACGGCGGCGCAGCCGGACCAGGGGCACGCGCGGGTGATCGAGGCGTTCCGCGAGGGCGGCGGCGCCGGCAAGCCGGTCCACCTCAAGGTGCAGCTGGCGTACGCGCGCGACGAGGCGACGGCACTGCACGAGGCGTGGGCGCAGTGGCGCACCAATGTGCTCGCCAGCGAGGTGCTGGCCGAGCTGCGCACGCCGGGGCAATTCGAGGCGGCTGCCGAGTTCGTGACGCCGGAGGCGATCCGCGGGCCGGTGCGGGTGGCGGCCGATCTTTCGCAACACGCCGAGTGGCTGGCCAAAGACGCCGAGCTGGGGATCGATCTGGTGTCGCTGCATCAGGTGGGCGGCGAGCAGGGGCGCTTCATCGATGATTTCGCGGCGAAGGTGCTGCCGCAGCTGCGAAACGGCTGAGTCGGGTTCGCTTTCGGTATAGAGGCAATCACGGGAGGACGCTCGCTCGGTCGGGGAGCTGCCCGGATTGCAGCGAGCCGGGCAGCGCTTCGAGCGAGCGGCGGCGAGGCGCTGCTCGAGCCCCGCGCCGGGCTCGTGGTCGCCGCGCGGGGCGTCGTGGCGCATTCACGGGGCGGGCGTCGGCGAGAGGTCGGTGGCGAAACAGGGGCCGCAGGCCATGCTTGCGGGCGTGCGGATGGACGAATCCTCGCGCCGCCGGTTCCTCGCGCTCGCGGGCGGCGGCGGGTTGGTCGCCGCGCTCGGGTGCCGGGCGAGCGGGGCCAGGTCGGAGCTCGTCAAGCCGTTGCCGGACGCGCTGTTCATCCGCCACGGGGCGCACAACGCCGAGACGCGGCTCGAGAGCCTGTCGCCGGGGCAGCTCGTCACGCCGAACGATCGCTTCTACGTGCGCAACCACGGGCCGACGCCGCGGCTGTCGGCGGCGGGGTGGCGACTGGAGATTCATGGGGATGCGGTGGCACGGCCGGTGAGCCTGACGTACGACGAATTGGTCACGCTGCCGTCGCGGACGATCACGCGCTACCTCGAATGCGCGGGCAACGGGCGGGCCTTCTTCGCCGAACTGCTCGGGTTCGCGGCCGACGGCGATCCGTGGCGCGACGGGGCGTACGGAGTGGCGACATGGACGGGGGTGCCGCTGGCGCGTCTGCTGGGCCTGGCGGGCCTGCGCGACGGGGCGGCGTGGGTGATGCCGGTGGGGCTCGACGGCGACGGCTACGCGCGGCCGCTGCCGCTGGCGAAGGCGATGATGGAGGATACGATCCTGGCCTATCGCATGAACGGCGGGCCGTTGCCGATGGACCACGGGTTTCCGGCGCGGGTGGTGGTGCCGGGGTGGATCGGGGCGGCGAGCGTGAAGTGGGTCGGGGCGCTCGAGGTGTCGACGCGCGAGCCGATGGTGCCGGCGAACACCGAGGACTACGTGCTGCTCGGCGCCGACTATCCGCGGCCGCCGCCGGTGCTGACGACGCAGGTGATCCGCAGCGCCGTCTGCATGCCGTGGCCGGGGCTGCTGCCGGCCGGGCGGCGAACGATCTACGGCCTCGCGTGGTCGCCGTTCGGCGCGATCGCCAGGGTCGAAGTCAGCCTCGACGGCGGGCATAATTTCACGCGGGTGGCCCGGCTGATCGGCGACGACCTGCCGGTCGCGGGCACGTGGTGGCAGCTCGAGCTCGAGGCGCCGCCGGGGGAGCTTTCGATCACGCCGCGCGCGGTCGACGAGCATGGACATACGCAGCCGCCGCTGTCGCAGCAGCGGCTGAACGACAAGGGCTATCTGTTCGCGGCCCCGGTGCCGCACCCGATCCGCTTCGTGTAGCGCGGAGGTTCGCGTCGATGCCTGTGCGCGATGTCGCGGCTGCGGCGATGACGTCATCACGCGGCTCGCCGCGGTCGCGCCGGAGCGGGATGCGCGAGGGGGCGTGACGACATTGCGCGGCTCGGATCCGCCGAGCGCGCTGCGCGGGGCGCGTCGTGCGACGTCGGGTTCGGTGTTCGTGCAGCTGCAATCGAGCGAGCTGCGCGAAGCACGGCCGTGCCATTGCCGATGCGCACACCGAATAATCGTTGTGGGTCGCGGCTGCGTGCTGTGGGCCCCCATGTGGGGGCCATGGGCCCGGTCCGCGATTCTTCTTGACGGAGTGTGGGCGGTCGGGATAGCGAAGGGATGAGCTAGGATTCGTGTGCCTGTGCAGCGATATACCCTGTTTCCGAGTCGTACCTGCCGAATGAGGTGGGGGCAGGAATTGGTGTCACTGGCACGTTCGGACCTGGCGCGCCCGGGCGCGTGAAGCCCCGGCTCCGCGGCTCCGCGCCGCGATCGACCGACCCCATTCATCGACCACGTTCATCGACAAGGACGCCGCCATGACGCATCGCCTCATTGCCCGGAAGCATCGCTCGACCGTACTGCTCACACCGCTCTCCATGCTCGCGCTGATCGCGGGCGGATGCGATCCGGAGGTCGAGAGCGACGCCGAGCTCGACAGCGTCGACCTCGCGGTCGCCGAGGCCGACTTCACCGACGCCGGCCAGCCGAAGATCCTCAGCCACGCGGAGCTGTTCGCGGGCGTGGACGACCCACCGCCGGCGCCGGGCGCCGACGAGGCGAGCGACGAATTCTCGTCGGCGGACGAGCAGGACGGCGAGGCCATCTACGGCGGCACGACGGTGCCGGTGTGCGGCTGGGCGTCGACGGTCGAGCTCGGCGGCTCGTGCACGGGCACGCTGGTCGACCCGCAGGTGGTCATCTACGCCGCCCACTGCGGCGCCAGCTACAACAAGATCTACTTCGGCGAGAAGTACACGGCGGCGGCCAAGTCGGTCACGCCGCAGTGGTGCAAGATCTATCCGGGCGGCCAGCCGGGCTCGGGCAACGACTTCGCGGTGTGCAAGCTTTCGACGCCGGTCACCGACGTGCCGATCGTGCCGATCTTGATGGGCTGCGAGACGAGCAACCTGCAGCCCGGCAAGCAGGTCACGCTGGTCGGCTTCGGCAACGCCGACAACGGGCCCTACGGCGTGAAGCGCCAGGTGACGACGACGATCAACGGGTTCCAGGGCGACGAGATCTCGATCGGCGGCAACGGCAAGGACACCTGTCAGGGCGACTCCGGCGGGCCGGCGTTCATCAAGCTGGCCGATGGGACATGGCGCGTGTTCGGCATCACCTCGTACGGCGGGGCGTGCGGCAGCGGCGGCATGTACTCGATGATGCACAAGGGCATCGCGTGGTTCGAGCAGCAGACGGCGATCGATCTGACGCCGTGCCACGACGCCAACGGCACCTGGAACCCGGGGCCCAAGTGCTTCAACTTCCAGACCAATCCGGGCAGCGTGAACGACACGTGGAGCGGCGGCTGCAACGCGGGCGCGCCGAACGGGGCGTACAGCGCGACGTGCGGCTCGCCGTACCAGGGCGGGGGCAATCCGCCGCCGCCGCCGCCGCCGCCGCCGGCGGACGTGCCGTGCACCGGCTGCACCGAGTACAGCGGCTCGCTGTCCGGCAGCGGCGACAGCGACCAGCACCCGAACGCCAGCTACTACACGAGCAACGGCGCGGGCGCGCACGAGGGCTACCTGGTCGGGCCGGCCGGCACCGACTTCGACCTGCTGCTCTACAAGTGGAACGGCAGCGCGTGGGCGGTGGTCGCCAAGGCCGAGACGGCCTCGACCAACGAGACCGTCAAGTACAACGGGACCGCGGGCCACTACACGTGGCTGATCCAGTCGTACAGCGGCGCCGGGGCGTACAAGTTCTACGCCAAGAAGCCGAACTAGGGGCTGGCTCGCGGGACATGTCCTCCGGGACATGTCCCGGACGAGGTGTCCGCAAGGACATGTCCTGAAGTCCCGGTGCGCCCCGCGCAGGGCTGGCCCGGGCCGGCGCCGGGCGGCGGGCCGGGGCTTTCGGGCCCGGGCACTGCCGCGGCCCGTCAAGAGGCCGGGAGACCTCGGTTGCAGTTGCATCGATCGGTCTGCGCGAGTGAACTGCGTTCGCCTGTCCACGAGCGGAGAGGGTCGGTCGCGGAGCGCGCTTTGCGAGGCGGGGCGGGAATCGCTATCACGGGGTGGTGGCGGGAAACCTCCGGACGATGGCCGCGCGCACTCTCCGCATGACGCGGCGAGAGGTCAACGCGGTGTTTCCGGGCGACCCACGCACGCGCTACGACGACGCGATGCTGGCGTGGTCGCTGGCCTTCCACGCCAGCTACTTCGCGTTCGTGGCCGAGGTGATGCCGGGCTGGCTGTTCGGCCCGCTGGGGGTGGTGCTGTTCCTGCGCTACTTCAACCGCTGGCACGAGGCGCTGCACGCCGACCAGCGGGTGGCAGCGCGCTGGCACCCGGCGCGGGCGCTGCTGGTGGTGGTGTCGCCGATCTATCTCGGTCGCCCGCAGCTCGAGGAGCTGCACGTGATGCACCACCGCGAGGAGGGCAGCGAGGCCGACCCGGACCGCGAGATGATGGACACCGGGCCGCTGCGGGCGGCGCTGCTGTGCCTGGTCCAGCCGGAGCTGCTGGCGGTGTGGTACCTGCGACGTCGCGGCCTCGACTCGCGCCTGGCGCTGGCCATGCTGACGCACGCGGCGACGTGGGCGGCGCTGATGTGGCTCGGCGGCCTGCGCGGCTTCATCGCCTACAACCTGGTGGTCCGGATCGGCAACGCGCTGGCCTGGCTGGTGTTCGCGTGGCTGGTCCATCAGCCATGGCTCTACGGACAGGTCGATCCGCCCGAGTTCCCGCGCCCGCTGCGGTGGCTGTGGATCGCGCTGGTCGGCCGCGAGAACTACCTGGGGGTGCGCTTCCATTTCCTGCACCACCTGTTCACGGCGGTGCCCGACCGCCGCCTGCCGGCGCTGGCGCAGCGCCTGAACCCTGATGCGGCTGAGACCGCCCCCGAGGCGGCCTGAGCCGGGCTCCTGGCGCAAGAGACAGGGATCGCGGAAACGGGCCTCTGGCGCGTGCGCCGCGGCGTCCGGCTGCGCGGCCCGGCCGGCGTAAGCTGGCGCAGCGACCGAGATCACACGTGACGGCGGCATGACACGGCTCATCCTCGAGGCGATCGCGGCCGATACGATCGCCGCGGCCGGCGACCGTGATCCCGCCGGCCTCGCGCTCGCGCTCGGTGATCACGATGGGACACCGATCACCGACTTCGACATCGCCGACATCGGCGACGAAGCGAGGATCGTCGGCGCCGGCGGGCTCCACTGCGGCTCGCCAGCGCGACGCCGGACGGCTGCCAGGGGACGTACATCGCGCAGGGGGTGCCGCTGCGGGAGCAGACCTGGAATTCCGGCGGACATGTGTTCGCCGTCGCAGTCGCCCATGGTGCGCGGCGCGGGCTCACGCGGACCTACGTCTCGCTGCGTCGAGGGGCGTCGCTGCCCGGCGCTGGGGGTTCGCGTCGGCAGGGATTCCCGACTATGCTTGGAACCCGCCGATGACGGACTCCGGTGATATCTGGCAGCGCTACGACGCGAAGGTCCTGCACATCCGACAGCTCGAAGCGCGAGTGGCGGAGCTCGAGAGCGCGGTCGCGACCGGTCAGCACGAGCGTGACCACTGGGCGGGCCTGGCTCGCCAGCTGAACAAGAAGCTGCAGGTGGCGGCCGGCCTGGCCCAGCGGCTGCGCGCCGCCCAGCACGAGCCGCCGCTGCCGACGCCCAAGGTGGTGGTGCGAACCGACCGCACCGACGCCGAGCAGCAGCAGCTCCAGAGCGAGTTCGATCGCGCCCGCGAGGTGCTCGGGCTGGTGCTGTCGGCGTTGACCCGGGCGCTCGACGACGACGACGAGGCGGTGGCGGAGCTCGGCCGTCGCCTGCGACACCACGCAGGTGGCAAGCTGCTCCACAGCATCACGCGCGGGTCGCTGACGCTGGTGCCGCTCGACGGCCGGTTCCTGGTCGACCGGGCGTGGCTCGAGCGGCTCGATGTGCCGGCGCTGCGCGGTGAGCTCGACCTGGCGGCGCAGTCGGGGATCTTCGCCCGCGCGGACGAGCAGGCGAGCGCGCCCGCGGAGCCGAGCCGGCCGCAGGCCCGCGTCCCCGAGTTCGCGCCAGCGCAGCCGGTGCTCGGGTCCCGCCCGGCGCAGGTCGCCATCTCCGGCGAACTCGAGGTCGAGCTCGAGCACGAACAGGAACACGAGGAGTACGACGCGTACACCGACCTGCCGCCGCCGCCGCCGATGCCCGCGGCGCAGCTGACGATGCCGCCGCCGCCGCTGCTGGCGGCGTTGCCGGCCGACGACTCGCCGCCGCCGCCCCCGATCCCGGAGGTGCCGCGCCGGCTCGAGGACACGATGCGCGGGAAGATCCAGACGCCGGCGGCCCTGACCGAGGCGTTCATCCCCAACCTGCGGATCGGTCGCCTGGTCAAGACGCCCGGCGGCAGCTGATGATTAAAGGCATGTCCTCCGGGACATGTCCTTTAAAAATCAGCGAGATCGAATGTGGGGAGATGGCGCGGGGGACATGTTCATGATGGCATGCCCCTTGGGGCATGTCCGATCGGGCATGTCCTTGAGCGCGGCCGGGTTTCGCCACCCGCGTTCGGCCGTTGAGGGGTGAATCGTGGGCATTGCGAGGAGCTGATTGAAGGGCGAGGCGAGGCGCGGCGCCGGGCATGTCCGCGAGCGCGGCCGGGCATCGTCTCCCGCGCTCGGCCGTGCTGCGAGGAGCCGACTGAAGGGACAGGCGAGAACCGGCGCCGGGCATGTGTGCGAGCGCGGCTGGGCATCGTCTCCCGCGCTCGGCCGCGCTGCGAGGAGCTGACTGAAGGACAGGCGAGCAGCGGCGCCGGGGCATGTCCGATCGAGCATGTCCGCGAGCGCGGCCGGATCTGCGGGCGGGCGGGCGAGCGGGCATTGCGAGGAGCTGACTGAAGGGACAGGCGAGGACTGGCGCCCCGGAAGCTCGGGCGGGCGGGCGGAGGGGTGCTGTTCGGGCGGGCGCGGGTGCGCTAGCCTGCGGGCGATGTCCGACACGCTGCGCCTCGGCGCCCTGCTCGCCGGTGAAGACGCGAGCTACCACGGCTGCGGGCCGGAGACGGCGGTCGCGCGGCTGGTCGTCGATTCGCGGCGGGTGGTCCCCGGCGCGGCGTTCGTGGCGGTGCCGGGGCTGGCACACGACGGGCACGCGTTCGTGCCGGCGGCGCTGGCGGCAGGCGCGGCGCTGGCGATCGTCGAGCGCGGGCGGCTGGCGGCGCCGCAGCCGGAGCCGCGGGTCGAGCTGCCGGCGATCGCCGACGCGCTGCCGCGGCTGTGTGCGCGCGCCTGGGGCGAGCCCGGCGAGCACCTGCGCCTGGCGGGCGTGACGGGGACCAACGGCAAGACGACGGTGACGTTCCTGGTCGCGGCGATGCTGGCGGCCGCGGGGCGCAAGCACGCGCGGATCGGTACGACGGGCAACTGGGTCGGCGACCGCGAGGAGACGGCGGCCTTCACCACGCCGTTCCCGCTCGAGCTGCAGGAGCTGCTGGCGCGGGCGCGCGAGCGCGGGGCGACCGACGCGGTGATGGAGGTGTCGTCGCACGCGCTGGCGCAGGGCCGGGCGAAGCCGCTGCGCTACGACGCGGCCGGGCTGACCAGCTTCTCGCAGGACCACCTCGATTTCCACGCGACGATGGCCGAGTACCTGGCGGCCAAGTGCCTGCTGCCGGCAGAGCACCTGCGGGCCGGCGGGGTGGTGGTGGCGGCGGTCGACGAGCAGCCGGCGGCGCAGCAATTCTTGGCGGCGGCGCCGGCCGGGTCGCAGGTGTGGCGAGCGTCGCGCGGCGGGCTGCCGGGGGCGGAGATCGTGGCGTCTTCGGTGATGTCCGAAAGCACAGGTCTGACGGCGCGCGTGGACACGCCGGCGGGGCCGCTGGCGCTGCGCTCGCCGCTGGTCGGGGCGTTCAACCTCGACAACCTGCTGGTGGCGATCGGGCTGGGGCTGGGGCTGGGGCTGGAGCCGCCGGCGATCGCGGCGGCGCTGGCGGAGTGCCGCGGGGCGCCGGGGCGGCTCGAGCGGGTGACGGTGGCGGGCGCGCGCGGGCCGACGGTGCTCGTCGACTACGCGCACACGCCCGACGCGGTGGCGCGGGCGCTGCAAGCGGTGCGGCGGGCCTGCAGCGGCCGGCTGTTCGTGGTGCTGGGCTGCGGCGGCGATCGCGATCCAGGCAAGCGGGCGCCGATGGGCGAGTTCGCGGCGACCCTGGCCGATCGCTTCTACGCGACCTCCGACAACCCGCGCACGGAAGATCCGGCGGCGATCGTGGCGCAGATGCTGGCCGGCGTGCCGGCCAGCCGCCGCGACCGGGTGGTGCCGGAGGTCGACCGCCGCGCGGCGATCGCCCGCGCGGTCGCGGAGGCGGGCGTCGAGGATGTGGTGGTGATCGCGGGCAAGGGGCACGAGGACTATCAAGTCGTCGGGACGACCAAGCTGCACTTCGACGACCGCGAGGAGGCAGCCGCGGCGCTGCGCCTGCGGGCGTCGGGGTGAGCTCGCGGGCCAGGAGATGGCCGATCGGACATGTCTTCATCGACATGTCGTGAGAGAAATGTCGAAAGGGACATGTCCGGGTGGACATGTCCCTCTGTCGCTCGAGCGACCCGGCGGCTCAGGGGGGGAGCACGGTGACGGTGCGGACCTCGACGACGGCTTCGGCGCCGACGAACTCGCCGGCGTCGAACACGGTGCGGCCGGAGCGGGTGGCCGCGATGCGCAGGGCGGTGCCGGGGCCGGCGTCGAGGCCGAGCGCGTGCAGCTCGTCGAGGTCGGCGACGAACGAGCCGTCGTCATGGGTCACGCAGGTCAGCTCCTCGCCGACCGGCTCGCCGCCGATCAGGCTGGCGAGGCGCAGGACCAGCGGCTCGCGGGCGCCGGGGCGCCACTCGAGGCGCAGCTCGTCGCGACCGCGGTCGATGCTGCCGGTCAGCGCGGCCGGCTCGGGCAGGCGCGGGCGCAGGGTGAAGCCGGGCAGCTCGTCGCCCTCGCCGTCGACGCGGACGACCAACTCGGACGGGGCCGGCTCGCCCGGCGGCCAGGCACCGGCAGGCAGGCTGTCGCCCAGGTAGGTGTAGGTGACGCCGGAGATGTTGGGCACCAGGTCGGGCAGCAGCGCCAGCGGGACGTCGATCGCGGCCTCGCCGATGGTGACGCCGAGGTTGCCGGCGTCGAGCAAGATCAGCTCGCGCGCGCTGCTGCTGCTGTCCTTGGAGACAGGTTCGTCGGCGGCCAGCAGCTGGTCGCTCGGGGCACAGTGGCCGGGACGCATGCGCTCGGCCGGGGGCCGCGGCAGGTCGAGGCGGGTGCGCGCGGCGGCCTCGTCGTAGCCGCGGTACTGGGCGAACACGGCCGAGACCTCGAGCGCCGGCTCGTCACCCGCGAACTCGCCGGGCGGCTGGACGACGACGCGGATCTGGGCCAGCCGCGAGGTGGCCGCCGGCTCGCCCGACTCCTGCGGGGCCACGCCGAGCTCGCCTGGATCGTCGACGCCGCTGCACGCCGCGATGGCGGCGGCGAGCACGAGGCCCAGAGCGGCGGGCCGGCGACAGGCGACGGAGCGGTCGGTCACGGATCCAGAATTACCGCGGCCCGGCGGCCAAGTCACGGAAGCGGGGTGATTCGGCGACCACGACCCCTTGTGGTAGGCGGGCGCACCCAGACCGGCCCCGGAGCGGCTGAGGCGCTGGGGCGCGCGGTTCTCGTGGGGGACGGGTCCGCGGTCGGAGCGGGCGGTCCGGGCGAGGCTGCAGCCGGTGCGGGGGCGGCTCGGGGCGCTTCCGCCCGTGGGTGCGGAGGATGCGCCGGAGAGTGCGGGCTGCGGAGCTGGTTCCACAGGCAGATGTCCCTGCGGTCGCGGCGAGTGGCTGTGGCCGGGTGTTGTCGACTGGCTGGGTGCGCGTGGGGTGGTGCGCGGGCCGCGAGCTGTCGTCGCCGTCTCGTGACCGCAGGCCGCGCCCGGTTCGCCCCGCTCACCACCGGTGAGCTCGCCGACACGGTGCGGCTCGGGACGATCGCCGCGGGCCCGCGCCCACGACGACCGCGACGACAGGGCCACGTCCGGCGGATGCGCGCGGCCGGTGCGGGTTGCTCGGCGAGCGGGTGCTCGACGAGTTCGGCATGGGCGCGCACGGCGACCTGTGCGCGCATGTCCCGGAGGACAGGTTCCATGACGCGGGGGCCTGTGGACATGGCTGATGAGACATGTCCGAAAGGTCAAGTGATCGCGCGTCGGGCCCGCGCGAGGGGACGCCCGACGGCTCGTGGTGCACTGGGAATATGGCAGAAAGGACATGCCCGAAGGAGCAGCAGGCTTCGGCAGGGCGTGCGACACGGCCGGCGATTGTTTTTTGAGCTCGCGGGCCGCAGGACAGGCGCGACCTGGCGCCGCGGAGTGCAGGGGCGGGAAACTTCAGCGGGCGACGGGCGTTGCACGGCGAATGCGACGCACGACGATCGTGGCCCTGTCGCTGGCGGCGTGCACGGCGAAGCCGGCCCCCATGGTGCATGAGATCGCCGGCGAGCCGGAGGTGATCGAGCTCGGCGAGCGACGGCCGGGCGAGCTCAAGTGGATGAGCGCGAACGCGCGGTTCGTGGCGCTGTACGTGTACACGGACGAGGAGAGCAAGAGGAAGCTCGGCCTGGACGTGCCGCCGCTGTTGATGCTCCACGACACGGTCGCGGGGACGCGGCGCATGATCGAGGAGGTCGTCGCCACCGACCCGCGCGGGCGCTGGGCGGTGGCCCTCGCGGGCAAGCACTTGTGGCTGCTCGACGGCGAGACGGGGACGCTCGACGACCTCGCAGCCCGTGGAGCCGACCTGACCGGCGATCGCCAGCGCTGCTGGGGGCAGGGGCGGCAGGCGATGTTCGATCCGTGGGGCGGCGAGCTGCTGTACTTGCGGACAGATCCGGATCGCGCGGTGATCCGCCGGCTGAGCGACGGGCACGAGCGCGAGGTCGTGGCGCCGCCGTACAAGCTGTGGCGCGCCGAGCCGACCGGGGCGCCGGGGTGGGTGCGATTCTTGGTGGTGCCGCGCGACACCGATGGCGACGGGGCGCTGACGTTCCCGTGGCGCGATCATACGTGCGAGCCGTGGATCGACTGGAGAGACTGGCACGACGCGTTCATGGTGCCGCCGACGCGCATGGGTGACCTGTCCGCGGCGGTGCTGGCGGACGCGGGCGGGGCGCGGGTCTACTCGGGCTACAAGGCGGCGCCGCAGCCGATGGAGGAGGAGTCGGGGGAGCCGTGGGTGCCGTTCGGAGCGGACACGTACGGGACGTTCGGGGTGACCAGTGGAGTGGTGCACGCCGACGGGACGAGCGTCGACGCGCCCGTGGGGTGCGAGTGGAGGCAAGAATTCGCCGCGGTGGCGGCGGCGCTGGTCTGTCCGGAGGGGGTGCGGGAGCTGCGGTCGGTGATCGGTGGGGCGCAGACGATCGCGGGGTTGCAGAAGTTGTTCATGCTGCCGGTGCTCGGCCGCGACGGAGCGCTGTGGAGCGCCGCGCGGGTGAAGGTCGACGGCCGGGAGCTGCTCGGGCGGATCGACCTCGCCGACGGATCGCTCGAGCTCGATCGCGGCGGGGTCGAGCTCCCGCCCGACGAGCACAGCGTGCGGCAGGATCGTCGCGGATGGCTGGTCGGGAGCCGCCACGCCTATCAGGTGACGACGGGGCGGTCGCGGCGGATGCCGCCGCACGAAAAGACGCGGCAGCCCGGGGTGATCGAGATCGAGGATCGGGTATTCGCGGTCGACCTCGAGGGAGCGCGGATGTTGCGGCTGGCGTCGCGGCCAGAGGCGGTCGCAGAGAACGGCTGCGCCCTGGTCGCGCCCGACGACGGCGAGCCGGGCTCCGCGGGGACGTGGGCGCTGATCTGTCCGCCGGGGCGCGCGCTGCGGCTCGATCGCGAGCCGTGACGCGGGCGCCTCGAGGAGGACGCCGGCGAGGTGCTCGCCGGGCCCTCGCTCGATTCCAGCCGCGCCGGCGCGGCGCTGCTCGGGATCGTGACAGCGCCTGTGATCCGCGGCGCTGCGGAGGCTGCGCGGGAGCTGCGGGCGCCGCGTCTCTTGCGGCTGCGCTTCGATGTGTCCGCCGCCACGATGGCGGGTGGTTCGCCGCCCTGCGACGTGAATGTCTCGCTGCAGCGCCGCGGCCCCGCGGCCCCGAGGGTGCGCTGTGAGAGCGAGGACCTGAACTCGTTCAACTTCATCGAGCGGGCCGTGACGGCCGAGGTCGAACGCCAGGAGGCGCGGATCGCCGCAGGGTCGCCGGTACGCGGTGACGCTGCGCGACGACGTGGCCCGCGCGGCGGTGCAGGGGATGCGCGTGAAGCAGACAGAGCTCGAATACCGCTGGCGGCGCGTCGTTCCGGCGGCGATGGCGAGGGCCCGCGAGGGTCAGCCGGAGCTGCCCGAAAGGACACGTGTGCGCTACTGCGTGCTCGGGCTGGCGCCGGCGGAGGCGAGCCTGCTGGTCGACGAGCCGATCCTCGGGGCCTGGTTCGACGCGGCGCTGACGAGCCTCGGTCCGCGCGGGCCGGCGCTGGCGCGACGGCTGTGTCACTGGCTGACGGCCGAGCTGATCCGGCGCGTGCCGACGAAGCAGCTGAGTTCGGCGAAGGTGGCGCCGGCGGCGCTGGCGGACCTTGTGCGTATGCTCGAGGCCGCTGAGGTGAGCGCGCCGGCAGCTCAACAGATCCTGGATCTTCTGGTGGTGGAGGGCGGCGTCCCGGGGGGGATCGCCGCGCGCGAGGGCCTGGTCCTCGAGGATGACGACGCAGCCCTTACGGCGGCGATCGTCGGCGTGCTGCGAGGTTACCCGCAGCAGGTCGCGCAGTATCGCGCGGGAAAGGCGGCGTTATGGGGGTACCTAATTGGCCGGGTCATGCAGGCGCTGCGGGGGCGAACCGACCCGCGACGCGTCCACAAACTCCTCGTGGTGGCGCTACATTCGCCGCCCCCAGGAGACGACACGACATGACCAGCGAATCCAGCGCGATGCTCCGTCCGGTCAAGCTGAGCCCCGACGGTCGGGTGCTGCACCTGCTCGACCAGCGCTCGTTGCCCGAGCGCGAGGACTGGCTCGACCTCGACGACGTCGAGGCGGTGGCGGAGGCGATCGAGAAGCTGGCGGTCCGCGGGGCCCCGGCGATCGGCTGCGCGGCGGCGCTGGGATTGGTGGCGTCGTCGTGGCGGTTCTCCGACGACGCGGGGATGTTCCGCGAGTCGTGCCTGATGGCGTTCGAGCGGCTGGCGCGGACGCGGCCGACGGCGGTCAACCTGTTCCACGCGATCGGCCACATGCGCGGCGCGCTGGTCGAGTGCCCGGCCGGGCTGACGGTCGCCGGCGTGCGGGGGCACCTGCACGCGGCGGCGCTGCGCTACGTCGACGACGAGCTGCGCGCGTGCCTGACGATGGCGGACCACGGCGCGCCGCTGCTGCCGGACGTCGGCACGGTGCTGACGCACTGCAACACCGGCGCGCTGGCGACGGCCGGCTGGGGCACGGCGCTCGGGGTGATCCGGCGGGCCCACGCGAACGGCAAGAAGCTGCGGGTGCTGGCCGACGAGACGCGGCCGGTGCTGCAGGGCGCGCGGCTGACCGCGTGGGAGCTGCGCCACGACGGGATCCCGGTCGACATCATCGCCGACAACATGGCGGGCGCGCTGATGGCCCGCGGCGAGGTCCAGGCGGCCATCGTCGGCGCCGACCGGATCGCCCGCAACGGCGATGTCGCCAACAAGATCGGGACGTACACGGTGGCGGTGCTGTGCCGCTACCACCAGATCCCGTTCTACGTGGCGGCGCCGTGGTCGACGGTCGACCCGGCGACCGCGAGCGGGGCGGAGATCCCGATCGAGGAGCGCGACCACAACGAGGTCCACCTCCACGGCGGCCGCCGCATGACCCCGGCCGGCGTCGGCGCCCGCAACCCGGCCTTCGACGTCACCCCGGCCGAATTGGTGACCGCGTTCATCACCGAGCGCGGGGTGTTCCGCCCGGCGACGCTGTCGGCGCTGATGGATTCCTAAAAAAACATGGCCTGAAGGGCATGCGCGAAGGGACATGTCCGCGAGGGCATGTCCACGAGTGCATGTCAAAGGGGACATGCTCGGCTGCTCCGGCGCAGAGTCGGCCGCCGGCCCGTGGCGGGCGATTGCCTCGCGCGGCCTCGCGGGGCCTCGCGGCTGCCTTGCGCGGCCTCGCGGGCCCGCTCAATTGCCGCGCGGTTTGGCGGGCGCGGCCTTGATCTGGCCTTGCAGCCAGGTCGTAAGCTGGCCGAGGAACGCGTGGTCGACGGTGCGGGCGGCGTCGAGGTAGCGGGCCGGGTTGGAGTTCTCGGGCTCGGGTTTAAAAAGGTGGTCGAGGTCGGCGAACGAGCGCAGCTCGGCCTTGCGTTTGCGGCGCTTGGCCAGCTTCACCAGCTCTTGGGGGTCGCGGTTCGGGTCGACCTCGAAGTCCTTGTTGCCCTGCGCGATCCACAGCGGCGCCTCGCTGCCGGCGATCAGCGCCTCCGGCGAGACTTGAAGGATCTCCCGCACCCACAGCGCCTGCGCCGCCAGCTCCGGCGGCACCCCGTGGCCGGTCTTCAGCGCTTGCAGCGTCTTGTTCTGGGTCTTGCGGGCGTCGTCGCGGAGCTGGGGCGGCACCGCTTGCAGGGCCGCCTCGCCCTGCGCCCGCAGGATCTGCTCGTACGGGCGGCCGGGCGTGGCCAGCAGCGCCACCGCCTTGACGCTCGGGTCCTCGGCGGCCAGCGTCAGCGCCTTCCAGCCGCCCTCGCCGTGGCCGACGAGGACCACGCGGTCGGGGTCGACCTCGTCCTGGACCAGCAGGGTCCGCAGCGCGCGGCGGGCGTCCTCGAGCTGGCCGAGGTAGGAGATCGGGCCGTCGGCGCTGCTGCCGAAGCCGCGCTCGTCGAAGCGGAGGACCGCGAAGCCGGCCTCGGCGAGCGCGTCGGTGATCGTGTGGCTGCCGAGGTCGACCGGCGGCGGGCCGGCGAAGCCGAAGCGGTCCTGCTGGCCGGTGCCGGGCAGCAGCAGCGCCGCGGGGAACGGGCCCGGACCGGGCGGCAGCAGGACCTCGCCGGCCAGCGCGGGCTCGCCGGGCCGTCCGGGCAGCTCGACCTCGCGGCGGGTGAATCGGGCGCCCGGGAGCGAGCTGTACTTGAGGACAGGTGGCCCGGCGATCTGCCACTCGGGCCAGGTCGGCGGCTGCACCGGCACCTGGATCTCGACGTCGTCGGCCTCGATCTGGACCTTCTCGATCCGGCCGTCGCGCAGCGTGACCGTCTCGCCGAGGTTGGTCTTGACCGTGGCCCGGCCGGGCGCCGCCGGGTCGGGGATCGTCAGCGTCGCCGTCCACTCGGTCGGCATCGAGCCCGACAGGCTGACCAGGCGCCACGCCAGCTCGCCGGCCTCGAGGCGGCGCAGGCCGAACATCAGCTCCTCGTGGAAGATCGCCGAGAACGCCATGAACGCGTCGCCGCTGCGGTACGTGATCTCGTCGCGTTCGCGGCCGGAGTTGAAGTGGAGCGCGTCGCCCTTGCGCTCGAACACCAGCTCGGCGGCGTTGCTGCGCTCGAAGCCGCGGATCAGGTCGCCGCGGGCGTCGACGACGATCTCGCCGGAGCTGCGCAGCGGCTCGGCCGGCTTGCCGTCGCGGCCGGGCGGGCGCAGCTCGATGCGGGTGGCGAAGCGGAAGTGGCCGGGTTCGCCGTCGACCGGGCCCTCGTAGCGGCCCCACGAGGTGCCGATCGGCTTGCCGGACTGCATCATCGTGTACACGCGGACCTCGCCGGGGCGGTACAGCTTGTCGATCGCGGCGCCGGGCCAGGCCAGGGTCGCGACCTGTCCTTCGGGACCTGTCTCCGGGGACTTGGGCTCGGCCGGGATCTTGAGGCAGCCGCCGGCGAGCGTCAGCGCGAGGGCGGCGAGGGCGAGCGGGCGAGGGCGCATGCGCCCCGGGGATAGCCCAGAACGCGCGCTGATGCCACCGCCGCGGCCTGCGCGGCGCTCACGGAGGCGGCGCGGGGAGCTGTCAGCGCGGTGAGGTCGGGCCGCGGCGCGCCGTCGAGGTGGCCCGGACCCGCAGGCAGAGCCGCGGGAGGATGTCGTGGAGCGCCCGCTCCGCTGCGGGCCGCAGGAGCGCGCGCTGGTGGTGTCGTCGGTCCCGCGCGACGATCGTCGCGGGCTCGTCGGCGGCGTGGCGCGGGGTCCAGGCGCTGCGCACATGGCCGATGGGACAGGCCACTCGCGCCGTCGCGCGGGCACCGACCTGTCCGCGAGGACATGTGATTTCAGCCGCCGGCGAGGCGGCAGTCGGCCTCGACCTGCTCGTAGTCGTCGCGGTGCGGGCGGAGCTCGTCGCAGGCCTTGCGCAGCAGGTCCTCGACCGAGGTCGGGAACAGCTTGATGCGGCCGTCGCGGCCGGCGGTGACGATGTTGCGGCCGTCGGGCGAGAACTCGGCGTAGTTGACGGCGGCGGCGTGGCCGTGCAGCGTCGCCAGTAAGTCGTAGTTGGAGGAGTCGACGGGGGCGACCCACAGCTTGGCGGTGTTGTCGGACGAGGCGGTGACGATGCGCCCACCGTTGACGGAGAAGGTGGCGTGGAGCAGCGAGGCGGAGTGGCCGAGCAGGGTGGCGAGCACCTGCGGGCGGTCGTCGGGGCCGGTGAGCGACCACACCCAGGCGTCGCGCGCGGTGGCGAGGACGAGCCGGCCGCCGTCGCGCGAGAACGCGGCCGAGGCGATGGCGCCGGCGGCAGGGTCGAGGGTGGCGATCTCGCTGCCGTAACGGGCGACCCACAGCTTGGCGGTGTGGTCGGCGCTGAGGGTGACGACGGTCTCGCCGTCGGGCGAGAACACGGCGCCCTCGACCGGGGCGCTGTGACCGACGAGGTCGGTGATGAAGCGCTGGGCCTCGACGTCGATCAGCTGGGCGGTGTTGCTGTCGCGGCTGGCGAGCACGACGTAGCGGCCGCCGGGGGCGAAGCCGGCGACGGTCTGCTGGCCGCGGGTGCCCTGCCACGGCTCGCCGACGACCGCGCCGGTGGTGGCGTCCCACTGGCGCAGGGTGTCGTCGGCGCCGGCCGAGACGATGCGCGCGCCGTCGCGGGAGAAGCTGGCCCCGAGGACATGTCCGGCGTGGCCGAGCACGGCGACTTCGTCGCCGTTGCTGGCGTCCCACAGGCGCAGGTTGGAGTCCTCCTCGGCCCAGGTGAGCAGCCGGCCGGAGCCGTCGCCGGCGAACACGGCGGCGACGACGGGGCCGCCGTGGCCCTCGAGGGTGCGGATGTTGCGGGTGCTGACGACGTCCCACAGACGCGCGGTCTTGTCGTCGCTGGTGGTGACGATCCGGCTGCCGTCGGGCGAGAAGCGGGCCAGCCGCACCGAGGCGCCGTGGCCCTTGAGGGTCGGCACGGCGTTGTTGAGCGAGCCGTCCCAGATCCGCGCGGTGTTGTCGCCGCCGACGGTGAGGATCCGGGCGCCGTCGGGCGAGAACTCGGCGGCCAGCACGGGCGCCGTGTGACCCTCGAGGGTGGCCAGCGGCTGGCCGCCGGCGCTGTTCCACAGCCGGGCGGTGTTGTCCTCGCTGGTCGTCAGCACGCGCGAGGCGTCGAGCGAGAACCTGACCGAAAGGACCTGTCCCGTGTGACCGGTGAGGGTGGCCGCGACCTCGCCCTTGACCGGGTCCCACAGCTTGACCGCCGTGCCCGCGCCGCCGCCGGTGCCGGCGCCGACGGTGGCGACGCGGCGGTCGTCGGGCGAGAAGGCGGCCTGCTTGAGCAGCTCGCGCGGGTCGGTGAGGCTGGCCAGCTGCTTGCCGGCGCTCGACCACACGACCGCCCGCGCCAGGCTCCACGTCAGCAAGCGGTCGCCGCTGGCGGAGAAGCTGGCCCCGAGGACAGGATCGCCGTGCTGGAGGGTCGCGACCGCGGCGCCGGCGGTGGTCCACACGCGGGCGTCGCCGTCCTCGCCGACGCTGACGAGCCGGCCGCCGAGCGGCGACAGCAGCACCGCGGCGACGTTGCCCTTGTGCCGCTTCAGCTCGATCTGGAGCTCGCCGGTGTCGAGGTCCCACAGGCGCACGACGCCGTCGCTGCCGCCGGTGGCCGCCAGCGGCTCGCCGTCGGCCAGGGCGATCGCGGTGACGTTGCCGCTGAGGGTGCGCGGCAGGTCGCGCGCCTTGTTGCCGCGGATGTCGACCAGGTGGGCGCCGCGGTCGACGCCGAGGAAGTAGACGCTGTAGCCGTTGTCGGCCAGGCCGGCGATCATCCGCTGCGGCGGGACGGCGACGTTCTTGTACTCCTCGAGGTTGTCGCCGGTGGCGGCGTTCCACAGCCGCGCGCTCTTGTCGGCGCCGACGCTGAAGATGCGGGTGTCGTCGCGCGAGAAGCTGGCTGAAAGGACAGGCGCGGCGTGCTCGAGCACGCGGATCGTCTTGCCCGAGACGGCGTCCCACAGGTGGGCGGTGCCGTCCTTGCTGGCCGTGAGCACGCGGGTGCCGTCGTGCGAGAAGTGGGCCCCGTGCACGGCCTCGGCGTGGCGCAGCACCAGCGGCCGCTGGACCGGGGTGGCGACCGCGGCGGCCAGGCCCTGCATGACGCGCGGCGGGACCTCGCCGTCGCGGGCGAGCGCGTCGGCGGCGGCCTTGATCGCGGTCAGCAGGGCGTCGCGCTCCTTGCCGGGCTGCTGGGCGTAGAGGAGGGCGTCGGCGCCGAGGCGGTCGAGCCGGGCGTCCTCGTTGCGACGCTCGGAGATCCGCGACAGCTGGTCCTTGCTCTGCTCGGCGACCACGAACTGCCACACGGTGAGGGCCAGCAGGAGGCCGAGGGTGGCGACGGTGCCGGTGAGGATCGAGATGGTGCGCCGCTGCGAGACGGCGCCCTCCTCGGCCCGCTCGCGCCGCTCTCGCTCGATGTCGGCCCGGTAGCGCTCGCGCTCGGCCTTGCGCTGCTCCTCGAGCGCGGCCAGGCGGGCCTGTTCCTGCATGCGCGCGGCCTCCTCGAGCCGGTGGCGCGCCTCGGCCTCGCGGCGGGCGAAGTTGAGGCCGGCGAGCAGGAACTCGTGGTCGCCGAGGGTCAGGTCGCTGCGCCCGTGCGACCACGCCAGCGCGTCCTCGAGCGCCGTGCCGCGCAGCAGGTAGTCGTCCTGGCGGCCCTTGCCCTCCCAGCGGGCCACGAACTCGGCCAGCCGCTGCTCCTTCTCTCGCTCGCGCAGCCACTTGTGGTCGTAGACCTCGGCGAACACGAGGTTGCGGACCTGCAGGTGGATGTCGCCCTGCTCGCCGCGCGCCTCGGCCGCGAGCCCCGTCAGGCGCAGCTCGATCTGCAGCGGGTTGTTCGGCTCGGCCGGCGCCGGCTCGCCGCTGAGGAGCCGGCGGTAGAGGTCGAGCAGGTCGCGCGAGCGCTCCCGCGAGGCGTTGGCGTTGAGCCGCTTCTCGGCGTAGGCGAGGTTGGCGTCGGCGGTCCGGCCGTTGCGCAGGAACAGGGTGTAGGCCGAGTCGTCGACCCGCTCGGCCTCGGTCTTGTCGCTGACCGGGCCGCGCCGGACCAGGTCGTCGCATAGCCTTTGGGACATGTACGGATGGCCAGATGTCCAGGCGTACACGGCGTCGAGCAGGGCGTCGGGGCTGCCGCCCAGGCCCTCGAGGCCAGGCCGGAAGGCGTCGAGCTCGCCGCGCGAGAAGTCCTCGAGGCGGATCTCGCGGCCGATGTTGAACGGGGTGCGGACCGAGTTGGAGATCAGGTCGGCGGGGGCGGCGACGCCGAGGAGGCAGAAGGTGAGGCGCTCGTAGGCCAGGTCCTCGGCCCGCAGGTTGAAGGCCGAGCGGATCGAGGCGAAGAAGTCGTCGGCGCTGAACGGCAGCGCCTGCACCGACTCGACCTCGTCGATGAAGACGACGATCGGCGCCTCGGTGCGGTCGAGCAGCTCGTTGCGGAGGAAGCGGTACCAGCGGTGGACGGGGGTGAGGTTCTGGTGGGTGCTCCAGAACAGCTCGGGGCTCGGCAGGCCCATCGCCTCGGCGATCTCGAGGGCGATGCTGAAGTACCAGTCGTCGATCGAGACCAGCGTCGAGCCGATGTTGGTGAGGTCGATGCTGACGCAGCGGACGCCGCCGCCCTGCAGCCGCTTGGCCGCGCGCACGCGCAGGCTGGTCTTGCCGATCTGCCGCGGGGCGAGGATGTAGCAGAACTCGCCCCGCATCAGCGCGCTGAGCAGCTCGCGGTCGGCCTTGCGCTCGATGTAAAAGGCGCCGGCCTGGACCGCGCCGCCGACCTGGAACTGGGCGCCGTGGAGACCCGCGCCCGAGCTCGGATGTGGCGGGGTCATGGCCGCAGCCGCTCGTACAGCCGATAGCGCAGGCGGTAGAAGCCGACCTTCTCCTCGACGGCGATGCCGCTGCTCTCGAGCGCGGCCGAGGCGTCGGAGTCGAGCTCCGCCAGCGCGTCGCTGCGCAGCCGCTTCACGCCGGCCATCATCTCGGGGTGGAGGTGGAGGCGCCGCGCGTAGCGCTGGAGGAAGTCGTCGAACAGGTTCGACGGCTCGGCCAGCAGTTCGCGCGCCGACAGCCCGCCGGCGAGGTTGGCCCTGTGCATGGCCAGGCGTACGAGGTAGGGGTGCCCGCCGACGAGGCTCATCAGCGCGCCGAAGTCCTGCGGCGTCCAGTCGAGCCCGTACAGCTGCGACAGGTTCTCGACCTGCTCGCGCGTGAGGTCACCGAGCACGATCGGCGGGCTCAGGTTGAACGGCGACTGCGTGGTCCGCTCGATCAACCGCCGCGGCGTGGTGCTGATGCCGAGCACGAGCCGCAGCTTCTCCAGCCGCGGATCCTCGGCCCACGCGCGCAGCATGCCGAACCAGTCGTCCTTGAACGGCAGGCCCCACACGGCGTCGACGCGGTCGAGCGCGAGGATCACCCGCGTGCTCGCCAGCGGCAGCACGTTGTCCCGCATCAGCCGGCCGAGCTTCTGGTTGACGCTGCCCGGCGACTTCCACAAGGTCGGGACCCAGTCCTCGGGGCCGCCGATCGAGCCGACGATCTGGAACGCGAACTCGCGGATGAAGTTGCCGTAGTCGCTGCGCGACTCGTAGTCGAAGGTGTCGAGGTTGATGGCGACGACCCGGCATGCGCCGCCGTCGGCCTGGTAGACCATGTCGGTCAAGAACTGCGACATCCAGGTCTTGCCGAACTTGTCGGGGCCCCACAGCACGACCGGCGCGCCCGGCTGATCGAGGTAGTTGAGCGCGGTGCGCTCCTCCTCGGCGCGGTGGACGTGCCAGTTGATGTTGTAGGGCGCGCCCGGTGGCTGCACGCGGGCGGCGATCGACGAGTAGAAGATGCCCGAGTCGCCGGGCGCGCCGCCCGACAGCGAGGTGATCACGCCGAGCGGGATCGGGGCGGTCTGCGAGATCGAAGGGTGCGATCCGGACGTGCTGGCCGAAAGGACAGGTCCGGTGGCGACCAGGTTGGCCGGGTTGACCGGGGGCGGGGGCGGAGGCGGGGGCGTGCGCCGACGCGGCGGCGGCAGCGGCTCGGGCCGGGTGCCCTGATCGTCGCCGAGCTCGAAGGCGTCGAGGTCCTGGACGACGCGCCAGTGACCGGCGGCGTGCTTCTTGGCGACGCGCGGCCACAGCCGCAAGGTCGCCTCGTTGTTGTCGTCGACGGTGATGCGCGCGGCGGTGTAGCCGTGGCGGCGATCGACCTTGCCGCCGTAGACCTCGAGGCCGAACAGCGAGCTGCCCTGGAGCTCGCGCCGACCCTGCGCGCCGCCGATGGCGATCACGCTGCTCGCGTGCTCGTGCATGTGGCCGTAGACGTGAGCGACGAACCGCCCGGGCGGGGCGATCTCGGCGACCAACTCGTCGCGGGCCTTGGCCTGCAGCCAGGTCGGCGGGTGGTGCGTCATCAGCAACGCGAAGTCGCACTCCTTGACCCACGCCGGGCCGTCGCCGCCGCAGGCCGCGTGCAGCTGGCGGACGTCGAGCGCGAGCTTGCCGGTGTAGTCGCCATCGCCGAGCTGCAAGAAGGCGCTGTTGAGGCCGACGACGCCGAGCTTGAGCCCGTCCTTGGCCAGCACCGCCGAGCAGTCGCCGGGCAGCATGCCGCGCTGCAGCTGCAGGCCGGCGAACGGGTGGCTCTTGAGCCAGTCGCTGTACGGCGCGAACGCCTGGTCGACGAGGGCGCGGTAGGGCGAGCTGGCGTCGCGCCAGAACTCGACCTGAACTTCGGGATAGGTGTCCCAGCGGCCGAGCACCAGCGACTCGGGGCGGCGCGGGTCGGGGCGGATGAGGTCGTGGTTGCCGGGGACGGTCACCAGCGCGGGGGTCGAGCCGAGGGCGCGGAGGTGATCCCACAGCTGCTGCAGGGTTTGGTTGAGGCGCGCGAACTCGGCGGCGCTGCCCCGCTGGGTCAGGTCGCCGCTGAACAGGACCAGGTCCCACGGGCCGCAGCGGGCGTGCAGCTTCTCGAGGTCGGCCAGCAGGACCTCGCGGACGCCCGGCCACAGCCAGCCCTGGGCGTCGAGGCCCTGGTGGAGGTCCGTGAAGTGAAGCCAGCCGAAGGAGCGCATGGGAGCGGAGCTGCGCGGCCAACGGGCCGCAGGGAGCCGTTACGAGTGTACCACCGGGGGCCAGCGGCCTTGCCGCGTCGGCGCGGCTTTCGACCCCGCAGGGGAACGATTGTCCGGTGGGACGCCGAGGCAAGCCCCGGGAAGAGACATTACGCAGGAGGTGGGGCCCGGGCTTCCCGGCCGTGCGCACGCCGGCCAGACCGCGCGCGCCGGCTTCGGCGGCACTAGCCAGGGGCGCCGGGCTTGGAGCATGCTCCTGCCGCTTGCGCCCGCGACCTCGCCGCCTCGCCAGCCTCCGGATCGGGACCGCCGGCCTGCACGGCCTGGGCGCGGTGCTGACCCTGGCCGCGGCGCTGCACGCCGGTTCCGCGCGTGCGCAGGACCCGGCCGACCTGGTCCAGCCGGCGCTGCAGAACAGCGTCGAGCTCGAGTACCCCGAAGATCTGCGCCGCCTGCCCGCGCCGCCGCAGGGACAGGTCGTCGTCAAGCTGGTGGTCGGCGTCGACGGGGTGCCGAAAGAGCTCGAGGTCGTGCAGAGCGTGCACCCCGAGCTCGACGCGCTCGCCAAGTCCGCCGTGGCCCAGCTGCGCTACACGCCCGGGCTCTACAAGGGCCGGCCGATCGAGGTGGTGCTCAAGGTCGGCATCGACATCGCCGCCCCGCCGCCGCTGCCGCCGGAGCCCGCGGACCGCGAGCCCGAGGTCGACGCCGGCGAGCCCGAGACCGACGCGGGCGAACCCGCCCAGCAGTCCCAAGGGACAGGTCCGGTGCGGCTGCGCGGCGTGCTGCTCGAGGCCGGCCAGCGCGTCCCGGTGTCGGGCGCGAGCGTGCTCGTGGTGCCCGCGCCGCCGGACTGGCCGGTGGGACAGGTCACCAAAAAGATCTACGGCGACGAGCCCGAACCGGCCTGGACCATGCGCGCCGAGACCGCCCCCGACGGCTCGTTCGAGCTGCGCGGCGTGCCCGACGGCAAGGTCCGCATCATCGCCCTGGCGCAGGGCTTCGACCGCTACGAGGTGGTCGAGGAGCTGGCCAAGGGCGACCTGCTCGAGGTCAAGTACTTCGCCCGGCGGCTGGTGTCGAACCCGTTCCGCACGGTGGTGAAGCAGCGCCGCGACGCCCGTGAAGAGGTCGCGCGTCGCACCATCACGCCGGAGGAGATCTTCAACCTGCCGGGCACGCAGGGCGACGCGCTCAAGTCGCTGCAGAACTTCCCCGGCGTCGCGCGGGCGCCGTTCGGCCTCGGCCTGCTGATCATCCGCGGCGCCGCGCCCGGCGACTCGAAGACGTACCTCGGCTACCACGAGATCCCGCAGCTGTTCCACTTCGGGGCCCTGTCGTCGACCTTCAACTCCGACATCCTCGCGCAGATCGACTTCATCCCCGGCAACTTCGACAGCCGGTTCGGCGACGCGATCGGCGGCATCATCAACGTCAACCCGCGCAAGGGCCGACGCGACGGCTACCACGGCTACGTCGACGCCGACGTGTTCGACGCCGGGATCATGCTCGAGGGCCCGATCAAGAAGGGCAGCTTCGTCACCAGCTTCCGCCGCAGCTACGTCGACGCGATCCTCAAGGCGGCGCTGCCGAAAGACATCGGCCTCGGGCTGTCGCAGGCGCCGCGCTACTATGATTATCAGTTCCTGTTCGACTACCCGGTCGGCGGCGGCGAGCTGTCGGTGCGGTGGTTCGGCTCGGACGACCGCCTGCGGGTGATCGCGCAGGGCCCGAACGAGACGATGACGGGCTCGGAGAACCAGGCGCGCACGGCGATCCTGTTCCACCGGCTCGACCTCGTCTACCGCAAGCAGGACGGGCCGTGGGACTTCCTGATCACGCCGTCGATCAACTACCAGTCGCTGTCGGGCGCGTTCGGCGGGCTCTTCACCTTCAACTTCCCCAAGTACGAGTTCAGCTGGCGCGCCGAGGCGTCGCGGCAGCTGAGCAAGCGAGCGGCGATCCGCGTCGGCACCGAGCTGCAGGCCGGTCGCTACGAGATCGGGGCCCGCGCGCCGGGCGTGCCGGCGGGGGCCGGGACCGGCGACACCGGCGTCTACAACGTCGCCGACATCGGCCAGAACTACGCCACGCCGGCGATCTACACCACGGCGACGATCGGCCTCGGCGAGAAGTTCACGATCTACCCCGGCGCGCGCGTGACCTACTACGCGCTGCAGATCAAGAAGGCCACGGTCGACCCGCGCGTGCGCTTCAACTGGCAGGTCGGCGAGAACACGGCGGTCAAGGGCGGCGTCGGCCTCTACAGCCAGATCCCCGACCTCATCAGCCTCGCGCCGGTGTGGGGCAACCCGCGCTCGGGCATCGAGCGGGCGGTCCACACCAGCCTCGGCGTGGCCCAGGTGTTCGACAGCGTCGGCATCGAGGCCGAGGTCACCGGATTCTACAAGTACGTGTTCGACCGCTCGACCTCCTCGAGCGTGCTGATGCGCGACCCGGTCTCGGGCGACATCCGGCTCGAGAACTTCGCCAACCAGGGCACCGGCCAGATCTTCGGCATGGAGCTGCTGGTCCGCAAGGCGCTGACCAAGCGGCTGTTCGGGTGGGTCAGCTACACCTTGATGAAGAGCCTGATCCAGGCCCGGCCCGGCGCCGACTACCGGCCGTTCAGCTTCGACCAGCCGCACATCCTCACCATCCTCGCCGTCTACAAGCTGCCGCGCGGCTGGCAGATCGGCGGCCGCTTCCGCCTCGTCAGCGGCAACCCGTCGGTCTCCTACTTCGACAGCGCGTTCGTGCAGGACGGCTACGAGCCGTGGTTCGGCCGCGACGGGCGGCTGCCGGCGTTCCACCAGCTCGACCTGCGCGTCGACAAGCGCTTCACGTTCAAGCGCGTGACGGCGAACTTCTATCTCGACATCATCAACGTCTACAACCGCCAGAACGGCGAGGCGTGGGTCTACTCGTACAACCTGCAGCAGCGCCAGCTGCAGACCGGCCTGCCGATCTTGCCGTCGCTCGGCGTGCGGCTCGAGTTCTGACAGCGCCGGCCCTGGCGCCGAGCTCAGCCGGTCGCGAGTGACAGTGGGTCGCGGGCGAGCCGGCGTCGGGCGCGCGTGAGGCGGACACGACGCGGCGATTCGCGACGCCCTTGACACTCGGAGACGCGGCAATAGTTTGTCAGCGCCGGTGCGGGACGACCCGCCGAGGCCGCCGGGGAGCCCGCAGAGGGCTCCGGCGCGCAGACCCACGCTACCACCGATCGGCGGGCCGTCACGCGCCCGCCCGGCCGATGGTCGCGGCGGAGCCTCGAACGCACCACCAAAACCGACGACGAGCGACACAGGAGACACGACCATGCTGAGCTACTGGATGGACTTCAACGACCCAATGCGCACCTTTGACAGCCTCCGCCGGCGCATGGACCAGGCGCTGCGCGAGTACGCCGACACCGAGGGCCGCGGCCAGCCGCTGGCCTTCCCGCGCGCCGGCCTGCGCGACACCAAGGACGCGTTCGTCCTGGTCGCCGAGGTGCCCGGGCTCACCGACGCCGAGCTGCAACTGTCGGCCACGCAGGAGAGCCTGACCGTCACCGGCGAGCGCAAGGCGACCGCCCCCAAGGGCTACGCGGTGCACCGGCGCGAGCGCGGCGACCTCCGCTTCTCCCGCAGCTTCGCGCTGCCGGCCCGCATCGACGTGGACAAGGTCAGCGCCGAGCTCAAGAACGGGCTCCTGGTCGTGACCATGCCCAAGCACCCCGAGGCGCAGCCGAAGCAGATCACCGTCAAGGCGGCCTGAGCGCGCGCGACCCCCACGAATTCACTCGAGAGGAACTTTCAGCCATGTCCCAAGAGACCACCACGCAAGTGACCCAGTCGAAGCCGTCCACGCCCGGCGCCGAGACCACCCGCGGCCGGCCCGTCGTGGCCCCCCCGGTCGACATCTACGAGAACCAGGAGCAGTACCTGGTGCTCGCCGACCTGCCGGGCGTGAAGAACGACGACGTGCAGATCCGCTTCGAAGAGGGTGAGCTGACGATCCGCGCCACGCGGGCCGACAACGGCAACGGCAACGGCAACGGCAACGGCGAGAGCGCCGAGTTCACCGCCGCCGACTACGTGCGCCGATTCTCGATCCCCGAGACCGTCGACGCGTCCAAGATCGACGCCAAGCTGCACGCCGGGGGTGCTCGAGCTCACCCTGCCCAAGGCCTCCCGCGTCAAGCCGCGCCAGATCGCGGTCAAGTCGGCCTAGTCGCACCACTTCCGTCCCGCGTCCGAGCGAAGGGAGGTTCACGTCGAGAGGCGCATCCTGAGAGGCGCGCAGGCTCTGGCCTGCGCGCCTCTCGTCGTTGCGGTTCGACTGTCACATGGTGTCCGAGACATGTTCTGAAGGACATGTTCGAAGTCGGCCGCGGTGCACGCTCGACAGGCGGGTGGCGGCGCGATATGCCGGCGGCATGAGCCAGATGCCGATGCTCCACGCGGGCGGCGAGGCGGTGCCGCTCGCGGTCTTGATCGAGGCCGACAGGCCGCCGCTCGTCGGCCGGTCCGCGGCCGAGGTGGCGCTGTTCTTCTTCGCCCCGCCGACGCTGCTGGTGTTCGCCGACGAGCCGACAGCGCCGGTGCGGCGGCGGGTCGTGCGGGAGCTTCGCCTCGGCGACCCCGACGAGTTCGCGGCCGACGAGTTCGCGCTGATCCCGAGCGCCTCCGGCTGGTGGCTGCGCCAGCGTAGGACTCACGGGGAGACGCTGTTGCTCCCGCTCGAGGGCCAGCCGCCGATCGCGGCGGTGCTCGGGCGCACGGCGGTCGAATGCGTGCTGGCCGATGGCTCGTTCCTCGGCGTCGAGGCCGACCACCGCCCGCTGGTGGCGATCGGCCGGCCCGACGGCGCCGTGACGCGCGCGCCGCTGGCCGACTGGTTGCCGGGCGAGGAGTTCCAGGGGGTCCACGGCGAGTGGCTGTTCAGCTCGCGCCGGGAGGGCCACGGGCGCGAGCTGCTGCTGCGACGGGTGGAGGCGACCGGGCTGGGGCCGCGCATCGATCTGGGTCGGCTCGAGTTCGGTCAGGAGCACTATTACCCGTGCTGGGCGCACCTGCGCGGCGGCTCGGACGACGGCTTTTTGGCGATCGGGGTGTCGATGGGCGCAGATCCGCCGCTGCTCGTGACGGCGTTCGTGCGCGCGGGCCGATGGACGCCGCTCGAGCAGCTGCCGCTCGAGAGCCTGGCGCTGCAGGTCAACGACATCGACGGCGTCGGCCGGGTGTTCTGGTGCGACGACCGCGGTTCGGCGTGGACCCTGCTGACGGTCCCCGGGCCCGAGGCGTTCGCCACCGAGCACCTGCGCGGCGACGAGGAGCGCTTCCTCGGCGGCGCGCTGCACCTGCTGGGCGAGCGCGTGCTCGGCCTGTGGACCGAGGAGGAGGCGCTGGTCGGGCGGCTCGGTACGCTCACCGACGCCGAGCACGCGCCGGAGGTGTTCCGCGTGACGGGGGCGGGCGAGTACCCGATGGCCGAGGTGTTCGATCGCGGGCAGCACGCGATCGTGATGCTCGCCGACGAGGGGCGCCGCTGGGCCTTGCGCGTCGAAGCCGACGGCCGGGCGCTGCCGCTGACGGTGGGCTGACCCACGCAGCGAGGCCGCCGCGTCGGGGACGCGGCGGCCTCTCGGGTCATGTCCCGAAGGACATGTCTCTCAGGGCACGCAGCTGGCGACGAAGTTGGAGAAGCAGGCGTTGACCTGCGACTTGGTGTACATGCCGAACTTGCCGCTGGCGTAGGTCGTGTCCATGAAGGTCTTCATGGCGACGACGTTGTTGTTGGCCTTGAGGCGGACGATGATGGTCATCTCGCCGCCGGCCTTGTGGGTCAGCTCGAAGGTGTACTCGGTGGCCTCGGCCCAGCCGGTGGTGGTGAACTCGCCGACGGGCACGAGCAGCTTCGAGTTGACGGTGTCGGCCGGCTGGAGCCGGTCGGCGCAGGTCTGCGGGGCGACCATCGGGTCGGCGACGTCGATGACCTTGACCTGCATGCCCGCGGGCAGCTGACCGCCGCAGTTGGCGAAGTTCTGACCGATGCGCTTCCACGAGAACAGGTAGTAGTGGTCGGTGTTCTGGAGGCCCCACATGAAGCCGATCCAGTCGTCGTCGTTGACGTCGTCGGTGACCTGGAAGGTGCCGGTGATGGTGGCGTTGTCGAGGTCCCAGCCGCAGAACAGCGCCGCGCTCTTGCCGTTGACCGTCTGGCACAGCGTCTGCGTGTTGTCGTTCCACGACCAGTTGGTCGCGGGATCGGCGTCCTCGCCGGCGCCCGGGAAGTCGTAGGTGTCGCAGATGTCGGGGTCGAGCTGCAGCGTCTGGTTCTTGAGGTAGACGGTGACGCTGTCCGACGCGGTGTTGCCCTCGCCGTCGTTGACGTCGATGGTGTAGGTGGTCGGACCGAGCGGAGTCGCCGCCGGGTTGGCGATCGCCGGATCGTTCAGGGTGGCGGCCGGCGACCAGCTGTAGTCGTAGTCGCCGTCGCCGCCCATGGCCACGGCGCTCAGCTGGGCCGGCATGCCGAGGTCGACGCAGATGCTGTCGCCAGCCTCGACCGAGAGCGGGTCCCAGCACTTGAGGCCGGCGTCGTCGCAGCCGTTGTCGCAGGTGACGACGCTCTCGGCGGAGCCCTCGCCGTTGCAGGTGTGGAGGTCCTTGTCGACGCACTTGACCTGGTTCGGCTCGCAGCGGGCGCAGTTCTCGTGCACGAGCGGGTCGCGGTCGGTGCAGTCGGTGCCGGGCGTGACGCCGGAGCCCGGCATCATGTCGCCCCAGTCGTCCTCGTCGGCGTCGGTCATGCACGCCGTCGGGTCGTCGTTGGGCGCGGCGCCGGGGAAGGTGAACGGATCGTTGTCGTCGCAGTCGGTGCCGGGCACGGCGTCGTCGTCGTCCGGGTCCGGATCGGCCCAGCCGTCGCCGTCGCCGTCGGTCTGGCACACGTTCGGGTCGACCTCGTTCTCGGCCACGCCGGGGCCGGTGGCCGCGTCGGTGTCATTGCAGTCGGTGCCGGGCGTGACGCCCTCGGGCGGCATGTCGTCGCCCCAGCCGTCGCCGTCCTCGTCCTCCATGCAGGCGTTGGCGGAGTCGTTCTCGGCCGAGCCGGGGAAGGCGTGCGGGTTGTCGTCGGCGCAGTCGGTGCCGGGCACCGCCTCGGGCACCGTCGGCATGTCGTCGCCCCAGTCGTCGCCGTCGGCGTCGGTCATGCACGCCTCGGCGCTGTCGTTGGGCGCGGCGCCGGGGAAGGTGAACGGGTCGTCGTCGGCGCAGTCGTTGCCCGGCGGGACGTCGGGGTCGTCGGGCATGCTGTCGCCCGAGCCGTCGCCGTCGGAGTCCTGCGTGCACTGGTCGGGCGGCAGGTCCTTGGCCGCGCCGGGGAAGATCGTGCTGTTGTCGTCGTTGCAGTCGGTGCCGGGCGTGACGCCCTCGGGCGGCATGTCGTCGCCCCAGCCGTCCTCGTCGGCGTCCTCCATACAGGCCGTCATCGACTCGATCTCGGCCGCGCCCGGGTACGCGTTGGCGTTGTCGTCGGCGCAGTCGGTGCCAGGCTCGACGCCCTCGGGCGGATCGCTGTCACCCCAACCATCGCCGTCGGCGTCCTCCATGCACGCGGTCATCGAGTCGAGCTCCGCCGAGCCGGGGAACGCGTCGGCGTTGTCGTCGGCGCAGTCGTCGGCGTTCGGCACCGAGCCGGGGAACATGTCCGGCTGACACATCGTCGGGTCGCCGAAGCCGTCGCCGTCGGCGTCCTTGCACCACATCTCGCCCGAGCCCATGGTCGACGTCGGCGTGTCGGTCGTCGTCGTCGTCGGCGCGGTGTCGGTCGGATCGTTCGTCGTCGACTCGGTCGTCTCGGTGTCGCCCACGCTCGCGGTGACCTGCTGACACGCGGGGTTGTCGGCCTGATTCCACACGAGGCCGTCGTCGCCGCACACGTTGCCGCAGCCCTCGAGCGCGAGCAGGCCGAGGCCGCCTACCAAGCTGGTTCGCACATCAATTCGAAACATGCGGGGATGGTGAGCGCGGCCGTACCGAGGCGTCAAGCGTGGCGACGACGTCGCTCGCGCACAGGCAAACCCGGGGGCGACGACGACCTCCCCGGGTCCCTGGCGACATGTCCCAAAATACAGATGGCGGGCGGGCGGGCGCGGGCGGGCGCGGATCGGGCGCCCAGGTGCTCGCAATAATTCCCGCCAAAACGCCCGTTTACGAGCCCCAAAGCGGCCAACCTGGCGTAACGTACAGGTCGCGTTTGGGGAGGTTGGTGGCGGATCCGTGGGATCGCCGTCGTCGCATCGCGAGCAATTCGTCTAGGCAGCGCCCGCGATCTTATGTACAAACCGGTCGCCGTCGCTCGCGTGACGGTCGTCGTCTCAGCGTGGGTTCGACCATGTCCAAATTCTCGTCCTCTGTCGTGGCAGCCGTGGCCCTCTCCATCTCCTCGACCGCGCGCGCGGCCGAGCCCGCCGGCGCGGCAGCGGGCGGTTCGGTGACCGTCTCGCCGGCCGGCGCGTCGACCGACGCCAAGGCGTCGAAGCAGGCGAAGAAGAAGGAGCGCGCGGCCGACCGCGACGGCACGCCGTGGATCAAGCGCCACCGCCCGACCCGCCATCAGCTCGAGCTCGGCATCTACGGCGGCATCCTGCTGCCGTCGAAGGAGCACGAGCTCTACAACCCCAGCGACCCCAGCGTGACCTGGCAGCCGTACAAGACGGTCGCGCCCGACATCGGCCTGCGGTTCGGTTACTACCCGCTGCCGTTCCTCGGCCTCGAGATCGAGGGCGGAGTGGCGCCGACCAAGACCGCGACCTCGAATCAGAGCGCGGTGATCGGGATGTTCCGCGGTTACGGTATCTTGCAGTTGCCGTATCGGGTGGCTCCGTTCGCCCTCATCGGGTACGGCCTGATGGGCACCAGCGGACTGGGTAAGGACATCGACCCGACGCTCCATTTCGGCGGCGGCGTGAAGTTCTACGTCAACGAGCGCCTGCTGCTGCGCGTCGACGTCCGCGACAACGCGACCGCGCAGTACCGGACCGACGGCGGCCGCACCAACCACCTCGAGGTGCTGCTCGGCCTGTCGCTCGTCCTCAACAAGAAGAAGCCGGCGCCGGCGCCCGAGCCGGACAGCGACGGCGACGGCTACAAGGACAAGGTCGACAAGTGTCCGACGACCCCGGGCGTGGCGCCCGACGGCTGCCCGCTGGCCACTCCCGAGCCGGACAGCGACGGCGACGGCTTCCTCGACAGCCAGGACGCGTGCCCGCAGGAGCCGGGCGTGGCGCCCGACGGCTGCCCGGAGAAGGACAGCGACGGCGACGGCTTCGTCGACAGCAAGGACCAGTGCCCGCAGGTCCCGGGCGTGGCGCCCGACGGCTGCCCGCCGCCCGACCGCGACAAGGACGGCATCCCCGACGCCGAGGACAAGTGCCCGGACGTCCCGGAGACGAAGAACAACTACCAGGACTCCGACGGCTGCGCCGACGAGATCCCGAAGCAGGTCACCAAGTTCACCGGGGTGATCAAGGGCATCTTCTTCGACGTCGACAAGGACACGATCAAGAAGACGTCGCGGCCGACCCTCGACAACGCGGTCAAGGTCCTGAAGGACTTCCCCGACGTCAAGGTCGAGGTCAGCGGCCACACCGACAGCACCGGCGACCGCGACCACAACGTCGACCTTTCGAAGCGGCGCGCTGACGCGGTCAAGCAGTACATGGTCGACAAGGGCCTCGACGCCGGCCGGATCACCACCCGCGGCGCCGGCCCCGACGAGCCGATCGCCGACAACAAGACGGCCAAGGGCAAGTCGCAGAACCGCCGCATCGAGTTCAAGCTGCAGTAAGCTGTCCCGTGGGACAGCTGACCGGCGCCGGCCCGAAAGGCCGGCGCTCGGCGTTTGCGGGGTGTGCGGACGATCGAGTTCAAGCTGTAGCAAGCTGTCCCGAGGGACATGTGACCGGCGCCGGCGCGAAAGGCCGGCGCTCGGCGTTGGCGGGGTGTGCGGTCAATCTGTTCTTCCGGACAGGTTGGTGTGTCCGTCTCGCTGGCGTGTGAATGACGAGAGATGTCCTGGCGGACATCCCGGGAGCGCCGACTGGCGATCCTCGTGACATGGCCCACGGGACATGTCGGCGCGAGATGTTCGCGCGACGGCGCCGCCGCGAGCGACGTGACGCCTCGCGCTGCTCGGGTCGTGCGGCTCAGAGCGAGCTGCTCGAGCGGCGGGCGCGGGCCTCGAACTCGGCGGCTGCCAGGACCGCCTCGGCGTCGATCGACTCGTCGCCGGGGCGCCACTCGAGATCGGCCTCGTACATCTTGAGCGGCTGATGCAGGGCGCGCAGCCGCTCGAGCGCGCGGTCGAGGCGGTCGAGCGGCTCGCCGAGCCCAGGGCTGCGGCGGCGCGCGGCGGCGCTGGCGAGCGCGATGACCTGCAGCGGCGTGTTCGAGAGGTCGCGCACCGCGAGCAGCAGGCGGGCGGTGCGGCGGGCGTCGGCGGCTTCGGTCTGGACCTGGACGAGCGCGCGCTCCGTGGCGAGGCCGCGCAGGCGGTACAGCAGCAGCACGGCCGCGACCGCGCCGTAGACGAGCAGGACCAGCGGCTCGCTGGTGTCGATGCGGGCCTGCTGCCCCGGGTCCAGGCGGAAGAACTGGAAGAACGGGATCAGCGCGAACGCGGCGATGCAGAGCAGGCCGGCCCAGCGCTCGGGGGCGAGGATGGCGACGGTCAAGGTGCCGAGCTTGTGGACCTGGAACGGGATGAGGTTCGGGTCCTGCAGCTGATGCGGGCCCATGAGCTGGGCGGCGAGCAGGATGGCGGCCTGGTTGACGATGAAGAGGGCCGAGCCGAAGCGCACGCTCTGCGGCCGCCGGCGATGGACGACGAGGATGAAGACGGCGATCGCCAGGCCGATCACGCTCGAGCCCAGGACGGGCCACCACGGGGCCGGGCCGATGTCGCGCCCGCGCAGGAGGTCGAGCGGGTAGAGGCAGGCGTTGAGCGCCGCGGCGATGAACGTGCCGCGCCAGACGTGACGGGCGTGCAGCGCCGCGAAGCCGCGGGTCGTCAATCCGGCTCCCGCTCGAGCAGCCGCGCGATGGTCGGCACCGGCAGCGGCTTCTCGTAGACCCGCACGCCGGCGAGCCGCCGCGCCTCGGCGACCAGCGGGTGCGAGGCGGCATGACCGGTGAGGAACACGACCCGGCCGCCGTAGTTCTGCTCGCGCAGCCACTTGTAGGCGTCGAGCCCGCTCGGCAGGCCGGGCCCGAGGTTGATGTCGAGGATGATGAGCTCCGCCGCGAGCACGCGCTTGCGCTGCTCGACCAGCTCGTCGACGCTGCCGACGGTCAAGCAGTCGCGCTCGGCGAACAGGGCGACGACGTCCACGAACAGCTCGCGCAAATCCTCGTCATCGTCGAGGAAGACCACGCCGGGATGGGCCACGACGCCACCTTAGCACCGCTTGCGGGAGAACCGGAGGGCGCCTGCGGCGCGGCGAAACCGGAAGTCTCGGACAGGTCCGCACCGGCGGCTCACCCCGCAGGCGCAGGTCGCGGGCTGTTCACCTCAGCTCGTCGACGAAGGCGGCGATCCGGTCGGCCACGGCGCGCGGCCGATCGAGATAGGGGCAATGGCCGAACTCGTCCGGCTCCTCGATGCGCACGTGGGCCGGCACGGCCCGGCGAAAGAACTCCAGCGAGGCGCTCGGGAGCAGCCGCTCCGACCGACCCCAGAGGAGCAGGGTCGGCGGCCGCAGGGCGGCGAGCTCTTCGGCGGTAAACATGTGCTCGGGCCGGAACGACTCGAGGCAGTGGCGCAGCGGACCGAGCGCGAAGCGGCGCAGGATGTCTGGGGCCAGGAGCGTGTTGTACCAGGGCGGCTCGTGATAGAGGCGGTCGAGGAGATCGCGCGCCTGACCGAGCGAGCGGACGCGGAAGCTGCCGGTCAGGGCGGCGAAGTCCTGGGCGTCGAGCAAAGCCCCGGCGGGCGAGGCCAGCAGCAGGCCGCGGACCTTGTCGGGCTGCTCGAGCGCGTAACGGATGGCGAACGCGCCCCCGAGCGAGTTGCCGAACAGGATCGCCGGCTCGCGCACCCGGGCGTCGAGGAAATGCGCCATCGCGGCGTAGGCGTCGTCGACGGTGAGCTGGCCGCTGGCGCTGGTGCTGAACCCGTGCGCCGGCGCCTCGGGGACCCAGATCTGGCCGACCCGCCGCCGCAGCAGGGCGAGCACCCGCCCGTAGCTGCTGCCGCTGGCGCCGAAGCCGTGGAGGATGACGACGGGCGGCGCTTCAGCCTCGCCGCGGGCCTCATAATAGTGCAGCCGCCCCTGCGGCGTGGCGTGGTACCGGCTGGCGATCCCGAGGGAGACGAGGCGCCGCCGGATCATGCGCTCGGCGAGGGGCAGGACGAACATGGGCGAGGTCTCCGTGAGGGCAGTTCAGCGAGGACATGTCCGATAGAAAAGGTCCGATGGGACAGGTCCGAAGGGGCATGTCCCGATGGGCATGTCGGAAGGGGCAGGTCCGAAGGGGCAGATGACCACGCGTCGCGGCGGGCGCCCGTTGCGAGAATCGCGGGGCGGGTGGGAAGATGGACGCGCCGCTCGCGGGGCCGCGAGACCGCCTGCAGGTCGGGCGGGTTCACGCCATGGGCGAGCCACGCGGGGCCGCGCGGCTCGCCGGGTCAGTAGGTCGGGCAGGTCCATGCCTTGGGCGGGCAGTCGGTGCAGGCGCCGCCCATGCATGCGCCGCCGCAGCGGCTGACGAGCTCGAGCGAGTCGCGGCGGACGTAGTGGTAGGGGCCGTCGACGGCGGAGTCGCAGTCGACGCCGAGCAGCTCGCCGCAGGCCCGCTCGTAGCGGCAGCGCTCGCCGAACTTCTCTTTGATCCGCGCAGTGAGCTCGGGCGAGACGTCGGTCTGGGCCGGGTCGTTGCGCGGCGGCTCGTCGGCGGCCGGGGGCGCGGCGAAGCTGGCGCTGTCACTCTCGGCGGCGGCCGGCTCGGTCGAGGGCGCTGGCCTGGCGGCGGGCGGGGTGCTGGTGCCGCCCGCGCCGCTGCAGGCGAGCACGACGGCGGGCGCGAGGGCGAGGAGCAGGCGGCGCATGACGGCGCCAGCCTAACCGCTCGACGACGCCTGGGGTAGCGCGCCGGCGATGCGCTCGATCGCCTGGGCGAGCTCGACGTCGAGGCGCGTCAGGCCGTGGGCGTCGTGCGTGCTGAGGGTGATGTCGACCTTGTTGTAGACGTTGAACCACTCGGGGTGGTGGTCCATCTTCTCGGCCACGAGGGCGACCTGGGCCATGAACCCGAACGCCGCGCCGAAGTCGGCGAAGCGGAGGTTGCGGGTGATGGCGTCGCGCCCCTCGACCTCGCGCCACCCGGGCAGAGCAGCGAGGGCGGCGGCGCGGGCTTCGGGCGAAAGTCGAGCTGGCATGGGGTCCTAGAAGAAGTCTGGATCGTCCGGCGACATGGCCGGCATGATCTTCGGGTCGGACTCCTCGACCGAGAAGCCCGGCTGCGTGACGGGCCGCGAGGGCGGCCGGGGCGGCTGCGGCTGCGGCAGCGGCTGCGACTGCACGCGCAGCGGCGGGGGCGGCGGCTTGGCGACGTGGCGCGGCGAGGGGTCGACGAGCTCGGGCTCCTCGGCCTCGTCCGGCTCGGGTTCGGGCGTGCGCGGCGGCTGGGCGTGCGACTGCTTCTCCTGCTCCTGCGCCTGCTCGGCCAGGGCCATGAAGCTGGCCAGCAGCGACGATTGTGACACCGGACGACCGCGCGGCTCGACCCGGCTCTCGGCCGGCGCGGCGACGGCGTTGCGCAGCGGGGTGACCTCGGCTGCGCCGCCGCTGAAGCCGCTGAGGTTGACGCGCGGCGGCGGCGGCGGCTCGGGCTCGGCCAGAGCGTCGAGGTCGAGCATGGCGGTGTTGGAGCTGCGCGGCACGAGGTCGGCGAGCTCGCGCAGCTGCGGCACCTGGGCCGACCACAGCTCCTCCCAGGCGATGCCGAGGAACGGCTTGGCGGTCTGGCCGCGCTGGTAGGCCTCGGCGAGGATCGCCAGCGCGTCGCCCAGCTTGTCGGGCATGTCGCGGGTGATCTGCAGCAGCGCCGAGCTGATCATGACGCCGCTCATCAGGTTGCCGAGCTGACCGACGTAATACGACTGGACCGCGAGCTCGCCGAGCGGGGTGGCGTCGTACTCGGTCAGCACGTGGATGATCGGGTGCGTCATGCGGACGCGCAGCGCGAGGTAGGCGGCGGGGTCGCGGTAATCGAAGTTCGACGGCGGGCCCAGGAGCCGCTGCTGCTTTTGCGCCCGCAGGTAGCGGGCGACCTCGCGGCCGAGCGTGCCGTCGCCATAGGCGTGCAGGCGATCGAGCGGCTCCGGCTGCGGCAAGTATTTACTGTCGTAGAGCGGACGGACGCCGTCCTGATCGAGGAGGCGGGCGACGTCGAGGCCGAGGCTGCGAATGTCGAGGCGGCCGAACAAGTCGCCGAGCTCGAGGTTGGCGTCCACCCGTACGGCGTCTTCCGCGACGCCGAGGAAGGCGCTCGCCAGCTTGAGCTTCTTGAAGGGGTCGAACATCCTGGGCGTGTCTCGAGAGAGGACGCGGCGCTCACGCGCCTGCAGCCATGGTACCCCACAAGCTGCGGCCGTGGGAACCGACGTGGCCCGCCGCAAGCCGCGAGAGCGCCAGGAAAATCCGTTCGCGCGGCTGATTTCACCGCTCGGGACGGTGTTCTGAAGGTACCAGACCCCACCCGCGGAGCTGCGGCGACGCCGCAGCGCGGGCAGAGATCAGGATGCGATCACGGGGAGCCCATGGGGGCGCCGGGTCCGCCGTGGGGCCTCCGCGGGGGCCCGGCCGAGCTGCCCACACGCAGCCATGGTGTCGTCGCCCCGCGTGGTCCGGATCGAGGTGTTGAGCCGCCGCGCCTGCAGGTGAGCCTTGAAGGCCGCCACCCGCTCGGGCTCGGGCCGGCGAAACTCGCTGCCGGGGTGGGGATTCCACGGGATCAGGTTGAGCTTGCACGGCAAGCCGTGGACCAACTCGGCCAGCCGCTCGGCGTCCTCCAGGCTGTCGTTGACGCCGGCCAGCAGCACGTACTCGAGGGTGACGCGGGCCCGCCGCGCCAGCGGCAGCTCGCGCAGGGCCGCGAACAGGTCCGCCAGCGGGTACTTGCGGTTGACCGGCATGATGGCGTCGCGGATCTCGTCGGTGGTGGCGTTGACGCTGACGGCCAGCTGCGCCGGGCTCTCGGCGACGAGCCGGCGGATCTGCGGCACCAGCCCCGAGGTCGAGACGGTGACCCGCCGCTGCGACAGGCCGAGCCCCTGGTCGTCGACCATGCACGCGATCGCCGGCAGCACCTGGTCGAGGTTGTGCAGCGGCTCGCCCATGCCCATGAACACGACGTTGGAGATCCACACGTCGGGGAAGTGGCGGCGGGCGAGCACCAGTTGGTCGACGATCTCGGCGGCGGACAGGTTGCGCGCGAGGCCCATGGTCGCGGTCAGGCAGAACTGACAGTTCATCGCGCAGCCGATCTGGCTCGACACGCACAGGGTGGCCCGCTCGGGGCCCGGGATCAGCACCGACTCGATGGCCGCGCCGTCGTCTGTCTGAAAGACCAGCTTGCTGGTGCCGTCGGCGGCCTGCTTGACGGCCTCGAGGCGGAGCACGTCGAGCCGCGTCTCGGCGGCGAGGCCGTCGCGCACCGCCCGGTCGAGCTCGGGCATGACCGCGAAGTCGGACCGCAGCTTGCGGTAGAGCGCGGCCCACAGCGCGTCGGCCTGGCCCGGGCGCAGGCCTCGCGCGCCGGCCCACGCCAGCAGCTGCGGCCGGGGCACGCCCTTCAGGAGGATCCGTCCGTCGCGGTCGCGCGGGAGCACCGGGCGGGGATAGCACAGCCGCGCCGGCTCAGGCGACCAGCTGACCCTTGAGCCAGGTTGCGATCGCCCGCCACAGCGGCTCGCTGGCGGGATCGGTGACGGTGGCCATGTGACCCGGCGCGCCGAGGCCGGCCAGCTCGGGCGAGGCGCGGCCGCCGTGGTCGTGGGCCCCGGCGGCCGTGAGCCGCCAGGTCGTGAGCCGCGGCAACGGCGACCACAGCCGGGTCGCGGTGCGCGGCGAGGCCAGGCGATCGGCGTCGCTGACGACCAGCAGGACCGGCAGATCGACGCCCGCGAGGCCGGCCCGGTAGTCGTGGCCGCCGCGGGCCCGCCAGCCGCCTTCGGCGATGCAGCGGCGGAAATCGTCGAAGTAGGTGTGGGCCTCGTCGGCGCTGCCGACCCCGAAGCGCCGCGCCGGCACCGAGCCGAGCACGCCCGACAGGCCGGCGCTCACGCGCACGATCAGCCGCTTGAGCGCCCACACGAGCCGGCGATCCTCGGTGCCGGGCAGCCAGAAGTCGGCGCACAGGGCGACGTGGGCGGCCGGGGCGATCCCGCGCGCGGCGGCGGTGGTGCACCAGGCGAGGGTGGTGTGGCCGAACAGCGAGTGGCCGAGGGTGGCCAGCGGGAGGTCGGGCGCGAGCCGGCGGGCCAGATCGAGGTAGGCCGCGGTGTCCTCCACCAATTGATCGTAGGACCAGTCGCCGCCGCGCGCAGGCTCGGGGCCGCTGGCGCCGTGGCCCCGCAGATCGGGCACGAGCACCCGCAGACCGGCGTCGCACAGGCTGCGGGCCAGGCATGGGCGGCCCCGCCGGAGGAGGGTGCGGCGGTCGACCATCATGGCGTGGCCGGCGACGACGACGCCCCACGCCGGTCCGGCGGGCTCGAGATCGAGGACCGAGAGGCGCCAGCCGTCGGCGGCGCGGATCGGGTGCTCGGAGATCCCGCGAGCGGCCCCGAAAGCCGGCGGGCTCACGCGGCGGCGGCCCCGGCCCGGCGGGCCCAGAAGAGGATCAGCGAGCCGCGGCGCTCGCACTCGAAATCGACGAGGCCGTGGGCGCCGAGCATGCCGCGCAATTGATCGACCTCGAACACGTGGAAGCGGCCGAGAGCCGAGGCGGCGACCTCGAGGCGGCGCCGCAGGCCGCGGGTGTGGGCGAAGGTGCTGGCGACGAAGGCCCCGCCCGGCCGGACCACCCGCGCGACCTCGGCGACCGCGCTGGCCGGGTCGGGCCACATGTGGAAGGCGGCGCCCGCGTGCGCGCCGGCGAGGCTGGCTGTCTTGAAGGGCAGGTTGGCGACGTCGCTGCGGATGAGCCGCATCAGGCCGCGGTTGTCGGCGGCCGCGCGCGCCAGCATCGCCAGCGACCAGTCGAGCCCGAACACCCGCGTGAACCGGCCCGACTCGGCCAGCCGGCGGCCGGTGAAGCCGGGGCCGCAGCTGAGGTCGACGACCGCGCCGCCCTCGGCCGAGGCCAGCGCCGCCAGCACCGCCTCGAATTCGGCCCGGTAGTCAGGCAGGCCGCCGCTCGCCACGCCGAAGAACATCGGCCGCCACAGCCGCTCGTACACGCGGGCCAGCGCCCGGCTGTGCATCAGCCGCGGGCCGAGGCCGTCGCCCGCGGCGCCGAGGTCGGGCAGGAAATCGAGCCAGCCGCGGTCGCCGGAGTAACGCCGGTCACACACGCGGCAAGCAGCGCCGACGCCCTCGACGGCGAGCGGTCCGCGGCAGGTCGGGCAGCACAGTTCGGAGGGCAAGGACATGTCGTGAAGGCCAGGTGTGTAAGGACAGGTGCGAAAGGGCAGGTCCCGAAGGGCATGTCCCGGAGGACATGCCCCGGAGGACAGGTCACGGAGCGGCCGGCGTCGCGGTGTAGCCGAGCTTGGTGATCGTCTCGGCGATCGCGGCGGCCGGGGCGCGGGCCGGATCGTGGCGGACCTCGGCGGCGCCGGCGGCGTGGTCGGCCGTGCAGGCCTCGACGCCGTCGAGCTTGCGCACGGCCGCGCAGATGCCCTCCTCGCACGAGTGGCAGACCATGCCGCCGACGGCGAAGCGAGTGGTACGAACCTCCGGCTCGCCGGCGCAGGCGGCGGCCAGGGTGAGGACGAGAGCGGCGATCCGGCCCATGCGCGAGGGAGTAAACCGCAAAACGCCGGCCCGCGCGAGCCGGACGACCGTTCGCCGCAGGCGGCACCGGCGCGAGGGACGACGCGAGGGAACTGCAGCGAATGGCCCGTGAGGCGGCGGGTGCACGCGGGCCAGCCACACCCGCCTCGTCCGGCGCCGGCGCGAGGCGGAGCGCGCGTAGGTCCGGCGCGCCGATGCAGGGAGAGCCGCCGCCGGTCGCGAGCGAACCGCCGGCGCAGGCGCGGCGGCGGTTCGTCGGAGGTCGGCGTCTCTTTTAGAAGAAACTCAGTTGGGCGCGACCACCGTGAGGGTGATCGTCGTGCCGAACGGGACCTTGGCGCCGGCCGGCGGGTCCTGCTTGAGCACGTAGTTCTCGCCGTGCTCCTCGTGCTCGACGCGCTTCACGTCGCCGGTGTCGAGGCCCGAGTCCTTGAGCACCGTCTTGGCCTTGTTGAGGTACTTGCCGGTGACCGCGGGGACCTCGATCAGCGGCAGCGCGGCGATCGTCAGCTCGACGCTGGTGCCCGGCTGGACCTTGACCCCGGCGGCCGGCTTCTGGCCCAGCACCGTGCCCGGGGTCTTGCTCGAGTCCTTCGGCACCTCGGTGAACTCGACGCCGAGGCCTTCGAGCGTGGACTTGGCCTCGACGATCGGCTTGCCGACCAGGTTCGGGACCTTGGCCTCGCGGGCGCGGGCGACGATGACCCGGATCTCGCGGGTGCTGGTCAGCATGGTCCCGGCGGACGGGTTCTGCTCGAGGATCTCGCCCGGCGACTTGTCCGGCGCCTCGCGGTCGCCGTCCTGGATGATGATGATGCTCTGCGACACCGCGATCTTGCGGGCGTCCTTGATCGTCGTTCCGACGAACTCCGGCGCCGGGATCGCCGTTTCGACCGGCGCCGTCGGCTGGGCCGCGACTTGCGGCGCCAGCTGGGCCGGGGCCGGCTGCACCGGCGTCGGGGCCACTGCCACCGGCGACTGGTGCTGCTGCTGCTGCATCCGCTGGATCTGCGGCCCCAGCAGCACCTGGACCAGAACGGCCGTAATCAGCGAGATCAGGAACATCTTGACGGTGTCGTTCATGGGCGTCCGCGCGGCCTGGGGCTTGTGGAGAGCATACCCCGGGCGGCGGCCTGGCCGCAAAGGACTTGCCAGGACGCGCACGAACTGCCCTTCGGGCGCCGGTCGCCCGGGCGCCTGCGCAGGGCCCGGTGCTCGGCCCGCGCGGCGGCGGCGGCGTTCGCTGGACGCGGACCGGGCCCGCCGCGAGAAAAGCCGCGCGGGCGTGCGGGCGGGTGTATGATCGCGGGCCGATGGTCGATCCGCTCAACCTCCCAGAGGACCGCTCCGAGGCTGGCTTCGGCGACTACAAGCCCGCGCTCGGTCCGGCGCAGGCGCTCGCCGAGGCCAACCGTTGCCTCTACTGCGCCGACGCCCCGTGCGTGCAGAAGTGCCCGACTGCCATCGATATCCCCGAGTTCATCCGCAAGATCTCCACCGGCAACCTCAAGGGCTCCGCGCGCACCATCCTCGACGCCAACATCTTCGGCATGAGCTGCGCCCGCGTGTGCCCGGTCGAGGTGCTGTGCGTCGGCGGCTGCGTGTACAACGAGATGGACGCGCCGCCGATCGCCATCGGTCGCCTGCAGCGCTACGTCACCGACGCGGCGCTGGCCGAGGACTGGCGCTACTTCACCGCCGGGCCCGCCAGCGGCCGCTCGGTCGGGCTCGTCGGCGGTGGACCGGCCTCGCTGGCGGCCGCGCACGAGCTGCGCCGCCGCGGCCACGCCTGCACGATCTACGACGCCGGCCACTGGCTCGGCGGGCTCAACACCACCGGCGTCGCGCCCTACAAGCTCCGGGCCGACGACGCTCTGGCCGAGGTCGCTTACGTGCTCGGCATCGGCGGGATCGCGGTCGAGTCCGGCGTCCACATCGGCCGCGACGTCGGCTGGGACGCGCTGCTGGCCCGCCATGACGCGCTGTTTATCGGCGTCGGCCTCGGCGCCGACCGCGTGCTCGACATCCCCGGCAAACAGCTGGCGGGCATCGACGGCGCGGTCGCGTTCATCGAGAAGTTCAAGCTCGGCCGCGTCGACCTCGGCGGGGTGAAGCGGGCGGTGGTGGTCGGCGGCGGCAACACGGCGGTCGACGCGGTGCGCGAGCTGGTCGGCCTCGGGGTGTCCGAGGTGACGATGCTCTACCGCGGCGACGAGGCGGCCATGAGCGGCTACGAGCACGAGTGGAAGGCGGCCAAGATCGAGGGCGTGCGCTCGTTGTGGCACACGCAGCCGACAGCCTACGTCGAGCGTGACGGTCGGGTCGCTGGCCTGCGCTGCGTCAAGCTCGGGGCCGACAAGCGGCCGCTGGCGGGCGAGGAGTTCGAGGTGCCGGCCGAGCTGGTGCTGCTGGCGATCGGCCAGGCCCGGCTGGGCGAGCTGGTCGCGGGGCTGGGCGGCGTGCAGCTCGAGGGCGGGCGGCTCATCGTCGACGCCGACGGGGCGACCGGCAACCCGCGCGTATACGCGGGGGGCGACTGCGCCAACGGCGGCAAGGAGGTCGTCAACGCGGTCGCCGAGGGCAAGCGGGCGGCGCTGGCGATCGATCGGGCGCTCACGGCGAGCGCGAGCAAGTAAAGGATCCAAGCAAACATGGCCTTCGGGACATCTGTCGATCTGACCTCGAACACCGGCGGGATCGTCACGCCGAACCCGTTCTGGCTCGCCTCGGCGCCGCCCGCCAACTCGGGCGGGCAGATCATGCGGGCGTTCGACGCCGGCTGGGGCGGGGCGGTGTGGAAGACGCTCGGCACGCCGATCCAGAACGTGTCGTCGCGGTTCGGCGCGCTCCACTTCAAGGGCACCCGCGCGATCGGCTTCAACAACATCGAGCTCATCACCGACCGCCCGCTCGAGGTCAACTTCCGCGAGATCGCCGAGGTCAAGAAGCGCTACCCCAAGCACGGCGTGATCGTGTCGCTGATGGTCGAGACGCGCGACGAGTGGCGCGACATGATCAAGCGCTCCATCGACGCCGGGGCCGACGGGCTCGAGCTCAACTTCGGCTGCCCGCACGGGATGTGCGAGCGCGGCATGGGCTCGGCGGTCGGCCAGGAGCCGGCGCTCAACGAGAAGATCACCAGCTGGGCCGTAGAGTTCTCGACCATCCCCGTGCTGGTCAAGCTGACGCCCAACGTCGACCACATCAACCCGCACGGCCTGGCGGCCAAGCGCGGCGGGGCCCACGGGGTCTCGCTCATCAACACGATCAAGAGCCTCATCGCCGTCGACATCGACCGCTTCGTGCCCGAGCCGCGCGTCGCCGGCCTGTCGACCAACGGCGGCTACTGCGGCGCGGCGGTCAAGCCGATCGCCATGCACATGATCGGCAGCCTGGCCCGCGACCCCGACTTCGGCCTGCCGATCAGCGGCATCGGCGGGGTCGCCAACTGGCGCGACGCGGTCGAGTTCATCCTGCTCGGCTGCTCGTCGGTCCAGGTGTGCACCGAGGTCATGCTCCGCGGCTACCGCGTGGTCGGCGATATGATCGAGGGCCTGACCGAGTACATGCGCTCGCACGGGTTCTCGACGATCGAGGAGATGCGCGGCAAGGCGGTGCCGCAGTTCTCGGAGTGGGGCGAGCTCGACCTCAACTACGAGACGGTGGCCAAGATCGACCCCGACAAGTGCATCGGTTGCCACGCCTGCGTGGTCGCCTGCCACGACGGCGCCCACCAGTGCATCCACCCGGCGCCCAAAGCGGCGGGGACCCGCGTGCCGGTGGTCGACGAGTCGGAGTGCGTCGGCTGCAACCTGTGCCAGATCGTGTGCCCGGTGCCCGACTGCATCACCATGGCGGCGGTCGACAACGGGTTCAAGCCGGCGACCTGGAACGAGTTCCAGTCCGAGGGCAAGCCGCTGCGGCCGAAGAAGGGCGCGCACTGAATTTTTGAAGAGGGGACATGTCCCTGGCGGCATGTCCTCGAGAGCATGGGACGAGGGACATGTCCGCGGGGACATGTCCTTCGGCGCTCACCAGGGCGCGAGCTCGAGCCGGCTGGTGAGGTCGACCGTTTTTTTGTAGGGGCCCTTGCTGGCGATCGGGGCGCCGTCGCGGCCGATCAGCTCCATCGTCAGCGAGTGGCTGGCCCGGTCGGCGGTGACCCGGGCGTAGTTGTCGTCGTTGCAGAAATTCCAGGCGCGGTAGTCCATCGTCACGCCGGGGCGGATCTCGAACGTGTCGGGGGTCCGCGGGTCGCGGGAGTCGTGCACGAACTCGGCGGGGTCGCCGTCGGCGAACGGGAACGGCCAGTAGAAGGCCGAGGAGACCAGGGAGTAGGCGCGCAGGTCCTCGCTGCCGGCGCCGCGGAAATCGAGCTGGGCGACCGAGGCGCTGTGGACGTCGCCCGACAGGAACACGACGTTCTGGATCCGGTGGTCGACGATGTTCTGCAGCAGGGTCTTGCGGGTGTTGGGAAAGGCCGGCCAGGCGTCGCTCTTCTCGAGGTGGGGGACGCTGGCGCCGTTCATCGCAAACACCGGGTTGGGCGCGAACACGCTGGCGCTGACGATGAACTTGGGGACGTTGCCGCGGTCGGCCTGCTGGTCGCGCAGCCACTCGCACAGGACGTCGAGCTGGCTCGGCTCGTCAGGGTCGAGCGAGGGCCGCCCGAGCATGTGGTTGTCCTCGACGGTGTCGGGGACGTCGTCCATGTAACGCTGGGTGCGGCAGTCGAGCGAGAAGAACGGGTAGCCGCTGCTGACGAAGCTGTAGTAGAGCCGCTTGCCGTAATTGCGCGGCGAGTGGCTCCACTGATAGCTCATGTAAGAGCCGATAGCGAGGTTGAAAAGGATCTTCTTGCCGGGCTTGCCCAGGCGGTCCTGCGACCAGTTGTCCTCGATCTCGTGGTCGTCGAGGCACATGTACGTCGGGACATGTCGCAGCAGCCGGCGCATGTTGAACGAGCCGAACGCCTGCTGATAACGCTCGGTGAACTCGGCGTGGGTGTCGGCGAGCGCGACCGGGACGGCGCGGTGGAAGGCGTCGGCGTAGATCTGGTCGCCGCACATGACGACGAGGCTGGGCCGCGCGCCGAGCTTCTCCTTCTCAAGCTCCCTGAACATGGGGCCGAAGATCCGGTCGGACTCCTTGACCTTCCACATCAGGCCGGGATACCGGCACGAGCCGAGCATGAAGGAGAAGGCCGGGGCGGCGACGCTGCGCGGGCTGCAGGTGCGGAACACGGCCTCGCAGGCGACGTCCGGCAGGCGCTCGACCTGGGCCGCCCACACCTGCGGGTTCGGCAAGGTGGCGGCGAGCTCTTCGTCGCTGGCGCGCAGCTCGTTGTCCTCGGCGTCGTCGAGGGCGAGCGAGGCGAGCCGGACGCGATAGGTGGTGTCAGGCTCGAGCGCGAAGACGGGGGTGGTGCCGCCGAGGCCGGCCTCGATGCCGAGCACGAAGGTGCCGGTGCGATCGAACTCGCGCTGGAGGCGAAAATAAAACACCGGCCGCACGGGCGCGGGGATGACGTGATCGTCCTTCTGCAGGACGACGAGCACGCCGATGGTGCGCCGATCTTCGTCGGCGACGATCTTGCGCGGGTCGTCGAGCGTGGCGGCCTGCATCCACAGGCGACAGGAACGGTCGGTCGTGTGGCCGACGATCGGGCCGAGGCCAGGCGGGCGCAGCGTGCTCATACGTGTTCGAGCGTAGTGCGGAAGCCGAAGTCGTTGCAAACCCGTGACGCGGTCGTGAAGTCGCGCGCATTCGCCCGCAGACGGGGCGCGTGCGTGCGATGAGGGCGATGTCGTCGTCGCCACGAGTCGCGCCCTCATGCGCCCGTCGTGACGTGCTCCTCGACGATGTAGGCGAAGTAGTGCCGGTGGTCGAGGAAGCTCTCCTCGTCGGCGCGCACCTGCGCGGCCACCTCGGGTCGTGACACCGCCGCCAGCCACGCGTCCAGTGCTCCACGATCGGCGAATTTCTGCTCGGTGACCACATCGAAGCCGATCGCCGCGCCGGGCAGCAGGGCGTCGTCGTGCCGCAGGTAGCTGCGACGATAGACCGGCGGCGAACCCACCAGCCGGCAGATGAGCGGCACGTGGTGGTTCTCGTAATGGTCGACGAACGCCTCGTTCGTGAGGTCGGGCCGCTTGGCCAGGAACGCCAGGATCGTGAGCATGCGATCGTTTATCAAGACACGATGTCTACTGTCAAATTCATCATGTCTAAAAACATCCGGCCGCGGACGGCGACGCGCTATGCTGCGCCGGTGCCGAAGATCTGGGCGGACACCATCGAGCTGCACCGACGCGACATGCAGGTGGCGATCCTCGACGCGACGGCCGCGCTGATCGGCGAGCAGGGGCTGGGCGCCACGACCATGCTGGCCATCGCCGAGCGCGCGGGCATCGGTCGCGCGACGCTCTACAAGTACTTTCGCGAGCTCGACGAGGTGCTGGTAGCGCTCCACGAGCGCGACGTGGCGAGTCATCTGGCCGCGCTGGAGGCCGCGCGTGACCGCCAGGGCACGCCGTGGCAGCGTCTGGAGCGCGTGCTGGAGACCTACGCGCGGCTGGCCCACGCCGAGCACGGCTCGGAGCTGGTCGCCCGGATGCGGCACAGCGAGTCGGTGGCGCGCGGGTTTCAGCGGCTCCACCAGCTCCTGCAAGCGCTGCTGGAGGACGCGATCGAGCCACGACTGGTGCGTGAGGACGTCGCGCCGCCCGAGCTGGCCGCCTTCTGTATCGCAGCGCTCAGCGACGCGCACACGCTGCCGTCCCAGGCGGCATTGCGGCGACGGGTGCAGCTCACGCTGGCAGCGCTGCGGGCGTCGGGCTGAACTCCGCCCCCTGGTGCCGATGCGACCCGCCGCGGTTTGTCCCGGGTGAAGTGAAGATCAGGCCGGCGGCTCGATCTCTTCGCACTTCTCCTGGATCACCCCCGCGAGGGCGTCGCCGACCACCATCGCGTAGTCGCTGGGGTTGCCGTCGATGTCGCCGGTGAAGGGCGGGGCCGAGAACGACTGGAGGAAGGTCTTGAGGGTCGAGTCGCCGGGGTTGTCGTAGCAGAAGCCGGGGACCAGGCCCGAGGCGAGGATGCAGTCGAGGCCGCCGCACGCTTGTTTGGCGGCGACCAACTTGTCGACCCACTGGCTGACGGGCTCGGGCGACTTGTCGGGCTCGTCGGTGAGCACGAAGACGACCAGCACTGCGCCGGCGTCGCGGATGAAGCCGTCGTTGGTCGGGGCTGTCGCGGGGTCGGCGGCCCAGCCGGCGGCGGCGGCCGGCATCTCGAACGAGCAGCCGGTCTCGCCGGCGGCGGTCGCTGCGGCGGTGAACCACGACTTGAGCGCGGATGGGTCCTCGTCGGTGTCGAGCGAGAAGTAGTGCTGACCTTGCCACTCGAACAGGCGACCCTGGCCGCCGTTCTCGTTGGTGCTCGCGGGCGGCGCGACGTAGTGCTGGAGGATCTCCTGCTCGCTCGACTGGCTGACGCAGTTGACCGTGCTCTCCGAGCAGCCGCCGTCGTAGAACGAAGTCGTCGTCAGGCCGACGTGCAGGTCGGTGCCGGGCGGGAGGGCGTCGATGATGGCGTCGACGAAGTCGGGGAAGACCGCGCTCAGGTCCTCCTGGTGCTGGCCCATCGACGCGGAGTTGTCGATCACGAACAGGAGGTCGACGGCGGTGCAGCCCTTGGCGGCGTCGGTGTCGCCTGTCGGGTCGTTCGGGAAATCGGGCTGGCCGAGGTCGAGCTTGATCCCGCCGGTGTCGCTGCCGCCGGTGGTGGTGGGGAGGTTGCCGGTCGAGGTGGCGGAGGCGCCCGTGTCGGTGCCGCTGCCGGTGCCTGGATCGGTGGTGCCGGCGGAGTCGTCGGTGGTGGTGAGCGGCGGCAGCGTGGTCGGGGCGGTGGTCGGCGTGCCGGTGGCCCCTGTGGTGCTGGCGTCGTCGCCGCAAGCCGCGACGGTGAGGGTGAGCGCGGCGAGGACGCAGACGCGGCCGGCGTGGCTCGAACAAACGGTTCGCATACGGGTAATAGCCTCCCGCGTTCGCCTATACAGCCGAGCTCGTTTGTCGGCAAGGTCTTGTGCCCGCGCGCGCCCGACATGGGGGAAGGCGGCTACAATCCAGGACGATGCGGTGGTTCATCGGCGACCTTCAAGGTTGCGCCCGGGAGTTCGAGGACCTGTTGCGGAAGATCCGCTTCGACCCGCAGGCCGACGAGTTGTGGTGCCTCGGCGACCTTGTCAACCGCGGCCCGGACTCGCTCGCGGCCGTCCGCTTGTGGCGCGACGTCGGCGGGCGCGGCGTGGTCGGCAACCACGACGTCTACGCGCTGCTGGTCGCGGCCGGGCGATGGCCGCGCAAGCACGACACGCTCGGGCCGCTGCTCGCCGCGCCCGAGGGGCCCGCGCTGCTCGCCCGCCTGCGCGCGATGCCGGGCCTGCAGTTCTTGCCCGCCGCGCCGGGCTCGAAGGGGCCGGACGTGTGGGCGGTGCACGCCGGCTTTCATCCGCGCTGGACCGACCTGCACGCGGTCGCGGCGCGGGTCAACGGAGCCGCGCACGACGACGCGTGGCTGGAGTCGCCGGAGCTGTCGTTCATGACGCGGGTGCGCTGCTGCACCGCTTCCGGCGAGCGCAGCAAGTTCGATCGCAAGGCCGAGGACTGCCCGCCGCCGTATCGCCCGTGGGACGAGTTCTACCGCGGCGAGCCGATGGTGATCCACGGCCACTGGGCGTGGCGCGGCCACTACCGCGGGCCGAAATCGATGGGCCTCGACTCGGGCTGCGTGTACGGCGGGCCGCTGACGGCGTGGTGCCAGGAAGAGGACCGCGTCGAGCAGGTGTCGTCGCGCGACGGGTGAGGCCGCCGCGCCCGGGCGAACAATTTTTTAGCGGTGTGTCGATCGCGGCGGGGGCCGTTCGACGTGGGGGTGTGCGGGCCGGACCGGACCGGGAGCCCGACCCACCACGACGACGGAGAGGACCACGACGATGCGATTCATGATGCTGATGATCCCCAGGGGTTACGAGGCCGCCGCGCCCGACGAGGCGCCGAGCGCCGAGGCCGTCGCCTCGATGATGGCCTACAACGAGTCGCTGCAGCGGGCCGGGGTGCTGCTGGCGCTCGACGGGCTGCACCCGCCGTCGACGGGGGCGCGGGTGTCGTTCTCCGGCGGCAAGCCGAAGGTGACCGACGGGCCGTTCGCCGAGGCCAAGGAGGTGCTCGGCGGCTACTGGATGATCGACGTGGCGTCGCGCGAGGAGGCGATCGCGTGGGCGTCGCGCTGCCCGGCCGGCGACAACGAGGTGATCGAGGTCCGCCGCGTGCAGGAGCTGGCCGACTTCCCGCCGGATGTCCAGGAGGTCGCGGCGAAGTACCCCGAGATGCAAGGGCTCGCGCGCTCCGGTTGAGGCGTCCAGGATATGGCCGATCGGGCAGGTTCGATCGGCCATGTGCATTCGGGCATGGCCGATCGGGCATGTCCCGAGATGCATGCCGCTGCTCAGGCGGCGGAGCGCCAGGCGCGGGCGAAGCCGCCGGACAGGACGAAGCGCGGGAAGGTGACGAACTGCTCGGCCATCAGGCGGGCCAGCATGTCGCCGCGCGAGAGGAACGGGGCCGGGGCGTGGGCTTCGCGGCGGTGCCCGCGGCCCTGGGCGGCGACGGCGAGGATCGCTAGGCCGAGGCCGGCGCCCGCGAGGGCGAAGCGGCCGCTGGCGAGGGCGAGCGCGAAGGTGGGCAGGCCCAGCAGGACCAGCGGGACGGACACGGCGTGCAGCGCGAGGTTGGCGCGGTCGGCGTGGTTCAGCGGGTAGTGCTCGAACTGCCAGGCGAGGAGGTCGGGGCGCATGCGGAGGGTGTAGCGCGGGCGCCGGGCGGGCGGCTTGAACGGACTGGCTACGATCGGCAAGGGGTGCTCGTGGCGCGCGACGGCTGCTGCGCGCGGGGCTACGCGGGGCGCGGGAGGCTGCGCTGCAGCTCCGAGGCGGTCATGCCGAACATGCGGCGGAAGGTGCGGCTCATGTGGGCGGCGTCGGCGAAGCCGGCCGAGTGAGCGGCGCGGGCCAGCGGTTCGCCGCAAGCCATGGCGACCACGGCGCGCTGCAGCTTCTGCCACAGGAGGTACGGACGCAGGGGGATGCCGACCGAGTCGCGGAAGGCGTGCACGAGCCGGCTCTCGGACAGACCGGCGAGGGCGGCGAGGGCCGGCAAGGACGTGTCGGCTTCGGGGGCGGCGCTGCGCAGGGCGCGGAGCAGCTTGCGCACGCGCGGGTGGAGGGCGCGCGGCGTGGCTGTCTCTCGGGACAGGCGCTCGGCGGCGGCGTGACCCCAGGCGTGGAGCGGCTCGGGGTCGGCGTCGCCGGGCAGATCGGCGAGCAGACCGTCGCGCTCGCCGGCGTCGAGGGTGCGGACCGGCGCGTCGAGGCCGGCGCGCAGGCGCTCGCCGGCGTCGCTCTCGGGGTCGAAGAAGACGAGGACGATGTCGACGCCGCGCGCGTCGAGGGCGTGCTCGTGGTCGGGCGCGGTGACGATGCCTGCGGCCCGCACGGTGGTGTCGCCGACGGTGATGGCGAGGGTGCCGCCGCGCGCGAGCACGAGGTGCATGGCGTGGTGCGCGTGCGCCTCGCTGCGCGCGCCTGGACCGGCGGTGACGAGCACGGGCGGCCAGACGGAGGCGGAGGTGACGCGGGGCAGCTGCATGCGCGGCGCAGGAGAGGATGTCCCCGGGGACAGGTCACCGATCGTGGGTGATGCTGGCGGCGCGGGCGGCGGTGTCGATGGTGACGACGGTGAAGCGGCCGGCCGAGCAGGTGCCGGTGTTGACGACTGTCCCTTCGGACAGGTAATGGACGTGGGCGACGTGGGTGTGGCCCATGACCACGAGATCGGCGCCGCGCTCGCGCATGAGGGCCCGGGCGGCGGCGGCGTAGGGGCCGGCGGCGTGGCCGAAGCGGCGGTGCTTGATGGCGACGTCCTGCTGCTCGAAGTAGTGGGCGAGCGGGCCGAGGCCGGCGCGGCGCAGGCGGCCGGTGAACCACGTGGCGGCGCGGGCGGCCCGGTAGGCGCGGGCGAACACGGGGTCGTGCTGGTGACCGTGGCGAAACAGGACCCGGCACCCGTCAGCGTCGATCTGCAGCTCGGCGGCGGCGCCGAGCTCGTCGCGGGCGATGAAGTCGTGGTTGCCGTGGACGTAGTCGAGGCGGTCGAGGGCGCGGGTCAGCCGTGGCAGCCGGCGGCGCGCGAGGTGGAGCTGGCGGGCCGCGGCGCGCGGGCCGGGGAACAGGTCGTGGTCGGTCTGCCAGATGTCGCCGACGAGGACGACGCGGTCGTGCTCGCCGACGACGCGGGCGAGCCTCTCGAGGAAGGCGGCCTCGTCGTGGCGAAACTCGTCCATGCCGGCGCGCGCGCCGATGTGGAAGTCGCTGAGCGCGGCGATTCGCATGCGAGCCGAAGACGCGCGCTCACCGGCGCGGGGGGACGAGGATGCGCGAGGCGGTGATTCGCAGGCGCTCGCGGGGTGGCCTCGCGGCGAGCGGCGTCACGGCGAGCGGGTCCAGCCCGGCGACGAAGGGGCGCTCGCGGGGTGCGCTGGTCGAGGCGGACGTCACGGCGAGCGGCGGGCCAGCGCTTCGAGCTCGGCGGTGAAGGCGGCGTGGATGCGCTCGACGAGGTCGCTGCGGAAGCGGTCGTCGTGCTCGCGGTCGTAGAGGTAGCCGCGCACGCGCAGCTGCAGGTCGAGGGCGCTGCCCTGGCGCGGGGCGAGGAAGACCTCGGGGGGGCGGCGCGGCGAGGCGTAGCGGCTGAGCGCCGCGGCCTGGCGGGCGAGCTCGGCGGCGCGCGCGGGGACGATGCCGGCGGGCACGTCGAGGATGAGGTCGCAGGGGGTGTCGTGCTCGCCGAGGTTGAGGCGCACGACGGGCTCGCGGAGCAGGCGCTCGTAGGGGATGGTGGCGTCGACGCCGGCGAGGCCACGCAGGGTGATCGCGCGCAGGCCGACGCCGACGAGCCGACCCTCGATGTCGCCGACGCGGAGGTCGTCGCCGATCTTGTAGCGAGCCTCGACGGCGAACACGACCCCGAGGAACACGCTGCGCAACCACGGCAGCCCGGCGGCGGCGAACAGCAGCAGCCACAGGCCGCGCGACCACCAGTCGGCGGTGCTGGCCGCGGGCACGAAGCGGTGCTGCAGCAGCCACACCAGCGGCACCCACACCGCGAGGTGGAGCAGCGGGATCCACGGGTGCACCTGGCGGAAGGTCTCGACGGCCGAGAGCTTGCGCAGCACGAACGAGATCAGGAGTCCGAGCGCGACCAGGCCGCCGAGATAGACCACCGGGAACAGGCGGCCGAGCAGCGAGGTCGAGGCGCTCAGCGGGTCGATGGCCAGGGCCTCGAGCATGCGTCAGGCCGAGGATGCCACGGATCGCAGCCGGCGATGAAGCGCGCGCGCGGAGGCCGCTCGCTGGCGCTCACCGGGGGTCATGGACCCTGTCGCTGGCGCGCGGGCGCGTGACGTGCGGATGCCGTGGCTGGGGTCGCGCTGGCTCGCGCTCCGGTGCGAGCGAGGTCGGAGGGGGGTCCTGGGGTCCGTGCGGCTGGCGGTCGCGCGCAAGGATCGGCGGATCTGCCATCCCTTGGCCGGGGGATCGTGCGCCGGCGCCTGCGCGTCGATCGGCGCGAGGTGCTGCGGTCCGGCCGCGGCCGCTGGTTCGATGGGGCTGTCCCGGAGGACAGATCGGGCGCTGCGCGGCTGGACGCGGTATGCTGCGGCCCATGACGCGACGCTTGCTCGAGTCGATGGCGTTCCCGAAGGACACGCAGGTCAACCCGATCGCGCTGGCCGAGGCGGTGACGGAGGCGTTCCCGGTGTGCTCGGTGGTCGGCGGTCGCGGCGAGCAGGAGCTCCGCTTCGTCGCGCCGGCGGGGCTGGTGGTCGTGATCTCGGCGACCGGGGTGCAGTGCTTCGCCGAGCCGCCCCCGCCGCTCGAGGCCGAGGATGCCGAGGACGAGGCCGAGGAGGACGAGGAGGACGAGGACGACGACGATCCGCAGGCGACGGCGGAGGGCGTCCTGATGCACGTGGCTGCCGTGCTCGGGCTCGAGGAGGAGGACGAGGGGGGCGACACGGCGGCGCCGGACGACGCGGCCGATCGGCGGGCGACCGCGATCGTGGCCGCCCTGCTGGCCGAGGGGCTGCTCGAGCTGGTGACGCCGCGCTCGCGCGCGCAGGTCGAGGGTCGGCTGGCCCACCTGCTGGCCCACGGGGTCCACAACCCCGGCGCGCTGGCCGAGTCGATCGCGGACTGCAGCGGCGTGGCGGAGTTCTACGCCGACGACGCGCAGATGGCGGCTGTGCTGGGCAAGGCGCGCTGAGGCCGAAGGGACATGCCCGAAGGGGCATGCTCCAGGCGACATGTCACATCGGACATGCGCTTTGGAGCATGTCTGATGTGACAGAGGGCCGAGGGCGCACCCTCGGCGACAGGCGCTCAGGCGGCGGCGCGGAGGGCGGCGGCGGCCGGGTTGACCAGGCCCTGGAGGCCGCGCAGCCACACCGAGGCGCGCAGCGGGGCGTCGACGACGCCGTGGGCGCGGAGCTCGGGCGTACCTGGCTCTCGGGACATGTGACCGGCGCTCGCGGCGGCGTCGGCGACGGCGGCGGCGAACACCGCGTCGGTGCGTTCGCGGGCGTCGTCGCTCAGCTGCTCGCGGGCCCAGCGGACGAACCGCCAGCCGAGCTCGGCGTGGCGCTGCTCGTCGTCGGCGATGCGGGCGAGGATCCGTCGCAGGCCCGGATCGGCGGCCCGCTCGGCGGCCTCGCGCGCCTCGAGGGCCGAGAGCGTCTCGCCGACGCAGGCCTCGCGGATGACGGCGGCGACGACCGCCTCGAGGTCGGTGGCGCCGGGCTCGTGGGCCTGCGCGAGCGGGCCCGGGCCGACGCCGGCGCCGCCGTAGCTGCTGGCCAGGGCGAAGCACAGGCGCGCGTGCTCGACCTCGTCGGCGAGGGCCCGCTGGGTGTCGAGCACGAACTCCGGCGGCGCGCCGACGGCGAGCAGCTGGAGGATGTGGCGGGCGAACGAGGCGACCGAGGCGTGCTCGGCGAGGGCGATCTGCGTCCAGTGGGCGGCCAGGGCCGCGCGCACGTCGGCCGGCGCCGAGGCGACCGAGGCGAGGGCGCGCCAGTCGTCGCGCGCCGCGGCGGGCGCGGTGACGGCGTGGTCGTCGACCATGAACGGGCGGCCGCAGGCGACCAGCGAGCACTCCCACACGTCGTTGTCGGTGTTGTAGGCGCACGGCGTGTCGCCGCAGGGCGGGTCCATGTCGCAGAGGTCGTTGGGCGTGGTGCAGGCGCCGTTGATGACCTCGGGGGCGCAGTCGTAGCCCATCGACTGCGAGAACTGGCACAGCTGGTCGCCGCAGTCGGCGTCGCTGGTGCACTCGGAGGCGACGCACTGCGAGGTCTTGCCGAGGATGTCGCCGCCGCAGCGGCAGACGAAGCCGGGGTCGCAGTCGGCGTCGGTCTCGCAGCCGTACGAGCAGCCGCAGCCCTCGAAGCCGACGTTGAAGTACTGGCACGAGCCGAACGGGAGCTCGGTGCAGTCGTCATTGGTCTTGCACGGCTGATTGTCCAGCGGGCAGCTCGCGGGCGGCGCGGGCACGAGGCACACCTCCTCCTCGACGCGGTGCGGCAGCTTGTCGCCGCACTTGACCCACCCCGACGGCACGGGCGGATCGGTCATGCCCTGCATGAGGACGGTGCACTCGGGGTCGGGGCCGTCGGTGTCGCTCGTGGTCGAGGTCGTGGTGTCGCTGGTGGTGGTGTCGAGGCTCGTGGTGTCGAGGGTGGTGGCGCTGACGGCGGTGGTCTCACCAGTGGTGGTGGTCGTCGTCGTCGAAGTGGTGTCGGTGCCGGTCTCCGAGGTGCCCGTCATGCCGGTGGTGGGGGCGCCGGTGGTGTCGGTGGTGTCGGTGGCCGTGGTGCCGGTGGTGGGGGATTGCGTGGTGCCGGTGCTGGTCCCGCTGTCGGTCCCCGCCGAGGTCCCGCCGTCGTCGCCGCACGCGCCGAGCAGACCCATCGCAAGGAAGAGCGAGAGCCGCAACGGCTCGATACGTGTATGGAGGCTAACAAGCATGCGGGCATGCTGGCCCGATTCATGGGCCGCGGCAAGTCCGGTCCCTGCAGCCGGGCGTGACTGCGAGCGTCAGGGCGGTCCCGATCGCGCCGCAGCGACGTGAAACAATTGTCAGGGACATGTGTGGAGCGACATGTCCCGAAAGACATATCACTCGCCGGCGGCGACGAGCGGGCGACGCGGGCGCGGCGGCGGGGCGACCTCGTAGGTGCCGCCCTTGTCGGCGAGCACCCGCGGCGGGGCGCCGGTCTGGAGGAAGGCGAGGTAACCGGGCACGAGGCCGTCCCAGAACGCGGCGAGCTCGGGCCGTGCGGCGCTCTCGGTGGCCAGGCGCGCCTGACAGGTCGGGTCGTCGAGGCGGCACGGGAAGATGTGGATCGGGATGTCGCGCTGGCCGGCGTCGCGGGCGAACACGGCGGCGAGGTAGAGCTCTTCGATCGGCCCGTCCTCGAGCGGGATGCAGCCGATCGTGACGCAGTCGCCGTGGATCATGATGGCGCTGCCGGGCGGCTGGCCGGCGCTGTGCCGGCGATCGGCGGCGTTGGGGTAGCTGACGCCGAGCGAGAGGTGGTAGCTGCTCCGGGGGTTGAACAGGCTGACGCGGTAGAAACCCTCGGGGACCTGCAAGTCACCCATGCGTCGCTTGGGCCCGAGCCCGCCGCTGCTCTGGCAGATCGGGAAGGTCCGCACCAGCACGTGCGGCTCGCCCTCGTTTCGAGACGCGGCCCACAGCTCGGTGACGGCCTCGACCTTGAAGCTGCGGATGAAGAGCTGGCGCGGGGGCCACGCCGCGCCAGCGGCGCGGAAGCGGTCGACGAGCGCGTCCTGGTGGCGCTCCAGCGCGGCCTCGACCCGCGGGAAGCGGCGCTGCCGCTGCAGGAAGTCGCCGGCGTGGGCCTCGGAGGCGGGCCAAAACGGGGCCGCACAGGCGAGGAGGGCGAGGGCGGCGACGACCGGGCTGAGGCGAGGCACCGGCAGTGGTACGCGCGCCGGGCCCGATAGATTCGTTCGGGTTGCCAGAGTCGACGGCGGTGACTAGTTTTGCCGGCGCGCAGGCGCGCGGAGGTGATGACGATGAGCGACGGGCTGTTGTTCCGATGCGGGGCGTGCGGGCAGTTGAACAAGATCGCGGCCGCGCGCCGCTTCGACGCGCCGAAGTGCGGGCGCTGCAAGCAGAAGCTCGACACCACCGGGCACCCGCAGGACGTGAGCGACGCGGAGCTGCAGCGCGCGGTGGCCAGCTCGCCGGTGCCGGTTCTGGTCGATTTCTGGGCCCCGTGGTGCGGGCCGTGCCGCCAGCTCGCGCCGCACATCGCCGACCTCGCGGGCCGGCACGCGGGCAAGCTGCTGGTGCTGAAGCTGAACACGGAGGAGCACCGCGAGACGGCGGGGGCGCTGCAGATCCAGTCGATCCCGACGCTGTGCGTGTACGCGAACGGAGCGCTGGCGTTCCGTCAGCCGGGCGCGGTGTTCGGGCCGCAGCTGGAGGCGGTGGTCGCCCCGTTCCTGTGATTGTGCGATAAGAGGCTGCGATGAAGCGCAGCCTGTTCTCCCCCGACCACGACCTGTTCCGCGCGACGGCGCGGGAGTTCTTCGCCCGCGAGGTGGTGCCGCATCAGGAGCGGTGGATGGAGGAGGGGATCGTCGACCGCGAGACGTGGCGCAAGGCGGGCGCGGCGGGGCTTTTGTGCCCGTGGCTGCCGGAGGAGCTGGGCGGGCCGGGCGGCGATTTCCTGCACTCGGTGATCGTGACGGAGGAGCTGGCGCGGGTGCACGAGTCCGGCTTCGCGCTGCCGCTGCACAGCGACATCGTGGTGCCGTACATCGCCACGTTCGGCACGGACGCGCAGAAGAAGGAGTGGTTGCCGGGCTGCGTGTCGGGCGACCTGGTGACGGCGATCGCGATGACCGAGCCGGGCACGGGCTCGGACCTGGCGTCGATCGCGACCACGGCGCGCCGCGAGGGCGACGAGTACGTGATCAACGGCGCCAAGACCTTCATCTCGAACGGGATCCTGTGCGACCTGTGCGTCGTCGCGGCCCGCTCCGAGAGCTCCGACAGCCCGCACCAGAACCTGTCGCTGTTCGTGGTCGAGGGGCACCGCCCCGGCTTCGTGCGCGGCAAGAAGCTCAAGAAGGCCGGCATGTACTCCCAGGACACCTCCGAGCTGTTCTTCGAGGAGTGCCGGATCCCCGCGAGCAACGTGCTCGGCTCGCCCGGCGCCGGCTTCCTCATGCTGATGCAGAAGCTGCAGCAGGAGCGGCTGGTGGTGGCGATCGGCGCCCAGGCCGGCGCCGAGGTGGTGCTCGCCGACACGCTGGCCTACGTCAGCGAGCGCAAGGCGTTCGGCCGGCCGATCGTCAAGTTCCAGAACACCCAGTTCAAGCTGGCCGAGTGCGCCACCGAGGTCGAGGTCGGGCGGGTGTTCATCGACCGGCTGATCGCCGAGCACATGGCGGGCGAGTACCTGGTGAAGGAGTGCTCGATGGCCAAGCTGTGGCAGACCGAGATGCTCGGCCGGGTGGTCGACGCCTGCCTGCAGATGTTCGGCGGCTACGGCTACATGCTCGAGTACCCGATCTCGCGCGCCTACATGGACGCGCGGGTGCAGCGGATCTTCGCCGGCACCAACGAGGTCATGAAGATCATCATCGCCAAGCAGATGGGGCTGTAGCTGGCCGATCGGACATGGCCATGTCGACATGTCGCCGAGGTCATGTGCCGCCGAGCGCGGTGACCATGGCCTCGCAGTAGCTGGGGGACAGCTCGATGCCGACGGCCGGGTGACCGAGGGCGCGGGCGGCCAGGAGGGTGGTGCCGGAGCCGGCGAACGGGTCGAGCACGACGCCGCCGGGGCGGCAGCCGGTGCGGATGCAGCGCTCGGCGAGGGCGGCGGGGAACGGGGCGAAGTGGGCGGCGGGGTTGTCGGGGCGGGCGGTGATCTGCCAGATGTCCTCTTCGCCCTGGAGGCCGCCGCGGTCGAAGTGGTAGCGCGGGGTGAGGGAGAACAGGAACACGTGCTCGTGGGTGTTCCACGGGCGGTCGCGGGCGGTCGGCTCGGGCATGGTGGCCGGGCGCTTCCAGATGATGTCGCTGCGCAGGGTCCAGCCGTCCTCCTGCAGCGCGAGCGCGACCCGCCAGGGGATGCCGATCAGGCTCTTGCGCGGCAGGCCGAGGCCGGGGCCGTCGACCGCGCGCAGGGTGCTGCGCGCGAGCATGCGGCCGCGGTGCTTGTCGTCGCGGCCGTGCGGGCGACCCTTGGCCGAGTAGTAGGTGTCGCCGAGGTTGAGGAACAGCGCGCCGTCCTTCTTGAGCACGCGCCGGGCCGCGGCGAACACCTCGCGCATCGCGGCGACGTAGCCGGCGATGGTGGGCTCGTGCCCGAGCTGGCCGGCGACCCCGTAGTCGCGCTGCCAGAAGTACGGCGGGCTGGTGACGATGCAGGCGACCGACTCGTCGGCCAGCGCGGCCAGGCCGTCGCGCACGTCGCCGTGGAGGATGGCCCACGGGACATGTGCGGCGGGGCCGGACAGCCGCGACGCGACCCGGGTCGCGCCGGTCCGCAGCAGCGGCCGCAGCGGGTGGCCATTGTCCGCAGCTGGCGGTTGGGACAGGTGCCGGGCGCCATTGACGGGACCGCGGTCCGCCATACCTGCGGGGCGCGAGATTCCGTCGGCATCGCGGCCCGGTGGACCTTCTGCCCGAGCGACGTCGGAGGGATCAGCGGCCACGCCCGGCGAATGATGGCTGTCACTTCCGCGACTGTAAAGAGGCCGAGCCTCCGAACAACAGGACCACCAACTGGGTGCCGAGACCGCTGGCGACGAACACCAGGCGGCGGTTGGCGGCCAGGCGGGCCACCCAGTCGAAAGCGCCGCCATCGGCGATCGGGACCACGCTGCCGTCCGGGGCCTCGATCTCGATGATGAAGCGCAGACCGTCGTAATAATCGTGATCGAGCGGTCTGCGGGCGAGGTCGACGACTGGTGCCAATTGCTCGGCGATGCGATCGGCGACCGCATTGCGGGCGGTGGTGGCCAGCAAGCGGACGGACCGTCGGCCAAATGTGAAACCTTCCTGGGTCAATTGATCGAATCCACGGAGCAGGGTCCGCACATGCTCGACCAAGGCATCGACCAGAAAACCATGATCTCGCGTCTGTCGCCCGGCCGTGGCCAGCGAGAACAGCTTGAAGTGGTGGGCGTAGCCGGGCCGCCGCGGGACCTCCTGGGCCCGGACGACGCGCTGGCAGGTGGCCAATCGCACGGGTGTATGGGGGTCGCGTCGGAGTCGACGGGCACACTCGAGCGCGAGGACATTGGTCGAGTCGGATACGACCTCGGTGCCGCGCATGGTGGTGACGATCTTGTTCTGGCTGGTCGGGCCGACGGCGGCGCAGGTGGCCAGCGGAGCCAGCGGCGCCAGCTCGACGGCCTCGAACCCGGCGGCGGCGTCGAGCAGCCGCAGCTCGGCCCGCAGCAGCCGGCGCAGGTCGACGGCGGCGAGGCCGGTGAAGGTGTCGACCTCCCACTGTCGGAGCACGTCGGCGGGGCTGCGCTCGCGGGCCCGAAGGTCGGCGAGGGTCAGCAGGAACGATGTCAACACCGAGCCCGGCAAGCCGGCCAGCGCCCGCAACAGGGGCTCGCCGCCGGCGCCCGCGGTGGTCCAGTCGCGCTTCGTCATCGGCGCGATCGTAGCAGGGCCGCGGTGTGCCTGCTCCAGGAGATCGCCGCGGGCGGAGCGATCGCCCCGGGCCCGCGGATCGAGCAGACCCGCGAGGCGTGCGGTCTTCAGGACATGTCCCAAAGGACATGTGTTTGCGAGGCCGGCGGATCCGCGGGCAAAAAAATCGCCGCGAGCGCGGGGCATCGCGGCGACTCGGAGGGGGCGGCGGCTCAGTGCTTGCTCTTGACCAGCTCGCCGGTGAACGAGAAGCCGAGCAGGAACAGCGGGATGCCCTGGTGGATCCGGTCTTCCATGCCCGGCGCTCCCTGGCCGCGGTAGCGGTGCTTTAGCCACCACTGGGCGGCGAACACCAGAGTGGGCTTGTTGAAGCGCTTCTCGGGGCGGTCGAAGAAGGTGTAGGTCAGGACCGGGCCGAGGCGGTCCATCGGCGTGTTGGGGTTGACCGAGGCGTCCTCGCCGGGGCCGTACATGTCCGAGCGGTAGAACACGTGGACCAGCGAGTTGCGGACGCCGGCGTTGAGGCCGAACTTCGTCATGTACAGCAGGTCGGTGTCGTTGGTGAGGAACCAACCCTTGCCGGGCACGAGCACGTCGTGGCGCAGGTCGTAGAACACGTCGCTGCCGCTCGGGAGGCGGATGTTGTTGTGATAGAACGTGACCTCGTTGCGGATCGCGATCATCTTGACGCGGACCTGGAACAGCGCGCTGAGCTCGGCCTGACCGCCGAGAGTGCTGGTGCCCGCCTCGTCCTTGAGCTTCGCGGGGCCGTACTCGGCCGTCGGCGACGAGTACGGGTGGGCCTTGAAGCGATCGCTGCCATACCAGGTGGCGAGGTAGTAGGCGCCGCGGAAGCGGAGGATCGTCAGCGGGGCGAAGTCGATGTTGCCGCCGATGCGGGTGATCGACGGCGAGAAGGTCGGGCTGAAGCCGACGCCGAAGTAGGCGTCGCGGAACAGCGGCTTGGCGTTGTTGTAGAGGCGGAGGTTGTAGCCGAGGGTGAAGCGGTCCTCGGCGCCGAGCGGGTTGACGCGCAGGACCAGCAGGTTGCTGTAGACGAGGCGATGGCGGGCCGGCAGCGGCGGCAGCTCGCCGGTGCCGTCAGGCTTGGCGCGGGGCTCGACGATCGGCGTGCGCGACGAGTCGGCGACGCCCTCGGGCGACGAGGGCGGGGCGGTCGTGTGCTGCACGGGGGCCGGGTCGGCGGCGGCGGGGGCCGGGTCCTCGCTCGGGCCCTCCGGCGCGACGGGCTCGCTGGCGACGGGCTCGACAGCGGCGGCCGGGGCCGGCTCGCCCCGCGGACCTGGAGAGATGGCAGGCGACTGGGCCAGAGCCAGGGTCGAGTACAGAGCTACCAGGACAGCAGGCCAGACTTGCGAGACACGCATCCAGCGCACAATACCGCAGGTGCCTCCCGCAAGGGCGGGTTTACGAGTGACCTGCAGGACAGGAACGACCGTTCCGCGAAGCGGCGATCGGCCCGTGGGCAGGTGCGGACCGCCGCGCGCGGCTGTCCTTGGCAGCAGGTCCGTTGGGACAGCTCCGGCGTGGGCTGACGCGGGTGCGCCATGCCCCGCGTGCGAGCCGTTGCGCGCCGGCGAGCGCACATGGCTAAAAGGACAGGCTGAAGTGGGCCTGTCTTCCAGGACATGGCCGATCGGCCAGCCAAAACCTCACACGCGGTGGAGGTAGCGGCCGGCGCCGCGCTCGACGCGGAGCTCGCCGCCGGTGAACGCGAGCTTGCCGGCGACCACGGTGTTGGTGACGGCGCCGCGGATGGCGAAGCCCTCGAAGATGTTGCGGTCGACCCGCTGGTGGTGGGTGCGGGCGCTGATCGTCGACGAGGCGGCGGGGTCGTAGGTGAACAGGTCGGCGTCGGCGCCGACCCGGATCGCGCCCTTGCGCGGGTAGAGGCCGAAGATCTTGGCCGGCTGGGTGCAGCAGACGTCGACCAGCTGGTTCAGCGTGAGCCGGCCGGTGGCGACGCCGTAGGTGTACATCAGGGCGATGCGATTCTCGATGCCGGCGGCGCCGTTGGGGATCTTGGTGAAGTCGTGCAGGCCCATGACCTTTTGGTCATGTTGGCGGAACGGGCAGTGGTCGGTGGCGACGTGGTGGATGAGGCCGCACGACAGCGCGTGCCACAGCGCCTCCTGGTGGCCCTTGGGGCGGATCGGCGGGCTCATGACGTAGGCCGCGCCCTCGAAGTCGGGCTTGTCGTAGACGCTGTCGTCGAGCAGCAGGTACTGCGGGCAGGTCTCGACGTAGACGAGCTGGCCCTCCTGGCGGGCGCGCACGACCGCGTCGAGCGACTCCTTGCAGGTCAGGTGGACGATGTAGATCGGCTGGCCCGAGCAGCGCGCCAGCATGATCGCGCGGTTGGTCGCCTCGCCCTCGACCCATGACGGCCGGCTCTCGGCGTGGTGGCGCGGGCTGGTCTTGCCCTGGGCGACCAGCTTGCGCTGCAGCGCCTGCACGGCGAGGCCGTGCTCGCAGTGGGCGGTGACGAGGGCGCCGAGGTCGGCGGCGGTGTCGATGACGCCGATCATCTCGTCGTCGTCGACCCCGATCGCGCCGGTGTAGGCCATGAAGACCTTGAACGAGGAGATGCCGTCCTCGCGGTAGACGCGGCGCATCTCCTGCTCGACCTGCTCGCCGTACCAGGTCACGGCCATGTGGAAGCCGTAGTCGGCGCAGGCCTTCTTGGCGTTGTTCATCCAGAAGTCGCGGGCCTCGATGAGGCTCTGGTTGCGGCTCGGGATGATGAAGTCGATGATCGAGGTGGTGCCGCCGGCGACCCCGGCGGCGGTGCCGGTGAAGAAATCGTCGGAGCTGACGGTGCCCATGAACGGCAGCTCCATGTGCGTGTGAGCGTCGATGCCGCCCGGCATGACGAGCTGCCCGGAGGCGTCGATGACCTCGGTGCCGGCGGGGACCTCGAGGTTCTCGCCGACGGCGACGATCTTGCCGTCCTCGCAGTAAATGTCGGCGACGAATTGATCGAGGGCGGTGACGACTTGACCGTTGCGGACGACGATGCCGGGCATGCGAGACCTCGCGGGGGACAGGGGCTCAAGAAAGCGGACGGCGGGCGCTCACAGCTTGGTGAGGTCGCCGTAGGTCTCGGGGCGGCGGTCGCGGTAGAACTGCCAGGTCTGGCGGACCTCGTCGATCACCGCGAGGTCGAGATCGGCGACCACGAGCTCGTCCTGGTCCTCGCTGGCCTCGGCGAGGAACTTGCCGCGCGGGTCGACGAAGTAGCTGTGGCCGTAGAACTTGCCGATGTTCCACGGCGCCTCGGTGCCGACGCGGTTGATCGCGCCGACGTAGTAGCCGTTGGCCACCGCGTGCGCCGGCTGCTCCAGCTTCCACAGGTACTGGCTCAGACCCGCCACCGTCGCGCTCGGGTTGAACACGATCTCGGCGCCGTTGAGCCCGAGGGCGCGGGCCCCCTCCGGGAAGTGGCGGTCGTAGCAAATGTAGACCCCGATGGTCGCGAACTGCGTGCGGAAGACCGGGTACCCGAGGTCACCGGGCTTGAAGAAGAACTTCTCCCAGAACCCCGAGGTCTGCGGGATGTGCTGCTTGCGGTACTTGCCGAGGTATGTGCCGTCGGCGTCGACCACGGCCGCGGTGTTGTAGTAGACGCCGCGCATCGCCTCCTCGTAGAGCGGGACGACGATCGCCATGCCGAGCGACTTCGCGTACTCCTGCATCAGCGCGGTCGTGGGCCCCGGAATCGGCTCGGCGGCCGCGTACCAGCGACGGTCTTGACCCGGGCAGAAGTACGGTCCGTTGAAGATCTCTTGCAGGCAGAGGATCTGCACGCCGCGCCGGCCGGCTTCCTTCAGGAAGGGCAGGTGCTTGTCGAGCATGGCCTGCTGGATCTCCTTGACCGGGACGCTCTCGTCGTTGATGGGATTACTGCACTGGATGAGGCCGCAGCGAACGGTGGGGTTCATCACTCGCCACTCTAGCTCGAGACGCGGCGCATACGCGCCCGAATGCGCTGCAGTTGCGCGGTTCGCGGGCGCTTTCGGCGGGGACTTGCGCCGGCATGGAGGAGCGGAGTAGTAAGGCGAAGATCCCCGAGTCGGGCCGCCAGAGCCCCGTTCCATGACGATCGCTTCACGTCCCACGGCCTTGATGGCCGCCCGCTCCCCGGCCCTGGCGGTCTGCCGATCCTGAACCGTGTACTCTTGCGGCTGAACCCCTGGTTCCTGCACGGCCCGCCGGGCCCGATCCTTGCTCCTGCAGCTCCTGCGGGGGCGCTCCGTCCGCCCTGCGGGGCTGCGGACCCTGGTTCTCTAAATCCTGTTTCGAGTTTGATCCTATCGAGTTGGGGGACGCCCCCACGGAGACCGCGATGACCTGTACCAACCTGCGCTTCCTCTTCGCCAGCGCGCTGGCGCTTTCCTTGACCACCACCGCCTGCGGCGACGACAGGGGCGACTCCGCCTCGGCCACCGACGCGACCACCGCGCCGACGACGACCGACGCGACGATGGGCGACTCGACGACGACCAACACGCCGACGACCACGAACCCGGAGCCCACCGGCACCGAGTCCGGCACCGAGACCGCCGCGACCACCGACGAGCCGACGACCTCCACCACCACCACCGCGACGACGGTCACGACCGGCTCGCTGTGCCAGGACATGGAGGACCAGCCGGTCAACAGCCCGTGCACCGACTCGTCGGGCTGCGGCTGCGACACCGAGAAGTGCTTCGTGGTCCCCGCGCTCGGCGGCTTCTGCGGCGAGTGCCTCGCCGATGCCGACTGCGCCCCCGGCGGCTGCTCCGTGCCGAACCCGATCGCCGGCGTCGGCGCGACCTGCAACGATGGCGCCGCTGGCGAGGGCTGCATGAGCGACGAGGTCTGCGTCGAGGCCGAGAACGGCATCTGCGGGACCCTGCTCGAGGTCCCCGGCATCATCACCGTCGCCACCTGCGGCCAGTGCAAGGTCAACGCCGACTGCACCGACGCCGGCCTGGCCAACTGCAGCCCGACCTACGACGTGCCCAACTTCAAGGGCAAGCTCGACTGCGTCGCCGACGGCTCGGTCCCCGCCAACCTCGGCTGCTCGCTCGAGGACGACGGCGGCAACCCGGCCGGCAACAAGGCCTGCGAGTCGGGCTTCTGCGGCGAGGCCAGCGTGATGGGCCTGCTCAAGCTCGGCGTCTGCGGCGAGTGCAACGCCGACTCGGACTGCCCGATGGGCCAGCAGTGCAGCGACCCGGCGGTCGACCTCGACATGGGCGCGCTGGTCGGCTCGGTCTGCATGTGATGCGAGCGCCCCGGCGCCTGTCTCGAAAGACAGGCGCCGAGGCCCCTGCCACGACGGCGGAATGAGCGCTTATCGATCGCTGCGCGCGTGTGTGACCGACCTCGAGCGGCACGGTCACCTCGCGCGCGTCGATGTCGAGGTGGACCCGAACCTCGAGGCGGCGGAGATCCAGCGCCGCGTCTTCGCGGCCGGCGGTCCGGCGCTGCTGTTCACGCGGGTCAAGGGCAGCGGATTCCCGATGGTGAGCAACCTGTTCGGGACGGCCGCCCGCACACAGTTCATTTTTCGCGACACGCTGGCGCAGGTGAAGCAATTGGTGGCCCTGCGCGGCGACCCCGGGGCGGTGATGCGTCGGCCGTGGCGCTACCTGGGCCTGCTCCGCACGGGCTGGCACGCGCGGCCGAAGTTCGTCGGCTCCGGGCCCGTCATGGCGCGCGAGATCCGGATCTCCGACCTGCCGCAGCAGGTCTCGTGGCCGCGCGACGGCGGGCCGTTCATCACCCTGCCGCAGGTCTACAGCGAGGACCCCGACAAGCCCGGGTGGATGAAGAGCAACCTCGGGATGTACCGCGTCCAGCTGGGCGGCAACCGCTACGCGCAGGACCGCCAGATCGGGCTGCACTACCAGATCCACCGCGGGATCGGGGTCCACCACGCGGCGGCGATCCGCAAGGGCGAGCCGCTGCGCGTCAACATCTTCGTCGGCGGCCCGCCAGCGATGGCGCTGGCGGCGGTGATGCCCCTGCCCGAGGGGCTGCCGGAGCTGGCGTTCGCGGGGGCGCTGGCGGGGCGACGGGTGCGCATGGTCCAAAGGCCAGGTGCGCTGCCGTTCGCCGGCGAGGCCGACTTCGTCATCTGCGGCACCGTCGACCCCGAGCTGCGCCTGCCCGAGGGGCCGTTCGGCGACCACCTCGGCTACTACAGCCTGACGCACGATTTCCCGGTGCTGCGGGTCGACAAGGTGTACGCCCGCGAGGACGCGATCTGGCCGTTTACGGTGGTCGGGCGGCCGCCGCAAGAGGACACGCAATTCGGCGCGATCATCCACGAGATCACGGGGCCGGCGATCCCGGCGGTGATCCCCGGGGTGCAGGCGGTCCATGCGGTCGACGCGGCCGGGGTCCACCCGCTGCTGCTGGCCCTCGGCAGCGAGCGCTACACGCCCTACGCCCCGCGCGACCGCCCCGCCGAGCTGCTGACGCAGGCCAGCGCGATCCTCGGCCAGGGCCAGATGTCGCTGGCCAAAGTGCTCATCATCGCCGCGGCCGACGACGCGCCGAACCTCGACCTGCACGATGTGACAGGTTTCTTCGGACATGTCCTCGAGCGCGTCGACTGGCGCCGCGACCTGCATTTCCACACCGAGACGACCATCGACACGCTCGACTACTCGGGCGGCGGGCTCAATGTCGGCAGCAAGGTGGTGATCGCGGCCGTCGGGGCGCCCCGCCGCGCGCTGGCGACGGAGGTGCCGGCCGAGCTGCGGCTGCCGGCGGGCTTCTCGGACCCGCGCGTGTGCATGCCCGGGGTGCTGGCGGTGACGAGCCCGGAGTGCACGGTGCCCGGCGACGGGGCGCTGCAGCGGTTCTGCGCCGCGCTGGCGCCGAACGATCCGATGGCCGGCTTCCCGCTGGTGGTGCTGGTCGACGACAGCGAGTTCGCGGCGCGCACGCTCAACAACTTCTTGTGGGCGACGTTCACCCGCATGAACCCGGCGGTCGACATCGACGGGGTCGCGGCGCGCACGGTCCACAAGCACTGGGGCTGCGAGGGCGCGCTGGTGATCGACGCCCGCCGCAAGCCGCACCACGCCCCGCAATTGATCGAGGACCCGGCGGTGACCCGCCGAGTCCTCGAATGGGCGGCCCCGAGCGGACCGCTTCACGGGCTGTTCTGAGAGGGGGGCTCAGACCGGCCGCTCGAGCTCGACGTCCTTCAGCTCGGCGCCGAAGAACGAGCCGGTGACGGTGCACTGGGCGTTCTCGAAGCCGTCACAGTTGCCGCCGCACACCGTCGAGGTGAAGGAGACGTAGTCGGCGGTGATCTTGTAGCCCTTGATCGAGATGGCGACGTCGAGGCTGCGCGTGGTCGTGACGGTGGTGCCGTCGATCGGGTCCTCGACCAGGACCTCGTCGCCTTCAAAGGTGTAATCGGTGCCGGAGCGCGAACCGATGATCACGTCGGTGCCGTACTCGAGGAAGTAATCGTCGGGGTCGGTGGCGAAGATCTGGATCGTGCTGGCGCCGAAGAACGTGGTCGAGTCACGCGGATCGGGGTTCGTGCCGCAGTCGGCGCCCATCTGCTGGGGCAGAGCGGTGATCTTGTAGATCCGGTATTCGCCGGGCTTCACCGAACAAGCGCTCAGGGAGGCGCTGAGGCCGACGGCCGCGACGGCCGCGAAAATGCGAGAGGGGTGCTTGCGCATGGGCGGCATCCTACTCAACGCAAGCCCCGCGGGGGAGAATTGTGACGGTGAACGCAAGCGCGTTCGCCCACATTTGCGGCCCGCTTGCCCGGCCTCCCGGCCTGGAAATCTCCGGGCCGGCGTGGTCGTGTTATAGGGACGCATGGCGCTGTTTCGCTCAGCAGGATTGTCATTTGTGGTCGGCTTGGCGGCGCTCTCCGGCTGCGGCGAAGAGCCTTCCTCGACCACCGAAGCCGCGACGTCGAGCGCGAACACGACCGATTCGCCGGGCACCGCGACGACCTCCGATGTGCCAGCGACCGGCGACCCGACGACGAACGAGCCGACCAGCGGCGACGAGAGCACCAGCAGCGGCACGACCGGCGGCGAGCCGCAGGAGCTGGTGGTGGTCAGCCATACCCGCGAGTTCCGGGCGGTGTGGGTGGCGACGGTCTCGAACATCAACTTCCCCAGCGCGACCGGGCTGTCGGCGACGGCGATGCAGGACGAGCTGCTGGCGATCCTCGATACCGTGCAGGCAGCGGGCCTCAATGCCGTGGTGTTCCAGGTCAGGCCGGAATGCGACGCGCTCTATTCGTCGGACCTGGAGCCGTGGAGCCGTTACCTCACAGGCGAACAAGGGGAGGATCCCGGGGTCGACCCGCTGCAATTCCTGGTCGACGAGGGCCACGCCCGCGGCATCGAGGTCCACGCCTGGCTCAATCCGTACCGCGCCAAGGCCAACGCCAACCACCCGCTGGCCGCCAATCACGTCGCGTCCCTGCTGCCGCAGTACGCCTACGCGTACTCGACGTTCCTTTGGATGGACCCGGGCGCGAAGGAGGTGCAGGACCTATTGCTGGCGGTCGTCGCTGATCTCGTGGGCCGCTACGACATCGACGGCGTCCACTTCGACGATTACTTCTATCCGTACCCGGTCGACGGCGAAGACTTCCCCGACGACAAGACGTGGGAGGCCTATCAGGGCAGCGGCGGGCAGCTGTCGCGGGCCGACTGGCGGCGCGACAACGTCAACGCGATGGTCGAGGCGGTCGGCATCACGGTCGCCGACCTGGCGCCGCACGTCCGCTATGGCATCAGCCCGTTCGGCATCTACCGGCCAGGGATCCCCGAGGGCATCGTCGGCTTCGATCAATACGAGGGCCTCTACGCCGATCCGCTGCTGTGGATGCAAGAGGGCTGGCTCGATTACCTGGCGCCGCAGCTGTACTGGCCGACGACCCAGGCGGCCCAGGCCTACGGCAAGCTGATCGCGTGGTGGTCGAGCATCACCACCGGCGGGCGCTACATCTTCGCCGGCAACTACCTCAGCAAGCTCGGCACCGAGGACAAGTGGTCGCTCGAGGAGTTCAAGCAGGAGATCGTGCTCAGCCGCGAATACGCGGAGTCGGGCTCGCAGGGCAACATCTTCTTCCAGATCGCGCCGCTGCAGGACAACCTGCTCGGGGTCACCGACGCGTTCAAGGCCGAGTTCTACGCGACCCCGGCCCTGACGCCGCCGATCGCGGCGCTGACCGACGAGGTCGTGGCGCCGCCGACGGTGACGCTGACCGGGGCGCAGGCGTCGCTGTCGCACGCGGCCCCGGACAGCCTGCGCGCCTGGGTGGTCTACGCCCAGGCGGGCCAGGAGTACGTGATCGACCGCGTCGTCCCGGCCGAGACGACGAGCATCGACCTGTCCCCGGGGACATGGGCGATCACCGCCGCCGGCAAACACAACGTCGAGAGTCAGGGCGTGCTGGTGACGGTGCCCTGATCAGTCGGCGCCCTCGTACATGGCCTCGACGAGGTCGGCCCACTGCTTCTCGATGACCTTGCGCTTGAGCTTGAGCGTCGGCGTGAGCTCGCCGTGGTCGGCGCCGAGGCTGCGCGGCAGCAGCTTGAACCGGCGCACCTGCTCGACGCGGGCGAACTGCTCGCCGGACTTCTCGACCCACTTGCCGATCTCGGCGAGCAGCGCCGGGCTGTCGTGCAGCGGCTCGTCGGCGGGCTGGCCCTGGCCCTCTAACCACCGGGCCGCGGCGGCGCGGTCGATCGCCAGCAGGGCCCCGAGGAACTTGCGGCGGTCGCCGATCACCACCGCCTCCTCGATCAGCGGGCTCTCCTTGAGCGCGGCCTCGAGGTTCTTGGGGGCGATGTTCTTGCCGCCAGCGGTGATGATGATCTCCTTCTTGCGCCCGGTGATCGAGAGGAAGCCGTCGGCGTCGAAGGCCCCGAGGTCGCCGGAGTGCAGCCAGCCGTCCTGCAGCGCCTCGTCGGTGGCGGCCGGGTCCTTGAAGTAGCCCTTGAACACGCTGGGGCCGCGCACGAGGATCTCGCCGTCCTCGCCGAGCCTGACCTCGAGGCCAGGGATGGGGCGGCCGACGCTGCCGAGCTTGGTGGCGCCGGGGATGTTGAGGGTGGTCGGGCCGCAGTCCTCGCTCTGGCCGTAGACCTCGGCGACGACGAGGTCGAGGCCGGCGAAGAACTCGAGCACGTGGGCGGCGATCGGCGCGGCCCCGGACACGCAGGCGCGCACGCTGCCGAGGCCGAGCGCGGTCTTCAGCTTGGTGAACACGAGGCGCCGCGCCAGCTGGTACTGGGCCCGCAGGACCAGCGGGACCGGCCGGCCGCGGGTGGCGAGGGCGTGGTAGCGGCGGGCGACGCCGGTGGCCCAGTCGACGAGCTGTTTCTTGGGACCTGTCGTCTGGGACAGGCGCGCGGCGACGGCGGCGTGGAACTTCTCCCAGATCCGCGGCACGCCGAAGAAGACGGTCGGCTGGGCCTCCTTGAGGTTGTCGGGCACGCGCTCGAGCGCCTCGGCCCAGTAGACGGCGTAGCCGCAGCAGGCGGGGCCGTGCATCGAGAGCATCTGCTCGGCGATGTGCGACAGCGGCAAGTACGACAGCAGGCGATCGTCCGGGTTGTTCTCGACCAGCTCGAGGAGCACCTCGGTGGTCCACAGCACGCTCTTGTGCGACAGCATGACGGCCTTGGGCGGGCCGGTGGTGCCGGAGGTGTAGATGTACGTGCTGGTGTCGTCCTCGTGGAGGTTCGCCAGGCGCTCGCTCAGCGCGGCCTCGGCGACGGCGTCGGCGCGGGCGAGGAACTGCTCCCACGAGAGGACCAGCGGGTCGCCGATGGCCTCCGCGCCCTGCAGGACGACGATGTGGCGCAGGCCCGGCAGCTTGTCGCGCTGCGCGGCCAGCTTGTCGTACTGCGCGCGGTCCTCGACGACCACCAGCGGGGCCTCGGCGTGGTGGACGATGTACTGCACCTCGCCGGCGGAGCAGGTGGTGTAGATACCGGCCGGGACGCCGCCGGCGGCCATGGCGGCGAAGGCGGTGATGGCCCACTCGGCGCGGTTGTACGAGAGGATGCAGACGCCCTGGCCGGGCTGCAGGCCGAGGCCGATCATGGCCCGCGCGGCGCGGCGGACCTGGTCGTTGTACTCGCGCCAGCGAGTCGGGCGCCAGGCGCCGTCCTTGCGCACGTAATAGGCCGGTCTGTCGGGGTGGGCCTGGCCGCGGGCGAGGAAGCGGGCAGGGATGGTGTCGTGGGCCATGGCGTGCTCCTGGCGAGTGATTGTCTAGAGTCCCATTTGCTTGGCGGCGAGGTCCTTCATGATCTCCTCGGCGCCACCGCCGATGGCGAGGACCCGGGTCTCGCGGTAGATCCGCTCGACCCGCGCGCCGCGCATGAAGCCGGCGCCACCGAAGATCTGCACGCCCTCCTTGGCGCAGAACTCGACGCACTGGGTCGCCGCGTTCTTGAGCATGCAAATCTCGGCGATCGGCCACTCGCCGGCGTCGATGCGCGCGGCGAGCTGATACAGCCAGGTCCGCACCGGGTGGATCCGCGTGGCCATGTCGACGAGCTTGTGGCGGATGACCTGGCGGGTGACGAGCGGCTTGCCGAAGGTCTCACGCTGGCGGGCGTAGGCGATCGCGTCGTCGAGGCAGACCTGGGCGAAGGCGACGGCCATGGCCGCGAGCGTGAGCCGCTCGCGGTTGAAGTTCTGCATGATGCCGAGGAAGCCGCCGTTCTCCTCGCCGAGCAGGTTGTCCGCGGGGACCCGGCAGTCGTCGAAGTAGAGGGTGGCGGTGTCGCTGCACCACCAGCCCATCTTCTTGTCGAGCGCGGTGCGGGTGAAGCCGGGCGTGCCGGCCTCGACGACCAGCAGCGAGATGCCGCCGAGGCCAGGCGGACCGGTGCGCACGGCGACGGTGACGAGGTCGGCGCGCATGCCGGAGGTGATGAAGGTCTTGCTGCCGTGCACGACGTAGCTGTCGCCGTCGCGGCGGGCGGTGGTCTTGAGGTTGGCGACGTCGGAGCCGCCGGACGGCTCGGTGACGGCGAGCGCGGCGATCTTGCGGCCGGCGAGCACGTCGGGGACAAAGCGCCGCTGCTGCGCGTCGGTGCCGAGGTTGACGATCGGCGGCAGGCCGATGCCGTGCGAGAACAGGCCGGCGATGAGGCCGCCGCTGCCGGTGCGCGCGAACTCCTCGCAGAGGATGATGAGCGAGGTGCTGTCGCCGGGGCTGCCGCCGAGGTCCTCGGGGAAGCCGAGGCCGAGCAAGCCGAGCTCACCGGCGCGGTGGTAGAGCTCGCGCGGGAAGCTGCCGGCCTCCTCCCAGGCCTCGATGTGCGGCAGGACCTCGCGCTCGATGAAGGCGCGCAGGGTGCCGCGCAAGGCCTCGCGGTCGGCGTCGTCGAGGACGGGCATTTTGCCGGTGACTTTATCACGGTGCGGCCGGCGTCGGGCACGGCGCAGCCGGGGGACGGCGGCCGCAGGCGGGCGAATGCGGCGAGGACATCGGGGCCGCGCCGAATGCTACGATGACGACGGCGACAGGCGAATGCGGCGACGACCGAATGACGCGCCCGGGCGGCGTCGATCGATCGCTGCGTCGCCGATCGGACGGCGTGAATTTCAAACCGCGAGGTGCATGCGCTGGCGCGCTTCGGCGGGCGAGGCGATCTCGCGGCCGACCTCGCGGGCGCTGGCGACGAGGGCTTCGATGAGGCGGCCGTTGCTGTCGGCGCGGCTGCCGTCAGGCAAATAGAAGGTGTCCTCGAGGCCAGTTCGCAGGTCGCCCCCGAGCTCGGCGGTGCGGCGATGGATGGCCCAGATCTCCTCGCGGCCGATGGCGGTGACCTCCCAGCGCGAGCCGGGCTTGATGTACTTGAGCAGGAACGGCAGCAGGTCGGGGTCGGTCGGCATGCCGGAGGCGACGCCAGTGACGAAGTTGTAGTGCGGGTGCCTGGCGAGGCCGACGTCGACGAAGAGGCCGACCGAGCGGACGATGCCGAGGTCGAAGCACTCGAACTCGGGCGCCGTGCCGCACTCGGCCATGACGTCGAGGAAGGCCTTTACCTTGTCGACGGGGTTGTCGAACACCATCGGCGGCCAGGCCCAGGTGCCGTCGCTCTTGGCCTTGAGGTAGTTGAGGCTGCCAGCGTTGCAAGCGGCGATCTCGGGCCTGATGGCGCGCATGCAAGCGACCGGGCCGCTGATGTCGTCGCCGACGACGCCGGTGGTCATGTTGAAGATGAGCTCGGGACACTCGGCGCGGATGGCCTCGCGCACGGCGATGGCGACCTCGGGCTCCCACGACGGCAGAAAGCCCATGCCGGGCTCCTGGCGGCGAAAGTGGACGTGCACGACCGAGGCGCCGGCGTCCCGCGCCTGCCGGGCGGCGCGCGCGAGCTCCTCCGGCGTGACAGGCACGGGGTGCTGCTTGGGATTGGTGAGCACGCCGGTGAGGGCGCAGGTGACGATCGCTTTGTCGTGGGTCATGGCGAGGTCCAGGCGAGGATCATCGAGAGGGCGATGGACGGGCGCGAGGCGAGGCGAAGATGAAGGCGAGGGCTTCTTCGTGGTCGACGGTGGCCTCGAGGCCGGACTCGACCGCGCGTCGGCGTCGCTCGATCTCGGCGAGCCACGCGTCCTCGTGGGCGATGGCAGGAGGGGCGGACGGCGCAGGCAGGTGGATACGCTCGTCGGTCATGGCGGGAAGCGACGCCTGGGGTCCTGGTGCTGATGAAGGATCGCCAGGACGAGCACCTGACCCGGCGAGGTGATGCGATAGACGAGGACGTAGGGGAAGCCGGCGACGAGGATGCGTCGCAGATCCGGCGTGCGCCAGACGGCCCAGCGGGCTGGCGCTCGCCGAATCTCCTGGATCTCGTCGCCGACCGCGGCGAGGAGGCGCTGGGCGAGGCCTGGTCTTTGGGACAGATAATAATCGACGGCGCGATCGAGATCGTGGGCGGCGCGGTGAGACAGGCGGACGACGACCTCGGGATCTTGCATGATTCAGGTGCCGTGGCTCGCGATCTTGGCGCGCAGTTCGGCATCGACATCCTCCCAGTCGACCAGCTTCTCCTTGCCCTCCTCGACGTCACGGAGGCGACGGAGGACCTCCTGATACTGGGCCTCCTCGACCTCCGGCGAGCTCGGCTCCTCGACGCTGTCGAGCAGCCGCAGCGCCAGCTCGCGGCGCTGTTCGGGGGGCAGGGCCATCGCTTCGTCGAGGATGCGCGCGGGGTCCATGACTGCACCTTAGCACGCCTACGCGGCGGCGGAGGCGGCGGCGGGCTCGGGGCCGTCGTCCGGGGTGACGACTGCGAGGAGGCGGCCTTGCGGGACCTGATCGCCGGGCTTCACCTTGACCTCGGTGACGACGCCGGCGATGGCGACCGCGAGGGCGTTCTCGATCTTCATCGCTTCGAGGGTGACCAGCGTCTGGCCGCGACGGACGCGGTCGCCGACCTGTACGTGCACCGCGACCACGCGGCCGCTGGTGGGCGCGAGCAGGTTGCCGTCGCCGCCGACCTCGGCCTCGGGCGCGGCGCCCTTCGGCGGCGGCTCGGTGAACTCGGCCTGCACGCCGCGCGCGTCGAGGAACAGGCGCTCGCCGACCACCGCGGCGTGCACGGTCTCTTGCACCTCGCCGACCAGCACGCGGAAGACCACGCCGTCGCGCCCGAGCAGGCGCACCGGCAGGGCGACGCCGTCGACGGTGACGGTGGTGATGCCGCCGGGGTCGAGGTCGACGGCCAGCTCGCGCTCGCGTTCACCTGTCCGAAGGGTCAGGGGGAACGCGGCCCGGCCGGCGCTGCGCCACGGGCTGTAGTCCCCGCGGACATGTCCCAAAGTCCAGATCGCGGCGGCGATCGCCCACGCGCGCGCGTCGGGCTCGGGCCGCGCGGGCGCGGGCAGGTGCTCGTCGAGGAAGCGGGTGGTCGCGCCGCCGGCGGCGAACACCGGGTGCTCGAGGATATCGGCGAGGAAGCGCTTGTTGTTGGCCAGGCCGAGCAGGACGCTGCGGCCGAGCGCGCTCACCAGGCGGCGGCGAGCCTCGTCGCGGGTGCGGCCGTGGCTGATGACCTTGGCGATCATCGGGTCGTAGAACGGCGACACCGTCTGCTGGCGGTGGAGGCCGTGGTCGACGCGCACGCCGTCGCCGCTGGCGGGCTGCCAGGCGACGACCTCGCCGGCCTGGGGCAGGTAGCCGGCGTACGGATCTTCGGCGTAGAGGCGGACCTCGATCGCGTGGCCGCGCAGCTCGATCTGCTCCTGCGCCAGCGGCAGCGGCTCGCCCGCGGCCACCCGCAGCTGCCAGGCCACCAGGTCGAGGCCGGTGACCAGCTCGGTGACCGGGTGCTCGACCTGCAGGCGCGTGTTCATCTCGAGGAAGTAGAACTTGCCGTCGGCGTCGAGCATGAACTCGACGGTGCCGGCGCCGACGTAGTCGATCGAGCGCGCGGCGAGCACCGCGGCGGCGCCCATCTCGGCGCGCAGGGCCGGCGTCACGGCCGGCGACGGCGACTCCTCGACGACCTTCTGGTGGCGACGCTGGACCGAGCAGTCGCGCTCGCCGAGGTGAATCGCATGGCCGTGGCTGTCGCCGAACACCTGGATCTCGACGTGGCGGCCGCTGGTGAGCGCGCGCTCGAGGATCAGCTCGCTGCTGCCGAACGCGCTCTCGGCCTCGCTGCGCGCCGACGCCAGCGCCGCCGGTAGCCCGTCCCAGTCGCGGACCATCCGCATGCCGCGGCCGCCGCCGCCGGCCGCCGCCTTGATCAGCAGCGGCAGGCCGATGCGCTCGGCCTCGGCGGTCAGGCGCGCGGCGGACTGGCCGTCGTCGCTGCTGTCCTGAAAGCCAGGAATGCACGGGACCCCGGCGGCGATCATCGCCCGCTTGGCCGCGGCCTTGTTGCCCATCGCCCGGATCGCCGCCGGCGACGGGCCGATGAACACGAGGCCTGCGTCGAGCACCGCCTGGGCGAAGCCGTCGTTCTCCGACAGGAAGCCGTAGCCCGGGTGGACCGCGTCGGCGCCGGCCTGCCTGGCCGCGGCGAGCAGCGCCGCGACGTTCAGGTACGACTCGCGCACCGGCGGCGGACCGATCCGGACCGCGCGATCGGCCAGGCCGACGTGCGGGGCGCCGGCGTCGGCGTCGCTGTAGACGGCGACGGTGCGGTAGCCGAGGGCGTGGGCGGTGCGGATGATCCGGCAGGCGATCTCGCCGCGGTTGGCGATCAGGATCGTGGAGAAGGTCATTGGTCGTTCCAGGCGGCGTTGCGCTTCTGAATGAATGCGAGCATGCCCTCGACGCCCTCGGAGCCGCGGGCGGCGCGGGCGAATTCGTCGGCGGCGACGTCGAGCAGGGCGGACAGGGCGTCGCCGTGCGGCGCCCCGCTGGCGGCCAGGACCAGCCGCTTGGTGGTGGCGACCGCCTCGGGGGCGCAGCGGCCGATGTCGGCCAGGACCTTCGCCACCTGTCCCTCGAGACCTGCCCGATCGGTCACGTGGTGGACCAGCCCGAGGCGCAGCCCCTCGTCGGGGCCGAGCGCCCCGCCGGTGACCGCGAGCCGGCGCGCTGCGCTGTAGCCGACGCGGCGGACGATGAACGGGGCGATCTGGGCCGGCGGCACGCCGAGGCCGGTCTCGGGCAGGCGCAGCTTGGAATCGTCGACGGCGACGGCGACGTCGCTGACGCAGCACAGGCCGAAGCCGCCGCCCATGACCGCGCCCTCGAGCACCGCGACGACCGCCTGCGGGGCGTCCTCGATCTGCTGCAGCATCGCGCCGAAGATCCGGTTGGTCGTCGCCAGCGGATCCTTGCCGTCGGGGCCCGGCTCGGCCCCGCGGGCGCCGGCCATGTCCTTGATGTCACCGCCGGCGCAGAAGTTGCCCCCGGCGCCGCGCAGGAGCACCGCCCGCACCTCGCGGTCGCCCGCGATCGCGGCGAACACCGCCTGCAGCTCGTGGACCATGGCGAACGACATCGCGTTGCGCGCCTCGGGCCGGTTCAGCGTGACGTGCAGGCGCCAGCCGTCGCGGCGCAGCAGCAGCGTCTGGCACTCGGGCAATGTCGTTTGGGACATGTCCTTTCAGCCTCTCCCGGGCAGGATGCCGTCGAGCTTGGCGATGATGCCGAGCATGACCTCGTCGGCGCCGCCGCCGACCGAGATCAGGCGCGAGTCGCGGAACAGGCGCGAGATCTTCGATTCCCACATGTAGCCCATGCCGCCCCAGTATTGCAGGCAGCTGTCGGCGACCTCGCGGCCGAGGCGGCCCGACTTGAGCTTGGCCATCGAGGCCAGGCGGGTCACGTCCTTGCCGGAGATGAACAGCTCGGCGGCGCGGTAGATCAGCGCCCGCAGCGACTCGACCTCGGTCAGCAGCTCGGCGATGCGGAAGTGGACCACCTGGTTGTCGAGGATCGACTTGCCGAAGGCCTGGCGCTCGCGGGTGTACTTGATCGTCTCGGCGATCGCGGTGTCCATCGCCGTCAGCGAGTTGGCGGCGCCCCACAGCCGCTCCTCCTGGAACTGCAGCATCTGCAGCATGAAGCCGGCGCCCTCGGGGCCGATCGCGTAGCGCTGCGGCACGCGGACCTCGTCGAAGAAGATCTGCGCGGTGTCCGACGACCACATGCCGAGCTTGTGCAGCTTGCGGGCCCGCTCGACGCCCTTCGAGTCGAGCGGGACGATGATGAGGGTCTTGTTCTTGTGCGGCTTGTCGTCGCTGGTGTTGGCGAGGCAGCACATCCAGTCGGCCTGGACGCCGTTGGTGATCCACATCTTGCCGCCGGTGATGACGTAGTCGTCGCCGTCCTTGCGGGCGTAGGTCTTGAGGCTGGCGACGTCGGAGCCGGCGCCGACCTCCGACACGCCGATGCAGCCGACCAGGTCGCCGGCGATCGAGGGCGCGAGCCACTCTTTCTTGAGCTCGTCCGAGCCGAACTTCGCCAGCGCCGGCGTGCACATGTCGGTCTGCACGCCGATCGCCAGCGACACGCCGCCGGCGTCGACGCGCCCGAGCTCCTCGGCCATCACCAGCGCGTACGAGTAGTCGAGGGCGGCGCCGCCGTACTCGGTCGGCTTGGTCAGGCCGAGGAAGCCCTCGTTGCCGAGCTTCTTGAACAGCTCGTGGGCCGGGAAGATCCGCGCCTCCTCCCATTCGTCGCAGTAGGGGTTGATCTCCCGGGCGATGAACTTGCGCAGGCTGTCGCGCAGGAGGTCGTGCTCGTCGGTGAACAGCGGCATGGCGGGGCTGGCTCTCGGGTCAGGATGTTCGAAGGGACAGGTGACGCGAAGTCGTGGAGGTCACAGGCGGGCGACGCCGAAGCTGGTGGGGCGGACGCGGCGGGCCTCGCCCTCGCGGCAGACGGCGAGCGCCAGGGCGAGCACGCGGCGGGTGTCGCGGGGGTCGATGAGGCCGTCGTCCCACAGCCTCGCGGTGGCGTAGAGCGCGGTCGACTCGGCGTCGAGGCGGTCCTTGATCGACTTGCCCATCTGGGCCATCGCGTCGGGGTCGGCCTTCATGCCCATGCGGGCGAACTTGGCGGTGGTGATGATCTCCATGACCTTGGCGGCCTGCTCGCCGCCCATCACGGCGATCCGGCTGCCGGGCCAGGCGAACACGAACCGCGGGTCGTAGGAGCGGCCGCACATGCCGTAGTTGCCGGCGCCGAAGCTGCCGCCCATGATGACGGTGAGCTTCGGGACGTCGGCGTTGGCGACCGCCTGGATCATCTTCGAGCCGTGCTTGACCATGCCGGCCCGCTCGGCCGCGGTGCCGACCATGTAGCCGGTGGTGTTCTGCAGGAACAGCAGCGGGGTGCCGCTCTGGCAGCACAGCTGGATGAACTGCCCGGCCTTGCAGGCGCCGTCGGGGTTGATCGGGCCGTTGTTGCCGAGGATGCCGACGGCGTGGCCCTCGATGAGGGCGTGGCCGCACACCGTCGCCGAACCGTAAAGCGCCTTGAACTCGAAGAAATCGCTGTCGTCGACCAGGCGAGCGATCACTTCGCGGACGTCGTAGGGCTTCTTGAAGTCGACCGGGACGATGCCGAGCAGGTCCTCGACGTCGAAGCGCGGCGGGCGGTGCGGCCTGGTCGAGAGGTCATGTGCGAACCGGCCCAGCGGCGCGCGCTGGAGGTTGGCCAGCAGCTCGCGCGCGAGGTGGATCGCGTGGGCGTCGTTCTCGGCCACGTACTCGGCGGTGCCGGTGACCGTGGCGTGCAGCTCGGCGCCGCCGAGCTCCTCGTCGGTGGCGACCTCGCCGAGCGCGGCCTCCACCAGCGGCGGGCCGGCCAGGAACACCTTGGCCTGGCCGCGCACCGCGATCACGTAGTCCGAGAGGCCCGGTAAGTAGGCGCCGCCGGCGGTGCTGCTGCCGTGCACGATCGTGATCTGCGGGACGCCGGCGGCCGACAGCCGCGCCATGTTGGCGAACACGCGCCCGCCGTCGACGAAGATCTCGGCCTGATAGAGGAGGTTGGCGCCCGCGCTCTCGACGCAAGAGATGATCGGCAGCTTGTGCTCGAGCGCGATCTCCTGGGCCCGCAGGCTCTTGCGCAGGCCCATGGGCGAGATCGCCCCGCCCTTGATCGCGCTGTCGCTGGCGCTGACGATGCACCGCACGCCCGAGACCACGCCGATGCCGACGATGCAGCCGCCGCCGCTGGCGTCGCTCTTGCCGTCGTCGTCGTGCATCTTGTAGCCGGCCAGGGTCGACAGCTCGAGGAACGGCGCGCCGCGATCGAGCAGCCGCGCGACCCGGTCGCGCGGGAGCAGCTGCCCGCGCTTGGCGAACTTCTCGGCCTGCTTGCCCGAGTTGTCGCGCACGCGCTTCTCGGCGGCGCGGAAGTCGTCGATGAGCTTCAGCTGGGCGGCGCGGTTCGCCTGGAACAGGTCGCCCTGGAGGTCGATGCGGGACGTGAGCACGGGCATGACTGGCTGGCCTTTAGCGCAGGTTGTCGGGGAGCTCGGCGCGGTGGAAGCCCTCGTACGGCTTCGAGCGGTCGTGCTCGCTCGCGGGCCACACGGCGCTGGAGTTGGGGGCGGCGCCGTCGACCCGCAGCGTCGAGCCGCTGATGAACCCGGCGGCCTCGCTGAGCAGGAAGACGATCGCGGCGCTGACCTCGGCCTCGGTGCCGAGGCGGTGCAGCGGCACGGCGGCCTTGAGCCGCGGCAGCAGGCCCTTGAGCATGTCGGGGTCGTAGTTGTCCATGCCCGACGAGGCGATCCAGCCCGGCGCGACGGCGTTGACGCGCACGCCCGAGGGCGCCCACTCGACCGCGGCGGTCTGCGTGAAGTTGACCATGCCGGCGCGCGCGGCCCCGGAGTGGCCCATGCCCGGCATGCTGCGCCACATGTCGGCGACGATGTTGACGATCGAGCCGCCGCGCTCGGCCATCGACTGCGTGTAGACCTCGCGGGCGAACAGAAACCCGCCGACGAGGTTGGTGCGCACGACGGTCTCGAAGCCCTTCTGCGAGATCGCGGACAGCGGGGCCGGGAACTGCCCGCCGGCGTTGTTGACGAGCCCGTCGATGCGCCCGCGCGCGGCCACGATCGCGGCCACCGTCGCCTTGACCTGGGCCTCCTCGCGGATGTCGCAGGCGTGCAGCGAACAGGCGCCGCCGTCGGCGACGATCTCGGCGGCGGTGGCCTCGAGCTTGGCCAGCTTGCGGCCGACCAGCACCGGGTGAGCACCGAGCGCGGCCAGCTCGTGCGCGGTGCAGCGACCGATCCCGCTGCCGCCGCCGGTGACCACGATCGTTTGCCCGGCGAACAGGCCCGGACGAAAGACGGAACGGTACCCGCTCATGGCGCCGCATCGTACACAGCCGCGGGACCAGGGGAAGCGGAAATCGCCGCGGGCCGGGCCGAGGACGGCGTATGCGCTGACGTGGGGGGCAGGCGGAACGGACCGGCGTCGGCGAGTAGATTTTCGCGGCGCAGGTCCGGACGCCGCGGGCGTCGAAGGCGCCGGAGGATTGTGGTAGGCAGGCTTCATGAGCGACATCAGCCTGGAAAAGTTCACCGAAGAGATCCGCGCGAAGGTCGGCGACGACTCGGGCCTCAAGGCGACGATCAAGTTCGTGTTCTCCGACGCGCAGGTGCTCTACATCGACGGCGAGAGCACGCCCAACACGGTCGACAACGACGACCGCCCGGCCAAGTGCACGGTCAAGGTCTCGCTCGAGGACTTCGCCAAGATGGCGGCGAAGAAGCTCGACCCGACCACCGCGTTCATGACCGGCAAGATCAAGATCGAAGGCGACATGGGCGTGGCCATGCGCCTCGGCAAGCTGTTCAACTAGCGCCCGCAGCCGCGCTCAGGTGCAGAGCCCGAGCGTCATCCGCAGCCGGTCGCGCGCGCGGGCCTCGGCCGCGCGCGCGGGGACCGTCGCCGAGGCCGTCAGCGCGCGCTCGAGGCCGAGAGCGGCGACGTCCTCGCGCGTCAAGGTGGCCGGCACGGCCTGCTCGAGCGCGGTCTGCCAGGCGGCGCGCGAGGCCTCGCTCAGGCCGGCGCACGGGGCCAGCAGCGCGCCCACGAGGTCGGGCGACCGTTCGGGCTCGCCCAGGCGATCGCCGAGGTAGACCGATCGCCCGTCCTGCTCGGCGAAGGCGTGCGGGTCGAGGGTGAGGACGATGCCCTCGCGCGCCACCAGCCGCAGCGCGGCGGCGTAGGCGGCCGCGAGCCGGGCCAGCTGCCGCGGGCGCTCGGCCTCGGTCGCGGCGGTCAGGGCGGCGCCCAGCGAGGGCAGGTCAGGCACGATGTGCCACAGGACGACCTCGTCGGCTTCGGCTTCGGTGGTCGCCAGCGCGACGGCGCTCCCGGCCGGGAGCAAGGGGCCGAGCCGGGCGGTCCGCCGCACGTGGGCGATGAGCGCCTCGCGGCCGCGCTCGCGCGCGCCGAACCGCCACTCGCCGCGGGTATGCAGGCGATGGCCCCCTGCCTTGAAGGACATGCTCTCGAGAGCATGCCCTTCGAGACATGGTGCTTGGGTCGGAACATGGCCGACACCGGCACGGGCGAGCGACGCGGGCGCTCGTCAGGTGTCTTTTTCGGACATGTCCGAAAAGCTCTGCTGCAGCGCCGTCCGCCCGCGCGTCCCGGGCTCGGCGCGATCGCCCGCGACCCGCTGGTGGGTGAGCTCGTGCGAGCCGATGTAGACGACCCGGCCCGCGTCGGCGAGGCCGGCCTGGACCTCCGCGCGGACCTCGTCGTCCTTGCGGCGCTCGGGGGCGCAGCGGCCGACGCGACTCGTCTCGATGCGCTCGAGGGACGCTCGCAGCTCCTGGGCGCTGCCCGCCCGCCCCGTGATCGCGTTCAGGCCGAATTGCCCGGTGAGCCGCTCGGCGGTGTGAAGGATGTGAGCCCGACGCGGCTCGAGGCTCTTGTGGCCGGGCACGGTGACGACCTGCACCTGCAGCGGGTGGCCGTCGATCATGCCGCCGTCGAAGCTGAACCAGTCGAAGAAGATCGTGCGCCCGGTGGCCGCCGGGTGGACCAGCAGCTCGTTGCCGGGCCTGTCGCCGAAGATGCCCGCGAGCTGCTCGACGTTGGTGGTCTTGCCCGCGCGCCCCGGCCCGTCGTAGACGACGCGCAGGACGATGCGCCCGCGGTCTGGTTCGTAGACAGCCATGACCCGGTCCCTCCTCGGTCACCCGGTCACGCGCTCGAACGCGCCGATGTTGGCCCGCAGCTGGGCCCAGCCCATGCCGATGCTGACCGAGCGATCGGTGACGAGGACGAGCGCGCGCCGGCGATCGGCGAGCAGCTTGCCGAAGATGTGATGATCGGTGGCGGTCAGCTGGATCTCGTGAAGGAGGCCGCCCGCGAGCCGGCCGACGCCGCCGCCGAACAGCTCGCGCGCGACCGCGGTCATCGCCGTCTCCGAGGTCGGCGCCGCGGCGCCGCGCCGGTGATGACCGAGCAGCACGCCGCTGTCGACCACCGCGACGGCGCAGGCGAGCGCGCCGTCGATCACCCCGGTCAGCCGGCGACAGACGTCGTCCAGCGCGGCGCGGGCGGCCAGCTGCGCCGGCGAGGTCACGAGGGTGGGCGCAGCGAGGAACGAGTCGTCGGTGACCTCGTCGGCCGTGGCGGCGAGCTCGTCGCTCTCGCCGAAATCGCCCAGCTCGAACACCGCCGGGGTCTCCTGCGGGCCCCGGCGGTCGTGCAGCTCCTCGTCGAGCCGGCTCAGGCAGGCCAGCAGGAGGTGGTCGAACGGGGCGTCGATCGTCTGCACCACGCCCTCCTCGAGCCCGGTGGTGTGGAGCGCCCCGGTGGAGGCGGCCAGGATCGCCCGCAGCGCGGGGCAGCCGACCTGGTCGCCGTACGAGGCGCCGACGATCTCGCCGCGACGAAAGTGAATCTTGCTGGCCGGCCGCCCGGCGGCGCCGACGAGGATCGTGACCGAGCGCTGCGACATGTGGAACATCTGCGCCACGTCGATCAGCGACAGGCCGTGCACGCTGCCGACGAAGCCGGTCTCGCAGTCGATGGCCTTGTGGATCGAGCGCAGCAGCTCGGTCGGGGTGAAGGGTTTGAGGAGGAAATCGACCGCGCCCAGCTCGGTCGCGACCTGGTGCTCGCGCGCGGAGGCGTGCGCGCTCATGAGAATCGGGCGGGTCTTGCGTGACACGCTCGGCAGCAGCTTGAGCAGGTCGAGCCCGTCGGGCCCGCCCAGCCGCAGGTCGGTCAACACCACGTCGGCCGGGCGCCGGGCCAGCGCCGACAGTGCGGAATGCACCGACGGCGCCGAATCGACCTGAAACCCGTGACCTTCGAGCTCGCGCGCGAGCTCGCCGCGGAAATGCGTGTCGTCCTCGACGATCAACAGCGAAGTCAAGATAGTCCTCCTGTACCAGAGCGAAGGCGCACGACATTCGTGCGCCGACGCCTCGGTTCAATGGTTGTCCGCGGGTGAGCGGCGCTACAGCGCCGTCGCTTGCTCGATCTCCGCCAGCGACCGTCGGGCCATCGCCAGGTTCGTCTTGGTGCGCTCGCAGGCGAGGTAATAGAAGACGGCTGGGGTGCGGCGTAGCGGTCGGATGATGTGGTATTGTTTGCCCAGGGTGATGAGAATGTCCTCCAGCTCGTCGGCGAGCCGGAGCGAGCTCATGGCCTTGAGTTTGGCCTGGACGACGTTGGTGTTGGCCGCGGCGGCGACCTCGATATCGAAGGCCGCGCCGCCGCCGGCGCTGGCGAGGGTCATGCCGCTCTCGCTGTCGACAATCGCGGCCGCGATCGCGCCGTCGATCTCCATCGCTTTTTTGATCTGGTTGCCGGTATTCCCCATAAACAAACCTTCCGCTGCGACGCGGGGGCATCTTGGCAAACATCTCGTCGACCGGCAAGAGCAACTATTGCGGGGCCGCTGCACGGTGTATCGAATGATTGTCGAAGGGCCGTTCATGCTGCCGTGAGAGCCGACGGAACATTGAATGGGTGGTGGCAAACATCATACGAAGGTTGTTCGCTGTCTCTGCGGCCATTGGCGGCCCAGGTCGCGCATGGTGAGCGTCGACGCAGGTGGCCCTCCGGGGTGGGACATGTCCGGCCGGCGGGACGCCGGCCAGCGGGCGGGACAGCGGTGATGCGTCAAGAGCCGCCAAGTGCTTGATTTGCTTCGAGCGGGGCGGAGCACGGCGATTGTAAGGAGTGTGTCCTGTGCTGACCCGCTCCTACTCTGCCAGCGTCCTCGGCGTCGAAGGCTTCGTCGTCACCGTCGAGGCCGACGTCGGCCTCGGCCTCCCGGGCCTGACGCTGGTCGGCCGCGCCACCGGGGCGCTGATGGAGGCGCGCGAGCGGGTCCGCAGCGCGCTCGGTCATTGCGGGCACAAGCTCCACCCCCGCAAGCAGGTCGTCAACCTGGCGCCCGCGGATGAACGAAAGGACAGCCCGGGCATCGACCTCGCGGTGGCGTGCGCGCTGCTGGCGAGCCACGAGGTCGTGCCGGCCGAGCGCCTGCAGGGGCTGATGCTGTGGGGCGAGCTGTCGCTCGACGGCTCGCTGCGCCCGGCCGCCGGCACGCTGGTGATCGCCGACTGCGCCCGGCGCATGGGGTTCACCGCGCTGGCTGTGCCCGAGGCCAGCGCCGACGAGGCGGCGGTGCTCGGCGGGCTGGCGGTGCTGCCGGTCCGCGACCTGCCGCAGCTCGTCGCTCACCTGCGCGGCGATCGAGAGATCGGCGCCCACGCGGCCAACGATCCGCCGCCGCGAGCGGGACGCGAGCTCCACGACCTCGACGACGTGCGCGGCCTGGTGCTGGCCCGCCGCGCGATCGAGGTGATGGCGGCCGGCGGTCACAACGTGCTGCTGCACGGGCCGCCCGGCGTCGGCAAGACGATGCTGGCGCGGCGGGCCATCGGCCTCTATCCGCCGCTCGACGACGAGGCCGCGCTCGAGGTGACGAAGATCCAGGGGGTCGCGGGCCTGCGCGCGCTCGACGGGCTGGTCCGCGAGGTGCCGCTGCGAGCCCCGCATCACACGGTCAGCGTCGCGGGCCTGCTCGGCGGCGGGCCGTTCCTCCGCCCCGGCGAGGTCAGCCTGGCCCACCGCGGGGTGCTGTTCCTGGACGAGCTGCCCGAGTTCTCGCGCGGCTGCCTCGAGGCGCTGCGCGAGCCGCTCGAGGAGGGCGTGGTCCGGATCGTGCGCGCGCGCGGGAGCGTGGGCTTCCCGGCCCGGTTCCAGCTGCTGGCGGCGATGAACCCGTGCCCGTGCGGGTTCCTGGGCCACCCCGATCGCACGTGCGTCGACAATCCGGCGGCGGTGCTGCGCTACCAACACCGCGTGTCGGGGCCGCTGCTCGACCGCATCGACGTCGCGGTGGCGGTGCTGCCGGCCCGGCCGGAGGAGCTGCGCTCGGCCGACCCACCCGAGTCGAGCGCGGCGGTGCGGCGGCGGGTGACGACGGCCCGCGCCCGCCAGCTCGCGCGCCTGCGCGGCACGCCGTGGCGCACCAACGCCGAGGTGCCGGCGGCGGCCGGGTCGATGGAGCGGCTGTGCGCGCTGACGCCGGCGGGCGAGCGCCTGCTGGCGGCGACCGCCGAGCACCGCGGCTGGAGCCCGCGCGCGCAGCATCGCCTGCGCCGGGTCGCCCGCACGATCGCCGATCTGGCCGACGACGACCGCTGCCCGCGCGCGCCCGCGACCGAGATCGACGTGGCCCAGGCGCTGCACCTGCGCGCGCTGCCGGAGGTCGGATGAGCTGTCCTGTGGGACATGTGCTTTCGGCCATGTCGATCACGACATGGCCGAAAGAGCAGCTCACGCGGAGCTCAGACGTTGCCCATGGCGAGGACCTTGCGGCCCTCCTCGAACAGGATGGCGCACTTCTTGGCCTCGAGCACCTCGAGCACCACGCCCTTGCCGAACTTCGGGTGCGACACCGGATCGCCGGCGGCGAAGGTCTCGCGCATCGAGTAGGCCTTGATCGGCGTGCCGCCCTGGAGGGCGAGGTCCTCCATGCGCCGCAGCCAGTCGCGCGTGCTGGCGCCGGCGGGGGGGCTGAGCGCCGCGGCCTTGGCCGCGGCCTTGGCGGCCTTGGGCGCCTTGGGCGGCTTGGGCGGCGCGGGATTACGAGCAGCGGCGCTGCGGTTCACCACCGCCGGCTGGCTCGGCGCTTCGCTCCGGGAGGGCAGCTTGGGCGCGTGGTACATGTGCTGCCCGCCGCAGCTCTTGCACTCGACCCGCTTCGGTCCCGCGTTGTCCGCCTTGAGCGCGACGACCACGTGAATCGTGTCGAGGCGGCACTTGGTGCAATAAGCGTCGATATCTCCGCCGACTTTGAAAACCATGGATTGATCGAGCAGCAGAGTAATGCAGGCCCGCGCCGACGGCCACGGGCCTGGCGTGAGCTGAGGGGCGCTCGGCGAGGACACGTGTCCGCATCTGGGTGGCGCCCGCTCCGCGAGGCACGGTCGGCGCCGCTCGTGTCCGCCGCGCTCGACGTGGCCCCGGTGCGGTATCGGCGCGAGCCGCGGGCTTGGGAAGCGGGCCCTCGCGTGCGACCCTCGAGCGCGGAGGACGGCCGTGGATACCGCGCTCGAACAATTCGCAGACCTCGACGGCCGCCTGGTCGACGCCGCCAAGGACATCAAGGTGCTCAGTCAGCTGGCCTGGCCGCCGCAGGTCGGCGCCGAGTTCCTGGCGCGCTGGCACGCCGGCGACCCACGGCTGCCCGTGGTCGAGGCGCCGCGCGTGCGCTTCGACTCCAACATCCGCGCGCTGGCGTCGATCATGGGCGAGGCCGACCGAGACCACCCGGTCGGCCGCTATCTCTACCGCACCGCGCGCAGCTACAAGCTGGCGGCGGCGATGATCGAGCAGGCCGGCACGCCGGAGTTCACGGCCCGCTCGATCGAGCTGTACGGCGGTCCGCGCGACCCCGTCGGCCCGGGGCAGGTCAGCAACCTGTCGGCCGCCGAACAGTTCCTGGCGCTCACCGACGACTTCCGCGGCGAGGGCTACATCCCCGAACAGGACTTCTTCGTCACGCCCGAGCAGGCGGCCGACGCGCTGCGCGAGCGCATCACGCCGGTGTTCGGCGACCTGCCGATCGCGGTCGTCGTCGACCCCGACATGGCCGCCAAGGCGGCGGCCGGCCCGACCCGCGTGCGCCTGCGCGGCGCGACCTGCTTCAGCCCCTACGACGTGAGCCAGTTGGTCGAGCACGAGGTGTTCGTCCACTCGCTGACGGCCCTCAACGGCCGCGAACAGCCGCACGTGCGCTCGCTGGGGCTCGGGGCGCCGCGGACCACCGCGACGCAGGAGGGCCTGGCGACCTTCGCCGAGATGATCACCAACGCGATCGACCTGGCCCGCCTGCGCCGCCTGGCCCTGCGCGTCAAGGCCGTCGACCTCGCGCTGTCCGGCGGCGACTTCATCGACCTGTTCCGCTTCTTCCACGAGGCCGGCCAGGACCCGGGCGAGAGCTACCACTCGGCGGCGCGGGTGTTCCGCGGCGGCGACGTCGCCGGCAAGGTCGCGTTCACGAAGGACATCGTCTACCTGCGCGGCCTGCTCGGCGTGCACACGTTCTTCCTCAAGGCGATCCAGAGCGGCCGGCCCGAGCTGCTGCACCACCTGTTCTCGGGCCGCATGGCGCTCGGCGACGCGATCGAGCTCGACCCGTTCTTCCGCTCCGGCGCGCTGGCTCCGCCGCGCTTCGAGCCGGCGTGGGTCAAGAGCCGCGCGACCCTGGCGGCCTTCCTCATCTACTCGGTGCTCAGCACCTCGCTGCGGCTCACCGGTGTCGAGCTGACCGACTTCGCCGCCGACACCACCGACATGGCGACCTGAAGCCGCGCACCCGGCACATGGCGATCGGGACATGCCCGATCGGTCAGGTGTCGGCCGATGCCCAGATCCTGCGAGGCAGCTCACGGAACCTGGCGATCGGGACATGCTCGATCGGTCAGGTGTCGGACGCCCGCCGCGAGCCGCGAGGGAGCTCACGGGACCTGGCGATGGGGACATGCCCGATCGGGCAGGCGTCAGCCCGGCATCAGCGACGACTTGAAGCCGAGCGTGACGCGCAGCCGCTGGCCCGGCGTGTCGACGGTGTTGCCCATGGTCGTGTGGGTGGCGAGGTCGTTGTCGATCGCGTTGACCTCGGAGCCCGCGACGTAGTTGTCGCCGAGCCCGACGAAGCTGGCCAGGAAGCTGCCGAACTCGGACTCGTTGTTCTCGAAGTTGAGCGAGATCTCGGCCAGGTTCAACCCGCCGCCCGCGGGCAGCTTGGCCCCGAACGAGCCGGCGATCGTCAGGTAGCTGCCGAGCGGATCGAACACGCCGTCCACGTCGGAGTAATAGACGTCGTAAAACTCGACGCTGGTGCCCTCGATGTCGCGGTTGGCGTTGCTGAGCGGGTCGGGCAGCAGGGTGCTCAGCTCGGGCCCGTCGACGAGGAAGGTGAACTCCATGACGCCGCTGGTCGATTCGTAGAAGGTGATCGACTTGAGGCCGGGGATGTCCTTCGCCGGGATCGGCATCTCCGGCGGCAGGTCGAGCTTGGGCGCGAGCGTGGTGGTCGACGGATCGATCGGCCCGGTGGTCGAGGTGTCGACGGCGGTGGTGTCGGTGACGGCAGTGATGGTGACGGGCTCGTCGCTGGTGCCGGTGGTGGTCGTGCCGGTGGTGCCCGGGTCGCCGGTGGTGGTCGGCGCGACGTCGCCGCTGCTGCTCGAGCTCGAGGTCGGCGCGGTGGTGCCAGGCTGCGTGGTCGAAGCAGTGTCAGTGGCGTCGGCGCGACCCCCCGGGCCGCAGGCGGTGAGGACAGCGAGGAGGAGGCCGAAGCGATGCACGTGCATGACCCCGTGTTCCACGCCGCGCCGGCAGGTGTCAAACCCGCGGCTGCGGGTGCGCAGGCCCGCGCGCGCCGGGGCGTCGAAGCGCGCGCCTCAGCGACCGAGAGTTCGCACGTCGCCGCTGCGACTGACGTGCCGCCGCCCGCGAGCCTCGCTGACGACGAAGCCGCGGCCGTCGTCCGCCAGCGCGACGGCGATCGGCAACCAGAAGCGAGCGTGCTGGCCGACACCGTCGCAGTCGCCCTGCGCCCCGGGACAGCCGGCGAGCAGCGCGAGTCGATGGCTGCGCAGGTCGTAGCGCCACACCACGTGGTTGCGGGTGTCGGCGATGACGAGCCACTCGCCGTCGCACGCGAGCCCGCTCGGCGTGAACTCCTGGACATGGACGAGCGCGCAGATGTCGGCGAGCGTGATCGCGGTGTTGACCACGCCGGCGCGGGTGTCGACGCTGCGCACCGCGCCGTTGCCAGTGTCGGCGACGAACAGCAACGAGGCGCCGCCGGCAGCCAGCGCCCGCGGGCCGTGAAACCGGGCCTTGCGCCGCGGGCCGTCGACGCGCCCGGGCGCCCCGCGCGAGCCGGCGTAGACAGGATCGGCCTCGCTCGCGTCGGTGCCGATGAAGTGCTCGGCGGCGTCGCAGAAGTAACGAGGCGCAGCGGCGGTCGACATGGCCCGATCGCCAGTGTGCGCGATCCCGCCAGGACCGCCAAGAGGTGGCGCGATTTCGCCCCAGGTGTCCGAATCGGCCGCCTGTATGGCGTCCGGGCCCGGTTGAGGTCGAGTACGATGCACTGCGATGCCCAGGCGGACCAGCCCGACCGGAGGGCGAGTGGAGCTGACCTGGCCGGGCAAGGCCGAGCTCCCCGCGACGGTCGCGGCCGGGCCGCTGACGCTGCGCGAGCGCGACGGCGAGGCGAGCGGCTGGTGCGATCGACTGATCTGGGGCGACAACTCGCCGGCCCTGGCGGCGCTGCACGAGGAGCTCGGCGCCGCGGTCGACCTGGTCTACATCGATCCGCCGTTCGACGTCGGCGCGTCGCACTACTTAAGGAAGGGCGAGGTCGAAGTCCTGGCCTACCGCGATTCGTGGGGCGGCCCCGGCTATCTGTCGATGCTGTACCCGCGGCTGTCGCTGCTGCGGGCGCTGATGAAGCCGACGGCGACGATCGTGGTGCACGTCGGGATCCAGGTGTGCCACCACGTGCGCGTGGCGATGGACGAGGTTTTCGGGGCCGACAACTTCGTCAACCAGATCGCGTGGAAGCGCTATTCGGCCCACAACGACGCCGGCCAGGGGGCGCGCCGGCTGGGTGGGGTGCACGACGTGCTGCTGCTGTACGGGATGGGTCCGGAGCGGACGTGGACGACCCAGCGCGCGCCGTACGACAAGGACTATGTGGCCAAGTGGTACCGGCACGTCGAGCCGGGTACCGGCCGAAGGTTCATGTCGAGCCCGCTCACGGCCCCGGGCGGCGCGGCCAAGGGCAACCCGAGCTACGAGTTCCTCGGGGTGCGCCGGTTCTGGCGCTACGGCCAGGCGACGATGGAGACGCTGCACCGCAGCGGCCGCGTGTACCAGAGCCGCCCGGGCGCGGTGCCGCGGCAGAAGCAGTACCTCGACGAGCAAGAGGGGGTGCCGCTGCAAGACGTGTGGACGGACATCCGCGCGCTGCAGGGCACGCACACGGAGCGGGTCGGCTACGACACGCAGAAGCCAGAGGCGCTGCTCGAGCGGATCGTGCAGATGTGCTCGCGCCCGGGCGACCTGATCCTCGACGCGTTCGCCGGCTCGGGCACGACGGCAGCCGTGGCAGCCCGCCACGGCCGCCGGTGGATCGTGATCGACCGCTCGCAGCCGGCGTTCGCGGTGATCCGCCGGCGCCTGCGCGCGCAGTGTCGGCGCGGCGAAGCGGGGCCGTTCGCGGTGCACGACGCGCTGCCGGCCGCCCGGCGCGCGCTGATCGAACGCGTCGGCGAGGCGGAGCTGCGCGGGCGATTGCTGGCGCTGCACGGGGCGAAGACATGGCCCGAGGGACAGGTCATGGACGGGGCGGCCGGGGCGCCGGAGGCAGGCGCGGAGGCGCGTCCCGCAGGCCATCTCCCGGGGCGGAGCGGAGTCAGCCGATCCGAGGCGCCGGCCGCAGAGAGAGATGGACCGGTGATATGTCCCGAAGGACAGGCGCCATCCGGACCGCGCGGTACGATCTGCAGCGAGATAAAGATGGAGGAGGACAGATGTCCCGAGAGACAGGCCGCCCGCGCGGGCGGATGTCTCACCGGGACATGTCCCGATGGACATGTATCGGAGCGCGAAGCTGCCGCAGCACCGCTCCACGGCCGTCGCGGTGGGGCGGCCGTGGTGGTCGCGGTCGGCGAGCAGCGGCCGACCGCGTTCGACATCGAGGCCTGGCTGGCAGCGGCCCGGGCCGCGGGGGCGAGCGCGCTCGAGTTGATCGCGTGGGACTTCGATGCGCCGGCGCACGAGCTCGCCGGAGAGGCGGTGTCGCTGTGGGAGATCCCGCGGCCCTTCGCCGATGGCGAGGCGGTCGCGCCGGTGCGAGCGGCCCGGCTGGTGCTGGCGATCGAAACGACCACGACGGGGCGGGCGGTCCGGCTCGTCGACTACGCCGCCGCCGACGATGCGGGCGGAGCGACGCCGACGGGGCTCGATGCGCTCGTCGAGTGGGCGATCGACGACGCATGCGAAGGGGAGGTGTTCGCGCCGCGCTGGTCGACGCAGCGCGAGCGCGACGGGACGATGACTTCGCTGTCGCCGGAGTTCCCCGAGGGGCGCCCGCTGTGGCTCGAGGTCGTCGACGTCACGGGGCGAATCACGAGCCGCACGATCGCATGAGCTCGCGCGGCTGCGAGCGCGACGACCCCCGCGGAAGCAGCGAGCTCGGCCGAGGGACGCAGGGACGCCCCATCGGCCGAGGTTCAGCGAACCCACGCGCGGGCGCCGGCGGCTCGTGCGGCCGCAACCCCTTTGCGTTACCCTCGGCCGGCCGCGGGCGCTCGCCCGGGCGCAGAGGACGCGATGAAGCAGCACATCGAAAAGATCACCCAGCTCCTGCTCGGCGCCGCGTATGCCGACAAGCGCCTCGCGGGCGCCGAGATCACGCGGATCCGCTCGCTCCTCTCGACGTTGCTCGGCGGGGCCGAGGTGCCCGAGGAGCTGCTCCGCATGATCAACACGTTCAGCCCCGCGGCCTTCAATGTGCAGCAGGTCGCCTCCGCGCTCGACGACCTGAGCACCGAGGACAAGCGCAAGCTGCTCGAGCTGGTCGCCAGCGTCAACGATGCCGACGAGGAGCTCGACCTCGCCGAGGACATCTATCTGCGCACGCTGGCCGCGGCGCTCGGCCTCGACGAGGAGAAATACTCCGACCTCACGCTCGAGATCCTCGCCGGCGAAGAGCTGCACGGCCTCCTGGCCTGACGGGCGAGCCGGGTCGAGCTGCACGGTTCGCAGCTCGACTCGCTGCGAGATCTTCGCGGGCGGCCTGCTGCGCCGATGTACGCGCGGTCCCTGAGGCCATGGACGATCCGCGGCGAGGGCCGTGCCGCCCTCGCCACACGCTTCGCAACTCGAGCTGCTCGCCGCGACGAACTGCACGGCCGCCGGCCTCGCGTGCCGGGTCGGAGTTGCTCGAGCCGCACGGTTCGCAACTCGAGATCCTCGCCGCGGCGATGTGCACGGCGGCCGGCCTGACGCGCCAGGGTCGGAGTGGCTGGCGCCGCCGGGTTCGTGCCGCAGGGATCCTCGCCAGCGGAGCGCCGCAGGGTCTTCCGGCATGGCGTGTTTCCGCGCCCGGCCGCGCGGCAGGCGCGCTAAACTGCGACTTGGCGCACGCATCGGCTCATCAATTTAGACTAACGATGCTTGAAATTAGCTTAGTCGGAGGTCTATTTAGCCTCCATGTCCCGCTCTGAAGCCCCCTCTGCCCTCCGCGACTTCCTGGAGATCCCCTACGACAAGCTCGAGGAGCTGAATCTCGAGGTCAAGAACGCGCGCCTGGCTCGCCAGCCGCAGGACAAGGTGCGGGAGCAGCGGGTCAAGTACCTGACCGACGAGAAGCGGATCAAGGCCGTGACGGTGTGCTTCACCGACCTCGAGGGTCGGCTGCACATGCTCGACTACGACAAGAAGTTTTTGCTGCGCTCGGCCGACAACCTGACCTTCGACGGCAGCTCGGTGCGCGGCTTCTCGCAGCAGCACGAGTCGGACCTGCGCCTCAGCATCGATTGGTCGGCGTTCTACTGGCTGCCGTCCGACGTGTTCGGGCCGGGCAAGGTGTTGGTATTCGCCGAGGTCCGCGGCCAGGACGGCCTGCCGTACGTGGCCGACATGCGCGCGCGGCTCAAGGACTACGCCGCCGCGATGTACGAGAAGGAGGGCCTGGTCGCCCAGTTCGCCCACGAGATCGAGGGCTTCCTGTTCCGCGGCCGCGACGCCGAGCGCAACTACCCCGAGAGCGGCGCGTTCGATTTCATCTCCACCGGCGGGTACTATCATTCGCTGCCCGGCGACGCGCTGCGGCGATTCATCGACTCGGCGGCCGAGGTGCAGCGGGCGATGGGCTTCGGCAACGAGAAGGACCACCCCGAGGTCGCGCCGTCGCAGTTCGAGATGAACTTCATGCACACCGAGGCGCTGGTGGCCGCCGACCAGGTCCAGCTCTACAAGCTGCTGTGCCGCCAGGTCGCGCAGAACTACGACATGACCGCGTGCTTCCTGCCCAAGCCGGTCACCGGCATCAACGGCAACGGGATGCACACCAACATCTCGCTCGCGCGCAAGGGCACCAACCTGTTCCACGACAAGAACGGCGAGAGCGGCCTGTCCGCCTCGGGCTGGAGCTTCACCGAGCGGATCCTCAACAGCGCGTCCGACATCTGCCTGATCCTCAACGCCAGCGTCAACGCCTACCGCCGCCTCGACCCCCACTTCGAGGCCCCCAACCAGATCAAGGCGTCGGCGACCGATCGCGGCAGCATGGTCCGGATCCCGCTCGGCAACGAACGCTCGGCCCGCATCGAGGTCCGCTCGGTGGCCCCCGACGCGAATCCGTACATGACGGTCTACACATTGCTGCGCACCGGCCTCGAAGGCCCGCTGCCCGACCCGGCCGAGATCGCCAACAAGCGCGCCCGCACGCGGTTCCTGCCCGACAACGTGAATGACGCGATCCGCCTGTTCAAGTCGTCGAAGTTCGTCGCCGACCTGCTCGGCGAGCAGGTCCAGACCCGCTTCGCCGAGGTCAAGCAGGCGTCGGCCGAACGCTGCCCGCGCGCGCTCGGGTCGCTCATCAAGACGGCCGAGGTGCAGTTCCATCATGAGGTGACGAATCAGTATCTGTGGAACAAGTTCTGACCCACTCGCGCCGAAAGCTTCTCCGCTGCCAAAATGCCGCGGATCTCCACACGGAGGGGCTTTGGCGGGGAGGGCGACTTGCCACGGGTTGCCTCTGCGTGCCTCTGGCTGCCACAAATCTGCCCCAAAACCCGGACGATCTCGGGTAATCGTCTCGGCCGGCGATCCCTGCTGTCGTCGCTCTTGGGCGGTGGGGTGGCAGTTCGTGGCGCCCGTCCAGCAGGCGGGCCACCCAACCGGTCCGCGGGCCAGGACGTTACGACGAGGCGTGCGGGTTCGGTAGGGAGCTCGCCCGCTTGGTGAGCGGGTCGCGCGTGGCAGTGCGGGTGCAGGGGCGGGCGTTATGCCCGCCTGCGCGAGGCCGGGCATTTACGTCCCGCGGCAGACCCACGACTGCGATGCCGCCGTGCTCGTCCGACACCACCTGCCGGGCTTCCTCGCGCGCCTCGAGGAGGGCGGGCACGCGCTACCGGAGTTCGTCAGGGCGGAGCTCGAAGCGTTCGCGGGGTGCGGCGACTTCGAGAAGGGCTTCGTGCGGACGGCGTGCCGCCAGTGTGGCGACGAGCTGCTCGTACCGTTTTCGTGTAAGGGCGGGGGATTCTGCCCGTCGTGCATGGGTCGGCGGATGGCGGAAGGAGCAGCGATGTTGGTCGACCACGTGCTGCCAGCGGTCGGCTACGGGCAATGGGTCCTCTCCTTCGAGGGACCGCTGGCAGTGCGTCTGGGCTATGACCAGGCGCTCCTGGCGAAAGTCGCCGAGGGTCTCGCGCGAGCGGTGATGCACGACATGCGGTGGTCCGTCAAGGAGAGCCACGGCCTGTGCTCGGTAGCACCGCTTTCCGCCGGGGTGTTCACGGTGGTCCAGCGATTCCGCAGCGACCTCGGCCTCTACGTGCATTTGCATTGCCTCGTCACCGACGGCGCCTTCGAGGAGCTCGGCGCCGACGTGCGCTTCTTGCCCATTGCGACGCCGACGCCAGAGCGGCTGACGGCCGTGCTCGCGCAAGTCCACAAGGTCGTCGCCGCTGTCGCCGAGGACGACGACCGCGACGTGGACCCGGCGCTGGCCGCCTGCGTACAGCTCGGACTACAGGGTCCGCATCTGGCTCCGCCGTGCGAGCCCGTGGCCCGACCGCAGCTGACGGTGACGGCGTACGGCATGCACCTGCACGCCGCAACGACCGTCGACGGTCGCGACCGCAAGCAACTTTGTCGTCCGCGCCGGCCTCCAGTGCCGCGCTCGCGCCTCCCTTGTCGTTTGCCCGACGAGGAGTTCGTCTCGGCGTGCCCGTCGTGCCCAGGTCGACGATACCTGCCGACCGAGCTGACCCTCTTCATGGGACCTTGGGGCGTTCTCGTACTCGACACCTTCACGAAATTCCCTCTTCGAACCGCTTAAGCGCGACGCATCGTTTTTCTTTGAACCCCGGGCACCCGCAGAGGCCCTCCTGGCTGCCTGCGGGCCCGGCGACGTCTGTCGCTCACGAAGGGTGGCGCGTGCGTCGGTGGGGGCCTATCCTGGCCGCGCCATGGCACCCGGGGCGGATCGGCAGACGGCACGGATCGACGTCCAGCTCGCGGTGCTCGACGGCTTCTTCGCGTCGGGGCTCGCGGTGACGACGGACGTGATGGCGACGAGCAACATCGTCGGCGGGTCGTTCGCTCCCGGAAAGCTCCCGGAGTTTCGCTGGTCGGTTCGGACCATCGACGGCGGCCCCGTGCGTTCGAGCGGCGGCGTCGAGATCCGGCCCGATGGCGCCGTCGACCCGGCAGTAGGCGATATCGTGCTCGCCTTCGGCCCCGGCATGGCCGATGTCGGGCGTGTGCTCGCGGGCATCGTCAGGCCGGACGCGGTCGCGCTCGTGGCGGCGCTGCGCTCGGTCCACCAGCGCCAGGCCCTCATCGCTGCGAGCTGCTCGTCGACCTTCCTGCTCGCGGAGGCGGGCCTGCTCGATGGCCGCGAGGCCACGACCTCGTGGTGGCTCGCGCCGCTGTTTCGCAGCCGCTATCGCTCCGTCGACCTGCGGGCCGACCGGATCGTGTGCACATCGGGCACAGTCGTGACCGCGGCGGCCGCCATGGCTCAGCTCGATCTGACCCTCGCGCTCGTGCGCCGCCTCATCGGTCATGAAGTGGCGCACGCGTGCGCGCGCTACCTCGTCATCGACGAGGCGCGGACCTCCCAGGCCCCGTTTCTGGTGATGGAGCACCTGTCACGCCACGACGAGCTGGTCGCGCGCGCCGAGCGATGGATGAGCGCCCACCTGGATGCGCCGCTCAAGCTCGGCGACGTGGCGAGCGCGCTCGGTTGCAACGAGCGGACCCTGACGAGGCACTTCGTGGCCGCGACCGGGCTCGCACCCGCGCGATTCGTGCGCCAGCTGCGGCTCGAGACGGCGGCGCGGATGCTCTCCACGAGCGCTCTGGCGGTCGCCGAGGTCGGCCATGCGGTCGGCTACGAGGACGAGCGGGCCTTTCGCAGGGCGTTCATCGCTCACTTCGGCCGGAGCCCGCTCGCGTACCGCCGCGGGCATCGCACGGCGAGTGCGCGCAGCGAGCCGCGGTGATCACGACCGCTGCTCCGCGTGCGCGGCGAGCGGGCTGTCGAGGGGGCGAGTGGATCGACCTCGTATGTCAATGTCGGCCGAGCCAGGACGCGATATCCTCGATGACCTCGGCGTGCTCGGGCTCGTGGAGGAGATCGTGATAATAGCCGGGATAGAGCTCCAGATGCTTGTCCGCGACGCCGGCGCGGCGCAGCAGGTCGCGGCTGCCCTCGGGCGGCGTGATGCGGTCCGCGTCGCCATGAATGATCAGCACAGGGACGGAGAGCTTCTCCATGTTGCCCTGGATATGCTCGATGCCGGCGATCAGCGCGGCGGCGGTGCTCGCCGGGATCTTGCGGCGATCGACCCATGGATCGGCCCCGTCCACATCGCGGACGACCTCGGGATCGCGGGCGAACCAGCGCGGCCTGAGCTTCAGGATCCGCCAGTGCGGGTGCTTGCGTCCGAGCTTCCTGGTGATCTTCACCAGCCCGGGGCTCACCTCGGGGCCGAGACGGAGCGCCGGGGCGCTGAGTACGAGGCCCTTGAGGTCGCCCGGGTGCGCGAGCGCGTAGGTGGTGGCGAGCGCTCCGCCCATGCTGTGACCCATCATGAACAGCGGGACCCCGGGATCGGCCGCACGGACCGCGGCGACGAAGAGCTCGAGGTCGGCGATATACTCGCCGAGATCCGCGACGTACGCGCGCTCGCCGGCGGATCGCCCGTGACCGCGTAAGTCGAGGGCGTGCACGGCGAGACCCTGCCCGGTCAAATGCTCCGCGAGCGCAGCATATCGAGTGCCATGATCTTTCAATCCGTGGATCACGATGACTGCCCCCTTCACGGGAGTGGCGGGGCGCCACGACTGGGCATACAGCTCGACGCCGTCCCGGCCGCGCAGGTGGGTCTCGCGGTGCTCCACGCCGGCGACCGCCACCGGGACGGTCGGGGCCCGCACGGTCGGGGCGCACGCGGCGAGGAGGAGAATGAAGCAGAGCGCACGCATGGGTGCCGGACGATGGCGCGGGTCGGGGCCGCCGCGAAGGGCCGTGTCGGACAGAAGGCGGGCGCGACGGGACACTGCGAGCGGGCAGCGGCGCGGTGATCGCACCTGCTCTTGCGGCGTCGCGCCCATCGCCCAGCGGCCGTCACAACAACAGGAGGCGATGACGGTGGGAGCGGGTGGCCTGGAATGTCCGGCGTTTGTCCGGGTCGGCCCTTGGACTGGGGGCCGAACTGGCCGATGAAGACTTAAGATGAACGCTTCCAAATGCATCCACTTCTTCTCCCGCTTCTTTTTCGTGCTCCCGCTCGCGCTGACGCTGTCGGCCTGCGATCTCGGGGACCAGGGCGGCGACCTGCCCGGAGACTCGAGCGAGACCGGCGCATCGACGAACACCGAGGGTGGGTCGTCGAACACCAATGAGCCGGTCGAGAACACCACGGATGAACCGGGCTCATCCGTGCTCGACGAGGCGCCCGAGCTGATCCTCGCCGAGGGCGAGGGCTCGGTCCAGGCCCTGCCCCCGTGCCCGATCAAGTACCAGTGCACCTCGAACGGCTCGTGGTATTCCACGTCCGCCATCTGCAAGACGAACTGCTCGGGCGTCTGCATCGCGCAGGAGTACATCACCGGTTACTGCCTCCCCCGCTGATCGCGACGCGCCGCGGTGCGGCTATTCGCTTGGCGAATGCGGGGGGCGTGTCCAGAAGTCGTGTCAGGCTGACTCCGAGATCGCTCGCCACGGCGCGTACGAGACTATCGATATCCATCGCGGTCAAGCGCCCGGTGGTGATACGACGACGCCCGCATGCTCGCCGGTCGACCTCGCCCATTTCGCGGGGAGGTGTCGGCAACATATGCGCGCACGTCGGCCTCGGCCGCGAGAGGATCCGACGGCGAACGACATGCCAAGTTATGGGCGCAGTACCTGGGAGTCCCGCTCGGTATCCATGGGCAGCGGGACATGGAGTCGTGGCTCGAGAGCAGCATGCCCACGGTCTCCGCGTGGAGGCCCGAGCCGCCGGTGACCGTGTATACGAATAGTTTCGAGGGCTCGGGAGACCTTTCCGGCTGGCTGATCTGGCACAATTGCGCATCAGGACCCTGGTCCTCCGCCAGCAACGTCTTCCGCTACTACACCGCATCCGACAGCCCGGCGCCCGGTGGGGGCGCGTATGCCTTGCGGATGCGGACGACCGGCTTCACGTTGGGCGCGATTGTCGACCATGTAGAAGTACATCCACCTGGCCAAGGAGCAGGCGGCCCTTGAAGCGGCCGCGATGTGGGGCAATCCCGTGCCAAACTTGCCTCAAAGAGCCCCAAGTGGCCAAGAACACGCCACGTCAGCGACGTCGGCCAAACTGCGACCTGTGGAACAAGTTCTGACCCATCCTCGCCAGAAGCCCCTCCGCTGCCAAACGCCGCGGAGCTCCACCCGGAGGGGCTTTGGCGGGGAGGGAGACTTGCCACGGGTTGCGTCGGGCATGTCGGCCAGGTCGAGGTCGACGCCGCGCAGAGAACCTGTCCCTCGGACCAGATGGCCGTGCTCGCCATGCTCGACCGCGGCGCCCATGCGCGCGAGCACCTCGCCGAAGCGAGCGTCGCCTTGCTGGCTGGCGCGGCCGAGCCCGGGCACCGTGACCTCGCCGCCGTAGATCGCCGCCAGCGACCACAAGTAGGTCGCGGCCGAGGCGTCGGGCTCGACCCAGGGCCGCGCCGGGGTGCCCGGCTCGAGGACGATGCGCAGCGGGGCGGCGGCGAGCGCGGCGGCCAGCAGGAGGGCGGAGATGAACTGGGAGCTCGGCGGACGGGCCAGGCGGATCTCGCCGCCGCGCAGGCGGGCGCCCCTGATCTCGCACGGCAACGTGTCGTCGGCGCCGCGGCAGGCGATGTCGGCGCCCTGGGCCTGCAGGAGGCCCTCCATGGGCCGCTCGCGCATGCGGGCGCTGCCGTCGACGAGGCAGGCGACCGGGGAGGCGGCCAGCAAGGCGGCGAGGAAGCGCGCGGCGGTCCCGGCGGTGGCGACGTCGAGCGGACGCAGTGCCGCGCTCGGCCTCCTTGTCGTGACCTCCAGCGCCGCTCCTGCTGTTCACCGGTTGACCGCACCGGCCTCCAGCGCCGCGCTCGGCCTCCCTTGTCGTTTGCCCGACGAGGAGTCCGTCTCGGCGTGCCCGCCGGGCCCAGGTTCACGATACCTGCCGACCGAGAGCTCTGTAGAGCTGTTCGAGGTCGAGCATCATGGTTCACGAACTGACCCTGCTCCGTGGACCTCCAAGCGTTCGCACTCGACACTTCGACGAAATTCCCCCTTCGAACCGCTTAAGCGCGCCCCTTCAAAAAATGGAGTAAAGTCGGTCCCATGCCAGAGAGGGCCAGACCATGGGCTTGATGAGTTTCCTGAAGGGCCTGTTCGGGAGCCGCCCGATCGATGTCGATGACGACATGCCCGCGCTCCCCCCCGCACCCGTCCCCGCCTTCACACCCGCACCCGCACCCGCACCCATGCCGATCCAGCCACCCGCTCCCCCGCCCCCGCCCCAATTTCGCCTCACCGAGCGCTACCCGACCGAGATCGACTTCCCGGCGGTGCTCCGCCGGGCTGGCGTCGAGGTCGAGCAGCAGCAGCGCGTGACCAAGGCTCAGGACCTGCTGCGGAGCCTGCCGGAGAACTCGCCGGCCGCGCTGAAGCGGCAGATCGTCGAGGCGGCGTTCACCGCCTTCGATGTCCCGACGCAGAAGATCATCCAGGCCGCGAGCGCCGAGGTGGAGGCGCTGCAGGCGTTCATCCGCGAGGGCGGCGCGCGGGCCCAGAAGGTGATCGACGAGGGCACCGCACGCATCGCCGAGCTCGACGCGGAGATCGCCGAGATCCGCGAGTCGATGGCCGCCGCGCTGGCCGACCAGGCGATCCGCGACGCCGCCACCGAGGAGCAGATCGCCGGCGTCAAGCCGATCCTCGCGTTCTTCGCCCAGCAGGAGCCCGGCCTCGGCGACTCCATGAACAGCCGCGACGTCCCGCCGCCGGCCTTCATGCGCGAGCCCTCGCAGGCGAACTTCATGAAGCCCCGCGCCGCGCAGCCCTCGGGCCCGCTGCCGGGCTTCCTCACCGACATCGACGTCGAGTGAGCCCGCCGCCGGCGAGGCCCGCCGCCGCGATGGAGCGCGCTCCATCGCGGCGCAGGTCGATCTCGCCTCAGCGGCACGTCGAGCGCACGCGTCGGGGTCGTCCATCAGGGTCGCGCCCCGCATGCACACGGGCGCCGCGTCGATCGGCGTCGTGCTCGTCGAGCTCGTGGCAGCGCGTCACGGCGGGCGGGGTCCCGTACACTGCCCGCGAGGAGCAGACGATGAGCCTGTGGGACCGCATCCGCGGCGCCTTGGGACGCCCTTCACGACCGCCGCCGGTCGCTTCGCCGGAGCCCGGCGACGCACGAGCGCGGGCGCAGGCGCCGGGCCTCGCCGAGATGCGCGCCCTGCTGCGAGCGGGTATGACCCGCGACGAGTTCTTCGAGGTGCTCGACGAGTTCGCAACGACCCGCGGGCTGGTCGCCCTCGGCGCGGGCCGCAATTTCTCGCAGTACACCGCGGGGAAGTATGCGACCGGCACGAACGTGCGGACCGTGTTCACGCGCGTGCGCATCGACCCCGGCACGTTCGCGGTCGAGTTCGACGATGTGACCTTCTCGAGCTCGACCGGCCTGCTCCTCCATGGCAACCAAGAGCCCGTCACCGTGATGCCCTACGGCGTCGCTTCGGGATGCGAGTGGAACTACGTCGCCGACGGCCTCGCAAACATCGACCTGACGGGCACCCCGTTCCGCATGCTCGACAACTTTGCACGCTCGGCGCCCAGGGGGCGGGCGGGGCGGTGCTCAGCCAGGACGACCAGGTCGCCGACATCACCGGCGGCGGCGCCTGCGGCTGGACCAGCCCTGGCTGCACGTTCGGGCCGCACGAGCGCAACAACTCGACCGTGCTCCAACTGCAGTATATCGACCCGTAGTCACGGCGCGAACAGCCATCCGGCGATCGTGGCGACCGCGTCGGGGTGCCAACCGAGCTGCAAGTGGTTCGCCTCCCCGCCGGACGCCGCGGGTTGACGACGAACGGCGGCGCGAGCGGTCGTCGCGAGCGGCGTATCAGCGGGGGATGGCCTCACGAGCCCCAGCTCTCGACGCACATCTCGCTGGTCGTGGTGAGGTTGGTGCCGGTCAGGCAATTGTAGCGGTCCGAGGCGGTCCCCAGGCCCAGGCACGTCGTGAACACGTCGGGGGCAGGCAGGTCGCCGAGCAAGGCCGGCCCGGCTTGGAAGAGGCCGTTCAAGTGGCCCCACTCGCGCCGGACCGCGGTCTCGTCGTCGACGATCAGGATGAAGCCGTCACGCGTGAACTGCCCGTCGCCCGCCGGGTGACAGATCCAGCGGATAAACCCGGGCGTGCGATCGCGGAGCGCCGTCAATGCACACTCGACCGCGGCAGGGTCCACGAGGAGCTCGCCATTGGCGACGAAGCAGTTCATGCCCGCAGGGTCGACCTCGACGATCGGGCACAGCTCCTCGCCGCAGGTCGGCGGCAACGGGCACGGGCCGCCGTCGCAATCCGGATCGCCGGCATTCGGGCCGGTGAAGTCGTCCTCGGGGATGCACGCGCACGCACCCTCCTCGCCGGCCGTGGTCGGTTGCGGCTCGCCGCTCGAGCTCTCGGTCGTCGTCGTGGGCTGCGGCTCGCTGCTCGAATTCGCGGTCGTCGTCGAATCGCCGGTCGGCGTCGACTCGCTGCTCGTCTCGCTGGCGCTGTCTCCGTCGCTCTCGGCGGGGCATCCCGAGCTCGCGCCGAGCAGCAGCGTCAGCGTGAATGTGCGTATCTGTCTCGTTATGCGTGCGGGCATGCGAGCGTCGAAGGTAGCAGGCCGCGGGCCGAACACGGCGTGAAAGGTCGTGAGGAGCCGGCACGCGCGCGGCGGCCCCGGCTCGCAGCGCCGGCGGAGCCGGGTCGGGCCCGTGCGAGGCTCATGCGAGCGGACGACGTGCGTCCGCGCGAGGTTGGCGGAGCTGTTGGGCTCGTGCGCGGAGCCGCGAGTTTCGGTGCTTGACAGGGGAGTGGTCTGCTTCTCATGATCCCCACCATGCCCGCCGAGCGTTCGATCGTGCACGTCGAGCTGCGAGCCGATGGCACCATCGCCCGTTACGACGTCCCGAGCGGTCAGCACACGATCCTCGCGGTGCATCGCCCGAAGGTGCACACCTCGGAGGCGCCGTGGACCGACTACCTGCCGCGCAGCGTCCTCTTGCTGCCGCGGGTCGGGCCGCGCCACCCGTGGGCGCCGGTGGTCGCCTGGCTGCGCCATCTGCAGCAGCACCTCGACCACGGTGGGCTCGTCGTCGGTCACCGCGAGGCCGGCGAACCCGAGGAGTTCGCCGAGGTGCGCGCGCGCGCGCTGCTGCACTTCCTGCGCGACGAGCAGTCGGCGTGGGTCGCGCTCGCCAGCAAGCACGGGCGCGTCCAGGACACCCAGGTGTACCTCGACTATCTGCAGCGCGTGTGCGGCTGGAACACCGCCGTACCGGCGATCTCCGACGTCGCCGACGCTGCCACCGCGCGCGCCGTCGAGGCGTTTCAGCGCACCTACAACCGGGCCTTCCGCGCCGACATCTTCGAGGACGGCGTCATCGGCGAGCAGACGCTCGGCGCGTTGTTCGAGGTCGCCAAGGCCGAGCTCGTGCACTGGCTCGAGCTCAACGACACCAGCCTCGACGCCATGCGGTTCCATGAGGCAGACGGCGTCCTGGCCGTCGACCCGGCCTTCGACGGGCGCCGCTGGACGCAGCTGCTGGCGATCCCCGCGAGCGACCGCTACGACCTCCTGCGCGAGCCCGTGGGCGCCGGTCTCTACCCGATCGCGCGCCTGCTGCCGCTGCCGGTCGCGGAGGCGCGGGGGCCGACGCATCACGTGCTCGAGATCCGCGTGGTCGACGAGTGGGGCGAGCCGCTGCCGCACCTCGCATACGAGCTGACCGTCGCGCACGAGACCCGCTTCGGCGAGACCGACGAGCACGGCCTGCTCGCCGAGCCCTTCATGCCGCCCGGCGACGTCACCCTCCGCCTCGCCGACGGCGCACCGGTGCTGTTCCACGACCTCTATCAACCGCGCCGGGTCTTCCCGCTCTCGGCGGGCGACGATGGCATCCACGACTTCGAGGCCGAGTACCATGCGCGCGATGACGACGACGACGACGACGACGGAGACACCGACGAGCTCGACGAGCTCGAAGAGGACGACGAGGTCTGGGACGCCCTCGCCGACGAACAGGTCCCTGCGGGCTAGCGCGTTCATCGTCCTGATCCTCGCGGCCTGCGGCGCTGCGACGGCCCCGGTCGCGGCCCCCAAAGCCGAGCCCGCCCCGGCCGCCGTCGAAGTCGCGGCCGCTGCGAAGCCGGACGTGGGCGCCCCCGCGACGACCGCCCCGCCGCCCAGCAGCCCCGCTGCCGGCGGGCCCGTCTTCAACAAGCTCACGGTCCCGGGCGATCGCGCTCCGAACCTCGCCCTCGGCAAGGAGGAGCAGGCGGCGATCGACGGCGCCTGCAAGAAGCTGTGCAAGGACCCGGCCTGCACCTGCGATGCGACGCGGCCGATGGAGCAGTACATGCTGCTGCGGCAGTTGAAGCCGATCAAATCATCCGAGCGTAGTTATGGCTGGAACGTCCTGCAGCGGACGGACAAGGGCTGGATCACGCTGGTGGACGCCGAGATGCTCCCCGGGGGCGACGAGGTCACGCGACCGCACGATGCGTGCGGCCTGCGAGGACCCGATCCGCTGCCCGAGGGCCTCGGCCTCGTCGGCGTGAAGCTCCCCGATCTCAACCTCGACGGGCGCCCCGATCTGCTGTTCGAGTGCCGCTCCGGGCACCGGCACGACGTGCATTATTGCCTGTCCGACGGCGAATATTGCAGGACGCTCGCCATGCGACTCACGCTCGACGGCGAGCTCCGCCACGACGTCGACCTCGAGTTCCGCGACGGGTGGTTCCTTCCCACCGCGCGAGTCGACCGATGGGATGAGTTCAAGGGGAACATTCGCGTCGAGGGGGTCGACACCCCGGACCCCGCTCCCGGTCGGTGAGGCCGCGGGCCTCACAACTGCTTGCGGACCCGTACGAACGCGTCCTCCATGGCGAGCTTCACCGGTGATTTCTTCTTGGGCTTCTTGGGCTTTTTGCCCGTCTTGCCCTTGCTCTTCGTCCCCTCGTCCGGCGCGGGTTGCTCCTCCTGGGCAGTCTCGTCGTCGCCCGTCTCGTCCTCGTCGCCCGCGGTCTTCTTGCCGGACGCGGCCCTGCCCACGGCCACGATCTCCCGCGCCGTCTTGAACATACGCGAATCGGCTCGCTCGCCCTCGCCCGCGTAGCGCATCACCGCGCGCAGCCACGAGCACGGGTACTCCGTCCGGCCGGTCTCCGAGTCATCCGCCAGCGGCTCGCCGAACAGCTCCGGCCAGCGCGAGGCATCCGCGGTGCAATGATAGGAGTTGTCGCCCTGGTTCGCGGCCAGCAGCGGCTTCTGGTCCGGCCCGAGCTGGAGGCGATCCAGGCACTTGGCGCACTCGTAACGCGTGCCGCCCGGCACCTTGTCGTACGTGCAATGCCGGCAAGATGCACCTCCCGGCTGGTCGGGTTTGAACTTCGAGTCGAACAGCTTGGCCGCCCGCTTGCACGAGTTCGTGGCGCCCGTCCAGTTCCCGGGCGTCGGCATCTTCCCGCCCTGGGGCACCGGGATGCCGGCCACCCACTCGTACCCGTCGACCTCGTTCGCCCGGCCTGTCGGGGTCACGCCCTTCATCACCGTGGCGAGCGTCACCTGGCCGCCGCCGACCCCGCGAGAATGCACGATCGGACCGAAGTAGCCGGGATGCTGGGCCTGGACCCGACCGACGCTGTTGGTGAACAGCTCTGAATAGGCGTACTTGGTCACCGAGCCGCCGTGGCGGCCCCAGTTGCTCCAATCGATGCCGTTGATCGGCACCCGCCGCGCCTTCTCGTCCGGGCTGGTCGCCAGATCGCCGACCGCCTCGGTCGCCCTATAGCCCGATTCATTCTTCTGCCGCTCGAGCATCATGAACGGCGGCATCACGAACGTGCCCTTGTCCTTGCACGCCTCGATCACCAGATCGGCGTAGGCGTCGAGGTCCTCGGGCTCGTTCTCGATGGTCGGGGGGAAATGATAGACGAGCTTGCGCCCCGGCTGCCTGGTGAGCTTGCCGCTGCCCGAGCCGATCGGCACCTCCGACAACATCGCCAGGATGTAGAACGCCGTCGCGTGATCGATGACCGCGTAGCGATGCAGCGCCTCGCGATAGGGCGTGAAGGTCTCGGGCAAGCCTCCGACGATCTTCCGCAGATCCTCGAGCTGCTCCGGGGTCGCCGCCGCGATCGCATCGGCGTATCGCTTGTAGCGAGCGATGGGGGCCTCGAACTGCTTCTTCAGCTTGTCGTCGCCGGCGACGTCGACGAGGATCTGATCGAGCTCGGCCACCCGTATCGCCTCCGGGGCAGGGTCGCACGCCAAAACGAGGGCGAGGTCCTGGCCGAAGTCGACCCATGGGTCGAGCTTGGGCTCGGCGCGCGGGATCTGTGCGAACTGCGGGTGCGCCAGCACCTCCGCGAGGCTTCGGACCTTGCGCTCGGCCTTCGATGCCTTGATCGAAGCGAGGTCGAGCGCGGGCGCCTCCTCCGGCAGCAGCCCCATGCCCTTCCGGAGCGCCTTCAGGGCCTTGGCTCGCAGCGCGGCCGCCTTCTTGACCGGCAGCTCGGCCGCCTTCGATTGCTTGAACAGCGCGATGCCGCTGTCGTACGAAGCGTGCGCCGGAGCGAGCGCCGACAGGCGGTCGGCCAGCGGATAGATCAGGGTGGTAGCGATCGGCTTGATCGGGTTGTCGGGCAGCTTCGGATCGAAATAGATCGGCTTGGAGAAGCCCTCGAGCGTGGTCTGGCGCAGCTCGGCGTCGCTGACCGTCGACTGGCTCGGATCGGTCGTCGTCGGCACGCCATAGAAGAACGAGATGTCGAACTTGAACGCCAGGATCGCGCCGACCAGCGTCGCCTCGAACACGTGCGCCCCGCCGTACAGCCTGGCCACGTTGCGCTCGCGGTTGCCGTAGTACGCGAGGTACAGCAGGTCGCGCTTGAGCTGGCGGACGTGCATCGACTTGGTGGCCACGCCCGGCTCGGAGTCGCCGTATTGCCGCGTGACATCGCTGTTGCCGAACCGCAGCACGTGGCCGTCGTAGGGGCGCACGTTCAGGCGGTGCGCGGTCGCCGGGCCGGCCTTCGCGGGTTGATAATCCGCCGTCTGCCCGGTGACCGTCAGCAGCTCGAACGCCCGCTTCCACACCGACACCATCGCGTCGAACACGACCGGCGCCCTGGTCGTCATGTCGGGCGGCGCCTTGCGCAAGTGGTCGTCGAGGTACACCAGGAGCCCCTCGCGTCCGGCCCGCTTGCACGCCGGGCACGGCACTGCGCTCTTGTTCGCCTGCGCCGCCTCGTAGCCGGGGATCTGGTCCTCCGGGTACAGCAAGATCACCGAGGTCAGATCGAGCAGCGGCGAGCGCAGCTTGAGCGGGCAGTCGGCGTGGGTGCAGGTGACGAGGAGCTCGGTGTCGGTGGGCATGGGCTGCGCGATGGACGTGGCAAGCGTCAGGGCGAGGGATCGCGGGGGATGTCGACGAGCTCGAACCAGCCTTTGCCCGCTTCGATGTCGTCGACCCGCACGCTGGCGGTCCCGTCCAGCGCGCCGGATCGCGTGGCGCCATCCGGGAGGCGGAGCCGAAACTGCGCGCCCGCGAAGGTTCGCGCCGGTTCGTCGGCGTCGACGACGCTGACGCCGATCCAGGTCAGCGCCGGCAGCGTCGTCGGCTCGAGCGGCGGCGGCGTCGGCCGCGGGGGCACGGGCGGGCCGCTCCATGTGTAGCGGTGTTCGTCGACTTCGACGGCGACGAAGTCCCGCTCCAACAGATCCGCGAGGGCATCCGCGCTCCGCTGAGCCTGGCTAAGCGCGTGAAATCCGAAGGTGGCGGCAGAGTGGGAAAGAAGCCGCTCCGCGACGAGCTGGGCGTCGCGGGGCGAGAGCCGGTGGACGTCGTGCGCGGGCACCCTGGACACTTTCCCCTCGAAGCGGACCTCCACCAGGCCTCGCGCCGCGTCGGTGGGGCGCCAAACGCAGCTCGACCGCACGATGCGAACCGTCCGCCCTCCAGGGCTGAGTCGGACTTCGGCCTCCTCGTCGAACATGCAGCGCCGAGAGTAGAGCAACTTCACGGCGCACGCAGCGGCGGCCGTGACTTGCTCGATAAGAAGCCTCCTCGGAGCCGAAAGCCAAGCGTTCTTGGAGACACCGGGCGTGGCGAGGCGCTCAGATTCGAGCGTGCAGGTGGCCCGGATTTCTGCTCCGGCGTGGACGCTCTTTGCTCCTTCGTGCTCATGCCCTTGGACCCTCTCGACTCCCGACTCGAAGAGGGTGCCCATCAATCGGGGCAGCTTCACCATGCGGCTGCGGCCGCGACGCTGCTGGCGACGGCGTTGGCCCGCGAACCGAGAGTCGCGTAGGATGGCGGCCGATGCCTCGAGGGGTCCGGAGAGTCTGGTGCGGTCTGGCGATCCTGATGATGGCGTGTCGCGAGGCGCCGCCGCCCCGGGAGCCCGAGGCGCCCGCGCAGGGGCTTGCGGCCTCGACAGCCGAGACCGTGCCGGCGTGCTGTGCGAGCCCCGAGGAGATCGATCGACTGGCGGGCACGAGCGTCCGACTGGTCGGGGTCTATCAGGCGATGGTCATCGCGCAGCGCAGCGACGCGAAGCCCGACCTGTCGCAAGCGGGGGCGGCTGGTATCCTGAGCGAGAGCGGCCAGCGCGTGATCCTCGGCGTCTATCACGGGGCCGATGGGGTCCGCTCGATCGAGGAGCGCCAGCAGTACGACGGCAAGCGGGTCGAGGTGGTCGGGATCCTCGAGAAGCGGACGCCGGTGTCCATCGGACCGGATGGTCAGGCCGAGGCGACCATGATCAACCCGTACGTGCGCTCGATCGCGTCGATCCGCGTGATCGAGTAGCAGGACGCCGGCTCTCGCATGATTCACGGCGCCGGTGGGCTGCACACCGGCGCCGCTCGGCTACTCACATTCGCACGTGTTGTCGCCGGTGTGCAGCCCGTCCGGTTGGCACGACCAGCCGGCGGCGACGCAGGCGTAATAGCCGGTGCAGTCGACACAGAGCTCGGCGAGGAAGGCCGGACATTGCGCCGCGATCGGGTCGGGCTGGAGCCCGCAGGCTTCGAGCACCGTGTTGATCTGCGCGGCCGCGGCGGTGCAGGCCGCCATGTTGTCGGGCGGGCTGTCGCACGCCTCGCCGAAGCCCGCGCGAATCTCCACCGCCGAGGTGCCGCGGGCCAGGTACGTCCTGTCGTTGTCGCTCTGCTCCTCGTCGAGATGGCGCTGGACGTAGATCCAGGCGAACCCGTCGACGGGGACCGCGGCCAGCACCGCCGCCGGGATCGTGAACGCCCCGTCGTCGGTCATGCGGCAGTGGATCTCGGTCCATTGTCGCGCCCCGACGGGGATTTCGCTGATGACGAGCTTGAGATCGAGCGGAGCGTCGGCGGTTCCGGTCCATTGCAAGCTGAGGTCGTCGCGGCCGATCGGCGCGTCGAAGTCCGGGGCGCTGAAGCTCAGCGCCGGCGGCACCACCGGGCCCGGGAGGTCGGCGTCGCCGACCAGGCCGCCGCGCACCTCGAACGCCAGGCGCGTCCCGGGCGCGGGGTCGTCCTGCGGGTCGATCGAGAACCAGTGATAGAACGGATCGGCGCCGTGCTCCAGCGTGCGCATGGCGCCGGCGACCTCGACGCGGACCTCGTCGGCGCCGAGGAACATGACGTCGTCGCTACCCCCCACGCCGTCGACGTCGAAGACGTTCACGCCGCAGTCCTCGACGCCTTCGAACGGGTCCAGCACGTCTCCGGTCATGAAGCCCTGCGCTCCCGGAGCATTGAAGAACTGGGCCCAGGCGAACGCGCCCCCGTAGATCAGCGTGCCACCGGCGAAGCTGTGCGACTCCTCGACGACCAGGACGCCGTCGATGCCCGGCAGGTAGGGCCCCGGGTCGGTCGGAATCTGCCCTCCCGTGGTCTCGGAGCCGGTCCCATCATTCGTGGCCGATTCGGCCGAGCTGTCCCCGCCGAGGCTCGTGGAGCCGGTCTGACCCGGCCCGGTCGGGCCCTCGGTCGGCGTCGTCTCACTGCTGCTGGTGCTCGCCGATTCGCTGCCGACGCCGGTCTCCTCGCCGCCCGTCGTATCCCCGCCGCCCGGCGTCTTGGGGCCGCAACCCGCGAGCGCGCCGACGATCCACGCGCTGTAAACACCCGTACGCTTCCAATTCGAGGCAAAGTTCATGGCGGGCAGTTTACTCAACCGCGCCGCGTCGGCCAAAGCGCAATCTCACGCCCTCGCCGGGCGCTGTACCGAGTCCTCCGGGCACGAGTGGGTCGCGCCTCGCCGGGGCCGAGCCCTGCGGAGGCGCAGCGGCGGTCGGGCCTTCGACGATGTGCCCGCGTCGCGCTCCGGCGGGCGGGCGCCTCGGCCGGGGGTACACGGTCGAGTTCGCGGGGAGCTCTGTTGATTCGAACGCGACGCACTGTACATAGTCGTGCGGCCCGGCGGAAGTCACTCGCGTAGCCGCCCGACGCCGCGCGGATGTCCCGCGTGCCGGGGTGCCGTCCGGTCGGCCCGCCGATGTCGGCGACGACCCGCGAGTCTGCTGCCATGATGATTTGGCCGCTGCCACGAATGTCGAGAGGTGGCTTCGCGCTGTCGGGGCCTCGCGGCGCTCATCGGGAGACCGAGTCGAATTCGCGGGAGTGGGGAGCGCCAGGGGTCGGGCGTGGGCGAGAGCGTGAGGGCGAGGACGTGATGGTGGTGCCGCGAGAAGGCTGGGTCCTCGAAGCCTCCGACGTGGGTTCCGTGAACGTCGGGCATCGCATGGAGCTGCAGCCCTCGCTTGCCCTGGTGATGGACACCACGTGTCCACGGTCTGTACACTTTCGTGGTCCCGGCGGGTAAATCCTGCGCGGCTAAAAGGGGAGAACGAAATGAACGAGCTTGGGTTCGGGCGTCTCGGGTGGAAGGGCGTACTGCTGGCATTCGTGGTCGCGCCGGGGTGTGGCGGGGGCGGAGGCGGTTCGTCCGACGGTTCGCAGGGCACGAGCTCTGGCGTGAGCGCAGGCAGCTCGGGGGAGGCCACGACCGGGCCGGGGAGCGGAGGGCCGGGAGGCTCGCCGACCGAGACGGGGAGCGCGAGCACGAGCGCAGGGGGCTCCACCGGCACGAGCGACGAGCCCACGAGCGGCGGGGTCGTCACCACGGATACGGGGGACGGGGAGGCGTCTTGCGCGATCACGCCTGCGCGTATTCGCGTGACCACGATCAACGTGGGCAAGCCGGTTCAGAGCAACGAGGACGAGGTCGCGCTGAAGCCGTTGGTGGTGTCGCCCATGCCGTCCGGAGGGTCGCGCGTGGCGTGGATGGGCGACGACGGGCAGGTGCACGTGGCCGAGCTCGATGCGAGCGACAACCTCACGGGGGCGGAGGTGAGCGTGCCGGCGCATGACTTCGCCGATCTGCACGCGGACGACGGGGGCGGGGCGCTGCTGCTGACGCGCGAGGCGGAGGGCGGCGGGACGCTGAACTGCGGCGCTCCGACGAATCTCTGCGGTATGCCGCCGAATCCGCCGGTGCCGTGCTTCGATATGTACATGGTGCGCTTCGACGGCGCCCAGGAGACGTGGGCGACGAAGCTGACGAGCTCGAGCGAGGCGCTGCCGCCGTATTCGACGGGGCCGGAGGGGCCCGAGGTGTTCATGATCTGGTGGTACGCGCACCACGGGCGGATCGCGTTCGACGGGGAGCGCTATGCGGGGTACTTCGGGGCGGCGATCAGCGTGTCGCAGGGCGGCTGCATCAACATCCACCAGGGCGACCGGATGCAATTGGTGGGTGCGGACGGGGCGCTCGCGAGCGGCGGCTTCGATTGGGGGTGCAGCCACAGCGGATACGAGCGCGTGCTCTGGGACCCGGCCGCCGAGAAGTTGGTGGCGGTGTGCAAGACGGACAACAACAACCGCATCGCGTTCGCGCCGGCGATCGAGACGATCTATCCCGTCGATCTGGCGTACTCCAACCTCGGCGACGTGGTGCCGGCGCCGGACGGGGGGTACTGGCTGACGACGAGCGACATTCGCCCGGGCGAGCCTGCCAACGCGGCAGGGCTGGCGGACGTGCACCTGCTGCACGTCTCGAGCGGAGAGGCCGATCAGGACCTGGTGCTGGCGAGCGAGGCGGGCCTCAACGCCCGGGCGCCGCACCTGGCCGCGTACGGGGCGAATCACATGATCGCGGCGTGGGAGACGTCGCCGGCCGCGGGCGACCTGGCGCCGAACGACGACGGCCGCAAGCTGTACGTGCAAGCGCTCGACGCGGCGACCGGCGCGGCCGAGGGCAGCCCGGTCGAGGTGCCGGTGCGGGGCAATCGTTATCAGTCGTTGCGCGCGTTCCCCGACGGCAGCGTGGCGTACGCGGCGCGAGGCAGCGGGGGCAGCGAGATCGATATCTTGCGCGTGTTGCCGTGCCCGTGAACGGTAGGTCGCGCGGCGTGGGGTCGGGCGGTCGATGAATGGCTTGTGCAGGGATGAGCCGGCCTCGGCCGGCTGCCGCGCCGTGGCGAGTGGCGACGGGCCCTGATGCAGGGGGCTTTGCGTGGGTGATGGGCCGACTTCCCCCAGCCGCAGCGCTTTGGTGGCCCAGGCGCGTGATGCAGGGGGTATCTGGTTTTGGTAAACGGGCGAGCTGTGTTTTGCGTGACCGGGAAGGTTGGCCCGCTTTGCGTGCTTGCTACCCCTGCGGGAAGCCGGTGTTGCACTCGGTCAGCGGGCCGGCGAAGCCGGTGTCGCCGGGCGGGTTGCCGCTGGCGAGGGTGGGGCCGGTGGCGAGCACGGGGGAGAGGGCGAGGGTGACGGGGTCGGCGGAGAACACCTCGGCGTCGACGCTGAGCACGTAGAGGCGCGAGATGCCGTCGTCGAACAGGGGGCCGCCGAGCGAGTGGATGCCGTAGGTGCCGCCCATGCCGAGCATGGTGCCGGTGCCGGTGGTGTAGTCGAGGTTGTAGATGGCGCCGGAGTCGATGCCGAAGCCGGGGTTGTCGATGACGGCGCCGCGGGCGTCGATGCCGGGGCCCATGTCGTCGATGTCGGCCGAGACGGCGACCATGAGGTCGGTGATGACTTCGTAGGCGAGGTCGCCGGCGAGGTAGTCGCCGGTGAACCGCAGCAGGCGATTGCCGGTGTTGCTGACGCTGTCGAGGCCGGTGTCCATGAGATAGACGCGGCCGTCGCAGTCGGTGTAGAGCGCTTCGATGTAGATGCCCCCGGGCAGGTCACCGAGCATGACGACCTCGACGTCGCTGCCGTCGGTCGGCGGGGCGGGGATGTGGAACAGGCGGGTCTGACCGTCGACGCCGCGACCGCCGAGCAGCGAGCCGTCGTCGAGCATGGTGAGGCTGCACGAGTTGACCACGCCGGCGATGGTGGGATCGGCGAGGAGGTTGCTGGTGACGAGCTGGGCGACGCTGCCGTCAGCCTTGTCGAGCTCGATGTAGACCAGCAGATCTTCGACGCTGTACCACAGCTGCGGATGCGGGAGCGGGCGCGGCGGGGGCATGTCAGGCAGGCTGCCGAGGTCGAAGATCGGGCCGCCGCTGGTGGTGGTGCCGGAGGTGCTCGTGGTGCTGTCGTCGGTGGTGGGCTGCGGGGCGGTGATGCCCGTGATGCCGGTGCTCGTGGGCGTGACGGGGTCGGTGGTGCTCGTGCCGGTCGAAGGGTCGCCGGTGGTGACGGCGGTGGCCGAGACGTCGCGCCCCTCGGGTGAGTTGCAGGCCAGCGCCAGGACGGTGCACAGGGTCGCGGCGCTTCGCTTCGTCGTCGTCATCACAGCGGCGATGATATCCGCGAGGCCGGGGGGCGCGCCCGGCAAATCGCGGCGCACGCGGGCGGGGTGCGGCCTCGTCCGCAAAGGGCGGAGGTGCGAAGTCGGTGGCGCATCCGTGCGCTGCGGGAGCGCGCAAGCGGTGATGGGCGAATCACTTCGGACGCACGCCGTCGGGCCAGCGGGTGCGGGCATCGTGCTTCACGTCGGGCAGCGCCTTCGGCAACAGGGCGCCGCGCAGGTCGGCGCCGGAGAAGTCGGCGTATTGCAGGCTGGCGTCGCGCAGGTCGGCGTCGGTCAGGATGGCGCCGTCGAAGCGGGCGCTGGCGAGCTCGACGCCGAGGCGGGCGCCGTTCAGCCGGGCGCCGGAGAAGACGGTGCGATAGCACCTGCCGCCGGTGAAATCGACGCCGCGCAGGTCGGCGTTGCGGAACACGGTGTCGAACAGATCGACGCCGCGCAGATCGGCGCCGACGAGGTCGGCCCCGGTGAAGTCGAGGACCTTCAGCGAGTAGGCGCGCAGGTCGAGGCCGGCGAGGTCGATGCCATGGATCCGGGTCGGGAAAACTTCGCCGCCGAGCTCGATGTAGCGCCGGCGCCAGGTGTTCCAGCGCTCGGCGGCGTCCGCGAGCTCGCCGCGCAGGAGAGCCCGCGCCTCGTCGGGGGTGGGCAGCAGGAGCTGCATGAGCGCGGCCTCGTGGAGCTTGATGAACTCGGCGCCCTTGGCCTTGAGCGTGTCGAGGACGGTCTGCGAGGGCTTGTCGCCGAGCGCGAGGTGGGTGACGCGAGCGTCGGGCTTGCTGGCGATCTCGCCGCCGAGCTCCTTGATGGTCGCTTCGCGGAGCTGGGGGCCGGCGGTCTTGAAGCGACCGGCGAACAGGAAGCGCGCGCCGGCGAGGCGGCGCTCGAACATGGTGGGGGGAGCCGTCGAGGGGGGCGTCGTGGCCGGTTCGGGCGCGAGCAGGAAAGGCTCGCCGAGCTCGGGCTGCGCGGCGTCGAGTGTATGGACGACGATGTCGCCGCCGGGGCCGACGTGGGCGACGTCGGCGCCGCGGACCGCCAGCGGCAGCTCCTCGAGCTCCCTCGCCGGGAACACGTCGTCGTCGCTTTGCTCGAGCCAGCGCGGGTCGGCGGGGTCGGAGACATCGACGAGCAAGAGCCGGCCGGCCGAGTCGGCGACGGCGAGCCGGGTGCCGACGAAGGCGACCTGGCCGAGGCGCACGCCCGGGCGAGCGAGCCGCGCGACGGTGGTGCCATCGCGCGGGTCGACGAGGAGGATCGCGCTGTCGGCGTCGTAGTGATTGACGCTGGTGTCGAGGCTGACGGCGATGTAGCCGCGCGCGGACACGGCGAGGCCGCGCACGACGACGTCGCCGCGGCCGCTGGCGAGCGGGATGTCGCGCAGCGAGGTCGGCGTGGGCGCCCATCGCCACAGGTGAAGGCCGTCGTCGGCGGTCACGAGCCAGGCGTCGCGCGGGCCGAAGGCGCAGGCCTGGGTGCGCTCGGCGTGCGGCAAGCTGGCGAGGCGAGTGCTGCGCTGCAGGTCCCACACCTCGACGTTGTCCTGGGCGGGGACGGCGAGCAGGGCCTCGTCGCGCGAGAGGGCCAGCGGGCCCGAGGCGTAGGTCTCGAGCTCGAAGCTCGAGGGCTCGTCGGCGTCGAGCCCGACGAAGATCTTGTCGTAGTCGAGGCGTACGAAAAGTCCCGAGGACAGGCCGAAGACGTCGCTGGGCGGGAAGGTGACGGGGAGGGCGGTCGAGCTGCCGGTGGCGCGATCCCATGCGACCCACGAGCCGTTGGAGGCGGCGACGACGGTCTCCTGCGTGAGCGCGAGGCCGAGGATCGGCGCAGGCGCGGCGTCGTGGACCCGGGGCTCGCCGGTCGCGGCCGACCACACACTCAGAGCGCCCGTGGTCGAGCTGGTGGCGAGCCAGCGTCCATCCTGCGAGATCGCGGTGAACGAGCCCTGCGCGTGGCGCCGGGGCACGTCGAGGGCGAAGGTCTGGCCGCCGCCCGGGAGGTTCCAGGCGCGCAGGCGGCCCTCGTTGCCGAGCGAGAAGCCGCGCTTGCCGTCGACCGAGACGCCGACCCAGCGACAACCCGCGGCGCCGCCAGCGTCGAATTGATGATAGCCGCGGAATCGTGGGACCGGCTTGAGGCCGGGCAGGTCCCACAGCTCGACTTTGCCGTTGCCGTG
>NZ_JAQNDL010000001.1:0-2065000 GCF_028368995.1 Nannocystis bainbridge | reverse complement strand
GGATGTGGGAGCACTCAGACAGCCAGGAGGTTGGCTTAGAAGCAGCCATCCTTTAAAGAAAGCGTAACAGCTCACTGGTCGAGTGAACCTGCGCCGAAAATTCAACGGGTCTAAGTGATGAACCGAAGCTCCGGGTCTGTCGAAAGACAGGCGGTAGGCGAGTATTGTCTGCGCGGTGAATGCGTACGGAAACGAGCGCTGGAGTGCAGACAAGAGCTGATGTTGGCATGAGTAGCGATAAACCGGGTGAAAAACCCGGTCGCCGTAAACCCGAGGGTTCCTGGGTAAAGATAATCTTCTCAGGGTTAGTCGGTCCCTAAGGCGAGGCAGAAATGCGTAGTCGATGGGAAGCAGGCGAATATTCCTGCACCAGCACGGATGGTTTTGTAAGGTGGGACGGAGGAGGATAGCCGAGCGACCTGATGGATGGTCGTTCAAGCCGGTAGACGGCTCGCGTAGGAGGCATCTGGCCGCAAACGCGTGGGCAACGTCGAGAGGTGATGAGGGTCGCCGCAAGGCGGACAACTCGGTGAGTCCAAGCTTCCAAGAAAAGCATCGTACAAGTTAACCGCTGTGCTGACCGTACCGTAAACCGACACAGGTGGGTGGGGAGAACATCCCAAGGCGCTTGAGAGAACTCGGGTTAAGGAACTCGGCAAATTGACACCGTAACTTCGGGAGAAGGTGTGCCCTTGAGGGTGACGGGCCTCGCGCCATGAGCCTTTGGGGGTTGCAGAGAATCGGGGGTAGCGACTGTTTACCAAAAACACAGGACTCTGCGAAGTCGCAAGACGACGTATAGGGTCTGACGCCTGCCCGGTGCCGGAAGGTTAACAGGAGATGTCAGCGCAAGCGAAGCATCGAATCGAAGCCCCGGTAAACGGCGGCCGTAACTATAACGGTCCTAAGGTAGCGAAATTCCTTGGCGGGTAAGTTCCGTCCTGCACGAATGGCGTAACGACTTCCCCACTGTCTCGACCCGGGACTCAGCGAAATTGAAATCGGGGTGAAGATGCCCCGTACCCGCGGCAAGACGGAAAGACCCCGTGAACCTTTACTGCAGCTTGGCACTGGTTTTCGGACTTGTCTGTGTAGGATAGGTGGGAGGCTATGATGTGGGGCCGCTAGGTTCCACGGAGCCAACCTTGAAATACCACCCTGAGAAGTCTGAAAGCCTAACCGTGACCAGTGAGCCTGGTCCGGGACACTGCCTGGTGGGTAGTTTGACTGGGGCGGTCACCTCCGAAAGAGTAACGGAGGCGCGCAAAGGTTCCCTCAGGCTGATTGGAAACCAGCCGAAGAGTGTAAAGGCATAAGGGAGCTTGACTGCGACTCATACAAGAGGAGCAGGCACGAAAGTGGGCCTTAGTGATCCGGTGGTTCTGAATGGAAGGGCCATCGCTCAACGGATAAAAGGTACTCCGGGGATAACAGGCTTATCACGCCCAAGAGTTCACATCGACGGCGTGGTTTGGCACCTCGATGTCGGCTCATCGCATCCTGGGGCTGTAGTAGGTCCCAAGGGTTTGGCTGTTCGCCAATTAAAGCGGTACGCGAGCTGGGTTCAAAACGTCGTGAGACAGTTTGGTCCCTATCTGCCGTGGGCGCAGGAATCTTGAAGTGGAGCTGTCCCTAGTACGAGAGGACCGGGATGGACAGACCCCTGGTGTTCCGGTTGTTTTGCCAAGAGCATCGCCGGGTAGCCATGTCTGGAACGGATAACCGCTGAAAGCATCTAAGCGGGAAGCCAACCACAAGATGAGGATTCCCTGAAGGTCCGTCGTAGACGACGACGTTAATAGGCCGGGTGTGGAAGCGCGGCGACGCGCGGAGCTAACCGGTACTAATCGACCGTTCGGCTTGACCTTGGGCACCGTCCCGTGTGGCGGTTTGCAGTCCGAGGTTCCGAGCGATACACGCACAACGGCCAAATGGCCCGCTCCGAGATGGAGCCCTGTACACAGCGTACTACGATCTCTTGCGAGGCTGATTCGGTGGCTCTGCCACGACTCTCCTCGCCGCTCGTCGTCAAGTTTTTGCTGGTGGCTATAGCGGAAGGGCCACACCCGATCCCATCCCGAACTCGGTCGTTAAGACTTCCAGCGCCGATGGTACTGCAGGGGCGACCCTGTGGGAGAGTAGGACGCCGCCAGCGCTATGCCCCCTTCGTAAGAAGGGGGCTTTTTTATTTGGGTCCGGAGCGGTGCCTGGCGGCGCCGCGAGCCCGGGCGCGTCACGGCGCGGCTGGTCGCCCACGGCGTGGCGGTTCGGCTTTCACCTGGCTGCGAGCGCGTCTGCGGCGTTGTCGCGGCGGCGTCCGAAAACGGCGAGACGACCGCGGGACGCCGAGCTAGATCGATCGTGTGCAGCTCGACCCCGACGCCTGCTTCGACGCGCTCTGCGCCCGCGACCGCCGCTTTGACGGCGTCTTCTTCGTCGGCGTGACGACCACCGGCATCTACTGCCGCCCCGTGTGTCCCGCGCGCACGCCAGGGCGGGGCCGCTGTGAGTTCTTCCGCCGCGCCGCCGAGGCCGAGCGTGCGGGGTTTCGCGCCTGCTTCCGCTGCCGGCCGGAGCTCGCGCCGGGGCGCGCCGCGATCGACTCGCTGTCGCGGCTGGCGACCGCCGCCCTGGCGCGCATCGACGCCGGCGACCTCAACGACGGCTCGGTCGACGCGCTCGCCGCGAGGCTCGGCGTCAGCGCGCGTCATCTGCGGCGCGCGCTCGAGGCGGAGCTCGGCGCCACCCCGGTCGAGCTGGCGCAGACGCGGCGCCTTGCGCTGGCCAAGCAGCTCCTGCAGGACACCGCGCTGCCGCTCGCGGAGGTCGCGTATGCGGCCGGGTTCGCCAGCGTGCGCCGCTTCAACGCGCTGGTGCAGCAGCGCTTCGGCCGGCCGCCGTCGGCGCTGCGGCGCGAGGGCGGCGATGTCGCTACCGGTGACGCGATCGAGCTGCGTCTCGACTACCGGCCGCCGCTCGACTGGCCCGCATTGCTCGGGTTTTTGCGCGGGCGCGAGGTCGCCGGTGTCGAGCGTGTCGACGACCACGGCTACGCCCGCGTCGTTGCGCTCGGCGACTGCGTCGGCTGGCTCAGCGTCCAGGCCGATCCTGCCCGCCCGGCGCTGCGCGTGCGCCTCGCGCCCGAGCTCGCCCCGCAGCTGATGCCGATCGTCGCCCGCCTGCGCGGACTCTTCGATCTCGACGCCCACCCCGTCGCAATCGCCGATCACCTCCGCGGCGATCCTGTCCTTCGGGACAGCGTCGTGGCGCGCCCCGGCCTGCGCGTTCCGGGCGCCTTCGACGGCTTCGAGCTGGCCGTGCGCGCCGTGCTCGGCCAGCAAGTCTCCGTGCGCGCCGCGACCACCCTGTGCGCGCGGCTCGTCGCCCGCTTCGGTCGGCCTGTGTCGAAGACGCTGCCGCCGGGCTTGAGCGCCGCGTTCCCGCTGCCCGACGCGCTCGCTGGCGCCGCGCTCGCCGACGTGCGAGCGATCGGCCTGCCCGAGCAACGCGCCCGCACCGTCGTCGCGCTCGCGGCCGCTGTTGCGGACGGCCGCGTCGACCTGTCCATCGGGGCAGATCCGGAGCGGACCGTGGCCGCGCTCGAGGCGCTGCCGGGGATCGGGCCGTGGACCGGGCAGTACATCGCCATGCGGTCGCTCCGCTGGCCCGACGGCTTCCCCGGCGGCGACCTCGTCGTCCGCCGCGCGCTCGAAGTCACGACCACCCGCGCCGCCGAGGCCCGCACGGCCGCCTGGCGACCCTGGCGCGCCTACGGCGTGCTGCACCTGTGGACCGCCGCGTCCTTCGGAGGATGACCCATGACCCGCCTCGTCCAGCGCTCGCTGTCCTCGCCGCTCGGCCCGCTGCGCCTCGTCGCCAGCGACCTCGCCCTCGTCGGCATCTACTTCCCCGATCACCACCCCACGCCCGCGCACGCCGGCGAGGAGGCGGCGCGCCACCCGGTCCTCGATGTCGCCGCGCGTGAGCTCGACGAGTACTTCGCCGGCCGTCGCCGCGGATTCACCATGGTGCTCGATCCACGCGGCACCGCCTTCCAGCGGGCCGTCTGGCAGGCGCTCGCCGACATCGGCTTCGGCGAGCAGCGTACTTACGCAGACCTCGCTCGCGCGATCGGCAACCCCCGGGCGGTGCGCGCCGTCGGGGCCGCGAACGGCCGCAATCCGCTGTCGATCGTGCTGCCGTGTCACCGCGTCGTCGGCACCGGCGGCGCGCTGACAGGCTACGCCGGCGGCCTCGCGGCCAAGCAATGGCTGCTCGCGCATGAGGCGGCGCTCGCCGTGATTCGCAGCGATGGCGACGCACCGCATGGCGATCTGCTCCGCCAGGTCTCGACCTGAGCGCAGCCGCGAACACGGCGCGGAGCTGGTGCTCCGCCGAACCGGCTCGCTCAACTTCGCGATGGCACGAGCCGATTTTCGGAGATGGGCGGTGTTCCTCGCGGAGGATGGAGCTGCGCGTCAAAGCTCGGGAGAGCACGCCAAGAGGACGAGGGCGCGCTGCGCGAGCATGGTTGCCCGAAGTCATTGGCGGAGGGCCTCGCTTCCGCACGCCTTTCGACAGGACGTCACTCGATCCGCGCGCGGATCTCCTGCGCCCAAAGGTCGAGTGCGTCGTCTCCGACCTCGGGCGGCGCCATCCCGTGCAACTGCACCGACACTTCCTCGATCTTCTGCCGCAGTCGTCCCTTTGCGCGCTGTAGACGGCCGGGGACGACCGACTCGGGGAGCGCCAGCAGTACGCCGATCTCGCGGACGGACATCGCGTCGAAGTACTTGGCCTCGAGCAGCACCTGATCGTCGAGTGGGATCGCCCGCAGCGCCTCGACGAAGACCCGGAGCTCGCGGCGTCGCATCAGCAGCGCGCTCATCGATGTCGGATCGAGCTGCTTGACGCATACCGAGCCGAAGTCGAGCGCTTCACTGGAGCGCTTATATTTCTTGCGCAGGTGGGCGCACAGCACGCGACGCGCGATCGAGAACAGGTAGGCGCGCACGGAGGTCGTGACCGCGGGACCCGCACGCCCGGCGGTGCGCTGTAGGGCGAGGAAGGTCTCCTGCACGAGGTCGTGCGAGTCGGCGGGGGTGGTCAGCTTGTTGCGGAAGAATCGCGCGAGTGACGGGGCGTGGTGACGGATGAACAGATCGCCCGCGCGCCGGTCTCCGACCTGCCAGGCGCACAGTAGCTCGTGATCGCTGTCGTTCGAGCGGTGGACATCCATCGCTGGTACCTCGACCGATCCGTAGCACCGGGGTCCAGCCGGGCAACGACGGTCGGGACACGACAGCGGGGCGGGGCGGCGCGTTGCTCTGGATCACGCTCGCCCGACGCCCGGCGATCGAACACGAACGCGAGCCCCACTCGGCGAGGACGAGAGGACTGCGATGAACCGCCTGAAACTGCCCGTGGTGCATGCCGCATCGTCGCACGCAGGCGCGAGCCGTTCTCTAACGGTCGGAGGTCCCGCCCTCGGCCGAATTCGGGGCCGGAACGACGAACGACGGGATCGATGTCGTACACATCGTTCGGGCTCGACGAACGAAACTGTGAGAAGGGCCGCCTTGCCGGTGGTGCGCTGTCGGGCCAAAGAGCTTCCATGCCACCGGAAGCTCGGCTGCCGCCTTCGGGACCGCTGCGGGCGTTCGGTAAGTATCGCATCTTCGGCCTCCTCGGGCAGGGAGGCATGGGGTCGGTATATCTCGCCGAGCAGACGGGCCCGGGCGGGTTTCGGCGCAACGTGGTGCTCAAGCTGATCCACGCCGACAAGTCGGCGCGCGTCGAGCAGCGCCTGTTATTGATCGACGAAGCGCAGATGACGGCGCTGATCGGTCACCCGAACGTGATCACCGTATTCGAAGTCGGCGAGCACCTCGGGCGGGTATTCATCGCGCTCGAGCAGGTGCGTGGGGTCAGCCTGGCGACGATCCTGCAGCGGGTGAACGGCGCGGCGCTGCCGCTGCCGGTCGCGGCGGCGTTGATCGCCCAGGCTTGCGACGGCCTGCACGCCGCGCACGAGCTGCGGCGCGACGGGCAGCCGCTCAACTTGATCCACCGCGACGTGTCGCTGTCGAACCTGATGTGCGACTGCGACGGTCGGGTCAAGGTGATCGACTTCGGGATCGCACGGGCCGACATCCGCAAGATCCTGACGGACCCGGCGGCGGTCCGCGGGACCCCAGCGTACATGGCCCCCGAACAGCTCGAGGGCGGCCCGCTCGATCGCCGCTGCGACATCTACTCGTGCGCGCTGGTGTTCTACGAATTGTGTACCGGCGCCCACCCGTTCCGGCGCAGCATGTTCCGCGGCGTGGCGCCGCCGCTGTCGATGCAGTGCGAAGGCGTTGGCCCGCGGCTCGACGAGGTCGTGACGGCGGCGTTGTCGCTCGAGCCGCGCGGGCGCTTCGTCTCGATCGCCACCCTCGCCGATGCGCTGTGGCAGGCGGCGCGCGACGGCGGCGTCGGTGAGCCGGCACAGATCGCCGAGTACTTCCGCAGGAACGCGATCTCGCTCGAGCCGCCGCCGCCGCGCGAGGCGGTCGATCTCGGCCTGCCGACCGGTCCGCAGGCACGGCCGGTGCCCGACTCGTCAGCTGAGACCCGCAAGTTCGAGCCGACGCCGATGGTCCTCGATATCGGCGACGAGCGTGAGCGCGAGGTGCTGCTGCCCGACGGTCGCGCGGCGGTGATGTACACGACTGACCTCAATTCGCGCGAGCGCGGCGATCACGGCGCCGCGCTCGCGCGGGTGCCGTCGCTGTTGCCGGCGCCGCTTCTGATCGACTATGTCGGTCACGCGCTGCGGATCACCTGTAACAGCGACGGCCCCGCGCAGGCCGGCACGCGCGCGGCCCTGTATGTTGACGCCCACCAGCCTCAGACTCGGCTCGAGTCGCTGCTGTTGACGGAATCGTCGCTGCCTCACACCTTCGACGTCGGCCACCGCAAAGGCGCGATCCGCCAGGTCCACTACACGATCGGTCGGCGCGCCGGGCGGACGACCGCCGCGCGACCGACCGACGTACCCGTGACGATTTCGACGGTCGGCGACGTGCTGCTGCTCGCGGTGCTGACCGCCCGCGACGACACCGGTTTGACCCACATCGAGTGCATCCGCATATGGCAGTGACGGCAGCAGGAATGGCATGTCGGCTCCGCCGGGGGAGATGGCATGGAGAACCCACAGCTCAACTCGGACATCACGTTTCAGCGCAGTCGGATCGTCCTGTCGTCGCAGGTGCAGTACGATCTCGAGCAGGTCGTCGAGGAGGGCATGGCTCGGCCGCGCCTGCTGGGCGCGGGGCGCTTCGCCAAGGTCTTTGCGGCTCATCAGTTGATCGCCGGGCAGCCGTCGCGGAGGGTCGCGTTCAAGGTGCTCCACGACAACGCCGGGTACCAGGACGAGCGGCTGTTCAGCCAGGAGGTCACGCTCAACCGCGAATTCACCGGTAACCGCGCCCCAGGCATCACCCCGCTGCTCGACGTGCTGCTGCTCGGCCCGCTGGTGCTGTGCGGCTGCGGGACGCTCTACCACCCGACCTGCCCGAACGGCTGCGGGGTCCCGGTCGAGCGCATCGACCTCAAGGGTCGCCTCTATCCCGTGCTGCGCTGCAACGCCTGCGACTACGAGCTCAGCGCCGAGTTCGTGCCCGAGCGCGGCGGCGAGCTGACCGGCAGGCGGACCAAGCCGTGCTGCTCGCGGGAGATGGACCCATACGCCAACACGGGCTCCGTGATCAACTTCGCGCTGCGCGAAGTGATGATCATGGAGGTGCTCGAGAGCAACCTCGCCGAGTATGCGGCGTGCATCGATTACGGCGAACGGGGCGCGCTCCCGGCCGCATGGCTGGATCCGGGGCTCGAGCTCCTCGGTCTGCTTCACCCGCGCAAGCGGCAGCGGGCGCTCGCGCAGAGGGTCAGCCTGCTCGCCAAGGTCAACCTGATGGTCCAGATCGGGGAGACCGTCGCGTGGTTACACGAACGGATGCAGGTGGTCCACAAGGACCTGGCGCCCGACAACATCATGGTGCATCAGCGGCCGGCCGGCACGCTCGCCGACGATGTCTCCGGCGTCGACGACGTGGCCGCCCTGCTGGACCACGCCGCCAACCAGTCGACCGAGATCCGCGTGATCGACTTCGGGCTCGCGGACAAGGAGAAGCTGACCCGGTCGTGGTACGAGGACGCCGACACCAACATCGCAGCGACCAAACTGCCGTACCTGTCACCGGAGGCGCGCTACCGTCGACAGTCGATCGGCACCGGCCTGGAGTTCGATCACGCACAGCGCCGGTTCCGGATCCCGGCCGGCCTGGCGCAGTCGCCGGCGTCGATCCGCGTCGGTGACATCATCGCCGACAAGCACGATCGGGTGCACGCGCACGACCTCACGATCGCCAGGATCGAGGATGGCCATGCCTACTTCGAGGGCAACGCGCCGAAGCATCTGCCGCGGCACCTCGAGATCGTCCGCCCGCTGGGCGAAGCGCACGACGTGTACGCCCTCGGCGCGACCTTCCATTACATCCTGACAGGGCGGCACGACCAGGTCGAGGCGCTCGGCAACTTCGCCGGCGCGATCCAGGATCAGCCGTGCGGACTCGAGATCCGCGCCGTCTGCAGGCGCGACAACTACGCGAACCGGCGCAACAGCATCCGCGAGCCGTTCTTCCGCGACGAGATGATGCTCGTGATCCTACGCGCCATGGTCCGGGGGCTCCCGGGCAGCTTCGTCATCGACCGCACCGAGCGCGGGGCAGGGCCGGCGCGCATGTTCCTCGCCGAGCTGAAGCTCATCCAGCAGGAGTTGATCGCCGAGGTGTTCGCGGCGCGCTCGTACGCGAGGGAGCTGCGGAGCCGTCAGATCAAGGCGGCTCCCGCGATGGTGCTCCTGGCGCTCGTCGCCTGCTACGCGCTGATCCCCGGCAAGTGCGAGTCGACGGAGGTCCTGCAGTCGACGATCGTGGCCCCGCAGGTCGCCGCCGATAGCGAGTGAACATCGCCGCAGGAGCCGGCGCGCGAGGCTCCTTGCACGATACTTATCGTGCAAAGTCTGGTCTCCCACGAACGATTTCTGCTCTCCGCCCCACTCCGCGAGCGGGAGGAAAAGCAGTCATGGGAATCCATACCATCCATCGTTCAATCAGCTTCACGTCCATCGGGCTCGCGTTCGTCGCCATCCTCGGAGGTTGCGACAGTCCGGGTCCGTCGATTCAGGGCAACTCCGCCGAATTGCTGACCACGCAGATCGAAGCGGCCGAACAGCGTGTGGAGCCGGACGCGGTGATTCCCGCGTCCCCGGAGACGCTCGCGCTGACGGACGGCGTGGTGTCCTGGAGCGTCTACGACGAGGAGAACGTGCGGATCGCCGGCGTGGACGCCGACGATCGCGTGATCGTCGAGCTGCAGATCCAGGTCGACCACGACGACAGCGGCGCGCTGCTCGGCGTCGCCGTGCAGATGAACGCGCCGGACAGCGGCACCCTCACGTTCGACGCGAGCGGTCAGCTCCGCGAGAGCACGCTCGGCGGCGCGCAGGGGCGGCTGTTCGCGGCCCTGGTCGCCGACATCCAGGCGGTCGAAGGAGGCGCGGAGGTTCAGCGCCGGTGGTTGGATTGTGCCGCGGCGACGCTGCAACTCGGGCTCGTCTGCGGCGCGGCTGCGGCGACGTGCCTCACCACGTTCGGCGTGGGCTGCGCGCTTGGGGGCGCGGAATGCGTGGCGGCCGTGCTCGACTGGCAGTGCGCATGCAACATCACGTCCTGCTAGCGGACCGGCCCTTCACTGCACGTTGAACGGGCCCGGAGAAAGGGGCTGCCGGTCCGCCCGTCGTGGGCAGGACCGGCGCCGCCGTCGTTTGTGGGCTTGGGCGGAGACGCCGACGCTCACCGCAATGTGTCCGCGAGGACAGGTCACTGGTGCGCGAGCGCGAAGGTGACGGACACGTTGGCCTGCACGCGGACGCGGCCGCTCGCCACGGTTTCGCCGATCTGCGCGACCGAGTCGTTGTTGAGGGCCATGTTGTTCATCGTCGGCGGGCGCCACGGATCGAGGGTGACCTCCTCGACGCGCAGCGGCTCGCCGAGCAGCTGGCCGAGCGCGCCGGCCATGGCCTGGGCCTTGTCGCGCGCGGCCTGGACGGCGAGCACGCGCGCCTCGGCCCGTTTCTCGCCGGTGGCGCTGCTCGAGAACTGGACCCGGTCGACGCGGTTGGCCCCGGCGGCGAGCATGTCGTAAAGGACAGCTTCGACGTCGTCGAGGTCGTGCAAGGTGACGACCATGAGCCGCGTGGCCTGATAGCCGACGATCTTGCGGTGCTCGTAGCTCTCGTAGCGCGGCTGCAGCGACAGCTCCTGGGTCTGGACGTCGGTCTCGGGGATCGCTCTCTTGGCGATGACGTCGAGCAGGGCGCGGGCGCGCAGGCGGCTGTCGTCGCGGGCGCGCGCGAGGTCGGGGGCCTGGAGGTCGAAGCCGATCGTCAGCTCGAAGGTGTCGGGCGCCGTGAGGACCTCGGCCGCCCCGGCGACGGTGATGGTGCGCCCTGGCACGGCGACGCCGGACTGCTCGCCGGGGGTCCAGGCGATGACGGTGGGGGCCTCACGCGGGCAGGGCGAGGCCTGGCAGCCGGCGAGCGCGAGGAGGAGGAGGAGCGTCCTGCGGGGCATGCCCTCACCGTAGTCGGCAGGCTGCGCGGCGATTGTAAGAGCTCGGTCAATTCACGGCCGCGGGTCAGGCTTGGCGCTGCACTTCAATGGCGCCGCGGGCGAGCCATGCGTCGAGCAGGGCGAACAGGGCGGTGTTCTGCAGCACGGAGGTGTGACTGCCGGCGAGCCGCGGGACGGCCCGCCGCAGCTCGGCGCGGAACGCCGGGGCGTCGACGATGCCGGTCGCGCGCAGGCCCTCGGCGAGCATGGGGAAGCTGCGTTCGCCAGCGAGGGCGGCGAACATGTTGCGCAGGCGTGGGTCGCGGCCGAGCGCGCCACGTTCGCCGAGGATCGCGCGCTGGAAGCGGAGGAGGTCGCGGTCGTCGAGGTCACCGAGCGTGCGAATCTTGTCGTGATCGAGGCCTGCGCCGGGTTGATCGGCCTCGATATGGTGGATCCGGAGATGCGACGGCAAGGCGACGTCGTGCAGGCGCGTCAGCACGGTGCTGTTGGAGACCATGTCGACCCAGCTTCGCTGACGCCGCCACAAGTTGCGCAGGTCGAGGCGCGGCGCGGCGAAGCCGGACCACGGGGTGTCGACGGTGAGGAGGTCGACGGCGGCGAAGTCGGCGGCGCAGGCGGCTTCGAGGCGCACGCCCGCGCGCACGGCCTCGGCGCTGCCGCGGACGCGGACCTTGCCGCGGCGCAGCCGGCGATGGCTGAACAGCGGGAACCACCGCGGGTCGACGAGCGAGTTGAGCGCGCAGCGAGCGACGATGCCGCCCATCGAGTGGGCCACGATCACGACCGCGGGTCGCGGGGCGTGACAGGCGAGCTGCGCCAGGGCGCGCGCGAGCTCGTCGCCGCTGCGATCGAGGTAGCGCCCGAGATCGTCGTAGGTGAAGAAATACGGCTGGGCGCTGCCGGTCGCCCTTACGTGCTCTGCCACCGGCGCGAGCTCGCCCGGGTGGCCGTGGATGCCGTGGACGAGCACCAGCGGCCGCAGGGTCGGACGGACGGGGCCGTACGGCGAGAGCACGCCGCCGCCGCCGTGCGCGGCCAGGCGCGCCCGCTCGCGCGATTCGTCGAGGTCGTCGGGGCCGAGTGGGTCGAGCGAGAGCACGGGCTCCGCCAAACATGGGAGCGTCTCGCCGGCGCGGCGCGCTCACGCAGCGGGGAGGCGATCGCCGTCACGGGGCGCGAGCGTCCGCGGGACCGCGCGCCGCGGGTCCGCCCCGGGCGAAAGGGACATGGCGAATGGAACCTGCGCCATGGATATCTCGTAGCAATATGTCGTAATAGACATGTCGTGATGGACATGTCGTGATGGACATGTTCTTTAAAGAATGTTCGAAAAGACATGCCAAAAGAAGACGGCATCACTTGAGCGTGAGCGTGACCCCCTCGGCGCCGACGCAGATCGGCCCGCAGTCGGGGCCGTTGGGCTGTGACTCGCTGTAGTCCGGTGTGTAGGTGCCCTCGCCGAGCAGCACGTCGTCCTGGTGGACCTGCACCGACACCGACTTGGGCGCCTTGCCCTGGCGAAACTCGAGGTTGCCGAGCTTGTGCTGGGCCGGCGGGAGTTTGCAGCCTTCGACGCCGAGGGTCAGCTGCGACGCCTCGGGACAGGCGGGCGGCGCGTCGCACTGCAGCGGCAGCGTGGCCGTGCATGCGATCGTCTCGTCGTCGGCGACGACCGTGACCGTGTACTCGCCGGCGGTCCAGGCCGCGCGCTCGAGGAAGACGGCGAACGTGCCGACGCAGCCGATCAGGGTGCAAGCTTGCGACTCGCAGCCGGCGGCGGGCAGGGCCAGGAGCGACGCGATGAGGACGATCTGCGGACGCATGACCGTGCGATCGTAACACCGGGTCGCTCGTCGCCGCGCGAGGCGGGTCGCTGCGGCGCGGCGGAGCGCTGGCGCGAGCGCGGCGTCGTCGTGCCGGCGCGATGCGACGCGCGCAGCGTGGCCAGCGCGTCGCGGTATCGCGCCCTGCACCCCTCAGAACGCTGTAGGCGGACGCGGAGCCGTTCGCTATGGTCGAGGCCCGCCGCCTGGCTGCTGCGCATGCTCAAGATCCGTCGCCCGCAGATCGATGCCCTCACGGCCCTGTCGCGGCGGCGGTTCGTCGTCGGGGCGGTCGCTCACCTCCGCGACGCGCACCCCGAGCGGTGGGACGAGGCCAGCGACGAGGTCGCGGCGGCGTGGGTCGAGCGCCGGCTGGACCGCGGGCTCGCCCTCGGGCTGGTCGAGGAGGTCTCGCTGCTGCGCCACCTCGAGGTCGCGTCGCGCTTCGACGAGCGGTTCGCCGACTCCGACGACGCGATCGGCGTGCTTCACAACCTCGACGAGCTGCAATCGTGGCCCGAGCCGATGGAGCTGCTCGGCAGCCTTTACCAGAGCCCGGCGGAGACATGACCCAAAGACCAGCCCAAAGACCCGCCCGGCCCTCGCCGCGCAAGACGCCGCCGCCGGCGCTGAAGAGCAAGGCCGGTCAGCCGGCCAACAAGCCGTGCGCGACCTGCCAGAAGCAGCAGCCGCGCAAGGTCCCGCCGTGCGACTTCGACAAGCTCGAGTTCAGCTGCAAGCACTGCGGCGTCGCCGACAAGCGGGAGATCAAGAGCGTCGCGTTCTGGCTCGACATGGGTCGCGGCAAGATCATGACCAACCAGGTGCACTCGCCGAACAAGCGCAACCCGGCGGTCACCGACAGGTTCGAGGTCATCGAGCCCGACACCATCACCGTCAAGGCCTCGGGCGGCCCCGGCTACTCGCCCGGCCACCCGGCGCTGACGGTCCAGCCGCCGGCGGGCCGCGGCGAGGTCAAGGTGCTGCGCGGACCGACGCACGCGGTCGCGGTCTCGTACGAGCCCAACTGGTTCAAGAACCGCCTCGCCAACATCACGCGCATCGGCTTCTTCGCCGGCCTGCGCCAGTTCTTCTTCCCGCCGCCGGCGATGTGGGTGTTCACGATGGCGGCCTGCGGGGCCCGCCCGGCGCCGCAGCCGAAGGCGTTCTACAGCTGGAAGCACAAGGTCGCGGTCTACCCGCCCGACATCTTCAAGATCGGGCTGCAGATCCCGTCGGTGCGCAAGCGCGAGCGCGCCGACTCGCGCTACAGCGAGGGCAAGGTCCAGGGCAGCTCGAGCTCGAGCAGCGACACCCGCGGGCTCGCGCGCACGTCGCAGTCGACCAAGGAGGAGATGCGGACGACCGGCAACACCGAGCTGTATCGCCGCACCGAGTCGGTCGGCAACCGCCACGGCACGGTGACGCAGACCCAGCAGCTCGGCACGATCCGCGGCCGCGACTACTCGTCCGACAAGTACGAGGGCAGCGACGCGCCCGACGGCCGCGCGCTGTCGACCGCCAAGAGCTTCACGTTCACGCGCAACGGCGCCGACTGGACCCAGTCGTTCAAGGCCGCCGAGTTCATCGAGTTCCTGCTGACCCTGCGCAAGCAGATCCTCGGGCTCATCGAGTTCTTCAAGGCGATCGCCAACCGCATGCCGAAGATCGGCTGGACCTTCTCGGTCGAGGTCGAGGTGTTCGCCGGCAGCCTCGAGTACGAGTGGGGCTATAAAGAGTGGCCGAAGAATCACACCGTCTACCGCTATTACAAGGTCGAGGTGGCGCTGACGCTGGTGTCGGCCAAGGCCGAGATCGCGTTCGGCCTCGAGCTGCTGAGCGCCAAGGCCCAGGTGTACGGGGCGGTGACCGGTGAGCTCAAGCTGACGTTCACGCGCGAGGCCAACCCCGACCGCACCGGGCCGGCGGCGACGGTCACGGTGCCGCCGGCGGTCGGCGGCGAGATCGGGGTCCGCGGGGCGCTCGGCGACTGGGTCGAGGTGGTCGGCAAGATCAACGCCGGCTTCGAGGGCGCCGCGGTGATGGAGCTGGCCCCGTTCGCCCTCAAGGCCAACCTCGACCTTTCCGCCGGCAAGGGCACCTTCACCGCCAAGAGCAAGCTGTTCTTCAGCGTGACGAAGTCGGCCACGCTGTGGGAAAAGCGGCCGATCTGGTCCCGAACCATCCTGTGACGATCGTGTCCACCGTCGATTATCTCAACGTCTCGATCCACGGCTACGCCTGCGAGGTGTTCGTCAACCGCGCGCCGATCCTGCGCACCCCGGTCGACGCGCCGTACACCGCGATCCCCTCGGTCAGCGAGTGGCTCGTCAGCGGCGACAACGAGATCGCGGTCCGCGTCGACGCGATCGCGCCGCCGGGCGCGATCGTCGATCCGCTGTCGCCGCGCCGGTTGATCGTGCAGCGCTGCGTCGGTCCGCTCGGGGAGATCGTGCCGGCCGGGGAGGACGTGCCGATCGACGGGCTGACGTGGGCGCCGCTGCCCGACGACCCGCCGCCGACGCTGCCGCTGCGGATCGCGTACGAGTTTCGCCTGCCGCGGGGACCGACGTGGGCCTGGCAGACGGCGACGCCGATGAAGCTGGACGCGGCGACCACCGCGGAGCTGCTGATGTTCCTCGACGCGCTGCACGCCGATCTGTCGCTGGGCGACATCCCGGGGCTGCTGTCGCGCCTGCGCATCAAGTTCGCCGAGCTGGCGCCGCTCTACGGGATGACGCCCGCGGCGGCCCGCGCAGGGCTGCAGGAGCAGTTCACGGAGCTGGCGAAGGACAACGCGTGGACGGTCGAGCCGCTGCGCCCGGACGACATCGTGCTGCACCTGTGCTGCGACGGTCGGGTGGTCGAGCCGCGCACGCGCGACGACCAACCCGTGCTCCGTGGCCAGGCGGCCGATGGCAACGCGTGGTCGCTGCCGGTGTTCATCAGCCGTATCGACGGGATGTTCGAAGTGGTGCGCTAGCGTATGCCCATACGCTGCTGAGATTCACGAACGGGACCCACGCGAAGCGGGCCTGTCGCTTTCGCAGCACCAGGGTGTGGGCAGGAAACATCGGGTCGAATGACGGGACGAGTGCCCTGGCATCGCCCCCCATGACTGGCTGATGGGGTGATCGGGTCTGCACGGGCTGCATCAGCAGACGCCCGAATCTCGACCCTGCCTTGAGTAGCATCCGCGGCGATGCACCCACGCAGCTTCGCGGCGCTCGCCCCTGTCTTCACCGTGCTCGCCTGCAGCGACGCCGGCTCATCCACGTCCGCGGCGACGGCCGACACCACGACCTCGACGGGTGCTGCCACCGACGCGCAGACCGGCACCGCGGAGACCGAGCCCACCACCACCACCGGGCGCCCGACCGAGGCCAGCACCAGCGAGACCAGCGAGACCAGCGAGACCAGCGACAGCTCGACCAGCGAACCGCCGCCGCCGGTGAACGGCCTGCGGGCCGAATACTTCGCCACCTACATCGATCCGGTGATGACGCGCATCGACCCTGGCCTCGATTTCGTGTGGGGCCTCGACGCGCCCGATCCGTCGCTCCCGGTCGATCGTCACTCGATCCGCTGGACCGGCTCTTTGCTCGCGCCCGCGACCGGCACCTATACCATCATCACCGAGACCGACGACGGCGTGCGCGTGTGGGTCGACGACGCCCTGGTGATCGATGACTGGATCCCCCACTTCGTCACTCGCAACGAGGCGTCGGTCGAGCTGACGGCCGGGGTGCCGGCGGCGATCCGCGTCGATTACTTCGAGATCGACATCGAGGCGTCGGCCCGCCTGTTGTGGTCGAGCGACGCCATCGCCGAGCAGGTCATCCCGCTCGACAACCTGCTCGCCGCCGAGCCGCCCGCCGAGCTGCGCCCGCCCAAGCCCCCGTACGGCAACCCCGTGATCCCGTTCGATTGCCCCGACCCCGGCGTGCTCGGCGTCGAACAGCCCGACGGCCCGCATTTTTACATGGTGTGCACCGGCGGCTCGTTCCCGATCCGCCACTCGCGCGACCTCGTGCTGTGGAACGACACCGGCGCCGCGGTGCTGCCGAACGGCAAGCCGGCGTGGGCCGCCAACGGCAATCGCAACTGGGCACCCGAGCTGCACCGCGTCGGCGGCAAGTACATGGCGTACTTCACCACGGTCAACGGCGGCAACGTGCTCAGCATCGGTGCCGCCTACGCCGACGACCCGCTCGGGCCCTACACCGAGCGCCCCGGTCCGCTGGTCGAGCATCCGCTCGGGGTCATCGACGCCAGCTTCTACGAGGATGCCGGCGTCCCCTATCTCACCTACAAGATCGACGGCAACTCGCAGGGCCAGCCGACGCCGATCTTCATCCGCCAGCTCACCCCCGATGGCCTGGATTTCGCCGACGAGCCGGTGCAGATCCTGACGAACGACCCCAATTCGTGGGAGGGCGGGGTCGTCGAGGCGCAGTGGATCGTGCGGCGCGACGACTACTATTATTTGCTGTACAGCGGCAACGTCTACGATCACCGCTACCGCACCGGCGTCGCCCGCTCGGCGTCGCTGCTCGGGCCTTATGAGAAGCTGGGGCCGCCGATCCTCGTCAACAACGATCGGTGGGTCGGGCCGGGCCACGGCACGCTGCTGCCGGTCGGCGGGCTCGATTATTTCGTCTATCACGCGTGGACGAACGCCGGGAACGGCACCCAAGACGGGGGCAAGGGCAGGACGGTGCTGGTCGATCGGGTGTGGTGGGAGAACGGCTGGCCGCGGATCCACGACGGCTCGCCGAGCGGCTCGCTGCAGACGTGGCCCGGCGAGCCTTGAGGGCGCGCCGGATGCCGGGGGCGCGGCGGCGGTTGCGGGGTGAACGAGCTCGATCGAGATGGGGTCGATTCGCCCTGCCCCGGCGCGAAGATGAGCCATTCGAAGGGCGAGAAAAAAGATCGAAGAATTTTGGATCGCAACGGGACGGCCGTCGCTCTTCACCCGTGGGCGTCGCGCTGGCTGGTCATCCTCCGACGAGCCTGGACGGAGCGGCCCGATCCACCGAGACACCCGCAATGAGCGGTCGCAGGACAGCCCACCCGAGAAACGAGGAGCCTCCCGATGTTCAAATTCGGCGGAATGGTCGCCCGCCAGGCTGCAGGGCGCGGCGATCCATGCGAGCCATCGGTGGACCGCGCTGGCTCCGGAACCGCGCTCGGCCCTCCCTTGTCTTTGCCCGCCGAGGCGTGCCCATCGCGCCCGGGTCGACGGCACCTGCCGACCGAGGCGCCGGGGTTCACGAGCGGGTCTGCGTCATGGGCCTCGGGGCGTCGCGAGCTCGACGCCTCGACGATCATGCCTCTTCGAGCCGGCTGAGCGCACGTCGTGCCGATCTTACGACGTGGCCGACGACGACCCGGCGAGCACGGCCGACATCATCTGCCAATCCCGGGAGCCGTCGAGCTTGACGCGCTCGATCCACTTCAGGGGGATGTCGGTCAAGAACGCCACCTCCTGCGAGCCCTGCCCGGAATTGTAGACGGCGATCAGCTCGGCTGCGCTGTCGATATTGTCACGATCGGTGAGGATGCTCGGGTTGACGCCTCTCGCCATGTCCTCGTACGACGCCACCAGCCGGGGATCGCCGAGGCCATTTCGCTTTGCCGGCGTCTCGTAGAGCTGATCGAACGGCGTCACGATCTCGTAGATGTTGCCGTCGTATCCGCCGGTGCCCTGGTTCGCCGAAGTCGAAATGTGCACAGTCGTCCCGCTCTTCCCCTTGCGGATCCCCTGGTAGAGGGCGAGGAGGCCGAAGAGCTTCCCGGCCATTGCGGGATCCGCGAAGGCGTCCCTGAGCTCCATCGCCCGGTGCGGGATGTCGACGGGGGAGTTCGCGTCGATAGAGACGCGTCGGATCAAGCCCTGGGCCTGCGCCACGGTCAGCGGGACCTTGGCCTGGAACCCCCCGGCTTTCTTGATCTCTCCTGGGGTACGGGTGTCGGCTCGATACATTGTGAATGGCACGGGATGCTCCTTCATGATCGCGGCGCAACGGCCTGACACCGACGCGGCGTCGATGAGAATCGAATGGATCGCCGGACACGCGACACGCGGCCCGTCCGCCGTGATATTGCTGGTTCTCCCGCTTTCCGTCAAGCGCCAACCACCTATTTAAATCGCCTGACAAGGTCACCCCGAAAGCGCGCTCACCCATTCGAACGCCCGGGCGCGCCCGGGCGCGCCCAGGCGCCCCCAGGCGCCCATAATGGTTGTACTCTCCGATTCAGGGGATTCGACGTCGCCCGCGCGATCGGCTCGGCGCGCAGCTCCGAGCCGACGCGGACGCTCTGTGCATTCGCGTCACCGCGAATGCGCAATCGCGGCCCCGGTTCATCGGCCGGTGATCGTTTCTGTGCGCGCAAGCCCGGCCGCGGCGCGGCGCGGGCCGTGAAGCCGCGTGCGCCCTCGGGGGCGGGCGCAGGCGAGGACAGGGCGGCGCGGCTCGTCCCTGGCAGCGTCCTTTATAGTGGTTCCGCCGCTGCCGCGGCGCCGCCGAGTCACGACATAACAGCGTAAGCAAAATGAGCGGCGCTGCTCACGGTCAATGTGCATTTTAAGTCGATGCGCCGCGCTGCGAATTGTATTGACCCGCCACCGCGAATCGACTCTAATCAGCCGCGATGTTGAACCTCGACGGATTGGTGGCGGCCGTTCAGCGCAGCGTGGCCGAGGCAGCGAACGCGCTCGCCGCTCGCAATATCGAGCTCTTTCACGGCTATTTCGAGCCCGTCGAGGACGACCCGTCGCCGGAGGTCGCGGCGGCCACCGCCGACGCGCTGGCGGCCTCGGAGGCCGCCAGCGCCGCCGGCGACCCCGAGGCGATTCGTCAGGCCGCCGAGGCGCTCGAGCGGGCCGCGGGGGCCCTGAAGTCGCAGCGACGCGCCACCACCACCCTGCGGCCCAAGACCACCGCCATTCAATACCCGCACATGACCCGCGAGGGCCCGGCCGTCCACACCGTGCACGTGCCGCTGATCGCCCTCGCGCCGATCTCGTTCGCGCAGATCACCGAGCTGCGCCTCAAGACCGACCTCGATCTCAGCGTCCAGGGCGAGTCGCTGGCGGCCGGCGTGCCGACCCGCTCCGCCGGCGCGGAGGTCGACGGCGAGGCGTCCGGCAGGCGCCCGGCGACCCTCGAGATCGTGCTCGGCGAGATGCCGTCGAGCCAGGGGCTGCGGCTGATCGTCGAGGGCTACGAGCGCGCCCTCCGGGCCCAGATCCCCGGCTGAACCGGGCCGCGGCGCGGATCGTTCGGCGGCCGGAACCGGCCGCATCGGTTTCCTTTTGCTTCGAATCGTAACACAGGCATGAGAGAGGAAGACGACAATGGCTGAACCACAACTCGTATCCATGGCAGAACAATTCACCGGGCTCCCGATGAGCGACCTCATCGGCGCCCCGCTGCTCGCGGCCGCCGAGGCCAACAACATGATGGCCGTCACGCAGACGCGGTTCTTGCTCGACACGGCCTTTGCGATCCAGTCGACGGGGGAGGGCGACGAGAAGGTCGATACGTACTCGCCGATCATCATCGACATGAAGTTGACGCGCGGCGTGCTGATCCCGGCCGACCCGGATGTGGCCGACAGCAAGCCGAGCATCGACCAGGTCACGACCACCTTCTCGCTGCCGCTGCTGACGATCCTCCCGCTCAATTCGCTGGCGGTCGACAACGTCGACATCACCTTCGACATGGAGGTGAAGTCGAGCTACAGCGAGGCCAGCAACGAGACCACCGAAGACAAGATGGCGGCCTCGTCGACCTTCTCGGCCAAGGTCGGCTTCGGCATGTTCTCGGCCTCGGTCACCGGCAGCGTGTCGTACGACAGCGCCCGGGCGACCAGCCACGACACCCACTACGAGAAGAGCAACTCGGCGAAGTACGGCGTGCGGGTCCACGCCGGCCAGCTGCCGCTGCCGCAGGGCGTGACGACGATCATCCAGGCGTTCACCAACTCGATCACGCCGATCACGATGCCGAGCGACCCGTCGAGCGCCTGAGCCCGCTCTCGCGGCCCGGGCCCGCGCGCGACGACGCGGTGTGCGTCGCGCGTGGGCCGTTCACGATCGAACCCACCGCGTATGTTCTCGAGTCCACGAGGTGAGCCATGAGCAGCCAGATCTCCTGCCCTGATTGCGGCGGTATCATCGTCTTCGACGCCCACGCGCTCCTCCGCGGCGAGACCTTCGTCTGCACCGGCTGTCGCGCAATGCTCACACTGTCACGCGACAGCGTCTCGACGGTCGCCGATGCGATGTCCAAGCTCGACGCGCTGCGCAAGCGGTCGAACGAGGTCCGGCGCTCGTCCGGCTGACGACGCGCAAAGCACGAAGCGCGGGGGAACCCGCGGCGGCGTTCGTGCCGGCGCGGAGGGTTCGTCGTCGTCCGGCGGCGGCAGAACCACGGACGTCGCGGCGAGTTCGCGTCGCCCATGGGCGCCCGAGGGGCGCCCAATGGGCGCTCGCTGGTCAGACGGTGTGACGAGCGATGCCGCCCCTTGAAACGCGCATTGCCAGCCATTGCCGGACGAACCGCTCGCGAAAGAATAGGGCGTGAGCCGTCCCGGCCGCTGCCGAAGCGCCGCGGAGCTGCGGCCGGAGGGGCTTTGGCGGGTCGGCCACTGACCCCGGGCTCCTCCCGCGTTCTCGGCCGGCGGGAGCGAACAACGATACGCCGAAGGAATCGCAATCGCCCATTGCCCCACGCCATTTATCGCTGGACGTCCGGCCGCAGCTGCGCTCTGCTGATGGACATCCGCATCGTGCACCGGCGCGGGCTCGACGACATTCTCGGTAACACCGAGGCTCAGGAGGAATCCATGCCCACCATCACCAATTCTCTGGTTCTCGCGGCCACCAACGACGCTCTCCACGAGCTGGACAAGAACTTCAGCCTGCCGTCGCTCTCGAGCGATAAAATGAGCAATAGCGGCTGGTCCTGCAACTACTTCGCCGGGGCGAACCTGGAATTCGTGGAGACCGCGTCACGCGGCACCCAGGTCCAGCGGAACTACGGAGTGGATCCGTCGCAATGGCCCGATCAATTCGCCGCGCAGACATTCGTCAACTTCTCGATGTCATTCGAGGTCTCCGGGGCCAATCACAACTTCAACGTCTTCTTCGACGCCGGTGGCTCCGCCTACCTCATCCAAACCTACCTCGACCGCTCCATCCGCATCAGCACGCCGCAGAGCGCGAGCGAATTCGTCCGCCAGTGGAAGCTGCTGGCCGGAGCGAACTGGGCGTCCGCCTACGAGACCCTGTTTTACGTGCGCCCGCCGACTCAGAACAACAAATACACGAGCCAGTGGGTGACCGTGGTGACGGGATCCTGAACCCACGACGCTCCCCGTCACGGGTCGTCACGTCCGATCCGCGTCCACGCGGACGCGGAGCTAGACCGCCGGCTTCTTGGCGCCGAGCAGCCGCTCGAGGCCGTCGAGCAGCAGATCGAGGCCGAACGTGAAGTCTTGCAGGCCGTCGTGTTCGCCGTCGATGACCAGCAGGGACAGCGCGTGCATGTGGGGGAACTGCTCGGGCGGGATGAGGTGGAGGAACTGGGCGGCGGCGCCGGCGTACTGGGAGGGCTCGAGCGGGAAGTTCAGGGCCTGCAGGGTGAAGCCGTAGATGTGGCTGTCGAGCGCGTTCCAGGCGTGGTCGGCCTCGGCGTAGGAGAAGCCGGCGGCGTGCAGGCAGCCGAGGGTGGCGTCGACGTAGCGGCGCATCGCCGGGCCGATGTTGAGGGTCGACACGACCAGCTGCGGGGCCCAGCGGTGGCGCATCAGGACCGCGTGGGCCGAGACGGCGCGCCGACGCAGCGCGGCCTTCCAGTCGCCGCCGATCGCGGGCGCCTCGATCTCGCCGATCACGAGGTCGACCATCGCGTCGAGCACGTCCTCTTTGCTCTTCACGTGGTTGTAGAGCGACATCGCCTCGACCCCGAGCGCCTGCGCGAGCCTGCGCATCGACAGCGCCTCGAGGCCCTCGGCGTCGGCCAGTTCGATGGCCGTGGCGAGCACCCGCTCGCGGCTCAGCGGGGCCCGCCGGGCCGGCTTGCGGCGGGTCTGGGCCCGCTTCGGCGCTTTCGTGCTTGCCATAACTTACGGTGTAAGCTTTACTCTTCTGGCGGTCAACTTACAGCGTAAGTTCCGGCGGAGACGACATGACCATGGCGAACGGCGCGAGTGCTTCCATCCATCCTTCCACGGCCGTGCAGGCCCTGCCCGCGAGCATGCGCGCGATCGTCCAGTCGGCCTACGGCGGGCCCGAGGTGCTGCGCCTGGAGGAGGTCGCGCGCCCGGAGGTGGGCGCGGGCGAGGTGCTGGTGCGGGTGCATGCGGCGTCGGTGAGCAGGGGCGACGTGCACTTGCTGACGGGCAAGCCGTATCTGCTGCGGCTGATGTTCGGGCTGCGGCGGCCGAAGCAGCGGGTGGCCGGGCAGAACGTGGCCGGGGTGGTGGCGGCGGTCGGGCCGGGGGTCACCGCGTTCGCGCCGGGCCAGCGGGTGTTCGGGCTGGTGCAGGCGGGCTTCGCCGAGTACGTGCGCGCGCCGGCGGAGCGGTGGGCGGTGATGCCGGCGGAGGCGAGCTTCGCCGAGGCGGCCGCGCTGCCCGACGCGGGGATGACGGCGCTGCAGGGGCTGCGCGACGTCGGCAAGCTGCAGGCGGGGCAGCGGGCGCTGATCGTCGGGGCGTCGGGCGGGGTCGGGACGATGGCGGTGCAGGTGGCCCGGGCGCTCGGGGCCGAGGTGACGGCGGTGTGCAGCACCCGACATGTGCAAACGGTCATGTCGCTCGGGGCTGCGCGGGTGATCGACTACACCCGCGAGGACTACGCGGCGCTGCCCGAGCGCCACGACGTGGTGTTCGACATGATCGGCGATCGGTCGCTGGCGATCTGCCGCTCGCTGCTGACGCCCACGGGGGTGTACGTGGCCTGCGCGGGCGGAGGCGGCGAGTGGCTGGGGCCGATGGGCCGGCTGACGCGCATGATGCTGCGGAACGCGCTGCCGGGGCCGCGCATGGCGTCGCTGATGACGGCGCCGCGCCAGGCCGATCTACAGCTGCTGGCGGAGCTGGTGGCGGCGGGCAAGCTCCGGCCGGTGATCGAGCATACGTACGCGCTGGCCGAGACGGGGGCAGCGCTGGGGCACGTGGCGGCCGGACACACGCAGGGCAAGGTCGTGATCACGGTGTGAAGAGGGCGCGCGCGATTCCATCGAGGTGTCGGGGGAGCGTTGGGAGCCGGGCCTCGACGGGCTGCGCGACATCGACGAAGCTGGGGCATGGGCTCCGACCCCGAGGTTTCGCTGGCGGCCGGGCGCGTGTTCGCGGCCCGCTGGACGCAGATCGCCGCGGGCCTGGCGGTGGTGCACCTGCTGCTGTGGTTGTTGCTGGCGTCTGGGCTGCGCGAGCCCGGCGTGACGCTGATGCTGGTGCCGGCGGTCGCCCAGGCGGCGGCGGGCGTGGTCGCCGTGGTCGCCGGGGTGCGGCTGTGGCGAGGCGATCGCGCGGGGCTGATGCGGGGCCCGGCGCTCGCGGCGGTGCTCGTGGGGCTGGTGGTGACGATCGCGGCGCCGGTGATCTGGATCGGCGGCGGCGTCAGCGTCTCGCTGCGCGGCCTCGACAAGATCGACATCCCGTCGTTCGCCTCCCCGTGAGCGGGGCCACCTGTATTTTAGAGCATGTCCGTTCGGACATGCCACAAGGGACATGTCCGAACGGCGGTCAGCGGGCGTCGAAGCGCCACCAGCCGGTCGGGCTGTCGAGGTCCTCGCCGAGGTGGCAGCGGATCACGCCGCCGAACCACTGCGACAGCTCGGTCGGGGTGCAGGTGTCGAGGAACACGCGCAGCACGCCGGGATCGTAGAAGCGGAAGTAGGTCGGCTCCGGGGTGCCCTCGCGCTGGACCAGGAGGAACTTGCGCAGGTGCTGGCGGACCTCGAACAGCGAGCGGTCGCTGGTCAGCAGCACGCCCCAGCGGTAGCCCCAGCCCTCGCGCACGAGGTCGGCGCACAGGCGCGGGTCGGCCGACAGCGAGACCACATGCGGGGCGGCGTCGGCGAGGCGGGCGCCCTCGACCCCGTCGAACAGCGAGCGCCACGGGGCCACCGACTCGCGCACGAGCTCGGCGATGCGCGGCTCGCAGGCGGTGTCGAGCACGGCGAACAGCGGGCCGGGGACGCGCTGGAGGTGCGCCAGCGCGGCCTCGGCGGCGACCTCGTCGTCCGGCTCGCGCGACCAGGGGGCCGGGGTGAGCGCCTCGACGTGGAAGCTGAGGTCGGTGCCGCCGATGCGGATCCACGCGGCGTGCTCGAGCGGGGCGACGGTGGTCACGGCCTGTCCCGAGAGCAAGGTCAGGGCCGGGCCGCCGAGGTGGCGCAGGCGCGCGGTCCTGCCGTCCCACTCGACGGCGGCGTGCACCGGGGCGACGGTCGGGTCGTCGAGCACCAGCGAGGCCGCCGGGTCGCGGCCGAGCGTCAGCGGCCGCCCGGGCGTGACGACCGCCTTGGCGCCCTGCTGCGGGCCCCAGCACAGCTCGACGATGCCGCGCGCGCTCATGCTGTCCCTTCGGGCAGGTTCCATACGGCGATCTGGGCCGCGCCGCGCTCGAACGCGAGGAACCGCCGCGGGCCCGACCAACCGGCGCCCTGCAGGCCGCGCGAGGGGCCGAGGTCGAGCAGCGCGTGCGGGCCGACGGCGAGCATCATCCAGGTGACGCCGCCGGTGGCGATGCGGACGTCGAGGGCGTCGCCGGCGGGGGCGAACGCGCCGAAGCCGACGTCGCCGACGGCGTGCAGCTTGGCCAGGCGGCGCACCTCGAAGCTGCCGGTCGCGCTCCACGTGATCCGGTGGAGCGTGAAGTCGCGGACGCCCATCGTGTCGGCGGTGCAGGCGGCGAGGACCGCGAGCGGCTGCGTGGGGTGGATCCGCAAGGAGTGGACCTCGGACGCGCCAGCCTCGGCGAGCGCGTCCCGGGCGGCGCGGGTCAGCGGGTGCTCGATGAGCAGGGCGAAATCGGCGGTGAACACCGCCAGGCCGCCATTCTGGGCGATCGCCACGATGTCGGCGCCGGCCGCCCAGCCCTGGCCGGCGTCGCGGGCCCGCGGCAGCGGAGCGGCGCCGAGGCGGCGGTCGGTGGCGAGGTCGAACACCTCGATGCGCCCGAGCACCAGGCCGCCGTCGTCGTAGCGGCTGGTGTCCTCGACCTGCACGGCGAGGCGCGTCTCCTGGCCCGAGAGCCATGCGCCCGCGAGCAGGGTGTTGTCGCCGTGGAGCATGCGCAGCTGGCGGGTCGCGTGGGCCGCGAGGTCGTAGCGGATCATGCGTCGGCTCTGCAGGTAGGTGCAGACCGGGCCCGGGACGGCGGGGTGGACCGGGGCGAGGTCGCCGGGGGCGATCGCGGGGACGACGTCGGTGATGAGCTCGCGGATGGCGGCGCCGTGCTCGTCGACGTGGAGCGAGCAGAGGGCGTTCTCGTAGGAGATGACGGCGGCGCCGCCGGGGGTGCCGATGGGGATCTGGCAGGCGACGAGGGCGTCGTCGAGGGGGTAGTTGTGGAAGGCGACGGCGAGCAGCTCGCGGCGCTCGACGTCGGGGCCGGGCTGGACGATCACTGCCAGCCCTCCGGTCCGGTGAAGCGCAGCGGGCCCTGCTTGACCGCGCTCTGCATCCGCGACAGGCGGGCCTGGTCGCACGCGGCCGCGAGCACCTGGTGCCGGCGCTCGAGGTCGGACAACATCTTGGCCTTGTCGCCGCCGTCGAGCCGGCCGATCGCGGTGGTGAGGTTGGCCTTGAGCTTGTCGACGATCTTGTCGAGCCGGTAGAACTTGATCGGGTTGATGATGGCGAACTGGTGGAACAGGAAGTGGGCCGACCACTGGCCCTCGAGCGCCTTGGAGACCTCCTCGAGCGCCTTGATGGTCTCCTCGTACCATTTGCGGTAGCCGAGCTTGTCCATCAGGATCATGTACCAGTCGGTGCCGAACATCAGCTTGTCGACCATGTGCGGGTATTCGCGCAGGATCTCGACCAACTGGTGCCAGTAGGGCACGTCCTCGCCGCCCCACGCCTCGTACTTCTCGAAGATCGGCAGGTAGGACAGGTCGGTGTAGAAGTTGGGGTATTCGCCGCACATCTCGACGATGCTGCGGATCCAGCTCTTGGCGTAGATGGTGTCCTTGGCGTCGACCGAGGGCATGGCCTTGCTGGCGAACGGCGACTCGGACCACAGGTCGTGGATGTTGCGGTAGTACCGCGAACCATTGCGGCCGATCGCCCACTTCTGGAACTCGCGCAGCTCCTCGCGCGTCATGATCGGCTTCTTGAAGTCGGCGACGTTGTCGCGCCACAGCCGCTTGTCGGAGGCCCAGTGGGCCAGGCACAGCCGCAGCGACGGGTTGTCCTGCATGACCAGGCGCCACGCCTCGGGGTGCACGAAGTGGTCCTGGAAGTACTGCATGCGCTCGCGGTCGTCGAGCGAGCCGTCGATCGGGTGCTTGTACTGGTCGCGAATCTCGTCGCTGGCGAGGTCGATGTAGAGCTCGCGGTGGTGGGTGTACCAACCCTCCGGGGTGCAGTGGGTCTGGAGCGGCAGGCCCTCGCCGGCGAGCCGGCTGAAGAAGGCGCGGGTGACGTCGCCGGTCTTCTTGCCGCGCTCGGTCGACTCCTTCGGCATGTAGCCCTGCGAGGTGTACATCTTGAGGCCGACGTAGAGGCCGCCGTTCTCGACCAGGTTCTGGAACGGGGCGTCGGGCGCCTCCATCGAGATGTAGCGGCGCGGCTCGTAGTGGTAGAGCGGGAGCAGGCGCAGGGGGTTCTGCGCGGCCACCATCTCGGTGCGCCGCCGCTGCTGCCGCCAGGTCTCGTAGCAGTTGGAGCGCATGTCCTTGAGGTAGCGGTCGAACTGGCGCGAGCTGTCGATCGCGCCCTCCTGGGCCTGAGGATTGTCCTCCTCGTGGTCCATCGGCAGGTCCTCGTTGCTGTCGAGGTAGACGCGCCGGCAGTCCTCGTAGCGCTGGGTGCCGTTCTTGCGGTTGGCGTACCAGCGCCGGCCCTCTTCGTCCTCCTGATAGATGTGCAGGCCCTCGTAGCCGTCGAGGTGGCAGAAGTCCATGTCCATCGTCAGCACGATCGAGATGCCGACGAAGTAACCACCGGCGCCGCCGGCCAGGAAATCGATGCCGTTGTTCTCGCTGATGAGCCGCTCGCCGACCACGTGGGTCGGCTCGGGCGCGACCTCCCCCATGTCGCCGACCATGAGCGAGCTGAGGATCGGGACGCCGGCCATGAAGTTGACGGTGCCGCGATCGATGCGCACGCCCATGGCCTTGGCCCGCAGCGGCGGCAGCGGGGCACAGTTGCCGCTCTGGATGTGCATGTGGGCGTCGATGATGACCGGCGGGAAGCCCTCGAGCTCGGGCGGCCGCTGCTCGTAGGGGCACTTCTCGCAGAACGGCTTGTCGGTCTTGAGCGCCTCGGTCTGCGCGGTCGAGCCGATGAGCACCGTCGGGCACCCCTGGGCCAGGGCGCCGCCGTGGGCGGTGGCGTCGCCGAGGCGCGCGGCCGGCATGTTGCCGAAGATCACCGTGTTCTCGCCCTGCGAGATGAGGTCGGGGCCGCACGGGCAGATGAGCCCGTCGCCCAACCGGGCCGCGGGGACGTTGCCGACGATGATGGTCGCGTCGCCGACGCAGACCGGGCCGCCGCCGTGAACGGGGCAGGTGTGGGCGTCCGTGATGCGTGCGCTGGGCGGCATGGCTCAGGTCTCCGCGCCGCGGTCGGCGGGCTTGGGTGACTGGGGCTCGGCGGGGCGCGCGTCCTCGGGGGCGATCGGGGCGCAACCGCTGCCGGCCAGCGCAGCGCCGCCGCTGTTGACCTTGACGAGGCGACCCTGGATGACGACGCCCGAGGCGTCGATGGTGATGAAGCCGCCGGGGCCCTTGACGGTGATGCCGGTGCCGGCCTCGATGACGATCGTCGGGGCCTTGACGTGGATCTCGGCGCCCGACTCGATCGCGGTCTTGCTGCCGACCTTGAGGTGAGCCTCGTCGCCGATGGTCAGCGAGGTGGTCTTGTCGACCTTGGCCATCGCCGAGCCCTCGACGTGGTCGTGGCGGTCGACGCGGACCAGCGTGTACTGGTGCTTGTCGATGATGACGTGCTGGTTGCCGTCGCCGTCGATGCCGCCGACGTGCACGAAGGCGTCGCCGCCGATGTGCTCGTGGCGGTGACGGTCGACGCGGACGTGACGGTCGCGCATGACGAGCTCGTTGAAGTCGCCGACCTTCTCGCCGTTGACGGCGTCGCCGACCCGCAGGTGGCGGTCGTGCAGCACGTTCTCCATCCGGTCATGGTTGACGTGGATGTCGAGGTCGCGCTCGGCGTGCATGAAGATCTGCTCGGAGCCCTTGAGGTCCTCGTAGCGGAACTCGTTGTAGCCGCCGCCGCCGAGCGAGCTCTCCGACTTGATGGTGCTCTTGGTCTTCTCGGCCGGCAGCGGGTAGGGGATGTTGTTGTTGCCGTGATAGACGCGGCCGGTGATGATCGGCTTGTCGGGGTCGCCCTCGAGGAAGTCGACGAGGACCTCGTGGCCGACCCGCGGGATGAACATGGCGCCCCAGCCGGCGCCGGCCCACAGCTGGCTGACGCGGATCCAGCAGCTGCTGTGATCGTCGAAGCGACCCTGGCGGTCCCAGTGGAACTGGACCATGACGCGGGCCTGCTCGTCGACGTGGACCTCTTCGCCGGGCGGGCCGACGACGACGGCCGACTGCAGGCCGCGCACGAACGGCCGCGGGGTGGCGCGCGTCGGGCGGTAGATGACAGCCCGCTCGATGCACGTGAAGCGCGACTCGTAGACGAAGGCGTTGCCGCTGTTGGCGTCCTGGTCGAGGACCTGCGGCTGCTCGCCGCGGTGCTGCACGGTCAGCAGGGTGTACTCGCCATTGAGCTCGCTGCGCCGGTGGTTGGCGAGCGTAAAGGCGTAGCCGGGGACGAGGCGCATGCAGTCGCCCTTGCCGGTGCCGCTGCGACGGGTGGCCTGCAGCGCCTCGATGCGGTTCTTGGCGATGCCAGGGCCGCGGTCAGGGTCGTTGCCGCCGGGGAAGCGGTACTCGCCGGGGTAGTCGTAGACCTCGAGGTCGGTGTCGTGCTTGGCCTCGGAGCGGACCTCCATGCCCTGATCAGGGGTCGGGAAGTAGAAGTCGCGCAGGCTGGCCTTGCCGGAGCGGATGTGCTGGCCGAACCGGAACTCGTGGATGTGCTCGCGATCCTCGACGTGCCCGTCCTGGCTGTTCCACCACACCTCGGGGTCGCCGGCGATCGGCCGGTGGGTGCCCTTGTGGTCGGACATGACGAGGACGTGCTTGTCCTCCTCGTGCTCGAAGTAATAGAAGAGGCCGTCCTCCTCGAGCAGGCGGCTGATGAAGTCCCAGTCGCTCTCGCGGTACTGCACGCAGTAGTTCCGCGGGGCGTACGAGGCGACGATGTCGAAGCGGTACGCGCTGGGCTTGAAGCCGGCCACCTCGAGCACCGCGCGGATGATGTCCGGCGTGCGCTGCTCCTGGAAGATCCGGCAGTCCTGGCGCAGCGACAGCCGCCACACCCGCGGCACCAGAGTGACGGCGAACAGCGCGAACTCGCGGCTCTCGCCGATGTACTCGGCGTGGGCGACGATGCCGTGGACGAACCGCGGCTCGTCGACGCCGGCGATCTCGAGCACGCCGGTCTTGCCGACGAGCTGGTCGACCTCGAGCATGTGCGGGCAGGCGAGCTCGAGCCGGAACTCGAACAGCGCGCTGACCCCCTCCTGGCCGGTGAACCGCAGCACCCGGGCCTCGGCGTCGAGCCCGTCGACATTGAAGGTGTAGACCGGACGGTTGCCGATCAACGCGAGAATAGATGCGAGCGCTGCCATCCGACCCCTCCCGACCACCGCAGACTGCTTGGCGAACGAGGCCGCGACGGTAGCCGAGGACGGCCCGCGGGAGCAAGGCGAGAGCAATCGTTGAACGGTGTTTACGCGCGCGAGAATGGCCCCCTGCGCGATCTCGGCGCAGGGGCGCGCCCGGGCCTGGCGCGGCGTGGGCGAGCGCCGGCCCGACCGAGCTGTCGGTCTCGACATGACTCTCGGGTCACCCCGCGAGGCGGTCACGTGACCGCGGCGCGACGTGACGGCGAGCCGCGCGGGCCCCGCTCGGGCGCCGTGCCGCCGGCGACGGGGGCCGCGGAGGCAGGCTGTCCCGAAGGACAGCTCACTCGCAGGTCCGGTGCGACTCCGGGTGGGCGCGGTAATGTGGGGAGTCGACGGCGGGGCAGGCCTCGCGGATCTGCCGCTTGAGATCGGCGATCTCGCCGTGCTCCAGGGCCATGGCCGGGAACACCAGCGGGACCGGGCCGCCGTCGTCGAGGTCGCGCTGCAGGGCGGCCAGGCGCTCGTCTTCGCGGCCGGTGTCCCAGATGGCGGCGAAGTTGGCGGCGAAGCGGGCGACGAGCCCGGCGTAGGCGGGGCCGCGCAGCACGAGCATGTTCTCGAAGGTGTCGTGCTCGGCGTTGGCAGACAGGTTGAAGCTGCCGGTCCACAGCTCGTCGCCGTCGATCAGCATGTACTTGTGGTGCATCTGCAGGGCGTAGCTGGCGTGCCAGCGGTAGGCGTAGACCTTGTAGCGGACGGCGACGCCGGCGGCGCCGACCTGGTAGCCGAAGCGAGCGCCGCGAGCTTCACAGGCCCGCTGACGCGCCGGATCGGCGCCGGCCGCCGCGAGGCAGGCCGCGAGCGCTTCGGCCTGGGCGGCGTGGGTGGCGGCGGCGATGTACTCCTGACCGTCGAGGTAGACGCGGATCGGCAGCTCGTCGGCGCGGGCGATCAGGGCGTCGGCGACGGCGCGCAGGCGCAGGTGGGCGGAGGCGATGTCGATCGATTCGGTGGCGTCGGCGATGGCGGCCACGAGGGCGTCGGCGACGGTCTCGCGGCCGCTGGCGACGAAGGTGTCGGCGCCGCGCAGGTCGAAGTTGGCCGAGGTGAAGTACACGTGCGCGTCCGGCTCGTCGTCGATCGTCGCGTCGTCGAGCAGCAGGGTCGAGGCGCGGCTGGCGAGCGCGGGATCGCCGACGAAATCGCGCGAGTGCTGCCACAGGTGCTCGAACTCCTGTTGCATGCGCAGCACAAGCGCTCGCTCGCCGCGCAGGAACAGGGTGTTCTCGTCGTAGAGGGTGGCGGCGCCGCGCGACCAGTTGCCGCTGCCGGTGACGAGGTGGGCGCTGTCCGCCGCCTCGAGGTCGTCGCGCGGGCCGTCGACGATCATGAGCTTGTGGTGGAGGATCTTGTTGACCCATCGCACGTCGACGCCGTCCTGCTCGAGCCGGCCCGAGGGCGAGTCCTGCAACGCGTCGCCGTCCAGCTTGCGGTCCTCGCGGGCGGTCTCGTAGAGGAGGCGGACCTCGACGCCGCGCTCGACGGCCGCGGCGAGGGCGGCCCGGATCTCGGCGTCGTTGAAGGAGTACATGGCGATGTCGAGGCTGCGCTCGGCCTCGTCGACGAGGCGCGCGACCCGGGCGTTGTGGCTGGCTTCGAGCGGCTGCGGGGAGAACACGACGTCGCGGATCGGGCTCAGGTCGCTGCGCGGAGCGACTTCAGGCGCGGCGGCGTGGCAGGCGAGCCCGAGGAATGCGAGGACCGCGGCGAATCGTATGACCATGGCGCGACCGGAGCGTGGGTCGGACGCGAGGGCGCGCCAGGATTGTCTCCACCGACGACATCGATTGTCGGGAGGATGAGAGATCTGGCTTCGGTGAGGTCGCTGCAGTTCGCAGCGAAGATCGGGGCCGGCGATGCTGCCGCTGGAGAGGGGACGTCGGCACTCCGGCGCAATCAGCGGCGATGGACCTCGAGCGCCGCGCGCACGGCGGACTCGAGCGCGCCCTCGACCCAGGCGTGTTTGAGCGAGGTGTGCTCGCCGGCGAAATGCAGCGGACCCTCGACGCTGAGGGTGTGGAGGTGCAGCTCGATCAGCTGGCCGGGCAGGAACACGGCGGCCTCGCCGAAGGCGTAGCTGTCGTTCATCCAGCTATGGGTCTGGCCGCGGCCGGTATAAAAGGCCTCGATGCGGTCGCCGTGCACGTCCTGCAGGCCGCGCAAGGCGAACCCGTAGCGGTCGTCGTCGGCCATGGAGTCCCAGCGGGCGGCGTCGTCGGCCCAGGTGTACGAGGCGAGCACGACCCCGCCCGGGCTGCCGGCGACGGCGTGCGACGGATAATAGATGTTGCGATTGGGATTGTCGGTGACCGAGCCGCCGCCGAACACGCGGGTGACGGGCTCCTCGCCGTATTGGGCGTACAGGCCGGGCGCGATCGCGTCGAGCTCGTGCTGCCAATCCGCCTCGGTGAACTCCCACCAGCGGCGGCGAAACTCGAGCAAGATCTTGGTGGCGGCGTCGTAGTGCATCTCGATGATCGCGCGGCGCTTGCCGTACGACAGCATGGGCTCGAACTCGACGTGGCGCAGGCTCGAGAAGGGGATCGTGACGATCGCCAGGTCGGCGGTGTATTCGGGCCCGGGGGCGTCGCTCTCGTCGATGGTCTCGACGCGGACCGCGGGCCCGTGCTGGCCGTCGCCGGTGACGATCCGGACGACCCGGCGGTCGAGCTCGATGTGCGGGTGCAGCCCCGGCTCGAACGCGTAGGGCAGGCGCCACAGGCCGCCGTCGACCTCCCAGTAGCGCGCGCCGGGGGCGATGTCGCTGCGACCGATGAAGGTGTGCATGAACGACAGCGGCAGGCGCGAGGTGGCGTTCTCGACGGTGCCGATGGCGTCGACGGTGGCCTCTTCGAGCAGGGCGTACTCGGTGAGGTAACGATTCATCGAGAAGCCGTCGAAATCGTAGATCGCGCGGGCCCAGCCGTCGATCCAGGCGGCGGTCGGCTTGTTCTCGCGGGTGCCGTCGGGCAGCAGGTCGGAGTAGTAGTCGCGCACCGGGTCGAGCGCGTCGTTGAAGATGGTGGCGGTGGTGCGATCGACGTCGGCCCCGGACATGCCAAAGCCCTCGTTGACGAGCGCGGGGTCGGCGGCGTACTCGTCGCGGCGCACGAGCAAGCCGTTGACGGCGATCCAGGTGCGCAGGGCCTGATCGGGCGGGACAAAGCCGGGCAGCGGCGCGCCGTTTTGCCAGGTGGCGCCAGTGAAGGACACGTAGCGGACCGGCGGGACGGCGGTGGCGGCGGGCGCGACGACGTCGACGTTGTAGAACAGCCGCCGCGAGAGGCCGAGCTTGTCGACGAGGGCGAGCGCCAGCGGGTGAAACTCGGGGAGCCGCATGGCCCCGGCCTCGGCGTACAGCGCGGGGTCGGCGAACGGCGCCGGCTGCTGCGGGTCGCCCTTGCGGAAGGTCTTGATCCGGCCGCCGATCCGCCGGGGGTTGGCCTCGAGGATGGTGACGTGGTGGCCGGCTTGCTTGAGCAGGTGCGCGGCGGTGAGGCCGGCGATGCCGGCGCCGAGGATCAGGACCTTCTTGGGGGCGTTCGTCGGCGGCAGGCCATCGTCGATCAGAATTTTTAGATATTCGAGCTTGAGATCCTGACCGTCGGGGCCGATGAGCAGCAGGTCGCGGGCGATCTGCTTGGCCTTGTGCCAGCGATCGCCGTCGAGCTGCGAATCGCCGCCGCGGTCGAAATCGCAGGCGAACCCGAGCGCCAACCACCCACCGAGCTTGCCGAACTGTCTGCGCCCGAGCATCGCCTTCGCCTCCCCAGTCTGCTGTGCATAACCGGGCGGTCGGGCCGCACCTGTGCGGCGGAACAACGGGCCGACGCAGGGTGGCAGGGGGCTGCGAGGACGCGCCGGCGCGACGGGCACTGTCATCACGACGGCGGCGAGGACCGGTGGCGCCGAGGGAGGATGGCGCGAGCGGGGCGGGCGAGGCGCTCGAGTGCGTGGTCACGCGAGCGGCGCTGCGGCGCGGGAGCCGGTGGAGAATCAGATGTCCCTCGGGACATGTGCAAGGATCGCCGCATTGCTCGGCGGCCGACATTTGCAGAGGGTTGGGGGCGACGCTCCTCCTTGCATTCTCGCGGGCGTGGGACGATCGTCGGGTGTGCTCGGCGATATCACTGCCGCAGGAGGGTTGTTCATGAGGAAGACAGTGCTTTCATCCTCGCTCGCGCGGGTCGTGTGCGGCGCGGGCATCCTGGTCGGCTGCGGCGAGGCGGCGGAGTCGTCGGGTCAGGGCGCGTCGGACTCGGAGGCGTCCGGCAGCGAGACCGACGGGACGACGGCGGGCACGTCGAGCAGCGGAGCGCCGACCGAGGCCGCCACGACGCAGCCGGACAGCGGCAGCGGCTCACACGGAGAGGACTCGAGCTCGAGCGGATCGAGCACGACCGGCGAGCCGCCGGCGCCGGGTTGCGGCGACGGTCACGTCGACCCCGGCGAGGCGTGCGACGACGGCGACGATGACCCGTTCGACGGCTGCCTGGCCGACTGCACGGCGGTCGAACCCATCGACGCGCCGCCGCTGCAATGGAAATACTTCGAGGTGCCGGGCACGATGTGCATGAACGGCGCGACCGCGGGCTTCGGCGCCAGCCTGAACCCGGCGTCGAAGAACGTGATGATCTACCTCGAGGGCGGCGGGGCCTGCTTCAACGACGTGTGCGACTTCTCGGCGTTCAACATCCCGTTCATCCCGCCGCCGGACGGGATCTTCAATCGCAACAATCCGGGCAACCCGGTCAAGGATTGGAGCATGATCTACGTGCCGTACTGCACCGGCGACATTCACGGGGGCGACCGTGACACGCTGCTCGGCGGGCAGGTCCGCCACTTCCGCGGCTACGCCAACATCACGAAGTACCTGCAGCAGTGGGTGCCGACGTTCGTGGGCGCGGAGAGGGTGCTGCTGACGGGCATCAGCGCGGGCGGGTTCGGGGCGGGGCTCAACGCGGCGCAGGTGGCCGAGGCGTTCGGGCCGGGGCCGCAGATGATCGTGATCGACGATTCGGGCCCGCCGGTGTCCAACTCGGTGATCCCGCCGTGCCTGCAGCGGACGTTCCGCGAGGTGTGGGGGCTCGACGAGACGATCCTGGCGGCGTGCGGGCCGGACTGCACCGACCCCGACGATTTCGCCACGGAGATCCTGGCCCACACGCTGAGCGCGTACCCGGAGATCCGCTTCGGGCTGTTCTCGAACACGGCGGACGCGGTCATCCGGGCGTTTATGGCGTTCGGCTGGGGCAACGGTCAGCACGATACGTGCGACGGGCTGCCGCTGATCGTGCCGGCCGATGTCTACGAGGACGGGCTGCTGTCGCTGCGCGCCGACCACGAGGAGGCGGCGGCGACCTACTACATCGGCCAGGGACAGGTGCTCTACAACTTCGGTCAGGGCCACACGGCCCTGCGCTCGCCGTCGTTCTGGACGACGGCGGTGGACGGGGTCCAGCTGTCGGAGTGGGTCGGGATGGTGATCGCGGGCGAGGTGAAGCACGTCGGCCCGTGAGGCTGACTGTTCGGGCATGTCCCGAAGGTCATGCCCGAACTACGTCACCTCGCTCGCTCACCGGGCCCCGCCGGCGCGGCCGGGGCCCGCGCCGCAGGTCACGTCGAGAACATGCGCACGAACGTCATGAAGATGTCGTAATCGCCGTTGTACGTCGCGTCGTGGATCGTGCCCGGCGAGGTCGAGGCGTTGATGCCGGTGTTGCTGGTCGACAGCGTGGCCCCGACGCCGACGAGCGAGTCGTAGCGGCGGTCGACCGCGAGCACCGACTCGTCGGTCCCGTCGCCGCCGTTGTACGAGCCCCAATCGATGCCGCCGTCGTCGAGGAAGGTGACGAACATGCCGTCCCAGCCCGCGCTGGAGTAGGTGTTGTCGAAGCCGCTCGAGAACAGCCCGGACGACGAAGTCGCGCCCGACACCTCGATGGTGTTCGAGGCGTAGACGCCGTCGAATTGCTCGAAGCCGGTGCCGCCGAAGTAGCGCCCCCACGTGAGGTCGCCGTCGACCTCGAACCGGGCCACGAACGCGTCGGTGGTGCCGCTGAGGCTCGTCGAGAGGCCGGAGTTGATCCCGCCGCTCGAGCCGGTGACGCCGACGAGGTACACGTGATCGTCGAGGCCCTCGACGTCGACCGCGACCCCGCGGGCCTGGTCGTCGCCGCTGCCGCCGTAGTAGGTGGCCCACTCGAGGTCGCCCAGCGAGTCGTAGCGGACGAGGAAGCCGTCCTGCCCGCCGCCGTGGCTGTCGGCGTGGATCCCGTCGAGCTCGTTGTTGGCCGAGGTCGAGTAGCCGGCGACGTAGACCGCGTCGTCCGAGCCGACGGCGCAGTCGAGCGCCCGCGTCTGGCCGCCCGAACCGCCGTAGTAGGTGCCCCACAGCAGCGTCCCCGTGTCGCCGTCGAACTTGGCGACGAAGGCGTCGACCGAGCCGTCGAGATCGTCGTCCCACGGGGTGAAGCCGAGCATGCCGGTGAACAGATCGTCGGAGGTGGTGGTGCCGACGATGTAGACATCGCCCTCCGAATCGATGCACGTGGCGAACGCCTCCTCGTGCTCGTCGCCGCCGAAGTAGGTGCCCCACATCCGCCAGCCGTTGTTGCGGAACCTGACGAGCATCGCGTCGCCGTCGCCGTCGAGGGCGGTCTGGTGGGTCCCGGCGGAGGCGATGGCGTTGCCGGTGTTCGGCGAGCGGGTGCCGCCGGCGGCGAAGAAGACGCCGTCGTCCTCGTCGAACACGACGTCGTGGAACACGTCGTCGCCAGCGCCGCCGTAGTAGCGGCCCCAGATCTGCTGGCCGATCGAGTCGAACATGGTGATGAAGGCGTCGTGGCTGGAGATGTAGGCATCACCCTGCTCGGTCACGGCGGCGATGCCGGTCTCGGAGGCGGTGTCACCGACACACACGACGTTGAATTCGTCGTCGATGACGACGCCCCGGCCGGCCTCGAACTCGGAACCACCATCGTAGGTGCCCCAGAGCCGGGTGGGGTCGGCGTGCGCCGCGGGCACGAGGGCGGCGAACGTGGCCACGAAGGCGCTCGACGCGATGAGAGAGCGGAGGCTATAATTTCTGATTTGCGAAGACATGGATCGACAGTACTCCCTTTTGAGCCGAGTTCGGGGAGTCGTCGCATTCGGGCCGGGCCCGAGCGCGGCGACGGCCGCGGGCTCGGTCGCGCTTTCAGCAAGCGACACGCCGCGGCGAAACCCCTGCGATGTCGACACGAGGGCGCCACGAAGCGAGCGCGGAAGGAGCCGGCCCCATGGGGCGACCGCATGGGGTGGCCCATGGGGCGAGCACCCTCGGGGCGCGGCGGCTCGATCTCTCGGCGAGTTCAACCTGGCGGTGAGTGATTCCATTCGCGCGATTGGCAGCAGGACCCAAATATTGACCTGTACTTCAGGACAGGCGTATGGCCGCCCGGCGGGCGCGCAGGGGTCTGGAGGCTGGGACGGCGGCGTGGTAGGTTGCGCGCCGATGGAGGCAGGATGCCCGCAGCGCTGGTAGTCCCCGGGCTCGTGGCCATCGATCCGTGGCGGTGGGACGGCCAGGGACCGGCCGAGATCGTGCTCGGGCCGCTGGCGGGCAAGGCGACGCGCTTCGAGCTGGCGGACACCAAGGGCGAGCGATGGCTGGTGCCGCGCGCGGTGGCGGTGCGCCGCGGGCTGCGGTTGCCCGAGCAGCATCCGGCGCTCGCGGAGTGTCCGCGGCTGCGCGCCCGACTGGCGGAGGCGGCCCTGGTGGTGGTCGACGAGGCCGGACGGCGCGCGGGGGCGACCGCGGAGGCGGCGATCTACCTCGCGTATCACCGCGGAGTCGGCGGGGGCAGCCTCGAGGTCGATACGAACGGCGAGACGCGCGGCTTCGAGGCCGACAACGCGGGGCTGTTCCGCCAGGTGGTCGGCGCGAGCGACGACGAGGACGCGGCGTGGCGCTGCTCGGTCGACGTGGTGTACGACCGCGTGCTGCAGGCGCTGACCGGCGGGGCGCTGTCGCTGTTCGACGTCGAGCTGGCGGAGCTGGCGGCCCGGCTGTCGCCGGCGCAGTTCGCCGACTTCGAGGCCGAGCTGGCGGAGATCGATGCGCTCGCGGCCGAGCGACGCGCGCTGGCGGAGTCGCTGGTGGCGGCGCTGGCGACCGCGACGGGTGAGACGGTCGAGCTGCCCGGCGGCCATGCGGCGCTTCGGATCGAGGAGCCGGCCTTCACGCTGCGCTCGGGCGGCGACGTGACGGTGCGCGGAGGACCGATCGTGGTGCCGGCCGCGAGGCGGTGGCGCGTCGCGGAGGTGCAGGCTTTTTTGCCGCCGGGCCGCGCGGCGCGGCGCCAGCGAGCGATCACCCGTCAGCAGGCCGAGGCGCGGCGGACGAGGGCCGGGCCGTGGTTGCTCGGCGGAGCGGGGCTGGTGGCGCTGGCGATCGCCGCGCTCGCGCGCTGCTGAGGCGCCGGCGATCGCCGGGCGGTGCCGAGGGACATGTCCGAACGGTCAGCTTGCGGCGTGCCCGGATAGGGTGTCTGAAAGGACATGTAATCTGGCCGAAGAGACAGGCAGTTCCGGGGACTCCGAACGCGGGCGGGCGCGGAGGTGTCGGCGCGCGAGGGATCGCGGCGTGGACGCGTGGGGCGTGGCCCGACCCGAGGTCCATGCGCGATCTGCAACGGACCCGCGGTTCGGCTCCTGGACGCCTCCTGCGGGGCCTGCGAGGGCTGCGGGCGGGCGGTGATTTCGCTTGGCCGGGGGGCGCAGCCGGGGCACACTCGCGCGGTGACACGCATCGCCAAGTCCGAGGTCAATGCAGCGTTCGAGTGGGCGGCCGCCCAGATCATTGAAGCGGGCGGCCGCGACAAGATCACCAGCCGCGCGGAGATCCGGCGCAAGATCGCCGAGCTCACCGGAGCCGAGCGCGATCTCGTCGATTTCTTCTACCGCTTCATCGTCCGCCAGGACGGCAACCCGAGCGAGCGGGTCGACCGCGGCGACATCGAGAAGGCGCTGGTCGTGGCCCGCGAGCAGCTGGTGGCCGCGTTCGACACCAACGACAACGGCCTGTCCGCCGCCGAGGTCGCGACCATGCCCCCGCTCGGGCGGCTCGCCGTCAAGGTCGCGCGCCACCGCCAGCGCGGCGGCGAGGAGCTGGCCAACCACTTCGAGTCGCTGGCCTACAACCTCGTGTTCGACGACTACGGCACCGAGCTGACGAACGAGCAGTTCCTGAGCTTCCACGCGCCGGCGCAGCTCGAGAGCCTGACGGCGCAGAGCTTCGTGGCCACGCTCGGGCTCAAGCTCGACGACCCGAAGGACCAGATCGCCCGCATCGAGTCGGCGGCCGATTTCTTCCGCCGCCTGGTCGACCACCACACGCCCGGCCAGACCGCGCAGGCCGTGGCGCTGGCGCAGTCGATGCAGTCGTCGCTGGCCGACCTGCAGGTGTACATCGTCGGCGCCGACCCCGAGGGCGGGCCGGTCCACCCGGTGTTCATCGTCGGCGTGGCGCCCGACGGCAGCCTCGCCGGCCTGCGCGCGCGCGTCCGCTGGAGCTGAGCCCAGGGCCGCGCCAGGGCCCCTTCTTCCGCCGCCTCGACCGCCCGGTCGGGGCGGCGGCGCTTTCGGGCTTGACATATTCCGATATGGGAATATGATATCGAAGTGGCTCGAACGCCCACGACCACCGACGTTTTCAACGCCGTCGCCGAGGCGAGCCGACGCGACCTCCTCGATGCCCTGGGCAGCGGGGAGGCGACGGTCGGCGAGCTCGCGGAGCGGCTGGGCCTCAGTCAACCGACGGTGTCCAAGCACCTCGGCGTGCTGCGGGCGGTCGGTGTCGTGCACGTGCGAGTCGACGGGAAGCACCGCTGGTACCGCCTGAACGGTCCGGCGCTGAAGCCCATCCACGAGTGGGTCCGCCGCTTCGAGCGGACCTGGAACACCCGCCTCGATCGGCTCGACGATCTCCTCGCCGAGCTCCAATCCCAGGAGAAGAAGCAGTCATGACAAGCCCCAAGAATGTCCCCAATCGCCATGGTTCGGCCGTCGTCACCCTGCCGTCCGACACCGAGATCCTCATCACCCGCGTGTTCGATTACCCGGCCGAGCTGATCTTCAAGGCCTGCACGACGCCGGCGCTGATCAAGCGCTGGTGGGGCTTCGAGACGGGGGAGTGGCTGGTCTGCGAGGTCGACCTGCGCGAGGGCGGGCGCTGGCGCTACGTGGTCCGTGAGCAGGACATGGAGGTCGGCTTCCACGGCGAATATCGCCAGATCGATCGGCCGCACCGGGTGGTGTCGACGGAGGTGTTCGAGGGCTTCCCCGACGGAGAGGCGCTCAACACGATGACGCTGGAGGAGGTCGACGGGGTGACGACGATGCGCACGCTGGTCAAGCACTCGTGCCAGGAGCACCGCGACGGGCACATCAACTCGGGGATGGAGAGCGGGATGCAGGTGTCGTACGACCGGATGGAAGCGGTGGTCGCCGGGCTGCGCGAAGCGCCGGCGGCGGCGTGAGGCGCGGCCGGCACGAGGCCAGAGTGTGGTGATTCGCGAGGGTCATGCGATTGGCACGACCCGCGGTGCGTGCCGCGGTGCTGGCGATCGCGGGCAGCGCGATCAATACACGCAGCCGCTGGTGGTGGCGACGGCGTAGACACAGCCCTTGCGCTGCCACGGCTCCAGCGACAGCGGGATCGGCCCACACAGCAGGCGCAGGGCCGGCGGGCCTTCGGCGTCGCAGACCTGGGTGACCGCGAGGCTGGCGATCCGCTCGCGGTCGCACGGGTCGCAGTCCTCGCCGTCGACCCAGATCAGCGCGCTGGTGTACCAGCCGTCGAGCAGCTCGTCCGGCGGCGGGTCCTCGCAGTACCAGCGCAGCGTCTGGGCCCAAGGCGGCGCGTTCGCGGCGATGTCGTCGAGGGGGATCTCGACGACATCGTCGAGCGGGCGTGCGGGCGGCAAGCACGTCGCTCCGTCCGTGGGCTCGTGACAGGCGACCAGGCCGAGGCCGAGCGCGAGGGCGCACCGGTGGCGAGCGGGCTTGGAGCGCATCGGCGCCCAAGGTAACGTGGCCCGGTGATCGGGTTCAAGGACGCAGGCGCGGCGGCGAGGGTCCTGATGTCCGCGAGCCTCGCTGTCTCGCTCGCGTGCGCCGACGAGGCGGCGGCGGTGGGTGCCTGTCGGGTCCAGGAAGACTGTACCGAGAGACAGCGCTGCGTGTTTTTGGGCGCGGACGAGCGCGACGGGACCTGCGTCCAGGCGACCTCGACGCCGGGATTCCCGGGTCCCGGTCCGTTCCCGATCGACGTCGAGTTTCATGACGAGCTCGACGTGCTGTTCATCGTCGACGACAGCCCGGCGATCGCGCCGCGGCTGGCGCAGCTGGCGGGGGCGATGGCGCCGCTCGTGGAGGTGCTGCGCGCGGTCAGGCCGGCGCCGTCGCTGCGGTTCGCGGTCACGACCACCGACGCCGGCAATCCGCAGTGCGCGACGACGGCCGAGCGCGGGGCGCTGCGCATGGAGAGCTGTCGCGCGCGGCTGGGCGAGTTCGTGGCCGAGGGGATCGATGCGCGGACGGCGTGCACGGCGGGGTGCTCGCTCGATTCGCTGACGCTGAGGCCGACGCCCGGGCGCGAGGGCGAGGTCGCAGTACGGCCTTGGCTCGAGGTGGCGCCGAGTGGCGACAACCTGCCAGACGGAGTCGAGCTGGCGGAGGCGCTGCGCTGCGCGGTGCCGCAAGGCGTGGCGGGCTGCGAGTTCACGAGCCCGCTCGCCAGCCTCGAGCAGGTCATCACGCGCTCGGAGGACGCGGGCGATCCGGCGTACGGCTTCCTGCGCGAGACCGCCGACCTGCTGGTGATCGTGATCAGCGCGGGCAACGACTGTTCGGTCGCGCCCGGGCACGAGGCGATCTTCGGCGACAACGAGGTCTTCTGGGGCGACCTGCAGCCGCCGGATCTGTCGCCCGCGATCTGCTGGCGCGCTGGCGCCGTCTGCGGCGGCCCCGGGCCGGTCTACGACAATTGCTCGCCGGTCGATCGCGGCGACGATGGCGAGCGGACCAGCGCCGACGCGGCGGTGCTGACTCCGACGCGGCACTTCGCCGACCTGCTGACGCGGCAGTATTTGCTCCGCAATTCGATCGCGATCGGCGCGGAGGTGCGGCTGTGGACCGTCGGCGGGGTCCCGCCCGACTACGCCGAGGGGCAGGCGATCACGTACGCGGACGCCGACGACCCGGCGTTCCAGACCCAGCACGGGATCGGGCCGGCCTGCAGCGGCGATGCGATGGCCGCGCCGCCGGCGGTGCGGCTCTTGGCGGCGAGCCGCGAGTTCGGGCTGAATGCTGCGTCGATCTGCGAGGACGATTGGTCGGACGCGTTCGCGCAGGCCGCCACGGTGGCGAGCGCCAACCTCGGGTCGCAATGCTTCCGATACTGTGTGCGCGACGCCGATCCGGATACGCCGGAGATCGACGCGGTCTGCGACTTCTCGCTGTACCAGCTGGGCGAAGGATCGACCCCGGTGCCGACGTGCGTGCGCCAGGATGGCGAATGGGTCAGCCAGGGCGGCTCGCCGCGCTGCATCATCGTCCACACCGGTCCGGACATCAGCCCGCGCTGCGCCGCAAAGGGCTCCAACGCGGAGTTCGAGCTGCGGTCGACCGAGGCGGAGCCACCGGGCTCGTGGTATTTGGCGAGCTGCTGGCAGGCGTGGAATCCGACCGCGGACTGCCCGGATCTTTAATAGTCTTTCGAGACATGTCTGCATGGACATGTCTTGAAGAGCACGTCGCTCACGGCGTCGCGGGCCAGGCGAGCTGGAGGCGGGCGTCGAGCCAGCGGGTCTCGGCGGCGGCCAGCTCGGTGGTCTTGCTGCCGATCTCGCGGTGGACGTTGGCGGCGGGGGCGAGGGTGGCGTCGCGGCCGCGGGTGAACGACTGCTCGCGCACGATCAGCAGGTAGGCCTTGTCGAGCGCGAGGGCGCGGGCGCGCGAGGGGGCGAGCAGCCAGGCGAGGTCGCGGTCGCCTCCGGGGGCGGCGCGGCGGACCTCGGCCTCGTCGAGGGCGCCGCCGGGGAAGAAGCGCGCCAGCATCTCGTCGTTGGCCCGCAGCTCGTCGCCGCCGCCGACGCGGCGCATGTACGTGAGGTACTCGGGCTCGGCGTGGCCGGCGGCCGGCACGTCGCTCGTGCCGCGCAGGTCCTGGTACTTCCAGCCGGACGCGCCCGGGAGCTTGCGCGGGAACGAGAAGGTCTGGTCGACGGTGATGCCGATGCCGTTGTGACAGCCCATGCAGAAGCGGTGCTCCTCGGCGGTCTGGAGGCGCAGGCGGCCCCGCTCGTCCTCGATGAAGCCCTGCAGCTGCCAGCCGAAATCGCCGAGCAGGCCGACCTCGGGCGAGCCGCGCCAGCGCGGCAGCTGACCCTCCTGGCGGCTGTCGAACTCCTCTTCGTAGGCGCGCTGGGTGGCCCAGCGATCGAGCTCGTCGACCTTCTTCGCGTAGCGCAGCTCCTTCATGCGCGCGGCGAGCAGGCCGGGCGCGTCGGGGTCGAGGTAGCGCACGCTGTGCAAGAACTCGGTGCCCTCGGGGTAGACGCCGCGGCGCACCGGGCGCCGCGCGGCGCCGCCGAAGTAATGGGTGGGCAGGCCGCGCAGGACGGTGGCGGTGGCGAGCCGACCGTCGCGGTCGAGGTCGACGCCGACGCTGCGCTCGTCGAGCGGCTCGGTCGGCCAGGCGAACCCGGCGGGCGGCTTGGCCGGGCCGGCGACGGCGGCCTCGAGCACGGCGAGGTTGATCTTGTAGATGGCCTCGGAGACATGTCCTTCGGGACATGTCCGAAAAGTCTCGGGCAGGCGGACGAAGGCGTCGCCGGTGCTGCCATTGGTCGGCCAGAAGGCGCCGACGAACGGCTTGTAGGCGTAGGTCCGCCACATGCTGCCGTCGCGCGCCAGGCCGTCAGGGCCGAAGCCGGCGGCGAGGTCGAGGTCGGGGGCGTAACCGGGGAAGTCGGGCCGATCGCGCAGGGCGGCGCGCAGCGGGCCGTAGTTGTCCTCGCGCACGTGGCGGAGGATGTCGTCGTCGGCGATGGCGGCGATCGCCGGGCGCCGATCGACGAAGAGGTTGGTCCAGTGATTGAGGCGACCCTCGTCCGAGAAGGCGTACTCCTGCTGGAGGTGCCAGTCGTTCATGCCGTTCGGATCTTGCGAGGCAGTATGACAGGCAAAGCAAGGGTTCGAGGTCGCGCCGGTCCGCGTGTAACACTGCGGGGGGATCGAGGCCTCGAGGTTGTCGACGCGCGAGCCGGCGGCGCGCGCGACGGCCAGCGGGTCGTACGACGGGTCTGGGACATGCGCGGGCGCTGCCGCGGCCTCGGAGCTCGCGCGCGCGGGCAGCCACCACTGCACGGCGACGAGGCCGAGCAGGGCGAGGGCAGAGGCGAGGTGAAAGCCGGGGCGGTGCGAGCGGAGCATGTCCTGGATTCCCTACGGGGTGCCGGGCCAGGTCGAGAAGACGGCCTCGCCGGGGTGCTGGACCGAGAAGAACAGCGTGCGCATGTCGCTGCTCAAAGCCGGGCCGGTGGCCTCGCTGTCGCTCGGACCGGCGACCACGCGCAGGGCCTTGCCCCACGTGGGGGTGACGACGCCAGGCTGACCGGCTTTGTGGGCCGGATCGAGGTCGAGGTAGTAGACGGCGTCGGCGTGGCCGCTGACGCCGAAGTTGCCGTCGGTGCCGAACCACACGCCGCCGCTGCGATCGATGACGAGGTTGTCCGGGTCGGCAGCGTCGAACACACCGTCGCCCTCGCTGCCGTGGAAGGCCTTGAAGTAGGTGAAGCTGGCGGAGCTGGCAGGCTTGGCCGGGTCGGCCTCCTGCATGGCGAAGATGGTGCCGACGGCGTCGCTGCGCTTGGGCGAGTTCATGGCGTATTCGTCGGGGGCGAACAGGACGCCGTCACCGTCGAGAGCGGTCTGCCCGCCGTGCTTGGTGAAGGCGACGTAGAGCCGCGGAGTGCCGCTCGGATCGTTGGGGTTCCACTCGAGATCTTCGGGCCGGTTGAGCTCCATGATCCCGAGCTTGTTGCAGCTGGTGAACAGGACCCGCCGCACGTCGTCGTCGGTCGGCAAGCCACCGATGGCGTTCCACTCGGTCGACTTCAGCGCGGCGCCGACCTTGGTGCCGGCCGGCCCGGCGGCGGTGCCGGCGTTGGGGGCGTCGTCGCTGGTGTTGTCGACGGAGAGGCGGATCCACGCGCCCTGGCCAGGGTTCTGCTCGGTCGGCTCGACGCCACCGGCGAGCTCGGTGCCGGTGGTGTTGTCGAGGTCGGCGAAGTGCGCGACGTAGAGGTCTCCCTCGTCGAGCAGCGCGCGCGCCTGGGCCTTCGTCATGCCGGCGGTGTACGGATTTTTCGAGACGAACTTGAAGATCCGCCCGCTGCGGCGATCGTCGCCGCCGTAGATGACGAGCGGCTCGCCGACCAGCGGCCGCCACTGATCGTCGACGGCGAAGGTGGCGTTCTCCCAGCGCGCGCGGCCGATGGCGCCGAGCTTGCGGTGACCGACGCCGGGGGTGGTCTTCTCGTAATATTCGTCGGCGGGCGCGCCCGGATCGATCTCGACGAGGTAGCCGTAGAGGTCGCGCGGGTGGCTGGCGTCGGCGTCGGGCGAGCGGCCGAACTCGCTGCTGTCGCTGGCGACGACTTCGAAGGTGAGGTCCTGGCCGGCGTCACAGCCGGCGCCAGCGACGAACTGCTGGCCGTTCCAGCAGGTCTCCATGTCGCCGTAATAGTCCTGCACGTTCTCCTCGGCGGTGATGACGGTGCCCCACGGGGTCTGGCCGCCGGAGCAGTCGCCGAGGATGCCGGACACGACATTCGCGGGCAGGTCGGCGCCGGCGTCGTCCTTGTCGCTGCTGAGGCCCGCGAGGCCGGTGATCTTGGTGAGGGTGGCGCTGGTGGCGTCGTAGCGCACGGCGGGGCGGCTGCGGTCGAGGGCCCACTCGCCGGTGGCGGGGTCCTGCACGGCGTGCAGCCAGGAGCCGCCGACCTGCCGCTTGTACTCGGCGCCGTAGGTGACGAGCGAGGCGTCGTCCCAGAGGTCGCCGCCGATGTCGAGGGCGAGCAGCTCGAGGCGGCGGAGGAACTGGGCGAGGGTGCGGTGCTGGCCGTCGGGCGCGGAGGTGCTGGTCGGGCTGCTGCCGGAGATGTACTCGTGATTGACCCACAGCCACGCGCCGCTGCCGCTGCCGTGCCACTGCGGGACATTCTCGGGCGAGTCGTTCCAGCCGTCGCCGAAGTAGGCGATATAATCATTGTTGGCGCCGAACCGCGGCGATTCGGGCAGGTCGTCGTGGCCGAGCGGGTCGAGCCAGCGCACGAGGACGTTGGACCGCAGGCCGGCGATGACGCGCACGGTGTCGGTCGAGGCGGGGGCGAGCGGGAACTGCAGGCCGGGCGGCAAGCTGTCCGTTGCGACATGTCCCGTGAGCGTCTTGACGAGCTCGGCGATGTCGGCGGCGCCAGTGCCGAGATCGTCGGCGAAGTGGAGGGCGACGACGCTCGAGCGCGGGGCCCGTTCGAAGTCGAGGCCGGGGTCGCCAGGCTCGCCCGGGTCGCCCGGCTCGCCGGGATCGCCGGGCTGCCCCGGATCACCGGGGTCGCCAGGATCGCCAGGGCCGCCGGGCTGGCCAGGTTCGCCAGGCTGGCCGGGCTGACCGGGCTGGCCCGGTTCGCCAGGCTCGCCGGGCTGGCCGCCGGTGTCGCTGCCGGCGGAGTCGGTCATGGCGGCGGAGTCGTCGCCGCACGCGGGCGCGCCGAACAGGCCGAGCCACAAGGCGGGGAGGGTGAGGCGGAGCGTGAAGCGAGTGCGAGGCATCGAGGGTCTCCTGCCGTCGATCGAGCGCCGGCGCGGGGACGCTACGAGGCGAAGGTTGCACCCGGCCGACGCCCTGCGGGAGATTCGGCGACGTTCGTGTCAACTACCGCGGAGGCCAGGCGGCAATGCGGTGAAGGTCGGTGACGCGACGGCGGCGCGGCGTCACCGGGTCGTGACAGGGCGGGCCGTCACGACATTGGCGGGGCGATCGCCAATGACAGTAGCGTGGCAATGAGGGCAGTCCGTGATCGCTCGAAGCTGCGCGGTGACGACGGGTCGCGGCGCGCTCGGCCGGGGGGTACACTGGGGCGGTGAGCGCGGACGAACCGGCGGAGGAGCTGCTGCAGGCGGGTGATTCGCTGACGCTGGCGATCGAGCGCGGGCTGGAGGCGTGGCCGCGGCTGTGCGCGGAGCCGCGGCTGCGCGCGCTGACGCTCGCCTGCGACCTCGGCGGCAACGAGGAGGAGTTCGCGGCGCTGACCGACGCGATCGCGGCGGTCGGGCTGCCGCCGGGGCTGCAGCAGCTGACGCTCGATCGTCGGCGGCACTGGAGCGACCGCTGGGACGACGTGCTCGAGCTCGACGCGGCGAGGACCTCGATGTCGCTGGCGATCGACGATCCGGACGACGCGGCGCCGATCCTGGCGGCGCTGCGGGCCATGCTGGCGCGGACGCCAGGGCTCGTGCAGCTCGATCTGGGCAGCAACGCCCGCGGGCGCAACGACATCGACCCGGCGCTGGCGCTCGTGATCGCGGGCGGGCCGTGGCCAGCGCTGCGATCGCTGGCGTTGACGTGCGAGCGCTCGCACGAGCGCGATTGGGTGCAGTGGTTGGCGACCGACAAGGTCGCGCAGGTGCTGGCGCAGTGCCCGGGGCTGACGAAGTTGAGCCTGCCGCGGGCCGAGCTGGGGCTCGATGGGCTGCAGCACGCGACGCTGCAGGAGCTCGAGCTCGGGTGGCTGGGGAAAACGCCGCTCGGGCCCTCGGACCGCCGCGATTGGGGGCCGGGCCCGACGCCGCGCGGGTCGGGGCTCGAGTTCCTGGCGACGGCGCGGCTGCCGGCGCTCGAGCGGCTGGCGATCGATTTTCAGTACGACTGGTACGTGGGCTGGCAGTCGGCCGACCTGGCGGCGCTGTGCGCCGCCGAGGGGATGCCGGGCCTGCGCCACGTGGAGCTGCGCTACTGCACTCAGGGTGACGAGCTGCTGCGGCGGATGACCAGGGCGCCGTGGGCCGGCACGCTCGAGCGGCTCGAGCTGCCGGGGACGGAGTTCGACGCGGAGACGGTGGCGGCGCTGGTGGCCGCGCGGCCGCGGCTGGCGCGGCTGCAGGAGCTGTGGTGCTTCCGGCCGTCCGAGCTGGCGGACGAATCATGGCAGGCGCTGCGCGCGACCTACGAGGTGCTCACGCCCGCGTGACGGCCGGGTCTGCGCGTGAAGTGTCCGAAGAGACATGTTGGTGCCGCGTGAGGGGAAGCTGGGCACGAGAATGGCGGCCGGCAGGAGGTCCGCGATGGGCGGGATCATCATAGGACCCGGGGACAATTTTCCCTGCGCGGGCTCGCGAGGTCGGTCGCGGATGATTCTGTCCGAAGAGCCAGGTCGCGGAGACCGGGTGCGCCGGGGACGCGAGCGGCTCCTCGGGGCGAGCGTGACGAGTAGGCAGGCCGCGACGGTGAGGATCGCAGGGTCGATGACGGGTGGTCGGCGCGTGCTGATGGTGACGGGCTGGAGCGCCGCTGCGAGGGCGCCGTGAACCGTAAGAAAGACGCGCCCGTCCGCGAGCGCAGGTGCGCGCCGTCGCTCGCGGCGAAGTGATAGCTTCGCCGCCGGAGAGCGGCGGGATGATGCAGCGATGGGTTCTGGGCGGGTTGATTGGTTGCGCGGGCGTGGCGGGTTGCGGCGACGACGGGCGCGCCGATTCGGGGTCGGCGACGCAGACGACGGGTCCGACGACGACGCCGACGAGCGGCGCGAGCGAGGTGACTGCGACGACCACGGACACCGGGGCGACGGCGCCGACGACCACCAGCGAGGGTGACTCGGATAGCGCCGCGGCCTCGACCTCGAGCACGACGGGGCCGACCTCCGACAGCGCGACGGCCACCACCACGCCGGCCGGCTGCGGGGCCTGCAGCGAGCCCAATCAGCAGTGCGTCGACGACCAGTGCGTGACCCTGTGTCAGGGCCAGAGCCCCGATCCATGTCCCGAGGGACAGGTCTGTGACTTCATCTCCGGCAGCTGTCACGCGCCCGCGGACGCGTGCACGCTGGCCGGCGCGAGCGAGGCGTGCGGCGACCGCGAGTGCGGCCCCGGCAGCGCGTGCGACGGCCAGGGCGCGTGCGTGCCGGTGGCGCCGTGCGCCGGAGTGGCGTGCACGAGCGACGGCGCGTGCTGGGGCTCCGCGTGCGCGTGCGACCGCCCGGTGGAGTGCCAGGACCCGAGCCTCGAGCAGCTGAACGGGCCGTTCGCGGAGAAGATCATCGGCATCGATTTCGCCGACGACTGCACCGCGTGGATGGTGACGCTGCGCAGCGGGACCGACTATCTGCGGCGCCTGCGGCCGGACGGCGAGCTGACCGAATGGCCAGGTGTGTCGAACCTCGACATGGGCGAGGTGAAGGTGCTGCGGCGGTTGACGATCCCGCAGCTGACCGAGGTGCCGCCGGTGGCCGCGGGGCCGGTGCCGCCGCCGCAGCCGGTCGAGGGGCTGGGCGAGGTGGCGATCACGTACACGTGCATCGGCGGCTGCTTCGGCGACATCATCCAGGGCGTCGCCCGCCTGGTCGAGGACGACGCGATAAATCCGCTGCCGATCGTCATCCCCGCGACCGAGACGATGGGGGGCGGGCCGTTCATGGCGCCGGTCGCCGACGCGGGACCGCAAGGGCTGACGTGGGGCGAGGACCGGGTGCTGTACGTCGGCAACAGCACGGCGAACGGTGAGTACAACACGGCCGATCTCGAGCAGGCGACGGTGGCGGTGGTGCACAACTTCCCGGCGCGCGTGACGGCGTCGGCGCCGGTGAGCCCGGCGCACCTGCTGGTGGCGGTCGAGGGCGGGGCGCTGTTCCGCTACAACGTGGTGACGCAGCTGTCGGAGCCGGTCACCGAGCTGGGTGCGCACGTGACCGGGCTGAGCCACGATTCGTTCACGGGACTGGTGTACGCCTCGATGTCGTCGCTCGAGGTGCTGGCGATCGAGCCGTTCACCGGGGTGTTCGAGGTGTTCGCGATGATGCCGGACGTGGGCCGGGTGGCGGTGAGCCCGAGCGGCAAGCTTTACTACGTGCCGGCGAAGCTGCTGCAAGCGCAGGAGGGGATGGTCCAGAGCTGGGACCTGCCAGCGGCGATCTGAGCGGCGAGTTTCAGAGATCCCGATGCAGGTCGACGGCCGCTCGGCGGGCGGGCGAATATAAGGATGACCTCGGTCCAGGCGCGGCCACAATGCTGGGCGCGCCCGGGCCGGGCTTGCGAATGTCCCTTGGGACATGCTGCTTCAGGCATGCCCGAAGGGGAATGTCATGAGAGCGGGCGACCGCTCGCGCGGCGCCGGGGCTTGCGCCCGGCGAGCAGCCGGCAGCCGTCACGGCCGGCTGGCGCGCCGTCGCCGGCTGCGCGGCGCCGAGGTCCACGAGGCCGCCGGCGAGCGGCCGCGCTGGCGTTGGCGCGCCGGTCGAACGCGGGGCCGCGCGGCGCGGGCAAACCGGCGCGGCCGCTTGCGCGGGGGCGGGTCGCCGTCATGTCTGGCCGGGCGTGTGCGAGGAGTTCATGGTCCGTCTTGTCGTGTACGGCGCGTTCGGCTGGTGCATGGAGATCCTGTGGACGGCGTCGTACGCGCTCGTCACCGGCGTGCGCGGCGATTTGGGCGGCGATTCGGGGCAGCTGAAGCTGAGCCGGGAGCAGCGGCTGCGGCTGCTCGGTCACACGTATGTGTGGATGTTCCCGCTGTACGGGGCGGGCGGGCTGCTGTTCGAGCCGATCCACGAGGCGATCCGCGGCTGGCCGTGGCTCGGGCGCGGGGCGCTGTGGATGGTGCTGATCTTCGTCGTCGAATACGTGGCCGGGGCGGCGCTCTGTCGATTGACCGGGCGCTGCCCGTGGGACTACAGCTATTCGCGCTATCACCTCCACGGCCTCATCCGCTTCGATTACATGCCGGTGTGGTTCTTGTTCGGGCTGGTGCTCGAGCGCTTCCATGACGCGGTGGCGGCGATGTGAGAGCGAGCGCCGGGCGAGCGACGAGCGTCGCGAGAATGACGGGACCGCTGGCGCGCGAGCGTGCGCGGGAGGCGGGCACCTGCGCGCACGGACAATCGTCGCGGTCGCTCGTCCGCGCCGGCGGATCGCGCAAGCCGGCAAATCGCAGATCCTGCTGAAACCGCGGTAACGCCCGCAAACAGCGAGCAGCGTGCATTCACAGGATAGCTCGCATTGCGCCACACCAGCCCTGTTCGTGGTTGCGCTCGCGCTCGCAACATCATGGTCGAGCCCGCTGCGCGTTCGACGAGGCGCGCCGTGGCGGCGAAGCTCGGCGCTGGCAGGCAATATTCACGGCCGCACGAAAAAATCATGCAAACGCCGGCCGCCGGGGAAACGTGTTCTATATGTCTCAAAGAACACATCGCACATTGCGATCCCGCCCGTGGCCGGCGGCGGGCACGTGATGTACCCTCGCGGCCATGCAACTCTCATTTCTTGTGAAGACGCCGGTGATTTCCCTGTTCGTGGCCATGCTCGCTGCCGGCTGCGGTGACGACAAGGGCGGCGATACGGAGACCTCCGGCGTCGCCACCGATTCGACCGCCGGCACCCAGGGCACCCAGGGCACCCAGGGCACCGACGCGACCGCGGGCACCGACGCGACCGCGGGCACCGACGGAACTGCCGGCACCGACGGAACTGCCGGCACCGACACCGAGACGGTGCCGACGACCGCGGGCCCGACGACCGAAGACCCGACGGCGGGCGGCAACGGTCAGTTCTGCCAGGAGGCCTGCGCGGGCGACGACGACTGCAAGCTGATGGGCCTCGACCAGGGCTACACCTGCCAGAACGAGCGCTGCGTCAACGACTCGTTCAAGTGCTCGACCGACACGCAGTGCAACGCGACCATCAGCGGGTGGGTGCTCGACTGCGCGGCGCAGGCCGACTGCATGATGGGCTACGCCTGCGTCGACATCGGCGAGGGCGTCGGCAAGTGCGCCATCGTGCCGAGCGACTTCATCATGTGCGAGACGCTGACGCAGGAGCAGATCATGGCCACGCCGATCGAGGGCGGGGCGGAGGTCGCGGTCTGCGGCAAGACCGGCGCCAAGTGCGAGAACGAGGCCTGCTTCGACCCGTGCGAGGCCAACACCGACTGCCCGGCGCAGGGCGGCCACCCGGTGTGCAACACCGGCTCCGGTCGTTGCGAGTGCGGCAGCGACGCGGACTGCTCCGGCGCGGGCATCCCGGGCTACGCGGTCTGCAACAACGGCGTCTGCGGCTGCGGCCAGGACTCCGACTGCGCCGGCACGCAGTACTCCGACACGTGCTTCGAGGGCTCGTGCGGCTGCTCGACGGTCGATGTCTGCATGAACGCGCAGGTGTTCGACGGCACGACGAAGATCTGCGAGGGCGTGTGAGCCCGGCGCCGCCGGCCGCTCCGTGATGGACGGAGGCCGGCGGTCGCACCGACGCCCGGGCGCCCGGGCGTGAAGTGCCACGATTCGCGCGAGCGCGCGGGTCGTGGCATTCGCCGTTGGTTCAGCTGCGGTACAGCGGGAAGAACTGGAAGGCGCGCGGCCACTCGGCGCGCGGCTTGAAGGCGAGGGCCACCTCGGCGCCGTCCAGCGCGGACTCGGTGAGGACGACGAAATCACCGGCGGCCCGGGCGGCGGCGAACTCGGCGTCGCCGACCTTGCACACGACCTTGCGGAACGGACCGGCGAGCCACTCGGTGACCTCGGGCTCGTCGCGGAAGCGCAGGTAGGCGGCCAGGGAGGCGTGGGCCGCGGCGACCATGGCGAACCCGAGCGGGACGCTGGCGCGGATCAAAATGTACATCTTCACGGGCCGGATCCTCCGCGAGGTTTTGGCGTATGTCCCGAGGGACAGGCGCGCTCAGGGGCCGAACATGCAGCCATCCTCGGTCAGCTCGGTCGGGGCCGACAGCGGCATGGTGGCGTCGAAGCTGAGGGTCTGGCCGGCGGCGTCGAGCCCGACGTGGACCTCGGCGAGCAGGCCGTCGAGCACGGCGGGATCGGGCAGCTCGTCGGGCGGGATGATCGGGACGACGCCGAGCACGCCGCCGAGCACGTCGTCGCAGCCGACGTAGTAGTAGACCTCGCCGCTGAAGAAATGGCCGGCGGGGTTGATGTCGTAGCCCTCGACGTCGACGGTGAGGTTGAAGATCACCATCTCGCCGGCGGGCAGGTAACCGCCGAACTCGGGGTAGAGGCCGAACATCCACGAGCCCTGGCCGCCGCACTCGAGCGGGAGGGTGACGCCCTTGGCGAGCTGGTTGTCCTGGTAGTCGTAGAGATCGAGGAAGGGCGCGGGGGCGCCGGCGTCGAAGCCCCAGCAATAACCTGGGTCGCCGGTGGTGCTGCTGGCGGTGGTGTCGCTGGTCGTGGTGAGCTCGCCAGAGGTCGGGGTGCCGGTGGTCGGGGCGGTGGTCGAGCTGGTGGAGGTGGTGGCGTCGGTGGTCGTGCTCGTGCCGTCAGTGGTGGTCGTGCTCGTGGCGACGTCGGTGGTGGTGCCGGGGTCGGGGGTGCAGGCGGCGACCCCGAGCAGGAGCAGGACGGACAGCGAAGGCAAGCGCATGCGGCGAGGATACGCGGTCACGGACCGGGGTGGCGGAGGATGACGCCGACGTGCGGCGGCATGCCGGCGAGGTTGCCCCCGACGGCGAAGCGCGGGCCGCCGGTGAAGCCGAACGCGGCGTGCAGCAGCAGGTGCGTCGGGCTGTCCTCTGGTTCAGGCTCGAGGCTGCCCGCGGTGACGCGGAGGATCTGTCCGCCCGAGCCGGTGACGAAGCCCGCGCCGCTGTCGTCGAGCCACACGCCCGACAGGCCGGGCCGATCGAGCGTGGTGCCGGTCCACTGCTGGCCGTCCCACCAGGCGAGTCGCGCGTTCGCGCGTCCGCCGACGGCGAGGCGGTGCGCGGCGGGGCCGCTGACGCTGATGAGGTCGGCGATCGAGCCGGTGTCCTGCTGCGTCCAGGCGGCGCCGTCGTACTGCAGGATGACGCCGAGGTCGCCGACGGCGGTGATGTCGGCGGGGCCGGTGCCGACGATTTTAAAGAGGGCGTGGCAGCCGTCGGGCAGCGGCGGCAGGATTTCGGGGGCCCAGGCTTCGCCGTCCCAGCGCAGCACGGAGGGGCCGCCGACGAAGCCGTCGCCGCCGACCGCCCACACGGCGTCGGGAGCGGCGCCCCAGACGCCCCACAGCGGCAATTCGAAGCCGGTCGCGGTCGAGGTCCAGGTGTCGCCGTCACGCCGGAGCGCCGCACCGGCCTCGCCGACGGCCCATATGCCGTCGCCGACGCCGGCGATCCAGTGCAGGCGCGGGGTGCCGGGGGGGAGGGCGAGCTCGGTCCACTCGATGCCGTCCCAGCGCAGGGCGAGGCCCTTCGAGGTCGGGCCGACGCCCTGGCCGCCGACGGCGATCACGTCGTCGGGCTGCGGGCCCCACAGGCTGAACAGCGCGCCCTTTTCGACGCCGAGCTCGAGCGCGACCTGCCAGCCCGCGGGCTCGCCGGTGGTCGGGTCGGTGGTACCGGTGGTGAGAGTCGTGGTGGTCGTGGTGGTGGTCGCGTCGGTGGTGGTCGCGGGGGCGGCTGGGCAGGCGCCGAGCAGGAGAGTCGCGGCGCAGAGGCGCAGGCGGGCGAGCATGCGGGCGAATCTAGCGCGGGCGGAGGCGGATGGGCAGGAGCGAGCGCGCGCGCCGGGGAGGTGCACGGAGGGGATTGCGGGTATGTCCCCAGGGACATGTCGTGGCGGGCATGTGGGATATGTCCCGAAGGACATGCTCTTCAAGGCATTTCGCGGTGCTACGATTGCCGAGGTCGTCGGATACGCATGAAGAAGTGAATGCACGTCGGCGCCGCGCGGACCCGGCTCCGCGCTCAGCCGGCGCCGCGGTGGAGCAGCAGCTGCAGCGGGGTGCGGCCGGTGGCGCGGGGCAGGCCGCGGAGGCAGGCGACGCCGAGGACGAGGTCGACGAGGGCGATCAGCACGACGATCCGGCCGGCGGTGGCGGGGAAGTCGAGGGCGAAGGTGAGGAAGAAGAACGCCAGGCGGCTGATCGCGCTCCAGTAGGGGAACGTGCCGTAGCGGCGCAGGTCCGAGGCCGACACCCACAGCACGAGCACGCTGAACAGCGCCAGCAGGGCCGGCAGCCACAGCCAGAACGGGGAGGGCGGGACGGTGATGCCGAGCAGCGGCAGGACGCCGGGCACGAGGAACGCGGCGATCATGCTGGCGTTGAAGAGGGCGCAGATCCGTACGAGCTTCTTCATCGGGGAGCCTCCGCAGGCCGGGGGCCACCACGATAACCCCGGGGCGCGGTCCGGGTCACGCGGTCGGCGGCGGCGGGACATGTCCTCGGGGACATGTCGTGCGGCTCACGGGCGCAGGCGGGCCTGGGCCGACATGAGGCGGAGCAGCAGCTCGTCGCGGGTGGTGACGAGGGCGGCGCGGAGCTCGTCGCAGGCGCCGATCTTGGCGAAGTAGGGGGCGGTGAGGGCGTCGAAGGCGTCGCGCATCATCACCGGCGGGAACTCGATGATGAGCGTGCGCAGGTCCTTGAGGGTGACGTGGCCGAGGCCGGTGGTCTGCTTGGCGCGGGCGAAGGCGAGCAGCTGCGGCTTGAGGCTGCGCAGGAGGCCGAACAGGTAGGCGCGGTCCTCGGGGCGCTTGCCGGCGATCTTGAAGATGTGCTGGTTGAGCCAGGCGGGGCCGCCGAAGTAGAGGAAGGTGTCGATCGAGGTGTCGGGGTTGCCCGACCAGGACAGCAGCAGGTCGCCGCGATCGATGCGCCGCCCGCCGTCGCGGCGCTCGCAGTAGCGGGTCTGGCGGGTGATGCCTTGCTTGAGCTCGCCGATCTTGATGACCGGCAGGCCCTGACCGGTCGGGCTGAAGTCGGGGAGGCCGAAGGCGCTGCCGTTCTGGAACTCGGCCAGGTCGGTCAGCGGCAGCAGGCGGTAGGCGAGCGGGAACTTGCGGTCGGCCTCGACGGTGAACGCGGGCGCGAGCCGCGAGTGGAGCGCCTCGTCGACCGACGGGTGGCGCAGGCCGCTCTCCTTGGCGGCGGTCGGCGCATGTTCGATGAACCATGTCCGAAAGAGCAGGTCGACGAGCTGGACGAGCACGGCCCGCTGGTCGTCGCACAGGCTGATCCGGCGGTCGAGGGCCGAGAGGGCGGCGGCGATGGCCCGCTGCTCGGCGAGCGGCGGGAGCAGCAGCGGGGTCTGGCGCAGGGTGCTGAGGTTGGTGTGCGGGACGCCGGCGGCGATGGTCCAGTTCTCGACGTAGCGCTGGACCTCGGGCGAGCGGCACCAGTAATAGACGTACTCGGGGTCGGCGCGGGCGAGGTCGCAGGTCAGCTTCATCTGGCTCTGCGACAGCACGAAGCGCCGCCACGGCAGGTCGTCGGGCACGAGGCCGACCTGCGAGACGGTGCCGCGCTGGGTGAAGATGACGTCGCCGGGGTAGGCCTGCGAGCGGCGCAGCGCGTCGGCCTTGTCCGGGTGCACGAACACCAGCTCGTCAGGGTAGAAGCGCCGCTCGCCGTGGCCGAGGTTGCAGCCGCGGATCACCGGCACGCCGTCGGGGTCGTCGACGTAGTCGGCCTGGGTGAGGTCGGAGCCGAACGGGCCGCCGGCGATCGCGTTGTCGGTCTCGGCCTTGATGGCGTCGAGGGTGCAGCGCACCCAGTGGGCCGGGGCGCTCACGGGACCTCGACCCGGGCCAGCGCTTCGGCGATCTCGCGGTCGAGCGCGGCGGCCCGGTCGATCTGGTCGAGCAGCTCGCGGCGCAGCCCGGTGAACTGCTCGGCGAAGTCCGGCGCGGCGTTGGCCGCCTCGGCCGGCTGCACGTGCCGCGTCGGCGCGAGGATGAACTCGTGCTCGGCGAGGGTCGGCAGGTCGACGGCGCGGCAGCGACCGGGCACGTCGGCGTATGTCTTTTGGGACATGCCCTCCTGGGCAGGTGCTCCGCGCCAGGCGTGGTAGAGCCCGGCGATCTCGGCCAGCTCCTCGGGGCGGAGCGCGAGGTGGGTGCGGTCGAGCATCGCGCCCATGTCGCGGGCGTCGATCATGAGGATCTGGCCGCGGCGGTCGCGGCCGCTGGTCTTGTCGCGGGCGAGCAGCCACAGGCACACGGGGATCGAGGTGCTGTAGAACAGGCGGGCGGGCAGGGCGATGATGCCGTCGACCAGGTCGGCCTCGACGATCCGGCGCCGGATCTCGCCCTCGCGGCCGCCGACGGTCAGCGAGCCGTTGGCGAGCACGAGGCCGGCCAGGCCGCGCGGCGCCAGGTGATGCAGGATGTGCTGGACCCACGCGAAGTTGGCGTTGGCGTCGGGCGGCAGGCCGAAGCAAAACCGCGGGTCGTCGGCCAGCGCGGTGGCCCCCCAGGCGCGCGCGTTGAACGGCGGGTTGGCGAGGATGTAGTCGGCCCGCAGGTCGGCGTGCATGTCGCGCATGAAGCTGTCCGAAGGCTCAGCCCCGAGGTCACCCTCGATGCCGCGGATGGCGAGGTTCATGCGGGCGAGCCGCCACGTGGTCGGGTTCGACTCCTGGCCGACGATCTTGAGCTCGCCGCGGTGACCGCCGTGATCTTCGAAGTAGCGCTCGCTCTGCACGAACATGCCGCCCGAGCCGCAGGCGGGGTCGTAGATGGTGCCGCGGGTCGGCGCGAGCAGGGCGACGAGCAGGCCGACGACGCTCGGCGGGGTGTAGAACTGGCCGCCGTTGCGACCCTCGGCCGAGGCGAAGCAGGTGAGGAAATACTCGTAGACGCGGCCGAGGACGTCGTGGGCCTTGCGGCCCTGCGAGCCGAGATCGGGGATGTCGTCGAGCAGGTGCAGCAGCTCGCCGAGGCGCGCCGCGTCGAGCCCGGGGCGCTGGTAGATCTGCGGCAGGATCCCGCGCAGCGTCGGGTTCTGGGCCTCGATCGCGGCCATCGCCTGATCGAGGTCGTGGCCGAGCTGCGGCGAGTGAGCCTTGCCGAGCAGCTTGTCCCAGCGCGCGGCCGCGGGCACCTTGAAGCCGCGCGTCGGCGGCGGCTTGGCCCCGGCGGCGCGCAGCGGCGGGCCGACCTCGCTGATGAACTTGAGGAGGAGGAGGCCGAGCACGACGTGCTTGTACTCGGCGGCGTCCATGTTGTTGCGCAGGCGATCGGCGGCCTGCCACAAGGTGGCCTCGAAGCCGAGCTCACCGCGGGCCTGACTCTTGGCTCCGCGGCGCTTGGGCGGGGCCGCCGGGGCGCCCGCAGGCGGAGGCGCGGGCGCCCCCGGAGCCGCAGGTGCGGGCGGGGGCGCGGGCGAGCGGCCGTCGGTGAACAGCAGGCGATCGATGAGTTCGGCCGGGTCGCCGAAGGTGTCGCGCAGGCCGACGAACCCGCAGACCTCGCGCAGCTCGAGCACGCTCAGTCGCTCGAGGAAGCCGCGGAACTCGTGATAGCGGGCGGTGCAGAGGAGGTCGATGAGCTGGCCCCGCTGGCGCTGCGCGGGCTCGGAGATCTGGAGGACGCGAGCGAGCTCGATCAGGCGCGGGGTCTCCAGGGCCGCGAGGATCATTTCGTGGCGTGAGAAGAACATGAAGCGGGTGCCGTCCGGGGAGGGGCGCGCCGGCGCCAGGAGCGAGGCGTGACGCAGTTCAGGACCGCCCTCAAGGGCGTGGGGGTTGTACGACATTTCTGCCCCGCTTGTGGCCGGAGACGAGAGGCCGAGAGGAGAGGCCGAGAGGACGGGAGACGAGAGGACCGAGAGCAGATGGAAGCAGGAAGACGGTCTGGCTGTCGGCGCCGCCGGGGCGCCGATTGACAGAAGGCATGGTTCGCGCGCAGCATCCGAAGTGAGGCGCCGCGCGCACGCGCAGAGCGAAGAGAGAATGGCGAGGAAATTATTTGTCGGTGGCCTGAGCTGGAACACGACCGACGAGGGATTGAGAGCCGCATTTGCAAACTTCGGCGCCGTGACCGAAGCGAAGGTCGTGACCGACCGTGAGACCGGACGATCGCGGGGCTTCGGCTTCGTCGCGTTCCAGGACCCGGCCGACACCGAAGCGGCGATGCAAGCGATGGACGGCGCGACGCTCGACATGCGGCAGATCCGCGTGAGCGTGGCCGAGGACAAGCCCCGTGGACCGCGCCTCGATGGCCCGCCGCGCCCGGGCGATGGCCCGCGCCCCGGTGGGCCGGGCCGTTCTTTCAATGATCGCGGCGGACCCGACTCGCGCCCGCTGCCGCCGCGCGAGGGATCGCCGGGCGACCGCGGGTTCGGCTCGCGCCCGCCAGGCCCGCCGAACGATCGCGGGTTCGGCTCGCGTCCGCCGGGCCCGCCCGCCGGACCGGGGCGGCCGTCTCGCAACTTCGATTCAGGCCCGAGCCACGACCGCGGCGGGCCGCCCGCGCGAGGCTTCGTGGCGGCGCCACCTCCGGAACCCCCACCCGCCGAGGGCCGCGGGCGGAAGGACCGGGACCGGGACCGGGACCGGGACCGCGACGAGAGCGACGGCCCGAAGAAACGCGCCGGCCGCGGGCGTCGACGCCACGAGGAAGGCGACGGCGACCTCGACCTGGACTAGGGGTCAGGAGCTCGGAGAGAGGTGACGGCGGTCCGCGAGGCCGCCGTCGCGGGGCCCATGCGACGGGCGCAGGCGTGTCCGAGAGCACGGGGCCATGCGGCGGCGGGCGCAGGCGTGTCCGAGGGCACGGGGCGAATCGAGGAGGCGATCCCTGGCGCCGACGACCGTGGCCGTCGTTGCGGATGCACGGACCGGGGCGGAGCATGCGGGTCGCAGGGGCGAGTGGGGTCGAACGACCCGCGTAGAGCTCACCCGTCGGGATACGCCGCGAGGTTCCCTCGCCTGTGAAGCACGAGGCCGCGGGCCCGGCCGAGCCCAGCCGCGCGACGGGGACCGGAGCACGAGGCCGCGGGTCCGGAGCGAGCCCAGCCGCGCGGCGGGGACTGAGGCATGAGGCCGCGGATCCGGGTCGGGCCCAGTCGCTACGGGCACTGAGGCACGAGGCCGCGGATCCGCGTCGAGGTCCAGCCGCGCGGCGGGGACTGAAGCATGAGGCCGCGGAACCGGGTGGAGTCCAGCCGCGGGTCGCCGCTGCGGGAGCATCCCGGGTACGACCAGACATGCTCCTGAGGACATGTCCGAACGTGCAGGTCGCAGGGGACATGCCCCCGAGAGACAGTCGGTATCTCGGGCGCCGAAAGCAGCGAGAGCGGAGCTGTGAAGCTCCGCTCTCGGGGGCGCGAGCGCCAGGGGGCTCAGCGCTTGCTGAACTGGAAGCGACGGCGGGCGCCGGCGCGGCCGTACTTCTTGCGCTCGACGGCGCGGGAGTCACGGGTGAGGTAGCCGGCGCTCTTGAGCGACGAGCGAGCCTCGGGGTCGATCTGCAGGAGGGCGCGAGCGATGCCGAGGCGGATCGCGCCGGCCTGGCCGGACAGACCGCCGCCGTTGGCGGTGGCCCAAATGTCGTACTTCTCGCGGCTACCGGCGGCGACCAGGGGCTGCTCGATGAGCTTGAGGTTGGTCGGGCGGCAGAGGTAGCTGTCGGCCTCGCGGCGGTTGATCAGGATCTTGCCCTCGCCGGGGAACAGCCACACGCGGGCAATCGCGCTCTTGCGACGGCCGGTGGCGTAGTACTTCATCGTGTCTTTGGCCATGAGACGAACCGTGGGTGCTGGAGTGTCAGAACGGGAGCTTGTAGGGCTTGGGCTGCTGCGCCTGGTGATTGTGCTCGGGCCCGGCGAACACCTTGAGCTTGCTCACGGTGGCGCGACCCAGCGGCGAGCGGGGAAGCATGCGGCGGACCGCGATGGTGATCAGCTCTTCCGGCTTCTTGCCGAGCAGGGTGCGCGCCGAAGCGGACTTCATGCCGCCCGGGAAGCCCGAGTTGAAGTAGTAAAACTTCTTGTCGAGCTTGTCGCCGGTGAGCTTGACCTTGTCGGCGTTGACGCAGATCACGAAGTCACCCACATCGAGATGCGGGGTGAACGTGGCCTTGTGCTTGCCGCGAAGGATGTTGGCGATCTGACTCGCAGCGCGACCGAGGGTCAGACCGGTGAGATCGATCAGCAGCCAGTCGCGGCGGATATCGGCGGGATTGGGGTAGTGCGTACCCATGGGCCGGGGATGGATACGCGAGCCCTCCGGGGCTGTCAAGCGCGGGTCGCGGCGTCGGCGTCGCCCTGGGAGGCTCCTGGCTGCGATGGGGCGGGAGGTTCGGGCTCAGACTCACATTCCGGGCGGGGAGCGGGTGGGCGATCTCCGCCGGGGTCGCCGGCGGGGAGAGGGCTGGGCCCCTGGCGACGACTCGGACATACTGGGGCGAGTGGTTTCCGGGCAGACACAATCCCCTCGGCGCCCCGGGCCCGAAGGCGTCGGCCCGGCGGGCCGGAAGGTGAGCTGAACGGGGTGACCGCGGGCCAGTCCAGCTCCGGCGTGAAGATCCTGGTCGCCGACGACTCGCCGGGCGAGCGGGCCACGGCGCGCTCGGTGCTCACCGAAGCCGGCTTCGTGGTGGTCGAGGCGAACGACGGCCAGCAGGTGCTGGAGCTGTTCAACAGGGAGCGCCCGGCGCTGGTCATGCTCGACGTCGTCATGCCCAGGATCGGCGGCCTCGAGGTGTGCCGGATCCTCAAGGCCAAGGCCAGCGGGTTCCTGCCGGTCCTCATGGTCAGCACCCGCAACTCGGTCAACGCCCGCGTCGAGGGCCTCCGCAGCGGCGCCGACGACTACCTCGGCAAGCCCTACAACCCCGACGAGCTGCGCGCGCGCATCGACGTGCTGCTGCGGACGCGGGCGCAGTTCTCGCTCGGCGACGGCGCCGAGGGCGACGGCCCGCGGGCGCGGCGGGTCGAGCTGGGCGCCGACGAGTTCCGCCGGCGCCTGCAGGAGGAGTTCGAGCGGGCCGAGCGCTACAGCGACCCGCTGGCCTGCTTGCGCATCGAGGTCGACGAGCCCGAGGGCGCGCGGCCGGCGGCGGAGCTGACGCCGGCGCTGCACGCGATCATCGAGGGCAACGTCCGCAAGATCGACCTCGTGCAGCGCACCGACGATCGCGGGTACTTGCTGGTGCTGCCCAACACGCACTTCCCGGGGGCGCTGACGGTCGCCGAACGGGTCGCGCGCGAGGCCCGGCGGCCGCTGCTGCACCCCTCGGCGGTCCGCACCGCGGCGACGAGCGGGTTCTCGGTGTCGATCGGCGTGTCGTTTTATCCCAACAAGGACACCCGCTCGCTGCAGGACCTGCTCGACCTCGTCGACGCCGCGCTCGAGCGGGCCCGGCGCGAGCAGGGTGGCAAGATCTGCCTGTTCCAGCACCAGGGTTACCTCTACTCGCCCGACGACTGATGTCGAAGCGTGTACCGATCGCCGCGGTCCGCCGCGTCCTCCTCTACCCGCGCGACGGTGCGCGGGCGTTCGAGGCGACCGTCAACGCGACCCGCTGGCTGCGCGAGCACGCGGTCGCGGTCAAGGTCTGCGCGCTGCCCGACGACAGCGGCGCCGCGGCGCTGCGACGCGAGGGCGCGGAGGTGGTGGAGAGCTGCGAGGGGTTGGCCGAGGGCTGCGACCTGGTGGTGGCGCTCGGCGGCGACGGCACGCTGCTGCGCGCCAGCCGGTGGGCGGCGGAGGCCGGGGTGCCGGTGCTGGGCATCAACCTCGGCGACCTCGGCTTCCTGACCGCGTACCAGGCGGAGCAGGGGGAGGTCGGGCTGGCGGCGGCGGTGCAGGGGCAGCTGGCGTGGGAGCCGCGGCTGCGCATGCAGATCGAGCTGCTGCGCGGCGGCCGGGTGTTCCTGCGCGAGGCGGCCTGCAACGACGCGTACATCAAGCACGGCGAGTTCCCGCGGCTGCTGGCGCTGGCGACCGACGTCGGCGGTCAGTTCATGGCCACGTACAAGGCCGACGGGCTGATCGTGTGCACGCCGATGGGCTCGACCGCCTACAACCTGGCCGCCGGCGGTCCGATCGTGGCGCCCAGCGCGACCGCCTTCACGATCACGCCGATCTGCCCGCACAGCCTCACGCACCGGCCCGTGGTGGTCGACGCGGCGTCGCTGATCGAGATCACCTACGAGGGCCCGGAGGAGGGCGGCGCCTTCCTGACGATCGACGGCCAGACCAGCGTGTCGCTCGAGCTCGGCGACCGCATCACCATCGGCGCCGCGCCTGACCCGCTGCGCCTGTGCCCCCCGGAGTACAGCGTGTTCCGGGTCCTGGCCACCAAGCTGGGCTGGAGCGCCGGTATGAGCGGGCGGACCCGCTGACGCGCTGACGCGCGGCTGTGCGCATGCTATAGCGCCGTCGTGCTCAGCTACTTGCACATCCGCGGGCTCGCCCTGCTCGACGACGTCGGCCTCGAGCTGGGGCGCGGGATGAACGTCCTCACCGGTGAGACCGGCGCGGGCAAGTCGATCATCGTCGACGCCCTGGCGCTGCTGCGAGGGGCCCGCGGACGGGCCGAGATCGTGCGCCAGGGGGCCGACGCGGCCCGGACCAGCGCGCAGTTCGAGCTCGACGCCGGGACGCTGCGGCGGCTGGCCCCGGCGCTCGACGAGCTGGGGATCGCCGAGGGCCGCGAGGCGCTGGTGCTGGAGCGCGTGGTCGGCCGGGCCGGCCGCGGGCGCTCGGTGGTCCAGGCGGTGCTGACCACGCAGGGCATGCTCGAGCGGGTCGGCGAGCAGCTGATCGACATCTGCAGCCAGCACGAGCACCACTCGCTGACGCACGTGGCCCGCCACATCGACCTGCTCGACGCCTACGCCGGGCTCGACGGCGATGCGACGACCTACGCCGAGCAGTACCGCGAGTGGCAGGCGGCGGCCCAGGCGGCGGCCGACCTGCGCCGGCGCGCGGCCGAGGGGGCGGCGCGGGCCGATTTCCTGCGCTTCCAGATCGAGGAGATCGATCGCGTGAGCCCGGAGCCGGGGGAGCTGGTCGGGCTGCGCCAGCGGGCGCTGCTGCTGCGCGACGCCCACCGCTGGGCCGCGTTCGCCCGCCAGGCTCACGACGTGCTGTACGAGTCGGACGACGCGATCGCGGGCCGCCTGGCGATGCTGCTCGACGAGGCCCGGCGCGGGGCCGACAGCTCGCGCCTGCTGGGGGAGATCCAGGAGCAGCTGGTGGCGGCCCAGGTGGCGTGCGAGGAGGCGGCGGCGGCGGCGGCCCGGTTCGCCAACGAGATGTCCTTCGAGCCAGGTGACCTCGAGCAGGTCGAGGAGCGCCTGCACGACCTCGAGACGCTGAAGCGCAAGCACGGCGGCGACCTCGAGGCGCTGCCGGCCAAGCTGACGGCGATGCGCGAGGAGCTGTCGCAGCTCGAGCACGCCGATTCGCACCTCGAGGCGCTCGACGCCCGCGAGCAGGAGCTGCGCGGCAAGTGCCTGCAGCGCGCGGGCCAGCTGCACGCGCGCCGGGCCGCGGCCGCCGAGGGGCTGGCGCGCGCGGTCGAGGCCGAGCTGGCGGCGCTGCACATCCCGCGGGCCCGGCTCGAGGCCAGGGTGGAAGAGCTGCCGCCGGCGCAGCTCGGGCCGCGCGGGCTCGACCGGGTCGAGTTCATGTTCTCGGCCAACCCGGGCGAGCCGGTGGCGCCGCTCAACCGCGTGGCCTCGGGCGGCGAGCTGTCGCGCGTGCTGCTGGCGGTCAAGAGCGTGCTGTCGACCGGCGACGCGGTCACGACCTACGTGTTCGACGAGGTCGACGCGGGGGTCGGCGGCGCGGTGGCCGAGGCGATCGGCCGCCGCCTGCACGCGGCGTCGCGCCAGCGCCAGGTGCTCTGCATCACCCACCTGCCGCAGATCGCCGCGTTCGCCGACGCCCACTTCCGGGTCGAGAAGCACACCCAGGCCGGCCGCACGATCACCCGCGTGGTCAAGCTGTCCGACGAGGAGCGCGTCGAGGAGCTGGCGCGCATGCTCGGCGGCTCGCGCGTGACCACCAGCGCCCGCGAACACGCGCACGCGCTGATCGCCGAGGCCCGGGCGACGCCGCCGCGCAAGAAAGAGCCGCGCGCCGGTCGGCGCGCGCAGGCCCCTCAGTCCTGAGGGCGGCCTGTCCTCCGGGACATGCTCGTTCGGGCATGCTCCCGAGGGCATGTGCTTCGGGGCATGTCTCGAAGGGCATGTCGCAAGGGGCAGGCTCGCGGACCTGTCCTCGCGGACAGCGGCCTCGCGCGAGCCTATAGCGAGACCTTGCGGCCGAGGACCATCTTCGGCTCGAAGGCGGTCGAAAGCACCGCGTCGGCCAGGCACTTGCCGAGGGCGTCGTGGACCGAGGGCACCGAGCGGGTGACTTTGCCGTCGAGGCCGATCGCGTAGTCGATGACGATCTTCGGCCCTTCGATCGCGCCGTGGGTCTTGCGACACTTCTGGGCCTTGCGCTCGATCTGCTTGAGCGGGTCGACCGGCGCCGCGGGCTTGGCGACGCCGCGCTTCTTCTCGACCGCGGGCGTGGGCGGCGTGACCTCGGGCTCGAGCGGCGGCAGGGCCTGCTCGGGCGTGGGCGTGGGCGGCTCGGCGTCGGGCGTCGAAGGCTCGGGCGAGGCGACGGCGGGCGGGTTGCTCGGTGGGGTCTGCTCGGGCGCCGGATCCGACGGGGATGAGGGCGCGGGAGGAGGGGACGGCGGAGACGGTGAGAGCGCGGCGCTCGGCGGGGTCTCGACGCGCTGCGGCTGCGCGGGCGTCGGGTCGTCGCCGCGGGTCAGCGCGAACGCGACGGCGGCGGCGCCGAGCACCCCTGCCGCGGCGAGCACGAGCAGCGGACGCGAGCGACGGGGCTGCGGCGGCGCGAAGGCGGTGGTCGGGCTGGTCCGCGTGCCCTCGCCCGGGGTCGCGGCGTCGGACGTGAGCCCGCCTGCGGACCGGCCCGCCTGCGGCTCGTGCACGGGGGTGGTGACGGGCGTCCTGGCTTCGTGTGCCGCGGCCGTCGCGGCGTGCTGCGGCGCCGTCGGTGCGGTGGTGGCGTGCTGCGGCTCGTGTGCGCCCTCGGCGACGGGCTGCTTCGGCGCGTGCGCCGTCGCGGCCTCGGGGCGGGCCGCCTCTTGCGTGGGCGCGGTCGCGGGGCGGGCGAGGTCTTCGAGCCGGTTCGTGCCCGGCTGCGTCACCGGGCTCTGCAAGTCGCGCGAGAACCGATTGGAAGTGGTGATGGGCGCGAGCGCGGGCGCCTCGCGCTGCAGCAGCTCGGCCAGCGCCAGGCCGACCTCCTGCATCGATTGAAAGCGATCACCTGGCCTCTTGGCCATGGCCTTGAGGACGATGGCGTCGAGCGCCGGCGAGATGCCGGCCGCGGGCGCGAGGCTCGACGGGGCCGGTGGCGCGGACTCGCAGTGCTGCATGGCGACCTGGATCGGCTCGCCGGTGAACGGCACGCGGCCGGTCAGCAGCTTGAACATCACCACCCCGAACGAATAGATGTCGCTGCGGCGGTCGAGGTTGGCGTTGCGGACCTGCTCCGGCGACATGTAGCTCGGCGTGCCGAGCGTGATGCCGGTCTCGGTCAGCTCGGAGTCGTCCTCGGCGCGGGCGATGCCGAAGTCGAGCAGCTTGCAGATCTCCTCGCCGTCGCGCTTCTGGGCCAGGAACACGTTCGAGACCTTGAGGTCGCGGTGAATGAGGCCGTTGTCGTGGACGCAGGCGACGGCCCGGGCGATCTGGCTGGACCACGCGCAGGCCTCGTGGACCGTGAACGGTCGCTCGCCGCGGCGGCGCACGCGGGCGTCGAGGTCCTCGCCCTGCAGCAGCTCCATCGCGAAGTACACCAGCCCCGACGGCTCCTCGCCGAACGCGTAGATGTCGACGATGTTGGGGTGGTCGAGCGAGGCGATCATCTGCGCCTCGCGCAGGAACCGCTCGACGCTGGTGCGATCCTCGGCGAGCTTGGCGTGGAGGATCTTCAGGGCGCAGCGGCGGCGCAGCCGGGTGTCCTCGCCGACGTACACGTCGCCCATGCCGCCGCGGCCGAGCAGGCCGATCACGCGGTACCGATTCTCGAGCACCGTGCCGATCACCTGGGCGTCGCGGTCGGCCACCATTTCAGGGCTCTCTACCACCCCTGCGCGGGCAGCAGCAACGCGGGCGACCAGGTGCACTAATGCGCGGCGCGATATCGTGGCTCGCGGCGCGGCGCAGGCGCGGCCGCGGGACGTGTTACGGTCGCGGCATGGCATTTCGTCGCGTGCGAGGACGCATCCAGGCGCTCCTCGTCTGGCCCCTTTGCGCTTCGCTCTCGCTCGCTCCGGCCGTGACGAGCGCCGCTCCGGCGCCGGCCGACGACCTCGTGAAGTTCGACAGCGGCTTCCGCGAGGGGCAGGACCAGTTCAACCGCGGCGAGTACCTGTCGGCCGCGCGCACGTGGAGCGGCGCGGTCGAGCGGCTCCACGAGTCGCCCGACAACAAGGACAACCGCGCGGCGGTCTACAGCTACATCGCCGACGCCTACGGCAAGTCGGCGCGGAACGGCGCCGGCCTCGACATCGTGCGCGAGGGGCTGGCGGTGCTCGACGCCTACGCCGCGCAGTTCACCGCCGCCTATCCGGGCGAGGCGCTGCCGGCCCAGGTGATCGAGACGCGCGATCGGTTTCGGGCCGCCAGCGACGCGGCCGACGCCGCCGCAGCGCCGCAGCCGCCCGTGACGGGGCCGCGCGAGCCACCCGGCGCGCCCGTCGACGCGCCGAAGCAAGGCAAGCCGTGGCGCGGCCTGGCGATCGGCGGCGGCGTGTCGCTCGGCCTCGGCCTCGCCAGTCTCGGGTTGTTCGCTGGCGGGCTGGCGCGGGTCCGCGACGGCCAGCGGCAATTCGACGACCCCGCCAACGCGTGTCCGCCGAACGACCCGCAAGGCGCGTGCAAGGCGATCGACGACGGCGCCAAAGCTTGGGACGTGGCGGCGACGCTCGGCGTGTTCCTGGCGCCGGTGCTGCTCGGGGCGGGCGGGGCGTTGCTGGCGGTCGGGCTCAAGCGGCGCGCGGCGGAGCGGCGGATGAGCATGGCGCCGACGTTCGGGCTGCGCTCGGCCGGGGTGACATGGGCGCTGCGGTTCTGACGCGGCGCACGGAGTGATTCGCTACGGTCGTGTACGCGGCCGCGCGAGCGACTCTCGCGGGCATGATTCGGGATGCGGTGCAGAGCTCGCGCTTCGGGATCTTCTCCGAGGAGTGATTCGCGAGCGAGACCTCGCGCGCCGCGAGTGACTCTCGCGGAGGATTCCTTCGACGGGTGACCCGGGAGGCGCTCTGCCCTGGCCACGACGCCCGCCTTGCTCGTCGTCGCGGCCGACGAAGTCCGCCGCGGGCCTGTGCTATCGTCCTCGCGTGCCGCGCTCGCCGACGCTCTTGCTCGCCGCGCTCCTGCTCGCGCCGACGTCGGCCGTGCGCGTCGCTGCAGCAGCCGAGCCGGTGCTGGTCGAGTTTCACTTCACGCCGGTGAAGAACGCCCAGATTGCGATCTGGCTCGAGGACGCCAAGGGCAATTACGTCCGGGACGTCATGGTCACCCAGGCGGTCGGCAAGTACGGGATCGGCAACCGGCCGGGGATCTGGAACTTCCTCTCGAGCTGGCGCGCGCCGTACGGGCCGCGCGTGTCGGTGCTGCCGGTGTGGGCTCACCGGCGCGGCAAGACCTACCCGAAGATCATCCTTCACGACGAGGATCCTGGCGACCTCGACTCGCTCGGCTTTCACGAGAACACCTCGTCGGACGAGCCCTACTTTTGTCGGCCGCTGTCGCCGTCCGAGCACGAGACGGTCGCCGTCGACACCATGACCTGCCCCTCGCCCAAGGTCTTTAATTCGGACAAGGGGCAGTTCGATCCGGAGGGCGACATCAGCTGGTACCCGCCGCGCAACGACATCCTCGCGTTCGACCCAGCGCTCGACGCCGAGGAGACCCAGACCTACGCGACGCTCAACGACCTCGACGCCGTCACGGCCGCGACCCCGCCCGGCGACCAGGCCGCGTTCGTGACGGTGCTGGTGCCGCCCGAGGCGATGGCCGGGGCGCCGCTCACGGCCTACCTCGAGATCGGCGTCGAGGCCGACGAGAATTCGGCCTTCAGCTTCGACCGCGACGCCGATCATTATGTCGACCCCGACCTCTCGGCCTACGGCGTCGAGTACCTCGGGCAGCCCTCGGTGGTCTACGCCGTGCCGTTCGATCCGTTCACCCAGGGCTTTCGCGGCACCGTCGATTACGCTGGCTACGCCGACTGGGACGGGGCGACCGGCGCGCTGCATCCGCCCGATCCGACCATCAGCGCGGCCGACGGCAGCGGCGCCGATCGCCTCAAGCTCATGAGCAAGAACGGTGAGACGTTCCGCTGGGGCGTCTACTCGCACGGCGGCCCGGGCGAGGGCGGCACGACCGGCGACGGCGGGAGCGGCAGCGACAGCGGCGAGTCCGACGGTCCGGACGGCACGACCGGCGGCGATCCCGGCGACGGCTGGGGCTCGTGCGCGCAGGTCCACGCGCTGGCGCCGATCGAGGACCTCGCGCTGGTCGGCGAGTCGTTCGATCGCGTGCAGGTCAGCTTTCGCCTGCCGCCGCCCGCCGACCCGACGATCGCGCTCAAGGAAGTGCACGTGTTCTCGATCGCCAGCAACGCGCCGCTCACCGAGGAGCTGCTCGGCGCGGCCCACCAGTCGACCTTCTCCGCCGCCGAGCTGGGCCGCACCGAGGGCCTGGTGAGCGTCGAGGTCGGTGAGCTGTGGGCCGATTACACCTACCAGTTCGCGGTCCGCCACGAGGACGCGTGCACCAACCGCAGCCCGCTGGTGACCGCGGACATCACCACCGAGGCGCAGAAGTTCCAGACGGTCGACACGTTCTGCTTCCTCGCCACCGCCGCCTGGGGCGCGCCGTGGGCGGCCCAGGTCGCGGCCCTGCGGGCGTTCCGCGACGATTTTCTCAAAGCCTCGCCGACCGGTGTCGACCTGGTCCGCTTTTACTACGCCCACAGCCCGCCGCTCGCGCGGGTGATCGCCCGCGAGCCGTTGCTGCGCGGGCTGGCGCGGGTGGTCCTGCAGCCGGTCGCCGACGCGGCCGCGCTGGCGACGTCGCGCTGACCTTGTGGACATGTTCCTAAGGACATGTTGAGAGGCGATCCGATGGCACGTTCTTACAAGCGGCACCCGGTGGTCGCGGTCACCACGGCGAGCAGCGAGAAGCAGGACAGGCTGCGTGACAGCCGGTGCCGGCGGCGGAAGCTCCGCGCGGCGTTGAAGTCTTCGTCCTGCGAGCCGCCGGTCGAGCCGCGGCGATCGGGGAGCGCGGTGTTCGCCAAGGACGGCAAGCGCTGGCTGGCCGCGGACGCCTCGCCGCTCCGGCGACTGCGCAAGTAGCTGCGTGACCGCGCTCGGTTCGTCGGGCTACGCGTGCGAGGCTCCGCGCGGCGGCCGTCCGCGGATGGCCTCGTGGCCTCGCCGAGTGATTCTCCCGCGACTGCGATCGATAGCGACGCCGGACCGCCGTCCGCGGATGGCCTCGTGGCCTCGCCGGGTGACTCACCCCGCGACTGCCACCAATCACAGCAGTGCGCGCTCGCGGCTCGGCCGGCGACGCGCGCCCTCGCTCGCGGCCGCTCGCGTTGACGGCCACGCGGGCCGCGGCCTATCCTCCGGTCGCACAGCGCTCTTGTCCGGCAGCTTCCCACCGCGCGTCGGCGATCGGATCGCCAATCGTTACAAGCTCACCGCGTTCGTCCGCGGCGACGGTCCGGCCCAGGTCTTCCGCGCCCAGGACGCGCAGGGCGGCGGGGTCGTCCTCGTGGTCTTCGACCCCGCGCGCTGCGAGCCGGACACCTGGGCCTCGTTCGCGCAACTTATCGAGGTGACGACCGCGGCGGCGCTGCCCGGCTTGTCGCTGCTGCAGGGCGTGAGCGAGACGCCGCCGTCGCCGCCGCACTGCCTGGCCGAGGTGGACCTCGGCCGCAGCTTCGACAGCCTGCGCGCCGAGGAGGGCCGACTCCCGTGGCAGCGAGCGCTGAGCCTCGGCGAACAGGCGGCGGCGATCCTCGAGGAGGTCGAGGCGACGATCGGTCTGCCTCATCGCGCGCTGACGGGCGCGCGCTGCTCGGTCGGCGCGCAGGGCCAGGTCAAGCTGCTGGACTATGGGATCGCCGAGCTCGAGCCGATCGAGGGCCGCGCCGACGAATTGGGGTACCGCGCGCCGGAGCAGCAGAAGGGCCCGGGCGACGCGGCCAGCGACGTGTTCTCGCTGGCGGTGATCTTGTTTGAAATGATCGCCGGCGAGCGGCCCTCGCCGAAGCAGGCCAGGAGCCTGCGCTCGCTGGTGCCGGAGGTGCCGCCGGCCGTCGACGAGCTGCTCGCGCAGGCGCTGGCCGTCGAGCCCGAAGCGCGCCCGCCGAACGCGGCGGCCCTGCGTGCTTCGCTGCGCGAGGTGCTCGGGATCGACCCCGCGCCGGGCTTGCCGGGCGCGTCGCCGACCCTCGAGTCGGCCGCGAGCGAGAAGCCGACGGCCGCCGGCCCTGCCAAGCCCGCGATCGCGCCGAGCGCCCCGCCGACGCTGACGATCGGCGGGAGCTCGCAGGCGCTGCCGGCCCCACCCGCCGGGGCGAGCTCGGTCCGCTCGCTGGCGGCCGGCCTGGCGCCGCTGGAGGAGCCGCGGACGTCAGGGCTGTTCGAGCGACTGCGCGGCCCCTCGGCCCCGCTGGCAGGCCCACCGCGCAGCGAGCCGCTGCCGTCGACGGTGCGCGGCGCGGCGGCCCTGCGCATGTCGGAGGTCCCCGCCGCGCGCATGGCCTCGGGCCCGAGCGCCGCCGCGAGCGCGTCCGGGCGCATCGATCGGACCGAACTCCTGCCGGAGGCCAATGCGACGCCGGCAGGCCGTAGCGACCGCACGGAGATCTTCGTCGAGGACAAATCACAGCCGGTAGCTCGCACGGAGATCTTCGTCGAGAACAAATCACCGCCGGCAGCTCGCAGCGATCGCACGGAGATCTTCGTCGAGAACAAGTCACAACCGGCAGCTCGCACGGAGATCTTCGTCGAGAACAAATCGGCGCCGGCGGCCCGCACGGAGATCTTCGTCGACAGCAAGCCAGCGGCCCGCAGCGACGGCGGAGCGGCGCCGGTTCGCAACGACCGCACCGAGATCTTCATGGGCAACAGCGGCCAGTCCGGCGCGCGCACGGAGATCTTCATGGGCAACAGCGGCCAGTCCGGCGCGCGCAACGATCGCACCGAGCTGCTGCCGCCCTCCGTCTCTTTCACCGCCGGGCAACCCCAGCCTGACCGCGAGCGCTCGCTCGCTCCCGCCGCGGCCCCGCCGGCGCGCTCCGGGCCGCCGAGCCCCTCGGCAGCGCCCGCGCCCGAAAAAGCGGCCAGGTCGCCCGTCAAGGTCGCGCTGATCGTCGTCAACACGGTCCTGCTATTGCTGGTCGCGCTGGTCCTCGCATTGCGCTGAGGCGACCGCCTCGCCTGGCTCTGAGGACAGCTTCAGCGCCCGACCGGCGGGTTGCCGTCGCGCACCGCGTCGTCGAACACCTGCCCGAGCAGCTCGGCCGCCTTGGGGTCGCCGTTGCGTACGGCGAGCAGCAGGCGGGCGATCGGCTCGGCGATCGGCAGCACGTCGACGACTCCGGTCGCGCGCTCGATGCGGAGCTCGAAGCGGCCGTCGGTGCGCTGCCAGAACGAGCGGGCGTGGGCCTGGATCGTCTCGCCGAGGTACTGCGCGGCGCGGCGCGACACCTCCTCGAGCGCGTCGGGCGAGCCCTCAGCCAGCACCTGGGCCACGATCGGCGCCAGCTTGGCCAGCGAGGCGCGGCTGAAGTCGAGGTTCTGCCGCCAGAACATCAGCCGCGGCGGCATGTAATTCCGCTCGAGCCAGCGTCCGGCCAGGTCGGCCTCGACGATGAAGCCCTCGAGCAGATCGTCGACCTCGTCTTCGTCCGTGTGCGGCATGGCGTCATCCCCCTGCCGGAGCATGCCACGACGTGTCGCAGTTGTGGCCCTCGGGGGGCTTGGCTTCGATCGCCTTTTGGAACGCCGAGTTGAGCGCGCCGAGCAGGTCGGGCGTGCCGAGCTCGAGCGGGCCGGCCGACATCAGCGAGGTCATCACATTGTTGACCCGCTGGTTGCGCGTCACGCCCGGTCTGACGCCCTCCTTGCCGACCAGGTGGGTCCAGTTCTGCGACCACCGCTGGTACGACCACGGGGTCTTGCCCTCGGCGGCCTTCCTGGTGAGGTAGCGCTGCCATGACTGCGACCGCGCCACCGAGCTGGTCGCGCTCCACGAGCCGACGCGGGGCAGCTTGCCGGCCGCCGCCCCGCCGAACATCCCGAGGGTCAGCTCGATGCCGATCGCGGCGTACCCGGGGTCGACGCCGAGGGCGTTGCCGACGGTCGTGTTGATCGCCTTGTAGGTGCCGTAGTCCGACTGGTACAGCCCGACCGCGGCCAGCGAGCCGAGCGCCGACGCCGGGTAGATCGCGATCGTCGTCGCCGTCAGGACGAAGCCGAGGCGCGGCAGGATGAAGTCGATCAGCCCCTTCTCCGTGCCCTTGACGCGGTGCTTGGGGCCGCCGACGAACACGTTCGGCGAGCCGGCGCCGACGATCGCGTCGCACAGCAGCTGATCGCCGACCCGCGTGACCGGGGCGCAGTGGACGAGCACCGTGCCGCTGCCCTCGACGACCACGGTCTCGCCGTGCGGGAACACGACCGGGATCCAGCACGGCTCGGCTTTGCGGCCGACGGCGACGATGTGCTGGTTGTTGACGTGCACGTCCGGGTAGCCCTGCGACAGCGCGCCGGTCGTGATGTTGGAGCCGAAGGCGCGGGCGATCAGCTCGCCGGCGATGCCGCCTCCGACCGCGCCCGCGGCGGCCAGGGCGATGAGCGCCGCGCCGCCGGTCGCGGCCGTCGCCACGGCGATCGCCACCACCGCGACGGCGCCGACCACCGCGCCGATGGCGAAGCCCATCAGCCCGGGGCTGTGCTCGATCGGGTCCAGGACGCGCGCGACGGCTGCCCCGGTCATGTCACTTCCCCGCCGGCGTGAATCGTGCGCCCCGCAGCACCGCCTCGAACGTCTCCTTGAACTCCGGCAGGTGGCGCTGCGAGGCCGAGGTGATCACGCACGCGACCTGCCCGGGGGAGTACATCACGCTGGTGTGGGTCTGCCGGTACACCGTGCCCTGGGCGGTCCACGTGAACTCGATCTCGAGCGCCGGCTGCCCGCCGAGCTTCGAGTCGCGCCGCTCGATCAGCGAGAACCCCGGCAGCGTGCGCGCCAGCTCGATCATCAGCCCGTCGACGAAGCGCGTCAGCTTGGTGCGGGCGTCGATCGACTCGACGCGCACGACGACGCTCGCGCCCTCTTCGCCCTCGACGCCGTTGGTGAATGCGACCAGCGCCTTCTTGCCCCACGTCTTCGGTATCGGCAGGAACATGCCCTCGCCGGCCGACATCTCCTCGAATTCCTTCTCGTCCGTCTTCATATCGTCGCCGCCATCGCGCGGGGTCGCGTCGAGCGGCCACGATATCAGCCCGCCGCGGCCGAGTCATGCGCCGCGGCCGGGCGCGCGAACGCGCCGGCCCGCGCGCGCGATCGTTCGCCGGGCGACTGCTCGCATTCGCCACTGTGCATTCATCTCCGCGCATGAGGCCGCCGGCGCGCACGTTTGACCTCGGCTCCGGCCCGGGTGTAACCTCGGAATGTGGAGCGCCTCGCTCGATTGACGTATGACTGTCGATAATTCACGTCTCACCGTATTCGAGCTGAAGGTCGCCGGGACGCCGATGGGGGTGGTCCGAATGGCCGGGCGCGAGGCCCTCTCGAGCCTGTTCGAGTTCCACGTCGAGGTCGCCGACCTCGACCTCGACCCCGAGACGCTGCTCGGTCAGCCCGCGCTGCTCGAGATCCGGGCCCTGGACGCGCCGCGGCTGGTCCAGGGGATCGTCACCGAGGCCGAGTACGTCGGCCAGACGCGCAGCCACCAGCTCTACGAGCTCACGATCGCGCCGCTGGCCCACCGCCTGGCCCTGCGCGAGGGCTGCCGGGTGTTCCAGAACAAGACGACCGAGCAGATCGTGACCGACGTGCTGGTCGCGGCCGGGATCCCGCGCGACTTCTTCGCCTTCAACCTGACCGCCGAGTACGGGCCGCGGAACTACTGCGTGCAATACCGTGAGACCGACCTCGCGTTCGTCCACCGGCTGCTCGAGGAGGACGGGATCTTCTATTACTTCAAGCACGAGGAGGCGCGGCACGTGTGGCTGATGGCCGACCACGTGCAGGCGCACCAGCCGATCGACGGCACGCCGACGGTCGACTACAACCCGCCGACGGGGGCGGTGCAGGACCGCGAGCACGTGCACGAGTTCCGCTTCGGCGGGCGCCTGCGGCCCGGCAAGCTGTCGCTGCGGGACTTCAACCTCCACCGGCCCGACCTCGGGCTCGAGGCCCAGGAGGCGGCCCGCACCAACACCGACCTCGAGGTCTACGAGTTCCCGGGCGAGTACCAGGAGCCCGGGCGCGGCGGCCCGCATCAGGGCCAATTCTTGGCCAAGACGCGGCTCGAGGAGCTGCAGTCCCATCGCAGGTTCGGCTCCGGCGTGAGCGACTGCCCGCGGCTGTCGGCGGGGCGCACGATGACCCTCGCGGGCCACCCGAAGCACGAGCTCAACGCCGAGTATCGCATCATCCAGGTCGAGCACACCGGCAGCCAGCCGCAGACGCTCGGCCAGGACGAGTCGGGCGCGAGCGAGTACCGCAACCGCTTCACGGTGACCGAGCTGCGGCTGCCGTTCCGCCCGGCGCGTCAGACCCCGCGGCCGGTCATGCGCGGCGTGCAGACCGCGACGGTGGTCGGCCCCGAGGGCGAGGAGGTGCACACCGACGCCGAGGGCCGCGTGCGCGTGCAGTTCCACTGGGACCGCGAGGGCCTGCACAACGAGACCAGCACGACGTGGGTCCGCGTCAGCCAGGCCTGGGCCGGCAACGGCTACGGCTCGATGTTCCTGCCGCGGATCGGCCACGAGGTGCTGGTCGACTTCATCGAGGGCGACCCGGACCGACCGATCGTCATCGGCCGCATCTATCACGGCGGCAACGACACGCCGTATCCGCTGCCGGCCGAGAAGACGAAGAGCACGATCAAGAGCGACAGCTCGCCGGGCGGCGGCGGCTTCAACGAGCTGCGCTTCGAGGACCGCAAGGGCTCCGAGGAGATCTTCCTCCACGCGCAGAAGGACTGGAACACCCAGATCCTCAACAACATGACCGAGTCGGTCGGCGTCGACTGCACCGAAACCATCGGCTCCAACCTGACCACGTCGGTCGGCTCCAACCGCACGACGACGATCGGCAGCAACGACTCGTGCCTGGTCGGCGCGGTCCACTCGGTGACGATCGCCCAGCCGTCGACGCCCCCGCCGAGCGTGCCGGCGACCGGCACGACCATGCAGGACACGTTCTACAAGGTCACCAGCGGGGCCGCGCGCATCGTCCTCAACGGGCCCGACGTCTTCATCATCGCCGAGGGCAGCGTCGCGGTGTCGGCGACCGCCAACATCACCCTGGCCGCGGGCGGCAACATCAGCGTCCTTGCGACCGAGCAGCTTATCCTCAATGGTAAGCTGGTGAAGATCAACTGCTGAGCCGCGAGCGTCCGTGCCCGAAGCCTTCGCACCCGCTGTCGGTCACCGCTTCGCCGGTCGCTTCGAGCTGCAAGAGCTGCTGCGCGGCAGCGGACCCGCGCGCGTGTTCATGGCCGCCGACGGGGCCGCCAGACCGCTCGTGCTCGTGTTGTTCGATCCGTCTGCTTGCAGCCCGAGCGCCTGGGCCGCCTTTCTGCGGGTCGTGCACGCGGCGGCGGAGGCCGGCCTGGGGGCGCTGCGCAACGTCCCGACGACGCCGCCCGATCCGCCGTTTTGCCTCGCCGAATCGCCGGTCGGCTGGAGCTTCGATCGCCTGCGCCAGGGCGGTCCGGCGTGGTGGCTCAAGCAGACCACGCCGCGCTGGGATCGCGCGCTCCGCCTCGGCGAGCGCGCGGCGGCGCTGCTGGAGCGCGCCCACGCGGCGCTCGGCGTGCCGCACCGCGCCCTGACGCCGCAGCGCCTCGTCGTCACCGAGAACGACGAGCTGACGATCCTCGACTTCGGCGTCGGCGAGCTCGAGCCGGTCGCCGGCCGGGCCGATGATTGCGGCTACCGTGCGCCCGAACAGGCCACGTGCGCCGGCGATGCCCGCAGCGACGTGTTCTCGCTCGCGTCGGTGGTGTTCGAGCTGATCGCGGGCGAGCGGCCGTCGCCGAGGTCTCCGTCGCGGCTGCGATCGCTGGTCCCGGGGGTGCCGCAGGCCGTCGACGAGCTGTTCGCCGAGGCGCTGGCGACCGAGCCCTGGCAGCGCTACGCGGACATGGCGGAGCTGCGGGCGGCGATGCGCGAGGTCCTCGGCCTCGGACCGGCGCCGGCGGTCTCGGTCGCGCCTGAGGCTCGATACGAGCCGCCTGCGAGCGTCTCGGCGGAGCACGATCCGGAGGCCGTGCTCCCGCGCAGCGACCTGCCGATCTTGCCGGGCTCGCCGGGCGCACCTGGCCCCGCGAGCGTGGTGCCGCCGGTCCGGGAGCGGTGGATCGCGCCGACCTCGCCGGGCGCGGTCGCGTCGGCGCCGGTGAGCTCGATCGTGTCGGCGCCGCCCGGTGGGGTCGCACCGTCGGCGTCGTCGAGCCTCGCGAGCTCGATCGTATCGGCGCCGCCGGGTGGGGTCGCACTCGCGGCAGCGCCGAGCCCCGCGAGCTCGTTCGCATCGCCGCCGCGCGGGTCTCTGCTCGCGCCGCTGGGGCTGCCGTCGTCGCCGGTCCCCACGCGCCCGGCCGATTCGGCGCCGCCGCGCGGATCGCTGCTGCCGCCCATCCAGCCGCGGGCCGTCACGCCGGCGTCGTCGCCAGCGAGCGGCGAGGCGCCCGTGAGCAAGACGGAGATCGACTGGACGCGGCCGCGCCCCGACTCGTCGTCGTCCGCGAGCTCCGGTTCGCTGCGGTACTCGAAGCTGGTGGGCGCCGAGAAGACCGACATCCTCGCGGTGCCGGAGGACCCGATCCGGCCGCCCGCGGCGAAGACGGAGCTGCTGCCACCATCACCCGCGCAGGCGGCCTTCACGCCCGTGAAGACGGAGCTGCTGCCGCCATCACCGACGAGCCCGGTGGGAGCGCGGACAGAGATTTTGTCGTCACCGCCGGCGAGCACGGTGGGGGCGCGGACGGAGATATTCACGTCACCACCGACGAGCACGGTGGGGGCGCGGACGCAGATTTTGTCGTCACCGCCGGCGAGCACGGTGGGAGCGCGGACGGAGATTTTGTCGTCACCGCCGGCGAGCTTGGCGGGGGCGCGGACGCAGATTTTGTCGTCACCGCCGGCGAGCACGGTGGGAGCGCGGACGGAGATTTTGTCGTCACCGCCGGCGAGCTCGGCGGGGGCGCGGACGCAGATTTTGTCGTCACCACCGGCGAGCACGGCGGGAGCGCGGACGGAGATGTTTACGTCGTCGTCGGTGAGCCCTGCCGCGCCACGGACGGAGATGTTCACGTCGTCGGTGAGCTCTGGCGCGCCACGGACGGAGATGTTCACGTCGTCGTCGGTGAGCCCCGCCGCGCCACGGACGGAGATTTTCACGTCGTCACCGGCGCGTCCCCTTTCGCCAGAGGAAAGGCCGGCCGAACGGACGGAGGCGTTTCACGCGGACGAACCGGCGCCGGCCAACCGGGCCGCTCGCACCGAGATCTTCTTCGGCCATGGCGCGACCACGAGCGCCGAGCGCACCGAGATCTTCGTCGGCGATCCCGCGAGCGGAAGGACCGGCCGCACCGAGCTCTTCGTCGGCAATCACGCGACGCCGGCGGCTCGCTCGGAGCGCACCGAGCAGCTGTCACCCGGGCCGAACTTCACCGAGCCGCCGCGCACGCCGGCGAACCTCGAGCACGCCCCCGAAAGCGCGGCGACAGGCCCCGCGCAGCCGAGGCCCACATCGGAGGTCGCGCGGCCCGCGACCCGCGGCGCGCCGCTGCCGGGGAAGGCATCGGGGTCGCCGGTCAAGCTGCTCCTCTTCACCGTCAATGCGGTGCTGATCGTGGTGATCGTGCTGGTCCTGGTACTGCGCTGATCCTGCTCACAGCAGGAGCTCGCTGCTCCGACAACAAGCGTGCCGCGGCTCGAGCCAGTCGGCTGACGCAGCAAGCAGCAGCGAAGCATCCACCGGCATGGACCTCGGCAGGTCGAGGTGTTCAGATTTTCTAGCGAAACCATGATGATATGTCCAAAGGGACATATCATCGCACCACGAACCTCGCCCGGCTCACCGGCGGAACGGCAGCGCCTTGTACTGGGCGACCACCACCTGCTGATCGTGGACCACGGCGAGCAGGCGTTGCCAGCGGGCGTTGGCGTCGGCGAGGGCGGCCACGCGGGTCGACAGCGCCGACTGGCTGGCCTCGACGGCCTCGAGCTGCATCGAGGTGCGGGCGCCCGCCAGCCAGGCCACCGCGGGGGCCATCATCAGCATGAAGCTCATCCATAGCGACAGGCGGAAGTAGCCGCCCACGCCCGGGACCGCGGCGGCGCAGATGAGCGCGAACACCAGCGCGCTGACCCCGAGCAGCAGGGCGACCGGGCCGGCGATCTGGACCAGGCGGACCACGCTCGGTGGCGGCGGCGCGCCGTCGCGGCGGGCGGCGACCAGGCGAACCGCGACCTGGCGTGATGGACATGTCTCCAGGGATAGGTTCTCGGCGTAACATTGGGCGCTGACGACCGCCGAGAACTCGCCGCGGGACACCGACAGGCGCACACCCTCGATCAGTCCGTTCAGCTCGGTGGCCTCGGTGCGGAAGCCCTCCGAGGGCGGGAAGTGCACCTGGCACGCGTCCTCGACGGTATTGGCGACGTTGCGTACGAGCTCCCCGGCCTGGCGCACTGTCCACGCCGGGCGCCGGACCGCCCACTGGTAGTTCAGGTCGCTCGTCCCCATGACAGATCTTTTTACCCGCAGGCGAACGTCCCGTCCACCGCGGCCGCCCCGGGCGCGAACACGATGGCGATCGAGGCCGCGCGGAGCGGGCGCGGCGGTCTGGCGCGGCGACCCCGAGCGCGCATTCCGAGCGAGCCGAGCGCCGCGAATCATTCGCGCTCACGAGGTGCCGACGCGGCGAGCCCGAGCGCGGTTTGCCACGTTCGCCCGGCGCTCGCCCGGCGCCCCGCGGCGACTACGTGCGAGCGCGACCCGCCATTCCCCCCGGTGACCTGCATGGCGATCCGCTCGCCGGCCCCCGCAGACGACCTCGCGGGCTTACGAGGTCTTCAGGCCCAGCAGCGGGAACACCGCCGTGGGGCGCGATTTGCCCTTGAGATGGACCGTCACCGGCGCGCCCACGACCGCCGCGTCGCCGAGCAATACCCGCGTGACCTCCGAGATCAGCACGTCGTGGCCGACCTCTTTGCACGCCGACTCGATGCGGGTCGCCGTGTTGACCGAGTCGCCGATCAGCGTGTAGTCGAGCCGCTGCGGCGCGCCGATGTTGCCGGCGATCGCCTCGCCGGTGTGGACGCCGACGCCGATCCGCAGCGGCTGCGAGCCCTCCGCCGCGAGCGCGGCGTTGAGCTGCGCGAGCCGGCGCTGCATGCCCAGGGCCGCGCGGGCCGCCGCGCGGGCCGAGAGCTCGGGGGCGAGCCGGACCGGGGCGCCGAACACCACGAGGATCGCGTCGCCGATGAACTTGTCGATGAGGCCGCCGTGCTCCATGCACTCCTCGACCATCTCGGTGAAGTAGCGGTTCAAGATCCGCACCACCTGCTTCGGCGGCATGTGCTCGACCAGCGGGGTGAAGCCGCGGATGTCGGCCATCAGGATCGTCGCCGTGACGAGCTCGCCGCCGAGCTCGAGCCCGCCCTGCATCACCACGTCGCGGACCTGGCGGGTGACGTAGCGGGTGAAGGCGTCCTTGATGAAGTCGCGCTCCTCGAGGCCGCCGAGCATGCCGTTGACGGCGGCGCTGAGCTGGCCGACCTCGTCGCCGCCGATCGGCAGGGCGCGGCGCGACAGCTGGTCGGGCGTCAGCGTGCCGACGAGGTCGGTCAGCTCGCGCAGCGGGTCGGTGGTGTGACGCGTGACCAGCAAGCAGCCCGAGAGGCTGACGAGCAGGCCGATCGCGGTGACCACGAGGATGTGCAGCGCCAGCGCCGACGGCTCGTGGGCGGCGATCGCCGCGCTCGCGCCGCGATAGGCCAGGGTGCCCGAGATCACCGCCCCGGCCAGCTGCACGCCGACGATCACGATCGCCATCTTGGCGCCGAGGCCGAGGCGGACGATCCCGGGGCCGATGACCGGCAGCATCGGGCTGCGCGCGATCAGGGCCCGGCGCAGCGGGCGGGTCGCGGCGTCGGTGTAGAGCCAGGCGAAGATCGCGTCGAGCACCGCGGCGAGCAGCCCGCCGACGGCGATGTGGAGGCCGAGCCAGACGTCGCCGGTGATGGCGATCATGATCGCCGCCGCGCAGAGGCCGACGGCCACCGCCGACAGGCCGATGAAGATCGAGATGCGCGCCGGCCAGCTCAGCGCCTGGCGCCAGGCGTCGAGGTCGACGCTGTCGCCGGGGCGGCGCAGCCACGGTCCCAGGCGGTCGACGAAGCGGAGGTGACGGAGGTAGACGACGGCGATCGAGGTGACGACGAGGCCGGCGAGCACGACCAGGAATTGCGGCAGCGCGCCCGGCGGGAACTCGGTGGCGACGGTGATGTAGTAGGCGCCGACGACGGCCGCGGTCGAGCCGATGGCGATCGCCACCGCGAACACGCGCAGCAGCTCGCGCGGGGGCGGCAGCGGCAGGTCGGGCCCGGCGGCGGCGCGCGGGCGGGTGAGCAGGCGCAGGCGGGGGGACGTGCCTGCGGGGTCGTGCGGCGGTTCGTTCACGCGGGCCTGAGCAGGGCGTCGTAGAATTCGCGGGCCAGGCGGAGCGGGTCGCTGGCGTCCTCGTACATGTCGGAGGGCGTCACGACGGTGTCGGCGCCCATGCGCAGCGCCTTCTCGCCGCTGGCCGGATCGAACTCGTCGGAGATGACGAGGTGGAGCCCGGAGACCTGCTTGAGCGCGGCGATGAGGGCCGGGTCGATCGCCAGCGCCGGGTCCTCGTAGTCGAGCGCGAGGTAGCGGTAGCCGATCATGCGGGCATAATTGGCGTAGCCGAGGATGATCTTCGGCGACGGGACCAGGAACGCGTCGAAGTACCAGCGCGCGGTGCTGTTGCCCATGATGAAGTAGGCCAGCGGGATGAAGTTGAGGCCGCGACGCGCCACGTGCATCGCCGTGGCCACCGAGCCGGACCCGAACGGCCGCGCGTAGTGCGAGTTCGAGTTCATCACGTCGGGCAGCAGCACGACGTCGGCCGGCGCCAGCGAGTCGGGCCCGGCCGGGTAGAGCACGACCTGCAGCCGGGTCTGCTCCTTGATCTTCATCGTCAGCCCCGGCAAGTCGGCCGAGCCGGTGCCGCCGAGCAAGATCTGGCGGTAACCGATGCGCTCGAGCTCGCGGTAAAAAGCGAGGTCGGAGAAGCTGTCAGGATCGAGCAGCGGGAGATAGCGCTCGAACACGAAATTGCGGTCCTGCTCCACGTCTGGGCCTCCGGTCTCTCCGGCCCGCTGGGCCTTGTGGGCCCCAGGGTATCGCATCCGCGGTCGGCGCGGTTGTGCGGAAACGAGCAAGCTCCGGGGCCGGGGGCGTGGGTTCCCTCGCGTGCGCGCCGCGGGCAGCCCGGCGATCGTGACAGTGGATAGGCAGGCATCGGGGGCGGCGACGTGAATGTAGCGACCCGTCGCGGCGAGTCCCGCCATTCTCGAAGGTCTCGCCGTTATCTGCAGCGCCTGGGGCAATCCGCCCGGCGAGCTCCGCCCCGGATCGCGGCCCGGCGATCGGGTGTATGCTGCGAGCCATGATGTTTGTCCGCCCGTTATTCCTGGCCGCTTCGATCGTGCTCGCCTGTGGCCCGCCCAAGGATTCGGGGGACAGCACCGAGTCCGCGGGGACGACGGATGAGGAGCCTGGCATGTCGACCACGGGGGCGACGCCGACGACGAGCGGGGGGATGACGGGCACCTCGACGACCGGCACCTCGACGACGGACGGCAGCGGCACCGACGGCGAGTCGGAGGAAGAGCTCTGCGGCGCGCCGGGCCAGGTGCGGTGGATCAAGCAGTTCGACGCCGCCTCCGACACCGGTTACAACGGGCTCGGCCTCGCCGTCGACGGCGGGGGCAATGTGATCCTGGTCGGCAAGTTCCACCACCCCGCCAGCTTCGGCGGTGAGACCTTCGCCGTCACCGACGATTGGCCCGACGCGTTCGTGGCCAAGTTCGACACCGAGGGCAATCACCTGTGGAGCCGCCATTTCGGCGGTCTCGGCGAGCAGCGCATCGACGAGGTCGCGGTCGACGACGACGGCAGCATCGCGCTCGGCGGGCGGTTCAGCGGTTCGATCGATCTCGGCGGCGGAGAGCTGACCGCGGTGAGCTTCATGGACGTCCTCGTCGCTCGGCTGTCGCCCGAAGGCGAGCACCTGTGGAGCCGCAGCTTCGCGGGCTCGGACATGGCCACCGTCGGCAGGGTGTCCCAGATCGCGGCCGTGCACGGCGAGACGGTCTTCGCGGCGGACATCGGCACGCCCACCGACTTCGGCGGCGGGCAGATCGGGCAGCCCGACAGCAACAACAGCTTCGTGGTGACGCTCGACGCGGCGGGCGAACACGTGTGGAGCCAGGCGATGGGCGTCGACGCGCCGGGGAGCTTCGAGTCGACCGGGCTGGCGGTCGATGGCGACGGCGTGGTGTGGGTGTCGGGCCGGTTCGAGCATTCGGCGCTCAGCGACGACCAGCCGCCGATGCCGTTCACGACCATGAGCATGTATGTCGCGCGCTTCGCCGCCGACGGCCAGCCGCAGCCGATGCTGGTGAGCACGGGCGACCCGGCCCACATGCCGTACTTTCCGACGCTCGCGGCCGATGGCGTGGGTCGGGTCCACGTCGGCGGCTCGTTCTTCGGCGGGCTGGAATTCGGCGGGGCGCTGCTGGGCAGCAGCGGCTCGGTCGACGGCTTCTTGCTGACGCTCGACGGCGAGGGCGCGCCGCTGCGGCAGCTGGCGTTCGGACAGGGAGAGCACGAGGAGCAGGGGCTCCTCGACATCGCCGGCGACGCGGCCGGCAGGACGGCCCTCGCCGGCCAGTTCCAGAGCGGCATCGATCTCGGCGGCATCTCCCTGAGCGGCAACCCGGCGGTCGACGGCTTCGTGGCCAAGCTCGAGGTCGACGGCGCGACCCGGTGGGCGCGGTCGTTCGGGGCGGAGAGCTGGGGGGTCAGCTCCGAGGTCGCGCTCGACGCCGCGGGCGCGGTGTACGTCGCGGGGCAGTTCCGCGACTCGATGGCGCTCGACGGCCACCTGGTCGGGCCGGCCGACGATTACGACACGGTGCTGATGAAGCTGTGCCCGTGAGGGGTCACCGCGGCGAGCCCGGGGTGATGCTCGCCGGTCTCGCCGGTGGCGTGCGCGCCGAGTCACTCGATCGCACGAGCAGGTCCGACCCGGGTCGGATGGGCGGCGCGCACGCGTCGCGCACGCGGAGTGATTCGCAGGTGCGGCCCTCGCTTCGTGGGCCCCGCGAACTTTTTTCCCCGATCGACGGGCGCCTTGACGGAAACCGTGGGGGCCGGGGACGAGCTTCGGTGGAGGACAACACCATGCGATTTGCCGCCCTATCCCTCACAGCGCTCGCTCTATCGGCCTGCGTCCCCTCGATCATCGTCGGTGACGCGCAGCAGGGTGAATCCGCCACCGACGAGCCCGTGCTCACCACCGGCGATCCGGCCGGCGGGGAGATGCCCACCGGCTCGACCACCGGCGCGCCGCTGCCCGCGGTGTGTGGCGACGGCGTGGTCGGCGACGGCGAGGCCTGCGACGACGGCAACGACGAGCCCAACGACGGCTGCGACGCCGACTGCACGGTGACCGGCACTGTCGTGTGGACCCGCCAGGGCAAGGGCCAGCTCACGGACCTCGCCGCGGCGCCGGACGGCACGATCTACATCTGCACCACCGGCGTGTTCGAGGAGCTCTCCAAGCTGAGGGCCTTCGCGCCCGACGGCGCCGAGCTGTGGACCATCGATCTGCCGGACAGGGGACCTATCACCGTCGCCACCGGGGGGCAGATCGTCCTGACGACCCCTCACTCCGGGATTCATCGATTCGCCCCCGACGGCACGGAGCTGGGCTCATGGACGCCGCCCGAGGAGTTCATCATCGACATCGCCGCCGCCGGCGACGGGCTGTTTGCGATCTCGGGCTCGAACGCGGTCGAGGGGCAGATGCTGGTGCGCCGCCACGATCTCGAGACGGGCGAGATCGTGTGGGAGACGGCGACGGCGGAGGGCCCGATCGTCAGCCCCGCCGAGGTCGTGGTGGTCGGCGAGCGGGTCCTCGTGCCCGGGCACCTCTTCGACGAAGAGCGGCGGCCGATGCTCGCCGCGTTCGCCACCGACACCGGCGCCGCGCTCTCGCTCGCGCTCGACGACCCGCTGAACCCGGCCTGGAAGTCGGTCGCGAGCCTCGGCGACGGCGGTCTCGCGCTGGCCGGGCAAATCGTCGAACCCGGGGCGCACATCGTCCGGCGTGTGACGGCCGATCAGCAAGCGGCGTGGACCGAGCTCACCCTCGACACCGCCATGCAGCGGCTCCGGCCGGAGCAATTGGCTGCGGGCGCGGGGGGCCACGTCGCCGTCGTCGGCGCCGACGCGCGGGACAACTGGACCGCGACTGTCCACCTGTTCGACGGTGAGGGCGAGGTGCGGTGGACTTCGCGGTTCTCCGACCCGTCCGAGGACAAGCTCGGCGAGGCGCTCGCGGCGACCTTCGGCGCCGACTACCTGGTGGTCGGCGGACACGTCTTGACCCGGCTCGATCACGACGACAACAACCAGTGGTGGGTGCGGCGCTTCGCCGTGGATTGAGCGCTCGGCCTGGCTCTCAGGGCATGCTCGAAGGGGCATGCTCGAAAGGGCATGCTCGAAGGGGCATGCTCGAGCGGACATGTCGTTGATTTGACGGCTGGGAGTCGCGGCCGAAGAGGGAGCTCGGGGTCGTCGAGGCGTACCGAGTCCCATGGGATTTCCGCGAGGCGAGCATCGACCTCACGAGCCGCGTGCGAGGGCGCGGCGGTCCGGAGCATGATCTTTCGGACATGCTCGAATGGTCATGTGCTTTGCGCCGCGTCCTCGTCCGAGCGCGTCTCGCAGCGTCGGGTCGGCGGGTGAAATGGGTGGCTCGTCCCGGGTCGGCGGCCAGCTTGCGCGATCGAGCGTGAAGCGGCCTGCGCGGGTCGGCGCCGCCGGAGCGGGCGTGTGCCGAGCTCGACTGTGGGCCTCGTCGCCGCTGCTCGGTCCCGCCGCTTGCCGGAGCAAATGCCCGGCCGGTACCATCGCTGCGGTGCTCGCCCCCTTCTCGCTGTCGCTGCTGCTGGCGTCCGCGCCGGCCGTGGCGTGGCAGGCTCCGCCCGAGTGCCCGACGGCCGCGGACGTGCGGGCGCGGCTGCAGACGACCGTGGCCGACGTGCCGCGCTCGGCGGTGACCGATTTTCGCGCCCGCGTGACCCGCGTCGACGCGCAGACCTGGCGGCTCGAGACGGCGGCGCGCGGCGAGTTCGGGACCACCGAGCGGCCGGCGGTCGAGTCGGGCCATTGCTTCGAGTTGGTCGACGACTTCATCCATTACGCCGACACCGTGTGGCGCACCTGGGCGGTCGACGAGGCGCCGGCGAAGCGGCGGCCCGCGCTGCACGTGCGCCTGGCCGGGCAGGTCGGGCTCGGGCTGCTGCCGCGCGGGGCCTTTGGCGGCGGGCAGGCGATCCTCGGGGTGGTGTGGAAGCACGCGCGGCTCGAGCTCGGGCTCGCGGCCGACGGGGTCGACGGCCTGCGGCTGCGGCCCGACGACCCGGCGTTCCGCTCGGACTGGGTCCGCGGCTCGCTGCTGGTGCGCGGCTGCGGGGTGCTGCCGACCCGGCGCGTCGATTTTTTGCTGTGCGCGGGGGTCGAGGGCGGGGCGCTGGCCGGGCGCGGCGGGGCGGCGTGGAACCGCGCGGTCCCGACCTTCAACGTCCACGCGGCGCCGGGGCTGGTGTGGTGGTTTCACCGGGTCGTCGGCCTGTGGCTCGGGGCCTCGGGCGGCCCGCTGCTGCCGCCGCTGGAGCCCCGAGGCGCCGGCGGGAGCTACGGAATCACTCGGTTTTTCTTCGCCGGCGGGCTCGGCCTCGAATTTCGTGCAAGCCAGTGACGGAACGCCCCGGAGCCGGGCAGCCCAGAAGACCCCATGACCCGCGACCCGAAGTTCGCCGCCATTTACACCGAGCACGCCGCGCACGTGTGGCGGCTCGCGCGTCACTTCGGCGTCCCACCCGAGCAGCTGCACGACGTCGCGCAAGAGGTGTGGGTCTCGGTGTTCCGCCAGCTGGAGAGCGTCGACCTGACGCGCCCGCTGAAGCCGTGGCTGACGGCGGTGGTGTGGAACCACGTCCGCCACCTGCGCCGTGGCTACGCCCGCCACATGCGCAAGGCGCAGGCGCTGACCGACGCCGAGACGGCCCGCGAGGCCCGCGAGGAGCCGATGTCGCGCAGCGAGGCGGCCTGGACGCTCGAGGCGGTGCTGCGCGAGCTGCCCGAAGACCAGCGCGAGGTGCTGATGCTGTGCGACGGCGAGGGCCTGTCGGCGCCGGAGGTGTCGGAGGCGCTCGGGGCCCCGCTCAACACCATCTATTCGCGCCTGCGCCTGGCTCGCCGCCGCTGCCAGGCGTTCGCGGCGACGCTTGGCGCGGCCGGCTGGGCGCTGCTGATCCAGCGCCACTGTCTGCAGCAGGGGCCGGCCCCGGGCGAGCTCGATCGCCTGAGCGCGGCGCTGTCGGGGCCGATCCCGGCGCAGCTGGGCCCGGTGGCGGCTGCCGGGCAGGCGGCGCCGCGCTCGGGGCTGCTGCTGGGGGCGGCGGCGATCGTGGCCACGGTGGTGGCCGCGGCGGCGCTGATGGCGGGGCTGCGCGAGGAGTCGACCGGGCCGGCGATCGCTGCCGTCGGCGCGCGAGGCGTCGAGGCGCAGGAATCACCGCAGGCCGCGGCGAGCGGCGAGGCGGGGGAATCAGCGCAAGCGAATGGTGGGGGCGAATCCTCAAAGGCGGGCGAGGCAGCATTGCCGGTGGCGGGTGAATCACCGCAGTCGGCCGGCGAGGACGAATCACCGCAGTCGGCCGGTGAGGACGAATCATCAAAGGCCGCGATCGGGAGCGAGCCCTCGCCGCCGACTGTCGCGCCGCGTCGTCCGGCGCGCCGCAGCGCTCCGCCGCCGCCCGTGAGCGCCCCGCCGGTCGAAGATCCGTCGAGCGCGCGCCGCAACAGCCTGGCCGCCGAGCACCGGATCCTCGACGAGGCCAAGGCCGCGCTGGCCGCGGGCAACACCAGCCTGGCCCTGTCGCTGCTGGACGAGCACCGGCGCGATTTCCCGCGCAGCCCCAGCGCGGACATCCGCGACCTGATGCGCGTGCGCATCCACTGCACCCGCGGCAACGTGGCGACGGCGCGCACGGTCGCCGACCAGTATCCGAGCGATCCGCAGTTCACGGCGCTGATGAAGCGGTGCAAGGCGTGAAGCCAGCGACGACGCGATCCGCACCTCGCCGGCTGTCCAGACACGACAGGGATGCGGCGGCGCGAGGCGTGAGGTCGGGTGCGACGCGATCCAGACCGCGCCGGTCGTCCAGACATGACAGGGATGCGGCGCGAGGCTTGAGGTCTGCGACGAGGAGAATCACCGGTTTGCGACGGCTCGCATGGACTGTGATCCTCGCCTGCACGCCGCAGGTCGTGCCGATCGACAGCGACGGGGCCGGATCGACCTCGGTCATCACCAGCACGACGACGGGGGGCGAGACGACGATCGCGGAATCGACGTCCTCCGGGGCGATGATACCGACGACCACCGGCACGACCACGGGCGCGCTCGAGTGCGAGCCGCCGAGCGGACCGGGGAGCTCGATCGCCTCGCTGATCCACGTCACCGGCGCCGGCAAGCAGACGCTGCAGGCGGTCGCGCTCGACGGGGCGGGCAACACCTACGTGGCCGGCAACTTCGACCAGGAGATCGCGATCGGCGGCTTTCAACACGCGCTGGCGATCGGCGAGCAGGCGCCGTTCGTCGCCAAGTTCGACTGCGCCGGCGCGCTGCAGTGGTTCACCGCGGGCGAGCCGCAGGACGCGGGCGCGAGCGGCGTCGCTCTGGCGCTCGTCGTCGGCGAGACCGAGGTGTACATCGGCGGCAGGTGCGCGGCGCCGCTGAGCTTCGGCGCGCTGCCGGTGCTCGCGGGCGGCGGGGCGTTCGTCGCCAGCTTCGCTGTCGAGGACGGCGCGCCGACGGCTGCCACCACCGCGCTGGGTCAGGCGACCGAGGTGCGAGCGCTCGCGCTCGGCGACGCGGGGCAGCTGTTCGCGGCCGGCGACTGTGCCAGCGCCGATCCGGACACCTTTGGCTTTCTGATCGCCGCCCTCGCGCCCGCGCTCGACCAGGTCACGCCGCGCTGCCTCTTGAGCCCGCCGGTGATCGATCCGATGAACGGAGAGCCGGTGCGCACCACCACCGCCTCCGCCGTCGCGGTCAGCGGCGACGCGGTCTTCATCGCCGGCCAGATCACCGGGCCGGTCGCGGGTGACGAGCCCGTGGTCGTCGGCGCGGCCAATGGATTCGTCGCCCGCGTCGGGCTCGACCTGCCCGAGGATTCGGAGGCCATGTTCGCCGGCGACAGCTGGATCGTCACGCTCGGCAGCAGCTACAAGGACCGCGTCAACGGGCTCGCCGTGACCGACGACGGCAGCGGCGACGTCGTCGTCGTCGGCCTCGGCGAGGGGCAATTCTTCCCGGGCCTGCCTGGCTGCGAGGACGACTCGCTCGATCGTTACACCGGCTTCGTCACCCGCCTCTCGGCGCTGGACGGCGGCTGCGTCGCCCATGACATGCTCGAGTCCGGCACGATCCAGGCCGGCGAGGTCCACGCGGTCGCGGTCCACCAGGGCGCCATCTACGTGCTGGGCCAGTTCGTCGGCACGCTCGAGGTCGCTGGCGACACGATCGCGGATGTCGGCGACACCGGCATTCGCATGTTCCTGCTCGACCTCGATTCCGAGCTGCGGCTCAACTCGCACGCGATCAGCGACCAGGAGCCGGGGGGCGAAATCTGTGTCGGCGACGGCGAGTCGCGCGCGCTCGGCTATGGCATCGCCGCCAGCGCGGAAGTGGTCGCCGTGGTCGCGGACGCCTGCGGCGACGGGGTTGGGCTCGGTGGCCAGGCGATCGCCGACAGCGACGCCATCCTGGCCGGATTCGTGCCGTGACCGCGCCTCGAAAAAAATCGTCGTCGGCGTGACGGGCCGTGACGGATGGTCGGCGAGCCGGGAAGACAGCGTGAGAGGTGACCGAGTCACCCCAAGGAGTCCCACGCATGTTCGTCTCGACCGATTCCTCGCGGCCCGCCCGCGGCGCTGCCGTCCTCGCCCTCCTCACGCTGCCGGCCCTCGTCGGCGCCTGTACTGACATGGCCGCCGACGCCGTCGACACTCTGGATGATGATGTCGACCTCGCCGAGGGCGAGGAGCCCGGCGACCCGCGCGGCATGCAGCCCGGCATGGCGGACCTCGTCCAGCCCAGCGAGCCCGCGGCCGGCAGCATCCAGGCCCCGCTGCCGGCGGCCTACTGCACGATCAACGTCGCCGGGGTCAATCGTGCCACCGAGACCGATTACATCCCGCGCGTCATCGCCTGCGAGAACGGCGGCGCCGACTTCGAGGCGCTCAAGGCCCAGGCGATCGCGGCCCGCTCGGTCGCTTATTACGCGATGGCCAATGACGGCACGATCTGCGACAGCCAGGGCTGTCAGGTCTACTCCTGCGGGATCGCGCCGCAGGCGATCCATTACGAGGCCGCGGCCGAGACGGCGGGGCAGTACCTGTCTCACAACGGCTGGCTGACCTACGGCTTCTACGTCGCCGGCGATCCCAACCTGCCGCAGTCGAGCTGCATCGACACCGCCAACGGCTCGGTCGCGGCGACCGAGAAGTACGTCACCTTCAACGACGGCAAGAGCGGTCAGGGCGTCTCGCAGACCACGCTCGGCTACGTGTTCCCGCTCGGTTCGGCGGGCTACGGGCAGAATCGCGGCTGCATGTCGCAGTGGGGCGCGCGCTGCCTCGAGCAGAAGGGCCGCGACAGCAGCGGGATCCTCCGCTTCTACTACGGGGCCGACATCCAGATCCTGCAAGCCCAGGGCGCGTGCGTGGTGCCGGCCGAGCCGCCGGAGCCGCCGAAGCCGCCGCTCAAGCGAGCGAGCCAGTCGAGCAACCGCGACTACAACGGCGACGGCGCGGACGACATCTTCTGGTATCAGGCGGGCGACGGCGCCGATCCGCTGTGGCTCGGCAAGGCGGCCGGCGGGTTCACGCAGACGTTCGCGCCGAACGTGCAATCGCTGTACTTCACGGTGGCGGGCGACTTCAACGGCGACGGCCGCGGCGACGTGTTCTTCTACGCGCCGGGCGAGCTGCCCGAGGCGATCTGGAACGGCACGGCCAATGGTGGGTTCACCAAGTCGACGCCGAAGACCAGCGGCGGGGCGGTGTTCAACGTCGGCGGCATGCACTACCAGCCGATCGCCGGTGATTTCGACGGCGACGGGTTCGACGACGTGCTGTGGTACGCGCCGGGCGAGGCCGACGATTTTGTGTGGTACGGGCTCGGCGGCAACAAGTTCGAGAACGTGCCGATCACGATCGCCGGCACCTACTTGCCGGTCGCGGGCGACTTCGACGGCGACGGCCGCAGCGACATCCTGTGGTATGGCGGCGGCGAGGCCCCGGAGGCGGTGTGGTACGGGCGGGCCAGCACCAACGTGCCGTTCGACAAGACGACCACCAGCAACGTCGCGGGCCTGTATCTGCCGTTCGCCGGCGACTTCAACGGCGACGGGCGCGACGACATCTTCTGGTACGCGCCGGGCGAGGCGCCCGACAACCTGTGGAACGGCACGGCGGCGCGCGGCTTCAGCAGCAGCCAGCCGAAGCGGCAGGACGGGACGGCGTGGAACGTGATCGGCGGGTTCACGGCGGTGCCGGGCGACTTCGACGGCGACGGCGACACGGACATCGTGTGGTACGGGCCGGGCGGCGACAACGACAGCGTGTGGTACGCGACCGGCAGCAACCGCTTCGAGCCCGGCCTCCTCAGCGTGTCCGGCAATTACGGGCCGGTCTGACAGTCACGCGAAACAACCTTTGCAATGTTGATAGCGCCGCGCACCTTCGCGGCCCGACAATCGGTGGAGATGACGACCATGCATTCCATGTTCAATGGTAATTCCCTGCGAATGAAGCTCCTGCGGCCCGCCCTGGCGGCGGCGGCCCTGTGCGCCTGCGATGCCGAGCAGGTCGACGACCTGGCCGACGCCGAGACCACGGCCGACGCCGAGGACCCGGCCGGCGCGCCCGAGGGCCTGCCCGACGGCCACGAGCACGGCCGCGAGTACACCAGCGAGGACCGGCCGGCGGCCGGGATCAGCTGCGCCGCCTCGAGCGCGACCGGCTACGTCGACGGGGTGCCGTTCCAGATCGAGCTGGTGACGGTCGACGGCGAGCCGGTCCAGATCGCCACGGCGAACGCGTTCTACGTCATGCAGCAGGCGGCGGCGGCGGGCGGGGTGCACATCACGGTGGGCAGCGGCTTCCGCACGATGGCCGAGCAGGAGTACTTCTGGAACTGCTACCAGACCTGTTCGTGCAACAACTGCAACATCGCCGCCAAGCCGGGCTACAGCAATCACCAGAGCGGGCACGCGCTCGATCTCAACACCTCGTCGTCGGGGGTGCTCGCGTGGCTGAACGCCCACGGGGCCAGCTACGGGTTCAAGCGCACGGTGCCGAGCGAGCCGTGGCACTGGGAGTGGTGGGGCGGCGGTCCGGGCGGCGGTCCGTGCGGCGCGGCCCCGCCGGAGCCGCCGGAGCCGCCGAAGCCGCCGCTCAAGCGGGCGAGCCAGTCGAGCAACCGCGACTACAACGGGGACGGCGCGGACGACATCTTCTGGTATCAGGCGGGTGACGGCGCCGATCCGCTGTGGCTCGGCAAGGAGGCCGGCGGGTTCAACCAGACGTTCGCGCCGAACGTGCAATCGCTGTACTTCACGGTGGCGGGCGACTTCAACGGCGACGGCCGCGGCGACGTGTTCTTCTACGCGCCGGGCGAGCTGCCCGAGGCGATCTGGAACGGCACGGCCAATGGCGGGTTCACCAAGTCGACGCCGAAGACCAGCGGCGGCGCGGTGTTCAACGTCGGCGGGATGGACTATCAGCCGATCGCCGGTGACTTCAACGGCGACGGGTTCGACGACGTGTTCTGGTACGCGCCCGGCGGCGCCGACGATTTCGTGTGGTACGGGCTCGGCGGCAACAAGTTCAACAACGTGCCGATCACGGTCGACGGCAACTACCTGCCGGTCGCGGGCGACTTCGACGGCGACGGCCGCACCGACATCCTGTGGTACGGCGGGGTCGAGCTGCCCGAGGCGGTGTGGTACGGGCGGGCCAGCACCAACGTGCCGTTCGACAAGACGACGACGACCAATGTCGCGGGCCTTTACTTGCCGTTCGCGGGCGACTTCAACGGCGACGGGCGCGACGACATCTTCTGGTACGCGCCGGGCGAGGCGCCCGACAACCTGTGGAACGGCACGGCGGCGCGCAGCTTCAGCAGCAGCCAGCCGAAGCGGCAGGACGGGACGGCGTGGAACGTGATCGGCGGGTTCACTGCCGTGCCGGGCGACTTCGACGGCGACGGCGACACGGACATCGTGTGGTACGGGCCGGGCGGCGACAACGACAGCGTGTGGTACGCGACCGGCAGCAACCGCTTCGAGGCGGGGCTGCTGAGCGTGTCAGGCAACTACGGGCCGGTGTGATCGCGGTGTGATGATTCGGCGCCCCCGGGGTCCGCGATGTCGCGGGCGCCGGGGCGCTTTCGTGGCCCGTCACGGCGCGCGCGCCAGAGCTGCTTGTACGTCGGCGTTGTCGACGTCGCGCAGAGCATCGAGGCCGCGCGAGGCGTCGAGAGCGAGCTCGCCGCAGGCCCTCAGCAAGGCCAGGTGCACGCCCCAGTGCACGCGGGGGGGCGCCTCGAGGAGTGGCAGCAGCGACGCGAGGGCGGGCGCGGCCTGCAGCTCGATCAGCGCTTCCACGGCGCGGAGGCGGACAGCCTCGCGCGGATCTTCGAGCACGTGCCGCGTCAGGAGCGGGATGACCTCGGCGCGCGGCGTATGTGCCACGCAGGTCGTCAGCGCGTAGGCTGCGTCCATGCCCGCGACCCACGGACGCGCGAGGTAGTCCCGGGCGCACTGCGCGACGGCGGCGTCCGGGGTGGTCTTGGCCAGCCAATCGATCGCATGGCTCGCCACGGCAGGGCGCGGATCGCCGACGAGGCGGAGCAGCGCCGCCTGTTCGCCCCACGCGGCGAGGAGGTGCCCGCACGCGCCGCGCACTCGCGGGTCGGGGTGCTCGACGAGGAAGGGCACGAGCCGCGCTCGATCGGCCGGGCCGACCAGCGAGGGCTCGGCCCGCAGCCGGCGCAGCTTGTCGCCCCACGGGCCGTCGGGATCGGCGAGGTCGCGGAGCAGCCGGGCGGCGTCGAGCGGCTGGCGCACGGGCCTGGGCGCCGACGTCGGCTCGCTGGCCGACGGCTGCAGGTCGTCCTCGGTCAGCGCGAGGATGTCCCAGACCGGCTTCATCCAGGCGAGCAGGTCGGTTCGTCGGGCGCCGACCGGTCCTTGCAGCGCTTCCGCGAACGAGTCCTGGTTGTCGAGCGCCTTCGCGGCCGCCTGCCCGCGCTCGCCCGCGGCGGCGCGCACCTCGGCGAGGCGCAGCACGACCCGCCGGGTCGGGTAATAGGCCAGGGCCTGCGCGGCCGCGATCGCCACGGCGTCGACTGAATCGTCGAGGGCGCGCAGCAACGGGACCTCGGCGGCGACCGGCTCGTCCCACAACAGGGTCTCGGCAGCGGCCTCGCGCACGCGCGCGTCCGGGTGCGCGAGGGCGGCGATCTTCAGCGCCTGAAACCGCGGCGCCTCGAAGCCCCAGGCCATCGTATGGATCGCCGCGCGATGGAGCGAGTGCCCGGGATCGGCGGCGATGGTGGCGACGAGTCCCGCTTCGTCGTGCTCCATGGCGACCATCGCCTGCCATTGCTCGACCGGATCGCCGTCGCGGATCAGGCCGGTCAGTGTGCGGCGATCGAGGCCCCGGCCGGCGCGCAAGACCGACGCGGCCGCGCTCCGCAGCGCTTCAGGACGCGTGCGATCGGCGAAGATGGCGACGAGCGGGGCCTCCGCGCGCGGATCGGCGAGGAACTGCAGGGTGATCACGATCTCGTCCTGCTCGTCCTCCGTCAGCTCGGGCACGACGAGGCGCGCGAGCAACCGCGCGGTCCAGGAACAATCCTTCGTGTCGCGGATCTTCGTGTGCGGGATGACGGGGCCGGACATCGCGGGCCCGAGTTTAATGGAAGTTCCGCCCGGCAGCGCCAATGCGGCGGCCTGATGTTTTTAATGGGAAAACATGTCCTGGAGGACGTGAGTGAGCGTCACTCGACGCGCACGGCGAGCTCGCGCCAGTCGGCGGCGCCGCGGTCGTCGCGGAGCACCACCCACAGCGTGAAGTCGCCCGGCGCGTCGGGGGCGGTCCACACGTTGTCGCTGAACGCCTCCGCCTCGGCGGGCGCGCGGCCGGTGCGAGCGGCGTCGTAGCGGCCGCCGGTCGCGTACCAGGCCACGCGGATCGCCTCGCGCGTGGTGACGAGCTCCAGGGTGGTCGGGTCGAAGCGCAGGTAGGTCTCGGCGCCGCCGCAGCCGAGCGGGCCGCCGCAGTCGGCGGGGCAGCTGGCGGCGGCCTCGTCGAGGGTGCACATGGAATCGCCGCACACCGGTGCTTCGGGACATGTCGCCCAGGCCAGGCGCAGCGGCAGCGCGCCGCCGGGCTTGACCTTCGTGACCGCGTCGGCGGCAATGACCTGTCCGTCGCGCTCGACCGCCACCACCGCCGGTGCGCGGTTGGGCCGGGCCCGGGCGCGGTACTCGGCCGACTGCTGCTGGGCGGCGCCGGCCAGGCCGCAGGTGATGCGCAGCTGAAACAGCGTCAGGTCGCTGTCGTCGTCGCCTGCGACGATGCGCAATGGCTGGTAGTAGCCACCGGTGATGTCGGGATCGACCGGGCGCCCCGCCGGCTGGTCGCCGATCGCGGGCGGCGGCTCGGGTCCGAACAGGCGGCAGCCGGGCGCGGGCGCGGGTGCGGTGACGGAGAGACCTGTCCCGAGAGCCAGCAGTGCGTCGCCCTCGCGTTCGAGGCAGGCGCGGCTGACCGGCCCGAGCTCGGCGAGCGGGCGGCGGGCGGCGCAGAAGGCCCACTCGAGCGGGCCGTCGACGAGGGTGCCGCTGGCGTCGACGTAGAGGGCCGACAGCGCGACCGGCTCGCCCGGTACGACCTCGGCCGGCTCGGCGCGCACGGCCAGCACGCGCGGGGCGTCGACGCGGGCGAGGTCGACCTCGAGGTCGGGCACGCAGGCGAGCAGCGGGGCGACGGCGAGCAGGTGGCGCATAAGACATGTCCTCAAGGACATCATAAGACCCGACTGCGTGATGAAACATGTCTCATCGGACATCTCATCAGAACTCCCACTGCAGGCCGAAGGCCGGTAGGACGGGGAAGCCGCGGATGTAATCGCGGACCGCGAAATCGGGGGAGTAGGCGATCTCCTCGGCGTTCTTGCGGTTCCAGGCGTTGAGCACTTCCAAAAAGACGTCGAGGTGGGTCCTGGCGATGTCGAAGCGCTTGCCGATCCGCAGGTCGAGCTGGACGAAGGCGGGGATGCGCGTCGAGTTGTGGGCGCCGAACACCGGCTGGAACCGGTCGAAGGTCGAATCATGGTAGGCGCCGACCACGGGGGTGCGCGGGAAGCCGGTGGCGTAGCGGAACCGGCCGCTGACCTCGAAGCCGCGCGGCAGGGCGTAGGCGAGCACCGCGGTGAGGATGTGGGTCTGGTCGTAGTCGGAAAGGCGCACCGGCGCGTCGGGGCCGTTCTGTCGCTCGGAGCGCATGAGGGTGTAGGCGACCCACCCGAACAGGCCCTTGAACAGCTCCTGCCGCAGCAGGAACTGGGCCCCGTACGAGCGGCCGCTGCCGAGAGGCGCCAGACCCTGGGCCGGCAGCGGCGAGTCGACCGGGCTGCGCATCGCCAGGCGATTGCTGCGGGTGAAGAAGGCGGTGACGTCGAGCGAGAGGGTCCGGGTGAACTTGACGGCGGCGCCGACGACGGTGTGCAGCGCCCGCGAGGTCGGCAGGCGCGGGTTGCCGAACACCGCCGAGAGATCTTCGGGCGCGGGCATCTGGCGATAGAGGCCGGTGGCGCCGCGCAGCTGCACGCGCCAGTGCGGCTCGCCGACGACGGCGAAGCGCGGCTCGACGGCGAAGTCCTGCTCGAACAGACCTACGGCCGGGACGCCGCTGGCCGGCGGGTTGCGGCGGCTGACGCTGCGCGCGTAAGGATCGATGCGCAGGCCGGGCAGGACGCGCAGCTTGCCTGACCAAAAGGACAGCTCGGCCTGGGCGTAGGGCGCGAGCCCGACCGAGGTAGTCTGCCAGTCGTCGCCGCCGATCTGGTCGGGCGGCGGCTGGCCGAACACGCGGATGTCGCCCTCGCGCGCGGGCAGGCCGAGCGAGCCGCGGCGCGACAGCTGCGTGATGTTGACCTCGGCGTCGAGGCCGACGTCGAAGGTGAGCCAGCGAGCGGCGCGCAGCCGCCGATTGGCGCGCACGCCGACGAGCCAGCCGGAGGAGGCGAGCGAGGTGGCGACGTCGCCGTAGCTGCTGACCTGGGCGGCGCGGGTGTAGCCGACGAAGGGGGTGACGGTGAGGTTGCCGCCGCCGTCGTAGTCGCGGGTCCAGCGGGCGTAGACGCGGCCGAAATCGAGGCGCCGCTGGTCGAGCACGGCGAGCGCAGGGTCGGCGCTGGGGATCCCTCGCGCGAACCGGTCGCCGCTGGCGAGGCCGACGATCTCGATGCGGTCGCGCGAGGAAGGTTTAATAGCGAGGCGCAGCTGGCCGTCGCCGTAGCGGGGGATCGGCAAGAAGGCGCGGGCCGATGGGTCGAGCAAGCGGTCGGCCCACAGTTTTAAATAGGAGGCCCGCACGGCGACGGCGAGGCGGACGCGCTCGCGCTTGTCGAGGGCGACGGAGACGACGGCGGAGGCGTCGAGGGTGTCGGCGGCGAGGCGGCCGCGCACGCGCTTGCCGTCGGGCGTGCGCGTGCCGACCGAGACCATGCCGCCGAGGCCGCGGCCGAACGCGGCGCCGTATCCTCCGGGCACGAGCTCGATGCTTTCGACGAGCATCGGATGAATGACGGAGCGCAGGCCGCCCTCGTGATAGAGGCGGGGGATCGGTACACCGTCGACGTAGACGCGGGTGTCCTGCGGAGCGGCGCCCCACACGATCAACTGGCCCGCACCGGCGGCGCTGCGGGCCACGCCGGGCAGGCTCTCGACCACGCGCAGGACGTCGCCGGAGGTGCCAGGGACCTTGCTGGCCTCCTCGGCGCGCACGGCCGTCGATACGACCTCGCGGCGCAGCGGCGGGGCGACGACGACGATCTCGAGGTCGTCGCCGCTCGGCGCCGCGGGCTCGGGGTCGACCAGCGAGACCTCGTAGGCGAGGTCGTGCTCCTTGCCCGACTCGAGCGCTTCGGTGAGCTCGAGCGCGGGCAGGCGATCGCCTGCGAGGGTGACGGTGGCTGTGCCCGGGGGCAGGTCGCTGAACCGGAACTCGCCGGCGGCGTCGGTGACGGCGACGACCGGCGCGGCCAGGCCAGGGAGGCTGACGGTGACGGTGACGCCGGCCACCGGCGCTCCGCTGCCGCGGCGCTTGATCACGCCGTGGTAGGCGGCGGTGGTCGGGACGGCGGCGGCGAGCTCGAATACGTAGCGGTAGGCGAGCTTGATCGCCGACGGCTTGCCGTCGACCTCGGCCGGGCTGAACCTGAACTTGAGGGCAGCCGCGACCGCGGCGGCGTCGAACGCCGGGCCGGCCGACTCGGTGACCTCGGCGCTGTGGACCGCGCCGGTCTCGTCGAGGTGCAGCCGCAAGGTCACCGCGGCCTGGCGCCCCGCCGCCTTCTCGCTCTCGGGGTAGTCGGCCGGGACGAACTCGACCAGCTCGGGCGCGCGGGTCAGCTGCGGCGCCGGCGGGGCCCAGGCGTGGGCGGCGGCGACCGTCGGGGCGAGGGCCAGCAGCGCCGCCAGGATTGTGGAAACTGCTGTCTTCAGGGACATGTGCGAAAAGACAGACGACGAGCTCGTGCGAGTGGCTGTCCTCGAGCACATGTCGAGGTCCTCGCTCGCGGCTGTCTTCTTGGACATGCGCGAACGGACAGGCGCGGGCTCGCGGCGCGAGGATGGCTTCAGGGACATGTCGAAACGGGCAGCCATGCGCCGACGGTCACAGCGTGAACTTGATCGAGATGGTGAGCGTGGTCGCGACCGGCTTGCCGCAGCGGGTCGCGGGCTCGAACCTGGCGGCCTTTGCGGCGACCTTGGCGGCGGCGTCGAGGTCGGGGTGGAGCGAGGCGAGCACGGTGACGGCGCCGACGCTGCCGTCGGCCTTGACCTCGAGCTGGACGCGGACCTTGCCCTCGACGCCGGCGGCCCGCGCGGCCTCGGTGTACTGCGGCTGCGGCAGCTCGAGCGGCTTCGGCTTGACCTCGGGCTCCTCGCAATTGTCGGCGGCAGCCTTCTTGGGCCTGGGGTCGAGCGAGCGCGTCTTGGTCTCGACCTTCTCGCGCTTGGCCCCGCCGCCGCCGGGGCTGCCGCCGGGGTCGCCGGCCGGCACGGACAGGCCGCCGGGTCCGCCGGCGTTCGTCATCGGCACCCCGAATTCGGGCACCTCCGGGGCCGCAGGCGGGCTCGCGGGCGCGGGCTCCGGGGCGGGCTTGGGCTCGGCCTTCCTGGCCTTCGGGGCAGGTGGTGCGGGCGGCGGCGGGGCCTCGGGCGCGGGCGCCGGCGGGGCCTCGGCGATCGGCTCGGGCGGCGGTGGTTCGGGCTCGGGCGGCGGTGGCTCGGGCTCGGGCGGCGGCTCGGTGACCTTGATGACGATCGGCGGCGGCGGCGGCGGCTCGGGCTTGTCGACGCTGCGCACGCCCAGCCACAGCGCGCCGTGAAACAGCGCGCTGATGACGTAGACCGCGCGGGCCGTCAGCCGCCGCCGATCGCTCATGGCTTCTTGCGCTCCACGTTGACGGCGAAGCTGGTGATGCCCTCGACGCGCGCGAGGTCGAGGACGTGCACGACGGCGCCGTGGTCGGCCCGCTCGTCGGCGCTGACGACCAGCGTCATGGCCTTGTCGGCGGCGTAGAGGCCGCGCAGGCCGGTGACCAGGGCGGCCTCGTCGACGGGCTGCTTGTTGAGGTAGAGCGCGTGCGCGTCGGTGATGGTGACGGCGGCGACGGTGGCGGTCTTGCCGTCGCTGGTGGCCGTCTTGGGCAGCTCGACCTTGAGCGTCTGCGACACGATGTAGGTCGCCGACACCATCATGATGACGAGCAGCACCAGCATGACGTCGACCAGCGGGGTGACGTTGATGGCGGCGATCGGGGCGCGGCGGCGGCCGCCGGTGTCGGTGGTGCCGGCCATGGCCTACGCGCCTCCGCTGCGGATCGGCTCCAGCGGGCGACGTGCCGCGCGCGCGGGCAGGCGCGCCAGGTTGTCGGGGTCGTGCGCCTCGGCCTCGGCGCGCGCCTCGGCCAGCTTGAGCCAGGCCGACAGCAGCCGCGCCAGCGCCAGCACGCTGTTCTCGAGCTCGCCGGCCTTCTTCTGGGCGACGTTGAAGCCGATGACCGCGGGGATGGCGACGAAGATGCCGACGGCGGTGGCGACCAGCGCCTCGGAGATGCCGCCCATGACGTTGCCCATGGCCGACTGGTCGCCGGTGCCGAGGTAAGAGAACGCCTCGATGATGCCGAGCACGGTGCCGAACAGGCCGACGAACGGGGCGTTGTTGCCGATCGTGCCGAGCAAGACGGTGCCGCGATCGAGGCCGGCGCGCTCCGAGGCCAGGCCGCTCTCGACGGCGTCGAGGAAGGCCGCCGAGCCGCCCTCCTTGAACAGCATGGCCTGACGCAGGACCTCGGCCTCGACCGTCTTGCTGCCGGCGAGGGCGGCGTCGATGCGGTCCTCGTCGCGGGCGGCGATGGCGGCCAGCAGGTCCTGGCGCAGCTGCTCGCCGCCGGCGCGGTTCTTGCGGAAGAACAGCCCGCGCTCGACCATCGCCGCGATCGACAGCACCGACAGGGCGAACAGCAAGTAGAGCACCCAGGTCGCGCCGAGCAGGGCGATCTTGATCAGTTCATCGACGACGTTCATAAGGCACGGTCCTCACGGTTGCTTGCTGGCCATCACGTAGAGCGGGGTCTTGCCGCCTCCCGTGGCCTGGAGGTCGACGAGCGCGCCGCCGGTGCGCGCGTCCTCGACGAGGGCGAAGGTGCCGTCCTCGCGCTCGACGCGGCGGTAGACGGCGGCCGAGAACAGGGTGCCGGGGGCGCCGCAGGCGTCGTAGAGATCGGCGTAGATCAGATAGGTGCCGCGCGCGGGCGGCTCCTGGAACACGACCGACTCGCTGTTGCGGCCGTCGATGGCGCAGCCGGCGTTGCTGTCGCGCACGAGCCTGCCGGTGGTCGGGTCCTTGACGACGCCGGCCGGGACCTCGGTGTCGATCTTCTCGCCTGAGGTCGGGGTGGCGTGGGCGATCCGCTTGCCGCCCGGGGTCTCGACCACGAGGTCGAGGTCGACGTCCTGGTCCCACTCGAGCGTGATCACCAGCGCGGGCGGCGGGATGGTGGCGTCGCAGGCGTTGAGGTTGTCGGGCAGGCGATCGTCGCGGACGCACACCTCGAGCTCGAAGGCCGGGCCGCAGCGGCCGGCCTCGTCGATCGCCGCGAGCAGCAGGGTGTGCACGCCGGGCGGGGCGCCGCCGCCGATGTCGTGGCGGAGCTGGAAGTCGCGCTCGCCGGGGTACATCGGGTTCTTGTCCTGGACCGGCCGCACCCACCAGCCGCTGCCGAGATCGGCGAAGCGCACCGCGATCGCGTGGGCATCCTCGGTCGTGCGGCCGCTCAGCAGGCGATCGCGCTGGCCGACGGTGAGGATGCCGGACGAGGTGTCGAGCGACGTGACCTTCGGGCCCGCTGCGACGAGCGGCGGCTCGGCGTCGAGCAGCTCGCCGTCGGGCACGCGGATCGGCTCGAAGAGGCCGAGCTGCTGCTCGACCTCACCGGTGCAGGCGACGGTAAACAACAATGCGAGCAGCGCCGCGCGCATTTGATTAAAATTCCCCCTGCAGGCGGACGATGAACTGGTCGTTCTTGAGGTTGGCCGGGACGCCGCGGCTGTCGCGACCGAGGGCGTCGAGCACGGCGTCGTACTGCAGCACCAGGCGACCGCGCACGCCGGGGATCCACCCTGGCGGCAGGAGGGCGCCGACGATCGGCGAAATGGTGTGGATGGCGGCGGCCTTCGGCACGAACTCGCCGCGGCGGCGGTCGAGCAGGTCGGTGTTGGGGTCGTAATAATCGTAGCGGCCGCCGACGACGGCCCGGCCGAACAGCTCCTGGATGACTGCGACGTAGCCGTGGAGCTCGCGCAGGTCGGCGCCGACGACCACGGGGTCGGCGACGATGAGGTCGCGGTCGAGGTTGCTGGCGATCGTGCCCTCGGCGAGGATCTGGGTCCAGCCGGCCTTCGAGCGCAGGCCGACCTGGAAATCGGCGCCGACGGCCCAGCGGCGGAAATTGAGCGACGGCGTGGCGGCCTGGCCGGGCACTGCCACCAATTCGCCGGTGTCGATCGCGCCGTTTTCGTTGAGGTCACTCCATTCGAGCCGGTTTTTGGTCGCCTGGCTGCCGCGGTGGAAACCTGTCCCATAGAGCAGGCTGACGCCGCCGCTGAGGGCGTGCTTGCCGGGGCGAGCGGCGAAGCCGAAGCGGCCGATGTAGTCGGGGGCGCGGGTCGGGTCGGTGGTGTTGCGGGCGCCGGCGCGGTCGTCGAGCGGGGTGCCGTTCATGACCGCGAGGTCGTAGCGGAACGCCGCGATGCCGCCGCGCACGCGCACGCCGACGTCGACCGGGCCCGGGAAGAACGCCAGCGAGCCGAGCGAGCGCTCCATGAACATCATCTCGCGCTGGCCGAGGCGCAGCTCGTGGCCGAACGGAGCCTCGGTGAGGCCGGCGGTGACCATCAGGTACGGCGGCCGGGCGGCGTCGGGGTTGCGCCAGACGAAGCTCAGGTTGGCCTGGCGCACGCCGACGAACGGGCCGCGGGTGGTGCTGCCGTCGAGCTCGAAGTCGAAGGCGACCCATTTCCAGTCGCCGCTGATCCGCAGGCGGCCGCGGCGGACCATGAAGCGGTTCTGATTGAGCGTCGCCCCGCCTTGCTGGATCTGGTCCTCCGACAGCTGGCTCCACTGGTACTGCGATTGGATGTACCCGCTGAGGCGCACGCCCCATTGCGACACGCCCGCGCCGGGGCCGAAGCCGATGTGCGTCGGCGCGATCTCGGCGCGGCCGACGTCGCCGACCCGCACGAACGGGTTGCGCGCGCGGGACTTGAGGTGCTCGGCCTTCTCGACCCGGCGCTCGTTCTCCACCGTGTCGAGGCGGGCCTGCACTGCCGCCAGTTGCTCGCGCAGCCCGGTCAGCTCGGGGTCGGGCTGCCGCGGTGGTTCGGCGACCGGCTCTTCGATCGGGACGGCGTCGAGGTCCGGGGTTGCCGGCGCCGGTGGGGGTGCGGCAGGCGACGTCGATTGGTTCGCGGGCGTCGCCGGCGCGGTCGTCGGTGATTTGCTCGCAGTCGCCGGCGCCGTCGAGGTCGTCGGGGACGAGGGTGATTTGCTCGGGGTCGGCGGGTTGCTCGGCGGCGACGTCGGCGGGTTGCTCGGCGACGTCGGGGCGGGTGTCGGCCTCGGTGATTTTGTCGGGGGCGGCGGCGCGTCGTCCTCGTCCTCGATCTCGATCGAGACCGACGGCGCCGCGGCGGCGACCTGCGGGTACGCCAGGACCAGCGCGCCGAGCCAGGCCACGGGGTGGGTGCGTCGAGAGAAGATCACGGCAGCGGCGGCAGCGTCCCGTCGTCCTTGAGCAGCGGGAGGCGGTCCTTCGTGTTGGGGAAGGGCTCACAGGTCGCGTCGGAGCACGCGCTCAGGTGCTGCTTGTGCGTCGTGGGCGGGCAGCTCCAGCAGCCTTCCGGGGTCTCGCACTCGGCGGGGTCGCCGGTGGTGCTGGTGGGTGGGTCGGTCGGCTCGTCGGTGGTCGAGCCCTCGCTGGTCGAGGTCCCGGTCGGGTCCTCGGTGGTGGTGCCGGGGTCGGTGGTGTTGCTGGTCGGCGTGGCCGAGGTCGCGGGGTCGTCGGTGTCGTCGCCGGGCGGCTGGACCTGCTCGTTCGAACAGGCGCCGACGAGGCCGACGGCGAGCGCGAGGACGAGGGCGCGGGCGGGGAGGGAGGCGATGGGCATGGGGCTCCTGGAGGCTTGGCGGATGGCGCGAGGGACAGGTCGCAAGGGTCAGATCACCTCGCAGTAACCGTGGCGGCAGACCGGCGCGTCGGCAGAGCAGTCACCGTCGCCCGCGCACGCGTGGCAGTCGGTCCCGCCCGCGGCCCGTGACTCGTAGTAGCAGCCGCACGGCGCGTCGGGCTGGAGGCTGTAGAGCGGCCCGATCTCCTCGTCGCGCCACACCTGCATCGCGCACTGCGGGATGGTGCCGTTGTCGATGATGATGTCGAGCAGCGGCAGGCCATCGGGCAGCGGCTCTTCGCCGGTGAAGAAGCCGACCAGGCGGCGGGTCTCGGGGTTTGTGATCACGCCGTCGCCGCCGACCGGGGCGTAGAAGTTGTAGGGGCTCCACAGGTCGTAGTGGCCGTCGCGGACGTTGCGCTTGTCGAACCCGGTGGCCGTCGAATCGGGCCAGTAGGCGCAGGTCTGGTCGCGGGCCTGGTAGGCGAGCGTGTGGACGGTGTCGCGGTTGAGGTCGGCGACCTCGGTGCTGACGAAGCCGAGCGCGGCCTCGGGGTTGACCGACTGGCCGACGCCCGAGATCATGGCCTGGTTGGTGCCGACGTCGTTGCCCTTGAACTTTGTCGGCGGGATGCCGGCGCCGAGGGCGATGGCGATCAGCGCGGCCGAGGTGGCGTTGCGGCTGTAAAGCTCGGCGTCGACGGTCCACGGGGCGACCTGGCCGAGCGCGGCGCCGAAGCCGTAGACGAAGTAGACCGCGGCGGCGCTGATGGTGGTCTGGCTCGAGTTGTTGGAGGCGATGAGGCTCCACGAGGTGATCGGGCCCGGGAACTCGGCGATGCCGTCGGGGATGGCGTCGACGCCCTCGCACAGGGTGCCCTTGACGCCGAGCATGCCGAAATCGGGCTCGGTGCCGGTCAGGGCGAGGTCGCAGGTCTGCTCGGCGCCGTCAGCGTCCCAGTAGTTGGCGGTGCCGGTGATCTTGGTGCCGTCGACGAAGTAGGTGATGCCGAAGCAGGCGCCGGGGCTCTGGTAGACGAGGTCGATCGGGTCGTCGATGGCGTGCAGCGCGGCCGCGACCTTGGCCAGCAGCGGCTTGCTGGCGCTGCCGCCGATGCCGATGACGGGGTTCGGGAGATCCGCGCAAGGAGCGGCCAGGACCCCGCGCGGCGCGAGGGTCAGCCCGAGGGCGGCCGCGAGCGGGACGTACGAGGCGAGGCGAGGGGACATGCTGCGTGGAGGAATCCATTAAAAAAGATGCCTTGCAAGTTAAACTGAACGACCTCCAGTTCGGCTCCAGGCCGGATTTGCGGACGTAGAGCCGCAAGAACGGGGATATGGGGCATATCTTCGTTGGAAGAGGGGGTCCTTAAGGGTGTCGGGTCGTTAATTTTAGTGAAGGCGCAAAAACGAACGTGCGGAGAATGGAGCCGCGTCGCGCAAGCGACATGGCGCGAGAGCCAGGCCGGTCGTCGCGGGTGTTCGGTCGAGACTTCGAAATATGGGTGGGCAATGCAGTGAGTTTGCGGGGGCCGAACTGTGGAGCGCATGAGCCTGAGAGGATTCCCGGGTGCGAGCCGTCGGCGGCGGTCGTACACGCGTCGACGAGGGGAGAATGTGGGTACTTCTCAATGCGCATTTTGGTTCAGGCAAGCGGAGGTCCGAATGCCGTCGGTTGGGGTGACGAGGCCGCGGTGCGACCGCCGAGAGCGAGGAACGGCGTGCCGTCGGCGGATTCGCCGTTCGGCCGCGGATGCGTGAGGAGCACGGCTTTTGCTCGCGGCGGCGTGATGGCGTGATTTCAAAAATCGGGGCTTCGATCGGGGCGTCGTGGTGGCGTGATTTCAAAAATCGCGGCGTTCGCTCGGCGCAATGGCGTGATTTGAAAACTCGCGGATTTCGCTCGCTGCCGCCTGTTGGCGTGATTTCAAAAGCATTTTGCAGGCAACGGGTCGCGAACAGGTCTTGACTCCTCGCTGCATTCTGCGAATCTCATGAGGACCGCGTCGCTCGAATGGGTCGGGGACGGCGGTACACTTTGGAGGTTTCTATGCGTTTGACTCAAATGTGGTCCCTGATGGCTGTGGTGCTGGCGTTCGGCGGGGTCGGTCTGGCTTCGCAGACCGCGAAGGCGATTTGTTGCAACGCGCCCCTCTGCCAGCGGGAGGAGCCGCCGTCCGTCTGCAACAACTGCGTCGAATGCCCTGGGGTCGAGGCCGAGCAGATGTCGGCGGTCCGCGAGATGGTGTACGACGAGGTCGAGGGGGTCTGCTACGAGACCGGCGACGTCGAGGCGGTGCCCTGCGAGGGCGCCGAGGCCGGTCCGGCGAACTGAAGCGCCTCGCGGCCGCAGAAGGCCGTGTTCGGAGGCCGAGGATCGACGGTCGCGCTGTCGTGAACCGGCGCGTCGGCGGTCGGCGTGAATCGTCGATTACATACCGGTGGTCGTGCATCGGCGGTAGGAATCGTCGCCAGCGTGGCGGCTGTCGTGAATCGATGCGGGATCCGGGTCCGCGCATTCGCAAGAGCTCCGCGGTCCGTTCGCGACGGATCGGGGGGAACTCGCCCTGGCGCTCGCCAGGGCGAGGATTGGCTTACTCCGACGAGTCCGTGGATTCGTCGGAGTGTCGGGCTATTGGGTCGGCAGCGGCCGCCGTGGGCCACGGACGTGGACGCGTTGGGTCCTTCGCGTCGGCCGCAGGCGTGGCTAGTTGCGCCTCGTCTGCATGGCTCACAACCTGCGAAATTTGTTTTCGCAGTCGGTCGCGCCGCATCCGCCGCTGCTCGGTGAGGCTACCCGCGCGGCGACAAGCGGGGCCGGCGACGCCCTCCGCAGGCGGGCACGGAGCGGCGGAGTGGGACGCAGGTGGGAGCGGCCGCAGGCAACCGCGCGCAGGCGCCATCGTCCGCGAAGTGCACACGAACCTGTCCCAAGCGACAGGTCGCCATCGAAGCCCGAGGGCGCCGAGCACGTTGCCTGGGAGGGCCCCGCCGCGGCGAGGGACCCGCTCCGCCGCTCCGTGCCCGCCGTCACCCAGCTCTCCAGGCCCCGCGTCTTCGGACGCGCCGTCACCCAGCTCTCCAGGCCCCGCGTCTTCGGACGCGCCGTCACCCAGCTCTCCAGGCCCCGCGTCTTCGGCCGCGCATCTATCTCAGGCAGGCCGCCTAGCGGCCGAGCGAGAGCACCCGGACGTCGATCGTCTCGCGCACGCAGCTCATGCCCGGCGGTTCGCCCGATGGGTCCGTGTACCACTCGACGCAGCGGACGGCGGAGTCGGCGATGAACAGCCCACCGCCGTCCCCGAACACCGGGCCCGCGACGGCCATCGCGTCGGCGGTCCAGAGCACGTCGGGCGGCATGCCGTCGGTGATGCGCACGACGGCGCCGCTGTCGTGGACCCCGTAGAGCTGCCCGCCCGCGTGGAGCAGCTCGCCCGGGAGCGCGGCGCCGCCGAGGTCGAGGACTCGCGGCGCGCCGCCGGTCCGCGAGACTCGCTCGATGGCCATGGGGTCGGTGCCCTGCGTCCGGAAGTAGTACACGTGCTCGCCGACCTCGACCCCGGTCGGGCGCTCGTCGCCGAAGCCTTCGACCAGCACGCTCGGCGGACCCCCGGCGACCGGCAGCGCGAACAGCAGGCGGTCGCTCGCGGCCGGGTCGGACTCCGGGAGGTAGCCGGCGGCGTAGACGACCCCGTCGGCGAGGTCGAAGTCCCAGCCGTGGCGGTGACGCGCGAGCACCCGGGTCTCGCCGCCGTCGACAGGGACGGCGAGCAGCTGCGACTCGTCGGGGAACCCGGACACCGCGGTGTTCCACACGACCGTCTCACCGTCGACGCGGAGCCGGTGGGCGTAACCGGCGAACTCGGCGAGCACGACCGGCGCGCCGCCAGCCGCCGGCGCGCTCAAGATCCGCGGGCCGACCGTGCCGTCGTCGCCAGCGATCCAGAAGAGCGTGCCATCGGCGAGCGCGAGGCCGTCGTTGAACGGCCGCGCGTCGGCGATCAACAGCTCTGCCGGGCCGCCACAGCGAGGCACGCGGTGGATCGCCCGTCCGTCGGCGAAGTACACGAACGCTTGGTCGGCGACCAGCTGATCCGGCGCGTACAGGTGGGTCGTCGCGTCGGTGAAGGTCGCCGTGTGGATCGCCGTGCCCGGCAGCACCTCGCACATGCCGGGGCCCTCCTCGGTGTCCGTCGTGTCCGTGCCGCCGTCGCCGGAGAGCGGACCACACGCGGCGAGGACGAGGACGCAAATGCGCAGGCGAGGCATTTTTCGAGTATGGCACGGTGCGCTGCGTCGTCGCGTTTTGACGCCGCCGCGTCCGCGGCGGGCCTTTTCGATCGTCGTGGGTGCTGCGGGCCGCAAAGCAGTGGACTTGTAGGTCTCGTGCCAGCGTTCGAGTTTGCCGTTGGGCTGTGGGTAACCGGTCGAGATCCGGACATGGGTCATGGCGGCGACGCGGATGAATCCCGTGAAGTCGTGGGCGATGCACCGCGGGCCGCAGCGGCAGCCTGCAACGACAGGCAATGGCGGCGGCATCGGTGCCAGCGCGGCAGAGGATCCGCCCGAGCGAGACCGAGGGGCGCGACCTGGCGCCGAGCAGGGTTCCTCCGGTGATGGATCGAGGGCGCGAAAACGGGTAGACCCGGAGGCGATGGCCATCGAAGTCCGCGGCAAGACCGTCGTCCTCACGGGGACTTTTTCGAAGTTGAAGCGCGCCGAGGCGGAGAAGCAGCTGGCGGCGCTCGGGGCCAAGATCGGGAGCAGCGTCGGCAAGACGACGCACATCCTGTTCGCCGGCGAGAAGGCGGGCAGCAAGATCGACGCGGCCGGGCGGCTCGGGATCATGGTGCTCGGCGAGGATGAATTGATGGCGGTGCTGGCCGGCGAGGACGCGGCGGCGAAGCCGGCCGCGGCGACGACGGTGGTCTCGAAATTCGCGGGGCTCGACGCGGACGCGGCTGGGCCGGCGCTGGCGAAGGCGATCGAGGCGCTGCCGTGGGATGCGTTCGAGGCCGACCGCGACCTGCCGCCGCTGCGCGAGGCGCTGTACGCCCACGAGGCGGCGCACGGGATCACGGCGGCGCACCGGGCCGCGACGGCGCGGGTGCAGGAGCTGGCGACGCTGGGGCACGCGCACGGGCACGACGTCGTGCCGGAGTGGAGCGCGCTGTCGGCCGACGGGCGCTTCCTCGCCACCGGGTCGTGGGTCGGGGCCGACTACGAGCGCGGCGGGGTGCTGCAGATCTGGGACGTGCGCGCCGGTCGCTGCGTGAACATCCTGCGGATCCACGGCGGCGTCGGCTGGCCCGACTACGGCGACTGCGTGCAATGGCGACCCGATGGCAAGCGCGTCGGCCTGGCGTTCGACACCAACGGGGTCGGCAGCTTCGATCCGTTCGCGGCCAGCGGCCAGCCCGATTCATGCGCGTACGTCACCGACGGGTGGAGCCGGCCGCCGTCGTGGGCGTGGTCGTCGAACAGCCGCGACGTGTACATCGCCTGCTGGGGGCCGAACCTGGCGCTGGGGGCGATCGTGCCGCTGACGGGGCGCAGCCCGAAGCCGCGGTGGTGCGAGTCGGCGGGCCTGTCCGACCCGAGCGATCCGAACTCGGAGCCGCGGCTGCAGCCGATGAAGGGGGTCGACTGGTCGCACTCCGATCGCATCATCGGCTACAGCGGGTGGTCGCAGCTGTTCGCGCTCGACTCGCGGACAGGCAAGCTGCTGTGGGAGCAGAAGGCCCACTCACCGGTGTCATTCTCGCCCGACGGCAGCGAGTTTGCGATGCACCCGGCGGGGATCGTCTATTACGACGCGAGCACGGGGCAGCCGAACGGCAAGCTGCCGATGCACGTGGGGGCGGCGTCGCTGCTCTATTCGCGCGACGGGTCGCGCCTGGCGGCGATCGTGGCGCCGGGCAATCCGTATGGCGCGGAGCCGGGGATCTTCATCTACGACGGGGGCAATTACCGCTACAGCCCGGACGCGCCGGCGCTGGCGACCGCGGAGGACGAGGACGAGGACGAGCAAGGCTCGTACGATTTCGCGTGGCGCCCTGACGGCAAGGCGGCGGCGATCTCGGTGAATGGTCGCTTGCAGCTGTGGGACCTCGGCGAGACGCCGACGCTGCGGCTCGACATCGCCGAGCCGAGCGGTGGGGTGAGCTACGGCGACGGGGTGCTGGTCAGCCACACGTCGAAGGGGCTGGCGTTCCTGCGCGAGCGCGACGGGGCGGAGATCGGGCGGTTCTTGCCGGCGGTCGAGGCCGACGGCGAGAGCCCGTTGATGTTCGGCGATGAGGACTACGGGGAGTCGTGGGATTGGAACCCGGCGTTCCCGCTCGACGGCGAGCGGGTGGCGGCGGCGCTGCCCGAAGGGGTGGTGATCGGGCCGCCGGAGGCGAGCGCGACGGTGGAGGAGGTCGACGCCAAGATCGCGTGGGTCGTCGGCCGCAAGTGGGCGTGGCCGTGGCGCTGGGGCGAGGCGAAGGTGTGGCCCGACGCGGCTTCGGCAGCGACCGACAAGGCGGCGCCGGCGGGGTTCAAGCGCAAGTTCGGGGCCAAGAAGGGCAAGGCGGCGCCGGTCCGCGCGGCCAAGTCGAAGGAGCTGCCGCCGGGCGGCACGCTCGACGACGTGGCGGCGCTGGTCGAGAAGGGGGTCCAGGGGATCGGCGAGAGCTATCACGGCAATGATTACCGGCGGAAGCTGGCCGAGCGGTCGATGGTGCTGGGGATGTTCGAGCGCGCGGCGGCGGCGGTCGACAGCGCCGATGGCTGGTGGACATGGGAGGACCCGTGGTTCGCGGCGTCGACCCGCGGCGAGGTGGTGGTGGCGGCGCTGGCGTGGCGCACGGCCGGGCCGCCGCTGACCGACGTGCAGACGGGCACGCTGCGCCGCTGGCTGGGCGAGGCAGAGAAGCTGCTGAAGAAGAAAGAGGCCAAGCAGCGCTCGCTGGCGCCGCCGCAGGCGATGATCGGCGCCGGCTGGGTGCTGCTCGGCGAGCGCGAACGCGGCGAGGCGCTGCTGGAGACGGCGGTCGCCGGCGCCGATCCGGAGAACAACGCGAGCGAGAACCGGCGCCCGATCGCCGAGGCGTTGACGGCGGTCGGCAGGATCCGCGAGGCGATCGACGTGCTGGCCGACGGCAAGGAGGAGCCGTCGTGGACGGAGACACCGCGGGCGTTCTCGACGATCTGCCCGCGCGCGTCGGTGGCCGAGCTGAAGCACCTGCTGAAGAAGATGAAGGCGCGCGGGGCGGCCAGCGAGTTCTCGCTGCTCGACCGCGGGCTGGCGCGGCTCATCGCGCTCAAGGCCTGGGACGAGGCGGAGGCGTGGATCGCGGCGAGCGAGGGGCTTTCGACGACGGCGGCGCAGTCGCGGCTGGTGACGGCGATGGCGGCCGCGGGCGAGTCGGCGCGGGCCGAGAAGGCGCTCGCCGCCGAGCTGGCGCCGAAGCACCCGAGCTGCGCGACGCACCTGCTGGCGCTGGCGCGCGTGGCCCCGGAGCAGGCGCGGCCGCACTTCGAGAAGATCGTCAAGGCGGCGGCCAAGCTGCACAAGGCGGGCGAGGGCGAGTTCCTGCGCGACCTGGCCGGCGTGGCGGCGACGCTGGATCGGCTCGAGGTGGCGGAGAAGCTCGAGAAGCTGGCGACCGACGCGGGCGAGCGGTTCGAGGCCCGCGTGGGCGTGCTGACGGCGCTCGACCCGAAGCACGGCGAATGGCAGCAGTGGTTCACGCGGGCCCGCGAGGAGCTGCCGAAGCGGCGCCACACGGTGCAGCAGCTGGCGGGGCTGGCGTTCCGCGGCGGGCTGACGGACGTGGCGAAGACGCTGCTCGACCAGGCGATCGAGCAGGCCCGCGCCGAGAGCTACCCGGACGTGGTGCTCGAGGAGGTGAGCAAGGTGATGAGCGAGTTCGGCGACCAGGCGGGGGCCCACCGCGCCTTCATGGCGATCAGCAAGGGCATGCGCTCGTATCGCAACGGGGCGCTGCTCGACGCCTACGAGGCGCGCGGGCAGTACGCGGCGGCGGTCGAGATCTTGCGGCAGATGCCGCAGGGGCTGAACGGGGCGCCGCAGCGCGGGCTGCAGATGCTGCTGAAGGCGACCGACCGCGACGGTTTCTAGGCGGGGCCGGAGCGGAGTCCGGCGCGTCAGCGCGGGCCAGGCGGCGGGGCGGGGACAGCGAGCTCGGGCGCGAACTCGGCGGTGAGCTCGGCGACCAGCTCGGCCTCGAGCTCGGGCTCGAGCTCGGCGGCGGGCTCGGTCGCCAGCTCGGCCTCGATCTCGGCGTACGGGCGGCGGTCGGTGGTCGAGAGATCGCAGGCGACGCCCGGGTCGTCGGAGAACTCTTCGTCGGTCAGCAAGCGGCCGTCGGCGACGTCTTCGCCGGTGGCCCAGCGGTGGTGCTCGACGCAATCACCGCCGCGCTTGTGATGGTGGTGGCCGTTCACCGAGTCGGTGGCCCACACGCCGTGGCCGCAGTCGTGGCCGCGCTTGTGGTGATGATGGCCGGCCGCGTCCGAGGTCGCCCACCAGCCGTGATGGCAATTCTCGCCGCGCTTGTGATGGTGATGTCCCATGTCTCCTCCGGCCACCAAGCGTTGCGCGGATCGGCGGCGAAGCATGGGCGTGCGCGCGAGCGGGTGACCGCGGCTACGAACGGCGCGAGAAACCGCGCGCGGGCCGGCGCGCGCGGTTCAATGCGAGAGGGAGCGCAGGGCGGTCAGCGGGGCGGCCACGGCGCGGCGGGGCGGCAGCGTGGGGACGCGGGCCGGCGCGGGCTCGGCGGTCCAGCGGCGCGGGACGGCGATCGTGAAGGTGGTGCCGACGCCGAGGCGGCTGGTGACGTTGATGCAGCCGCCGAGCAGCTGGACGATCTCGCGCGTGAGCGCGAGCCCGAGGCCGGTGCCGCCCTGGCGCCGCGTGGACTTGTCGTCGACCTGCACGAACGGCATGTAGATCCGCTCGAGGTCGTCGGCGGCGATGCCGATGCCGGTGTCGACGACCTTGAACTCGATGCTCGTCTCGCCGCGGCCGTAGACCTTGTGGATCGACAGCTCGATGGTGCCGCCCTCGGTGAACTTGCAGGCGTTGCTGAGCAGGTTGAGCAGGGCCTGGCGCAGGCGGACCTCGTCGGTGAACACGGCCCCGGAGGCGTCGCCCGAGACGACGAGCCGGTTGCGGTGTACGCCCGCGAGCGGCGCGGCGAGGCTCTGCAGGCGCGCCACGAACTCGCTGAGGTCGAACCAGTCGGCCCGGACCTCGAACTTGCCGACCTCGACCTTGGAGAGGTCGAGGATGTCGCTGATGATGGCGAGCAGGTGACTGCCGGCGCCGTGGATCTTGGTCAGGTCGGCGCGCACGCCCGGATCGTCGGTGTCCTCCTCGAGCATCTCGGAGAAGCCGATGATCGCGTTGAGCGGGGTGCGCAGCTCGTGCGACATGTTGGCGAGGAAGATGCTCTTGGTGTTGTTGGCCAGGTCGGCGCGCTCGCGGGCGACCTTGAGGTCCTCGACGGCGCGGTTCTGCCGGCGGAACAGGTCGCGGCTGCGGGTGGCGTCGATGAAGGCGGCGGTCGCCGTCGTCACCAGCAAGGCGTCGAGGATCATCAGCTTGCCGAAGTTGTAATAGGGGCCGTGGCTGCTGGGCGGGAGGTACACCAGCATGAGGGTGGTGAGCGCCAGGTTGAGCGCGAGCATCCACCAGATGAACCGCGGGCGCAGGGCGAGGCCCGAGATGATCACGCCGAGCGCCATAAACCAGATGCCGTCGTTGAGCCCGTGGAAGCGGAACAGGATCGCGGCGGCGACGCTGAGGCTGAGGTTGGCGCTGACGAATATGCCGGCGAGGTCGACCCAGCCGCGCCGCGCGAACATGATACCGAGGCTATAGTTGCATATCACCGAGGCGAGCACGACGAAGCTCATCGGCAGGTCGCCGGCCGGATCGGCGAGGCCGATCGGGATCGCCAGCAATACGGTGATCGCGGCGAAGGTGATACAGAGGGTTATGAACGACCGCGCCCGCCGGACCACGTCGTGATCCTCGCTGCGGACGGTGAACAGTCCCCGCAACAACAATGAACCGGTGGATAACACCTCAGGCATGACCGGATAGCGGGAGGTTGGCATACGCCGGGTCGGGGCGCCACGGACGACAGGGCGTCAAAGATGATGCAAATTTGCAGGGAGAAGCTTTGTAGAGGTAGCTGTAGGGTTGATGCCAGGGTGGGCAAACTGCAGAGTCTGGCGGAGATACACGCACTTGTCCTAGCGTGAATGGCCGGTGCGCCAGTCTGCCTGTGAAGAAGGCATAATGAGTGGTGGCGCGATTTCGTACGACCGGCGAGTCGTGGCAATCTGCGGGGCAATGGCACGAGTTTGCGGGGGCGGGCGCGCGGGCAATGGCAGGTGGATGACGCCGCTCCGCCAGAGGCTGGTCGCCGGTTTGGCTCGCTCGTGCGCACGCGCGCCCTGACGTGATTGGACGCGTGCTCGCTGCCTGCCACGGGGCCCGTCGTGGGGACGCAGGAGAGATCTCGGCGGAGCGAGCAGTGCTGTCGCGGCGGTCGCGATCGCGGGCCGAGACCGAGGCGCGACGCGTGTCCTGAATCGATGCACCGGACTCGGCCGCGGCGCGGGCCCGGTGGGCCGGACAGAACTGTGTTAGCTTGCCCGTCCGCGCGCATGGCCCGTCTCACCCGCGAGCGAAATCTCCGTACCGGCCGCTCGTTGTGGACCCTCAGCCCGGGCCTCGGGGTGCCGGTGCGGCCGCTGACGGAGGCGATCGCGGTCGATGTGGCGGTGGTCGGCGCGGGCGTCAGCGGGGCGCTGATGGCCCGCGAGCTGGCCCGCGATCACACGGTGGCGGTGCTCGACCGCCGGGCGCCGCTGATGGGCTCGACGATCGCTTCGACGGCGCTGATCCAGTGGGAGATCGATCGCTCGCTGGTCGACCTGGGACGGCGCGTCGGTCCGGCGCGGGCGCGGCGGGCCTATGCGCGCTCGTACGCGGGGGTGGCGGCGCTGCGCGAGATCGTGGCCGAGGATCGGATCCGCTGCGGGCTGCAGCCGCGGGCGACGCTGTACGTGGCCGGTGACCTGTACGGAGCGCGGGCGCTGGAGGAGGAGGCGGCGGCGCGGGCCGAGCTGGGGCTGCCCAGCCGGTTCGTGGCGGCGGAGGAGCTGCGCGAGCGGTTCGCGGTGCCGCGCACGGGGGCGATCCTGTCCGAAGGGTCAGCTTGCGCCGACCCGGGGCGATTGACGGCAGGGCTGCTGCGCCGGGCGATCGATCGCCGGTCGAGGTGGCGGAGGCTTTCGGCGATCCGGAGGGGGTGACGCTGACGACGACGGCGGGGCCGGCGGTGCGCGCCCGGGCGGTGGTGTTCTGCTGCGGCTATGAATTCCCGAAGTGCGTGCCGACCGACGGGGCGAAGGTGGTGTCGACCTGGGCGCTGGCGTCGCGGCCGCGCACGCGCTGCCCGGAGTGGCTGAAGCGCACGCTGGTGTGGGAGGCGTCGTCGCCGTACCTGTATGTGAGGACCACGCCCGACGGCCGGGTGGTGGCCGGCGGCGAAGACGAGGACGGGCCGACGGCCCACGCCGACCCGGAGCGGCTGCGCCGCAAATGCGCGCAGGTGGTGGCGGCGCTGGGCGAGCTGCTGCCGGCATTGACGCTGAAGGTCGAACACCGCTGGGCCGGCGCGTTCGGGACCAGCGCCACCGGGCTGCCGCGCATCGCGGCGGTGCCCGGGCTGCCGCACGCGTGGGCGGTGATGGGGTTCGGCGGCAATGGCATCACGTACTCGGCGATCGCCAGCGAGATCGTGGCGGCGGCGATCCGGGGCGAGCGAGATCCGGACGCGGACCTGTTCGAGGCGTGACCGCGCCGGCGCGGCTCACGGGCGGTAGCGCAGCTCGAGCGTGTGGACCTGGCCGCGCGCGCCCGGCAGGGTGACGACGAACAGGCGATCGTAGGCGTCGTCGGGGAGGTTCGGCTGGCCGCCAGATTCGACGGTGTCGCGCACCTGGCCGCCGAGCGCCTCGACGAGGCCGGGCACGGTGTTGGAGTGGCCGGCGACGACCGCCACCGCCCCGGCCGGGAGCGCGCGCAGGGCCGCGACGAGCTCCTGCGGGGCGCCGGCGGGCAGGACGGCGATCTGCACGCCGGTGGCGTCGGCGAGCGGGCGCAGGGTCGCCTGGGTGCGCCGGTATTCGCTGGCGAACAGGTGGGTGACGCCGGCGCGCACGAGCAGGGCGGCCAGCGCCTGCGCGCGCGCCTCACCGGCGGGGCTCAGGCCCGGATCGCGCGGATCGTCGGTGGCCTTCTCGCCGTGGCGCGTGAAGAGGACGGTGGTGAGGGCCACGGCGGCCTCGGGCTCGGGGGCCGACGCGGGGGCGGTGGAGGGCGTGGCGGGCTTGCAGGCGCTCGTCGGCAGGGCGAGCAGGCCCGCCAGGCCGAGCGCGGCGCCCAGACGTCGGCGCGAACACAGGAGGGGGCGAAGCATGGATGTGTCTCGGATGCGCGCGGCGGGCGGGAGGTTTCTCGGCGCGCGACGAACGCGAGAAAATCATTGGACGAGGTCGGTCAGTAGCGCTGGTGGGCGATCGCCTCCTCGACGAGGTCGAGCTGCGATCCGTCCCAGCTCCACAGGTTCTCGACCTGCAGCCCGTGGCGCGGGCCCCACAGAGTGCCGGGTCCATGACCTCGCGCGCGGGGATCGGTCGGGCGGCGTGGCACTGATGGGCGTGTTCCAGCAGCCGGCGTTGCCAGTCGGCCTGGTCGCGCGAGGGCGGGCGGGCAGGGCTGGTCGGCGCGGCGGTTGGTCGGCCGCGGCCTTGCGCTTGAAGAGGTCGAAGAGGCCCACGCCACGACCTTATCGCGGATGGCGCGGCGGCACGAGGGCTCAGCGGCGAACGGGCGACCGGCGGATCGTTCGCGTTTGAGTGAACATAAATTTGAAGACATGTTCTTTGGGGCATGTCCCGAGAGGCATGCGTTCAGTCGCCGGCGAAGCGGACCTCGGCGACGGTGCCGACGCGCAGGGCCGCGGCCTGGTCGCCGGCGAGGCGCGCCTCGGCGAAGATCAGCCGGGTGCCGACCTCGATCTCGGGGGCGATCGTGATCACCTCGGCGGCGACCTCGGGGCCGCCGGCGAAGCGCACGCTGACGGGGGCGCCGAGGCGCAGGGCCTGGCTGCGGGCCTCGGGGACGGCGAAGCGGAGCACGCGGGCGTCGGAGATCAGGCGCACGACCGGCTCGCCAGCGGTCAAGGTGGCGCCGGCGTCGACGTGGCGGCTGGCGATGACGCCGGCGAACGGGGCCCGCAGCTCGGCCTCGGCGATCCGCGCGGTGGCCTCCTCCATCTTGCTGCGCTGCTGCGACATCGAGGCCCCGGCCCCGCGCTTGCGGGCGGCCGCGAGCTTCTCGGCGTAGCGCTGCTCGCGGAGCTCGGCGCGCGAGACGTAGTCCTCGAGCTGCTCGACGTCGGCGCGGGTGACCCGGGCCCGATCGAGCTCGAGCTCGAGCCGCTCGAGCTCGGCGCTCGAGGCCTTCCACGCGGCGGTCGCGGCCGCGAGCTCGCTGCGATCGCCGCGCACGTCCATCTCGGCGACGACCTCCCCCTGGTCGACGTGGTCGCCGACCTCGAGGTCGAGCCGCTCCAGCCGCGAGAAGCCGGACGAGACCAGCACGACCTCGGCCTCGGGCACCAGCACGCCGACCATCGGCGCGGGGGCGAGGGCGGGCGCGGTGGTGGACGCGGGGCGGTGCTCGGCCGGGGCGGCGTCGACCCGTGCGGGCGCGGGCTCGCTGCAGGCGGCGAGCAGGGCGGCGAGCAGGCATGGCACGAAGGACATGTCCGCGAGGACATGTCGTGCCGTGGCGACGAATCGCCGGCGGGCGGGCGAGCGCGGCGGCTGTGGCCGGTCGGGCAGCGCGGCATGACGCTGCCGGGTTCGCAAGCCCGCGCCGGTCGAGGTGTCGAGATGTCTCTCGGGGCATGTCGAGAGGGACATGTCCGAACGAGCATCCATTTTGTACGGGAGCGTCACGGCGCCTCCCTCTCGTAGAGCCGGCGGTACGGCGGGCAGCGCTCGAGCAGGTCGCCGTGGCGGCCGGCGTCGACCAGGCGGGCCTGGTCCATCACCAGGATGACATCGGCGGCGATCACGGTGCTGAGGCGGTGGGCGATGACGATCCGGGTGCAGTCCAGGGCCGCGAGCGAGCGCTGGATCGCCGCCTCGCTGATCGTGTCGAGGTTGCTGGTGGCCTCGTCGAGCAGCAGGATCGCGGGCTTGCCGGCGAGGGCGCGGGCGAGGGCGAGCCGCTGGCGCTGGCCGCCCGACAGCGAGGCGCCGCCGTCGGCGAGGATCGTCTCGTAGCCCATCGGCAGGGCGGCGATGGCGTCGTGGATCGCGGCGCCGCGGGCGGCTTCGACGACCTCGTCGAGGGTCATGTCGGGGCGGCCGAAGGCGATGTTGTCGCGGATCGACACGCCGAACAATTCGCCGCGCTGGGTGACGACGCCGAGCTGCTCGCGCACGCTGCGGAGGTCGAGGCCGGCGAGGTCGAGGCCGTCGTAGAGCACGCGGCCCTGCTGCGGGCGGTAGAGACCGACCAGCAGCTTGGCGAGGGTCGACTTGCCGGCCCCGGAGGCGCCGACGACGGCGACGAACTGACCGGGGGCGATGTCGACCGAGACCTCGACGACGGCCGGCGGGACGCTGTCGGAGTAGCGGAACGAGATCGCCTCGGTCTGGATCCGCCCGGTCAGCCGCGGCGCGCGCTTGACCTTGCCGGGGTCCTGCTCGGGCTCGGACTGCATGACGTCCTCGATGCGCTCGAGGTAGCTGCCGAGCAATTGGAACTTGAGGGTGACGGCGACCAGGGCCGAGAGCGGGCCGAGGAAGCCAGCGCCGAGCGCCGACAGGCCGAGCATGGCGCCGAGGCTGAGCTCCCCGCTCAGCACGAGGGTGGCGCCGGTGCCGAGGATGATGAGCGGCGCGGCCATGCCGAAGCTGGCCAGCAGGGCGCCGACGAGGGCGTCGAGCCGGCCGCGGCGCAGCGAGACGTTGAGGGCGTCGACGAACAGGTTGGACCAGCGATCGACGGCGCGGAACTCGGCGCCCATGCTCTTGAGGGTCTCGATGCCGCCGAGCAGCTCGACCTCGTAGCTCGAGGTCTTGGCCTGGGCGGCCAGGCTCTCGCTCATCAGCTCGCGCTGGATCCGCCGCGTGGCCCAGTAGAGCGACAGCTGCACGACCGCGAGCGCGACGACGACGCCGCCCATCAGCGGGCTGGCCCAGAAGATGAGCACGAGGTAGAGGCTGACGAGGGTGCCGTCGAGCACGGCCGAGAGCGCGCCGGAGGTGAGGATCTCGCGGACCACGGCGTTGCTGCCGAGGCGCAGCATGAGGTCGCCGGTCGAGCGCCGCTGGAAGAAGGCGAACGGCAGGTCGACGAGGTGGTCGAGGAAGCCGATCGTCATGTCGGCGTCGAGCAAGGTGCGCAGCTGGACCAGCAGGTTGGCCCGCACCCACGCGCTGATGAAGGTGAAGATCACCGTCATCACCAGGCCGAAGGCGAGCACCTGCAACAGGTCGAGGTCGCCGCGCGGGATGATGCGGTCGACCAGCAAGGTGGTCATCAGCGGCAGCGCCAGCGCCAGTAGCTGGACCAGGACGGACATCATCAGCGCGCGGGTCCACAGCGCCGGGTGAGCGAGGATCCGCGCGAGGTAGCGGCGCACGAGCGGGCGCTTGCGGGCCTCGGGCGAGAAGGCCTCGCCGGGCTCGAGCAGCAGGGCGACGCCGGTGAAGGACTGGTCGAACTCGGCGGGCGAGACGCGGCGGCGACCGTGGGCCGGGTCGAGGATGTGGACGCCGCGGCGGTCGAGGCGATCGAAGACGACGAAGTGGTTGAACTCCCAGTGGAGGACGGCGCCGCGCGGGACCAGGCCGAGGTCGTCGAGGTCGTCGACCTGGACGCCGCGGCCGCGCAGGCCGTAGCTGCGAGCGGCGCGGAGGATGCCCAGCGCGCTGACGCCGTTGTGGTCGGCGCCCATGGCGGCGCTCAGCTCGTCGATGCCGACGTGGCGGCCGTGGTAGCGCAGCACCATCGCCAGGCAGGCGGCGCCGCAGTCGGCGGCGGTCATCTGCTGCACGTGCTCGAGCTGGCCGCGCGGCCCGGAGGCGCCCAGCCGGCTGAGCGCCGGGAAGCGGCGAGACAGCGCGCGGTCGGGCTCGGGCGAGGTCATGACGGGCGGCCGATCTCAGAGTTGTTGCAGCGCCGGGACCAGGGTCTCCAGCAGCGTCGCCGAGCGCACCTTGGCCTCGAGCGTGCCCTGCATGCCGTCGTAGACGCGGTACTCGGTGCCGTCGGCGACGAAGGTGTCGGCCGGCAAGACGGTGACGACGACCACCACCGGGCCGCTGAGGTCGAGCGCGCCCTCGCGGTCGCGGCCGAGGTAGCGCATGGCCTCGGCCGGACCGACGACCTCGTCGGCGACCGTGCGCACGACGACGTCCTGGCGGCTGTCGGGGAAGCCCTCGAGCGCGAGCGACAGGCGGGTGTCGGCGGCGCCGAGCAGCGGCCGGTAGTGGCCGGGGAACAGGCCGACGACGACGGTCTGGGCGGCGTCCTGCTCGACCGCGACGACGGCGTCGCCGGGCGCCAGCGCCTGGCCCGGGCGCACGCGCACGTCGGACACCACGCCGGGCTCCGGCGCGACCACCGAGCGCTCGGCCGCCCGCGCGCGCGCGAGCTGCAATTGGCCGTCGAGCGCGGCCAGGCGCTCGCGCCGGGTGTCGTCGGCGGGGGCCCGCAGCAGCTCGACCAGGCGCTGCTCGTACTCTCGCTCGACGCGCGCGAGCTCGGCCCGCTGCGAGGCGTCGTCGAGGCGCACCAGCACCTCGCCGGCCTCGACGCGCTGGCCGAGGCGCACGGGGATGCTCTGCACGGTGCCGGAGGCGGAGGTGGTGACGACGAGCCGACCCTCGCGGCGGACCACCGCGCGGCCCTCGGCGTACTCGCCGACGCGCACGGTGGCGGCGAACACCAGGCCGGCGCCGACCAGCAAGAGGGTCACGGTGACGGCCCAGCGCGTCCAGGTGGGGACGATGTGCAGCGGGTGCCCGGGCCGCGAGGCGCCGCGGTGGGCCGCGAGGGCGGCGTCGCGAAACACGACGCGCCGCGCGGCCTGGTCCGCCTCGTGGTTTCTGGGCTCGCTCACGGTGTCCCTCAGGCGCCGCGTCGGCCCCGATGCGCGAGCAGAGCGTCGCACAGCGGGCCGCGGATGTCGACGCCGGCGCGGGCCTCGAAGCCGAGGAACATCGCCGAGGGGTTCAGCTCGAGGATCCTGGAGCGGCCGTGGCGGTCGGCCTTGATGTCCATGCCGGTGTAGCGCAGGCCGATGATCTCGGCCGCGCGCACGCACTCGCGGGCGACGGCGTCGTCGAGCGCGATCGGCTCGATGCGCTGCTCGTTCTGGCGGAAATCGATCGCGTCGGTGACGATCCGCAGGGCGCACACGACGGCGCCGTCGATCACGTAGACGCGCACGTCGTCGCCCGGCAGCAGCTCCTGGAAGCACACCGGCGCGGCCTGGAGCTTGTCCAGGCGCTCGTCGACGAGGTCCTTGGCCTCGACCTTGCGGGTCGCGGCGCCGCCGGCGACCGGCTTGTAGACGACGTCGCCGTGGAGGTCGCAGAACCGCCGCACCGCCGCGGGATCGTTGGTCCACAGCGTGGCCGGCACCGGCAGGCCGGCGGCCTGCAGCAGCGCGATCTGGTACGGCTTGGTGATGTTGTGGGCGGTGCCCGTCGGGTTGTAGAACGCGGCGCCCAGCGCCTCCCAGCGCAGCAGGATCGCCGACAGCAGGGTCGAGCGCTCGCGGAACGCCAGGGTCGTGCGCCGCCAGTCCTCCTTCATGGCCTCGTCGGCGTCGACGCCGTAGGCCGCGGGGCTCTGGTAGAGGCTGCGCACGTACACGGCCGCGGGGCGACCGACGCGGCGGCCCGCGATCACGATGTCCTCGGGCGCCTCGCCGAGCGCGATCGGCAGGTCCTCCGGGAACTGCTGGGCGTCGAGCACCACCGGCTCGCAGCCGCGGGCGCGCACTCCCTCGAAGACGGCGGCCGCGTGCGGATCTTGGAGCGAGCCGACGATGACGATCGGAGAATCGGACATGGAAAAACGCCTGGAGAGTACGAGGTTGCAGGGGCGAGCGACGCGGACGAAGCGGCGAGCGCCGGGGGCAGACGAGCCGCCCCCGGCGCTCGCAGACGGGCTATTCCTCGCCCAGCGCCTTGGTGGTCGGGCCGCCGCCCTCCTCGCCGATGGCGAGGGTGGTCATCGGCGGGTCCTCCTCGCCGATGGCGAGCGTGGTGGGCTCCGGGCCCTCCTCGCCGAGGGCGAGCGTGGTGTAGATCGGGCCCTTGCCGCCGGTGACCTGGCCGAGGTCCTCGATGAACAGGTCCTTCAGCTGCTTCTTGCTCTTCTTGTCGTTCTTCATGACGTTCTCTCTGTATTGCGGGTAATGACCAATGGAATGGTGGACGGACGCGCATTCGTCCGCGCGTACGAATGCGCTCACTCGGAGGCGCCATTCGCGCCCCGAAGTGGTACTGAGAATGCACGATCGGCCCCGTTCAGGCCCAGTTATTTTTTCGTCGTCACGTCCGCTCGTAGTCACGCCGATCACGCCCGATAGTCGTGATCCGTCCGTGAGGACGGTGCAACGGCGCCCCCAACGATGTTCTTCGTGCGGCCCTAGGCCCCCACGCGGGAGAACTCCGCGCTGATCCTCGGGATTATGCTGTGTGTATCTCCGCCCCTTCGCGGGGAGTCCGCACATTGCGCGACGAACGCTGCGGGTAATTCCCGATCGCCGGTGATCGCCCGATCGCTGAATGATAGCCGTGATCGACGTCACCGGAGCGGCCGCGCAACGCCGTGTCCGAGCCGACCGGTCGGCGGACATCGCGACCCGAGGGCGGCAAACGCGGGCGCGGCCCGTCCGCTACAATGACCATAGTGTCACATTCGGCGCAGGCCCCGCGAGCTCGCGTGCGGGCCAGCGACCCCGACCGTGGCCCGCGGAGCCGATCGACGATCGCGGGCTCCCGCGCCGGCCGCGAGTCCGCTACGCTTTCGCCATGCCGAACAAGCATCTCCGTGCAGTCGTCGCCGTCGCGGCATTCATCGCAGGCTCTGCCTGCGGCGCGCAGCAACCGGGCGGGTCCGGCTCCGCAGCTTCACGCGAGGCCGAGCCCGGCGCGAACCCGCGGGTGCAGCAGCTCGAGGAAGAGCTGGCCGCGGCCAAGCGCGAGCTCGACGCGCAGAAGGCCGAAGGCGAGGTCCTGCGCAAGTCGGAGACCGAGCTCAAGGTCAAGGCCGACGAGGCCGAGGCGCTGCAGAAGAAGCTGACCGAGGTGGTCGGCAAGTTCGGCGACGTCACCACCGAGGACGGGATGGTCCGCGTCGAGCTGATCGACAAGATCCTGTTCCCGGTCGGCGAGGCCGACCTCACCGACAACGGCCGCGAGGTGCTGGCGCAGGTCGGCGCGGCCCTGAAGGACATCGAGGACAAGCAAGTGTGGGTTCAGGGGCACACCGACGACTCGCCGATCGTGATTCGCAAGCCGAAGAAGGGCGAAGAGGCCAAGGCCAAGAAGGGCGACAAGGCCGACAAGACCGCCAAGGCCGACCCGAAGGCCGCGAAGGGCGAGGAGCCGCCGGCCCCCAACGACGCGGTGCTGCCGTTCGTCACCAACTGGGAGCTGTCGGCCGCGCGCGCGCTGACCGTCGTCCACTATCTTCAGGACGAGACGAAGATCGATCCGTCGCGGCTGGCCGCGGTCGCGTTCGGTCAGTACCGCCCGAGCAGCAAGTCGAAGGCGAAGAACCGCCGCATCGAGATCGTGCTGTATCCGAAGGCGAAGCTGGCGCCGAAGTGACACGGACGAGCCCGGCTGGCATCCCGCGAGGGACCGAGGATGCCAGCGGGCGCGACCGCGGGGCTGAGATCAGTAAGGGTCGGGGACGCGGATGTACTCGACCTCCCACGCGGAGCCGTCGGTCGTGACATAGGCGACGTGCATTCGCGTCTCGGTCACTTCGATCTGCCCGCTGCCCGCGCGCCAGCCGGCGACGTCGCCCTCGACGCGATACATGCCCTCGGGGAGCTCCTCGGGGCAGGGCTCGTTGCAGCCGAGACCGGGCGAGGCGGCGCCGAGGGCCGTGGCGGCGACGAACAGCACAGTGTTGCGAAATCGTTGCAGCGTCATGGTTCGCTGTCCCGGCTGATATGGAGGAAGAGCACCTCGTTGCCGGCGTCGTCGACCGTGGTGAACGTGCGCTCCGCGAGCCGGAGGACCGCGTGGCCTGACCACACCTGCGCCGAGGGATCGCCGTCGCCGGCGACGCGACGGACCTCGTGCAACTCGCCATACTCGTTGTCTTCGCAATCGAGGGAGTAGGCCCGCGCGTCGCGGGTGCGGAGGGCCGCTCCGAACGAGAGTCCCGCCGCGACACAGAGTGCGGCGGCGATCCAGCTGTTGCGCTCGTACCAACGTCTCATGAGGAGTCCTCCCGGGCGAGAATACGCGGCCCGCTCGATCGGGCCGCGCATGCCCGGAGTCGCCGCCGCGGGGGGAAAAATTGCGGGTCGCTCCAAAAGAGGAAGCGGAGCCTGCTGGCGCGAGGCCGGGTCTCACGGGCGCGCGCTCGTGGCCGACTGTGGGGGGCAGAGCCCGGGGCGAGCACGCTCCCGGGGCGGCGGCGGCTCGCCGGGAGCAGAGCCGGGGCGAGCAAGATCTGGCGCCGTGGCGGCGCTGCGGACAGCAGTCTGCGGGCGGGCCGGGGTGGGCCGGGGCGACGGACCGCGCGAGCTGCGGCGGGGGCGTGCCGTGGCCGGCCGGCGTAGGGGCCTCGGAGACGCCGTTCGCCGGGTCGGGGGCGAGTCTGCGCGTCCGCCGGGGCGCGGGCCGGCCATCGGCGACGAACCCCGCGGGTCGCGCGGGCGGGATGTCGCTGGCCGGCATCGCCGAGGCGCGCGAGGCGTGGCATGCTGGGCGCATGAAGGGCCGGTGCCTTCGGCTCGGGGCGCTGGTGGCGACGGTCCTGTCGCTGCCGGGCTGCCACGTGCCGCTGGAGCCCGAGACTTCGCCGCCGCCGCTGCCCGCCAGCGCCTACGACGTGCTGGCCGACCGCTGCGACCGCGGCGACGGGCCGGCGTGCGTCGAGATGGCGGTGCAGTACCGCGAGCTCGGCGAGCTGCCGCTGGCGGCCGCCTACGCCCGCCGGGCCTGCGACCTGGCCAACCCGTTCGGCTGCGCCGCGCTGGCGCGGGCGTTCGAGCGCGGCGAGGGGCTTCAGCGCGACCCGACGGCCGCGACCTCGCTGTACGTCTCGGCCTGTCTCGGGGGACATGCCCCTTCGTGCATCTCGGCGGCGGCGGGCCTGGGCGAGCCGGACGCCGGCGAATTCATGCGCCGGGGCTGCGGCGCCGAGCCGGTGCTGTGCCCGACCAAGCGCGAGCCGCTGTTCATCGGGGTCGACCCGCTCGACCAGGCCAACGTGGTCCTGACGATGGCCGAGCGCCGCCTCGAGCTCGGCGACTGCTACCGCCGCGCGCTGGCCCGCCAGCTGACGCTGCAAGGGCGCGTGGCGCTCGAGATAGCGATCTCCGGCGACGGCCGGGCCCGCGCGGTGGCGATCCTCGAGAACATCCGCGAGGCGCCCGAGGTCGGCGCCTGCGTGGCCGACATCGCCGCGGCGACCCTGTACCCGCCGACCATCTCGGGCGAGATCGCCGTGGTGCCGTGGCGGGTGCAGTTCGAGCCGGGCGTGCTGCGCTGATGTCTCTGAAGACATGTCCTTCGGGGCATGTCGTGAATCACCGCCGTGAATGGATAAAATGTCCCGAAGGACATGTCTTCGCAATCGCGGGGCGGCCCGCGGTCCGGTGACGCGACCCGGCGCGCGCGGGACCGTCGGCGCGGCCGCGCCCGGGTGAACGGCGAACCATCACACCCGTGAAGGCGCGCGCTGGCGCGGGCGGCGAGCGGCGATACGTTGGCGGTGATGCTTCGCCTGCGCTTCACCTGCTCCGCGGCGCTGCTGCTCGGCGGCTGCGTGTTCGACAGCGCGGGCGTGGGCGTGGGTGCGGGCACCACGAGCACGACGACGAGCCCGGCGAGCACGAGCACCGGCGAGCCGACGACGGGCGGCGGCTCGACGACGACCACCGGCGAGCCCGCGGAGCCGCCGACGAGCAGCGCCAGCGGACCCGCCGAGCCCGAGACCACCACCGGCACCAGCGACGCCAGCACGACGACGACGACCGGCGCGACCACCGAGCCGGAGGAGCCGGCGCCGCTGAGCTTCGAGGCCGACATCCAGCCGATCTTCGCCGACTACTGCACGTGTCACGGCGACGGCAAGCCCGACCCGGATCTGGGGATCGGGCGGGCCTGGGCCAGCATCGTCGGCCGGCCGTCGGACGACGTGAAGGGGATGGACCTGGTCGCGCCAGGCGCAACCGCGGACAGCTACCTGTGGCACAAGATCGCCGGCAGCCAGGACGAGGTCGGCGGCGAGGGCAAGCGCATGCCGCCGAACGACGAGCTGCAGCCGGGCGACGTCGCGGCGATCCAGCAGTGGATCGCCGACGGCGCGCTGCCGTGAGCGCGGCGCGGTCCCCGAACTCGGGTCCGGGAGGCGCCCAGGGCGGACCCGCCCCGCGGGGCGGCGTGATTGCGTTACCATCGCGGTCCATGCGAGGTGCGGTTCTTTTCAACGGCAACGCCGAGACCGTCGACGCCCTGGTGCAGACGGCGGCGCCGCTGCTGCTGTCGTCGCGGCACGAGGATCCGGAGGTCGCCCGCTCGCGGCGGGTCGTGCTCGTCACGGCCGCCTGGGGCGACGGCGAGCACGACGAGGGCCACGTCAAGCGGTCGCTCAACGCGATCGGCCTGCCGTCGCGGTTCGAGCACGGCTACGACACCAGTCTGGTCAACCTGTCGCTGCTGCACGAGGTCCGCGGCCTGGCGCGCACGTCCCCGCGGCTGCTGGCCGCGTGGCACGAGGAGCGCCGGATCGCCGAGATGGCCCGCGCCTTTTACCTCGAGCACAACGCCCACCTGATCCAGCTGTTCCGCCGCACCCTCGCGGTCGCCAAGCGCGAGGACCCGACGATCACCGTCGCCCGCCTGGCCGGCGACCAGGGCCACTACGGCACCGGCGGCCGGCTGCTGCGCTACACCCTGTCGCGCGAGCTGCGGCACGCGCTCGACACGCTCGAGGCCAACGACGACCACCTGGTGAACCTGCTCGACCAGATCGAGCAGCGCACGTTCGACGCCGTGGGCCTGCAGTACGACCCGGCCTGGCGCGCCGCGCAGGAGCGGCTCGAGCGGCGGATCCTCTCGGCCAACAGCATCATCCTGTTCGGCGGCCACCTCGACCTGCTGCTCGACGCGCTGCGGTTCTTCCGCCTGCGCAACGTGCTGGCCGAGGCGCTGCGCCGCGGGACCCAGCTGGTGGCGATGTCGGCCGGGGCGATGGTGCTGTGCGAGCGGGTCATCATCTACGACGACTTTGCGACCAAGCGGCGCGATTTCCAGCTGTACGACCGCGGCCTGGCGCTGGTCCGCGACATCCAGCTGTTCCCCCACTGCACCGAGCGGATCCAGACCGACGACCCGGACAACCTGGCCTACCTCGCGCGTCGCTTCCGCCACCACGCGTGCGTCGGCCTCAACCAGCGCTCGTTCCTGCTGTTCGAGCTCGGGCCCCACCGCGCCGCCAGCGTCGGCGCCGACGACTGCGTGATGGTGTTCGACCCCAGCGGCCGCAAGCTCAGCTACCACCGCGGCGAGGTCATCCGCATGTGAGGTGGCCGGCGGGACATGCTCGAAGGAGCATGTCCCACAGGCAGGGTCCCGCGGGGCATGTCGCTTCGAACATGCCCCGAAGACCAGGTGAATTTCACCGCCTGCGCCGGCGGCGCGAGCCGGCCAGCGCGGCCAGGGCCAGCAGCAGCGGGCCGTCGCGGTCGCCCGGGCGGCCGTCGCAGTCGCAGCCGAGCAGGTCGCTGACCTTCTCGTCGTCGGCGAGGTCCTCGAGTTCGTCGACCGGAGGGGCCTCGTCCTCGCCCGCCTCGGGGTCCAGGCACTCGCCGGGCGAGGCGTCGTCCGACGAGCACTCGAGGCCCAGCGGACAGAAGTTGCCGACCGCGCGGCAGCCGTCGACGCACACACCGAGGTAGCACACGCGGCCCGACAGCAGCCCGCCGCACTCGGCGTCGGCCAGGCACTTCGTGCAAGCGCCGTCGATCTCTCCGTCGCAGTCGTTGTCGAGGCCGTCGCACAGCTCGTCGGCGGGCGGGCCGGCGACCGCGTCGCAGGCGACCCCGCCGAGGCCGTCGCACACCAGCGCGCCCTCGACGAGGCACTCGCCGAGGCCGGTGGAGCACGAGGCGCCGAGGTCGAAGCCGTCGTCGACGAGCTCGTTGCAGTCGTTGTCGAGGCCGTCGCACAGCTCGGGGCCGGCGGCCTCGCACGCGCAGGCGCTCGTCAGCGGGTCACACACCTCGAGCGGGCCGCAGTCGAGGTCGTCCAGGCACTCGACACACACGTTCGGCACCGGCCCGAGGTCGCACAGCGGGGTGTCGAACGGGCAGGGCGCGACCTCGTCGCACTCCTCGACCAGGAACTCGAGCGGCGCCTCGGACAGGAATTCGTCGGCCGACGCGCCCAGCAGGCCCGCCGCCGTGACCGTCGCCTGGTGGCTGACGATGCCCTCGGCCTCGTCGTCGATCACGACCTGAAACCGGACCAGCGTCGAAGCGTCGATCGCCAGGCTGCCGCCGACCTCCTCGTCGGCGCCGACGCCGAGGCGGACCACCAGCTCGTCCTCGATCGCCTCGCCCTCGTCGTCGAGCGCGACGTCCGACAGAAACCCGGGGCCGCCGACGACCTCGAGCGTGCCCGGCACGAAGGTGACGGCGGCCGGCAGAGTGTCGGTGAGCACGACCTCGACGGCGTCGTCGTTGCCGACATTGGTCACCTCGATCGTGTACTGGGCGACGTCGCCGGGGACGAACGCGCCGCCGCTCAGGTCCTCGACCGTCTCGACGATCTCGAGGTTGGGCGCGGCGGTGGTGATCGAGACGACGGTGGTCGCCAGCAGGATCGCGTCGCCCGCGGTCGTCACCGTCATCGGCAGCGAAGTCTGCAGCGGGTCGAGGCGCGCGGTGATGTCGACGATGTCGAGGTCGAGGCCCGAGCCGCTGGCGGGCAGCCCGGACAGCCGCGGCAGGTCGCCGACGACCGACAGGGCGAAGCCGAACGCCCCGCGCGTGCCGTTGAAGAAATCGTCGATCGGGTTGAGCGCGTCGCCCAGCGGCACGTCGGCGAGCAGCAGCTGGTCGCCGACGTCCCCGTGATCGCCGGCGAGGCCGGCCACCGCCAGCGTGCCGCCGACGCCGACCTTGGGCACGACGAAGCCGGCGAACGCGGTCTCGCACGGCTGCAGCGGCAGCACCGCGTCGAGGCCCTCGTAGACGCCGATGCTGCGCAGTGGGTCGAACGGCCGCTCGTACACGACCACCAGCCACCACGCCGCGAAGATCTCCTCGTCGAGCAGGTGCTGGAAGGGCCGCACCTCGACGCCGCCGACGCGGAACAGCCCCGGCCCGTGCTCGATCACCAGCTCGCCGACGTCGACCGAGCACACGTAGCTGCCGTCGGCGCTGACGTAGCAGGCGTCGGCCGACAGCTCGACGTCGAGGAAGCCGGGCCGCTCGAGCACCACGGTCGAGTCGGCGCCGGCGATCGCCAGCTGCGCGGCCCAGTAGAGGAACGCGTGCGTCGGCCGGGCTCCGGGCGGCAGCAGCAGCACCGCCGAGCTGCGCGCGTCGTCGGCCTCGATCGCCACGCTCGCGGCCGCGGCCCCGGCCACCGGCGAGTCGGCGCGCCACAGCACGTCCGCGGCCCCGTCGCCGAGCTCCGCCCCGCAATTGCCCACCTTGCCGACCAGCGGGGCCGGGGTCGCCGGCGAGCAGTCGTGGGCCAGCGTGTTGCCGACCAGCACGAAATCGCCGCGCTGGACGATCTGGGCCCGCAGCAGCGGCGCCGCGCCGGCCGAACCACCGATCAGCAGGCCCACGCCCAGCGCCGCGACGCTCGTCACTCCCCGACCCGGCCGCATCGCTCCTCCGTGGCGATGAATGTGCCCGGCGGACCCGAGATTTCATGCGACGCGAAGCACAGCAGACCGCCGCGCGGCGCTTGCCGACATGACCCTCGGGACAGGCTGTCTTCGACGGCAGCGACGCTCGAGCCCGCTGCCTCGCCTGCGGCGCCGTCCGCACGCGGTGCCGCCACGAAGGTGCGGCAGCGCGGCTCGTCGCGGCTTCAAGGTCGAGCCCGGCGGGGGCTCGCGCGCGAACACGCCCCGGCGTATGATGCCGCGCATGGCGAAGGCAGAGCGGCTCGTATTGGTCGACGGCTCGTGGCTCATCTACCGGGCATTCTTTGCGATCCCGGCCAACCTGCAGACCAAGACCGGGCTGCCGACCAACGCGATCTTCGGCTTTGCGACCATGTTCCGCAAGCTGTTCTCCGGGCGCATGCCCGAGCGCGGCGCGGTCGTGTTCGACACCCCGGCGCCGACCCACCGCGAGCTCAAGTACCCGCAGTACAAGGCCCAGCGGCCGTCGATGCCGGGCGAGCTCGCGCAGCAGCTGCCGGTCATCGATCGCCTCGTCACCGCCAACCGGTTCCCGCTGGTGCGTCAGCCCGGCTACGAGGCCGACGACATCATCGCCACGCTGGCGCGGCGCGGCGTGGCGGCCGGGCTCGAGGTCGTGATCGTCGCCGGCGACAAGGACCTGGCGCAGATGGTCGGCGACGGCGTGCGCATGCAGGACACGATGCGCGACGTCACCTACGACGCCGAGCTCGTGCGCAAGAAATGGGGCGTCCCGCCGGCGCAGATCCCCGACCTCCTGGCGCTGATGGGCGACACCGTCGACAACATCCCCGGCGTGCCCGGCATCGGCCAGAAGGGCGCCGCCGGCCTGCTCGAGAAGTACGGCTCGCTCGACGGCGTGTACGAGCACCTGGGGGAGCTCAAGGGCAAGCAGAAGGCCGCGCTCGAGGAGCACCGCGAGGCGGTCAAGCTCTACCGCCAGCTAGCGACCGTCGACGCCGACGCCGCGATCGGGGTCACGATCGACGCGCTGCGGCTCACGCCGCCCGACCCGAAGGAGCTCGACGCGCTCTACCGCGAGCTCGAGTTCTTCTCGCTGCTCACCGGCGGCGGCGACGCCAAGGTCGGCGACGCGCCCGACATCGAGGTCGAGGTCCCGGCCAGCGTCGACGCGGCCCGCGCGGCGATCGGCGCCTTGCCGGCCGGCCAGGCGGTAGCGATCGTGCCGCTGTTCGAGCCGCCGACGCGGGTCCACCACGCGCAATTGGTCGGCGTGGCTCTGGCCACGGACGGGCGCAAGCCGCTCTACCTGGCCTTCCGCGGCGTCGGGGCGGCCCTCGGCGAGCCCGCGATCGAGCTCCTGCGCGGGCTGCTCGGCGATACGAGCCGGCCCAAGGTCGTGCACGACCTCAAGCAGCTGGGGATCCTCGCCGGGCGCCACGGCCTCACGCTCGGCGGCGATTTCCTCGACACCATGCTCGCGTCGTTCCTCGTCGACCCCGTCAAGTGCATCCCGCACGGCCTCGACCAGGTCGCCCGCGAGTACGTGCAGCGATCGATCCCCGCCGTCACCACCTTGCTCAAGAGCGGCAAGTCGGCGCGCCTGCCGAGCGCCGTCGAGGTCGGCGCCGCGGCCACCTACGCCGCCCAGCTGGCCGACGTCGTGCTCGCGCTGGCGCCGGTGCTGCGGGGCCGTCTGGGCGAGGCCGGGCAGACGGCCCACTACGAGGCGGTCGAGCGCCCGCTCGTCGGTGTGCTCGCGCGCATGGAGCTGGCCGGCATCCGCGTCGACCGCGACGACCTCACGCGCATGGGCGAGGAGTTCCAGCGGCGTAAGGCGGAGATCGAGGCCCGGATCTACGCGCTCGCCGGGCGCGAGTTCAACATCGGCTCGACCAAGCAATTGGCCGACGTGCTGTTCGAGGAGCTCAAGCTGCCGGTCATCAAGAAGAACAAGACCGGCTATTCGACCGACGCCGAGGTGCTCGAGCGGCTCGCGGCCAAACACGAGATCGCGCGCGAGATCCTGGCCCAGCGCGAGCTCGCCAAGCTGATCAACACCTATACCGACGTGCTGCGCGACGCGATCGCCCCCGAGACCGGGCGGATCCACGCGACCTTTCAGCAGACCGTCGGTGTCTCCGGTCGCCTGATCTCCACCGACCCCGACCTGCAGCGCACGCCGATCCGCACGCCCGAGGGTCAGCGCATTCGTCGGGCCTTCGTCGCGCCCGAGGGGCGGCGCATCATCTCCGCCGATTGGAGCCAGATCGAGCTGCGCGTGCTGGCCCACTTCAGCCAGGACCCGCGGCTCGTCGAGGCGTTCCGCGACAAGCTCGACCTCCACCGCCGCACCGCCGCGCTGCTTTTCAACGTGGCTCCCGAGGCGGTCACCAAGGAGCAGCGCAACGTCGGCAAGACCGTCAACTTCGCCACGATCTACGGCCAGGGGGCCACCGCGCTCGGGCAGATCCTCGGCATCGCCCGCAAGGAGGCCCAGAGCTACATCGAGCAGTATTTCACGTACTACGCCGGAGTCCGCGCCTGGCTCGATCGCACGATCGCCGAGGCCCACGCCAGCGGCTACGTGACCACGCTGCTGGGCCGGCGCCGCTTCATCTCCGAGCTGGCCAGCCGCAGCGACACCGACCGCGCCGCCGGCGAGCGCATCGCCGCCAACACGCCGATCCAGGGCTCGGCGGCCGATCTCTGCAAATTGGCGATGCTGCAGATCGACCGCGAATTGCCGGCCGTGGCCCCGAGCGCGCGCATGCTGCTGCAGGTCCACGACGAGCTGGTGTTCGAGGTGGCCGAGGCCGAGGTCGACGCCGTCACCGACCTGGCGCGGCGAGTGATGGAGCGGCCGTACCCGCTCGACGTCCCGCTCGAGGTCGGCATCGGCGTCGGCCAGAGCTGGGGCGAGGCGCACTGACGCCGCGCGGCGAGCGGAGCGTAGCGCGAGCGCGACCCGGCTCCGGCGCGGTACCATCGCCGCGATGCACGTCGTCGACCTGTCCCGTGAGGCGCTCGAGGTCGCGGCGCTGGGCGACGTCCCGGCGCTCGAGCTGCGGGCCGAGAGCGTCGAGCCCGGGGCGCTGGCGGCCGCGCTCGCGCAGCTGCGCGAGGTCCGGGGCCTCAAGGCGCTGCGCCTGCGCTCGCGCGTGCGCGCATTGCCGCCGGCGCTGACGGAGCTGCGCGGGCTGCAGCAGCTCGAGCTCGTCGACCCCGAGCTGCCCGGCCTGCCGACGGCGATCTGCGAGCTGACGCGCCTGCGCAGCCTCCGGCTCGAGCTGCTCCACCTCGCCTCGCTGCCGCGCAGCCTGGGCGCGCTGACCCGCCTGCGCGAGCTGTACGTCGATTCGCACCACCTCGCGCGCCTGCCCGACAGCCTGGGCGCGCTGACGGAGCTGCGCGCCTTGACGCTGCTGCTGCGGCACGTGTACGTGCACGACTGGGAGCGCCCGGCCCACTTCCCGCCGCGCTTCGAGCAGTCGCGCGAGGCGCTGTTCGGGCTGTTGTCGCAGTTGTCGTGCCTGACGTCGCTGACGCTCGGCGAGCCGGGCAGCTGCGGCTGGCCCGAAAAGGTCTTCACGCAGCTGCCGGCCGAATTCGCCGGCCTGCAGGCGCTCACGGAGCTGAGCTTGACCGCGGTCGCGTCCCGCATGCCGATCCCGCACGGCGCGGTGATGCCCGGGGTGCGGCGCATTCGTGCCAGCGCGTCGTGCTTTCTTGCGACCGAGGCCGAGCTGGCGGCGATGTTCCCCCACGCGGCGATCGGCCTTGAAGAATCATAGCAGCGCGAATGCCAGCACCGCGCGGGAGACAGTGTCCCCCGCGCGGCGATCGGCCCTGTCGAATCGTAGCAGCGCGAAGGACCGCACCGCGCGATCGCGGCGGCGCCCGGCGATCAGCCCGCGCCGCCGCCGACTTAGCGGAATGTCGGGACCCCGCCGGCGGCCCACACCGCCACGATCTGGCCCGGGAGCGCCCACATCGCCCCCAGATCCAGCGGGTCGGCGCCGGCGAAGCCCTTCTCGAGCGCCGCGAGCAGCCGCGAGAAGCCGAGGTCGAGCTGCTGCTGGGCGGCCGCGAGCCCGCTGCTGCCGGTCGTGGGGTAGGTGCGCAGCGGCCCCTCGAACTTCAGCATCGCCTGGACCATGCGGAAGCGGGCGAAGTGGCTGACGCGGTCCTCGAGGTCGTCGAGGTCCTCGGGGCGCAGGTCGGCGTCGATGAACGGCCCGCGGCTGCCCTCGCCCTGGCCGACGATGGCCCCGACGATCTGGTCGGCCTGCCGGCGCGCGGTGGCGCTGTCGCCCGCGATCACGGCGCTGAAGCCGGTGTAGTCGTCGTCAGGGTAGCCCGGGTCGGCGAATTCGCTCTTCTGCCGGTGCTCCGCCGCGGGGTCGTAGAGCGTGTCCCACAGCGCGTCGAGGCCCTGCTCGATGGCCTTGTAGAACTGCCCGATCGAGTCGTAGACCGCCTGCGGCCCGTCCGGCGGCGGATCGGCCGCAGGCTCCGGGGTCTCGACCGCGGCCAGCAGCTTCATCTGGGTCGCGTCGGCGGCCCCGAGCTGGACCGGCAAGGTCGAGCCGATCCACGGCGGGAACCCGTCGTAGCGCGGCGCCCACGCGCCCGTGAAGCTCGGCGCGTGGCCCCGCGCGGCGAACAACGCGTTGTAGAGATTGGCCGCCAGCTCGAGGTGCAGCATCTCCTGCACCACGATCGAATAGATGTTGTTGAACGCCAGCTGCTCGCGGCTGCGATTGGGGTTGTCGCGGCTGCGCACCGGCGTCAGCGTCGGCGGGTGCTGGGCGTCGGTGCCCGGGACCTGCAGCGAATAGGCGGCAGTCAGGTAGAGCGGGATGGTCCAGAGCTCGAGATAGACGGCCTTCTGCAGGTGATCGAGCAGGGCGTCCGGGGTCCAGGGGTCATTGCGCACGGGTGCCTCCGAATCTACGGTGCAACTATGATGGTTCGGCACGGTATCACGCGAGGCCGGTGCGGTCAAAAGGTCTCCGTGGGCGCAATGCATGGAAGCCCCGCGGGCGGGCGCCCGCCCGCGCCCGCCCGCGGTCGTTGCTACGACTGCTTTGATTGAGGCGCGGTCTCGTGCCACGAATCCGAGTTCATTCGCCGCGCGACGGACCCCGGCACCGGTGCTCACGCGCGTTAGCGCAATGCTGCGAGCGAGCTCAGGCGGCCTCGACGCCGTCGACGGCCGCGGAGGCGCCGTGGGCGACGGCGTAGGCGTGGACGAGGGCCCGCAGGGCGGCGAAATCGACCTTGAGGCCGTGCGCGGACACGAACAGGCCGTCGGCGACGAGGCGGCGATTGGCCGCGCGCGTCCAGCGGGCCACCCGCGTCAGCGTCAGGCGCTGCTCGATCTCCGGCGGCAGCGCGACGATCAGGAAGCGCTGGCTCTGCACCGTACAGGTGGAGATGCGCTCGATCGCGGCCCAGGGGATGAACTCGCGGGCGACTCGCAGGTCGCGCAAGCCCTCGGGCGAGAGGGTGACGACCGCCCCCATGGTGAAGCACTGCCACAGCCACATGAAGGTGCAGAGGCCGAAGAACAGCACGCCGAGGCCGCCGATCGCCGCGGCCACGACTTCCTCGTCCGCCGGGGCGATGAAGAACAGCGAGAGGCAGGCCGCGGTCATCCCCAGGCCGAGCGCGGCGTATCCCAGGGTCCGCAGCGGGGAGACGAAGATCTCGAGCGTACGCGTCGGGTCCACGGCCATGGTCCTCGCATTGTGGCCCGGGGGGGCGGTGGTGTCCAGGCGCGCGCCTCAGGGCATCGAGCAGGCGTAGAACGCAGCGAACGGATCCTCGCAGCCGGCGACCAGCGGGCGCTCGGCTGCGTCGCAGGTGAAGGTCGGTTGCTCGCCGGCGCACGCGCGCAGGTCGGAGAACTCGGCCTTGCACGCGCCGGCCTTGCTCTCCTCGCAGCCGGCGACGCAGGCGGCGGGGTCGGGCGGGCCGCCGGCGCACATCGGCACGATCACGAGGTCGCACAGGGCCTCGCACTCGAGGCACGGCTCCGGGAACACCTCGACGCGTTGCCAGGCGCCCTCGCTGCAGACCCAGGCGTTGCAGAACGAGCACTGGTCAGAGCAATCGGTGGAGCAGGAGGCGCCTTCGACGGCGCACGGATCGCCCTCGAGCGGAGGATTGCTCGGATCGCAGTCCCCATCTTCACATTCGGCCCCCGGCTGATTCGTGAAATGGACCCACGCGCCGGCTTCACAGGTGGCGCCGACGAACTCGACGCACAGGTCGTCTCCTTGCTGGCAGACCTCGCCTTCGACGGCGCACGGGCTACCCGCGGGCGGCAGACGATCTTCGCACGGGACGACGTCGCCGCCGGTGAGGGCGGTGGTCGGCGCGGTCGGGTCGGTGCTCGCAGTGGTGGTCGTCGTGGTGGTCGCGGTGGTGTCGGTGGTGGTCGCGGTGGTGTCGGTGGTCGCGGTGGTGGTCGTCGTCGTGATCGCGTCGGTGTCGGAGTCACTGCCGCGGCCGGGGCAAGCGGCGAGCGCGAGGGTCGTGGCGAGCAGGGGCAAGGCAAGGCGCATGCGCGGACGATGCCCCAGCCGCGCAGCCGGCACCAGGGCCGCGTCGTCGCCGGCGGGTGCTAAGCTGGGTTCGAGCGCCCCGCATGCCGTCCGCCGCCGACCCCATCCATGCCATCGACGCCGAGCTGGCGTTCACCCGCAGCGAGGATGTCTCGCTCGACGAGCGCGGCCTGCGACGCGCGCGGACGCTCGACCCGGACACGCGCGCCGACCCGGCCTCGTACGATCGGCGGACCTGCCCGGCGTTCGATGCCTCGGCCCCGGGCGGGCTGCAGCCCGAGCTGCGCGAGCACGGCTTCACCTACCTCGACCTCTCGCGGCGGCGCGCGCTGCAGGCCGCGTTCGCGCGGGTGCGCGAGGCCGGTCGGCTCGGCCCGGGCGACGTGGCCCAGATCCGCCGCCACCTGCTCGGCCGCACGTTCGCGCTGGCGAGCGGCGAGCGCCTGCTGCTGCTGTTCATCGCCCGCGAGGGGTTCTTCATGCGCCGCGCCGGGCCGAACGGGATGGCGCTGCCGCGCGAACCCAACCCGGAGATGAACGAGCACGACGCATCGGTGGCGGTGCACGCCGATCAGGACGTCGAGGGCACGCCGCTGCGGCAGCTGCTGCGCGGGGCGGCGCCGTGGCTGTTCCGCCACGATTCACCGCAGCGCCGCAATGGTCGCTCGCGCCTGGCCCTGCTCAATGTGTGGATCCCGCTCGATCAGGTGACGCGGCCGCTGGTGCTGATGGACCGCCGCTCGCTCGACCGCAAGAATCATCAGCTGCGCTATGGCCTCGTCACCGACGCGATCCTGCCGCGCGGCGAGGACATGCGGATCAACGACATCTGGACGTTCTTGCACGACGACGCGCAGCGCTGGCACTTCACGTCGGAGATGGAGTCCGACCGCGCGTACGTGTTCGAGACGCTGGGCACGCCGCACGGGTCGTTCATCCTGCCGGGCGAGGAGCGGGCCGAGGCCCGCTATCGCCAGATCGACGCGGTCGTGGCCGCTGTCCGTCGCGGTGATGCCGAGGCGGTGAAACGTGGCCTGCAACCGATCGAGGACGATCGCTGGCGCGCGCCGGCGACGGCCTCGCTGGCGCGGGCGATCGCGGCGATGGAGCAGCTGCTGGCCGAGGCACGCGCGGACCCATCGGCGCTGGTGCGCGGCGAGGAGGCGTCCGGCTGGTGCGCGCGGGCGACGGCGGCGGCCGAGCGGGTGGTCCGCAAATCGCTCGAGATGCGAGCGGTGGCGCTGCTGCTGCCGCGCTGGTGGCCGGGCCGATAGCAGGGGTGCCTGAGAGACGGTCTTATCATAGGACATGGATGGCACATGTCACGGCGGATTTGGCGCCGGGTGTGACGTCTGCAGCGCGTGAATGGCGTCCACCCACGAAGTGAACGCCGGTCGTCCGTCGAGGTCGCTGGCCGCTTCTGCTGGCATCCGTCGGCCGGCGGGGCGTGACCTCGGGCCGCGCGGGAATTCATGGCAGCGCCGGATGGAACGCGGCAAGCCGGGGTCAATTGGCGCCGCGACGGATTCGCGGCTCGCCCGGCGGAGGCCCCTCGGGGCATTGCTGGTGGTGCGAGTCGGGTCTCCCACGCGGTCGGAGCGAGCTGCAGCATGAGGCGACGGATGTTCTTGCGAGGCGCGGGCGGGGTCGCGGTCGCTTTGCCGTGCCTCGAATCGCTGCTCTGGCGGCGCGGCACGGCGCGGGCGGCCGAGCCCGGTGGCAAGCGGCTGGTCGTGTTCTTCACCTGCAACGGCGTCGACATGGAGAGTTTCTTTCCGCAGGCGCCTGGCCCGGTGACCGTGGAATCGCTGACGGGCACGGCGCTCGAGCCGCTGGCCGCGTACCGGGACAGGCTGTTGATTCCGCGCGGTCTGCACATGGTGCCCAAGGGGTGGGGGCACGATCCCGGGACCGCAGGCAACGATCATGCCATGGGCATGGGCCACAAGCTCACCGCCCAGCCGCTCGACCCGGACACGCTCTATGCGTGCGGCGTCTCCGTCGATCAATTCGCGGCCGCGCGGCTCAACAAGGACGGGCGGCCGTCGCTGACGCTGTCGGTCGGCTGGCGTCACTCCGACGTGTTCGGCCACATCTCGTATGCGGGCAGCGGCATGCCGGTGACGCCCGAGGGCAACCCGTGGCTGACGTACCAGGATCTCATGGGCCTGGGCGGGCTCGACGAGGGGGCCAAGCTGAAGATCGCCGCGCGGCGGCAGAGCGTGCTCGATCTGGTCGAGGACGAGTTCAAGTCGCTCAAGGCGCGCGGCCTCGGCAAGGACGACGCGCTGAAGCTCGAGATGCACGCCGACTCGATCCGCGACCTCGAGCTCGAGATGGCCGGCAACGGTATCATCGCCTGCGCCCTCGACCCCGCGCGGGCGGCCGAGCTCGCGGCGATCGATCCGGAGGCGGTGCTGCTCGACGCCGAGTTCAAGGCGATCGGGCGCATGCAGCTCGACGTGCTGGCGATGGCGATCGCGTGCGGGGCGACGCAGGTGGCGACGATCCAGTGGGCGTCGGGCTCGGGCGGGCCGATCTATCAATGGGACGGGATCGATCACGAATACAACCACCACAAGCTGTCGCACGGCAACACCAAGGACGACGACAGCGGCGAGGAGGTGGCCGGTTACAAGGAGATGCTGGCGCAGATCGATCGCTGGCACGCGCAGCAGTTCGGGCACCTGCTGGCGCGCCTGGCCGCCTACGAGGAGGGCGACGGCACGGTGCTGGACCGCTCGGCTGTCGTGTGGATGCACGAGCTGTCGGAGGGCCGGATCCACTCGTACGTCGACCTGCCGACGGTGATCGCGGGCGGCGCGGGCGGCTACCTCAAGCAGGGGCAATACCTCGACCTGGTCGGCGACGCGGACCCGTGGGACCTGCGATACCCGCACAACCGCCTGCTGATCACGCTGCTCAACGCGGTCGGCTGCACCGGCGAGGACGGGGCGCCGGTCACGGAGTTCGGGCGGGCGGGGCTCGATCATGGCGAATACGCCGAGCTGCTGGCGTGAGCGCGCGAGCGCTCGTGGCGAGCGAGCGTCCTCCGCCTGAAGCGCTGCGCACGGGGGCGGCTGGAGTGGGCAGGACGGGCGCGGGAGCAGGGCGGGTGGCAAAGCCAGCCGTCGGGTGCCGCGTCGCCGGGGCGGACTCTTTCGTACCAGGCCCGGCTGAACGCCTTCATGGACGGCATCGATCAGTACGACCGGCTCGATTCGCGCGAGGAGCTGGACGCCCGGCTCGAGCTGTTGCGGCAGGCCCATACCGAGGGCGCGGCGCTGGAGGCGAAGCTCGAGGGCTGGCCGGCCGAGGTGAAGGCGATCGTGAAGGGGCCGGACCGCGAGGAGTTCCTGGACGGCGAGCGAGAAGGCGGCTCGTCGTGGCGATCGACCTCGCGCGGTGATCCTCGCGGCGCTGTATGCATCACTCCGCGTCGCTTCGCCGCCGCGGTGATGCTCATAGTGCTGTGATGCGCTCCTCGCTGCTGCGGTGATTCACGCGCTTGCGCGCGTCACCATGATTCACGCCTCGCGGCGCTGCTGGCGTTCGACGCGGGCCAGCAGCTCGTGGTCGCCGAGGCGCCCGGCGATCGCGTGGGCGCGGGCCCGGGCGCCGTCACCCGCGGGCGAGCCCTGGATGCGCGCGACCAGCAGCAGGCCCATCGCCCGCAGGCGGGTGTAGCCGCCGTCGCCCGCGTGCTCGCAGGCTCGCAGGGCCAGGCGCAGCGCCTCGTCGGGGCGGCCGGCGCGGAGGTAGCCGAACGCCAGCCCGGCGTCGCGGCGGTAGCTGGCGAATGGATGGACATCGATGGTGGGCAGCGCCTCGAACAGCGCCAGCGCGGCCGCGTGCTCGCCGGCGCGGTTGCATTGATAGGCGCGCTGGTCGAGCAGGCGCGCGTGGAAGCAGGCCGCGTCGGCGGGCGCGAGCGTGGCCGTCGCCAGCATTTTCTGGGCGGCGTCGAGGGCCGGGTGGACCGGCTCGCCGCGCTGGCTGGTGGCGTAGGCCTGGACCAGCGCCAGCTCGACGCGGGCGTCGTCGTGGCCGGCCAGGCCGGCCAGCGCGGCGCTGGCCTTCGTCAGCTGGGCGCTCGCCTCGTCGAGCCCGCGGGCCCGCAGCGCACAGCTGGCGTGGCCGAGATGCAGCCACACGCGCGCGCGCGAGGTCGACACCGGCGGCCGGTCCCACAGCCGCAGCTGATCGACGCACAGCGGCAGCGGCAGGTCGCCGAACGGGCTGTGATAGAGGCCCATCCAGCGCACCCGCGACTCGACCGACGTCGGCACCCCGAACACCCGCAGCAGGCGCTGGCCCCAGATCCCGCCGTCGAGCTGGCCGCGCCGCCGCAGCCGCCGCAGCGCGCGCTCGATCGACGCCACGTCGTCGCCGGGCGCCTGCTCGATCAACTTCCACGCGACCGCGGCGAGCGTGCCGTGCTCCTCGATCAGCGCCGCCAGCAGGTCGCCCCAGGTGAAGCCCGCGGCTTGTCCGGAATCCTGTCCGCCCTCGTCGGCCACGCCGACACTATACCTGGCCGCGAAAGGAAGCTTTGCCACCGCGCAGCCCGTAACACCATGTCCGAGACCATCCACCGCTACCTCGTCGTCGACCTCGAGGCGACCTGCGACGATCAAGGCGCCGTGCCGCGCGAGGAGAGCGAGATCATCGAGATCGGCGCCGTCCTGGTCGACGCGGCCACGCTGGCGCCGATCGCCGAATTCCAGACCTTCGTGCGCCCGCGGGTGCACCCACGGCTGTCGCCGTTCTGCGTCGAGCTGACGACGATCACCCAGGCCGACGTGGCCGGCGCGCCGCCGTTCCGCGCGGTCGCGCCGAAGCTGGCCGCGTTCGGGCAGGGCGCGCTGTTCTGCTCGTGGGGCGGCTACGACCGCAACCAACTGGCGCGGGACGCCCGGCGCGCCGGCGTGCGCGCGCCGCTCGGGCCGGGCCACCTGAACCTCAAGGAGGCGTTCGCCCGGGCCGCCGGCGAGGCCCAGAGCGGCACCTACGGGGCGCTGCGCCGCGTCGGGCTCGAGCCGACCGGGACGCACCACCGCGGCATCGACGACGCGCGGAACATCGCCCGCCTGCTGCCGTACGCGCTCGGCCGCGCGGCGATCCCGGCGCGCGGGGCCCGGAGGCCGCGATGAGCCGCGACCGACCGTGGATCATGGTCGACGTCGAGACCTCGGGGCCGATCCTCGGCCATCACTCGCTCACCGAATTGGGCGCGGTCGTCGGCACGCCGGAGCGCGGGGTGATCGATCGCTTCGAGGTCCTGATCGCGCCGATCGGGGAGGCGGTGCGGGCCAGCCGCGGGTCGTTCGCGCGGGCCCAGAAGGACGGCCTGCCGCCCGCGGAGGCGATGCGCCGGTTCGCCGAATGGACGCTGCCGCACCGCGAGCGGCGGGCCAGCTTCATCGCCCGCCCGGCGGCGTTCGACTGGCCATGGGTCGTCTGGTACGCGTGGACCTTCCTCGGCGACAACCCGTTCGGCTTCAAGGCGGTGTGCGCGTCGTCGTGGTTCGAGGCCCGCGGCCGGATCTTCCGCGTCGACCTGCCGCACCGCGCGGTCGACGACGCCGACATCCAGCTGCGCCACTTCTTCGCCCACGGGTGAAGTCAGGCGAATCGGACATGTTTTGAAGGGCATGTCCGCGAGGTCATGCCCGATAGTACATGTCTGCAAGGGCATGCCCGAGAGGACATGGCCTTTCTTTCCAAACGAGAAGCTCAGGCGCGGCCGGCGGTGGCTTCGCGGACGGCGTCCTGCAGGGTCGCGCGGACTGCGATGCCGGTCGGCTCGATGGCCAGGGACGCCAGCGCGGCGGCGACGGCGGGGCGCAGGCCGGTCCACACCAGGCGGGCGCCGAGCAGGCCGGCGGCGCGGGCGGTGCGGGCCAGGCCGGCGGCGGCGGCCTCGTCGATCTCGGCGACGCCGGTGAGGTCGACGATCGCCACCCGGGCGCGCGCGGACGCGAGGCCTTGCAAGAGGGTCTCCAGCGCCTGGTCGAGGCGGGCGGCGTCGAGGCGGCCGATCATCGGCATGACGAGGATGTCGTCGCGGATCGGGATCAGCGGGGCCGACAGCCGCAGCAGCGCGGACTCGTGCTCGCGCAGCAGCTGTTGCTGGCGCAGGTTGTCGCGCAGGGCCTGCTCGTGGCGGACCTGGTCGGTGATGTCGCGGGCGACCACGAGCACCGAGTTGGTGGTCAGCGGGGAGGCGTTGGCGCTGAACCACAGCTCTTCGCCGGCGATCGTGCGGCTGTAGACGGTGTTGATGACGCGGCCCTCGCCGAGGGCCTGGCGGATGTCGGCGAGGAACATGTCGGCCTGGGCCGGCGGCATGACCTCGTGCATGGTCTTGCCGAGGAACTCCGGCGCGGGCTTGTAGCGCGAGCCGGGGGCGGTCTCCGGCAGCCGCAGGTAGCGGCCGTCGCGGTCGACGATCAGCACGGCGTCGGTCATCCCGGCGAACATGGCCCGCAGCTCGGCCTCGCTGGCCCGCAGCGCCGCGGCCTCGGCCTCGAGCTCGGCGACGCGCCGACGCAGGCGCGCGAGCTCGGCGGGCGGGGTCTCGGCGGGGTCGGTCATGCGCGCGGCGACTGTATCGCAACTCGCGCCCGCGGCTCAGCGCGCTGGTCCGGTGTGCAGCGGGTTGCTCGGGCGGGCGGCCCGGACCAAACCCTCGTGCGCGTGCTCGACCTCGTCCTCGTCCTCGCCTTCGTCGCCTACTCGGTGAGCGCGGGCCTGCGGGCGCGCCGGCTGGCCTCGCGCGATCTCGGCGAGTTCTTCCTGGCCGGCCGCACCCTGCGCGGCTGGCAAGCGGGCGCGAGCATGGCCGCGACGCAGTTCGCCGCCGACACCCCGCTGCTCGTCACCGGGCTGGTGGCGGCCGGCGGGCTGTCGCAGCTGTGGCTGCTGTGGATCTACGGGCTGTCGTTCCTGCTGCTGGCGTACGTGTTCGCCGGGCCGTGGCGGCGGGCGCAGGTGGTGACCGACGCGGAGCTGGTCGAGCTGCGCTACGGCGGCCGCGGGGCGCTGGCGCTGCGCGCCTGCAAGGCGCTCTACTACGGCGGGGTGCTCAACGGGGCGGCCCTGGCGATGGTGGTCGTCGGCGCGGTCCGCTTCACCGAGGTGTTCATGCCGTGGCACGCGTGGCTGCCCGAGGCGTGGTTCCAGCCATGGGTGACGCTGGTGGGGGCGTTCGGCGGAGGGTTCGTGGCTGTCGGTGGGGCGTCACCCGAGGTCGCCGGCGCCGACGCGCTGCTGAGCCTCGTCGTGCTGCTCGGGTTCACGGCGCTGTACTCGCTGACCGGCGGGCTGCGGGCGGTGGTCGCGACCGACGTGGTCCAGCTGGCGATCATGTTGATCGGCACGGCGCTGTACGCCGGGGCGGTGCTGGTGGCGGCCGGCGGGCCGTCGGGCATCACCGCGGCGCTGGTGGCCCACCACGGCGAGGCGCAGGCGACGGCGTGGCTGTCCCTTTGGCCAGGTGAGGAGATCGGCCCGGCGCTGCTGGTGGTGCTGGTGCTGCCGTGGCTGTTCCAGGCCAGCGCCGACGGCACCGGCTACCTGGCCCAGCGCTGCATGGCCTGCACCGACGAGACCGAGGCCCGCCGCGCGGGGCTGCTGTTCGCGTGGCTGCAGATCGTGATCCGCAGCGTGCCCTGGGTGATCACGGCGCTCGGGCTGCTGGTGCTGCTGCCCCCGGGGCCAGGCCCGGTCGATGTCGCCGCGCGCGAGCAGACGTTCGTGCAAGGCATCGACCTGCTGCTGTCGCCGGGGGCGCGCGGGCTGATGCTGGTGGCGATGCTGGCGGCGCTGGCGTCGACGATCGATACGCACCTCAACTGGGGCGCGAGCTATTGGAGCCACGACGTCTACGGCCGCTTGTGGTGCGAGGCGCTGCGCGGGCGCAAGCCGTCCGGCCGCGAGCTGGTGTGGGTGGCCCGGGCGGCCAACGTGGGGCTGCTGGTGGTGGCGTTGATCCTGGCGGCGAAGGTGGGATCGATCCAGTCGGCGTGGCACGTGAGCCTGCTGTTCGGGGCGGGGATCGGCGCCGTGCTGATCCTGCGCTGGCTGTGGGAGCGCATCAATCTGTGGTGCGAGTTCGCGGCGATCGCGGTCAGCCTGGTGCTGGCGCCCGCGCTGCTGGCGTGGTCCGAGGACGCGCACTGGCGCCTGGCTGTGATGGCGGTGAGCTCGACGACGGTCACGATCCTGGTGGCCCTGTTCACGAAGCCGACGGAGGTCGGGGCGCGGGTCGAGTTCTTCCGCCGCGCGCGCCCGCCAGGCTTCTGGGGCTGCACGGCGAGCGCCGCGGGCGAGGACCCACGCGCTCCGCGGCAGGCGCTGGCGCGCGCGCTCGGGCACGTGCTGCGCGACGGGCTGGCGCTGTACCTCGCGCTCTACGGGGCGGTGCGGGTGCTGTTCCCGCTGCCCGGCGAGGGGCGGGTGGGGGCGATCGCGGCGCTGGTGGTCTCGGCGGCGCTGGTGGTGTGGTCGCGGCGGTCGCGGGTCGAGTGATTCGCCGCCCGGCACGGGCGCGGCGAGGCGGCGGAGTGTGGTGATTCGCGGGTAGAATGAGGCGGGGTGTAGTGATTCGTGGGCGGGGCGAGGAGGCGGAGTGGGGTGATCCTAGGGTAGAGCGAGGATGTGGTGTAGCGATTCGTGGCCGAGCGATGAGGGGGAGTGGGGTGATTCTCTGGCAGAGGGGAGGCGGGGTGTCGGGATTGGCGGGCGCGTCCATGCGAGGCGGGTGTGGTGATTCGAGCATCGCGTCAGGGCGACGGTGCGGCGGGCAGGGCGATGGCGGTGACCGGCGGGGCGTGGTGCGGCAGGCGGACGTGGAAGGTCGAGCCCACGTCGGGCACGCTCTCGACGCTGACCGAGCCGCCCATGGCCTCGGCGGCGTGGCGCGTGACCCATAGGCCGACGCCGAAGCCGCCGTAGTGGCGGCCGGACACCGCGCGCTCGAACCGCTGGAACACGCGGGCCTGGTCCGCGAGCGAGATGCCGATCCCGCGGTCGCGCACCGACAGGACCACGTGCTGGGGCCCGGTCACCAGGCCGATGTCGATCGGCTTGCCGGCGCCGTACTTGAGGGCGTTGGACAGCAGGTTGCGGACGATCTGCTCGACGCGGGTGCGGTCCCAGTGACCTTCGATGCACGCCGGCATGTCGAGGTGGATCGGGCAGCCGGCGCGGGCGAGCTGCTCGGCGAAGCCGTCGGTGGTCTCGCGCACGAGCGCGACGAGGTCGAGGCGCTCGGGGACGAGGTCGAAGCGCCCGTCGGTGATCGTCGAGACGTCGAGGAGCCCCTCGACGAGCCGGTGCAGCCGCTCGGCCTGGCGCACGAGAGCGTGCACCTTGGGCGCGATGTTCGCGGCGGGCAGCGGGCCGGGCTCGCGGCACTGCTGCTCGAGCCGGCCGAGCTGCAGCATCAGCGGCGTCAGCGGGGTGCGCAGCTCGTGCGAGGCGACGGCGATGAACTCGTCGCGCTTGCGCAGCGCGGTCTGCATCTCGCCGTAGAGCCGGGCGACGTCGAGCGCCTGGGCGATCCGCAGCGCCAGCTCCTCGGCCAGCGCGAGGTCGTCGGCGTCGAAGACCCGCGTGCTCGCGCCGAGCACGAGGACGCCGAGCCGCTCCGAACGGGCCGTCAAGGGCACCACCACGGTCGAGCGGTAGCGCAGGCGCTCGGTGAGGGGCTCGCCGCCCGGCATGCCCGGCAGCGCCGGGGTCCGGCCGTCGAACTGCACGACCGTGAACCGCACCTCGCCGTGCTTCACGAGCGTGAGCAGCTCGCCGCGGGCGTCGCAGCGCCGCCGCACCAGCTCGTGATAGCTCGCCTCGAGCTCGAGGTCCCCGGCGGCGACGGCGACGGGGTGCGAAGGGCCGAACTCGCCGCGCTCGTCGAGCAGCTCGACGACGGCGAGGTCGGCGGCGGCGGGGACGAATTGGCGGACGACCTCCGCGAGCGAGTCGATGGCGTCGAGCGAGGCCGCGAGCTGTTTGCTGGCCTCGGACAGCAGGACGGCGCGGCGGCGGGCGGCCCGCTCGACCCGCAAGAGCCGCTCGTTCTCCGCCTCGGCGTGCTTGCGCCCGGTGATGTCGAAGAACGAGGTGACGACGGCGCTGGGCTGCTGGGTGCCGGCGAGGAACAGCGGCCGCGAGTTGATGGAGATCCAGGTCAGCTGACCGTCGGGCTTGTGCACGCCCATGATGACGCCCGACAGCGGCTCGCCCGACTGCAGGGTGGCGGTCGCGGGGTGGGCCTCGCCCGGGAACGGCGAGCCGTCCTCGTGGACCGCATACCAGCGCGGGTCGAGCGAGGTGCGACCGAGCATCTGGTCGCGCGTCAAGCCGAGCAGGCGCTCGGCGCTGGCGTTGCAGGTGTGGATGGTGCCGTCGCGGCCCTGGAGCACCATGCCCTCCTCGAGCGCGGCGATCGAGGTCCGGTAGCGCTCCTCGCTGGCGCGCAGGGCCTCTTCCTGGCGCTTGCGCTCGCTGATGTCGAGGACGCCGCCGAGCATGCGCGTGGGCCGGCCGTGGGCGTCGCGCAGCACCCGGCCGCGGGCGAGCACCCACGCGATCGCGCCGTTGGCCCGCACGATGCGGTACTCGAGGTCCTGGAAGCTGCCGACGATCAGGCTGCGGCGCACGTCGGCGTCGACGCGGGCGCGGTCGTCGGGGTGGATCCATTCGCACGCCTCGGCGTAGTCGGCGGGCGGGCCGCCGCGGCCGTGGATCCGCACCATCTCGGCGTCCCACACGAGCTCGCGGGTGTGCACGTCGAGGTGCCACATCCCGAGGCCGGAGGCGGCGGCGGCGAACTCGAGGGTGTCCCGCTGCTCGCGCAGCCGCTGCTCCATCCGCGCGCGCTCGGTGACGTCGCTGGCGATGAGGGTGAGGGCGACGACCCGACCGTCGCTCCGGACCGGGCCGACGCGGGTGTCGTAGCGCCGGAGCTCGCCGCCGACGGGGGCGAGCGCCTCGAAGAAGCCGGGCTCGGCGGTGTCGACGACCCGGCGAAAGCAGGCGCGGGCCGCCTCGTGTGATTCGGAGGCGAGATAGGTGAACACGCTGCGGCCGATGAGGCCGATCGTGGCGTGCTGCGGGGAGATCCGGTTGGTGAAGCGAATGATGCCCTCGGGCGAGACCATGGTCACGTAATCGGGGCTGCTCTCGAGCAGCGAGAACAGGACCGGCGAGACGCGCTCGAGCTCCGCGAACACGGAGGAGGACGGTTCTGGCGGGAGGAGTGTGGACACGAGACCACTCCAACAATAACGAGCGCCCGACCGGGCCCGCACCCTAAAATAAGGGTAAAGCGCGCGCCGCAACCGTTCGTCGCCCGACTCCGCCGCCCGGACCGCGGCGCGGTCCGGTCCGCGCCAGGTCCGCTCGCGGCGCTCCGTCGCGCGCGCCGGATCAAGACCGGCTCAAGCGGGGCCGCCTCCGCGCGCGTGCGATGGCCGCGCCCGCCGGGCCGGCGTTGTCATGAGATGACCGAAGAGACAGACGATGGCGCAGGCGGAGCTCGCTCTGCCGCTGCGGCGACGCGTCGGCGACAGCCTCGCGGTCGGGCCGCTCTGCGCGGCGTGCACCACGATGATGTCGCGCGGGCGCCGGCTCGACCTCCGGGAGCACGTGGCCAGGCCTCCGGACGCGAGCGGCCGCGGCGAGGTGGGCGGCCGCTGGTCGAGGCGCCGCGTCAGGCCGGTGATCCGTCCGGCCCGTCGATGGGCAGCGAGGCGACTCCTCGACGGTCGCAGTCCGACGGAGGCACGCGGACGCTGCGGCGCCCCGAACCCCCGCTCGCATCGTCGCGCGGTGAGGTGGCCCGCCGCGCGACCGATGCCCCGGGTCAGAGGCCGAGGTCGGACAGGCCCGGGTGGTCGTCGGGGCGGCGACCGAGCGGCCAGTGGTATTTGCGATCGGCGGCGGCGATCGGCAGGTCGTTGATGCTGGCGTGGCGCCGCGTCATCAGGCCGCTGGCGTCGAACTGCCAGTTCTCGTTGCCGTAGCTGCGGAACCACTGGCCGGAGTCGTCGTGCCATTCATAGGCGAAGCGCACGGCGATCCGGTCGCCGGCGAAGGCCCACAGCTCCTTGATCAGGCGGTAGTCGAGCTCGCGCGCCCACTTGCGCTCGAGGAACCGGCGCACTTCCTCGCGGCCGACCGGGAACTCGGCGCGGTTGCGCCAGCGGGTGTCTTCAGAGTAGGCCCGGGCGACGCGCTCGGGGTCGCGGGTGTTCCAGGCGTCCTCGGCGGCGCGGACCTTCTGGCGGGCCGTCTCTTCGGTGAACGGGGGCAGCGGCGGGCGAACGTCGGACATGCCCGTGCTTTGCCGGGGAACGCCCGGTCTGTCAACCCTGCCGCAGGCGGTGCGGGGTTTGGCGGGGGCTCGCGGGCGCCGGGAGCGGTGAGATCGGAGAAAGATGCGGCTGCGCCGGGACATGTCCTGAGGAGCATGTTTTGAACGATGCTCTTGAAGTACGCGCGACACTCGGCGAGCTGCTGTCAGGCCCGGCGTCGGTGATTTCCGCCGCAGGCGGTGCGGGGCTTGGCGGGGGCTCGCGGGCGCCAGGAGCGGTGAGGGCGGAGATCGGAGAAAGATGCGGCTGCGCCGGGACATGTCCTGAAGAGCATGTTTTGAACGATGCTCTCAAGTACGCGCGACACTCGGCGAGCTGCTGTCAGGCCCGGAGTCGATGGTATCTGCCGCAGGCGGTGCGGGGTTTGGCGGGGGCTCGCGGGCGCCGGGAGCGGCGAGACAGGGCGGGGATCGGAGAAAGATGCCGCTGCGCCGGGACATGTCCTGAAGAGCATGTTTTGAACGATGCTCTCAAGTACGCGCGACACTCGGCGAACTGCAGCCAGGCCCGGAGTCGAGGCTGTGGATTGGCCGGATACGAGGCATGGAGGTGACCGGTAGACATTGGGGGACTCGGACTTCGGCGACGATCGGGTACGCTGATCGTCACGGTCGTCGCAATCGGCTGGGCACGGAGATGTGGCCGGCAGTTTTGCTATTGAAGTGGTTCGGTCCCCGGCGAACGGGGTCGCGGTGAATGAGAGCGTATGGAAGGTTCGGCTTCGCGCTTCGTTCGCAAGGCAGCGCCGCTCGAGTGAGGAGGTCGAGGGGCGCGTGCATTGCGGATAAAAAGCGCGCGACCTCGCGCTCCGACGGCTCGAGAACCCGACGCGGACGAATCGCGCGCACCGGCCGGTGTGCGCGCATTCGACCGCGCCACGGCTCACGAAACTCCGGTCGGGCCCGAGGCGCTGCCGCGCGGCGGGACGGCGCCGCGGGTCCAGTCGAGGCGCAGCTTGATGATGCGCCGCTTCATGGCGTGACGGGTGATACCGAGGAGTTTGGCGGCGCCGACGATGTTGCCGGCCCGCTCCAGCGCCTCGAGGCAGAGGCGCCGCTCGGCGTTTTCCAGGTTGAAATCTTCAAGGATGAACTGAGGCATGCCCAGGTTTGTAGCGCGCGACCATGGTCTGGCGCGGATCAAGCCAGGCTGAATATCGGCGCGCGAGAGCGTGCGTCGATGTCGGGTCCGACAGGTGCCGGGCGATCCACGCATGCGGACGGCGTATTGGGGTGAGCCGTCGCGTTCCCGAGCGAGCCGGACCGTCGAGGGTGATTCGCGGACCGACAAAGGTCGATGCATGCAGTCATGGCTGTGGGTGATGCGATGCGGGTCCGAGCCGTACGGAGGAGCGTTGATTCGCGGGGAGGCGGGTGCCCGCGATCGCGGCTGCCGGGAGAGCCGATGTGGATCCGGTTCGCGGAGGGTTTTGTGGTCGAGGGGTTTGCAGGCGTTACCGCCTCGATCGTCAGGGTAGCGTGTCACGAGCACTGCGTGGATCGAGCGAGCGGAGTCCGGCGATTGGCGAGGCTGCCCAGCGACGCAGCGCGTCTCACCGTAATCGAGGGATTGCAGGCGTTTTCCCGGATCGGTCGTCAGGGGGTCGTGTTCTCGGATGTCTGGGATGGATCGAGCGGAGCCCGGCGATTGGCGAGGCTGCCCGGCAGCGCAGCGCGTCTCACCATTCGCAAGCGTGTCGGGGAGATCGCACGGATCTCCACGCTCCTCGTGCGAAGGCGCGAGCAAGGTGCAGCGGCGATCGTGCGAGGGGCCGGGATGATGAAAAGGACATGTCTTAAAAAGCATGTCCTGAAAGTCATGACGTTTCAGGGTCGGTGGACTCATAGCGAGTGCGCGACGGTTGGATCCGCCGCGCGCAAGCTCGACGTCTTCCTCGCCGTGTCTCGCCGATGAGGCGGTCGCCCAATCGCATCGAGTCACGTGAAACGTGTTGCCAGTCGCGTCCAGGAGCGCCGCCGGGGTCGCAGGTGTGTGTGATAGGTCATGCCTGGCGAGCGAGCCGCACCGATGAGTCTCGGGGCGGGCGGCGGTCTACCCCCTGCAAGGCCAAAGAAAGGCGAGGAGACGAATGGAGCGAGACACCCGAAGAAAATTCTCGGAGACCAGGCTCGAGCGTGTGCGCGAGGGGATGGCCGGCTACGTCGAGCGCGGCGAGGTGCCGGGGCTGGTGGCGGTGGTGAGCCACGGCGACGAGGTGCACACCCTGGCGCTCGGGGCCCTGGCGCTGGGCGGGCCGCCGGTCCGGCGCGACAGCATCTTCCGCATCAGCTCGATGACCAAGCCGATCACCGCGGTGGCGACGATGATCCTGGTGGAGGAGTGCAAGCTGCGGCTCGACGACGCCGTCGACGCGTGGATGCCCGAGCTGGCCGAGCGCCAGGTGCTGCGGGCGATCGACGGGCCGATCGAGGACACGGTCGCCGCGGCGCGGCCGATCACGGTCCGCGACCTGCTGACGTTCAGGCTCGGCTTCGGGATGCTGATGGCGCGCCCGGACGCGTACCCGATCCTGCGCGCAGCCGCGGCGCTGGGGCTCGGAGCGGGCCCGCCGGCGCCGGCGGAGGTGCCGCCCGGGGACGAGTGGCTGGCGAAGTTCTCGCGGCTGCCGCTGATGTACCAGCCGGGCGATCGGTGGCTCTACAACATGGGCTCGGAGCTGCTGTCGATCCTGATCGCGCGCGCGTCGGGGCAGCCGTTCGCCGAGTTCCTGCAGGCGCGGATCTTCGCGCCGCTGGGGATGAAGGACACGGGGTTCTTTGTGCCGGAGGCGCAGATCGATCGCCTGGCGACGAGCTACTGGCCGGGGCCGGACGGGACGCTGGGGGTGTACGACGAGGGCCGCGGCGGGCAGTGGAGCCGGGCGCCGGCGTTCGCGTCGGGGGCGAGCGGGCTGGTGTCGACGGTCGACGATTATCTGGCGTTCGCGCGCATGCTATTGGCCGGCGGGACGCTCGCAGGGCAGCGGATCCTGTCGCGGCCGTCGGTCGAGCTGATGACGACCGATCACCTGACGCCGGCGCAAAAGGCCAAGTCGGGCTTCTCGCCGGAGGACTTCGCCGCGAGCGGCTACGGCTTCGGGGTGTCGGTGGTGACGCGCCGCGACGAGGCCCACGCGCCGATCGGGCAGTACGGCTGGGACGGCGGGCTCGGCTCGCAGTGGCGCAGCGATCCGCAGGAAGGCGTGATCACGCTGCTGCTGACGCAATGCATGTGGTCGTCGCCGCAGCCGCCGCCGGTGTGCCGTGATTTCCTGGCGCTGGCGTATCAGGCGATCGACGATTGATACGAGAGGCAGGATCCCCGCATGGCGCGCTCGCCATGCGGGGCCTGTGATCTTCAAGGCGCGGCGCCGGCGAGCGTGGTGGCGAGGGTGCGGAGCAGCGCGCCGCCGTCGCCCTGCCACGCGCTGCCGTGCATGCAGGCGAGGGTGGTCGGCCCGGTGCTGGCGAGGCGCTCGAGGATCGCGCTCTGGCGGCGGCCGTGGGCGAAATAGTCCATCTGGGCGCGGAAGGCCTCGCTGGGCCCGAGGATGTCGCCCTCGGTGAGCGGGACGTCGCAGCCGCCGCTCTGGGTGAAGAGGTCGCCGCACAGCAGGGTCCGGGTCTCGCGCTCGAACAGGTAGCCGCACTCCCAGCCGTGCGGCACGTGCGGGGCGTCGAGCCAGGTGACGCTGTGGCGGCCGAGCGTCAGCGATTCACCGTCGGCGAGGGCGCGCGGCGGACGATCGGCGAGGTCGGTCATCGAGACCAGGGCCGCGACCTGGCTGCACACCGGCGCCGCGTGCGGGGCGACGGCCAGGAGTTGGTTGAGCGCGCCGCACTCGTCGGCCTCGACGTGCGAGAAGCCGATCCAGCGCAGTCGATCGAGCGCGACGACGCGGGCGATCGCGGCCCGCACGCTGTCGAACAGCCCGCGCGGCCCGGTGTGGAACAGCAGCGGCTCGTCGTCGACGACCAGGTATTGATTGAAGTTGAAGCCCGGGACCTCGGTGTTCAGGCGGAAGATCCCCTCGGCCACCTCGTCGACTCGCGTGTCCATCGCGCACCTCCGGGCCGCAGTCTAGCGTGATCGCGGAGGGTCGCGCGCTCGCGGGGCGGCGGACCGCGAAGATCGGAGATCCAGCGCGCGGCGAGGTTGCGCGCCACAGCTCCATCCGCAGGCCGCGGGGGCTCTGCCCGGGGGTTCACGGGGCGAGGTGCGGATCGGTGCAGGTCGTCTTCGTGATGACCTTGCGCGGGCGCTTCACGACGATCTCGACCTTCGCGGGGTCGACGGCGCCGAGCGAGCGGATGGGCGTCGGCTCGGGGGGGTGCGGCTGGCCGCAGCCCTCGAGGCAGGTGCCGCGCTTGACCACGCGGCGGATCTCGACCTCCGGCAGCACGACCACGATCGTCCAGCCGTCGCCGCGGCGATGGTAGCGGTGCTCGGCCGCGACGAGGCAGCCGCACGGCTCGTCGACGGCGCACGGCTGCTCGAGGAAGCCGAGCTCGTCGCTGCCGTCGCGGAGGACCAGGCGCGGATCGGTCTCGAGGGGGCGCCAGCGCGGCGGACCGGGCTGCGGCTGCTCGTGGTCGACGATCGCCGGCGGGTCCACGGTTGGAGCGGAGAGCGGCGCTTCGTCGGTCACGGCGGCCGCGTCGGTGTCCGCGGGGCCCTGCTGGAGCGGGCCAGGGCGGGCATGGGTGCAGGCGGCGACCAGCGCGACGGTCAGCGCGGGCCGGAGCGAGGCGGCGCGGAGCATGGCTCCGAGGGTAAGAGACCGGGCCGGCGACCGCCAGAGCACGTGGTCTTTCGGACATGTCGGATGGGGCATGTCGAAAGGGGCAGGGACGGGGTCGGGAGCGAGCCGTCGCCCGGGGTGCGGCGGGTTTCGTGGTGCGCGCGCTGGCGATCGGTCGCGTCTGCGTTTGCATCACCCGGCGGCTCACGTATCCTGCGGCGACCGCATGGGTCGGGCATCGCTCTCACGCCGCGCGCCGGGGCTGCTCGCCCTGTGCGTGGGCATGGGCGCGGCGGGGGGCTCGGGGGCCGCGTCGCCGCCGGGCGCGGGGGAGGTGCCCGCGGCGGCTGGCTCGGGGGCCGCGTCGCTGCCGGCGATCGTGTGGGACGCGCCCCCGGGTTGCCCGGACGGGGCGGCGCTCACGGCCGAGATCTCCCGTCACCTCGACCCCACGAGCGCGCCGGCGCCGACGGGCAGCATCCGCGTGCAGGCGCGCCCGAGCGGCGAGCGCTGGCACGTGGTGGTGGCCATCGAGGCGGAGGGGCGCACGCAGGAGCGCACGCTGGCGGTCGCCAGCTGCGACGCGGCGGTCCGTGCAGCGGCGTTCGTGATCGCCATCGCCGTCGATCCGGCGCAGCGCGAGCCGCAGGACGTCGTGCCCGCGCCGCCGGCCCCGGCCGCCAGCGCGCCCGGGCCCGACGAGGCCGGGCCCGCGGCGCCGAGGCCCGCGGTCGCGCCCGTGGGGCCGCCGACGCCCGAGGAGGCCGGTCCGGAGCCGATCGCGGAGGACCCGGCGATCCCCGCCGCCGGGGCGCCGCGGAAACCGAAGAGGCGAGCGGTCCGCGGCCTGGTCCAGTTCGGGCCCGGCGTGCAGGCGGGCATGCTGCCGGTGAGCGCCGGCCTGGCCGCGGCGGTCGGGCTGATGTGGCGGCGGGCGCGGCTGACGGCCGGCTACACGCGGTGGTTCGAGGCCGAGGTGCGGCGCGGGGGCGAGCCGGCGTTCGGGGCCCAGTTCGCGGTGCACGCGGGGCAGCTGCGCGGCGGGCCGGTGCTGCGCGCGGGGCCGCTCGAGCTGCCGCTGCAGGTCGGCCTCGAGCTGGGGGCGCTGCAGGCCCGGGGCGTGGGCGGCGACACCAACTACGAGGCCACGACGCTGTGGGGCGCGGTGACGGCGGGGGCCGGGCTGGCGTGGGCGCCGCGGGCGCTGCGAGGGTTCGCGGCGCTGGTGGTGCTGGCAGAGGCTGCGATCTCGCTGCGGCGGCCGCGGTTCGAGTTCGCCGGCGGCCGCGAGCTCCACCAGGTCGGTCCGGCGGCGTTCCGCGGGTTCTTGCTGGTCGAGGCGCGGTTCCCGTGAGCGATCGTGCGCCGGGCCAAAAAATCGTGCGTCGGGGTTAATGCGATCGGGCGCCGGCGGAAAAGACTGGTCCGGTGAGCAAGACGCTCGACACGCCGCTGACGTCGGCCGGCTTCGCGGCCGGGCCGGCGATCGAGTGCGGCGCGCCGAGCGTGCGCGAGGTGTTCACCCGCCACCTCGGCACGGTGTGGCGGATCGCCCGCGCGCTCGGGGTCGCGGCCGATGAGGCTGACGATGTCGCCCAGGAGGTGTTCCTGGTGGTGCACCGCCGGCTGCACACGTTCGAGCCGTCGCGCTCGCTGCCGGCGTGGCTGTTCGGGATCACCCGCAACGTGGTGCTGATGCGCCAGCGGGCCCACACGCGCCGCGAGCGGCGGCTGTCCGCGGTCGAGCCGCCGGCGCCGCCGCGCGAGCCGGAGGCGTCGCTGGAGCTGCAGCAGGCGGCCGCGTTCATGCAGGAGTTCCTCGACGGGCTCGACGAGGACAAGCGCGTGGTGTTCCTGCTGGCCGACGTCGAGGGGCTGACCGCGTCGGAGATCGCCGAGGCGCTCGAGATCCCGCTGGGCACGGTGTTCTCGCGGCTGCGGGCCGCGCGGATCAAGCTCGAGCAATTCAGCCAGCGCCTGCGCGCTCGCTCCGTCCGGAGGCCGCATGACCGATGAATCGCCGTCCGCTCGCGCGCTGATCGCCGCTTACCGGGCCTGTGCGCGCCCGTCCGCCGCCGCCGAGGCGCAGCTGTGGGCGACGCTCGCGGCGGCCGAGCGGGACGGACCGCGGGGCCGCGAGGACCGGCCGAGCCGCGCGCCGTGGCTGGCGCTGGCGGCCGGGCTGCTGCTGCTGGCGGCCTGGCAGCTCGACCTGGCCCGCATGTTCGTGCCGGGACAGGTCCTTCAGGACATGCGGCACCAGGCCGAATACGACGCCGCGGGGCCCGATTCGCAGGACGCGAGGATCCGGGCGGACGGCGAGGGCGGGCCGCGCGAGGCGGGCACGCCCGAGCTCGAAGGGCAAAAGCTGGTGGTCACGCCGCCGCGCGAACGGGCGGCGGGCCAGGGGCGCGGGGCGCAGGCGGGGGCGAGGGGGCGCGCGGCGAGCAGGGCCGAGAGCGGGACCGGGGCCGCCGAGGCGGCCGAAGGCGGCGACGAGGCGGTCGCCGAGGGGGACCGCATGCTGGCCGAGATGGCGCTGCTGCAGCAGGCCCGAGCGGCCCTGCGCGGCGGGCAGCCGGGCGCGGCGCTGGCGGTGCTGGAGCGCCACGCCGAGGAGTTCGCGGACTGCTGCATGCTCGAGGAGCGGCAGGCGCTGCGGGTGCAGGCGCTGTGCGCTGCGGGCGAGGCGGCGCGTGGGGCCGTGGAGGCGGCGGCGTTCTTGCGCGCCCACCCGCGCTCGACGTACGCCGGGCGGGTGGCCTCGGCATGTCCCGAAGGGCATGCCCCTAAGGACAGGTCGAAGGACCTCTGAGGCGACGCATGCGACGGTCGGGCGGCGCGGACGGAATCCGGGTGTGGGCGCGAGGCGCCGGCGCGGGGACGCTGACGAGGGCAGAGGATCGCCGCGCGCGTCGGGGCGGGCGGCGCTTCGGGACGGCCGCTCGCTGTCGCGGGGCGCGCCGCTCGCCGACTCGTGGGAGTGCGCGCGAGCGTCGATGCATTCGGGGCGACGAATGATTAATGCGGAGAGCAGCCGGCGGCCAATCTCCATCCGAGGACCATGAACATGCGTCATTCCACATCTCCTTTCATCACGCGCGCGGCCGGCCTCCTGTTCAGCGGGTTGGCGCTGGTCGCCTGCGATCCGAAGATCCTGCTCGGCGAGTTCGGCGACAGCGAAGGCCCGCAGAGCACGGGCGGCGGCGACGGCACCGAGGGGCAGAGCTCGAGCAACGGCGGCACCGAGGGGCAGAGCTCGGGCGGCAGCCAGGGGTCGAGCGAGGGCGGGTCGAGCGAGGGCGGGTCGAGCGAGGGCGGATCGAGTGAATCGGACAGCGGCGGCGAGACGACCGGCGAGACGACCGGCACCACCGGCGGCGGGAACGAGTGCAGCGTGTGGCATCAGGACTGCCCGTGGGGGCAGAAGTGCACGCCGGCCGGCAACGACGGCCCGTCGTGGAACGAGTGGCGCTGCGTCGACCTCGACCCGAACCCGCAGCCTGTCGGCGACAGCTGTCACGTGGTCGGCGGCCCCACGAGCGGCGAGGACGACTGCGAGATCGGCGCGGTCTGCTGGGACGCCGACCCGGTGACCGGCGAGGGCACCTGCGTGGCGCTGTGCGGCGGGACGCCGCAGTCGCCGAGCTGCGCCGCGGGGCACCACTGCGCGGTGCTCAACGAGGGCATCCTGAACATCTGCCTCGCCAACTGCGATCCGCTCCTGCAGAACTGCGAGGGCACCGACGCGTGCTTGCCGCTCGAAGACGAGTTCGTGTGCGTCCTCGACGCCAGCGGCGCCGAGGGGCAGGCGTTCGACCCGTGCGAGTTCCTCAACGCCTGCGATCCCGGCCTGTTTTGCGCCGATCCGGCGCTGGCCAGCGAGTGCTCGCAGACGGAGGCGGGCTGCTGCCTGCCGTTCTGCGTCCTCGACGACCCCGACTTCTGCCCGGGCGTCGACCAGGTGTGCATCCCGTGGTACGCGCCGATGACGGCCCCGCCGGGGTTCGAGGACGTGGGCGTGTGCGGGCTCGAGCCGTGAGGCGCGGGTGGCGTTCATGACATGTCCGAAGGGGCATGTCATGAGCGCCGATGATATGTCTTGATGTACATGTCGTTTCGAGCATGTCCGATGAGACATGGAATATCAGCCGTCGAGGTCGCCGAGGTCGAGCCTCCCGAGGCGCTCGGGATCGACGAGGGCGTCGATGGCGGCGATCTTGCCGGCCTTGACGACGAAGCTCATGACCGAGAACGGCTCGCCGCCGGGGGCGACGACGGCCCCGGCGGCGCCGTTGACCACGGCGGGGCGGACGAACGGGGTCATCGCGGCGAAGCCGAGCGAGTGCTCGGCGACGGCCTGCGGGCCGCGGGCGACGACCGAGACCTCGGCGCGCGCGGTGCCGCCGTCGGCGCGGAGGATCACGTCGGGGTCGAGCAGGGCGACGAGGGCCCCGAGGTCGCCGGCGCGGGTGGCGGCGAAGAAGGCGGACACGACCTCGCGCTGACGGGGGAGGTCGGGGTCGGGCACGGGGGCGGCGGCGCGGACCCGCCGGCGCGCGCGGCTGGCCAGCTGCCGCGCGGCTTCGGGCGTGCGCCCGCACAGCGCGGCGATGGCGTCGAACGATACGCCGAAGCTGTCGTGGAGCACGAACGCGAGCCGCTCGGCAGGCGCGAGCTCGTCGAGGACGACGAGCAGCGCGAGGCCGACCGACTCGGCCAGCAGGGCGTCGCGCTCGGGGTCGACGCCAGGCTCGCGGCGCACGACCGGGTCGGGCACGTGCGGGCCCAGCGGCTCCTCGCGCCGGGTGCCGCGCGCGCGCAGCAGGTTGAGGCAGATCCGCGCGACCACGGTGGTGAGCCACGCGCGCAGGTCGTCGACGGCGGCGGAGTCGGTGCGGGCGAGCCGGAGCCAGGCGTCCTGCACGGCGTCGTCGGCCTCGCTCAGCGAGCCGAGCATGCGGTAGGCGACGCCCCGCAAATAGGTCCGGTGCGCCTCGAAGCGGGTCGCCAGGCAGTCGCGCTGTTGCATCGGTCAGGTCCCTCGGTCGCGGTCTCGTCGAGGGAAGACCCGCGAGGCCGCGCCGATGTGACCGCGAGGCCGCGCGCACGGGCGGTGCTGCTGGTGAAAACGAGGCGGGTGGAAGTGAGCAGGCTCATGGGGGGACCCGGCGTGGCACCCGAGCGCGGAGGTTCGACATGTCCGAAAGGTCATGTCGATCGGCAGGGCGCGCGTCGGCGAGCATGCGCGAAGGTGAGGCCTCGTCGGCCGCGAGGCGGCGGCTAGAATTGGCGCGGGAGGAGGGGCCATGAAGACGAAGAGCAAGGTCAAGGCCGGCACCAGTCACCACGGCTGAGCGCCCCGCCGAGCGCCCCGCCGAGCGCCCCGCCTGCGGGGCGCTCGTTGATTTTTGCGGTCGCGGGGGTGCGGGCGAATCGGATGTCCTCGAGGACAGGTCGTCGGAGGATGTTCGGCGCTCGGATGTCACTATCCGCCGGGTCGACCTGCCGGTCAGGCCTTGCCGTCGAGGCGTGCCGGCGGGCTCGGGTCCGCCGCGAGCTGGCGGCGCGCCTCGTCCCACGCTGGATCGTCCGGCTGGAGGGCGCTGCGCAGGTACGCGTAGGTGAGCCGCTGGACGGCTTCGACGCGCTCGGGGCTTTCGTCGGTGGTCTCCGTGACGCGGTCGCCGGAGATGCCGCCGAGCATGTGCTCGCCGGCGAAGACGGTCAGGAGCCAGTCGGCGCCCGGGCTCAAGATGAAGGGATCGGCGAACCAGTCGGGGCCGCGGACGGTCAGCGGCGAGCGGTCCGCGTCGCCCGCGACGACGAGGACCCGCGTCGTCATCTCCGCGTAGCTCTGGTCGAGGTAGGGCGTGTGCTCGCGGGCGAAGGCGCTGAGGTCGGCGCCACCGCGGCCTGCGGCGCAGAGGAGTACGCCAGCGCAGATCCGCGGGTCGGACAGGTCCTCGCCGGGGCGACCGTCGGGCCCGACCATCCGCGCTCCGAGCAGCAGGCTCGTCGTGTGAGCGCCGAACGAGTGACCCGCGGCGGCGATGCGCCCGCGATCGATGCGCCCGGCGAGCCCGGGCACGGCCTGCTCGAGCGTTTCGAGCCCGTCGAGCGTGCGCTTGACGTCTTCGACGCGGATGCGCCAGACCTCGGGTGCGCGCGGGTCATGCTCGGCCAGGGCCACCGTGCGCGAGTCGAGGAACGTCGGCTGGATGACGACGAGGCCGCGAGCCGCCCAGTACTGCGCGAGCGGTGCGTAGGCGTCGCAGGAAGAAGCGAAACCGTGCGAGAAGACGACGACCGGCAAGCGATCGCCGCGCACGGGCGCGGACACGCGGAGCTGGAGATCGACGCCGCGGCCCGGGGCCGGGAGCACGAGCGGAGCGACGGAGACGACGGGATGCAGGGCGGGCATGAGCGTATTGCCTGCCGGGGTTGGCTGGTCCATGAGCGGCGTTGCCTTTCTCGCGCGCGAGCGTTCGGATCGCGGCGCCGTCTGCATGGTACGGTCGGCGCGAGCGAAGAGAAGACGGCACCTTTCACGCAGCAGCGCACCTCGAGGTAACGATTGGCCAGATCCGGCACGAAGACGGCGCCGCCCACGATGCGCCTGTGCGAGACGGAGGAGTCCCGGGTGGTCCGCGAGCTCATGGGCAAGCTCGGGGACAAGTGGAGCGTCCTGCTCGTCGTGATGCTGGCGAAGGCGCCGGGGCAGCGCGCCCGCTTCTCCGAGCTGCAGCGGATGCTGACCGGCATCTCGCAGCGGGTCCTGACGACGACGCTGCGAGACGCCGAGCGCGACGGCTTCGTCGCGCGCGAGGTGTTCGCCGAGGTCCCTCCGCGCGTCGAGTACGAGCTCACCGAGCTCGGCCGCAGCCTTCTGGGGCCGATGGAACACCTCGCGCGCTGGATCGGCGAGCACTGGCCCACGATCGCCGCGGCGCGGGAGCGGTTCGACCGCCGCGGATGAGGCACCGGCTCGCTGCAGCCGCGGCGGCGCCGCGGGTGCCGGGCCCGGAGAACGCGGCCGCCGTGCTGCGCGCGACGGTATGCCCCGAGGGGCATGCTCTCAGGGTAATGTCTTCAAGGGCATGTCTCTGGGAGCATGTCTCCGAGGGCATGTCTTGGAGTATCGTCAGCGCGCGCGCTTGAGCGGCAGGTAGTGCAGGACCGCTTGCTCGAGCGCGTCCCAGCCGGCGGCGTAGGAGGCGCCGATGCGAGTTGCGTGGACGAAGGCGGCGTCGCCGACGGCGACGCCCTCCTTCCAGTCGATCGGCACCCCGGCCTTGCGGTGCTCGTTGCCGACGTCGAGCGTCGAGCGGCCGCGGGCCCAGCGGAACTGGGTGGTGAAGAGGTGGCGGCCGGTGGCCGAGCCGAGGACCTCGAAGGCGAGGCCGTCGCGCGTGTACACGAGCTTGAGCTCGCCGTCGGTCTTGCCCTTGTAGGTCGCCTCGGGGCCGGTGAAGCCGCGCGCGCGCAGGCCGGCCCCGAGGTCGCGATCGACGGCGGCGACCAGCGGCGCGAACGTCTCGGCGAGCCTGGCCTGCCTGTCGTCGGCGGTCTCGGGCTCGGGGAAGCAGCGGAAGCTGGTGACGACGCACACGGGCCGGTCGTCGGCATCGAGGCCGAACCAGGTCGGGTAGTGGCCGTCGCCGTCGCCGGAGCGGAACAGCACGACGTTGTCGTCGGCCTGCGGGTCGGGGCGGTGGCTGACCCACGCGCCGCCGTTGGCGGCCAGCTCGGGGCCGATGCGGTCGTAGGCGTTGTCGGCGTCGAGCTCCCGCAGCCGGCGCAGGGCGACCTCGTCGGCGAAGCAGCCGAGCCCGGTGCCGACCGGATAGCCGAAGGTCTCGCGCGGGCCGAGCGTGGCGGGGTCCTGGCCGGCGATCGTGGCCATCTCGAAGCGCAGGGCGGGGGCGTCGCGCAGACGGAGCTCGGCGAAGCCGATCGCGCCGCCCGCTTTGGCGACGTAGAGGACCACGGGGTAGCTGCCGGGCGCGAGGACGCGGGAAAACGGCGGGCGCTCGGGCTGCACGAGGGCGTCGCAGGCGACGAGGCGGCCGCTGGCGAGCACGAGCGGGCCGGCGACGAGCACGTCTTTGAGGCCCGTGGCCCGCTTGCCGGCGAGGTGCGCGGCGCGGAGCGGGACGAAGGCGTTGGGCAGCGGGTAGCGTGGCGAGGTCATGCTGCCGGTGACCTTATCGCAGGCGCGGGGGGCGGACGAGCGGCGCCACGAATGCGGCACTTCGCAATCGGGTGGCCGGCCGGTTGCCGCGCTCGGCTTCGCGGTCACCATCCGGGCGATGGACGGCTACGACGTGGTGATCCTCGGCTCGGGTCAGGCGGCACGACCCCTCGCGCTGGCGTTCGCCGCGGCCGGTCGCCGGGTCGCCTTCGTCGAGCGCGAGCACCTCGGCGGCACCTGCATCAACACCGGCTGCACGCCGACCAAGACGATGGTGGCGAGCGCCCGGGTGGCCTACCTGGCGCGCAGGGCCGGCGATTTCGGGGTGCGCGCGCACGCGGTGAGCGTCGACATGACGCGGGTGCGCGAGCGGACGCGCCGGATCGTCCGCCAATTCGTCGACTCGAGCCGCGCCGCCCTGGTGGCCCAGCCGGCGATCGATCTGCTGCTCGGCGCCGGCCGCTTCGTCGGCCCGCGCCAGCTCGAGGTGCGCTTGAACCACGGCGGGGTGCGCCAGATCGCCGGCGAGGTGATCGTGATCGACACCGGCGCGCGCACCCAGGTGCCCCGGCTCGAGGGCCTCGAACAGGTGCCGTGGCTCGATCACGCGGGCATGCTCGAGCTGGCCGTCGTGCCGGAGCATCTGCTGGTCCTCGGCGGCGGCTATGTCGGCCTCGAGTTCGCGCAGATGTTCCGCCGCTTCGGCAGCCGGGTGACGATCGTGCAGCGCGCGGCGCAGCTGTTGCCCCGCGAGGACGCCGACGTGGGGGCGGCGATCGGGGCGGTGCTGGCGACCGACGGGATCGAGATCTGGCTGTCGAGCCAGGCGCGGCGGGTCGCGAATCAGGGCCAGGCGATCGCGCTCGTGTGCGACACGCCGGGCGGCGAGCGCTCGCTCGTCGGCTCGCACCTGCTGGTCGCCACCGGTCGCACGCCCAACACCGAGGCGCTGGACCTGCAGGCGGCGGGGATCGAGGTCGACGCCGGCGGCCACGTGAAGGTCGACGAGCGGCTGGCGACCAGCGCCCCGGGGGTGTTCGCGGTCGGCGACGTCAAGGGCGGGCCGGCATTTACGCACATCGCCTACGACGATCACCGGATCTTGCGCACCAACCTATTGGAGGGCGGGCAGGCGACGACGCGCGGGCGCATGGTGCCGTATGTGGTGTTCACCGATCCGGAGCTGGCGCGCATCGGCCTGTCCGGGGCCGACGCGCGCCGCGAGGGCCGGGACATCCGGGTCGCGCGCATCGGCATGGACCAGGTGGCGCGCGCGCTCGAGATGGACGAGGCCCGCGGGTTCCTCGAGGTCGTGATCGACGCGCGCAGCCAGCAGATCCTCGGCGCGACGATCCTCGGGGTCGGGGCCGGCGAGCTGATGGCGGTGATCGAGGTGGCGATGATGGGCGGGCTGACGGCCCCGGCGCTGCGCGACGCGACCTTCGCCCACCCGACGCTGGCCGAGTGCCTCAACACGGTGATGGCGGCGCGCTGAGGCGCCGCGCGAATGTCGTCACCCGTGAATGGCGAGACCACGGCGGTCTCGCCACCGGCCCGATCATTTGGCGATCAGGGTGAGGTTGTCGAACCAGATGTCCGTGCTGCCGCCGTCGCTGCCGCCGCCGAGGCGGACGACGATGCGCTTGCCGACGGCGACGTCGCCAGCCTTGACCGTGTGGGTGACGCCCTTGACGGCCGTCCAATCGTTGCCGGCCGAGAACTTCTCGGTGGCGAGCGGCTTGAAGGTCATGATGTCGCTGGTGTTGGTGAGGTAGCCGATCTGGAACGGGACCTTGCCGGTCTTGTCACCACCGCCGTTGACGTGGCCCTTGAAGGTGTAGGTCGTGCCGGCCTCGAAGGTCGCGTCGAGGATCTGGCCGACGGTCTCGGAGCCGGCGGAGTAGTAGCCGAAGCGCAGGCCGAGGCCCTGCCTACCCGGGCGGTCGTGAAGCTCGTGGAGGGTCCAGGCGCCCTCCGGGCCCCAGTTCTGGAGCCGGTCACCCGGCTTGCCGTAGGCGGGGATCGACTCCATCGTGCCGTTGGCGAGCGACATCGCGGCGCCGCCGCCGTCGCTCACGCCAGCGTCGTTCGACCAGCGCGAGGTGCTCAGCACGTCGGGCTTGCCGCTCTTGAGCACGTGGTAGGTGCTGCGCACGCGGTATTGATAGCCGGCGTCGGCGGCGACCGGCTTGTGGCATTGCCAGACCTCCTTGGTGCCGGTGACCCGGAAGTAGTCCTCCTTCGGCATCGGCTGCCACGGCGCGTGGATGTCGGGCTGCCACTCGACCTGGAACTTGCTGCCGTAGGTGCTGGTATCGACCCATTTGACGAGCAGGCCCTGCGGGCAGTTCTTGTGCGCGGGCACGGTGGGCAGCGGCACCGGGGCGGGCAATGGATAGACGACGTGCGGGGTCGAGGGCGCCGACACGCAGTTGTTGGTGGGATCGAAGCCGATCACCCGCAGCCAGATCTGCTGGTTCATGAACGGGCTCACGTCGATGTCGACCGGGCCGGCCTTGGCGTTGGTCTCCTGCACGGTGAGCCACGGGCCGTTGGTGCCGCGGGCGTACTCGATGCGGGTGGCGAAGCTGGCGGGGGCGTCGTAGGTGAACTCGACCTTGCTGCGGCGCGGGTCGTCGAGGTTGGTGACCCGCGTCAACACCGGCTTGGTGCCGCCCGCCGGGCAGGCCTTGCTGGTCTGCCGCAGGTAGGTCACCGGCGCCGAGCCGACGCCGTCGCTGAGGGTGCGCTCGCCGTTGAAGATCGCCTTGACGGAGTACTGGGCGTCGACCTTGGCCATGTCGACGTAGCTCTTCTTGTCGCTGCTGACGGTGGCGATCGGCGAGGCCGACCACACCGGCTCGCTGAGCTGTTTGCGGTAGATCTCGTAGGAGGTGACGCGGTGGTTGGTGTCCTGCCACTTGAGCAGGGCGCCGTCGGAGCTGTCCTTGGCGACGGTGACGTTGACGGGCGGGCGCATGCGCCGGCCCTCGACCGGCAGCGAGGCGGTGACATTGGTCTCCTTGCAGGCGCCCTTGACCGCGAACACGCGGTAACGATAGCTGCGGTCCTCGATCGGCAGCGGGTTGGGGTCGGCGAAGGTGACCTTGCCGGTGCCCTGCTTGCCGTCGATGCGGTACTGCACCAGCGCGCCCGACTCGTTGTCGGTCCAGCGCTTGATGATGAACTCGGTCTCGTTGGTGGCGTTGTCGGTGAACTCGAGGGTGGCGCGGTCGACCCGGGTGGTGATCTTCTCGATCTCGGGGGCGCGCGGCGGGCTCTTGGGGATGACGACAGGGGATTGCGGGGCGGGCGGCGAGACCAGGGGCTTGCCCTCGGGGGTCTGGAACAGGGCGCGCACGCTGTAGAAATAGTGCTTGCCGGGGCTGGCCTCGATGTCGTTGTAGGTCAGCACGGTCGGCAGGGTGGAGGCGATCGGCTGCAGCTGGCCGCCCTCCTCGCGGCGCATGATCTCGTATTTCTTGAGGTGGGCCGCGGTCGCGGCGGGGTCGGGCTTCCAGGTCAGCTTGACGCCGGCGCAGTCGTCGTTGACGAGCGGGCTGACGAGCGGGGCCTCGGCCACGCAGTCGCGCGCGAACACGACGGGGTCGGTCCAGGCCGACGGCTTGCCGGCGCGGTACGACCGCAGGCGCACGGTGTAGTTGGCGTCGACGGCGGCGTCGAAGCTGTGCGTGAGGCCGACAGCCGGGACGATCACCGGCTTGGGCTTGGGGACCTGCGTGCTCGGACCGGTGAACTCGAGCTCGTAGCTCTCGCCGCCGGCCGCGGCGACCCACGAGGCGTCGAGCTTGCCGTCGCCGCACCGCATCGCCAGCTTGGGCCGCTGCGGCAGCGGGGCCGGGGTGGTGTTGTTGGGCGCCGGGGTGGTGAACACGCCGTCGGCGGTGGTGGCGGAGACGTCGGAGTAATTGAAGGTGCGGACGCTGACGCTGTAGTTGGTGGCCCCGAACAAGCTGACGAGCTTGTGCTCGCGGTCCTGGGGGCCGTTGCCGGGGATGACGGTACCGTCGACGGGGCCGACGGTGACCGGGTTGCCGATGCCGCGGCTGTAGACGATCTGGTACTGCGTCTTGGTGCTGCCGGCGTAATTGGGGCAGGCGGACTTCCAGCGCAGGAACATCTGGCCGTAGACCTTGGGCACGAAGTCGGCGGTGACCAGGCTCGGCGGCTCGAGGTTGACGCCGGTCATCGCCGGCGACTGCTTGATCTTGGCGCCGACGATCGGCGGGTCGACCATCTCGCGCTCGAGCACGTACTCGAATTGCGAGCAGGTCGGGACGTCCTCGAAGGTGTCGGTGTAGATGTCGCGGACGTTCTTGACCGGCTTCGTCCACTGCTCGTGAAGCACCTTGGTGCCGCCCTCGAACTTCCAGATCTTGCGATGGAGGCGGAACTTGGCCCGGCTGCAGGCGGAGGTGCCGAACGAGATCTCGACGGTGCCGCGCTTGGCCAGCTTGTCGTTGGGGTCGGGCTTGACGAAGGCGTGGCTGATCTTCAGCGGGTCCTCGCAGCGCTCGCCCTCGGCCGGGAACAGGCTGCCGAACGCGCGCACGAACGCGAACGGGGTGTCCTTGTCGCGCGCCTCCTTGACGTTGATGCAGCGGTCGCCCTTGAACACGCCCGGGGTCCAGTTGTACTCGCTGACCTTGACCCAATCGCCGACCACGCAGTCGACGACGGCGACGTGGCCGGCCCCGTAGGCCTGGTTCTGGTACGGCTGGCTGACCATGACGGTGCCAGGCTCGGGGTTGTCCTGCACGCAGGTGACGCCGGACTCACCGCTGCATTTGGGGTATTCGGCCCAGGTCCAGGCGTTGCCGGAGTGCTTGAGCTTGGAGCGGTAATTGGCGTACTCGACGCATTCGACGTGGCCGACGGTGGTGGTCCAATTCTTGGGCGGCGCCGGAATGTTGGGACACTTGGCGTGGCAGTCGGCTTCGGTAAGGGGCGCGGCGGCGGCGGTGCCGGCGGCGCCGAGGACGAGGGCAGACAGGACGGCGGGGCTGCAGCGCGAAATGGCAATGCGGGAGATCGGGCGAATCATGACAGTGGCACCTGTGCGCGAGGACGCGAGCGACGGCGGCGGGCGCGGCGACGATTCGCAAGCGCGCGCACCGGCCGAGCCCGCTGGCCCCTCGCGGGGATGACAGGGCGGCCGTCGCGATGTCGCAGGGCGATGAGACGAAAATCGTGGGCGCGCGACCGCACCGCGGCCGCGGGGCTCGCACGCGGGACGATCGAGCTCGAGTGCGGCGCTCGAGGGCCGGGCAATGCGAAGTTCGACAGCGGCCGCGGCAGCGGGCGATCGCCGTGATGTGAATCGGGTCGGGCCCGAGTGATATGTCTTTTGAGACATGTCGAGGCGCAGATCCACGCGAGCTTCGGCCGCGCTCGCGCGCCGCGGTCGGCTCGCTTCCTTGTTATCGTGGCGGCGCGGCGATGACGGACGGCGAGGGCAGGGCGAGCGCGGGGGGCCGGCGAGCGGCGGGTCTCGTCGTGGTGCGCGCGGGGGCGACGGCGTGAGCGGGTTCGGCGACTGCCTCGCGGAGCACACGCTCGACGCCTTGAGTCGTGGGCGGCTGTCGCCGGCCGAGCAGGCCGCCGCGGCGCGGCACCTCGACGGCTGCGACGCTTGCCGCGAGCTGCTGGCCGCGCTCGCGCGGGTGGAGGTCGGCGAGGTCGAGTCGAACCTGGCGACGCGGCCGCGCGGCGTCGCGGCGCCCCGGCTCGCCGCGGGCGACCGGATCGGCCGCTACACCGTGCTCCACCTCGTCGGCGCTGGCGCCATGGGCACCGTGTACGCGGCGTACGATCCCGAGCTCGATCGCCGCGTCGCCCTCAAGCTCGTGCATCACGGCTTGCTCGCCGGCGACGCGCGCGAGGCCGCGGCGGCGCGGCTGTTGCGGGAGGCCCAGGCGCTCGCGCGGCTGTCCGATCCCAACATCGTCACCGTGTTCGACGCCGGGCGCTTCGAGGGTCAGGTGTTCCTCGCCATGGAGTTCGTCGAGGGCGGCACCTTGCGGCAGTGGCTCATGGTCGAGCGGCGGTCGCCGGCGGCGATCGTGGCCATGTTCGTCGCGGCCGGGCGGGGGCTGGCGGCCTTGCACGGGGCCGGGCTGGTGCACCGCGACTTCAAGCCCGACAACGTGTTGGTCGGCGGCGACGGGCGCGTGCGGGTGTCCGACTTCGGGCTCGTGCGCGTCGCGCCGGCCGCCACTGCCAGCATCGAGGAGACGTTCGATCCGGCGCGGCCGCTGCCGACCGGCGGCGAGGCCATGACGCGCACCGGGGCGCTGCTCGGCACGCCCGCGTACATGGCCCCGGAGCTGTGGCAGGGCGCCCAGGCCGACGCGCGCAGCGATCAGTTCGCGTTCTGCGTCGCGCTGCACGAGGCGCTGCAGGGGGCGCGGCCGTTCACGGCGGCGGTGCTGTCGGGCGCCGCGGGCGGGCGGATGGTCGCGCAGGGTGACCGGATCCCCGCCGGCTTGCGCGCGCCGCTGGCGATCGGCCTGGCGCGCGCGCCGGAGCGGCGGCACGCGTCGATGGCGGCGTTGCTGGCGGCGCTGGGGCGCGGGCTGACGGCGGCGCGGCGGCGGCGGACGGCGCTGCTGGGGCTGGGCGTGGGGCTGTGCGCCGGGCTGTCCGCGTGGGGTTGGCAGCACGCCCAGGCGCGGGAGCTGGCGGGGCGCGAGGCGGCGTGCGTGGCCGCGGGGGCGCGCATCGAAGCGGTCTGGGGCGCCGCGGCGCGGGCGGACGTCGAGCGCTCGTTCGCGGCCACCGGCAAGTCGTTCGCGCCGACGACCTTCGCCAAGACGGCGCCGTGGCTCGACCGCTGGGCCGCCGACTGGCGCGGGGCGGCGGAGACGGCCTGCAGGGCGCACACGCTCGCCGGCACCTGGGACGCCGAGCTGCGGGCGCGCGCCGAGGACTGCCTCGACGAGGCGCGGGCCGGCTTCGCCGCTCTGGTGGACGAGCTGCGCGACGCCGACGCCGTGGCGCTGACGCAGGCCACCAACGCCGCCGCCGAGCTGACGCCTGCCTCGCGCTGCACCCAGCCGGCGGCGCTGCGCGAGCGGCCCGACGTGCCGCAGGCGCAGCGCAGCGCCGCCCGCGAGCTATGGGTCCGGCTGGCACGCGCGCGCTCGTTGCAGGCGGTGGGCGACTACGCGGCGGCGCAGGCGGCCGCGCACGCGGCGATGGCGGCGGCGCGGGCCTCGGGGCTGCCGGAGCTGATCGCCGAGGCCGAGTTCCGCGAGGCCGGGCTGCACGAGAAGCGCGGCGACTATGCGGCCGCGGAGGCCGGCCTGCTGCGCGCGCTGGCGGCCGCCGAGGGGGCGCGGGCGCGCGGCCTGGCGCTGGCGGTCACGACCGACCTGGTCTACGTGGTCGGCTACGCGGCGGCGCGGCCCGCCGAGGGGCGGGTGTGGGCCCGCTCGGCGCAGACGCAGCTGGCGCTGCACCCGGGGGCCTCGCCGCTCGACGAGGCCCACCTCGACAGCCGGCTGGCCAGCGTCGACGACGTGGTCGGCGACTACGCCGAGGCGGCGCGCCTGCACGCGCGCGCGCTGGCGGTGCGCGAGCAGCAGCTGGGCCCGTGGCACCCCGACGTCGCGCGCAGCCTGGTCGGCCTGGCCGCGGCTCGCCAGGCGCAGGGCGAGCTGGACGCCGCGAGCGAGCTGTACGGGCGCGCCCTGACCATCCAGCAGCGCGTGTTCGGGCCCGAGCACCCCGACGTGGCGATGACGCTGCACAACCTCGCCGGGGTCCGCTACGGCGCGGGCGCGCTCGACGACGCCGCCGGCTTCTACGAGCGCGCCCTGGCGATCGCCGAGCGGGTGCTGGGCCCCGACCACCCCGGCGTCGCCGACACGCTGAAGGACCTCGGGGTGGTCCAGCGGGCCCGCGGGGAACTGGCGGCGTCGCTGCGGCTGCAGACCCGGGCGCTGGCGATCTACGAGCGCGCGCTCGGGCCCGACCACCCGCGCGTCGGCAACAGCCTGAACAGCCTGGCGCTGGTGCAGCGCGACCTGGGCGCGCCGGCCGAGGCGGAGCGGCTGCACACGCGCGCGCTGGCGCTGTTCGAGCGGGCGCTGGGGCCCGATCACACCGAGGTCGGCGGGGTGCTCTACAACCTGGCGGAGCTGCGCAGCGAGGCCGGGGCGCACGCCGAGGCGGCGGCGCTGATGCGTCGCGCGCACGCGATCTACGCGGCGGCCCTCGGGCCGCAGCACCCGGAGACAGTCGATATGGCGCGGGAGCTCGCGCAGCTCGAAGCGCGCTGAGGCGGGTCGCGCAGGCCGCGGAGCGAATTGCGTCGAGGCTCCGACGAGCGCGGCGCAGGTGCACGCGGCTCGCAGCGCGCCGACGCTCCGACGAGCTTCGCGCACGAGCACGCGGCTCGCAGCGCGCCGATGCCACGAGAAGCAGCGAGCTCGTGCGCGCGCGGCTTTACGGTCCCGGGGGCCGGCAGTATCGTCGCGCCGCGGCGATGCGCGACGAGACCATCCTTGAGCACGCGCCCGTGCGCGCCACGGAGCCCGATCCCGCCGCCGAGGCGCTGCGGTCCCGCCTGTACGCCGAGGGCCGCGCCGCCTGGCCGGGCCTCGACCTCGCGCGCGCGGACTTCGTGGCCCACCTCGACCGCCACGCCGGCGCGTGCGAGCTGGCGGCCCTTCACGCGGCCGATTTTTACCTCGCGTGCGCCTGCCACCGGCGCCTCGCGGGCGCGTCGGCGGCGATCCAGGCCCGCCACGGCGGCGAGCTCGAGGCCGTGCTGCGGAGCCGCAACGTCCCGCCGGCGCACCGCGACGACCTGCGCCAGGCGCTGTGGGAGAAGCTGCTCGTCGGTCGCCCGGACGCACCGGCCAAGATCGGCGACTACGCCGGCCGCGGTCCGCTCGGCGGCTGGCTGCGGGTCGCCGCCGTGCGCATGGCCCTCAACTTCCGCGAGCAGGCGCGCACCGATCGCCTGGTGCCCGCGGCCGAGCTGGTCGAGGCCCACCACCCCGCGTCGCCCGACCCCGAGCTGTCGTTCCTCAAGTCGCAGTACCGCCGCGAGGTCGAGCAGGCGCTGCGCGACGCGCTCGCCGGCCTCGAGACCGACGAGCGCAACGTGCTGCGCCTGTATTTCCTCGACCGCCTGAGCATCGACCGGATCGCCGCGGTCTACGGCATCCACCGCGCGACCGCGGCCCGCTGGGTGACGCGCGGCCGCGAGGCGCTGCTGCGCGGGACGCAGGCGCTGCTCGAGCGCCAGCTCAAGGTCGAACGCGCCGAGGTCGACAGCATCCTCGGCCTGGTGCGCAGCCAGCTCGAGCTGTCGATGAGCGGCCTGTTCCGCGCGCGGGAGTGAGGCGCGGGCGAGCCGCGAGCGCCGATCCACTTGCGACGGAGCGGTGGCCGCGAGCGGTGGCCGGGAGTGAGGCGCGGGCGAGCGAGCCGGAGCGACGGGCCGCGGATGACGAGCCGCGGCCGCGAGCGGGCGAACGGGGGGCCAGGAGTGAGGCGCGGCGGGCGAGCCGGAGCGACGGGTCGCGGATGACGAGCAGCAGCTCCGCGGTGGCCGCGAGCGGGGGAGCGGGGGGCTGGGAGTGATGCGCGGCGAGCGAGCCGCGAGCCGAGCGACGGACCGGTGGTGGCGAGCGAGCCGGGAGTGACTGTCGCGCGGGTGACGAGCGGCGAGATAGGCGGCCGCGAGCGGGGAGCGGGGGGCCAGTGATTCGGGCTCGCACGGGCCCGTCGCACCGGCTGTCGCTCGCTGGACGGGTTAGCCCGAGACGCGCCCGGCGGGCGCGTGACCTGCGTGGCGAGACCGCGGGCGAGCCCGAATCACTGGCCCTCCGCTCAGCCGAGGAACTGACAGCCGCAGCCGCAGCTGTTGTAGAACGGGACCCACCCGACCTCGCAGATGAAGAGGATCTGCTGGCACAGGTCCTGGCTGTGCGACACGAACGTGCGGCCCGGCTCGGCGCACAGGATCGGCTGCGGCACCTCGGCGCACACGCCGGCGCAGCTCGGCCCGCCGACGAAGGCCTCGCAGTCGTCGTCGGGGTCGTCGATGCAGACCTGTCCTTCGGAGCAGGTGAGTCCGAGCGCCTCGCCGCACGGGACCGCCTCGCAGCGGCCGGGGCAGGGCCCGCGCAGCGGATCGCAGGCGTCGTCGGGGTCGTCCTCGCACAGCGTCCCGAACGGGCACGGCAGATCGCCCGGCGCGCCGCACGGGGGCGGCGGAGGCGGCGGTGCGACCAGATCGCAACCTGTCCCGACGGCCAGGAGAGCGGACATGGCCGCGGCCAAGCACATGCGTCGCACCATCTCGCTCGCCCCCTGGAGCCGCGGCAGCCGCGACGTCCCGGCGAACAGTCTGAAACGAAGTCCGCGGCCGGCTACCGCGGGCGCCTCGCCGCTGTGCCGCGGGCCACGCCGCGTCCGCATGGCGGAGCGAGCCGCGGAAGCGGGCGAGCAGCCGCTCGCTCGCCGACCAGGCGAACGAGGCGCGTCGTGCTCGGCCGCCGGTCGTGCTGCGAGCCCTGCGCCACGGGTCTCGAAGGGCAGGCTGCACCGGTCGCCGCCGTGCGATTGCCGTCACGCCGCCTCGCGGGGCTCTGGGGGGCGCACGGCCCGGCGCGTCACCCGGCGCATGCTCGTCGCAAGCGCGAGCGGGTCACGTCGCGTTTCGATGTGGCTCGAGCTCGCGGCACGCGCCGCGCGGGCGGGCCAGCATCACGCCGCGCGTGCACGCCCGCGAGGCGCGCCCGCATGACGCGAGCGCGTCACTCGCCGCTTCGCGCCGCATGTCACGACGCTTGCCACTCGGCGCGTCACGCGGCGCGCCCGAGCGTCACGCCGCCGGTGCGTCACTCGGCGCGTCACGCCGCGTCACTCGGCGCGCACGTGCGTCGGCACGATGTAGGTCTCGTCCTCGTCGCCGAGCTTGATCGTCCAGCAGTCGGCGCGCGCGGCCACCAGCGTGAAGCGGGTCTTGGCGCGCAGCTTGCCGTCGCCGAGGCGGTCCTGGCCGCAGCCGCTGTCGAAGAAGGGCGTCTCGCGGGTGACGGAGTACGTGCCGCCGATGTTGGCGTCGGGCGACTTCGTCGACTTGTCACAGGCGATCGCCGCGATCGCCAGCACGGGCACGAGGAACCAGGACCTGCTGCTGGGCATCGAGAGCGGACCTCCGGCGCGCACTATAGCCGCTCGCCCGGGCGCGACGCCGCGCTAACAGAGCATCGCGCGGAACACCAGGAACAGCACGCCGGCCAGCAGCATCGAGGCCGGCAGCGTCAGCACCCACGCCGAGGCGATCTTCACCACCGTGGCGGCCTGTAGCCCGGCGCGCTGGGCGACCATGGTGCCTGCGACCCCCGAGGACAGCACGTGCGTGGTGCTGACCGGCAGACCGAGGCCGGCGGAGATCCCGATCGTGCTCATCGCCACCAGCTCGGCCGAGGCGCCCTGGGCGTAGGTCAGGTGCTCTTTGCCGATCTTCTCGCCGACGGTCACGACGATGCGCTTCCAGCCGACCATGGTGCCGACGCCGAGCGACAGCGCGACGCAGAACAGGACCCAGTTGGGCGCGTAGTCGGTCAGCTCGCGCAGGTCGGCGCGCGCCTCTTTGATCCGCCTGGACTCGTCCTTCGGCACCACCAGCGCGCCCGACTGGTCGAGCTTCTTCAGCGTCGAGTCGATCAGCAGCACGTCGCGGCGGACCGCGAAGCGCTGATCGGCCGGGACCTGCTCGGGGTGGGTCGCGGAGCCGAGGGTGGCCTTCAGCGACTGCAGCTCGTCCTCGACCTCGTCGAGCTGCTTGCGCACGTCGGGGGCCGACGTCGCCGCGGTCCCGAGCGCGTCGTGGATCGTCACCACCGCCGCCTCGGCCTGGCGCATCTGCGCCTCGCTCAGCGCCAGGTTGATGGCGAACCCGGCCGGGACCACGCCCATCAGGATCAGCATCACCAGGCCGACGCCTTTCTGGCCGTCGTTGGAGCCGTGGGCGAAGCTGACCCCGGTGCAGGTGAAGATGAGGACGCCGCGGATCCACGGCGGCGGCGGGCGCGAGCCGAGCGGCGCGCGGTACAGCTGCGGGTCGCGGATCAGCCGCTTCGACAGCAGCAGCAGCAGCGCCGCCAGGGTGAAGCCGATCAGCGGCGACAACAGCAGCGCCAGGCCGACGTCCCAGACCTTGGCCCAGTTGACGCCGGCGCCGAACTCGTGGCCCGGCAGCATCGAGTTGGCGATGCCGACCCCGAGGATCGCGCCGATCATCGTGTGCGAGCTCGAGGACGGCAGGCCGAGGTACCAGGTGCCGAGGTTCCACAGCGTCGCCGCCAGCAGCAGCGACAGGATCATCGCCAGCCCGAGGCCGACGCCGCTCGACACCAGCAGCTCGATCGGCAGCAGGTGGATGATGCTGAGCGCGACCGCGAGCCCGCCGACGAACACGCCGAGGAAGTTGCAGATGCCCGACAGGATGACCGCCGTCCACGGCCGCAGCGACCGGGTGTAGATCACCGTCGCCACCGCGTTGGCCGTGTCGTGGAAGCCGTTGACGAATTCGAACCCGAACGCGATGAGGAGCGAGACGACGAGCAAAAATCCGGTCGTCGTCGTCAGTCCGTGGAACATCGCCTCCATGAGGTTCTCCTCGGTCGAGGCCGCCAGGAGGCCGCCTACGCCCGAAATCTACGCGGGGTCGAGCGGTCTGTCAGTCACGGGACGGCGGCAAAAACCGGCGAGAACGTGACACCTTGGTGACAACTGTGTGACGCGGCAGGCGAGCGGCCCCGCGCTCGATGCGCGCCTGAAGACTGCGTCGGGGTCGCCCGGTCTCCCTTGCGGCTGCCTCGCCGTCCGGTCAAGATCGAGGACGGACGCGGTCTGCGTCTCGATCTGGCCCTTACGACCTGTTCTTAAGTTTATGTCCTCAAGACCATGTGCCTTCTCCCGCCCGCTGCTCCTGGCGGGGCTCCTCGCCCTCGGTGGATGCCTCGACGACTGCAGCGATGCCCCCTACGACCCCCAGCCCGGCCCTGGCGAGCTCGGCAACGGCGAGTTCCATTTCCGCTGCATCGGCGCGGACGATCCGGCCTGTCCGACCGGCGAGTCGGTCGGCGACTTCCCGGTCCGCGTGGCCGTGGGCGCCCGCTTCGCCCTCGACTACACTTGGAACGAAGATCTCTCGCGGCCGCCGCCCGAACTCCGCACCGGCGCCGCCGAGCGCCTGAGCCTGAAGGCGGGGATCTTCACGGCCGTGGCCGCCGGCCACACCGCCGTCCTGGCGCTGCTGCCGGACAGCGCCATCGGCGACCTGATCCACGTGTTCGCGACGAGGCCGGCGACGCTGGCGATCCAGCACCAGCGCGTCGACTACGACGCGTACACGCTGGCGGCCGGGAGCGAGCTGGAGCTGGTGGCGATCGCCCGCGACACCGACCGCTACGTGCTCGCCGGCCTGCTCGCGTTCACCTTCGAGGTGGCCGACGACGGGGTGGTCGAGGTGGTCGGCACCGGCGACGGCCACGTGATCGTGCGCGCCGTCGCGGCCGGCAGCACGACCGTCAAGGCGAGCCTCGGCGACCTGGTGGCCGAGCTGGCGCTCACCGTCGAGTCGGGCGAACCACCGCTGACCACGACCGACGCGACGAGCGACAGCACGACCGACGAAAGCACGACCGACGCGAGCACGACCGACGCGAGCACGACCGACGCGACGAGCGACGGCACGACCGACGCCAGCACCGGGGACTCGACCTCCGACACGACGGGAGGTGCGCTGTGATCCGCTCCGCCTTCATGACCCTCGCCGCCGCCGGGCTGCTCGCCGCCTGCGGCCCGCGCTACCAGACGGTGACCTTCGAGGTGCGCAGCCAGCCGCCTGTGCCGGTGCGCCTGACCGGCGACGAGCTCGAGGTCCCGGTCGGCATCGCCGTCGCGGTCCACGTGACGATCGAGAGCAGCGCCCGCATCGAGTTCACCAACAAGGACGCGCTCGCGCTGGTCAGCCAGGACCGCGACGTCCTGCTGGCCGAGGCGACGCCCGGGGCCCACAACTTCGTGCTCGTCGGCGTGTCGGTCGGCGAGACCTGCATCGCCGTCGAGGTCGAGTACGAAGAAGAGGAGTGCATCCCCGTGCGCGTGGTCGCGGTCGACTGAGCGCGCCGGCCCGGCTCTCCGCAGGGGATGGGCGCCTGTTCGCAGGTGTCCATCACGACATGTCCCCCAGGACATGCTCAAGAGAGCATGTCCTGGACGACATGGCGTGATGGACATGTCCCCGGGGACCTCAGGCCTCGCCGCCCGCCGAGTGGACGGCCTGGGCCAGCCGCTTCTGCAGCGCGTCGGACTCCTTGTCGCTGGGGATCAGCGCCAGCAGCGACGACTGGGCCTCGGTCTGCGCGGTCGAGACCAGCGACGACAGCTCGCGCAGGTCCTCGGCGCTGACCTGGACGCCGTCGATGAAGCGCTGCGCCAGCACCAGGTCGACCTGCTGCAGGCGCCGCTGGTAGCCGTTGAACACCGCCAGGCGGGCGGCCGCGCGGGCGCCCGCGACCTCGACCAGGCGGCCCTGGAAGCCGACCTTGCCGAGCAGGGTGAACACGGTCCCGGCGCCGGCCAGCACGAGCGCCTGGAACGCGTCGTAGCCCTCGCGGAACGTCAGCAGCAGGCCGCCCGAGATCGCGGTGACGCCGACCAGGAACACCACGATCCACATGCCGACCGAGATCCAGGTGGCGACGCCGTCGCCGAGCGCGATCCAGCGGATGTGCTCGCGCTGGCGGTCGTCGAGGTCGGCCACCACCTTGCGCCGGCTCTCGAGGTCCTGGTGGCGGATCTGCAGGCGGTCGATCGCCACCGACCCGCCGAGCTCGATCAGCAGCCGGCGCGCGGCCGTCTCGCGGGTCATGTTGCCGCAGCGCAGCCCGGCCGCCAGCGTCTCGACCACCGCCGCGCGCTGCATGCTGCGCAGCGCCGACGCCAGCTTGTCGTCGCGGTCGCTGCTGGCGGTGGCGACGTCGAGGATCCGCTCGACCGCGCGCGAGGTGGTGAGCAGCAGCTCGAGCGCGCCGGCGGCCTCGAAGGCGACGCCGGGGCTGGCGCTGTCGAGCTCGGCCATCAGCAGGTCGGTCTGGGCGATGCCGAGGCGGCCGATCGCCCGCACCGCCAGGCCGACCATGTCGTAGTACTCGCGCCGGCGCCGGTTGGTGACGACGAAGCGCGCCAGCGTGTGCGAGGCCTCGGCCGCGCGCGAGGTGCCGCCGAAGCGGGCCATCACCGACACCGCGTCCCACGTGTACGAGGCGAACGGCGCGGCGTCGACGATCGCCTGCACGTGGTCGAACGCCTGCGCCAGCGGCGTGGCCCGCAGCGCCCGCAGCGCGGCGCTCTGGGCGTGCGTCGGGTCGACTGGCCCTTCGACCAGGTAGCGGTTGCCCGCCGGCACCGGCTGCGGCGCGCCGTCGATGCACCACAGCAGCGCCGCGACCGCGTCGCGGTCCTCGTGGTCGGCCGCCAGCAGCGCCCAGGCGAGGCAGCGCAGCTGCAGGCGCTCGCCGGTGTCCTCGGCCAGGGCGCGCGCGCGCGCCAGGGTCCACGCGTGGTGCTCCTTGCGCTCGTTGGCGGTGACGATCGTCCAGTAGCGGACCCACCGGTTGGGCTCGCGCGCGCGGTCGCTGGCCGCGTCCATCAGCGCGCGCGCCTCGGCGTCGTCGCCAGCGACCACCACCAGCGCCGACATCTGCCACGAGCGGGTCCACGAGCCCGGGTGCTCCTCGTCGTCGACGCGCCCGGCCGTGTCGGCGGACAGGATCTTGATCAGCGCCGCGCGCAGCGAGAACGCCGCCGGCGAGCCCTGCGACACCAGCACGCGCAGGTGGTCGAGCAGGTGCTCGCGGGCCTGCTCGCCGCCGTCGGCGAGCACCTGCAACATCTGATCGAGGTCGTTCGGCGGGGCGACGGGCATCAGCCCCGACTATACCCGACGGCCCCGGCGCGCGCCCGCAGCTCGCGGGCGGGGCGGGGACGTTTTCGCACGATGGCCCCGAGGACATGTCCCCGGGGACATGTCACTCGTAGCGCAGCGCCTGGATCGGGTCGAGGCGCGAGGCCTTGTGCGCCGGGTACAGGCCGAAGCCGACGCCGACCAGCGCGCTGCTGCCGAGCGCGAGGGCGACGATCTGCGGGTCGATCTTGGTCGCCCAGCCGAACTCCGTCGACAGGTAGGTGGCGACCCCGAAGCCGAGCGCGACGCCGAGGAGGCCGCCGACCGAGGCCAGCACCACCGCCTCGATCACGAACTGGATCCGGATGTCGCCCGGGCGGGCGCCGATCGCCATGCGCAGCCCGATCTCCCGCGTCCGCTCGGTCACGCTGACCAGCATGATGTTCATGATGCCGATGCCGCCGACCAGCAGGCTGACGAGGGCGATGCCGGCCAGCAGGCGCGTCATCGTCTCGGTGCCCTCCTGGCGGGCGCTGGCCGCCTCGGCCAGGCTGCTGACGGAGAAGTCGTCGGGCTCGTCGTCGCGCAGCTTGTGGCGCTCGCGCAGCAGCGTCGTGATCTCGGCCTGGGCCCGGCGGGTGTCGTCGGCCGAGGCCGCGCCGACGTAGATGCTGCCGCCGAGGTACTGCCGCAGGCCGCCCTGGACCTTGGCCGCGAACGTGCCGGCCGGGACCATCACCACGTCGTCGGCGTCCTGGCCGGTGGCCGCCTGGCCCTTGCGCGCCAGCACGCCGATGACCTCGTACGGGACGTTGTTGATCCGCACCGTCGCGCCGACGGCGTCGGCCGGGTTGCCGAACAGGTTGTCGACCACGGTGCCGCCGAGCACCGCGACCTTGGCCTTGGTGGCGACGTCCTGCTCGTTGAAGGGCCCGCCGTACTGGAAGGTCCAGTTGCGGATCTCGAAGTACTCCGGCGAGGTGCCCTCGGCCGAGGTGGTCCAGTTCTTACCCTCGCCGAGGATCTGCACGCTCTGGCGCAGGCTCGGCGCGACCTTGGTGACGTACAGCGTCTCCTTGCGGATCGCGTCGACGTCGGTCCACAGCAGCGTCGGCTGCGAGCCGGCCCCGCCGCGCACGCCGCTGGTCTGCGCCGACCCGGAGCGGATCACCAGCAGGTTGGTGCCCATCTTGTCGAACGCGCGCTGGACCTCGGCCTTGGCGCCCTCGCCGATCGCCACCATCGCGATCACGGAGCCCACGCCGATGATGATGCCGAGCACCGTCAAGAACGAGCGCATCTTGTTGAGCAAGAGCGCCAGCAAGGCCACGCGGAACGTGCTGAAGAGGTTCATGCGTCCCCCTCCTGGAAGTTGGCCAGCGCCGTGCGGGCGTCGACCGGCGCCTGCGCGACGTCCGACAGGATCTTGCCGTCGCGCATCATCACCACGCGGCTGGTGAACTCGGCGATGTCGGGCTCGTGGGTGACGAGCACGATGGTGATGCCCGAGCGGCCGAGCTCCTGGAACAGCGCCATGATCTCGAGGCTGGTGCGCGAGTCGAGGTTGCCGGTCGGCTCGTCGGCGAGGATCACCTTGGGCCGGTTGACGATCGCGCGGGCGATGGCGACGCGCTGCTGCTGGCCGCCCGACAGCTGCGCCGGCGTGTGGTCGAGCCGCTTGCCGAGGCCGACCTTCTCGAGCGAGAAGGTCGCCCGCTCGCGCCGCTCGGCCCCGCCGATGCCGGCGTAGACCATCGGCAGCTCGACGTTCTCCTGCGCGCTGGTGCGGGCCAGCAGGTTGAAGCTCTGGAACACGAAGCCGAGCACCTTGTTGCGGACCGTCGCCAGGTCGCCGCGCCCGAGCTTCGACACCTCTTTGCCGGCCAGCTTGTAGCTGCCGGAGGTCGGGCGGTCGAGGCAGCCGAGGATGTTCATCATCGTCGACTTGCCGGAGCCGGAGGTGCCCATGATGGCGACGAACTCGCCCGGCCGGACCGCCAGCGACACGCCGCGCAGCGCCCGGACCTCGACGTCCTCCATCGTGTAGGTCTTGACCAGATCGACGGCCTCGAGGATCGGCTCGGACATCGCCCTGCTCCGTTCAGAACCCGCCGCGACGACCGCCGCCGCCGCCGCCGCCGCCGCGACCGCCCGCGCCGCCCATGGTGTTGAACGGCGACCCCGTGGCCGCCTTCGTCACCGGCTCGCCCCCGGTCGCGCCGACGATCACCAGCATGCCCTCGGTCAGCTCGCCGCCGACGATCTCCGTCATCGCCCCGTCGCTGATCCCGATCTGCACCGGCACCGGCTTCGGCTGGCCGTCGACGAGCGCCCACACGGTGCGGTTGTTGTCGAGCTCCGAGCTCTGCCCGCGACGCCGCCGCCGCTCGCCCTTGCTGTCCTCGGCCGGCGCCTCGGCAGCCTTGGTGTCCTCGGGCTTGGCGTCGGCCTTGGTGTCGGGCTTGGCGCCCTTGGCATCGACCTTGGCGCTCTTCGTATCGGCCTTGGCGTCCGCGACATCGGCCTTGGCGTCGACGGCTTCCGTCTTGGCGTCTTCGGTTTTGGTCTCTTCGGCCTTGGCTTCGCCGGAGTCCTCGCCGCGCTTGCCCCCGCGTTTGCCCCCCCGCTCGCCGCCCGCCGACTTCGGCGCCAGCGCGGCCAGCTTCGGGTCGGACGGGGTGAAGCGGAGCGCCGCGTTGGGGACGGCCAGCGCGTCGCGGCGCTCGTCGACGATGAACGTCACGCTCGCGGTCATGCCGGGGCGCAGCTTGAGCGAGTCGTTGTCGACGCGGACCACCGCGTCGTAGGTGACCACGTTCTGCAGCGTCAGCGGCGAGTTGCGGATCTGCGCCACCGTGCCGAAGAAGCGCTCGTTGGGGTAGGCGTCGACGGTGAAGCGGACCTTCATGTCCTGCTTGAGCGCGCCGACATCGGACTCGGCCACGTTGGTGTGGACCTCCATCGCCTTGAGGTCCTCGGCGATCGAGAACAGCTGCGGCGCCGACAGCGAGGCCGCGACCGTCTGCCCGACCGACACGTCGCGCGAGATCACGACACCGTCGATCGGCGAGAGGATCGTCGTGTAGAGCAGGTTGACGTCGGCGGTGTCGATCGCCGCCTTGGACACCGCCAGGGCCGCCTGCGCCGACTCCACGCTGGCCTTGGCGACCTTGTAGGCGGCGTCGGCGGCGTCGACCTCGGCCTGCGGCGCGACCTTGTCGGCGAGCAGCTGCTTGGCGCGGTCGAGGTTGATGCGCGCGTTCTCGCGGTCGGCGATCGCCCGCGTCACCGCGGCCTGCGACGACTTGTAGCTGGCCTTGGTCTTCATCAGGTCCGACTGGAACAGGCTCGGATCGATGCGGGCGATCACGTCGCCCTTCTTGACCTCGGAGTTGAAGTCGGCGAACAGCTCGACGATCCGCCCCGACACCTGGCTGCCGACCGCGACCGTCTTGACCGGCGACAGCGTGCCGCTGGCGGTGACCGTCGCGGTCAGGCGCGCGCGCTCGACCGGCTGGGTCCGGTACTCGACCGCCGGCGCCTCGGTGACGGCGAAGCGCTGGTAAGCATAAAAACCGCCCGCGCCGAGAAGCACGACGGTCAGGAGCGGCGCCAGGAAGCGAGGCAGAGCCATGCGTTCGTTGTACGTACCTAGCAAACGCCCAGGAGCCCGGCAACGGGCCCCGCCGCGGAATTACCCCCGGTTTACGTCGCGTTTACAGGTCTCTCGCGCCCTACGGGCAGCTACGCTACCTTGGGCGCGCTTTGGCGAGGGGGTGCACTTCCGCGCCAGAGGGCTTCTCCGGTGTTTCTGCAAACGCGGCCGCGTCGCGGTCGAAATGAAGACTGGCCGGCTTCGAGCGGATCATGCGCGTCAACTCCACATCGCGGTAGAGGCGCCTGCAGATCCTCTCGACATGAGGGCGCCTCCCGGGCTGACCGTGCTCGTCGCAGGAGACGAGGTCGCTGCGAGAGTGCCGGAGATGAGTGCGGGCATTCTCGCAGCCGAGTCTTATTCGAACGCGCAGGATGTTGTCGTAGCTTTCTTTGCTGCCAGTTCGGCCGTGGACGAGCGACTGCCGCGAATCGATGGTGTCGACATTCTTGGAGCCGGGCCCCGGCGCGATCATTGCTTGAATTGCAATCCCTCGATGCGCGCCAACCTGCGCCCATAGTCGGGCGCTCCCTCGTCTGCTCGGGGCGAGCCGTCGCGCTCAGGTGATCAGCAGCCACAGCGCTGCGAGGACGAGCCCCGCGAGGCATAGGGCGCCGATCCACATCCACGTCGACTTGAACGAACTTTTCACCGGCTTAGCGATCGTCGGCGATCGCGCCGACGGCGTCGCCTGAACCCGATCGGCCGGTGGTCGAACCTCGGCGGTAGACCGAGCCTGCGGTTCCGGAGGCAGCGGGTCGAAAGCTGGCGGCTCGACCGCCGGAACCGGGCGTGCCGGTTCGGGCGGCAATAGCAGCGTCGTATCGACGGGGGGCAGTGGGTCGGCGATATTCTCGGTCGGCGGGTCTGCGCCCGCAGCCGCTCCTGGGCTCGCCACCAGGACTGCTGCGCTCGCCTTCGCCTGGGCCAGCGCGAACGAACCTCGGAGCGATTTTTCGGGTGCGGCCTGCTCTTCGCGAACGATTGCGATGTCCGCTCGCACGACCTCGGTCCGCTCGCCATTCACCGGCGTCAAACGCAGGACCGGAGGGAGGAGCTCAGTCCTGACGGTGAGCGGGGGGGACGGAGTCGATGAGACCGGAGGAAAGATCTCGGTCCTGTCGGTGAGCGGGGGTGCCGGAGTCGATGAGACCGGAGGAAAGATCTCAGTCCTGTCAGTGAGCGCAGGTGCCGGAGTCGATGAGACCGGGGGGAGGAGCTCGGTCTTGAAGGCCGCAGGTGCCGCAGTCGGCGGGGCGGGGGGGAGGAGCTCGGTCTTGAAGGCCGCGGGTGCCTGAAACGAGACCTCTGCGCTCGACATCCGCGGAGCCGCAGCCTTCGCGATCGAGGGTAACGATGGCCGTACCGGCTGACTCGCTACATTCGCCAGACCCGGGCCCACTCCGACTGCGGGTCCCGGCTTCGTCGACGGCATCACGGACGGGGCCGCCCTCGCGCCCGGCGGCGCCGAGCGGATCGAGAGCGAGGAGAAATCGCGTCTGGGCTTGGGCCGAGGAGCCGCCGCGGTCGTCGCCTCGGCGGCACTCAGCAGCTCGCGGAGCCCGGCGCGCATCGCCGCGAGATCGGGCCGCTGCGCCGGATCCTGAGACAACGCCCTGGCCATGAAATCGTCCACCGGCTGCGGCACCGCGGCGAGCGAGCGCAGCCGCGGAGGCGTCTGTCCGGCCGACTTCTGATTCGTGATCAGCTCGGTCAGGATGACCGCGAGCGTATATGCGTCGCTGCGCGAGTCGCCGCCGCCTTGCCGCTGCTCCGGCGCGCGATACCCGGCCTCGTCCGGACTGCCGAGCTCCAGCTCGGCCACGCCGAAGTCGATCACCCTGACGTCATCGCGAATCGTCAGCGTGCAGCGCGACGGCGTCAGGATCCGGTGAGCGACGCCCGTCGCTGCGTGGGCCGCGTGCAGGATCTCAGCCGTGCGCTCGCCGAGCATCAGGGCGCGCCGCCACGGCATCGGCCCCTGGTCGCGCAATTTGTCGAACCCGCGGAACACCCGCGGCTCGGCCAGGCAGAACGGCGGGGCTGGCGGCGTGCTGGCGACCCCCTGCGGCAGCACCAGCCCCGCGATCTTACTGGCCGTCGCCGCGGCGACGATCCGGGCGAACGCAGCCCAAGCGTTCGGGTGCGCACACGTCGGGTCGAGCAGCAACAGCGCGACGTCGAGGCCCGCATGGTGATCGAGCGCCAGGAACGCCCGCACCGCGCCCTCGCTCCGGAGCGGCGACTTGAGCTCATAGCGGCCGGCGAAGCGCTCGCCGATCTGCGGTGAGAACGAGGTCGACACGCCGACGAACGCGGAGCATGCACGCGATCGCCGGCGCCCGTCAATTGGGGTATCACGATACCCACCTGAGCCTCGCCTCGTCTGGTGTTCGCCTCCGCCCGGCGCGATCTCGGCCATCCACATTCGGCCGCAGCACGCGTCTCGGGTCGCCGCGTCCGGCTTATGATAGGATCGCCGGATCCATGCCTGACGCCGCTCGAATCAGCGACTTCCACGTGTGCCCGAAGGCCGAGCCCGGCCCCGTCCCTCACGTCGGCGGTCCGATCTTCAGCGGCAGCGCCAACGTGATCATCGGGTTCTTGCCCGCCGCGCGCCAGGGGGACAGCGTCGTTTGCTTTCCGGTCGGTCCGACCGACAGGATCAGGCAGGGCTCGTCGACCGTGCTGATCAACAGTCGTCCCGCTGCCCGCAGATCGGATCCTGGTTCTCACGTTTCTGGCGACCTGATCGTCGCCGGCTGCCCGACGGTCGTGATCGGCGACTCCACCCAGGCCTTCACCTTCCGCGGCGCCGCCCGGCGCGGCACCCCCTTCTGCGAGGAATGCGAGCGCAAGCGCCAGGAGATGGACCAGCACGACGATTCCGCCGAGGTCGTCCCGCCCGACCCCGACACCGCGACCCTCGACGACGACCGACCTCCGTCCGGCGCCGAGCTCGGTCGCGATCTGCTGGCGAGCTCGCTGCTCAACAAGCAGGGGCTCGCCGCCCAGCCCAACCTGAACGATGGGCTCGACGCCGAACGGGTCGCCGCCAGAGTCGCCGTCGCCTATCAGTTCTACGCCGCCCACGCCGGCGAGAAGTTCAAGCCGAGCAGGCTGACCTCGCACATCCGCGCGATCGACCTCTCGCAGCCCGTCGAGGTGATCGCGGTCGCCGCCCGGACGCTTCACCAGCGCGGCTACCCGGGTGGGGTCAACGGCGAGTACTTCGCGCTCGATCCGGACCTGACGCCGGAGCAGCTCGGCACCTCCGCGATCGTCTCCGGGCCCGACGGCACACGTGTCTCAAGAGACAGACGAACCGTCGAGTACGGCGAAGCCCCTGCGTTCGGCCTCAAGAGCACCGCCGCCTCCGTGATCGACACCTGGACCTTCCCGAGCACCGCCACGGATCGCGGTGAGCAGATCACGTGCCAGGGCGGCGGCACGCAGGTGTACGTCCCGCGGCTCTTCCACCTCTCCAGCCGCAACGTCTGAGGCGACACCATGGCCGACATGATGCGGATTCTGTCGCGCGACGCCTTCGCCCAGGTGCTCGTCGAGGCCCGCCGCCGCACCCGCACGCTCGACCCCTCGCGCTGGCCGCTGCTCGGGCAGATCGAGGCACAGCTCCAGTTCATCGCCGAGCAGACCAAACAGGGCCGCGTGCCTCACGAGGAAGATCGCATGCGCACCACCCTCGGCCCGCTCGCGGCTCGCAACCTCGAAGACATCGACCCCGAATACGCCGACCAGCTCGAGGAGATCGACTACACATTTCGCCGCTACCCGCAATTGCCGCACGGTCCGTCCGTGCGTCGCCGCGGCGTCTTGCAGGTGTGGTCCGGGCGCGAGACCTACCGCAAGCTCGTGCTCGACCTCGGCGTCCCGCGCACCGTCGGCAGCGCTCAGGCCGACTTTGTCGTCCATGGCGACACCGCCGGGTCACCGCACTTTCAGATCGTATGGGACGGCGTCAGCGCCCACGTCCAGGCCGAGGGTACGCACCGCCTTGCTATCAATGGTGTGGCCACATGGTATGGCGAGATGGCCAACCGCGGCTGGATGACCGCCGTCCGCACGGCCTATCGCTTCCTCGTCGAGGACCATACCCCGCCCCCCGAACCCATCGACGCCGCCGCCGCCGCCCTCGACGCCCTCACCGAGCTCGCGCGCCGCTGCGGCTCCGGCAACCTCTACGCCATCATCGACGCCGCCCGCTCCGAACGCGCCCTCCAGCTCGTCGAGGAGAGCATCGACCCCTACGCCTCCCTCTACGACGGCGAACAGGGCCGCGCCTTCGACGACATCGCTCCCTACCTCGTCCACCTGCAACCGAGCTCGGGGCTGCTGCGGCGCCTCGTCACCGAGGGCTGGGGCGACGCCTGGGGTGTTTATGTGGAGAGCAGCGCCGGCTTCGAGAAGGTCCGCCGCCACTTTCGCCAATTCCTCAAGGTCGAAGTCGAGGGCGAGGCAAAGCCGAGGTTCTTTCGTTTCTACGACCCACGGGTGCTATGCACCTTCGCCGAGGTGATGACGCCCGAGCAGAGATCGGAGCTGCGAAGAGCGGTCGACGCGGTCCTGTTCGAACGAGCCACTCACGGCCTGCGGATGGGCGTGATCGAGTGAGTCCGCGATGCTGAAGATCAGCGCCACACAACTGGGGGCGTTCGAGCGCGCGGCGCTCGCCGACTTCGAGGCGCGCATGCTGGCGCACCTCAAGCGGTTCAGCCCGCGGCACCTGCGGATCGTCGGCGATCCCGAGCTCGGCGAGCTGATCGTCGTCGGCTGCACGCGAGCCGAGACGTACGGGCTGGTCTCCGAGCGCGGCACGCGAATTTACATCGAGCTGATGCTGATGTTCGGCGCCGGCTTCGACACCGACCCACAGCACGCGTGGGCGGTGGAGCCGCTGCGCGCGGGCGACGGCGAGTTCGCGCGCCTCGACCGGCTCCGCGACGCCGCCTGGCGCTTCCTCGACCGCACGGCCAGCGACGACCTCGACGCCGCCGGGCGCTCGCAGCCGGGTCGGGCGGCGGCCGAGCTGCAGCAGTTCGCGCAGCCCGAGCGCACGCTGAGCGACGAGGCGGGGCTCGACCTGCGGGCCCGGCTGGTGGCGCTGCTCCGCCGGGTGTTCCCGGCCAAGTGCGAGGCCATCGGCGAGCCGGCGCTGGTCCGGACGGTCGAACAGGCGCTGGCGAAGGCGCGGAGCTTCGCGCTGATCAGCGAGCGCGGGCAGGCGCTGTTCGTCGGCCTCGCGGTGATCTTCGGCGGCGATCTTCATGGCGATCCGCAGTTCATGTGGGCCAGGCGGGCGCTCGCCGAGGTCGGGGACACGAACGAGCGGACGCGGATCGAAGCACTGCTGCGCGGGGCGATCGGGTGCCTCGATCGCTTCTGGGCAGAGGAGGAGTGATGGGATTAGGTGGCGGAGTCCAGCGGGGAGAGAGCGAGCGCGGGCCGACGGCGGCGACCCGCCCGGGTAATACGATGGAGGCGTGCCTGGTCGAGTATCACCTGCACGTCGACGCCGACCGCGACGGCGTCGTCGACGACGATCGCAGCCACAACGACCGCTGGGCGTGGGGCCCCGGCAGCAAGGGCGCGATCATCCTTTGCAACAACGACGACGAGGATCGGCAGCACTGCTGCGACAACGAGGACGCGCAGATCAACACGGCGCCCGATCCCGACGACATCGCCCCGCTGGTGATCCGGCGCGCGGCCGGGCACCCGCCGGCGCCGGGCTCGTGGCGCGGGTTCCTCGAGGTCTCGGCCGAAGATGCCCCGCGCTTGCGGGTGTTCGCCAGCCGCAGCAGCGGGGCCGCGCAGGTGCTCGGCGCGGGGGTCGGCGACCCGGCCCAGGGCGGCACCGCGGCGGTGCTGAGCTGGCCGCTGACGGACCTGAACTTCACCGAGAAGGAGCTCGGGGTCGAGGCGGTGATGTACGCTCAGGGCAGCTTCACGGGCGAGGTCGTGATCAAGCTGCGGATCGAGCGAGGCGGCTCCGGGACGTACGAGGAGCAGGTCCGGATGCGGGTCGCGCCGTGGATCGCGTTCAACCACCTCGACCCGACCACGCGGGTGTACGTCGGCGAGGCGATCGACAACGCGGAGTTTCGCCGCGACCTCGCGGCCCAGGTCGCCGCCGCCGGGTTGCCCGCCCCGGAGGTCGCACCGCCGCCGCACGGCAGGGATCGCTGGTTGCAGGACGCGATGGAGCTCGGGTTCTCGAGCCTGCCGCGGACCGGCCCCCCGGCGGCGCGCCACCTGCCCGTCGTGCTGCGCACCGCCAACAATCGCAGCGAGATGAGGTGGGGGACCATCGACCGCTACCCGCGCGAGCGGATGCTCGAGCCCGGCTTCGGGTGGGTCCAGGCGATGCCCCCGGGCATTGGCGGTACCCTCGATTCGTTCGGCAACCTCGAGTGTTCGCCGCCGTTTACCCACAGCCGTCGCGGCAAGGAGTACAAGTTCGGGCGCCTGGTCTACGGCGAGCACGTCGACGGCGGCGCCCGACGCAACATGCAGCCCGATGTCGTCGATTTCCTGCGCGCGCAGCAGGTCCAGGAGCCGTTCACGCTCGACACCGGGTGGCTCGAGGTCGGCCACGTCGACGAAGTGATGACGTTCGTGCCGATGAAGAACGCGCCCAAGAAGTTCAAGGTCGCGCTCGCCAGCCCGAACGAAGCGTTGACGATCCTGCGCCGAATGAGGGCGGCGCGGCAGGGCGCCACGCCGCTGCTGCAGCTCACGCCGCCGCCGCCGCGGGCCGATCGGCCGCCGACCGACGCGACGCCGCAGGAGCTGTACGACAACTACCCGCTGCGCACAGTCGACGCGATGCTCGACGACGCGACGTTCATGGACGTGCAGGTGATCGTGCAGGAGTACCTCGACGGCGTCAAGGCCAAGCTCATGGAAGAGCTCGACCTCGCCGAATCCGAGATAATCCCGCTGCCGGTGCTGTTCATGCTGGACCGAACGTATTTCATCGCCTATACGCCAGGGGTGGTCAATATGCTGGTATTGACGAAACCCGACAAGACGGTGCGGCTCGTGATCCCCAAGCCGTTCGGGCCGATGATCGACGGGGTGTGCCAGTTCGAGAGCCACATCCGCGCGGCGCTCGGGCCGCCGGGACTGACCGGGGTCGACCTCGAATTCGTCGACGACTTCTTCACGTATCACGTCAATTCGGGGGAGATCCACTGCGGGACGAACAGCAAGCGGGAGCCACCGGTCGATCGCTGGTGGTGGGAGCAGCAGGTATGACGCAGCATTGGCCAGAGTTCACGGCGCTTCGAAGACTTCACGGCGAGGACTACGCGCACCAGCGCGACCGGGTGCTCGTCGACCAGACAGCGGTGATGACCTACCTGCCGGCGTTCGCGGGCGACCCCGACTGGCTGTGGCGGACACTGGCGGCGATCGTCCGCGGCTGGAGCGAGCACGCGGCGCTGTATCGTCAGGTGCTCGCGGAGCTCGACCAGGTCAACGTCGAGGCCGAGGGCAAGCGAGTCACCGGCATCTCGCGGATCTGGACCCAGTACGCCATGAACGCCCGCAGAGTCTACGGACCGGCGATCTTGCCGCTGTGCTGGGAGGTGATCCTCAAGTTCGGCGATCTGTGGCCGCGCTGGAAGGTGGTCACGTTCCTCGAGATGATCGGCGCGGTGCCCAAGGCGGAGTCGGTCGAGCCGGTGCTCACATTCATGGAGGAGGTCGCGCCGGTCGACTTCATCGAGGCGGCGGCCAATACGTTGCGCGACCTCCGGTCTGTCGACGTGCAGCCGGCCCTGACGGCGCGCATGCTCGTGGTCGAGGCGGCGGTGCGCGCCCGCGGCAGCCTCGACCCGCGCAGCGCGGAGCTCCTGCGCGTCTGGTCCAAGCTGCGCAAAGAGGCCGCAGCCGACTCATCGCCGCCCTGATCGCGAGCCGGTGGAGGTCGCCGGTTGCCGGATGGCGTCGCGTGGGACCCCTGTGAGGCTCAGCCAGCGTCGGCGGGCACGCGCGTGACCTCGGCGGACGACGAGCCGGCGAACCCCGCGCGGGGTGCTTGGCCCGAGGACCCTCGGCTCGCCGGGCGCGCGCGGGGCCGGATTCACCTGTCCGTCAGCGTGCGCAAGAACGCGACGACATCTTCCTCCTGGGCCGGCGTGAGTCCGAGATCGCCGACGTCGACATCGAGGTTGCGCGGCACCTCGGGCGCAGGCCAACACGTAACTCTCTCTCCGGGGTCGTTCGCCGCACACTGGGGCAGGACAGCGCGCGTGTTGTAGAAGTGGACCAGCTCCTCCAGGCTCTTGAAGTACCCATTGTGTCCGTACGCCTTGGTGAACGAGGGCCGTGGCCGGCGGTCGACGTTGCGCAGGGTCGGCACCCGATGCTTACCCTCGTTGACCGTTGCATATTCGGCGTACTCCGGGCGGGTGGCGAGGAAGCCACCCAGGCCGAGATCGACGTACGCCTTGCCGAGCGGATTGATGGCGGGCGGCTGATCGTAATATGGGTTCTCCGGATTACGCGGTGCACCGATGTTGGCGAACGTGAAGTCGGTGAAGAGCGGCGGGCCGCCCTGGTCCGCACCGGCGATCGCGTGGCAGTTTTTGCATTTGGCCTCGCCTTTGAACAGCGCCAGGCCCCTCTGCTCCTGGTCGGTGAGTTCGGTCTCTCCCGAGAGGTACCGGTCGAACTTCGAGCTGAACGGGCTCATCTCGCGCGAAGCCTCGTAGCGGGCGATCGACCGCGCGATCGCTGCGAATGCGGCGTCGACGTCGTCACAGACGGCGAGGCCCCACACGAAGCGCAGCAGCAACCAGTACTCTGATTTCAGGCTGCACACCCGCGTCACGAGCGCGGCCGCGTCGGGGAGCGCCTGCTCCACCGGGTTGAGGAAAGGCCCCTGCGCCTGATCGGCTGCCGGATTGCCGAGCTTCTCGCCGGTCGCCCGGCCGTCCCCGAAGTTGCCCCCGACGAACTCGCCCGCAGGGGGGGCGGTGCAGCGGCGGGCTGAACGACGCGTATGCGCTACTCGGCGGCTTTCGCGGGCCGAAGCGCCCCGGAACCGAACCCTCGTAGACGGCGCCGTGGGCGTCGATGTCCTCGACGGGCCCGGTCCAGCCGACATCGCGGCCATGGCACGCCGCGCACGCTTGATTGCTCCCGATCGAAAGCGATTCGTCGAAAAAGAGGTGCTTGCCGAGCGACTCGACCGCAGTGAGCCCGGCTCGCGCCGATTCGGTCGCCGGCTCGCCGTCCATGGTGAGGAACGAGACGAGGAACGTCGAGGCTGCTGTGACCATCGTCTGCATACTCTGTCCTTCGCGCCAGTCGGCTGCGTCGGCAAGCTCGGCCACGGCGCTCCTTTTTGGGTGTAGCGGGCATCGTTGTGACGGCAACCGGCCGGTCGTACGGCCGTGGCTCGTCCGCTCGGTCGAGTCACGGCCGCGAGGCGATCTAGCAATAGCGACTCGCGGCCACCAGAACTCAGCATGTCGGCATAGAGGCCCGCTCTCTCGGGTCTTGCTCTCGGGCGGTCGCGCTGAGCCTGTCAAGGCTCGAGGATCGTGGTGAACATCGCCCCGAGCGCGAGCTGGCAGTCGGCGGTCCGCAGGTCCGCCCGGTCGCGCGCAGCCTGGACGCATTTCGACTCGGGCCGGCCGTCCGCCTGTCTCGGGCAGCGCTCGACGGCTGCACGGCGCTCGCGTTCCACGGTACCGAGTTCGTCGATGCGGTCGATGCAAGCTTGGCTCTCGAGCGGCAGCGAGCGGCACTGCGCCATGAAACGCTCGCCGGCGTGTGCGAGCGCGCGGCGCAGCTCGGCCTCGTCCTGTCCGGGCAGCGTATCCCTCAGCGATTGCTCCCACAGCGTCAGCATGACGTCCCGCGCGTGCGCACAACGTCGGTCGTGCTCGGTGCAGGCGAGCAGCACGAGGAGCATGGGGGCGATGAGCCAAACACGCATGGCCAAAGCGTAGGCGGGGTTCCGGAGCGTCGCCAGCGCCGTGGCGCAGGCGGCGCTGCCTCGCATCGTCAGGCCATTGGATAACGGCAGCATCGAGATACCGGACCTCCGGCGCATGTTCTGCAGAATGGGGGCACGAGCGCCCGAAGGCGCGGTTCGCTGGACTCTGGCGGTTACGCGGTCGCCAGCGACTGCGTGGAGGGATGAACGTCCTCGATCTGACCGACCAGCTCCGCGCCCTGGCGACGGATGTGTAAACACAGGCACAGGTCGCTGCGACCGCCTTCCTCCACCGTCCAGAACGGCAGCTTGACGCGCCACGCTTCCGCGTTCGGGCGGCTCTCGACCTGCATGTAGATGATCGCCTCCCCTGGAATTGGGCGAACCGTGAGCAGGTGGCTGGCTAGCCCCTCGGCCAGTTGACTGCGAGTCAGCCGACCCGGCAAGAAGCTTTGGTCGTCGATGCTGCCCTCGGCGATCGCACCGGCGATCTGGTGAGCGATTCCGAAGAGCTGGAGCGCCAGAGAGTGAGGGTATCGGAGCATGCGGCATTTCATGGGCTGGCTTTTCGGACCACGCCAGCGGAGGGCCGTTCTGTCGGGGCTGCCTCCCCGCGGAGCAAGGTTTCGCTCGCCGGAGCCCGTCGTTCATCGGGTGCGACCGCAGCGACCCCGTGCCTCTCACGCGGCCGGATGGCCTTGAAGGCTTCGAACCACGACACGCTCAGGACGCCCGCGCCGATGCAGAAGAGGATGTCGCGCGGTCGCAGGGGGGCGAACCGGAACAGCTCCCGCAGGCCCGGCACGTAAAGGACGAGCGCGAGGAAGACGACCGCGCCGCCGGTCACCCACCAGAGCGCAGCATTTCGACCCCTGGTCGCGGTCCGCACCCGAGACCACGTACGATTGGTGAAGATGAGGCCGAGGTTGGCCACCATGAAGGTGGTGAACGTCAGTCCCCTGGCGTCGGCTCCTCCGCGCCCACGACTCAACGCGAGCCCGTAGACCGCGACGACGACGAGCATCACGATCGCCCCCTGAACCAGGCTGAGGGCGATGGAGCGGCGATCGAAGAGCGGCGCCCGCGGGTCCCGCGGCGGACGGGTCATCACATCGGACTCCTCCGGCTCGGCCTCGAAGACGACGGAGCAAGCCGGGTCGATCACGAGGTGCAGGAACGCGATGTGGATCGGCAGCAATACGAGCGGCCATTCAAGAAAGACGGGGATCAAGGTGAGACCGACGATCGGCACGTGCACCGCGAGGATGTATGCGAGCGCCTTGCGGAGGTTGTCGATGATACGGCGGCCCGAGCGGACGCTGTCCACCAGCGAAGTGAAGTCGTCGTCGAGCAGCACGAGAGTGGCCGCCTCGCGCGCCACGTCGGTGCCGCGCCCGCCCATGGCGACACCGATGTCGGCGGCCTTCAGCGCCGGGGCATCGCATGCCGTGCGCTCGGCTGCCGGCCACGACACAATGCGCCGTCTGCTGCCGCTACTCGAGGAACCGAGCGAACAGCCGGCGCTTGACGCCCTCGACGAACGCCAGATAGGTGACGGAGACGACGACGAGGAACAGGAAGAAGCCCGGCGGTAGCGCGACGAACCCGAGCGGCGTGGCGAGCGGCGTCCAGGGCAGCACGAGCGCGGTGATTACGACGGCCAGCGCGGTGAGCACGAGCGGTCGGCTCGGCCGGCTGTCCCACGGGCGCGCGGCGGTACGAATGACGAACAACACCAGCGTCTGCGTGACCAGGGACTCGACGAACCACCCGGTGTGGAACAACGCGGGCGACGCGTGGAACAGGTGGAGGAGCGCGTAGAACGTGAGGATGTCGTAGAGCGAACTGACCGGCCCGAGGACGACCATGAAGCGACGGATCAGGCCGATGTCCCACCGCCGCGGCTTCTTGAGGAAGCCGGGGTCGACGTTGTCGGTCGGGATCGTGATCTGCGCCAGGTCGTAAAGGAAGTTGTTGAGCAAGATCTGGGTCGGGAGCATCGGCAAGAACGGCAGGACGACGAAGGCCCCGGCCATGCTGACCATGTTGCCGAAGTTGGAGCTCGTCCCCATCAGGACGTACTTCATGACGTTGCCGAAGGCGCGCCGACCCTCGAGGATGCCGGCGAGGAGGACCCCGAGGTCGCGCTCGAGCAGGATGACTTCGGCGGCGTCGCGGGCCACGTCCACGGCGCCGGCGACGGAGATCCCGACATCGGCGCCGTGGAGGGAGGGCGCGTCATTGATGCCGTCGCCGAGGTAGCCGACGACGTGACCGCGGGCCCGGAGCGCGCGGATGATGCGGCTCTTGTGCGCGGGCGAGACCCGGGCGAAGAGGCGGGTCTCCTCGGCGACCTTGCCGAGCGCGGCGTCGCCGAGGCGGTCGACCTCGGCGCCGAGGAGGATCTGGCCCGGAGCGATGCCGACGCGATCGGCGATGTGGCGCACGACGAGCTCGTTGTCGCCGCTGACGATCTTGACCCGTACACCCTCGGCGGCGAGCGCCTCGAGCACTCGAGCCGCGCCGAGGAGCGGCGCGTCGACGAAGGCGAGGAAGCCGGCGAGGGTGAGGCCGGCCTCGTCGCCCGCGCGCAGCGGCGCGACGTCGGTGATCTCCTTGTAGGCCACGGCGAGCACGCGGTATCCGTGGGTCGAGAGCTCCCGGAACGTCGCCTCGCAGCGCGCGCGCAGCTCGGCGTCGAGGGGCCGCCGCGCGCCGCCGGTCTCGCAGGAGGTCGCCTGCGCCAGCAAGCCCTCCGGCGCGCCTTTGGTGACGAGGAGGCTCGCGCCGTCCTTCTCGGCGAGGATGCTGATGCGGCGGCGTTCGAAGTCGAAGGGGAGCTCGTCGAGCTTTCGCCATCCCCGCAGATCGGGGTGCTCGTGGCGCAGCACGGCGGCGTCGAGCGGATCGATGCCGGCGCGGTCGAGCACCGCGTCGTCGAAGCCGTAGTCGATGCCGCTCTCGAAGAAGCTGTTGATGCTGGCGAGCCGGAGCGGGCGCTCGTCCGCGGCCCCGAACGGATCGACGTGGCGCTCGAGGGTCATCCGCCCCTCCGTGAGGGTGCCGGTCTTGTCGCAGCACAGCACGTCGATGCTGCCGAGGTTCTGGATCGCCGCCAGGTTCTTGACGATGACCCGCTGCTTCGCCATTCGCAGCGCGCCCTCCCCGAGCGTGACGGTCGTGATCATCGGCAGGAACTCAGGCGTGAGCCCGACGGCGAGCGCGAGCGCGAACAGCAGCGCCTCGAGCACGGGGCGGTGGCCCGCCGCCGCGATCACGAACACGAACAGCACCAGGAAGACGACCGTCTTCAGGATGAAGGCGCCGAAGTCGAACATGCCGACCTCGAACTCGGTTCGCGGGCCCCGGCGGGCGAGCGCGCGGGCGATGTCGCCGAATTGAGTGCGCGCGCCGGTGGCGACCACCAGCGCCGTGGCGACACCGCTGACGACCGAGGTGCCGAGGAAGACGGCGTGGGGCATCCCGGCCGGATCGCGGACATCGCCGGCCGGGCCCGCGGTGGCCTCCTTCTCGGCGGGCAGGGGCTCGCCGGTCAGGGCGGCCTGTTGCACGTGCAAGTCCCTGGCGGTGACGAGGCGACAATCGGCCGGGACGAGGGCGCCGGCGGCCAGGCGCACGACGTCGCCCGGCACCAGCTCGCGCTGCGGGACCCTGATGAAGTGCCCGTCTCGCAGGGCGGTGGCCTCGGGCGCGACGCGACCCCGCAACCGCTCGGCCGCGGCCTGCGAACGGCGGGTCTGAAACGTCTCGAGCGCGATGCTCAGGGCGATCATCACGAGGATGATGCTCGCGTTGACGAGGTCCCCGAGCGACAGCGAGACGACGCTGGCGAACGCGAGGATGGCGATCAATGGGTTGGCGAAGCGGGCCAGGACGTCGCGCACCAGGTTGGCGCGCTGGGGGGGCACGACCTCGTTGAGTCCGAGCGCCGCGAGGCGGTCTCGTACCTCGCGGTCGGTCAGACCGCGCTCGGAGCTGCGGAGCTGCGTGAAGGCTTCGGACAGCGCCGCGGTCATGGCCCGCATCGGGTCGGCCTCGACCCCCACGCGGGCCTCGGCCCGTCGCGCCCGTCGCGCCTGCAAGGGGCGCGCGTGGCGGTCGCCCGCGCCGGTCGAGACGGCGTGCGTCGGCGCTTCGTCGGTACGGCTCCGCATGGAGAGGGCCGTAGAATTGGACCACCTTTGCGCGAGCGCCATGACCTCCCGGCCGGCTCTTGCAGCCGTTCGCTCGTCGGTCGTGTCGGGACGGCCTTGCGCTTTCGACGACCGCGCGGTGCGAGGCGCCGCTCGTATAGCGTCAGCGCCGGGGTGCGAGCCGAGGCCAGTGACAGGGAGCACGACTTACTCGGCCCGTTCGATACCCGCGGCACGACTCGAGCTCGGCGGGGCTCGGTCGCCAGCGACGGCCGAGCGAGCGTACAGACACTTGCGCAAGTGTGCTACTGTCGCGGCCGTGTCCAAGTTCGATCTCGTGGCCGCAATGGAAGACCGCAAGCGTGAGCTCCTGATCGAGCTCCTGCTTCAGCACCCCCAGCTCACCCTCGCAGAACTGCAGCAATTGGCGCGCGGAGAGCTCGGCTCACTGCTGCGCTCGATCACCATCTCTGACTTGCAAGGGCGTCATGGCTCACAAACCCCCGTCCGAGAGGCTCCGGGGGGCAAGGCTGCCCCGGCCAAGTCCCACCCGACGAATACGGTCGAGGTGGCGGACGTAAATACGCGAACGCATGCCGGCCGCGAAGCCTTCGACAAAAGGCTTCTCGAGGTCGTGACGGCCATCGGAGGCCCCGTCAGTGCCTCACAAGTTCAAGAGCGCATCGGTGGTTCCAACATGCAGGTCCGCGCAGGTCTGAACCGCCTCATCGAGGCCGGGGAGCTCACCTGGTCCGGAAAAGCCAGGGGAACCCGCTATCACCTGAACTGAGCGGACGCTCGGTCCCCTGTCGGAGGCCAGAGCCGTCTGCCTGGCCCTGCACGACCGATGACACGCCCTCCTCTCCCGCCGCAGCGACGAGCTGTGCGCAGTCTGTCCGGGGTTGTTTCAGTCATCCCGGGCCTCGGCTGGGAGCGCGTGAGGCGGAGCCTCCTGCCGGCCGGCTGAGACGGCGACGCTGAAGCTCGGGTCCTGAGCGGGCCAGCGTGGCCGAATGTGCACGTCAGCGAGGCCGTCGCCGCGATCGTCGAACTCAATCGGACTGACCCACACGTCGCGCTTACAGCCGGACTGCTCGCACGGGACCTGCGCGAGACGGTGGTGGACGAAGTACCAGCGCTCGCCGTCAGGGCCGAGCACAGCAGAGCCGTGCCCGAAGGCCTGGCCGTCGCTCGGGATCAGGAAGCGGCCGACGAGCCGCCCGGGGTTGGTGTACACCAACTCCTCGACGGACTTCGCGGCGACCCAGTACACGTGGTAATAGGGGGAGTCCCAGTTGCTGCCGCTGAGGAGGAGATACACGTATTCGCCGCGGCGAAACAGGCTCGGGGCCTCGACGACGCCCAGGGAAACACCGTCGCGTAGCATTTCCTCGCCGAGAGGGCCGCGCGTCATCGACAGCATCTGCTCGCAGCCGGAGCAGCTGGCGGCGAGGCGCGCGAGCGTCTCGCCGTCGTGGGGGGTGCCGGCGTGGATCTGCGCGGTGGCGAGGTCGCAGCGGACGGCGAACGGATCCTTGAGGTCGAGCTCGACGAGGTGGACGTGTTGGCCGTGGTTGGCGAGCTCCCACGCGAGTGTCGGCGGGCTGTTGGTGTACCAGGAATAGGCGAGCCACCAGCGACCGGTCTGCGGGCCGTGGAACACCGTCGAGTCGAGACGCATGATGAGGTGGCAGGGGACGCCTTGGCAGTCGTCGGAGGCGAAGTCCAGACTGTGCGGAAGGACAGGGCGATAGAGACAGGTCGAGAGCTCGGCGCCCGCCGGCAGCGGCTCCCACGGTCGGGCGGGCGGGGCGAAGGGGCCCGCGGGGCTGGTGGACCAGGCGAGGTAGATGCCGCTGTCTTCGTCGTACGGCGGACACGGCGACTGGGGGGCGGCGAAGCGCTGAGCGGTGAACGAGAGCATGAACGAGGCCGCGCCGAGCGCCGGCGATGAGTGTTCCCGTGTCCCGGCTGGGGTTCGCCCTCCCGGCTGCCTTGCGGAGCTTCTATCAGCAGATGAACGGCCTGTCGCTCGCGTTCCACTCGTCGCGCGGCGGCTTCGCCGACGGCATCCACGACCCGACGGTGCCGCTCGCCGTCGAGATTCGCACGCCGCTCCCCTGGGTCGAGCCAGCCGACGAAGGCCCCGCGATCTTGGCCCATCCCCGATGGCCAGACGCGGCTTCCTCGACGGTTCAAGCGGCGACGAACGCGGCGAGATCGGCGAGCGTCGCGCCAGTCGCATGCGCGGCGGCTGACAGGGCCTCGGGCGCGACTTGGAGGCGGTTGAGCCAGAACGTGGGAAAGCCGTACCAGGCGGCCCCGGCGGCGTCCCAGCCGCCGAACGCGGCAAAGACTATCTGCTCGCGCGGGACGCCGAGCGCGGTCGGTCCGAGTGCGTAGGCCCGCGGGCTCGGCTTGTAGGTCCGGGCGCGGTCGGTGCTGATCTGGTCGTCGAACAGGTCGGCGAGCCCGGCGTGCGTGAGCAGGCGATCGAGCATCGCCGGCGAATAGTTGGCGAGGGGGGCCAGGCGCAGGCCGACGCGCCGCCATGCGTCGAGGGCGGCGCGGGTGTCGGGCCACGGCGTGAGCTCGGAGTATGCGGCGACGAGGCGGCGGCGCTCGGCGGCGGACAGCGAGAGACCGCGTGCCCCGGCGGCGTAATCGAGGGCCTCGCCGGTGACGAACTCGAAGTCGCGGTATTGGTCGGCGGTGGCGCGCAGCCATGCATATTCGAACTGTCGGACGCGCCAGTCGCGGCACAGCTCTGCGGCCTGACCGGGGGCGACGGCCTCGGCGGCCCGCTCCACGCCGCGTGGGTCGAACAGGGTAAACAGGTCGAAGCAGATCGCGCGGATCTCGGCGCGGCCGCCCACGGGCGGCTGGGCGCCCGTGGTGCGGCACGCACCGAGCAGGCCGCCGGCGCCGGCGACCACGCGGAGGAACTGGCGGCGAGACATGCCATCGAGCATGACGGGTCCCGGCAGAGAGGTCGATTGCCGAACGGCACACGCCTGGCATGCATTTCTGCATGGGGCCGTGTACGCTGGCAGGCGGTGCTCGACTGGGACGACCTGCGCTTCTTCCTCGCGGTGGCCCGCGCGGGCTCGTTCTCGGCGGCGGCGCGCGGGCTGGGGGTGACCCAGCCGACAGTGGGGCGCCGGATGGCCGCGCTCGAGCGGACGCTCGGGGCGCGGCTGTTCGTGCCGGCGGCGACGGGTCAATCGCTGTCACCCTCGGGACGGATGATGCTGGCGCGCGCCGAGCAGATGGAGGCCGCGGCGCTGGCCGCCGAGCGGGTGGCCGCGGGGCGCGACGTGGGGCTGCGCGGGCGCGTGGTGATCACGGCGTCGGAGTGGCTGGTCGGCAGCGTGCTGGGGCCGCTGCTGGGACCGTTCGTCGGCGAGCACCCGGGGCTCGAGCTCGAGCTGGTGGCCGACGTGCGGCACCTGAGCCTGTCGCGCCGCGAGGCCGACATCGCGGTCCGGCCGTCGCGCTTCGAGCAGGCGGAGGTGGTGCAGCGGCAGGTGGGCGCGGTCGCTTTCGGCCTGTACGCGTCCGACGGCTACCTCGCGCAGCGCGGCATGCCGGACTTCGCGGCCCAGTGCGAGGGGCACGTGCTGATTGCGATGAGCGAGTCGCTGACGAAGATCCCCGATGTCGAGTGGTTGCCGCAGATCGCCGGGCGAGCAAGGGTGGGCGTGCGCACCAACGGGCGCGAACCGATGGTGACGATGGCCGCGGCGGGGCTCGGCATGACCTGCCTGCCGCGTTTCCTCGGCGACCGCGCGCCGAACCTGCGCCTGCTGCCGACGCCGGTACCGGGCCCGCGGCGGCAGCTGTGGCTCGGGGTGCACCGCGACGTGCGCTCGGTGCCGCGGGTGAAGGCGAGCGCGAGGTTCCTGGCGGAGGGGCTCGGGCGGCTGGGGTGGGCGCTGGGGCCGGCGTGACCGCGGCGGCTCCGCTCGGCCGATGAATGCCCAGGAGCGTCACGCCGAAGCTCTCACTGAGCGCCGGCGTCGCGGTCGAGATGACGACTGCGCTCGACTGCAGAGCCTGCACGTCCATCGGTGTTTCCCAACCACGCCTGACGCGCTGGTAGGCGGTGCCGTCGCCGACGACGCCAGCTCGTGCGCCCTCGGGTTCGTGGCGACCCGTGGGTCGGCACCGATCCGGGCGAGCTGTTCGGCGCCCACGTCCGAGCTCGAGCGTGGCACAGTGACAGGCGTGCGCTCGCAGCTCATCACGCTCATGGCGCCCGAAGATGAAGCCGCCTTCCTGAGCTTCGTGTTCGAGCGGCCGACCGTCTCGCTGATCACCGACGTGCGGAGCCCGGGCCCCGAGTTCCCCCGCACGCGCGAGGTCCGGGAGATCCACAGCCTGCATTGCATGCTGTGGGACGCGGCCATCCTCCCTCGGCCGCATGTCGAGCACGTCGCGTCGTGCGACGACTACTGCCTGCGCTCGGACGAGTCGCTCATCCAGTTCCTGCGCTCTCCGGTCAAGGGCACCTCGATCGGGGTGGGCCGTATCGCGCTCGCCACGGGCTGGAGAGGGGCGCCAGCGACGAACCCGAAGACCGCGCGCGCGATGACCTCCTGGTTCAACGCGCTCGGCCGCTGGATCAAGGCGAACTTCGAGAATTCTTTGGTGTATGCGTCGGACTTCAAGCCCGACGTCGGGAGCCGGGAGCGGACTGTCTGGGTCGGGCCCCGCGCCATCGAGCTGTCGTCACAGGGCTGGAAGCTCAAGCACGACGGGCCCCCCGAGTACTCTCTGCACTACTTCGAGCCTGCCGAAGAGGCCGCTGTGCTGGCACGCTACCGGGCGCCGAAGAATTTTGTCGGCGTCGGGCGCGTCGTTCACGTCGGGGAGGTCGTGTCGGAGATGCTGCAGAAGCAGCTCTTTCGCATCGCGCTGGATCGGGACGCCCCCTTCGCAGAGTTCGAGGGCCCCTTCTCGTGCACGAGGCCGGCGCCGAAGGTCGGCGACGAGGTGGCCTGCGTGTTCAACGAGAACATCCTCGGCAGACACCCCGAGTCCTGGGAGCCGCGCGAGATCAAGAAGCTGACGCCCGCCAACCGGGACCGCGTCCTCGAAGGGCTCCGGAAGACGTGGCGGGTGTGACGGCAGGAGTCACCGGACACCCGCGCGGCGAGTGGTGCGGTAAGGTAGCCGCGATGCGTCGCGCCCTCGTCGTCGGAGTTGCGGTCCTCCTCGCCAGTTGTCGTCCCGGTGCCGACGCGCGGGAGCCCGACAGCGTCGCGCCGGCGGTGATCGAGCTCGACGTGTCGACAGCGCAGGCGCAGATGAAGGACGGCTCGCTGACTTCGGCGCGGCTGACCGCGGCGTACCTCGAGCGGATCGCGGCGATCGATGTCGCGGGCCCGCGACTGTCCGCGGTGATCGAGCTCAACCCGCGGGCGCGCGCGGAGGCCGAGGCGCTCGACCGCGAACGCGCGGCCGGCCGCGTGCGCGGGCCGCTGCACGGGATCCCGGTGCTGATCAAGGACAACATCGACGTCGTCGGCATGGCCAACTCGGCCGGCACGGTGTTGCTGGCGACGCATCGCCCTCGCGCCGATGCGCCGCTCGTGGCCCGCTTGCGCGCGGCCGGGGCGGTGATCCTCGGCAAGGCCAACCTCAGCGAGTGGGCCAACCTCCGCTCGCTGCGCGCGGTGTCGGGCTGGAGCAGCCGCGGCGGCCAGACGCGCAACCCCTATGTGCTCGACCGCAACGCCTGCGGCTCGAGCTCGGGGACCGGCGCCGCGATCGCGGCCAGCCTCGCCGCCGTCGGCGTCGGCACCGAGACCGACGGCAGCATCATGTGCCCGTCGGCGGTCAACGGCCTCGTCGGCCTCAAGCCGACGGTGGGCCTCGTGAGCCGCGAGGGCATCATCCCGATCTCGGCGACGCAGGACACCGCGGGCCCGATGACGCGCACCGTCACCGAAGCGGCGCTCGTGCTCGCGGCGCTGGCCGAGGGCGAGCCGCGCGACTACGTGAAGGGGCTCTCGATCGACGCGCTGCAGGGCAAGCGGATCGGCGTGCTGCGGCAGGCGATGGGCTACCACCCCGATGTCGACGCGCTCACCGAGGCCGCGGTAGCGACCCTCGTGGCCCGCGGCGCCGAGGTCGTGGACCCGATCGAGATCGCTACGTGGAACAAGTGGGACGAGGTCGCGCTCGACGTGCTGCTGTTCGAGTTCAAGGACGGCCTGAACCGCTACCTCAAGGACTCGCGCGCGCCGGTGTCGTCGCTCGCCGACGTGATCGCTTGGAACCGCGAGCACGCGGTGGTGGTGATGCCGTGGTTCGGGCAGGAGCTGTTCGAGCAGGCGCAGGCCAAGGGCTCGCTCGACTCGCCCGAGTACGTCGCGGCCCGCGAGACGGCGCGCAAGCTCGCGTGGGACGAGGGGCTCGGGGCGGCGCTGAAGCAGCACAAGCTCGACGCGGTGGTGGCCCCGACCACCGGACCCGCCTGGCCGATCGACCCTGTGCTCGGGGACAGGTTTACGGGCAGCGGCACGAGCATGGCCGCGATCGCCGGGACGCCGAGCCTGACGGTGCCGATGGGCGAGATCCACGGGCTGCCGGTCGGGCTCGCGTTCCTCGGCAAGCCGAACGGCGAGGCCGAGCTGCTGGCGCTCGGCTTCGCGTTCGAGCAGGAGACCCGGGCCCGCAAGCGGCCCACGTATCGGCCGACGATCGCGCCCGGACGCTAGCGCAGGGCCCGTGACCTGCCGAATGACGTCGCGCGGGACCCCTGCGCGGCTCAGCCAGCGTCGGCGGGCACGCGCGTGACCACGGCGGACGACGAGCCGGCGAACCCTCGCTCGAGGTCGGCGATGGCCGCTTCAGGGGCATGGAACACGAGCACCATCGACGCGCCCTGGTGCGGATAGGACGGCTTGCCGTCGCGTCGGACGCCGCGCCGTCGCCAGCGTCGCAACCATTCCGCGAGTTCTCGCTCGGCGGACGTACCGGTCTCGACCTCGACTCGGACAAGCGTCGTCCGGACTGTCGCCACGCGTCGATGCTCGTGCGGCAGCGACCGCCTGTCAACCTCGCCGGGCCTGCGACTGCTTCGGCTCGGCGTGCATGCGACCGGGGCAGGGCGGACCACGAGGTGATATCAAAGGACATGGCGCGATGAACATGGCCCGAGGACCATGTTCGTCGCGCCATGTGGATCACGAGGTTACTTCACGCCAGCGGTCAGCGTGTAGTTTCCGGCGCCAGCGTACGACCCAACCGTATACGAGTAGAAGCCCGCGGTGCCGACGTAGGAGATCGACTCGCTCGACGTCTCGGTCTCGGATTTGGCCACCTGGGCCCAAGCGCTGCCGTTCCACTTGAGGAGATACAGGTCGAAGTCCGTCCCGTTCGGCCCGGTCAGGCAGGCCGTGTGCGTCTTGGTCGCGGTCGTCTGATAGTACGAGCCGTTCGGCTGGGCCTGCTGGGCCCCTGCGCCGGACAGGGTTCCCTGGTACTGCGTGCCGGTGCAGCTCCCGCCGCCGCCGCCACCGCCGCCACCGCCGCTGCCCGGGTCGCCAGGCACGCCGACGGCCGTCCACGCCGCGTGCACCGCAGCGACCTCCGCCGAGGCCGCCCCGTGGATCGCGGTGGCCGCCTGGGCCGTCGCGTTGCGGGCGTCCTGGAAGGTCGCGGTGGCCGGCAGATAGGTCACCAGGGCGTCGTAGAAGATCTTGCTCGCCTTGGTGATCCCGATGCCCGCGACGTTGTTGGAGGTCTTGCCGCGCGGGTGGACCCCGCCGGTGACCAGCAGCTTGAACGCCAGGTTGGCGATGCCCGAGTTCAGATGCACGCCGCCGTTGTCCTGGCTGCCCTGGTAGCGGGTCGGCCAATAATCATACGACTGCCCGTCCTTGATCGGGTCGTCCATGTAGCGCATCGCGTCGCCGGAGGTGTTCGGCGTCCACGACGCCTCGGCCAGCTTCCACGTGGCCGCCGAGACCACGCCGCCGGCCAGGTGGGCCTGCAGCGAGGCCGCCATGACGTCGGAGAAGGCCTCGTTGAGCGCGCCGGACTGGTTCTGATAGACGAGGTTCGCCTCGTATTGGGTGACCGCGTGGGTCAGCTCGTGGGCGACGATGTCGAGGTCGCGCGCGAGCGACGAGAAGTACTGCCCGCTGCCGTCGCCGTAGACCATCTGCGAGCCGTTCCAGAACGCGTTGTCGTAGCCGACGCTGAAGTGCACCGTCGAGTGGATCGTCGCGCCGGCGCCGTTGAACGAGTCGCGGCCGAACCGATCCTTGTAGAAGTTGTAGGTCGTGCCCGAGTAGTTGAAGGCGTCCTTGACCGAGAGGTCGGCCGAGCTGCCCGGGTTGGCGATCTCGGAGCCGGGCAGGTTCTCGCCCTTCTTGGCGTCGTAGACCCTGCGCGCCAGCGCCCGGTGGTGCTGCGGGTGACGCGTCACGAGCTCCCCGGTCCGGGCGTCGGCGAACACGAAGTCGCGCTCGGGCCCGTCGGCGCTGGTGTAGGTCACCTCGGCCATCCATGCGAGCGCCACCGAATCCTCGGTGACCACATAGACGAGGTCGGGCGCGTCGGTGCTGGCTGCGTCGGCCGGGAGACCGGCGAGCACCGTCGCCAGCGCCGCCTCGCCCTCGATCTCGGGCTCGCTCGCCACTTCCTCGCCGGCGATGAACCGCCCGCTGACCGCGTGCACGCGCCCGCTGACCCCGTCGGCGTGGACCGTCAGCGCGCCGCCGATGACCGGCAGGTCGTGCAAGTACTGCTGGAACTTCACGTGGACCTGACCACGGTCGTCGCTCTTCACGCGCATCGGCTCGAGGTCGGTCGCCGCGTGCATGCGGAACACCGGCGCGACATCCTGCAGGAACGTCTGCGCGGCCGCCCGCGCCTCGCCCTTCGGCAGGAACCCGAGGTCGCCCACGACCAGCGAAGGCACCCCGTCGCCCGCCGTCACCACTTGATCGATCCGCGGCAGCCGCGACAGCGCCGTCTCCTGCGCCACCATCAGCGCGGTCGGCCGCTGCTTCGCCGCGTCGGCGACCATCCCGGCGTCGACCAGGAAGCTGTCACCCAGCTCGAGCCGCGCCGGGATCACGCCCCATGCCTCGCCGCGGCGCGCCAGCAGGTCCTGCAGCAGCGCGCGGCGCCCATCCTCACCGACCACGACGACCCTGGCGAAATCGATCGGCCCGGCTGCGAACGAGAACCGCACCGCCTCCGCCCCCAGGTCGAGCTCGAGCACGCCCGCCGCCCCGAGCCCCTCGAGATCCTCGGCGGTGACGATGCGCTCCGCCGCGGAAGCATCATCACCGGCTGCACCTCCTCCCTCTTGGCAGGCCGACAGCAGGAAACACGAGACGATCGACGAGACGACTCCAGCGGTACGAAGCATGCGCATTCCTCCTCCAGCGGGCATTCAGGGTCCATCGAATGGCCCTGTCCCGTGGAACATGTCCGAAGAGCCCTTGCCCAGAGGCAAGGAGTGGGTCAGCACGACCCCTATGACAGCAGCACCATACCAGAGCTGACCTGTATCCACAATCTCTTCGTGCCGACCCAGGCCAGTGCCCTTCGCCCCGCCGAGCGACGCGTCCCGGAGCGCGTGGCGGCCCGCTGCGAGCTGGTTCATCCGCGAATGCGATGCCCCGAGACGGCTCGCGCGCGCCTGGTAGGGCCCCCTCAGGACGCGCAGGCGCCTCGATGGCCGGTGTGCGCTTGGCCGGGTGCTCGGAGGATACGCTGGCCCGCAGACGGCGAATGCGGGCTGCGACCACCACCGACACCCAAAGGATGGGGCTGCTGGCCCCGGAGCCACACGAGGACGCGCTCGTGGCGGGGACGGGCGCTCACGTGAATGCGCGGTCGCAATTGCCCTGCTCGCGCGAGGGGAATCGCAGGCCCGTGTCGGGCAATGCGATGATGCGATCCTCCGCCCGGTGATGTCCGGCCCTGTTCGACAATGCACCGTGCGTGACATACGGTCCGCCGGGCGCGCGAGACCCATCGTTTGTCCTTTGGTGGTGGCGAGCGGGCGCGGCCCCCCGGGGGTGGCACGGCGCATTCACGGCCCCATCGGCCTCTCTCGTCAATCGGCCAGGACCACGATCAGCGCGACGATCAGCGCGATCGCGGCGAGCCCTCCGACGATCACGAGGACGATCCGCGCGATCGAGAGCGGCGCTTTGCCGGTGACCACCGCCGCGTCCTGGCCGTTGACCACCGCGCGGTAGAGCTTGTCGCGGTAGCGGTAAGCGAGCACGTAGGCGGGGAAGGCGAGGCGCTCCGAGTCGAGGCGCCTGGGCAGCACCGCGACCGAGAGCTTGCGCTGGCGGCTGCCGGGCACCCACTCGCTCGCGTGCACCAGCGCGGCGCGCTCGAGCCCCTCGGCGATCGCCCGGCGGGCCGCCGATCGCTGGACGTCGAAGCGCTCGATCAGCACGCCCGGGCGGGCCTCCGGCGGCGGGCCGCCCGATTCGACGCGGTAACCGCGGCCGATCGCCTGGCACTCCGCAGCGCTCAGGCCACGGGACGCCGGCACCAGCACGCTTCGCAGGTTCAACGACTGCTGGCCCGCGTGCGGGGCCCAGGACGCGCGCCGTGAGCCGACCTCGGAGTCGGCGGCCCAACTGACCAGCACCTCGGCGTCGAACACCCAGCCGACCCACCACAGCGGCTTCAACTCGCCGATCGTCGCTGCCGCCTGGAGGTCGCTCGGGCGGAAGAAGCCGAGGGTGCCGAGCCAGCGCCGCAACCCCTCGGCCGCCGCCGCGGGGTCGACCGTGAACGGCAGGTAGGCGGACGCCTCCTCGACCGGGTCCTCGGGGCGCTCGACGTGCATCAACGAGCCGCAGAACGAGCACTTCGGCGCGCGGACCTCGACGTCGTAGGACACCGCAGCGCCGCAGCCCTCGCAGCGGAGCAGCTCGACGTGCGTCTCGGCGCTGACGAGCGCCTCACCCGGCGTCGGCAGCCCGCACACCGCACAGCGCAGATCACCGGCTTCGAGCGGCGACTCGCAGCGGCCGCAGGCCGAGCGGGCCGGCGTCGCGGGAGTCTCAGCGCTGGGCAAGCAGCACCCCCGCGGTGATGAGGCCGACGATCAACAGGACCAGCGCGCCGATCTTCACCCACGAGCGCGGCGGCTTGCCGAACACCTTGCCGGTCTGGCCGTTGACCAGCAGGCGGACCACGCGGTCGTCGGCGAAGCGGACCGGCAGCACCCACACCGGCGCGAGCATCAGGACCTGGGCGATGTCGGCGAGGCGGGCGCTGACCTCGAGGTCCGACTGCCGGTCGCCGGGCAGGATCTTCGCGATGCGCCGCTGGACCTCGGCCATCGCCTCGGCGACCGCGAGCTCGCGGCACACCTCGGCTGTCATCGACGCCTCCTCGGCGATCCACCCGGAGAGCAGGCGCGGCGAATAGCGGTGGAGCGCGCGCAGGTCGAAGGGCTCGACCCCCTCGAGCTCGTGATTGCCGATGCCCCGCGAGGCCGTGACGACGACGTCGCTGACGTAGGCCGAGTAACTGCCCGCGAGCGTGTGCCACTCGGTCTCGGTGCGCGTGCGCGTGGTCGTGCGGCCCTTCGAGTCCGTGGTCGTGTAGGTCACCGTGTAGTTCTCGCCGATGCGGGCGGAGTACTCCGCGTGGGCCGCCGCCGAGAACAGGTACGAGGGCACGTAGATCCCGCGGATGGCCTCGACCGTGGCCTTGCGGAACGCCTCCGGGGCGAGCCAGGCCCGCCTCACCCAGCGCCGGGCCGCGGCCAGCGCTTGCTCGTGCGGGACGATGAACGCGAGCACGAAGTCCGGCTGCGGCAGCCCGGCGTCCCGCGGCCGCTCGACCACCGCCGGCGAGGCGCAGTACGGGCAGGTCGCGGTCCGCAGGTGGGCCTCGACCTGGATCTGCGAGCCGCACGAGCCGCAGGCGAATTCGACGATCTCGCTCACGCCGGGCCGCGATCGTGCCACAGGTCGTCGTCCCACGGCCGTGACGAATTCGATTTCGGTGTCCGCGCACGGCCGCCGCGAAATCGCGCAGGGACCGAGCAGAGTGCTCGATCCGGCGCACGCGCGCTTCGATGAGTCGTCGGCTGATGGCGCGACGCTGCTGCGTGGGGACACGGGCGACTACGCGGCGCCCGACGTCGAGCCCGAGAAAGAAGAAGCGTTCAGCCGCGCGTTCCTCCTCGCGAGGAAGCCCGTCGACATCGCGCTCCGCATGCCGTGGTCGAAGACCCTCGCTGCGCCGGCTTCGGTGCCGGTGAACGACCGCGTGCGGGCCGTCAGCGGCTGCGCCGCGCCGCCTCGACCAGCCCGGTCGCGCGCCAGATCTGGACCGCCTGATCGCAGCGCGGCACGACGACCAGGTGCTCGCGGTCGGGCGTCAGCAGTACACGCTCGATCGCGCCTTTGTTGTACGGCTTCAGCGTCAGCGCGCTGCTGCCGTCGGTGCGGTCCCACAGGACGAGCAGCGGATCGTGGGCGCCGCCGGTCGCCACCAGCTCGTCGGTGACGAACGTCGCCGTCTGGGCGCCGAGCTTGTGTTCGCCCGTGAAGCCGGCGCGCGTCTCTCCGCTGGCGACATCGACGATCGCGGTCGTCAGCGAAGGGACCAGCAGCTCTTCGCCGTGAAAGCTCATGTTCTGCGCGGAGCCGGAGATCCGCAGCAGGCGGCGCTCGGCCCCTGACTGGGGGTCGCACAGGCGCACGTTGCCGGCGGCGTCCGCCGTGACCAGGAGCTCGCCGTCGGGAGACAGCGCCGCGTCGGCCATCCACATCTGCTCGTCAGCGCAGGCGGCGAGCACGGTCCCGTCGTCGAGGTCGATCCGCGTGCGCCGGCCGTCGTGACCGCCGAGCCACGCCGAGCGGCCGTCCTGCAGCACGGCGAGCCCGTGCAGGCGCGTGTCGCAGACGCGGTGCACGGCGACGCAGCGCAGCTCCGGCCAGGTGAGCACCGCGACGGAGCCGACCCACAGGGTGGCGATCACCCGCGTGCGATCGGCCGTGAACTCGAGGCACGAGACCGCGTCGTACACGGCGGCGGGCACCTCGACCTCGCGCGAGCCGCCGCTCACGAGGTCGATCACGAGGATGCCGCTGTTGCGGCCGAGCAGCAGCGTGGCGCCGTCGGGGTCGAGCGTCGCGCAGTAGTTCCAGCCCTCGATCGCGATGTCGCGCTCGAGACAGGCGGCCATGAGCTGCTTGCGGTCTTTCAGGGGTGCGAGTGGCATCGACGAGCTGTCGACGTGTACCAGAAGTTCGCGCCGGCGAGCGCTCGGGTTCGCGTATCGCAGCAGGTCGCGCGCCGGCGCCTCGTCCGAGGAGGCGCCGGTGTCCCGTTCGTTCCTGAGGGTCTCGCGGCCGATGGGCTGCCCATTCGCAGGAGAACGCATCCTCGGCCGGGTCGAGCGTGTCTCACAGAGGCTTCACGAGCTCGCTGACGACGGGTGAGAGCAGCTCCGTCAGCCAGGTCATCACGGCGCGGACGCGACGCGGCGCCGCGCGCCCGTGCGTGTGCAGCAGCGTGATGGGCACCGGCCTCGCCGTGAGCTCCGGCAGGATCTCGACCAGCTTGCTCGCGTGCCGTTCCTGCCCGGGGCGCGGCAACTGCACGATGCCCAGGCCGGCGATGCACGCCGCCTCGTAGGCGTCGTAGTTGTCGACCGTCAGCGCGCTGCGCATCGGCAGCTCCTTGTAGGTCGTGCCGTCGAAATACTCGAAGACCGGGGCCGAGTCGGTGGCGTAGTGGACGACCAAGTGGTCGCGCAGATCCTCCAGCGTGCGCGGAGTCCCGTGCTGGCGCAGGTACGAGGGGCTCGCGCAGTTCATCATCGTCGCCTCGCCGATCCGGCGCCCGACCAGCCCCGGTTCGTCGACCGGCCCCACGCGCAGCACGACGTCGAGCCCCTCGCGCAGCGCTGCCACGATTCGGTCGCTCGCGCAGATATCCAGCTGGAGCTGCGGATGGCGCGCGAGCAGCTCGGGCAGCCGGGGGATGACGAAATCCCGCGCGATGAGGACCGGGAGCTCGACGCGCACCCTCCCACGCAGCCCGCGACCCGCCTGAAACAGCGCCCCGATCTCTTCGGCCTCTGCGAGGAAGCTGTGGGCGCGCTTCAGCAGCACCTCTCCCTCTGCGGTGAGGTACACGACGCGAGTCGAGCGGCGGAGGAGCCGAGCCCCGAGTTCGCCCTCCAGCCTTTGCACATGCGCCGACGCGCGCGCCTTCGGCATGCCGAGCTGCTGCGCGGCCTGGGTGAAGCTGCGCAGCTCGGCGACCCGGACGAACACCTTGAGCGAGTCGAGGTCGAAGCTCATTGTCTGATACTAGCAGACAGTGTGTCGGGCGAGCGCGCTCTTCTCCGGTGTTCGTAGGGTCCCTACCATGCCGCCATGGAACTCGAGGACTCGATCCGTCCTCGTCACCGGCGAAAGCATCATGGCGAACTGGAAAACCACCGACATTCCTGCTCAGAAGGGCCGTCTGGCCGTCGTCAGCGGCACCGGGGGGCTCGGACTCGAGGATGCCCTGGGGCTCGCGCGGGCAGGGAGCGAGGTCATCATCGCGGGCCGCAACCCGCAAAAAGGGGCGGACGCTGTCGCCAGGGTCCTCGCCGAAGTGCCATCGGCGATTGTCCGGTTCGAGCATGTCGATCTCGCCAGTCTCGAGTCCGTGGCGGGATTCGCCGCGCGGCTGCGGAGCCAGAGCGACAGGATCGATCTCTTGATCAACAACGCCGCCGTGATGACGCCGCCGAGCCGGCAAGAGACCTCGGACGGCTTCGAGCTGCAGTTCGGCACCAACTACCTCGGCCATTTCGCCCTGACGGCCCAGCTCATGCCGCTGCTCCGCAATGGGACGAGCCCGCGCATCGTCACGCTGTCGAGCGTCGCTGCGCGGGATGGTGCGCTCGCTTTCGACGACCTGCAGGCGGAGCGGAGCTACGCGCCGATGCGGGCCTATGGCCAGTCCAAGCTCGCCTGCCTGATGTTCGCCCTCGAGCTGCAGCGGCGCAGCGAGGCGAATCGGTGGGGCGTCACCAGCATCGCCGCGCACCCCGGCATCTCGCGCACCGACCTCCTTCACAACGCTCCCGGCCGTTGGAGCGCCGCCGGGCTCGCCCGGACGCTCCTGTGGTTCATGTTCCAGCCGGCATCGCAGGGCGCGCTCCCGACGCTGTTCGCCGCGACCTCGCCCGAGGCGAGGGCCGGCGCTTACTACGGCCCGGACAGGCTGGGAGAGATGCGTGGCTCTCCGGCCCTGGCGAAGGTTCCGCCGCGAGCGGAAGACCGGGCCGCCGCCGAACGCCTATGGCGCGTGTCGGAGCAGCTCACCGGCGTCTCCTTCGCCTGAGCGCGCTTCCCATTCGTGGTCGCGCACCGCGGACGAACCGTAGCGATCAGCCGATCGCAGCCGCCACCCGCAGCTCGCCGAGCAGCGCCCGCGGCGGCGCGCCGGCGATGGCGTGGAACTCGGCGATCAGGTGGGCCTGATCGTAGTAGCCGGCGTCGGCGGCGATCGTCGCCCACGCGGCCCGTTCGTCCGCGCGCGCCGCATGCAGGGCCCGCTGGAAGCGCGCCAGCTTGGCGAACGCCTTGGGCCCGATCCCGAAAGCATCTCGGAACACCCGCCGGAGGTGGCGCTCGCTCACCCCGAGCGCCCTGGCGATGGCGTTCACGTGCGCGCCGTCGGCCGAACGGGCGCGCAGCTGCTCGGCGGCTGCGAGCGCCAGGCGCGAGCAGGGCGGGCACGCATCGGTCGCCACGCGCTCGGCGATCGCCGAATTGAGGACCTTCGCGGCCGCGAGCCCGTCGGCAGCGACGGCGAGTCGTTCGAAGAGACGGCGCGCCGCGGCGTCGCCCCAGACATCCTCGAGCGCGACGATGCGGCCGGCGAGCGTCGACGCCGGGACGCCGAACACGGCCTCGGAGGCGCCCAGCCGCAGCCGCGCGCTCATGCTGCGATGCGTCCCGCGCGGGACTTTGCGCCGCACTTGCTCCCGCGCGCCGAGCACGTGTGCATCGATCCCCCTCCGCGACGCCGGCCCGAAGCGGACCACGATCTCGACCTGCGCGTGGGGCAGCAAGACGTGCGGCGTACCGGCTTCGGGCTCGTGGACCTGCAGCGCCTCGACGATCGCCGCCGTCGAAGCGCCGCTCGGATCGTGAGGCTGGCGAAGGGCGGCGCCGAGGTGCATGGCAAACAGGATGAAGGCACGCGCTCGCCCGCACAAGCGGGGCCGCGACGTTGTCCGGTTTTTCCAATCCGTCGGCCGCGTGGCTCGCTACGGTCGGAGCCATGAAGATCCTCGTCACCGGAGCGACCGGAAAGGTCGGAAGCCGTCTCGCGCGTCGCCTCGCCGACCGCGGTCATCAAGTGCGCGCCCTCGTGCGCGATCCGAGCCGCGCCGATGGCCTGCGCAATGTGGAGCTCGTGCGCGGCGACCTGCTCGACGCCGCCTCGCTCGTGGCCGCCGTGCGGGGCGTCGACGCGGTCGTCCACTGCGCCGCGTTCTTCCGCGGCGCGACGCCGGAGCAGGCGCACGCCGTCAACGACGGCGGCACGCAGCACCTCGCGCTCGCGGCCCGCGCCGCGGCGGTCCAGCGCTTCGTGTTCACGAGCACCGGGCTGGTGTACGGCGCGAATGGCGGGCGCGCCGCGAGCGAGGGCGATCCATGCACGCCGGCCCCGGGATACCCGGCCAGCAAGCTCGCCGCCGAGCGGGCCCTGTTCGCGATCGACGGCCTCGACGTGCGCGTGCTCCGGCTCCCCTTCGTCTACGGCGACGGCGATCCGCACATCGCGGAGGTGGTCCCGATGATGCGCGGCTTCCTGCCGACGCAGCGCATGTCGATCGCTCACCACGCCGACGTCGCGCAGGCGGTCGCGCGCGTGCTCGACGCGGCGTCGCCGTCGCACCGCATCTACAACGTCGCCGATGACGAGGCGCCCGATCTGGCGGCGCTGTTCGCCTCGGTCGGTGCGCCGCCGCCCGACGGCTCCGCCGCCGAGGCTGGGCGCGGGTTCGAGATCGTGGTCGACGTCAGCCGGATCCGCGAGGACCTCGGCTTCCGCCCGGAGTACCCGCGCCTCCAGGACGCCATCGCCGCCGGCGCCACGTGACGCGAGGCGGGGCAGGGCCGCGGCGATCGCACTGTCACTCACCGGACGCGGGCACTAGTTGCTCTCGGCCTCGTGGACGTTGACGTAGATCGCCTCGGTGATGTCGGTGGCGATGGCGAGGATCGCCAGCCCGCCGGTGACGGGCGCGGTGAGATTGTGCGATGATTGGGTGAATGCGAGGACGTTGGGCATGGGATCGACTCCGGGCAGAAAAATGGGAGGACCGGCCGAATGAGCGCAGGGCGTCGGCCGGCCGGTCGCCATGAATGAGCGTAGTGAACCCCTCGCCCGGGGCTGGCCGCAGATGGCCAGCCGCTGCCACGGAAGCGGGCCGCTGCCGCGCGGACGCGCGCCCGGGCCCTGTCTCGGCCCGGGCTCGTCGTCCTCGATCGTCGCCAACCCGAGCAGGCCCGGCGCGTCCGCAGCGATGTCGCAGGAGGTGCGCCCGCTGCCGGGGCCGCGGTGGCACCGGCGCTGCCTCGCGCATGACCTGCGCGATGTGTCGCACGCTCCCGCCCGGCGCCCGGTCCCTGTGGACGATCCGGGGCCGGGCGGTTTGCATCGAGGACGTCGGCTACGTGTTTGCCACCATGCCGCCGGGCGTCCGGCTGCGCGCCGATCGACCGCCGCCCGGGCCGGGCCTGTGATACACGATTGATCGAACCACGCGGCGGCGAACCCGGCCGACCGGCCGTCGCGTCTAAACATTGCTCCACGATCAGCCCGTGCCGGCCGCGATCCGCCGAATCATGTCCACCGTGTCGATACGTCTCCTCTCGTCAATCTCGCTGCTCGCCCTCGCTTGCAACAATGACAGCAACCCGCTGGACTCCGCGGGCGTCGATCCGGGGTACGTCAGCGGGGCGTGCATTCAGGGGCAATGCTTCGCCGGGCTCGTCTGCCAGGGCGACAACCTTTGCATGAGCCCCGGCGGCGGGTCCGGGGGCGACCCGAGCGGCGATCCGGGCGGCGACCCGACCGACGGCTCGACCGACGGCTCGACCGACGGCTCGGCCAGCGACACGAGCGCGGGGCCGGGCGGCGGGCCGGGCGGCGATCCGACCAGCGGACCGTCGAGCGATCCGACCGTCACGGGCGGCCCGGGGCCGACGTCGGACAGCGATCCGACCACCGATCCGCCGATGACCACCGACGAGCCGGTCACCTGCAAGAACCTCCAACTGGACGCGCCGACGACCAACCTGATCTTCGTGCTCGACCGCAGCGGCTCGTTCTCGGTCGGCACCTGGGATCACGACGGCAACCCCGGGACCCCCGCGGTCAGCAAGTGGAGCAGCCTTCACAAGACCTTGACCGCGGTGGTCGGCAAGTATCAGGCGCAGCACAAGCTCGGCCTGATGATGTTCCCGTCGAGCGCCGCGGCGAGCGACTACAGCGCTGCGGCTTGCGTCACCAATACCAAGCCCGAGGTCGCCCCGGCGCTGGGTAGCGCGGGGGCGATCGGCGCCGCGTTGCCAGCGGCGAACGCGATGCTCAAGGGCGCGACGCCGATGGCTCGCGGCCTCGACGGGGCGCTCTCCTCCCTCGATTCGGCGCCGGCGAACGAAGCGCGGGCGATGGTGCTCATCGGCGACGGCTCGCCGAATTGTTCCGACAGCGCGCCAAACACCGACGGGCTGTTCGAGACCCTCGACACCAGCGCCCACGGGATCGTCGGCGCCGCCTGGTCGAACGACCAGATCCCGACGGCCGTCGTCGGCGTCAACCTGCCCGACTCCTACAGTTCGGCCATGAAGGACGGCAACCCGGACAACACCAACCCGGTGGAAGAGTTCAACAAGCTCGCCGTAGCGGGCGGGCGCCCGCGGACCGGCGGGGCCAAGTTCTATGACGCCACCAACGAGAGCGAGCTCGGCGCGTATCTCGACGAGGCGGTTTACGTGACCCTCGGCTGCGAACTCACCCTCAACGAAACGCCGGCCGACCCGACCGTGACCCGCGTGACGGTCGACGGCATGAACTACGCGTATTCGCCGAACCTTGATTGTTCGACCGGCGACGGCTGGGTGTACAGCAGCGGCAACAATTCACGCGTCCGGCTGTGCGGGGCGGCCTGCGAGGGACTGCTTTCGTCAGGGAGCGCGCAGGTCGACCTCGACTGCCCGTGAGGGTCGCACGCGTTCGGGTGCTCGCTGCAATCGAGCGAGCGATGCCCCCGCGCCGGGCCCGAGCGAGGCGCATGACCGCCGCGCCTGCCAGTCCCCGCCGAGCTCGACGGAGGCGGGCGGCGATCTGGCGGTGGCCGCGAACGTGGGGCGGTGCAGGGCGGGAGCGGCGCGTCGCGGGTCGCCCGCATGGGGAGCCAGCGGGTGTTCTCCTGGTCGGCCGCTGGTCGGGGCTGGCCTCTTTGTCAGACTGCCGGCCATGGACGTGCGCCTCGACGCGATACGGCCGCGCTCGCTGCTGCATGAGCTCGAGATTCACGCCCGGACCCGACCCGCCGTCCTCCGGCTCGATCTGTCCGCGCTGCGCCAGATCGACAGCACGGGCGTCGCCACGCTGCGCGCCGTCACGCGCCGGCTGAGGCGCTCGGGCGTCGCCGTCGAGCTGCACGGCGCCACGCCCGAGGTCATGCGCGTGCTCGCCGAAACGCCGGAGCCTGACCCCCCAAAACACCCGCCGGAGCCGGGCGTGCTCGAGAGCCTGGGCCGATCGTGCTTCGCTTGGTGGAGCGGCCTGTTGACGCTGGCCGACATGGTCATCGAGGCGATGCAGGGCGCCGCCGGGGCCGTGGTGGGGCGCCGCACCTTCGCCTGGCGCGATGTCGTGGAGCAGCTCGAGCTCATGGGGGCCGACGCGCTGCCCATCGCCGCGACGATGAGCTTTTTGCTGGGTCTGGTGCTCGACTTCCAGACCTGGGTGCAGATGCATTACTACGGCACCGAGTCGGTCGTGCTGGAGTTCGTCGGCATCGGCATGGCCCGCGGGTTCGCGCCGTTCATCGTGGCGATCCTGCTGGCCAGTCGCACGGCCCCGGCCATCGCCGCGCAGCTGTCGACGATGGAGATGCGCCAGGAGAACGACGTGCTGCGCGTCATGGGCATCTCGCCGGTGCGGCACCTGGTGGTCCCGCGCCTGTTCGCCATCACGCTCGTCACCCCGGCGCTCTCGCTGATAGCGACCGCCAGCGGCATCCTCGGCGGCTTGCTGGTGACGGTGTGGCTCGACCCGCACTGGATGGCGGCGTTCGAGACGATGCTGCGAGAGATGACGCTCGGCGACCTGTGGCTCGGCACGGTCAAGTCCGTGCTGTTCGGGTGGGTGATCGGGCTCGCCAGCGCCTTCACCGGGCTCCACAGCGGGTACGGAGCGCTCAGCATCGGCATCGCGGCCACGCGCGCCGCGGTCGCCAGCATCCTCTTCGTCATGATCGTCGACAGCATCGTGACCACGCTATGGACGATGGCGCAATGAGCTCGGCGGCGCTCGTGGAGCTGCGGGACGTGGTCGTCGGATACGGCGAGCTGCCGATCTTGACAGGGGTCGACCTGCGCATCGACACGGGCGAGATCGTCAGCGTCATCGGCGGCTCGGGCAGCGGCAAGTCGACGCTGCTGCGCGCCATGGTGGGGCTGCTCGAGCCGGCCGCGGGCGCGGTGTGCCTGTTCGGCCAGGACCTCTACGCGACGCGCCCGCGCTCGCGGGGGCGCCTGCTGTCGCGCGTGGGCGTGCTGTTCCAGAGCGACGCGCTGTTCAGCTCGATGTCGGTCCTCGACAACGTCATGTTCCCGGGTCGCAAGCTCACCGATCTGCCCGACGCGGTGATCCAGGAGCTGGCGCTCATCGAGCTCGCGAGGCTCGGTGTGGCCGATCTGGCCGAACGCATGCCGCAAGAGATCTCGGGCGGCCAGGCCAAACGCGTCGCGCTGGCGCGCGCCAACGTGCTCGCCCCCGAGCTCGTCTTTTGCGACGAGCCGACCTCCAGCCTCGACCCGATCAACGCCGCGGTCCTGGGCCGCGAGTTCACGCGCTTGCGCGACGACCAGGGCTCCACCGTCATCCTCGTCACCCACGACATGGAGATGGTCAGGACGCTCTCGGACCGCACGGTCGTGCTCGCTGCCGGGGGCATCTGCGCCGTCGGTACGCCTGCGACGCTGGAGCGCAGCGAGGACCTCGACGTGCAGGCGCTGTTTCACGGCGAGCCGACCCGGGAGTCTCAGGAGTCGAAGCGAGCATGACCCGCAGCCGCACTCAAGCCGTGAAGCTCGGGATCTTCGTGGTCAGCGTCGTCACGGTCATGGTGCTGGCGCTCGTGCTGGTGGGCGGGCTGCGCCTGGGGCGAGCGACCGCCGCGTATCACATCGTCACGAGCGGCGGGGCCCTGGGCATCGATCGCGAGTCCGCCGTCACGATGCGCGGGGTCGAGATCGGCAAGGTGGCCGCCATCACCCTCGATCGCAGCGATTTCGGCCGCGTGCGGATCGATCTGAAGATCGAGCCCGGCATCGAGATCCCCGCGGCGTCGAAGGCCTACTTTCAACGGGTCGGAGTGACCGGCCAGCGCGCCATCGACATCACGGGAGGCACGCTCGCCGGTGGCCGGCTGGCTCCCGGGAGCACCATCCCTCGCGGGGAGACGACGCTCGAGGCCCTCGAGGCGCACGCGAGCGGGCTCGGCGACGAGGTGAAGACGCTGGTCGCGGAGGCGCGGCAGGCCGTCCGGGACGCGCAGAAGGTGATCGCGGCGGTCGATCCCGATCGGGTCGCCGCGGTCGTCGACGCCGTCGACCCACGGCACATGGCGGCGCTCCTCATGCACGGCGCGCGCGCGGCGAAGCGGCTCGATTCGGCCAGCGAGCAGATCGGGCAGCTGTTGAGCCAGGGGCGCGCCTACTTCGGCGATCTGGCCCACGCCGGCGAATCCTTCGCGCAGCGGGCCTCGACAGCGCTGGAGCACGCCGACAGCGCGTCCCTCGAGCTCTCGCGCCTGCTCGTCGTGGCGGGGTCGATCCTGAACGCGAACGAAGACGACGTGCGCGCGGCGATCGGCAACATCCGCGGAGTGTCGCAGGACGCCCGGGCTCTCGTGCGGGCGTTGCGGGCGCGGCCGAGCTTGCTGCTCCACTCGAAGCCGCCCAGGGAGCGCGAGCTGCGATGAAGCGCCTTCGAGCGGCCGTGGCCGCCGCCATCTTCGCGTGTGCGCCCATGGCTCCGAACACGCATCTCTACCGCGTGGAGCTGCCCGCCGGGCCCGGCATGTTGCCCCCGGATAGCGAGCCGCAGGCGTGCGCGAGTCTGCTGGTGAGAGACATGCAGGTGGCCGGGGCGTACGACGACGTGCGCATGATCTATCGCGAGTCCGAGTATCAGCTCCAGCGCTACGAATACCATGAGTGGGTCGTGTCGCCCGGGATCCTGGTGAGCGACGCGCTGCGCGACGGGTATGCCACGAGCGGTTGGTTCGTGCGGGTGGAGCGGGAGTACGACGCGTCGATCGACGCGGTCTTGCAGGGGCGCGTGCTGGCGCTCGAGGAGGTCGACCTCACCAGGACGCGGTGGGCCGCCCACCTGCGGCTCGCGCTCGAGCTGCTGGACAGCCGGACCCACGAGCGGTTGTGGTCCCACGAATACGATTTGATGCGCCCGCTGGAGGAGCGTAGCCCGCGCGGCATGGCAGGGGCTACCAGCGGCGTGCTGCGCGAGGTGGTCGACGTGAGCGCGCCAGCGCTGGCGGCGGCGCTGTCACGGCTGTGCGCCCGCGACGACGCCGCAGTCCCACCGCTCGACGGGAGGCGATCGCCCGCCCTTGCTCCGGGCCCGTGACGGTTGCCATGGACCGCGGCGCCGAGTCGCCGCGGTATGCACATTGTCGCCGCGCCCGGATTTACGTGACCCGGCGACGGCGGCGCAGCGCCAGGAGCGGCAGCGCCAGCCCGGTCAGCCAGCCGCCGCGGGGATCGGCGACGCAGCCGCAGCCGGTCTCCGCACCGCTGCTCATGCCCCCGGAGTCGGAGGCTTCGTTCGAAGTATCCGTCGACTCGCCGGTCCCGCCGGTCGGCTCGCCCGAGCCGCTGGTCGGCTCGCCGGGGCCGGTCGACTCGCCGGTGTCGCTGGTCGTGGGCTCCTCACCGGGCAGGCAGACGCCGGCGTCTGGGACCAGGCGCGGGAACGGACTGTCGACGATCCCCTGGAAGCGGAAGTTGTCGAGCGTCCAGCCAGCCTGGCCGAGCACCGTATCGGTGCCGATCCGGAAGCGCACGCGCAGCGTCTGGCCGGCCAGCGCCTGGCCGAAATCGAGGACGACGGGGTTCAGCTGCGGGTGACCCGGGCTCATCAGGGCGAACGCGGCGCGACCGACGAGCGGGTTTTCGGCGCTGATGATCGTGTCGTTGTAGCCGACGCCGCCGATGATCTCGGCGACGTCTTTCCAGGTCTCGCCGTCGTCGTCGGACAGCTCGATGACGCCGCCGTCCCACGCGTAGCCGAACGTGGCGTCGAAGGAGTAGGCGTGGTCGAAGGCGAGCGAGAAGTCCTGGTCCTCGGCGACCGTGAAGGCCGGCGAGACGAGCGCGGTGTCGGTCAGCGTGCCGAGGTCATTGCCGTGCCACGCGTGACCGTCGGGCCCGGACTCGCGCGCCCACACCGACGCGCCGAAGTCGCCGGTGGCGGTCCAGACGGCGGCGACCTCGACGTCGTCCTCGCTCGCGCCGGTGAGCGCGACGTCGGCGCTCAGCGTCGCGTGCACGACCTGCTCGACCGGCCCCTCGCAACCACCGGGGGCCGTCAGTCGCACGCGCAGCGCCACGCGCGTCGGCTCGGTGATGCCGGGGTCCAGCGCCACGGCGATCGTATGCGGGCTCGTCTGCTGCGGCGCGAGCTGGGGCAGGGCCACGACGGGCCCGTCGGGGAACACCAGGCCCGGCGGCGGATCGACGATCTCGACCGTCGCGCCGGCGAGAGGCACGACGCCGCCATTGTAGACCTCGAACGCGACACGACCGCGCTCGCCGTCGTCGAGGATGCCGTCCCCGTCGCACGAGAGGACGCTGTCGTCGAAGCTGGCGCCGAGCAACACGCCGCGGCCGCGCACCTCGTAGTCCTCGACCACGCCCTCGAAGGTCGTCGACCACCGCGGCGGCGACTCGGCGCAGGTGCCCGCCCCGCGATCGGCGAAGGCCGCGGCGACCGCGAGCATGTCGTCCTCGCTGGTGGCGGAGATCGCCATGAGCAACGCGTCGCGCCGCTCGGTGATGGTCGGCTCGTACGGCGCGAGCATCATGCCGGCGACGACGTAGTCCGACATCCTGCGCCGGACGGCCTCGAACCCGAGGTCGTCGGCGTGTAGCTCCTGCAGCGCGACGTAGCTGTCCCACAGCATCTCCGCCCACACCTGCCCCGCGTTGTGCTGCTGGCTGTTGAGCAAGCCGTTCGGGCTGAACAGCGGGCCCTCGGGCAGCTGCACGTCGTCGCCGATGTGGCGGAAGGTCAGCGGATTGACGGCGAAGTCGGTCGAATAGGCGTACTGGCGCGAGTTGAAGAACTGGGTCGGGTCGATCGAGGCCCAGGGCGACCAGTTGAGCACGCCGTGCAGATCGTCGCCCTCGCGCACGCTCATCAGCATGGCGAGGAAGTCGGACCACCCCTCGCCCGCGGCGAGGTAGGTCTGGCCGCTCGCGTCGCCGAGGCGGTTGTGCACGAAGTGGCCGAACTCGTGCGCGATCAGCAGCGAATCGAGGGCCGCGTCGCGGGTCGGGCCCTCCTCCGCGGCCATGTGCACGGTGAACTCGGGGCCTTCGAGCGCGGCCTTGAGGATGTCGCCCTCGGCGAGGGTGAGGCCGAGGGTCGGGATGTTGGGGTTGAGGACCGTGAGGTCGTCGAGCGGCACGACCGGCTCGTCGGCTGCGACGTCGTCGGCGATCAGCACCCCCACCGCGCCGGCGTTGAGGGCGTTCCGGGCCTGGGCCTCGAAGATGCACTCGCCCCGGTCGAGCAGCACGATCTTGCCCTTCACGTCGCTGTTCAGCGGTTCACAAGCGTCGTTGAGGTCCGCGCCAGCGCCGTCGTTGGCGAGCACCAGCGGCGCGGTGACGTCGTAGGCCGCGGGCCCGAACTCGGCGATCTGGCCGTCGAGCACCAGACCCAGCGATTCCACCGAAAGGTCGCTGAGCTTGCGGATCCCGTCGAACAGGCGCAGGCGCAGGCGCGGCGCGGCGCCGTCGAGCGTGATCAACATGCTGGCGTTGTTGCGCAGGCCGATCTCCCACCCGTTCAGGACCTCGACCAGCATCGGGTCGTCAGCCTCGCCGCCGCGCCCGAAATTGTCGGACTGCGCGTTGCCGGTCGCCTCGACCAGGCCCGAGTCGTACCACCAGTCGTGCTGCCAGTTGGTGACGTAAAACGCGTGCGTCAGCGCGGCCATCATCTGCGCACCGCTGGTGGTGGCCGCCTTCGTGAAGTCGTAAGCGCGATCGAACACGCCGGGGGCGGTGACGGTGGCACGAAAACGATTGTCGACCGGGTCGGTGTCGAGGGGATCGGTGTAGGCGTCGACGTTGTTGCCGACAGTCTGGGTGGCGTTCGCGGGCAGCCAGGGATCGGAGACGCCCTCGGGGTTGGTGTTGAGGCCCTCGACCGTGACGAGCGCGGCGTCGGAGTAGCCGTCCGGGAGGACGTTGGGGAAGCCGGTCGGGTGGGGGTTGAAGTCGGCGAGCGGACCGTCGAGCGGCCGCCGATCGGCGGGATCGGCGTACACGCGATACTGATGGGCATACACGGTGCCGTCGCGGCGCATCAACAGCCGGCCGTCGGCGGCGGCGACGACGTATTGAAACACCTCGTCGCTCGCCCCGAGCCGGGTCTGCAGCTCGACGAGGTAGGCGGCGACGAGCGCCTCGCCGGTCGGGAAGTAGACCGGCCGCGCCCGCGCCGGCGCGACCAGCCGCAGGCCCTGGCCGGCCGTCGCTCCGCTCGCCGCCGCGAAGCGTCGCCACGAATGTCGCCCCTCGATCTCGACGAGCGGCACGGCGACGCCGTGGAGGTCGCGCAGGGCCGCCGCGATCGCGGCGTCGGGAGCGGACGCGAACGGTCGCGCGGCGCCCGGGTGCGCACCGGGGTGCAGTGACCCGGAGACGGCGAGGAGGCGCAGCGAACGGTCGAGCAGCAGCTTGACGTCGCCGTGATGGAGGTCGATGCCGTCGACGGTCTGCCGCAGGGCGACGATGATGCCGCCGCGCCCGGTGTCGTGCACGAAGAGGGTCCGTGCCCCGGCCAGCACGTCAGGCGTGACGCCATACGCATCGAGGTGACGCTCCAGCTGCGCGCGCGCAGCCGCCTCGGGAGAGCGCGACGCCGGCTGCGGCTGGCCGCGAGGGATCCACATCAACGAGGGCGTACCGGGCGCGCGGGCGACCGCGGAATCGCCAGAGACAGGAGTCGGCGTCACCTCGGGGTGGGCCGCCCACACGTCGAAGTTGGGTCTCGCGCCGGTGGCATCCGTGGCAGCGAGCAGCGCGAGCAGCGTGAGGCATGACGAGGGAATAAATAGTGGCATGCGATCAATCTATCAGCCCGAGCTCGGGGCGTTCGCCCGTTCACTGCATGCCCGGGTGACATGACTTCCGGGCCGGGGGCAACGATTTTTGCGAATGATGGAGAGAGGGCTCCACGGTGGCATTCGGCTGGCTTTGCACCCGACGGCGACAGCGCGGCCGAGCGCGGCATCGTCGAGCGCCGCGATCGAGGCGGCGCTCGGCCGATGTGGGCCCGCGTAATCACTGCGCGCAGCGCGGCGCCACGAACGTGCCATCGAGCACGATCTGTCCCTCGATACCGTACGCTCGCAGGTTGCAGAGCCGGCCGGTGACGGACGCGTCGTCGATCGCATCGATCTCGAGCGTGCCCGACACCGCGCCCTCGGCCTCCTGACAAACGTCGCCGCCGTCGTTCGAGCGGGCGATCGCGCCGATCGGGCCGTCGGCGAGCGCGTAGACGCCGGGGGCCTGGAACTCGCCCGGGATCTGCAGCGACACGTCCCAATTGTGGCCGCACGCGAGCTCGGCGTGAGGATCGGCGCAGGTGAAGCTCTGGCTGGAGAATCGCAGGTACAGGCGGCCCGGCTCGCCGCCCGTGTCGCCTTCGATCTGCGATTCGAGATAGGCGAGGACCTCGGCCTTGACCGGGCTCGCCGCGCCCACGCACGACTGCGGATCGCTGCCCGTGGAAGTCTCCTCGGGAGGTTCGTCGGTGTCGCTCGCGCTGGCGGTATCGTCGGTGTCGCTCTCGAACAGCGTCGTGCTCGATTCCGCAGGCTCGTCGGGATCGACGGTCCCCGTCCCCGGGAACACCGTGGTGCTGGTATCACCGGTCGTCGAATCCTCGGTGCTGTGCGGCTCGACGCCCTCGGTCGCGGAGGTGCTCGTGGGGGTCACTGGCTCGGCGGAGTCGGTGGTGCTCGCCGGCGCCTCGCTCTCCGTATCGGTGGAGGTGTCGAGGTGCGGATGGGTGGTTGCGTTCTCACAAGCAAGGAGGACCGCAAGCGCGAAGCAGGAATAAATAAAACGCATGCATCGCATGTAGCACGGGCCGAACTCGCCGCCATCAGAACCGCAACGGACATGCGCCGGGCGAACGTGATTGTCCTGCCTGCATTCGCCAGCGCGGCGACGAAACCCCTCGTTCCGCCCTCGGGTCCCGCAGCTCGCCGATACCGCTCGAATTGCGGTCGCGACGAAACATACCGAGCAGGCGGCGGTTCGCCGGCGCGGGGACTGGCAGTTGAAGGAGAGAATCGAGGGCCCGAAGTGCTATTATTCTCGCGTGGCGTGAGCGAGCCGCCGAAGACCTGATTCGAGGGTCCGGTCCTCGGCGCTGCGCCCTCCCTCCTGTCCGCAAACAAGCCAAGGATCAAGCCAAGCTGAAAAGGGTGGAGGCCGGGAGCTCGTGCGCCTGTCGTGCCGCATGTCACCCCGTCGACGCAGATCCACTTTGACGCCAGAGTCATCCGCGCGCGGGCTGCACGACGTGCGCCGGTTGGACTGTCGGCCGGGCTCGCACCCGGTGGGACGACGCTCGTGACCGTCTGCGCGCCGCAGGTGAGACAGCCGTCCACGAACGGCCGTTCGTAGTTTGTCGGCGAGCACCCGCCCATGCCCGCGATACCCGCGACGACGACCTCCGCGCGGGCGCAGAGGCTCGGGGAGGTGCCGGGGCGGGAGGGGCAGGGGAGCCATGAATCTGTCCTTTATTCTCCGGACCCTCGAGTTTTCGTTTACCCCCTCGTCGAATCTTCTCGGCGACGGCCGCATCCCGTTCGCTGCACGCGCATTGTGAGCACCGCGCCCGAGGCCTGCTCACATGCGACCTCCTGGCGATCGCCGACGGGCCACGGGGCCGGAGGTTGCGCCTGCGCGGTCGGGCTCGTGGCGGCGGTCGCCGAGCGCGGGCCGCGGGTCGCGCCAGGCGGGAACAGGAGCGGCGAGGGCAGTGGCGGGCGTGCTCTGCGCGAGAACGAGATGTCCTTCGAGACAGCTCGCTACAATGCCGGTCAGGCGACTTCGAGGGGCTCCCAGGCGCCGTCGTCGCGGGCGTGCAGGCCGTCGACGAGGTCGTAGCGGTCGCAGCCGGCGGCGTCGCGGGCGGTGAGGATCCGGCCCGCCTCGTCGAGCTCGAGGCTGCGCCAGTCGCCCCAGCGGTCGAGGACGAGCTCGAGCGGGAGCTCCTGGTCACGCCGCGGCCAGCTGTAGAAGTCCAGCTCGCCGCGCGGGTGGGCGAGCACCTGGCCGTAGAGACATCCCTCGTGCAACCACGCGAGGGCGCCGCGCGGGTGCCAGACGACGTCGTGAGGGACGAAGGTCTTGTCGTGGCTGCGGTAATCGAACTCGAGGCCGACCATGACCCAGCGCAGCGGATCTGCGGTCGGCGCCATGATCTGGATCCCGCCGTAACGGTCGCCGTACGACCCGGCGTCGGACCACGGCTGGCCGGACTCGAAGGCGAGGATGAGCTGTCCTCCGGGATAGAAGCGGGCGAAGGCGCCCCGCCGGCGATGCACCCGGGGCGCTCGACGCAGCGCGCGTGGTCGCGTTCCGCGGTCGAGCCAGCGCTCGGCGGCGCTCGGGCAGCCGCGGTCCGCCACGGCTACTTCGACATCCACTACCTCTGAACCTCGCCGTCGCCGGCAGTCGCCTCGTCCGCCTCCTCCGGCGAGAGCCCGCGGAGCTTCGCATCCACCAGCTCGCGCGCGCGCGACGACTTGGCGGCGGGCGACATGCCGGGGGGCAACAGCCGCTTCATCGCGCTGACCAGCGCGTCGCTCGTGGCGCCCTCGTCGCGCAGCCGCTCGACCAGCCTGAACTGCGCGATCTCGTCGTCGAGCCAGCGCTCGTACCAGGCGACGAGGGTGTCGTCGGTCTCGACGATACGGTCGTCGTCCCAGTGCACGATGCGCCCGACGTCACCGGTACACACCACGCCGGAGTAGAGCGAGCATCCCGAGAACAGGAGCGTGACGATGCCGGTCAGCCGCGACGGCGACAGGTTGGCGCTCGTCGGCTCGGGCGGCTGCGCCTCGGTGCGCACGCCGAGCGCGCGCAACGCCTCGATCCCCGGGTACGCGGTGGCTGGACGGCGGCCCTTGAGCTCCGCCGCGGCGAACAGGCCAAAGTCGGGTCCCGCGCCGCCGTCGCCGACATCGAGATAGAACGCGTGCAGGCCGGGCGGAAGCTTCGCGCCGAGCTTCTTTTCGATCGCCGCGAGCTGGCGCGTGGTGGCCGTCGGGCGCAGGAGGTACCGGTGGGTCCGGGCGCCGAATGTCGTGTACCCGCGATCGAGCTCACGCAAGATCTGGAGCTTCTCGACCGCGCGCTCCCAGTCGGTGCGATCGCCGGACCACGCGGGCCGCGGGATGGGTGCGGGTGTTTCGGCCGGCGCGATTGGCTCGAACGCGCCGGGCTCGGCGCGCACCTGCATCATCGCGCTAGCGAGCGGCACGCCCTGCGCGATGAGCTCGTTGAGCTTGCGCTGGGCGGCCCGGGTGAGTCGGCGCGCGGGTGCAGCTTCCTCGTTCATGCGGGCGCCTTCTGTACCGTACGCGCGTGGAGATTCAAGCCTTTTTGCCGACAGGGGAGCGTGCGACGACCCTGGAGCGTGTCGTCGAGATCGTCGCCGGCGTCGGCCTGGCCACCGGAGGTCCGCCGGCGTGCGTGTTGTTGCCCGTGGCTCGAACTTGCCCATCTTCACCCCTCCGCTTGTCTCGATGGCCGGGCGGCGCCGGCCACAGCGTGGCCCGGTGAAGGGTCGATCTCGGCTTCGCGGTGAAGGCCGTCCGTGGCCGTCCGTGCTATTCACACATCATGGCCGAGGAGCCGCGTCGCATCGCCGAATACCTGCGCCTCGACGACGAGCGGCCGTTCATTCACAAAGCGTTCGACCAAACGCTCGGCGACGCCGATCGTCTCGCCTACGCGGCGCTCGTCGAGGGCAGGGACCCCGAGCGCGCCGAGTGGCTGCGCCTCGAGGTCGCCCTCCATTCAAAGGCGACCGACGACCCCGCCGTGCTCACCCGGTTCGTCGCGCTGGCGCGCGAGATCGGCCGCGACTACGCCGACGCGCTGCTGCGCGAAGCGATCATGAACTGCGGCAGCGAGGGCGCCAGACAGGCCGCGCCGCGGGTCCGCTTCGCCTTCGCCTGCCCCAAGCGGTGGGAGACGCTCGCGCCCTCCGACAGCGAGTCGGTCCGGATGTGCCAGCAATGCAACGAGCGCGTCTATTACTGCGAGACCGTCGCCGACGCCGAGGTCCGCGCGTTCGCGGGGCAGTGCATCGCCATCCCCAAGCCGCTCACGGACGGCGGCGTCCGGACCGTACAGCTCGGCCGCCCGGACCCCGTGCGCGACTGGGCCGATCGCCTGTTCTCGTACGGACCCGGCGCCCCCAAACACGTCGAAGCCCTCGTGGTCCTCTATTCGCTGGACACCGAGCTCGTCGGTCGCTCCTTCATGCTGAACCCGGCGGGCGTCACCGTCGGGCGCGGCCTCGACAACACGATCGTGCTGGGCAGCGACTCCGTCTCGCGCTGCCACGCCCGCCTCGAGCCGCGCGACGACGGCTGGTGGGTCGTCGACAACCACAGCACCAACGGCACCTACGTCCACGACGAGCAGGTCGAGGAGGCGCGCCTGGCCACCGGCGACCTCCTGAAGATCGGCAGCACGGTCTTCAAGTTCGTCGGGGCACCGGCGTGACCCGTCAACAAAGGGCGCCGGGACGCGCTACAGTGCGAGGGATGGCGGATGTCGAAGGACGGCTGGCGAGCATGGAGGCGCATTGCGTGGTCGTCCTCCGGTGGAGAAGATCATGACAGTGACGATCGATGACGGGGGCGACTCGGGCAGCAGGACGGAGGAGGCGCTCGCGCGGCTGTTCGCCGACCCGCGGGAGCATTGGGACAACCTCGAGATCGCGGTGCAGGTCGGACGGACGTATGCGGCGATCCACTGGACGGGGTTCGACGAGGATCAGGAGGCGGTGGGCTCGGGGTTCTTGATCCGCATGGACGGCGAGAGCCCGCTCGGGGCCAGCGACACGCCGGAGATCCTCGAGCTGCTCGACGGCGGGAGCGAGCCGTTCGAGGCGACGGCGCGGCACCTGCTGACCGCGGAGGAGGCGTGCTGGCTGGTGGGACGGCTCGAACGCGGCGAGCGCCCGACACACTGGCCCGACGGGCGCCCGCTCGTGTGGAGCGTGGCGACGGTCGACGACGCGCCGTGGGCGGCGGTCGGGAGCGTGGAGCCGCCGTACTGGGATCGGCAGACGGAGCTGCTGTACGGGAGCGTGGTCGACGACGAGGGGGACGAGGAGCCGGAGTGGATCGGGCAGCGGGCGCTGCTGGTGCGGGGGACGCTGACGGCGGACCAGGCGGAGGCGCTGCCGCAGACGGCGATCTGGCCGGTGCTGCGCCAGCTCCACGATGTCGACGATGCGCTGTGGTTGGCGACGATCGCCAGGCATCCGCTGCCGTGGTTGCAGTCGCTGATCGTCGTGCTCGACGAGCTGGACGGGCTCGCGGAGGCGGTGCGGGGGCTGCCGCGGCTGGTCGAGCTGGGGGTCCACAGCCTGTCGCCGACGCTGCCGGCGATCGTCAGCGAGAGCCTCGAAGAGGTGCTGCTCGAGGGCCTGGGCGAGGGGCTGCTCGATGCGTTCCTGCGCGAGTCACGGTTGCCGGCGCTGCGGGTGCTGGCGATCCACAGCGCCATGCTGGCGGCCCCGGTCGACTTCTCGCCGCTGGGTCAGGGGGTGGTCGTGCACGTCGAGTACGCGGCGGACGACGACCTCGGGACGATCGGCCACGCCGCGAGCGCTCGCACGCTGGCGCTGGCGCTCGAAGCCACGCACACGCCAGAGGCGCTGGTCGCTGCGCTCGTGTCGCGGGTGGAGGGCGACACGTGGGTATCGACGGTGTGGGATCACGCGGAGGCGGCGGTCGAGCTGGCGCGCCTCCGCGGGGTCCGGCTGCAGGCGCGTTGAACGGGCACGTCGACCTCGCCTTCACGACGCCGGCCCGGGACGGGCGATCATCGCGGCCCCGGATGTCACGCATCAGGGCCAGTGCGCCGAAGGGCGAGCCTCAAGGCTTCGGGTCGGCGTGGAGGATGATTCGCGCTGCCGCGAGCGCTGCTTCGGGGCCGAGGAGGACGAGAACGTCGGCCGGTTCGAGCGGTTGTCGCGGCGCCGGTAGGAGCGCACCGACCCCCTCGCGCTCGATGGCGACGACTCGCGCGCCGCTGCGCGACGCAATGTCGAATGGGTCGAGTCCGTTCCGGGCGACGATGCTGCCCGCCTCGAGGCGGATCCGTCCCAAGCCAGGCAGATCGGGCGCTGGTTGCGGTGGCTCGGCGACCTCGACGGGCTCGCGTCCCTGACGCGCCAGCACCTGGACGATGAGCTCGGCGCCGGCATGGGTATGTTCCTCGAGCGTGGTGATGCCCTGCCACACCTTGTGAGCGAGGACGGCGACGACCAGCACCAGGACGAGCACGCCCGAACGGAAGGGGACGAACGGCTGGGAGACGATCACCAGCGGTACGCCGACGATGAAGAGCACGGCCAGCTCGATCATGACGGTCAGCGCGGACCACGGCGCTCGCCGGTCCTCCGGCGCGTCGGGCTCGTGATGGCGCACGGTGTCATCCGTGAGGGTGCGGGCGAGCGCCGCGCTGCGTCGGAGAACACCGACGAAGAACAGGCCGGCGAACAGCAGCGTCGCCGCGATCCACACGACGCTCACGAGCGTCGCCGGAAGCGCGAGGCGGCGGGACACGAGGGCCTCGAGCGCGTCTCGGCCCCGGCTCGATCCCGCGAGCACGGCGACGAGCAACACCGCGTCGACCACCAGAAACAGCGCGTCCCGTGCGAGGCGGCCCCTCGCCGTGAACACCGGCGGGGCGGACCACAGGCGCTGGGTCCACGCCACGTAGATCGCCAGCAGGAGGCGCAGCCTGACGGGCAGGCGCGCCTCGAGCGCGGCGGCGGCGTCCTGGGAGCGCCGCACCATCCACGGCGTGATCACGGACGTGAGCAGGGAGACGCCGACGACGACCGGAAAGATGAACTCGCGGGTGACCCCGGAGGCGATGCCCAGCCCGGCGATGATGAACGAAAATTCGCCGATCTGCGCGAGGCTCATCGCTGCGCGCACGGAAGTTTGCAGCCCATGACCGAACAGGACCGCGCCGAGCGAGACGCTGGCGACCTTCCCGACGAGCACGAGGGCGGTGAGCGCGAGCACGGGGAGCCAGTGCGCGACGAGCCGCGACGGGTCGATCGACATCCCGACCGCGATGAAGAACAGCGCGCCGAAGATGTCCCGCAGCGGCCGAACCACGTGCTCGACGCGGGCGCCCTCCCCCGATTCGGCGACGAGGAGTCCGGCCATGAACCCGCCGAGCGCGACCGAATAGCCAGCGGCCGACGTCAGCGCGGTCGTGATGAAGCAGATGGCGATCCCGGCAATCAGCGTGGACTCGGCCCGATATTGTCCGATGATGCGGCGGACGAAGCGCGGCACGACGAGCAGGCCCGCCGTGAGCAGCAAGACGAGGAACCCGAGCAGCTTGCCGAGGGTCAGCGCGAACTGAGTCGCGGACAGGCCGGCGCCCGCGGCGAGCGCCGTCAGCACCGAGAGCAACAGGATCGCGATGAGATCCTCGAACACGAGGATGGCGACCGTGACCGTCGTGAACTCCCCGCCGAGGTGCTGATCCTCGAACGCCTTGGCGACGAACATCGTCGAGGATATGGCGACGCACCCGCCGATGAACAGGCTCTCGACCCTGGTCCAGGCGAACGCTCGACCGACCAGGTAGCCGCCCGAGACCATCAGCCCGACGACGAACAGCGCCGTCATCCCGGTCGACGGGCCGATGCGGGCGATCTTTCGCAGGTTGAATTCGATGCCGATGCCGAACATCAGGAGGATGACGCCGAATTCGGACATGGCGTGCGTGAGGGCCTCGCCGCCGGGGCCGGCGATCATCTGCCACGGCATGTGCGGCCCCAGCAAGACACCTGCGAGCAGATAGCCGAAGATGGGCGGTTGCCCGAATCGTTGCGAGACCAGGCTCGTCACCGCCGCGGTGCCCAGGACGACGCCGAGGACCTGGAGAGTGTATGTGAGGCTCGCCATGGTCCTGCGATTCGGCGACTGCGATCACTGCACCGGAGCCGGATCCGGCGGGGGAGCGGCCGCGGCGTCCCCGGGGTGGCGGAACGCCTCGAACAGCGAGAGGGCGATCGCCAGCACCACCGGCCCGAGCACCAGGCCGATGAGCCCGAACACTTGCAATCCGCCGAGCACCGCGAAGAAGATGAAGAGCTCGTGCAGCTTGGCCCGCTTACCGACGAGCCGGGGCCGCAGGAAGTTGTCGACCAGGCTGATGACCAGAACCCCCCAGAGCGCGAGCAGGATGCCCTTTATCCACGCGCCGGACGCGAAGAGGTAGATCGCCGCCGGGATCCAGACCACGAACGCGCCGGCGAGCGGGATGAGCGACAGGAAGACCATCGCCACCCCCCAGATGATGGCCGAGGGCACGCCGAGCACGGCGAACGCCAGGCCGCCGAGCACGCCCTGAAGCGTCGCGATGACGAGCACGCCGTGGACGCTGGCGCCGACGACCTCGCCGATTCGGCGCAGGATCTCGCGGGTCTGTCGGTCTTGCAGGGGGATCGCGCTCGCCATCGCGTCGCGCACCATCCTCCCGTCGCGGAACAGGTAATACGCGACGAATACGACGAACAGCGCCCGAATGAACAGGCCGAGCACGTTGCCGAGCACGCCGAGCGTCCGGTTGGCGAGCTGCATGCCGAGCGCTCGCAGCTGTTCGCTGATCTGGTGCCGGATCTGCGCCAGGTCGACGTGGCGACCCAGCCACCGCATCGCCGGTCCGGTGAGCTCGGAGTCGGGGTCGAGGAGCTGCCCGAGCCCGGTCTGCAGCATCCCGATCGCCGGCGCGATCTCGCGGGCGATCGCCCACGCCACGAGACCCATGGGCGCTCCGATCACGACCACCACGAACAGGGTCGACAACCCGGCGCTCAGGTCGGGCCGCCTCACGTGCGCGAGGATTCGCCGGTGGACGGGCTCGAAGGTCAAGGTCAACACCCCTGCCCACAGGAGCACGTCGACGAACGGCTCGAGCATCAACCAACAGAGGTAGAACGCGCCTACCACCGTCGCGAGCAGGATGAGCCTGCGAGCCTGTTCGCGCCGAACGGCGTCTGTCTCGTCGTCATTCATGGGACTGGATGCGATGGCCGCGATCCGGCCCGGCGCTCTGGACCGCGACGACGAGCTCGGCGAGCGCGTGCTCGCATTCTGCGAGCAGGGCGCGGAGATCGGGGAGGGTGTCGGGGCAACCGACCGCGGCGAGGTGCAGCGTGTCGCGGTAGCTCCACACCGTGAGGTTGAGGCCGATCTGCGCGAGCAGCGGCCCGCCGAGGTAAATGCTGTCGAGCGCGGAGCCGACGAGGTATCGCGTCTCCGTCGCCCCGCGCACGTTCGAGATCACGAGGTTGACCGGCGGTCGCGGCAGGCGGGGCAGCACCTGGTTCATGAACAGCTGCATCAGCCAGGGGCGCGCGTACTCGCTCCATTGCTCGAGCAGGCCGCCGATCTCGTGATCGTGGGCGTCCTTGGCCGCCTCCGTGAGCGCGTGGATCTCTCGCAGGCGCGCCAGCGGATCGGCGACATCCGTGCGCAGCGAGACGAGGAGGCTCGACACCTTGTTTCCGCTGAGACGCACGTCCTCGAGTCCCCCCGTGGCGACCGGGACGCTCGCCAGCAACGGTCGACGATGGACCTCGCCGTGGCCCTCCAAATAGCGCCGAAGCGCGCCGGCAACCACGCCGAGGACGACGTCGTTGAGCGTGCAACCAGTCAGGGTCTTGATGGCCAGCACGTCCGCGAGCGGCAGGTCGACCGTGGCGAAGCTGCGTCGCGGCGTGAGCGGGGCGTTGAACGCGGTCCGGGGGCCGATGAAGGGGAGCGAGAGCTTGTGGCCGCGCGTGCGCTGCAACAGCTGCACGGCGGCGCGCGCCGTCCTTCCGAGGAGGCGTGGCAGCCGGGACAGGCCCCGCAGACGATCGTGGAGCGCGTCGAGGACGAGCTGCCGCGCGCCGGGTAGCGGCTCCGCGGCCCACGTGCTCGTCGGGGGCGCCACGACGTGGTCGTCCCGATCGCTGGTCATCACCCGCTCCAGCACTGTGGTCATCGCCGCCCCGTCGATGACCGCGTGGTGCACCTTGCACAGGAGCGCCACTCGGTGCTCTTCGAGGCCTTCGACGAACGTGATCTCCCACAGCGGGCGGGCGCGGCTCATGGGAGTCGAGAGGAGCTCGCCGACCAGGGACTCGAGGGCGCGTCTGTCGCCGCGGGGCGCCAGCTTCGCCCGTCGCAGGTGCTGGGAGAGGTCGAGCGCGGGATCCTCGATCCACACCGGATGGTAGAGGTCGCCCGGGACCTCCACGATCCTGCGCCGGAGCAGGGGGATCAGGTGGACGCGGCGCTCGAACAGCCGCCTGATCCGGGCGAAGGAGTAGCCGCCCGGTACCTGCGACACGTCCATGAGCATGAGGATGACTGTGTGCATCGACACCGACGGCGACTCCATGTAAAGGAAGCTCGCGTCGAGTCCGGTCATTCGCTGCATCGGACGCGTCCGTGGCGGAGTGTGGCCGCGAATCCTGCGGGCGCCAGCGGGCGGCCGGGCTGGGGTCGCGCGGTCACTCGCCGCAGGCGGCGGTTCGCGCGCGACACGTCGTGTCGTACGTCTCACAGTCAGCGCCTGGCGCCGCCGTCCTGTTCATGGCGTCAGCCGACGCAGCCGCAGCGCGTCGACGATCACGCGCGCGAGCGAGACCTGCGGATGCATCGTCGCAGCCTCGGCCGCTGGCCGCGTCCGCCGCTCGATGTCGCGGCGACCGCACTCGCAGCGGGCTGAAGCTGGTGCGCTCGGCCAAACGTGCTCGAGCTCAAGCGATCGATCGGTGAACCGATATCGACGACTTTATTACGTCGTTCTCGACGGAGATCGAGTGTAGTCGACGCGCTGTCTGCCGCGGTACGGATCTCGGAGTACAATCATGATGTGGCGTCCTCGACCGGTTTCCTCGACCGTCATGGTGACGAGATCCTCAAGACGTGGGCCAGCGAGGCCAGCCGCGCCGCGTCCGCTCGTGGGCTGTCCGACGTCGAGCTCAAGAACTTGATGCCGGTCTGTCTGGCGGCGCTGACGGGCGGCGCCGACTGGAAGGTTCTCATGCGTCACATCGAGAGCCACCTGTCGGATCGAATCCGCTGGGGCTTCGAAGTCGGGGAGGCGGTGGAGGAGTTCGCCATCCTCGAGCGTTGCATCTCGTCCTGCGCAGCGATGGCCCCGGCGGACGAACGGCCGTCCCCCGATGAGCTCGCGCGGATCTTCATCGCACTGCAGAGCATCATGGTGCGGACGACGGACTCGTTCCAGGTGCACATGCAGCTCGACGAGCAGCAGGAGAAGCGTTTCCTCCGACAGCTGCGGACGCTGGCCGACCAGGCGCTCCACGCACCCGGGGCGCCGCTGGGAGAGCACCTGAAGGAGATGCTGGCGGTGATCATGGAGGCGATGGCGGCGCAGTGCGCGGCGCTGTTCCTCTATGATCCGCGGAGCGAACTGTTGGTGACCCAGGCCGCGGTCGGGCTCGCCGAGGACGACTTGCAAGAGATCATGACGTCGCTCGACCCTGCGACGGTCACCGGCCTGATGGCCGCGAGCGCGGAGCCGGTCGCCATCGACGACGTCGCGACGACCGAGCTCGTGGTCAGCGACGCGCTGCGACGCAGCGGCATCCACTCGCTGCTCGGCGTGCGCCTCCCGCAGCGCGACCGGATCCGCGGCGTCATGTACGTGGGCACGCGCGTCCAGGGGCCATTCTCCACCCGTGAGCTCCGGCGCATCGAAGCGCTCGGCGAGGGCATGACCCTGCACCTCGAGAACGGGCACCTGCACGCGGAGCTGCGGCTTCGGATCGATGAGCTGGAGGCCGAACGCGCGCTGCGGGAGCGCTTCACGGCCATCCTCGCGCACGACCTCCGCGGTCCGCTGGCCAGCGCCAAGATGAGCGCCCAGATCCTGGTACGGCTCGGCGACCGGGCCGCCCGGCCCGATATCGTCGCCCGGATCGATCGCAACCTCGAGCGCGTCGATCTCATGATCCGCGACCTCCTCGACGTCAGCCGGATGGAGGCGGGACAGCGCTTGCCGCTGAACATCGCCGCGTGCGACCTCCGCGAGGTCGCCGAGGACGTCGTCCAGGACCTCGAGGCCCAGCACGGCCCGCGCTTCGTCATCGAAGCCGAAGGGGATGTTCGCGGCATGTGGAGCCGCGACGAGCTCCGCCGGGCGTTGTGGAACCTCATCGTCAACGCGCTCAAGTACGGGCGTGCCGACACGCAGGTCGCCATCCGGCTCGCGCGTCGCGGCGATGACGTGCGCGTGTCGGTCCACAACTTCGGTGACCCGATCCCCGACGAGCACCGCGAGCACATCTTCGACGTGTTCTCGCAGCGACGTCGGGCGCCGAAGGCAGAGGAGAGCTGGGGGCTCGGGCTGGCGTTCGTCCGCGCCTGCGCCGAGGCCCACGGCGGTTCCGTCGAGGTCGAGAGCGCCGCGGGGGTCGGGACCACCTTCACCGTCACGCTGCCGCTCGATGCGCGGCCGTCTCAGAAGTAAGCGCCGGACCTTCCGCTCGCCAGAGCGAGCCCCTGGCCGGGGGCCCATATTTAGATAGCACTGAACGAGGCCCTCAGTGGTCATGGGATCACCCCGACTCGAGTGTCTCGCAGGACATGACCTCCAGGACATGTCTCATGGGAGGCCCTCGCCCCCGCTCTTGCGGCCCGTCCGAGCACGCGCGGGGCGCCGGCCGCCCCGGCGATGGCGAGCTGCGCGCGGCTCACGGTTGCGACTTTCAGGTCTCGGCCGGTCCCGCGCCGTACCTGCCGACGTAGCCCGGTGAGAAGCTCGGCGTGCTTGCGAGCTCGCCACCGGTTCGGGCGTCGAGCGTGACCTCGAACCACCCGCCCGGCGGGTCCCGCTCGGCGTGCACGACCAGCCGGTCGCCGTCGCGGCAGCCGTCAGCCCCCGTGATGCCATCGACGGCGACGTCGCGGGCCGTCCATCGGATCGACAGCGACGCATCGATAGCGATCACGTCGGTGCAGGTGAGCACGATGAGCAGCTCGGTGCCGTCGCCGAGAGTCGCGTGTCCGAAATGGCCGAAGAAGGAGGAACCGGAGCGATGAACGTCGAGGTGCAGGCGAGGGGCGCCGGACGCGAGATCGAAGAGCCACACATGCTCCCCTGCGCCGACGCACGCCACACCGCCGGGCCGCCAGAGGAACGCCTCGCGGAAACACGCGTCTCGAAGCGCCGATGCTTCGAGGCGGACCGACCACCGGTCTTCGCCGTCCTCGCCGAGGAGAACGAGGCGGGCGCTTTCCAGATCGAGCTCGAGCTCCACGCACGGGAGAGTACGCCCTCCCCGGCGTACTCGCAGGCGCTCTCGGCGGGGTCACGCGGCGACGGACCCCGCGCGCGCGAGGAGCTCGAAGACCTCTCCGCGAGAAGTCGCGCCCAGCGGGACCACGCGCTCGAAATCAATTTCCTCGAGCGCCGCGACGTCCCGGCGATGGTTCGCTGACAGCGTCGTCCCTCCGAGAATCGCCGCCTCGACCCTTCATCCGCTCCACTTCTTCGTCCGCCAGCGATGCGTCGCCAAGGTGTTGCGATCCGCGTCGCGCCAGGGTTATAGGTGCCGCCGATGCATCGCGGGTTCGCCGTCCCCTTCGTCGCGCTCCTCGCCGCCTGTGGATCGGGCCCATCCGCCGAGGAGGCGCAGGCGTTCTGGTCCGCGTACGAGACCCTCGCACCGATCCGCACCAGGCTCGCTGCGGTCGATGCTGCACTGCCGGCGCCGGGCAGCGAGACGAGCATCGCGTGTGCTCCCCGCGTGGCGACGAGCAAGCTCGCGGCCATCCACTTCGCGCAGCTGGAGTACCTGCTCGAGAAGCCCACCCAGGTCGAGCAGTGGGAGCGCATGAACCTGACCGACGAGGGCTTTCAGCGCATGTGGAACAAGGCTGACGCGCAGAATACGCTCGACAAGTCGGGGGCCTCGACGAGCGAGGCCGCCGGCCTGCGCGCGGCCGCGGAGACGCTCGCTCCCGTGGACACCCTCGTCGTCTTCAGGCCGAGCCGCATCGAGCAGGGCGAGCTGGGGGACAGCCCCGAACCCGGCGCGCGAGCGATCGTGCGTGACGCCCGCTGGGAGGGCTGGGCGTTGGTCTATCGCTTCGCGGACCCGCCGGTGCTCGAGGGCGCGTTCGCGGTGGCCGCGAGCAACGGCGCCGAGGTGTCGCGGGTGGTCCCGCGCGGCACGTCGCTCGCGGCCAGCGATCTTCTGCATGACGCGATGCAACGGCTCGAGGAGCAAGCGCGGGCCCGGTTGAGCGTGCCTGGCTGCCCGGCCAGCGAGTGAAATGCAGGCGAGTCGAGCCGGTCGCGCCGGCGTCCGGTGAGCGCGAGCCCATCGGGCGCCCGGCCGCGGACGAGCTTGACGTGCCTCTGGCGTGCGGCGGATATCTCGAGCCCGGCGAGGCCGCAGCGATCGTCGTTCACTGCAGGACGGTCGAACAGCGGGACGCGAGCGGGAAGAGGTCGGGGACGAGGGGCTGGTCGGAGGTCGGGCTCGCCGGCGTGGGGTCCGGCAGCGGGGACGGATCGCACGGGTGGTCCCAGCAGTGTTCGCCGCGGAAGTCGCCGACACGGGGGCACGGGCAGCTCGTCTGGGTCATAGCGACCGCTCGCTCCTCGGTCATGGGCTGCGGGTCCGGACGTGGCGCGGGCTGCGGGGGGCTTGCAGCGCGAGCGGGCAGCGCGGCGAGGGCGGCCGCGACCTGGTCGCGGCGGGCGGCATCCCAGATCGTCAAACCGTGCTCGCGTTCGACGAGGCAGCGCTCCGCCCACGCCGCGCCGCGGCGCTCGACGATCACGTGGTCCCGCTCGCACCAGACGCGGACGTGAATGGTGCCGAGCGTGGGGTCGCGTTCGCGGGAGCGACGGGAGCGGCCGGCGCACGGCAGCAGATCCGCCGTCGTGTCCGCGGGCGGCGGTCGCACGCCGCTCGGTGATGGACCGGCGCATGCGACGAGCAGCGCGACGAGGAAGACGAGGCAGTGCTCCGGCGTGGGCATGGGCGCCATGTTACCCGTCGAGGGCGAGGGGCGGAGGAGCTCTCGCCCGCTGTCTCAGCGAGGGACCGCGGCATCCTCGTCGAACCGGCCGACAACGGCGCGGAGCTTAGCGATTCGCACCCCACGAGATCATGCCACCGGCGCCTCGCGCCCGCGGGGATGGGCGGCGGACTTCCACCACTCGAAGTTGGCGGGTGCCTGGGCCACTGGCTCGATGATCTCCCACGCCTCGGCGATCAGCCCGGCCTCGAACCGCCAGATGTCGACGACCGCGATCCCCGGACCGGCGCCCGGGAGCCGGCGCTGCGAGTACATCACGACGTGGTCGCCGGCGGCCAGCATGTGCTGGATCTCGACCTGCATGTCGCCCATCGGCACCGGGCGGGCGGCGGCGAGCCACTCCGCCCGGGTCCGAGAGCTCGAGCCCGGCCGGTGGTGCACGAAGTCCGCGCTCAGCAGCGGTTCGAGCGTGTCGATGTCGCCCGTCTCGATCACCCGCGCCAGCGCCCGTTCGACGATGTTTCTGTTGTCCGTGGTCATGGCCGCAGTGTTTCCGCGGTCGCGACGGCTGTCGATGAACTCCGATTTCATGGCGCTCCGCTCGCGGACGGGTACTCTCGACGAGCGTGAACACGGTCGGGGAACTCCTGCGGCAGTGGCGACATCGTCGGCGGCTCAGCCAGCTGGAGCTCGCGCTCGCCGCCGACGTCTCGCCGCGTCACGTCAGCCTGGTCGAGACCGGCAAGTCCAACCCGAGCGCCGACATGGTCCTCCGGCTGGCGAAGCAGCTCGGCGTGCCGCTGCGCGAGCGCAACCGGCTGCTGCTCGCCGCGGGCTTCGCACCCCGGTACGCCGAGCGGCCGCTCGACGACGGCGCGCTGGCGGCGGCCCGGGACGCGGTCGGGAGGGTGCTGCGCGCGCACGAGCCCTATCCCGCGCTGGTCTTCGATCGCCGGTGGAACATCGTCATGACCAACCGCGCCGTCGACCCGTTCTTCGCCCACGTCGCCCCCGACCTGCTGCGGCCGCCGGTCAACCTGGTGCGGCTGGGGCTGGACCCGCGGGGGCTCGCTTCGCTGGTCGTCAACCTGGCCGACGTGCGCGCGGTGTTCCGCGCCCGGCTCACGCGCCAGCTCGCCGTCGCTCCCGACGCCGAGCTGCTCGCGCTCTACGAGGAGCTGCTGGCGTCCGACCCCGATGAGGCGCCGGGCCGGACTGTCGAATCCGACGTCCTGATCCCGATGATCGTCCGCGTCGAGGGACGGGAGCTGCGCCTGTTCTCGACCATCACCACGTTCGGCACCCCGATGGACATCACGCTGGACGAGATCGCCATCGAATCGTACTACCCCGCGGACGAGGAGAGCGCCGCCTACTTCACGCGGCCCGGCGGTCGTTCCAGGCCTGACGGTCCTGCAGCGTCGTCGGACTCGCTGGCATCAAAAGCGGCCTCTCGCTGAGGGCGCGGCCTGTCGAGGAGGATCACCCGACCGCGGCCTGGTGGCGGACGAGTCGGGTATAGGCGCCGTCGCGGGCGAGCAGCTCGCGGTGGGTGCCGCACTCGACGACGCGGCCGGCGTCGAGGACGAAGATGCGGTCGGCCTTGCGGATCGTGCTGAGTCGATGGGCGATGACGAGGCAAGTCCGGGAGCGCATGAGGACCTCGAGCGCGCGCTGGACGATCGCCTCGCTCTCGGCGTCGAGCGAGCTGGTCGCCTCGTCGAGGATGAGGATCCGCGGATCCTTGAGGAGCGCGCGGGCGATCGAGATCCGCTGGCGCTGGCCGCCCGAGAGATTGACGCCGCGCTCGCCGAGCCGGGTGTCGTAGCCGTCGCCCAGGCGGGTGATGAACTCGTGGGCGTAGGCCGCCCGGGCGGCCGCCTCGATCTCCTCGTCGGCAGCGTCCGGGCGGCCGTAGGCGATGTTCTCGCGGACCGTGCCCGTGAAGATGAACGACTCCTGCTGGACGATGCCGACGGCGGCGCGCAGGGCGGTGAGCGAGTAGTCGCGCACGTCCACCCCATCGATCAGCACGCGCCCGGAGGTGACGTCGTAGAGCCGCGGCAGCAGCGACAGCAGGGTCGTCTTGCCGGCGCCGGACGGGCCGACGACGGCGATGAGCTCGCCCGGGCGGGCCTCGAGCGTGACGTGGTCGAGCACGCAAGGAGCGTCGCGGGCGAGGCTCGCGGTCGAGGTGTCGCGGTCGTCGTCCAGGCCCACGCGCGACTCGTCGCAGTCCTGCCGGTAGCGGAAGCTGACGTCCTCGAAGCGGACGTGGCCCCGCTGCGGCGCGACCCGGTGCGGCCGGGCCGGCTCGACGACGCACGGCTGGACCTCGAGCATGCGGAACACCCGGCGCATCGCCGAGATGCTGGTCTGATAGACGATGTTGAGCTCGGCGAAGCGCCGGACCGGGCCGAACAGGATGAGCAGATAGCCGAGGAAGCGGGTCATGGTGCCCGCGGTCATCTCGCCGTGGAGCGCGAGCCAGCCGCCGTAGCCGAGGACGAGGGTCGTGCCGACGTCGACGAGGAGCTGGCCGAAGGAGGCGACGAGGTGGCCCTCGTGGCTCTGCGCCACGACCAGGCCCTCGTGGCGCGCGACCTGCTCGGCGAAGCGCCGGGCCTCGCGCCGCTCGGCTGTGTAGGTCTTGATGAGCGCCTGGCCCGAGATTTGTTCGACGAGGTTGCCGGAGATCCGGGTCAGCTGACCGTGCATGCGTTCGCTGGCTCGCTGGACCCGCGGGTTCATCACCGCGAACACGAGGATGTAGAGCGGGAACAGCAGCAGGCAGGCGAGGGTCAGCTTCCAGCTGATAGCGAGCAGCAGCGCGACCGCGATCGCCAGCTGCACGGCGTCGAGGGCGGCGACGATGAGGCCCATGTAGATCAGCGAGGCCGCCTCGTGGACGTCGTGGACGACGCGGGCGAGGATCGCCCCGGTGCGCTCGCGGGTGAAGAAGAGGAGGCTGAGCTTCTGCAGGTGGTCGAACAGCTCGCGGCGGATGTCGGCGACGATCCCGTAGCCGAGGCGGATGTTGAAGTGGCCGCGGCCGTAGACGACGACGGCGTGGCCGATGGCCGTCAGCGCGGCGAACTCGGTCAATCGCCGCAGGGTCGCCACGCGCGCCGCGAGCGGGAACGCCGGGTCGGGCGGCGCGACGATCACGTCGACGGCCGAGCCGATGAGCCACGGGTACACGAACGAGAGGGCGAAGCCCAGCACGCCGAAGCAGATCGTCAGGGCGGCGTATTTGCGGTGCGGCCCGACGTATCCCAGCAGCCGGAGGAGCGGCGAGCCTGCGGCGTTCGCATCGGCCGCGCGGGCGTGGTCATGCGGATCGGCGGCCGCCGTGAGGAGAGGAGTCGCCATATCGGCCCTGTGCGAAGAGCGAGCCTCGCGGCGAATCGCATGAAACGCTCCAGTCTGGTCCATTCAGGGCCCCGCGGAGCCGAGCCAGCGGCGCGCCCGTAATGTCGATGCTCCTGTCCGGGCGCTCGCTCGGCAGGGGTTCCTATCATCGTCGGGCGCGCACCGAGCTCCTCTCTCGTATGTGATACCTGGCGCGCTCGCTCTCGCTGGAGCGGTGGATGGATGATGCGTCAGGACCCGCGGCCGACAAGGGGCGGAGGAGAGCAAAATTTCCTCAAGAGGGGCGCGCAAGGGCAATGCCCAGGATGCGCAACGTGGACGGGCAGCCGTGCGACGAGGCGGCGCCGCGCGAGCGCGAAGACCCGCGGCTCGATTGTGAATCCCAGCTTCACGAACCTTCCATCGTGGGCGCGTTACTCTTCACGATCGCCGGCGCTAAGGTCTCCTCGTCCAGAAGGAACTTCATCATGATCACGAAGCCATCGAAGCAAGTTTGGTTCATCACGGGGGCATCGCGGGGCATCGGCGCGGAGATCGCGGCTGCCGCGCTGGCGGCGGGGGACGAGGTCGTGGCGACCGCGCGGGACCCCAGGCGAGTCACCGAGCGGCTCGGCAGCTCCGCGTCGCTGTTGCCCGTCGCGCTCGACGTGACGAGCGAGCAGTCGGTCGCGGCCGCGGTCGAGGCGGCGCTGGCTCGCTTCGGGCGCATCGACGTGCTCGTCAACAACGCGGGTTACGGGCTGATCGGCGCGGTCGAGGAGACCTCGGGCGAGGACGTGCGGCGGCTCTACGAGACCAATGTCTTCGGGTTGCTGGCGGTCACGCGCGCGGTGCTGCCGACGCTCCGCAAGCAGCGCTCGGGGCACGTCATCAACCTGTCGTCGGTCGGCGGCTACCGATCGGGCCAGGGCTTCGGGGTCTACTGCTCGACGAAATTCGCGGTCGAGGGCCTCTCGGAGGCGCTGCACGCCGAGCTGGCGCCGCTCGGGGTCGCTGTCACGATCGTCGAGCCCGGGTACTTCCGCACCGAGTTCCTCGAGCCGCAGTCGGTGGTCGAGACCGATCCGAGCATCGCCGACTACGCGGAGACGGCGGGCAAGGTGCGCGCGATGGCGAAGTCGGTCAGCCTCCAGCAGCCCGGCGACCCGGTGCGCCTCGCTCGCGCGGTGGTCGAGCTGTCCCGCGCCGAGCACCCGCCGCTGCGCCTGCCGCTCGGCAGCGATACGGTCGCGGCCATCGAGGCGAAGCACGCGTTCGTGGCCGAGGAGCTGGCGGCCTGGCGCGCGGTGTCGGTGTCGACCGATTTCCCGCGCTGAGCCCGACGACGCGCGCCGATCACGAGGCGTCGAAGGCCCGCCGCGCGCCGCTGCCGTCGAGCACGGTGGCGACATCGGCGAGCACCAGCGGCGCGCGCGGGGCCGGGGCCGTGTCGTCGCTGGCGCGGCCGAGGTGGATCCACCCGAACATGTCCTCGCCCGCCTCGAGGCCGAGCACGCGGGTCAGCGCGGCGCCGCGGGTGAACGGCACGCTCTTCCAGTTGGCGCCGATGCCGAGCGCGTGGGCGGCGAGGACCACCGCATAACCGGCGCAGGCGGCGGTGGCGTGCTGCTCCCAGCGCTCGATCTTGTCGTTGCGCGGCGAGGCGATCAGGGCGATCAGGGTCGGCGAGCGGAAGGCCTTGGCGCGGATCTTCTCGAGGCCCGTGGCCGGCATGTCGGGCCGGCGCTCGGCCGCGGTCTGGGCCAGCGCGTCGCCGAAGGCCGCCCGCCCTTCGCCCTCGACCACCACGAATCGGTAGGGGCGCAGCGAGCCGTGGTCGGGCACCGTGCCCGCGGCCGCGAGGATGCGCGCGAGCTCGGCATGGGTCGGGCCCGGGTCGTTCAAGACGGGGGCGCTGCGGCGGGCGAGCACGAGGTCGAGCAAGGGTGCGTCCTTCATGCCGTAGCTGTCCCGCCGGCGGCAGCGGACGTCAAGCCGCGGCGAGCCAGCGACAGCGGCGCGCGTCGTGACCCTCCTGCGCATCGCAGGCGCGAGCCTCATCGCCGCGGCGGTGGATCCGCCGCGAATCGGACCGGGCCCCGTCGTTCATGGGAGCTTCGCTTCGCCGAATGAGCAGGACCGTCACGGCGAGCCAGCCTCCGCGCCGCACGCTCGCGCATGACGCGCGTCCACGCTCGTGACGGCCTCGTTCGCGGCGCCGTTTCAGCCGTGGCCGGTCTTGCCGGTCTCCTCGAGCTCCGGGTCCGCGCTCGAAGCCTCGACCTCGGCGATGAAGGCCGACAGCCGCTCGCACAGCTCGACCGGCCGATCGAACTGGATCGCGTGCGCGACCCGTGACACGTGCGAGAACTGCCCCCGGGGCAAGGCTTCGGCCAGGCGCATGGCCACCCGGTCGGGGATGATCCAGTCGCGTCGACCGCGGAGCACCAGCACGGGGCATTGCACCGATTGCGCGAGCGCGATCGGGTGATCGCGCAGCATCTCGCGCGCGCTCGCCAGGTACCGGCGCGCGCCCATCTGGGCCGTCATTCGCATCAGCGTGAGGTTGTAGGCCGCCGATTCGAACACGGAGTCCGCGACGAGCCCGAGCGCGTAGCGCAGCGGCGACTCCAACTGGTCGCCGGTCGTCGGCCCGATCAGCGTCAGCGAGGCCACGCGCTCCGGGAATTGCCGGGCCAGGGCGAGCGCGACCTGACAGCCCATCGAGTTGGCGACGACGTGGGCGCGCTCGACCGCGACGGCGTCGAGGAAGCGAGCCTGCCACTCGCCCAGGGAGGCCATGCCCAGGGCCTGCCGCGGGCCCTCGGACTCGCCATAACCGGGCATGTCGGCCGCGAGCACGAGGCCGCCGCGCGGAGCTTCGGCGAGGTGCTCGAGCGTCGGCAAGAAGGCGTCGCTGGAGCAGGCGAGGCCGTGAACCAGCAGGAGCGGGCGGTCGCCGGCGGTGGGCTCGATCTGCCGGTAACGGGTGGAGCGGCCAGCGACGGAGGTCCGCACGATCGAGAGGGCGCGTGGCATCGGCGAGCTCGGTGTGTATCGAATGATCGCAGCGCGCTGCTTCGTGGCGTCGATCGGGCGCATCCTTCGTGATGACTCGCGTGGGCCGAAGTCGCGCCTGCCTCACGGGCGCCGCTGCGGCCGCGTGGAGCGGCGATCGACGTGCTGCGCGTGTCGGGGCCGGGGCGCGAGCGCGGCGAGCTGAGCCGTGGGGTCGGAGCGAGGTCTTCCGCCTGCGCAACTCGCTCAGCATAGGTATCGGGCAGGCGCCGCCCGTCGGCGAGGCCGACCCGGGCCTCGGCGTGTGCAGCAACGGCAGCAACGACGATGCCCCCGCCGATCACGGGTGCGGGAGCTGCCGGGACACGGCCACGGGGAGCGCGGGCGCAAGGTCGAGCCCTGGTGGCATTACTGCGACGAGCCTCCGAGCCCGCCCGCGTGCGGCTGCTATCCGAATACGCTGTCGTTCTGGTCGTGTGTAATCGACTGTAAATAGGAGGATCGCCGTGAACATTCGAACCTGTGTTGCTTCGCTGTCCGGTGCGCCCAGAGTCTGTCGCACCGTGGCGGGTCGTGTGTGTTTCGCCGGGGCCGGGGCGGGTCCCGTAATCGCCGAGGGTCGCAATTGAGTGGCGAGCGCGGCGAAGGCTCGCGATAAGCGTGGGATGGTCCAGGGGTCCGACGGGTCGCGCGCACCAGGCAATTCCACCGACGCGGGGCGCGGCGCGCCGCTCACCCTCGCGGCGCTCGAGCGGCGGCTCGGCGAGCTCGGGGCGGTCGGGCTGGCAAACGAGCTGCGAGCCGTCGGCGAGGCGCTGCTGGCCGATGCGATCGAGCGCTCGGCGGACGCGCTGAGGCGTGATTCGGGGCAGCTCGCGGCGCACCTGGCGGGGCGGCTCGGCGGCGCTTTGCCGCCTGAGTTCTTCACGGGGCGCGCGGGGGCATGGTTGAAGCCGCTGGCGGCGAGCCTGGAGCCGCCGCGCAGCCCGCTGCGGGCGACGCTGATCGGGCACACCGAGGAGGTGCGCGCGGTGTTGGTGGCGGCGGACGGTCGCACGCTGCTCTCGAGCGGCGAGGACGGGCGCGTGCTGTGCTGGGACCTGCCGACCGGAGAGCTGCTCGGCGAGCTGCTCGGGCATCAGGCGACGGTCAACGCGATGGCGCTGACGCCGGCCGGCGACCGGCTGCTGACGGCGTCGGACGATGGCACGATCGGGGTGTGGAACACGGCCGACTGGCTGCTGATCACCCGGCTGCGCGGGCACACGCGGTACGTGCGGCGGGCCCTGGCGAACGCGGCGGGGCAGGTGGTGTCGGGCTCGAACGATGGGACGATCCGCGTGTGGGACCTCGCGAGCGGGGCGCAGGTGCGGGTGATCGAGGGGCACCGCAAGGCGATCACGGCGCTGGCGTTGCTGGGGGACGGGACGCGGGTGGCGGCGGCGTCGACCGACAACTTGCTGGCGGTGTGGGACGTGACGACGGGCGAGCGGGTGGCGACGCTGTTCGACGGGTCTTCCGGGTACCGCGGCGAGGTGATGGGGTTGACGCTGTCGCGCAACAACGACAGCGGGGTCGGGCACAAGCACTTCCCCAATCGCATGTGGGAGGGGCCGGACGGCGGGCTTTACAGCGCCGAGGACGAGCTGGTGCGCTGGGACCCATCGACGGGGGGGCAGGTAGCTCGCGGCGGAGAGCACGTGTGGCCGATCGAGGACGTCGCGGTGGCGCCGGAGCTGGTGGCGACGGCGTCGTCGACGGTGCGGCTGCTCGCGCCCGACGGGACGCCGCGGGCGACGCTGTACGGGCACGAGGGATCGGTGACGGCGGTCGGGTTCTCGCCCGACGCGCGCACGCTGGTGTCGGGCGGCAGCGATCATTCGCTGCGGGTGTGGGACGTCGAGGCGGCGCTGCAGGCCCCGGAGTTCCCCCGGCACAGCGGGTGGAGCCCGGAGGTGACGCCGGCGCCGGGCGGGTGGCGCTGCGCGACGCACTCGAGCGACGGGATCGTGCACCTGTGGGACGTCGCGACGGGGGCGCACGTGCGGGCGTTCCACCACGACGTGGCGCTGCTGTCGGCGGTGTGCTTCACGCCCGATGGGTCGCGCATGGTGGTGACTTCGTCGCGCGGGCACCTGTGGTCGTGGGACGTCGCGAGCGGCGAGCGGGTGACGGCGATGGAGGAGGAGTACTGGTTCAAGCATCTGGTGCCGCTGCGCGACGGGGCGCGCGTGCTGACCGGCGCGGTCAACCGCGAGCTGGCGATCTGGGACGTGCAGCGCGGCGGGGCGCCGGAGCTGTTCGCCGGGTCGTCGATGCAGGTCACCGGCCTCGAGCTGACGCCCGACGAGCGGCTGGTGGTGGTGACCACATTCGGGATGAACAGGGCCGGGTCGCTGCAGGTGTGGGACTTCGAGCGGCGGATCAAGCTGGCGGAGCACCAGGCGAGCGGGACTTCGAGCTTCGACCGGCTGCTGCTGGCGGACGCGGGGCGGCTGGCGGTGGCGGTGGACGGCGGCGTCGTGCAGGTGCTGGCGCTGCCGGAGGCGCGGCCGCTCCACGTGCTGACGGCGACGCAGCAGGGGGAGATGCAGGTGGTGAAGACGACGGACGAGCGGGTGCTGGCGGGGTGCGTCGAGGACGGTCGGGTGGCGCTGCGCGAGTTCGACGTGGTCCGCGGGGAGCTCGTGCGCGAGCTGTCGGTCGCGCTCGACGACGGCGACAGCGAGCCCTCCTTGCTGGCGCTCAGCGTGACGCTGGACGGGCGGCGGGCGTCGATCGTCGCCGACGGCAGCGCGCGGCTGGTCGAGCTCGAGTCTGGGCGCCTGCTGGCGCGGTTCGTCGGCGACGCGAAGATCGGCTCCGGGGCGGTGCGGCCCGACGGCGCGGGGGCGCTGGTCGGCGAGCAGAGCGGGCGCGTCCACGTGCTCGCGCTCGTCGGCGGCGAATAGCCCGGCCATACAGCGGTGTGAAGAACTTACGAATTGTCGGCGCCCGGCGCGGCCCCTACGATGATCGTGAGAGCACCTTCCATGCACTACCGTCATTTGTCGATCTCTGCCCATTGCCGGGCCGGCGCGCTGGCCTTCACCGTGCTCGTCGCTTGCGGCGGCCCGGAGCCGTCCGTGACGACGAGCGACGGATCGACGGAGCCGGGCTCCTCCAGCGGCGACTCCAGCGGGCAGCCCGGCAGTGGTTCGAGCCAGGACGCCAGCGAGACCGGGGCGCCGACCGGCGATTCGAGCGGCGACGGCGGGACGACCGAAGCGTCGTCCTCGACGACGGCGAGTGAGACCAGCGAGACCGGCGTGGCGGCGCCGACCTTCAGCGAGATCCACGCGACGATCTTCGCGGCGCAGGGGTGCCTCTCCAACTATTGTCACGGCGGCATGGCCCACGACCCGGAGCTGCTCGACGAGGCCACTGCGTACACCAACCTGGTCGGGGCGGCGGCGTCGCAGGCGTCGTGCGGCATGAGCGTGCGGGTGGTCCCTGGCGCGCCGGAGGAGAGCGTGCTGTGGCTGCGGGTCCGACCTTCCGCCCTCGATGATGGGGAGATGTGCGGGGCGAAGATGCCGCTGGGTTCACCGGGTCTGGGAGACGCCGATGCCCGGCGGATCTACGACTGGATCGCCGCGGGCGCGCCCCAGTGAGACCGGGGCGCTGCGCGTGGCTCTCGGGACCTGGCCTCGAGGGCCGGCGCTCGCGCCGCCCGTGGCGGTGACCGTCTCGTCGGGCCGCCTTCCATGAGAGCTGCCGGGATACGGGTGCCGCGGGACCGCGGCTCCGAACCTGTCCCCGAGGTCATGCTGGATCGGGCCCCGGGCGGCGGCTCGCCGCGAGGCGCCCGCGTGCGGCCTGACGGTGAAGTCACATGTCCGAAAGGTCAGGCCATGAGGAGTCCTGGTCGCCGCAATCTGCGTCGTGCTTGCACGGGCAAGCGTGACCTCTCTCCGCGGGCCCGGTGCCGCGGCCCCGGGCCCTGGCGAGGTCGTCGCGGTTGGGGCCCTGGACTCTGAAGCGCAGCCCGGTGTAAGGTGCTGCGGTGCATCGATTCGACGATCGGCCTCGCATGTTCGCTGCCACGTCCTGGTGGGCGCTCTCGCTGGTCTCGGCGCTCGCTTCGGGCTGCTCCGACGACGGCGCCGGGCAGACCGCGACGCAGGCGAGCTCCCCGGGGACCCTGACCACGCTGCCGGGCACGCTGTCGGACGGCACCTCGACCGGCACCTCGACGGGGGCCCCGACGAGCACCTCGACGACCTCGACCGGCCCCGGCGAGGACACGCTCACCACCACCACCGAAGCGGTCACCACGGGCGGGCCCGGCGGGCCCAAGTTCGACATCGGCGGCGGCGACCTCGGCGGCATCGACACCGACGGCTGCAGCTTCACGCCCGACGCCAACCTCACGGGCACCGTCTACGCGCCGAACCTGCAGCTCCCGATCTCCGGGGCGCTGGTCTACGTCACCGACGGGCCCGTGGAGCCGCCGGTCGACGGCGTGTTCTGCTCCGAGTGCGTCAAGCTCGCCTGCGACACGCCGAACACCTTCACGGGGCCCGACGGGAGCTTCTCGCTGCCCGCGGTCTCGGGGCCGAACCAGAAGCTGGTGATGCAGAAGGGGCAGTTCCTGCGCGTGATCGATCTGGCGGTCGCGCCCGGCGAGACGGCGCTGCCCGTCGAGCAGACCCACCTGCCCGGGCAGTGGAATCCGGACGCGGGGATGTGGATCCCGCGCATCGCGGTCTACGACACCGATCCGGACAAGGTGAAGAACGTGCTGGCCAAGTTCGGCATGGGCCAGGTCGACGGGACCGGCGCGCTGATCCCGGGGACCGAGAGCTTCACGCTCGTGAACGACGACTCGCCGACGTTCCTCGAGAACCTGACGGAGATGAACAAGTACCACATCATCTTCGTGCCCTGCGCGACGACGAAGTTCTGGGTCGGCGCGCCGAACGTGCCGGACTCGCGCCGCGAGAACGTGAAGGCCTACGTGGCCGCGGGCGGCAAGTGGTACGCGACCGACCACTCGAACGAGTACATCGAGGCGCCGTTCCCCGATTACCAGGAGTTCCACGCGCCGGCGATGCCGGACATCCAGCCGGCCTACGACTCCAACGGCCTGGTGGTCGACCCGGAGATGCTGGCCTGGTTGCAGGCGCTGCCGCCGGCGCTCAAGGACATCGGTGGCGGCAACCCGACGCTGAACAACCTGCCCGGCATCCTGACGCGGCTCAACTACTCGGGCATCGATACGATCTCGCCGGTCATCGTCCAGGACATGGAGGGCAAGGACATCGACGTCGGCCACCACACGTGGGTCGAGGGCCCGTGCGGGAGCTGCTCGAACCCGCAGATGATCCGGCCGATGGCGATCACCGGGCAGTACGGCTGCGGCCGGATGATGTACAGCACCTTCGAGAACTCGAGCGACAATCACCCGGGGCTGAACCCGCAGGAGTTGGTGCTGCTCTACATGATCCTCGAGATCGGCGTCTGCTTCGACAAGCCGCCGCCGCCGCCGCCGCCGGGCTGAGGATGAGCCATCGCCGGCGCCGTCGCGTCGTGGTCTTGGCCCTCAATCGAGGGGCCAGGGCAGCGCGGCGGCGTCCTCGGCGGAGACTTCGGGCGCGTCCGCGGGGGCCTCGCTGCGTTCGCCAGCGGCGCTGGCTCGCCACCACGGCTCGACGTCGCCGACGCGGGCCGGCTCGAAGGGCTCGCCGAGGCGAGGCATCGCCAGGTGGACGCCAAGCCGGGGGGCGCGGGCCACGAGCTGCTCCGCGGGGTCGTCCCAGGCGTGGGTGGCGAGGCTGAAGGTGCCCCAGTGGACCGGCAAGAACAGGCCGCCGCCGAGCAGCTCATGGGCCGCGAGGGCGCGCTCGGGGCCGAGGTGGATGTCGCCCCAGCCAGGGTGAAAGGCGCCGACCTCGAGCATGACGAGGTCGAAGGGGCCGAGGCGCTCGCGGATGTCGCTGTATTCGGTGGTCAGGCCAGTGTCGCCGCTGAAGAACAGGGCGTGGCGATCGCTGCGCACGGCGAAGCCGGACCACAAGGTGGTGTTGCGCGCGCCGAGGCTGCGACCGGAGAAATGCTGCGAGGGGGTGGCGGTGACGACGACGTCGCTGCCGGGCACACGCGCGCTCTCCCACCAATCGAGCTCGGTGATCCGCGCAGCGGGGATGCCCCAGGCCTCGAGGTGGGCGCCGACGCCGAGGCTGGTGACGAACGGCACCGCGGCGCGCACGAGGCCCTGAATCGTCGAATAGTCGAGGTGATCGTAATGATCGTGGGTGATGAGCACGAGGTCGACGTCGGCGAGCGCGGCGAGCGGCACGGGGATCGGCTGGAACCGCTTCGGGCCGGCGAAGCCGAGCGGCGAGGCGCGCTCGCCCCACACCGGGTCGGTCAAGATCCGGACGCCGCCGATCTCGAGCAAGACCGTCGAGTGACCGAGCCAGGTGGCGCGCAGGCCCGTGTCCGGCCGCCGCGACCAGGCGGCGCGTGGATCGACGGACGGGAGCGGGGCCCCGGGGAAGCGCCGCGGGCCGCACAGCAACTCGCCGATGCCCGGCATGCCGCCAGTCTTCAGATCGGGCAGCACCGGGTGCAGATTTTTGAAGGCGTGACCATCCCAGCGCGGCGACGCCCGCATCCGCTCGAGCCGCTGGCCTGCTGCCTGTTTGCCGAATGTCTTCATGCAGTCCTCCCGTGGCCGGTCGCGCCTGCGAGGCGAGCGAGCGCGACGGAGCCGGGCGCGCGGGGCCGGAGCCGCACGCTCATGCTCCGCGCCCGGCGTGCCCACGCCGGCCCGGCAGCTCGTCCTCGGCTTCTCCCGTCGACCATGTTGCGGGCCCTGTTCGCGGCGGCCCGAGAGCACGGTACGCTGGCACCGGCGCGACCTCAAGGCGAGACGCGCGGGCTGTCCTTCGCGCCAGCCCGGCGGCGTCGTCGTGATGCGGCCTCGATCGGGCGGCGACGGCGGACCCTGGCGTTTTCGCCCCGCACGACCAGCGGCGAGCCAGCCGGTTCGCCGCTCGCGGGCACCACGCGCTCGACGCCACCCGCGGCCTCTCGTAGGCTCCGCGTATGCGTTTCTTGCCTTGCTTTGCCTTGATTTGCGCCCATCTGGCCTGCTCCCCGCAGGTGCAGGGCACCGACTCGACGACGACCACCGAGGCGACGGACTCGAGCGCGTCGACGGACTCGAGCGCGTCGACGGACTCGACGGACTCGACCAGCCCCACCGGCACGAGCGAGACGACCAGCACGACCGGCACGAGCGAGCCGACCAGCACCAGCACCACCACCAGCACCACCACCGAGGCCCCCGGCACCACCGACCCGACGGAGAGCACCAGCACCGGCCCCGTCGATACCACCGAGGGCTCCTCGAGCTCGACGGGCGCGCCGGTGGACGATTGCTCGTTCCTGGTCGGCAAGCTGTTCCTCAGCGACGAGGAGCTCGAGTGCGGCAAGGGGCCCAACGGGCTCGAGATGTGCCCGTGGAAGCTGAAGTTCACGGCCGACACGTTCGATCACCAGCTCTCGGACTACGGCCTGCAGGGCACCTATACGTGCGTCGATGGCGTCATCGAGGCGTTCGACATGCAGCAGCTGGCCCACGGCGGCACGATCGACGCCGCCACGGGCGAGCTCGTGTGGGACGAGATCGTCTACCACCCGGCGGACTGAAGCGGCGCGAGCCGTTGACCCGCGCGAACAAGGCGGCGGGCCGACCGCAGTGTCGCTCGGCGCATGCGCTGTCGCCTCCGCGGGAGTGCGCTCCTGTCGCACCCCCACCAACCTGACCCCGGGCCGCAGGCGAAGCGTCAAGCCCGGCCTTCGGGCCCGTCGCATCCAACGACCTCGACAGAACAACGAACAGGGGAGCGGCCGAAGATCGGCGTTCCGCGATGCGCGGCGAGGGTCGGTCGGCGCCGTCGATGCGACGACGCGGAGCAGCCCCCGGCGACCGTCGTGATCGAGCCGACCGCGGGACGCACTTCGCGCACTGGCGCGCGAGCAAAAACCGACCATGCCGGTATCACGATGAGCAAACTTCTTCGAGGTGCAGTCGCGGGTGTTGGGGCTTGGAAGCTCGGCGGTGGTGTCATTGGCACCGTCCTGATCTTCATCCTCTTGTGGATCGTGCTCGGCAACTTCGGCATGTTCCAATGATCGTCATGCGAGCGGGGCGCTCGCGCGCCCCGTGGCGGGCGATCGCGGTGCGTGCCGCTCGACGCGGTCCTCGCGTTGCGAGGACCCTGGCGGTCGAGGCGAGCGGTTGCGGGTTCAGCCGAACGTCGCCGGTCCTCACGCTCAGCGTGATACGATCGTCGTTGATAGGAGATGTCTCGAAGGACAGGTCAACGATCGCGGCCGACTCACTCGTCCGCGCGGCGGTTATGTCGCCGACGAGCGGAGCGAGGGCGCAGCCAATCGGGCGGAGCGCCAGCAGACCCGCGGTCATGATCGGGGCCGATGGCCGGCAGCGGAGCTGGGTCACGCACTACGAGGTGATCGTCCGCCGGTCCGCGGCGCACCACGCTCGTAGCCATGCTGAAATTCGCCGCCGAGAAACTCAAGCTGATCCAGTCGCTCTTGCTCGAGCTGTTCGAGCCGCCGCAACTGCGCAAATTCATCGCCGAGTGGGGCGGGCGACAGATCGCCAACCAGATCCCGCCCGAGGTCGTCACCGCCGAACTGCTGGCGCACGGCGTCACCATGACGCTCGAGCGCAACGGCATGCTCGACGAGACGCTGTTCGTCGAGCTGTACCGCGAGCGTCCGCGCTGCAAGCCGGAGATCGAGCGGGTCGCCCAGGAGTTCGGGGTCGTCATCGCGGGCGAGGCGAGCCTGGTCGCGGTCCCGGGGGCGCTGGTGGTGCGCACGCCCGACTACGTGATCCAGAACGCCTACGCGTCGCTGCGCGGCCAGCGGGACCTGCTGCGCACGTTCTTTCAGGGGCCGGTCTCGATCCACGGCGCCATCGAGGTCCTCGGCCGCGACCAGGATCTGACCCCGGCGATCGAGGCCATCCGCGCGTGGATCCGCGAGCACGCGGGCGCCTTCAGCTATGCGCCCGTGCGCAACGCGCTGCACCAGCTCGGCCTGCTCGCCGCCGGGATGGCGGCGCGCGATGACGGGCTCAGGAAGCTGACGATGATCGCGGCGATGCTGCTGCTGCCGCAGCTGGAGGGTCAGCTCAAGTCGCTCGCGCGCTTCGCTCAGCTCACCGAGAGCGAGCTGTACTCGATGGCCCTGCAGCAGCTCGACGGGGGTTGACCGCCGAACCCGGATTCGGGCTCCCGGGGGCGTGCTGGCGGCGGTGGCCCGGCCGGCGTTTTCGATCATGGTTGTCGCCGCGGAGGACCGGAGCCATGGGCATGCTCATCGACGGGGTGTGGACGACGAAGTGGTACGAGCCGGACGAGGCCGGCAACTTCGTGCGCCAGGAGTCGCAGTTCCGCGAGCGCGTGACGGCCGACGGCAGCTCGGGCTTCCCGGCGCTCGCCGGTCGCTACCACCTCTACGTCGCCCACGCGTGCCCGTGGGCCCACCGGACCCTGCTGGCGCGCGGGCTGCTCGGCCTCGAGGAAACGATCTCGATCTCGGTGGTCGATCCGTTCATGGGTGACGACGGCTGGGCCTTCACCGACCGCGACGGCTGCGTGCCCGACCCGATCTTCGGGGCCCGCTTCTTGCGCTCGATCTACCTGCGGGCCGACCCGGGCTTCAGCGGTCGCACCACGGTGCCGGTGCTGTGGGACCGCGAGCGCGCGACGATCGTGTGCAACGAGTCGCGCGAGATCTTGCGCATGCTCGACGTCGAGTTCGCGGCGCTGCACACCCGGCCCATCACGCTCTATCCGCGGCCGCTGCAGCGCAGCATCGATCGCACGATCGAGAAGATCTACGGGCCGATCAACAACGGGGTGTACCGGGCCGGCTTCGCCACCGAGCAGGCCGCGTACGAGGCGGCGGTGCGCGAGCTGTTCGCGGCGCTCGATCACTGGGAGGGCGTGCTCGCAGGCCAGCGCTTCCTGTGCGGCGAGGTCGTGACCGAGGCCGACCTCTGCATGTTCACCACGCTGCTGCGCTTCGACCCGGTCTACCACGGGCACTTCAAGTGCAACCTGCGGCGGATCGTCGATTACCCGCAGCTCTCCAATTACCTGCGCGACCTCTATCAATTGCCCGGGGTGGCCGCGCTGTGCCGGCTCGATCACATCAAGGAGCATTATTATCGCAGCCACCCGCAGGTGAACCCGACGCGCATCGTCCCGCTCGGCCCGATCTCGAACCTCGAGCAGGCGCACGATCGCGGCCGCTTCAGCGGCGAGCTGTTCGCGCCGAAGTCGTGAGGGCGGCGCCGATCCTCGTGCGGGCGCGGGTGCCCTGACGTCGCGGCGCGCTGCGCCACCGCGCGCGCCATGGGTCGCCTTCGCGCCCGCGCTGCGACCCGTGAGGACCAGCACTTCGGCGCGGGCGGGCGACATGGCGAAAGGGACAGGTCGCGGCCGGGCGCCGGGCTTGTGGCGCGGCCGTCCGCGGGCGGGCGTTCGCGGTGGCGGGGCCGTGCACGGGCCGGGCCGGGGGGCGCCTCGTTGCCCTCGCCGGCGTTTGAGCGTAGGCGTAGGCGGTGACCGGCCGGCGAGACGACGAGGGGGCGGAGCTGTCGCGTGCGAAGGGCGAGACGGCGGTGTGCGAGGGCGGCCGCGGCGGGCCGCTCGACGTCCGTCGCTTCCGTTTGACGGTGATCGAGGGGCCCGCGCGCGGGCAGGTGTGGCAGTCGAGCGGGGCGCGCTGCTCGCTCGGGGCCCACCGCAGCAACGACCTGGTGCTCGCCGATCCGACGGTGTCGCGGTTCCACTGCGAGGTGGTGGCGGAGGCCGGCGAGCTGCGCGTGCTCGACCTGCAGAGCCGCAACGGCACGGTGCTCGACGGGGTGCAGGTGCGCGACGCCAGGGCCCGGGCGGGCAGCGTGCTGCGGCTCGGCAATTCGGCGCTGCAGCTCGAGCTCAGCGCCGAGGTGAACGAGGTGCCGCTGTCGGAGGCGACGTCGTTCGGGTCGCTGTCGGGGGCGTCGCCGGTGATGCGGGCGACCTTCGCGTTGCTCGAGCGCGCGGCCGAGAGCGACGTGACGCTGCTGCTCGAGGGCGAGACGGGCACGGGCAAGAGCCAGGCGGCGCAGTCGCTGCACCGCGCCGGGGCGCGTCAAAAGGGGCCGTTCGTGATCGTCGATTGCGGGGCGATCCACGGCAACCTGCTCGAGAGCGAGCTGTTCGGCCACGAGAAGGGGGCGTTCACCGGGGCGACGGAGCGGCGGGTCGGCGCGTTCGAGGAGGCGTCGGGAGGCACGCTGTTCCTCGACGAGGTCGGCGAGCTGCCGCTCGACCTGCAGCCGAAGCTGCTGCGCGTGCTCGAGGCCCGCGAGGTCCGCCGCGTCGGCGCCAACAGCTATCGACCGGTCGATGTGCGCGTGGTGGCGGCGACGAATCGCGACCTGCGCGCCGATGTCAACGCGGGCCGGTTCCGCGCCGACCTCTACTTCCGCCTGGCAGTGATCACGATCCACATGCCGCCGCTGCGCCGCCGCCCGGAGGACATCCCGGCGATCGTCGACGAGCTGCTGCGTTCGCTGGCGGTCCGCGGCGAGGCGGCCGAGCCGCTGCGCGCGCCTGCGTTCGTGGCCCGCCTGCAGCAGGCGGCCTGGACCGGCAACGTCCGCGAGCTCCGCAACTACCTCGAGCGCTGCGCGGTGCTGCGGACGATGGGCCCGCTGGCAGAGCAGGCCGGGCCGGGGAGCGACGAGCTGGTGATCGACGCGTCGCAGCCGTACGCGGCGGAGCGCCAGCGCATCATCGCCGAGTTCGAGCGCGGGTACTTCGAGCGGCTGCTGCGCCTGCACGGGGGCAAGGTGGCGCGCGCGGCCGAGGCGGCGGGGGTCGATCGCACGTACATCTACCGCCTGCTGCGCCGCCACGCGATCGAGCAGCCCTGACGCATCGATCGCGGCTCGACGCGGCCGCCTCGCCGGAGGGACGAGGCGCTGCGAGGGCGCCGTGGGCCTGGGTATGCGGGGCTGGATGGCCGGCGCACTCGCGGGCCGCGCTCGCGCCAACGAGGTGATCGCCACGATCGACGCGAACGCAGTGGGCCGCGAGTTCATGCCCGGCGAGGTGGCGGCGGTCGAGGATGCGAACAACCGCTATCGCCGACTCGACGGGACCGCGATGGCCATCGGTATCGTCGGAGGTGTAATCCTGCTTACAAGTTTGGCTGTGCTCATCGTGAGGCCGCGCGCGGCCTCACGGGCGCGAGTTCGCGCCTGCGGCGCTGGAGTCGTGTATGCCTTCTGATATGGCTCGCCAATCGGCCCTGGTCGTCGTCCTGCTCGCGCTGGCTTCATGTCGTGATGCGCCGAATTACGCTGCGTTCCTGGCCCACGACGCTCAGATGTCCATGGGGACAGGTAGCGAGGGCAGCGGGACGACGGGGACCACCGGCGTCGAGGACACGACCGCTCCATGGACGGGCAGCTCCGAGGCGACCGCCACCGGTGAGGTCTCGAGCTCCGGCGAGGCGGGCCCGACCACCGCGGTCGACGGCGAGCTGCTGCTGCCGCAAATCCTGTCCGTCGATGTGCCCGCCTCGGTTCACCTCGCTGGGCCGGTCACGGTGACAGTGCACGCCGAGCACGCGACGGCCGTGCGCGCGACGCTCGACGGGGTCGAGCTGCAGCCGTTCGAGGATCAGGGCGGCGGCGTCTGGCTGGGCCTCGCGCCGTGCTACGGCTCCGTCGACAACGGCGACCACGTGGTCGAGGTGAGCGCGACCCACGGGCCGCTCGCCGCCAGCTGGCCGCCGGTGCCGTTCACGGTGTCGACGCCGGCGCCCGGCGGGCAAGCCTGGGCGGTGCTCGCCCCGCCGGCCTCGACGACGCGACGGGCGGCCGCCACTGCCGAGGGCGACTTGATCGAGGTCGGCGCGGTGGAGGTCGAGGGCGTGATGAAGCCGGCGATCCGCAAGCGCTCGGCGGCCAACGGCGGCGAGATGTGGGCCGAGGGGACGATCGTTCTCGACACGCGCGAGGGCTCGGCGGACGCGATCGCGGTGCGGGCCGACGGGTGGATGTGGGTGGCGATGAACGTCGTGAACCCGAACAAGAAGTGGCAGCCGCGGATCGTCCTGCTCGACGCCGACGGCCACGCGACCGGCATCGAGGCGCCGACCGAGCCCGGCGCCACGGTGCGGGGCATCGGCGTGACCGACGACGGCGGCTTCTTCGCGGTGGGGTTCGGCGGATCGGGCCTCGGTGACATGGACGTCGTGTACTGGCGGATGAGCGGCGAGGACGTGGCCACGGCGAGCGCGAAGCTGTGGGACTACTTCCCCGAGGGACAGGCGGACCTCAAGCACACTTTCGACGATCTCGCGTTCGACGTCGTCGTCGCCGACGGCGTCGCGTGGGTGGTCGGCGCGAGCACGGGGAAACACGACGGGCTACTCAACAAGGAGAGGAGCCGCGGCATAGTGGTGCGCCTCGACGTGAACACCGGCGCGGAGCTCGGCCCGGCGGCGGTTGCCGAGTCGGTGAACGTGTGGCGCCACAGCATGTTCCTCGCGGGTGGACAGCACCCCGACGGCGGCGTCGTCGTCACCGGCTCCGAGAGCATCGACGACGGCAGCATGCAGCGGATCACCGTGCAGGCGTTCGACGGCAGCAAGAGGACGTACTACACGAGCGAGCTGCCGGCATCGGTCGCGTACGGGACGGGCGTCGCATGGACCGCTCACGGCGCGCTCCTGTTCGCTGGCGTCGTGGATGTCGGCGACGGCCTTCGCGGCGCGCTCTACGGCCGCGAGCTCCCCGGCCTCAACTTCGATCATTTCATCATCGGGACCGAGCCCTCGGCCGCGCACGGGCTCGCCCTCGACGCTTACGAGCAGGTGTACCTGATCGGCGAGCGAACGCTCGGCGGCGTGCGCCAGGCCCGGGCGTCGCGCGTCGCCCGGTGAACGCCGCCCGGTCGCGCTTCGCCCGCTGGGCGCTCACTGCGGGATAAAGCTGTTACACGCCTCGTGAACGAGGCTCGCGGCGGCGCCGTTGAAGAACGTCGAATACTCGTCCGCGCACACGTCGCCTTGGTCGTTGTATGGGAACAGCTCGATCACGTCGGTGAGGTGCTGCGGCCCGGGAGGCTCGTTGTAGGTGCATCCCGGGACAGGCTCGTCGAGAAGCAGTTGCGGCACGATGGCGAGCGCGACCACGGCGTCCTCGTCGCCACCCTTCGCCGCAACGATGGCGTCATGGGCCTTCTTCGGGCTCAGGATCGACTCGTCGTCCTCGTTGTCCATGATGAACACGAAGACCAGGAGCGCGTCGGGTCGCAGAAAACCCGCGTTGCAGCCCGCGGGCCCGTTGAGCTCGGGTGACAGCGCTGCGACGAGCGAGTCGGCGAGGGGCGGATCCTTGCCAAACGTGCCCACTTGCGTGATGCACTTGAACGCTTCGACCGGATCCGGCTCCCCGTCGATGATGTAGCGGTTCCCGCCGTAGAGGTCGCAGGGCTTGTTGTAGGCGTAGGCCCCGGCGTTGAAGATGAGTCCGGCGCCCAGGGTCTTGTCGCAAGTCCAGACCTGCTCGACGTACTTGCCGCACTCGTAGTTGAGCGCGTGCTGACCGCAGTTGCCGATATTCAGGCAGAAGTCGGGCGACTCGCACTGAGTGCCCCGCCATGAGCCGTCGGTGTTGATCGAGACGACGTGCGCGTCGAAGCCGGCGAAGTCGTCGGCGATCGTCTCCATGAAGCCGGGCAGGCTGGCGACCAGTTGGTCCTGCTCGGTCTTCATCGTCCCGAGGGCAGAGATCGCGAACACGAAATCGATCTTGCCCTTGCAGCCCGCGGGCGTCGGGTCGCCGAGGTCGGGCGGCAGCTGCATGTCGAACGTCGACGCCGCGCCCGAGCTGCTCGCGGCGGCGCTGTCCTCGGCGCCGCCGCTGGTCGAGCTCGACGTCGAGGTCGACGTCGTCGTGCTGCCCGAGCTGGTCGAGGTGTGCGCCACGGAGGTCACGCCCGGGCCCGTCGAGAACGCCGGCGGGCTGTCTGTCCCGCAGGCGAGCGCGAGGGCAGCGGCGGGGGCGAGACGACGCATGGCCCGTCAAGCCTACCCCGGCCGACGAGCGCTGTCACGCCCGCCTCGTCGGCGGTTCAGCGGCGCGTGTGCCCGATGGTGACCGGTTCGTCGAGCTTCCGGACCGCGAGCTCGGTGGGAGCGACCCTTGCTCGGGTCCGAGTGACCGGCGCTCCCACGATCCGACGCCACGCGCAGCGCCGATCAGCGCCGCCTCGATGACCGCGTCTTCATGCCAGACCTGCACGATACTGGCGGCGACCGCCTGCGCCTGCGCAGGACCGAGGGCCGAGAAGTCCGCTGTCTCCCAGGCCGCCGATCCTTCGGCGAACCTCAACTCGGCGACCACCGCCTCGTCGACGGTGACGAGACCGACCCCGGAGCCGTCGTCATCGGTATTTACGGCGATGGACACCCGGCCAGCCTCCTCTCATGTGTGCGAAGCCGGCCCGCCGTCGCCCTCGCGCCGGCCCTCGCGCCCACCGCACGTCGCCTCGGCGGACTCGCCGACGGTCGGCTCGTACATCGGCAGCGCCAGGCGAAAGCAGGCGCCGGGCCCGTCCGCGTGCTCGACCACCAGCGTGCCGCCGTGCGCCTGGACGATGCTGCGGGCCAGGTAGAGGCCGAGGCCGAGGCCGGACGACTTCGGTCCGAGGGCGAAGCGGTCGAACAGCGTCGGCAGGAGCTCGGCGGGGATGCCGGGCCCGAAGTCGCGGATGCGGACGAGGCTCCAGTTGGCGCCGTCGAAGCGGTCGCGGCGGATCGTCAGCGACAGCCCCGCCCCCTCGGGGGAGTGGGAGGACGCATTGTGCAGCAGGTTCTCGAGCGCCTGCCGCATCGCGTCGGGGTCGGCCCGCGCCAGCACCTGCGGCGGCGCCTCGATCTCGATCCTCCGCCCGCCGGTGGCGAACAGCGCGGCGGTGCCGCGGGTGAGCTCGACGAGGTCGACGAGCTGCAGCCGGAGGTCGAACAGGCCGCGCTCGATCCGCTCGACGCTGAGGAGATTGGACAGCACCCGCGCCAGCCGCTCGACCCCGCGGCTCGCCTTGCTCAGCTCGTCGACGTCGGGCGCGCGCGCCTCTGCCTCCGCCCGCACCGTCAGCACGTCCAGCCGCGCGGCCAGCGGCGTGATCAGGTTGCGCAGGTCGTGCGCCACGACCGCGACCAGCTCCTCGGCCGTCCGCTGGCGCGCGCGCTCGGCGGCCACGCGGGTGGCCTCCTCGACCAGCTCGGCGCGGTGCGTCACCACCCCGACCCAGTGGGCCACGGCGGCCAGGAACTCGAGGTCGCTCCAGCGGTACTTGTTTCGGGTCGCGGCCGCCACCATCAGCACCCCGCGGCGCTTGCCTTGCACCTCGATGGGCACGGCGATCGACGACTGCACCTTGAGCCCCTCCTTGATCCCCTGCAGCTCGCCGGGGTCGGCCTGCACGTCGTCGCACAGGTGGCGCTTGCCGGTCTGGAACACCTCGGCGGCGCGGCCCCCGTTGCTGAGCGGCATGTAATCGAGGCCGAGAGCACGCTGGAGGCGGGACATCGGCGAATCATTGGTCCCGAGCGCCACCAGCGAATCGCGGGCGGCGTCGTGCAGGAACGCGTCCACCTTATCGGTCTCGATCACCGAGGCTACGACCTCGCAGGCCTCGACGAGGGTTTCGCGGACCGACGTGACCGGCAGCGCGAGCAGCCGCGTCAGCGCCAGGAACAGCGGCGGTTCGGTCGCGCGCTCGCCGGAGGTGGAGTCGGAAAGATCGGCCATGGGCACACGGGCGTGCAGGCCCGGATCGTATGGACCAAACTCCGGCGATGGGCGAGCCCGCGCTCCTGCCGGGCGGCGGGCGCAGGGAGCAACTCCCGCCCGCCGCATCGTCGCCCGGACGCGGCGCGCCTGGGCGCAGGAGACGCGCCGTCCGCCGTCAGCGCCAACGCTGGAAAAAACCCCGGCCGAACCGCCCCCCGGGCAGGCTGCTCCGCGGGACCGGCTCGCGCCGATGTCCACGGCGTCTACGCGCTCTCCGATCGCACCGTCATCGTCCGCGGCGTACTCCGCGAGACGGTTGTCACCAAGGTCGATCCGAACCTCGCTGGCCGCGGACCGGGCACCTACTACGCCGTCGTCGATCCAGCCACGGGCGAGCTGGCCAGGACGGCCCTAGCCGACCCCGTAGTACACGGCGCTGCCAAAGAAGCCCTCGAGGTTCATGTTGTCGGCCTCGCCGTTGGCCCTTGGCCTCGATGAACTTGGCGTTCCAGGGGAAGACGCGCTTGCGGAGGTAGTCGATCCCCGCGTCGCAGTAGGCTCTCCAGGCCGCGTGCATGCGGGTAGCGTCGAGGCGGTAGAGGACGAGGCGGCGCGGTCGGGCATTGCTGCGAGTTCAGGGCACGTCGTAGGTGGCGCTGGCGGTGGGGCTGCCGCTGGCGGGCGGGACGTGGGCCGTGACGCGCCACGAATGATTCGACCAGTTCGAACCGGAGTGGAGGTGGCACGGGTTGTCGGCCGGCGTGTAGGTGCACTCGCCCCAGCCTTCGTCGCCGATCGGGACGCACTGGATGTCCCATTCGGGCTGGCCGCCGCGGAAGGCGGTGTCGATCTCGTACTCGTAGGGGCCGTGGATCTGGTGGTCGGCCTCGATGGCGATGATGAACTGGTGCGGGCTGTTCACGTCCTCGGTGGTGGCGGCCCCGGGCGCCCGGAACTTGAAGCGTGGGTACTGCTGACAATCGAGGAGGACGCCGTCGCGCGGGCTGACGATGACGGGGCCGCCGGTGAGCGGCTCGCAGAAGGTGGGGTTGCACTCCTTCCAGATCTCGCCGGCGGCGAGGATGACCTTGATCGGATCGAACAGCGCCGCGCCGAACGCTCTCCACCCGAACTCGGCGCCGCCCTCCCAGAAGGCCTGGTTGCAGGTGTCGCACTGGGAGTGGCCGAGGGTGTGGCGCAGGCCGACGCTGGCCAGCGGGGCGATGTAAGGGCCGTCGAGGAAGCCGAGCGTCAGGACGAATTTGGCGAGCAAGGTGGCCCGGACTTCGGGGCCGATGGCGGCGCCGAAGGTGTCGAGGAAGCCGCCGACGTTGGTCTCGAGGTCGGTGCGCCAGCCGGTGTGATCCTTGACGGCGCTGGCGCGGCCGCGGGCCTGAAGCGTGCCGGTGAACTTGAGGGCGGCGGCGAGCTGCAGCTCGGGCTGCAACATGACCGACAGCGGGACGGCGAGCGGCAAGGTGCCGAGGTAAATCTCGCCGAACGCCAGCGAGTGGGTGAGCGCGGCCTTGACGACGATGGTGATGTCGAGCGCCGGCGCGATGGCGAGGTCGGCGTGGGGGATGCTGAAGAAGCCGACGTCGAGCTCGAAGCGCTCGATCTCGAGGCCGGGCTGGAGGTGCAGCTCGCCGTTTTCGGTGACCTTGAACACGAACTTGGGGCCGTTGGGCGCGGGCTCGGTCTGGTGAACGACCTGGTCGAGCGCGAGCTTGGCGGGCGCGGGCTCGTCGAGGCTGGCGGGGAAGTCGAGCGCGGGGACGATCTCGTCGGGGCAGGGCTCCTCGACGCAGCGGGCCTGGGAGGTGTCGATCTGCAGGTCGCGCGCGCCGAAGAAGCCGCCGGCGAGGACATCGTCGAGGCCGACCGGGAGGCCGGTGAGCTCGAGGTCGGCGTCGACGATCGTGACGCCTTCGACGCGCAGCATGTAGCCGCGCGGGCCGCCGTGACCGACGACGATCTCGCCCGGGGTGACGTCGGGGAGGGTGCCGGCGTCCTTGAAGTGGAGGACGACCGTGCTGAGGTCGGGCGCAGGCGCGACGGTGATGTCGGCGCCGAGGAAATCGGGCCGGTCCTCGAGGAACCGGACTTCGGGCTTGTAGTCGAGGTGGTTGGCGTAGATGTCGGTGCCGGCCCAGGCCCGCCGCTGACCGTCGGTGACGACGAGCTCGGGCTGGTGCTTGCCGACGCCGTAGGTCCACTGCGGTAGCGCGGCGGTCTTGATCAGCTCCGTGGTGTGGTCGCAGGGCTCGAGGATCTGGTCGGGCTGACCGTCGCCGTCGAGGTCGAGCTCGCAGCGCAGCTGGGCTGCGGGATCGGCGTCGAGCCGCCAGCCGAAATGGGCCGACACGGGCGCGTCGCCCCAGCCGGCTTCGACCGGATCGAAGCGATCGACGGCGAGCGGGGCCTCGTCACAATTTTCGTCGCCGCCGATGGCGGAGAAGATCAGCCGCGACTCGGCGGCGTAGGTGTCCTTGTACGTGCGCTGGACATCGATGGGCTCGCCGAAGGCGAGGTCGAGCTCGTAGTGGCAGTCCGGCAGGCGCGCGCGCAGGAGGTAGCCGTCGCCGCCGCCGAGGCGGGTGGTGTGGACGTCGAAGGCGGTCGGCGGATAGGCGGGGTTGAGGCCGAGGCCGATGCCCTGCGTGGTGTAGGCGGCGAGGGTGAGGCGGCGGTGATCGGCGGCGCAGGCGGGGGTGACGGTGAAGGAGAGCTCGACGAGGTCGCGCGGGCGGGCGAGCTCACCGAGGCCGAGCTCGAGGTCGCTGGTGACGTCGACGGTGCCGTCGTCGTGGTGCAGGCGCAGCTTGAGGTCGTCGAGGCAGTCGAGGCCGGGGGTGGCGGTGAGGAAGGCTTCACGCGCGGTAGGAGCCGGCTCCGGGGCGTGCTCGGGGTCGCAGGCGGCGACGACGGCGAGGCTGACGGTGGTGATGAGACGCGAAGATCGAGGATGCATGGGTTGGGCTCTCGCGGACCGCCAGTGCAGCGCCCGTGCCACGCGCGGCGAAGGGGCGGCGGGGGCTGCTCCCTCGGTTTGCGAGCAGGTTGTGGTCGGCCGGTCGACGCGCGAGGCGGGGGCGTGGCGGCGCGGACGACAACCGGCGAGCGCCCGGGTGATGCGCGGGTCACTCGGTGATGCGGAGCGATGGCCCGAGTGACGCAGCGAGGACCGAGGGCGCGAGTCGTTCGGTGATGCGGAGCGATCGCGCGAGTGATGCGGCGAGGACCGAGGATGCGAGGTCGTTCGCTGATGCGCTCGCGGAGTGATTCGCGTCGGACGGGACGCGGAGCGGGCGCGGAGCGATCGCGTGGAGCGAGTCAGTGGGTTGCGAGCCAGGTGCGGACGGCTTCGGCTTCGGCTTCGTGATTGTCGGCCGAGGCGAGCGTGGCGAGGGCGGTCTCGGCCAGCTGGCGGGCCTGGGACGGGTCGGCGACGAGCCTGGCGCGGTCGAAGCGGAGCCGGGCCAGCGCCGGCAGGTCGGGGTCGGCGGCGGCGACGTAGATCTGCTCGGCGCGCTCCAGGTGGGCGCGGGCCTGCTCGGGGCGGCCCGCGGCGGCCTCGCTGACGCCGAGCTGCGCCAGGGCCCCGGCGGTGCGCGGGTTGTCCTCGGCGACGACCTCGGCGAGCACGGCGACGGCGGCCTCGCTGGCGAGCAGGGCCTCGTCGGCGCGGCCGAGGGCCTGGCAGGCGCGCGCCTCGAGCTCGTGGGCGCGGGCCAGCAGGAGGGCCTGGCTCGGCGCGCGGGCCAGGGCGTGGGCGGTGGCTCGCGCGCTGGCCAGGGCCTCGGCGGGGCGGCCGAGCGTCAGCTCGAGCTCGGCGCGGTCGCACTCGAGGTCGCGGCGGCGGGCGTGGTCGGGCGGCAGGGCCTGGGTCAGCAGGGCCTCGGCGCGGGCGTGGTGCTGCCAGGTGGCGTCGCGGTCGCCGAGCAGGGCGGCGGCGTGGGCCGCGAGCGCGGCGATGTTGGCGAGCGCGAGCGGGTCGTCGCGGCCGAGCAGCAGGGTCTCGGCGAGGGCGAGGTGGTCGCGGGCGACGGCCGGGCGGCGGCGCACGAGGGCCAGCCACGCCAGCTGCTGCTCGACGAAGGCCAGGGCGGCGTGGTCGGGGTCGGGGCGAGCCTCGGCGGCGGCGCGCACGGCCAGGAGGGTCGACTCGGCGTCGGCGAGGCGGCGGTGCTTGAGCTGGGCCATGCCGAGGTTGGCGCGCACCAGCAGGGTGGTCGGGTGGGCCGCGCCGAAGGCCCGCTCGCCGATCGCCAGGGCGGCCTGCAGGGCCTGGGTGGCCGCGCCGGTGCGATAGAGGTCGTTGCGCAGGGTGCCGAGGTTGGCGAGGGTGTAGACCAGCTCACCGGCGTCGGGGCCGAGCGCGGCGGTCTTGGCGGCGACGGCGGCGACCAGCAAGGCCTCGGCGCGGGCCCACGCGCCCTGGCCGAGCGCGACGGCGCCGGCGTTGTTGAGCAGCTCGCCGCGCAGGGCCCCGCGATCGCCGATGCGATCGAGCAGGGCGAGGGCGACCTCGTGATCGGCGGCGGCGGCTTCGGGGCGGCCGAACCGGTAGCCGCGCACGAACAGGCGCCGGGCCAGGGCCTCGGTGGCGACGCGGTCGTGGCCGCTGCGCAGGCCCTCGCGGAAGGCGGTGGTGAGGGCCTCGTCGGCGGCCGCGGGGTCGCTGGCGAGGAGGGCGCGGCCGCGTGACAGCGCCAGCTCGGCGCCGAACGGGCGGTGGCCGGTGGCGGCCGCGGCGGGCGCGAGGGCGTCGGCGGCCAGCACGGCGCGCTCGTAGAGGCCGGTGCTCTCGAGCGCGCGCACGTGGGCGAGGCCGGCCTGGAAGCGGGCCACGGCGGCGGCGAGGGCGGGGTCCCGCGGCGGCCGCAGGGGGTCGGCGAGCAGGCCCTCGAGGTCGCCGCAGGCGGCGATCGGCGGCAGGGCGTCGGCGGCGAGGGCGGCCCCGGACAGCGAGGCGGCGTCGACCTCGGCGAGCACGCCGGTGAGGGCGGCCAGGTCGGTGCGGCGCAGCTCGAGGCAGCGCATGCGCAGGTCGTACTGGGTGTCGGACTGGCGGCCGGCGCGGTGGGCCTGGCAGGCGTCGTCGTGCATGGCGGCCCACTCGCCGGCGTAGGCGCCCAGGCGGGCCTCGAGGTGGGCCCAGGTGGCCGGGGCGAACGGCTGGCGCAGGCCGAGGATGGCGGCGCCGAGCCGGTCGCGGCGGGCGTCGTCCCACACGCCATGCAGGGCGGCCGCGCCGTCGGGGCAGGCCTGCGGCCCGGCGGCGGCGAAGAACCACCCACCGAGCAGCCCGAGCAGGCCCAGGCCGGCGCCGAACAGGCCGATCTGGAGGCGGCGGCGGCGGGCGGCGGCCGGGTCGCCCGCCAGCGCGGCCAGCAGGGCGTCCATCGAGGCGTGGCGGCGGGCGGGGTCGGGGGCGAGGCCGCGCACCACGGCGCGCCGCAGCCACGCAGGCACGGCGGAGCCGGGCGGGGCCGGTTCGACCTCGCCGCGATCGATCGCCGCGCGCAGGGCCGCCAGCGAGCTGCGGGGGAACGGCGGGGCGCCGTAGAGCGCCTCGTAGGCGGTGACGCAGAAGCTGAACTGGTCGCTGCGCTCGTCGCAGGCCAGGCCGGCGTGCTGCTCGGGGGCCATGTACGCCGGCGTGCCGAGGACCGCCCCGGCGCGGGTGAGCGCGACGTCCAGCAGCCGGCGCCCGGGCGAGGCCGCGGGCGGCGTGGGGTCGGTGTCGCCGGTCTCGAAGGCGCGCGCGAGCCCGAAGTCGGCGACCTTCACGCTGCCGTCGACGCCGACGAGGGTGTTGTGCGGCTTGTAGTCGCGGTGGACGATGCCGGCCCGGTGCGCCGCCGCGAGCCCGCGCCCGGCCGCGAGCAGGACCGGGAGCACGTCCTGCCAGGGGCGCGCGGCGGCGGCCAGCCAGGCGTCGAGGCTCTGGCCGCGCACGAACTCCATGGCGATGAAGTGCTGGGCGCCGAGGCCGACGACCTCGAACACGGAGACGATGTTGGGGTGCGAGAGGCGAGCCATCGCCTGGGCCTCGCGCAGCAGGCGATCGTCGCCGCGGCCGCCCGCGTGGTGCAGCAGCTTGAGCGCGACCTTGCGGTCGAGCAGCTCGTCGTAGGCGGCGTAGACGACGCCCATGCCGCCGGCGCCGAGCCGCTCCAGCACGGTGAAGCGACCGAGCCGCACCGGCGCGGCGCCGAGCCGCTCCACATCGCTGGCGAGGGCGTGGCCCGGGGCGACGGTGATCCGCGAGGGCTCGTCGAGGGCGGCGGTGATGGGCCGCGGGAGGGCGCTGTCGACGAAGGAGGCGGTGGGCGTGGACGCGGCGTCGACGAAGGGCGCGGTGGCGGGCGGTGGTGAGGACGGGGCGTCGACGAAGGGGGCAGTGACGAGCCGTGGCGAGGAGGCGGTGACGCGGGCGGGGTCCTCGAAGGCGGCGGTGGCGGGCGAGGACGCGGCGTCGACGAGGGATGCGGGGACCGGTCGTGGCGAGGACGCCGGGGCCGGCGCGGGGGGCTCGCGGGTCACAGGCGGGAGGCTAACGGCGTGTCGGCAGCGCTGCAAACGGGCGCGGTCGCGCGCCCCCGATCGGGCCCGAGATTTGCAGAGGCGCCGGGCATGCGACCTGCCTTGCCGCTCTGGACCCCTGTCGGCCCCCTCCTCGCGTCCCTGCTGTGGACCGCCTGTGCCCCCGAAGACGAAGCCGCCGAGCTGCGCGTGCTGCTGACCGGCGGCAACTCGGGCGGCGGCACCGTGTTCAACACCCACGTGCTCGACGAGCACGAGTTCTCCGAGCTGGTGCCGTCGCTCGGCGTGCCGCACATGGGCGTGCGGCTCGACCGCGTCGCGCTCGCGGACGAGGAGGATCTGGCGGGGCTGGTGGAGGACACCGGCGAGCTGATCGGGGTCGACGGGTTCGGCGAGACGCGCCGCGGCGCCGCGCTGCTCGGCTCGGCGTGGTCGATCGGCTTCAACATGGGGATGGTGAATCGGACGATGTTCCTGATCGACGCCTTCGAGGCCGACGGGGTGCCGCGCTACCGCTTCTATCACCACCAGGGCGACGTCGAGGTGCCGAATTGCCCCGACGCCGCCAACGAGCCGGGCAGCGCGCGGGTGCTGTCGGGGCTCACCATCGACGAGAGCACCGGCGAGGTGTCGGCCGCCCCGGGCACGCTCTACCTGGCGTGCGACACCGGGGCGACCGGCAAGGCGGCCGAGCTCGGGTATTATGATTTGGCGCGCACGACGGGCGATCTGGGGCTGTTCGAGACGGCCATTCGGGTGATCCGCGCCGATTATTGCTATGACGGGACACCGCACACGCAGGCCGGGGTGGAGCTGGTGCTCGAGGACGTGTGGTGGATCCACGGCGCCACCGAGCAATACTTCAAGAGCCCGGTGGAGGCCGCGTGGGGCCATGACGGGCTGGTCTGCCGCGGCAAGGGCCGGCTCGAGGACATCGATTGCCTCGACAAGAAGGAGGTCCCGATCTGCCCGGAGGGGGCGACATTCGCGACGCTGCCAGACGCGCTGTTCATCACGCGCATCCCATAGATCCTCGCGCCCGGCCCGAGGGCTGATTGTGGCCTGTACGCCCTCGGGGGACCCCTCTCGGGGAATCGCGGTGCCGCGATCGAGGTGAATGTCGGCAGCGCGCCCTGCGATGAATGCAATCGGGCGCGCCGCGGAGGTTCGACGCTATCAGGGCAGGTTGGCCGCGGCGGGGGTGATGTTCTTGGTGAACTTCCAGTCGCTGGCGGCGTTGTTGCTGTCCTTGCCGTTGGGCAGGCGGACCAGGGAGCCGGCGCCGGCGGCGTCGTCGATCACGCTGGCCGGCAAGGCCATGCCCTCGACCAGGCTGACGACGCCGATGCCGGCGATGTTGACCGCGGTGATCGGGCCGTCGTACGAGAGGGCGTCGACCAGCTTCTTGGCGGTCTTGTCGATGAGGGCGATGCCGTCTGGGTCGCTGCCGCCGTTCTGAATGATGCCGTTGCTGATGGTGACCTTGAGGGCCGGAGCGGGCACGGCGAAGTTGGCGTTGGCGAGCACGAGGTACTGGCCCGGGTTGATGCTGCCGGCCAGGTTGATGGTGGCGTAGGTGGTGTTGGTGGCGCCGTTGACGAGCACGACGGCGTGGTTGCCGAGGTCGATCGGGGCGCCGGAGGTGTTGAGGATCTCGATGAACTCGGCGTTGTCGCTGCCGGGCTGGTCGTAGTCGACCTCGTTGATGACGAGGCCGACGCCGGCCATGCACGGGCCGCAGTCGGGGCCGCCGCAGTCGATGCCGGTCTCGCCGCCGTTCTTGACGCCGTCGTTGCAAGTGGGGCCGACGCAGATGCCAGCCTCACAGTCTTTTTTGAGGCAGTCGGCGTCGAGCTTGCAGGCGAGGCCGTCAGCGCAGGGGCTGCAGGACTTGCCGCCGCAGTCGAGGTCGGTCTCGTCGCCGTTCTTGGCGCCGTCGTTGCAAAGGGGGATCGCGCATTGACCGTCGAGGCAGACGCCGCTCTGACAGTCGGTGGCGATCAGGCAGTCGAGGGCGGCGCCGCACGGATCGCACTCGGGGCCGCCGCAGTCGACGTCGGTCTCGTCACCGTTGGTGAGATCGTCGCTGCAAGTGGGTGCCTGGCAGATGCCGTCGATGCAGGTCTGGGTGGCGCAGTCGAGGTCGACGGCGCAGGCCTGCGATTCACCGCAGGCAGGACAGTCGGGGCCGCCGCAGTCGAGGTCGGTCTCGTCGCCGTTTTGAAGCTCGTCGTCGCAGGTGGCAGGCACGGGGCCGCAGGAGCCGTCGATGCAGCTATGGCCGGCGCAATCGTCGTCGAGGACGCAGGCGTCGCCGTCGGGGCAGGCCGGGCAGGCCGCGCCGCCGCAATCGATGTCGGTCTCGTCGCCGTTCTGCAGGCCGTCCTTGCACGATTCGGCGGCGGCCGTGGTGCCGTCAGTGGTGTCGGTGCTGACGTCGGTGGTCGACGAGGTGGTGGTGGTGCCCACGTCGGTGGTGGGCTCGTCGGTGGTGACAGCGGTGGTCGGCTCGCCGGTGGTCGGGTCCCCGGTGGTGGTCGAGGTGGTGGTCTGGGTGGCGCCGACGGTGGTGAGCACCGCGGTCGTGGCGGCGGTGAGTGCGGAGGAATCGTCGGTGCAGGCGGGGAGGAGGAGGACGAGGACACCGAGGCGGGGGGCGAGCTTCGACATGCCGGGGAGGGTATAGAAGCCGCGCGGCGCCGTCCAAGGCCCCTGCATGTGCGTCGATTCGAGACGGGCCCGTGACGCGGTCGTCACGGGGCTCGATGGTTTGTGTCGGTGGGTGTCGGTACTATGTGTATTGCGCCATGCCGGGTGGATGACGGCGCTGTCAGATCTGCGGAGCGGAGGGCACGATGCGCCCCGGGTGCCGTGGCGGGGCCTCGTGGACGGGGTGAGCCGGAGGTTGGTGATTTGCGAGTGCGCCGTTTGCGCTTGTGGCGAAACGAGGGGGCGTCCTGTGCTCGCACGGGTCCCGGTGGCGCCGCCGCGATCGCTAGGTTTTTGGGGCGCTGCGGGTCGATTGACAGCCGATCTCGCAGCAGGTAGCAAGACACACTCTGGCCCGCGGTAGAGGAGAGGATCGATGCGCTCGTTCACGTTTCAGGACGGAAATTCGGACAAGTTCTGGGAGATCGCCGTCGAGGGCGAGGCGACGAAGGTCCGCTTCGGTCGGGTCGGGACGGCGGGGCAGACGAAGGTGAAGGAGCACGGCTCCCGGGCGGCAGCGAAGGCGGCCGCCGAGGCGCTGGTGGCCGAGAAGCTGGAGAAGGGCTACGCGGAGGCGGGGGCCGGGGCGAAGAAGAAGAAAGCGAAGGCCGAGCCTGCGAAGGCGGCGAAGGTAGCGAAGGCCGAGCCTGCGAAGGTGGCGAAGACGCCGGCGAAGGTAGCGAAGGCCGAGCCGGCGAAGGTTGCAAAGGCCGAGCCTGCGAAGGTGGCGAAGAAGCCGGCGAAGGTCGCTGCGAAGGCGGCGAAGCCTGGGGTCGCGGCGGCGGCGGAGACCGCAGTGACGAAGGCGAAGGCGGAGAAGCCTGCCACGACTTCCCAGACGGAGGCGAGCGACGCGGTGTCGGCGTTCGTGGCCCCGGACGAGCGGCTGGCGAGGCTCGACCGCAAGCGGCTGGCGGCGAGTCTGGTGAAAGAAGAGGACGCGTACGGCCAGATGCAGCTGCTCGAGGCGGCGGTCGAGCCGTTGCTGGCGGACAGCGACGAGGTGCGTCGCGTGACGTTCGGGCTCCTGTGGGAGCTGTGGGCCAACGGCTGGCTCTCGCAAAAGAAGGTGGCGCCGGCGGTGAAGCGGTCGCTGCTAGCGAACCTCACCGAGGGGGTGGAGGACGAGCAGCTGTCGCTGTCGGCGCGCGAGGTGCTGCGGCTGTTCTCGCGGGTCGATGCGCCGGGGTTGCCGGCGGGGTACCGCGAGCTCGCGGACGCGGACATTCGCGGGCTGGCCAGCCGACCGCTGCGCGAGCGTGAATATGAGGAGGAGTCGACCCAGACGCTGTTCCCGGGGTGGCCGAAGCACCTCGACGAGATCGTGGTGCGGCTGGGCGCCGAGGGGCTGGCGACGCTGACGCGAGACCCCGGATTCGCGGGGCTGCCGGCCTGGCAGCGCGACGGGGTCAATGCAGTGATGCGCCGCCGCGGGATGCGGACGCTGGAGTTCTCGGGCAACATGGCAGCGCGCCTCGCGTTCGCGTTCTTGCGCGAGGGCTTCGGGGTGGAGCGTGTGGGCGGGGGCCTGTCGGGTCGCTACGTGGCGCGGGCGGTCGAGGGAGAATGGCGCGACGACGTGTCGCTGCCGCTCGTCGACGGGCGCTTCGGGCCCGAGCTGCTGCAATATGTGGAGCTGTTCACGGGGCGCGACGAATGGCAAGAGGCGCTGCTGTGGTTCGTATTGTCGCCGCGGGCGGGATCGCGTGGGCCGGGGTCGTTCGCGCAGATCGTGCCGGCCCTGGACATCGCCTCGCCGGCGCAGCGGCGGGCGCTGATGGGCCACTATGCGACGGACCCGGAGGACCTGCTGCGATTCGCCACGGCCGAGGAGCTGCTGAGGTGGGCGCAAGGCGAGGCGGAGGACGAGGACGATTCGCTGCCGCAGCGCAGCGCGCTGCCGGCGTTGCTCGCGGCGGGCCGTCAGGGCGAGCCGCTGCCCGAGCCGCTCGTGGAAGGTGTTCTGAAGGACAGGTGGATGCTCGACGGCTACGGGCGACTGGGGCGGGACCGGGCGACGTGGGGCACGCCCGAGGGCCTGGGGCTGCGCAGGACCCGGCATTACATCGAGCTGCTGCGCCTGCTGCCGCGCGACCGCGCCAGGCGAGCGCTGCTGGGGCGCGTGCGCGGGGAGAACGATTCGGCGCTGATCGCCGGGCTGTTCGACGACGAGGTGATGCGAGCGGTGGTGGCCGCGGTGCGGGCGAAGAAGCAGCCGGAGGCGCTCCTGCTGCCGTACGGGGCGGCGCTGGTGGGGGAGGCGGCGACAGGGCCGCTGTACGCGGCGTGGAAGGCGGTGCCGGCCAAGGAGAAGCCGGCAGAGATGGAGCTGCGCATGGCGCTGGTGTACGCGCTGGCCCGGGCGGAGGCGTGGCCCGAGCCGATCGATCAGGCGCTGCAGTTTCACGGCTGGGGCGAGCAATGGCGTGACCCGATCCTCGGCGGTTATGGGCACGCGGACCAGTTCTTCCAGAAAGAGGTGCTGCCGGCGCTGGAGGCGGCGATCGAGAAGCTGCCAGCAGCGCGGCGCGAGGCGGTGCTGGCCCGGGCGCTGGCAGACGCGGCGCCGGCCAAGCTGCCGCCGTTCGTGCGCACGCTGCCGCTGGTGGCGCGCACGCCGGCGCTGCACGAGGCGGCGGTGCGCAGCCTGGTGGCGTGCGAGCAGAAGCTGGACCTCGAGGACTGTGGGCATTACTTCGACGAGCTCATCGCGCGCACTTCGACGGCGGAGCGCGAGCGTTTGCTGGTGCTGGCGTTCTCGCTGGCGGGCAAGCGCAAGCAGGAGCTGTGGGGGCAGTTCGTCGACGAGGACCGCTACGAGGCGCTGCGCCGCGGGGGCAAAGCGAGGTAGACGGCCTCAATCGGCGCTTCGCGGATCGAGCCGCGGTGCGCTGCTTTTTTAGACCCGCTCCAGGCGCCAGACGGTCGTCTGCCGGGTCCCGTGGTGCCACACGACGGCCGCGAAGCGGTCGGGGGCCAGCGGGGCGGCGAGCTCGATGAATCCCTCGCTGTCGCTCACCGCGTCGAAGCCCACCAGGGGGACCAGCGCAGCTTCGCGGAGGTCGGAGGCGGCGACGATGGGGCCCTGCTCGGTCGCCAGGAGCAGCACGTGGTGGTCGTCGAGGAAGCCGCCCCACACGTCGATGCCCATCTGCACCTCCGGCAGGTCGTCTGCCACCTCGAGGCGCGCGGCGATGTCGAGCTGCGGCCACGTCGCGACCACCGCGCGCCCCGGATCGCTGGGATAAGGCGGCAGCAGCACCCGGGTGCCGTCGGGGCTGAATCCCCGGTTCACGAACGCCTCGGCGGGGAACACCTCACGGACCGTCAGCGCGTCACCCTCGGCGCGGATCACCGTGAGCACGTTGCCGTCCTGGCCCATGATGAAGTCGCAGAGGACCGCTGGCTCGGTCGGGTGCACGAGGGCGTGCGCCCACGCGGCGTCGGCCTCGACGCGTCGTTCGTCGAGCACGAGCCCCTCCAGGTCCATCAGCAGCACGCGGTGGAACTCCGAGAAGGAGCGGCCCCCGGCGGGGGCGCCGGGCGCGGTGACAATGAGGCGATTCGGTGTGATGAATGTGGCGGAGTCCGCGGCCACCGCGATGACGGCGGGGTCCGGGCGCAGGGTGTCCGCGACGATGCATAAACCACCGTCGATCGCGGCCGCGAGCGCGCTCAGATCGGGCCGCGCGTCGAGCAGCTTCGCTTCGGGGGGCAAGCCGGTGGGCGAGCGGCGGAGGGGCTGCAGGTCCTGGTCCCACGCCGTGAGCGTGCCGTCCTTGAGCGAGAGGTGGGGTCCTCGCGCGGTCCTGCTCAGGGGCAACGTGCCTTCGAGCTCCGGCACCGTTCGGACCAGCTTCGCTTGCATGGGCATGGGCGGCACGGTAGCAGCCCCGTGGCCCCGGCCGGGCCCGCGGAGGGTCGGCGGGGCGTGACCAGGCTCAGCGCGCGCGCGCCATGCGTCACTGCACCTTGAAGGTCTGGACCGGCGTCTTGACCTTCGCGCCGCACTCGTTGACGACGGCGTACCACTCGTAGCTGGTGCCGGGCTTGAGGCCCTCGGCCGCGAAGGCGAGGGCGGGGCCGGGGCCGCTGATCGAGCCCTTCAGCTCGAACACGCCGGTGGCCGCGGAGAGGTCGACCGTGAGGGTGAACTGCTCCTTCGGTCCGGTCATCGACTTGTTGAGCGTCGGCGAGAAGGTCTCGACCTTGAGCTGGTTCTTCTTCGGCGAGAACCGCCACAGGCGCATGTAGCCGCAGCCGCCGGCGCAGTCCTCGGCGCCGATGATGAGGTCCTGGTAGTCGGCCAGCATCGAGTGGATGACGTGGCCCTTGTGATTGTCGGTGCGGCGGTTGCGGAACTCCTTGATGTGGCCGCTCGTCATCAACTGGACGTTGTCGACGGTCTTCATCGCCTCGTAGATCTGCTTGCCCTCGCCGGAGAAGCCGCCGTCGGCGCGGACGATATGGTGGGAGTTGACGATGCCGAGCGCGTGCGGGTGGTCCTTGAAGACGCCGCGGGCCCACTGGAGGACATCGGGGTCCTGGCCGAGGTCGCCGCGGTATTCGAGGCTGACCATCACGACCTCGAGGTTGCCGGCCTGGACGACGATCCAGTTGTTGTCGTTCTTGCTGCCGTAGTGGCCGCCGTAGTAGCCGCGCTTCTCGAACCGCTTGACGCCGAAATACTTGTTGAAGAGGCCCGTGCCGAAGGGCTTGTTGTCGTGGGCGTGGGCGCCGTTGTCATGGTTGCCGACGGCGATGCCGTAGGGGATGCCGTCGGGGAAGTTGGGCTTCTCGGTCTCGAGGGTCGTCATCGCGGTCTGGGCGCGCTGCCACTCGAGCTCGATCTGGTTGCCGTGCTGGACGACGTCGCCGTTGTGCAGCACGGCGACGATGCGGTCGGTGTTGCGGTGCTCCCACACCCATTTGGTCTGGTCCTGGTACTGAGGGAAGTTGCCGGGGAACTGGGTGTAGTTCTGCGTGTCCGGCATGATGACGATCGTGAAGTCGTCGTCGTCGCTGAGCTCGTGGACCTCGCGGAGGTGAAACTTGGCGGTGGCGTCGGCGAGGATCTGGCCGCTGAGGGTGACGGCGAGCTCGGTGGTCGCGCCGGCGATCGTGGCACCGTCGGCAGGGGCGCTCGGCACGGCGTCGAAGTCGGCGGGCGGGGTGTCGCCGCAGCCGGGCAGCAGCGGCTCCTCGGGCTCGCCAGTGCTGGTGCTGTCGTCGAAGCCGGTGGTGCTGTCATCGACGCCGCCGCTGGTGGTGCCAGCGACGGTGGTGCCGGAGGTGGTCGGGTCTTCGCCGCCGCTGGTGGCGGTGGTGGCCGCGGTGGTCCCCGTGGTCGTGTCCTGGCCCTCGCTGGTGCCGGTGGTGGTAGTGCTGCTGCCGATCGCGCCGCCGGTGGTCGTCGGGGTGGCGGTGGTGGTAGTGGCGTCGTCGGTGCAGGCGGCCACGAGCGAGAGGACGGCGATCCAGGAGGCGGGGCTCGATGCGCGCATCCGCGAATCTTACGATCGGCGCAGGCGCGCGCCTAGCCCGATCGTGCGAGTTTCGCCGCTCTGCGCAAGCAGAGGGGGGATGATTCCCGCACTGCAATGCGTGCTCGGACAGTCGAGGTACGAGGGGTCGCTCGCACGCGGCAATGGCATGACCACAGCGGGCAATGCCTGCAGCGGGATTGTGAGCACCACGAGGGCGCCGCTGCCGGGTGACGCGGCGTGGCATGACTGCCGCGAGCCATGGGCACGCCGAGATCGAGGGCCCTGTGGATTCGCTCCTGGGTGGCGCCACCAGGGGGCCCCGGGGCGGCCCCAGGACGGCTTCCAGGCGGTTCGGGCTGCGTCGCGGCCGCTGCGCCGCGCACGGACCTCTGCGATCGCGACGGGGCGAGGCTGCCCGCGGGGTCGTCATGGCCGACCCGTGGTTCGCACATTGCCGCGGCGTCGTCGCGCAGCGAGCTTCGCAGCGGGCCCCGCGAGCACCCATGATTGCCCACCCGTGCCCGTCGCGCCCGTGCGTGGCCGCGTGGCGTCGGCGCTGACCTCCGCGAGCTCGCGGGCATCGCGGCCGCGGGCGCGCGCAAAGACGCGTTGACGCAGCACCCCCTGCGTGCAAATCATGCCCAGAAGCGGTCAAACGGCCTCCATCTCATGAACCAGCCCGATCTCGTGTCGTCCGGCTCCGGGTCGCTCGGAGACCTTTCCGTGTTCACCCTGGACGTGGCGGACCTGCCGCTGCAGGTGGTGCGATTCACCGGGCAGGAGTCCATCTCCGAGCTGTTCCGCTTCTCGGTCGAGGTCGCCAGCGCCTCGCACATCGACCCCGAGACGTTCGTCGGTCAGCCGGCGCTGCTGACGATCCAGGGCCTCGACGTCGAGCGGGTGATCCACGGGGTGGTGTGCGAGGCGGAGTACATCGGCGAGACCCGCTATCTCCAGCGATACGCGCTGATCGTCGAGCCGTGGGCGCACCGGCTGCAGCACCGCCACGACTGCCGGATCTTCCAGGACAAGACCACGGAGCAGATCGTCGGCGAGGTGCTGACGAAGGCCGGCCTGCCGCGCGATTGGTTCCGCTTCTCGTTGACCGGGACGTACGCGCCGCGCAACTACTGCGTGCAGTACCGCGAGAGCGACCTGGCGTTCGTCAGCCGGCTGCTCGAAGAGGACGGCATCTTCTATTTCTTCGAGCACGAGGCGAATCGGCACGTGTGGGTGATGGCCGACCACGTCGGGGCCCACGGCCCGATCCCCGGGACCGCGACGGTGTGGTTCAACCGGCCCAACAACCTGATCCAGGACCGCGAGCACGTGAAGGAGCTGCAGATCGGCAGCCGCGTGCGGACCGGCAAGGTCACCCTGCGCGACCTGAACCTCCACCGGCCCGACCAATCGATGGAGGTCAAGGAGGCGGCCAAGCAGAACCCCGAGCTCGAGCAATACGACTACCCCGGCGAATATCAGTACCCGGGGCGGGGCGGGCCGCACCAGGGCCAGGCGATGGCGCGGATCCGCCTCGAGGCGCACCAGGCCACCCGCCGGCAGGCCGTCGGCGCCAGCGACTGCCCGCGGCTGGTCGCGGGGGCGGTGATGACCCTGGTCGGGCACCCGCACGAGGAGCTCAACGGCGAATATCGCCTGCTCCGCGTCGAGCACAAGGGCGAGCAGCCGCAGGCGCTGCTGCACGACGCCAGCGGCGAGATGTCCTATCATAACAGCTTCACGGCGACCGAGCTGAAGGTGCCGTTCCGGCCGGCCCGGGTCACGCCGCGGCCGGCGGTGCGCGGGGTGCAGACGGCGACCGTCGTCGGGCCCGACGGCGAGGAGATCCACACCGACGAGCACGGCCGGGTGCGCGTGCAATTCCACTGGGACCGCGAGGGCGAGCACGACGAGCGCAGCACCTGCTGGGTCCGCGTCAGCCAGGCGTGGGCGGGGCACGGCTGGGGCACGATGTTCCTGCCGCGCATCGGTCACGAGGTGCTGGTCGACTTCATCGAGGGCGACCCGGACCGGCCGATCATCACCGGGCGCATCTACCACGGCATGAACGAGACGCCGTACACGCTGCCGGAGCACAAGACGCGCAGCACGATCAAGTCGGACAGCTCGATCGGCGGCGGCGGCTACAACGAGCTGCGCTTCGAGGACAAGAAGAACGACGAGCAGATCTTCCTGCACGCGGAGCGCAACATCGACGTGCGCGTCAACAACGACGCGTTCTCGACGGTGTTCCGCCACTCGCACGTGACGGTCGGCAGCGACGAGCAGGGCAAGGCCGGCGACAGCCTGGTCCAGCTCTATCACGACCATCACCTCAAGGTGCACCGCCACACCACGGCGCACCTCGGCGGCGACGTGCAGCTGCTGGTCGGCGGCATCGATGCCCCGGGGCGCGTCGACCTGCACGTGCGCAGCGACAAGCTCGAGCTGGTCGACGGCGACAGCCACGCGCACGTGCGCAAGAGCCTGCTCGAGAAGGTCGACGACTCGGTGTCGCGCATCGTCGGCGGCAACGAGCAGGCCCGCATCGCCGGTCGTCTGGCGGTCGAGGCCGGCGACGAGGTCCACTTCAAGGCCAGCAGGATCGTGCTCGACGCCGGCGAGGCGCTGACGATCCAGGGCCCGGGCGGGTTCATCACCATCGACGCCGGCGGGATCTACATCAAGGGCAGCATGGTCTATATCAACAGCGCGGGCTCACCGGTGCGCGGGGCCGCGGCCGATCCGCGGACGGCGGCCGACGCGAAGGACGCCCTGCCGCTCAGCGCGATCGAGTCGGAGCGCGGGTCGAAGTGAGCCAGCGTCAGGGACGGACACGATGCTGACGATCGGCAAGGACCAACTGGCGCGCTTCCGCGAGCCGCCGCGGCGCGCCTTCGAGATCGAGATGGTGGCCCACCTGGCCGCCTTCTCGCCGCCGCTGTTCAAGACGCTGGGCGAGGCGCAGATGCTGGTGGTCGTGCAGCAGGGCATGCAGGCGGCCGAGCGCCACGGCTTCGACCTGCGCGGGCCGGTGCGCATGTACCTCGAATTGATGCTGCTGTTCGGCAGCCGCTTCGACACCGATCCGCAGTACCCGTGGTTTCACGAGCTGCTGACGACGGCGACCGACGATCCGCAGATGCAGCGAGCCGGGCGCATCCATGACCGGGTGACGGAGTACCGGCGGCAGGTGGCCGGGCCGGACGACGACTTCACGTTCGCGGCGCTGCGGCGGATCCTGCAATTTGCGGAGCAGCCGCTCGAGTACCCGCCGGCGCAGATCGTCGGCGAGCTGGCGCGCCAGTTTGCGGCGGTGTACCCGGAGAAGGCGGCTTACATCGGGGAGCAGGCGCTGACGAGCCTGATCGCCGAAGGGGTCGAGGCGGCGCGTGGCCTCAAGTCGCCGAGCGCCCGCGGCGAGGCGCTGATGAGCGTGCTGATGTTCGCGTTCGGCCACGGCTGCGCCGACGATCCGCTGTATCCGTGGATCGCCAACACCATCCGCGACGGCCTGGCGCCAGAGCCGGCGAGGTGGCCGGTCCGGCTCGAGAAGAAGGCGGTCACCTGGCTGAAGCACGTGCTGGGTGACCTGCCGAGGAGGAGCTGAGCATGGCGCACCGGCAGGGACTTAGCGATCTCAACACGGGGTCCGGCGCGAGCCCGGTCAACTCGCCGGTCGGCGCGTGCGTGGGCGATTGCCCGCGCTGCTGCGCGAAGGTGACGCAGGAGCAGATGACGGCGATCTTCCCCAGCGCCTCGTCGGCCAAGATCACCGCGGTGATGGACGCCTTCAACAGCGCGTTCGAGAAGTTCGAGCTCAACCGCTGCCTGCGCAAGGCCCACTTCTTCGCCCAGATCCGGCAAGAGGTCGGGGCGTCGATCAACGCGCTGACGGAGAACCTGAACTACAAGGAGTCGGTGCTGAAGGAGAAGTTCAATTACTTCCGCGACAACCCGGCGGAGGCGGCGCTGTACGGCAGGAACGACGATCACCCCGCCGACCAGGAGGCGATCGCCAACCGGGCCTACGGCAAGCGCAACGGCAACGGCAGCATCGAGAGCGGGGAGGGCTGGCTGTACCGCGGGCGCGGGTACATCCAGATCACGGGCAAGGAGATCTATCAGAACGTGCAGAACCAGATGAACGCCCGCTACCCCGGCAACGGGCTCGACATCGTGGCGAACGTCGAGCAGACGCTCGAGCCAAAGGGCGGGATGCTGTCGGCGATGGCGTACTGGCGCTGGAAGAAGCTCAACGAGAAGTCCGACCTCGGCGACACCGGCGCGCACGTCGACGCTATCACCGACGTCGTCAACTACTACACCGATTCGAGAGAGAGCCGGAAGACGCACTTCAACACGACCAAGGTCGTGTTCAAGGTGGCCGAGTGCACCAACCGCCCGAAGTGAGCGCGGCGGTCAGCGCAGCTCGCGGAGGCCGCCGTCTTCGTCCTCGTAGAGGATGCAGCCGAGGTCCTGCAGCAGCTCGGCGCGCTGCTCGGCGGTGAGGACCTCGGCGGTGGTGCGCATGACTCTCGGGTCGTAGAAGCGGAAGAACAAGCGGCGTGACTGACCCTCGCCCTTGACGACCAGGAACTGGCGCAGGTGGCGGCGCACGGCCTCGAACTCGGCGCTGCTCTCGAGGAAGATGCCCCAGGCGTCGCCCCAGCCCTCGGTGACGAGGCGATCGAGCAGGCCGGAGTCGCGGCGGAACTGGACGAGGTAGGGGGCGACGTCGTCGAGGGCGCGGCCCGGTTCGCCGTCGTAGAGCGAGGCGTGGGGGTCGACGCTCTCGTCGAGCAGCACGAGGGCGCGGTCGGAGCGAGCGGCGTCGATGACGGCGTAGAGGTCGCCGGCGTCGCGACGGCGGCGCAGCTGTTCGAGCGCGGCGGCGCTGGCGGGCGTGGGCGCGGCGGGCGAGCGCGGCGGGGTGCGGTCCTCGACGAGGAAGCGGAAGGTGGTGGCGCCGGCCTTGACCCACCCGCGGTTGGCCAGCTCGCCGTACCACCCGGGCGCGCCGTCGATCGTGAGCTGGTGCGGGTCGTGGGCCCGCACGTGGGCGCAGACGCCGTCCCACACGATCTGGAATTGCGGCGAGCCGGCGGCGTCGGCGTGGACCACGAAATCGGCGCGCGCGGTGCCGACGGTGCGCGGCTCGCCGTGCTCGAGGATCAACTTGCGGAACGCGTCGCGGCCGGTCCACACCTGCAAGATGCCGCGGCGCCGCAGCGGCGGGCCCTTCGGCAGCAGCGGGTAGCGGTGGAAGGTGTAGTCGAGCTCCTCGAGCTGGTCGGCGAACTCGGGGTCGATCGACTCGAGCTCCCGCGCGGCGAGCGGGCCGACGGTCGTGCGCGCGCGCTCCTCGGGGTACGGCACGCGGCCGTCGGCGGTGGTGCGGGCCATGAACTCGAGCTGCGCGTCGACCTGGCGCAGCAGCGGCCAGCGCGAGGGGTCGAGCTCGCGGGCGCGCTGCTGGGCCTCGCGCAATACCTCGGCGAAGGCGTCGCGCGACAGGATCCGCATCGTGTCGGCCATGGCGAGGATCCTACGGGAGCACCAGGCTGGCGCCGGCGTGGAAGACCTTGGGGACCATGAGCTGGGTGCCGCCCCCGTCGCAGGGGACGATCTGGCCGGGGTCGTCGATCGTCGGCGGCATCGACCAGGTGTCGGTGATCGCGGCGGCGGTGCTCTTGAGGCCGAGCGCGGGGACCTCGTCGTCGAAGGCGATCACGCGCCTGTCCCGTGGGACAGGTGGCGGGGTGGGCTCACCGTCGACGAGCGGGTAGACCTGCTCCGAGACGCCGAGCTGCTCGGGCGCGACGGCGGGGTCGAGCGCGAAGTACTGGCCGGTGCCGGCGCCGGGGACCCCGCGCTGGTAGAGGGTGCGACCGGCGATGTCGACGACCTCGACGGGCTGCGAGATGTCGATGCCGCCGATGTGCGACCAGATCCGGCTCGGCTTGAGCTTGTCGCCGCCGTGCGCGGCGTAGAACTGATAGGCGACGGCGTAGCGGGCGGACCGGCGCAGGTCGTCGAGGCCGTCGGCCTGATCGGGCTGAACGGCGAGCTCCTGCGGGGTGAAGCCGTCGGCGGCGGACAGGGCAGCGCCGAGGAGCGCGCCGACCGGGGGCTCGTCGTCGACGAGGGTGACGGTGTCGGTCTCGATCTCGGCCGAGTCGTCGCGGTCGTCCATCTCGCGCCGCCGCCGCTCGCACTCCTCACAGAACGGGGTGGCGCGGCGAGCCGCGGTGAACATGGCCATGCTCTGCGGTGAACCACCGATGATGACCGTGGGACAGCCGGCGGTGACCTGGCCGCCGTGGGACGAGGGGTCGGTCTTGCGCGCGGCGTCGCGGAAATTGATGAGCACCGTCGGCGAGCCGTCCTGGACGCTGTCGGCCGGACCGACGGGGAAGCAGACGATGCTGTCGCCGACCCGGGCGGCCGGCGAGTAGCCGATGATGACGTTGGCGCTGCCGCTGAGGATCGGTCCGCCGACGTGCGGGACGGGCCCGGGCTCGACCTTGGGGCAGGCGTGCATATCACCAATTCGTGCGGCGTCGGGCATGCTGCGGCGGTCCTCGGCGGCGCGCTCACGCGGGCGCAGAGAGCCACTCTATCAGAGACGGTCGGCGGCTTCGCGGCGCGCGGGTCACGAGGCGGCGCGCGTGAAAGGGCGACGTCGCTGCTGCGTGGTGGAGGCGTGTGAAACCGCGCGAGGTCGGCGATCGGCGATCGATGGCCGACGGATCGGTCGTGGTAGGGTGATAGCGCTTGCCCGGACGACTCCTGACCGCGCTGCGCAGCGAGACGCACGAACATCACCGGCAGCTCGACGCTGCCCTGGCCATGTCGGCCAGCGCGATCACCCGCGATCGCTACGTCGCGTTCCTGCGCGGCAGCCTGGCCGCGGTGGCGCCGCTCGAGGCGGCGATGCTGGCGTGGTTCCCGGCGCCGGGCGAGCCGACGCGGCGCGAGTGCCTGCTCGCCGACCTCGCCGCGCTCGGTGCTGTCGCGGGGGCCGAAGACGACGCGGCGCCGATCGACGCCACCCGCGAGCAGGCTCTCGGTTGGAGCTACGTGCTCGCCGGCTCGACGCTCGGCGGGATGGTGCTGGCGCGCGAGGTGGAGGCCGCGCTCGGGCCGGCGGCGCCCACGCGATACTTGCGGTTGCGCGGCGAGGGCACCGCGGCGGCCTGGAAGGCCTTCCTCGTCGGGCTCGCGGAGCACGACGAGGCGCTGAGCGAAGCGCAAGTCGTGGCCGTGTGCCGCGCTGCCGCCGCCGCGTTCGCGCGCTTTACCGCTGCATTCACGGCAGCGGGAGCGATACGCTAGCGCGCGCATGGAGCCGGTCACCCTCGACACCTGCGCTAGCGAGCCGATCCACATCCCGGGGGCGATTCAGCCGCACGGCGTGCTGCTGGCCTGCCGCGGCGCGGAGCTGGTGGTCCAGCAGGTCAGCGCCAACGTCGGCGAGCACCTCGCGGTGACGGCCCAGGCGGCGCGCGGGGCCTCGGCGCTGGCGCTGTTCGAGCCGGGCAGCGCGGACCGTCTGCGGGCCGCGGCCGCCTCGGAGGCGCTGCGCGAGCACAACCCGCTGCCGCTGACGGCGCGCTCCGGTCGCAGCTTCGAGGCCGTGCTCCACCGCGTGGGCGACGTCCTCGTCGTCGAGCTCGAGCCGCGCGCGAGCGCCCCTGGGGCCGCCGCCCCGGCCCCGGCCTTCGATCCGCGGCTGCGCGCCAGCGTGCTGCGCCTGCAGGCGGCGCGCGATGTCGCCGCGCTGACTTCGATCGCCGCCGCCGAGGTCCGGGCGATCACCGGCTTCGACCGCGTGATGGTCTATCGCTTCGACCCCGAGTGGAACGGCGAGGTCGTGGCCGAGGACCGGCGCGCCGACCTCGAGCCGTTCCTCGGGCAGCACTATCCGGCCTCCGACATCCCCGCGCAGGCGCGCCGGCTCTACACCATCAACTGGCTGCGGCTGATCGGCGACGTCGACTACCGACCGGTGCCGCTGCTGCCGCCGCTCGACCCGGCGAGCGGGGCGCCGCTCGACCTCAGCCACGGCGTGCTGCGCAGCGTGTCGCCGATCCACATCGAGTACCTGCGCAACATGGGCGTGACGGCGTCGATGTCGATCTCGCTGCTGGTCGACGGCGCGCTGGCGGGGCTGATCGCCTGCCATCATTACAGCGGGCCGCGGGTGGTGCCATTCCAGATCCGCGAGACCGCCGAATTCCTGGCCCAGGCGCTGTCGTGGCAATTGAGCGTGCTGGAGCGCGCCGACGAGGCCGAGCAGGCGCGGCGCGCCCAGGTCCAGGAGGCGGCGATCGTGCAGTCGGTGGTGACGCACGCGGAGATGCTCGACGGGCTGGGCACGCCGGCGCTGCTCGAGCTGGTCGGGGCGACCGGGGCGGCGGTGGTGCTCGAGGAGGGCTTCCGCTGCGTCGGCGAGTGCCCGGGCGCGGACGAGGTCGCGGCGCTGGTGGCGTGGCTGCGCACGGCGAGCGACGACGTGGTCGTCACCGATCGGCTGGCGGTGCGGTTCCCGGGCTCGGTCGGATTCGCCGGCCAGCCGGCGGGGTTGTTGGCAGTCGCCGTGTCGCGGGCGCTGGGCGAGTACATCCTGTGGTTCCGCCCCTCGACCGAGCAGACCATCGATTGGGCCGGCGGCCCGGCGAAGACCGCGGTCGGGGCGAGCGGCGACGGGCCGCCGCGGCTGAGCCCGCGCGGCTCGTTCGCGCTGTGGCGCGAGACGGTCCGCGGGCGCAGCTTGCCGTGGCAGGCGGCGCACATCGAGGCCGCGTCGAGCCTGCGCCGGGTGCTGCTCGGTGGGGTGCGCCAGCGGGCCTCGGAGCTGCGGACCCTCAATCAACGGCTGCTCGACACCGACCGCGCCAAGGACAACTTCATCGCCACGGTCAGCCACGAGCTGCGGGCGCCGCTCAACGTGATCTCGGGCTGGGCGCAGATGATGCAGGAGGGGTTCGTGCCGGCGGTGCAGGTGCCGCACGTGATCGAGGTCATCGCCCGCAACGCCCAGCTGCAGACCCAGATCGTCGACGACCTGCTCGACGTGTCGCGCATGGCCAGCGGCAAGCTGACGCTCGAGGTCGCCGAGCTCGACCTGCGGGCCGCGGTGGGGGCGGCGCTGGAGACCGCCGCGCTGGCGATCCGCGCCAAGGAGCTGCAGCTCGTGCGCACGTTCGCCGACGCGCCGCTGCCGGTGCTCGGCGACGAGACGCGGCTGCGCCAGATCGCCGGCAACCTGGTCACCAACGCCGTGAAGTTCACGCCCAAGGGCGGGACGATCCACGTCGACCTGCGACGCGTCGGCGACGACGCGGTGGTCACGGTCCGCGACACCGGCCAGGGCCTCGCGCCGGCGTTCGTGCCGTTCCTGTTCGACGCGTTCCGCCAGGCCGACGCGGGCATGAACCGGCGCTCGCAAGGCCTCGGGCTCGGGCTGGCGATCGTGCGCAAGCTGGTCGAGCTGCACGGCGGCCAGGTCCACGGCCAGAGCGAGGGCGAGGGGCGCGGGGCGACGTTCACGGTCCAGCTCCCGCTGGCCACGGCCGGCTCGCGCGAGGCGCTGCCGCAGGTCGAGAAGACCGCTCCGCCGCGCCCGCTGGCCGGCCTGCGCTGCCTGCTGGTCGAGGACGAGGCCGACTCGCGCGAGCTGCTGCAGCGGGTGCTCGAGCTCGGCGGCGCGACGGTGACGGCGGTGGCCTCCGCCTCCGCTGCGCTGGCCGCGGCCGCCGCGGGCGGGTTCGCGGTGATGATCTCGGACATCGGCATGCCGGAGCAGGACGGGCTGCAGCTGATGCGCACGCTGCGAGCGCGGCCCCGCGAGCAGGGCGGGGCGCTGCCTGCGATCGCGCTCACGGCCTACACGCGCGAGCTGGACCGGGTCTCGGCGCTGCAGGCCGGGTTCCAGGCCCACATCGGCAAGCCGATCGACGCCCAGGCGCTGATGGAGCTGGTCGCCGAGGTCGCGGGGCGAAGGCGCTGAAGTCCCGTCATTGGCCCGGGTCGCACGAATGGGGAGGTCGTGCGGGCGACGCTCGCGCGTCGAAGTCGCGGGCGGCGGAACCGCGCGGCGCGGCTGGCCTTGAGCGGGGGCGGGCCGGCCGGCTACCCTGCCCGGGATGACCGGCTGGTCGACGAACCATGACGGCGTGGCGATCGAGGTCGCGGTGACTCGCGGCGACGCGGGCGGCGACCGGCTCGACGTGCAGGTCGAAGTCGAGGATCGCGGCGAGCTGGCGCTCGAGCGGCTGCTCGCCGCGCTGCGCCACGCCACCTCGCAAGCCGAGCTGACGGCCCACGGCGTCGCCGGGGCCTACCGGGTCGAGGACCTGCTCGCGGTCGAGGCCGCGGTCGCCGACGACGACGGCCCGCGGCTCGAGCGGTGGTTGCGGCGGCGCCTGGCCAAAGAGACAGCCGTGCACGTGCGCCCGCGCGACGGCCGGGCCCGCGCCCGCGCCTCCTTCGTCCGCCGCGGCGAGCGGCCGACCTCGCAGCGCAAGCTCTACGCGCGCAGCGACGGCAAGATCCGCGTCGAGGCGTTCGAGCTGCACGTCGTCGAGCACTGCAACCTGCGCTGCGCCCACTGCTGCAACATGTCGCCGTACCTCGGCGAGCACACGCAGTCGGTCGCCGACATCGAGGCGATATGCCGGACGATGGCGGCGCAGCTGCAGGTCGACGTGTTCAAGATCATGGGCGGCGAGCCGCTGCTGCACCCGGACATCACCGGGGTGCTGCACGCGATCCGGCGCAGCGGGATCAGCGACACGGTGCGCCTGTTCACCAACGGCCTGCGGCTGCACGCCATGGACGACGGGTTCTGGGAGGCGCTCGACGAGCTGACGATCTCGCACTACGCCAGCGCGCCGGTGCGGCCGGCCCACCTGGCGGCGGCGCGGGAGAAGGCGCGGGCGTTCGACGTGGTGCTCAACGTCAAGCCGGTCGGCGAGTTCAGCGAGGTGATGCGGGCCGAGCGCGAGCACGACGACGCCGCCCTGCGCGCGACCTACGAGCGCTGCTGGCTGCGTCACCGCTGCCTGGTGGTCCGCCGCGGCAAGTTCTACATGTGCACGCGGGCCGCCTACGCCGAGGAGTTCCACCGCGACATCGCCCACGGCGCCCACCCGGACGACCGCGAGGCCGCGCGCGCCGGGGATGGTGTGCCGCTCGATGCGCCCGACCTCGGCGCCGCGCTGCTGGCGTACCTCAACCGGGTCGAGCCGCTGGTCTCGTGCCGCTTCTGCCACGGTGGCGACGGCCCGGTCGCCGCGCACTCCCAGCTCTCGGGGGCGGACGTGCGCGCCGGCCGGCTGCACCCGCTGCGCGTGCCCCGGGCATGACGGCGCACTGCTATGAATGGCGGGGCCGGCGGGGAGCGTCGCTGGTCGGCCTGGTCGGCGGCGCCGCGGTGAGCCTCGATGCGCACGGCGTGCGAGCGGCGTTCGGCGAGGTCACGGCCGACGGCTCGACCTGCATCGCCGGCGCGCGCCTGGTGCTGCCGCCGTGGCTGCGCGGGGTGCATCACCGCGGCCCGCCCGGATCGCTGCATTCGCTGCTCGCTGGCGCCCTCGATGCGTTGCCGGCGGGGCGGGTCGCGCTGGCGCTGAGCGGCGGCGTCGACTCGGCCGCGCTCGCGGGCCTGCTCGGGGCGCGTGCGACGGTCTACACATTGGCGCCCGAGCTGCCCGGATACAGCGAGGAGGCCGAGGCGCGCGCGGTCGCCGGGGCCCTGGGGCTGCCCTTGCGGGTGATTCGTGTGACCGCGGCGGATTACGTGGAGGCGCTGCCGCAGGTGATCGCGGCCTGCGAGGCTCCGCTCTACAACCTGCACCCGGTCAGTCGGTGGCTGCTGGCGCGGGCCGTGCGCGCCGACGGCCACGACGTGCTCGTCACCGGCGACGGCGCCGACGAGGTGTTCCGCGGCACCTCGGGCGCCGATTACCTGCCGATCGTCGGCGCCCTGGCTCGCGCGGCCGGGCTCGAGCCGGGCGCGCCGTTCCTCGCCGAGGCGGTCGCGCGCCACGTCGCCGAGGATCCGCACAAGCACGCGCTGCGGCGCCTGGCGGTCGAACTCGGGGTCCCCGAGGCGATCGCGCGCCGGCCCAAGCAGCCGCGCTTCGCCCCGCCGATCGATCTGTCGCCGCTGTGGGACGGCCCGCGGGTCGCCGCCCTGGCGCAGGCGCTCGGCCGCGAGCCCGACCTCTCGAGCGATCGCGGGCGCGTCGGCTGGACCACGCTCGCGCTGCTGTCGCGGCGCTTTCCCGGGTTGATCGTGTCGTGTGCGGCATAGCGGGGATCGTGCGCTTCGACGGCGGGGCGGCGGCGCAGCTGGCTCGCGCCCGGGTCATGCGCGAGCGGCTGCGCCACCGCGGCCCCGACGGTGAGGGCGAGCTCGTCGACCCGTATTGCGTGCTTCAGCACACCCGGCTGGCGCTGCTCGATCGCGAGGGCGGCGCCCAGCCGATGACCACGCCCGACGGTCGGTTCTCGATCGTGTTCAACGGCGAGGTCTATGATCATACCGCGCTGCGCGCGGAGCTCTCGTACCCGTTCCGCACCCGCTGCGACGCCGAGACGGTGCTGGCGGCCTTCGCCGCGTGGGGCCCGGCGTGCGTGCGCCGGTTCAACGGGATGTTCGCGTTCTTCGTGTGGGACCACGCGCGCCGCTGCGGGTTTTTGGCCCGCGACCCACTCGGGGTCAAGCCGCTGGCCTACGCGTGGGACGGGGTCGAGCTGGTGTTCGCCTCGGAGGCGCACGCGGTGGCGCACTGCCGTGATTCGCCGGTGCGCGCGGACGATGACGCGGTGCTCGAGTACCTGATCGCTCCGTGCTTCAGCGGGGTGGCGACTTCGATGTTCGAAGGCGTCGAATACCTGCAGCCGGGCCACACGCTCGAGGTCTCGCGCGAGGGCGCGACGGCGCGGCGCTACTTTCGCTTCGAGGTCGCGGCGGACGGCGAGGCGCCGGCGCCGGAGGCACTTCGATCGGCGCTGCAGCGCGCGGTCGAGCGGGCCTGCGTGGCCGAGGCGCCGATCGGGGTGTTCCTCAGCGGCGGGCTCGACTCGAGCGCGATCGCGGCGTTCGCCGCCGCGGCGCTGCCGGAGCCGCCGCCGGCCTATACGATCGCGTTCGAGGGCATGGCCGGGTTCGACTATGATCATTCGACCATCGTCGTGTCCGATGATTCTCCGTTCGCGACCCGGGCGGCGGCGGCCAGCGGGCTGTCGCTGATGCGGGTGCAGGCGCCGCGCAGCGAGCTGGCCGCGGACCTCGAGCGCATCGCCCGGCACAACGACGCGCTGCCGGCGTGGGAGCAGGAGGTCGCGCAGGACCGGCTCGCGCGCGCGGCGGCCGGGACGGTCAAGGCGGTGCTGGTCGGCGACGCGGCCGACGAGACGCACTTCGGCTATCACTTCCTGCTCGACGCGGCGGCGACGGCCAGCCCGGCGGCGATCTTGCGCCGCTTCGGCCAGGTGCCGGTGCGCCGCGAGGTGCTGGCAGATCCGCTGGCGACGTTCACGGAGCGCTACCGGGCGTGGATGCGACCGAGTGATTCGCCGGCGCAGCGCATCGCGGGCACGACGGCGCTGATCGTCGAGCGGTGGTTGCCGCGGCTGCTGCACAACGGCGACGTGCACACGATGCGCGCGGGGCTCGAGGCGCGGGTGCCGTTCGCCGATCGCGAGCTGCTGGCGCTGGCGGCCGCGGTGCCGCCAGCGTCGGGGCTCGCGGGCGGGGTCGAGAAGGCGGTGCTGCGCGCGGCGCTCCGCGGGGTGGTGCCGGAGGAGATCCGCGCACGCCGCAAGTCGGCGCTGCCGAAGGATCAGGGGGCCGCGGGGGTGCTTCAGAGCGAAGCGTCGCGGCTGCTGGCGGACCCGCCGGAGCTGGTGCGAGCGCGGGTCGATGTGGCCGCACTGGCGCCGCTGCTGGCGCCGCAGCGGCGGCTGATCGAGTGGGAGCGGGCGGCCCTGTTTCGCATCATCGGCCTGTGCCACTTCGGGCATCATCACGGGATCCCATGACCCGCGCGCTGTTCGTCGTGCTCGCCGAGAAGGGCCACGTGCACCCGTTCATCGGGCCGGCGCAGGAGCTGGCGCGGCGCGGTCACACCGTCGGCTTTTACTCGCCGTGCGACCTGCGCGAGCCGCTGACGCGGGCCGGGTTCGCGCCCGAGCGCGTGTTCGTCGGCGCGAGCGGAGCGCCGCCGCCCGAGGCCAATCGCGGGGCGGAGTTCGCCGCGCTGGTCGCGGACCCCGAACGACTGCGCGCGTGGATCGCCGCGATGCTGGTGGACACGGTGCCGGCCGAGGTCGAGCAATTGACGCGAGTGGTGGGCGAGTTCCGGCCCGATGTGATCGTCGCCGACCCGATGGCCTACGCGGCGCCGATCGTGGCCGCGCGCGCCAACCTGCCGTGGGCGGGGCTGTCGACGTCGCTCAACCCCGTGGTCCCGGATTCGTGGCACAGCGAGCTGGTCGCCACGACCTCGGCGCTGCCGCGGGCCGAGCTGTTCGCGGGGTACGGTGTGCCGGTGCCGCGGTTCCGCGTCAGTGATTGTCTCTCGCCGTGGCTCAATGTCGCGTGGACGACGCCCGCGCTGCTCGGTCGCGAGGTCGCGGACGTGCTGCTCGCGGGCGGATCGCTGCCGATCGCGGCGCGCGGCGACGAGGTCGAGGTGCCAGGGCTCGATCCGCGGCCGCTGGTGCTGATGGCGCTCGGCAGCCAGATCTGGCATCAACCGCGCATGTTCGAGGTGGTGATCGCGGCCTCGCGCGGTCAGCCGTGGCAGCTGGTGCTGGCGATGGGCGAGCTGGCCCGCACGTTCGCCGCGCCGCCGGATGTCCAGCTGGTCGCGTACGCGCCGCAGCTGGCGCTGCTGAGCCGCGCCCGCGCGCTCGTCAGCCATGGCGGCGCCAACTCGGTGATGGAGGCGCTGGCCCACGGCGTGCCGCTGTTGATTGCGCCGATCTGCAACGACCAGCCGCACAACGCCCGCTTCGTCGCCGAGGCCGGGGCCGGCGTCGCCTGCGACCTCGCGCGCGCCGATGTCGACGAGGTCCGGCGCCACCTGGCGGCGCTGTGCGGCGACGGTGCGCCGCGTCAGCAGGCGCGGCGCATCGCGGACAGCTATTACGCTGCGGGGGGCGCCCGCGCGGCCGCCGAGGCGGTGTTGGCATTATGTCGCACGTGATCCCCGTGACCGTCGCGGCCAAGAACGAGGAGCGGGCGCTCGGGCCGTGCCTCGACGCCTTGTTGGTGTCGGCGCGTCACGCCGCGCAGCAGGGGATTCGCTGCGAGCTCGAGGTCGTGCTCGACGACTGCAGCGACGGCACCGAGGCGGTCGCCGTCGCGCGCGGGGTGGCGACGCGGCGGGCCAGCGGCGGCAAGGTCGAGGCACAGCGCGCGGGGCTGCGGCCGGGGCCGTTCCAGATCTTCGTCGACGCCGACGTGCTGGTGACGCCGCCGACCCTGGCGGCGCTGGTGCGCTCGATGCTGGCGCGGCCGGAGCTGGTGGTCGCCTGGCCGCCGCGCGTGCCGCTGCCGCCGGTGGCGCGCGGGCGGCTGGCGCGGGCGCTGCACGTGTACAACCGCGAGCGCGGGTTCTCGTCGCAGCGCACGTGGTTCAACGGCAAGTGCTTTGCGATCCGCGGCTGGGACGTGCCGACGCGGGCCGAGCTGGCGGGGCGGATCGGTGGCCTGCCGCGTGACCGCTTCTACGACTTCGCGGCCGGCATGCGCGTCGACGACATCTATCTCTCGCGCCGGATCGTCGGCGAGCACGGGCCGCAGGCGCTGGCCGAGACCGCGGAGGGGTGCGTATATTTCCGGGCGCCGGAGACGCTGCGCGGGATGTACCGTTATTACCGGCGCATGCGCATGGAGCTCGAGCGGTGCAGCGCGCTGTTCCCCGAGCTCGACGCGGCGCACCGGCGCTTCGGCGCGCGGCGCCCCGACCGGCTGGCCGCGGCGCCGCTGGCCGACCGGATCGCCTATCATGAATTTCAGCTGGCGCTCGCGGCGTGCAAGATCGGGTATCACGTCGAGCGCTGGTATTATCAACACATGTCGCGAAGGACATGTCCGGCCTGGCCGCCGGTCGAGGAGACCAAATGCTCGCTCGCCACCGAGATCCCCGGGTGACGCCGGTCGAGCTGTGGGACCTGGTGGTCGACGGCGCGCCGCTGTACGCGGCGCCGCGCGACGCGAGCTACGGGCGGGCGCTGGCGCGGGCGGTCGAGGCGCTGATCGCCGGCGAGGCGGCCTGCGAGTCGGCGACGCCGCTGCCGCCGCTGTGCCGCAGGATCGACCGGGTCGTGCTGGCCGGCGGTGCTTCGGGACATGTCCGCTGGGACAGCTCGCAAGTACCGGCCGCGGTCGCGGCGGCGCCGGAGCGGTGCGCGGAGCAGGGCGGTCTGGCGGTGCTGGCCGGCGCGCAGGGGCTGGTGGTCGACCTCGGGCAGAGCCGGCTGAAGATCGTCGCCAGCGACGGCCGACGCTGGAGCTCTCCGCGCGATCTGACGGCGATCCCGATCAGCGGGCGGCCGGTCGAAGGTGCCGGGCGGACGGCCCTGATCGGATTCGTGGCGGCCGGGCTGCGGGAGATGGCAGCGGGAGGGTGCGAGCGGATCGTGATGGCGCTGCCCTGCGAGATTTCGCCGGAGGGGGCGCTCGGGACGTGCTCGTATCCGTGGTACGCGGGCGAGCCGATCGTCGAGGCGTTCCTGGCGGCGGCAGGGCTGGTCGGGGTGCCGACGCTGCTGGTCAACGACGCGGAGCTGGCCGCGATCGGAGTGGCGGAGGCCGGGGTGGCGCCAGGAGTGACGCTGGTGCTGACGCTCGGGTTCGGGGTCGGCGGGGCGCTGGTGCAGGGGTGAAGATTCGAGGATGCGCATCGGGGACGGGCGATTCGGCGAGGGGCGGGGGCGTGATCTTGCGAGTCGAGGTAGCGCGCGTCGCTGACGGGGTGATGGTGCTCAAGGCGCCGCGCGTCGCTGACGGGGTGATGGTGCTCGAGGCGCCGCGCGTCGCTGACCGCGTGACGGGGCTCAAGGCGCCGCGCGTCACTGACCGGGTGATGGTGCGAATCGAGGCGCCGCGCGTCGATGGCCGGGTGATGCGAATCGGTGAGGCGTCGAGCGGAGAGTGCGAATCGTGGCACCGCGAAACGAGACCGTGATGACATTCGGTGCGGCGCGGCCGAGGAGCGATCCGTGACGGCGTTGGTGATCTCGCCGCACCTCGACGACGCGGTGCTTTCCTTGCCGGCGTGGTTGGCGGCGCGGGCCCGGAGCGAGCGGGTGATCGTGGCGACGGTGTTCAGCGAGGGCGACGCGGACCACGCGACGCGGCGGGCCGAGGACGTCGCGGCGACGTCGCTGCTCGGCGCGGAGTTTTTGCATGTGGGCCTGCGCGACGCGCCCGAGCGCCTGGGCGTGCCGCGGAGCTTCCGCGCGCTGGTGCTCGGCGAGGTCGAGGCGGCCGATGCAGCCGAGGTGGCGCGGGTGATCGCGGCGGTGGTGATGCGCGTGCGACCGGAGACGGTGCTGTTGCCGCTCGGGGTCGGCGAGCACGTCGATCACCGGGCGGTCCACGCGGCGCACGTGGGGATGGCGGGGCGCGTCGGTTTTTATGAGGACCGCCCGTACGCGCTGGTGCGCCACGCGGTGCGGGCCCGGCTGCGGCAGATCGGCGCGGCGGTCGACGGCGAGCCGGTGGCGCCCGCGCCGGCGGAGGAGTTCCTGGCGTCGGCGCGTGTGAGCGCGTTCATGCGGGCGTACCTGCCGGCGAGCGAGCGCGAGGCGTGCCTGGCCCCGCTGGCGGCGATGCTGTCGGCGCCGACGCAGCCGCGCCTGGGGCTGCGCCGCGAGGTGCAGGTGTTCGCCGAGCCCGACCCGCGCGCGAGTGCGGCGGTGCGCGCGTACTCGTCGCAGCTGGGGGCGCTGTTCGGCGAAGCAGACCCGGGGGCGGTGCTGCTCGGCGATGCGCCGCACGTCGAGCCGATCTGGTGGCGGGAATGATGCGCTGAAGCGGGCCCGCGTCAGCGCGGCGGCCTCGGCACCGTCGCCAGGCCGGCCTGCTCGAGCAGCCCTGCAAAGGCGATCGTCGTGCGGTCGGCGAACAGGTCGCCGATGATTTGCACGCCGGTCGGCAGGCCCGCGCGCGACAGGCCCAGCGGGGCGGCGGTGGCCGGCAGGCCGGGGAACGTGGCCAGGCCCGGCCACGCCATCTGCACCCCGTACGGCGTCTCGGCGCCGTCGATCACGAGGCGGCGGTCCGCCCAGTCGGGGCGGTCGTCGTGGGCGAAGGCGGTGACGCCGAACGGCGGGGTCAGGACGACGTCGATGTCGTCGAACAGCCGCTGCCAGCGCCGCGCCAGGCGGGCCTGCGCGTCCTTGAGGCTCATCCACGCGTGGGCGTCGACCGGGGTGGCGTTCGGGGTGCCGCGCGAGAGGATGGTCAGCAGCATGTCGCGGTAATCGGCGTGGGCCCGCGTCAGGTCGGGCAGGGCGTCGTGATGCCGGAGCACGCGCGCGCCAGCGGCGGCCAGGGCCTCGGCGAGGGCGGCGATCGGCTCGCGCACGGCGGCGTCGGTGCCGGCGACCGGGTGGGCGTCGAGCACGAGCACGCGGTGCTCGGCGAGGCTGGCGTGGCGCGGTGGCGGCAGCGCCAGGCGATAGGCGGAGCCGGGGAGCGGACCGGCGACGATGTCGAGCGCGAGCGCGAGGTCGGCGGCGCAGCGAGCCATCGGCCCGAGCACGGCGAGGTCGAACTCGGCGCCGTCGGTGGTCGGGAAAGCGTGCCCCTGCATCGGCACGAGCCCGTAGGTCGGCTTGTGGCCGAACACGCCGCACAGGTGCGCCGGCACGCGGATCGATCCGCCGATGTCGGAGCCGAGCTCGAGCGGGACCATGCGTGTGGCGAGCGCCGCGGCGGCACCGCCCGAGGAGCCGCCAGGCGTGCGCGAGGGGTCGTGCGGATGGAGGGTGCGGCCGTAGACCGGGTTGGCGGCCTGCCAGTCGCCGAGCGCCACCGGGACATTGGTCTTGCCGAGGACGATCGCGCCGGCGGCCTTGAGCCGCGCCACGGCGACCGAGTCGGCGGTGACGGGCAGGGAGGCGAACTGGGCGAAGCCCCAGGTGGTCGGTAGGCCGGCGACGTCGTGCGACTCCTTGACGGTGATCGGCACGCCGGCCAGCGGCGAGGCGCGCCGGTCGCCCGCGGCGTCGAACGCCTGGGCCGCGGCGCGCGCCCGCTCGAAGTCGCGGACGACGACGGCGTGGACCGATCCGTCACGCGCCTCGATGCGGGCGATCGCGGCGTCGCAGGCCTCGAGCGCGGAGATCTTGCCTTCAGTGACGGCGCGGGCCGTCTCGCCCGCCGTCGCCTCGTCGATGTCGAAATTCACCATGCTGCCCTCCGGAACGCCGGCGAGCGTATCAAGCCGGCCGCCCCGCGGCACGCGAGTCCGGTGGGGAGGTGCAGCGGTGTTTGCTGCGAAGCGGGGCGCGCGGGCCGTTCGCTGCGAAGCGGGAGGCCGAGCTCGCGGGCCCGTTCGCTGCGTGTCAGGGCCGACGCGGCGACTCGCGGGCGGTCACGCCTTCGCGCGCGGGCCCGTTCGCTGCGGATCAGGGCCGACGCGGTGACTCGCCGGCGCTCACGCCAGCGGTCACGCCTTTGCGCGCGGGTTGGCGGCGGCGGCCAGCAGCTCGCGGGCGGGCAGACTGCCCACCGAGCGGGCCATCGGGCTCTTGAGGATCTCGCCCAGCTCGCGCAGCGAGAGCGACGGGAGGTCCTGCTTCAGGCGCTCGAGGACCGCGTGCGCCTCGAGGTTCTCGAGGGCGTCCTGGAACTGCTGTCGAATCCGCTCAATCGGGGTCACGGGTGCCACGGTACAACGTTTCACAGCTCCTGCGCATCATGCGCGGGTGGCGCCGAAACGCGCGTCTGCCGACGCCGGCGGACGGAGAGGGCCGAGTAAATTCCGCTGCCCCGCGGCGCCGCTTCGAAGCACGCGGCTCGTGGCGCTGGCGAGGACCTCGACGAAGATCGGCCTCGCTCGCCCGCGGTCCTCGGCAGGCGCCGACCTCGTCGGCCGCGATGCGATATGTCTCATGGGACATGTCGAAAAGAGAACCTCCTCGCGCCGGGTCGAGGGATCGCGGCGGTCATCACGCGCGGCGAGGTCGACGCCGCGCCGACGATCTTCTGCGAGTCGGAGATCCCACGCGCACGACCTCGGGCCGGCGAGCAGCGCGGGCTCGAATCGCGGTCGGATTGTGCATTGTTCATACTCGGGCAAGTAAGTACATGTTTTCGTGAATGGCGGCAGTGCCTGCGCCAATGCGGGCACCACGGCCTGGGCCGCGCGCAGGGCTTGCCGGCGGCCGGTCTCCGCAGTGCGAGGATGTGCCCGCCGTCGCACCCCCACCGCCATCGCCGGCCGGTCGAGCCCGCTGGAATGGCCATTGTCTGCGCTCGACTCCGCGCTGCCGCATGCGAAATGCGGGGGGAAGTTCGCCGTTCGGGCGACCGCGGCGCGGCCGTGGGGATATCCTCACGCCATGTCCCGCGCCGGCGAAGCGGTCGAGGTCACCCTCTTCGAGGGCGAGACCTCGCGGCTCGTGCGGGTGCGGGGCGGTCGCCCGGTCTTGCGTCGCGAGTGGCGGGTGCCGGTCGACGCGTCGCTGGTCGCCGCGCTGGCCCGCGAGGTCGAGCTCGGCGAGCAGCTGCCGGCCGGGTTCATGAAGCCGCGGCGGATGGTCCGCGAGCCGCGGCCCGCGGTCGAGTACGACGATTTTGGCCTCGACCCGCTGGCGACCGCGTCGCTGCCGGCGTCGGCGGTCGTGCGCGTCGGCCTGCGCGTCGCCGAGATCCTCGGCGAGCTGCACGCGCGCGGGCTGCTTCACCTCGAGCTGCAGCCCCCGCACATCTTCGCCGACGCCGGGCACGACGAAGTGCGCCTGCTCGGCGGGCCGGCGCTGCGCGAGCCCGGGGCGCCGGTGGCCGCATTGCCCGTCGCCGTCGATCACGCGGCGCCCGAGCAGCTCGGCCGCGCCGACCTCGTGATCGGCCCGCACACCGATCTCTACGCCCTCGGCGCGTGCCTCTACCAGCTCCTCACCGGCGTCGCGCCGTTCGCCAGCGACGACCTGCTCGAGCGCGTGCACGGCCACATGGCCCGCGCCCCGATCGCCCCCGAGCGGCTCGCCGACGACGTCCCGCCGGCGCTGTCGCAGGTCGTGCTCAAGCTGCTGGCCAAGTCACCCGACGCTCGTTACGCCTCGGCCGCCAGCGTCGCCCACGACCTGCGGCGGATCCGGGCCGCGCTGACCGGCGACGCCCCGCTCGTCGACTTCATCCCCGGCCGGCGCGACCGCGGCGGCCGCTTCAGCCTGCCCGATCGCCTCTACGGCCGCGACGTCGAGGTCGCCGCCCTGCGCCAGGCCGGCGAGCGGGCCGTGCACGGCGGCACCGAGGTCGTGCTGGTGCGCGGCGCCGCCGGCGTCGGCAAGACCGCCCTCGTGCACGCCCTGCACACCGCCATGCACGCGCTCGGCGGCCGCTTCTTCGCCGGCAAGTTCGACCAGACCCGCCAGGCCAAGCCGTACGACGCCTACATCCAGGCCCTGCGCCCCGCGGTGCTGCGTCTGCTGGCCCAGAGCGACGCGTTCGTCGGTCACTGGCGGACCGTGGTGACCGCGGCGCTCGGCCCTCACGCGCAGCTCGTCGTCGAGGTCCTGCCCGAGCTCGAGCTGGTGCTCGGGCCCCAGCCGCCGGTCTCGACCCTGCCGCCGGCCGAGGCCCAGGCCCGCTTCGAGGCCGTCTTCATCCACCTGCTGCAGGCGCTCACCTACGACGGGCGGCCGCTCGCGCTGTTCCTCGACGACCTCCAGTGGGCCGACTCCGGCTCGCTCCGGCTGCTGCGCGCCCTGGCCACCGATCCGGGCACCCACCACCTGCTGCTGCTCGGCGCCTATCGCGGCGGCGATGTCGAGGCCGACCACCCGCTGCGCATCGCCCTGTCGCAGATCGAAGCCACCGGCGCGCGGGTCACCGCGCTGCTGATCCGCCCGCTCGATCCGTCGCAGATGCAGCGCATGGTCGCCGACGCCCTCGGCGACCAGCCCGAGCGCGTCGCCCCGCTCGCCACCCTGCTGTGGGAGAAGACCCGCGGCAACCCCTTCTTCGCCGGTCAGCTGCTGCGCTCGTTCGCCCAGCGCGGCGCCCTCCGCTGGGACGACGACGCCGAGCGCTGGCGCTGGCGCGAGGGCGCGGTCCAGCCGGTCGACATCCGCGACGACGTGGTCGCCTTCCTCGACGGTCGCCTCGACGACCTCGGCGGCGACGAGCGCGAGCTGCTGCAGGTCGCCGCCTGCCTCGGCAGCCGCGTGCGCAGCGACGCCCTCGCCTGGGCCCTCGGCCTCACCGCGGCCGCGCTGCAGGCCACCCTGGCCCCGCTGGTCGACGCCGGCTTGCTGGTCGCCACCGACGACGGCGTGCGCTTCATCCACGACCGCGTGCAGCAGGCCGCGCTCGCCAGCATCCCGGTCGACGCGCGCCCGGCCCTGCACCTGCGCATCGGCCTCGCGCTGCACCGCGGCCTCGGCCCGGGTGCGCTCGAGGAGCGCCTGTTCGAGGTCGCCGTCCAGCTCGGCCTCGGTTTGCCCGCGCTGCTCGACCCGGCCCAGCGGCGGCAGATCGCCCACCTCGAGCTGCGGGCCGCGCTGCGGGCCGCCGCCGCCGCGGCTCACGACTCGGCCCGCGTGTACGCCGAGGCCGCGGTCGCGGCCGCCGGGGAGGCCGCCTGGTGCGACGACCCCGAGCTGGCCCTGAACGCTCACCTCGCCGCCGTCGAGGCCGGCTACGCCACCGGCGACTACGCCCGCGCCGAGGCCCTCGCCGCCGTCGCCCTGGCCCGCGCCCCCGACCTGCTCGGCCGCGTCCGCGTCGCCCGCCAGCAGATCGCCCTCTACGCCATCCAGAGCGATCAGATGCCGCGGGCCATCGACACCGCCCTGGCGATCCTCGACCGCCTCGGCGTCCCCTTGCCGCGCACCGCCGCCGAGCTCGCCGGCGAGACCGAGCGGCTGCAGCGGGAGCTCCGCTTCACCCCGGCCGAGATCGACGCCCTCGCCGAGCGGCCTGACCTCGTCGACCCGCGGCTGTCGGCCGTCGTCGAGGTCCTCGGCGACATCATCGGCCCGACCTACTGGACTCGCCCCGAGCTGCTGCGGCCGATCATCCTCACCATGATCGCAGTCGCTCGCAGCCACGGCGTCTCGGCCCCGATCGCCTATGGCTGCTGCCTCAACGGCCTGCTGCTGTGCAGCGCCCTCGAGCTCGACGCCGGCCACGCCTTTGGTCGCCTGGCCCAGCGGCTCGCGGCCCGCTTCGACGACCTCCAGATCCGCTGCCGCGTCATCAAGGTGTTCGGCTCGCACATCCAGGTGTGGAAGGAGCCGCTGCCGCAGGCGATCGCCACCCTGCGCCGCGCCTACGAGCTCGGCCGCGAGACCGGCGCTCACGAGTACGTCGGCTACGGCGGCGCCGAGTTCTGCATTTATACCCTGCTGCGCGGCACCCCGCTGCCCGAGCTGCTCGCCGCTGCCGAGCCGATCGCCGCCGAGCTGCGCAAGATCCGTCAGGACCTCGCCAACTTCTACCTCGCGCTCGCCCTGCAGACCGCGGCCAACCTGCGCGGCGAGGCCCAGGACCCGCTCCGCCTCGACGGCGCCGTCCTCGACCGCGAGCGCGCCCTCGCGGCCTTCCGCGCCAGCAACTACCGCATGTTGCTGTTCTGCCTGCACATGTTCGAGGCCATGCTGGCGCTCCACTTCGGCGACTCCGAGGCGGCCGGGCGCAGCAGTCGCGCGGCCGACGAATTCCTCGACGGCGTGGTCGGCATCCTCTACCCGGCCGTGCATCGCTTTCACGACCTGCTCGCGCGCCTCGGCGTGCGCCGGGCCGGCGCGGGCGCGGCCGACCTGGCGGTCGAGCTCGAAGGCGACGCCCCGCTGGTGCGCTGGGCCGGGTCCGCGCCCGAGACCTTCGCCCACAAGCTCGCGCTCGTGCGCGCCGAGGCGGCGCGGGTCCGCGGCGCCGACGACGAGGCCAGCCGCGGCTACGACCGCGCGATCGACCTCGCCAACGCCCACGGCTTCGTCCACGAGGCCGGCCTCGCCTGTCGCCTCGCCGCCGCTCACCACGGCGCCGCCGGGCGTTCGCGGGTCGCCGCCGCCTACGCCCGCGAGGCCAGCGATCGCCACGCCGCCTGGGGCGCCACCGCCATCGTCGCCGGGCTCGCCGGCGCCTGGCCCGAGCTGCGCCGAACGGCCGCCCCGGCGACCGGCGAATCGATCGACGTGCTGGCGGTCATCCGCGCCAGCCAGGCGATCAGCCGCGAGCTCGACGAGGCGCGCATCGTCGACGCCACCATGGCCACCGCCGTGCGCATCGCCGGGGCCGAGCGCGGGTGGCTGCTGCGGCGCGAGCCCGACGGCTGGCGCGTGTGGGCCCGCGGCGGCGTCGAGGACGAGCAATTCATGTGCGAGCCGAGCCCGCTCGGCGGCGACCCTGGCGACCCGCCCGCGGCCATCATTCAATACACCGCGCGCACCCGGGCCCCGGTGATCGTCGCCGACGCCGCCCTCGACCCGCGCTTCGGCGACGACCCGGTGGTCCGCCTGCGCGGCACCCGGGCGGCCGCCTGCGTCCCGTTCCTGCTGCACGGCGAGCTGACCGGCGCCCTCCACGTCGAGCACAACTCCTTGCCCGGCGCCTTCACGGCCGAGAGCGTGCGCGTGCTCGAGGTCCTCGCCGCCCAGGCCGCGATCTCGGTGAAGAACGCCCGCCTGGTCGCCGAGGCCCGCGAGCAGCGGCGCGTGCTCGAGGAGTACTCGCGCACCCTCGAGGCCCGCGTCCTCGAGCGCACCCGCGAGCTGCGCCACGCCAAGGAGGTCGCCGAGGCCGCCACCGTCGCCAAGTCATCCTTCTTGACGACCATGAGCCACGAGATCCGGACCCCGCTGAACGGCATCCTCGGCATGGCCGGCCTGCTCGTCACCGTGCGCGGCCTGCCGCCGCAGGCTCACACCTACGCCCAGACGATCAAGAAATCGGGCGACATCCTGCTGTCGCTCGTCAACGACATCCTCGACTTCTCGAAGATCGAGGCCGGCAAGCTCGAGCTCGAGACCGCCGCCTTCTCGCCGCGCGAGTGCGTCGAGGAGGTCGCCGACATCGTCGCCGGCATGGCCCGCGAGCAGGCCATCGACCTCGCGGCGATCGTCGCCCACGACGTGCCCGCCGGGGTCCTCGGCGACGCCACGCGCCTGCGCCAGATCCTCCTCAACCTCGCCACCAACGCCCTCAAGTTCACCCCGCGCGGCGGCGAGGTCGCGCTCCGCTGCGAACCTGGCCCCGGGGACATGTTGACATTCCGCGTCCGCGACACCGGCATCGGCATCCCCGCCGACCGGCAGCACCGGCTGTTCCACGCCTTCTCGCAGGTCGACTCGTCGACCACGCGGCGGTTCGGCGGCACCGGCCTCGGCCTGGCGATCTGCCGCCGCCTCAGTGAGGCGATGAGCGGCCGCATCGAAGTCGTCAGCGAGCCTGGCCGCGGCTCCGAGTTCTGCGTCGCGCTGCCGCTGCCCGCCGTCGCCGCGGCGGCCCCGGGTCCCGCGCGCGAGCGGCCCGTGATCGCCTGGGTGCAGCTGCGCAGCGCCGGCCAGCGCGAGGCCCTGCGCGAGCTGCTGCGGGCCGACGGCGTCGAGGTCCACGAGGGCGACCGCGCGCCCTCCGGCCGCGCCATCCGCTTCGTCGACGCCGACGACGACGCCGCCCAGCAGCCCGACGTCGTCACCGTCGCCCCGTGGCTGCGCGACGACGCCGACGTCGCCCTCGGCGCCCCGCTGCGGCGGGCCCAGGTCCGGGCCGCGCTCGCCCGGGCCCTCGGCGAAGCCGCGCCCGTCAGCCCGGGCGGCGACGGCGGCCCCGACGAGCGCCTGCGGGCCGCCAGGGCGCGGCGCAAGATCCTCGTCGTCGAGGACAACACCTTCAACCAGATCGTCGCCACCCACTTGCTCGACCACCTCGGCTACGGCCACGAGGTCGCGGGCAGCGGCGCCGAGGCGCTCGAGAAGACCACCGGCACCGTCTACGACCTCATCCTCATGGACTATCAGATGCCGGAGATGGACGGCATCGAGACCACCCGGCGGATCCGCGGCGGCGGCTCGCCCAACGCCGGCACCCCGATCCTCGGGCTCACGGCCGCGGCCTCCGGCGCCGACGCGCGGCGCTGCCTCGACGCCGGCATGGCCGAGGTGTTGACCAAGCCGTTGCCGATGCACCTGCTCGAGGGGGCGCTCGCGCGGCACCTCGAGGGCGCCGGCTTGGTCGGCGCGCGGGAGCCCGAACTCGCTGACGAGCCCGCCATCATGGCGACGTCCGGGCCGGGGCTCGGCGCCGACGAGCTCGCCGCGCCAATCACCACGTCCGGGCCCGGGCTCGCCGACGAGCTCGCCGCGGCACCGCCGCCCGGGCTCGAGCTCGCCGCCGACGAGCTCGCCGGCGTCCTCAGCCAGTTGCACGCCATGGCCGGCAGCGACGCCGACGAGCTGCGCGAGCTATCCGGCTTGCTCGGCGACTCGCTGCGCGGCTCGAGCGAGGGCCTCGTCGCCGCTCTGGCCGACGCCTCGCGACCGCAGCTGCGGCTGCACGCGCACACCCTCAAGGGCACGGCCGCCACCGCCGGCTTCGCCGCGATCGCCGCCACGGCAGCGCGGGTCGAGGCCGCCAGCGCCAGCGCGGCCCTGGCCGATCTGCGCGCCGACATCGACCACCTCGCCGTCGCCGTGCGCGCCGCGATCACGGCCCTCCGCGCGCGCCTCCCGGACAGGGTCCCGCATGCATGACAAACCACCGAGCAGGAGCTCCGCCATGCCAGCCAAGATCTTGGTCGTCGACGACGACCTGTGGATTCAACGAGTCGTCCTGGCGGCTCTGCGCGACCAGGACTACGCGCTGACGACCGCCAGCGACGGCACCGTCGCGCTCGCCAAGGCCATGGCCGACCCGCCGGACCTCGTCATCTCCGACGTCATGATGCCGGGCATGAGCGGCTGGACCCTCGTCACCCGCGTGCGGGCCACCCCGCGCCTGGCCCTGACCCCGTTCATCTTCCTCACCGCGCTCGACTCGGCCGAGGACAAGCTGCAGGGCTTCCGCCTCGGCGCCGACGATTACCTGCCCAAGCCGTTCCGCCCCGAGGAGCTGGCGGCCCGCGTCGCCAGCGTGCTGCGCCGCAGCCAGCACCTCCACGGCGCCGCCCGCGAGCAGGTCCGCGAGGTCACCCCGACCAGCGCCCGCGGCTTCAACGGCAACCTCGAGGACATCGGCGTCGCCTCGCTGCTGGTGCTGCTCGAGATGGAGCGCAAGACCGGGCTGCTGGTGCTGCACCGCGACCACCCCCAGGAGCGCTGCCGCCTGTTCCTGACCCAGGGCCGGGTCGTCGACGCGTTCATGGACGTGGGCCCGGAGGCCCGCCACGTCGATACCGTCTACCACGCCCTCCAATGGTCGGCCGGGCAGTTCGAGTTCCGCGCGCTGCCGGTCGAGATGCGCGACCAGATCGGCAGCTCGATCACCGCGCTGCTGCTGGAAGGCGCCCGCCGCATGGACGAGTCGAGCCGCGACGACGGGATCGAGCTGCCCGAAGGCGACATGCTGTGAAGCACGGCCCTGGCCCCCGCCGGAGCCGCCTACGGAGGGGTTCCTGGACGAGGAGGGTAGTGATGATCTTCGCCCTCTTTTCGGCGGCGTGCGGGGATGATCCGCCGCGTGATGACGGCGGTGCCGACAATTCGACCGCCGATGCTTCAGTCATGTCTGAAACGATGCCGGGCTCCACGACAGCCGCACCGGAGCCCTGCAGCTTGGTTCACGAGGGCAAGCTCATCGTCACCGACAGCACCGATTTGGCGGCCCTGGAGAATATCGGTGTCGTCGAAGGTGACCTTCGCATCCTCTTCGACGAGAGCGATCAGCGGGATCTCTCGTTCCTGAAGTGCATCCATACGATTGATGGATCGCTGGATGTTCAGTATAATACACAACTGGAGTCCACCGAGGGCTCGGAAGTCTTCGGGAGGTTAGTGCGATGATCGTCCAGGGGAATACGAATCTCAGGACAGTCGCTGGTTTCGACGAACTGCGTGACCTCGTCGGGATTTCTTTTTTCGACAACCCGAAAGTCGAATCGATCCATCTTGAAGCGCTGGAGACGTTGGTTTGGATCAGGATCGGTGTCTGCGCGGACATGTTCGCGGACGCTAACAACCTTGCGCTTGGCGACCTCGCCGGGTTCGGCGCTCTCAGGGCGATCGAGCGGATCACGCTGGATGGGAACGAGGCGCTGATGTCGGCGGAGATCCTCGACGCGCTGGTGGCGAATGGCGCTCCGGCGCCGAGCCGGGTGACGATCCGCTACAATGCGCTCCTCTCCGAGGAGAGCGTCCATTTGGCACTGGACGAGCTGGGCGTCGTGCAAAGAGACGTCTGCGGGAACGCAGGAGGCAACCCAATATGTGTTTGCTTGTTCGGCAGTTGAGAGTCGGGCGTTCGCTGTGCCGCGTGCAATAGCGAAGATACGGAGGCTTCGAGATGGCCTGGTGGGGGCGATGACCTCGCTGCGGCGGGGTTCGCATGCAGTGGTGCCAATGCATCGCGGACCGCGTGCGGACGGAATGCATGCGACGCGGGAGAGCCGGGGCCGGCGAGTGTCAACGCTCAACGGCTCGAGCCGGCCAGGCGTTCGGCCGCGGCGTCGAGCGTCTGGTCGTTGCCGTAGCCGGCCCACGGGTCCTTGCGCAGCGCATCGAGGCGGGCGGGCACGTTGAAAATATTCCACTGGTCGCCGGCGGTGAGCTTGTCGAGCTCCGTCCAGGCCAGCGGCACGCTGACGCCGAGGCCCGGCCTGGCCCGCGCCGAGAACGCTGCCACCGTGGTCGCCGTCTGCCCGTTGCGCAGATAGTCGACGAAGATCCGCCCGCGGCGGTTGCGGGCGCCGCTCTTCGCCACGAACAGGGCCGGCAGCGTGGCGGCCAGGTGCTCGGCCACGGCGCGCGAGAAATCCTTGACCTGGTCGAAAGACCAGGTCGGTCGCAGCGGCACGACCACGTGGAGGCCCTTGCCGCCGCTGGTCTTGAGGAAGCCGCGCAGGCCGAGGAGCTCGAGGATCGCCTTGGTCAGGCGCGCGGCGTCCTGCATCACCGTCCAGGGCACGCCCTCGCCGGGGTCGAGGTCGAAGATGACGCGGTCCGGACGCTCGAGGTCCGGCGCGGAAGCGTTGCCGGTGTGGAACTCGATCACGTTCATCTGCGCGGCGGCGACGAGGCTGTCGGCGCTGGCGATCTCGAGCGGCGCCGGGCGGCCCGGGCGACGCGCCGCGAGCGGACGAAACCCCGGGAGCGAGCCGGTCTCGCCGTGCTTCTGAAAAAACTGCTCGCCCGCCACCCCGGTCGGCGCGCGCACCAGGGACAGCGGGCGCGCGGCGAGGTGGGGCAGCATGGCCGCCGCCACTGATTCGTAGTAGCGGACCAGGTCGAGCTTCGTGGCCCCGCTCTGCGCATCGACGATCCGCTCGGGGTGGGTGACCTTGATCGCGGGGGCTCGCGGGGAATCGGCCGTCGCGCGCGCATTGGCGGCGCCTGACGGGCCAGCGCTTACACGGGCCCGCGCTCGCTCGCTCGTCGCGCGCGCGGCGACGGTACCTGGCGAGCCAGCGCTGGCACGAGCGCGCCCTCGTTCGCTCGAAGCGCGCGGGGCAACGTCTGGCGGGCCTGCGCTGGCACGGGCTTGCCCTCGTTCGCTCGAAGCGCGCGCCGCGACGGCAGCCCCTCTCGCGGGTGTACGCGCTCGCCCGGACGGGCTCGCCTGCGGCCGCTCGCGCACGATCGTCGCCGGGTCCTTGTCGGTGCGCAGCCCGTGAAACACCGGGTGACGCACGCGGCCGTCGCTCGTCCACTCGCTGAACGACACCTCGGCGACCAGCGCCGGCCGCACCCAGTGGCCCTTGACGTCGCGCGGCCGGTCATGAAACGGCGACCGGTCGACCGCGAGCGCGCGCAGTCGGGTGAAGATCGTGCGCAGCGCCTTGTCGTCGAAGCCGGTGCCGACGCTGCCGGCGTACACGAGCTGGCCGTCGTCGTCGTGGACCCCGAGCAGCAGCCCGCCGAAGCCCGTGCGGCTGCCCTTCGGCTCGGTGTAGCCGCCGACCACGAACTCCTGGCGCAGCGTGCACTTCAGCTTGATCCACGCCGGCGAGCGCGACGACGTGTAGAGGCTGTCGGCGCGCTTGCCGATGATGCCCTCCAGCCCTTGCTCGCAGGCGCTGGCCAGCAGGCGCTGGGCGGGGCCGGTGAGCGTCTCGCTGAACCGCAGGTGCTCGCCGGGGCGGCGGACCAGCAACAGCTCGCGCAAGAGCTCGCGGCGCTCGACGAGCGGCACGCGGCGGAGGTCGTGGCCATCGAGGTGGAGCAGGTCGAAGGCGAAGTAGACGATGTCGTCGGCGCTGGCGTCGTCGAAGGCGCGCTGCAGCCGCTGGAAGTCGGGCCTGCCCCTGGCGTCGAGGACCACGATCTCGCCGTCGAGCCACGCCGCCGAGAGCTCGAGCCGCGCGAGCTCGTCGCGCAAGGGGCCCATGCGCGCGGTCCAGTCGTGGCCGTTGCGGGTGAACAGCCGGACGTCGTCGCCGGCGATCCGCGCGAGGATCCGGTATCCGTCGAGCTTGCTCTCGTAGATCCAGCCGCTGCCCGCGGGCGGCGCGGTGACGGCCGTGGCCAGCTGCGGCCGCAACGAGGGCGGGAGCGGAGCCTTCGTGCCGACCTCCGCCCCGCGCTCGATTCCGACCCCTGGCCCCCCGCGCCCGCGCCATCCGGCCGGAAGTCTTGTCGCGCAGCGCAGCCGCGGGACGCACCGCCGCAAAGGCCCGCGTGCGAGCGCGCCGGGGCACAGCGAGCGCATGAAATCGCGCGTGTGGTCGACGACGGCGCGATCGCCGATACCGCGCCTACGGGGCACTGGCTGCCGTCCGTGCGCGTTTCCGCGAGATCGGCCGCGAGCGAGGTCGCGCATGCGATCTGTCCCGAGAGACATGCCGAAGTGCGACGAGCAGCCGCGCCGTGCCGCGAGTCGAGAGCGCCGTCATGTTCTTGTGGAGATATAAAACTGTCCGAAGAGACATGTCGTGCCGTCGCGGAGCGAGACGCGCGCCGCGTACGACCGGCATGGCGCCGCCGCGGGGATCTCGTCCGGATCGGCCGCCGGTGAGCGAGGGGGGGGAGCGCGACGCGGGCCCGCGAGCGTGAGGAGGGCCCCTCGGCGCGTGAGAGCTGGAGGCGCGGCCGCCCCTTCGAGCAGCAGCGGACACGGCCATCCAATCAGGACGACGCTGATGGCACCCACGCCCTCATCCGCGGCCGCAAGACTCCGACTCGTCCACAACGTTCAGCGCGCCCGGGAACGCCTCGTTGACGCAGCCATCGTCTTCATTGAGTTCGACCTCGTCTTCCAATTCGGCGTGATGGTTCCGGTCATGTTGGTGCGGGCCCATGCATCCGTGCGCGCTGTCACCGAAGTCGACGAGCCCCGCGGCGACGGCCGCCGACTCGACATCCGCCGCCGGCCCACGATGGTCGAGACGCCGCAGCCGCGACGAGTGAGACCCCGAAGCCGGGGCATTCGCAGTACGCTCGCCCGCGATGGCCGAACGCAGCAAGCAGACGCGGGCGAGCGCGCGGACCTTCGCGCTGGTCGCCGGCGCCGCGCGCACGGCGGTGGTATTTCGTCGCGGGCCGAGCAAGCAGGTGCAGATGCTGCGCTGGGACCTCGCGCGCGACGTGGTCACGCCGGGCCAGTGGCTCTCGGGTCGCATCTACGACGAGCGCTGCGGCATCTCGCCCGACGGCCGGCTGGTCGTCTACTTCGCGGGCAAGTTCAAGACCAAGATAGCGACCTTCACGGCCGTCAGCCGCCCGCCGTACTTCACCGCGCTGGCCCTGTGGCCCGACGGCAGCACCTGGGGCGGCGGCGGTTTTTTTGAAGGCAACCGCAGGCTGATCCTCAACTATGGCCGGGTGATCACCGAGCTCCATGACCACAGCACGGTCCCGCCCGACTTCGAGATCGGTCACATCACGGAGTATCGCGCACGGCGCGGCGCGAACACCCCCGAGTCGTCGCAGGGCTGGACGCTGACAAATCGCGGCGTCGACGGCGTGCCCGGCCCGGATTCGACGATGCGCGTCGTGTTCGCCGAGCCGTGGACCTTCGAGAAGCAAAACCCGGTGCATCGGCGCTTGACCCTCGAGCGCAGCTGGCTCGGCATGTTCGAGGTCAACGGTCCGGGCAGCGTCTGCAGCTATCGCCTGGTCGAGCGCAGCGGCGCAATCGAGCGGTCGTCCGAGGCGCTGGGCCAGCTCGACTGGGCCGACTGGGACCACGACGGCTCGCTCCTGTTCGGCGCCGACGGCTGCCTGTTTCGCCGCTCGATGGTCGCCACGCGCACCGGCGGCCGGCCGTCCGCCGCGCGCATCGCCGACCTGCGCGCCAGCGTGTTCACCAACGTCTTGCCGCCCGACAGCGCGCGCGAGTGGCCATAAAACGGGCAACGTGTTCTCACTGATCGACCCGACGTGCCGTGTTGGAGCGCGGCTCGCCGGCATGAGCCGACGATCTGTCGGAAGACACGCCGGCGCGGACTCGGTGAACCATCGACGCGCCGCGAACGTGCGCGCGTCGTGCCGCGAGCGGCGGTTCGCTGGCACGCGTCGACGCGCTGCCCGAAGACATGTCGTCGCTCCCGCCGTGCTTCGCGTCGGCCACCAGCGGCTCGCGACCTCTCGCGCATCACGGGCGGCCAGCTCGATCGCCTCGTGACACAGGGAGTCGTCGCGCGGCAGCTGTGAAGATTCGGCTCGCGGCGCGTCGGTCGACTCGTAGGAGTGGGCGCGAGGTGGGCCGCGTCGGACTGTGCATAGCGGGCTTGCGTCGGTTTTCGGGGCTCCCGCCGATTATGTGGGGTGCAGGGGCCACAAACACGGGAGGCAAACTCGAAATTAACGAGCCTCGATAGCTTTGTTAGTTAGACGAAAATCGTCGACAGTCGGTCACAGTCGGTCAAAGTCGAAGAAAAACCGCGCATAGTTCGCAGTTAACGTCGTTCTTTACGGGATCTTGATGCCCTGTAGCGTTCTCCTGACGTCCTCTTGATCTGATCATTGCGAAGCTTATCGAGCCAGCCGAGGGGTCCACCATGCTCAACCAAATCGCCACTTCCGGGAATGCCAGCACCTCCACCTCTTCGTTCGGTGGTGCCACGACCGCGCGGTACTTCCGAGAGCTCGCCGATGTCACGGTGATGGGTAAAGACGAGGAGCTCGTCGCCGCGACGCGCCTCATCGAGCTGCGCAAGACCATGTGGGCCGCCTTCCTCGCCTACCCGCCGTTCGTCTCGGCGATCTGCGCCCTGGTGGCCGAGCGCCTGTCGGCCGAGTCGGTCCCGCCGGCCGTGCTCGAGGCGGTCGAGAAGACCTCGCGCGCCCTCCGCGACCGCGTCCTCAAGAGCCACGAGGAGGCCTTCACCGCCGCGCGCAACGCCCTCATCGAGCGCCTCGTGTTCGCCGACGTCGACAGCGTGGTGGCTGACTCGATCCTCGCCGACCTCACCGGGCTCGAGAGCGACCGCGGCGTCGCCACCAACATGAAGGTCAAGCCGCCGTACCGCGACAGCGCCCCGTTCGTCCGCTACGTCGCCGCCGCCCGCCGGGCCCACAACGCGGTGATGCTGGCCAAGAACGCCTTCGTGCGCTCCAACCTCCGCCTCGTGGTCGCCATCGCCCGCCGCTTCGCCCGCAGCTCGATCCCGCTGCAGGACCTGATCCAGGACGGCAACATGGGCCTGATGAAGGCCGTCGACCGCTTCGACCCGACCCGCGGCTGCCGCTTCGCCACCTACGCCGCCTGGTGGATCCGCTACGCCATCACCCGCGCCATCGTCGACACCGACCGCAGCGTCCGCCTGCCCCTGCACATGATCGACGCGTGCAAGAAGGTCAGCCGCGCCCGCCGCGAGTACGAGGTGATGTACGGCCGCTGCCCGACCGACGAGGAGCTGTCCTCGGCCACCGGCATCAGCATGGAGCGCATCCAGCGGATGAGCTGGTCGCTGATCGACCAGCCGCTGAGCCTCTCGCTGCCGGCCACCCGCGACGGCGAGGGCAGCCTGGCCGACACCCTGGTCGACGCGACCCAGGTCGCCCCGTCCGAGCTGATGGACTCGGCCGTCCTCCAGGACGCCCTGCTCGAGGTGTTCGAGAAGCTGTCGCCGATGGAGGCCGACATCCTGCGCAAGCGCGTCGGCATGGACGGCGAGCCCGAGCTCACCCTCAAGGAGATCGGCGCCAACTACTCGCTGTCGCGCGAGCGCATCCGTCAGCTCCAGGAGCAGGCCCTGCGCAAGCTCCGCTCGGAGTTCGAGCGCCGCCAGCTGATGTAATCGAGACTCCCTGGCCGAACTGACCCCACCGCGAGCCGGTCGCCCCTCACCCCTGGGCGACCGGCTCGCGGCATTTAATCCGGTCGCGCGAAGCCGCCGCATCGCTGGCGAAGCAGCCCGCTCTGATCCTCAGCGAACGCGAACCTCGGCAGCGATCGTCGCCGGGTCGATCTGTGCGCGAGGACGGACCGGCGCACGCAACTGCATCGGCAATCGCCGAGCTCGACGTGACCCGGGCCGCTGCAGCGAGCGACGAGCGAGCTGCGCGCGACGACGGACTCGCGCGGCGACGGCGGTCGGCGATGCTCAGAACGCCACGCGAAGGCCCCCGAGACCGACCTGGACCGGGCGAGCGCGTCGGTGCCGGGTCAGCTTGACGCCGAGCACGGCTGTCGCCGCGATCGAGCCGGTGCAGACGACCGCCATGACGATGCCCGTGGTCATCATCGGATCTGGCGGGCATCTTCCGACGCAATCGAAGCTGGGATCGCTGCTGCCCGACAGCGGGATGAGCGCCGCGGCCGAGACCAGTGACACGCCCGTCAACACGCCGAAAAGCCCGGTCCCGAACTTGAGCCGGCGCTCACGCTGCTCCCACCCGAGCTTGATCTGCTTGTCGCGCTGCGCGAGCTCCCATGCGTCGAGCGGTGGACCCTCGGCCTGCGGCGGCGGGGCGGGGGCGACCAGGGACAAGACAAGGGGCAGCGCGATCCAAGCCATGCTCCGACGATGAGCGACCCGCGGACCCGCCGTCAACCTGCAGGCGGCGCGGCGCGGCGCTCGGTGCTGCTCGCTCGTTCGACGACCCATCAGCGTCGCGCCGGAGGGTGGTCGGCGAAGCCGGCCCGACCCGCGCGATGAGTCACTGCGCCGAGCTTCGACGGCTGCGACGGGCGCGCCGACCGGGACGAGGCCGGTCACCAGGTCGATGCTCCGAAGACCGCGAGCAGTCGCGCCTCTCGAAGTCGGCGCTGCCTCGGGGGCAGCGCCGCCGTCGTTCACGCCGCGTCGAGCGCGTGCTGCATGTCGCAGCGGGCCAGCAGCTCGTCGCTCTCGACGCTGTCGGTGACGACGAGCAGGGTCCACGGGCGGGCGCGGTCGAAGACCCAGTCGAGCAGGGCCGTGCGCTGCGGCGGGGTGAGGTCGAGCCGGTCGAGGCCCTGATCGATCAGCAGCAGGCGGGGCTGGGTGACCAGCGCGCGCAGCAGCACCACCCGGCGGATCTGCGCCTCGCTCAGCTGGCCGCCGTCGCCGTCGGGCAGCAGCTCTTGATCGAGGCCGCCGGGCAGGGCGAGCACGGTGGTGCGGAGGTCGACGAGGTCGAGCAGCTCGTCGAGCTCGGTGTGGTCGCCCTGCCAGTCGGGGCCGACCAGGTTCTCGAGCAGCGACGCGCCCACGAGCTCGCCGCCGCGGACCAGGGCCACCTGCCCGCGCAGGCTGTCGAGCTCGAGCTGGGCGACGTCGCGGCCGTCGAGGCGGCCCGCCAGCGTCACCGGCGGCTTGCGGTCGTAGAGCCCGTAGAGCAGGTCGAGCACGCGGCTGTGGCCGTCGTTGCCGCCGACCAGGCCGACGCGCTGGCCGGGCTCGATCGCCAGCTGCGTGTGTTCGACGCTGAGGTCGACCGCCATCGGCCCCGCCAGCGTCGGCAGGACCTCGCCGCCGAGCGGCTCGAGCTTGGCGTCGAGCGTGCGGCCGAGGGTCTCGATCGCGGCCACGCCCTCGTAGATCGGGTCGAGCTGCTGCCCGAGGCCGCGGACCCCGGCGCCGATCTGCGACACCAGCACCGACGCCGCCACCAGCTGGCCGAGCGTCAGCTCGCGCGAGATCACCAGCCAGCCGCCGATCGCCAGCACGCCGACGGTCGCCAGCACCTCGAGCGCGGCGCCGGTGACGATGTGGCGCAGCAGGGTCGAGTAATAGCTGCCGCGCGCCTGCAGCCAGTTGCGCACCAGCACCTCGCCCTGGGCGTCGGCCAGCGCCCGCCCGCGCGGGTTCGAGAACGCGATCCGCATGTTGCCGATGTCGTCGATCCAGCCGAACAGCGACCACTTGGTGTGGGACTCGTAGACCGCGCGCCCCTCGGCGCCGAGGCCCGCGAGCATCACGAGGGCGATGCCGACCAGCAGCACGACGTCGAACGCGAGCAGCAGCGGGTGATAGAACGCCAGCAGCACCAGGCTGGCCCCGCTCACCATCGTCAGCGAGGTGCCGTCGAGCAGCAGCGACCAGAAGTCCTTCTGCAAGATCGGCATGTCCATGTAGCGGTTGCACAGCTCGCGGTTCGAGATCTCCTGCCGCGACTCTCGCGAGGCCCGGGACGTGCGGCGGATCCAGTCGGCCACGCCGCGCACCCACAGGCGGCGGTAGATCCGCTCGGCGACCGTGAACTGCATCACGCGCAGCACCGCGATCGCGCCGAGGGCCACCATCAACATGACCGAGAGCATCAAGATCGGCTGCGCCAGCGCGTTGACCGAGATGGTGTTGACGAGCGCCTGGGCCGAGATCGGGACCGCCAGCGAGACGACCGCCATGACCGCGCCGTAGACGCTGATGACGTACACGTCGCGCTTCTCGAGCACGAAGGTCCGCATCAACCGGATGAACTCGGTCGGCGGGAACGACAGCGGCGCCAGCATCATCCGCGGCTCGATCGCCAGCCACGGGTGGCTCGGGCGCGGCGCTCCGCGGGGCTGCATCCACGCCATCAGCTCGGCCGGGCGCACGCGCTGGCGGCGTTCGCTGCGGCCGTCGATCACCACCAGGTCGAGCGCGCCGCGGCGGGTCCCGAGCAGCACGACCCAGCGGCCGCCGATCAGGGAGAACGCCGGGGCATCGAGGGCGCACAGGCGCGCCAGGTCGTCGGCGGTCTCGATGTTGAAGCGGGCGGCCTTGAGGCCCGCCTGCTGGACCGCCCGGGCGGCGCCGACGTCCCACGCCTCGAGCCCGAACGCCTCGCGAGGCGCGTGCGTCGGCGGCGGCGCGAGCTTCTGCTCGGTCGCCGCGGCGAGCAGCTGGAACACGCGCGCGGGGATCGGTGCGGCTTCATCCACGCTGGTCTGCAGTGTCGGCTCCACGGATGACCTCTCGAACTTGCGGATTGGCGGAAGGGCTCACGGCGCCACGGACTGGACGCCCCGCCCGAGCGAGACCTCGAGCGTCGCCTTGGCGACGAAGTAGTCGGCGACGGCCTGGATCTCGTTGTTGGCCGCGTCGGCGCTGGCGACCTCGCGCAGGTTGACGAGCAGCAGGTCGCCGGCGCCGAGCTGGAACCGGCGGTACTCGGAGGCCGCGAGCTGGCGTGACAGCTCGACCTCGCGGTTGGCCAGGCGGGCGCGGCGGTAGGCGGCGACCAGCGCGGAGTGGCCGTCGCGGATCGCCACGGCGATCGTGTCGTCGAGGAAGCGCAGCTCGGCGGCGACGCTCTCGGCGGCCGCGCGGGTCGCCTCGAGCTGGCCGCGGGACGCTCGCAGCGGGATCGGGATCTCGAACAGCAGCGAGACTACCGCGCCGTTGCGGGTGAAGGCCGGGATCAGCGGCCGGCCCATGTAGCGCGAGGCCCAGGCCGACAGCTCGACCCGCGGCGCGCGCTGGTTCTTGGCCCAGCGCAGCTCGACCTCGGCCTGCGAGCGGAGGAACATGCGGGCCTTGCGGTCGGGCCGGCGCTCGAGCGCCTCGCCGATCTCGCTCTCGATGTTGCCGCCGGCCTCCGGGCTGACCATCTCGGGCAGGCGGCTCGGCAGGCGGTTGGGGTCGGGCACGACCGGCTGGCCGTTGGCGTCGCGCAGGTACAGCGACAGCTCGAGCCCGGCCTGCTGGAACGCGCGCTCGGCCGTGACCACGCGGCCCTCGCGGTCGAGGATCAGGCGCTGGTTGTCGACGCCGGCCAGCGGGTCGAGGGCGCCGAGCTCGATGCGCCGCTGCAGCGCCTCGTCGCGGGTCTGCGCCAGGTCGAGCAGCATCATCTCGATCTCGAGGCGGAGCCCGTTGGCGACCCAGGTCCAGTACTTGGTGGCCGCCTCGATCTCGAGCTCGAGCAGGCGGGCGTCGCGGGCCTCCTGCATGCGCTCGGTCTCCATCTTCGACTGGCGGATGTTGGCGCGCCGGCGGTCGATGCTGCGGTCGCGCCACAGCGGCAGCGTGAGCCCGGCCGTCAGGGTGCCGGCGGTCGAGCGCACGTCGCGGCTGCCGACGCGGTCGTCGATGTCGAGGATGCTGTCGAGGGTGGTGTTGTAGTAGGGCCGCCGGCCGACGCCGACCTGCCAGCCGACCCACGCGGTCATGCCCCACAGCGGCGTCGGCTGCTCGACGCGGGTGTCGAGGATGGCGTTGCGGAACATCGGCTCGAGCGTGGCGCGGCCGCGCAGGACCGGGTCGTAGGTGCCGCGGGCCGAGCGGGCCTGGCCCTCCGCGCCGCGGATCCCGAGCTCGGCGGCCTCCATCCGCGGGTCGCGTTGCTCGACGCTGTCGAGCACCTCGGCCAATGTCAGCACCCGGCCGCGGCGCTCCTTCGGCGCGGCCTCCTCGGCCCGCTCGCGCGGCTCGGGCTCCCACGCCGGGGTCCGCGGCGGATCGCGCGTGGTGTCGCGTGTGGTGTCGCGCGAGGGGTCGCGGGTGGCCTCTCGCACCGGGTTCTCAGGGATGGTGGCCGGCGTGCGGCCGCGCGGGACCGGGGAGGGGGTCGGGGCCGTCGGGGTCGGGGCCGGCGCGAGGCCGGGGGGCGGGGTCGGGGCCGGGGTTGTCCGGGTCGAGGCCGTCGCGGGCGGGGTCGCCGCGGCTGCTGCCGAGACGGGCACCACCAGGCCGGCGCCCAGGAGGGCCGCGCTCGCGAGTCGCAGGGTTCGCGTCGACATCTCACGTGCTCGTTTGGGAGGGTTGCGACTCGGGCGGGGTGCCGAGGGCCGGCGGGAAGCCGTTGATCTGGCGCCACAGCTCGAAGCCGAGGCGGACGCGCTCGAGCAGGACCCAGCCGTTGGCGCGCACGCCCTGGCGCAGCCAGCGGCTCTCGGGCCACGGCAGATCGTCGGGATCGGGCAGCACGACGACGCGGTAGCGGCCGTCCTCGCTGGCCATGGCGTCGACGAACACGACCTCGCCGCCGAAGGTGCCGACGGCGACCGACGGCCAGCCGACGAACTGCACCGCCGGCCAGCCCTCGAACTGCAGGCGGACCTTGCGGCCGGCCGAGATCAGCGGGCCGTCGCGGCCGGACGCCCACAGCTCGACCGCGGTCGCGCCCATGTCGGGCACGAAGGTCGCGATCACGTCGCCGGCGGCGACCATGTCGGTGCCGTGGCGGCCGACCAGCTTGAGGACCGTGCCGTCGCGCGGGGCGACGATCTTCATGCGCCGCTGGCGGGCGAACCGGACCTCGAGCTGGACCAGGTCGGCGTCGGCCGCGGCCATGTTGCTCTCGGCGTCGGCGAGGGCGCTGCGGGCCTCCTGGATGGTCGCCTGGGCGGTGGTGGCGACGGCGTCGGCGTCGGCCTCGAGCGCCCCGATCTCGCGCTGGGCGGCCTTGTACTCGGCCTTGGCGGTGTCGAGCGAGGCCGAGCTGGTGTCGACCTCGAGCCGGGCGAGCTCGTGCTCGCGGGTCGAGGCCAGGCCCTCTTTGAACAGCGCCTCGGTGCGGGTGAGGTTGAGCTTGGCGGTCTCGTTGGCCGAGACCGCGGCGTCGACGGCCCGCTGGGCGGCGTCGAGGCGGTCGTGGCCCATCTTGGCCCGCAGCCCGGCGGACGACGACTGGGCCGTCTCGCTCATCTCGAGCGCCGCGATCTTGGCCCGGTTGACCTCGACCGCGCTCTGCGAGGCCAGCCGGCGCGACTCGATCGCCAGGCGCTCGCGCTCGAGGCGGGCCAGGATCTCCGGGTCGTTGTCGCTGATGTCGGCGATCGGGTCGCCGGCCTTGACGTGCGAGCCCTCCTCGACGTGCCAGGTCTGCAGGCGGCCGTCGATCGGCGCCTCGATCGAGGTCTGGCGGTCGAGCGGGGCGTAGGCGATGACGCGGCCCTGGGTCGGCACGCTCTGCTGCCACGGCACGACGATCAGCGCCGCGGCCCCGAGGACCAGCGCGAGGCCGAGCAGCATCACCGCGACGCGGGTGCTGTGCGGCTGGCGGACCGACAGCAGGCTGGTGCGGGTGGTGTCGAACAAGGGGGTCAAATGGGGTGCGCTCATCGCTCGCTCCCTCCGATACGGATCGCTTGTTGTTGGTCGCAGCGGGCCAGGATGTCGCGGCTGTGGACGCTGTCGGTGACGACGAGCACGGTCCACGGTCGGCGGCGGTCGAAGATCCAGTCGAGCAGGGCGGCGCGCCGCGGGGCCGCCAGGCCGAGGCGGTCGAGCCCGAGGTCGAGCAGCAGCAGCCGCGGGGCGGCGATCAGGGCTCGCACCAGCACGACCCGGCGGACCTCGGTCTCGGTCAGCGGACCGGCGTCGCCGTCGGGCAGCAGCTCCTCTTGCAGGGCGTTGGGGAGCCGCTGCAGCGCGGGCTGGAGGTCGACGAGGTCGAGCAGTGTATCGAGCTCGGAGGCGTGGCCGGTCCAGTTGGCGCCGACGAGGTTCTGCAGCGCGGTGGTGGCCACGATCTCGCCGCCGCGGACCAGCGCGACCTGGTCGCGCAGGCTCTCGAGCTCGAGCAGGTGCACGTCGTGGCCGTCGAGCCGGGCCGACAGGTTCGGCAGCCAGGTGCGGCCGAAGAACCCGTAGATCAGGTCGAGCACGCGGCTGTGGCTGTCGGTGGCGCCGACCAGCGCCGCGCGCTCGCCGGGCTTGAGGGCCAGGACCACGGTGCCGGCGTCGTCGACCAGCTCGAGCCCGAGCGGGACGGGGCGGCGCGGCAGGACCTCGCCGCCGCTCGGCTCGAGGTCGGCGTCGAGGGCCTTGCCCATCGACGCGACCGAGGCGATGCCCTCGTAGATCGGGTCGAGCTGGCGGCCGAGGCGGCCGACGCCGGAGCCGATCTGCGACACCAGGACCGAGGCCGCCACCAGCTGGCCGAGCTCGAGCTCGCCCTGGATCACCAGCGAGCCGCCGATCGCCAGCACCGCGACGGTGGCGATGACCTCGAGGCCGGCGCCGGCGATCACGTGGCGGAGCAGCGGCTTGAAGTAGCGGCCGCGCGCGTCCAGCCAGTCGCGGATCAGGAACTCGCCGCGGCCGTCGGCGAGGGCGCGGCCGCGGGGGTTCGAGAAGGTGAGGCGGCCGCCGGCGACCTCGTCCATCCACGCGAACACGGCCCAGCGCGCGCTGGCCTCGCGCTTGGCCCCGGCGGTCGCGCCGATGCCGGCGAGCAGGACGGCGCCGATGCTGAAGATCAGCACCGCGTCGAAGGCCAGCAGGACCGGGTGGTAGAAGCCCAGCAGCACCAGGCTGGCCAGCATCACCAGCACCAGCGACGAGCCGTTCAGCAGCAGCGCCGCGACGTCTTTTTGCAGCATGGCGACGTCGAGGAAGCGGTTGGTCAGGTCGCGGGTCGAGGCCGACTGCCGGGCCGCGCGCGACGTCTGGCCCATGCGCCGGATCCAGTCGGTCGCGCCGCGCACCCACCAGCGGCGGTGGATCCGCTCGACGGCCACCAGCTGCAGCACCCGCAGGAACGCGACCGCGCTCAGCGTCAACGCCAGCAAGATCGCCAGGATCACGATCTGGTCGAGCATCGCCGTGGCCGAGATCGTGTTGACCAGCGCCTGGGTGGCCAGCGGGACGGCGAGCGAGGCCGCGGCGATGGCGACGCCGTAGACGAGCACGACGTAGATCCCGCGGCGCTCGAGCCGGAGGGCCCGCAGCAGCCGGCGCGCGTCGGTCGGCGCCTGCGTCAGGGCGGCGTACATGAGCTGCGGCTCGACCGCCAGCCAGGTCAGCGGCCAGGTCGCGCCGTGGTCGGCGAGCCAGCCGGCCAGCGCCGGCCCGCGCAGCGGCAGCACCTGCTCGCCGAGGTCGTCGACGACGCGCAGGTCGAGCACGCCGGCGCGCTCGCCGAGCATCAGGAGCCAGCGCTTGCCGACGCGGGTGACCGCCGGGGTCTCGAGCGTGCGCAGGCGCAGGAGCTCGCGCGGGCCGTCGAAGGCGAAGCGAGACGCCTTGAGCCCGGCCCGGCGCAGGGCCTTGGCCGCCGGCCCGAGCCAGTCGCCGTCGTTGAAGCGGACGCTGCGGGCGGCCTCGTGGGCCAGGTGCAGCGACAGTCCGTGGCCGGCGCTCTCCGCGAGGAGCTCGAGCACGCGGGCGGACACTCGCGTTTGGTCAGTCATCGAAGGGTCGATTTCGGGCAAGGCTCGGGCGTGGCCCCATGCGTCGGGGGGCTCGTTGTCGCAGGAGTGGTGACGGCCCAAGGCGCTGTCGACGGCACGTCGATGCGGCATGGCGCGTATCACCCGAAGGGTGGCCAGGGACCTGGTTCTCAGGCTGTCGTCGTCGGCTGCGATTCGCGGACTTCGGCGGTCACGGAGCGTAGGGCTCCACGAGCGTCACGAAGTCAGCCGACGGCCGGCGGGCCACGCGCGTGCTGACTGCGAATACGGCGCATCCCGGCGGTCACGCTCGTTATCGGCGTCGGCCACGGGTCCCATGCGTGATCGACCACCATGACAGGGTCGAACCGCACGGGGTCCGGGTTGCTCCGATCGCGGCGCGGCGAAGGCACGGAGGACTGCTCGTGCCGCGAGACCAGGGAGCCGTCATGCTGCCCCGCGACGGAGACGGTGCTGTCATCAGCGCCGTGCTCCGCCGTCCAGAGCGAGTCCGGCGCGGCAGAAAACAGGAGCGTGAACGCTGCGATGAGCAGCGCCAACACCGATCTCCCCTTTGCAGCCGCGGCCGAGGCCATGAACTGCGTAAAGATACCACAAAGGCGACGCCAGCCGAAAGCAGCTTCGTCACGGCGAAACGTCAGGGTGTGCGGCAGGCGTGCATTCGGTCCTCGCATGACCGGCTCCTCGACGCCTCTCGTGAGGTCCTGATCGGACAAATGTCGCACCAGTCCGCGCGAGGTTTCACGACCACAAGACGGGCCCATGGAACCATGTCGCGCGCGAGCGAGCAGGACCGCGGCAGACGCGAAGCACGGGCGAGTGTACGCGAGCGCGATGCCACATCCACCGCCCGATGCAGGCTGCCGGGGTGAGTCGAGATCGTGCCAGTCGGCGCCGTGGACACTGACGCGAGTCGGCCGATCTGCGGGGGTCCCGCTCATCACAAACTCGGACGGTCCAGGTCGGTCGTGTGACGATGCGGGCGAGCGACTCGGAACCAGCGCGCTGGAGTGATGACAGCGCGCGAGGCGAGCGCGGCGACCCGCGTCCTCGCAAGCGCGCGAGCATCGAGCGAGGCGAGCCGGCCGCCACGCCTTCTCATGTGCGGGCACGCCGACGCCGGCGCGCATGCCCCTCAATCGCCGAAGCACATACGAACATGTCCCAAGAGACATATTGCCATCGAAGCCCGAGGGCGCCGAGCACGTTGCCTGGGAGGGCCCCGCCGTGGCGAGGGACCGCTACGCCGCTCCGTGCCCGCCGTCACCCAGCTCTCCAGACCCCGCGTCTTCCGACGCGCATCGATCTCAGGCAGGCTCGCCTCGTGGACCTTCGCCGCCGTGGCTGGCGCGATGGGCGTCGAGCCAGCGGCGCCCCGCGGCCTCGTCGCGGGCGAACTCCAGCTCGAACTGCTTGTTGCCGACTATCCGCACCGCCTGGTACAGCAGGCTCGTCAACGTGCGCGCGGCGAAGTTGGCCCCGTACAGCGCGGCGGCGGTGGCGATATTCGTCTTGCTCCACTCGCCGATGGCGCGCCGCGCATCGGCCGGGATGCCTTCGAGCTGGGTCAGGTCGGCGAGCAGGTAGGCCCGGCCCGTCTCGCGCTGGACCTGGCCCACGAGCTCGAGCATCTGCGTGGCCCGGCCGAGGTCGAGCGGGCCGCAGATCTGGAGATGGACGATGTCCCCCTCTCGCGTCAGCCGCATGGTCCCGCTCGAGCTCGACGCCATGATTGCAGGCACTGTACCACGGGCCGACGGGCGCCGCGGGGCGCGACTTCAGGACTGTGCCAGGAGGGCGCGCGGAAGTCGTCGCGGAGTCATCGCTGCGGCCCGCTCACCCGGGGATCGGCGGCGGGGGCACGAAGCCCTGGACGATATACACGTGGTCCGGCTGGGCCTCCCACTGCAGGAAGATGTAATCGCCGGTCTCGGGCTCGAAGTACGAGCCCCACGGGTTGACGAACGACTCGAAGAACGGCTTGTGCGAGTCGACGATCGGGTCGCCCTCGGCGTCGACAGCGTAGGAGGAGACGCGGCGCGGCTGGGTCAGCCACTCGGTGACCATGATGCGCTGCTCGGGGAACCCGGGCGAGCCCGCGGGGATGTACGCGAACCCGCCGGGGCCGCCCGGGAGCTCGACCGTCTTCTCGACCGGGGCGATGTCGTAGGACGTGCCGTTGTAAGTGATGTCGGCGCGGTACCACGAGCCCATCACCGAGTTCTGTTGCATGTACGGGTAGCCCATGATCCGCAGCATGCCGGCGTCGGGGTAGCCGGGCGGCACGAAGTTGAGGCCGCCCGGGCTCCACGTGGCCTCGACGCCGAGCGGCCCGAGATCGATGGTGCTGGCCAGCGCCGGGGCGCCAGGCACGATCTGCGACAGCATGTTGGTCGGGTAGTGCGAGATGAACACGACCCCCTTCGGGCCATTGGTCATCAGGTCGAGGTAGGGCGAGCCGAGCAGCTTCACCGCGCCGCCCCCGAAGCCGATGATGTGGCCGCACGGGCCACGCTCGAGCGGCACCACGTGCAGCTCGGCGGCGTCGACCTCCGAGGGACCGACGACGTAGGCCATGAGCGGATCGTCGGGGAACACGACGAGGCCGCCGAGCCGCGGCAGCACGCCGCCGCCGTCCCTGGGCACCGGGCCGAGGTCGTAGGCGACGTAATCGGCGGCGTACTCGGCCGCGAGCACGGCCTCGGGCCCGGCCGGGGTCGGCAGGACGTCGAGGCAACTGCCAGTGGTGCCCTCGGTGTCGAGGGTCGTGCTCGCGCCGGTGGTCGTCGTGCTGGTCGCGTCGGTCGTGGTGGTCGCGACCGGCCCGGTCGTCGCGGTGTCGTCGGTGGTGCCGGTCGGCAGCGCGGTGGTCGAGGAGGTCGAAGACGTCGAGGACGTCGAGGTCGTCGGCTCGCTCGTGGGGCTCGCGGTCGAGGCGGTGCCCGGCTGCGTCGTCGCGGTGCTGTCGCCGCGGCCGCCGTCGTCGCCGCAACCGGTGAGGACGAGGCCGGCGGCGATGCACGAGGGCCCGAGGAGGCGCACGATCATCGCGGCAAAATACCCGAGAACGACGGGCGCGACGAAGCCGCGGAATCGCGCGACCATGGCCGATTGCGAGCGACGTCCCGTGAGACCGCGCCGCGCATCACGGCGGCCGCGCGCTCGGGGGTGACCTGCTCTGCGCTTGCGGAGCCGCGGGCCATGCTTCGTGGATGACCGATCGGACATGTCCCGGGGGACATAAATAAGGGGCGTCCGCCGGCGGCCCGATTCGTGGGTGTCGCAGTCAATGCCCCCGCGGCGGGAACCGGCGCTCGTGGGCCGCGAGCTCGGCGAGGCGGCCCGCGTCGCGCAGCTCGTCGCCGAGGTAGCTGGCGATGATGCGGGTCTCCTCGTGGTTCTCGTGGAGGCTGGCGACCGACAGCGCGAGCGCCCGCCGGAGGATGCGCTCGCTGGCGACGCGATCGCCCGCGGCGCGGTGGGCCCGGGCCAGGCCGATCTCGAACGGCAGCCGGTGCCACGGCGGGAGGTCCTGGCCCTCGTCGTGGATCCGCAGCGCGCGCTCGAAGGTGGCGATGGCCTCGCGCGGCCGACCGGCCCAGCGGTACGAGGTGCCGAGGTCCATGAGCGACTGGGTGAGGCCGGGGTAGGGCGGCAGGCCGCGCGCGGTGAACTCGGCGACGATCGCCTCGAGCTCGAGGATGGCGGCTTCGAGGTCGACGCGCCGGACCAGCAGAGCGCGGAAGTTGCGGAGCGTCAAAAGGTCGAGGTGGTCGCGCGTGGTGACGGCACGGGCGGCCAATGGCGCGAGCGCGCGGTCCAGCAGCGGCGCGGGGTCGTTCATGTTCCGCTGCAGGGGCGACACCTGGGTCATGAGGAGCCGCGCGGTGACGATGTCGCGGTCGGCCAGGTCGCGCTCACGCTCGAGGACCGCGAGCGCGGGCACCAGCTCGCGCTCGGCCTCGGCCTCGCGGTCGCGCTCGAAGCTCAGCCGCCCGAGCTCGAGCCGGACCTCGGCGACGTCGCCATGACCCTCGCCGCGCTGCGCCAGGCGATCGGCGAGCGCCCGCTGCAGCAGCGCCTCGGCCTCGTCGTGCTGCTCGGCGCTGCGGAGCAGCCGCGCCAGCACGATGCGCAGCTCGGTGTCGATCTCGGGGCTCGCGTACACGTGCGGCTGCGCGAGCAGGCTGCGGCCATAGTCGAGGATCTGGCCGACGGTGAGCTCGCGCGCGAGGGTGTCGTCGCTGGGCGCGTGGGTGACGAGGTCGACGAGGAAGGCGCCGATGGTCTCGGCGGTGCGCCGCTCCTCCGCGAGCCGTGCGGCCTGGATCGTCATGGCGACGGAGAAGCCGACCAGCAGCGCGAGGCCCAGCGCGGCCACGATCAGCGCGCGCGCGTGCCGGCGCACGAGCTTGCCGGCGCGGTAGCGGAAGGTGCCCTGGCGCGCCAGCACGGGCAGGCCCCGGCGATGGCGGCGGAGGTCCTCGGCCAGCTTGTCGACGGTGTCGTAGCGCAGCGCGGGCTCGTGGCGCAGGGCCTTGAGCACGATCGCGTCGAGGTCGCCCGCGAGCTGCCGACGCAGCCGCGCCGTGAGCTCGGGCTCGCCGGTGTCGTGGATCGCTCCGTGCGGATCGGGGGCGCTCGGCCGGCGCGGCAGGGGCGAGGAGGCGCTGTCGCCCGCGCCGACCTCGGGGTGCGGCAGCCGACCGCTGAGCAGCCGGTAGAGCACGACGCCGAGCGAGTAGACGTCGCTGGCGGTGGTGAGCGAGCCGCCGGCGCGCTGCTCGGGGCTGGCGTAATGGGGGGTGTGCGGGCGCGGGCCGGTACGGGTGGTGTGCAGGGTGGCGGCGCTGGCTGGATCGATCAGCTTGGCGACCCCGAAATCGAGCAGCTTGGGGGCGCCGTCAGCCATGACGAGGATGTTCTCGGGCTTGAGATCGAGGTGGAGGACGAGGCGATGATGGGCGTAGTCGACGGCGTCGCACACCGCGAGCACGAGCCCCAGACGCTCGCTCAGCCCGAGGCGCCGCTGCTCGCAGAAGCGGTCGAGCGGCACGCCCTCGACGAGCTCCATCACCAGGTAGGGCCGGCCGTCGAAGTGGGCGCCGCCGTCGTGGAGGCGGGCGATGTTGGGGTGATCGAGGCGGGCGAGGATCTGGCGCTCGGCGCGGAAGCGGCGCACGAAATCGCGGCCGTAGAGCCCCGGCGCGAGCAGCTTGACGGCGACGTCGCGCGCGAACTCCTGGTCGTCGCGGCGGGCCAGATAGACGTCGCCCATGCCGCCGCTGCCGAGGCGGCGGATCACGCGGTAGGGGCCGATGGCGGTCGGGTCCGGCGGCTCGGACGACGGCTCGAGGAAATCACCGGCGCGGTCGTGGGCGTCGGCCAGCTCGAGCGCCTCGGCGCGCAAGTCGAGGTCGTCGGTGAGGCCGGCCACGACGGCGCCGCGGCGCTCGACGGAGCAATCGAGGGCGGCCTGCACGAGCGCTTCGAGCTGCTGCCAGCGATCGTTCATGGCTCACCGTCCGAGCTCGCGGAACAGCCAGGCCCGCGCCATCCGCCAGTCGCGGACCACGGTGGCGCGCGAGCAGCCGAGCAGCTCGGCGGTCTCCTCGAGCGAGAGGCCGCCGAAGAACCGCAGCTGGACCAGTTGGGCCTTGTGCGGGTCGATGGCGGCGAGCTGGGTCAGCGCTTCGTCGATCGCCAGCAGCTCGGGCGCGCGCACGAGGCCGACCTCGGTGGCGACGTCGTCCCAGCCCTCGATCACGCCGCCGTCGCGCTTGCCGGCCAGGCGCGCCCGCGCGTGGTCGACCAACACGTGGCGCATGGCCCGGGTGATGACGGCGAAGAAATGGCGCCGGTCCTGCCAGGCGATCGGGTCGTGGGCCATCAGCCGCGCGTAGGCCTCGTGGACGACGGCGGTGGGCTGCAAGGTGTGATTGTGTCGCTCGCGCCGCAGCTGCCGGCGAGCGATGCTCCGCAGCTGACCGTAGACCATGGCGATGAGGGCCTCGCGGGCCCGCTCCTCGCCCGAGCTCCACGCCCTTAGCAAAACCGTCATGTCCATCGCAGGCTCGCGGTCCGGCATCGCAGCATGAGCATGGGGGAAAACGTACGAGGGCCCCAGAGGGGAATCACGCGGTGGCCACAGCGCGGGCGACCCGTCGCCGCTGCGACGGATCGCCCGCCGGGGGCTAGTTCTGCACGTCCGGCTTCAGGCAACCGACGCCGCAGCAGATGCTCTTGCCGGTCTGGCTGAGCAGGGGGCTGTTGGCGGTCACGTCCCAGTCGCCGTTGGCGTCGACGTTGATCCCGTGGATATAGATCGTCTCAGTATAACCGGTCTTGAGCGAGGCCGGGGTGTTGATGGAAAAGCCGTGGTTCTTGTCGCCGAACGGCAGGTCGCTGCGATAGAGGTCGGCGGTGACGGTGGCGATCGGCTCGCCATAGGGATAGGGCGCGTCGCGATGGATGGTCACCCAGGTCGGGGCGGTGGTGTCGCCGTCCTTGACCCAGCCGGCGATCTTGCTGCAGTTGAAGGTCTCGTGGGTGCCGACAGGGACGAAGTAGTTGGCGCCCGTGGCCTGCACCGGGGTGGTCAAATCGACGGGGCCGGGCAGGGGCTGGCCCTGGACCGGATCGTCGCCCTCGGCGGCCGCGAGCTCGTCGGCGGCCCCTTCGACCTGCAGCGCCTCGCCCTCCGGCGGCTCGACGTCACACCCGAAATTGGCCCACGTCATCATCAATACCGAACCCAAGATCATGCGTCGCATCGTGTCTCGCTTTCCGTTGTTCGCGGCGGCGATCGCCGCGCTCACAGGGGAAGGCGAGAAGGGCCGGCGAACCGGCTCACGAATTGTTCGAGGTGCCGCGAATTTCTTGGTTGGCGATTCCGCGCCGAATCGGCAAACCCCGGCCGGGGCTCTGCGGCCACAGGTGAAACGAAGTCCGGGCGCATGACCCATTCGGCGCGCGGCCCTTTTTAAAAAGTCGCAGTCGTCGGACGCTTCGATCGCGTCGACCAGGGCCTGCGGGTTGGTCGGGCCCGAGCACCGGGGCGAAGCAGCGTGACGTGGTGTCGCCGGTCAATCGGCCAGTGGGACATCGATGTCCTCCGCATAAGCGATCGCGCGCAGGCGGGTTCGCGTGGGCGACTGCACGCATTCGCGAAGTCATCCAGCCGGCTCGCGGTAAGGCAGGCCCCTGCGGCGCAGCGGCTCGAACGCGGTGACGAGGGCGGCGACGACCTCGGCCTGTTCGGCGCGGCGGACATAGGCTTCGCACGCCAGCGCGAGGAACAGCACCGGGACGATCGCCAGCAGCGCGAACCAGTCGACGCGCTGCCACGCGCCGACGAGGGCGAGCACGCCCGCGAACAGCTGCAGCAGCCGCGCGCCGCTGGCGGTGGGCACCAGCTCGAGGCGAGCGCCGTCGCGGTCGCGCCGCAGCAGCACGAACCAGGCGCTGGTCGAGCCGCCGGGCTTGCGCGCGTCGAGGTAGAAGCAGCACGGCTCGGCGTGGGCGCGGAACCGGCAGGCGGCGCCGGGCTGGTCAGAGAATTGCTCGGCCGCGTGGGCCACTGCGACGGCGGGCGAGACGGCGAGGTCGAGCGCGAGGACGGGCACGGTGCATGGGGGTAGCGGCGGCCGGATGGGTGACGGATCGCCCGCTCCGTCGTACCGTCGAGCGATGGCCCGTGCCCGCCAGCGCGCCGAGTTCGCCCGGGTCGTCCAGATCCTGGGGCCCGTGGCGTGGCGCGGCGACGAGGGCAGCATCGCGGCCTGGGTCGAGCGGCTGCGCGGGCTGGCGGACGATGAGGGGCCGCAGATCGCCCGCAGCCTGCTGCGGCTGTATCGCCACGGGCGGCTGTCGCCGAATCGGTGGGCCGAGCTCACCGGGGCGCCGCCGCAGGTCGCCGGCGAGATCGACGACGCGATCCGGCGCCTGTGGGACGCGTTCGCGGCGGCCGGGCTGGTCCCGCTCCATCACACCGAGGAGAACCTCGGGCGCGTCAGCCCGGGGCTGGTCAAGCGCTGGGCGTGGCAGCCGCGGTGGAGCCTGATGAGCCAGGACGAGGACCTGCTGCTGATGCTCGACGCGCTGGTGCCGACGCTGCTGGCGGTCGCCGCCGAGCCGCGGGTGCCCAAGCGCCTTTACATGTTCAGGATCGTCGGCCACCACGCGCGCGACGCCGCGTGTAATGCGGTCTATCGCGGCGTGCAGATCGAGGAGACGCTGCGCCGCGCGGCCACCTGGGCGCCGCAGGCCCGCGCGGTCGGTGCCCCCGAGCTTGCGACGTACCTCGAGCGGCTCGGTCGCCACGCGGACGCGGGACCGGTCGACCACGAGGGCGCCGAGCAGCGCTTGCTCGATCTCGCGAGCTGCAGCGAACCACCGCGCGGCGAGCTCGAGCTTGTCGCCGTCGAGGGCGGTTGGGAGGGACGGCACGTGCGTGCGACCCTGCCGGGCCGGACCCGCATCGACGGCGCGACGGGGCGCATGACGACGATCATCGAGAAGAAGAAGCCGCGCCGGCGTTGACGGGCTAGCGATGGCGCGGCGAGGTCTTGTCGGTGCCGGCGAGCGAGCGCCGGCGCTTCGTCCTCAGGTCGCGCGCGTCCGTGCGAGATAATCGTCGGTGGCGACGAGGGTCGCGTAGGCGAAGCCGAGGGCCGACATGAAGGCGGCGTGCACGTGGGCCGCGGGCACGCGGACATCGCCGAACTCGAGGTCGCGCGAGGCGCAGGCGTCGTGGATCAGGGTCACCGCATAGCCCAGATCGGCGGACGCGCGGGTGGCGGCGTCGATGCACATGTGGCTCATCGCGCCGGCGATCACGAGCTCGCGGACGCCGTGGCGATCGAGGATCGCCTGCAGGTCGGTGTCGCGGAACGAGTTGATCTGGTGCTTGAGCACGACGGCCTCGCCCGCGGTCGGCAGGACGGAGGCGTGGATGTCGGCGCCCGCGGTGCCGGGCACGAAGAAGGGGGCGTCGGGGGCCGGGTTCTCGTGGCGGACGTGGACCACGAGGTCGCCGGCGGAGCGGGCCGCGGCGAGCAGGCGGGCCGCGTTGGCGGCGGCGGCGTCGATGCCGACGAGGGTCCAATTGCCGCCGGAGAAGTAGTCGTTCTGCAGGTCGATGACGATCAGGGCGCGACGAGGCATGGCGGAAAAATAGGCCGCGCGTCACCCCGCCACGAGCGGCAGGAGTGACTTTCTTCGTGGCAAAATTGACACATGCCAGCTCGCCAGAGACCGCGGCGCGTCGTCATCCTCGTCTACCCGGGCGCGCAGCTGTCGGCGGTGTACGGGCTCACCGACATGTTCACGGTCGCCAGCCGGCTGGCCGCCGAGGGCGCGGACGCTCGCGCGCCGCTCGAGGTGGTGGCGTGGCGGCCGGAGGAGGGGCGACCGCCGACCGGGCCGCTGGCGGCGGTGATCGTGCCGCCGAGCCTCGCGGGCAGCCCGCGCGAGGGCACGGGCCCGCTGGCGGCCTGGCTCGCCGCGCGTCACGGCGAGGGCACGCTGGTGTGCTCGGTGTGCGCGGGCACGTTCTTGCTGGCGGAGGCGGGCCTGCTGGCAGATCGGGTGGCGACGACCCACTGGGCGCTGGCCGGCGCGTTCGCGGCCCGCTTCCCCGAGGTCGCGCTGGCGACCGACCGCCTGCTGGTCGACGACGGCGACGTGATCACGGCCGGCGGGCTGATGGCGTGGACCGACCTCGGGCTCAAGCTGATCGAGCGCCTGTTCGGTCCGGCGATCATGCTGGCGATCGCGCGCTATTTCCTGGTCGATCCGGGCGGCCGCGAGCAGCGCTTCTACAGCGTGTTCGCGCCCGCGCTGGGCCACGGCGACGCGGCGATCCGCAAGGTCCAGCGCCTGCTGCAAGCGAAGAGCGGCGGGCCGATCGCGCTGCCGGCGATGGCGGCCTGCGCGGGCCTCGGCGAGCGGACGTTCCTGCGCCGGTTCGTCAAGGCGACGGGGCTGCGGCCGGCGCAGTATTTACAGCACCTGCGCGTCGGCAAGGCGCGCGACCTGCTGGAGCGGTCGGACCTGTCGATCGCGGAGGTGGCGTGGAAGGTCGGCTACGGCGATCCGGGGGCGTTCCGCAAGATTTTTAATAGAATTCTCGGGCTGTCGCCGGGGGCATATCGCCGCCGCTTCGGGGTCGCGGGGCGGGGCTGAGGGATGCGACGTGTTCTTATGGACATGTTGTATTAGACATGTCCAAAAAGTCATGATGCGAACGAATCGCGCGAATCGGCGGACCAGGGTCGGCGCAGGGGCATGGGGCGCGGGGGGTCGCGGGACGACGAGGTAACCGGCGCAGGTGGGCGTGGGTAGGCCGCGGCGCGCGGGGATCCGGGCACGGATGAGACATGTCCTTTAGAACATGTCCTTGCGACGCCGGTCGGGCACCGGGTACGCGCGGTCGGTGAATCCACATGTCCTTGCGAGCATGTGGGTGCGTCTTCGGTCGGGCCCCGGGTGAGCGCGGTCGGGGAAGTCAGGTGCTCCCCGGTCCGGCATCCTCGGGCGCCGGTCGGCGATGATTCCGTCGCGGCGCTGCAGAGACCTGCCTCACCCGCCGGCGCAGGCGACGGGCCGCGCTCGCGGAGGTTCACGGCGACAATGCCGAGGAGGGGACGCCGAGATGCTGCAGATCGCCGCGCTAGCCATCACCACGGTCCTGGTGGAGCCGCCGACGTGGGTGTTCTTCAGCGACAAGCAGGTCGCGGGGGCGGGCCTCGAGCTCGCGCTGGAGCGGCAGGCGCGGGAGCTGGCGCCGCGAGCGTTGCAGCGGCGGGCGCGGGTCCGCGGCGATCGGGGCCTCGATGTCCGCGACGTCCCGCCGGCCGCGGACTATGTGCAATCGGTGACGGCCACCGGCGCCCGCATTCGTGCCACCTCGCGCTGGCTCAATGCTGTGAGCGTCGACGCCGACGCCGCCCAGCGGGCCGCGATCGCCCGCCTGCCGTTCGTCGCCGGCGTGCGGCCGGTGGCGCGCTCGCGGCGGCACCAGCACCCGCTGCCCGTGACCGACGAGTCGACGCCCGTTCCAGCCAAAGGGCTGTCTTGGCCGCACCTTTCGGCGCTGCACGTGCCCGAGCTGCACGCGTGCGGGCTGACCGGCGCCGGGGTGGTGGTCGGCGTGCAGGACACCGGCTTCACGCTGGCGCACCAGGCGTTCGCGGGCGTGCAGGTGCTCGCGGCCCGCGATTTCGTCCAGGGCGACGACGTCGTGGCCGACGAGGCGGGCGATACGCCCGGGCAGCAGCACCACGGCACCGGCGTGCTGTCGCTGATCGTCGCCGCCGACGGCGAGGTGTTCACCGGCGTGGCGCCCGGGGTCTCGCTGCTGCTCGCCAAGACCGAGCGCATCGACGTCGAGGATCCGTACGAGGAGGATTATTACGTGGCCGGCCTCGAGTGGATCGAGGGCATGGGCGCCGACATCTTCACCGCCTCGCTCGGCTACTCCGACTGGTACGAGCCGCAGCAGCTCGACGGCGAGACCGCGGTGGTGTCGCAGGCCGCGAAGGTGGCGGTCGCCAACGGGCTCATCATGTTCGCGGCGATCGGCAATCAGGGGCCGGGGCCGAAGACCCTCAACGCGCCGGCGGATGTCGACGGCGTGATCGCCGTCGGCGCGTCCGACTTCGACGGCGTGGTCACCTCGTTCTCGTCGCGCGGGCCGACGGCCGACGACCGGATCAAGCCCGACCTGGTGGCGCCGGGCCAGGACGTGTGGATGGCCAGGTCGGACAGCCTGGTCGCCTACGAGGCGTCGCAGGGCACCAGCCTTTCGACGCCGCTGGTCGCCGGCGTGGCCGCGCTGCTGCTCGAGGCCTATCCGGAGCTCGATCCGGCCGGCATGCGGGCGCTGCTGCGATCGACCGCGAGCCAGCCCGACGCGCCCGACAACGACCTCGGCTGGGGCTTCGTCGACGGGCCGGCGGCGGCGGGGCTGTACTGCAGCTGCGTCGACGTCGACGGTGACAAGCACTTCGCGGTCGACTGCGGCGGCGACGACTGCGACGACGCCGATCCGAACAGTCACCCCGGCGCGGCCGAGGTGTGCGACGGGCGCGACAACGACTGCGACGGCGAAGTGCCCGCGGACGAGGCCGACGGGGACGGGGACGGGGTGCGCCTGTGCGCGGGCGACTGCGACGACGCCGACCCGGCGCGCTGGCCGGGCGCGGTCGAGCTGCCCGAGGATTGCGTCGACAACGACTGCGACGGCGAGGGCGACCCAGCGTGCGCGCCTACGACCGGCGAAGGCAGCGAATCCGGCGAGGCGCCCACGACGGGCACGAGCTCGGGCGAGGGCAGCAGCTCGACGACGGGTCCGAGCACGGGCGAGAGCGCGAGCGATAGCGGCGCGCCGGCGACCGGCGACGGCGGCTGCGGCTGCGCGAGCGCCGGCGGGCCGGTGGGTCTGTGGACGCTGGTCGTGCTGGCGGCGCTGCCGCGCCGGCGTGCTCGCAGGCGGTGAGCGTCGGGGTAACCGACCTGCTGCGGCCCGCTTCGCCGCGGAGCGAGCTTCTTGTATGCTCGATGAGACATGTCCCCGAGGACATGTATTTTCGTGGTCCTTCGCCGTGCAGGGCGACCTCATGAGGGCATCAGCACGACCTCGATGTTGTGCTTCAACACATGTTCGTGGGGACATGTGCCCGAGGCGGTCCGTCGCAGAGCGAGCATGGCCTCGACGGATGGCCATGAGGACATGTTGATGAGAACATGTCCGATGGTTTATGTTCTCCAGTCGCGGCGAGCCTGACCGGTCGTGACAGCGGTCCCCGGCTCGGCCGTCCGCGTTCTCCGCCGTGCTGGCTTCGCCGTCGCCCGGCCTGGCGCGGGCGGGCGGGGCTGCGGCGGTGTTGGCCGGGATGTCGGCGTCGGCGCCGTTCGGGGGTAGGCTGCGCCCGACATGCAACGGTCCGACGACCCCGCTGCTGCCCCGTCCGCCATGCGCTGCGTCCGCGTCCGCGGCGCGCGCGAGCACAATTTAAAAAATATCGACGTCGATGTCCCGCGCGACGCCTTTGTCGTGTTCTCGGGCGTCTCCGGCTCGGGCAAGTCCTCGCTCGCGTTCGGCACGCTGTACGCCGAGGCGCAGCGGCGCTACTTCGAGTCGGTCGCGCCGTACGCTCGCCGCCTCATCGACCAGGTCGGCGTGCCCGACGTCGACAGCATCGACGGACTGCCGCCGGCGGTGGCCTTGCAGCAGCAACGCGGCGCGCCGAGCGTGCGCTCCTCGGTCGGCAGCGTCACCACCCTCTCGAGCCAGATCCGCCTGCTCTACTCGCGCGCCGGCAGCTACCCGGCCAAGCAGCCGATGCTGTACGCCGAGGACTTCTCGCCCAACACCAGCCAGGGCGCCTGTCCGAACTGTCACGGCCTCGGCAACGTCTACGACGTCAGCGAGCGATCGATGGTGCCTGACGACGGCAAATCGATCCGCGAGCGGGCGATCGCCTCGTGGCCGCCGGCATGGCACGGGCAGAACCTGCGCGACATCCTTGTGACCCTCGGCTACGACGTCGACCGGCCGTGGCGCGAGCTGCCGAAGAAGGACCGCGAGTGGATCCTCTACACCGAGGAGCAGCCGACTGTGCCGGTGTACGCCGGCTTCACGCCCGCCGAGACGCGCGCGGCGCTCAAGCGCAAGCTCGAGCCGAGCTACCAGGGCACCTTCATGGGCGCGCGCCGCTACGTGCTTCACACCTTCGCCACCACCCAGAGCGCGCTGATGAAGAAGCGCGTGGCCCGGTTCATGACCGGCACCGTCTGTCCGGTGTGTCACGGCAAGCGTCTCAAGCCCGAGGCGCTGGCCGTCACCTTCGCCGGGCTCGACATCGGCGAGCTGTCGCAGCTGCCGCTCGATCGCCTGGCCGAGGTCCTGAAGCCCGCCGCCGAGGGTCGCTTCGAAATGGCCGCCGTGGGCGGCAAGGCGGTGCGCAGTCGGACCGCCGGGCAGCGCGATCGGGCCCGTCGCGTCGCGGCTGGCGGCTCGGCCCACGCGGGTGCGCCCGACGTGCGGCGCACGCCCGACCTCTCGCCCGAGAAGCAGCTCGCGGCCCAGCGCATCGCCCACGAGCTGCTCGGGCGGATCGCCACCTTGCAGCAGCTCGGCCTCGGCTACCTCGCGCTCGATCGCACCACGCCGACCTTGTCCTCCGGTGAATTGCAGCGGCTGCGGCTGGCGACCCAGCTCCACTCCAACCTGTTCGGCGTGGTCTACGTGCTCGACGAGCCGACCGCCGGCCTGCACCCGGCCGACAACGAGGCGCTGCTGCGGGCGCTCGAGCAATTGCTGCGCGCCGGCAACTCGCTGTTCGTGGTCGAGCACGACCTCGACACCATGCGCCGCGCCGACTGGCTGATCGACGTCGGGCCCGGGGCCGGCCAGCACGGCGGCGAGGTGCTCTACAGCGGGCCGCCGGCGGGGCTCGCGGGCGTGGTTGGTTCGCAGACGGCGCGTTATCTGTTCGCGCCGCCGGTCGCCGGGACGAGGGCGCCGCGGACCCCGACGGGCTGGCTCGAGCTGCGCGGCGTCACTCGCAACAACCTGCGCGGGCTCGACGTCCGATTCCCGCTCGGCGCGTTGACGGCGGTGACCGGCGTGTCGGGTTCGGGCAAGTCGAGCCTCGTCAGTCAGGCGCTGGTCGAGCTGGTCGGCGAGCACCTCGGCCAGGCCGGCGGCGCCGAAGAGGAGGAGGACGACGTCGCCGCGGGGCCGCAGGTCAAGAGCGCCACGAGCGGAAAGATCCACGCCGGCGGCGAGGCTCTGCGCCGGCTCGTGCGCGTGGACCAGCGGCCGATCGGTCGCACCCCGCGCTCGAACCTCGCCACCTATACCGGCCTCTTCGACGCCGTGCGCAAGCTGTTCGCCGCCACGCCGACGGCGCGGGCGCGCCGCTACGACGCCGGTCGCTTCTCGTTCAACGTCGCCGGCGGCCGCTGCGACACCTGCGAGGGCGAGGGCTTCGTCAGCGTCGAGCTGCTGTTCATGCCGAGCGTGTACGCGCCGTGCCCGACCTGCCAGGGCGCGCGCTACAACGACAAGACGCTGCAGGTGACGTGGGGCGGCAAGAACATCGCCGAGGTCCTGCGCATGACGGTCGACGAGGCGCAGGCGTTCTTCGCCGACGAGGCCGTGGTGCACCGTCCGCTGGCGCTGCTTCATGACATCGGCCTCGGCTATCTCCGGCTCGGTCAGCCGGCGACGGAGCTGTCGGGCGGCGAGGCCCAGCGGATCAAGCTGGCGACCGAGCTGCAGCGGGCGCAGCGCGGCGACACGCTGTACGTGCTCGACGAGCCGAGCACGGGCCTGCACCCGGCCGATGTCGACAAGCTGATGGCGCGCCTGCAGGGCCTGGTCGATCGCGGCAACACGGTGGTGCTGGTCGAGCACGACCTGCGCATCGTCGCGGCCTGCGACTGGGTGATCGACATCGGCCCGGGCGCGGGCGATGCCGGCGGTCGGGTGGTCGCCAGCGGGCCGCCGCGGGTCGTGTGCGAGGCGCAGGACAGCCGCACGGCGCCGTACCTGCGGCGCCAGTTCGCGACGCGGGGTGAGGGCGACATGCGCTCTGGCCAATCGCCAGTCCTATGATTGGGCGGTGGCTCGCCGGGCGTACCGCGCACCGCGCGAGGCGCGTCGGCGAACCGCATGACCCGGGGGCCGCAGAGAGGTTTCAGGCGACGCAGCCGACGGGCGTGCGGTTGTCCACGGGGTGATTGCGCCGGGCTGCGGCCCGTTCGCTGCCTTGATGGGCCTTCGCGTCGATCTTGCAGCGACTGCGGTGATCCGGACCGCCCTGGCCCGCCGCATATTCCATGAACTCGGCCCCGGCGTTGTCGGGGCATTTACCCTGAGAAAGAGACACTTTAGACATGCATGCATTCATTCATGGTAGTCCTGCGCGGCGTGGTCTCGTGGCGCTCGCGTGTGCTGGCCTCACAGTTTCGTGCGTCGCCGAGGGCGAGCTGCCCGCGATCGACGAGGACGACGGCGCTGGCCTCGACGCCGTCGCCGATGTCATCGCCGACGATCCCACGCCCGAGCCGGGGCTCGGCGATCGCGGCGAGGAGGTCGCGCAGGCGCACGCTTACCTCAAGCGCTACGGCTATTTCCCCAACCCCGCGCTCGAGCACCTGCCCGGCTGGAAGCCGGTGTTCACCGAGGAGCCGGCCGACCCCGAGGTCTTCGACGAAGTGCTCGCCGAGGCCGTCGTGCGGTTCCAGGAGGCCCACGGGCTGGTCGCCGACGGCACCCTGAACGCCGAGACCCAGCGGCTCATGGCCGTTCCGCGGTGTGGGATCCCCGATTATTACGAGACTCCCCACGCGCGGAAGGGCGGCTCCAACTACAACACGTCCGGCAGCACCTGGGGCAGCAACCAGGTCCGTTATCGCTTTCGCAGCTTCACCGGCGACCTGTCGCAGGCCGACACGCGGGCTGCCATCGCCGAGGCGTTCGCGCGCTGGGGCGGGGTGACAAACCTGCGGTTTTACGAGGAGAACGACGCCGAGATCGAGATCAGCTTCGGCGCCGGCAATCACGGCGACAACTGGCCGTTCAACGGCGCGGGCGGCGTGCTCGCCCACGCGTGGCCGCCGGGCGACGGCATCCTGGGCGACGTCCACTTCGACGAGGACGAGACCTGGAACCTCGGCGGCGGCGCCGGGCTGACCGATCTGCGCTCGGTGGCGCTGCACGAGATCGGCCACGCGCTGGGGCTCAATCACTCCGACGACACGGACGCGGTGATGTACGCCTTTTACAACGATCCGAAGCCCAACCTCCGGTACGACGACATGCTCGGGATCCAGTGGCTCTACGGCGACCGCCAGACGCTGTCCTGGTCGTCGTCGGGGCCGCTCGCGGGCAAGCACTGCGTCCAGATCGGCGAGGGCTCGGACCCGCACACGTGGGAAGACAACTACTTCTGCTCCGACCAGAACATCGGCGCGCAGTGGTCGATGGCCGGGCCGATCGCCGGCATGCGCTGCACGCAGATCGTCGAGCCGCTCGACCCGCATGCGTGGTCCGACAATTATCTGTGCGTGCCGACGAACAGCAAGTGGCTCTTCACCTGGCGGAACGACGGCCCTGCGGCCGGCAACAGCTGCGTGCACTGGAACGAGTACGCCGATCCCTATACGTGGGACGACAACTTCCTGTGCGGCGTCTCGCTGCCGTGGCCGTGGTGACGGCGAGGCGGTGAACGCCGACGGGCGGCGAGTCGCTTGCGGCTCGCCGTGCGCGGAGCGGCTCGCGGTGAAGCGTCGCGCGGGTCAGCCGACCGGCCACATGCACATGCCGGAGCCCATGAGGTCGCAGGTCATGTCGTCCGGGCACTGCTGGCCCTGGCTGCAATCGAGCGAGCAGAGGCTGGGCTCGCCGTCGAGGTCGCACACGGGGGTGGCGGTGCCGGTGGCGGGGATCGGGCAGCTGTCGTCGTCGCCGCAGAAGGGGGTGCAGACCGAGAACTCGAGGCCGTCGTGGGCGCTGTGGAGGCAGAGGTAGACGCCGGGCTGGCAGGTCGAGGCGTCTTCGTTGCAGAAGGCGTACGGGGTGGCGTTCGGGTCGCCCTGGTGCGCGCAGTTGCTGGTGCAGTCCAGCAAGTCGTCGCAGATCGGCTGGTCGCAGGCGGTCACGCAGGCGCGCAGGGTCGCGTCGGCGGCCTCGCAGTCGGCCTCGCACTGCTCCGGGGTGGTGGGGACTTCGCATTCGACGGTGCGCTGGCACAGCGCGGCGCAGGTGCCGGGTTCGCCGCCGGTGCTGGCGCCGGTATCGTCGGTGCCGCCGGTGGTCGGGGTGCCGCCAGTGGTCGGGGTGCCGCTGGTGCCGCTGGTGCTTTCGGTGTCGGTGGTGGCGGGGCTGCTGGTCGGCTCGATGGTCGCGGAGGTGTCGGGGGTGCCAGAGCCGCCGCAGCCGAACGCGAGCAGGCACGCCAGCGCGGGCGCGAGGGGGCGCGACGGGAGGCGACGAGTCGGAGGAGTTGCGCGCGATCGTGCTGGCAGGGCCATGCGGAGCATGGTACGCGAGGCGAAGCGCGCACCTCGTCGCGTTTGTGCGAGCCAGGCTCGCAGGAATGCGACTCGGGAGAGGTCGCTCGCGCTCGGGGTGGGAGGAGCGGGCGCGGCATGTCCGATGATTTCACCATGGACGGCGCGCGCCATCGGCGGGCGGGCGATGCCGACGAGGCCGGTCGGGCGCGTCGGGAGCCGCGCGGGCGCGCGGGGGCGGCCCTGGGTGGCGGGCGTGCCGGGCCGGAGAAAGCGGTCACAATGCCACCACCATGGCCTTTGCGACCCAGTACCTGGACTCCGAGCGAGCGCCGACTCGCGAGCAACTGAACCAGCGGAGCGGGCTCGTGCTCGTCGAGTTCGGGACCGCGTGGTGCGGCCACTGCTCGGCCGCGGCGCCGGGGGTGAAGTCGCTGCTGGCCGAGCACGCCGAGGTCGAGCACGTGAAGGTGGAGGACGGGCCGGGGCGACCGCTGGGGCGCTCGTTCCGGGTCAAGCTGTGGCCGAACTTCGTGCTGATGCGCGACGGCGAGGTGGTCGGCCAGCTGGCGCGGCCGTCGCGGGCGGAGCTGGCAGAGGCGCTGGCGGGGCTCACGACGACGAGTCGCGCGTGAGGCCTGACTCGATACGGATCCGACGAGAAGGGCGCCTTCACCGGCGCGGTCAGCCAGCACGACGGCGTGTTCGTGCGAGCCCACGGCGGCACGTTCTTCGTGGACGCGGGCCGAGCTCGTGAGGGTCGGGACGTGGGCGGGGTGCTGCCCGGAGACGCGAAGGCGTCGCGCCGGGCCGTGCTCGTGCGGGGTGCTGCCCGGAGACGTGAGGGCGTCGCGCCGGGCCGGGTTCGCGTGGCTCGCCCGGGAGTGACGGGACCTGCGTGTCGACTTGTCGGCGGATCCGAGTTTATGGTCGGATGGACATGTTCATGAGGACATGTCCTTTTGAAAATGTCGTGAGGGACATGTCCGAGAGGGCATGCGATGAATCGCTGCCGGCGGGTCCTGCGGGCTCTCCCGCCGACGCGGGTCCTCTCGCGGCGCCGTGACGGGCGAAAACGGGCCTTCAATTGCGCGGGCCGGGGCGATACGGTGGCGCGTGCAGCTCGACACCACCGCCGCGGCCACGGCCAGCCCGGTGCGTTCGGAGCCGGCCCTGCTCGCGTCCGAGGACGAGCTGCCGCGGGGCGCGCGGATCGGCCGCTACACGATCCTCGAGCGGCTCGGCGTCGGCGGGATGGGGGTGGTGTACGCCGCGCGGGACCCCGAGCTCGAGCGCAAGATCGCCATCAAGCTGGTGATCCCCGGGGCCCAGCGCGAGAGCGCGGAGGTCGACCGGATCCGCCTGCTGCGCGAGGCCCAGGCGCTGGCCAAGCTGTCGCACCCGAACGTGGTCGCGGTCCACGACACCGGCACGCACGGCGAGCGGGTGTGGATCGCGATGGAGCTGATCGAGGGCCAGACGCTGCGGACGTGGGCGGCGGGCCGGACGAGGCCGTGGCCGGAGGCGCTCCGGGTGTTGCGAGAGGCGGGCCGCGGGATCGAGGCGGCCCACGCGGCGGGGCTGGTGCACCGCGATCTGAAGCCCGACAACGTGATGGTCGGCGGCGACGGGCGCGTGCGGGTGATGGACTTCGGGCTGGCGCACGGGCGAGCGCCCGAGCCGACGGTGCTTTCGCCGGGTCTGTCGGACCACACGACGGCGCCGACGGGGCTCGATCTGCTGACGCTGCGGTTGACCCGGGTCGGCGCGCTCGAGGGCACGCCGGGGTACATGGCGCCGGAGCAGTGGATGGGGCTGGAGGCGACGCCGGCGGTCGACCAGTTCGCGTGGTGCGTGACGGCGTGGGAGCTGCTGTACGGCGAGCGGCCGTTCGCCGGCGAGACGCCGATCGAGCTGGCGACGCAGGTGATGGCGGGGCTGCTGCGGGCGCCCCCGCGCGGCCGCCGGGCGCCGCCGTGGCTGCGACAGGTGCTGGCGCGCGGGCTGGCGAACGAGCCGGGGCGGCGCTGGCCGTCGATGACGGCGCTGCTGGCCGCGCTCGACCGCGGCCAGGCGCGGGCCCGCCGGCGCGCCTTCGGGGCGACCGTGGTGGCGGTGGCGGTGGCGGTGACGGCGATCGTCGGCCTGCGCCAGTGGGACCACGCGCGGCGGCTGGCCGGCTGCGCGGCGCAGGCGGGCGAGCTCGACGCGACCTGGAACCCCGCCGCGCGCGAGCGCCTGCGGCTGGCGTTCCGCGCGACCGGGTTCCCGCAGGCGGAGTGGACGGCGATCCGGACCTCGACCTGGCTCGAAGACCAGGTGCGCGCGTGGCAGTCGGCGCGCGCGCGCGCCTGCGTGCGCGTCGAGGTCGAGGGCCGCTGGGACGCCGGCACGTTCGACCGCGCGGAGTGGTGCCTGGCCGAGCGGCGCTCGGCGATCGAGTCGCTGATCGGCGAGCTGACCCGCGCCGACCGGACGGCGGTGCAGATGGCGGTGGCGGCCGCGGCCAGCCTGCGCGGGGTGGAGGCGTGCGTCGACCCGGAGCTGCTGCGCCGGCTGCCCGCGCCGCCGACCGAGGGCCGGGCCGAGGTCGGGGAGCTGCGCGCGGAGCTGGCCCGGGCTCGCTCGCTCGGGCTCGCCGGGCGCTACGTGGAGGGCCTGGCGAGGCTCGAGCCGGCGCGCGCGCGGGCGGAGGCGCTGGCCTGGCCGCCGCTGGTGGCGGATGCACGCGCGGCCGAGGGCGAGCTGGCGCGCGGCCTGGCGCTGCCGGACCGGGCGGCGGCGGCCGACACGGCGGCCTACTTCGCGGCGGCGCGCGCGGGGGCGTGGGACGTCGCGGCGCAGGCGGCCGCCGAGCTGACGTTCCTGGTCGGCTACAAGCAGCGGCGCCCGGCCGAGGCGCGCGCGTGGGCCCAGCACGCCGAGGTCGCGGCGGCCCACGCGGGCGACCCCGAGCGGCTGCGCGAGGCCCAGCGGCTCAACAGCCTGGCGGCGCTGCACTACGTCGCCGGCGACTATGCGCTGGCGCGCGGCGCCTACGAGCAGGCGCTGGCGATCCGCGAGGCGGCGCTGGGCCGCGAGCACCCGGACGTGGCGACGACGCTGAGCAACCTGGCGATGACGAACCAGGCGGCGGGGTCGTTCGCGGCGGCGCGCGAGCAGGCCGAGCGGGCGCTGGCGCTGACGGTGGCGGCGCTCGGGCCGGCCCACCCGGACGTGGCGGCGTCGCTGCAGCACCTGGGCCACGCGCACATCGAGGCCGGCGAGCTGGCGGCGGCGCACCGGCTGTACGCGCGCGCGCTGGTGATCCAGGAGGCGGCGCTGGGCCCGGACCACCCGGCGGTGGCCGAGAGCCTGAGCAACCTCGCCAGCGCGGCGTCGAAGATGGGCGACCTGACGACCGCGGCGGCGCTGCACGAGCGCGGGCTGGCGCTCAAGGAGGCGGCGCTCGGCCGCGATCACGTCGACATCGCGTTCAGCCTCAACGGCCTGGCCAACGTGTACGTGGAGGCGAAGGCGTACGCGCGGGCCAAGGCGCTGTACGAGCGCGCGATCGCCATCTGGAGCCGCAGCCTGGGGCCCGAACACCCGGACGTGGCCCGCGTGCTGGGCAACCTGGCCAATGTGTACGCGGCCACGGGCGACCCGGGCAAGGCGATCGCGCTGGTCGAGCGAGCGCTGGCGATCAAGGAGAAGGCGCTCGGGCGCGACCACCCGAACGTGGCGGTCAGCCTGGCCAGCCTCGGGCGCCTGTACTTGCAGGACCGACCGGGCGAGGCGCTGGCGCTGCTCGAGCGAGCGGTGAGGCTTTATGAGGACAGCGCGGGCCGGCAGTACCTCGAGCCGGAGGCGCACTTCGATCTGGCGCGGGCGCTGGTCGCTACCGGCGGCGACCGCAGCCGCGCGCTCGCGGAGGCCGGCGCTGCGGCGGAGGGGTTTCGGGAGATCGGGGCGGCGGCGCAAGGGCAGCTGCGCGAGGTCGAGGCGTGGCTTGCAGGGCAGGAGCGCTGAGCGGCCGCGTGCCAACCTCGCATGAGGCCGGCAGTGCGCTGCCGATGATAACGATTGAAACGATAGGACATGTCGTATTAAACATGTTTAAAAGTACATGCTCTCATGGACATGTCCATGAGAGCAGAATCAGTCGTGGGTGAGCGCCGAGCGCCGCCCCTCGCGGGTCGCGGGCGGGATTTCCATGTAGGCCGCGCGGCAAACCGGTTCACGGCGTGCCGCGTGCGTTCACACGGCGTCGGCCGGCGCGATCCTCGGGGCTGGCTGACGGCGCTCACCGGGCATGCACTTTTGGACGACCTCGGTGGCTGTCGCCTGTCTCTCGTCGTTCGCAGCGGCCGCGCCGGCGCGGGCGGCGGGCCCGAACTACTCGGTCACCGCGCACGCGGTCACCGGCGGCATGCCGGGCAGCGGGGCCGCGTATGTCGGGCCGCTGACGGGCCAGACCTCGGCCGACGCGCAGCACGACCCGGCCGGCACCACCTGGGCCTATTACTCCACGCAGATCCTCTACTCCGACGCGGCGGCGTTCGCCTGGAGCGACCTGGGTTCGCTGTCCAGCCACGTCTCCGCCGAGGCCGCGCGGGTCCAGGCGACCAGCTTCCCCGCCGCGGTCGCGGCCAACACCAGCAACCGCTTCGTCGATCGCTTCGTGGTCGCCTCCGCCAGCTTGCCGAAGAACACGCCGGTGACGCTGACCTTCCGCGCCGAGCTGTCGGTCGCGTGGGACGGGTCGGGCCTCTACGACGGGCGGGCAAACTGTAGCGTCCAGATCGGCGCGAGCTCGGCGAGCCCGAAGTGGAGCGAGTCGTGGAACAAGGGCTCGACGCCGGCCGACAGCCCGCTGGTGATCGTCAAGACCACCGTCGGCGCGACGCTGTGGATCTCCGGCCGGCTCGACACCCACGTGTCGGCGCCGTTCATGGTGCCCGGTCCGCTGTACGGCGCGCGCATGGCGATCGACGCGACCTGCGAGACGCCGCTCGTGGAGGTGACGCCGGGCGTGCACCTCGTGACCGAGTCGGGCTTCGATTACGCGACGCTGCTGTGATGGATGGCAGTCGCCGGCGCGGCTGGCGAGTGGAGACGCCCCGCCGTCGCCGGGGTCGGCCAGGGGCGACCCGATCGGCGCCGCGGGCCGGTCGCCACGAACGCCGGTCTCCGGCGCGGGGCGGGCCGACGTCGTCGAGCACGCCGCGGGGACGGGAGCGCGGGCTTCGCCTCGCCGCGATGTGCGCGGACGGGCCGGGGCGCCACTTCAAGCCCCGACCGGCGGCGCGCGGGTGGGCCGACGCGGGGCTCCTGGCGCGTGGGTGGATGCTAGGCGGAGCGAGCACTTGTGCAACCGCGATCACGGTGATGGTCGAGGCGAGACCTGGCGACGCGCCCCCCGCCAGACACCCGACGATGAACAACTCGATCGACAACCGCGAGAAGGCCCGCTGGATCATCCTCGTCGCCGCCCTGAGCGGCACGCTTTATTTGTGCTGGCTGATGCTCGTGCCGTTCATCGACGTGCTGGCGTGGGCCAGCGTGCTCACGATCACGCTCGAGCCGGTGCATCGGCGGATCTTGCAACGGACGCGGCGGCCCAACCTCAGCGCGCTGCTGGCGTGCCTGATCGTGGTCCTGCTGATCGGCCTGCCGCTGGCGCTGATCGGCTGGGCGATGTTCCGCGAGATCGGCCCGGCCGTCAGCAGCCTGCAGGGGGCAGTGGCGAGCTTGACCGATCCGTCGTCGGCCACCACCGGCTCCGCCGTCCGCTGGCTCAACGAGCGCATGGACGTCCTGCACATCCGGGTCCAGGTCACCGAGTACCTGAGCACCCTCGGCGGCGAGCTGGCGACGCGCATGCTGTACGTGGTGCAGAACGCCGCGACGATGCTGGTCGGCTCGCTGCTGGCGCTGTTCGTGATGTTCTATTTCTTCCGCGACGGCCTGACGATCCGCGACGCGCTGGCGACGGCGATCCCGCTGCGCAACCAGCCGACGCGGGCGCTGCTGCTGCGCGTGCGCGAGGTCGTGGCCGCGAGCATCTACGGCGGTCTGGTGGTCGCCGCGATCCAGGGCACGCTCGGTGGGCTGGCGTTTTGGGTCCTGGGCGTGCCCTCGGCGCTGCTGTGGGGCGTGGTGATGATCTTCATGTCGCTGATCGGCGCGTTCCTGGTCTGGGTACCCGCGGCGATCTACCTGGCGATCCAGGGCGCTTGGATCAAGGCGATCCTCCTCACGGTGTGGGGCATCTTCGCCATCGGCCTCATCGACAACTTTTTGCGCCCGCGCCTGGTCGGCAAGCGGACCGAGCTCCACGAGCTGCTGATCTTCTTCGCGGTGCTGGGCGGGCTGCGGCTGTTCGGGTTCGTCGGCATCGTCCTCGGGCCGGTGGTGATCGCGGTGGCGCTGTCGCTGTTCGAGGCGTTCCGCCACCCGGACGTGATCGTGGCTGCGCCCGAGCCGGTGCCGCTGATCGTCCCGCCGACCGTGAAGCTCTGAGCGGGGCGAGCGGGGGCGCGCGTCGGGGGTGGCAGATCGGCGGGGGCCGTCCGACGTACAATCGACCACTTTGCCGCGGCCCTTCGTCTGGAAGTCGTTCACCGTCCTTTTTACGCTCGTCGCCGGGTGCGCCACCCGGGCCGCGGTCCCCTCGAAGGGCCGGCCGGAGGAGCCCCCGCCGCCCGTGTTCGCCCTCGCGGCGGCGGTCGCCGACGGGCCCGAGGACCCCGCGGAGCGCGGGGTGACCTCGCGCATCGGCCGGGTCACCGTGTATTCGGACCGCGCCCTGGTCAGCCGCGACGCCCGCGTGAGCTTGACGAACGAGCCCAAGGTGTTTCGGTTCAAGAAGCTGCCGGGGTGGGTCGACGAGGGCTCGGTGCGGGCCTCGACCAGCGCCGGCAAGATCGTCGACGTGAGCGTCGAGCGGCGGTTTCTGGCCCGCTCGACCGACGAGGGGTTCCGCAAGGCCGAGCTGCGGCACAAGGAGCTGCTGCAGAAGTTGCAAGCGCTCGACGACGAGCTGGCGATCCTCGACGCCCAGCAGAAGCACGTCGAGTCCATCAAGGTGTTCTCGCTCGAGAAGCTCGGCGACGACGGGGTCAAGCGCGAGATCAAGGTCGACAGCTACGGCGAGGTCATCGAGTTCGTGTCCGGCACGCTGCGCAAGACCGCGTCGTCGCGGCGCGACGCCCGGGCCGCGCGCGAGCTGCTGGCGCCCGACGTCGAGGCCAGCGCGCGCAACCTCGAGGAGCTGAGCCGCCTGACCCGGCTCGAGGAGACGATGGTGCTGGTGACGGTGCAGGGCAGCGCGGCGGGCGAGGCGACGTTGACGCTGACCTACGCGACGCCCGGGGCGACGTGGGAGCCGATGCACGAGGTGCGGTCGGGCGCGAGCGACCCCGAGGCGGTGGAGCTGACGTCGTTCGCCGTGGTCACGCAGACGACGGGCGAGGACTGGAGTCACGCGGAGCTGTCGTTCTCGACCCAGTCGTCGTCCGACAGCGAGCGGATCCCGGAGCTCGAGATGCTGGCGCTGGGCAAGGGCCCGGAGGTGTCGCGCAGCGTGACGCGGGAGCTGACTTCGTTCACCACGGCGCAGCAGAAGTTCGCCGAGCAGAACGTGCACTGGAACCGCATGAACCAGGCGGCCGCGAAGCGCATCTCGGAGGTCGAGCAGTTCGAGCGCTCGTACTCGAGCAACCTGGCGCTGCTGGAGCGGGTGCAGAGCAAGACGGTCGAGATCTTCGCGGGCCTGCAGACGCGCGGGACGACGGCTCACTTCGTCGCCCGCGACCCGGTGATCGCCAGGTCCGACGGGAGATCGATCCGGGTCCGCATCGGCAGCAGCCGGATCAAGGCCCAGCGCCGCATCATCGCCGCGCCCGAAGAATCACTCAACGCCGCGGTCACGCTCGAGATGACCAACAAGACCGAGCAGGCGCTGCTGCCCGGCGGGGTCGCCCGCTACCAGGACGGGGCGTTCCTCGGCATGACCGATATCGACTTCGTGGCCCGGGACGAGGACTTCTCGCTGTTCTTCAGCGTCGCCGATCAGGTCAAGCTGGCGCGCGAGCTCGACCGGCATCAGAGCTCGCTGCAACGCAACGCCCGCAACCGCATGCAGCTGTCGTTCGTCAGCAAGGCGCGCAACCTGTCGGAGCGGCCGGTCACGGTGGTGCTGGCCGAGCGCATCCCGGTGGCGGAGAACAGCGACGTGCGGGTCAGCAACGTGCGCATTGGACCGAGCGAGAAGGCCGACGTCAAGGGCATCGTGCGCTGGACGGTGACGCTCGCGGCCCGCGAGGAGCGCTCGTTCCGGGTCTCGTATCAGGTCGAGTATCCGCCGTCGCTGGTGCTCGACGTGAAGCGCAAGCAGATGCAGGAGACGGCCTCACCGAGCCCCGCGGCGCCGCGCAAGCAGATGGACTTCGAGGAGCGGCTGGTCGAGATGGAGGCGGCGTTCTGATCGCGCTCGGGCGGCGACGAGCGGGCGGCGCTGCGCCGGGCCGCGCTCGGGCGGCGACGAGCGGGTGACGCTGCGCTGCGCTCGTGCAGCGCGCCGAGCAGGTGACGCAGCGCTGCGCCGAGCGGGCGACGCAGCGCTCGCGCTCAGGCGGCGACGAGCTGGCGGCGCAGGCGGGCGCGGGCGCGGGACAGGCGGACCGAGACGTTGCGCTCGGTGATGCCGAGGGTCTCGGCGATCTGCGCGTACGACTGGCCGGAGAGGTGCAGCGTCATCACCGACTCGAGGTTGTCGGGCAGGTCGGTCAATGCCTGCTCGATGCGGGCGCGCTGGTCGGCGCGCAGCATCGCCGACTCGATGCTGGCGGCCGGGTCGGCGACGCTGGCCGGGTCGACGCTCGCGTCGAAGTCCTTGCGCCGGCGGACGTGGCGGAAACAACAGTAGCGGGCGACCCGATAAGCAAAAGTCTTGAGCGACGACTCGCCGCGGAACAGCGGCAGCGCGCGCCACAGCGCGAGGGCGATGTCCTGCTCGAGGTCGGCGCGGTCGGCCGCGCCGCGCGAGTAGCTGGCGGCCATCTGCGACAGCCCGGGGCCGTGCTCGGCCACCGTCCCGGCCCAGCGCCCGCGGCGGGCCCGGGTTTCGTCCTCGTCGCCGCCGGTCGTCAGCGCCCGCGCGCTCGTGCCCGGCAGCGCGGCCTGGACGACGCTGGTGCCGCGATAGCCGAACGCGCCGACGGTGGCGAGCCGCTCGTCGATGCTCCACAGCAGGCCGGCGAGGGCCCGCACGATCTCGACCGGCGCGCCCTCGTCGGTCAGCGCGCGGCGGACCGCTTCGACTTCGACGCCGAGCCCGACCAGCAGCTGGCGATCGCTGGCCGACATGGCCTCGACCGTGCCGATCCAGGCGAATACGTCGCCGCGGATCGCCGTGAGCGGGGCGTTGGCGTCGGCGACCCCGAGCAGCAGCTCGCGCCAGCCGCTGCGCGGCGGATCGGGCTGGGCCGGCTCGACGGGCCAGTCGACGGCGGCGTCGCTCGAGCGGCGCAGCTCGAGCGCGAGGGTGCGGGTCTGGCGGATCAGCCGCGCGAGCGGGCCCGAGAGGCCGCCGAGCTGCAGCGGCCGCGACGGCTCGCCGGCGAGGGCGCGGCGCCGCAGCAGCCGCGGCACGGCCAGCGCCAGCCAGCGCGCCGTGCCGACCGCCAGCGCCGACAGCCGCATCGCCGGCATCACCAACATGGTGAGCAGCCCCAGCCCCAGCACGAGCAGTAAGAGCTTCTCGCCGATCCAGGCGGTGAGGTCGATGAGCAGCAGTTCGTTCATCCTGCAGGGCTCGAGTGTCGCCAGCCGAAAGAACCCTACACGAGGGCGGAGAAATTTTTCGTGGGGGCTCTGGAGCCGCGGCGAGGCGAGGCGGCAGGCCGGTGGCGGCGGCGCGCGGCATCCTCGGCCCGCGCGGTCCGGCGCGCCCACGCCGGACCGCGCGGGCGCCGCGTCACGGGAAGGCGGGCGCCCGCAGGCCGTCCGTCAGGTGTGCGTGCAGGTCGGTGGGCCAGGCGCGGGTCGGGGGCATGCGAGCTCGAAGGCTCCAGTGTCGTCGGGCGGCGGAACGCTACAGGTCGTGGCCGGCGAGCTCGTCGCCATGCGGCGGGCGCTCGACGCGGACGCCCGTGGGCGCGTCGGTGGGCCAGCGCGATCGGGGCATGCGAGCTCGGAGGCTCCAGGGTCGCCGGGCGGGAATGCGACAGGTCGAGGTCGTCGCCATCAAGCGGGCGCTCGACGCGGACGCCCGTGTGCGCGTCGCTGGGTCAGCGCGGTCGAGGTTATGCACGCTCGGAGGCTCCAGGGTCGCCGGGCGTGGCCCGGCGTGAGCGCGGTCGCGGAGCTGAGGCCGATGGCCGGGGCGGTGGGCCAGGCGCCGATTGCTCGGGAATAAAAGGACATGCCTGAAAAGACATGTCTTCGGGACAATGTGCTTTCGGACATGCTTTTTCGAGCATGTCCGAAGGCGCACGCGATGATTCAGGGCTGCTGGCAGACGGCGGCGAAGCTGCTGCCGCCGAGGTGGGTCCAGCCGGCGGGGCAGATCTGGGCCTCCTGGGCCACGTCCTCGGGGTAGGTCTGGCCGGCCGCGTTGCGGGTGAGGTTGGCGATCGCCGACGCGCTGGCCTGCGAGCAGGCGGCGGCGAAGCCGGAGCCGCCGCGGTAGTCCCAGCCGGCGGGGCAGATCTGGGCCTCCTCGGCCACGTCTTCGGGGTAGGTCTGGCCCTCGGCGTCGCGGGTGAGGTAGGCGAGGGCGAGGCCCTCGTCGCCGGCGCACACGGCGTTGAAGCCGGTGCCGCCGAGGTGGTCCCAGCCGGCGGGGCAGAGGTCGGCCTCCTCGGGCACGTCCTCCGGGTAGAACTGGCCGTCAACGTTGCGGGTGACGTTGACGATCGAGCGCGCCTCGGCGGTGCTGCAGGCGGCGGCGAAGCCGGAGCCGCCGAGGTAGTCCCAGCCGGCGGGACAGAGGTCGGCCTCCTCGGGCACGTCTTCGGGGTAGAACTGGCCGGCGGCGTTGCGGGTGAGATAGGCGACGGTGAGCCGCTGGTCGGTCATGCAGACGGCGTTGAAGCCGGTGCCGCCGAGGTAGGTCCAGCCGGCGGGGCAGAGGTCGGCCTCCTCGGGCACGTCCTCGGGATAGAACTGGCCGGCGGCGTTGCGGGTGACGTTGACGATGGTGCCGGGCGCGTCGAGCAGGCACACGGCGCTGAAGCTCGAGCCGCCGAGGTGGGTCCAGCCGGCGGGGCAGAGGTCGGCCTCCTCGGGCACGTCCTCGGGGTGGGTCTGGCCGGCGGCGTTGCGGGTGAGGTAGGCGACGAGCGGGGCGGTCGCGGCCGGCTCGCCGGTCTCGCTGCTGGTGGTGGCCTCGCCGGTGCCGGGCTCGCCGGTGGTGCCTTCGTCGGTGGTGCCGGGGCCGGTCGTGGGCTCACCGTCGCTGTCCGTGCCCTCGGTGGGGTCGTCGTCGGTGGTGCCGCCGGGCGTGGTCGAGGGGCCGGGCGTGGTCGAGGGCGTGCCGGTGGCGCTGGGATCGACGGCGCCGGTCAGCTCGGGGCCGTCGTCGCCGCAGGCGGGGCCGAGGAGGAGCAGGAGGGCGAGGCAGTGGCGGGGGGCCATGGAGGCTCCGTCTACAGCGATCGCCAGGGCCGCGCAAGCCGCGGCGACGGACGACGAGGCCCAGCGTCGCGCACGACGGGGACGAGGCGGGCTCGCGCGGCCGGGCTGCGGACATGCGGGTTCGAGCGACGGCGCGGGCATGGAATCCTCAGCGTCGAGGCGTCGCGGACGAGCGAGCCAATGTCGTCGCGGGGATGCATCCCACTGCGTGGTCGCTGGCTGTCGTGCGCGGCGCGGCTCGATGCTGGGGCAGTGGCCACGTCCTCGCGGGGATGCGCCTTCGAGATGGCGCGGGCGCTGGGCGAGTGATCTTTAGGACGTGCTCGAATGGAGATGTCTTTGAGGGAATGTCCAAAAGAAAATGTCGTGAAGGACATGTTCTTATGGACATGTCCTCGACGACACGCGAGCCGAGGAGAAATCAAGGCGCCGGGTGGGCGGCCAGCCACTCGCGGAGGCGGGCGTGGGTCGCGCCCTGGCCGGTGGCGGCGGCCAGGGGGGCCTCGGCTTGTTCGGCCAGGGCGCGGGCGCGGGGGCGGTCGGCGCCGCTGCTCCAAAGGGCGCGTGCGAGGGCGAAGCGGGCCTCGGCGAGCTCCTCGGGCTGGACCTCGGTGGCGCTGCGGATCGCCAGGGCCCGCTCGAGCTCGGGCACGGCCTCGGCGGGGCGGCCCAGGTCGGTCAGCGCCTCGCCGCGGCCGAGCAGGGTGTGGGCCACGGCGGGGTGGTCGGGGCCCAGGGCTTGCTCCTGGCGGGGCAGGGCGCGGGCGAGCAGCTCGAGCGCCTCCGCGTGGGCGCCGGTGGCGTTGAGGATGAGGCCGAGGCCGACCACGCTCGAGATCGTCGAGGGGTGGTCCGGGCCGAGCGTGCGCTCGTAGATCGCGCGGGCGCGCTGCAACAGGCGCGTGGCCTCGGCGTCGTCGCGGGTGTCGTAGCGGACGGTGGCGAGGTTGTGCAGGGTGTCGGCGACGACCGGGTGGTCGGGGCCGAAGGTCTTCTCCTGGATCGCCAGGGCGCGCCCGAACAGCCGCGTGGCCTCGTCGTAGGCGCCGGTGGCCTCGTACACGAGCGCCAGGTTGCACAGCGAGGTGGCGACCAGGGAGTGCTCGCGGCCGAAGGTGGCCTCGCGGATCGCCAGGGCCCGGGCCAGCGCGGCGATCGCCTGGTCGTAGGCGCCGGTGGCCTCGTGGACCAGCGAGAGGTTGTTGAGGGTGGTCGCGACCTGCGGGTGGTGCTCGCCCAGGACCTGCTCGTAGATCGCCAGCGAGCGGTGGTAGAGGCGCGAGGCGTCGCCGACGGCGCCGGCGACGTAGCGCAGGCTGGCGAGGTTGTTGATGCTGTCGGCGACGCGCGGGTGGTCGGGGCCGAGAGCCGCCTCGCGGGCCGCGAGCACGCGGGCGTACAGGCGCGCCGACTCGGCATGCTCGCCGCCGACGTAGAGGACGCCGGCGAGGTTGCTCTCGATGCCGGCCTCCTCGAGCGGGTGGGCGCCGGCGAGCAGGGCCAGCTGGGTCCGCGCCGACTCGGCCCACACCTTGGCCTCGGCCAGCCGCGAGCCGCGGTAGCCGACCAGGTAGATCAGCTCGGTGCTGGCCTGCAGGGCCAGACGGGCCGATCGGGCCGCACGCGCGGCCGCGAGGGCGCGCAGCAGGCCGGCCTCGGCGGCGGGGTAAGCTCCTGTCTCTTCGGCCAGGCCCGCGGCGCGCAGCTCGGCCTGGGCGATCAGCGCCGGCCAGCCGATCGCCGCGGCCGCGTGCAGGGCCTCGCGCGCGACCGGCAGGCCCTCGGCGTAGCGGGCGGCGGCGGCGAGCGAGCCGGCGCGCGCGAGTTGGTCGCGCACGCCGAGGACCTGGTCGCGCTGGTCGAAGCGCAGCATCGGCCGCTCGCGCAGGTGAACCGGGTCGGCGCACAGCTCGGGACCGGCGAGCGCGGCGGCGGCGGCGGTGGCCTCGGTGAGGCTGGCCGCGTCGGCGCGCCCGAGCTCGCGCACGAGGGCGGCGAAGTTGCTGCGGGCCTCGGCCAGGCAGTCGACGGCGCGGCCGTACTGCTCGCCGTCCCAGGTGCTCTCGAGCCGGTGGGCGCGGCAGGCGGCGTCGGCGGTGTCGCGCCAGGCGTCGGCCCAGCGATCGAGCCAGGGCGTGGTGCGCTCGAAGGTGGCGGCGGCGTGGTCGGCCCCGGTGGCGACGAAGGCCGCGGCGAGGGCCTCGCGCGCGCCGGGGCCCCAGTCGGCGAACACGGCCGCGCCGGCGGCCTCGCAGCCGGCGATCGTGCGCTGCTCGGCGACGGTGGCCGCGCCGAAGCCGGCGGAGGCGAGCGCGAGCGCGCCGGCGACGGCCGCGAGCGCGCGCCGACGGCGGGTCGGGTCGGCGCGCAGGGCCTGCAGCAGGGCCCGGGTGTCGGGGTAGCGGGCCGTGCGCGCGCGCGAGAGCCCGCGCTCCAGCACCCGCCGCAGCCACAGCGGCGCCCTCGCGCGCGGCGGCGGGGTCAGGGCGCCGGCGGTGACGCTGGCCATCAGCGTCGCCAGGGTCTCGCCGGCGAACGGCCGCTGCTGGTAGAGCGCCTCCCAGGCGGTGGCGCACAGGGCGAACTGATCGGAGCGGGCGTCGATCGCCTCGCCCAGGAATTGCTCGGGGGCCATGAAGGCCGGGGTGCCCATGATCGCGCCGGTGCGGGTGACCGACAGCGAGGCGACCGGGCCGGCGAGCTCGTCGGGCGCGGCGCCGGCCTCGGCGCGCGCGAGCCCGAAGTCCATCAGGCGCACGCGCCCGTCGCCGCCGACCATGATGTTGTCGGGCTTGATGTCGCGGTGGACCAGGCCCTTGGCGTGGGCGGCGGCGAGGCCCTCGCCGGCCGCGAGCACGACCGTGAGGATGTCCCGCCACGTGCGCGGCGCGGCGGCCAGCCAGGCGGCGAGGGTCTGGCCGTCGACGAACTCCATGGCCAGGTAGACGCGATCTTCGAAGGTGCCGACGTCGAGGACCTTGACCACGTTGGGGTGGTCGAGCCGGGCCAGCGCCTGGGCCTCGCGCAGCAGCCGGACCTGGGCCGCGGTCGAGTCGCCGGCGGCGGCGTGCTTGAGCAGCTTGACCGCGACCTTGCGGTCGAGCAGGTCGTCGTAGCAGGCGTAGACCACGCCCATGGCCCCGCGGCCGACCTGGCCCAGGACGGTGAAGCGACCGATGCGCACCGGCCCGCCGCGGCGGGGGAACAGCGCCCGCTTGACGATCTCCTTGTCGACCGGCGTGCCCGCGCCCGGCGGCGCGTGGCGCTCGACCTGGCCCGAGTCGAGGGTCGCGGCCTGGTGATCGGCGGCGACGAGGGTCGCGCGCAGGCTGTCGTCCTCGCCGGTCATCGAGCGGAGGATCGGTGTCGGACGCCGGGCGGTCAATTGCGTGAATCCGCCACGGGCGGCGCGCGGGCGATTCCGCGGCGTCAGGCTCCAGGCGCGCGGGCGCGGGTCGGGAGGCCCCGGGCAGCCCGGCGGGGCCGGGTCGCAGTAGAGTGCGGCGATGGACGGATATCTGCGGGCCTTCGCCGGCGCGGCCGAGCAGCTGCGCCCGGTGGCGTTCTTGCGGCTGATGATGCCGGTGCTGCTGGTGACCGGCGTGGTCCTGCTGATCCGCTCGGGCGTGCGCGGGCTGACCCTGCGCCGCACGGTGATCTTCGGCCGCGGCGCGGCCGGGCGGCTGCTCCACGGCGAGGTCGAGGGGACCGCCGCGGTGGTGGTCGGCGTGTTCCACCTCTTCCTCGCCGCGGTGATCGCGGTGACGCTGGGGCCGCTGTCGTACTATTTGTGGGTGCCGCGATAGCGTATATGTCCGCAGGGACAGGTTTTTAACCTGCCCCCACGGACATGTACTTCGGGATAGGTCTCCGCGGTGGGGTGGCGGTCCGCGGGCATCACTCGAACGGGCAGCAGCTCGCCATCTTGTCGAAGATCGCGTCGCCGTCCATGCACACGCCGTCGGCCGCGCACTGGGCGACCTCGGTCTCCTCGAGGAAGCAGCGGCAGGTGTCGCCCTCGCAGGAGATGGACTGGGTCGGCTGCTCGGGGCAGCTCCGGCCGAACCCGCAGGAGTCTTCGGTGGTCTCTTCCATCATGATGACGCAGGCGGGGCCGCTGCAGGACTCCAGCGCCGCGAGCTCGTCGCCGCACGCGGTGTCCTCGATGTCGCCCTCCAGGTCGGCGCAGCTGAGCTCCGCGATGCACTGGACGAAGTTCAAGTAGGGCGAGGCGCACTCTTCCTCGATGTACTGGAACTCCTCGATGCAGCCGAGCACGCACTCGGAAGCGTCGGGCTCGCCGATGCACATGGCCTCCTTCTGGCAGCCGGCCTCGCAGGCGGCCTCCTGCTCCGGAGTCACGGGGTTGGGGGTCTCGGTGGTCTCGCCGTCGGTGTCCTCGCCCTCGGTGGCGGAGGTCGTGTGCGGGTCCCCGCCCTCCGTGGTGGTGGTGTCCTCGCCGGTGACCTGGCCGCCGGTGGGGTTGGACGGCTCGTCGGTGGTGGCGTCGGTGGTGGCGCCGGTGGCGTCGGTCCCGGACTCGGTGGTGGAGCCGGTGGACTCCCCGCTGGTCGGAGCGCAGGCGCCGGTGAGGAACAGGATGACGAACGTAAGGGAAGTAAGGTCGAAGCGCAGCATGGTGATGTCCCTGGCAAGAGGAGCGAACCCTTGGCGTTCATTCGCCGCCGGTCGCTCGGGCCATGGAGTCGCCGCTGCCGGGCCGAAAATTGCCGGCTCGCTGCAAAATCGTCGCGCGCGAATGCACCCGGGCTGCGCCCGCTGCGCCGCGCGGGTCGCGTCAATTGTCGAGGCGCGTCATCAGCTCGAGCACGTGGCCGCTCGGGTCGGGGAAGTAGACGCGGCGACCGCCCGCGCCGTACTCGCTGATCCGGCCGTCGAACCCGCCGTGCGGGCTCGAGGCGAACGGCAGGCCCGCGGCGCGGACGCGGGCGAAGATCGCGTCGAACTCGGCGTCGTCGACGTGGAACGCGTAGTGGTGGGCCTCGAAGCCGCCGTCGTCGTCGCCGAAATCGAAGGTGAGGGTGTCGTTGACCCGCACGGCGGCGAACGGACCGACCGGGCCCTCGTAGCGGACGCCGAAGATCTCGGCGAAGAAGCGGGCCGCCGCGACCTTGTCGTGGGCCGGCACGATCGTGTGATTGAGGGTGATCGCCATCGTGACGCTCCTGCGCTCGGCGAAGCGTAGCGCCGTCGGAGGGGGGTGCCAGGGGGCCGCGCGGCCTCACTCGTCCATGTCGAAGTTGGCGCGCAGGAGGTGCTCGAACAGCGCCTCGGGCACGAGCCGGCGCGCCCGCGGCACCCACACGGCGTCGCTGCCGAGGCGATAGCGCAGCCGCGGTCGGGGCGCCGCGAGGATCCGCAGCAACAGGCGCGCGAAGCCGATCGGGTCGGGGCCGGACTGCTCGGCCCGCTCCATCACGGCGACGGCGCGGTCGCGGGTGGCGGCATAAACGTCGAGACCGGCGGCCGCCCGCTCGCGCGCGGCGGTGCCGGCGGTCTTGAAGTCGCCAGGCTCGATCAGCGAGACGTGGATGCCGAACCGGCGCACCTCCTGGCGCAGGCCCTCGGACAGCCCCTCGACGGCGAACTTGCTGGCCGCGTAGTAGGCGTGGAACGGGACGCCGACGAGGCCGGCGAGCGAGGAGACGTTGACGATCCGGCCGCCGCCCTGGGCGCGCATGATCGGCAGCACGGCCCGCATCATGCGCGCGGTGCCGAAGAAGTTGGTCTCGAACTGGGCCTTGGCCTCGTCGAGCGAGGTCTCCTCGACGGCGCCGGCCAGCGAGTAGCCGGCGTTGTTGACGAGGACGTCGATCCGCCCGGCGCGGCGCATGACCTCGTCGACGCAGGCGGCCGCGGAGGCGTCGCTGCGCACGTCGAGCGGGACCATGACGGGGCCGTCGCCGGGGTCGTCGGGCGCGGCGCGGCGGCTGGCGCCGAAGACCCGGTAGCGGCCGCGGAGCCCCGGATCGGCGAGGGAGCGGGCCGCGGCCTCGCCGAAGCCGGAGGACGCACCGGTGATGAGGACGACGGCTGCCTCGCGCATGCGCGGAGGAGCGTAGCCGCGGCGGCGTCGCGGGCAAAGCGGGGCGAGGGCGCGGCGAAGTGAGCTTCCGTGCGGCGGGGCCGGGGTTGGATGTTCGATGGGACATGTCATGGAGGACATGTCTCTTGGGTGATGTCATTATGGACATGTCATATAGAACATGTCCCTGTGGGCATGTTATTTCGAGCGTGCTGGCGGTCGCGCTCACGGGCCGACGTAGCGGGCGCGGGGGCGCAGGAGGAAGCCGGCGGCGCGCTGCGCGAAGGCGTGGGCCAGCCAGCCGGAGGTCGCGCTCACGGGCCGACGTAGCGGGCGCGGGGGCGCAGGAGGAAGCCGGCGGCGCGCTGCTCGAAGGCGTGGGCCAGCCAGCCGGCGGCGCGGCCGACGGCGAAGATGGCGACGCTGGTGCGCGGGGGCAGGCCGAGGGCGGCGCCGAGGGCGACCAGGCCGACGTCGAAGTTGGCCGGCTCGCGGCCGGCGTCGCGCATGGCGTCGACGATGGCCTGGACGGCGCGGACCTTCGGGCTGCGCGGGGCGTGCTCGTGGGCGGCGGCCAGCAGGGCGGCGGCGCGAGGGTCCCCGTCGGGGTAGAGCGGGTGGCCGAAGCCGGGCACCTCTTCGCCGCGGCGGGCTCGCTCGCGCACGACGGCGCGCGCGCGCTCGGGCTTGCCGACCTCGGTGACGAGGGCCTCGACGCGCTCGCCCATGCCGCCGTGGCGCGGGCCGGACAGGGTGGCCAGGCCGGCGCTGACGCAGGCGTACAGGTCGGCGCCGGCGGAGGCGGCGACGCGCACGGCGAAGGCCGAGGCGTTGAGCTCGTGGTCGGCCGAGAGCACCAGCGCGCGGGCCATGGCCTGGCGGGCGCGCGGGGTCGCGGGGGCGCCGAGCGAGACCAGGAGGGCGCCGGCGACGTCGCGCTCGGCCAGCGCGGGTCGGACCCGGGCGTCGCCCTGGCCGGCGCCGGCGAGCGCCGCCATGCGCACGAGCAAGGCGCGGGCGCGGACGAGCTCGGGGCCGGGCGTGGCGTCGAAGCGATCGGGGTCGGCGGCGCCGAGCGCCGGCACGGCCAGGGCGAGGGTGACGAGCGGGGCGGCGGCCTCGGGCAGGAGGGCGCCGAGCGAGGCGAGCCGCAGGCCGAGGCCGGAGACGGACCACTGAGGGGCGCGCTCGGGCAGGCCGCCCGTCCACAACAGCTCGGCGACGGCCTCGAAGGAGCAGGTGGCCGCGAGGTCGACGGCAGGCCGGCCGCGATAGCGCGGGCCGGCCGGGTCGATGGCGGTCAAGGCCGACTCGAGCACGGGCTCGCCCCAGCGCAGCGCGCCGGCGGCGACCGCCGCGTGGCCGGAGCGAGCGTCGCTGCGAGCCTTGAGCCGCTCGAGGTCGTCGCGGCTGTACCGGCGCCCGCGCCCGGGGCCGCCCGGCTCGCTGCGCACGAGGCCGCGGCTGGCGTAGGCGTAGAGGGTGGCCCGCTTGACGCCGAGCAGCGCGGCGGCCTGCTCACCGCTCAAGAATGGTGGGGCCTCGTCGTGGGCGTCGGTCATGGTCCCGCCGTCAAGATGGCAGGCGGAGGGTGGATTGTCGAATCAACGTCTGCGGTGAATGATGGATTGTCGAATCAACGTTGATCAACATGGCGGGCCGGCCCAAGCTGCGGGCAGGAGGGACGCATGGATACGACGGTGACACGGAGCGGTCTCGAGGGGGTGGTGGTGGCAGACACGCGGCTCAGCGAGGTCGACGGGGAGCGCGGGCGGCTGGTGGTGGCCGGCCACGACATCGAGGGGCTGGCGGGAGGGACGTCGTTCGAGGCGCTGGCAGAGCTGCTATGGACAGGGGCGCTGCCGCAGGCGGGTGCGCAGGGGAGGACGCGGGAGGCGCTGGCGGAGGGCCGGGCGCGGGCGTTCGCGCGGCTGGAGGCGGCCGGGCCGGGGCGCTTCGCCGACGGGATGGACGCGCTGCGAGCGACGACGGCCCAACTGGCCGCGGACGACGGCTTCGATACGCCGGCGGCGCTGACCGGGGCGGTGGCGGTGTTCGCCGCGGCGTGGGCCCGCGTGCGGGCAGGCGGGCGACCAGTGGCGCCCGATCGGTCGCTGCCGCACGCGGCCGACTATCTGCGCATGATCGAGGGCGAGGCGCCGACGCCGGCCCGGGCGGCGGCCCTGGAGGCGTACCTGGTGACGGTGGCGGACCACGGGATGAACGCTTCGACGTTCGCGGCCCGGGTGGTGGCGTCGACCGGATCGGACCCGGTGTCGGCGATCGTGGCGGCGATCGGGGCGCTGAAAGGGCCGCTCCACGGCGGGGCGCCCGGGCCGGTGCTGGACATGCTCGACGCGATCGGCGAGCCGGACCAGGCGGCGCAATGGGTCGAGGCGGAGCTGGCTGCGGGCCGCCGGATCATGGGGATGGGGCACCGGATCTACCGGGTCCGCGATCCGCGTGCGGCGGTGCTCGAGGCGGCGCTGGGGCGGCTGGAGCAGGCGGGGGTGACCGGCGGCCGCCTGGCGCTGGCGCGGGCGGTCGAGCGCGCGGCGGAGGGGGCCCTGCGCGCGAAATACCCCGACCGGGCGCTGGCGGCGAACGTGGAGTTCTATACGGCGGTGCTGCTCGACGCGGTGGGCCTGGGCCGCACCGCATTCTCGCCGACGTTCGCGGTCGGCCGGGTGGCAGGCTGGTGCGCGCACGTGCTCGAGCAGCGCGCGACGGGCCGCCTCATCCGCCCGGCGTCGCGCTACGTGGGGCCGCCAGGGTGACAAGCGACCCGAGCGAGGGCGCGCGAGAGGAGCTGACGCATTCGTCGTAGGATCTGGCGAACGACGGGCGGCGGCGAGGGAGTGCGAGCGCCTGATTACTGCAGGGCGCCGATGACCTCGACGCCCGGCGTGGTCGACCAGGTAGCGAAGTCGGTGATCGGGCGATTGGTGACGTTGAAGCCGGCACCGGTCGAGAAGGCGATCGGGAGGGTGGTCCAATCTTTCGTGCCGGTCAGCGCGATGTCGGTGCGGCCGTCCCCGTTGAAGTCGCCGGGCACGACTCTGGCGCCGGTGGCGGCCCAGGCGGCGAAGTCGCCGACGCCGGTATTGGCGACCTCGAAGGTTCCATCGCCGCGCGAGTAGGCGACGGGAACGGTATTCCAGCCGCTCGTGCCGGTGAGGGCAATGTCGGTACGGCCGTCCCCGTTGAAGTCGCCGGGGACGACCTCGGCGCCGGTGGCGGCCCAGGTGGCGAAATCACCGATGGGCTTGTTGGTGATGTCGAAGGTGCCGTTGCCGCGGGAGAAGGCGACGGGCACGGTGCTCCAGCCAGTGCCGCCGACGAGGGCGATGTCGGTGCGGCCGTCGCGGTTGAAGTCGCCGGGCACGACGCTGGCGTCGGTGGCGGCCCAGGCTGCAAAGTCGCCGACGAGTTGGTTGGTGATGTCGAACCTGCCATTACCCCGCGAGAAGGCGATCGGCACGGTGGTCCAATCATGGGTGCCGGTCAGGGCGAGATCGATGCGGCCGTCGCGGTTGAAGTCACCCGGGACGACCTTGGCGCCGGTGGCGGCCCAGCTGGCGAAGTCACCGACGGCCCGGTTGGTGACGTCGAAGCTGCCATCGCCCCTGGAGAAGGCGACCGGCAGGGTGCTCCAGCCGCTCGTGCCGGTCAGGGCGAGATCGGTGCGACCGTCGCGGTTGAAGTCGCCCGGGATGACCTCGGCGCCGGTGGCAGCCCAGACGGCGAAGTCCTCGATGGTCCGGTTGGTGACGTCGAAGGCGCCGCCGCCCCTGGAGAAGGCGACCGGCAGGGTGCTCCAACCGCTCGTGCCGGTCAGCACGATGTCGGTGCGACCATCACGGTCGAAATCACCGTGGACGACCCTGGCGCCGGTGGCGGCCCAGACGGCGAAGTCGCCCACGCCCTTGTTGGTGACGGTGAAGTTGCCGTCGCCGATGGACGCGGCGACCGGCACGGTCTGCCAGCCGCTGGGCCCCGTCAGCGCGAGGTCGGAGCGACCATCCCCGTCGAAGTCGACGATTCTTTTTAAAGGGTCTGCGGCGGCGGGGTCGTCCGCGGCGCTCAGCCAGGAAACCGCGCCGGGCTCGCCATCCGCGGCCTGCACGGGAGCGGCGAGGGTGAGACCAGGAGCGGCCAACACGGCGCACGAAAGGAAGAGCCCGTTCGGCGGATTCGTGGGCTTGCGAGCTTGAATGAATACCATGACAGCCTCCGACTCGGGCCGCGAAGCATGGCGGGCGCTCGTAACCCGGCGAGCGTGCTCGGCCGCGAATTGATCGGGTTTTTAGCCGGAGCGATCGAGCGGCCATAACCCGGTCGCATGCGCTCCGCGACGACCGTGGGGCCGAGCGACGAGGAGGTCGCTGCTATGATTCCCTGGGCCGTATGCGAGTCGTCGGGTATTCGTTTAATAAAAAATGTCGTCAGTGGCGTGCCCGGCATTCGACGCGGGGCGGGTCGATGGCGGGGCGTGGGCCGTGCAGGGCCTCGCGACGCCAGCGCCGCAGGCAGGTCCTGGCGATCCACGTCGAGGCGAGCATCGCGGCGACGGCCACGAGCTTGCCCGGCCAGCCGGGATAGAAGAACAGGAGGCACAGCCCCACGGCGGCCAGGGTTTGGACGGCGTCGGCTCCGCGGCCGAAGATGCGGGCGACGAAGGCTTCCCAGTCGTCGACCGAGAACTCCGGGGCGTCGCGCCGCGAGGGAAGTCCGGTCATGGGGAAGGCCGGGGCCGGGGCGGTGGCTTCGAGCAGATTCGCAGCGCGTCGCGCGAGGCGTCGCCGATAGAGGCGCTCGACGAGGCCGCCCCACAGCGCGTGGAAGATGCAGACGCCGAGGGCGGTCTGCCACCAGTTGGATTGCAGGGACTCGGCGAGGCTGAAGAAGCCGATGTAGCCGAGCCAGTAGACCAGGGCGATCGGGGTGAGCCAAGCGCGGGCCCAGAATTGTCGGGTCGGCAACAATCCCCACCGCTGCGGCGGCAGCGGTTTGGTATCGACAATGGCGAGGTCAGACATGGTGCTCCCGGCTGACGTTCTGCGCCTTGTTGCACTTGCCGACGATGTATTGATCGACGCCCTTGAAGCTCAGGCTGCCGGGGGCGACGCAGCCGGGTGCGAGCGGGCCGGCGACCGCGGCGCAGGTGCCCGCGGCGAGGACGCCAGCGGCGGCGCCTGCCATCTTGCCCGCGAGCCAGCAGCCCCACCCGCGCTCGTCGCCGAGGAGCAGCTCCTGGACGGGCTGGCTGTGCGCGACCTGGACGATGCTGTCCGCGAGGGCGAGAACGTCGGCGTGGTCGAGGGCGAGGCCGGGATGGATGCCGGCGAGCTCGCCGCGGTGGAGATCGATCGCGGCGATCATCGCCTCGTCAAGAAGGACGAGCAGGGCGCCGGTGCCGTCGACCCCGGCGAAGACTTCGAGGCCGACGCGGCCGAGGTCCGGCCAATCATAGGAGAGCTCGAGGTCGATGCCCTCGCCCGGATTGGTGACGATGTGGATCGTGGTCGGTGCAATGGCCGCGAAGGGTGGCTCCGCGTCGGGCGCCGTCGCCGGGTAGGGGAAGGCGAGCGCGGCGGCGAGAATGTGCGGATGGAGCATATTCAGCTTCATGGGAGAGGCCGTCGACCCGGCAAGCAGGCGCGCTCTTCCGCGTGCGAGGCAGCACAACTCCTCGCGCGCGGCCTCCCCGGCCGTGGTCGGGGCGCTGCGGGGGGCCCGAGCGGCGCGAGCGGCGGGGGCGTGACGGACGCGATACAATCGGTGGGCGCGACGCCGAAAGCAGCGATGCCGGCGCGGGTTGTTCGATATTCGCGCGACGCTCGGATCACGGTGTGTCGATTTTTGACGAACAAATATGCCCGCCGTGATTCATAAGACATGTCCATGGGACATGTCTTTACGCCGGGCCGGTCACGGCGGGCTCGATGGTTGGCCTGTCCCTTCGGACGGGGGCTTCAGGTTCAAAGGCAGGAGCACCGAGCGGGTCGTCAGCACGGCGTGGCGGGCGGGTCGCAGGTCGGGATCGCCGATCGCCGCGACCACCCACACCTCGCCGCGATCGAGCGCCAGCACGTGTCGGGGGGTCAGCGGCTCGGGGCCTGGCGGCGGCAGCTCGGGGCCTCCAGGCAGCGCGGCGGTCGGCTTGCCGGGCGCGTCGACCGGCGCGAGCGCGATCGCCTCCCACTGCAGCGCGCCGGGGCGGTGGCGGTGCAGGCCGCGATCGTCGACGAGCCACAGCGTGCCGTCGGGCGCCTCGGCCAGCGAGGTGATGCAGCCGCCGTCCGGGCGCGGGAACGGCTGCCAGGTCGCTCCCGACAGGCGCTCGAGCGCAGGCCGGCCGTCCGGCAGGCAGCGGTGGGCGTAGAGCAGGGACGGGTCGCGGCCGACCACGATCGTCGGGCTGCGCGTGAGGTCGAGGGCGCCGTGTCCGGGGAGCGGCAGGCGGGTCCATTCGGGGGCGCCCGGCGACCAGCGGAGCAGCGCGAGGGTGAACGAGGGATCGAAGCCGACGACGACGACCGAGCCGTCGGCGAAGGTCAGGAGTTGCTCGCCGCCGCGGCCCGGCGGCAAGGGTGGCCACGGCGGCGGGGGGCCGTCGTCGAGGCGATCGATCACGAGCGGGGCGGGGGGTCCGAGGGCGTCGCCGAACAACGATTCGAGGGACCCGCGCAGACCGAGGAGCGCGCCGTCGTGACCGATCGCGAAGGCGCTGTAAAATTGCGGCGGCTCGAAGGTCGGTGGTGCGCCGACCCACGCGCCATCGTGCCAGCGCTGGACCGCGGCCCCGAGGTCGCGGCGGGTGGCGCTCGGGGCGACGACGAACGCGCGATCGGGCCAGCGGCCGCCGATGTACGTCACGGGCCCGCGCGGCCAGCCGCGCAGCAGGCGGGTCTCGCTGGCGAGCGGGGCGTGGTCCTCGGCGAGCGCGAGCACGCCGGGGCCGTGGACCGCGACGGCGCCGCCGGCCAGCGGGCTCACGCCCAGCGGACCGGCGAACACGGCGGCCAGCCGGAGCGGGCGCTGCGAGTGGTCGCTGTCCCTGGGGACAGGTGGGACCTCGCGCGGCGGCGGCTCCTGGATGTCCTCGGGGACAGGTTGATGCGGGGCGCAGGCGCCCGCGAGCGCGCAGGCGAGGGCGAGCTCGCGGGCCGACATGCGTTCGATGCTAACACGGCCGCCCGCGCGCGGCCGCCCGCGCGCGGTCCGTCGCCGCGCGTCTCAGTTGTTGACCTTGACGCCGAGCACCGCCTTGGCGGCGAGCGTGGTGGCGGTGTTGCAATGGGGCAGCGAGGACCAGCCGGTCAGGTTGAGCACGGGGTTGACGACCTCGCGGTGCTTGCCGTGGGTGGTCGAGCCGCCGCGGCAGCTGGCGCCGTCCTCGTCGTAGCCGCCTTCGATGTTCCAGCCCGAGGCGGAGGTCCAGGTGAACAGGCCGCCGAGCGGGTCGTGCGGCGAGATCAGGTTGCCGGGCTCGGTGCGCGGCGCGTCGTCGTGCCAGGCCATCCACATGCGCAGCATGGCGGTGCGCTGGCTGGCCTTCAGGCCGCGGTAGGTGCTGGCGTCGTAGAAGGCGTTGAGGCGGTACTGGCCCTTCGACACCGCGCCGTTGAGGCAGCCGTTGATGAAGTAGCCGCTGTCCAAGTCGATCGTCGGGCCGGCGGCGGGGCTGTAGCCCAGGGTGACCTCGGGGCTCAGCACGGAGCTGAAGCGGTAGTTGGCGGCGAGCAGGCCGCCGTCGTCGTCGTCGGGGCAGACGTGGTACCAGCCGGAGCCCTTCGAGGTCTCGGGGTAGAGCTCGTCGTCCTTGGGCTCGACGTCGGTGACGAACACGTAGCGGCAGATGCTCACGCTCGAGATGTAGAGGCCCGGCTCGCACTCGACGTCTTCGATCCTCAGCTGGCCGGTGAACGGCGCCTCCAGCGGGTCATACGGGGTGACGAGGAGGTCGAACACGGCGCCCTCGACGGCTTCACCGGTGAGCATGCCGAAGTAGCCGAGATCGAGCTGGAGCTGGCCGTCCTCTTTGACGAGGAAGTCCGTGAACGCCCGCGGGATTTCGTCGTGGAGGCCGAAGCCGCCGGTGACCCGGATGTCGGCGGTGAAGTTGGCGGCGTCGCCGTTGATGATCTCCTTGATGTTCGACAGCATGTGGTCGCCGACCATGGAGGTGTTGCCGACCGGCGGCGGGGTGCAATCGGAGCCGACGCAGCGGAACTCGGAGCCGACGGCGAAATCGTCGGCGAGCGGCGCGTCGCAACCGACGGCGAGGGTAAGGGTGGAAGCCAGGAGGAAGAGGTTGTGGGTCGTCTTGTGCATGGTAGTGCCCGAACTACATCCGGCAGGTGACCGCCGTGTCGGCTTCAATTGCCCGCCTCCGGAACTTTCCGTCGCGGCGGCGCAAATAGGCCTCCAGGGCCCGTTCGAGCGCTCCGCAGCGGGAAGTCTCCGTCGTGAGCGGCGTCTCCGGCGGCGACCGCGAGGTCCGACGGCGCGCGTGACCTGAATGCTCGAAGCGGGATGACGGGGCGTCCGCCCGATGGCCATGAATTCAGACACACTGTCCGCACCGGCCATGACGCCCGACGAGACCAACGGAGGCACGGACGAGGGCGGAGAGCCGTCCGAACCGTCCGTCCGCGGCGATAGCGACACGATCCCGCGGCTGCCGACGCCGGAGGCAGACGAGGTCGGGCTCGACAAGCGTCTGGTCAAGCGGGCCCTGTTCCCGCGCCGGACGACGCCGGTGCAGATCGGGCGGTTCCAGATCCTGGGGGTGATCGGGCGCGGCGGGATGGGGGTGGTCTACGCGGCCTACGACGACCTGCTCGACCGCAAGGTCGCGGTCAAGCTGCTGCTCTCCGAGTCGGTGCGCGACCTTTCGCTGTCGCGCGGGCGACTGATGCGCGAGGCGCAGGCGATGGCCCGGCTGCAGCACCCCAACATCGTCACGGTCCACGAGGTCGGGCGCGACGACGATCAGGTGTTCGTGGCGATGGAGTTCGTCCGCGGCGCGTCGCTCGACGCGTGGGCCCAGCAGGACCGGCCGTGGCGCGAGATCGTGGCGGTGTTCGTCCGCGCCGGCCGCGGGCTCGAGGCGGCCCACCGCGCGGGCCTCATCCACCGCGACTTCAAGCCGGCCAACGTGATGGTCGGCGACGACGGTACGGTCAAGGTGCTCGACTTCGGGCTGGCCCGCGCGGCCGACGACGGGGCGCCGGCCGAGCCCGATCTGCCGCGTCACATCCAGCAGGCCGCGTCGCACCTGGCCCCGCTGACGCGCACCGGGGTGGTCCTCGGCACGCCGGCGTATATGTCGCCCGAGGCCCACCGCGGCGAGCCCTCGACGGCGGCCAGCGATCAGTTCAGCTTCTGCGTGTCGCTGTATCAATGCCTCTACAAGCAGCCGGCGTTCGATACGACGTCGCTGGCGACGCTGCTGGCCGAGCTGCGGCGCGGCAAGGTGGCGCCGCCGCCCGCGGGCACGCCGGTGCCGGCGCGGATCTTCCGGGCGCTGCGCCGCGGGCTGGCGAGCGCGCCAGACGAGCGCTTCCCGTCGATGACGGCGCTGCTGGCCGAGCTCGAGCACGATCCGGGGGCGACGCGCCGGCGCCTCGCGGTGCTCGGCTTGACGGCGGTGGCGACCGCGACGGCGGCGTTCTTCGCCGCGGAGCGCGGGCCGGAGGCAGCCCGCTGCCCCGACGCGCAGGCCGAGCTGGCAGGCGTATGGGACCCGGCCCGCGCGGCGGCGGTCCGCGCGGCGCTGACGAAGGCGGGCACGGCCGCGGCCACGGAGGCGCTGGCGAGCGTGCCGGGGCGGATCGATCGATACGCGGCTTCATGGGTCGAGATGCGCAACGAGGCGTGCGTGGCCCACGTGGAGGCGCGGCAGTCGTCGCCGCTGTTCGACCTCCGCACCGCGTGCCTCGACCAGCGGCGCGCCGGCCTCGACGCGCTGGTGCTCGCGCTCACGCAGGTCGACGCGGCCGGGGTCGGGGCGGTGGTCCAGGCGACCGCCGAGCTGCCGCCGCTGGCCCGCTGCGCCGATGTCGAGGCGCTCACCGCCGCGGTCCCGCCGCCCGACGAGCCGCACCTGCGCGTGGCCGTGCAGGCCCACCGCGAGGCCCTGGCGCGCGCGCAGGTCCGCGAGGACGCGGCCCAGTACGCGCTCGGCGAGGCGCTGGTAGGAGATGTCCTCAAGGACAGCTCGGCGCTGACCTACGAGCCGCTGCGCGCCGAGGCGCTGCTGCAGCGCGGCAGCCTGGCGATGGAGGCGGGCCGTCACGCCGAGGCCGAGAGCGCGTTCACGGAGGCGCTGCTGGCCGCGATCGGAGCCGGGCACGACGCGGTGGCGGCGCAGGCCAGCTCGAAGCGGGCCTATCTGCGGGCGATCCCGCTGAGCCGCCCGCAGGAGGCGCGCGCCGAGATCCCGCTGGTGACGGCGATCAACCGCAGGGTCGCGGGCGACGTCGATCTGTACGCCGAGTTCCTCAACAACATGGGCGCGGTGATGATCGCCAGCCGCGACCTGCCGGCGACCCGCGACTACTGGGAGCAGGCGGCGGCGCTGCGCGAGCGGCACGGCCGCAGCGACACGCCGAAGGGCCTCGAGACCACCGCCAACCTCGGGCTGCTGGCGCGCCAGCAGAACCGCGACGAGGACATGGTGGCGCTGTACGCCCGCGCCGCCGCGGCCTCGGAGGCGCTGTTCGGGCCGCGCCACGCGGTGCACCTGCGCCACGCGTGGCTGCTGGCCGACGGGCTGTGGCGCCTCGGTCGGCCGCGGCAGGCGCTGGCGGCGATGCGGTCGATCGAGCAGCGCTTCGACAGCCTCGACAACGGCTACGTGCGCGGGATGATCCGCCACGGGATGGCGCTGGTCGAGCTCGACGAGGGGCTGCTGGCAGAGGCGCGCGTGCACCTCGACGCGGCGCTGGCGGAGGTGCCCGAGGCGTCGATGACGTACGACGCGGTGCTGTGCGAGCGCGTGCGGCTGTTCGCGCTCGCGGGCGACGCGGCGGGGATGGAGGCCGAGTATGCGCGCGCGCTGGCTCGCTTGCCGACGCCCGAGCCGTCGCAGGCGAAATACCAGTGGCTGCTGTCGGCCCGCGGCCGGGCCCTCGACGCGATCGGTCGCCCGGACGAGGCGATAGGGCCGCTGGCGCAGATGCACGCGGCCCTGGCTGCCGCCGAGAGCAGCCTCGACGCCGCCGCGATCGCGGTGATCCTCGGCGAGATCCGCGTGAAGCTCGGGCGCCTCGACGAGGCCGAAGCCGACCTGCAACAGGCGCGGGCCGACCTCGAGCGCCTGGCGCCGCCGCACAACCTGATCCTCGCGGGCTCGATCGTCGCGCTCGCCGGGCTGGCGCTGGCGCGCGAGCGCTTCGAGGAGACGGCCGAGCTGGCCGGTGAGGCGCTGGCGATCTACGAGGTGGTCGCCGAGCCCGACCACTTGCCGGCGCTGCGGGCCCGCTTCCTGCGCGCGCAGGGCCTCACAGGGGCGGCGCGCGAGGTGCCGGCCGCGGCCCGCCCGCTGATCGCGGCGGCGCTCGCGGGCTGGCGCGACAAGTCGCGCGCGGGCGAGCTGCAGCGCGCAGAGGCGTGGCTGGCGGCGCGGGAGCCGTGAAGAACAAAGGTGTCTTTCCGGGCATGTCGTGGAGGACATGTCATGGGCCGGGAGCGCTCATGTCCGACGGGGAATGTCCATCTTTACATGTCGCATGGGACATGTCCGATGCACCACCCTGCCGCTTCCCCGCCCTGGTCCGCGGGACCAGCGAGGCCGCACACGGCAGCACCAGCAGCGTCAAGAACAGCGTCGAGAGCAGCCCGCCGACCACCACCGTCGCCAGCGGGCGCTGCACGTCCGAGCCGATGCCGGTCGCGCGAGCGGCCGGGACCATCCCGAGCAGCGCCACCAGGATCATCAGCAGCAGCGGCCGTAGCGCCCGGGTCGCCCCGCGCACCGCCGACTCCGCGGCCGTGTCCGCCTCGGCCGTGCGGATCGACTCGACCAGCAGCACCCCGCTCATCACCGCCACCCCGAACAGCGACACCATCCCGACCGCCGCCGACACGCTGAGGTGGATCCCGCGCAGCCACAGCGCGAACACCCCGCCGAGCAGCGAGAACGGCACGCACGCCAGCACCAGCAGCGCCCAGCGCAGCGAGCGGAACGCGAAGAACAGCAGCGACACGATGATGCCGAGCGTCAGCGGCAGGATCACCACCAGGCGCCGGCGCGCGCGCTCGAGGTTCTCGAACTGCCCGCCCCACTCGAGCTGGTACCCGGGCGGCAGCTGCAGCGCTGCCCGCAGCCTGGCCTGCGCCTCGGCCACGAAGCTGCCCTGATCGCGCCCGCGGATGTTGGTGCGCACCGTGACTTGGCGGTGGTTCTCGCGCCGGGCGATGATCGTCGCGCCTTCGACCACCTCGATGTCGGCGACCTCGGCCAGCGGCACCCGGCCCCCGCGGTGCGGCGTGATCAGCAGGCGGCCGATCGCGTCGCCGCTGGCCCGCGCCTCCGGGATGAACCGCAGCGCCACCGCGAACCGCCGCGAGCCCTCGTAGACGGTGTCGATCGGGCGCCCGCCGATCGCCAGGCTCACCAGCTGCTGCACGTCGCGGACGTCGACCCCGTGGCGCGCCATGTCGGCCCGCCGCAGCCGCAGCCGCAGCTGCTCTTGCCCCGCCTCCTGCTCGATCGCCGTGTCGGCCGCGCCCGGGATGCCCGCCACCACCTCGCGGCTCTGCACCGCCAGCCGACGCAGCTCGCCGAGGTCCGGGCCGCGGATGATGATCGCCAGGTCGGCCGACGAGCCGGTCGCCGCCTCCGTCGCGTTGTCGAGGATCGGCTGGGTGAAGCTGAACGTCGCGCCGGGGATCGCCGCGCGCAGCCGGGCCGCCAGCGCCTCGACCAGGTCGGCCTTGATCTGTCCTTTAGGCCATGTGTCATAAGGTTGCAGCGCGACCAGGAGCTCGTTGCGGTTGGGCCCGTACGGGTCGGTCCCGGAGTCGTTGCGGCCGGTCTGCGAGCTGACGAGCCGCACCTCGGGCGACTGCAGCACCAGCGCGCGGATCGTCGACGCGACCTCGGCCGACTTGAACAGCGACAGCCCGGGCGGCAAGTTGCAGCGGATCCAGATCGAGCCCTCGTCGAGCTGCGGCAGGAACTCGGTGCCGACGCGGCGCCCGAGGACCACCAGCGCCGCCACCGTCGCCAGCGCCGCCACGATCACCACCAGCCGCGCGCGGCGGACGAGCCGGCCGATCCACCGCTCGTAGGCGCGGGCGCTGGCCTTCATCACCCGGCTGTCGCGGATCCGGACCCGGCGGCGGAACAGGTAGCTGGCGAGCACCGGCGTCAGCGTCAGGCACAGCAGCAGCGAGCCGAGCAGCGCCGTGCTGACCGTGAACGCCATCGGCGTGAACAGCCGCCGCTCGATCCGCTGCAGCATGAACAGCGGCAGGTACGCGGCGATGATGATCGCCAGCGAGAACACGATCGGCCGCGCCGTCGCGCACGCCGCTTCGTCGAGCTCCGCCACCGTCGCCGGCGCCCCCGGGTCGGGGCGGCGCTGCAGCCGGTGCACCAGCGCCTCGACCATCACCAGCGTACCGTCGACGATGATGCCGAAGTCGAGCGCGCCGAGGCTGAGCAGGTTGGCCGCGACCCCCGCCAGCTTCATGCACACGAACGCGAACAGCAGCGACATCGGGATCGTCAGCGCCGTCAGCAACGCCGCGCGCACGCTGCCGAGCAGGAACACCAGCACCAGCACGACGATGCTCACGCCCTCGGCGAGCGTGCGCGACACCGTGCGCAGCGTCCGGCCGACCATCTCGCTGCGGTCGTAGAACCCGACGATGCGGGCCCCCGCCAGCTCCTCGCCGGCGTTGAGCGCGTCGACGCGGGCGTGGATCCCCGCCAGCACCTCGCTCGGGTTCTCCCACCGGCGCATCAGCACCAGCCCCTCGACCCCGCCCTGCGTCGCGTCGATGCCGAAGATGCCTGTCGGCGGCGCGGCCCCGATCCGCACCGTGGCGACGTCGCGGACGAAGATCGGCACCCCGTCGTCGACGCCCACCAGCGTCGACGCGATGTCCTCCGCCGACTGCAGCTGACCCACGCTGCGCACCGCGATCGCCTGCTGCCCGTTGTCGATCACCCCGCCGCCGGCGTTGGCGTTGTTGTCCTCGATCGCGCCGTCGATGTCCTCGATCGACAGGTGGTACTTCTCGAGCGCGAGCGGGTCGAGCTCGACCTGGTACTGCCGGACCTCGCCGCCGAACGTGACGACATCGGCCACCCCCGGCGCCTGCAGCAGCCGCGGCGCCACCACCCAGTCCTGCAGGGTCCGCAGTCGCATCGGCGTCAGCGTGTCGCTGACGAGGTGATAGCGGTACATCTCGCCGATCGCCGACGACATCGGTCCGAGCGACGAGGACACCCCCGGCGGCAGATCGGCGTCACGCAGCTTCTCCAGCACCACCTGGCGCGCCACCAGGTCGTCGATGCGGTCGTCGAACGTCAGCTCGACCACCGACAGGCCGAAGATCGTCCGCGAGCGCCGGCCGATCACGTGCGGCACGCTGCCGAGGGCCCGCTCGATCGGCACCGTCACCAGCTGCTCGACCTCCTCGGCCGCGTAGCCGGGCAAGGTCGTGACGACGACCACCTGCGTGTCCGAGACGTCGGGGTACGCCTCGATCTTGAGCGTCAGCAGCGCGTACGTCCCGGCCGCGATCCACAGGACCGCCGCGAACAGCACCGCGAGGCGGAAGCGCAGGGCCAGCGTCGGGAGTCGCGTCAGCATCGCCTGTCACTCCGGCGGCAGCAGCAGCAGCCCGCCGTCGATCACCACCTTGTCGCCGACCTTCCCGCCCTCGGTGAGCCCGAGCCACTCGCCGCTGCGCGCCCCGATCGTCACCGGCCGCACCTCGAAGCTCCCCGCGCCCCGCTCGACCAGCACGACGTCGCCGCCGTCGCGGTGGAGCACGGCCGATTGCGGCACCGCCGGCATCGCCGCCGACGCCCGCGCGTGGCGGACCCGCCCGAACATCTCCGGGCGCAGCCGGCCTTCGGGGTTCGGCAGCGCCGCCTGCACCTTGATCGTCCGGGTCTTCGGCTCCACCGTGTCGGCGATCCGCACCACCCGCGCCGCGAACGTCTCGCCTGGATACGCCCCCAGCTCGAGCTGCATCGACTCGCCGAGCGTGACCAGACGGACCAGGTTCTCCGGCACGTCGGCGGTGACGAGCACCGCGCTGAGGTCGGCGATCGTCATCAGCGGCTGCGCCGTGTCGGAGTGGAACTCGCCGGGCGCCACGTGCAGCTCGAGCACCGTCCCCGAGATCGGCGCCTCGACCGCGATCGTGTCGCGCGGGTCGCCGACCCTCAGACCGAGCAGCTCGAGGCGGCGGCGCGCCTGCTTGCGATCGGCCGTGCTGCGCACCAGCTGCGCGCGGGCCTCGGCGTGCGCCGCCTCGACGTTGTCGACCTCCTTGCGGGCCACCGCGTCGTGCTGAAACAGCCCGAGCACGCGCGCGCGGTCGGCGTTCGCCTTGGCCAGCCCCGCCCGCGCCGCCAGCACGTCGGCCCCCGCCTGCTCGAAGTGGGCGATCGCCGCATCGGCCTCGGGGCTGTCGAGCTCGAGCAACCTCTGACCGGCGCGCACGTGATCGCCGACCCTCACCTCGACCGCGCGTACGCGCCCGGTCACCGGCAGCAGCACGTGCGACAGCCGGCTCGGATCGATCTCGATCTGCGCCGGCGACACGACCTCGTCGGACGGCAGCTCGCGCGCGGTGACCTCGCCGATCCGCACCGCCTGCAGCATCGGCGAGTCGGGCGGCAGCTCGATCTGCGTCGGCTGGCCCGGCTGCGGCGACGTCGCCGACACGGCCGCCGTCTCGCGCTGCGGCGCCCGTGGTTGGCACGGCCCGAGCCAGCCCGCCGCCAACATCACGAGCCACGCTCGCGTCGTCACTGCGGGGTCTCCCGCGCCGTCACGGCGTCGATCACGTACAGCGCCTTGGCGTAGGCCGCCCGGGCCTCGTTGTAGGTCCGCCGCGTGTCGTTGAAGGCCCGCTGCGCGTCGATCAGCTCGATCAGCCCGGCCTCGCCGCGCTCGTAGGCGTACTCCGCGGTCGCCAGTACCTGCTCGGCCTTGGCCAGCATCCCGCCCTCGAAGCTGCGCAGCAGGTCGCGCGCCACCTCGTAGTCGACGTGGACGTTCTCGACCTCGATCCGGATCGACTGCTCGACCGCCCGCGCCCGTTGCTCGGACTGGGCCGCCAGCTGGCGCGCGCGCTCGATCTGCCCCTGGTTGCGATCGAACAGCCGCAGCGGCACCACGAAGAAGAACCCGAGCGAGTTGCCGGTGCCGGCCAGGCCTTGCTGGCGGCGCGCCTCGACGCCGAGCGAGAGGTCGACCTTGCCCTCGGCGATCTGGCGGCGGATGTCGGACTCGGTGAAGCGCAGCTCCGTGCGGGCCGCCTGCAGATCGGGCCGCTGTCGCAGCGCCTGCGCGCGGATGTCGGTCAGCGCGTACGCCCCGGCGTCGGCCCGCATCTCGCCCGTGACGAAGATCGCAGCCGCGACGCGCGTGCGGCCGAGCAGCAGCGCCAGGTTGTTCGCCGCCACCTGTTGCGCCCCCTGCGCCTGCCGCAGCTCGTTGCGCGCCTGCAGCTCGGCGATCTGCGCGCGCGTCAGGTCGACCCGGGCCAGGTCGCCGGTGCCGACGCGGAGCTCGTTGAGCGCGATGACCCGGGCGTACAGCTCGCGGTTGGTGCCGGCGAGCTGGACCGCCGCGGCCGCGTACTGCACGTCGACGCAGGCGCACTGCACGTCGCGGATCAGCCGCCGCGCCGCGTCGCGCAGCTGCTGCTCGGCGACGGCCACGCCGGTCTCCGCGACCTCGATCCGCCGCTGTCGCTTGCGCCCGCCGCGGATCATCACGTCGGTGCGGGCGAAGAACTCCTGCGGCCCGGCGTGGTTGACGTTGTCGTAGTGGGTGCCGAGCAGGTCGAGGTGATCGGCGCCGAGGCTCAGGGTGGGGTTGAGCCGCAGCCGCGCCGTGATCACCTCCGCGCGCGCCAGCGGCACCTCGTGCATCTGCGCCAGCAGCTGCAGGTTGAGCCGCAGCGCCTCCGCGACCGCCGCGTCGACGTCCATGCGCTCGACCGCGGACGGCCCGACCGGCGGCCCGTCCGCGCCCGGGGGCGCCGCGCTCGCCTGGTCCGAAGGCCAGCCGAGCGCCGCCGCGACGACGATCACGCGCGCGGCGGAGCGGGCGCGGAGCGGGTCGGGTCGAGGGCGCGAGGGCGACACCCGAGCGGGTGTATGCCAGCGGCGCGAGCCGGCAAGCCGGCCCGGCGCGTCCGCGGCGGCCGTGCCATCGACGCCCGCCCGGACCCTCGCCGTCGGCACCTGTCGGGCGCGAGGCTCGAGCGCCGCCGATGCTCGTCCCGCTGGCGAGCGAACGAACCCACGCGCGCTTCCCTACCCCCCGCCGTCGCGGCCCTGAATTACCGCTTCAAAGTCCCCACGGGCCCTTACCATCGGGCATGGCCGTCAGCTCCTCGCCCGCGCTCGAGCGCTGCCTCCGATCGATCTCCACGCACGGCGCGACGCGAGTCTTCCTCGTCTCCCTCACGCCGATCGCGGCGGTGGGCTGCCTGGGCCTCGGCGCGGTCGTCGGCTGGAAGATGGGGGTCGCGCTGGCGATCTTCGTGATTCCGATGATCCTGCTGATGGCGCTCGCCGTGCAGCTCTCGCACGTGTGGCCGATGGTCCGCCGCGTGCGGGCGGCCGCTTCGCGCCGCGCGGCTCGGCCCCGGCAGGCCGCCACCGGCCGGCGCGAACAGCTGCTCAGCGACGAGATCGTGTGGATCTACGGCCATACCACGCACGGAAATCGTCGCGGGACCCACGACTATGTGACCCTCGGGCTGGAGGACGGGACCCGCGTCGAGCTGCAGACGACGCACCTGAACGACGACGACCGGCAGGCGCTCCTGGACGAGCTGCAGGCCCGCTCGCCGCACGCGACCCACGGCTACAGCCCGGCGCACGCGCAGGCCTTCCGCAGCGACCCACGGTCGCTGCGCCGCGAACCGGACACGAAGCCGGCGGTCCCCGACCTCATCGAGCGAGCAGACGGAGGTGCTGCGCGCGCTGGGTGCGATCGCGTTTCTCTACCCGAACGGGCCCGGGAAGCTCTACCGCCACGCGCTCGATCGCCTGCGCGCGCACCCGGACGGGCGCATTCGCGGCGCGGTGCCGCAGCCTTCGGCGCCCGGCAGCGCGGCTCGCAGCTGAAGTCCTGCGTCTCTACGCGCGCTGACCCGGGCCGGTCACACGTTGATGTTCTTGGCCTTGGTCATCTTCATGAACAGGTGCTCGCCGGAGGTCGTGCGGGCGTACTTGGGCGGGGTGTCGGGGCCGCAGCAGCTCGCCAGGGGGATGACCTCGGCGTCGTAATTCGGCTGGTGGAAGAACACCAGCGATTGCCGGCGGGTGTTGCCATTGGCGTCGGGCGGCGGATTGGCGACCCGGTGCATCGACGAGCGCCACTGGTCATTGGTCCACTGGGCCATGAGGTCGGCGACGTTCATCACGAACGCGTCGGAGGGGACGCGCACGGGCACCCACGAGCCGTCGGCGCGCTGGACCTCGAGGCCGCCGGGGGCGTCCTCCATGCTGAGCAGGGTCAAGCTGCCGTAGTCGGTGTGGGCGCCGGCGCGGAGCTGGTTCGGCTGCGCGGGGGTCGACTGGTGCGGGTAATTGATGGCGCGCAGGCAGCTGATGTTGCGGTCGACCTTGTCGTCGAAGAAACCGAGCGGGAGCGCCAGCGCGGCCGCGAACACGCGCATGAGTCGCCAGGCGACGCGGTCCATGTGGCGATACAGCTCGGTCCAGGTGGCGGCGAACTCGGGGACCTCGGTCGGCCACGACAGGTCGGGCATGTACATGCGACCGATCTCCGACGTGAAGTAGGGCTCGTCGCCGCGCTCGATGCGGCCGACGGTGAACGCCTCCTTGAAGTCGGGCACCGTCTCCTGGTCGAGCGAATACGACAGGCCCTCGGCCCCGAGGCCGCGGTAGCCGACGAAGCCGCCGGGCGGGGCGGCGTAGCGGTCGCGCTGCGCCAGCTCGAGGTCGAAGAAGGCGCGGGAGCTGCGGTGCGCCGCGTCGATCGCCGCTTGCGGGACCCCGTGGCCGACGACGACGACGAAGCCGAGGTCGCGGCAGGCGCGGTCGAACGCCGCGGCGACGGCGGCCGCGCCGGGGCCGTCGCCGTCGCCGAACGGGCCGATGTCGATGACCGGGATCTCCGAGGAAGGGGCGCTGCTCATGTCAATGCTCTCCTGCCGCGCTGCGGCGATGACCGGTCCGACGTTCGCGGAGCTTGGTGAGGGCGTGGCCGATGCCGTGCTGCAAGGTCTGGCGGACGGTGATGTGCCGCAGCGGCTCGTCGAGGTCGGCCATCATCGCGGCGAGGTCGGGCGAGATGCCGGTCAGGACCGCCTCGGCGCCGAGCATGCCCATGGCCCGGACGGTCTGCATCAAGGCGTCGACGATGTCGGCCTCGACGTGGCGCACGCCGGTGAGGTCGAGGATGACGACGGCGGCGCGGGTGGCCGCGACGTGCTGCAGGACGGCGACGGCGATCTGCTGGTTGCGCTCGCGGTCGATGGCGCCGATGAGCGGCACGGCCAGCACGCCGTCGACGATCGGGACGATCGGGGTCGAGAGCTCGAGCAGCGCCGAGCGCTGGGCGTGAATGACCTCCTCCTGCAGGCGGAGGTGCTCGCTCTCGGCGCGGCGCATATCGGTGACGTCGGTGGCGATCGTGCCGACGGCGCCGACCTGGCCGTCGTCGTCGCGGATCGGGAACATGTGGGTGAGGAACACCTTGAAGGAGCCCTCCCACGGGACCTTCTGCTCGAGCACCAGGGTGGTGCCGGTGCGGAACACCTGGGCGGTGGTGTCCTGCATGGCCTCGGCCGCGCCGGGCGGGAGGATGTCGGTGACGTATTTGCCGAGCACGTCCTCGGGCTTGAGGCCGACCTGGCGCGCGGCCTCGTTGCTGGCCAGCACGTATTTGTGGCTGCTGTCGGTGGCGAGGATCGCCAGCGGGGCGTTCTCGACGATCGCCTGCAAGATCGACTTGGTGGCCTGCAGCTTGGCCTCGGCGCGCCGCTGCTGGGTCAGGTCGGTCGAGATCCCGCCTTGCGCGATCATCCGCCCGTCGGCGCCGAGCACCGGGAACTTGTAAGAGCGGAAGAAATGCATGCCGTCGTCCTGCGGCAGCAGCTCCTCCTGGGTGACGGTGGCGAGGGACTCGGCGACCTGCCGGTCGGCGATCCGGAACGCCTCGTAGACCTCCTTGGGGAACACGTCGGAGTCGCGGCGGCCGATCACGGCGGCGGGCGAGAGGCTGGTCAGGCGCTCGTAGGTGGTATTGATGTGCGTGAAGAGGCCGTCGGCGTCGCGCAGATAGATCAGCGAATCGACGTGGTCGATGGTGGTCTGCAGCAGGCGCTCGAGCCGCTGGCGCTGATCGTCCTGCTCGGCGACCCGGCGACGGAGAGCGGCGTTCTCCGCCTGTAGGCGGGCGATCTCGGCGTTTTCACTCATCGGCTCGCGACGACTTGAGCATATGCGGTGGATCCACGGGCGATGCATGCGCCCCCCGGGGATGCGAGCTTGCCTGAGGTCTCGTGGCCCCAGTGCGCGTCGCTGCGCAGGGGGGCGTGTCGCTGCTTGCTTACCTCGACTTACGCATGTGCGCGGGCCGATCGTGGCGCGTGGGCAATGGCGATTCGCTGGCCGGCGCTGCGGGTGCGATGGCGGGAGCGTGTGGCGAGGGATGCGCTGTCAGGCGAGACAGGCAGCGCCTCCGAGGATCCATGAGCGCATTCGCCGAGTGGTGCGATGGTTGGCAGGGAAAGCGGCGAGCGGGGCGATCGCTCTCGCGAGCACGGGCGCACGCCGATGCACGACCGCGAGTGCGGCCGGCGCGGGCGAGAGGCTCGCCTTCGAGTAACGTTCACGCGTGCCGAACAATCGCGCGAGGCTGGTGATCACGGCGGCGGCGCTGCTCGGCGGGTCGGCGGGTTGTGCGGGCGAGGATCTGCCACCGTTGGTGGCGAGCGGCCGATTCATCGATTTTCACACCGACGCCGACGCGTCGCTGCTGTGCATGGATGATTTCCTCGCGCGCGAGGAGCGGTTCGTCGCGGCGGTCGCCGGGGCGGTCGGGGTCGGGGTCCCGACCGGACGGATTCGCTATGTGTGGGATGCGTTCGCGGCCTCGGGCGAACCGTGGGCCTGCGAGCGTTCGCGCGATTGCTACCGGTATGATGAATCGCGCGACTCGGGGCTGATCGTCTCGCGCACCGTCGTCAATCGTCACGAGCTCGTGCACGCGGTCGAGGTCCCGGCGCTGGGACAGGCGGGGTCGAAGGTGCTCGGCGAGGGGCTGGCGGAGCACCTGGGGTCGGGCACGTCGACGGCGGGCGTGGTGGCGGGCTTCCCCGCGGCGTTCGAGGCGATGGTGGAGCGCGGCGAGCTCGATTATCTGCTGGCGCAGCATTTCGTCGGGTCGATCGTGGCGCGCGACGGCGCCGCCAAGTATCGGGCGTTTCGTGTGGCCTTGCCGGGGGACGCGCGGCTGCCTCAATTCGTGGAGGTGTTCGAATCGATCTACGGGCGCTCGTGGGGCGAGGCGCTGGCGGCGATGGACGAGCCGATTTACGGGCTGAACCGACCGCTCGGCTGCGGGGAGGGCGAGCCGCTGGCGTGGGACGCGGAAGGTTCGATCGATCGGTCGGTGGTCAGTCAGTGCGGCGACGGGACGTTCTTCGGCCCCGGTCTGGTGGACGGCCAGCCCGCGTTCGAGGCGACCTTCGTGGTCGAGGTGGCCAGGGCGGGGCTTCATGATTTTACGATCGAGGGGGCGGGGGTGGAGGGGGTCCTGCAAGCCTGCGCGTCGGCGACGATGAGCCAGAGCCTCGGCTCGCACGGGGGGCAGACGATCCGCGGCTCGCTGGAGGCGGGGGAGCACGTGCTGCTGCTGCGATTCCCGGCGGACGATGGCTTGCGCGGGGAGGCGAAGCTCAGGCTCGCGTTCGTGGGCCCGCCGCCGTGAGCCCGAGGGCGTGACGGCGCGAGCCGCCGCGCCTGGATCGAGGTCAATCTTCGGTCCCGCGGGGGCCGTCGACGGGTATCGACTCTCGTGAATTTTCGGCCTGGTCCTCAGGACATGCTCATGGGGACATGTGACGTGCGCAGCGGTCTGGGCGCCGCTCGCAAGACGGGCGAGCGCTTCACGGCGAGGCGGCGCCCCGCCGCGAGGGCGTCCACGGGTGGGCGGATCCGCGAGCGGGGGTTTTGTGGCCGGCGGGCAATTTTTTCCCGGGCGGCGGGTACTCCGTCCGGGCTAAGGTCCGCATGACGATCGGCCGCCGCTCCGTGGACCACGACGAACGCACCCTGCTGCAAGGGCCGCAGAGCTCCGGGCGGCCGTCGGAGGAGCGCGAGGCGCTGCTGGGGGCGTCGGAGACGCTGCCGGCGGGGTCGGACGGGCTGGCGGCGACGGGCGACGGGGCGGCCCGGCCGACGCGGGTGCGCGGCAGCGTGGTCGGGCGCTATGTGGTGCTGTCGCTGCTGGGGACCGGCGGGATGGGGGCGGTGTACGCGGCCCACGACCCCGAGCTCGACCGCAAGGTGGCGCTCAAGCTGCTGCGGCCGGACGCGAGCCCGGGCGAGGCGGCGCGGATGATCCGCGAGGCGCGGGCGCTGGCCCGGCTGAGCCACCCCAACGTGGTGGCGGTGCACGACGTCGGGGTGGTCGGCGACGGCGAGGTGGACGAGGTGTTCATCGCCATGGAATTCGTCGACGGGGCGACGCTGCGCGGGTGGCTGCGCCAGCGGAGCCGGTCCCTGCGGGAGATCGTGGAGGTGTTCGCGGCGGCGGCGCGGGGGCTGGCGGCGGCGCACGCGGTCGATCTGGTGCACCGCGACTTCAAGCCCGACAACGTGATGGTCGGCCGCGACGGGCGAGTGCGCGTGATGGACTTCGGGCTGGCGCGCGCGGGCGGGGCCGTGGCGTCGCGCGAGCCGAGCGTGACGGGCGACCTGCGGGCGAGCGCGACCGATGTCCGGCTGACGCGCGCAGGGACGCGGCTGGGGACGCCGGCGTACATGGCCCCCGAGCAGTGGATGGACGACGAGGTCGACGCGCGCACCGACCAGTTCGCGCTGTGCGTGGCGCTGTGGGAGGCGCTGTACGGGGAGCGGCCGTTCCGCGGCGAGTCGGTGCACGAGCTGATGTTCTCGGTGACGGAGGGGCCGCTGGGGCGGCCTCCGGAGGGCCCGCGGCGGGTGCCGGGGTGGCTGGGGCGGGTGCTGGAGCGCGGGCTGGCGCGCTCGCCGTCGCGGCGGTTCGAATCGATGGAGGCGCTGCTGGTCGAGCTGGAGCGCGGGCTGGCGCGCCAGCGGCGGCGGCCGCTGCTGTTCGGGCTGCTGGCGGTGGGGCTGGTGGCGGCGGGGGTGCTCGGGCTGCGAGCTCGCAGCGCGGCCGGGTGCGCGGCGGCAGGGCGGGAGATCGAGGCGGTGTGGCACGAGCGGGCCCGGGCGGGCCTGCACGCGGCGCTGCTGGCGACGGGGGCGCCGTTCGCCGAGACGTCGTTCCAAAAGGCGGTGCCGCGCATCGATCGCTGGGCCGGGGCGTGGGCGGAGCTGCGGACGCAGGTGTGCACCGAGGCGGAGGTCGACGGGTCGCGCCCGCCGGCGCTGTACCGCCAGGCGGTGGCGTGCCTCGACGAGCGGCGCGAGGCGCTGGCGGCGTTGCTCGAGGTGTTCACCAGCGATTCGGCGGCCAACGTGCAGCGCCTGGTGCCGGCGATGGCCGGGCTGGCGGCGCTGGAGCCGTGCGCGGAGAAGAGCTACCTGGAGCGCATGCCGGCGCCGCCGGACGACGCGGCCACGCGCGAGCGGGTCCACGGGCTGCGCCGCGAGCTGCAGCAGGCGCGCGGGCGGCTGGCAGCGGGCGACTGCGGCGGGCTGACGCAAGCGGAGGCGATGCTGGCGGCGGCCGAGGCGCTGCCGCACCCGCCGCTGGTGGTGGCGGCGCGCGACCTGGTGGCCGACCTGGCAGAGTGCGGCGACGCGTTCGCGCGCGCCGAGGCGGCGCTGCGCCAGGTGTACGTCGAGGCGGAGGCGCAGCGGGCCGACGAGGTGGCCGCGGGGGCAGCGATCCAGCTGGTGGCGACGATCGGCCGCGACCGGGCGCGCGCGGCCGAGGCGCTGCAGTGGGCGCTGCCGGCCGAGGTGATCGTGCAGCGGCTGGGGGAGACGCGCGGGCTGCTGGGGGCGAGCCTGGCCCAGAACGTGGCGCGGGTGCACGCGTCGCGCGGGGAGTACGAGCAGGCGCTGGCAGGGATGGAGCAGGCGCTGGCGATCCGCGAGGAGCTGCTGGGGCCCGATCATCCGACCGTGGCGACGGCGCTCGACGTGATCGGGGGGATCCACCGCAGCCGCGAGTCGCTGGACGCGGCGCTGGCCGCCCAGACGCGGGCGCTGGCGATCCGCCGCGAGGCCCTCGGCGCCGATCATCCGGCGGTCGGGGTGTCGGCCAACAACCTGGGGCTGCTCGAGCAGCAGCGCGGCAACTACGACGCAGCCCTGCCGCTGCTCGAGGAGGCGGTCGCGGTCGCCGAGCACGCGCTCGGCCCCGACGACCTCGAGGTCGGCACGTCGCTCAACAACCTCGGCCGCCTGCAGCACGTGCGCGGCCGCTACGCCGAGGCGCGGACGCTGCTGACGCGGGCGCTGGCGATCCGCGAGGCGCGGCTCGGGCCGAGCGACCTCGACGTGGCGGTGACGCTGCAGAACCTCGGGCTGCTCGAGCTGCTCGAGGGCAACCGCCTGGCGGCGCGCGAGCTGCTGCAGCGGGTATTGACGATCCGCGAGCGCAAGCTCGACGAGGCGCACCCGGAGGTGGTGGCGATCCTCGACAGCCTGGGCACGCTGAACTACCGCATCGGCAGCTACGCGGAGGCGCAGGCGCTGCACGAGCGGGCGCTGGCGATCCAGCAGCGCATGCTGCCGGCGGGCCACCCGGACATCGCCAGCTCGCTGCGCAACCTGGCGCTGGTGCGAGCGGCCCGCGGCGAGCGCGAGGCGGCGCTGGCCCAGGCGAGCGAGGCGGCGACGATGGCCGAGCAGGCGCTGGGGCCGAGTCACCCGGACCTGGCGCCGATGCTCAACACGCTGGGGCTGCTGCAGCGCCGCGGCGATCCGACGGCCGCGGTGGCGACGCTGGAGCGGGCGCTGGCCATCTCGGCGCGGGCGCGCGGGCGCAAGCACCCGGCGACCGGGACGTCGCTGCTGCGCCTCGGCGAGGCCCACCTGGCCCGCGGGGCGCTGACCGAGGCGGAGGCGAGCCTGAGCGAGGCGCTGGCGATCCGCGAGGGCCTCGGCCGCGAGACGCCGGAGGTGGCGGAGGTGCTGGTGGCGCTCGGCGAGCTCGAGCTGGCTCGCGGGCAGTCGGTGGCCGCGGTGCCGGTGCTCGAGCGGGCGGTGCAGATCCGCAGCAAGGGCGGGATCGCCGGCCATCAGCGGGCCGAGGCCCAATTCCACCTGGCCCGGGCGCTGGCGCCGAACGACCCGCCGCGCAGCCGCGAGCTGGCCCAGCAGGCAGCCGCGACCCTGCGCGAGGCCGGGCCGGGGTTCGTGGAGGAGCTGGCGGCCGTCGAGGCGTGGCTGCGGCCCTGAGGTCCGGGGCGCCGCGAATCACTCGCGCCCGCGACCTGCATTGGCCGCACCCGACGGCCGGTGAGGCGCCCGTCAATGCACCGATGTGACTGTCAGTACCACCAATCACCACCCGTCGCATCCGCCGCGCCGCGCCGCCGCCGGCGAGCCGAGCCGGATCTGCAGGGCCGCGCGGACCGGTGATTGCGCGCCGACGCGCGCGTCTCTGCGTTCGGTCGGTGTGGTACGGGCCGACGGCCGTGCCCTCCATACAATGTTTTATGTCCAATGGAACGACGCTCGCGTCCGGGCGCGGAGTCCAGTGCAGGCGTGCGGCGAGCTGGACCGCTGCAGCAGACGCCAATGCGAGGTGTCTCCCGCGGGCCGGAGACGTGCCATAGACTTGCTCCCGGAATGCTGGTCCCGTCCAAGCCGATCAACGAGCGCGAGCGCCTGGAGGCGCTCGAGCGGTGCGGAGTCCTCGACAGCGAGCCCGAGCCCGCGTACGACGATATCGCCCGCCTGGCCACGCAGGTGTGCTCGACGCCGATCGGGCTCGTCACCCTGGTCGACGACAAGCGGCAATGGTTCAAGTCGCGGATCGGCCTGAGCGTGTCGGAGACGCCGCGCGAGCAGGCGTTCTGCGCCCACGCGATCCTCGATCCGGCCGACCCGCTGGTGGTCCCCGACGCGCTGAAGGACGCCCGCTTCGCCGACAATCCGCTGGTCACCTCCGATCCGAGCATTCGCTTCTACGCCGGCGTCCCGCTGGTGCTCGACGACGGGGTCGCGGTCGGCACCCTCTGCGTGATCGACCGCGTGCCGCGCCAGCTGTCGGCCAAACAGCTCGAGGCGCTGGCGCTGCTGGCCCGCCAGCTGTCGACCGAGCTGCGCCTGCGCCGGCAGCTGTCGGCGCTCAAGCACCAGCTCACGGGGCCGTCGGAGCTGCCGCGCTCGCCCTCGGCCAGCCGCACGGTGCTGAGCGACGTCCTGCGCGAGACGCCGCTGCCGCTCGACACGATCGCGGGCCGCTACCGGCTCGGCGACATCATCGGCGTGGGCGGCATGGGCCTGGTGGTCGGGGCGACCGATCTCGAGACCAAGAGCCCGGTGGCGATCAAGTTCCTGCTGCCCGCGACCCGCAGCGACGCCGAGATGCTCGAGAAATTCGTCCACGAGGCGCGCGTGCTCATGCGCCTGCGCGGCGACCACATCACGCGGATCCTCGACGCCGGCAACCTCGGCAACGGGGCGCCCTTCATCGTCATGGAGCGGCTCGACGGCGAGGACCTCGACTCGCTGCTGGACCGACGCGGCGGGCTGCCGTCGCACGAGGTGGCGGACCTGATGCTGCAGGCGTGCGCGGGGGTGGCGCAGGTGCACGCGGCGGGCATCTTGCACCTCGACCTGAAGCCCTCGAACCTGTTCTTGACGCGCAGCGAGGCCGGCCCCCCGATCGTCAAGGTGCTCGATTTCGGGGTGGCGCGGCCGTGGCGACAGGAGGAGGGGCCCGAGGACGCGGCGTCCAAGCTGAGCCGGGCCGGCTCGCCGCATTACATGTCGCCCGAACAATTGGTGGAGAGCTCGACGGTCGATGTCCGCAGCGACGTGTGGTCGCTCGGGGTGATCTTGTTCGAGATGCTTGCAGGCTTCCGCCCGTTCGAGGCCGAGTCGGTGGTCGAGGTGTGCGCGCAGCTGCTGACGGCCCAACCGCCGCGCCTCCCGCTGCACCGGCCCGACGTGCCGGAGGCGCTGGCGCAGGTCGTGGTGCGCTGCCTGCAAAAGGACCGCAACAAGCGCTTCGCCTCGGTCGACGAGCTGGCGCTGGCGCTGGAGCCGTTCGGCTCGCAAGGCGAGGGGCACCACCAGGCGGCGGAGTGACGCAGGGCGCGGCGGCGAAGGACGGGTGTCTCTCGGGACATGCAGTGATTCGTCGGCGTGGCCCGGAGGGCCGTGCGGGTCGCAGCGTGAATCGTGGCGGAGGGCCGCGAAGGGTGAGCCGCGAATCGTGGCAAAAGGCCGAGAAGGCAGCGAACCGAGAATCGCCGCAATCATCAGCGCCGGGGTGAGCCGCGATTCGCGGTGACCGGCCGCGCAGGGGAACCACGAATTGCGGCAACCGGCCGCAAACCGCTACGCCCGTGAAAGCGCGCTCCAGCGACGGGGCGCGCTCTGCACGTTCGCCCGGCTCGCTACCGGCAGTGTCCGTGCCTCACAGCGAGCGCGCGACGGCTGGAGCCGCCGCGCGCAGGTCATCCTCGCATCGAGCCACGTGAAACGTGCTGTCAGAGGTCGCGGATCGTGCCGCACTCGCCCCAGCTGCGCACCGCCATGGCCCGCACCTGCTCGCGCAGGAAATCGTGGACCGTGGCGACCGGGCCGGCCGCGCCGGCGAGGTCGTAGCCGCGGCGGCGCGTCAGCAGGGTGGTGGCGTCGATCTGCTGCAGCTCGGCGAGGGTCGTCTCGCCGTCGCGGTCGAGGTCGGCGTCGGCGATCCACTGCGCGCGCAGGGTCGGGCGCTCGGCGCCGATCGAGGTCTGCAGCCAGGTCACGGCCGGGAACGCCAGCCTGACGCTCTGGCTGGCGGCGGCGGGGTCGGTCCATACGCAATCGTCGTAGGCCACGCCGTTCGGCAGACCCCAGCGGAACTTGACGCTCGGCGCCGGCGCGCAGTCGGCCGGCGCTTCGGGCCGACACGACCTGCCGTCGGCCTTCTCGATCGTGCCCTCGACGTAGACCGCATAACCGTTCTTGGCCATCAGCGCGGCGTCCTGCTCGAGGGTGAAGGGCGACAGCGGCCGGACCCGATCGGGGTCCGCCTGCGTCAACGTGAAGCCGATCGAGGACGGGCGCGGGCGGCCATCGGCGTGATCGAGGAGGGCGCCGCTCGTCGGCAGGCTCTGCAGGTCGATCACGTAGTCGGCGACGATCTCGACGTCGCTGGCGCCGGCGGTGCTGAGGGTGACGCTGCCGAGCGAGACGAGGACCTTCTGGTATTCGACGGTCCAGCCGTCGCGGATCTGGCCGACCCCGGTGCCGCTCTGGACGCCGAACACGCCGTCGCCAGGCGCGGCGATGATGTCACCGACCTGCGAGAGGCCGTCGCTGACGCTGCCGTGGGTGGTGTACATCATCTGCCCACCGGTCGAGGTGTCGCCGTCGTCGCCGCAGCCGCACAGCAGCGCTCCACCACACAGGCCCCACAACCAGGACGATCCGCGCATCACTCGGGGGAGCACAGCACGCGGGTGCGGGCCCGTCAACTGCGGCGGAGACGATCGCGGCGATCGAGGAACGATCACGGCGATGCGCCGCGACTCTGGTGTCATGGTGCGTTGACCAGAGCGAGGTCGAGGACGAGCTGGCTGGCCAGCGCACGACCCGGAGCGTCGGCCGGCGCGACCGCGAGCGCCGCCTCGAAGGCCCGGCGAGCGCGCGCTGGTTCGCCGATCTGCGCCAGCGCCCTGCCGTGCGCGCGGTGCAGCTCGGCGCACGCGGCAGCGCCGGAGCAGCGCCCGTCGAGGCCGCCGAGCTCGGCGAGGATCCGCCGCACGAGCGCGGGCTCGAGGATCGGTGCGCCGAGCTCGTGACTCCACGCGCGCGCGAACAGCTGGAGGTAGCGCGCCTCGCCGAGCGCGTGCCGCAGGCCCGGCGCGAGGCCGTCGGGATCGTCGCGCAACCATCGCTGCAGCTCGAGCTCGAGGTCGGGGGCTTCGACGAGAGCGCGCTCCAGCGAAGCGGCGACGGCCTGCGCGCGACCGAGACGGATGGCGGCGATCGCCTGCCACAAGCGAGCGCGTGGTTCGGGGATCTGCGCGAGCTGTTCGCTCGCCGCGTGGGCGTCGCCGTCGACCAGCGAGGCGGCGGCTCGCAGCCACGGCGAGGCGGCCGGCGAGGCGCCGAGAGTGGCGCCGAGCAGGTCGATGGCGGTGATTCGCAGGCGCATGCGCGGCGCCAGCGGGGTGTCCGCGCCGCGCAGCTCGAGGGCGGCCGGCCCGGGCGACCAGGTGCCGCGCAGAGCGACGATGTCGCGGGCGACGATCGTGCGCGCGGGGTCGAGTCCGCGACAGGTGGCGGTGCCGCCGGTGATGTCGAGGTCGAGCTGCAGGCCGAGCCCGGGGAAGGTCTGGTCGGCGTGCACGGAGCCGAGCGGCGTGACGGCGGCGGCGCCAGGAGCAGGTCCGGCGCAGGTCAGCGTCAGCTCGTGCTCGACGCGCAGGCCGACCTGGGCCGTCGCGTCGCCCTGGGTCACGGCCAGCGTGAAGGCGGCGCCGGCGACCAGCGAGGACGGGCTCAGCGTCACCTCCACGAGCAGGCGATCGCCGCGGAGCTCGAGCGGCCAGGCCGCGAGCACACCGGCGTCGGCCGTGACCAGCAGCGCGCGATCGATGGGGTCGCCGCGCACGGCCGCGGGGTCGACCACGGTCCACGCGTCGGCCTCGCCGAAGCGCAGCGACAGGCGCGCGCGGGCGGCCAGGGTCGTCGCCAGACGCTCCCGCAGCGCCTGGGCCTCGGGGCCCGCCGCGCTCGACTCGCGCAGCCGGGTCGCCAGAGCCTCGGCAGCGGCCTCGAGGTGGCCGTCGCGCGCATGGAGGGCGACCAGCTCGGCCAGCGCGGCGTCGCGGATCGTGGGCTCCTCGGCGGCCGCCAGGGCGAGGGCGAGGGCGCGCGGCGAGTCGTGCGCGGCCGCGAGCAGGGTGGCCGCCGCCAGGCGCCAGCGCGCGCGGGTGGGCGCCTCGGCCCGGTCCGCCAGGGTCAGCAGGGTGGCCGCCGCCAGGTCGAGCAACCCGGCCCGGGCCAGCGCGACCACCTCGGGCGGCGCCTCGGCTTCGGCGAGCCGCTGGGCCAGGTCGAGCCGCGGGGAGGCCTCGCCGGCCGTCCGGGCGGCGGCGTGCAGCGGCGCCAGCTCGGGGGTAGCGAGCAGGCCCGGCGCCTCGGCGCCGATCAAGGCCAGCAGCGCGGCTGCCTGACCGGGCGCGCGCCTGCGCCCATCCTCGCGCCTCGCCAGGGTCGCCCGCGCCAGCCCGAGCAGGGCCGTCTCCCGGGCCTGCGCGTCCGCGCGCGCGAACACGTACGCGTGGGCCCACGCCTCGCGCGCTGGCTGCCCGGGCGTCTGCTCGATCAGCCGGGCCCAGCTCGCCCAGGCGCGAGCGGCCTGCGCCTCGCTCGCCTCGGCCAGCACGTGGCCGGCGCGCTCGACCTGGCCGGCCGCCAGCAGCCCTGCCAGCCGCTGCTCGAGCGCCGCCGCCAGCTCCTCGGCCGCCCGCGCCTCGCGGTGCGCCGACCAGGCCCGGCCGCCCAGCAGCGCCCCCGTCACCAGCGCCAGGGCCCCGGCCGCCAGCAGCCAGCGTCGGCGGCCGCCGGCAGCCCGTCGGCCGTCCGCGGCCGCCAGCGCCGCCAGCAGCGCGTCCATCGTCGGCCAGCGCTCGGCAGGGTCGGTCCGCAGCCCGCGGGCCAGCGCCTCGCGCAGGGCCGCCGGCACTGGCGTCCCGGGCGGCGGCGGCCGCATTCGGCCGGCCGCCACCGCGGCCAGGTCCTCGAACGGCCGCTCGCCGTGCAGCGCCTCCCAGGCCATCACGCAGAAGCTGAACTGGTCGGCCCGGGCGTCGGCGCGGCCCGGGTCGCGCAGCTGCTCCGGGGCCATGAACGCCGGCGTGCCCAGCACCGTGCCCGATTTCGTGAGCGGCGCGTCGAGGCTGCCCGTCGCCGTGTCCGCCGGCGCCCCCGGGTTCGCGCGCGCCAGCCCGAAATCGACCACGCGCGCACGCCCGTCGGCGCCGACCAACACGTTCTCCGGCTTGAAGTCGCGGTGGATGATCCCCGCCGCGTGGGCCGCCGCCAGCCCGCGCCCGGCCTGCGACACCATCGCCACCGTCTCTGCCGGCGTCCGCGGGCGCTCGGCCAGCCACTCGCGCAGCGTCGTCCCGCGGACCAGCTCCATCACCACGAACGACTGCCCCTCGGCCTCGCCGATCTCGAACACCTGGACCACGTTGGGGTGCGACAGCCGGCCCAGCGCCTGGGCCTCGCGGCGCAGGCGGGCCAACTGCTCCGGGTCGGGCTGGCCGCGCGGCGCGTGCAGCAGCTTGACCGCGACCTCGCGGCGCAGCTGCGGGTCGTGGGCGCGGAACACCACGCTCATCCCGCCCTGGCCGAGGCGCCCGAGCAGGCGGTAGCGGCCCAGCTGGACCGGCTCGGCGGGCCGCTGGAACAGGCGCCCGCCGACCCTGGCCGCCAGCAGCTTCGCCTCGAGGTCCGACAGCGCGCCGGGGCGCGGGCCTGGGCGCTCGGGGTCCATGGCGGCTATTGCTGGTCCCGCAGGTTGCGGGCCCACGTCTCGAAGCCGAACGGGATGCGCTCGCGCACCGCCTGCGAGCGGGTCAGCAGCCCCATCTGCTCCTCGAGCAGCTGTCGCGCGCGCCGCAGCCGGGTCGCCGCCGTGCCGACCGGCACCGCCAGCGCCTCGGCGATCTCGGCGACGCTGAGCTCCTCCCAGTAGAACAGCTCGATCACCAGCTGGTGGGCCAGCGGCAGGCGGAACAGCGCGTCGAGCAGCAGCTGCTCCTCCTGCTCCTTGGCCACCACCGCGCTGGCCGTCGGGCCCAGCTCGCACAGCGACACCTCGTCGAGGTCGAGCGGCGCGCCGTGGCGGTGGTTGGACCGCAGCTGGTTGTAGAGCACGTTGCGGGCGATCCCGAACAGGAAGCCGCGGAAGCTGCCCTCGCCGCTGAATCGCTGCTGGCCTTCGAGACAGCCGAGGAAGGTCCGCTGGATCAGCTCCTCGATGTCGCCGTGGATCTTGTTGCGGAAGAAGCGGGCGATCGACGCGAAATGGCGGGCGAACAGAGCCTCGCCGGCCGCCTGATCGCCCGCGCGCCAGGCCGTGAGCAGCTGCGAATCGCTGGCTTCCGCCACGGGCGGGCACCGTAACAGACCCGCGCGTCCGCTCGCAAGAACCGCCCCGGAGCGGCCCGCGCGCTCGCCGACGCCGCGGTCCCGGGGGCCGGCGCCGACCCTGATCGCGGGTCCGCCCCGGCTGACGATCGCGCATGGGCCGAAGCCCGAGCGCGCGCCATGGCTGCGGCAGGCGTGCGGCGGCTTCGGCAGCGCCGAATCGAGGCAGAGCACGCTTCGCCACCGCGGTCCGCCGCAAAGCCTCGGCCCGTGGCGCGGGTTTCTTCTCGCCCCCGCAATTCGATCGGCCGCCGCGGTTACTCCCATCGCGGAGGCACGAACATGCTTGGCTTGAACTTAAATCGCTCTCTGCTCGCGCGCGCCGGTCGTCCCGGCGCGCTGATCCTCCCGCTCCTGGCCGCGCTCACGGGCGCGTGCGGGGACGACGGCGCCTACTACGCCAGCGGCGGCTACGACGGTTACGGCGAGCCGCCCGGGGAGGAGCCGGCGCCCAAGCCGATGCCGGACGACGCCGAGGCCGAGGAGCAGCCCGCGTGCGACATGGACAGCCCGGTGACGCTCTTCCTGTCGCCCGACGACTCGAACTCGACCTCCTCGCCGGTGCAGGCCCGCGAGGCGATCCTGAGCGGCCGCCGCCTCGGGTCGGTGCCGCTGCGGACCTGGGAATTCCTCAACTACTACGCGTTCAATTACCCGGCGGCCAAGCCTGGCGAGCTGACGCTGACGACCGAGCTCACGCGCATCGAAGGCATGCCGGAGGGTCAGTTCGTCATGCAGATCGGCGTCGCCGGCGAGGCGATCGGCAACGCCGACCGGCGGCTGATGAACGTCACCCTCGTGCTCGACGAGTCGGGCTCCATGGAGGGCGAGGCGATGGCGATGCAGCAGGAGGTGTGTCGCCGGATCGCCGGCAGCCTGCGCGCCGGCGACGTCGTCTCGGTGGTCGGCTGGGACATCGAGAACGCGATCAAGCTGGCCGGCCACGAGATCGCCGGCGCCGACGATCCGGCGCTGGTGGGCGTGTGCGACGGTCTGCAGGCCGGCGGCGGCACCGACCTCCACGGCGGGCTGACGGCCGGCTACGAGCTCGCGCACCAGTACTTCGACGCCTCGCGGATCAACCGCGTGGTGCTCGTCAGCGACGGCGGCGCCAACGCGGGCATCACCGACAGCGAGATCATCGGCGCCGGCGCGGGCGCCCAGGATCAGGAGGGCATCTACCTCGTCGGCGTCGGCGTCGGCCTGCCCGACGCCTACAACGACTCGCTGATGGACGCCGTCACCGATGTCGGCCGCGGCGCCTCGCTGTTCGTCTCGTCCGTCGAAGAGGCCCAGCGGATGTTCGGCGAGCGGTTCGTGCAGACCATGGCGGTCGCCGCCCGCGACGTGCGCGTGCGCCTCGAGATGCCGCCCGGCTTCTCGATCGTCAAGTTCAGCGGCGAGGAGTTCTCCGCCGACCCGGCCGACATCGAGCCGCAGCACCTCGCGCCCAACGACGCGATGGTGTTCCACCAGGTGATCGAGACCTGCGCGCCGGAGCAGTTCGACCCCAACACCAGCTTCACCGTGGTCGCCCAGTGGAAGGACGCGGTCACCTTCGCCCAGCGCGAGACCCAGGTGTCGCTGCAGCTCGGCGAGGTGCTGGCCGCCGAGTCGGCGATGCTCAAGAAGGGCGCGGCCGTGTTCGCCTACGCCGAGGCGCTCAAGGCGGTGCGCGACGGCAAGTCCTCCAAGGAGATGCTCGATGCGGCCTCCGCCGCGCTGGCGCGGGCCGAGGCGGCGCTGCCCGGCGACGCCGACCTGGCGGAGATCCGCCAGATCCTGGGGGCGCTGTGATGGGCGCGGCGCGGTGATTGTATCGTCGCTATGAATCAGGCCAGGGGCCGCGGCGGGCCGGTGGGTATCACCGGTCGCCGCGGCCCTCGGCATGGTAGCAATCTGCGCACGCGTGCAGCGTGAGCGCAATCAATACATGTACACCGCGCCGACCCGCGAGCCGGAGGCGTCGTGGAGATCGCCGCCGACGCCGGTGGCAGCGCTGTCTTCGAGGGGCGCCCCGATCACCAGAGTGCCGGCGTCGGACGTGAGCCCGATGGACCCGCCGAAGTGGATGTCGTGGCGGGAGTTCGGCGCCTTGAGGTAGCGCTGGTGCTTCCAGGTGCCGGCCACGCGCGAGAACACATAGGCCGCGCCGGACTCGGGCGCGCTCGCCCCGGCTGAGGCGGGGAAGCTGCCCACGCCGCCGCCGTCCTGCGTCGCGGCACCCGCGGCGAGCACGCCCCCGTCGGCCGACAGCGCCACCGAGGCGCCGAACGAGTGGCCCGCCCCCGCGTTCGGGGTCTTGAGATAGGCATCCTGCTGCCAGGTCTGCCCCAGGCGCGAGAACATGTAGACGGCCCCGGCGCTCGGCGCCGCGTCGTTCCACGGGTCGCCGTCGATCTCGGTGGCGGCGGAGGACTCGGCCGGCGCGCCGACGGCCAGCATGTCCCCGTCGGGCGTCAGCGCCACCGAGTACCCGAACCAGTCCCCCAGGCCCGGGTTCGACGCCTTGATGTATGCCTCCTGCGACCAGGCGCCGGTCTTCGCGGTGAACACATAGACCGCGCCCGAGCTCTGCGAATCGTCGGACATGTCGCCGTCGATGCCCGCGGAATTGCTGGCCTCGTAAGGGGCGCCGACAGCCAGGGTGGCGCCGTTGGCGGACAGCGCGAGGTCGACGCCGAACCGATCCGCCGCGCCGGCATTGGCGGCCTTGAGGTACGCGCGGTGCTGCCAATCGCCGCCCTCACGCGAATAGACATACACAGCGCCGGAGTCCTCGGCGAGCCCTTGCCACGGGTCGCCGTCGACGCCGGTGGCGGCGCTGTCCTCGCCCGGCGCCCCGACCGCGAGGGTGTGGCCATCGGCGGAGAGCGCCAGCGCCTCGCCGAACTGGCTCAGCTCCCGGGTATGGCTGGCCTTGACGTACGCCGCCTGCTTCCACACCCCGGCCGTGCGTTCGAATACGTAGACCGCGCCCGCGGCGGCCATGCTGTTGTCCTTGGCATCGCCGCCGACGCCGGTCGCCGCGCTGGCTTCGCGCGGAGCGCCGACGGCGATGGTGTCGCCGTCCGCGGAGATGGCGACCGCGCCGAACTGGTCATCCGCCTCGGCGTTGGCGGACTTGAGGTAGGCCTGCTGCTTCCAGGTGTCGCCGTCGCGGACGAACACGTAGGCGGCGCCGCTGTCCGGCGCATAGTTGTGGAGCTCGTCGCCGCCGACGCCGCGCGCACCGCTGTCCTCGTACGGGGCCCCGACGACCATGGTCGAGCCGTCGGCCGAGATGGCGAGGCTGTGGCCGAAGTTGTCGTGGCTCTCGGCGTTGGAGGCCTTGAAATAGCCGATCGCGGCGTCGACCGCGGGGCCGACCGGCACCGGCTCCGATTCGCTGCAGCCGAAGCGATTGCAGGCGCGCAGCTTGTAAGCCGCGGACAGCCGGCGGTGGATCGGCATCGTCAGGGCGAGCGAGGTCTCGAATTGGTCCGCGCCGAACTGCGACCAGCCCGGGACCTCGGGGTAGGGGCGCTCCAGCAATTGATAATAGTCGGCGCCGTCGACCGGGTCCCACGAGAACATGAACTGCTTGATCGGCGCATAATCGAGGACGAGGCCCGGCGCGCCGGGAGGCGCCCCGATGTCGTCACCGTCGCCGGTGGTCGTGGCGTCCGCGAGCGTCGTCGAGATCAGCGAATCGGTGAGCGACGGTGGCTCGGCGAAGGTGCTCGAGCTCGAATCGTCGGTCGTGGCGGCCATATCGCCGGAGTCGGCGGGCAGAGAGCAACCGAGGGTGCAGAGCGTGAGGAGCGGATAGAGGCGGGCGCGGTTCGACATGCTGTACCGGCCAAGGCAAGCGGCGTGCCAGGCTCCACGGGCCGCGATTCCTGTGGTTCCGGGGCTCGAACGGGCAGGCCGCGTTGGTCGCTCCAACCGCGGTTGGGTACTGGCTTTGGGGGGCCGCCGGGCCTGCTCCAGCTCGCAGACCGTGCCGCTGCGGCGCAGTGTCCGAAGGACATGTCGTATAGGACATGTCCTTCAGGTCATTCGAGAACAAGTCACGACTGCCGCGTCACTGTAACGCCGCCTGCGCGAACGCTCGCAGCGAGCGGGGCGGGCGGCCGGTGCGGCGCAGGACCTCGTCGGTCACGCGGTCCTCGGCCCCGCCCGCGATCGCCTGCTCGAGCGCGCCGAGCATCGCCGCGTACGGGGCGGGCATGCCGGCGGCGACGAGGCGGGCGCACCAGGCTTCGACCGTGATGGCGCGGTGGGTCACCGGCTCGCCGAGCACCTCCGAGAGGATCGCCGCGGCCTCGTCGTAGGACAGCGCCTGCGGGCCGGTGAGGATCAGGTCGGCGTCGGCCGGGGCGAACAGGGTCGCCACGGCGACGGCGGCGATGTCCTCCGCGTCGATGAAGCCGATCCGCCCCGCGCCGCTGGCGCTGACGAACGCTCGCGCTTCACGGACGCCGCGGCCGATCCCGTGCTGCGGGTCGACGAAGTTCTGCATGAACCACGACGGGCGCAGCACGGTCCACGCCGGCGCGCGTGCCCGCAGGGCCGCATGCACCGCGCCGAGGCCGGGCGTCCCCGCTTCGATGGCGGAGGAGCTGAGCAGCGCGAAGCGCTGGACGCCGCCGGCCACCGCGCGGTCGATGAACGGCACCATGAGTCGCTCGGGATCGCTGACCAGCCCCGGCGCCACCAGGTAGACGGCGTCGACGCCCGCGAGCGCCGCGTCGTGTGAGGAGACATCGGCCCAGTCGAAGCCGACGGCGTCCGGGTCGCGCGGGTGACGGCTGGCGATCTTCACCACCGCGCCGCGGGCTCGCAGCCCGCGGACCACCGCGCTGCCGGTCTTGCCGGTGCCTCCCGTGACGAGCGCGCGCATCACCCACCTCCCAGCGCGGCGCGGACCGGGCCGTCGCGGAACCCGCTCGCCGCGGACGGATCCCAGTACTCGCGGTAGCGCACGATCTGCCCCGCGCGGCACTCCAGCACCATCACGTAGTCCTGCTCGTAGACCTCGCCGCCCGGGGCCAGCGTCGCCGAGCCGTGGACCTCGCCGAGCACGACCTCGGGGTTCGTGGTCGCGTGGACCTGCAGGTCGCGGAAGCGCAGGTCGCGGAACACGCCCGGCGTGCGTCGGAAGTACTCGGCGATCGCGGTCTTGCCGGTCAGCCGCGTCGGCATCCCGAGGCGCACGGCGTAAGGGAACTCGACGACCGCGTCGTCGGCGAACAGCTGCAGCCAGCGCTCGATGTCGCGGGCGATCCACTCGAGGTGATCCGCGAGCAGCTCGGTCGCGCGGCGCGGTGGATCCTGTGCAAGGTCTTGCATGGCGTCTCCCATGGTCGTGAGGCTAATGCGGCCGGCCGCACCGCGCGTCCGGATCGCCGATCCGCGCGTCCTGAGCGAGGGGCCAGCGAGGTGCGCCGGCGCGACTCTGCGACAGGCCGGCGTGCCCGCGGACGGGCCAGGCGAGCCGCCGTGGGTTATAGGCCGGCGTGCCCGCGGACGGGCCAGGCGAGCCGCCGTGGGGTATGCTTCGCGGCGATGACCGGGCTCGACGCGCTGGCGCGCTCTCTCGTCGTCCTCGGCAGCGAGGTCAACACCCTCGAGCTCGGCGGGCGGTGGGGCAAGCATCGTCGGGCCGCGTGCGGCAGCGCCAAGCTGTACGCCGCGCTGCACGGCGGCGGCGAGCTGCGAGTCGCGGGCAAGAGCCTGTCTCTCGGGCCAGGTGAGCTCGCCTTCCTCCCGCGCGCCGACGAGCACGTGATCCGCGACGGCCCCGGCACCCTGGTGCCGCCGGGCGGCAGCGCCTGCGTCGGCATGCACCAGACGGCGGCGGACGTGTGGGCCAGCGCGGCGGCGGCGACGACGAGCCTCGTGATCGTCGACCTGCAGATCGATCACGCCGACGCGCCGTGGCTGTCGCTGCTGCCGGCGGTGGTGCACGTCACCCACGACGACCGCGAGCTCGGCGGCTGGTTGGCGGACACGCTGGCGCTGCTCGGGCGGGCCCGGGCGCTGTCGCCGTCGCTGCGCGAGACGATCACCGCCGCGTGGGCGCAGGCGCTGTTCGCCCACGCGCTGCGGGTCGAGGGCGCGGCGCTGCCGGGCGCCGAGGCGCTGCGCGACGACCGGGTGGTGGCGGCGCTGCTGCGGCTGCGCGCCGAGCCGGAGAAGCCGTGGGCGCTCGGCGAGCTGGCGGCCGAGGTCGGGATGTCGCGCTCGGTGCTGGCCGCCCGTGCCACCGCGCTGCTCGGCGAGCCGGTCGGCAGCTACCTCCGCCGCCTCCGCCTCGACCGCGCCGCCAGCCTGCTCGCTACCACCGACGCCCCGGTCAAGGCGATCGCCGCCCGCGTCGGCTACGCCAGCGAACCCGCGTTCACCCGCGCCTTCGTGCGCGCGCGCGGGACCCCGCCGCAAGCCTACCGCCGGGCGCTGCGCGGGCGCGACTGAGATGCTTTTTAAAAAGGGCATGTTCCCGTGTACATGTCCGAAAAGACATGTCTATCGGGGCATGTCGTAAAAGCCATGCTTTCCGCCGATCCGTGCTCGACGGCCCGCCGCGACGACGTGACCCGTCGCCTCGCGCCTCGCGCGGGTCCTCCTGCGGGCGCCGCCGGCCGTCGAACTCGTGACGCCCTCGCGTCCGGCCCCGGCGTCGGCTCGGGCCGTCGCCGCGGACGTATGCGCCGCGCCGGCGATCCGCTATCGTCGCGCGCACCATGCCGCGTCTCGCCGTGCGCGCCATCCTCGTCGAGGACGACAACATCCTGCTCGAGCAATTCGAGGACGCCGGCGGGCCGTGGTACGTGACCCCCGGCGGCGGCGTCCAGGACAACGAGACCCTCGAGGAGGCGTTCCACCGCGAGCTGCAGGAGGAGCTCGGGGCGCAGGCCGAGTTCGGCGCGGTCGCCTTCATCCGCGAGATCATCGCCGACCGCCTGGCCGTCACCAACCTGCCGCCCGGCTTCCATCAGGTCGAGGTGTTCGTGCACGGCCGCCTGCTGCCCGGCCAGACCCTGCGCATGCTCTCGCCGGACGCTTGGCAGAGCGGCATCGTATGGGTCCCGCTGGCCGAGCTCCACACCTTGCCGTTCTTCCCGCGCGAGCTGATCGCCGAGTTTCAGGCCCGCGCCTTTCCACGGTTCTACTACGGCCATCGCCGCTGAGCCGCATACCGTCGAGCCCGCTCGGCGACTCGCCGCATTCGCCGTGGTCCTCGCGCGGGCGGCTCTGGTACACCCTCGCGATGCACCACAGCCGCCTCGCCGGATTCATCATCGATTGCCAGGACACCCCGCCCGACGACGCCGCCGCGTTTTGGAGCCGCGCGCTCGGCATGGCCTCCGAGGGCGACGACGGCCACGGTTACGCCGTGCTCGACGCCAGCGCCCGCGACCTGCACATCGAGGTCCAGCGGGTCAGCCACCCGAGCCGCCTCCACCTCGACATCGAGACCGACGACCAGTCGGCCGAGGTCGCCCGGCTCGAGCGCCTCGGTGCCCGGCAGGTCGCCCGGGGCCCGCGCTGGGTGGTGATGGAGGCGCCGACCGGCCAGCGCTTCTGTGTCATCGACGCCCGCCGCCCGCTGGCCGGCGCGCCGGGCTCCAACGTGTGGCCGTGATCGCCGGACATGTCCCGAGGCACATGTCTACGCCGCGCCGCAGGTGAGCTTGAGCGTCTCGACGAGCATCGGGCCGTAGCCGTCGGTGCGCGCGCCGGGGACCTCGTGCTCGCCGGTGTCGCAGCCGGGGATCTCGACCTTGACCCGCAGCGACGGGAAGTAACAGCGGCGCGACACGGCCGAGGGCTCGTACGCCTCGCCGCCGACCCCGACGTAAAAGGTTGCGATCGCCGGCTCGGGGTGCGGCGTCGCGTAATACGTGGGGTCGGTGTCGCACTGCTCGACGTCCCGACCGTGCACGCAGGTGGTGACCGTCGCCGCGGCCCGCCGCTTCTCGAACTCGGCGGCCGTCAGCGGCTGGCCGGCCTCGTCGACGAGCTGCACGGCGACCTCGAGCTCGATGCCGCCGTGGTTGAAGGAGCAGCTCTCGCAGCCGGCCTGGCTGGCCACCAGCAGGGCCCCCAACAGCGCCGCGCCGCACCGCGAGATCGGGGGGCTGAAGCCCGGAGCGTCGCATCGCAAACCATGCATTCGATCATGCTACGCCGATTCGCGCGCCACCGCAGCCGTGGCCGGCGTGGCACCAGATCGAAGCCCGGCGAGCGGGCCTGCCCACCCGCCGGTCAGCGCAGCCCGCCGGAGGCGGTGAGGATCTCGCCGGTCAGCCACCCGGACGCCGGCGAGGCCAGGAACAGCGCCACCGCGGCGATGTCGTCCGGCTGGCCGACGCGCCCGAGCGGGGTGGCGGCGACCATCTGGCGCTCGAACTCGCTGCCGATCACGGCGAGCGTGCGCGCGCCCTCGGTGTCGACCGGGCCGGGGTTGATCGAGTTGACGCGGATCTTCCGCGGCCCGAGCTCGGCCGCGAGGGCCTGGGTGATGCCGTCGAGCGCGTGCTTGCTGGCGGTGTAGACGACCGACTGCGGGGCCGGCCGGCGCGTCACCGAGGAGCCGATGTTGATCACGCTGCCGCCCTCGGGCCCGAAGTACTTCAGCGCCTCTTGCACGGCCAGCAGCGGCCCGAGCACGTTGACGCCGAACTCGCGGTGGAACTCGGCCTCGGTGACGGCCTCGAGCGGATCGAAGCGGAACACCCCGGCGTTGTTGACGAGGATGTCGAGCCGGCCGAACTGACGCCGGGCCTCGGCCAGCAGCCGCCGCACGTCCGCCGCCTTGGCCACGTCGGCCTGGACCGCGACGGCCTTGCCGTCGCGCTCGACGATCTCGCGGACGACCCGCTCGGCGCCCGCCCGGTCGCCGGCGTAGTTGACGACCACCGCCGCGCCAGCGCCCGCCAGCGCGCGAGCGATGCCCGCGCCGATGCCCTTGGACGCCCCGGTGACGACCGCGACCTTGTTCTTCAATGACTCGACCATGTCCGCTCTCCCCGTCGTGTTATCAGTTCGACGTTTCGATGAAAATCTAAATGACGAATGAGCCGGGCGCAAATCACCGTCGCTGTTTTTCGTCGCCGCGCGCCCGGACCGCCGTGTCGCCGTGACCGCGCACACGGCCGCCCGCCGGGCTAGGGTCGCGGCGGTCCCCGTGTTACGCTGCCCTGGCGATGACTCGCTTGACGGACAAGCAGGTCCAGCGGATCTCGAGCGCCCTGGCCGAGCCGCGGCGCTTCAAGATCTTGCAAGACCTGGCGGCCGACCGCGCGCAGCAGATGCCCTGCGCCGCGATCGTCGAGTGTCACGCGGTCAGTCAGGCGACGATCTCGCACCACCTCAAGGAGCTCGAGACCGCCGGGCTGGTCGAGATCGTGCGCGACGGCAAATTCGCCCACGTGGTGTTCCAGCGCGACGTCTGGCGAGCCTACCTGGCCCGCCTGGCCGAGCTGTGAAGCACCGGTCGTGCTTGCGTTCATTTGGACGTTTAGGTTAACGTCTAAATGTCGTGCGGGCGCGAGTCAAGCGCCCGCGACGGCGCGAGGATGCCTTCGGGACATGTCAGATAGGACATGTCCCGCGGAGCATGTCCTCGGGGACAGCGCTACTCGAGCCGGACGTCGTCGAGCTCGAGCGCGAACGCGCCGGCCTGGGTCGCGCCGAAGAACAGGCCGGTCAGGTCGTGGGCCTCGGTCAGGCCGAGCGCGGCGAAATCGACCGAGAACTCGCTCCACTCGCGGCTGACGGCGAGCTCCTTGCGCACCGGGGCGATGCCGAACTGGGTCGCGAACAGCATCACCGTCATCGCGCCCGGCGCGTCGCCGCGGGCGGCGAACACCAGGCGGGTGAACTTGCGCAGGTTGGCCGGCTGCATCGGCTCGTCGCCGGGGAAGAACATCGCCCCGGCCCACTTCGGCCGCTCGGCCTCGACCACGCTGCCGGTCATGCGCAGCGCGCCCTTGCTCTTGCGCGCGCCCTTCTTGGCGAGCCCGAGCTCGACCGTCGAGGCGCCGCCGATCAGCGCGTCGGTGCCGGGCTGCCAGCCGGCGCCGAACTCCGCCGCCAGCTTGCCGGCCTCGAACGCGGCGATCTTGCCCGACTCCGCGCCGGGCGGCGGCGCGGCGGAGCGCTGGGCCTCGACGGCCGCCCGCTCCTCGGCCACGGCCCGGCGGTAGCTGTCGCGGTCGAGCCGCTGCCCGGCCTTCCACACCGCCTCGATCGCCCGCGTGCTCGTGATGTCGACCGTCGGGTCGCCGCGCACCAGCAGCAGGTCGGCGCGCTTGCCCACGGCCACGCGGCCGCGATCGCCGAGGATCGCCTTGAAGCTGTCCGCCGGGACAGACGTGGCCGCCGCCAGCGCCGCGGTCGCCGGCAGGCCGGCGCGCACCAGCAGCGCCAGCTCGTCGTGAAGCGAGGCGCCGTGCACGGTGCCGGGGTTGGGCGCGTCGGTGCTGGCGAGCAGCGGCACGCCCGCGCGGTGCAGGGCGCCGACGCTCGCCAGCGCCGCCTCGCACGTCGCCGCCGGCACGGTGACCGGCCAGCCGGTCTTCAGCGCCCGCTCTTCGCCCGGCCCGAGGAACGGCGCCAGCTCCGGATCGGCGGCCAGCGCCTTGCCGTGGTCGCGCTCGCACAGCCCCATGATCACCGCCAGCGTGTCGGTCACGAACACCCGCTTGTCGCGGGCCAGGGCCACGAACGCGTCGGTCGCGGGGGCGTCGACGAACACGTGAGCCAGGCCGTCGGCGCCGGCCTCGATCGCCGCGGTGGCCTCGCGCTGGCTGCTGACGTGGACCAGCGTCGTCAGGCCTTGCGAGCGCGCGGCGGCGACGAGGGCCCGGACGGTGTCGACGGCGAGGGTGGGGCTCGTGCGGCCGAAGCCGGAGCCGTCGTCGAGCACGATCTTGAGGTAATCGGACCCTTCGGACAGGCGGGCCGCGACGAACGCGGGGGCCTGGTCGGGGCCGGTGAGGGTCGGGATGGCGAAGCCGTACTCGGTGCCGTGCCCGCCCGGCGCGGTGGCGAGGATCCCGGCGCTGCGAAAGTCGGCCATGGCGCGCCCACCGGCCCCGGCGACGGCCTTGCGCAGCGGCCCGGTCACCGCCGGCAGGGTGAACATGTCGAGCTCGGTGGTCACCCCGAACACCAGCGCCTGGCGCAGCTGGTCGCCCGACTGAATGTGCGTGTGCGCGTCGATGAGGCCCGGCAGCAGGGTCCGGCCGGCGCCGTCGATCACGACCGCCCCGTCGGCGACCACGAGGTCGGGCCCGACCGCGACGATGGTGCCGCGCTGGACCGCGACCGACGTGCGGGCGACCACCGTTTCGCCGTCGAACAGCCGGACGTCGCGGATCACCAGCTCCGCCGCGATCGGCGGGGAGGTCCGCGCCGGCGCCTCGCTCGCCGGCGGCCGCGGACAACCCAGCAGGGCCAGGGCCGCGAATGTGAGGACCGTGCGGGGCGGGCGAGGCAGCATGGGCCCCCGATACCACATGACTTCCGGGACAGAGAGACGCCGCGGCCGCGCGGAGCCGTGCGAAAGCGCTTCTACGGCGATCCCTGATCGTGGTATCGACGGTCGATGCAGGTGCGTGGTGCGGCGTCGCTGGTCCCCGGGCTGTGGCTGCTCGCGTGCAACTCGATCGCGCCGCCCGTGACCACCTTCGGCGTGCTCAGCACGTCGACCGGCGACGCCCCCGTGATGACCGGCGACGTGCACGCCAACCTCGACTTCACGCGGCCGGGCGAGCCCGTCGGCGACCTGGTCGGCTGGAACCTCGGCCCTGGCACCCGCTACGCGCCCGAGAACGACCCGCTGCACCCCGAATGGCGCACGCCGGTCAAGGTCGCGGCCGCGCAGGCGCTGGCGGAGGCGCGGCCGGGCCACGGGCGCGCGCCGTGGATGCGCTTCGCCGGCCTGCCGATCGACGGCGCCCGCGGCGGCGACGGCTACCACTTTTACAAGTGGGTCGAGCCCGGCCGCGCCGCGGCGCCCGGCGACGCCATGGCCACCTTCGAGTACTTCGCGCTGATGCAGGACGCCGACGCCGCGCCGATCGTGACCCTGAACTTTGGGTCAGGTACGGCCGCCGAGGCCGCGGCCTACGTCGCCCACCTCAACGGCGCCGACGCCGACGACATCAACGTCGCCGCGCGCCTGCACTGGGGTCAGGACCAGCCGTATCGGCAGACCCTGTTCGAGCTCGGCAGCGAGAGCTACGGCCCGTGGAACACCGGCCATTCCGCGGACGGCGACTATGCGTACGCCAACCCCGAGGCCAAGCACGGCGGCGATCCGGCGTGGGCCGGCAAGCCGAGCGCCGCGGCGGCCGACTACGCCGCGCGCGCGCTCGAATACGTGGCCGCGGTCAAGGCCGTCGAGCCCGAGGCGCGCTTCTGGGTCCCGCTCGCGCAGGCGTCGATGGACGGGTGGGGCGGCGTCGAGGCGGCCGTCGAGGGCCTCGCGCCGCTCTTGCGCGATCCATCGGTCGCCGGGGCCGTCGTCCATCACTACCTCCTCGACGACGCGCGCACTCTCGGCTGGTCCGGGCCCGGCGATCTGTTCTTCACGCTGGCCGGCGCCGAGGCGTTCCGCCCCGGCTTCGCGCGCGCGCGGGCGGCCCTCGACGGCGTGCGGCCCGGGCTCGAGCTGGTCGTCACCGAATACCACGTGGCTGGCACGGCCTCGCGCGGCGAGTTCACGCGCGGGCAGCAGGCGGCCGTCGGCCTCGGCGTCGCCGGCATGTTGCTGCTCTACGCCCAGCTCGGCGTCGAGGCGGCCTGCCAGCAAGCCGCCCTCGAGTTCGAGAGCCTCGAGCGCCCGGACCGCGACCCGCTGCTCGAGCCCTGGTACAACCCGTTCCGCGCCGGCCCCGAGGCCACCGCCGCGCCGATGGCCAGCTATGTCGCCACCCGCCTCGTCGGCGAGCACCTGCTCGAGCGCGCCGCCCCGCTCGAGTTCACCAAGCAGGTCGAGAGGGACATGTCCTTCGGACCAGACGAGACGATCAAGGTCCCGCTGGTCCACGCCGCCGCCTTCGTCGACCCCGCCAGCGAGACCGGCAGCCTGGTCGCCCTCCACCGCGACCTCCAGCAGAGCCACACGTTCACCGTCGACCTCCCGCCCGGCTGGACCGCGACCGCCGCCAGCCAGTGGGCCCCGCCGTCGGCCGAGCACAATACGATGTACCAGCCGGTCGCCGTCGAGCCGGCCCCGTTCGTGCAGGACGGCGAGCGCGTGCAATTGACGCTGCCGCCGCACAGCCTGGTGGCGGTGCGCTTCGCCGCCGCGGCGCAGTGAATCGTGCTCGCCGGGTGGCTCTCGGGGCATGTTCTTCGGGACATGTCCTGAAAGACTCTCTCCGCCGGCTCGCCGGCGGGGCGTCGAGCTCGCTTCGTCGCGGGCGACGGCGTGCGCATGACAAAATGTCGACTTCTCACGGCGTCTGCAGGCGATTCGCTCGGCAGATGGGCCTGCGTGATGGTGGCACCGGAATTGCTAAGCCTCGCCGCATGGGCAATTCCTTCCGCTCCGCTCTCGGTTCGTTCTGCGCCGGCCTCTCCTGCGCCGGCGTGCTGTTCTTCCTCATCTCCGGCGCCGATCCGTCCGCTGACGCCGCCGCCCAGATGGGCGATGTCTCACTGCTCGCGCGCTGCCGCGACGTCCGGTGCACCCTCGATCAACGATTCGTCGACACGCTCGCCGTCAACGCGCTGCCCGTGCGAAAGCAGGCCCGGCTGATCCCCTTCCTCGACGACGGCGTCCCTCGCGGCGTCTTCGTCTACGGCCTGCGCGCGGGCAGCCTGCCAGGGCTCGTCGGCCTCAAGAACGGCGACCTGTTCACGGCGGTCGATGACGCCCCCGTGGTCGACGTCGCCGACGTCGAGGCGGCCTTCGAGCACCTGCGGAGCGCGGGCACCAGCCGCTTCGCCATCGAGCGCGACGGCCAGGCGACGATCCTGCGAGTCGACATCGAGTGACGCTCTCTGCTTCGGCCCGCTGGCCGCCCGCGCGTTCGCGGTGTTTCGCCGCGAAGGACAGGGGGACGACACAAGGCGCTTGCGCGGCGGGGGCGAGTGGTGGCATTCTGGCCGCGACATGGTTTTCTTCATCCGCCTGCGCTGAGCTCCGCAGTACCCGCTCGCAGACCGCGTGTTCCGGCAGATCCGGCGCGCACGGTGCGAGTGCGAGTGCTGCGGCGTCGTGCCCGCATCTCCGTCCTTTCAGTCCCACGGAATGCCCGGGCGCGGCGTCTCATGCCGCCGGAAGAAGCAGTCGCGTCGAGACGTCGTCTCGCCGCGCCGGGCACATGAGCCGCGCGCACGGGCTTCCCAGCTCGCTCGGGCCTACGGGCCGCGAGCGCAGGAGTCCTTCGTATGACCAAACATTCCAGGCATCCATCCACCGTGCGCCCCACGCCGCGGGCCGTCGTGCTCGGCCGGCAGTTCCCCGGCGACACCGAAGCGTCCTTGCAGGCGGCCATGAGCGAGCTCGAGAACCTGCTCGCCCAGCTCGGGATCCGCGTCGTCGCCTCGGTGATCCAGCGCCACCGGACCGCCGATCCGTCGATCGGCGAGGGCAAGCTCGCGGAGCTCGCGGCGCGCGTCGCCGAGGTCCGCGGTGACGCCGAGGAGGAGCAGCTCCTCCTCGTCGTCAGCGACTCGCGCAGCCCCGTCCAGCTCCGCGCCCTCGAGGAGGCGCTCGCGGGCGTCGAGGTGATCGACCGCGCGAGCGTGATCCTCCGGATCTTCGAGCGACACGCGCGGACCCGGGTCGCGCAGCTCGAGGTCGAGATCGCCGCGCTCACGCACGCGCTCCCGCGTGTCCGCGAGGACAGGTCGCTCGGCGGGCGCGAGGGCGGCGGCGGCGGCCGGGGCGAGCGCGGTCACAGCAACGTGACCCTGAAGAAGCGAGAGCTCCGTGAACGGATCGCCGGGCTGCGCCGCGAGCTCGCGGGCCTGCGCGCCGCCGAGGAGACGCAGCGGGCGCGCCGCAAGGATCAGCCTCGCGCGGCGCTGGTCGGCTACACCAACGCTGGCAAGTCGTCGCTGATGCGCGCGCTGACCGGGAGTGAAGTGCTGGTCGAGGACCGGCTCTTCGCGACCCTCGACACCACGGTGCGGGCGCTCTCGCCGGAGACGGCGCCGCGGATCCTGGTGTCGGACACGGTCGGCTTCATCCGCGAATTGCCGCACGAGCTGGTCGCGTCGTTCCACGCGACCCTCGCCGAGGCGCGCGACGCGGGGCTCCTGCTCGTCGTCGTCGATGCGTCGGATCTGCAGTGGCGCACGCAGCTCGCGGTGACCCGCGAGGCGCTGGCGACGATCGGCGCGGCGGCGGTGCCCTCGCTGGTGATCTTCAACAAGATCGACCGGGTCGACGCGGCGACGCGCGCGGCGCTGGCCGAGGAGCTGCCGGCGGCGCTGCAGGTCTGCGCGCACGACCCCGCGGACGTCGCACGCCTGCGCGCGGCGCTGATCGAGGCGTTCGACGCGACACAGGTCGACGATGTGCTCGAGGTGCCCTTCACGGACGGGCATCTGCTCGGGGAGGTGCGCGCGCACGCCCGCGTGCTCGCGGAGAATTACACCGAGGCCGGGACGCTGCTTCGGGTGCGCGCGCAGCCGGCTGCGCTCGAGCGCTGGCGCGGCCTGCTGTCGACGGTGCGGCCGATCACCAGCCCGTCGGAGCTGCTGGCGGTCGTCCGCCGGCACGGGCTCGAGCTGCAGGCCGAGGACGCCGACTTCGATCGCATGGGGCTCGATTTCCTGGTCGTGCACGCGCGCGACGAGGCGGGCACGCCGTGGATCGTGCGGACGCCGCGTCGCCTCGAGGTGACGGCGTCGACCTACGTGGAGGCGCGGGTGCTCCGGCTGGTGCGCCCGCGCCTGCCGGTGGCCGCGCCCGACTGGCGGGTGCACGCACCCGACGTGATCGCGTACCCGCGGCTCTCCGGTACGCCGGCAGTGACGGTGACGCCGGAGGGCCCGCGGTGGAACATCCTCGATCCAGCGGCGCCCTGCGAGGCGTTCCTCGAGTCGTTCGCGCGGGCGCTGGCGGCGTTGCAGTCGATCGCGCCGGAGACGGCGAGCCGCGCGGGCGCGCCGACGACGACGATCGCAGAGGTGCGCGCGGCGCTGTCGCGGTCGATGGACGCGACCCGCGAGGCGCTGCAGCCCTCGGAGGCGGTGTGGCAGCGCTGGCAGCGCTGGCTCGCCGACGATACGATGTGGCCGCAGCACGTCGCGCTGGTGCACGGGGACCTGCACCCGGGGCACATGCTCCTCGAGACAGACGGGAGCGTGGTCGGGATCCTCGACTGGACGGAGGCGCGGGTGACCGATCCCTCGGTCGACCTGGCGATGTTCCTCGGCTGCTTCGGGCGGCCGGCGCTCGAGCAGTTGGTCGAGCGCTTCGTGCGGGCGGGCGGGGCGACATGGCCGCGCCTGGTCGATCACGCCGCGGAGCGCTGGGCGGCGACTCCGGTGCTCGCCGCGGAGTGGGCGCTGCGCACCGACAACGCAATGGTGCTCGAGTACGCACGCGCACAGGTCGTCGCGGCCTCGGCCGAGACGACCGGGTGAGCGCGGCGACTGCCGCGTCGGCGAGGTCGCCGACCTGACCTTCAAGACAGGTCATGTCGGCGGCCGGCCTGTCGCTCGCCGGGCCGAATTGCAGGTGGCTCTGAGTCGCGTGGGTCGTGGGTCACGAATCATCTGCGACCCACGAACCACACGATCAACGCCGCGATTGCTAGCACGACGGTCCCGAGCACGCGAAGCCGGCGAACCGCCGCTTCGAGGCGGCGACGATCGTGCGCGGGCAACGAGCTCCACACGTCACGCGGCAACACCCAGAGGTCGCTCCCGCGGCCGATGGCGCGCACCAGGCGGCCCAGCGCGCTCTTCGGCTTCAACCGGGCCATGATGAACGGGGTCCAGTGGATCGCCCGCATGTGGCCCTTCGGCTGCCGCTCCATCCACTCGACCGTGCGGCGCAGCGCCGCGGCTGTCTCGGCCGCGCTGCCGTCGCTCGGGAGACGCTGCCACTCTCCGTGGCCGGGGAGGATCCACGTGAATCGCAGCCAGCCCGCCTCCGCGGCCGCGGCGAGATAACGGACGGAGTGGGTCTGGCGCTCCCAGTCCTCCCAGCACTGCACCCGGAACGCCACGATGTGGCCGAGGACGCGCGACCAGGCGAGGTGGTCGCCGGTGAACAGGAAGCGACCGCGGTACAGCAGGCAGATCGATCCTGCGGTGTGTCCCGGTTGAGGCAGCACCACGAGTTCGGCCTGTCGGGCCTCTGCTTCCGAGAGCGGCTGTCCTTCGAGGGTGCACGGACGAAGCTCGCTGCCGAGCTTGATCTCGACGTCGCCGGTCGTCGCGAGGAAGCTGTTCTCGCGGAGGTTCACGTCGGCTGCGCCGATGAGCCGGCGGCAATCGGGGAAGCGGGCGGCGATCTCGGCGTGGTGGTGGGCGTGGTCGCGGTGCGTCAGGAACAGCCACCGGACGCCGCCGTGGTCCGCGAGCCAGCGGAACAGCGCCTCGCTCGGTCGTGGCGGGTCGATCAACACGCCGCCGCCGTCGCGCTCGATGAAGTAAGTCGTGGCGCCGATGTTCTTCATGGACGGAGGCCCGACGATCCACACGTTGTCCTCGATGGGGCGGGGATACCCGCGCCAGGGCGATCCCAACGCGCCGCGGCGCACCCGCGAGGCACCACGCAGGAGCTTGATGGCGCCGACCGGGCAGGCCGCGACTGCGGTGCGCGCGGCGATCAGGTCCTCCTCGCTGTGCGGCTGTCGCAGCACCCCCGTGAAGGCACCATCCTCGTAGGACCCGGGCAACACAGCGAGCCGATGCCCGTCACGGACGGCGCCCGCCGTCGCCACCTCGCCCAGGAGTTCGGGCGCAAAGTTGCGACACGTCGCCGCGCCGCAACACCTGCTCGTCACGAACAGCTTTCCGTGGTCCTCACGTTCACTCTCGTCTCGCATCGTGGCGCTCCTGTCTGCTCCGGGAGTGGCGACGCGGCGGCATGGAACAGGGCCACCGCACGCATCCGAGACGGGCGCTGTCGCGTCCGGAGCATGACTCCGAGCCGCTCCCCTTCAAGCTGCGCCGCGAGCTTCGGTGGCTGCGATCACGGGTCCGCCGCCGGCAGGCGTTCTGGTTCGGCCGGCCTAGCCGGGCGCATCCCGGACGCCCCGAGGGCGAAGGCGCGGACAATGCCGCCGCGGGGACGTGGGCCGAAGGCTGGGGCGCGGCAGCCGGCGGCAGCGCTTCGGCGATCGTGGCGACCGCGCGGGTATCGGCGGAGGCGCGCGTGCGTCGGGGTCGGCGGGCCCGCGGGCCGGCTACGTGGCGCGCCGGGGCCTGCGCGGGCTGCAGTCACTGGGCTCGGACATCGGCCCGAGGCTGCCCACGGGGCCCTGGACCGCTCGCCAGCGCCGCGAGGGCGTCGACCCGCCACGCCAGCGCCGGGCCGCCCCGGCGGTAGAACGCGGCGGCCTGCTCGGCCAGCGGGCGCGCCTCGTCGGCTCGCCCCGCGGCCACCAGGCAGCGCGCGAGCTCGCTCGAGAGCTCGGCGCGGGCCGGATCGAAGGTGCGTGCGCTGCCGGGGAGCGAGCGAGCCAGCAGGTCGCACGCGGTCGCGACGTCGCCGCGGCGGAGCGCGAGTCGTCCCCGCAGGCCCAGGGCCGCGAGCGCTCGCTCTTCGTCCGCGCCGGCCCTGGCGTCGAGGGCCTCGGCGCGGGCGAGGAGGCCCTCGGCAAGGTCGAGCGCGCCCTCGCGGAGAGCCACCTCGGCGAGCCCACGCAGGGTCCAGGCGAGGTCGGGGTGCTCCGGTCCGAGCGACGCCTCCTGGATCTTCAGGGCGCGCTCGTAATGCCGCCGCTGCGCCGCCAGGTCGCCGCGCAGCCCGGCCGCCTCGGCGAGCACCAGGAGCGGCAGCACGACCCGCGGATGCTCGGCGCCCGCGGTCCGCTCGCAGATCTCGAGGGCGCGGACGAGCTGCCGCTCCGCCTCGTCGAGCTCGAGGCGGAACAGGTGCAGGCTCCCGAGGTTGCTGAGCTCGACCGCCAGATCGGGGTCGTCGGGGCCGAGGCTCCGCTCGCGGGTGGCGATGGCCCGACGCAGATGCGGCTCGGCCAGCTCGAAGTCGCCCGGCAGGCCGCGGGTGAGCAACGCCGAGGCGATGTTGCCGTGGGCCATGCCGACGTCGGGGTGGTCCGGCCCATAAGCGGCGCGCCAGATCGCCAGCGCTTGCGAGAACTCGGCCAGGGCCTCGTCCTCGCGGCCGGACTGGCGGAGGAGCGCGGCCCGGTTGTTGTGATGGGTGGCGACCGCCGGATGCGACGGGCCGAACACCTCCGCCTGGACCTCGGCGAGCCGTTCGAACTGCGCCAGCGCGGCGTCGTACTCGCCGCGCTCGCCCTGCACCAGCGCGACCATCCCGCGCGCGAGCAGCGTCGAGTGGCTGCGCGACCCGAGGTGCTGCTCGGCGTGGGCGAGGGCCTGCACGAACCACTCCTCGGCCGCGGCGAAGCGCCCGGCGCGGTGCTCGACCTGGCCGGAGGCGAACAGCGCCTCGAAGTACGAGCGGCCGCGCGGGGCCGTCCGGTGGGTCATCGCGCGCGCCAGTTGCACCCACGTGCGGGCTTCGGGCCCACGGTCGCCGGGCAGCGCGACCACGTGGGCCAGCGCCGCGGCGACGAGGCCGAGCTGCTCGTCGTCGCCGATCTCCGCGGCCATCCACGCGGCTCGGGTCAACGTGGCCTCGGCCTCGGCCCGCGCGTCGCGGGAGTGGTGGAGCTTGCCGAGGTGATAGAGAGCCTGGACGATCAGCGGCGCGTGACCGGTGGCCAGGGCCCGCGCGAACGCCTCGGCGGCGTGGCGCGCGGCGTCGTCGAGGTGCCCGAGCGACCACTCGGCGCGGACGGTGCCCAGCTGGGACCGCACGGCCTGCACGGCCAGGGTCGTCGCGGCGTCGGTCGGCGGGGCGACCTCGGCCAGCAGGGCCTGGGCGTCGCGGCAGCGGGCGAGCTCCGGCAGCGCCAGCGTCGCCCCCATCGCCCGCTCGAGATCGGCGGCGTCGGCCGCGACGAGGCGCTGCACCAGGCCGGCGAGCGCGACCCGGTCGGCGGCGAGGCACAGCATGGTCCGGTCGAGCAGGGCGGCCGAACTGTGCCCGTCGCGGTGCGCCTCGCAGGCGGCTCGATGGGCCTGAGACCAGGCTTGCGCGTGGGCGTCGAGGTGGGCCTCGATCCGCGCGCCGGTCTCGGCCGCGAACCCGAGGCCCGTCGCCGTGACCGCGGCCCGGAGCTGCTGGCGCTGCGGCTCGCCCCACACCGCGGCGAGCTCGGCGGCTCCGCCGTCGCAGGGGGCCGCGTCGGTGACCGCGAAGCCATAGCCGGCGCCCGCGAGCAGCCCGACCGCCACGCCGATGGCCAGGGCCCACCGCCAGCCGAGGCCGCGCGACCGCGGCTCGGCGAGCCTGGCGAGCGCCTCGCGCAGCGCGGACATCGACGGCCACCGGCGCTCGGGGTCGGGCTCGAGGCCGCGGGCGAGGACGCGGCCGAGCTCCGGCGGTGCGCCCGCGACCGTCAAGGGCGCCGGCGATTCGCCTCGCAGCGCGCGCAGGCCGAGCGGCGCCTCGCGCACGAACGATTCGAACCGCGCCGGCGCGAGCGCCTCGAGCAACGCGGCGCAGAAGCCGTACTGGTCGCTGCGAGCATCCGCCGCGCGCCCCTCGTGCTGCTCCGGCGCCATGTACCGCGGCGTGCCTCCGCCCAGGCTGGTGCTCGTCGACGTGGTCTCCGGCGGGCGCTCGCGGACCCGCACGCGGGCGACGACCGCCTCGTCGGGCGCGTCGGCCTCGGCCTGCACGAGCCCGAAGTCGCCGACGCGCGCGCGCCCATCGGCGCCGATCAGCACGTTCTCGGGCTTGAAGTCGCAGTGCACCAGCCCGTGGGCGTGGGTCGCGGCGAGGCCGTCGGCGGCCTGGAGGAACACCGAGACCACCTCTCGCCAGGTGCGCGGCGACTCGGCGAGCCAGGCCCGCAGCGTCTGGCCGGCGACGTACTCCATGACCAGGTAGATGTGCTCCTCGAGCTCGCCGACCTCGAACACCTGGACGACGTTGGGATGAGCCAGCCGCGCCATCGCCCGGGCCTCGCGCAACAGCCGGCGGTGGCGGCCGTGGGCCGTGACGGCCGGCCGGAGCAGCTTGATGGCGACGCCGCGATCGAGCCGTGGATCGTAGGCGTGATAGATGACGCCCATCCCCCCGGCGCCGAGCCGGGCGAACACGACGAAGCGGTCGAGCCGCGCCAGCGACTGGGGAGTGCCCAGGAGCTCGAACTTGACGCGGCCCTGGTCGATGCGCTCAAGCAGATTCGGCCGTTCGGTGCCCACGTCGCCAGATCGGACCGCAGGGTATCGCCGTGGGTGTGCGGCGACAACGGCGCGCTCGCCGCGCGACGCGGCGCGAAAAAAGTTTTCGTCGCGCTCCGATCAAAGCCCGGGAGGTCGACACTCGTCGATCCGCAGCGACGAGGCTCGGCCCACGAGCTCTCGCGCCGCCGAACTACTTTCATTGGAGCCGACCATGCATAAGACCTCGATTTTTGCCTCTTCGTCCGCGCCCCGTGCTGCTCTGCTCGGCGCGCTGCTGTGCCTCGTCGCCTGCGATTCGAAGAACGACACGACGGCCGGGAGCGCGACCGACGACGCCACCACCACGACGGAGAGCGCCACCGATTCAGGGTCGTCCACCGTGAACGCCCCCACCGATCCGGGCACCGACGCGAGCACCGCCGCCGAGACCGACGGCGATTGTGCGGACCACGGCCGCGTCGACGCCTGCTGCTGCTTCGAGCTCATCCCCGGCGTCAGGCCGACGCCGCCCGAGGTCGAGGTGAGCTGCGGCGGCGAGAGCCTGTGCCCGAGCGTCACCCTCTCGTGCGGCGGTCCGGACGATTACCAGAGCCAGGAGCCGTGCACATCGGCCAGCGACGACGCCGCGCTCGACTGCGTGCTCGAGGCGCTGGCCGCGAAAGTGCCCGGCTCGCTGCGGGTCGAGCTCTATAACACCGAGTTCCCGGGCTACTGGTCGGACACCCTCCACTTCTATGTGCTCGGCGACGGGACCGTGTTTCATTACGCCGAGGGCTTCCTCGACTTCGGGGGCTATGTCGGGGCGGTCGAGCATCGCGCGCTGAAGCCGGCCAGCTTCTTCACCGATTGCCTCGCGGCCGACTCGGTGGAGGCCAAGACCGCGTGCCTGAAGGACGCGACCGCGGGCGATGCGGTCGAGGCGTGCACCGAGTACGTTCAGTACGCGCTCAGCGAGGTGTGAACGACGCGGCGAGCGGACCCTCCGGATCCTCGTCGCACGTGCCACCGCCGCGGCACTCGCCACCGCGGTCGACGCGAACGATTCGCAGGTCCGCCGCCAGCGGGCGCGCTTCGATCACGTGCGCGCGGGCGCGAAGCACCTCTTGCAATGGGCACTCGCGGCAACCGCCGAGCTCGGTCGGCCGGCGATGTGCCCGATCGCCAGCCCCGAGCGCCTCCTGGATCGCGCTCACGCCCTCGACGCGCGCGCAGGGCGACGACGTGGGGCGGACGCTCGCGGCGTTCGCCTGGCGCGGCCGGCTCGGGCACGGCCTCGTGCGGCCGGCGCGTGCGAGGTATACTCGCGCCGATGTCCGAGCCGAGTGACTGGGAGCTCGCGGCGGCCTGGCGGGACCGGCAGCCGGGGGCCGGCGATGCGTTGATCTCCCGGCACTACCGCGAGATGTCGCGGTTCTTCTGCAACAAGGTCGCCAGCGGCGACGACGCGGCCGACCTCGTGCATCAGACCTTCCTCGGCGCGCTCGAGTCGCTGCCGGGGTTCCGCGGCGAGACCAGCTTCCGTCGCTACCTCTACGCGGTCGCCCACAACGTGCTCCACGGCTACATCCGCAAGCGATACAAGCGCGCGCGGGAGCACCTCGATTTCTCCGGGGTGTGCGTCGACGACCTGTCCCCGGCCTCGCCGAGCTCCATCATCATGAGTCGACGCCAGGCCCAGGCCCTCGTCGACGCCCTGCGCCAGCTCCCGCTCCACGACCAGGTGGTGCTCGAGCTGCGGTACTTCAGCGGCCTGACGAGCCGCGAGTCGGCGCTGCTGCTCGCCGTCGCCGAGCCGACGCTGCGCAGCCAGCTCGCGCGCGGCAAGGAGCGCCTGCGCGCCGCCATCGCGGCCCACCTCGCCGCGCGGGCGAACGCGACTCCCGTCACCGTCTCGCTCGCGGACCTCGAGGCGTGGGCCGCCGAGGTCCGCGCGCAGCAGGGCTGGACGCCCGACGGACCGCTCGCCGACGACGCGTGAACGACCGTCACGGCGCTCGCTACCCGCGGCGCCCGGACCCGATGCCACGAGCGGGGCTGCCAGTTTCGAGCGACGGCATCGCCGCCGGCGTGGCGCGTGCAAGCGCCTCGGAGTCCGCAGCGGTCGTCGGCGAGCGCCACGAGCGGGCGCCACGACCTTCGCGGGGATCTCCGAATACGCCGCGCCTCGTCGACGAACAGCGTCGCGCCGACGCGGGGCCAGGCAGACGCATTGCGAGCGGCCTGAGCCGGAGGCGCACGCGCCACCGCTTGACCCGCTGCGGCCGTGCGGTTCAGTATCGCTGGTTCATGAGGCCTCTCCGCGCACACGCCCTCCTCCCCGTCCTCCTGGCCGTTGCGTGCGACGGCGGACAACCTGGCCCTTCGGCCATGCCCGTAGAGACAGCCAAGCCGGCGCCGGCCGCCCCGACGGGTCCGGCCGCCGCGGCCGATCCCGCGCTGTTCGCCAGCAAGGACGGCCTGGTCGCCGCGCCGCGGCCGGCCGGCGACGGCTGGGAGTGCGTCGAGCAGACCGCGACCGAGCCGGGGCAGGAGGCGACGCTGATCAAGTGCCGCTACACCGACCGGACCCGGTTCTTCTTCCTGCTGGCCAAGGATTACGTGGTCCCGCCCGACCAGGTCCGCAGCGCCGAGCAGCTGGCGACCGACGTGTTCCCGGCCACCTACCAGCAGCTGTTCCAGAAGTTCGAGGTCGTCGAGTCGAAGCCGACCACCCGCGCCGGCGGCCCCGGTCACGAGCTGCGGATCTCGGCCGTGCACGCCAGCATGGGCGAGATCCGCAAGCGTGAGCTGGTCCAGACCGCCGGCAACCACGTGTTCGTCGTCAGCGCCGAGGGCCTGCCCGCCGTGTTCGACGCCGAGGCGAGCGCGATCGAGGCGTGGTTCGCCGGCGCGCGGTTCAAGAACCAGCAGTGAGCGCGGCGGGCGTCGCCGACCTGGCCTCGGGGCCAGGTCGACGGTGCGACGACCCCGGGCGCGCGCAGCCGCTCACGATATTGGCAGTCATGTTTCGCGCGCAGTTCGAAGTCCGTCCACGAGCGATCGCCTGGGCGCGGATTCGAGGGGCGCGGCGCCGACGCGCGACCGGGCCTTGATCGGCCCCGCGGGCGCTGCGGCCCTCACAGCCGGGCGGGGAGGGCGGCGCGCTGCGGCGAGCGCTCGCAGATTTGCCAGCCCCGCTGGCGTGGATGCGACTGGCACAGGGGAGGGTCTTGAGTACGGTTCACGCCTTCAGGACGCTTTCCCATGAGATCGATCGCATTGTTGGCACCGCTGTTCCTCCTCTCTTTCGCCCACGGCTGCGACGGCCCGGGCGGGACCCCCGTGACGCCGCCGGCGGAGTGGACCTGCGACGCCGCGCGCTACGACGACGGCGACGCCTGCGACTGCGGCTGCGGCGTGCCCGATCCGGACTGCGACGGCGGCGGCGCGGCGGAGCCGGGCACCGGCGTCGACAACCCCGTCTGCGACGTCTGCGTCGACGGCGAGGGCGAGGCGCAGGCGTGCGTCAGCGTGACCGCGGCGCTCGAGGCGGCCGGCTTCATCGTCAGCCCGGCCGGCACCAGCGACGACGGCGCCGAGCTCTACGACCTCACGCTCCTGCAGCAGAACGATCACCAGGACCCGAACGCGGGCACCCACGAGCAGCACCTCACGCTCATCCATCGCGGCTTCGGCCTGCCGATGAACCTGATCTCCACGGGCTACAGCAACTACCTCGGGTTCGCCGAGGACGAGCTGACCACGCTCGTGAAGGGCAACCAGTTGGTCCTCGACAAGCGGTTCCACAACGGCAACGGCGACGACTACGCTCACTTCACGCGCAAGCAGGTCGCGGACGACGCCCACGACGTGGTGGTCCGCCTGCGCGACCACTACACCGGCCCGTGGCTCGGCTCGGGCTTCAGCAACGGCGGCGTCGACATGGTCAGCTTCCGCCGGCACTACCCCGACGACGTCGCGGTCACCGTCGCTTTCGGCGCGCCGTTCAAGGGGCCCGAGGACGCCCGCTTCCTGGCGTTCTTCGACACCGTCGACGCCGCGTGCCAGGACCGCCTCGAGGCCATCCAGCGGGCCGCGCTCGGCAGCCAGCGCGCGGCCGTCGAGCCCGTCGTGCTGGCCTCGGCCGCGGACGAGTTGGGCGACACCTTCACGCGCGTCGAGCCGGCGCGGGCCTTCGAGGCCGCCGCGCTGTCGTACCCGTGGCTGTTCTGGCAGTACTACGGCACCCCTGACGACTGCGCCGAGCTGCCCGACCCGGCGACCGCGACCGCGGAGGAGCTGAGCTCGGCGTTCTACGGCGTCACCAGCATCTTCGGCGCCTACCCGATGTCCGACGCCTACCTGGCGTTCTTCGGCGCCTACTTCTACGAGGCGCAGCAGAGCAGCGGCTGGCCGGCCCTGCCGCGCGAGGCGCTGGTCGCCGAGGGCCTCATCCCCGCCGACCTCGTCGACATGGAGCGCGGGCTGGTGCCCGAGGGCGTGGCCGTGCCGACGTTCGACGCCGCCGAGAACAGCGCGCTGGCGGAGTTCGCCCGCCTCGGCGAGGGCGTCGCCTTCGTCTACTCCGAGCAGGACCCGTGGGCGGCCGGCGCGGTCACCCCGGAGGCGACCAGCGGCAACGTGCGCTTCGACGTCACCGACGGCAACCACGTCGCCACCTTCTCGTCGCTGTCGGAGGCCGACCGCGCCGCGCTGTCCGTCTTCCTCGAGACCAACCTCGGCGTCGAGATCGACTGAGCGCAATCCGGCGGGCGGCTCGACGACGCGCTGCAGGTGTCGTCGAGCCGCGGCTCAATCCGCGAGTCGCAGCGGCACATCTTCGACGCGATAGCTCGCGGAGAACAACTGGCGCCTGCGCTCGCGCAGCAGCAGCGGGCGGGCGAGCGCCCGATCGGCGCGCAGCGGGACATCGAGCCGGTAGATCACCGTGGCGGTGCTGCTCGCCGCCAGCTCCCGGACCTCGCGTCCGGCGATCGTGACTCGCTCGACGAGCAGCCCGACCTCGCGGCCCCCGGCGAGCACCAGGCGTGGATACGCGGGGATCAGCTGCGAATTGCTCGTAGGATTGGCGATGTCGACGGTGAGCCGACACGCGGTTTGGGCGCTCGACGCGGCCTCGCAGCGATAGTCGGTGGCGGCGAGCTGCAGCTCGCCGAGGCGGCCGGCGTGGGAGCGGCGGGCCCGGCGCGCGACCTCGGGCGCGGCGGCCCGCTCGAAGCAGAGCTGCGCACCCAGCAAGCGGCCGGTCCGCTCGCGCACCTCCGGGGCGTCCCAGCCGCGCAGCGACGCCGCCCGCTCCAGCGCCGCGCGCAGGTCCGTCATGCCGCTGCCCGCGAGGCCGAAGTCCCAGTCGTCGGGATCGAGCCGCGGCGCCCACCGCTGCAGGCGCGCGTCGAGCTGCATCAGCGCGTCGACGTAGGCCGACTGGGCCGCGAGGGCGTCGAGGTGTTCGCAGCGGACATCGACGGTGCCGCGCCACATCGTCCCGCTGGTGCCGGTGAGCGCGGCCCCCGAACGGTACGGCAGGGTGAATGTGATGAGCGGATCGTCGGTGGCCGAGCTGCCGCCCCACTGCACGTCACGATCGACCACCGCCATCCGCAGCGCGTCACCCGGCGCGAACTCGGTCACGCTGTCGAGCACGAACATCTGCGGCACGCCGTCCGGCCCGAGCACCCGCTGCGGCGGCGTCTTGCCGGGGACCTCGTAGACCGTCGTGAGCTCGACCGCGGTCAGCGGATCGGCGGCGAACAGGCCGCGCCGACGACCAGCGTCGTAGGTCAGCCGGCACAGCAGCGGGGTGCTGGCGCCGGCGCTGGCGGGCCACAGCGCCTCGTAGCGGAACGACGGATCGAGCGGATAGACGCGCGACTGGCCGACGACCCACGGGGGGGCGGCGGCGTGGTTGCGCGCGGCCCGGTCACGCAATTCGCTGTCGTCGGGCGGGCCGGCGTAGCCGAGCGCGTCGGCCCGGTCGGCCTCGGCAGCCGGGTCACAGGCGCGGTGCGCCGCCTCGAAGCGCGCGCTGGCGCAGCCGGAGACGAGCGCCGCGAGCAGGCCCAGCGCCGCGGGTAGCCGGGCCGAGGTGGGCACGCACGGCGGGGCAGCGGAGATCGAGCACGGCGCGGTCGAGGGGCTCGAGCTCGCTGGAGGCCGCGTGAGCGTCAGGTCGGGGAGCTCGAGGATCATGCAGCCGGAACACGTGTATGCGAATCGCGACGGGGACGGCAAGGCCGGCGCGTGGGCGCGCTTGCGGACGGCGTGAAGGCGCCGGGCCATCGTCACCCTCCGCCGCCGGGTGCCGCATGGGGCATGACGCTATGTCCCATGCGGCGAGGGCAGGGACGCATCGGGGCGCCGCGGAAGAACACTGAAGAAATCGCGGGCACGCTGATTGCTGCAGGGACAGCCATCATGCGTGTTCCATCGTTCATCACCGCTTCGTTCTCCATGCTCGTCACCCTGACCACCGGCTGCGGCCTCGGAGGCTGGCACCCCGAAGCTTGCAACCAGTGCGAGATCGGTACGTACGCCTACCCCGTCTGCGACTGCGACGACAGCTCGCAGGCCGACAATCCGACGCCGTGCGACCCGGGCGGGTGTGCCGGCGCCTGTATCGGGTCTCATGACTGGGATGCCGAGGCCGTCTACTGTCCTGGGCCCACCAGCGGGCCCAGCTACTGCGAGCGCTGGGATCCGGCCGACGACATCACCGTGGTCAGCTCGGTCCACGAGGTCGACGCGGGCCTGGTCTCCGAGCTGATGCTCGACCCGACGCCGCTGTGGGAGTGCGACTCCGCGGTCTTCACCTACAGCAGCACGGTCGGGTTCCAGGTCGCCAACGCGGCCGCCGGCGACACCCTCTACGAGCTGGGCCTGCGCAACGGTGACGTGATGGTCGCGCTGAACGGGTACTCGCTGGGGAGCGAATACGAGGTGTGGCTGGCGATCATCGCCCTGTGGTACGTCGTCGGGGAGACGGACTATGCCCTCGAGATCGAGCGCAGCGCCGCGAGCGTGACCCTCACGTACGACGTCCTCGTCTCGTGATCGCGGGGCCGGCCCTCGCGCCCCCGGAATCCTCGCATCCATGCGAGTCATGATTGCATGATTGCGAACCCCGGGCCGCGCTGCACGCGAGGCCCGATCGGGGCCCGATCGAGGCACGTTTCACGCCTGGCGCACGGGACAGGTCCCGGCGGCCTCCGGCGCGCTTCGGCATCACGACGCCGCGGCCGCGTGCCATCCTGCGCGCCATGCTTCGACTCCTCACCCTCTGTTCGTTCGCCCTGCTGGTCGCCTGCGACGGCGGCTCTCCGCCGGCCGCCGACAAGCCCGCCGACAAGCCGGCGGCCAAGCCCGCCGACTCGGAGAAGCCGCAGCCCAAGGACCGCAGCCAGGCCGCGCTCACCACCACCAAGGAGACGATGGCCGGCGTGGCGTTCAGCATCGACCTCCCGGCCGACCTCAAGCGCGACGTGAACGACCGCGACAAGTACGTCAACTGGACCTTCGCCGACGGTAACCCCTTCATCGAGCCCTCGATCACCGCCAAGGTCGTCGAGCCGATGATGCTGCCGCGCGACCTCGAGGCGTTCGCCCGCAGCCTGGTCTCGCCCGGCAACGACAAGCCGCCGCTGGTGGTGGCCCGCAAGGAGGAGCTGCCGGACGGCGGCATGATCGGCGTGTCCGAGCGCAGCGACGGCCAGTTCTTCAAGGTCGAGGCGATCCATCGCGCGGGCGACAAGGCGGTGCGCTGCACGGTGATCCAGCGCACCGGCACGGGCAGGCCGGACGACAAGCCGATCCCGAGCTTCGCGGCCACGCGCGCGTGGGCCGAGAAGATCTGCGGCTCGGTCAAGCTCGAGTGAGCGCCGCCCGCGACCGCATCCGCGGACCCGCGGCTCGCACGGCGGGGCTGCAGGACGAAGAACCGCCAAGAATGCCCAAGGCCGGGGCGGGGTCCAGGCTATGCTCGGGGCATGGCGTCGCGGGCCGAGCCTGTCTCCGTATCATTGCCGGGGCTGCGAGCGACGCGGGTGGCCAACGACGCGCCGTTCGTGGGCATGAAGGAGACCTTCATGATCAGCAGGTTCGAGGCCGGCCGCTCGGAGTTCTGGGCGCATGGCCGCGCGTGGCGAGGCGCCCCCGGCTCGGTCGTCGTGTTCGCGCCCGGCGACGTGCACCGCGACCTCAAGCGCGACGGGCCGGTGACGTATCAACTCATCGGCTTCTCGACGCCGCACATCGAGGCGCTGGCGGTGCAGTCGTGCCTGGCGGTGGATGATCGGCGCGGGCTGCCGTTTCAGCGGCTCCACGACGCCGTGGCGGCAGGCGCCGATCGCTTCACGCTCGAGTGTGCGCTGGCCGAGGCGATCGACGCGATGCGGGCGATCGAGGAGTCGCGGTTCGAGCCGACGCGGCCGGTGCGGCGCGCGTTGGGGCTGCTGCGCGAGCGCGCGAGCGAGGCCGTGACGCTGGACGAGCTGGCGGAGTATGCCGGCCTCGACAAGTTTCACCTGTGCCGGGCGTTCCGGGCCCAGGTCGGGATGCCGCCGCACGCTTACCTGACGCAGCTGCGGATCGCGCGAGCCAAGCAGCTGCTGGCGGCCGGCGCGAAGCCGAAAGACATCGCGCCGCAGGTGGGGCTCTACGATCAGAGCCAGCTCAATCGGCACTTTCGTCGGATCGTCGGCATGACGCCGGGCCAGTTTTCCGCCAAGAACCGCCAAGCCGCGGCGGTCGCCGGTCGGTAGCTTGCCAGGCATGAAGATCTTCGTCACGGGCGCCTCCGGCTTCGTCGGCAGCGCCGTCGTCAATGAACTGATCGGGGCCGGTCACGCGGTGATCGGCCTCGCGCGCTCCGAAGCCGCCGCGAAGGCGATCACCGAGGCCGGCGCGCGGCCGCATCGCGGCGCGCTCGAGGACCACGAGAGCCTGGCGCGCGCGGCCGCGGACGCCGACGGCGTCATTCACCTGGCGTTCATCCACGACTTCACCCGCTACGCGGCGTCGGTCGCGGTCGACGTGCGGGCGATCGAGGCGCTCGGCGAGGCGCTGGCGGGCTCGGGCCGGCCGCTGGTGGTGACGTCGGGGGTGCTGGGCGCGGCGGGGGGCGTGGTCGCCACCGAGGACATGCCGGACGGCTCGGCGTTTCCCCGCCGCTCGGAGGCCGCGGCGCTGCCGTTCGGGGCCCGCGACGTGCGGGTGTCGATCGTGCGCCTGCCGCCGACGGTGCACGGCGCCGGCGATCACGGCTTCGTGCCCGAGCTGATCCGCGTCGCGCGCGAGACGGGCGTGGCGGGCTTCGTGGGCGACGGCGCCAACCGCTGGCCCGCGGTCCATCGGCTCGACGCGGCGCGAGCGTTCCGGCTCGCGGTCGAGAAGGCGCCGGCGGGGACGCGGGTGCACGCGGTCGCCGAGGTCGGGGTCCCGACGCGAGAGATCGCGGCGGTCATCGGCAAGCGCCTGGGCCTGCCGGTGAAGGCGATGCCGGTCGAGCATTTCGGATGGATCGGCCCCATGTTCGCGCGCGACGCCCCGACCGCGAGCGAGGCGACGCAGAAGCTGCTGGGCTGGCAGCCGACCGAGCAGGGCCTGCTCGCCGATCTCGAAAGCGCAGCCTACTTCGATCGCTGACGCCCGCGAATCACTCGAACACCAGCTCGACGGCGGTCTGGGCCGGGTAGTCGAGCGCGGCGGTGGCGAGGGCCTCGGCGCCGCTGGCGAACGCGAACATGAGCTCGCAGCTGCCCTCGGGGCCAGGTTCGCAGGTGCACGTGTCGCACTCGGTGGCCGTGTCGAAGGCGCGCGCGCTCACGGTGTAGGCGCCGTCGGGGGCCTGATCGGCGGCGAGGCAGCTCGGTGAGCAGTCTTCCGCGGGGCACTCGGCCGGCAGCTCGGCCTCGACCCAGCGCTGGCCGCTCCACTGCAGCGGCCAGGTGCCGCCGGGCTCGAGCTGGATGACGCTGCCGAGCCCGCAGCCGGCCGGGCAGCCGCAGTTGCCGGCCAGCGCGGTCTCGCAGCTGAATTCGCAGTCGCTCCGGTTGACGTCGACCGCGACGTCGTCGGCGTCGCGCAGCTCGATCGGGAGGACGCGGGTGCATTCCTCCTGGAGGTTGACGAACAGGCGGGTCGCGCCGGCGTTGTGCAGCGTGATCTGCACGGCGGGGCCGAATTCGACGAGCGAGGGATCGACGCAAGCTGCCGGCTCACCGGTGGTGGGCGCGTCGGTGGTCGAGCTCTCGCCGAGGGTGCTGCCGGTGCCGGGCGGTTCGGTGGTGGTCGAGCTGCCGCCGACGCTTTCGGTCTCGCCGCCCTTTTCGCCGCAGGCGGCCAGCAGGAGGCTCAGGAGTAAGAAATTCGCGCGAAGACAAGGCATGTCCGCAGCTTACCCGGTTCCTCGGGCTGGAGCTCGTTCGCACATGTCCGATCGGTCATCTTCTTCGTTCACGCCTCGCTCGCCGGCAGCAGCCCGATCGCGCGCATCAGCGCGATCGCGTTGCTGCGGCCGACCAGGCCCGGGCGCATCGTGTAATCGAAGACCAGCTTGCCCTCGACCACCTCGTCGGCGAAGTGCACGTTGCGGGCGCGCTCGCCGAGGTCGGCGATCGCCTCGGCGAGGGCCAGGTCGTGGGTCGTGCACAGACCGATCGCACCCTCCTCGACCAGCGCGCGCAGCACCGCCTCGGCGCCGATCTTGCGGTCGTGCGAGTTGGTGCCGTGGAAGATCTCGTCGAGCAGGAACAGCAGCGGTGGGTCGCCCGCGCGGGCCAGGTCGCGCAGCTGCAGCAAGCGTCGCAGCTCGCTGTAAAAGCGCGAGCTCGCGTTCTGCAGCGAGTCCTCGATCCGCAGGGTCGCGCCGATCTGCAGCGGGCTCAGCGTCATCGACCGGGCCGACACCGGCGCGCCGGCCAGCGCCAGCACCACGTTGACCCCGAGCGTGCGCATCAGCGTGCTCTTGCCCGACATGTTCGAGCCGCTGACCATCAGCACGCGCAGCGGCGAGCCGAGCGTCACCGAGTTGGGCACCGAGGCGCGCAGCAGCGGGTGGCGCAGCGCCTCGCCCTCGACGCGCGGGCCTTCGCCCGTCACCGTCGGCATCGGGTCGCCCGGGCGCTCGTACGCGTAGGTCGCCAGCGACGCCAGCGCCTCGAGCTGACCGAGCGCGGCCAGCCAGCGTGCGATCGCCGGGCCATGGGTCTGACGCCAGCGCTCGACCGTCAGCGCCCCGTGCAGCTCCCACATCAACAAGAAGGCGATCGGCGCGAACAGGCCGCTCTTGCGCGCCTCGAGCCAGTCGACCGCGCGCGCCAGCCCGGCGATCGCCGTCGAGGCCGTGACGGCGCCGGTGCGCTCCGTCGCCGCCGTGCCGGTGCGCAGGTCCGCCGCGAGCTCGGTCAGTCGCCGGCTGCCCGTGGTCGGCTCGCGCTCGACGCGAGCGAGCAGTTGCGCGATGACCTCGAGGTCGCGCCGCGGGCCCTCGACCGCGGTGACGATCGCCCCGGTGCTCGGCCTCAGCGTGCGCATCACCAGCGCCTCGAGCACGGCGACGATCAGCAGCGGCACGAAGCCGAGGTCGCCGGCGAACGCGAGCACCGCGGTGACGATCGCCGCCAGCCCCAGCGCGATGGCCAGCAGGCGCAGCCGCCCGAACCGCGCGGCGTCGATGCGCGGCGGCGCGGTGCCCCAGGCGACCAGGGCCTCGGGCGCGACCGCGGCCCGCACGTCGCCGCCGAGCAGCGCCAGATCCTCGCGCAGGTCGAGCCGCTCGCGCAGCGCCAGCACGGCCTCCTGACGCGCGAGGACCTCGTCGACGCCGGCCGGCTGCAGCAGCCAGCGCGCCAGCGTGGCCTCGCCGCCGCGCGTGCGCGCGGTGCACAGCAGGGCGAACAGCGAGCCGGGACCGAACAGGTCGAGGTCGGCGGCGTAGGGGTGCTCGGGCGGCACGAACTCGCGGTGCTGCACGCCCTCGCCGCGCCACGCGTCGTCGAGGCGCCGGAGCGCCCGCAGGTAGTGCTCGACGGCCAACTGGGCGCGGGCGCGGCGGCGGTAGGCGCCCTCGTGGACGACGACGAGGGCGACGAAGCCCAGCAGCGGCGCGAGAGCGGCGGCCAGCACCGCGGGCCGGTCGGCGAGGCCGAACCCGAGCAGCACGAGGAAGCCGAGGAAGACACCGAGCCGCCAGTCGGAGATCCGGCGGATCTGGCCGTCGACGACGGCGACCGCGGCCTGCCGCGCGGCGAGCCGGCGCTGGTACTCGCTGCGCGGGTCGGACACCCGCGGGATGATGCCGCACCCGCGGCGGATTACAACGAGAAGTCGTTCGCCGGCCGGCGAATGGCGAGCGGCGCCCCGGCGAGCCCGCCAGCCGCGCCGATCGCGGGCGCGGCGAAGGGCGAACCCAGGACCTGGCGAAACGGGCATGCTCTCTCGAGCATGGCGTATCGGACATGCTCGAAAGGGCATGTCCCATGAGTCATGGCACGATCGTCGTACGCTCGGCGGTCTCGGCTCGCCGGGCCATGGCCGACGGACGCGCGTGGCCGCTGCAAGCATTCGCGCTCCGTGGAGCTCGCCCGCGCAGCCCGGCGAACGCATCGCACGCGCCGCTCGCACGCCACCGGGCTCGCCCGCGCGAGGTTGTCGTCATCGTCACCCAGCCGCGGATCGGCGGGCCCCCGAAGGCCCTCCCGATCGCGCACGAGCGCGCCGTGACGAGCGGGACGGCGTCGATGTCGATGCGCGCGAGCAGCCTGCCTTCGCGGTGATGCGAGGGCCGCGTGAGGGTCGCGCGATCGCCACGCGCCTGGTGCTCGTGCGGTCGGCGTGATACCCCCGGAGGCATGATGAAGCGCGCCTCAGGTTGGATGTTTTCACTCGCGCTCGCGTGCGGCGGCGGCTCCGGCGAGACCACCACGGACACCGGGACCGGCACCGATCCGACCGGGACCGGCACCGACGCCACGAGCACCGACGCGACCGGCACCACGGTCGGCACCGACACCACCGAGGCGTCGACCTCGATCGCGCCGACGAGCACGAGCGACCCGACCTCCACCACCGACGCGACGACGACGAGCACGACCACCGACGCGAGCACCGAACCTGCCACCGACGGGACCACGACTACCACCACCGGCGCCGTCGACCCGCCGATGTCGCTCGACGACATCGTCGACGGCGAGCTCGAGCTGATCTCCGACGGGCATCAGTTCACCGAGGGCCCGATCTGGAGCCCCGAGGGCTTCCTGCTGTTCAGCGACATCCCGGCCAACACGATCTTCCGCTGGGCCGAGGGCGAGCAGGCGGCGCCGTTCATCAACCCGAGCGGCAACTCGAACGGCCTCGCGTTCGACCTCGAGGGGCGGCTCCTGGCGGCGGAGCACGGCGGGCGTCGGCTGTCGCGCCGGGTCGTCGGCGAGGCCAACGCCGAGACGGTGGCCGGCGAGTTCGAGGGCAACAGCCTCAACAGCCCCAACGACATCGCGGTCCGCTCCGACGGCACGATCTACTTCACCGACCCGCCCTACGGCATCCAGCCCAACCAGCAGGAGCTCGATTTCCAGGGCGTGTTCCGCGTCGACCCGCAGGGCCAGCTGTCGCTGATCGCCGACGACTTCGACCGCCCCAACGGCATCGCCCTGTCGCCCGACGAGACGCGGCTGTACGTCGCCGACACCAACGGCGAGCACGTGCGCGTGTTCGAGGTCCAGCCCGACGGCCAGGCGATGGGCGGCGAGGTGTTCATCGACCTGCAGAGCGATCTGCCGGGCAACCCCGACGGCATGGCGGTCGACAGCTTCGGCGACCTGTTCGTCAGCGGCGGCGGCGGCGTCCGCGTGGTCACGCCGGCGGGCCAGCTGCTCGGCACGATCGAGGTGCCGGAGCAGGTGACCAACTGCAAGTTCGGCGACCCCGACGGCAAGGCGCTGTTCATCACCGCCCAGGCCCGCGTGTACCGGATCCGCCTCAAGGTCGCCGGCGCGTGAGGCCATTGGCCGGCGGTGTCGCAGTCGGGGCGCCCGATTCTTGGCGCTCCGCGGCAGGTACCGCCGCGCTCGACAGAGTCATGCCATTGCCATGGACCGCGGTGTCGTGGCATTCGGGGGCGCGGGCGCGGGCTCAGACCTGCAGGGCGTCGATGCGCGCGACCAGGCCCGAGAGCCATGCGGGATGGGCGGCGTCCTCCCGCTCGTACGCGTCGCGGGCCCCCAGTTGCAGCGCCAGGTGGCGGTAGCCGACGGCCTGGGCGGCGGCGTGCAGGGCGTCGAGGTCGAGGTCCAGCTCGTACAGGGCGTCGAACTGGGTGGCCCAGAAGCCAGCCTCGGTGCGGGCCAGGTGTTCGGGGTGCGCCGGTGCCTCGATACTGAAGCGCAGGAATTCCAGGGCGTCGGTCGCGGCGCGTACGGCGAGCGCCTGGTCGTGCAGATCCCACAGCGGCACCAGCGGCGAGCCAGGCGGCGAGTGGGCGCCGCGGTAGAGATAGAAGGGCGGACCGCTCAGGCAGCGCGCCAGGGCCGGGTGCGGCGCTTGACCGGCCGCGAGGCGGAGCAGGGCCGGCGACAGGCCGAGGCGGCGCAGGGCGGGCAGGCGGTCGGGTTCGGCGATGACGGGCATGGCGAGGGACAGTCGCCCCGGACGATAAGCCCGGGAGCCGGGCGGGGGCGCGGCCGGCGACGAGAATCACGAGGGCCGTTCGGCGGTGGGGGAGATGCGTGAACTCGCCCATCGCAGTGTGGCCAAACATTGCTCGGACCGATTGCGTGGGGTGTTCCATTGGCAGGGAGGGCACGATTCCAGGGACGCGCCGGGCGGTGGTCGTGAGCCCGAGGGAGAAGACCCCGCCGCGGGCGCCCCGGCCGCGCGCCGGGGAGCGACAGGGCGTCACAGATGAACTCCTTGTAATCTGAAGACAGGCGGCCAATGCTCGGGCGCCAGACGCGCCGTGCCGTCTTTGGCCCGCGGGCCCCTTGCATGCTGAGCCATGGTGGGTTATCTACGTAGTGCGCGGTGCGTATCCGCGTAGGGTGTGACGGGAGTTCCGTCACAGGTTCTGGAGTGGTCGGGCCGCCATTCCGCAGATCGCAAGCGCGATCGCGGAAGACATTCTCGATGCAACCAGACCTGCTGGACCTCGTGTCCGCACCGACCCTTATCAACACGGTGGTGGCTGGAGACGCCCTCAGCCCTCTGCTGCGGCAGGCGGTGGTGCTCCCCGTCCTCGCCGGCTTCGTGCTGCTCTTCCTGGTCGCGCTCCGGGGCCGGTTCGTCGGCCGCTCGCGCTGGATCGACAGGGTGGCCGTGGTGACGTTGCTCCTGCTGGCCCTCCTGACGAAGCCGGACCGGGCGCAGCACGCGACGGCGCTGCGCGCGGCGGACCTGCTGAACGCCCCCGTGCTCATCCACGGCGACTACCTGGTCGTCTCGGCCACGACCGGGCATTCGACCCTCGCCATTGGCGTGTTCGGCAAGGTGTTCGTGTTCCACCGCGACCGCAGTCCGCCCAGGAAGAAGGCGGGCGATCGGTGTATCACATAACCGCAGTCGCGGACGACCGGGTGCGCTGAGGCTCCCCGGACGCGCCGAGCGCACTCGGTGACGCGTGAACGAGGTCGTGGGCGGCCGTGGCGGCGCCCACGGACGCGCGAGCATTCGTCGCGCTGCCGCAATTTTTATTGCGGCCCCGGCGACTCCGTCCCCGGAGGTCGAGTGCCAGCAGCGCGAGCGAGACGCGGCGCATCGATGCGCTCCGGGGCGAGCGGGCGGGTCGCCGTCGCGGGCGTCGCCGTGGCGCTGGCGAGCTGCCACGTGTGCCCGCGCGAGGACGACTGCGATCGGTGGTTCCGGCTCGACCACGAGCAGCCGCTGCGCGTGGCCGAGTCCGTGGTCGCGGTCGGGGCGGGCGGAGCGCTGGCGGTGGCATTTCCGCTACGAGCCGCGCGACGCCGGGACCGACGCCGATCTGCACGGGGTGTTCGCGCTCGGCTCGATCGATCCCATGTGTCCGTATGTCGTCGTCGGCGATCGCGGGACGATCCGCGTGTCGGACGATCTCGGCGAGACCTGGCATGCGCCGACTTCTCCGGCGACCGCGGCGGCGCTGCGCGGGCTGGTGGCACACTGCCCGTTCCGGATCGGCATCGCCGTCGGCGACGACGGCACGGTGCTGGTGGCGAGCGGCGATCTGGAGACGTGGCGAGCGCGCGTCAGCGGCACGGACCAGCGTCTGCAGGCAGTGGCGCTCGCGCGGCCGGTCGCCGTCGCGGTCGGCGACGGCGGCACGATCGTGCGCAGCGGCGACGAGGGCGAGACCTGGGCGCCTGTCCCCGTCGACACGACCGCCGATCTGCGGACGGTGGCGCTCACCTCGAGCGGCGGAGGCCCCGCCATGGGCATGATCGGCGCGGCTGACGGCGCGCTGCTGGTGAGTCGAGACGACGGCGAGACCTGGGATCGCATCAACCCCGGGTTCACGCCGCCGATCCGGCAGATCCACGTCGGCGGGTACGAGGTCGACGGCGCGACCCTGCTGTCGGCCACGATCCTGGCCGAGGGCGGGCTGTGGGCCTGGCACGAGGCCGAGGGCGGGCTGACGCGGACGCACTGGCTCGACCTGCCGGCGTACGCGTTCACCCACGCCAGCGCGCCGGGCGGTCCCTCCGCGCTGACGGTGCTGGTCGACGGCGCGGCGGTCGTCTACCGGTATTGCATGGGCTGCGATTGAGGCTCGCGGTCGCGCTCACGCGCGAGCGCTGGGCTCGGGGCTCGAGAACCGCATCGCCCTGTCGGTCACGGGCCCGAGGCGCAGGGCCAGCAGGTCGGACGGGTAGTTCATGCGCAGCCGCCACGGCGCGTGCGCGCCCTGCTTGGGCAGCATCGCCAGCGAGCGCAGCACGTAGCCGGCGCCGAAGTCGAGCAGCGGCCGCTCGGCCATGTTGGCGTCGTCGTTGACGGGCACGCACTGGCGGTGGCCGCGGGCCTCCATGTGCTTGAGCAGGCGGCACACGTACGCGCCGGTGAGGTCGGCCTTGAGGGTCCACGAGGCGTTGGTGTAGCCGAGCGCGAACGCGAAGTTGGGCACGCCCTCGAGCATCAGCCCCTTGTAGGTCTTGCGCGCGGAGACCGGGACCTCGGCGCCATCGACGAACACGCGGATGCCCCCGAACAGCAGCAGGTTGAGGCCGGTCGCGGTGACGATGATGTCGGCGGCGAGCTCGTCGCCCGACTTGAGGCGCAGGCCGGTCTCGGTGAAGCTCTCGATCTCGTCGGTGACCACCGAGGCGTGACCGCGACGGATGGCCTTGAAAAAGTCGCCGTCGGGCGCGAGGCACAGCCGCTGATCCCACGGGTCGTAGCGCGGGGTGAAGTGACGGTCGATGTCGTAACCGGCGGGCAGCTGGCGCTCGAGCGCCTTCCGCAGCACGCGCTTGATGAGGTGCGGGCGCCGGCGCGAGGTCTGATAAATGCCGAGCTGAAACAGGATGTTCTTCCAGCGCACGGCGGCGGCGGCGGCGGCCTCGGGCAACCAGCGGCGCAGCGAGCCGGCGATGCGATCGTCGGTCGGCAGGCTGGAGATCCAGGTCGGCGAACGCTGCAGCATGGTGACGTGCGAGGCGGTCCCGGCCATCGCCGGGACGAGCGTTACCGCGGTCGCGCCGCTGCCGATGACGACGATCCGCTTGCCGGCGTAGTCGAGGTCGGCCGGCCAGTGCTGCGGGTGCACGATGCGACCGGCGAACCGCTCGGTGCCGGCGAATTGCGGGGTGTAGCCCTCGTCGTAGCGGTAGTAGCCGGTGCACCCGAGCAGGAAATCGCAGGTGAGCTGCGAGGCCTCGCCGGTGTCGCCGCGCACGATGTCGACGGTCCAGCGGGCGTCGGCTGTGGCGTAACGCGCCGCGACGACGCGATGATGAAACCGGATCTTGCGATCGATGCCGTAGGCGACGGCGGTGTCGCGCAGGTACTTGAGGATCGAGGGGCCGTCGGCGATTGCCCGCGCCTCGGCCCACGGGCGGAAGCTGTAGCCGAGCGTGTGCATGTCGGAGTCGGAGCGCACGCCGGGGTAACGGAACAGGTCCCAGGTGCCGCCGAGGTCGGCCCGACCCTCAAGCAAGGCGAAGCGCTTGCCGGGGCACCCGTGCTGCAAGTGATAGGCGGCGCCGATGCCGGACAGACCAGCGCCGATGATCAGCACGTCGAGGTGTTCGGGCGTCATGACCCCGACAGTGTTCAACACCGTGTCGAGTGTGTCAACATGGTGTTGACTGGCGGGCCGGATGGGTCCAGATTGCCGCCGTGAGCGCGTTTTTCGGCAAATCGGCGACCGGGCGAGGTCGGCCATGAGCGAGGGCAAGGACCGCCCGTCGCGCGGCCGCCGGGCCCGCCGCCCGAGCGGTGACGACCGCGAGCAGGCGATCCTTACGAGCTTCGAGAAGCTGCTCGAGCAGCGCGCGCTGCCCGAGATCTCGATCGACGACATCGCCCGCGGGGCCGGCATCTCGCGGCCGACGTTCTACTTTTACTTCCCGTCGAAGGACGCGGTGCTGCTGTCGCTGCTCGATCGCATGGTCGAGCAGGCGCGGGCCGAGCGCGACGCGGCGCTGGCGAGCGCAGCCGGGGATCCGGCGCGGGGGTGGCGAGCGGCGATCGAGACGTACTACCGGATCTTCCGCGCCCACCGGGCCGTCAGCGTGGCAGCCGCGGACGCGCGCGTGACGAACCCGGAGGTCCGCGCGCTGTGGTCGCAGGTGATGACGGGGCTGGTGGAGGAGACGGCGGCGGCGATCGAGGCCGAGCGCGCGCGTGGAGCGGCGCGCTGCGGGGCCCCGGCGCGCGACCTCGCCGTCGCGCTCAACTGGATGAACGAGCGGGTGCTGCACGCCGGCTTCGCCGACCACGCGCCGATGATCGACGAGGCGCGGGTGGTGGACGTGCTGCTCGAGATCTGGCTGGCGACGATCTACGGCGGGCAGGTGCCGCGGTGATGGCTGGCCTCGAGGACATGTCTCTTGGAGCATGTCCTATTGGCATTGTTAGAAGAACCAGGAGGGTTCACGCTACGCGAGGGTCAGTCGGCGACCCTGCGGATCAGGAATTGGACGCGACCGTCGGGATGGAGGGCATTGCCGCGGGACTCGGCCAGGTCGATGGCGTAGGCGAAGGCGTCGTCGATAGCGAGGACCCCGCGGTGGCCGTTGAACAGCTCCAGAGCGTCCGAGTCGTCGGGCAGGCCGAAGCGCAGCAGGGTCGGGCGGGACTCGCCTGTCATCTCCGGATCGCAGGCGAGCTCGACGTCGATCTGCAGCGGCGACCCCAACACGTCGAGGCCGTCGCCGTTCAACATGTCGAGCGCGAGGATCAGGACGGCGTCGTCGTCATCGATCGGCTTCATGTGGAGGGAACGGCGGATGCTGTCGCCCTCGATGTCGGCGTGACGCAGACGCACGGACTGCCCGGCGCCCCAGGCGACCGGGCCCTCGGGCCCGGCGTCGATGGTGACTTCGACCGGCCGCAGGGTGCCGGCGATGTCGCAAGTCAACTTCGTGGTCACGACGTCGACGTCGACGATGACGTCGACGATGACCTCGTCGATGACGCAGGTGACGAACTCGAGCGGTGGCAGCGTGTGGTCGGGGGGCCAGCCGGGCAGCGCGATGGCGAACCCGGCGGCGACCTCGGGATCGGTCGACTCGCAGCCGGCTGGCAGGGCCGGGCCAGGGGGATCGCCGGTGACGGTGGAGGGCTCGCTGGTCGAGGCGGTGGCGTCGCTGGTGGAGGAGGTGGTGGTGGCGTCGCTCGTGTAGGTGGAGGCGGTGGCGTCGCTGTCGCTCGCGGAGGAGGAGGTGGCGCCGTCGCTGTCGCTCGTGGGAGCGGAGGTGCTGCTGTCGGACGAACTCGCGGGGTCGCTCGAGGAGGTGGTCGAGGGCCCGGGCGTCCCGGTGGACGAGGTGTCGGATTCACCGACGCCCGGGCCACAGGAGAGGATGAGCAGCAAGGCGCACGAGGCCAGGCGAGCACAAGCGAAGGTCATGCTGCAAGGATGGATGGCCGGCGGATGCCCGGCAAGGCCGGCTCCTCGCGTCCTCGGAGGGCGGGCCGGCGGGGGCGGTCACGCGCGCAGGTCCGCGCCGGGCGTATACCGGCGGCGCTCGTGCTTCGTGCTGTCCTGAAGGACATGTGATGGCAATGGGTCGGCGGGCGACGGCCCGCGGCGAGGGCGCTGGAGGCGAGCCCGGGCTGCGGTGAGGTCGTGCTCGTCGGGCGCGCCGGGATCCAGCGGTCGGCGCCGCCGATCTTCGCGGCCGGGCCGCGCCACCTTTGACGCCGCGGGCGGGCCCGGCGTATCGTCGCGCCGCCGATGACCGACCCCACCGCAGCGGCCGGGAGCACGCGCTGGGCCTGGCTGCGCGGGCACCGGGGCATGTTCCTCGGGTTCGCGGCGATCCACGCCGGTCTGGTGCTCAACGCCATCCCGCTGCGGGTGGTGTTCGGCGCCCAGCCGTTCAGCGGGCCCGACTACCAGACCCACTTTCAGCACACGCACACGCTGACGCGGGCGCTGGCCGAGGGTCGGCTGTGGGTCTACGACCCGATGATGCTGGCCGGCTATCCGGCGGGCCTGTTCTTCGACGTCGACAACAAGGCCCACTTCCTGTTCTGCACCGTGCTGCACCGGCTGGGCCTGCCGCTGACGATGGCGTTCAACCTCTACACGCTGGTCTCGGCGATCGCCATGCCGATCTCGCTGACGCTGGCGGCGCGGCTGCTCGGCGTGTCGGCCCGGTCGCAGGCGTGGACGTTCGGGCTCGGCGTGCTGCTGTGGCACTTCGAGTCGCTGATCCGCTTCTTCTGGGGCGGCGGCATGATCTCGTTCGCGACCGTCTCGCACCTGTGCGTGCTGGTGCTGGCGCTGTTCTGGCGCCAGCTCGGCGCCGCACCGGCACGCGGCGGCTGGGCGGCGCTGCTGGTGCTGCTGCCGCTGACGCTGCTGACCCACGTGTGGAGCTTCGCCGCGCTCGCGGGGCCGATGATCGGCCTCTACGTCGCGCGCGCCCGCGGGCTCGCGCTCGCCGGCCACGCGCGCGTGTGGGGCCTGGCGGCGCTGACGATCGCCGTCAATGCTTACTGGCTGTGGCCCGCCCTGACGCACATGGAGCTGATGGCGCCGTCGCACAAGCTCGGCCAGGCCACGCCCGCGTTCTTCTTCTACGACCTGCTCGAGGTGTTCGTCGATCCGCTGACGACCGGGTTCGTCCGCCAGCGCACGTTCGTGCGCACCATCGCGGTGCTGGCCGCGATCGGGACCTTGCTGGCCTGGCGACGCACGCGCGAACCGGCGCTCGGCTTCGCCGGCGGCACGCTGGCGTGGCTGTTCGGGCTCAGCTACATAGGCGCCCTGCTGCCGCTGGTGCCGGCCACCGAGCCGTACCGGTTCGCGGCGCCGATGGCCTGCTGGGCCGCGGTGCTGGCCGGGCCGTGGCTCGCCGACAACCTGACCCGAAGGACATGGTCGCAGATCCCCGCGGGCCTGCGCGGGCTGGCGATCGGCCTGCTCGTGCTGCTGGCGCCGCGGGTCTACGCCCAGCTGGCGACCTTCTTGCCCGGCGTCGACGTGTCGCCGATGGGCTTCCTCAAGAGCGTGGTGCAGGAGGAGCAGTTCTTCCCGAGCATGCGCCTGAAGCCGATCAGCGACGATTTCCAGGAGGTCGCCGCGTGGGTCGCCGCGCAGCCCGACGAGGGCCGGTTCCTCGTGCACTACTGGGCCCTCGGCGAGTACCTGCGCTGGGCCACCGACCGGCCGATCCTCGGCGGCTTCCCCGATCGCCGGACCATCCACGAGCAGGCCAACCTGTTCCACTGGCTCGACAGCGACGAGCGCTACAACGAGGGCCTCGAGCGCTATCTGCAGACCTTCAACGTCGCGTACGTGCTGATGTCGGTGCCGCACATCCCGGCGATCGAGCGCCGCCTCGACCTGCTCGAGCCGCGCGGGATCGTCGGCGGCCGCTATCGCGCCTACCGCGTGCGCAAGCCGGCCGGGTACCTGGTCCGCGGCAGCGCCCGCGTCGAGGCGGGGCTCGGACGGATCGCCGTGTCGGCGGCGAAGCCGGCGCCCGGCACGCAGGAGCTGGTGCTGCGATTTCACTGGTTGCAGGAGCTGCGCTGCCGCAGCGAGGTCGCGAACATCGATTGCCAGATCGAGCGCGAGCCGGTCGAGGGCGACGAAACGGGGTTTATCCGGGTCGTGGGGGGGCCGACGCTGCCGGCCGAATTCGTGCTCGAACAGGGCCCCTGAGGCCAGGGCTGTGGCGGCGTGCAGGTCCGTGCCGCCGAGGCGCGGCGGGTATCACACAGGTAGGCGAGGGCGGTGGCAGTCCGTCCGAGGCTGTTCATCCTTGGCGATACCGAGGGTCCGTCATGCGCAGTATCTGTATCCGCCCGCGCTGCCGCGGTCCGCGTTATGGGAAGACCTCGTCGTCGCCGCTATCTTCGACGCCGGGGCCGACACTCCCTCTATTCACACTCCCCTTATCGCCCCCGAGCTCGCGCCCGCTGGCCCGGCCACGGACCGTCAGGTCCGACCGATCAGCGGCGCGACTGTCCAGGTCCTCGCATTCGCGCGCGGGACCGCCGTGAACTTCGCATCGATGCCTCTCGGAGCGAGCTCCACTGGCAGATCGGCGATGCATCCGCGTCGCGGCCTTCGTGACGCTCCGAGTCCTCTCCGCGCTGTGATGCCACGCGTCCGCGTCGCCGGAGCCCGCGGCGACGCGGGCGCGAGGTGTCACCCCCCGAACAGGGCCCCGTGCAGCAGCGCCGCCGCGGTCGCGCCCACCAGCGGGCCGGCGATCGGCACCCACGCGTAGCCCCAGTCGCTGTCGCCCTTGCCGCGCAGCGGCAGGATCGCGTGGGCCAGCCGCGGCCCGAGGTCGCGCGCCGGGTTGATGGCGTAGCCGGTCGGGCCGCCGAGCGACAGGCCGATCGCCAGCACCAGCAGCGCGACCGGCAGGGCGTCGAGGGCCCCGAGCCCGTGCGTCGGCGCGGCGATCTGCAGCACCCCGAGCACGAACACGCAGGTGGCGATCGCCTCGGTGAGGAAGTTGCTGCCGAGGTCGCGGATCGCCGGCGCGGTGCAGAACACCCCGCGCACGGTCGCGGGGTCGGCGGTGGCGTCGAACTGGCGCCGATAGGCGAGCCACACGATCGTGGCGCCGACGAAGGCGCCGAGCAATTGGGCGCACATGTACGAAGGGACATCCTGCCACAGGAACTTGCCGCGCAGCGCCAGCGCCAGGGTGACCGCCGGGTTGAGGTGCGCGCCGCTGGTCGAGGCGACCGCGTAGACGGCGACGAACACCGCGGCGGCCCAGCCGGCGGTGATGGCCATGAGGCCGCCGCCGTGCCCGTGCGTGCGCGCCAGGGCGACGTTGGCGACCACGCCGTCGCCGAGCACGATGAGGAGCGCGGTCCCGAGGAACTCGGCGGAGAAGGGCGACATCGCGGCGAGGATAGACCGGCGGTCAGCCGCCGGCGAGCCGCAGCCGGAGGTCCTCGACGCGCAGCAGCAGGCCGGCGAGCTCGCGCACGTCGGGGTCGATCGAGGGGCGCCGGGGGTCGTCGGTCCGCGCCGCGAGCTCGGCGTCGAGGCTGCGCAGGGCCTCGACGTCGGCGAGCAGGACGGCGACGGCGCAGCGCGAGATCGGGTCGTCGCCGTGGCCGGCGACCTTGCGGGCGACCGCCTCCCAGTCGGCGCGCGGCAGACCGAGGCGACGCATCGCATGGGCGAGGAGGTGCTGCTCCTGGCGATCACCGCTGGAATCGGCCTGCGCGCGCAGCTCGTCGCGGGCGGCGAGATTGTCGGGGTCGCGCTCGAGCAGCGCCTGGGCGATCCACCGCCGACGGACACGCCCGGGCTCGGCGGCCAGCAATCGCCGCAGGTGCTCGGGGCCGTCGGGGTACTCGCCGAGGCGGCGCAGGGCGGTGTCGATGTTGGGGCTGTTCGGCGGGGTGTCCGGCTGCAATCGTAACAGACGCTCGATCCCGGCGTCGCGCCAGGTCGGCCGGCTGATCAAGGCAGCGACGGCCATCCAGCGCAATTGACCGCTCCATTCGCCGGCATCGGCCAAATGGCACCACAGCGCCCGCGCGGCGGCCCAGCGGCCGTGTTGCTCGGCCACCGGCGGCAGGGTCATCGCCGCCCACGCCAGCGTCACGCAGCCGATATCGTCGCCCAGCGAGGCCAGCACCCGATCGATGCCGTCGCGCAGGCGGCCGTGGGTGAGCGCCCAGTTGGCCGCGTCGTGAGTGCGGCGATCCTGGGAGCGCAACATCGTCACCAGCGCGGCGGCGGCCTCTTCGTCGCCGAAATGCGCCGCGAGCAGACAGGCAGTCGCACGCGGCTCGGGGGCCCCGAGGGCCATCAATCGCCGACACAGGTCGACCGCGGCGGTCGGTTCGAGGCGCAGCGCGGTGGCGACGATTTGAGCGTTGATCTCTTGCAAGATCACGCTCGGTTGGTGGGCGGCGATCGCCGAAATCTCACCATCGAGGGCGGAGATCGCCTCGCTACGCATCGTCGACGACGAGATCAGCAGAGCGGCGGTGAACATGCGCTCGAGCGAATCACGGCCCTCGTCGAGCATCCTCAGCGCCAGCTCGGGCTCGGCCGCGGTGCCGGCGAGGTCGCCGAGCCAGGCCACGACCTGGGCGTCCCACGCCCAGCCGAAGCGATCCAGGCTGCGGATCAGCTGTTCGAGCTCGCCGTCGGTCCACGGGCCCATGCTCGCCAGGCCATCGGCGAATGGCATGAGCACGGCCGGCGACCTGGCGAGCAGACGCGCGAGCAGGCGCGGGCGGGACGCGACGGCGGTCACGGCGATCACCGCGTGGACGAGCGACACCTGGGTCGAGCTGCCGTGCGACAGCTGCACGTTAAACTCCGGGATCCCCAGCAGCCGTCCGCTCCCGCCGGTCGCCTCGAACCATTCGCCCAGCCGGCGCGCACCGGGCCAGCGCGGGCCGATCGGGCGCAGCACGGCCGCCAGCCCGCGCATGTCGAGCTCGCCCAGCGCGGCGAGCGAGATCCACGCCTCGCTCAGCGCATCTGCCAGCGCGGCCAGATCGGGACCGATGGGCTCGACCTCGGCGAAGCAGCGCACCACGAACTCGCTGGCCGCCAGCAAGCGCGCGGCCGCGAGCGAGGGGCCGCCGGCGACGACCGCTCGCAAGGCCCGCACCGCCAGCGCCGGTCGACTCTCCGCGATCAGCCCGCAGGCCATCGGCAGGACCTCGGTCCAGGTGCTGTGGTGCCAATCGGCGGCGAATCGTGCCACCACATCCGGGTCCTGTGACTCTGCCAGCGCGTCGGCGGCGAAGAACTCGAGCAGCGAGCGATGCACGAAGCCGAAGCTAGCGCCGCCGAGCGGCGAGATCGCGTGGACCTCCTCGTTGAGCTCGGCGATCAGCGACTCGGCCCGCGCGACCGCCTCGTCGCGGCTCAGGCCCGGCTCGCGCTCGCGGAAGAAGCTGGCGGCGAAGCGGTGCAGCGCGGCGTGCTCGACGATGTTCTCGGCCCCTTGGCCGGGCGCGGTCAGCATCGTCCATGCCAGCCCGCGCAGGAACGCCATGCGGGCGCGGGCGTCGAGCGAGAGCGGCCCGCGGCGGTCGGCCCAGGTGCGCACCGTGAGCGCGCAGATCTGCGACAGCACCGCGTGGCGCTGCTGCAGCGGCATGCCCCGGCGGGCCAGCACCAGCACGAACGTGGCGATCAGCGGCGACCGCATCTGCTCGCGCACCGCCGCGGTCCCGAGCGCGCGCTGCAGCGCCGCCGCGTCGATGAGGCCCGCGCCGAACCAGTTGTTTCCGAGCTTCGCCAGCATCGGATCGTCGAGCGGGACCAGCTCGTGGATGGCGAAGCCGGCCTCACGCAGGGTCTCGCGGGCCGGGGTCACGCCGCGCGGGCGGCTGGTGACGAGCACTGGTCCGCGGTCGCGCAGGTGGATCAGCTGTTCGACGCAGTGCGATCGCAGCTCGGCGTCGGCCACCTCGTCGAGGCCGTCGACGATCCACGTCACCTCGCCGGCCAGCGCCAGCCCGCGGAGCTGCGTCGCCGACAGCGGCACGCCCGTGGTAGCGAAGGTCTCGCCGAGGAAGCGCAGGAAGCTGTGCGGACCGGTCGCCCGGGTCGTCCAGGCCGCATAGCGCCCCAGCTCGACGCGGACCGGCGTCCGACCTCCGGCCTCCAGCTGCTCGATCAGCGCCCGGCGGGCCACCACGCTCTTGCCCGCGCCCGGGTCGCCGAGCAGCAGCAGCCACGGCGCCTGTGCCGGCCACAGCTCGAGCACCGGCGCGGCGACCTCGAGCACCGGCAGCGGCATCGGCCCCTGCGCGTCGGTCGGCGGCTGCAGCTGCGGCGCCGGGACGGGTCGTGAGGTCAGCGAGATCCACACCCGGTCGAGGTCGTGGTCGGCGCCGTCGAGGAACTTGCCGACTTGCTGCTCGAGCGGCGGGCGGCGGGCCGTGAGGCGGGCGTGCTCGGCGTAGCGATCGATCGCGCGGCGCAGCGACGGGTCGGGGTGCGCGGCCAGGTAGTCGGCGACGACGCGGGCGAGCTCCTCGCCGCGGCCGCCGGCGTCGTGCTGCAGGGCCGCGAACAGCTCGAGCGTCTGCCCGCGATGTTCGCAGTGCTGCAGCAGCACGAATGCCAACCTCTGCGCGTGCACCTCGACGGGCAGCGCACTGCCGATCTCCGCGCCGAGGTGGAGTTCGACGAGCTGTCGCAGGTCGCGCGGGTCGGGGTAGCGGCGGACGAGGTACTCGTGCAGGGCGACCGCCGGGGTCATCGCGGCCACGCTACCACACGCCGCGGACCGGCGATCGCGTGCGGCTCATGGCATTGGTTTTACGGTCGCTGCCACAGCTTGCGCTGGCCGCTGGCGGACGCCTCGGCGATGGTGTCGACGAGGTGGTGCAGCTTGACCGCGTCGCGGAAGCTCGGGGCGATCGCCGTGCCCCGGTCGAGGTCGCGGGCGAAGGCGGGTCGGGCGCGGCCGACGGCGAGCGGCGCGCGAGCCCGCCTCGCAGCGTCTCGGGACATGTTCGAGAGGACATGCCTCGACAGACATATGAAAAGAGACATGTCCGTTAGGACATGTCTCTCGTGTCATCGGCGGCCGCTCGTGCGGCTCAGTTCCGGCGCGGCTTGCCGAACAGGCGCCCGCGCAGCAGGTTGCGCTTGGGCGGGCGCTTGCCCTCGTCGTCGGGCGGCTCGCCGTCGCGGGTGATCCGCAGCTGGCCGCCGGCGACCCACACGTTCTTCAGGTGCTGCAGCAGCTCGTCGGGCAGCTCGGCGGGCAGCTCGACGAAGGCGTGGTCCTTCTGGATGTCGATGCGGCCGATCTGCTTGCTCGTCAGCCGGGCCTCGTTGGCGATCGCGCCGACCAGGTTGCCGGGCCGGAGGCCGTGGAGGTGGCCGACCTCGACGCGGTAGGCGGCCATGCCGGGGTCGGGGCCGCGCGCCGGCGGCCGCTCCTCGTGCGTGTGCCGCTCCTCGGGCTCGCGGCGCTCGGCCGCCAGCATGAACGGCTCGCCCTTGCGGACCATCTTGGCCAGGGCGGCCGCGATCTCGAGCGCGGGGATGTTGTCCTCCTTCTCGAGCTCCTCGATCGCGTTCTGGAACGGCTCGAGGCCGCCAGCGGCGATGCTGTCGCGGATCTGCTGCTTGAACCGCGCCAGCCGCACGTCGTTGACCATCTTGATGGTCGGCAGCTCCATCGGCGTGATCGGCTGTCGGGTCGCGCGCTCGATCATGCGCAGCAGGCCGCGCTCGCGCGGGGCGATGAACAGGACCGCCTCGCCGCTGCGGCCGGCGCGGCCCGTGCGGCCGATCCGGTGGACGTAGCTCTCCGGGTCGGTCGGCACGTCGTAGTTCATGACGTGGCTGATGCGGTCGACGTCGAGCCCGCGGGCGGCGACGTCGGTGGCGACGAGGATGTCGATCGCGCCGTCGCGCAGCATGGCGATCGTGCGCTCGCGCTGGGCCTGCGGGATGTCGCCGTTGATCGCCGCGGCCGCGAAGCCGCGGGCCTGCAGGCGCTCGGCCAGGTCGTCGGTGGCGACCTTGGTGCGGGCGAACACGATCATCGCGTCGAACGTCTCGGCCTCGAGGATCCGCGTCAGCGCGTCGAGCTTGTGCATGCCGCTGACGACCCAGTAGCGCTGGCGGATGTTGTCGGCGGTGCGGCTCTTGCCGGCGATCGTGACCTCGACCGGGTCGCGCAGGTAGGTCTGGGCGATCCGCCGGATCGGCGGCGGCAGGGTGGCCGAGAACAGCGCGGTCTGCCGCGCGGCCGGGGTCGCGCGCAGGATGTGCTCGACGTCGTCGATGAAGCCCATGCGCAGCATCTCGTCGGCCTCGTCGAGCACGACCTGGCGCAGCTGCGTCAGGTCGAGCGAGCCGCGGCCGAGGTGATCGATGATGCGCCCCGGGGTGCCGACGACGACATGGACCCCGCGCCCGAGCGCTTGCAGCTGCGGGCCGTAGCTCTGGCCGCCGTAGATCGGCAGCACGCGGAAGCCCGGCATGTGGGCGGCGTAGCGGTGCAGCGCCTCGGCGACCTGGATCGCCAGCTCGCGCGTGGGCGTGAGCACCAGCGCCTGCAGGGTCGGCCGGGTCCGGTCGAGGCGCGCGAGGATCGGCAGGGCGAACGCCGCGGTCTTGCCGGTGCCGGTCTGGGCCTGGCCGAGCAGGTCGCGTCCGGCCAGCAGGTGCGGGATCGTCTGCGACTGGATCGGTGACGGCGTCTCGTAGCCGACGTCGCTCAGGGCCTTGAGGAGCGGCTCGGGCAGGTCGAGCGCGGCGAAGCCGGTCGGCGGGGGGAGGTCTTCGTCGTCGCTCATGCGCGGCAACGTCTACCCGATTAAAAACGCCCGCGGGGCGCGCGGCGGCGTGCCGTTGGACACGCCGCCGCGCGCGCGCGGGCGGGCTGGACCGTCCGGGGCCGCGCAAAGGCGGGCTGGGCGGCCCGGTGCGCGGTCAGGATCGCCGCGTCGCCAGGCTCACTCCGGCTCGCAGCCGCAGCCGGTCGCGTCGAAGAAGTGCTTCATGCCCTTGGGGCACGCGAACTTGATCGCCAGGCAGGCGGCCGGATCGTGGTTCACGTACACCCGGCCGGAGTCGGTGCAGACGCCGATGCAGTCGTCCCCGCCCTTCTCCGGGTCGCAGTCGTCGCTGGGGTCGTCGACGCAGGTCTGGCCCTTGGGGCAGGCGGTGCCGAGGATCCCGCCGCACACGGCCGGGCCGTCCTCGCAGACGCCGATGCAGTCGGAGCCGCCGTTCTGCGGGTCGCAATCGTCGTTCGGGTCGTCGACGCAGACCTGGCCGTCGGGGCATTCGGTGCCGAGGAAGCCGCCGCAGGTCGCGGGGGCCTCCTCGCAGACGCCGATGCAGTCGGCGCCGCCGTTCTGCGGGTCGCAATCGTCGTTCGGGTCGTCGACGCAGACCTGTCCTTCGGGGCATTCGGTTCCGAGGAAGCCGCCGCAGGTCGCGGGGCCGGGGTCCTCGCAGATGCCGATGCAATCGGCGCCGCCCTTGAGCGGGTCGCAATCGTCGCTCGGGTCGTCGACGCAGACGAGGCCGGCCGGGCATTCGAGGCCCGCGAAGCCGCCGCAGACCAGCGGATCGGCCTCGCGCGGCGTGATGTCCCCGGAATCGCAGGCGGCGAAAGCGGTGAGAACGAGGGTGAGGTGGGTGAGATGCCTAAGGTATTTTCGCATGATGTCTCCGAACCCTTTGGTTGGAAAAGGGTCATGAAGGATAGGATCCGAAATGCCAGTGACCAGGGTCCTTCGATGCAATCGCGCGAGAGGAACATCCGCTGGCGCGCGTGAAACCCCGGCCCGCGGGCGCCCTTTCGTCGCGCGTGCGCGGCAGCGAATGGCTGCAGAGCCCGCCCCGCGCCCGGGTCCGCCGGGGGCGCGACGAGAGCCGCGGGCGAATGCAGCACGAATTCGCGGTGCGCGAATGGCACAAGCGCCGATCCGCCACCGACGCGCGCTCTCGCCAATTGCCGCGATGTCACCGGCGCGGATATGCATAGGGTCGTCAGGCCGCAGCGCGTCGATCGTGGCGCGGGAGATCGGCTTGCGGCGCGGGCGCATCCTCACGTCGAAATGAACCGTGGTCGGAGATCCGCAGCGCGATAAGAGTCCCCGGGATCGGGGGCATGCGGTGCTGTGATTGTCGGTGTTCGGCGATCGATCGAGTCCATGCAATCGCGACGAGCGCCGCGACTCGATCCGAGCGGCCGAGGGGCGCGGGCCGGGCGTGCGAGCGGACGCTCGCGGCGGGCGGACAGGCGCTGATTTCTGCGGCCGTTCGCTGGACGCCAGCGCGGGTCGGCTCAATCTTGCGGGGCCGTCGATTGGGCGGCGCCCGCGATTTTCGCAAGGAGACGATGCTCATGTGGATCTTCGACATCACCACGAAAGCTGGCCCCGCGGCGCTGCTGGTCGCCCTGGTCGCCCTGTCCGCCCCCGCGATCGCGGCCGAGCCCGACGCCGAGGACGCCCGCGCGATGACCTCGATCCTCGACTACATCGACGACAGCCAGGGGCTGGACTCGGTCGAGAACGACGCCATTCGGCTGGGAGACCGCGGCGACTTCGTGGTCCTGCGCGGGCCGAGCCAGATCGAGGTCAAGGTGACGCAGGGGCCGCGCGGCGGCCAGCGGACCACCAGCTACATCATCCGCCGCATCGAGTACGGCACGCTCTACCGCCTCACCAACAACGAGACCTCGGGCTGGGACATCGACATCGAGGTCCGCCTGCGCGTGGCGCAGTGAAGCAGGCGAGCGCGGCTCACTCGTCGTCGTCGTCGTCCGCTGTCCACAGGTAGCCGGACTCGCTGACGACCACGGCGTCGCGCATCGACTCGTCGGGCCCGAGCGTGCGCGGCTGGCCGCTGCCGCGCCACGGCGGCACGTCCCGGCCGTCGCGCCAGATCTCGAGGCGCTGGCGCGCACCGTCTCGCTCGAACACCAGCACCAGCAGGTCGTCGCTGCAATCGGCGGCGATCAGCGTGGTCCCGGTGAGCGCCGTCGTGATGCTGCGAAAGCGACGCCCCGCGGCCGCGAGCGCGATGCGGTCGCACTCGAAGAATTCTTCGCTCACGAGGTCGCCGTCGATCGTGGCCCAGCCCGCCGCGGCCCACAGCGTCACGACGAGCCAGCGCGGCTCGTGCGGGCGGCCGCCGCCGACTTGGATGCCGAGGAAGCCGGGGCCGCCCATGCCGTAGGTGCCGAGCGGGGTCTTGACGGCGAGCACGAGGCCGCCGCGCGGCTCGAAGCCGCCGTCGCGGAACAACTTCGGCGGCCGGATCTCGGTCGGCAGGCCGTGCGGGTATTCGTCCTCGTCGGCGGTCAGGTCGCCCTCGACGCACCCGTGGATGCTCTTGCCCTTGCTCATCGTCCGGCGAGGCTAACAAAGCGGGCCCGGGCGTGACAGACGATCATGGCTCGGATCTGCGCGGCGAGGGTCTCGTTTCATGTCTGGAAGGACATGCCTTAAAAGACAGCCTTGTGGTTCGCGCCGGGATGGCGGGAGATGAACCGCGTCGTCTCCGCGGACTCGGCCGCGGGCGAGGGACCTGGGGAGGGGCCCGGCGCGAGGCGCCACGGCTCAGGCCGCAGCGGTCCGGGGCGGATCGCATAAATCATCGTCATGAAACAGAATTTCGCCCACCGCGCGGGCCGACGAAAAAATTCGTCGAGGCCGTGTCGATCTGGCGGCTGGCCGTTCGTCGCGTGTACGAACAACCTACCGGCACCGGCGCGGTGCCGCAGCGAAAGGACACGACGATGAAGGTCATGGTGATCGTAAAGGCCACGAAGAACAGCGAAGCGGGCGTCATGCCGAGCGAGAAGCTGATGGCCGAGATGGGCAACTACAACGAGGCGCTGGTCAAGGCGGGCGTGATGCTGGGCGGCGACGGCCTGCACCCGAGCGTGAAGGGCAAGCGGATCCGGATCTCGGGTAAGACGCGCGACGTGATCGACGGTCCATTCGCCGAGACCAAGGAGCTGGTGGCCGGCTACTGGATCTGGCAGGTGCGATCGATGGACGAGGCGGTCGAGTGGGCGCGCCGCTGCCCGGAGCCGATGCCGAACGAGGAGGCCGAGCTCGAGATCCGGCCGATCTTCGAGGCGGAGGACTTCGGCGAGGAATACACGCCGGAGATTCGCGCGCAGGAGGACCGCCTCCGCGCCGAGCTCGAGCAGCAGCAGAAGAAATGAGGCGCGTCGGGCCGACTGTCGCAGGTCGGCCGCCCGGCGCCGACGATGCCCCGACCCGGCGGACGATGCCGTGAGGACGCGGCATCGCCCGCGCCGGGCCGCGGGCGTCACAGGTCGAAGAAATTGTCGTTCGACCGGCTCTCGATCAGCTTGTAGTACGGGTCGATGGCGACCACGGCGGGGCGCTCGTCGACCACGAACTCGAGCACGAGCTCGGCGCCCGGGTCGTCGGCGGATTTCGAGGTGAACACGTGCTTCTCGAGCGCGAGCGGCTTGCCGAGCCGGAGCTGCCGCGGGCCCGGGGCCGTGAACACGCCGACTTCGATGGTGTCGGCCAGCGGCGCCGGGGTCTCGCGGCCGTGCTCGTCGGCGCGGACCTTGCGGGCGCAGGCGGTGACCCGCACGCGGAATCGGCCCTGCTCCTCGGTGACGGCGGCGTCGCAGATCCGGTTGTCGTAGAGGGTGATCGTCTCGAAGGTGTCGGTGATGAAGTACTGGTATTGCGGCGGCGTGACGGCGCGCAGGGCCGCGATCACGTCGTCGGCGATCGGCTGCGGGACGGGCCCGAAGCCGCGGGCGCGCAAGAACTCGGCCAGCGCCGCGTTGACGCGGTCCTTGCCGACGAGGTCGGCGAGGCCATAAAACGCGATCATGCCCTTCGCGTAGCGGATGTACTCCTGGCCCTCGCTGCGGACCAGCGGGACCTCGCGCTCGCGCTCCTGCGCGCGGCCCCGCAGGTAGATCTCGAGCTTCTCGCGCAGCATCGGCGCCACGCCTTCGATCCCGTACTCCTGCTCCATCACCAGGATCGCAAAGTACTCGGACAGCGACTCGATCACCATCGTCCCGCCCTGGACGAAGCGCGCCGACACCTGGTGGCCCCACCACTGGTGGGCGACCTCGTGGGCGGTGATCCAGAACGGGCGATCGTAGGTGGTCGCGTCGTCGGGGTCGAACTTGAGGATGAAGCCGATGCCCTCGGAGAACGGGATGGTGCCCGGCATGGCCATGGCGAAGTCCTGGTGCCGCCGCGGGAACTCGAGGATGCGGAGCTGACGCGCCTGGTACGGGGTGAATTGGGCCTGATAATAATCGAGCGACCGCTTCATCGCCGTCATCATGCGCGCGATGTTGTAGGGGTGATCGGCGTGATAGTAGATCTCGAGGTCGATGCCGGCGTGGCGCTCGCGAGCCACCTCGTAGCGGGCCGACTGCACCACCCAGGAGTTGAGGATCGGGTTGTCGACGACATAGGCGAAGCAGCGCCGGCCGTCTTGCTGCCATTCGCGGACGAGCGCGCCGGGGGCCACGGCGATCTGGTCGGGCGCGGTGCAGACGGTGGTCGAGAAATCGATGCGCGCGTGGGTGTGGCGGACGACAAGGCCACCCTTGGCCAGCGGGTCGTCGACCGCCAGCATGCGGGCGCGCTCGGGCAGGCCGAGGCGCCGGCGCGCGTCGCGGTCCGCGACCTCGCCGTCGCGGTCGTAGCCGATCCACGGCAGCAGCTGCGACTCGCTCTGGAGCGCGCCGTTGGCGTGGATCTCGGTGTCACGATCGCGGTGGGCGAAGCCGGTCCGCTCGACGCCGAGCTCGAAGCGCAGGGTCGTCTCGGCGCCCGGGGCGAGCGGCGCCGCGAGCTGCCAGATCTGGTGGCGGATCCGCGGATCCTCGTGCACGAGCGTGGCGCCGCCGGCGAACGAGAGTGCGTGGATCGTCACCTCTTCGGGGAGGTGCAGGTGGACGTCGGGCACCGCGACCTCGTGCGTATTGACGATCCGGTAAGTGCCGCGGACCCGCGCCGAGGCTGTCTCGGGGGACAGGTCGATCCGGAGCTCGACCGCGGCCAGCTGCGGCTGCAACAGCCCCTCGTATTGTTTGTACGCGCGCTCGTACACGGCCTGCAGCGCCTCGACGCCGCGCTCGGTCACGTAGGTGTTGCGCACGTGGAAGTTGTGGGCGGCGTAGGCCCCGAGGCCGAGCCAGGCGGCGGCGGCGAGGCCGACGAATCGCCACCACGCCCCGGTGGCCCGCCCCCTGGCGATGCGCAGGCGGGCGCGCAGGCCGCCCGGGGTGCCGCGGACGAGCAGCAGGCGCCCGAATGCCAGCAGGAGCATGGCGAACGCGAAGTAATAAGCCCACAGGACCGCGAAGGACCACACGTTGGGGCCGAACCCGTTCATGTCCGAATAGAGGATCTGCGGCAGGTCGGCGTAGCGCAGCAGGCGGTGCTCGAGCCCGATGTCCTTGAGCAGGGGGAACAGCACGTAATAGGCGACCAGCAGGGCGACGCCGAGGCCCTTGTGCGGGACCAGCAGCTGGAGGGCGACCGCGAGCAGGATCGTGAGCGTGTGCCTGGGGACGTCGAGGCCGAAGAGGTGGCCGAAATAGACCGGGAGCTCGAAATGCATGTACCCGGACAGCGCCTGGAAGATCACGCCGCAGCCGAGCAGCAGGCCCAGGAGCACGATCTGGACGAGCAGGAGGGCGGCGATCTTGGCGGCGATCACCGCGACCGAGGCGACCGGCGTGGCGTCGAGGAGCTGGTCGCAGTGCAGGTCGCGCTCGCGCCAGATCAACTGGCCGGCGTAGACCGCGAGCAGGATCGAGAAGAACAGGCCGAACTCCTGGACGATGAGCACCATCGTGTGGGTCACGGGCAGCGTGATCATCATCTGGAAGTTGAGGTCGACGGCGTGCAGCATGAACAGCAGCAGCACGGCGACGACCGCCTGAAACGGGCGCGCCCGCGTGACGTCGCGGAAGTAGAGGCGCGTCATGGCGACGAAGGCGGCCCAGGTGGCGGCGGGGCCCGAGCGCGGGCGGACCGGCGGTCGCGGCCGCGGGGGGCGGTGCGGGTCGACGACGGGCAGATCGACGATCGAGCGGGCGCGACGGCGCACGCCTGGGGACGCCTCCATGCGGAACCAGCGATAGGCGACGAGCAGCAAGAGGCCGCCGAGGGCGAGCCACAGCAGGCGGTTCCACAGCAGGGCGTCGACAACGGCGATGAGCCGCGTGTTCTGCTCGTCGATCGTCCAGTGGCGAGTGACGAGCCCGCTGGCCGCGAGGCCGAACGGATCGATCAGGGCGATGATGCGCTCGATCTGCGGGCCGGCATGGAAGGCCCCGTCCATGACGCTCAGGCCGATCTGGCGGCCGACGAACATGACGATGCCGGCGACGTAGACGGCGAGGAAGCTGCGGGTCAGCACGCCGACGGCGATGAAGACGGCGCAGGTGACAAAGGCGTTGGGCACCACGTAGACGAGCACCGGCCACACGTAGGCGAGGGCGCCGCCGGGGCCGAGGCGGGCCGGGTCGACCCATGGCATGTGCGCGCCGAGCCACAGGCCGAGCGCGGAGCAGCCGGTGACCAGGGCGGTGAACAGACACGCGCCGAGGAAGCGGCCGAGCACGAAATCGAACTTGCGCAGGCGGGTGGTGAAGAGCAGCTCGTGGCTGCGAAACTCGAAGTCGCGCAGCAGCGCGGTGCCGGCGATCGCGGGGGTGAAGATCGCGCCGAACAGCGTCATGAACATGACGATGGTGTTCAGCTTGTGTGGGGCGTCGTTGTCGACCGCCCCGCCGAACGGCCCCGCCCACGCGAACGGGGTGGCGGTGTAGAGCCAGCCCCCGAGCAGCATCAGGACCATGAAGATGTAGTTGACCGGCCGGCGCAGGTGGTAGCGGATCTCGATGCCCGCGAACGTCGAGAACGGACTCATGCCGCTTGCAGTGTCGCGGCCGCGACAGACCCTACACCCCCGGCGCGCACGATCGTCAGGCGGCGCGCGCGGCCAGGCGGGTGGCGCGGGTGATATGATAGAAGTACACGTCCTCGAGATCGGGGGCGACCGGCTCGAAGCCCGGGCCCGGGGCCTCGAAGTGGTGGACGTGGACGACGGGGCGCCCGGTGACGAGCCGGGTGGAGATGACGTGCAGCCGCGCGGCGAGCTCGGGCAGCTCGGCCTTGGCGACGACGCGCCGCCACAGCCGTCCGCGCAGCTCGGCGACGCCGGCCTCGGGCGCGCCGGTGTAGACGATCTCGCCGCCGGCGAGGATGGCGAACTTGGGGCACAGCTCGGCCACGTCCTCGACGATGTGGGTGCCGAGGATGACGATGACGTCGTGGCCGATGTCGCTCAGGAGGTTGAGGAAGCGGTGCCGCTCGGTCGGGTCGAGGCCAGCGGTCGGCTCGTCGACGATGATGAGCCGCGGCGCACCCAGGAGCGCGATGGCGATGCCGAGGCGCTGCTTCATGCCGCCGGAGAAGCCGCCGACGGCCAGCTTGCGCGCGGCGCCGAGGTTGGTCTGCTCGAACAGGAATTCGAGCTGGGCCCGCCGCTCGCGGGCGTCGGTGATGCCCTTGAGGACGGCGAAGTGATCGAGGACGTGCTCCGCGCTGAGGTTGGGGTAGAGGCCGAACTCCTGCGGGAGGTAGCCGAGGCGCTCACGCACGGCCGGCTTGTTCCGCAGCACGTCGAGGCCGCCGAGGTCGATGGCGCCGCGATCAGGCTCCTGCAAGGTGGCGATCGTGCGCATGAGGGTCGACTTTCCGGCGCCGTTGGGGCCGAGCAAACCGAACATGCCGGCGTCGATCGTCAAATCGACGCCCCGCAGGGCGCGCACGCCGTTGGGGTAGGTCTTCGAGAGGTCGCGGATGGTCAGGCGCATGGGGCTCCACCGCTGCAGTGTCGGCGGGCGGCGAAACCCTACGGGCGGAAATGGAGGCGACGTTGCGTTCGCGCGCGATCGCACGCTCCGCGTGATGTCCGAGCGAATTCTTGCGCCCGCCTTCGCACGCATTCGCGGTCCTCGTACGCGAGCGACCGGCAGCGTACGGCGCGAATGCGCGTCGCGAAATTTGCCGACGCAGGCCGCGACTCGAGCTCTCGGGTGCCGCGGATCCACGTCTCGCGGCCGCGGGACCATGTTCCATACGAATGGCGATGTATCGTCGCGCCTCGTTCGTGAAATGGAGGGCGTCGGCCTGTGCTGAGGCCTGTTCTTCTCGAAACGCCGTCCTGAATTTGTCCGCGTGCTCTCTCTGCCGATTGTGTGTAGCGCCAGACGGCGTCCCGAGGCGTCGCTCGCCCTCGGTTGACACGAGCGAGGGAACCAGCGTTGAATGTCTGGCCGATGTTTAGGTCGGTGGAGGTGTACAGTGGGACCAGAGGATTCGATCATCATTTCCGACGCCGACCGGGCGGCTTCTCTCGTGCTCGACCGGGCGATGCACGCGGCGAGTCAGGGCACGTTCGCCGTCGGCGGGCTCATCGTGGACAACAAGACCGGCGCGCTCGTCCACAGGATGCACAATAACGTGCTGCGCCCGCTGTCTTCGGGCGAGGTGTTCACCTGGGACCCGACCGCGCACGGGGAGCGTCAGCTCGTCTATTGGTACTACGAGCACCGCGAGGCGCTGCAACTGCCGCCACCATCCGAGCTGACGGTCGTGACCTCGCTCGACCCATGTGTGATGTGCGCCGGCGCGCTCCTCACCGCGGGGTTCAACATTGGCGTCATCGCCGTCGACGACTATGCCGGCGTCAACTACGACGAGAAGTTCGAGTTTCACAGCCTACCGCCGAGCCTCCAGGGGACCGCGAAGCACAAGTTCGGCTATTACGCCTGCGGACACAAGGGGGATCCCGAGCTCTACGTGCGGTCCTACCAGGGCGGTGAACACGTCGCATTTCGGACGGGCACCGTATCGTCGGCGAACCTGATGGGGTGCGGCGCCATCTTCGCCGACAGCAGCAACATGGTCCGCAGGATCAGCAGCGAGGAGTCCGGCCTGACTCCCGACAAGCTGAAAGATCCGTCCGGGCTCCCCGAGGACTCGCCCGTCAAGCAGGCGTTTCGCAAGGTCTATCCCAGGGCCTTCATGCTGAAGACCCAGGATGCCCGCATCCCCGGCCAAGACATCCTCGAGGAGCTCAAGGCGGTGGCGGCCGCGGGCGAGGAGGGAGACGGCAACGCCGTCGGCTTCCTCGATCCATTCGGGAATCTGATCCTGTGTTTGCCCGGCCGCGAGAGGTTCGCTCCCGTCCGGACCCCGTTCATGGAGGTCACGCAGGCGTATGCGCAGACCCGCTGGGAGTTGATGAACGCGGAGGCGACCCGTGGCGTGGCATCGGCGCACCTGACCGTGCCGAAGTACGGGACGTTCCTGTTCCTGCACGCGCCGGATCCGAATACGGCACCGGGGCTCATGACGCTCGGGGCTTACGGATCGACCATGGAGGGCCCGATTCCGCAGGTCTTCCCGACCAACCTGCAATATGCGCGAGGCCCCCAGGCCGGCAGCTTGCTGGAGCTCACCCGGACGATCGGCAACCTTCCGCCGCTCTATACTGATTTCGTCCAGCTTGCGATCGGTCCGTCGCCGGCGCTCGCGCAGGAGAGCCTGGCGCTGAAGAGCTTGGCGCAGATGGTCAGCGAACCCGTTCGCGCGGCGCGCGAGCCTCGTCTCGCGCGACACAGCCTCGTCTACACTCACAAGGCGCGGAACTCTCGCGGCTGAGTGCGCCGCCTCGCGTGATTGGCGAGGTGTTGTTGCGGGTCGCGCTCTTGGCGTGGGCTCTCGACACCATCCGGTGGCCCGGCGAGCACGCCGCCGGGCGCATCCAACGTCCCGGCGCCGTGCGCCTGGGTCGCGTTTACGCGTAGCTCGCCGACAGGCACGGCGAGGCTGCCGCGGCCGCGATGACCTCCGCGGTGAGCAGGCGGTAGGGCGTGCCGTCGGCGCTGGCCGACGCCAGCTTCTTGCCGACGATCTCGCCTGGCCAGTCGCGGCCCGAGCTCGCGTCCCAGCCCATGTCGTCGGGCTCGCCCGCGTGCAGCGTGGCGACCGACCAGCCGCCGGCGGCGAGGAAGAGGCCGGTATCCTCGCCGAGCGTCAGCCCGAGCTCGCGGGCCGCGGTCCACACCGCGTCGGGCACGTCGGCGACGGCGTGGCGCTGCAGCAGGGCCCCCTCCGGCGTCGCCGGGCGGTCGCCGAAGCGCGCGACCGCCAGCACGAGGCCGACCACGCCCTCGACCTCGTGGTCCTCGTCCTCCTCGACGCGCGCTCCGGCGATGAACGCGACGGGGAGACCGAGCTCGGCGGACAGCGTGGCGAAGCGCGCGTGGATGGCCGCGAGGCCGTCAAACGAGCCCTCGACGGTGGCGGGGCGCCCGATGACGAGGGCGGCGTAATGCTCGTGGTCGAGTCCGAAGCGCGGCAGGGGGGTGCTGGTGTCCGTCATGTCGCCGATCTCTCTCTGCCCCGGCATCCTGCCCATGGCGGTGCCCGCGGCGGCTCGCAACGCTGCGAGCATGAATTGCACAGTTGCGACGCGTCGCCCATCGGCGGGATAGGGACCGCTCGGCGGGCCCATCGAGCTTCCGCGACGCGGCGCAAGCGGGCGACCCGGGCGACCCTCGCCGGGCCGAGCGCCCCCGCCGTTCACCCGGAGCCCAGGTACTCGAGCCCGAACTCGACGTGGTGCGCGAACGGCTTGACGGTGACCTCCACCGCGTACAGGCCGGCTTCGAGCTCGAGCTCCACGCCGTCCCAGATCCGGCGCACGAACTGCTCCTCACAATCACCGCAGCGCGTCAGCTCGACCGAGGGATCGAACTCGGCATCGTCCACCAGATGCACGCGATAGCGGCCTGTCCCCTGCAGTTCCACGCGCATCTGCGTGGCCGTGAACATCGCCTCGCTCGATTGGCTGCCGTAGAACTCCGGGGCGAGGCACGACGCGGTGAACTCCGTCGACCACGAGTCGCCCGCCGCCACCGTCACTGCGCCCTGCGAATCGCAGAGATCGATTGCGAAGGTACAACGCGGGGCGCCGGACAGGAAGTCCGCCTCGAGCGTGGCGAAAGCCTCCCCCGTGCCAGCTTCGATCTGCGCCACGATCTCGCCCCGTGTCCCGTCACGGACCCCCTGGTAGATCGCGCGAAACGACGCGACCCCCACGCGATCGATCAGGTAGCGCGTGAACAACGCCGCGGCCTCGTAGTCGACCTCCTCGGCCGGCTTGTCGAGCATGTCCAGAATCGGACCGGGCTCGGGCGTCCACTCCGTGTTCACCGCCTCCGTGCGCGACAGCGATTCGGCGAGCCCCTCCTGGAAGAAGGGGATGCTCTTCCCCCAGACCCGGTGGACGACCGCGTGCGTGACCTCGTGACGGAGCACCGCTGTCGGTCGAAAGCGAAAGTGCTCGGCGAGGCTCACGATCACCCGCTCGTCGTTCGGATCGTAGCACCCGGTCGCGTCCTCCCGCTCCCCGCACGTCACCGTAGCGACGACATCGACCGGGACCAGGAAGTCGCCCGGCGCCGCGCCCAGGAACCCGAACACCCGCTCGATGTAACCATCGAGGTGCGTGGCGGTGCCAGCACACAACTCGTATTCGTGGGTCTCATACACGAAATCGACGCGCTTGCCCTCCCGCGACCCCTCCGCCACGCACGCGCCCAGGCACAGCCCCGCCAGTGCTGCGCACAAGCCACGCACCGACTTCGTCCGATTCCTCCGCGGCTCCGAGGACCTGTAGCGAAAATCCGCTCGCATCGGCCTCGACTGTACTCCGCCCGCTCCCACCGTCACAACCTCCTGGGCCCAGACTCCGGGCTGTGCGCATAGACATGTCTTAAAAGACATGCCCATTCATCAGCTCACAAACCGCCGGTGACCTTGAGGACGGCGCCGGAGACGTAGGCCGCGCGGTCGGAGAGCAGCCACAGGATCGCCTCGGCGACCTCGTCGGCGTCCGCGACGCGGCGCAAGGGGGCGATCCGGGCGACCATCGCCGGGCGGTCGGGGTTGCCGGAGCGGGCGTGGATCTCGGTGGCGGTGGTGCCGGGCTGGACGGCGTTGACGCGGATCCCGAGCGGGCCGACCTCGCGGGCGAGGCCGACCGTGAAGGTCTCGAGCGCGGCCTTGGATGCAGCGTAATGCACGTACTCGCCGGGGCTGCCGGTGACGGCGGCGATCGAGGAGACGTTGACGATGACGCCGCCGCGCCCGCCGCGTTCGTTCGACATGCGCCGGATGGCCTGCTGGGCGCAGAAGATGGCGCCGGCGACGTTGACGGCGAGCACGGCGTGAACGGTGGCGGCGGCGATGTCCTCGACCCGCGCGGGGGCGCCGATGATGCCGGCGTTGTTGACGAGGTGGGTGACCCTGCCGAGGTCGCGCTCGCAGGTGAGGAAGAGGCGCTCGACATCGGCGGGCGCGGCGACGTCGGCCTTGACGGCGATCGCATCGACGCCGCAGGCGCGACAGTCGGCGACGACCTGCTGGGCGCTGGCGTCGTCGGCGGCGTAGTTGATGCACACGCGATAGCCAGCGCGAGCGGCGAGCCGCGCGGTGGCAGCCCCGATGCCGCGACCGGCGCCGGTGATAAGGACGGTGCGGGGTGAATCACTGGACTCGGTCAAGGGCGGTTACTCCGGAGATTCGTGGCGGTCGGCGCGAATGCTGGCAGCGGGCTTCGAGCGTTATACGGCTACGGCGGACATACGAGCGGGCCGGCGGCGCAGGCCGGCTCGGGCTCGGCGGCGTGGTACAGGCATTGCCACAGCGCGAGGGCGTCACCGTCGACGCAGTCGGCGAAGAACGCCGGCGGGCGGAGCTGCCGCAGTCGCTCGCGCACGTGGCACGATTTGGGCTCGGGGTGACTCAGCTCGCAGCCCGAGCGATCGCTGCGCGTCACGGCGAACTCGCCGACGATCTCGAGGCCGAAGACGTGCAAGACCTGCGGCGAGTGGCCCGGCATGAACATGAACTGGCCGGGGGTGCGATCGCGCAGGGCGACGGCGAGGCAGCGGGCGCGCTCGAGGTCGGTCACGGCGGAGGTCGGGGCCGAGAAGTCGCCGTCGAAGATCGGGCCGTCGAGCTCGAAGTAGATCGGGTCGCCGCCAGGGCACAGCTCAGGGCCGCCGCAGGTCAACGCCGGCTCCTGGTCGGACCACAGCTCGCCTGGACGCGTGGCTTCCAGACAGGCCTCGCCGGTGGTGGTGTCGCCCTCGCTCGTGGTCGGCGCGAGCGTGGTGCCCGTCGTGGTGCCGGTGGTGCTCGAGGTGGTGGTGCTCGTGGGTTCGGCGTCGGTGTCCCCGGGCGCCGGCGCGGGGCCGCAGGCGAGGGCGAGCAGGAGCGGGAGGGCGCAGCCGATCGTGGTGGGGACGCGCATGCTTCGATTCCGGATGCGAAGCGGCGGGCCGCCGTAAAGAAGGCAGCGGCCCGCCGCGCGGGGCGTCACATCGGCGGCTCGGGCTTGCAGAGGGCGCCGCCTTCGATCTGCGCGTTGGTGCGGAAGGTGTTGAGCAGCTCCCACGAGCGCGGCTCGTACTGCGGGATGGTCGAATCCTCGCGGACGTTGGTCACGTGATAAGTGTGCTGATTCCAGATCCGTCGCGCCTGGATCCACCGGTCCTGCTTGTCGCGGATGACCTGGACGGTGGGGGCGGTCTGGAGGTCGTCGTAGCCGGCGCTGGAGACGACGACGATCTCGGCCGAGCCGTCGTTGTCGACGTCGGCGACCACGGGGTACTCGATCAGGGTCTTGGAGCTGCGCGGGACCGCCAGCAGCGGCACGCCGGCGCCGTCGAACACGAACAGCTTGACCTCGTCGGCGTACATGGCCTCGGCGACGCCGTCGCCGAGGAAATCGAAGGCGGTGCCGGCGGCCCAGCCGCTGCTGTCCTGGACGTTGGCCGACCACGCGACCTTGCCGCCGGGCTCGAACATCGAATAGCGGGCGGCGGAGCTGGTGGCGAACTCGCTCTGCTTGTCGCCGTCGAAGTCGTGGATCGTCGAGGGCCGGAACCACGCGCCGGGGCCGTTGTCGCCGGTCGGCTTGATGTCCTTGAACTTCACCTTGCCGTCGTGCTCGAGCACGGTGATGCCATTGTTGTTGGTGAGGAGGATCTCCGGCATCGGGTCGGGGTCGAGGTTGGCGACCGCGGGGAAGCCGGGCTTGAGCGTGACGTCGTTGTAGTAGACGGTGCCGTCGTGGTGATACGCGGCCTGACCGAGGACGATCTCGAGGTCGAGGTCGCCGTCGAGGTCGGCGAGGGTGGTGGCGGTGCAGTGAAACACGATGTCCCACAGCGCCTGCTCGGGGGCGATGAACAGGGTCTTGCCCTCGTGGTCGACGACGAGGTCGTCGCACACGATCTCGACGTCGCCGTCGTTGTCGAGGTCGCCGAGAGCGACGGCGCCGCCCTGGTCGTGGTTGAACTTGTCGGCGGAGGTCCACTTGAGCGCGCCGTCGTGCTCGAACGCCAGCAGCGCGCTGGGGCCGAGGAAGGTGCCGCCAGGGGTGGCAGCGACGATCTCGGGCAGGCCGTCGTTGTCGATGTCGCCGATCGCCGGGGTCACGAAGCCGTCGACGGGGGTGGGGATGGCGAAGTGCTCGACGCCGGTGGCGCCGTCGAGGACGTGGATCTTGCCGCCGATCGGGCCGCCGGTGACGACGACGATGTCCGGGATGTCGCACAGGTCGATCGCGCCGTCGCCGTTGTCGTCGGTGAGGTTGGCGACCAGCGGGGTGGTCGAGCTGCCGCCGGTGCCCTGATTGCCCCACGACCACTGGACCTCGGGCTCGAAGCTGTCAGGCGGGGCCTCCTTGTTGCAATCGCCGATCGCGTCCATGTCGTCGACGACGTGGCAGGTCGACGCGGGGCCGTCGGTCTCGATGTCGCCGATGTCGCCGCCCTGCGGGGTGTCGAACTTGAAGCCGGTGCTGCTGCCGCTGGCCGAGACCTCGTCGGTGGTGCTGGCGGTCGAGGTCGAGCCGGTGGCGCTCTCGCTGCCGACGCTGGTGGTCGGGACGCCGGTGGTGGTGGTGGTGGTGGCGTCGGTGCCGGTCGGCGCGGTCGCGCTCGTCAGTCCGGTGGTGGTCGCGCCGGCAGTATTGCCGGCCGAGTCGCCGCAGGCGGCCTGCGCGAGCCCGAGGACGATGAGCGAGAGGGCAGAGGCGTGAGGACGGGGCATCTTCGAGCAGGCTCGCGTACGCGCCCGCGCGCGTCAACGCGGGCGCCCGTGGGGGTCATCACGGCTGTGCGGGACGCGAGGGGGTCGATGCCGAGGGGCGAGACGCTCGACGCGGGGGCGCCTGCCGGGTATGCGTGGAGGCGCGGGCGCAGGTTTTTTATGCACGAGTATGAGGCGTCAATCACCCGGACGGCGAAGCGGTCGCTGGTCGCCCTGGCCATTGCGGCGGCGGCCTGCGAGGCCGAGGTCGAGGCGCCGTTCGTGCCGCGCTACGCGACGGAGCGGCTGCGGATCGGGACCTCGTTCGAGGCCGAGCTGTGCCAGGAGGTCATGGATGGCTGGGAGGCGCAGATCGACGCGATCGAGGCGATGCTCGGGGTCTCGCGCGAATACGTGTGGCTGTATCTGTACGCCGACGAGGAGCTGGCGGCGATCGGGGCCGACTGCGGCCGGGACCACGAACTCAGGGGGTGTTACAAGTCGCCGGTGGTGCGCACGACCCTCGAGGTAGCAGCGCACGAGATCGTGCACGCCTGGACGGCGATGGCTCGCAGCAATCCGTTGACGCTGCTGAAGGAGGGCATCGCGGTCCGCCTGCAGGGCAACGCTCAGCGCACTCTGCTGCCGCTGACCGTCGAGGATCTGGCAGCGGCCGTGCCATGGGAGAAGTATCCGTCGGCCGGGCACTTCGTCGCCTGGCTGATCGAGACCTACGGGGTCGAGCGCTTCATGGATCTGTACGTGCGGAGCTCGCGGGGTATGCAGCCCGCCGCGATCTCGGCGCTGTTCGTCGAGGTGCTGGGCAGCTCGTCGCAAGCTGTCATGGACGACTACTCGAAGCATTCGAAGCAGTACTACCCGGGGGCCGGCGGTCTCGCGTGCGGAACGGCGGAGCCGATCGAGTGGCAGGGCGACTCGGCGAGCTGGACGATGTCGGGCGCCTGTGCGACCGGGGGGTGGTACGCGCTCTCGACCGACTTCGGCCGTAATCGGAGGACGCTCGAGCTGGCGGAGGACGGTCGCTATGCGTTCGAGACTGGCGGGCGGGTCTTTAGTTTGCTGCGCTGCCTGAGCGAGCCGGCCGACGAGGACGAATTGCCGATTCTTCCGCGGCGGGTGGGCGACGATGTCAGCCTGGAGCCGACGCCGGAGTCGGTGGGCTTGATCGGGGAACAGGACAACCCGCTCGAGCTGCCGGCGGGGACCTACGAGATCTGGGTATGGCGTAACGACCCGAACTACGAGGATTATTTTTCGCCGGACTTCCGCGTGCGTCGCCTGTGAACGTCCACGGCGCGAAGGGTCGTAGCTCGAGCTCACCGACCTGCGCGGCGCAGGCCCGTCGCGCAGGCGAGCAGCGGTCGCCAGCACGAGCGACGGCGGCATGGTCAGGGCGGCGAGCTCGCGTGCGCCAGCTGAGCGGAGAACATGCATGTCCCTAAGGACATGCATGGAAGAGCATGTTCGAGTGGACATGTCCATGCGGGCATAATTTTTGAGCCATGTCCGGTGAGGCGGGCCGGGTGTGGCGAGCTCGGTGCACCGGGCCCCCGCGCTCGCGGGGAGCCGGCGGAGCGTCGTTCGAGTGCCGAAGCGCAACACCGAGGCTGTCGCGCGCAACCATCGAGAGCACGGCGTTACGCGTGGCTGGGGGGCACCTGTGAGGCTCGGCCACCCCTTGCCCGGGGCGCGGCGGCGTGAGATCGATTGGAGCGAGTGAATGCGAGCACCGAACCGCTGTACGTCCGCGCGCTCGCCCGGCCCGGGGCGACGTGGGTCGCGGTGTTGCTCGGGGTGTTGCTCTGCGCGCCCAGCCTCGCCAACGGGCTCAACCTCGACGACCTGCTGCAGGCGGCCCGCGTGGCCGACGGCGGCGGCGACCCGGGGGATCTGTTCGTGCTGTTCGGCGGGCCGACGCCGCTGTTCGCCGGCGCCGACGCGCCGTGGTGGAAGCACGAGGCGATGTCACTCGCGCTCCTGCGTCCGCTCGCGGCCGTCACCCACCTCGTCGATCTGCGCCTGTGGCCCGGACAGCCCGTGTGGATGCACGTGCAAAGCCTGGGGTGGTACGCGCTGCTGCTGGTCGTCGCGGCGCGGGTCTACGGCCGGCTGATCCCGGCGCGCTGGGCCTGCGGGCTGGCGACGCTGCTTTACGCGATCGATCACAGCCACGGCATGGTGGTCGGCTGGCTCGCGGCGCGCAACGGCATGATGGGCGCCACGCTGGCGCTCGGGTGCCTGGCCGCGTACGTGCGCTGGCGTGAGGGCTGGCGCCCGGGCGCGGCGCTGGCTCCTGCCCTGTTGCTGCTCGGATTGCTCGCCAGCGAGGGCGCGGTGGCCGTCTGCGGGTTCCTCGCCGCGTATGCCCTGTGCATCGAGCGCGGGCCGGTGACCCGGCGGCTGGTGTCGCTGCTGCCCGCGGCCGCGGTGGTGGTGGCGTGGCGGGTCGCCTACGTCGCGGCCGGATACGGCACCGCACATTCCGGGTTTTACTTCGATCCGGGCGACCAGCCCGGCTTCCTGGTCCGCTCGCTCGCGCACGGGCTGATCCTCGTATGGTCGCAGGTGTTCATCAGCGCCGGCGAGGCGCTCGCCATGGCGCCGGGCCTGTTCCTGCCGGCTGCGCTGGTCGCCGCGGTGACGCTCGCGGGCCTGGCGGCGTGGTTTCGGGCCGAGCTGCGGCGCAGCGCGGCGCTGCGGTTCTGGGCGGTCGGCACGCTGTTGTGCGCGTTGCCTCTCGGATCGACGCTGCCGACCGATCGTCAGCTGTTGCTGATCGGCTTCGGCGTGTTCGGCTTCGCGGCGCAGCTGTGCGCCGAGCTGCGCGAGACCGGGGACCGCCGCGCCGGGCTGCGGTGGTTCGGCCGCGGGTGGTTCGTGCTGCACGTGCTGCTGTCCGCGGTGATGCTGCCGGTGCGCGCGACGTCGCTGGCGCAGATCGACGGGCTCGCCTCGCGGGCCGCGGACGTCTACTTGACCGCCGCGCCGCCCGAACGGGTCGTCTTGCTGCGGGCCCCGAGCGATCTGCTGATGTTGTATGCGCGGGCCGGGCGGCGATTGGCGGGGCTGCCGTTCCCGGCCGAGCTGCGCTATCTGTACGCCGGCCTGGGCGCGCTGACCGTGACCCGCGTCGACGCGCGCACCCTCGAGCTGCGACCCGACGGCGGCTGGCTGTACGCCCCGCTCGACCGCCTGTTCCGCGCCGAGGCCGATCGCTTCCGGGTCGGCGAGCGCATCGAGTCGGGCACGATGAGCGTCGAGATCGTGGCGGTGTCGCCCGAGGGCCGGCCGCTGGCGACGCGGATGCGCTTCGATCGCGACCTCGAGGACCCGAGCTTCGCCTGGTGGTCGTGGGAGGCCCACGGTCCCGCGCCGTTCGAGCTGCCGGAGGTCGGGGCGACGCGCACGCTGCCGGCGTCGCGCAACCCGATGCTGGCCCCGTGAGCGCCTCGCCTCGATTCCAACCTGTCTCTTCGGGCAGGTGTGGTTCGTCGCGGCTTTGGGTGTCGGAGTCGCTCCGGTGACCATGAGGCTCGCCTCGGGAGCGGGCCGTGTCCCCATCTTGGGGCGTGTCGATCGGGAACCCCGATCTCCGGCGCGATGCGACAGGCGTGACCCCTCGTGACGCGTGGACCTCGCGCGAGAACGTTCGCCCGCGCGGCGCGCTCTTGCGGGCCTGGGGCGGGGCCGATACGGTGGTGCATGGCCTCCATGCGTCGATTCGGTTGGTTGCTGGCGGCGGGGCTGTGCCACGCGCCCGGTTGTTCGAGCACGTGCGTCGACGACGGCGCGGTGTTCAATCAGTCGCTCGAGGCGTGCATGACGGCGGGGCTGACCGCGAGCGCGAGCGAGAGCGGCGCGACGGAGGGCAGCGAATCGGACACCGAGGGGTCGGCGTCGGCGCCGACGGAGGGCAGCGCGTCCGAGGGCAGCGCGACCGAGGGCAGCAACAGCAACAGCGAATCGAACTCGAACTCGAACTCGAACAGCGAGAGCGAGACGATCACCGGCGGCGGGGGCGGGGTGTGGTGCGAGGACAAGGACGGCGACGGCTTCGGCGACCCCGCCAACTGCGTGCCGCAGGAGCCCGGCGAGGACCCGCCGGACGGGTTCGTGCCCAACGACGACGACTGCGCCGACGACGACCCGAACACCTTCCCGGGCGCGGCCGAGAACGAGGACCCGCCCGACGCTTGCATGCAGGACCTCGACGGCGACGGCTGGGGCGACAGCACCCCGGACGACCCGGACGCGACGCCGGGGACCGACTGCGACGACGGCTCGGAGCACACCTTCCCGGGGGCGGCGCCGAACGACGACGCGATGGCGTGCATGACCGACGTCGACGGCGACGACTGGGGCGAGAGCATGCCGATGAACCCGGACGTGACGCCCGGGACCGACTGTGACGACGACGACGCCGCCACCTTCCCGGGCTCGGCCGAGGTCGAAGACCCGACGAAGTGCATGAAGGACGAGGACGGCGACGGCTGGGGCGACACCAGCGTCCCTCCGGGGGTCGATGTCGGCTCCGACTGCTATGATTCGAACGCGGACATCAACCCGGGCGACCGCGTGCTCTACACCGCGCTCGACAACGGCGAGTTCGCCGAGGTCAACGTCGAGAACGGCGACATCACGCCGTTCGCCAGCGTCGACATCGGCCCGCTGGCGCCGCCCTACGCGGTGATCACCTGCGCGATCTCCCCGGCCGACGGCAGCATCTATTGCTCGCAGTCGGCCAAGCAGGTCCTCATCGTCGTCGACTACTGCAGCGGCGACACCCCGACCGAGCTGGCCGACCACGGGCGATCGATCTGCGGCCTCGGCTTCCTCGACGACGGCACCCTCTACGGCGTCGACTCCGACGCCGACGAGCTCGTCACCTTCGACCCGGCCACCGGCGAGGTCACCGACGCCAAGCCGATCACCGCCGGCGGCAACGGGGTCAACATCCAGGCCTGCGGCATGGCGGTCGACTGCGTCGGCGAGCGCATGCTCGTCACCGACGGCCAGAACAGCCGGATCCTCAGCATCGACCCCGCGACCGGCGAGGGCACGGTGGTCGCCGACATCCCCGAGGGTCAGTGGAATTCGGTCGGGCTCGAGTTCGACCCGGTGACGAAGCAGGCGTTCTCGAACAACGGCGACGAGCTGTACCAGATCTCGCTCGACGGCTCGAACGACTACATGCAGCTGCCGGACCTCGAGGCCAGCATCAACGACCTGTCGTACGGGCCGACCTGCGGCTGACGGCCGCGGCGTGACGGCGAGGGCCGTCGCGCCGTCGCAGCGTCGACGGTCTACGCCGGCTCGGGCTCGGGCGAGAAGGTCGCCGCGAAGCCGCGGCGGGGCCTCCGCGCCGGCTTTCGGGCCCGGAGCAGGGCGCAGCGCAGGATGTGGTCCATGAACCCGCGGTGACCGAGGGTGGGGTCGTTCTGCAGGATCATGTCGGCGCTGCCCTCGGCGCCGGGCGGGTAGAAGATCCCGCAGGAGGTGTTGATCTCGAGGTACCAGGGCTGGCCGTCGGCGTCGACGCGGAAGTCGCAGCGCGCGTAGCTGACGCCGTCGGTGGCGAGGAAGATCTGCCGCGTCGCTGCCACCAATCGCTCGGCCAGCTGCGGGTCGGCGCACGGGGACCAGCGCATGCCCTGGTACTCGTGCCATTTGAGGGCGAAGTGCTTGAAGCTCTCGCCCGGGGGGAATGTGCAGACCACCGGCGGGAACACCAGCGGCCGCGCCGGGTCGTCGGGGTTCTCGGCGACCAGCACGGTGTATTCGTGGCCTTCGACGAACTCCTCGAGCAGCGCGCCGCCGAACTCGTCGATCGTGCCGCGGGCCCGCGCGAGCAGCTCGTCGGGCGTGCGCACGCGCGACTCCGGGGTGAGGCCGATGCTGGCGCAGCCGTCGAAGTGCTTGACGATGACCGGCAGGCGCAGCGACCGGGCGGCGCGCTCGACCTCGATGTCGGCCGTGACAAAGGCGTGGGCCGGGGTGGCGACGCCGAGGGCCAGCGCGGTCCGCTTCATGTCGGCCTTGGTGAGCGCGTAGGCCCGCGAGGTCGGGCCGGTGAAGGCGACGCCGAGCCGCTCGAGCTCCTCGACGACCTCGAGGCCGGCGACTTCCTCGAACCACGCGCCGTCGCAGAGGTTGAGGAACACGTCGAATCCGCGGGCGGCCAGGCGCCGGAGGGTCGCGGCGGAGCTCGATTTGCCGAGCGTCACGACCTCGACCTCGTGGCCGGTCAGCCAGCGCGCCGGCTCGTAGGTCGTCTCCTGTTCGACCATCGGGGACGCCTCGTAGGCGGAGAGAAGGACGCAGATCCGCATGTTCCTCGGTCGTCTCGTCCGGCGTGCAAAACCACCGGCGCGTTCGGGCGCGAACTTACGCGTTACGAACTCGCAAGGACAGGGCGGTCGCGGGGCGTCGCCCGGACCTACCGGCCGGTGCGGAGTCGGTCGGCCCCCGATCGTCGACCGCCGCCCCTGGTTCGCGGGGGGCGGCGCCCGGGCCGCGGTGGGTCGGCGAGCGGCGAGCATCGGGGCGAGGTCGCAATGCTACGAGGGCGGCGCACGCGTCTGGCTGCTGCGAGCTCGCCCTCCCGGGGCGCCGAATGCGGTCACCGCCGACCCTGCGCGCGGGCGCGAACGGAGCAGCCGGGGCGTGCAGATGGCCTCGCGGACAGGGCACCGCGCCGCCGGGAGTGGGCGAGATCTCGCCATGAGCCGGGCGCTGCGGGTGGAGCTTGGTCGGCGACCGCCGGGCGGGACATGTCCTTGCGGGCATCAGGAGCGGCGCCGGCTCGCCCCGGCGTCCGCGTGGGGGTGACCTGCGCTTCGAGACATGTCCTTGAAGACATCGGATCGCGCGCCGGCGCGGCCGCGCGTGTGCGGGCGACATGAACTTATGGACATGTCCTTGCGGACATCAGGACCGGCGCCGGCGCGGCCGCGCGTGTGCGGTTGACAAGAACTTCGGGACATGTCCTGTTGGACATCAGGCCCGGCGCCGGCGCAGCCACAGGACCAGGGCGAGGCCGACGAGGCCGCCCGGGGCCGAGCCGCCGGCGTCGCAGCCGCTGGCGGACTCCGGAGCTTTGGCGGGCGGCTCGACGGCCTTGACGGGGACCGGGGCCTGGGCGGGCGTCTTGTCGGCCGGAGCGGGAGCGTCGGGCGGCTTCGGCGGGTCGGCGAGCGGGGCGTTCACGGGCTTGGGCGCCTCGGGCGACGGCGGGGTGCCCACGGCCTTGCCGGTGGCGTCGAGGTACTCCTGCTTGACCAACTCGGCGCTGCACTTGGCGCCGTCGATCGTGGCGCGCCAGGTCCAGCGGACCTCGACGGCGGGCGAGGTGTCGACGATCGTGCGCACGCCGGGGAACGTCGGGCCACACGCGGCGCCGGCGGCGAGCAGGGGCTTGATCTTGTCGCGGTCGAGGTCGGCGCCGGCGGCCTTGATCGCATCGGTGTCGCCGGCGGCGATCAGGCGCAGCTGCATCTCGCCGCCGAGCGGGTGCCACGAGATCTTCTGGTCGGTGCCGGGGACGATGAGGGTGCCGCCCTCGAAGGTGTTGGCCAGCACCAGCGCCTTGCCCTTCGGGACCTGGGCCTCGACGCGCACGGACAGTTCGACGCCCTTGTGCCCGTCGGGCAGCATGTCGGCGCGGGCGGCGAGCGGGACCAGCAGGACGGCGAGGGCGGCGGCGAGGGGACGCATGGCCGGGACGATGCCACAGGCGCGGACCGTTCGACAGGCGCTCGGGCGCGCGCGGATGTCCGAACAGACATGTCCTCGCGGACATGCGGTGAGGCTCCCCCTGCAACCTCCTCGGCTCGCGCGGCTGCGCGACCGCCCCGCGTCGGACGACGCCGACCCGGGCGCGCGCCGGGGGCCGGTCGCCGCGAGATCGATGTCTCGTCGCCGAACCGTCGTCCTCGTCCGCGCCTCGGGGGGCCGCGCGAGCGAGGCTGTCTCTTGGGTCAGGCGTCTCCTCCGCGCCCGGCGGTTCGCGTTGGGCACCGGCGAGCCGCCGGGGCGCGCGCTCGCGGCCTGCGAGATCCGCTACCATGGCCGGATGTCGCGCGCATGGCTCGCCCTCGCCTGTCTGTTCGCCTGCACCTCGTCCGCCGTGGCACCGGAGGCGCCCGTGAGCGAGTGCGCCGCCAAGGTCGCGCAGATGCGGGCCCAGTTCGCCCAGGGCGCGGGCGAGCCGGTGGTCCTGCAATTGCCAGGGGGCGGGCAGTTCCCGCCGTCGAGCCGCGGGGTCGCCGTGGCAGACGGCCTGCCGGTGTTCGTCATGGCCGACGGCGGTTATGTGTTCGACACCCAGCCGCTGACCGCCGCGGGCCTCCAGGAGCGGCTCGCGGAGGAGCTCGAGCGGGCGGGTCAGCTGGCGCGCAACACCGGTCAGGCGCGGTCGGCCCACCTCCTGTTGGCCGCCGACGCAGGGGCGCCGGCGCGCGCGCTGGCCGAGGTCGCGGGGATGGTGCCCGAGGGCACGACCGTCGCGCTCGTCGTGGCCGTCGCCGGGGACGTGGTGCCCGCGCCGCCGTCGACGCCGCCGGCCGTGCAGGCCGTGCTCGCCGCGCCCGCCGAGCAGCGGGCGAGCACGCTGGCGGCGCTGCTGGAGCCGAGCGCGAAGGCCTGCGCGCCGATCGGCGGGGTGTTCGAGGCGGTCCGCGACGCCGCGCCCGACCAGCGCAGTCAGGTCCTGCTCGACGGCCTGCCCGGCGCGCTCGAGCAGTGCCGCTGCGAGGGGGTCGATTTTCCGACCCTGCTGGCCGTCGCGTGGCAGCTGGGCGGCAAGACGGCCGCCGCCGTGCGCCAGCTCGGGGTGCCGCTCACGCGCGCGCCGGAGGCCGAGGGGGTCGCGCTGCCGGCGACCGTGGCCGAGCTGGTGCCGCTGCTCGAGGGCCGCGACGGCCGACCGTTCCGGCTGGACTCGCGCTGAGAGGCGCGCCGGAGCCGCCGCGTCGCTCGGGCTGCTCCGTCGCGGGGCCCGTGAGCGGCTTCGCGCACCTGCAGGCGCCCTTCGAGGCCGCCGGCGGCCAGTCCGCGCCGTCACGAGGGCCCGCGGCGGAGCTTCGGCGGTTTGGGGGGAATCGGCGGCAAGTCCGCTCGTGAGGATGTTTCTTCCGTTCCGATCGGGGTCGGATCACGTAACGGCGTGAATGTTGGTATTGTGGTTTCAGCCTCGTGCGAAGTCTCATGCCCTCCCTCGACGCCACCCCCCACTCCGCGCGGATGCGCACGGATCCCGCAAGCAGCCGGGATTCGGGGGATTTCGAGGCTGTCGGGGACAGCAGCGAGGGCGGGGACTTCGGGCGGATGTACGTCGACGCCGCCCGCGGGGCGGTCGCCTACGAGGCGGCGACGCGGGCCGCGGAGGCCGAGCTCGAGCCGTTCCGCGCCGGTCGCTACGTGATCATGAAGCACCTCGGGCACGGGGCGATGGGCAACGTGTTCCTCGCCTACGACCCGGACCTCGATCGCAAGGTCGCGGTCAAGATGCTGCGCGAGTCGTCGCGCGCGCTGGTCCCCGCCTCGCTGGTGCGCGAGGCCAAGGCGATGGCGCGGCTGACCCACTCCAACGTGGTCGGCGTGTTCGACGTCGGCGTGTGCGAGCGCGGTGTCTACGTCGCCATGGAGCTGGTCGAGGGGGTGACCCTTCGGACATGGCTCAAAGAGCAGGCGCGAGGCTGGCGCGAGGTTTTGGCGCTGTTCGTCCAGGCCGGCGGCGGGCTGGCGGCGGCGCACGAGGCCGGGCTGGTCCACCACGACTTCAAGCCCGACAACGTGCTGGTCGGCGCGCGCGGGCGGACCATGGTCAGCGACTTCGGCCTGGCGCGCGTGCACGAGGTCGCCAGCGCCGACGTGAGCGGCGAGATCAGCGACGCCGGGGCCACGCGGCGCGGCAGCGGCGGGGCCTCGGACGGCAGCTCGACGGTCGCCTCGAGCCGCGGGCCGGTCGGCACCCTGGCGTACATGGCCCCGGAGCGGCTGCGGCTGCAGCCGTCCGACGCGCGCTCCGATCAGTTCAGCTTCTGCGTCGCGCTCTACGAGGGCGTGTACGGGCGGCGGCCGTTCATCGGCGAGGACGCGGCGGCGCTGCGGCGGTCGCTGCTGCAGGACCGCCCGCAGGACCCGCCGAAGGGCTCGGTGGTGCCGCTCAAGCTGTGGAAGGTGCTGCGCCGCGGGCTGGCCCGCGATCCGGCGGCTCGCTATCCGGCCATGGACGCGCTGCTGAGCGAGCTGGCGGCGATCGCCGCCGAGCGGCCGCTGCGGCCGTGGCGGTTCGCGCTGGCCGCCGGCGGGCTGGCGGGTGTCCTTGGGGGCATGTCCTTGTGGACAGCTCCGGTCGATCGCTGCGGCGCGGCCGGCGAGGCGCTGGCGACCGCGTGGACGCCCGAGGTGCGGGACGCGCTGCAGGCCAAGTTCTCCGGCGTGCCCGGGAGGTGGGACCGGGTCGAGTCGGCGCTCGACGACTACGTGGCCGGCTGGCAGGTCCGGCGCAAGGCCGTGTGCACGAGCGCGGCGCGGGCCGACGCGGCCGCCTCCGAGGAATTGCGGGCGCGCGCGACCTGCCTCGAGCACCCGCGCATGCGCTTCACGGCGCTGGTCGAGCTGCTGCAGAGCTCGTCGCGGGTCGACGTCGACGACGCGGCGCGGGCGACCGCGCAGCTGCCGGCGCTGGCCGACTGCGACGACCGCCAGCTGCTGGCGCTCGGCCTGCGCCCCCCGGACGCGCACGAGCGGCCGCGGGTGACGGCGCTGCGGGTCGGGCTCGAGCGGGCCCGCGTGCGCGAGGTGTCCGGCGAGTACGCGCAGAGCCTTACGATGGCCGAGCAGGCGGTCGGGGCGGCGCGCGGGCTCGATTATCCGCCGGTGCTGGCCGAGGCGCTGTACCAGCGCGGCCGCGTCGAGCACTACCTCGGGCGCAGCGAGGCCGCGGTGGCGAGCCTGTCGGAGGCGGTCGACCTGGCCGAGGCCAGCCGGCACGAGGTGCTGGTGGCCGAGGTATGGCAGTACCTGGTCGAGGTCGGCGCGCTGCACTGGCGGCCGGGGCTGCCGGTGCTCGAGTGGGTCCGGCGCGCGCGGGCCAGCGCCGAGCGGCTCGGGCGGCCGGCCGCCGACAGCCGGGCGCGGGCGCAGCAGGCCGAGGGCCTGGTCGCGCGCGGGCGCCAGCAGCCGCGCATCGCCGAGGCCGCGTTCCGCAAGGCGCTGTCGCTGTGGGCCCAGAGCCCGGCCCCCGACGCGGTGGCGATCGCCAAGCTCAAGCTCAACCTGGCCACCGCGCTGGTCGATCAGGATCGCGGCGACGATGCGGCGCTGCTGTACATCGAGGCCGAGCAGGGCTTCGTCGCCGCCCTCGGGCCGCGGCACCCGTACGTGCTGGTCGCGCTGTACAACCTCGGCCTGCTCGAGGAGCAGCGCGGCCGCCTCGACGCCGCGCGGGCCGCCTTCGAGCGCTCGCTGGCGGTGGCGCGATATGTCTTCGGGGACAGCCACGGCAAGGTGCTCGAGCTGCACCTGGCGCTGGCCCGCGTCGACCTCTACGAGGGCCTGGCCTCGTCGGCGCTGGCCCACGGCGAGGCCGCGCGGGCCATCTTCGACGACACCGGCAGCGCCGACGACGAGGTGTTCGCGGTCCTCGGCGAGGCCCACCTGCTGCTCGGCGGTTACGCCCCGGCGCTGGCGGCCGCCGAGCGCGAGCTGACCCTGGCCGCGGCGCTGCGCGGGGCCGACGACCAGGCGGTCGCGCGGGCCCACGCCAAGGCCGGCGAGGCGCTGCTCGGCCTGCACCAGCCCGACGAGGCCGAGGCGCGGTTCGCCGAGGCGCAGGCGCTGCTGGCCCGCATCGCTGACCCCGACGGCGACGCCCAGGGCTTCGTGCTCAAGGGCCTCGGTCAGGCCCGGTTGATCCGGGGCGACCACGCCGGCGCCGCCCAGGCGCTGCGCCAGGCCTCGGCCGTGTGGGCCAGCGCCGGCAGCGACTTCCGCGAGGTCGCCGACACCCAGTGGTGCCTCGCCGAGGCCCTGGCCGCGCTCGGCGAGACGACCGCGGCGGCCCAGCGCCGCGCCGCCGCCGATCGCTTCTACGCCCGCTTCGGCGAGGCCGGGGCGCGCCGGGCCGCCGAGCTGTCCGGCTGGCTGCGCCCGCCCGCCTGACTCCATTCCATGTCCGAAGATTCCTGTCCCTAAGCACATGTCTCAAACAACTTGTCTGGAGGTCCTCATGTCCCGCACCGTCACTCTCGCCCTCGCCGCCCTCGCCCTCACCGCCGTGTCCGGCTGCGACGATCTGGTTCAACGCGCCGCTGCGACCCACGGAGGGCCGGCCACGCTCAAGGAGGACGCGGACTCGCTCGAAGGCAAGGGCGGCGATTGCGGCGCTTGCGCCAAGTTCCGCGCGCGGCCGCCGTCGGGCATCAACATCCCGCCGTCGCTGTGACGAGTCCGGCGCAGGTCCGCTGCGCGCGCAGGTTCACTGGTACAATCGTCGTTCCCCGCTCGAAGGAGGCCCGCCGTGTTGCAAGGTCGCTACACCCCGTTCGTCCGTTTTCGCCTCCCTGACGGGCGCACCGCCCAGGTCGCAGCCGGTGGGCTCATCGGCCGCGCCTCGACGGCCGAGCTGCGGATCGAGAGCCCCGAGGTGTCGGAGGCGCACGCGTTCATCAGCATGCGCGGGCGTCACCTGCAGATCCTGTCGCTGCGGCGCTGGATCATCCTCGACGGCGAGCGCAAGTCTTCGATCATCCTCGCGCCGGGCCAGCGGATCCGGCTGTCGCAGAACGTGACGCTCGACGTCGAGGCGGTCGAGCTGCCGGACCGGGTGATGGTGCTCTACGGCGACGGCCAGGAGCAGTGCACCCTCAGCGAGTCGGTCTATTCGATCGTGACAGCGAGCAGCGGGCCGTCGCAGACGCCGAGCTACAAGCTGCACCCGGAGTACCTGCCGGGGGCCGAGGCGTATATCTGGGGCACTTCCGACGGCTTCACCCTGCGCGTCGGCGACCGCGAGCCGGTCGAGCTGGCGGCCGGTGCGTCGTGGGAGCTGCGCGGGCACCACTTCGCCGTCCAGGCCCGCCCGCTCGGCGACGGGGCGCTCAGCACCCGCAGCATCGGCCAGAACGACCCACCGCTGACGATCGTGGCCCGCTACGACACGGTCTACGTGCGCATGCCGGGCCGGCCCGAGTGCGTGATCGCGGGCCTGCTGGCGCGCATCGTCAGCGAGCTGGCGACCATCAACCGCCTCGTCTCGTGGGAGGCGGTGGCGCGCGAGATCTGGGGCGACGAGACCGACCGCGGGATCATGCGCCAGAACTGGGACCGCAACCTGCGGCGGCTGCGGGCCCAATTGCGCGAGGCCGGGATCCGCCCCGACCTGGTGCGGCCCGACGGCAAGGGCAACGTCGAGCTGTATCTGCTGCCGCAAGACACGGTGGTCGACGAGAGCTGAACATTCACGCGAGGCCGGGCTCCGCCCCGACCTCGCGTCCGATGGAGAAGGCGGCGGCGCGCTGGGCCTGCCGCCGCAAGACGCGAGGGTCGACGCGCGCCGAGCATTGGCGCGAGGGGGCAATTAGGATGTGGGTACGGACGCTGGTGGCATCATTGTGGCTCGTGACGGGGTGCGAAGACGTCTTGTCGGCCGGCGGTGTGGCCACGGCGACCCCCGTGTTCACGAGCATCACCGCCGGCGACCTGCGGGCGCTGGACCGCGGCGAGTCGGTGCTGGTCGCGCTCGACGGCGAATACCCGGTGGTGTTCGAGTTCGATGGTCGGCGCGGAGCCCTCGATTTCGGGCGCATCGAGATCGCCACGCCGGAGGGCGTGCGCCGGCCGCTGCAGGTGTGGCTCGACGCGTTCGCCTCGGCCCAGGGGATCGGCTTCGCGGCGCTGACCAGCGGCCGCTTCCGCCTGGCCAACGACGTCGCGGCGGCGTCGCTGGGCATCGCCACGGGGAAGCCCGCGGCCGGCTGCGAGGCCGTCGATCTGGTCGAGATCGACGGCGTGGTCGCGGTGCTGTTCGTGACCGACGCCGGCTGCTGAAATTGATGAATGTCCCGAGGTACATGTCCATCGGGACATGTTTATCGGCGTGGGAGGGCGGCTCGCCGTTGACAGCCGCCGCGCGGCCGCGAGCGCCGCGGGCCCAGGGCGGGCCTGCCGCCCGGGGTGGCCTGGCGCCGCGACGACGCGGTCCTCACCGCCGAGTGCGTCACCTTCGGCGTGAATGGGGGCAAGATCCTGCCGCGCTGAGCGCGAGGAGCCTGTCCAGGAAATCGCGCGGCCGAAGACGCGGGGCCCCACTCTGCCGCTCCGTGCCCGCCATCACCCAGCTCTCCAGGCCCCGCGTCTTCGGACGCGCATCTCGGACAGGCTCCTAGCCCGCCGCGAGCTTCAGCCCGAAGAACGCGCACGCCGTGGCGGTGCTGCTGGCCGCCAGCGCCTCGACAGTCTCGCCGCGGGCCCTGGCCACAGCGACGGCCACGTGCGCCAGCAAGGCCGGCTCGTTGCGCTTGGGGGTGGGCTTGAGGTCGCGCGGGGCGAGGAACGGCGCGTCGGTCTCGATCATGAGGCGGCCAGCGGGGATCGATCGCACGAGCTCGCGCAGGTGCAGGCCGCGGCGCTCGTCGCAGATCCACCCGGTGATGCCGATGTGGCAGTCCATGTCGAGGTAGCGGTGCAGCTCGGCTTTGGTACCCGTGAAGCAGTGCACCACCGCGTCGCACAGCCGCGAGCGGTGCTCGGCGAGGATCTCCGCGAAGCGCGCGTGCGCCGAGCGCTCGTGCAGGAACACCGGCAGGCCGGTCGCGGCTGCGATCTCGAGCTGCGCCGCGAAGCACCGCTCTTGCACGGGACGCGGCGAGAAGTCGCGGTCGAAATCGAGGCCGCACTCGCCGATCGCCAGCACCTGCGGCCGCTCCGCGAGCTTTGCCAGCCGCGCGGGTGCATCGGCCTCCCAGTGGCTGGCGTCGTGCGGATGCACGCCCGCCGTGGCCGACAGCAGCCCCGGGTGCGCCACCGCCAGCTCCACGGCGCGGCTGCTGCCGGCCAGGCTCGTGCCCGTGACGACCATGTGGGCGACCCCGGCCTCACGAGCGCGGCTGAGCACCGCCGGCAGGTCGGAGGCGAACGAGCGGTGGGTGAGGTTGACGCCGATGTCGATGGTCGCAGGATGCACGCCGGTCTCCGGCGGCCATGATATCCGCAACCTCGCGGGGCGCGGCGCGCGTGGTTGCGAGATCCGTCTGCACGCACGCACGCACGCCGCGCGGACGTGGCAGCGAGCGCCCTCGCACTTCGCCGGTGACTCGGCGCGGCGGCGGATCGAGCTGGTCGCACGCACCGGCCGCGGCGTCACAGCGCCGGGAACACGAGCAGCAGGAACGCCCCGAGCAGCAGGGTGGCGCCGACGGCCCAGCGCAGGCCGCCGCCGATCGAGTCGTTGAGGCGAGCGCCGAGGCCGAACGCGAGCGGGATCAGCCACAGGAAGCTGAGCGAGACCAGCTCGGACTCCGAGAACGCGTCGAAGAAGAAGCCGTAGAGCAGCAGCGCCGCGGCGCCGCCGGTGTACAGCGGGACCCGCGAGACGATCGCCGGCAGCGACCTGGCCTTGGGGACAGGTATGTCCGCGGCCTGCGGCTGCAGCACCTCGCCGTCGAGCACCGCCAGCACGTCGCGCGCGCTGGCGAGGCGCTGGCCGACGGCCGGCTCGAGCATGCCGTCGAGCGCCCGCGTCAGTCGCTCGGGCAGGCCGGGGCAGGCCTCGCGCACGTCGACCTTGCTGGTCGACGGGTCGAGCGGCAGCTCGTCGGGCTGGCGATGGCTGAGGACGACGACCATGGTCATCGCCAGGGCGTAGAGATCGGAGGCCGGCCGGGCCTTGCCGAGGACCTGCTCGATGGGGAAGAACCCAAAGGTGCCGACGCTGGTCGAGCCGACCTCGGAGTCGCGCCGGGCCCGGTCCTGGATCGCGCCGAAATCGATCAGCATCGGCTCGCCGGCGGCGGTGACGACGATGTTGCCGGGCTTGATGTCGCGGTGCACCACCGGCGGATGAAGGCCGTGCAGGTAGTCGAGGACGCCGAGCAGCTTGCGCAGCAAGGCCTCGGCCTGGGCGGCGGTGGTGCGGGTGCTGGCGGCGACCCACGCGGCCAGCGAGGCGCCGTCGACGTGGTCCTGCACGAGCACGAGCGAGGCGTCGCCGGTGAGGCCGGACAGCTCGCCCGGGTCGACGGCGCGGGCGCCGTCGGTGGCGAAGAACTCGTGGCAGCGCGGGATGTTGGGGTGGGCGAGCGCGGCGAGCACCCGCGCCTCGCGCTCGAACAGCTCCATGGCCTTCCAGTCGCCCATGCGCGCGAGCCGAAGCTGCTTGAGCACGACCCGCCGCCCGTCGTCGGCGGTCGCCACGAAGGCGAGCCCGAAGCCGCCCTCGCCGAGCCGCTCGCCGACGAGGTACCCGGACTTGAGGCCGACGATGCGCTGACCCGCGGTGAACTCGGCCATGGAGGTCGAGGATACTCCCGCCGGCGGCCGGGAGCGATGCAAGGCGACGGCGCGCCGGGGAGGGTCCTGAACCGGCAGCGACGAGGGGATCGGTGAGCGCGGGCGCGGCGACTCCGCTCAACCCTTGGCGCTGCAGGCCGCGCCCTCGAGGCAGCTGGCGAAGGCGGCGCACTCGGCGATCGTCACGCACTCGGTGAGCCCCGCCGCGATGCAGGCGTCGTCGGCGGGGAAGCAGCCGAAGCACGACTGCTCGAGCTCGTCGCTGTTGCACAGCGGGCCGGCGCAGCCGGGGTAGCACTGGTGATTGATGTCCTCGCAGACGCACCCGGCGACGGTCCCGCGGAACACCTCCCAGTCGCCGTGGTTGACCTGACAGCAGGCGAAGCACTCGTAGTTGGTCGCCGCGGCGGCGCAGGCGGCGTAGGGGCCGGCGTCGGTGGTGGCCTCGCCGGTGTCCGGTCCGGTGGTGGTGCCGGGCTCGCTCGTGCTCGAAGTCGTGGCGCCGGTGGTCAGCGCGTCCGAGGTCAGCTCGTCGGTGGTCGCCGGCGCAGTGGTGGCGGAGGTGGTGGTGGTCGTCGTCGCCGCCGAGGTCGTCACCGGCGCGTCCGAGGTCGAGCTCGAGGTCGCGTCGGTGCCTGTCGCGTCGGTGCCGGTCGCGGTCGTGCCGGCAGTGCTCACGCTGACGCCGCTGTTGGTCGACAGCCCATTGTCGGAGAAGCAGGCCGCGGCGGTGAGGACCAGCAAGAGCGACGATCGGCGGAGCATGGCGAACCGTATCACCGGGCCGCCGAGCCCCGCGATCGGCGAGCCTCGGAGGGCCCCATGAGGGCTGCCTGCACGCGTGGCGTCGAGGTAGCGGCGATCCGGCATCGCGCCGCGAGAATGGCGGTGCCGCGAGCGTGGGCCGTCCTGCTGAGCACGCCGGCCCACGCGAATTTCTCGGTCCGGCGAGCCTTTGTGCGCGCTTTTGCGACGGCGCGCTCGAGCTGCGTAGTGAGGGCGCTGCGTGACCGGAGGCGTAGCGAGGCGATCCGGCGCGAGGAGTTCGGGTCGATGGCGCGCGATCGGAGGATGATCGCGTGACGGTGAGTGTTCGTGGCGACCGCCGGTCGCCTGGCGAGCGACCGTAGTGACGGACTGTGGTGATTGGCGGGGATCAGCGCGCAGGGCCGCGGAGCAGCCGCTCGACATGTCGCAGCAATTCCTCGGTCGGGGCCCGGCCCGGGGCGAACGAGCGCTCGCCGAGCAGCCACACGGCGACGGCGCGCTCGTCAGGTGCGTCGACGATGGCACCGGCGCTGCGCAGGCGCTCGCGCGTGGCCTCGTCGATCTGCGCCGCCGGCAGGGCGACGAGGCGGACCCGCGCGTCGGACTCGGTCGCCGAGGGCATGGCGTCGCCGGTGCCGCTGACGAACACGGCGATCCGGGCGTCGAGCGCGTCGGCGGCGGCGAGCACGAATTCGAGGCAGGCATGGCCGCGCGTCCGCTGCGGATCGGCGAACTCCAGGTCGGCCTCGAACGGCGGGAACCCGCCGCTGACGGCCAGGCCCGCGTCGGCGCGGGTGACGAGCAGGCGGGCGAGAGCGTCGCTGTCGGGCAGCGCGTAGTCGGCGGAGACGCCGACGAGGCGGGGAAATTCGAGCTCGAGCGGGCCGTCGAACAGCGCGGAGCCCTGGTGGCACTCGGTGGTGTCGGTGCGGCCGTCGGTATCCCAGCAGACGAGGCGCCGCAGATGCAGCCGCCGCGCCAGCGCCTTCAGCCCGGCGAAGCCGCGCTCGAGATCGTGGTCCGAGGCGCCCGAGAAATGCACGCTGACGGCGCCCGGGCTGATGAGGAGGCCGGTCATGACGGAGCGCCAGCCGTACCTCGGGAGGCGATGTGCTGTCCAGGATCCGGGCGTCGCCCGTCCCGATAGCGCGGCGAGATCGGCGATGGCTCGAGTTCGCCCGCGCACTCCGTCGCGCGGGTGATCGCCGCGGAGGTCGTCGCGCGAGCGCCGATGCTCGCCCTCGCGGCCTTCAGCCGGCGCGCAGGCGGACGCGCTGGACCGAGTGGTCGGCGGCCTTCTCGAGGATGAGGTCGGCGCGCTCGCGGGTCGGGGCGATGTTCTGCCGCAGGTTGACGCCGTTGATGGTGTCCCACACCGTGTGCGCGAGCTGCATGGCGGTGGCCTCGGGCATGCTGGCGTACTTGTGGAAGTACGAGTGCGGGTCGCGGAAGGCGGTCTCGCGCAGGCGACGGAACCGCTGGAAGAACCACTCGCGGATCGCGGCCTCGTCGGCGTCGACGTAGATCGAGAAGTCGAAGTAGTCGGAGATGTAGACGCCCTTGCGGCCGGTCGCGTGCGCGCCGCGCTGCAGCACGTTGAGGCCCTCGAGGATGAGGATGTCGGGCCGGCGCACGTGCTGCCGCTCGTCGGGGACGATGTCGTAGATGAGGTGCGAGTAGACGGGGGCCGAGACGTCTTCGGCGCCCTCGCGCACGTCGGCGACGAAGCGCATCAGCTGGCGCAGGTCGTAGCTCTCGGGGAAGCCCTTCCGCCCGAGGATCCCGCGCGCCTCGAGCTGGGCGTTGGGGAACAGGAAGCCGTCGGTGGTGACGAGGTCGACGCGCGGGTGCTCGGGCCAGCGCGAGAGGATGGTCTGCAGCACGCGCCCGGCGGTGCTCTTGCCGACGGCGACGCTGCCCGCGAGGCCGAGGATGAACGGCGAGGCGAGGCCCGGGCCGGTGCGGCCGAGGAAGGTCTGGGTGACGCGCCCGAGCTCGCGTAAGGCGGCGAAGCGGAGGTTGAGGAGGCGCGTGACCGGCAGCCAGATCTCCTGCACCTCGACCAGCGACAGCCGCTCGTTGATGCCTCGCAGCGCGTCGAGGTCGGCCTCGCCGAGCGTCAGCGGGGTCTGCTCGCGCAGCCGGGCCCACGCGTCGCGGTCGAAGGTGGCGAAGGGGGCCCTCGCGGTCATTCGCCGCAGTCTCGCACACGCGCGCGCCCGGCCCGGGTGAGCGAGTTCACGCGGGAGGGAAGGGGGCAGGGAGGCCCCGCGGGCCGCCAATCGGGCCGCTATGCGCATTCGCGGCCGCCGGGCATTGGCGAGAGCGCGGCGAATCGTAGGAGCCGCGGCGCCCGTCCGGCCGAGGTGGGATCGCCGCGCGAGGCGCCGCTGGTCGCGGGTGACGCAGCGTCGGCGGCGATGGGTGGATCGGGCCGTCGGGGCCGCGGCGGGCGGCCAGCAGCGGGCGGCCGCGCCTGGTACGATGCGGGCGATGGTCTCGAGCTTCCCGCGCGAGTACAACGCCGCCGTCGACCTGATCGAGCGCAACCTGGCGCGCGGGCTCGCCGACAAGATCGCCTACTTCGACGCGTTCGGGCCGGTGACCTACGCGGCGCTGGCGGAGCGGGTCGACCGGGCCGGCGATCTGCTGCGCGGGCTGGGGCTGCAGGTCGAGCAGCGGGTGCTGCTGGCGCTGGTGGACACGGTCGATTTCGTGGCTGTGTTCCTCGGGGCGATCAAGATCGGCGCGGTGCCGGTGCCGGTCAACACGATGCTGGCGCCGGGGGACTACGAGCACCTGCTGCGCGACAGCCGGGCGCGGGTGCTGGTGGTCAGCGACGCGCTGCTGCCGAAGCTGCGCGAGGCGCGGGTGCGCAGCCCGTGGCTGACGGCGACGGTGGTGGCCGACAGCCCGGCGGGCGGGCCCGACGACGGCCACCCGCGGCTGCGCGACCTGCTGCAGCGCGCGGCGCCGGTGGTGACGGCAGCCGACACGGGGCCCGACGACGTCGCGTTCTGGCTGTACTCGTCGGGCTCGACGGGGCGGCCGAAGGCGGCGGTGCACCTGCACGCGCACCTGCGCCGCACCGCCGAGTTGTACGCCGGCGGAGTGCTGGGGCTGCGCGAGGACGACGTGGTGCTGTCGGCGGCCAAGCTGTTCTTCGCCTACGGGCTCGGCAACGCGCTGACGTTCCCGCTGACGTTCGGGGCCACGGCGGTGCTGCTGGCCGAGCGGCCGACGCCGGCGGCGGTGTTCGCCGCGCTGCAGGAGCGCGCGTGCTCGGTGTTCTGCGGGGTGCCGACGCTGTTCGCGTCGATGCTGGCCGACAAGGCCCACGCGGCGGCGCAGCTGCCGGCCCTGCGGATCAGCACCTCGGCAGGCGAGGCGCTGCCGCGCCACGTCGGCGAGCGCTGGCGGGCCCGCTTCGGCAGCGACATCCTCGACGGCATCGGCTCGACCGAGATGCTCCACATCTTCCTGTCCAATCGGCCAGGTGAGATCCGCTACGGCACCACCGGCCTGCCGGTCCCCGGCTACGCGCTGCGCCTGGTCGACGACGACGGCGCGCCGATCGCCGGGGCCGCCGAGGGCGCGCTGTGGGTGAACGGGCCGACCGCGGCGGCCGGCTACTTCCGCGACCGCGAGCGCAGCCTGCAGACCTTCCACGGCCCGTGGACCCGCACCGGCGACCGCTATGCGCGCGACGCCGACGGCTATTACACCTACTGCGGCCGCGCCGACGACATGCTGAAGGTCGGCGGGATCTGGGTCTCGCCGTTCGAGGTCGAGTCGGCGCTCGCGGCCCACCCCGAGGTGCTCGAGGCCGCCGTCATCGGTCACGCCGACGCCGACGAGCTGGTCAAGCCGAGGGCGTTCGTGGTCGTCCGCGATCCGGCCGCCGCCGGGCCCGAGCTGGCGGAGGCGCTGCAGAAGTTCGTCAAGGAGCGCCTGGCGCCCTACAAGTACCCGCGCTGGATCGAGTTCGTGGCCGAGCTGCCGAAGACGGCGACGGGCAAGATCCAGCGGTTCCGCCTGCGCGACGGTTGAGGCATGTCCTCGGGGGCATGTCCTAAAGGGCATGACCGAAAGAGCATGCCCTCCAGGACATGTCCTCTCGTGGACCTGCTGGCCCGCGCCGTCGCCGAGGCGCGCGAGCGCGAACAGGCCGTCGGCCTTCTCGACCACCCCGACGCGGCGGGGCGTGCAGCTCGCCACGCCGGTCGCCGATGCGGCGAGGGTCGTCCGGTCAGCGGAAATACACCGGGTTGGTCAGCGCGAGCGGCTTGCGCCGGCGGTGCAGCTCGGCCCGCACGAACTCGCCCGGGCGCACGCGCAGCCGCAGTCGCACCGTCTCGTCGGGCCCCGCGACGGTGCGGGCGAACAGCTCGCCCGCCGGGCCCAGCAGGCGGACCCGGGCCCCTTTGCCGGCGAGCACGCGTAGCTGCAGATCGATCTCGCCGCGGCCCTCGAGGGGGAGAGTGTCGCCCGGCCGCGCCTCGCCGTCGACCGCGAGCACTACGCGCGGCGCCGCGCCATCGTCGACCAGCAGGACGTGCCCGGAGCGCAGGCCGGCGAGCACGTCGTCGGCGCCGCAGGTGGCCGCGGTGACCCGATTGAGCGGCCTCCGGTGATCTCGCAACCAGGCGCCGGGATGCAGGTCGGTGCCGGCGACGGCGATGAGCCGCTCGCCGCGGATCAGCCGATCGTGCCACCAGCGCACCGCCTGGCGGTTGCGAATCACCACACTGTCGAGGCCCCAGATCTCGACGCCGTCGGCCCCGAAGGTGTCGTCGGGCCAGGTGCGGAACGGGACCCGCGGGTGGGCGATGATCACGAGGCCGCCGTGCGAATGGGTGGCCTCGACCATGCGGCGGAAATCTTCGGCGACGACGCGGTCGCGCCAGCGCGGCGGCAGGATCGCGTCGGCCGGCCGGTCCAGGCGCAGGCCGATCTGCAGGGCGTGGCCGCGGCGGGTGGTCCACTCCATGCCGGGGATCACGGTCAGCGGCGCGGTGGCCACGGCCGGGTCGAAGCCGGCGTGGGGGCTGTTGTGATCGGTGACGACGATGGCGCCGACGCCGTCGCGCGCGAACAGGGCGATGGCGGCGCGCAGACCGGCGGGGTCGTAGGCCCGGGGCTCGTTGGCGGCGGTCGGGTCGTGGCTGTAGCGGTCGGAGACGAGGGTGTGGACGTGGTTGGCGACCAGGCAGTCGCGCGGCCAGGCGGGCGGCTCGGCGGCCCCGGTCAGCTCGCGCACGCGGTCGTGCGCGTCCGGGTAGCGGCCGGCGCACGCGGGCAGCAGCAGCGCGGAGGCGAGGGCGAGCGCGCGCATGATGGGCGGGAACGTATCACGCGCGGGCGCGGAGACCCGCGCGGCGAGGCGGTCGGCGATCCAGCGGTCCATGGCGCCCGCGAGAGAGCCGGCATGCGCGCTCGCGGCGGGCGCGCGGACGCGAGGCGAGCGACGTCGTGGAGTCGAAGGCCGCCTCGATCACGGGGACGAGGCGGCGCGCATGATGGCTCGACCTCGATGCCGCGGCACGATGGGGCGTGAATCGACGACCTCGGGCGCGCGCGTCTGCCATCAATACGAGGGCGTCGCTTCGCTGGCCCGGGTCATGGCGACGTCCCAGGCGATCGGCAGCTCGGCGCGTGTGACCTTCCACGAGGTGACAGTGCCGGTGGTGCTGAACTCGCTCGTGCGCGTCATGCCGGCCACGTGCTCGTCCGAGACGACGAAGTTCATCATCGCCGCGTCGTCGCGCCACACCGCCAGGGTCCGCGCCGTGCCGCACTTCATCGATTGCGCGGTCGAGAAGCCGACGAGGCCAGGGTTGGCCAGCAGCACCGGGATCATCGCGGTCACGGTCTCGACGAATTCCTGGGCCTTCTCCGGGCGGAGCACCAGCACGGTGGTGCTGGCCACGTAGCTGTCCTGCAGCGGCTCCTGCAGGCCGCCCTTGTCGGGGTCGAAGCCGGGGCCGGCGAACGGGCTGGGCATGAGGTCGTCCTCGACGCACGCCGGTTCGCCGGTGCCGGTCGAATCATCGGTGTCGGTGCCGGTGTCAGGGGAATCGGTGGTGCTGTCCCCGGCGGGCTCGCTGGCGCAGGCGGCGAGGGTGAGGGCGAGGGCGATGCAGGGAGTATGGGTAAAGATCGACATGAGGAGGCTCCTGATTTCAATGCGAGGCGGGAGGTTCGGGGACGACCGCGAAGTGGAGGACGGGGAAATCGCGCTGCAGCCGGGGTGAATGGAAATCGCTGCGGCGGCCGACGCTGACGAGCGCGACGTCGCTGCCGACGGCCGGCGCGGCGCCGAGGACGGCGGCCCACTGCGTGGCGCCGTCCTGGCCGCGGATCGCCAGATAGACGTAGGAGCCGGCGACCAGCCGCTCCTCGATCCGACCGGCGAGCGTCTGCTGGCCCTTGACGAACTCGGGGCCGACGAGCGGGTTTTCGCGGGGCGCGACGGGCTGCGGGGCCACGGGGGCCGGCTCGGGCTGCGGGCGGGCGTCGGCGACGCTGCAAGCCGCGGCCGCGAGCGATAACGCCAGGGTGAACGCGCGCGCGCCTCGGGGCGGCCGGTGCTCGGCTGGATGGGTCCTGGACATGCTGTTACGGTAGGCGGGCGCGGCCCAGCGTTCGATGACCGTCGGCGTCAAAGAATTGACCCTTCCCGACAAACCGGCGGCCCTGCGCGCCCTGGCGCCGACCTTCGAGGTGCCGCTCAACATCGCCGTGTGTCCGCCGCTGGTCGGCGCGGCGCTGGCCGGGGTCGACGTCGAGGCATTGCTGGCCGACGTGGGCATCGACCGGCGCGCGGCCGACGACGCCGACCTGCGGCTGGGGCCGGCCGTGCGCGCGACGCTGTGGCGCGAGGCGCTGCAGCGCAGCGGCGACCCGGCGCTGGCGCTGCACGCCGCCGAGGCCATCCCGTTCGGGCACTTCGACGTCGTCGACTACGTGGCCGGGGCGGCGCCGACCCTCGGCGAGGGGCTCGCGGCGCTGGCCCGCTACTTCCGCATCGTGCGCGCCGACTTTCGCCTGCAATTCGAGGCTGACGCCGACGAGGGCCGCCTGCGCCTCGAATTGCCGCCGAGCTTCGGGCCGGCCGCGCCGTACTCCATCGAGTTCACGCTCGCCTGCATGCTCACGCGCTTTCGCGTCACCACGCAGGTGCGGTTCGCCCCGAGCGAGATGCGCCTGGGCTACCCCGAGCCGGCCCACGTGAGCGAGTACCGGCGCGTGTTCGCCTGCCCGCTGCGCTTCGGCGCCGACGCGACGGTGCTGCGATTCACGCGGGCGACGCTCGAGCTGCGCCAGCCGGGCGCCGACGCCCGCCTGCGGGTCGTGCTCGAGCGGGCCGCCAGCGAGGTGCTGGCCCGCCAGCGCGCGGCCACCGGCCTGACGGCGCAGGTGCGCCAGGCGCTGAGCCAGGAGCTGCGCGGCGGGGTGCCGACCTGCGAGCAGGTCGCCCGCCGCCTGGCGATCGGGGTGCGCACGCTGAACCGCCAGCTGCAGGCCGAGGGCACCAGCTTCCGCGATCAGCTGGCCGAGCTGCGCTGCGAGCTGGCCCTCGGCTACCTCGGCGACCGCCGCCTGGCGATCTCCGAGGTCGCCTATCTGCTGGGGTTCTCCGAGCCGAGCGCGTTCCACCGCGCATTCAAGCGCTGGACCGGCCATTCACCGCAGGTGTGGCGCAAGCGGCCGCAGTGAGGTGATTGGCGCACATGAAAAGCGCCGACGCGCGGACAGCCGCGGGTCGGCGCTTCGGCCCGCGGCGGGCTGGCGCCGCGGGTCAGCGGGGATGGTTCAGGGCGTGCCGAACTCGAGGCGGACCGACTCGGCGTTGGTCACCTCGATGAACGCGTCCTCTTCGACGTTGTTGGCGCCGGTGAAGCCGAGGATGTCGCTGTAGCGGAGCACCCGCGACTGGGCCTTCTCGGCCACGTAGAGGTGCGTGCCGTCGAAGGCGAGGTCGACCGGGTTGCCGAGGTGGGTCTGGTCGCCCGAGATGCTGGCGGCGACGACGACGTTGCCCTCGGCGGTGTCGGCGTCGGCGATCAGGAAGATGGCGCCGTCGGTGTCGGACATCGCGTCACCGACATCGGTGAGGATCAAGGTCTTGCTGATCGGGTCGTACTGGATGCCGTGGAGGTTGACGCCGATGACCTGCTCCTGGTCGTCGGCCGGCGTGAAGGTGCGCGCGGGGCCGTTGGTGCCCTCGTCGGTCAGGGCGGCGTCGAACACCCGCACGGTGCCGTCGACGCCGGCGGCGAACAGGCGGTCGTTCTCGTCGTCGTAGTCGATGTCCCACACCGCGCCGCCGCCGAGCTCGGCGAACTGGAACAGCGGCTCGGCGTCGCCGAAGGTGGCGGCGTCGAACACCTTGATGGTCGAGTCACCGAGGTCGGCGACGAACAGGCGGTCGCCCGCGGCGTTCAGCGTCATGCCCTTGGGCGCGACGAGGCCGGTGGCAGAGCCCCAGATCCGCGTGGCGATGGCGTCGACCGTGGCGCCGTCCTCAGCCTGCGCGAGGGCCGGGGCCGAGAACACGCCGGCGCCGTCGGAGGCCGGGGTGCCGTCGAAGCCGACGAAGCCGTCGCCGCCGCTGTGGAGGGCCAGGCTCTGGATCGAGGTGATCGAGCCGAGGCGGTCGATGGTGGCGGTGATCGCCGGGGCGCCGATGAGCGGGACCTCGACCTCGAGCACGCCGTCGCCGTCGAGGCCGGTCGGGTTGCGGGTGAGGATCAGGCGGTTGTTGGTGGCCAGCGCGACCGACTCGGGCTTGATGACCTCGATGCTGTCGACGAGCTCGAAGTCCTGACCGAGGAGCGGCGGCCGGTAGCGCAGCAGCTTGTCGTTGGACTTCTCGACCACCCACAGGGTGCTCGGATTGCCGCCGACCTCGAGGTCGACCGGGTTGCCGAGGTCGCCGCCCTGGATGCGCTGCGTCACCTCGACGTCGCCCTCGGCGTTGGCCGGGTCCTCGATGCGGAACAGCTGGCCGTCGGTCGCCTCCATCGGGTCGCCGACGTCGCTGAGGAACAGGTTGTTGCCGACGACGGTGATGCCGTGCAGGTTGACGGAGACCTTGTTGCCGCCCTCGACCGGCACGATCGTGCGGTCCGGTCCGGCCTGGCCCATCGCGTTGGTGAAGTCCTCGTAGACCTGGACCTCGCCGTTGGTGCCGGCGGCGTACAGCGTGTCGGTGTTGCCGCCGATGTAGTGCACGTCCCAGATGGCCTCGGAGCTGCCGAGGTCGGTGATCTCGACGATCGGGGCGATGTCGCCGTCAGCGGCGAACTCGAAGATCTTGATCGAGGCGGCGGTGGTGTCGGCGACCAGGAAGGTGGCGTTGGGACCGACCTCGACGCCCTTCGGGGTCTGCAGCCCGGTCGCCGGGCCGCGGATGACGCGGTCGCCGAGGCCGAGCGGGCCGTCGACGGGGCTGTCGGCGAGGTCGGTCTTGATGATGACGCCGCCGGTCGCGCCCGGGGCGTCGTAGCTGATGATCGCGTGGCCCTGCTGGGTGACCGCGACGCTCTGGATGCTGACGACGTCGCCGGCGACGGTGAGGGTCGCGGTGGCGGCGTCGAGCGCCGGCGTCAGGGCGACGATGCGGTCCTGCTCGAGCAGCGGCGGGTTGGCGGTGGCCCACACCCGCACGACCTCGATCGCCGGCTCACCGGTGGTGTCGGTGTCGGTGGTGTCGGTGTCGGTGGTGTCGGTGTCGGTCGACGGCCCGGTCGTCGGCTCGGTGCTCGTCGGGGTGGTCGTGACCGTCTCGGTGGTCGTCGGCTCGGTGCTCGTCGGCAGCGTGTCGGTCTGGGTCGACGGCGTCGAATTGGTGTCGGTGGCGTCGGTGTCCGTGCCGTCCGTCTCGGTCCCCGTCGAGGTGTCGGTGTCGGTGCCGTTCTGCGAGGGATTGTTGCATCCCGACAGCGTCATCACGAGCACGTTGGCGAGGAGCAATGAGATGTTACGGTCAAGATGGTATTTTTGCATGAGGGAATGCGTCCGCGGGGATGTTACGATGGCCGGCGCTGCACGGTCCGCAACAATCGCACGCACCGGTGACACCGATCACCGCGACAAAAACGTCGCGGTCCTTCCATTGAAGATATCGGGGTTCGTAGCCCCCTCGGGTCGTTTGCGCTCGAACGTGGCGTGGCGGGCCAGCAGCGGGCCCCGGCGGGGTCCCGCCAATGCTGCGGTGTGGCCCGCAAAATCCCGCTCGTCTGCAGACCCGGCGGTGTGCGGCCGCGACCGTAGTTGTGTGATTCGTGAACTTCGGTCTCGATATTTTTTCACCCTTGACAATCCCGCGACCCGGCATCCTTCACGCGAGAGCGCCGGGTCGCGCGAGGGTTTACGCGAGGGTCGGCCTGGGCGCGGACGTCGGCGCTCCTGCGCGTATGGTCGAGGCCGCCGGCCCTCTCCGACGGCGACGCGAGGGACTCACCAATGCCGGCGCTCGGGGTATTTCCCGGGCGGAGACGATTCATCCGCGCGCCGCGGGTCGTCGCGGCCGGGGCGAGCGGGATGTTCGTGGCAGTGCGGAGTCGCCGGGAGCGCCCTCGGGCGTGGGCGGCCGGCGACGACAGCCGGTTCGTAGCCCGACCGCTGTCCTGCCAGCGGAGCCCGGACACTCGGCGGGGAGCCTGGGTCGCAGCCGGGGCTCGGCGCGAGCGACTCTCCGTTCACCGCCGCCGAAGCTCCGCCGTGGCGAGGAGACGCTCGTGGCGACGGCTCCTCGACCAGCCACGACGGCCGGAGCAGCGCGGGCCCGCAAGCACGGGCCCGGCTCGACGCGTTCGCGTTCATCCGCCACGTACTGTGATGAATCGCCGCCTCATGCGTCGCGCTCGTACCCGTACGCGAACGTCGGCTTGCTGGAGTACGACTCGAGGGTGAACGTATCCCCCGCGAAGAACGCGATCCCGGTGGGGAACACCTGCGCGACCGACTCCTGCGACGACGTGTACTGCGAACGCTCCGCCACGACCTCGCTGTTGCGCAGGATCTTGTAGCCGAGGGTCGAATTCATGATACCGGTCATCCACGCATTGATGATCAGCACCTTTCCCGCCGGCACCACGTAGTTCAGGTGATCTCCCATCTCGGCGCCGAGCCGGAAGACGCGCAGCTCCGACGGAGCGGGACATTCACAATCTTTCTTCTTCGCCATCGCACCACCTCCTTCAAGACAATAGCCATTCGATGACCGCCGCGCGCCGCGAAGGGCCGCGCCGAACGACGATCGCAGTATTGTGACATCCGGCCATCACCCTGGCAACGGCCGACAGCGCCCCCGGCCGGCCAGCCCGTCCTGCGGCGGGTGTGGCGGTCGGTCCTGCGCCTTTGTGCGGTGATCCGCGGGTCGCCGAGGGCGGCGCCGGGCAGCTACACGCTGGGCGGCGTGACTGCGAAATGCAGCGACTCGAAAGCGACGATCGCGGCCGCGCCGGCGACCCGCGTCCGGGTGCGCGTGGCGAAGGGCGGCGCGTGGCAGCAGGTGTCACTCGCGGTCGTGGGTCGCTGCGAGCGGGCGAGGCGCTCGGCCCGGGGCGCGAGGATCACTCCTCCTCCTCCTCGAAGCGGCGCCGCCTCGCCTCGGTCCGCTGGCGGATGGCGTCGAGGATCTCGAGCCGGGCGTCGAGGGCCTCGCGGCCGCGCCCGAGCTGCTCGGCGAGCTCGTCGAGGTCCTCGCCGGCGTCACGCGTGGCCGTCAGCTTGGCGTCCTCGATCGGCTTCCACGCGCGGGTGTTGGTGGCGGCGGCGGCCGGCTTGCGCACGCGGGGCCGGCTCGCCGGGGCGACGAGCGCGGGCTTGGCGAGCCCGAGCTCGGCGACGAACCGGCTCGGGGCCTGCGGCGTGACCTCGAGGTACACGCATTCGCTGGCGCGCGTCAGGCCGACGTAGAAGATCCGCCGCTCCTGCTCGAGCGGGTCGCTCTGGTCGACGCCGGCGGGCGATTCGACGGTGCCGAGGGCCTGGTCCTGCCGGTCGGCCGGGCACAGGCCCTCGGTCAGGCGCGGCAGCAGGACGGTGCGCCACTCCTTGCCCTTGGCCTTGTGGATCGTCGACACCCACACGCACTGCTCGCGCGGCTTGCCGGCGCGCGGGTCGAGCTCGGCGAGCGCCCGCGTGGCCTCGGCCGGGGCGACCTTCAGGCCCTTGAGCAGGGTGCGCACGGCCTCGAAGCCGGCGACGGCGTGCTCGAGCTCGGCCTCGGTGCGCTTGCGACCGGCGAGCTGGCCGGCGATGTCGGTCTCGGCGACCAGCAGGTCGAGCGCGGCGCCGGCGGTCCGGCACTTTCCCATGCGCGCGAGCAGGTCCGACAGCGCGCTCATGGTCTCGATCGCGCCGTGCGGCTGGTCGACCTCGCGGGCGGCCTTCTTGTTGCCGAGCACCACGCGCAGGCCCTTGCTGCCGAGCCGCAGGATCTGGCTGGCGAACGCCTCCTTGCGGATGTAGCGGTCGGGGGCGAAGGCGACCAGCCAGGCGTCGTCGAAGCCGACCGGCGCGTCGCTGGTGGCGAAGCGGAGGTAGGCCAGCGCGAGCTCGGGGCCGCGGCCCTTGCGGACGTAATCGAGGTCGTCGGTGACCATGCCGATCCGGCGCGCGGCCAGCTCGGCGAGCACGCTGGTGGCCTGGACGCGGCCGCGGTAGAGGACCGCGAGCTCGGGCGCCGGGTGGCCCGCGGCGAGCTGGCGCTCGATCGTGCCGGGGATGTCGTCGGTGCGCTCGAGCCGGCCCGGGTGGGCGCCGCGGCCGACGACCTCGATCGGGTAGCGGCCGTCGTTGTGGCCGATGAGGGCCCGCGCGGCGGCGGCGATGGTCTCGCCGAAGCGGAAGCTGTGTGCCAGCGGATAGGTGCGAGTCGGGCGGTGCGGGAAGGTGCTGGCGAACTCGCGGAAGAACCGCGGGTGCGCGCCCGAGAACTCATAAATGGCTTGATCGGCGTCGCCCACGGCCATGAGGGTGGTGCGCTCGTGCATGAGCAGGCGCAGCAGCTCGACGCGGGCCGGGTTCACGTCCTGGAACTCGTCGACCAGCAGGTGATCGATCGGCCCGAGCAGCCGCGGGTAGCGGCGCAGCACCGCGACCGCGGTGTAGACCATGTCGGGGAAATCGACCTGCAGCGCCTGGCCGCCGCGGGTGCGCAGGTCCTCGAGCGCCTGGTAAGCCTCGACGAGCTCTGGCGCGGCCTCGCAGGCGGCGCGGTTGGGGGTGACGAGGTGGGCCTTCCAGAAGCCGACGGCGGCGGCGATGTCGTCGGCCGACTCGATCTTGCGGGCGAACCGGCGGTGGACCGCGCGGGCCCACTCGATCGTGCCGAAGGCCGCGACCTCGAGCGGGCGCGTGAGCAGGCCGCGACGGTCGGCGCGGCCGAGCACCTCGAGGCCGAGCGCGTCGAAGGTGGTGACCTTGACGCCGACGACGCCGGCCGCTTCGAGGCGGGCCGTGAAGGTCTCCTGGATGGCTTTGTTGAACATGACGACGCGCATGCGCTCGGGCTCGACCTGGGCGGCGACGCGGGCGACGCGCCCGACGAGCGTGGTGGTCTTGCCGGCGCCGGGCGCGGCGTGCACGAGCGCGTGGGCGTCGAGCGGGTGGGCGAGGATCGCGGTCTGTTCGGCGGTCCAGTCCATGCGGCGGGCGCAGGCTAGCAGACCGGCGGGCGCCGGTCACAGGCGGGCCGGGGCGGGCGGCGTGAGCGGAGGCGGTCAAGCGAGGCGAGGGACATGGCCTTCGGGACAGGCGGTGATCGCGTGCGGGTCGCGGGCTGCCTCGTTACATGGTCTTCGGGACATGTCATGATGTCCTTCGAGGCAGGTCGAGAGCCGGGCGGCGGCGGAACCAGCTGTCTGTTGCGACATGTCCTGCGAGACAGGCCGATTGTTTCGGCCCCGAGGTCGCAGATCGGGGCCAGGACGCGACATCGGGCCTGTCCCTGGAGACACAAGCGGGGCCGCCGGGTGTCTGGGTCGCAGCTGTGGGGTGTTCCCCGTCGTGGGCCGATGCGCGAGGTGTCCCTGGAGACAGGACGTATCGGCGCCCTGCGAGACGCGCAGGGCGGCTTTTCAGGGGCTGCGTGGCCCCTGGGCGCGCCCTGGGCCGCGTGGCGGCGCGAGGCTGGCGAATGGGGAAGGAAGACGGCGGCGCCGGTCTCGGATACACCACCGCGGGTGGAAGCAGGGAACGAGCTGCATGGGGCGCCGCTGGTGGTGATCGAGGTCGACGCGGGGCTGGTGGTGACCGGCTGGAACCGACGGGCCGAGCTGGTCTTCGGGACAGCCGCGGACGACGCCGTGGGCCGGCCGCTGGCCGAGGTGTTGCCGCTGGACCAGGGGCAATGGTCGACGCTGGCGAGCGACGGCGAGGGCCCCCAGGTGTGGCAGGTCCGCCGGCCGGACGCCGCCTGGTCGCTCGAGGCGTGGGTGCAGGCGCTGCGCGGCGGCGGGCTGCGGCTGTTCGGCCACGACGTCAGCGCGCGCGAGGCGGCCCAGGCCCGGACCGCGCTCGATTCGACGATGCTGATGGCGATCAAGGAGAACCTCGAGGTCGCGCTGTGGGCGGTCGACGAGCGCGGTAAGTTCCTGTTCCAGGACGGCAAGGCGAGCGAGCTGGCCGGGGTGCCGCGCAATTTCCTGGTCGGCAAGAACATCTTCGAGCTCTACAAGGCCCAGGGCAACGGCGAGCTGATCGCGCGGGCGATCGCGGGCGAGCCGGCGCACACCCGCTCGGCCGAGCTGCACGGGCTCTACTGGGACACTCATTACATCCCGGTGGCGGACAACCCGAGCGGGGCGCGGCTGGTCGGGGTGTCGCTCAACATCACCGAGACGAAGCGGGCGGAGCTCGACGCGCGCAGCCGGGTCGAGCTCATCGAGCGCCAGCAGGCGGTCATCCGCGAGCTGGCGACGCCGATCATCGAGGTGTGGGACGGGATCCTGACGATGCCGATCGTCGGCCTCATCGACACGGCCCGCACCGCCGACATCATGGACGGGCTGCTGCAGGCGGTGACGCGCACGCGGGCCCGCTTCGCCATCCTCGACCTCACCGGCGTCGAGGTGGTCGACACGGGCACCGCCAGCCACCTCATCAAGATGATCGAGGCGATCGCGCTGCTCGGCGCGCAGGGCATCCTCACCGGCATCCACCCGACGATCGCCCAGACGATCGTCGACCTCGGCGTCGATCTGTCCCGCGTCGTGGTCCGCGCCAAGCTGCGCGACGCGCTGCAGCACTGCCTGCGCACGCTCCGGCAGTGAATCCCCTTGTTTTAAATTGGCGAGTTACCGGCTGTCCTTTGGGTCCTGTACTCAGGGACATGTCCGGCGCCGTGGGAGCGTGAGGGGTCTTTACCGCGTGGCACAAAGGGCATGACCGCGTCTCCGGGGTCGGCGGGCCGCACCGAACGCCGGTCCGGTTCGGCTCCCGGGCAGGGGCGCGGGGGCGGCGCATTGCCGCGGCGGGGGCTCGTGGGTATCGTCGCTGTCATGATGTTCGAGCTTCGCTTGCGAGGGCTGGTGTGTTTGTTGCTGGTCGGCTGCCCGGAGGGCCGCGGGGATTCGGTGACCGCGGGGGAAGACGGCTCGTTCCCCTGCGGCGACAACGGCGGTCACTGCGATGCGGCCACCCAGCTGTGCATCGTCGGCGGTTCGGACCGCTGCTCGACGTGCGTGCCGCTGCCTGCTGCGTGCGACGAGGACGCGACGTGCGGCTGCGTGCCGCCCGGGACCGATCCGAGCTACGGCGCATCCGCCTGCGAGGACGCCGGGGTGTGCGAGGCCGAGGGCGACGGACGCGTGCTGACCTGCGCCGAGATCGCGTGGGGATGCGGCTAGCACGATGAAGCCCCGCGACGCGGCGCGGGCGTGAATCGTGGGAGCGGGCGGGCGGTCGATCCGGTGGAGGCCGTGCGGTGCGGGGAATCGTGGCAGGCGGCCACGGACGGCCGGGCCGCAGTCGCGGCGCCGGGCGGCCAGCCGTGAGTGCGATGATTCGGGCGCGGCGACGGCCCCGCAGCCGCGGCGGCGATCGGCGCGGCGAGCTCGTGGGCGACGTGGGCCCGTCCTGGCGCGTCGCATCGGGCGGCGCGGGCGGTCCGTGCTTGCTTGCGGGCATGCAGCTGTTCCAGGCGCTCACGGTCGGGTCCGCCGCGCTCGTGCAATGCTCGACCGGGTTGTCGGCCGGCGGGCCGACGTATCACCGCGACGTCGCGCCGATCGTCGCCGCCCATTGCGTGGAGTGCCACCAGCAGGGCGGGATCGGGCCGTTTCCGCTCACCACCTACGAGGAGGTCGCGCCGCACGCCGGGGCGATCGCGGAGGTCACGGCCGGGCGCAGCATGCCGCCGTTCAACCTCGACAACAGCGGCGCGTGCAACACCTTCGCCGGCGCGCGCTGGCTGGCCGACGACGACCTCGCCACCCTGGACGCGTGGGCCCAGGCGGGGGCGCCCGCGGGCCCAGCCGTGGCCCCGGAGCCCGCGCCCGCGCCCGCGTGGCAGCTGGACCGCGTCGACCTGACCCTGGCGATGCCGGAGCCGTACACGCCCGACCCCGGCGAGGACGATGTCTACCGCTGCTTCATCCTCGACCCACAGCTCGACCACGACGCGTTCGTGGTCGCCTTCGCGGTGCGCCTCGGCCGGCGGTCGATGGTGCATCACCTGACGCTCTACGCGCTCGACGCGGCCGAGGACGAGGCCGAGGCCGCCGCGCTCGACGCCGCCGACGCCGGCCCCGGGTACACCTGCTTCGGCGACCCGCTGGTGCCGTCGCGCTGGCTGGTGGGCACCGGCCCGGGCGACCCCGGCGGGCGGCTGCCGGAGGGCACGGGGCTGCGCATGGCGGCCGGGCGCCAGGCGGTGCTGCAGATGCACTACAACCAGGTCCACGGCGCCGGCTCCGACCAGACCGCGATCGACCTGCAGTTGGCGGCCAGCGTGGCCCACGAGGCGTCCGTCAAGCGGGTCGAGGACGCCTACCTCGAGCTGCCGCCGGGCCGGCCGGCGGTGGTCGAGTCGGACACGCGCGAGCTTCACGAGGACTTCACGCTGTGGGGCGTGTGGCCGCACATGCACGACCTCGGCCGACAATTGCGCGTCACCGCCCGCGGCCCCGGCGGCGACACCTGCCTGGCGCAGGTGAACGACTATCGATTCCACTGGCAGCAGTTCGCGTTCTACGAGCGGCCGCTGCACGTGCGCGCCGGCGACACCCTGCAGATCGACTGCACCTACGACACCACCGGCCGGACCATGACGACCTCCTGGGGCTACGGCACCGCCGACGAGATGTGCATCGGCTTCTTCTACGTCACCGAGGGGCTGGCAGACCCGCGGTGAGCGGGCCGGTCGCGCGATTCGTTGGCCCTGCAATGGAAATCGCGGCACCTCGCCCCGGCCGGGGTCGTTGACGCTGCAATGGAATCGCCGCGGCGATTCATCGATCTCGCGCCCGGGGGGCGCGTGAATGACCCCAGCTGCGGGTGCAGCGAAAATCCAGTCTCGTCCGCGATATCTGCTGCGCAGACCGCGGATCCTGCCACCATGCGTCAAGGCGAGTGGACGCGACATGCATCACGGCTGATACCGCAGAGGCTTCACCCGGGGGCCGCGGGAGGCATCTGCGAGCGAAAGGGGCGGGGGGAGGCCGCCAAGCCCGCGGTGTGTGGCCGAATTGCGGGGAAACTAACGGTGAGAATAACGGTGAAACTGCGGCGGATCGGCGATTCCCGGGTGGCCGCGGCGGCGACCGGGTGCGAGGCGGTGAGCGCTGGCGCGTGGCGGCGGGCCTTCGCGCTACGGGTCGTCCCGAGGCCTGTGGGGCGAGGGTGAAGGCCACAGGGGTACATTGTGGACACTCGGCAAAAAAGAAATGATGATTCGTGGCGCTCGCCTTGACGAGCTCAACCGTTCGTGCAAAATGATCATCCAGCTTTTGGAGTGGCCGCGGGGCATTCGTGCGACGGTTCGTGGCACGGGCGGGAGATCGACGTGCCCGCGCGGCGACGAGAGCTGGGGTACACGCATGTGACGTAGGGAAACGGCAGAGTGCCGGACAAACAAGAACCTCGACGTACGGGGGCTCTGCGGAGCCGTTCCCGGGTCATTTCTCCTGCCTGGAGGGTATCATGTCGAAGCATCGTAGTGTGGCGCATCGTGTCGGGGCGCATCGTGTCGGGGCGGTTCTGTGGTTGTCGATGATGCCCATGGTCGCGTGCGACGATTCTCCCTTGGCCGAGCCGCTCGGCCTGCGCGACGACGACGACGGCGACGCCGCGTCGGAGTCCGAGAGCGAGGCCGAGGAGCTCGGGGAGCTGAACTCGTTCGGCTCGCGCTGGTACCTCGTCTACCAGGTCCGCACGCTGATCGCGGAGAACGGCATCACGCCGCTCGCGCTGCCGCCGGCGTCGTCGGACGAGCTGGTGGAGCTCGGCGAGGCGCTGTTCTACGACAAGATCTTGAGCGGCAACATGGACGTGTCGTGTTCGACCTGCCACCACCCGCGGCTCGGCACGACCGACAGCCTGACGATGAATCGGGGCATCCGTGGGGTCGGCATCGGCCCGTCCCGCGTCGGCTCGGTGGTCGGCGGGCGCACGACCCAGCCGCTGTGGAACCTCCACGAGCTGACCACCGGCCTGGCCGTCGACCACAAGGTCCCGCTCGACAACACCGGCCACGTCATTCCGCTGGGCGGACCGTTCATTCCGTTCAGCTGGCAGGACGACGCGTTCGACCCCGACATGATGGTCGCCGCCGGCCAGGCGATGATGCCGCAGGTGACGGACCAGGAGATGCTCGGGTACCCCAACGAGAACGACATCACCACCAATTGTGCGCTCGACAATCCGCCGCTCAATTTCGTCGTCTGCGCCTGGGGCATGATGATGGATCGCCTGGGTGCGATCCCGGACTACGTCGACATGTTCGAGGCGGCCTACCCCGGCGTCGACTTCGAGGACATGCATTTCGCCTACGCCGGCAACGCGATCGCGGCCTACGAGTTCCGCACCTTCTTCGCCAACGACACCCCGTGGGACCGCTTCGTCGGCCGCTACGACCCTGCCACCGGGCTGCTCGTCCCGGGCGACGACAGCGCGCTCACGTACAACCAGCTGGTCGGCGCCCGCCATTTCCTCGACAGCGACCGCGGCAACTGCACCTCGTGCCACTCGGGCAACGCGTTCACGGACGAGGAATTTCACAAGACCCTGGCGCCGCAGTTCGGCCCGGGCGGCACGGTCCCCGGCGGCGACGGCCCGGGCGGGCTCGACGACTTCGGGCGCATGCGGATCTCCGGCGACCCGGACGACAAGTACGCGTGGCGCACCGCGCCCTTGCGCAACGTGATGCATACCGGGCCCTGGGGCCGGCAGAGCCACTACAACGACATCAAGGAATTCATCCGCCACTACCGCGACCCCGACGACGCGCTGCTCGACTACGACATCACCGACAGCGTCGACGAGGTGGCGATGCACTCGCAGTTCCTCGAGAACCGGACGGCGATCATCGCCGAGGGCGTCGACCCGCTGATGGCCACCGTCAGCGTCTCCGGCTCGGGGACGCTCGACTACCTGGTGCACTTCATGAATGCGCTCAGCGACCCCGCCGGGCCCGACTTCTCGCACCTGGTCCCGCTGACGGTGCCGAGCGGGCTGACGGTCGACCTGTGAGCGCCGCGTCCGGGTGACCGGGCGCCCGCGAAGGACATGGCCTTTCGGACATCCTGTCCGAGAGGCCATGTCGTCTCGCGCTCACTCGACGGTGCGGACGACGATCTTGCCCTTGGCGTGGCCGGACTCGAGGTGCGCGAACGCCTCGGCGATCTGCGCGAACGGGACGACCCGATCGATCACCACCTCGAGCGTGCCGGCGTCGATGCGGCGCGCCAGATCGGCGAGGTCGCTGCCGCTCGGGTGCATGAAGAGGTAGCGGTAGCGGGCCCCGCGGAGGCGGGCCCGCAGGCGCGCGGCGACGCTGGTCAGCCAGAACAGCGGCACCAGGCCGGCGCGTTCGAGGTCCTTGCTGGCGGTCTGCGGCTCCGGGGGGCCGGCGATCGAAAGCACCAGGCTGCCGGGCTTGACCACGGCGAACGAGCGCGCCAGCGTGTCGCCGCCGACGAGGTCGTAGACGCCGTCGTAGTCGGCCAGCACCTGCTCGAAGCGCTGGGTGGTGTAATCGACGACCACGTCGGCGCCGAGCCGGCGGACCAGCGCGTCGCCGCGAGGCGAGGCCGTGGTCGCGACCTGGGCGCCGAATTGCTTGGCGAGCTGCAGGGCGAACGTGCCGACGCCGCCGGCGCCGCCGGGGATGAACAGCCGCTGCCCGGGGCCCGCGTGCAGCTCGTCGCGCAGGCCCTGCAGCGCCGTCAACCCGGCCAGCGGCACCGCCGCGGCGGTCGCGAAGTCGAGCCCCGCCGGCATCGCGGCGACCAGCGCCTCGGGCACGCAGGCGTACTCGGCGAACGCGCCCATGGTGTCCTTTTCGACGCGGGCGAACACGCGGTCGCCGGGCGCGAAGCGGGTCACGCCGGCCCCGCACGCGCTGACGACCCCGGCCAGCTCGTTGCCCATCACGATCGGCAGCGGGTAGCGGCGAATGACCCGGAGCTGGCCCTGGCGGATCTTGAAGTCGACCGGGTTGAGGCCCGCGGCGTGGACGCGGATCTGCAGCTCGCCCGGGCCGGGCGCGGGCACCGGCATCTCCCGCAGCTCGGCCGAGCTCGGCCCGCCGTAGCGCGTCATCACGTAGGCTCGCATGGTCGTCGTCATGGTGCGGAGAGTGTAGATCGGTCCGCGGGGGATGCACACGGCGCCGCCGCGGGGCGTGCGACCGCCGTCGCTTGACAGGCCGGGCCGCGCCTCGGAACACTCGCGCGATGGATGAGCGCCTCAACGACCCGGTCGACGAGCTCGAGATCTCGGTCCGCGCCTGGAACGTCCTCCACAAGCTCGGCATCGCCTACGTCGGCGAGCTGGTGCAGTGGCGCGAGCACGACCTCCTGCAGCACGAGGAGTCGAGCAAGACGCTGGTGGCCGAGCTGCGCGAGGCCATGAGGGCGATGGGCCTGGCGCTGGGGACGGAGCTGCCGGACTGGCAGCGGCCCGACGGCGCGGCGGTGGTCCGGCCGGCGGAGCGAGACTGAGCGAGGCTGCCTCTCGGGACAGGTGGCGGCGCGGGTGAGCGTGACGGTCGAGGTCGCTCGGTGGCGACCGGAGGTCCGCGAGGTGACGTGAGGAATGGCCCGAAGGCCATGGAGCGTCGCGGCAGGGGCGCAGCGAGGACATGTCCCGACGGTCAGGTCGTGGCGCGCGGCCGCCGGGCCAGGGCGATCACGGCGACCAGCGCCAGGCCGCCGGCGATCGCGGCGCCCATCGGCCACAGCGGATCGGTGGCGGGCGCTGTCTCTTCGACCATGTCCTCGGAGACATCCTCGAGCGGCTCCGCGGGCTCGGGCTCGGGCGGCGGCGGAATCACCGATGGCGCGGCGACCGGGGCGGGCGCGGCGGCGATCGGCGGGGCAGCGACAGGGTCGGGTGCGGGCGCTTCGACGGGCAGCGCGGGCGCTTCGACGGGCAGCGCGGGCGCAGGCTCGGTCCCGATGGTGCCCTCGCTGCAGCCGGTATCGGCGCCGTCGATCACGGGGAGCCGCGGCGCCGGCGGGGGCTCGAGGGGTTGGCGGGCCTCCCACTTGGCGTACTTGTCGGCGTATTTGGTGAGCTTGTCGGGCTTGAGCGGCTTGAACGGGAGCGACGGCGGGCGCTTGGTGTGGGCCAGCTTCAGCGTCTGCTCGGTGCCGTCCTCGAAGCGATAGGTGGTGCTGTCGAGGACCGCGACGATCTCGTCAGGACCGATGTGAAGGACCCGCACGAGCTCGCGGACGGCGCGCAGCGGTGAGCCGTTGTTGGCGTACAGCGGGGAGCGCTGGAACTCGAAGCTGCTGCGAAACAGTCGTGGGTCCTCGGTGAAGAACTTGTGGAGCTGCGCGAGCGTCATGGGCGCGAGATCGACGGTGGCGGCGACGTCGCGGGCGAGCGCGTAGAGGACCGAGGGGATGCAAGGAGCGCCGTCGCCGATCCACTCCGGCACCTCGCCGTCGCCGACCACGAAGTAATGGGGCAGGTCGTCCTTCCGGCTGGAGTACGAGTACTGATATTCGAGCGCCGGGTTCTCGTCGCCCGTCTCCAGCCATCCCGTGAACCTCGCCATCGTCTCGGTGCAGGCGGCGGGATACACGTAAAAGACATGCTCGGGGAAGCGCGACAGCCCGGACAGCTCGGTGACGGCGGTGAGCTCGAAGCCGTAGAGCTCCTCCTCGGGCATGCTGTCGGCGCGCGCGGTGGTCAAGCACGACGTCAGCGCCATGAGCCACAGCAGCGCCTGAGCAGGAGGTCGAGAGCGCATCGGCGGATGATACCGACAATGGCACGAGCGCGGGATGTCGTGGGCCTGCGGGCTGTTGCCCGCGGGGCGAGACTCCGGCGTCGCTCCGCCCGGGTGATCGAGGTTGGAGTCGCGTCGCCCCGAGCGGATCGTCGTTCGTGGCCGATCGAGACCGCCGGGTTCGTCGAGGGTCGCGGTCCCGCGCGCTCTTGAGGCGCGATCGGGCGCTCGCGAGGCGCTGACGCGCGCGGGCGAGTCGACGGAGCGCCCGATGTTGTCCGCGGCGGGCGGTCCGGCCTAAGCTCCGCCGCCCCATGGCCAATTTTCGCGTCCACGTGCTCGGTGCGGCGATCCCCTCGGCGCTGGCGGCCGGGCTGGCGATCGCGGGCGGATTGGTGACGCCGCAGGTCGGTGGGGTCTGCTTCGGCCTCGGGGTGCTCGGGGGCATGCTGCCCGACATCGACGCCGACAACTCGGTGCCGACGCGCATCATCTTCGGCGCCCTCGCCGTGGTCGCCGCGGTCGTGGTCGCCTCGGCGCTTCATGTCGACACCGCGCCGGGGCTGGTGGCGCTCGCGGCGGTGGCGGCCTTCGTGGCGATCCGCGTCGGCCTGCGGGGCTTCACCGCCTGGCTGTGCGTCCATCGCGGGCTGGTCCACTCGCTGCCGTTCGCGGCGCTGGTCGGCGCGATCGTGGTGTGCGTCGCGGCCCAGGCGTTCCACCTCGGGCCGACCCAGGCCTGGCTCGCGGGGCTGTTCCTCACCGGCGGCTTTCTGGTCCACCTCGCGCTCGACGAGCTGTTCAGCGTCGATCTGCTGGGCGCCCGCATGAAGCGATCGTTCGGCACGGCGCTGAAGCTCGGCAGTCGACGCCAGCTGCTCGGCACGGTGATGCTCTACGCCGGGGTGATCGCGCTAGTGAGGTTCGCTCCGCCGGTGGATCCGCTGGTCCGCGACGTGACCTCCAAGCGCACGCGGGCCGCGATCGCGGCGACGCTGGCCCGCTTGCGCTGAGGCGGGCGGCGCGGCGCGAACACGCGGCCGGCGGCGAGCTCGACCGTGCCTCGCGTTTGCACGCTGGCGTCGTATTCGGCTGCACCGCGCGACGGGTCCGCGGGGGTCGTGTATCCTCCCCGTCATGCCTTCGCTTCGCTCGCTGTCGCTGCTCCTGTCGTCGCTCGCCCTCGCGTCCTGCGGAGGTGACCCGGGCGCGGAGACCGGGGCGACGAGCAGCAGCACGGGCGAGCCCGGCACGACCACCGGGACCGTCGATCCGACCGTGGGCACCACCGACGCGCCGACCAGCGGCACGACCGGCGAGGCGCCCGTGGTGCCCGAGTTCGGCGCGACCTTCGTCGTCATCGGCACCGCCGCCGACGGCCTGCACGCGGTCCGCGACCTCGAGTTCAACCCGGCCGCGCCGGAGCAGCTGTGGACGTTCAACATGCTGAGCCACGGGGTGGTGATCTACTTCGACCCCGGCACGCCGCAGCAGACCTCGGAGGAGCGCATCGACGCGTACGGGCAGCACTTCATGGCGTACGTGTCGTCGGCGGCGTTCGGCGACCTCGACACGTTTGCGACCTGTCAGGAGTCGCGCAACGAGTGGAACGTCGGGCCGCAGGACCCCGACGATTTCATGGGCCCGGCGCTGTGGCCGGCCGACCTGGACATCTTCGCCAAGGTCGGCCAGGAGTTCCCGCCCAACGGGCAAGAGGGCAGCCACCTCGACATGCTGCACCAGAGCCCGCTGTGCATGGGCATCGCCCACGAGGCCGGCAACGCGTTCTGGGCCTTCGACGGGATGAACGGCAACATCGTCCGCTACGATTTCCAGTCGGACCACGGGCCCGGCGGCAGCGACCACACCGACGGCGTCATCACCCGCTACAAGGACGTGACGGTGACCCGGCTCGGCAACATCCCGGGCCACATGGAGCTCGACCACGCGACCGGGATGCTCTACATCGCCGACACCGGCGCCGGTCGGCTGCTGCGCCTCGACACCGCGTCCGGCACCAACACCGGCAAGCTGATCGGCGACTGGGACGGGGCCGAGTACACCGGGGTCGAGGGCGCCGACGTGCAGGTGCTGGCCGAGGGCCTCGACGAGCCGTCAGGCCTGGCGCTGCACGAGGGCCGGCTGCTGGTGTCCGAGCACGGGACCGGGGACATCGTCGCGTTCGACCTCGAAGGCACGGAGATCGATCGCATGGCGACGCCGGCCAAGCGCATCATGGGCATCACGATCGGGCCGGAAGGCGATCTCTGGTACGCGGACGCCGGCGCCAACGAGATCGTGCGCGTCGCGCCGTGAGCCTGGCGGCGAGGACATGTCGGAAGGGGCATGTCCTTCGGGGCATGTGATCGAGTTTCGCGGGCCTCGCGGTGCGGCGCCGGCGGTGCTAAAAAAGGCCGATGAGCTCTTCCAGTCCCCGGCGCGGCGCGATCGTCACCGGAGCGGGCCGAGGGATCGGGCGAGCGATCGCCCGCGCGCTGCTGGCCGACGGCTTCGGCGTGGTGCTCGTCGATGTCGACCGCGAGGCCGGCGAGGACGCGCTCGCCGCTCTCGCCCGCCCGGAGGCCGCGTGGTTCGTGCAGGCGGACCTCGCACGCGAGCCCGAGGTCGCAGCGGCGGCGGCGGCGGCGGCGGAGCGGCTCGGCCGGGTCGACGCCCTCGTCAACAACGCGGCGGTCGCCGACCCACACGGCGGGCCGGTGGCGAAGCTGGCGCTCGAGCGGTGGGAGCGGGTGCTGGCGGTCAACCTCACCGGGCCGATGCTGTGCTGCAAGCACGCGGCGCCGCACCTCGAGGCGACCCGCGGGGCGATCGTCAACATCGCCTCGACGCGCGCCCACCAGTCGGAGCCCGACAGCGAGGCCTACGCGGCCAGCAAGGGCGGGCTGGTCGCGCTGACCCACGCGCTCGCGCGCAGCCTCGGGCCGGCGGTCCGCGTCAACTGCGTCAGCCCGGGCTGGATCGACACCCGTGACGAGCGCGGCCCCGGCCGCCCGGAGCCGGCGCCGCTGCGCCCGGTCGACCACGCGCAGCACCCGGTCGGGCGGGTCGGCCGCCCCGACGACGTCGCGGCGATGGTCGCCTTCCTCGTCTCGGACCGCGCCGGCTTCGTCACCGGCCAGGACTTCGTGGTCGACGGCGGCATGACGCGGGCGATGATCTACGTCGAATAGGATGTCCTTTGGAACATGTTTGAAGGTGCATGTCCCGAGGTGCATGCTACCTGTCGCGCCCGACAGGTGCTGCGATCCCGGGCGCAGCGGCCATTACGTGCAGGTTGACAGGTGTCCGCCCGGTCGCGCGCGACGACGGCGGCGACGACGTGCAGCGGGCGCGGCCGGTCTGTTCGCGCGCAGCTCGATCGCGCTGGTCGTCGAGATGGGGAGCGGCCCGAGGCTTGCGACAATGGCCCGCCACGGGCGCTTCGGCGCTGCCGCTTCACTGCTGAGCACGACAGGCGTCGAGCCGGGACCTTCGCGTCGTCCAGTGATTCAGGGGGCGGCGCGCTCGCCGTCGCGGGTCACGGGGTCTTCGTGCCTGCAATCCGTCGCGCTCGCCGCGTAACCTGCGCCCCGGGCGGTGCAGGCCCTGCCAGAAGATGTTTTCTTCGCTGTTTTTTGCTACGAGCGAGCGGCCCCCTGGCCAAAACCCCAGCAAACGACAGGGAGAGGGCAGCATGAGTGCTCTGGCCGAGCTCATCGAGGGACAGAAGGACCTTTTACGGACGACGTGCGAGCAGCGGCTCGCGCGAGGCGGCGCGGGCCAGCGACTGTCGCGTTTGCTCGACTCGTTGTGCCAGGCGTTGCGCGGCGCCGACGATTCGCAGCCGTCGCGCGGCTCCGTCGAGGCGTCCGAGGTCGTCGCGCTGGTCGACGCAGTGCTGGCGCTGCCGGGCGCGGACGGGGCGACGCACGACCCGCGGGACCTCGCGGCCCTGGCTCGCTGGGCCGCGGCTCGCAGCGCCGACGCGGCCGCGGCCGCCGAGCGGTCCTCCGCCGATTCGCGGCGGCCGCTCGAGCTGTTCGAGCAGGCGCCAGGGTTCGTCGCGTTCCTGCGCGGGCCCGAGATGGTGTTCGAGGTGGCCAACGCCGCCTATCACCAGCTCGTCGGCCACCGCAAGGTCGTCGGCAAGAGCGTGCGCGAGGCGCTGCCCGAGCTCGCGGGGCAGGGCTACTACGAGCTGCTCGAGCACGTCTACACCACGGGCGAGCCGTACCTCGGCACCCAGCGTAAAGTGGTGCTGCAGCCGGTGCCGGGCGAGGCCTCGATCGACGCCTACCTCGACTTCATCTACCAGCCGATCCGCGACGCCGACGGCCAGGTGACCGGGATCCTCGTGCAGGGGCAAGAGGTGACGCAGATGCGGCTGCTGAGCCAGCGCGGCGAGCAGGCCGAGGCCGCGCTGCAGGCGTCCGAGGAGCGCTATCGCCGGCTGTTCGCCTCGATCGACGACGGCTATTGCCTGCTGCAGATGATCGTCGACGAGCACGGCGAGTCCGTCGATTATCGGTTCCTCGAGACCAACTCGGCGTTCGAGACCCATACGGGCCTGGTCGGCGCCGTCGGCAAGACCGCGCGCGAGATGGTGCCCGGCCTCGACGCGTCGTGGTTCCGCATGTACGGCCGCGTCGCCGAGACCGGCGAGACGGCCCGATTCGAGAACCACGCGCCGGCGATGAACCGGTGGTTCGAGGTCTACGCCACGCGCGCCGGCCCGGCCGAGCAGCGGCAGGTGGCGCTCGTGTTCAAGGACATCAGCGAGCGCAAGCGCATGGAGGCGCACCGCGCCGAGCTGTTCGCGCTCGAGAGCGCGGCCCGGCGCGAGGCCGAGACGGCGACCCGGCTGCGCGACGAATTCCTGGCCACGGTCAGCCACGAGCTGCGCACGCCGCTGACTTCGATCCTTGGGTGGGCGCAGATGCTGCAACTCGACGGCTTGCCGAACGAGCAGCGCCGCCACGCGATCGACACCATCGAGCGCAACGCGCGGGCCCAGGCCCAGCTGATCGAGGACCTGCTCGACGTGAGCAGCATCCTCGCGGGCAAGCTGCGCCTCGAGGTCCAGACCGTCAACATCCGCGAGATCGTCGAGGCGGCGCTCGAGACGGTGCGCCCGGCGGCCGAGGCCCGCGGGGTCCGGCTGCAGGCCACGCTGGCGTCGGGCGCGACGGTGATGGGCGACCCGCAGCGGCTGCAGCAGGTGGTGTGGAACCTGCTGAGCAACGCGGTCAAGTTCACGCCCCGCGGCGGCCGGGTGGGGGTGCTGGTGGAGCGGCGCGACTCGTCGGTCGAGATCGTGGTCGCCGACACCGGCAAGGGCATCGCCCCCGAGTTTCAGCCGCACGTGTTCGAGCGGTTCCGCCAGGCCGACGGGGCGACGACGCGGCGCCACGGCGGGCTCGGGCTCGGGCTGTCGATCGTCCGCCAGTTGGTCGAGATGCACGGCGGGACGGTCAGCGTGTTCAGCGAGGGCGAAGATCGCGGGGCGAGCTTCACGGTCCGGGTCCCGCTGGCGGTCACGCTGCGGCGCGAGATCGAGGCGCCCGAGGTGGCGCCGCCCGACCGGCCCGCGACGAAGGAGTTGAACTGCCCGCCCGAGCTCGCGGGGCTGCGCGTGCTGGTGGTCGACGACGAGCGAGACACCCGCGAGATGCTCGGCATGTTGCTGAAGCGCTGCGGGGTCGACGTCCTGCTGGCCGGCTCGGCCGCGGAGGCGCTGCGACAGATCGCGTCGGAGCGACCCGATGTGCTCATCTCCGACATCGGCATGCCGGGAGAGGACGGCTACATGCTGCTCGAGAAGCTGCGCAAGCTGCCGCGCGAGGCCGGCGGGGCCCTGCCGGCGGTGGCGCTGACGGCCTACGCGCGCTCGGAGGACCGCACCCGCGCGCTGCTGGCGGGGTTCAACAACCACGTCGCCAAGCCGGTCGAGCCGCTCGAGCTGCTGGCGGTGGTCGCCTCGCTGGCGTCGCGCACCCCGGCGAACAAGGGCTGACGCGGGGCGCGGGTCTCAGCAGGCGACCGCTGCCAGCGCGCCGATCAAGATGAGCAGCGCGAACGCGACGTTGACGGCGAGCAGCTTCTTGCGCAGGGACCAGCTGGCGAACTCGGCCAGCAATGACCTGGCCCGAGGGACAGGTTCTGGCCGGTGCACGACGGTCTCCCCGGTGGTGGGCAGCATCATCGTCGACTCGGGCGCGCGGGCGGCCGGCTCGACCTCGCTCGGGTCCGGCGGTCGGCGCCAGATCCGTGTGGCGTCCGGATCGCTCACCGGGGCCGGCGGCAGCAGCAGATCGTCGGCGTGCAGCATCTGCGTCGCGTCGGCGAAGGCGGGCACCGCGATCTGATCGGTCGGCGGATCGACGTGGCGGCCCTGCGTCGAGAATGGGGGTACCGGCAAGGACGTGGTCGGCGGATCGACGTGGCCTCGCGGCGCGCGGGCGAATGCGGGTACCGGCATTTCCTCGGTCGAGGCTGCATCGGGCGCCGGGGCGATGACGGTCGAATCGCCGGGCGCGAGGACCGAGGATTGGGCGACGGCGTCGCGTCGCCACGCCGCGCCCGAGGCCGCGGCGCCGCGCGAGCCGTCGGGCAGGCCGCGCACGGAGCGTCGCGGGGTGACCTCGGTCTTGTCGGCGGCGGGCACCGGCGGGTGGGCGCCGGTGCGGGCGCGCTCGGCCGCGACGATGGCGCTGTGGGCGAGCACCTCGGTGCGGTCCGCGGGGACCGGCGGCGGCGAGGCGGACGGGGCGAGGGTCGGGTAGGAGCGCGACGGGGGGGCGCCCGGGGGTCGCGGCCGCGACAGCGAGGACGAGGACGCGGCGGCCTGGGCCTGCGCGGACGCGAGGGTCGGGTAGGCCCGCGTGGGCGGGGCGCCGGGCGGGCGCGGACGCGTGGAGGCGGAGGATTCGGCGGACAGCGTGGGGTGCGAGCGCGACGGCGAGGCCGAGCCGCGGGGGCGCTGGAGGGACGAGGCGGAGGACTCGGCGGCGAGCGTCGGGTGCGAGCGGGACGGCGAGGCCGAGCCGCGCGGGCGCTGGAGCGACGAGGAGGACGCGGAGGAGAGCGTGGGGTGCGAGCGCGACGGCGAGGCGGAGCCAGGGACGGACGCGCGGCCGAGCGAGGAGGAGGAATCACCCGGGGCGATCGTCGGGTGTGAGCGCGAGACCCGGAGGCTCTGCGACGAGGATGCATCCGCCGGGGCGAGGGTGGAGTGAGAGCGCGAGGCTCGCTGACTCTGCGACGCGGACGCCGAATCACTCGGGGCGATCGTCGAGTGAGAGCGCGAGGCCCGGAGGCTCTGCGACGCGGATGACGCGTCGTCTGGCGCGATCGAAGCCCGCGAGCGTGAGGACGATGAATCATCCGGGGCGATCGTCGGGTGCGCGCGCGACGGCGAGGTCGATCCGCGCGAGCGCGAGCCGGACAGCGACGAAGATGACGAATCATCCGGGGCGATCGTCGGGTGGGCGCGCGACGGCGAGGTTGATCCGCGCGAGCGTGAGCCGGACAGCGACGAGGACGAGGCGGAGGCCGATGGGTCGCCGGCGAGGCGCGAGCCGGACGAGGAGGCGAGTGACGCGCTCGACTGCGAGGGCCGCGGCTCGGGAGGCGCTGCGGATGTCCCGGAGGACAGGTCGGCGCGGGCCGGCGAGGAGTCGGGCGGGAGCGGGAGTTCGACTGTCCGTTCGGACAGACTGACATCTCGCAGCGGGGGCGGCGGCGGCGGGGCCGGGGGTGTCCTCGCGGACAGGTTGGTCCCGCCCAGCAGCGGCTCGGCCGGGGCGGCGGATGGCCGCGCGGGCAGGTCGGCGCCGCTCGCGAGCAGCGGCGGATCGGCGGGCCGGGCGGACAGGTCGGCGCCGCCCGCGAGGCGCGGCAGATCGGATGGCTTTGCGGACAGGTTGCTGCCTCCGGGCAGCGGCAGCTCGACGGTCGCCTCGCGCACCGGCGCAGCCGCGGCCCTCTCCTCGGCAGCTTTGGCCTCGGCGGCCCTGGCCTCGGCGGCCTTGGCCTCGGCGACGGCCCTGGCCTCGGCGGCCTCGGCCTCGGCGACGGCCCTGGCGGCGGCGGCCTTGGCGTCGGCGTCGAGCACCGCGCGCATGGCGGTCCGCAGCGCGGCCGGATCGGGGTGGCGGTGCTCGGGAGCGATGGCGGTGGCGCGCGTCAGCAGCTCCGCGAGCTCGGGGGGCGCGTCGGCGGGCGGGCTCCACGGCGGCAGCGGACCCGCGGGCGCGCGCTGGCCGGTGAGCAATTCGTGGAGCATCACGCCGATTGCATAGACGTCGCTGGGCGGGCCGCCGGCGGCCTGTTGCTGCTCGGGCGCGCGGTACGGTGAATCGTCGGCGTGGCCCGGCGCGAGCTCGGCGATCCCGAAATCGAGGACCTTGACCTCCTCGCGCGCCGTGACGACGCAGCGCGCCGAGGTCAGCGCGCGGTGGGCCGCGCCGGTGGCCGCGTGCGCGCGCTCGACGATCTCCGCCACGCGCTCGCACAGCTGCAGGGCGCGCCGCCACGGCGTGGGGCCCTGCTCGGCGCGGCGATCGAGGCCGCGCGCCATCTGCGGGTCGGCGAGGCACGAGGGCGGGGTCGGCGCTGTGCGGGTGACGCCGCGCGGCAGCACGAGGCCCGGGATCTTGGCCGCGGTGGCGGCGATGATGACCCGGGCGAAGCCGGCCCACGCGTCGGCGCCGGCGCACGCGGGATCGAACAAGGTGAGCTCGACCTCGCGTCCGGCCTGGTGATCGACGGCCATGAACACCTGCGCCGGGCCGCCGGCGCGCAACGGAGTCATCAGCTCATAGCGATCGCGGACACGGTCGCCCACACGCGGCGAGAAGGGATCGGGCACGGAGGACCTCGCATCTTGCCCGCGACAGGCGGCCTCTGTCCATTGTTTCCGGCGAATTCGCGCCGCGCGATATCGTCATTCACGCATTCGCCGACCCGTGGATCGCATGATGGCAGTGACAGTCGATCCGCCACGGAGCGCCGCGCGCCGCGCGTGGCAGGATTTTGTTACGCTGGTCGGCGCTCGCACGCATGCCCGACGCCGCCCGTATCAGCGACTCGCACGTCTGCCCGAAGGTCGAGCCCGGCCCCGTACCGCACGTCGGCGGCCCGATCTTCAGCGGCAGCGCCGACGTGATCGTCGGCTTCCTGCCGGCCGCGCGCAAGGACGACAGCGTGGTGTGCTTCCCGGTCGGGCCGAGCGACCGCATCCAGCAGGGCTCGGCGACGGTGCTGATCAATCACCGCCAGGCGGCGCGCCGCACCGATCCGGCGGTCCACATCGGCGGCGATCGGATCGTCGACGGCTGCCCGACTGTGGTGATCGGCGACTCGACGCAGAGCTTCGTGTTCCGCGAGGCGGCCAAGCTCGGCACGCCCTTTTGTGAGGAGTGCGAGCGCAAGCGCCGGGAGTACGACAGCCGCGACGACTCGGCCACGCCCGACGCGCCCGACCCCGAGACGGTCACCCTCGACGACGAGGCGCCGGTGGGCGCGCGATCGGGGCGCGACGCGTTCGCCGACCTCGACTTCACCAAGCACGAGCTCGCCGGCATGCTCGACAGCGACGACGGGCTGTCGGAGGCGCGGATGCAGGCCCGCTACGCGGTCGCCTATCAGTTCTACGCCGCCCACACCCCCGACACCGTCAAGCCGAGCGAGATCCTCTCGCACATCAAGGGCATCGACCTCGAGCAGCCGGTGATCGTGCGCTCGTTCGCCGGCAAGACGATGCACCAGAGATCGATCCCCGGCGCCGGCGTCGGCCAGTACTTCACGCTCGACCCCTCGATCACGCCGGAGCAGGTCGGCGTGTCGCCGATGAGCTACGGCTACGTCGACGGCAAGCCGGGCCCGCCGCCGCTGCTCCGCGAGCCGCGCGAGGTCGCGTTCGACGAGCCCGCGCTCGGCCTGCAGAGCACGGCGGCGCCGATCGTCGACGACTGGTCGCTCAAGGATGCGCGCGCGGGCACGCTGGTGGCGGTGTATTGCCCGGGCGGGGCGACGCAGGTGATGATCCCGCGCAAGTTCCACCCGTCGGCGGAGGGCTGAGGCGTGCCCGGGCTGATGCGCATCACGTCGCGCGACGCCTTCGCCGAGGTGCTGGCGGAGGCCCGCGCGCGCACGCGGGCCTACGAGCCGGCGCGCTGGCCGTTGCTGCGGCAGATCGAGGATCAGCTCGAGTTCATGGCCGGCGCGACCGCCCGCGGTCGCGTGCCGCACCCCGACGATCGCGGGCGCACGGGCCTCGGCCCGCTCGGCGTGCGCGAGTTCGCCGACACCGACCCCGAATACGCCGACTGGCTCGGGGAGCTCGACTACACGTTCGCGCGCTACGACGTGCTCGCGCCCGGTCCGGCGCGGCGGCGTCGCGGGATCTTGCAGGTGTGGTCGGGGCGCGAGGGCTTCCGCAAGCTGGTGCTCGTGCCCGGGGTCGCGCGCACCGTCGGCACCGCCGAGGCCGACTTCGTGGTCCACGGCGACCGGGCAGGCTCGCCGCAATTCAGCGTCGTCTGGGACGGCGTCTGTGCTCACGTGCAGGCGATCGATCCGCACCGCATCAGCGTCGGCGGCGAGCCGTGCTGGACCGGCGAGCTGGCCAACCGCGGGTGGATGCAGGCCGGGCGCACCACGTATCGCTTCCTCGTCGAGGACTTCACGCAGCCGCCCGCGCCGCCGAACCCCGGCGAGGCGGCGCTGCGCGCCCTCGCGCAGCTCCAGGGCCTGCGCGACGCCGGCACGCTGTACGCGATCGTCGACGCCGCTCGCGCCGACCGCCCGCTCGAGCTCGTCGAGGAGAGCGTCGATCCATACGCCTCGCTCTACGACGGCGAGCAGGGCCGCGCGCACGACGACGTCGCGCCGTACCTGGTCCGCCTCGGGCGCGGCTCCGGTCTGCTCGAGCGGCTCGTCGGCGAGGGCTGGGGCGAGGCGTGGGGCGTGTTCGTCGTCAGCGGGGCCGAGTTCGAGGTCGTGCGCAGGCAACTGCGGCGCTTCTTGATGATCGACCTCGAGGGCGAGGCGCACCGGGTGTTCTTTCGCTTCTACGACCCGCGGGTGCTTCAGACCGTCGCGCCGGTGCTCACCGCCGATCAGCGAGGCGATTTTTTGCGTCACCTCGAGGCGGTGCTCTACGAGACGCCGCGCGCGCTGGCGAGGCTCGATCATGCATAGGCGCGCGCCGGGACGGGTGGTGGGGCGATGAGCGGAACCGGGAACAATGGACTGACCGCGCCGCGGTTCACGTGGGACCTGCTGAACCCGAACACCTCGGGCCAGCCCGGCAGCTTCACCGGTCGGGCCGTGTCGCCGGAGCCGGTCCAGGGCCAGACGAATCGCTTCTCCAAAACGATGGAGAACGCCGGCACCGCCGCCGATCAGCAGCTCGGCGACAAGCCGGCGGGCGGCGACTGTGCGACCTGCCCGCCGCAGATCATCCTCGAGCACCGCAGCCAGTACACCGCGAAGACCCGCTATTCCGAGAAAGAGTGGGTCGTCGCCTCGAAGTTCATCTTCCTGGTCGGCAAGGACGTGAGCAGGTCGTTCCGCACCCTGAGCGTCCGCGTCGCCTCGCCGGAGGGCGCGTCGGCGACGTGGGAGGTCACGCCCGTCGGCACCCACAGCGGCACGATCCCCAAGCGCACCGGCACCGGCAACCGCTTCGACTACACGCCGGAGGTCACCAATGCGCAGCGGCCGATCACGGCCTCGAAGAAGCCGAACCCGCCGGTGCAGTACAGCATCAAGGCGACCATCACCCACGGGGGCAAGTCGCACGAGATCGTCGAGGTGGTGACGCAGGACGAGCGCGACATCATCCGCCAGGAGTACGTCGACCAGCGCATGTGGCGGGACAAGTTCACGCTGCACGTGCCCTACCGCAATCACATCAAGGCGACCGACCGCGCCGACCTGCGCGGCAACTATCAGCTCATCCTCGACTCGGCGATGACCGAGCTGCTGACCGCGACCGAGGCGGCGTACGGCGGGCGGGTCCACGTGTCGAGCGGGTGGCGCAACCCGCGGCGCAACCTGGCCGCCGGCAGCAAGGTCCCCAACAGCAACCACCAGCACGGCGGCGCGCTCGACATGCAGCCGATCGGCCAGCGGGACATGCGAGGTGCGACCCGGCGGGCGGCCTACCTGCGGCTCTACAACGCGGCGCGGTCGGTCCGCTCGCGCGTGGTCCTGCTCGAGAAGGGGCCCAGCGCGGTCTATCCGTCGAGCGCGGCGGTGCCGTCGCCGACCGACAAGATGCCGGACACCAACGAGGACGGGATCCCCGACGCCGCGACGTCCGGCGGCTCGAAGGTCGAGTCGCTGTTCGACATCGCCAGCCACGTGCACATCGACCGCGCAGCCCCCGACGAGGCGGACGACGACTGACATGAAGCTCGATGCCCATCAACGCGGCGAGGTCACGGCCGCCGCCCGCGACGCGTCGGAGCGGCGGATCTTCGCGCTGCTGCGCCAACACTACGGGCCGACGCAGGTGTGGCCAGGCGACCCGCAGGCGCTCGAGGTCGTGCGCGCGGCGACGGTCAAGGCCGCCGACTACGCGATGAACGCGGAGCGCGACGTGTTCAAAATCGCGGCGCTGATGCTGAGCTTCAGCGACGATTTTGATACCCGCGAGCCGTGGGCCCGCGAGATCGTGGCGGCGCGCGAGGGCGACGCGCCGATCGCCGAGCTGTGGTACCAGGCGGGCATCGCCGAGGTGCGGCGATACGAGGACGCCCGGCGGTAATCGTAGCAGGACGCGCGTCGGCGCCGGTGTCTCATGATCGCGCGCCGCCGCGATCGCGCGCGTGGACGCAGCCGTCGTCGGGCTGCGAGATCGGGTAGAGTGCTTTCGATGCTTCATGCACGCAGAGGTCGGAGGAGCGCCGCGAGCGCGGCTGGGCTCGCCCTGACGGCGCTCGTCGGTTGTCTCGGCGCCAAGGAGCGCGACCCCACGGAGTACCGGTTCTGGATGGGCGGGCCGCCGGTCCTCGGCGACTTCAACGGCGACGGGCTCGAGGATGTCGTGGCGTGGTTCGTGGACGACGGCGTGCTCGCGCTCGACGGGGCCACCTTCAAGCCGCTGTGGCGCCGGCCCGATCTGCGGATCGAACCGAGAGACGAGGCAGTCGTCGCCGGCGGGGCGGTCGTGATAGCGCGGGCGCGAGGGCTGGAGATCCTCGAGTCGACGAACGGGGCCACCCGCACCACGCTCGCGCTGACCGACGAGGTCGAGCGGCTGTGTGTCGAGGGCGACAAGGTCGGGGTCCACCAGATCGATCATGTGCGCTTCGTGCTCGACGTGGCGACCGGCCAGCGCGACGACGCCGCGACGCCGCCGGCCTGCGACTCGAGTTCGCTCCCGCTGCTGTGCACCACGGTGAAGCACGCGCGCTGCGAGGGCGACTTCGTGACCAGCAAGGCGCGGCTGACGGACCCGGTCACCGGTGAATCGGTCGGGATCGAGGTCAAGAGCCCGGGCACACCGGAGGTCACGATCGTCGGCTACGACACGGCGGGGCAGCCGACCTACCGGCTGCCGTTCGACCCGAAGGGCCGCAGGATCGAGGCCCTCGATCTCGTCGGCGGCACCGTGCTGATCCGGCAAGGTGAGACTTCTGCGATCGACGCGCGCACCGGGACCGTGCTGTGGACCTCGTCGTGCGGCGGGACCGGCGGCTACGCGATGGTCGGGACCGCCACCCGCGTGTATTTCGAATGCGACGGGCCCAAGACATCGCACGCGCTGCGCATCGTCGATCGGACGACCGGGGCCGTGCTCAAGGATCTCGGTCGGCCGCGGTAACCATGACGCGCCGGGGCGCCGCGAGGCCGTCGACGCGAACACGCCGAAATGAGTGGAGACGTCCCGCCATGCGGGACGAGGGTCAGGCCCGCTCGCGGCGGGCGACCTCTCACGTACGGTGCATGCACCCGCTGCGGCCGCGAGCGACTCCGCAGCCGCGAGGCTGACGATAGCCTCGTACTGCCATCAATAGTCTTCGCACACGCCGTTGGCGCACACGCGGATCAACTGCCAGCCCGAGCTGCACAGGTAGGTCTCCGAGCGGGTGTGCGCCTTGTTCCACGTGGTCACCTGCTCGCCGGTGTTGCTGGCGGTGCAGGCCTTGGTGGGCTGGGCGGCGTAGGCGGTGTTGGCGATGATGGCGCCGACGGCGAAGGACAGGATGAATGCAAGCTTCTTCATGGGTAACTCCTCGCGGCGCGTCGTGAGCCACGCCCACGGCCGCGCCGGTTCGTGCGTGCGGCCAGTGTACGCGGCTCGGGTCGCGACGTCGTCGCAGCCGTGCGAGGCACGATTGCAGCGATGCGAGGCCCGTTCGCGGCCGATGCAGGGCGGGGGCGGGCGTCGAACGGCCGCTCGCGGCGCTGCAGTTCAGCGCTCGCCGCCCGCGGCGCGTCCGGCGAAGAACGGGTAGAGCGCGGGGAGGATGACGAGGGTGAGCAGCGTCGAGGTGAGGAGGCCGCCGACGACGACGGTCGCGAGCGGGCGCTGGACCTCGGCGCCGGTGCCGGTGGCCAGCATCATCGGCACGAACCCGAGCGCGGCCACCAGCGCGGTCATCAGCACCGGGCGCATGCGCGACGCGGCGGCGTCCAGCGCCGCGCGCCGCGGACCGTGACCCTGGGCCGTGAGCAGATCGATCTGCGCCAGCAGCACCACGCCGTTGAGCACCGCGATCCCGCTGAGGGCGATGAAGCCGATCGCGGCGGACAGCGACAGCGGGAGGCCGCGCAGGGTCAGGGCGACGATGCCGCCGACGCAGGCGAAGGGCACGTGGGTGAAGATCAGGACGGCGGGCCGCAGGCGGCGGAAGGCGAGCAGCAGGACCGCGAAGATGCCCGCGATCACCACGGGGATGACCCATGCCAGGCGCGCGCGCGCCTCGGCCAGCGACTCGTACTGGCCGCCCCACACCGAGCGGGTCCCGCGAGGCAACGGGGCGCGCGCGGCGAGCTCGGTCTTGAGCGCCTCGACGACGTCGCCGAGGGCCGCGCCGCGGACGTTGAAGCCGACGACGATCCGGCGCTGGGCGTCGTCGTGATTGACGAGGCTCGCGGCCGCTCGTTGCTCGACGGTGGCGAGGTGGTGGAGCGCGATCAGGGCCCCGTCGGGGGTGGGCACCGGCACCTGCGCGAGCAGGGCGGCCTGGGGCGGCTCGCCGAGGCGAACCCGCACCGGCAGGCGCAGCGGGCCCACGTAGGTGTGGCTGGCGGTGATGCCGGTGCGGATGGCCTGGACGACGCGCAGCACGTCGGCGGCCGACATGCCGTGGCTGCCGGCGGCGAGCATGCGCGGGCGGACCTCGGCCACCGCGACGTCCGGCGGCGCCATGATGCGGACGTCGACGGCGCCGGGCTGGGCCTCGATGACCTCGGCGGCCTGCTCTGCCAGCTCTCGCAGCTGCGCGAGGTCGTCGCCGAAGATGCTGAGCGAGACGTCGGTGACGGTGCCGCCGAGCAGCTCGTTGAAGCGCATCTGGATCGGCTGGGTGAAGACGACGACGTCGGCCGGGGCTCGCGCCGCCAGCAGCGCGTCGATCTCTTCGACGAGCGCGTCCTTGTCGAGGCCCGGTCGCCACTGTGACTTCGGGGCCAGCTCGACGAACATGTCGGCCTGCTCGATGCCCATGAGGTCGGTGGCGACCGCGGGCGAGCCGATGCGCCCGACCACGGCCCGGACCTCGGGCACGGCCTCGAGCAGGACCTGCTCGAGCGCGGTCGCTTCGCGCACCGCCGACTCGATCGAGATGTCGGGCGCGCGCTCGGTCTGGATCACCAGGTCGCCCTCGTCGAGCTGCGGGACGAAGGCGGCGCCGGTGCGCCCGAACAGCCACACGCCCACCGCCAGCGCGGCGAGGCCGGACGCGGCGACGAGCATCGGGAAGCGGGCGGCGAGGCGCAGCACGGGGGCGTAGGCGTGCTCGGCGAGGCGGACCAGCAGGGGCTCGCGGGCGGGGATGTCGCGCGATCGCAGGACCGTCGCGGCGGCCGCCGGGATGAAGGTGAGCGCGAGGATCAGGGCCGCGAGCAGGGCCATGATCACCGTCGCCGCCATCGGCCGGAACATCTTGCCGTCGACGCCGGTGAGCGTGACGATCGGGACGTAGACCAGCAGGATCACCAGCACCGAGAAGAACACCGGGCGGGCCACGCCGCGCGTCAGGTCGGCGATCCGCGCGGGTGACAGGGACGCGCCGACGGCCCCGCAGAACACGGCCTCGACCATCACCACCGCGCCGTCCACGAGCAGGCCGAAGTCGATCGCGCCGAGGCTCATGAGGTTGCCCGGGATGTCGAGCAGCGCCATGCCGGCGAGCGCGAACACCATCGACAGCGGGATCACGAGCGCGACCAACAGCCCCGCGCGGAAGCTGCCCAGCATGGCGAACAGGACGACGATGACCAGCAGGCCGCCCTCGAGCAGGTTCTTGGCGACGGTGGCGAGCGTGGCCGAGACCAGCTTCGAGCGATCGTAGACGACGTCGACGGCGACATCCTCGGGCAGCGTCGCGGTGACATCGGCCATGCGTGCGTGCAGGCGCTCCATGACCTGCAGGGCGTTGGCGCCGCGCAGCATCTGCACCATCACGTACACGGTCTCGCCGCCGCCGTTCGAGGTCGCGGCGCCGATCCGCGGGGTGCTGCCCCAGCGCACGTCGGCGACGTCGGCGAGCCGCAGGCCGGGCTCGCCGCTGGCCGCCGGGCGCACCAGAGCGCTGCCGAGCTCCTGCGGCGTGGTCGGCCGGGCGACCCCGCGCAGCAGCACTTGATGCGTGCCGTCGGCCAGGCTGGCGCCCGCGGCCGTGCCGGTGGCGTCGACCACGGCGGCCTCGAGCTGACCGAGCGTGACGCGCCAGCGCGCCATGGCCTCCGGGCGGCCGACGACGTCGAGGGTGCGCTTCTCGCCGCCCCAGGTGTTGACCTCGACCACGCCCTCGATGGCGCGCAGCAGCGGGACCAGGCGCAGCTCGACGAGCTCGAGCAGCTCCGCCGGCGTGCGGTCGGGCGAGCGCACGGTGAAGTGGAAGATCTCGCCGAGGCCGCCGGACAGCGGGCCGAGCTCGGGCGACTCGACGTCTTCGGGCAGGCGGTCGCCGACCAGCGCGAGGCGCTCCTGCACCATCTGGCGGGCGAGGAACGGGCTCACGTCGTCGCCGAACACGGCGGTGATCGAGGAGATGCCGTAGCGCGAGACGCTGCGCTGCTTGACCATGCCCGGGATGCCGCCGAGGCTGATCTCGATCGGCCGCGTCACCAGGCGCTCGACCTCTTCGGGGGTGAGGCCGTGCGCGCGCGTGAGGACGAGGACCTGATTGGTGGTGACGTCCGGGAGGGCGTCGAAGCGCAGGCCGGTGGCGACGATCGCGGCGAACAGCGTCGCCACCAGGGTGATGAGGATGACCGCGCGGCGATGGACCACCGACGCCTGGACGAGCGCCTCGATCACGCGCCGGCCCCCGCCTGGGCCCGCTCGTAGGCCAGGGCGTCCTCGGCGATCCGCTCGCCGGCGCTGAGCTGCGTCGGATCGACGGCTCGCACCAGCGCGGAGGCGCCGGAGGCCATGAGCAATTCGACGGCGACCGCGGCGACCTGGCCGTCGCGCCGGCGGTAGACGATCAGAGCGTCGTCACGCCGCCGCAGCGCGCCGGCGGGGACCTGGACCACGCCGGGCTCGTCGCTGAAGGCCTCGACGGTGCCGCGCAGACCGGGCGCGGCCAGCCGATCGCCCTCGACCTGGAACCACATGACGATCGCGCCGTCATCGGCCTCGACGGTGCGGGCGAGCGGCTCGGGCCGCAGCGGCCACACGCTGCCGTCGACGGCGTGAAACCGCAGGGTGGCGCGCGCCGGCGGGGCCTGCAGGAAGCGAGCCTCGACGCGCGGCACGCCCTCGCCGACGACGCTGGCGATCGGCGGACCCTGGCCCTCGATGACCTCGCCGAGGCGACCGTTGAGCTCGCGGACCACGCCGTCGACGGCGCTGGTGAGCGTGACCTCGGGCTTCTGCAGCAGCTCGCGCGCCTGCGAGGGATCGAGGCCGGCGGCCCGCAAGGTGGCGGCGGCGGTCAGCGCCTGCTGCTCGACCTCCGCGGCGCGGGTGGCGACGTCGAAGACGTCGCGCTCGGCGACCAGGCCCTCGTTGCGCAGGCCCGTGAGCTTGTCGCGGCGCGCGTTGTGGGCGGCGCCGCGGAGCAGGGCGCCGCGGTAGCCGGCGGCGGCGATGACGACCTCGGGCATGACGACGTCGACGATCGGCTGACCGGCGCGCACGCGATCGCCGGCCTGGACGTGGAAGCGGGTGATCCGGGCGCGGAACAGCGGGCGGATCACGGCCTGGCGATCGCCGGCGAGCACGACGCGGGCGGCGGCCTGCAGCAGCGAGACGTCCTGCGGCGCGCTGGCCTCGACCCACGCGGTCGGGGTGCTCGCGGGTCGGCTGTCGGGGGCCCGATCCGGGCATGTCTCTTCGGACATGCAGGAGACGGCGAGGAGGGCCACGCAGCAGGTCGCGAGCGCCGGGCGGAGCATGCCGCTCGGTGTAGCGCGAGCCGGGCGGCCGAGCTTGAGAGTTTCCTGAGAACATCCTCAAGATCGCCGCCGCTGCGGCCGCCGCCCCGTTTCGAGCGTCGCAGGCGCCGGTGAGGACCCGCCGGTCAGAGCGTCTTGAGGTACTCGAGCAGGGCCTGGCGCTCGGCGTCGTCGAGGTGGTCGCCGAAGGTGTGGCCGCGATTGCCGTAGCCGAACAGGGTCGTGTCGTAGATGAACTTGCGCTCGCTCGCGGGCGCTTCGGCGTGGGCCGGCGCGGGCTGCCACGGCCAGCCGAGCGCGGCCTGGTCGAAGTTCGTGCTGTCGTAGTCGAGCCGCCGCCAGGCGCCCGGCCGGGCCGCGCTGTCGAGCACCAGCGCGATGGTGGGCACCGAGCCGTTGTGGAAGTACGGCGCGGTCGCCCAGATGCCGTCGAGCGGCGGCGCGGTGTAGCCGGGCGTCGGGTCGTCGGTCACGACCTCGCTGAACATGCCGTAGAACGACGCGTTGAACCATTCGCGCAGGTGGTGATAAAAGCCGCCCGCGGCCGCCTGGGTGGCGAACGACGGATCGGTGCCGATCAGGTCGAGCGGGATCAGCAGGTTGGGGAAGCTCTCCGCCGCCGGGTCCTTGGCGTAGGTGCCGTGGCAGCCGGCGCAGTTGCACTCGAAGACCTGCGCGCCGTCAGCGGCGAGCGCCTCGTCGATCGCAAACGGATACGTGGGCGCTTCGAGCGAGGCGAGATAGGCCTGGATGTCGGCGAAATAGTCGACCACGGGGCCGGCCTCCTCGACGCTGTCGGTACACAGCGACGAGGCCAGGACCATGGTCCCGCGGTGGTCGCCGCGCGACATGCCGTTGGCGAAGTTGCTGGTCTTCTTGCCGACGCGCCACCACGGCGGCGGATCGGCGGGGAGCACCAATTCCGCGGAGAGCTCGTACAGCGGCTCGTCGCTCCACGCGAGCGTGACCGGATCGCGGTGCGACAGCAGGATGATGGCGAACATGACCGCCGGGTTGGCGCCGACCGTCATCATCGTCGAATAAGGCCCGAGCGCCGCGGCGCGGGCCTTGAACTTGTTGAAGGCGGCGTTGGCAAGGCTGGTCTCGGGCAGGTCGGGCAGCGGCTCGGCGAACTCGCTGAGCGAGGTCGTGAAGTCGGCCGAGGCCTTGCCGAGGCCGACGATCAGCTCGCCGTTGAAGTAGCCCGCGTGGCACTGCAGACAGTTGGAGACGACCAGCTCGCTGTCGTCCGCGAGGGTGACGACGTTCCAGGCGTGGCCGACCTCGGCGTTCTTGCCGGCGCGACCGGGCAGCGGCTCCTCGACGCCGAGCACGCCCTCGGCGAAGCCGAACAGGTCCCAGGGGATCCCGCAACTCACGTAATCGCGGGTCAGCAGCGCCGTGTAGCCCGCTGCTGGGTCTCCGGAGGGCAGCTCGGGCGCCGCGATCGGCTGCCCGCGCTCCCACGGGCCGCCGTGGCAGAGCGGCTCGCCGTCATCACCCGTGCTCGTGGCCTCGGTGGGGCTGCCGCTGCTGCTCTCGGTGAGGCTGCCGCTGCTGCCCGTGCTCGTGTCCGACGCGCTGCCCTGCTCGGTCGCCGCCGAAGGAGTGTTCGCGCAGGCCGACGCCAGCGAGAGGAGGGTGAGGACGGCGACGGGACGCATGCCGCCATCCTATCCGATCTGGCCGGATGGCATGGAAGTGTTCGCTGCCAAGCGCGAGGTGGGGCGACCCGACCACGCATCACGATGCGCGGTCAGGTCCGTATCACCGGGTCCGTCGACGGCGACGGAGCGCCAGGGCGCCGAGCACGACCAGCGGCGCGGTCGAGCCCCGGGAGCCGTCGACCCCGCACGCGCATCCGTCGTCATCGACGCCGGCCTGGCCGGCCCCGCTGTCCGAGGCCCCGCTGTCCGAGTCCTGGGTCTCCGACGTATCGACGCCTGCGCTGCCGTCGGAGCTCGAAGTGGTCGGCTCCGAGGTGGTCTCCGATCCGTTCGCCGTGTCCGACTCCGTGTCCGTGCCAGGTGCCTGGGTGCCGACGTGCACCACGACCTCGTCGAAGCCGATGTTGCGGTCGTGGTCGATCGCCTGCACGCGCACCGTGTAGACGCCCTGCGGCAGGCCCGACAGCGACCACGTCTTCTGGAAGTTGAAGCTCGGGCGATCGTCGACGAGCTCGCCGTCCTTGTAGATCATGATCTTCCAGCCGGCGCCGTCGTGGTCGTCGCTGATCTCGGCCTCGATGTCCACGTTGGAGCCCGGCGGGAGGTTCAGATCCTCGGCGGGCGAGACGATCGTGACGGTCGGCGGCTCGGTGTCGGGGGTGTTGGTCCCGAAGTACGCGAGCAGCTCGGCGTGGGTGTTCTGCGCCCCGCCGCCGCACCACACGTCGTGGGTCGACTGGCAATTGATGCTGCCGGTGGCGTCGTTGTACTCCTCGCAGTTGTCGCCCCAGACCTTGTCGCCGCCGTCGACGTACGGGTGCATGACGAACGGTGAGTTGAAGCCGGTGTCGATGTGGCCGAGCCCGAACGCGTGCGCGGCCTCGTGCAGCGCCGTCGTCGAAAGGGTGTTGGTCTGGCTCGGCGAGGCGGCGGCGGTGAACGCGAGGGTCGTGTCGCGCCACCATCGATCGCCGCAGTCGCTGCTGCACGACACCCCGAGGATGCCGGAGGACATGCCGATATCGCCGGGCTTGCCGCCCATCATGACCATGGCGTACGGCAGCTCGGGCGGGGGCGCCTTTTCGTACGCGACCCGGATCCCGTACGGCCCGAGCAGGTTCTTGAAGGTCTCGATGATCGCCAGCGCCTGGGCCTCGGTGCCGAGGAACCCGGGGTACTTGAAGTTGCCGACGATGCAGGTCGACTCCATCAACGCGGCGTTGCTGCCGTTCGTCATCTGGCCGCCGAAGAAGTTGAGGAAGATCGTGGCCCGGTGCGGCGGGTACTGCCATTCACCGAGAGCCGTCGTCGGCGCCGGCGATTCGGCGAACAGCTCGGCCGGACCGACGACGTCGCCGTGAACCTCGAGCCCGCCAGCCTCCAGCATGTTCTGGAAGTCGAGCCTCCGGGCCTCGAGCTCCTGCTCGGACGGCTCCGCGACCTCGGTGACGGGCCGGTCGAACAGCGTGCGCGGCCCCGCGGGAGACGCCGTCGCCGAGCCCGGTGCGACGATGGCCAGAAGGAGTGGGGCGAGCGCGAGGAGGGTTCGGCGTGCGTTCATCTCGGGTGGTCCTGGCCGTGGCACAGTATCACAGCGAGGCTTCCGTCGACGGCCGCGTGCAGCCGGCACGCATCGAAGACATGTCCGAAGGGACATGTCATATCTTTCGGGCATACGCGCCCGAGGGAGCTGCGTCGGTGCGAGCCCCCATGAGCCATCATCCGACCCGTGGCGGCGTGGCGCAACGAGAGGTCGCACAGCGACTCATTGTCGCAGCGAACTCATGCGGCTGGAGGGCGCCTTGATGACCCGGACGTCTCGCATGCACCCGCGTGCGGTCAGGGGCTCGGCGCTCGGCGGCGGCGCCTGACGCCGCCCAGGGCCAGCATCACCAGCCATGCCGCGGTCCCTGCGCTGCTGCGTACCGCGCAGCCGCAGCCTTCGTCTCCGCGCTCCTGGGCGTCGCCGCTCGAGTCCGAGTCCTCGGCTGCGGTCGCGCTCGCGCCGGAGCTCGTGGAAAGGCCCTCGTCCTCGCCCGGGTCCACGAAGAAGCAGACTTCCTGCGACACCGTCACGTTGGCGCCGTGATCGCGCGCCTCCACGGTGAGACAGTGGCTGCCCGCGGCGAACGGCCGGTCCAGCCAGCGATACGGCGCCAGCGAATCGGGGCCGGCCTGCGCCAGCCCGTCGATGCGCAGCGTGACCGCGGAGAGCCCGATCTCGTCGCTCGCCTCGGCGACGATCGTCACCAGCGCCGGCGCCTCGAATGCGTCCCCGTCCGCCGGGCTGGTGATCGTCACCACCGGCGGCGTGGTGTCGGCGACGGCGGGCCCGAACAGCCACAGCAGCTCCTGGTGCGCGTTCTGCCGGCCGTCGTCGCAGAAGCGCCGGTGCTGCTCGCAGTGGAGGGGGCCGCCGCCGGTCAGGGCCAGACATTCGTCGCGGAAGCTCGCGTCCACGCCGACGAGGGTCGGGTTCATGATCTCCTCGGGCTCGGCCACATGCTCGAGCCCGTAGGAGTGCGCGAGCTCGTGGCTGATCGTCGTCGCCTGGGCTGCCGCCGAGAATTCGTCGTCTGCGCCGTGGAACGCGAGCACGACGCTGCTGGCGACCCCGTCGTCGCAGTCGAGCGCGGACGCACCCGTCACGCCGTCGCCGAACGGGTTGGTCGGCGAGTTGACGCTCATCGCGTAGGCGCCGGCCTGCGGCCGGACATCGGTGATCGTCACGTCGTAGGCGGCCCAGTCGGCCAGGACCGCCTGCAGCGACGCGTCGCGCTTGCTGCCGAGGCCGTACGGCGCGTAGTCGGCGACGAACTCCGCGAACATCGTCGTGTCGGTGGTCGCGTCGTCCTGCTCGCCCTGCGCGAGGCTCACGCCGTCGTAGTTGAGGAAGAACACCCGGCTGCGGGCGTGGCCGAGCGCTGCCACGCCCGCTTGCGGCGAAGTGCTCGCGCACCAGGAGCGAGCCGCCGGCGCGCCCTCTGGCGGCGGCTCCGTGGCGGCTCGCGCGGTCGCGGCGATCAGGCCGACGCCACAAGCCAGGCTCCAAACCGCGAAGGGAGACGGAAGCAAGCGATCGTTCTCTCGCACGAACTTCACCACGTGCCCGCGCGATCGTCCAGCCGTCCCGGCGTGCGCCGGCGACAGCGTCGGCGACGCGCGAGTGCGGTGATTCGTCGATCGCCGAAGTACCGGACGCTTCGCGACGGGCTGGTACGACCTCGCCGATCTAAGTGCGGTGCGCGATCGTCGTCGCGGCCGAGGGGTTCGACCCTGCGGGGGAGGCGTGAGGAGCGGGTGCGCAAAGGAGGGGGCTGCGGATCCGGCGCTGCCCGTCCGGGCCCGGTTTGCGCCCGCGTAACCGCGGGTAAAGGGGTCGTAAGCGGGCGAGCGCGGGCGGGTCGGGCGACGAATAGTACCAGCATCGCCGGGGTCGAAAGCCCCGCAAGGAAAGACCCGCCATGAACGCCATCACCAAGATCCTGCTCCCCGTCGCGCTCCTCTTCGCTTGTGACACCGAGGACGGCGAAGACATCGAGTCCACCGAGCTCGCCGCCGAGTCGAACCACGAGGGCGAGGGCCGCCGCGGTCGTGGCGGTCCGATGCGGCTCGACACCGACAAGGACGGCGCCATCTCGCAGGCCGAGGCCGCGGGGCATCGCATCGCCGCGAAGTTCGCCGAGCTCGACGCGGACAAGGACGGCAAGCTCAGCCGCGACGAGCTGCGGGCCATGAAGGGCCGCGGCGGCAAGCACGGCGGCGGCAAGCGCCACGGCGACCCGGCCGAGCGCGCCAATCACCTCGTGCAGAAGTTCGACGCCGACAAGGACGGCAGCCTCAGCGCCGCCGAGCTCGTGGACCATCCGCGCCTCGCGGGCAAGTTCGCCGGGCTCGACGCGGACAAGGACGGCAAGCTCGGGCTCACCGAGCTGCAGGCGATGAAGGGCCGCGGCGGCAAGCGTGACCCGGCCGAGCGCGCGGCCCACTTCATGGCCCGCGCCGATGTCGACACCAGCGGCTCGCTGTCGCTGGCCGAGGTCGCCGACCACCCGCGGCTCGCCGGCGAGTTCGCGGCGATCGACACCAACAGCGACGGCGCCTTGAGCATGGCCGAGCTTTCCGCCTTCAAGCCCGCGCCCCGTGGCGAGCGCGGCTTCGGCCCGCACGGCGAGCGTGGCCGCGAGCGGACGGACCGCGGCTGAGCGAAGGCGATCGAGCCGGGGGAGAGTCGCTCCCCCGCTGCATGGGCTTCCGGAGCTCCTTCGCCCTCCGTCGCGCTGCCGCCCTCGCTCTCGGTGTCACTCTCGGGGGCGACGAGGGACTGCAGCTCGCCGTCACCTCCAGCCGCGTGCCGGCGGCGCCGCGCAGGGCGCGGCGCCGAACGACTCACTGGCACGGCAGGTGGACGTCGACGATCTGGCCGCTACGGACCGCACCCAGGGCGTCGCGGAACTCGAAGGCCGAGCGCTCGACCCCGCAGTTGCCGCGCTCGTCGCAGTCGTAACGCCGGCCGAACCCGAGGTCGATGGCGATGAGCTCCGCCTCGGCGACCGGCATCAGCTCGCCCAGGGCGCCGCGGCGGTCGCTGTTATGATCCGACCAGAGCACCAGCTCGTGGAAGATCGGGTCGGCCGCGGTGATCTTGCCGTCGCGGTCGACATCGAACTCGCCGAGCGCCTCGAAGCCATGGCTGGCGCGCACGCCGGTGGTCAAGAGCGTGCCGCTGCCGAACAGCTCGCGGCCGCTGCCGATGAGCCCGTCGCCGTCGCGGTCGAGGGCCAGCCACGGCTGGGCCGGCCAGTCGGTGCTGAGGCACGAGCCCTGGCCGCTGATGTCGAACGCCGCGGCCCCGGCGGCCTCGAAGCGGATCGGCTCGCCGTCGAAGCTGACGACCAGCGGCGTCCAGCAGCACGGGTCGTCGGTGCCGCAGCACGGGTCTTCGCTGTACCACTGTTCGACCGAGAGCGCGCCCTCGAGAATGGCGCAGTGGGTGCCCTGGCACTCGCCCTCTTCGAACACGTCGTCGGGGGTGCAGGCGTGTTCGACCGCGCAGGTCGTCCACTCCTCCGCGCCCCACGAGACCACGCAGAGCGACGTGCCTTCCTCGCCCCCCGCGGTGGTGCAGGGCATCGAGTGTTCGCCCTCGCACCACTCGAGCCGATCCTCGCCGCCCCACGACTGCGAGGTGGTCCAGGCGGCGAGGATCTCGTCGGGGCTCATGTCGGCGACGAGGAACTGGCACTCGTCGTCCGGGGGCAGGGGGTCGGTCGTGGTGCTGGTCTCCGAGTCGCCCTCGGAGTCGGCGCCCTCGGAGTCGTCGCCCTCGGTGGCGCTGGTCGTGGTCGTGGTCGACGGCGGGCTCGCCGGGTCGGTGTCAGCCTCGGAGTCGCCCTCGGAGCCGGCGATGTTCGTCGTGTCGCCCGGCGCGGTATCGACCTTTTCACAGGCAGGAGCGAGGCCGAGGAGCGGCGCGAGGGCGAGGAGGAGGCGAGGAGTCGACGGGCTGCGCGTCATGTCCGGCAGCGAATGCACGGGGGATGCCAGATCGTTTCCTGGCCCGTGGCGGCCCGTAGGGGCCGTTTCTCCGCGGGCCCATGGTGCGAGTGTCAGGGTCCTGGCGTCGATGTCCGCGTCGCGCGTGTCTCGACGAGGGGCCCGGAGCGGCCCTCCATTCAGTCGCTGCTCAGCGGCGAGCGGGCGGAGGAAAGGACGGCGTCACGAAGTTCGGGGTCGGCAGCGAAATCTCGGCCGGCAGCTTCGCGGTCGCGCCCGAGCGATAGAACTCGAGGATCGCAGCGAAGACTTCGGGCTGGTGGCGGGTCATCCGGGTCAGCTGCTCGTGCACGGCGCGGTGCACGATCATCACGCGGCCGCGCGGGAAGTAGGGCGCGATCTGCAGCATGTTCTCGATCGGCGTCGAGGTGTCCCAGTCGCCGTTGACGAACAGCACCGGCACCTCGCTCGTCGCCGGGGCGCGCAGCGCGTCGCCGAAATCGGGGGTCGGCCAGGCCGGGCGCGAGCTCTCGTGAGGCTCGAAGCTCCACGTGCCGAGGTAGTGGGTCGCTGGATCGCTGTGCAGCCGGTGCGCTCGGGTCGCGCTGAAGCCCAGCCCCGAATCGATCAGCGGCAAGATCACCGAGGAGAACTTCGACCTGCGGCGGCGCGCCAGCTCCTCCCGCGCCCACTCCTCGTAGCGGCCGTGATACAGCGACAGGATGAACGCCGGCCACGTTTCGGCGTCGTCGGGCAGCAGCGCATTTTGCAGGTCGGCGAGGCCGAGCACCACCGCTTCGGTCTTGCCGGTCTCGGGCACGCGGACCTTCACGGTGACCGGACCACGGGCGAACCGGTCGCGGAGCTCGCGGACCGCGGCCATCAATCCGCCGGGCGGCAGATACGGCCGCAAGTTCGGCGCGCGGTCGCCATCGAAGGCGATGCGCTGCAAGGCGGCGAACAAATAGGATGGCATGTCGACGCCGTCGTCGAGCGGCTCGACGCCGTAAAGCACGGCGCGCTCGACGATCTCCGGGTGCAGCCGCAGGACCGCGAAGCTCCACTGCGAGCCGAAGCTGCCGCCGAGCAGGTTGAGCTTGGCGTAGCCGAGCGCGCGGCGCAGCTCGGCGACGTCCTCGACGCACTCGCGCACGTGATAGCCGGACAGATCGTGATCCGGGTTGGCGGCGATCGCCGCGGCCGCAAAGGCGCGATAGGTCGCGCTCTCGGCCTCCATGGAGCTCGGGCGATCGAGCGGCGCGGGCACGGCATCGGGCAGGCGCAGGGTGGTGCCGCGGCGCGAGAACCCGCGCTGATCGAGCACGATGACGTCGGCGACGGCGCTGTAGCGGCGGAAGTTCTCGAGCCGGCGGCGCGAGTTCTCGCCGCTGTCGGTGAAGGCGTCGAGGTAGCTGTTGCCCGGCCCGCCGGGCAAGAACACGATCGGCGCCGCGCGGGTCGGTCGCGCCGCTCGCAGCCGCGCGAACCCGACGTCGATCACGCGGCTGTCCGCGGCAGCGCGATTCTCGAGCACGTGCAGGGTGCCGAGCTCGAACTGGATCTTCTCCCCCGCGGCGGAGGTCACCGACGCGGGTTCGAGCGAGACCGTCCCGGCCCGGGGGGCCGCAGGCGAGGCGAGGGCGAGCAGACCGGCGAAAAGTCGGGATATGAGCATCGAAACCGAAGAATATTCTCGAACTACCCGGTATTCTATCGAATAGAATTCGAACGGAGCCGGAGATGTCGACCCTCGACCGAATTGATCGCGCCCTGCTCGGGCTGCTGCAGAAGGATGCACGGATCTCCAACAAGGAGCTGGCCGCGAGCGTCGGCCTCGCGCCGTCGTCGTGCCTCGCGCGCGTGCGCCGGCTCGAGGCCGAGGGCGTGATCACCGGCTACCGCACCGAGCTCGCGCCGCGCTCGCTGGGCCTCGACCTCCAGGCCATGATCGCCGTCCAGCTCCGCCTCCACGTCGGCGAGGCTTTCAACAGCATCGGCGACCACCTGCGCTCGCTGCCCGAGACGGTCGCGGTGTATTGCCTCGGCGGCTCGACCGATTTCCTGGTCCACGTCGCGTGCCGCAACACCGAGCACCTGCGCGTGCTCACCATCCGCTCGTTCACCAGCCGCCCCGAGGTCAGCCGGATCGAGACCTCGCTGGTGTTCTCCTACGCGCGCTCGAACCTGGCCGTCGAATGAGCGCGCGGCCTCGCTGTCGCGGCGGGCAGCGAGCGCGCCCGCGACGATCGCGGCCGGGACTCAGCCGGCAGCGCCCGGCTCGCAGCGCACGAGGAACACCTTGAACTGCAGCGAGACGAAGATCGGTCGCGGCGCCACCAGGTCTGTCTGCGCGAACAACTCGAACAGCGCGGCGTCGGACTCGATGAAGTGCATCATGTTCGCGCTCTGACGCCGGCGTTCCAGATCCTCCTGGGGGATCCCGTGGGCACGCCAGCGCCGCAGCTCCACGTCCCACAGGGATGGGTCCATGCCGACGCGGCAGCCGACGACGAGCGGCGCGCCGGGCTTGAGCCGCCGGGTCACCTCGCGCAGCAGCGCGAGGCGCTCCGCTTCCGGCACGTGATGCAGCACTCCCAGCATTTGCGCGCCGTCGAAAGGAGGACCGGGAGGCAGGCTTTGCAGCTCGCCGACGTGCAGGTGCGTGCGCGAGAGCAGCCCCTCGGCGGCCAGGCGCTCGCGGGCGACCGCCAGCATCGCGTCGGAAGGGTCGACGCCCGTGAAGCGCCAGCCCGGGACCTCGAACCGATTATAAGGCACCAGCTCCGCGCCCGTGCCCAGCCCGACGAATAGCAGGGACGCGGTGTCCTGGCCGTCCAACTGGCTGGTGAGCGCGCTGACGCCGAGCTCGTACATCGCTTGCGTGCCCGCGAGCGCGACGGCGGCCTGGGTGTCGTAATGCGCGGCTCGGTCGGCACCGAAGCCCGACACGGGTGGATGAGCAGAGGGAGCGGAGTGTTCGTGGGCCATGAGGTGTCCTCCAGAGCGTCCGCGCGAGGCGGAACGTCGATGACCCGAGGATGCGCCCCGGCACGGGCGGGCGACAGGGCGAAGATTCATGCGAGATCGGCCGAGATTTCGCTCGGCCGGGTCGGCGGCCTCGGCTCCGTCATGCGGGAGGCGGTGCTTCGGGGAGGGCCTCGGACCCTCGGCCGGAGAGCGACGCTCGTATCGCCGCTACTCCGACCAGCAGGCCATCTCGTCGCACTCCCCGAGCAGCTCCGGCTCGGCCGGCTCCGGCCCGTCTTCCTGCTGATCCTTGGCCTTCTCTCCGACCACGTATTCTTTCGCCGGCCCCCAATATTTGGGGCGCTTGCGCTGGGCGTCGCTTTGATAGCCCTCGTAGTCGAGTTGATGCATGTAGAGGCTGTAAAAGGTCAGGGTCGGCTTGGCGGGCGCGGCCGGCTGGGCGGGCGGAGGCGGCTTGGCGGGCGTCGCGTTTTGAGCGGGCGGAGGGGTCTTGGCGGGCGCCTGCGTGGCGGGGGCTGGCGTTGCGGGCGCGGGGTTGGTGGGCGTGCCGGACGCAGGAGTCTGCGCGGGGGTCGTCGTGGCAGGCGCGGCCGGCTGGGCGGGCGGCGCCCCCGGGCACTCGAGCTTGTGCCGGATCAACGTGAACCCGGACGAATACAGCGCCTTCTTGTCCTCCGCCGGGAACGCGATCTCCTTGTACTTCTGATTGACGAGGTATGCGACGACCTCGCCGTCCTTGATGCAGCGGACGCCGTCGACCTGCTTGAGCTGAGTCCCGGTCCCGGCGTCGAAGTGGATCCCGCCGTGCCAGATGCCGCTCGCGCCGATCGGGTAAAAGCCGTCGTCCGCCTTCGGCAGGGCCGCTGCGCTCAGCGACGGCGAGCCGATGTAATAGCCGCCGTCCTGGACGTCCTTGCCTGCGTTGTCCGGGAACGGGAACACCCAGGCCGCGGCCTGGGTCCCCGGCTCCGCCGGCAACCAGGCGCTGCGCGCGGTGATGCGCTGATTGATGCTGCCGTCCCGCGCGTTCCGGAGGTTGGTGTTGTCCACCCAGTACTTGTGGTCGTGGATCACCGCCCGGAATGCGGGGTAGTCGGCGGCCGTGATCGACGGCAACAGGCGGGGCTTGTGCCGTTCGGAGAGGTCGCCGCGGAATCGCAGGTCGACCAGCACCTCTTTCATCTTTTGCGGGTAAGCGTCCCAGTTGCCGCCCCACGACCGGATGATGCTCTTCGTGTACCCGACGTACACCGGGTACACGTGGGTGAAGAGGGCCATCGACTGGTCGCGGGTCAGCAGGGGGATCGAGTCGGCGTTCGTGTTCACCCAGTCGCGAGCGGAGGTGCTGGTCAGGCCGGCGCCACCCACGAACTTGTCGATGCTGGTCTGGGGCACACCCGCGTTGGCGAGGTCGGTGCGGATCGACGCGGCGCTGCGCTGGCCCATGTCGTATCCGGGGCCGATGGTCACACCTGACACGCCTCCCGGCCAGTGCGCCTTGAGGACGCTCGGCAGGTGGCCGCCCTCGGTCCGGAATGTCAACTCGCAATAATCAGGGAACTCTTTGGTCGCCATCCCGCCACCCGCCGCCGATCGGTCGCGTCGCTCCGACGCGCGTTCTCATGAGCGAGGATATCGACGGGCCCAGGGCGGCGCAAGGCGGCCGCTGCGTCCGCGCGGGCCTGGCTCGGCCCGGCGGACAGACGCCCGACGCTCGAGTGCGCTCACGCCCCGACGATGACACGAGAGCGGAAGACCTCGGCCTGCGCCAGCCGCGTCTCGTCGCTCTCGGTCCTCGAAGCGAGCGCCAGCACGCACAGGCACATGAGCCTGCACGGCACGGGCTGCGCCTGGGACGCATCGCGCGCCCGCGGGGCGAGCCAGGGCGAACTCTCGTGCGTCCGGCGTGCGCCGCCCCGGTCGCGCGGGCGCAGCGGAAGTGATAAAAATGGAAGCTGTAGTTCGGCCGCCATGCTCAAGTTCGTCAAGCAACAGATGACCCAGCTCGCGGAGGCCGGCGCTCGTGACTTCGAGGCGCAGATGGTGAAGCGCCTCGGCGAGCAGCTCCCCTCCGTCGCGGGGATGAGCGGCGCGGAGCTCCTCGGCAAGGTCAAGGCGGGCATCGAGCGGGCGGCCGCGCATCACATCACCTCCGAGAAAGACGTCAGCCGCTTCCTCGCGCTGGCCGCCGTGCTCGGCGAGCAGTTCGACGTCGACCCGAAGCTCACGTGGGCCGCCGAGCTGCTCGCCAAGGCGAACCCCAAGTCCGCCACCGAGGTGATGGATCGGCTCTGCGAGGAGGCCGCGGCGCAGGACACCGGGGACGGCGAGAAGTCGCCGGCGCAGCCGAAGCCCACCCCCGCGGCCGACGAGGAGTTCAGCAACCGGGCAAAGGTCGGCGACCCGATCGGCCGGTGCCCGCGGGCGATCGCGCGTCGGCTCTACATGTTCTCGTCGTGAGCGCGGCGCCGGGCCGCCGGTTCTTGTCAGCGACCCCGCGACTCGTCAGACATGTCCTTCGAGACATGTTCTCAGAAGCGCGCGACGCCGGTGCGTCGGACATGTCCTTTGCGACATGTCTGTTCGCGCGAATCAATTCCCGGTCAGCGACCAGTGCGGCTCGTCGGATTTGGTCTTCGCGCCGTGGTAGGTCCAGTGGTAGACGCCGTAGGTCGCGCCCACCTCGAGCAGGTCTCGCTTCGAGCCGATCGCCACGGTCTTGCCGGTGGCGTCGACGACGCTCTTGCCGACGCCCCACGCCGGCGTGAAGCTGACGTCGATCGCCTGGCCCTTGTTGTGATTCGACCGGTAGGCCATGCCGATCGCGCCGGCGGCTCCGTACCTCGTGTCCATCTCTCGCGCCCCCTGCCGGGCGGCGGTGAGGTTCGGCTTGCCCGCGCTGTCGAGGTGCGCCCAGTCGATGTTGACCGGCGCGTCGCCGTCCTGCGGGACGAATGCGGGCACCTTGTCGGGCGCGAGCCGGCCCGCGGTGATCTCGCGGGCGTAGTACATCAAATAGGAGCGCTGCGGCGGGCGCAGCGTGGTGTTGATGTTCCTCGCCACGCCCGCGGTGGCGAGGGCGTTGAAGAAGTTCGTGACGCTCGTGCGGAACGGGTCCTTGAGGTCCGAGATGGCCTGGCTGGGCATGAAGCGGCTGACCCACACCGCGCCGCTCTTCTCCCGCGCGCCGCCGGTGTCGGCGCTGGCGGCGGTGGCGCTGGGCTGGGAGTAGAAGTTCTCGATGAGGCCCGTCGGATGGATGTGGTAGGCCACCGGGCTGCTCGGGAACCCCTGCACCTTGGCGGCCACCTGCGGCCACCACCGCAGCCCCTTGATCCGCAGCTTCTCGGCCTGCCACTCCGGCTTGCCGTCGAGGACCAGCGGGTCGAGGGCGTCCCACTTGGCGTCCTCGCCGCCCCACTCGCTCTCGTAGCGGCTGAGGATCCGGCTCAACGCCTGCGCCAGCAGCGGCTGCCGCATCGCCGCGCGCAGCTCGTGGGGCTCGAAGATCCAGTTCTTGTTGGTGTCGATCAGCTCGTAGAGCTTCTGCAGCAGCGCGCTCTTGTCGACCTTGTCGGCGCGCATCTTGAAGTCGCTCAGCTCCTCGTCGTTGGCCATGCCCATGCGGTAGAGCATCGTCGACCACTGATCGACCGGCTCGATCTCCCCCTCCTCGACGAACTCGAAGCCCGGCCAGGCCCACGGCGATTGCCACGACACCTTGTCGTGGCCCTTTTCACAGGCCCAGCCGACGGCCGTGGTGTTGCCGCTCGAGTCGGGGTCGCGCCGCGCCGACACGCGCCACCAGAGGTTGCCATCGGGGTCGGTGGCCCGCCCGCTCGCCGGCGTGCGCTCGAGCTCCGTCTTCGAGATCACGCGGGTGAGGGTGACCGGCGGATCGGCGGCGTTGGCCACCCGCAGCGGATACTCGCTCCACGTCTTCAACGGCACGCACGCCGTCGCCCGGGCGTCGAGCGCCGAGCGCTCCACCCACACCGGCTGGCCCGTCGGCACCAGCACCTCGCGTCGCGTATAGCCGAGGCGTCCCGAGGCGGCCTCGTCCTGCGTGCGCTGACCGTCCTGCGCGCCCACGAACCAGCCGGTGAAGACGGCGCCGCTGGCGTAGGTCTTGGTCGCGGTGTCGTATTCGCCGAGCGGGCGGCGCTCCAGCACTTGCAGCGTCGCGCGCTTGACCTGCACCCACGCGCCGGCGGCCTTGCTGGCGACGGGCGCCACCGGGTCGTCGGCCCCGATCTCGCCGTTCGACGACGCGGGCTGGACCAGCTTCGCGCCCTTCTCGACCACGAACAGGGTCCCGCTGCCGGCCGGCAGCGTCTTGGCGTATTGCCGGCACTTCTCGATGAAGCCCGGGACGTCGTCGCCGCTGAACACCTCGAGGTGGAGCAGCGGACGGCGCCCGCGGACCGGGGTCTGCAGCGCGTCGACGTGCTGTTGATATTCGCCGATGTATCCGACGAACTCGCCGGCCGCCATCGCGACCGGCTTGGCCGGGGCGACGACCTCGTCGAACACCTCGGGCTGGGCGGCGCCTTGATCGAGCTCGCCGATGAACACCCAGCCGGTGGCGGCCGTGGGATCGAGGGCGCCGTTCTGCTGCACCGGGGCGATCTGGCCGGACACCACGCGGCCGATCCGCGCCCACTTGCCGTCCGACGAGCGCTCGCCGAGCTCGATCCGTGCGCCGCGTGGGAGCAGGCCGAGCTTGGCGCTGCGTCCGCTCGCCTCCTTGCGGATGTTCAACCCGATGACCTTTGGGGTGCTCAAAGTGGTCCCTCGCCCCGGTGGCTGCGCGAGCGCGGAGACATCACCGAGTCCATCGCGGCGGACTGTAACACGGTCGCCTCCGGCACGGACGGCGCGACGAGCCCGCGCGCCCCGGACGATCGGCGTGAATCACCGAACTGGCGTGCGCATGCGGATGCCGCGTGGACCCCCTCGGATCGCCCGTGAGGCCCTCGCCCGGGCGCGGTTCGAGGACTCCTACGATTCCCGACGCGTGACGCCCGGTCCACCCGGAGGCGCGGGCGACGACGCACCGGATACGCACTGGACATAGCCGGTCCATGGGCCGGCCTTCTTGCGCGGCTGTCACGACGGCGACGAGCGCTGGCGAGCATGCGCAGAGGTCCGCGCAGCGACGCGCGAAGCCACTCGTGCGACTCACGCGCGGGCGCTCGCCTCAGGTCGCGACGATCACCCCGACCAGGATGACCACGGCGAGCGCGACATTGACGACGAGCAGCTTCTTCTGCAGCGACCATCCTGCGGCCGCGGCCAGCCGCGGTGACTTCGGCGGGACGGGCCCCGGCGCGAGGATCCTGGTCTGCTCGTGCGACGGCAGCTCCGGCGCGACCTCCGAGGATCCGCGCGACGTTGCGGCGTCGTCTTCAGACGCGCCTGGCGGTCGCCAGATCACCGTGCGATCCGGCTCGCTCGCTCGCACCGGGAGCTCGGGCGCCGGCAGGATCATCGTCGAGTCGGAGGCGGGCCGCGCCCCGACGAATGTCGCCATCGCGGGCGACGGGGTCGATCGATTCGCGGGCTGTCGAGTGACGCCATTCGCGGCGGCCGAGGCCGGCGCCGGCAGCCGCGAGAGCGAAGGATTCAAGGGCGAGCGCGCGACGACCGTCGCGTCGACCGGCGGCTCCGGACGCGCGATGGCCCGCTGGGACCCGGTGCCGGGGCGGGTGGAGGCTGCAGGCGAGCCGTTGACCGCGCGCCGCGAAGTCGCCCCCGACCTCGCGCTCGCCGGCGGAACAGACGCCTGCGCGCCCGTCTTGCGCGCGCGCGCAGCCTGAGCTGCCTGCGCGATCGCTTCGAGCGACACCACTTCGGTCCTGTCGCTCACCGGGATGGGGACCTGCGCGCCCGTCTCGTGCGTGCGCGCAGCCGGTGACGCGGGCGTGAGCGAATCGAGCGCGAGCACCTGAGTCCCATCGCTCGCCGCGGAGACGGGGACCTGCGCGCCTGTCCTTTGCGTGCGCGCAGTCGGTGACGCAGGCGCGAGCGAATCGAGCGCGAGCACCTGAGTCCCGTCGCTCGCGGGGACGGGGACCTGCGCGCCCGTCCGGCTCGTGCGCGCGGCCGGTGCCTGCGCGATCGAATCGAGCGCGAGCACCTGGGTCCCGTCCTCCAGCGGCGGCAGCAGGGGCGGCGGCGCGGCGGGCGAAGGCTTCGCCGAGCGAGGCGGGAGCGCCGAGGGGACCACGGACTGCGGGGCCGTGCGGCGCGATTGCGGAGGCGGGAGCGCCGAGGGGACCACGGACTGCGGGGCCGTGCGGCGCGACTGCGGAGGCGCCGTGTCGCGCCGTACGTCGCGCTGCGAAGACGCCGTCGCGCCGCCGTGCAACGGGGGCTCCGCGCCGGCGGGCGACGGCTCGGCGCGCGGGGCTGGTTTCGGCTCGCGCGAAGCCGGCGGCGGCGCGGGCTGGACCGCGACGAACTCGATCTCGAGCAGGGCGCACATCGCCACGCGCAGCGCCGCCAGATCGGCGTAGCGCTGCCCTGGATCGGCGCCCAGAGCCTTGTGGACGAGGTCGCGGACGCCCTGGCTCAGGTCGGCGATCGCGTCCACCCGCGGTGGTTCGTCGCCGACGCGCTGGCCCGTGATCAATTCACAGAGCATCACCCCGATCGCCCGGACATCGCTCCGCGGATCGCCGCTGTCGCCTTGCTGCTCCGGTGCGCGGTACGGCGAGTCCTCGACGCCCGTCACCTCGACGACCCCGTAGTCGAGCACCCGCACCTCGTCGCGCCCGGTCACGACGCAGCGCGACGGCGTCAGCGCGCGGTGGGCCACGCCCGTGGCCGCGTGCGCGCGCTCGACGATCGCCGCGATCCGCTCGCACAGGGTCAGCGCGCGCTGCCAGGGCGTGGGGCCGCGCTCGACCAGCCGCGCCAGGCTGGACGCCGCTTGTACGTCCGTCGCGCAATACGGCGGGGCGGGGGCGGCCTCCGTCAAGCCCCGGGGCAGCACCAGGCCCGGGATCTTGGCCGCGGCCGCCGCGCGGACCGCTCGAGCGAACGCGCTCCACGACTCGGCCCGGACGCAGGTCGGGTCGAACAGCAGCAGCTCCACCTCGCGGCCGACCTGATGATCGACGGCCAGGAACACCTGCGTCGATCCGCCCTCGCGCAGCGGCGCCATCAGCTCGAAGCGTTCGCGGACGCGGTCACCGACGCGCGGAGAGAACGAACCGGACACGGGCGTCCGACCATCATGCCCGCGATGACCCGCGTCTGTCCATTGCGCCGACGAAAGCGCGCGCGCGCCCGCGTCGCGCACGCATCCGCGGACCGCGGCGCGCATGATGCGTCCCATGGCCACATCGCCGTTCGTGTGTCGCCCTCCGCGTCTTCTGTTAGGCTGCCACGAACCCGCAGAAGGCCGTTGTCATGCCCGAAGCCGCCCGGATCAGCGACTATCACAGCTGCCCCAAAGACGGGCCCGTGCCGCACGTCGGCGGGCCGATCTATTCGGGCAGCGCCGACGTGATCGTCGGCTTCCTCCCGGCGGCGCGGAAGGACGATCGCGTCGTGTGCTTCCCGGTCGGTCCGACCGACAAGATCAAGCAGGGCTCGGCGACCGTGCTGATCAATCACCGCCAGGCCGCGCGCCGCACCGATCCCGCCGTGCACGCCTCGGGCGACATGATCACGGCCGGCTGCCCGACCGTGATCATCGGCGACACCCCGCAGAGCTTCGCGCTCCGGGTCGCCGCGCGCCGCGGGACGCCCTTCTGTGAGGAGTGCGAGCGCCAGCGCGTCGCGGTCGACACCTTCGACGACTCCGCCGAGCCGATCGCGTCCGACCCGGGCAGCGCGACCCTCGACGACGACGAGCCGCCGCCCGGCGCCCGCAGCGGCCGCGACGCCTTCGCCGACCTCGACGTCTCGAAGCACGAGCTCGCCGCCCAGGACGACGCGGACGACGGCCTCGCGGAGCTGCGCGTGCAGACCCGCTACGCCGTCGCCTATCAGTTCTACGCCGCGCACGGGCCCAGCAAGATGAAGCCGAGCCAGATCCTCTCGCACATCAAGGGCATCGACCTGAGCCGGCCCGTCTCGGTGCGCTCGTTCAGCGAGCAGACCCTGTTTCAGCGCAGCATCCCGGGCGCCGGCACCGGCCAGTACTTCACGCTCGACCCGTCGATCACGCCGGAGGAGGTCGGCTGCTCGTCTTCCGCCTACGCGCTCGTCGACGGCAAGCCGAGCCCGCCGCCCGTGGTCCGCGAGCCGCGCGAGGTCACCTTCGGCGATCCCGCTCTCGGCCTCCAGAGCACCGCCGCCCCCATCGTCGACGATTGGTCGCTCGCGGATCCCGTGCACTGCAAGGGCGGCGCCACGCAGGTCATGATCCCCAAGCGCTTTCACCCGTGGGGCTGACGCGTGTCCGAGCTGATGCGGATCACGTCGCGCGACGCCTTCGCGGAGGTGCTCGCCGAGGCCCGCGCCCACACCCGCGCGCTCGACCCCTCGCGCTGGCCCGCGCTGCGAACGATCGCCGTCCAGCTCGAGTTCATGGCCCGGACCACCGCCCGCGGCCGGATCCCTCACCCTGACGATCGCGCGCGCACCAACCTCGGTCCGCTCGGCCTCCGCGAGTTCGGCGAGCTCGACCCCGAATACGCCGACGCGCTCGGCGAGCTCGACTACACGTTCGCGCGCTATCACCTGCTGCCGCTCGGGCCGGCGACGAGGCGTCGAGCGATCTTGCAAGTATGGTCGGGCCGCGAGAGCTACCACAAGCTGATCCTCGAGCCGGGTGAGCCGCGCACCGTGGGCACTGCGCGGTCCGATTTCGTGGTCCACGCCGATGCCGGCGGCTCGCCGCACTTCCAGATCGTGTGGGACGGCGTGTGCGCCCACGTGCAGGCCCTCGACCCGCACCGGATCGCCGTCGACGGCGAGCCGTGCTTCGTCGGCGAGCTGGCCAGCCGCGGGTGGATGACGGCCGGCCGCACGAGCTTCCGCTTCCTCGTCGAGGACTACACGCCGCCGCCCGGGCCGGTCACGCCGAGCGAGGCGGGGCTCGCCGCTCTCGCCACGCTCCGGGCCCCGTGCGACGCGGGCACGCTCTACGCGGTCGTCGACGCCGCGCGCTCCGAGCGGGCGCTCCAGCTCATCGAGGAGAGCGTCGATCCCTACGCCTCGCTGTTCGACGGCGAGAGGGGCCGCGCGTTCGACGACGTGGCGCCGTACGTGGTCCAGCTGCGGGCCGACTCCCTGCTGCTCGAGCGCCTGGTCCATGAGGGCTGGGGCGACGCGTGGGGCGTGTTCCTCGTCAGCAAGAAGCCGCTCGAGGCGGTGCGGCGGCACCTGCGACAGTTCTTGATGGTCGAGGTCGAGGGCGAGGCGGACCGCGTGTATTTCCGCTTCTACGACCCTCGCGTCTTGAAGTCGCTAGAGCCGGTGTTCTCCCGCGAACAGCGGGCCGCGCTGCTGCGTGGGCTCGACGCCGTCTACTACGAGTCGTCGGACGCGCTGGCGGTGCTCGCCGCCGAGTGACGCGGCATGTCCGAAAGGACATGTCACTCGCGTGCGCCACGAGGTGGCAGCTCAGCGGCGCGGGTCCGGGCCGAGCATGTCCCAGCGGTTGCCGGCGATGTCGCGGAACACGGCGACGCGCCCGTACGGCTCGGTGCGCGGGGCAGACACGAACTCGACGCCGGCCGCGAGCATGCGCGCGTGTGCGGCCTCGAAGTCGTCGACGCGCAGGAACAGGCCGACGCGGCCGGCGAACTGCTCGCCGACAGCCGCGGCCTGACGCGGCCCGTCGGCGCGCGCGAGCAAGATCGCCGTCTGCGCCCCGGGCGGCCGCACGACCACCCAACGCTTCGAGCGCCCGTCGTTGGTGTGCGCCGGCGAGTCCTCGACCAATGTGAAGCCGAGCGCGCCGACGAAGAATTCGATCGCGGGGTCGTAGTCGTCGACGATCAGGGCCACGAGCTCGAGGGAGGACATGCCGCGCAGAGTATGCCGGATGTTCGGCTGCGTGATGGCGTCGGAGCTCGCCACGAGCAGCGCTTCGAGGTCGCGCTCAGCGTCGATGACCGCGACGGCCGACCTGGATTCGAGGGCATCCAGTAGAGCGTGACGAGCGGCGAGTCGCCGCTGGTCATGCGTCTCCCTGAACACACGTGAGGTGCCCGGTCGCCCGTGTTCTCGGTAGGGCAGGGCATGAGGCGGGGCCGTAGGTCCGGGGCTCGACAAATTTCGTGAGACGGTCGAGCTCCTCGCTGCGTCCTGCCGTGAGAGGGCCTGTCGAGCGCCGTGTCTCTCCCCGCGACCCGCGAAACGGCGAAGAACCTCACCGGCACCTTCTACGAGGTTATCCTCTGCGAAGACGACCAGACCTCGCATTGCTCGCACCCGGTCACCAACCTCCAGCGAACCGAGTCCACGTCCATGAGTGCCACGCCGAAGAAGAAGTCCGCGAAGTCTGCCGCGAAGAAGGTCCCCGCGACTGCGAAGGCAAAGTCCGCGAAGAAGGTCCCCGCGACTGCGAAGGTAAAGTCCACGAAGTCTGCCGCGAAGAAGGTCCCCGCGACCGCGAAGGCAAAGTCCGCCGCGCCCGCGAAGCCGAAGCCCGCGCGGCCGGGAAAAGCGTCCGCCGCGGCTCAGACGCTCACGGTCGAGGCGCTGCTGGACCGGAGCCGCAAGGCCGCGGGCAGCGTCGAACGTCTGCGCGAGTCGGCTGCGATCGAGGAGGCGGCGCGCCGCTGCGTCGCCGCCGGACGGCCCGAGCTGGCGGCCTCGCTCGCCCAGGGGCTCCGCGCCGACCTGCGGGCACCCACCCTCGCTATCGCCGCGGCGGCCGGAGCCGGCTCCGTGGACGCGGCGCTCGACGCGTTCGTGAAGAGCGCGGCCAAGGACCCCAGGGGCCGCCCGTTGTGGGCCGCCAACGCCGTCGAGGCGCTCGCTCTTGTCGGTGCCGGCGGGCGGGGGGCCGCGCTGGAGCAGCTCGTCGACGCGGTGATCGACGAGGCGTTCGCGGGCGAGCCGGAGTGGGGCGAGTCCGACCGCTTCACCGCGCTCGTGCCGCTGTTGCGCGCGCAGGTCGCGAACGGCGCCGCGAAGTCGGTGCGTCGCACGCTCGATCGCTGGCTGCGCGAGGACCCGGAGTCGCTCGGCGAGGTCCTGCAGTACGCAGACTCGCTGCTGTGGATCGCCGTCGACGATCCGAAGACCACGCTCGCGCTGATCAACGCCATCGAAGCCGGTTACCGCCACATCGCGCTGAAGCGAGGCGACGGAGTGCGGGCGTGCGCGACCTGGGCACGCGAGCACCTCGACACGCTCGTCGCGCTCGAGTCGGACGCGGCCATCCCGCTGGGCAGGCACCTCCTGGCGGCGGGTCGCGACGCCGAAGCGCGGCACGTGCTGGCGCCCCGCGCCGAAGAGGAGCCGCTGGCCTCGGAGCTCGTCGAGCGCCACCTCCTGCTCGGCGAGATCGAGGCGGCGAAGCGGCTCGCGCGCGACCCGGAGCTCTGGCCCGAGTCCGACAAGTTCACCCTGTACAGGATCCGCCTGGGCGTCGAGACGGTGGCTCAGGCGCGCGAGCGGCTGCGCCAGCTGAATCCGCGGACCGGTGGCAGCGTGATGGCGCAGGTGGGAGCCTTGAGCGACCTCGCGGGGCTGGCACTCGAGCGGGGAGAACACGCCGAGCTCGACCCGATCCTGGCGGCCATCGAGGGTCTTCTCGCTTCCAAGAAGCGGACGCAATACGACGTCGGGATCGAGGCGAGCATGCGCAGCCAGCTCGCGGACCTGCGGCTCCGCATCGTGGCCGCGCAGGGCGATCGGTCCGCGGTGGCGGCGGCGCTCGAGGCCGACCTCGCCGATCTGCCGCGCATTCAGGCCTACGCGAAGGACACCTACGGCAAGAACGCAGTCACGAGCTCGCTGGTGCACCGCGCGATGCGCCACGGGCAGCCGGAGCTCGCGCTCAAGGCCGCCAGGAAGGTCACCCCCGCGGACCGCCACACCGTCGCGCGGCAGGTCGCCGCCGCCTTCCTCCCCGCCGATCCGGGCGGCGCGCTCGCGGCCCTGGACGCGCTCGCCGGCGACAAGGCCGACTCGATGTTGCTCGCCCGTCCGCCCGACGGGACCGGGGCCGGCGTGCAACTGCTCCCGTCGATCTGGTCCGCCGTGCTCTCGCAAGCGACAGGGCAGGGCGCCGCATGACGTTGCGGGCCCGCTTCCATGCGCTGATCGACGAGCTCGCCGCGCACCCCGACATCACGACCGACAAGCAGACGCTGGGGGCACCGACGTCGGGGGCCGAGCTCGACGGGGCCGAGGCCGAGCTCGGCCGGCGCCTGCCTGCCGCGCTGCGGGCGTTCTACGCCGAGCTCGACGGGGTCGAGATTCGCTGGTCGCATCGCCAGGAGCGGTGGCGTGATTTCGGCGCGCGCGGGGCGATCCGGATGCTCCCCGTCGGTGCGCTCGCGCGGGTCGCCGAGCGCATCGGCGGCGGTCGCTGGATCCCGATCGATTTTCCGTACGACACCAGCTACCTCGGGCTCGCGCGCCGCTCTGGCGGCTTCTCGCTGGTCGAGGAGGACTCCGGCGAGGCGCGAGCGCTGACGAATTCGTTCAGCGTCTACCTCGACGCGCTGCTCGAGGCGCGCGGCTGGGCCTATTGGCAGCACATGTTCCTCTACCAGCCGCGCGGCCGTCATCTCCGCGTGGAGGACTCGCAGGGGCGAATGCAGGCGGTGTTGCCGGTGCTGTTCCCGGGCTTCGAAGTCCGCCGGGTGGGCAACGCCGCGAAGTGTCGCGCGGTCGACATCACCAGCCTGCTCGCGGGCGAACGGCTGCTCGTGTATCGCCTCCGCGACCTGCCGCCGGCGTTCACCGAGCCGGTGCCCGCAGCTGGCCCGCTGGCGGACAAGCTGTTCTTCCTGGTGGCCGCGAGCTCCTCGATCCCCGACGAGCTGTTCGCGGCCATCCCCGAGCCCGTGTGCGACGCCAGCGACGACGGGCGCCGGATCGCCGAGGAGATGGGCAGGATCGCCGGGCACGCCTTTTGCCTCACCGACCTGATCGCGCCCGAGCAGCAGGCGATCGGCGGTCGCCGCACGATCCAGGTGACGACTGGCTTTCACACGGGCAGCGCCGACGCGGTCGAGGCGTGGTTGCGGCGGCGCGGGTGTCAGTTGCTCCCGATCGACCGCTGGTTCGCGCAACTGTCGTTCTTCACTGTGCGTGCGGCCGACGGCGCGGCGCTCGACACGGTCCAGATGCGGAGCCGCGTGGTCAACTCCGGTTTGCGTCGCCCGCTGGCGGCCGTGGGGCGCGGGATCTTCGTGGTCGATCGCAGCGACGACGAGTGGCAGCAATTCGTGCTCTACCACCATCCGGACGGCCTCAAGTACGGCAGCGAAGCCCCCGGGCCCGGCGAACATTGCCTCGAAGTCGCGCTCGCGGACCTGGCCCCGGGGCAACTCACGGCGCTCGAACTCGGGCCGGCGCGCGGCGGGTCGGCCACGCAGGCGACCGCGCCGGCGGACGAGTGGATCGCCGTCGGCCGGCCGTCGGAGCTGCCGGCGGCGATCGCCGGGCAGCTGCCCGCCGGCTCGCCGTTCGCTTCGCGGCTGTTCTGGCTCGCGCCGGCTCAATCACCGCTGATTCAGGCGCTGCGCGCCGCGCTGGTCGAACCGCCGCTGGCGGGCATCAGCGCGGCCTTCCGCGTCTGCGACATGCTCGAGCAGTCCGCCGAGCCCTGGCGGCTCGCGCGAGGGCTCGCCTCGATCGCCGCCGGCTTTCACACCGCCGAAGGCGCGGACGTCGAGGCGTGGCTGCGCACGAGGGGTTGCCGCACGCTCCCCCTCGCCGAGCTGCTCACGTGATTGGCCAGTGCCAAATTCCTGGCTGCCCGGTGGAGCCCCCGGGCTCAACTCCGGCCGGTCGCGTCGCGCCACAGCTCGAGCAGCTTGCGCAGCGCCGACCCGTCGGGCCGCGGCGGCTCCGAGAGCTCCGGGTCGAGCTCGATGCCGAAGCGACGCAGATCGAGGAAGGGGTTCTTCTCGAGGTCGAATGCGCTGAGCGGGCGGTCGAGCCGTCCCGGGCGCAGGCCATACGAGACCGCGCTGCGCTGCACCGCTTCGCTCTCGAGGTATTGCAACCAGTGCTGCGCGGCCTCGAGTTCACGGGCGCGCATTTCGTCGTCGGGCCACATCAGCACCGCGGGGTGCTCGGCGACGTAGGTCGTCGGCGGGTAGTATACCCGGACCTCGCCGAGATGTTCGGATTGGAGCCGCCCGAGGATCGGGAAGACGAGGCTCTCGTAGGTGATGACGCCGTCGTAGCTCTTCGGCCCGAGGTCGAAGACGTGATCGGTCAGCAGGATCGCGGAGGCGAACCAATCGTCGCGCCCGGCGTTGCAGCGCCGCAGCCACCGCTGCAAGACCTCGCCCTCGCGCTCGAGCGCGGGCGCGAGGTCCCCGGCGCCGCCGGCGAGGAGGTGCTGCCGGGCCATCAGCGAGAGCGTCGCAATGCCGCCGGCGGACGACGTCGGCGCGGGGAACCCCAGCTTGACGCGGCCCCAGGAGCGCAGCGCATCGGGCGTCGGAATCGTCGGAGCGGCGGGCTTCGACGGGACCGCAGCGGCGGCGCGCCCCTTCTTCGTCACGACCGGCGGAGCGGGCTGCGCCGGCTTGCGCTGCAGGTACCAGTCGATCCAGGTGCCCGGGAGCATGTCCTCCTGCAGCACGTCTTCGAGCGCGGGCGCGCGAGGGATCGTCGGACAGAGCGCGTCGACCCAGAACCCCACCCCGTCGCGGTCGGCCTCGCGGATCGCCTGCAGCGCCCGGAACTGCTCCTCGTGCAGCAGGGCGACCAGCGGCGAGCGCACGAGGGGGCGCCGCTCGTCGATCCGGAACAGCGATTCGCTCGACTGCTCGCCCCAGCGGATCTCGAGGTAGCGCAGCGACAGCTCCTCGGCCGGCGCCCACAACGTCGGTCGCAGCTCACCGCGGAGAATGGCGCTGGCAGCGTCGAAATCGTCGCGCGCGGTCAGTTGCAGCTGGACGTTCGGGCACTCCTCCATGAAGGCGCTGGCGGCCTGCGTGAGCCAGGGACCCTGGTCGATGCTGTGGATGACCTCGACGAGGGTCGGCTGGCCACGCGGGCCAGGCGGGCCGCACTCGATCGGTGCTTCGCCGAGCTCGTCGCGGACCTCGACGAGCTCGGCGACCGGCGGGACGGCGTCGACCAGGTTGCCGCCGAGCGCCATGAACGCCGCGATGACGCCGACCACGACCCACAAGGCGCCGAGGAACAGCGCGTTACCGAGGATGGAGCTCCATCCCCGGCGGCGCACCGGATCCTTGCGCGAGGCCGGTTTGCGGCGGCCGAGCCTGAACAGCGCGACCACGAGGAAAGACAGCGCGAGGGCGAGGCCGATGCGAATCGCCGTCTCCATCACGCACATCCCGAATCGCGGCGACCCGCGCGTACTGGGGCATCTATGGGCATTGCGAAGGCATCCTCGTACACGGGCTCCAGAGCGTCAAACGAGCAGGCGATCATTCTCCGGGGCCGCATTCACGCCGAGCGCTCAGCGAGCCGCGGACGACGTGGTGGACGCCGAAGTGGCGGCCGTCGAATTGGAAGCCGTCGAGTTGGTGGCCGTCGACTTGGAGGCCGTCGAAGTGGCGGCCGTCGACTTGGAGGCCGCCGATTCGGCGGCCGCCGGCGCGGCGGCCGGCAACGAGTCACCACCGACGTTGAAAAGCAGCGAGGAGCCCGAGCCGGCCCCTCCGCCGAGCACGAGCACCTTGGAGTTGTTCGCCTTGGCCAGCTCCGACGTCGCTTCGAGGTCGCGCCAGCGCAGTACATCGGGGGAGAGCTCGCCGATGATCGTATTGTAGTCGCGGATGCCGCTCGCCTCGGTCCGCTTGCGCTGGGCCTCCGCCTCCTCGCGCTCGAGCCTGTGGCGATACTCGAGCGTGAGCTGCTCCTGGCGGTACCGCTCGGCGATCGCGGCGAGCACGACCTCCGGCAGATCGAGGTCGACCAGCTCGATCTCCTGGATCTGCACGTACGGCTTCTCCTCTTCGCCGTCGCCGAGTTCGTCGCGCGCGAGCGAGGAGATCCGCCGCAATTCAGCCATCAGGTCATTGGCGCTCGAATAGATCTTGTACGCCGGCCGATCGCCGAAGGCCCGCCGGACGTGGGCCTGGATGTCCGGCTCGATGATCCGCGCGAAGTAATCGGGGCCGATGTCGCGGTGCAGATGCCCGAGCATGTCGCTGTCCGGCCGGAACTTCACCGAGATGGCGACCTGCAGGTTGAGCCCCTCGTCGCTGAGGACGTCGAACTTCAGCGTCTTCTGCTGCAGGCGCACCTCGTACACCGTCAGGTGGTCCCACGGCGGGATGACGTGCAGCCCTTCGCCCCACACCCTCTCCGTCACGGTGCCTCCGGCGAAATAGCGGTACATCACCCCCTGGCTCCCGGTCGGGATGGTGATGAACATCCGCGGCCACAGGAAGCCGAGCATCAGCAGCACCACGACCAGCGCGGTGTAAGTGAGGTATTCGAACTGACCGAGCGTCCTCTCGCTCCATTCGCGGAAGGGCGAACGGTCGTCGACCTCCTTCGTCTCCTCGGTGCTCGCCATAGAATTTCAGCCTGCTCGCCGTTTGGCCTTGCGCGCGCCCGAGAGCTGCGCGGCGATGAATCCGCCGATCGGCGTCAGCACGATCGACAGCAGCGCTGTCCACCAGAAGCCGAGGCGCCGCGTCGTGCCGAGCAGCCCGAGCGCCAGCACGGTCACGATCGGCAGCGCGTAGACGAAGAGCAGGGTCAATTCCATCGCCGGCTCCTTCGGACTACGCCGGCTTCTGGGGCGACTCGCTCGACGCGCCGGGCCGATTGCGCAGCTCGGCGACCTTGTCCTTCGCGTCCTCGAACTCGCGCCTGAAGTGCTCGCGCATCCGGTGCGGATCGAAGTCGAGGAAGGTGCCGCCGGACTCGAAGTGCATGACGAACACGCGGCCGATGGCGTGCGTGAAGGCGCCGGACGCGACCGACACGCTGACGATGCCCAGCGCCTGACCGACCACCGGGATCAGCTTGGCGAAGCTCATGCCGAGCGCCGCGCCGACCCCGACGCCGCCCATGCCGACGAGCAGCGAACCGACGAGCTTCTTGGCGAGGTCCTCGCGGAACGTGATGCCGTAGAGCTCGGACAGCTCCTTGAGCTGCTTGACCTGCACCGCGCTGACGGCGAGCACGTCGGCGATGGGGATCGGTACCACCCCCGCGCCGAGCGCCCACAGGACGTTGCGATGGATGATCGCGTCGGCCTTCATCAGCCGAGCCTCCGGGTCAGGGGTCACTTCGTTCGTTTGTGTCGTCTCGCTCACCATGGATAGTACCTCACTGCATTTGGGTTTGAATGTCAAGGTTCGTTGCATCGATTTCTCGGCCGCGTGCGCTGCGCGGCTGTCGCCAAGAGCCCGCTCTGGCCCGTCTGGCACGCATGAACGCGCACGCCGGCACGGTCGTCGGATACGACCATGCGACGATCATTGCGCTGCAAAGCCTCCGGGACGCGCCCGCGGGCAGCGCTTTCCCGGAGCACCGGATGCGACGCTCGTATGCTTGCTCGGCGCTTATGACAAGAGTCAGATCGTCGCCTGCCGACCCCTCGTTCTGCTCACGTTCGTGTGCAAGCATGTGGCCAGGAGCGGCCCGCGGTGCGGGTACGCGAGCCAGTTCGGCGGTTCGCGCAGATTCGCCCGACTCGCCGGCAATGCCTGGAGATGGGATGTGAGTAGCGGACGCCGCGTCTCGCGATCGGTGACGCCGCGTGTTTCACCGGACCAGTTCACTGTCGTGCGCCGCGCGACGCGTAATGAATGTTGACGGCGACCGGCCGACGTGCGAGCGTGCTGTCGCGTTTCACCGCTGGATGCCGACTGAGCAGGAATACTTCGATGCGCGACGACGAGACGGATGACACCCTGCGTTACGAGGTGGTCCTCAACCACGAGGAGCAGTACTCGATCTGGGCCGCCGACCGCGAGCTGCCGGCCGGATGGCGCAAGGCGGGCAAGCGTGGCACCAAGCGAGAGTGCCTCGCCCACATCGATGAAGTGTGGACCGACATGCGGCCGCTGTCCCTGCGGATCGCCATGGCCAAGGCCGCGGGCTGAGCCCGTCCGGCCACCGGCGTACGACGGCATCGAACCATGACTATCGTCGAACTGTTCCTCGACGAGGCAGGGCGGGAGCGACGCGCGGTGCTGGCCGCGGCCAGCCTCGCCGGCGTCGCCAACGTGCTGGTGCTCGCGCTGGTCAATACAGCGAGCGCTTCGTCCGACCCGACCGAGTTTCGCGTGTTTGCGATGTTCGCCCTGGGCGTCATCCTCTACGCCGTGGCGGGGCGCGCCACGTACCACCGCTGTGTGGCCATCGTCGAGTCGGCGCTGCACCGCATGAAGACGCGGATCGTCGACAAGGTCGAGCGCGCCGATCTGGCCAGCATCGAGCGCATCGGCTCCGCCGAGATCTTCGACCGCCTCACCGAGAACGCGGCCGTGATCTCCGGGTGGGCAGGCAACATGGCCCACGTGCTGCAGTCGGCCAGCATCTCCGTGTTCGCCTGCCTCTACCTCGCGTACGTGTCGCCGACCGCGTTCATCTTGCTCGCGGTGCTGACCGCGATCAGCGTGAGCATCTACCGCGCCAGGATCCGCGAGCTCGACGGCTACTTCCAGGAGAAGGCCCAGACGCGCCTGCGCTTCTTCGACTCGCTGACGGATCTGCTGCGCGGCTTCAAAGAGGTGAAGTACAGCCGTCGCCGCGGCAGCGAGCTGCGCGCCGGCATCGTCGCGCACTCCGAGCGGATGCGGCGCGCGACGGTCCAGTCCGGCCGCATCTTCGACGACAACTGGATCTTCGCCAACTGCAGCCTGTTCGCGCTGCTCGGCACCGTGGTGTTCGTGCTGCCCCAGTACGTGCAGACGGACACGGCGATGACCGGCACGCTCGTCGCCGGCACGATGTTCATCTGGGGTCCGCTCAGCGGCATCATCAACGGCGTGTCCGCGTTCACTCGCTCCAACCAGGCGCTGGGCGAGATCGCGGCGCTCGAGGCCAAGCTCGACGCGGCCGGCCTCGAGAGCTCCGAGCCCGGCGAGGACCCCTGGGGCGGGCGCATCTCGTCGATCGAGCTGCGCGGCCTGCAATACGGCCACGCCGGGGGCAGCGAGCAGGGCTTTCACATCGGCCCGATCGACCTCACCGTGAAGGCCGGCGAGGTGCTGTTCATCGTCGGCGGCAACGGCAGCGGCAAGACGACCCTGATCAAGACGCTCACGGGCCTGTACGCGCCGAGCGGCGGGCGACTGTCGGTCGACGGCGTCACTGTCGACCCGCGCAACGCCGCCACCTACCGCGAGCTGTTCACGACGATCTACTCCGACTTCCACCTGTTCTCGCGCCTCTACGGCCTCGCCGACGTCGACGCCGGCGAGGTTCACCGGCTGCTCGGGCAGATGCACCTCCGCAGCCAGACCTCCTTCGCCGAGGGGCGCTTCACCAAGCGCGAGCTGTCGACCGGCCAGCGCAAGCGCCTGGCGATGATCGTCGCGCTGCTCGAAGACCGCCCGATCTACGTCTTCGACGAGTGGGCCGCCGACCAGGACCCCGAGTTCCGCAAATACTTCTACACCGAGCTGCTGCCCACGCTCCGGGCCCGCGGAAAGACCGTGCTCGCGGTCAGCCACGACGACCGCTATTTCTCCTGCGCAGATCGGGTCATCACGATGGAGCAGGGGCAGATCCGCAGCGTCCAGGTCTCCGCGGCCACTCCGTGACCTGCTCGGGATGATCGAGGCCGGGCGCGCGGTGCTCATCGCAGCTCCGCCTGGCTCGGTGGGAACGCTGCGTCGAGCACCGCCTCCCAGTTCACCGGCAGCTGCGGGACGCCGGCGGCGGCGATGCGCGCCGTGAGCTCGTCGCGGGCGGTGACGCCGAACCTCCGCACGTAGGCCGACAGGTACTCCGGGCGGGAGAACAGGAACATCAGATCGGTGAGCTGCATCGGGCGAATCACCAGCATCGGGTGCGGTGCTTCGAGCGGGCGGTAGTCCGGGTTGTGCAAACCGGGCTCGTGGCAGCCGGGATAGAACTGGCCGATCATCAGACCCTGCGCGGTGATCTCGGGCTTGAGCGCCTGTTGCACGGGGTCGATGAACCGCGGCCCCGCGTCGTTCGGCAGCCCGGGGAACAGGGTAAGGATGGCGCGGAACTCTCGACCCACGCCGGCGATCGGGAGCTCGGTGGGAAAGCGTGCCACCAGCGCGCGCATCACCGACTCCACGGCTGCGGGGTGGAGCTCTCCGTCGTACACGTGAAAGCGGATCGATCGGAAGCGGTTCAGGCCGGGCTCGACGAAGGGACACACGGACCCCTTGCGACCGATGATCGGGTTCGGTCTGGAGATGAACGTCTTGAGCCACGTCCGCACCTCCAGCAGCTGCGCGCGCGTCGCTGCCGGCAGACCGGCGCTCTGCTCGTCGAGCTGCTCGGCGCACAGCAGCCGAGCTTGTGATGGATCTGTCAGTTGCAAGACGTGTCCTCCCTCCGCCCGCGCGCGCATTCGATGATTCGCCGTAGCGACGACAGGAACGCGGCTGCGATCCGCTCGATCGTCGCGGTGTCGTGGACGGCGCTGCTGAAGCTCCAGCCGAGCCGCAGCCGCCCGTCCACCACGATGCAGCTCACCACGAGCTCGTGAAACAGCGCCATGTTGGGGCTGATGCTCGAGGGCGCCGTGCCGGCGAAGGACCACGGCGAGCCGGCCTCGTACTGCCCGAGGTAGTTGAACACCACCGGCATGGGCACCGAGAGCGACGCGCGCACGCTCGCGTCCGGATGCGCATAGCGCAGCCAGCCGTAGCCGAGGCCGCGGCCGGGCACGGACCGCAGTTGCGCTTGCACGTCGCGCAGCAATACGGCGGGGTCGTTGTCCGGCTGCACGCTCAGCCACAGCGGGAACAGCGTCGAGAACCATCCCACGGTGCGGGACACTTCCACGTCGGCCACGACAGGCTCGCGGCCGTGGTGCTGCAGCGCCACGCAGACCGTGTCTGTCGCGGAGGCGGTGCTCAGCGCCGATGCAAGGGCCGACAGCAGGACGGCGTCGATCTCCGTCCCGTGCGCCGAGCCCACCGCGCGCAGCAGGGCGCTGGTATCCGCCGGCGAGAGCTCCACCTCCACGGTGCGGCTGTCGCCGAAGCTGCCCGGCGCGACGTCGCGGTCGCGCACGATCGCGGTCATGCGGCGAGCGCACTGCGCCTGCCAGTACCCGAGCTCCTCCGCCAGGCCGCCGCCGGCGACGAACGCGTGCAGTCGCTCGGACCACTGGCGCAGCGACGTCGTCTTGGGTCCGAGCTCCGGCGTCCGTCCGGCGCTCAGCGCCTCGCATGCGCGCTGCAGGTCCTCGCACACGATGCGCCACGACACGCCGTCGGTGACGAGGTGGTGCAGGACGAGCACCAGCTGCGCGCCCGCCTCGCCCAGGTCCAGCCACGCAGCGCGGCAGATCGGGCCGCTGGAGAGGTTCATGGCGCGCTGCAGCCTCGCCACCGCCTCGAGCGCGGCGGCGTCGCGGGCCTCGCCGTCCACCGCCGAAAGATCGACCCGCTCGAGCGCGAGGGTCGCCCCCGCCTCGTGCTCCTGAACCCACCCGGACTCGCTGCGACGATATCGCAATCGCACCGCGTCGTGCTGGGCCGCGACGATGCGCAGCGCCTCTGCGGCGACCTCGGGCGAGAGCCCGGCAGGCGGCGTCCAGCGCATCGCGGGACAGTAGTGATGAGCATCGACGGGATCCGCGTCCAGGAACCAGCGCTGGATCGGCGTCAGCGGCACCGTCCCGTGCACGGCGTCCTGCTCGGCCAGCACGGCGCTCTCTCGCCGCACCACCAGCGCGAGCTCGGCCACCGTCTGATGCGTGAACATGTCGCGCGCCGTGAGATGGAGGCCGGCTCGCTTGGCGCGACCGATCACCTGCAGCGCCAGGATCGAGTCCCCGCCGAGCGAGAAGAAGTTGTCGTGGATCCCCAGCGGCGACACCTGCAGCACCGCCGACCACAGCTCGGCGAGCACGCGCTCGGCCTCGCTCCGCGGCGCCACGCAGGAAGTCTCGACCGCGTCGCGCGTCGCGTCGGGCGGCGGCAGCGCCTTGCGATCGACCTTGCCGCTGGGGCTCAGCGGCAGCGCCGTGAGCCGCACGAACAGCGAGGGGACCATGTATGTCGGCAGCGCGGCGCCGAGGTGCTCGCGCAATGTGTCGTCGGTGCATGCGCCCTCGCCGGGCACCACGTGCGCGACCAGGCGCCTGTCACCGGGCGCGGGCTCCCACACGCCCACGGCGCACGCTCGCACCGACGGGTGCGACGACAGTACTGCTTCGATCTCCCCGAGCTCGATGCGGAAGCCGCGGATCTTGACCTGGTGATCGATGCGCCCGAGGAACTCGAGCTGTCCGTTCGCGTCCCAGCGCACGAGGTCGCCCGTGCGATACATCCGCGCCCCGGGCACCGCGGAGAACGGGTCCGGCACGAAGCGCTCCGCGGTCAATTCAGGCCGCCCCAGGTACCCGCGCGCGAGCCCGGTCCCGCCGATGTAAAGCTCGCCCGGGACGCCCACCGGCGTCTGTCTCAGATCTTTGTCGACCACGTGGAGCTGCGTATTGGCGATCCCTCGCCCGAGCCGCACGGGGCTGGGGCCCGCGTCGACGCGCGACAGCGCGGACCAGATCGTCGTCTCGGTCGGGCCATACGCGTTCCACACCCGGGATGCCCTGCGCGTCAGCTCGAGCGCCAGATCTGGCGTCATCGCCTCGCCGCCGCACAGCACCTGCAGCGGCCGCTCACCTTTCCAGCCGGCGTCCAGCACCATGCGCCACGTGGCCGGCGTCGCCTGCATCATCGTCGCGCGATCGAGGGCGCTCACCAGCGCTTCGCCGTCGCTCGCGTCGTCGCGGGACACCAGGTGGATCGCGGCCCCCCGGATCAGGGGCATGAAGAGCTCGAGCCCGGCGATGTCGAACGACATCGAGGTCACGGCCAGCAGCGCGTCCTGGGGCCCGATCGCCGTCTGCTCGGCGAACGCGTGCAGCAGGTTCGTCAGCGCCGCGTGAAGGATCTGGACGCCCTTGGGCCGCCCCGTCGAACCCGACGTGTAGAGCACGTAGCTCGGGTGGTCCGGCCCCACGGCGACCGCGTGGGGCGTGCGCGGCTGTTTCCACGCGGGCGCGCCCGCGTCGAGGTGCACGGTCACGACCTCGTGCGGCGGGAGGCTGTCACGCAGGCGCGCCTGCGTGAGCAGCACGGCGGGCCTTGCGTCCGTCAGCATGAAGGCCAGCCGCTCGCGCGGATAGCTCGGGTCGAGCGGCACATAGGCCCCGCCCGCCTTGAGGATCCCGAGCAGCCCCACGACCATCTCGAGCGACCGCTCGACGCACAGCGCCACCAGCACCTCCGGACCGACGCCCAGGCCGCGCAGGTGATGAGCCAGCTGGTTCGAGCGCTCGTCGAGCTCCTGGTAGGTCAGCTGCTGCGCGCCGAACACCAGCGCCACGGCGGCCGGCGTGCGCCTGGCTTGCGCCGCGAACAGCTCGTGCACGCAGCTCTCGGCGGGATAGGCCGCCGTCGTGTCGTTCCACGCCGCGAGCTCCGTGTGCTCCGCCGCCGTCAGCAGGTCCAGCTGCGACAGGCGCTTGTCCGGGTGAAGCACCCCGTCCTGCACCAGCGCCTGCAGGTGCCTGGCGAGCCGCTCGACCGCGCCGGCGTCGACGCGGGTCGTGTCGTAGGCCAGGGAGACCTCGGTCCCCTCCGCGTCGTGAAGCACCCCGAGCGCCAGCGCTTGCTTCGCGGTCACCAGGCCGGTCGGCATCGCTTCGACGAGCGGCGACCAACCGGCCCCGGCGCTCGTCGTCGGCGGCGTCACCTCGAAGAAGGTCACGTCGAACAGCGGGCTCTCGCCGGCCTGGCGCGCCAGCCCCTGATCTTGCACGACGACGTCGAACGGCAGCGCCTGGTGCTCGTAGGACTCGAGCGCGGTCCGCCGCGCCCGCGCGAGCAGCTCGGCGAACGAGGGATCGCCCGCGAGGTCGGTGCGCAGCACCACCGTGTTGGTGAAGAACCCCAGCAATTCGGCCGCGCCCGGCACCTCGCGGTTTGCGATCACGGCGCCGAGCCCGAAGTCCTGCTGGCCGCTGTACCGCGACAGCACCGCCGCGAAGGCGGCATACCAGGCCATGAAAAGCGTGCAGCCGTGGGCCCGCGCGAGCGCCTGCAGCCCGCGGCTCACCGCCAGCGGGATCCGCAGCGCGGCGCTCGCTTCGAGGCCGGGACCGCGCGCCGGAGCGGCGCGAACGATGGGCAGCTCCAGCCGCGGCACGTTCGCCAGTTGGTTTTTCCAGTAGGTCCGCGACGCCGCGAAGCCGCCGGTCGTGAGCGCCTCCTGCTCGGCGCGGGCATAGTCGGCGAACTGGTAGGCGAGCGCCGGCGACTCCGCCGCTTCGCCGCGGCAGCACGCCTCGTAAAGGCGTGAGAGCTCGGACAGCAGCACGCCGCTGGACCACTCGTCGGTGATGATGTGGTGCTGAATGACGAGCACGACGTGGTGCTCGGCTCCCAGGCTCACGACCAGTGCGCGCGTCAGCGGGCCGGTAGCGAGATCGAAGCGGGTCCCGATCTCGGACTCGAGGTGGGCGCGCAAGGCGGCTTCTCGGATTGCCTCGGGCAGCGTCGAGACGTCCTCGATGCGCAGCGGGATCGAGGCGCTGTCCGCCACCCTTCGCATCAGCACGCCGTCGATCTCGGGATAGGTGGTGCGAAGGATCTCCTGCTGCTCTGCCAGCCGCTCCACGCTGTGACGCAGCGCCGGCAGCGAGAGCGCGCCACGGACGACGAACACGTGCGGGACCTGGTACGACCGGGCCTTGGGCGCGAGCTTGTCGACGAACCAGATCCGCCGCTCGGTCCCCGAGAGGCCGCTGTATGCGGGAGCGGCCGCGCCGCGCGGGGAAGGTGAGAGCGCGGGTCCGGGCCGCGTCTCCATCTCGACGAGCGACGCCGCCAGGGCCGCGATCGTCGGCCGTCGCAGCAAGGTGGCGAGCGTCAGCCCGAGCCCGAGCCTCGTCTTGACTGCCGACGCGACGCGCACCGCCAGCAGCGAGTGGCCGCCGAGCGCGAAGAAGTCGTCGTCGATGCCGATGGGGCGCACCTCGAGCAGCTGTTCCCAGATGGCCACGAGGGCGCGCTCGACGTCGTTGCGCGGGGCGACAAAGGCTTCGTCGGCGCCACGCATCGCCTCGGGAGAGGGCAGGGCCTTGCGGTCGACCTTGCCGTTGGTGCTCAGCGGCAGGGCGTCGAGGAAGACGAACGCCGACGGGAGCATGTAGTCGGGCAGGTCGCTCCGCAGGTGCTCACGCAGCGAAGCTGGCGTAAGGTCGTCTTGCTTCGCCACGACATAAGCGACGAGGCGCATGCTCCCTGGCGAGTCCTCGCGCGCGACGACGACGGCCGATCCGACCGCGGGATGAGACGCGAGCGCCGCCTCGACCTCGCCGAGCTCGACGCGGAAGCCGCGGATCTTGACCTGATGATCGACGCGGCCGAGGAACTCGAGCTCGCCGTCCTCGTTCCAGCGCGCGAGGTCGCCGGTGCAATACATGCGGGCGCCGGGCTGGTTCGAGAAGGGATCCGGCACGAACCGCTCGGCGGTCATGGCAGGGCGATTCAAATAGCCGCGGGCCAGACCGACGCCGGCGAGGTGGATCTCGCCGGGCATGCCGAGCGGGACCTGTCGCATCTTGCCATCGAGCAGGTGGATTCGAACGCCGTGCACGGGCCGGCCGATCGAGAACCGCTCCGGGCGCGACGGATCGAACCAGGCCTGGGCCGCAAAGATGCTGAACTCGGTGGGGCCGTAGGAGTTGAGGACCTGTCGGCCCTCGGCCCACTGAGCCACCAGTGAGGGTGATGTCTTGTCACCCGCGAGGGTGATGTGACGCAGCGCCGGCGCGCGGCAGCGGAGCACACGCAACATCGCAGGCGGGATGAAGGAGAAGGTGATGGCGCGGTGCTCGAGGCACTCGGCGATGCCCTCGACGGCATCGAGGGCGTTGCTGGGCAATACGCAGGTGGCGCCGTTGCAGAGGGAGAGCATCCAGTCGACGATCGCGCCGTCAAAGGCGATCGCGGCGCTGAAGAGGATGCGATCGCCGGGATGGACGACGATGTGCCGGCGCTGGAAGGCGACGCGGGCGGCGAGGCCTCGATGCTCGTTGACTACCGGCTTGGGCTTGCCAGTGGAGCCCGAGGTGAAGACGACGTAGTTGGCGTGGTCGAGGGTCACGCCGCTCGCGGGCGGCGTGCTCGGTTGCGAGGCCCACTGCGCCGCGTCGACATCGAGGCGCACCACCTTCACGTTTGGTGTTGCGAGACGATCCTCGATGGCCGCGTGCGTCAGCAGTACCGGCGCGCCGGCCTCGGCCAGCAGCAGCGAGAGCCGGTCCGATGGATACGAGGGGTCGAGCGGCACGAAGGCGCCCCCGGCCTTCAGGATGGCGACCAGACCGATCACCATGTCGAACGATCGCTCGACGCAGAGGACCACACGGACCTCGGGCCCGACACCGAGCGCGCGCAGGTGGTGCGCCAGCCGGTTGACCTGTGCCTCGAATTCGCCATAACTCAGCGGCTGCCCGTCCTGCTCGAGCGCGACGGCCTGCGGTGCTCTGACCGCCTGCTCGGCGATCAACTCGTGAATGCATCGTGCGGCAGGATCGGTGCGTGGCGTGTCGTTCCACGCGGCGAGCTTCTCGGTCTCCTCATCCGTCAGCAGATCGAGCTCGGAGACCCGTCGATTCGGATGCGCAGCGGCGTCGGTCACCAGCGTGCTCAGGTGCCCGCACAACCGCTCGGCCGCGACTCGTGAGACGCGTGTGGTGTCGTACAGCACCTCGACGACAGTCCCCTCGGCCGTGTGCTGCACGGACACGGCCAGCGCATTCTTGGCCGTCGTCACACCTCGCGGCACCGGACCGGAAATCGGCGACCAGCCGGCCGCGGCGTCGCCCTTCGCTGGCGTCACCTCGAAGAAGGTCACGTCGAACAGCGGATTCTCTCCGGCCTGTCGCGCCAGCCCCTGCTCTTGCACGACGACGTCGAACGGCAGCGCCTGGTGCTCGTAGGCATCGAGGGCAGTGCGTCGCGCCCGCGCGAGCAGCTCGGCGAAGCTCGGGTCGCCCGCGAGGTCGGTGCGCAGCGCCACCGTGTTGGTGAAGAACCCGAGTAAATCGGCCGTGCCCGCGACCTCGCGGTTGGCGATCACCGCGCCGAGCCCGAAGTCCGTCTGGCCGCTGTAGCGCGACAGCACCGCCGTGAGCGCCGCGTACCAGGCCATGAAGGGCGTGCATCCGTGGTCGCGCGCGAGCGCTTGCAAGGCGCGGCTCGCCGCCGGCGGGACGCCGAGCGTGACGCTCGCCTCGGGGCCGCGCTCCGGGCCGGTGCGAACGATGGGCAGCTCGAGCCGCGGCACGCCCGCGAGCTGGTGCTTCCAGTACGCCCGAGACGCCGCGAAGCCACCGGTCGTGAGCGCCGCTTGCTCGGCGCGGGCGTAGTCGGCGAACTGGTAGGCGAGCGCCGGCAGCTCCGCCGCCTCGCCGCGGCAGCACGCCTCGTAAAGGCGTGAGAGCTCGGACAGCAGCACGCCGCTGGACCACTCGTCGGTGATGATGTGGTGCTGAAGGACGAGCACGACGTGGTGCTCGGCCGCCAGGCTCACGACCAGGGCGCGCGTCAGCGGGCCGGTCGCGAGATCGAAGGGGACGGCGATCTCGGCCTCGAGGTGGGCGCGCAGGGCCACCTCTCGCGCCGAATCGGACAGCGCCGAGACGTCCTCCACGCGCAGCGGGATCGCCACACTGTCCGCCACCCTTCGCATCAGCGCGCCGTCGACCTCGGGGTAGGTGGTGCGCAAGATCTCCTGCCGCTCCGCCAGCCGCTCCACGCTTTGGCGCAGCGCCGGCAGCGAGAGCGCGCCGCGGACGACGAACACGTGCGGGACCTGGTACGACCGGGCCTCGGGCGCGAGCTTGTCGACGAACCAGATCCGCCGCTCGGTCCCCGAGAGGCCGTCGTACGCGGGCTCGGCCGCGCCGCGCGGGGCGGGCGAGAGCGCGGGTCCCGGTTGTGTCTCGATCCCGGCGAGTGACGCCGCCAGGGCCGCGATCGTCGGTCGTCGCAGCAAGGTGGCGAGCGTCAGCCCGAACCCGAGCCGAGCCTTCACCGCCGAGACGACGCGCACCGCCAGCAGCGAGTGGCCGCCGAGCGCGAAGAAATCATCGCGGACGCCGATGGGGCGGACCTCGAGCAGCTCCTCCCAGATGGCCACGAGGGCGCGCTCGACGTCGGTGCGCGGCGCCGTGAACGTCTCGGCCGGACCGCGGCTCGCGTCGGGGGCGGGCAGGGCCTTGCGATCGACCTTGCCGCTGGGATTGAGCGGCAGCGCGTCGAGGAAGACGAACGCCGAGGGCACCATGTACTCCGGCACCGTCGCGCCGAGGCGCTCTCGCAGCTCGCTCACGATGGCTTGGTCGCCGACCACGTAAGCCACCAGCCGCTTGTCGCCGGTGGCATCCTCGCGCGCCACGACCACGCAGTCGCGCACCGAGGGATGCGCGGCGATGGCGGCCTCGATCTCGCCGAGCTCGATGCGGAAGCCGCGGATCTTGACCTGGTGGTCGATGCGGCCGAGGAACTCGAGCGCGCCGTCGTCGCGAAAGCGGGCAAGGTCGCCGGTGCGGTACATCCGAGCGCCGCGCACGAGCGGATCGGGCACGAATCGCTCCGCCGTGAGTCCTGGGCGATGAAGGTAGCCGCGCGCGAGCTGGACGCCCGAGAGATACAGCTCCCCAGCGACGCCGACGGGGACCGGCCGAAATGCAGCGTCGAGCACGTAGGTGCGGGTGTTGTCGATCGGCTTGCCGATCGGCACCGGCCCCGTCTCGTCGGGCCGGCAGGCGTGGCGCGTGACGTCGATGGCGGCCTCGGTGGGGCCGTAGAGGTTGTGGAGCTCACCGCGGTTGCCCGCATACCAGGCGGCGCGCAGGTGCTCGGGCAACGCCTCGCCGCTGGCGAACACGAGGCGCAGCGAAGCGCGCTCGCGGGGCTCGGTCGCCGCCAGGAACACGGCGAGCATCGACGGCACGAAGTGGACCACGGTGACGTCGGCCGCCGCGAGGACGGCCGCGAGGTAGCGCGGATCCTTGTGCCCCTCGGGCGCGGCGATCACCATGCGGGCGCCCTCGATGAGCGGCCACCACAGCTCCCAGCCGGACACATCGAACGACAGCGGCGTCTTCTGCAAGATCGCGTCGCTCGCCTTCAGAGCGTAGGCCCGCTGCATCCAGCGCAGGCGGTTGTAGAGGCCGCGATGCGTGTTGAGCACGCCCTTGGGCTGCCCGGTCGAGCCCGAGGTGTAGATGACGTAGATCGCGTGATCGGGGCCGACGTCGACCGCCGGGGACGTACGCGGTTGACGCTGCCAATCGCCCTCGTCGAGCTGCACGGTCGCAACGTCGTGCGGCGGGAGGCTGTCTCGCAGGCGCGCCTGCGTGAGCAGCACGGCGGGCCGCGCGTCCTTCAGCATGAAGGCCAGCCGCTCGCGCGGATAGCCCGGGTCGAGTGGCACATAGGCCCCGCCCGCCTTGAGGATCGCCAGCAGGCCGACGACCATCTCGAGCGAGCGCTCGACACACAGTCCGACCAGTACCTCCGGGCTGACGCCCAGCCCGCAGAGGTGATGGGCCAGCTGGTTCGCGCGCTCGTCGAGCTCGCGGTACGACAGTCGCTGATCGCCGAACACCAGCGCCACGGCGTCGGGCGTGCGCGCGGCCTGTTCTTCAAACAGCGCGTGGATGCACCGCGCCGGCGGATACGCCACCACCGTGTCGTTCCACGCCGCCAGCGTCGCGTGCTCCGCCTCTGTCAGCAGGCCGAGCTCGGACAAGCGCCTGCCCGGGTGCGCGACCATGTCGAGGAGGACCGTTCGCAGGTGCCCCCACAGCTGCTCGATGTCCTCGCCGCGCAGCGCCGCGGGTTCCCACATCCAGCGCAGGTCGAGGGTCGTCCCCACCGCCACCGTGATGGCCAGCGGATAGCTCGTCTGCTCGAAGGCCTGGAAGTCCACGATCGGCAGGGCCTCGGCCTGCTGCGCCGCCTCGTCCACCGGGTAGTTCTCGAACACCAGCAGCGTGTCGAACAGCGCGCGACCGCCACCCACCGCGCTCGCGCGCTGCACCTCGTAAAGCGGGGTCGCCTCGTGCACGCGCAGCTCGACCTGCTCGGCTTGCAGTCGCTGCAGCCATTCGAGCACGATCTCCGAGCCGGACCAGCGGGCCCGCAGCGGCAACGTGTTGATGAACAGGCCCACCATCCGCTCGATGCCGCGGAGCGGCGCGCTGCGACCGGAGGTCGTCACGCCGAAGACGACATCCGTGCGCCCCGTGGTGCGGCCGAGGAGCTGCGCGAGCGCCCCTTGCACCACCGTGTTCAGGGTCAGCCCGTGCCGCCGCGCAAAGGCCGTGAGCGCCTCGGTCTCGGCCGCGGTCAGCGAGGCATCCCGCTGCTCGTGCTCTCGCGTCGCCTCTGCGGGCGCCTGTGCGGGCGGCGGGAACGGCAGCCGGGTCGGCTCCTCGACGCCGGCCAGGTACGCTGCGAAGAACGCCGACGACGCCGCCTGGTCGCGCGTCGCGAGCCAGGCGATGTACCGCTCGTAGGCCACCGGCTCCGGCAGCGCGAGCCGGCGCCCGCCCCGGTTCGCGGCATAGGCGGCCTGCAGCTCGCCGAGCACGACCGGCATCGACCAGCCGTCGGCCAGGATGTGATGCGTCGTCTTGAGCATCCACGTCCGGCCGCCAGGCAAACGCACGAGCACGACTCGCGCCAGCGGGGCCCGCCCCAGATCGAAGCCGGCCGCCCGCTCCTCGCGCCGCAGCGCCTCCCACCGCGCCTCCGCCTCGGCGACTTCCAGCGAGGACCAGTCGTGCGTCGGCATCGCGAATTCGACGCTCCTCCGCACCACCTGCAGCGGCTCCGGGACCCCCTGCCACAAGAAGGCCGTGCGATACACCGCGTGGCGCGCGAGCACGGTCTTCCACGCGCTCTCGAGCGCCGTCGCGTCGACGTCGCCGCCCAATTGCAGCGCGAGCTGGACGGTGTAGGTCGGCGACTCCGGCTCGTTCAGGGCGTGGAAAAGCAGCCCAGCCTGCAGCGGCGAAAGCGGGTAGACGCTCTCGACGTCGCGCATCGCCCCGAACAGTCCGTCCAGGGCTGGTTGCTCGATCCGCGCCAGCGGGAAGTCCGAGGGCGTGTATCCGAACGCTTCGCCCGCCGCGCAATGATCGATGATTCGCCGCAGCGAGGCGACGAACCGCGCGGCGAGCCGCGCCACCGTCGCTTCGTCGTGAATCGCCGCGCTGTACGTCCATTCGAACCGCAGCCGGCCCTGCCACACGCCGCCGTTCACCGCCAGCGCGTGCCACAGCGCCATTCGCGAGCTCGTGGTCCTCCCCGTCGGCTCCGCCGCCGGTGCGAACATCGACCGGCCTTGCGTCCCCATGTCGAACTGCCCGAGGTAGTTGAACACCACCGGCGGATCGACCGAGAGTGCGGCGCGCACCGCCTCGTCCGAATGTGCGTACCGCAGCCAGCCGTAGCCGACGCCCCGGTTCGGCACCGAGCGGAGCTGCTCCTTGATCCCCTTCAGCAATGTCCCGGGGTCGTCGGTCGCCGGGACCGTCAGCCACACCGGGAACATCGAAGTGAACCAGCCGACGGTGCGGGACACTTCCACGTCCTCGATCAGCGCCTCGCGGCCGTGCCCCTCGAGGGTGACGCACACCGTGTCCGTGTCGCAGAACTTGCTCAGCGCCGCCGCGAGCGCCGAGAGCAGGACATCATTGATCTCGGTGCGGTAGGCCGCGCTCACGTCGTGAAGCAGCGCCCGGGTCTCTGCCTCGGACAGCTCCACGTCGACCGTGCGACTGTCACCGACGGTGCCCGGCGCCGCCTCGCGATCTCGCGGCAGCGGCGTGATGCCGCGCGCGCACTGGGCTCGCCAGAAGTCCAGCTCCTGCGACAGGCCGCCGGCGGCGACGAATGTGTGAAGCCGCTCCGACCACTGCCGGAACGAGGTCGTCTTGGCAGCGAGCGCCGGGGTCCGTCCGGCCAGCAGGGCCTCGCACACGCGCTCCAGGTCCTCGTGCAAGATCCGCCAAGACACCCCGTCCACCACGAGGTGGTGCACCACGAGCAGCAGCCGCGTGCCCTGCTCGCCCAGGTCCAGCCACGCCGCGCGGGCCACCGGACCCGCGGACAGCGACAGGCTGCCTTGCAGGTCGTCCGCCGACGCCTCCACGGCCGCCCTGCGCACGTCGGGTGGCAGCGCCGAGAGGTCGATGCGCGCGAGCGGCAGCGCCGCGTCCTCCGCGTGGATCTGGACCCACCCGGATTCACTATGATCATACCGCAAGCGCAGCGCGTCGTGCTGCCGCAAGACGACCTGCAGCGCCTCGGCCACGAGCGCGGGCGACAGCGCGGGCGACGGTGTCCACATCCAGGCCTGATTGAAGTGGTGGGCCTCCTCGGGGTTCTTGCTGAAAAACCACTGCTGGCTCGGCGTCAGCGCGGCCGTGCCGGTCACCGCCTGCTCGGCCACGGCCGCGCTCGAGCTGCGCGCCACCTGCACCAACTCCGCGACCGTCTGGTGCATGAACATGTCGCGCACTGTCACGTGCAAGCCGGCTCGCTTGGCCCGGCCGACCACCTGGATCGCCAGGATCGAGTCTCCGCCCAGGGCGAAGAAGTTGTCGTGGAGCCCCACCGCCGCGATGCGCAGCACCTCCGACCAGACCTCGGCGAGCGCTCGCTCCGCTGCGGTGCGCGGAGCGACGAAGGCCTCGTCGGCGCCGCGCATCGCCTCGGGAGCGGGCAGGGCCTTGCGATCGATCTTGCCGTTGTTGGACAGCGGCAGGGCGTCGAGGAAGACGAACGCCGACGGGAGCATGTAGTCGGGCAGGTCGCCTCGCAGGTGCTCGCGCAGCGAGGCCGCCGTGAGCGCCTCGTGCTTCGCCACGACATAGGCGACGAGGCGGGTGCTGCCCGGCGAGTCCTCGCGCGCGACGACGACGGACGATGCGACCGCGGGGTGAGACGCGAGCGCCGCCTCGACCTCGCCGAGCTCGACGCGGAAGCCGCGGATCTTGACCTGATGATCGACGCGGCCGAGGAACTCGAGCTCCCCGTCCTCGTTCCAGCGGGCGAGGTCGCCGGTGCAATACATGCGGGCGCCGGGCTGGCTCGCGAAGGGATCCGGCAAGAACCGCTCGGCGGTCATGGCGGGGCGATTCAAATAACCGCGGGCCAGGCCGACGCCGGCGAGGTGGATCTCACCCGGCATGCCGATCGGGACCTGTCGCATCTTGCCATCGAGCAGGTGGATTCGAACGCCATGCACGGGCCGGCCGATCGAGAACCGCTCCGGCCGCGACGGATCAAACCAGGCCTGCGCAGCGAAGATGCTGAATTCGGTGGGGCCGTAGGAGTTGAGGACCTGGCGGCCCTCGGCCCACTGAGCCACCAGCGCGGGCGATGTCTTGTCACCCGCGAGGGTGATGTGGCGCAGCGCCGGCGCGCGGCAGCGGAGCACACGCAGCATCGCAGGCGGGATGAAGGAGAAGGTGATGGCGCGGTGCTCGAGGCACTCGGCGATGCCCTCGACGGCGTCGAGGGCGTTGCTGGGCAACACGCAGGTGGCGCCGTTGCACAGCGAGAGCATCCAGTCGACGATCGCGCCGTCAAAAGCGATGGCGGCGCTGAAGAGGATTCGATCGCCGGGGTGGACTGCTATGTGCCGGCGCTGGAAGGCGACGCGGGCGGCGAGGCCTCGATGTTCGTTGATCACCGGCTTGGGCTTGCCGGTGGAGCCCGAGGTGAAGACGACGTAGTTGGCGTGGTCGAGGGTCACGCCGCTCGCGGGCGGGGTGGTGGGTAACGAGGCCCACTGCGCCGCGTCGACATCGAGGCGCACCACCGTCACGTTTGGTGTTGCGAGACGACCCTCGATGGCCGCGTGCGTCAGCAGTACCGGCGCCCCCGCCTCGGCCAGCAGCAGCGAGAGCCGGTCCGGCGGATACGAGGGATCGAGTGGCACAAAGGCGCCCCCGGCCTTCAGGATGGCGACCAGGCCGATCACCATGTCGAACGATCGCTGCACGCACAAAGCGACGCGGACCTCGGGCCCGACGCCGAGCGCGCGCAGGTGGTGCGCCAGCCGGTTGACCTGTGCCTCGAATTCGCCGTAACTCAGCGGCTGCCCGTCCTGCTCGAGCGCCACGGCCTGCGGTGCTCTGACCGCCTGCTCGGCGATCAATTCGTGAATGCACCGCGCGGCAGGATCGGTCGGCGGCGAGTCGTTCCAAGCCGCGAGCTTCTCGATCTCTTCGTCGGTCAGCAGCTCGAGCTCGGAGACCCGTCGGTCCGGATGCGCGGCGGCGTCGGTGACCAGCGTGCTCAGGTGCCCACACAACCGCTCGGCCGCGATTCTCGAGACGCGTGTGGTGTCGTACAGGACTTCGACGACAGTCCCCTCGGCCGTGTGCTGCACCGACACTGCCAGCGCATTCTTGGCGGTAGTCACGCCCTCCGGCACCGCGCCGAGGCGCGGCGACCAGCCGGCCGCGGCGCCCGTCGTCGGCGGCGTCACCTCGAAGAAGGTGACGTCGAACAGCGGATTCTCTCCGGCCTGTCGCGCCAGCCCCTGATCTTGCACGACGACGTCGAAAGGCAGCGCCTGGTGCTCGTAGGCATCGAGCGCGGTCCGTCGCGCCCGCGCGAGCAGCTCGGCGAAGGTCGGATCGCCCGCGAGGTCGGTGCGCAGCACCACCGTGTTGGTGAAGAACCCCAGCATCCCCTCGGTCCCGGCGATCTGGCGGTTGGCCACCACCGCGCCGAGCCCGAAGTCCTGCTGGCCGCTGTAGCGCGACAGCACAGCCGCGAGCGCGGCATACCAGGCCATGAAGGGGGTCGCGGCGCTCTCGTGGGCGAGCGCCTGGAGCTGGCGGCTCGCCTCTGGCGACAGGCGGAGCGAGACAAAACCTTCGGGCCCCGAGACCGCTCCCGCAGCGGGAGCGACGATCGAGAGGTCGAGCCGCGGGACTTCGACGAGGGCCTGCTTCCAGTAGGCCCGCGACGCCGCCAACCCGTCGCCCGCGAGCGCCGCTCGCTCTGCACGCGCATAATCCGAATACTGGTAGGCGAGGGGAGCCAGCGCGGTCGTCTGCCCGCGGCGCGATGCTTCGTAAAGGGACGACAGCTCCGCGAGCAGCAGCCCCCAGGACCACTCGTCGGTGATGATGTGATGCTGATGCACGACGACGACGTGCCGGTCCGCGGCGGTCGTCACGGCCAGGACCCGGGTCAGGGGCCCGCGCTCGAGGTCGAAGCGGGACTCCACCTCCGCGGCGAGCATGGCCCGCAACGCCGGATCGCGCTGCGCTGCGGGCAGCGCCGAGACGTCCTCGACGCGGATCGGGATCGACACGTCGTCCGCCACTTCTCGCCGCGGCGCGCCGTCGACCTCCGGATAGGTCGTACGGAGGATCGCGTGACGCAAGACCAACGCGTCCACGCTGTCCCGCAGGGCCCGGACACACAGCGCGGACGCAACCTCGAACACGTGCGGGATCTGGTACGACCGCGCCTGCGGCGACAGCTTCTCGAGGAACCAGATCCGCCGCTCCGTGCCCGACAGGCCCGCGAACGGCGCCTCGCCGTCCGCTCGCGGCAATAGGCTGATCGGGGGCGCCGGTCGCTCTGCCCGCGGGTCCCAGAGCACCGCCAGCGCCTCGATCGTCGGGTTGCGAAGCAGCGCGGTCAGGCTCGGCGCGCTCCCGAATCGGGCCTGGATGGCGGACAGGACGCGAAAGGCGAGCAGCGAATGACCACCCAGCAGGAAGAAATCATCGCGCACGCCGATGGGGCGGACCTCGAGCAGCTCCTCCCAGATGGCCACGAGGGCGCGCTCGACGTCGGTGCGCGGCGCGACGTAGGTCTCTGTCGCGCTACGCGTCGTTTCGGGGGCGGGCAGGGCCTTGCGATCGACCTTGCCGCTGGGATTGAGCGGCAGCGCGTCGAGGAAGACGAACGCCGAGGGCACCATGTACTCCGGCACCGTCGCGCCGAGGCGCTCTCGCAGCTCGCTCGCGGTGGCGTCTTTGCCGACCACGTAAGCCACCAGCCGCTTGTCACCGGTTGCATCCTCGCGCGCCACGACGACGCAGTCGCGCACCGAGGGATGCGCGGCGATGGCGGCCTCGATCTCGCCGAGCTCGATGCGGAAGCCGCGGATCTTGACCTGGTGGTCGATGCGGCCGAGGAACTCGAGCGCGCCATCGTCGCGAAAGCGGGCAAGGTCGCCGGTGCGGTACATCCGAGCGCCGGGCACGAGCGGATCGGGCACGAATCGCTCCGCCGTGAGTCCTGGGCGATGAAGGTAGCCGCGCGCGAGCTGGACGCCCGAGAGATACAGCTCCCCAGCGACGCCGACGGGGACCGGCCGAAATGCAGCGTCGAGCACGTAGGTGCGGGTGTTGTCGATCGGCTTGCCGATCGGCACCGGCCCCGTCTCGTCGGGCCGGCAGGCGTGGCTCGTGACGTCGATGGCGGCCTCGGTGGGGCCGTAGAGGTTGTGGAGCTCGCCGCGGTTGCCCGCATACCAGGCGGCGCGCAGGTGCTCGGGCAAGGCCTCGCCGCTGGCGAACACGAGGCGCAGCGAAGCGCGCTCGCGGGGCTCGGTCGCGGCCAGGAACACGGCGAGCATCGACGGCACGAAATGGACCACGGTGACGTCGGCCGCCGCGAGGATCGCCGCGAGGTAACGCGGATCCTTGTGCCCCTCGGGCGCGGCGATCACCATGCGGGCGCCCTCGATGAGCGGCCACCACAGCTCCCAGCCGGACACGTCGAACGACAGCGGCGTCTTCTGCAAGATCGCGTCGCTCGCCTTCAGACCGTAGGCCCGCTGCATCCAGCGCAGGCGGTTGTAGAGGCCACGATGGGTGTTGAGCACGCCCTTGGGCTGCCCGGTCGAGCCCGAGGTATAGATGACGTAGATCGCGTGATCGGGGCCGACGTCGACCGCAGGAGGCGTACGCGGCTGGTGCTGCCAATCGCCCTCGTCGAGCTGCACGATCGCAACGTCGTGCGGCGGGAGGCTGTCTCGCAGGTGCGCCTGCGTGAGCAGCACGGCGGGCCGCGCGTCCTTCAGCATGAAGGCCAGCCGCTCGCGCGGATAGCCCGGGTCGAGCGGCACATAGGCCCCGCCTGCCTTGAGGATCGCCAGCAGGCCGACGACCATCTCGAGCGAGCGCTCGACACACAGTCCGACCAGTACCTCCGGGCTGACGCCCAGCCCGCAGAGGTGATGGGCCAGCTGGTTCGCGCGCTCGTCGAGCTCGTGGTACGACAGTCGCTGATCGCCGAACACCAGCGCCACGGCGTCGGGCGTGCGCGCGGCCTGATCTTCAAAGAGCTGGTGGATGCACCGCGCCGGTGGATACGCCACCGCCGTGTCGTTCCACGCCGCAAGCTGACGCAGCTCGTCCGAGGCGAACTGAGGCAGGCGACCGATCGGGCTGTTCGGGTCGGCCATGCCGGCCCAGCGGAGCACGTCCCCCGCGTCGGCGGGGCTGCCTGCATCCTGCTGCGCAGCGACATTCTGTTCAGTCCTCGGCTCGAACCCTCGAACGTCCCGGCTCTCGTCGTGCATGCTCATGTTAATTCCTGACCGATGCCCTGGCATTCATCCGCGCGCTCGCCGTGGCGAGCGTCGCGCCGATCACGGGATGCACCACGCCCGTGTCCGCGGGTCGAACCCTGGATCCACCGGCCCTCGTGATCGAATTCGGCAACCTCGTCTCCTCAGCCGCGATTGCGGTGGCGGTACCGCCCTCGCGGCCGCCCTGCAGTGACCCGGAGCTTGCCGACATCGAAAAAAACTGCGCTCCTATTCGGCTCGTCTCTGAAGAGAGAAAGGACATCATCGGGCCCCCGACGTCGTTTCACGCCCTGTCGGGGGCGCGTCGCCACTCCTGCCATATTTCTCTCGATATTCGCAGGGTTGCGAAATGGCGGACTTATCGGGGGAAATCGAACGAGTCGTGGTGCTGCCGTCATCGATCCACGGGCGGGCGCCCGATGGGCGCCCGATGGGCGCCCGGCTGGCGAATGTCGAGTGCGATTGCACGCACCATCGCAGGATGGTCGTCTGCGCTCCCCGGTTCACCACGGGCATTCAAGGCAGTGGTGGTGCTCGGGTCAGCGCGCTCGAGAGGTCGTGAGGGTCATACGGCCTCGCAAGTGTCGCCCGTCGGCGGCGGCGGGCATGTTGCCTGCTGCACCTCGACGATCTGCATCATGCCTTCGTCCTCGTGCTCCAAGATGTGGCAGTGCAGCACGTACTGCCCCTGGAAATGCGGGAAGCGCGACAGGAACTTGAGGGTGCCGTCGGCGTTCGTGCCGCTCGTGGGGATGAGACAGGTGTCGCGCCAGATCGCCTGACTCGGGCTCTTCCCGTTGATGCTCGTCACCAGGAACGAGTTGACGTGGATGTGGAAGGGATGAACCGTCTCACCCCCGGTATCGCTGAACTTGTTGACGAGCGTCCACTCCTCCACGGCGTCGAGGGCGATGCACTGGTCGATACGGCTCATGCAGAACGTCCTGCCGTCGATGAGGAAGTGCGCGCCGTCAGCGTCCACGTTCACCGCGAACTCGACCTGGCGAGTGTTCGTGATCGCGTTGCCGGGCTTCGACATGTCGTCGAACGACGGGTAGAGCGCTGGCGGCGTCAGCACCTGCGGGATCTGCAGGCTCGTGTCCGGCTTGCCCGAGACGACCACGGTGGCGAGGACCTGCGGCGCCCAGCAGACGAAATCGAGGTAGCCGAGCGCCACCATCTGGTAGGTGCCCGCTTCGAATTGGACCAGCATGTCCACGCGGCCCCCCGGCGGGATGACGTACTCGACCTCGGACACGGGGTCGGCGAGCGGCATCTTCAGGGGTGCGCCGTACGTGATCCCGTCGGTCGCTACCTGGTAGTACGTGGCCGACTTCGCCCTCAGCGCGTCCCGATCGAGCATGGGCGGGCCGCCCGAGGCGGCGCAGGAGTAGCCGAACGGATCGTAGCCGGGCTTCGGCAGCGAGGTCGCGGTGTCGGCCTGATCGTCCGGCACGCGGAGGAAGGCGACGTCCAGCGGCGCACGAAAGCCGGTGTGAAGCAGCCGAAGCCGCTGCACCTCGCCCGGGCGCATGCGAAGGACCGGATCGATCTGTCCGTTGACGTGGAAGAAATCTTCGACGCCCGGAGGAAGCGGACCGGAATGGCCCATCTCCCCGTACGTCGCGAGGCGGGTCTTGCCATCGCACGAATCCTGGGTCTGGATCATGTACTCGCCGACGACGAGGAGCTGCTCCTTGCCCTGCCCCGGCCCGGGCTCGGGCGAGAACAGCCTGTCGAGGTCGTCTCTCTCCTCGTCGCGAATGATGAGCGCCCCGACCATGCCGCCTGCCACCTGGATCGCCGTCGATCCGTGCATGTGCGGGTGGTACCAATAGGTCCCGGCCGGATGGTTGGCCTTCGAGCCGTCCGGCATGGCGATGTCTCGCGGGATATCGAAGACGAAGTCGTAGCTCTCACCAGGACCGATGATCAGGAAGACATCATCGCCGGGCGGCCCGGGGTCGACGTGCAGGCCGTGCGTATGGAGGTTGGTCGAGTTGTTGTGCGTGCCCGGGCCGTGGCCGCCCGCTCCGTGCCCGCCGCCGCTGCCGCCGCCCATGGCGCAGTCGGGGGGGTCCACGGCGCTGTTGTCGTCCGGGAGGCCGTTGATGAGCTTCAGCTTGAGCCGATCGCCCGGGCGGAGCTCGATGCTCGGGCCCGGGACCACCCCCGTATACGTCGCATCGCCGAAGCTCGCCTCGCCGCGAAGGACCTTGAGCCCCGTGTACGCCCGGGTCATGAACGTATACTGGCCCACCGTCACTTCGGTCTCGGTGATGGTCACCTCGATGTCGAGCACGCCGTCGCGCGAGCGGACGCTGGCGGGCGTGAAGAGCTCGCCATTGGCGACCGGTCGCGGATCGCCGTCGTCCCCCGGACTGCAACCAGTGAGCCCGGGCAGCAGAAAACCCGCGCCGAGCGTGGCCCCCACCTTGAGGAAGCCGCGCCGATCGATCGTCAGCGCGGCAGGGGACCGGTCGTTGCCAGGCGAAGGTCTCTTCTGAAGGGTCATGAAATTCTCGTCGAGCCTCGGGGTGATGGGCCCGCCCGGATCCGAGGCTTGAGGGTGAAGAGCCAGGACCCTCCGGTTGCGATCCAAAAAACTTCGAACTATTTTCGCGCCCTCGCTGGCGACCTCCACGGCGTCGGCGGCAGGGGCAGCAGAGCCGCCCTGTGGGCCTCGAAGCGCTACTGGGCGCCCGGCCATGGAGAGTCCGTCTGGGTCGGCTACGGAACGGGTCGACCCCGATCTGCCTGCAGGGCTGCGGAAAATTTCGAGTTATTTTGGATCGCAGCGAGAGGGTCCAGGCTCTTCACCCGTGAGCCGCGAAGCGCGCTCGTACTCTCGTCGCCGATCGAACTCCCCATGAAGATGCATCGTGTCGTCGTGCTCGTCGCCGCGTCTGTCGCGGTTTTTGCCCATTCCACCGTTGCCGCAGCCGACCCGGCCGGCGATCAGCTGCTCGCCGATATGGACGCGGCGTTGAACCGCGCCCAGACCCTCGTGATCGACTTCGAGGTCTTGAACCAGGAGGCGGGCAAGCCCGAGCGCAAGATGGCCATGCAGCTGGCGAGGAAGGCCAAGAAGCACCTCTTCGAGTTCAGCGCCCCGGCCGACATGAAGGGCACCAAGTCCCTCACGCTCTCGCCGACGGAGATGTACGTGTTCTTGCCCTCGTTCGGGAAGGTCCGCCGGATCGCCAGCTCCGTGGCCGATCAAGGCTTCTTCGGCCTCGCTTACAGCCAGACCGACCTCACGACCACCGCCTACGGCGCGCGCTACACGGCTACCCGTACCGGCGAGGATGCCACCACCTGGAAGCTGGTGCTCACGCCGAAGGCCGGCGTCGAGGCGCCGTACGCCCGCATCGAGATCGCCGTCAACAAGGACCGCAAGCTGCCCGGCGAGCTCAAGTACTTCGACGCCCAGGGCAAGCAGCTCAAGATCGAGACCCGCACCGGCTACTCCTGCGAGGGCAACGTGTGCGCGCCCGCCGAGTCCAGGATGGTCGACAGCGTCAAGGGCGGCCAGACCCGGCTCGTGCGCAAATCGTGGCAGGTCAACGCGCCGCTGCCCGACGACCGCTTCACCAAGCGCGCGCTCGAGAATTGACGGCAATCGCTCTACCGGGCCCCGCTCAGCCGCGCGAGCGGGTCATCGGCCCGCTCGAGCTCAATGACCCGTGCGGCAATACCCATCACCTCACCATGTTCATCGCCGCTTGCGCGCTCGGGGCGCGGAAAACTCAGCCGGCCCCGCGAAGCTCGCCGCGGTCCGGCGAATCCACCTTTTCAGGTGGCGAGTGGTCTGCCGAGGATACGATGGCGCGGTGCGAGCCGATCCCGAGAAGGCGAAACTCGAGCAAGACATCATCGACCGCCCCGACGACCGCCGAGCAGGGGACGCCTCCGCCGAGCGGCTGAGATCCGAGGGTGACTCGCGGGGCGAGCCGAGCCTTGGCACCGATGCGGCCCTCGCCCGCGGCCTCGCGCTGTTCAACGCCGGCGATCACTTCGCGGCCCACGAGGCCTGGGAGGACCGCTGGCGCGTGGCCACCGACCCCGACGAACGCCGCCTGCTGCAGGGCCTCATCCAGGTCGCCGCGGCTCACCACAAGCTGCATGTGCAAGGCAAACCCGAGAGCGCTGCGCGGCTGCTCGCGCGCGGGATGGCCAAGCTCGACGCGTGCGCGCCGGACGCCGGGGGGCTCGCGCTCGCCGATTTCCGGGAGGCGACGCGCGCGTGGTTCGCCGCCGATCCGCCACGGCGCGACCCGGGGCCCACGCTGGGGTTTCGGCGGTGACCCGTGGGCTGCGGGCCGCGGACGGTGTATTCCTCCCGGCACCGTGGCCTACGCCCGCGCCGAACCTCAAAGCGTCCGCCGCGAGGCGCTGCACCTGCGCGACGGGGCGCTGCGCATCGTCGCGGTCGCGGACACGCACAGTCGACCGCACCCCGGGGCCATGGCTCACATCGCCGCGCTCGAGCCGCAGTACATCTTGCATGCCGGCGACGTCGGCGAGCTCGCGGTGCTGACCGAGCTCGAGCGGATCGCCCCGGTGTTCGCCGTACGCGGCAACATCGACGCGAAGGCGGCGACGCTGCCGGACCTGCGCACCCTCGAGGTCCGCGACGGCGACGCCGTGCGGCTCACGATCGCCATGCTGCACATCGCCGTGGCCGGTCCGCGGCTGCGGGCCGACGCTGCCCGGTTCGCCCGGGCCGAGGATGCCTCGCTGGTCGTCTGCGGGCATTCGCACGTGCCCTTCATCGGCCGCGACCGCGGCATCGCGGTGTTCAACCCCGGGTCGATCGGCCCGCGTCGGTTTCAACTGCCCATCGTGTTCGGCGTCCTCGACATCACGCCGGAGCGCGTCGGCCTGCGGCACGTCGACTGTGAGACCGGCGCCGTGTGGACGCCGCCGACCTGACTCCCTCCGTGCGTCGAGCCGAAGTCTCAGGTGCCACGGCGGTCGGGCGGCTGGCCGCGGCGTGTCCCGCGCTCGCTGCCACGTAGGCGCTCGCGCCCAATCTTGCCCCGATCCATGGCGGAACCGCCGGGGAGCATTATGTGTCGCCGGTGACGAGCACATCGGACCACGAACTCGGACTCCTCATCGGGGTCCTGCCCGCCGAGCTGCAGAGCGCCGTGCGCGCGCTCGCGCCGGCTCAATTGCTCGAGGTGGTGATGGACCTCGGTCGCACGCCCGAGGCCCGGCTCGAGGGCCGCGCCGAACGCCTGGCCGGCACGCCCGTCGGCCGCGCGGACATCGACGCCGTGCTCACCGAGTTGAGCCCGGTGGGCGAGGACAACCGCACCGGCATCGAGGGCACGCTGCACCGGATCTCGGTCATCCGGAACCGGCGCGGCGAAGTCGTGGGCCTGACCCTGCGCGTGGGGCGGGCGGTGGTCGGCGCGGTCGAGCTGTTGCGGGACCTGGTCGAGACCGGGCAGAACGTGCTGCTGCTGGGCCGGCCAGGCGTCGGCAAGACGACCAAGCTGCGGGAGATCGCGCGCGTGCTGGCCGACGACCTGGGGCGGCGCGTCGTCGTGGTCGACACCTCCAACGAGATCGGCGGCGACGGCGACGTGCCGCACCCCGGCATCGGTGCCGCGCGGCGGATGCAGGTGCCGCGGCCCGACCGCCAGCACGCCGTGATGATCGAAGCGGTCGAGAACCACATGCCCGAGGTGATCGTCGTCGACGAGATCGGCACCTCGGCCGAGGCCGCGGCCGCGCGCACCATCGCCGAGCGCGGAGTGCAGTTGATCGGCACGGCGCACGGCAACACGCTCGAGAACCTGGTGCTGAACCCGACCCTCTCGGACCTGGTCGGCGGCGTGCACACCGTCACGCTCGGCGACGACGAGGCCCGGCGGCGGCATTCCCCGAAGACGGTCACCGAGCGCCGGGGGGCTCCCACTTTCGATGTCGTGGTCGAGATGGTCGGACGCGACGAGGTCGTGGTGCACCACGACGCCGGCGCCGCGGTCGACCGGCTGCTCGCCGGTGATGCCGTGAGAGGCGAGCGCCGGCAGCCGGGCCGCGCACCGACGCCCGACGTCCCCGCGGCCGCGCCCGAGGCCCCCGGCCCCGCCAGGCGCTCCCGGGCGGGGAACCCGGCCACGTGGGAGGGCCCGGTGCTGATCTACCTGCACGCGATCAGCCGCGACCTCCTGGTCCGTGCGCTCCGCGACGTCTCGGTGGACGCGCGGATCGTGAACAACCCCGAGCATTCGGACATCATCTTCGCGCTGCGCGCCCGGGCGGACGACCAGAAGATCCGCCGGCTGGCAGAGGCGGGTCGGCCGGTGCACACGGTCAAGCGCAACAGCGGCTCGGAGCTGCGTCGCGTGCTGCAGGCCGCCTTCCCGACGGTGCCGGGCATGGACGACGAGGTCGTCCGCGAGGCCATCCTCGAGATCGAGCAGGCGATCGACCGGGCCGTGAGCGAGAACATCACCGTGGCGCTAGGGGCCCAGCCGCCGCCGCTTCGCAAGGTGCAGCACCGGGTCGCGGCCCGGCACCATCACGTCGAGGTCTACTCGGAGGGCCACGAGCCCTTCCGTCACCTGGTCGTCCGCCCCGCGGGGGGCGACGATTTCGACGAGGACGAGGCGGCCGCGCCCTGAACCTTCGCGCCGTAATCGTCCGGTCTGCCGCATCGTGAAGAGTCCGGGGCGTTCGGCCGAACGGCCTCGCCCCGGTCGCGGAGATGGGCGTGGAGGAGTGGGAACGGCCCGCGCTGGGGTGATAGACTGCGGTGGTGGGCTCCTTGCGCGAAATTGCGAGCGACCACCGCGTCACGCTGACCGGTCGCACCGTGATCGGCCGCTCGCATCGAGCACGATTGCCCCTGAAGGGCCGCACCGCGTCGTCCGAGCACGCCGTGCTGTTCTGGGACGCTGGCTGGATCCTCCGCGATCTCGGCAGCCCAGAGCTTCTTCGACGATGATCGGCGGATCGAGCGCCTCCATGGGCACGCTTGTGTCGGGCTCGGATCAGAGCATTGCTACTCGGCGAATGCCGAGGCAGCCGCGGCCTGCTGATTCGTCCCCCGCGGATCGTTCCCGTAGCGTCGGGCCCGATCCGGCCGCCGATGATGGGATGTCTCCTTGGACATGTCTAAAAAGGCATGTTCATGACGACATGTCCTCGCGGCCTCACGATGCGGGCGACACCCGCGCGACAGGGCGGCGCGCAGGGACGGCGCGTCGTCGCGGTCCAGGTGACGTGAGCATCCGGGCGGACAGGGAGCCGCGTGACGACCTCGACGGGCGTTCGTCGCGGGGTCGCGTCACAGCATCGGCAGGCCGCACACGTGCTTGCCGATGAAGGACATCTCGTGGCGCGTTCGACCCCGCTTCATGCGGCGCGATCAGAGTGGCGCGTCGGCGACGAGCTCGACCGTCACCCCGCGGGCGAGGCCCAGCCGCACCGTCGTACCCGGCGACACCAGCGTCAGCGGCCAGTACAGGTAGTAGTTCGCGCCGGTGACGTCCTGCCCGCCGACCGCGACGATCTCGTCGCCGACCTGCAGCGCGGCCGCGGCCGCCGGGCTGCCCGGGCGCACCACCGCGACGGTCAACCGCCGCTGCAGCGGGTCCGCCCCCGGTTCGGCCTGCTTGAGTCCGATCCCGAGGTCGCCCCCCGACTCACCGCTGCGGACGGCCTTCTTCACCAGCCGGATCGGCGGCAGCTCGATCACCGGCCCGCCCTCGAGCCGCGTGTTGATCGAGGCCGACGCGTACGTCTCCGCCTCCTCCGGGGAGGCCTGCACCATCACCAGGCCCGTCGGCGCCCGCGCGACCTCGAACCGCCCCGCCGCGTCGCTGACGTGCTTCTTGTCGCCGGGTTCTCCGCCGAAGCGGACGATGGTGCTCTCGAGGATCTGCACGGCGACACCCGGCACCGGCCTGCCCTCGAGGTCGACTACCGTGCCACGCACCGTCACCTTCGCCGCGAGCTCGACGCGGATCCCGGTGTTCTCCTCGCCTGGCCCGAGGGACATATCCATCGTCCGCGTCCCCTCGGACGCCGACACCTGCACCCGGTAGGTCCCGGGCGGCAGCTCCGCGAAGCTCCACGCCCCGTCGGTGCGGAAGAACGAGTCCATCCGGCGGAACCCGGTCCTGATGTCCTCCACCTTGACAGTGAACTCCTGCGGCGCCCTGCCGCCGGGCAGCGCCACCGTGCCGCCGAGCCGCCCCGTCTCGGCGATCGTCAGCACGACCTCGCTGCCGGGCGCGACCTGCTCGGCGATCGCCTCGCCGCCGCCGCGCCGGTATGCGCGCACGGTGTACTTGCCCGGGAACAGCCCATCGAGCGAAAACCGGCCGTCGCCGTCGGTCAGGCGCGGCCGTTCGGAGTCGCGGTCGAATCGCCCCGTCAGCAGCCCGGCCCCTCGCCCCGCGGCGCCCCATTCCTCCGACTCGCGGATCGCCTCGACGAATGCGTCGGGCACGACCTCGCCGTGCTCGCCGCGGACCGTCCCGACGATCGTCTCCGAACCTGCCTCGACGACCAGCTTGACCGTCTCCACCGCCCCGGGGCGGACCTCGAGCTTCACCCCCTGCGCGTCGTCCGGACCGGCGCCCGGTGCCCGCAACACATCGTCCTTGGCAGCGAGGACCCGGTACTCGCCCGGCGCGATCTCGCGGACGACGAAGGTGCCGTCGTCGGCCGTGGTCACCTGCGGGCCGGGTCGCGCTCCGAGAAACTGCACCCCCACGCGCGCAAGCCCCTTCCCATGCGCGTCGCGGACCTCGCCGCGGACCTCGCCGGACGTCGGCGCCACCAGCCGCACGCCCTCCACGTCCTGTCCTTCGGGCACCGTTACCTCGGTCGGCTTGTCCGGCGTCACCCGCTTCTGGTTTATCGCAGACGCGTAGACCTGATAAGTCCCGGGCAGCAGCCCCGGGAGCTCGAAGCGCCCCTGTGCGTCCGACTGGCTGTCTCGCGCGCGAATCGTCCGCGCCCGCGGCTGCGCGGGGTCTTGTTTCGAGTGTGCCGATAGCCGGAGGCCCTGCATCGGCTCGCCCTTCGCCGTGACGATGACGCCGCGGATCGCCTGGCCGCGCGTCACTTCCCAGCGCAGCCCGGTCGCGTTCGCGTCGGCGACAACCACCGGCTCGTACCGCTCCGCCGACACGAAGCCGCGGCAGTCGACAGTCACCTCGTAGGTCCCCGGCAAGAGCCCGTCAGCGTGCGCCACCCCGTCGGCCTCGATCTCCACCCAGTGCTCGCGGCCCTGGGCCGGATCGCGCAGCCTCACCGATCCCTTATTGCACGACGTCCCGCCGGCCACGAACACCCGTCCCTCGACGTAAAACGCCGGGTGCGCCCGAATCACGATCGGCGCTGACGTCTCGCCGAGCCCGAGCACGACCTGCTCCGTCGCCACCCCGTACACGTCGTCGGTCGTCGCCTTCGGCTTGTACGCCCCCGCCGCCAGGCGATCGATCCGGAAATTGCCGCCCGCGTCGGTGCGCGCCCGTCCGCCTTCGGCGAACGCGTCGCCGCGCTCCGCCGTCACCTCCGCCCCCTCGATCGGCGAACCGTCGCCCGCGCGCACGACCTTGCCGACCAGCACAGCCTCCGGCGTCAAGAACACCTCGAAGGTGTGCCCGGGCGCGACCCCGTAGTCCTGCCCATCGGCGTAACCCTCGGCCGTCGCCCGCACCCTGGGTCGACCCGGCGGCACCCACAGCGAGAATTCGCCCTCCGGCCCCGACGTCGTCGCCGCGACGCCGGTCCCCTCGATACCCCCACCGGACGTCACGAGCGCGCCCTCGATCGCGCCGCCGCTGAGGTCCTTGATCGTGCCGCGGATCTCGACCCCGCCGCCCGGCAGCACGATGTCGATGCCGCGCACGTCGACGGCCGGGCGCAGGTCGATCGTATCGCGCCGCGCCGCCCCCTCACCCTGCACGTAAAAAGCCGGGATGTGGCCCGGCGCGCTCGCGCTGACGCGGTGGCGGACCGCCCACAGCCCCGCGAGCACGTAACCGCCGTCGCGCCCCGTCTCCACGCATGTCGGCTGCCGCAACGCGGCCACGTCGAGCCGGCGCGAGCTGGTGAACGCGCAGACCTGCGCGCCCGCGATCGCCCGCCCGTCCGGATCGGTGACCTTCCCGGAGATCGTGGCGAACCCGATCCGCCGCGGGTCGCCCGTATCCTCAGGATCCGCGGAGAGCACCACGCGCGGTTCAGGGACGGCTCCCGCCGCCGCCCGGTCGCGATAAGGCTCCTTCGTCGGCCGCGACCACAGCAACCACGCTGTCACGGCGGCGAGCGCCGCCCCCACGACGATTCGCGTCCTGCGTCGCACGATCATGCATTCCCCCGAAATCCGGCGCGATCGAACGCGCGCGGGACACTTTATCTCCCCAATGCGCGCACGCGCGAGAGGGGAACAGTCGTGCAGTGTTCGACGTATTCGTATTCGTGGCAGAGGCTCGCGCGAGGCGACGAAGCCGCCCAATTGCTCGTCGATCTCGATGGTTCGGCGTTGTCGCCGACGTTGCGGACACGGCCACGTCCATGGATGCGACACCGCCCTAAGCCCATTCATGAGCGCCCTCAGGGACAGCCCGGCGCGGCGTGGATCCCCGGTGGGGACTCGATCACCCAATCTAGGCCGGCCAGCGGGCGCGGCACCTACCCGACGACGACAAGTCGATAGGGCTGCACGCGCTCGGTCAGGAGTACGAGGCCGCGATCAGCGAGTACATCCGCGAGACCCTCGCGGCCCGGCTCCCCGGCGCGAGCGCGACCACGTCTACGACGACGTGGCAGGCATCGACCCGCGCAATGGCTGTTGCCTCGATCGGCCTCTGTTGCCTGACGGAACGCGGGTTAGATCGGGGCAGATGGGGGAATCGCTTCCCCGCTCGGAACGCCGTCTTGGTGCACAGGGAACCCAGGAAGCCGGGAATGGGGTGCACGTCGCGGGGTCGCTTCACAGCATCGGCAGGCCGCACGCGTGCTTGCCGATGAACTCGTAGAGCAGGTCCGTCGTCGGCGACATCACCGTCGCCGCGTGGGCGTCGCGGAATTGGCGCTCCACGCCGACGTCCTTGCGATAGGCCGCGCCGCCGCAGATCCGCATGGCGAGCTCGGTGACCTCGGTGGCGACCTCGGCGGCGGCGGCCTTGACCTCGAGCACGCGGAGCTGAGCGTCGGGGCGGCCGTCCTCGAGGGCGGCGAGGGTGTCGGCCAGCAGGGCGCGGGCCATGTCGCGCTTGAGGACGCAGCGGGCCACGAAGGCGCGGATGGTCGGCAGGTCGGCCAGGGTCTGGTCGGTGTGCGAGAAGCGGGCCCGGCTGGCGTGGGCGACCGCGCCGGCCACGGCGGCGTCGACGATGCCGATGTAGCAGGCGGCCGACAGCACCTGAAAGTGCGGCAGGACGATCGTCATCATGATGTCGAGGCCGCCGCCGTCGAGGCCGAGCATGGCGGCGGGGTCGAGGCGGACGTCGTCGGCGCGGATCGGGGCAGAGGAGTTGCCGCGCAGGCCGAGGCCGTCGAACGGGCGCGGAATGGTGAGACCCGGGCTGGCGGCGGGGACGAGCCACAAGGTGCTGAGCTCCTGGGCGGTGACCGGCTGGCTCGACCACACGTAGCTGTCGGCCTCGCCGGCGGAGGTCGACCAGCTCTTCTCGGCGTCGAGGCGGATCTGGCCGCCGGCGACGGCGCGGGCGGTGCCGACCGGGGCCCAGAAGTGGCTGCGCGAGCCGGCCTCGGAGAAGGCGAGGGTGGTGATGTGCCGGCCCGCGGCGATCGCCTGGCGAACCGCGCGCGGGCCGTGGCGCTCGATCACGGCGGCGCCGCAGTAATGCATGCAGAGGACCATGCCGGTCGAGCCGCAGGCGCCGCCGACGAGCTCGACGACGCGGGCCGCGGCGCGCAGGTCGAGGCCAGCGCCGCCCACGTCCTCGGCGCCGAGGAGCCCGAGCAAGCCGGCGTCGCCGAGGCCGCGCAGGGCGGTCCGCGGATACACGCCGCGATCGACGTCGCAGGCGTGCGGGACGATGATGTCGTCGACGATCCGCCGCGCGCGCTGGAGATACCCGGGGTCGTTCTGCATGGGCACCATCGTCGGGTGCAAGGGCCAATCGGGCAAGCTTCCAAGGTCGAGGTCGCTCGAGGTGGAGAACCCCCGAACGCAGTTATGAATCGATGTTAGGTGTCGCATCGCGGCGACAGGGGCGCGGCAGCGCGGCGCGGGGCGTCGCCTCGTGCACGAGAGTGCGGCGGCGAATCAGGCACCGGCGTCGCGGCCGGCGTTGCCGCGAATCGGGGCACCGGCGTCGCGGCCGTCGGTGCTGCGAACTATAGCCTTCAAGTCGCAGCCGACGCGGCTGCTAAACAGAGCACCGGGGTCGCGGCCAGCGCCGCAGCGAATCATGGCCCTCGAGTCGCAGCTGACGCTGCTGCGAATCAAAGCACCGGGACGCGGCAAGCGCTGTTGGGAATCATGGCCCTCGAGTCGCAGCCGATGCGGCTGCTAAACAGAGCACCGGGGTCGCGGCCGAAGCTGCAGCGAATCGGGGCTCCGGGGTCGCGGCCGAAGCTGCAGCGAATCGTCGCTTCGAGTCATAGCCGGTGCAGCCGCGAATCATGACCCCGCGAGTCGCGGCCGACGCTGCTCGCGTCCTGCCGCGAATCGACGGCCTTCGCGTCCGCGGGCGCTCAGCGCGAGGGGCCGGTGTCGTCGAGGCCGCGTGGGGCCGGGGTCGGCGGCTTCTCGGTCCCGGCGAACTCGACGGGCACGGCCACGGTCACGTCGGCGCCGGGCGGCGCGGCGAGGGTCGGCGGCTTCTGGGCGATCTGGCCCGTGAGACAGGCGCCGACGCCGGGCATGCCGGGCACGTCGGACACGCCGAGAGTCAGCAGCGCGCCGTCGCTGGCGTAGCTGGCCTCGACGGTGAAGGTGGCGCTGAAGTCGGAGCCCGGCGGCCAGCAGGCCTGGCGCAGGGCGGCGCGGCGGCTGGCGAGCTCGGCGCTGACGGCGGCGAGGACCTGCGGGCGCACGGCCTCGCTGGCCTCGCTGGCGGCGTTGAGGCCGGGGCTGCCGACGACCGGCGGCCCGGGCGGCTGCTCGGGCGCAGGCGGGGCAGCGGGCCGCTGGGCGACGGTGTCGCGCTCGCGGGCGACGCCGTCGGGGTCGGCGCGGCGCGGCTCGGCGGGGTCGCCTTCGACGCGCGGGCTGGCGGGGTCGTAGTCGGCACCGGCGACCCCGAGCGGGCGGCCGTCGACGTTTACGGCGGTGCCAGGAGCGGTCGCAGAAGCTGCCGACGGCGCGGGCCGGTCGGCGAGCACGAGCCACAGCAAGAGGCCGCCGCCGCCGAGCAGGGCCGCGCTCACGAGATAGATGCCGCGTGATGCCAAGGGTGGTCCTCGGGACAGGTCGATGGAAGAGCCGTCAGGGGAAGGTCGCCGCGTGATGCCAAGGATGTTCCTCGGGACAGGTCGATGGAAAAGCCGTCAGGGGAAGGTCAGCGTGGGGCTGGCGGTGACGGTCTGGCCGGGTCGGGGGATCCGCAGCGGTGGGAGTTTGGCGAGCACGCACTCGGTGACGGCCGGGCGCGAGGCGCCGCGCTTCTCGAGCGAGCCGCGGGCGATCTGCTGGCCCTCGGCGTCGAAGGTGTAGTTGAATTCGAGGACCACGGGCGGCGGCGGGGTCTCGCCGACGACCGCGGGCAGGTAGCAGGCCTGGCGCAGCGCCTCGACGTGGTAGGCGAGGGCGTTGGCGGCGTGCTGTTGGGAGGTCGCCAGGTCGAACGCGGGGCCAGCCGGCGGCGGGGCGCCGGCGGCGGACGGCTCCGGGGCCGCGACCGGCAGCTCGCGCGGGGCGAGGCTGCGCAGGCCGAGGAACAGGCCGAGGCCGATCAGGGCGCCGGCGAGGAGGATGGCCGTCGAGGTCGACACGGGACGCGGAGCATGCCGGAGCCGGGACCCCGCGACCAGCGACGGCGCGGGGTCCGGCGCCGTGTGCTCAGTTGGTGATCATCACCCAGCCGGTGACGAAGCCGTTGTTGTTGATGGTGTTGAGGCTGGTGTTGGCGACACACAGGCCGACGTTCCAGCTGCCGGCCCCCGGGATGACCGAGCCGGTGGCGCCGATCGGGTAGGGGTTGGTCGTGAACAGGTGCTCGACGCCGTTGTTGTTCGAGAACGGGGTCAGGGCGCCAGGGTTGGCCGCGTTCTGATAACAGAGGTCGACGAAGCTGAACTGCGCCCCGGCGTTGAGGTAGCCGAGCGACGAGGTGGCCGTGCCGGTGAGCCGCTGGTTGCCCACGGTGTTGACCACGACCGGGGTGCCACCGAAGGTCCAGGTGGCGTTGGGGGCGATGTTGCCGACCTGGCTGACGAAGCGGGCCACGGCGACGACGCCGGTGGGACCCTGCGGGCCTTGCGGGCCGACGGCGCCCTGGGGACCGACGGGGCCGACGGCGCCCGCGGGGCCTGCAGGACCGGCGGGACCGGCAGGACCGGCGGGACCGACCGCACCGGCGGGGCCGGCGGGGCCCATGGGACCGATCGGGCCGACCGGGCCGACAGCGCCCTGCGGCCCGGAAGGACCGGCGGGACCGACGGCACCCGCGGGGCCGGCAGGACCGGCAGGACCTGCGTCGCCCTGCGGACCGGAGGGACCGGCGGGGCCGACGGCGCCAGCAGGGCCGGCAGGGCCGGCAGGGCCGGGGTCGCCCTGCGCGCCCTGAGCGCCCTGAGCGCCCATTTCGCCCTGCGGGCCGGCCGGGCCGGCGGGACCGGCGTCGCCCTGCGGGCCGGCGGGGCCGGCGGGGCCAGGATCGCCCTGCGGGCCGGCAGGACCGGCGGAGCCCATCTCGCCCTGCGGGCCGGCGGGACCGGCGGGGCCGGGGTCGCCTTGCGGGCCCTGAGCGCCCTGCGCACCCATCTCGCCCTGCGGGCCGGCGGGGCCGGCGGGACCGAGGTCGCCCTGCGGGCCCTGGATGCCCTGCGGACCGGTCTCACCCTGCGGCCCCTGGGCGCCCTGCGGGCCCTGGGTGCCTTGCGGTCCCTGGGCGCCCTGGGGGCCTTCGGGGCCGGCGGGACCGGCCGGGCCGACCTGGCCGAGGTCGCCGGAGGGGCCCGGCGGGCCTTCGGGGCCGGCGGGACCGGCGGGACCGGCCGGGCCGGCGGGGCCGTCGGGCCCGGGCGGGCCGTCGGGGCCGGCGGGGCCTTCGGGACCGGCCGCGCCGGCGGGGCCGGCAGGACCGGCGGGGCCCTCGGGACCAGCGGCGCCCTCCGAGCCGGCGGGACCGGCAGGACCGGCGGGTCCGGGCGGGCCGGCGGGGCCGATCAGGCCCGAGGGATCGCCGACCCACTGGCCGTTCTGATCGATCACCGCACCGAAGCCCTGGATGTTGACATTGGTCGGGTTGATCTCACCGCGGACATCGCCGGCGAACATCGCATACGGGACGCTGACGATGGCGGCGCGCGGGGTCATCTCCGGGTCGCCGCCGACGGTGATGCCGAGCCAGCGGGTCGTGCCGTCGAAGACGTTCTCGTCGAGCACAAGCTGCTCGCCGAGGCGGACCGAGAAGAAGCCCTCGTCGAAATCGACGGTGATGGTCTCGGACCAGATCTCGTTGCCGGCGACCTCGTCGTCGTAAATGGTGAAAATGAGGTCCTGGGTGCCGTCGACGGGCAGACCGTTGGCGTCGAACAGGCGGCCCTGGTGGGTGACGAGCTCCGGCACGGCGAGCGCGCTGGCCTCGAGCGGCAGCAGCCACGCGGCCGCGAGGGCCGGGGCGAGCCACCATTTTTTGAGGGACGAGACGGAGGAGGAGCGACGGAGGGTCATGGAGGGTTCCCGTTGGCGCCGATGAGGCCGCCCTGCAGGCGAAAGTTATTCGAGGTGTAGACGCCCTGATTCTGGGTCGGCTGACCCAGGGTGAAGACCATGCGGAAGTTGGGGCTCTGGGCGACGGTGCCGCTGTTGACGGTCTGGGTGATCGACTTGCCGACGAGCTCGTTGCCGGTGGTGCCGTCAGTGTCGGTATCCGTGGTGTCCGTGGTCGTCGTGGTGGTCGTCGTGGTGGTCGTGGTCGTGTCGGTGGTGTCGGTGGTATCGGTGGTGGTCGGGTCGGTCGGGTCGACCGCGGTGGTCGAATCGGTGCCCGTCACCGAGGTGGTCGGCGGCGAATCGGTGGTCGTCGGGACCGTGGTGGTCGGCGGCGAATCGGTGGGGTCAGGGTCGTCCGTGGTCTGCGTGCTCGTGCCCTGGGCGGTGTCCGTGACCGTGGTCGTGTCGTCGGCGCACGCTGCTGTCAGCAGCGCGGCGACGCCGAGCGCCAGCCACGGGCGCGGCGGCCCATGGGCGGTAATTCCAATCCATGTCATCCCGTGCATTCCTCCTCCATGCAATCGCCGACGCGCCCATGGGGTGCGTCGGTGGGGGCAGACTATCCACGAAGTCGGAGCTCGCTGAAGGTCTCCGAGTGCGGTCCGCGCGGGACCATGCACGCCGGCGGCGGCGCGGAATCGAGGCTGGCGGCCACGCGGAGGAGCGGCCAGGTCGGGCCATCGAACGCCGTTCGTATGGCTCCGCGCCGATCTTCGCGATGGCGCGATGTCGGCGCCGGCTCGCGGCTTCGATCGTGACGACCGCGACAGCATGCGCGCGCCCGCCGGGGGCCGATGGAGACGATCGCCGGGCTGCGCCGCGCCCGAAAACGCCCGCGCGCGCGCCTGGCCGCATTCAGCGTGGCAATGATGGCAGTGCCGCGGGTGCGACCCAGGGGGTCGTAGCAATGGGCGCTCGCTCGAGCGCGTGCGCGATCGGGGTCACGCCGCGCCCGGGTCACCTGACTTTTGGGTTAGGTGATCCGGGCGCTGCGCTCATGCGCTCAATTGGTGAGCTGGATCCACCCGTTGACGCGGTTGTTCTCGTCGAGGATCTCGCCGCCGTAGTTGTTGCGAATGCAAAGGCCGACGGTCCACGAGCCGGCGCCGGGCACGATCGTGCCGGCGGCGGTGAACGAGTTGGCGAACTGCTCGATGCGCGGCGACACGAAATTGACGCCGCTGAAGTTCTTCAGGGCCTGCGCGCCCTGGCGATAACAGAGGTCGAGGTCGACGCGGCGCCAGGTGAGGGTGGTGCCGTGGGCCAGACCCGCGGTGGCGGTGCCGGTCAGGCGCTGGCCGGCTTCGACGGAGATGACCGCGGTCGGGCCGACGAACACCCACGCCGGGTCGAGCGGGATGTCCTCGATGGCGCCGGCGAAGCTGGCGGTGGCGATGATGCCGGTCGGACCCTCCGGGCCGGCGGGGCCGACGGGGCCGCTCGGGCCCTGGGCTCCGGCGGGGCCGGCGGGGCCGGCGGGACCGGCAGGACCGGCAGGGCCGACGCCGCCTGCAGGACCGGCAGGACCGGCGGGGCCGGCAGGGCCAGCGAGGCCCATCGGGCCCTGGGGACCCTGCGCGCCGGCAGGACCGGACGGGCCGGACGGACCGGCGGGACCGGCGGGTCCAGGCGGGCCGGCGGGGCCCTCGGGACCGGCGGGGCCCTCGGTGCCGGCGGGACCGGCGGGACCGGCGGGTCCGGGCGGGCCGGCGGGACCGAGCAGGCCCGAGGGGTCGCCGACCCATTTGCCGTTCTGATCGATGACCGCGCCGAAGCCCTGGATGTTGACATTGGTCGGGTTGATCTCACCGCGGACATCGCCGGCGAACATCGCATACGGGACGCTGACGATCGCTGCGCGCGGGGTCATCTCCGGGTCGGCGTCGACGGTGATGCCGAGCCAGCGGGTCGAGCCGTCGAAGACGTTCTCGTCGAGCACCAGTTGCTCGCCGAGGCGCACCGAGAAGTAACCGTCGTCGAAATCGACGGTGACGGTCTCGGACCAGATCTCGTTGCCGGCGAGCTCGGCGTCGTAGATGGCGAAGGTGAGGTCGTGGGCGCCGCTGACGAGCGCGCCGTTGGCGTCGAACAGGCGGCCCTGGTGGGTGACGAGGGCCGGTACGGCGAGCGCGCTGGCCTCGAGCGGCGTCAGCGTCACGGCGGCGAGGATCGGCGCGAGCCACCACGGCTTCAGGGTCGAGACGGAGGAGAGGCGACGGAGGGTCATGGAGGGTTCCCGTTGGCGCCGATGAGGCCGCCCTGCAGACGAAAGTTATCGGAGGTGTAGAGGCCCTGGTTCTGGGTCGGCTGACCCAGCGTGAAGACCATGCGGAAGTTGGGGCTCTGGGCGACGGTGCCGCTGTTGACGGTCTGGGTGATCGACTTGCCGACGAGCTCGTCGCCGGTGGTGCTGTCGGTGTCGGTGGTGTCGGTCGTCGTCGTCGTCGTCGTCGTCGAATCGGTGGTGGTCGGTTCGACGGTGGTGGTCGGCTCGACCGCGGTGGTCGAGCCGGTCTCGGTGGTGGTCGAGGTCGGCGCGTCGGTGGTGGTCGGCGCGACGGTGGTGGTCGGCTCGTCGGTGGTGACGGTCGATTCGACGGTCGTCTGCGTGGTCGTGCCCTGGGCCGTGTCGGTGACCGTGGTCGTGTCGTCGGCGCATCCGCCCAGCAGGGCGACGGCGGCGAGGGTCGCCCACCAGCCGGGCCGCGGCGGGCCGTGGGCCTCCATGGTGTTCCATCTCATAAGCTGCATCGTGGTTCCTCTAGCCAATCCGCCGCCGCGCCCCGGGCCCGGCGGCGCGGCCACAGTAGCCGCGAAGCCCTGCGCTGCGAAGGTCCCCGAGGGCGAGGGCACGGGGCTCGACGGGGGGCGCGAAATCGCCCGTCTTGCGATCCCGGGGCCGCGGGCGGCGAGCCGACGGTGTGGTCATTCCGCCGCGGGTCGCCGGTCGCTCGCGGGGGCTCCGGCGGCGAACGGCGATCGCCGGCGGATGGGCATGTCTCGAAGGACATGTCCCGACGTCGATGCGACCTGTCCCGAGGGACATCTCATCGGTGGGCCGGCTCGGGCAGTCGCCGATGCGAGATGTGGGCGACGCCATCGCCGGGCGCAGAGCCATGAATTCCTCACACGTGCGCGCCGCGAATTTCACCGGCAGTCGCGGTAGCGTCGAGCGATGGACGAACGCGAGAAGGACACGCGCGACAAGATCGCGGCGCTGAAGGCCGGGCTGGCCGGGCAGGGCTCCGCCGAGGAGCTGTACGACCACCATCGCCTCGCCGTGGTCGCGCTCGAGTTCCGCGAGTCCGACGCGATCGCCGGGCTGCCGCCGGTCGACGAGGCGCTGGTCGAGGAGCTGCGCGCGCTGTCGTGGCAGGCGCAGGCGCAGGCGGCCGCCGGCGGGCATCACGAGGCGGCGCTCGGGCTGGCGCGGCGGATCGTGCAACGGGAGGACTCGCAGCTGGCGGGGGCGTCGTGGTCGACGCTGACGCGCGCGGCCGCGGCCGACAATACCGGCGCGCTCGACGTGCTGCTCAGCTACATGTGGACGCGCGGGCTGGCCGGGCCCGACGGCTGCGAGGGCGACGAGGACGAGGCCCGCGCGGCGGCGGTGCGCTCGGCCGAGAAGGGCCACGCCGACGGGCTGTTCGAGGCCGCGGTGCTGGTCGGGCGCAGCGACCCCGAGGCGGGCCGGGCCTACAACGCCAGGGCGGCGGCGCTCGGGCAGGCGCGGGCGATCTTCAACGAGGGCTACTACGCCGAGACCGGCGACCGCGTGGCCCAGGACGACGCGGCCGCGTTCGCGTGGTACCGCAAGGCCGCCGACCTCGGGCACGTCAAGGCGGGGGCGCTGGTCGGTATCAAGTGCTATCAGGGCCGCGGCCACGCGCGCGACCCGGAGGTCATCGCCAAGTACCTCGGCCTGGCCCACGCAGGCGGGTTCCCGTGGGCCAGCCTGGCCGAGGTGCTGGGGGCCGGCGACGAGGAGATCGCGGAGATGCACGCGATCGCGGAGATCGAAGCGGACGACGACTACGATCCGTACGGCGACGCGGACGAGGACGAGGACGGCGAGGACGAGGAGAATTGAGCTGTTCTTCGGGACATGTCGATACGGACATGTCCCGAACGAGCGGTGAAGAGGGCCCGCGTGAGCGACATGACCGATGCGACATGTCCCGCGGGACAGCATGCGGACGCCGTTCGCCGCGCTCGCAAGCGGCGCATCGCGCGTCACGCGCGATGTCGCCTGCGTCGCGGAGATCGCCGCCCCTCGTGCGCTACGGCATGCGCCGGAGCGGGCGGGCCCGGCCCGGGGCCGAAAGCCGTCTGACGGGCCGCTGACGGCCCTTCGGCGGGGGTGACCTCTGCATGGGGGAGCGCCGGCAAACAACGTCACGCTTCCGTCACGCCGCGACGTCGGGCACAATGCGGCGCTGCCGCGATGTCCGTCGAAGATCCGCCCAGAACGGCGTTTTTGGCCCATATCCCGTTTGCCGCCGCGGTCGCCGGCCTGGCCTCCCTGATCGATTTCGTCAGCGGCGGGCAGGGTGTGGGTGCGTCGGCGGCGATCGCCGCTCTCGGCGTCGGCGTCGGCGCCGGCGCGGTGCTCGGGGGCGTGTTCGCCGGGGTGCTGCGCGGGCTGCAACGGCTGCCGACGTGGGGGCGGGCGCTCGCGTGGCTGGCGGTCGGCGCCGGGCTGACCGTCTGGCTCATGGACCAGCTCGGGGTGATCGCCCGCTTCGGCGGCAAGGACCACGCCGACGCCGTGGCCGCGGCGATCGCCGGCGTGGGCGCGGGGCTGGGGCTGGCGCTGCTGGGGTTCGTCGCCCAGCCGTCGGCGACCCAGCCGGCCTGGCTGTCGCGCACGTGGAAGCGGCCGCTGTGGACCGGCCCGCTGCTGGCGCTGGCGGCGGTCGGCTTCATCGTCGCCGATCGCCGGGTCGGGGTCGACAACTATCCGGCGGCGCACACGGCCCTGCGGGTGATGGCGGTGCTGATGCTGACGATCGTCGGCGTCGCCTGCCTGCGCTACTGGCCCCGCCGCCTGCGCGTGCCCGCGTGGGGGCGCCCGGTCGGCGCGGGCGTGCTGGCGTTGCCGTTCGTGTGGGCGCTCGTGGTCGTCGACGGCGACCGCGACCTGCTCGCGGGCCTGCTCGAGCGGCCGTTCTCGAGCCTGTCGCTGCGGACGCTGCGGACCCTCGGCGACGTCGACCGCGACGGTTACTCGCCGATCCTCGGCGGTGGCGACTGCGCCCCGTTCAACGCCGCGGTCCACCCGTTCGCGCGCGAGCTGCCCGGCAACGGCGTCGACGACAACTGCGTCCTCGGCGACGCGCCGGTCGAGGAGCCGGTCGCCGACCCGCCGGTGCCCGACAAGCCGCCGCCGACCAGCGTCGTCCTCATCACCATCGACACCCTGCGCGCCGACCACGTCAGCTGGGGCGGCAAGCGCAACACCACCCCCGAGATGAAGAAGTGGTCCGAGAGCGGGACCCGCTTCATCCGCGCCTACACCGGCGGCTCGTGGACCAGCCTGGCGCTGTCGTCGATGTTCCGCGGCGTGTACCCGCGGCGGCTGGTGTGGAACCCGTTCTTCGAGACCAACAAGTTCCGCCTGCTGCGCAGCACCGAGATCGATCAGCTCGACGACGGCGAGCTGCTCAAGCTCAAGTTCGGCCTGCCCGCGGCCGAGAAGTACGTGCCGCTGCAGACGTTCTTGAAGCGGCGCGGCATGTACACCGCCGCGGTCATCGACGACGGCTCGACCGGCTTCCTCGACGCCTCGACCGGCGCCTACCCCGACTTCGACGAGTACGAGGAGGTCTCGGGCAAGGCGCTCGACGTCGCCGTCACCGACGCCGCGATCAAGATCCTCGACGCCCAGCCCAAGGACCGCCCGTTCTTCCTGTGGGCCCATTACTTCGGCCCGCACGGCGGCCACTCGTGGCACCGCGGGGTGCCGCGGTGGGGCAACAGCGTCGCCGGCAAGTACGACCACGAGATCGCGTGGACCGACAAGCACGTCGGCCGCCTGCTCGAGCGCATCGACGAGCTCGCCAAGGAGCGCGAGATCGCCGTCATCATCACCGCCGACCACGGCGAGAGCCTCGGCGCCAAGCGCCGCACCCACGGCGTCGGCGTCGGCGAGGACGACATCCGCGTGCCGCTGGTCGTGCGCGGCCCCGGCTTCGCGCCCGGCACCACCTCGAAGCAGTTGGTCGGCACCGTCGACGTGATGCCGACGATCCTCAAGTGGACCGAGACCCCGGCGCCCGAGGGCCTCGACGGCCGCGACCTCGCCGGCATCCTCTCCAACCCGGCCTCCAACAAGAACCGGGTGCTGGTGGCCGAGACCTGGCGCTTCACCGCCAACGGCGCCGCGACCCACAACATGGTCACGGTGTTCGACGGCACCTACAAGCTGGTGTGCAACCTGCTCGACGAGGCGCTGTCGGCCCGCAAGCAGCAAGGCGACAAGCCGCTGCCCTACGGCGATCCGAAGATCGAGCGGCTGCAGGGCGCGCTCGACGGGTACCTCGAGCGCACCGGGCCGCCGAACTTCGTCGACTGACGGCGAGAGCGGACATGCGCGAAAGGGCATGTCCCCACGGACATGTTCTTAAGGACATGTCTCGATCGCCATGTCGAGCCGGGTCGCGCTTTGACTCGAGAGTCCGTACGCCCGGGTGGATTCTCGATGGCGGCGTCGAGGAGCCGCGCAACCATCTAGAAGCTTTCAAACACCCCTCGCGGCGCTTGGCGCGGAAACGCTCACGGGCTATGGGTCGTGCCATGAGCCAGCAGCAGCATCGCAGCGCCCGACGCCGCGCCGAGAAGCGACACCTTCGGGAGGTCGAGCGCCGGAAGGCCCGGACCGTCGCGCGCAAGGACGGGTCCACCCCCGCGCCTCCGCGCCCACTCGCCCGTGACGGGCGAGTGCTCAGCGCTGACGAGGACACCGACGTGCATCCCTATCTGACGCAGCGTGAGCGTGAGCGCGAGCTCGTCGTCCGTGGCACGCCGTGGCGTTGGCGGCACGAGATGCCCGGCTTCTGGACGCACGCGGAGGTCGCCGCGCTCGCCGACGACGCCCTGTTCACCGGCCTCGCCGACCGCGGCCTCGTCCTCTCTCGAGCCGACGTCCTGGCTCACATCGCCCGGATGCCCGCCGGCGGCTCTGCCTGGCGAATGTCGCGGATTCACTGGTTACCCGCCCTCGGGTCGCGCGTGTCGGCGGCGGACCGCGATTTCCTCGGGCTCGCCGCCGTCGAGTTGTGGCGACGGCTTCGTCCGGAAGATCCGCCGCTCGAGTCGTTGCTGGCGCTCCTGGCGGACGCCGACGACCTGCGCGACGACGACATGGTCGGGTGTCTCACCGCTCGGCTCCGCTTTCTCGCGGCGGTGCGCGGGCGCGGCGGGTCGGACAGCGCCGGCGAGATCGGTGGCGTCCGCCTCCCGCTCGGCGAGGAGCACATGCGAGCCGTCCTCATGGCTTTCAGATTCGTCGAGGCGCACCCGGAACTCGTCGCCACCACGATCGCCGAGGTGGACCCATGGGTCGCCCACGTCGGCGACTCCGAAGACTCATTCCTGGCGCGCGCGCTCGCCGTGCTTTGCAACGAGCTCGGCCACCATGACGAAGCCGAACGGCGCCTCCGCGCCGCGCTGGCGCTCCGCCCCGACGAACCGGCGACGCGCAGGATGCTCGCCGCACACCTCCACGAACACGCGGGGGGCGACCGGGCACGCCTCGTCGAGGCCCTCGAGCTGTGGGATTCGGCGCATCGGTCCGCGGAGCCCGACGACGACGACGAGGAGTCTGCCAGAGATGAAGCGCTCTTCCGGAGGATCCGCGACTCGATCGTCGAGAGCCTCCGCGCTCACGAAGAGCGAGCCGTGGACGCCGCGGAGTGAAGGCCCTCTCGTCGTACCGACGGGTCGTCGCCACCGACCGACGCGGCCGTCCATTTACATCGTCACCACGGGCCGGGACCGCTACGCCTTGAGCCCCTCGGCCGCGAACGCGGCGACCACCGCGGGCCGCGCGGCGACGCGGGCCTGGAAGGCGGCGAGGTTGGCCGGCAGCTCGGCGGCGAACAGCTTGGGGTAGACGCGCAGCGCGAAGAAGGCGTAGGCGTCGAGCACCGTGAACGCGTCGCCGTGGAAGAACGGCCGCTCGCCGAGGTCGCGCGCCAGCAGCTCGACGCGCGCGGTCAGCCGCTGGGACGCCCAGCGCTTGGCCTCGTCGCCGGCGTTCGGCATGATCGTGAACGGGGCGAAGCCCTTGTGCAGCTCGGTGGCGATGAAGATCAGCCGCTCGTCGAAGCGGACCCGCTCCAGCCCGCCGTGGAGCGGCGCGAGCCCGGCCTCGGGCCAGGTGTCGGCGACGTACTGCAGCAGCACGGCGGTCTCGGTCAGCACCTCGCCGTCGGGCAGCCGCAGGGCCGGGACGTAGCCCTTGGGGTTGACGGCCGCGAAATCTTCGCCGGCCTCGGTCTTGCGGGTGCGCAGGTCGACGCGCGCCAGCTCGAAGGTCGCGCCGGCCTCGCGCAGGGCGATGTGCGGGGCGAGGGAGCACACGCCGGGGTAGTAGTAGAGTCGCAGCGCTTCGGTGGTCATGCCCCGATCTACGCCGCCCGCGGCGCTTGAACAATCCCGGGCGATTGATCAATCTGTTCACGGCCATGAACAGCCGCCCCGACTTCGCCGCCGTCGAGGCGTTCGTCCGCGTCGCCGAGGCCGGCAGCTTCCGCGCGGCCGCGCTGGCCCTGGCGGCGCCGGTGTCGACGGTCAGCGTCCAGGTCAGCCGGCTCGAGGAGCGGCTGGGGACCCGCCTGTTCGAGCGCACGACCCGGCGCGTGCGCCTCACCGACGAGGGCCAGCGGTACTTCGAGCAGGTCCGCGCCGGCCTCGACGTGGTCACCGAGGCCGAGCGCACGATCGCCGAGGCGCGCGGGGAGGCGCGCGGTCGCCTGCGGATCGCCGCGCCGGGCGGCTTCGGCGAGGGGGTGCTGGGGCGCGTGCTCGGCCAGTTCGCCCGCGAACACCCGCACGTCGAGGTGGAGATCGAGCTGTGCGCCGGGCAGCTCGACCCGCTGCGCGACGGCTTCGACGTGGTGATCCAGGCCGAGCCGGCCGCGAGCGCGTCGCTGGTGGCGCGCAAGCTCGGGGCGCCGGCGAAGTACCGCCTGGTGGCGAGCCCGGAGTACCTGGCGCGCCGCGGCGCGCCGACGCACCCGCGCGAGCTGGCGAAGCACGTGTGCCTGGTGATGGGCACGCGCCGCGAGGCGACGACGTGGCGCTTCTCGAAGGGCTCGGCCCGCCCGGCGATCGTGCACCGCCACGCGACCGCCAACAGCTGGCCGCTGATCCGCGACCTGGCGGTGTCAGGCTGCGGGATCGCCCGGCTGCCGGAGTACCTGGCGGCGCCGGCGATCTCGGAGGGCCGGGTGGTGCCGGTGCTCGACAGCTACTGCCCGGCGGTGGAGCAGATGTACGCGGTCTATGCGAGGAGCCGCCACGTGCCGGCGCGCCTCAGCAGCTTCGTGGCGACGCTGCAGAAGTTCCTGTCGGTGTGGCCAGGGTGCCTGCCGAAGCCGCCGCGCGCGCCGGGGTGAGGCGGGGATGTGTATGCGTTCGTCCTCGTTCCTTGTTCCGCGTGCGGCGTCTCCGGAGCTCGGAGAGGTTCACCGTGAGTGAGCTGTCGTCGGTGACGGCATTGTGGCGACGCATGGTGAGCGCGAGCGGCTCACAGAGTAGTGAGGGTCAGAACTGGAACTTCAAAGAGCATCCGCTTAGACCACACTGAGCGCGTCGCGGCTTGAGTCTGGGCGGGGCCACGAAGGCCGCGACGAGCAGTCCTACACCAATGACAAAGAACGTGGTTCCGACGACCCAGCCGGCTGGCGTCAGCTTTCCGAGCGAGCCGACGCCATCGCTGTCGTCGACATGGCACTCCTTATCCCAGGAAATGCAACTGTTGCCGCACGGTTTGCCCTTCATGCAGTTCACCCGAAGATTCACACCGTCCACCCCGGATTCATGAGCAAACCCAGTCTGGGACTGGGTCTCGAGCGGCTTTCGTGCGAAGACGAATGTGAGACTCGAGATAAGGAACGCACTCGTACTCCCCAGGGCCAGACCAAATCTGAGTTTGAAACGGCGGGGCTGGAGCTCAGATTTTTCGTCGTCAGCGCAGCGCTCGGCTGCCGACTTGGCCGGCGCCGGATCGTCGAACACCTCTACCTCGCTTTCCTGGGCTTGAGGGAGCGGTGCGAGCGCAGCGGTGGGCGCAGGTCGCGCAGGTGGATGGAGCTCGGCCGTCGAGGGACATACATCACCCAGCGGTACGCATCCCCCTGAAGCACACGAGGTGGTGTTTTTGGGGCAGAGAAGTGGCGCACCAACAGGTTGAGCAGCGAGAGCTAGCGCGACGAGCACCGCAACCAGGGACATGGTGCATGTCTACATCGGCAAGACATGAATGAGTTGCTGCGGCCCACAGTGTCGACTAGCTTTCTCTCACGGTCCTCACCCATAGCTGGCCTCGACGACTTCGTTCAAAATAGTCGGGTCGATCGGCAGCGCGCAACCGATTGCCCTCGAATGGGAGGTGGGCCCTTCATGGTCGGGGGGGGGCGGGTTTGCCTACGCATCGCCTACGCACTCGGGTACGAGGGCTATCGAGCGGAATCAGCGGGCGTACCTTTATATCATTCACGGTAATATAGGTGAGGGTCGTGTTCGTGCCGCTAACGATAGAGCCGACGATGGATGCGCTTTATGCTGAGCATAGGAATTCCGCATTTTCAACATACAACATCGTTGCGCGCGGGTTTGTCCGTAGTGGGTGTGCCGAGCGGTCGGGAACTCTGCAAATGCAGTGAGCGCAACGCGCCTAAAGTCGGCCACTTGGAGAACTGCGAGACACGTCTCTAAGTCTCGTCGTGCGGCTGCGCGAGGGGCCGGCGGCCCGCCCTATGCGTGCGTCGGGGCTCGCGGTGGCGCTTCGCGGTGGCGTTCGTGGGCCGCTCGTGGAATAGTGGGGCGCGTGACCGCGTTCGGGGCGACGATGCGAGCTGGCCTGGTCCTCGTCGCTCCTGCGGTCCTGCTGGCGTGCGCGCGCGCGCCGGCCGGGGCGGCGATGCCGGTGCCTCCGCCCTCGGAGCCGGCTGTAGCGGTGGTGGTGGAAGCCGAACCGGCGCTCGCGCCTGAGCCGCAGCCGGCGGAGGCGGTGAGCGAGTCGTCGCGGCTGCTCGCCGAGGTCGAGGCGATGGAGGTGTCGGCGCGCTGGGCTTGGGCGGTGGCGACGTTGCCGGAGCTGGCGGAGCACCGGGAGGCGGGGGACGAGGAGGAGCGGTGGGCGGAGTTCCGCCGGCTCGTCGGCGCTCGCACGAGGCTGTGGGTGCGGGCCCGCGGCGACCGCTGCTTCGCGGTGCGTGGCGGGTGGGAAGACGACGGGTTCTTCGGTCGCGCGCGCGAGGTCGCCACGGTCGCGGGCACCCGGAAGACCGTGCGCTACGAGGGCGTCGACATCACCGAGCGTGGGATCATCACCACAGGGCCGCACGGCGAGGCGTTCGAACGCGACGCTCGCGGTCGCTGGCAGCCGGACGGCGAGTTCGGGCTCGGGTCGTTCGCCACGCTGGCCGACGGGCCCGCCTTCGAGGTCAAGGCGGGGGCCGCGTACTTCGGCGCTGCCGCGTACACGCTGAAGATCGTGTGCAGCGAGGCGAGCGTGCGGGAGGAGCAGTGCGTCGACGGTCAACCACGTCGCTGCAGCCGTTGCAGCCGCCTGACGGCGTATCCGCAAGGTCCGAACATGGCCATGGCCGGGTCGATGGGGAGCTTCGTGCGCGGGGGTGACAGCGTGGACTGCAGCGCCCCGTGTCCGCCGGATGTGCTCGGCGCCCAACTGGCGGCGCTCGAATTGGCGGTGAAGGGGCGCACGTTCATCGAGGCCGAGCTGCCGGAGGCCGGGGTGTATACGGAGGCTCGGGCGTGCCGCGGCGATCGTCGCATGCGCTGATGCAGGGTCGGGCGAGGGGCGGCGGTCTGCGGTCGCATGCCGTTGCGTGCGCGTTGTGGGATCGGCGGGTTCGTCCCGGAGAAGGCGCTGCCCGGGTTCGGCGATAAATCGGGCACCGGGGCAATTGAATCGCGGTCGCAGGACACCTGATCTTTGGGCGGCACAACCACGGCAGCTCGCGCGATGCCGCCGCGAATGCACAGGGTGAGCGCCCGCGGACGCCTCCGCCAAGGCTGGGCTCGATCGTCGCACATGTCCTCGGGGACATATGACTTCGCCTGCGCGTCGAATCCTGCAGGGCCCGCGGTGAGCGCCCATCATCTCTCGTTCGCAGAGACAAACGCCATGCCGACGTTCTCCACCGTTTATCCGACCTTGCCCATCGCCGCGTGGGTCGCGCGCTCGCTCGCTACCACGCCGGCGGAGCTCGAGCCGATCCTCCGCCGCGGGCACGCCGAGAGCCTCGAGGAGGTCGCGGCGCTGCTGTCGCCGGCGGCGATCGAGCGCTTGCCGGCCGTGGCCGCGCGCTCCGGCGAGCTCGCGCAGCGCCATTTCGGGCGCTCGATCCGCCTGTTCGCGCCGCTCTATCTTTCGAACGAGTGCGTCAACGTCTGCTCCTACTGCGGTTTCTCGCGCACCAACCCGATCCCGCGGATCACGATCGCGGGCGAGCAGGCGGTGCGCGAGGTCCAAGCGTTGCGGGCGCGCGGCATCGGCTCGCTGCTGATCGTCGCCGGCGAGCATCCGAAGTTCGTGTCGAACGGGTACGTCGAGGCGGTGATCCGCGCGGTGCTGCCGATCATGCCCGAGGTTTCGATCGAGATCGGTCCGCTCGAGAGCCAGGCCTATGTGCCGATGGTGGCGGCCGGCTGCGCCGGGCTGGTGGTGTATCAGGAGACCTACCACGAGCCGACGTACCGCGCGGTCCATACGGCGGGGCCGAAGAAGCGCTACGCGTGGCGCCTGGACGCGCCGGAGCGGGGCCTGGCCGGCGGGTTTCGCCGCCTCGGGATCGGCGCGCTGTACGGGCTCCAAGATTTCCGCTTCGAGGCGCTGTCGCTGGCGGCGCACGCCGATCACCTGCGGCGCACCTGCCCCGAAGTGCAGCTTGCGATCAGCCTGCCGCGCTTGCGGCCGGCGGCCGGCGCGTTCCAGCCCGACCCGCAGTACGTGCCGAACGACGAAGAATTTTTGGCGATCGTCTGCGCGCTGCGGCTGTTCTTGCCCGCGGCCGACATCGTCGTGTCGACCCGCGAGTCGGCGCCGCTGCGCGACCGCATGGTGACGATCGGCGTGACGACGATGAGCGCCGGCGCGAGCACCGAGCCGGGCGGCTACAGTGATTTCGCACAGGACGAATGGACACCCGTGCGCGAGCAGCCCGGCGAGCAGTTCCACATCGCCGACGAACGCCCGCCCCGGGCCGTGGCGGCGATGATCCGCCGGCGGGGCTACCTGCCGGTGTGGCAGGGCGCGTGAAGCCGCGAGGACGAGCGGAGCCCGGATCGAGCCCGCCGCGGGCCGGCTCTGCCGCTATTCGGGCTCGAGCACGAATGGGTAGCTGACGATGACGATGCCGCCGCCCTCGGGCGGAGGGAAGCGCCAGCCCGCGGCGACGCCGGCGATGCATTCGGCGACCGCCTGGCCGGCGGCGGGGAGGGTCGAGTCCTGGACCACCGCCAGCTTCACCACGCCGTCGCCGCCGATCGTGAACTGGATCGTGACGCGCCCGGCGAGGGTCGGGGTGTGGGCCAGGCCGGCCGTGTAGCAGTCGCGGACGCCGGCGATGCCGCTGCGGACGACGCGGCGGACGACGTCCTTGTCGAGGCTGCCAGGCAGGTCGGTGCGCCAGCTGCCGGCAGGGCTGTCGGTGGCCACGAAGTGGCCCGAGCTGCGCAGCGGATCGGCGGCGCCGGGATCGGCGGAAGGCAGGCTGCCGGTCGAAGACGAAGCCGAAGGCGCGGCGCCAGCGGGCCGGGAAGGCGCGGCGGACGAGGTCGCGTCGGCAGGGGCGCTGGTGGCTGGCGGGGACTCGGGGCTCGCCGCCTGGCCGGGAGGGGTGGCGCTGGCCGGCGCGGCGGCCGCGGGCGGCTCGGGCGCGGGGCTCGGCGGCGCGGCGCTCTCGGCGGGGCGACAGGCGGCGAGCGAGAAGGCGAGCGCCGAGCCGAGGCGCGCTGCGAGGACCAATGCAAGACGAGAGCTTCGAGGCATGGCGACCCGCGAGCAGGGTACAGGCGTGGCGAGGCATGGCCAAGCGCGGCGCGTGCATGGTCGCGTGAACGCCATTCGAGCGCCGTACTGCAACCTTTGCGAGGCAGGTCGATGCGCGGTCGTCAGCGCTGCTCGATCTGCAGGCCGAGCTCGGCGGGCTCGCGGGTCCTGCGGCCGAACTGCGCGTAGTAGCGGCCGGGCGGGAGTACGAGCTCCTCGGTCGTCCCGGGCATGATACCGATCTCGAGATCGTCCCAGCACGAGCCGCAGCGGATGATCCTGAAGAGCGCCCATTCGGACGACGCGGATGGCGTGATGCGGTAGGTGCCTTCTTGCGCGATCTCGAAGCCGCGGCTCGTGAACATCAGGCCGTGCCTGTCGGGGCCGAGCACGTCGGCCTGGTCGCACGCGAGGTTCGCGGTGAGGGACAGCGTCGCGCCGTCCCACGGCTGCAGCGGCAGGTTGCAGTCGAGCACGGCGATCCGGTTGCTCGTGCTGCTGCAGCTCGGATAGTCGGCGAAGTCGGCCATCGCGTCCTCGATCGGCTCGCCGAACACCTCGGCGAAGATCGGGGCGAACTCGTCGAACTCGGCCTCGCGCCAGGTCGAGCGCATGAACTCGACGAACACCGAGAGATCGTGGCGCTCGATCAGGAAGCGGACGAACCGGCCGGCGGTGTGATAGTCGGCGATATCGTCGATGTCGCCGTGGAGCACCCGGGCGAGCGGGGTGCCGCTGAGGATGGAGGCCGAGGTGTCCGCGAAGACCTCGGCGAGCCCCTCGTTGAAGGCTCTCGGTCCGGACAGGCCGCCGAGGTTGGCGACGACGTGGGTGAGCTCGTGGAAGTTGAAGCTGCTCTCGGCGAAGAACGCGTAGGGCGCGTCGTCCCAGGCGCACCCGCGAGCGCGCTGTCGGCAGTACTTGCGGACCTGCCGCTGCTTGATGCGGGTGAAGTGGATCACCTCGGGCAACTCGAAGCCCATCAGGGCCGCCACCTCGACGGCGTGGCGCTCCTGGAGGACGAACGAGCCGCGACAGACCGGCGCGTCGATGGTCGTGCTGTAGTGGAGGAACTCGCCCTCCCAGATCGGCTCCGGGATCGCGGGGGTGCAGGCGACGAGGGCGCCGAGGAGCAGCAGGAGTCGCATCGGTGATCGAGGGTACCCGGGCGAACGGCGCGGTGGCAGGGGTCGGTCGTTGTCTTGTCGGAGCAGGACGGCGCGGTGGCAGAGTTTCGGTCGGTGTCTCGCTGGAGCCGGGGAGGTCGAGCGTCGCCGAGGAATCACATGTCCTGAAGGACATGTGCGCTCAAATCCGCGTGGTCAGCCGCGCGGGGCGCTGTGCTTGCGGAGGAAGCCGACCACGGCGGCGACGAACTGCGGGGCCGCGCGCTCGAGGTGGGCCGCGTGGTCGTAGCCGGCGAGGACCTCGATCTGGGCGCCGCCGGGGACCTGCGCCAGCCGCTCTTGCAGGCACGCCGGCGTGACGACCGGGTCGCGGTCGCCGTGGATCGCCAGCACCGGCGTGGAGAGGCGGGCGAAGTCGGCCCACACGTGGAGGTCGCGCCAGTCGGCCTTGACCGGGTCGGCGGCCAGGGCTGCGGCGGCGAAGGCGTCGGCGACCCCGGGCTCGAGCGTGTCGGGGGTGATGAAGTCGGAGCGCGCGGCGGCCTCGGTGTTGCTGGTCTTGGCCGGCGGCGCCGGAGGCTTGGCGGGCGGCGGGGTCTTGGGCGGGCACGGCGAGCCGTAGAGGATCAGCGGGCCGATGGCGTCGTCGTGGCGCTCGGCGGCGAGCGCTGCGACCCGGGCGCCGAGCGACCAGCCGAGCACGGCGGGCCGGGTCGGCAGCCCGGTGCCCGCGAGGCGAGCGACGGCGGCGAGATCGTCGGCGGCCTGGATCGGGTCGGTGTAGCCGCTGGGGTCGCGCGCGGTGGCCCCGTAGCCGCGCAGGTCGACGGCATAGACCGCCAGGCCCTCGGCGGCGAGGTTGTCCATCAACGAGACGCGCGCGCCGGGCACCTGCAGGTCGAAGTCGGGCAGGGCGCTCCAGGTGCGGCCGTGGACCAGGACGATCGCGCCCCACGGCGCCGCGGGGCGCTTGACGTGCACGGCGATGCTGTGACCGTCGACCGCGACGCTGGTCTTCTCGAGCGCGGGCGGCTGGCTGTCCTCGGGGACAGGTGATGCAGGTGCGGGCGGCGCGACGGGCGGCGGCGCGGCGACCTCGGGAGCGACCGACTTGGCCGCCTCGCCGGCGCAGGCGAGACCGGAGGCGGCGAGGAGGGCGACGAGGCGGCGGAGCATGCCGCGAGGGTCGCAAACAACGGCCCCGGGGCGCAATGGCGAGGTCGCCGAGGGTCGGGCGCTCGGAGCCGACCGGGCCCTTCACCACGAGGCTGCGGGCGGACGTTGGTAGTCCGAACGGGAGAGCGGACGGTAAGCGGATGCGCGGCTGCTTCGACTCCCGGCCGCGAGTTTCATGGGACTCGATGCGTGTCCTCATCCGCCGCGGACGAGGCGACGAGTGACCTCGATCCCGGGGCGGATGGGGCCGTCACCCAATTGCTGTGACGGTGACGACGCCACGGAACCGGATCGTTTCGAGAGCGAGGCTCGCGATGATGTCGCCTGCGTGCACCCACGCAATGCCGCGGGATCTGTCCGAGCCACGACGAATGTGGCGACGCGCGCTACGCAGCGCGGGTCGGGATGTCCTTTATAAAACATGGCCCGAGAGCCAGGTGTCGAGCTCTTGCCGCAGCGGGGTGAAGCCGTCGCCGAGCAGGGCCTGGGCCTCTTCGACGCGGGCGCGGGCTTCGGCGCGGGCGGCTGGATCGGGCCACAGCGCCTCGGCGAGGGCCAGGCGCAGGCGGGCGGACACCTCGGGGCGGGCGGGGGCGTGGTCCTTCGGTTCGGCCGCGAGGGCGCGGCGCAGCGGCTCGCGGGCGGCCGCGGGGTCGCCGGCGTCGAGGGCGGTGCGGCCGAGCGCCAGCAGCAGCGGCTGGACCAGCGGGTGGGCGTCGCCGCTGGGCTCGGCGATCGCCAGAGCACGGCGCAGCAGCGCCTGCGCGGCGGCGAAGCGGCGCTCGCGGCGGGCCACCTCGCCGAGGTCGTGCAGCAGGTCGGCGACCTCGGGGTGGTTCGGGCCGAGGGTGCGCTCGCGGATCGCCAGAGCGCGGCGGAGGATCGCCTGGACCTCGCCGAGCGACTGCTGGCGCAGGCGGATCTGGGCGATGTTGCGGAGCGTCGCGGCGACCGACAGGTGGTCCGGGCCGAGCGTGCGCTCCTTGATGGCGAGGGTGCGGGCGTGCAGCGCGGTGGCCTCGTCGTCGCGGCCGGAGTCGCCGAGCACGGCGGCGAAGTTGCCGGTGACGTTGGCGGTCTGCGGGTGCTCGGGGCCGAAGAACTGCTCGGCGAGGGCGACGGCGCGGCGGTGGTGCGCCTCGGCGTCGGCGCGCAGGCCGAGCTCGGCGAGGGTGTTGCCGAGGTTGCTCAGCGTGCCGATCAGCGCCGGCGGGTCGGGCTCGTCGGGGCGGTCGAGCAGGGCCAGGGCGCCCTCGTGGAGCTCGCGCGCGGCCACGAACTCGCCGCGGATCTGGCGGACGATGCCGGTGTGGCCGAGCCGCTTGGCCTCGAGGACATGTCCTTCGGGACCTAGCCTTTGGACCATGGCGCCGGCGAGCTCGGACCAGCGCAGGGCCTCGTCGGTGGCGGTCTGGTGGACGCCGACGCAGGCGATCAGCTCGACCATGGCGCGCGCGGCCAGCTCGTCGAGGCGGGCGGCCACGGCGGCGAGGGCGGCGCGGGTGAGGGTGGCCTCGGCGGCGCGGGGGTCGCGGGTGCGGTTCTGCAGCAGGCCGAGCACGTAGGCGGCTTCGGCGGTGAGCGGCGGGTGATCGAGGCCGGCGGCGGCGGCGGCGGCCTCTTCTGCGCGGGCGAGGCCGTCAGGCAGGCGGCCGGCGTCGAACAGCGCCTTGGCGTCGGCGAGCTGCTGGCGCGCGGCGTGGAGCTGGGCGAGGGCGGCGGGATCGGTGGGCAGGGCGGCGGGGCCGGTGAGCGCGGCCGGGTCGGCGCAGCGCTGCACGGGGGTGAGGGCGGCGGCCGCCTGGACGGCGCGGTCGACGACCTGGGGACCTGTCCGAACGAGCAGGTCGGTGAGGGCCGCGAGCTCGCGCCGGCGCTCGTCGAGGCAGGTCATGCGCAGGGCCAGCAGCTCGGACGACTGCAGCTGGAGCACGTGGGTGGCGCGGCAGGCGTCGGCGTGGCCGGCCAGCCAGGTCGCGGCCCAGGCGTCGAGGCTGGCGACCACGCGGTCGGCGGTGGCGCGCGCGTGGGCGCGGCCGGTGGCGAGCAGGGCCGCGTGCACCTGGGCCCGGCGGCCGGGGTCCCAGGCGCCGGCGAGGGCCGCCGCGCCGCCGCGGCACACCCCGTCCTCGCCGCCCGAGCGGGCGTAGCCCCACACGCCGGCGCCGAGCAGCAGGCCGAGCGCGAGCCCGGCGGCGCCGGTGGCCCGGACCCGGCGCGAGCGCAGGGCCCGGCGCTCGAGCGCGTCGAGCAGGGCGCCGACGTCGGGCCAGCGCGCGCGTGGGTCGACGCTGAGGCCGCGGGCCAGCGCGCGCGGCAGCCAGGCCGGGGTGCGTCTGTCTCTCGGGACAGCTCGCAGCTTGCCGCGCGAGATCGACTGCAGCAGCGCCATCGCCCCGCCCTCGCCGAACGGGTGCATGCCGTGGATCGCCTCCCACAGGGCGACGCAGAAGCTGAACTGGTCGCTGCGCGGGCTGGTCGGCAGGCCCATGAACTGCTCGGGGGCCATGTACGCCGGGGTGCCGACCAGCGCGCCCACGCGGGTGAGACGGCTGTCGACGCTGACCAGCGAGCCGAGGTCGAGGTGCGCGCCCGAGGCCTCGGCGAGGTGCTCGCGCAGGCTGGAGATGTCGGACAGGCGGTCGCGCAGGCCCGAGGCGTCGGCCCGCTCGCGCAGGCCCGTGACCTCGGGCAGGCGCTCGCGCAGGCCGGAGGCCCACGGCGGCGGGGTGTCGAGGGTGTCCTTTGAGGCATGTCCTTCGGGACATGGCCCTTCGGACTCGCTGGCGCGGGCCAGGCCGAAGTCGAGCACGCGCACGCGGCCGTCCTCGCCGACCAGCACGTTGTCGGGCTTGAAGTCGCGGTGGACCAGGCCGGCGGCGTGGGCGGCCTGCAGGCCGCGGCCGGCGGCGATGAACAGGGCGAGCACGTCCCGCCACGGCAGCTTGCGCTCGGCCAGGTAGCTGCGCAGGGTGACGCCGGGGACGAATTCCATGGCGACGTAGACGCGGCCGTCGACCTCGCCGGCGTCGTGCACGCCGACGACGTTGGGGTGGGCGAGGCGAGCCAGCGCCTTGGCCTCGCGGCGCAGGCGAGCGCCAGGGCCGTGGCTGTCGTCGGCCCCGGCGCCTTCAGGCCGACCGAGCAGCTTGAGCGCGACCTTGCGATCGAGGCCAGGATCGAAGGCGGCGTAGACGACGCCCATGCCGCCGGCGCCGAGCGGCTCGAGGATGATGTAGCGGCCGAGCAGCTGGCCGCGCTCGAGCGGCGCGTCGACGATGTCGTGCGTGGCCGCGACCGGCCGATCGTCGGCGACGGCGGTGCGCGTCAGCGCGAGCGTCGAGGCGTAAGCCCGGTCCTCCACCAGCGAGCGAGTATATCGAGGCGGATGACGATGCGCGCGGGCAGTTTCGGGCGGTTGGTGATTGCGAACGCGGACCCCGCAGGCGGGAGGTACGGCGAGGGGTTACCCGCAGAACGTGGATTCGCACCCGGCCCCGCGCACGGTTGGGACCGCTGGGCGGCGAATGGTGGGAGTGGTCGGCGCACGCGGTGACGCGAAATGGGAGGAAGGGCGGAATGCGACGAGGCGGGGAGGGCAGGCGCGGGGGCGGGCGCCCGGGCTCGCTCGCGGAGATCGGCGGAGTCGGTCGGACGTACGAAGCGAGGGCATGCGTCTTCGCGTCCTCGAGCCCTGCGATGCTAACTGGGACACGATGGAATCGACGGCGGTCGGGCGGCGCTGTCAGACATGTCGCCGCGAGGTGCACGATCTGACCGCCCTGTCCGCGCGCGAGGCGGAGCGCCTGCTTCGGTCGCCCGCGGGGCCGCGGCCGTGCGTGCGCGTGCGGGTCGACGAGGACGGGTTCGCGGTGTTCCGCCGCGAGCCGCCGCGGCTCGTTCCGGCGGTGACGGCGATGGTGCTGGCGGCCTGCGCTCCTCACACCCCGGAGGCGCAGCGGCTCGCGCCCGCGGTCGAATCGGAGGTCCCGGCGCTCGCCAGGCCGGTGCCGGTGATCCCCGACGGCGCGGCGTCCGTCGGTGCGGCGCCGGAGCCGAGCCCGCCGAAGCCGGTCAAGCCGCCCCCGAAGCAGCCGGGGCGCGAGCGGGTGCTGATGGGCGACCCTTGGGCGGGCTAGCGAAGGAAGCGGAGCGCGCCGTCGACGAGGACGCCGAAGCTGGGCCGGCGAATTCGCCGGGGCGCCGCGCGAAAGAGCGGCGGCCTGGAACGACCGTGGCTCGACGTGCTCGGGGGATGGCCTCCCGCCGCGATCCTCCTGTTCGCGGTGAGCGTTACGGCCGAACCCGGCAACACCGCGAGGTTCAATCTCCTCCTGTGCGTCGCCGTCCCGGCTGGCATTACCGATCCCATGCAGGCGAAAGCGGGGGGCGGAGGGGTATGCAAAGTCTATCTCGAGCCAGTGTCACACCCCTTGCCCTTCACCGGGCGCGGCGTCCGGTCTATAGGTGTCCCTTTCCGTGACACGTGGAGCATAGTTGGCAGAAGATACAATCAGAGGCATGAGGCAAGGCGCTGTCGTGGATCCGGCCCTGGCCCTGGCACTTCGGGCACCTCGAGGCGTCATCGGAGATCGCGCCACTGCTGCCGCAACCATCGCAAGGTGTGCAGAAGATACATCCCGGGGAATGAGGCATCGCGCTCCAATGAAGTTTTCCGGAGCCGCCACACTTGAAACATGCTTGAGCCATGACGCAATCTTCCCACAAGCTTGACGTGCTTCGACCGCGAATTTTTGCGCCCACCGGACCACGGCTGGTCGGATTCGCCCCCACGCCCTGACGCATCACCGAGGCCGCCCCGCCGCATCCTTGCGTCTTGCTTCGACAGTTTGCGGGAGCCTCAGCCGTTCATTGTTCAGTGGCCGCGCGGGGCTCACCACTTCCACTCGCAGGCGAGCAGCCACGCGAGGAACGAGCCGTTCTTGTACGGCATGGGACCTTCCTCGGGCACCCAGTCGAACATGTGGCCCGCGCCGCCGGCGGACAGGTCGATGCCGGTGACTTCGTCGTCGATGCCGGCGAACACGACGGCGTGGGGGCCGATGGAATTGTTGAACAATGCGCGGTGGACCCGCACGAGCTCGAGGGGCCACAGGTAGGGGGAGGAGCCGTCGCTGCCGTCGTGGCGGCGGTACCAGGCGCGCACGTCGTCGGGCAGGGTGAGGCCGAGGGCTTGCTCCGTCTGGGCGATCTCCCGCGGCGTGGCGCCCCTGCGCAGCTTGACGCCGAGCTGGGTCGCACGCCGCTCGACGCGGGCGAACAGCTCGTCGCGGGTCGGCGGAGCCGGGGCCGGTCTGGCAGCGGCGGGGCGGCGCGCGGGCTTGTGCGTCGCGGTCGGCGAGGGGCGGGCGGCCGGCTTTTCGGGGGCGGAACGGCGTGCGGGGGCCTTGCTCGTCGCGGATCTCGATGTGGCCTTGCGGGTCGCCATGGCCGGAGGATCGCACGCGGGCGGGCGGGTGTCACGGCGGCGAGCAAGGGCCACGCGGGTCCGACCCCGCAGGTGCCGTGGATGCAGGCTGCGGCCGCGCGGCGGCAGAGGACGCGTGCGCGAGCGACATCGACGTTTGCCGCTCACCGCGAGGACCACGACGATCCGAGGCCACGCATGCGTGCATCCGCGACCTCGCCCTGCTCGTGTCCGGAAGCGATCAAGCCGCCGCGGTCGCGCGATTCGTGGCCGCGCCGAGGGACTTCAAGGCGGTCGCCTCACTCGCCCGAGTAAAAGCCTACGCGATACACGGTCACCGCGATCGCAAGCCCCAGGTCGCCCAGCCGGCGTACGAGCCCCACGGAGAGGGCGTAGGTGACGTCCTTGGGCGTGGTGCCGCTCTCGAACGCGAGGTCGACGACGCGGCGGGTGCACTGGTCCCAGGCGTCGCGGGCGGGCGGGGACAGGCCTTCGAGCAGGGCACAGAGGTGTGCGACGGACTGTTCCGGCGAGCCGTCCACCGCGATCCCGAGCGCGACGGAGTGGAGCTCGCCCGCGCGATCGTGGAGGTGGATCACGACCTCGGGCTCGAGCTCGGCGACGACGCGATCGAGGCTCGTGGGCGCTTCGAATTCAAGGTGGGCCGTGATGTAGCGGATCTCCATGGGCGCCGCGACGATAGCAGAGAGCACCCGCCCGTCGCGTGCCACGATCCGTGTCTGAAGGATCGGTGCCGGTTTTATCTTTGGACATGAGTGTCGTCCCACGAGAGTCGAATCCTCCGGGTTGGCCCGGACTGTCAGTCGCGGTGTTCGGGCGGGCGAGGTCGCGGTGCTGCGCGTGACGCGGGTCTTGCCCGGGCCGCGGGGGTCCGCGCGAGGCGTGTCGGATCGGTCACGTCGTCGCCCGGCGAGGTCGTCGCGACCGGGAAGGGCCGCCGGAGACCAGGAGCGTGGCGATCCGGGGCGATGCGCGGTTTCACTCCTGGCCGCGCCGGGCGGCGCTCGCCCGGGCGGGCGCGAGGATTCCGGGTGCGTCGGCGGCGGGCGTCGTGAATACTGACGGACCGCGCCATGAGACGCCTCGGCTGTCTTTTCGCTGTCCTGTTCGCCGACCTCGTCCTGCTCGCGAGCGGCTGTTCGCGCAGCGGCCTGCGTGACGCCAGCGATCTGACCGGGGAGCAGCTCGCGGCCGCGGGGCAGTCGCGCTGCAGCGTGGTCAAGGATCCGGACAAGCCGCTGATCGTCGAGTGGTCGGGGATGGACGCGGCCGAGCTCGAGTCGCGGCTGCTCCGTGGGGTGGTCGCGGTGCGCTACGAGGATTGCGAGATGGAGGTGTTGCGCGGGTGTACGGCGCCCGGCAACTATGCGTATGCGCAGACCACGACCGGGTCGCAGAGCATTCATATCGGCTCGCTCGACGAGCTGCTGATCAACATCCCGCTCGGGCTGGCGCAGCTCGGCGGGCGGGTCGAGCGGGGCGAGGCGCTCGAGCTCGACATGGTGGTGGTCGGCCGCTACGAGGCGCCGCAGCCGGGCTACACGGCGAAGGAGCTGCGGGGCGGGCCCGAGTGCGCGCGCGCGACCCACGTGGTCACGGGCGTGAGCCTGGGGGCGTTTCGCCTGTCGTCGGTCGCGGACAGCGCGCGCGGCGGGGCCGGGGCGGTGCTCTCCGGGGCGTCGGAGGACACGGTCGAGGTGCTCAAGGAGTCGCCGCCGAACATGCTCGAGGCGTGCGCCCAGGTGGCGGCGACCGACGACCCGCGGCGGCACGTGTGTACTGCGCCGATTCGCCTCGAGGTGGCGCCGATCTCGGCCCACGCGGAGGCGCTGGCCGGGTCGCAACAATTCCTGCGACCGCCCGACCTCGACCGCCGCGAGGTGCAATCGATGGACCTGGACGGCAGCCTGGCGGCGCATCAGGCCTACGACGTGGCGGTCAAGGTGCAGGCGGACCGGCGGGCGACGCCGGAGCGCCACGCGGAGGCGTGGTGCGGATTGGCGGCGATCGAGCAGGACAACCCGTACCTGACGCAGGCGCGCGAGCTCTGCGATCGCTGGCGCGATCACGGGGCGGTGCTGCGCCAGAGCGAGGCGCGGATGATCCGCGATTACGACGAGCTGCGGGTGCTGCTCGAGCTGCGCGGGGTGCCGGTCGAGGTCCAGGAGCGGGCGGCGGCGAGCTTCTTGGTGACGCACTCGGGGCTGTCGGCGGAGGCGTATCCGCGGATCCGCGCGGTCGAGCGGGCGAAGCGGCGGCTCAGTCGCGGCGACCGCTCGAGCTTGCCGTCGTTCTCGGCGGCGGCCGCCGACGCGCCGCCGCCGGTCGACAGCCAGATCGGCAGGACCATGATCGACCGCCGCTCGTATCGCAAGGCGATCAGCGTCGGGTTCGCGCCGCGGTGGTTCCCGCAAGGCTACGGGCTCGGCGGGACGGTGCTCGGGCGCGTCAACTATGTGCACGAGGTCGGCTTCGAGGTGGCCTATGCACAATACGCCGGCTACGGGCCGCGCTGGCGCTACATCCTGGCGATGGCCCGCTACGAGCGGGTGTACCGCCCGCACAAGGTGTTCCGCCCGCACATCGGGGCGTCGTTCGGGGCGCTGATCCCGATCTCGAGATGCGCCCAGGCGCCGCACCCGTGCGCGTCGCCGGCGGGGGTGATGACGTTGAACGGCGGGGCGCGGGTGTCGCTGACGCCGTGGCTGTCGCTGGTGGTCCAGGGCTTCGCGGGGGCGATGACGGCCCGGCCGTTCTTCGTCGGCGGGGTGTCGGGGGGGATCGAGTTCACGATCCCGACCGGGCGCGACTGGCCGCAGTGACGGGCGGGGAAATAATACGGTAACGTCTTTTAGGACATGTCCGTCAGGGCATGTCCGAAGAGCCTGGAGCGGCCGCGCAGATCGGCGATGGGGAGAGACGCGCGTGGTGCTCCAGCAGCGCTGCGTGCGGCCCGAGATGTGTCCAATTCGGGCCTGGATTCGGCTAAGATCCGGGCTTCGATGTCTGGACGAGCAGCGCGGGTCTGGTCGAGGGCTTGGCTGGCGGCCGGGCTGCTGGGGAGCGCCGGTTGCCGCGAGCTGCCGGCCCCACGGGCGCCCGAGGTGGCGGCGCCTGCTCCCGCTGCGCCGGTGGATCGGCAGGCTGCCGCGATCACGGACATCGCGGCGGGGCAGCGGCACACGTGCGTGCTGCAGGGCGGCGAGGTGCGGTGCTGGGGGTATCGCGCGGGGCGGTGCGGCGAGACCGGCGAGGAGGCGCCGATCGTGGGGTTGCCGCCGGCGCGGGCGATCTTCGCCGGGGTCGATCGCACGTGCGCGACCGTCGAGGGCGGCGGGCTGTGGTGCTGGGGCGCTGACTGGCGCCCCGAGGCGATCGCCAGCGCGTCGGGCGGGCTGGACCTGGCGAAGGTCGTCGAGGTCGCGGCCGGGGCCGAGATCGGCTGCGCGCGCGACAGCGGCGGCGGCGTGGGCTGCTGGGACTGGAACGGGGCGCCGCGGCCCAAATCGCGGCTGCGTCTCGCCGAGGCGGGGACGCGGGTCTCGGCGCTCGCGGTGCATCCGCACCTCGACGCGTGGATGCTGGTGGCGGACGACGAGGTGCGCTTCGCCGGCGGCCACCGCGTCACTCCGTCGGAGCTGCCGGCGATGGTCGACGTGGCCTACGCCGATTGGGAAGGGTGCGCGGTCGATGTCGAGGGCGCGGTGCATTGTTGGCAGTTCGAGCCCACGCGGGTGCGGCGATCGCAGCTCTTGAACCTGCCACCGCTGGTCGATGTGGTGGCGGGAGACTTTCATTTCTGCGGCCGTACCCGCGACGATCGATTGTGGTGCTGGGGGCGCGGCGAGGACGGGCAGCTCGGGCGCGGGATCGAGGGGATGTCGGCGCGAGACAACCAGCCGCTCGCGGTGCCCCTCACGGATGTCCGCAAGGTCAGCGCCGGTGCGGCGCACACCTGCGCGCTCACGGGCGATGGTTCGCTGCATTGCTGGGGTGACAATCGTTGGGGGCAGCTCGGCCTCGGCGAGTATGATCGCGGGCCCCGGCGGTGGCGCGAGGGGATCCAGGCCGGCGGGAGGATCGTCGCCGGGCTCTCGACCTGCCTGCTCGACGACGGGGTGCTGCGCTGCGCCGGGTCGTTGCGCGAGCGGCCGCAGCTGCAGTTCGAGGCGCTGAGCGGGACCCAGCGGGTGACGAACGCCGCGGCGGCGCGCGGCAACCTGTGTGCGGCGCTGGTCGGCGGGCGCGTGGCCTGCTGGCAGGCGCGGGGGAGCGAGCCGGCAGCGCCGTTCGTGGTGCCGAACGTGAGCGATGCGGTCGACCTCGCGGTCAACAGTCGGGGCGGCTGCGCGGTCGGGGCCGACCGGCGCGTGCGCTGTTGGGGGCGCGACGTGTTCCGCTGGCTGGGCGGCGACATCCACGGTCACGCGCACGGGCACGATGATTTTTATCGCGACGCGGTGCATTGCCACGAGGACGATCCGAGCGCGTGGGAGTGCATCTACGCGCCGCTGCGGCCGTGGGCGCGGGCCATGTTGCCGGCGCCGCACAGCGACGGGGCCGGGCTGGTGATGCCGGGGATCGCCGACGCGACGGCGGTGGCGCTGGGGCGCGAGCACGCGTGCGTGCTGCGCGAGCACGGGGTGGTGACCTGCTGGGGCGGTGATTTCGGCGACGCGCCGCGGCGGGCTCTGGCGGATGCGTTGGCGGGGCGCAAGGTGCGGGCGATCGCGGCGCCGCACCTCGGGGTGTGTGCGCTCGACGATGGGGGCGAGGTGGTGTGCGAGAACTTCTCGGTGCCGGCGAAGCTGCCGAAGATCGTCCAGCTGTCGGCGGGCGAGACCCACCTCTGCGCGCGCGGTGAGGCGGGCGAGGTGCTGTGCTGGGGCCGCAATGCGTTCGGTCAGCTCGGCGACGGCGAATGCATGGACCGCGACGCGCCGGTGCGGGTGGCGTTGCCGGGGCCGGCGCGGACGATCGCCGCGGGCACGCGCCACTCGTGCGCGAGCCTGGTGGACGGCTCGTTGTGGTGCTGGGGCGACGAGCGTGACGGCGGGACGGCCGTCGATGCGCCGCGTCTGGTCGCCAGCCCGGCGCGGCGCGGCGGGCCCATGCCGACGGGCGCGGTGGAGCCGTTCACGTGGCCGCCGCTGGGGCCCGACGACGGGCTGGAGCGCACGATCGACGCCCGACTGCGGCAGGAGTTGGGGCCGGCGGTGAGCCGCGACTGCTTCACGCTCGAGTGGTACCGCGGCCGCTGCGGCGCGCGCGGCGATCTCGACGGCGACGGCGAGATGGACGTGGTGGTGACGATCCGCCGCGGCACCGGTAAGCGGGTGCGGCGAGGGCTGGCGGTGCTGTGGGGCGCGGGCGGCAAGACGGAGTTCGGGGCCGGTCAGGCGTTGCCGAAGATGCGCAAGGCGGGGCTGGATCCCGCCGGCAAGCCGCTTCCGGACAATGCCCGCGATCTGGCGTGGATCGGCGGGTGGGGGGTGTTCACGGGCAAGCAGCCGATCCGCATCGACGGGCGGCTCGGCCTCGCGAGTGACACCGGGACGACCGCGTGGCCAGCCGCGGCCCTCGGTGACGTGCTGGTCCTGGCGGACGAGCGGGCGCTGGTGGTGATGTACCTGGGCGCCGGCGGCTGGGGTGTGTACGAGGTCGGGCTGCCCGAGCGCTGAGCCTGTGGCTGTCTGTTCGGACGTGTGCGATGGGACATGCTCTCATGGACATGTCATACAGGGCATGCCCCATGGAGCATGTCCACGCGACCCTGTGCTCGGGATGGCGGGGTCGGCAGCGGGCCGGCGTGCCCCGCAGGCTCGGGGATCGCGCCGGTCCGGGCGTCGTTTCGGAGAAACGCGGGTTCGCAGGTGCCGGGGATGCTCCGGCGATGCGGGATCGGCTCGTATCGGCGGGGCTTTCGTGCCATCCTGGGCCGCATGTCCGAGACCGGGTTGACCGCATCGCGCTCGCCGCTGTTCGCCTTTGTCGCCACGGTGCTGGTGCCGGGGCTCGGTCACCTCTACGTCGGCAGCCCGCGGCTGGCGCTGGCGATGCTGTTGACGCTGAGCGTGGTCGTGCAGCTGCTGCTGGTGGTGCCGGTGGCGCTGGGCGTGCCGACGCTGTGGGGCACCGGGCTGGCGCTGTGCATGGCGCTCGGCTTCAAGTTCGCGCTGGCGTTCGACGCGGCGCGGCGGGCCCGGCGGCACGGGGACGCCTATCCGCTGCGCACGTACAACCGGGCCGGGGCGTACCTCGGCTTCATCGCGGCTTCGATGGTGCTCGGCGGGGTGGCCAACGCGCTGCGGGCCGAGTACGCGCTCGAGACGTACAGCACGCCGAGCGGGACGATGCAGCCGGGCCTGCGCGAGGGCGACCACTTCGTCGTCACCAAGCTCCACGAGCGCGCGCGTGTGCCGGCGCGCGGCGACGTGATCGCGTTCCTCTACCCCGACGATCCGTCGCAGACCTTCGTGAAGCGCGTGGTCGGGCTGCCGGGCGACAGCGTCGCCGAGGCCGAGGACGGGGCGCTGATCGTCAACGGCACGCGGTGGTCGCGGCGCCCGTGCGAGGGCGAGACGCCGACGTGCTGGTTCGAGACGACGCCGGACGGCCGCGAGTACGCGATCCACGTCACGGCGCCGGTCGCCGCGCGGGCTGCCACGGTCGTGCCGGCCGACCATGTGTATGTGCGCGGCGATCACCGCGGCCTGTCGCACGACAGCGCGCATTTCGGGCCGGTGCCCGTAGCGATGATCCGCGGCAAGGCGCAGGCGGTGTTCTGGCCGCTGGAGCGCTTCGGCACGCCGCTGTGATCTGCGCTCAGCGCCGGCGGTAGCGGAGGGTGAGGCCGCCGATCGGGCGTGACAGGCCGCCGGTGAGCAGGGTGAACCACCGGCGCGGGCGGTCGACGATCTGCCACTGGTAGTCGCGCAGGAGGGGCACGAGGATCGCGGCCAGCATCGCGTAGGCGAGCGGGCGGCCCGAGCACAGGTTGCGGCCGGTGCCGAAGGCGCCGAATTGCAGCGGGGTCGAGCCGACCGGCGGGCTCTGATAATTGTCGGTGGTCATCGCCTCGAAGCGCTCGGGCCGATACTCGTGCGTTCCGGCGTAGCGGGCGGGGTCGAGGTTGACGAGGCCCATGCTGGCGCCGACGACGGTGCCCTTGGCCAGCTTGAAGCCGCCGAGGTCGATGTCGTGCATGGCCATGCGCCACAGGCCGCCGTTGCTGCGCAGGCGCATGCTCTCGTTGATCGCGCGGTGCAGGTGGACGAGCGAGCGCATGGCGGCGAGGTCCATCGGCGCGTCGGCGGGGAGGGCGGCGATCTCGGCGCGCACCCGGGCGAGCGCGTCGGGGTGCTCGACGAGGTCGCTGAGGGTCGAGGCGACCGACATGGCGGTGTTGGTGTGGGCGCCGAAGATGGTGCCGAGCACGCGCAGGGCGAGCCAGCGGACGCTGTTTTTCTCGGTCCCGCCGGCGGCCATGTGGTCGATGGCGAACTGCAAGAAATCGTCGTGCTCGCCGCGGTCGGCCATGCGCGCGCGGACCTCGTCCTCGATGAGGCTCATCATGCGATCGAAGGCGGCGCGGCGGCGACGGGCCGAGGCGGTCTCGATCGGGAGCATCATGCCGAGGATGCTAAAGTCGCTCTCGAGCACGTGCATGGCCTCGGCGAGCTCGTCGGCGTGCCGCTCGGCGCCGGCGTGGCCGAGCACGTAGTGGGCGACGACGTGGAGGACGACGTCGTTGGCCATGCGCAGGCCGTCGATGGTGCCGTGGGTGCCGGGGATCCGCCGCGCGAGCACCTGCGGGGCGAAGGCGACGGTGGGGCCGACGTGCTTGCCGATGTACTTGACCGACAGGCCCTCGCGCATCGGCTTGTCGATCTCGGTGAACAGCTCGGGGCCGAGGATCCGGCCGACCAGGTGCTTGTAGGCGGCGACGAGGCTGAGCTGATCGGTGGGGGTGCGGATGACCTGCTCGAACAGCTCGGGGGCGCCGACAGGGTCGACGAAGGTGAGGGTGGTGCCGAAGATCCGCGCGGAGAAGACGGGGCCGTGACGGCGATGGCCGCGGCGCTGGAAGGCGATCGGGTCGCGCATGATCCCGAGGGTGTTGCCGACGAGCGGCAGGCCGAACTGGCGGGGCGGAGATGCGTCGGGCTGCTGCATGCGGGGACCGTAGCAGTCGGCGCAGCGCCGGCGCAGGGGCGAGGCAGACCCCACCCCGAGGGCGTCGCGCGCCGCGGTCTCGGAGACGGCGGAGGCCCGGCGTCGTGCGTTTCGTCAAGCAGTGAGGGCGCTGAACGGCGGTCGATCGCAGGGCGCGGGGATTGCCTGGAGCGCGCGTCGGGGGCCGTCTCGCGGTGGATCGGGGCGGATGTCCTCGAGGACATGTGCGAGGCGGCAGGTTCGCGGCGCGCGCGGTGATCGACGCGGCCCATCGACATGTGCGAAGCGCCGGGTTCGAGCGGGTGGGGTGATCGTCGTGTCCCATCGGACATGTGCGAAGCGCCGTGTTCGAGCGGGCGCGGCGATCGACATTGGCCCATCGGATATGTGCGAAGCGCCGTGTTCGAGCGGTTCGGCGATCGACATGGCCATCGGACATGTGCGGAGCGCCGTGCTCGAGCGGCTCGGCGATTGACATGACCCATTGGACATGTACGAAGAGTTATGTTCGAAGCGCGAGCGGGCTGCGCTCGCCATGTCCGAACGGACATGTCTCATGAGACCTGTGGTTGGGGCACGCGGGTGGGCTCGTTCGGGATGTCCTCGCGGACATGGTCCAGGAGCCAGGTCGGGAGCAGCGGCGACCACGGGCCGGGGCTGGCCAGCCACAGGCGGTGCAGCGGGCGGGTGGCGGCGACGTAGAGGGCGCGGCGGGCGTCAGCACGATCGGGGTAGGTGGCGCCGTCGAGGTCGGGGACGATCACGAGGTCGAACTCGAGGCCCTTGACGTCCTGGACGGTGGTGACCTCGATGCCGGGGGCGAACCGGAATTCGCCGTCCTCGACGACCAGGCGGGCCGGCAGCGCGCGCGCGAGGTCGGCGTGCAGGGCCGCGGCGGTCTCGACGTGGCGGCAGACGACGGCGACGTGGACGTGCGGGTCGGCGCGCGTCAGCGCGAGCAAGGCGTCGGTGAGGTCGGCGACGAGGTGGCAGGGGCTGTCGTGGCGGGTGACGAGCAGGTGGTCGCGGTGGGCGACGTCGCGGGGCCGCTGGCCAGGGTCGAGCACGGCGCGGGCGACGTCCTCGATGGGCGGCGGGCAGCGGTAGCTGACAGTGAGCGCGGCGGTGGTGGCCTCGCTGCGCCCGAGCTCGGCGAGCACGGCGGGCCAGCCGGGGAAGGCGGTCGAGGCGTCGACTTGCTGTCGCTCGTCGCCAGCGACGGTGACGGTGCCGTCGGGCGCGACGGCGCGGGCGAGCAGCTCGAGCTCGATGGGGGCCAGCTCCTGGGCCTCGTCGAGCAGGATGTGTTGATAATGCGAGAGGGCGCCGTGCGGGGTGCGGTCGCCGCCGGTGATCCGGCGATGCAAGGCGAACAGGACCGCGAAGTCCTCGACGTCGAGGGTGTCGGCGTCGGCGAGCGGGGTGCCGGCGTCGATCGGGCGGCCGTCGAGGGTTTGCAGCCGCTCGCCGTCGACGTGGGCCATGGCCCGCTCGGTGGTGGCGCTGAACTGGATCTTGGTGTGGGCGAGCACGTCCTGCAGGACCGCGGGGCCGAGCTCGTCCGGAGCCTGGGCGGCGACGTCGGCCAGCAGTTGGCGGTCGCCGTAGAGGTGCAACAGGAGGTCGCGCAGGCTGACGGCGTGCTCGCGGTAGCCGGACGCGAGGTCGCGCATGGCGGCAGTGCCAACGACGATCTGCGGCAGGACGGTGCGCAAGGCGGGGTGGCGCTTGAAGGTGCGCACGCCGGGACCGGCGGCCTCGCTGAGGCGGCGCGGCAATTGGGGGAACAGGCGCCGGGCCTGGGCGGTGACCCATCGCTCGAAGGTGTCGACGTGGACGCGCGCGACGCCGAGGTCGGCGAGCATGCGGACGGCCAGGCGCTGCAGGCCGGGGGTGGGCACGAGCATGAGGGCGCGAAACGGACGGCGGGCGTCGTGGGCGGCGCGGGCGAGGAAGGCGAGGCGGTGCAGGGCGACGGTGGTCTTGCCGAAGCCGGCCTCGCCGAGGACGAGCAGCGAGCGCTCGGCGGCGAGTTCGACGGCGGCGCGCTGGTGCGGATCGAGCTCGACGCGCGCGGGCGACAGCGGGCGGCTGCGCTGGGCGGGCGGGCGCGGGGCGATACGCGGGCCGGGCCGCTCGTCGGCGAGCCAGAGGTCGTGTGATTGACGACGGAGGCGGCGATCGGCGAGGTCGAGGCCGACGAGCTCGCCGGCGCGGAGGTGGACGAGGTGACGGCGAACGACGACGCCGCGCAGGGGGCGATCGTCGCGCTCCAGCTCGTAGTCGTCGCCGACGTCGCAGGTGAAGAAGACCTCGGCGAGCGGGGCGGTGCGCCAGTCGACGAGCGCGAGGTCGTGACCGACGAAGGCGCGATCGGCGAGCAAGACGTCGCGCTCGCCAGCCGCGGTGCGCACGCGCAGGCGGCCGAAATAGCGGGCCCCGGGCAGCGCAGCGGCGAGGTCCCGCAAGACGCGGCGCTCCTCGGCGACGAGTTCGGCCTCCGGCGGGGCGAGCGGTCGAGTCATGGGCGAAAGATGACACCGCGGCTCGAGGGGGCGAGCGCAGGCGCGGAGAGGATGGGTGCGGATCCTCCAGGCCGAGCCGGCGGACGTGAGCAGATCGGGGCTGGTAGCGGGACGCTGCGACGTGTTAGGGTCGGTTCAGTGGTTGGGTGATGGGTCGCGTTCGCGGGCTGCGAGGCGCGGCGCGATGCAGGATGTTGGTGGGGCTCGGAGATCGCGGTGGTGCGGTCGTCGAGAGGGCGGATGCCGCCACTGGAGATCGCGCCGCGAAGGTCGGTGCATCGCGGGAGTGGGTGATTCGGCGGGCGGCGTGGATTGATGGCAGGGCGAGGTCCGACGGGGCGTGGGCCTGCGCGAGTTTGTCGAGGACGACGAGCGAGTCGCGGTCTGCGTCGCCGTGATGCTGCGGCGATCGCGGTGCTACCGTCGTGGGCGTGTCCGAGTCCGTCGATCCGCGAGTGTCCCGACTGCGTCCGTGTGGCCCGCCGACGCTGCTCTACAGCATGCTGGACGGCACGCCGGCGCGGAACCTGCTCGGTTACGGCGATCCGTGCGTGGCCCGGGTCGACGGGCGCTGGACCATGTTCGTCGGCGGGTTTCAACTCGACTTTCGCAACAACCTGTTCGCGCTGCAGCTGCCGGCGGGGGCCGAGCTGGACTCGCCGCAGTGGTCGTCCGTGAGCGAGCCGGGGCGACCGGGGCGGGCGCAGCGGCTGGCGCCGCAGCCCGGCCGCGACGCGTGGGATCACCACGGGCTGCACACGCCGAGTTATGTGCGCGGGCGGGTCGGCGACGAGGAGGTCGAGCGGATCTATTACGCGGGGCGCGGTTCTTCTCCGGGGTCGACGCGCGGCGCAGCTGGCCGCGGCTGGCGCTGCGCAACTTGATGCGAGGGAAGTTGCCGCGGGCGCCGGCGCCGTTCTTCTTCGCGCTGGGGCGGCTCGACCTGAAGTTCTCGTGAGGGGCGGCTGGCGGTGAGCTGTCCGAAGAGTCACGTCGTGCGATATGGCTCAAGAGACATGTTTATGAAAGATCGGCGGCGCGGAGCTCGGCGCGCACGCGCATCAGCGCCTCGCCGAGCAGGTTCTTGCCGCGCCACTGGGCCGGGTCGTGGATCCGCGGGTCGTCGGCGCGCAGGCCGACGCCCCACAGGCGGTCGAGCGGGCTGGCCTCGACGAGCAGCTTGTCGCCGGTGGCGAGCAGGGCGGCGCGCAGGGCCGGGTCCTGGCCGAACTTGGCCCGGTTGCCGCGCACGACGATGTCGAGGCACTCGCGGTCCCACACGGCCTGCTCGAAGCCGGCGACCTCGCGGCCGAGGGCCTTGTGCTGCTTCGGTGAGTCGGTGGCGAGGATCCGGGCGCGGGTGGCTTCGTCGCCGAACAGCCGGGCCTTTTCGGCCATCATGAACTGCTCGGCGCAGCCGTAGGTGACGCCGTCGACCTCGAAGCGCGAGGGGGTCCACTGGCCGAACAGCCCCGGCGGCTGCCAGAACAGCACCATGGTGGCGGTCTCGATCACCTGCGAACCGTCGAAATCGGGCTGGGACATCGCAGAGGCGACAGTAGCAGCGAAGGCGCGGCGACGTCGACGGAGATCGAGCTCCTCGATACCGCGCCGGCCTCGAACGCCTCGATACATCCTGGAATGCGACGAGGCGATCGATGCCATGCTTGCGCGCATGTCCGCGTCGTCGCACGCGCGCGGCGCCGCCGTGAGCTCGCGGGGGTCGCTTCGCAATCGTCGGCGCGCGCGGACGTTGCGACCCGATCGGCCAAGGACTCAGGCGTTGCGCAGCTCTTCGCGGAGCTGCATGAGCAGGTAGCCGAGGCGGTTCTTGCCGCTGCCGTCGCCGCCGTCGCCCCAGTAGGCGTCGTTGGCGGTGTGCTCGACGAGGCGGGCGTTGCCGGTGGCGAGCAGGAGCGCGCGGAGGTCGTCGTGCTGGTTGAACTTGGCGCGCAGGGCGTCGAGCATCACGCGCTCCTTGACGGCCTCCCAGTCGCGCCGCAGCGGGCGCTTGCGGTCGCGGCCCATCTCGGCGGCCAGGCGCGGCTTCTTGACGCGACGGATCTCCTCCTCGTGCGGCGTGCCGGCGAACTTCTGGGCCTGGAAGTAGTGCTCGCTGGTCGGCCACCTCTTGCCGCCGAGCTTGATCGGGAAGGGGGCGAAGTTGGAGAACTCGCCGTTCAGTTCGCCGGCCAGGTAGAACTCGATCACGTCGGGCATGGCAGAGCGGTGAGGATCCGCGAAATGCGGCCGGTCTGCCAGTCGGTGGCCGGCACGAAAGGAGCTGGTCGAAATTGCATGCGGCGGGCAGCCCGGCCCGAGCCGCCTCGGGCAGGGCCCCATGGCGCCGACGAGGCTCGCGCTCGCGCTGCTGGCCGTCGCTGGCCGTGAGCCGCGTCCGCGGCCGTCCCGCGTCCCGGAGAGCTTCGCGGCGGCGGGCTCGACGGGGGCTGCGAGGTGGCGGTCGTTCGCGCGAACATCGCCGCAATTTTTCTCGGCGGCCCGGTTACTTCGCCGGCCATGAACACGATGACTTCGTCTTTCGCTCGCGCCTGTCTGATCGCCGGAGTGTTCGCACTCGCCGCGTGCCCCGGCGGCGAGTCGATGACCACGGACACCGACGCGACGACCGACGCGACGGCAGGCACCGACGCGACGGCAGGCACCGAGGACACGGCAGGCACCGACGCGATGACGACGGCGCCGACCTCGACCACGGAGACCACGGAGACCACGGAGACCACTGCGCCGACCTCGACGGAGGGCACGACCGAAGCGACGACCGCCGAGGAGCCCGGCACCACCACCGGCGGAGAGGTCTCGCCCGAAGTCGACGCCGCGTGCGAGTCGCTGTGCGAGAAGTTCGTCAACGAGTGCGAGTCGCCCGAGTTCGGCGACGTCGCCTCCTGCAAGCTCGACTGCACCAGCGACCTCCCCGGCGGCGACGAGGCGTGCACCGCGGCCACGGTCGCGGCCTACCAGTGCGCCAGCGGGCTGACCTGCGAGGAGCTGCTGAGCGAGAATTTGAACGGCTGCGCTGCGGAGTCGCTGGCGCTCGTGGAGGCGTGCTCGGCGGAGGAGTGCGAGGAGATCGGATCCAGCGAGGGGCCGGATACGTGCTCGTACGGCTTCCAGTGCATCGACGGGCCGGCGGAGGAGATCCGCTGCGAGGGCGACACTTGCACGTGCCTCATCGCCGGCCAGCCGGACGGCACGTGCGGGTCATCCGAGGGGTTCTGCGCGCTCGAGCCGGACGAGAAGGCGGATATCTCGTTCGAGTGCTGCGGCTTCGAATTCTGATCGAGCTCCCGCAAGGATCGCGGTCGTAAGGCAGGTTGCGTCGCGTGCGGCTCGCGCTGCACCCGCGCGAGCGACGGTCGAATCTCTCCGGCGGACCGCGGGAGCAGCGGCGGATATATTTCGAGCTGGCCGAAGGGACATGTCGCGGGGCCGCGCTTGGCGGGCCCCGCGAGTTGGCGTAGGCTCGCGCGCATCATGTCGCAGCTGTCGCCGAGGGACATCGCCGTGCTCGAGGAGCGTCGCCAGGCCGAATGCACGGTGGCGGCGGCGCTGGTTTCGGAGCCGGTCGCCGGCGGGTTCATGTCGGTCAGCGGGCCGGGTTCGTGGACCAATCAGGCGTGCGGGCTCGGGCTCGCGGGGCCGGTCGCGGAGGCCGAGGTCGACCGCCTGGTCGAGTTCTACGCCAGCCGCGGCATCGAGCCGAAGCTCGAGGTGTGCGCCTTCGCCGACGAGACGCTGCTGGCCGCTCTGGCGGCCCGAGGCTTCGTGCTGCGCGAGTTCGAGGCGGTGCTGGCCCGGCCGCTGACGGCGGGCGAGGCGTTCGCGCCGGCGCTCGGGTGGCCGGCCGGGATCACGTTCGCGCGCGTCGATCGGAAGGATAGGGCCCAGGTCGAGGCGTTCGTCGAGGCTTCGACCTGCGGCTTTCGCCCCGAGGGCGCGCCGGTGCCGGAGGCGCTGGCAGACGCGTCGCGGCGGATGATCGCGGAGGCGCGCACGGAGTGCTTCCTGGCGCTCGACGGCGCGGCGGCGGTCGGGGGCGGTTCGCTCGATGTCGGCGAGGGGGTGGCGGCGCTGCTGGGGACTTCGGTGCGGGCGAGCCACCGCGGGCGGGGGATCCAGCAGGCGCTCATCGCGTTGCGGCTGCAGGCTGCGCAGGCCCGCGGGTGCGCGGTGGTGTGCATCCATTCGCGCCCGGGCATCCCGACCGAGCGCAACGCGGCCCGCATGGGGTTCGCGCTGGTCTATCACAAGGTGGCGCTGGTGCGACCAGGGCCGGGGCTGGAGCCGTCGCCGTGACCGCGGCGGGGCTGGCTTCGCTGCTGGACGACCGGATCCGGGTGGCCCGCGGGTTCGTGGCGCCGGCCCGCGCGGCGGCGCTGATGGCGACGCTGCTGCGCGAGACGCCGTGGCTGGCGGTGCGCTACGAGAACGGCGGGCGCCCGCGCGAGCTGCCGCGGCTGACGGTCAACTACGGCGAGCGGTCCTATGATTATTCGGGGCTGGTGTTCACGCCGCTGCCGTGGACGCCGCTGCTGACGGAGCTGCGCGCGCTGGCGGAGGCGACGGCGGAGACGCGCTTCAACGCGCTCATCGTGCAGCTGTACCGCGACGGCGAGGACGGGGTGAACTGGCACGCGGACGACAGCCCAGGGGTGGGCCGCGACCCGATCATCGCGTCGCTGTCGTTCGGGGCGACGCGGCAATTCCTGGTCCGCGCGCGCGGGGCGAGCGAGCCGTGCCTGACGCTGGCGCTGGCGGCGGGCGACCTGCTGATCATGCGCGGCGACCTGCAGCACACGCACCAGCACAAGGTGCCGCGCGAGCCGGGGGTGACGGGGCCGCGCATCAACCTGACCTTTCGGACATTGGCAGGACCGGCGCCGCAACCGGAGGTGGCGCACGCGAGCCGGGTGGTGCGCTGGCCCGACGAGGAGGGGTGAACGGACCGATGAACGCGCATGTCCTGGAGGACATGTGATTCTGTCCTTCGGGACAGATGACCGAAGTTCACGCCGCGGGCGAGGCGAGGGGCAGGGTGATGACGAGGGCGGCGCCGCGGGCCGGGCCGGTGTCGACGTGGATCGTGCCGCCGTGGGCGTCGACGATCCGCCGGGCGATCGCCAGGCCGAGGCCGGAGCCGCCGCGGCGGCGCGCGGGGTCGGCGGTGTAAAACTGCTCGAACACGTGCGGGCGGTCGGCGTCGGCGATGCCGGGGCCCTGGTCGCGCACCGTGATGTCGACGCGGCTGCCGCGACGGCGGGCCGCGACCTCGATGCGGCTGCCCGCTGGCGAGAACTTGAGGGCGTTGTCGAGGACGCACAGCAGGGCCTGGGCGATCCGCTCGGGGTCGATGCAGACGGTCAGGTCCTCGTCGAGGTCGACGGCGAGCGAGACGCGGCGGTCGAGCGCGCGGCCCTCGATGGCCCGCGTGGCCCGCTCGAGCACGGGCCGCAGGGCGGTGTCGCTGCGCTCGAGGCGGGTCGAGCCGGCCTCGAGGTGGCCGAGGTCGAGGAGGTCCTGGATCAGGGTGCGCAGCCGCGTGGTCTCGTCGACGGCGGTGCGGACGAAGCGAGTGCGCAGCTCGGGATCCTCGCCGGCGCCGCCGTCGAGCGCCTGCAAGGTGACGTGGAGGTTGGAGACGGGGGTGCGCAGCTCGTGCGAGGCGTTGGCGAGGAAGCTGCGGCGCTCGCCCTCGAGCGCGGCGAGCCGCTCGGCCATGCGATTGAGCTCGGCCGCGAGCTCGCCGAGCTCGTCGGCGCGGGCGATCGCCAGGCGAGCGCCGAGCTCGCCGCGGCCGAGCGCGACCGCGAAGTCCCGCATCTGCTGGATCGGCCGCGCCAGGCCGCGCGCGAACCATGCGACGAAGCCGGCGCCGACGGCGAGGATGACGGCCAGCGCGGCGAGCACGGTGAAGACCGTGGCCGTCATGTGCGCCTGCAGCTGGGCGAGCGAGCGCGACATGCGGATGACGCCGAGCTGGCGGCCGTGACGGACGATCGGGACGGCGTGGTAGATGCGCTCCTGGCTGTCGACGAGGCCGGGAGCGATGCCGTTGGCGGCGCGGCCGGCCAGGGCTTCGGCCATGCCGGGCACCGTGGGCCAGACGATCGCGCTCTCGGCGGGGTCTTGCTGCGAGGTGGCGAGCAGGCGGCCGTCGGGCGCGACCACCCGCAGGGCGATGTCCTCGGGGGCGCCGTAGCGCTCGACGAGGAGGCGCAGGCGGGTCAGGTCGTCCTGCTCGAGCAGGTCGCCGGCGGTCTGGGCCAGCGCGTGGGTGCGGGCGCCGAGGTCGGCCGCGGCGGTGGCCAGGTAGAAGCGCTCGAACGACCACAGGACCACCGACACGAGCGCCCCGGCGCACAGCACCAGCAGGCCGAGGGTGGTGACGAACAGGCGCCGGCGGACGCCCAGACGCCCGAATCGTCGCTTGCTGCGGGCGGTGGCGGGCATGCGAGCGGTGGTGGCCTCGATCAGGACGGCAGGTCGTAGCGGAAGCCGATGCCGGGCACGGTGATGACGAGGCGCGGCTGGGCCGGGTCCTCCTCGATCTTCTCACGCAGGCAGCGGATGTGCACGGCGAGCAGGGTGTGGCCGTCGGGCGCGCCGTGACCCCAGGTGCGCTCGATCAGCTCGGTGCGGGTGACGACGCGGCCGGGGTAGGACAGGAGGATCCGCAGCAGCGCGTACTCGGCCGCCGAGGTGGTGATCGCCCGGCCGCGCACGAGGACGGTGGCGCTGTCGAGGTCGACGACGACGCGGCCGCCCTCGAGGCGTCCGTGCGCGGGCGGCCGCTCGCTGGCGGAGATCCGCGGGATCGGGGCCTGGCGCAGCAGGTCCTCCATGCGCTGGACCAGCAGGCGGTCCTCTTCGAGGAGGCGCTGGGCGCTGGCCCGCCGGCGCAGGACGGCGCCGACGCGGGCGATCAGCTCGGGGGTGTCGAACGGCTTGGTGACGTAGTCGTCGGCGCCGACGGTGAGGCCGTCGACCTTGTCCTGGCCGCGGTCGCGCGCGGTCAACATGACGACCGGGACGTCGGACACGGCGCGCAGGCGGCGGCACACCTCCATGCCGTCGAGGCCGGGCAGCATGAGGTCGAGGATGACGAGGTCAGGGTTGCGGGTGCGCGTCTGCTCGAGCGCGCTGGCGCCGTCCTCGGCGGTGGTGACGCTGTAGCCCTCGCGGGTGAGCGCGTAGCTGAGGCTCGCGCGCAGGGGCTCCTCGTCGTCGACAATGAGGACTCGCGGCATGAGAGGGGGCATGATCGGCGGGCGCCCCGGCGCAAGCTCGGACATGGGCTATAGGCCGGGCTCGGCCTCACAGGACCGCCCCGGGCGCTGTTCCGGGCGCAAATTGAGGATCGCGTGATTTGCGCCGATGTGCCGCGGTAGGAGCGCAGGGCGTCACTGGACCGGCTCGTCGAAGTGGACGGCCCAGTTGAAGAGGCTGTAGCCGTGGCGGCTGACGGTCGCATCGGAGTCGCGCAGGTTGCCGCGGGCGCCGGTGGTCGGGCCGGCGCTGACGCCGGGCACGCCGGTGGCGGCGTAGCGGACCCGCTGGTTGCCGCCGACGGGCTCGGCCGCGAGGGTCAGCTGGACGGTGGTGGGGCCCGCGAGCGCGACCGCGGCGATCGCCGGCGGGGCGCCGCTGCTGTCGGTGAACTCGAAGCCGTAGTTGCCGGGGTTGCTGACGAGCAGCTCGTCGAGCACCAGCGGCGGGGTCAGGACCTCGAACTCGACGGTGACGACGGCGCCCTCGCGGGTGATGCTGCGCGGCGCCAGCGGTCGCCACGGCAGGCCCTCGACGAGGACCCGGCGGTAGGCCTTGGCGTAGTACTCGCCGAGCCAGCGCGAGCCCTCGCCGGTGAGGTGCACGCCGTCGACGTAGGGCAGCATGTACTTGGGGCCGACGACGAAGATCCGGTCGGGCCGGGCCCGCGCGGCCGCCAGCTGCTCGCCGGGGATCCGCGAGACGCTGCTGCCGTACATGGTCCAGCTCGACATCTGGCACAGGAACATCGGCACGGGGTAGGGCTGGGCGGTGATGGCCTTCACGTCGGCCTCGTAGTCGCTCTGCCAGGCCAGCAGATCCTCGGCGTAGGCCAGGTTGCCGCCGAGGTGGTCGCTCTCGCCGTGGACGATGGCGACGGCGCGCACGGCATAGGCCTCGCCGGCCATGGCCGCGAGGGCGACGCCGGCGGTGACCTGGGCGACGCCGTTGGCGTAGGGCGCGGTGCCCTTCTTGAGCGCGCCGTAGGGCTGGCCGCCGACGCCGTGGGCCGAGGCGAGGATCTTGTGGCTGCCGCCGCGGTCCTGCTCGAGCTGGCTGACGAGGTTGGCGGCGCCCGAGGCGATGGTCTCGCCCTCGCCGCCGTTCCAGGTCTCGATCAGCGGGATGAAGCCCGTGAGGCCCACGCCGCCGGCCCGCACGCCGGTGTTGAACGAGACGTTGGCGAACGGCTGCTCGACGCTGACGACGACGGAGCCCGAGCCGGTCGAGAGGCTCTGTCCGCTGATGAGGAGGTGGTGCAGGCCGACGCCGACGCACTGGCCGTAGACGCAGGGCTGTCCCGAAGGACAGGCGGTATCGCAGCCGCCGCAGTGGGCCTCGTCGTTGCCGGGGTCGACGCAGGCCTCGCCGCACAGCGCCTGTTCGGGGGCGCAGCCGGGCACGCAGGTCGCGGCGACGCAGGCGACGCCGGGGTCGCAGGCGCGGTCGCAGGCGCCGCAGTGACTGGGGTCGACCTCGAGGTCGACGCAGGCGCCGTCGCAGGTGGCGGTGCCGGGGCCGCAGGCGACGCCGCACTGGCCTTCGAGACAGGCGAGGCCGGCGTCGCACGGGCTGTCGCAGCCGCCGCAATGCGCCGGGTCGTGGGCGACGTCGACGCAGGCCCCGTCGCACTCGGCGAGCGGCGCGGGGCAGCCGCCCGCGGTGGTCGGCGCGTCAGGGCCGGTCGAAGTCGGCTCGCCCGTGGCCGCGCCGCCGCTGCCGGTCGAGGCGACGGTGTCCTCGGTGGTGGTGCCGGCCGCGGACGGGCAGGCGCACAGGAGCACGAGGACGAGCGAGGGACGGACGCGGACCGGCACGGGCCCACGATCGATCAGCGGCGACGTGCGTGCAACCAGGCCGCGCGCCGGCGCGCGCACGCTGCGGAGAATGTCTCTGCGGACATGTCATGGGGGCCATCCGGGCCGCCGACCCCGGGTCAGGCTGAGCGCCCCCGCGCGTGGCCGTGCGCGTCGCTGCGCGCGGGCCGGGGCGCCCCGTCCGCACCGTCGCGGTGGCCTCGCAGGCGTCGCCGCGCGCTGCGACTGTCGGCGGCGAATCGTCGATCGCCCGCCGGCGGGCGGGGCACGTCCCAAGCTCGGGTTCATGCAACCACGAGAGTTCGTGAACACGAAGACGATCGAGGCGACCGGGAGCAGCGTCGTGCGCGCGGAGCCGGACGCGGCGATCCTGCGGCTCGGCGTGACCACGCAGGCCAAGCAGCCGGCGGAGGCGGTGCAGGAGAACGCCGAGCGCATGGTCAAGGTCATCGCCGCGGTCAAGCAGCAGAAGATCCCCGAGTCGGCGATCCAGACCGCGGACCTGCAGCTCGAGGCCGTCACCAAATGGGACGAGGACACGCAGACCGAGATCCTCGTCGGTTATCGCGCGACCAATGTGATCAGCGTGACGGCCCCGGTGGCCCGCGCGGTCGCGGTCTACGACGCCGGCGTGTCGGCCGGGGTCAACACCGCGAGCGGGCTGCGCTTCGTGGTCAATGACGACAAGAAGTACCGCCGCGAGGGGCTGGGGCAGGCGACCAAGCTGGCGATCGACGAGATCCACACGGTCGCCAAGGCGCTCGGGGCCCTGCTCGACGGGCCGCTGATGGCCCAGGTGATCGAGGACATGCCGCCGCCGCTGCCCGAGTACCACTTCGCGGCGGCCGACGAGCTCGGGGCGGCGACGCCGATCATCCCGGGGCGGATCGAGATCACGTCGCGGGTGCGGGTGATCTACGCGGTCAAGGGGGCTTGACCGGCTCGGCGCGCGCGGACACGCCGATCGGGAGGATCGCGCGCAGGTCCTTTGGAGCATGTCCCTGAGAGCCTGTGCTTTCGGAAATGTCTTCGGAGACATGTCCTGAAGCACCGGTCGCCGCGACCGCCGCTCGCGGCGGTCGGTGACGATCGCTCAGCGGGCCGCGGCGCGGGCGGCCGCGTGCTCGCGCAGGGAGGTCATCAGCTCGCCCCACCACAGCCCGGTCCCGCGCAGGAACGCGTCGACCGGCTGGCCGTGGCGGGCCGGGTGGTCGGGGCGCAGCTCGCTCCAGCCGCGGTGCTGCACGCGGACACAGGTCCCGTCGCCGCTCGGCGTGAACTCCACCTCGACCTCGGTGCGCTCGCTCGGGGCGAAGTTGGCCGCGCGCCACTCGAACACCAGGCGGGTCGGCGGCTGCCACACCAGCACGCGCCCGGTCTCGACCACCCGCGTGCCCGCGTCGGTGGTGAACGACTCGAACAGCCGGCCGCCCACCTCCGGCTCGAGGCGGATGATCCCGCGGTGCTTGCCCGCGACCCGGAACTTGCTCCCGCGGCGCCACCATTGATCGATCTCCTCGGTGAAGATCTCGAACGCCAGCGCCGGCGGCACCGCCACCGACACCGACACGTTGGCCGCGTCGCCGCGCAGCTGCGTCGTCATGCTCTTCTCCCGCGGGCCCGGCGTTCGGCGTGGGCCTTGAATGCTTGCAGTTGGTCGGCCCAGAATTCCTCGACCTCGTCGAGCCAGCCGCGCAGGCCGGTGAACGGCGCCTGCTCGAGGCGGTACACGCGGACCCGGGCGTCGTCGTCCTGCGCGTCCTCGCGGACCAGCCCGGCCTTGCGCAGCACGCGGAGGTGGCGGCTCATGGCCGGGCGCGTCATGTCGAGCGCCTCGGCGATCTCGCTGGCGCGCCGGGGGCTGCGGCGCAGCAGATCGATCACGCCGCGGCGGGTCGGGTCGGCCAGCGCCGCGAGGGTGCGGTCGAGGTCAGCCGGCACGCTGCCCCGGGTCGCGCACGCGCTGCATGAACCACCACTGGTGGCCCTCGGGGTCGAGCGCGCCGTAGCTGCGGTCGGCCCAGTAGTCCTCGCCGTAGTCCTCGGTGCTGGGCTCGCGGAACACCCGGGCGCCGCTCTCGCGGGCGCGGGCGCAGTGGGCGTCGACGTCGTCGACGAAGATGCACAGCGTCTGGGTGTTGCCGCCGTCGGCCGCGCGCGGGCTGATGTGGCGCTTCTGGTAGCCCTCGCGGCCGGGGTCGCGGCGCGTGGTGCCGCCGACCATGATGAGGCCCTCGCCGAAGGTCAGCTCCGAGTGGGCGATGTCGCCGCTCTCGCCCTCGACCTTGAGGCGGACCTCGAAGCCGAACGCGCGGCACAGGAAGTCGATCGCGGCGGCGGGGTCGTCGTAGAAGATCGAGGAGGAGATGCGGGGCCATCCGGCCGGCGTGCTCTTCATGCGGTGCTCCGTTGGTTGCGGGTTCGATGAATAGTTAACCCGATAAGCAACCATTGTCAAGGACGTGAATTCCGGGCCCTGCGGGCCCGGAGCTCGCGTGAGGCGGTGAATCAGCGGGCGGGAGCGGGCCCGGCCAGGGCCTCGTCGAAGCGCTTGACGTAGGCGGCCTGGGCCTTGGCCTTGGCCGGCGCGTCGTCACCGACCGGCTCGATCACGCCGGCGAGCGCCTTGACCAGGGCCCGGCGCTCGCTGCCGGACGGGGTGCCGGCGATCCGGCGCAGCAGCTCGACGAGCGCGGCGAAGTGGGCGGCGTGGCGATCGACGGCCTTGCCGATGTCGGTCAGGTGGGTGCGCAGCAGGGCCGTGTTCTTGGGGTCCTCGGGACCTGTACTTTCGGCCAGGTCGACGATCAGCGCGTGGGCGACGCCCGACGCATCGCCCTTGACCGGGTCGAGCGCCAGCAGCAGCGACGCGCCGCGCGGGCCGGCCGAGGCCTGGGCGGCGCTCTTGCCCTTCGCCTTGGCCTGCGCCTGCTTGATCTGCGGCTGCAGCCGGGCAGTCTCGTCGGCGCCGCGGACCGCAGCGGCGGCGAGGCGACCGAAGCGGAGCTCGAGCTCGGTGAGCGGGCGGGCGATCGCGGGGCCGGCCTCGCTCGCCGCCAGCACCGCGGCGAGATCGGCCTGCGTGACCGGGGCGTCGTCGGGGCTGATCAGCAGGTCCTGCACGCCCTGCAGCTCGCGCGTGAGATCGCGGGCGCGGGCGTGGACCTCGTCGCCGCGCACGACCTCGTCGGCGCCGCTGCCGGCCAGCAGGCGGAAATGATACGGCGACGGCTCGCCGCGGCGCAGCCGGCCCCACACCTCGGCGCGCGCCTGCTCGTGGCGCAGGCGCGGCTCGTCCGGATCGCCGCCGCGCTGGATCACCGCGTGCTCGAGGCGCAGCACGTTGGCGGGCGCGTCGTAGCCGGCGGGGCGACCGGGGTGATCGCGGAACCACGCCAGGTCGTAGGCCGTGCGCGTGTCGCCGGCGGAACGCAGCTGCTCCGCCAGGCGCCCGAGCGGCGAGCCGCTCTCGGCGCTGATCCACAGCGCCGCCTTGCCGTCGCCGCGCTCGACCTCGTGCACGATCGACAGCTCGCTGAGCCGCTTGGAGGCGGCGTCGAGCAGCGGGACGGTGAGTCGCTCGAGATCGGGCTTGCCGGCGCCGCCCGGCTGGGCCGCGGCCTGCTCGAACTGGCCGGCGAGGTCGGCGTAGCTGCCCTTCGGGGCCGGCTTGCCGGCCGGCGCGGCGCTGCTCGGGCCGGACCCGGCGCCAGCCTCGGGCGTGTTCGTGGCCGATTTTTCACATGCACCGAGAGACAGGGTCCACAGGACAGGTACGAGGCGCGCGAGCGCGGGGGTCCGTCGCATGCGGCCGACTATGCCACAGCGTCGGCGCGCGGACACGCGCTCCGGCGCGCGCGGCTGGCGGCTACACTGCCGCGATGATGCGTGGCCGCTGTTCGCTGTTCCTGTCCGTGCTCCTGCCCTGCGTCGCCTGCGGCGACGACACCATCGCGACCACCGAGTCGGCCGCGACGAGCGACACCGGCACGGGCACGACCGACGATCCGAGCACCGGCGGGCCGACCACCGACGCGCCGACCACCGCGGCACCGACCACCAGCGCCATGAGCGACAGCGAGTCGGGGACGACGACGACGACCGGTGACACGACGACGACGACCGGCGACACGACGACGACCACTGGCGAGACGACGGCGGTCGATACCAGCACGACCGCGGACTCGAGCACCACCGACGCGATCACCACCGACACCAGCACCACCGGCGACCCGTGCGAGGGCGGGCCCGATGGCGACGGCGACGGCGTCCCGGACGCCTGCGACGTGTGCGAGGGCGGCGACGACGGGCTCGACGGCGACGGCGACGGGATCGCCGACGCCTGTGATGCGTGCCCTCAGGACGCCAGCAACGACAGCGACATGGACGGCGTGTGCGACGGCGACGACCTCTGTCTCGCCGGGCCCGACGACGTCGACGTCGACGAGGACGGGATCCCCGACGCCTGCGACGACGAGGTCGCGCTCGTCATCGACACGCCGATCGACGACTACGACGTGGCGGCCGACGGCGCGCTGGTGGTCGTGCGCGGCGACGCGGGCTCGCTCAAGGTGACCTGCTGGAACGGCGACGGCACGGTGCGGCGGCCGGAGTTCGTGGCCGGCAGCTACGACGCCGGTCAGGGGCTGGGGGCGAAGCCGGAGATCCACATCGCCCGCGAGGCGCAGAAGGTCCTCGTCACGTGGTTCGACGCCGGCGGCGACCCGGCGAGCCACCGCATCGCCTATTCGCTGCTGGACAACACGTGCCAGCCGGTCGTCACCGCCGAGACGGCGATCGCGCTGCCGGACGCATACTTCGAGTTCCACAACGCGGCGATCGACGCCGCCGGCAACAGCGTGATCACGGTGTCGCCGAACCAGACGCTGATCACCTTCGTCGACGCCGACGGGCTGGCGGGGGCGCAGCAGGAGGCGTTCGACATCGACGCCGTCTACGGCAACCACGTCGCGCTCAACCAGGCCACCGGCGAGGGCATCGTCGCCGCGCAGAAGCACAGCGGCAACGGCATCTACTACCGCCGCTTCAAGGCCGGCGGCGCCGGGTGGATCGATGCGGGCCCGGTGCAGCTGTCCGTCAACTATCACTACTGGTACGACGGCTTCACCGTCGGCATGAACGACGAGAGCGAGTTCGTGTTCCTGTGGCGCTCGGACGGCACCGCGCTCGACATGCGGTTCTTCGCCGCCGATGGCACGTCGGTGGCCGACGTCCAGCGCACCACGATGGATTTCGAGGGCTGGGACGGCGGCCACTGCTATGATTCGTTCCGCCGCCGGCACCAGGAGATCCCGGTGCGCGGCGAGGACTTCGTGCTCGGCGAGGTCTACAACTGGATCACCCCGCAGCCGAACCGCGTCGTCCAGCATTTCGCGTACACGCCGCTGGGCGAGCTGGTCGGCGAGGGCGAGACCGACGTCAACCTCGACGAGGGCCTGCAGATCCGCGTCGACGCGCTCGGCCGCAGCTTCCTGCGCGGGCCGAGCGGCATCGTCGTGCGCGCCGCCTATCCGTGAGCGGCTCAGGCGGCGTGGGTGGTCGCCTTCTCGGCGGCGATCGCCTCGATCATCGTCTTCACGAACGCGGGGATGTCGTCGGGCTTGCGGCTGGTGACGAGGTTGCGGTCGAGCACGACCTCCTCGTCGACCCATGAGGCGCCGGCGTTCTGCAGGTCGCTGCGCAGCGACGGCCACGAGGTCAGCTTGCGCCCGCGGACCCCGCCCGACTCGATCAGCGGCCACGGCCCGTGGCAGATGGCGGCGACCGGCTTGTCGCTGGCGACGAAGTGACGGATGAACTTGATCGCGTCCTCGTCGATGCGCAGCTTGTCAGGGTTGATGACGCCGCCGGGCAGCAGCAGGGCGTCGTAATCGACCGCGCGCGCGTCGCTCAGCGCGAGGTCGACCGGGAACGAGTCGCCCCAGTCGCCGCCCTTCCAGCCGCGCACCTTGCCGGACTCGGATGAGACGAGCACCGTCTCGGCGCCGGCGGCATCGAGCGCCTCGCGCGGCTTGACCAGCTCGCTCTGCTCGAACCCCGAGACGACGAGGATCGCGATCTTCTTGCCCTTCAGCGATGTGGAACCCATCAGCGATTTTCTCCCGCCCATGGCATGCGCGAGTTCCGGCGATGCGCAACCGAGCGAGCCGCGCGGCGGGCTCGACCGTCGCCGCAGCAGGCTCGACGGTCAAGGTCATGGCGGGCCCGCCTCCGTCGCTGATTCACGCGGCGCACGGGGGCGCGATCCGTCCGGCGAACTCACGGGGCGTGCGCGCTCCGGCGCGACAGATCGGGCGAATCGTAGCGACGCCCCGCGCATTCGTCGTGGGCGGAGGATGAGCGTCGGAGGTACGCGCATTCGTCGATTCGCGTGCGGATCGCGGTGGAGGCGCCGGACCGACCGCGGCGCGCGGCTTGCCGGCGCTGCGGCCCGCGCGTAGATTTCGCCAATGTCGATTGTCGATCGTTCGACCGCGCTCATGGTCTGCGGGCTGCTGACGGCCTGTCCTTCACAACCTGTCCCCGGGGACACAGAGACGGACACCGGGGCCGCGACCGCGAGCGGCAGCGAGACGGCGACGACCACGAGCGACGATCCGCCGACCACCGGCGATCCGACATCCACGACTACCACCGGCACGAGCACGGGCGAGAGCACGACCACCGAGGGCGTGAGCGCGACCGAGACTTCGACGAGCACCGGTGAGGCGACGACTTCGACGAGCACCGGCGAAGCGACGACCTCGACGAGCACCGGGCCGGACACCTCGACGAGCACTGGCGAAGAGACGACGACGACGAGCACCGGGCCGGACACGAGCAGCACGGGCGGGCCGCCGGGTTGCGGCGACGGCGTGGTCCAGCCGGGCGAGGCGTGCGACGACGGGGCCAACGCCGACCTCGACGACGGCTGCCTGCCGAGCTGCGAGCTGGGCATGGGGGCGCCGCTCGACCCGCTGGTGATCCCCAAGCCGGCGGGGGCCGACGACCTGCGCTGCATGGCGCCGCTGCCGGGGTGGTTCCTCGACGCGTCGGCGATGATCGTCGGCCGCGCGCTGGCGGACTTCGGGCCTGAGGGGCAGACGGCGGCGCAGCTGTTCGAGGTGTCGCTGCCGGGGGGCGACGATCCTGGCTTTTGGGACATCACCGAGTGGGCCGGCGAGCACGGGCGGGCGCCGCTGCAGGCCCAGGGGATCCAGGGGCAGGCGGTGGTCGCGGGGATCGTCGACACCGAGGCGCAGGAGCCGGGCTCGGGCGGGCACATGTGGCTGGCGAACGTCGGCGGTGACGGCTCGACCGCGTTCTTCACCGACTACGTGGACCTGCCGGTCGCGGTCACCGACCTGGCGTGGACGGGCGGCGACATCGCGGTCGTCGGCAACCACGCGGCCGGCGGCGCGGGGGCGTGGGTGCTGCGCTTCGACGGCGGGGGCGCGCTGATGTGGCAGCACGACGCGCCGGTCGGGGTCGGCTGGACGGTGCGCTATCGTGGGGTGGCGATCGACGATGTCGGCACGATCTACGCCGTCGGCGAGCGCCACGCCGACGATGATGCGTCGGACCAGCTGTTCCTCGAGGCGCTGTCGCCCGAGGGCCTGCCGCTGTGGGACGTGATGCTGCCGGCGCCGACGCACGCGCACGCGCTGCCGACCGACGTGGTGGTGACCGGTCAGACCGGGCTGGCGGTGGCGCTGACGCAATTCGATGGAGATGTCCCTCAGGACAGCTTGCTCGGCTACGCGATGTTCGCCACGGCCGACGGGGCGCAGCTGTGGTGGCAGGAGTGGGCGCCGCCCGACGGCTGGTCGGTGCGGGCCGGGCCGGTCGAGGCGGAGCCGTTCGGCGGTATGTTCGTCGGCGTCGGCGAGCACGACGGCGACCAGTCGCGCACCCGGGTGCTCCGGATCGACCAGGACGGGGCGGTGCTGTGGGCCACCCAGCGCCCCGGCGGCGACGTGCGCGATCTGGTGTTCGCCAGCCAGCCGGAGCGGGTCTACGCGCTGACGAAGGACGCGATCCTGCCGTACCACAGCTGGTGAGCGCGGGCTGCGAGCGCCGCGCGCGGGCGGCGAGGGCGGCGTTGTGGCGGAGCCGACAGGCGGGGCCTCGCGGTCGTCGCGGCGCCTGGACAAGCTCGCCGGCGGTGTGACCCTTGCAATCGCATGACCGCAGCGACTCGAACCTTTGGCGTCGGGATCGTCGCCAGCGCGGCGCTCGCCGCCTGTGTCGACGGCTCCGGGGGACGGATGCCCGAAATCACCGATTCGGCGGGCACGCTCGCGGAGGCCGAGCCGGGGGCGACGAGCGTGGACATACCTGTCCCCGAGGACAGGCCCGAAGCGGAGCCGCCGAAGACCCGCGTCGAGCAGCTGCTGGCGGCCCTCGACACGGCGATGTACGGCTGCCCCGAGCGCGCGTGGCCCGACATCGCCGGCAACCTGCGCCAGCGCCAGGTGGTGCTGACGTCGCTGGCCGACGATCTGGCGTGGGTGTGGAACGATCAGGGCGGCGGAGGCAAACCGCCGGTCGTCACCCAGCGAACGCTGGCGGCGCTGCCGCCGGAGTGGCAGTCGTACTTCAACGTCGGCGAGCTGGACGGGGTCAGGTCGCTCGGCATCTCGCTCGATCAGACGCAGTCGCAGAACGACTGGTGGGTGAGCAATGGCGGCACCCTGTGGCCCGATTTTGCGGCGTCGCTGATGTTCCACGAGGGCTTCCATTTCCTCGCCGATCAGGACGACTGGAAGACGGGTATGGGCAGCCGCTCGGCGCCCTATCCGGAGCCGTGGGAGCCCCGCTACCTGCGCCGGCAGCTGGTCCAGGCCCTGCGCGCAGAGATCGTCGCGGAGGGCGACGGCCTGGCGGCGGCGGCCCACTGGCACGCGCGCCTGCAGGCCGAGCACGCGGCCGAGATGAAGGCGATCCGCAGCTATGATTGCACCGAGGGCTCGGCCGAGTACGTCAGCCTGATCATGAGCGCGATCGCGGAGCTCGGGTGCGAGTCCGACGACGCCGAGGTGCTGGCGCTGGCGCGATCGCACCTGCCCGACGGGCTGTTCGTCAGCGACGGTTCGCGGTTCGCCAGCGACCTCGAGCCCTACGAGCTCGGGGTGGTCGCCGGGCTGCTGCTGCGCCGCGCCGGGGCGCCGGGGTGGGAGCTGGCGGTCGAGAAGGGGGAGGCGCCCGCCGACCAATTGCTGGCCCACGTGAAGCCCGCGCCGCAGGCCGACGAGCCGGCGGTGCAGGCGGCGGCGCAGACGACGGTGGCGCAGCGCAACGCGGCGGTGGCGACGGAGATCGAGCCGATGCTGGCGCGGATGCAGGACCCGGCGTACACGCGCGTGGCGGTCCGCTTCGACTGGATCGCCGGCTCGTTCGGGGTCGGCGGGTTCTATTATCTGGCGGCCGATCCGCAGCAATCCGAGGTGATGCTGAACTTCTCGGCGGTGCTGAACACGCCGTCGAAGGTGATGATCGCCGTGACCGACCAGACCGCGCTGGCGGGGGTGAAGACGCCGTGCGGGTTCCCGGACGGCTATGCGATCGTGCTGACGGTGCCGACGGCGGCGCTGACGATCGCGGGCGAGCTGGCGACGGCGTCCGACGGGGAGCTGAATTTCGCCGGGCTCGCGGTCGAGGCGACGAACAATGGCGACATGCTGCCGTGGCTGTGCCCGATCGAGGCGGGTGGTGCCGACAATGCGCCGCCGCTGATGCCGGACCTGCACGTGCTCCGGCAGGCCGCCGAGGGCCCGCGCCGGGCCGTGGTCCGCCGCGGTCGCGCGCGCTGAATAACGCGTCAGGCGGGCGAGTTCGCGCAGTTTCGCGCGAGTTCGCGCAATTTCCTTGACGGGCCGCGCGTTATCGCGCGACCCTCCCGGTATGCGCCTCGCCGCCGACGCCCCCGCGCCCGACTGGGACTCCATCGAGTTCGCGTTCGAATGCGCAGACCCGGAGAACCGCGCCTACTACGATACGGTGACGGGCGAGGTGTGCGTCACCGGGCCGTTCGAGGACGACCCCGGCGAGCGCGAGCGCATCGACGCGGCGCCGCAGCGCTACCTCGAGATCGATCGCCTGCCGACGCACGAGAGGTTCCAGCGGATGGAGCGATTCGCCCGCGAGGAGGTGGGTGACCCGCAGTTGCGCGAGCGCCTGCTGCGGGCGCTGGAGGGCCGCGGGCCGTTCCGCCGCTTCAAGGAGGCGCTGCTGTCGGCGCCGCCGGTGCGTCAGCGGTGGTTCGCCTACGAGGCCGCCGCGCTGCGCCGGGCGATCGAGCAGTGGTTCGCCGAGCGCGACCTGGCGGTCCGCACGGCGCCGCCGTGGGCCCGCGGCAGCGACGCGACGAGCCACGCGGCGGGCGGATGAGAGGCGCGGGGACGCGTGGCGCGAGCGGCCTGACTCGATCGCAGCGCTGCGTGCATTCCTCGTTTGCGGCTCGTTCGCGGGTTCACAGCAAGTTTCACGTGGGTCAATGCGAGTCGAAAGGCCGCTTCGTCGGCGGGGCGTGGCGCAGGTTGACCTCGATCCAGGAGCGGCGCATCGAGCCGTCACGCAATTGCTGTCAGGTGGCCGCGTGGAGGGCGAAGGCGGCGCCCTGCGGATCCTCGCAAACTGCCACGCGCGCGCCCCCGGGCCCGCGCAGCGGCTCGCCGGCCACGCGGCCGCCCCCGCCGCGCACGCGTCCCAGCGCGAGCTCGAGGTCGTCGACCGCGAAGTGAAACAGCCAGTGGGTGTGGATGCCCGGGCGCAGCGCCGCGTCCGACATGCCGCCGACGCTGTGACCGTCGGGCTGCCACGCGAACTCGTGATAGCTGCCGCGCGCGGGCCCGAGGTCGTGCTGCTGTTTCGGTGCCCAGTTGAAAAGTTCGCCGTAGATCGCCGCGGCGCGAGCGGGATCGCCGGTGTGAAGATCACACCACGCGAGCGTCGCCGTCGCCGGCGGGCGCGAGGTGACAGCCAGCACGGCTCCCAGCGGATCGCGCAGCGGGGCGACGAGGTTGCCGTCGGGGCGCGTCTGCGTCGGCCCCAGCGGGCTCGCGCCGGCAGCGACGAATCGTTGCACCGCGATCGCTACGTCGGCGACGGCGATGTGGCCGAGCCAATGCGCGGGAGCGCCGCGGGCGGCCGCCTGCGCCGGCAACGGGGCGAACTCGCCGAGCTCGGGCCCGCCGCTCGCGAGGCGCCAGCGGGCGTCACCCGCGGCGGCGAGGAGGCCGAGGGCATCGATATAGAAGGTTCGCGCGGCGGTCGGGTCGGTGGTCCGGAGCTCGTACCAGCAAAAAGAGTGCATGGGCGGCGATCCTCGGCTCGGCGCGCAGGCTAGCAGAAGCGCGCGCGCACGGGCCTGTCGCTGCGGTGATTGCCGGCCAGGGCCGCGGTGATACGCATGACGATGGAGCCTTGCGCATGCGATCACCGGACCTGGCGTGGATGTTGTCGTCGTGGCTCGTGCTTGTGAATTGCGGCGAGCCCGCGGCGCGCACGGAGGCTGTGACCGCGGTCGGCAGCGCGGCAGGAGCGGCCAGGAGCGTCGAGACGGAGGACAGCGCCGCGCGGGCGGACGCGGCCGAGGTCGCGGCGCCCGAGGCGATCGCGGGCGAGGATGTCGTGCCGCGAGCACCGGTGCCGGCGACCGCGGAGGCGGCCGCGCGGCAGATGGCGGCGTGGCTGGTGGAGCGCGACGCGCCGGTGCCGGCGCTGCTCGACGATCGCTCGCAGATCGTGGTGGCGATGGACTGCGGCGCGTGCGACGGCAGCGAGCCGGGCAAGACGGCCCAGGCGGTCGGCCTCGACGGCCTTATCGCGGTCGATCGCGACCTGCGCAAGGGCGTGGTGCTCGGCCTGTGGGACTTCGGCGATCAGGTCGATTGCAAGGACGGTTGTTGCCGCTTCCTCATCGACCCCGAGGTCGGGCTGCAAGAGCACATGCTCGGGCTCAAGAAGGTGTGCGTGCGCACCGACGAGGATGGCAAGCCGCTGGGGTACACGCGCATCGAGGGCGTCGGCGGGCGGCTCAAGCTCGGCGCGCGCTGAGGCCAGGCCGTCGCGCGCTTCAGGACGCGAGCGGGCGCGTCAGCGAGGTCGGCGTCACGCCGAGCACGCGGCGCATGCAGCGGGCCATGTGGCTCTGGTGCGAGAAGCCGACCTCGAGCGCGACCTGACTGGCGGCCATGCGCCCGTGCAGCAGCATCGCGCGGGCGCGGTCGACCCGGCGATGGATCACGTAGGTGTGGACCGGCAGGCCGAGCGAGCGGCGAAACAAGGTCTTGAAGTGCGAGGCGCTGAGGCCGGCGACCTCGGCGAGGGTCGCCAGCGAGAGGTCGCGGTCGAGGTGGTCCTCGATGTAAGCCGTGACGGCGCGCAGCTGCTGCGAGGTGAGGCCGCGAGCGGGCCGCGGCGGGGCGGCGACGGGACCGAGCAGGCGGACCGCGAGCGCCAGGCCGAGGCTCTCGCGGAACAGCGCGCCGCCCGGGTGACCGGCCGCGCGCTCGGCCTCGAGCGCCCAGGCGATGTGCTCGAGCTGCGGATCGCGGATCTGGTGGCGCATCGCCACCTCGACGCGGGCTGGATCGCGACCTGCCTCTTCGGCCACCCGGCGCACCAGCGCCGGCGCCAGCGAGACCACCAGCCCGACGCTCGCATCGGCCTGGTGCCACTCGTCGCTGGTGCCGGCGGGGTAGACGTCGATCTCGCCGCGCGTGTGGACGAAGCGGTGATGGCGACACTGGCCGTGCGAAGGCGGGCCGGCGTGGAGGCGCACGCGGTGATCGGCGGAGGCCGCGAGCGTGGCCAGGCCGGCGTCGCGGGTCTCGAGGGCGAGGTGCGGGGCGAGGGGAGCCGCGAGCCGATCGGTGCCGGTCATGGCCGCGAGCGTACCCGAGAGCGCGCGCGAGCTGACCGCAGGCGGTCGTCCGATCGTGTCCTCGCGGCGTCCGAACGTGCGCGACCGCGGCCGCCCGCGCCTCTATCCCTGGGGCATGCATTCGCACTCCACAACCCACGAGGCCGCCTTGCTCGGCCTGGGAGCGATGGGCACGGCCCTCGCTCGCGCGGCGGCGTCGAAGGGCCGCCGCGTCACTGTCTGGAATCGGACCCCGGCCAGGGCGACGCCGCTCGCAGCCGCGGGCGTCACGCTGGCGCCGAGCGCCGCGGCGGCGGTGGCCGCGAGCCCGCTGGTGATCGTGTGCGTCACCGATTACGCGGCGACCCGTTCGCTGCTCGAGACGGTCTCGCTGGTCGGCAAGACGCTGGTCCAGCTCAGCACCGGCACCCCGCACGAGGCGCGCGAGCTGGCGGCCTGGGCGACGGCCCGCGGGGCGCAGTACCTCGACGGCGCGATCCTGGCGGTGCCGAGCCAGATCGGCGGACCACACGCGAACATCCTGACGTCGGGCGCGCCGCGGGCGTTCGCGGCGGCCGAGGGCGTGCTCGCCGACGTGGCCGCGGTCCGCTTCGCCGGCGAGCCGCCGGGCGCGGCCGCGGCGTTCGACCTCGGCGTGCTCGGCAGCCTGTTCGGCGCGCTGCTCGGCTTCTATCACGGGGCGCGATTGATGGAGTCGGAGCAGCTCCCGGTCGACGCGCTCGGCGAGCTGATGGTCGCGGTCGTGCCGGCGCTCGCCGAGATGGTCCGGGCCGACGCCGAGGCGATCCATCACGACCGCTACGAGGTGCCCGAGGCGTCGCTCGACATCTGCTGGCGCAGCATGGAGCTGCTGGCTCGCCAGGCCCGCGAGGCGGCGATCGACAGCAGCTTCCCGGCGTTCGCGGCGGGGGCGTTCCACCGCGGCATGGCGGCCGGCCTCGGTCACGAGGCGCCGGCGGCGATGATCAAGGTGCTGCGGGCGGCGTCAGCCGAGGGCGGAGCGCGGTGATGACGGACCACGCAGACAAGCGCGCGGTGATCGTCGGCGGGACGCACGGGATCGGGCTGGCGACGGCGAAGCTGCTGCGCGCCGGCGGGGCCGAGGTGCTGGTGACCGGCCGCGATCCGGGCAACGCGGCCGCGGCCCGGCGCGAGCTCGGCGATCGGGTGCTGCAGTCGGACCTGGCCGATCTGGCGGCAATCGAGGCGCTGCTCGATCCGGTGCGCGCGCGCCTCGAGTGGATCGATCTGCTGTTCATCAACGCCGGGGTGGCCGAGCTCGAGCCCTTCGACCGCGTCACCGCGGCGTCGTACGACCGCACGTTCGCAGTGAACACCCGCGGGGCGTTCTTCGCGGCGCAGCGGCTGGCGCCGCTGGTGCGCGCGGGCGGGTCGATCGTGTTCACGACCTCGATTGCCAGCACCAGCGGGACCCCGGGCATGGCGGTGTACTCGGCCAGCAAGGCGGCCCTCGGGGCGTTCGCGCGGGTGATGGCGGCCGAGCTGCTGCCGCGAGGCGTGCGCGTCAACACGGTCAGCCCGGGCTTCATCCGCACGCCGACGATGGGCACGGCCAGCAGCACGCCGGACGAGCGGGCGGCGTTCGAGCGCGAGGGCGACGCGATCACGCCGATGGGCCGGATCGGCACGCCGGAGGAGGTGGCCCGCGCTGTCGTGTTCCTCGCCTTTGCGGCGACGTTCACCACCGGCTCCGAGCTGTACGTCGACGGCGGGCTCGGGCAGCAGCTGTCGCCGCCGCAGGAGCATGGGGACATGTCCTCGGGGACATAGATTCACCGACATGTCCTGGAGAGCATGTGCTTCGAGACATGCGCTTCGGGACATGCGGGCCGCGGAGCAGCGGCGCGGCGATCGTCCCGCGCCCGGTGACGGCGACGGCGCGGTGACGCCGACGAACGTCCGCGGACGTGGCTGATGTGTCCGGGCCGCGGTTTGCCGCGGCGGCGAAGCGGTGACCGGCACGCCGGCGCGGCGAATGCCGCGGGTGGCGTGCGCTTCGTCATGCATCCCTGGCCGCGCCGCTCGCTCGCCGCGCGACCAGAGGTGCGAAGCTCCGTCCCCGCCGGCGTGCCCCATTCTCGAGAGATCCCCGTGATGTTCGACCTCCGGAGCCTGCGCGCATGATCGAGACGATCGTGGCGACCGCGGCGCTCGTGGTGTTGGTGACGGTGCTGGCGGCGAATTTCGCCACGCCGGAGAAGAAGCTGGCGCGGCGGGTGCACCACCACCACGACGTGTGCGACCCGCAGTTCCGGCGCGAGATGGGCGTCCTGCTGGGGCCGTCGATCGTCGAGGGCAACAGCGTCGTCGACCTGCAGAACGGCGACGAAATCTTCCCGGCGATGCTCGCGGCGATCCGCGGCGCCCGCAGCACGATCGAGTTCGAGACCTACATCTACTGGTCGGGCGCCATCGGCCGCGAGTTCAGCGAGGCCCTCAGCGAGCGCGCCCGCGCCGGGGTCAAGGTGTGCGTGATCCTCGACTGGGCCGGCGTCCTCAAGATGGACGACGCGCTGCTCGACGAGATGCGCCGCGCGGGCGTCCGCGTCGAGCGCTATCGGCCGCTCCGCTGGTACAACCTGAGCCGGCTCAACAACCGCACCCACCGCAAGCTGCTGGTCGTCGACGGCCAGATCGGCTTCACCGGCGGGGTCGGCATCGCCGACCTGTGGACCGGCCACGCGCAGGACCCCGAGCACTGGCGCGACATGCATTTCCGCGTCGAGGGCCCGGTGGTGTCGCAGATCCAGGCGGCCTTCAACGACAATTGGATCAAGACCACCGGCGAGGTGCTGAACGGCGAGCCGTACTTCCCGGCGCCGACCCGAGCCGGCAGCATGGCCGCGCACCTGTTCATCAGCTCGCCGGCCGGCGGCAGCGAGAGCATGCACCTGATGTACCTGATGGCGATCGCCGCCGCCGCGCGCAGCATCGACCTCGCCGCCTCGTACTTCGTGCCCGACGCGCTCATCGATCAAGAGCTGCTGGCGGCCCGTCGCCGCGGCGTGCGCGTGCGGATCTTGCTGCCCGGCGTGCACACCGACTCGGAGGCGGTGCGCCTGGCCTCGAAGGCCGGCTGGGGTCCGCTGCTGGAGGCGGGCGTGGAGATCCACGAGTACGCGCCGACGATGCTGCACACCAAGCTGCTGATCGTCGACGGCGAGATGGTCTCGGTCGGCTCGACCAACTTCGACATCCGCTCGTTCCGCCTCAACGACGAGGCCAGCCTCAACGTCTACGACGCCGGCTTCGCCGCCCGCATGACGGCCCAGTTCGAGGCCGACCTCCAGCGCGCCCGCGCGTGCACGCTCGCCACGTGGCTCGCGCGCCCGCTGCGCGAGAAGCTGGCCGAGAAGCTGGTCCGGCCGATCAAGTCGCAGCTTTAGCGGCTGACGCGGCGCGGCGAATGGTGCGACCCGAGAATCGCATGAGCATGCGATTCGCGGGGCCGCGAATAGAGGGCCGGGTGGGGATCGAACCCACGACCGATGGATTAACAATCCATCGCTCTCCCGCTGAGCTACCGACCCGGGAGGACGCGACATTTGCTCTGTAGGGGATTCGAACCCCTGCGAACCTCGGTGAAAGCGAGGTGGCCTGAACCGCTGGCCGAACAGAGCGCTGATGCGCGGGCGGAGGGACTCGAACCCTGCGTCTCGGGGGTGAGGACCCCGGATCCTGGCCTGTTAGACGACGCCCGCGTCTGCTGGAGAGATTCTCCTGCGCGGGCCCATCACTCAACCCCCGCGCAGGATCCGCTCGAGCTCCCGTTCCTCGTTGCCGAGGACGCGGAAGCGAGCAGGATTGCTCGTATTGGGATTGAGGCGCGACATGGCGAACCGGAGTATCCGCGAGGTCCGGCGCCGCGTCAAGCCCATTCAGAGAGGTATGGCCTTTAATTCGTAGGAGAGCAGTTCCGCGCGAGGTGTGTACATTCCGGCCGGGCGGCCGCCGGACGCGGGGAGTCGTGGCGGAGTCGGCGGCAAAATGCCCGAATCGCCATGTTCTTTGGAGCATGTTCGAATGAGCATGTCCTCGAGGACACGCTCAGACGAAGAACTCGCGGAACACGTGCGGGCCGTAGACGGCCTCGCGGATCCGCTCGAGCTCGGCGTACATGTCCCAGGCGTCCTGGGCCCGCTGCTGCCGGCTCGGGCGGGCCAGGTAGCGGACGAAGCGCTGCAGCGGGTCGGGCACGTGGGCCGGCAGGTCGAGGCTCAGCGGGTCACCGCCGAGCAGGAACGCCAGCGTGCGGCCGACCGACAGCAGGTCGGCGGCGGGCGTCGGCGGGCCGCGCTGGGCCACCTCGGGGGCGCTGTACTCGTCGTGCACGGCGCGGAAGCCCTGGCCGGTGCGGGCCGGCTCGACGATCGCGTAGCACCAGTCGACCAGCACGACCCGGTGGTCGCGCGGGCGGACGATGATGTGCGCGGGCTCGATGTTGCCGTGCAGCACGCCGCGCTCGTGCGCGTGGCCGAGCACGCTGAGCGTGCGGCGGGCGATCCAGACGATGTGCTCGGGCGGTACGCCTTCGGGCAAGCGGGCGCGCAAAGCGGCACCGTCGAGGCCCTCGACGAGGCCGAGCAGGTTGCCGGCGCGGCCATCGGCGGTGAAGAAGCGATCGTGCAGGCGCGGGAGCAGGTCGCGCTGGCGCGGATCGCCGGCGTGCAGCCGCTGCAGCACCTCGGCCTCGTTGAACAGCAGGTCGTTGTCGGCGGCCGCGAGCGCGACCTTGGCGACGCACGGGTCGCCGTCGTCACCCGCCGCGCGCCAGATCGCGGCGAGGTCCCCGTCGCCGAGGTGGTCGGCGAATTCCCGAATCACACCGGCGACCTCGACCCGCAGACCAGGAGGCGGAGGCGCCGCCGCTCGGTAGGGACCCGGGTCCGCAGAAGCATGCGCCGGGAGGGCCGCGGGGGATCGATCCTGCTGCAGGGTCGCAGGCCCGGACTGCACGGTTGCAGCGGGGCCAGACGGACCCGAGGACAGGCGTTGCAGGGCTTCGGCGTGGAGCTGGTGGAGCTGGCGTTGCAGCTGTCTGGCCAGGTCCTGCGCGTCGGGGTTGCCGCCGTAGCGCTCGGGCGCGGCGACCGTCGACCAGCGTCGCAGCTCGTCGGCGAGGGCCCGCGCGCGCGCCGGGCCTCGCAGCGAGCCGTCGCGCAGCGACATGAACACGAGCTCGGGTCCGCCGCCGCGCGCCAGCAGGTCTCGCAGGCCTCGCAGCTCGTCGATCCGCATCGCCGGCGACTGTATCACGGGCGCCGCGAACGACGCCGGCGGGGGCCCGCAGCCGCGCCCGCGTCGCCGCGTCGGAGCGCGCGCGGATCCACGTGGCAGGCCGGGCGGAGGGCGCAGCGGGCCGGCGGTTGACGCCGCTCGCGCGGCTCGATATGCCGCGTGTGCCATCATGTCCAACGAGCTTCGCTACGACGGAAGAGTCGCCATCATCACCGGGGCCGGCAACGGGCTCGGTCGCGCCCACGCCCTCCTGTTCGCCTCGCGGGGCGCCAAGGTCGTCGTCAACGACCTCGGCGGCAGCACGCGCGGCGACGGCCAGAGCTCGGCCGCCGCCGACAAGGTGGTCGAGGAGATCCGGGCCGCGGGCGGCGAGGCGGTCGCCAACTACGACAGCGTCGAGGACGGCGCCAAGATCGTGCAGACGGCGATCGACGCGTTCGGCCGCATCGACATCGTCGTCAACAACGCCGGCATCCTCCGCGACGTTTCGTTCCACAAGATGACGGACGGCGACTGGGACATCATCCAGCGGGTCCACGTCAACGGCGCGTTCAAGGTGTCGCACGCCGCGTGGCCGAAGATGCGCGACCAGGGCTACGGCCGCATCATCTTCACCGCCAGCGCCGCCGGCATCTACGGCAACTTCGGCCAGGCCAACTACAGCGCCGCCAAGCTGGCGCTGGTCGGCTTCAGCAACACGCTCGCGCTCGAGGGCCGCAAGTACAACGTGCGCGCCAACACGATCGCGCCGATCGCCGGCTCGCGCATGACCGAGACGATCCTGCCGAAGGAGCTCATCGACGCGCTGCGGCCGGAGTACGTCAGCCCGCTGGTCGCCTGGCTGTCGCACGAGTCGTGCGAGGACACCGGGGGCCTGTACGAGGTCGGCGGCGGGTTCTTCAGCAAGCTCCGGTGGGAGCGCACGCAGGGCCACACGGTCCGCCTCGGCCGCGCCATCACGCCCGAGCTCGTCAAGTCGAAGTGGAGCACGATCGTCGACTTCGCCAAGGCCACGCACCCGGCCGACGTCGCCGCCGCGCTCGGCCCGGTGATGGACAACGTCAACGCCGGCGCGAGCAAGGGCGGCAACGACCTCGTCGACGTCGACCAGGCGCTCGGCTACGAGATGCCGAAGGTCACCACCGAGTACGACGAGCGCGACCTCTCGATGTACGCGCTCGGCGTCGGCGCGGCGTCCGATCCGCTCGACGACACCGAGCTGCGCTACGTCTACGAGATGCACGGCAAGGGCTTCTGGCCGCTGCCGACGTTCGCCGTGATCCCGGCCCAGACCGGCATCATGCAGGCGTTCAAGGACGGCCACACCGCGCCCGGGTTCAACTTCGGCCTCGACCGCCTGCTGCACGGCGAGCAGTACACGGAGCTGAGGCGCCCGCTGCCGCCGCACGCCAAGCTGACCCATCGGACATGGGTGAAGGACATCTTCGACAAGGGCAAGAACGCGTTCATCGTGTTCGCCACCGAGAGCTCGGACGAGTCGGGCGAGATCATCGCCTACAACGAGCTCGGCGCGGTGATCCGCGGCGCGGGCGGCTGGGGCGGCGACCGCGGCCCGTCGGGCGACAGCAACACCCCGCCCGACCGCAAGCCCGACGCGGTGGCCGAGGAGCAGATCCGGCCCAACCAGGCGCTGCTCTACCGCCTGTCGGGCGACTGGAACCCGCTGCACGTCGACCCGGCGTTCGCCGGCGCGTTCGGGTTCCCCAAGCCGATCCTCCACGGCCTGTGCACTCTCGGCGTGGCCGCCCGCCACGTGATCAAGCACTTCGCCGCCGGTGACCCGCGCAAGTTCAAGAGCATCAAGGTCCGCTTCAGCGAGAGCGTGTTCCCCGGCGAGACGCTGGTGACCGAGATGTGGAAGGAGTCGGACAACCGCGTGATCCTCCGCTGCAAGCTGAAGGAGCGCGACAAGGTGGTGCTGTCGCAGGCGGCGATCGAGTTCTATTCGGAGATCCCGCAGCCGAAGCCGAAGGCCAAGCCGGTCGCCGCGACGGCGAGCGCGAGCGCCGAGGCGACGCCGATCAGCGCCGATATCTTCGCGGCGATCGATCAGTTCCTGACGAAGAACCCGGACCAGGCCAAGAAGGCCGGGCTGGTGTTCCAGTTCAAGCTGAAGAACCCCGAGAGCACGTGGACGCTCGACCTCAAGGACGGCAAGGTCGCGGCCGGCGAGGCGGCGCCGCCCGAGTGCACCCTCGAGCTGAACGACGCCGACTTCATGGACATGTGCTCGGGCAAGGCCGACGCGCAGAAGCTTTACATGAGCGGGAAGATGAAGATCGCCGGCAACCTGATGGCGTCGACGAAGCTCAACTTCCTGACCAAGCTCGATCCGGCGACGGTGATGGCGGCCGCGCGGGCCCGCGTGGGCGCGGGCGGCGGCGATGTCGTCGGCAACGGCGCGGCCGCAGCGGCCCCTTCGACGCCGACCAGCGCCGACTACATGGCGGCGATCGGCGAGTTCGTGAAGGGCAACGCCGAGCTGCCGGCCAAGGTCGCCACGGTGTTCCAGTTCCGGCTCAAGAACCCCGACTCGAGCTACGTGTTCGACCTCAAGTCGAACCCGGGCAAGGTCCACGCCGGCGAGGTCGAGGGGGCGAACTGCACGCTCGAGCTCAGCGACAGCGACTTCATCCTGATGACGACCGGCAAGGCCGACCCGCAGAAGCTGTTCGGCGAGGGCAAGCTGAAGATCGGCGGCGACTTGATGGCGTCGATGAAGCTCGGCTTCCTCAAGAAGATCGACATGAGCAAGGTGAAGCCCGGCAGCGCGCCGAAGGCGGCCGCTCCCGCAGCGGCAGCGGCGGCTCCGAAGGCCGCGCAGGCGCCGGCGGTGCTCGACCAGGCCGCGGCCAGGCTGGCGGCGCTCAGGTCGGACCCCGAGGTCACGATCGCGCTGCGCGTGAAGAACCCCGACGCGGCGTTCTTCCTGCAAGTCGGGCCGCAGGGCGGCAAGCTGGTCGACAAGGCCGCCGGCCCGGCGACCGCCACGATCACCGTGGCCGACGAGGACCTGGCCGCGCTCGCGCAGGGCAAGGCCAAGCTCGTCACGCTCTACCAGCGCGGCAAGCTGCGCGTCGACGGCGACGTCGCGGCGGCCCACCTGCTCGCGGCGCTCGAGCAGAGCAACTAACGGACGAACGAAAGCCAAGCAGAGGAATCACAGCCATGAGCAACAAAGTCAACGTGATCGGCGTCGGCATGGTGAAGTTCGCCAAGCCCGGCGCGAGCGACGATTACCACGTGATGGCGGCCAACGCGGCCCGCACGGCGCTGCAAGACGCGGGCGTCGATTACAAGGACGTCGAGCAGGCGTTCGCCGGCTACGTCTACGGCGACAGCACCTGCGGCCAGCGAGCGGTCTACGAGCTCGGCCTCACCGGCATCCCGGTCGTCAACGTCAACAACAACTGCTCGACCGGGTCGACGGCGCTGTGGCTCGGCCGCCAGGCGATCCTCGCCGGCGAGGCCGAGTGCGTGCTGGTCGTCGGCTTCGAGCAGATGGAGAAGGGCGCGCTCGGCAGCAAGTTCAACGACCGGCCGGGGCCGCTCGACAACTTCGCCGGGACGATGGACCGCGTGCAGGGCTTCAACCAGGCCCCGCCGGCGGCGCAGATGTTCGGCGGCGCCGGTCGTGAGTACCGCTGGAAGTACGGCACCCGCCGCGAGACGTTCGCCAAGGTGTCGGAGAAGGCGCGCAAGCACGCCAATCGCAATCCGTACGCGCTGTTCGGCGACCTCCTCAGCGTCGAGGAGATCCTGGCCTCGCCCGAGGTGTTCGACCCGCTGACCCGCTATCAGTGCTGCCCGCCGACCTGCGGCGCGGCGGCGGCGGTGCTGTGCTCGGAGGCGTTCGCCAAGAAGAAGGGGATCGCCAACCCGGTCTACATCGCGTCGCAGGCGATGCGCACCGACTACCCCAGCACGTTCGAAGACAACAGCATGATCAAGATGGTCGGCTACGACATGGCCAAGAAGACCGCCGAGGCGGTCTACGAGAAGGCCGGCCTGGGCCCGCAGGACGTCCAGGTGGTCGAGCTGCACGACTGCTTCACCGCCAACGAGATCCTGACCTACGAGGCGCTCGGCCTGTGCCCCGAGGGCGGCGCCGAGAAGTTCGTGTGGGACGGCGACAACACCTACGGCGGCAAGTTCGTCACCAACCCGTCCGGCGGGCTGCTGTCGAAGGGCCACCCGCTCGGCGCGACCGGCCTGGCGCAGTGCACCGAGCTGGTGTGGCAGCTGCGCGGGCAGGCCGACAAGCGCCAGGTCGAGGGCGCGAAGGTGGCGCTGCAGCACAACCTCGGGCTCGGCGGCGCCTGCGTGGTGACGATGTACCGCCGCGACTGAGCTGGCCGTCAGGGCAGGTTCGATAAGACATGGCGCGCGGGACAGGTCCGAAGGGACCTGCCCTTCGCGCCATGTGATTTTCGCGCGCGTCGGTGACTCATGAACGAGGCGACTCACGCGCGAGCGGCGGGCGACCGGGCCGGTGTTTGCTAAGGTCGCGGCGATGTCCGAGATCGACGCTCTCCTCGCGCTCACCTCCACGGGTCCCGGTCGCTTCCAGGCCGAGGTGCCGGACGGCTGGCAGCAGGGTCGCGGGGCCTTCGGCGGGCTGGTGCTGGGCCTGCTGGTGCGGGCGGCGGCGGCGGTGGCGGACGACCCGACGCGGCCGCTGCGGTCGCTGAGCGCGGAGCTGTGCGGGCCGACCCAGGCTGGCCCGGCGGACCTCCTTGTCGAGACCCTGCGCACCGGCACCGGGGTGACGACGCTGGCGGTCCGGCTGGTCCAGGCCGGCGAGGTCCAGGCCCACGCGGTGGCCGTGCACGCGCGCACCCGCGACGCCAGCCTGCAGTGGAACGAGCTGCGGCCGCCGGAGTTCACGCCGGCGCGCGAGCAGCCGCTGGGCACGCCCGACGAGGCGCCGGTGTTCGCCCGCCACTGCGAGTTCCGCCCGGTCCACGCGCCGCTGTTCACCGGCGGCGACGAGGCGCGCGCGGAGGGCTGGTTCCGCTTCAAGCAGCCGCCGCAGCAGCGCGACGCGGCCTACCTGGCGATGCTGTGCGACGGCTGGTGGCCGGCCCTGTTCTCGCGCCTGACGACGCCGCGGCCGACGGCGACGCTGGCTTTCACGTTCCAGCCGCTGGCCGACATCACGCAGCTCGACCCGGACCAGCCGGTGTACCACCGCGCCCGCGCGGTGGCGATGCACGCCGGGTACTCGGTGGAGTTCCGCGAGATCTGGTCGCCGGCGGGCGAGCTGCTGGCGCTCAATCAGCAGACGTTCGCGGTGATCCGCTGAGCTGAGGGATCGCTGGGCGATCGAGCATGTCCGATTGAGCATGTCCGATTGAGCATGTCCGATCGGACATGCTCAACCGAACAGGAACTCGAGGGCCGCGGGGGCGCGGCGGCGCCAGGCGCTCTCGTGATGCACGGCGCCGGGGTCGAACACCCAGCGCATCGCCTCGGGGCCGTAGCCGCGGGCGCGCAGGTGCTTGACCATGCGCTCGGTCGCAGGGCGCACGCGCGGCTCGTTGCCGCCGGCGTCGAGGTAGAGGCGCGACGTGAGCGGGCGCGGGCGGTCGGCCACGAACTTCAGCATCTTCTCGCGCGCGACCCACAGCGAGGGCGACATGCACAGCGCCGCGCCGAACACATCGGGGCGGTGCCAGTGGGCGTAGAGGGCCGCCAGGCCGCCGAGCGACGAGCCGCCCACGGCCGTGCCGGCGAGGTCGTGGCGCACGTGGAAGCTGCTGCGGATTTGCGGCTGCAGCTCGTCGATCATCCAGCGCACCAGGTGCGGCGCCTGGCCGCGCTGGCGCATGCGGAACGGTGAGAGCTCGCGCATGCGGTAGATCCCGCCGTGGTCGATGCCGACGATCAGCGGCGCCGTCCCGCCGCGAGCGCACAGGTCGCGCGCGGCGTGGTGCAGGTACCAGCCGCCGCTGTGCGAGGTCTCGTCGTCGAAGATGTTCTGGCCGTCGAACATGAAGAGCACCGGCGGCGGCCGGCCGGTGTCCGGCGGTACGTACACGCGCACGGGCCGGGCCCCCTTGAGCCAGGGGATCTGGAACACGCCGAAGATGTGGATGCGGTCGTGCAAGCGGACGCGCGGAGGATAGCAGCCTCGCCGCCGACGTGGGCCCGGGCGTGACTTCGCCGACGTCCGACGCGCATGAGCGAAGCTTCATCGTCAGATGCGCCGGACCGGCGTGTCAAACTCGGTCGTGAAGGGAGACACTGTGCGGACATGCGCCAAAGGACATGCCTTTACAGGCATGTCCGAGGGGGCAGGATCACGGCGCGGGCGTGGCGGCGACGATCGCGGCCAGCAGGCGCTCGCTGCGGGCGGCGTCGTCGGGCATGCCGTGGGCGCGGAAGAACTCGCCGAGCTGGCGTTCGCGGATGGCCGGGTCGAAGGCGACCGAATACTGCAGCTTGCGCCGGCACAGCGGACAGAGGTGGAGCGGGGCGGCGTCGCTCTCTTCGAGGTGGTTGCAGCCGTTCATGATGCAGTGGAAATGTATGCAGTGGTGGAGCCCGAACATGTGGCCGACCTCGTGGACGAGCAGGCCGAGCGAGCGGCGCAGGATCGTCGCCTTGACGCCGGCGCCGCGCGGCTCGCCGTAAAAGGCGGGGTCGAAGCGGGCGAAGCTGTAGACGCCGACGCGCTCGTCGAAGCTGGCGTAGCCGAACACGAAGTTCCAGGCGGAGTCGGGGTAGAGGTCGGCGGTGGTGACGGCGATGAGGGCGTAGGCGTCGCTCGGGACGCGCCGCTTCATGCCGGCGAGGATCGTGCGGGTGTGCCACTGATAGAAGCTGCCGCGGTCGCGGCCGCGGGCCTTGAGCGCGGCCATCGTGGTGGGATCGAGGCGCTCGACCGGCAATTGAAAGAAGCGGGCGGCGAAGTCGGCGACGACGGCGAGGGCCGGCCAATCGCCGCCCTCGATGGCGCCGACGGGCAGCACGCTCAGCTTGCGCCGCGCCTCGCTCGGTCGATGGTGACGCTGGCCGACGAATTGCGCGAAGGTCTGGCCTGGCTCGTGGTGCTCGGTCAGCCAATCCTGGCGGCCGGGCCTGGGGATCGGCCGATCGTCGTCGCCGGGCTTGAAGGCGGCCTGCAGGTCGGGCGGGAGGTTGCTCAGGTCGCCGAGCGCCGCGAGCCGGGCCTTCAGCTCGGGCGGGCTGAACTTGCGGGCCCAGGCGGGCGCAGGCGCGAGGACGACGGGCGCGGCGAGCAGGGCCCGCAGGAGCGAGCGACGCGGGACAGGCATGCCGGGTGCTACGCGCGAGCTCGGGGTCGGTGTTCCAGAGGGCGAACAAAGATGCGAGGCGCGAAGGCGGCCACGGGGTGAAGATGTCCGAAGGGACAGGTATGTATCGGCGGTGATGCCGAGGTGGGAGAATGAGATGGCCGAAGGGACAGGTTGTGTGACGAGGTCGTCGAGTGGAGGCGTGGATTAGATGTCCGGAGAGACAGGTCGTGGGGTGGTGAGCGAGCCCGTCGAGGCAGAGGGCCGGAGGGGCAGGTGCGGCGGCACGCGGCGGCGGATTCGCAGCGCTCGCGGCCGCTGTGGCCGGTGCACGCGCGCGGCTGCGGGCGTGGCAGGCGGGCGGCCGGTCGTGCTAGAGTCGCTTGCGATCGCATGCCGGTGACGTCTTCGCATCCCGCCGATCTGCGCCTCGGCGAGGCGCTCGGGAGCGGCGCGGTGGCCACGGTGGTGCGCGTGCACGCGGAGGGCGGGCAGCAGTTCGCCGGCAAGATCCTGCACGCCTCGCACCAGCAGGACGCGGCCGCGCAGTCGCGCTTCGCCCAGGAGGCCGAGCTGCTGCGAGGGGTCCGCGATCCGCACATCGTCGAGGTGTTCGGCGTGGTCGAGATCGAGGGCGAGCGGGTGCTGCTGCTCGAGCTGGTCGAGGGGCCGACGCTGGCCGAGCTGATCGCGCGCGAGGCCCCGCTTGGCGAGGCCCGGCTGGCGGCGCTGGGAGCGGGGATCGCCCGCGGGCTGGCGCGCGCGCACGCGGCCGGGGTGGTCCACCGCGACCTCAAGCCGGCCAACATCCTGGTCGCGGGCGGGCACACGCCGAAGATCGGCGATTTCGGGATGGCCCGCGGGACGTCGCTGGCCGGGGTCGATCGCAGCGCGCTCACCGTGCTCGGCACGCCCGATTACATGGCGCCGGAGTGCCTCGATCCGCTGGCGGTCGACGTGCGCAGCGACCTCTACGCGCTCGGCTGCATCCTCCACGAGATGGCGACCGGCGGCCCGCCGTTCGCCGGAGCGACCGCGTTCGGGGTGATCGAGGCCCACCGGCGGGCGCCGGTACCTGTCCTTCCGGACAGCTTCTCACCGGCGCTGCGATCGCTGGTCCAGAGCCTGCTGGCCAAGGCGCCCGGGGACCGGCCGCAGGCGGCGGCGCAGGTGGCCGCGCTGCTCGAGCAATTGGCGGCCGGCAGCACCGCGGCGCTGGCGGTGTTCACGGGCGAGCGCGGCGGCGACGAGCCGCGCTGCGCCGGCTGCGGGCAGCCGCGGCCGGCGGCGCTGGCGGTGTGCCTGCACTGCGGGCTGCAGGCGGCGCGGGCCGAGGCGGGGCCGTTCACGGTGCTGGTGGCGGGGCCAGGCGAGCCGGGCGATCAGCTCGACGTTGCGCTGCGCGAGGCGCTGCGGCGATGGGTCGCCGGCAACCCGGGCCTGCGGGTCACGCCGGGCTCGCTCGACAAGCGGCTCCCGCGGGTGCCGTTCACGCTGCTGCGCGGGGTGTCGGAGGCGACGGCGCGCAGCGTGGGCGCGGCGCTGGGGCAGCTCGGCGTCGAGGTCGAGGTGGTGCGCGGGGGGCCGCTGAAGTCGCCGGCGATGCGCAAGAAGGCGCGCGCGCTGGTGGGTCGCAGCCTGGCGGTGGCGGTGGCGTCGTCGGTCGGGGTCATGAGCAGCAAGGCGATCTTCGTGATGGCGCCGCTGCTGCTGATCGGCGTGACGGTGGGGGCGATGTGGTCGTCGCTGCGCCAGGTGACCGGCCGCGGCGAGCGTCCGGCCGCCCTGCCGCCGCCGCTGCAGCGGGCGCTGGCGGAGGTCGAGCGGGTCGGGCCGACGATCGACGAAGCGCGGCACCGGCACAGCCTGCGCGCGGTGGTCGGGCGGGCGCTGGCGCTGGCGCCCGCGCTCGGGCCGGCGACCGGCGACCCGGACGCGCCGGTCGAGGAGCTGGCGCAGGCGGTCACGGCCGCGACCGCGGCGGCGGCTCGGCTCGATGCGCTCGACCGCGAGCTCGCGGCCCGAGGGATCCAGGGCGGCGACGAGGCCGTGCGCGCGACCCTCCACGAGCGCGACACCTGGGCCGCGCGCCTGCTGTCGCTGACCGCGGCGCTCGATGGGCTGGCGGCCCGCGTGGCGCGCTCGCAGGCGACCGCCGGGGCCGGCGAGGGCGAGGCGCTGGCCGACCTGCGGGCCCGCGTCGAGGCGCTCGAAGAGGTCCAGCGCGGGGGGCGGGGCACGTGAGGGCGATGGGGTGCCGGGGGCAGGCGCGAAACGACATGTCCTCGTGGGCATGTCTTCGGGGACAGCTTTCAGGGGCGCGCACCGGCTGGACGCGGTTGTCCGTGCCTGTTCGTTCGAGCATGTCTTTCAGAGCATGTCGGATAGGTCATGGTGATGGGAGCATGTCCTTGAAGACATGGCGGAAGGGGCAAGTATGAAGGGGCCGGCGATCCCGACGTTGCCGGCGGAGCTGGGGGCCGAGGTCGTCGGTGCGGCCGAGCGCGTCGGCTCGGAGCTGCGCTGCCCGGTCCGGCTCGGCGACGGGCGCGGCGCGGTGCTGGCCTGGCTGGCGCCCGAGCTGGCGCGCGAGCCGGCGATGCGGCGCCGTTATGTGCGCGACGTGGCCCGCTTGCGCGAGCTCGACGCGCCCGGGGTGGCGCCGGTGCTCGCGGCCGGCCCGGCCGATGCGCGGGCCCCGGGCGCGCCGCCGCCGTGGCGGCTGCGGCTCGACCCACGCGGCGAGACGCTCGAGCAGTGGCTGCGGCGGCGGGCGGCGGCGCCGATCGACGAGGTCGTCGCGCTGGCGATCGCGCTGTGTGAGCTGCTCGCGGGGCTGCACGCGCGTGGGGTGGTGATCCGCGACCTGCACCCGCGCCTGGTGGTGCGCGGCGACGACGGGCTATGGCTGACCGACGTCGGCCTGGCGCGGGTCGACATCCTCTCGACGCGGACCGCCTCGAGCCTGCTGCTCGAGGGCTCGCCGTACGCGGCGCCGGAGCAGCTGGCGCGCACGGCCCTCGACCCGCGCGCCGATCTCTACGCCGTCGGCGTGATCCTCTACCGCGGGCTCACGGGGCTGCTGCCGCGCGGCGAGGGCCCGGCGTTCCTCGGCGAGGCCTCGCCGGCGCCGCCGCGCACGCTGCGGGCCGAGGTGCCCGTCGAGCTCGACGCGCTGGTGATGCGCTGCCTGTCCCTCGAGCCAGGTGCCCGCCCGGCCTCGGCCCGCGAGCTGGCCGCCGCGCTGGCCGGCGAGGGCCCGGCCGGCGCCAGCGCGGCCCGCACGATCTGCCAGCACTGCGGCGCCCGCCTGCGCCTCGGCCAGCGGCTGTGCCTCGCCTGCGGCCGGGTCGGCGTGCAGTTCGAGCACACGCCCGCCGGCTCCTGCGCGGTCGACCTGCGCGCGGCCAAGGAGGACGCGGCGTTCTTCGACCTCCTGGCCGGTGAGTTGCGCACGCTGGCCGAGGGCGAGCTGCCGGCGCTCAACCTGGTGATCGGCGACGCTCGCATGTATTCGAAGGCCGAGCTCGAGCGGCGCCACGCGCTGCCGCTGCGGCTGTTCTCGGACCTGTCCCCGGAGACAGCCAAGCGCCTGCACGCGCGCCTGGCCGCGGCCAAGCTGAAGGTGGCGGTGGTCGATCGCTCGCCGCGGGCGATCCGGCGCACCGGCTGGCAGGCGGTCGGCTGGACCGGCGGGATCACGGCGGCGGTGGTGGCGTTGACGGCGGCCTTCGGGGCGCCGCTGTTCGTGCCGCTGATCTTCGCCGGGCTCGGGGTCGTGATCGCCATGATCGCGCTGTTCGCCGCGGTGGCGACGCAAAAGAAGGAGCGGCCGACGCTGCTGCGGCTGCGCGCCGCACCGGCCGCCCTGCCGGCCTCCGATCCGCTGGTGGCGCGGCTGGCCGGGCTGCTGACGCCGGACACGGCCGCCGAGGTGCGCGAGAGCGTCGGCGAGCTGGCGCTGGCGGTCCAGCGCCTGGTCGACCATCGCGCGGTCGCCCCGGGAGCGCGCGCCGAGCTCGACATGATCGCGGGCTCGCTGACGCCGCTGGTCGAGCTGATCGCGCGGCAAGTCGAGCGCCTGCGCCGCGTCGACGCCGACCTGGCGGGGCTCGACGAGGGGGCGCTGGTCCGCGCCCTGGCCGGCAGCGAGGCCCGCCGCGAGCCGCCCGAGCGCCGCGAGGAATTGCTGGTCGGGCTCGACCGCCTGCGCGCGCTCGAGGACGAGCGAGCGCAGACGTTCCACCGCCTGCTCGAGGCGGAGCACCTGCTGCGCCGGGCGGTCGAGCTGGGCCTCGAAGTCCGCGACGATGCGGCCGAGCACGAGCGCCGCGTCGCCCAGGCGCTGCACGAGCTCGGGGCGGGGTAGTGGAGCCTCATTTTTGACGCTTCGGCAGAGTTGTCCCTCCCGACTTTTTCGCGGCGTTCTTCTTTGAAGTGTTCTTCTTAGCCGTGCCTTTCGATTTAGCCATCAGCGGTGCCTGCATCTTCTGGAACATGAGATATTGCTGACGTGCCTGCTTTCCGAGGTCGTGCAAGACCGACTTCTGCTTAAAGTCGACCTTGAAGTCGTCGAAATCCTGACCTTGCTTTTTCTCATCCGCCCGTTGGCTGAGGACCGTTGCAGCCATGCGTGCTAGTTCGTTCAAGACTCCTTTGGTGCCTGAGTTGTTCAGTGCGCTAGCGGGGTCTTGTAGAATCTGCTCAAGCGAACGAGATGTGCGAAGCATCTGCCCGACTAGAAAGGCCGCAACGAGTCGAGTGAGCTGCCAGCTCTTGGTGTATTCCGGTGGAAATAGATCCTTGCGATCTTGAATGCATTTAGCAACATCGTCGGCCAAAATGAGATGCTCAGCCGTGATCTTGTCGTTGAAGATCTGCGGATACACCTCGGATTCGAATAACAGCAGCCGTTTTACGGCGAGCCATGGCATCTCGTTGTAAAGCGCACACAAGAGCTGCGCTACAGCGTCATTGTGGATGGTCCGCCCCCCTGGTGGCAGTGACTGATCCGGTCTGGTCTCAAACGTGATCTTCGGATGCCTATTCCTGAATTCGGCTTCCAGTCTTAGCTGAACACCGTCTCTTGCGCGCAGATTCCTTGTCGTGACTGGATTCTGTGTGTTGCTACGGATGGCGACCTCTCGCGCAACCTGTTGATCGGGCTTGACCTCTACAAATTTTACAACGACTCTCAGAGCGTCAGTAAGTGAAGCTTGAGCTTCATGGAAAGCGACAGTTGACTGCGCTCCGTTTACAACCGAAAGGTTCGTGATGCCGAGCGTATCGCGTTTCTTGTCATCAATCTCTTCGCATACGACAGTTAATCCGTTGTGGAATGCTACGAAATTCGCATGGTCGCTCTTTTTGTCAATTGCACGGTCGAGAGCTTTCCGGACGGAGTTGCGGCGTAGCTCTCTTCGGACGTTGAGATCGAAAATGGTGCGATCGCTGATCCCTGGCCACTTGACGATGTCAGTAACCTTAACCGCACACACCGCGACACGTCCGTCAGGGATTGCCACGATGAAACGATTCTGTGCGGAGCAATCAATTGTGACTGTTGCCTTGTACGTGGTGGGCCCTTTAAATGCCCGGACGATGGGGGAGAGACGTTCTGCATCGTAGAGGCTGATGAAATCCTCGCCCTGCTGATCGCATAATGTATCAGCGTACTTCTTTGCTTGCGCTGTCATTACTCCAGCGGTCACAAAAATGAGCCGTATGCGCAACGTGCCCGCCGCCATTCGATCTTGTACTTTGAACCTGCGCAGCAAGGCATCAAGTTCCGGTTCGAGGTTCTCGCTAAGCAGTCGCGTAAGGGACTTTATTGAATTGAAATATTGGGCCGTCCCCGCAAAATGCTTCAGTTCGTTGACCCCCACATGCTTTGGGCTTTCAGGGTACTTTGATTGCAAGAGGACGAGGGTTGAAGTCTCCTCTCCAGGCTCAAAAATGACTGCATCGATGCCTTGATCGTTGTCTCCATCACAAATATATTCATATGCTTCAAGATCATCGATTCCCATGACATTGCGAATGAACCAAAGCAAGAGAATCGCACGTTCCTTTTTTAGCCCTTCCGAGGCGGATGGCCTCGCCACGGTCACGACGTCATTGTAGGCCTGAGTTTGGGCTGTAGAGAGAGGGCTGGCTGCCATGACATACGATAGCCCGATGTTAGCCATTTGTCATGCTGTTCATGTGTTCATGTGTGATATTTGCGCCAGTCTTATGCGAGATGACATGTCGAAGCAAGAATGTCCTTAAAGACATGTTCAAGCGAATATGGGTTAGGTGAAGCCGATGCGAAGTCACCGCGCGGGACTCTAGCGGCAACGGGCGCACCGAGTCTGTCCTTGTGGACAGACGAATGTCCGCAGCGAGCTCCCTGCGGCTGGCGGCGGCTCGCTCGACGGGCGAGGGGGTGCTTGCTAGAGTCCCGCTCGCATGCGCGCCGTCCGTGTTCACGAGCTGGTCGGGCCCTCGGGCCTCCGCGTCGACGAATTGCCGGAGCCGGTGCCGGGCCCGGGCGAGGTGCTGCTCGACGTGCGAGCGGCCGGCGTCAACTTCCCCGACGTGCTGCTGTCGCACGGCAAGTATCAGTTCAAGCCGGCGCTGCCGTTCGTGCCGGGCGGGGAGGCGGCGGGCGAGGTGGCGGCGGTCGGCGACGGGGTCACGGCGGTGGCGGTCGGCGATCGCGTGGCGACCACGCTGGTCCACGGCGCGTTCGCGGAGCGGGTCGTGGTGCCGGCGACGGCGGTGGTGAAGCTGCCGGACGGGGTCGGGTTCGAGGTCGCGGCGGCGACGTTGCTGACCTACGGGACGACGTGGCACGCGCTGGTCGACCGCGCCGAGCTCAAGCCGGGCGAGACGCTGCTGGTGCTCGGAGCGGCCGGCGGCGTCGGCATCGCGGCGGTCGAGATCGGCAAGCTGCTCGGGGCGCGGGTGATCGCGGCGGCGTCGACCCGCGAGAAGCTGACGTTCTGCCGCGAGCGCGGGGCCGACGAGGGCGTCGAGTACACGCACGAGGATCTCAAAGAGCGCTGCAAGCAGCTGACCGGCGGTGAGGGCGTCGACGTGGTCTACGACGCCGTCGGCGGCCCGTTCGCCGAGCCGGCCCTGCGCTCGATCGCCTGGAAGGGCCGCTATCTGGTGGTCGGCTTCGCCGCCGGCGAGATCCCCAAGATCCCGCTCAACCTCGTCCTGCTCAAGGGCTGCCAGATCGTCGGCGTGTTCTGGGGCGCGTTCGCGGCCCGCGAGTCGGCGCGCAACCGCCTCAACGCCGAGCGCATCCTCGCGGCCGTGGCCGAGGGCAAGCTGCGGCCGCACCTCGACGCGACGCTGCCGTTCGAGCAGGCCGGCGAGGCGCTGACGCGGATGGAGCGGCGCGAGGTGCTGGGCAAGCTGGTGCTGGTGCCGTAGGCGCGGGCGGCGGCTCGTCGAAGACTCGAGTGTGGCCGCCTCTCGCCGAGTCGAGAGCGAAGGACGCGCCACCGCGGACCGTTGGCAGCGAGCGCGCGGAGGGCAGCGTGGCGATCCTGAGCGAGTTCACGGATTTTAGGAGGCGCAATGGCGGGAGCGCGTGTCTACAATGGGTGCGAGCTCTCGACCCTCGGTCTCGCCGGTCGGATGCGATGCGCGTCCGGAGCCGCGCGGGGGCGAGGCTATGCGCGACCTGGCGGATGCCTGCGTTACATCATCGCCGTCGAGGGCGTGTACCCGTCGCGCGAATGAGCCGGTGGCCGCCGTGGCCGGCTGCGGTCACGGCGGGCCGAATTTCGGGTCGGTCAGGAACGCGTCGTCGGTGAGGCTCTCGAGGAACGCGACCAGGTCGGCGCGGTCCTGCGGGGACAGCTCGACCTCGCGGACCAGCGGGCTCTTGTTGGGGTTCTTGCGGCCGTCGCCGGCGAGCGGACCCTCGGCGGTGACGCGGCCGCCGGCGGCGTAGTGGTCGACGACCTCGGCCAGGGTGGCGATGCTGCCGTCGTGCATGTACGGCGCGGTCACTGCGATGTTGCGCAGGGTCGGCACGCGGAACTTGCCCTGGTCGCGCGGGTCGCCGGTGAACTCGTAGAGGCCGCCGTTGCCGGCCGGGTAGGCGCCGGCGCCGTCGAGGTCGTAGAGGCCGTTGTTCTGGAAGTCGGGCGGGCCGGGCTCGGTGGCGGCGCTGCGGAACGACGTCGAGAAGTTGGGCCCGGCGTGGCAATGATAGCACTCGCCGGTCTCGGAGAAGAACAGGGCCATGCCGCGCTGCGCCGACTCGGACATCGCCGCGGCGTCGCCGTCGTAGATGAAGCGGTCGTAGGCGCTGTCGCCCGAGATGAGCGTGCGCTGGAACGACGCCAGGGCCCCGACGATGCGCTCGACGGTGAACGGGTCGGCGTCGTCGGGGTAGGCGGCGGCGAACAGCTCTTGATATTCGGGGTCGTCGGCGAAGCGGCGGACGATCGCGTCGGTGTCCTGCTGGACCCCGAGCTCGAGCGGGAAGTCAGCGAACATCGGCACCAGCGCCTGCTCCTCGAGGGTCGACAGCTTGGGGTTGGCCCAGGTGTAGACCGACTGGAAGGCGACGTTGGTGAGGCTCATGGCGTTGCGCGGGAGCACGTGGCCGGTCGAGCCGATGGTGGTGGCCTTGCCGTCGGTGAAGGCCCGCGCCTGCTCGTGGCAGGTGGCGCACGACATGGTCTCGTTGTGCGACAGCCGCTCGTCGTAGAAGACGTGGCGCCCGAGCTCGACCTTGGCGGCGGACATCGGGTCGTCCGCGGGCACGAACGGCTCGGGGAAGCCCGGCGGCAACTGCCACTCCCACGGCGCCTCGGCCGGGGCCTGGTCTTCGGGACATGCCCCGAGGAACAGGGCGCAAAGGACAGCCGCGCGCCGCACGTCAGGCCTCCGGGAGCCGCACGCCGAAGCTGCCGGCGTGGCAGACGTTGCACGCGCCCGAGCTGGTGGGGAACGGCATGAAGCTCTTGCGCGCACCGTCGCCACTGTACACCGTGGGGAACAGAGACGAGGCGGGCAGCGGCAGCGGCTCGGTGGTGTAGAAGTTGCCGAGGCTGTCGACCTCGACCGCGGCGACGAGGTCGCCCAGGCCGTCAGGGGCGCTGCGCAGCTCGACGAGGCCGTCCGCGTACGGGGCGCCCGAAGCGTCGTGGAGGGTGCCGGCGGCGGTGAACTTGCCGGGCGCGGGGCCGTTCTCCTGGTGACAGCGCATGCAGTTGTCGCCGGTGGCGTGGCTGATGGCGTCGCCGTGGGCGCTGACGAGCTCGACGTCGAGCGCGGGATCGCGGACGAAATCGTCGTCGCCCATGAACGGGGCGGGATCGCCGGGATCGTCGCAGGCGAGCGGGGCGGCGAGGAGGAGGATGAGCAGCGCGCGGTGCATGGCGAGACCTCAGTCGACGACGGAGAAGACGGTCTGGGCGACGCCGGCCTCGTCGCTCTCGTAGCGCAGGCCGAGCGGGGCGAGCATCGCCGGGCACTCGGGGTCGCCGGGGAAGGCCATGCAGCCGGGCAGCTTGTCGGAGGTGCCGTCGGGGACCTTCTCGACGTCGACGCCGGCGAGGATCGCCGCGCCGTCGATCTTGATGGTGTTGCTGTCAGGGTCGAAGCCGTCGAGGCGCACGGTGGCGAGGTTGGCATGGGCGCAGGTGAAGCCCTCGGCGACGCTGCCGGCGCAGGAGGTGGCGCCGAGGTGGTAGAAGAATTCGGGCTGGGTGCTCGGGCGCACGTCGAGGCGCACGTACTTGTAGCCGCCGGCCCAGCTCCACCACAGGCCCTGAGCGTTGAGCGGCGCGGGGGCGGTGGCGCCGTCGAGGTGGTTCTGTTCGTCGGGCACGCCGACGATGAACTCGACGCCGGTGTAATCGTCGTGGTCGGGGGCGGTGCCGCGGACCTCGGCGTTTTTGCCCGGGCTGCCGGTCATGCAGGCGCCGCTGCCGTCCTCGAAGTCGAGCAGCACCAGGCCGTCGTGCTGCCAGGTGTCGTCGTCGGTGACGACCAGCGGGACCCGCTCGCCGCCGGCGCGCACGAGCGCGACGTCGTGGACGTAGACGCGGAAATCGAGCGGGGTGACGGTGGCGCCCGAGGTGCCGATCCCGGCGAAATCGCGGCCGCAGGCGAACGGCTCGCTGCCGAGCCGCGCGTCGAAGCGGAGGGTGACTTCGCGGTCGCCCGCGGCGCAGGCCGAGGCGAGGAGGAGGAGGACGGGCAGGGCGCGGGCTCTCACTCGAACACGAATAGCGGAGGTCGCGCCGCCCGGGGATGCGACGCGAGGTCGCAGCGCGCAGGCCGTGCGACCGGGTGTCGCAGGACACTTTTGCCGAGGGCGGTCAGGCAAAACATGTCTCTTGAGACATGTGGCCTGCGGACTGCGCGGTCGTCGGCGGTGCGAGGGCGCGAACTCGCGCTCGGGTGAGGTCGACCGTGGGGCAATGCGACATCGCAGTCATAGGGGCCGACGACGAGGCTTCGATGATATGTCCGAAGAGACAGATCGATGGCGACGGAGGCCATACTTCGCCGGCGTGCGGGCCGTTCGGCGCGATCGGCCTTGAACGGGGTCGCGTCCGCTTTCAGACTGGGTGCATGCATTTTAGCCTTAAGCATTTCACGGCATTGACGGCGATATGGGCGCTGTCCGGCTGCCCGAGCGACAAGGGTGAGACGAGCGAGTCGGGCGAGACGGAGACGGGCGAGCCGGCGACGGCAGGCGAGACGGAGACGGGCGAGCCGGCGACGGCAGGCGAGACGGAGACGGGCGAGCCGGCGACGGCAGGCGAGACGGAGGAGCCGGCGACGGCGGGCGAGTCGGAGACCGGAGATCCGTCGCCAGCGGAGTGCGAGCAGCCCGATCCGGCCGCGAACGCGGCGTTCGAGCTGGTGTTCAAGGACTGGGAGGCCGGCAATTTCGCCGAGTTCGACGTGCAGTGTGTGGTCGATGGCGTGACCGTGGCCGACGCGGCGGTGACGACGGCGATAACCTGCGAGGTCGAGGGGGCGCCCGAGCCGGCGTCGCTGCGCTTCGCGGTGGCGCCCGAGGGCGCGGTCGCCTGGGACGCGGGAGCGGCGGTGCGGCTGCTGGTCGACAAGAACTTCGATTTCGCCAGCCGCCGCATCGTGCAGCTGCGCGCGGCCGCGGACGACGCGATCCTGGTGGTGGCGGTGTCCGGCGGGATCGACAACAACTCGGGCTACCCGGAGGCGTTCTTGCCGCTGGTCTACGATTTTTCGTCCGTGTGCCCGGTGTCGGACGACACCGGGGGCGACGGGACGCCGGCGCAGATCGACCTCAGCGACCCGGGCAAGGCGGAGCTGCACCTGATCTCGCAGCACCGCGGGAGCCTGGCGATCGACGCGGAGCACGCGTACGCGGTCGACGCCGGCGAGGTGGTGATCGGCGAGTCCAATCATTACCCGGTGTCGCAAGAGGTGCTGCTGCGTCGGGTCCGCCTCGGCGAGTGAAGCCGGACGTGGCGATCGCTGGAGAGGCAGCGAGCGTTGCGAGCGCTCGCTGCCGCGGGCGAGCGCCAGATCGCGCTGGACCCGGACGGTCTCCTTCAAGAGACGCCCGAACGAGCGGGTGAGTCGCGCGCGCGAGTCGCCGCAGCGACCGCGAGCTCCGAGGCTGGAGCATCCGAGATAGGATGGCCTTCAGGACATGTTTGAACGATCATGCTCTTTCAGACATGCCTGTTCGGACATGCTCGTTCGGGCATGCCCGTGCGGGCAGGTGCCTAGACCGCGAAGCCCGCGAGGCTGGCGCCGGCGAGCGGGCGGGTGACGGCGATCGGGGCGCCGTCGCGGTAGCGCAGCAGCTGGCCGCGCACGGCGGGCACGCGCGGGCCGGGGGTGATGATGCCGACCAGGTTGAGCGGGTCGACGGCGGCGACCTCGAGCTCCTCGGCGTCGGCCGGGACGCGGCGCAGGCCGGCCAGGGCCTCGACCGCCTCGGGCAGGGCGAACTGCTCGCCCTGCTGGCCGGCGACGAAGCGGCCGCCGCGGATCTCCCCGCGCGCCTCGAGCCGGCGGTAGACGTCGAGCAGCGCGCGCCACGGCGGGGCCCCGGTCTCGCGGGTCAGCAGCGGGCGGGCGACCACGCCGTAGCGGCGCAGGTAGAGGCGGGCCAGCTCGACCGGGCTGCCGTCGCCGAATGGATCTGGCCGTTCGCACAGGTCGCGGGCGAGCAGCGACCAGCGGCCGCGCAGCAGCCGGCGCGGGCCCTTGCGCGGGTCGACGGTCTCGCACAGGGCGCGCAGGCCGGCGAAGCCGTCGCTGGTGATCGCGCCGGCGCGGGCGAGCTCCCACAGCGCCTCCTCGAGGTCGTCGTGGCCGGCCCCGGTGGCGGCGCGCAGGTCGGCGGCGAAGGCGGCGCCGCGCTCGAGCGCGCGGGCGACGTCGCGGGCGAGCTGCGACAGGTGCGGCCATTCGTGGGGCGGGGTGGCGCTCGGGGCGACCAGGGTCGGGGCGTGGGCGCGCAGGAACAGGGCGACCTTGCCGGCGCCGCGCGGCAGCTCGCCGGGCTCCAAGCCCTCGGCCGGCAGCGGCGTGAGGCGGCCCCAGGCGACCTCGCCGGCGAGGCAAAGCTCGTCGAGCCAGGCCGGGTCGTAGTCGCGGACGCGCCGCGGCAGGACGTCGCGCTCCCACGATTGCGCCGGCAGCTCCATGCCCTCCAATTGTTCGATGACGCGGAGCAGGCCCTCCGGTCCGTGCAATTGCGTGCCGGGCTGGACGTGCTGCCAGCGGGCCAGGAAGCGCACCAATTCGGCCGGCGCGACCGCCCGCACCTCTTCGCGCAGGCGCCCGAGCGTGAGCCGGTGGATCCGCTGCAGGAGGCGGCGCTCGCACCATTCGGGCTCGGGGGCGGCCGGCGTGGAGAACTGGCCCTGGAGGACGATGCCGTCGAGCTCGAGCCGGGCCAGCGCGCCCTCGGTGTCGGCGCGGGTCAGGCCGAGGGCGGAGGCGAGGGCGGCGGCGGTCATCGGCGCGGCGGTCTGCACGAACGCGCGGACCAGCCGCAGCGCCGCCTCCTCGGGGTCGATCGGGCCCGACAGCGCCGGCGGCAGGGCGATCGCCGGCTCGGTGGTGGCGGCCGGCCACAGCGCGAGCGCCAGCGGGATGACCTCGGCGGCTATGTACAATGGCCCAGAGGACATGTCCCCGGGGACATCCGATGCGGGGCGGCGGAGCAGGGCGGCCCGGCCGGCGCGGACCAGGGCGGCGAACGAGTCGGCCCATTCGCGGCGCGGCGCCAGCAGCCGCGGGGCGCACAGCAGGTCGTGCAGCTCGTCGGCGTCGCGCGGGCCGGCCGGGCCCTCGATGGCGACGGCGGCGATCACCGACTCGATGGCGCGCGGGTCGAGGCCGAGCAGGTCGCCGCCGCGCAGCGCGAGCTCGCCGGGGCGGGCCGTCTTGACCTGACGCGCCCAGCGCTCCTCGAGCGGGGCGTCGTCGAGGAAGGCGAACGGGTTGGCGGCCAGGATGCCGTGCGAGAACGGCGAGGGGGCGACGGTGTCGCGCGCGAGGGCCCGGATCTCGCCGCCGTGCAGCCGCCGCAGCACGGCCTTGAGGCCGTCGGCGTCCATGGCCTCGTGCAGGCAGTCGCGGGTGGTCTCGTGGACCAGCGGGTGGTCGGGCGGCTCGATGGTCTCGCCGCCGTGGTTGTCCTGGCAGCCGGCCTGGGCCGGGAACACGGCCGCCAGCAGGTCGGCGGCCTTCATGCGCAGGATCGGCGGCGGGGTCCGGCGGCTGCCCTGGTGGCGCAGCACGGCGAGCGAGCGGGTCGCGTTCCACCGCCAGCGGGTCTCCCACATCGGCGACTGCAAGGCCGCCTGCGTCAGCGCCTCGTCGACCGCCTCCTCGTGGAGGAAGTGGAAGATCGCCTCGAGCGGGAACGAGTGCTGCGGGCCGAGCGACAGCAGCACCGCGTCGTCGGTGGCGGCCGCCTGCAGCTCGAAGTCGAAGGTGCGGCAGAACTTCTTGCGCAGGCCCATGCCGAAGGCGCGGTTGATGCGGGCGCCGAACGGGGCGTGGATGATGAGCTGCATGCCGCCCGCCTCGTCGAAGAAGCGCTCGGCGACCAGGCACTCCTGGGTCGGTACGGCCCCCAGCGCGCGCGCGCCCTCGGCGACGTAGGCGATCGCCTGGTCGATGGCCGGCTGCGACAGGCCGCAGTCGCCGGCCAGCAGGCCGCGGGCGCGCTCGTCGGCTTGCCCTTCGAGCATGTCCCAAAGTTCATGTCGCAAGGTCGCGACCTCGGCCGACAGCGCCTCGCTGCGGGCCAGGCCCTCGCCGTTCCAGAACGGGATCGCGGGCGACTGGCCGCGGGCGTCCTCGACGCGGACGCGCCCGGCCTCGACGCGGCGGATCTTCCACGCGTGCGAGCCGAGGCGAAACACGTCGCCGACCATGCTGTCGATCGCGAAGTCCTCGTCGACGGTGCCGACCACGGCCTCGCTGGCGTCCTCGACGACGGTGTAGTCGGCCTTGTCGGGGATAGCCCCGCCGGAGGTGAGGGCGGCCAGCTGGGCGCCGCGGCGGCCGCGGGCGCGGCCGTGGATGCGGTCGAGGTGGAGCAGGGCGCCGGCGCGGCCGCGGCGGGTGGCGATGCCGTCGCCGAGCATGGCGACGACCTGGTCGAAGTCGCGGCGCGTCAAAGTGGCATAGGGGGCGGCGCGGCGGGCCAGGGCCCACAGCGCCTCGACCTCCCACTCCTCGGCGCTGCAGGTGGCGACCAGCTGCTGGGCGAGGATGTCGAGCGGGGCCTCGCGCTGGACCGGGCGGTCGATGCGGCCCTCCTTCATCGCCCGCACCGCGGCGGCGCACTCGATCAGGTCGTCGCGGGTGGTGGCGAAGATCCGGCCCTTGGGCGTGCCGCCGACCGAGTGGCAGGCCCGGCCGATGCGCTGGCGCAGGACGCTGATCGAGCGCGGCGAGCCGACCTGGACCACGAGCTCGACGTCGCCGATGTCGATGCCGAGCTCGAGCGAGGCGGTGGCGACCACGGCCTTGAGCGCGCCGGTCTGCAGCTTGAGCTCGACCATCTGCCGGGTCCGCTTGGCCAGCGCGCCGTGGTGGGCCGCGACCACGCCCTCGCCGAGCCGCTGCTCGAGGTCGTGGGCGATGCGCTCGGCCAGGCGCCGGCTGGGGACGAAGATCAGGGTGGTGCGGTGCTCGCCGAGGTAGGCCTCGAGGCGGGCGTAGAGGTCGTCCCACGCGGTCCGCGAGGCCACCGCCGACAGCGTCTCCTGCGGCACCTCGACCGCGACGTCGAGCGGCTGGCGCCGGCCGGCGTCGACCAGGTGGCACGGGCGCGCGCGCGGGCTGTCCGCGAGGACATGGGCTTCAGGGCATGTCTGATCGGGCATGGCCTCGAGGACATGTCCGACGAGGAAGCGGGCGGCCTCGGCCGGCGGCTCGACGGTGGCCGATAGACCGATGCGCTGGAGCTTGCGGCCGCACAGGGCGTCGAGGCGCTCGAGCGAGAGGGCCAGGTGGGCGCCGCGCTTGTTGCCGACGAGGGCGTGGATCTCGTCGACGATGACCTGCTGGCAGCCGGCGAGCGCGGCCCGGCCACGCTCGGAGGTGAGCAGCAGGTAGAGCGACTCGGGGGTGGTGATGAGCAGGTGCGGCGGCTGCTTCAAGATCCGCGCGCGCTCGGTCGCGGTCGAGTCGCCGGTGCGCAGGGCGGTGCGGATCTTCGGCAGCGGGGTGCCGAGCGCAGCGGCGGCGGCCTCGATGCCGCGCAGCGGCTGTTGCAGGTTGCGCTCGACGTCGGCGCCGAGGGCCTTGAGCGGGGAGATGTAGAGGATGGTGACGCCGTCCGGCAGCGCGCCGACGAGGCCGCGGCGGACCAGGGCGTCGACGCCGGCGAGGAAGGCGGCGAGGGTCTTGCCCGAGCCGGTCGGGGCCATGACCAGGGTGTCCTCGCCGCGGCCAATCGCGGCCCAGCCGCGCCGCTGAGCCTCGGTCGGGCCGGCGAACCGCTCGCCGAACCACCGCGCCACCGGGGCCGAGAAGGCTGTCCCCAAGGGCATGTCCGAAGAGGCAGGCGGCATCAGGCCGGCGACGACTTCGGCGAGGTCGAGCCCGAGGGGCGCGGAATCGTCCGACATGGGCGCAGCTTAGCCCGGGGCTGATTGGATGTACAGTGCGCCAGGACCCGCCGAGCGGCGCTTTGCAGTCGCGACGCGGCGCTCGCCCGCGGTCCGCGGAGCGAGCGCCGAGCGGGCGAAATCCGAGGGTTACTCGATCACGACCTGGAGCTCGTAGTTCGGCGTGGTGTAGCCGAAGTCCGAGTAGGTGACCTTCACGAAGTAGTCACCGGCGGCGGGGATCGCCTCGCTGGTGAAATCCTCGTGGTAGTCGTCGTCGCTCGAGGGGCCGCCGAGCGAGGTGGTGCAGTCGCCCTCGAACACCTCGACGACGGTGTCGGTGGTGTCGTCGCCGGCCTGGGTCAGCACGTGGATGACCTTGCCGATGTCGGCGTCGGTGGCGGTGAACTTGAACCAGTCGACGTCCTGCTGGTCGGGCAGGGTGGCGAAGGTCAGCGAGGGCAGCGTGAGCTCGTTGGCCTGCGCGCACTCGTTGTTCGGCTCGGTCTCCGGCGGGGGCGGGTCGGCGACGGTGACGTTGATCGTGAAGTCGTAGCCCGAGTAGCCGCTGTTGTCCCAGTAGACCAGGTAGAACGGGTCCTCCGAGTTGGTGTAGACCGAGATCTCGGAGTCGAACTTGATCAGGTCGGCGAAGCTGCCGCTGGCCGGCAAGGCGATCGCCCGCGCGGAGGCTTCGGCGTCGGCGGAGGCGATCGAGAAGGTGATCTTCTTCGGCTCGGCCGGCGGGGTGAACGAGTAGAGCTGGGTCTCGAGCGGCTCGGCGATCGAGCCGACCTCTTCGTTGCCCTCGGTCAGCGGGACCGGAGCGCGGGCCGCGATCTCGAGCGCGGCCGGGGCCGTCGACGAGATTTCGGAGCCCTCCGGGCCGCTCAGCACGCCGACGTCGTAGGTGCCGGCGGCCACCGGCACGTCGACGAACAGCAGGTAGTTGAGGCTGTAGAGGTTGACCGAGTTGATGTCGCCGTAGATGCCCGGGTCGCTGCCGCCGATGAGGATGTTCGGGTAGGCGATCGGCTCGAACAGACCGTCGCCGGTCTGGGTGGTGTCGAACGGGGTCGAGATGTCGTGCTGGAAGGCGTCGCCGACGATGATCGAGCCGGACGCGAGGGTGCCGGTGATCGGCTCCAGCAGCGTCAGCGGGGCCTCGACCTTGAAGGCGCCGGCGTACACCACGTCGCTGCCGCCCTCGCTGACCGTCACGTCGCGCGCGCCGATGCTGGCGCCGGCGTCGACGGTGATGTTGGCCAGGATGCCGGTCGGGCTGGCCACGGTCACGCTGTTGACGGTCACGTTCTCGCCGAAGTCGACGGCGACCGCGTCGGTCCACTGGGTGCCGAAGCCGCTGATCGCCACGTCGAGGGTGCGCTCGAGATAGACCTTGCCGGGGACGATGCCGCTGATGCTCGGGTCGCTGCCGGGGCCGGGCTCGCCGGGCGGGCCAGGCTCGCCGGGCTCGCCGGGCTCACCGGGCTCGCCGGGCTCGCCGGGCTCTCCGGGGGGGCCGGGCGGGCCCGCGGTGGTGGTCGGCAGGGCGTCGGTGTCGGACTCGGAGCCGGTGCCGTCGGTCTCCGTGTCGGAGTCGCTGGCGCTGCTCGCGGTCGAGTCGCCACATCCCACTGCCATCACCGGCATCACGGCCATCGCCGCGACCAACAAATCAAGGTGTCTATCTCTATTGCGCGAAGTCATCATGTGAACGGGATGGTAACGAAATCTCCACGCGCAGGTGACGCATTCCGCGGGAGGTCCGATCGGCTCTGGGGCCAGCCCCACGGCCGCGCGGAGCCGCCCGGCGGTCACGTGACCGTGGCGCGCGGGCGCGCGGGGACTGATGATAAATGTCCTTCGGGACAGGTCCGGAGAGACATGACAATCCGTGTGCAGCCGTGCCATTCGCGCTGCGTGCGCGACCTGGAGCGGGGCCGCGGCGGCGGCCGGTCGCAGGATGGGCTTTAGGACATGTCCAGAAGGACATGTTCTCGGGCGGGCCGTAAAGGGGCCGTCAGCGGGCTTCCGGGGCGCTCGCAAGCGCCTCGGCGCGAGCCTTGAGGGCGCGAGCGTGGCGGTCGAAGCCGTCCCGGACCTTGGCCAGCGGGAGGAAGCGGGTCAACAGCCCGGCGAACTCCTCGCGGGTGAAATAGCGGGTGTGTCCGCCCGGCAGCGGGGTGATTTGCTGGATGCGGGTGGCGCGGACCAGGCCCAATGTCGGCAGGAGGCCGGTGAAGCGGTAGGCGAGCCGCCCGGGCCGCTCGCCGTCGGGGGCGGTGAGCTCGGTGATGCGCTCGCCGGAGCTGGCGCCGGTGCCGTCATTCCAGCGCACGCGCAGGCGCAGCGCGGCGTCCAGCGCGGCCGGCCCGGAGTGCTCGACGCCGACGATGAAGGGGTTCCATTCGTGGTAGCGCGGCAGGTCGAGCATCACCGCCCAAACGCACGCAGGGGAGGCTTCAATGTCGATCGTGGCTTCGGCGAAGGGTCGGGTCATGGAGCTTCACGGGGCGACTTCGGCCCAGACTTGCAGGTTGGCCCAGGTGGCGCCGTACCACGGATAGAAGCGATCTTCGGCCGGGCCCGGCAGGCCGAGGCGGACCACGGGGTCGCGGGTGACGGCGACGTCGAGCGGGTCGAGCGCGGCGGTGACCATCGGCCCGATCTGCTTGCCGCCGCTGAACACGGTGACCCGCGTGAGCCACGGCCTCGCCTCGAGGATGACGTGCCACACCTGTCCCGGAGACCAGGGACCGACGGTGTCGGCGGTGTACGCGAGGTGGTTGCCGACCTCGAGGCGGCTGGCGCTGGGCAGGCACTCGCCGCGGGCGCGATCCATCGGGTGATAAAAGACGGTGGCCAGGACCTTGCCGGCGGGCTGGGTGCCGAACACCGAGGCGATGCCGAAGTACTCGGGGCAGCCCTCGGGGTCCATGGCGATGATGTCGTCGAGGTTGGCGAGCGTCTGCAGGTCGAACTCGACGCGCACGCAGGTGAAGCCCTGGCCCGGCTGCAAGAACGGGCTCTCGAAGACGCTGCCGTCGGTGGTGGCCCAAAGGACAGGTCCGGGCCGATCGAGGACGAGGGCGTAGCCAGGGCAGGGGCCGGCGTCGACCGGGCCGTCGGTGCCGCTGGTGGCGCTGGTGGTCGGCCACGGGGTGAGCGTGGTCGGCTCCGGGTCGGTGGTCGTGCCGGTGGTGCCCGTCGCGTCGCCCGTGGTGGTTGCGGCGGCGGTGGTGTCGGTGGCAGGCCCGGAGGTGGTGGCGGCGGTGGGCTCGTCGCCCGGGCCGACGCCGCCGCCGCAGGCGAGCAATGTACTCAGGGACAGGTTACGCAGGACATGTCGCATGGGACAGGGACGATCGCGCCGGCGACCGCGACGCGCGGCCGACCGCGGTAGTGTATGCGGTCGGCCGCGCGGCGCGGCGTCTCCTCGGAGGACGATCGGGCGGGGCCTGGGGACCCCGATGGCGCGTGGCGGGCGCGAACCCGGGCGCGCGAGCCGTCTAGAAGCGGATCAGCAGGCCGCCAGGCGAGGCGCCGAGGCGGGCCATGCCGCTGTAGCGGTTGTGGCGGCTGAGCCGGGTCGTGTAGATGATCGCGGGGATGATCGCGGCGAGCGTGAGGGCGCCGAAGATCGGGGCCGCGATCGCGGCGGTCCGCCGCTCCTGGCTGCAGTCGACGGCGCGGGTGCGGTCGAGGTCGTCGCACCGGCGCAACATGCCCAGCGGGACGGCCGTACCGGCCATACCGATGCCGGTGAGCACCCACGAGACGGCGGTCTGGGCCCGCAGCTTCCGCCGCTCGCGCTCCCACTCGTGGGCCTGGATCCGCGGCGGGCGGATGCTCTGCGGCGGCGGGGTGGCGCTCGGCGGGCTGACGGACGAGGGCGTGGTCGGCTCGGTGAGCACAGGCTCGCTGGTGTCCGGCGACTGAGGCGTGCGCGCGGCGAGCAGGACGGGGGCGAGCCCGCCGGCGTAGCCGGAGCGGACCGGCGGAACCGGCTCGCGGGCGACCGCGACGGTCGAGGTGGTGAAGAGGACCAGAGTCAGGACTGTACGGACGAACATGGTTTCAGACTCCTTGACGTGAGAGCGAAGAGAGCGATCGCAATGGGCGTACCGTGCCGTCGCAATCGAGGTCGAGCCCGGCGGGCGCAAGTCCCATCATTGCAGTCGAGGTCGCCCGCAGCGGGCCGGTAGATCGAGCGGACACGTGCGTCTCCTGGGCGCATGCCGGGGGTCGATTCGCTGTATGTGCCGATTCGTGGCCTCGCACAAATTGATGGGAGGGGGCGCGTGACCGGCGATCGCGTGGCGACATTCCGCGGGCGCACGATCGCCTCGGGACCGCGAGGTGCCGGCGCCCGGTCGTCGGGCTCGTGCGCGCGTGGGCGCCCGGACCGCCGCGATGAACAGGATGTCTCTCGGGACAGGTAGAACGCCGGCCGGCGAGCAGACGACGGCGCCGGCCGCGAGGCGTGGCTCGCGGCCGGCGGCCGGCGGATCGGTTTAAAAGAATCACTCGAGCGCGATCGTCAGCTCGTAGGTGCCGCCCTCGGAGGCCTCGGCGCTGAGGCTGACCTTGACGTAGACGGGGCCGGCGACCGCGAGGGCGGTGCTGGTGAAGTCTTCGTGGTAGGCGAAGTCGGGCGAGGGGCCGCCGAGCGAGGTGGTGCAGTCGGCGGCGAATACCTCGACGACGGTGTCGGTGGTCGGCTGGCCGGGCTGGGTGCGCACGTGCACGGTCTTGCCGACGTCGGCGGCCCCGGCGGTGAACACGAACCAGTCGACGTCGCTGTTGTCGCGCAGCTCGCCGAGGGTCGACGACGCGGCGGTGACCGGGGTGGCGGCGGCACAGTCGTCGTTCGGCTCGGCCTCGGGCGGCGGCGGCGGGGCGGTGGCGAGGTTGATGGTGTAGGCGTGGGCGTCGGCGCCGGTGGCGTCCCAGTAGATGACGTAGATCGGCGCGGCGCTGTTGCTGTCGACGACGACCCGCGCGTCGGCGCCGAGCAGGTCGGCGAAGCGGCCGCTGGCGGGCAACACGGCGAGGATGGGGCTCGCGCCCTCGATGTCGGCGGTGACGGAGAGCGTGAGCCGGGTCGGCTCGGCCGGCGGGGTGAACTTGTACAGCTTGGTGCCGAAGGGTTCCTTCAGCGCGCCGGGGTTGTCGCCGACCTCGAGCGGGAGCGGGGTGCGAGCGGCGATCGGGAGGATGTCAGGGCCGGTCGACCGCAGCTGGGCGCCGGCGAGACCGCTGACGACGGTGAGGTCGTAGGTGCCGGCGGCCACGGGGACGTCGACGAGCAGGGCGAACTCGGCGGTGTACTGCTGGGCGTACAAGTAATCGACGGTGAAGCCGGGGTCGTCGAAGGTGAGGGTGTTGTCGATCGGGTCGAACGGGGTGGTGATGTCGCGCTGGACGAGCTTGCCGTTCAAGATCGATCCGGCGGCGCGCGTGCCGTTGAGGACCTTGAAGGCGAGGGGCGCCTCGAGGGTGAAGGCGCCGGCGTAGACGACCTCGACCTCGCCCTCGCGCACGGTGACGTCGCGGGCGCCGAGCGCGGCGTCGTCGTCGACGGTGATGCGCGCGACCAGGCCGGTGGGGCTGGCGACGCGCACGCTCTCGACGCGGATGCCGTCGCCGAAGTCGACGAGGGCGGCGTCGGTCCACTCGGTGTCGTCGCCGCCGATGGTGATGTCGAGGGTGCGCTCCAGGAAGGCCCGGCTGGGGTAGACGGTGCTGATGCTGGGCTCGTTGCGCGGCTCCTCGGGGGCGAGCGCGACCGGGTCGGGGGCGCTGCGCTGGGCGGCGAGGAGCTGCGAGAGGCGGGCGCGGGCCGAGGGGTCGGCGGCGAAGGTGAGCAGGGTGATGACAGTGGCTTGCAGGATCATGGGTTCTCCAGGCGCGAGCGACGAACACGCGGCGCGTCATGCATCGAGCGCGTCGTCGCAATCGCGGTAGAGCCCGCAGAGACCAGTCTGCGGGCGGTTCGAGGACGATCCCGTATGGGGCGAGTTACCCCGGCGAACAATCCGACATGTGTGACGGCGCGGGCGGTGCCGGTCGCGGTGGTGAAGTTGCGGCGAGGTGGGCGAGGTTCACGGGGCCGCGGGGCGACTGCCCGATCGCCGGCGCGGTGATGGCTGCGGGCGTGGCGTCGGGGGCTGAGGAGTGGAATGCGCGGTCGCTCGAGCGCCTGCGGGCGTTGCGAGGCGAGAGGCGCGAGAGCGTGAATGGACGGTCGGGCGCCCGACGCGAGCGGGCGCTCGGTCGAGCGTCAGGGGCACGACGACAGCGCCGGGCCGCGCGGGCGGTCGCTCGCGCGGGCCGTCAGGGGCACGAGCGGGCGGCGAGCGCCGGCTGTCCGAACGGGCATGCGCGAAAGTACATAGGCTTCAGGACATGTCCGGATGAACATGTCCTGAGAGACTCACGAGCGGCGCCGCTGCGCCCGGGCGGTCAGCGGCCGATGCCGGCGTATTCGAAGCCGAGGGCCTCGACGTGCTGGCGGTCCCACTGGTTGCGGCCGTCGAACAGGTGGGTGCCGGCCATGATCCGCTTGAGGCGCTCGAAGTCGGGGCTGCGGTACTCTCGCCACTCGGTGGCGAGGATGAGCGCGTGGGCGCCCTCGGCGGCGTCGTAGGGGTCGGCGGCGAGGGTGCAGGAGGCGGCGACGTGCGGGCTGAGGTTGGCGATGAAGTTCTTGCCGGCCTCGGGGTCGTGCAGGCGCAGGCGAGCGCCGTCGCCGACGAGGGTGCGGACGATCTTCAGCGCCGGGGCCTCGCGCACGTCGTCGGTGTTGGGCTTGAACGACAGGCCCCACACGGTGAAGGTCTTGCCGGCCAGGTCGCTGCCGAGCCGCTGGCGCAGCTTGCGGACGATGACGAGCTTCTGGGCCTCGTTGATGCGCTCGGCGCTGGCGACGATCTCGAGCGAGTGGCCGAACTCGCGGGCGGTGGTGAGCAGGGCGCGGATGTCCTTGGGGAAGCAGGAGCCGCCGTAGCCGACGCCGGGGTAGAGGAACTTGTTGCCGATCCGCGGATCGGAGCCCATGCCGCGGCGCACCAGCTCGACGTCGGCCCCGAGCGCGTCGGCGAGGTTGGCCATGTCGTTCATGAAGCTGATGCGCGCGGCGAGGTAGGCGTTGCAGGCGTACTTGGTGAGCTCGGCCGAGCGCGCGTCCATGAACAGGATCCGGTCGCTGGTGCGGCAGAACGGCTGGTAGAGGCGGTGCAGGACCTCGCGCGCGTGCGGGTCGTCGGTGCCGACGATGACGCGGTCGGGGTGCATGAAGTCGTCGACCGCGGCGCCCTCTTTGAGGAACTCGGGGTTCGAGACGACGGTGAACGGGACGCGGGTCTGCTCGCCGACGATGCGGGCGATCCGCTCGGCGGTACCGACCGGCACGGTGCTCTTGTCGACGATGATCGTCGGCCGGGTGATGTGGCGCCCGATCTCGCTCGCGGCCTGGTAGAGGTACGACAGGTCGGCGCTGCCGTCGGCGGCCGTCGGCGTGCCGACGGCGAGGAAGATGACGTCGCCGTGGACCGCGGCCTCGGCGTTGCTGGTGGTGAAGCGCAGGCGCCCGGCCTGGATGTTGTGCTCGACCAGCGGCTCGAGCCCGGGCTCGAAGATGGGCAGCTTGCCGGCCTTGATCGAGTCGATCTTGCCGGCGTCGATGTCCGCGCACAGGACATCGTTTCCGTAGTCGGCGAACACCGCGGCGGCGACGAGGCCGACATACCCTGTACCGATGACGCTGAGCTTCATGAGGCGCGCGGGAGGATACCGAAACAGCGTCGCGTCTGCTACGGTGGCCGGTGCCCGTGGCGACGCCGAGCGAGCCGAGCGAATCCGCCGAGATCACTCGGTCTGCCGCGCTGTCGCGGTTCGTGTACTTGCTGCCCGTGATCGGCGCGCCGCTCGGGATGGGCGCGGCGATCTTCGCGTCGTTTGCGATCGCAGGGTGGCACGTGACGCACTCGGCGATCGTGCAGGTCGAGCCGCAGTGGGTCGCGGGCGAGCCGGTGGCGGCCCGCGTGCAGGTGTTGAACGGCGCCGGTCAGGCGGTGCCGGAAGCGCAGGTCGAGGCGACGCTGCGGCGCGGCGAGGAGCGCGCGTCGCTCGGGACGCTGCGCGACGCGGCCGCGGTGGGGATGGCGCAAGGGCGGCTGACGGCCCCTGACTGGGCTCCGGGCCCGGCGACGCTCGAGCTGGCGATCTCGGGGCACGAGCAGTTCCGCGAGGTGGTCGAGGTGGAGCTCGTCGCGTCGCGCGCGCTCCGACGCGGGACGCCGACGGTGTCGGGTTCGACGAAAAACTACGCGGACGACACCGAATCGCAGCCCGAGAAGCTGCGCATCGTGCTGCGTCCGCTGGGCCGGCTGGCGGCCGGCTTCGAGAACGCGCTGGTGGCCCGCGTGACCGACGCGGAGGGAAAGCCGCGCCAGGGGCCGGTCGAGGTCCGCCTGCTCGACGGCGAGTTCGGGCCGCACAAGTCGTCGGCCGACGCGCCGGCGACGGTCGTGCGCGGCGAGACGGACGCGGCGGGGCTGGTCCGCGTCGCCGGGCTGCTGGCCACCGACGTGGTCCGCTTCGAGGTGCGGGCGCTGCCAGGCGCTCAGGACATGTCCGTAGGGTCAGGTGCGGAAGGACCTGCTGCGAAGGACGTGTCCGAGGGAGCAGGTCCGAAGGGGAAGGTCGGGCCGAAGGGGAGCGCGAGCAAGGACGCGGGCGCGAAGGATGCGGGGGCGAGCGCGGAGGACATCGCGCGCGAGGCGAAGGGGCCGGGGGCGAAGGACGAGGACGGGAGCGCGGCGAAAGACGGCGCCGCGAGCGTCGAGCCGGTCGCGGCGCGGAAGTTCCGCATGGTCAGCTTCGCGGGCGCGGTGACGGTCGACGCGGCGCCGTGGACAGCGGGGGCCGGCGACACATTGACGATCAAGGCGCGCGGGCTGCGGCCCAAGCGGGCGGTGTTCGTCGACGTGCGCGGGCCCGACGGGGCGTGGGTCGATACGCTCGAGCCGCCGGTGGTCGGGCCGGAGCCGCCGCGCACGTGGTCGTCGGCCGGGCTGTCGCCGGGGCTGGTGCAGGTCGAGGCGTATCACTTCACCAACGCGCCGGGCGAGTCGTCGGCGCTGGCGCGGGTGGTGCTCGGCCCGGGCCCGGGGCAGAAGCCGGCCCTTTCGACGCTGATCGGGCTGCAGCGCGAGCGGCTGGGCATGCCGCGGGTGGAGAAGGAGTTCGACGCCGCGCTCGAGGGCAAGTACCTCGACGCGCTGGCGACGGTGAGCCTCGATGCGGAGGCGCAGCAGCTGACGGAGGCGTGGCTGATCGGGACGCTGCCGGTCGAGATCCACGGGCCGCCCACGGCGCTGACGACCCGCGGGCGCGAGGACGCGGACATGACGGCGCTGCGCCGGCTGTGGGCCGGGCGCGTACGCCTGCTGCTGCTCGGCGGCGGCGGGCTGTTCCTAGCCGTGACGACGCTGCTGATCGTCGTCAGCCACCGCGGCGCGGCCGAACGGCTGGCCCGCGAGATGCTCGGGCATGGCCCCGAGGTGGCGGTCGAGGTGCGCAAGGCCCAGCGCGCGGTGCTGTGGCGCGCGCTCGGGCTGCTGGCGTCGATGGCCTTCGGCCTGGTGCTGACGGCGGCGGTGCTCGACAAGCTGTTCTGGCAGACATGACCGAAGGGTCATGGCCGAGCGGGCATGTCCAGCGGGACATGACCGTTCGGACAGGGTCAGCCGAACGCCTGGCGCAGGCGCTGCTCGAGCTGGTCGAGGGCGGCGCGGAAGGCGTCGATCCGCGGGCCGAGGGTCGGCAGGTTCTCGGGGACCGCCAGCTCCTCGATGTCGCGGCCGTATTCGAGCAGCGGGCCGCCCGAGAGGTTGGCGAGGGTGCCGACCACGCGGTGGGCGATGCGTCGCACCGCGCCGGCGTCACCGGCCGCGAGCGCGGCGCAGAATTCGTCGTGGATCTGCGGCAGATCGGCAGAAAAGAGGCCGACCAGCATCGCCAGGAGGTCTCGGCGACCGCCGAGACGCGCGAGCAGTTCGGCTTCGTCGACCTCTACGGGAGGCGGCGCTTGCACGTCGTCATCCTCGCGGATCTCGGCGCGCGGCGCAAGCTCGCGGCGGACCGAGCAGCCGCGAGGCCCCGTTCGCGCCGCGCCGCGTGGGCGAACCGGGCGACACCACCGGCGCGGCGAGGAGGCCGCCCGGCGAGCTCGGCGGGCGTGTTGCGGGCGGCCCCTCGCGGGGCGCAGCGAGCCGACGGACGCAGTTCCAGCCGATTCCTTGGGGGCCCGATCGGGCGTTGCTATGGTGCGGCGTCATGAACGCTCCGCGCGCGATGATCCTCGCCGCCGGCCTCGGCACACGCCTCGGCGATCTCAGTGGCTTGCGCCCGAAGCCGATGTTGCCGGTGTGCGGCACGCCCCTGGTCCGCTGGGTGGCGCTGTGGTTGCGCTCGCAAGGAGTGCGCGAGGTGGTGGTCAACCTGCATCACCTCGGCGAGCAGATCGAGGCCGAGCTCGGCGACGGGTCGAAGCTCGGGATGGCGATCGCCTATTCGCGCGAGGACGGGGAGATCCTCGGGACAGGTGGCGCGCTGCGTCACGCGAGGCACCTGCTCGACGACGGCAGCGGCAGGCCGATCGTGGTCGTCAACGGCAAGATCTTGCTCGAGCTCGAGCTGGCGCGCGTGCTGGCGACGCACCGCGCGGCCGGGGCCGAGGCGACGATGGTGCTGCGCCCCGACCCCGAGGCCGAGCGCTGGGGCAGTCTGCGCGTCGACGCGGCCGGGCAGGTCGTGGGTTTGCTCGGGGCGCACAGGCCCGGCGCCGAGGCGGCCGAGCCGCTGATGTTCACGGGGGTTCATGTCCTCGAGCCGCGGTTCTTGGACCGCATCCCTCCGCAAGGGCCGCAGTGCGTGATCCGCACGGCGTATACCGAGCTGTTCCACAGCGGCACAGGCCTCGCCGGCGTGGTGACCCGCGATTATTGGTGGGAGCACTCGACGGTGCAGCGCTACCTGCAAGGCGTGGCCAACGTGCTCGAGGGCCGGGTGCGCCTGCCGTTCGCGGAGCGGCACCTGCGGGGCGTGGCCGCGAGCGCGACGATCGGTGCGGGGGCGCACGTCGATCCGGCGGCGTGGATCGGCGAGGGCGCGGTGATCGGCGCGGGGGCGCACGTGGGCCCACGAGTGCAGATCGGTGACAGGGCCGTGATCGCGCCCGGTGTGCGCCTGCGCGACGCGATCGTGTGGGACGGGCTCGACGTCACGCGCGATGTCGAGGGGACTGTGCTGTCCGAAGGGACAGGCTGATCGAGCGCCGCGGGCGGACGCGAGCGCCCCCGGTTCGGCGGGTACCTTGACGATGTTCGCGCCGGTCCGCTATGTCCCGCCCATGCACTCATTCAAGATGACCTTGGGCGCGGCGCTGGTCGCCGGTTCGATGTCCGGCTGCGTGATCAGCACCGGCGGCACCGACACGAACTTTACCAGCCTCGGCACGACGACCGACGCCACCGACGGCACGGCCGGCACCGAAACGACCGAGACGACCGAGACGACCGCGGGCACCGACTCGACCGACGGCACCGCGACGGACTCCGACGGGACCGACGGCACCGAGACGACGCCGACGACCACCGCGCCGACGACGACCGACGCGACGACGACGACCACCACGACCACCACGACCACGACCGACACCGGTGGTGCGCTGTGCGGCTGGAGCCCGCGCGACAACTACTACAGCTGCGGCTTCGAGGGCGAGGACCCGGACGGCACCAACCCGATCGCTTGCCCGACCGGCCTGGTCGAGGGCGATGCGTGCGCCACCACCGGCCTCACCGGCCAGGGTTGCTGCGACGAGGACGGCAACAACTGGTACTGCGGCGAGGAGATGGGCGCCGAGATCGCCGTCCTCTCGACCTGCTCCTGAGCGAGACCCGGTCCCGCTGCCTCGGCCCTCCGCGCGTACGCACGCGGGGGGCCGACGCGTTTCAGGCCCGGCCCCCGCGTCGCTCGCGGGGGCCTTCGTGCTTCAAGACTGCGCCTCGGCGCGGCCCATGAGCTCGTCGATCTTGGCGCTCAGGAACTGCGACAGCTGCTGGGTGGTCGAGACCCGGAACTGCGCCAGCTCGAACACCAGCTTGGTCTGCTTGTCGAACTTGAAGAGGCTGGTCTTCTCGACCTCCATGGACAGCTGGAGGTTGGCGCCGAGGTACTCGACGGCGAGGTTGATGTCGGTGATGCCGAAGTCCTTGCGGGCCTGCACCGGCGGCTGGAACTTGCCGGTGAAGCGCTGGCCGAGCGGCTCGGGGTCGAGCTCGGCGAGGCGGTAGTCGAGGGTGCCGAGGGCGTCGCGGATCTTCTCGATGTCGAGGTTGCGGACGGTGATCGGGCTGGCAGCGGCGATGTCGTAGGCCCACTCGATGTCGACGTAACCGCGGACCTCCCAGTGGACGTCGCGGCCCGAGGGCGAGGTGCCCGGCGGCACGCGCAGCTGGAAGGTCAGCGGCAGGACCTCGTTCTTGGCGGTCCGCCACGGGCCCTGGCGCACCAGCACGCGGTCCCACACGTGGCCGTTCTTGGGCCCGCGCTTGTGGTGCTCGACCAGCTCGACGAAGATCGAGGCGACGGTCTCGTTGTCGAGCGCGGTGAACTCGAGGTAGCCGTCGATGAGGGCGGCGTTGGTGAAGGTGTCGCCGCGCAGCGCGATCAGCAGCACGCCGTTGTTGTTGGAGCCCTGACGCCGGTAAGCGTAGTCGGCGGCCTTGGGCGCCAGGGTCCCGCCGATCCCCAGCATCGTCTTCATCGGCCCGCCCTGCGACGGCGGGTCCTGGAAGGCCGCGGCGGTGGCCGCGACCGGGCTGGTCGGCGCCATCTTGGCCAGCTTGCGCGACTCGATCAGCGCCTTGAGCTCCTCCGGCATCTCGCCGAGCACCGTGGCCCCGCCCTGACCGCCGCCGATCCACTCGACGAGCAGCGGGATGTGGCCGAGGAACACCTGCTGGCCCGGCTGCAGCGGCTGCGAGTCGGCGCCCACCGGCTCGCCGTTGATCCACGTGCCGTTCGACGAACCCATGTCGCGGATGACGAGCCGGTCGCCGACGAACGCGACCTCGGCGTGGCGCCGCGAGACGCTGACCTCGCTGGTGGGGAGGCCGCAGGTCGGGTCGCGGCCGAGGAGGACGCGCGGGTTGCCGGCGTCGAGCTGTACGGAGGCGCTGCCGAGCTGGAGCTTGACCTTGTGCATGTCCCGCATGGCAACCGCATTCGCTTGCAGAGTCAACAGGGCCGGGGAAAAACGGCGCCATCACGGCGAATCGCGATCGCTCGCGCGATCGCGTCCGGGCCATGATCATGCGGTCGTGTCCGGTCCCGCGGGCGGCTCGCCGAGCTCGACCGGTGGGGGGCTACGGCCTCCACGGCCGCGAGCTCGCGCGCGTGGACGAGGCCTGGCGCGTGATTGCTGCCGGGACGAGATCCCAACAATGACGAAAGGTGGGCGCAGCGCGACCCCGCGGGCCGCGAGACCGAGGCGCGCGAAACGACGCGCGCCTCGCTTGCAATGACAAGAATGTCCGTGGGGACAGGCGCGATCAGGCGGCGGCCGGCTCCTCGTTGAGCAGGACCAACAGGACCTCGAGGGCGTCGACGACGGTGAAGATGCCGTGGAGCTGACCGCCGCGCATGACGAGGGCGGCGCCGATCTTGCGCTGGGACATCTCGGCGACCACGTGCGCCAGCGGATCGTCAGGGTCGCAGACGTAGGGGTCGGGGGTGCACACCGCCTCGACGGTGGTGTGCTGCGGGTCGAGGCCCTGGGTGGCCATGATGTGGCCGAGGTCGCGATCGGAGACGATGCCGACGAGGTGACCCTGGGTGTAGACCGGCAGGTGCCGGACCTGCAACTGGAACATCCGGGTGTAGGTGTCGACGAGGTTGAGGCCGCCGTCGATGACGTGCGGCTCGCGGGTCATGTACTGGCCGACAGTGGGTTGGGATCGACGCATGCGAACTCCTCCGGGCGAGAGTTTGACCTGGATCGTGCGATCGCGCCAAAACGAGGCTCATGGGGCCATGCACACTGGTATAGGCGATCGTGCGCGCGACACCGCGGGGCTCGCGTGGTATGGGTCGCGGCATGCATCGAGCTGCGATCCTCATGTCGGCGCTGGTCGTGGGCGGGTGTCCGCAAGGCTCCGGGGACGACACCGGGGCGACCGAGACCGCCAGCACGTCCGCGACGACGAGCTCCGCGACGGACGAGGGCACGACGACGGCGGGCTCGACGTCGCCGACGACTTCGACGACTTCGACGACTTCGACGACGACGACGTCGAACTCGACGACGACGGGCCCGACGACGGATGAGGTGACCTCGGCGACGACGGAGGCGAGCACGGAGGCGACGACCGACGGGGTGTGCGAGCTGCCGCCGCTGGCCGCGGAGGTGCTCATGACGCTCGGCTTCAACGTGTTCGGGCAGGCGTACGAGGGCAAGCCCGGCGATGTGCTGGATCTGTCGGTCGGCGCGATCGAGTGTTGTTATATCAAGCAGCCGGTCGAGGCGTGTGTGGCCTACTCGATCAGCCCCGTCGAGGGCGCCTCGATCGACGCCGCGGGGCAGCTGACGATCGCGCCCGACGTGGCGCCGGGCGCGACGTTCACGGTCACGGCCGACGTCGAGGACGGGGCGAAGGTGCTGACGACCGACGTGTTCGTGTACACGCCGGAGTCGAATCCATTCGTCGGCCTTTGGCATGAGGTCGCGCAGCTGCCGTGCGGCGGCGGGGTCGAGGTGGCGCCGGAGGTGGCGATCCAGGAGCTGTGGTTCCGCGCCAGCGGCGAGGTACGGGTGACGTGGCTGCCGTTCGAGATCTACTTCGACTACTGGTCCGATTATACGTACGACCTGCCGACGGGCGAGCTCGAGATCGTGCCGTCCGGTGGCAACTACGTGCCGGCCGACGTCGACGGAGCGGGCACGTTCAAGCTCGAGGGGCAGCAGCTGGTGCTCGAGGACCTGTGGCTCGGGTCGCCGCAGAACGGGATGAAGCCGGCGAACTGCGGGCACCGCTTCGAGCGCTAGCCGGCGGAGTATGTACTATGGGGCATGTTCACGAGGACATGCTCACGAGAACATGTCCATGAGGACATGTACAATAGTTTGGGTCGATCGCCGGGCGGTGAACGCGGCAGCGGGGCACGGCGCGGGTGGTGAGCCCGAGGCGGCGGTCTGCGGCAGCAGGAGGGCCGATCTCGGGCGGGCGGTGGCGCGCGGCGCGGAGAATCTGGCGTGCGGGTCGAGCGTCGGGGAGAGTTCTCGCCCGGGACTCGCTTCGGTGTGAGGGATTCTCCTCGCCCTCCTCGGTGCATGTCACTACATGATTCTTCGGACATGTTGTAACGGGAACGTAATCGCGGCGCCAGCGCCGGCGCGGCCGCGACTGCGGGTGACGGCGGCGGTGTAGAGTCGGCGTCGACGCATGTCGACTCCCACGCACGACAAGCCCCTGTTCCGCAGCGTCGCCACGTTCGTCGCCTTCGTCCTGGTCGGGGTCGGCGTGTACGCCTGGCTGCAAGCCTCCCGCGAGGCGCCGCGCCAGCGCAGCGCCGCGGTGCAGGGCCGTCCGGTCCGCGTGCTCGAGCTGGCGCCGCTCGAGGTGGTGCCGCGGGTGGTCGGCTACGGCGCGGTCGAGGCCCAGCGCGAGTGGCAGGCGCTCTCGCAGGTGTCGGGCACGGTGGTGGAGGTGGCGGACCGGCTCGAGCCGGGGCGCATCGTGCAAGAGGGCACGGTGCTGCTGAAGATCGATCCGGGCAGCTACGCGATCGAGCAAGGCCGTTCGGAGGCGGTGGTGAAGGCGGTGCGGGCCCAGATCGCGGAGATCAAGGCGCGCGAGGCCAGCGCGGCGTCGAACCTCAAGATCGACGAGCGCTCGCTCGAGCTGGCCCGCGGCGAGCTGGCGCGGGTGCGCTCGCTCTACGACCAGGGCGCGGCGCCGCTGACCGACGTCGAGGTGGCGGAGAAGGCGGTCATCGTCGCCGAGAAGACGGTGCAGACGTTCCGCAACACGCTCGGGGAGCTGCCGGCGACCCGCCGCGTGCTCGAGGCGCAGCTCGAGCAGCAGCAGGCGGGGGTGGCGACGACCAAGCTCGAGCTGGCGAAGACGGAGATCGTGGCGCCGTTCACGATGCGGCTGCGCGAGGTCAACGCGGCGCTCGAGCAGGCGGTGACGGGCGGGCAGGCGCTGATCGTCGGCGACGGCATCGACGTGTTCGAGATCCCGGCGCAGGTGCCGGTCGGCAGCCTGGGCTCGCTGATGCCGCCGCGGCGGCCGGAGGAGACGAAGCAGGCGCCGGGTGGGCCGTCGCGGCTGGAGTCGATCGAGGCGATCGTGCGGCTCGAGGGCCAGGGCGTGCAGCGCTCGTGGAAGGGGCGGTTCCGCAGGTTCGGCGGCATCGATCCGAACACGCGGATGATGATCGCGGTGGTCCAGGTCGACGACAACCGCGAGGCCGGCGGACCGCCGCAGGGGCCGCGGCTGAACCGCGGGCTGTACGTCGAGGTCGAGCTGCGCGGGCCGCCGCGCCCCGACTGCCTGGCGGTGCCGCGCGCGGCCTACCACGACGGGACGCTGTACGTGGTCGGGGCGGAGGACAAGCTCGAGCTGCGCAAGGTCGAGGCGGCGCTGGTGCAGGAGGAGTACGTGTGCGTGACCGGCGAGGTGCAGGCCGGCGACAAGATCGTGCTGACCGACCTGGTGCCGGCGCTGGCGGGGATGCTGCTGGCGCCGCGCGCCGATGACGAGGGGACGGCCGCGCTGCAGCGGGCGGCCCGCGGGGAGGCGTCGTGATCGTCTACTTCGCGCGGCACCCGACGGCCGCAAACTTGTTGATGCTGGTGTGCGTGATCCTCGGCATGGTCGCGCTGCCGGGGCTCCGGCGCGAGTCGTACCCGGAGTTCGAGCCGTCGCAGATCCGCATCAGCGCGGCCTATCCCGGGGCCGACGCGGAGATCGTCGACGAGACGCTGGTCCAGAGCATCGAGGAGGCGATCGCGGGGCTCGACGGGGTGGCGGTGATGACGTCGCAGGCCCGCGAGGGCTCGGCGTCGATCACGATCGACGTCGAGGACAAGGTGCCGCTCGCCGACGTGCTGGCCGACGTCAAGTCGGCGGTCGACGGGCTGCGCGACCTGCCGCCGGACCTCGACCCGCCGATCGTGGCGGCGGCGACCCGCCGCGCGCCGGTGGCCTCGATCGCGGTCACGGGGCCGATGTCGGCCCAGGACCTGAAGCTCTACTGCGAGCAATTGCGGCGCGAGCTGCTGCGCGACGAGCACGTGGCGCAGGTCTCGATCGCGGGGTTCTCGACCCACCAGATCCTGATCCAGCTCAAGCAGTCGGCGCTGGCCCGCCACGGGCTGTCGGTCGCGGACGTGGCGGCGGCGGTCCAGGCCCAGAGCGTGGACAGCCCGATCGGGACGATCGAGCGCGCCGGCGGCGACATCCTGGTCCGCTACTCGGACAAGCGCACGGAGGTGTCGGCGCTCGCCGAGCTGGTGGTCAAGGGCGCGGCCGGGGGGGCGGAGATCCGGCTGGCGGACGTGGCGAGGATCGAAGACACGTTCGCGATCGAGGAGGAGCAGACGCAGTTCAACGGCGAGCGCGCGTGCACGCTCGGGGTCACGAAGACGGCGTGGCAGGACAGCCTCGACGTGCTCGGCTCGATCGAGGGGTTCATCGCCGAGCAGGAGCTGCGCAAGCCGACCGGGGTGACGCTGACGCTGACGCAGAACGTGGCGTCGGCGGTGTCGGACCAGATCGGGCTGCTGTTCACGAACGCGTGGCAGGGGCTGCTGCTGGTGTTCGGGACGCTGTGGCTGTTCTTCCACGTGCGCCTGGCGTTCTGGGTCGCGGTCGGCCTGCCGGTGTCGGTGCTCGGGTCGCTGTGGGTGCTCGGCCAGCTCGGTCAGACCATCAACATGATGACGATGATGGGGATGCTGGTCGCGCTCGGCCTGGTGATGGACGACGCGATCGTGCTGGCCGAGAACTTCGCGGCCCACCGCGAGCGCGGGGAGTCGGCGATGCGCGCGGCGGTCGACTCGGTCAAGGAGGTCGCGTCGGGGATCGTCTCGTCGTTCCTGACGACGGTGGCGGTGTTCCTGCCGCTGATGGGCATCGAGGGCCGGATCGGCCGGGTGCTGCAGGTGATCCCGATCGTGCTGGTGGCGGTGCTGGCGGTCAGCCTGGTCGAGGCGTTCCTGATCCTGCCGAACCACCTGGCGCACACGTTCCGCGACGTCGACCCCAACCAGAAGAGCAAGGCGCGGGTGTGGTTCGACGCGGGGTTCGCCCGCTTCCGCGAGCGCCGGCTCGGCGGGGCGGTCGATTTCGCGGTGCGCCACCGCTGGGCGACGCTCGGGCTGATGGTGGCGCTGCTGATCGGCTCGATCGGGATGCTGTCGAGCGGGCGCCTGCGCTACGTGGCGTTCCCGGCGGCCGAGGGCGACGTGGCCGAATTCCGGCTGGCGCTGCCGCCAGGGGCGCCGCTGGAGCGCACGCAGCAGGAGGTCGATCGGGTGGTGGCCGCGGCCTGGCGGGTGAACGACACGCTGACGCCGGAGCAGCCGGAGCAGCAGCCGCTGGTCCGCAACGTGTCGGCCCGCTTCAACTACAACGCCGACGTGACCGACGAGTCAGGGCCGCACCTGGCGACGGTGTCGGTCGACCTGCTCGGGATCGAGAAGCGCTCGACCACGCTCGAGAAGTTCTCGCGGGCGTGGCGCGAGGCGACGGGGCCGCTGCCGAGCGCGGCGGTGACGAAGTTCGCCGAGGGCACCAGGGGCGGCCCGGCCGGCAACGCGATCGAGGTCGAGATCCAGAGCGAGGACCTCGAGCGCGCGAAGGAGGTGTCGCAGCGGATCCAGGCGTGGTTCATGCAGAACCCGGGGGTGTTCGACGTCGGCGACAACCTCGATCCGGGCAGCGAGCAGGTGCGCGTGCGCCTGCGCCCGGGGGCAGGCTCGCACGGGCTGACCGGCAGCGCGGTGGCGCAGCAGGTCCGCTCGGCGCTGACGGGCGTGTCGGTGCAGACGTTCCACACCCACGGCGAGGACTACGAGCTGTACGTCGAGCTCGAGCAGCGCGGCCGCGACACGATGGCCGACCTCGAGCTGATGCCGATCACGGTGGCGCCGGGGATCAACATGCCGCTCGGGTCGCTGGCGACGATCGAGCTGTCGAGCAGCTTCGCCCGCCTGAACCGCCGCGACAGCGTGCGCACCGTGACGGTGACGGGCGGGGTGTCGGCGGAGGAGGCCAACGCGTCGGAGCTGATGAGCCGCTTCATGGCCGAGGCGGCGCCGGAGATCGAGCGCGAGTTCCCGGAGGTCCGACTGGCCGCCGGAGGGGCGGCCAAGCAGTCGGCGGAGGCGCTGAGCTCGATGCTGACGCGGATGATGATCGGGCTGTTCGCGGTGTTCGCCCTGCTGAGCCTGCAGTTCCGCAGCTTCGTGGCGCCGCTCATCGTCATGCTGGCGATCCCGTTCGCGTTCGTCGGGGTGATCTGGGGCCACCTGCTGATGGGCATGCCGCTGTCGTCGCAGAGCATCTTCGGCCTCATCGCCATCTGCGGGGTGGTGGTCAACGACTCGATCCTGCTGATGGAGTTCATCAACATGGCCCGGGTCCGCGGCGACTCGCCGACCTCCGCGGCCGGGCAGGCCAGCCGCGACCGCTTCCGCGCGGTGCTGCTGACCTCGGCGACGACGATCGCCGGGCTGTTCCCGATCATGTTCGAGACCAGCCGCCACGCGCAGTCGCTGATCCCGGTGGCGGCGTCGATCGTGTTCGGCCTGGCGGCGTCGACGGTGCTGGTGCTGATCGTGATCCCGGCCGCGTACGCGGTGCTGGCCGACCTGGGCCTGGCGCCGCAGCCGTACGCGGGCGACGAGGAGGCGTAGCGGTCCGGGGATATGACTCATAGGGCATGCCCGATCGGGCATGTCCCATGGTTTATGTCCCCGAGGGCATGTCCGAAGGGGCGCGCGGCAGCTCGAGCACGAAGGCGGCGCCGACGGGCGTGACGTCCTCGACCCACAGGTCGCCGCCGTGGAGCCGGGCGATCTTGCGGGCGATGTAGAGCCCGAGGCCGGCCATGCCGGCGTGCTCGCCGCGGCCGAAGCGCTCGAAGATCTGGTCGCGCAGGCCGGGCGGGACGCCGGGGCCCTGGTCGCACACGGTGCAGCGCAGGCGCGCGGGCTCTTCGGTGATCGCCACGATGATGGTGCTGGCGGGCGGGGCGTGGCGCACCGAGTTCTCGAGCACGTTGCCGAGGACCTGGCCGACCCGCACGCCGTCGACGACGAGCCACGGGTCGGCGGCGCGGCAGCGCAGCTCGAGGGTGAGGCGGGCCCGCTCGGCGGCGCCCTGGACGGCCTCCATGGCGTCGTGGGCGAGGTCGACCAGCGAGACGCGGCGCCGCTCGAGCGCGACGACGCCGCCGCCCAGCCGCGCGGCCTCCAGGACCCGGGTCATCAGGGCGTCCATGCGCGCGACGTTGCGGGCGATGAGTCCGCCGCGCCGGGCGACCTCGGCCGCCGACGGACGATCGGCGCCGCGCGTCAGCATCTCGGCCTGCAGGCCGATCGTCGTCAGCGGGGCGCGCAGGTCGTGGGCCATCGCGGCCATGAAGTCGTCGCGCAACGCGCCCAGCGCCTCGAGCCCGGCCCGCGCGGCCTCGATCTCGACGGCGCGGCGGCTGAGGTCGCGGGTGAGGTTGGCCAGCTCGCCGTGGCTGGCGAGCAGCCGCCGCTCGAGGTCGACGCCGTACCGCGGGTCGAGCGGGGCGGCGACGAGGAGGTGCTCGCGCGGCTGCAGCGGCACGACCAGGAACCGCAGCGGCCGCGCGTCGCCGGCGTCGCACACCACCTGCAGCTCGAACACGGCAGCGGTGGCGGCGGCCAGCGCGGCGGCGAGCTTGGGCGCCGAGGCCGTGGCGACGAGCGCCTCCATGCGGGCGCCGCCGCACGCGCACGGGCCGAGCAGCGCGCGCACGGCGGGGCTGGCGGCGACGATCTCGCCGTCGACGAGGTGGAGCACGACGAGGCCGTGAGGCTGGGCGAGCAGGGCGGTGAGCAGCGAGCCGTCGCTCATGGTTTCCACCTCCGCGCCCACTCGACGGCGGCGCGCGCCGACGACAGCACCGCGCCGGCGCCGGGCGGCAGATCGAGGTCCTCCTTGCCGAGCATGCCCGCGCCGCCGACGAGCAGCTTGGGCGCCGGGGTCAGGCGCTGCAAGCTGGCGACGAGCGGGGCGAGCCCGCGGCGACCCGGGACCATCGTCACCGAGAGCACGACCAGGGCCGGGCGTGTCTGCGCGACCCGTTCGAGCAGCGCGGCGTCAGAGACGTCGGCGCCGAGGAACATGCCGTCCCAGCCGTCGAGCGTCAGCAGGTCGGCGACCATGCGCGCGCCCAGCTCGTGGAGCTCGCCCGCGACGCAGGCGATGATCGCCGGCGGCCCGGGCGGCGGCCACGGGAACTCGGGGTACAGCGCGCCGAGCACCGACTGCGCGAGCGCGGTGGCCACGTGCTGCTCGGCGATCGTGATCTGGTTGCGCGCCCACATCTCGCCGATCCGCGCCAGCGCGGGCTTCACGACGTCCTCGTACAAATAGTCGACCCCGCGCGTGAACGCCTCGCGCGCGCAGGCGTTCGCGGCCGGATGATCGCCGGCGAGGAGCGCTTGCGCGAAGCGGTCGCCCTGGGTGGTTTCGAGAGTCACGACAAAGCCCCGCTCCGAGGGCGCAGCGCTCGCGCACCGTGGATCCGCGAGGCTCGAGCGTAGCACCCGGCAGGCGGCGCTCCCGAAGAGGCCGACGCCGGCGGGCTGACCGCCGCGCTGCTGCCGACGCGGCGCGCCGGGCCGCAGTCAGGCGGACGTGCGCTCGCCGGGTCCGCGGCGGCGTGGCGGCGGTCGCGGCGGCGGGCGGTCTACCGCGACGCGGGCGCCGTCGCGGCCCTGACAGCGGATGACTTTAAAGACATGTCCTTTTGAGAATGTCCTGAAGGACATGTCTTACGGGGCATGTTATCGCGGTCAGATCGGGCGGGGGGCGCGGGCCAGCGCGCGCTCGAGCGTGGGCCGCAGCCTCTCGCCGCGGAGGTCGGCGCCGAGCTCGAGGATCTTGCCCTCCTCGTCGACGAGGACGCCGGTGGGCACGCCGGAGAAGCCGAAGCGAGCCATGACCTCGCGCTCGCCGGCGAGGCCGACGAACGCGTGCGTCCACGGCATCGACCAGTGCTGGGCGCGGAAGTCCTGGACGACGCCGGGGCCCTGGTCGAAGGAGACGAACACGAACTCGATCCGCGGCTGGGCGACGGCGCCGAGCTTGTGCAGGCCGTCGGGGCCGGGGCCGGGCGCGGCGCCGTTGATCGCCGCGTAGGCGGCGTGGATGTCGGGCATGTCGGCGACGCAGGGGCCGCACCAGGTGGCCCAGAACTCGATGAAGTAGAGCTTGCCGCGACGGTCGGCCTGGGACACCGCGGGGGCGCCGACGTCGAGGGCGGGGAAGCGAAACTCGGGCAGCGGCTTGCCGCGCTGCAGGGCGCGGTCGGGGTCGAACTGCTCGGCGAGGTACTTGGCGGTGAAGGTGCCCTCGAACCGCGGCTCGCGGGCGCTGGCGTACAGCTCGGCGACGCGGTCGTCGAGGCCGCGGTCGCGGGCGCGGTAGAGGAGCAGCGAGAGGGCGTCGAGGGCGGTCCCGGCGTCCTCCTGGGCGGCGGCGCGGGCCAGCCACGCCTCGGCGCGCGCGGCGAAGGTCTCGTCGGCGGTGTCGAGGACGCGGGACAGGAGGTTGGTCAGGTTCCAGAACGCGCTGAGCCGTCGGTCGAGCGGATCGACGCGCGCGAGCAGCCAGTCGGCGCGGGCGCGGGCGTCGGCGTGGTCGTCGTGGCCGGTGAACAGATCGAGGTGGGCGAGGCGGAGCAGCAGGCGGGTGTCGTCGTCGGCGGCGGCGTCGGCCTCGGCGAGCGCCTCGGCGGCGAGCGCGGCCATGGTCGCCCGCCAGGTCGCGTCCGGGACGAGCAGCTTGCCGTCCTGGTGCGTCATGCTCTGCTGCAGCGCGGAGACGCGGGGCTGCCAGGCGTCGCGGAAGAGCCGGAGGGCGCGCATGCCGGACGGCTCGCCGCGCCACTCGAGCTGCGCGGGCCGGTCCGCGGGCGGCAGCCTGGCGAGGTCGAGCTCGAGCGCGCTCTGGCCGACGAGGTCGACGACCGACCAAAAATCGCCGCCGCCGTCGCTCTCGTGGCGGTCGGCGAGCGGGCCGTTGTAGGTGCGGCCGGTCCCGCTGTCGAGCTGGTAGCGCAGCCTGGCGGCGCGGGGCGGGCGGCCCGAGAGGTCGAGGCGATAGGCGCCGGCAGGGCCGCGCGGCGCGGTCCGTGATTCGGCGCCCAGCTGCGCGCCGGCGGCGTCCTGCCACTGCAAGTGGACCTGCAGCGACGCACCAGGCTCGGGCCGCGCGTAGGTGCCGAGGTTGCCCGTGACCTCGACGGGGCCGGTGACCTGCAGCGCCTGCACGAGCTGGGCGTGGTCGACGGCAGAGACGGCGAGGATGTACATGCCGGGCTCGATCTCGACGCGGAAGCTGCCGTCCTCGCCCAGAGGGCCGCGCGCGGCCGGCTTCATGAAGCCGTTGCGGATCAGCGCGAACTCGCCGGCGCGCAGCGGGCTGCCGTCGTGGGCCCGGAGGCGGCCGGTGACGCTGCCCGCTGCGGCGGGCGTTTCGGGGACGACGGCGACGTTCGCCTCCGGAGCCGGCGCAGGGCCGGCCGGAGCTTGGGCCGCAGGACCGCAGGCGACCAGGGCGAACAACCAGGAGATCCTGCGCATGGACATTCGCCGGCATCGTACCACGGCGGGCGGGGCCGGTGCTGCGAGGGAACGGCGATCGGCGCGAGCCACAGCGCCGGAGCGCCGGGGCGGCCGCTCGGGCCGGAGCAAGGATGTCCTGCGAGACATGTCCCTCGGGACATTTTTTATAGATGCGTCCCTCGAGACATGTCCCTTGGGACATGTTTAAAAATGTGTACCGGGGGACAGGTGATGCTGTCCCGAGAGGCAGCCGCGGATCAGTCGCGCCGGCTGGCCTCGACGGCGACGGCGACCCGCCACAGCGCCAGGAACACGGCGACGCAGGCGAGGCCGCGGGCGGACCAGGACGCCCAGGCCTCGCCGCTGCCGTGCACGGCGATCACGACGATGGCGCCGGCGATGGCCCAGCGGGCGAGGGTGAGGGCGCCGGAGGCGAGCCACAGGCGCGGGCTCCTGGCCACGTCGGCGCAGGCGCGCAGGTACTCGCGCGGGTGGACGCCGCGCTCGCCGCGGAGGACCCGGCGGGCGGCCGCGAGGTCGCCGGCGCAGGTCGCAAAGGTCAGGAGGAGCACGAGCACGACCAACTCGACGAGGGCGTGCGCGCCGGCCAGGGCGTTGGCGACGAAGCTGAGGACGACGCGCAGGACCAGGCCGTAGAGGCCGATCAGCGCCAGCACGGGCAGGTTGCCGAGGCTGGCGCGGCCGAACTCGGCCCACGCGCGGGTGCCCCGGTCGCTGGCGTCGCCCAGGCGCAGCAGCACGCCGCCGCGCACGAGCAGGGCGATCGCGGCGCCGAGCAAGCCGCTGGTGATGGCGGCGGCGACGAACACGGTGAGGATGGCGGGGTTCTGGACCAGCAGCTCGGCGAGGGCGGCGATCAGGCGGTGCGGGTCGGTCCACACGCGCCCGCCCATGGCGGCGCGCACGGCCCCGGCGACCGGCTGGGCCAGGCCCCAGGCGAGGCCGAGCTGGAGGGCGCACAGGCCCAGCCACAGGCCGGGGACGCGGAGCACGCGGCGCAGCGCGTTCACAGGCCGAGACCTCCGAGCACCGCGAGGTCCATGGCCTCGTGGAAGCGGGCGACCGGATCGCTGAGGCCGTCGGGGGTGCGCTGGCCCGGGCCGCGCACGCGGTTGTCGAGCCGCTCGCCCTCGAGCAGGAGCTTGTCGTCGGGGTCGATCGCCACGCCGGCGAGCTTCTTGCCGGGGAAGGTGAACACGCGGTAGCGGGCCTGGCCGTCCCACCACAGCCGCTCGCGCGCGCCGCCCTTGAACGCGAACTCGATCTCGACCGGGACGCGGAACTCGCCCTCGCGCACGATCAGCGCGAAGCCCTCGCTGGCCTCGTCGCCCAGCTCCTCGCCCTCGGGCGCGGGCTCGGGCTCGATCAGCGCGAGCGCGCCGTCCTGGCCGCGGCGCCAGCCGGCGTCGCCGACGGCCCGGCGGTTGGCGACCCGGGTGACGGCGAAATCGACCGAGGCGGTGGTCTCGATCGCCTGGGCCAGGTAGTCGGCGACGTCGAGGTCGACCGGCTGGCCGTCGGGACCTGTGTCGGAGATCCTGACCTTGGGGCCGATCTCACGCAGGAGCGCGGCCCGCAGGTCGGCGCCGGTCGGGTGACGGAAGCGCCAGGTGTCGCAGTAAATGCGGAAGGCGCGGTCGAATTTCTCGGGGCCGACCAGCGCGCGCAGGGTGTGGAACACGGCGGCGGTCTTGCGGTAGACGGTGCCGCCGAAGGTGCCGGTGAAGTCGCGGTAGTCCTCGGCGCGGCGGTCGACGGGGTCGAGCTCGGCGGCGGTCTGCAGGGCGACGCGGATCATGTCGATGGTCGACACGCGCTGGTTGCCGATGCGGGCGATGGTGGCGTCGTCGCCGAGCCAGTCGTCGAGCGCGAGGGTGTTGGAGAACGAGTTGATGCCCTCGTCGAGCCACGGCTGGGTCGCCTCGTCGGAGGCGAGCAGGCCCTGGAAATACTGGTGGCCGAACTCGTGGATGGTGGTGAACTCGCCGGTGAGCAGCTCGTGGATGCCGAGCAGGCGCAGCGGCAGCGGCACGCGCAGGATGTCGGAGGTGGTGAAGAAGGTCGGGTACTCCATGCCCTGGGCGCCGCCGGCGGACTCCGGCGGGTGGACGATGGTGATCGTCGACCACGGGTAGGGCCCGAAGCGAGCGTCCATGCTCTCGAGCGCGGCGACCTGGGCGTCGAGGTGGCGCTGCACGTCGCCCGCGAGCGCGCGCGGGACGAGCTGGCGGATCCTGACGTCGCGCCAGGTATCACCGTACTCGAGGAAGTCGGGCGAGGCGGCCCAGGCGAAGTCGTGCACGGTGTCGGCGCGGTACCGCAGCCGCTTGCGCCCGCCCTCCGGCGGCCGCTCCTCGACCAGCACGCCGGATGCCCCGACGACCATGTCCTCGGGGACATCCAGGTGGACGTCGTAGTCGCCGAAGTCGGCGTAGAACTCGCTGTGAAGCGTGAAGACGTGGGCCTGCCAGCCGCCCTCGTGGCGCACCGCCAGCTTGGGGTACCACTGGCCGACCATGTGGAACTCGCCGTCGTAGCCGGTGCGCGCGAACACCCGCGGCAGCTGGGTGAAGAAGTCGAGCTCGACGGTGATGGTCTCGTCAGGGCCGACCGGGCGCGGCAAGGCGAGCGAGCCGAGGCTGGGGTCGGCGCCCTCGACGAGGGTGAGTGGGGTGGCGGCAGCGTCGCGCTGCTCGGGCGCCTTGAAGTCGGCGCTCGGTCCCTGCGCGAGCAGGCGAGCGGCGCGGACGTCGATGTAGCCCCACTTGCCCTCGCCCTTGTCCTGCCGCGCGCCGCGGTGCGAGCCGCGGGCCTCGGCCATCCACGCGGTGTCCTCGGCGCGGAAGCCGTTCATATAGAGGTGGAGCACCAGCGCGTCGACGGGGGCGCGGGTGCTGTTGCGCCAGGTGATCCGCGCGGTGCCGGTGACGGTGTGTTTCTCGGCGTCGAGGCTGGCGTCGAGGACGTAGTCGGCGAGCTTGATGCCGGCGGGGATGGGGCCGCGGACGTCGAGCGGTCGCAAGGGGTCGACGGGCTCGGCCACCCGCCGCTCCGGCGGCGGCCCCGGCTCGCACGCGACGGCGCCGACGAGGGCGCACGCGGCGGCGCGGCGGAGGAGACGAGAGCCCACTGCGAGCATCGGACCAGCCCTGTACCACCGGAGTTTCGCGGCGCACAAGGCCGCCCGGGCGACGCGCGGCGTGTACACTCGCGGCGTGAGCGCAGGGCCGACGAATACGGGCGCGGACGCCGAAGGCGCCCCACGATCGCGGGAAATGACCGACCTCGACCAGGAGGCGATGGCGCTGCGCGGGCGCGCGCTCGGTGCGAGTCTGCGAGCGGGCGACGTGGTGCTGCTCCACGGCCCCATGGGCGCAGGCAAGACGACGCTCACCCGTGCGATCGCCGTCGGGCTCGGCGTGTCTCATCCCGGTCGGGTCCAGAGCCCGACCTTCACCCTGTGCATGGTCCACCACGGCCGCGGCCCCAGCCTCGTCCACGTCGATCTGTTCCGCCTCGGCGGCGACGACGACGAGGGCCTCGGCGGCGGCGCAGGGTTCGATTCCCTCGACCTCGAGGAGCTGCTGCTCGAGTCCGGTGCGCTCGGCGAAGCGGCCGAACAGCCGAGCCTCGAGCGCGGGACGGCGATGATCGTCGAGTGGGGATCTCGGTGGCGTTCGCCGCCCGCGGACCACCTGGCGATCACGCTTTCGCGTCCGTCGGCGGACCGCAGATCTCTGTTCGCCGCGGCCACTGGCCCCCGTGCAGCCGCGCTGCTGTCCGCATGGTCGCTCGCCTGCGAGGACCTCGCTGCTTCCTCTTAAAGGAAGGAGCGACGCAGCTGCGAGTGACCCGGCCGGCGATCGTCACCGCTGCGGGCAGATGCGATCTTCTGCACCTCGCAGGTTGTGACGCGGGCTTCAGGGAGATCGGACTCTGCTCGCAGCATCGACATGCGCCGCGCCGACGTCGAGCAATTCGGCGGCCGCGGCGGCGCTTAGAGGCCAGATTCATGGAATATCGCCGCTTTAGCGGGGTCGCATCCGCGGCAGCGTCGGTGCGATCGGCGGGCCCGACTAGTCCGTCAGACCTAAGGTACACGGGCCGCTACCCCCTCCCCGCTGGCCCTCCCCGAAAAAAGTTGGCTCCTACGCTGCAAATTTGCCTTTGCAGAGCAGATGTTCCGGATTATGGTCCTTGCCGAGCAACGAGGTCGGGCTTCTCCGATCTACCGCGACCTCCTCCACATTCTCGTCCCCACGGACGTACGAGCGAAAGAACCCAACAATGGCAACCAAGAACAAGGCACCCAAGGAAATCCTCGTCGTCGGCAGCAAGGTCAAGGACGTCATCCGCGACGCGGGTCTCCGCAGCGATGGTGAGCTGATCCAGGCCGTGTCCGACAAGGTCCACGAGCTCCTCGGCGCCGCGATCGAGCGCTGCAAGAGCAACAACCGCAGCACCGTTCGCCCCTACGACCTGTAGGCCGTCCGACCCGCGAGGGTCGCACGCAGCGAACAAAAAGGCCGCTCCCGTCCGGGGCGGCCTTTTTTCGTGCCCGGCGACCGACCGGCCGAAATGTCGTGACCGACGATTGCCCGGTCCGCCGGCAATAATTGCGGCGAGCGCCACGGCAGATCGGCCGCACAGCGAGCGGCAAATCTTCGGTGTGTCCGAAGGAGCATGTGCGATCGGACATGCTCCCGGGAGCATGTCCGCGCCGCCATCCGCGCGAGGTCAGCCGGTCGCCGGCGACTCTTCGATCTGCCAGCGCTCGAACACCGCCGGGTTGTGATCGATCTCGACCAGGAAGCGGCTCGGGCGCATGATGTGCGACGGCCCGTCGCGGTTCTCCTCGATCACCGGATAACAGCAGTACAGCTCGTCGGCGGCGCGGGTGGCCGCGACGTAGAACAGGCGCCGCTCCTCCTCGAGATCGGCCGGGTCGCGCACGGCGGTGGCCATCGGGAAGCGGCCCTCGGCCAGCCACAGCACGAAGCAGATCGGCCACTCGAGGCCCTTGGCCTGGTGCACCGTCGACAGCACCAACATGTCGTCGGGCTCCTCGGCGCCGAGCACGTTCTCGGCGCTCATGCCCTGGACCAGGGCGAGCTCGCTGAGGAACTCGTTGGCGCCGTCGTAGCGCTCGGCGTAGCCGGCGAGGTGCTCGAGGTCGTCCTTGCGCGCGGCGGCGTTGGGGAAGTTGCGGTCGGTGTATTCGCCGTAGTGGCGGGCGACGACCTCGCGGATCATCGCGCCGGGGCTGCGCAGATCGGGGTTCTCGAGGATCGTCCACAGCTCGGCCAGCCGCTCGAGCGCCGGCTTGGCCCGCCCGCGCGCCTGGCCGGCCTGGTCGGCCAGCACCTGCCCGGCCGAGGCGGCGCCCGCGGCTGTCTCTTTGGCCAGGAGCACCGCCAGCTGCTCGGCCGTCTGCGCGCCGACGCCCGGCCACAGGCGCAGCAGACGGATCCACGACAGGCTGTCCTGCGGGTTCTGGCGCGCGCGCAGGTAGGCGACGACGTCCTTGATGTGGGCCTGCTCGAAGAAGCGGAGGCCGCTGCGCACGGTGTAGGGGATCTGCCGCCGCGTCAGCTCGACCTGCAGCTCGAGGCTGTGCGAGTGGTTGCGGTAGAGCACGGCCATGCGCGACAGCGGCATGTCGTACTCGTGGTGCAGCTCGAGCACGCGCTGGGCGATGAACTCGGCCTGCTGGAACACGTCGCGCAGCGGGATCACGGCCGGCTTCGGCCCTGATTTTTTCACCGCCACCAATTCCTTGGGGTACTGCTTGACGTTGCGGGCGATGCTGCGATTGGCGAGCGCGAGCACCTCGGGCGTCGAGCGGTAATTGATGGTCAGCGGATACAGCCGGGCCTGGGTGTGGCGGCCGCGGAACTCGGCGATCTGGGCGAAGTCGGCGCCGCGGAAGCCGTAGATCGACTGGGCGTCGTCGCCGACGCACACCAGGCTGCCGTGCTCCTTGGCCATGGCGTCGACCAGCGCGCCCTGGATCGCGCTCACGTCCTGGTACTCGTCGACGAGCACGTGGTCGTAGGCCGAGCGGACCAGCGCGGCGACCTCGGTCAGCCGCGGGTCCTCGAGCAGGCGCAGCCAGTGGATCAGCAGATCGTCGAAGTCGCACACGTTCATGTGGCGCTTGCGCTCGGCGAAGCGGACCGCGACCTCCTCGACCATGACGGCCTGGTCGAGCAGGCGCAGGCCGTGCTCCTCGACCACCTGCAGCAGCGGCTTGCGGGTGTTGGCGGCCAGGCTGATCAGGTTGGCGAGCACCTTGGGCTGCGGGAACCGGCGCGCGGTCAATGTCTGCAGGCCGAACTCCGCGACCACGGCGCTGAGCAGGGTCCGCGCGTCCTCGGGGTCGAGGATGCCGAAGTCGGGCGAGAGGCCGATCGCGGCGCCGTAGCGGCGGAGGATCCGGTTGCCGACGTGGTGGAAGGTGCCGGCCGAGCAGCGCCGCATCTCGACGCCGAGCAGCGATTCGACCCGCGCGACCATCTCGCGCGCGGCGCGATTGGTGAATGTGCACAGGAGGATCCGCTCGGGGTGGCAGCCGCCGGCGACCAGGCGGGCGACGCGGTAGGTGAGCGTGCGGGTCTTGCCGGTGCCGGCGCCGGCGAGCACGAGGATCTCGCCCGGATCGGCCTCGACGACCGCGAGCTGCTGGGGGTTGAGCTCGCGCGAAAGATCGAAGGGCTGGCGCGTCGGGGCGCTCGACTTGAGGACGTACTTCATCCGAGGTGCTTCTGCATGAACGCGAGGATCTGCTCCTCCATGTGCACGCGGTCCTCGAGGCCGCGCGGCATGTGCCGCTCGTCGGGGAACAGCAGCAGCTCGTAGGCCTTGCGCGCGCGGATGAGGGCGCCGATGAGCCGCGAGGTGTGACGGAAGTGGACGTTCTCGTCGATGAGGCCGTGGACCAGCATCAAGGCGCCGCGCAGCTCGCCGGCGTGGGCCATGACGCTGCTGTCGCGATAGCCGTCGGCGTTGTCGGCCGGCGTGCCCATGTAGCGCTCGGTGTAGTGGGTGTCGTAGCCGTCCCAGCTGGTGACGGGGGCGCCGGCGACGGCGAGGCGGAACACGTCGGGGTGACGCACCATCGCCATCGCCGCGAGGTAACCGCCGTAGCTCCAGCCGTAGATGCCGACGCGGGCCGGATCGACGAGGCCGAGGCCGGCGAAGTGGCGCACGCCGTCGACCTGATCCTCGAGCTCGGCGCGGCCGAGGTCGCGGTGGATGGCGCCCTCGAAGGCGAGGCCGCGGCGGGCGCTGCCGCGGTTGTCGATCTTGAGGACGAGGTAGCCGCGGCTGCGCAGCGCCTGGGCCCGCATGTCGACGGTGCTGCCCCAGGTGTCGACGACCCGCTGGGCGTGCGGGCCGCCGTAGACGGACACCAGCGTGGGGTAGGGCGGACCGGCGGGGACCGGGGCGCCGCGGGCGTCGGCGCGGATGGCCGAAGGGTCAGGTCGGTAGACGGCGGCCCACAGCTCGTCGCCGTGGCGGTTGCGGAAGCTGACGAGCTCGGGCGGCGGCAGATCGAGGCCGGCCAGGCGCGGGTCGTCCTCGCCGGGCAGCTCCTCGATCAGCTTGCCGTCGTCGAGGCTGCGCAGCGACAGCCGGGTCGGGTGCTGCAGGCTGCTGTGCGCGTCGACGAAGCGCCGCTTGGCCCGGTCGATCACGACGCCGTGGACCCCGGGCTCGTGCGTCAGCTGGACGACCTCGCCGCCCGCCAGCGGGACCATGAACAGGTGCTGCTCGGTGGGGCGGTCGCGCCAGCCGGTGAAGTAGACCCGGCCGCGATCCTCGTCGACGGTCACGACATGGTCGATCGGCCATGTCCCGGAGGTCAGCTCGCGGATCAGCCGGCCGTCGCCGGCGCGCAGCTCGAGCTGGCGGAAGCCGGTCCGCTCGCTCGACCACACGAAGGCGCCGGCCAGCTCGCCGACGCCCTTGTCGAGCGGGCGCAGGTCGTCGTGGAGGTTGTACCAGGGCGTACCTGTCTCTTCGAGCAGGTCGGTGGCCTTGCCGGTGCGCGGGTCGAGGCGGACCAGGCGGAGGTGCTGCTGGCCGCGGTCCTGCAACTGGGCGGTGAGGCTGCCGTCGGGGAACCACTGGACGCGGGCGAGGTACTCGAACGCGCCGAGGTCCATCCAGGTGACGCGGCCGCCGGCGACCGGGACCACGCCGAGGCGCACGCGCGCGTTGGGGCTGCCGGCGAACGGGTAGCGGTGATCCTCCTGCGCGCCGTCGCCGACCTGATCCTTGCCCTGGTGGACGATGCGGTAGATCGGGATGTGCGTCTCGTCGACCTCGACGAACGCGAGCTGCTTGCCGTCGTCGGACCACCAGAAGCCGTGGCTGCGGTGCATTTCCTCCTGGGCGATGTACTCGGCGAGGCCGTTCGTCTTGCCGGTCCCGCGCGCGCCGGTGGTGAGCTGCTTGGGGGCGCCGCCGGCGACTTCGACGACGTACAGCTCGTCGTCGTGGACGTAGGCGACGCGCTTGCCGTCGGGCGAGAGCTTGGCGTCGAGCGCCGGCGGGCCGCCGGGGCCGGGATCGACGAGCAGCCGCAGCTCGCTGTCCTCGGGCCGCTTGACGTAGATCTTGCCGGTGAGCGGGACGAGCATGGTGTCGCCGTCCTCGGCCCACGCGTACGAGGTGACGCCGAGCTCGCGCTGGCGCAGCCGCTCGCGCCGCAGCTTCTCCTCGAGCGAGAGGTTGGCCTCGGTCGCGCCGCCGCCGGGCGGAGCGACGAGCAGGGTCTCTTCGCCGGTCCGCAGGTCGCGGCGGTAGAGCTGGCGCACGAGGCTGCGCTCGGGGCTGCGCAAGTAGGCGAGGGCGCGACCGTCAGGGGTGAAGCTGATCGCCTGCGGGCCGACGACGCCGGGCAGCGGATAGGCGGCGGCCTCCTCGAGCGGGAGCAGGGGCTTGGACGTGGGGAGCGTGGTCATGGCGGGGCGAGTCGGCGGCTCGTGACGCGCGTCGTCGCGGCCGCACGCGCCGGTCAGCGCGAGGCATGCGAGCGCGAGGCCGCGGACGAACGGTGCGGCGGAGTTCGGGGGGGACGGCACGCGCGTGCATCTTGGCACACTCGCGCCCTCCGTGAATCCGGCCGCGCCGGGCGCCGTGGCGCCGGCGGGCAAGGCGAGGCAGTTTCGTGGAGTCGTGTGCGGAAAGCAGCGGCTTTGCCATCGCGTGGGGAAGAGCGCGTGGGGAAGAGCGCGTGGATCTTCGCGGAGAAGATCGCAGAAGAGTTTGCGGGCCTCGCGGCGAGCCGGACGCGCGCCGCAGGTCGGCTTGCGCGGCCGCGGGAAATCGGCCATAAACCGTGCCCATGGCCACCTTAGTCGAGATTTTCACCCGTGAAGAGGTTCGTCCGCAGGTGGTCCGCGCGTGCGCCTCGCTGGTCGACGCCGAGGTGAAGAGCAAGACCGGGCTGTCGGCCCTGGCCATCAAGGCCGGTTACAAGCTGGTCGCGGCGATCCGCCCGTCGATGGTGTCCGATGTCGTCGACCGCCTGCTGCCCGAGTTCGGGGCGGCGCTCGAGCCGTTCTACGTCGAGAGCCGCGAGCAGGCCGCCCGCGACGGCGCGCCGCTGCCCGGGGTGTTCGCCGCGCACATGACCACAGAGGCGCCTCGCGTGGCCCAGGCGCTGCTGACCGTCACCGACCGCCGCGCGGCCAAGGCCAGCGGCCCGCTGCGCAAGACGTACGACCGCCTGCGCGACTCGGCCGAGGCCCACGTGCGCCTCGCCGCCCCGGGGCTGGGCCGCACGCTGGCGCCGTTCCTGGCGTGAGCGACGGGCGCGCTGACGCCGTCGCTGGGGTGAGTGCTGGATCTGCCGCCGCGCGGTGAGCCGCGATGGCGGATCGACAGCGCGCGCAGCGGAGGTCGCGGACCCGGCGGCGAAGGCGAGACGGTCCGCATGGAGTGACCCGCGCTCCGGTGGTGGTGGCGACCCCGCAGACGTGCGGGCGCGATCGCGCTCCCGCGTCCTTTGTTATGCTGCTGTCCGCGCATGAGCGGGACGAAGCGATGGCCGTGGGACAAGCCGGACCACGAGGAGGACGAGCCGGTCATGGCGGAGCTCCGCCCCGCGGTGACCGGGACCGAGCCGCAGATCGTCCGCTACCTCCGCGACATCGAGGTCGAGCCGCAGGTGAGCCCGGGCCTCGACGAGCTCGGGCCGCCGATCGACGGCACGGGTGACGGCCGCTACGCCGTCGGCGACCAACTCGGTCGCGGCGGCGGCGGGGTGGTCTACCTGGGGGCCGACCGCAGCATGCGGCGCACGGTGGCGGTCAAGGTGCTGTCGCCGAACCACGTCAACGACCCGGTGCGGGTGCAGGCGTTCGTCGAGGAGGCGATCATCACCGGCGGGCTCGAGCACCCCAACATCGTGCCGGCCTACGACCTCGGCTGCAGCCCGACGCTGGGGCTCTACTACACGATGAAGCGGCTGACCGGGCGGCCGCTGTCGCAGATCATCGACGCGCTGCACGAGGGCGATCCGGCGACGACACACGCGTTCGGCATGTACCGCCTGCTCGGCTGCTTCATCGAGCTGTGCCGCGCGGTCGCCTACGCCCACGCGCGCGGGGTGCTGCACTGCGACCTCAAGCCGGAGAACGTGCTGATCGGCGAGTATGGCGAGGTGGTGCTGGTCGACTGGGGCCTGGCGCAGGTGCTGGGGCCGCAGGGGCGCCGGCAGGCGCGGGCGCACATGCACGCCGGGACGCCCGAGTACATGGCGCCGGAGCAGATCACCAAGGCGGGCCACGACCTCGACGTGCGCAGCGACATCTGGTCGCTGGGGGTGATCCTGTACGAGATCCTCACGCTGACGCAGCCCTTCCAGGGCGCCAACGCGAAGGAGGTGCTGATGCGGGTGATGGTCGAGCAGGTCGAGCTGCCGTCGAAGCGCGCGCCGAACCGGCCGATCCCGCCGGGCGTCGAGGACATCTGCCGCCGGGCGCTGAGCAAGAACCGCGAGCACCGCTACGGCTCGGTGGTCGAGCTGCTGGCCGACCTCGACGCGTACCTCGAGGGCTCGCGCGAGCGCATGCGCCGGTCGGAGCTGGCCCGCCGCTCGCTCGACGCGGCCCACCTGCTGCTCGATCGCCTGCGGCCGCTCGAGGAGGAGTGCGACGACTGGCTGGCCGGCCGCCCGCGCGACGAGGGCGAGGAGCTGCGCACGGCGTTGATGGACGAGCCGCGGCTGGCCGACCTGCGCCGCGAGCTGCTGGCGGTCTACCGCGACGCGACGCAGCTGATCCTGCGCGGGCTCGAGAGCGACAGCGACGTCGACAGCCTGCGCGACGTCGGCGGCGACCTGTACTGGCGGGTGTTCATGCGCCTTTACCCGTCGTCGACGCCGACGGAGGGGCCGACCCGCGAGGCGGCGATGGAGCTGCTGCTGACGCTGAGCCAGAAGTGCTTCGGCGGGATCGTGCGCGCGGGCCGACGCCTGACCCGCTCGCGCGCGCTGTCGCCGATCTCGACGTCGGACCTGCAGCGGCCCGGGCCGGCGACCGACGACCCGTGGCTCAACGTGGTCAGCACGCTGTGCGGCGGCGAGGAGGAGGAGATCGACGAGTCGCGCGCGCCGACCGGGCTGCGCACGCTGATCGGCCGCATCATGTTCCTGCGCCGGATCAGCCTGTTCAACGCGGTGCCGACGGCGGCGCTGCTGCCGATCGCGGAGGCCTGCCACGAGGTCGCGTTCGCGCCGCTGCAGCCGGTGTTCGAGCAGGGGGCGCCGGGCGACGCGCTCTGCATCCTGCTCGAGGGCACGGTCGAGGTGGTGCGTGACGGCGCCGTCATCAATCGCCTCAAGCCCGGCGACGTGTGCGGGGAGGTCGCGGTGTTGAGCCAGTCGGCGCGCACGGCCGGGGTGTTCGCCACCGACGAGCCGGTGCGAGCGCTGATGCTGGGGGCGGACCGGTTCCGCAAGATCGTGCGCGAGAGCGGCGACATCGGCCTGGCGGTCATCGAGGTGCTGTCCGAGCGCCTGCGCGTGGCGACCGAGCGCGAGGCGGCCCTGCGCTCGCTGGCGAAGACGATCCTGGCCAAGAAGGTCGATCTGACGCTGCCGTGAGCGCCAGCGCGCCGACAGGGCCGCCGCGGATGCGCTAGCATCCCGGGCCTGTGACGCAGAAGCGGCGCGTGGTCGAGGCGCTCGCCGTGCGGTACTTCAAGCGCCGCGCGGGCAAGGCGGTGCGCCCCGACTCCCGCGACGCCATTCACTTCCTCAACCCCGACGAGCGGCGGGAGCTGCGGCGCATCGAGTACGTCGCGGTCGGCCGGGCCGGGCTGGTCGGGGCCATCTGCGCCGGCCTCGGGGCGGTCGCCAACGTCGCCCTGCAGCCGCTGCTCGGCGACGATCCGGGCAACGCGAGCTGGTGGGCGTGGATCGAGTTCCTGGTGCTCACGCTGCTGGCCGTGCTGCCGCTGGTGGTGATCGAGCTGTCGCTGATCTACTGGAACGCGATCGACTCGGTGCATCAGCTGGCGGCCGCGGCCGGGCTGCCGCTGTTCCGCGCCAAGGAGGTCGGGCAGGACGTGGTCCGTCACGTCGGCGACATGGTGGACGACGAGGACGAGATCTTCGCCGCGGTGCTGGCCCGCGCGGCGCTCGAGATCCCGAACCCGCCGCGGCCGATGTTCGGCATCGATCCGCGGCGCGAGGCGTCGCGCCTGCGGATCTTGATGGCGACGCTGGTCTACAAGGCCAAGGTCAGCCTGACGAAGTTCATCGCGCGCACGCTGCTGACGCGGATCTTCGGCCGCGCGGCGCTGCGGGCCTGGATCCCGTTCGTCGCCGTGCCGATCACGGCGCTGTGGGACGCGCTGGTGTGCCGCCGGGCGCTGCGAGAGGCGCGGCTGCGGGCGATCGGGCCGTCGGCGGCCAACGAGCTGCTGGGCTTCGTGCTGGCGCCGCACCCCGAGCCGTCGCCGGGGCTGCGCGAGGCGCTGATGCGGGCGATCGGCAGCGCGGTGGTCCGCTCGCGCGACTTCCACCCCAACCTGATCGAGATGCTGGATGACCTGAAGGACAGGATCGGTGAGACAGACGCGGAGGCGCTCGACGACGTGCCGCGCTTCATCGAGTGCCTGCGCCGGCTCCTGCCCGCCGAGCAGAAGGCGGCCCTGCACACGCTGGTGATCGCGTGCATCCTCGACGGGCGGGTGCGCCAGGGCGAGCGCGCGATCATGGCCAGAGCGTTCCGGGTGTGCGGCCGCCCGCCGCCGCGGATCCAGGTGCTGGTGCTGCAGCGCGCGCTGCTCAGCGGCGATCAGCTGGCGCCGAAGATGCTCGAGCTGTTGACGCCGTAGCGCTCGATTTCGATCGCGCGCGCGAGCGCGGCGCGATCTGCCGCGGATCGCCGCGAGCGGGTAGTCTCGGCCGGCCGCGAAGGCGAAGGATGGGACATGCCCGATCTTGCAGATGGGGACTCGGTCGAGGTGAAGGGCTCCGGCGCCAAGCCGTACGTGTTGAAGAACGTCGGCGGGGTGTTCTCGTGCAGCTGCCCGGCGTGGCGCAACGTGGGCGGGCCGATCGACAAGCGCACGTGCAAGCACCTCAAGGGGCTGCGCGGCGAGGCGGTCGAGCTGGCGCGGATCGGGGCGCCGGCGGGGGCGAGCGGGGCGACCGGGTCGGCTGTCCCGAAGGCCAGCAAGGCTGGCCCGAAGACCAGCTCGAGCGACGGCGAGGCGGCCGGCGAGCAGGCGCCGCCGCTGCTGCTGGCGCACGTGTACGACCCCGAGGTCGACCCGGCCGGCTGGTGGATGAGCGAGAAGCTCGACGGCGTGCGCGCGTACTGGGACGGCAAGCGGTTCGTGTCGCGGCTCGGCAACGTCTATCACGCGCCGGCGTGGTTCACGGAGGGGCTGCCGGAGTTCACCCTCGACGGCGAGCTGTGGCTCGACCGCAAGGCGTTCCAGCGCACGGTGAGCGTGGTGCGGCGCCAGGACGGCGGCGAGGCGTGGCGGCAGGTGCGGTTCCTGGTGTTCGACGCGCCCGGCCACGAGGGCGACTTCGAGGCGCGGATGCGCCACTACCACGCGGAGCTCGAGCGGCGCCGTCCGGGGTTCGCCAGCGCGCTCGCGCACGAGATCTGTACGGGCACGGAGCACCTGCAGCGTGAGCTTATGCGGGTGGAAGCGCTCGGCGGCGAGGGGCTGATGTTGCGCCGGCCCGGCTCGCGCTACGAGGTCGGTCGCTCGCACACGCTGCTCAAGGTCAAGTCGTTCCACGACGACGAGGCGAGGGTGGTCGGCCATCAGCCGGGCACGGGCAAGCACAAGGGGCGGCTCGGCGCGCTGCTGGTCGAGCTGCGGAACGGCACGCGCTTCGCTCTCGGCACCGGCCTGTCGGACGCCGAGCGCAACGACCCGCCCCTGGTCGGCACGATCGTCACGTTCCGCTATCAAGAGCTGTCGGACGGCGGGGTGCCGCGCTTCCCGTCGTACGTCGGCGTCCGCCACGACGTGGCCTGGAAGCCAGGCGAGCCGGCGGCGAACAAGGCCGCCCGTTGACGACATCCACGCGGTCCTCCGGGGAGGGTGAGCCGGCTCGGGGGCGGAGGGCCGGAGTTGTCTCGGCGGCGCAAATATGGTACTTGCGCAGCGCGAATTCGCCCTGAACAAAGGCCGTACGTCGAATTGATCTCGCCCCCCCAGGTTTGGACTTTCGCCGCCGCGCACTGCGAATTCACGGACCCAACCAGCACGAAAGACCCCACGGACTCTCCATGAACACGTTCAATCGCATGTTTTTCGCCTCGGGCCTGGTGGCCTTCGGTCTCGGCATGTCCTCCACCTCCGGCTGCGGCGGCGGCGACTACTGCTCGACGGTCTTCAACAAGGCCGTGGAGTGTGCCTCGCCCGAGGAGAAGGCGCTCGTCGAGGGCCTGAAGGACCTCGTGATGAAGGACTGTCGCGAGAAGAAGGACCGCGACCCCGAGGAGGAGAAGGCCGACCTCGAGTGCGCCAAGAAGAGCGCCTGCGACGAGTACAAGAAGTGCCAGCAGGAGCTGAGCGACAAGAAGCAGGCCATTCGCATCAAGAAGGAAGTCGAGGGCGCGCTCAAGACCGGCGAGAAGATGGAAGACGCCCTGTCGTCCTGCAAGTACAGCGACATCAAGGACGAAGAGGTCAAGAAGCTGTGCGGCGACCTGTTCAAGAAGTCGATCGACGCGGCCATCAAGGAGCTCGAGGGCGTCCGTGACAGCGGCGGCGACGGCCTCAGCAAGTGCTTCGACCTCCAGGCGACCGCCGAGAAGGTGTCGCCCGAGGAGAAGACCAAGGCCGACGCCCTGTGCAAGGAGGTCGAGGCCGGCAAGCGCGCGAAGGAAGCGCTCGACGAGGCCAAGAAGAACCTCGACGCCAACACCAACGAGGTGCCCTTCCAGTGCAGCATGGCGGTCGAGGACCTCGAGAAGCTGACCTCGGACTGGGCCAAGGCCAAGCTGCAAGAGGTCGCCAAGGGCTGCTACGTCGACCTCGGCAAGAAGATCCTGCCGGCCCAGGTCGACAAGATGCTGATCTGCGAGTACCAGGTCGAGCAGGTCTACAAGGCCGTCAAGAAGTACGACCTCAAGGACGCCGAGCTCGACACCTGGATCTCCAAGGCCGACGCCAAGTGCGCCGGCTCCAAGTGAGCGGATTCCGACCCCCCGCCCACGCCTGACGGCGGCCTGACGGCCCGATCGCGCCCGTCACACTCCCCCGAGTGCGACGGGCGTCGTCGCGAGCGGCGACGGACGACATGCCCCGAAGGGCAGGTCCGAAGCGACATGTCCCATCGAACATGCTCCATCGAGCATGTCCTCGCGGTCACAGGCCGAACTGCAGCATCAGCGAGCCGAGCCGCTCCGGCGGGGCGCCGCGGAAGGCGGGGTAGACGTCGAACGTGCCGAGCAGGTGGCACCACAGCCAGCCGAGGCGGGCGAACACGCGGACGCCGGGGCGCGCGAGCGGGGCCAGCTGGATCGGCGCACCGACGCCGACGCCGCTGTCGGGCACGAGCCGGTGCGGCACGCGGGGGTAGGTCAGCTCCCACGCCGGGATCACGGCCACGCGGGCGCGGGCGTCGGTCTCGATCACGAGGCTGTGCACCCACATCTGCGGCCACGCCAGCTCCCAGCCGAGGCGCAGGCGCGGGCGCAGGCCCTCGGGCGAGAAGCCGAGGCCGACGCCGGCGATCGGGCCGCCAGGGTCGAGGCGGAGCGGGGTCTTGAACGCGAGCTTGATGGGCTCGTCGCCATCCTTGCGGAGGTCGCGGGTGATCCGGCGACCCTCGCCGCCGGGGAACAGGCCGGGCCGGTGCTCGCGCCACGGGCGGCGCAGCTCGAGGCTGAGGCGCACGCTCTCGGGCCCGGGCTGCGGCCGGTAGTCGACGGCGTAGTCGGGCAGCCCGGCCGGCGAGACGAGCGGGTGGCGGCGGCGGTTGGTGGTCCTGCCGGCGTCGCAGCCGCACGCGGCCGGGCCGATCTGCAGGTCGGCCCGGACCTCGACGACGATGTCATTCACCTGTCCCGCGGGCCAGGTGACGAACAGCTCGCGCTGGCCGACGCCGAAGCGCGGGTCGAGGGCGGCGATCGAGCTGGCGACGATGTCGCCGCCGAGGCGGACGACGATGTCGGCGCCGGTCGGGTAGGCGAAGGTCAGCGGGACGTCGGTCGCGCCGGCGCGGGTCAGCACGTAGCGGGCGCTCCACGTGCACGCGAGGCGGCCACGCCGGGCCGGGCGGCAGGTCAGGCCTGCGACCTCCTCCGTGGTGGTGACGGCGGCGGCGAACGCCTCGGGCACGTACGGCGGGTGAAAGGTCGGGCCGAGCAGGGCGCAGTCGCAGGCGCCCGCCGGGCGCGGGGCCGCCAGCGCGGCGAGGGCGGCGAGGAGCGGCAGCAGGGCGAACGCGCGGGTCATCGGCGGCTGCGCGGGCGGGCGGAGGTCAAGCATGTAGCTGGTCGAAAGGACATGTCCGGAGAGACATCGAAAATACCGCGGCGGGAGCGGGGCCGCTGCTGGCCTGGCGGACATGTCGCAAGAGGCATGTGAATGCGTGAGCCGCTGCGCGGTCCGGCGCGCTTCGCGGGCGCCGGGGACCCTGGGAGGGACAGCGTGGCACATCGCCGCGGCGGCGACCACGACGCGGAGGACGCGGTGAGCGGCGCAGCGCGGGCGCGTGAAGAATGTCCGGACCTTCATGCGGCGCGACCCCGCGGCGCGGGCCCGGGCGACGCGCTATGCTCGCGCCGTGGTCCAGCACCTGCAGGTCGATCCGAGCGCGTCGCACGTCGGCGTCGACGTCGACGTGTCGCGCCTGCGGTGGCGCGGTGTGATGCGCCACGTCGGCTTTCGCCGGGTCTGGCTGGGGGCGATGGCCTCGTCGATCGGCACGTGGATGGAGGGCGTGGGCGTCCAGTGGCTCATGGCCGAACAGACCTCGTCGACGCTGATGCTCGGCGCGCTCGCGGCCGCGCAGCTGGGGCCGATGCTGATCCTCGGGCTGCCGGCGGGGCTGCTGGTCGACTGGGTCGACCGGCGGCAGATGCTCTTGATCACGCAGGTGGTGATGATGGCGATCGCGGCGCTGCTGGCGGTGGCGCACGCGTTCGGGTGGGCCACGCCGCCGGTGCTGATCGGGCTCGGGCTGGTCAACGGGATCGCCATGGCGTTCAACACGCCGGCGTGGCAGACGCTGAGCCCGCGGCTGGTGCCGCGCGAGGAGCTGCCGCGGGCGATCGCGCTGATGGGCATGCAGTTCAACCTCGCGCGCGTGGCCGGGCCGGCGCTGGCGGGGCTGCTGATGGCCAAGTGGGGCGCGACGCTGCTGTTCACGATCAACGCCCTGAGCTTCGTCGGCGTGCTGTGGGCGGTGCGCTCGACCGCGCCGGCGCCCCCGGCCAGCACCGGCGCGCACGCGCCGTGGCGCGAGGTCAGCGAGGCGCTGCGGTTCGTCCGCGACCACGTCGGCGCGCGTCGGGTGATGCTGGGCCTGCTGCTGCTCAGCATGCTGGCGGCGCCGCTGCAGCGGATGCTGCCGCTGTTCGTGTCGGAGGTGTACCACGCCGAGGAGGCGACCTACGGGCTGATGCTGTCGGCGGTCGGCGCGGGGGCGGTGCTCGGCGGGCTGTCGCTGGGCCGGCTTCCGTCGTGGTACCCGCGGCATCACATCATCCCGCTGGCGCTGCTGATGTCGGGCGCTTCGATGACGATCTACTGCGCGCTGACCGAGCCGGCGTGGGCGGCGGCGTGCCTGCTGGTGTCGGGGTTCTTTTGGATCTGGGCCTTCTCGAGCCTGATGACGTCGGTCCAGCTGCTGACCCCGGACGCGATGCGCGGGCGGGTGCTGGCGCTGTTCAACATGGCGATGTTCGGGGCGATGCCGGTCGGCAGCGTGCTGTCGGCGCTGCTCGGCGACCGGCTGGCGGCGCTGCTCGGCGGTGGCCCGGGCCTGGCGGTGCAGCTCGGGGTCGGGGTGTTCACGCTGGTGCTGTGGCTGGCAGGCGCGGTGCTGCTGATCTGGCGCACGCCGGAGATCGACGACCTCAAGCCCGGCGACCACGGCCACGCGCGCCGGCCAGGGCTGTGGGCCGGGATCACGGCGGCGGGGCACCGGCCGGCGTGAGGGCGGGTCGCATGGCGTGAAGGACATGCGACATGGGGCATGTCCTCGGCGACATGTCGTGATGGACATGCGATAAGGGGCATGTCCTGGGAGACATGTACCGTCCGTGGCGGCCACGGCTCGAGTCCGACGCCGAGGGTGGGAGCTCGCCGGTGTCGGAGGCGGCGCGCGTCACCAGCTGGCGTGGGCGCCGTCGCGGTAGAAGCGGTGCGGGTCGTCGCGCGGGGCCTCGAGGCCGCCGAGGATGCTGGCGGCGCCGACTTCGACGGTGCGCTCGGCGTTGGGGCCGCCCATGGCGGTGCGGACCCAGCCGGGGCACACGGCGACGATGTCGAGGTGGCGCGGGTCGCCGGCGAGGTCGCGCGCGAGCAGGTGAGCCAGGGCGGTGACGCCGATCTTCGAGGTGCCGTAGGCGGTGCCCGGCCAGCCGGCCTCGCGGTGGCGGCCGGCCTGCACGTCGTCGACGAACTGCTGCATGAAGGCGGACAGCTCGTCACGCGTGAGGGTGTCGAGGTCGAGGCGGGCCCGCAGATCGGCGGAGAGGAGGTCGCGCTGACCGACGCCGCTCGAGACGAGCACGAGGCGCGCGTCCTGCCGCAGCAGCGGGAGCACGCCCTCGACCACGCGCAGGACGCCGAAGTAATTGGTGTCGACGGTGGTGGCCGCGACCTGAGCGTCGAAGCCGTCGAGGGCGACGCCGGCGTTGGCGACCACGACGTCGAGGCCCTCGGGGTCGAGCCGCCGCAGCTCGGCGACCAGGCGGGCGACGCTGGCAGAGTCGCCGACATCGAGCGGCAAGAACTCGACGCCGAGGTCGCGGGCGGCCTCACGCCCGCGCTCGGGGTCGCGGGCGGTGAGGATGACGCGGTAACCCCGGTCGCGGAGCTGGCGGCAAACTTCGAGGCCGAGGCCCCGGTTGGCCCCGGTGACGAGGGCGAGCGGCAGACGTGCGGTCATCCCCCGAGGTTAGCCGGAGGGGTGCACTCATCTGACAGACGGGACGCGATCGCTGCGGAGGCGGGCGCGCTCCCGATGGGGTGGGTGCGCAGCGGGCTCGAGCGCGTGCTTGCGCGGAGGTCGCCCGCGTCCCGGCTTTCCGGAGACCGCGGGCATCTGCGGAGCGAGCGCTGTCGATCCCGTCATGAAGCGGCGAGTGCTCGCACGGTCGCCCGATGCGCTGTCAGTGTGCCGTGGAGCGGTGCGATCGATCGGTGGGGCGGGTGCTCGCGCGGGATCGCGGCGTTGGCGAGCGTCATGATGCGGCGCAATCCGTCCGCGCAGGCGGGGCGGTGCTCGCGTGGGATCGCGGCGTTGTCGAGCGTCATGATGCGGCGCAATCAGCCCGTGCAGGCGGGGCGGGTGTGCATGCGAGCGGCCGGCTGCGCGGGCGTTCACAGCAGCTTGTCGAGGGTGATCGGCAGCTCGCGGATCCGCCTGCCGGTGGCGTGGAAGACGGCGTTGGCGATCGCGGCCGCGACGCCGACGATGCCGATCTCGCCGAGGCCCTTGACGCCGAGCGGGTTGACGACATCGTCGCGCTCCTCGACGAACAGGACGTCGATCTCGGGTACGTCGGCGTGGACCGGCACGTGGTACTCGCCGAGGTTGTGGTTGACGAAGCGGCCGAGCCCGTGGTCGAGCATGCTGTGCTCCTCGAGCGCCATGCCGATGCCCCACACCACGCCGCCGAGGATCTGGCTGCGCGCGGTCTTGGGGTTCAAGATCCGCCCGCCCGCGACGGCGCTGACGACCCGCTTCACGGTGACGGTGCCGAGCGCCTCGTCGACCGCGACCTCGACGAACACGGCCGAGTGAGCGTTGCTGGTGTAGCGTGACTGGCGGGCCATGTCGGGGATCGCGGTGGCCTGCTCGGCGAGGCTGCCGAGGCCGGCGTGGCGCATGATGGCGGCGATCGGTACGGCGTCGGCGGTGCCGCTGCGCAGGCGCAGGCCGCGATCGAGGAACACGACGTCGTCGAGGCCGCGGCCGGCGAACGGGGAGTCGGGCATGGTCTGCGCCAGCTTCAAGAGGCTGTGCTGCAGCGCCTTGCAGACGGCGAGCACGGCCGAGCCGACCGAGGAGGCGGTGGCCGAGCCGCCCTGGATCATGGCGGGCGGCAAGGCGGTGTCGCCGAGCTCGAAGCGGACGGCGGCGATCGGGAGGCCGAGCTGCTCGGCGGCGATCTGCGACATGATCGTGTAGGTGCCGGGGCCGATCTCGCCGCTGGCGCTGGCGACGTGCAGCCGGCCGTCGGCGGTGAGCAGGGCCTTGGCCTGCGAGGGGGCTTGTTGCGCCTCCCAGATGCCGGTGGCCATGCCCCAGCCGATTTGCAGCGGGCCGGCCCGCATCGATCGGGGGGCGCGCGAGCGCCGGTGCCAGCCGAACCTGGCCGCGCCCTCGCGGTAGCAGTCGCGCAAGGCCTTGCTCGAGAACGGGCGCCGGTGGTCCTGATCTTCCTCGGCGTAGTTGCGCAGGCGCAGCGCCAGCGGGTCGAGGTCGAGCGCGTCGGCGAGCTCGTCGATCGCCGACTCGAGGGCCCACAGGCCAGTGACGGCCCCGGGGGCGCGGGCGTCGATCGGGGTGTAGAGGTCGAGCGGGGCCACGCCGTACTCGAGCCGGGTGTTGGGGCACTCGTAGAGCACGCCGGACCAGGGGACCACGTTCTCGCAGTAGTCCTCGAAGCGCGAGGTGTTGCCGACGGCCTCGTGCACGAGCGCGCGCAGGCTGCCGTCACGCTCGGCGCCGAGCGCCACGCGCTGGCGGGTCCACGGGCGGTAGCCGAGCGTGAACATCTGCTGGCGCGTGAGCACGACCCGGACCGAGCGCCGCAGCTCGCGGGCGGCCAGGACGGCGAGGAACAATTGATACTGCGGGCGCAGGCCGGAGCCGAAGCCGCCGCCGACGAACGGGGTGACGACGCGGACCTGGTCGGTCGAGAGGCCGAACACCTTGCACACGTAGTCGCGGCTGTTGCCGACGCCCTGGGTCTTGTCGTGGATCGTCAGGTTGCCGTCGGCCTCGACGACGACGGTGGTGGCGTGCGGCTCCATCGGGTTGTGGTGCAGCGCCGGGTGCTCGTAGGTCGCCTCGACGCGCACGGGCGCGGCGGCGAGGGCCTCGTCGGCGCGCCCGCGTGGCTTGGGCGGCGGGGTGTAGCCCTTCTTGCCGCGGGCCGGCTCGTGCGCCTCGGCCTCGACCTCGGCGAGGCGGGTCTGGTGCGGCGCGGCCTCGACCACGACCACGACGAGGCCGGCGGCGTGGCGCGCGAGCTCGAAGCTCTCGGCGACCACGAGCGCGACGGGCTGACCGCTGAATTGGATCTCGGCGTCGTGAAGCGGGCGCAGCGGCGAGCCGCCAGGGGCGACCATGTCGCGCCAGCTGCGGTCGCGCCAGGCCAGCCGCGGGGCGTTCTCGTGGGTAAATACCTGCAGCACGCCGGGCAGGGCCAGGGCCTCGGCGGCGTCGATACGGACGATCTTGCCGCGGGCGATCGCGGTGGTGACGACGACGCCGTGCACGAGGTCGGGGGCCGAGAACTCGCCGGCGTAGCGGGCCTGGCCGGTGACCTTGGCCCGGCCGTCGACGCGATCGTGGGGCTTGCCGGTGGTCATGCTTGCGATCCTCCGGCGACCGCCTGCTGCAGCGCGCGGACCACCGCGCGACGGACGAGGGCGATCTTGAAGTCGTTGTGACCGCGGCCGCGAGCGTCGCGCACGAGGTGCTCGCCGACGCGGGCGAACAGGGCGTCGTCGGGGCTGCGGCCGCGCAGCAGATCTTCGGCGGTGGGGTCGCGCCACGGCTTGTGGGCGACGCCGCCGAGCGCGAGGCGAGCCTCGGCGATCTTGCCGTCCTCGAGCTCGAGGGCCGCGGCGACCGAGACGAGGGCGAAGGCGTAGGAGTGACGATCGCGGACCTTGAGGTAGGACGCGTGCGCGGCGAAGCCCTGGCGCGGCAGCTCCACGGCGGTGACGAGCTCGCCTGGCTGCAAGTTGGTGTCGCGCTCGGGGGTGTCGCCGGGCAGGCGATGGAACGCGGCGAACTCGATGGTCCGCGAGCCGGCGGGGCCGGTGACGTGCACGGTGGCCGCGAGCGCGGCCAGAGCGACGCACATGTCCGAGGGGTGCACGGCGATGCACTGCTCGCTGGCGCCGAGGATCGCGTGGATCCGGTTGACGCCGGCGAGCGCCGGGCAGCCGCTGCCGGGCGCGCGCTTGTTGCACGGCAAGGCGGCGTCGTAGAAGTAATAGCAGCGGGTGCGCTGCAGCAGGTTGCCGCCGGTGCTGGCCATGTTGCGCAGCTGCGGCGAGGCGCCGGCGAGGATCGCCTGCGACAGCAGCGGATAGCGGGCGACGACCTCGGGGTGGTAGGCGAGGTCGTGGTTGCTGACGAGCGCGCCGATCTTGAGGCCGCCGTCGGGCAGTGACTCGACCGCGCGCAGCGGCAGGCGGGTGATGTCGATGAGGCGGCTGGGAGCGGTGATGCGCTCCTTCATGAGGTCGACGAGGTTGGTCCCGCCGGCGATGAACTGGGCCGCGCCGTCGCTGGCGGCGGTGCGCACGGCCTCGGCGACGTCGCCGGCGCGGGTGTAGCCGAACGGGTTCACGCGCTCCTCCGCGGCCGCATGGCCTGGCCGATCGCGGCGACGATGTTGGGGTAGGCGCCGCAGCGGCACAGGTTGCCGCTCATGAGCTCGCGGATCTGGTCGTCGGTGCTGGCGTGGCCCTCGGCGAGCAGACCGACGGCGGAGCACAGCTGGCCGGGGGTGCAGTAGCCGCACTGGAAGGCGTCGTGATCGATGAAGGCCTGCTGCAGCGGGTGCAGGGCCTCGCCCTCGGCCAGGCCCTCGACCGTGGTGACGCTGGCGCCGTCGCGCATGACGGCGAGGCTGAGGCAACTGTTGATGCGCACGCCGTCGACGAGGACGGTGCACGCGCCGCACTGGCCGTGGTCGCAGCCCTTCTTGGTGCCCGTGAGGCCGAGGCGCTCGCGCAGCAGATCGAGCAAGGTGGTCCAGGGAGCGACCTGCAGCCGCAGCGTGGCCCCGTTCACCTTCAAGGTGATGGCGCAGGTCTCGTCGCCCATGACGGGCAGCATGGGCGCGGCAGGCGAGCGCGCGAGCGGGCAGGGTCTGGCGCCCGGACGAGGCGCACGGCCACCGTCGAAGTCGGTGCGCCGCGCAAGGCCCGCTGGCTCGCCGGGGCGAACTCGAGGTCGTGGGTGAGCCCCAGCGCGAGAGGGTCCGACGCCGCGGCGACGAGCTCGAGCTCCGGATCGATCCGCATGCGACGAGGCGTGCGGCGAGCTCGAGTCCCGGGGCGCTCAGCCGCGCGAGAGGGCCCGGCGCAGCCGCGAGGGCCACGGGCGCAGCCGCGAGACCGGCATGAGGGCGCGGGCCAGCACGCCGCGCGGCGGCAGCGGTCGCACGAGCGCGCGCGGCCGATCCTCGCGCGTGCGCACCAGCTCCGCCGCGCGCCAGCCCGAGGCGGCGGCGCCCTCCATCGACGAGGGCAGGCCGGTGCGGGTCCAGTCGCCGGCGAGCACGAGGCCCGCGACGGCGGTGTCGGCGGTCGGCCGGCGCGCCTCGAAGCCAGGCAATGGCGCCTGCACGGCGAGCGGGATCCGGTGGACGGCGGCGTGTCGCAGCTCGGCGGTCCGGGCCTGCGGCAGGTTCTCGTCGAGCTCGCGGCGGGTGCCAGCGACGATCTCGTCGTCGCTCATGCCGGCGATCCGCGCGGCGTCGATGATGTTGCTGCCGATCAGCGACGGTCGATCGCCCCAGTCGGGGTAGATGTTGGCGTAGTCGTAGAAGTCGCAGTTGAGGTCGTCGGGGGCGTAGCTGCGGGCCCAGAACTGGCGCCGGGTGATCCGTCGGTCGAACCACAAGTAGACGCTGACGTAGGTGACCGGCTGAAACCACGGCAGGGCGTCGAGCCCGGGCAGGTGGCGCCAGCGATCGGGCACGAGGGCGGCGAGGTCGGCGGGCGGCAAGCTGCTGACGACGTGGCGCGCCCGCAGCTGACGTCCGTCGGCCAGGCGCACGCCGGTGGCCCGACCGTCGTCGCCGAGCAGTTCGGTCACTGCGGTGCCGGTCCACACGGCGTGGCCGGCGGCCTCGATCGCCGCGCGCGCGCCAGGGGCGAACAGATCGCCGAGGCCGCAGCCGGGGAAGCCGATACGCACGGCGTCGCGGCTGATCGCGTGGTGGAACGTGCGCATCAGCGAACCCGCCGAGCAGCGCTCGACCGGGGTGTTGAGGATCGACATGGCGGCGAACTGCCAGTAGCGCCGCAGCATCGCCGGGCGGACGCCCATGGCCGCGAGCGCGGCGGCGCCGTCGAGATCGTCGAGGCGCAGGACCTCGCGCTCGTCGAGGCCGAGCGCGACCTGCACCGAGGTCGCGTTCGAGGCCAGGTCGAGCAGGCCGAGCGCAGGGTCGTCACACAGGGTCGCCAGCATCTGCACCGGCGGCGGCAACGAGGAGCGCCGCAGCTCGACGGCCCGCTCGCCGTCGAACATGGTGTAGAGGACCTCTTCGGGGCCCCAGACCACGCGATCGGCGGTGCCGAGGCGTTCGAGCAGGCGGAAGAAGTTGGGGTAGTAGTTGGTGACGATGTGCGGGCCGACGTGGACCGGGTCGCCGGTGGTCGGGTCGGCCCAGCTGCGCGCCCGCCCGCCGAGCAATCGATCGCGCTCGAGCACGACGAGGCGCAGGCCGGAGCCGAGCAGGCCGACGGCGCAGGTGAGGCCGGCGATTCCGCCGCCGAGGATCACGACATCGGTCTCGAGCGCCGGGACATCCACCGCGCGCGAGGTTTGCATCGCCGCGCGGCGGCCGTCAACGCGCCGCCTCGGCCGAGTCTGCTATGTCTGGCGCGATGCCGGCGTTCCGTCTGCGCAGCGAGTGGGCGTTCGCCGCGGACCCCGCGGCGGTATGGCGGTGGGTCGCCGACGCGCCGCGTTATCCGAGCTGGTGGCCGGGCTTCGAGCGCGCCGAGCCCGGCGACGCTTCCGGCGACCTCGTCCATTGCCGGGTCCGCGGCGACTTCGGCCTGACCCTCGCGTTCGTCCAGCGCGTGACGCTGCGCGAGCCGCCGCGCCGGCTCGAGTTCACCGCCGACGGCGACCTCGTCGGCCGCGGGACGTGGGACCTGACGGCGACGGCGAGCGGCACCCAGGTGACGATGCTGTGGGAGGTCGACCTGGGGCGCCCGCTGCTGCGGGCCCTGGCCCGCTTGCCGCCGGTGAAGCGGTGGATGGCCGGCAGCCACCACCGGGTGATGGAGCAGGGCCGGCGCAGCCTGGCCGCGGCGCTCGGCGGTCGATGATGGGATATGTCCGCGGGGACATGCCCTCGGGGACATGCGCTTTAGGACATGACCTCGAGGACATGCCCCGAGGGGCAGGTCATCGGCCTTGCTGCCACAGCCGGCGCAGCACGCCGGCGCCGATCGTGCCGAGCTCGAGCAGCTTGAGGTAGGTCGGCATCTCGATGGTGGGCACCTCGTAGGGCGGGCGCTCCCACTCGTCGATGCCGCCGCGGTCGACCCACGCGCTGTGGAGCGGGAAGCCGGGGCGGATGCCCTGCTCGTGCGGGCCGGGGCCGAGGGTGCAGATCGGGCCGCGGTCGAGCGGCTGGGCGGCGTCCCAGATCCAGATCTCCATGTCGGGGTGGTCCGGGCCCCACACGAGCGCGACGATGTAGCCGTCGCGGGTGCTCTGGCTGTCCGGACGCGGCACGAAGATCGGCGCCGCCATGAAGAACCCGGGCTCGAAGGTGAAGCAGCTGTCGAGCCGCATCTCGTGGTCGAGGCGGTAGAAGCGGACGGTGTTGTTCGGGTCGGCGATGCGCTCGACGAACTCGGGCTCGGGGAGCAGGCGGCGCGGCGGCCAGGCCTCGTCGGGGCGGCCGCGGCGGAAGTTGGCGAACACCCGCGCGCTCATCGTCTGCGGCAGCCAGCCGCCGGCGACCCAGTAGGTGGCGTCGAGGCGGCGACAGGTGCGGAGCAGGTTCGGCGTGCCCGACGTGTCGTGCTCCGACAGGTACGGCGAGATCTGCAGCGGCGGCAGGATGTTGAGCCCGAGCGGGAAGTTCTCGCGGTCGTCGGGGTGGGGGAACGCGCGCGTCTCGACGGTGCCGCGGCGCAGGTCGACGACGTGCCGGCGGACCTGGTTGAGGTCGGTCGCCGACGAGAACATGCCGAGCAGGCTGTCGGGCACGATGCCGCCGCCGATCAGGCGATCGCCCGCCTCCATCTGGTCGGCCGGGTCGGCGCCGACGTTGTGCTGGGCGAAGATCGTGACGACGTCGCCGTCGTCGTCGTAGTCGGTCAGCGCATGCGTCAGCTCCCACATCAGGTCGACGCGCTTCGCCGGCAGGTCGCGCGCGCCCGAGGCGAGGGCGCGGCGGATGTCGTCCTTGTGGATGAAGTAGACCGGGCACACGTGGTCGGGCGTGGCCTCGCGCAGGCGGATCCGCAGCCAGCGGTACAGCACCCGCAGGTTGCGCGGGACCTCGATCGTGCGGCTCTCGACCAGCCACTTCCACAGCAGCGGCGTCAGCGGCTCGACCAGCGACGAGGTGTTGAGGACCAGGTTGGCGTTGAAGACGACCAGGTAATTGCGGGTGAGGCAGATCTGGTGGACGCTGGCGTGGCCGAGGATCACGCCGTGGCCGTCGACGGTGACCCGCAGCGGCGGGGTCGGCGGGGCGGGGCCGCCGTCCCAGGTGGTGATGTAGAGGTCGGCGCGGATCGGCTTGTTGACGTGGAGGAAGTCGGCGACCCGCGGGACGATGTTGGTATAGAGCAGCCGCGGCTTGCCCGGCTCGAAGTCAGGGTCGTACACCGGGTGCCCGGTGGTCATGATCATCGGGCTGAACGAGCTGCCGACGGCGGTGTGGTAGTCGCCCGGGCGCCCGACCGGGGTGATGTGCTCGAGCGTCTTCGGCGAGACCTCGACCGGGCGGCCGGCGTCGTACGACAGCAGCAGGCGCCGCCCGGCCTTGCCGTCGTGGGCGCCGACCGGGAAGGTCGGGATCGGCGAGGTGTTGGTGAGGTTGGAAGTGCCGAACCACGAGAACTCGGCGAAGTCGGTGCGCACGAACGCCTCGGGCGCCAGCTTGCGCAGGTGCCAGCTCTGGTTCTCGATGAAGCGGGTGGCGGCGCGGATGAACACGTTGCCGCCGTCGCGGTGCGGCTCGAGGTCGAGGGTCAACAGCCGCCCGCTGGCGGTGAGCATGTGCGGGTTGACGTTGAGCTCGTGGTGCTCGTGGATGGCCTGGTACGGGAAGACGGTGGTGAATGTCCTTCCGGACAGGTCGGAAGGGTAGTGACCCGTGCGCACGGCGTAGCGCGCGGCGTGGTCGACGACGTCGCCGTGGTAGGCGTGCAGGAGGCCCCGCTCGACCCGCTCGGCGAAGGTTTGGGCGCTGGTGGACATGGCGCGGGCTAGCGGCTCCAGAAGCGGAAGGCGAGCAGGAACACCGCCACCAGCGAGCCGACCAGGATCAGCGAGGAGACCGCCGGGAAGGCGGCGCACAGCAGGGCGCCGGCGAGCATGACCCCGGCGGCGTACCAGATCCAGCGCTCGATGGCGATGCCCGCCATGGTGGCGATGGCGCCGAGCATCAGCAGGTCGTTGACCATGGTGGTCGCGACCGGGGTGCCGAGCACGACCGCGGCCGTCCGGTGGACCAGCATCGCCAGCGAGGAGACGACCAGCCAGGCCATGACGCGGCGGTTGATGGTGTTTTTGAAGAAGTTGCCGCGGTACGCGAAGATGAGGCCGAACAGGACCACGTTGATGACGGCGCCGGCGATCGCGTTGCTGGCGGCGGAGGGCAACAGGCTGCCCTCGGGGCTGTACACGATCAGGACGACGGTGATGGCCAGGATGCTGGCCGGGATGATCATCGACAGCATGACCCGCTGCGGGCGCGCGACCGAGAGGTCGAACTCGGGGTCGCGCGCGCGGCCGGAGCCGCGGTTGAGCGCGTCGAGCAGGTCGCTCATGGTGGCGTAGCGGTACTCGGGGTCGCGGTCGAGGGCGCGGACGATGGCAGCGTGCACGCCCGCGGGCACCGGCGAGTCGGCGGGCGGCGGGCGGATCTTGCCGTCGCTGACGTTGATCACGAGCTCGAGCAGGCTGCCGCCGGCGAACGGGTGGTGGCCGTACAGCGCGCTGTAGAGGGTGACGGCGAAGCTGAACTGGTCGGTGCGCGCGTCGGCGTGGCGGCCGGCGTGCTGCTCGCTGGCCATGTACGCGGGCGTGCCGGCGACCCGCCCGCCGCCGCTGCGGCCGGGGTCGAGGAGCGGGACGCCGTCGTCGGACTCGGAGGTGTGGCGGTGCTCCGGCTCGCCGCCCATGGCCCCGACGGCGCCGCCGGCGATGCTGACCCGGCCGCTGGCGGCGGGATCTGCCGCCGCGGCGTCGCGTCGCAGGCCCGAGGCGCTGAGGCCCGGCTCGGACCGCGGGGCCGCGCGCGCGAGCCCGAAGTCGACGACCCGCGCGTGCTCGTGCTCGTCGATGAGCACGTTGTCGGGCTTGAAGTCGCCGTGGACGATGTCGGCCTGGTGTGCGGCCGACAGACCCCGGCCTGCCTGCACCATCACGTCCAGGACCTGCTGCCAGGTATGCGGCTGGGCCTTGAGCCAGCTGCCGAGCGTGCGGCCCTGGACGAACTCCATGGCGAGGTAGACCTGCTGCTCGAAGCGGCTGACCTCGTAGACCTGAACGACGTTGGGGTGGGACAGCCGGGCCATCGCCCGCGCCTCCCGCTGCATGCGCGCCTGGTTGGCCGGGCTGTTGTCGCGGCCGGGGCGGATGAGCTTGAGGGCGACGCGGCGGTCGAGCTCCTCGTCGTAGGCCGAATAGACGACGCCCATGCCGCCCTCGCCGAGCTGGCGCAGGACGGCGTATTTGCCGATCCGCGCCGACTCGCCGAGGTAGCCCGGCCGCCGCGCCGGCTCCGACAGCTCGTCCTCGGCGTCGGTGTCGGGGCCGTGCGACGAGTCGGGCAGCGCCGACATGTTGGCCAGCGTGTCGACGGTGACTTCTTCGGCCGAGCTGCCGGGGAACGCCGCCGCGTAGCTGTCGCGCCAGTCGGGCTCGGACTCGTCGGCGAGGGGGCCGCGCTTGTTGTCGCCGTGGTCTCGCGTCATGTCCGTCGCCCGAGCCCGACGCCTCGGCGTGCTCGCCGAGACTACCGCAGCGCGACCCCGGGCGGCGCGAGATCGTCCCGCGCGCGCAAGAGAAAACCCCCGTCGCGACGCGGAGGCGTCCGCGGGACACGGCGCCGGTTTCGCCGCCGGGACCGGAGGTTTCCGACGTCGGCGGCTCCGGGGAAACGATGTACTTCCGGAGGCGCCCGCGCTATGCCCCACGGGCAAACGGAGCCCCCCGACGATGAAGCGAGCGCTGGCTCAAGGTGTCCTGATCGTCATGGTCGTGGTCGTCGCGTTCGTGATGATGCAGGTCATCCGCGGCATGAAGCCCGAGGTCAAGGCGGTGCCCAGCGAGCGCCGCAGCGTGCCGGTGGTCGTGCAACGGGCGCTGCCCGGCGCGCATCCGGTGACCGTGCGCGGGCTCGGCGAGGTCAAGCCGGTCCATCAGCTGCGCGTCACGTCGGAGGTCAACGGCCGCGTCGTCGAGCGCAGCGACGGGCTCGCCCCCGGCGGCCTGCTGCGCCGCGGCGACCCGCTGATCCGCATCGACGCGCGCGACGTGTCGGCCCAGGTCGCGTCGCAGCGGGCCGCGCTCGAGCAGGCCTCGGTCGCTCTCGCCGACGAACGCGGGCGCAAGACGGTCGCCGAATACGAGTGGCAGGGCCGCTCCGACGCGCTGGCCGATCACGCGCGCGAGTTCGCGCTGCGAGACGTCCACGTGCGCAGCGCCCAGGCCAACGTCGAAGCCGCCCGCGAGCAGTTCGGCCGGGCCCGGCGCGACCTCGGGCGGACGATGGTCCGCGCGCCGTTCGACGCGATGGTGACCGACGCGACCGTCGAGCTCGGGCAGGTGGTGACGACGCAGACGCAGCTGGCGACGCTGGTGGCGATCGACCGCTACTGGGTCGAGATCGCGGTGCCGGTGTCGCAGCTCGTGCACCTGGAGATCCCCGGCGTCAACACGACCGGCCTGCGCGGCTCGCCGGCTCGGGTCATCCACGACGCCGGCGCCGGCGTGGTCATCGAGCGCGAGGGCTACGTCGAGCGCCTGCTCGGCCAGGTCGACGCGCGCGGTCGCATGGCCCGGGTGCTGGTGGCGGTCCCCGATCCTCTCGGGACAGGTCTCTACGGACAGGTCCCAAAGGTCAGCGACGCACCGGCCGCGGCGGCCCCGACCCCGCGCCTGCCGCTGCTGCTCGGCAGCTCGGTGCGCGTCGAGCTGGCCGGCCAGCCGCTGGTCGACACCACCGAGGTCCCGCGGGTCGCCATGGTCGACGACGACAAGGTGTGGCTGGTGGTCGACGGCAAGCTGACGCTGCGCGCGGTCGAGGTGGTGTGGCGCTCGGCGACGACGGTGCTGGCGCGCGGGCTGGCGGCCGGCGAGGCGATCGTGACCACGCCGCTGGCGACCCCGACCGAGGGCTTGCAAGTGACGATCGAGGGCGACGCGCCGCCGCTGATCGCGGCCGCCAAGCCGCAGCCGAGCAACTGACACGAGACCGGCTGCGGACGCAGCGAGGAGCGCCATGGACTCGAATTCTTCAGGTGCGTCCGGCATGGTGACTGGCAGCGGCCCGATCGCCTGGATGGCGAAGAACCCGGTCGCCGCCAACCTGCTGATGATCCTCCTGCTGGTCGGCGGCCTGCTGATGGCCGGCCGCGTCAAGCAGGAGGTGTTCCCCGAGACCGAGCTCGACATGGTCTCGATCAGCGTGCCGTACCCCGGCGCCAGCCCGGCCGAGGTCGAGCAGGGCATCGTGCTCGCGGTCGAGGAGGCGGTCCGCGGCATCGACGGGGTCAAGCGCGTGGTCGCGGTCGCGTCGGAGGGCGCGGCCCGCATCAGCGCCGAGCTGACGATCGACGCCGACGACGAGAAGGTGCTGGCCGACGTGAAGTCGGCGGTGGACCGCATCACTTCGCTGCCGAAGGACGCCGAGCGGCCGGTCGTCAGCCTGGTCACGAACCGCTCCGAGGTGATCTCGATGGTGGTCTACGGCGAGCAGGACTTGCGGGTGCTGCGCCGGATCGCCGAGCAGGCCCGCGACGTCTATCTCTCCGATCCGCGGATCACCCAGGCCGACCTCGCCGGCGCGCCGAAGAAAGAGATCTCGATCGAGGTCCCGCGCGAGCAGCTGCGGGTGCACAACCTGACGCTCGAGCAGATCGCCCAGAAGGTCAGCCAGACGTCGCTGCAGCTGCCCGGCGGCGGGGTCAAGACGGCCACCGGCGAGGTCCTGGTCCGCACCGACGAGCGCCGCGAGGACGAGCGCGGGTTCTCCGAGATCCCGGTGGTCACCGGCACCGCCGGCACCGAGGTCCGCCTCGGCGACATCGCCCGCGTGCGCGAGACGTTCGCCGAGACCGACGAGTCGGCCAGCTTCGCCGGCATGTCGGCGGTGATGATCCGCGTGTACCGGATCGGCTCGCAGAAGCCGCTCGCGGTCGCCGAGGCGGTGCGCGAGCTGACCGCGAAGTACCAGGCGCAGCTGCCCGCGGGCGTGTCGATCGCCCAGTGGCAGGACATGTCCGAGATCTACGCCCAGCGCATGGACCTGCTGATGCGCAACGCGCGGAGCGGGCTGATCCTGGTGGTGCTGTGCCTCAGCCTGTTCCTCGAGATCCGGGTGGCGCTGTGGGTCGCGTGGGGCATCCCGACGTCGTTCCTCGGCGCGCTGTTCCTGATGCCGCTGCTCGGCGTGTCGGTGAACATGATCTCGCTGTTCGCCTTCATCATCGTGCTCGGCATGGTCGTCGACGACGCGATCGTGATCGGCGAGAACATCTTCGAGCGGGCCCAGCGCGGCGAGGCGTACATCGACGCGGCGGTCGGCGGCGCGCGCGAGGTCGGCATCCCGGTGGTGTTCTCGGTGCTGACCACGGTCGCCGCGTTCACGCCGCTGTTCTTCCTGCCCGGCTTCATGGGCAAGTTCATGAACGTGATCCCGGTCATCGTGATCACGGTGCTGATCTTCTCGCTGGTCGAGTCGCTGTTGATCCTGCCGGCCCACCTCGGGCACCTGACCCGGCCCGAGGGCGGCGTCTACGGGGCGATCTTCAAGTTCCAGCAGCGCTTCGTGGTCGCGCTCGACCGCTTCATCGACAAGGTCTACACGCCGTTCGCCCGCGCGGCGCTGCGGTTCCGCTACTTCACGCTGACGCTCGGGGTGGCGACGCTGCTGCTGACGCTGACGTACGTCGCGTCGGGGCTGATCGGGTTCCGCTTCTTGCCCGGCATCGAGGGCGACGTCGTCACCGCGGCGGTCGAGCTGCCGTACGGGTCGTCGGTCGAGCAGACCCGCCGGGTCCAGGAGCGCATGGTCCGCGCGGCCCAGGAGGTCGTGAAGGAGTACGGCGGCGACGAGGTGCTGCGCGGGCTGTTCGCCCAGGTCGGCTCGCGCGGGCCGGTGATGGGCCCGGGCGGCGCCAGCGGGGCCTCGGGCGGCCACGTCGCCAACGTGCGCGTGTTCTTCGTGCCGAGCGACCTGCGCGACTTCAAGACCGGTGACTTCGCGGCCGAGTGGCGCAAGCGCGTCGGACCGGTGCCCGAGGCGAAGACGATCAACTTCAGCGCCAACATGGGCCCGAGCGCCGGCAAGCCGGTCGACGTCGAGCTGAGCCACGTCGACGAGGAAGTGCTCGAGCGGGCCGCCGACGAGGTGACCGCGGTGCTGCGCGGCTACGCCGGGGTGCACGACGTCGAGAACGGGGTCGCGCTCGGCAAGCCGCAGCTCGACCTGACGCTGACGCCCGAGGCGCGCACGCTCGGGCTGACTTCGACGGACATCGCCCGCCAGGTCCGCGGGGCGTTCTTCGGCGCCGAGGCGCTGCGCCAGCAGGACGGCCGCGACGAGGTGCGGGTGATCGCCCGCCTGCCGCTCGACGAGCGGCGCAGCGAGCACGACATCGAGGAGCTGCTGATCCGCACGCCGCAGGGCGGGGAGGTGCCGCTCAACGAGGCGGCGGTGATCGAGCGCGGCCGCAGCTGGCCGTCGATCGAGCGCGCCAACGGCAAGCGCATCGTCCACGTCACCGCCGAGCTGCGCGAGGGCGAGGCGACCCCGGGCATGGTCAACGGCAAGCTCAAGGCGGAGCTGCTCGACGGGCTGGCCGACAAGTACCCGGGCCTCAGCTGGCAGATGGGCGGCGAGAACCGCGAGCAGGCCGAGTCGTTCGCCAGCCTCAAGACGGGCGCGCTGATGGCCCTGCTGGCGATCTACGCCCTGCTGGCGATCCCGTTCCGCAGCTACGTGCAGCCGCTCATCGTCATGGCCGCGATCCCGTTCGGCCTGGTCGGGGCGATCGGCGGCCACATCCTGCTCGGCTACGAGCTGAGCATGATGAGCATGATGGGCATGGTGGCGCTGTCGGGGGTGGTCGTGAACGACTCGCTGGTGCTGATCGACGCGACCAACGAGTTCCGCCGCACGCGCAAGCTCGGTCACTTCGAGGCGGTCATCGCCGCCGGCGTGCGCCGGTTCCGGCCGATCTTGCTGACGTCGGTGACGACCTTCTTCGGGCTGATGCCGATGATCCTCGAGCCGTCGGTCCAGGCCCGCTTCCTCATCCCGATGGCGATCAGCCTCGGCTTCGGGGTGATGTTCGCGACCGGGATCACGTTGGTCCTGGTGCCGGCGCTGTACCTCGCGGTCGAGGACCTGCGCGCAGGCGTGGGGGCGTGGTGGGACCTGGTGAAGGGCAAGAAGCCGCCGCCGCCGCCGCCACGCGCGCCGGAGTCGCTCGAGAACTACCCGCTCGACGTGTGAATCAGCGGCGGTTGGCCGACGCGGGGCGGGTCAGCAGCGACTCGACCGCGGCGGGGGTCACCGGGTCGCGCCCGGCGAGGATGGCCTCGACGTCGCGCAGGCGGTCCTGGCCCCACACGAGCTCGCCGCGGACGAGGAAGCTCGGCACGCCGAACACGCCGAGGGCGATGGCCTGCTCGGTCTCGCGGACCAGCGCGGCCTTGATGTCGGCCTCGCCGGCGCGGGCGACCAGGGCGGCGCCGGGCAGACCGGCGCGATCGAGGGCGGCGACGATCGTCGCCGGGTCGCCGAGCTCGGCGCCCTCGGCCCAGCCGGCGCGCGCGATCGCGGTGGTCGCCGCGGCCCGCTGCTCCGGCGCGGCGGCGAGGATGGTGCGCTGCGCGAGCAGGGGGTTGAACGGGTGCGAGGCGGGGCCGCGCAGCGGGAGGTCGTGCTCGGCGGCGCGGCGCAGGATGTCCTTGAACATGAACACCCGCTTGCTGGCGATCTCGGCCGGGCCGAGCTGCCCCCAGTGCTTGAGCAGGCCGGCGAACAGGACCGGTCGATGCACGATCACGAGGCCCGGATGGCGCGCGCGCAGCCCCGGCAGCAGGGCGTCGGCGAGGTACACGTAGGGCGAGATGACGTCGAAGAAGAAATCGATCGTGTCGGCCACGGGCGCAGGTTAGCAATTGCGGGATGTCGAATGCAGCCCCCGCGCGGCGGCGTTCACGGTGCGGTGATTGCGAGCGCGGCGAATCGATCGAGGTCGCCAGCGGCGAAGTCGAGTGCCGCCATTCGGGCGAGTGGAACTCGTTGCACTCCGGTCGCGCTCGCTGGGCCCGGGAGGGGGGTACGGCGATGTCGGGGCGCATCGCGTCCTCGCACGCCGCGCTCGTGAGCGTCACCCTGCTGTGATACTGGGGAGACCATGCGGATCTCTCCCTTCGTCTTCCTCAGCGCGCTCGCGGCCGTCGCGTGCGGCGAAGTCCCCGACCAGACCGGCACCGACGGCGCCAGCGAGACCGGGACCGGGACCAGCACGGGCACCGGGACCGACACCGACACCTCGACGACCGCCACGCCGACGACCAGCGGGAGCGGCCAGCTGTGCGTGCCGGGGTCGAGCGCCGCGTGCACGTGCCCGACCGGCAACATGGGCTCGCAGGACTGCAACCCCGACGGCAAGAGCTACGGGATGTGCGAGTGCGAGGGCGGGGGCTCGGACTCCAACGGCGAAGGCACGCTGGAGCCGACCGCGAGCACCACCGAGGCCGCGACGACGACGGAGGGGACGACGACGGAGGGGGACACCGACGCCACGACGACCACCGGCGGGCCGACCTGCGACGACCCGGGGCCGGAGCCGAACAACAGCGAGGCCAACGCGATCGACCTCGGCGAGCAGGGCTGCGGGGCGATGGCGCAGACGGTCGAGGGCGTGCTCGACGGCGACGGCGACGCCGACTGGTTCTCATACTACGGGGTGTGGAACGCGCTGTGCGTCATCGGCCCCAACACCGCGCACACGCTGACCGCCAGCGACGACGTGCGCCTGTGCGTGTTCGCCGACTGCGACCAGGGCACCGCCAACATCAACTGTCCCAACGGCACCAGCGAGGTCGCCTCGCCCGGCGGTCACCCCGGCTGCTGCGGCGACGGCGACGTCGACTTCAACCTCGACTGCACGCTCCTGAACGACAACGCGCGGGTGTTCATCCGCCTCGACCAGGCGCCGGCCGACGCCTGCGTCGAATACTCGGTGGCGTACAACTACGACGAATGAACGAAGAGACCCGCCGGCGCGGCGCGCAGGCGGGTCTTACGCGGCGAGCCGCGCCGGATCAGTTGGTGATCCGGACAGCGTCGGCGATGACGACGAAGTTACCGGTGGTCCAGCGCGACACCGCGACCTTGTTCCAGCCAGCGGTGAAGTTGAAGGTGCCGACGGCGACCCACTGCTTGCCGTTGGCCTGCTGGTTGACCTTCACGGTGCCGAGGTTCTTGCCCTGGGCGTCGAAGGCGACGATCGGGGCGTCGGGGGCCCGGTTGGCGCCCGCCGTGTACCAGATCTGGACCTTCTTGCTGCCGGCCTTGTTGAGGAAGAACGAGAACTCGGCGGCGTCGCTGATCGGCGAGACCGAGGCGAACACGTAGTTGCTGCCGTAGAAGCCCGGCGTCGACGCGGTGGCGGCCCAGTTGGCCGAGGCGTTGAACTTGGCGATCGCGGCGTTGTTGTTGCCGTTGGCGCTGTCGACGATGATCTCGGCCGGGTCGGTGCCCTGCGGCGGCGGCGGCTCGGGCTCGGGCTCGGGCTCGGGCATCGGGTCGGGCGGCACCGGGTCGTTCGGATCCGGCTCCACCGGCGGCGGGTCGGCAGGCTGGCCGCCGCACGCGGCGCTGATCTTGTTGAAGTACGTCGCCCACGGCCAGTTCGGGCCCGGGTCGATGCGGTTGTTGGGCTGCAGCTGGCCGTGCGAGACGATGTGGTACTTGTCGATCGGGATGGCGTGGCGCTTGGTGATGTCGCACACCAGCTTGGCCGACTGATCGATCAGGTTGGAGTTCCAGGTCGCCTGCTTGGCGAAGCCGGCGTGCTCGATGCCGACGGTGAAGTGGTTGCTGCTGACGCCCTCGAACTGCGGCTCCTGGCCGCCGTTGAGGCTCTTCTTGTAGGCCGCGGCGATGTGGAAGGCGCGCTTGCTCTCCTTGACGAGCTGCGAGATCTCGGAGCCGTCCTCCTTGACCACGTAGTGGGCGCTGACCCCGGACTGCGAGTTGACCAGCCAGCCCCAGCAGCCCGAGTAGGCGCCCTCGCACGAGTGGATGATGACCATGCGCACCGTCTTGGAGCGCTCCCCGTAGTTCGAGCTCGGCGAGGGGCGGAACTTCGCGCCCGCGTAGTCGGGGTTGGTGTTGAGGACCGGGCCGCCGGTGCCGTCGTAGTTGGGCTCCACCATCGGCTCGGGCTTGATCTCCGAGATCACGTTGCCGTCGTTGTCGGTGACCACGAGGCCGTTCTTGATCACGCCGTAGACGTCGTAGTGGATGTAGGCGATCGAGGCGTCCTTGTCGCCGATGTCAGCCAGAGCGGCGATCGCCGGGGCCCACGCGCCGAGGTCGTCGAGGTCGATGCCCTCGGCGTCGGCCATGTCCCGCAGGACAGCCGCGGCCGCGCGGATGTTGGTCTCGCGGTCGGACTTGATGTCGTCGACCGGGAGATCGAGCAGCTGCGAGGCACGCTCGAGGTTGACGCCGCGCAGCGCCATGGTGCCGAACGCCGCGTCGCGGCCCTCGAACTCGACCTGGCCCTCGACCATCTCCCAGCGCGACTCGACGAAGCCCACGGCCTTGAGGATCACGACCGGGACGCCGAACTCCTCGGAGGCGCGGACGAACTCGCCGTCGATGCCCTCGAGGAACTCGCCCGGATCGGCCTCCGGCGGGTCGGCCGGGTCCGGGACGTCGATCGGCTGATTGCCGGTCTCGTCCCCGAATCGCCCGCCGTCGTCGCCTTCACAGGCGACCGCGAGCAGGGGCAGTATCATGAGGGTGCGTGTACAGACGGTCCGCAGCATCATCGCCGCTATAGGCCAATGTCGTGGCAAGAACAAGAGGGGGGCGGAGGTCGAGCAACCGCGCATGTCACGGGGGCCGTAGTCCACGTCACAACTTTGCGGATGAGCCTGGGCGCCAGGCGTTCGAATGCAGAGGCCCGCACGGGGAACACGGGGCTGCCAGCGGCGCCCTGCGCTTACCCCTGTTTTGGCGGTTTCGACCACGCACGCACACGCAGCTCGATGCCGAAGCCGAGTTCGATGCCGCCTGCGCTGAAGATGCGCGCGTCCCCGAAGCGGACGCGCACGGCGTTGCCGGTCGGGGTCGCGCTGGCGGCCAGCTCGGCGAATAGGCCCAGACTCATCCGCTGCGAGACCACGAAGGTCGGAGTGATACGGACGAGCCCGCCGAGCAGCGGCGCGGGAACTGTGGATTCGCCGAGGGCGACGCGACGACTATGGTGGGTGATCCACCACGGCTCGAGCGAGAGGCTCGCGGTCGCGCGCAGCTCGAACCGGCGCCGCACGAGCCACGCACCGACCCCAAAACTGACGCGCACGCGGGCGAGCCCGAAGCGCTCTTCACGACTTTGCAAACCCGTGCTGACGGCCGTCTGACCGATCGCGCGCAGGCCCGCGGTGACGAGCCACGGCCGCGATCCGCGGAGATCGACGCGGACCTCGCCACCGCCACCGCGCACGCCGGGGTCGGGACGGAGGCCAAAGAGCGGCCCGCCGGCGAGCCCGACGGTGAGCGCGAGTCGCCTGTCCTCCTGGCCAGGTGAGGCAGCGACCGGCGCGGGGGTCGGCTCGACGAGGTCCTCGGCGGCTGGCGCGGGGGACATGTTCTCGGGGTCAGGTGGTGGCGGGACGACCTGCGGCGGGGCGGGAGGTGTCGTCACGGTGAGACCGGCGTCCGCAGCGTCGGGCTCTTGGGACATGTCCTCGGGGACCTGTCCCGAAGGCGCTGCGGCGAGGGCGGGGCTGGCGGCCCGCTCGGGCAGGGGGGCGAGGGCGTCGTCGGCGATGGCGGCCAGCATCGAGGCGCACAGGCGGGCGGCGTCGCGCGGGCCGCCGCCGGGACCGCGCCGGACGAACACGCGACCGTCGCCGAGGATGACGGTGACGGCGAGCTCGCCGGCCTGCTGCTCGACCTCGACGAAGGTGTGGTCGGGGTCGACGCTGGCGACGTCGCGCAAGAGCACGACCTCGGCGCCGCCGGAGCGCGGCCGCAGGGCGCCGGCGAGGGCCCGCTCGTCGAGGCCGCGCGCGCGCACGACGAGCGTGGGCGCGCGCAGGGCCGCGGCCGGCGGCGCGAGGGTCGGCGTCGCCGGAGCAGGAGCGGCGAGCAGCGCCGCGAGGAGGAGCGCCGCCTGCGTCATGCGGGGCGGCGGATGTTAGCAGCGCGGGCGGCTCACAGGCACAGACCCATGAGGCAGGCCTGCGCGAGCGGGCAGTCGGCGTCGCTCATGCAGGCCGGGGGCTGGCAGTCGGGGTCCTGGGGCGCGTTCGGGTCGCACACGCCGTCCGGGCAGGACACGCCGAAGCACTCGCAGGCCCCGTTGACGCACACGTTGCCGGGGCCGCAGTCGGCGTCGCTGGTGCAGACGAAGCCGCAGTCGGGGTCGCCCGGCAGCATGGGATCGCAGAAGCCGTCGAAGCACATGGGATCGGCGGGGTCGCACTGGAAGCAGTCGGGATCGGCGGGGTTCATCGGGTCGCACACGCCGTCGGAGCCGCCGCACTGGGGGTCGTTCGGGTCGGCGCAGCCGCACAGGCCCTCGATGCACACCTGTCCCATGGGGCAGTCGGAGTCGGCGACGCACATGAACCAGCAGTCGGGGTCCATGGGGTTGGCGGGGTCGCAGACGTTGTCGGGGCAATTGGGATCGCCGGGCGGGCAGCTGTTCTGGCAGTCGGGATCGGCGGGGTTCATCGGGTTGCACACGCCGTCGCCGCAGTCGGGGTCGCCCATGATGTCGATGTCGCACCAGCCGTCGCCGCCGCCGCAATTCGGATCCATCGGGTCGGCGCACTGGCAGGCGCCGTTGATGCACACCTGGGCTTGCGGGCAGTCGGCGTCGGCGCTGCACTGGTTCTGGCAGTCGGGATCGGCGGGGTCCATCGGATCGCACATGCCGTCGCCGCCGCACCCGGGCAGGTTGGGGTCGCAGCTCTGGCAGTCGGGGTCGCCGGGGTTCATCGGGTTGCAGACGCCGTCGCCGCAGTCGGGGTCGCCCATGATGTCGAGGTCGCACCAGCCGTCGCCGCCGCTGCCGCAGTCGGGATCGGCAGGGTTCATCGGATCGCAGACGTTGTCGGGGCACTCGTCGCCCTGGCACGGCGGCTGACAATCCGGGTCGTTCGGCTCCATCTCGCAGACGCCGTCGCCTGGCGGCGTCCAGCAGTCGGGGTCGTTGTCGGCGTTGTTCGGGTCGCAGGCGCCGTCCCAACAATCGGGGTCCATGACCTGATTGGGATCGCAGACGGGCTGCATGCCGCCGGAGGTGTCGTCGTCGTCGAGGCCGGCCGTGTCGCCGCCCTTGAGCTCGATCTGGCAGGCGAGGCCGAACAGCAAGGCGAATGAGAGCAGGACTGAGGATGGGTTGCGGAAGGACTGGGGACGCATGGAGCTCCTTGGGGACAGAGGCGGCCGGACGGGGATGGGTGCCCGGGCAGAGAGTTTGATTTTCAGCAGTCTGGGTCGGCGGGGTTCATCGGATCGCAGACGCCGTCACCGCAGTCGGGATCGCCCGGCAGCATGGGCTCGCAGACGCCGTCGCCGCAGTCGGGATCGCCCATGAGGTCGGGATCGCAGACGCCGTCGCCGGCGCAGCCGGGGTCGTTGGCGTCGTTGCATTGACAGAGGCCGTTCACGCACACCTGCGAGAGGGGGCAGTCGGCGTCGGCCATGCACGCGATGCAGTCGGGGTCGGCGGGGTTCATCGGATCGCAGGTGCCGTCGCTGCAATTCGGGTCGCCCGGCTGGCACGGCTGCATGCATTCAGGGTCGCCGGGATCGCCGTCGCACTGGCCGTCACTGCAGTCGGGATCGCCGGGATCGAGCATGACGTTGCAGCGGCCGTCGTCGCAGTCGAGGTCGTCGCCGTCGAACTTGTCGCAGTAATCGTCGTCGCAGTCGCCGTCGCCCATGTTCTGCGGGTTGCAGTCGCCGTCGTGACAGTCGGGGTCGGCGGGGTCGCCGATCGGACACCAGCCGTCGTCGCAGTCGAGATCGAGCGGGTCGTCCAGGTTGCAGACCTGGTCGTCGCAGTCGGGGTCGAGGGGATTCTCGGGATCGCAGGCGCCGTCGGGGAGGACCTCGCAGGCGGGGCCGAGACAGGTGGTGGAGACGTCGGTGGTCTGTCCCTGAGTGGTGTCGTCGGGCCCGGGCTCGGTCGTGGTGGGGTCGTCGGTGGTCGGAGGTTCGCTGGTGGCGGCGGACGAGGAGGAGGTGGTGGTGGGCTCGCCGGCGCTTTCGAACTCGAGCACGTAGGTGTCGATGCCGCAGGCGAGCATCAGCGGGAGGACGAGCAGCAGGCGACGCGGGCTCATGGGACGGCCGCCTCGTCGGCCTCGCGGCGGTAGGCGCCGGCGGGGAAGCGCTCGCGGTAGGCCCGCCAGCAGTCAGGGCGGGCGTCGGCGTCGGCGAGCCGACAGAGGCCGGCGCTGGCCTCGTCGGCGAACCGACCGCGCGGGAATTTTTTGAGGTAGGCGTGCAGGAGCTGGCGGTGGCCGGCGTCGTCGCCCTGGCGCCGGGCCAGCAGCCAGCGATCGGCGAAGGCGTGCTCGACGGCAGCTCGCCGCCCGCCGATGGCGATCATCTGCTGATAGCGCGCGTCGGCCTGATCGAGAGCGCCGGCGAGGAGCAGGGCCTCGGCCTCGTCGTCGAGGCGGGCGAGCTGATCGGCGAGCGCGTCGGTGACCGGCTTGCGGGCCGCGGAGACAGGGGATGGCGCGGGCTTGAGAGGTGAGATGTCTTTTTGGGCAGGTGCGGCGGGTGCCTGGGGCGCTGGGACATGTTCGGCGGGGTGGTCGGCGATATGGCCTTCCGGACCTGTTCTATCGGACATGTCGTTACGGACATTGCTGGACGGGACGCGCGGCTCGGATTGGTGCTGCTGCGGGCGACCGCGCACGGTGTCGTCGGCCTGGGCTGCGGTGCGATCGGCGTGGGCGGGATCGGCGAGGCGACGTAGGGCGCCGGCGCCGGCCAGCAGCAGCAGCGCGGCGGCGGCCGCCCACACGAGCAGGGGGACGCGTGGGCGCGGGCGCGGGAGCGGCGGGAGCGGGCGGCGCAGCTGCGCTGCCACGTCGGCGTCGGTGAGGCCGCGCGCGGCGGTGAGGAAGGGCGCGAGGTCGGCGGCGTGCGGGTCGGGGGATGGCCCTGCGGTCCGTGCCGGGGGCGCGTCGGGTCCGGCGGACGGGGCGTGTCCGGGAGGCCGCGCGGTGGCGGGGGAGGATGGCGCATCGGGCATGTCGTAAAGAACATGTCCGAAGGGCAATGCAGAGAGCGTGGGCGCGGCGGCCGGCGGGGCCACGGCGTCGGGGGCGAGGCTGTGGGCGCGCGCGAGCACGGCGGCGAAGCTGGGCGGCGGGCGCGTGGCGCTGCGCTCGGCCTCGGCGGCGGCGGCGGCGAGGAACGGATCGAGGCGGCGATCGTCGGTCACGGCGCACCTCCGGGCAGCCAGCCCAGGCGGCGCAGCTCGGCGTGGATGTGGGCGCGGGCGCGGCAGACCCGGACGTGGAGGTTGCCGGTCGAGATGCCGAGCAGGGCGGCGGCCTCGTCGCTGGGCAGGCCCTGCAGCTCGCGCACGAGGAAGGCCTCGCGCAGGCGCTCGGGCAGCTCGGCGAGCACGGCGTAGAGGACGCGGCTGCGCTCGCGCTGGAGGTGGAAGTCGTCGGGGCCGACGCCGGCGGGTGGGCAGCTGCGACCCATGGCCTCGAGGCGGGCGTGGGCAGCGGAGGTGTTGCGTTGCCGGCGCCAGTATTTGCGCACGACGTTGAGGGCGACGCCGTGCAGCCAGGCCTGGAAGGTGCGCGAAGGGTCGAAGCGCTCGCGGCTGGCCATGGCCTGGGCGAAGGCCTCCTGGGCGAGCTCCTCGGCGACGCCGGTGTCGCCGGTGTAGTAGCGGAGCTGGCGAAAGACGGCCGGGTAACAGAGCTGGTAGAGGTGGGCCCAGGCGGCGACTTCACCGGCGCAGGCGCGGGCGACGAGGGCGGGGGTGGGCGCGCCGAGTTCCGCGCCGGCGGGTTCGACCGCGCGCAGGTGACTGGCCGCGAGGCGGGCGGCGCGTGGGCTCGGGACGCTCATGCGAGGGGCTCAGAGCGTCTTACCGCGAGCGCCGGAGGCATTACACGCGAACTGCGAGGGAGGTCCGGGCGCGCGGGCGAGCGCGGCGGGCGGTCGTTCGAGGCGGCCGCGGGCGCGCACGGAGACCGACGATCGCGGACCGAGTGCGCGCGGATTTCAGGTCGTGCTCGCGCACGGGGGCCGACGATCGCGGCACCGAGAGCGCGCGGATTTCAGGTCGTGCTCGCGCACGAGGGCCGCCGATCGGCGAGACTGAGCGACCACGGCCTCGCGGGACCTCTGCGTCAAGCTGTCAGTCGCGTGCGCTGATTCGGGCCGCGCACGGGCGCCGCGGACCGAGCCCTGGGCCCGTCAAAGCCGGGGCGCACGATCACGAGCTGGAGGGCTGGTCGAATCGTGGCACCGGCATGTGGCAATAGGGGGTCTTGCGGGTGCGCACATAATAATTTTGATGGTACTCCTCGGCCGACCAGAACTTGCCGGCGTCCTCGACCGTGGTGGCGACCGCGTAGCCATTGGCCTTGAGGCGAGCGATCAGCGACTCGGCGGCGGCGCGCTGTTCGGGGCCGGTGACGAACACGGCCGAGCGGTACTGCGGGCCGATGTCGGGGCCCTGGCGATCGACCTCGGTGGGGTCGTGGATCTCGAAGAAGCGCCTGGCCACCGCCTCGTAGCCGACCTGCTGCGGATCGAAGGTGACGCGCACGGTCTCGGCGTGGCCGCTGACGCCGCTCGAGACCTGCTCGTAGGTGGGGGCCTCGACGGCGCCGCCCATGTAGCCCGACTCGACGTCGAGCACGCCGGGCATCTGCTCGAGGAAATGCTCGACGCCCCAGAAGCAGCCGCCGGCGAAGTAGCCGAGCTCGGTGGCGCCGCTCGGCGTGGGCGCGGGCGTGGCCGCGGGGGCGGGCTTCTTGTGGCCCGGCTCGGTGGTGCCGCAGGCGGCGGCGAGGGCGAGCAAACCGACGAACAGTCTTCGCGTGGTGGTGAACATGGCGGGCGCTCGGGACTACGCGGGCGAGGCGGCGAAGTTACACGGGGCGCGAGACTGCGCGGCCGTCACTCGCTGCTGGCGGTGCGGGCGAGCTTGTCGTAGTCGCCGCTGGTGATCCACTCGTCGAGGTGCTTGGCGCGCAGGATCGGGAACGGGTGGGTGCGCATGGCGGTGATGAGGAACTTGTAGACCTTGTTGAGGGTCGACTCGTCGGCCTCCTCGTAGGCCCGGATCTGGCGCAGGAACTCGTCCTGGTCCATCTCGGCGTAGAGCTTCTGGGCCCCGCCGGCGAGCTTCATGAAGGTGCGGAGGGCGACGTCCTTGTCCTGCACGCACATCAGCGCGGCGCGGTCGGCCGACAATTCGCTCTTGCGCATCCAGTCGTAGAGCGGCAGCTCGATGCCCTTGCCGAGCAGAGAGCCGAGGCCGAGCGTGGCCTGGCTGAAGATCTCGATCACGGCGGCGATGTTGCGGGCGACCGTGGTGTAGAGCGAGTGCTCGCACTTGATGTGGCCGACCTCGTGGGCCACCGCGTAGAACTGCTCCTGCTCGCCGAGCACGTCGATGAGGCCGGAGGTGAGGACGATGAAGGGCCGCGTGTGGCCGTAGGTGTAGGCGTTGGGCGCCGGATCGAGGCTGACGTACAGCTCCGGCTCCTCGACCCCGAGGATGGCGCAGCTCCACTTGAGGTAGCGGTACAGCCGCGGGAACATCTTCTCGGTCACGCGCACGTTGTCGGCGATGTTCTCGAGGTAGAGGATCCGCTCGAGGCCGTACTCCATGACCTTGGCGATCAGGCGGTCGAAGCCGGGCACGCGGTGGAGCGCGGCGGTGGCCTTGATGTCCCACGGGTGCATGAAGTCGCGGGGGCCGAGGCCGGGGTAGGTCCGCAGCTTGCGCTGCTTCTTGGCCGGGCCCGAGTTGAGGTTGGGGTCGTTCATGGCGATGGCAGGGCCTTCTTGATGCGCTGGTGGAGGTCGTGGCGCATGGCAGGAGGGACGGCGTGGCCGACGTCGGGCCAGACCTCGAGCTTGGCCGGCCAGCCGAGGTCTTGCAGGCGCTCGACGGCCTGCTGGGTGGGCGCGAGCTTGACGGCCTGATCGACCGCGCCGTGGAGGGCCTCGATCGGGATCGTGACGGTCGCTTTCTTGCGCGGCCACAGCGGCGGCGGCAGCCAGCCGCCGATCGGGAAGGCGGCCGCGAACAGCTCGGGGGCGCGGACGGCGAGGTAGAACGAGAGCATGCCGCCCTGCGAGAAGCCGGTGACGATCGGCTTGCCGACGGTGGGGCGGGTGGTGACGAGCTCGCGCACGAACGGGAGCAGGGCGTCGCCGGCGCGGGCGATGCCGCCGGCCAGACCGCTGACGTCGGGGCTGCGGGCGCGGATCGGGAACCACGACCAGCCGCTTTCGACGGGGTCGAGGCCGCGCGGGAGGATGATGCGCGCGGCGACCGGGAGGTCGTCGACGAGCACGGAGAACCGCTCGGGGCGGTCACCGAGGCCGTGGATGACGACGATCAGCGGCAACCTGGCCTCGGGGTCAGCTCGGGCGGTGACCAGCTCGACGTACTCGATGCCGGCCAGCGCGCGGTAGGGGGTGGCCGGGGCGGGCGGAGCGGCAGGGGTCGGGGCCGCAGGAGCCGGAGCAGGCGCCGGAGCAGGCGCGGGAGCGGGGAGCGGCGCCGGCGGAGTGCTGGCGGCCGCGGGCGCCACTGGCGGCTCACAGGCGGCCAGAGCGGCGAGGAGGAGGTGACAGACGCGCGAGCGCAAGGACATCGGCGCGCGTAGCGTGGCACACCGGGCGGGCCCGGTCCAGCGGTGGGCGGCGGGCGGCGAACGGCGGGTCCAAGGGGAAGGAGCGATGGGGCGATGGGGCTGGCCGAAGGGACAGGTCACGATACGGCGCTGTGGTCGAGCGGGGGCGGATCACCTGGTCGAAGGGACATGTACCGGCGGGCGTCCGCGGCCGGCGGATCACGGATGCGACGAGGCGCGGAGGATGTCCCGAGGGACAGGTCACTCGAGGTCTCGGCGGTCAGCCTGCGCTGTGGGCCAGGCGGCGTAGCACCTGGGGGCGTCCGCGGCCGGCGGGTCGCGGACGAGGCGAAGAGGCGGAGGATGTCCCGAGGGACATGTCCCCTCGACGCCTCGGCGGTCAGCCCGCGCTGCGGGCCAGGCGGCGCAGCAGCGGCAGGCGCTCGACGGCGAACAGCGGGGCGAAGGCGAGGCCGAGCAGCGGGTAGGGGAAGAAGATCGCCATGATCGCCCACACGCCGAAGTGGAAGCCCCAGGCCAGCAGCGACCAGACGCGGGCGATCCGGGGCCCGAGCAGGGCGATCGGGGCCAGCAGCTCGAGCAGGAGGCTGGCGGTCGCCAGCGGCGGGAACAGCCAGGCGTGACCGACCAGCCAGGCGCCGAACGGCGAGTACCAGTCGCCGAGCAGGTGCTTGCGCAGGTTGTCGTAGGCGATGTAGTTGCGCAGCAGGTCGGAGGTGGCCCAGCCGAGGCCGGACAGGCGCAGCTTGGCGACCCCGGCGACGAAGTAGGTGCCGACGGTGAGCAGGCCGAGCAGGCGCACCGGCCAGCCGTACCTGGTCGAAGGGACAGGCTCGGGGGCGCCGCGGCGACGGGCCCGGCGGGCGTCGAGCGACCAGACGTCGGCGGCGGGCGAGCAGCCGAGCGCGAGCGTGTGCAAGACCAGCAGGTTCTCGGTGTGGAAGATCATGCCCCAGGCGTTGCGGTAGCTCAGCACCCACAGCAGGACGAAGGCGAAGGCGGGGCCGCTGACGCGGAAGGCGAGGCCAAAGGCGAAGGCGAGGCCGAGCAGCAGGGCGAGCACGGCCTGGACGATCACGGCGGCGGTCGTCAGCGGGGCGGCGAGGACCGAGACGACGCCGACCGGACGGAAGCCGCCGAGGCCGTGCAGGCCGAGCAGGTTGGGCAGACGCAGGGCGAGGTAGGCGACGGCGAACCCGCCGACGAGGATCCGCAGGGCCGCGAGGCGCTCGGGCGCGGCGACCGGGCGGTACCAGCGGTCGACGGCGCGGGCTGCCCGGGAGAGCATGTCCGAACAGCCCTGTCCGTTCGGACCTGGCTTCAGGGGCATGTCCTTGGGGGCATGCGTCGCGTCGGAGGGCGTGTCCTTCATCGCGCGATCTTGCAGCGGGCTTGCCGCTTGGGTGGGGCCAGCGGGGTGGTGTCGCCGGCGAAGTAGGCGAGGGCGTCGTGGCGCTCGGTCAGCAGCTCGACGGCGACGGCGTCGGCGTGGGCCGGGTCGCCGGCGATCCGGCGGGCGACGGTGCGGCACAGCGCGGCGCTGGCCTTTTTGCCGCGGCGGATGGCGTGGCGCAGGGTGACGTCGGCCTGCAGGACCTCGTCGCTGCCGAGGGCGCGCGGGGGCAGCGAGACCTTGGCGCCGTCGGGCCCGACGGCCACGGCGCGGTGCACGTTGGTGACGGCGTCCTTGCGGCCGTGGGCGAACATCGGGAAGCTCGAGAACGGGAACGAGTCGTAGCCGAGCGGGCGCAGCATCGGCGACAGCGACAGGCCGACCAGCACCAGGCCGACCAGCCACGGCCAGACGGCGGAGGCGTGGGGGTCGAAGGGCCCGGAGGACATGCCCGGGGGGGTAGGCATGGGGCCAGGATGGATGGTGGTATCGGCTGGCCCGGAGGACATGTCTCGGGGGACAGGCGTCTGCGCGGAGGCGGCGGTATCGGCTGGCCCGTGGGACATGTCCCCGGGGGCATGTATGACCTCGAGGGCAGGCGCGACGGCGGCGGAGTCGGCTGGCCCGTGGGACATGTCCCCGGGGGCAGGCCGCTCGGCGCCGCCGCGGGGGTCAGCCACCGCCGCTCCGCGGCAGCAGGCCGAGCTCGCGGCCGCCGTGGCCGAGGGCCGACCAGGCGTGCTGGGTGTAGTCGATGCGCACGTCGAGCGAGCCGATCGACTCCGACCAGCCGCCGATGACTTTCTGCTCGCGCGAGCACGCGAAGCAGTTGGCGGCCGACCATTGTTGCTCGATCAGGAAGGTCAGCACCTTCGTCATCAGCGCCGCGTCCTCGGGGCGCGGCTGGCCGTCGGCGGCGCGCACGGCCATGGCCGCGGCCATGGCCTCGCCGAAGCCGGCCGACGGGGTGTTGTGGGGGATGAGCACGTTGCCGAAGCCGTACGAGCCGACCAGCTCGGGGGCGACGCCGCTCGACTCGTCCATGATCAGGCGCTGCTTGAAATCGACGTAGTCGAGGCAGAAGCGCTCGTAGCCGGGGTGACGGTGGACGCCGAGAGCGGCGCGGGCGGCCAGGCAGTGCCAGTTCTCCTCGAGGAAGAAGAAGCCGTAGAGGCCGTGGGCCCAGTAGTCGTCGGCGAAGTAGTCCATCGCGCGGGCGACGGCGGCCTTGACTTCGGCGTGCGCGGGCAGCAGCTCGCTCGCGCCGCGCGCGGTCAGCTGCTCGAGCAGGACCAGGGCGTAGACCGCCTGGCCGGCGGCGTAGAGCAGGTCGGGGCCGACGTGGGCCTCGCCGGTGGCGAGGGTGACGCGGGCATGAAAGCCGCCGTCGGGGCGCTGCATCGCCAGGAGGTAGCGGCCGAGCGCGCCGATGAGCTCGTCGTGCTCGGGGCCGGTGCGATCGCGGCAGGTGAGGAAGGCGATCAGCGGCAGGGCGGTGCTGCCGAGGTCGCCGAGGGTCGGCGGCCGACCTTCCTGATAGGACAGGACCGAATGGCCAGGTCCGGGGTAGTCCTTGCGCAGGCCGGCGAGCATCGCCAGCGACTTGCGGGCGGCGGGCACGGCGGCGTCGCTGCCGAGCTCGCACAGGGCGAGGGTGGTGCCGGCCTGGCGCGGGACGGCGAAGCCGCGCCAGGTGACCTTGCCGGTGAAGGGGTGCAGGAGGTAGCGGAAGCGGCCGTCGTCGCCCTGGGCGGCGAGGATGTGGGCCTCGGCGCCGGCGACGGAGTCGGCGAGCAGGTCGGCGTCGAGTCGATCGATCGGGTCGCGCAAGCGCGGCAGCGGGCGCACGACGCCGGCGCCGTCGACGACGAGGCTGACGGTGGCGAGGCGGGTGAGGCCCTCGATGCCGACGTCGGGCTCGGGGGCGGGGTCGCCCTTGCGTGCGAGGGCCTTGCGCAGGGCCGCCGGCGCGGCGCCGAACCGCAGGTCCTCGATGAACGGCAGCGGGGTGTAGGTGAGGAATTGATGGAGGCCGAGCAGCTGCCACGGCAGCAGGCAGCGCGCGCCGTCGCAGGCGCCGTCGAGGCCGGGCCGGAGGAGCAGGGGCAAGGGGCCGGGCGAGTCGTCGCGCAGCGGCTGGGCGCCGCTGACGACGTCGATCTTCATCGGCCCGGGCGCGCCGGCGTCGGCGACCACGGCCCCGAGCGCGGCGACGAGGCCGGCGGGGTCGTCGGCCTGGACGCAGCGGGCCGCGGGGCGCAGCTTGATGCCCTGGCCCTTCTTGGCCGGCTTGTCGGCGACGGGGTAGACGACGAAGGCGGTCGGGCGGTCGACGGGGAAGTCGCAGGTGATCGGGGCACGTGTCCAAAGGGACAGGTCGGCGCCCTTGCGCGCCGGCACGCGCGGGAGGACGTCCTGGATCGCCGCGGCGAGGGCCGCGGGGTCGTGATCGATCACGGCGATCGGCTCGGCGGCGGCGGCGGCGGCGGCCCGCCACAGCGAGGTGGTGACCAGGGCGAGCAGGATCGCGAGGCCGCCAGTGACGCGGCGGCGCAGGCCGGGGCCGGACCCGAGGCCGCCGGTGGCGGCCAGGCCCCACACGGCGAACGGCAAGGTGACGAGCACGAGCACGGCCCACAGCGCGGCCAGGGCCGCGAACACGCCCTTGCCGAGGCCGCCGTAGAGGGCGGCGACGTAGGTGCCGGCGCGCGCGGCGATGAGGGTCTGGATGGCGAGGTAGAGCAGCGACAGCGCGGAGCCGATCCGCCACACGCGGGCGCGGTGGCGGCTGCCGGCGAGCGCGAACGCGGCGGTGACGGCGTGGGCGAGCGCGAGGCCGGCGGTCAGCGCCGCGAAGGCGGTCCAGCGCTGCCACGGGAGCACGCTGGCGGCCCAGGCGAAGATGCCCGCGTGCACGAGCGCGAGGGCGCCGACCGACCAGCGCGGGACAGGGCGGGGCGACGGGGAAGGGCCCGGCGCGCTCGGGTCCTGGGGCGAGACCATACGACGCGTGTACCACATGCAGGCGACGTCCCGCGCCGCCGGGGACGCGCCCGCGCGCACGCCCCCGGGGGTGCAAGCGGCGAGGAAGGATGCTATTGCCGGGACGGATGGTCGCTTCGGTCGTCGCGTCGGCGCTGGCGCTCGTGGTCGCCGTCTCGCCCCAGGTCCCGGCCGGCCAGGCGCCGCGCCGCGGCCCCGCGGCCCCGACCCCGGAGGTGCGGCTGTCGCCGGACGCGCGGCTGGGGCTCGGACTCGGGCTCGGGCTCACCGGCGGGCTGACGCTGGGGACGGGGATCGGCCTCGTCTTGCGCGACCGTCATGTCTATCGCGTGTTCACGCCGGCGCCCGACAACGCCGCGTACGTGTCCGCCGTCAACGCGACCCACACCGGCACGGCGATGATCGGCGCGGGGCTCGGGCTCGGGGCGAGTGCGCTCACCGCGGGGCTCGGAGCCCGCGACCGGGCGCTGTGGGGCGAGCTCGCGGGCGGGGGGACGCTCGCCATCGTCGGGGTGGCGTGGTACGTCACCGAGTGGCAGCGCGTGCAGAAGATGCTCCACGACGGCGGCAAGAGTGACGCGGCGCTCGACCTCTCGCCGCTGCGGCGCGAGGGGGCGGCGGCGATGTTCCTCGGCGCCGGAGTCGGCCTGGCCTTCGGGGCAGGTGTGGCGCTGCTGACCCGTTACCTCCTGGCCCGCCGGCAGCTCCGCCCGGGCCGCGCCACGCTCACCGGCGCCCCGTTCGGCGCCGGCCTCGTGGCCCGCTTCTGACCCGCTGCTTCCGACTCGCCATGGCCGCCGCGTCCCGAGCCCTCCTCCCTGGTCTCTTCGCCGCCGCTGCGCTGGCGACGGTGCCCGCCTGTCACTCGTCCGGCTGCCGCGAGGGCGACTTCGCCTGCGCGGCGCTGGCCGACACCGCGACCACCGGCGATCCGGGCACGACGACGACCGAGGCGACGACGACCTCGACCCCGCCGCTGACGACTTCGAGCGAGCCGACGGTCACGACCGAAGTGCCGCCGGTGTGCGGCGACGGGGTGGTGGCCGGCGACGAGCAGTGCGACGACGGCAACGACGACGAGCTCGACGCCTGCAAGTCGGACTGCACGCCGACGACCTGCGGCGACGGGGTGCTCCAGGCCGGCGAGGCGTGCGACGACGGCAACGACGACGACACCGACGCGTGCGTCGGCGCGTGTCAGCACGCCCGCTGTGGCGACGGCTTCGTCCGCGCCGAGCTCGAGCAGTGCGACGCCGGCCCGGCCAACGACGACGAGGCCTACGAGGGCTGCACCACCGCGTGCGAGCCGGGGCCCCGCTGCGGCGACGCGATCATCAACGGCGAAGAGGACTGCGACGACAACAACACCGACGAGACCGACGGCTGCATGTCGTCGTGCGTCGAGGCCAGGAGCTGCCTGCAGGTCAAGACGCTGGTGCCGCGCGCCAGCACCGGCAAATACCGTCTGTGGCCCGAGGCGCTCGGCGGCGAGACCAGCGTCGAGGCGTGGTGCGACATGGACAGCGACGGCGGCGGCTACACGTTCCTCAAGGTCGACAGCGAGTTCGGCCTCGAGAGCGACAAGGGCGCCAAGAAGGCCGAGGAGGTGTGCAAGAAGTACGGCATGCACCTGCTCGTCACGCGCACGCCGGCGCACGTGAAGTCGTCGTACGAGGTCGCGACCACCAGCAACATCGCCCCGGTCGGCGGCGGCTCGGTGGCGGCGAACGTCGACTACCTGGCGATCCTCGCCATCTATCCCACGGCGGTCGGGGCCACCTGCGAGATGAAGGCGCTCAACTCGAACGACTGCCCCGGCTGGCGCGCCGGCGACGACCAACCCTACTGGGTCCGCGACACTCCCTACGCCGATCAGCCCGACGAGGACCACTGCGCCGGCTGCTCGATGATCTACAAGTGGAACCCGGACGGCACCGCCAAGAGCTACGCGACCGTGAGCTTCGGCGAGGGCGCGAGCAGCTACCGCTTCCTCTGCGACGTCGGCGACAAGCACCCATGAGCTGCGGCCCTGCGGCTCCGCGGCCCTGCGGCTCCGCGGCCCCGCGGCCCCGCGGCCGCCCGGCCGATCGCCGTGAGTCGACGCGCCGGCGAGAGCGGACGAGGACTACAGCCCGCGCGCGAGTCGTGCCATAACCCGGGCCATGTTGATCCTCGCGCACCGCGGCGCCAGCGATGCTCACCTCGAGAACACGCTGCCCGCGTTTCTCCACGCGCTGGAGCGCGGCGCCGACGGCGTCGAGCTCGACGTGCAGCTGTCCCGCGACGGCGAGGTGGTGGTGTTCCACGACCCGGACCTGATCCGCCTGGCGGGCCGCCAGCAGCGGATCGAGCACACGACGTGGGACGAGCTGGCGCAGGTGCAGCTGCACCGCAACCAGCGGATCTCGCGGCTGGGCGACCTGCTGGCGGTGTGGCCGACCGACCGCTGGCTGAACGTCGAGCTCAAGGCCGGCGGCCCGGCGGTGGCGCAGAAGACGGTGGCCCTGCTGGCCGGCCGCCCGAAGGTGATCCTGTCGAGCTTCGACCCGCGCCTGCTGCTGGCCGCCCGCGCGTCGGGCAGCGCCTACGAGCACGCGCTGCTGCTCGCGGCCCAGAGCCCGCCGTTCCTCCACGTCGGCGGCGCCCAGGCGTTCGGCTGCGGCGCCGTGCACCTCGACCACCGCCTCACCACCGCCGCCACCGTGGCCCGCTACCGGGCCCAGGGACTGGTGGTCGGGGTGTGGACCGTCAACAGCCTGCTGCGCAAGCAAGAGGTCGCCGCCTGGGGCGTCGACCGCATCATTACCGACTGTCCGTGAGGACATGTCGCCGGAGGCATGTCCCATGGGGCATGCCCTCGTGGACATGCCCTGAAGGTCATGTCTCGGCCGGGGCCGGCGGCTCGGCGTAGAGCGCCTCGGGCGGGGCCGGCCGCTCGCTGTAGAGCGCCTCGGCCAGGTGCAGCGGGAACTCGCGCACCGACAGCAGGTGGCGGGCGGCCGCGAGCGGGCTGCGGGGCAGCTTGCTGAAGTAGCGCATGGCCCGGGGCAGCTCGCCGAAGGTCCGCTCGAGCACCCGGAAGTGGGCGTCGCCGAGGATGTTCTCGCGGACCAGCGAGGCGCTCGTCGGCTGGCGGCGCCGGAACTCGCGCACGTGGTCGAGCAGGCGGGCGTGGTACTCCGGGTCCTCGACGGTGGCGAGCAGCGAGGCGGCGCGCGGGTGGGTGCCGCCGAGGATCGCCAGGATCTGCTCCTCCATCGCGTGCAGGCCGTCGGGGAACGAGTCGAGCAGCTGCAGGTCGTAGTCGGGGTTGGCGTGCACGACCTGGAGGACGTGGCCGATGATGGTGTCGCGCCCGCTGTTGAAGCCCGTGGGATCGATGAGCGACGAGGGGTCGTCGAGGAAGCGCAGCAGGGTGTGAAAATAGAAGTTGATGCCCTTCGACCGGTAATAGTCGGCCGCGCATGGCACGATGAAGAACCGCATCATGTCGATCGCGCCGAGCATTCGCTGGATCCGCGTCGGGATCTCGTCGACCCACCCCAGCTCCTTGAGGCGCTGCAGCCTCGGCATCACCTGCCGCTCGTCGCCGTAGCTGCGCAGCGCCAGCGCCAGGCCGAGCAGCTTGCGCCGCCGCGTGGGCCCGTCGCCCATCGCCCTGCGCAGGAGGGTGAAGGGGGGCTCTCGAAGACGGGAAGTCGTCGTCGCAGGTCGCGGAGAGGTCTCGGGTGCGGGCATGTTGCTCCCTGGAACGTGAGGGCGGGGCGGCGGGTGTGCAAGACTGTTCGCAGCGCGGCGAGCCGATTTGGATCACACGCGAAAGAGCGGCGCCGGGACCGTGTTAGCGTGGCCCTGGTGAAGCTCCGTGAGGCGCGCCGGCGCTTGCCGGTGGTGGAGTCGCTGCCGCCGGGTCGCGGCCGCCGCGTGCTGCCGCCGCCGCGGGGCGCGGTCCAGCGGCCAGCGCTGGCGGTGTGGGAGTTCACGCGCGCCTGCGACCAGCGCTGTCAGGCGTGCGGCCCTCGCGCCGGGACCGCGCGGCCGGACGAGCTGACGACCGACGAGGCGCTGCGCCTGGTCGACGAGCTGGCCGAGCTCGGTGTCGGCGAGGTGGCGCTGATCGGCGGCGAGGCCTACCTGCGCGCAGATGTCCTTTGGGTCATCCGGCGCATCCGCGAGCGCGGCATGAGCTGCTCGCTGACCACCGGCGGGCTCGGGCTGACCCAGACCCGCGCCGACGCCCTGGTGGAGGCCGGGCTGCAGCTGGTGTCGGTGTCGATCGACGGGCTCGAGGCCAGCCACGACACGCTGCGTGGGACGCCGGGCGGGTGGCGCCGCTGCTTCGAGGCGCTGGCGCACAGCCGCAAGGCGGGGGCGCGCATCGCCGCCAACACGCAGATCAACCGGCTGACCTGGCGCGAGCTGCTGCCGCTCGGCGAGCTGCTGGCCGACGCCGGGGCCGAGGTGTGGCAGATGTTCTTGACGATGCCGCACGGCAACGCGGCCGACCACCCCGAGCTGCTGCTGCAACCATTCGAACTGCTCGAGCTGTTCCCCATGCTCGACCGCGTGATCGCCCGCTGCGCGGCCCGCAAGCTGCGGTTCTGGCCGGGCAACAACCTCGGCTACTTCGGCCCGCTCGAGGGCAAGCTGCGCCGCCTGCAGCAGGAGGACGGGCATTACAAGGGCTGCTCGGCGGGGCGCACCGGGCTCGGGATCGAGGCCGACGGGACCATCAAGTCGTGCCCGAGCGTCGGCGGTGCGGTCAACGCCGGCGGCAACTGGCGCGACCACGGGCTGCGCGCGCTGTGGGAGCGGGCGCCGGAGATCCGCTACGTCGAGCAGCGCGGCCTCGATTCGCTGTGGGGCTATTGCCGCGAGTGCTATTACGCCGACACTTGCATGGGCGGCTGCACGGCGATGAGCGAGCCGCTGCTCGGGCGCCCGGGCAACAACCCCTATTGCCATCACCGCGCGCTCGAGATGGATCGGATGGGCCTACGCGAGCGCGTCGAGCAGGTCGCGGGCGCCGACGATCAGGCGTTCGCCCACGGGCTGTTCCGCGTGGTGCGTGAGCCGAAGGCTGCCGGCGCGGGGCCGGTGACGATCGAGGGGCCGCGCTGCGGGCGAGAGGTGGCGTTCTTCGGCCCGGGCACGCCGCTCGGCGAGCTATGACGGCGATCGCTCGCGGCTCGACGCGGGGCGAAGGACGAGCTCGATCGGGGCATTCGGCGGCTCGAGAATTCGTGTGAGGGCGACGGCGCTCGCGGCCCCGGCCCCGTGAGTTGCCCGCAAGCGGCGGCGGCGGTAGCGTGAGGGTGATGAAGCCCTGCTCCGGCTGTGCCCGCCATCTCCGCATCGCCGAGTCCGTGTGCCCGTTCTGCGGGACTCATCTGGCCGAAGGGACAGCCCCGGGCGGGTGGGGCTGGGCGGTCGGGCTGGCGCTGCTCGGGGCGGCCTGCGGGACCGACAAGGGCGACAGCGAGTCGGGCGACGCGACCACCGAAGTGACAGGCTCGACGTCCTCGACGACCGAGGGGACGACGCTGACGAGCGCGCCGACGTCGAGCGGGACGATCGGCGGGACCGGGACGAGCAGCGGCAGCGAGGGCGGCGAGACGAGCACGACCGAGTGCGTGAGCTGCAGCAGCTCGAGCGAGGGCGGGGCGTTCATCTACGCGGCGCCCGACATGGGCGTGCAGCTCGACTGCGATCCGTGGGTGCAGGACTGCCCCGACGGTCAGAAGTGCGCGCCCGTCGGCGACGACGGGACATTGACGGCGATCGCGTGCGTGCCGGCGGCCAATCCGGGCGCGGCGGTCGGTGAGGCGTGCACGGTCCAGGACCAGCCGCACAGCGGGCTCGACGACTGCGCGAAGGGCCTGGTGTGCTTCGAGGTCGACGCGGGGACGCTCACCGGGATGTGCGCGGCCCTGTGCACGGGCTCGCCCGACGCGCCGGTGTGCGCGGAGGGGACGACGTGCAAGGAAGTGATCGGCGATCTGGTGTCGCTGTGCCTGTGAGGCCGGCGGTGTGAGAGAGCATGTCTGAAAGGGCATGCTCGAAGAGACATGTTTTAAGGGGCATGCTCGAAGGGACATTTCTGGCGACTCGCGGACTGCGAGTCCCCGCGAGGCGGGGCCGTGGATCACAGCGAAGCAGCGACGAGGATGCGGCGACTGGCGAGGCCCACAGCGGGAGGCGCCGGAATCACGCCCTGCGGTCACAGCGAGGCGAGGAACAGGCAGGCGGCGATCCACAGGCCGCCGGCGAGCAGCCACAGGGTGCAGTAACCGATGATGTCGCGCGCGCGCACGCCGGTGATCGCCAGCAGCGGGACGGCCCAGAACGGCTGCAGCATGTTGGTCCACTGGTCGCCGTAGGCGATCGCCAGCATCGCGTGGGTCGGGTCGACGCCGCGCTCGAGCGCCGCGCTCATGACGATCGGCCCCTGCACGGCCCACTGGCCGCCGCCCGAGGGGATGAAGAGGTTGAGGAAGCCGGCCGAGACGAAGGTGAGGGTGGTGAAGACGCGCGGGTCGGCGGCCGCGAACGCGCCGGCGAGCGCCGCGGCCAGGCCGGTGCCCTTCATGACGCCCATGATGCCGCCGTAGAGCGGGAACAGCAGCAGGATGCCGGCGGAGGCCCGGGCTCCGCCGTCGCAGGCGCGCACGAAGGCGTCGGGGCGGCCGTGCAGGACCAGGGCGAGCACCCACAGCGCGAGGTTGATGGCGTTGAGGTCGAGCGCCGGGCCGGCGGTGTCGCCGAGCGCAAATACCAGCGCGGCCGCGGCCGGCAGCGCCAGCGCCCACACGACCAGCGGCGAGCGCTCGAGCCAGTCGAGACCGCTCACGGGCGGGGCGGCGGGAGCCCGCGGGCCGGACGGGGCGGGCAGAGCGCTGGTGGCTCCGGTCGAGGGGGCGCCCGTGGTCGAAGGGGCATGTTCCTCGGGACATGTCCCTTCAACAATGTCGAGGAGGACATGTCCCGGGGGCGGGGCGGGCTGCGGGTCGGGGTCGGCGCCGGCGGCCGGGGTGAGGGCCATGAACACGAGCGGGGCCAGCAGCCACAGGCCGCCGGTGACGGCGAGGTTGAGGCCGCCGAGCAGACTGGCGTCGAGGCCGATCGGGCCGACGCGAGCGGCGAGCTCGGGGCCGAGGACCTCGGTGAGGTCGGCGAGGGTGGTGGCCTTGAGCGGGGCGGTGCCGGACAGGCCGCCGTGCCACACCATCATGCCGGCGTAGCCGGCGGCGCACAGGAGCGGGTAGTGCACGGCGAGGCCGCGACGGCGCGCCTCGTCGCCGGCGGTGCGGGCGAACATGGCGCCGCAGACGAGGCCGAGCGACCAGTTGAAGAGGCAGAGGGTGCAGGAGCCAAAGGCGACCAGGCCGACGAGGCCGCGCGGGCCGCTGGCCCGACGGGCGAGGGCTTCGAGGCCGCGCCGCACGGGCGGGGCGGCGGCGAGGGCGGTGCCGAGGGTCAGCATGAGCGCCATCTGGCCGGCGAAGGCCAGCAGCGACCACAGGCCGCCGCTGGCGCTCCACAGGCGGAGGACGGGGACGAGGCCGCCGGCGCCGTCACCGAGGGCGACGAGGCCGGCGACGAGGGTGACGAGCGTCATGGCGACGGCGACGACGAAGGGATCGGGGGTGAAGCGCCCGAAGCCGCGACGCACGGCGAACCCGAGGCGGACGAAGGGCGAGGGGCGGGTCACCACCGACGATGGTAGCCGCGCGCGGCGAGAAAATGCGAGCGGCAGGGACTTCGAGAAGAGCGACGATGCCGACTCGCGGGGTGCTAGGCTGCGATCGTGCTGCCGCCGCCGCCGCTGCTGCAGGTGCTGCTCGACGCGGGCCGCTGGCCTCGCACCCGCGAGGAGGTGCTGAGCCAGCAGCGAGCGCCGTGGGCCAAGTTGGCGCGGATCCAGGCGCTCGCGCCCGAGGAGGACGGGCTCTGTCTGGCGCGACCGCCGTTCACGACGGTCCGGGCGGCGATGTCGAAGTACCCGAGCTTTTGGCGCGACCCCATGGCCGACCCGGATGGCATCGATCCGGACCTCGCGCTGATCGTCGGCGACTTCGGGCCCGGCTCCGACGCGCCGATCGTGCTCGACTATCGCTTCGATGCCGTCCAGCCGCAGGTGCTGCGGCTGCGGTGGTCCCGGAGCGAGGGCAACCGCTGGATCGTGGCGGCGCCCGTCTTCGCGGCGTTCGTGGCGGCGCTCGGGTTGACGGAGTGAGGGCGGGGACCGCACGTCACGCGCTGGGCGGCCGGGAGCTCGACGGCGGGAGTCCAGGCATTCGCGTACCTGGCCCGGAGAGCATGGCCTCGGCGCCATGTTCAAAGGGACATGCGCTTTGGGGCATGTCCCGAAGCGCAGGCGGTCACGCGGGCGCGGCGGCGGCCTGGCACAGCGGGCAGGCGCGGGCGGTGTGGGCCTCGTCGCGGCGGTGGAGGTCGAGCACGGCGCGAGAGATGTCGGCGAGCTCGCGGCGGACCTCGCGGCGGGCGCCCTTGACCCGGGCGATCTGCATGTCGTCGTAGCCGGTGGTCTGGTGGCGCATCCAGGCGATGACGGCGGCGCGGGCCCGTTCCTCGACGGGGATCCGCTCGGTGCGGGCGACGGTGCCGCTGCCGACCGGGGTGGCGTGGGCGGCGACGCGGGCGGCGACGGTGCGGGCGAGCGTGTCCCAGAGCGGAGCGAAGCGCAGGAACTCGAGCACGGACTGCTCGAAGGTGACGACGTAGGCGGCCTGGGTCCGCTCGCGGCGAGCGACGTCGGCGGCGCGCTTCTTGGCGTGGGCCTCGGTCGAGCGCTCGGCGTCGAGGGTGACCCGCAGCGATTCGATGGTGGCGGCGGGGGCCCACAGGCCGCGCGAGAACAGCTTGCGGCCCTTCTTCTCGACGACGGCCCACGACGGGCCGGCCAGCTTGACGCGGCGGGTCAGGGCGGCGTCGCCAGGCGGCAGGCAAGTCCAGCCCGGGGGTGGTGAGAGGCGGCGGCCGTCAGGCGCGAGGAACACCTGCGGGTCGGCGGTCGGGGCGAGGGTCAGCGACTCGCTCATCGTGCGGCGGACTGTGCCAAGCGGCGCGCGGCCTGTCGAGCGGGAGGATGTTCGACGAGCCCGCAGCGTCGCGGCGGTGAGGCCGCGAGGGCGGCGAAACGCAAAGATCGACGTCGACCGCCGACCACGCTGACCGACGACCAGGCCGACCAAGCCGTCGCTACGGAGCGCGGCTGCTCCCCCGATGACATCGTGGCGGCTCCCGTGCCAACGACGCCCCGCCCGTCGAGCCGAGCGACGGTTGCTCGGTCACGCGTCGGCCGTGTCGTCGACGCGACCCGACAGCGTCACGAGGCGACGAGCAGCGGCTCGATGCGGGCGCGCAGGTCGGCCGGCAGCTCGACGGGGCGGCGGAAGGTCGGGCGGCTCGGGTCGAGGTCCATGACGACCGAAACCGTGGTGCCGGTGAGGCGGACGGGCGAGTCGGGGACGCCGTGGGTGCGCACGCGGTAGGCGAAGCGGATCGAGGTGCGGCCGAGGCCGATGACGCGTTGCTCGACCGCGATCTCGTCGCCAAAGGCGCATGGAATGGCGAAGTCGGCCTCGGTGTGGACGGCGGGGAAGCCGAGGCCGCGGCCGCGGATCATCTCGGCGTACGGCAGGCCCAGCACCTCACCGAACCACGTCTCCATCGCCTCGTGGAAGAAGTGGAAGAAGCGCGGGAAGTAGACGATGCCTGCGGGATCGCAGTCGCCGAAGCCGACGCGGACGCGGTGAACGTGCACAGGATCGGGTATAAGCCCGGGCATGCCTCACGTCGAATACCACGCCGAGGGCGGCGTCGCCCAGCTCACGATCAACGTCCCGCCCGCCAACTGCTACTCGTACGCGATGATGCAGGACCTCGACGCGGCGATCCTGCGCGCCCGCTTCGACGCGGAGGCGCACGTGATCGTGATCGTCGGCGCGGGCGAGAAGTTCTTCTGCGCGGGCGCCGACATCCGCATGCTCAAGGGCGCCGACCCGACGTTCAAGTACAACTTCTGCCTGCACGCCAACGAGACGATCGGGCGGCTCGAGCAGACGCCGAAGCTGGTCATCGCGGCGCTCAACGGCCACTGCGTCGGCGGCGGCCTCGAGATCGCGCTGGCCGCCGACCTCCGGATCGCCCGCCGCGGCGCCGGTCAGTGCGGGCTGCCCGAGGTGGCGCTCGGGGTGCTGCCCGGCACCGGCGGCACGCAGCGACTGACGCGGCTGATCGGCAAGTCGGCGGCGATCGAGATGATGGCCGAGGGCCGGACGATGGACTTCGACGAGGCGCTCAAGCTCGGCATCGTCAACAAGGTGTTCGACGCCCCGAGCGCGGCGGACTTCGTCGGCCAGGTCCGCGAGTACGCCAAGCGGTTCGTGCCGCCGGCCAAGGCGTCGATGGCGGTCGGCCTGCTCAAGCGCGCGTGTCAGACGGGCGGCGAGCTCAGCCTGCTCGACGGGCTGGCGCTCGAGCGCGAGCTGCAGCAGCGGCTGTTCCAGAGCAGCGACGCGACCGAGGGGTTGGTGGCGTACGTGGAGAAGCGGACGCCGAACTTCACCGGGCGCTGACACGGTCCGCGCGCGCGGGCGCCCCCGTCCGCGCGCTCGTCGATCGCGGAGCGTCAGCGTCGGTGCTCACCTGGCCCAAGAGCCATGTCACCCGCGCCGCCGCTCCGCCGTAATTCCTAGGTCGTGGGCTCGGGACGGCTGCCGCGCGCGGGCGGCCACTCGATGCCGAGCTTGATGATCCGTCGCTTCAACGCGTGACGGGTGATGCCCAGCAGGTCCGCAGCGCCGACGATGTTACCGGCGGTGTTGAGCGCCTCGGAGCACAGACGCCGCTCCGCGGTCTCGAGGTTCAGGTCTTCAAGGATGAGCTGCGGCAATTTCCTTCTCCGGTGTGTCAGGGCCTATACCACCCCGACCTGCGGCCATGGGAGATCAAGGACGCGCACGCGGAGCGGAGGCTCGTCACCCGAACGGCGCTTCGATCGAACCGGCCCGCGGGCCGAATACCTCGGGCTCCCCGTCGGTGATGGCGACGATGTCCTCGAGGCGGACTCCGAGTTCACCAACCAAGTAGACACCTGGCTCGTCGGACATGGTCATGCCCGGTCGCAGCAGGTAGCGATTGCCGCGCACGAGGTAGGGGTCCTCGTGGGTCTGAAGGCCGATGCCGTGGCCGAGTCGATGCGTGAAGTTGCCGTAGTCGGCGGCGTAACCGGCCGCAGCGATCGCCGCGCGCGCCGCGGCGTCGGCGGCGTCGCACGGACGACCCGGACGCAGCTCGGCCAGCGCCGCCGTCTGGGCCCGATGCACCGCCTGCCACGCGCGTGCCTGCGCCGAAGAGACAGGTCCGAAAGGCCATGTTCGCGTGACGTCCGATTGGTAGCCGTGGAGCGAGCCGCCGGCGTCGACGAGCACGAGCTCGCCGCGAACGAGCCGCTTCTCGCCCTGGGTGCCGTGTGGGAAGGAGGCGTTGGCGCCGAACAGCGCGAGCACCCACGTGTCCGCGAGGCCAGCTGCGGTCTGGGCGGCATGCACGAGCTCGGCGAGTTGTCCTTCGGACATGCCCTCGGAGACATGCGCGGAAACGGCCTTGAGCGCGGCCTTGCTCGCCTCGTTGGCGCGCCGCAGGAGCGCGAGTTCGCTCGCGCTCTTGATCATGCGACAGCCGCGGAGCACGTCGGTGGCCGGAGCGATCTCGACCTCGCAGGCCGCGCGCGCCCCGTCGACGATGAACTGACGGATCCAAGGGTCGACGCCGAGCTTGCCGCGCTCGACCCCGGCGGCCCGCAGCGCCTCGGCGAGCTTGCTGAACGGTGATTCGTGCTCGTGCCACAGGTGCTGGGCGAGGCCGTCGCCGGCCCGCTCCGCGAGGGTGCGCGACTCGAAGGCGGGGGCGACGAGGGCCGCAGCTCCGCGCGCCGGCAATAGATAGAGCATGGGCCGCTCGCTCCGCCCCCAGCGGATGCCGGCGAAGTAGGTGAGGGAGTCACCTGGCTCGAAGAGCATGGCCGAAAGGCCATGTTCTTGCATCAGCGCCTGGGCCCGCTCGCGCCGGCGCGCCCGCTCGTCGTCGCCTATCGGAGCGAGGCCGTCGCAGAAGCCGGCGAGCGCGGCGAAGCGCGAGTCGACGACGGGAACGCCGGCGGGCGAGCCGGGAGCGCGGCGACATGACCCAAGAGACAGGGCAGCGAGCGTGCCGGTGACAAAGGCGCGACGGTGCACGCGGCGACTATAGCCCCCACACCGCAGGCGCGCGCGGCGACGCGAAGGTGAGGCCGCGTGTTCCTCAACAGATCACGCACGTGGCCCATGCTCGCCAGACCTCGCGGACGCTGCGGGCGGCAACACCGCTCTTGTCCCCAAACAACGGGGCCCGATTAGCGCCCCAAATGTGACGCACAGATGGCGGCACGCCGCCCGCAGCGCACGCGAGACGCTGTTCAAGAGGATGTGGCGGCGGGCTCGCCGAGATCGTCGGCCGCTCACGAGAGCGGCTCGGGCAAGTCGACACAGGAGCCGACGCTCCGATGCGACGTCGCGTTCGTAGCGAACGATGATTCGGAGCTCGCTGGACGGGATCAGCTGTTCCGGATCGGGCGTGACAGCGCCGACCTCGAGCGGGCCGCCAGTCGGTTGCGCCGTTGTCCCGCGAACCGACGGGCAGGACGTGGCAGCGCCGGCTTCGTGCTGAAGCGCTACTCGGTTGCGCCGATGAGCCGCGACCCGGACAGGTCGTGGCAGCGCCGACTGCTAGCTGGGTCGCTACTCGGTTGCGCCGATGACTCGCGGCGCACGACCCGAAGGTGCGCTAGCGGGCATGCTCTTTTCGCCATGTCCCGAAGGACATGGCCTCACGAGCATGTCCCTTACAGCAGGACGCTCAGGGCTTGCGCGCCTGGGGGTGCTCGTCGTACCAGGTGCGGATCGACTCTTGCGTGAGCTCGACGACGAGGTCGGCCTTGCCGATCTTGACCTGGCAGCCGAGGCGGCTGTAGGGGCGGACGTCGAAGCCCATGTCGAGGCGGTCGCTCTCGGCGTCGGACATCTCGGGCAGGGTCGGGAGGCCCTGGCGGACGTAGCAGTGGCACGACGAGCAGGCGCACACGCCTCCGCAGGCGGAGCCCATCATGATGTCGTGGCGCTCGGCGAGATCGAGCAGGGTCTCGTCGGGCTCGGCCTCGACGACCTTGGTGCCATGGGGGCCGATGAAGGTGACGGTCGGCATGCGATTCTCAGGGCTCTTCGGGTTCGAGCAGCTCGGGGGAGTGGCCGGCGCGCTTCTCTTGCAGCGCCTCTTCGTCGGCCAGCGCGCGCTCGATGTCGTGGAGGCTCTTGCCGGCCATGCCGGCGTTGAGGGCCCGCTCCATGCGGCGGCGGGCGAACGGCTCGCTGATCTTCTCGAGCGCAGTGCGGGCGCGGTTCAGCGGCTCGGCGACGGCGTCGGGGTCGGCCATGGCGGCGTCGGCGGCGGCCAGCGCGGCCTCGAGGCGGACGCGCTCGTCGTCGGGCAGCAGGTCGCGCAGGTGGCCGACCTCGGTGACGGCGGTGCGCAGGGCCAGGACGACGCGGCCGAGCTCGACGCGCGCCTCGGCGGCGTTGCGGCGGGCGTAGTCGTCGCCGGCGTGGTCGAGGCTGTCCATGACGAGGCGGTCGACCTCCTCCTCGGACAGGCCGTAGGTCGGCTTGACCTCGACCGACTGGCGCACGCCGGTCATCAGCTCGCGCGCCGAGACGGTGAGCAGGGCGTCGGCGTCGAGCTGGAAGGTGACCTCGACGCGGGCCATCGACGGCGGCAGCCGCGGGATGCCCTTGAGGTCGAAGCGGGCCAGGCTGCGGCAGTCGCGGGCCAGCTCGCGCTCGCCCTGGACCGCGTGGATGACCATGCCGGTCTGGTGCTCGGCGTAGTTGGTGAACACCTGGCGCGCGGCGATCGGGATGGTCGCGTTGCGCGGGATGATCTTCTCGACGATGCCGCCCATCGTCTCGAGGCCGAGCGAGAGCGGGACGACGTCGAGCAGGGTGACGCCCTCGCGCGCCGAGCCGCTGAGGATGTCGGCCTGGATCGCCGCGCCCCAGGCGACGACCTCGTCGGGGTCGATGTCGGCCAGCGGCGGGCGCTTGAAGGTTTCGGCCACCAGCTCGCGGACCTTCGGCACCCGCGTCGAGCCGCCGACGAGGACCACGCCGTCGAGCTCGGGGGCCCGCAGGCCGGCGTCCTTGAGCGCCTGGCGGCAGGCGCGGAGGGTCCGCTGGGCCAACGGCTCGATCAGCGCGTCGAACTCGGCGCGCGTGACCTCGAGCTCGGGCAGGCCGGGCAGGGCGACGCGCGTGGCTGTCTCTTCGGTCAGGCGCTCCTTGGCCGCGCGGGCAGCCAGGCGGGCGGCGTCGAGCTGGTTGGGCGAGGGCTCGGAAGAACCTGCCTTTTGGAGCAGGTGAGCCGCGAGCGCGCGGTCGAAGTCGTCGCCGCCGAGGGCGCTGTCGCCCCCGGTCGCCAGGACCTGGAACACGCCCTTGTGAAGGCGCAGGATCGAGACGTCGAAGGTGCCGCCGCCGAGGTCGTAGACGGCGAACAGGCCCTCGCCGCCGCGGTCGAGGCCGTAGGCGAGCGCGGCCGCGGTCGGTTCGGCGAGCAGGCGGTAGACCTGCAGGCCGGCGATGCGCCCGGCGTCGCGGGTGGCCTGGCGCTGGGCGTCGTCGAAGTAGGCCGGCACCGTGATCACGGCGCCGTCGCACGGCTCGCCCAGCTCGGCCTCGGCGCGCAGCTTGAGCTCGCGCAAGATCGCCGCCGACACCTCCGTCGGGGTGACGCGGCGCGAGCTGGCCGAAAGGCCAGGTGCGTCCTGCGAGCCGGGAAGCGAGCCGACCTGCGAGCCGGGAGGCGAGCCTACACAAATGCGCAGGAGACCGGGTGTCTCTTCGGACAGGTGATACGGGTGGGCGAAGTTGATGTCGGCGAGGCCGCGGCCCATCAGCCGCTTGACGCTGCTCAGCACCTGGCTCGGGTGCTCCGCCTGCAGCGCCTGGGCGGCGCGGCCGACCAGCGGGGGATCGGCGGTGTAGGCGACCACCGAGGGGACCAGGCCGCTGCCCGCGCTGTCGCGGAGGACCCGCGGGGCGGCGCCGTGGGGGGCGAGCGCGACCAGGCTGTTGGTAGTGCCGAGGTCGATGCCGATCCCGCGGCCAGGACGGCGTGGGGCGCGGCGCGAGTCGGTCGGCTCGGCGATCTGGAACAGCGCGCCGGTGTCGTGGATGGAGACGCTGGTCATGGGGCGCTGCTGTCGGTCTCGTCGAGGAAGCGCTGGAAGTAGCGGCGCGCGACCAGCTGCTCGGCGGCGCGGCGGACCTCGCCGGCGTCGAGGGCCGCGACCGCGGCGTCGAGGGCGGCGTCGCTGCGGGCCTCGACGTCGTCGCGCACGGCGGCGACGCCGGCCGGGCCGCCGTCTTCGAGGCGCTCGCGCAGGTCGATCATCTCGAGCAGGAACGCCTGGGTCGGGTGCGGCGCGCCGCGCTCGGCGTCGGTGCTGTCGAGGTCGATGCCGCCGAGCTTGACCAGCGCCTCGGCGCGCAGGGCCGGGTCGCGCAAGGTCCGGTAGGCGGCGTTGATGGCGCTGGCGCGCTCGACCGCGGCGCGGCGGGCCGCGGTGCCCTCGCCGACGACGTTGTCGGGGTGGGCTGCCCGCGACAGCTCGAGGTAACGCTGCTCGATCGCCTCGCGCGCGGCGGCGTGCCGGCGCGGCAGGTCGAACAGGGCGAATGGGTCGGTGTCGACGGACATGGCCGGGGGGAGATCGTAAGGACAGGTCCGAAGGGACAGGCTCGATCGGGCAGGTCCGAAGGGACAGGTCGCTCAGGAGAGGCGGGGGCAGGGCAGCCGCGGTCAGAACGAGATCGACTCGCCGCAGCCGCACGCGTCCTTGGTGTTCGGGTTCTTGAACTTGAACCCGTGGCCGCGCATGCCGGTCTCGAAGTCGACCTCGGTGCCGTCGAGGTAGAACAGGCTCTTGGGGTCGACGACGACGCGCACGCCGTCCTGCTCGACGACCAGGTCGTTGGCCCGCGGCGGCTTGTCCTCGAACTCGAACAGGTACGAGTAGCCGGTGCAGCCGCCGCCGCGGATACCGAGGCGGATCGCCGCCTGCGGGGTGCCGCGGCGGGCCAGCTGGTCGCGCATGATCTTGGCGGCGCGCGAGGTGACGGTGAGGCTCGGCATGGCGGTCAGTGCTGGGGCTCGTCTTCGCCGGCGGGCGCGCCGCCCTGCTTCTGCTGGAAGTCGCGGATGGCGGCCTTGATCGCGTCCTCGGCGAGGACCGAGCAGTGGATCTTGACCGGCGGGAGCGACAGCTCCTCGGCGATCTGGCTGTTCTTGATCTGCATGGCCTGGTCGACGCTCATGCCCTTGACCCACTCGGTGACCAGGCTCGAGCTGGCGATGGCGGAGCCGCAGCCGTAGGTCTTGAACTTGGCGTCGGTGATGACGCCGTTCTCGACCTTGATCTGCAGCTTCATCACGTCGCCGCAGGCGGGGGCGCCGACGATGCCGGTGCCGACGGTGGCGTCGCCCTTGTCGAGGCTGCCGACGTTGCGCGGGTGCTCGTAGTGCTCGATGACTTTGTTGCTGTATGCCATGGCGGTTGTCTCGGGCCCGGGGCTCTCGTGCCGGGTAGTGATTGGGGCCGGCGGCCCCGGAAGTCAATCAGTGCGGGGTCCACTCGATGGTGCGGAGGTCGACGCCCTCCTGGACCATCTCCCACAGCGGGGACATGTCGCGCAGGCGGGCGACCTCGCGCCCGATGAGGTCGGCGACGAAGTCGAGTTCCTCACGGGTGGTGAACCGGCCCATCGTGATGCGCAGGCTCGAGTGCGCCATCTCGTCGTCGAGGCCCATGGCTTTCAGGACGTAGCTCGGCTCCAGGCTGGCCGAGGTGCAGGCCGAGCCCGAGGAGACTGCGATGTCCTTGAGTCCCATGAGCAGGCTCTCGCCCTCGACGTAGGCGAAGCTGATGTTGAGGGTTCCGGGCAGGCGATGCTCGAGCGAACCGTTGACGATCGCGTGCGGGATCTCCGTGACCAGGCGCCGGCGCAGGTGCTCGCGCAGCTCGAACAGGCGGGCCGACTCGCTGGCCAGCTCCTCGCGCGCCAGCTTGGCCGCGTAGCCGAAGCCGACGATGCCCGGGACGTTGAGGGTGCCCGAGCGGGTGCCGCGCTCGTGGCCGCCGCCGTGGATCTGCGGGGCGATCCGGACGCGCGGCTTGCGGCGACGGATGTACAGGGCGCCGACGCCCTTGGGCCCGTAGAGCTTGTGGGCGCTGAGGCTGGCGAGGTCGATGTTCATGGCCTCGACGTCGACCGGGATCTTGCCGAACGCCTGCACGGCGTCGGTGTGGAACAGCACCCCCGCCGCGCGGCAGGCGGCGCCGATCTCGGTGATCGGCTGGATCACGCCGGTCTCGTTGTTGGCGAACATCAGCGAGACGATCGCGGTGTCGGGCCGCAGGGCCGCCGCGACCTGCTCCGGGGTGATCCGGCCGTCGATCGCGACCTGCAAGTAAGTGACCTCGCAGCCGTGACGCTCGAGGTGCTTGCAGGTGTCGAGGACCGCCTTGTGCTCGGTGACGGCGGTGACGATGTGCTTCTTGCCGGTCTCGGCCAGGTACTCGACGACGCCCTTGATCGCCAGGTTGTTGGACTCGGTGGCGCCGCTCGTGAAGGTGATCTCCTTCGGGTCGGCGTTGAGCGAGGTGGCGATCTCGCGGCGCGCGGCCTCGACGGCCTCCTCCGCCTGCCAGCCGAACACGTGGGTGCGGCTGGCGGCGTTGCCGTAGCGGTCGCTGAAATACGGCAACATGGCCTCGAGGACACGTGGGTCCACGGGGCACGTGGCGGCGTAGTCGAGGTAGATCGGGCGCTTGATGTCGGTCATGGGAAGGTGCCCTCGGGCTCGTTGGCGGCGGCGGCGCGCCCGTCGGGGCGGGCGGCGAATTCGGCGGGGCGAGCGGCCAGCTCGGGCCCGGATGTCCTCGGGGACAGGTCGGGCGCGGATGTCCGCAGGGACAGGTCGGATGTCCTGGGGGACAGGTCGGCGAGGCGGCCGCCGGCGGCCGACTCGATCGCGCAGGCCCGCGCGCCGGGCTCGACGCCCGGCTTGCGGTGGATGCCGACCACCAGCGACGGGGTCGGCTCGTCGCTGCGGCGCTCGCTGATGCAGTTGGTGCAGGCGTCCGGCTTGGCAGGCTCCTGGCAGAGGCGACAACCCTCGAGGTAGGCGAGACTCTCGGACAGGTCGCGCTCGAGCTGCAAGAGCCGGGTGACCTGAGCCCGCGTGTCGTCGAGCTTGCCGCGGAACAGCTCGCGCACGCTGTTCATCGCCTCGGGGGCGGTCTGCGAGGCGGCCACCGTGCCCAGGAGGCTCTGGATCTGCGGCAAGCTGAAGCCGATGTCCTGGAGCTTGGTGATCCAGTAGACCCGGGCGACCTCGTCGGGCCCGTAGAGGCGGAAACCGCCCTCGGTCCGCGCGCTCGGGACGAGCAGGCCCATCTCCTCGTAAAGGTGCAGGGCCCGCGGGGTCTTGCCGGTCTTGCGCGCGAGCTCGCCGATCTTGATCCGGCCGGGGCGGGTGACCCCGGCGGTCGCCGCGAGCGTGGGCTTGGCTTCACTGATGCTCATGAGACCCTCAACCTGTGCCGTCGTGCGGAGGAAAGTATCTCTTACGTACACGTAAGAGTTGAGGCGGTGGTCAAAAACTGACACGCGGCCGAGCCGCTGTCAACCGCCGTTCCGCGCGAGGAAACGCGATGGAAAAGGCCAAGGGCGACCGCGGAATGGCCGGGGCCGGTCCGCGATCGCCCGAGGTCGAGGGCATCAATCGTACGTGCACGTGCGAGTCGGAGCGATTTTCGCTCGGAGTCGCGCGCGCCTCGCCGTCACTTCTCGATGCCGACGCGCTTCGGCGGCACCCGCGGCTCGACCTTCGTGGTGTCGATCTTGATCCCGCCGGTCTTCGGGGTCTCGGTCTTCGGAGTCTCGGTCTTCGGAGTCTCGGTCTTCGGGGTCTCGGTCTTCGGGGTCTCGGTCTTCGGAGTCTCGGTCTTCGGAGTCTCGGTCTTCGGAGTCTCGGTCTTCGGAGTCTCGGTCTTCGGAGTCTCGGTCTTGGCCGGCTCGGTCTTCTCGGGCTTCGGGGGCTCGGCCACCGGGGCCTCGACCACCACCGGCGGCGGCGGGGCGTCGACGGACGAGCGGAAGAAGGCGGCCATGCCACCGGCGGCGAGCAGCAGGGCCGGGGCCGAGCCGCCGACCAGCGCGCCGGCGCCACCCTGGCCAGCGCGGGTCTGGTAGGCGGCGAGCCGCGGCGAGCTCGGGTACTTGGTGGCGAGGTCGGCGAAGGCCTTGACGGGGTCGGCGCTGGCGGCCGCGGCGAGGGCTTCCTTGCCCTCGTCGTCGGTGGTGTTGCCGATCGACTGCAGGGCGAAGTGGATCACGCCGGTGTTGGCGTGCTCGCTGATCCACACGGTGGTGCTCGACAGCGAGGCGACCACGCCCAGGGCCGAGCGGGCGTTCGCGGAGGAGTAGCCGGGGACGGTGGCGAGGGCGCTGTCGAGGAGCTTGAGCAGAGCGGGGCTCTGCAGGCCGTCGAGCGGGACGTGGCCGACGAAGCCGACCTCGCCGGCGCGCAGGGAGGCGGCCAGGGCGGGCGGCAGGGCGGCGATGGTGGCGTCGCTGCTGGCGGCGGCCTTGATCAGGCCGACCTTGCTGGCGTCGGCGCCGACGACCGCGGCGAGGGTGCCCTCGGCCGGGAACACCCAGGCGTCGAGCGACAGGCCGAGCTGGTCGGCCAGGGTCTTGGCCTGCGGGACGCCGCTGGCGCCGAAGTGCAGGGCCTTGACCTTGACGGCCCCGACTTCGACGTTCTCGGCCTTGAAGGAGACCTTGCTGCCGGGGACGTCGGGGATCGGCTTGTTGTGGATCGCCGGGCCGCCGAACGCGACCGCGAGGTCGGCCAGCGGGGCCAGGGTGCTGGTGTCGCTGAAGCCGAAGCGGGCCTGCAGGGCCGCCGGGTCGGCGCTGCCGCCGAACAGGACCTCGCCGGTAAAGGCGCTGACGGTGGCGCTGAACGGCGGGGGGATGTCGTTCATGCCCTTCTTCTTGAGCTCGTCGAGGTCGAGCTTCATCCACATGAAGCCGGTGCCGGCGGGGGCGAACTTCAAGAGGTCGGCGGGGCCGGGGGCGAGGGTGGTGACGAGCTCGCGGGCGTCCGGCGGGGCGCTGAGGTGGAAGGTCGCGCCGCCGGCCGGCTTGTCGAGGCCGAAGTGGACGTCGCCGTCGGTGACGTAGCCGAACAGGGCCAGGTCATCGAGCGCCACCGCGGGCAGGGCGGCGCCCAGGCGGGTGCGCGCGGCCTTGCCGTCGCCGGGCTTGTAGGTGGCGAGGGTGGCCTGGTCCTTGGCGCAGGTGACGTAGCCGGGGCGAGCGGCGGTCGGCTGACACTCGATGGTGGCGGCGTCGGGGATCTTCAGGGCGGCGAGCAGGCCCTTGGCGGCCTCGCCGCTGCTGGCGGAGAAGGTGATGACGGTGTCGTCGTCGCTCAGCGAGGTGCTGGTGACGACGATGCCGCGCGCGAGGTCGGTGCCGGACTTGGCGAGCGCCTCCTTGGCGTCGGCGACGCCGTGCTTGAAAAGGGCGAAGCTCTCGGTCAGCCGCGAAAGATCGGTGGGCGAAGTGGCGCCGACGAGGGTGGTGAGCGGCTGCTCGAAGGTGCTCGCGGTGGTCTCGGCCAGCGAGAGGAGCGCGTCCGGAGCCTTGAAAATGACGTACGAGGCCGCGCCGTCGTGGACGAGGCCGAGCAGCTCGTCGACCGACGCCGGCCCGGTCGGAGCCGGCGGCGCGGCCACCGCCGGAGCGGGCGGCGCCTTGGCGTCCACGACCTCGGTGTTGCTGTCGGCGGCCTTCTCTTCGCCTCCCCTGCTGAGCGCGGAGTTGACTTGATTGCACGCGACGAGCAGCACCAGCGTGCTCAGAGGGAGGGCGAAGCGGGGGTTCGACATGCGGCGGAGGATAGCGAAAACCGGGGTGGGTGTGTGACATGCAGGGCGCGATCTCGCACCCGGCGAATGCGGCGCCCGACCGTGCGACGCACGACCGGGCGTGCGATGCTCCGCGCCGTGCTTCGCCCCTACTCGACCGGCTTTCTCATGGCTTTCGTGGCCGCCTGCGGCGATCCAGGCCCTTCGCGCCTGCAACAGCGAGAGGGCGGCGCGGCGCCCGAAAAGCCCGTGGCGGAGGTCCAGAAGCCCGTGGGGGCCGAGAGCCCCGCGGCGCCCGGAGCGACCGATCCAGGCCAGCCGACGAGCCCGCCGCCGCCGTCCGAGCAGGCGGAGATCCGCCTGGCCCTTCGGGAAGGTTCGAACTACCGGGTGACGACGATCGGCAACGTGCGCTTCGGCTCGCTCGTGCAGCCGACCGGGTTCGCCCGCGAGGAGCGGCTGAGCCTCAAGGACTGCGAGGGCGAGGGCTTCACCCGCGCGTGCACGCTCGAGCACCGCTACGTGAACTTCGAGGCCGAGCCGCCGGGCGGCAAGTTCCTCACCACCGACGAGGACGCGGTCAAGCAGCTGGTGACGAGCCACAAGGTGCTGGCGACCGGCGATCGCCCGGGGGCGACGACGGTCACCGGCCCCAAGGCGCAAGCCGAGAGCAAGCCGGGGCTGGCGCTGGCCGACGCCCACCGGCTGTTCTGCATCCGCTTCCCGGACCAGGCGATCGGGGTCGGGGCCAAGTGGCGCTCGAAGTGCCAGATGCGCACCGGCGGGGTGATCGACACCCGCGACGTGCTGTGGGAGCTGAAGAAGCTCGAGCGGGACCCGGACACGGGCCTGCGCGCGGAGGTGGCGTACATCGGCGAGTACACGTCGCCGGGCGCCAAGACGCCGCTCGAAGGCGTGGTCCGCGGGACGCTGCTGTTCTTCGTCGACTCGGGCGAGCCGCACCTGCTGCGCGAGGAGTTCACGACCCAGACCGACAAGGCCAGCACGTACGTGACGCACACGACGCTGGCGTATCAGTTCGCCAAGCTGGTGCCGGGCCCCGACGGCAAGGAGGTGGCGGTGCGCACCGACGGCAAGCCGTTCCCGGAGACGCCGACGATCAACCAGCAGCCGGCCGGCGAGGCGACGCCGGCGACCGGCGAGGCGAAGGAGCCGGCGAAGCGCGAGAATGCTGGCAAAGCCGCGGCCGAGCCCGCGAAGGCCGAGCCGGCCGGGGGTTGAAGGCGCGGCCCGGCCGGGCTACGAAGGTCGGACATGCCGATCCAGCGCCTCAGCACGCCCGAAGCGATCGCCAAGGTCGCGTCCTCGGGCGACCTCGTGCACATCGATGTCCGCAGCATCCCCGAGTTCGAGGCCGGCCACGCGCCGAACGCCTACAACATCCCGCTGATGCACATGGGCGCCGGCGGGATGGTGCCGAACCCGGACTTCGCCGCCGAGGTCCAGGCCCATTTTAATAATAAGGACCAGGAGATCCTGGTGTCGTGCAAGGCAGGCGGCCGCTCGGCCCGCGCGGCGGCGGTGCTCGAGGGCCTCGGCTATACGCGCCTGCTCGACCAGGTCGGCGGCTGGAGCGGCGGCAACGGCGACGGCGGGTGGGCCGCCGGCGGCGGGCCGTCGACGACGGCGACGCTGCCCGGCCACGACCACGCGTCGCTCAAGCGCTAGCGCCCAGGGCGCCGGGCCGCGTGCAGTCGCTCAAGCGCGAGCGACCAGGCGGGCGTCTGGGCCTGTGTCCATGTCCCTGAGGGACATGTCTTCGAGGACATGTCCTCAGCGCCAGCCGACGCGGCGCGCCCACGCCTCCATCTCGGCCTTGCGGGCCGCGGGGTCCGCAGGCGGCGGCTGGTCGGGCGGCGGTGGCTGGCGCCACACCATCGGCGGCAGGCCGACGGCTGCGCGCCGCTCCGCCAGCGACTCCGGCGCCTCGACCCCGACCATCGGCACCATCGCCGTGCCGTCGTCGCTCCAGTCGTACTGGGTGCCGTAGCGCTGCGGCCGGCCCTCGGACACGCGGATCCGGTCCTCGAGCTTCGCCACCTCGGCCGGATCGGCCTCGCCTTCGGCCGCGGCCGCCTGCAGGAGGGGCAAGCAGCCGCGCAGCAGCGCCGGCTCGCCGATCGCGTGTTGCACGATCCGCCACGCCGCGCTCGCCCCGTCCTCCCCGACCCGCGCTCGCCCCGGCCAGCCGACCCGCGCCAGGACCTCGCGCAGGTGCGCCGCGTTGCGGCGGTGCACCGCCTCCATCTCGGGGTGGTAGCCGGCGAACAGGCTGCCGTCGCGCGCCAGCCGCTCGCGCGTGTCGTCATCCTCGGCGATCCATCGCAGGAGGTCGGCGCGGAGGTCCTCGTCCATGCGGGCGAGCATTGCCGCGGTCGCTCGCGCATGCAAGCCCCGGCGAGCGAGCCCGAGAGTCGCGGATCGCGACGAGGGCCCGCAGCGAGCCCGGGTACGATTCTCCGGCGATATCGAGGCCGGGACGGCCGATGGCCTGGGCCCGGAGGGCCTGACGTTCGAGCGGGTCGCGGCGGCGAGCCCTGGTGATCGTCGCCCACGAGGTCCGCGGCAGGCTCGTCGGTCCGGCTTCGCAGGACGCTCGATCGCATGCCCGAGAGGACATGTTGTTAGAGGCATGTCCTGGGGGACATGCGCTTCGGGACATGTCCCGCGAGACACCTCGCTTCAGACGCGCGCGCCGAGCAGCGGGTCGGCGTCCGGGCGCTGCAGGCGGGCGTTGCTGAGCTCGAAGGTGGCGCCGAGGGCGTCGTCGCGGGTGAGCGCGGCGACCAGGGCGCGGGCGACGTGGCCGCAGTCGATCATGCGCGGGTCGGCGGTGGGTCCCTCGTGGAGGCCGCCCGGGCGGATGATGGTGAAGGGCACGCCGCTGGCGCGCAGCACGGCCTCGGCCTCGCCCTTGGGCGCGAACCACTCGAGCATGTGCGGCGGGATGCCGGGCGTGGGTACGGCGCCGATGGTCGAGCACAGCACGAAGCGGGCGACGCCGGCGTCGCGCGCGGCGGCGACCAGGCGGGTGGTGGCGGGCAGGTCGACGGTGCGCAGGCCGCCGTGCACGTCGCGGCTGCCGAGGGTGCTGACGACGGCGTCGACGCCGGCGAAGGCGGGGCCGAGGTCGAGGTCCAGGGCGTCGCCGACGACGAGCTCGAGGCCGGGGCCCAGCTCGGCCTCGGCGCGCGCGCGGTCGCGGACGAGCAGGCGCAGCGGGACGCCGGTCGCGCGCAGCAGCGAAACGACGTGGCGACCGGTGCGACCGGTGCCGCCGACGACGAGGACCCGACCAGACGAGGTGTGCATCGGCGGCGACGCTAGCAAGCCGGGCGCCGGCTGCCAACCGGCGCCATCCGTGGCGACGCGGCAGCGTCGACCGAAGCCGCGTCGACTCCGGGCGACAGCGGGTGCCCGGGCGGGCAGCAGGGATTCACGCGGCCGCGCCCGGACCTGGCCGAAAGGTCAGGAGCGACTGGTGCTGAAGCCCATGCACGACTTGGTGATGAAGACCTGCGAGATCGACTTGCTGTAGGTGAAGTTGCTGACGCCCTCGCCCTTCTCGTCGACGATCCACAGCGTGTCGCCCTCGTTGCCCTGGACGCTCATGGTCGTGTTGGAGCCGATCGAGTCGGAGCGGCCGCTGCCGTATTTGGGCTTGCTCCCGTGGAACAGCAGCACCTTGCGCGGGCACTCGTTGTGCAGCCGCGTCGACACGAACCGCGACGCCGCGTCGCCGCTGCTGCTGCTGCTGCTGCCGTTGCTGCCGCCGTCGTTACCGGCGTCGCCGGCGGCCTGGCGCTCGGCCTGTTGCTGGCGATAGGCGTCGGCGCGGGCCTGCTCCTCGGCCTCGTGCGCGGCGACCTCCTCGAGGGAGTGGGTGCGGCAGCCGAACAAAGTGCAGCGGGAGCTGTACTGCTGGCTGCGCTCACAACCCTGGGCGCGATAGAGGCCCTCGTTGAAGCCGCGATCCTCGACCCTGTCGATCTTCAGCGTATCGGCGCCGCACGAGAGGTCGGCGGCGGCCCGCTTTCGCACCGATTTGTCGAGCATGCCAGCGCAGGCGCAGAGAGGGAGGACGGCGAGAAACATCCACGCAGGTATCTTCACGGGTTCAGGGTATCGCTGATGAGCGCGCGAAAGTACGCCCGTGCGCGCCGCTGCAACCGGGAGAAGGGCCGCGCACGGGCATTCGGAGCGCGAGCGGCCGAGGTGGGGTCGCCCGGGCGCACGTGTCGTCGGGGATCGCCTCTCGGGCCCTGCTCGGGGCATCCACGGAACTGCCGATCGGGGCTGCCGTAACGGTGATTTCGCCGCCGGCTTGGCCGACAATCACGATGTGTCGAAGCGAACGAATCAGGCATGGGTGCTGCTCTCGGGCTGGCTGGTGGCGTGCTCCGGCGGCGGCGAGGTCACGGGATCGACGGGCGGCAGCGATTCGCCCGCGAGCGCGAGCGAGGCCAGCGGCAACACGGCGGGCACCGAGTCGCCGACGACGGACAGCCCGCCGACGACCGGCGGAGTGACGAGCGCGGGCACGACCGGGCCGGGCACGACGAGCGCGGGCACGACGAGCACGGAGACGACGAACCCCGGGACGACGGGGCCGGGCACGACGAGCGCGGAGACGACGAACCCAGGGACGACGGGGCCGGGCACGACGAGCGACGGCGAGACGACCGGCAACGCGTCGGCGTCGAGCGAGCCGGCCACCAGCGAGACGACCGGCGATCCGCCGCCGCTCGACGACACGGCGTGCCAGGGCTACGCGACGCGCTACTGGGACTGCTGCAAGGCCCACTGCGGCTGGGAGGGCAACGTCAACCCCGCCACCGAGCCGCTGCAGAGCTGCAGCAACTCGAACCAGAGCCTCGGCGCGTCGTACGACGTGGCGAGCTCGTGCCCGGCCCCGACCGCCAACAGCGCCTTCACCTGTTACGACGAGGCGCCGTGGGCGGTGTCGGCCACGCTGGCCTACGGCTTCGCGGCCGTGCCGGCGCAGGGCGACATCTGCGGCCGCTGCTACCAGCTCGATTTCGACGGGACCGGCCATTACAACCCGCAGGACCCGGGGTCGGTGGCGCTGGCCAACAAGACGATGATCGTGCAGGCGACCAACATCGGCCACGATGTCGGCGGCGGTCAGTTCGACATCCTGACGCCCGGCGGCGGGGTCGGGCTGTTCGACGCGTGCTCCTATCAATGGGGCGTGAACACGGCGGAGCTCGGGGCGACGTACGGCGGGTTCATGACGTTCTGCCAGCAACAGGGCGGGGACCACGCGCAGCAGAAGCAGTGCGTGCTGGCCCGCTGCGCGGCCGTGTTCGACGAGCCCGGGATGGCCGACCTGGTCGCCGGCTGCGAGTGGTACGTGAATTGGTACGAGGCGGCCGACAACCCGAACCTGCATTATCAAGAGGTGCCGTGCCCGCCGCAATTGGTGGCAGTCTCGGGCATCGACCGCGGCCCGCTCGATGACGTGAAGTCCTGCAAGGGCGGCGGCGGCTCGTGCTCGCAGCAAGAGATGGACGCGTGCGACTGCAGCTGGACCAACGGCGGGCAGAACTGCGGGCAAGACGACGGCTCGTGCTGCTGGAAGGCCTGCTGCGGGGACTGACTGTGACGGGGAGGTTCATCGGGGCGCGACGGCGCGAGCGGCCGCGCGCTCGCGGCGAGGCGGGACGGTTGCTTCGCCGGCAGCCGTGGCGACCCTGGGCGACGAGAGCTACGTCGGAGGCGCTGCGAGGCAGAGGCGACGATATGGCCTCAGGGACATGTGGTGAAGTTGCGTGAGGCGACTTCGCCGCCTGTCCCCGGGGACATCTTTAAGAATGCGGCGTCGGGGTCGTCGCGGGTGAGACGAAGTCAGCGGGCCGCGAGCCCGCCGAGGAACTCCGCGACCTCCTTGCGACGCTTCGATCTGGCGTAGGCGGCGGCGTTCTTGCCCTTGTCGTCGACGATGTCGGGCCGGGCGCCGGCCGCGAGCAGCCGCTTCACGAGGGTCATGCTGCCGAACGCGGCGGCCTTCATCAGCGGCGTCTCGCCGTAGCAGGCGACGTTGGGATCGGCGCCCGCCGCGAGCAGGCTGTCGAGCATGGCGACGTAGTCGGCCTCGGGGGCGTGATCCGAGAAGTTGGAACCGTAAAGCATGTCGGCGATGATGCCCTCGGGCGCGCCTTGCTTGTCGACCCGCGGGACGGCGCCGCGCTGCAGCAGCAGGGCGACGCTGCCCGACGAGGCGGCGCTGATGGCATAACCGAGGATGGCGCCGCCGGGGCCGCGGGTGTTGGCGTCGACGCCAGCGTCGAGGTAGGCCCGCACGACCTCGGTGTGCTTCTGCTGGATCGCCGGGATGATCAGCGGCTCGTCGTACTGGTTGCGGACGGCGAGCAGCTTCTTGTCGGCCGCGACAAGGCGCGCCACCTCTGCCCCGTCGCCGGCCTCGACGGCGGCGAACAGGGCCTCTTGCGAATTGGTGCCCCTGGCGCGGACCTTCCGGCGCTCGAGCGTGCCGTACGCGTCGTAGGCCAGCGAACCCTCTGCGAGCGCTTGGCGGTAGTCGGCAATATAGACGCCCAGGGTCTCCGCGAGCGGGCCGAGCGGGCCCTCGGTCTTCTCCCACTGGATGATCTGGCCCCGGGTCCCGCCGGGCCCGGGATTCATGTCAGCGCAGATCAGGTTGCCACCGCCATCCTCGGCGATCGGGATGAAGCCGCGGCTCCACCAGACGAACTGGATCTGGTCGTCGTTCTTGTCGAGGGCGCGCGGCCGGGCGCGCGCGAAGGCTCCCTCGTCGACGAGCTCGTTGAGGCCGCGCCAGCGATCGTGCGCGAGCCGCAGCTCGAGCAAGGTGTACTCCATGAAGGTCCGGCCCGGATGGGCGAAGCCGCGGGCGAAATGCACGTGCAAGGAGGCCTCGAAGCTCTCGCCGAACTCCTGCTCCCAGCGGGCGAGCGCGGCGCTGGCGTCCTTCGGCTTCGCCGGCAGGTCGGGGCGGTAGTCGGTCCCCGGGTCGTTGTCGGTGAACCAGGCGTCGATGAACTTCCAGTGGCCAGCGGCGTTGTCGGCGGCCGCTTTGATGGACGCAGGACTCGGCGAATCGGGGATGGGCTTGTTGGCGGCCTTGCCCGCGGGCGCGGGCTTCTTCGCGCCAGGAGCCTTGCTGGGGCGAGTGGTGGAGGCTTTCTTCGCGGCGGTCTTGCTCGCAGTCTTCTTCGCGGCGGTCTTGCTCGCGGTCTTCTTCGCGGAGGATTTCTTCGCGGCGGTCTTGCTCGCCGACTTCTTCGCGGTCGCTCGCTTCGCGGCAGCGGGCTTCTTCGCGCTCGCGCCGGTCCTGGTGGTGGAGCCCTTGCGCGCGCCGGAGGACGCGGCCTGCTTCGCCGTCGCCTTCGCGGGCTTCGCCTTCGCGGTGGTCTCCGTCTTCGCCCCGGTCTTCTTCGCCGTCTTTTTCATCGATCCTCCTCGAGCTCGAGAGCGCGGAGCTCAGCACGCAGGAACATGCCGCGACGGCCCGCTCGCGACAAGCCTCGTGCAGCATGACGACGGCTCGCCTCGCAGCGCCCGATTCTCCGGGGCCTCGGTCCAGGTACTACCTGATGCCGATACACCGACGCCCGGGAATCACTCGGCCAGCAAGGCGTCGAGGATGTCGCGGGTGCGGGTCCAGAGCACCGCGCTGCCTGCCTCCGGATCGATCAGATGCGGAGCATCGTCGAGGCGGCGAGCGAGGGTGCGGCCGTGGTCGGGCGAATGCACCGGGCTGATGTCGTGCGTGCCGTACCACAGGTGTACGGGCACGGTGATGTCCTCGACGGTGAACGGCCACGGCGCCATGGCGATGGCGAGGTCGCGGGCGTAGCCGGCGGGCCCCTGCTGAAAACCTTCGACCAGGCTCTGACGATAAAATTCGGCGAACGGCGGCCGCTCGTACGCGGCGCGGTCGATGTCGCTGCTCATCACCCGCGTCATGGTCGTCAGCCATTCGGCGCTGGCGATCGCGGCGATGTCGGCCTCGAGGCGGGCGGGGTCGGTGCGGGCCGCGTCGACCATGACCGCGACCTCGGCCGGGAGCTGTTTGTAGATATCCGGGTGCCCCAGCTCGTCCTGGCCGGAGACGATCGACGCGGCGCGCACGACCTCGCCGGCCGCGAGCGCGAGGGCGAACGGGCCCCCCTGCGAGAAGCCGAGCGCGCGCAGGTCGGAGAGGCCGCGGGCCTCGGCCAGGGCGCCGATGTCGGTGGCGACGCTGAACAGGGTCTTGCGACGATCGGGGCTCGAGCCACCGAGGCCGGGACGGTCGACGGCGATGAGGCGGACTTCGAGCTCCGCCAGGACGGCGCGATCGAGGCCGAGCGCGCTGCTCATGCCGGCGCCCGTGCACAGCAGCACGGGCGCGCCGGCCTCGGGGCCCCACTCGCGCCAGGCGAGCACGCGACCGTCCGCGAGGGTGAGGCGGTCGCTGCGATCGGCGGGGCCGACTTCGATGGCGGGGACAGGGTCGTGCACGGTGTTGCTCGTAACCCGGCGCGGGCAGGGCTGCAAGCGCGGCGGGCCCATGACGCGGCGCCGGGCGTGCCAGTCGCGCTCGGAGCCGGCGCGGGCGCTGCACGGGCGCCGCCCGGCGCTGAGCCTCACGCGCTTCGCTCGCTGAATTACTTGCAGTCTGGATCGGCTTGAAGGCTGGTGAGCATCGCCTTGCAACTCTCGCTGACAGCCATGGGGTTGCTGTTCTTGGCGAAGCCTTCTTTCGAAGTGGCGGCCATCTTGCGCAAGATGTCGCCCTTCGGCGCCGGCGCTTTGGCGGCGCAAGTCTCGACGGCCGCGAAGTAGTCCTTGCAGGCCTGGCTTTCCATCCCGCCGCCGCAGGCGGCCCCGGAGATCAGGGCCGCGACGAAGCTCATGCCGATGCTCTTTCTGGTCATGATGGCATCGTTGCATGCGCGCGACGCTCGAGGCAATCCGCGCGAGGGTCGCCCAGTTCCATACCGCGCGTTCGTGGCCCGCATGCGCGCATTCGCCTCGTCGCTCACGCACGTGCCCGGCAGGGAGCGGGCGATCGGGGCCCGCGGTGGTTCACCGGCGGCCATCCACGTCGTGGACCTTCGCGGGCGCACCCGCCGGGCAGCGGCTGGCTCTTCGGCCATGTCGCCGATCGTCGGCGCGACCGCGTGAGGCGTGACCGGCGACGAGGTCGTCGGTCGCGCCTCGACGCTCGACGATTGCGGGACGAGCACGCTGACGCGCCTCGCTCACGCTGCGCGCGACCACAGCGCCGCGTCGAGCTCGGCGCATAGCCGCGTGGCCACCGCGGCCGAGGGCACGCCGAGCCGCTGCAGCGCCGGCACCTCGAGCCGCTGCAGCGACGCGTCCAGCTCCGCGATCGCCGCCTGTCGCGCGGCTGCGACCTCGGCTCTGCCGGCGACATCGAGCTGTCCCATGAGCCAGGCGTCGATCGCCCACGCCAGCTCGGCGTGACGCGCCTCGTCGGCGGCGATCTCGACGTACATGCTGCGCATCGCAGGCTCGGCGGCGAAGCGGGCCTGATGGGCCGCCGACAGCGCCGCCCAGGTCTCGCGCACGCAGCCCTCGACCGCGTTCTCGACGGCGATCGCCAGCAGATCGCGCTCGGCCACCGCGACGCAGGCCGGCGGCGTGACCTCGGCGCCGCGGGCCCGCGCGGCGTCGGCGACGACCCGGGCGTGGCGGACCTCGTCCGCGGCGGCGGCATCGATGCGCGCCAGCAGCTCGGCCGGCGCGCCAAGGCCTGCCAGCTCCTGCGCGAGCGCATGGAACGCGTGAACCGAGGCCGCCTCGTCGTGAGCCGCGCGCGCCAGCCAGGCCGCGGCCGCTTCGGCGTCGCTCCCGTGCCCCCGCGACGCCACGCTCGCGTGCCGCCGGCCCTCGCAGTAGGCCGGGTAGACGCACGTGACCGTCACCTTGGTGGGGGCCTTGGCGACCTCGCACGATCGCAGAGCTCCGTGCTCTTCGCCCACAGACTGGCAGACGACCTGGCAGGTCTCCTCGTCGGAGAGCACGACGCCGCCCGTCGTGTCCGTCGTGCTCGCGTCCGTCGTGCTCGCGTCCGTCGTGCTCGCGTCCGTCGTGCTCGCGTCCGTCGTGCTCGCGTCCGTCGCCCCCGCGGAGGTAGTCGGCCCGGCGGTCGTGTCACCGTCGAGGACCGGCATGCCGCCATGCTGAAACTCCGCGAATTCCTCGGGCGTCATCTCGATCTCGTCCTCGTAGGTCGCCGAGCAGTTACCGAGCGGGGGATAGCAGCCTGACAGCAAGACCGAGAACAGCGCCGCCAAGGACACATCGAGTTTATTGAAAGAAGAAGAGATAAGCGGATTCGAAGTCATACCGCCGAGGCTAGCAGGCCGCGCCCTGCACGCCAAGCCGCCCGTGGCCGCCGTGGCCGCCGTGGCCGCCGTGGCCGCCCTCGGGGTCCTCGGGGGGATTGCGCGATGATGCAGGTGGCGGCCTTCGCCATCTCTGGCCCGCCTCGCCGTGAACCCGGCGGCCTCGGCGGGGGCATCGTGGCCGTCGGGACATGTACTCAAGGACATGGCCAAATGTACCGGTGACGGACGGCGAGCGCCGGCATCGCCGGCGGGCTCGACCTCGGCGGGCCCCATACCACCGACAGAGCGCGCTCACCGGTGATGGTGTTGCAGCGCGTGACCGGCGGCGGCCATGTAGCGGCGTGACTCGGCCTCGTCGATCGTCAGGCCGAGCTCCCCGTGGAGGTACGCGAGCGCGAGCGCCTGCAAGGCTTCGGGGTGCTCCATGGCGGCGGCGCGTTGATACAGCGCGATCGCGCGGGCGTCGTCGCGCGGCAGGCCGGTCCCGCTGCGGGCCGCCCCCGCGAGCAGGAACATCGCGTCGGCCGAGCCGGCGCTGGCCGCCAGCTCGAACCACCGCACGGCCTCGACGGGGTCCGCCGGCCCGCCCTTGCCGCTCTGGCTCATGCGCCCGAGGTCGTAGGCCGCGCTGCCCGGACGCGCCGCCTCGGCGCGCAGGAACCAGGCCCGGGCCTGGCCCACGTCGGCGGGCAGCCGGGCCGAGCCGCTCAGGTATCGCCGCCCGAGCGACACCTGCGCGTCGACATCGCCGGACTCGGCCGCGGCCGTCAGGGCCGCGAGCTCGGCTTCGGGCGCGTCGTGGGGCGCGTGCGCGTCGTGGGGCGCGTGTTCGTCGTGTGACGAGAGCCCGGCTCGTGCGGCGGCCTCGCGCGGGCCGGGCACCGGGCTCTCCTCCCGCGCGCACCGGCACAGGGCCAGCGCGGCCACGAGGACGACGAGGGTCGGCGTCATCCGCATGAGGTCACTGCGCGAGGTCGATCGCGTAGAGCGACAGCATCTTGTTGCTGCCGTCGTCCTGCTGGACCAGCGAGATGTTGTCGAGGCCCGCGTCCTGCGCTGAGGTCAGGGCGTTCTGCGCCGAGGAGAAGACCACGGGGCCCATCGTCGCGACCTTGGTGAAGCTCCAGCTCTGGGCGGAGCCGTGGTCCTGGCGGGTGAGGGTCGCGATCTTCTTGATGTAGGCGATCAGGACCTCGCGGTTGGTGTCCGGCGAGGCATAGATCGTCTTGCTGCCGTCCAGCCCGGGGAACTGCCCGCCGCCGCTGGCGCGGTAGTTGTTGGTGGCAACGATGAATTCGGCGTCGAGGTCGATGGGGGCGCCGTCGAACGTGAGGTTCTTGATCCGGCCGCTGGCCTTCTCGCCCATCGGCGGCAGAGGCTGGGTGACGTCGATCTCGTAGGTGACCCGCGGATCGGTGATCATGTCGAAGTTGTAGCCCGGCATCGACAGGTTGATCAGCGGCTGCGGCGTCACCACCTGCGGGTCGATGTGGTTGAAGCGAGTCGCCGCGGTCTCGAGCCAGTCGTGGAGCTCCGCGCCGGTCACCTTCACCGCCTGGAGCGTATTGGCGTAGAGGTAGAGGTCGGCCGCGTTGTTGATGGCGATGTTGCCCGCGGGGACGTCGGTGAAGTCGTTGCCGCCGGCGAAGCCGGTCTTGAACGGCGCGCTGACCGACAGCACCGGCAGGGTCGCGTACTCCGGCAGGTTGGCCTGGATGTACGCGGAGACGTGATCGGCCTGCGCCTGGTTGACGATCTGGATGGCGCCGACGTCGCCGAGGTCGGCGAACAGCGTCGTCATCTCGAAGTCGGTGGTGCCGATCGGCGTCTTGACGTACGCGACCGTCCCCTGGTGCTCCGCGTCCACGAGCGGCGCGATCGAGGGCTCGACTTCGACGTAGATCTTGGTGCCGTCGGCCTTGGCCTCGCACATGCCGGTGAAGGCGCACGGCTCGCCGGTGCGCCAGCGCTGCTCGGCGTCGCACGCCGCGGGCAGGCCGCCCACGCAGGTGGTGGCGATCGGTCGCGCCTCGACGATCGTCTGCTCGGCGTCGATCGTCCAGCGACCGTCGGTGTAGACGAGCCCCGTCTTGATCACGCCGAGGTGCTGCCCCCAGAAGTTCGCCATCACCGCCGGCACGTCCGCCACGGTGCCGGCCGCCTTGTCCACCATCGGCAGGTCGAACTGCGGCACCTTGCTGGCCGGGTTGGGGAAGATCTGGTGCGAGTGGCCCATCAGCATCGCGTCGATGCCGGCGATCTGGGCCAGGTACCAGGCCTGGTTCTCGAGCGCGGGCGTGTACATCGAATCGTCGAGGCCGCCGTGGACGATCGCCACCACGATCTCCGCGCCCTGGGCCCGCAGCGCCTCGACCAGCGGCGGCACGGTCTCCTGCACGCCCTGGGTGTAGACCTTGCCGTCCAGCCACTTCTTGTCCCAGTTGAGGATCGGCGGCGGCGTGATGTCGACGAAGCCGATCGTGAGGGTCGAGGTGACCGGGACGTCGTCGGGCCCGACGGCGGCGATCGTGCGCGACAGGAGCGCGGTCGGCGGGAACAGCGTGGCGTCTGTCTTGGCGCTGAAGACGTTGCTCGACAGCTGCGGGAACGTCGGCCCGGCGCACGCGTCGGAGCCGGCGAGGTCGAGGTCGGCGACGTCGAACGGCGTATGCGTCACCTGCGACAGGAAGGGCAAGCCAAAGTTGAATTCGTGGTTGCCGATGCCGCCGACGTCGAACTCGAGGTGATTCATCACCTTGTACATCGCCAGGGTGTCGGCGCAGGCGAGCGGCTCGACGAGCGCCTGGTAGTCGGCGAGCACCGTCCCCTGGATGGTGTCGCCGTTGTCGACGAGCACGGTGTTGGCGAACGCCTCGCGCGCCTGCTGGATCAGGGTCGCCGTGCGCTCGAGGCCGTACGAGGGATCGTCGGTCAGCTTGTAGTAGTCGAAGCTGAGGATCGTGGTGTGGAGATCGGTCGTCTCCAGCAGCGCGAGGACGGCTCGCGAACCCTCGGGCGTCACGGGATCGCCGGTGGTCCCGGAGGTGGTGCCCTCGGTCGTGGGGCTCTCGGTGGTGCCGGTGGAGGTGGTGCCCTCGGTGGTGCCGGTGGTGGAGGGATCCTCGGTGGTGCTGGTGCCCTCGGTGGTGCCGGTAGAGGTGGGCTCGACGGCGGTGGTGCTCGGCGCGGTCGTCGAGTTCGTCGTCCCCGCCTGGGTGTCGGTGTCGGTGCCGGCCGATTCCGTCGCGGGCGAGCCGCCGGAGTCGCCGCACGCGGCGAGCGTCACGGAGATCGGGGCGAGCAGGGCGACGCTGGTGATCGCGGAGACACGGAGTGAGAAACGATGCATGGTCATGATACCTCTGACCGCGATCGCCGCGGCGCTTCGGCGGGCGCATACTGCCCACGGTCATTGCACGCTGTCAATCGGGCTCCGCTTCGCGCGCATAGCAATATCGCCAGTCGAATCACGGGGCCCTTCACCGTATCCGCGCATCGCGGCAGCCATATCATGAACAATTCCCGGCGCAGCAGGCGCGCCGTGATGCTGGGGTCCGTGATCTCCACGGGATCGCAGGCGGTTCGCACCCGATCCATGATCACGCGTGCGGTCGGGTTCGGCGATGGCGCTCACGCCCGGCTCGCGCACCGAGCACCCACCGTGCTCGGCGATGGCCATGCCGTCCCAGTGTCCGCCCTCCGCGCCAGAAAGGCGATGCGGGAGTGGCGGTGGTGATGGTTGTAGCCGTCGACGAAGCGGACGCAGAAGCGCCCTACCTCATAATATCGTGTGAGACGTGGACCCCACGAAGTTTAGAGAGCAGGGCGAGTCCGTGAATCAAGAGCATGAGCAACCAAACCATCAAAAAAAGGGGCAAGGAGGAGCAATCGAGTTGGCGGGTCGAGCCCACGCCGAGGTCGTCGGCCACGACCCCGAGACCGCCGAGAAGGCGACGCGTCGCAAGTTCACGCCCGCGTACAAGCGGAAGATCCTCGCGCGGACCGATCACGCCAGCGAGGGGCAGATCGGCGCCCTCCTGCGTGAGGAGGGCAACCCGGCTCTATACTGAGCATCGACCCAAGTCGAGGCAGGCGGATGCGCCGGCGCCGAACGCCGCCCGGAACCACGCCGGCCCGGCGCGCATCGCCTCGGCGAGCCCCATGCCGCCGGCGCCGCTGCGCACCGTCCACGAGGCGCGCAAGCGACCTCGCCAGCGCGCTGTCGCCGAACCGCACTGTGACGAGCATGTCGAATTGTGCTGGGCGGGCGCCCGCGCCCCTGTCAGCGGCGACGGTGCGACGGCTTCGCGTGGGATCGTTGCGCTCGAGCATCATATACGCGGCCTCGACCTCGGCGCGGCCGTCACGTTCGAGACCACGATGCAGGTCGCTGCGCCGCTGGGAACTCGCTATGCTTCCCGCCCGCTGCAGGGCCTCACGATGGCGAAATCGCGCACTTTTATCATAGTCCTCCTTGCCATCTCGGGAGTGCTCGCGGTCGGGGCGTCGCGCTTCTTCGCGAGCGACGACCACAAGGTCTTTTTGACGGGCGCCGTCACCAACACCTGGGACGTCGTCTCATTCCCCGCCGCGCCCGTCACGCTGCCGGACACGTGGGCCTCGATCCCTACGCGCGACGCCGACGGCTCGCTGTTCGGCTTGGTCCAGAGCAACGGCGCCGGTGCCCTCGTGAAGCTCGACGAGGCCACCGGTCGCGTGCTCTGGCGGGTCGCCCTTGACCCGCAGCCCCCGAGCTTCGCGCGGATCGATGGATGGCGTGTCGAGGAGGTGTTCCCGGCGGTCCCGCTGACGCTCGCGGGCGACGGCGTGTATCTGATCGCCTGGTCGCGCGACTGGGTCCTCGTTTCGAGCGCCGACGGCACTCTCCGCAAGCGCGGCAGCTTTCCCGAGAAGGTGCCCCCCGTATCGGCAGTCGGCGGCGTCTGCCGCATCGCCGAGGGCTTCTGGATCGGCGTCGAGGACGACCGTGACGGCGGCATCGTGCTCGGCGCCGCCGGCGAGCTCGCCAGCGGGCGCAGCGATCGACCGCCGGACTGCCTCCCGGCGGGGGCCCGCAAGAACGTCGAGATGATGAGCCCGCTGCAGAACGCGCACGCCAGCAGCGAAACCTACCCGCCGGAGGTCTGCGGGAAGTACAATAAGATAAACCGAAGGAGCGAGGGGAACGCGTGGTGCTCCGACATGCGCAGCGACGGCGGCCCTGAGCGCACGGTGATGCTCAAGACCTTCGACCCGGTGTTTCGTGAGGATGGAGGCTGGCGGCACGTCGATTTCTCAGGGGATGTCATGAACCGCGAGGTCGACTTCGAGCCGAGGATCCTCGGCTTCGAGCTCGCATGGCCGCACGCCTTCTTCGACATGGTGGAGCATCGCAGCCAGACCATGGAGAATCGCCCATCGGCGGACTCCTTCGAACCAAAGCGCGTCGAGCAGCGCGACGAGGTGATCGAGATCGTGGCCTCCATCACCCGCGATGGCGCGCTGGCCTGGGCGCGGAGCATGTACCACGGCCCGATGGCCGCCACGACGGACTCGATTCACGACAATATGCTCCAATACCGCTCGCTGCTGCTCGCATCACACCCGGACTCGCCGGTCCGGAATCTCTATATTCTGAAACCGGGCATGCTGCTCGCGGTCGATCAGGCCACCGGGACGCCGCTGTTTCAGGTCGGCACGGCGCTCCCGCTGCCAGAGCGCCCGTCGCCCAGCCCGCCCCCGGCGACACCTGCCTCGACGGCGGTCCCGCAGCCGTGAGGCTTGGGACCGCGAGTTCCGTGACTGGATCCGCGGCGCATCGTTGAGCGTCCCGTGGGTGGGCTACCCGGTCAGCCTGCGGGCCGGGGCCCCGCAACGCGCCGCGCGGGTTCGGCGGGAATCTCGGCGAATCGGTGAGCGGCCATGCGCGGCGGCGGATGCGAAGGTGTTGCCGCCGGGTTCTGGCGATACGAGAGGCGTGGATCCTGCGATTGAGCCCTATGTACAATCGGCGCTCTCCGCGCTTATCGGGCGGACAGCGCGGGCGAGGAGTGCCAGACGCACGAAAGACGCATGTTGTCTCGAACGAGGATGCACGCCGTAAAAGCTCGAGCAGCCTGAGCGCCAGGTGGTCATGCTACGGTTCACGATTCTGGTCGGTAGCGTCGTCTCGTTCATTCCGTCCTGCCCGTGCCACGGGCCGGGATTCACCTGTGAAGACGATTGGGGGGACGGCGGTGAGGCCACAGGCATGGGTGTATGCGGTGATAGTAACGTCGATCCGGGCGAGGAGTGCGACGACGGCGGGACGGTGTCGGGCGACCGTTGCAGCGACACGTGCATGATCGAGGCGTGCGCGTGGGACGTCGCCGCGCACACGTTCCCCATCGTCGTGTGGCAGGGGCAGGCGGTATACGGCCAGATCGCGTTCGACGGCGATTGCGACCTGATCGTCAGCGGCGGCGAGGAGACTTCGAACGTGTACCGCGTCGACAAGGACGACGGGTCCGTCTCGATCGTGGCTCCGCACATTCATTATCAGGTGGCCTCGGCCTTGACCTACCGCGCGAGCGACGACAGCATCTACTACGCGACGGGGCTCCATGACCCCCCCGAGCTTTTCGCCACTCTCTACGCCGTGGACGATCAGGATCAGGTCCACGAGATCCTGACGTTCGAGGACACCGTCACCTCGCTGACGGTCGCGCCGGAGGGCTTCGGTGGCTTCGGCGGCCAGCTGATCGCCACCACCAGGCCGGCGCCGAACGCGTCGGCTCTGCAGGCGATCGATGTCGAGACCGGCGTGATCACCACCTTCGCGCAGTCGGACATCGGGTTCGGCGTGGCGGCGTTCGGCGCCGACGGGACGCTCTATGTGACCGGTTGGAACAGCGATAGCATCGTCACGGTCACCGCCGACGGCGTCATCACGCCGTTTTTCACCGGGATCAGCAACCCGAGCGGCCTGGCCGTCGCGCCCGACGGCAGCCGCATGTTCGTCGCGCATCAGGGTGATCCGCTTTGGGCCGGCGAGGATCGCATCGACGAGCTCTCGATCCCCGGCGCGACGCTGACGCCGCGCGTCGAGATCGTCCAGGGTTTCGCGGGTACGCTGGCTGGCATCGTCGTCGACGGCGCGAATCACGTGCTGTACGAGGCGCCGGAGATGCCGGATACCGATCAGGCTCGCGCGATCATCGACATGTTCGAGGCGTCGTGACCGGAACCGCGGCCCGACGGCGCACGCGCCGATGCACCGCTCACCGCTGGTCGCGGCGGGTCACCAGGTCCCGAGCGCGCCCAACTCCACGATGGCGCCATTGGCGGTCACCACGAAGCCGAAGGCCACTTCTCCCGCCGCGAAGTCGCACATGTTCGCGGTCACCGTGATGGCCTCGTCGGACCACGAAGTGGCCGGCTGAGGGCAACGCTTCGTGCATTCGGCCCATTCCGCCTGGTCGCCGAACTCGACCCGCGCCTGCGTGCGATCGACGTAGATCTCGTCGTACCAGGCGCGCGCCGAGTAGCCGGAGCGGAGGTAGAACGGCAGGAACACGTTCTCGATCCGGTGGTCGGTCGTGCGCGTCACCATCGCGTCGCCGTCGTAGGTGGTGTGGCCGATGGCCCCGCTCGGCGACGCGTAGTGACCCCCCGGCACCCCGGAGTAGGTGAAGTTCCCGTTGCCGTCGACCTTGAAGTAACGCTTGCCGTTGGGCGCGCCCGGCGGGTCGGACAGCCGCACGTAGTGCTCCACGCGATGCCAGCCGTCGTCCGGCAGGTAGGCCGTATCGTCCGCCGCATAGAACGTCTGGTTGTACTCGCTCCCGTTCGCCGCGATCGTGTACGCGTCCTTGCCCTCCGCCGGGCCGAGCTCGCTGCTGACCAGCTGGACGGTGCCATGATAGGTGTCCACGTCGCCCGAGGTGAGGACACCGTGCTTGAAGTTCCAGTTGACATCCGTGCCGCCGTACACCTCCTTGTAGATGCGATACGAATAGTAGGCCTCGGTCAGGCCGAGGCCGCCGATGAACGTCGCGTTGCCCGACGTCTCGGCGTCGGTCCAATCGCCCATGGCGGCGCGCTCGCCGGAGAACGCCCTCGTCGCGTCGTAGATCGTGTTCCCCCACCCGAGCTGCCAGGTCGGACCGATCGTCGGAGTGGCGAGGGTCTCACCGAGCGCCCCACCGGCCTCGAAGCGGTCGAACAGGATGGGAGCCGCCGGGTCCTTGTGCCCGAAGCCCGCGCCCGAGAGCTGGAACGGCTCGCCGTCGACGAGCGCGCCGGGCGAAGCAGTCTCGCCGGTCGAGTCGGTGCCGGGGCCCTGCGTGCTGGTGCCGGTGCTCGTGCTCGTGCTCGTGCTCGTGCTCGTGCCCGGCTCTGTCGGGGTGCCGGTCCCGGTCTCGGGTTCGGTGCTCGCGCCGACGCCCGTCGCGCCCGTCCCGGTGCCGGTCCCGGTGCCCGTCGCCGTGCCGTCCACCTGTTGTTGCTCGCCGCACGCGCTGGAGAGCGTGGAGAGCAAGCCGAGCAGTATCGATGTCCGCGACGTCATGCGCATGGGCAACCCCTAACAGAGCATCGCGGTCATTCGCGCACATTCGCGGTCTGTGCGACCCGAGTTCGCACGAATGCAATTCTGCGAGGGAGGGGCCGCCTGGGCGCGCGGCGGATGGGGACAGCGGCGGCGACGGAAGGAACGAGCGATGGACATCCTCGATGCGGTCGGGAACGCGTCGATGGTGCGGCAGCGGGACTCGCCGGTGCGGCCGCGATCGGGGCGAGCGAGCTCGGCCCGGGTGTATGCCTGGTGCGAGCTGCGCGGAGCCCCTGGCAGATCTTCGCCCAGCGCGACGAGCGACGATTCCGCGCCCGACTGCGACGTTCCCCTCGTAATCCCTCGCGGTGGCCGGAGCGTCGTTACTGGGCGCCACAGGACCCTCACCCGTGGACCTTCAGCCGCCGCGCGCGCGCGATGCACTCTGGATCGCGTCCATCCGAGGAGAGACCCATGCGTGACTTCAAGGCGCTCGTAGGCGCCCTCGCGTTCGCTGCGTGCGGCGGTGACGGCGGCGACTTCGAGAGCAACAACGGTCAGGTCAGCGACGAGCTCGCGGGCTACTGCATCGCCACGTTCATCGAGGACTTCGAGTTCCTCAACCCCTCCGGCGGCGTCGCGCTCTCCGTCGAGCAGGGGCAGCGCTACCTGCTCACCGGGCTCCCGGACTCGCCGGCGATCGTGTACCAGCACAAAGATGGCGCGTTCGACCTCGACCTCGACGAGGGCACCGGGTCGATCGACGCGCCGTGCCTCGCCGACGGCCTGGCGCTGGCCTCGGAGCACGTGGCCTTCGCCCGGCTCGACGTTTACTCGGACCAGGCCCTGCAGAACCGGGTATGCACGATCGAGAAGTTCGCGCGCGGCAACGCGATCGGCTTCGGGTACGTCGCGGACAACGTCTACGAGCTCTTCCTGGACGGCGGGTTCTGCGACGGCCTGGAGTCGGGCTTCGTGCGAGCGACGAGGATCACGATCGGGGACATGGGTCACGTCGGGGTGCCCATCGTGCAGCTCTTCATGCTTCAGAAGTGAGCCGCGGCCCGGCGCGCGAGCCCGGGAGCCGCGGGGCCGATGCTCGCCGAGGTTCAGGCGATGCGCGGGCCAGGGAGCGCGGCGGCCCGAGCTCCGGGCCGTGAAGCCAGGTGCGCGGCGGAATTTTCCGGCGACCGCGATCGTTCGCGCCGCTGCGGCCACTGCTCCGATGACGGTCGGCCCGCGCAAGTGCGGGTGCGTCCCCGACGGCACGTTGCGAGCTGTCGACATCATGAATTGATCCGCGCGCCGAGGCGCGCGACTGGAGGGATCCGTGACACGTACGAGGAGAATGGGAGCATGCAAGCGGCGAATCGGCCTCGCGGCCGTGATCGCCGGGGTGGCGACGGTGTTGCCGGCCGCGCCGGCGTGGGCCGATTGCGAGCAGCCGCTGTATATCATCGCCCACCGGTGCAACGACCCGGCCGACGTGCCCAATGTCGTGCTCGCGCAGGACGTGAACGCGATCGAGGCCGACTTCTCGTGGGGCAGCCCCACCGAGTTCGTGCCCGACCGGTGGGTCGTCGATCACGACGGCGTGTTCGCCTGGTCGACCGACATCGATGATTGGCTAGGGGGCGTGAGCTTGACCCTGGGCCTCGGGGACTCGCCGCTCGGCCTCGTCATCCTCGACATCAAGGACCCGGACGGCCCGCTGCTCGACCTCTATAACCACGTGCGCGGCAGCCTCGGCCCCGACATCAACCTGCTGTTCTCGATCCCTGACTTCGAGGAGAAGGAGCAGTTCGAGGCGATCTTGAGCCAGATCAACGCCGACCCGCGCGCCGCCGTGGCGGTCGACTACCTGTCGGGCGACGAGCAGACCATGTCGGCCGTCGACAACTACTTCCGCACCACCGGCTTCGACAAGTACTGGTTCGGCGACGGCTACAACGTCACCGTCGAGACGCCGCAGAGCGTCGAGGACAACGTGGCCGACGCGATCGACATCCGTGACTCGGGCGCCCACTGCGAGGCGTTCCACGGCGTGTACACCTGGACCTACGAGAAGGAGAGCACGATCACCGGATTCTTGCTCGAGGGCGTCAACGGCGTGATGATGAACGCCGACGAGTGCCACGACATCGTCGGCATCGGCGACGGCGTGTGGACCCCGCTCGAGGCGGTGAACTTCGCCAAGACCCTGACCGGGACCGTGTTCGCCGCCCCGGAGGCGAACCCGTTCCGCTACGCGACGCCCGACATCGCCTGTCCCGACGACCAGGTCATCGAGTGTGCCTCGCCCGGCGGCGCCTGGGCCGGCGACACCCAGCTCGCCGAGTTCTACGCCGCGGCCGGCGCGTCGATCGACAATTGCGACGAGGTCACGGTGGTCGACGACAGCCCGCTGTTCTACGGCGTCGGCCAGGCGACCGAGGTCACCTTCACGGCGACCGACGCCGGCGTGTGCAGCCCGACGAACTCGTGCACCGCCAGCGTGACGGTGCAGGACACCCAGGCGCCGCAGATCGAATGCCCGCCGGACATCGCCGTCGACCCCGAGAGCCCCGGGGGCACCGTGGTGACCTTCACGGCCGCCGCGGTCGACGTGTGCGACGGCGCGCCTGCGGTGGTGTGCCCGACGTCCGGCGAGACCTTCGAGATCGGCAGCGAGACCGAGGTGTTCTGCACCGCGACCGACGCCGCCGGCCATCAGGACGTGTGCAGCCTGCACGTCAAGGTGTACACGCCCGAGGAGGTGGTCGAGAACATGGAGTCGGCCGCGGCCGCGCTGGCGGGCAGCCTCAACCACGGCCAGCTCAACAGCCTGCTCGTCCACCTCGGGATCGTGATGTCGGCGATCGAGAAGAACAAGCACAACCAGCTGTGCAACAAGCTCGAGGGCATCGTCGATCAGGTGGACGGCTGGATCGACGCCGAGCTCGTGACGCCGCAGCAGGGCCAGCCGCTGATCGACTCGGCGCTCAACCTGCTCGCCACGTTCGTGTGTCAGTGAGCGGAGCCATGACGGCACCGACGAGGTGCCGGTGAGCGCTACGGCCTGGCGGAGAGCAATCGATGCCAGCGCGGATCGGCCTGCATGGCCTGGAGACGCGGGTGGAGCCGCAGGCGCTCCTTCATCGCCGTCGGCTCGCGCGAGCGGGCCAGCGCGCGGGTCGCTGCGGCCATCGCCTCGTCCGGTCGATGGCGGGCCGCCGCGACTTCGGCGACGAGGAGCTCGAGTTCGGCGAGGCGATCGTCGGGCTCGTCGCTGTGGCTCGCGCGCAGGGTGGTCGCGGCGTCGAGGTCCGCCGCGGCCTGCTCGAGCTCGCCCGCGGCCTGCCACGCCGCGGCGCGCATCGTCAGCAGTTCGGCCTTGGTGTCGAGCTGCACGGCGTCGGACGTCGGCAAGCTGTCCACGTCCACGGTCTGACTCAGCCACATCTGCTGCTGCTCGGCGTCGAGGTGCATGCGCGCCGCGTTCGTCAGCGCCTCGCGCAGCAGCGCGCCGTGGGCCGCGCCGAAGGCCGCGCGCATCAGCGGCAAGAACCGCGTCGGCTGCCCGCGCAACAGGTGCCGCAAACGCTGGCGGATCGCAGGCCGCGTGATGTCGAGGGTCGACAGCCATGCGAGCGCGTCGTCGAGGCGGCCGAGCTCCGCGGCGGCGGCGGCTCGCCACAACGGCGCCAACTCCTCGGCGGCCGACGAGGTCGCCGCCTCGCGCAGCTGGCCCGTCACCAGCGCGCGCGCGAGTTGCGAGCCCGGCGCTGTCGGTGCCGTTTCGGAGAGTCGTGCGCCGACGAGCGAGACGCGCCGGAGCCGGGCACGGAGCTGGAGCGCGCCGTGCTCCTCGACCCCGCTGGCGCGCAGCACGAGCAGGTGCGGGCCCGGCCGTAGCGTCTGCTTGAGGGGGAACGAGCGCCGCTCCGCGAGGTCGCCGCGTTCCTCGACGTCCAGCATGCCCTGGTGCGGTAGCAGGCGCGCCCGCAACAAGTGATGCGAGCCGGTGCTCGGGTCGTCGGTCGGCCTCCCGGCGATGTCCAGGCGACGATGCAGGCTCGGCGCGCTGAAGCTCCCGTGGCGCCGCAGGTAGCCGCCGCCGCCGCTCGCGGCGACGCCCAGCGTCATGACTTCCTCGCCGTCGGGCGCGCGCACGCTGACGGCCAGCTGCGCGGCCCACTCGGCGCGCTCCACCTCGAGCTCGATCTCGAGGCCGAGAGCACCGTCGCCGAGCTCGATCGGCAGCGTCATAAGATCGCCGGTATCGGCGTAGGCGTCGATCGCCAGGTTGCCCCGCACGCGATCCATGCGCAGCGCCAGCGGCTCGTGGATCTGCCACGACGGCGCCAGCGGCTGGTCGAAGCGCAGCTCGATCGAGTCGCGGGGTTCGACGGCTGCCGTGAGGCGTTCGCTGGCGGCGCTCGCCAGGCGGCGCTGCGACGGAGTCAGCGCGTCGCTCGCCAGGACCGTTCGCGCCACGCACAGCGCGTCGTCGAGATCGAGGGCCCGCTCGTAGCTGACGATCGCCGCCAGCGCGGCGTCGACGTTGCCGTCCTGGGCCAGCACCGCGTGGCTGGCGGCCGCGCGCGCGTGGTCGCCGGCGGCCTCGTAGAGCGCGGCGGCCCGCTGCTGCGCCGCCCGGCCGTCCTCCGGCGACGGTGCGAGCGCGCTGCGGCGGGCGAGCGCGTCGGCGGCCGCGGCGTAGAGGCCGAAGCCGACCAGATCCTCGGCGCGGGCCCAGGCGCGGGCCAGTGACGGATCGGCGACCAGCGGCGGCGTCACGTGCACGCGTGGGGGCAGGACCGACGCGAGCGGTGCACCGCCGGCGCCGAGCACCGCCAGCGCGTCGCCGTCGCCGTGCGGGGTCGTCACGAGCACCTCGTCGGCGGCGTCGTCGTCGAAGTTGCCGACGGCGAGCGGCACGACGTGCTCGACCAGCCCCGACACGAAGCTGCCGTCCTCGCGCTGTCGCCACAACAGGGCCGCCGCCTCGCTCCTGGACGGCGCCCGGTAGCGGAGGAGCAGGTCGTCGCGGCCGTCGCCGTCGAAGTCGCCGCGGAACATCGCGCGCACCTTCCCGACCTCCTGCGCACCGTCGGCCGCCGGAAAGGGCGCGAAGAACACGGTCTCGAGCGCCTCGCCGGCGCGACGGACGATGTACAGGCCAGGCGGCTCTCCGTGCGGGGTGTCGGGCGAGAATGCGAGCTTGTTGGCGGCGTCGTTGTCCTTGGCGATCGCCAGCAACGTCTCGCCGCCGACCCCCCGCAGGGTCGTCAGCGCGCGCACGTGCCCGATGCGCCGGCGTGCCGCGAGCTCGAGCCCACCGTCCGGCCCTGCTTGCAAGATCCGCACGTCGTAGGCGCGCCAGGGGCCGACGGCGACCGCCAGCTCGTCGCGGCCGTCGCCGTCGAAGTCGCCGGTGGCCAGCGCGTTGATGTCGCTGCTGAGCTCATCGATCGCGGGGTGGGCCACGCTGCGCTGCCAGGTCCCGCTCGCGTCGGGCCCCAGGCGATACAACTTGCGCGTGTAGGCGGCGGTCCCGACGTAGAACTCGCGCAGGCCGTCGCCGTCGAGGTCGGCCGCGGCCGCCGCGTGCAGCTGATCGTAGGGCCAGGTGAACACGATCTGCGGCTTGCCCGTGTCGAGCGCGTACAACATCGCCGTGTCGTCCCTGCGCCCGAGCAAGAAAGCGGGTCCGTCGGGGCTGCGACGCAGCGAGTCGAGGACGGCGCCGACGCGGCCGATCGCGTCGTCCCCCGTCAGGTCGAACATCGGGGACAGGTCGCGGTTCATGCGACGCACGCTCACCGGTCCGCGCTCGCCGTCGCGGGGGAACACGGCCAACTCGTCCTGCCCGTCGCCCTCGAGGTCGAGCGCGACGACATGCTCGCCGCGGACCCCGGGGAAGCTGGCCGTGTTCAGGGCGCGCAGCACGGGCGCGACGTCTTCGCGCTCGCGTCCGGCGCGGCCGCCATCGACCTCCGCGAGGAAGCCGCTCACGTCGCGCAGCCCCAGGGCCGCGTCGGCGCGCAGCCGCGACCAGGTCTCGCTATGGACGGCCTGCGGCGATCGCTGGCCGGCCGTGTGGGCCAGCGTCGCCAGCTCCTGGAAGCGCCACTGCACGCGGAACAGCTCGGCGATCCGCAGGAAGATCGCGGCCTCGCGTGGGTCCTTCGCCGGCAGGGTGGTGTACGCCTCGACCAGAGCGGACAGGGCGGCTTCGCGATCGCGGGCCGCGTCCATGCGGTCGGCCCACATCAGCCAGGCGTCGACGGCAGCCCGCGAGGCGCGGTGCTCGGGTTCGCCGACGAAGGCCCGCAGCGCCTCCTCGGCCTCGCTCCGTCGACCGCGCGCGAGCAGGCGATCGACGCCGGCGGTCACGACCTCCAGGCGCTCCGCGGCCGCAAGCTCGGCCTGCTCGCGCGCGTCGCGGTGCTGCCATTCGCGCGCGCCGAGGTACAGCGCGACCCCGCCGATGACCACGAGCGCGGCGTAGAAGGCCCGCCAGCCCCACTTCGCGCGCCGCTGGCCTTGCTCGGGCGTGAGCGCCGACAGCAGCGCCGACAGCGACGGCCAGCGCGAGGCCGGTTGCGCCGCGAGGCCGCGCTGGACCGCGCGATCGAGCCAACCCGGCAGCCGCGGCGGCTCGGGCGGTCTGCACAATGCTCCCGCGCGGATCTGCGCGACCATCTCGTGCGGCGTCTTGCCGGCGAACGGTCGCACTTCGTACAGCGCCTCGTAGAGCGCGACGCAAAAGCTGAATTGATCGCTGTGCGGGCCGACCCCCTCGTTCTCGTGCTGCTCGGGGGCCATGTATGCCGGCGTGCCGATCCGGGCCCCGCGTCCGGCCACCGTCGCCATCATCCGGAGCGCGCCGTTCTCCGTCCACGCGGCCTCGTCCGGGTCGCGGTAGCGGGCGACGCCGAAGTCGGCCACGCGCACCCGACCGTCCTTGCCGACCAGCAGGTTGTCGGGCTTCACGTCGCGATGCACGAGGCCGGCTGCGTGTGCCGCCATGAGACCGCGGCCGGCCTGCACGAACACGTCGACGATCGTCTGCCACGCGCGCGGGGCCTCCGCGAGCCAGTGTCGCAGCGTGCGCCCGTCGACGAACTCCATGGCCACGAACACCTGCCCGGCGTGCACGCCGACGTCGTGGATGGCCACGATGTTGGGGTGAGACAGCTTCGCCAGCGCCCGGGCCTCCCGCAGTAGCAGCGCCTGGCCGCGCCGCGGGCCGACCTCGCCCTCCTCCGGGTACATCAGCTTGATCGCGACCTTGCGGTCGAGCTCGGGGTCGTACGCCGCATAGACCACGCCCATCCCGCCTGCGCCGAGGCGACCGATGATCACGAAGCGGCCGATCCGGGACGGCACCGCCTCGGGCGCGGGACCCCGGTTCGATGTCACAATCGATTCGGGCGCGGGCACCAGGGTCACCTGCGACCCGTCGGTTGGCGGGTTGTCTTGCAACGCGCGCTCGTCCTACCACGAATCGACGAGCTATCGCGCGCGACCGAGACGCCGTTGAATGCCCCGTACGGACACGCCGAGCGCGCGCGCCATCCTCATGACATTTCCGCCCGACGCCGCGTGCGCGGCGGCAACCTCCTCGTCGGAGAGGCTCCCCGCGAGCGGGATCCCCAGATCGCGCATGCGCGCATAGAGCGTATTCGGCGCGACCTGGAGCGCCCGCGCAGCCCCACGCACCGAGTGCTGGTGCGCCGCGAGGGTCTCGCGGATGACGGACTCCGTCAGCGCCTGCGCGACGACCTCCACGGGCGCCGCGACGTCCGGCGCCGGCGTCGACGCCATCGCGGGTGGCGCGCTTGTTGTGAGCACCAGCTTCGGCTGGTTCGCAGCGAGCAGCGCGGCTTGACTGGCGGCCCCGCGCAACTCGCGGGAGTTGCCGGGCCAGCGAGCGAACAGCGCGGCCTCGACCGCCTCGAGATCGAGCCACGGGCTGTCGGTCCATGCACGCATGCGCAGACGCTCGCGTCGCCCAAGCCCTGCGAGCGCCTGATCGAGGAAGTGGATCAACTGCACGGCGATGTCGGCCGGTCGATCGCGCAGTGGCAAGAGTCGCAGCGTCTGGCTGCACAGGCGGAACAGCAGCGCCTTGCGGAAGCGCCCGGCCGCGACGGCGTCCTCGAGGTCGGTGTCGGTGGCGGCGAGCATCCGTACGTCGACGGCGCGGACGCGACCGCCGATCGGCTGGATCTCGCCTTGCTCGAGCGCCCGCAGAAGCTGCACTTGCAGGCTGATCGGCGCATCTCCGATCTCGTCGAGGAAGAGCGTGCCGCCGTCGGCCTGGAGAAAGTAGCCGTCGTGAGCGCGAGCCGCGTCGGTGAAGGCGCCGCGCGCGTGGCCGAACAGCTGGCTCGCCGCGGTGCTGTCGGGGATCGCCGACAGGTTGACGGTGACGAGCGGCTGGCCGCGCCGCCGCCCGCACGCGTGGATCGCCTGCGCCGCGAGCTCCTTCCCGGTGCCGGTCTCGCCGATGAGCAGCACCGGCAGCTCGCTCCCCGCCGTCGCTTCGATCTGCTCGCGCAGACGCTCCGTCGCGGCGCTCACTCCGACGAGCCCGTGCTGTTCGCGTGGCGGCGGCGCGCGCAGGCCCAGCTCGATCAGCAGCCCGACCCGCCGCCTCAGCACGACGTACCACGCGCGACCCTGCGCGCCGTGCAGCGGCCGGATCTCGCACGGCGCGTGCGCGAGCTCCGACCAGACCGGCATCTCACCTGCCTTTAAAGACAGGTATGCGGGCGAGCGACTGAGGTGCGGGTCCTCGAGCGGGCGTCCGGGCTGGCCCGCGGCGGCGAACAGCGGCTCGCGGCGCGACAGCGGCACGCGCTGCTGCGCGTCGAACTCGACCGCGGCGATCTCGCCGATCCGGCTCGGATCGGGATGACCGACGATCGTCATCGTCACGCCGGCCTTGCGCTGTGAACATTCGCCATCGCGCGCATCGGCCGGCGTCAACGTGGTGATGCTGTCCACGGGCCGCGAGCGTACGGCATCGTCCCGGGCCGTTCAAGCGCGGCCCGTTGAACGTTCAGTGAGCGTCCGAGGCCACAAACGCGCGTGCAGGGCCCGCTGGAAGCCGAGGCGCCGCCGCATCGACGCGTGGCACGTCGCTTGCTGAATGCTGGCGACGAAGCGAAATGCCGGGCGAGACTGCGTGCAATTCGACATCTCGCGGGGGCGCGCGCCGGAGCGGAATCATGGGCCTCGGCGCGGACGCTGGGTGCCATGAGAGCGAGCTGCGCGGCCGAATCATGCGAGAGCGCTTCGCCCGGCGATCCTGATCTTTGACGCATTGTGGCTTGAAATGACGCTCGGGGCCCAGCATCGCGCGGGGCTCGGCGAGCGGTCCGATCGATCCGAAAGAGGAGTGAAAATGTCTGCAGTGGAGTATTTCTTCATCATTTCCAAGGCTCGTGGTCCCGGGAACGCCGCCCTGGCGTTGAGCGCATCGTCGAGCGGGAGTGACGTCGTGGTGACGACCCACTCGTACCAGGACGAGCGACAGATGTGGGAGAAGCGGCCGCGCCAGGCCAGCAACGCGGGAGTGTTCGGGCTGGTGAACAAGGCGACCGGGACGTGCGTGGCGCGGGCCTCGGCGGACAACGGCGCCGGGTTGCAGCTGGTGCCGATCGGCAGGATCGGGAGCGACGATCTCGCCGTCTGGCAGAACGACAACGTGGGCGGGCAGTACAACGCCGTGGTGTCGGTGCAGGAGTGGGAGCAGAAGATCAACATCTTCGGGGACGGCCCGTACGTCAGCGGCTCCCGGTGCGTCTCGTGGCACTGGGACGGCGGCTCCGACAACGAGCTGTGGCGCTTCGCCTCGGCGAACCGCGAGGTCGTGCTGAAGAACATCCAGTTCTTGCTGGACCAGGCCGCCCTGGTTCAGATGCCGCCGGTCATCGCGTATCGCACGCGCCTCGTGAACAACACCGCCACGGAGCAGGAGCTGCGTTTCACCTACGCGACGTCGAAGACGAGGACCGAGACGTACAGCGCGTCCGCGGCGTTGGAGCTGAACGCCATCTATGAGACCAAGGTACAGCTGCTGGCCGTGACGACCACGGTCACGCTCGGGGCCAAGGTGACGACGTCGATCACCTTCGGCCGGACGGAGGAGACCAGCGAGACGGTCACGCTGGACTCGCCGGTCAAGGTGCCGGCGAACTCGGGGGTGACGGCCTCCGTGCTCATGCAGCACGCCAAGCTCGACGTGCCGTTCCGCGCGATCTACGACGTGACGTACGACGACGGGACGACGCAGGAGGTCGTCAAGACCGGCGTGTACAACCAGGTGGCGTTCTTCAACGTCATGGCCGAGTTCCAGCCCGAGAAGCCCGGGGAGCCGAGCCTGCCGGCCGACGGGGTCTACAAGCTCGTCAACAAGTTCGACAAGTCGCTCGACGTCAACGGAGGAGCCACGGCGCAGGGCACCAGGGTCATTCAGTGGCCCTACAGGGGCGGCGGCAACCAGAAATGGGAGCTGAGCTACCAGGGCGGAGGGTGCTTCCGGCTCATGGTGAAGCACAGCGGTCTGTCCCTCGACGTGTCCGGGGCTTCGCAGGCCGACGGCGCCGAGATCCAGCAGTTTCGGTGGCACGGCGGCAACAACCAGCTGTGGCAGTTGATCGCCAACGACGACGGCACCGTCCGGGTCCAGAGCAAGCTCTCCGGAAAGGTGATGGACGCGCAGAACGGCGAATCGACCGACGGCGCCGTGCTGGTCCAGCGCGCCTGGAATGGCAGCGCCGGCCAGCGCTGGACCTTGAGTCTGGCGTGAGCGCGCCGCGCCGCGGCGTCGGCAAGGCGTACGGTCTCCGGGTCGCCCCAGGGCGACACCGCGGACCGCTCGCCGGCCGGCACCGTGGCGCGGCCGAGCAACGAGGCGATCCACGGTCATCCTCATGGCATAGACCGAACTCTACGTCCGCATTCTCGGTATCGAGGCTCCCTGGCGAGTTGCCGCGGTGAAGAGGCAGCTCGGGCAGGGGCAGATCGTCATCGTCGAGCACGACCCTGATATGCCGACGACGTGCCCGGAGCGTGGCCAGGCTGTTCCCCGCCACGCGGACTCGCCGATGGCGGTACCTCGATAATGTCAGTATCGGACGATCATCGAAGCCGGCGGCGCCACGGTGTGAGGCGTGACCGGCGACGAGGTCGCCGAGCACGCCGCACGCACGCTCACTGCGGGACGAGCACGCTGACGCTGTAAGCCGGCATCGCGTAGAGGAGCGCGTTGGTGGCGGCCAGTGAGAGATCGGCCCCGGCGACCAACTCCGGCTGCGGGCCGGTCAGCTGCCACACGGCGACCTTCGAGTAGTTGGCGTAGGCGGCCAGGCTGACCGCGGCGGTCAGCGGCCCGGCGGTCTTGTTGATGGCGACGATCACGGTGCGCGCGGGGTCGGCGACGTCGGTGCTGGCGTAGACGCTGGTGGCGGCGACGTCGGAGGTCGCGGCGTGGATCGAGGTGTCGCCGAACTTGCCGCCCTGGCCGTCGTAGCTGGTAAAGGCGCGGAAGGCGGCCCAGATCATCGAGGTCTGATCGGTCAGGGCCCAGTAGGCGGCCATCGTCACGGCCTCGCGGCCGAAGATGCCGAGCACGTCGGCCTGGGCGATGGCGCCGGAGATGTGGCCGCCGCCGCCGTAGTTGTACTCGGTGAAGCCGAGGCCGGTGCCGGGGTAGTGCTCGTCGATGCGCTCCCTGAGCCACGGCAGCAGGCGCACGGGGCCCTGGAGGACGTCGTTGGCGATCCAGCTGTCCTCGTGGAACGTGTCGTCCCACAGCGAGCGCGGGGCCTGCACGCGGGCTTCGACGGAGGCGGGCGAGTTGTCGTCGCCGGTGATGCGCTGGCCGTCGGCGTAGACCTCGGTGTACCAGTGGAGGTCGAGCACGTCGACGATGCGGTGCCCCTCCTGCGCCTCGGCGTCGGCCATGGCCTGCAAATAATAGGAGAGGAACAATCCCCAGGCCCCTCAGGCCGCCCGCCCAGACCCCGACCGGGTCGTAATCCCACGAATTCGGGCGTTCTGAGGGGTTCTGGATTTCCCGGTCTGGACCGGTGCGACCCGGATTGGCCCGGGTTTTGGCAAAAGTTTGGCAAAGCCGCAAAACTGCGGTGGCTGATTTGTGGTTTCCACGGCTTACCGACGTTCGGCGGTGATGCGGTGATGCTGAACGCACACTGCATAGGCCTCTCGAAGAGCAACTGGTAGCTGTGGAACAAGTTCTAAACATCAGCAAACCCCGCGCCAGAAACAGCGCAGCCCTGAATTCTCGAAAATGCGCGCGGGGTTGAAGATGCTCGGTTTGTTCTGCGCTCATCTGCTCCGGTCAGGTTTCGTCCCAGAGTCTGTCACAGGCCCGACCTGTGACAGACTCTTGCGCTAGGGAGCGGTCTGGCCGCGCTGCCGAGGCGGAGGCGCCGTCTTCGCGGCTCCGCAGCGGCGCCCCCGCCGGGTCTGGAAGCAGCGCACGCTCGGCGAGCTGGCGGAGCGTGACGATCTGAACGACGCCGATTCCACCTGTTTCACTCGCGCGGCCCTGCCCGCGGCCCGCGGGACCGGCGGCTCATCGTCGCTCGCGTCGGCTGTGACGTCAGCGAGCATGACGGCAGCACGCCGCTGCGCCCTCGTCGATCGACAGTGCGGGCCCGAGCAGCCCGATCTTGACCCGGCGGTCCTTCCCGTCGATGCGGTAGCGGATCAGCGCAACCTTCTTCCCGGTGAGCAGAACCCGCAGAATGAACCCGGGGAGCGCGTCGCACGTGACTTCATCGCGCGAGGCTTGTACTCGCGCACGAACGCAGCAGTGATCATGACCCTTCCTCCTACCCCCAGATTTCGGATGGTCCCGCGCTCGGCCGCGGCTGTCGGACCTCACGCTGTGGCGTCGCGCTCGGCCGTCTCGACCTGTGCGTCAGAGGCCGCGCGCGTACTGGCCCGGGGTCGTGCCGACGATGCGGCGGAAGTGCCGATTGAGCTGGCTCTGGTCGTACAGCCCGACCTGCGGGGCGATGTCACGAGGCTTCACCCCGGCGGCCAACAGCTGCTTGGCCCGCAAGATCCGCAGCCGCGTAAAATAGGCGTGTGGTGGCATCCCGACCTGCGAACGGAACGCCCGGCACAGGTGGAACTTGTCGAGGCCGGCGTACGCGGCGAGATCGTCGAGCGTGACGGGATCGGCGAGTCGCTCGCGCAACAGCTCGAGCGATCGCCGGACCGGTCGCGTGTGTTCGAACGTCGCGTCGCCGATCGACGCGAGCGCGGCGATCCCCTCGGCGACCGCGACCTCCAGCTCGAGGCGATCGGCGCGGGCGTGGACGGCGTCGTGAAGGCGCTGGAACGCGGCGCCGCGGGCATCGTCGGCGGTGAGCTGCGGACGTACCCGGACCGGGCCGATCGCGCTTTCGACAGTGGAGGCCGCAAACGAGACGATCTGGGCCGTGCTCGGGCCGTCACGCGAGACGTCGCGATGGACCTGCCCGGGCCCGGCGAGCTGCAACGAGCCTGGCTCGCAGCGCCACACCTTGCCGCCGCACCACCACTCCGAGCGGCCGGTTTCGACGCGCGCGATCGAGTACGTCTCCTTCATCCCCGCATGGAGCTCGTCGGTGGACCAGCGCACTGCCCGTAGACCGGGCACGGAGACCGCGAGGATGTCGGTGCGGATCGCCACGCGCTTCATGATAGGGCGAGCGCGCCGGGGCGGCTTGGGCATTCTTGGCGGAGGCGTCTCCGTGCCAAGGATCACCAAGGCAGCGCCGCTGGCGATCGCTATCACGGGGCCATGCATGACAAATTCGTCGCCCTGGTCACCGGGGCCAACAAAGGTATCGGCCTTCAGATCGCCAGGGAGCTCGCGGCGCGCGGCTACACGGTGCTCGTCGGCGCCCGCGACCGCGCGCGCGGCGAGGCCGCGGCGAAACAGATCACCGGCGACGCCCGCTCGCTCGTGCTCGACGTCACCGATGCCGCCACGATCGCAACCGCCGCCGCGTGGATCCAGCGCGAGCTCGGGCGGCTCGACGTCCTCGTCAACAACGCTGGCATCGCCCATGGCGGCGCGGCCGGAGACGCGTCGCTCGCCGCCATCACCCGCAGCGGGGCGCCGAGCGTGGCCTCGCTGGCGGACGTCCGGGCGGTGTTCGAGACCAACGTCTTCGGCGTCATCGCCGTGACGCAGGCGATGCTGCCGCTGCTCCGCGCGGCGCCGGCGGGGCGGATCGTCAACGTGTCGAGCGGCATCGGCTCGCTGACCTCGATCAGCGATCCCGCATATCCGTTCCGCGGCGTCGGCGGTGTCGCCTACGGCCCGTCGAAGAGCGCGCTCAATGCCGTGACCATCGCGTTCGCGCAGGAGCTCGCCGACACCCCGATCAAGGTCAACGCCGCGTGCCCCGGCTACACGGCGACCGATCTCAACGCTCACAGCGGGCCGCGGAGCGTCGTCGAGGGCGCGCGCGAGCCGGTGCGGCTGGCGCTGCTCGGGCCGGACGGACCGACAGGTACGTTCTCCAACGACGACGGCCCGATCCCCTGGTGAGGTCGCCGCTCGATCTGGCGCGGTATCGCGTCACCTTTCGGGCATGCTCACCGTCACTCTCGTCGCCGTGATGTTCGGCTCGCCTGCAGCGCGTCGGTGTCGACGGCGAGGATGTTGGTCCCGGGCTTCGAGCCCGAGGCCACCGGGGCGGGAGAGGCCTGCGGCGGCGAGGGCGAACACGCCGAGGCCCTCGCTCACTTCGAGCGGGCTGCGGCCGCCGATCGCCACGATCCGCACTGTCGTTACCAGGCCGCCTTCACCCTGCTCCACCTGCGGCGCTATGCCGAAGCGGAAGCCGCCTACGCGGAAGTCGAGAGTCTGGCGCCCGGATGGTTCCACTGCCGCTCCGATCGCTGGCTCGCGGGTCAGCTCGCGGCCGGGGCCGTTGCCCACGAGATCTTCCTCGTCGCACATGCGCTGCAGGACGGGCCGATGGCGCCCGAGGTGAAGCTCGACCTGTCCGAAAGGGCATTGACTGCAGAGCCGCGGCTGGCGCTGCTGCATCTGCAGCGGGGCAAGCAGATCGTGCCGCTCGGGCGCGAGGCCGAGGCGGTCGCGGCGTTCCGCGCCGGCCTCGCCGGTGACGGTGAGCCGGACGTGTATAGCCGCTTGCGCGTCGCTGGCGGAGTAGGGCTCGAACTTGCCCCACGCGGCGAAGAAGACGTGGGCGCCGGTGACTGCGGAGCGCAGGGCCCAGCGGGGCGGGCAGGTCTGGGCCTGCTCCCGGGACATGCACATCGGCGTGCCGATGATGATCCCCGTGCTGGTGAGGCGGCCCGAGCTGTGAGCCGTGGCAGACCATCGAGATGGGACCTTAAGGTCCTACTACCGGTTGGGCCGGCGACGCGAGCATCGGCGAAGCTTCCACCACAACGGCGCAAGCAACCAGCCCGCCCCGCTGCCGTTCATGCTGCGGCAGCCGCAGCCCTCCGCCCCGGGATCCGCCTCCGCGCCCGTCTCTCCGGCCGAGGACCCGCCATCGCCGCCATCGTCCTCGCCCGTGCCGGTGCCCGTCGAACCCTCCACCGGTGAAGTCGTCGGCATCTCGCCGCTCGTCTCCCCCGCGCTCGTGCTCGTCGCGGTCTCGCCGGTCGCGCTCTCCTCGCCGCCCGTCGTTTCCCCAGGATGCGGCGCCTCCTCGACGTCGATCGCGTAGAGCCAGCCGTACACATCCTCCTCGGGCTGTCCGCCAATCACGGTGCTGACATACGCCCGCGTCCCGTCGGCCGTGAACCGCGCCCGCGCGCTCGGCATCTGATACGTACCGTTCTCGATCGGGAACGGGATCTTCCACAGCTGCGTCCCCGTCGCCGCGTCGTAGGCGTCCAACTCGCCGTCGGGCGCACTGTCCATCCCGTCGATCAGGAGCGTGCCACCATCGGGGCTGAGCGACGGTCCCAGCCGCGATCCCGGCTCCATCCCGATCTCCCAGCGCAGCGACCCCGCGGCGTCGAGCGACGTCAAGTACGCCCCGTCGTGCATCACGTACACATTGCCGTCCGCGTCGAACTCCGGCGTCGACACCACGTTGCCGGGGTCCGGATAATACGACCACACCCGCGATCCGCCGCCGGGCTCGTACGCGTGCAAGCCCCAGCCCTCGGGGAGCCCCCAACTCGAGAGATACACCCGGCCGTCGGGCCCCACCGCCGCCTGGCCGCGCGGGCCGAACGAGCCCGACAGTGATTGCACGTAGGTGGCGAATCGCTGCTGGCCATCGAGGTCGAACCCAAACAGGAACGGCGGCGTCGGCATCCCCTGATACAGATCGCCGAGCGTCACCGCGAAGTACGCCTGATCGAGCGGCCCGTTCGGGCGCGACGGCCCGAACACCAGCTCGTGCGAGCGCTCGTAAAACGACGCGTCGAGCTTCGGCTGGCCGGCGTGGTCCCACACCAACTCCCCTGACGGCTTGATCCGCTGCAGTCCACCGCCCGCAGCCGTCACCGCCCAGTACACGTCGCCCTCGGGCCCGATCGCCGGCCCCGACACGGTGTGGGCCCACGGCTCGTTGAGGATCCACTTCAGCGACCCGTCGGGCGCCAGCGCGTGCAAGTGTAGGTCCGGACCGAGCGGCTGGATCCCCACGTAGCTCGATCCGTCGGCTCCGACCGCCACCGGTCCCTCGCTGCCGCTGCCGTGCTCGTGACCCGCCCGCCGCGGCCCGTCGTGGATCCACCGCAACAGCCCGTCGTGCCCGAGCGCATAAACGAATCCCAGCGCGTCGACGGCGATCACCGTCCCATCAGGGCCGATCCCGCTGCGGTGCTGAATCCCCATACCGTCGACCTGGAAGCGCCACGCGATTCTTCCGTCGGCTGGCGGCAGCGGCTCGATCGTCAGCGGCGCCGCCTCGCTCGCGCCCTCGCTCGTGATCACGCGAATCGTCGTGTCCCCGAGCGGCACGTCGGCCGTGACGTACGCGCTGATCGCCGTCTCCGCCCAGCGCGCGGTCGCAACCGGTACCCCGCCGATCTCCACGCTCGCGCCCGCGACGAGCCCGGGCGCCTTGCCGAAATCGGTGCCGGCGATCCGCACGCGCCCGTTGTGGACCACGAAGGCTGACGACAGTGAATTGATGTGCGGTGGAGCGGCCAGCACGGACGGCGCGATCGTAAACACCGCGCTTAGGGTCGAAGATTGCAATAAGAGACGCATCGAAGGAACCTCAAGAGGTGGCGCGGCCCCACGGCCGCCGTCGCCCTTGAGTCCCCGTCGCCTCGCCGCTGTTACAACCATTTCGCTGCACCCGGGCCGCGTGCCGGACGCCGCGCGGCCTCACAGTTACGGTCCGGGCGCAGTCGTGCCAAGCCCAGCGAGGTCTGCTTCCGAGGGGACCTTGGATGAGACATCCGACGCAGGTGAGATTGGTCGCTATCTCAAGGCGGTCCGGCCGCAGGGGAACGACCTCTACGCGCTCCTGCTGTAGGCAGCGGCCCGTGGCGGTGGATGCCCGTCCTGAACGGGTCGGCGTCCGCCGCCAACCGCGGATGCAACAGCTTGAGCGCCAGGCCCCCGAGCTCGGCCGAGTCGAGGGCAAGCAGTCGACGCTCCTCGCTCGCCTGGAGCGCCTGTGCGGCGTCCTCGGCGGTCCTAACCCCGGAGACGCCCCGCACGGCGGTGGCGGCAACGCGTGCCAGGCTCGCGGTCGTGGTCGTGGGACGATACAGGCCCGCGGCAGCGTCGACCCCCGCAGCGCGGTGCTTCTGCACGTGTGCTCCAAGCTGCGCCAGGAGGCCGCACACGACCCACCGCCCCTCTGACCAGTGCGACCGTGCGGAGGTCCTGTTCCGTCATGCGGGGGAGCCACGTCGGAGGGGGGCGCGCTCCTCGACCTCTGAATTCGGGGTCGACGCGCTCGCCCTGCGCCTTTTGCTGCCTCCTCCGCGAGGAGCGGGAAGGTCGAGCTCTTGCCCCTCGGACGTCTCATCCGTCGCAATGCGAGGTGCCGGCTCCAGCTTGAGCGGGCCCAGCACTGCCCCGCCCGACGGTTCTTGGACAGCGGAATCCCTCTTGTCATGAATCTTCATGGACTTCGAACTTTGCATTCGGGCCAATGCGAGGAAGTGGGCTTCTTCTCGAAAGTCATAGGGGGTGTACAGCTTTGGGTAATGCCTCGACACCAGCAAATACAGGACCGATAAAATGACGAGCGGATAGAACATCAAGAATCCCAAGAGCAGCGCACGCTCGGCGGTCCCCATCACATCGAGGCGAGCGAAAACCACCGAGCCTGGGGTCCCGTAGCCGAGAATGAACACAACCTTGAGGAGACCGATCGGGCTCTTCGGTGTCGCGCTCGCCGTACGAGCGAGTTGAAGGGCTTGTATAGGCGACATGCTTTAGCCCTACCACATCGATTCAACAGCGGGAATTAAATTCCCGCCGATCGCTCCCGAATTATCATTTCGACGTTTTTGTGAAGCCGGCTACCAAACGGTCATCGAACGTCTCGTCGTCCAGCACATACTGCGTCCAGATGTCCTCCGAGCGGGTTACCAAGCAAATAGCTTCGTCCTCCGACGACGCAACGGAGTAGACTGAATCCTCGAACCACGCCGGCGAGATCGTCGAATTGCTGGCGGTGCAGCCCGACGGGTGACCGCGACGCGCGCGCGAGGGGCCGGCGATGCGCCGCCTGGACCTTGGCGATCGCGCTGGGCCCGGCCTCACCGCAAGCGACCGCGAACATGGCGAGGACGAGGCACTTCCACATCGGCCCGACGCTACGCGGCGATCCGCGTGGCTGTCAACGAGCGCACCGCAGCGGGCCGTCATTGCCCACCCCGCGCTGTTGCCGGAATTGGTTGATCAGCCCGCCGGCGAGCACTGCGCGCACCTGGCGCTCGCTGAGCTGGTGCGCGCAGCGTACGTCGCGCCGCTGGGTCAGGTTGCGGACCACGATGACACCGCCCGCGGCGACGCGCTCGCGCAGGTCCGAGAACGCGAACTGGTCGCCCTGCTCGATCCAATCGTAGTCGGCGGGATCGACGAATGTCAGCGCCAGGATGCCGAAGTTCGCCAGGTTCTGCCAGGCGATGCGCGCATAGCTCCTGGCGATCACCGCGATCTGGCCGAGGTAGCGCGGCGCGAGCGCGGCGTGCTCGCGGCTCGAGCCCTGCCCGTAGTTGTCGCCGGCGATGACCACGTGACCGCCGTGCTGCTCCTTGGCGACGTGCGCACGCGCGGCGAAGGTCTCATCGATGGCGAAGAAGGCGTACTGGCTGATCGCGGGGATGTTGCTACGGAAGGGCAGCGCGCGCGCCCCCGCCATCAAGATCTCGTCGGTCGAGATGTCATCGTCCATCTTCAGCAGCACCGGCACCTCGGCGTCGTCGACCAGCGGAGCGAACAGCGGCAGCGCCTTGATGTTGGGCCCCCGCTCGAAGCGTTCGGCGATACCGGCGGAAGGCGCGGGAGCGATCAGGTCATGGTTGATTGCCTGGTCTTCGGGCTCGGCGAAGCGCGGGCAGGACAGGCCGTAGAGCTTCTCGAGGTCGCGCGGATCGGTGATGGCGCCGGCCAGTGCCGAGGCGGCGGCGGTCTCGGGGCTGACCAGGTAGACCAGGTCCTCCTTGGTGCCCGAGCGGCCGGGGAAGTTGCGCGGCACGGTGCGCAGGCTGATCTGGTGAGTGGCCGGAGCCTGGCCCATGCCGATGCAGCCGTTGCAGCCGGCCTGGTGGAAGCGCGCCCCGGCGGCGATCAACTGCTGGAACGAGCCCAGGCGCGCCAGGTTCTCGATCAGCGCCCGCGAGGTCGGGTTGATGTCGAGCGAGACGCGCTCGTGCGCACGTAGGCCCTTGACGATCTCGGCGGCGATCCAGAAGTCGCGCAGGCCGGGGTTGGCCGAGGAGCCGATGTACGACTGGTAGATCGGGCGGCCCTCGACCTCGCGCACGCGGACCACGTTGCCGGGGCTCGACGGGCACGCAATCAGCGGTTCGAGCGCCGGCAGCTCAATACGCTCGACTAGGTCGTAGTCGCAGCCGGCGTCGGCGATGAGCTCGACCCAGTCCTGCTCGCGGCGTTGCAGGCGCAGGAAGCGCCGGACCTGCTCGTCGGAGGGGAAGACCGTGGTGGTTGCGCCGAGCTCGGTGCCCATATTGGCAATGACATGGCGGTCCATCGCCGTGAGCCCCGCCAGGCCGTCGCCGAAGTACTCGACGATCATGCCGCGGCAGCCCTTGACGTCGTGCCGGCGCAGCATCTCGAGCACGAGGTCCTTGGCGCTAACCCAGGGGGGCAGCGCGCCGACCAGCTCGACGCCGAGGATCTTCGGCATCCTCAGGTACAGCGGTTCGCCGGCGATGGCGAACGCCACATCGAGTCCGCCGGCGCCGAAGGCGAGCATGCCCATCGAGCCCGCGGCCGGGGTATGGCTGTCCGAGCCGGCCAGCGAGCGTCCGGGCCTGCCGAAGCGTTCCATGTGCACCGCATGGCTGACGCCGTTCCCCGGGCGGCTGTACCAGATGCCGAAGCGCTGACAGATCGCCTGGAGGAACAGGTGGTCGTCGGGATTCTTGAAGTCGGTCTGCAGCAGGTTGTGGTCGACGTATTGCACCGAAACCTCGGTGGCCGCCCGCTCGAGGCCCATCGCCTCGAGCTCGAGCATCACCAGCGTGCCGGTGGCGTCCTGGGTCAGCGTCTGGTCGATGCGCAGGCCGATCTCCTGGCCTGGGATCATCTCCCCTTCGAGCAGGTGCGAGGCGATGAGCTTCCGTGCGACGTTCTGGGGTGCCATGATAACAACTTACGGCCCGCCCGGGCCCGGGTCACGCCGGGAAGCGCACGAGCACGATTCGCCTCCTGCGCTCACTCGAGCAGGCGGGCGATCAGGACCTTGCCGCCATCAGCACCCTCTTGCACCGAGCGCGATGGCGGTGCTGGCGGCGCTCCTCGGCCCCGGCGGGCTTCTTCGGCGACCGCGGCCGCGGCACGGTCCTGCGCCTCGGCTTCGGCGCGAGCGCTGGCCTCGGCGGCCTCGCGGGCAGCGGCCTCGGCGGCCTCACGGGCAGCGGCGGCGGCCCGCTCGCGGTCCTGTCGCTCGCGCTCCATGTCGACGAGCGCGCGGATGGCGATGAGACCGGGCCGAACCATCACGGCGTTGATGAGGGCGTGGGCGAGCGGCCGATCGAGGTCCATCAAGATGGAGCTGGCTGCGAGTTAGCCCGCGCCAGTACAATCGCCCGCAGGTCGCCGGACTGGGCGTCCAGCCTCTTCTGCGAGAGGACGATGGCCCCGACGCTGGGCCCGACGACGAGGTCGGTGATGGTGTCGAGCTTGGTCGCCGACCTCGCCTGCCCACTGCCGGACATCATCATCGCCGAGCTGCTCAGCTCGCCGAGCAGCGACCGCGACCTGCGCGACGCGACCTTCGAGCCGGGCCAGCGGCGCGCCGCGGCGCCTAGTTCACTCTTGAATTCATTGATGGGACGCCCGATCCTGGTGGGGATGCCGTCAGAAGATCGCAACAAGAAGATTTTCAGAAATACCCTAGCGAGGGTGCTTGACCTCATTCCAGGCTTATCGCTTATGCGAGGAGCTGTTGAAGACACCGCTTCCGAAAAGGAACGAAGAGCCGCGGAGACGTTCCTCGAGACGGTGCGACCGTATGTTGATCAGGGCAACTTTGCAGCGGTTTCTCTATATGTCGGCCAACGCGCCGACGATCCTGGCCTTCATACTTTGGTTCAGGAGCAACTCCGAGATATCCAGTCCGTTGACAATGAACTGGGCAAGAGCTGCCTTGTTTTGCTCGCGGTCGATCGCATGCAGACCCCGAAGGTGCCGGATCGGCTGTATCGGCAACTCGCCAAGGTACTCGCTGAATCCGATGTGCCAACGCTAAGAGTCATGCGCGAGATGGCAGATGCTATACATGTTCTGTCTTCGCAGTTCATTGCCTTGATGGCCGGAACACTCGATGACGGGCCCGTTTCTTACATGAAGGCACCTGGGATGGATGCTGTCTTCCTCTCGCGGGAGGTTGACCCCTTGCGCTTCGAGGCGATTATCGATTTCCTCGTCAGCCATAGAATGGCAAACCGCTGGGAAGGCATGGGGTCCGCACACAACAAGGCTGCCGGAATTCAAGATGTGTCTATGCAGCATTTGGGAAGACTCGACAGCCACCATCAGCCGCCGTGGGAAGCCCTCCGGAAATATCTGGAGCCGCTTAGTCGGGATTAGGACGACACGCCCGAGCACAATGTGGAGCGGCTTCGGGCTCGGCGAAGCGCGGGCAGGACAAGCCGTAGAGCTTCTCAAGGTCGCGCCCCGAACCCGCAACACTTCCTCGTAAAGCGGCTCCAGAGCTCGCGCCCCGCAACACCGCCGAAGGTCGTGCACAACGAGTTTTCCGGTGCGTGTTGAGATTGTCCATGACGAGGTGAATCGTCCGCGCCGAACGATATCGTTGAGCTATTCTGCGGAGAGCTCGAGCGAACTGCTTCGCCGTGCAGTTCGGCGTCGCATAGGTCAGGTGGCACCCTGCCTTGGGCTCGACGATACAGAAGATATTTGCGGTTCCGCGCCGAACGTATTCATAGTCCTGGCGGGCCATGCGGCCAGGTGAGGCTGGTCGGCCAGGACGAGCGGCCGGCCGTTCATCGAGCGCGACGACCGGCTCCGACGGTCGGCCGGTTGCGCCAGGGTGTCGAGGACGTCGTCCATCCGCGCGACGTACTCCTCGGAGCTTCACTGGATCTCCACGGCCCGCGTTCGCGGCACGGTCGCCACATGTCCTCGGGGACATATCATTCCGCCCGTCGAGGGTGCTGCGATTCCTTCCGCGCACCACGCGCGTTCGTGACGGTCGCCCGCGCCCGCCGGACAGGGCCGTCCGGATCGTCCGCCTCCTCGACGCCGGCCTCGACGGTGAAGCCCACGAGCGGGGCCGCCGGACGCTCGGGTCGCGGTCTTCGCCGCCTCCGCGCTCGCTGACCCCACATTGGCCGCGCCCGCGCCCGCACCTACAATTATTGCATGCGCTCCGACGAGCTCACCGGTCCCGCCACCGCCGACGCCAGCGAGCGCGTCGGCGACGAAGGTCGACCGCACGTGCGCCACGTCGACGAGCTCGGCGAGCTCGAACTGTTGCTCGACCTGAGCGTCCGCCTGGCCGGCAGCCTCGAGCTCGCCGCGGTCCTCGATCACACTCTCGCCGCCGCCGCCGCGATCGGCCACACCACCATGGGGGCGATCACTCTGCGCGCCGACGACGGCGCGTTCGAACCCGGCGCCAGCCTCGGCGTCACCGACGAGCTGCTCGCGCGTCTCGGCGGCGCCGCCCAGCTGTGCCTGCAGCGCCGGGCCGCCGTCGTCGTCGCCGACACCGACCTCGACCCGCTCGCCCACGAGGCCCACGAGGCCGCCCAGGACCGCTTCCGGGCCCTCCACGCCGTCCCGCTGCTCGCTCGCGGCGGGCGCCTGCTCGGCGTCCTCACGCTCTACTTCCACCAGCCGCGCCGCCTGTCCGAGCGCGTCGCGCGGCTCCTGGGTCGCTGCGTCGACCAGTCCGCGCCCGCCATCGAGCGCGCATTGCAGCACCGGCGCACCCTGCAGGAGCTCGCCGACACCCGCGTCGCCGAGGCCGCCGTGCGCGACGAGTCCGAGCGGCTCTCGCTCGCCTTGCAGGCCGCGGGCGTGAGCTCGTGGGAGTGGAACATCGAGACCGGTGCGGTCACCTGGTCCGAGACCATCCGCGAGCTGCTCGGCCTCGGTCCCGACGAGCCCGCGCCCGACGAGACCGGGTGGTTCGACCGCATCCACCCCGACGACCTCGTCACCGCCCTTCACACCACGCGCGAGGCCGTGCGCACCCACAGCCCCACGCACTCCGAGTTCCGCGTGCGCCACGCCGACGGCACCTATCGCTGGATCGCCGCCCGGGGCGACGTCCTGCGCGCCGGCGAGGCGCCCCTCCGCTACGTCGGCGCCAACTACGACATCACCACGCGTCGCTGCGCCGAGATCGCCTTGCGCGAGAGCGAGGAGCGCCAGCGGACCCTCGCCGACAACCTGCCCTCGGGCTTCATCTACCAGGTCATCGAGGGCGTCGACGGCTCGCGCCGATTCGCCTACGTCAGCCGCGGCGTCGAGGCCATCTGCGGCATGACCCCCGCCGAGATCGTCGCCAACCCCGCGGGCCTCTACGGCGTGATCGTCGACGAGGACCGCGAGCAGATGCTGGCGATCGAGGGGACCGCGTTTCGGGCCCGCACCCACTTCGACTGGCAGTTCCGGATCCACGGCCGCGACCAGATCCGATACATCCGCTGTCACTCGGCACCGCGGCCCCTCCGCGGCGGCGGCACCGCCTGGGACGGCATCGCCATCGACGTCACCGAGCACGCGCGGGCGCTCGATGCCTTGAAGGACAGCGAGGAGCGCTACCGGACCCTGTTCTCCTCGCTCGACGAGGGCTTCTGCATCGTCGACGTGGTGTTCGACGGCGACCGCGGCGTCGACTACCGCTTCCTCGAGGTCAACCCCGCGTTCGAGAAGCACACCGGCCTCCACGACGCCGTCGGCAAGACCATCCTCGAGTTGGCGCCCGGCCACGACCGTCACTGGGCCGAGGCCTACGGCGAGGTCGCCCGCACCGGCCAGCCCGCCCGGTTCGTCAACCTGGCCAGCGCGCTCGGCCCGCGCTGGTACGACGTCTACGCCTTCAAGCTCGGCGAGCACGTCGCCATCCTCTTCACCGACATCACCGCCCGCATCCAGGCCGAGCGCGAGCGCGAGCGCCTCGTCGAGCAGCTCCGCGACGCCGACCGCAAGAAGGACGACTTCATCGCCCTCCTCGCCCACGAGCTGCGCAACCCGCTGGCGCCGATCCGCACCGGCCTCCAGGTCATGCACCTCGCCGGCGACAACCTCGACGTCGCCGCCCGCGCGCGCGCCATGATGGACCGGCAGCTGTCACACATGGTCCGCCTCATCGACGACCTCATGGACGTCAGCCGGATCAGCCGCAACAAGCTCGACCTCCGGCGCGAGCGGATCCTCCTGGCCGACGTCGTCGGCAGCGCCGTCGAGACCGCGCGCCCGCAGATCGAGGCCGCCGGCCACGAGCTGCAGGTCTCGTTGCCCGCGGGCCCCGTCTTCCTCGACGCCGACCTCACCCGCCTCGCTCAGGTGTTCAGCAACCTGCTCACCAACAGCGCCAAGTACACCGGTCCCGGCGGTCACATCCAGCTCACCGCCGAGCGCAGCGGCGACGAGGTCGTCGTCACCGTGCGCGACGACGGCATCGGCATCCCCGCCGGCTCGCTGTCCTCGATCTTCGACATGTTCAGCCAGGTCGACCGCAGCGTCGAGCGCAGCGCCGGCGGCCTCGGCGTCGGCCTCGCGCTCGTCAAGGGTCTGGTCGAGATGCACGGCGGCAGCGTCACCGCCGCGAGCGCGGGCGAGGGTCGTGGCAGCACCTTCACCGTCCGGCTGCCGGCGCTGGTCGACCGCGCCCGCACCGACAGCTCCGACGATCCGCACGACCTCCCGCCCGGCCCGGGCCGCCGCGTGCTCGTCGTCGACGACAACCGCGACGGCGCCGACGCCATGGCCATGATGCTCGAGATGCTCGGCCACGAGGTCCACACCGCCCACGACGGCTACGAGGCCATCGAGGCCGCCGACAAGTTCCGACCCCAGGTGATCCTCATGGACGTCGGCATGCCCCGGCTCAACGGCCTAGACGCCACCCGGCGGATCCGCGAGACCCCGTGGGGCCGCGCCATGACCATCATCGCCCTGACCGGCTGGGGCCAGGACGCCGACCGCGAGCGCTCGCGCGCGGCCGGCTGCGACAACCACCTGGTCAAGCCCGTCAACCTGCAAGACCTCGAGCAGGTCCTCGACGCCCCGCTCGGCCATTCACACTAGTGCTCCGACCGCGACGTAGTGATCTGGTCGAGTTTGAACAGCACCCGGTCTGGCTCCTGCCCCGGCGATCGAAGAGCCGCAAGCCGAGGTCGGGGAACCCGCGAGTGGTGGCCGAGCACAGCAACGAAGCCCACCTGACCCGCATCGTTCTGCGGCAGGCGCTCCGGACGAACATCTCTCCGGCGCTCCCGCATTGTCACACCCCGTCGCCCATCAGCGTGCGGCTCTCGGGTTTGCCGCCGTTCCAGTGGATCATCTGGAGGTACCAGCCCTCGTGGTATTGGTCCTCGTAGAGCACCTCGTCGAGGCCGTCGCCGTCGATGTCGACGAGGGCGAAGAAGGTGGCGGCGCCGAGGACGTCGGCGACGGCGAAGAACTCGACGGCGCCGTCGGTTCTGGTGAAGAGCACGCCCGAGACTTCGAAGTCATCCTCGTCGCTCTTCGCCATCGCGTGGACGAACGCGACGTGCGAGCGTCCGCCCGGGAAGCGGCCGGGGAACAGCTTGACGTGCTTCTCGGCGATCGTCGTCTTGCGCACGTGCGGGCGCAGGTCCTCGTCGAGCTTGGGCACGAGCGCCTCCACGATGCGACCGAGGGCGCCGGGCGCGAGCGCGGCCGGGGCGAGCGGCTTGGGCGCGACCAGCTTCGCGGTCGTGGCCGCGTGGCCGCGGAGGGCGATCGCCCAGCCCTTCGCGCCCGGCTGCGCCGGCCCGAGATCGACCTTGAAGTGCAGCGCGGCCGAGCCTCCCGGGACGCTGGCGCCGAAGCCCGCGGCGATCCGCTGTTCGGCGCCCGCGAGGGTCACCAGCGTCCAGGGATCGCCGTGCGCGAAGCCGACGGGCAGGCCGGCGTCGCCGGGCGCGAAGCGATCGATGAAGGGCGAGTCCTCCCTGTCGCCCAGCGCCGCCAGTCGCCGGTCGAGCGGGCCGGTGTCGATCGCCTCGAAGTTGATGATGTCGACCGCCCAGGCGCGAGTCTCGGGGTCGAGCGCGGCGGCGTACACCGCGAGCGGCACGAGCGGGGTCGCGGGCGGCGGGTCCGGGGTGGCGACGTTCGCCGGCGGAGCGAGCGGGTCCGGGGTCGCGGGGGCCGTCATCGCGGGCGCCGTGAGGTTCGCGGGCGGGTCCGGGGTCGCGGGGGCCGTCGTCGCGGGGGCCGTGAGGTTCGCGGGCGGGTCCGGGGTCACAGGGGCGGCCGGCGCATCCGCGGCGGCGACGGCCGCAGGCGAGCTTTCGACCGGCGCGGCGGCGGGGTGCGGGGCCCCGGATGGGTCCGAGGAGGCGGTGCAGGCGGCCCCGATCAGCGCGGCGGTCAGGGGTAAAGTTGTCCACCGACGCATGACATCCCGCGGGGCGCTCATGGACGTATCATCCGCCCGAAGCGCGAGCGGCGTCCACTGCCGGGTACGAGCGCAGGGGGCGAGGGCGCGCGAGGGCTGAACGTGATGACCCGGGCCCAGGCGTGTGCCGTGGGCGTTGGCGCGCTACCGCCGCTCCAGGCGCGCCCACTCACCGACGATAGCCGGGCGGTGACGGAGGCAGTGGTGTCGGGTTGCGATCGACCCACGCGACCGCGAGGCGCGCGAGGTCCCGCGTCGCCTTGTCATCCTGCGGGAGCTTGCCGATCGCGGCCTGGAGCGCCGCCTGGTCGGCTTCGGCTCCTGTGCGAGAGTGCGCTCCAGGGAGGCGGCTCGATCGTCGCGGCGGCGGGTCTTCTGGAAATCACCAGGCACTCGCTGGAGCGCAGGATCATCAAGCTGCGCATCTCTTGGTAGCCTCAACAGGCCCACACTTCACCCCCGAGCTATGGCCTCACCCGTCCTGACGTTCGCTGGGCGTGGGCTTGAAGGCGCCGCGCCCGAGCGCCTTGAGAATCTAGTCAGGGGTCCACAGGTCGTCGACCTGCGCCAGCGATGACGGTCTCGTTGCTGGCCTTGAGGTTGCCGACCACGTCGAGGAGGTCGAACAGCGAGCTGAAAGCCTGCTCGCCTTTCCCAGCTCCCGTGCTCTTGGCTGCAAGTCCGCATCAGCTACGCCGTCGAGCGAGGGTGCAGCGGCGCGCCGTCGATCGCCGGCTCGTGGTCGCCGCCGTGGTCGCCGCCGTGCTGGTACGCGTCGGCATCGCCGCGTCACGCATGACATCCGCGTCAGTCGCCAACGCGAGCTCGTCGCCGGGAAGAGCCAGTCAATTCAGTCGTATGCGTCCGGCGAGCTACGTTCCCGGCTGAGTCGCCGTTCGGCTACACCTCGCTCGTATGCTTCCCGAGGGACACGCCGCGGAAGACGTTGGTGGCGAGGCGCTGCTGAGCGTCCTCCTGTTTCAGAGTCTCCTCCCAGAAGGCCGGTGCGAGCTCGAGGACGCGGCGCCGGGGCCACGACGGGAGCAGGCACAGCAGGTCGCGGAGGTATGCCCAGGGCTCGATCCGGTGGAGCTGGCAGCTCGCCAGGAGCGACACGAAGAGTGTGTTGGCGCGGGCGCCCTCCTCGCTGCCGAGGAACAGCCAGTTCTTGCGGCCGATGACCTCGCGCCGGAGTCAAGGCGCTCTTCAAGATCGAGCGCGCGCTGGCGACGGCGCCCCGCAAGAAGCGAGAGTCGGTCCGCCAGGCGAAGTCGAGACCGATCGTCGACGCATTCTTCCTCTGGTGCGACCAGCAGGCCGCGCTCGCCCTCGACGGTACGCCGCTCGCCAAAGCCCTCGGCGGGCACCGAGACTATCACCATCCAGGGTCCGATGGCGCCGCAGCCTCTCGAGTCACTGTTGCAGCTCATACTCCGGCGAGTCGCTCCGCCAGGTCGAGTAGGCTCGTGTACGACGGGTCGCCGTGGTACTGGTCGGCAAGCACGATCATTGCTTCGGTGGGGCGAAGAACCTCGCCGGCGAACTCGAAGCTCCCCTTCACAACCAGCAACAAGCGCTCCTCACCGTGAGCGTCGAGCAGGAGTTGCGGCTGCGTGTGCAGGCGCGTCGGGTTGATTAGTGAGAACATCGCTGCAACGCTTGAGTATAGCTTTCCCGAGCCTGGATCGGTCAGGTGACGCTCGGGCCCGTCGAGAATTCCGCCAGGGGCTCTCGTTGGTCTTGGCGGGCAATCCCGCTCGGCAACGCGGCAAGCTCGCTATGTCACGCGGCCTTGTCGGGCGCCCATTGTTGGCGCTTTCAGCGCCCCTGCGGGCAGCCCCGCTCCTAATGGCCCCTCCGATCCCTGGCACTCTCCTGCGAGAGCATCAGGAATCTGTATGCCCCAACCATATCACGCGACATGGTGACCGTCAGTCGGGCCAAGGCGGGCGTCGCACCGCTCGCTGGCCGGCAAGGCGGCCGAAAGCGCGCGCCACAATGCGGCATCGAGTTCGTCTATCTGTCGCCTGCTCGTGGTTTCGCCGTGGGCGGGTCCGTTCGGCCAGGTCGTCGAACGGCTCGAACGCGAGGAGCATGGAGAGGGGTACAGCGCGAACGTCGGCGATCCCAGCGCGCTAGGGGTCAATTGGCGAACGGTTGCCGCTCGGTTCAGGCGGAAGCTCGGCCCGCCCTGTTGCCAGCGCACGGCGCCGGCGGACGACGAGGGCACGCAGGCCCCGCTCGACGACACCGAACCCGAGAACGGGCCCGAGCAACGCGGCGATGAACGCGGCTGGCAGCTCGAAGCCGGCGTAGAGCACGATCCAGCCGAGGGCGACGGAGAATGCGCCAATCGCCGCACCGAGGAACGAGCAAAACAGCGGCCAGTCCCATTTGAGCGCGCGCCAGAACCACCAGGTGGGCAGGAACCCGAGACGCTGTGGATGCGTCATCAAACGGCGCTGCGCGTCGCGCTGGCTCGGGAAACTCGCGGGAACTAGCACGCCCACGGTCACCCCTCCGTCCAACCCGGCTCGCAGGTCTCGGGCTCGCTCTCGCATGCCTTCTCGACCAGCCAGCCGCACCCGACGGCGAGGGCCGCCGAGACGGCGCACGTGAACGCCGCCGCGGGCGGGATGCACCCGAGCACGCCGATGAACGCGCATTTCGCTTGTTCCTCCGGCTTGCCGCGCGTCGCTCCGCAGGCGTCGGCGGGCGCCCCTACGTCCGCCTCGAACACCCGGACCTGAAGCACGGCGAAGGCCGCGAGCATTTCGACCGCGCGGGGCGACGTGTCGGCAAGCAGCTCAATGCCCGCCGGCGTCGCCTGGGGGCCGTCGTCCGAGCCCGTGAAGAGCAAGACGCCGTCGGCGACGTACTCGGTAAGCTGGCCAGCGCCTTGCTTGGTGGTTCGGAGCTCGAGCTGAACCGCCGCCCGTCCCCGGTAGCGAGTCGCGGAGCGGACCCGTCGAACGCCGGTCGTTGCGTCGCAAACGTCCGAGACAGGTGCGAGAGACTGCGCCAGCAACCGCTGGGCTCCGGCTGCGTGGGCCAGAGCGGCGTCGGTGGCGGCGAGGAAGTTTGAAAGGATGAGAGGGAGCTGAAGCATGTCCGTCTATGTCTTGGCCACCCGGTCGCTGGCGGCGCGCCCGGCTACGAAAAGACGCAGCGGCAGAGCGCGGTGCGGGTAGCCCATGGCGGGCCCATAGGCGGGGGCCGCGGTCCGAACAGGCGGGCGGGTTCTTCGGCGTTGGCACGCTCGGCAGCACGTCCAGTTGTGACAGTTCACGAGCTCGCCTCGCAAATCTGGCAGCCACGGGTGAACGCATCTCGTGTCCGTCACTGGCGACGAAAGCGAGGAAGCGAGTGCTCCGGTTCGCGTATGCGCAACGGAATATGCTCTTGGAGAGCTGGAGGACGCGACGGGTACGCGCGGCAGGACCAGGTGCCGGTGGCCCGACCTGGGTCTGGAATGAGCACGCAGGACAGGCGTTCGGCGCCGAAGTGCGGGACAGCGCGGGGCGCCCGGAGTATCCTTGTCGCATGCGCCGCCTCGCGCTCTCCGTCGCCGCTGCCACACTCGCCTGCGGCACCAACACGTCGCCGGGGTTCTCGACGGGACCCGGCGTGACGTCCGTGACGACGCCGGGCACGTCGACCTCAACCTCGTCCACCAGCTCCGCGGGCTCGTCTTCGACCTCGACGTCCGGCGGCGCCGAGGACAGCGCCGCCGCCAGCACCGCCGGCGTCTCGACCTTCGACATGGACCCCGCGCCCGACCTCGGCGACCCGCAGCCCGAGGGGTGCAAGGGCAAGATCGACTTCGTGTTCGTGATCTCGGCGCTCTTCACGATGGACGAGGAGCAGGATCAACTGGTGGCGAGCTTCCCCGGCTTCCTCGATGTGTTGGAGACGAAGTTTGCCGGCTTCGACCGGCACATCATCAGCGTGAACACGGACGAGAAGTGGCGCGGCCTGAACTGCGAGTCGGCCGAGTACTGCGGGAACAAGGGCAGCTGCGGCCCGAACGCCATGGATTACGTCTGCGGCTCGCACGCGGACACCGTGTTCAAGTGCGACCGGACCCGCGGCGCCGGTCTGCTCTACAACGCCGGCCCCTACGCCACCAACCACGTGTGCGAGCTCTACGGGGGGAACCGCTACATCGTCGAGGGCGAGACGGACCCGGACGCGTTCGCCTGCATCGCCCAGGTGGGCACGTTCGGCGACGATCCGCCGCTCGCGGACACCCTCGTCGCCGCGGTGTCCGACGAGCTCAACGGCCCGGGCGGCTGCAACGAGGGGTTTCTCCGCGACGACGCGCTGCTCGTGTTCGTCTTCATCATGGACAACGAGGACTACGAGTCGGTCCTGAGCGCGAAGAAAGTCCACGAAGCGGTGGTGGCCGCCAAGGGCGGCGACGAGCACGCGATCGTCGGCCTGGCGATCATCGGGCAGCCACTCGAGGGCGAGCCCGTGCCAGGCTGCGTCTACGATGACGGCCTCTGGCCGATCCACGTGCGCGAGGTGATCAAGACCTTCGAGTACCACCACGAAGGCAACATCTGCGCCGACAGCTACGACGGGTTCTTCAGCGAGGCCGCCGACCTCGTGCACGAGGCGTGCGACGCCTTCATCCCGCAGTGAGCGGGGCTCACTGGCGCACGAACGCCGCCCGGGCGTAGCGCACACCCGCGGCCGTCAGCTCGCCCACCGCGAACACCTGGTCCCAGGGATCGAGCGCAACGCCGTAGACCGCCGACGGGTCCAGGCCCGACGAGAACTCGAGCTCGTACGTCAGACCCTTGCGCCCGAGCACGACGCCGCGGAGCGTTCCTCCGTCCATCACGACGCCCGAGGCGATCACCCCTCCGTGCGCGCTCACGGCGACCCCCGTCCCGTACGCGACATCCACGGCTGCCTCGGGCGACCACCAGAGCCGGGCGCCGCCCGCGTCGTAGAGCGCCAACTCAATCCGCTGCGAGGCCTCGTCCGTCATCGCGCCGTAGCCGACGACCACCACGCCGTCCGGGTGCGCGGCCGCGCCGAGGTACATGCCTTGCCGCCAGCCGCCATATGCCTCCTGCACGACCACCGGGTCGAGCCGCGCTCCGGTCTCCAGGTCCAGCGGCACGAGGATTCCTCGAGTCTCGAACCACCATTCGTCGTGCTTCCCCTTGCTCGCGCCGGCGACCCACGCGACGCCGTCCTTGATCACCACGTCGAACGCGAGGTCGTCGAATCCGTGCAGGTTCAGTTGGCCGTTGGGTGCGTGGTCCCACCCCTTCGCGCTCACGACCGCCACGCCCTCCGCGTTCATGCGCCAGATCTTGATGTCCGTGTCGCCGTAGCCCGAGCTGCCGAAGCCGACCGCGATGCACCCGCCGGCGGCGTCGCTGGCGATGCCCCGCACCGTCGTCCCGGCATCGGTCGGCATCTCGACGCCCGTCGCGTGGCCCTCCGCGTCGAGCAGGACGATCCGCGGCCGCCACTTGCTGTCCGCCTGGCGGACGTTCATCGCCACCCAGATCTGCCCGCCCGGCGTCAGCGCGACCGCATCGACCGCGCCCTCGCGCGAGTCGAGCACGATCGTACCTTCGGCCCAGACCTCCGTGCCGTCCTTGCCCCGCCGCTTCCGGATCGACGGGCGCGGCGCGCCGTCGACGACCAGAGAGCCAACCTCGATCGCGTCGCCCTCGGGCGTCACGACAACGCGCCGCGAGGTCGAGCCGCTCGGCCCGAGCCTGGCCCACGCGAGATCGCCAGGCGCCGGCGCGGCGACCTCGAACATCACCGGCGGCCACGCGTGCGAGAGCGGCCCGAGGGTGGCGGTCACCTCGAGCACGTGCGCGCCGTTGTCGACCGCCCCGAAGCATGGCGCCGCGCCGGTCCACACGCCGCCGCCCTGGTCGGTGAAGAGCTCGAGCTCGGCGCCGTCGAGCGTGGCGCGCACGAGGCTCGCGCCCTCGGTCATCACCGTCACCGGTACCGGCCCGGCGAGGTGGACTTTCGTCGGCACGTCGACCGCGAGGATCCGCGGCGGGACGAGCTCGGCGCCGCCGGCCGTGCTGCCGGCGTCGCTGGCCGCGCTGCTGGCGTCGCCCGAGCTTGCCGCGTCGGTCGTGCCCTCGGGATCACCGGTGGCCGGGGTTGGCTCGTCGAGCGTGCTCGCGGGGCCGGTCGTCGCCGCTGCTCCCCCGTCACTGCTCGTACCTGTCCCGGCGGTCATGTCGTTGGCGATGAAGTCGGCCCACGACGGCGCGTGATCGACACAGGCGCCGAACGCGAGGAGCATGGAGAGGGGAACAGCACGAACGCGGATCATCGCGACCTCCGAGCGCCAGGGGGCTCAGAACGAGTATACGAACCCGGCACCGCTGGCGCGCGCTCTCGCGCGTGAGCCTGCGCGGGTCGGCGCGAGCAGGACTGCGGCACTTGTAATTAAGCTTACACATCCCACAATCAGCAGGGCCGGCCATGTCGCATGGAGCCGGATATAGCGATCGTCGGCGTCGTGCGCCGCGGCCCGCTCCGCGACCGTGTACTCCCGACCTTGCCCCGCGCTGGCGATCGCGGCGAGCTCGGATTCCGCCTGCTCGCGCCGCACGAGCGCGCCCGCCATGCCTCCGAGCAGCCCGACACCGACAGCACCAAGGACGGACGCCGCGATCACGCGACCGCGAGGGCGCCACGGCGGGCTGTCCTTCGCGCCAGGTGCCGGCGGGCTGTCCTTCGCGCCAGGTGCCGGCGGGCTGTCCTTCGTGCCAGGTGATGTCGGGCTGTCCTTCGCGCCAGGTACCGGCGGCGGTCCCTCGGCTCGCGGCTCGCGTGTCGGCGTCGGCTCGCTCGCCTCGCTCGGCGGCGTGGGGCACTGCACGCCGGCCTTGCGCACGAGCGCCGCGTCCGCCGCTTCCAGCTCGACCCACGCGGCCCGTTCCTTCTCGCTGGCGAAGCCCCCTCGCGCGAGCAGGCCGCTCGCCACGGCGAGGGCCTCGCACAGGTGGGCGACGTTCTCGGTCGTGCGGTAGAGGGCGCGTAGGCTGTCATGGACCCCATAGAGCGCCGCGGGAGCGTGGACGCCCGGCGCGGCGGCCCGCTCGCGGTGCAGCTTCAGCGCGAGCTCGAGATTACCATCGTTGAAGGCCGCGACCGCCTCAGCCTCGGAGGGCGGCGGCGCGAGCATGGTCGACACCAGGACGAGGTGGAGAAACATGGGCCATCTACCGATCGAAAAAGGTGTGCTGTCGCTGCCCCTTCGCGACGTGGAGATCGAAGCGATCCAGGGCCTCGCGGATGCACCGCGTTTCCGGCGAGTCCGAGGCGGCGCCGCGAACGTTGGCCGGCTCGCCCGCGGCGATCGTCGTCAAAAGCGGTTCTGCATCGATCTTCGCGCGCTTCAGGCAGGCCCGCGCGCGAGCTTCGGCACGGCGCATGCGGGTCCTCCATGGCTCGGGCCGCGGTGGCTCGGGCGACTCTACGACCGCGCTCGCGGCCGCGGCCTCGACGACCCGCGGCGATTCGGGCGACTCTACGACCGCGCCCGCGCCCGCAGGCTCGACGATCCGCGACGGCTCGACGACGGGGGGCGCGACGACGGGCGGCTGGACGACGGGCGGCTCGTCGATCCGCGAGGGCTCGACGGTGAGCAGCTCGACGGCCGCGCTCGCGTTCGTCGGTTCGACGGCCCGCGAAGACTCGACGACGGACGGTTCGACGCTCGCGCTCGCGGCCACCGGCTCGCCCGGCGTCGCCGCGCGCAGAAGAGCCACGGTCGCGCCAACGCCAAGGGCGAACGACGCAACCGATGCCGCGAGGAACGGCAGCGACGATCGCTTCGCCGGCGCTGCGAGGCGCGACCGCACGATCTCGAGCGCCCGGACCAGCTCGGCCATGCTGCGGTGGCGCTCGGCGACACGCGAGACGCCGCGCCGAAGCTCGATGACCAGCGGCCCGAGCTCGGGCGCAAACTCCTCTGCACGGATCTCGCGGTGACGGTACACCTCCCGCGCATACAAGCGTCGCCCGGTGATCATCTCGTACAAGACCACGCAGACCGAGAACACGTCCGTTCCTGGCGAGACCTTGCCCTCGTTGACCCACTGCGGGCACATGTACGCCGGATTCCCGATCCACTCGGTCTCCGACGTTCGCCAGCGCTTGCCCGCCTCGGTCGGATCGCGCAGGTGCGGCTGATCATAATAGTCCGCCGTCAGAAGTGCCGCCCCGAAGTCGATCAGACGCACGCGTTCGCCTTCGAGGATCACATTGTCCGGCTTGACGTCACGGTGGATCACCCCGGCGGCGTGAACCGCCGCCAGCACGCGGCCGAGATCGATCGCCAGCGCGAGCGCTCGCGCCGGCGGTATCTTGGTCTCACGGCGCAAACGTCCGCGAATTGTCTCACCCGTGATGATCTGCATGGCGAAGTACGGCTCGCCCTCGGCGGTCTCCCCGATGTCGTAGATCGCCGGGACGCCTGGGTGCTCGATCGCCGCGAGCGCTCGGTATTCCCGCCGAAAGCGCTCCGTGAAGCTCGTGTCCGCGTAGCTTGGCTTGATCCGCTTGATCGCTACGTTGCGACAGGCCACGCGATCGTACGCGAGCTGAACGACGCCCATCCCGCCGACCCCGAGCGTCTGCAGCAGCGTGTAACGCTCGGCGAAGGGGCCGAGCGTCAGGCCCGTCACTTCCACCGCGGACGGCTCATCGTCGTCGTCGACGCTCCCCACTTCGAACGCCGGACTCACGTCGATCGGCGGATCGAGCAGGCCGAAGGTCGACTCCTGCGGAGCCCGCCGGGTGGTATCGGCCGGGTCGAGCGGCGGGAACGGGCTATCCGCGGCGATGGTCAAGGGACGCTCTCCTTCTCATTGGGGAGCCGGAAGCGCGGCGAAGAGCTTCTCGTACTCCTGGCGCCTCTGCGATCGCACGGGCGTGTCACCGGCGAGATCGTCGCGCTCCGGCCAGGTGACGAAGCCGTGCTCCACGGCGCTTGCGAGGCGATTCTCGCAGCGACAGGGGTTCTTGGGCTCTACGTGCTCGCAGACATGGTCGAGATATTCGCCCAGGTCTTGCAGCGCGCGGGAATAGGCAGAGCTCGCACCGGTCGGGGAGCCGAAGATCTCGTGCACCTCGTCGCGCGAGAACCCGAGGATGACGCGCAAGATAAAGGCGGCGCGCGGGGCGGGAGACAGGTTCATCAGGACGGTTGTCAGGCATTTGCGCTGTAGCTCTTGCTGCAGCACGTACAGCCGCCGCACCTCGCCGCGAATCAACGGGTGCTTCATCCCGAGTTTCGTCGTCCCGTCGAATCGTCCGAGGCTCTCGTCGAGGTCGAACCCATGAATCTTATGGCGAGCGGAGAACAAGCGGGTGACCTGTCGGAGCCGCCCGAACAAGTCGGCAGCGGGCTCGCGGATGGACTCTCCCTGCTGGCGAACCATGCCCGGTCGCTTGTATTCGTGCTGCCGCAGGCCCGGGCGCTTGTACGCGGCGGGCGGGTGGCCCGGCAGCACGTCCGGGGCGTCCCGCTGGAGCATCGCCAGGCCGGCCTCGCGTGAGCCAGCCATCCAGGTAGCGAACCGCACCACGAGCGGGTGCTCGGCGGGCGGCTGCTCGGCAGGGGCCTCTTGTTGTGCGGCGGAGCCCGAGGTTTCTGGGGTCGGGGTGTCCATCAACGTCCGATGTTGCAGCGGAAGCGCGCTTCCGTCCAGCCGGCCGACGGGCCGAAGAGCGGACGCGCGCCCTGGCAGAGCCAGGAGCGGCTATCCTCGGCCTATCATCTGTCTATCCTCGGGTCAACGATTGTTTGCGCATCCTGCGGCATGCGCGCGATCGCGCCGGCGGAGACAATGTCGCAGGTTCGCGGATACGCGCGCCGGCGCAACCATCGAGCTGCACTACCCGCGAGTCCCGAACCCGAGCCCTTCCACTCTTCACGGCGACCGCCGGCGCGATTTTCCAGTGTAGGCCGGAACCCTTGCGGCAGCGTCGACGCGTCCGGTACCGTCCGCGCGGTGTCCTTCCCCCTCACAACCGAGGAATTGGCGAAAATGGCCGACCTCACCGTACCCACCATTCGGGAATGGCGAAAGCTCGGGCTATTCGTCGGGGTCAAGACGACGAAGAAGGGCGGAAGTGGTGGGGTGCGAATCTTGTGGGCGGCCTCGGCAGCGGACAGGGTGGTCGAGATCGTGAAGCTCAAGGGCGAGGGCTGGGGTAACGATGCGCTGCGCGAGAAATTCGAGGCAGAGGCGCAGGCACAGCAGAACCGCTAGCGCGTTACTGCCGCGCGTTGGAACAACAACGGACGCGGGCGTATCGGTCGGGACTGCATGTGGGTCGCCGTCTGTGGGATTGCCCCTGAAAAATTGGACACCTTGCTTATGCCGCTTGAGTCCGCGTCTGCTCGGCCTGGAAGCCCGTACTCGTCGAAGAGCAGCCCGTGCGGGCGCAGCAGCGCACCGCACCGGGGACAGCGCAGGGCGGGCTCGACCCGCTTAAATCCGGATGAGATCGTCACCCGCAGGGTTATGGAAAACGCTCCCGACTTCGGCGACGAGTTCAGCCCAGCCGGCTGTCAAGGGTCGGGGTCACTGATCGTCTCGAGGTCGGCAGAACTGCTCGCCCTCTCGGGCCCGGTCATGCCCTCGTGATCGGGGCCGCCGAGCGAATCGCTCGAGGTCGGCAGAACTGATCGACGAAGCGCATCCGGGAAATTAGGCCGGGTTATCGGTCGGTGGTGCCGGGGTCGCCTGGCGAGACCGGCGTGGCGGGTTGCGGAAGGAGTTGCCGTCGAGCTCGAGACCTGGTCCGCACCGCCGACGACGACCTCGACCTCGACCTCGACCTCGACCCCGCGCTGGCTGCCTGCGTGCAGCGCTCGCTCGCCGGCCCGCACCCCGCGCCCGGCTCACAGTCCGCGCCGCCGCCGATGACCCTCTCCGCCTTCGGCATGAATCTCCACGCCGCGACCACCGCCGACGGCCGCGACCGCAAGCAGCTCGAGCGAATCTGCCGCCACCCGGCTTCCAGCCGACCTCTCGACTCAGTTCGTCGGGGCCGATTGTCGCGATGATGCGAGCGAGCACGTAGTCGAGGCACCTGGTAAAGTCGCGCCCGATGGCCAAGACAGGGGCGAACCCGCACAAGGACCGACTGTTCGCGCTGCTCGACATCGCCGAGGCCATTCGTCGCGAGAGCGCCGACGAGCTGGCGCTGGCGTTCTACGCCGAGCTTCGGGCCCTCGCTGGCGAGCACCCGACCGCGGCTGCGGTCCGTTCGCTCGAAACGGATTTTCTGGTGGAATGGAACGAAGGCGCGGGACCCGAGGTCGAGGCGTTCTGGCGGAAGGTCGGCGAGGCCAACATCGATCTCCAGCGACGACGCGACATCGTCGCCGAGACCTTCGCGCGCGGGCGTGTCGCGACCATGGAGGAGTATTGTACGATCGAAGACGCCTTCGAGGCGCTCCAGACCTGCGGGAAGGTTTCAGACGAGCAAGCGAACCTGCTGAACGAAATGCTCGACGCGTTCGCAGATGCCCCCGAAAACGGAGCGCTCTTCGGACACGCGCCATCGCCCGCGAAGCCTTCGAAGCCCTCGAAAAAAGCCAAGGCGCCCAAGGCAAAGAAGCTCGCCGCAGGTCAGCTGGTAGAGGTCGGCCCGAACCAGTATCGCTACGATTACGTCGGCAGCGCCCTCACGCCGATGCTCCAGAAGAAGGGCTATCAAGGGGGAGGGGAGTCGTGGGCAGGCATCGCGCGCGGTGTGATGGCGCTGGAGGCGCCTGAGCTGGAGGCCGAATTTCGCTTCGATCCGGAAGCGGGTTGCCTCGCACTGTGGGCGACGGCGGCGGCACCTCTGCGCGTGGTGGATGCGTTGCTCGCACGCGTCGAAAGCGACGCGGGGCTCCGCAAGCGCGCGCTCGCACGAGCGGAGGCGGATCGCGTCATCGAGTGAGTGGAACAACGTCAGGGTGAAGGCGTCATCTCGAGTGGGCCGAGCGGATAGGCGTTTCAATCGCGTTCCGCGAACCCGCCTGTCGCCCTCCGCCGCGTGCAGTCATCGCCCTCTCCTGCATGTCAAGGGTCGGGGGCACTGATCGTCTCGAGGCCGGCAGAACTGATCGCCATCTCGGGCCCGGTCACGTGATCGGGGCCGCCGAGCGAATCGCTCGAGGTCGGCAGAACTGATCGACGGTGCGCATCCGGGAAATTAGGCCGCGTTGTCGGCCGGTGGTGCCGCCTGGCGAGACCGGCGTGGCGGGTTGCGGAACGAGTTGCCGTCGAGCTCGAGGACCTGGCAGTGGTGGAGCAGGCGGTCCATGGCGGCGCTGGCCATGAGCGGGTCGCCGAAGAGCGGCGGCCACTCGTCGATGGCCCGATTCGACGTAATGATCGTCGAGCCGTGCTCGTAGCGCTGGCGGATGATCTCGTAGAGGTCGATCGGCTCGTCGTGGCGCAGCGGGCGGAGCCCGAGGTCGTCAATGATCAGCAGATCGGGGCCGACGAAGCGGAGCATGCGGCGGTCGAAGGACTCGTCCGCCCTTGAGGCGCGCAGCTGGGTCAGCATGTCGTGGGCCGAGGTGTAGAGCACGTGGTGGCCACCCATGCACGCGCGGTGGCCGAGGGCCTGCGCGACGTGGCTCTTGCCAACGCCGGTCTTGCCGATCAGCAGCACGTTCTCGTGCCGGTTGACGAAGTTGCAGGTCGCGAGGTCGATGAGCTTGTGCTTGGGGATCTTCGGGTTGAAGTTGAAGTCGAAGCTGTCGAAGGTCTTGCTGCCCTCGAAGTTGGCCCGGCGCAGCCGTGAGGCCATCTGCTTGCCGTCACGACGCTCGACCTCGTCGTACAGGAGTCGGTACAGGAATTCGTCGAAGGAGAGGCTGTCATCGACGGCCTGGCGTCGGCGCAGATCGAGGGATTCGAGGACGCCCGACAGGCGCAGCTTCTTGAGAATGGGGATCAGATCTTCAGTGGGGTGCATCGGTGTCTTCCAGGGGAGCCGCGAGCAGCTCCTTGATGTCGCGGGCCAATCGTGGACGCTCCAGCCTCCCGCGTTCGGGCAGGACCACGCCGGGCAAGGACTGCAGATCGAGGCCCTTGCGCAGGATGTTCTTGATGGCGCCGTAGCTGTAGCTGGCGAAGTAGCGGGCGCGGGCGCAGGCCGCCCGGGCGCGGTGGGCAGGATGGCCCTCGAGGTACGTGACGATCGCTTGCACCGTGCGCAGCTGCAGGAGCACGTCGTCGCTGGCGAAGACCTCGCGGATGTATGCACCCACCTCGTCGCCGAGCGCGTCGGCGCGCTCCTCCCAGTTGCTCTGGCTACGATGACGCAGCTCGCGGCGGCCCTCCGGCAGGTGGGCCTCGTGGGTCCGTCGCTTGCCCGCGGCTGCGCGCTCGTGCGTGGCGATTCGAATGTCCTCGAAGAACAGCGCGATCGAGTCCCGGCAGGCGCGAACCGTGACTTGCTTGCCGACGAAGCGCCAGGGCACCGAGTACATCGCTTTATCGAAGACGACGTGGCTGTCGGTGTGGACCTTCGCGGCGTGCCAGATGGCCATCTCATGCGGTGATTGTGGCAGCGGCAGCAGGGCCGCCCGCTCGACCGTCTCGAAGCGGTGCCGGGGTGCCTTGCGGGTCGTGCCGTGTACACGCTGACCGGCGACTTCCTCGACCCACGCGTCGAGCTGTGGGCGTAGCACGCTGACGTCGAGCTCGTCGCGCGGCCGCATGAAGTTGTGCTTGACGTACTTCACCGCCGACTCGACCTTGCCCTTGTGTTCGGGCGTGTACGGCGGCGCCGGGTCGATCTTGCAGCCGTAGTGCCGCGCCAGCTCGCGGTAGCTGCGGTTGAGCACGGACTTGTCGTCGATGGCAAATGCGGCGCGGATCACCGCCGCCTTGAGGTTGTCCGGGACGATGACCGCCGGCACGCCGCCGAAGGATTCGAAGGCGTCGATGTGCAGCCGGATCCAGGTCTCGGTGCTCTGGTCGAACACGATCCGCGCGAACATGTGGCGCGAGTAGCCGAGCACCATCACGAACACGTAAGCCCGACGCAGCACGCCGGCCCTGGGGTCGTAGAGCTTGCCCACGTCGCCGAAGTCGACCTGGGCGACCTGGCCCGGCAGCGTCTCGACGGGGATCGCCACGGCCCGGGCCCTGTATGCCTGCCCACGTTCCTGCTACGCCTCGAACATGCAGCTCCCCCTCGCACAGCTCCTCCGAGCCTACATCCGCGCTTTCTCGGCCCGACCCGACGTATCGATCATCGACGCCGCGTTCGCTGCCCCGCTCACCGCCGAGGAGCGGGCCGGTCTCCCGCTGCCTCCGGAGCTCGACGTCTTCGCGGAGACTCTCGGGGGCGTCGAGTTCACGTGGATGTTCGAGCAGGACAAGCACAACCCCGACCAGAGCAAGGGAGAAAACGGCGGCCACCTGGCGATCCCGTCGATCCGGAATTTCGCATGGCACCCGCGGCCGAGCGGCGTGCGCGGCAACTTCGCCGCGCGCGCTGTTCTCGACTCCATGACCCCCGAGGGCATCGGCTGGTGGATCCACCGTGCCGACGAGTCACCGAAGCAGGCCCGGACGGCCTTCGAGGACGCCAACGACTGCACGCTGAAGCCCATGGACTCGCTCAAGGCCTATCTCACCATGGGGGCCCGTTACGCCTTCGTGTGGTACTGGCAAGCCGGGACCGGAACTGGCCGGGGCTACTACGACCGCCTGCGCGGCGCGAGCGTCCCGTTGAACACGTCCACGGCCAAGATCGAGGCCCGCCTGGTCGACGTCGGACTGCTGCCGGAGGAGGCGGCCGGCCTCTACAAGTGGCTGGGCGCCAGCGTGGTGCTGCTGCTGCACCGCGACGGCAGCCGAACGACGCCGAATACCACGTCGTCCTCCGAGAAGCCCCCCGCCAACACCACCAAGGATTCGGCTATAACGAACGCCACCACCGCGAAGGCGACCGGCGAGAAAACAGCCAAGAAACCCGCCGCCGCGAAGGCGACCGCCGAGAAGACAGCCAAGAAACCCGCCGCCGCCGCGAAGGCGACCGCCGAGAAGCTCGCCGCCGGGAAGACTGGCAAGAAGACTGCGTGACAGCGGGTGCCGCGGCGACCGCGGTCGCGCACCCCCGCGCGGGAGAACTTCGGTAGCCTGCACGTCGTCGCCTGGATCGCCGCGACGCACAGGGGAGTCCGGTGTGACACCGATGTCGCGGAGAACCCCACGCAGGCAGCGAAGGCGCCGAGATCGGGGCATCCTTGCCTGGCACGACACCTGCTTTGGCCGCGTGGCATGAAGACTGGTCCTCGTTGGATTTCACGGATGCTCGCTCTCGTGACCCTGGCCTCGCTCACCAGCGCCTGTCCCTCCGAAGGCGGCAAGCCAGGGACCTCGGGGACCGACCCGAGCACGACCGCGGAGACCACGGCCGAGACGTCCGGCCTGGCGACCACGGGCGAGACCACCGCGACCACTTCCGCGGCCACGGACACGACCGGCGCCGCCGATACCGTCGTCGACACCACCGGCGAACCGGACACGACCACGATGGCCACGGCCAGCGGCTCCGAGGGCGAGCCCGAGCCTCCCCCCACGCCCTGCGACGACTTCTTCTGCGACAAGGGCCAGATCTGCGTGATCCCCGGGCCCTATTGCAACGCGTCCCACACGGACTTCGTCTATCCCAACCCGTTCTGCGCAGTGATTCCGGCCAAGTGTGATGAAGCGCCCTCCCTCGATCTCTGCCTCGAGGACGAGTACTGCGCCGTACCCGTCGACGCGATCTTCCAGAACAACACCCTGGAATGCCCCCCCGAGGACCTCGACTGCTTCTGATCGCGCGGACCCCTCTCCGCGGCGTAGCGATCGTCCAGTTTCTCGTCGTCGTCCATCCTCGAGCCTCCGAGATGCCTGGTAGCGCCTCGAGGCCGAACTCGTCACGACGCGGTTCAAAGCCGAGGCTTTGCGACGCCATCGACGGCCACGGCGACTGCCACTGGCACGACCCCCTCGGTCCTGAACGTCGACGCCCGCGCCGTCCTGGTCGAGCGAGCCTCCCGCGAGCGGACCTACCGCAACGCGCCCTCAAGGAACGCACGCGGCGACGGGCGGCGACATCACGATCGACGGCAGCATCGGCGTCGAGCTCCGGCGCCGTGTGAGGACGTGACGTTCACTATGAACGGCAGTCTGTCATTCTCCTGTCCGCCTTCCACGGCCGCGACGACCCGTTCTACTGCGACCGCTACGGCTGTGAGCGCTGCCGGCGGCGACGCACGCCTACGGCCGCGACGGCACGGACCCTCGCGCCCGGCGGCCCGTTCCCGCTCGCGGACGGCGTCTTCGAGTTCCGCTCGGCCCGCTTCCCCGAGGCCGCGGTCCTGCTCGCCCGCGACGGCGGGATCCTGATCACCTGCGACGCGATCCAGAACTGGACCCGCGTCGACCAATTCTTCTCGCCGCAGTGCGGCGAGCTGTTCGCCGCGCAGCGCGGGCGAAGTGGTCCGGGTTCGGCTCGCAGGCGCCGCGCCACCTCGACGGGATGTTCGCCGGGGCCTATTCCGTCGCCTGAATCGTCCTGGCGATGGATCCGGGTGGATCCAGGACGGAACAGCTCGCATGAACCCCTGGAGAACTTCGGGCCGGCTGTACTAGCGACCGCTGAGGGCGCTGCGGGCAACAAAGAGCGAGGTCGTTCACATCCGGCATTCGCCTGGATTTTCCGAGAAATTCACGGCATGCGACGCGGCAAACCGGCGACGACTACCCGCCACGCGGCATCGGACCGCCGCCGTCCAGATTCTATTTTTGAAGCAGTTCCGCGTGGTTGCAAAAAGATCGACGGGTCGTGTCGTTCGGCGCGAGCGTCGTTCGTCGTGTGGGTGAAGGGCAGGCAGGTGCCGGCCCGGACGGACCACGAACACCGCTTGCAGCCCACGTAGGAGTTCACCATGCGCTTCATGATCATGCACAAGAACGATCCGCAGACCGAGGCGGGCCACCCGCCGCCGATGGATCTCGTCACCAGGATGGGCGAGTTCGTCGGTGAGCACGCAAAGGCGGGGCGCCTCGTTGACGGCGCCGGCCTGGGTGCCAGCAAGACGCGCACCCGACTCGTTTTCTGCGACGGGCGTTGCACGGTGAAGCACGGGCCCTACCGCGGTGAGAACGAGCTCCCGGCGGCGATGCTCCTGCTCAAGGTGCGCACGCGCGAGGAGGCCATCGGCTGGGCCGAGCGCTACGGCAAGATCCTCGGCGACGGCGAACTGGAGCTCGGGAAGCTCAACGAGCCGTGGGACATCGGCCTGATGCCTGCGCCGGAGGACCCGCCGTTGCAGATGCTGCTGATCGAGAAGGCCGACCAGGCGACCGAGGCCGGCGGGCGCAGCTCGAAGCAGAAGGCCGGCCTCACCCGCCTCAAGACCGAGATGATCAAGGCCGGCGTGCTCGTCCGATCTCTCCGGCTACACCCGAGCGCCGAGGCCAGGCGCATGGTGTTCACCGACAACCACTTGCGGACGCTTGACGGGCCATTCGCAGAGTCGAAGGAGCTGATCGGTGGCTTCGCGGTGCTGGAGCTCTCGGGGATGGAAGAGGCCGTCGAGCTGTGCCGGCGATACGCCGAAATTTTGGGCGGGACATTGGAGCTCGACCTCCGCCTCGTCGACCCGAACGACCCGACGATGTGACGCTGCCACGCCGGCGAGGAGCCTTGCGTGACGCCGTCGAAGGTCTGCAGCGCCGCGTCGGCCGTGGCCTGCTCGCGGTGCCCCGCGGCCGGGCGCCCCGGTCCGTGCTCGCACAACACCCTGCGCGCATCGTCGCCGACGAGGAGGAACTCCTCCGCTTGGGCATCGCCACCGACTTCGGCGACCCGCGCCGCGAGCTCCGCGAGCTTGCCCCGCCGATCGTCGGTGCGGCGCTCCGGTGGCGCTGGATCAGGGGGGCGACGACGCGGGTCTCCAGTTGGGCGAGCAGGTTCTCGAGCTCGTTGAGGATCGCCTGCACGGATGCGGTTGACGAATGCCTGGAATGTCTTGTCATACGATGGACTCCTGCGCTCGCACCGCCCTTAGGCATGTGACCTCATTGATTCAGGCGGCCACGGTGAACCAGCCGCCGACGACCGCCTCCGTGGCCCCGAAGTGGGGGGCGATACTGCCCATGCTGTCGAGGCCCTGCTCCGTCGGCCAGCGGCGGGCGCGACCGCTACGGACCGCAGGAGGCCAGGCCGCGTCCGTCCGGTTCGTCGATTCGTCGTGGCTCGAGCTCCGCCGCGTGCGAGCCGGAAGGACGCGCGGCGGTACGCTCGCCGAGCGAGGCGCCGGGCGCGTCGGCGCCCCGCTCGTGTCCGCGAAGTGCCCCCGCGCGCGATCCCTTGTCAGCGCGCGCCGGGGCGGTTAGCACCCGTCAGAGGTGAGCGCCGCCACGACTTCTGTTGACCCCGGCATCAGCGAGGGCGAACTCTTCGATCACGGCGCGACCGAGGGCGCACCTGCTCGGGGGCTGCTGCTCGCAGCGCTCGGGGTGGTCTACGGCGACATCGGCACCAGCCCGATCTACGCCTTCCAGGAGTCGATCCGGCACGCCGACGGCGGGAGGCACGAGGCAGTGCTCGGCGTATTGTCCCTGTTCGTCTGGTCGCTGACGATCATCGTAGCGATCAAGTACGTAGGGGTGGTCAGCCGGGCCGACAACCGCGGCGAGGGCGGCATCCTCGCCCTGCTGGCGCTCTTGACCGGAGGCGCGCCCGGCCGGCGGGTTCGGTTGAGCGCCAGCACGCTCCTGGTGATCTTCGGCACCGGCCTGTTGTACGGCGACGGCATCATCACTCCTGCCATTTCGGTGTTGAGCGCGATCGAGGGCCTGCGGATGGTGTCCGCCGATCCCGACTATCAGCGCTATGCACACCAGGCGATCGTCCCGGCGACCTGTGCCGTCCTGCTGCTGCTGTTCGCGTTCCAGCGCCATGGCACCGCCCGCATCGGCCGGGCGTTCGGCCCTGTCATGCTGGTGTGGTTCACAGTGATCGCCGCGCTCGGACTCGTCCACCTCGCGGCACATCCGGCGGTGTTGCGCGCCGTGTCGCCGCACCACGCGATCGCGTTTCTGATACACGGTGGCACCCACGTGCTGCCGGTGCTCGGCGCCGTGGTCCTGTGCTTCACCGGCGCCGAGGCGCTCTACGCGGACCTGGGCCACTTCGGTCGCCCGCCGATTCAGCGAGCCTGGTATGGTTTGGTGATGCCCGCCTTGCTTCTGAACTACTTCGGGCAAGCCGCGGTCGTGCTCTCGCGCCCCGGCGGCGTCACGCACACTTTCTGGGACATGGTGCCGGCAGGTCCTGCGACCATCGCCCTGGTGCTCCTGGCAATGGCGGCGACCGTGATCGCGTCGCAGGCGATGATCACGGGCTGCTTCTCGATGACGCGCCAAGCCATGCAGCTGGGCTTCTTTCCGCGCACTCGAGTGGTCCACACATCGGAGTCACGAGAGGGGCAGATCTATATGTCGGGGGTGAACTGGACGCTAGCGATCGCCTGCATTGTGCTCGTCATCGGCATGCGCGAGTCGAGCCGGCTGGCCTCGGCCTATGGCGTCGCAGTGACCGGCACCATGCTCAGCACATCGATGGCCTTCTATGTGGTCGCCACCAGGATCCGCAACTGGCCCCGGGCCACGGCTGGACTCGTGATCGGGGCGTTCTTCGTGGTCGAGCTCCACTTCTTCATCGCCTCGCTGACCAAGCTGGACGATGGCGGCTGGATCCCGCTGGCGGTCGGCGCCGTCCTGTTCGTCGTGATGATCACCTGGAAGCAGGGCCGCGACCTGCTGATGATCGCGCTGCGTCGCAGCCTCACCAACCTCGAGGCGATCGCCGCGTCGGCCGCCGATCACACCGTCACGCGCGTGCCTGGCACAGGTGTGTTCATGACACCCGAGCCGCACACGACGCCGCTCTCGCTGCTCCACCATTTCAAGCACAGCAAGGTTCTCCCGAAGACGGTGATCGCGCTCGCGGTCGAACTCGAGCATGTCCCGCGGGTCGAAGCGGTCGACGCTGCCACCATTACGTCGCTCGGGTTCGGATTCTGGCACGTGACGCTGCGTTTCGGCTACAAGCAGACCCCCGACGTACCGGCGGTCCTGGCCGAACTCCATGCCGCCGGGCGGGTCGCCCTCGACCCCGACGACGTCAGCTACTTCGTCGGGCGCGAGCGCGTCCTGCCGACCGGTTCAGGGCCCATGGCGAGGTGGCGCAAGGTCCTGTTCGAGGTGCTGTCACGCAACGTCCCTCCCGCCACGGACATGTTCTGCATCCCGCCGAACCGGGTGGTCGAGCTCGGGGCACAGATCGCGCTGTGACCCGAAACGCGTTGGCCGCAGTGTGCGGGTTCGACGGAGCTGTCCGAGACCTCGCGCTCTGTCTCGCTGGCGGAGTTCCCGGCGACTCAGTGCTGTGGCGGCGCGGATCGACTACTTCCTGGTCGCCCCGTCCGCAACATCGCCGAAGCCGCCCTGCCTGTTAGCGCCGGCCAGAATCAGCGTGAATTCGCCGACGAAGGAGGCGTCGACTGACCGAAACGGCCGTCGAAGGCCGAATTCGAGGCAAGAAGACCCGATTGCTACCGTTGAGTGACGCATCATGGTTACAGGTGTTCAGTGTACGGACACCTGGATGCGAGGATAGGCCATGGGGGCCACTTGCCGAAGCGCGCAGGAGGGGTCAAGGGCGGCCGTAGGCCGGCGACCGAAGGGAGCGCACCCTTGACCCTCCGAGCACTTCGGCACGCTGGAGGCCGCCTACGCGCTCGCGCATCTCCCCGGCGAATTTCGTCGGCGAATTCACGCGGATCGTGACCGGCGTCAACACTGCCCGCCGGCGTCGTCGCCGGCTTCTACACCGGCGAGCCCGGCACCGTGCGGAGGCCGTCCGCGACGTCCTGCGAAGAAGAGCGGATACGCGCATGCGCTCGTACTACATCCAATCGCCGCGTAACACCACAGATTCGGGCACCGCGGGGACGTGCGCAAGAACTTCGCTGAGATGTATCCCGCTTCACAGACTTTTCATGGCGCCCTGGGTCAGTTGAGGGCCGATGCACCACCCATGAGTGTATTAGGAGAGCCCGAAATAGACGGCCAGCCGGCTTTCGCCGGACGGCCGTCTACTGTTGGTCCACGCGCGACGGTGCAGCGCGGGTACATGCGGACAGCGAAACTGCTCAGGCCGGTCGGGGCTCGTCCTCGTCCTCGTCCTCCTCTTCGCCCTCGTCCTCCTCTTCGCCCTCGTCCTCCTCTTCGCCCTCGTCCTCCTCTTCGCCCTCGTCCTCCTCTTCGCCCTCGTCCTCCTCTTCGCCCTCGTCCTCCTCTTCGCCCTCGTCCTCCTCTTCGCCCTCGTCCTCCTCCCCCTCTTCGCCCTCGTCTTCGTCCTCGCCGTCCTCGTCCTCTTCGCTCTCGTTCTCGCCGCCCTCGTCCTCCTCCTCCTGGCCTTCGGCCTCGTCGTCCTGGGCGGCGGGGCCGGCCGCTTGCGAGAGGCTGCAAAGGTCGTCGGCCGTCTCGCCGTCCGGCCCGGCCTCGTCATTCGTGGCACAAGAATCGGTGCGGACGGACGCCGCATTCGTGGCTTCGGCGGGATCGCAGGCCGAGAGGCCGACGGCGACGACAAGGAGGGACAGGGAATGGTAGTTCCAAATCTTCGTCATGTGATTCACTCCTACTCTCACTTTATCGCATTCACCCTCGGTTCAATCGACGATTCGCTTGCTACACGAAGATTTAACGATTCAGGAGATCTTAATGTTCGGGCCGATGGTCCCGGGCCGGGAAAACTGGCATAAGCGAGCGCGTGACGCATCCTGCGCCCGTCCGCTCCGCCCGGCAGCCCATGCGGGGCGGCGCGAGCGCTGCGCGCTGTGCAGAGATTGCAAGGAGTGCCCATGAGAATTCTGCTCGTCGAGGACAATGCAACATTGTTCGAGGTCATTCAGCAGGGTCTCCAAGAGGAAGGGATGGACGTGGTCCACGTGGCGGAGGCGGCCGTCGCGTTATGTCGCGCCCGCGGCGCCGATCTGGACGTCATCGTCCTCGACCTCGGCTTGCCCGACGGCGACGGACTCGATGTTTTGCAGGAATTGCGACGACTGCATCGACCCGTGCCGGTGCTGGTCTTGACCGCGCGTGACGCCCTCGAGGCGCGGGTGCGGGCATTCGAGCTGGGCGCTGATGATTACCTCGTCAAGCCGTTTGCGTTCGGCGAGTTGGTCGCCAGGATCCGCGCCCTGAGCCGGCGGGCGAGTCAGCCGCGCTGGTGGCCGCAGAGCGACGAGGAGGTGGTCCTCGACGACGGCCACGTGGTCCGCTGCGCGGGCCAGGACGTCGCGCTCTCGCCGCGAGAGTACGCCCTCCTGTCGTATCTGCTGCGCCGCCGCGGCGAGGTCGTACCGCGCAGCGACATCCTCCGCGACGTGTTCGGCTGCGCCGTCGACCCGGGCACGAATACGATCGATGTCCACCTCACGCACCTGCGGCGCAAGCTCGTCGGCAAGGCGGTCCGAATCGAGACGGTGCGCGGCGCCGGGTTGCGCTGCAAGGTAGGTGCCAATTGAGGCAGCGCGGCACGCGGTCGTTCGGCGCGGCGCTAGCCATGTGGATCGGCGCCTCGACCGCGCTCAGTCTGGTGGTCTTCGCGGGGACGGCCGGCCTCATCGTCTATCTCGACGAAGAGGAGGAGGGGCAGGCGGGGGGATTCGTCGAGGAGGACTCGCTGGCCGAGGCGTTCGAGCAGGTCGGGCTGGCGCTGGCCGCGGCGGCCCCGCTCGGGCTCCTGCTCGCCGTCTTCGGCGCCCACTGGCACGCGCGCCGGGCCGTTAAGCGCGTGGACACGGTCGTCCGCGCGGCGGCCCGTATGTCGGCGGAGCACCTCGGCGAGCGACTGCCCGTGTCGTCGACCGGAGACGAGCTCGACGCCCTTAGCGAGGCGCTCAACGGCCTGTTCACCCGGCTCGAGCGGGGCACCGCCCTGCAGCGCCAATTCGCGGCCGACGCTTCGCACGAGCTGCGTTCGCCACTCGCCGTGCTGTCGAGCACGCTCGAGGTCGCCCTGCGCAGGCCTCGCACGCGCGAGGAGTGGGAAGTGGCGGCGAATCGCGCGCTGCGAGAGGTCCGCCATATGTCCAGGCTGGTCGAATCGTTGCTGATACTGGCGCGCGCCGGCATCATCATCCGCCGCGAGCCTGCGAGCGTTGCCAGCCTCGCTCATGCGGTCGCCGAGCGCTGGCTGCCTGCGGCGAGGGCTGCGGGAGTGGCGATCCAGGTCTGTCGTGTGGGGCTCGACGAATTGACGGTCGAGCGCGGATTGATGGAAGGCGCCCTGGGGAACATCGTCGCCAACGCGATTGCACATACTCCGCGCGGCAGCACGGTCTGCCTCGAAAGCCGGGTCACGACCGCCGCGATCGACATCGTCGTCAGCGATGAGGGGCCCGGGGTGCCGGCCCACGAGCGCGAGCGAATCTTCCAGCCGTTCGTGCGCGGAGCGTCGCCCGTCGCCGACCGTGTCGACGCCCGCGCAGGGCTCGGGCTGGGGCTGGCGATCGTCCGGCGGGTCATCGAGGGCCATGGTGGCGAGATCCATGTCGAGCGCGCCGCTCGCGGCGGGGCGGCGTTCGTCGTCCGCCTCCCCCGGACCGGGTCACGCGGATGGCCGGATGGGGCCGCGATCACCGAAGCCGTCGAGTCGCGCCGAAGCGCAGATACAGGACCGGCACGACGAACAGGTTGAGGGCCGTCGAGGTCACCAGACCGCCGAGAATCACCACTGCCATCGGGTGCTCGATCTCCTGACCCGGGCGGTCGCCGCCGAGGGCCAGCGGGACGAGGGCCAGGCCGGTGGCGAGCGCGGTCATCACGATCGGCGTGACGCGCTCGGCGGCGCCGCGCAGGACCAGCGTCGGGCCGAACGGCTCGCCTTCCTCGAGCTCGAGGTGACGGAAGTGACTGATGAGCATGATGCCGTTGCGTGCGGCGATCCCTAGGACAGTGACGAGGCCGACCAGAGAGCCGAGCGACAGCACGCCGCCAATCCACCACACGCCGGCGACGCCGCCGACGAGCGCGAACGGCAGGGTGGTGAACACCAGCAGGGTCGGTCGCAGGGCGCGGAAGTCGACGAACAGGACCACGCCGATGCCGAGCACGGCGAGCAGCGACAGCGCGAGCAGGCGGTCGCGGGCAGCCTGGCGGGCGGCGTACTCGCCGATGAACTCGGGGTGGTAACCGGCGGGGCGCGCGAGGGCGAGCACCCTCGACTCGACCTCGCGAGCGACCTGGCCGAGGTCACGGCCGGTGACGTCGCAGGTGATGTCGAGCTTGCGCGCGCCGCTCTCGCGCAGCACGACATTGGGGGTCGGGACGATCGACACGTCGGCGACTTCGGCGAGCGCGACCTCGCCACCCAGGGGCGCGGCGATCCGCAGCGACTGCACGGCGGCGAGGTCGTCGCGCAGGCGGGCCGCGCCGACGACGACGACGTCGATGGTCTGCCCGCCACGATAGACCTCGCCGACCTTGGTGCCGCGGATCAGGGTGGTCGCTGTGCGGCGGACCTCCCCGGGGTTGAGGCCGAACGGGCGCGCGGCCTCCGGCTTGAATCGGACCTCGATCTGCGGGACCTCGACCTGGGGCTCGACCTTGAGGTTGGTGATCCCGTCGACGTCGGCGAGGGCGCGCGCGACCTCGGCGGCCTGGCTGCGCAGCTCGCCCAGCTCGGGGCCAAACAGGCGCACGACGATGGCGCCGCCCGAGCCGCTCAGGACCTCCTTCATCTTCTCGCGCAGGTAGGTCTGGACGTCGCGGTAGATGCCGGGGTAGCCGTCGATGACAGCCTTGATCCGCGAGAGCGCGGAGCCGTAGTCGGCGGCGGGATCGAGGCTGATCCACAGCTCGGCGAAGTTGGGGCCGACGACCTCGTCGGCCGCTTCGGCGCGGCCGATGTGGGCGCCGAAGTTGCGCACGCCGGGGATCGCCCGCAGCTCGTCGCTCGCGCGCACCGCAGTGCGCGCCACCGCCTCCAGTGAGGTTCCGGGCTTGGCGACCCAGTGCATCAGGAAATCGTGCTCCTTGAACTCGGGCAAGAAGCCTTCGCCGAGCAACGGCACGGACGCTGCGGTGCCGGCGAACAGGGTCACGGCGACGGCCACGGCGAGGCGCGGACGGCCCAGCAGCGGGGTGAGCAATGGCTGGTAGGCGTGCCGCAGGCCGCGGGCGATCGGGCTCTCGCGGCCGTGGCTGCGCGGGAGCAGCAACAGGCACAGCGCCGGGGTCAACGTGACTGCCACGAGCATCGACGCGAACACGGCCAGCACGTACGCGAGGGCGAGCGGACGGAAGAACGCCCCGGCGACGCCGTCGAGGAAGACGATCGGAAGGAACACGAGGATCACGATCGCGGTCGCGTAGACGACCGCGCTGCGGACCTCGAGCGAGGCCGCGAGGACCACCTGGAAGCTCGAGAGCGGCGTGGCTCGCCGGCGGTTCTCGGCCAGGCGGCGGAGGATGTTCTCGACGTCGATGATGGCGTCGTCGACGACCTCGCCGAGGGCGATCACGAGGCCGGCCAGGATCATGGTGTCGATCATCGCGCCCCAGGCGTGGAGGACGGCGACGGCGGCCAGCAGCGAGGTCGGGATGGCGAGGATGCTGATCGCGGCGGTGCGTAGATTGAAGAGGAAGCAGCCGAGGATCAGCACGACCAGGCCGCAGCCGAGCACGAGGGCGTGGCCGAGGTTGTCGATCGCCAGCTCGATGAAGGTGGCGGGGCGGAAGATGGTCGGGTCGAGGACGACGGCGGGCAGGGCCGGGGCGATGGCGGCGAGGGCCGCCTCGACCTCGCGGGTGACCGCGAGGGTGTTGCCCCACGGCTGCTTCTCGACGATGAGCAGCAGGCCGGGGCCGCCGTCGACGACGGCGTCGCCGATCGGCGGCGGGTGGTCCTCGACGACGTCGGCGACGTCGGCCAGGCGCAGGACGGTCCCGCCGCGGACGGCAACGACGACCTCGCCGAGCGCCCTGGCGTCGGCGGCCCCGGGGGCGTGGGCGACGGGCAAGCGCTGATTGGGCGTGTCGACGAATCCGCCGGCGCTGAGCTGGGTGGCCTCGCCGGCGGCGCGCACGACCTCGTCGAGGCGGACGCCGTGCAGCCGAAGGCGTTCGGGGTCGACCTGGACCTGCAGCTGGCGGTCGCGCTGGCCCCACACGGCCACGTTGGCGACGCCGGGCACGGCCATCAGCCGCGGGCGCAGGGTCCAGCGGACGATGTCGGTCAGCTCCATCTGCGACCGCGTCGGCGAGGACACGCCGATCTTGAGCAGCCGGCTGGTCGAGGACAGCGGCGGCATCAACACCGGCGGGCGGGCGACCACCGGCAGCTGCGGCGCGGCGCGGGCCAGCCGCTCCTGCACCAGCTGGCGCGCGGCCATCAGGTCAGTATTGCGCTCGAAGATCAGCAGCACAGAGGACAGACCGAGCACCGACTTGGAGCGCATGGTCCGCAGCCACGGGGTGCCGCTCAGCACCGTCTCGAGCGGGACGGACACCAGCTGCTCGACCTCGGGACTCGACAGTCCCGGCGCCTCGGTCTGGATCTCGACCATCGGCGGTGCGAACTCGGGGAACACGTCGACCGGGGTGTCGCCGGCGAGGCGGATCCCGAGCACGATCAGCAGGGCCGCGGCGAGGACGACGACGTGGCGCAGGCGCAGGCAGGCGTGGATCAGCCAGTGCATCGCAACCTCAGTGACCCGCCCCGAACTCGCTGCCGTACAGCTCGACCGCCCCGGTGACCACGACCGCGTCGCCGACCGCGAGGCCGCGGGCCACGAGCGCGAGGTCACCTGTCACTCGGGACAGCTCGACGCGCCGGCGATCGTAGCGGTGCGCGCCGGCCGGCACGTAGACCCACGCGCCGCCGTGCAGGTCGTGGACGATCGCCGCGCGCGGGACGACCAGGGCCTCGGCCTCGCGCCGCAGCGCCAGGTCGACGCCGACGCGCTCGCCGAGGCGGAACTCGCCGGCGGCGGGGAGAGCGAAATACAGATCGACGGTGCCGGCCAGCGGATCGGCGGTCGGCGGGCCGACGACCCGCGGGGCCGCGACGGGCGTCGCGGGGCGGCCGAGCGGCGTGACCTCGGCAGTCGTCTCGTCGAAGGCCCCGAGCTCGGCGGCGACAGTCGGCACGCGGACCCACGGCGGCTCGCTGCTGACGAGCTCGAGCAGCGGCGCGCCGCCGGCGACCGCCTGCTCCTCGGCGACCAGGACCTGGCGCACCACGGCCGCCATGGGCGCGCGCAGGGTGGTGGCGACGTCGGAGGAGAGCGGCGTGCGGTCGATCATCCGCACGCGAGCTTTCGCCGCCGTGAGCTCGGCGGCGGCGATGTCCCGCTCGACCCGCGCGTCCTCGGCCGCGCGCTCGCTACCCGCCCCGCTCTCGATCAAACGCTCGGCGCGCTGGACCCGGCTGTTTCCCGCCAGCAGTCGGGCCTCGGCCGCGGCCACCCGGCTCTGCGCCTGAGCCCGCAGGTCGCGGTCGACGGCCGCCAGCGGCACCAGCCGCGCGAGCGCCTGGCCGTGCGCGACCATCTCGCCCGGCCGCGGCAAGTCGCCGGGTGCGAGCAGGAGGCCCGGGACGGGCGCGGTCAGCATCACGGTCCCGCCAGGTCGGGCGACGACCTCGCCGGGCAGGCGTCGGACCGGCGGCATCGGGCGCAGCTCGGCCGCGGCGAGCGTGATCCCGAGGCGGGCCTCGGCCTCGGGCGTCAGCGTCACCGCGGCCAGCGACTGCTCGTCGCCGTGGGCGCGGGTCTGCACGGGCAGCGGGCAGGCCGGCGGGGCGGCTTGCGGCGCCCCGCAGGCGCAGCAGGCGACCGCGAGCGCTGCGATCGATTCATGGGCGGGTCGCGGCATCGCCGGTCCCTTGGGCTCCCTGGGGAGCGGAGGAGGAGGTCGAGGGCGGGGTCAGACGGCGGCCGACGCTGCGGTCGAGCTGGGCGAGGGCGCGGCGCAGATCGGCGCGGAGGTCGATCTCGCGTATCCGCGCGTCCTGCAGGCGGCGGTTGGCGTCGAGGACGACGACGTAGGAGTCGGACCCGGCGCGGAAACTGCTGGTCGCGGCGGCGACCGTACGCGTCAGCGTCTGCACTTGCTCGTCCCAGCGCGTCAGCGACTCGTGGGCCAGGCGGGCCTGGAGCTCCGCGGTCGCGACCTCGGCGACGATCTGCTGCCGCAGTTGGGCGTAGCGCCACAGCGCTCGCTGCAGCTCCGCCTTCGCCCGCGCGCGGCCGCCCTGGTTCCAGTTGAAGATCGGCAGCTCGATCTGGTGAAAGCCGAGCGACGGGTGGAAGCCCTGCGCGTCGAGCTGGCCGTCGACGCGCAGGAGGCCCTGGAAGATCCGCGCCCGCTCGAGCCCGAGGCGCTTGCCGGCCGCCTCGACCGCCAGCTCGGCGGCGCGGAGGTCGGGGCGGGCCGCCAGCGCCTCGCGCATGAGCCCGTCTGGGTCTTTCGGCAGCGCTCCAGCGTCGGCGATCACGGGGGTGTCGTCGGGCAACGTCGCGCTCGTCACCCCGAGGAGCTGCCGCAAGCGCAGGCGGGCGAGCGCCGCGTCGTGCTCGGCGCGCGCGGCCAGGTCGGCGGCCAGGAGGGCCTCGGCCCGGATCGCGTCGCGCTCGAGCCGACTGGTGTCCCCGGCGTCGACGCGCGCCTGGGCCAGCTTCTCGCTCTCCGTCCACAGGCCCACCAGCTCCACCCGGGCCCGGCCCCGTTCGGCGGCGGCGGCGGCGTCGGCGTGGGCGAGCCGGACGTCCCGGATCAAATCGAGGCCGGTCTGGACTAGAGAGTCGGCGACGCGCTCCACGTCGCGCTGGGCAGCCCGGACGCGGGCCGGGCGCTGTGCCAGCGCTGCGAGCGGGACCAGCAGGTACCCACTCAGTTGATGCGGCCCGAGCGGGAACAGCATGGTCAACATCGGGTTCGGCAGGGCCCCGGCGTCGGCCAGGTCGGCGCGGGCGACCGCCAGCTGAGCGAGGTCGGCCTGGAACGAGGGGCTGTTCCACAGCGCGACGCTGACGGCCTCGCCTTCGTCGAGGCCGTCAGCCAGCGAGACACCAACCGGCAGCGTCGGCTCCTGTCCCGCCTCCGGCGCGCCGACGACGACGCCCGGCACGCGGTCCGCCAGCTCGCCCGTGACCCACTCACGGTCGAAGCGGGATTGAGCGCATCCGATCACCAGCAGCACCGCGGCCGCCCACCCGAGCCGTCGCGTCGCGGTAAGGACTTCGCTGCGGCTCCACGACCGTGTCGCCGCGGGCAGCTCGCGGCCCGACGAACGTGTCATTGCCGGAACCTCGCTGCGACCCGGCGAACGCGTCGCTGCTGAAACTCGCTGCGCCCAGGCGAACGCCGCTCGTGATATGCGCGCGTGGAGGTCGTCGCCCGGGTCACCGCGACGGAGGCTACACGTATAGGCTTAACCGTCGCCTAACGCGGAAGAGCGCCACGATGAGAACCGGAGGGTGGCGCGGAGGCCGTCGCCGGTGTTGGCCAGCCCCAGGGCGCCGCGGTGCAGCGCGGCCACGTGTTCGACGAGGGCTAGGCCCAAGCCGGCGCCGCGGACGCGGCGCGCATGGTTGCTACCGCGGACGAAGGGCGTGCGGATCCGGGTCAGGTCGGCCTCGGACAGGCCCGGCCCATGGTCGTCGACCTGCACGACGGCTTCGTCCTCGCCGGCGTACGTGCCGATCTCGACGGCGCCTGGCGAGTACTTGAGCGCGTTGTCCAGCAGGTTACCCAACGCCAGGCGCAGCAGGAGCTCGTCTCCGCGGACGATCGCCGGCTCGCCCCGGCGGACGTGGACGCGGGCGGCCTCGGCGGGCGGAAGCGAGGCGACGCAGGCAGTGACCACCTCGTCGAGGTCGACGGCCTCGCCGGTGATGGCCTGGTTGCGGGCCAGCGCTAGCAGGATCTCCATCGTCCGGCCGAGCTCCTGGCTGGTGCGCGCGGCCGCGGTGACCCGGTCGTGGAGCTCGGAGCCCACGGGCAGCTCCTCGCTCGCCAGCTCGAGCTGGCCGCACAGGCGCGTCAGCGGCGTGCGCAGCTCGTGCGCGGCGTCGGCGACGAACCGCTGCTCGCGCTCGACCGACCGCTGGATCCGCTCGAATAGCGAGTTGAGGGTCGAGGCCAGGGTGTCGACCTCGGCCACGCCCCAGTCGCTCTCGATCCGCTGGTTGCGATCGAGCACCTGCAAGCCGCCGATCTGGCGCTCGAACTCCGCGAGCGGCGACAGGCGGCGACGGAGCCAGCCGCGGCCGAGGATCGACAGGGCCACGGTCACCGCGAGGGCCGTCACGATCATCGCCCCGATCAGCGGCACCACGTCGGCGAGGATCGCGGCCAGCGGCGAGGCGACCACGATCGTGATCGCCGCGTCCGTCTCGATTGCGCAGACCCGCGACCACGTCCCCTGCAGCTCGACCTGGCGGCAGCCTTGCTCGCCCACCCAGCCGGCCAGGACGCCGCGCGCGCTCGGCCCGCCGATTCGTTCGGTGCCGCGCCAGGCCTCGATGCGGCGGCCGAACCACTGCTCGGCCTGCAATTCGGGGGCGATCAGCGCGTCCTTCTCGGGCCGCGGATCGGCCTCGTGATCGCGGAGCTCGGTGCCGAGGGTGCGCGCCAGCGCGGTCGCGTGCGCGTCGTCGCGGCGGACCATGATCACCAGCATTGCCGCACTGCCGACGGCGACGGTGGCCACGGCGAACGCGATCACGCTGACCAGGTAGGCCTTCAGGACCGTCTGGACGACGGACACGCGCCGCCTCATGGCTCGAGCTCCAGCGCGTAGCCGAAGCCGCGAACCGTCCGGACCAGCCCGCGCTCGCTGCCGGCGTCGAGCTTGCGCCGCAGCCGCGACATGATGACCTCCAGGCTGGCCCGCGTCTTCTCGGAGACCTCGCCCCACGAGCGCTCGAGGATGTCGTCGAAGCTGACGACGCGACCGCGGGCATCCGCCAGCACGCGCAGGACGTCCCATTCGCGCGCCGTGACCGGCACCTCGCGGCCGGCCACGAAGGCCTTGCGGGCGGTGAAGTCGAGCAGCACCTCGCCGGCGCGGAGCACGGACGGCCGCAGGCTGGGCCCGCGTCGCCCGAGGGCCCGGATCCGGGCCAACAGCTCGCGCACCGCGAAGGGTTTGGGCAAGTAGTCGTCGCCCCCGGCGTCGAGTCCGTCGACGCGAGCGCCGACGGTGCCCCGCGCGCTGAGGAACAGGATCGGCGCCTGGACCTCGCGTCGGCGCAGCTCCGCACACAGCTCGAGACCCGAGGCCTGGCCGAGCATGACGTCGAGGACGATGACGTCGAACTCGCCCGCGGCGACCGCCCGCAAGGCCTCTTCCGGCCCGGTCGCCGGCGTCGAGCGGTGCCCCTCGCGCCGCAGCGTACTCGCCACCAGCTCGAGCGTCTCCTCGTCGTCATCCACGATGAGCACGTGCATCAGCCTGCATCCTCGCCGCGCCGCCGCGGTTTGACAACCGTCGTGGCGGGTGGCGGCTGCGTGACGATCTTGGTTGTGACGGTCAGCCGTCGAGCATGCACCTCCATCGTGAAAGCCAGCAAGCTCGACCATTCGAGCGGACCCATGGTTCCACCCGTGGTGGCGGCACGGGCTCGAGATGGCGCCCCCACACGCGCGCGTGCCTCGCTGACCAGCAGATCCGGCGGCGCAGGGATTCCCACCGACGCCGCCCGGTCCCCGAGCTTCGGTTTCGTCGTCGGCCCCGCCCCCGGCGTCGAGCCCGGAGGCGGTGCGAACTTGGCGAGCGACTGCTCGAGTCTTTTAGATTGTCTGGAGGAATCCCGATGATATCGAGGGTGTCCCAGACTGGACGCCAGAGTCATCCTGCGGCGTGTGAGCGGCTTTGTTCACGCATTCACCAGATATTCCGCATGCAACACAGCACGTCCCCGGTGAGGCCAGGTCAGCGCGGAGAGTCGCTACGGCTCGGTGAGCACCCTGGCGATGCAGGAGGACCGCGAGGCCCGTGCGCGCCCAACTCGTGCATGTTGTACTCGATGTTCGTCGCAACCTCCGGTTCGCGAGGCGAGGTGTGTGCGATCGCAGGGCCGGCGCCGAGGTTCATCGCCATGGCCGGTCGGGTCGCGCTGTCGTCCGACCGAGCGGCCGTCCCTGCCGCCGCAAGCCGGGAGTCTCTCGCGCGCTCGACACATCCGGCGAGCCTCTCGTGAGCCGCGCTGGCCTCGGCCTGGCGTCTTCGCAGCGCATCGATCTCGAGGTCCGCAGCGTCCAACTCGTCCCGGACCGCGGCGAGCTCGGCAAGGAGCGCGTCGACCTGCCCAGAGAATTCCCGTTCCCGGCCCGCCTGGGCCTCCCGCGCGGCCCGCAACCCGGCGAGTTCCGCACGGAGCGCGTCGACCTGCCCCCCGAGCGCTTCGCGCTCCGCAGCCCAGCTCTCGCGCTCGACCTCACGGCAGTCGTGGACCTGCTTCAGCGACAAGTGCCCGAGCTGCGCCTGCCCACGAAACTCGGTGCATTCGTTAGTCCTTTGCTCGAGCGTCGCCGCGAACAGGTTCGCGACCAACAACAGGCTCGTGATCAGACCGAGCCAATCCGCAGGCAGAGCGGTGGCCGAGGTCGGAGCCGAACTGTCGGCCGGCCCGGCGTCTGTCGGCGCCGGCTGCATCTTCGTGGCTTGTGCAGTGGGTGGCGGCGTTCGCACGCCGCGTGACGCACGCCCGAGCACGAAACCCGACACGGATTGCTCGAGCAGGCGCCGATGCAACTCGGATCGCAGATCGACGAGCTCGCACAGCCGAAGCGTCCACGTGCGCCCATGAAGTGACACGAAGCAGCAGCCCAGCTCCCGCGCGGCCAGCAGCGCCTCCCCCAGCTCCGCTGGCGTGATGACCCGGCTCAGCACCCTGGAGAACATCTCCGCGAGCTCCCTCTTGGTGCCGACCGGATCGGCGCGGAGGCCCCGGCGGCCCGCCTCGACGATGAGATCGACGAGGAAGTCCAGGCGCTCACGCAGCGGGTCGCAAGGCACGCGCTCGACCTGGGCCTCGAGGCACTTCACGACGACCTCGCCGATCTCCGTCACCGGATCGTCGTCGCCGAAGTCTCCGCGCACACGGCGGTGGAGCTCGCGGATCCTGTCGAGCTGCGGATCGGGCCGAGGCGGCGGCGCGGACGACTTCCGCGGCGATGCCGGCGTCGGGCGCGGGTGCATCACCCGCCACACGTCCAGGTCGAGGGTCCCGAGCCGGTCGCCAGCAGTGATCCACTCCAGCCGCCCGGGCTCGCAGTACGCGACTGCCCAGCGCGTGCCGAGGAAGCCGAGCAACACGACGGCCGTCCCATCCTCGACGGCGCCGACCACGACACGGCCCCGCAGCGGCGTGAAGAGGCGATCGACGCCGCCGATGCACACGGCGGGCGGCGGGTGCTTCGCCCGGTCCCACATCTCGATCTCCGCTGCGCTCACGTGCCAGCAGGCGGCCATGCACGCGCGGTGGTCGCCGAGGACGACCGGCGTCACGCAGCCGGACGGGTGGACATAGACCATCGCGCAGTCCGATCGGACGTCGCCATGGATATGCACTCGCCCGTCACGCACGTGCTCGCCGAGCACCAGTGAATCGCAGCCCCGCTTGCAGGCTTCGTATTCACGCCACCATGCATCGAGCAGTTGTTTGGCCTTCTCGGACACCTGCGACCAGTCGACGCGAGCACGGTACACGACTCGTCAGTCACGTCAAAAATCCTGGATCGTCGTGCAGGACCCGCGTAGCCGACGTTCCGGCGCCTGACGCTTCACGGCTCTAGGATCGCCGTCACGCCCAGGATAACGTGGCTATGCCACCGGTTCGCTGGCCGGTAGACCCTGGGTGTCGCGTCGATGATCGGACGATGCATCGATTATAATGAGCGAAATCAATCGAGCTCGGCACATTCCCGATGGCATTCCGCGCACCCTCGAATTGCCGATGCACGAATGCGAGCAGTCGATTGTCAAAAAATACTGGTTGACTCACACGGACGAGGTGTTTCAGCTTCAATCCGGAGGTCAGCGATGGTGGCGAAGGCGAGGATCGTGGTGCTGGTGAGCGACGAGCTCGTGACCGACGTCGACGTGGAGCTCAATGCCGCTCCGTCGTTCATCCTCGGGTGGCATTTCGGGGTCTCGGACGCGAGCATCTACATGGAGGGCGAGCTCATCGACACCGCGGCGCTCGCACGGCGATTTGCGCCAGCAGACGCAACGGCGCCGCAGACCGCGACGATGCCCGCAGAGGCGCCCGCGGCTGCGCCTGCCTCGATGGCGCTCCAACTCGGTGACTTCAAGACCTTCACGGAGCTCATGCACGGCAGCCTGGCCGCGCTCACGCAGCTCCAGCTCCAGACCTTCGAAGCCGCCGCCGCCAACACGCGACGACTCTTCGACGAGCAGATGAAGGACCTCCGCGAATACTCCAAGGAGTGCTCCGACCAGCGCCGTCAGCACCGGGAGGCGCTCAAGGAGATTGACACCTTCGACCGCGGCCTGCACATCGCCGCCGCGGCCGAGCACGCGGCCTTCCGGGCCGCTCAGTTCGGCCGGAAGAAGCCCGAGGCCGAGGGCATCACCACCAGCGACCTCATCGCCGGCTTTAGCAACATCGGCGGCCAACCATCGTAGAGGGAGGGGATCAAGACAATGGCAGAATCACCACAGACGCCCGGCGAGAGCCTCCGCATGGAGGAGCGCGGCATGGGCAAGGCGATGAAGATGATCATCGATCACTACTACGCCGCGCACGACCTCGACACCGCCCAGGCTATCCGGCGCGCGAGCACCGACACCGAGGCGTCGGCGATGGTCGGCCAGCTCCGCCGGGGCCGATGGCAGGAGGTCCTGATGCTCGCGGCGAGCGGGGCGGCTGGCGTGGCGACCGGCATGATCGCGCAGAAGACCCTCGACGTCCGCGTCGGGCCGGTCCCGCCGCTCGCAGCAGCGGGCGTGATCGCCGTGATCGCCGCGGCCGCGGCCGACGTCAGCCTCGTCGCCCGCGCCACGATCGCGGTCGGCGGCGCCGCCTATGCGGCGAGCACGTTCGCGTACACCCGCCTGGTGCCGGGTCAGGGGGGCGGCGCGTGAGAACCCAGGTCGCACGGATCCGGGAGCTCATGCGCGGACACTCCGCACGAGTGCTCGTGCATGCAGTCGACGCGGACGGCCTCGAAATCAAGCTCGAGGTCCCGACCGACGCCGCGCGCGACTTGGCTGAGGGCCACGTCCTCGTGTTCACGTGGTCGGCTCACGCCATCCCCGTGCTTGTCGCTGAAGCGCAGGCCCCCACAACGACCCAGGTCCGCAGTGCGTCCCAGATGCCCAGCCTGTCCACGCCACGGACCGCGGATGAGCAGTTCCTCGAGCTGACGGGCCGCCAGCAACCCGCGGCGTCCAGCATCGCCACTGGCGCCCCGGCGGCCGACGCTCGCTCCACCACGGACGGTCTCGCGGAGCTCCTCGGCGTTCGCATGACCGGCGACTCGTGTCGCGCGTAATCTGACAATTACAAGATCACCACAATCATCCCTCGTCCCGTGCGGATGAGGGACAGGATCACTCTACGCACAATCAGGAGATACGATGGATATCGAGAAACAAGAGACTGTGAAGCTGCTCGGCCGCGAGATCGCCGAGAACCTCGTGCGCATGGGCAGCGTCGAGATCGCGCAGAATCTCGCGCGCATGGGCGGCGTTGGCGCGTTGCCGACAACCGAGGGCGACCTGCCCGCGTGCGGCATGGGCGTGCCGAAGATCGGCTGCGAGAACTTGCTGTACGCGCCGATCACGGTGGCTCGGTTCTACCGCGGCGGCCGCACCAACATCGATCAGGTAGTGGAGGGCCAGATCCCGCTGGCGCCAGGCTCGTCGGTCGTTCTGTCCCAGGCCGCCTACCCGCCATGGCCCACGGCCTGCTACGTGCTTCGTTACCGCTTGGCCAACAACGCGAACAACCACGACGACATCCGGATCGAGTGGTTCGTGGACACCGAGCCGCTCGACGCGATTCAGTACGGCAGCGAGATCTACAACAACGACAACACCGTGATCGGCGAGGGCAAGCTGCCGATCCCGCTGGCGATGGGCGAACACTGCTGCATCGGCGGCAACAACCGGCTGCGCGTACGCATCAGCCACCTGGGCAACGCGAACCAGATCGAGAACATCCGCCTCCACGTCGAGCACGCCAACGCGGTCAAGTGCTGCTCCTCCTGCGCGGCGGGCCGCTCGTGCCAGCGCGGGTGCAAGGGCGGGAGCGAGAAGTAGGGCCAACGATGAACAAGATCAAGCTCATCACCCGCGGCGGCTTCGACGGCCAGACCCCGGTCACGGAGAAGCCCGTGTTCAAGCTCGTGGAGGGCTGGAACGAGGCTGAGCTGACGGCGCCGGCCGGCGTGCTGCCCGCCGGTCTCTGGGGACAGGTCCCGGCGGGCGACCCCTACATGCTGCACGCGTGCATCCTGACCACGCAGCCACTCGACCCGCAGACGTTCCTCGAGGTGCGGACCGGCGCGCCGACGCAGATCCGTGCGCAGTACACCCCCAGCGCTGATAACACGCGGCTCACCCTCGTCCGTCCGAGCGACGAACTCCGCGTGTTCACGCCGCCACAGGCGCTCGTCAAGCTCGAGCTGCTGATCGAGAGCATCGGCGGCGTCAACGAGCTCGGCTCGCGCCTCCGCGAGTGGTCCGAGGCCGTCTTCAGGGCACGCGACACCGGCGTCCGTGTCGCGCGGTTCACCGCGAGCGCGGCGCTGCCGGGGTGGCTCGGAACGCTCCACGTCATCTACGACAGCGTCAACGTCGGCACCATCACCCTCCCGACGCGCTCGATCGTGCCGCTCGATGCGGTCCTCACCGTCACGCGCAAGGGGCCGGGCATGCCCACGCTCCACGCCGCGGCGGGCGACCTGTTCGCCGGCGGTGCGATCGCGCAAGCCATTCAGCGCAGCGGGATCATCATGAACAACGGCGAGCAGTGGACCTGGGTCGCCGACTGATTCCAGTCGGTTCGCGCCGCGACTCTCCTCATTCGTCAAGGAGCACCACCATGGCCAGTATCGATCGACACCGCGTCGCCCGCCTCATGGAGCTGTCGGCGGCCGAGCGCACGCTGAAGGGTCCCGAGCGGCTCCTGCGTGAGGAGGACGTCGCGCAGCTGCTCCGCGCTGCCTACGACGAGGCCAGCGAGCCGGCGCGCGCCGGTTTCATGGCGCGTGTCAAGCTGGCGCCAGCCGCGGACTGGCCGTGGTCGGCGGTCCGGACGACCACGCCCCGCGGCGGCGGTGGCGTGGTTGTCGGCTTGCCGACCTTCGGGACCATCACGCCGCCCGCGGCGCTCACCCTGCTCCTGGGACAGGCTCTCTCTCCCGATGCCGATCCCGCGAATCGGCTGCCCGATCGCAACTCCTCCGAGGGAGCGGCGTGGGAGCCGCTCTACCGGGCGCTCGAATTATGGGACATCGCCACCATCAAGAAATGGTGGCACCCGGTCGGCTGGGTCATACCTGGCGCGCAGCCGACGGCCCACGCAACCAGCTCGACCCAGGCCAGCGGCGACGTCACCCCGACCAACGGCGGTGGCGTGTCGACACAGCCCGAGCCGCCGAGCCCGAGCTCGTGGACGACCGGCCGAGTCGCCCTGGTCGCCGGCACGACCCTCGTCATCACCGGGAGCGCCGTGTACTCGGCGGTGAGCCTGAGCCGAGCCCGGGAGCTCGACCGGCTGAGCGAGCGCCTGCGGGCGCAGGAGGCCGCGCGATGAGCCGCAACCTCTGGACTATGATCGGCACGCTGGCCGGCGTCGGCGGTGTGATCGGCGGCTCGCTCCTGTGGAGCCGCAGAGCCAGCGCCGCAGCTCCGCCGACCTCGACGCCGCCACCGGCATCCGATTCGCCGGTGGTCGACCTGGCGCCGCTCCCGAGGGCCACCGATGTGAAGGGCGACCTCTCGACCAATTGGGGCGAGACGCCGACGGACCTTCGCCCCTTGTTCATGCTGATGGAGGAGGTCGCGCGGATCCCCGGGTCGGCACGCGTGTTCGCGGTGATCTCTTACCGCGAATCGCGTTTCGTCACTGCCGCCCACAACGGCAACGCGACGGGCGAAGCAGACGAGCGCGACAGCTCGCGCCGGGCGTACAAGAACAACAAGGACCGCAACCCGCCGCTGCGCTATGCCGATCAGGCGGCGGAGTTTGGGAGCGGCGGCCTTTTCGGACTGCTCGCTCCGTACTTCCTGTGGACGGGCGTCCCGGAGGTCGGCAAAAGGGCGCCGCTGCTGAACTCGCCGCCCGAACTGGTCTTTCAGCCGCGCGCCGCGGCCTTCGGGGCGGCTGTGTACATGCAGCGAATCCTGGCGAACTACAGAGTCGACGATCTCGCCGACATCAAGGTCGGCTGGGCGAGCCCGTCTCTGCTCAAGGACGAACGAGGCAGCTCGGATTACCACGACGTCCGGGCCCGCTTCCTCACCGACGCGATCGCGCTGAACGTCGATCTGACGGACGCGACGACGATCCCGCCCAAGCTCGACGCCTCCGCCTGGCCCGGCGTGCCCGCGGTGCTCGCCGGCCTCGTCGGCACGCTGCCGAAGGAGGTCGCGTGACACCGGACATCAACTGCTACGGCCGCGGGATCAAGGCGCTCGCCGACCTGGTCGGCGACTTCGACCTCCGCTCGCCGATGGACGTTCACGCCTGGTACCGCCTCGAGTGGCAGGCGATCGCCGAGACACTCGGGTTCTCGCAGGACCTCGAGGGCACGCTCGCGCCGCTACGAGCCGTTCGTGACCGGCTGGCCGCGACCAATCAGGCCGGCCTCGACGCCTTCGCCCGCTGGCTGCCGCGCACGCGCCCTGGCCTCTCGGACAGCCACGCGCGCGGGCAGGAGGCGGTGTTGCGCGAGCTCGGCGTCCACGCGCGCGGCGACCTCTGGCGCGTCTCGGTCGACCCGACGACGCTCCCCACCGGAGCCTGTTACGACGATGGCGAGCAGATGCTTCGCGCCTTCCACCCCGACACCGCGCCGGGCTACTTCGGTGACGGCTGGTCGGGGCCTCCCCCGCGAGCCGAGAGCGCCTGCGGGTGGACGACGCCGCTGGTCCTGCACCTCGGGACCTTCCCCTGGGTCTACAACTCCCGCCTCGACGGTACTGGCCCCGGCCTGCGCTGGGCCTCGCGCGCGGCCTTCCCAGCGGTCGACGGCATGCGCCTCATGGCCCGCGCGCTCGATCCCGAGGGCAACCTCCGCCAGGACGCGCGCCAGGTCGCCGCGATCTTCGAGCACTTCACGACACACACCGCGCCCCTCGTGGCGCGTCTGCCCGCGTTCCCGCCCGGCCGCGCGACGCCTGGCCAGCTCTATCGCCGCGGTGGGTTCCTGCACGTGCATCAAGGCAGCCTGACCCTCGCCGGCCTCGACGGGACACGCGGTCGGCTCGCGGCCTCGGCGTACAACTACATCAACCGCCGCTTCGCGTGCTTCTTCGCGGTGCGGCGAGCGACGCTGCGAGCCCTCGGCTCGCTGTCTCCCGAGCTCCGGCAGCTCGCCGTGATCTCGGCCGACCCGTGCCTGCGCAACCACGCGGTGGAGGTGGCCCGTGCTGGCTGAGTGCGCCACGCGCTCGACGGGAGGACCCGCGCTGGCCTACGCTCCCGCCATGCGCAACACGACCCTCATCACCTCGGCCCTGTTCCTCGCCCTGTTCGCCGTCCCCGGCTGCAAGGAGGACCCCGCCCCGAACGAGCCCGGCGAATTCGGCGAACCCTGCGTCATCGGCGAAGCAGACAACACGCCGGACGGCTGCGCCTCGGGGCTCTCGTGCTACTTCGGTTACTGCGAAGAGCTTTGCGCGACGTCCGATGATTGCCAGCCCATCGAAAGCAGGGAGCACACATGTGCGGTCGGTGTTTGTCATATCGCCTGCGACTCTGAGAACCCCTGCCCCGAGACCCTGGCCACGCCGTTGGTTTGTGCAACCAACATGTTGTGTGAAGGAGAGGAGTACAATTAGAAGTGCTTATCAACCCAAACAATCGTCTCTTTGATCGCGTTCCAGACCTCTTTAGCAGCCCGTTTCCGGCTGCCGACGCGTACGCAGATGATGCCTTTCTGATGCTCCTTGAGCGGGCGACGAGCGACGGGGCTCAGACAGTCGGCCAAGCATTGCTGACTCGGGCAGGAGCACAGGCGTGGAATCACGCCATGCAGATCAACTGGAAAGCCAAGGCGACTGAGGTTGGTGACCTCCTCAGCGAGGTCTGGCCGAAGATAGCTTGGCTCGACAAGACGACTGACTCAATCTCGGGCGTGCTCGCCGAGATACCCTTCCCGCTGACCACGGATCCCGTGGAGCTCTTGACATCCTTGGCCAGCGTGGCGGTCGATCTTGCGCTCGACGCCGTGACCGCTGTACCCGTGGCGGGCTGGATCATCGGAATCGTCGTGGGGATTGGAAAAATGCTGGCTCCCCTCTTCGAGGGGCTCCTAAAGGGAGACCCAGTCCCGTCCGAGAGGCGTGCCATCCTGCCGTGGCGCAAGTATAATGAAAAAGTGGATGAGGCGTTTGTCCGCACGTTTCTCAATGTGGACAATCGGCTCTCCGACTGGAATGCCCTCTTCAGCCCTCCAACAAAGACCAGTTCGTGGTCCTTGGCCGATGGTGTCGACGAAGATGGTAATTCCATCGGCCAGGTCCTCGCGCCCTTTTCGGGTAAGGGTGTTGCTTGGATGGACGCCTACGGCTGCCTCCCTGGTACATTCCGTGTCGCAGGCATCTTGCAATACCGTGGGCGCCCACAGCCCGCCCACGCCGCCCTGCGGTTCTACAACGACGGGACCCTGATTCACCTCTACGGCGACTTCACGCAGACCGGCGACTTCTTCCCATCGCTCCAACAGCTCGCGGGGACCGTCTGGCAGCAGATCGCTGCTGGCGGACCCGACGCCTACAAAGTCGACTGTGTCATGCTCGAGACCCTTTGGCGAGACTGGTTCTCTGAGCTCTACACCTCCGTTTTCGATCAAGGCCACGGTGACTGGCTCCTCCCGTTCCTCGCACGCGAGGTCGGCGGTGAGTGGCGTCTCGGCACCAACGCGGGCGGGTTCATCCGCGCCGAGGCCACGGACGGCACCACCGTCCCCCTCGTAACCAAGGAGACCTTCACCAAGGGCACGCTGGCGACGCCGCGCTCGTGGACCACCTGCCTGTACACCGACATTCAGGCGGGCAAGGCTAGCGAGCAGAGCGGCGACTACCCGCGCAAGTTCTCGCGCGACCCGAAGACAGGGGTCTACACCGCACCCCCGCCGACGCGCTACGCCGGCGCCCGCGGCCACACCTGCATCCCTTGGCCTCCGGGTGAGCTCTTGCTCGCGCAGTACCGGCGCGCCGACGAGGCGATCGTCATCCCAGCCCTGCGCGCGGTCGCCGAGCTCCAGCGCCGCCGCTTGTCTCGGAGTCTCGACTGCGCCTACGTCCGGCCAGAGGCGGTCGGCGACAAGCCGATTTACGCTGCGTTTCGAAACACCGCGCTCCAAACGCATTGCATGGAGATGCGAAAGCGCCTGCTCACGCATCCGTCGCGCTTCCTCGTCGACTACGAGACCGCGCGCGAGATCGATCGTGACTACGCCGCCGCGCTCAAGGAGGCCGGAGTTCCGACCACGCAGGCGCAACGGGCCGCGGTCAGCCGCCAGCTCGCCGGCAAGGCCCAGCCGCCGCTCGACGGAAACGAGAGCGGGGCCCGACTACCGCCGCCGCTCCGGCCCCAGGGCGGCCTACCGTTCGACGTCGTGGAGGCGACGTTGCACACGAAATCCAACAAGTGGGGCGCCGTCCTCGGCGGCGCGGCGGTGCTGTCGTCCCTCGCTGCGGTGATCGGCGTCGCACGGCACCGTCGCAAATCATCTCGAGACCCGCGAAGGGAAGGTTCGTATGAGTGAGTGGACTGTCGAAACGATCCGATTGACCCTCTACAATGGCGAGCGCAAAGAGCGTGTCATCGTCCAGAAGTCGAACGGCGACCTTTCCGTCTCCTCCAAGCAGAGGGACAAGGACGAGGGGGACACGGTGGACGACAAGCCCAAGCAGGCGACCGAAGCGAAGGAGGCCAACGCGAAAGCGAAGGTCGCCGCCCAGAAGCCGGCCCAGGAGCGCAAGGGGAGAGCCGGAACCCCTGCGCCCGCGCACCCTCCGGAGCCGGCGAAGAAGGGCACGTCTCTCGAATGGGCGCCGATCGTGGATGCGGGGTATGACGGCTTCGCCGCGAAGTCGCGCGGCGCCGAGCTGCACGTGCTGAAGACGAGCAGCGGCGGCTGGGCGATCTACGTTTACTGGGGCCGCGGCTTGATGAAGCACATCACGTGCCACGCCAAGCTCGGCGACGCGAAAAAAGCCGCCCAGGCCCTTCATGATGAGGGACTGCCTGCGCGCCCCGAACTGAAGCTCACGCAAGAGATGATCGACAATGCCTGTCCTGCTCCGGCGCAGGAGGCTCCGCCCCAGGCGCCCCGCAAGCCGAGGACGAAGCGAGCCGACACGGAGAATGGAGCGACCGAGACGACAGCGCAGAAGGACCCTCCGCGCCGATCGCCCCCCAAGCCGAGGGCGAAGAAGCAGGCCAATGATGCAGGGGAGACCGAAACGAAACCGGCCGAGACGAAACCGGCCGAAGGACCCTCCGAGCTGACCCCCGAGCTGCGCACGGAGCTGCGCGACTCGTTCAAAGACGCCATGGTCGAGGCCATGAAGCAGGCGGAATGAACCATGGTCGACTTCGACGACACCCTCGCACGATGGCAGGCCAGCCTCTCACCGCAGGTCCCGCGGACGGCCGTCGCGCAGTTCCTCTCGGAGGACGGCGCGGCGCTGCGCGAAGCGTTCGACCACGCCTCCAGGACCGTCCGTGAGCGCCGAGCAGCGAGGGCGTTCCACGGGTGGCTCGACCGCCAGGCGCTCGCCGGGCGCGACTTCGACGACGCCCAGCTCCACTGGCTCGACCTGATGCGCCAGGACATCACCGCCATCGGTGAGCTGTCGCTCGACCGACTCAATCACGGCCCTTTCCTCGCTCGAGGCGGCGAGGACAAGGCCGTCCGCCTGTTCGGCCGCCGGACACTCGGCGAGGTCGTTGCCAGCCTCAACGCGACGCTAGCGAGCATGGCCACAGCGTGCGGGGGCACGTGCGGCGTCAAGGTCGGCGGCTGCGGTTGCAGCGGTTCAGGCAAACCCAAATCCGTCGAGACGGCAGGTTCGACGACCCTGGAGCCGGGCGAGTATGAGGCGCTCGAGCTCACCGTGGGCCGCGAGGTCGAGGCATGAACGGCGCGCAACTCTTCGCGCTCATCGAGCCAGCGTGGCGCGCGAACATGGCCTCGCGGATCCCTCAGCGGGTCTTCGATCAATTCCTCGCCGAGGAGCGCGCCGGTCTCATCGAGATGCTGGACGCCGCGCTCGCCGTTCGCCGCGCTCGCACGGCCGAGCAGACCCAAGACGCCGACGATCCGCCCGAGCTGTGGACGAAGAGCCAGCGCACCAAGGCCAACCTCGCCGCGCTCCGCATCATCGCCAGCAAGAAGCCCGAGGACCTCACGCCCGGTGAGCGGCGCCAGCTCCTCGCGTACTCGTCCTGGGGCGGCCTCTCGCTCGAGGAAGTGAAGGACCAGCTCCCCGCGGGCCTGGAGCCCGACGACTTCGAGCTGATCCACGCCTATTTCACCCCGCTCGCCATCGCCGACGCGATCGCGGAGCACGTCTGCCCGCTGCTGCCCGAGCTCGCCGGTCACGACGGCGTCGTGCGGATCCTCGAGCCCTCGGCCGGCATCGGCCGCTTCCTCCGCGCCATGGGCCGGCCGAATTGTATCGACCCCGCTGGCCCTGTGCGGGGCATCGAGTGGGTGACGGTCGAGCTGTCGAAGACCACGTCGCGCCTGCTCACCGCGCTGCGCCCCGACGTCCGGCACCACCACATGCCATTCGAGCGGTTCGTCCGCGAGCACGGCAGCGAGTACGCCGGGCGGTTCCACGTCATCCTGAGCAACCCGCCCTATGGTGAGCGCGGCGCGTTCGCCCTCGACGATCCCAGCCCGCTCTACCGCGAGCGCGTCGCCTACGCCTACTTTATGCGCCGCGCGCTCGACATGCTCGTGCCCGGCGGCCTGGGCGTCTTCATCGTCCCGGGCGGCTTTCTCACCGGCGAGCGCAACCGCGACCTCCGCGCCAAGCTCCTCGCGCGCCACCACCTTGCCGCCGCGTTCCGCCTGCCAAGCCACACGCCAAACAATCGCGAGGTCTTCCCCGGCGCATCCGTCGTCGTCGACGTGCTGTTCTTCCGCGCCCGCGGCGGCCAGCTCACCGAGATCGACGAGGACGATCGATTCATCCTCGACGGCCAGTACTACGAGCACTTCCCGACGCACCTCCTCGGCAAGCCCGCCGGCGAGCTCGAGGGCCCCGAGCTCGGCGACGAGGCGGTCAGCTCCAAGCGACCGTGGCGATACAAGGTCGTTGGCGAGTTCAAGAGCATCCCCGCGTTCGAGGAGCGGCCCATGTGCGCCTCCTGTGCCTTGGGAGCGATCGCGGCGGAGGAGCCGATCCACTACGAGTCAGGCATCCGTGCGACGGAGGAGCAGACCAGCGACCTGGCCGAGCCCCTACGCGCGGCCGTGGACCTCGGCCTGCGCATCGATCGCTACCTCGCCGCGGTCGCGGCCAACGACGCCGACAGGGCCGAGGGCATGTGGGTCGAGCTCCGCGCGGCGCTCGTCGACTTCACGAAGCGCGCCGAGATCCAGCAAGCGGGCGGGCCGTGGCGCTACCTGCCGCTGCGGCGCCACGCCGAGCGCAGCACCGGCGCGCAGCAGTTCCTCAACGCCTTCACGCCGACCGGCGAGCTCGCCCCGGCGATCGCGGAGCCGCCGAAGGTGACGCGGCGCTACACCGGCTTGCCGGACGACGTCCTCGCTCAGGCCGAGTTCCTGTTCCGCCAGCGCGGTCATCTGCTCCTCCCCGCGCTCGTAGAGTTCCACCGCCAGGTCGGCGGCGCCCAGGACCGCGACGCCATCCTCGCGCGCCTGCTCGCCGCGGACTGGAACCTCGACCACGACAACGAGGTCGTCCCGCTCGACGTCTACGTCACCGGCGAGCTGTGGCCGAAGTACGACCGCGCTCGCGCGAAGACCGACGATCCCCAGGCCGCGCTTCAGGCTCGCCGACTGCTCGAGGCGATCGGTCCGGCTGTCTTCGAGGACATCAGCGACATCACGCCGTCGCAGCGGTGGGTCCCGCTCGACCTCGTCTCCGCATGGCTCAGCGCCACGTACAACCGCGAACTCGGTCCGGTCGCGCTCGAGCGGGTCGCCGGCCTGGTCCGCGTGCAGGGCCATGCCTACAACACCACCGACGACCTGGCCGGCCTCACCGCGGAGACCGTGTGGATCCTCGGGTGGATCAACCACGACAAGTTCCTCTTCGACCCCGACGACGACGGCGACGACGACGACGCGGACGCGCGGCGCAAGAAGGCCGAGCTCCGCGCGCTGAAGGCTCAGGAGTACGCCTCATCGTTCTACAACTGGCTGCGCGACCACGAGGAGCGACGCCAGCGGATCGCCGACGCGTACAACCGCGAATTCAAGGGCATCATCACCCCGCAGTTCAGCGGCGATCCGCTCTCCATCGCCCGCTGGGCGACAATGGCCCGACCCTGAAGCCACATCAGGTAGCCGGAGCCCGGCGTCTCCTCGCGCTGCGGCGGGGCATGCTCGCGTTCGACGTCGGCGTCGGCAAGACCTATACGGGTATCGCCGTCCTCGCGCGAGCGCGTCAGGAGGGCTGGGTCCGCCGGCCGGTGGTGCTCGTGCCGAGCTCCCTCGTGTGGAAGTGGTACGACGATTTCCGTTGCTGCCTACCGGGCTACAAGGTCCTGGTGGTCGGGAGCATCCGCAGGCGCGGCACCCGCGGCAAGCGCAAGGACGTCCTCACCTCGGAGACCGACAGCCCCGAGGATCGGGCGCAGAAGTGGCAGGCATTCCAGGCAGGCCAGGCTGACGTCGTCATCCTCAGCTTCGACGCGCTCAGCCGCACGAAAATGAACGAGGACGCCGTGGTGGAGTACGCTCGCCAGGTCGAGGGCATCCGCCGCGAGATCGCCATTCGCCAGCGCAACGCCCGCGACAAGCTCGAGCGCGGCGTGGCGATCAGCGAGCGCCAGCAGGCGATCCTCAAACACGGCGTCCGCGCCTTCGTGCAAGAGCACCTCGAGCTCCCCGAGGGCCACAAGTTCGACCCCGGTGTCGCGTGGGACGACCTCGGGATCGACATGCTCATGGTGGACGAGGCCGCGGCTTTCAAGAACCTGTACATGCCGGAGGAGCGCGAGGCGGGGGTCCCGAAGTTCATGGGCGGCTCCGGCGAGGGCAGCCGACGCGCATGGCAGCTCGACTTCCGCGCCGCCGTCGTCCGCCGCAATACCGGTGGGGCCGGCATCATGCTCCTGACCGCGACCCCCGCGAAGAACTCGCCGCTCGAGTTCTACAACCTGATCCAGATGATCGACCCGAGGGCGTTCTCGTCGCGCCTTTCGGACCCCGAGCAGTTCATCGATCGCTACCTGCAGATCGAGATGCGCGACGTCCTGGGCGTCGACCTCAAGACAACCAAGCGCTCGGCGGTGACGGGCTTCAAGAACCTGGACGAGCTGCGCAACATCATCCTCACCTACGGCGAGTTCCGCACCGCGAAGGACGTCGGCCTTAAGCTACCGACCGCGCGGGTTCAGCTCGTCGAGGTCGACATGGATGCGCGCCAGGCCGCGAAGTACGACCGCTTCGTCAGCGAGATCGAGGCCGCGCTCAAGCAGCGCAAGGAGTTCGCCGGCGGCCAGATCCTCGGCCTGCTCGCGCGCCTCAGCGTGGTCGCGCTGCACAGCCAGCTCGACGAGGGCTACAAGTGGAAGAACGCCCTGACCGGCGGCGAGTCGATCGAGATCCTCTCGTCCGAGGACGAGGACGGCAACGAGGTCAAGAAGACCCGCACGCGCACGCTGCCGGCGCCCGACTTCCGCGCGCCCAAGCTCGTCGCGTGCGCCCAGCGGATCGCCGCCCAGCGAAGTTGCGGACACATCGTGTTTTGCGAACCGACGGCCGTCCACGCCTGGATGCTCGAGGTGCTGGTCGAGCAGGGGGTCCCGCGCGAGCGGATCGCGGTGCTCAACGCTGAGACCGCCAAGCCGGCCGATCGCGTGCGCATCGCCCGTGAGTTCAACGGCCTGCCGCCTGAGCCGCCACAGACGGACGAGGGCTGCGTGCTCCGTGGCGGCGTCGCGGCCGAGCTCTCGCCGAAGTACGACGTCGTCATCGCCAACTCGGTCGCCTACGAGGGCGTCGACCTCCAGGTCCGTACCTGCATCATTCACCACCTCGACTTGCCGTGGACGCCCTCGGATCTCGAGCAGCGCAACGGTCGTGCGTATCGCCAGGGCAACCGCCTCGACACGCTCGAGATCATCTACTACCTGAGCAAGCAATCGATGGACGGCTACCGCTTCGGCCTCATCGACGGCAAGGCCAACTGGCTCGGTGCGATCCTCGAGAGCGGGCGACGCGACACCAACAACCCCGCCGCCCAGCAGCAGCTCTCCTCCGACGATCTGCTCGTCATGATCTCGCGCAACCCCGAGGAGACGGCGAAGAGCGTCGAGGCGGCGAAGGCGAAAGCGCGTGAAGAGGACCGCCTGCGGGTTGCCCGCGAGGCTGCCCGGCTCATGAACCAGGCGAACGCCCGCTTCCGCGACGCGCGCGCCTCCGCGGACCCCGAGCGTGGCGCCCAACTCCGCGCCGAGGGCCACGCGCGCCTGCGACAGCTCCGCAAGTACGAGTCCGAGGTCTGGCCGTGGGCCCGCTGGATCGACGCAGTCGAGCACGTCGAGTACCTGGTGCCGTCCGATGGTGATGCACCGGTCCACGAGGGCCTGCGCGTGGCCCGGCCGAGCAAGCTCAACCCCGACGCCATTGAGTACCTCGAGTTCGGGCGCCTCATCGCCAGCGACGGCCCGCCTTGCATCGGTGTACGGCAGGCCGGCTCGGCGCGCTGGGTGTGCCAGAACCTCGGTACCGTCATCAGCCTGGCGATCCGCCCCGAGCACCTGCCCGGCGGACCTGTCCCCTGGGACAGCGAGGACGAGACGCGCACGGCGGCGACCCTGGACGACGCGCTCCAGAACTGGTTCAAGCGCCCGCAGTGGCGCGACCTCGGCTGGACCTCCGCGAGCGACGCCTGGCTCGAGCGCTGGTGGCCGCGTGCCGAGGGCAAGGTCCGCGACGGCCTGGCCGTCGCCGACAAGCCGGAGACCGTGCCTGTCCTCGTCGATGGTGTGCTGCGCCTGCTCGCGGGTCCGCGGATCCGCGAGGGCATCCTCGTCCCGCCGACCTTTGCCGGGTGGCAGCAATTCCTCGCGTTCGCCCCCGCGAGCGAGGAGAAGTTCACCGAGCTGCGGAAGGCCGGCGAGCTCTGGTGGGCCCGCAAGATCCCGCAGACCCTCCTGTCCGCCGCACGGGAGGAGGGCGCCGAGAACGGGCGGGAAGACGCGCAGGCGCCTGCGCCGACGAACGCGCCCACGGGTGCCGAGCTCGTCCAGCTCAATGACGGCAGATGGATCTCTGTCGACGAGGCCCGACAACGGTACGAACGCGAGAAGCAGGCACTGCAGGCCGGACAGGCTTTCGACCCGACGGGTGATTACGGCGTGGAGCCCACCACGCCGCCGCCGCCGACCACGCCCGATCCCGCGCGTCCCTACGAGGAGGCCCGCAGCGCGATCAAGGCACTGCGCCTCCCGACAAAAAAACACGCCTACTACGTCACACAGGCCGAGAAGGCCATTGCGGGCGGTAAGAGCTACCAGCCGGTCTTGAAACGAGCCCAGAAGGCGGCTGAAAGCCACAAGGGGGCTGCACCGGGCAAAGACGGAGGCGGCCAGAAGGTGGCCGCACGGAGCAAGTTCAACAATGCGTCACGGCCTCGGCTACTCGACGTCGTCCTCGACACGTTCAACGCGGCGCCACGCTGGCGCCTGGCCGAGCTTCATCCCCGCCCGAACGGCCACGTGCTTGTCGTGTACCCGGAGGGACGCAACACGGATGCCGCGGTCGCGGCGGTCGACGTGATCGCCGAGGACATGGACGATGTCCGATGGCTGGATGATCGACTCTCCCCGGCGGATCAAGACACGATCGTGGAGCGGCTCGATCGTGCCCTCTGGGCCGCGATCGAGGTGCGCGAGGCAGGCGAGAGCGACGAGGACGCGGACGAGGAGAAGATCGAGATCCCGTCACCGCTCCAGGATCTGATCCGGCTGATGGAGCGTCGCGGCAAGGCGCTCGGCGCCCCGCGGGCAGACAGCCAGAATCTCGAGCGCGCCGACGGGTACAGGCAGATCGCCGAGGCCCTGCAAGACCTCGCCGGGCCGTCCGGGATCGACGCCGAGGAGCTCGAGAAGTGGCTCGAATCAGTCCATCTCATGGAGGCCGGCGAGGTCGTCGCCCGCTCCCGGGTCGAGTCGACCCCGGTGCCGAGGTTGATGCAGGAGCTCTGGGACAGCATCCTCGAGGCGTATCCGGTGACGGAGGTCGACGGGGAGCCCACCAATCTCCTGGTGCCCGACGAGGCGCTCTGGCCGCTCGACAAGGACGACCACGTGTTCGAGCGCGTGGAGATGGGCGAGGAGGCGTCACTCCGGAGCATCCGAGTGACGCGGGGCTCGCGTGATGCCCGCTCGGGGACCTATGTCATCTCGGACCCGACCGACCGGCTGAAACCTGGCGCGTTGATACACTACAAGGGCCGCAGCGAGCGCGTCCTCGCCGAGCTGTACCAGAAGGTCCGCGCATTTCACCACAACCTCGTCCGGGCTCCCAAGGCGCTCCACGATGTGCGCCTCCTTCTGTACTGGACAGCGGCGATGCTCGACGCACCGCCGTGCCAGGGCGAGGTCAAGCAGCGGGCCGTCATCGCGTTCGAGCAGGCGAAGGCGTACTACGACACCGCGCGGCGAAAGCTCATGGAAGGCCAGACCGTCGACGCGGTACGCCGGATCCACGAGGCGCTGCGGCGGATCGCCGCCGCAGCCGCCGAAATCGCCAAGAGCTGCGGCGAGGGACAGATCGACATCGGCGTCACGCCGCCGCACCTGCCCGTGAGGCCCGAGGACAAGGCCGCGATCGAGGGCGGCCTGGTGGAGGACAGGCCATGACGCGCGCCGCCACCCAACACATGACTGAAGGAGCCCGTGAGCATGGCCACCAACAATGAACTCTTGCGGCAGCGCCTGGCAGCGTTGATTGACGAGCAGCGGCAATTTCAGAAGAAGTGGGCCGACGACTGGCGGCGACTGTCCGAGCTCCGTCACGCCCTCGCTGCCTTGTCTGGCGCACTCGCTCTCGGCGTGGGTCTCAGCGTCGGCTACCAGTTAGGCCGGAGGTGAACTGTGGCAGACGTGAAGACCAAAGAGGAAATCGAGCTCGACAACGCTCTATTCAGCCTCACAGGCCAATTGCGCGCTTTCTCCAGCAACTACGAAAATGCAGCCTGGGAGCTGCGCCGAAAGATCGTCCACGAGGTCGCCTGGACGACCGCCGCCGGGCTCGTGCTGGGTGGCGTTGTGGGCGGGTTCATCGCCCTGCGGAGACGTTGACCATGGCACGCACACCGGAATGGGAGAAGCTCGAGATGGCCGTCGGCGACGCGAGCCCCGCGTGGCCATTGCCGACCGTCACGCCGAAATTTGCGACCTGGAGCGTCGGCGGCGGTCGACCCTTCGGCTGCACGCTTGAGACCTGCAAGCGCTGGCACGCCGGCATTGATCTCACCGGCGCGCCGGACGGCGCCCTCATCACCGCGCCCGAGGAAGCGCTGGTGGTAGGTCTCGATCGCCCGTGGGACGACAACGCCAAGGCCGCCTTCCTGCGCACCAAGACGGGTCTGTTCCTCGTGCTCGGCGGCTTCAAGCAGGGCTCTCACAAAGAGTACGGCATCCAGCAAGGCCAGGAAGTCCGCAAGGGCGACAAGCTCGGGCGGATCCACGGCCCCTACGGGATGATCCACCTCGAAACCTACAAGGCAGAGACGCGCTCGGCGAACTCGGTGTGGTGGAAGACCGAGGGCCCGCCGTCAGGTTTGCTCAATCCCACCAACTACGTCGAGCGCATGGTCGGCGACAAGGTGTCGCTGCTCCAGACCCGGCAGCGTCACGAGGCACTCGCCGCCCTCGGCGTGTACAAGGGCGACGTGGCCGCCGAATGGGGCCCGGCGTCCATCGAGGCGCTGCGCGCCGCGCAGACGAGCCTGGGCATCGACGCTGATGGCAAGTGGGGCCCGCAGACGGAGGACGCGATCCACAAGGCCCTCGCGGTCAAGCAGGGGTGCGTGACCGACGAATGTGCGGCGTCCGGTGGCGCGGCCGAGGTCGCACCACCAAGCGCCGGGAGCGCGGATGTTCTCGCAGCCATCAGCAGGACCGGCTGGTGGGTGATCGGCGGCGTGACTCTGTTGAGCGTGGGCGCTGGCCTGGCGATCGCGCTCCGGAAGGATGGGTAGCGGATGCACTTCGACCTCCTCAACCTGTTCCGCGGCCTCCGGCATGACTTCGACCTTTTGGCGATGCTACGCGGCGAGAATCACATGGAAGTGCTGCCCGAGGGACACGTGGCGATCGTCGTCATCGTCCGGGGCATCGCTACGATCTCGAGGCCGCGCGCCGCCACCCCGGTGGGCCTCCACATCACGCCCCGCCGCTACGAACCTGTCTTTTTGACCACCCCGGGGACCTACTGCGTGACCGCCCGCGATCACGTTGTCGGCATCCGCGTGCTCCGGCGCGCGAAGGTAAACGCGTATGAATGAAACGACCCCCGACGTCCTCGAGATGGAGAATTCGCCCGAGACGGCGAACTACCGCAAGAACCGGCTCATGCTGTGGGAGACCATCATCGCGGCCTACAAAGACTACATCGTCGACGGCATGAAGGTCGTCGACGCCGCCAAGGAAAAGGGCGCCACCGGCCCGACCGAGGCCGACGTCCAGGCGGCTGCGGGTGTCCACGTGCGCGGCGAAATCCGAGCGCTCTGCACCGACTTACTGACCCGGGCGCCGATCGAGACGATCGTGCGCTTCCTCGAGCGGGCGCCCGACTGGTCGGACGCGAGCGAGCGGCTCATCACCGACACGACGCAGAACGCCGCCCTCGTCGACCTCATCACTTCGGCCTATCCACACCGGACCTGGGCGAAGAAGATGGACGCCCTGAGCAAGCAGCTCGCCGCCGACGCAACCTCATGGTCGGCGTGGGTGACGAATTGGGGCGACGAATTCGGCGCGGCGGCCAGGACCGCCATCCAGGGGGCTGGCGAGGCCATCGGCGGCGCCGGCAAGGCGCTCGGCGGATTCGGGGCTGGGCTCGGCAAACTCCTCGAATGGGCCCCCTACATCCTCGCGGGCGGGACCGTTCTCGGCGTCGCCACGGTCATCGCCGTGGCGGCGCGCAAGTGACCTCGGATAAACCACACAGCCGGAATCGCGCGGAGGACTGCGGCCACCGTCGCGCGGAGCATCGGCGAGAAAGGGCAGAGAGATGGACGGAGCGTTTCCACAGACACAACCCATGCACCCGGCGATGCGCAACACCCTGACCCTGCTGACGTGGGCCATGCAGGGGCTCGCCCACGCCGATCGCTCGCGCCGCGAGCGCCTCGCGGGAATCAAGCCGCCTCTCACCGGCGCCGACGCCATGCACGTGTACCTCAAGGAACACGGCATCGATGTGCCGCACCTCGACAAGCTCATCAAGGGGCTGATGCAGGAGGGGAAAACCGCGGAGGCGATCAAGGACCTGATCACCGTGGCCGCGGACGCCGCCGCAAACCCGCACGACCTCGGGGCCTTCGTGCAGCACCTTGCCAGGTGCTGCGCGCCGACGGGCGATCCGCCTGTGCCGCCGGCCTCGGGCGCGGCGCCCGCCGCAGCGCCGCCAGGAACGTCGTGGACCGCGACTGCGGGGAAGCTGCCGCATTTTCGGCCGGAGTTCACCTCGGCCGCCCGGCGCACGCCGCCGCCTGCCGCGGCGCCGCCACCGACAGCCTCTCCCGCGGCCCTGGTCGGGGCGCCGAGACAGCCACGATTCCGCCCGGAGTTCACGTCGGAAGCACGACGACGGTCCCAGGAGCAGACGAATTCTCCCGACATGCCGAGCAATCCCGCGCCGACTGCTGCCGCAATCACAGCAGTGAACGACGTCGTGCCCGTGCGCATCACGTCAGCGGATCGCGCAGTGAGGACGAGCGACGACGCCAGGACCGCGGGCTGCAACGATCCGATCCCGGAGCTGCTCCGTTCCGAAGATGGGGCGCCGATCGCCGCGCTCGAACGTCGTGTCGATGCATTCGAGACCCGCATCGCGCGGGAGCTGCTGGAGCTCAAGGATTGGATGAACGCGCAGTTCCAGGAACTCGCGCGCCGCATCGAGGCGCAGAGCGCCCGGCAGGCCCGCATGCAAGCCGAGCTCGACGAGCTGCGCGCGCAACTTCGGCGAGTCGAGTTCGAACTACTCAAACTGACGCGCCCCGACTCGTCACCGGCGGAGACCCTGTCCGTCTTCATCGCTACGTCGGGCGACCTGGCGGCGCAAGCCGAGCCCGTGCAGGACAGGGCACGAGAGACCGGCGAAACCGAGGCGGCGGGGACGAAGCTGCACAGCGAGGACCCGATCGAGGGCGCCAAGAGGGATGCCCGCGCGATCGACGTGCCCGAGGTTGTGGAGGTGGCTCCACGTGACGCGAGCCAGGTCGAGGAGACCACCAGCTCCGCCGGGGTTTCCGACCGGACCGAGGAGAGTCATGCCTCCGACACGAGCGATCACGACCCGATCCGCGCGAACGAGCCCCAGGTCAACGAGGCCGGGCCGAGAGAGAGCAAGCCGGTCGAGTTCCAGTCCGCAGACGCGATGCAGCACGAGGTCTCGGTCGACGTCGTCGGTTCACGCGGAACTTCGCTGGTGCCGCTCGCTGCGGCAGGCCCGCGATCGCTCGACGAACGGATCGCGGCGGCGGAGGCTCGAATCGAGGCCGGCCTTCACGTCGTCGCGGAACTCAAGGGCGACGTAGTCCAAAGAGTCGGTGAGCTGTTCCAAAAGCTCGAGACGGACAAAACCAGCCCGACCGCCGCGGTGGTCGGGAACACCTGCCCAAGCGAGGCGTAGGCCGCCCGACAATCACACGAAGGAGCCGTCCATGTCCATTCGCACCCTCGCCCGTGTCGCCCTTGGCTACGTCGCTGCCGTCGAGAGCATGGCCACCCTGGTCCGCTTCCGCGAGCGCTCCTCGGCGTTCCGCCTCGCGGTCGACAGGGCCGGCGCTCTCGGCCGCCCGCTCGTCGTCATCGGCGATCCGGACGGCGGCATGCACACGCGCCTGATGCGGGCCTACGGGTGCGGCGACGTGTGTGTGGACATGAACGGCTGCCCCAAGTGCCCCGTCACGATCGTCGCCGACATCACCAAGGGCCCGCTCCCGGGCGTCGCCGATGACTCGGGGGTCGTGTTCGTCTCGTGCGTCCTCGAGTACGTCACCGATCTCCAGGCGGCGCTCGCCGAGATCGCCCGGATTGCCGGCAAGCCCGAGAATGTCTTTATCGTCACCGTGCAGCCCTGGACCCTCACTGCCCGCCTGTACCCCGGCGCGCACTGGAGGGGGGACGCCAGCGAAGCCAAGGGCGGGCACACCGTGCGTATGACACCGGTCACCCTCGAGGAGAAGCTGGCGACCACCCTCGGCCTCGGCGTGCTCGCGGCCACCGCGTTCTGGCCAAAGGGGAAGTGAGAGCGATGCCCGCCCAAGAGCTCGATCAGGCGCTGCAGGCGGCGAAGATCGAGTGCGCCGCGCTCGCGGAGCAGCTGCGGCTAGCTCGTGCCGATCTCCATCGGCTCGGCGCGCAGGGCATGAACCGAACGCTGATCGCAGGCTCGATCGCCAGCGCGCTCGGCATGCTCGTCGGGTTGACGATGGGCTGGCGAATGGCCCGCAAGACGAAGTGAGGAACTCGATCATGGAGAACAAGGGACCGATCATCCTCGCCGCGCTCGCGGCCACGACGGCGCTCGCGGGCGTCGCATACTACGTCGCGGGCCGGGGCCCGAACGCGCTCGGAGAGGACCCATCGATTATTCCGATCATCACGCCCATGATCGACCTGCGCGTCGTGGACTACGTCCTCGCGCGTCTCGCGCGGATCCACGGCGACGAGGTTACGGTGGTGCTCCACACACCCGGCGGCTGCGCTACCTCTTGTGTGATGATCGCCAACGCGATCGGACGCTTCCCGCGCTCGACCGCCGTGGTCCCGTACATGGCGCTTTCAGGCGGCACCCTGATCGCCCTCGGCGCCCGCGAGATCGCCATCGGTCGGAGCGCGGCGCTCTCGGCAGTCGACCCGGTGTTGTTCGGGCGGCGCGCGAAGCACATCGAGGCCGGCGACGAGGACGGCCTCCACGCGACCGCCCGCGAGTACGAGGACGCCATGCGCCGGCATCTTCAGAGCACCTTGCGGGCGCGGCTTCAGGCCACCCAGGGCGCCGCGGGCGTCGAGAAGGCGATGGCCGTGTTCATGGGCCACAACGCCCCGCACGAGTGGCCTATCTACGCGCCCGAGCTGATCGACCTCGGTCTGCCGGTCCGCGCCGCCGAAGGGCGCTGGTCGGAATACGTCGATGCGCGCCGCGGCGGGTGGCGAGCGCGCTGAATCCGGAGCGAGCAACGGGATGTAGGCGAAGGGGAGGTGGAACGTGGTGAAGACGGGACAAAATCCTGCGATGGGCCTCTCGGCTCCGTTGAACGTCGACAAGGCCCCACAGTCAATCAAGCCCTCCTCTGCCTTGCTGAGGGCAGCCGAAGTCGCCGAGTTCATCGGCTCGACCGAGGCACAGGTGAGGAACATGCGGGCTCGGGCCCAGCTTCCCCCTCCCATCAAGGTGCCTGGACTGGGTGTACGGTGGCTTCGAAGCGACCTGGAGAAATGGCTCGCCCTACTCGGAGAGCCACGCTATTAGGTCCACGGCCTGAGGGCAGTGTAGCAACTGGCGCCGAACCTCCGGTCTATCGATCCTGGAAATTTCTCGACTCCATGCTTGATCGCGGCCCTCGGTCGAGGTAACTCGGACGCAGGGCTGCGCGGAAAGTGACGCGCAGATGATCAAGGTGCGACAGCGAACAGACACCAAGGAGCCCGCCTGGCAGGTCGACATCAAGGCCATGCCGCTGGGGGCGATCAAGGCCAAGCGGTACCGCTATTCGGCGCCGCGCTCGATCACAAGCAAGTCGGCGGCCCTCCGATGGGGCGAGCAGGTCCGCCGGGAGATCGAAGCCGGAAGGCTGCCCCCGCAGAGCAAGGACAGCAAGGCGAAGGCCGCTCAGGAGACGGGCGAGCCCGACGCGGCGGCTCAGCAGCCGCAGCAGGAGGAAAAGCGGGCCAAGAACATCCGTGAGGCCGTGGAGATCTACCTCGCGGATTGCGCCGGCCGTGGCAACGCGGCGTCGACGATCGAGGCGAAGAAGCTCAAGCTCGATCACGTTATCGCCGTCGTCGGCGATGAGCCCGTGGTCGAGTCGGGGGAGGCCGAGGCGAGCCGGGTTCGCGCTGCCATGCGGAAGCAGGGGTATGCGGCCACGACCATCAATCAGACGATGAATGTCTTCGCCATGATGCTGAAGCGCTGCCACGTGCTGCGTCTCCGGACTACGCCGCCAGAGGAGCTGGAGAAGCTCAGGGAGCGCCAGGGATCGATCCCGAAGGCGTACGACGACGCGACGTTCGAGGCGCTCGTCGCGGCGGCTGCGGAAGAGGGGCCGGAACATCTCGCGTTATTCCTCGTGGGCGGCGAGACGGCCCTGCGGGTCGGGGAGATCATCGGGCTCGAGGTCCGCGATGTGGATCTCGAGCACCGCACCGTCCGGGTCGAGCGATCGGTCAGTCCGACCGGCGAGGTCACGCCCCCGAAGAGCGGCGAGCCGCGCACGTTGTCCATGACCGAGCGACTCGCCGCTGCCCTTGCGTCGTTGGTCGCAGGGAGGGGGAAGGTGGCACCGCTGTTCGAGGGGCGCGACGGAGGCCGGCTCAGTCGGTCCACGATCCGTCGTTGGCTCGGGCATGTGCAGGGCACGGTCGGGCTCGAGACCAAGGGCGCTCATGTGCTGCGCCACTCGGCGGCGACCTCAGCGTTGGCTGGCGGAGCCGACCTCGTATCGGTCCAGAAGCTGCTCGGCCATCAGCACCTCGCTACCACGGTCGCCGCCTACCTCCACGACACCGGCGACGCACAGGGGCGCGCGGTGACGGCCCTCGAGAACGCGCGGGCATCGGCGCAGCCAGTTGTCACGGATCCGTCACGGGCTCCTCGGACGCGCCCTCACGCAGGCAAGGGAAAGCCCAAAAAGCGAAGGGATCACAGGTGATTAGAATGAATCAACTGTGACAGACGGCGCAGTACTTGTGGAACAAGTTCTGACCCATCCTCGCCAAAAGCCCCTCCGCTGCCAAAACGCCGCGGATCTCCACGCGGAGGGGCTTTGGCGAGATGGACGACTTGCCCCGGGTTGCCTCTGGGTGCCTCTGGTTGCCACAAATCTGCCCCAAAAACCGGACGTCCGCGGGTAATCGTCCCGGCTGGCGATCCCCTGCCGTCGTCACACTGGGCGGATGGGCGGGGACACGTCCATGCGGGTCGCAGGGCCGTCCAGCGCACGGGCCGGGTGGCCAGCCCGCTGACCGGGGAAGGTCAGGCCACGCAGGCGCTTCCGTTTCAATCTCGGCGACTTGGTGAGCTGCCGGCTGCCCGCGGTGGGCTACCGAGCTTCACGCGTCATCCGGGTCGCACCCCGGTCGCCACTGAAACACCCGCATGTCCTGGGTGGCGAAGATGTCGTCGGCGAACGCGTGGACGATGACGCCGTGATCGTTGATCGCACCGGGCACCTCGTAACCCTCGAACGGCAGTTTTGGCCGCGGGAGCTCGAAGAGCCCGTCGGCGTCGCCGACCAGCAGCGCGTGGGCGTAGCTGAAGCCGGTGATCACGCCGTGATTGTTGACGTCCGTGGCGACCACGCTCTGGATGCCCGGCGGGAGAGAGAGCTCGATGAGCTCGTCGTCGCGCCACAACACCGGACCCCCATCTTCGTCGACGACGCCGAGGACTTCGCCGCGGTCGTTGAGATCCATGAACCGTGTGTGACTGCCGCGTAGGTCCGGCAAGTCGCTCACCTCGTCGCCGCTCCACAGGACGTCGCGCTTGAAAAACTCCTCCTCCTTGCCGTCGCACAGGAGCGAGGCGGCCACCTGGCCGTGGCGGTTTATCCGCATCCCGGCTTCCCACACTTCGCCGGAGCGGCACACTTTCTTGGTGGCGATCTTTTGTTCCCATCGCCACTTCACCAACTCGCCGCGCTCGGCGTCGAATCCCGCCAGTTCGCCCGTCTCGTTGACTGCGTCGACGCTCCACAAACCGAGATCGTGAACCTCGGCACCATCCCACAGGAGAGTCTGCGCGCGAAACGGAGCATCCCCGACCAGGAGTCGCAACACTGCCCGCCCGCGATCGTCGATCCACCCCTGGTCGGCCCAGTTGTTCTCCGGAGGAAGGGCGATCCACGCCTGCACCTCGCCGTCCTTCCAGACGAAGGCCTGGTGTTGCTCGAGATCCTCCCTCCAGGCGATTCCCAGGACCGCACCGCGATTGTTCATGGCGAGAGCGCTGGTGCTCGACGAGCCGACGTCGATCGGCTGCGGCTCGCCGCCTGACCACAAGTAGGCCCGATCCGTTTCGAAGTCCGCCGTCATCGTGTTGAACAGCACCCGACCGTGCTCGTCGAGGTCGACGAACTGCTGCACTGGCGCGTGTTCCGCCGCCGGGTTGGGCACGCGCTCGACGGTGTAGCAGGTCGCAGGGCCCGCCTCTCTGAGCTCCGGCTGCATCGAGGGCGAGGGGTCTCCGCCGCAGTCGATCGCGGCCGAGATCACCAGCACCGGCGCGACAAAGACGTGCCCACACTTGAGCTCGGCCGACTGGCTCCTTGCAGTTTCAAAGATATCCGTCATTCGCGGTCCTCCAGCGCTGGTCATACGGGGGAGGCTTCGGATCGCAAGCGGCCCGGCGAGCTCCCGTCGGCGGGTCCGCTGCCTCGATGAAAACATGGGCGACGGGCCGAGGCTCGCAAGCACGCTCAGGCGAGCGCGCTCGCCGGCTTCAACGATGGCGAGCGATCGCTCCGCACGACGACGAAGTGATGGCCGAACGGCGCGTGCTGCCCACGAACTGCCAGTCGCCGGCCCACTCGCCCGACGAGGTGCAGCTCAATCGGGACGGGCGGGTCGCGGCGTCGTTCGAGTGCGACTCGCGCCGGCTCGGCATGACCTGGGCGTGGAACGAGGCGCTGGAGCTGCCGGGCGAGGCGGTGTGGGTCGGCGATCTGAACGACCGCGGCGACATCGTCGGTTCGGTCCTGATCGGCGAGACCCGCGCGCCGGCGCTGTGGCAGGGCGGCGAGCTCGCGGTCATTCCGCTGCCGCAAGGAGTCGAGGGCGGACACATCGAGAAGATCAACGAGCAGGCCCGATTCATCGGCACCTTCAACATCGACGACATCCCCTACTTCTTCGTCGGCGACGACTGGGGGGACTGGGTGGTGCAGAGCATCTGTCCGCGGCAGGACGAGGTGCTGTACGCCGTGGCGCTCCATGTCGAGCCTGTGCTGCTCCCTGTGACAGTAAGGCTTCCGTCCCCTGGATGACGGCCCTGGCTTTTCTCGCAGCCCTCTTGCTGTCCACGCTGTTCCGGTCTCTGAGAGAGGTCGCTGCCCACGGAGGGCAAAATCAACTCGTGCAGCACTTGACGATCTACGGCCCGATGTGAGCGCACGCGCCGAGGTCACCCCGCGCGACCTCAAGCCCGCGCACGGCCATCTGGCCGCGCGCGGGGTTCGACCATCGACGGGCCGGAGGTCATAGCGGGGCGCGGCGGACATGACGATGCCGCATAGCCGGGCGAGCGCCGGTGCATGAGGTCGGTGGCGTCCGAATCCCCGCTTCAAACTGCTTAAGCGCGACTCGTGGCCTCGCTCGTCGCCTCGGCTGATTCGCTCGCATGGAGCTTCGACGCGCGGCACAGCGCGCTTAAGCAGTTTGAAGCGGGGTTCGGGGGTGGAAGCAGAGCGCGCGTGACGGTAAGCGACGTCGAGAGTGGGATCAACGACCTCGATGCGGGTCATTTCGAGGATGGCGGATCGCGGCGATCTCACTCTCGTGAGCCCGTACGATCGTGAGCGCCGCAGCTTGGCGCGGGCCGCCAGGACAGCGCGCGGTGAGCCCAGTCGGCGTCCTGGGTGTCGGCGACGAGGTCGCCGCGGTCGTTGACCAGCGGCGGGCCCACGTCGTAGGCGTCGTGCCCGAAGTCCGCGCCCGGCGGGTAGGGCAGCGCGACGACGTAGTGGCCGTCACTGATCTGATAGGCGTGGATCTCGCCGCCCGACTCATCGTAGTAGCGGCCGATCATCAGACCGTGGTTGTTGATGTCGAAGTAGGCGCCGTCGTGCCCCAGGCTCGGGATCTCGGCGAGCTCGAGGTCGCTGCTCCACTGCACCGGGATCCACTCGCCTTGCCCGCCCCTCCGGCTGCCGATGATGTGGTCGTCGTCGTTGACGCCCCGCACGCGGATCTCGCCAGCAGGATGCTCGAGCTCTCTCACCTGACCGCCCGTCCAGTGCACCGCGTGCCAGGTGTCTCCGCAGCGGAACGACCCGACCACGTGCCTGCCGCTGTCGCTGACATACAGCGAATAGTCCTCGGATTCGGGCCGACACCCGGTCGGCAGGACCGTGCGCGCGCCGCCCCAGCGCACGAACTCGCGGGCGTCGCGATCGAAGCCGTAGACCCCGTCGTAGTCGTCGAACGCGAGGATCTCGAGGTCGCTGTCGTCGAGCGCCGCGAGCTCGCCGTCGCGCCACCGCCACGCGCGGTAGAACACGCCCTCGTTCGCGTAGATGGCGATCGTCTGCAGGGCGGCGTGGCCGAGTTCGTTGAGCCAGCCGCGGTGGAACGAGTGCTCGGGGACGCTGACCTCGGCCAGTACGGCGCCGTCCTGCCACAGCACGGCCCGGGATTGGCTGGAGTCCGCCCCACGGTCGCCGAATACGAGGACCTCGCCGCGCTCGTTGATGCCCTGCGAGAACGTGTCGACGAGCCCGTCGACCACGATCGGATGGGCCTCGGCGCCGGTCCAGACGGTCGCCAGGACGCTGACGTCGTCGAGCGACACTTCCTCCACGTCGATGAGCAGCCGGCCGGACTCGCTGAGGCCGATCAGCGTGCGACTGCCGTCGATGTCGAGCTCGAGCGCGGGGACGACGGTGACCTCGTAGCAGGTGGCCAGCGTCGAGCCGCCGGCCTCGACGGCGCGCCCCGGGCCGAGCGCGGCCGCCACGAGCAACCCTGCGGACAGCCGTCGTGCGAGCGACGGGCGCGCCTGACCTCGACGAATGCATGGATGAGCGACGTCGATCATGTCATGTCTCCATGTCACGGGCAAGCCGCCGCGGGGCGCGGCAGCCAGATCATCGTGCGGTAATCGTATCCCATGTCGTCGACGCACCCGACGATGTCGCCGCGGTCGTTGATGCCGGCGATCGGGTCGAGGTATCCGACCAGGGGGTCGGGCAGCGGCAGTTGCTTCACGCGGGTGCCGTCGCTGACGGCGAAGAGGTACGAGTCGGGGTCGTCGCCCTCGAAGTCGACCGCTTCGCGGCGATCGAAGGCGCCGACCATGAGGCCGTGCTCGTTGATGTCGGCGTAGAACCCGGCGTAGGTGGACGGCGGCCGCGGCAAGCGCACCGTCTCGCCGTGGCGCCATGCCACCGGAAGCACGAAGTCGTCGAATGTCTCGCCGATGATGTCGCCACGGTCGGTGACCCCCCACAGCTCCGTCCATTCCGTCTCGTCCGCGAGCCGAGTGAACTGGCCCTCGGGCCATGTCACGAGGACCGCGTTCGGCCAGTCCAGATCGTCGCAGTACAGCATGCCGGCGAGGGTGCCGTGGCGGCTGATACTCAGGTCGAGGTGCCGCACCTCGGAGCAGGTGGTCGGCAGCTCGGACCGGTGGTCGCCCCATTTCGTGCCCGCGTCGTCGAAGACCTCGTCGGCGTCGTTGAAGACGGTGAAATGCTGCATGTCGAGATCTTCGAGCGCCTGGCCGCGCCAGCGATAGACCCGCGGGGCCCGGGTCTCCAGCACCAGATGGCCGCGCTCGTTGATGGCCCCGTCGGTGAAGGCGGTGCCCGGCGGGCTAGCGATCCGGGCCACGAGCTCGCCGTGCCTCCAGATCACCGCCTCGCTCCACTCCGGGAGCACGCCGGGGTTCTTCGCGCCGAACACGAGCACCTCGTCGCGATCGTTGATGTCGACCGCGCGAGTCTGCAGCAGGCCGTCGACGACGACGGGCCGGACCTTCCCCGCGAAGACGAACGCGGTTTGCTGGGCATCGCCGCGGTACCACGGCGTGTGGTGGGGCAGCGCGTGGAGCAGGACGACGCCGTTCTCGTTGAGGTCCACCAGCCGCTGACCGCTCTCGCCCGCGATCCCCAGCGGGGGGATGACGGTGAACTCATAGCATTCCGCGATGGCGGCGCCGGGGCCGTGCTCGGGCGCGCCGCCGCCCGCCCGAGCGTCGCCGGCGAGGAGCGCCAGCGGACTCGCCAACAAGGCGATGAGCCCGCCATACGCAAATGCCGGCCCCGGCCGAGCCCCGCCGTTCACAGGCGAGGCTCTATTCACGGGAGGACGCTGAGTCGTCGATCGAGGCATGACGTGTCTCCGGGCTCAGGATGGCCCGCACGCGGCGGGAAGCAAGCAGGCTGGGGTTCAGCGCGGCTCCGCCTCCCCGTCCGGCCGGACAGTCACCACGTCCGGCACGGGCGCGACTCGACCCAACGGCGCCACTCGACCAACTCGCCAGCTCAGCGCTCTCGGCGGGCCGGTCGGTCGACCAGGCTGCCGGCACATGCTTGTCCGCGCGGCGTGGATTAGACCAGGTCGGGGGGCCAAGGGGGATGCCGCCCCTGATAGCCCGCATGAGGCCGCTGCCCGCTTGATGACATCACCGACGAGGACGGAATCATCGCTCCATCGTGGCGGGCGATCGGTCGCTACCGCTGAAGTCAGCGAGCCGGCCTTCTCCGTTGGAGTACTTGCGCGGTCCAGCTCGCATCCAAGTATTTGCAGACCGGTCAAAGTTCGAGCACGGCGCGGCCTCGATGAACGTTGATGCCATACTTACGTAGTTCCGTCGCACCGTCGATTAGACTACAGGTCTGGACATCCCAAGCGGCAAGGCCGTGCCTGCCAACCCAATACAAACAGAAGTTTGGAAGAAGAAAAAGAAGAGGCGAAGACATGACGACCCTAAACCAACCACTCAAGCTCCCAGTGATGCGCCGATTCTCAAGAGCTGTCGTCGCATACGGGTCGATCTTCCTGGCCATCTATGGCACGCTCATCCATGTGGCTGGCGCTCTAGGCAAAGATCACCTGGTGAGGGTCAGTCTTGGGACCCCTGATGTCGACGTGCGCGGGTCGCTCGTCGGACGCAAGATGATGTACGCCCTCGAAAAGGATCCCGAATTGGGCGACTAAGGATGGGCTCGACAAGGATCCCGAATCGGGCGACAAGGACGGGCTCGGCAAAAGCGCCGCGAGCTTGGGCTTTGCGGGCGAGCATTTGTAGTCGAGCATCGGAGACAAGAGGCGCATGGGAGGATGCGGACTCGTCGTGCCGCTCGTAGCGGTGCTGGTGGCCGCGGCGATGTTCGCCTACGCCCTCGCGTCCTGCGGCAACGAGGAGTCGTTGCGGCCCCAGGTCCTCGTCTACTATGCGAACGAGACGGCGCCCGCGGGCGAGGAGGCCGAGAGCTGGGATACGATCATCAGTTGGCTCGCGTCGAGCGACCGGGAGAACGTGTCGAAGATCGCTGACCAGCTCCATCGGGACCGCGAGAAATTTCCGAAAGCCGTCGACGAAGAGCTCGCGGCAATGGCGCGGGGGCTGCCCGCGACGGCTCAGGTCGCCGGGGCCGCGTTGTTCACAAATCGCCTCGCGCGGCGGGGAAAATTCCTGCTCTTTCGCGCCGACACCTCGGTCTTGGTAGAGGCTGCCTTCGCACCGGCAGGCCCGGATGAAGAGATTTATATGTACAGCCCGCTGGCCGATGCTGCGTCGCTCGACCGTGCCTTGCGCGAAGTCGGACGACGTGCCGGAGACTTCGTCCCGGCCGCGTCGCATCGGTCGAGCCAAGCTTCTCGCCCGCGTGTTTGGGATTGACATCACCATCTGCCGCACGAGCGCACGACGCCGGGCAAGCGTCGGACGCACGAGGCCCACCTGCCCGAGGGGTGCCGCGAGCTGCGGCACCGCAGTATTCGGAGTCCAGAAGTCCTCATCGGCCCCGCGAATCCGGGCGGAGAACGAGGGGTTGAGTTCGCGCCGCGGCTGTGCGAGCATCCACCGCCATGGCGAGTCAACCACTCCTACCGTCGTCGATGACGTGAAGGTCTATGGAAAGCGAATCGAGGGACTCCGAAACGTATCTATTGGGGGACAGCCAGCGGGAGGAAGAGCGTCTCCGCAAGCAGATTCAGGATCTCGCGGGGGAGGCCCGGTGGTTGCTCGACCAGTTGGAGATTCGCCCGGGCGCACGGGCGATCGAGCTCGGCTGCGGTCCGCAGGGGGCGCTCGAGCTGCTCTCCGAACGCGTGGGACCGACCGGGACCGTGGTCGGTCTCGACAGGAACGAGAGCTTCGTCGCTTCGGCCCGCGCGCATGTCGCAAAGCAGCAGCGAACCAATGTCGAGGTCGTACATGGCGACGCGAGGGCGCCCGGCCTGCCGAGAGAATCGTTCGACGTGGTGTTCTGTCGATTGGTGCTCGTGAATGTCCCACGGCCGGAACAGGTCGTCGAGGCGATGGTCTCCCTGCTGCGCCCAGGAGGCGTGCTAGCGAGCCATGAGGCGGACTATCTCCCGCACCTGTGCGACCCGCCTTCACCCGCCTGGGATCGCCTGTTCGAGATCTTTCAGGCGTATTCCCGCGCCAAGGGCGTCGACCTGTTCGTGGGAAGAAAGATCCACCGGATGCTGCGTGACGCCGGGCTCGTGGAGCTCCGGGTGAATCCGGTGATCCACATCTACCCGCACGGCCATAACCGCCGACACATCTTTCTCGACTTCGTCCAAAATGTCCGCGCTGCACTGGTCAGCGGCGGATTTGTCGGAGAAGCCGAGCTCGGCGGGCTTTTGCGAGACCTCAAACGCCATTGCGATGACCCCGACACGCTGGTGGTCTCGCACCTCTACTTTCAGGTCTGGGGCCGTAAACCGGAGCACCGCGCGAGCGGACGCGATCACGGATAGAGCGAGCCGAGCAACCAGTGACCGGGCGCGTCGGGCGAGTCGTCGAAGTAGTAGGCGCGAATGGTCTCCAGCAGATCCCTGGTGGTGATGAAGCCGTCGCCGTCCTTGTCGATGCGCTGGAACGCGGCGCGAGTGACCTGCTCAGGCATGTTCATCAGCGTTCCCATCCAGCGGATTTCGTCGGAGACGGTGAGCCTCCCGTCGTGATCCTGATCGGCGATGTCCATCACTGCGTTGATGTAAGGGACATAGCTCTGATCGAACGTCTCGGGGGTCTCGAGCATGCCTGCCGCGAATGCGGCCTTGTACTCGTCCAGGCTGATGCGCTCGTCGGCGTCGAAGTCGGCGACCTTCCGCAGGTGATCCCACAAGCCCAGGCTGATCTCGACGAGCCTCTTTCGGGCAGGAGACTCCGGCCCGTGGCCGAATTCCTCGGCCATGTGCACTGCGGACAGCTCGAAGTCCTGTCGTTGTAGATATCCATTACCATCGCGATCGTGCGCACGAAAGCGTCTCGCCAGCTTGCGCTCGAGGAAATCGTCCATTGCATTCATGCCACAGCCCTTACCATGGTGATGCACAGGGTGGCAACGGCTGTAACCGTTCACGGGCCGAGAATCTTGCAGGGCGCGCGAAAATGCTCTCCTGCCTCTGTGAGCGAACTGGAGGCCAAGGAACGCCGAATTGCCGAGCTTGAAGCACGAGTCGCGGAGCTCGCTTCGCCGCTGGCCAGAAGTAGGCCACCTCTGCTCGCCAGAAGTAGGCCACCATCAGATCGCGGATCTATTCGGCGCTCGGCAGGGTGCTCCGGATCGGCCCTGCAGAGCCATCCGTGAGGAGCGCAGTGGGCGTACCCTTGACGCCCGCGCACGACCTTGGCGGCAGGGCTCAAACGGCGTCGAAGCGGATCCTGGGGAGGTCTCCAAAAAGCTTGGCCCAGGCCAAGTCGTTGGACCGCCAGCGGATCGCGGCCGCAGGTCCGGCCAGGACGGCGCATCGTCCAGGCGACCCGCCGAGCATCACGCGTATCGCGCATGTGCCCGGCTTGTTCATCGGCGACGTCAGGGCCGGACGAGATAGGCCGCGACACTGCTGAGCTTCTCGCAGGTCTCGGTGAACTCGCGCTCGGGGCGGGACTGTCCGACAATTCCCGCGCCCGCACGCAGCCAGGTGCGGCCGCCGGAGCGGAAGGCGGTGCGAAGCGCGAGCGCCGCGTCGATCGCACCCGAATGATCGGTGGTGAACACTGCGCCCGCATACAGCCCGCGTGGCGCAGGCTCGTGCGCACGGATCATTCGGTACGCGGCGGCCTTCGGGATGCCAGAAGCTGTCACCGACGGGAAGAGCGCCCCGAACGCGCGCCAGGACCGGGCGATGGCGGTGTCGTGAGGGCCGACCGGCGGCAGCGTTCCGCTGACCTCGGACCCGAGGTGCTGCACCCGGCCGCGTTGTTTGATCGTCATGAAATCGCGCACCGCGACACTGCCTGCAAAGCAGATGCGATCCAGCTCCTGGCAGGCGAGCCGCACCGAGATGGCGTGCTCGTAGATCTCCTTCGCGTCGGTGGTCAGCTCGTGCCGCAGCCGATCGTCCTTGATCGGATCGCCAGTGTACGCCCGGGTGCCGGCCAGCGGCTGCGTGCGCACCACGCCGTCGGATCCGACCTCCACCAGCATCTCCGGACTGAAGCCCATCGCGGTCAGCTCCGGGGTGTCGATCACGAATGACCGCACTGGCGTATTGTGCCTGCGACCGTGCACATAACTGCCGAGCAGGTCGACCGGACTGGACACGGTGACCTCCCTGGACAGGATCACCTTCTCCAGCTGCTCTGCCTGGATCGCCGCCACGCAGTCGGCCACTGCAGCGGTGTATTGCGGATCCGGTGCATCCACTGCGATGGGCGCCGGCTCCCGCGTGCGGTCGGCCACGGGTCGCCGTAGCAGCGCCTCCACCGCTTCCAATTGCTCGGTAGTCGCCGCGCGCACGGCGGCCGAGCCGGGTCGCACCCGAACCTCGACATCCGGCACCACGAGGCGGAGCAACAGCGTATCGTCGGCCACCGGCAGACCCGCCATGGCGTAGGCGAGTTCGAAGCTGGCCCAGCCGAACGCAGACCAGCGCGGGATGTCCAGTTGTTCGAGCAGCGTGGTCATCCAAGGCAGCGGATTGTCCTGCCATGCCATGGTCTCGGCGCGCGCACCGTGCCGCACTCGCACGGTGCCAGAGTCGACGAGCAGCTCGGCCCTGGTGCCGAGGCCGATGCAAAACTGGCCGTCCTGCTCGTACAATAACCGGTTGCACGTGGATGTCCCGGCCATCAGCCCGGCGGCGGCCACCAGGGGATCGCCGTGCAATGGTACCTCGCGGTATTGTTCTCCGGTCACAGCCAGATCGGGCAGCGCGCTCATCGTGGGCCAACCTACCTTGAAGGCAACCGCGTGGGAACCCGCGAAGGAGCGCCACGGCCTCGGCAGCGTGGAGCCGCTGCACGTCGGCGTGTCGAAGACCTTTCCTTTCGCGCCACCCCGCGCGCCGGCCAACACCCCAGCGCCGCCAGCTCCCACTCCGATGTGATGAGCGCCGCTGCAGCCCGGCCACCGCGCGCGGGCGTCGGGCCGCCGGACATGTTCGCCGGCCCACGGCTCGGCCATCGATCGCGGGCGCTGGACATGTTCGCCGCACAGCTCGGCCACCGCGCGCGCGCGTCGGGCCGTCGACATGTTCTCCTGGAGGTCGCTCTTGAGCTCGGCCTGGTCGTCGACGCGACCCGTGAGCTGCAGCGCCTGGGCCAGCCACGCGTGCGGCCTTGCTCACCTTGGTCTTCGCTGGCTTGGCGGCCTCGGGCTTCGGCGCCTTCGCCTTGCGGCTCGCCTCCGCGTCCGCCTTCGCCAGCATCACGCGGAGCTCGTCGTAGGTGAAGCCGGCGGCGCGCTTCTCGGCGATGAAGCGTGCTCGCGGCACGGCCCAGGCCGGATAGCGGTTGAACACGCCGCCGCCCATGCCGAGCGACCGCTTGAGCGGCACCGGCAGGAAGCCCAGGTCCTGCCAGGTCTTGACGGTGGTCCGCGTGATGCCACCGATTTCACCGGCCGTGCCGGAGTCGCGCCGTTCACTGCCGCATGTCGACGCGCGAGCCACGGTCAGGCGATCGCCGGCGCGGGAGAAGCGGAGAAATGCGTGGCTGAAACTTCTTAACCGCGGTAGCTTCGTATGCTTTCCTGGAGGCACACCATGGGCCATCGCGTCGACAGACCCGCGGACATGTTCGATTCCGTCCGCTATAATATCAAGACCACCCCCGAAATCCGCGCAGCGATGCAGAAGAAGGTCAAGGAAATCGCCTCCAACATCGAGGAGCGCGAAGCCCGGATGCGGCGCATCCGCGAGGAATACCAAATCGACGCCGAGCGCCTCGCCACCCTGGTCATCCAGTTCCAGAACAACGACTCGGGCTTCGTCTCATACCAAGCCCAGGGCGACTCCAAGCACGACGTCGTCGTCCCCGCCGGAGTCATCGCCAACATCATCCGCGAGCGGGAGATGATCGACTCGGAGCGCGGGCAGATCCGCAAGATGGAGCTCATCCTGCGCAACATTCCCGACATGGAGCTCTACAATGACCTGACGACCGGCGAGGTCAAGTCCCGCCAGCCCCTGCACAAGCTCAGCGACGAGGAGCTCGAGTTCCTCGGGTACTGAACCCCGCGCTTCAGCCCTTTCCGGGTTCCCGGCCGATCGCTGCCTGCAGGCGGCCCATCGTGCAGGACTAGGTGGTCCGCCGGTGGGACGAGTGGCCCGTCCCCGGATTCGGTGAGCCTTGGCGCTGGCCGGCGACGGCGGAGGCTTCACCGAAGAACACGCTTGATACGGGGGGCCCGGTCCCGCTGGCGCGAAGGCCACCGGCGGGCACAAGTTGGAGAAAAAACGTGCGGGACTGGGTAATGCGCGCACCTTGATCTCGACGTGTTCAACCCCATTCGCGTCGTGGTAGCCGCGAAGCCGCCAGCCAGACATAACGGCGCAGTGCCCCTGATGCGCTTGCGCTGCTCTGGGCGAACGGCCCACTCCATGCCCGGCTTCGCGCGCGTGCCTACCCGGCGGAGAAAATGCGGCTTCCAGTCGATGTGGAGCACCTGCCTGCTCTTGCCGCCGTCGACGCCCTTCCAGAACACCACCGCGGGGAAGGGTCGATCTTTCGGCGTCGGCGCCGCTTCAGGTCCGTCAGCGTCTACGCCGTCGCCGACGACGACGGCATGGGCAAGGGCGTCCTCAACGAGTGCATCGAGGACAACGACTCCTCCTCCGTCGACAAGGTCTGCGTCCCGCCCGGCTGACGCCTCACGGGTCCGTCACCTTCTGCCCCGGGCAGTCGATCTCCACGTCGAGCGGCAGCTCGCTCGCGCTCGGCACCCGCACCGCCGCGAACGTCGAGCCGTCGAGCGGCTGGCTGACCGGCTCCACGACCGCCCCCGTGACCTCCCCGCAGAACTTGTCGGTCCCGACGAGCTTCCCGCTCAGGATGGCGTCGACCACCACCGGGACGCCGAAGAGCGGGTTGGCCTCGCCCGGGATCATGATCGCACCCGTGGCGAGCACGAAGTTGCCGTCCGACGCGTCGCTGTTGAGCATGTGCACCTCGCCGACCGGCAGCCGCGGCGCCGTCACGCGGCTCATGTCGAGCGACAGCGACTGCACGCTCAGCGCCAGCGGCCCATCGCCCGACACCGCGCCCTCGACGATGAACTGGAACGGCAGCTCGCGCCCGAGCGGCGTCGAGATCGCCAGCAGGAACGTCCCCGCCCCGCTCTGGCACTCGCCCCCGAGCGCGCACGGATCGCACGCCGGCTCGTCGGGGAACATCTCGTGGTACTGCGACAGCCCCGTCGCGCACGCCTTCCCGCACAGCTCCGCGTCGACCGGCGACCCGCTCCAGCACATCGCCCCCTCGCCGAACCCCGACTGCGCGTCCGGCAGCGCGTTCGGCGTCGTCACCGCGATGCAGGCGATGTAGTCCTGGCACGTCTCGTACGGGTCGCCCATCGCCCCGCCGGTCGGATCGCCGCCCGACGTCGGATCGTCGCCCGTGCTCCCGCCCGCCGACCCGCTGCCGTCCGAGTCGCTGCCCGCCGAGTTCGAGTTCGACGCCCCGCTCCCGTCCGACGACGGCCCCGCGCCCGACGCCGACGCCCCGCTGCCCCCGACCGTCGCCAGCGGATCCTTGTCCTCACCGCAGGCGGTAATCAGCAGTGCGAGCGTTGCGAACAGACCGAGGCGTCGAAGGTGCACCGGCGGACCTTGCCAAAGCTCGCGCGCGCGCGCAAGCCCTTGCCGAGCTTGTGCGCGACGACGATATAGGGTCTGCGCCTTCCTCGACGTGTACTCTCGGCGGCTCGACGCACGCCCCATCCCCTACGTCCGCACAGCGGCCTCGTTAGGCTGCGACTCCCGGTGCGAGCAGGGTGATCCCGAGGCCTGCATGGGCGCGGCGACGATCATGCTCAACGGCAGCGGCGGTGCGGCGCAGGATCCCACGCGCGCGCTGGCCGTGGCGACCGGCGCGTGCGAGCGCGGCAACTCGGTCGGCTGTCTGATCGCCGCGGTGGTCCACGACAAGGGGCTCGGCGTCGCCGTCGATCCCGCAGCGACGACCGCGTTCATCGACAAGGCGTGCGCGCTCGGTGATGCGCAGGGCTGCCAGGCCAAGGCCGCGCGCGCGCCAAGGAGCCCCGCGTTCATCGCCAAGGCCAATCTCACGGTCGGGTCGATCGCCGCCGACGGGCTCGAGCTGCGCGACCTGATGTGCGGTGTGATGGGTGGTATGCCGATGCTTGGCGCGCTCGTCATCGCCGGGTCGCTGGCGAAGCAGCGGCGCGCGCTCGACAAGTGCGCGCCAGCCGGTCAAGCGTTCGCGGCGACCTGGACCTTCGCCGGCGGCAAGACGCGCGACGTGGCGGCCAGCGGCGGCTCGCCGGCGGCCAACGCCTGCGTCGAGAAGGCGCTCGCGCGCACGGTGGCGACGCTCGACGGCCGCTGCGGCGCGATCGTCCTGGTCGGCAAACTCGCGGGCGCTGAGGCGACGGTCGAGGCGGTGCGCAGCGGCGCCGCGAATTGATGCGAGGCCGCTCACCACCGCTTCGCCGGCTAGGAGCCTGCGCATGAATTGTCGATGACCCTTCGGAGCTGTCCGAAGGGTCATGGCGCTCCGGCTCGAACGCTCGCAGCGGCCGATGTCGGAGCCGCGGATCCTCGCGCGCCGCTCGATGCGGCTCGGGTCGCGGTAGTCTCGGAAGCAGGACGCGAACCTTCGAAACACACCCGAACTCTTGGTCAGCTCGCGCAGCAGCAGCAAACCGCCGTCGGAGCTGACCCGTCCGGCGTCGAACCGCCGTCCGGCAGGTTGAAATTCGAACTCGGCGCGGATACACCTTGTCGTGTTCCGGCCGTACCCCTGGGTAGCAAGCAATCGTGGATCCAAATCACGGGCGGTCCGCTCGACCTCAAAAATGATTCTCGGGCGGGTCGTCTTGGAGTAGAGGAAGGCCATGGCAGCAACGCGTCGGTTCGAGTTCGTCGAGGGCACCTCGAAAAAATTCTGGGAGGTTACGGTCGAGGGCGACTGCATGACCGTGTGCTTTGGGCGCGTCGGCACGGCCGGCAGCGCGAAGGACAAGACGTTTGGCGACGCTGACGAGGCGCAGCGGCAAGCATCCAAGCTCATCGCCGAGAAGACCAAGAAGGGGTACGTCGAGACCACGACGACAGGGCCGAGCGAGCCAGCCGCGCCGAGCGTCGCGGGGGCAACGAGCGCACCCGCGAGCCACGCGCCGAAGGCTGGCGCGAGCAAGGCGCCGGCCGCCAAAGCAGCCGCGCAGGCGCCACGGGGCGCGTCCGGCTCGCCCCCGGTCGATGCGTTCCTCGAGGCGCTCCGGAAGAAGCACAAGCAGGTCGCCGCGCAGCTGCGTCCGGCGGCGTCCGAGGACCTGCTGAAGGTCCTGCGTGGGCACGAGGTGCCCGCGACGCTCCTGGCCATCTACACGGCCCACGACGGCACCGAGGCCGAGCTCTTCGATTGTTATCGGCTGCTGCCGATCGCCGAGATCGAGAAGACGCGGTCGATGATGAATGGCATCCTCGCCGAGAAGCCAGAGTGGAGGCAAAAAGCGGGGGCCTGGACCGAGAGCTGGGTGCCGTTCATGGCCGACGGCGACGGGCAGCTGTACTGCTTCGACCCCACGGGCTCGCTCGACGGCGGCACGCCCGGTCAGATCTTGTTCTACGACCACGAGACGGGGGCCGGGCGGGAGTTCACCTCGTTCGACGTCTTTCTCGAGCTGCTCACGGCGCTCGCCAAGAAGGGCCTGCTCGATCAGGAGACGCGCGAGGAAGACGAGGAGCTCCAGGAGAAGTACGACGAGCTCTATGCCAACGCCAAGAACGTCGGGCTGCCCAAGATGCCGGCCAAGGAGCTCAAGAAGGCGCTCAAGGCCATCGGCGAGCTGAAGCGGGCAAACGAGAAGCTCGCGCTGGCGCTGCCGCTCGCGCGGAAGCATCCCGCAGAGGCCGATCTCTGGTGCGAGGTCATGTCCGCAGCCGAGGATCTGAACGACTGGTCGTTGGCGGCGGAAGCCGGAGCCACTGCCGAGCGCCTGACCCCCTCGAGAGATCGCCCGCGCGTGGGGACACGCCTCGCCACGGCGCTGCACAAGCTCGGTCGCGACGAGCAGGCGTTTGCGATGGTGGTCACGGCGCTCTCGGGGAACGAGATGAAGAACTATCCCGCGAATAAGATCCCCACCGACGTCTCGCCGGCGTTTCGCCATCGCTGCTTGAAGCACGCCGTCGAGAGCTTTCCCAACAACTTGGAGCTTTGGTGGCAGCTCGGGTCGGAGGCGCCGACCCCCGAAGAGCGCGCGTCCGCGCTCAACCACCTGATCGCGCTGTGCAGCGACGAGAAGCTCATTCGTTTCAACGAGCACCGCGCCCAGACCATCATACGAAAGGCGCGTGCGGTGCTCGAATCGGATCGTGTCGATACGCTCGAAGGCGCGGCGAAGGTGAAAGACCTCATCGCCCTGGCGAGGTCCATCGGTGAAATTCCGAGCACGCTGACAGACCGCTGGGCCGAGACTAGCAAGGCGGTCTTCTGGGACCGCGCGGTGGCGTACGCCATCGCCCAGGGCGACTGGCAGGCCGCGCGCGAAGCCGGCGCAGGACTGCTCGAGGCGCTGGGCTCGGACCATACCCATCACCTCGGCTGCCAATGGCATGTGCTCGCGCTGCACCGGCTCGGCCGCGACGCAGAGGCGCTCGCCTCGCTTCGAACGGCGCTCGACGCGATGTGGGACAAAGAGTCCGCCGAAGCCGTACGTGCAGTGCCGTGGAACGACTACGGCGATCCCCCGCTCGTCGAGCGTGGTCCGACCGACGCGGCCTTCGAGGCGGCCTGCTATTCGCTGGCGGTCGAGGTTCAACCCGACAACGTGTTTGCGTGGGCCGGGCACGCGCGCACCGCCCGGTCGGCATCCGAACGCAAGGCCGCCCTCGAGAAGGTCGTCGCGCTGTGCGTCCCCGAGCTCGTCGACTTCGTCGAGGACCCCGAGCTGCCCGCTCACGTCTACGAGTATCACCGCAAGAGAAGCGCCGCCTTCGCCGCCAACGAGACGAAGCGGTCGCTCAGCTCGCACAGGGCTGATCACGCGGCCCGGCCGTCGCGCGCGCTTTGTCGCGCGCGACGGTCGCTCCTCGCCGCCTCGACGAGTCCGGTCGGTGCTTTGGGCCGAGCTCGGCCCTCGACGACCTCAGCGTCGGGCGTGAGGCCCCGTCCGCGAGGTCATGACCGCGACCGCCGCGCTCTCCGTCGTCACCGTGGTCAGAAATCCGGGCTAGGCCACTCGAAGAGTTGCGGATCGTGGCTTACGATCGCGCTTAAGAAGTTCGAAGCGGGAATTCGGCCGGACGGGTTGGTGCCGGAGTGGTACGATCGCCGACCGGCCAGCGCGCACGTGCTCGGCGACGCCAGCTCCGCGGGAGCGAACGCCCAGCGCCAGCACGCGGCGACTTTCGCCGGCCTGGTCGTGCTGTGGCGATAGCCACTCGCTCCAGACCGCCCGGGCATTGCGGCTCCCGTCACCGCGGTGTGACGGCCTGCGGGAAGTCGAAGAACTGCGCGGGGTCGACGGTGGCCTTGACCCGCTGCAGCCGCGAGTAGTTGTCGCCGTGGTAGGCGGCGGGCCAGTCGCGCAGCTCGGGGTCCATGCCGTTGGTGTAGCCGCCGACGCCGAGGTGGGTCTGCATGACGGCGTGGATGGCGCGCAACCACTGGATGCGCCGCTCGACGTGTGTGCGGTCGGTGAGCGCGGTCCAGTAGGAGTGGTATTGGACGACGCCGACGGCGGTGCGGTGCGGGAAGGCGGTCGCGTCGGCGGAGCGATCGCCGACGGCCCCGCCGAGCCCGTCGATCAGCAGGCCGCTGGCGCCTCCGACGCCGGTGAGGCTGTGGAGCTGCATGAGCGATTCGGCCATGTCGTGGGCGGCGGCGGGGGACATCGGCCGGCGGACGATGTGCGACTTGGCGGCGAAGGCGACGCGGGCGCCCCAGGTCCCGCCGCCCCACCGCTCCGCCTCGGTGGCGGCCTGGATGTAGCTGCACGGGGTGATCAGGCGTTGGACCTCGGAGCGGCCGACGGCGGCGATCAGGCGGTCCAGCGCAGGCTGCAGGGCGTCGGGGGTGCCGATGAAGGTGCCGGTCACGGTGGGCAGCGAAGGAGCGCCGGCGTCGCTGAGCTGCTCGAACGCGCTCCTGAGGGTGCGGGGCGTGCCCTGGTCGGCGTTCCAGAGCGTCCAGCCGCGGATCACGGCGGCCGTGTCGGTGGCGGGCCAGGTGAGGATGAAGCTGGCGAAGTGGCGGTCGCGGGTGACCTCGGTGGCGAACTCGAGGGAGGTGACGACGCCGAAGTTGCCGCCGCCGCCACCGCACAGGGCCCAGAACAGGTCGTCGTCGGGCGGCTCGGAGCATGGGCCGACGCGGCGGATCCGGCCGTCCGCGGTGACGATCTCGACGCTGCGCAGGTGATCGCAGGCCAGGCCCCACGCGCGGGTGAACGCGCTCAGGCCGCCGCCGAGGGTCACGCCGGCCAGGCCGATCGACGGGCAGCGTCCGAGCGGCAGCCCGGCGCCAGCGGCCGCGAGGGCGAGGTGGGCCTGCATGCCCTTGACCCCGGCGCCGAACAGGGCCCGGCCGCCGCCGACGCTCGTCGTGTTGAGCGAGCCGACGTCGAGCACGAGGCCGGGTCCCGTCGAGTAGCCGGCGTAGCTGTGCCCGCCGGAGCGCAGCGCGAGGCGGACGCTGCGGTCGTGGGCGAACCGCACGACCGCAACGACGTCCTCGACGCAGGCCGGGTAGACGAGGGCCTGCGGGCGGACGTCGTCGTAGCGCTGGTTGACGAGCAGACGCCCCTGCTCGTACGTGGGGTCGCGCGGGCGCACGACGACGCCGCGGATCCGCGAGGCGAGCGCGGACCAGTCAGGGTCTCCGATCCGCGGCGCGCGGCCGGCGAGGGCCGCGGTGTTGGTGAGCTCGGCGGACCGCTGGAGGGCCGTCAGGACGTGGATGTCGGCCAGAACCGGGAAGTCGAACGGCAGCGGGCGCGGCCCGACCTGGTCGGGGATCGAGGTGAACCCGCCGTCGGAATCCTGGCGCGCGAGCAGATAGGCGAGCGCGCGCGCGGCGTGGCCCGGGTCGCCGTGGCGGACGACGACGGGGAGGGCCTGGGCGGTCGAGAGGACGTCGCTGTCCGCATCGGGTGTTCGGCCCCAGCCTCCGTCGTGGTTCTGGGTGGCGGCGAGCCGGGCCACCGCCCGCTGGATCGCGGCGGCGATCCGGTCGACCACCACGGGGGACGAACTGCTGCGCACTGCGTCGAGGGCGTCGACGACGCGGAGGATCGCGCTGGCCTCGCTGAGCGTCCAACTGCGCTCGAACGTGCCGTCGGGCAACTGCGCGGCGAGGACGAAGTCGGTGGCGGCGACGAGCAAGTCGCGGTGGCGCTGACCATCGGGCGCGAGGGCGAGGATCGCACCCGCGGTCATGTCGAGGTCGGGGGCTTCGCCGCGGACCCACGTCGGGAACCCGCCGGTCGGCCCGGCCATGCGCGCGAGGTAGGCGGCGCCGCGGTCGAGCTGGACGCGGTAGCGATGAACATCGGCGGCCCGCAGGAACTCCATGCAGCGGGTCGCCGTATCGACGTCGGTCTGCATCATGCCGGAGGCGAACGGCCAGCCGCCGTCACGCGCCTGCCAGGCGGCGACGAACGCCGCCATGCGGCGGGTGAGCGGGCGCAGGCGGGCGTGGTGGAGGAAGGCGAGCCCGGCGACGGCCGCGAGCCACAGGTCCTGGCTGTCGAGGAAGGGCAGGCCGCCGTCGGGGTTCTGCGCGAGCGTCAGGCGCAGAAGGCCGTCGGCGATCACGCGGTGGGTCGGACGGAACCTGCGCACGGCGTGGAGGCCGAGCAGGTGGGTCGTGGCGCTGGCCTCCCATAGCACGCGATTGCGGCTGGTGCCGAGCAGGTCGAGCAGCCGCTCGACCTCGCCGGTGGACACCGCATGGAGGTGTGGCGCCTGGACGATGCGGAGGACGAGCCGGTGAACCTCGGTGAAGGTCGTGATCTCGTCGGTCGTGGAGAGTGGGGGGATCTCGAGGTCGCCCACGGGCGCGCCGCACAACAAGTGGAGCACCACCCGCAGCATTGCGAACTTGAGCTGGCCGCGGCCGGCGGTGCCGCGGCTCAGCGGCAGCGGTAGCGCGGCGGCGGCGGCGACGGCCCGCGGCGCGGTGGTCTTGGGGTCGAGGCAGGCGTCGATCAGGAGGGCGTCGAGGGCGTCGGCGTCGGAGCGACGGGCTCGCAGGTAGCGGGCGGCGAGCTCTTGCTCGGCCGGGTGGGTATCGGTGGCGCGGAGCAGGGAAAGCAGCAGCGCGGTCTCGAGGACGCGGCTGGCGCAGCGGTCGCGGACGGCCCCGTCGGCGGCGACGGCGGGCATCAGGTGGCGGATCAGCGGGTCGACGCCCGGGACGGAGCGAGGGCCGCGGGCGTCGCTGGGCTCGGTGCGGTTGCGGTGGGTCTCGCCCTGCCAGGCGAGTGAGCCGTCGCGCGCGGCCCGGAGGAGCGCGACGCGGGGGCCGAGTCCGGCCTGCCACGGGCCCGCGGCGGTCAGAGCGGCGGCGGCGTCGTCGAAGTCGTCCATGCGTTCGTCGAGCATGGCGCGGACGATCGCGGCGGCCTCGTGGCGGTCGCAGCGGTGCTCGCGAGCGACCACGCTGACGAGGTTGTCGGTGCCCTCGGCCAGCTCGCGCTCGGCCGAGGCGAGGTCGTTGGTCCACGCGATCGCGTCGACGACCATCCACCGCAATTTGTCGAGGACGTCGGCCTCGGCCGGGAGGGTGCGCTCGATCAGGTCGAGCACGGGCATCGCGGTGATCGTATGGCGGCGCAGCTCGAGGTACCGCTTCAGGTCGAGGCGGACACCGCCGGCCCGCAGGCGCGCCTCCTCGCGGGTCGCGTCGGCGAACCGCCGGTAGTGTTCGGCGAACCTCGGGGCCCACCCGCGAGCGGTCCCTGCCACCGAGCGCGGCCATAGATCCGTGAGGGCCCGGACCGCCGGGATCGAGGTGTCGTGGTCGACCGAGGAGTGGGTCACGATGGCGACGAGCCGATCCATCAAGTCGTCGACCTGCGCGGGCCCGGCTTGCGAGTCGCGGTCGTAGGTGTCGTCGACGAGGGCGATGAAAGCACCCCACTGCGCGAGCAGGGCGAGCTCGCCTGGATCCGCGTGCGGCGCGAGCCAGCCGGCCATGCGTCCCTGACCCATCTTCGCCAGCCGGCGGCGGTCGCGGTCGGTGGTGACGAGGCCGACGCGGGCGGCCCAGTCGCGAGCTTGCCGCTCTGCGTGTTCCCAGGCCGGGTTGCAGTCGGTCGGTGCGTGCTTCATGGAGCGTCCCTGTTCCCGGGCGCCGCCGCCCTTGTGGTTGTCCACAGCCAGTATCTTCATCTCGGCGGCTATCTTCTCATGTAGCTGGGTCGCGCTCGACGCCGACGATCGCGCTGGTGCACTCGCGCGGCGCGACTGTGACCGTTAGGACAGGCCCCTTCTCCGTCACCAGGAGGACGCGCCAGCGGTGCGCCCGTGATTCCTGACCTCGATCTCGCGCACACCGATCTCGTTCGTCATCGACGCGCTACGGATAAAGGCGCAGCGCGAACGCCCGCGGCTGCAACGCGTCAAACTCGCTCCCGACGATGTCGCTGTAGCCCCACGCGTCGACCGCGAGGCCCGCGGCCTCGTCCGGCCCCTGGCCTGGCCCGTTGCGAACGACCTCCCATACAGGCGCGCCCATCGGACCCGGGATCGCGAAGACCCAGCCGTTCGCGTCGGTCTTCGGCTGTTGAAGGGCGCCCATGATGATGATCTTGCCCTCGCGGTCCTCGCCAACTGCGAAGCCGACGGCCTCCGCCGCCGCAACCTGCAAAGCAGCATGCGCCTGGAGGGCCTGGTCTTCCACTCCGACCGCGGCTCCCAGTACGCAGCAGACGATTACCGCGAGGCCCTACGCCAGGCAGGCATGACCAGCAGCATGAGCCGCAAGGGCAACTGCTGGGACAACGCGGTCGCCGAGAGCTTCAACAGCACGCTGAAGACCGAGCTCGTCCACCGCACGATCTTCCTCACCCGTGAGAGCGCGAGGACGGTCATCTCGGAGTGGATCGAAGTGTTCTACAGTCGCCAGCGTCGCCACTCGTCGATCGGCTACTCGACCCCGATCGCCTACGAGGAGAGCTTCTACGCAGAGCAGGCGCAGACTCAAGCGGCATAAGCAACGTGTCCACGTTTTCGGGGCAATCCCAAAGGCCCGCGTCGGGGACGCGGGCCTGGGGTCACGGGCTCACGGGGCGAAGAAGTTGTGGGCGATGTACGAGGCGCCGAAGCCGCTGACGCCGTTGGAGAGGGCGACCCAGACGTCGGCGTTCAGGTCTTGGGTGAAGGCGATGAGGTCGTCGCGGCCATCGCCGTTGACGTCGCCGGCGGTCAGGGTGTCATTCCAGTCGCCGAAGCCCGAGGTCCAGAGGGCGGAGGCGAAGTTGTTGGTGCCGTTGGAGGTGCCGACGTAGACGTTGTAGTTGCGGTCGAAAGTGGCGATGTCGGCGAGCGCGTCGGCGTTGAAGTGGCCGACTGCGGGCACCTCGCCGGCGGGGGCGAACCACGAGGTCCACACGGCGGGGGTGCCGAAGCTCGAGCCGTTGGAGAGGGCGACGATGACCTGGGCGCCGAGAAAGCTCTGGGTGAAGGTGATGAGGTCGGCGCGGCCGTCGGCGTTGACGTCGGCGAGCATCGGCGTCTCGCCCTCGGGGGCGAAGTACTCGTGCCATTTGGTCTTGGCGCCGAAGCTCGCGCCGGTCGAGAGCATGACGTGGACGTCGCCGGTGCCGTCGGCGGCGAACAGGACAGCGTCGTCGCGGCCGTCGCCGTTGACGTCGGCGACGCGGCCGATGTCGTCCATGTCGGTGGTGCCGACGCTGCTGTTGTAGATGGCGCCGTTGAAGTCGTAGCCGCGCGAGAGGGCGACCCACACCTGACTCTCGCTGAAGGCCCAGATGTCGTCGCGGCCGTCGCCGTCGAAGTCGCCGACGCCGGCGGTGTGGCCGCGGTGGGCCCACCAGCCCTGCCACACCTGGCCGACGCCGAAGCTGCTGCCATTGGAGAGGGCGACGTAGACATCGAGCGGGCCAGTGCTCGAGTCGCCGTGGGTGAAGGTGATAATGTCGTCGCGGCCGTCGCCGTTGACGTCGCCTACTACGGGGGACTCGTGGATGACGCTGCGCAGCCACCGGTGCAGCCGCTGGGCGCCGATCTTGGTGTAGATGCCGGGTTTGTCGGGGCGCGCACAACCGTCGCCCCAGCTGACGACGCCGAACTGCTGCAGGCCGGTGGCGGTCCAGGTCAGGAGCGGGCCGCCGCTGTCGCCCTGGCACGAGTCCAGGCCGCCGGCGACTGGACCGGCGGCAACGTGGACGGCCGGGTTGTAGCGCGCGCCGTAGACGCTGGCCTGGGCGGCGTAGGCGTCGGTGAGGACCGGCACCTCGACCTCCTGCAGGTGGTCGGTGCCCGGGCCGCCCTCCGACAGGGCGCCCCAGCCGATCACTGTGGCGAGGGCGTTGGGCATCCACCAGGCGCGATCGCTGCCGCTGTGCGGCGCGGCCAGCTCGATCGGGGTGCGCGTCGACGCGGAGGACAGCTCGAGCAGTGCGAGGTCGTGGTCGTAGTCGCCGGCCTCGGTGTTGTAGCGCGGGTGGACGACGATCCGGCTGACGTTGCGGGTCTCGCCGGTGGCGGTGTTGGCGAGGTCGGTACGGCCGATGACGGTGGTGATGCTGCCGGGGGCGCGGCCGTCGACGCAATGCGCGGCGGTCAAGACCCAGTGCGGCGCGACCAGGCTGCCGCCGCACCAGTGGCCGACGCCGGTGAGGTTGACCGAGACCATGAAGGGGTACTCGCCCTCGCTGGCCGGATCGCCGCCGACGATCGTCTGCGGCCGCAGGGCGGCGACGAGGTCGAAGCCGCCGGTCGAGCCGACGCCGGCTTCGGCCCCGTCCTCGTCCGCTTCGCTGTCGAGCTCGAGGGCCTCCTCGGCTTGCAGGGCGTCGGGATCGTCACAGGCAGGAAAGGCAAGGAGGAGGGCTGTGGGGAGGATGATACGGGAGTTCATGACGTGTTCTCGTGTTCGTTTTGGACATGTGTTTGACATGCCCGGCCATCTGTCAGAGTTTTCCGGGATTGCAATGCGATGCTTGCGTTGCGAAAGTGGCTATACGCGGGGTGGCGTGACGGGAGCGTGACGGCGGGAGCCGAAGGTGGTCAGGACTGAATGGACAGTACGGGTGCCGGTTGGGCTCGCCGTCGTGCCCATGCTGCTCGTCGTGGCGGTCGACGAGGGCAAGGTGGCGGTGTTGGCGGTGCAGTCGCCGACGACCGAAGCGAGGACCAGGAACTAGGGTGCGCGCGCCGCGGTGCTCGGAGTGAAGCGCCTACCACTATCGCCGCGTCCACGCCGCGTCGCCGCGTATCGGCGCCCGAGCGCCGCCGCCTCCGCGCCCAGGCCGACGTCGACACCAATGGATCGCTGTCGGCGGCCGAACTTGCCGACCATCCTCGATGCGGCCGCCGATCTGCACCAGGTCGGCTCGTATCATGGTCGTTCAACAAGCTCGCGGGACAAAGCCCGGCCTCGGGAGGACCGCTGACGACGGACGAGCGGGCCGAGCTCGCCCGTGTGCACGATCGCTATGCGCTCTATAGCGACGAAAAAAGGGCGAGTGCCGGCTTCCGCCCGCACTCGCCCTGTCTCGCAATTCCGTCCGCTCAGCCGCGGTCGGTCGTACCGCGGTCACGCTCGCCGCAGGGCCCGAAGCTGTGCCCACCGCCCCGCGGTCCGGCCGTTCGATATGATCTCGCCTGCCGACGAAAGGAGAGCCGCGTCGATCGCCCCGCCGTCCCACCGGGTCTGTTCTTTGACCTCGACGGACGGCCCGAGTGATCACGTCGGGGCCGAGCGCGACGCCGCCCCGCAGAAGCGGCGCGAGATCCAGGAGCACGACGCCCGAGAGCGAGCGCTGGCGGGTTGAGGCGACGCTCGAAGCCTGCTAAGGCTGGCTCATGTCCGGGAGTAAGATCGAGTTCGGCGCAACGGTGAAGCTCAGCAATAACGACACTGGTGAGGAACAGACCGTCCAGATCGTCGGTCCCGACGAGGCCGACATCAAGCACGGCACGATCTCTGTGGCCTCGCCCCTGGCGCGCGCGCTGATCGGCCATGGGGTTGGCGACGAGGTGAAGGTGATGATGCCGGCCGGCGCACGCATCTACACGGTCCTCGAAATTTCCTACGCGTGAGCGCGCTGGCGCGGCTCGTGCAGACGTTGCGTCCTCGAAGTCGTCGCCGAGCGGATACCGCACACACGTGAACGCCCGCCGAGGGGGCGCGCCCTCGCCGGCGACCAGCCGGTCGCACACGCCTTGCACGACCGCGAGCTCGGGCACGCCAGCGAGGGTGTCCTCGGTAACGCTGCGCGACAGCTCGCTCAGCAGGCTCTCGCGCGTGCGGGCTGGCAGTCATCGGCTCCGGCGCGGAGCCCTGCGACAGGACGATGAAGCGGCGCGCCGCTTCAAGCGCCGTCGGAGCGAACGACGCGCGACCGTCTCCGGGCCCGGTCCGCCGGGTGCGGCCTCGAGCGCCAGAATGTGTTATTAAGGACAGGTCCTAAGTCGCTCTAGGCATGGGTCTTGCGCACGATCATCTTCGGGTCGAGCCGGACGACGTAGCGGTCTTCGGGCGGGCCCACCGTGGCCGTCACGACCAGGTCCCACATCCATTGCGTATTCTCTTCGACCGGCGCGGGCAGCTCGGCGGTGAACGTGCCGTCGGTGTCGACCCACGGGCTGCTCGCCGGCGCGTCGCGGACGGAGGTCGTGACGACGCTGTCGATCGTGACCGTGGGGTCGCCCGGACTGACGCTGACGCCGACTGCGGGGTCGGTCGTCGTCGCGCGCACGCTGTCGGCGGCGGTCAGCGGCGGGCTCCCGCCCGTCGCGCTCGAGAGCAGGTGGAGCGCGTAGCTCGCGCCGTCGCGCTGGACCTGCATCGATACCGGGACATACGAATCGTAGAGGGACATCGGCGGCAGTGTATGCAGAAACCGCAGTCCGCAGGCAGGGTCGGCATCGGTGGCCCGGGGCAGGACCGCGCGAGCGCGGCGCGGTCCTGCCCCGACGCCGACGTCGCTTGCCGCGGCGTCGCGGCGCGTGTTACCCAGGCCATTGCTTGACGACGGACGACGGTGCGCTCCTCTCGGCGTGGCGGGCCGGCGATCGCGGCGCGGGCAAGCTGCTGTTCGAGCGCTACTACGATTCGGTGGTCCGCTTCTTCCGCAGCAAGATCGATCACGGCAGCGACGATCTCGTGCAGGAGGTGTTCGCCGCGTGCGTCGCCGGCAGCGACCGCCTGCGCTCCGCCGCGAGCTTCCGCCCGTACCTGTTCGCGATCGCCCACAACGTCCTGCGCGACCACTTTCGCCGCCGGCAGCGGGTCGGCGAGACCGTCGACATCGGCGAGGAGTCGACGCTGCAGGACCTGTCGCCGGGCGTCAGCACGCTGCACGCCGAGGCCGAGGAGCAGCGGCTGCTGCTCGAGGCGCTGCGACGGATCCCCCTCAACTATCAGCTCATCCTCGAGCTGCGATACTGGGAGTCGATGACGACCGCGGAGATCGCCGAGGTCGTGGGCGCGCCGCACCCGACGGCCCGCAGCCGCCTGCGCCGCGCCCACGAGCTGCTTGAAGAGGCGCTGCAGCGGCTGGGCGAGGCGCCCGCGCGCCTGGCGTCGACGCAGGCGAACCTCGAGCGCTGGGCGCAGCAGCTCCGCGAGCGGCGCGACCCCAGCGTGTGACGGGGAGCGCGGTGAGACCGAGCGAGACCTCCGCGCCGCCGAGCGACCGAGGTCCGGAGGCGTTGGCCGCGGCGCTGGCCCCACCGACGCTGGCCCACGACCGCGAGTACGCGCGCGGCAAGGCGGCCGTGGCCGCGGCGCTGTTCGACGAGGCGCCCGTGCGGCCGCGCGTCGGTCGCTACGAGCTGCGACGTCGCCTCGGCGCCGGCGGGATGGGCGAGGTGTACGCCGCGTTCGACCCGGTGCTGGGCCGCGAGGTGGCGCTCAAGCTGACCCGCGCCGACCGCTCCGGCCCTGACGAGGAGGCCCGTCTGCTCCGCGAGGCCCGCCTGCTGGCCCGGCTCTCGCACCCGCACGTGGTCCAGATCCACGAGGTCGGGGCGGTCGACGACCACGTCTACCTGGCGATGGCGCTGATCCGCGGCTGCACGCTGCGCGTCTGGCAGCGCGAGGCGCCGCGGCCGTGGCGGGCCACGGTGCGGCTCTACGTGGCGGCGGCGCGCGGGCTGGCGGCCGCCCACGCGGCCGGGCTGGTCCACTGCGACTTCAAGCCCGACAACGTGCTCGTCGACGCCGACGAGCACGTGTACGTGGTCGACTTCGGGCTGGCGCGCGCGGCCGGGCGGGCGGTGACGGCGACGCTCGCCGACGCCGCTCCGTCCCCGGCCGGCGCGTCGGCCACCGCCGGCGGCGGCGGGACCGTCGGCTACGTCGCGCCCGAGCAGCTCGCCGGGCGCGCCCCCGACTTCCGCAGCGACATCTACAGCCTCTGCGTCTCGCTGTTCGAGGCGCTCCACGGCTGGCTGCCGGGCCGCGACGCCCCGCCGCCCCGCCGCCCGCCGGCGCACCCGCGCTGGCTCGACCGCGAGCTCGCGCGGGGCACCGCCGCCGCCGAGGACCGCCACCCCTCGCTCGAAGCGCTGTGCGCCGCGCTGGAGCGCGACCCCGGGCGACGGCGGCGGCGCCTGGGCCTCGCGGGGGTCCTGCTGGCGCTCGGCGGCCTGGCGGGGGCCTGGTTGCCGCGCTCGCCCGCCCCCGACGCCTGCGCCGCGGTCGAGCGCGGCCTCGACGAGGCGTGGAACCCGGCGCGTCGGGCCGCCCTCGCGGCCGCCTTCCGCGGCTCCGGGCTGCCGCTGGCCCCGGCGGCCTGGGACCGGGTCGACGCGGCCCTCGGCGCCTACGTGGCGGCGTGGCAGACCGCCCGGCGGGGCCTGTGCGAGACCAGCGGGCTGCACTCCCCGGCGCTCCTCGACGCCCGGCGGCGCTGCCTCGAGCGCAGCGCGCACGCGGTGGCGGCCCTGGTCGACCGGCTCGCCGCGGGCGAGCGCGTCGCGGTCGAGCGCTCGGTCGCCGCGGTGGCCGTCCTGCCGTCGCTGGCGGCCTGCGCCGGCGCGACCGCGAGCACCCTCGCCGCCGCGGCCCGCGACGAGGGCGACGCGCTGCGGCAGACCCTCGCGGTCGCGCGCGCCCACGCGGCCACCGGCGACCACGCCGGCGCGCGCGGCCTCGCCGAGGGCGCGCTGGCGCACGCGCGGACCCTCGCCGATCCGGCCGCGCGCGCGGACGCGCTCCTCGCCGTCGGCGAGCTGCAGGCGGAGCGGGGCGAGATCGAGCCGGCCGAGGCCAGCCTCCTCGACGCGGTCGACCTCGCCGAGGCGGCCCGCGAGGACGACCTGGCCGCGAGCGGCTGGCTGGCGCTGACGACCCTCGCGGCCCGCCAGCAGCTGGCGCCGGAGCGCGCACGGCTGTGGGCGCGCCGGGCCGCGGCCGCGCTCGACCGCGTCGACGACGAGGGTCCGCGCCGGGCCGCGCTGCTCTTCGCGCTCGGGGTCGCGGCAGCCCGGGCCGAGCAGCACGACGAGGCGGCCCGCCGCCAGCGCGACGCGCTGGCGTGGTTCGACGCCCATCCGGGCCCGCAGCCGGGACGGGTCCAGGCCCAGCAGAGCCTCGCCAACGCCCTCGAGGCGCTGGCCCGCGAGGACGAGGCCCGCGCCACCTTCGAGGCCGCCCTGGCCGCCGCCGCCGCGCAGTACGGCCCGCGCCACCCGCAGTACGCCCGCGTGGCCCACGACATGGCGACGCTGCTGGTCCGCCAGGGCGAGGGCGAGCGGGCCCGGACCCTGCTGGCGACGGCGCTGGCGATCTGGAGCGAGACCCACGGCGCCGCCAGCCTCGAGGCCGCCCGCGTCCACACCGCGCTCGCGCACGAGGCGGTCCAGGCCGGCGCGCTCGGACGCGCCGAGCACCACGGCCGCCGCGCCCTGGCGCTGTTCCGCCGCCTGCTGCCGGCCGACCACGAAGACCTGCCGGCGGCCCTCCTCAATCTCGGCGTGATCGGCCTTCTGGCGCGGCGACCACGAGGCCGCGCTCGCGGCCTACCGCGAGGCCGCGGCGCTGCAGGAGCGGATCCTGCCTGCGGGCCACCTCCACCGCGCCTTCACGGCCAACAACACCGGCGAGAGCCTGCTGGCCCTGGGCCGCCACGCCGAGGCGCTCGCGGCCTTCACCGCCGCCGAGTCGATCGCCCGCGCCGCGCCCACGCCCGACCACGAGCTGCTCGGCCTCGTGCTCGCCGGCAAGGGCGCGGCGCTGCAGGCGTTGCAGCGGCCCGACGAGGCCCGCGCCGCGCTCCTCGACGCCCGCGCCACCGCGGCCCGCGGGCCCGGCGGCGCGGAGGCGCTGGCGGAGCTCGACGCCCGGCTCGTCGCCCTCGCGCGCGCGAGCGTCGGTGACGGCGCGAAAAAAAATCGTCCACGCCGCTGATCAAGCCGACGATCGCCGCGACTCCCCGAGCGGGACCATGATCCAGGGCATCGATGTCAGTCACAACCAGGGCCCGATCGACGTCGCGGCGGTGCGCGCCGCGGGCTTCCGCTTCTGCGTCGCCAAGGCGACCGAGGGGGTCGATTACGAGGACTGCGCATTCCGCCGCACCCTCGCCGCCGTGGCCGCGCTGCCGCCCGGGGGCCTGCCGTTCTACGCCGGCGCCTACCACTTCGCGCGCCCCGACAATCACCCCGGGCGCAGCGGCGGCGAGGACGAGGCCGGCCAGTTCTCGCGCGTCCTCGCCGCGGCCGCCGCGGAGTGCGGCCTCTCGCTGACGAGCGGCTACCTCGAGCCCGCGCTCGACTTCGAGAAGTACTGCGACGACGAGAGCTGCGGCACCGCCGATCACAGCGAGTGGATCGACGGCTTCCTCGGCGTCCTCGTGGCCGAGACCGGCCGCCGCGGGATGATCTACACCGGCGCCAACGTGTGGCGCTACCAGGCCGGGGACACCGACCGCTTCGCCAGCGCCGGCGTGCCGCTGTGGCAGGTCGGCTACACGTCGCGCGGCGCCGACCCGGCCGCGACGCCGCCGCGGATCCCCAGCGATCCGGCGCGCGCCCCCTGGCCCGCCGCGATCTGGCAATGGAGCGGCGGCGGCGAGTTCGCCTATTACGGCCGGGTCCCCGGCGTCGACGGCGATGTCGACATCGATCGCTTGATGGGCGACGAATCATTGCTGTCGGCGCTGGCCGCCGCGACGCCGCCGGCCGCGACCCTGCCGACCCAACCCTGGCCGCCCCCCGTCGACCTCTCGACGCTCGCCGGCGCCAGCCACCCGTACACCGCGCGCGTCCAGGGCTGCTTGCTGGCCCTCGGTTTCGGGCCCGACGGGCTGGTGTCGCGGACCACCGGGCGGCCCGACGGCTACTTCGGCGCGCAGACGGAGGCCGCGCTGCGCCAGTTCAAGCGCGGCCTCGGGCTCGCCGACGACGCCCGGATCGACGACGCGACCTGGTTCTGCTTGATCAACAGCGGCATCCGCTGATTCTGAATCGAATGGTGTGACCGCGCCGCGCGGGCGCCCGGCGGTGTTCGCCGGCGCCGCGTCGCGGCGGTGTGGACGTGTGAATCGTGACAGTGAGGAGATGAGACGATGTACGACGCAGCCTATCAATTGTCGGGTGCGACTCAATTGGAGACAGGCGCCGCGACGGCGCTCCCGGGCAAGATCTGGTACTTCTATCGCGGCCCGCGGAGCGGCAGCGACGCCACCGTGGTCGTGTGGCGGACCACCTTCGACGCCACGTTCGTCGACGCCGAGGCGTTCACCAACCCCGACGCCTGGGCCGCGCCGATCGAGGTCACGGTGCCGAGCCTGGCCGGCTACCGCGAGGCGGTCGCCGCCGGCGAGACCCCCGCGGGCGACCCGATCCTCGGCGCCCAGGGCCTGTTCGCATTGACCGTCGGCCCGCGGATCTACCTGTTCTGGGTCGACGCCACGGGCGCGCTGCTGGGCACCCGCTCGGCCGGCGAGGACCTGTGGGAGCCGGCCTTCCGGATCGCCGGGGCCAGCGTCGCCACGGGCGTCGCCCACGCCGTGACCGGATATGTCTTCAAGGACAGGATCGTGCTCGGCTGGATGAGCAACGTCGATCACGATTGCAACCTCTACTTCAACAGCTTCGCGCCGGACGCGATCGCGCCGGCCGCCAGCGGCAGCGGCCAGGTGTGGCCCGGCGAGCTGGCGAACCCCTCCTACACCCTGGAGCTCCCGCTCGCGGTCACCGGCCAGGCCTCGCTGTCCGCCGCCTGGACCGTGCTGCCGTGCGTCGTCGACGCCCAGGGCGCGCCGATCGGCATGACCGGCCGGGGCACCAACAGCTCCGCCCCGGTGGTGTTCGTCGCCGTCGACTGGACCTCCGCCCGCATGCTCTGCACGTGGTTCCTCGACATCACCTCCGGCGTGCCGACCACGACCTCCTACACCGGCTCGGCGACCCTCCCCAGCACGGAGCTGCTGCCGATGCTCGACCTCGACGCGTCGAACACGATGTACGTCTACTCGAGCAACACCGCCTCGCAGCTCCAGCGAGCGCCGCTCATGCAGGCCGACGGCAGCTATCAGGTCGGCGCGCTCACGGTGGTCGAGGCCGACGGCACCCCCGTGCCCTCGAAGTACGCGCCGCAGGTGGTCTACGCCGCCGGTTCGCCGCGGCAGGCCCAGCTCGCCACCTCGGCCGACCCCGGCGCGACGGTGCTCGACACCGTGGCCACCGACCTCTATCGCATGACCTTCACCAACCGCACCGCCAGCGGCTCGGTCCTGGTGTGCATCCAGTTCTACGGCACGCGGCACATCGTCACCACCGTGAACGAGCTCTACGTCGACGACCGCGCCAACCCGGACGCGCGTCAGCAGGCGCTGGCGATGAAGGGCGTCGTCGACGGTCCGCTGCCGGTCCCGGCCGAGAACCTGGCGATGATGAGCCAGGGCGGCACCGTGACCTCGTGGGACCTCTACAAGCCGATCGGCCGCGTCACCTACGGCACGACCGAGCAGGACACCAAGACGCACGAGATCACCGTCAAGGGCTCGTTTGGCGTCAACACCAGCTTCAGCATCGCCGGCGGCATCGACGACGAGTGGGACGCGGAGGCGGGCTTCTCGCTCGGCGTCGAGGTCGAGGTGTCGAAGACGCTGGAGAAGCTGACCGAGATGGTCGGGATCAAGACCTCGCTCTCGGTCGAGTTCGCCTACGATCACATCTGGCGCAGCGGGACCGCGCAGGCCAACGTCGCCAACGTCATCGGCCTCACCCGCGTGCTGCCGAGCGGCGCCCCCAGCGAGGACGCGCCGCCGGTCCTGAGCGACCAGGGCTATGTCTCCGGCTCGGCGCTGGCGATCGTCTGCCTCGCCCTCGTCTTCGAAGACCCGCAGCGCCCCGGGGTCCTGCCCGCCCGCCCGAGCATGGTCACCTTCATGCCCGAGGACATGGTCGCGCTGGCGGCCAACTACACCGCGAACTACGCCTTCACCCCCGGCGACCTCGCCAGCTATGCGCCGGCGAGCGTCGACCAGCGCATGGCCGCCGCCTACCGCGCCTGGCAGGCCGCCAACCCCGGCGCCGACGATCCGTTCGGCGCGGACTACGAGAATTACTTCGAGCGCGTGGTCCAGCGGCGCGCCCTGCGGATCGGCCCCGGCGGTCGCAACTACCTCGAGTTCGCGGTCACCAACGACGGCGTCAACGAGACCCGCGTCGACATGAGCAGCTTCGACTTCCAGGAGTGGGGCACCACCGTCGACAGCGAATTCTATGCCGCCCTCACCTGGGACAACCTCGTCAACGTGGCCGGGCTCGAGCTCAAGTCGTACCTCGAGGCCGGGGTGTCGATCGGCGTCGGCGGCGGCTATCGCCGGAACTCCGAGCGCACGGAGGGATGGGGGATCTCGGCGTCGATCGAGAACTTCCCGCAGGCCACCCGGCCCGGCCAGGTGTGCGCCTACACCTTCCGGCTGTACTTCATGCCGGCCGACGCCCGCTGGGCGCAGGAGGTGATGTGCTTCAGCGACTACGCCCGCCAGCCGGCCAACGGCGTCAAGCCGATCGACCCCGGCTCCCAGCCGTGGAAGATCATGTTCTTCGTCGACCCGGCCTCGATCGCCCGCCTCAGCTGAGCGGGCCCCGCCAGCGCCCGTGCATGGGTGCGCGCGGCGATCCGCGACCGCATCGCAGCACCCGGCGCACTACTCACCGTACCAGAGCCGCGACTCCTTGAACGCCTCGGGCCAGGGGATGCCCGAGACCGCAGGGATACGGGTCGCGGCGCCGCCGTACGGCGTGATCATCACCGCATAGCCGTCCTCGACGCGCCAGCACGCGAAGGCGACGTCGAGGGTGTTCCCGAAGTCGTCGTCGTCGCGCCCGAGCTCGCAGAGCGCCACGATCCACGCGCCGGGGACGCATTGCCACGAGCCGTCGTCGTCGACCGCGTTCCAGGTGCCGACGGCGTTGCCGAAGTTCGCCCACTGGACGAAGCGAGGTCCGTCATCGAGCTCCGTGATGCCGGAGAACTCGAGGTCCGCGAACTGGTGGAGCGACTCCTGCGGCCCCGACTTCGGGAACTTGGAGAGATCGTGGCGCGACCACGCGCCGCTCGACGCGTAGTGCGCGGCATCCTGTCGGGTGACGGGGCGATGCTTCTTGGCCCTGGTCTTGAGAGGCTCGAGGGCCTCGAACGCGGCGAGGCAGGCGGCGAAGGGACGGACCACGAACGACATGGGCGCGGACTGTACCAAATCGCCCTGCCTTCGCGTCCTCGCCGGCGTGTGCTGGTTCGACGGCGCTGCGATCAGGCCGGCAGCAGGAGCGTCGTGTCGGGGCCGAGCCAGCGCTGGACCGCCTGGGCTTCGCGTTCGTCGAGGCCGCGGGCGCGCAGGCCGGCCACGACCTCGTCGGCGGGCGTCGTGCGTGGCAGCGAGGCGGCGGCGAGCCGGGCAACGCACTCCTTGGCCTCCCAGTCGCCGCGCTTGGGCCAATACCACACGAACGCGGATTCGGCCCCGGTGGTGAGGTAGGACGCGACGTCGCCGCGTGAACCTGCCGCGTCTCGGCACTTCCGGGCCCACGAGCAGCGCTCCCCGCTCTTCGAAATTCTCGTCGTCGTCCACCTCTAACCTCCGAGACGCTTGGTAGCTCCTCGAGGTCGAGCTGGTCACGACGCGGTTCGTCGCACACTGACCGATCACCATCACGCCGCAGGCCGCGCGACTGCGAGTCCCGGGGGGCTCCGGCTCGCGTGATGAGCGTCCGTGGTGGGCAACGACGTGGAGTTCTTCGACGGCCGGCCGCCGCGCTCCGCTACGGCCCTTGTGTCGGCTCCTCCGGCGCCTCGCTGAGGGACTCGGTATGCCAGGAGCAGTCGTCCGTCACGTACATCACCCCGGTGAATCTGCCGCTGGTGGTGCCACAGCGTGCGGCGTGACCGGCGACGAGGTCGTCGGTCGTGCCTCGACGCTCGTTCACTGCGGGACGAGCACGCTGACGCTGTAAGCCGGCATCGCGTAGAGGAACGCGTTGGTGGCGGCCAGCGAGACATCCGCCCCGGCGACCAGCTCGGGCTGCGGGCCGGTCAGCTGCCACACGGCGACCTTCGAGTAGTCGGCGTAGGCGGCCAGGCTGACCGCGGCGGTCAGCGGGCCCGCGGTCTTGTTGATGGCGACGATCACGGTGCGCGCGGGGTCGGCGACGTCGGTGCTGGCGTAGACGCTGGTGGCGGCGACGTCGGAGGTCGCGGCGTGGATCGAGGTGTCGCCGAACTTGCCGCCCTGGCCGTCGTAGCTGGTAAAGGCGCGGAAGGCGGCCCAGATCATCGAGGTCTGATCGGTCAGGGCCCAGTAGGCGGCCATCGTCACGGCCTCGCGGCCGAAGATGCCGAGCACGTCGGCCTGGGCGATGGCGCCGGAGATGTGGCCGCCGCCGCCGTAGTTGTACTCTGTGAAGCCGAGGCCGGTGCCGGGGTAGTGCTCGTCGATGCGCTCCCTGAGCCACGGCAGCAGGCGCACGGGGCCCTGGAGGACGTCGTTGGCGATCCAGCTGTCCTCGTGGAAGGTGTCGTCCCACAGCGAGCGCGGGGCCTGCACGCGGGCTTCGACGGAGGCGGGCGAGTTGTCGTCGCCGGTGATGCGCTGGCCGTCGGCGTAGACCTCGGTGTACCAGTGGAGGTCGAGCACGTCGACGATGCGGTGCCCCTCCTGCGCCTCGGCGTCGGCCATGGCCTGCAAATAATAGGAGAGGAACTCGCCCTGGGCCCCTCAGGCCGCCCGCCCAGACCCCGACCGGGTCGCAATCCCACGAATTCGGGCGTTCTGAGGGGTTCTGTATTTACCGGTGCGGACCGGTGTGACCCGGAGTGGCCCGGGTTTTGGCAAAAATTTGGCAAAGCTACAAAACTGCCGTGGCTGATTTGTGGTTTCCACGGCCTGCCGATGTTCGGCGGTGATGCGGTGATGCGCGAAATCCGTGCCACAAAGGCCTTTCGAAGAGCAACTCCAGCCCCATGACCACGCCGATCGCCGCGGCGAGGCCAACCATGCTTAGGCCCGGCGGCCAGTGCAGGTCGGCCCGCGGCAGCAGGCGGCCCATCACGGCGATGTTGAGCAGGCCGCACAGGCCCTGCAGCATGATCGCCGTGAATAAGAGCATCCCGGCGTCATCGGCCCACCCGCCCGGGCCGACCTCGAGGAACAGCCAGCGCACCAGCTCGCGGGCGGGCACCAGGCACAGCTGCATGATCAGCGCGGCCAGGATGAGCGGCCACAAGCGCAGACGCAGGCCGGAGAACGCGAGGAACGCGGGTGGGGCACGAGAGGCGGTCATGCCCGGCACAGTGCACGCTCACCCGGCGGCGGTCTCGAACGAAAGTTGCATCCCGACGCGCCGCCATTCGCCCGGCGTGCGGCCGGTCAGCGCCCGGATGTCGCGGGTCATGTGCGCCTGGTCGGCGAAGCCGGCGGTCGCGGCGATCGTCGCCAGCGGTTCGTCGCCCTCGACGACCCGACGCGGTAGCGGGCCAGCGCGACGGCGTAGAGCGCGTGGAACCACCGCCACGCGGTCGCTGGCGAGACCTGGTGCGCGGCGGCCCAGTCGTCGAGTCCCGGCGCGTCGGGAGCCGACAGCGACGCCGACAGCTCGCCGGGCAGGTCGGCCAGGCCCCGCGCGCTCGGCAGCAGGTGCGCGCACAACTGCGCGCCGCCGGCCTCGAGACCTCGGCGAGGCGGCACACCGCGTCGACGGCGTCGGTGCGGGCGCGGGCCCGGGTTCAGTCTTGAGCGCGTGCCTGCTTCTGGCTCTCGTGGTCTCGTCGCCCTGGAGTGCATTGGCTTCTCCGCGAACTCGTTCTCGCCCACGCTGTGCTATGGGAGCGCTAGGACGACGATGTGCGAGGCCTCTGCTCTCATGGGTTGCCTGGTCCAGGGCTGAGTATTCCGGCCATCAATGGGGCGGACCCAATCCAGGCCATGATCGAACAGAGCCACGATGCGGGACAGCTGGCCGCCGGGCTTGAACGCGACCTCTAGTTTCCGCTGATGTCCGATTTCGTGGGCGGCTCGCCGGTGCCTGAACTTCAGCTGCAACTTCCGCCCTTGGCTCCTTTGCTCGCACCACTCCCGAAACTTCATGGCGGTGGCGCGATCCAGGTCGTCTGGGGGCGTCCGTGCGCCCAGGACCTGGTCCACCGAGGTGGTGAGCCCTCCAGCGCGGTTGGGCTCCAAGCAGTGAACTTCTCCTCGCGCCCCGTCTGCGTAGCGGAACAGGTTCAGGAGGCGATCCAGCGTCCACATCGCAACCGCGCTGCGTTCGATGTAGCGGTCGCGGTAGGTCACGGACGTAACCTCGCCGAGCTCGGCGAGGCGGCCCAATCCGGTGCGGTCTTCGAGGATCGCGGAGATGTTCGTGGCCTCGGGGGAGGTGTCCCCGCCGGGGATCACGAGCACCCACTGGCGCTGCTCCGGGCCCGGGCGGAGGGCGTCGGCGGACACGAGGCTCGCGCGGCTCCAGCGCTCCTCGAACTGCTCCCACGCCAGCTTGGCCGCGAGCTCCTGCGCACTCTCGACGGCGAAGCCGTCCTTGAGCCAGGCGCGGCCGAAGGCCGGGCCCTTCCACGCGCCCAGCGTGTCGCCGCTGGTGCTCATACCCCCGAGCACACGAACGCCGCGAGGCGAGCGGGCGAGGACGTTCCAGCAGTCCTCTTCCAGCGGTGGGAGCGCGGTGGAAGAGACGTGGGCGAGCTCGACGCCGAGCTCGACAAGCTGGGCCAGACGGCTCGCCAGGAGCAGTTGCCCGGGGTCGCCGCGCAGTTCAGGGAGTCGGCCGATCTGGAGCCGCACACGCCCCGCTCGCTGCGAGCCACGGACGGCGCGGGCCCACACGGCGCGCAGGACCTGGCCGGGCTCGAACGCGGACTCGTCGAGCTCGGCGGCCTGGAGAGACACTGTGAGGGCGTCGTCGTCGATGAGGTTCTGGGCTGCCATGCGCGGCGTCATGCCCCGCAGCGGGGCGGCGCCCTCCCGCTCAAACATCGCGCTGCCCTTCATCAGCCGCACGCGTCGGCCCTCGTCCTCGATCAGGTGGCGGCGCAGCCAGTGGATGTCGAGCCGTCCCTGCTCGACGAGGAACTGATTGTCGAACTGGACGAACGCCGCGAAATCGCGGGTATCGAGCAATTCGCAGACCTTTTGGATCAGGCCCAGGGGCTCTTCGTCGAGGTGCGCGAGGAGCCCCGAGCCGGAGCTGTCATAGATCACCGCCTCCGTCCCCGCTTGACCGAGGTCGTCGCGATACGTCGCTATCGTCGGTTGCAGCACGCGGGGGTCGACCGCGAGCTTTTCGGCGGCTGCTTGCTGCATGCAGACCGCCAGCGACAAGAAGAACTTCTCTGCGTCGCTGAACCCGCTGGTGGGCGGCGCGAGGTCGCCGAGGAGGCGCACGCGGTAGGCGTCGACGCTCTGCTGGATCCCGAGCACCTCGTGAACCCAGGATCGGTCTCCGTGCTCGCACTTCCGCGTCCACCGCAGCAACTCATGGCCACGGTATTCGCCCGGAGGCTGCTTGTCCCAGTCCTTCTCCGGGGCCGCGAGCCCGCATGCCTGGCAGATGCGGTATCCGAAGCCGTAGCGGGTGCCGACCGACCGGGAGGTGTACGCGACCTGCCCCTCGGAGCGGATGAACAGCGAGGACTTCGGCGTGAAGCCCATGGCGAGGGCGCCGGCGATGATCTCGGACGGCGGGCTGTGGCTGGGCCCGATCGTCGCCTTGGGAGCCGGCATGCGCTTGACGCTGCCCGCTAGCCGGCGGGGGCCCTTGCCGAACTTCACGGCGAAGCCGGCCGGCACGAGGTAGCTACGGACCGGGCTCGGTTGCGGCGTGCCGTCCGCCTCCTCGTCGCCGGCGTCGGCGCGCTCCTTGGCGGCCTTCTTGCTGCTCATGCGCGCGCTGCGGTCGAGGAATTCCAGGAAGGACTCGGTTTTGTGCTCGCAGACTTCACACTGCTGCGGCTGCGTATTGTCCTCGAACGTGACGAAGTGGCACTGCGAGCATTCGCTGAAGTAGCGGCGAGTGGCCGGGCCCGCTTCCTCGGCGAGCCAGTTCGGCACGAGGCCGGCGACGCGGTGGACCCGCTTCTTGGCGATGACTTCCCCGCCTGGGGCGTACTCGGACAGCGCGAGGTCGAGGCTTCGCTCCATCCGCAGCGCGGCGCCGTCCTCGTCCGGGTGGACATCATCGTCGTCGCGCCAGGAGACCTTGTAGGTCGTATCGAGGCGGACGACCTCGATCGGGAAGCCGAAGCGCGGCAAGAAGTCGTTGCGGACCAGGTAAGACAGCAGCGGCTCGCGCGCGAGGTGCTTCTTCTGCCGCTCCAGCAGGCGCAGGTACTTGTCGTCGCGCTTGCCCTCGCCGAGATCGCGTTCGCGCTGCTCTTGCTGCTTGAGCACCGACTCCTCCCGGCGGGCGCGGTCGCGGGCGTGGGTGAACGCGGCGGCGCAGACGCGCACGAGGGCCTCGAGGGGTTCGTTGGCGAGGCAGGTCCCGACGATGAGGCGCTCGCAGACCACCTGCATAAGGGGCTCGTCGGCCGGCAGGAGATCGAGCCAGCGTAGGAAGACGTCCGCGAGCGTCTCATCCTTGTCGATTGCCAGTCGGTCGCGGAGCGCGGCCGCGACGGCGTGGTGGGGGGCCGGATCGAGGATGAATTCTCCGACGTAGCCGAAAGCGCGCAGTGGGTTGCCGCCGCCCTGAGGGACAACGACGGCGCGGAAGAATTCGGCGAGTAGGAACGCGTTGACGTGTCGCAGGAGGAGCGCGCGGGAGTCGAGGCGCACCTGCGGGGGCACGATCGGCCGCTCGAGGAAGGCGCGGGGCTCGGCGAACACGCGCTGGTCATGGGGGCGAGGTTGGGCGAGCGTCAGGACGAGAGAAGAGCCGTCGGTGCGGCGCCCGGCGCGGCCGCCTCGCTGCCAGTAGTTGGCGGGGCCCGGCGGGACGTTGGCGAGCAGGACCAGGGTGAGGCCGCCGAGGTCGATGCCCATCTCCATCGTCGTCGACGACGACATGAAGTTGCGCTTGCCCTCGCGGAACTTGCGCTCCTGCTCCTCGAGCTCGTCGACCTCGAGCTGGGCGGTGTGCTCGACGCTCCACAGGCCGAGGAGCTGGTGATCGCGGACGCGGCGGACGGCGTGACGGCTGGCCCAGCGCTGGCGCTCCTCGTCGTCGAGCGGGCGCAGCGGGTGAGGGTTGTCCGGCTGAGGGCTGACGCCGAGGACGCTGCGGAATTGCAGCCGGCCAGTGACCGGCTCGATGAAGGGAGGTCCGTCGAGGTGGGCCTTGAACTGCAGGTGCTTCAGATCGATCTGCAAGCCCGTCTCACTGCCGGTGCCCGGCCCGGCGGCGCTTTTTTTCAGCCAGCGCTTGCAGACCGGGTTCTCCGCCCCGGCCAGCAGGGCGTCCCAGACGGCGCGCAGGAGCGCTTCGGCGTCGACGGGGAGCGGATGGCGCTCGTGCAGTCGTCGCGCGAAGTTGAGGAGCCGGCCTTGCGTCGAATGGAGCGGGATGGTCCGGTCCGATTCATCGGAGGGCGGGGCCGCGGTGCGCTGGCGCTGGACGCCCTGCTGCTTGCTGGCGAGGACGATAAATCGGTCCTTATGCGGCAGGGGCAGGAGGTCATACAGCGAGTCGGACTTGCCGGAGAACTCGGAGCGGAGGCTCTCTCGCTTGACGGCGCCGCGAGAGCGGGCGTAGTCGAGGACGGTCGCCAGCAGATCGTGCCAGGCCGCCTCGGACAGGGCGCCGCGCAGCTCGGTCGGGAGCTTGAGCTGACGGAGCCCCGGGTAGGACACCTCCACCAATCCGAGGAGCTCGAGCGTGTTGCCGCGGGTCACCGGGGGGGTCGACAATTCCTCGAAGATCGAGACGGTGGCGAGGTTGTGCAGGAAATCGTCGTCGGGGGCGTCCTCGACTGCGCTCGCCTCGGCGCGCTGGCGTAGTGAGGGGTCGGCCACGAGGGCCGCGTGGAGGTCGCTGAACTTGACCTGCCCGTCGTCGCTCTCAGGGCCGAGCGTGGCCAGGAGTCGCCACAGGAGCTGGCGATTGACGCCGATGTCGTGCGTGCGCTCGATCTCGACGGCGAGGCGTGCGGCGCCCTGCCGACTGTCCGAGAAGGCGAGCATGCGCCGGCCTCCGCCTGGGAGAGTATCGGAGGATTGCGGGATCTCGCCGAGGCTCGGATAGATCCCGTCGACCAGAGCCGGCAGCGCGGCGCGGGCGGGGAGCTGGAGGTCTTCGAGCTCGGCCTTTTCGATCTTGCAATGTGGGCAGCGGTCGAGCGCCAGCGATTCGTAGCGATCGTCGTCGCCGGCGATCACTGGCACCAGGTCGACGGGCTGTCCGCCCCACGAGTCGGGGAGCCGACGCGAGGTGTCGGAGCTAAAGTGAGCCATCTTCACGGTCCCCTGCGAGGCCGGGGTAGCGAACAGCAGTGGGGCCTGGACCGCGCCGGCCTTCTCCCACACGCGCAGCATGGGGCAGCCGCAGCTCCGGCAGAGGTACAGCCGGAGCCATGGGTCATCCTCGGCAATCTCGGCGGGGGGCTGGGTCGTCAGCGAGCCCCACGGCCAGGTCGGTGAGTCCGCGCCGTCGCGCTTGGGCTTGACCCACACGCCGGCAGGGGTGCGGACGAACAGGTGCATGCGCGCAGGGATGTACGGGTGCCTCTTGGCGGTGAGCCGGGCGAGGGAGCCGAGCTGCAGCAGCGCGTAGGTGGCCCGCTCGGCGCCTGCGCTGGCGCTGGCGGTGGGGAAGAGCTTGTGGACGACCTCGTGCAGATAGCGGGTCTCATGCTTTTCGCCGCCGCCGTCGCCCTCGAACAGCCAGCGGCGCAACTCGACGAGGCCCGGGTGGCGCGAGAGGACGTGGTGCAGCAAGAGTGCGGGACGGGACTCCGACTTCGCCACGAGTCCGGGAATCTCGTCGGCTGTAGCGAGGCCGAGCTCGACGCAGGCTCTTGCGGCCTTGTGCGCGGCGGCGTCGTCGCGGACCAAATCGTCGGGGTTACCCTTCGCGTCGAAATGGACGGTCTGGAGGTCTTCGGGCACCAGCGGGGGGGCGTCGGGCGGGGCGTCGGGGATCTGCAGGGGGCCGAGGTCGGTTCGGACGGGGCTGCCTTCCGAGGGCAGGTAGCGGTGGCCGACGATGGACGCGACCCGCTCGCGCGGGCTCGAGAACATGTCGGCCGCCAATTTGTGCAGGGTCTTGCCCTCGTCGTCGCCGCCGAGGGTCGCGGACGTCGCGTAGCCCTGGATGTCTTCGAGGTGGGTGCCGAAGCGCAGCGCGGCGCGGCGCAGGAGCATGTGGATCTCGGCGGCCTGGGCGCCGGCGTACACGTGGGCCTCGTCGAGGACGATCGCCCGCAGGCGCGGCCGCCCATCGTACATGATGTGGCGAAAGATGCTGTGATCCAGGGGCCGGATCAGCATGTACTCGAGCATCGAGAAGTTGGTGACGAGGATGTGCGGCGGGCCCTGCCGCGACTTGCCGGCGTCGCCGAGGCCCCGCAGGGACTTGCGGTCGATGATCTGACAATCGGGGGGCACCTCGCGCCCGAGGTTGTGATATTGCCGCTCGGCGGCGGTCCGCGACTCCTTCAAGCGGCTGGTGTAGAACGCGAAGGTGAGGTCGGCCTCGTCGCGGAGGAGCTCGAGGATCCGTTCGACCTGGTTGTTGACCAGGGCGTTGAGCGGGTAGATAATCATCGCGCGGATTCCGGGCTGAGAGATGTCATCGAGCCCGAGCTCGTGGTCCCAGAACAGGCGGTCGATCACGGGGATCAAGAACGACTCGGTCTTTCCGCTGCCCGTGCCCGCGGAGAGGATGACGGTCTTGCCGGCGGCGGCGTGCCGGATCGTCTCGACCTGGTGCTTATAGAGGGGGTAATCGATGCCGGCGGCGGCCAGGAGCTTGATGGTGCGCGGGTGGAGCGGGCGCTCGGGGTCTCGCGCGCTGAGGCTGGGAGACTGGAGGTCGACGGGGGTCTTGTCGGGCGGGAAGGGGAAGGCCCCCTGCACGAGCATCGGCGCGAACAGGCGGTCAGATTGCCGCGTCGAGGTGGCCCAGTCGCGGTGCAGGCGGTGGGCGAGCTCGGGGTCCCGGACGTTGAAGCTGTCGAGCAAGAAATCGGCCAGCCGCTCGCGTAGCTTGCGCTGGGCGCCGAATGCGTCGAACTGGTAGTGTGGTCGTGTCGCGGACGAGTTCATCGGTGGTCTCCGGATTTTTGGGGGTCGATACGGTCCCAGGAATTGAGCCAGTAGTCGAAGCTCCTGCGGGCGAGCGGCTCGATGCGGCTGAGCGCGCGCATGGTTCTGTAGGTCATGGTCTCGCCCCGGCGCCAGAGATGGACGGCCCAGGCCCAGGTGGCGGCAGCTCGTTCGAGCTCCTGCAGGCGTTCGGGGAGTCTATCGAACCAGGCGGGGTCGAACCGGGGAGGTGTCGAGCGTCGCTCATTCGTGGGGATGTCCAGTTCGCCGAGCCCGGCGCTCAACGCCGCCGCGTGCCTGTTGAGCTGCTGCAGGCCGAGCAGGCGGGGGACGCACAGCTTGTTCGGGTCGGGCTCGAGATCGGGCTCGGTGAGCCACGCGCGCTCGTCAGGGCTGATGCGTCGCGGCTCTTTGTAAGCGTTGAGCTGGCGTTGGAGCTCGATCGTCTGGTCTCGGTGCTGGCCCTCGAATGACAGCAGGTGACCCCAGGCGCGAGCAGCCGCGCAGAGCAGGCCGGCGTCGAGTTCAGCGACGCAAGCGAGCAGCTTGTTGGCGGCGCCGGAGCCGTGCATATACAGGCGGCCGGCGACGCATTCGAGGTCGCGATCACGGACGAACATCCACGCGAGTCCGGTCTGCTCGTAGTAATCGGTGATGAGGCTGTCGAGCGCGCTGGGATCTTCGCGCAGCAGGGTCTCGAGGCGCCAGGAGCCGGTGATCTCGGGCAAAATTTCGGCGATGCGGAACCATTTTATGCCGACACGCGTCAGGTTGCGGAGCAGGCCGGGGAGGTACATCTCGTCCTTGCCCTCCTCGCTCCACTGGTCCAGAAGCGGTGGGAGCTTGCGGATGTCCGGGTTGTCCCACAGCTCGGCTTCGAGGCGGGAGAAGTGGGGAGGCGGCGGAGGCAGGGTGCCGTCGGGGCAGAACACCAGGGTGGCGCCGGAGAGCTGCCGCTCACCGCTGAACAGCGCGACCTGATAGCTGCCGGGCTCCAGGGGAGCCTCTGCCTCGTAGCCCGCCTTGCCGTCCAAATCCGGCCAGGTCGCGGCTTGGGCCGGCAAGGAGACGCTCGGGGCCCACGGCTGCCAGGCGCGGACTGCCTCGATGTGCACCTCGCCGGGCGGTCGCCGCGACCAGGCGACGCGCAGCCGCGGAGGGGCGCCGTCTTCGCCGGGGACGATCCGCACCAGGGGTTTTTTGTTGTGGGGGATGGCAAAGGCCCGCTTCTGCTCGCTGTGGTCGGGCCAGCGGACGTGGATGCGCAGCTGCTCGACCTGCTTCTGCTCGGCCATCCGCTGGAGCATGGCCGACGGGATCTCGCGGAATGGGAACACGCGCTCGCCGTTTGGCGAGAGGCGTAGCGACCAGCGCTCGTCTTCGATCTGGAGCTGGACGATCGTGCGGGGCTCGCCGTATACGCGCAGTCCGCCGCCGGAGCGTAGTGCCGAGAGGTCGTCCTCGCCGTCGCGGACGGCGCCTTCGGTGTCGACGACCTCCATGATCTGCGGGCGGGCGAATAGCCGCCACACGCCGAGCCACGGGGTGCCGGCGAGCTCGCAGTGGAGCACGACCTGGCCGCGGACGACCGGCGAGAGCGTGAGGCGGCCCTTGCCCTCCTGGGTCGGTAGATCGGGCGAGAGGGTGCGCAGTCTTGCGTGCAGAGTGGGGCCGGAGAGGGCCGCGGTGGTGCCGCCCGGGCCGCCGAGGACCTCCGCCCTCGTGTCGGCCGGGAGCACGGCGACGCGCTCGGTGCAGGTGTGACTCCGGAGCGAGAAGTCGAGGGAGAAAACGCCGGTCTGCGGCCAATCGAGGGTCGAGGGGGAAGCCGACGAGAGCTTGAGGCGACCGCCGCGGACGACCACCTGCAGCGAACCGAGGCTCTCGCCATTGCGGCGTACGGTACAGGTGCCCTTGCCGCGCATGATGTTGCTGCGGAACTCGGGGGCGCCGCAGACGACCGGCGCGTGGGCGAGCCGGAGCCCGGGGACCGCGTTCGTCAGGGTGAGCTCGAGCGGGGGCGGGGTCGCGGACAATGTCCACGACTGGGTCTCGTCGTCCGGGCCGGAGAGCTCGCACGCGAGGTCGTGGTCGGACATGGTCCCGATCCAGGCCTCGAGGGGCTCCTTGCCGCCGGGGAGGAAGCCCGCCGGGGCGTGCAGGCGCCAGCCGGGGGCGAGCACGAGGGCGACGCGGGTGCCTGCGCGCGGATGACGGAGCAGCCGTCCGCGCTCGGCGTCGAAGACGGCGATCGGGGCGGTCGGGACGGCCAGCTCGGCGACGACGACCTCGCCCGTGTCCCGCCCGTCCCTGAACTGGGCGAGGAGCTGGGCCTGGAGGTTGCGGGGGAGGCGGATCCGCGGCCCCTCGCGGTGCTCGAAGAGGTCGCGCCTGCCGTCCCGGCCGTGAACGCGGACGTACAGGGCGCTGCGGGGCTGCAGATCGTCGAGTAGCTGCACGCGGAACTCGTGGACCTCGAGCGGCAGGTCGTCGGGCGGGCGGAGCCGCTGCGGGAGGGCGATGACGGCGCGCTCGTAACCCCGCCCGTCGAGGTGCCATTGCCAGCGCGGGGCGCCGCAGGCCTCGTCGTCGGATGAGGGGCACAGGTGCTCGAGCATGCGTCGGGTGGCGTCGGTGCTGGGGGCGTCGAGCGCGGCGGCCAGTTCGTTTGCGCCGAAGGTCTGCAGCGCGGCTTCCGGGGTGGCGTTCTGGCCGAGCAAAGCGCGTACGTTGGCGAGGTCCTGGAGCCTCGCGGCGAGGGCTTCGCGGGTCTCTTCATCGAGGGCGCGCTCGACCCGCTCGCCGAGAGTGCGCCGCGCGTGGAGGTCGATCCAGGCCGCGATAGTCTCGAGCTCGGTGCTGACGATCCAGTCCCAGAGTTGCTGGCGCGCGACGAGGGCGGCGAGCTTCTCGAGCAGCACCCAGCCCGCTCCGGATTGGCGGATCAGCGTGCCGAGGAAGCGCCGCTGGGGCCCGCGCGCGGTGACGACTCGCATGATCTCGATGCCCCAGAGCTTGGCTCCGTCCTCGAGCGCGTTGTATTGGGGCTGGTCCAGGTGCCTCGGCCACAGTGATACATGGGCGGAGATCCGGTCGTAGGAAAAGGGGCCCTCGGCGGCGGCGCGGAGCGCCCTGGCGCCGAGCAGCAGGGCGGCGGCGCCCCAACGCTTGCGGCTGGCAGCGTCGAGTCTTGACAGCCCGAGCTCGAACCCGCGCGAGACGCCTGCGTGTAGCTCACGCTCCTCGCGCTTGTCCAAGGCGACGCGACCCAGGCTATCGCCGCCTATGCGCTCGCGCAGGTTGTTGAGGAGGTGGAGCAGGTCGTGGATTGCTTTCATGATACTCCAATAGGCGTGGAGGTTGATGACGATAGGAGAAGGTTGTAAGCCCCCGGGCGCGCATAAATTTCGTGGGGCGAAGAAGGGAGATGTATGGGCGAATCTGTTGTCGCCCATACGCGATGTCAGCTTTTGATGGGTTCCCGTGTCGCGCTCATGGCCGGCGAGGCGAGTGTTCGGACGTCTCGACGATACGCTCGAGCCGAGCCTCGTCAAGCAGCTTGTGATGTGGTTCGCTCGGTTTCCGCGCTTGAACATGCGTTAGGGAAGCATCCTGCACTCAACATTCCGGCGTAGCCTGATCACTACCTTGCTGAGTTAGAAAAAGCGCGGGCGTTGCAGTCAGGATTTTCAATCTGGCTGTTCTCGTCAATTAGCAGAGCGAGGGGCACGCCGGGACATTCCCACGTGACGCACTGAGGCTCGGCTGGAAGTGCGAGCCACGCGCGAGGCGATGCGCTCAAGTAAAGCGGGCCGTCCGGCTCGTTGGCATCGACGTCGAAACCTCGCTGCCTGATCGTCACCCATTCGAGGCGCGTGATCAGGCCTTGAGCGTGAGCGGCGGTGAAGTGGCCAGCTTCATGATCGGCCCGCTGTACAAGGCTCGTTGTCGGGGGGGGTCCGGACATTTGGCCGCCAGATCAGCACGTCTTGGGGGGGGCGGCAAGCGGATCTTGGAAAGCGCTTCAGGACGACGTTCCTAAGGCCTGGAGTGCTTGCTTCTTCCCTGGCATCCTCGTCCGATGGACGCCAAGATCCAAGAAGCCCTCCTCGTCGCCCTCCGCGCCCTGCCCAAGGTCATGCATGTCCCTCAGGAGGAGTGGGAGCGACATCGAGTATGCGTTAGCGCGGATGCCACTGCATATTGCCGCGAGAAGGTTCTCCTCAGCGAGACGCAGTTCATTTCGTACACCGGATGGTATCCAGCGGCTGGCACTGGGAAGCTGATCCCCAGCGCCTATGATGGCTCGAAATCCCTTGGGTACTTGCCACCGGAGGTGGACCAGAATGTCGAGAGAGACCTTGAGCTGCCAGAAGATCAAGAGCTGCGGGCGGAGTTCCTCGGCATCAACGACCGAGCCCATCCACTCTTCCAACATCCGATCCCTCCGACCTACCTCAAAGAGCTCCTGAGATAGTTCCCAGGACGACGTCTCCATAGCACAGGCCGCTCCAACGCGGGAGCTGCGCGGGCACGATGCCTCCACGGCCGCGTCCAGCCGAGTGCAACGGGCACGCCTGCAGCGACCAGCTCGACGGCGAAGCTCGGCGTGGCGTCGTGCGATTCGGCGCTGTGGCAGTTCGAGAGCACGACGATCGGGGGCATCGATGCGGCACGCCGGAGCACGGCGATCAACTCCACGGGCGAGACGTCGGCAGGCGTGCCGTCCGGTAGGCGGCCGCGCATGCCAACGTCGTCCTCCATGACCAGCCGCGTGGCCCTGCGGGGTCATCACCCGTGGCCGGTGAGATGCACGACGTCGTAAGTGTCTACCAGTAGCGCCCGTTCGAGGTCCTGGAGCGTACCGTCCTCGACCACACGCACCAGCGCCCGGCCGTCGCTCACGAAGGGGGCGAGCACCTCGAGAAAGCGCTCTTCCTCCTTCTCGTAGTCGAGCTCGGGCTGCACGTCCTCCTCGAGAAGAACCGGGACGGGTACCGCTACACGCAATTCTGCGAGCTGTACCGAACCTGGCTGAAGCAGCGCGGGCTGGACGATGCGGATCGACCACGTGGCCGGCGACAAGGCCTTCGTCGACTACTCGGGCAACAAGCTGCACATCGTCTATCCGAGGACCAGCGAGTGCATCTCGGTCGAGCTCTTCCGGCTCGGGACGGCCAAGCGGATCGGCGACCCCACGAACGTCAGTGCTATACGAGGAACGCGGCAGGCGCGCCTCGTCGCAAGCCTGCCGAGCTTGCCCGAGTTTGCACCGACGCGCCGCCCCAGGTGCACCACCGGCACACGAAGGACGGTGACGCTCCCGAGCGCCCTGGGCCACATTGTGACAGGAACTCCTGCGATGCGCGAGCGGTCACCGGCGTGGGCGTGCTCAAGGCAGCGGCTTCGACGCAGAGCACGATGAGAGCGGGTTGCCGTCGCCGAGCTGGAGCGCCTCGAACGCCGCCCCGAAGACGGCCGCGAACTCGTCGCGCGTGATCGTTCCGCCGTCGTCGTCGAGCTCCGCGAAGTCGCTGAACTGCGGCTCGTTGCTCAACTGGAGCACCTGCGAGTCCGGCACGCCCAGCTCTGCGGCCACCTGGGTGAGCTCGAGCTGCTGCTCGAATGCGATATCGATCAAAAAGATCGGCTCGCGGTCGCCCTGGCTCGTCGGCACCATGTGGGGGGCTTCGCACTCGTTCACCGCGGCTAGGAAGCGATCCTTGTCGCTGGCTTGCCATTCGCTGAACTCGTCCGCGGGCCCGTAGATGTTCTTGACGGCCTCCTTCGTCGCGGCGTCGAACAGGTTCTGGTTGGACTGGACGTGCTTCAGGACCTCGTCGGACTTGACCCGGATCCCTCGCGCGTGGCACCCCATGCATGAGATGCCGTTGACGACCGGAGCTCCCCCGTCTTCGACGTTGACGACCACATCCGTCGGCGCCTTATCCAGGCGGTTCCCAGCGGCATCGACGATCATGTAGCCCTGGAGCCTATTCTCTAGCGAATAGATGATCTCCCCGCCGGCCGCCTTGAAGTCGATGGGGTGAGCCTTGATGTCTGAGAAGCCGTTGTTGCTGTTGAAGTCGCGGCTGATCCAGAAGTAGTCCTCCGCGGACAGGAGGAACCGCTGGATGACGCGGTTGAAGAACCCGACGTTCGACTTCTTGAAGCCGGCCCACGTCGTGACCTCCTGGTCGTTCGCGGCCTCGAAGGCCGTATCCGCGGCAAGGTCGATGCCGAGCTTGCCCTCGAGGTCCGCCAGCGTGCCGGGGATCCCAAGGAGCTGGTGATAGAGCGGCGGCCGCGTCGTGGAGTGCAGGAGCGCGTCGCCCGGGAGCACGAACACCTTCGTCTTCGTGTCCTGCTTGACCGCGTTCGCGTTGGTCATAAATCCGCCGTCGAAGTACTCGACCGCGAACGGGACCTCACACACGACCGACTCGTACTGGAGCGCCGACCACCCGTAATGACGGAGGTCGTAGCGGAAGAGGGTCCTGCCGGAGCCGTCGACGGCAACGGGCGGGTGAATGAATTTCGTCGTCGACAGGCTGTTGAGAGCCTTGGACAGCGCCTGCTCGTACGTCTTGAGCTGTGCCGGGCAAAGGCCGAGGTTGCGGAGATGGACCAACGAGTAGTAACGCATGAACGGCCGGTCGTCGCCGTCCACCTGGCCCAGATCCTGGTGGATGAGGTCGACCATCTCATGCGGCTCGATGGGGTCCGCCGGAGCGCACTTCGGCGGCACCAACGGATCCCCAGCGGGGGCCGTGACGCACTTGCTGATATACTGCCCGAACTCCTCCAGCGAGGACGCGGGCACCGCCTCCTTCGGAGGCATCTCCCCGTTCTCGACGCGCGCGTACAGCTTGGAGGCGTCGGGGTTGCCGCCGACGATCCGTTTCTGCTCGATCATGGTGTCGAGGTCGGAGATGTTGTGCAGCCCCCCATTGCCCGGTTCGACGCCATGGCATGTGTCACAGTAGGTCTTCAGGAAGTCCCGCGACGCCTCGCGCAGCACCGCACAGTCCTCGATCAGCCCGGTCTCGGCCGCGCCGGTCGTGGGATCGTCAGTCGTCGCGCCCGTCCCGGACTCGCCGGTGGGCGTGCCCGTGGGGTCCGACGAGCTCGTGGGCTCTGCGCCCTCGCTGTCGGTGGGTGTCTTCTCTGGAGGCCATGGAGGGCACCCTGCAAGGAGCAACAGGGCGGGGAGCGTAGTAGCGAAACGATGGCTTGAGCGCATGGGCTCGAAATAGGGGGTAGGCAAATCAGCTTGCCAGTGTCGGGCTTCACAGCCGACCCGCCGCGTGATGGGATCCGCGGCGAAGTTGAGTCGAGTGCTGCGAGTAGCGTCCCTCACAGTCCGTCCGTACGTCGATCTGCGCAACTTGAAATGGGCGCAGCCTGGACCACGCTCCCGGTGTGTCATTCGCGCGCCCCTGTCGAGTCATCCTCGGCGTCAGCCTCGCCCTGTCCCTGCTGCCGGCTCCGGTCCTCGCCCGGAACAACGGCTCTCCAGCGACACAGACCCAGGCGGCGGCGACGGCCGGGAGAGCGCCACGTCCGCGGCCCCGCATGAAGGGTCCGACCAGCCAGGAGTTGAAGGCTCAGGTCGAGCTTCTCGAGCGCCAGCTCGACGGAGAGAGGCAGGCGAATCGCATCCTCACCCGCGAGAACAGCGGCCTGACGCGCACAGCGAACAAGCTGTTGGCCCGCGATTACCTCGGTGTTGCGCGCGACTTCGAAAAGCTCCAGGGACGCGAACAGAAGCTGAACGCGTCGCGGATGCTCATCTCGCTCGCCGTGCTCCAGGAGCAACCCCAGCACCTCGAGCAGGCGCAATCGCTCCTCGTCGAGCTGCAAGACGAGCAACTGACGGGCGCGACCTTCGGCGATCACCCGGCAACTCGGCCCGAGGGCCCGGAGGAACTGCACGATCGTGTCCTGAGCACCCAGCGAGAACTCGACGAGTCGCGGGCCGCGTTTCAGGCCCGCCGCAGGAGCCGCGCCGAGCTGATCACGGGCGGCGTGATGGGCGGCGTCGTCCTTGCCAGCGCCGCGCTGTTTGCCCGCACGGTGTCCTGGCACTCGCTCGCCCAGGAGCGGATCGCACTGCAGCCCGCGGGGGCGTCGCCGCAGTACCTCTCGGAGCTGCGCGCCTTCGAGCGGACGACCGAGACGTGCATGGTGGCCAGCGCAATCGCCGGCACCTTCGCCCTCGTCCTGTCGGCGACCCTCATCGCCATCGGCATCCGCGATCGCTCGCGCTTGCGCACGCTGCAGCTCTCCATGGTTCGTTGAAATGCGCCTGATCCTGAGTACGACGGGCCGCTCATCGAGCGACGGGCTCGGACACGTCGCGTTCGCCGCCACCCATCCGGTCGCTGCTCACGGCCATGATGGTCCTGGCGCCACGGTCACTGGTGGCCGGGCCCATCCGAGCCACGCGCTTGCGCTCGGAGCGTGCGCGGGCGATCGATGATAGCCTGTCCGAGCCGCTCATGCCCGGACCGATCGCCGCATCGGCAAGGCGCCGCCCCGCGTCCAACCCTCGCTGCGAGCGATCTCTAGCATAACCCGATGGCCTGTGGGATTTCAATCATGGGCTCTTCGCCTGGCCCACGGACCAGTCGATCCCCGCGTCTCCGGTCATGGGCCCGCACCTGTACTCTTGGGCCGCGGTCGGGCGAGAGGCCGTCACATACGGGCTGCGACGGGTTGGCTCAAACTTCCCGAGCGTCGTCCCGTGCGCGGCCCGTACCACCGGCTCACGATACTCGTCGAAGGCTAGGCCGCGGCGGTGCCGGAGGTTGCAATGCGCGACGGCCGAACGCGCCCTCTCGTCGTCGAGAGACACAGTGCGCCAGGTCGCCAGGTCGGGGCAGGCGGTCGTCCGGCGCTCCAGCTCGCGCTTCAGTTCAGAGGTGGAGCGCAACAGCGACGTGATGTCCATTCGGGTGACGCCGTGCTCCTCGCGGGCGATCCACAATTCATCGTCCCTGGCAAAGACTTGCGTCCCGGGGCCCTGGCCCTCGAGCGAGGCGAACTCATCCAGGGAGCTCGCCTCGAACAGGCGCAGGCCCGCGTGCGGGTCGTCCAGGGCGACGAGAGCCGGTCGAGCCTGCATGAAGAGGTGCCACGCCCCGCTCCCGAGAGATCCTTCGCCATGCGCGACCTCGCGGCCGTCCGCGGTTTGCACGCGCAGATTCCCGCTTCGCGTCCTCACCGCGAGGAGACCACTGCGGCAGTCCAGCGCGGCCAGCGAGACACGGCCCGAGCCGAGTTCGAAGCTCCTGGTGACGACGGCGCCCAGGGCATCCCAGATGACGACCCTTGCATGTCTCGTGTCCCATACCAAGACCCGCCCGTCAGGACATCCGGAGCCGCCCAGAAGCCGCATCCCGGTGGCGGGTTGGAGCTCCGTGAGCGCGAGTTTCTGCGAGACATCCAGGCGCACCAGCCTGCCGTCCAGCCCCGTCGAGGCGACGTAGCGGCCGCCGAGGAGCTCGGAGAGCCCTGTCACCTCCGCGCCGTGCGCCTCGACCCGCGCGACTCGGGCTCCGTCCGCGCCGTACAATGAAACCTGGCCGTCGCCATATCCGACGAGCACCTTCCCGTCGGGAAGAACTCGCAACATTGTCGCCCCCGTGGTCAAGCGGCGCTCTCGCTTGCGCGAGGCGAGGTTCCACCGATACACCGCGCCGTCTTCGGTGAGCACCACCAGGGCGCGGCCGTCGGGAGCGAGTTCCATCACTCGCGCCGCCTGGCGCCACAACCGCAAGGTGTGAGTCTGTCGGCCGGTGCCGAGATCATGGACGTGAATGGCCGAGCCCGTCGACAGCGCGACCTGTCGCGCTCCCATTGCGATCCGGGACCAGCGCGACGGATCGTCGATCAGGCGCCGAGGCACGCGCGCCTGGAGCTCCGTCATATCCCATACCCGCGCGGTCATATCATGCGACGTCGACACCAGTTCGCTGCCGTCACGCGAGAATTCGAGCTGGAACACGCCGCCGCGGTGGCCCTCCAAATCATACGATCCTCCATGTCCTTGGGTCGGCCACACTCGGATCAGGCCGCTCGCGGAGGCCGCCGCCAGCAGGTCTCCGGAGGGGGTGAAGGCGATCGCGCTAATCGCGGCGTCGAGCTTCCGCTGATACAGCATGTGGCCCCTGTCGGCGGACCACAGCTTGACGTCTCCGTCGTTGCCCGCGGTGGCGATGTACCGACCTGTCCCGTCGAAGCGCGCGTCCTGAACGCCGAATCGCTCGGGTCCGAGGACATGCAGCAGCGTGCCTCCTGCGACCGCCCACATGTGCGCTGGCCCGGACGAAGGTGCGGTGACGACCCGGGCGCCGTCCAGGCTGAAGTGGGCGCGGAGCACCCTTCCTTTGCCGTGACGAAGCGTTTGCAAGAGCGCTGGTCGCTCGAGCGACCAGATCCGCGCCGTGCCATCGGCGCCGGCCGAAACGAGCAGACGGCCGTCGGCGCTGACCTCGACGTGGAACACGTCGCCCCGATGTCCGTCGAATCTCGCATCCTTGACCCGCTCGAAATCCAGAGCGGCAGCGTCTTTGCGCCTCTCCCATAGGAAGATTTCGCCGTGGTCGCCACCCGAGACGAGCTGGTCGCCGTCCGGGCTGAAATCGACGAACCACACAGGTCCCGTGTGCCCTGTGAGCACCCGCGAGACCTCCGGATCGGAGGCGTCCCAGACCCTCACGGTCCCGTCCCGCGAAGCCGAGGCAATGACGCGGCCGTCCCGACTGAACTGCACGATATGCACATCACCGGTGTGACCCGCCAGCACCCGGGGTTCGCCGGTGCCGTCCGTTCGCCATTGGCGGATCGTATTGTCGAGGCTGGCGGTGACGACATGTTCACCACCGGGTGAGAAGGCCACTCCGCGCAGCTCCTCGGTATGACCCCGCAAGATCGTCCAACTGAGCGGGCGCAGCAGCTTGTTGAGCGCTACGTTGCGCCACTGTGGCGTACTGATGTCTCGGACAGCCGCGAGGAGCGACGCGGCGATCGTCGGGTCCCGCTCGCGTATAGCGCCCAGCGTGCATGAGGCGTCGAAGAGCTCGCTCTCGGTGGCCGCGAGCGCTCGAGCCTTCTTCCGGGCGTCGGCCTCGGCGCGCTGTGCTTCCTCCTCCGCACGCTGTGCTTCCTCCTCCGCACGCTGTGCTTCCTCCTCCGCGCGGGCCCAGCCGATCTGCAACCGAAAGACGGTGCATGCGACCGCGACGATCAGCAGCCCGCTCATGACGACGAGCGCGGCCCGCCGGACTTGCCGGCCGGGATCGCGCTGGAGCTGCTCGACGAGCGCCTGCATCGATGGCCACCGCTCGTTCGGGTCCGGGTGGAGACCGCGGAGCAGGATGCGTCGCAGCCAGAGCGGGGTCCTCTGTCGCTTGAGCCCGAGGGCCTGCCACGCGCGGAGGTCGTGGCGCCACTTCGGTGCGAGCGGTACCTCGCCGTGCATGGCCTGCCACAGGGCCAGACAAAAGCTGTATTGATCGCTCCGGGCGTCGCAGATGCCGCCTGAGAGCTGCTCCGGGGCCATGTAGAGCACGGTTCCGGGTTGCTGCCGTGGAGGAGCGACGCTTTCCTCCAGGTGGGGACGATGGCCAAGGCTGCTGTCTCGCAGGGTCGGTGCCTCGCTCGCCAGCCCGAAGTCGGCGACGACGACCCGGCCGTCTCGCGCCACGAGGACATTGTCTGGCTTGAAGTCCCGGTGAACCAGGCCGGCACGGTGGGCGCTATCGAGTCCGCGGCCGGCGGCGCTGTACAGTTGGATCCACCGACGCCAGGGAACCCGCTGTCGGCGCTCCAGCTCGCCGAGCGAGTGGCCGTCGAGCAGCTCCATGGCGATGTACGCCCGTCCCTGATGCTCGCCGACCTCGTAGATGGTCAAAATGTTGTGATCGTCGACCTTGGCGAGCGCCTTGGCTTCCTGGAGGAGGCGGTCGCTGGAGTGCTGTGCGTGCAGGATCTTCACGGCGACCTTGCGCTCGAGCTGCGGATCGAACGCGGCGAAGACGGTGCCCATGCCACCGCGGCCGACGGGCTCGAGGAGAATGAAGCGTCCTAGCCGCGGGGCGCTGTCCGGGTCGATCAGGCGCGACTCGACGAGCGCGAGCTCCAGTCCGCACGGGTCCGTCGAATACGGGCCGCGGATAGAGCCGAACAGCGAATCTTCGCGCATCTCGGATCTCAACGGGTGCTCGCGGTAGTCAGCTCGATCCACTCGCCGGCGTCGAACCCGCTAGCGAGCAATCGGTCCTTGAGCCGCTCCCGCGCCTGCCGGAGCTGCCAGCGCACGGTACCGACCGGGCGCCCCACAATCCCGGCGATCTCGGTGGTCGTCAGGCCGTTCCAGTAGTGAAATTCGAGCACCTCCTGCAGCTCCGCAGGCAGGCGCCGGAGCTCAGCGCAGAAGGTCTGTCGACGCCCCTTCTGGGCGACTACGCGGCTGGGAGACGGCCCGGGAGCGCTGGGGTCGCCCTCCCACGAGTCGCGATGGGCGACGCGGGCGCCACCGCGAAAGTGCTCAAGGGCACGTCGATACGCGACCGCCAACACGAAGCTGCGCAAGCGTCCCTGTCCGCCGTAGGCGCCGAGACCTCGCTCGAACAGCCGGATGAAGGTGTCATTGACCAGGTCCTCCACGTGCTGCCGCGGGACCTTGTTGCCGAGAAAGCGTATCAAGTGAGGATGGTACTCCCGCACCATTCGGCGGCGAGCGTCGAGATCTCCTCCGGCGCACGCCCGGGCGAGCGCGAAATCGTCGGGATCGATGGCGGGTGAATCGTCCAGGTTGGACCGCATGCCGAACTCCTGCTGACCTTGCTTCTAAGCTCGAGTCTTTGCGCGGGGCAAACGAATGTCATCACCGTGTCGCGCCCAGGCGCGGCGGGCGACGGCTCGTTCCGTGCATTCGTTGCGGGCTACGCCCCGCGCGCGCTTCGCCGGAGAGTTTGTCGGATGCACGGTCGAGCGGCATGCCCGCCGATATTTTTCTGCAGATCGGACCATCCGGACGCACCCGCTCCGTCACATCCATACAGACGGCCGACGCTCCCCAATGTCGGGGACGAGGCCCGAACGCCGGATCGACGTCTCGAGAGACGGAGATCCCGGCGGATCGATGCCGATGCGTGGCGCTCGTCTTCCACCAAACCAGGAGAGATAGACATGTTGTGCAACACTTCCATCCTCGTCAGCTTCGCGCTCATGACCGCCGGTTCGGCGGCGCTTGCCTGTGACCTGCCTCCGGCGGCGATGCTCGGCGAGGACGTCGAAGAGTCGAGCGAGCTCGAGCGCGAGACGTCCGGGGCAGCGCGTAACCTCGACGCCGAGGAGCTCGATGAAGATGCGGCCGAGGGTGAAGATGCGGCCGAGCTCGAACCGGCTGGGCTCGACCCGGCTTCCCGGATGGAAGCCGAACCCGCCGGCCAGCCCGACGTCCCGCTGCCCCCGGCCGGGCTCGACCCGGCTTCCCGGATGGAAGCCGAACCCACCGACCGGCCCGACGACCCGCTGCCCCCGGCCGGGCTCGACCCGGCTTCCCGTATGGAAGTCGAACCCGTCGACCTGCCCGACGACCCGCTGCCCCCGGCCGGGCTCGACCCGGCTTCCCGTATGGAAGTCGAACCCGTCGACCTGCCCGATGACCCGCTGCCGCCGAATTCCCCGCTCGATCCCCGGTGGGACGTCGACACCTCGGGGTCGAACCTTGACCCGGCGGCCCGAGCCTACCTGGACCAGGCCGGCGTGTCCGATGCCTCCTCGATCGGCGCCACGATGTGGGTCGACGCGTGCCGGGTCATGGCCCATCAAGGCGCTGGAACGTTCAACTCCGGCGTGACCCGGACCTGCTCGTGGGCCAATGTTAACTCGGGCTGGATCATCATCGAGACGGCTTATGACGTCCTTCAGAACAAGAACGGTCGCGGCAGCGCGTCGGTCAGTTCGACGAATGGCCCTGTCACCATCTCCAGCGCTGATTTCGGCCCCAGGTTCGACGCGGCAATCTCGCTCGCCCACGGCGCCGGAGATGCGGCATCGGCGAAGAAGCTCGAGTTGGAGTATCAACGCCTCAACGGTTACTCCTTCCAGTTCTCTGGCGCCGGCAACCAGTTGGTCGCATCTGTGACGGCGAACGGTGGCCTGTTTCAGGGGGCGCGGATCGAGATCCAGGCCAGGGCCAGGCTGTTGCGCGTGCATTGAAGCGCGGGACTCTGGCCATTGCGCAGGGGCCGCAATCGACACGGCGTCCCCTGGCGCGCAGGACTCCGGCATGGGAGCGATCAGCTGATCACGACCGCGCCGTGAAATAAGCGCGAGGAGACCCAGTTACTAAAACGTCTCGCCGTCCAGCACAAACTGCGCGCAGATGTTGTCCGAGCTTCGTCTTCCGATCACGCAACGGAGTAGATTGAGCCCCCGATCCACCGCACCAAGCAGGTAGCTCGGCCTCCGACTGCGCAATGGTGCAGGCTTCCTGTCGGAGGGTCGTTCGAGCAAACGGATAGACCCGCTCGCCACTCACGCATGTGTCGACTCACTCACGGGAGGGGTCACCTCGCTGTCCCGCCGTCACGCGCTCGGCCTCGTCCAGTACGGCGCGCAAGGCGATGACCGCACCGCTCGGAGGACGCCTCTTCATACGAGGACTGGTCACTTTTTCGGGGCAATCACGATCGTCGAGGACCCCATCTGCCGCTCAGCTCCTGAGGTGCAGCCGCACCCGGATAATGCGCATAGGGCGGAATGTGGGCGTTCGGGCCGCTCACCGTCGCGGGCGACGCTGCCGGCGTCTCGGCCTCGTCTTCGCGGGCGCCGATGGTGACCACATTCCAGCCGAACGGCGCCAGCTTGTAATTGCTGTGAGCTGTCCGTGAGCGTGGGCCTCTGGCTAGCTTGTGCATCCCGGGCGTGACGAACGGTCGCGGCGCGGCCTCCTTGGGATTGATCGGCTTCCCGTCGCCCCGACCTCGAACATCGGCTGCGTTCGACAGGCGAGCCGACCGCCGCCCCGCAACTCGCCAATCCGCGCCGCGACTGGAGCGCGATCGAGGTGAGCCGCTGGGACGCGTGCGGCCTGCGCCAACTCGGCGACGGAACGACCACGGATCGAGACGAACCGGTCCGCGTCGGCAAGAACGCCGGGCGGACGGACGTCGCCGCTGGCGGATCGACCACGTGCGGCATCGATCGCGGTGCGCCAGTCGCTGCGCTTACCGACGCGTCGAGGGTGCCGGAACGTACCGCCGCCGGTGACCGACAGCCGCGCGCGCCGCTCCTCGCCTGCGATCGTGAGTCGTTCGCGGCGTCCGCCGCGGCGCCGCACAAATTTTGCTGCGCGCCGCGATCGGGGCTAACGTGCCGTCTGGAATGTCGGGGGCTCTCACCGCCCTGCTGGCCCTCATCGTGGTCGGGGGCGCCAATCCGGACGCGCCCGTGACCGCCACGGTCGCCGGCGATCCGGCGTGCGTCCGCTTGCTCGAGCAGACCAGGTTCCTTGAGGAGCCCGAGTGGATCGACCATGTCGTCCGGCCGCGCGAGACCCTGTGGCAGATCGGCGTCCGCTACGGCGTGACCCGTGAGGCGCTGGTCGAGTGGAACGAGCTCGAGGGCGTGCGGGCCCGCGTGCGCTCGGGCAATCGGCTTAAGGTGCTCACCGACCGGGTGCCGCCGCCGCGGGAGCGGATCATGTACACCGCCGAGCCGGGTGATGACTGGGGCGAGGTGGCGATCCGTCACCGCGTCAACCTCGACGACCTCCGGGCCTGGAATTGGAAGAAGACCGACACGCTCGAGCCCGGGATGACCCTGGCGATCTGGATCGATCCCGGCGCCCCGCGGACTGTCCATTGTCGCCGCGGCGAGCCCCCGCCGCCGCTCGAATTTCGCAAGGACGCCGTGAGTCGCGGCTATCCGTCGGGCGGACGGCTGATCCGCGGGATCCTCGTCCCGCTCTCGCCGCTGTGGAAGCGCGGCAAGAAGGACGAGATGTGGGCCAGCTCGCACACCCTAGCGACGATGATCGAGGCTTTCACGCGCCTCCGGGTCGACAGCGGCTACGACGGCGAGGTCTTCGTCGGCACCGTCAGCCGCCGCAAGGGCGGCAAATTCAGGCCGCACAAATCGCACCGCACCGGCCTCGACATCGACGTTCGTCTGCCGCTGTTGCCGACCATCCCGCTCGAGACCTACCCGACCGCCGAGGCCGTCGACTGGCCGGCCCTCTGGGAGCTGATCAAGGCCTTCCTCGACACCGGCCAGGTCTCGGTCATCTTCCTCGACGAGCGCCTGCAAGAGCACCTCTACTGGGCCGCGCGCTGGGACGGCAAGACCCCCGACGAGCTGGCGCCCATCATCCACTGGCCGCGCAAGGGCAAGAAGTGGGAGTCCATCATCCAGCACGCGCGCGGCCACAAGGGCCACATCCACGTCCGCCTCCTCTGCGGTCCGAACGAGGCCCTCTGTCGACCCGGCCGCGCCGAGACCCTCGAGCGACGCGGATGGGTCGAACCCCGCCCGAGCTCCAAGGACTCGCGCGACGGCGCCCGCGCACGCCGGGAGGCGTGGCTGCTCTCCATGCGCGGCGTCGACAGCGAGACCGGCGAAGACGAGCCCTGAGCGCTCGCCGACCATGCTGCGGCGAATCGTCATCAGCCCTGCGCTCGTCATGCTCGGCGCAGTACCGGTCACGGACCGGTGCTGGTGTCGCCCGGATCTGAGGCTGACGAATGCGAAGTCGGGTGCGTCGGCGGCGAAGGTGACCACGACGACGAGCTTCTGCCCGCACACCTCACTCATCGGAGCCGCGACGACGGTACCGATCAGGCTCAGGCCGTCATGGGCGTAGCTCACCGCCGCGCTGCCAGCGTGGCAGAGCTCGGCCGCGCCATCGCCTCCACGCCGCTTCAGGTCGTTGCCGGGCAGGCGAGAGCGCCGCGACAGGCCGCGAGAGAACTAGCAGGGTGCTGAAAAAGGACGGCGTAACCACACGCGCGGGACGGAACTGAGGGCGTTGCCTTGCGTGCGCGATTTCGTACATTGGTCGTATGCGCGGCACCAAGGCCCCTCAGTCCAGCATGATCTGCTTGATCTCGACCGAGTCGAGGATCCCTGAGCGGCACCCGCTGCGCGCAGTGAAGAAGCTCGTCGACGCGGCGCTGAAGGACCTCGTGCCTGTGTTCGAGGGCATGTACGCGAAGATCGGACGGCCGTCGATCCCGCCGGAGTCGCTGCTCAAGGCGACGCTGCTCATGGCCCTGTACTCCGTGCGAAGTGATCGGATGTTCTGCGAGCAGCTCGACTACAACATCCTGTTCCGCTGGTTCCTCGACATGGACATGACCGAGGACGCGTTCCATCCGACGACGTTCACGAAGAACCGCGAGCGTCTCATGGACCACGACGCCGCCCGTCAGTTCTTCGCGCTGGTCGTCGGCCAGGCCAAGGCCGCCGGTCTGATGAGCAGCGAGCATTTCTCGGTCGACGGCACGCTGATCGAGGCGTGGGCCTCGCTCAAGAGCTTCAAGCGCAAGGACGAGCCTGTCGAGGAGAAGCCGCCTGTCGGCGACGCGAAGAACCCCACGATCGACTTCCATGGCGAGAAGCGGGGCAACGAGACGCACGCGTCGACGACCGACCCGGAGGCCAGGCTGGCGCGCAAGGGCAACGGCAAGGAGGCCAAGCTGTCGTATGCCCAGCACGTGCTGATGGAGAACCGCAACGGGCTCATCGTCGACATGTGCATCACCCACGCCCATGGCCGCGCCGAGGTCGAGGCCGCGTACATGATGCTCGAGCGCAACGATCCGACGCGAAGCCGGCGCACCGTCGCCGCCGACAAGGGCTACGACACGCGCGACTTCGTCGAGGGCTGCCGCAGGATCGGCGTGACGCCGCACGTCGCCATGAACACGGGCCGCAGTGGTGGGTCGGCGATCGATGGCCGCACCTCGCGTCACGACGGTTACCTGAACAGTCAGCGCTTCCGGAAGCGAATCGAAGAAGTCTTCGGCTGGGAAAAGACGGTCGCTAACTTCCGCAAGACCCGATTCCGCGGCAAGCAGCGGAACGAGATGGCGTCGCTCCTCGTCGGCGCCGCCTACAACCTGCTCCGGATGGCGAAGCTGCTGCTGCCAATCGCGTGAGGCCCCGCGGGTCCGGGGTCGAACCCCGGGCCCGCAGAGGGCGGCAGGCCTCCCGCGGGGAGGCGGCCGGCCCAACAAGTCTTCTCGGACAGGCGTGTTGGACGCGGCGACCGGCTCAGATTCGAGCGCTCGAGTCTTTCTTCAGCGTCCTGCTAGTATTGAGTGGAACAAGTTCTGACCCGCCGGCCACCCTCTCGAAATCCAAGCCAAACTCAGAACGATCGAGAACCTGCTCTCCGAGGGGTTCCGAGAGGATGGGGTCTTGCCTCCACATGCCCCCAGGTGACCCTCCGAACCCCGGTTCGGGTTAAGTTTTGGTTAAGTAAATCTGGCTGGACAAACAGGAGCCCGCCTTCGGTAGTCCGGAGGCGGGCTTCGTGGTGTCGAGCTTCGTCCCAGCTCACGTAACCGGTTCTTCGGCCTCGGCCTGCGCTTCAACGAGAGCGAGGAGCCGAAGGCCGAGTTGTGTGGGGATACACCTGCCTCGGGTATCGGATATGCCGAAGTCGGTTTCGATGGCAAGGCGACGAGAGATCAAGCGAACGGCATGATCGTGTTCCAGGCTATCGGGCAACCCCATGTTCACCGGAGGCATGTTCTCGCTCCTAAATCGATACGGTTGCTTGCGGAACTCGAGATTGGGGCCCATGTCTATTAAAGTCCGGATGTCCCCATACGTAAGCTCCGACAGAATGCCCAAGAGCCGCAGTGTCAACCCCTCCTCATACTGTTTGGGGTCAAAGGCGTTCCGCAGAGCGTTGCCCAGGAGCTTGCGCTTCTTCGCGTCCGAGCTCTGCCGCCAGACGTCGAACCCGGCCCGGAACAGCGCAACAAGGTCGCTTGGACTCGCCCCAAGGTGCCCGAGTCGGGTTTGCCACTCTTCGAGGGTGGCCTGGAGCTTCGCTGTTCGACGGTCAGAGTCCTGGAGCGCCTTCTGGATCTCCTCCAGGGTCCATTCGTGACGATGGATCCTGGGCTCCATGGCGGAGACTCGGTTGGCCACCCGAGCTACATTGTTCTTGGCGAACAAAATCTCCTCGAACACGAACTCCTCGTACTCGTGGGCGCATAGCTTCTCCATCCGCGATGCGTTGCCTTCGAGGCCGAAGAACGTCGCCACACCCTCGATGAATTTGAGGGGGCTTAGCGACGACGCAGCGTCGACGATCTGGATCGCAGCCTTGGTCTGGCGAATGTCGTCATTCATGCCCGATGGATTTCCGGCTCAGGTTGAGTTTTCCGTCACGCAAGGGTCGGTCGCTTGACCCCCGTAGAGGGCCAGGAAGGCCACGAGGACGAGGTCGATCCTGGAGGTGAATAGGATCACTACGAGGCCGCCCCCTTCCAAACGTGATCTTCGTAAGCACGGGCGATCAGCACCAGCAGGCTCGCGGAGAGATACACCGTGGCCTCTGCGTCCTTCTCAGTCGCGCGCCCCTCTTCCGGCTTGGTGGCCTCGCTGTGCGCCCCACGATCGCCTCGAAGCGCATGGAGCTTCTTCATGATCTCCCCGTGCTGCGGCGCCCAGAGTTTCTTCTGGTTGAGGATGTCCACGCTCGCATTGGTCTGAAGAGAAGCGGAGTGCTTTGCGGGCAAGATCTCCTTGACCAGGACTCGAAGCATCCCTTCAAGGGCTTCGGCAGAGTGATGCACGGCCTGCTTGTAGTCCTTCTTCTTCCAAGAATTGAGGGCCTTGCGAAATTCCCGCTCGGTGTCTCGGAAGATCTCGTAACGAATTAAGACATGAAGGCATGGCTCCATCACATCTTTGAACAAGACCGGCTCCGAGGACCGGATCAGCTCGCCTCCGTCGAACTGGTAGCCAATATTTCGCTCCGCCAGATGGCCGTTGACGTTGGAGATTCCGGTTGCAAACCGTTCATTCAATGCTTGAGAGCCACGCCCATCTTCCACAATCCGAACCATGTGGCGGAGCACGACCGCTGTGGCGTCAAGCGCGGCAAGATCCTCTTTGGCATCGAGGATATATGCGAGGGTATTCGCTATTCCACGAGGTGGGCGGTCCGCCTCGATCTGCCGCCTAAACTTGTCAATGTTGGGCCCGGGTGGATGCTCTCCATGGAACACGTGCTCCACGATGTCGAGCCGAATATCCTCGACAATGTCTTCGTACTCTTGGAACAGCTCAAGTTCCTTGAAAGCGCGACGGATGGAGAACACCACCGCGGTGCGTGCGGCGAGATCGAATGGTGAAAGGGGTTCCACGATCAGTCCACGTGCTTTCTTTCGCTCGAGTGTGTCTAACAAAGCCACGGCGTACTCCTTCAGCCTGTCTTTTGGCCCCCATCTGAGGATGGCTTGAACTCTCCGGCGGCGAGCTTGGAACGGATCTCCTCGAAGCTGAAGCCGTTCTCGAGAAGAGACTGAACCCACGCGGCTTGGGAGACCGAGTGGAGGGGCCACCGAGCGCTCCGACCCCTCCGACCGCCATGAACGATCGTGGACTTGGGCATGACGCCCTCGCGTCCCCACCTCGTGATCGTCGATGCATCTACACCGACCGCTTCAGCGATCTCGGCGGTCGTCCGCCACGGCCTCCCCGACGCGCCTGAAGTGTCGTCCGACACGCCCCAAGTTTAGCTGCGCGGAGCTTGTGATTTCCGGGCCCTCGAGGGTGACTCGTGCGTCATCAATACCTTGTCGACGCGCTGAGGAACCATCATGACCAACACCCCCAGGAAGCCCAGAACCCGCGCCAGCCCCTGCCAGACGGCCGCATCCTCCTGTTGCGCGAGGACACGAGCATGTCCTCGGCGCTTGGCGCGCTCCTTCGCCAAGCCCTGGCCCGGACCCGAAACGTCGAGGAGTGCGCACAGCTCACCGGCGTCTCCGTGGCCAAGCTGCGAGCGATCGCCCGGTCCACCAACACCCCCCTGCTGTTCCCGGTCCGCGACCCTCTCGACGATGAGGATCGGCCCAGGCGCCTGCAGTTCGTGACCCAGCAGCTCGGCGATCTCGGCATCGAGGCCCGCGTCGGCGTCGGCCTTGTGATCCTCGAGCTCGAGACCGCCGAACACCTCGTCGCTCTCCTGCGAGACCTGCAGGAGTTCGAGACCCGGGGGCACTTGTGATCGCGGTCGACATGGACGTCGAGGACATGCCGCCGCGCCCTGTAGGGTCCCCCGTGGACTTCTTCGAGCGCTTGAGCCTCGCCCTCAAGACCACCGACGCGACCGTGCTGGACGCGGCCGCGAGGGACTTCCGCGGGATCTACCACATCTCGAACCAAGTGGCCGAACACCTGCCGCCCTTTCTCGGCTGGCTCCCGGCCTGCTGCGACCCAGATCGTCTGCGCGAGGGCTACGAGGCCGGACAGATCATCGTCTGGATTATTCCGCTCGAGGAAGCCCGGGTCATGGTCTTCGAGAGCCCGCGCGAGTCCGGTTTCCTCAAACTCGCGTAGCCGTACACATGCGCGAACGACAAAGCCCCCGGGGATCAACCTGGGGGCTTTGCATTTCCTACGGATTCCGTTGGGAATCCTTCAAGGGTCTACCGCGGCCCTATCGTTTATCCTCCTCGATCGCGCGGAGCATCTGGTGTCGCACGAACTCCAAGTGAAAGCATGCATCCTGGATCTGCCCCAGGTCCCTAAGCGCGCGCCCGCAATCCTCGAGAGAGAGGGGCTTTTCGGGATCGTGGCTCTTGGAGGTCTGCTCCATCAGTGCGCACCGGAAAAGAGCGCATGGTATTCCCGATCTCATGGATTGCATTTTCGAGGTCATTGTCTTTCATGGATTCACTTTCCCCCTTTCAGGGTCGACAAGAACGACCTGGCGAAGATTCCCACCAAGTCAGCAGCATCCTCACCACCAAGTAGTTCCGCCAAGAGCTTCTTGTTCTCGCGGGCACCCGCGACCGGCATGCCGCCCGATATGGGCGCGGTCGTCGCCGGAATCCTCGACGACGAGGGCCCCGTCAAGAGCCCCGCTCGGTTCAAGCCGAGCAAGAATCGCGGGGTGCTGCTTGTGGGGCCGGAGATGCCGAGGCGCGGTAGGTTCACGCTGCTGGTCTCGGATTCGTTCTGGCTCGATGTCACCGAGGTCGGCGATACGGTGCGGCTCGACTTCAGGCCGAGGAGGATCCGCGAGCGGGTGGAGCTCTGGCGCAGGAAGTGGGGCCTATGACGACGCAAGAGCGCTGGCGAGCCCACGTGGACGCGTGGAAGTCGAGCGGCCTGTCGAGCAGGGCCTACGCGGCGAAGGCCGGCGTCAACCAGCGGACGCTGACGTGGTGGAAGTCGAAGCTGGCGAGCGCGGGCGCGACGGAGCAGCTCGCAGCGCCGGCTGCCGACGCCGGCGTGATCGAGCTCGACGTCGGCGGCGTGCACGTCCAGGTACGAGGTCGCGTGGAGGCCGAGGCGCTCGCGCTCGCGCGTGCTCGACGTGCTGGAGGCGCGCCGATGATCCCGACGTCGGTGCGGATCTTCGTCTGCACGCAGCCCCTCGACATGCGGCGCAGCTTCGATGGACTCGCCGCGGCGGCGAAGCAGATGCTCGGCGAAGACCCGCGGAGCGGCGCGCTGTTCATGTTCACGAACCGGCGCTCGAACCGCCTCAAGGTGCTGTGGTGGGACAAGAACGGCTACTGCTTGCTGTGCAAGCGGCTGCACCAGGCGCTGTTCCGGTTACCGTCCGCGAATGACCCTTCGGACAGGTCGGGAGCGCCAGGAGGTCCTGGAGGCTAAGGCTCCCGCTCGACGGGCGGCGCTATGTTGCCTCGACAGAGCCCTTCCGCCAGTCGGAGCCGTCTGGCCACAACGGAACAAGTCCAGGTCGTGCCCAGAACTCCTCGCACTGGCCGAGGTGCATGAGGCGACTCATGTACTCGTTCGGGATCTGCGAAGTCGCCATCCAGACCGCGATTCTCTTCTCGCCGTCTGGGCGGTCCTTGGGGCTCATCCCCTGGACGCGGCCGCCACTTCGAAGGTAGAGGGTATGGTGCGTCTTGACGACCCTATCAGCCTCGCCGCCCAGCTCGTCGCGTAGTTGCAGGAGGAGTTCGAAACAAGCTGCGCGGGTGTCGGCCCAGAGCCAGACATCGGTTTTTTTGTGACTGCGTATCCGCTCGGCGATAAACTGGATGGGATTCGAGGGGAGGTCGTTTGCGATTCGAAGCGGAAGAGGCGCCATTGCGCTCCATCTTGTGCCTCGCATCGCGGCGCGCAAGTGGCGACGTGGCCACTGCGTCCACGCCTCTTCGGCGCCGGTGAGCGCTGCCCGCTGACGCGGCTACGCCCGGACCGTGTCCCCGCATCCGGCGAGGACCAGCGCAGCGAGGATCGGTGCGCGGGTCACCCTGCAAGCCTCACCCCGGCTGGGGTCCGTGTCAGCTCGAAACCGCTCCGCGTCCACCCACGCGCTCGTCGCTTCACCGCGCCAGCACCGCCCAACACATCGCGGCTGATCAACCCCTCGCTCGAGGCCGCGTGACGCCTGCTCCGTGGCGTGCGGCGGTCACCGCAGAACTGCCTGTTCGAGTTGACCCGCTCCGGCGGCTCGGCGAGCTTCACAGTCGACGGGTCGGCGAGGTCCTCGGCGATCCGCACAAACGATTGAGCGCGGGCTCGCCGGGCCCGAGATGCTCGCCAACACAGGCGGCTTCGCGGTGATCCGGCGGCGCTGCAGGGGATGGGGGCGGAGATAGCGCGCCTCGGCGTCGATCGCCGCCGGCGAGCAGAAGCGAGCGAGACGAGGCGCCCTGGGCGTCAGCTATCGATCTGGACATCATGGAACACCCGCAGGATCAGCGCCGCATTGATGACAGTCATGAAATCGGCGAATTGATCCTGCTCCTGCGATACTGCATCCAAGGTCGCGCGTCGCCCGCGAGTTCTTCGCGCTGGTCGTGGGCCAGGCGAAGGCCGCCGGTCTGATGAGCAGCGAGCACTTCTCGGTCGACGCACGCTGATCGAGATCTCGAGGCCCTCGCGCGCCATCTGCTGGCGCTGCCGATTGAGCGGCAAGTGATTCCGCACGGACGCCGGGATCATCGTCGCCCCTCCGACACGTCGAGCACTCGCCCGAGCACGTCGGCCTCGACATGGCCGCGGAGCCGGAGCGGGCTGCGTGGTGTGCGCATGTTTCCCCTTATCCCCTGCGCGCAAGAGTGCCTGTCTTGAAGTAAACTCGGATTCATGGGCAAGGAGTCCAAGAGCCGGAGAGGACGGCGTCAGGATCGCAACAGCGCTCCAGCTGCAAAGCAGCCGGCGAATCCACTGTCGCCCGAGAGCCCTTCGGTGTCGCCGGCGACCTCGGTCGCGCCCAACGACTGGGCTATCACCCTCTCTATTTCCCAGTACGAGACGTTTTTTCGTATCGCCCGCGCAAGCTTTTCGCAGCTCGGGAAGGTCCAGGAGAGGGAGATGGTCTGGCCGGCCGGAACCCACCCGGATCCGGACTCGATGAGAAAATCTTCCTACGAGCAGAGACAACGCTTTGCTGCCGTCGCGGTGATTTTTTCGGCGCTCACGCTCGAGTCGTTCATTAATCACTATGGCAGTCAACTCGACACAGATCTTTTCGATGCATTAGACAGAAGCAATGCGGCAAAGTGGCAACTATTTCCGTTGCTTCGATGCGGAAAAAAGCTGAAGCCGGGCACGACCGCGATGAATGGTATCGTTAGCCTTTTCAGAATCCGAGATCGACTAGTTCACGATAAGCCGCATAAGTCCACGATCGGGCCTCAGCTTGATCCGAAAGATTTCAAGGTCCAGCCGATCGATCAGGCAACAAAGATGGACCCGATAAAGCACGTACGTGATGCGCTAGAAGCTCTTAGAGAGCTAGACCCTTCCATCGAGATCGATTGGGCATTTGAAAAAGTGGAGCCCGATTGGAACTTTCTCCTTTGACTCACTCCGACTTCGGCGCAGTGAAGCGGCCCGCACCCTTCGGCGAGCCCGAGCGCGTAGCTCTCCCTCCAAGGAGGTGGTCCCGAGCATCCAGCTCAGAGCCTCATCGACCTTGAAGACCTTGCGGAGGTGCAGCTCGAAGCGGAGCCTGTCAATGATTTTGAGACACGGTGCTGGCCAGGTTTAGTGAGTGTGAGAATCCACCGGCGTGGCAGTCCTGGGATGCCTCGGCAGCGATGCACCTGTCCGTAAGGACATGGATGTCGTACTCGCGAAGGCCGCTGTCGAAGCGGCGCGGTGGGTTGATATAGACCGCGGAGGGGGGTCGTCGCGGCGTGGACCGTCCGCGGACGAAGCGCTCCGGGTGGGCCTCGTAGGCGGCGTGGAGGGCGGCAGTCCTGACGGACAGGATGGCCTCGGTGCGGCCGTAATGCACGTCGGCGGGCGCCAGGAAGGCGATGCCGGAGTGACGGTGGTGATGGTTGTAGCCGTCGACGAAGCGGGCGCAGAAGGCGTGGGCGTCGTCGTAGGAGGCGAAGCGGGCGGGGTAGTCGTGGGTGTACTTGAGGGTCTTGAAGTGGGCTTCCGAGTACGGGTTGTCGTCTCTGACGTGGGGCCGGCTGTGCGAGCGGCGGGCGCCGAGGGCGTCGTAGAGGTCGGCGAGCTCGCGGGACGTCGGGACGGCGCCGCGATCGGCGTGGATGGTCAATTGGTCAGGTTGGATGTTCTGTTTGTCGCAGGCGGCGCGAATGAGGCGCGCGGCGATGTCGGCGGTCTCGCGGCGCGCGAGGGTCACGCGGACGACACAGCGGCTGTAGATGTCGAGCAGGACGTACAGGTAGTAGTATTGGCCCTTCGTCGGTCCTCGCAGCCAGGTCACGTCCCACGACCACACCTGGTTCGGCGCGGTCGCCAGCAGCTCGGGGCGCTTGTACTCGGTGTCGCCGCTGGCGCCGCCGCTCGCGGAGCTCGCCCTCGGCGGCGAGCAGGCGATACATCGTCCGCGCGCTGCACACCCAGCGCTGCTCGTCGAGCAGGGTCGGCACGATCACCTCGGGCACCTTGTCGATGAAGCGCTCACTGTGCAGAAGCGCCAGCGCCTCCTGGCGCTCGTCCGGGCTCAGCGCCCGCGGAGACCGCCGTGGCCTGGGCGGCCTCGCCGGCGCGGGGTGGCGACGGCGGTACACCGTCGCCCGCGAGACCCCGAGCGCCTCGCATGCCCGTGGAAGACCTGTCCTCTCGGACAGCTCGCCCGCCTGCGCGATCAGAGCTTCTCGGACGGCTCGAGCGTCGCTAGCGGGATCCCGAGCAATTGCGAGACTTTTTTTTGGACGTCGATGATCAGCTCCGCCGTCTCGAGCTTCTGCTCGAGCTGCGCCACCTTGCGGCGCAAGCGCTCCATCTCCCGGTCCTGCTTCGGCTTCGGTCCGCGCTTCTTCGGCTTCAACGCCCCCAGCGTACCCTCGTCCCGCTGTCGCCTCCAGGTCGACAGCAACGAACTGTACAGGCCCTCCCGCCGCAGGATGGCGCCGATCTGCCCCTGGCGTGATCGGTCAGGGCGAGGATCTTCCGCTTGTACGCGGCCGTGAAGCTGCGGCCGGTCGCCTTCTCGGCGGTCTCGGGGTCGGGCTCTCGTGCTTGAGTCGCCATCGGATCCATGCCTCCGCTTATTCGCCCGATCCCGCCCCGAGCTCCACCCTCGGAGGCTCTTAAATCTCGAAAAGCACCGCCCCACGTGCAGCAAGAATTTCGACGGGACTAAATGTTGCGGACTCGTCGCATCGGTGCTCGACACGCTCTCGCCCGGTCTGCTCGATTGCTCCCCGTTGCCGCGCTTGTGGACGGCGCTCCTGCCGCTCGCACACGATGTCATCGGTGCAGCAAGAATTTCAAGGGGACTATACCGTTGCGGACTCGTCGTATCGGTGCCCAACGACCTCGACGCGCTCTCGTCCAGCCTACTCGATTGCCTCCCGTGGCCGCTCTTCTCGATGGTTACTCGAATGCCTGCTACCGAATGGCGGGGGCGAGCTTGAGGGCGCGGCTCTTGGGCAAGGATGGGACGAGGCACAGCAACCTGCTGTGCCGCGAGGGCGAGCGTGTGTAGCTGCACCGCATGTCGTGCGGCAACGAAGGTAGCCGGCGAGCCGGCCCCGGCCCGCCGCTGGCTCTCCGCGCCTGGAACAACGGCACAGGTCCTTCCGACCGGGCGCTGAGGCGGGCGCGGGCCGCCCTCGAGCTTGCCGCCATACTCGCCGCCGACGCCCCCGCCTGCGCGACGCCCAACTGACGACAAACTATTCTACACTCCCCGTTGTGCGCACTCTTCCGTGGCTCGTCTCGTTGCTCTCGGCCTGCACCGCCGTCCCACCGCGTCCGGACGTCGCCGAACCGTCCGCTCCCGTCCCTCCGTCTGTTCCCGCCCCTCCGCCCGCGATCCCGGCGGGGATGGTCCGCGTCCCCGAGGGCGCGTTCATGATGGGCTGCGCCTCCCACGACGCCGCCTGCCGAGACGCCGAGCGACCGCAGCATGAGGTCTGGCTCGACACTTTCGACATTGACAGACTCGAGGTGACGCTCGCCGACTACCGCCGCTGCGTTGCCGACGGCGCCTGCAGGACCGAGCACATGACCCATGAATACTGCTTGTGGGGCAAGACCGATCGCCCCGATCTCCCGATCAATTGCGTTCGGTGGCTCGACGCAGCCGCATATTGCGCATGGGCCGGCAGGCGGCTGCCGAGCGAAGCCGAGTGGGAGAAGGCCGCGCGCGGCACCGACGCCCGCATCTACCCGTGGGGCAACGACCCGCCGGGCCCGACCCACGCCAACCTCTGCGACGCGCGCTGCTCTCCGGCCTGGCCGAAGTTCCCGCCCGTCGCGTGGGACGACGGGCACGAGGGACTCGCGCCGGTCGGCCTACCCCGCGGGCGCCTCCCCGTACGGCGCGCTCGACATGATCGGCAACCTCGCCGAACACGTCCACGACTGGGTCGAGGAGGACCGCCTCGCCAACATCCGCGGCTACTCGCCCTCGGTGCAGCGCAACCCGACCGGCGCGCCGCTCGGCCGCAAACGAGCGATCCGCGGCGTCGACTATTACCTGCCGATGCTCGGCTGGGAGCGCGTCTCGGCGCGCAATGCCGGCGAACCGACGAGCAGCGACTTCAAGTACGGCATCCGCTGCGCCCGGTCGGCCCGCTAACAGACCTTCAGACCCGAGGAAGAAACTGTATCCGTCCGGACCCCTTACGTAGCCCAAGAGACCGATCTTGGCCGCTTCATGAGCTGGAAGCTCGCCGGCGGAGAGGTGTGACGAAAGACCCGACGTGGCGACAGGCGGTACAAGGGTTCCTTCCCAGGGGATGGAGCCTAGGTCGCAGGCGCGGCATCGTGTTACCGTGCTAGCCATGCGTGAACGGAAGGCGCGAGTCGCTGTCGTCCAACTCGCGGGTCGTCTGGCGTTCGAGGCCCCCGGGCACGACTTCCTGAGTGAACCAATCGACCGCTGCATCCTCGGCGAGATGTGCGAGCGGCTGTCGCCAGACTCGACGCTGCTCGGGCCTCTCGCCCGTCTGCAGCGCGACGTGACGCGCGCCTACTGCGACGCGCTCCTCCCCAAGCTCAAAGCCGTCGTCGAGTTCTGCGGTGCCTTGGACGTCGACCTCATCGTCTTCTCCGAGTACGTCATCCCTGGGCAATTGATGCCGCGGCTTGTGACTCTGGCGCAAGCGGCCAGATGCACACTGGTTGCCGGCACCCACCTCGTCACGGCACAGTTGCTGCGCGACCCAGCTTACCGCGAGTGCTTCGCCGACGTACCCCCGACCAACCGCGCGATCGCTCCATTCATCAAGCCCCAAGGCCACGTCCAATACCAAGACAAGCTGTGGCGGAGTCAGTGGGAGACCGTGCTCGACACGGGCTCAGAAATTCGCCCGTGTGTGGTTCCCTTGCGCGGAGGCGACAGCATGACGGTCGGCGTAGCGATCTGCATCGACTTCCTCCGCCACCGCGACGACGCAGCGGCAGAGAAGCACCAGAAGCTGTACGACTGCGACCTGATTGCCGTCCCCTCGTATACCTCGAAGGACACCGCCCCGCTGTTCGCCCACAACGCCGACGACATCTACCGCCATTTCCACCGGCCGGTCGCGTACGCCAACCACGCCAGCCTCGGCGGAACTAACGTGTTCTGCTTCGGCGCTGGCGACGGCCGCTCGCTGCTACCCGGGAGCCGGCTCAGCCCGATGCCGGCCGAGACTGAGGCAGTGTGCGTCGTCGACCTGTCCCTCGAGCATCCCGCCGCGACTCGTCCGAACACCTACCTCAGCCATGTCCCGAGCGAGCTCGTCACGTACTCGCTAATCCTGCCGGAGGCCGGCGATCGCCAGCTTGCGAGTGTCGCCCGGTCGCTACTGGCGACCCCCAACGTGTTCGCCTTCCATGACGAGCGCGAGCGCCAGCAGGCCGAGCTCGCCCTCGCTTGCAAGCGCTACACTACAGTCCCGCAGGTCGCCCAGCGCTGGCGGATCCTCGCCAAGGGCGCGCAGGGGGAGCATGGACTTGCCCGGTTGCGCATGCTGGCGCGCGATGTCTGGCTCCCGGACACGGTCTCGTCTGCGGACGACATGGAGCGCCAGCTGGCACTCGGCGTGCTCCACACGCTGCGCCGGTTCGTCGATCGTGTCGGAGTGGACGCGGACGAGCGCATGGCGATCGAGCGTGCCCGCGACGAGCTCCAGCACGCGTGCTCACAGCGCCGCTGGACGCTCGAGCCCGACCCGAACGATCGCATTGCTGCCGCCGTGACATCGACACTCTTTGAGGAGCCCGCGCCAACCCTGTCGCGCCCGGCGATCGACGCCAACGGCGAGGTCGACGCCTGGGCGGCCGAGAGGCCGCCACCCACGAACCTCGAACGGCGCGGCTTCCGGTTGTGGCCGGCGCGCGCGCTGCTGACGGCTCGCGCGACCACAGCAAACTCTGAGGCGCCGGAGCGCGACCTGGGCGCGTTGGTCGGCTCGCGCGACGACCTCGAGATCGCTGCCACCTTCCTTGCGCTACGGCGTTCCTGCCCGGCATGGGTTGGATGGTCTCCAGGCGGCGTCCCCGTCCTCGTCGTGCCGCCGCACCACGTCGTCTTCGTCACCCCGGTGCTCCCGGACGCGAGCGACCTCCGCGAGGCCCGCACCGTCGCTTGTCACCTGCTTCCGGTCGTGCTGCTGAGCGGCGAGGGCTCGCAGATCACCCGCATCCTCGACCACGACGTCGTGCCTCTCGACCGTGCGATCCAGCAACTCGCTGCTCTCGCGCCACGGCTGCGCGAGCTGTCCGACTTCGTCTACAGCCCGGTCGGGCTCCGGTTCGTGGATCCCGCCTGTCACATGTCTGGCGAAGACATGTCCGGGCTCGCGGCGCTCGACCGCTGGCACACGCACGGGGGTGAGACCGCCGTCCTTCGCGGCCGGCTGTTCGACGGCCGGACCACCCTCGTGCGCGCTTGGCTGGCGCGCCTGGCTCAACAGGCGCTGATCAGCGATGGCGCTCCGGTCTTCTATCACGACTGCGCGCGGTCCTCCGAGTTAGGTTTCCACGACCTCCTCGCCGACCTCGATCCCGTGGAGCGGGCCGCCGTGCGGCTAGCTGTTCGATCGGGCAACTGCCTGCTCGTGCTCGACGGACTCGACCACCGTGCGCTCCGGGGCACGCGCATGCGGCTCGCGCCGCACGTGAGCGACGCGAGCCGCATCATGCTCGTGACCTGCCGGCAGGAGACCCTCGCCGGCGCGACTGTGATCGAGCTACTCCCCGCCGGCAAGCATGAGCAGGCCGTGCTGATCCGCCAATACGGGCCGAAGGACAGGCCGGCGGCTGGCACTCCGCGCGGCTTCATCGCGCTTCCGCAGGGCGAATCGCCCGAGCCGCCGGCCGAGGCGCTCGAATTCTACCTCGATCGTCACGCGCGCCTGATCGACCCGGTGGCACCGGAGGCGTTCATCCGCTCGCTCGAGCACCTCGCGTTTGCGATGTGGACCCCGTTCCCGCGCACGAGCACGCATTCGGCGGGCTGGGTCCCTATCGAGCGATTTGTCCGTACGCACGCAGAACGGAGCAGCCAGGAGGGTTATTGGCCGCGCCTGGACGGGCTGGCGACGTTGACGCAGTCCCTGGTCGCTTCAGCCCAGGCCAGCCCGCAGCCCGGCGACGCGAGCGAGGTGCATGATTGGCTTTCCATGCAGCTCGCCATGCGTGGCAGCCTGATCCGCGACGACCCGTTCGTCTCGCCTGGGCCACCCACATTCTACACGCTCGCCTGGGACCCCGCGGCCGAGTACCTGCTCGCCCGGCATATCGTCCGCGCACTGGTTGGGGGCGACGCCGCGGTTCTCGAGATTCTCCCGCTCTATAACCATGCAGTCCACCACGCCGTGCGGCTCAGCGCCTGGCCGCAGGCGCAGGCGCGCTTGGTCGACCTCCTATGCACCGGCCTGTCGCCGACTCAGGCCGCGAATGCGCTCTTGCTCGTCGCCGCCGACCCGAGCATCGGGTCGACGCGCGAGCGACCCTGGAAGCTACCCGGGGCCGATCTACGCGCGGTCCATATCGATTGCCTGCGCCTACACCACGCCGACCTCACGGGCGCCCGTCTGTGCGGCTGTTACCTGCGCAACAGCTTGTTCTGTGGCGCCGATCTCAGTGGCGCCGACCTACACGACTGCGACCTCACCGGTGCCGACTTCACCGACGCCGTCGCCGTGGACGCCGACTTCTCCGGCGCGGAGCTCGATCGCGTCGTGTTCCGCGCCACCGATCTCCGCGGCGCCGACCTCAGCCGCACCCGTGCGGCCACCACGGCGCCCGATCTCGAGGGCGCCGTTACCGAGGGCCTTCGCATAGTCGACGTCGCCTGGGCGTCCGAACACACCGACGCGAGCGCGATCGCTTACGACGAGCTCACGCTCGCCCCGCCGCCCCAGCGCCAGGTATCGGCGCTCGCCTGGTCACCCGACGGTCACAGGCTTGCGGTCGGGTACGCGAGCGGCCTCGTCGAGGTATGGTCCGTCGGGCCGTTGCGTTGCATGATGCGCTGGCGCGATCAGTCTTCGTCCGTCCGAGCCCTGTCCTTCTCGCCCATGGGCGATAGGCTCGCGGTCGCTGGCGACGACCCGGTCGTCTCCGTGTGGAGCCTGACCGATCTGTCCCGGTCCGTCGCGCTGACGCATCCGGCTCCGCCGATTACCGGGCTGTGGTGGGAGGACAGTGACACCCTGTGGACATTCTCCGAGCACCCACGCCGCTGGTGCCCCGCCGACGGCATCCTCCTGGAGGTCCTGGCCTGGGTGCCGCGCTGCTTCGAGGGACGGTTGGTCGACGGGGGCCGCGCGCTCGTCACCGTCGCCGGCTCAATCCCCCCGACTCTTCCCCATCGTCAACCGCGGCTCACGGTTTATGACCGCGCCTCGCAGCGGCTCACGGCCGAACACGCCGGCGGCGTCCTCGGGCTGACCTCGCTCGCGCCAAGCGGCCGCTCGCTGATCGTCGTCACCGACCACAAAGTAATGCTCCGCGCCATCGACGAGCCGACCACGACGCCGGCGCGCGAGCTCCTGAGTCCTCGCTTCCGGGCCCACCCGTTCGGCGACCTCCCCCGCACTGGCTGGTCCCACGACGGCTCGCTGTTCCTGTTCCTGTCGGGGCATTCCCTCGGCACAGTCGTCTGCATTGATACTGGAGAGTTCGCCCTGCGTTCTTTCCCCCTCCCGTTCGCCACGCGCGCCGAAGCCCTGCTCGTCTCGCCGCGCGGCCGTCGGCTTGCCCTCGTCCTCCAAGGCGGCGTCCGGGTGCTCGACCTCGACACCACCTGTTCGCACTCGCCCCAATACCCTCTCCCCGCTGAGCAATCACCGCAGCACATTGAATGGACGTCCCGGGGCTTGCTTCTGCGGAGTCGGCAATTCATCGAGGAGCTAGATCTCGAGGCCGGCACCCGCATTTCCCGTTATCGCCAGGTCGAACACGACCCGTGCGACCACAACCCAGGGGAAGACGCGGCCGCGCGACAGCGCGTGTACCGACGCGACGGTGTGTTCGTCATTGAGTGCGACGAACAGAAGCGGCTGATCGTCCTCGACGAGGTACCGATGCCACCCGTCCGGGCCGAGTACGACGGCGAGTCGCGTTGGTGGTTCACACCGGACGGCGAACATGTGCTGATCCAGCAGCCGCACCGTCTGAACGAAACGCGGACTGACATCTGGTGCACCCGGACAGGCAGGCATCGGCTGCACTTCCTCGCGCCGGACGGCGGCGCGTTCATCGTCCTGAACGGCGACGGGATGTGGGTATTCGGCGGTCACCCTGGCTCACTGATCCTGTTCGACGCCCCCCGCCGGGCTCTGCTCAGGGTCGAGCTCCACACCAGGGTCTGCGCTGCGCCAGACGCGGAGGACCTCGTCGGCATCGACGCGCACAGCGGGGCGGTCGTCCGCCCTGATCTCGCTGCGCTCTGCGGGAGAGTGCGCGCACAGTTGGTCGATAGCCGACACGACCTCGCCCCCGAGGACCTCCCGTGCGTTTGGCAGCACGAGGGAGCGAAGGGCGCGACCCATTGCGCGTTCTCCGCCGCCCGCGATCTTTTCGCCGTTTCCGCTTGGGGTGTGCTCGAGCTCCGCCGGCGTAGCGACGGCGAGCTCCTCGGTGCGTTGTCCACCGGCCTCGATCAAGGACCCGTGGTCTTCTCGCCCGACGCCCGCCACCTTGCCTGTGGTTCAGGCGCGTGGGTGCAGATTTGGCGCGTCGACGCATGCGAACTGGCAGCGACGATCTTCCGTCACCGCTCCGGCGCCCTGTTCCTGGCTGACGGCCATTACCAGCCGCTGCGGGAGCCGTATGTTCCAGCGCCTGGGATTGACGGCTTCTACGGCCGCCATGGAGCGAAGCTCGTCCCTTTGAGCGGGGCCGGCGGGCTCGCAGCTGACGACTTGCTAGCTACCTTCCTCCGGGACCTACGGGGTCCCGCCGACACCGTCGCTTGAAGCACACCCGGTCGCCGTCGGCTCGCAGTGGCGGCGGGTAGCATGTCTGCGAGCTCCTGCAGTGGCCCAAGGCTGGCCGCCTGGTCAGCCGCGCAGAACATCAGCGACGAGGGCTCGCCGAGTTGGACGCCGCCGTCGATGAGTACCGCCGACAGGCCAAGGCGAGGCGATGGCGCCGTGACTCAGCTCGGCTCGGACCGTGGCGGCCGGCCTCATCGCGCCGCACCGAGACCTCTTCGAGCACATCCGAAAGGTGATCAGGCGCCAGCGCATCCGTAAGGTCGCAGGAGTAGACGCCGCTCTCGCCAATGTGCAAAAGTTCCTGTCCGACGTTCCACGTCCGCCCAGGTGTCGCCTCCAACCTGCTCCACGGTCAAGCGTATCGCACTTCCCCCGCCTTTCGCGCGGGAGTCGAACAAGTTCCGGGTCGTCCATGTCACGGCTGGGTGAAGATCAGGCATCCTCGCAACCTTCCACCTCGATCCGGATCGAGGCAACGGCCTGCAGTGCCGCGTCGCGTTCCTGCAGCGCCAGCGCGAGCGCTTTCACAGTGTCCTGTATCTGCGCCTCGAGGCGGCGCTTGTCCTCCAAGAGCTCACCGACTTGCAAAATCAGCGTGGCTGCCCAGTACGTCGCAGCGCCCACCACGATGAAGAGCCCACCAAAGAGCAGACGGGGGTCGTCGTAGTAGACCCCGGCTGCAACCAAACTTAGGGCGACGAGGCAAGTTTCGATCGGCATCCTTCTCCTCCGGAAAAACGACAGCGAGCCGGGCGCATCAATAGCGAGATCGTCATCGGCAGCGAGCCCGAACAACGGCAACATCATTCCTGCGAGCGCTCTTGCTGCTTTCGCTTGGCGAGTTCGGAACGTGACTCGCGCGGGGGTGCAAGTAGTTCAAGGATCCGCGGGCAAAAAGTGGCCACCATGATAGGTCGCAGGTCCGGGAGGCCGAATCCCTGCTTTCGTTGCTCCCGGATGAACTTGGCGAGGGTGACCGCGAACAGCGGGAACCTGGCCTTGTTGCCACGCCCGCCGCTGCCTCCTGGCGCCGGCAGGAGGCCGGCGCGCACCCAATCACCGACCGTTCCGCGCTCGATTTCACCGGCGCCTGCGACTTGGTCTGTCGTCGCGTAGATGTTGGGGAAGGCCTCGCGGACCGCGAACACGTCCCCTGCGCCGAGCGCCTCGGTGAGCTCCGAGGGAGTGGCGAAGCGTGGTGCCCTCGGTGCGTCGAGGGCCTTGTCCCGGACGGTCCCGGGAGATGGAAGGGGTCCGGTGGCCCCAGACTGGACGCGTTCCATGACTTCGACGAGGGTACATCCTCTTAATTTTCCAGCAAGTTAATCTTGCATATATCTGTAAATGACTTTAGCTTTTCGTAGGTTTTCACGGAGATACTCTCTCGATGAGCGATTCCGAGCGATCTTCGAGCACAGACGAACACGAGTTCGAGGTCACGATCCATGAAGTTCGGCGGCTAAAACCGGGCTTCTACATGAACCGGACGCGGGTCTGGTATGTGGACGCGACAGGAGCCCAGTGGCTGCTGTGCGCACCCGATGCGCCTCTTCTACTCCAGCCTGACGGCGACGAGCTGCCGCGAGACGCGGAGCTTGTGGGCCGCTCCGGGGTCCGTCTGGTATCTCGTGAACTCGCGGCGCTGGTCGACCGGCACTTCGGCTCGCGTCGACTGGCGTGGCCTCCGGGCCCTGGCTCGACGGGTGGACCGCACTGACTGCCGGCAGGTGGAGACCGGCGCATGCACGTCAGAACCGTCCACGACTTTTTTCGGCGGCTCCCTGTCGGGGTGCTGCCGCCGTCGAGCCTCGCGGTGCTTGTCGAATCCGCGGTTACCCGCGAGCACCCTGCTGGGAGCAGCATTCACTCGTCTGGCGATCCCGCCGAGCACGTCTACCTCATCCACTCGGGGCGCATCGCAATCGGCCGACGTGCGAGCCCGCATCGAGTGGTCACAATTGATATCCGCCGCTCGGGCGACGTCGTAGGCGAAGGCTGTCTCTGGCAAACGGCGATTTGGGAGGATGACGCTGTCGTGGTCGCTCCTGTTTGGGCGACGACGTTCACTCGCGCCTGCTTCCGGCTGTTTCTCGACGAACATCCGGGCGTTGAACGAGCGCTGATGGAGCAGGCCATCGCGCATCGGGATGCCGCCTTGCGTCGTACCTTCGCGGTATTGAACCGCAGTGTCCGCGCTCGTCTCGCCGCGGTGCTGCTCGATATGGGAGATCAGGACGGGCGAGGGCAGCAGCGGCGCGTGCGTCTGCGCCAGCGAGAGCTCGCCGCGCTTGTCGGTGCGACGCGAGAGACGATTGCTGTCGAACTTCAGCGCCTTGAGCTCGAGGGCTTCATTGTAAGAGCAGACGAGGCCATCGTCCTCCGCGATATCGTGGGATTGCGGGCCTTGACGAGCGACGACGCGGATACGGAGCCGTCCCCGCCCGCTCGCCGCCGAGTGAGACGAGGTGGGCGATGAGATCAAGCGGGACTCCATTTCTCTTCAACCCTGAGGCGCACGCCTCCTGATCTACTCCGCGCCCGCTCCGGGCGCCCGACGACGGCTGCCGCCGCCGAGTTCGTTCGCTCGATCGCGCCGCTTCAGGCGTCACGGGAAAGGTGTGTCATGAGTACGCGTTACCTCCGGATGGCCCCATGGGCGCTCTCTTGTCTTCTGGCCTGTCATACGGATGTTGCCCACGCACCGGGTACGTCGTCGGACACAACATTCGACATTCTCCAGCCCGCGGCCACCAGACCGCCCGGCACGGTGTGCTTGCTCGACGCGGACTGTGGCGCGGGCCGCTACTGCGAGCTGCGCGTATGCGTCGATGGCTGCCCGAGTGATGCCGTCTGCGGCGGGGGCACGTGTGACGCGCACGGGCGCTGCGTCGGCGACGAGCAGGCGCCGCTCGTGATCTCCGCGGTGCCCGTGCTGGCGTCCCGCACGACGATCGTACGTCCTGGCGACCCTGCCGCGACCACCGTCCTCAGCAACGACAGCCCGCACCCCCTCATGTACCGCCTCGCGGCCGGAAGCTCGGCGCTGTCGTTCGATCCGGCGCCTTCCGAGCTCGGAGCCGGTGAGGAGGTCGAGCTGGTCGTCGCCCTCGACTGGGCCCAGATCTCGCCGGATCATCGCGTGCTGCCGGTCCAGATCGTCGCCGGCGGGGGCACGCTGCTTTGGTCGATCGAAGTGGAGGGCCTGCCACAGTCCGGCTACTTCGAGGGGGCACTGCAGCATGAGGCGGGCGACGTCGGCCTGGGTAGCGCCGCGCTGGCGCTGGAGCTCGATTTCAGGGACGGCGGGACGATCGCGGGTCGTGTCCGCGGCGACGCGAGCCCCTTGTGGCCGCTTCCGGTGGTCGTCACGGGGACGTGGACCTCGGGCGGCGACGTGGCGGTCGTGCTGCGGGATCGGCTCCCCGCCGAGGACTGGCGACACAGCCCCATCGCCCGCGAGCTCGGCCGCGAATTCGTCCTGAGCGGCAAGCACACGGCGGACCAGATCGCGGGTTCGGTCCACGAGACCCTCACGGGCATGCGCCCCACGCCTGTCGAGCTCGCGGGGTCGTTCGTACTGCGGCGTCGTGGACCCCTCGGAGGCCTCGTGCTCCCGGCGGCGTACGTGCCCGAGGATGCGACCGCGCCGACGTGGCTCGCGCCGCCGAGCCTCGACTTCGAGGCCTGCGTGCTGCTTGGAGAGTCCTTCGGCACCGATGAGGCCCTGGTCGAGCCGAGCGCCGCCTGCAGCGCCTGTGCGACCGGTGGATGCACGGCCGCGGACCGGCTCGAGTGCGCCGAGGCCCTCCGCGAGGCGACGTTCAACATCGACGCGGTCCTCGCCCCGCTTCAGGGAGACCTGGACGTGAGCCCGCCCGCCGGCAGCGACACCTGGACTGACTGCACGGCGGAGACGCCCGAATACGGGGACGACGGCCGAACCTGCCTCGACGTCGACGGGCTGCGCTGCGCCAACGCGCTCTTCCGTGCCGGTGCGGCGCAGACGCCCGGACCCTGGGGCGAAGCCTTCATCCGCCTTGCGGCGACGTTCGCGGCGGACGAGGGCCGGGCGGCCATGCTGCTGGCGCTCGAGTCGGAGGTCGATGTCGCATTGTCGTTCAAGGACTCCCTCGGGGAGCCCGTCGCGGACGCGCTCGCGCGAGAGCTGAAGCTGCTCGAGGCCAGCCGCACGCGCCTCGCGGCCGCGCTGGCACCGACGCTGGCGCCGGTCTACCCCGTCAGCCTCGAGTGGCTCGCGAACAACGCGGACTACGACTCCCTGGCGCGTGCGCGCACCATCTCGCTCGAGCTGCTGGCCCAGTACGCCAGGGCGACCGCTGCGTGGGCCCGGCTCGGCCATCGCGCCGGTCAAGAGGCGGCGGATCTCCGCACGGCCGTTCGCCTGGCGATGATCGCCGCGCACGCGGCGAGCGCCGAGCTGGCGGAGCGCCTCGCTGATGATGCGGACGCCGCTCCGGGGCTCCAGGCGCTCGGCAGCGTGCTCGACACGCTCGCCGGCGTACACACGGAGCTCGCCGAAGGCAGGAGCTGGTTCGGCTACCCGGCGGCGTATGTGCCGCTCGCCCTGGATCAGGCTTCCATTACCGAGGGCCGGACGAATTTCGAGGCCGTCAAAGCGATGGCGACGGGGGACCTCGAGATGTTCGAGCAGGTCGCGGCGGAGGCCTGGCAGGCGATCCGCGACTACGAGACGAAGTCCCACGACCTCCAGGCCACCGCGCTGCGGATCCAGGACGAATACGGCGGCAAGCTCCGCGGCTACTGCGGCAGCCGCCCCGGCGAGAATGGCCCGGATCTGGCGACCTGCGGGGACCACGGCGGGCAGATCGCGGAGCTGCAGGCAAACATCGAGGCGACGACGCTGCGCATCAACCACGCCGCGCAGGCGGTGCAGAACAACCTCGACGCGGTCGAGGTGGAGGAGCAGCGGTTCGCGGCGGAGCTCGCGGCGCACGCGGAGCTCGAGCAGGCAGTGGCCGACGCCCAGGGGAAGATCATCAATGTCGTCACCGCTTACGGCACGGCGCGGTCGGCCGCGGAGCAGGCCGCTGCGATCGCCGAATGCACCCGCGTGCGCGCCAGCGCCAACGCGGAGTACCAGTCCCTCATCGCCGGGTGCAAGCAACAGACGCAGCAGGCGTTGCTCTCCGGGCCCGGCGTCTTCGGCTTCTCGACGCCCGACTGGCGGGGTCTGGTGCTGGCGAGAGACCAGTGCGAGGCCCAGAAGGCGGCGCACGTCGCCGCGACGGACAACCAGTGCGAGAGCCTCATGGCCAACGCCGATCTCGCGGGCGAGATGGACGAGCTCAGCCGCAACGAGGATCTCGAGCTGCGCATGATCAACGCCGAGATGGACGCCATCATCCGCGCCGGCGAGCTCAACGTCCGCCGCGCCGAGTCGGAGGCGCGCGTCAAGAACCTGCGCTCCGAGGCGCTGCTCCTGCAGATCGAGGTGAAGGAAGCCGAGCTCGCGCGGGACACCGCGATGACCGCGATGTCGAGCGCGTTTCAGGAGGTGGGCGCGCTGCTCATCGATCAGGCGAACGCGGTCGGCCTGCTGGTGGACGACAGCCCCGACAACCCGCTCAAGCGTCCGAACTTCCTCGCGGCGCGCCTCGCCGCGGCAGGCCGCGTCCTGCGGACGCGCGAACAAACCCTGCGCCGGGTCTACCTGGCCCTCCGGGCGCTCGAGTACCACATCAACCAGGAGTTCCCGACACTCCGCAACTCGCTCGCTGCAGCGCGAGCGCCCGCGGACTTCGTGGACCTCCTCGCCTGCCTCGACACGATCGCGGAGGACTATCGGCTCGAGCAGGGCGCCCCGCAGGCCTACGTCACGGAGGTCAGCTTGCGTGCCGACATCTTCGGCATGGCCTCCGACATCCCAGACGTCGACGGCTCACCGGCGACGCCGGCCGAGCAATTCTCGGCGCTTCTCACGGATCCACTGCACCGCGCGCCGGACGGCTCGGTCCACCTGCCGTTCACGCTCAGCGCCTTCGAGCACGCGTTGTTCTCGGCGTCGCTCTGCGACGACCGCCTCGAGCAGATCGAGGTGAAGCTCGTCGGCGATTACCTCGGCGACGCCGAGGGCGAGGTCATCCTCACCCGCCAGGGGCTCGCCGGCGTTCGTCGCTGCGACGGCGCTGAGCTGCCCGACTGGGACGCGTACGTCCCGTACAGCTTCGAGCGCGACGAGCTCGTGGTCCAGGCGGGCGTGAACGACTGGGGCACGGCCGGCGCGAACTGGGGGTTCGCGGCGTGGCCGGTCCACGGGGAGCAGTGGACGCTCACGATCCCCGCCGCGGACCGAGCGCCGGCGAACCGCGACCTCGAAGTCCGCCGCATCAGCGACGTCGTCCTGCGCCTCCGCCACCGTGCCGGCACGCTCGCGCCGCAAGGGCAAGGGCTGTTCACCCCGGGCTGCGGCTGAAGTTCCCTCCGGGTCGCTGCCCGCACGCATCGTCCCCCTCCCGTGCGGGCAGCGGCCTTCCTTTTCGTTCCTGCATGAAAGGTCAGGTCCGCGTGGCCATCGATCGGCACTTCGAACTCCTTCAGTCTCAGCCCATCCTCGCGGGGATCGGAGAGATCCAGCTTCAAGCCCTCGTGGAGCGAGGACATCTCCGGTCGGTTCGGCGCCGGCACGTCCTGTATCTCACCGGAGACGTCGCCAGTCAGGTGTTTCTCGTCCACGACGGCCGCGTCAACGAGCTTCACGTCGACGCGGGCGGCGGTGCGATCGGCCTCGCCCATCATCACCGCGGGGACCTGTTCGGCGAGGAATGCTGCTGGACACCGCGGGTGCGCGACACGATGGCGCTCGCCGCGACTCCGGTGGTCTATTCCGAGTTGTCGCGGGACGACTTCCGCCGCTTGCTCGACGCGCGCGTCGACCTGGAACGGACCCTCTATGCCCGGCTGATCGAGCGCCAGGCGTGCTCTGCCGGGCGGCTGTGCTCCGCGCTCACGAACAGCGCGAGGTCGAAGGTCGCCGCGGTGCTCCTCGAGTTTGCGGTGCACGGCATCACCACGGAGGAGGGGTGTCGGCTCCCGTGGCGACTGCCCCAACAGGAGATCGCCGCGTTCGCTTGCATGACGCGTGAGACCGCCGCGCTCGAGCTTCGGCAGCTGGAAGCGAAGGGCGTCGTCCGCCGCGAGGGCCGCTTCCTCGTGCTGGTGAGCCCGGAGCGCCTGGCGGTCCTAGCGAGGTCGGTTCGCGCCCAGCCGGGCAGTCGAGCCTCACCGAGCGAGGAACACTCCTCGTACTTCGCGTGAGCGCCTGGCCTGAAGTTCATCAAGGGATTCACGATGCCCACGAACCATTCATTTCTCGCCCCGATTGTGGCGCTCGCGCTCCTCCTCGTCTCGACTCCTGCCGAGGGCGGGAGTCCTCGAACGGCCTCGGCCGCCGCGAGCGTGAGGGCCCGTTACGCCGCGCTCGAGCAGCAATTCGGCGCCGCCTACACCGAGGACGACGGTGTGGGCCTGCGCAGGGCCGGCATCGCATTGACTGCCCTCGGCGGCGGGGCGCTCGCCTTCGGGATTCCGTTCCTCGCGGTCGGCTTCGGCCGGGACGACCTCCCGGTGGCCGATGTCCTCCTCGGCGTGGCCAACTATCTCGTCGTGCCCGGCGTCGTCTCGATAGCCGTTGGTATTCCGCTGCTGGTGAAGGGCACGCGCAGGCGCGACCGCTATCGCCAGTGGCTCGACGAGCAGGATCGTCAGCGTCACCTCTCTCGCACGCCGCCTCGACTCACCCCATTGCTACGACCCAGCCGAGGCGGTCTGTTTCTCGGGCTATCTCTGCGCTTCTAACCACGGCTCCACGTCGCCGCTCTCGAAAGGACCGTCATGCGTGCATCGCTGTCTTCCCTCATCGGCGTGCTGGCACTCGGCGCCTGGCTCGCCCCGACGCTCGTCCACGCCGACACCAGCGCGACGCTCGCGACCGCGATCAATCTCCCCAAGGGTCCAGCGACCATCGAGGGGCACGGTCAAGGGTACGACGTGAGCGCGGCGAGCGGGCTTCCGTCGATTCGCTACGCGCTTGAGGTGCCCCCGGGGCGAGCCGGCCTCGAGCCCCAAATCGCACTTCAGTACGATGCGGGTAGCGGCTCGGGTCCTGTCGGCCTCGGCTGGTCGTTGGAGCAGCCCGCCATCGAGCGCTCCCTTCATGGAGGGCTCCCGCGTTACGACGGCACCGACCGCTGGAAGCTCCGCGGCCTCGGAGGTGGCGAGGACCTCGTCGAGGTCGAGGATGGCGTCTACCGCGAACGCATCGAGCAGGGCACGCCGGTGGTCGTCCGCGCGCTGGCGGGAGGCGCCATGTCGGCCGTCACGACGGATGGGACGGGCTACCTCTTCGGGATCGAGCCCGAGGCCCGCCTCGAGGAGAACGGCAACGTCTACCGCCTCGAACTCTCCGCGGTCACAGATCCTCACGGCAACCGCCTCGACTTCGAGTACGTCCGCCTCGAAGGGTCCCCGCCGCTCTTGGCCGCGATCCGATACGACGACGGTCGCGCTGTCGTGCGGCTTGAGTACGAGGCGCGGCCCGACATCGTCCGCTCGCGCGCCCCCGGCTTCACGACGGAGCTGCGGCACCGTCTGCGCACGATCGCCACCGAGTTCGACGGCGCTGTCTTGCGGACCACGACCCTCGACTACTCGAGCGACGCGTGGATCCCCTCCAGCAGGTTGATCACCATCCGCACTGTTGCGAGCGACGGAGCCGCGCTCCCATCCTGGCACCTGGACTACACGGGCGCCGCCGACGAGGCGCGCGTCGCAGTCTTCGCCGGGGCGCCGGCGCTCGATCCGACCGCCGACGGCCGAGCGTGGGTCGACATCGACGGCGACGCGCTCCCCGATCTCCTCGACGCGTCGCCAGGCGCGTGGCGCTACCGCAAGGGTCGCGGCGACTCACTCGCCGCGACCTGGACGGACATCCCCTCGCCGGCGCTCGCGCTCACGAAGTCCGCGCGGTTCGCCGATCTCACCGGCGACGGCATCGAGGACTTGCTCGCGCAGCCCAATGCTGACGAGGTGTGGGCGTACACGACGACGAGCGGCGCGCCCTTCGGCGAGGTCACGCCGATCACGCTCGACGTCAGCTTCGAGCTCGCTGATCCGCAGGTCGCCGTCGTCGACCTCAACCTCGACGGTCGCATCGACGTCCTGCGGCATGACGACGCGGACGGCTGGATCTGGCTGCGCCACCGTGACCAGCCGGGCTACCTCGAGGCCGAGGCGGTCCCGCCGCCGCCCGCCGGCATGCGCCTCGGCGACCCGGGCGTGCAACTCGCGGACATGGACGGCGACCGGATCCCCGAGCTCGTCAGGGTGATGCAGAGCGAGAGCCGCGTCCTCGTCGCCGGCGGCGAGGGGCGGGGCTTCTTCGCCGACCCGGTGGAGCTCGCGGGCGTGCCGGCGATGATCGAGCACGAGCGCTGGGAGCTCTCCGACGTGAACAGCGACGGTGCCGCGGATCTTGTCCGCCTAGGCGCCGCGCTCGAGGTCCATGTCAACCAGCTCGACGGAAGCTTCGCCCAGGCGCTTACTAAGACCTGGCCCGAAGTTCAGGCCGACGAGGTCCTCATCCTGAGCGACGTCGACGCGAACGGGACGATCGACGTGCTCCGGATCGACACGGACGGCTCCGATCCGTGGCGCGTGTGTTCCATCGGCGCGCGTCCGGGTCTGCTCGCGGGCGTGCGGACGGCGCTCGGCTACTCGCACGCGTTCACGTACACGACCGCTGCCGCCCTTGCGCTCGCCGACGCGGACGCCGGCGCGTCGTGGTCCTTCACGCCGCCAGCAGCGACCCCAGTGCTCGCCAAGTCGCGCGAGGCCGACGCGCACACGCCCTGGACGCGGGCGGCGGCGCACCACGTGCGGGACGGCTGGTACGACCCGGCGCGCGGCGAGTTCCGCGGCTTCGCGGAGCTGCGGATCGAGCGCCCCGGCGACGCCTTCACCGAGGCCTCCACCGAGGTCGCGCGCTACGACCTCGGGCAGGACGACGAGGCGCGCAAGCTCCAACTCGTGACGAGCGAGACGCGGAGCCCTCGCGGTGTGCTCGTGCGAGACGAGCACGAACTCGAGATCGACGCGCCCGCGCCAGGCGTCCGGGCCGTGCGCCGGCGCGCCACGGACACCTATCACGTCGAGGCCGGGCCGGAGGCCGCCGCGGCGCGGACGCGGACCGAGTGGGACTTCGACGCGTGGGGCAACCTGCTCGAGGAGCGCGCGCTCGGCCGCGTCGACCGCACGACCGGCGTCGATGTCCCCGGCGACGAGCGCATCACGACGCACGCCTATGCGACCGCGGAATCAGCCGACGCGCCGCGCGACCGCATCGCCGAGATCGTGGTCGCCGAGGCGGACGGCACCCAGGTCAGCGCGACGCGCACGTACTACGACGGCCCGGAGGAGCGCGGCATGCCGCTCGGCCAGCTCGGCGCGCGGGGCGTCGTCAGCCGCGTGGAGACCTGGCTCGCGGGCGACACCTGGATCCCGACCCTGCGTCAGCGCGTCGACGCCCACGGCAACGTCACCCGGATCCGCGACGGCGAGGACGGCACGCTCGAGCGCCGCTACGACACGAGCGGTCTGTACCCTCTCGAGGAGCGTCTCCTCCTAGCGAGCGAAGAGGCCCTCACGACGCGCGCCACCTGGGATCCGGCGATCGGCCACCCCACGCAGGTCGTCGCACCGAACGGCGCCGCGCGCTCGTTCGAGTACGACCGCCTCGGTCGCCTGGTCGCGGATGTCGAGCACGGAGACTCCGCGGAGCTGCCGACCCGCCGCTATCACTACTTCCTCGCCGGCGACGCCGGCGCGCCCGCGGTCGTCACCGAGCTGCGCAAGCACCGCGGCGCGCCCGAGATCGAGACGAGCATTCAGCACCTCGACGGCCTGGGCCGCTCGCTCGCGCGGGTGACAGCGGACGACGCTGGGGTCGCCGCGATCGTCGCGGAGGCGATCGTCTACACCGCCGAGGGCGAGGTCGCCGAGCAGTTCACGCCGCACGCGGTCCCGGCTTCCAGCCTCACTCCGGGCCAACCGCCGACGCCGGCGACCGACTGGCCTCGAGCGCGTCACGCCTACGACGCGCTCGGCCGCGTCACGCACACCCGCGACGCGGACGGCCGTGACACGGCCACCGCCTACGGCCCGCTGCGGAGCGAGCTTCGAGAGCACGAAGATCTGCACCCCGAACCGCCGTACGCCGACACCCCCGAGCGCAGGCTGCAAGACGGGCTCGGGCGCACCACGCTGCTCGAGTCCCATCGGGTCGACCGGATCATCCGCGACCGCTATGGCTTCGACGCCGCAGGGGGCGTCGTCTCGCACACCGATCCCGCCGGTCACGAGAGCCGGTACACCTACGACGGCGCCGGCCGCCTCACGGCGATCGACAGCCCCGACGCCGGTCACATCGTCCAGCGCTACGACGATGCTGGCCGCCTGATCGAACGTGTCACCGCCACCGGCGCCCGCGTGCGATGGTCCCACGATCGCGCCGGCCGGCTCGTACACGAGCTCGCGCTCACCCCCGAGGGCAAGGCGGCGCGCGAGTCGACCCGCACCTACGACGGTCCCGGTCCCTGGGAGCGTGGCTATCTGAGCCGCGTCGACGACGACGCCGGGCACCTCGAGATCGGCCATGACGCCCGCGGCAACGTCAACCTCCAGACCCGCCGCTTCGCGGCGCATGCGGGTCCGGTGACGCTGACCGTGCGCACCGACCACGACGCCCAGAACCGACCGCTGCGCGAGGAGTACCCGGACGGCAGCGGCTTCGAGCGGCAGTACACGGCGCGCGGCCTCGAGGCGCCGCTCGCCGGGTGGATCGATGGCGCCGTGCTCGACGCCGCGGGGCGGTGGACCCGGATTGACCTGGCCAACGGCGTGACCCGCACCCGCGAGCTCGACCACGCCGGTCGCCAGCTCGGCGAGCGCGTCATCACCGACGTCGCCACGCTGCGCGCGCTCACCCACGCGTACGACGCCGCGGGCCTCCTCGGCGAGACGCGTGACCTCGTCGGCCCGACACCGCACAGCCCCTCGCTCGACGCGCGATACCAGTACGACGACCAGCACCGCCTGGTGCGCGCCGAGGAGGCCGGCAAGGTCCAGGCGTTCGCATACACCGACGACGGCAACCTCTCGAGCTTCGCCGGTGCGGCGTTCACCTACGACCGCTCGCATCCGCATGCCGTCGCCGACGCGCACGGACAGCACCTCGCGTACGACGACGCCGGGCGACTGACGCGAGTCGCGGGGGACGGCCCGCTTCCTCCCGGCACCTGGCGCTGGGACCCCCTTGACCACCTCGCGTCGTTCGTCGCCGAGGACGGGCAGCGCACCGAGCACGTCTACGACCACGCGGGTCGAGAGGCGATCCGACGCGAGTACACCGCCGCCGGCGCGCTGGCCCACGAGACCCTCTACTTGACCCCCGCGATCGAGGTCCGCGATGGCCGCCTCGTCCGATGGATCACCTGGGGCGGCGAGCGCATCGCCGAGGCCCCGGCGAAGCTCCCCCGCGGCGGATACCGGCCCGCGGCCGCGGCGCTGCTCGTCGCGCTCGTTCTGTTCGTCGTCGGCCTCGCCCGGTCGCGGCCCCAGCTCGGGCGTCTCGCCGCCGTGCTCGCGCTCGTCCTCGGCGCGCAGAGCTGCCGGCACGAGCCCGGCGCCGCGTCGCTCCTTCCGGACACGCAGACGCGGTGGCACGTGGCCGACCGCCTCGGGAGCGCTGCGCTGATCCTGGACCACCGCGGCGAGGTCGTCGCCCGCGACGCGAACACCGCCTACGGCGCGCCGCACACCGCGTGGCGCGAGGGGCAGGCCGCCGGCCCGATCTACCGCTTCACCGACAAGGAAGACCTCGCGCTCGCCGGCGCGGTCACGATCGGCGCGCGGCACTACCTCCCGGCGCTCGGTCGCTGGGCCACGCCGGACCCGCGGTTCCTGTACGAGCCCGGCGCCGACCTCGACAACGCCGGCGAGCGCAACCTCTACCGCTACGCGGCGAACAACCCGGTCGCCAACGTCGACCCGGACGGCCACAGCTTCTGGTCGAAGCTCGCCAAGGCCGGCCGCTCGATCGCCAAGGGGGGCAACGGCCTCGACGCCTTCATGGGCATCGTCGACGACGCGTGGACCGTCGTGAACCCGGCGTCCTCCTGGGTCGATCGCGGGGTCGCCCTGGTGTCGCTCGCCTCCGAAGCGCTGCCCGTCAGCGCCGGCGACGCGAAGGACGCGTACCGCTACGTCCGCGGCGCCGACAACGTGGCCGACGCCGTCAAGCGCGTCGAACGCCGTGACTACGGCGAGGCCGCGAAGGCCATCGAGAAGTACACCAAGCCGGTCGAGATCCCTCTCAGCAGGTCGCGCTTCCCGGGCTCGGCTGCACATACAAGTGACGCGCAACGGGCAGGTCACCCCATGGAGTTGACGATCGATCGTTCCGGGGCCCGCCCCAATCGCTCTGAGGCTCTCCGCGGGCACGCCCCTGTGAAGGGGATGGATCGGGACGAGTACCCCCCGGCTTTCACTCGTGAGGGCGGCACTGGCGCAAGTGTTCGCCCAGTCGCTCCCGGCGACAACCGAGGTGCGGGAGCTTGCATCGGCGCGGCTTGCCGTGGCCTGCCGAACGGGACCAAGATCAAAATCAAGGTCACGGAGTAAGACTGATGACGCTCGATCGGCTCACGCAGCTCGTATCTCTCGCCGGTCCCCCGTTGGCCGAAATACCAGTCGCGTTCGACCCTTGGGTTCGGGAACACGCTGGCGCGAGACTTCTCGAGTTGGATCGCTTGCTCCGCATGCGCAACGGCTTCCTGGCCTTCGACCGAGCGCTTCGGGTGTTCTCGGCCGTCGCACAGGTACACCCGCTGAGCCTGACCGGCTGGAATGGCTCGACCTTGTGGCGCGACGCGTACGGCCCGCTCGTCGACGACCTAGTCTTCTTCGCGGACGACATCTTCGGCGGCCAGTTCTGCATCCGCGAGGACAGGATCTTCCTGCTCGACCCCGAGACGGCCGTGCTCGAGCTGATGGCAGAGAGCCTCGACGGCTGGGCCGAGCGCGTCCTCGAGGACACGAGCTACCTGACTGGACAGCGGCTCGCGCACGAATGGCGGACGAGCTTCGGGCCCATCGAGCTCACGCAACGGCTGCTTCCGAAACTGCCGTTCGTGACGGGAGGGAGATTCGAGCTGGAAAATCTCTACGCGTGCGACGCCGTGGAGGGCATGCGCTTTCGGGGAGAACTCGCGCGCCAAATTCAAGCCCTGCCAGACGGTACCCCGATCCGTTTCGTCTTTCGAGACGAACCAGAATAGGGCGAGCATTGGTCGGCGCGTCAGAAGAGCCCTAACAGCTTACGCCGGTGTACCGGGATGACACTGGGCCGCTCGGGGTCGATGACGTCGCCGACGTTGCGGGCCTCGAAGAGATCCACGAGCGCATCGGTGCCGTGCTGCAATTTGAACTCCAGCTCGTCCGCGTGGAGCGGGTAGAGCGTCCACAACTCCGCGACGACGACCCCCTTCGCGCGGACCTTCAGCGCGTCCACGCCAAGGGTAAGCGACGGGAGCAGCAGCATGGCCGCGAGCCGCGTGCTGGGGTCGAAAGGCTGCGGGGGTTGGCCGTTGGGCACGGTGTGGCCCCACCCCAACCACGTGTTGTAGTCGTGCGGCAGGCGAGCGAGGGTCTTGATGCAGCGTGTAGGCCAGTACCAACGCTCGTCGCTCCAGAACTCCTGGTCCACCTTCCACGTCGGTGGCAACAGCACGGACACTTCCGCGAACGGGCACGCCTCGACGCCCTCGGGCATGTGCATCGGCAGGGCGCTCATACCGGTGGTGAAGAGGAACCAGTAGGGGTGACCCGTCCCCGGTGGAACCGCGTGCACGTCGAGGTGGATGGTGGCCGAGATGATCTCGTGGAACACGGTCACGGCGGGGGCGACCCGCTGCGCCACGTGCGTCTCGATGGCCTGAATCCGCTCTGCGTCGCCATACTCGGGCGCTCGGAACCCGTCTGTTCTGGGTGCATGCGTATAAAGAATGCTGGCCTGCTCGCGCGGGGTTCTATTCTCGTTTTTCGCCATGCCGCGAGTATCGTGCATGGTGCTCGGCTCAGGAACATGTGAGATGACGAAAACCTCAACTGGTTGACGGCTCAAAATCGTTGTATGCGGCGTACATTCGATAGTTCTCGAGCGAGGAATCTCGCTCGACGGACCGAAGGGCAATTCGAGGATACCGGGCCGTTGGTATCGTTAAAATCTGTTGCGCGACATCTCGGCCTGATGCTCTCCAAGCCCATCCTGTCCAGAAAGACAGCCCACCGTGTATGCGGCATACACGTGCTGTCGTTCGTCCGCCAGCCGGGATCGCGCGTTACGTTCAACTGCGAGCCCCCGCCTGTTGCTCAGGGTCCGGTATGTAGGGGTCCAGGAACACCGTGAAGGCGGGGCGTCTCGGTCGAAGACTTGTCGCCAGGCGCCGGCCGACGCGTGACAGGGAGGCGCACTTCCGCTACAGTCAGCGTGTGCGGCCCGGGTTCTTCAGCTTCGCCGTCCTCCTCGGTCTGACCGTCGCCTGCAACGGCGGGGATGCCGCGACCGGGTTTTCGGGCCCGAGCCATCCCGGAGTGACGACGGTCCCGGTCGGCTCGAGCAGCTCGACGGACGCTATGGCGGAGTCGGACTCGAGCTCGACGTCGTCAACCAGCTCGTCCGGCTGGTCGGGCTCGACAAGCACCGGGCAGGACGGGCCCAAACTCGACATGGCCGTGCCCGACGCTCCCCCCATGCCTCCGATCGGGTGCAAGGGCAAGATCGACTTTCTTTTCGTAATTAGCGCGTGGGGCGGAATGGAGGAGGTTCAGAAGCAGCTCTCCGACGCCTTCCCCATCTTCATGAAGAAGATCCAGGATCAACTAGGCGAGTTCGATGTTCGGGTGTTGTCGGCGAGCCCTACCGGAGCTTTCAATATGGACTCCTGCAGTAACTGCGCGGACGCGGAGGACTGTACGTACAATGCAAAGCCCCCGTTGTGCAAGGCAGAGCTCGATGCTTGTGATACGACGCTCGGTGCGGGTGTAACCTTTCCCGCCGGTGCAGGTTCGGCAAACCGGCGATGCGACTTCTACGGAGGGCATCGATATATTTTGGGTGAGGATCCTATGTTCGAGCAGTCGTTCGCCTGCCTGACTCAGGTTGGCATTAATGGAGCGGTCCCTGAGACTGCCGCAGGAATGGTCCACGCTATCAGCTTCGAGCTCAACGCGCCGGAAGGTTGTAACGCGGGATTTCTCCGCGAGGATGCACTACTCGTCGTGACCCTGTTCGATGATGGCTATGACGCCTTCTCTCCGGGCACGGTGGAGAGCTGGGCCCAGTCTCTTCGAGACGCCAAGCACGATAATGAGGACGCGTTTGCTGTGCTCGCATTCTCCACGGACATCGACGCGGGCTTTGGCAATCTATGCAACCCCTTCAATCCTGTTGAAGACGTGAATCCTCTTCGGGAACTCGCGGACAACGTCGCTCACGGACATTTCGTCTCGATCTGCGAGCCGAGCTACGCGGAGCCGTTCGAGAGCTTCGTCGACGAGATCGTGATGCTCTGCGAGAATCTCCATATCCCTCAGTAAGAAGGCGTCGGTCACGGGTGGTGCACCTGCACTACGGCCACCGAATGCCCGTCGATTGTGCGGTAGCCTGGCCATGCGCAGAATCCTCGCACGTCGCAGGCCATTCCAAGGGCGGCGTCATCACCCTCAACGTGGAACGTGTAGGGGATGCGAGGGCCTTCCGCATCCATGAACGCAAAGACCTGTGCGTCAAGGTCGATCGACGGGCGCTTCCCCGCCACAACCGCTTTCCCTTCGCGGTCACACGCGGCGCCGAAGCCTTCGCTCGGCGTAGACTCGGCGATCCAGTGGGTTGAGGTCCCGTCGACCTCGATCCAGCGGGTCGACTGCTGCCGCTTGCTCGTGTTGATTGGGGTGCGTTGCGTCCACCCAGACCCGATCAGTCGCTCGCCGCAGAAGGCGAGCGACGTCGTCGCGTCTTGCAGGTAGAGTCCATCGCCAGCCGAGGTCCATGGTGAACTCAGCATCGCCCCTGTCAATGGATCGACGCGAGCGGTCCAGCTCCGAATCCAGACATTGTTGAAGTCGTCCTTGTAGTCCCGATCGCCGACGATATAGAGGATGCCCGTGTCTGGATGAAGGGCGGCCGCGCGCGCCCGCTCGCTAAATGTGTTGAAGAAATCCGGCTGCTCGTCCTCGGTCCAGGGGGCCGGGGCGCCCATTGTGTTCACGTCCTCGGCCGAGTGGATGCGCCACCACCGCCAGTCGGTCGACACCGGGTTCTCGCTCACGGTCCACCACCCCACCGCGACGACGATCGGGGCGGGCTGGGGCGTGATCGCCACGCCCGAGACGGCCTCGCCGACCAGCCCGACGACCTCGGTGTCGGCGATGGCGTCGCCCTCCGGCGTCAGCATCACCGTGTAGCGTTGCGGCAGCGAGCCCTCGAGCAGGTTGCCGCCGACCACGATGTTGCCGTGCTCGTCGAGGGCCAGGGCCGCCACGACCGAGAATTTAGAGGCGAGGGCTGGGTACTCGGTCCAGTCCCCGATCATCCGCGGCCAACCCGGCTGTGGCGTGCAGAAGTCCGGGTCGAGCTTGTGCACGACCATGCGCGCGCCGCTGCCGATGTCGCGCCAGCCGCCGACGACGATAGCGTCCTCGGTGTACAGGATGGCGGAGAAGGTCCCCGGCGGCTCGCTCGCCAGGTCGACGGGGAACGAGCACCGCACGCTCCCCGGCGGCGGGAGCTTGACCAAGACCTTCGCCTCGATCGTCTGACTCTGACCCTTCTTGTTCTTGAGGCGCGCCTCGAAGGTGTGCTCCCCGTTGTCCTTCTCCGAGAAGGCCTCCCACGTGTATGGGAAGTCGTCCGGCGTCAGCTCGGCGAGGAGCTTGCCGTTGAGCTTGAGCTCGACCGACTCGATGTCCGGCGGGATCTTGTGGAGCTTGAGGTCCGTCGTGCCGGCTTTTTCGAGCGCGTCCGGCTCGGCCTCCAGGGTCGGGCCCTCCGGCGGGAGGTCGAGCGAGGGCGTGTCGATCCCCGTCGACGACCCCGGCTCGGAGCTGCCGCTCGCCGCCGTCTGGATCTCGCCGGTCGGCAAGCCGCCGGTGGTGGTGGCGTAGCCGGACGTCGAGCTGGTGGAGGTCGACGCGCAGCCCGTCCCGTCGTCGCACGCGGGGAAGAACTCCCAGGGCGGAGGGCAGGCGGCCAGCGTGACGACCACGAGCAAGAATTCGTAGCGGGGGGACATGGGGACCTCCTAGAAGTTCATGCGCACGGCGATGCCGCCGGGATGGGGCACGAGGGCGGTGTTCGAGGCGGCGCGAGCCCGCTTGCCGCCAATGCCGAGCAGGATCGCCGCGGTGACGAGGGAGGCGCCGCCGGTGAGCGCGAGCGCCAGCGCCGGGGGGCCGTTGCGGCGATACTCTCGACCCAGCGCTTGCTCTTCTTCGCGTTGTGCATCGGTCGGAGCGCCCATGGCCTCGGCGTGCAGGGCCACCGCGTCGCGCTTGACCTCGACGAGGCCGTGACCGAAGTAGCTCGCGGCCGCGGTGAGCGCGAGCCCGGCTCCGAGCGTCACGCCGCCGGCGATCAGGAGGTCGCTACCGGGCCGCGGCGCTGACGTGCTCGCGGGTGCCGGTGACGGCGCACGTGCGGGCCCGTCGACGGTTGGCGCGACGGTCGGTGGCCTCGCAGCCGAGGTCGACGGGAGCGCGCCCGCTCCGCGGACGGGAGCGAGGTCGGCCGGCGGTGCGGCGTGAACCGGCGAGCGAGAGACTTCGGCGAGGTCCGCGATGACTTCCTTCGCCGGCGTCAGAGGCGGAGCAGCCGGGGCGGTCGCCGCAGCGGTCGGGTCGGTCGCCGAGTTTGCCGAATCAGTCGTCGAGGCGGCCGAGCCGGTCGCCGATGGGAGCTCTGTACGATCCCCGGAGCGGGGAGAGTCCTGGACGCGCGCTACCAGTGGCGACTTGGGCTTGGGCGTGCGCGCCGGCTTGTCGCGGCACTCGACGTTGGCACGTCGCTCACGCGCCTCGAGCTCCTCGCGCCGCGCCTTGGAGCCCGCGGACTTGCCCGCGGTCGCCACGCTACGATCGAACATCCTCCGGGCGGCGCACAGGTGCTTCACGTCGCCGGTCTGATCGAACAGCGCGAGGTAGGAGCGGTGGGCGGCGTGCAGGTACTGCGCGCGGAGCTCGGGAGTCTTGGCGTCCTTCGCTTGTCGGACGAAGTCCGCGGCCTTGCACGCGAGGTCCGTGGGCTCGCACTTCGCCTCCGAGGTCAGCGACGCCAACAGGACCGTGGACAGGATCCACGCGGTGAACATCATGGGCTGTAGACCTCCGTAAAGAAGACCGGCGCGGTCGGTTGGAACCGGATCTCGCGGGTCGAGTCGTCTACGCAACCAAGGACGTCGGATGCGTCGACGTCCGCCGACACCGAGGCGAAGTGATCGAGCTGCGCCGCCGCCGTGAATTCGACGAACAGCGGGCAGCCCGCGATCTTGGCGCAGCGACGCAGGGGCTCGGCAGCCCGATCCAGCGCCTCGCGCATGGTCGGCAAGGACCGCTCTGCTGTCGGTCTCGCCTCCTCTGGAGGCGGTGGCGCGTGTACAGCAGCGGGCGTGCTCACTGGCGCCTCGACCTCCTCGCGCGGCTGGGCAAGCGGACGCTCGAGGCGCCCGGCGAGGACGACGGGTTCGTCAGCAACACCGGGAGCTGCGGCCGGGGCCAGAGCCGCGCTCGGAGGGGCCCCTCGAAGCGCAGCGAGCGTCCCCACGACCCCGAGCATGGCGCCGCCGATTGCGTCGAGCAGACGCCGACGTATCGCACGATGGATCACGCCCGTCCGCACTTCGACGAGCGGGGCCGAGGACGCAGGATCGGCGGGCAGCGCCGGCCCTTTCGAAAGCGCGAGCTCAGACCCAACGCTCGCGGTCGAGGCATCGATACGCGCCTGCTCGAGCGACACCCGGAAGGGCACCATGGGCGGCGCGTTCATCGAACTCGATGCGCTGGCCAGCGCCGCTCGAGCGAGCTCGAGGCCGTCGCGGAGGGCCCTCATCGTCTGGGTGCGCGTGACCGGGTTGTGGTCGATCGCTCGCTGGATCACCGCCTCGAGCTCGGGGCACGCGAAGCCCGGTACGAACTCCGCGATGGCGCGCGGACGCCTGCGGTTCCCCGGGCGAAACGGCATGCCCGCCGTGAGCAGCCCGAACAAGACGACGCCCGCGGCATATACGTCGGTCGAGGGCGTGGGCGTGTGGGGGCCATCCTTGGCGAGCAGCTCCGGCGCCATGTACTCGGGCGTGCCGAACCGCGCCCCCATCGGGGTCGCCATCCGCGAGCCCGGCGGCGCGTCGTGGCGGTGCTCGCCTCTCGACCAGAACCGGTCGAGGTACTTGCAGAGCCCCCAGTCGAAGACCTTGATCCGCCCGCCGCGGGGGGCGTTCCGGAGGTCGGCCTCGTCGAACGACTCCGGCAGGAGCATGACGTTCGACGCGGAGAGATCGCGGTGGAGGATGCCCTCGCTGTGGGCGCATTGGAGCGCGTCGCAGAGGTGGAGTCCGATGTCGACGGCCTGCTCCGGTCGGAACCGATGGCCGGCCTTCCGCAGCGCGTTCAAGGTCTGCCCGCGGAGCAGCTCCATGCACAGAAACATTCGCCCGTCCTCGAGCTCGACGAGGTCGTAGATCCGGACGATGCCGGGATGCTGAAGATGCCCGAGCGCTTGAGCCTCGCGTCGGAAGCGCTCGCGGCTATCGTCGCGGAGCTGCAGGTCGTCGTAGAGCGCCTTCACGGCGACAGGAAGCCGGAGCTTGCGGTGGTAGCCGCGAAAGACCTGCCCGGTCGCTCCGTCCCCGATCGGCTCGTAGAGCTCGATGCGATCACCGACCACGAGCGCGGCGCCCGCCTCGGCCACCAGCCCCGGCGCCTGCGAGTCCTCGTCGAGGAGATCGTCGACCTCTTCCTCGTCGGGTTCTTCTTCGCACCCTTGCCCGCAAGGAGGGCTCGCCTGCAGAGCAGGCACTTCGTGATCCCCCAACACGTCCGCGACGATGCACGAGCAGATTGTCATGGTCAACCAGCTCACAGAGCCCGTTCAGCCGCGGAAATCTTGTATGCGGCATACATCGCTACCTGGCTCTTTGGACAGAAAGCGTCGAAAAAGACCTGCGTGCCGACATGGAGAACCATGCTCTTCGGAGCGCGCAAGGATCACCGGTCGACCTCCACCTCGGTCCACTCTCCCCAGCCGCACGACGCGCGGCGCACAGGCCGCGAGGTCTTCTACGACCGGTGGGGCGCCCCTGCCGGGAGATCGCCGGGGAAATTCGAGAAAAACTTGCGAGATGATGGCAACATCCCCAGCGGCCATGCCTCAGGAGCTCAAGACCCTTCCGCGCTTCGCCACTTCCGAAGAGGTCGAGGCGGCGATGACCCAGGGAGCCGTCGAGGTGTTCAAGTCGCTCCCCAACGTCTATGTGCTCGCCGAGCAAGTGGCCGGTGCAGGCGGCATCGAAAAGCTTTCTCTCACCGACTGGGTTCGTGCTGGCCTCCTGCCGAAGCCCGAGGGCACAGGCGGGCGCGGCAACAGGTCGAGGTACCCCCTCTATGCCGTCACCTGCGCGCACTTCGTCAAAGGGCAGCGCGAGATGGGCTTCAGCCTCGCCGAGCTGCGGCCCCAGCTCATCGTCAAGTTCGGCAAGAAGGTCGTCGAGCTGCTGGCAGAGCCTCGCCAGTCCCGCAACGAGGCGAGGAAAAGCCGGCTGAGCGACGCCTGATCTCGAGCCGCGTCGGCGCTGCAACACGACCTCGCCGCGTGCCATCGTGTGCCGGGCACGCCCTGGAGGTGGCGAGCGAGCCATCAACAGCGGGTCTGCTCATGCTGAGCTCGGACGCTGCGTCGAGGACCGGTTCCGCGGATGGAGCTGGCAGGCCAAGTCCCCGGCCCAATTTACCCACCCGCCGGAGTTCGGGATCGATGCGATCGTCCTGTGCCCTCTGTTGGCCCCCTCCGCGAGGGGGCGGGAAGGTCTAGCTCATTCTTCACGGACGCCTCATCCGCCGCAATACGAGGCGCCGGCTCCAGGGTGAGCGGGCCCAGCCCAGCCTCTCCCGGCAGCTCTTCCACCGCGGAATTCCTCTTGGCGTGAATTTTCATGGGCTTCGAGATCAGCAGCCGGGCCAATGCGAGGAAGTGGGCCTCTTTTCGAAAATCATAGGGGGTGTACAGCTTCGAATAATGCCTAGACACCAGCAAATAGAGGACCGACAGAATGACGAGCGGATAGAACATCAAGAATCCCAGGAGCAGCGTCCGCTCGGCGGCCCCCATAACATCGAGGCGAGCGATAACCACCGAGCCAGGGGTCCCGTAGCCCAGAATGAAAACCACCTTGAGGAGACCAATCGGGCTCTTGGGGGTCGCGTTCGCCTTGCGAGCGAGTTGCAGGGTTTGCATCGGCACCATGCTTTAGCCCTAACACATCGATTCCGCAGGAGGAATTAAATTCCTCCTGTTCTGCCGCGAAGCATCATTCTGCCGCTCATGTGAAGCCGGTTACTAAAACGTCTCGTCGTCCAGCACAAACTGCGCGCAGATGCTGTCCGAGGGGATTGCCGAGCAAATAGCTTCATCTTCCGACGACGCAACGGAGTAGATTGAGTCCCGATCCACCGCACCAAGCAGGTAGCTCGGCCCTCCAACTGCGCAAGGGTGTAGGCTTCCTGTGCGGGGTCGTTCGAGCAAACGGATAGACCCGCTCGCCACTCACGCATGTGTCGACTCACTCACGGAAGGGGTCACCTCGCTGTCCCGCCGTCACGCGCGCGGCCTCTTGCAGTACGGCGCGCAAGGCGATGGCCGCGGCTGCAGGCGTCGAGGCCCGGACGACCGGGGTGGCGGGTCGTGATCACAGCGATCACGGCCTCGCGCGTGGACACGGATGGCCCGAGGTCGCGGTCCTCGGCGTAACGTTCGAGTAGCGCCAACACAGCGCCGAGGCCAGCAGCGGGGCCGAGCTCATCGGCGTGAGGACAAAGCCGGCCCGCGGCGGCGATCCTGCGTCGGTCGGCCTCAGCGTAGATCTTCGGGTTGGTCAGGCAGAAGGGGATGTGCAGGCCCCAGGTGGCGCGCAGGTCCTCGACGGGTCGGCGATCGGGCGCCGACCTGCGTCGCGTCGGTCGCGGCCGAGCTCCCGACGCGACGGGTGGCATCGCCGCGCGGAGGGTTTCTATGGCTCGCTCGCTCCGTTACCGTGGACCTCGCGCCATCGCGCATGCGTGCGCGCCGACTCGAGGGCCGCGCCGCCGCGGTCGAAGCATTCGACGCTGGCCGCGAACTGCTCGTCGATGGCGCTGCGCGGAGCCCCCGTGGCGGCGAGCGCCTGACCGCAGACGCGCCGGGCGAACCCCTCGCCGTAGATGCCGTCCACGGCGACCGCTTCGTCGATCGCAGCGCGCGCCAGGGCGAGTGCTGCGTCGGACCGCCCGGCGTTGAGCGCCACCTCGGCCTCCATCGCGGCGAACCAATCGGCGGTCGCTAGGTTGGGGCCGAGGCTGGCGGCCGTCTCACGCTGCCGGCTCAGGCTCTCGGCCGCCGCGGCATGGTCGCCGAGTCGGCTGTGGGCCAGCGCCTGGTACCCGTGGCTGAAATAACAATACATCCGGTCGCCCGAGGCGTCCGCGAGTTGCCAGGTCCGCTGGCTCTCGAGCAAAAGGCGCTGCATGTCGCCCGTGTGCACCGCGATCACTGCGAGGAACATGTGGCCGTAGATCTGGCCGGTGTTGTTGTGAGTCTCGACGGCCCGCGCGAGCGCTTCCTGGGCCAGCCGCTCGCCCTCCTGCGGACGACCCAGCGCGGCCTCGGCCAACCCGAGGAACACCACGGTCAGGATCCACTCGGTGAGGTCATCCCAACGCGACAGCGGCTCGATGACCCGACGAAACAGCGGGATCGCGTCCCGGAACTGGCCATTGACCACCAGGATCTTGCCGATATTCGTCGACGGCGCGACCAATAGTTCCTCATCTTGAAACTCCTGCGCGACCGGGAGCACCCGCTGAAAGCAGTCGATCGCCGCCGCGACTGCGTTCCCGCGCATCATGTACGAGAGCGCCTGGAACAGCAGGATCCGGGCGAGGCGCAGGCGGTCCTCCGCGAGCCCGCTGCGCGCGAACAGGTGGCCGACGCGCTCTTCAGCCCGCTTGAGGCGCGCCAGGTTGATGCCGGGATCGTCGGCGACATAGGACACCCGGGCGAGGCCGATCGTCAGATCGATGGCGGTCCGCTCGATCGTATCGTCCGGAGGCAGGTGCTCCAGCGCCTTCAGGGCCTCTTTGTAGTGGGTGCGGGCCTCCACATAGGCGTAATGGCGAGCGGCGGCGGCGCCGGAGCGGGCGAGGTAGTCCGCGGCTTTGGCCCAATGCTCGCCGAGCAGGAAGTGCCGGCCCACGATCGGATAGAACTCCGCCAGCCGGTCGGCGAACACGGCTTCCATGACGTCCCCGACCTTGCGGTGAAGCTCCTTGCGCCGCGGGCCGAGCAAGCTCTGATACGCCACCTCCTGCGTCAGCGCGTGCTTGAACATGTACTCGACCTCGGGCTGGCCCGAGCGCTCGCGGATCAGTCCCTCGCGCTCGAGCAGGTCGATGTCGGCCTCGAGGTGGTCGGTTGACGCCACTCTCGACAGCACCCGGTAGAGGAAGACGCGGCCGATGACGGAGGCCTGCTGGACGATCCAGCGGGTCTCCGGGTAGAGGCGATCGATGCGGGCCATCAGGACCCCGTGGAGCGTGTCCGGGATCGAGACCTGTTCGAGGAGATCGGAGGGGACCCAGGCGTCGCCGTCCGGCGCGCGCACCAGCGCCCCGCGCTCGACCAACATGCGCAGGACCTCCTCGATGAAGAACGGATTGCCCTCGGCCTTGAGCAGGACCGCCAGCCGGACCGGCTCGGGCAGCGTCGTCACTTGCAGCAGCTCCCGGACCATCGCGGCGCTTCCCTGCTCGCTGAGCGCCGCGAGCGGGAGGAGCGTGGAGCGCTCGGCGTAGCGGGCCCCGCCGACTTCCTGGAAGCTGCGCATGACCCCGTCGTGCGCGCCACGAAACACGCCGGTCACGATCACCGGGTGAGTCTCTACCAGCGGCAGGAGCGACTGGATCAGCTCGACGCTGGTTGTGTCGATCCAGTGCATGTCCTCGAAAACCAGGACGACTGGCCGCTCGACCGCCAGGTCGACCAGCCACTGGCGGACCAGCGCGAACAGGCGGCGGCGGCGGCCCTCGGCGGGCAGGGCGGCGAGCAGGGCCTCCTCCTCGGCGGTCGGATGCAGCGCCAGCATCGACGCGAACAACGCCTGGGCCTCGAGGTTCGCCGGGAAGAAGCGCTCGACGATGACGCGCAGGCGCTGGCGGGCCAGCTCCTCGCGGTCGTCGTCGCCGATGCCGGCGTAGCGGAGAAACAGGTCGAGGAACGGCCCGTAGGGCAACGAGCCGGTGTGGGGGAACGAGCGGCCCTCCAGCCAGCGCACCGCCGGCGGCAAGGCGGCGCGCCAGCGGGCCATCAGCCGCGACTTGCCGATGCCGGCCTCGCCGGTGACGACCAGGACGTGGCCGCTCCCGCTTTGGAGGCGCTCGGCGAGGGCGCCGAGGAGCGCCAGCTCGCGCTCGCGCTCGACGAAGACAGCGCGAAAGCCCGTCAGGCCGCGCGACTTGCTCGGTGTCAGCCGGGCGTGGTCGAGCTCGTAGACGACCAGAGGCTCGCGCTTGCCCTTGACCTGCAGCGGATCCAGGGCCACGAACGCGAACGAGTCCTGAGTCAGTCGATAGGTGTTGTGGCTGACCAGAATCTGTCCGGGCCGGGCGGCGCTCTCGAGCCGCGACGCAGTGTTGACAGTATCGCCCATGACTGTGTACGAGAGGCGCATGTCGGAGCCGATGTTGCCGGCGATGACCATTCCGGTGTTGATGCCGATGTGTAGGTTCAACGGCTGGCCGACCCGATCGCGCCAGCGGCGATTGAAAGCCTCGAGGCGCTCGCGCATCGACAGCGCGACCCGCAGTGCGCGGTCGGGGTCGTTCTCGTGGGCGATCGGCGCGCCGAACACGGCCATGACCGCGTCGCCGATGAACTTGTCGATGTATCCCTCGAACTCGTAGACCGCGCTGGCGAGCTCCTTGAGCACCGCGTGGGTGATCTCAGCGACCTCCTCGGCGTCGAGGCGCTCGCTGAGGTCGGTGAACCCGGACAGGTCCGCGAACAGCACCGTCACCTGCTTGCGCTCGCCGTCGATCCGGCCAAACGCGCGCATCTTGTCGGCCAGCTCGCGCGGCAGGTAACCTTGGAGCAGCTCAAGCATCCCGTCGCTGCGGCTCGCCTGCGCGGACCCCTGCAACTGGCTCTGGAGCGCCTCGATTTGGCTGCGCAGCGCGGCCACTGTGATGTCGACGACCGCGTCGCCGAGAGTCGAGCGCAGCGATTCCTGCGCTGAGATGGCGGCCTGACACTGACGAACCTGCTCCTCCAGCGCTGCCATGTGGACCTGCCTTGTCGACGAGAGAAGGGAGTGAGCATCCCACGTCCGTCACTCGAGGGCAATCGCGCGCCGGGCCGCGCTTGTGCAACACGAACGCCGGCCGCGCGGCTCGGCCGGTTTTGGCTGGTGCGCGGGCGAGGCGGTGGTGTTGGCCAGCACACGGGCTGTTGCCGACGCTGAGCGTCGGCAGGGCGGAGGTGTTGGCTGTCGTGCGCGGGCTGTTGCGCGGGCCGTTGCTCCGCGCGGGTGTCGGAGGAGCTCGAGTGAAGACGGCGGATGGGCGAGAAGACGGTCCGGGAGCACGAGGCGAATCGAGCTCCTACCGATGCCACCTCCTGGAGAGGCTCTTCGCGGAGCGCGGTTTCGTGGGAGGAGCTGCGCGCTCCGCCTCGAGGTTTGATAGTGGTCCATCGATTGGCGCGAAATCCATCGAAGCTTTGCTGTCGTCAGTCGGGAGCCCGTCCTCCTCAGGCAGCCGGCTCGCTCTTCCCGAGTGCCGGTCGACGCACTGCTGCCGTAGTGCCGCGTTCTCGATCTCGAGCCCCTTCTGGGTGTCGAGCAACGCAGCCTCGCGCACGGTCAGCTCGGCGAGCCGGCCGTGTAGTTCGGCGAGCTCGGTCTTGTGCTGGTCGGCAATTGCCTCGGCCCTCTGGCGAATCTCGGCGAATGTGGCCATGAGGATTTGCCGATCCTTGCCGTGGGCGCCGGCATCAGCCCTAATCTCGGCGAGCTGGGCATCGAGTCGCTCCACCGCGGCGGCGAATTCACGACGGAGCTCGGCATTCTCGAGGCTGAGCGCCTGGTGCTGAGCCGTAGCATCCTGAGCCGCTTGCTCCGCGGCGTCGTCGGCCCTCCGCTGGGCATCAGCTCGTTGCGCGCGTTCGTCCGTGAGCGCGAGTCTCGCGGCGGCGAGCTCCGCTTCGAGCTGGTTTGCTTTCGCCCTGGCCTCGCGGTCGGGTTCGACGCTCTCCGCCTCGACGGTCGGAGGGGACGCAGGCTCGACCGTGACCTCCCCGAATTTCTCGGCGGGGCCGGCCCACACCACCCGCGCGCCAGTCGAATCCACCTCGAGCAGCGCGATGGCCCAGGAGAGGGCGCCGAGCAGGTAGATGCGGTCGCCCAATCGCAGCTCGCCGAACACCGGGCCGGCGTGGATGTGCTCGAAGGCGCGGAGCTCGTCACCCACTGCGAGATCGAGCCGAACGTCGGGATCCGCGATGACTGTCGCCTCGCCGTCCACGACCTCGACGATCCGCGCAAGTCGATGCGGGCGCCCGCCCTGGCTGAGGCGGATAATGACGTTGTAGGTGCGGGATAGCGCTGCGTGGATGACGTGCGCGCGGCCTGCGGGATCGTGGACCGTCGACGTCCCGCGAGCATGTGGAGCTGTCTTCGAGGCCATCCAAAACTCGATCAAGGGGGACGGATCGGCATCCTCGAAGGAGACCGCGGCCTGCGCTTCCTGCTCGGAGTGGGATGGCGGGGTTCGACGCAGGCGCTGGAACAATCGCTCGGTCCCGTTCGCCAGGCGGTCGATGATGTCGGCGGGTACGTCCCGCGCGCCGGTGACGAATCGAAAGAGGCCCTGGTACAGGGTCCGCCACGTGGCGCCCGTCGTGTCGGCCAGGTTGAGGAGCAGGGTGCGCTCCAGCGCGTAGGACGGCTCTCGCGGGGTATAGGTCGCGGCTGGGCCCCGGGGGAGGGCGGCCGACTCCGGTGGCGCGTCGCGGTAACGGCCGAGCTTGGGTGGGGACAGACTCCAGCGCGAACGCGCGGGCGCCGGCTCGCTCTTCGACGGCGTCGTCACGGTGGCGACGAGCGGCGGCGTGGTCGCCGGCTCACGATCGATCGACGCAGGTTCGGACTCTCGCGCGGGTCGGACACCCGCGTGACGGGTGCGTGATGCGCCGGAGGTCCGTGTTCGCTGCTTGCCCCTGGATTCCTGCTCACGGCTCTCCGTGGCTCGCGCATCGCGGGCGTCGACCAGGAACAGCTCGATCCCGAGGCGGCCCGCGAGATCGAGCACCACGTCAAGCGGGAGCTGTTCGGGCGCTTCGCTTCGCTGCCTGGCGAATGTAGACGCTGTCGTGTCACTCCCCGCGACCAGTTCGTCCCAGCCCAGGCCGCCTCGCTCTCGCTCGCTGTCGAGGAAGGCGACCAGTTCGGCGGCGGTCCGTGCTGCCGCCGGCGCGACCCATGAGTCGAGCGGCTCCATGAGGCGCATCATGGTCCCGAGCCGCGGGCTGGACGATGAGCTCGTGAGCAGGCGGCGGAGGTTGCTCGGCCGCATCTCGGCCGCACGAGCCAGATCGGCCAGAGACAGGCCTCGTGCCTCGGCCCGGGCGCGGATTTCGCTGACCCACATACCCACGGTCATGCGATCCATAGTACGGCACGAGGGGGCGACGAGGCACGCCTTCGTGATGCTCGAGAGCGTCGGCCCTCTATCTGCTCCCGCTCACGGCCGTGATGCACTGAGCATGAGCATGAGCGCGGCGCTGATTCGAGAGCACACACCAACGTGAAGCGCTTCATGCTCGCATGCGCGCCATGATTCGAGGATGCACCCTTGAGCATCATGAAGCGCTACAATGATGCGGACCGAGGTTGAGATGGGGCAAAGATCTACGTATCGAGTATTCCGGGCGAGCGGCCAGGGCGCCGGAGCAACCGCGTTCGAGATTTCCGGTATCACGGGCGAGCAGATCGAGCAGCTTCGCACGCTGATCGAGCCAAATCTCAAGAGCGGTTTCGTCGCCGCCATCGACGACCAGATCGTCGCGCGCGGCCCCGAAGACCCGAGCACCGGGTCGGCACGGCTGGAATCGACTGTCTCGCTCCATGAGGAGACCTTCCGACGGGTCCACCAACTCACCGAGATGGCCGTCCAGCAGCACGAGTATTGCTGCGCGGAGCTGAAACGGATGCGCCGCGAGTACGAGGAAGATTTCGCGCAGGAGAGGGCTGTCCTGCGGACCCTGCGGCAACAGTGGCTTGAGCGGATCTGTGACGACAAGGTCCGGGGCGAGGACGCGCTGCGTTACGTCGCCGACGTGGTGCGCTCGGCGGCGAAGGCGGGTGAGCCGACTACGTGACCATCCTGCTCCCTGTTGACGAGACCTTCGTCGGGGAGGGCTTTGGTGCTGTGTTCGTGGATCGCTCGTCGCCTCGCGGCTTGCGCGGAGCTCTGCGACCGTGCGGCCACTTGAGCAGAAAACATTCGAATAGCGACGGCTCCCCGATGAGCGTTGAGCAGTAGCGACCCTGCCACCGACCGCGAGGGATACGCGCTCACCGAGGCCGGTGCGATGGGCCGGCACCCATCGTGGCGCCACCGAGCCAATCTCGCCTGGGCTAACCCAACGCGGATTGGATCGTGGCGCCACCGAGCCAATCTCGACCCAACGCGGATTGGTGATCGAGTCAGCGACGACATCCCGCCGGGACAGGCGGCCCATCGGTGACCTTGCGGGACCCGATCGTGCACCGATCGGGACCCTATCGGGACCGGATCGGGACCCTATCGGGACCGGATCGGGACCCTATCGGGACTTTTGTCGTGAGTTCGACCGGTGCGATATTGCGCCGCCGCATCGCGTTGGCCTCAAAATCGACGCTGCACCTTGCACGGCATCAGAACTTCAGCTTCTCTCATCGATTGAGCGGCTCGCTTTGGGGGCGTGCGAATCTGGTGACGGGGAAGCAATATTGGTCAGAGTGATTCCGAGCTGGCCGACCGAGAAATCATGACAGCGAGCGAATGAGGGAGCGGCTCGGAAGAGCCCAGCGCCTACGCGCGCCGCGCGAACAAGATCCGAGGATGGCCGCGGTGCCAGGGCATCATGGCCGAGGGAGTGGGTTGGGTGATGCGGGGAAGGGTCGAAGAACGCACGAGAGCATGTCTTGATGGACATGTCCGTGAGGACATGCCATCTGGCCCGGAGAAGAGCGTCGGGCGGAGTCTTCAGCGCGAAGAGATCGTGCTGACTGCGGCGCCCGAGCTGCCGCTGATCTTGAGGGTCGAGGACTTCGCGCGGCTCTTGGGCATCAGCCCCAAGGCCGTACGCAGCCGCGCGCTGCGAGGGCAGGTCCCGAAACCCTTCAAGAGCGGGAAAGCGCTTGCGTGGACGCGCGAGGCCGTGCTCTCTTGGGTGCGGGATTGCGCCCGGCCGGCAGGCCCGGCCATGAAGATCAAGACACGCCCGTACAACAGCGACCCCTCCCGTTTCCAGATCGACATCCGTTTCATGAACCCTTGCAAGGACAACGATGAGATCCGCCGGCGCATGGTCGCGCCCCCGGGGCTGGACGAGAGCCAGGCCCGACTCTGGGGCGAGCGCCAGGTGCCGGCGATCCTTCGAGAGCTTGTCGGGGCCGTGAGCGGAGGCGGCCCGGAAGCGGCTCAGACCCCGAAGGAGACCAGCCCTCCGCGCTCGTCACTGACGTTCGCGGACTTCTACGAGCAGCGCTTCGTACCCGAGTACGTGGAGCTGCAGAAGCTGGGCACGCAAGTCAGCTACGACGTCATCTACCGCCGCCATTTTCATCCCTTGCTCGGCGATGTCCCGCTCGCGGAGATCGACGAGGACCGCCTGTCCCAGCTCCGCGCGGCGCTGCTGAAGCGCGTCGCCCGTTCGACCGCGAACATGTTCCTGACGAAGCTGGGCAAGATCCTCCGTTTCGCGCGGAAGCTCCGCAAGCTCGAGGTCGTGCCCGAGGTCGAGAAGCTCAAGACGAGCAAGATCGACACGAAGACGGTGTACTCGGACGACGAGCTCGACCGGCTCCTCACGGCCGCGCGCGCGCTCGGGCCGGAGACCGAGCTGATGATCCTGCTCGCGCTCGACACGTGCCTGCGCGTGTCCGAGATCTGCGCGCTCGAGTGGACCGACGTCGACCTCAACGTCGGCACGATCAAGGTGCAGCACAACGTGTACCGCGGGCACAAGCAGACGCCGAAGGGCACGATCGGGACGGTCGCGCTGACGGCGGCGCTGCGGCGCGCGCTGGTCGAGCACAAGAAGCGCGAGCCGATCGGCCCGCTGGTCCTCTACCGCCGCAGCCAGTACACCGGCGGTGAGTGGGCGCCGCACAACCCGCGCTCGATCGAGTACATGCTCAAGCAGGCGCAGCGTAGCGCTGGCCTGCTCACGAACGGCCCTCACCTGCTCCGTCATACGGGGCTCACGCGCCTGGCGAACCTGGGCGCGAGCGTCTACGTCGTGCAGGCCGTCGCCCGCCACGCGCGGATCACGACCACGCAGGCGTACCTGCACACCCAGCAGTCGGAGCTGTCCCGGAAGGGGGCGGCGCTCCTCGACACCGCGGCGAACCAGGTGGTTGGCAACGCGGTGGCAAAATTGGCAAAACCTCGCAAGAAATAGCGCGTAGGCCAGGTTTGCTGGCCATGCGTGAGTTGGAGAGGAACTCCCCCTGGGCGTCGGGGGCGTCCTGCAGGCTGGTGAAGCCGCCGAAGCCGTAGGAGACGAAGCCGGCGACGATCGCGTTGGCGGCGACGTCCTTGATCGCGGCCGCGAACTCGGTGTTCTTGGCGACGAGCTCGGCGTAGCCGACCGGGTCGGGGTGGATGCGCTCGTGGGTGTGCGACCAGAGGTCGGGCTCGTTGTCGAGCGAGAACAGCACGCGGGCGCGCTCGGGGTAAAAGGCGTCGGGGAATTTGGCCTGCAGCCAGGCGACGAACTCGTCCTGATAGACGGCGTGGTCGCTGGCGTCGGGCTCGTTGTCGAAGGCGCCGTCCTTGCGGGCGATGGTCGGGTGGAACCGCGTCTCGAGGTAGTTGGGGGATTGATTGACGTCGCCGCCGCCGTCCTTGTCGGCGGCGACGTGGCCGCAGATCGGGACGGTGACGAGCATGTCGGCGCCGGCGTCGAGGGCCGCGGCGGTGGCGGCCCGCACGACCTCGCCGGGGATGTCGCCGTCGACGCCGAGCTGCGAGGCGAGGTAGTCGTCGTTCTGGTGCTCGTAATCGGCGCCGGCGTTGCTGGCGTTGTTCTCCCAGTTGTACGCGGTCATACGATTGCCGCCCTGGCGCACCAGGCCGAGGCCGCGGTTGGTGGTGGCGAGGTCGTCGTATTGATTGGTGCCGTAGATCCACGGCGAGATCGGGTGACGATCGGTGTCGGCGCGGATCGTGAACGTGACGTCGCCGCGGCCGGGGTCGCCCGGCTCGACCAGCGGGCCGGGATCGGGGCCGGTGGTGGTGGTCGTTTCGGTGGTCGTGCTCTCGGTGGTCGTGCCGGCGGTGGTCGTGCCATCGGTGGTCGGATCGCCGCCGGGCCCGGCGGTGGTCGGACCGTCGGTCTCGCTGCCGGTCGGGTCGCCGGTCGGGTCGCCGGGCGCGGACATGAAGGGGGGCGTGAGGGCGGTCGTGGTGCCGGGATCCTCGGTGCAAGCGGCGAGCAGCGCGAGCGGAGCGGCGACTAAACGAAAGCGAAGTTGCATGGCTGCCAGGGTAGCCGAGGGCGCGAGCGCTCAGGCTGTCCTCGAGGACATGTCGAAGGATCGCATACGAGAGTTCGCGCGGGCAGATGCAGCGAACGGGGCTCGACGGCGCACGCGGACGCGAGCGTTCGCGGCAACGAGCGGCCGTCGGTCGGGCTCGCTGCGAGCGGGCATCGTCGATGCGTGCTTGCGAGTTCGTGAGCGTGGACGACTGACAACGAGCGCGACGCATCGGCTTCGAGCGGGCGGGCTCGAGTTCGCCAGCGCAGACGTCTCCGCGAAGCAGCGAAGCGTATCGTCCTGCGTAAAGCGCGCTGTTGCGCCGAGACGATCGGTCAAGTAGAACCGAGCCCGTGAGCCGAGGCGACGCGCGCGACCGTCTGATCCAGGCGGCCATCGACCTGATCTGGACCTCCAGCTACGGGGCCGTCAGCGTCGACGCCATCTGCGAGCGCGCGCAGGTGCGCAAGGGCAGCTTCTACCACTTCTTCGCCAGCAAGGACGACCTGGTGGTGACGGCCCTGGACACCCACTGGAGCACCCGCCGGCCCGTGCTCGACGAGATCTTCTCGGCCTCGCGCCCGCCGCTGCAGCGGCTGCAGCGGTACTTCGCCCACCTCGGCGAGCGCCAGGGCGAGGTCCGCGAGCGGTACGGGCGGGTCCTGGGCTGCTTCCACCACGCGATCGGCAGCGAGTGCCTGCAGAAGCCGACGGCCGTGGCCGCCAAGGCGCAGGAGCTGAGCCTGGCGCTGCGGCGCTACCTCGAGACGGCGCTGCGCGACGCCCAGGCCGAGGGCTCGCTGCCCGCGAGCGACCCGGTGGCGTCGGCCAAGAGCCTGTTCGCGTTCGTGACCGGGGCGCTGACCCAGGCCCGCGTCCACGACGACCTCGAGCTGCTGCGCCAGGTGCCCCGCACCGGCTGGCTGGCGCTCGGCATGGCGGGCCCGCCCGAGTCAGCGGCCTGAGCTCGTGTCGGGCGCGATCCGACGCGCGTTTTTGCGCTCTCGAACTTGACTAAACAGTCATCTCCTCCGACTCCCTCCCACCCCTGCTCAGCCCGGTAATCGCTCATGTGGATCGTCCGTCTCGCGCTGCGCCGCCCGTACACGTTCGTGGTGATGGCCCTGCTGCTGCTGCTGTCGGGCATCTGGGTGGTCCGGCAGACGCCCACCGACGTGCTGCCCGATGTCGACATCCCGGTGATCAGCGTGGTGTGGACGTACACCGGCCTGCCGGCGCAGCAGATCGAGCAGCAGGTCACGCTGTTCAGCGAGCAGTCGCTGGCGGGCAACGTCGCCGACATCCAGAGCATCCAGAGCGACAGCTTCGACGGGGTGTCGGTGATCCGGCTGTTCCTGCAGCCGGGCGCCGACGTGGCGTCGGCGATGGCGCAGGCGACCGCGGCGTCGCAGACGATCGTGCGCCGCATGCCGCCCGGCATCGTGCCGCCGATCATCCTCCGCTACACGGCCTCGAGCGTGCCGATCCTGCAGCTGGCGTTCTCGAGCGACACGCTGTCGGAGGCCGAGATCTTCGATCACGTCAACCAGCGGGTGCGGACGATGCTCAGCGTGGTCCGCGGCACTCGCTTCCCGCTGCCCGCGGGCGGCAAGCTGCGCCAGATCACGGTCGACCTCGACCCCGCGGCCCTGCGCGCCCACGGCGTGTCGCCGGCGGAGGTCAGCCAGACGATCGCGGCGCAGAACCTGACCCTTCCGACAGGTGCGGCCAAGATCGCCGAACGCGAGTACCGCATCAGCCTCAACAGCAGCCCCGAGGCGATCGCGGCGCTCAACGAGATCCCGCTGACCGGCGCGGCCGGCCGGCAGCTGTTCGTCCGCGACGTCGCCCACGTGCACGACGGCTACGCGGTCCAGACCAACATCGCCCGCCGCGACGGCCGCCGCTCGGTGGTCCTCAGCGTGATGAAGACGGGCGACGCGTCGACCACGGAGGTGGCCGAGCGCGTCAAGGCGCTGGTGCCGACGATCCGCGCGGCCGCGCCGGAGGGCCTCGAGGTCGAGCTGCTGTCCGACCAGTCGACGTTCGTGACGCGGGCGATCGACGGGCTGCTGGTCGAGGGCGTGATCGCCATGGTGCTGACGGCGGCGATGATCCTGCTGTTCCTCGGCAGCGTGCGCGCGACGATCCTGGTGGCGATCAACATCCCGCTGGCGGTGATCATCTCGCTGCTGTGCCTGCGGGCGCTGGGCATGACGATCAACGTGATGACGCTCGGCGGGCTGGCGCTGGCGGTCGGGATCCTGGTCGACGACGCGACGGTCGAGATCGAGAACATCCACCGCAACCTGGCGATGGGCAAGCGGCTGACGCGGGCGATCCTCGACGGGGCGCAGCAGATCGCGGTGCCGGCGTTCGTGGCGTCGCTGTGCATCAGCATCGTGTTCGTGTCGGTGGTGTTCCTCGAGGGCCCGGCCCGCTTCATCTTCCTGCCGATGGGCATGGCGGTGGCGTTCGCGGTGATGGCGTCGTACCTGCTGTCGCGCACGCTGGTGCCGACGCTGGCGCAGCACCTGCTGGCCGAGCACGACGACCACGCGCCCGGGCGCGGGCTGTTCGCGCGCGTCCACCACGGCTTCGAGGCCGGCTTCGAGGCGCTGCGGGCCCGCTACGTCGGGCTGCTGGCGTGGGCGCTCGGCCGCCCGCGCACGATCGCGGGGCTGTTCGCGCTGGTGGTGGCGGCGACGGTGGCGCTGGCGCCGTTCGTCGGCCGCGATTTCTTCCCGCAGGTCGACGCGGGCCAGGTGCGCCTGCACGTGACGGCCCCGCCGGGGACGCGCATCGAGGAGACCGAGCGGTGGTTCTCGCGGGTCGAGGACCGCATCCGCGAGCTGGTGCCGGCCGACCAGCGCGAGAGCATCCTCGACTTCATCGGCATGCCGAGCGGCTACACGCTGGCGATCACCGACAGCAGCAACGTCGGCTCGTCCGACGGCGAGATCCTGGTGACGCTGGCCCACGACCGCACGCTGAAGACCGCCGACATCGTCCGCGCGCTGCGCGAGCAGCTGCCGCGCGAATTCCCCGAGCTGTCGTTCTATTTCCAGCCGGCCGACATAGTCACGCAGATCCTGAACTTCGGCCTGCCGTCGCCGATCGACGTCCAGATCTCGGGGGCCCAGCGCGACGCGACGCTGGCGGCCGCGCGCTCGCTCGAGGCGGAGCTGCGCGCGGTGCCGGGGGTGGTCGACGTGCACCTGCACCAGATCGTGGCGGCGCCGCGGCTGCACGTGGAGGTCGACCGCCAGCGAGCGCACGAGGCCGGGCTCAGCGAGCGCGACGTGGCCGCCAACTTGCTGCTGATGGTGTCGTCGTCGACGCAGGTGAGCCCGACGTTCTGGACCGACCCAAAGTCGAACTTCGCCTATCCGGTGGCGATCCAGGTGCCGGAGCACCGGGTCGACTCGCTGGCGGCGCTGCAGGGGCTGTCGCTGCCGACGGCGGCGGGCGAGCAGAAGCTGCTGGTCGACGTGGCCGAGTTCCGCCGCGCGACCACGCCGGTGTTCGTCAGCCACATGAACGTGCAGCCGACCTACAACGTGCGCGCGGACGTGCAGGACTCGGACCTCGGGTCGGCGGTGGCGCAGCTCGAGGCGATCGTGCAGCGCCACCGCGAGGCGCTGCCGCCGGGGGCGACGATCACGGTGCGCGGCCAGGCCGAGAGCATGCAGGTCGGGTTCGCCCGCCTCGGGGTCGGGCTCGGGTTCGCGGCGCTGCTGGTCTACGCGCTGATGGTGATCAACTTCCAGTCGTGGAAGCTGCCGTTCATCATCCTGATGGCGCTGCCGGGGGCGGCGGTCGGGATCGTGTTCACGCTGTTCGCGACCGGGACGACCTTCAGCATCCCGTCGCTGATGGGCGCGGTGATGAGCATCGGCGTGGCCACGGCCAACTCGATCCTGGTGGTGTCGTTCGCCAACGAGCTGCGGCCGCAAGGCATGTCGGCGGCCGAGGCGGCGCTGACGGCCGGCAGCGTGCGCCTGCGCCCGGTGCTGATGACGGCGGCGGCGATGTTCATCGGCATGCTGCCGATGTCGCTCGGGCTCGGCGAAGGCGGCGAACAAAACGCGGCGCTCGGCCGCGCAGTGATGGGCGGGCTGGCCGGGGCGACGCTGGCGACGCTGGGCTTCGTGCCGGTGGTCTACAGCGTGCTGGCGAAGCGCTGGCGCGCGCCGGCGCTCGACCCCGACCTGGTCGAGCCGGGTGATTTGCAGGCGGAGGAGAACGCATGACGACGTTGCAGTCTGGCAGGCCAGGGTGGCCGGTAATGGCGATGATCGCGGCGGTGCTGGCCGGCGCGGTGGTGGTCGGCGTCGGGCCGCGGCTCGAGCAGCGCGACGCGCGAGCGCAGACGCTGGCCCAGGCGACCGGGCCGAAGCGAGTCCGCGTGGCGTCGGTCCGCGCCGGCGACGAGGCGCACGAGCTGACGCTGCCGGCGAGCTCGACGCCGATCCGGCAGTCGACGCTCTACAGCAAGTCGACGGGGTTCGTGCGCCGCTACCTGGTGGAGCTCGGGGACTCGGTGAAGGCCGGGCAGGTGCTGGCGGAGATCGAGGCGCCGGAGACGGACGAGGAGATCCGGCTGGCCCGCGCGCGGCTGACGGAGGCGCGCGCGAACGTGGGGATCCACCAGACGACGTCGGACCGCACGCGCACGCTGGCAGGCAGCGGGGCGGTGTCGCGGCAAGAAGCGGACGACGCGCTGGCGCTGGCGAACTCGGCGGACGCGCTGGTGGCGACGCGCAAGGCGGACCTGAAGCGGTTGCAGGCGCTGCGCGGGTACCAGCAGATCGTGGCGCCGTTCGACGGGGTGGTGACGCGACGCCTGGTCGACTCGGGGGCGCTGGTAGGACCGGCAGCGGCCGGCGGGGCGCCGCTGTACGAGCTGGCCGATGTTTCGAAGCTGCGGGTGCTGGTCGATGTGCCCGACAGCCACGCGGCCGATGTGAGGATCGGGAACCCGGCGGAGCTGTTCTCGCCGCGCGACCCGGCCCGCACGGTGAAAGGGGTGGTGACGCGCACGAGCGGGGTGCTCGAGACGCGGACGCGGACGCTGCGCGTGGAGATCGAGGTGCCCGGCGACGAGGCGGTGCTGCCAGGCTCGTTCGTGTACGCGCGCCTGCAGGTGCCGCGCGCGCGACCGGTGCCGACGATCCCGGCGAGCGCGCTGGTGGTCCGCAAGGAGGGGACGCTGGTGGCGAAGGTGGCCGAAGGCGCAGTGACGCTGGTGCCAGTGAAGCTGGGCCGCGATTTCGGCAAGGAGATCGAGGTGCTCGAAGGCGTGGCCGCGGGCGACGAGGTGGTGCTGCAGCCGCCCGATACGCTCGAGAGCGGGCAAGCCGTCGAGGTCGTGCCGACGGTCGGGTGAGATGCCTCGAAGGGCATGTCCGAAGGGTCATGTTCAAATCGCCATGTGTCGACGACTCGACGGGCGCTGTCGAGCACGTCGGGCGGAGCGAGGCGAAGGATCCGCCCCCGTCTTTGCTGTGAGCCGGGTATAGAGACCGGCGATGCATGTCCGCCACCCCGCATTCGGCGTCGCGTCCCCCACCGTCTCGGAGATTCGGGCGCGCTGTGACCTGGACGCGCGCCGGCTGTGGGACGCTGCGGGGTCGCTCGCGGGCTGGCGGGTGGCGCAGGAGGAGGCGCTCGCCGCTGCGCCGTACGGCGGGCCGCACCCCGAGGCGGGAGCCATCGAGCCCGGTGACCTTGCGCGTGCGATCGTCGCGTTGCACCCCGAGCTGCTCGGTCCGACCGTCTCGGGTGCGCCCCTGGACCGCGCTCACGCGATCTGGCGCCAGAGGATCGCCGGGGCGAGCGACCTGCCGCTGACTTACAGCTGGGGGCGTCGCTGGGCGGCCCACGAGGCGGCCGGCGCGTCTGTGGATGCCGGGGTGCTGCTGCGCAGCCTGCCGGACCGCACGCTATGGACGCTGTCGGCCCTCGACCCGCGGTGCGCCGAGGGATTGATGACGGCCCGTGAGACGTACTGCGCGCTGTTCGACCAACTCGGCGCGCGGGGGCACGTCGGGGTCGCCGTGGAGCCGGCCTGGCTCGAGCGGGAGCCGGACGCCGTCTGGCGCGAGCGCCTCGTCGACGGGCCGGGGTTCGCCATCATCGGCGAGGCGTGTTCGGGGCGACGCGCGCTGATCCGGCAGCTTCGCCGCCTCGCGCCGCAGACGCGCGGGGTGAACGTCGACAACTGGCACGGCGGGGGCTTGCCCGATCTGCGGTACCGCGCCCGACCCGACGCCGTGCCCGCCTCGATCGCGCCGGGCCTCGTGTGCGCGTGGACCCGTGTGCCGGACGACCCGCAGCTGCTGCGCTACGCCGCGGAGATGGCCCTCGATCCGGACGCCGCGTTCCAGCTGATCCTCGTCACGACCGGGGCAGCGTGGGCACGGCTGCGCGAGGTGGCGCCGGACCTCGCGCGCTGGCGGGTCGTGCCGATGCCGCCGCTGACCGACGACGAGCTCCTGCCGATCTGGCTGTGCCAGCGCCCCTACGTCGAGGATGTGCTCGGCGAGCGGATCGACCTGGGCCGCCTCCTGCCGCTGGCGCCGGACCGGCTGCGCCGCTTGCTCGCGAGGATCGATCCGCACGACCTCACCATCCCTGAGCACGGCCACGCGGTGCGGCTCCGCGAGGGGCTGGCGGAGCTGCTCTGCGAGCGGTCGCGGGCGACGAGGCGCCAGCTCCGGGAACACCCCGCGCTCGCGGCGGTGGACGCCGGGCTCTCGGGGGACGGCTCGCGCTGACCACGGCGTCGCCGACACACTCGGCGTCGATGATATGGCTCGAGGTACATGTCTGAAGAGACATGTTTTTGGCGGACCGCGAGCGAGCGTTTCCCGGCCATTCCGAGGCAGAGTGCCTCGGTGCCGAGTGGAACGAGATGTCTTTCGCGCTTTGAATGTCTGAAGAGACATGGCCGTTTAGCCATGTCTAGAGGGTCATGTTCAGCAGTTGTCGCCGAGCGTGCCGTTGGGGCCGCCGGTCGGCGGGAGCTGGAGGAGGTTGCCGTTGAAACAGCCGGGCTTCTCCTCCTCCTCGGTGGTGGCGGGGGCGGTGGTCTCGACCTCCGCGGTGCCGCCGCTGGTGGTGCTGTCGTCCTCGCCGCCGGTCGAGTCGTCGCCGGTGTCGTCGACCTTCTTGTCGCTGTCGGGGTCGTCGCAGGCGACGGTGGCGGTGAGGGAGAGGGCGATGAGCAGGGCTGAGAAGATCTTGGACATGACGCGGGTCTCCGTGACGTCGCGCGAGCAGCGGCTCGCGCGGCGCGATCGAGCTGGGTAGAGGGGCGGACCGCACGAGCGGCCCGGCGATGGGGACGGACGAGGGCCGCGCTCGCAGACGGGCGCGGCCGTCGCGGCGAGGCACGCCCTGGGCGCGTACTCGGTCAGCGGGACGAAATAGGTTAGGGGACGAGCCGCGGCGCACGTGGGCGCGCGCGGCTCGGTGGCGCGCCGGTCATCATCGTGGCGCGGCGGTCGGTGGCGTCAGAGGCTGGCCCGGAGGACAGGTCCCAAAGGACTTGTGCATATCGACGTCCAGTGAGACCGGGCCGCCCGAGCCGGAGTTTTCGCGGTGCAGCGAACTGGAAGCGCGTGCAGGGAGCGGCCGCCTGTGGCAGGATACGTAGCTATGGAGCACCGCACCCGAACAGTCGCGCAAAACGAACAATGCACCGTGCAGCAGTGCACGTGCGGGATGCTGCACGTGAGCGTCGGGTCGGTCACGGTGCGCATGCGTCCGGCCGCGGCGGCCGGGCTGCGCGACGCGATGGCAGCGGCGCTGCAGAAGATCGAGGCCGACGAGCGGGCCCCGCGAGTGACGGCGCGCGGCGAGGAGCTGCCCTCGTGACAGCCGCGGCGGGTCGCGGGCGAGGACCTGCGTTCGTGATGCCCGCGGCGGGTCGCGGGCGAGGGTCTCGCGCCGCGACGCTGCCGCCGGCCCCGCGATCGCGCCGCGGCCCGGGGCTGCATGTACAAGCCGCGGGCTCGAACTCGCGCTGCAGCGGCGGCCTGCAGGCGAATTGGGGCGAAAAGGGGGCTCGTCACGGCTGTGGGGCGGTCCAGGAATTCGAGTAGAGTGGGCCCCGGTAGCCCGCCATGAGCGAAGAGCAGCCTGTCGTCGACCGCAGCCCCAAGGCGAGGATCGGGAACGTCTTCGCCGACGAGTTCAAGATCCTCCAGCACCTCGCGCGCGGCGACGTGGCCGACACGTTCCTGGCCGAGTTCATCGATCCGCCGACGCCGGTGTGGATCAAGATCGTGCGCCAGGAGTTCTCGCAGGACCGCGCGCAGGCCGAGCGGCTGCTGCACGAGGCGCGGGACGCGGCGGCGGTGCTGCACGTCAACGTGCTCGAGGTGCTCGACGCCGACATCGCCCCCGAGGGCGACGTCTACGTGGTGACCGAGGCGTTCGCGGGCGAGGACCTCGGGCTGCTGCTGCGCCGCAGCGGGCGGCAGCCGTGGCCGCGCGTGCGGGCGATCGCGCTGCAGATCGCGGAGGGCCTGCAGGCGGCGCACGCGGCCGGGGTGATCCACCGCGCGATCAAGCCCGGCAACGTGATCGTCGGCGAGGACGACCACGTCAAGGTGGCCGACTTCGGGATGGTCGCGGTCGAGGCGGTGACGCAGGACCGCGAGGCGGGCACGGTGGTGCTCGGCGACGCGGTCCACTTCATCGCGCCGGAGCAGGCGCTCGGCGAGGCGGTCGACCAGCGCAGCGACATCTATTCGCTCGGGGTGTTGATGTACACGCTGCTGAGCGGGCGCGTGCCGTTCTTCGGCCGGCCGACGCAGGTGACGATGCAGCACAAGTTCGCGGCCGCGGCGGCGCTCGGCAGCGTGGCGCCCGAGGCCGAGATCCCGCCGCTGGTGGAGTCGCTGGTGCTGAAGGCGATGTCGAAGCGCCGCGAGGACCGGTTCCAGGACATGGGCGCGCTGGTGGCCGCGCTGCAGCAGATCGACGAGGACGGGGCGCGCGAGGGCGACGCCAGGGCCAAGGCGGCGGCGCGCGGCAAGCAGCAGCCGACCACCGACAGCGCGATGTTCTATTCGCTCGAGGCGCTGCAGACGGCGCTCGGGCAGACGGCGGAGCCGCGGGCGCAGATCGACATCCTGCACAAGATGCAGAAGGCGCTGACGCAATTGGCGGGCGGCGCGGGCGGCAAGGAGGGCCAGGCCTGGCAGCAGTGGATCGCGCAGGGCCTCGACTACGCGTATTACAACCTGGCGGCCCAGCACCTCGCGGCCGAGCAGTGGCAGGAGCTGGTCCAGGCGTACCGCGAGCACGCGGAGCGGACTGGCGACCGCGCGCTGAAGACCGGGCTGTACGGGGCGATGGGCTACGTGCTCGACAAGTCGCTCGGCGAAATCCCGGGGGCGATCGCGGCCTATCGGGCGATGATCCAGCTCGACCCGACGTCGCAGGACGCCGTGCTGGCGCTGGCGCGGCTGTACGAGCGCGGGCAGCAGTGGGACGCGGCGGTGCAGACGCTCGACCACTTCCTGTCGCTGTGCGCCGACCCGGGCCTGCGCACCGAAGAACTGACGCACGTCGGCAAGCTGCTGCACGAGAAGCTGGTGGCCTCGGAGCGGGCCGAGCTGTACCTGCGCGGGGCGCTCGAGCACACGCCCGGGCACGTGCCGGCGCTGACGCTGCTGGCCGACATGTACCGCGGTCGCAAGGACTGGCGCGAGCTGGCGGCGGTGTGCGAGGCGCTGCTGACCCACGCGACCAGCTACTACGAGCGGGTCGAGTTCGGCATCGAGGCCGCGTTCCTCCATTATCGCCAGCTCGGCGACGTCGCCAAGGCGACCGAGATCTTCGCCCGCGTGATCGAGCTCGACCCCGAGAACGTGCGCGTCGGCACCGTGCTTTCGAAGATCTACTACGAGGCCGGCAACTACGTCGGCGCCGCGCCGATCTACGAGATGCTGGTGCGCAAGGCCCCGGGCGCGCCGATCAGCGTCAAGGCCCACGTCGAGCTGTGCCTGCGCGCGGCCCGGGTCGAGCGCCTGCTCGGCCGCTCGACCCGGGCGCTCAAGCTGTTCAAGAAGGCGCTCGACCTCGAGCCCGGCAACTGGACGGCGATGCTCGGCCGCGCCGACCTGACCTTCGAGGCAGGCGAGTGGGAGGCGGCGTTCGGCTACTACGATCAATTGCTGGCGGCGCCCGCCAAGGAGAAGACCGACAAGGTGTCGGCGGCGATCCACGTGCGCCTGGCCGAGGTGTGCAAGCGGCGCGGTCAGACGCAAAAGGCGCCGGGTTACCTGCGCAAGGCGCTCGAGCTCGACGCCAACAACTGGCAGGCGCTCGAGGCGACGCTCGAGCACCAGCTGGCCGCGGAGGACTGGCAGGGCGCGCTCAACACCCGCCGGGCGATGATCAACAGCGCGGGCGACGACGGCGTCAAGTTCGAGCTGTTCGTCGCCAGCGGCAAGCTGTTCAATGGCCGCCTGCGCGACCCGCAGAAGGCCGTGATCGCGTTCCAGCGCGCGCTCGAGCTGCGGCCGCGCGACCTGGTGGTGCTGCACCTCCTGCTCGACACGTTCACCGAGCGCAAGATGTGGCAGGAGGCCGTCGGCGTGCTCGACCGGATCGTCGAGGTCGAGCCCGACGCGGCCCGCCGGGCCCGCTTCCACTACACGGCGGCGGTGCTGCTGCGCGACAACCTGGCCCAGGTCGACGCCGCGCTGGCGCGGCTGGACCGCGTGCTCGACGACGATCCGGGCCAGCTCAAGGCGTTCCAGGCGATCGACAAGCTGCTGACGCAGCGCAAGGAGTGGAAGGGCCTCGATCGCGCCTACCGCAAGATGATCAACCGCCTGCCGCCCGACGGCGAGACGCCGCTGCGGACGATGCTGTGGACCAACCTGGCCGAGATCTACCGCACCCGCCTGGGCGACTTCCGGGCCGCGGCCAAGGCGTTCGAGGTCGCGGCGGCGCTCGACCCGGGCAACGTCGACCGCTGGCAGATCCTGGTCGAGCTGTACGAGGCGCTGGTCCGCAACAACAACGCGCGCGAGTTCGGCGAGCCGCTGATCCGCGCCCACTTCACGCTGCTGCGCCTGGAGCCGCACCGCTACGTCAGCTATCACCGGCTGTTCGACATCTACGTGGCCCGCCGCGAGCTCGACAAGGCGTTCTGCGTCGCCCGCACGCTGGTGTTCCTCAAGCAGGCGACCGCGCAGGAGACGACGCTCTACCACCGCTACCCGCAGCCGGAGTTCCGCCGGATCAAGCAGCGGCTCGGCGAGGAGCTGCTGCGTCGCTGTGTGTTCCACGCCGACGAGGACGCCGGGGTCGGCGCGGTGCTCGGGCTGCTGGCGCCGGTGCTGGCCGGCTGGCGGCCGAAGATGCTGCCGTACCCGCTGCGCCCGTCCGACCGCGTCGACCCCGAAGACGACGGCTCGCTGGTCAGCAAGAGCTTCGTCTACGTGACTTCGGTCTACGGCCTGCCGCAGCCCGACCTGTACTTTCGGCCAGACGAGCCCGGCGACGCGGCGGTGCTGAACGTCGAGCGCGGCGGCAGCGTGCGGCCGACGATCATCGCCCTGGCCGGGGCGCTGGCCGAGAAGTCGGAGAACAACCTGGCGTTCATGCTCGGCCGCCACGCGCTCGACCTGTACCCGCCGCACTACGCGTTCATGATCATCGACCGCTCGCCCGAGAACCTCAAGGACGTGCTGATGGCGAGCATGCACGTGTGCAAGGTCGGGGCGCCGGAGCTGTCCGGCGGGGCGCAGGCGCTGGCGCGCGAGGTGACGAAGCACCTGCCGGCGGCGGCGATCGAGCGGTTGACGGCGGCGCTGCAGCGGCTGGTCAAGGGCGGCGAGGTCGACGTCAAGCGCTGGGCCCGGGCGGCCGAGCTGGCGAGCTACCGCGCGGGGTTCGTGTTCTGCAACGACCTCGCCACCGCGGCCCACGCGATCGGGCAGGAGCAGCGGGTGTTCGGCTCGCTGCTGGCGCCCAAGGAGGCGCTGCGCGAGCTGGTGGTCTACAGCGTCAGCGAGGAGTACTTCGAGGTCCGCCGCGGCCTCGGGCTGCACGTCGCGTGAGGCCGCGCGGGCGAGGACGGCCGCGCGGCCATTGTCGTGAGGCGGGCCCGCCTCGCGATCGCGCCGGCGAATGGCACGAGGGCGACGCTCGCACGATCACGCGCCGCACCTGCAGCCAAACGCGGCGCGGCGCCGGTGCGAGGGCCCGCTGGCGCGGGGGCGCGCTTGCCGGCCCGTGCGAAGGGTGATAGGACCGCTCGATGATGCGAGCGAAGCAGTGGATGCGTTGGCCTCTCGGGTGCGGGCGTGCGGCGGCGTTGGCGACGGTGCTGGCGGTCACGGGCGTGGCCGGCTGCAGCAAGTCGAACGAGCAGGCGGCCGCGCAGGCACTGGCAGATGCCGGCGTGCAGGAGCTGCTGCGCAAGATCCCGGCCGACACGCCGTACGCGTTCATCAGCTTCGGCGGCTCGGCGCGGCAGATGATCGAGAAGGTCTACGCGAGCGTCAGCCCGCTCATGGAGCGCGTCGGGCCGATGATCGAGCAGATGCCGACGGACGACGAGTGGGCCCCGCTGGCCAAGGCGATCTTCGCCGAGTTCCGCGCGGTGGTGAAGGAAGGCGGCATCGATCGCACCGGCATCGACGTCGACGGCAAGGCGGCGCTGTACGGCATCGGCGTGCTGCCGGCGATGCGCGTGTCGCTGAAGGACCCGCAGGCATTCCGCGACCTGCTGGGTCGGGTCCAGACCGCCGGCAACGTGACGATCCCGGTGTGCAAGCTCGGCGACGCCGACTACTGGTGCGGCACCGCCGGCGAGTTCAAGATCGCGGCGGCGATCGTCAGCGGCGAGCTGGTGATGGGCGTCGCGCCGGCGGCGATGGCCGACCGGGTGTTCGAGCTGCTGTTCGGCAAGACGGCGCCGGAGCGGTCGCTGGCCGACTCGCCCAAGCTGCGCGACCTGCTGACGACGTACCAGCTCGGCAAGCACAACGCCGGCTACATCGACGCGCGGGTGATCGTCGAGGGGTTCCTCGGCGAGGGCGACCCGCTCAACAAAGAGATCCTGGCGGCCCTGTCGCCGAAGCTGGTCGAGAAGTGGCCGCAGCTGACCCAGGTGTGCAAGGACGAGGTCCGCGGGCTCGCCGGGGTCGCGCCGATGCTGGTGTTCGGCACCGAGGCGATGGACGCGAGCGGCTTCACGGCCAAGTTCGCGGTCGAGCTGCGCTCCGACCTGGCGCAGGAGATCAAGGCGCTGCGCGCGTCGGTGCCGGGGCTGTCGAAGGAGGTCCGCGGCGAGGCGATGTTCGCCATGGGCGGCGGCATCGACGTCGGCAAGACGATCGAGATGACGCTGCGCAAGGGCGCCGAGGTGACGAAGGCGCCGTATCAGTGCCCGGAGCTGGCGGAGCTCAACCAGATGGCGGCCAAGATCGGGCAGGACACGTCGTCGATCCCGAAGTGGGTGCCGGGGCTGCGCGGCGGCAGCCTGGTGCTGACCGACATCAAGATGTCGGGCTTCCTGCCGTCGTCGATCACGGCTCACGCGGTGCTGGCGGCGAGCGACCCGCGGGCGATCTACGAGGCGGTGCGCCCGGAGCTGCCGATGATCGCGGCCTACGAGTTCAGCGACGACGGCGCGGTCAAGACGCTGCCCGATAACACGATCCCGTTCGTCAACGGCATCGCCTACGGGGCCAAGGCCGGGACCGGCTTCGTGCTGGCGGTCGGGCCGGGCTCGGAGGCCACGGTCAGCAAGCTGCTGGCGGCGCCGGAGGTCAAGGATCCGCCGATGGCGCTGTTCGCCTACGACTTGGCCCGCATGATGGCGCAGCTCGAGCCGCTGCTCGGCATGGCGGGGCAACAGGAAGAGCTCAAGGCGCTCTTCGGCATGTACCAGGTGTTCGGTCCCTCGGGCTACGAGATGTACGCCGAGGACAGCGGGCTCGTGTTCACGGCAGGAATGACGCTACGCTGAGCGCGAGGTCGTTGGCCGCTTGCGTGCGCATGCAGGCGTCGCGCAGGCGGCCGACCACGACGTCGCCGTACCACGCGCCGTGGGCCGGGAGCTCGCGCTCGCGCAGGGCCTCGAGCAGGGCCGGCAGCTCGTAGACGCCGGCGCGCACCAGATCCTCGATCTCGCGCTCGGTCCTCTGCTCGTTGCGATCCTGCAGGACGCGGCGGATGGCGGCGCCGAGGTGCGGCAGGCGCTGGTCGTTGGCGGCCCGACGCAGGCGCAGGGCGATGCCGGCCGGGTCGTTGTCGCAGAAATCGAACCACAAGGCGGCGGCGAAGAACCGCAGCGACTCGGCGTTGCGGCGAGCGACGAAGGCGGCCTGCAGCTCGCTCGGGGTCAGCTCGGTCACCGCCCGGCTCAGCGGCACGATCGAACATGGCCCATCGGACATGTACGCCAGCAGCTCGACGAGCTGGAGCTGCTCCCACGGGTCGGGACCGAACCACAACACACGCTCGCAATCGGACGGCAGCTCCTCGGCCCGCTGGATCTCCGCGAGGTCCGTCTGCCAGAACGCCATGCGGAGGAACACGTGCCGGCCGCGCTCGCGCGAGACCGGTCCGACCGCGGCGCTGTCGCGCCAACCGAGCACTTCGCCTTCGAGGTCGATCTCGCGAGCGAACCCGGCGGCGCAGTCACCTGCATGGATGTGAAGGATCGGTAGCACGACCCGGTAATGGACCTGGTCCCGGGGGGGTGCAACTGGAGCGCGCCACTGTCGGCGCTCCGGTTTCCGATCGTCAGGGAGCGAGACCTCCAGCGTTCTGCGGGGCGACGCGTCCGTCTGTGCCGGTGATCGCCGGCACGCGGGGCTGGATAGGGCGCGAACGCGGCTGCAGGCGGCAAAGAGGCGAAAAACCCGGCCATGATGGATTCTTGATGGGCTGCGCAAAACCCGAAGCTCATCCGGGGGCACCTGGCGGCAGATCGGGGCCCTGGCGGCGTTTCGGCGTGGCGGCGCGCGACCCCGCCGTGGGGCCGGTTCTGGAGGCATGGGAGGGCTGAAGGATCCGCGTACGGAGCGCCGGGTGGGGCGGCGTCACTGTCGCGATGGACGTGTCCTATCAGACATGGTCTTCGTGACAGCCCTGCCGAACGTTCGCGCGCGGAGGTGCGAACGCGAATTGCTCCACCGGCCCGGCCGGGACCGCGACGAGGGGAGGGAGACGGCCGCGGAACGGCCCGGCGCGCGAGCTGGCGCGGGTGAGCGCTCGCAAGGGGCGAGCCACAGGGCGAGTCGGCGGGCCGTGCTCGCGGTCGAGGCCGGCAGCGCGGTTGGTGGTTCGCGCGTGGACCAGCGGGCTCGACAGGGGCGGTGGCAGATCTGCGGGACCCGGGCCGGCCCCGGGGCTCGACGGTCGCGCTCGCTGGGCGCGTATGGCCCGCCGGGTCGCGCCGCGATCTACTCGGCGAGCGTGGCCACCACGGTGTGCGCGCCGGGGCCGAGCTTGAGGCGCAGGGTGCCGCCGAGGTCGCTGCCGTGGAACCAGCCGTCGGGGGCGGCGTCGAGCGCAGGGGCGTCGGGGTGTTGGCTCAGCGGGGCGTCGTCGACGGTGACGGCGGCGATCGGCGGGAGCGCGTGGATCTCGAGGTCGAAGCCGCTGGTGAACACCGCGCCGGGGCTGACCTCGAGGTGCAGCGCGGCCTTGCCGAGGCGCTGGTGCAGAGCTGTCCCATCGTACAGGTCGAAGCGGCTGCCGAGCGGGCCGGGGGCGATGCGGGCGTGGAGGATCCCGGGGTCGCCGACGAACGAGTCGACGTCGGCCGCGGTGGCCTCCGCGAGCGTGTCGATGGTCGGGCGCAGCATCGGCACGATCCCGCCGACCCGCAGGAACAGCGGCAGGGTGGCCAGCGGGGCGGCGACGGTGACCTCCTGGTCGCCCTGCAGGACCTCGCCGGTCCACCAGTCGAGCCAGGCACCGGGCGGCAGGGACAGCTTGCGCGAGGTGGCGCCGCGAGCGACGACGGGCGCGACGAGCAGGTTGTTGCCGAGCAGATAGGCGTCGGACGGGTGGACGCCGAGCTCGGGGAAGGCGAGGCCGAGCGGGCGCTGGAGCGGGCGGCCGCCGGTGGCCAGCGCCTGCGCGTGCGTCCACACGTACGGGAACAGGCGCAGGTGCAGCCGCGCGTATTGGCGGTACCAGGCCAGGCTCTCGTCGTCGAGGCCGTTGGCCGGGGTGAACTCCCACGGCACGTCGGACGAGCCGGTGCCGACCTGCATGACCGGGGTGAGCGCGGTGTACTGGAACCAGCGGACGAAGGTCTCGCGATCGGGCGGCGCGTGGCGATAGCCGCCGGTGTCGGAGGCGAAGAAGGGGAAGCCGCTGGGGCCGAGGCTGAGCGAGGCGGTGAGGGCCGCTGGCAAGCCGCCGACCGCCACGTACGTGTCGCCGTCGTCGTCGACCTGCTCGCGGTGCGCGGCCATGTTGGCGTCGAGGTCGCCGGGCCAGATCACGCTGACGTTCTGCTGATCGCCGTAGGTGCCGGCGCGGCACAGCAGGAAGCCGCCGGCCTCGGGCAGCAGCTCGGCGTAGGCGCGGTGGTAGAGCAGCTGGTAGAGCTTGTGCATGGTCCGCTCGCTGCTGCCGTCGGCGAATTGCCAGACCGTGCGCGCGCCGCCGAGGCCGACCGTGATGTCCTCGGCGTAGTCGAGCTTGAAGCCGTCGATCCCGTGGTCGGTGTATTCGCGGATGTGGTCCTGCCACCATTCGAACGCGTCGGGATTGGTGAGATCGAGCGGCTCACCCCAATCGGAGGTGATGAGGCCGACCTCGGGCGGGAAGAAATCATTGGCCTCGGCCTCGTCGCGCATGGCGGCGGCGGCCGGGACGTCGTCGACGTAGGGCACGTGCCACAGCGCGAGCCGCAGGCCGAGGTCGTGGATCTTGCCGATCATCGCCTGCGGGGCGGGGAACTGGGTCGCGTGCCAGTCGAACACCCCGACGGCGCTCTGGTAGGGGCGATCGATCCAGATCGCCGAGGTCGCCAGGTCGAGCTCGCGGATGGTGGCGATGTCTTCCTCGACCTGGGCCTGGTCGTCGTTCTCGTCGCGCCAGATCCACGGGCCCAGCGCCCACGGGGCCGGCAGCTTCGGCGCGCCGGTGGTGGCGTAGTAGTGGCGCGTGACGTCGAGCGGGTGGTCGGCGGCGTAGAGGTGAAAGACCAGGCCGGCGGCGGTGTCGGGGCCGGTGCCGAAGGTCGCCTCGACGCGGTCGGCGGCGGCGGCGGCGACGTCGAACACCGCGGCGTGCGGGTCGGCGACGAACATGCCCCAGCCGCGCGTGCCGGTGACGAACGGGACCGGCACGTGGGCCTCGTTGTACTGGCTCTCGATCTGGGGGTCGTACTCGAGCTGCATCGCCCGCACGCGCCCGCGGTGCTCGGCGGCGTCGAAGTACTCGCCGAGGCCATAAAAGCCCTCGCCCGGGTCGACGACGGGGCGCAGGCGCATGTACGCGAGGGCCGGTCCGCCGGGCTCGGGGATCAGGCTGGCGGCGAACCGCCCGGGGGCGGCCTCGGTGACGGTCAGGCGCGCGTGCAGATCTGTCCCGAAGGACAGGCGCACGTCGACCGCGGCGTCGCTGGCGAGCTCCTCGGCGGCGGTGACGGTGCGCCAGGCGTCGGGCGCCAGGAACACCGGGTCGTACGACGAGTCGTCGTCGAGGGCCGCGACCACGCCGAGCTGGAAGCCGTCGGCCGGGAAGCGCAGCAGGACGTCGCCGCCGCGGATCAGGCGCAGCTCGAGCTCGGACCACTCGACGGTGACCGGCTGTTCGGGCTCGCTTTCGGTCTCCTCCTCCCAGGCGGTGGTCCCGCTGGTGGTCGGCGCGGCCTCCGAGGTCGCGCTGGCGGCGGTGGTCGTATCGGTGTCGCTGTCGGTGGCGCCGGCGTCGTCGGCCGGTTCATCGCCGCAGGCGACGGCGCAGGCGAGCGCGAGGAGCGGGAGCGGCGAGGGACGGAGGGCGCGGCGCTGCGGCATGCGTGGCGATGATCGCAGGATGGCGGTGAGTCCGGCTCGCTGTCCACCGCGATCGTGCGTCGGCGGGCCGTGGCGATTTCGGCCCGTGGGGGCTGGCACAGGGGGATGCGCGGCCGGTTGTCGGCGCGACGCGGCGGGTCATCCTGATCGATGGCCCCTGGCCCGGAGGATCGCATGTTCGTCGCGTCTCGTCGCTCCGTGATCGCGCTCGTGTGCGCCGCGTCGTGCCTGGTGCCGCTGCCCGCCGCGGCCGCCCCGAAGCAGCCGCGGCGACCTGCTGTCGCCCGGGCGGAGCCGATCGATCCGGTCGCGGTGGCGGCCGGCGAGCGCGACGCGCTGATCGCCAGGATCGGCGAGCTCGAGGCCATCCAGGGCGTCGAGCACTGCGCCCGCTGGCTCAGCGGCCAGGCCTGGGACACGCAAGATCCGTGGATTCATCTCATGGCCGCCAGGACATGGCTCAAAGTACAGACCTCGACCGCCAGCCTCGATCGCGCGGCCTTCCACGCCCGCGAGGCCGTCGCCCTGGCCGACGCGTCGCCGGTGCCGCGGATCGCCGCGGCCGACGTCGCGCGGGTCCACGCCGAGTCGGCGTCGCTGCAGCGGTCGGTGACGCAGCGGCGGGCGGAGATCCGGCGCGCTCGCGCCGATCGCCGCGCGGGCGACCGCCAGATCCGCCGCGGTCGGCGTGAGCTCGTCGCGGGCGGGGCGATGATGGTCGTGGCGGCGCTGGGCGGCGGGCTCGCGCTCGGCGGGGCGAGCTCCAAGCGGCGCTTCGACGAGGCGATCGCGCCGGTGTTGGCGGCCGGGTTGCCGGTCGACCTCGCGCCGCTGCGCGCGCTCGACGTCGAGGGCGACCGCATGCTGATCGCGGGCGCGGTGCTGGCGGCCATCGGCGTGGCCGCGGGTGTGCCGCTGCTGGTGCTCGGCGGCCGCGATGTCCGCCTCGGTCGCCGGCTGCGCGGGGGCCTGTCGCTGCAGCCGGGTCTGGGCAGCCTGAGCCTCGTCGGTCGGTTCGGCGCGCGTTGAGGCTACACTGGCGGCGATGCGCTCCGCTCCGCTGCGCCTGATGCTGTTCGACCGCACCTGCACCGGCAAGCGCCTGCGGCCGGGCCTGTCGCACGCGTGGGGGGCCGGCGCGCACCTGTACCGCGGGCTGTCGCGGTTCGACGCGGCGCACGGGGTGACCTGCTGGGAGGACGGGCTCGAGTGGTTGGCCACGACCCACCCCGGGCGCGAGATCGCCGAGATCCAGTACTGGGGGCACGGCCACTGGGGCGAGCTGTTCGTCGATCGCAAGGGGTTGACCGCCGACGCGCTGCTGCCGACGCACCCGCTGCACGTCAAGCTCGCGGCGATCCGCGAGCGCATGGTGCCCGATCACCTGTGGTGGTTTCGCACCTGCGAGGCGTTCGGGGCGGCGCGCGGGCAGGAGTTCGCGCGCCGCTTCACCGATTTCTTCGGCGGGCGCGCGGCCGGGCACACGTACATCATCGGCGTGTGGCAGAGCGGGCTGCACAGCCTGCGCGCCGGCGAGGTGCCGGGCTGGTCGACGCAGGAGGGCCTGTCCCGAGGGACAGCCGACACTCCGGTCGAGGCGCTGTGGTCGCGGCGGCGCGAGCCGAACACGATCCATTTCTTGAACGGCAAGATCCCCGACGGATACTGACATTCGCGGGCGATGGCCCCAGGCCGGCCGCCGCCGCGCAGGTCCGCGCGCAGGTCAGGTCACGCGGCTCGCGCGGCGCGGGGCGGCCGGAGGTGTCACAATGCGCGGGTGTTCGACCTCGGGACCTTCCTCGACTGGTTCGTGGTGTTGGTGTTCGCCCACGCCGCCGTCACGCTGGTGACGGTGGCGCTCGGTCGCGCGGCCGAGCGGGCGCCGAGCAGCAAGCGGATCCAGGGCGACCCCGTGCCGGACGGCCAGGTCGAGCGGGAGATCCGGGCCAACATCCGCTTCTGCTTGTTGATCCCGCTGGCGCTGGCGCTGGCGCTGCAGGGGCGGTGGATCGTCTGGGGGCCCGACACGATCGGCTGGGCGGTCGCCAGCTTCTTTTTGTGCAGCGTCGTATTCGACGTCTACTTCTACGGCTTGCACCGGCTGCTGCACACCCGGGCGATGATGCGGTTTCACCGGCACCACCATCTGTCGCGGGTGACGAGCCCGTGGAGCGCCCAGTCGGTGTCGACGGTCGAGGCGCTGGGGTGGGCGCTCGGCTACGTCGGCGTTCCATGGCTCTTGGGACATGTCGCACCGGTCAGCCTGATCGGCTACCTCGTGTACCTGTTCTACAACGTGTTCGGCAACGTCATCGGCCACGCCAACGTCGAGCTCGGGCCGCCGGCGCTGACGCGCAGCCCTGCGGTGTGGCTGGCGCACCCGTACACGTTCCACGCGCTGCACCACGCGCGCTTCACGGGGCACTTCGGGTTCGGCTCGACCTTCATGGACCGGCTGGCCGGGACCGAGTGGCCCGACTGGGTGCCCGCGTACGAGCGGGTGATGGCGGGCGAGCCGCTGCGCCAGCACGGGAAGACCGAGCCGCGCGCCTGAGGAACGGTGGTAGCCTGGTGGGGTGAACCCACGACGATCTTTCTACGTGTGCGCGCTGGCGCTCGCCGGCTGCCCCGACGGCGGCTCGGACACGACGGCCACCGGGAGCACCGGCGGGCCGACCAGCACCGGCGCCGAGACCGAGACCGGGCCGACCACGGGCGGCTCCACCATGACCTCGGGGCCAGGTACTTCGGGACCTGTCCCGACGACCAGCACCGGCGACGAGCCGACGACCGGCGAGCCGACGACCTCGACCGGCGACACCGACACCGACACCACCGGCGAGCCCGGCGAGCTGGCGCCGAACTGGGCGCTGGTCGACGTGAACCCCGAGTCGGCGACCTACGAGCAGACGCGGGCCCGCAGCGACTACGCGGGCCAGGTGTCCGGCTGGTACTTCGCGCACGCGACTTGAGGCTATTGCCGTAGCCAGTTCGGCTACCTGAATGACCTGCAGATCGAGCTCGACGGCGAGTTCCCGGCCCTGGGGATCGCGCTGCTGGGAGTGAACGGGATCGGCTACGAGTCGGCGATCCCGCAAATGGCCGGGGGACGGAAGATCCCGCTGCTGCAAGACGTGGCCGAGGTCGACGCGTGGACCCAGTGGGAGGTGGTCTATCGCGATGTCATCATCCTCGACCGCGACGGCGCGCCGGTCGGCGTGTTCAACCTGACCGAGCACGACCTGTCGATGATGGGCGAGTACGCGGCGCTCAAGGGCCTGCTGCTCGACGTGGCGATGATGTGACGAGAGGACATGTCCGTGTGGACATGTCCTTCGGGCCATGGGCTCGGGGACATGCCCTTCGGGGCATGTCCTCGCGGCCATGCTTCAGTTCGCCGTCTCGCGCAGGGCCTTCTGCCACGGGGCGATCTCGAGCTTGAAGCGCTCGAGCGAGGTGCCCTTGAGCGGGGCGCCGACCACGGCGGGGCGGCGGTCGCCGCCGGCGGCCAGCAGCAGCGGGTCGAGCACGCTGGCCTCGCCGTTGTCCTCGCGCCACAGCTCGAGGCGGACGCGGTCGGTCGCGGTCTTGCCGGAGTGGCCGGCGAGGCCGACGAGCTGGGCCTGGCGGACCGGCTGGCCCGGGCGCAGATCGCCGAGCGTGCGCGAGAGGTGGGCGTAGCGGGCCACGGTGCCGTCCTCGTAGGCGAGCTCGAGCACCAGGCCGGCGTCGCCTTGCTCGCCGAGCGAGCGGACCACGCCGTCGCCGAGCGCGACCACGGGCGCGCCCTCGGGGCGGCGGTAGAGCGCGCCGGCGCGGCCGGCCACGACCTCGACGGACGGCGGCATCATCGCCCGCGCGCCGGAGTGCAGCGCGTGGAAGGCCAGCGGCGAGCGCAGCAGGGTGCGGCGCACCGGCTTGCCCTCGGCGTCGAAGTAGGCCGCCTGACCGCCGCCGGTCTGGAAGCGGAACGAGAGGAAGCGGCCGGCCTCGCCGCGGAAGCGCACCGCCAGCAGGCTGCCGTAGCGGTGGAACTGCTTGCCGAGGAAGCGGCGCTCGATGACGAGGTCGATGCGGTCGCGCGGGCGGGCGTCGGCGACCAGGTCGACCTCGAACGCCAGCGCCGCGGCGATCCGGTCGGCGAGCTCCGGCCGCTCGCCGGCCCCGACCACGGCGGCGCGCAGATCGGCGTCGGCCCCGAGCTCGAGGTGGACCGCGACCACGTCGCTGACGGGCGGGTGCTGGATCGCCCGGACCGTGATGCCGCTCTGGCCGCCGGCGCGACAGGCCTGCAGCAGGCGGCCCTCGGCTTGCTCGATCTCCACCGCGAGGATCGCGCCGTGGCGGTCGGTGGCGAAGCGCAGCGGGGCACCTGTCCCGGCGACCAGGCCGAGGTCGATGGTGGGGCGTAGGGCCGCCTCGAGCGCGTCGATCTCGGCCGCGGCGACGCCGAGCTCGAGCAGCGCGAGGCGCAGGGTCCGGCCCTTGTCGAGCGTGGTGGCCTGGTGGATCTGGTCGTGCAGGCCCTCGAAGATGCGCACCGGGTCGCTGCCGCAGGCGGTCTCGGGCGGCTCGGCGAAGGCGCCGAGCGGGCCGTGGCCGCGGTCGTCGTGCTCGACGATCGCGGCGGCCCGCGGGGCCCCGAGCTCGAGCACGCTGGTGCCTTCACGCCACACGAACACGTAGAGGTTGACCACCGCCAGCAGCATCAGCAGCGCGACGGTCCGGTTGCGGGTCTTCCGCTCGACCGGGTCGACGTAGGCCCGCGCGGCCTTTTGCCGCTGCTCCTCGGTCATCCGGCGGTTGCGGGTCATCCGCGTCGCCGGCCGGCTGGAGGTCTGCAGGCCGAGCCACGCGCGCAGACCCTCGGTCCGGCGAGTGGTCTTGCGCCGGCCCGTGGCCATCCGGCGGTTCTTGCTGCTGGGCACCTGGGCGGCGCTATCAGATCGGGCGCCGCGGGGGCAACAATTCGGGGAATTCAGGGGCCTAGGAGCCCGCCTACGGGCTCGCGCGGGCTGAATAACTGTGCAGTTGGCGCCGGTCGCGAGCGGGCCTTTGACTTCCACGAGGCGAATTTGACAGCGCGTGACTGCGCGCTCCGCCGCACGCCCGAGGATGCGGACTCATGGCTCGTGGCCGCGCATGATCCGGGCGGGACCACGCGCTAGTTCACGAGCGCCGCGCGCCCCGCGAGGGCCCGGGTTGGCTTAGCATCCCGGGCAATGGCGAATATCCCGCTCGTGCTGACGTGCGCCGGACGGCGGATCGGCGTCGGCACCGACGAGTTCTCGATCGGCCGCACCCGCGACAACGACCTCCCGATCCGCAGCGGGGCCGTCTCGCGCAAGCACTGCAAGATCGTGCGGCGCGGCGACAATTTTTACATGGTCGACCAGAACTCGACCACCGGGCTCGAGCTGCGCGGCTGCAAGGTCACCAACTACCGCATCGAGGACGGCGACGTGTTCTTGCTGGCCGAGGACATCAACCTCCGCTGCTCGCTGAGCCCGGCGCCGCTGACCGAGCTGCACCTCGACGACCTGCGCGTCATCACCGTCGACCCCGGCCCGCTGCAGGTCCCGGCCCAGGCCGCCGACCTGCGCCACCGCGAGGCCCTGCCGTTCGACGTCCGCGGGGTGTTGCTCGCCGGTCCGAAGGGCGCGACGGTGTTCTGGCGCGACGATAGCACCGGCCGCTCCGGCCTGGCCCGCGGCCTCGAGTCGTACGTGTGGAGCACGGCCGCGTTCCCGCTGCTGCGCGCCGACGCGGCGCCCGACGGCATCACCTTGCGGCTGATGCCGTCGCGCACCGCCGAGCCGGTGACGCTGCTCGAGACGACCACGCGGGTCGAGGAGGCGACCTGGCGGGTCGTGCAGGACATCGTCTATCTGGTGTCGCGGGTGTTCCCCGCCGGCGCCAAGACCGGCGACGAGATCGAGCGCCAGCTGACCTCGTCGCGGCTGTGATCTACGGCGCGGCCAGAGCGTCGAGGTTGCCGCCGCTCTCGGCGATCAGCTTGATCACGAAGGCCTCGCCCTCGCGGCGGTAGTCGGCGACCTTGTCGCGCTCGGCGGCCGCGAGCGCGGCCCGCAGCGCGCCGGCCTCGAGGTCCTTGCAGTAGGCCGGGCTGCCGACCTGCTGCCGCCACGAGTCGGCCAGGGTGCCGCCGTCGACGCCGTCGAAGCCGAGCTCGTCGATCAGCTGCAGGACCCGCCGCTTGGCCTGCTCGTCGTCGCCGGCGGCCGACAGGGCGATCCGCCCGGGCGCGCCCGCCGGCAGGCCGCCGCGGAACAGGGTGCGGGCCACGACGTTGTTGAAGGCCTTGATCACCGGGCGACCGAGCTGACGCGCGACCCACTCGCTGTCGTTCAGGCCGGCCTCGAGCTCGGCGATCGGGCCGTCGCGCAGCTCGGGGTAGTAGTTGCCGGTGTCGACGATGACGGCGCCGGCGGGTGTCGCGGCGAACAGGTCGCGCGGCAGCCTCGGGATCGCCTTTTGCGGGATGGTGACGACGACGAGGTCGCGCGCGCGGGCGGCCTCCTCGACGGTGGCCGCGGTCGCGCCGGTCTCGGCCGCGAGCGCGGCGAGGCTGGCGGGGCCGCGCGAGTTGGCGACGCGGACCTGGTGCCCGAGCGCGGTGAGCCGCCGGGTGAGGCTGCCGCCGATGTGTCCTGAACCGATGATGCCGATGTCCATGCCTGCTCCTGAGGTCGCCCGCGAGGGCGGGCGGGTAACTGTATCTCTTATAGAACTATTTCCGGGCGGCGCCACGAAAATCAAGCGAGCGGGCGCGCGCGGCCCGATGTGTTCTTGTCATGCTTGCAGTTAAAAATGAAGTGAGCTAGTCAATGTCACAGATGGCTGGACAAACTGGTTCTCTCCTGTTGGAACGGCTGCGGCTCGGCGCGCTCGAGCTGCCGAACCGGGTGATCATGGCGCCGATGACCCGGCTGCGCTCCGACGTCGGGCTGGCGCCGACCGAGCTGATGGCCGAGTACTACGCGCAGCGGGCCGGGGCCGGGCTCATCATCAGCGAGGCGCTGGCGGTGCGGCCGTTCGGGGCCGGCTTCCCCGACCTGGCGGCGATCTACACGCCCGAGCAGCAGGCGGGGTGGGGCCGCGTGGTCCGGCAGGTGCACGCGGCCGGCGGCCGGATCGCCGCGCAGTTGTTCGACGTCGGGCTCGCGCGCGCCGAGCGGCCGGGAGCGCCGCCGTGGTGGGCGGTCACCGACGAAGTCCGGCCGGCGATGCTCTCGGATGACGACATCGCCGGCGCGGTCGCGGGCTTCGAGCGGGCCGCGCGGGTCGTGCACGACCTCGGCTTCGACATGATCGAGATGCACGCGAGCAGCGGCAATTTGTTCGATCGCTTCTTGAGGGCGGCCACCAACGCCCGCACCGACGCCTACGGCGGCTCGCTGACGGGCAGGCTGCGGCTGCTGAACGAGCTGCTCGATCGCCTGCAGGCGGTCGTGGGCGCGGGGCGGCTCGGGCTCAAGCTGTCGCCGAGCGCGATGGTCGACGGCAAGCCCGATCCGGCCGGGCAGGCCGAATTCCCGGCGATCTTGCAGGCGCTCTCGCGGCGCGAGCTGGCGTACGTGCACGTGACGCGCACGACCGCCGACGACCGCGAGCGCGGCAGCGGCCCGGGGCTGTCGTTCGCCCAGCTGCGCCCGCACTACCGCGGCACGCTGCTGGGCGCCGGCGATCTCTCGCAGGGCGAGGCCGAGGTGCTGGTGGCGGAGCGGCAGATCGACGGCGCGGTGTTCGGGCGGCTGTTCATCGCCAACCCCGATCTGCCGGCCCGCTTCGCCGCGCGTGCGGCGCTCAACGAGCCCCAGCGGGCCACTTTCTACTCGCCGGGCGCGGCCGGCCTCACCGACTATCCGCGGCTACCGGGCTGAGGGCCCGCGTGCTACACCTCGCGCATGGTGGACGTTCGGTTCGCCTCGGCGCTGCAGCTGATGCTCATGCTGGCGCTCGCCGAGCGCGAGGACGCGGGCTTGCTCTCGTCCTCGGCGCTGGCCGAGGGGCTGGCGACCAACCCGTCGCTGATCCGCAAGCTGCTGGCGACGCTGGCGGCGGCGGGCCTGATCGTCACGACGATGGGGGTCAAGGGCGGCTCGCGCCTGGCCCGGCCGGCCGGGGCGATCACGCTGCGCGAGGTCTATCTGGCGGTGCTCGGCGAGCGCGGCCTGTTCGCCGGCCGCTCCGACATCCCGCGCCGCTGCGTCGTCACGGCCAACATGGAGCTGATGTTCAGCGAGCTGTCGCACGAGCTCGAGCAGGCGAGCCTGGCGGTGCTGGCCGAGCGCACCCTGGCGGGGGAGCTGGCGCGGCTGGAGAAGCGCGGCGGGCCGTGCTCGCACAAGAAGAAGAAGAGCGCGAAGAAGCCGGCCGCGCGGCGGGCGTGAGCGCGGGTGTCCGCCCGGACATGCGCGATCGGGCATGTTCTCGCGGACATGCTGTTTAAAATATGTCCCCGGGGACATGTTCGTCCGTGCGCGCCGACGTCGCCGCCCTGACGCGCGATGACATGGCCCATTGGACATGTCTTAAGAGACATTTTCGCGCGATGTGTTCAGGGGTTCCACGGGGCGACAGGCCGGCGATGGCGGGCGCGAGCGCGCGCGCGTCCGGCCCGCGAATTGTGGTACCAAGTCGCGCCGATGACCGCCGCCAGCCCGCCCCGTCCCGAGCACGTCCCGGCCTCCGCCACCTACGATCCCGAGTCCGCGCAGTGGCGCGAGGACAGCGAGACCGTGGTCCGCCGCTGGTATCGCGACGGCCAGCCGCTGCTCGACGCCAACCTGCGCGCCGGCAAGCTCCACGGCGCGGTCGAGTGGGTCACCAACCACCCCGAGTTCAACTACGGCGAGGAGCCGCGGCGGGCCGCGATCGCGCTGCAGCAGCAGTACGGGCTCCCGATCGGCCCGTCGCTGACCACCCGCATCGAGGCGGTGTACGAGGACGGCGCGATCGTCCGCGCGACCTTTCACGGCTATCCGTTCGGCGCGGTCGCCCTGGTCGCGTCGTGGCGCGGCGGTCGGCTGCACGGCCGCTTCGACTGGCTGAAGATCACCGAGGGCGAGATCCTCCGCTTCGGTGACACGGTGATCGGCGCACACGACGTCAAGCTGCCGAAGCCGCATCCGCACCGCGGGGTGTCCGAGTTCGTCGACGGCAAGCGCAAGAGCACCGCGTTCTTCGACCGCGACGGGCAGGAGATCGTGCAACCGAAGCCGATCAAGGCGTGGGGCCAGGAGGCGACGCCAGCGAGCCTGCCGGGCTACGTGGCGCGCGGCGAGTTCGAGCGCGACCTGGCGGCGTTCTTCCCGAACGGCCGTCGCGTCACCGAGCTGGCCGCCGACTCCCGTCCGCTGGCGCAGTGGATCGACCGCCTGCCGGAGGGGCATCGCGCGGCCGCCCGGGCCTTCGACGCGCTGGTCCGCAGCGGCCGGTTCCCGTGGCTCGGGCAGCGCTTCGACGTGTCGGGCACGTACGGCTTCGACTGCGTGAAGCAGGGGCTGGCGGGCGCGGCCGACGAGCGCTACGTCGGCCTGTCCGCCGACGGCTCCGGCAACATGCACCTGCTCGACACCACCACCGGCCGCGTGCTCGGCTACGAGCACGAGAGCGACTCGTTCGACGCGGAGCGCGGCTTCGCCGACCTCGACGCGTTCGCGTTCGCCATGCCGCGCGTCGAGGCCGCGGCGAGCAAGCGGATCCCCGCCAAGAAGCTGGCCGAGCTGTTCAAGGCGCTGGGCCTGACCGGCGGCCTGGCCGAGCTCGGGTAGGCCGCCGCGCAGGCGCGCGCAGGCTGCTCGAGAGGTCCGCGGGGACATCCTGCCCAGGGCAGGCCCCCGAGATCATGCTCCGCGAGAACATGCCCTCGGAGACATGCCTGTCGGGACATGCCCCCGAGAGCATGCCCGGGAGCATGCCTCGCGAGAACATGTCCTCGGAGACATGCCTGTCGGGACATGCCCCCGAGATCATGCCGCGGGAGCATGCCTCGCGATAACATGTACTCGGAGACATGCCTGTCGTGCCATGCCCCCGAGAACATGCCCCGAGAGACATGCGCGGGCCGGCCGCGTGGAGCCGGTGATCAGCCGCGCAGCAGCGCCTCGATGCGGGCGCGCGGCTGGTTGCCGACGAGCTGGCCGATCGGCTGGCCGTCGCGGAAGGCGACCAGGGTCGGGATGCTGCGCACGCCGAACCGCTCGGCGAGGGCGTGGCTGGCGTCGACGTCGACGTCGAACACCGCGAGGTCGCTGCGGTCGCGGGCGATCGCGTCGAGGGTCGGCTGGAGCGCGCGGCAGGGCGGGCACCAGGCGCCGGCGAACTTGACGAGGACGTAGGGCGAGGCCGCGACGTCGGCGGCGAACGAGGCGTCATCGCTGCGGTGATGGGGCGAGGAATTGGGCGAGGTCGTCATCGAAGAGCGGTCCTTTCGTGGGGCTCGTCGATGCAGTGCGGCCGCGGGCCGGCGGTGTGTCACGATTTTCGAGGGCGGCGCGCAGGACCTTGCGGGCGCGCTTGAGCCGGCTGCGCACGGCGTCGTGTGTGAGCGAGAAGCGCTCGGCGATCTCGACGCTGCTGACGCCCTCGGCGGCGAGCAAGAAGGCCAGGCGATCGGTGCGCGACAGGGTCATGAGCGCGTCGCCGAGGCTGGCGCCGAGCTCGCGCCGCTCGGCGACCTCGGCCGGGTCGTCGCAGGTGCAGGGGACGTCGTCGAGGTCGGCGGTCGCCGCGGCCTTGCGGTTCATCCGCCAGCAGGTGCGGGCGACGAGGGTCGAGAGCCACGCCAGCGGAGAGCCCTCGCCGCGGTAGCCGGTCATCGCCGCGCCGGCCGCGAGCAGGGCCTGCTGCACGGCGTCCTCGGCGTCCTCGCGCAGGTCGCAGCGCCGCCGCGCGACCGCGAGCAGCCGCTCGCCGTAAGCCCGCGCGAGGTGGTCGAGCGCGCGCAGGTCGCCGCGCTGCATCAACGCGAGCAGCGCCTCGACGGACGGAGCGGGCCGGGAGCTGGGCATGTCGGGTGAGTGCGAGCCGGGAGCCCGAGTGTGTCACGAAAAAATGCGCCGCGCGCCTGGCGCGGAATCGGAGCGCGCGGGCCCTGCGCGCTGGGCAAACGCGGACGGTTCGAACGCGGGAATTCAGCGCGCCGCGGGTGCGTCTCTTCTTTGAAGAGGCGGGAGCAGGAAGTCGGCGGCGATCACTCTCGACGACGCGATCGCCAGCATTCGAGCCAACCGTGGGATCGATGAATTTCGGTGAGCGTCTGCTTTGAGCAGAGGTTCGTCGCGTTCACGGCGCCTACGTGAGGCGAACGGGGCCCAGGGTCACCGGCTCACTTCCACGAGCAGCCTGGTGCCCGCGGTGCCGTCGGCGTGGGTCATGGTCTGGACCAGGCATTGCACAACCCGTCCGCGCACTCGGCTCTCCACCTCCACGTCGTCCTCTTCCCAGGGCGGCGTATCGCCTTCGTTGACCCACGGCATGTACACCACGCCGGTCACCAGGTCGGTCAGCAGCTGGTACTTCGCCGTGTGGGTCATGAGCAGCACCTTGCTCGTCTTCGTGTAGGTCACGCACTCGATCTCGTGGCCCACCGGAATGGCCGCGGTGCCCATGATGAAGAGGTTCCTCAGGTCTTTGGTACGCGGAGCGGATGCGTTCATGGCGGCGCGAGCTTGCCGCAAGCATCGCGGGCTGTCTGCGCTGGCGCGCTGCGTGGCGCCGTTCAGGCTCAGGGTCCTGCGGTCGCTCGCGCCGGGCACCGTGGTCGCCGGGCTGAGGCTGCTGACGCGTGGGGCTGTGCTCTTCGAACATGTCGTGAAGAACATGTTCTAAAGTGCATGGCTCTCAGGACATCTGTATCCGCGGCGCTCTCGGGTCTCGCGGACGGCTTCGGCGCGAGCGAGGCGTCGGCGCGGACCTGGGAGCGGTCGCCTTGGCCACAGGCGTGCGGCGGCGAAGATTGACAGGTCGCTCCGGGGGCGGCCATCATGAGGAGATGCGAGCGAGCCGGATGCTGGCGCTGGTGTGGATCGTGGGCTGTGGGCCCGAAAAGGGCGGTGGGACGGACAGCGGCGATCAGGGGTCGTCGATAGCGACAGGCCAGGGGACGACTGCTTCGACGGGGACGACTGCTTCGATGGAGCCGACGACGACGTCGGAGGGGACGACGGCGCCCGAGCCGACGACGGCGCCCGAGCCGGACCCGGAGCCGGCGGTCGACCTGGGCGACGGGCTCGGCCAGCATGGGCCGTGCCCGCAGGGCGACGAGTGCAAGCTGTGCGTGAAGGCGCCGGAGGGCTCGGTATGCGGGCCGTCCTGCGACGAGTTCGGGCCTGGCTTTGTCCGCTGCCCGCCGTCGCCGCTGCAGATGCAGTCGATCTGCCCGTTGGACGCGGAGGTCCCGGGGGTCTGTCTGGTCCTCTGTGACGTCGACGCCGATTGCCCTGACGCCGCGATGCGCTGCGTCGAGTGTCCGGAGCCGTTCGCGTCCGCGTGCACCAATCTTTGGGCGTTCACGGAGACCGGGCCGCGCATGTGCGTGTGGCCCGGGTGACGCTGCCGGCCCGGATCGCCATTCCCGGGAGGTCCGGGGAGGCCGGCGGTGCGACGTAAGAAGGGGCATGTTTTTGAAAACATGCCCCTTCCGACATGCTCTTCAGCACATGCCCCGGAGGGCATGTCCTTCAGTTCAGGCCGAGGTCCTTGAGCGCGGCCATCGCGGCGTTGTGGCCGCCGCAGCCGATCACGCCGCCGCCGGGGTGGGTGCCGGCGGAGGCGGCGTAGAGGCCGGCGATCGGCTGGCGGTAGGGCACGCGCTGGTCGAAGCCGTAGGTGTTGTCGACGTGGAGGATGTGGCCGCGGGTGATGCCGAAGTGTTGCTCGATCTTCGGCGGAGGGAGCACGAACGTGTCGACCACCAGGTCGCTGGTGCCGGGGGCGAAGCGGTCGCAGATCGACAGCAGGTGCTTGACGTAGCGGCTCTCCTCTTGCTCCCAGGTGGTGCCGGCGAGCTCGTAGGGGACCCATGACACGAACAGGGCCGAGTTGTGGTGGCCGTGTTGGTCGCGCATGGTCGGGTCGACGGTGGTGTGGATGTACCAGTCGATGACCGGGAAGTCGGGCAGCTTGCCGGCCTGGACCGCGCGGAACGCCTCGCCGAAGCTGCGGATCACCACCTCCTCGTCGGGCAGCAGGTGGATCGTCGGGCCGTACTGGCCGCGGTCGACCGGCAGGCAGGTGAACTGCGGCAGGCCCTTGAGCGCGAGGTTGACCTTGAGCGAGGTGCCGTCGCGGCGCATCGAGTCGAGGCGGGTGTTGTAGTCGGCGGGGAAGTTGTCGCGGCCGGCCATGTCGCGCATGCGGAACGGGTCGGCGCCGACGAGCACCACGCGCGCGCGCAGCTCCTCGCCCTTGTGGGTGAGCACGCCGACGGCGGCGCCGTTTTCGACCAGGATCTGCTGGACGCCGTTGTTCGTGTCGATGACGGCGCCGGCGGCCCGCGCGGCGGCGGCGAACTTCTGCGACACGGTGCCCATGCCGCCCTCGACCAGCATCCACGTGCCGGCCGCGCCGGGCAGGCGGCACATGTTGTGGACGAGGAAGTTCATGCCGGTGCCCGGCGTGTCCCAGGTGCCGTAGACGCCGGTGAAGCCGTCGGTCGAGGCGTACATCGCCCGGATCAGGTCGCTCTTGAACGGGAAGCGATCGATGTAGTCGCCGACCGGCTTGCGGCACAGGTCGACGAACACCTGGCGCATCGAGCTGCGGACGTAGCGCTCGGCGGTGTCCTCGAGCGACAGCGGCTCGTGAAACCACGACGGCGCCAGGTCCTCGCGCAGCTGGGCCAGCTCGGCCTGCATCGCCTGGTCGGCGTGCCAGTCGGCCTCGGAGGAGAAGGCGGCGTACTGGCGCCGGGTCTCGGCGGCGTCGGAGCCGAGCAGCAGGTAGCGGCCGTCGGTGGTCGGCAGGAAGTAGTGCGGGTCGCGGCGCCGCAGCGGCAGGTCGACGCCGGTGATCTTCAGCAGCTCCGGCTGCATCAGTCCGAGCAGGTAGGCGCCGGTCGAGATCGCAAGGTCGGGAGCGCGCGCGAACGGCTTCTCGGTGCGGACGGCGCCGCCGACGACGTCCTTCTCCTCGAGCACCCGCACTCGCAGGCCGCGCCTGGCGAGCAACAGCGCCGCGACCAACCCGTTGTGGCCGGCGCCGACGACGATCACGTCCGTGTCCGTTTTCATGGCCGGCACGATACTCAATGCCCGCCGCTCGCGCGACCGCCGGCGCTCACCACGACGTGACGCGGCGGCACTAACGCTGTTCGAGCGCGATCTTCCGGGCCGTGGCCGGGCCGCGGGCGGCGATCCACGCGAGCAGCGCGACCGCCACCAGCGCAAGGCCGACGGTGAGGCCCCACCACAGCCCGGCGATGCCGTGGCCGCGCTCGAACGCCAGCCACCACGCGAGCGGCAGGGCGACCGCGTAGTAGCCGAAGAAGTTGATGACCGCGGCGTAACGCGTGCGGCCCATGGCGCGCAGGACCCCGAAGCCGACCACCTGGACGCCGTCGAACAGCTGGAACGCGGCGGCGATCGGCAGGCTGGCCGCCGCCAGCGCATAGACCTCGGCGTCGGCCTTGAACAGCGCCGGCAGCTCGCTGCGCAGGCCGTACATCAGCACCGCCGAGGCGCACATGACAGCCGCCCCGAGACCCAGGGCGACCCACGCCGCGCGCTCGGCCTCGCGGAGGCGGTCCGAGCCGAGCAGGTTGCCGACGCGGGTCACTGCCGCCATGGCGATCCCGACCGGGATCATGAAGCTGACGGAGGCGAGGTTGAGGACGATCGTGTAGGCCGCGAGCGGGGCGTCGCCCAGCCAGCCGGCGAACAGCATCGCCGCCTGGAAGGCCCAGATCTCGAGCCCGAGCTGGAGGCCGATGCCGACGCCGACGCCGGCGATCGCAAGGAGGGCGGTGCGGTCGAGCGCGGCCCGCGACCACGGCACCCACGCGCCGTGGTGCATGCCGCGGCGCACGATCAACCAGGCGAGCGCCGCGGCCATGAGCACGCGCACCACGCCGGTGGCGATGCCGGCGCCGACGGCCCCGAGCGCGGGCACGCCGAGGCCGCCGAAGATGAGCCAGTAGTTGAGGCCGACGTTGACGATGTTGGCCGCCAGCATGACGACCAGCGCCGGGCCGGTGATCCCGCGGCCCTGCAAGTACGAGCGCATGGCCACGTACAGCAGCACCGCCGGCGCGCCGGGCAGCTGCGCGAGCAGGTACTCGTGGGCCTGGACCGCGAGGTGCGGGGCCTGGCCGAGCAGCTGCAGGCCGGGGCCGGCGAGCAGCCACAGCAGCATCACCGGCACGCTCGCGATCACCGCCAGGACCACGCCGCGCTGCAGCGTGAGGCCGAGGGTGCGGCCGTCGCCGGCGCCGTGGGCCTGGGCGATGAACGGGTCGCAGCCGAGCACCATGCCCATGCCGATCGTCAGGACCGCGTAGCCCCACAGGTTGCCGAGCGCCGCGGCGTCGAGGGCCTCGCGACCGACGCGCCCGAGCATCAGCATGTCGACGATGCCGAGCATCATGTTGCCGAGCTGGGTCAGCGCCAGCGGCACGGCGAGGACGGCGAGCCGCCTCAACTCTGCGAGGACCTCGCCCACGAGGAGCAGGCTCTTAGCCCAAGCGCGGCCGGGCCCGCCAGGGCGCGCCTACGTGCTCCTGCGCACGCGCGGGCGCGAAACCGGCGATCTGGGCTAGGATCGCCGCGTGCGCCGCAGCATCCCCGAGCAGGACCACACCACCGGCCGCGATGAGCGCCCGAGCTTCTCGTTCGCCCCGATCGGCGTGGTGCGCTCGCCGTACACCGAGCGGTTCGGGACCCCGCGCCAGCCGACGATCACCACCCAGGTCAAGGAAGATCGGGCGCTGCCCGGCCGCATCGAGGTGCTGCCCGAGTTCGCGGCCGGCCTGCAGGACCTGGCCGAGTTCGAGCGGATCTGGTGCCTGTTCGTGTTCCACCTCAACCAGGGATATGGCCTGAAGGTCAGGTCGCCGCGCGACCCGGGGCGATCGGTCGGGCTGTTCTCGACCCGCGCGCCGCACCGGCCGAGCCCGATCGGGCTGTCGTGCCTGCGGATCACCGCGATCGAGGCCGGCGTGGTCCACGTGCTCGGGCTCGACATCCTCGACGGCACCCCGGTGCTCGACCTCAAGCCGTACGTGCCGTACGCCGACGCGTTCCCCGACGCGCGCGCTGGCTGGCTCGAGGGCCGCGTGCAGGACGAGCCCGACGCGTTCCGCCCGCGCTGACCGATCGTGAATGTCCCTTCGGGCATGTCCCTTCGGGCATGTCTATCCGGGCATGTCCGAAGAAAAATGTTCGATCGGGAATGTCCTCGCGGACAGGTGCCAGCGACGCCGACCGCCGGCCGCGCCGGGGCCACGGTCGAGCTCGCTGCTCGGTGATTGACGACCGTCACAACCCGCGCGGTCCTGCGAGTTCGCGTCCGGGGCCTGCGGCCCGCAGGCGTCGTGTCGCGGCCGCACCTGGTGGGACTATTCGCGGCCGCGCGAAGTCGTCTATCCTCGGCGCCGGAGTTTCGATGACCATGCACAAGCACACAGGAGTTGTCTCCGCCGGCGCCTTCGCGCTGGCGCTGCTGCTGCCGGCGGCAGGACGCGCCGACTTGCCCCCGAGTCCGCCGCCCGTCACTGCCACGACCGCGGCCCCGGCCCCGGCCAAGGCGGGCGCCTCGGCCAACATCAAGGTCTCCGACCAGGAGGCGCTCAGCGACGACATCCTCGCCGTCATCGACCTGCCGCTCGCCGCCGCCGACGCGCGCGCGGCCGGGGTGCCGGAGGCCGACCTGCGGGAGGCGCTGGTCGTGACGCAGGAGGTCGGGCTCGGCGCCGGCGAGGCCACCGACCTGGTCGCCGAGGAGGCCGACGCGACCGCCAAGCGCGGCAAGGCCCACGCGGGCTTCGGCAAGTGGGTGCGCGTCCAGGTGGCCGGCGGGCTGCGCGGGCCCAAGCTGGCCGCCAAGCTCAAGGACCGCAAGGAGGACGCCAAGGAGCTGACGGCCGAGGAGGCCGACAAGCTCAAGGTCAAGCTCGACGCGCTGGCCCTGCAGTACGGCGAGCGGCGCACCAAGCTGCTCGAGAAGCGGCTGGAGCTGGTGGCCAAGGGCCAGAAGAAGGTCCTGGTCGCCAAGGAGCGCCACGACAAGCGCCAGGAGAAGCTGGCGACTTCGACCGAGGCGATCACCGAGAAGAGCGGCCAGGTCGAGCTGCGGCTGCGCGAGGTCGAGGCCAAGCTGGCGACCGCGTCCGGCGACGAGAAGGCCGGGCTCGAGGCGGAGAAGAAGCGGCTCGAGCAGATGGGGGCCAAGCTCGACAAGGCCGAGACGAAGCTCGACAAGGCCGCGACCAAGCTCGAGAAGCAGGACGCCAAGCTCGACGCCAAGGAGAGCCGGCTCGAGCAGCGCGAGGAGAAGGCGGAGCAGCGCCAGGACAAGCGCGACGCCAAGACCGACGCCAAGCTCGAGGCCAAGGCCGCGAAGCAGGACAAGACCGCCCCGCCGCAGTGAAGAGAGGAGCCATCGCCATGCATCACTCCAGCCATTCGCTTCATCGCGCCGGCCGCCTCGCGGCGACCCTGTGCGCCCTCGCCCTCGCGCTGCCCGCTTGCGGCGGCGACACCAAGAAGACCGAGGTCACCAAGACGACCAAGGTCGAGACCAAGACGACCACGGTGACCAAGACCGAGCAGCCGAAGCCCGAGATCAAGGACGCCGAGCCGGCGCCCAAGCCCGAGCAGCCGGTCAAGCCGGACCCGGGCTCGGAGAAGGTCCAGATCGCCGCCGCGGTCGCCAAGGAGATCGCGGCCGACCCCGAGCACGCCGACGACGCGCTCGCCAAGCACGGCCTCGACCGCGCCAAGCTCGAAGCCATGATGTTCGAGATCGCGGCCGACCCGGCGCTGACCGAGGCCTACATGGCCGCACGCAAGACCGCCTAGCGCGGCGCGCGTGGCGAGGGCCGGCGACTCGAGCGACGAGTCGACCGGCCCTCGTGCAATTGGAACATGTGCCAGTGTCGTCGGCGGCGCCGCCGGCATGGCCACCGAAATGGTGTTTGCATCGTCGCAGTCGCGGGCCGGTTGCGTCGGCTGAAACGCGCGGTCCGGTGCGCGCGTGAGCGCGAGGGCCTGCGGGGCGTCCGCCGCTCCGGGCGCGGGCCGGCGGCGGGCTGGCGAGGCGCTCGCGGCTCCGCGGCTCTGCGCTGGATCACGGTCGCGGTGCGCGGCCGGCGATCGCCGATCGGCCGCGGTGATTCGTCGCCCTCGCACGAGTCGCCGCGGACCGGCGCGGCGATGCGGGCAAGCGAGCAAGCGTCCCCGCTCCGGCGCGTGATCCGCCCCACCCGGCGGTGAATCGGGCGACCGGACGCGGCCACGCTGTTCGGAGGCCGCGTCGGAGGGCGCGGAGGACCAGGAGCGCGAGCAGGCCCCATGAACGGACTCCCACGAACGCGGCGACTGCATACGCCGCTCCCCGTCGGATCGGCGCATCGCCGGGCCGATGCGCGGTCCGACCTGCGTCTTCGCGGCGTTCATTCGTGAATGCCCGCGCCGCTCTGACGCGGCCGATTCATCACACCACGATTCGTAGCCTCGCTTAGCCGGCCGCCATTCGTCGATTCGTTGCTGCACCCGCCGGCGGTCCATCGCCGCGGCGACGCGGCCGTGTTCGCCAACCGGGAGTGATTGTCATGAGTGCGACAGCAATGCGCGGAGGCGTGATCGCTTGGTGGAGGGTCGGCTCGCTCGCGCCGTTGGGCCTCGCGCTGGCCTGCTCCGGGGTCGACGTGCACGGCGGCGACGGCCACGGCGGCGGCGAGACCGGGGCGGAGCCGTCGACGCCGGCGATCGAGGCCCCGTACCTGGTCGGCGACCTGGCCTGCGCCGAGCCGTCGCACGTCGGCGCGACCGAGCGCGAGCTCGAACCGGGCGAGTCGACCGAGCTGCCGGTGCCGGCCGGGCTGCCGGAGCTGCTGGCGGACATCCGCGCCCGCGGCGGTCGCCCCGGCCTGCGCTTCGACACCGCCGCGGCGGGCCGGCTGCTCAACGTGCGCGTGCCGGTGCGCGGTCACCAGGTCCACCGCAGCGCCGACGACGTCGACGAGGTCGCGCTCGACCTCGGGGCCGTGACCGTGCACCTGACCCACGCGGCCGGGACGGGCGGCGGGCCCGAGCTGGTGCTGCCGCCGACCTTGCCTTTGGACCAGGTGGTCGTGCTCAAGACCTACGCCCGCGCGCCGACGCCGGGCGGCCTCGGCGGCGCGGCCTTGACGATGGTGTCGGCGTTCGACCGCCGCGACGAGGCCGCGGGCCCGGTGGCGACCCTGGCGATCGACGACACGGTGCCGCAGGCGCGCGAGGCCGACTGCGACGCGCTGGCCTACGAGCTGGCCTCGGAGGTGCCGCCGGTGGCGGTCAGCTTCCCCCCGCTCTCGGGCTGCACCCTCGACGAGTGCGCCAAGACCCGGGCCGCGTGGCTGCGCGCCACCCATGATCTGTTCCGCCTGCGCCAGATGCTCGACTTCGTCGCCGCCAGCCCGCCGGAGGAGCGCGCGTTCCTGTGGGCGGCCGAGGGCGGCACGGAGACCGGCGAGCGGCTGATGAGCTACGAGAGCGAAGACGTCGGCCCCAACACCGCGCTGCAGTTCTACTTCGGGCCCTACGCCGATTACCGGCTGGACGCCATCCGGGTCGCCTACGCGCGGCTGTGGCGGACCTTCCACGACCACGAGGTCGGCGGCCTGACGCTCGACATCGAGTGCACGCCCGACGGCCCCGGCGACATCTGCAACACCTCGCGGCCGGGCGGACACCACGCGGTCAAGAGCAACATGAAGCTGTGCGCCAAGGCCTATTCGACGCCGAGCCAGTCGTTCGACGTGCCGCGGCTGGTGCTCCACGAATCGATGCACCACATGTTCGTGCCGTGGCGGGACAACACGCCGCGGCTGTCGCCGATCATGGACACCCACACCCACGGCCACGGGGCGCTGTGCGCCGGCAAGCTGGTGACCGACAAGGGCTACGGGCTGAAGAAGATCAAGCACCTCGCCGGCTACGAGAACGACCGCGGCGACGATTGCTGGCACAACAACTTCGCGTTCCGCAACAACGACACGTACGCGTACGCGGCCGCGACCCTCGGGACGTACATTCGCTTCGGCTACCTGGGCCGCTGGCCGCTCGAGCAGCCGCCGGAGACCGAGGAGCGCCTGCCGGACCCCGACTGCGGCATGCCGGGCGTGACCACCCCGCCGCCGGGCTTCAGCGACCCGCTGAGCAAATGCTACAAGTCGGGCGGCGAGCTGGTGTGCCCCGGGGCCCACGGCGGACTCGCGCCGGGCGACCTCGACATCGCGGCGATCTGCCCGCCGCTGTGAGGCTCAGCCCTCGGCCTGGGCCTGGAACCGGCCGATCACCCGCCCGAGGTCCTCGCGCAGGCAGCCGATGCAGTCGCGGGCGGTGAACCACTCGCGGCAGCCGTTCTTCGGCGTCTTGGCGACCTGCAGCAGGCCGGGCAGGGCCCGCAGGTCGCCGGCCTCCTCGAGCTTGAGCAGGACCTTGCGCTTGTCCTCGCAGCGCGAGACCTTCTCGAGCCAGGCGAGGTTGCGGACGTACTCGGGGATGCTGGCCTTGTCGGCCTCGCTGGCCCGCGCGATCGCCTCGGCGGCCTTCTTGCGGGCCTTGTGGGTGCCGCCGGTCAGCAGCGTCTGGGCCGCGTCGACGAAGGCCGCGGGGACCTCCGCGAGGTCGACCGGCGGCGCGGCGGGCTCGGGCGCGGGCTCGGGCTCGGGTGGCGCCTCGACCTCGGCCTCCGGCTTGGCCTCGACCTTGCCGGGCTTTGCCTCGACCTTGCCAGGCTTGGCGGGCTTGCTCGGCGCGGGCTTGGCCTCGGGCTCGGCGGCGGCGACCACCGGCTTGGGGTCGGGCTCGCTGTGCCGGCCGCATTGATACACGAGCACGAGCACCAGCAGCGCCAGCGCGGCGGCGACGTTGCGGACCAACTGGGGCCGCTGGATCGCCAGCGCGCGCAGCCGCATCGCCAGCGGCGGCGGCCCCGGCGGCCCGGCGATCAGGGTGCCGCCCGGGGTCGAGAACTCGGGCCGCACGCCGGCGGTCGACCAGCCGCCGGAGGTCGGCGCGTGCGACATGCTGATCGGCGCGCCGCCCCGCAGGTCGGGGCCGGTGCTGAACCCGGCGTCGCCGCTGAAGGCCAGGCGGCGCAGCTCGTCGCGGATCGGCGCGACTTGGGCCGGGCGCGAGGCGGGGTCGGCGGTGATGAGCTGGGCTGTCAGATCGGACAGGGCCTCGGGGACATGTCCCGGGAACAGGTCGCGCAGCGCCGGGGCGGCGCCGGCCAGCTGGCGGGTGAACAGGGCGGTCAGGCTGTCGCCCTGCCACAGCCGCCGGCCGGTGGTGCACTCCCACAGGATCACGCCGAGCGCGTAGATGTCGACCCGCTGGTCGATGGTCTGGCCGACCGCCTGCTCCGGGGCCATGTAGCCGGGCGTGCCGATGATCGCGCCCATGCGGGTGATCGGCTGGCTGGCGTCGACGACCGCGCCGTCACCTGTCTCTCCGGACAGGCGAGCGATGCCGAAGTCGACGACGCGGGCGTGGAACGAGCCGTCGTCGCGCTGCTCGAGCAGGATGTTGTCGGGCTTGAGGTCGCGATGGATGATGCCGGCGGCGTGGCAGGTCGCCAGCGCGTCGGCGATCTGGCCGCCGAGCTCGGCGACCTGGCGCCACGGCAGCGGCCCGCGCTCGAGCCGGCGCGCCAGGTTCTCGCCGCGCACCAGCTGGATCACCAGGTAAGCGCCGCCGTCGGGCAGGTGGCCGAAGTCCATCGCGCTGGCCACGTGCGGGTGATCGATCTGCGCCGTCGCCAGCGCCTCGCGGGCGAACCGCGCCTCGGCCTGCCCGTCGCCGGCGAACTCGGCCCGGATCGTCTTCAGCGCCACCAGCTTGCGCAGCTTGAGGTGCTCCGCGACGAACACGGCCCCCATGCCGCCCTCGCCGAGGACCTCGACGATCCGGTAGCGCTCGTCGATCACGCGCCCGATCCACAGCCCGGACAGCTCGCCTTCGGGGCTCGGCGGGGCGCTCGGCTCGGTGCTCACCAAGGCGCGGCCTCCGGGTGGACAGGGGACATGGCGCGCGGAGTATACCCGGGAGCTCCGTCTCGGGGGCCCGGGCGCAGCCCGTCGACGCGACGTTGAGGCCGCTTCCGGCCCGTTTCCGCCCGGTTTGCGGGCGGCTCGTCCGTCGAGCTCGGCGACCTCCCTACGGGCGAGCTCGAGCTCGCCTAGCGCAGGCTCGTGCGTGGCGAGCGAGCGCATGCAGGCGAAGGGTGCTGCGCTGCGCCGGGCATCGCATGAGCGCGGGTCGTGCGCGGGGAGACCTCCGCTGCAGGCGACGGGCCGGCTCTGCGTTCGCGTGGATCGGGTGTTTGCTCATGCCGTGTTCGAGCCCGCGGACGGGATCGGCCAGCAAGCCGGACATCCGCTCGGGCTGGTGATCGGTTCGGCGAGGGAAGCGCGGGGCATCGCCGGTGCAGGTGTCGTCGACGAACGCTGCGGTCGTCGCTCGAGCCCTGTGCATCGTGTCGCTCCGCCTCACGGGCGCACCAGGGCGAAGGCCGCCCAGTCGTCGCCCGGGCCGTCGCACTCGTACGCGCTCTCGGGGTCGGACAGCCACGAGGCGCCGGCCTGGATCGCGTAAGGACCGAGCGCTCCCGCTTGCAGCGGCAGCACCTCGGTCATGTCGTCGCCGCTGGAGAATTGCAGCGCCGCCGGCTCGCCGAGAGCGAAGCAGCTCCCCTGTCCCTTGGGACAGAAGCCGCCCTGCGCCTCGACGGTGACCGGCGCGAACATGTCCTGGATCTGCCCCTCGCCCTCGACGAACGGCAGCGGGCTGTTGCCGGCGGCCAGGCCGAGCAGCAACACGTCGCGGAAATCGCCGAGCGCCAGCCACTCGCCGCGGTACTCGTAGTCGGCGCGGACGTACCGCAGCGACACCGGGGCCTCGGGCTGCTGCAGAGCCGCGGGCAGCGTCACGACAGCGTTGAGGAAGCGCACCGCGACCTGGACCTCGGTGCCGTCGACGTCGCACGCCAGCTCGACCGCATCCATCGCGTCGCCGATCGAGCCGCCCTCGACGGTGCACGAGGCCCGGACGTGACCCTGAAATTCGTCGCCGAAGCCCTCGACGGCGAACATCACCTCGGGGGTCTGTGCCGCCGGACACATCGGCAGCGGCTCGCCGGTCTCGCTCGCGCCGGTCGTCTCGTCGCCCTCGGTCGTCGTGCTCGCGGAGGTCGTGGTGGTCGGCTCGGCGTCACCGGTCGTCACGGTGCCGGTCGAAGCATCGCCGTCGGTCTCGCCGCTCGGGGTCTTGGGTCCGCAGGCGGCCGCTGCAAGAAAGATCCACGCATAATAAATTCGCATGGGCCATTCGTACCACCTCGGCCGCCGCCGCGCCCCTGGGCCAAACGCGAGCCGGTCACACCACCGCGGTGAGCAGCGGCTCCCCTGCAAAATGCCGCTCGAGGTTGGCGACCAGCAGCGCGCCCATGGCCTCGCGCGTCTGCCGGGTGGCGCTGCCCTGATGCGGCGAGAGCACGACGTTGTCGAGGGCGAGCAGGGCCGCCGGGACCTGCGGCTCGTGCTCGAACACGTCGAGCGCGGCGCCGCCGAGGCCGCCGTTTTGCAGCAGCTCGATCATGGCCGGCTCGTCGACCAGCGAGCCGCGGGCGACATTGACGAGCATGCCCTTCGGGCCGAGCGCTTCCAGCACCCGACGAGAGACGATCCGCTCGGTGCCCTTGCCGCCCGGGGCGATGACCACCAGCCATTCGCTGTCGCGGGCCATGTCCTCGAGCACGTCATAATAGATGTACGGCACGCTCGGCTGGCGGTGGCGGCCGTGATAGACGACGCGCATCTTCATGGCCTGGGCGCGCGCGGCGATCTCCTTGCCGATCCTGCCGAGGCCGAGGATGCCGACGGTCTTGCCGGTCAGCTCGGAGCACAGGCCGAAATTGCCGCGCTGCCACAGGCCGGCGCGCACGTGGCGATCGGCCTGGGGGATCCGTCGCGCGAGGGCGATCATCAGGCCGAGGGTCAGCTCGGCGACCGCGTCGTCGAGGACGTCGGGCGTGTTGGTGACACGAATGTCGCGGGCCCTGGCGGCGACAATGTCGATACTGTCGACGCCCACGCCGAAGCCGGCGATGATCTCGAGGTTGGGCAGTCTCTCCAGCAGGGACGCCTGCACGCCCGCGCCGGCGTGGGCGCGGATGCGCGGGCCGTGAGCGGCGAGCCACGCCCGCGCATCGGGCTGGGCGTGCAGCTGGTGCAGCGTGAAGCGCTGGGCCAGCGCTCGCTCGCATGATTCGGGCAGCGGGCCGGTCTGCAAGATCTCGATCGTCATGCGCGCGACTTCCCTGGGCCGAGTCTAGCAAGCGCGGGCGCGTCGGGGTTCGGGACGCAGTGTCGAGCTCGCCTGCGCTGGCGAGCTCGACGTTTGGACGTGGGCTCAGGCGCGGCGGCGGCGGAGCAGCCAGCCGGTGAGCACGAGCAGCGAGGTGAACGCGATGCCCTGGCCGGGCGCGCGATCGTCGGTGCGGCAACCGCAGCCCGCATCGCTGTCGCCGCTCGCGGGCTCGCCCGCGGTCGCCGGATCGGTCGTGCTGGCCGAGGTCGCGGCGCCGGTCGAGGCGCCCGTGGTGGGCTCGTCGCCGGTCGCGGCGCTGGTCGGGCCCTCGCTGGTCGGGTCACCGGTGGGATTGGTCGCGCTCGCGTCGCTGCTCGCGCTGGTATCACCGCTGGGATCACCGCTGTCGTCGCCGCTGTCGTCGCTGCCGGTGGTGTCGCTGCCGGTGGTGTCCTGGGGGACCGTGCCGGCGCACGGGGCCTCGGCGCGCATCGGCTCGAAATCGGGGCAGGTGGCCGGGTCGGCGCCGAGCGGGAGCAGCGGGAAGCCGAGCGTGCCGGTGGTCGGGTAGAGGTGCTCGACGCCCTGGCCGTCGACGATGTGGAAGAAGTAGCGGTGACAGCCGGGACCAGGCGAGAGCACGGTCTCGTAGGTGCCCAGATCGGGCTGACCGTACCGCAGCGCCAGCGGCTCGCACACGGGCGTGACGCCGTCGGTGTAGTGCACGACCTGGGCGACCTCGGGCGGACCGCCGCCGGGCAGGGCGTAGGTGATGCCGAAGGTCGGGGTCTCCATCGGCTGCATCTTCGGCCCGGGGCCGCCCTCGTGGATGATGTCGCGGAAGTGCACGCCGTCGCCGGCGACCGGGTAGGTTCCACCTGTCCCGAAGACCAGGTGGCGCACCGGCTTGCCGAAGCCCTGCGCCGAGCCGGTGCCGAGCGCGGTGCTGCTGGCGCCGTTGATCGAGCCCCAATGAGCGTCGGACTCGATCCACGCCAGCATGATCAGCTCGGCCGAGGCGCCGCCCTCCGAGCCGTTCTCGGCGTGGGCCCGGTCGGAGAAGTGGCTGAAGCGCTCGCCCATGCTGGTGACGCCGCAGACGGTCACCGGGCCGTCGCAGTGGGTGTCTGCGTCCATACCGGCGAGCACGCAGCAGGTCGAGTGGTCGGCGCACAGCGGACACTCGGTGGTGGCGATGTGCGTCGCTTGAAAGTTGGCGGCGCGCGCGAGGTCGGCGACGAGCTCGAGCGGGGGCGAGGCCGGGGGGATCGGGCGCCCCGACGGGGTCTTGCCGTCCATGCTCGGCAGGGCGTCGGCAGCGGCCGGGTCGCGGCGGATCCGGTTGGTCATGAAGCCGAGGACCCGCTCGTCGTGGTTCGTCAGCATGCCGACCGGCTCGCCGATCGGCACGGCGGCCGCGGCGAAGGTCGGGGACAGGACCGCGGCGACGAGGACGGCGCGTTCCAGCGAGCAAGCGAAGAAGGACATGCGCGCGACGCTATCACGAGGCGACGCCGCGGCGCAGTCGCGTCCGCGCACCCGGTCGCCGACGCGCCGGTGTGGCCTGTCCTTTCGGACAGATCGGGTGCGAGCACCCGCAGGCTCGGTCACGGCCGCGCGCGGGCGTTCGAGCCGCGCGCGCGGGCTCGCGGGCTCAGCCCTTCGACTTCGGCTGGGGCACCAGGCGCAGGTACGGCTTCACCGTGTTCCAGCCGCCGGGGAAGCGCTGACGGGCCTCGTCGTCGCTGACCGACGGCACGATGATCACGTCCTCGCCGTCGCGCCAGTTCACCGGCGTCGCCACCTTGTGCTCGGAGGTCAGCTGCAGCGAGTCGATCACGCGCAGGATCTCGTCGAAGTTGCGGCCGGTCGAGGCCGGGTACGTGATCGACAGCTTGACCTTGTTGTCGGGCCCGATGACGTACACCGAGCGCACCGTCAGCGTGTCGCTGGCGTTGGGGTGGATGAGCCCGTAGAGCTCGCTGACCTTGCGGTCCGCGTCGCCGATCACCGGGAAGTTCACGGCCGTGCCCTGGGTCTCCTCGATGTCCTTCTCCCACCGATGGTGCGACTCGACCGGGTCGACCGACAGGCCGAGGACCTTGACCCCGCGCTTCTCGAACTCGGGCCGCAGCTTGGCCGTGTATCCGAGCTCGGTCGTGCAGACCGGCGTGAAGTCCTTGGGGTGCGAGAACAGGATCGCCCAGCTGTCGCCCTTCCACTGGTAGAAGTCGATGGGGCCTTGGGTGGTGTCTGCCTGGAAATTCGGGGCCGTATCGCCGAGACGAAGCGTCATGGAGTGCCGTCCTTGTTCAGAGCGGTGAAATACTTTTCATCTTCATGAAGTCCTGTCAAGGCTCGCGGAACGCCGGCCAGAGGCCCACAGAGGCCTGCGCCGGCGACGCCCTCGCGTGCAGCGAGCAGAACATCGAACTCGTCCCGACGCGGCGCGGGCCGTGAAGGTCGCGGTGGCGCGACGAACCGCCGGGGCTTCGCGTCGGTTACGCTCGGCCGCTGGATCGAGAGCGCGGATGAACGACGACCTCGATGCGAGGGTGTCGCTCGACCTCGTGTCGGCGCACGCGCTGGCGGCGGGCGGGCGCGGTAGGCTCGCGGTCGCATGCGCATCCTCGTCGCCGCTCGCACCCTCGCATGGCCGCTCGCGGCGCTGCTCGCCGGCTGCAGCGACGAATCTGCGGGAACTGCAGGCACCGCCTCCGAGTCGTCCTCCGCGAGCACCGGCAGCAGCACCGGCAGCAGCACCGGCTCGACGTCCCTCGAGCCGACGACGACCGACAGCGGCGGCTCCGACTCGCTGACCGGCACCACCAGCACCACCGATCCGTCAAGCACCACCGGCGTCGAGGTCTCGACCTCGACCACCGACGAGACGACGGACACGACCACGGACACGACCACGACCACCGGCACGACCACCGGCACCACCGGCGAGCTGTGCGTCGAGGGCATCGTCTGCGACGGCAACGTCGCCATCGTCTGCGAGGGCGAGGTCCCGTCGATGGAGGAGTGCGGGCACTTGTGCGTCGACGGGGTCGGCTGCATCGAGTGCGTCTCGCCCGGGCCCGAGCTGTGTGACGGGCTCGACAACGACTGCGACGGCGTCGCCGACGGCCCGGGTGTGTGCGGTCCGGGCAGCTGCAGCGGGGGCGGCGGCGCCTGCTTCGAGCTGGCGATCCCCGCTCCGCAGCCGCTCGTGTCCGGCTGCCGCCAGCAGTTCCCGCCGGCCCAGGGCTTGCCGTGTCCGATCGCCGAGCCGGGCCCGGTGTTTCACGTCAGCGCCGCCAACGGCGACGACGCGGGCGACGGCACCACCCCCGAGACCGCGTGGCGGACCCTGTGTCACGCCGTCGACGCCGCCCCGCCCGGCAGCACGCTGCGCGTCGCCGAGGGCGACTACGCCTCGGCCGAGGTCTACGTCGGCAAGGAGTTGACGATCAAGGGCGGCTTCGACGATGCGTTCGCCACCTGGGATCCCGACGCGCACCCTTCGATGTTTTACGGCCGGCTCAACCTCGATCACAACAACGCGGTGTTCGGCGGGTTTCGCATGATCGCCAACCCGCTGCACGCCGACGCGTGGAGCTACCCGCATCACTTCGTGGGCGCCGGCACGCTGGTGCGCAACTACGTCGAGATCGTCGCCACCTCCGGCGGCGACATGAACACCCTCAACCTCTACGGCATCATCGCCAGCGCGTGCCCCGGCGGCGTCTCGGTGCTGCGCTGCAACGACATCTACGTCCGCTCCGACGCGCCGCAGACGTTCGTCGTCAGCGCGGTCGAATACGGCAACCACGCCCTGCACGCCGGCCAGGGCGTGCTCGACGCCAACCGGATCTGCCAGGAGGGCGGCGGCTTCGCCACCGACGTCGTCGGCGGCTACGGCTCGTGCGGCGCCGACCCGGTGTCGCTGGTGATGCGCAACAATGTGATCGAAAAGGCCAGCGCCGGCGGCAGCGCGATCGATTTCTACAGCTGCGGCAACGACGACATGGCGTTGACGCTGACCAACAACACGGTGATCGGCGCCAGCGCGGCGATCCACGGCTCCGGCGACCCCGCGGTGACGATGCGCTGGCGGCTGACCAACAACGTCTTCCTCAGCACCAGCGGCGGGCAGGCGGCGGTGCACGCCGGCGACGTCGGGGTCGAGATCACCAGCAGCGAGGGCAACCTCAGCTTCGGCTTCGTCGACAATGCGATCCTCCCGGCGCCGCTGATGAGCGCCGGCGACGACGTGAGCGGCGCGGCCACGCCGACCTCGGTGTTCGTCGACGCCGCGAACGGTGATTTCCACCTCAAGCCGGACGGGCAGGGCGCGGGCACCGGCGTCAACGTGTTCGGGCTGCCCGACCACGGCTTCGTCACCACCGACATCGCCCAGCAGCTGCGGCCGCCGCAGGGATCGTGGGACCGCGGCGCGTTCGCGCTGTGACCTCGCGGCGCGGCGGCCGGCGCGAGCGGGCCCGATCCACACTGTCGGAGATTCGTGCTCCACTGCGGCCGCTTGAACCACGAGGCATGACCTTGACGCGAATCACCCTTGCCTTCACCGCCGGCCTCGCGGCCCTGGGCTCGACCTCGGCCTCGGCCTACCAGCTCGTCCCCGGCGCCCTCGATCCGCAGGCGTGCCAGGGCCAGGGCTGCTGGACCAATTACCTGCGCGTCACCGACGTCGACGGCGACGGCGACCTCGACATCCTGCTCGTCAACTACCCCGACTTTTTCGCCGGCGCCGACGAGCCGGAGCCGCTGGTCGTCTACCTCAACAACGGCGTGGCCGGGTTCAGCAACGAGTCGGCCGCCGCCGTCGCCGATCATGCCGGCAACCACCGCCAGGTCGCTGTCGGCGACATCGACGGCGACGGTGACCTCGACCTCTACGCGCCCGACGGCGCCGGCGGCCCGCACGTCCTCTTCATCAACGACGGCGCCGGCGTGTTCGTCGACGAGGCCGCGGGGCGCCTGCCGGCCGGCTCGTTCCCGCAGGGCGGCGCGGCCCGCATGGGTGACTTCGACAGCGACGGTGACCTCGACATCCTCGCCGGCGACGGCTACTCGCAGGGCGCCGGCGCGGCCCGGTTCGCCCGGCTCTACCGCAACGACGGCAGCGGCCAATTCGAGGAGATCGACGGCGCGCTGCCGGCCGCGCTGCAGGGCGAGGAGGTCGACGACTTCGACCTCCTCGACGTCGACCGCGACTTCGACCTCGACGTGCTCGTCAACCCTCACGCGGACGGCGGCGGCAACTTGTGGAAAAACGACGGCGCCGGTGGCTTCACCGCCGCCGAGTTCCCGCCGGCGGGCAACAGCGGCTTTCATTACAACCCGGGCGTCTGCGACGTCGACGGCGACGGCGACCTCGACGTCTGGATCGACAACATCGGCGGTGGTTACAACGAGCAGCTGCTGATCAACGACGGCGCCGGCGGCTTCACCGACGAGACCGCCGCGCGCGTGACCGGCAATGACAGCGGCAGCGACGACAACGGGGTCGTGTGCGCCGACATCGACGACGACGGCGACTTCGACGCGGTCGTCGTCTCGCTGTCCAGCCCCGAGCGCACCCTGATCAACGACGGCGCCGGCCACTTCACGAGCATGCCCGGGGTGTTCCCCGGACCGACCGATTGCAGCCTGTGGGCCGAGTTCGGCGACCTCGACGGCGACGGCCGCCTCGACCTCGTCACCGGCCAGGGCGAGTGCAGCAGCGCCGACGAGGTCTATTTGGCCGGGGATGGCGACCCGATCGACGCCCAGCCGCCGAAGCTGCTCGCCGTCGAGACGGTCGCCGGCCCGGTCGATTTCGACGCCGCCCCCGTGGTCCGCTTCGCCGTCAGCGATCGCACCGTCACCGACGAGGGCCCGCGGCTCGCTCGCGCTTATGCGGTGATCGACCCGGAGGGCGCCGCCACCGAGGTCGACGCCACCTTCATGGGCGGCGATCTGTTCCGCGTGGTCCTCCCGCCCGCGCGTGGGACCGTGGTCTTTCGCGTATGTGCAGAGGACCCCCGTGGCAACACCGCCTGCGCGGTCGATCAGGCGTATGAGGCGAGCGAGGACCCGGGCACGACCAGCGACGACGGCACCGGCGGCGACTCCACGGCGACGACCGGCGACGACATGACCGGCGCATCCGGGACCACCGGCGGGGCGCCGACCACCGGTCCGACCACCGGTCCGGCCACCGAGGGCGGCTCGTCGGACGGCAGCAGCGGCGACGACTCGGCGGGCAGCGCCACCGGCCCGGGCATGACCGACAGCAGCGGCTGCGGCTGCGCCAGCGACGGCGACGGTCGCTCCGGCTGGCTGGTGGTGTTCGTGGCGGCGGGGCTGCTGCGTCGCCGTGGCCGGCGGCGATGACGGGCGATCCTTCGACTTCTCCGCGCGCGGAGTCTAGGCTCGTGGCAGCCATGGGAGCGGTCGACGAACACGCGGGGGACCTCGCGCTGGCCACGGCGTGCGCCGCCGGTGATGCCAAAGCGATCGCCACCTTCGAGGCGAAGTTCGGCCCGGTGCTGCGGACGGTGACGGCCCGCTTCGCCACCGATCCGCAGCACGCCGACGAGCTGCGGCAGCGGATCCGCGAGCGCCTGCTGACCGGCGCGCCGCCGCGGATCGCCCAGTACACGGGACGCGGTCACTTCGAAAACTGGCTGCGCGTCGCCGCCCTGCGGATCTGCCTCAACGCCCAGCGCGGGCACGATCCGGCGCGACCGGCGGCCTCGACCGGTGGCCTCGCCGAGCTCGTCGACGGCGGTGACGACATCGAGCTGAGGTTCCTCCGGGCGGAGTACCGCGAGGCCTTCCGCGCTGCCCTGACCGCGGCCGTGGGCGCGCTCGACCGGTCCGAGCGCGCGGTGCTCCGCCTCGGGGTCGTGCATCGATTGACGATCGATCAGCTCGGGGTGGCGCTCGGGATCCACCGCGCCACCGCGGCGCGTCGGCTGGCCAGGGCGCGCGAGCGGCTGATCGAGCGCACGATCGCCGGGCTCAAGTCGTCGCTCGCGCTCGACGACGACGAGCTCGCGTCGCTGCAGCGCGAGGTCGACGGCCAGGTCGAGGTCACGCTGTCGCGCCTGCTCGCGGAGACCGGGGCGTGACGACCTGCCCGAGCGACGAGACGATCGCGGCCCTCGTCGAGGGGGCGCTGGTCGAGGACGAGCGCGGGGCGCTCGAGCTGCACATCGCCGGCTGCCCGGCGTGCGCCGCGATCGTGGCCGAGCTGGCCAGGCTGGTCGCGCCGGACGAAGCCGCCGCTGCGACCGCGACGATCGGCCGCTACGAGCTCGCCGGGCCGCTCGGCAGCGGCGGCATGGGCCTCGTGCTCGAGGCGTTCGATCCGCTGCTGGCGCGCCGCGTCGCCGTCAAGATCGTGCGACCCGATCGTCCGCTCGCGCGTGCGCGCTTGCTGGCCGAGGCCCGCGGCCTCGCGCTGCTCGCCGACCCGCACATCCTCACCCTCCACGACGTCGTCGACAGCGAGCGCGGGGTCTGCCTCGTCACCGAGCTCGTCGACGGCGATCCTGCCGACGTGTGGTGCCGGCGCACGCGGCCGACCTGGCCGCAGGTCCAGGCGCTCTACCTGCAGGTCGCGCGCGGGCTCGTGGCGGTGCACGCCCGCGGGCTGCTGCACCGCGACGTCAAGCCCGCCAACGTGTTCGTCGGTCGCGACGGGCGCGCGCGGCTCGGTGACTTCGGGCTCGTCGGCGACGGCACCGCGGCGCTCGGCGGCACGCCCGGGTTCATGGCGCCCGAGCAGGCCGCCGGCGCGCCGATCGACGTGCGCGCCGATCAGTTCGGGTTGGCGATGGCGATGATCCACGCGGTCGCGGGCACGGTCGTGCCTGCGGGCACCGCCGCGGCCGCGCTGCCGCGGACGATCCCTGCCGCTGCGCGCGAGGTGCTGGCGCGCGCCATCGCCGTGCGGCCGAACGATCGCTTCGATCGCGTCGCCGATCTCGCGTCGGCTCTCGAGGCGCCGCAGCGGCGCTGGCGGCTCGCCGCGGCCGGGCTCGGCCTCGCCGCGATCGCAGCGATCGCCGTGCTCGCGTGGCCGGTGGCTCCGCCGGTCGTCGCCGAGCCGGAGGTCGTCGCGCCGGAGGTTGCCGGCGCCGACGAATCGACGCTCCTGGTCGCCTGGACCGAGGCCATGCATGAAAACGACGCCGACCGGTGCGCCGTCGTGGTCACCGGGCTCGTCGCCATCGACAAGGAGAAGTACGAGGGGCACCGAGCGATCTGCGAGATGCTGGCCGGGCGCTGCAAGGCGGGGGTCGCCATGCTGTCGCCCGCGGTCCGGGCCGCGGCCGCGAGCACGGTCTTCGACTATTGCCCGGCCGACGGCGACATCCCCGAGGAGCGCGCCGATCGGGCGCTCGGGCAAGGCAAGCGCGGGCGTTCACCGGCGGCCTGTGCTGACCGCGCGACGTGGGTCACGACGCTCGCCGGCACGCCAGAGGACGCCGAGAAGTTCGCCATGAACGCGATCCAGTGCTTCGCCGGCATCGGTGATTGCGCCGCGGCGCGCGAGCAGGCCGGCGTGCTGGCGAAGCTCCGCGCGACCACGCCGGCGCTCGAACTCGCGCGGGTCGCCGCCGAGTGCGACCGTTGACGCGACATTCCCGAACTGCCTGTGTCCGGTCCCTGCGAGCCCAGGAGACCGACCGTCATGACTCGAATGGTGTGCCTCGCCACGTGCCTGCTTGCTGCCTGCTTTCCCCAGAGAACCATCACGTCGCCCCCGGTGACCGCCGCCGCGTTCGAGGCCGCGGGGTCGAAGGGCGTGTCCGACGCACGGGCCACCACGGCCAGCCTGTTTCCCTTCGAGATCAAGGCGAACAAGCCCACTCTGGGTCCCGACGGCCTGCCGATCTTCGACGGGCGCGACCTCAACCACCAACCCGGCACCCCGTACTTCTGCTTCGAGCACATGACGCGCTCGTCCAACCAGGCCAGCTCGTGTCACGAGGTCCAGCCGTATTGCGCGGACGAGCTGAAGCGCACCAAGGAGAAGGGCATGGACATCCTCGGCGCCTGCAAGGAGCACAAGGAGGTCACGTGCTACACGATCTACCGCGGCGACACGGGCAGGACCTTCTGCTTCTCGACGCGCGAGGAGTGCACCAAGCTCCACGCGCAGCCGATCCAGGGTGACCTGCAGTCGCCGTGCACCACGCTCGACCCATCCTGGACGGCCCCGCCGCGCGGCTGAGCCGATCGCATCGACGAACGCGCGCGGGTTCGCAGGCCGCGAACACGCGCGTGTTCACGCGGGCGTCATGCGCGGACGCTGCGCGCGATTGCCTGCGCAGACGCGATCGCGTCGGCCTCGCGCTATCGTCGGCCGGCGGGCTTCGTTACCCTCGCCGGGATGAAGTCCACCCCGACGATGCTCCTGTGCTGGGGTCTCGCGCTCGGCGCGGCCTGCGGCGACGATGCCCGCGAGTCGGCCACCGAGAACCTCACCTCGACCTCGCCCATGACCGTCGCGACCGAGGCCACCGCGGGCCCGACCGAGGCCGGCACCGACGGCGTCACCGACACCACGGGTGAGCCGACGCCGACCTCGACCACGAAGACGAGCGACTCGGACGGCACCGACAGCACCACTGCGGAGCCGGTGTGTCCGGCCGACTGCGCCGACCAGGGCGGCACATGCATCGGCGGCGAGTGCTGCCCGACCGAGGATCAGGCCTGCGGCGACACCTGCTGCCCCGAAGGCGGCTTCTGCTCGTTCAACACCTGCGTCACCCCCGGCGCCCCCTGCATCGACGCCAGCGAGTGCACCGACGACGAATACTGCGAGTACTCGCTCGGCGAGCCGGAGATGATGGGCGGCATGTGCCAGGGCGGCGTGACCCCGGCGACCGGCAAGTGCTTGCCGGCGCCGCCGATCTGCCTCGACGGCCAGGACCCCGGCGATCCGCCGACCTGCCTCGCCAGCTGCGAGTACAAGCCGCCGCCCGGGACCTTCACGCCGGTGGTCAAGTATCACTGGGACAAGGGCGACGTGATGATGACGCCGATCGTCGTCCAGCTCGACGACGACAACTGCGACCAGATCGTCGACGAGCGCGACATCCCCGAGATCGTGTTCTCCACCTTCGACGGCGGCGACTACACCAACAACGGCACGGTCCGCGTCATCTCGATCGTCGACGGCCAGATCGTCGAGAAGTGGACCTACAACGACGCCGCGGTCGACCCGATCGCGCCCGGGCGCGAGCTCGCGGGCGGGGACATCGACGGGCTGCCCGGCAACGAGGTCCTGGCCACCACCACCACCGGCAAGGTCATCGCCTTCCGCGGCGACGGCAGCATCCTGTGGACCTCGCCGGCGCAGGGCTCGGGCGTGTTCGTCTCGATCGTCGACCTCGACCAGGACGGCAACCCCGAGGTGCTGACCCCGAGCGCCGTGCTCGACGGCAAGACCGGCGCGATCGAGACCATGCTCGCGGGGCACGTCAACACCGCCGCCGACCTCGACGGCGACGGCCAGCTCGACATCGTGCACGCCCAGGGCGCCTACAACGCGGCCGGCGGGGTGATGGCGACGACCGGCCTCGAGGGGGCGTGGAGCGCGGTCGCCGACCTCGACCTCGATGGCAAGGCCGAGGTGGCGACGATCGCCAACGGCGGGGCCCTGCTGCCGCACCACCTGATCATCTGGCGCCACGATCCGATGGCCGCGAACGGGGTCCAGATCATCCGCGCCGGCATCGACATCAACGGCGCGCTGTCGCCGGACCTGTGCCCGCCCGGCTCGGCCGGCAACACCGTCGGCGGCGGCCCGCAGACGATCGCCGACTTCAACGGCGACGGCACGCCCGACGTCGCGGTCGCCGGCGGGGTCGGCTACGCGGTGTTCGACGGCAAGAAGCTGATGGACCCGAACGTGGCCGACGCGGACACCTTCTTGTGGATCAAGCAGACCCAGGACTGCTCATCGGCCGCGACCGGTTCGTCGGTGTTCGACTTCGACGGCGACGGCTCGGCCGAGGTCATCTACTCCGACGAGACGACGCTGCGGGTCTACAAGGGCAGCGACGGGACGGTGCTGTGGAGCACCTGCAACACCACCGGCACGCTGGTCGAGTACCCGCTGGTCGCCGACGTCGACGGCGACGGGCACGCGGACATCGTCGCCGTGTCGAATGATTATTCGGGCATCACCTGCGACGGGACCCAGCAGACCGGGGTGCGCATCTTCGGCGACAGCCTCGGCAGCTGGGTGCGGACCCGCCGGGTGTGGAATCAACACACGTATCACGTGACCAACACCGAGGAGAGCGGCGTCACCCCGAAGGTCGAGGCGACCAACTGGAAGGTGCCGGGGCTCAACAACTTCCGCCAGAACGTCCAGCCCGAGGGCGAGTTCGCGGCGCCCGACCTGATCGTCGACCTGCGCCTGCAGTGCGCGCCCGAGGCCTACGGGCTGACCGCGCGGGTCCGCAACATCGGCGCGGCGTCGGTGCCGGTCGGCGTGCCGGTGTATTTCTTCGAGGGCGACCCCGACAACGCCGGGGTGCCGCTCGGGTCGGCGGTGACGACGAAGGTGCTGTACCCCGCCGAGGCCGAGGAGGTCGTGCTGCTGCTGCCGAACCCGCCGCCGGGGATCGTCGACGGCAGCTCGGTGGTGTGGGTGGTCGTCGACGACGCGATGCCGATGCACGCGTGGCACGAGTGCCGGGTCGACAACAACCGCGCGTCGGGCACAGGCAAGTGCCCGCGCCCGCCGGGCTGAGCGAGGCGAGCGAGGACGTCACTCGAGGTCGTCGATCACGAGCTCGACGTCCTCGCTGTGATTGCAGCTGGAAGTCTCCTGGATCATCGCCTCGGCCTGCGGCTCCTCGGCGTCGGGGTAGACCTTCTTACCCTCCGAGGTCATCCACTGGGTGTCCGCGTTCGGGCCGCACTCGCCGCCGCCGGTCACGGGCTCGATCCAGGCGAGAATCCCGGTGTTCGGGACTTCACCGTCGCCGTAGTTGTCGAGGCGGTAGGTCGTCGTCTCGCCGCAGACCACCGCGGCGGCGCGGTACACCGGGTCGAAGCCCTGCGGGCGAACTTCGACGTAGAGGACCCCGCGCTGTTCCTCGTCGTACCGGGCGACGATGTCGTCGGGGATCTCGATGACGATCTGGAGGCTGTAGCCGCTGTCGCAGGCGAGGGAGAGGGCGAGCGCGGCGGCGTACCGGAAGCGCCGCGGTAGGAAGGTCTGGGGCATGAGCGTCACCGTCCGGAGCTGGAGTCGCCGCAGCCGGCGGAAAAATTGCCGGGGCGCGGAATTTCTCGGCCAGGCGGGGCACAGCGCCCTCTCGCCGGCCCGCGCGACGAGGTTTTATACTCGCTCCCCGAACCATAACCGCGGGCGACCTCCGCGGGCGACACCTCCTGCCGCGGGCGGTCGCCACCAGGCGCATGGCTCGCACGTGTCGACGCAGCCGCCGTTCACGCGAAGCTGGACGCCCTGGGCCTCGACATGCAGCACCGCGAGGTCTGCGGCAACGCCGGGGGAGACCCCGAATGTTATTGCGTCGTCGGATAGGCTCGTACGGCCGCGCGGCTCAGGGGCCGGTGCCAGGGTCGTCGGGCAGACCGCCGCAGAGGCAGTAGCAACGTCCGGCACTTCCTCGAACTCCTCGGGAGGACAAGCGGTCCACGATGTGGTCCAGTCCGCATTCGTCGGCGGGACGCAGCCGCCCGGCAATTGATGCCAGAGCCAGGTCGCGCCGCGCGTCTCTTTAAAATATACATAGAGATCGAAGCCAGGCGCGAGGCACTCCGAAGGGCCGTGGTCGAAGCACCCCTGGCCGCCGCCCGCCGGCGCAGGGGCGCAGAGCGTCTCGGCGGTCCCGAGGACGCATTCGCCGTCGACGACCTCGACCTCGACCGTCTCGCCCCAGATGCACGTCAGCTCTTCGCTGGGCCACAGCGCGACGCACTCGTCGTGGGACTTCGCTTGTGCGCATACCTCCTCGGGCGGTCGAGGAGGCTCGCCCGTGCTCGACGTGGTGGGCTCGGGGCCGGCCGTCGAGGATGAAGTCGTGCTCGTGCTCGTGCTCGTGCCGAGCGTGTCCGACGCGGTCGCTTGGGTCGTGCCACCCGTCTCGCTCGCCGTCGCCGCGGTGTCTTCCGTCGTCTCCTGCGGGGCGCCCGGCGGCTTGCTGCAGCTCGCGCCGACGACGAGGACGAACAACCACGATGTCTTCATTGAACGAGGACCGTACGAGAGGTGTTGACGCGCCGCCATCACGGTGAGCTCGGCTCGTCAGCATAACACCAGCCCGGCAGCGAGGGGCATCGCGTCCGCAGGCCGGGCGACGGTCGCGAAACCCTCGAACTCGCGTGAAGGCTCGCGCGAGTTCGATCCTCGGCCCGGGGCGCGACGCCTGGCATCATGCGGCCATGACGGAGCTGGCGACCACGTCCCCGCGCGTGCTCACCCTGCACCCGCAGCGCGGCTCGACGAGCGTGGTGTTCATGCTCGTGGGCCTGGTGCTCGTCCCGCTGATCTTCGTGTCGGTGGGGAAGTTCTTCGCCGAGCCGTCCATACGCAACCTGTTCGGCACCCTGATCACCGCCGGTTTCTGCGCCGCGTTCGGCGGGCTCGGGCTCGCCACGTGGGTGCTTCGAGTCGAGGTCGCGCTCGTGGGCGACGAGGTGGTGTTGACGTATCACCGGCTGCGCCGCGCGCCCGAGCGGCGGACGCTGCGGCGCGCGGCGATCACCGATGTCGCGGTCGAGACCGACGACGGCACGGCGCGCATCGTGATCGTGCTGGGCGAGGAGCGTCACCCGCTGACCTCGACCTCGACCACCGACGACCTGATCTCCAGGGCCGTGGCGCTGCGCGAATTCCTCGGCCTCGCCGACGCGCAGGCCGGCGGGGCTAGCGAGGAACATGTCCAGAGGGACATGTCGTGATGGCCAGGTCTTGACTCAGCGCCGACGCCGACGCCGACGCCCGAGCCCCAGCAGGCCCAGGACCCACGCGAACCCGGGCTCACCGATCGCGCAGCCACGCGCCTCGCGGGCGGGAGGCTCGGGCTGCTGGGCCGGCTCGTTCGCCGGCCTCGGCGGGGGGGTCGACGCCGCCGGCTGGGCGGGCGCGGCCTCTTTCGCCGGGCACGAGAATTCGACCGTGATCGCCGCCGTCGTGAGCACCTGGGCGTAGTCGGGCGTGGCCACCCGGACCTCGACGCGGTGCGGGCCCGGCTGCGGGAACTGGCGCTGTCTGCCGAGCAACTTGGTGTCGTCGACCGCGTGCTTGTCGCGCGGGCCGCAGACGGCGAACAGCTTGTCGGTGCCGGCCTCGCCAGCCCAGGTGCGCCCCGGATCGATCGAGGCGCACAGGCTGGGCGCGTGGTCCCACGTGAGGCCGTCGACGCTGGTGGTGTAGAGCAGGTAGTCGCGCATCGGCTCGAGCTCCGGCGGCAGCTCGACGCGGAGCGGCTTCTCGACCGCGGCGAACTCCTCCCAGCACGAGCCGGAGGCGGCGACCTTCGCGGTCCCGTTCGTCGGCTCACCGACGCGCAGGCTGACCCCGGTGAGCCGCAGCGGCTCGGCGCCGATCGTCACGCGGGTCGTGAAGTCGATCGGCGGCAGCTCGCTCTTGTCGCGCCAGTACTGCCGCGAGTCGGTGGCCCTGTCGCTCTCGCGCACCGTGACCTCGAAGATCTGGCCCGGTTCGAGCCGCTGCGCCGGGACGATGAATTCGATCTCGCTCTGTTTGACGATCGTGAACTTCACCGGCACCCGTCGCTTGCCGTCGATGCGCACCAGCTTCACGCGCTCGGGCGCGCCGACGAGCGACTCCGGGCCGAACCACGGGAACCCGGTCGCGTCGGGCGGGAGCACGTCGCCGGCCCCGAGGTAGAGGCGCCCGGCGCCGACGATGTCGCGCCCGCACGAGCACGCCCGCGCATAGCCCCACGGCGCGACGAACAGCGCCACGCCGAGCCCCAACCCCGTCCACGTGCGACGCATCGCCGCCAGTCGACCACGCGCGTGCGGGCCCGTCAATCGTGGCCCGCGGCCCCGCAGCGCGCGGTCACGGGCGCGGTGCGGCGCGCCTCGGAGCGAGGGGCGACGGCCCGATCCGCCTGCCGGCGACGGTCCTCGTCTCGCATCGAGTCCCACGAAGTTCGTTGTCAGTCGTTCGACTCGGGGATGTCGGGAGGCTGGGGGACGTCGGGCAGCTCGCCCTGCCGGCGACGCGGTCCTCGCCTCGCATCGAGTCCCATGACGCTCGCTGTCAGTCGTTCGACTCGGGGATGTCGGGAGGCTGGGGGACGTCGGACAGCTCGCAGGGGATCGGCAAGAACGGGTCGAGGGTCGAGAACACCACGCCCGCGTAGCTGTAGAAGCCGCCGTCGTACTTGACCCACGCGTCGCCGAGAGAAGGCACGGCCTGGCCGCCGAGGTCCTGCAGCTGCGACAGGCCGCCGGCGGCGTAGTGGAGGTGCAGCACCATCTTGAAGTTGGGGTCGTCCTTGAACACGTCGAGGGTCGAGCACAGCGACGGCTGGATCGGGGTGCCGAGCGCGATGAGGAGCGAGCTCGGGTCGCCGTCCAGCGGGGCCACGCCGATGGCCTCGACCGCGCCGGTGCTCTGATAATAACAACCGGGCGTGTAGTAGCAATAATAAGGGGGTTCGTAGTAGCAGGGCGGCGGCTCTGGCGGGCAGTAGGCCTCGAGGTTGTAGTAGCGCGGGTCGACGAGGGTAGTGTTCGGCTGGCCGCCGTAGCTGCCGAAATATCCCTGGGCCACGCTGAGGCGGAAGCGCTTGGGGTTGACGGTGCCGACCGGCGCGAGCGGCTCGGTGAAGCTGAGCTGCAGGGTCGAGGGGTCGAGCAGCTTGACGGCGAGCAGCGCGGGCGGTACGTCGGCGGGCGGCGGATCGGGCGGCGGCAGCGGGTTGGTCGGGTCCGGCGGCAGCGGCGTGGGATCGATCGGCGGGCCGGTCGGATCGTCGGTGGTCGAGCCGTCGCTCGCGGTCCCGGTGTCAGTATCGGTGTCGGTGTCGCCCTTGCCGCCTTGCGGGCAGGCGGCGAGGATCAGCGCGCCGCTGGCGATGGCGGCGTGCACGAGCCGGCTGAAGCGTAGTCCAAGCATGGGCCGAGGGTACGCGCGCCGTCCCGATACGCCGAGGTCGGCGGCTGTGGACGGCCGCGGATCAGACCTGTCCTTTGGGTCATCCCCATCGATCCATGGCCCGGGCGATCTCAAGCGCCGTGTCGGCGCCGTCGTGGTCGCGGGCGGCGGCCCGCAGCAATAGCGCGACCAATAGGGGGTGTTCGACCGCAGGCAAGGCGGCGGAACCCACCAAAAAATAGGTGAGGGTGCGGACCAGGAATCCGAGGCCGCCGCTGCGCTCGCGCTCCGCCCTCTCACCCAGGGCCTCGAGGCCGCGAAGCACCCGGGCCCGCAGGTGATCGAGGTCGGCGGCGGCGAAGGCCTCGCGGCTCGGGGGCCACGCGCCGACGATCGTCGCCGCCGGCACGCAGTCGGCCAGCTCGGGCAAAAAGGCCAGCTCGGGCACGGCCCGCAGGACGATCTCGACGTCTTCGTCGTCGGTCGGCGGCGGCGAGCCGGGGTGCAGCGCGGGGTGCATCAGAACAGGCCGCAGGGGATCGGCAGGAACGGGTTGAAGTTGCTGAACGGGGCCGCGTTCACGTAGCTGTAGTAGACGGCGTCTTGCTTGATCCACGCGTCGGACAGCGGCGCGAGCGGCAGGCCGGCGAGGTCGGTGACCTGGGCCAGGCCGCCGGCGGCGTAGTGGAGGTGCAGCACGAAGTCGACGAGGGGATCATCCGGCGCGTTGATGACGTCGCACAGCGAGCGCTGGATCGGGAAGGTCAGCGACAGGATCACCTGCGTCGGGTCGGCGTAATGATTGAAGAGGTCGGCGACCTCGAGCTCCGGGGACGGCTGATAATAACAGTTGCTGTAATAATAACAGTAGGACGGGATCGGCTCGTAGTAGCAGCCAGGCGGCAGCGGCTGGCAAGTCTCGACGAGATTGTAGTAGTGCGGCTCGCGCAGGTAGGTGCCGGGCTGGCCGCCGTAGGTGCCGAAGTAGCCGCGCGCGAGGCTGAGGCGGAAGCGCTTGGGGTTGACGGTGTCGACCGGCGCGATCGCCTCGGTGAAGCTCAGCTGCAGGGTGACCGGGTCGATGATCGTGACGGCCGTGAGCGCCGGCGGGGTGATGTCGCCCGGCGGGGGCGGCGGAGGCGGCGGCGCATCGGTGGTCGGATCGGGCCCGGAAGTGGTGTCGGTGTCGTGCCCGCCGGTGTCGGTCTCGGTGTCGGTGTCGGTCTCGGTGTCACCGGGCGTGTCGGAGCAGGCGCCGAGATAGAGCGCGCCGCTGGCGATCGCGGCGTGAACCAGTCGGCTGAAGCGTAGGCCAAGCATGGGCCGAGCGTACGCCCGACCTTTCGGACAGGTCAACGTTGGCGCGCGTGCAGCCGCTGGTGGGCGGCGTCGAGGGCTCTGGAGCCGAGGCCGAGCAGCTGCATGTCGTCGGCGTCGAGGCCGAGCTTGCGGCCGAGCTGGAGGTTGTACTGATGGACTCCGAGGTCCCACAGGCCGACCTGCGCCGCCGAGGCTACGCCGCGCAGGCGGCCGCGCTCGAGCTCGAGTTCGAACTGGAGCTGCAGCCGGCTGCCGAGGTGCGAAAACGCGGCGGCGATCCGCTGGATGGCCGAGCGGCGGTCGCCGGCCGGCGGCGAGACGCGGAAGCCGGTCAGGTCGAGGTCGACGCGCAGCCGCAATGGGTCGCTCTCGGGGTCGACGCAGGTGACGCCGATGTCGAGGTTGCCGTCGCGCAGCCATCGACCGACGGCGCCGAGCCCGGCCGAGCCCTGCGGCGCGAGCGGGACGGCGCGCACGGTCCAGCTGCCCGGCTCGGCGACAAAGGCGTTGCCGCGGGCGCGGCCGCGGGCCCGCGCGTGACACAGGACATCGACCAGCGCGTACTCGCTGCGCAGCGGCGCGACCTCGAAGTGCTCGAGCGCCAGCGGCAACACCCGCGTGGTCGGGGCGGCGGCCAGATCCTCGAACTCGACCGCGAGGGCGTCGACGACCAACTGCTCGATGACGAAGCCGCGACCGCCCGGCTGACCGACGCCGAGCGCCCGGTTGCGGACGATCGCACCGCGCACCCCGTGCAATTGCAGCGACGTGATCGGGACCTCGCGCTCGAGCAATCGCAGCATGGCGATGTCGATGTCGAGGCGATCGATCGAGAGGGCGAGGTCGGCGCCATTGCGGTGGCGGATCGTCACGCCCTCGAGGTGGACGTGGCCGGTGAAGATATTGCCGCGCGCGCGCTCGAAGCACACGTCGACGCCGCTGGTCCGCTCGACCTGGTCGAGCAGCAGGCGCAGGCCGGGCTCGTAGAGGACCAGGTCGACGAACACGAGGGTGGTGAGCACGAGGCCGAGGACGCCGGTCAACGTCCACACCGCGCGTCGCCACCAGCGCAGCAGGCGGGTCGGCCGCTGGCGACTGCGCCACAGCACCAGAGAGCCCGCGCCGAGGAGCGCCGCGCCGACCAGCTCGAACAACAGGGCCGCCGCGACCAGCAGCGGCACTGCCATGAGCTCGGCGACGACGATGAGCAGCGCCTCCACGCCCGTGGGATTCTCGCACCGGTCGCTGCCGCTGCAAACGCGGCCGGGCGGCCCCACGCGCGCGAAATGTGGGGGTCCGCGCGCGGAGATCGGCGGAGCAGCCCCCGGGGCGTCCACTGAGGGCGTGCTCGGGCCTTCAGTGGCAGGCATCGAGACCAGTCTCAAAGGACAGGTCGGGCGGGGCGGGCGCCGTGTGCCCCGTGGCACGACGAGGCCGGTCCTGGGCGGTGTTCGGCTGCTCCGGCGCGGGCGACTCGCGGTTCGTGGCAGCGAGCGGCGCAGCGGTTGCCGGCGCGCGGGCGAGCCCTGCCGCGGGCGTCCGCGCGAGCGTCCGCGTGAGGACCACCGCGACGGGCAATTGGTGGACCGATCCCACGCGCGGCCCGAGGTCGAGGTCGCCCGCGGCGGCTCACGCGAGCAGGATGCGGTCTGTCTTCAAGGACATGTCGTGGCGGCGGGGGACCCGACAGCGGGCGCTCGCGGCGGCGAGGGAATGGATGTCTCTCGAGACATGTCCTTGGAGTCATGTATCGCTCGGCCCGGGAGCGCTGGCGCGCGAGCCCGCGTTTGCATAGGGTCGCGGCATGCTTGATTTCTACCTTCGTCGCCTCGCCTTCACTCTGGTCGCCACGCTCACGGCCTGCGGTCCGAGCGATTCGAAATCGACCGACACCACCGATTCGAGCACGACGGCGGACCCCTCGACGGGCATCGGGACGACCGAGACGCCGACGACCGCGGCGCCGACGACCGACGCGGCGACGACGGACAATTCGACGAGCACGGGCGATGCGCCGACGCTGTGCGCCGACGCGGGGTCGGAGGCGGAGTGCATGGCGGCGACCGAGATGGACGAGGAGCTCGGGCTGCGCTGCCGCTGGGCGACGGTGCAGCGCTTCGTGGCAGGCATGGGCGGCGAGGGCTGCAGCTTCGAACCGGCCGGCGGGGCGTGCGTGCTGGCCAACTTCGCGGAGGGCGGCGCCGGTTGCTTCGGGTTCTGGCGCGAGCCGGAGCCGGGTGAGGTCGTGTTCGCCCGCTGGGACTGCGGGACGCCCAAGAGCGACGCGTGGCAGAGCTGCTACGAGATCGAGATGGCGAGCCCGGGCCACGAGGCGTGCTTCTGCATGAACGCGGGCGGGTGACGGCAAGGGCGCGACGGCTCACCTCTTTTCGAAAGCGCGGCGGCCGTCGCTGCGCAGCCAGTGATTCGCGTGAGTCGATCCGAGCCAGCGCATTCTGAGACAGAATGCGAGGCTCGCGGGTCGCCGCCGCGGGGTCGTGGCGAGGACCCGTGAGCGACCGTCAGCCGGTGGTGCTGTCGTCGCCGGCGGTGCCGGTGGTGCCGGTGGTGCCGTCGGGCGCGTAGGCGGGGCAGTCGTCAGAGTCGGGCGGGTCGGCGACGCAGCCGTGCCCCTCGGCGACGCAGGGCGAACAGTAGGGCCGCGCCGGGCTGTTGTCGGCGCACCAGGCGTCGCTGTGGACGTCCCGGTGGACGCAGTGGTCGGGGTTGGGGATCCGGCAGGCCCCGGCGAGGAAGGCGAGCACGAACAGAAGCGGCCTCATGGGACAGGTCCGGCGCGGCGCGGGGCCGGGATTGCGGGTAGATGTCTCATGGGACAGGGCGCGCGCCGGCGAGGGGCAGACGCATCGGGCCGCGGGAATGGTGAGACATGGCTCATGGGTCAGGTGCGACGGCGCGCCGAGAGAATGCGAGGAGATGGCTCACGGGACAGCCACTGCGGCGCGCAGGCGCTGGGCCAGGCGGCCGGCCTTGCGGGCGGCGAGCAGGGTGAGGAGCCAGGTGGCGGCCAGGCCGGCGCCGACGGCCAGGAGGGCGGCGCCGGCGGGGCGGTAGGTGACGAGCGCGGTCGGGTCCTCGGGATCGAGCGCGAGCGGTCGGGCCAGCAGGGCGACGCCGGTGGCGATGGCGCCGAGGCCGAGGCCGCCCGCCACGCCGCCGAGGATCAGCAGGCGACGACAGGCGCCCGAGCCGTGGCACAGGCGGCCGCCGGGGGCCGGGGCGGGGCCCTCGACCAGCGGCGGCCCGGCGACGGCCTCGGCGGGCACCGGCGGGCTGGCCGGGTGGACAGCTTCGGTGGGCCTGTCCGAAGGGACAGGCGCAGAGGCGGGGCCGGGCATGCCGGGGGTCGCCAGGCCGGGCGAGGTCGCCGTCGGCGTGCGCGCGCCAGGCCCGGCGGCGGGGCCCGGACCAGGCGGGGGCGCGGAGCCGTTCGCGGGGCCGTTCGCGGGCTGAGCCGCGGGGCCGGGCGGGCTCGGGGCCGGGCGCGGCTGGCCCGAGGTCGCGGGCAGCGGGCCGAAGGGTGTCTCAGGGGACATGTCCACAGCGACAGGTTCCCAGGGACCTGGCGCAGGGGACATGTTCGCAGGGGCAGCCGGCGCGGCGGCCAGCGCGAGCGCGGCGAGGGCCGCGGCGAGGGGGCTAACCGCCATGGGTCGGCTGGGCGCGGGTGGCCAGGCCGGCGGCGTCGGCGACCGGCTGGAGGACGACGCGGGCGAGGCCGCGGAGCAGCGGCTCGTGCTGGATGACGCGGGCCAGCGGCGGGCTGTAGGCGTAGTAGAAGCGGACCAGGTCGATGCCGGTGGGGGTGGTCTTGAGGTAGGCGTCGCGGAACGAGCGCAGCGCGGCGACCTGGGCGGCCCACGGGGCGCCCCAGGCGGCGGTGGCGACGAAGCAGAAGCTGTCGACGGTCTGGAACTCCTGCGCCTGGGTCGTGATCTCGGCGCCGACGATCGGGCTGCGGTTGGTGCACTTGTCCTCGTACACGACCGCGAACTGGTAGGTGTAGTCGCCCCACAGCTCGCCGATCTCGAGCGTCACCAGGCCCTCGGTGGCCGCGAGCTCGGCGGCGCTGAAGGTCTTGAGGAAGGCCGCGCCGAGCAGCTCGTCGGTCAGCGGGTTGTCGCCGGTGATGTGATAGACGTGGATCTTGGTCAGCGAGAAGTCGGGGTCCGGCTGCGCGGGCATGCGGAAGCTGAGCTGGACGCGGTCGAACGACATGCCGGCGAGCGCGAGGTCGTCGATCGGGGCCAGCGGGGCGATCTGGCCGCACTGGCCCCAGCCGTCGCTGTCGTCGCCGCTGTCGCTGTCGGTGGTCTGCTCGCCGGTGGCGCCAGTGCCGTCGCCGGTGCCGTCGCCGGTGCCGTCGCCGGTGTCCGAGCCGTCGCTGGTGGTGGTGCCGCCGCTGTCCTTGCCGTACGAGAACACGCCCCAGCGGAACGTGTCGCCGTTCTTGCTCATGATCCGCAGGCGGTCGGCGCCGCTGCCGTTCGACTCGCTGAGCTTGCCGTCGGCGGGGTGCAGCGAGCCGGTGGCGCCGTTCCAGTCGCCGTAGCCGAGGTACTGGGTGGTGCCGACGAATTCGCGCTCGCGCGGGTCGAACGCGACCTTGTAGACGACCGAGGGCTGGCCGAGGAACTCGATGCCGTAGTTCTCGAGGCGGGTGTCGACGAAGTGGTCGTCCTCGCGGTCGTAGTCGAAGTCGGCGTTCTCGTCGCGCTCGAGGTTGACCTCGACGTAGGCGGTCAGCGGGCCCTTGGCGACCGCCTCGGGCGACAGCAGCAGGGTGGTGAACTCGGCCATGTCGCCGACCGGGGTGGCGGCGGTGACGGCGTCGAGGTCATTGATGTCGGCGTATTGCTTGATGTCCTCGTGGTCGCCGCCGGCCTCGAAGTCGACGAGGTCGTTGCGCGGCGGGTAGAACACCTGGTTGCCCTTGGGATCGAAGCGGCCCTTGTCGGACTGAAAGACCTTGGGCGAGGGGCAGGTCTTGGTGTCGACGGAGATGGTCTCGTGCTCGGAGGCGGTCAGCGGCCGGCAGTAGTAGTTCTCGGCGGAGCTGCTGTTCTCGTGCCAGCCGAGCGACTCGAGGTCGGCCGGGTTGTCGTCGTGGAAGACGATCCGCGGGTACTTCTTGCCGCGCCGGTGCGACCACACCGGCAGCACGTTCTGCCGCGGGCCGTAGGGCGCGCGCCAGCTCGACACGAAGTTCCAGATGCCGGGCCGGTTGCCGATGCCGTACTTGCCGGTGGCCTGCGTGACGAGGACGTCTTGCACAAAGTTGCCGTCCTGATCCTCGAGCCAGATCGCCATCTGGACGTCGGGCACCGGGGTGTAGTGGAACTCGACGAGGATCGGCTCGTCGGCGGCGGCCTCGCGCGCCAGGCCCAAAAGACCGGCTGACACGGCGAGGACGCTCAGGACAGTCCAGGGGCGCGAGGCGGGCACGGCGGCAGCATATCACGCCAGGGTACCGGCCCATCCGCCCGCGCCTGGAGCCGCGCGCGCGTCGGGAACGGTTTTGCGCGGCAGGCGCAATTCGCCGGCTGCGCCTCGTTCGCGCCGATTTCTGGCGGTCCGGGCGCGAGTGCGCCAGATCACCGCTGCATGCGTGGACCGACCGTAGAGTAAGAGGGTCGTGGCTGGCGGCTCCTCCCATCGCCTCGCTCGCGCGGACGCGCGACGCCGCGGCGCGCCCCGCAGGTCGGGCACGCGCGCGGCAGGGGTGATCCTGGCCGGCGTGGCGACGCTGACGTGCGGGCCGCGGCCAGGCACCGGGGCGGCCGTGCCAGCGCTCGGCAGCCAGAGTCAGCTTCCAGGCGGGCCACCGCCGCCGCGCACCGGGCTCGGCCTGCCGAGCCTGGCGGTGGCCTGGTCGCCGCCGACGCTGACGGCCGGCGACGCGGAGGCGCTGGCGACCGCGCTGACGGCCTCGCCGACGGTCGAGGTGCTGCTCGGCCCGGGCCTGGCCGGCTGGGACGCGCGCGTGGGCCCGGCGCTGCAGGCGTTGAGCCCGGCGCTGCGGATCTCCAGCGTGCGCCAGGCCGAGCAGGCGGCGATCGTGGCCCAGCCGGCGGCGCTGACCGCCGCGCGCGAGCCGGGGGCCGGCCGCCCGCGCTACCGGGCCGATGGGATCCTGCTCCAAAGGACATGGCTGCAAAGACATGACCCGAGCGCCATATCGATCGTCAGCGTCGACGCGGCGCCGATCGACCTGACGGCCTGGAAGGCGCTGCCGGCCGCGCGCGTCGGCGGCTGCGAGCCGGCGATCCGGGCCCTGGCGGAGGGCCAGGAGCAGGGGCTGGCGCAGCTCGAGGGCTTCCTCAACCACGCGGACGCGCTGCTGTGGCGCTACTACAGCGCGGAGCTGGCGGCGTTCGTGCCGGAGATCCACGCGGAGCTGCGGGCCTTCGCCGGGGCCGAGGCGCCGAGCGAACCTGACGCGAGGGCCAGGTACGAGTGCGGCCGGGCCTACTGGGAGTACGTGCAGCCATACGCGACCTGCGCGTCGGCCGACCGCTGCCCGGTGGCGCCGCGGGTGGTGCTGTCGGCCGGCGGGGCCCGGGTGGCGGCGCCCGAGCCGGGGCTGGCGCTGTCCGAGCGCTGCCCGATGCTGGTCGGCCGCGATTATCCAGGCGAGCTGCGCCAGCTCGGCCGCGATGCGGCGGAGGCCGCGACGGCGGCGCTCGACCGCGACTGGTCGACCCTGGCCGACCGCCTCGGCGCAGTGGCCGAGGTGCATGCCGTGCTCGAGGATATCTGCACGCCCCGCCGCTGGCGCTTCACCGGCGCCGACCTGCTCGAGGCCCGCAGCCGCCTGGCCAGCGTCGGCGACCTGCTGGCCAGCCCGGAGCTGGCCCAGCCACAAGCAGGCTGGCGCGTGGAGGAGGCCGATCTGTTCGTGCCAGGCGCGGGGCCGATGCACCAGCTGGCCCGCTTCGACCCGGGGCCGGCCGCGGTCAACCAGACGATCGCGACCGAGGCGAGGGCGCTGCGCGAGTTCGTGCTGTCCCGCGCGCAATGCCGTGCAGGTCACGACCCACGGCCGATGTCCGTGCTGGTGGCGGACACGGAGACGGGCCGCGCGCGCTTCTTCGGCTACCTGTACGCGGAAGAGCTGGTGTGCGGCGAGCTGCCTCCGCTCGGGCGCGAGTGAGACGTCGAGCGCCGCGGGCACGGGCGGCGAAGAAGCTTCGCCGTGATGGCGCGAAGGACATGTCGTAAGGGGCATGTCTCATCGGGCATGTGCTTCGGAGCATGTCGAGGCGGACATGTCCCGTTGGGCGCGGTTTCGTGCGGTGAGCGAGGCGCGCGCTTGACCGGCCCCGGGCGGCTTGCGATCGTGCTGGGGTGGATGACGACGCGCTGCTGACGAGCTGGCGGGCGGGGCGGCGCGAGGCCGGGCAGGCGCTGATCGAGCGCCACTACGCGGCGGTGTTCCGGTTCTTCCACGGCAAGGCGCCGCCGCCGGTGTGCGAGGACCTGGCGCAGAAGACGTTCGAGACGCTGTGCCGGCGGCAGGAGGGGTTCCGCGGCGAGGGCTCGTTCCGCGCCTACTTGCTCGGGGTGGCCCGCTTCGTCCTGATGGGCTGGAGCCGCCGCGAGCGCCGCTTCGAGGCGATCGACGACAGCGCATTGCCGGCGGCCGATCCGTCGCCGAGCGGGACGCTGGCCCAGCAAGAGACGCTGCGGCTGGTGGCGACGGCGCTGCGCGGGCTCGACCTCGACGACCAGATCCTCATCGAGCTCAAGGACTGGGAGGGGCTGGCGCAGGCGGAGCTGGCAGCGCTGTTCAAGGTGCCGCAACCGACGGTGGCGCGCCGGCTGCAACGCGCGCGCGGCCGCCTGCGGGCCGCAGTGGACGCGCTGGCGGCCGGGACCTCGCACGCGCCGGCGCTGCGTGACCTCGACAGCTGCCTGGCCAGCATCCGCGCCGACATCGAGGCCCGCTTCGGCCGGGTGCGGGTCGAGGGCGCGTGAAAAAAAGATCGGGGGGCGGGGATCACGAGCCGCCGTCGCGGCACATGTCCAGCGAGGCCCCATCCGACGTGCCCGCGCTCGCACTCCACCCCGACCCCGCGCCCTCGACGGCGATCCGCGAAGCACGGGCGCGGCTGCTGGCGCGCGTCGATCGCCTGAGTGACGCGTCCGAGGCGGCGGACGGGCCGGAGGGCGACGAGCGCTACGCGATCGGCGAGGTGTTCGCGGCCGGCGGGTTGGGGGTGATCCGGCGCGCATACGATCGCCATCTGGGACGCACGGTGGCGATCAAGACGCTGCGGCGGCGCGACCCGGAGGCGGCGCGGCGGTTCGCGCTCGAGGCCCGCATCACGGCGCGGCTGCAGCACCCGGGGATCGTGCCGCTGCACGACGTGGGCTCCTTCGCCGACGGCGAGCCCTATTACTGCATGAAGCTGGTCGAGGGCGAGTCGCTGGCGCGGGTGATCGCCGACGAGCCGAGCCTGCGCGGGCGCATCGGCCTGGTGGCGCACGTGCTCGCGGCCGCCGACGCGATCGCGTACGCGCACCAGCACGGGGTGGTCCACCGCGACCTCAAGCCGAGCAACATCCTGATCGGCCCGCACGGCGAGACGGTGGTGATCGACTGGGGCCTGGCCAAGGACACCCGAGCGGCGCAGCCCGGCGAGTCGGCGGGCGAGGGCGCAGCCGCGGCGGGCGACGCGACGGGCGTCGGGGCGGTCGTCGGCACGCTGCGCTACATGCCGCCGGAGCAGGCCCGCGGCGCGACGGTCGATGCTCGCACCGATGTCTATGCGCTCGGCGCGGTGCTGTTCCACGTGCTGGCCGGGCGCCCGCCGCACGCGTCGCTGGAGGCGTCGCAGCTGCTGGAGCGCCTGCTCGCCGAGGAGGTCGAGGACCTGCGTCCGCTGGCCGCCGAGGCGCCGCGCGAGCTGGTGGCGATCGCACAAAAGGCCATGTCCCCGCGGCCAGGTGATCGCTATCCCGGGGCGGCGGCGCTGGCCGACGATCTGCGGCGGTTCGCGGCCGGGCGGCTGGTCGACGCGCACCGCTATCAGGCGGGCGAGCTGCTGCGCTTGTGGCTCAGGCGTCATCGCGTCGCGGTGACGGCGGCCGCGGCGGTGCTGGTGGCCGTGGCGGCGGGGTCGATCGTGTACGTGCGCGGGCTCGAGGCCGCCAGGTCGCGCGCGGAGGCAGCCGAGGCCGAGGCGCGGCGGCGAGCCAACGACGCGGTGCTGGCGCAGGCGCGCGGCGGCCTCGACGACGATCCGGCCGAGGCGCTGCGACTGTTGCGAGAGGTCGACCTGAGCGATCCGCTCGACCTTCGGAGGGCCCGCGCCGTCGCCGTCGCGGCGATCGTCCGCGGCGCGCCGGATCGGGTGCTCCGCGGGCACGCGCGGCGGGTCGAGCGCGTGGCGCCGCTGGCCGACGGCGGGCTCGTGAGCATCGACGGCGGCGGGGTCGTGCGGCGCTGGAACTTGGGGACAGGTCGCGGCGAATCGGTGATCGATCTGGCGGCGCCGTTCGGCTCGGTGGTCGCCGCCGCCGAGGCGCCCGTGTGGGCGGCGCTGGCCGGATCGCACGGCGTGATCGTCCGCGGCGAGGAGGCGCCGGAGGCGATCGATCTGTCGTCGCTGCCGATCGGCGCCGGGCTCACGTCGCACCGATGGGAGATGTCGCGGGGCGGCGAGACCCTGGCGTCGCTCGGGGTGATGGGACTCGGGTGGCTCGACCCGGCGGCGGCCTACACCTGGGACCTGACGATGCGGCCGGCGCCGATGACCGCGCTGCCGTTCCCGCGGTCCCTCCGGGCCGCGATGAGCCCCGATGGGCGCTCGATCGCCGTCAGCGGTGTGCAGCAGACGGCCCTCCTGGTGACGGGCGACGAGATCACACCGCTCCCTGACCTGCGCATTCCGACGATGTTCGCGCCCAGCGGGCTGTGGCTGCTCGAGCCCGGCAAGGCGCTGTCTCTGCGCGACGGCACCACGCGGCCGCTCGAAGGCCGCCCGCTGGCGATCTCGCGCGACGATCGGGCGCTCGTGCTGCGCAAGCGGCCGGACCTCCCCCCGAGCATGGACGAGCCGCAGCTGGTGCGGATCGATCTCGAGTCAGGGGAGTCGCTGTGGGAGACCGACCTTTACCGCTCCTTCGCGCAGCGGCAGGCGTTCGCCGAGAGCCAGAGCGAGCTCACGGTGGCCGACGCCGGCGATCGGTTTGCGAGCCGCTATGACGGTCGCTGGTTGTTGTGGTCGGTGGAGAGCGGGCGGATCTTCCGCGCGCTGGCCGGCGGCGAGCACGAGCGCGGCGCGTTCACGACTGACGGGGGGTTCGTCGGCACGCGGGGCCGTGATCTATGGTGGTGGCGGCCCGAGCCTTTACCACATGTCCGGAAGGACAGGTGGCTCGCGGCTGCGCCCGACGACAGCCACGCCATCGCCGTCTCGCTCGGGGGCCGCGGCGAGCCCGAGCTCGTGCGGATCCGCGACGGCCGCCGCAGCCGCGTGATGTGTCCCCTGCAGCTCGATCTGGTCCAAGACTATGGGCGGCCGTCACGTCGGGCCTGCGACGGCCGCGGCCGGGCGCTGATCGTCGGCCGCGAGCGTGGCGCCTGCCTGATCGAGGGCGACGGCGTCGGCTCGATCATCGCCGCCGATGACCCGGTCCGGGCGGTCGCGCTGGCCGAGTCGGGGGACACGTACGCGCTCGGATTGGCCGACGGCACCGTGCTCGCGTTCACCGGCGCGGGCCCGCCGGCGCGCTGGCAGCTCGACGGTGAGGTCCTGCAGCTGTGGGCCACCGCGACGGGCACCGACCTGATCGCGCACACGAGCTCGGACATGGTGTTCGGCCTGCACGTCGGCGACGGCGCGCCGGTGCTGATCGGCGGCGTGCGTGGCGTGCGAAGCGGAACCCCGCCGATCGTGGCCCTCGACCCGCGCGGTTCGGCAGCCGCGATCGCGCTGCAGGGGACGGACACCCTGGCGTTCTACGAGGACGGCGTGGTGACGCGCCGGTCGCTGCTATTGGAGCCGTACCCTCGCCTGGCGTTCAGCCCGAGCGGCGCGCTCGTGGCGGTGACGACCGCGGGCTACGGGGTGCAGGTGCTCGCGGGCGCGGACGACCCGGGCCGCGAGCACCTGCTGCCCGCAGGGGCCCAGGAGCTCGCGTTCGTCGCCGAGGACGAGCTGCTGATCCACGACGTCGACGACTCGGTGCTGCGGCTCGACCTCGTGCTCGGCGAGATCGTCGTGCTGCAGCAGGAGCTCCACGTCAGGTCGCTCGGCCTGGGCCTGCTGGCGCCGACCCGTGGGGACGCCCCCGGGCCGTTCACAGAGGCGCTGGGCCGGGCCGCGGATGTCCCGAGAGACAGAGATGGTCTGACGCGCTGGCTGATGGCGCGCACCGAGTAAGCGAAGTAACGAGTCGAGGAGCACGCCGCATTGGGCGGTGTGTGCAATGCATGTTGTTCATTGGAGGTCGATCGATCATGAGAGTGATTCATGCGAGTTTGGGTATCTTGTGGGTGCTGAGCGCGTGCCCGGCGGGGCCGGAGGCGCCAGAGCCGGAGACTGCGTCGGGCGACGAGCCGCAGACGACGGGGACGACCCTCGAGCCGGAGACGGCCGGGCCGGGTCCGACGACGACGACGACGACGGACGAGCCGACCGGGACGGCGGCGACGACCGAACCGGCGGCGCCGTGCCCTGACGGCGACCTCGACGAAGGCGAGGCGTGCGACGACGGCAACGACCTCAACGGCGACGGCTGCAACAACGATTGTCAGCCGTCGGGCCAACTGTTGGTCGAGCTTCGCCCGCCCACCCGCGGTTCGGACGTGGTGAACGCGCTGGCGGTGGACGCCGACGGCAGCATCGTCGCCGGCGGGCTCGATCCCGGGTTCACCCGCTGGGTCGGTCGCTTCAGCGATACGCTCGAGCCGCAGTGGTCGCAGTCCTACGGCGCAGAATTCGGGCTCGTCACCGGCGTGGCGACGTTCGCTGGCGGCATCTACGCCGCGGGCGGATTTGCCACCGACGATGACGCCCACGACGTCTGGCTGGCGCGCCTCGATCCCTCGGGCGCGGTGGTGTGGGAGGACACCCTCGGCAGCGGCCTCGGCGAGGACTATCTCACCGACGTTGCGATCGTCGGCGAGGACGAGCTGATCGTCTCCGGCTTCGTGGTCGGCGAGGACGGCCTCCATGAGCTGTGGGCCCGGCGCTATGCCGCCGACGGGATCGCGCTGTGGACCAGCGGCTTCTCGCTGGGCATCCAGAGCAAGATCTGGCCCCTGGGCCCCGGGCTGGTGGTGACGCCGGAGCACGCGGTGCTCGGCTGGTCGCGGCCCCTCGACGGGACGAGCCCGGGGTTGCTCGTCGCGTTCCCGGTCGGCGGCGGTGGCGACCCGAGCTGGACGCTCGAGTACGCCGGCGAGAACGCGGTGATCCAGGCGCTCGCGCGTGAACCGGGAGGCGACCTGGCGCTCGCCGGCAGGGTCGGCGAGGCGATGACGGTGCGCCGGGTGACGAGCACGGGCGCCGGGGTGTGGTCGAGCGACGCGTGCACGGGCACGTACGGCCGCGACATCGCGGTCGACAGCCAGGGCGACGTGGTCGCCATCGGCGACGGCCCCGGCGCGACCGGCCTTAACATTCGCCTTTGCAAGTTCTCGCCGGAGGGCGAGCTGCGGTGGGGCAAGGACATCGACGGCGGCTTCGGGACCGACATCGGCTACGCGGTGGCGATCGGCGCCGGCGACCGGATCGTCGCCGGCGGCAGCATGGCTTCGGAGACGCAGGTCAGCGATCTGTGGCTGGCCGTGTTCTCGCCGTAGCCGCGGCGAAGGATCGGCCGGAGCCCGGTCGCTGGCCGCACGAACATGTCATAAAGATGATGTTCGAATGAGCATGTTCTTTCGGACATGTCGTGATGGTCATGCCGTGCCGCTCGGGACGGCCCATCACGCCGAGGGCGTGCGACATCGGAGGGGCGCTTCGTCGACCTGAGCGGTCCGGGCTCTGTATGGGGCAACAAGTGCGGGCCCACGCCGGGCCGGCTCACTCGGCGGTCTTGATGATCGTCTCGGCCAGCGCCGTGAGCCCGCGCTTGGCGACGGTGACGACCTTGGGCGAGCGGCGATCGGTGTAGAGCTGCGAGACCTTGTGGTCGAGCAGGGTGGCGCCCCAGACGACGATGCGATCGGCCCAGGCGAGGTCGTGCGCGGCGTCGTGGGCGGTGCGGCGGGCGGTGCCGTCGACGAGCCGGAGATCGATGCGGCCGCCGACGAGCGCCCGCAGCTCGTGGTGGAGCGGGGGCGAGCCGCCGACGACGACGAGGCGATGCCAGTCGCGCCGGGCCATGGCGACGAGGGCTCGCTCCCACGCGCTGCGGTTGGTCGAGCCGCCGCAGAACTCGCACAGGCGGGCCGCGGGCGCGTCGAGGTCGACGACGATCCGGCCGTCGCCCGCGGCGGCCTCGCGACAGTGAGGTCGCGCGCATGTGCGGACGAACTGGGCGGCGATGACCTCCTCGACCCGCGGGCGTTTGCCGGCGGCCAGGTTGCGCTTGCCGGGGCGGGTGAGCCCGGCGCCCTCGAGCGCGGCGCGGCCCAGTTCGCGCGCTTCGCCGCTACGCAGCCCGTGTTCGGCCAGGAGCGCGTCGATGTCGAGGTCGCCGCTCACGCGGGGAAGCGTGGCACACTCCGGGGATGAACACCGCTACGCCGCGGACGACGCGGCCCGTGCTCCCTCGCCTCGACCTCCATGATTCACCGGGCGAGCGGCGTGCGCAGGACGCTCGTGTCGTCGCGCGCGGGAGGAGTTCGTGAAGCCGCGCGCCGCCCTGGTGTGGAATCCCGTGTCTGGCGTGGCCCGCGACGAGCTGCCCGAGGTCGTCGCCGCGCTGGAGCAGACGTACGAGCTCACGGTGTTCGAGACCAGCCCCGAGCGCGACGCGGACGCCTGCGCCGCGGCGGCGCTGGCCAGCGAGCCGAGCGTCGTGATCGCGGCCGGCGGCGACGGTACGGTCTCGCTGGTGGCGTCGCGGCTGATCGGCGGCGAAATTCCGCTGGCCGTGCTGCCGCGCGGTACTGCCAACAGCTTCGCCCGCGCGCTGGCGATCCCGCTCGACCTCGAGGGCGCGCTCGAGAACGCCTGCAAGGGTCAGCCGCACGCGATCGACACCGCCCGCGCGGCGGGCCGTGCGGTGCTGCTGTTCGCCTCGGTGGGCTTCCACGCCGCGGCGATCGGCGAGACCACGCGCGAGGCCAAGAACCGCTGGGGCCTGCTGGCGTACATCGCCACCGGTCTGCAGCGGATCTCCGAGCTCGAGCCGTTCGCGGTCGAGCTCGAGACGGAGAGCGAGGTCATCCGCTGCAAGCTCACCAACGTGGCGGTGGCCAACCTCGCGCCGCTGCACACCCTGTTCGCGCAGGGGCCGACGGCGGTGTGCGGCGACGACGGCCAGCTCGACGTCACGCTGGTCGCATTCGACGGCCTGGTGTCCGGCATCGGCACGGCGCTGCACCTGTACCGCTCCGGGCTCAGCCAGAACGCCGCGACGCGCGACGACATCGGCTACCTGCCGGTCAAGCGCGTGACGATCCGCGCCGACCCACCGCAGCCGGTGCTCGTCGACGGCGAAGACGTCGGCGAGACGCCCGTGACCGTTGAGTGCGTGCCCCGCAGCCTGCGGGTGCTGGTGCCCGCGCCGCCGCCGTCGGGCAGCTGCGACGAGCGCAAGCTCGAGGGGCTGCCGGAGCTCGAGGTCGAGCCGAAGCCGGACTGAGCCGTTCGGCGGCGCCCGGGACATGGCCGATCGGCCATGTCCTCGGGAGCATGTCACCAGTATCAGGGCTCGACGGCGAGCCGAGCTGATCCGTGGCGGGCGAACATGGTCGCCCGGACATGCCCTTGAGGTCATGTCCATCGAGGCATGGCGATTGGAGCATGTCCGTAAGGTCATGCAGAATTGCGGCGGCGAAGGCGCCGATGCGCGCGTTCGCGCGCCGTGACGCAGGGGCGCGGGCGCGCTAGGCTGAGGTCGCGTGAGCGGCGACCGGGCCATCCTGCACGTCGACATGGACGCGTTCTTCGCCTCGGTCGAGGTGCGCGAGGACCCGCGGCTGCGCGGGCAGCCGGTGCTGGTGGGCGGGGCCGGGCGGCGCGGGGTGGTGGCGGCGGCCAGCTACGAGGCGCGCAAGTTCGGCTGCCGCTCGGCCCAGCCGATGGCGGTGGCGCTGCGGATGTGCCCGCAGGCGGTGGTGGTGCCGCCGCGGCACGCGCTGTACAGCGAGGTGTCGCGGGCGGTGTTCGCGGTGTTCGAGCGGTTCTCGCCGCTGGTCGAGGGGCTGTCGATCGACGAGGCGTTCATCGACCTGGCCGGTACCGAGCGGCTGTGGGGGCCGCCGCGCGGGGTGGCCGAGGCGCTGCGGGTCGCGGTCCACGAGGAGGTCGGGCTGACGTGCTCGGTCGGGCTGGCGAGCGTGAAGTTTTTGGCCAAGATCGCCAGCGGGGCCAACAAGCCCGACGGGTTGACGGAGATCCCGGCGGGCACCGAGCTCGAGTTCCTGACGCCGCTGCCGATCGGCGAGCTGTGGGGTGTCGGGCCGCGCACGCAGGAGAAGCTGCACCGGCTCGGGGTGGCGACCGTCGGCGATCTGCGGCGGCTCGGCGAGGCGCGGCTGGTCGAGATGTTCGGGGCGCACGGGCTGCACATGCACCGGCTCAGCCTCGGGCTCGACGACCGCGCGGTGGTGCCCGACCGCGCGGCCAAGTCGCTCGGGCACGAAGACACCTACGCCGACGACATCGTCGGTGTGCCGGCGCTGCGCCGCAGCCTGCTGTCGCAGGCGACCCGCGTGGCCGATCGGCTGGTCGCCCAGGGCCTGAAGGCGCGCTGCGTGTGCCTCAAGATCCGCGACGGTGATTTTGTCACCGAGACCCGCCAGACGACCCTGCCGCGGGGCACCGACGATTATCGCGAGATCCACGGCGCCGCCTGTCGCCTGCTCGAGGCGGTCGACACCGACGGCCGCGGCTTCCGCCTGACCGGCGTCAGCGTGAGCCAATTCGAGGCGCCCGAGCGCGAGGTCCAGCTCGACCTGCTGGCGGCGGCGGCGGTCAGCGAGCCACCGCCGCGCAGCGCGGCCCTGCAGGCGGTGCTCTCGGCCGTGCGCGAGCGTCACGGCCACCAGGCGCTGTTCCCCGCCGAGGCCGGGAGCCAGCGCCGGCTCGGCGACACGGGGGCGATCACCCATTCGCGCCCGAGCGAGCCGGTCAAGCGGCGGCGGTGAGCCGGTCCCGCGCGAACCGGCGTTGAACAGCGTAGGCCGCGGCGTCGCGGGCAGGCGCCGCGAATGGATGTCCGCAGGACATGTTTTGAAGGACATGTAGCGCGCGTGGGCGAGCGTTGTCGGCCGCCCGGCGGTCCGCTAGCCTCGGCGGGATGGATGATGCCGACGAGCCGATCGGGGTGGCGCGCGTCGAGTTCGACGAGGCCGAGGAGCGCGGCCTGGAGCGGCTGGCCACGGCGATGGGGCTCGTCGGGCTGCTGCAGATGTTGCTGGGCGGGATCGGCGTGGTGCTCGCGCTCCTCCTCGTCGTGCAGAGCGGGGCCCATCCGATCCTGCTGCTCGTCGCGTTGTTGGGGGTGATCTACGTCGCGCTGCCGGTGTGGCAGGGGATGCTGCTGCGCGAGGCGGGCGAGGCGATCGGCAAGGTCGCGGGCTCCGACGAGGACGACCAGGAGTACCTCGCGTCGGCGTTTCGTCGCCTGCGCGTGGTGTTCATCGTCGAGCTGATCCTGGCGCTGTGGCCGGTGGTGCGGAAGCTGCTGTGACGGAGGTTGTATGAGCGACGCGCGAACGATCCCCTTCACGGACCCTCAGCGGGCGACGATCCGCGGCTGCGGCCTCCTGATGCTGCCGATCGGCCTGCTCGAGCTGTGGAGCGGCGTGGCCGCGCTGCTCGATCTGCTGCCGATCCTGGCGGTGGTGCAGGCGTGGCCGCTGGTCGGCGCGGCCGTGTTCGCCGCCGTCGAGGTCGCGCTCGGCCTCGGCTTGCTCGTCGGCGGCGTCGTGTTCTTCCAGGTCGCGCGCGCCGGCACCGTCGCCGCGCTGGTCCGCGGGCTGCGGGCGCTGTGCCTGGTGTTCGTCATCAAGGCGGTGCTGCTGCTGCTGCTGACCGCGTCGATGGCGTTCGTGCTGCTCGGCTTGCCGATGTTCGGCCGGTGATGGCCCGGGGGACATGTCCCCGGGGGCATGGTCTCAGGGGCATGTCCTCGAGGGCATGTCCTGGAGGATGGCGACGGCCTCGCGCGCGGCCCGGGCCGGTAGATAGGCGGTGTCGGCGACGCCGGAGATCACGCGGGTGAGGTGGTGGTCGACGCCGCGCGGCCGGGCCCAGGCCAGGCCGTCGGCGGCGCTGAGGTAGACGGAGAAGGCGTGGTGCATGGTGCCGGGGCGCTCGCCGATGACGTGGACGAGGCGCCGCGGGCCGGGCAGATCGGCGAACAGGGCCGCGCCGAGGGCGTAGCCGGCGCGGACGCGGCCGCCGGCGAGCACGAACACGTCGGGCGCGGGCGCGAAGCCGGCGGCGCGCAGCTCGGGGACCAGGACATCGAGGAACGGGAACAGGTGCTCGTCGTCCATCAGCGCGCGGGCGTTGAGGCCGTCGGACACGACCAGGACGGTGTCGAAGCGGCCGGCGTAGCTGTCCTTAAGGACATGTAATTCGGTGAGCGCGGCGGGGCTCAGCGCCTCGCCGGTGGGCGGGTGGAGGATGTATTCGTCGCGGTCGCCGGCGCAGGTGGCGAGGCGCCGGGCGCCGGGGATCTTGCTGACGAACTCGGCGCGCCACTCGGCGCGCAGGCTGTGCTTGGCGTCGTCGCAGAGGCCGCGGACTTCGGCGTCGAGGGCAGGCGGGAGGTCCCAGGGGCGGTCGCCGTGGCCCTCGCCGATCGCCACGCCGCGGGCGCGCACGGCCGCGAGCGCGGCCCGACCCTCGCCGGCGATGACGTCGTCCGGGCGGACGTCGCCGCGGGCGCGGCACAGCTGGAGGTGGACCCACACCGGATCGCCGAAGCGCGCGGTCGGCCGGCCGCGCGCATCGACGACGCCGAGGCGGTCGCGGAAGAACTCCCACATGCGATCGTCGACGCGGGTGCCGAACCGCTCGCGCAGGCGCACGTGGTCCTGAAAGGCGGTGGTGAGGTAGCCGAGCATCGGGTCGCTCTTGGTCGGCAGGGCCATGAGGTAGCCCGGGCAGGCCGGGGCGATCCGCTCGAGGCACCAGTCGAGGTCGTCGAGGCCGATGTCCATGTGCAGGGTGGCGCACACGTCGAGGCCGATCATCAGGCCGTGCAGCTTGGCCATGGCGATGTCCTCGAGGCAGCAGCGCACCAGCTGGTCGCGGGTGCGGAACACCTCGGGGCCGATGAAGCCGGCGACGTCGTTGACGTGGACCCACGGCTCCGGGTAGAGGCCGAGGCGGCGGCGAGCGTCGGCGACGTCGGCCCGCAGCAGGCGGGCGAGGCCGTACTTGCGGGCCTCGTGGACGACCATGTCGACGCCGCGGCCGTGGCCGTTGGTGAAGTCGGCGCCCTGACCTGTCTCGAAGTACAGGCCCCAGCGACCGGTGCGGCCGCGAGCGTGGCGGCGCAGACCCTCGAGGTCGAGGCCGAAGGTGGCGTTGGCGGCGTCGGAGCCGGCGATGCTCTGGAACCAGATCCCGGTGGTGCCGGGGGCGGCGCGCTCGACCGCGGCCTGGACCTCGATGTGGGCGAGCACGCAGTGGGGCAGGGTGTCCTGCAGGCCGAAATCGACCAGGATGTCCCAAAGGACAGCCTCGACCGCGGCCACCGAGCGCGGGTCGGACGACACGGGGTTGGTGCCGAGCACGACGTCGCCGACGGCGTAGGACCAGCCGGCCAGCACTTGCCAGCGGATGTCGTCGGGGTGGTCGGTCGGGCTGTTGGGCTGGATCCGTGCGCCGAGGTAGCCGCGCGCGCCGAGCCGGCTGCCGGGCAGCGGGTGGAACAGCCGCGCGCCGAGAGCGACGAGCTCGGCGTCGCTCATGATCTTGACCAGGCAGGCGACGACGTCGCTGGCGAGGCCGGGCAGCAGCTGGTTGACCTCGGCCTCGTCGGCGGTCAGCACGAAGGTCTTGAGCTGGCCCAAAGACCAGGTCGAGACGTGGGCCGCGGCGCGTGGGTCGAGGGCGGCGGCGAGGGCGTCGTGGAGCCCGTCGCGGAACAGCGGGGCGGCGGCGAGCCGGCCGACGGCGGTGGCGGCGAGGAGCCGGCGCGCGGCTGTCCGCGAGGACATGTCGGCCGCGGCGAGGCCGAGCGCGGCGTCACCCTCCTTGAAGGCGTTGGCAGCGCCGATCAGCTGGGCCCGGCGAACGTCGTCGCCGCCGGTGCGCGCGAGGTAGGCGAACAGGTCGTCGTCGGGCGAGGCGTCGTGGACTCGGACGGCCGGCATGCTCCCAGGAGACGATAGACCGGCCCGGACGCAGGGGCGAGCGCGCGGAGCCGAGAGGGACGGGAAGGGCGTTCAAGAGGGCGCGGGGGCGGGTTCGCGCAGGCGGCGCGGGCCGCTCGCCGGTGGGCGGGAACAGCTGCGAGAGCGAGCCGAGGCGGTGCATGGCTCGCGGGGCGCATGGCGATCAGGACATGTCCGAATGGACATGTCGCGGCCTGGGCGGATCGAGGGCGTATGGCGAGCGGGACATGCGTGACGAGACATCATGGACATGCCCGATCGCCCCGATTTCAGAGGATTCCTTGCTACGCTCGGCGACGCCGTGCCGGTCCCGTCGATGCACATCCCCAGCGCGGTCAGCACCGCGGCCTTCGTCGTCATCGTCGCCGCCGTCGTCGGCGCGCTGGTCGTCGCCACCGCGCGGGCCGGGCAGCGGCTGGGCGAGTCGCCGGCGCGGGTGCGGCGGTGGACCCTCGGCACTGCGCTCGGGGCGATCGCATGGCTGGTGATCACGGGGCTGGTGTCGGCGTCGGGGGTGCTCGCGGCCGACACTCTGCCGCCGCGGGCGCTGTTCTTCTTCGCCGGCTCGCTGGGGGTCGCTCTCGGGTTCGCGCTGACGCGGCCCGGGGCCCGCCTCGCGGACGGGCTGCCGATCGCCGCGCTGGTCGGGTTTCAGGCGTTTCGCCTGCCGCTCGAGCTGGTGCTGCACAGCTGGTACCGCCAGGGCACCGTGCCGATCCAGATGACCTACGAGGCCTGCAACCTCGACATCGTCACCGGCGTGGCCGCGGTGCTCGCGGGGCTGTGGCTGTGGCGGCGCGGGCCCTCGCGCCCGCTGGTGTGGGCCTTCAACCTGCTCGGCACCGCGTTGCTCGTCAACGTCGGCGCGATCGCGGTGCTGTCGTCGCCGGTGCCGTTCCGCGTGTTCACCGACGAGCCGGCGGTGCTGCTGGTGTTCCACTTTCCGTACGGGTGGATCGCGCCGTTCTGCGTCGGGGCGGCGCTCGCCGGCCACGTGATCGTGTTCCGCTGGCTCGCGCGCGATCGGCTACACTCGCGCGCATGAGCGAGAGCCCGCCGCGCGTGATCGTGTCCGTCGACGCCGGAGTCGCCGAAGTCCGCCTCAATCGCGCCGACAAGCGCAACGGCCTCGACCTGGCGATGTTCGAGGCGCTGATCGCCGCGGGACGACAGGTCGCCGCCGATCGGCGCGTGCGCGCGGTGGTGCTGCACGGCGAGGGCAAGGCGTTCTGCGCCGGGCTCGACTGGGGGGCCTTTTTGGCGGCGCCGGAGATCGGGCAAAAACTGCTCGCGCGCGACGCCGGCTCGCCCGCCAACCTGGCCCAGCTCGCGTGCTGGATCTGGTCCGAGGTGCCCGTGCCGGTGATCGCCGCGATCCACGGCGCCGCGGTCGGCGGCGGCCTGCAGCTCGCGCTCGCCTGCGACCTCCGGATCGCCGCGCCCGACGCCCAACTGGCGGTGATGGAGCTGCGCTACGGCCTCATCCCCGACATGAGCGCGTCGAAGACGCTGCTGCGGCTGGTCCGCCCCGACATCGCGCGCGAGCTGATCTACACCGCCCGCAGCGTTTCCGGCGAGGAGGCCGGCCGGCTCGGGCTCGTCACCCGCGTCGAGGTCGACCCGCTGGCCGCTGCCCGCGAGCTGGCGCGCACGATCGCGGGGCAGTCGCCGGAGGCCGTGCGCGCCGCCAAGGCGCTGTGCAACGAGGCCCCCGAGCTCGACACGGCCGCCGCGTTCCGCCGTGAGACCGAGCTGCAGCTGCCGCTGCTCGGCAGCGCGAACCAGCTGGAGGCCGTGCAGGCGGTGCTCGGCCGGCGCGCCGCGGTGTTCCGCGACCCCGAGTAGCGGCGGTTCGAGGAGATGTTTCTTCGGACATGCCCACCGGGGCATGTCCACAGGGACATGTCCACGGGGACATGTCCCCGAGAGCGCGTTCACGTCGCCGCGGGGGTCGGATCGAGCTCGAAGGTGCGGGCCGCCTCGGCGCGCTTGCGGTTGCGCTCGATGCCGACGACGGTGAAGCCGTGAGCGTTGGCGACGGCGAGGATCGTGCCGATGCCGCAGAACGGGACGACGATGCGGGTGGAGGCGGGGGCCAGCCGGCGCACCGCGGTGACGGCGGTCTCGGCGGCGCGCGTGCCGATGCTGTGACTCCACGGCATCACCCCGAGGTCGGGCAGGACGTCGGGCGTCGGGTAGGCCCTGTCGTCGCGGGCCAGGCGAGAGAACGCGAGGATGTGCGAGTAGCCGGGCCGGCCGTGCATGAGGCTGCCGGGCGGGCGGCGGCAGACGATCTTGTGGAACAACAGCGGGACCTCGAGCTCGTCGGCGACCCGCAGGACCATGCCGGCCTTCGAGACCCACCGGCCCTCGTGCTTGATGTCGGTCTGCATGAACACGGTGAGCCCGTCGGCGGGGGTGGCCAGCAGGGCCGCCCGCGCGGCGCCGAGGAAGAACTCGCGCCAGCGCTCCATGCTGACGCCGATCTCGCTCACGTCCGGGATGGTGGCGAGCACCGAGCTGTCTTTTTGGTCAGGTCGTTCGGCGAGCCAGGCGACAGCGTCGCCGTGCACGACTTCGCGCCGCGGAGGAGGTTCGGACACGGGCGAAGGATAGAGGAAGACGGCGGCGGCCGGGCTACGCGATCTCACGGGCGACGCGGCGCGTCACGACGACGGGGCCCGCGGCCCGGGCGGCGACGGCGGCCGGTGAGCATGGCCGAAGGGACAGGCAGGCGGCGGGCTCGGCTCGTGGCGTCGCCGGCGGCGCTGGTGTTTTGGCGGCGCTTGGCGTACGTCCGTGGCGTGCGCGCGACGCCCCCGCCCGACTCTCCGACGCCCGAGCTCGAACCCGACGCGGCGGCGATGCAGGCGCTGGTGGCCGCCGCGATGGCGCGGATCGGGGCGCACATCGAGGCGTTGCCCGGCATGCTCGCCTGCGACGTCGAGGGCGGGGCGGCGCTGGCCCGCGAGCTGCGCGAGGGGCTGCCGGAGAGCGGCAGCCCTTTTGAACATGTCCTCGGGGTCCTGTTCGATCGGGCAGTCCCGTGCAGCTTCAACACCGCGGGCCCGGGCTACCTGGCCTATGTCCCCGGCGGCGGGCTGTTCCTGGCGGCCGTGGCCGACTTGATCGCCGACGCGACCAACCGCTACGTCGGGGTGTGGCAGGCGGCGCCGGGGCTGGTGCAGCTCGAGACCAACGCGGTCCGCTGGCTGGCGGAGATCGTCGGCTTGCCGGCGGGCAGCGGCGGGTTTCTGACCACGGGTGGATCGCTGGCGACCTTCTCCGCGGTGGTGACGGCCCGCAGCGAGCGGCTCGGCGAGCGCTTCGACGACGGTGTGATCTACACCTCGGAGCAGGCGCATCACTCGGTCCAGCGGGCCGCGCGGCTGGCCGGGTTTCGTCGCGATCAGGTGCGGGAGATCGGCGTCGACGGACAGTTTCGCGTCGACGTGGCGGCGATGGCCGCGGCGATCGCCGCCGATCGGGCCCGAGGCTTGCGGCCGTGCCTGATCGTCGGTCACGCCGGCACCACCAACACCGGGGCGGTCGACGACCTCGACGCGCTGGCGGAGCTGGCCGCGCGTGAGCGCCTGTGGTTGCACGTCGACGCCGCGTACGGCGGGTTCTTCTGCCTCACCGGGCGCGGGCGGGCGGCGCTGGCCGGCATCGAGCGCGCCGACTCGGTCACGCTCGATCCGCACAAGGGAATGTTCCTGCCCTATGGGACAGGTTGTCTGCTCGCCCGCGACCCCGCGGCGCTGCGGCGGGCCCACGGCTCGCCCGCCGAGTACTTGCCGCCGATGCAGGAAGACCCCGAATTCGTCGACTACTGCGAGTTGTCGCCCGAGCTGTCGCGGGACTTTCGCGGGCTGCGGGTGTGGCTACCGCTCAAGCTGCTCGGGGCGCGGGTGTTCGCGCGGGCGCTCGACGAGAAGCTCGACCTCGCCGAGGTGTGCGCCGCGGCTCTGCGCGAGCTGCCGGGCGTCGAGATGGTCGCGCCGCCGCAGCTGTCGCTGCTCGCGTTTCGCCACGTGCCCGCGGGCGCCGGCGAGGGGCCCGAGCTCGACGCGCACAACCGCCGGTGGTTGGCGGCGATCAACCGTCGCGGCCGCGTGTACTTGACGGGCACGATGGTGCGCGGCGGCTTCGTGCTGCGGATCTGCGTGCTCTCGTTTCGCACCCACCGGGACCGCATCGACCTCGCGCTCGCGGACATCCGGGCGGGACTTGCGGAGGTCGGGGGATGAGGGCCAGCCCGGCGCGCTGCGCAGGCGCCGCAGGCTTGCGCGATCCCCGACGGAGCCTCCGCCGGCGCTTCGCGGGTTTTGAGCGCGCCATCGAGGAACGGGGTTCGACGCGGCAAACGGGCCTCCGCGCGCGAGCATTAGCGAGGCTCGAAATCAACCCGCGGGGCGGAGCGACGCGCGAGGGCTTGCGTCGCCACCGGCACCTGCGCTGACATCCAGGCACAGAGTTTGACTGCGCGTGCCCTGCGGGGCACTTCACTCCGCGACGCCCCGAGAAGGGGCTGAAAAGGTGCGAGCACCCGATGACCCAGGCCGACCGACTCGAGACATTCATCCGCGGCATCCCCAAGGCCGAGCTTCATGTCCACATCGAGGGCACTCTGGAGCCGGAATTGATGTTCTCGCTGGCGCGCCGGAACGGCATCGCCCTGCCCTGGATGGGGGTGGAGGAGCTGCGCAAGGCGTACGACTTCCACAACCTGCAGAGCTTCCTCGACATCTATTACCAGGGTGCGGACGTGCTCCAGCACGTCCAGGACTTCTACGACCTGACGTGGGCCTACTTCGAGCGAGCGGCGCGCGACAACGTGCGCCACGTCGAGCTGTTCTTCGACCCGCAGACGCACACCCGCCGCGACGTGCCGTTCGAGACGGTGATAACCGGCATCCACGGGGCCCAGGTCGACGCCGAGAAGCGGCTCGGCATCACGTCGAAGCTGATCCTCTGCTTCTTGCGCCACCTGTCCGAAGAGTCAGCCCTCGAGGCGCTCCACGCCGCGGTCCCGTTCCGCCCGTGGCTTGGCGGCGTCGGCCTCGACTCGTCGGAGTCGGGCAACCCGCCGAGCAAGTTCAAGGCGGTGTTCGACGAGGCGCGCGAGGCCCAGTTCCCGGTGGTCGCGCACGCCGGCGAGGAGGGCCCGCCGGCCTACATCCGCGAGGCGCTCGACGTGCTCGGGGCCCAGCGCATCGACCACGGCGTGCGCTGCCTCGAGGACGACGCGCTGGTCGAGCGGCTGGCGCGCGAGCAGGTGCCGCTGACCGTGTGCCCGCTGTCGAACGTCAAGCTGCGGGTGTTCCCGCACCTGGCCCAGCACAACCTCAAGCAGCTGATGGGCCGCGGCCTGCTGGTGACCATCAACTCCGACGACCCGGCCTACTTCGGCGGCTACATCGGCGACAACTACACCGCCTGCGCGCGCGAGCTCGGGCTGTCCCAGGACGACGTGGTCGCGCTGGCCAAGAACAGCTTCACGGCCAGCTTCCTCGGCGAGGACGACAAGCGGCGCCACCTGGCGGCGATCGACGCCTTCGTGGCGGCGCACAAGTAGCTGAACCTCGGGACATGCCCCGAAGGGCCTGTCCCGAGGCTCATGTCTCTGGCGGCATGTCCTTCAGGGCAGGGCGCTGCGGCTGTGCACGGTCTCGCGGTCCATCAGCTGGCGGGCCTTGTCGACCAGCGCGACGAACTCGCGGCGGTGACCCTCGGGGTCGGGCAGCTCGGCCGAGTGGGCCCAGGCGCGGGCGGCGGCGAGGTCGAAGTTGTCGAGGCTCGGCGAGCCGCGCAGCTTGAGGCCGAAGGCGGCGACGGCGGCGGCGAGGCGCAGCTGCGGCGAGGCCTCGGCCCACTCGGTGCGGGCGTCCTGGACGGGGGACTCGAACTTGGTGCTCTTGTCGCCCTCGGGCTGCTTGTAGCGGACCTTGATCGTCAGCAGCTCGGCGTCGGCGGGGCCGGCGGGGCGCTGGTACTTGAGGTTGTCGACCGCGACCCCGGGCACCGGACGGCCGGCGGGCACGACCTCGTACAGCGCGGTGACGCTGTCGCCCGCGCCGAGCTCGCCGGCGTCCTTCTTGTCGTCGTTGAACTGCTCGGCGGTCAGGGTGCGGTTCTCGTAGCCGATCAGGCGGTAGCCGGCCACGCGGTTGGGGTTCCACTCGACCTGCAGCTTGACGTCCTTGGCGACGGTGACGAGCGTGCCGCTCGCCTCGGCGACCAGGACCTTGCGCGCCTCCTTCTCGGAGTCGAGGTAGGCGTAGTTGCCGTTGCCGTGGTCGGCGATCTGCTCCATCGTCCGGTCGTTGTAGTTGCCGCGGCCGACCCCCAGCACGGTCAGGAACACGCCGGTCTGCCGCTCCTTCTCGATCAGCTTGATCAGGTCGTCGTGATCGGTGAGGCCGAGGTTGAAGTCGCCGTCGGTGGCGAGCAGGATCCGGTTGATGCCGCCCTTCACGAAGTGCTTGTGAGCCTCGGCGTAGGCGAGGGCGATGCCGGCGCCGCCGTTGGTCCCGCCGTTGGCGCCGAGGCGATCGATGGCGCGCAAGATCGTCGCCTTGTCGCTGCCGGAAGTGGTCGGCAGGACCACGCGGGTGTCGCCGGCGTAGGTGACGAGCGAGATGCGATCTTCGGGACGCAGCTGCTCGGTGAGCAGCGACAGGCCCTTGCGGACCAGGCCGAGCTTGTCGTCGTCGCTCATCGAGCCCGAGGTGTCGACCAGGAACACGAGGTTGCGCGCGGGCACCTGGGTGGTCTCGATCTTCTTGGCCTGCAGGTGCACGCGCACCAGCTGGTGGCCCTTCTTCCACGGACACGGAGCGACCTCGGCGCCGACGCCGAGCGGATGATCGCCGTCGGGCGCGGGGTAGGCGTAGTCGAAGTAGTTGATCATCTCCTCGACACGGACCGCGTCGGGCGGCGGCAAGTAGTTGTCGCTCAGGAACCGGCGGACGTTGCTGTAGCTGGCGGTGTCGACGTCGATCGAGAAGGTCGAAAGCGGCGCGGCGTGGGTCAGCGTCCACGCGGCCTCTTGCACCTTCGCGTAGCGATCGCCGCCCGGAGCGCCGGCGGTGTCGTGGGCGACGAGGCCGCCCCACACGGCGTCGTCGTCTTTGCCGACGGCGTAGGCGCTGCCGATCGTGCCCTCGCCGGTGCCGCCGCCGCCGCGGCCGGTGCCGACCAGGCCGAGGCCGCCGACGCCGTACGCTTCACCGATCTCGGTGCCCGTCAGGCCGCCCCAGGCGTCCATCTGCGGGATCGCGTCCTTCGGGCCCTTCATCGCGTAGAGGCCCGACTTGTTCTTCGAGGTGGGCCTGCCCATCTTGCCCTCCTCGCCCTTGTGCCGCTGGCCGGTGCCGGCGGCCTCGTCGCCGCTGTTCTCGAGGTCCTGGGGCGGGGCTTCCTCTTCGATCGCGTCGGGCTTGGCGATCGCGCGGAGGAAGCGGTTGTTGGCGTAGCCGCCGTCGCTGACGATCTCGTCGATGGTCGGCTCGGGGGCGCAGGCGGGGAGGAGCGCGCCCAGGAGGGCCACCGCGGCGGGCAGCAAGCGCGCGAGGCGGGCGCGCTGGGGGAGGACGAAGTAGGACGGGGCGACGGGACGGACGGGCGAGGTGCGAAGCATGACGGCTCTCCGAAATCGACGGGGGCCGAGACAGGGGCGATGGCCCCCGGTTCCTCGCGGCAAAAAAACTTCGCGTGGAAGTGCGGGGAAGCAGGTGTCGGCGACGACCTGCGGAGCGCCCGGGAACCTGCTTCGAGGTCGGTTGTCGGCCCGCGGCCGGCCGATCACGGATCGGCGAGGAGCACGGTCGCGCCGGCGCCGAAGGCGTCCGCGGTGACGATGTCGAGCGCACCGTCACCGTCGAGGTCGGCAGCGGCGAGGTCCATCGGCCCGGCGCCGATCTCGAAGCGCGCGATCGTGATGATGTCCTGCAGGCCGAGGCCGGCGATGACGACGAGCTCGCCCCGGGTGTGGTCGACTGCGACGAGCTCGGGCGGGCCGTCGCCGTCGAGGTCGGCGCCGATCACCGCGTAGAGGCCCTCGCCGAGGGCGATCGGGATGTACTCGCCGAACTCGCCGTCGCCCTGGCCGGGCAGGATCGACAGGTGATCGGCGGTGAAGCTGGCGGTCGCGAGGTCGAGCAGGCCGTCGAGGTTGAGGTCGGCGGCGACGAGGCGGCGCGGCTCGGGGTTGACGAACTGCTGCCCGGCGTCGACGAAGGCACCTGTCCCATCGGCCAGGAGGATGGTGACGCGGGCCTGGTTCTGGTCGGCGCTGACGAGGTCGAGGCGGCCGTTGTGATCGACATCGGCGATGACGACGTCGTAGGGCTCGTCGCCGACAGGGTAGACGACGGCGTCCGCGAACTCGCCGCCGCCGGCGCCGAGCAGGACGAGCACGGCGTCGCCGGCCTCGTCGGCGACGGCGAGGTCGAGCAAGCCGTCGTCGTCGAGGTCGGCGGCGGCGAGGGCCCGCGGCTGTATGCCGGCCTTGACCGGCTGCGGCGGGGCGTAGGCGAGGCCGGGGCCGACGTGGCGGTAGACGCCGACGAGGCCGAGGCCCGGGTCGGCGAATGCGAGGTCGAGGCGGCCGTCACCGTCGAAGTCGCCGGCGAGGGCGTCGCGCGGGCGGAGGAAGGTCGGGAGGGACGGGCCAGCGACGAACTGGCCGCTGCCGTCACCTGTCTGAAGGGTCAGCTCGCCGGCCTCGAAGTCGGCGAGCAGGAGGTCGAGGTCGCCGTCGTGATCGAGGTCGGCGATCGCCACGGCGACGGGGCGCGGGCCGGTCGACAGGCGGACGCCAGGGGCGAAGCAGAACTCGCCGGGTTGACGCAGGCCGTCGCCGCACATGGCGACGGGACCGGTGGTGCCGGTGGTGCTGGTGGTCGGCTCGGCGGTGCTGGTGGTGGTCGTCGTCGAGGTCGGCGATCCGGAGCTGGTCCCGGGGACATGTCCCGAAGTGCTCGTGGTGCCGGCGCTGTCAGGCGCGCCGTCGCTGCCGGCGGGCGCGGTCGGGGTGCAGCCGACGAGGAGGGCGACGAGGACGCGCGGCTTCACCAGGGCAGCATACGCCGGGCGGGCGCGGCTGGCCGTCTGACGTCCCTGGGACCGGCGGTTGACAGGAGCGTGGTGCGGCGCGAGGGGCCCGAGCGGCGGTCGAGAGCGCGGGCGATCGTGTGCGCGACAGGCCGCGAGGACGAGGCGGAAGGGCAAGCGCGGTCCTCGAGGGCCTCACGCGGGGCCGAGGGCGCGGGTGATCACGTGCGCGGGCGGAGGCCGGGACAGCGCGGAGCCGACGAGGGCGCCGGCGATGGCCGCGACCAGACCCCAGGCGACCGGGAGGACGCCGAAGGGCGCGGGCAGGATGCCGGCGAAGGCGAGGGCGAGGGCGAGGTTGCCGGCGGCGATCGAGGCGATGGCGCCGGCGGCGGTGAAGCGGCGCCAGCGGACGCCGAGCAGCAGGGTGGGGGTGAGGGTGACGTAGCCGGAGAAGCTGAAGGCGGCGATGTCGAACAGCGAGGCCGGGCGCGCGAGCACGAGGACGAACACGGCCGCCGAGAGCGCGAGCGTGAACAGCCGCGCGGCCACGACCTCGCGCGCGGGGGCGAGGCCGGGCAGGAGGCGGCGCAGGACGTCGCGGGTGAGCATCGAGGAGAGGGTGAGCAGCTGGGCGTCGAGGGTCGACATCACGGCCGCGAGCACGCCGGCGAGCGCCATGCCCTGAAGGACAGGTCCGAGGTGACGCGCGACCAGCAGCGGGAAGATGGCGTCGCTGGCCTTGCCCTGGAGGCCGCCGATCTCGGCGGCACCCCACACGCCGAACAGGACCGCGGGCAGCCACAGAACCACCAGCACGACGGGGTAGAGGCGGCACACGTTCTTGAGCGCGGTCGCGTCGCGGGCGGCGAACACCCGCACGAGCATGTGCGGGAAGGCGATCACGGTCAGCGAGATGGCCAGCGCCCACGAGGCCCACGGACCGGGGGCGAAGGCGCCGGCGGTGGTCTTCTCGAGCAGGTGCGGGGCGCGTGCCTGTACGGCGGTGGTGGCGGCGGCGAAGCCCCCGAGGCGGTCGGCGATCAGGAAGAAGGCGGCGACGATGAAGCCGAGGAAGGTCGCGCCCTGAAACACGTTGGTCCACATGGTGGCCCGCATGCCGCCGAGCGCGGTGTAGGCGATCGTGATGGCGAGGATGAGGGCGGCGGCTGCTCCAAAGGACAGGTGGCCGTCGGTCAGGACCTCGGCGGTGAGGCCGGCGCCGATCACCGCGGTGACCATGTACGGGAGGGTGTAGAGGAAGAAGGCGGCGAACAGGGCCAGGCCGACCGCGGGCGAGGCGAGCCGCTCGGCGTAGAGCTCGGCCGGGGTGATGGCGCCGAGGCGACGGGCGGCGCGCCGGGCAGGTTCACCGATCAAGTAGAAGGTGAGCGGGATGCCGAGGCCGACGATCGCGGCGTTGAGGCCGAACACGGCGACGCCCTGGTGATAGGCGAGGCCGGGGATGCCGAGCAGCACGAACGGGGTGACGTTGGTGCCGAACAGGGCCATGAAGAGGACGAAGGTGCGAGCAGCCCGACCGCCGAGGAAATAGTCCTCGGGGGTGCCGGCGGTGCGGCGATAGGCGACGACGCCGATCACGAGGGTGATCGCGAGGTAGACGGCGACGACCAGGCCGATCGCGGCGAGCGAGCTCATGGACGGTCCTGCGGGCGCGGCGTCCCGGGAGCGAACGGGGATGGTCTTTCGGACATGTTATATGTCCTTGGGGACATGTGCGCGGTCATGGGTCGTCCGGGTCGTCGGGCCAGATCGCGCGCGAGGTCATGTAGAGCACCAGGAGGGTGCCTGCGGCCATCCACGCCAGGTGGTAGGCGAGGTCCCACGGCAACCAGCCGAACAGGAGCGGGCCGGGGCCGGCGTTCCAGGGGTCGATGTGGAGGACGATCAGCGCGGCCGTGAGGACGGCGAACAGCCGCTGATGCGCCACGGGCGACATGCGGCGATGGTACGCGATGCGCCGGCCAGGGTCGTGGGCCGACGCGGAGGCGGGGACGCTCCGCGCTCGGGAGCGGGCGCGGAGCGGCCTCGTTCAGCGGTACAGGCAGTACAGGGGCTCGTCGCTGCAGACGCTCTGCTCGCAGACGCGGCTCTCGCACTGGATCGGGTGGCTGCAGGGGCCGCCGCCGGGGCGGGTCGCCAGGCACACGCCGGTGGGGCTGTCGCTGGTGCTGCACCACGCGCCTGGGCCGCAGATCAGGTCGCGGCAGGGTTCGCCGAGCTTCGGCACGGGCACGCAGATGTCCTGGTCGAAGTCGCAGAGCAGGTCGGCCTCGCAGGCGCCGAGCGCCACGTCGCCGTCGCGGCAGGGGGCGTCCTCGCCGAGCCAGGGCACGGGGCCCGTGCAGGTGCCGCCGTTGCAGAACAGGCGGGGGCCGCACGGGTCGACGGTGCCGGCGATGAGCTGGCATGCGTCGCCCTCGGCGCGGGTGCCGACGAAGTCTTCGCAGAAGCCGCACGGGTCGGCCGAGTCGAGGCCGCAGGCGGTCCACTCGTGGCGCAGGACCAGCTTGCGGGCGCATAGCGGGTCGAACACGCTGCCGGCCGCGAGGTAGACGGCGTTGCGGCCGCGGTTGACCTCGGTGTGGTCGGCGACGCAGGTGTCCGGCACTTCGGTGCAGTCGCAGGCCGCGAGCTTGGCGCAGGTGGCCTGCGCGAGTGTCTCGGCGTACGCGTCGGGGCTGGCGAAAGGCTCGAGGTCCGCCGGACATTCGGCGGGGGCGGTGCCGGTGGCGTCGCCCCCGGTTTCAGGGAGGGGCTCGGTGTCGGAGCCGCCGGAATTGTCGGGGCCGCAGGCCAAAATGAGGGATAGGAGGGCGAAGAAAGGTCGGGGTTGGCGCATGGCGAAGGGTCAGATGGGCGGCCGCGGTCCATGCGTCAGCGCACGGTTTTTCGGTCGGTTCCTCGGAGAAAGGCTCCAGAAGCATGAACAGGGGCCGGTTCGTCGCTATTCCGCGCGCCGTAGGGGGGAACAGGCCTCGCTCGCGGCGAAAATACCTCTTGCGTCCCCATGGGGATCGTGTAGAAGGGGGGCCCGTTCGGGCTCGTAGCTCAATTGGTAGAGCAAGGGACTCTTAATCCCTGGGTTGTAGGTTCGATTCCTACCGGGCTCACAGGAAAATAGAAGGCCAGAGGTCCAAAAGACCCCTGGCCTTCTTGTTTTGGTCGCGCCGCGCCGGAGGGCCGGCGGCGAATGCGACCGCGCGGGCAGGATCTGTTAGCCTCTCCGGTCATGCGTCCGCTCCGACCGACCCTGTTGGCTCTGGCCCTGGCCCTGGCCGGCTGTTCGATGCAGCCGGTGCACGTCGCCGAGATGGAGACGAAGATCCCCCAGCCCGGCGAGCTGCGGCGGATCGAGCACCCGCTGTTCATCATCCTCGACCCGGCCAAGCTGCCCGACACGATGACGGCGCTGGGGCCGGGGGTGAAGCCGATCGAGGTCGACGGGCTTCACACGTTCGTCGAGCGCGACCTGCAGCGCACGATGACGCAGCTGTTCTCGACGGTGACCGTGGGGCCGCCGTCGCTGCCGGCGCCGAGCGGGATCTTCCTCACCGGCGAGGTGCTGGTGAACTCGCTGTCGAGCTTCGTGGGCACGCGCGGCCCGGGCACGCCCTCGGGGGTGTACGTGCGCATGCAATGGAGCTTCCGCATCCGCGCCTACGGGGCCCCGGCCGACGCGTTCATCTACCAGGGCACGGCCGAGAGCACGGTGCCGATCGCGGCCACCAACTCGACGCAGCCGGCCCTGCAGACGCTGTTCGAGGACGCGCTGCGCCGGCTGGTCTCACACTACGACGGCCAGAAGGCGTACGACCGGATGGCGCGCATCGGCGCGTGAGCCGGCCGGGGCGCGCCGGGCTCACTCGAAGGCGGCGACGCGCACGGTGATCTCCTTGGCGTCGCCCTCGGGCACGAGGAAGCGGGCGCGGTAAAGGACGCCGGCGTCGTCCTGGACGTAGAGGACGGTCTCGCCGGCGTCGAGGCGCACCTTCTCGCGGATGTCGTCGCCGGCGCCGGCGAGCTCGGTCGCCGAGGCCTTGCAGCTCGGCTGTACTTCGGGACAGGTGAAGAAGCCGGGGTTGGGGTGCTTGTACTCGGCGTTCGGCGGCAGGTCGTCGGGCGCGACGTAGAACAGGTAGGGCAGGCCGTCGCCGCCGCGGCGGTAGTAGAAGTCGACGGGGCCGTTGTTCTTCCAGTAGTCGCCGAGCAGCAGGTCGGCGATCTTGGGCGCCTGCGCCTGCAAGTAGGGCCGCACCGACTCGGCGATCTGCGGGCCGGTGACGCCGATGTCGATGTCGCGCAGGGTAAAGGCGACGTCGGCCGAGCCCTCGGGGATGGCGATGTTCGGCGGGGTGTGCAGGGCGATCTGGGCGACCTCGTTGATCAGCTCCCAGACGTACTGGTCCTTGGGCGGGTTGCCGAGGTTGAGGAAGATGTCGAACAGGGCCCAGCCGGGCGGGTCGGGGCCGACGTAGACGTGGGCGCCGAGGTTGCAGGAGAACAGCACCTCGTAGCACTTGTCGAAGATGCGGTTTTTGTACTTCTCGCGCCCGCCGGCCACGATCACGCTCTCGAGCAGCCACGGGTCGATGGCCCACGCCGAGCCGGGCCAGGTCGCCTTCACCAGGTCGACGTTCTCCGGCAGGTTCTGCTTGCAGGCGGGGTCGCCGGCGCACGAGTTGATGAAGTCGTCGTGCTCGGAGATGGCGAAGCGCAGGTCGACGCGCGGCGCGTCGGCGACGCCGACGATCGAGAACTTGGCCGGGTCGTTGAAGTCGAACTCGAGCGGGTCGCCGAAGGTCGGGCCGGCCACGTCGACGACGGTCGACATGTAATCTTTCCCTTCGGACAGGTCGATGCCGTCGAGCAGGCGGAGGTTGCTCTCGGCCTCGATGTTCATGGCGAACTCGGGGGTGAGGCACTCGCTGGTGATCGGGAAGCTGGGGTCGACGATGCCGGGGTGGTCGCCCGTGGGCCCGAGCTTGGTGGCGAGGGTGGTGAGGTCCTGCAGCGCGTCGTCGAGGTAGAGCGGCAGCGACTTGCCGTCGCCGCCGATGTGCGGGTGGGTGGCGAGCAGGTTGCGCTGGAGCGCGACCACCAGCTCCGGGGTGGTGATGAACTCCTCGGTGCGCTGGATGCCGAGGGTCTCGGAGAGCATCTGGCTGAAGCCGCCGCCGATCCCGAGGCCGTCGGCGAGGCCCTGCATGCCGGCGATCGAGGTGCCGGCGACCCTGGCGTTGGCCGGGGTCATGGTGAGGATCCGGATCAGCGAGTACTCGGCGCTGGTCTTCCAGGTGTTGTCGGGGCCCTTGAAGTCGGTGCCCGAGCAGTCGTGCTTCGGGTCGGCGTCGTCGGCCTTCCAGCCGGTGCCGCAGGCGCTCTTGATGGTGTCGAGGGTGTTCTTCAGCAGCGTGCCCGACTCGATGTCGAGCAGCTTGATCTCGCCGGCGGTGGCGCCGAACAGCGCGGCGGCGTCGGCCTTGTTCAGGCTGAGCTTGAGCGGCGGCGCGGGGTCGTCGTTGAGCCGGAGGACGAACTCCCGCTCGGGGCCGAAGCCGTCGACGCCGGTGGTGGTCGGCGCGTCGGTGTCGGTGCCGGGCGAGGTCGTGGTGGGGCCGTCGCCGCCGGTGGTCCCGGGCTCGGTGGCAGAGTCGCCGGGCGAGTCACCGCCAGGGCACGCGGCGAGGGCGAGGACGAGGAGGCAGGCGGTCGGCTGCGGCGTGGCCATGGGTTCCCGTAAGCGGTCACCTTATCACAGCCGCACCGCGCCGCGGGCAGGCCCACAAAAGCGCCGCGAGCGGCTCCAGGAGCCCGCTAGGCTCGCTGGACGCCGCTCGCGCCTGGGGGGGCCGGGGCCCGGAGGATCAGGCCAGGAGGTCCATCTCGTCGCCCTTTTCGATGGCGATCGGGTACTGCTTCATGAGGTCGTGGCCGTCGATGCCGGCCAGGCGCCGCAGGTTGGCGTGGACGTGGCGCGGTTCGATGTGGATGCCCGACTCGCTCTGCTTGAGCGACTTGGGGTCCCAGTTGAAGGCGTTGTGGCGGTCGTCGGAGGCGCCGATGACCTTGTCGCCCTTGATGCCCTTGCCCATCATCATGAGGCTGGTGATGGCCCAGTGGTCCTTGCCGTTGGTGTCGTTGTAGCCGGGCGTGCGGCCGAAGTCGGAGCCGCACAGGACGACGAAGTTGTCGCCGATGCCCTGCACCTCGGACTCGCTCCACAGGAAATCGAGGCCGTCGAGGATCTGGGCCAGCCGCGGGATGTGGCTGTCGTCGTGGTTGCCGTGGGTGTCGAAGCCGCCGATGTCGAGGTTGACGGAGATCGAGATGCCGGCGCGGAAGGCGGCCAGCGCGACCTGGATCTGGCGCCGCAGCGGGTTCGGGCCGTTGTCGAGCATGTCCGGCAGGTACTGCTGCAGCTTCTTCAGCTCGTTGCTGCCGGTGCGCGAGGCGTAGAGGTTGCCGATCGCGTTCTGCACGCGCGGCAGCTGCTCGGTGGCGAGGAGCCGCTCCTTGCGCGCCTCCTGGGCCTTCTTGATCAGGTCGCCGGCGACCGGGGAGTGGAACAGGCTGGTCTCGTCCTCGGGGTTGGCGCGGTCGGGGTAGGCGATGCGAGCCAGCGCGGCGGTGTTGCCCGAGCGCGTGCGGGCGACCTGGCCCTGCGTGTCGTCGTAGCCGCCGAAGCTGAGGTAGCTCATCGGCAGGGCGTGGCCGTGCACGGCGGCGACCAGCGCGGCGAGGCTGGGGTAGCCCTCGGCGAGGCGACCCGACCAGCAGTGGCGCGAGCCGCTGTCGTGGCCGTTCGACTGCATGTCGAGGCCGTTGATCACGCGCAGCCGCTTGTAGTGCTTCTGGAAGAAGTCCTGGTACGCGGTCGGGCTGTCCATCGTGCCGATGTTCGGGTAACGGATGTTGCCCGCGGCTTCGATCTGGTCGGTGGTGAAGGCCCGGTTCATCGCCTCCGGGTCCTCGGGGCCCTTGCCGCCCTTCGGATCGCACAGCGAGGTCGGGTCCCAGCCGCCGCCGGCGTTGAGGAACACCCACAGCGGGCCGCCGTAGGTCTCGGCGAGCGGCGGCAGGTTGGGGTTCTTGAGGGTGTCCGGGCGCCGGCCCGCGAACACGGTCGGGGACACGGCCGCGAGGCCCGCGAGGGACATGAGCTTGAAGAAATTACGACGGTCCATGATGTCCTCCTTCGGGCCTATTCGTGCAGGAAGCGGTAATCCGACAGCATGTAGGCGAGGACGCCCATCCACGCGCGAATGGTGTAGTCGTGATCCTGGGTGATCCGGTTCTCTTCCGGCAGCGGGTTGCCGGTCCACCAGTCGTTCTCGACGCGGCACGGCGGGTCGGCCGAGTACGTGCCGGCGGCGAGGCCCGCCTTGCCGTCCTGCCAGATCTCGAAGAACAGGTTGTACGCGGCGTCGACCTCGGGGTCGCCGATGTCGTAGTGCTCGCCCAGCACGTGGTCGTACAGGTGCTGGATGTTGGCCCGGATGGCGTCGTTGACGGCCGGGACGGCGAAGCCGTTGTCGTCCTGGGGGACGAAGCTGGTCTCGACGTACGGGAACAGCAGGCGGTCCGACGGGTCCTTGGCGAAGTCGCGCGAGGTGGCCCGGCAGGACATCTCGTTCGACATGCGCAGGCCGATGTTGGCCATGATGCCGTTCGGCTCGGTGATCCGGTTGACGATCGAGTCGGAGTCGATGCCGCCGTAGAAGATCTTGTACTCGTTGGAGTTGAGCAGCAGGTCGGAGTCGTTGACGCCGTAGCGCCACGGGTAGCCGGTGACCGCCTCGATCTTGCGCGACAGCTGCTCGGGCGACAGGTACTGCGCCGTGCCGAGCTCGGACAGCTCGCGGGCGCGGGACTCGTCGACCTCACCGCGCACGTTCTTGGCGCGGAAGAAGTCGGTCTTGATGATCTCGCGGAACACGACCTTGAGGTTGAAGTTGCTCTCCTTGAACTTCTTGGCGATGCCCTTGATGACGCGGTCCTGGACCTCGAACTCCTTGAGCGCCTCCTCGAAGCCGGGCATGGCGGCGTCGAACGGCTCGCTGAGCGGCTCGTTGCCGGTCAGGCCGCGCCAGATGACGTTGACGGCCGACTGGGCGAAGCGGTCGTCGGCGGTCAGCTGCTTGGCCAGCCACTGCTCCGCAGTGGCGGTGTCGCCCTCGGGCATCTTGGTCTCGCCGAACCCGGGCAGCAACATCTCCTGGTACCAGACCATCGCCTCCTTGCCGGCCCACGGCTCGTAGTCGCCGCGCTCGTTGAAGTTCTGGAAGGCGCCGGCGACCGGGTCGATGACGTTGTGGCAGACGTTGCAGTTGGGGTTGTTCAGCGTCGCGTTCGGCGTCTTGATCGCGGTCGGGTCGATCGGACGCTCGCCGAGCCGCAGCACGTCGGTGGCGAGGAACAGCTTGTAGGCCATCCGCGAGCGGTGACGGTTGCGGTTGGTCGGCGTGGTCGGGAAGCGGTTCAGCCACATCACCGAGGTCAGCACGCCGGCGTGCGGGATGCCGGGGAGCTTGCCGACGGCGAGCTCCTTCCAGTCGTTGGGATCCTTGAAGGTGACGTCGACACCGTAGGCCTTGGCCGAGAACGGCGTGAAGACCATGTAGTCGGCCTCGACGATGTCCTTGTACGAGAGGTCGTTCTTGACGATCCACGCGACCAGGTTGAGCGCCTCGCGGGCGACGCCGGTGTTGGTGTACCAGCGGTACTGCTCGCGCACGTCCTCCGGCTGGCCCTCGAACCAGTAGGCGTTCGGGTACTTCTCGCCGTTGAGCAGCTCGACCGCCCGGTTGCCGCCGATGTAGCGGTCGGTCAGGAACACGTCGTTGAAGATCTCGACGACGCGGTCGACGAACTTGTCCTCCTTCATCACCGCGTCGAGGACCGGATCGAGCTGGTCGATGCCGAAGCCGCGGACGGCCTCGTACTCCTCGGGCGTCGGCAGGCGGCCGGTCAGGGCGAGGGTGGCCTTGCGCAGGGTGTCGACCTCGTCGAGCAGCTCGACGTCGTCGAAGTAGTTGCCGAGGTTGACCGCGCCCTCGCACTCGACCGGGTTGTTGAAGCGCTTCAGCAGCGCCTGGAGGTCGTTGTACTCCTGGCTGTCGGGCTTGAGCTGGAGGCCGCCCTCGTGCTCGACGCGCATCGAAGGCTTGGCCAGGATGAGCGGCAGGCCGTCGACCTCGTAGCGGGCCAGGTCCTGGACCAACTTCATGTTGGCCTCGAGGTAGCCGGGCACCTCCTTGGGGGTCAGCACGAACTTGGTGTGCTTGGCGGCGCCGGCCGAGCTGTGACACGAGCTGCAGGTGGCAGCCAGGGTCGGTGCCCAGACCTTCTCGCGGAAGAACACGTCGGTGGGGACGCACTCGCCGTCGGTGACTTCGGAACAGGCGGACATTCCGAGGCCAGAGCCGACGCCGGTCACGGCGATGAGCGCCGCGCGGGTGACCAGCTCGCTGGTTCGTTTCGGGTGTGAACGGGTCATCGTGCGACTCCTCGTGCTAAGGGGGAGGCGAGACGCATGCTCGCCACGTGGCCATCGTAAAGGCGTTTGCGCAGCCGCTGCAAGCGCTGCAGGCGGGCGAATCCGATCCAGGGGCGCCGGCCTAGGGGCCGGCGGGGGCGCTCGCGGACGAGAATTGCGAGCTGACCGAAAAGACATGTCAACTGAAAGCCCGTGATTCGGGCGCGAAGCGACCGTCACGCGCGCTTGGGGTTGCGCGACCATGACGGTCGAAGGCTCGCCCACGATGCGCTGCGGGCTGGCGACGACGGTGGAGCTCACCGCCGTGGAGATCGTCGCGCTATGTGGTGGACGTGGTCGTCGACGACGACGAAGTGTCGTCGGTGGTCGACGAGTCGTCGGTGGTCGAGGACGTCGTCGTCGAATCGTCGGTCGTGGTGTCGGGACCCGTGGTGCTGGTCGTGGTGTCCGGACCCGTGGTGCTGGTCGTGTCGGGGCCGGTCGTGTCCGGCGGCGGCTCGCCCTGGCACTGGCCCTCGTTGCAGTTCTGACCCTCGCCGCAGCCGCCGCACGAGCCGCCGCAGCCGTCGTCGCCGCACGCCCGGCCGTCGCAGTTCGGCACGCATTCGCAGGCCAGGGCGTCTTCCATCGGCGAGGCGTAGCCGTCGTCGCACATGCACACGGGCGCGCCGCTCGAGCTGTCGCACGCGCCGTGGCCCGAACAGCTCTCGAGGTAACACGAGCCGGTGACGAACGGCAGGTAGCCGACGCTGTGCGCGAGATCTCCGCCGCCGACCTGGACCTCGACCAGCGTCGCGCCCTGGACCTTGCCGAGCAGGAACGGCACCGCGTTGACCGTCACCTGGGCGCTGCTGACGATCACCGAGCCGGTGGCGAGGCCGCCCGAACAGCCAGCGCTGATGCTGCCGCCCTGCACACCGGCGAACTTGAGGCCGCAGTAGCGGCTGCCGTCGCCGTTGAGCGGCCGGTTGGACATGCCCATCGGGTCGTACACGGTGAAGCCGATGTCGAGCATCGAGGTGCCCTTCGGCGAGACCTTGACGGTGGCGATGTCGATGAGCGGCTTGGCGTAGTCGACGTCGCCGGGCGCCCGCGCGAGCGTCGGCTCGTCGACGGCGGCCTTGATCTCGCCGCCGGTCGCGAGGGCGATGACGCCGAGCGCGCCGATGTACGCGAGGGCGCGCTCGTCGGAGGCGGCGTGCGAGACGACGCGGCCCTCGCCGCGCTGCCACAGGATCGAGGGCTGCTTGGGCGCGTCGCCGGCGAAGGTGACCTCGGCGGGGATCCGCAGATCGAGGTCGGTCGGCTCGAGGCGATAGGCGCCGCCGGACTGCTTGAAGTCGCCGCGCGAGAGGTCGTCGTCGACCGGGCGGATGACGATCTGGCGGGTCGTGACCAGCGCGCCGGCGGGGAACTTGATCGTGGGGCCCTCTTCCATCGCCAGCTCGCCGCCTTCGGGCCCGATCAGGGCGTAGACGGCGGACGTGTCCTGACAGCCAGGCACGAGCACGGCCGCGGCGAGGAAGAACGAGCGGACGAGGGGGAGCCGAAGAGAAGCGACCATCACGAACGATCGGTATACCCGAAGTGCAGTCGCTTCAGAAGGTCGGCAGAGGTCGGTCACGGCGCGGCGGTATCGGAGAGGTCGAGCAGCCACAGGTCGGGCCTCGCGGCGAGCACCGGGCCCTCGCGCGACGACGCGTGCGTGGATTCGGTGGGTCCCCGAAGGAGCGCGCCGAGGAGGTCGATCCAGCGCGCGCAGCGATCGAGGATCCAGGCGTCGCTGGTGGCGACGACGCCGTCGTGCTGCGCCAGCAGAGGATCGGGGTGGAGCACCAACTGGACGGTCCACGGCAGCCGACGCTCTTCGGCGCGCGCCTCCAACAACGCGCGGAGACGACCGCTGCCGGCGACAGGTCGGTCCAGGTACCACACGACCTGCGCGGGCGCAGGCGCGCCGTCGCCGTGCAGGAGGCGAGCGATCGCATCGACGGCGAAGCGGGTCTCGAGCACCTGCTCGTAGGCGCCGTGGACGGCGGCGAGGTCGCGCAGCGCTCCGTCACGCCCGCGCAGCACGACGCCGTGCGACAGCGCCGACTCGACGGTGATGAGCGCGTTGAGGCCGTCGATGGCGAGGTGGGTGCCGGCGAGATCGGCCAGGTCGATGCGGGCGGCGCGGCGCCGCGCCTGCGCCTCGTCGCTGCAGGCCGAGCGCAGCACCGCCATGCGCTGCCTGGCTGAAAGGACATGTCTGTCGCCGACCAGCTTGAGCGCCGCGTCGCCGCTGTAGCCGCGGGTCAGCAGCCACGAGAGGTCGGCGACGGCGGCGCGCAGGGCCGGGCGGGCGGGTTCGCCGAACAGGCGATCGTCGCCGGTGGCGCGGGCGCGGCGGTGGAGCTCGGTCATGTGCGGAGGGCGACCAGGGGCGCGGGCGCGGCGGCTTCGGGTTCGTCCCAGCGCAGGCCCCAGCCGCGCTCGACCAGGCACTCGCGCCGCAGCTTGCGGAACACCAGCGGGATGGCGTCGCTCTTGGCGTGGACCTCGCGGCTCATGTCCAAAGGGACAGCTCGTGGCCGCTGCGCCTCGACGATCGGCTGGTCCTCGAGGAAGATCCGGTGGGTCCGCTTGCGGGCGTTGCCGTCGGCCCAGGCGCCGGTGAAGAAGTCGCGCAGCATGATCCAGCGGGTCAGGGTGTGCTCGTCGTCGACCGGGATGTTGCTGTTGAAGACGATCATCTTCATGCCGCCGAGGTCGAGGTCGAGGCGGGTGTAGCAGGGCATGTAAAAGGCGACGCGGGTCTTGACCGGCGGGCGCTGCTTCGGCAGCACCAGCGACCACAGGCCGCTCGGCGGCGGGGCGACCAACTCGACGGAGGCGCTGGCGCCCCACGGGTGCGGCTCGACGGTGTAGTCGGCGACCTCGGGGTGCGCGGGGTTGCCGAACGAGCGCGAGTGGACGAACGGGGCGTGGGCGATGTCCATGCCGTTCTCGACCACGCGGGTGTAGTGCGCGTGCCAGAGGAACTCGCCGTGGATGGCCTTCCAGCCCGGCTGGCCGTACTCGGGCAGCGGCGGGATCGGCGGGCGCTCGGCCTCGGGCAGGTCGCCGACGAACAGCCACACCCAGCCGTGGCGCTCTTCGGTCGGGTAGCTGCGGACCTGGGCCTTGCGAGGGATGCGGGCGTCGCCGGTGTTGGCCGGGATGTGCACGCAGGCGCCGTCGGCGGCGAAGGCCCAGCCGTGGTACGGGCATACGACGTGTCCGTTCGAGCATGTCCCTTGAGACAGGGAGCCGCCGCGGTGCGGGCAGCGGTCGTCGAGGGCGACGACCCGGCCGTCGCCGTCGCGCCACAGCACGAATTCGTGGCCGAGCGCGCGCAAGCGGACCGGTTGGGTGCCGATCTCGGACGCGCGGTGACAGGCGTACCAGAAGTTCTGCAGCACGCCCGCGGTGTAGCACGCGGGCGCGGGCGGGCGCCACGCCGCGCGGCGGACGGGCCGCCGCGCGGGGGAGGGACGCGGGCCTGGGGCGCGCGGACTACATCGGCGCGAACGGGGCGCAGGTGGAGACGCCGGCGCCGACGATGCGGATCGGGGCGGCGTTCATCCGTGATGGCTCGTGTGAAACAAACCCGGACTTGAAGATCTCCGTGCCGGTGACGCTGTACTGTGAAAATCCCTGATCTCTCAACAGGCGGAGGACTCGTAGCGTGGCGCCGGGATGCTCGTCCTCCAAGTGTTCGATGAAAAAAGAGTGAGGCGTTCCGCTCAGATTCTTGAGCCAGAGGAGAAGGGAGTCGATTCGTCCAGCTTGGACGAGCCATAACGGACCGCCTGCCCCAAATTGCAAGACAGCGAGCTCCTCCCCGCTGGATGGAGCGTCTGCCACCCAGAGTTCTCCCTCTTCGTTGTTACGCGCTCGAAGTCCGAGGATGGCAACGATGCGATCGAAATCCTTCCGGTCGCAGACCCCTGATACCGCCCAGACGCTCGTTCGTTCGGCGACGAGAAACCAGATGGCCTCGTCCCGCTCGAGCGGGACTTTCGCCAGACGCGAACGGAACTCCGGGAGCTCGGCGGCGAAGCGGGTCCAAGGCTCGTCCTTCAGGAAGGGACCGCTCTGAAAGGCCTGCAGGCTGGCGAGAGAAATCGGCAGCCGAGAGTCGTAGAGTTTGACAGATACGAGAGTGTCGAGCTCACTCGGTAGCCATCGGAGCTGGGCGAACGACTCGCCGGGGGCACCGCATGTCGGAACGGACTCGGGGGGAATGGGTCTCGCACCTTTGCATCCCCCGAGGAGAAGGGAAAGGATGGCGATCTTGAGGGTGCCTTGCACGGTGAAAGAATACTCTCCGGTCTGGACTCAACCCGTGACCGTGTCGCACCAACAAATTCGTATCCACCGTCCGCCGACCAGGTTGAGCGCCGCCTCGTCGCTGTAGCCGCGGTCAGCAGCCACGAGAGGTCGGCGGCGCGCGGCTGCTTCTGGGTTCGTCCTCGCGCCGCAGCTTGCGGAACATCAGCGGGTTGGCGACGCTCTTGGCGTGGACCTCGCGGCTCATGTCCAAAGGGACAGCTCGTGGCCGATGCGTCTCGACGCTCGGCTGATCCTCAAGGAAGGGCCGGTGGGTCCGCTTGCGAGCGTGCACGTCGGCCCGCGGTGTAGCACGCGGGCGCGGGCGGGCGTCCCTCCCCCGCGCGACGGGGCCGCCGCGCGGGGGAGGGACGCGGGCCTGGGGCGCGCGGACTACATCGGCGCGAACGGGGCGCAGGTGGAGACGCCGGCGCCGACGATGCGGATCGGGGCGGCCATGTTGATGGTGGTCAGCTGCTGCTGGCCATCCATGTCGCTGTCGTCGTAGTCGAGGTGGGTGACCTTGCTGACCAGCGGGTTGGCGCTCTCGGTGAAGAAGTAGAAATCGCCGCCGAAGAAGGCGAAGGCGAAGGCGTTGGTCAGCGGCAGGTTCTGCAGCGGGAAGGTGTCGATCACCGCGCCCGAGTCCTTGTCGCGCTCGACCAGCTTCGAGGGCACGCCGCCGAACGAGAACACGCGGCCGTCGCCGGTGCCGGTCATCTCGGCGCCGTTGAAGTCGGTCGGCGAGATGATGTCGATGAGCAGGCTGTCGGGGTCGACGCTGAGGAAATCGCCGAAGTTCGGGCCCTCGCTGAAGCCGCCGAAGCCGTCGAACGAGTTGCCGTACATGCGGTCACACTGGTCGAACTGGCTGTTCGACACGAACGCCATGCCGAAGTAGCCGATGCCCTGCTGGTTGGGGTTGTAGCCGGGGTCGATGCAGTTGCCGGGGTCGGTGACGTCGATCTTCCAGATGTCGCCGGCGGGGTTGTTGAGCATGACCCACGCGAAGCCGAGGCGGTCGACGGCCATCGAGAAGGTGTTGGTCATGCCGCCGCAGCTGAAACTGCCCAGCATCGTGAAGGTGTTGCTCTCGGGGTAGTACTTCCACAGCTCCGCGTCGTCCGAGAGGACGAAGATGCCGTCGTCGAGCGGGACCTCGATGTCGGGACAGGCGCACAGGTCGGGCAAGTCGCCGGTGGTCGAGGTGGTGTCGTCGGTGGTCGAGGTGCCCTCGGTGGTCGAGGTGCTCGTGGTGGTGTCGGTGGTGGCCGTGGTGTCGGTCGTCGAGGTGGTGGTGCCGGGCTCGGTGGTGGTCGTGTCGACGCCCATCGTCGTGGTGTCAGTCGTCGCGTCAGTGGTGGTCGAGGTGGGCGGGGTCACCGTCGTGCCCTCGCTCGTGCCCTGCGACTCGGTCTGTCCCATGGTCCCCACGGTCGGCTCATCGGTGTCGGTGGCGGGCGTGCTGGGGTTGTTGGTGGTGGAGGTCGTGGTGTCGGTGGTGGTGCCGGTGGCGCCGTCGGTGACCGCGCCGGTGACGCCGCCGTTGTCGCCGCAGCCGACGAGCAGGACGGCCAGAGCCCACGCAGAGCGGTTCATGGGAAGTTCTTTCATGCGCGCAGGGTAACAATTTCGGTACAAACGTGGGTCCGTGCAGGCGCGCGCGGGCGCGCGGCGAGGAAGACGGGCCGCGTGATCCGGTTCACGGCGAGGCGCGGCGGCTCGCGTGACGGTTGCAGGTCAGGGCGGCGACCAGGCCGCGGCTCGGTCGCCGGCGCTGAATAGGATCGGGCCCTCCTGCGTTGGCGCCGGCATGTCGTCCTTGCTTGCGACCCTGTGGGCGGCGGCGCTGGTGACCCGGGCCTCGGGGTCCGTGCCCGCGCTCGCTGCAGAGATCCCTGGAGATGTCGCTGCGAGCGTGCAGCAGCCGCAGATCCGGGCGGTGGTGGTGCTGGTCGTATTGGGAGAATTTCCGGCGGAGCTCGTCGACGGCATCGAGGCGGCGCTGCGCTCGACGTATCAGGTGGAGGTGCAGCGCGCCTCGCCGATCGCACTGCCGAAGTCGGCCTGGTACGCGCCGCGGCGGCGCTACCGGGCCGATGTGTTGTTGGAGCACCTGGGCCAACAGGTGGCCGCGATGCCGCGCGGGACGCGGGTGCTCGGGCTCACGTCGGTCGACATCTCGACGAGCAAGGGCAAGATCGTCGACTGGGGCGTGTTCGGGCTCGGCGAGCTCGGCGGGACCGCGGCGGTGGTCTCGGGGCATCGGCTGTGGCGCAAGACGAAGGATCCGCGGCTGGTCGCGTGGCGGGTCACGAACACGGCGGTGCACGAGGTCGGGCACGTGCTCGGGCTCGATCACTGCGAGGAGCCGCGCTGCGTGATGCTCGACGCCGAGGGCTCGATCGACAACACCGACGCGTCGACGGGCGGACCGGGGCCGGGCTGCACGGCGCTGCTCGACGCGCGCGCGCCCCTGCGTCCGCGCGCGGCGGTGCTCGGCGAGGCGCGATGACGTCATCCGCGCGATCGCGCGGTGATGCGAGGCGCGCATTGACGCGCGAGCGATCGGCAGCGCGCGCGCCTTGACGCGGGCAGGGCCGGCGCGCTACCCCCAGCGACGTGTTGCGCGGCTCGCTGGCGCTGCTTACGGACCTCTACCAAGTCTCGATGGCCTGCGGCTACTGGAAGCTGGGGCGCGCGGACGAAGAGGCGGTGTTCAACCTGTTCTTTCGCCGGTCGCCGTTCCGCGGCGGCTATGCGATCGCGGCCGGGCTGCAGGACGCGCTGCAGTACATGGCCGAGTTCCGGTTCACGCCGGAGGACCTGGCCTACCTGGCGACGCTGCGCGGCAACGACGGCCGGCGGCTGCTCGAGCCCGGGTTCCTGGAATATCTGGGGGCGCTGAAGCTGACGCTCGACGTCGAGGCGGTGCCGGAGGGGACGCCGGTGTTCCCCCACGAGCCGCTGCTGCGGGTGCGCGGGCCGCTGGCGCAGTGTCAGTTGCTCGAGACACCGCTGCTCAACTTCATCAACTTCTCGACGCTGATCGCCACCAAATCGGCGCGCATCTGCGAGGCGGCGGGCGGCGATCCGGTGGTCGAGTTCGGGCTGCGGCGGGCGCAGGGCAGCGACGGGGCGCTGACGGCCTCGCGCGCGGCGTACATCGGCGGGTGCGCGGCGACCTCGAACGTGCTCGCCGGCATGCGCTACGGGATCCCGGTCCGGGGCACGCACGCGCACAGCTGGGTGATGTCGTTCGCCGACGAGCGCGAGGCGTTCGCCAGCTACGCCGAGGCGCTGCCGAACAACTGCACGTTCCTGGTCGACACCTACGACACGATCGAGGGGGTGCGGCGCGCGGCCGAGGTCGGTAAGCAGCTGGCGGCGCGTGGGCACGCGATGGCGGGGGTGCGCCTCGACTCCGGCGACCTCGCGGCGCTCAGCGCGCGGCCCGCGAGATCCTCGACGACGCCGGGCTCGAGCAGGCCGCCATCGTCGCCAGCAACGACCTCGACGAGCGCGAGATCGCGGCGCTCAAGGCCAGGGGCGCGGCGATCGGCGTGTGGGGCGTGGGCACGCGCCTGGTGACGGCGTACGACCAGCCGGCGCTGGGCGGGGTGTACAAGCTGGCGGCGCTGCGCGGGCCGGCGGGCTGGGAGTACCGGATCAAGCTGTCCGAAGAGCCAGTCAAGGTGTCGAACCCGGGCGTGCAGCAGGTGCGGCGCCACGCCGATCCGGCGGGACGTCTGCTCGGCGATCTGATCTACGAGGAGGGGCTCGGGCTGCACGGCGCGGGCGCGCGGGTCGACGCGGCCGGGGAGTTCGCGCCGCCGGCGGGGGCGAGCGTCGAGGACCTGCTGGTGCCGGTGCTGCGCGGCGGGGCGCCGGTCTACCTGCCGCCGCCGCTCGACGAGGTGCGGGCGCGGACGCAGGCGCAGCTGCAGCGGCTCGATCCGGCGGTGCGGCGGTTCGACGCGCCGGCGAGCTATCCGGTCGCGCTCGACCGACCGCTGGCTGACCTGAAGGCCAGGTTGATGGCCGAGGCGCGGAGGGAGCGGTGAGGATGCGGGCGCTGATCCTGGTCGACATCCAGAACGATTTTTTGCCGGGTGGGGCGCTGGCGGTGCCGGAGGGCGATCGCGTGATCGCGGTGGCGAACGCGCTGATGCCGAGGTTCCCGCTGGTGGTGGCGACGCAGGACTGGCACCCGCCGGAGCACGGCAGCTTCGCCGCCAATCACCCGGGCCGCACGCCGGGCGAGGTGGTGACGCTGGCGGGGCTGCAGCAGGTGCTGTGGCCGATGCACTGCGTGCAGGGCACGCCGGGGGCCGAATTCGCGGACGGGCTGCGGCTGGGGCCGGAGGCGCACGTGTTCGTCAAGGGGGTCGATCCGGCGGTCGATTCGTACAGCGGGTTCTTCGACAACGGCCGCCGGCGCTCGACGGGGCTCGGCGAGTTCCTGCGGGCGCGCGCGGTCGTGGAGGCGGTGGTGCTCGGGCTCGCCACCGATTACTGCGTGAAGTTCACGGCGCTCGACGCCCTGTCGCTGGGGCTCACGACCACTCTGGTCGAGGACGGCTGCCGCGGGGTCGAGCTGCAGCCGGGGGACGTGGCGGCCGCGCTGGACGCGGTGCGTGCAGCCGGCGGTGTGGTCCGGGGCAGCGCAGATCTGCTAGGCTGACGCGACGATGCTCGCCGTGCTGATGGCGGCGACGATCGTCGCTGCCGCCGAGCCGCCCCCGGGGCTGGTGCTGGCGTGGACGGCCCCGGAGGGCTGCCCGGGCGAGGCCGAGGTGCGGGCGCGGGTGGTGCGGATGACGGGGCAGGAGGCCGCCGAGCGGGCCAACCTGACGGCCCGGGCGACGGTCCGCGAGGCGAGCCCGGGCCGCTGGGCGCTGACGCTCGAGCTGACAGGGACGAGCGGCGGCGGTCGCCGCGAGCTGACGGCGCCGCGCTGCGAGGAGCTGGTCGACGCTGCCGCGCTGGTGGTGGCGATCGCGGTCGATCCACGCGCGGCGCTGGCGGCCCCGGCGACGGGCGAGACCGTGGTCCCGGCGCCGCCGGTCGACGTGGCGCAAGGGGCAGGCCCGAATGGACAGGTCGTGGAGGACATGTCGCATAGGGAAGGTCCGAAAGGACCGGTCGTGAAGGACATGTCCGAAGGGCCAAGTGAGCCGCCGGTATCGGACGAGATGGAGGCGCCGGTGGCCGTGGCGCCGGATATTGCGGAGCCGGCGGCAGGGCCCGGGCGGCGCGTGCAGGTCGGGGTGCGGGTGGCGGCGGGGGTGAGCTTCGCGCGGCTGCTACCCGGGCCGAGCGCGGCGCTGAGCCTGGCGCTGAGCGTGGGCGGCCGGCGCTGGCGGGCGGAGCTCGGCGGGCTTTACGCGCCGCCAGTGGCGGGCGGGACGGCGGCGATCGGGGGGCTGTTTCAGGCGGGGGCGGTCGAGCTGCGCGGGTGCCCGGTGCTGCGCCGCGGGCAGGTGGCGGTGCCGCTGTGTCTGGGGCTGCAGGTCGGGGCGATGGAGGGCCGCGGCCGCGGCAGCGGGCTGATGACGACGACCTCGGAGCGCTCGCCGTGGCTGGCAGCGACGCTCGGGGCGTCCGTGGTGTGGCACCCGCGCGGGCGCGTGGGGCTGTGGGCCGGCGCCGACGCGGTCGTGGCGCTGCTGCGGCCGAGCTTCGTGACGGCCGGTGGGGTGAGGGTGCACGAGGCGGCGCGCCTCGGCGGGCAGGTGCTGGCGGGCATGGAAGTGCGGCTGCGGTAGGGGCGGGGGGCGGCGCGGGCCGCTGGTGGAGCGGATGAGGAGCACCGAACGGCGCGGACGCTCCGGCACTTCCGCGCGGCGCGCTGCATTTGGAATGAGGCGCACCCAGGGAGCGGCAGGGTCATCGCAGCGGGTCTGCGCTGTGCTTCACCGATAGACGCGGCGGCTGTTCGATCGGAATGGTGGCGAGATCGGGTGTTGCTGGGGCGATGTTCTATGTCCTTGGAGACATAGCTTCATCGACATGTTGTGAAGAACATGTCCGAATGGACATACTCTTTGAGTCAGCCGCCGATCTGCACGCGCACGGCGGCGGGGCGGGCCTTGAGGCCGGTGGCGCCCGGGACGACGCTGGGCTGGCTGGGGCTGTCGCCGACGAGGCGGACGTGCTGCAGCGCGCCGCCGGTGACGTAGACGAGCTCGGCGTCGGCGCCGGCGGCCCCGCGCGCGAGGGCCGGCGGGAGGGTGGTCGTCGCAGGTTCGGCGGCGGTGAAGGGGGCGCCCCAGTCGTCGTGGTCGAGGCCGCGCACGGCGTACACGCCGTCGTCGTCGTAGCCCTTCCAGGCGATGTAATAGGCGCCGTCGTCAACGGCGACGAAGGCGAGCTCGCTGGCGGTGATGGCGAGGTCGTCGACGATGGCCTCGACGGTCCAGGCGTTCTGCGGGGTGAGCAGCTTGACGACGGCGATCTTGCCGTCGGTCGCGCGCACGTAGGCGATCAGCAGGTCGCCGTCGGCGTCGACGAGGGCGGCAGGGGTGAGGCCGCTGACGACGAGCGGCGGCGGGGCCTGCATCGACGACTGCCAGGCGCCGCCCGGCGAGGCCTTGAAGTTGTAGAAGATCTTGCCGTTGTCGCCGGCGTAGGCGGCGTAGGTCTCGGCGGGGCCCGAGGCGAGCACGGCGGCGCTGGGGCCGAAGGCCTGGACCTGCGGCATGCCGGCCGGCAGCGGGCCGAACGTGGCCCAGGTGCCGTCGGTCCACAGGGCGGTGTAGTGCTTGAAGTCGGTGCCGAGGAAGGCGAGCGTGACGGTCTCGCCGACCGCGGCCAGGCCGGGGCCGTCGATGGCGAAGCCGAACGCGCCGACCGGCTGGGCGGAGGTCCAGGTCTCGGGCTGTCCCTTGGACCATGTCGTGAAGGTCAGCTCGTTCTCCGCGTCGGCGTCGGCGGCGGCGCGGCGACCGACGCCGAGCGCGCCGAGGTGGGTGGCGACGAGGGCGGTCTCGCCGAGGTCGACGTCGAGCTCGGCGACGGTCCAGCCGGGGCCGGGCACGTAGCGGGCGGCCAGGGCGGGGGTCGGGCCGGCGCCGGCGAGCACGAGCAGCGCCTGTCCCGAAGTACAGTCGCCGAGGCAGGCGTCGTCGTCGGCGTCGCCGTCGTCGCAGACCTCGCCGTCGTCGACGACGCCGTCGCCGCAGATCCCGGTGGCGGTGGTGGTCGAGGGGTCGCCGGTGGTCGAGGTCGTCGTGGTCGTCGTCGAGGAGGTCGACGCAGCTTCGGTGGTGGTGAGCGCGTCGGTGGTGGTGCCGGTGGTGGTCGTCGGGCTGCCGGTCGTGGTGGTCGTGGCGTCGGCGGTGTCGGTGGCGTCGGGGAAGCTGCTCTGGGGGTTGGTGATCGGCGCGGTGGTGTCCGCGGGGACGGTGGCCGAGAAGCCGCTGGTGGGCTCGTCGGCGCAGTGGGCCGAGAGCAGGACGACCACGGGGAGGACGCGCGCGGGGTGCATCGAAGAGGAGGATGCCCCGGGGGCGGGTGGGTGCGCCAGCGCGCACGAGGGGTGGGGTGACAGAAACCCGAGAAGCTGGACAATCACGCGGGATGCCCGGCGAAAGCCCCTCTGCCGACCCGCTGACGCTCGCGGAAGTCTACCGCGCGCACGCGGGGTTCGTGTGGCGGGTGGTGCGGCGCCTCGGGGTGGCCGAGTCGGCGCAAGAGGACGTGGTGCACGACGTGTTCCTGGTGGTGCATCGCCGGCTGCGCGAGTACGACGGGCGGGCGGCGCTGACCAGCTGGCTGTACGGGATCGCCCGCGGCGTGGCGGCCAACCACCGCCGCAGCAACGTGCGCGCGGAGCGAAGGCTGAGCGTGGCGCCGGTGCCGGGGTCGGGGCCCGATCCGGAGACCGGGGCGGCGCAGGAGCAGGCGGCGGCGTTCGTGCGCGGGTTCCTCGACGGGCTCGACGAGGAGCGGCGGATGCTGTTCGCGCTGGCCGACATCGAGGGCATGCGGGTGCCGGAGATCGCGGAGGCGCTGGGGCTGAACCTCAATACGGCGTACTCGCGGCTGCGGGCGACGCGAGAGCTGTTTCAACGAGCGCTGGCCGAGCGAGACGGGCTGCGCGGAAGGGCTGCGGCAGGATGACGACGGGACCACGGGGGCGCGAGGGGGAGCTCGATCCGCAGGCAGCAGCGGCGTTGCGGGCGTTCCGCGTCGCGGAGGAGCTGCCGGCCGCGACCGAGGCGCGGGTGTGGGCCCGCGTGGCGGCGAGCACCCGGGCCGAAGGGACATGGCCGAAAGGGCAGGTCCGAAGGGGCGTGTCGGAATGGGTGTGGGCCGGGGTGGTGGTCGCGGCAGCGGCGGCGGTGCTACTGGCCTCGCGCGCAGGGGTGCTGGGGCCGCTGGTCGGGTCCCGCCAGGGCGGCGAGGCGGCGGCGTACGCGGAGCGGCAGGCGGCGACGAGCGAGCCGGTGCGGGCGGGCGCGAGCGAGCCTGTCTCGGGGGACATGGTCCGAGAGACAGAGAACCGTGAGGAACAACCGAGCGCGACTTCGTCGAGGGATGATGATAGCGCCAGAGAGCATGTCGTGAGGGACATGTTCAAGGGGACAGATCATTCGCTGCGAGTCGGTCGCGGCAGCGGCGAGGCGCGCGCATCGGAGCGGCGGAGCTCGCCGACGGGCTCGCATGAGGCGAGCGCGGCGGAGAGCGAGGCGAGCGCGGTGGAGGCGAGCTCGCTGGCGCAGGAGGCGGAGCTGCTGGGGCGAGCGCAGGCGGCGATCCAGGGCTCGCGGGCCGCGGAGGCGCTGACGCTGCTGCATGCATACGCGCAGCAGTTCCCGCGCGGGGCGCTGCGTGAGGAGCACGACGCCCTGCGGGCGCTGGCGCTGTGCGCGGGCGATCGCGCGGCGGAGGGCCGGGCGGCGGCGCAGGTGTTCCTGCGCGCGCACGGCGGGTCGGCGCTGGCCGAGCGGGTGCGCCTGGGCTGCGCCGAGCCGTGATGCAGGGGGTGCGGAAGCGCCGGGGCCATGGCGCCGCGAACGCTTCGAAAAAAATCGCGAGGGCGGACACAGATGGGCGGCAGGGCGGACAACTACGAAGCACCCATCTCAGGAACGACCACCATGCGCTTCACTTTCCTTAATGCCCTGAACATCCACCGCAACCTGCTGCTCGTCGGGGCGCTGCTCGGCGCCTCGGCCGCGGCCTGCGACCCCAAGCAGATCGGCGACGAGACGTCCGGCAACCTGACCTGCCAGAACGGCGAGACCAAGCCGTCCGAGGATGGCTGCAACACGTGCACGTGCGAGGGCGGCGACTGGAGCTGCACGCTGAAGGCTTGCGACGATGGCTGCGAAGACGGCGAGACGAAGCCGGCGCAAGACGGCTGCAACACGTGCACGTGCACCGAGGGCGGCTGGGCCTGCACCGAGATCGCGTGCGAGGGCCTCGAGTGCGAAGAGGGCGAGACGAAGCCCGCCGAGGACGGCTGCAACACGTGCACGTGCTATGGCGGGGACTGGGCCTGCACCGAGATCGGTTGCGAGGAGACCGAGGGCACCGGCACGGACGGCGAGCCGAACGAGACCGAGGGGTCGTCGACGACCAGCGCGAGCGTGTGCGGCGACGGGGTGGTCGAGGGCGACGAGGTCTGCGACGACAGCAACACGGTGAGCGGCGACGGCTGCAGCAGCGAGTGCACGATCGAGGGGGCGCTGGCGTGCTCCGATCCGGCGCCGGCCGATCCGTACCAGGTGCTGGACGCGGCGATCGTCGGCGATGCGCTGAAGGTCGAGATCCAGTACGGCGGCGGCTGCGCTGAACACGACTTCGCGCTGTGCTGGGACGGGCTGTTCGCCGAGTCGGAGCCGGTCCAGGTCGGCCTCGAGATCTCGCACGACGCCAACGGCGACCTCTGCGACGCGGCGCCGACCGTGTCGCTCGAGTTCAGCCTGGCCGATCTCAAGGCGTCGTATCAGGCGGGGTACCAGACGCAGAGCGGCCAGATCTCCATCGGCCTCGACGGCTGGAACCAGAACCTCCTGTACGCCTTCTGAGCGGTCAGCGGCGCGCACCGGCCGCGGCTTGCGGTAAGGTGCGCGCCATGACGCAGTTCGACGGACAGGTCGCGTGGATCGCCGGCGCGACGGCGGGGATCGGGCGGGCGCTGGCCCGCGAGTTCGCCCGCCGCGGGGCCGATGTGGCGGTGTCGGGGCGCCGCCAGGAGCGCCTCGCCGAGGTGGTCGCGGAGGTCGAGGGCCTCGGTCGCCGCGCCCTCGCGGTCCCCTGCGACGTGCGCCGCGACGACGAGGTCGCCGCGGCGGTGCAGTCGATCGTGGCCCACTTCGGTCGCCTCGATGTGGCGGTGGCGAACGCCGGCTTCGGGGTGATCGGCCGCGTCGAGGACCTGACCGCCGACGACTGGCAGCGCCAGTTCGAGACCAACTTCTTCGGGGCGATGGCGGTGATCCGCCACAGCCTGCCGGCGCTGCGCCGCACGGGCGGCCGCCTGGGCCTGGTCAGCAGCGTGTCGGGGCTCCTCGCCAGCCCGCGCGTGGGCGCCTACTCGGCCTCGAAGTTCGCGCTGCGAGCGGTGGGGCTGACGCTGGCGATGGAGCTGCGCGGCTCGGGGGTGAGCTGCACGCTGCTGAACCCGGGGTTCGTCAGCACGGAGATCGGGCAGGTCGACAATCAGGGCCAGTTCGAGGCCAGCCGCCGCGACAAGCGCCCGGCGGCGCTGATGTGGACGGCCGACGACGCGGCGCGGGTGATGGTCAAGGCGATCGCGGCGCGCAAGCGGGAGTACACGTTCACGGCCCACGGCAAGCTGGGGGCGTTCCTCGGCCAGCACTTCCCGGGGCTGATGTGCTTGCTGCAACGCGACACGCGCTCGAAGACGAGCAAGCTCGATTGATGGGACATGTCCGAGAGGACATGGCCGCATGGCCATGTCCGAGAGGACGTGTCCCTTCGGTCAGAGGTCGCAGTAGCCGGGGAAGTCGCCCGGCAGGCCCTGGGCGTACGGGGAGGCGCCGACGCCGTAGGGGTGGTCGAAGAAGAACTGCATGACGCTGTCCTGGGCGTCGGGGATCGAGTGGCCGCCGCCGTGGTTGCAGAGGAAGTTGAATTCGTCGTTGTCGTCGAGGTAGGCGGCGTAGTCCTTGCTGGCCTGCTCGAAGCCGACGACGACGACGTCGCCGGGGCCGCCGTGGAAGATCATGGCGGAGAATTTGTTGTCGGGGTCCTGGAATGGCGGCTTGGCGCCGAAGATGAGGCCGCCCGAGTAGGGGGCGGCGGCGGCGATGTAGCCCGAGCGACGGATGCTCATCTGCGCGGTGTTGAGGCCGCCGGCGCTGAAACCAGCGGCGTAGATCCGGCTGGCGTCGACGCCGATCTGCTCGCGGGCGCAGGCGAGGACCTCGTCGGCGAGCTGCAGGTCATCGTCGGTCTCGCTGAGCACGAGCCACCACGGGAAGATGCCGGCCATCGGGTCGTGCGTGGGCGCGATGACGATGCCGCCGAGGTCGAGGATCTCCTGGATGCCCAGCTCGCCGATGCCGGTGAGCGCCTCCTGCGGTGAGCCGCCCGTGCCGTGCCAGTAGAACACGACCGGCCCGTCGGCCTGCTGGGCGGTGTCGAGGTCGACCCAGATCCGCACGTCGCGCGGGCTGTCGAGGCCGGCGGGGTGGAAGCTGACGTCGCCGTCGACGATGTCGGGACAGTCGGCGGTCGGCACGGGCAGCTCGGGACCGACCGGGTCGAGGCCGGTGGTCGAGGTGTCGTCGGTGGTCGAGGTGCCGATGTCGGTGGTGGTCGAGGTATCGGTGGTGGTGGTGGTGGTGGTGGTGGTGGTGAGGCCGTCGGTCGGATCGGGCTCGGTGGTGACGGGGTCGCCCGTGGTGAGTGGATCGGGGGTGGAGGCGGTGGTCGAGCTGTCGGTCGCTTCGCCGGTGGGGCTGGCCGGCTCGGTGGTGGCGGAGCCGTCGCTGGCGCCGGTGGTGGACGAGCTGCCGGGGTCGTCGCCCTCGGTCGACGAGAGCTTCTCGAGGTCGCCGCAGGCGACGGTGAAGAGGAACAAGAAAGGACTGCAGGCAAGGATTCGAGACAAGCGCGACCTCCGGACAGGCGAAGGCCGTCATGACAGCGCGAACGCCGGCCCGCCGTCAAGGCTGGCGGCGAGGGGCGTGGAGGCGACGGAGCACCGAGAGGCCGCGCGTCTGCCAGGGCAGGGCTCTCCGAGGGGCTACGGGCGCAGTCGCTGTCGGCGATCGCCCGGGGGACGCGGAGGCCAGATCTCGTCGCCGCGGAGGGGCCGGGTCGGGCTATGCGGGAGATATGTATTTAAAGACATGTCTCATGGAAAATGTTCTTGAGGACATTTCCCATCAAACATGTCTTCGAGGGCATATGACTCGGGTCAGCGCCGCAGCTGGTCGCCGCCGATGAGGGCGGCGAGCAGCATCAGCGAGAAGACGCCGAGGAAAATGAAAAACAGCGCCTGCGCGCCCTCCGAAGTGGCGCTGGAGCGGCCGCTGAAGCCGAACACGGCGGCGATGACGGCGATGATGAGGAACACGAGCGCCCAGCGGATCATGCGAGGATCCTCCCTGGACGCTCGATACCTCGGCCCCGGGCTGAAGCCAGGCTTTGCAGGGCGGGGCGAGGACGTGGAGGCGACGAGCCGGGCGGCGAGCGCCGTCGGCGGGGCGAGCGACCAGGTCCGCGGCCGGCGCCGAACCGCGCGCAGGAGGCCGAATTCGGCCGAGCTCGCCGGCGCGGGCCCCGGCGTCGCGGGCGAGGTCCCGGTTGCCGTCGGCGCGCGCGCCGGGCAGCATGCGGAGGTGACGACTCCGACCGTGTCTTCGCCGCCTCGTCTGCCGCCGGGTCGCTCCGGCCTGCCGTTCGTCGGCGAGTGGTTCCAGATTCTGTTCAACCCGCGCTTCGGCGCCGACCGGCGGGCGGAGTTCGGGCCGGTGTCGCGCACGCGCCTGTTCGGCAAGGACATGGCGCTGCTGGCGGGGCCGGAGAACAACCTGCTGCTGTTCCGCGGCGAGCATAAATTCGTCGAGGCGACCTGGCCGGCGAGCACGCTCAAGCTGCTGGGGCCGAACACGCTCTCGACGCAGGAGGGCGAGCTGCATATGCGCCGGCGGCGGCTGCTGGCCCAGGCGTTCCGGCCGCGGGCGCTGCTCGGCTACCTGCCGCCGATGGAGTCGCGGATCGCGGCGGCGGTCGATCGCTGGCTCGCACGCGGCGAGCTGGCGCTGTATCCGGAGATCCGCGCGTTGACGTTCGACGTCGCGGCGGCGTTGATGATGGGCGCGCACGAGCGCACCGACGCGGCGCTCGTACACGACTTCGAGACCTTCGCGGCCGGGCTGTTCACGATCCCCGCCGACCTGCCCGTCACCGCGTTCGGCCGGGCCAAGCGGGCTCGCCGGCGCCTCATCGCCCACCTGCACGCGGCCATCGACGCGCGCATCGCCAGCGGCGAGACCGGCCAGGACGTGCTCGGGCTGCTGCTCGCCGCCCGCGACGACGACGGCTCGAAGCTCGGGCGCGAAGAGCTGGCCGAGCAGATGCTGGTGCTGCTGTTCGCCGGCCACGAGACGCTGACCTCGGGGTTGACGAACTTCTGCATGCTGATGGCGCAGCACCCCGAGGCCTACGCGCGCGTGTGCGCCGAGGTCGATCGGGTCACGCCGCGCGGGCCGCTGACGGTCGAGGCGCTGGGCCGGCTGGCGGAGACCGAGCGCGCGCTGGCCGAGACGCTGCGGCTGGAGCCGCCGGTGGCTGCGGCGTTCCGCAAGTGCACGCGCACGTTCGAGGTCGCCGGCTTCACGGTGCCGGCGGGCTGGCTGACGGGCTACCGGATCCGCGACACCCACCGCGATCCGTCCCTGTTCGCAGAGCCAGCTCGCTTCGACCCCGACCGTTTCGCCGTGTTCGAAGAGACATGTCCTCACGGACGGGTCCACGCGCACGCCCACGAGGGCCGCTACCTGCCGTTCGGCGGGGGCGCGCGGATCTGCCTCGGCATGGAGTTCGCGCGCCTGGAGATGCGGGCGTTCGCGGCCCTGCTGGCGCGCCGCTGCGCGCTGACGCTGGTCCCGGGGCAAGACCTGACGATGAAGCAGGTGCCGGTGCCGCGTCCGCGCTCGGGGCTCGAGATGCGGCTGACGCCTCGCACGACGTCGGGCTGAGTTCGTCGGACGCCGCGGAGCCCGACGTCCTGAGCCCCGCGCGCGCCGGCCCGTGCCGGCGCGAACGGGGCTCGCGGTTCACACGCCCATGCGGTTGTCCCGCGGGGCGCGGTCGATGAGCTTGTTGTAAGGATCGATGCCGACGCGCGCGGGCAGCTCGTCGACGACGACCTCGATCACGTTGTCGCCGCCGGTCAGCTTGCGGCGCTCGAAGAACAGCGGCTTGCCGAGGTCGATGTCGCCGGGGGCGGGGGCGGCGAACACGGCGACGTCGATGAAGTCGGCCACCGGCACCTCGGTCTCCTCGCCGAGCTCCGAGGCGCGCAGCTTGCGAGCGGAGACAGTGAAGCGGACCTTGTACTTGGCGCCCTCGGGGGTGACCTCGGCGGACACGACCTTGTTGTCGTAGAGCGTGATCGTCTCGAACATGTCCTCGATCACGTACTGATAGTCCGGCGGGGTGACCTCCTTGAGGATGGCGACCAGCTCCTTGGTGGTGGTGAAGGGCGCGCTCTGGAACGCGACCTGCTTGACGTAGCGGGCCAGGGCGGCGTTCAGGACGTCCTCGCCGATGTAGTCGGCCAGCGCGTACCACACCAGCGAACCCTTCTGGTAGTGGATGTACTGCTGGTTCTCGTTGCGCATCAGCGGCAGCTCTTTCTTCCGCTCGTTGCTGCGGCCGGCCAGGTAGCCCTTGAGCTCGTAGGCGAGGAACTTGTGCATCTTGTCCTTGCCGTACTCCTTCTCCAGGACCTTCAGCGCCGAGTACTGTGACAGCGACTCGGACAGCATGGTGGCGCCCTGGACGTTGGCGCCGATGACCTGGTGGGCCCACCACTGGTGCGCGACCTCGTGGGCGGTGACGTAGAACGGGTAGTCGATGTCCTCGGGGTCGCCGGGGCGGACGCGGGCGATGAAGCCGATCGCCTCGGAGTAGGGGATCGTGTTGGGGAACGACTGGGCGAAGCTGGCGTAGCGCGGGAACTCGAGGATCCGGACCTGACGGTGCTGGTACGGGCTGAAGTTGGCGGTGAAGTAGTCGAGCGACTTCTTGATCGCGTCGACCATGCGGTCGAGGTTGTACTCGTGGCCGGGGTGGTAGTAGATCTCGATGTCGACGTCCTTCCACTTGTCGCGCCGGACCTCGTAGCGGGCGGACAGGAAGGAGTAGAAGTTGAGGATCTTGCTGTCCATCGCGTAGGCGAAGCAGCGCCGGCCGTCCTCGGTCCACTCCTTCTGCAAGTAGCCGGGGGCGATGGCGATCTGGTCGGGGTCGGTGCACACGGTCCCGCGGAAATCGATCCAGTCGGAGTCGTGGCCGATGTACGTGTTGACCCGCGCGGCCTCGTCGTCGATCGAGGGCATGCGCTCGCGCTCGGGCAGGTCGTGCTGCTTGCGGTCGTCGTCGTTGTCGAGCTCGAGGCCGCGGTTGTAGCCGATGCTCGGGGCGATGCCGTCGCTCGACACGAAGCTGCCGTTGGCGACGATGGCGGTGTCACGACCGCGGTTGCCGAAGCCCTCGCGCTGGTCGGCGAACTCGAAGTGCAGGGTCATCTCGGCGCCGGGCGCGAGCGGCTCGGCCAGGCGGTGGATGATGTAGCGCAGGTGCTCGTCGTCGCGCTCGACCTCGGACGGGCGATCGAAGCGGAGCTCGCGGATCGTCAGCTGATCGCGCAGGGTCAGGTGGACGGTGGGAATGGCCACACCTGACTTGTTGGCCAGGCGCAGGGTGCCCTTGAAGACGCCGTGGCCGCGCGCGGGATCGAGGTCGACGCGCACGTCGGCGGCGACGATGCGCGGCTGCGGCAGCTTCTCGTATTGCTTGTACTCGCGCTCGTACCTCGCCTGCAGCTCCTCGTCGTCGTCCTGGTCACGGAAGCGGTTGAGGCCGTGGGTGTTGTGGCGGATGAAGGCGAACAGGCCGATGAAGACGGCCAGCAGGCCGCCGGTGACCGCGAGCCAGCGCGGGTTGATGCGCGCGCGAGCCAGGCGCAGGCGGGCCCGCAGGCCGTGGACCTGGCCGCGCACGAGGAACAGGCGGGCGACCGCCAGCATGAGGCCGGCGAAGGCGAAGTAGTAGGCCATGAACGACAGCCACGCGCCCATGCTCGGGCCGTAGCGGTTCATGTCGCTGTAGACGGGGTCGGGGAACTGGCTGTAGCGGAACAGGTTGTCGTGCACGCCCCAGTAGCTGAGGACCAGCGTCACCACGTAGTAGGCGATGATGAGGCCGTTGGCGACGAGCTTCTGGTCGACGACGACGTGGATGAAGAAGGCGAGCAGGGTGAGGAGGGTGATGCCGGGGAAGGCGACGCCGTAGATGAAGCCGAGGTAGACGTCGAGCTCGAAGTGGCCGTAGCCCTTGAGCGCCTGCACGGCGATGCCGGCGAGGATGAGCGCGCCGCACAGGGTCGCCTCGACGGCCAGGAGCGCGCCGACCTTGCTGAAGAACACCAGCGGGCTGTTGGTCGGCGTGGCGTCGAGCAGCTGGTCGCACTTGAGGCCGCGCTCGCGCCACACCAGCTCGCCGGCGTACAGCGCGGAGATGATGACGAAGAACAGGCCGGCGCCGGCGATGACCTCGACCATGGCGTAGGTCACCGGGTAGACGGTGGTGCCGTACATGAGGTCGGCGTAGAAGGCGTTGATGACGGTCATCAACACGGCGATGACGCCGAGGGCCAGGAAGGCGCGGTCGCGGACGATGCTGCGATAGTGGAGCCGCACGAGGGCGCCGACGCGGGCGAGGTCGGCGCGCGCGCCGGCGATCGGGGTGACGCGCGGGAGCACGGCCGGAGCCCGCACCGCAGGCATGTCGGCCTCGACCTCGCGCGCCTTGCCGGCCTTGCGCGTGCGCGTCGCGGCCTCCATGCGGAACATGCGGTAGGCGACGAGCAGGATGACGACGCCGAGGCCGACCCACAGCAGGCGGTTGAGCAGCAGCACGCCGTCGAGCGGCAGCAGCAGGCTGTTCTTCTCGGCGACGGTCCAGTAGCGGTTGACGAGGTTGGTGGCGTTGAAGCCGAACGGGTCGAGCAGCGCGGCCAGCCGCTCCTGCTCGATGTCGCTGATGATGTTGTTGGCGATCGAGTAGCCGATGAAGAGGACGACGCCCTGGATGTAGACGGCGACGAAGCTGCGGGTCAGCACGCCGACGGCGAAGAACAGGGCGCTGGCGAACAGGCCGGTCGGGACGACGTAGAGGAGGACCGGCCAGACGTAGGTGCCGAGCGGGACGGCGCCGATCTTTTCGGCGTCGAGCCAGGGCATGTGCGCGCCGAGCCACAGGCCGAAAGCGCTGCAGGCGAGCACGAGGACGGTGACGAGGTAGGAGCCGAGGAAGCGGCCGAACACGAAGGCCGGCTTGCGCAGGCGGGTGGTGAACAGCAGCTCGTGGGTCTTGAACTCGAAGTCGCGCAGCACCGCGGTGCCGGCGATCGCCGAGGTGAAGATGGTGCCGATCAGGGTGAAGACCATGACGGCGGTGCTGATCAGCCACGGGGCGTTGTTCAACACCTTGCCGCCGGCGCCGCCGAAGCGGACCACCTCGGTGGTCATGGCGAGGAAGCCGAACAGCGCCATGGCGAACGCGAACACGTAGGTGACCGGCCGCCGCAGGTGGTAGCGGACCTCGAAGCCGGCGAAGCTGAGCAGCTGGCTCATGCCGCCTCCGAGGCGGCGCCCTGGGCGGCGCCGGTGATGTGGTAGAAGTACACGTCCTCGAGGTCGGGCTCGACGGCCTCGAACTCGGGCCCGGGCGAGCCGTCGTGGAACACGTGAATGACGGGGCGCCCGGTGACGAGCCGGGTCGAGATGACGCGGAGCTTGCGCTGCATGTCCTCGAGCTCGGCCCGGGCGACGACGCGGCGCCAGATCTTGCCGCGCAGGCCCTCGATCACGGCCGCCGGCGCGCCGCTGAACTTGACCTCGCCGGCGGCGATGATGGCGAACTGACTGCACAGCTCGCGCACGTCCTCGACGATGTGGGTGCTGAGGATGACGACGACGTCGTCACCGATGTCGGCCAGCAGGTTGAGGAAGCGGTGGCGCTCGGTCGGGTCGAGGCCGGCGGTCGGCTCGTCGACGATGACGAGCTGCGGCTTGCCGAGCAACGCGATGGCGATGCCGAGCCGCTGCTTCATGCCGCCGGAGTAGCCGCCCACGGCGTTCTTGCGCGCGGCGGTGAGGTTGGTCTGCTCGAGCAGAGCGGCGCACTGGGCCTTGCGCTGCTTGGTGTCGACGATGCCCTTGAGGACCGCGAAGTGATCGAGGATCGCCTCGGCGCTGAGGTTGGGGTAGAGGCCGAACTCCTGCGGGAGGTAGCCGAGGACGCTGCGCAGGCGATCTTTTTGAGTGAGGACGTCGATGTCGCCGAAGCGCACGCTGCCGGCGTCGGGATCTTGCAACGTCGCAATTGTGCGCATGAGGCTCGATTTGCCGGCGCCGTTGGGCCCGAGCAGGCCGAACATGCCGGGCCCGATCGTGAGGTCGACTCCGCGCAAGGCACGGACACCGTTGGGATAGGTCTTCGAGAGGTTGCGGATCTGGAGCTGCATGCGCGGTCCTGGTCGTCGAGGGTAACCCCGATGCGGCTTGGAGCGGGCGCCAGAGCCGGCGGTTTCGCCCGCGCACGTGCGTTCTCGACCGGCGACAAGCCGGCAGCTATCGGCTAGGGTGCCCGGCGAATCAACGGAGGGTGGTAGATGCCAAAGGTCAATAAGCGCGATCTGGAGGAGCTGGGCTTCGTCAAGGCTACCGACGGGTACCTGTATCACTTCGGTGACTCGAGCAATAACACGCACCTGCACGTCGGGGCGTACGGGTCGGGCTACAAGCCGCTGGACATCAACTACCTGTCGGCCAAGTTCGCCGACGTGGGCATCGGCAACTTCGGCTACTCGGCCGTCACCAAGCAGTTCAAGACCTACCCGCTCGACGAGGTCAACGGCCACACCGAGGCAGTCGACGAGTTCCGCCGGGTCATCGACAAGCTCAATCGAATCCTGACGAACTAGCCGGCCGCTGGCTTGGGACGCGCCGGCGGCTGTGGTATCGTCGGCGTATCCCTGGCTTATGCGACGCGGCCTCCGTTCCGTCCTGACCTGCGGGCTCGTGCTCGCGGGTTGCAACGAACACCGGTTCGGCTTCTTCCCCGGCACCGAGAGCGACGGCGATACGTTCGACCCGTCGACCGAATCGGAGACCGCCGGGCCGACGCTGAGCCCGACGACGCTGAGCCCGACGACGGTCAGCCCGACGACGGTCAGCCCGACGACGGTCCAGCCGACGATCACGTCGGACACCGAGACGACGATCACGAGCGATCCCACGATCACCGCCACGGTGACGACCGAGGGGCCGAACGAGTGCGGCAGCATCGTCCTGCCGGCGACGGTGCCGATCCATCAGGTCGACTCGCTGCAGGCCAAGGGCGATGACTTCTCGCTCAGCTGCGGCGGGGTCGGCGGGACCGATCTCGAGGTGGTGTGGACGGCGCCGGTCACGGGTCGGTTCCAGTTCGACACCATGGGCTCGAGCTTCGACTCGCTCATCGCCGTGCTCGACGGGGTCTGCTTCGGCAACGAGCTGGCCTGCGACGACGACGGCGGCGGCAGCCTGACCTCGAAGGTCGAGGTCGACCTGGTCGTCGGCCAGACGGTGACGCTGGTGATCGACAGCTTCGGCCAGAGCAGCGCCGACGTGGTCTACAACATCACCCAGGTGCCGGTGGTCGACGAGTGCCCCGATACGGTGTTCGACCCGTTCGTGCCGCTGACGATCGACGGCCAGACGGCCGGGGCGACCAACGTGCGCGGCGGCAGCTGCAACGGCTTCGAGTCGCCGGAGATCGAGGCGCAGTGGACGGCGCCGTTCGACGGGGTGTTCGTGTTCGAGGTGATCGACGCCGACTTCGACCCGGTGCTGTACCTGCTCGACGGGTCGTGCCAGGGCAGCGAGATGGCCTGCAACGACGACTCCAACGGGCTGCTGCCGGCGACGGCGGTGTTCCTGCTCGGCGGCCAGCCGGTGATCGTGGTGGTCGACGGGGTCGGCGGGCAGGCCGGCAAGTTCGTGCTGTCGATCCACGAGGGCTGAAGCCGCCTGTCCGCGGGGACATGTCCCCGCGAACATGGCGCTGAGGGCATGCCCTGGAGAGCATGCCCTTAGGGACAGGTCTAGAGTCCGATGGCGGCGCCGGTGGCGGGGTCGAGGTCCATGTCGACGGCGTTGGGGCGGGCGCCCAGGGCCGGCAAGGTGGTGAGCTCGCCGGTCAGCACGGTGGCGAAGCCGGCGCCGGCGCGGACCAGGATGTCGCGCACCGGCAGGACGAACGGCTTCGGCAGGCCGCCGTCGGCCGGGTCGTGGGTGGTGGCGAGGTGGGTCTTGGCGACGCACAGCTGCAGCTCGCCGAGGCCCCACTTCTCGAGCTGGGCCAGGCGCGTGCGGGCGGCGGGGGCCAGCTCGATGCCGGTGGCGCCGTAGACGTTTTTGGCCAGGCTCTCGAGCCGGGCGGCGAGCGGACCTGTGCCTTCGTACTGGTAGCGCAGGTCGGTGGGGCGGGCGGCCTTGACGACGGCGCGCGCCAGATCCTCGGCCCCGGCGCCGCCGTCGGCGAAGCCGGTGTGCACGGCGAAGCCGGCCCCGAACTCGCGGGCGATGCCCTCGACGACCGCGATCTCGGCGTCCGTGTCGGTCGGGAAGCGGTTGAGCGCGACGACCACCGGCGGGCCGAAATTGGTGGCGATCCGCAGGTGATGCCGCAGGTTGGCGGCGCCCTTCTCGACGGCGCTCACGTCCTCGGTGAGCACGGCCTGGTCGAGCGGCTTGCCGAGCACGGCCTTGGCCAGGCCGGCGTGGACCTTGAGCGCGCGCACGGTGCAGACGACGACGACGCAGGCGGGCCGCAGGTTGCCGAGGCGGGCTTTGATGTGGACGAACTTCTCGAGTCCGAGGTCGCTGCCGAAGCCGCACTCGGTGACGACCCATGGCGAGCGCGTGAGGGCCCAGCGGGTGGCGATCAGGCTGCTGTTGCCGTGGGCGATGTTGGCGAACGGGCCGGCGTGCAGCAGCACGGGCGTGCCCTCGCTGGTGCGCGCGAGGGTGGGGTAGAGGGCGTCGCGCAGGAGCACGCTCATGGCCCCGGCCGCGCCGAGCTGCTCGGCCCGCACCGGCGCGCCGCCCTGGTCGGGCCCGAGGACGATGTTGCCGAGGCGCTTGCGGAGGTCGCCGCGATCGCGGGCGAGGGCGAGGATCGCCATGACCTCGCTGGCCTCGTTGATCTCGAAGAAGGACTCGCGCGGGACGCCGTTGAGCGGGCCGCCCAGGCCGGTGATGACCTTGCGCAGGCTGCCGTCGTTGACGGGAGTGACCCGCGAGAAGGCGATGCGTGCCGGGTCGACCTTGAGCGGGTTGCCGTGGCGCAGATGCGCGTCGAGCATGGCGGCGAGCAGGTTGTGCGCGGCGCCGACGGCCTGGCCGTCGCCGGTGCCGCCGAGGTTGATGCGATCGGCGGGCACGACCTGCGCCTTGCCGCCGCCGGCGCCGCCGCCCTTGGCCCCGAACACCGGGCCGAGCGAGGGCTGACGCAGGCACGCGAGCGCGGGCTCGCCGATCCGCGACAGGCCCATGCCGAGCGAGATCGAGGTGACGGTCTTGCCCTCGCCGAGCGGCGTCGGGGTGACGGCGGAGACGACCACGAGGTTGCCGTGCGCCGAGCCCTCGCCGGCGGCGACGGTGTCGATCTTGGCGAAGTCGTGGCCATAGGGGACGTAGGCGCGGTTCTCGGGGTCGATGCCGAGATCGCGGGCGAGGTCGACGAGGCGGCGGGACATCGTCGGATGGTGCCACACGGGCCGTGATGCGGCGCCGCGCGGGCCGAGGGCGAGTGCGGCGGGTCGCCGGAGCGGTGTTCGCGGAGCGGCGGAGCTTCGCCGCCGTCGCCGAGCCGTGCGGGGCAGCCGTCGGCGCGGCGCGCGGCCGCACGCCGCGGTGATGAGATCTCTCGTGATGCTTCAGCGAGGTCGGAGAAGGTAGCTGGTGCCGACGATCCGCAAGCGAGGGTCGGCCGCCAGGCTTTCCGGCGTGACGACCGGGACTGCTGCGAGCGCCGGCCGACACGCGGCGAGCGAGGGCGCGCCGCGGCAGGCCGGGTGCGCTCGCCAGCGACGCTTCAGCAGTCGGCGCGTGGCCGGGTCGTCGAGTGCGAGATCCCCCAGAGGGCGCCACGTACCCACCGCGACGTCGACGGCGGCGTAGGCGAGCGTCACCAGTTCGCTACAGTAGAGGGCGTCGTCACCTGGCGTAAAGGACAGGTCATAAGGGCGCCCGAGGTAGCTGGTGGCGGCGGCCACCACGGCGGCGCGCGCGGCCGCGTCGAGCCCGGGGTGGCGCACCGCGGTGGCCTTGCCGCCGGCGCCCCGGGCCAGCCACTCGGACAGCGGGGTCCGGCGGGTCGGGCCGACGGCCTCGATCACGAAGGCGTCGTCGCCAATGCGGTCGACGATGCCGACGTGGGTGTAGGGGCTGGCGGTGGCGGCGGCGACGGCGACGGCCTGCGCGCTGCGCGAGGTGTGGAGCAGGATGTCGCCGTCACGCAGCGCGGCGGCGTCGAGCTCCGGGACCGCGAGCAGGCGGGTGAGCAGGGCGAGCCACACGCACATGACGGTAGCAGGGCGGGGAATCGCTGCGCCGTCCCGGACGCGGACCGCGAGGTCGCGGCGAAGCCGGGGAGGTCCCGAAGCCGCGGTCGAGGAAGGACGATGTGCGCTGCGCTCGCCGGTGGGTCGGAGAACGTGCGCGAAAAAGGATCCCACACGGGGGATGCGTCCCCCCTTACAATCCAAGCCTCGTGTCTGACGGCGACACCCAGCGCGCGGCGCGTGGCGAGGAGACGGCGATGTTCGGGGAGCGAGAGCGGGCCTTCGCCAGTTCGAGCTACGCGCGGCTGTTCGCCGCCAGCGACGCGCTGATCTTCGAGCTCGACCGCGAGGGTCGGTTCGCCGCGGTCAACCTCGCGACCGCGCTGGCGCTGGGCCAGCAGCAGGAGCAATTGCTCGGCGCGCGCCTCCTCGATCACGTGCACGTCGACGATCGCGGCGCGGTCGAGGTTGGCCTTTCGAACATGTTCGAAAAGCCAGGCGACGTCCATGCCCTGCGGACCCGCTTCGTCCACCGCGAGGGCCGGACGGTCACGCTGGCGTGGCAGGCGGTGGTCGACGCCGCGGCGGGGCGGGCCTGCGCGATGGCCTCGGACGCCGGCGGGCGCGAGCTGGCGGAGCGGGCCTTCGAGCGCGAGCACGCGGCCGCGGCCAAGGCGATCGCCGAGAGCGAGGCGCGGCTCGGGGCGCTGTGCGACCACATCCCGGCGATCGTCTATCTCAAGGACGAGAGCGGGGCGTACCTCTTCATCAACCGCTTCTTCGAGGCGCTGCTCGGGCGCCGGCGCGAGGAGGTGCTCGGCCGCACCGACCGCGACGTGCTGCCGGCGGCGGCGATCGAGGCGTTCTCCCGCGGCGAGACGCAGGTGCGCCAGCGCGGGGCGACGGTCGAGGTCGAAGAGGTGCTGCACGGCCTCGGCGACGGGGCGCGCACGTTCTACTCGGTGCGGTTCCCGCTGCGCGCGAGCGACGGCAAGATCGCGGCGATCTGCGGGGTGTCGACCGACATCAGCGGCCGCAAGTCGGCCGAGGCGCAGCTCGTCGAGCTCAACGGGTCGCTCGAGCGCCGCGTCGCCGAGCGCACCGCGGCGGCCGAGGACGCCTCGCGGGCCAAGAGCGAGTTCCTGGCGCGCATGAGCCACGAGCTGCGCACGCCGCTCAACGCGATCCTCGGCTACAGCGAGCTGCTCGAGGACGAGATGCGCGAGCGCGGCACGCAGACGTGGCTGGCCGACCTGCTGCGCATCCGCGCTGCCGGCAAGCACCTGCTCAGCCTGATCAACGACATCCTCGACATCTCCAAGATCGAGGCCGGCAAGATGCTGGTCCACATCGAGGAGTTCACGGTCGCGGGGATGATCGACGAGGTGGTGGCGACCAGCCGCCCGTTGATCGAGAAGAACCGCAACACGTTCCGCCTCGAGATCAGCCCCAGCGTCGGGTCGATGCGCTCGGATCCGCTGAAGATCCGGCAGTGCCTGCTGAACCTGCTGAGCAACGCCGGCAAGTTCACCAACAGCGGCCAGGTCGAGTTCAGCGTCGGGCGTCAGATCGTCAACGGCCGCGCGTGGGTGCTGTTCCGCGTGTCCGACACCGGCATCGGCATCGCCCAGGACAACATCGGCCAGCTGTTCCGCGAGTTCTATCAGGTCGACTCGTCGTCGACGCGCCGCTACGGCGGCACCGGCCTCGGCCTGGTGATCACGCAGCGGCTGTGCCACATGCTCGGCGGCGACATCCGCGTCAGCAGCCGCCCCGGTCAGGGCTCGCAGTTCACGCTCGAGCTGCCGGCGGTGCACATCGAGGCCGGCGGCTCCGAGGTCGCGCTCGAGCTCGACGTGCTCAGCGAGAAGGACGTGGCCCGCGCCCGCGTGGCCGCCCGCGAGCTGTGCCAGAAGCTCGGCGCGCGCCCGCTGTCGCTGCAGAAGATCGCCACCATCATCAGCGAGCTGGCGCGCAACATGGTGCTCTACGCGGGCGGAGGCAAGGTCGTGGTCGGATCGGTGGGCGCCGAGCGCAAGTGCGTGTTCATCCGCGCCGTCGACGAGGGCTCCGGCATCCCGGATGTCGACGCGATCCTCGCCGGGCGCAAGGTCAGCCGCAACGGCCGCGGCCTCGGCCTCATCGGCACCAAACGTCTGGCTGACGGGTTCCGGCTGCACACCGGCCCGACGGGCACCTGGATCGAGGCGGAGGTCAACCTGTGACCGATCTGCGAGGCAAACCACCAGGCGCTCCCGGCCTGGACGACGCCGCGCTGGTGTCGGTGCTGGCGCGCTTCGTCGGCACGGCGCGGGCCCAGGGCATCCTGCTGCGCGCGCGCTCCGAGCTGCGCGGGCGGCCGGCGACCGACAGCCAGCTGATCGCGCGGCTGGTCGAGGGCGTGCGCTCGTTCGTCGGCGAGAACGAGTCGCGCAGAGCGTTCGCCGAGCTGACGCGGGCCGCCTCGCCCAAGACGATCGAGGCGATCGAGATCGAAGTGAAGATCGAGGCGGACATCGCCCGCGCTCGCCTGGCCGCGCGCGACATCTGCATGGCGCTCGGGACCTCGGCGTTGATCCTGCAGAAGCTGGCCACCGTGGTCAGCGAGCTGGCGCGCAACCAGGTGCTCTACGCCGGCGGCGGCAGGCTTGTCATCAAGCCGTGCCCGGGCGGCCGCCGCTGCATGCACGTGATCGGCAGCGACAAGGGCGGCGGCATCAAGAACCTGCCGGAGATCATGTCCGGCAAATACAAGAGCCGCAGCGGGCTCGGGCTCGGGATCCTCGGGACCAAGCGGCTGTCGGACAAGTTCGAGATCGAGACCGGACCTACGGGCACCCGGATCGAGGTCGAGGTGAACTATTGATGTGGAAGACCGCCCAGCGGACGAGCCCGAAGACGGGCGAGCGCGAGAACGGCGACGCCGTGCTCGTCCGTCGCGGCCCCGAGGCGATCATGCTGGCCGTGATCGACGGCCTCGGTCACGGGCGCCTGGCGGCGCTGGCGGCCCACGCGGCGATCGACTGCTTGAACCGCCTGCCGGTCACCGTCGACCTCGACGAGGCGATGCGGGCGGTGCACGAGGCGCTCCGCGGCACCCGCGGCGCGGCGGCGGCGGTGTGCCAGCTCGGCGTGACCCCGACGACCAACCCCGCCACCGTGTCGTTCGTCGGCTGCGGGGTCGGCAACGTCGAGATCCGCTGCTTCGGCGCCAAGCTGCCGATCTTGCTCAGCCCCGGGGTGCTCGGCGCGCGCGTGCAGAGCTTCCGGATCTGCCGCGGCGAGCTGCCGGCGGGCGCGCGGCTGGTCCTGTTCTCCGACGGCATCTCGCAGCGGACGCCGCTCGACTCGCTGCGGCACCTCGACCCTGAACCTTTGTGCGACACCCTGATGCGCGAGCACCGAAAACCGGACGACGACGCCAGCGTGCTCGTTTGCGACACCGAGGCTTGAGGCCATGAAGACCTTCGAGAACCGCATCCCCGTCATTCAGCTCTGGCAGCGCATCGTCGTCCCCTTGCAAGGCGACGTGACCGACGAGACCGCCGCGTTCCTGGTCGACGACGTGCTGCGGACGATCCGCGACACCTCGGCGGCCGGGCTCGTCATCGACGTCACGGGCATGTGGACGATGGACAGCCACCTCTGCCACGTGATCGCCAACCTGGCCGCCGCGGCCCGGTTGATGGGCACGCCGACGGTCATCTGCGGCATGAGTGCGCCGATCGCCATGACGCTGCAGACCATGGGCGCCGACTTCCGCCTGGCCCAGACGGCGCTGACCCTCGAGGACGCGCTCGAGCGCCTCGGTGTCAGCGCGGTCGTCAGCGAGCTCGAGCCCGACGACTACGACGACGCGACCCCCGAGACCATCACGAGCGCGGCGTCTTTCGCCAAGTCCGCCGACTGACCGGCGGCGTATCCCTCTCGCCCTCGCCATGACCGCCCGCTACCCGCACAACTCCGTCGTCGTCAGCCACGCGCGGGGCGTCTCTCAACCGGGCCCTTCGGGCCTCTATCGCCGCGCCGCCGGGCGCCGCGCCTCGCGGGCCGTCCGCGACGATGTCGAATGTCCAAGGAGCTGAGCCGATGAGCGCCGAGCCACAGTCCAACATTGCGTCCTTCAAGGCGATGTTCGCCGGCCTCGCGGATTTTGCGGCGCTGGTCGATCCGAACGGGGCGGTGCTGCACGTCAACGCCGCGGGGCTGCGCCTGGTCGACCGCGCGTCCGACGAGCTCCAGGGCCACAGGATCGACCAGCTGAGCCCGCACGCGGCCCAGCTGATCGGTGAGTGGATCCCGACCGCCATCGCCCAGGGCCAGTGGGAGGGCGAGGGCGAGCTGCGGCGCAACGACGGCTCCTCGGTGCCGGTGCAGCTGACGATCGTCCCGATCCGCGACGACGGTCGCGTCAGCGCGGCGGCGATCGTCGCCCGCGACCTCAGCGAGGGCCTGCGGCTCGAGGAGGAGCTGCAGCGGCGGTTCCTGCAACAAGAGGCGATCACGGCCGCGACCTCGACGCCCATCATTCAGGTGTGGGACGACATCGTCACCATGCCGGTGGTCGGCCTGGTCGACAGCGTGCGCGCGGCCGACATGAAGAACACCCTGCTCGAGGCGGTGTCCCGCACCGGGGCGCGCTTCGCCATCGTCGACCTCACCGGCGTCGACACCGTCGACACCGCCACCGCCGACCACCTGCTCCGCGTGATGCGGGCGGTCCGCCTGCTCGGGGCCCGCTGCGTCATCACCGGCATCCAGCCCGCGGTCGCCCAGATCATCGTCGGCCTCGGGCTCGAGCTGCAGGGCGTGGTCACGCTCCGCAGCCTGCGCGAGGGCCTGCGCTTCTGCCTGCGCCGCCTCGGCTTCCGCGTCACCCGCGAGGAGCAAGTCCTCGACCTCGCCGCGATCGCGGCGTCCTGAGCCGCCCGCGGGCGGACCCCGGCGAGCGCGCGACGGCCTCCGTCGCGCGCTCGGTCGCTTTCTGAAGCGGCGCCCTGTTGGCGCGCTTGGTCGTCACGGATGCGCGGCGGTCTTCGGTCGGGCGCTCGGTCCCTCGCCGCGCGGCGAGCTCGCCCGGGCGCGTGGTGATTCGGACGCGTCGTGTACTTCAGGACATGCTCTGAAGGGCATGTCGATGAGGTCATGTCCTCGAGGACATGACCCTTTGGACATGTCTCACAGCCGGCCCGGGCGCACCAGGTAGCGGGTGGCGACGATGCGTTTGCCCCGGGGCAAGGCCTCCTGGACCAGGCGGTCGCTGAGGCGGAGCGCCGCTCCGAGGCCGCTGCCGAGGCCGCGCCGGCGCATCCGCTCCTCCGGCGGGATGGGCCCGTTCGCGGTGTGGCCGTCGAGCATCGCGGTCTCGAGGTCGGCGATCGGCGGGCTGCCGTCGATCGCGGCGACGACGATCGCCGGGCCGTGCGGGCCGTTCGTCATCGCCAGATCGATCTCACCGCCGCCTGCGTGGCGCACCAGGTTCCACGCCAGCTCCGAGGTGACGAGCGCGACCTCCTGCGCCGCCAGCCGCGGGAACCCCTCCTGCAGCGCGAGCCGTTCGGCGGCCACGCGGGCACCGACGACATCGGCCTCGGTAGTCACGCGGTAACGACCCACGGCCTCGATGGTATCACCGTTCGCCAGCGTTGACAGGGTGGTCGGCGCGTGGCCTGCTGGTGGCATGAGCGGAGCTCGCGGCATATGGGTGGCGGTGTCGGTGTGTCTGGCGTGCGGCGGCAGCGACCGCGCCGACACGGACGCAGACAGCGATCCGGGCGCCGCCAGCAGCGACGGCGAGGGCACGGACGCAGACAGCGATCCGGGCGCCGCGAGCGGGGGCGGCGAGGTGTGCGAGGGCGAGGTCCACACCGGCGAGGCGACCTATTATGCGGCGGACGGCAGCGGCAATTGCAGCTTCGCCGCGGACCCCGGCGAGCCGATGGTGGCGGCGATGAACATCGTCGATTACGCGGACTCGGCGGCGTGCGGCGCGTGTGTTGCGATCGACGGACCGGACGGATCGATCATTGTCCGTATTGTGGACAGTTGTCCGGGATGTCCGCAGGGCGACATCGATCTGAGCGAGGCTGCATTCCCCATGATCGCCGCCAAGGAGCTCGGCCGTGTGCCGATCTCCTGGGGCTTCGTGTCGTGCGCGACCAGCGGCCCGATCGTCTACCACTTCAAGGAGGGCAGCAACCAGTGGTGGACGGCCGTGCAGGTCCGCGGGCACAAAAACCCGATCGCCGCCTTCGAATACAAGGACGGCGAGGGCGCGTGGCAGGCGGTGCCGCGGCTCGACTACAACTATTTCGTCGCTGAGGCGGGCATGGGCCCGGGGCCGTACGCGTTTCGCGTCACCGACACTGAGAACAATGTCCTCGAGGACATGGACATCCCGTTCGTCGAGGCCGGCGACGCCGCGGGCGCGGGGCAGTTCCCGGCGTGCGAGTGAGCGGGCCGATCGAGCTGTCCGAAGGGACAGACGCGCCCGCGTGACGCAGATGTCCGGAGGGACAGGCGCCGATCAGACGCCCTTGGCCTGCGCGGCCGCCCGCTTGCGGCTGAGCTGGCCGATGCAGTACTGCAGGGCGTCGCGCAGCTTGGCGTGCACGGTCACGCGGGTGAGGTCGACGCCGAGCGCGACGATCGTCTGGGCGATGAGCGGGTGGATGCCGGTCAGGATGCCTTCGGCGCCGAGCAGGCGGATCGCCTGGATCATGCCGATCAGGTGGCTGGCGGTGCCGGTGTCGACGACCTCGACGCCGGTGAGGTCGAGGATGGCGAAGCGGGCCCGCGTGCGCGCGACCTGCTGCAGCAGGTTGTCCATGATCTCGGCGGTGCGGACGCTGTCGATGAGGCCGACGATCGGCAGGGTGATCACGCCGTCCCACACCTCGATGATCGGGGTCGAGAGCTCGCGGATGACCTCCTGTTGCCGCTCGATCAGCTCGAGCTTGGCCCGCAGCTCGATCTCGTTGCGCTTGGTGTCGGTGACGTCGAGCGAGAGGCCGACCACCGCCACCTCCGTGCCGTCCTTGACCGGGATGTACCAGTGCATCCAGTGGATGCCGTAGGTCTCGGACTGGAGGCCGAGGTGCTGTTGGCCGGCCAGCGCCTGCCGGACCTCGTCGAGGCCCGACTCGCTGGCGTAGACGTCGAAGATGCTGGCGCCGACGAACTGGTGCGGCGTAAGCCCGGTGGCCCGCATCGCCTTGCCGTCCTGGAACAGGAACACGCCGCGCGAGTCGAGCGCCCAGCCGCTGATGTCGAGGGTGTCGAGCAGGTTGGCCAGGATGGTCCGCTCGAGCTGGCCGCGGCGCGCGTCGGTCTCCCGGGCGGTGACGTCGTGGCCGTAGATGGTGACGCCGGTGACCGGGCCGTCGCCGTCGCGGTCGACCTGCCACCACGTCTCGAACGCGAGCTCGCGCCCGCCGACGGCGATCGTGCGCACCTCGGTCGCCTCGCTGTCGCGCGTCAGCGCGGCGGTCCAGGCCGTGGACTGGCCGGCGACCGGCAGCAGCTCGGCGATCGACTTGCCCTCGGCCTCGGCCGCGGACGCCCCGAACAGCTGCTCTGCGCGCCGGTTCCAGCCGGTGACGCGGAGCGCCGCGTCCAACTCGATGACGACGTGGGGGGCCCGGCTGCTGCGCTCGTCCATGGAGCGCCAGGATACCGAGTTCGCGGGGGTGAAAGCACGCATCCGCGAAGGCGGGCAAGCCGCGAGCCGTACATGTCGGTGCATCGGCCCGGATGGTATTTGGGACATGGCCTCGGGGACAGGTGGCGAGGCGCGCGCCCCGTCGCCGTCAGCCGGCCGGCGGCGCGAGGGTGATGACGCTGTAGGCGATCGCGGACGCGCCGCCGGCGTTGCGGTAGCCGTGGGGCTGGTCGCCGCGGAACACCACGACGTCGCCGGGCCCGAGCTTCCACACCCGCCCGGATTCGCTGAGCTCGATCTCGCCGCGCTCGCAGGTCAGGTACTCGCGCGTGCCCGGGGTGTGCGGGATGCCGGACATGCTGGCGCCGGCCGGCAGCTCCATGCGCTCGAGCTCGAGGCCGACGATCGGCTCGGGCAGCAGCCGGCGCACCCGCACCTTGCCGCGCTGGCGGGTCGGCAAGGTCGCGGCGGCGTAGAACTTCGAGGTCGTGCGCGGGGGGCTGATCAGCTCCTCGAGCGAGACCTGCAGCGCGGCGGCGACCTTGATCAGGACCGCGAGCGTGGGGTTGGCGGCGCCGCTCTCGAGGTTGGCCCAGGTCGGCCGCGGCAGGCCGGCGACCCTGGCGATCTGCTGCTGCGTCAGCCCGCGAGCCTCGCGGAGCTGGCGGACGTTGTTGCCGAGGTGCATCGGGACGGTGTCGTCGTCCATGCCGCGACTGTGACCGGGTCGGCCCGGTCGGCGCAATAACCTCGTGACAAGGAAATAGCAGCCGGGTTGGTAAATCGTCCGGGCGACGCCAGGCTGAGGACAACCCAAAGGAGCTGTTCTCATGACCATGAACCTCGATTTTGCAGGCACCGCGGCGCTCGTCACCGGGGCGAGCCGCGGCCTCGGCCTGGCCCTCGCGCGCGAACTCGGCCGGCGGGGCGCCCGGGTGGCGATGGTGGCCCGCGACGCGGCGGCGCTGACGGCCGCGGTCGCCGGGCTGCGGGCGGACGGCGTCGTCGCCGAGGCGATCGTCGGCGATGTCGGCGACAAGCGGGCGATCCACCCGATCGCCCACCAGGCGGCGGCGCTGCTCGGGCCCGTCGATCTGCTGATCCACAACGCCAGCACGCTCGGGCCGACGCCGCTGCGGCTGCTGCTCGACACCGAGTGCGAGGAATTCGAGCGCGCGCTGCAGGTCAACCTGCTCGGGCCGTTCCGCCTGAGCAAGGCGATCGCCGGGGCGATGGCGCTGCGCGGACGCGGCACGATCGTGCACGTGTCGTCGGACGCGGCGGTCGAGGCCTACCCGCGCTGGGGCGCGTACGGGGCGAGCAAGGCGGCGCTCGATCACCTGAGCCGGACCTGGGCGGCCGAGCTCGCGGGCACCGGCGTGCGCGTGCTGGCGGTCGACCCGGGCGAGATGGACACGCAGATGCATGCCGATGCGGTCCCCGAGGCCGATCGCGCCAGCCTGGCCGACCCGGCCGCGGTCGCGCGGGCGATCGCGGCGATCGTGAAGGACGCCGCGGTCGGCTCGGGCGACCGCGTGCGCGCCGAGGGCTGGCAAGGAGGCGGGCGATGAACCCCGCGACCGCTCCCCGCGACGACCGGGCCGGGGCCCGGCTGCTGCTGCTCGACCCGCGCACGGGCGCCCATGTCGACGCCCGCGTGCGCGACCTGCCGCGCTGGCTCGGGGCCGGCGACCTGCTGATCGTCAACGACGCGGCGACGCTGCCGGCGTCGCTGCGCGCCCGCGCCTGGCGAAAAGAACATGTCTCCGGGGACATGTCAAATGCGGAACTCGACGACGGCGCGGGCTCTCGCGGGTGGCCAAAACGACATGTCTCGGAGGACATGTTGTCGGCGGACCTCGAGGTGCGCTTGACGGGCGTCGGCGGGGCGACCTGGCGGGCCGCGCTGCTCGGGGCCGGCGACTGGCGCACGCCGACCGAGCGGCGCCCGCCGCCGCCTGCGCTGCGGGTCGGCGATCGGCTGGTGTTCAGCGAGGCGCTGACGGCCGCGGTCGTGGGCGTGTCGCCGGTGTCGCCGCGGCTGTGCGAGCTCCGCTTCGACCGCGAAGGCGCGGCGCTGTGGGCCGCGCTGTACCGCCTGGGTCGACCGGTCCAGTACGCCCACGTGCGCGAGCCGCTGGCGCTGTGGTCGGTGCAGACGGTGTTCGCGGCGCGGCCGTGGGCGGCGGAGATGCCGTCGGCGGGCCGGCCGCTCGACTGGGACACGCTGCTGGCGCTGCGCCGCGCGGGCGTCGAGATCGCAGCGGTGACCCACGCGGCCGGGCTGTCGTCGACCGGCGACCCCGAGCTCGACGCGGCGCTGCCCCTGGCCGAGCGCTTCGAGGTGCCGGCGGCCACCGTCGCCGCGATCGCTCGCGTCCGCGCCGGCGGCGGGCGGGTGATCGCCGTCGGGACCACGGTGGTGCGCGCGCTCGAGGGCAGCGTGCGCCGCTTCGGCGGGCTGCAGGCCGGCAGCGGCGAGACCGACCTGGTCCTCGGGCCAGGTTTCGTCCCGCGCGTGGTCGACGGCATCGTCACCGGGATGCACGGGCCGGGCGAGAGTCACTTCGCCCTGCTGCAGGCGTTCGCCGGCGAGGCCGCGCTGCGGGCCGCGTTCGAGCACGCGATCGGGGCCGGCTACCTGGCCCACGAGTTCGGCGACGCGGCGCTGATCGTGCCGGGCCTGCTGCCCCCGGTCGCGCGGGCGGCCTGACGAAGGCGAGTTCACATGTCTTTCGGGACATGTCACGAGGAACGGCGATCGCTCGCCGCGGACCGCGGCTCGGCTCGCTCGTCGGGGTGATGGATCATGTTCTTGAGGCCAGCCTGTCACACCCGCGTCGCGCGGCCGTGGTGCAGCGAGCGGGGGCGCGGGAGGGGTTGACGGGCTGGCGCCGGGGCGGTACGCAGGAGCGAACTCGCGCACGGAGCACGACCATGACACAGCGGACCGGATATCCCGACGGGGCCCCTTGCTGGGCCGACCTGAACACCCCCGACCTCGACGGCGCCAGGCGCTTCTACACGGGGGTGTTCGGCTGGAGCTTCGACGAGCCGGTGGCCGAGTTCGGCCACTACACGACGGCGCGGCTCGGCGGTCGCAGCGTGATCGGCATGGCGCCGAAGATGCCCGACCAGCAGGACATGCCCTCGGCGTGGAGCGTGTACCTCAAGACCTCCGACGCCGACGCGACGGTGCGCCGGATCGAGGACGCCGGCGGCAAGATCCTGGTGCCGCCGATGGAGATCCCCGCGCAGGGCCGCATGGCGTTCGCGTTCGACGCCGGCGGCGCCGCGTTCGGCCTGTGGGAGCCGGCGGCGCACACCGGCGCGCAGGCGTTCGACGAGGACGGCGCGATGTGCTGGCACGAGGTCAACGCCCGCGAGGGCGACAAGACCGACGCGTTCTATCGCCGCCTGTTCCCGTTCGAGCAGCAGCAGATGGGCGACGGCAAGACCTTCGACTACACGGTCTACAACCTCGAGGGCAAGGCCGTCGGCGGGCGCCTGCAGATGACGGCGGAGTGGGGCGAGGCGCCGCCGCACTGGATGACCTACTTCCGCGTCGCCGACCCCGACGCCGGGGCCGAGCGGGTGCGCCAGCACGGCGGCAAGCTGCTGCACGGGCCGTTCGACTCGCCGCACGGGCGCATCGCCGTGGTCTCCGACCCGTACGGGGCGGTGTTCTCGATCGTCGGCCCCGAGCCGACCGCGGCCTGAGACGGCCCGCCTGGCGCTCGCGGCCGCGCGGGCGCGAGGTGGCGCTTCGGACATGCTCGCTCGGGCATGTCGCACGGGACATGTCGTAGGAGACATGTCTCTGAGCGCAACGGGGGCGGTCGGCCCGCTCCCGATCGCGTGAGGCCCGGCCGTCGGGCCCTCGAAGTCGCCGCGGTCACTCGTAGTCGTAGATCGTCGGCATGGCCTCGGGGAACGCGGCCGCCTCGACCTCGCCGTGGCCGAACAGGGCCGTGAGCCGGGCGCAGCGCTCGGGCTGGGCGGCGGGATCGCAGCGCTCGTACTCGCCGCGCAGGTCGGCGAACGAGACCAGCTCGAAGTCGGGGAACCGCAGGGCGTCGGAGGCGAAGGCCTGCGGGTACTCGGGCGCGGGCGCCTCGCTGCCGTGGCACACGCCGCAGGAGGTGCCGCCGCCGCCCGGGTCGCGGAGGACGCGGGTGAACGGGGCCTCGATGCCCATGATGTCGGTGAGCGGGAAGGAGACCTCGGCCTTGATCGATCGCCACTGCCCGACGGGCTCGCCGAACTCGAGCAGCTGGAAGCCGTGGCCGTCGACCGCGACCGACATGACGAACTCGCCGAAGAACAGGAACAGCCGCGGGCTGCTCGCGCCCTCCGCCGGCTGCAGGCTGATCACGCTCTTGGTCGCGGCGATCGCCAGCGGCCGCTCGAGCCGTTCGAGGAAGCAATCGAGCGTGAGCGGCTGCGGCAGCTCGTTGATGAAGGCGACGGCCTCGGCGATGGTGCGCGGCGCGGCAGAGAGGGTGGTCGGCTCGGCGCAGGCGGTCGGCGGCGGCGGCGGCTCGCCGGTGGTCGAGGAGGTGGTCGGCGTCGTGCCGCCGGTCGTGAGGGTCGAGGCCTCGCCCGTCGCGGTGCCGCCGGACGTCGTGCCGCTGCCGGCGGGCTCCGATCCGCCCGTGCACCCGGCCGTCAGCGCGAACAGTCCCCGCACGATCGCGCGCGACCACCAACTCCGCGCTGCTGCTTGCCTCGCCACGTCGGCGGTGACCTTACCGCGCGAGCGTCGGTCGCTCAATCAGCCGCGACCGGACGCCGCGAGGTCCCGCGTCCCCCATGCCGACACGTCCCGTCACCGCCCGGCGGCGACGCGGCGCTCCGCCTGCGCAGGGGCCACAGCGCGCGCTGGCGCGAGGGCCGACGCCAGCGGCCTGGAGCTCCGGGCAGGTGCCAGCACGCATCGACGGGCTGTCCGAAGGGACAGGACGTGGAGCTCGGGCGCGAATCGCGGGGGACGCACGCGAAGCGCGGTGCGGGAGCGGACGCGCGGCCGTGGGCACGCAGCGCTCCGCGGCCGTGGGCCGGATCGCAGCGATCTTGCGGGGCAAGCGGAGAAGATGTCTCCCAGGACATGCTCTTCAGAGCATGTCCCGGGGAGCATGTCTCATGGAGAATGTCCGGAGGGACCTGCCTGCAAGGGCAGGTCGGGGACCGTCGCGGCCAGCTCGTCGACCAGGCGGCAGGCGCGGGCCAGGTCGACCTTTTTATAAAATTCGATGTCGGGCCAGGTCGCGGCGAGCGGGCCCTTTTTGCAGATGTGCAGGCAGCCGACCAGGGCCACGCGCACCTTGCCGCCGGTGGCCGCGGCGTAGGCCCGGGTCTGGTCGGCCAGCAGGCGCGAGACCTCGCGCGGGGCGCACGACTTGCCGACGCAGATCACCAGCGCCGGCTGGTCGTCGATCTCGCGCTTGTGCAGGTTCTTGCGGAGCTTTCGCTTCTTGCCCATGAGGTCGGTCCGCGCCGCGGTTGGGCGCGCGCGAAGTCTAGCCGCACCTCGCCGGACGGCCGCCGCAGACCGCCCCCGGGCCCGGAGGTGCGGGCCTGGGACCGCTGCGGACGAGCCCGGCGCGGCCTCGGCGTCATTTACGCGAGCCCGGCCAGCTTGTCGGGGTTGCGCATGATGTAGATGCCGGTCGCGGCGCCTCGCTCGTCGTAAGCGAACGAGACGGCGGCGATCGCGGCGCCGTCCCCGGCGCGGAACACCAGCGCGCGGGCGCCGTTGAGGTCGGGGGACTCGCACGTGAAGGCGCCCCAGAAGCGGTGCAAGGTGGCGTGCACGAACGCGAGCACGGCCGCCTTGCCTTGCAAGGTCTCGCGCAGGGCCGGGACCTTGCCGCCGCTGTCGGCCCGCAGCTCGACGTCGCTGGCCAGCAGGGCGGCGAGCCGCTCGGTGTGGCCGCCGGCGATCGCGGCCTCGAAGGCGGCGAGCAGCTCGTCCTGGCGATCGCGCGGGGTGACGTGACGAACGCGGGTCTGCTCGAGGTGGCCGCGGGCCCGCGAGACCAGCTTGCGGCAGTTGACCTCGTCCATCGCCAGGGTCCGCGCGGTCTCGGCGTAGGAGACGTCGAACACCTCGTGCAGCAGATAGGCGGCCCGCTCCTTCGGGGTCAGCCGCTCGAGCACGAGCAAGAACGCGACCGTCAGCGACGAGCCGAGCGAGGCCCCGACGTCGTCGTCGTCGGTCGGCAGCGGCTCGGGCAGCCAGCTGCCGACGTAGTCGATCCGCGCCTTGTGGCCCGAGCGCAGCATGTCGATGCAGCGCCGCGTGCACACGGTGGTCAGCCACGCGCCGGGGTTCTCGACGGCGACGGCGGCGGCGCGCCACTTGAGCCAGGTGTCCTGGACCGCGTCCTCGGCGTCGGCGCGCGAGCCGAGCAGGCGATAGGCGAGGCCCAGCAGCATCGGCCGGGCCGCGGCGAACTCGTGGTCGTCGTCGTCGTCGAGAAGCTTCATGTCAGTGGGTCGAGACCTGGAGGCGGTTCCAGGAGTTGATCATGCCGATGGTGGCGGTGAGCGCGGCGATGTGCTCGTCGCTGAAGTGCCGGCGCAGGCGCGCCCGCAGCGGGCCGTAGTCGGTCTTGCGATCGAGCACGGTGAGCGCCTCGGTCCACGCGAGGGCGGCCTTCTCGCGCTCGCTGAAGTCGTCGACGTGGTCCCAGACGACGAGGCGGTCGAGCCGGTCCTGAGTCTCGCCGTGCTCACGCGCCTCGCGGAGGTGTATCTTGAGGCAGTTGACGCAGCCGTTGATCTGCGAGGCGCGGGTGACCACGAGGTGATGGAGGGTACGATCGAGGCCGTGGCCGTCGAGCACGCGGTGCAGTTCGATGGCGGCCTTGACGACGTCGGGGAGTTGCTGGTCGAGACGGACGGGTTGGCTGTCGCTCATTGGTTGGCTTCCTTCGTAGGCTTGTCGAGCGAGCAGGCCGGGTTGTGACACGCGATCGAAGATTTTTTCGCTCGCTCGAAAAGCGGGGCACGGCCGCATGAGGGTGAGTTGCGCGCGCTGCGCAGGTGAGGCCTGGGGGCCGCGCGGTACGGGGTGGTCCGAGAGACATGTAGGAAGAGACATGTCCAAAAGACAATGTCATTGCGCGAGCCGGTGCATGCAGCGGGCGCGGTTGCGAGCGGGCGACCGCGTGCTAGGTTGCCGGCATGGCACCGACCTTCCCCGGCGAATCGCAAGCGTACAGGGCGGCCCGCGACCGCCTGCTGGCGCGAGAGATCGAGCTGCGCCAGTTGACCGAGGCGGTTGCGCGCGAGCGACGAGCGCTGCCGCCGGGCGGCGTGGTGCCGGAGGACTATGTGTTCGAGACGAGCGTTGGCGGGGCGTCGCGACCGGTGCGGCTGTCGGAGCTGTTCGCGCCGGGCAAGGACACGCTGGCGATCTACAGCTACATGTTCGGGCCGGAGCGCGCGGGGCCGTGCTCGATGTGCACGCCGCTGCTCGACGGGCTCGACGCGGCCGAGCCGAACATCCGCCAGCGACTGACGCTGGTGGCGGTGGCAGAGTCTCCGGCGGCGCGGCTGGCGGCGTTCGCCGCGGAGCGCGGCTGGCGAAACCTGCGCGTGCTGTCGACCGCGGGCAACCACTACAACCGCGATTATCACGGCAAGGGCCGCGAGGGCGGCGACACGACGATGCTCAACCTGTTCCGCCGCGAGGGCGCAAAGGTCCGCCACTTCTGGGGCACCGAGATGGCCCACACCAGCGGCGAACCGGGACAGGACCACCGCGGGCTCGACATGCTGAGCCCGATCTTCGCCATGTTCGACCTCACGCCCGCAGGGCGCGGCGACTTCTACACGAAGCTGTCGTATCCGTGACCGCCGTGGTGGCGCGCCCGCGCGTAGCCTGGCCCCAGGGGCCTCGCTTGCCGCGCAAGTCGGCGCGCTGATATGGTCGCGCGGTGCCGCCAGCCCGCGCGACGTGGATGATCGGGCCGGCGTGGGACGTGGCCGCGCTGGCGTTCGGCTGGCTGCCTTTTTACCTCTGGCTGGTGATCGGGCTCGGGCTCGGGGCGCAGGCGTTCGGCGGGGCGCCGCTGGCGAAGCCGCAGCTCGAGGAGGCGACGGCGCTGGCGGTGCTGGCGGCGCTGGCGATCAGCTATGTGCATCGCCACTACACCTTCGTGGTGGTGTACGGCGACCGCGACGTGTTCACGCAGCGGGCCCGCGCGTACTGGCTGGCGCCGACGCTGATCGTGGCGATCGTGGCCCTGGCGCGGGCGACGTCGGGGCTGGCGCCGGCGACGGTGGCGGGCATCAAGCTGTCGCCGTGGCAGATCGCGCTGTTCGTGACCGGGGCGTGGAACATCTGGCACACGCTGCAGCAGCGCTACGGGATGTTGCGCATCTACGCGGGCAAGCTCGGCGGCGGGACGGAGCGGCCGGAGCAGGCGCGGCGCGACCGGGCGCTGATCTGGCTGGCGACGGCGTGCGTGGCGGTGGCGCTGCCGCTGCTGCGGCCGCAGCTGCTGGGCGGGCACGTCAATGCGCGCAAGCTCGGGCGGCTCCTGGCGCCGTTGGCCGGGGCGTGGTGGGCGTGGGCGCTGCTGCTGGCGGTGGTCGGGGCGTTCGCGTGGGTGCTGCTGCGCTGGCTGGCGCACGAGCTGCGGGCCCCGGCGACGCCCGGGCAACGCGCGCCGCGGCTGGCGATGATGGCGTCGACGCTGCTGCTGTTCGCGGTGTTCCTGATCCACGGGCCGGTGGTCGGCTACCTGTGCTTCGGGACCGCCCACGCGGTCGAGTACATGGCGTTCGTGCACCACTTCGGGACGAAGAAGTACGGCCGCGGCGAGCGGCGCGGGGCGGCGGCGCGGGTGCTGGGCGACGCCCGCCTGGCGGTGCCGGCCCTCGCCGGGGGGCTGCTGCTGGTGTTCTGGCTGATCCAGGGGCAGCGCCGCACCGATGTCTACCTGGTCTATTACACCGCGACGTCGTGGCTGCATTTCCTCTACGACGGGTGGATCTGGAAGGTGCGGCGGCCCGAGCTGGCGCGCACGCTCGAGCTCGGGGCCCACCCGCCGGCTAGTGCTTGAGGACATGTCCTTCGGGGCATGCGCATGAGGACATGTCGTGATGGACATGTCGTCATGGGCATGTCGCAACGGCCATGCGACGAGGTCCGCGCGCCGTGACGGGCGGGCCGGCGTGCGCGGGCCTTCAGGCGCGGTGTTCGACGTGGTGCGGGGCCGGGACCGGCAGGCCGCCGGTGACCTCGGCGATGACGCGCTGGACGTCGTCGGCGACCTGGTTGTAGTGGAGGTTGTTGCAGAACGGTCGCACGTAGAGGAGCGTGCCGGCGGCGTTGAACTCGAGGATGCCGACCTGCGGGGCGGGGTTCGCGGCGACGTTGGCGATCTGCAGCAGCCGCGCGGCGAGGGCGGCGGCGACCTGGGTGGCGTCGACGCCGTGGGCGAGCTGGGCCCGCATGTCGACGCGGCGCACCGGGTTGGCCGAATAGTTGATGATGTTGTCGGCGAACAGCTTGTTGTTGCCGATGAACACGCGGACGTTGTCGCCGGTGTCGACGGTGGTGGCGAACAGGCCGATCTCGCGGACGTCGCCGGTCACGCCGGCGCCGTGGATAGCGTCGCCGACCTTGAACGGGCGCAGGACGACGAGGAAGATGCCGGCGGCGAAGTTGGCGAGGAGGCCCGCCCACGCCATGCCGATGGCGACGCCGGCGGCCGCGAGCACGGCGGCGAACGAGGTCGACTCGACGCCGAAGATGCCGAGGATCGCGACCAGCAGGACGACCTTCAACAGCACGCTGAGCGCCGAGTTGACGTAGTGGCTGAAGGTCGGGTCGATGCCGCGGGCGGTCATGGCGTGGCGCACGACCCGGCCGGCGCCGGAGATGAGGATCCCGCCGATGATCCAGAGGACGAGCGCGCCTGCGGCCTTCCACAGGAACGGGATCACGTACTGTTGAAGGACGGCCGAGACGTCGGGGAGGTATTCAGTTGCGACGAGCATGGGGCTCCGGAGAGGGAGGAGGTTCGCGGCAAGCGTCGTCGGTTCTCCGGTCCGGCACAATCACCGCGGAATGCTCGCTGCCAGGCGGAGAAATGGCGCGGGCGCCCGGGCGGGCGCCCGTGGCCCGACAAATCGCTGTTGCACGCAGGCGGACGCGGGCGACCCCGCGAGAGGGCCGGCGACGGCCCCGGCCTGGCGGCGTCTCGCGGCGAGATCGCCGACCCGAGGCGGGCCGCGGCGAATGGGCGGAGATGTCCGAAAGGTCAGGTCCCGAGCGCGCGCGCCAGCACGACCAGCGCCGGGACACACACGGCCAGGACCACGAGGGTCGAGACCAGGCCGAAGCGCAGGTACTCGAAGAAGCCGAGCTCGTGGGCGTCGGCGGCCTTCTCGGCGACGATGATGTTGGCGACCGAGCCGATCAGGGTGAGGTTGCCGGCGACGGTGGTGACGAAGCCGAGCAGCACCCAGGCGAAGGTCGAGCCGTCGGCGGCCACGTGTGGGGCCGCGAGCAGCACCATCGGCACGTTGGAGACCAGGTTCGAGCCGACCAGGTAGAGCAGCGTCAGCGCCGACACGCCGGCGGGCCCGTCGTGGCCGAGGCTGGGCCCGAGAGTGGCCCAGGCGGCGTCGACGAGGCCGGTGGTCTCGAGGCCGGCGACGACCACGAACAGCGCGGCGAAGAACACCAGCAGGGTCCAGTCGACGCGGGCGAACACGGCGTGGGGGTCCTCGCGCTCGCCGAGGAACAGCGCGACGACCCCGCCGAGCGCGGCGTAGCCGAGGTGGGCGCCGGCGAAGAAGGCGACGACGACCCCGAGCACGACGGCGACCACGCGGGTGAGCCGGCCGCGGTCGAAGCTGGCCGAAGGGACATCCGCGAGCGGGGCGTCGCCGAGCGCGCGGCGGTAGTAGAGCAGCAGCAGGCCGGTGTTGATGGCGAGCGCGAGCGCGGCGACGGGCGCGGCGAGGACCGAGAAGGCGGTGAAGGACAGGCCGCTGAGCCCGCCGACGATCATGTTCTGCGGGTTGCCGACCAGGGTGGCGGCGCTGCCGAGGTTGGCGCTGGTGGCGGTGGCGATCAGATAGGGGCCGAGCGGCAACCTGGCCTTTTGGCAAGCCACGACCACGAGCGGGGTCAGGAACACGCACACGGCGTCGTTGACGAACAGGGCGCTCATGGCCCCGGCGAGCACGGCGACGGCGACGAGCAGGCCGACGGGGGTGCGCGCGCGGGCGATCGCGCGGGCGGCCGCCCACTCGAAGAAGCCGGCCCGCTCGACGTAGGCGACCAGCGCCATCATCGCGAACAGCAGCAGGATGGTGTCACCGTCGATCGCGGCGTAGCTGTCGGCCGGCCGCAGCGCGCCGATCGCCACCATGAGGAAGGCGCCGAGCAGGGCGCCCGCAGGCCGCCCGATCGGCAGCGCGCGCAGCCGCCGGGCGGCGATGAGGACGTAGGTGAGGCCGAAGACGGCGACGACGACCGCGGTCACGCGCGCGGAGGGTCGCACGGGCGCGGGCGATCGTCGAGCCGCGCCGGCGGGTTCAGCGGCCACGACAGGAGCTCAGCCGGGCTCCGCGGTGACCGCGAGTGATTGTAGCGGGCGCCGAGGAGCACGGGTCGAACGGCCGTGAGCGAGGGACGTCGTCGGCGAGGAGCACCGCTCGAACGGCCGCGCTGCGGCGCTCAGCTCTCGGGCGGCAGGCCCTTGGCCTCGGCCTTGATCGCGCGGCGGCGGCGGGCGTCCTCGCCGAGCTTGCGCTGCCACCCGGCGATGCGCGGCGCCACCAGCTCGTTGGTGTGGTTCAGCTTCTCGAGCATCGGCGCGGTCAGGCCCTTGCCGGCGTGCAGGGCGGCGTAGAACTCGTCGAACACCGCGGCGACCTCGGGCTCGACGCTGTCGGACGGCGGCCGGTGCTGCGTGCGGTGCTCGGGCTTGACGGCGGCCAGCGCGGCGTCGGCGTCGCCCTTGCCGATCCACTTGAGCACGTCGCGCACGACCCGCTGCGGATCGGCCAGCAGGCCCTCGTACGACTGCACGTGGACCGGGTAGCGGCGGATGGCGATGTCGCGGACGAGGGCGAAGTTCTCGGCCCACCACTCGAGCGCGCCCGGCATGCGCAGCGGCACCAGGTCGTCCTTGCCCTCCTTGCGGCGGTTGTCGTCCTCCATCGCGTAGAGGCGGCGGATCGACGACTCGTACTCGCGCCACTCGCGGACGGTGGCGATGACCTTGGTGATGAAGGCGCGGTCGCTGCGGACCAGGCCGGGGATGAACACCTTGACCGCGTGGTGTTGGACCTGCTCGGGGAACAGGTAGGCGCCGGTCTTGGGGTGCGGGTTGGTCTTGAAGTAGATGCCGCGGCGCAGGTGCGACTCGTAGAAGCCGTCGGGGTTGGCGGCCTTGATCGTCTGCTCCCAGCGGCCGCTGAACTGCTCGCCGATGTACGTAAAGCCGGCGCCGATCAGGATCTGCATCCACATCGAGGTGCCGGAGCGCTTGGTGCCCGTGACGATGATCATGCGAACAGGAGCTCCAGGGTCGCGTGCGGGGCGGCTGCGGTCAAGCCGGCCAGTCGAGGCCGGCGACGAGCGCGGCGAGGCGCGTCAGGTGCTCGGCGTCGCGAGCGTCGAAGTTGTCGAGGCGGTCGCTGTCGAGGTCGATGACGCCGAGGACCTGCGCGCCGCGGACGATCGGCACCACGACCTCGCTGCGCGAGTCGGCGTCGCAGGCGATGTGGCCGGGGAAGGCGGCGACGTCGGCGACCACGAGCGCCTCGCGGCGGGCCGCCGCGGTGCCGCACACGCCCTTGCCGGGGCCGATGCGGGTGCACGCGAGCTTGCCCTGAAATGGCCCGAGGACCAGGTCGTCGCCGACCCGGCGATAAAAGCCCGCCCACGACACGCCCGGCAGCTGCTTGAGGCACGCGGCGAGGTTGGCCAGGTTGGCCACCAGGTCGGGCTCGCCCGCGACGAGCGCCTCTGCCGTGGCGATCAGCTCGGTGTAGATCTCGGCCCTGTCCGCGCCGGCGGGGAGGTCGAATGTATGCATTGCAGCGACGCTATCACGCCGGCCGGCGTGCGGCCGGCGGCGCACGCGGACCGGACGCTCGCCCCGCGCGGGCCGCGACGGCCGTGGACGGGCCCGGCGAGCCGGCGGCGGTCGTGGGGGGCCTGGAGGACAAGTGAGCCAGCGCGCGCCTTCGCGCGGCAGATGGCCGGCGACGATTTGATATCTTCCGCCCGCTCATGACTGCCTCGACCCGCAAGCGCGACCCCTTTCACGCCAAGGACACGATGACCACGCCGATGGGCCCGCGCGCCGTCTACCGGCTCGACCGGCTGCGCGAGCTCGGCCCGGTCGACACGCTGCCCTACTGCATCAAGGTCCTGCTCGAGGCGTGCCTGCGCAACGTCGACGACTTCATCGTCACCCAGGATCACATCAAGGCGCTGGCCGCCTACGACCCGAAGAACGTCGGCGAGGTCGAGATCCCGTTCATGCCGGGCCGCGTGGTCCTGCAGGACTTCACGGGCGTGCCGGCGGTGGTCGACCTGGCGGCGATGCGCGAGGCGATCGTCAAGCTGACCGGCGACGTGAGCAGCGCCGAGAAGGTCAACCCGCTGGTGCCGTGCGACCTGGTGATCGACCACTCGGTCCAGGTCGACGCGTTCGGCACGCCGCAGGCGCTGCGGATCAACAGCAAGCTGGAGTTCGAGCGCAACCTCGAGCGCTACCAGTTCCTCAAGTGGGGCCAGCGCGCGTTCAACAACTTCCGCGTGGTCCCGCCGGCGACCGGCATCGTCCACCAGGTCAACCTCGAGTACCTGGCGACCGTGGTGTGGGACGGCGCGGGCGAGCAGGCCGGCGCGATCTACCCCGACTCGCTGGTCGGCACCGACAGCCACACGACGATGATCAACGGGCTCGGCATCGTCGGCTGGGGCGTCGGCGGCATCGAGGCCGAGGCGGTCATGCTCGGCCAGCCGATCTACATGCTCATCCCCGAGGTCGTCGGCGTGCGCCTGTCGGGCCAGCTGCCCGAGGGTTGCACCGCCACCGACCTGGTCCTGCGCGTCACCGAGGTCCTGCGCAAGCGCGGCGTGGTCGGCAAGTTCGTCGAGTTCTTCGGGCCCGGCCTGTCGCACATGCCGGTCTCGACGCGGGCGACGATCGCCAACATGGCGCCCGAGTACGGCGCGACCATCGGCTTCTTCCCGGTCGACGAGCACACGATCACGTACATGCGGCTGTCGGGCCGCGACACCGGGCTGTGCCAGCTGGTCGAGGAGTACTCCAAGCAGCAAGGGCTGTGGCGCGACGACAGCCGCGAGGTCCGTTACACCGAGGTGATCGAGCTCGACCTCGGCACCATCGAGCCGTCGCTGGCCGGGCCGAAGCGCCCGCAGGACCGCATCGCGCTCGGGGCGATGAAGAAGCAGTGGCGCGCCGACCTGCACGGCAAGACCTTCGGCCGCCCCGAGGACGCGCCCGGCCTGCAGGTCGAGCTCGACGGGCAGAAGTTCGCGCTCAAGGACGGCGCGGTGGTGGTCGCGGCGATCACCAGCTGCACCAACACCTCGAACCCCGAGGTCATGCTCGCGGCCGGCCTGGTCGCGCGCAAGGCGGCCGCCCTCGGCCTCACGCGCAAGCCGTGGGTCAAGACCTCGATGGCGCCGGGCTCCAAGGTGGTGACCGAGTACTTCCGCGCCGCCGACCTGTGGAAGGACCTCGACGCGCTCGGCTTCAACCTGGTCGGCTACGGCTGCACGACCTGCATCGGCAACTCGGGCCCGCTGCCCGACCCGGTTTCGGCGGCCATCCAGCAGGGCGACCTGGTGGCGACCTCGGTGCTGTCGGGCAACCGCAACTTCGAGGGCCGCATCAACCCCGACGTCAAGGCCAACTACCTGGCCTCGCCGCCGCTGGTGGTCGCCTACGCGATCGCCGGCACCGTCGACATCGACCTGCAGAACGACCCGATCGCCACCGACAAGGACGGCAAGAAGGTCTACCTGCGCGACATCTGGCCGACCCAGGCCGAGGTGCAGGCGCTCGTCGACGAGTGCGTCACCCGCGAGCAGTACATCGTGCAGTACTCCGACGTGTTCAAGGGCTCGGAGGAGTGGCAGGCGATCGCCGACGTGCAGAGCCAGCTCTACGCGTGGGACGAGGCCAGCACGTACATCCAGAACCCGCCGTTCTTCGCCGAGCTGACCCCGGAGATCCGGCCGATCCGGCCGATCCAGGGCGCCCGCGTGCTGGCGGCGATGGGTGACTCGGTGACCACCGACCACATCTCGCCCGCGGGCTCGATCAAGCGCGACTCGCCGGCCGGCAAGTTCCTGCTGGCGAACGGCGTGACGCAGGAGATGTTCAACCAGTACGGGGCGCGCCGCGGCAACGACCGGGTCATGACGCGCGGCACGTTCGCCAACACGCGGATCCGCAACGCTCTGGTCGAGCTGCAGGTGCCGGGCGGCAAGGAGGGCGGCTACACCGTCGACTTCCTCGACAACCAGGTCAAGTTCATCTACGACGCGGCGCTCCACTACCAGGAGGCCGGCGTGCCGCTGGTGGTGCTCGCGGGCAAGGACTACGGCATGGGCAGCTCGCGCGACTGGGCGGCCAAGGGCACGTTCCTGCTCGGGGTGAAGGCGGTGATCGCCGAGAGCTTCGAGCGCATTCACCGGTCGAACCTGGTCGGCATGGGGGTGTTGCCCCTGCAGTTCAAGGCCGGCGAGTCGCGGACGTCGCTCGGCCTGCGCGGCGACGAGGTGTTCGACATCGCCGTCAGCGACGACGTGCGGCCGCTGCAGGAGGTGAAGGTCACCGCCCGCAACGCCGCCTCCGGGGCCGTGGTGCGCGAATTCGCGGCGATCGCCCGCATCGATACGCCGGTCGAGGTCGAGTACTACCGCAACGGCGGCATCCTCCACACCGTGCTGCGCAAGATGGCGGGCTGATGCGCGGGGGCCTAAGCTCGGGATCGCCGTGGTGATGGACGACGACGACGAGCTGCCCCCGCTGTACACGCGGCGCGCCGCGTGGTTCCACTTGCTCACGGCCCCGGCCGACTACGTCGACGAGGCCGCCGAGCTGGTCCGCATCATCCGCGAGTCCGGCTCGGGGCCGCTGGCGAGTCTGCTCGAGCTCGGGGCCGGCGGCGGCAACATGGCGTCGCACTACAAGCGCGACGTCGCGGCCACGCTGGTCGACCTGTCGCCGTCGATGCTGGCGCTGTCGCGCACGATCAACCCCGAGTGCGAGCACCTGGTCGGCGACATGCGCACGCTCCGGCTCGGGCGCAGCTTCGACGCGGTGCTGGTCCACGACGCGGTGATGTACATGACCAGCGCCGAGGCCCTGCGGGCGGTCATGCGCACGGCGCTGGCCCACCTGCGCCCCGGCGGGGTGGCCGTGTTCGCGCCCGACTGCACCCGCGAGACGTTCGCGCCCGGGACCGCCCACGGCGGCGACGACGACGGCGAGCGCGGGCTGCGGTACCTCGAGTGGACGGTCGACCCGAACCCCGAGGACTCGACCTACACCGTCGACTTCGCGCTGCTGCTGCGCGAGGGCGACGAGGTGGTGTGCGAGCACGAGCGCCACACCTACGGGCTGTTCGCCCGCCGCGAGTGGCTCGACATGCTCGAGGAGACCGGCTTCAAGGCGGTCGCGCGAGAGACCGAGCTCGGGCCGCTGTTCGTGGCCGTGCGCCCGCGCGGGTGAGCGGGGAGGGCGCGAGGGCTCGCCGAAGGGCGAGCTGCGGCGGGCCTCCGCGGTGGCGCGGGTGACGGTCCGGGGGGCCCAGCCAGGGCATGTCGGAGAGGACATGGCACGAAGAGCATGCTCTGAGGAGCATGTCGATATGGACATGCTCTGAAGAGCATGTCCATAAGAACTTTAAAACAGATGTCAGGGAGGCGGGCCGAGGCGGGCCGCGTAGCCGGCCAGGGTCGCCTGCATGTCGCTCACCGTCGAGGCGCCGCTGCCCGCCAGCGAGCGGACCAGCAGGCTGGCGGGCAGGGCGTCGGGCTGTTCGGGCAGGGTCTGCGTGGCAGCCACGGCGCCGAGGTCGTCGCCGGCAGCCGCGGCCGCGGCCACGCGCTCGCCGAGGTACCAGCGGGCCATCGCCAGCTCGCGCTCGGGGCCCACCCACGCGCTCGACCAGCGGGCGACCACGCCGGGCTCGACGGGGGCGGCCTCGCTCGCGCCGCTGTGAAACGCGGCCTCGGCCATGCGCAGCGAGCAGACCGCCTCGCGGGCGAGGATCGGCAGGACCTCCTCGCGGCGCGGGGCGAACGCGACGAAGGCCGGGCCGGCGGGCAGGTTGCGGGCCTCGGCGACCTGCAGGGCGTCGCGGGCGATGGCGAAGCCGACGGCGCCGGCGAGCAGCGGGCCGCGGCCGCGCAGGTAGGCGCCGAGGCGCAGCGCCGCCGCGAACGCGGGGTCGGTGTCGTCGCGGCCGTGGCGGAGGGCGAGGCGGGCCAGGCGGAACATCTCGACCGTGCGCGGCGGTCCGGCCGTGAAGTCGGCCGGGTCGACGATGCAGAGCTCGTCGCCGAGGCCGCCGCCGTCGGCCCATACGATCAGCCCGGCGAGGGCCTGCTGCGCGGCGGGGTCGGTGGCCGGCTCGGGCGGCCGCGTCGGGTCCCACGGCTCGTCGGTCGCGCCGGCCCGCTTGAGGGGCGCGAGCGCGGCGTGCAGCGGCTCGATCGGCCCGCTCGCCTGGCGCGTCTCGGCGGCCCACGTCTCGACCCGGGTCCACGTGCCGGCGATGTGCTCGGGCGCGGCGGCCGGCGGGGCCAGCCACGGCCGCGCGGTGAACCAGGCCGCTGCCGCCAGCGCCAGCAGCACCAGCAGCAGCGCAGCGAGCCAGTGGAGCCACGCGGACACGGCCGGACCATCCCACGCGCGCCGCCGGCGGTCAACGGGCGCGGGCGGTCAGAGGGGTGGTCTGGCCTTCAGGACATGTCGCAGCGGTCATGCGCGGCGGCTCGCGGGGCTGCGCCCGAGACCGGGTGGCGAGTCCTGCGAGCCGGAGAATTCAGATATGGCCCGGAGGACATGTCCGAAGAGTCATAGGCCCCGAACGGGGGATGGTGTCTTTGGGGACATGTCCGAACAGTCACAGGTCCCGCGGCTCGCGGGCGACGGAGACCCTGTCCCGCAGGACATGTCCGGACGGTCAGGGGCTTTGTTTCCCGTCGTCGGCGCTGTCGAGGCGTTTGCCGTCGAGTTCGGCGGTCTGGCGCTCGAGCTCGACCTGCACGGCCTGCTTCTCGGTCCGCGTGCGTCCGTGGCGGACTCGGTTGGCCTCGGCCTTCTGCTCCTTCTCGGCGCGGGCTTTGGCCTTGCGATAACGACTCAGATTGATCACATCGCCCATGGGTATGCCACGACAGTAGCGAGGCCGCGATCGAGACGCCAGCAGGGGCTCTCTCAGCGCCTCGGGCGCCACGTTCGACCTTTGCGGAGGCGGGGCGCGGCGATTGTGCGGCGCTGGGCGGGGGCGCCGGCGGCGGCGCGCGTCGATCCGCCGGTGGCACTTTCGGGCGGCGTTCGGGTCCGGTGCGCGGCCACGGCCGGCGCCGACGTCGCTGTGATCGACCGATCGCAGCGACATCCCCCTGGAGTCACGGGTCGTCGACGCTCGCTCGCGGGCTGCGAGCCGCAGGCAAGCGCACGTCGCCGATCAGCGGCGGAACTGCCAGGTCCGCACGCCGCCCGCGGTGTCGCCGTCCCAGTGGTCGGGGTGCGGGATCAGGGCCAGGAACACGCGGCCGGTGCAGCGCGCGGCCGCGGGCTCGAGCGTGCGCAGCAGGTTCTCGGGCTCGGGGACCATCGCGGCGACGAACAGCTTGTGATGCGCCGAGCCGAGGACCAGCTTGTTGAAGTCGTGGACCGCCTCGCTGGTATCGAGCGAGAGCTCCGACTCGACCTGCCACAGCACCTCGGTGATGTACCAGTGCTCGCCGATCTGCACGCTGCGGGTGATGGTGACGTCGTGCAGCAATTCGCCCTGGCCGATGTGCGGGCGGACGTCGTCGTGGTAGCGGCTCATGGCGTCGACATCGCCGCCCTCGTGCTCGCGGAACGCGTCGGCGAGGGCGAGCACGAAGTGGCGGGAGCGAGCCTTGTGACGCTCCTTGCGGCTCGCCTCGGCGGTCGGGTGGGCCTGCGCGGCGCGCAGCGCCTTCTCGACCAGGTCGTGCAATTCACTGAGTTCGTGAGACGGCGCGTCGGACAGTGCCAAGGTCGTCTGAGGATGCCGGAGGCGGCGCGCGGCGACAATCTCCGGCGTGCGCGCGCCGGCGCGCCGGCGCTCTCGCGCTCACGAGGGCTGGGCGTACAGGGCGTCCAGCCGCCGCTGCATCTCGGGCAGCGCGACCTCCTCGACCCGGGCGTGCGCGGCCCAGGCGTGGCCGAACGGGTCGCGCAGGCGGGCGACCCGGTCGCCGTAGAACTCGTCGGCGACCGGCCGCTCGAGCGTGGCCCCGGCCGCGACGGCGCGCGCCGCGAAGGCGTCGACATCCTCGACGTTGAGGACGACGGTGGCGGCGGTGTGGCCAGGGGTGGGGGGACGGAAGCCTAGCGAGGGCCACTCACTCCCGAGGTAGACCACCCCGCCGAACAGCGAAAATTCGGCGTGCTCGACCCGGCCGCCGGGTCCGTGCAGGCGCAAGATCTCCTCGGCGCCGAAGGCCTTGACGTAGAAATCGAGGGCGGCGCCGGCGTCGGCGACGACGAGGGTGGGGATCAGGCGCGGGCCAGGGGGGATGGGGCTGGGCTTGACGGTCATGGGTCGCTCCTTGCCCGCGAAGGCTAGGCGGCCGCGCGGGCCCGGTCTTGAACAAATTTTACCTGCGAGGCAGCGGGCTCAGGCGATCACGAGCTCGCCGAGCAGGGCCCGGACCCCGGTCGGGGTGACGCCGGTGAAGCCGCGGACCTCGCGGGTCAGGTGGGCCTGGTCGGCGAACCCGAATTCGGCCGCCAGGGCGGCCCAGGTGCTCGCCGGACCGGTCTTGAGGCGGTGGATCAGGCGGTCGAAGCGGACCAGCCGCGCCAGCAGCTTGGGCGGCACGCCGACGCGGTCGCGGAACAGGGCGACCAGGTGCTTGCTGCTGTAGCCGAGCTCGCCGGCGAGGCGGCCGATGTCGACGGCGCCGGCGCTGGCCTCGATGCGCTGGCAGGCCCAGGCGACGGTGTCGACCGCGACGCGGGCGGCGGCCAGGCGCGCGGCGATGAAACTTTCGACCATGTCGAAACGGTCATCCCAGTCGGCGCACGCGGCCAGACGCGCGGCCAGGCCCCGGTGCGTGGGTGGCAGCAGGTCGTCGAGGTGCACGATGTGGCCGGTCAGCTCGGACAGCGCCACGCCGAACACCAGGCGCGCGCCGATCGGCGTCAGGTTGAGCTGCATGCCCGCCTGCGCCCCGTCGTGGCCGGTGTCGCTCCAGGCGTCGGAGAGGCCGGCCACGAACCCGCCGGCGTAGCGCGACGGCACCCCGGCGCCGTCGTGGACGCGGATCGGTGGGCCGAACTCGATGATGACGACGACCTGCGGCAGCGGGAACTGCCGCTGCACGCGCGGCAGCACCGACGCCTCGCCGTAGCCGAGCAGCTCGCGCACGTGCGGCCGCAGGCCCGCCGGGAGCTCGCGGGTGGCGACCTCCCAGCGTGAGCCGCCCGCCTCGCTGCGGGTCACGCGGGCGCGGCGGGGCGGCTCCACGGCGACCTGTCCTTCAGGTCAGCAGCGAGAGCGGGCTCTCGAGCAGCTTGCGCAGGGTCTGCAGGTACTTGGCCGACTCGGCGCCGTCGAACACGCGGTGGTCGCTGCACAGCGTCACGCGCATGCGCTTGCGGGCGACGATCTTGCCGTCCTCGACCACGGCCTCGTCCTGGACCGCGCCGACGGCCAGGATCGCGGCCTCGCCCGGGTTGACGATCGCGCAGAACTCCTCGATGCCGAACATGCCGAGGTTCGACACCGTGAAGGTGCTGCCGGTCATCTCCTCCGGCTTCAGCGTCTTCTCCTTGGCGCGGGTGCCGAGGTCGCGGACGTCGATCGAGACCTGCTTGAGCGTCTTCTGGTCGGCGAAGCGGACCGGCGGGACGATGAGGCCGTCGTCGAGCGCGACCGCCACGCCGACGTGGACATCGCCGCGCTCGACGATGCCGTTGTCGGTGAAGTGGGCGTTGACCCGCGGGTGCTTGCGCAGCGCGCGGGCGGCCGCGAGGATCACCAGGTCGTTGAGGCTGGCCTTGGTGCCGTCGACCGAGAGGTTGAACTCGGCCCGCAGCGCGACCGCCCGGTCCATGACGATCGGCATCGTCAGGTAGATATGCGGGATCTCCCGCTTCGCCTGGCCCATGCGCTTGGCGATCGCCTTGCGCATCTGCGACAGCTTGACCGAGCGGTCGGGCCGGCTGATGTACGGCCGCCCGTGCTCGTCGACGTCGGCCGCGGGGCTGCCGGCCGGCTGGCTGGCCGAAGGGACATGTGCCGAAGTACCGGTCGCCGCGGCCGCGCGGGTCGGGCCCTTGGCGATCGCCTGCTCGACGTCGGCCTTGACGATCCGGCCGTGCGGGCCGGAGCCCTGGATCTGGCCCAGCTCGAGGTCGTGCTCGCGGGCCAGGCGGCGGGCCAGCGGCGAGGCGGGGATCCGGCCGCGATCGGCCTGTCCTTCGGGACCTGTCCCCTGGGACGTGGCCTTCGGGGCAGGTGAATCGCCGCCGGCGGCCGAGGCCTCGTTGACGGCCTCGGCGTGCTTCACCTCGGCCACGCTCTCGGGCTGGGGCTTGGGCGCGACCGGCTTGGCCGAGGCCTTGGCCGGCTTCTCGTCGGCCTCCTCGTCGGCGTCGGACTCCGACGCTTCGTCGGCGGGCTTGTCGGTCGCCGGCTTGTCGGTCGCGGGCTTGTCGGTCGCGGGCTTGTCGGCGGGCTTGGGCTTCGCGCCGCCGTCGACGGCGTCGGGGTTCTCGCCCGGCTGGCCGAACACGGCGATCGTGGCGCCGACGGGCAGCGCCTCGCCCTCGGGGGCGACCAGCTTGAGGACGGTGCCGGCGTCGAAGGACTCGAACTCCATCGTCGCCTTGTCGGTCTCGATGTCGGCGATGACCTGGCCGCGTTTGACCTTGTCGCCGACCTTGATGCGCCACTTGGCGATCACGCCCTCTTCCATCGTGTCGCTGAGGCGGGGAAGTGTGACCACGGTTGCCATGGGGTCTGTCTCCTTGACCAGGTGCGCTCAGCGCTTGTAGGCGACGCGTCGGACGGCCTCGAGGGCGCGCTCCGGCGAGGGGAGGATCAGGTTCTCGAGGTTCTCGGCGTACGGCATCGGCAGGTCCTCGTAGCAGACGCGCAGGACCGGGGCGTCGAGGTCGTCGAACGCGAGCTCCTGGATGCGGGCGATGATGTCGCCGCCGACGCCGCCGTTGGGCCAGCCGTGGTAGACGATGACCGCGCGGTTGGTCTTCTTGACCGACTTGATGATCGCGGCCTCGTCCATCGGCCGCAGCGAGCGCAGGTCGATGACCTCGCACGAGATGTCCTCGGCGGCCGCGAGGTCGGCGGCCTTGAGCGCGACCGGCACGCCCTGGCCCCACGTGATCACGGTGACCGCGTCGCCGGGGCGCTTGATGTCGGCCTGGCCGAACGGGATGAGGTACTCCTCCTCGGGCACCTCGCCCTTGACCGAGTACATCAGCTCGCTCTCGAGGAAGAGCACCGGGTTCTCGTCGCGGATCGCCGTCTTGAGCAGGCCCTTGGCGTCGTAGGGCGTGGCGACCGCGACCACCTTGAGCCCGGGGATGTGGGCGTAGAAGTGCTCGAAGGCCTGGCTATGCGTCGAGCCGAGCATGTGCGCGGCCCCGTTGGGCCCGCGGAACACCATCGGCACGCCGAACTGGCCGTGCGTCATGTGGCGCAGCTTGGCGGCGTTGTTCAAGATCTGGTCGAACGCGACCGCCGAGAAGTTGAAGGTCATGAACTCGATGATCGGCCGCAGGCCGCACATCGCGGCGCCGATGCCGATGCCGGCGAAGCCGGTCTCGGTGATCGGGGTGTCGATCACGCGCTTGGCCCCGAACTGGTCGAGCAGGCCCTCGCTGCACTTGTAAGCGCCGTTGTAGTAGCCGACCTCTTCGCCCATGAGGAAGACGCGCTCGTCGCGCTCCATCTCTTCCTTCATCGCGTCGCGGATCGCCTGGCGGATCTGCAGAATCGGCATGGTCTTACTCCACTCCCGCCGGCCGCGTCGTCGCGCTGTCGCCGTAATAAGGGCCCTCGGCCATCACGTTGTCGAACCGCGCCGCGGGCTGGGGCACGGGGGCCTTGTCGGCGAACTCGTAGGCGGCGTCCATCTCGGCGACGATCGTCTCGTCGTCGGCGTCGAGCTCGGCCTCGGGGACCTTGTGGATCAGCTTGAGCGCCATCAGCGTCCGCTCGAGCGGATCGTTGAGCCGCCAGCGATCGACCTCTTCCTTCTGCCGGTACTTGGCCGGGTCGCTCATGCTGTGGCCGCGGAACCGGTAGGTGATGAGCTCGACGAGCGTCGGCTTGCCGTCCTTGCGCGCGCGCTCGACGGCCTCGCCGAGGCGGCGCCGGGTCTCCTGCACGGAGGTGACGTGGAAGCGGTCGCTGGCGAACCCGTAGCCGGCTGCGCGCGCCGTGATGTCCTCGACCGGCAGGGTGCGCTTGAGCGGGGTGCCCATCGAGTACTGGTTGTTCTCGACCACGAAGACGATCGGCAGCTTCATGATGCCGGCCATCGTCATGCCCTCGTGCACCGGGCCGATGCCGACGGCGCCGTCGCCCATGAAGCAGAGGGTCACGCGGCCGTCGCCGGTGTACTGCGAGGCGAACGCGTGGCCGGCGGCGACCGGGATGTGGTTGCCGACGATCGCGTAGCCGCCCCACAGCCCGCGCGCCTTGTCGAAGAAGTGCATCGACCCGCCGACGCCGCCGACCAGGCCCGCGGCCTTGCCGAACAGCTCGGCGGCGCACGCCTTGGGATCGGAGCCGAGGGCGATGGCGAAGCCGTGGGTGCGGTAGGTCGAGACGACGCGATCGCCGGGCTCCATCACCTGTTGGGTGGCGATGGCGATCGCCTCCTGACCGATGTAGAGGTGGAGGAAGCCGCTGATCTTGCCGCGCGTGTAGGCGCGAGCGGCCGCCTCCTCGAAGCGGCGGATCCGCAGCATCTCGCGGTAGTCTCGCAGGACGTCGTCGCGGCTCTGGCCGTCGTAGTCGGCGCGGAGCTTGGCCTCGTAGGCGGCGTCCACGGCGTTGTCCGTGTCGCCTTGCGGGGCGGGGTCTGGTGCGGCTTCTGATTGATTCATGGGCGAGCCTTCTCGCGGGCGCGGGGAGGTTACCACCGGCGACGGAGCGGTGAAAGCGCGAGATCCGTCGAGCCCGCCGCGCACGCGCGCGGGGACGCGAAGGGCGGTGCACGGCAAACCTCACTCGCGGACCACGGGGGGATGGAGCGCGGGAGATGCGGCGGACGGGCGAGCGCGCACGACAGGCGCACAGCCGGTCCCTGGCGCACGTGCTTGCGGTATACCTCGCCGCATGACGAGCACCGACGGCCGCCCCGCACTCCCCGCTCCGCACGCCATCGCCGAACGGATCCTCGGCGGCGAGTGGGATGCGCTCGACGGGGCGACCCTGGTCCGCTACCTGCGCGGCGAGGGCGAGCTGGGCGATCTGATGGGGGCCGCGGATCGCCTGCGCCGCGCTCGCTTCGGCGACGAGGTCCACCTGTGCTCGATCGTCAACGCCAAGATGGGCGGGTGCCCCGAGGACTGCGGCTTCTGTGCGCAGTCGAAGCACTTCACCACCCACATCAAGGCCGACAAGTTCCTCGATCACGCCGACATGGTCACCGCCAGCCGCAAGGCTCAGGGCCAGGGCGCGACGGCGCTCGGGCTGGTGACGGCCACGCGCGGCTACGCCGACGGCTCCAAGGGCCTCAAGCACATGGTCGAGGGCATCCGCCAGGTCCGCGCCGCCGGCCACACCGAGGCTCACGCGTCGCTCGGGATCGTCAGCAAAGAGGCGCTCCGCGAGCTGCGCGACGCCGGCATGACCGAGTTCAACCACAACCTCGAGTCGGGCCGCAGCTACTACGAGCAGATCGTCACCACCCACACCTACGACGATCGCCTCGCTACGATCCGCGCGGCCAAGGAGCTCGGGCTGCGCACCTGCGTCGGCGGGATCTTCGGCATGGGCGAGCAGCCCGAGCACCGCGCCGAGCTGGCGCTCGAGCTGCGCGGCCTCGACGTCGACGAGGTGCCGATCAACTTCCTCGTCAGCATCGAGGGCACGAACCTCCAGCACGTCGACCCGCTGCCGCCGCGCGAGATGCTGCGCATCATCGCCTGCTTCCGCCTGGCCCTGCCGCGCCCCAACATCTTCATCGCCGCCGGCCGCCAGCACCTGGGGCAGCTGCAGCCGATGATCTTCGCCGCCGGGGCGTCGGGCATGATGATCGGCGACTTCCTGACGACGCCCAATCGCTCGACCCAGGACGACCTCGACATGCTCGAGCAGCTGGGCCTGCACGGCCGCGTGTGCGCCACCGGCGAGGCCCCGCCGCCGCGCCCGGAGATGGCCCCCCGCGTCGAGCGGCGGGGCGGGGCGATGCACTTGCCCGTGCTCGCTTGAACCTGTCCTTCGGGACATGTGAAAGCCGGCGGCGGTTCGCGCGGCGCGCGGACTGACGGCGGGCGATCCGGCGCGCGAAGCCTCGAGAGGCGCGCGCCTGGCCCGGTCGGCGACGAATTGGCGTTCGAGCGAGATCTGGCCGCACAATGCGGCGGCGACCGCCATGAGCCCGACGATCTCCGCCCTCGCCTCGCTCGTCCCGCTCGTGCTCGCCGCACCGGGCGAGCCGACGAGCGGGGCGCTGGCGCTGCCGCCGTGGACGCCGACGCGGGCGATCGAGGTGCCCGAGCCGACGTTCGAGGCGGGGCCCGTCGCGGCGAGCGAGGCGTCAAAGGGTGTCGCGGCGAGCGAGACACCCGTCGTGCCGTCCTCGCGACCCGCGAGGCCGCCCGTGCGCCCGGTGAACCCTGCGACCCTCCCGGCCGAGGAGGACCGCGTCGAGGAGGCGCTGCCGGGCACCGACGCGGCGGCGGTCAACAACCCGGCGCTGGCGGCCGGTGAGCACATGGACCCGCACCTGCCCGGCTTCAAGCCGTGGGAGGTCGGCGGCTTCATCGACGTCAACTACGGCTACAACAGCAACAACCCCGACAACCACGTGTATCGCGGCACCAGCGTGCAGCCGCGGACCGGCGAGTTCACGCTCAACCACGCGGTCGCGTACGTGCGCCGCGACGCCATCCCCGGCAAGTTCTCGCCGCTGTTCGAGTTCGCGGCCCAGGGCGGCCCGGCCGCCGACGCGCTGGTGGCCTACGAGCCGAACCCCGGCGGCGCCAACGGCAAGTTCGCCGGGCCCGAGGTGTGGAAGCACCTGTCGCGCGCCAACATCGGCCTACGCACCCGTCACGGCACCGAGGTGACGGTCGGCCTGCAACTGAGCCCGGTCGGCATCGGCGTCCACTGGAGCCCTTACAACTGGAACTACACGGTCACCTGGCAGCTCAACAGCGTGCCGTACTACCTCTCGGGCCTGAAGCTGGCGCAGACGATCCGCGATCGCCATCAGGTGCAGCTGTGGATCGTCAACGGCTGGCAGCTGCTGGCCGACAACAACAAGGCGCCGAGCGTGATGCTCGGCTACACGTTCACCGCGAGCGAGAAGTTCAACTTCGGCGAGTACGTGTGGATCGGGCCCGAGCAGGCCGATATGCGGGCGCGGGCCTGGCGGCTGTTCTCGGACACGCAGGCGGTCTACAACACCGAGCGCTTCGGCGTCGGCGCGCTGTTCGACGTCGGCGCCGACCCACGCACCGACCTGCCGCTGTCGCCGTGGCAGATGTGGATGAACGGGGCGGTGTTCACCCGCTGGCGCGTGCTCGGCAAGCAGCGCACGTGGGACATGGCGCTGCGGCCCGAGTTCTTCTGGGACCGCGACGGGCGGATGTTCGGCGTGCCGCAGACGCTGGTGTCGGCGGCGTTCACCAACAACGTGCGCGTGTTCAACAACCTGCTCGTGCGCCTCGAGTATCGCTACGACCACTCGACCAGCGCGAACGGGTTCTTCTACCGCGGCCCGGCGATCATGGACGGCGGGCCCGGCCTCGCCCGCGACCAGCACACCGTGTTCTTCGCGATCGCGGGGGTGTTCGCGCACCGCTTCGGCGGCAAGCGAGGTTGACGCCGGCGCGGGACCGATCGCCCGCCGTGACGGTCGCGCCCGCAGTGCGCAGGTCGGTTCGACCGCGGCGAAGACGTCGACTATCCTGAGCTGCGATGGACGCTCCCGCGCGCGTCGCTCCGGTCGATCCCGCCGCGCTGGCGCGGGTGCTGCGGCCGTTCGGCGAGGGCGAGGGCCTGCCGAGCGAGGCGTACGTGTCGCCGGCCGTGCACCGGTGGGAGCTCGGCGCGTTCCTCGACGATTCGTGGGTGTGCGTCGGCCGGGCTCAGGCGCTGGGGCCGATCGGCGCGCAGCGGGCGATCCGCGCCGGGCGCGAGGCCGTGCTGCTGGTGCGCGACGGGGCCGGCGAGCTCCGCGGCTTCTTCAACGTGTGCCGCCACCGCGCCCACGAGCTGGTCCAGATCGGCGAGTGCGTGCACGGCGGGCAGATCCGCTGCCCGTATCACGGCTGGGTCTACGGGCTCGACGGGGCGCTGCGAGGCCAGCGACGCGAGGCCGAGCCGCGCGGGCTGGTGCCGGTGCGCGTGGCGCTGTGGGGCGGGTTCGTGTTCGTCAACCTGTCCGGCACGGCGGAGCCACTCGAGCGATGGCTCGGCGACCTCGACGCCTTGACCGCCGCACACACGCTCGAATCGCTGCAGATGGCCGCGACGCATACGTACGAGCTGGCGGCCAACTGGAAGCTCGTGATCGAGAACTACCACGAGTGCTACCACTGCCCGCAGATCCACCCGCAGCTGTGCCGCGTCAGCCCGCCCGCCAGCGGCCGCAACTTCGCCGGCGCGGGGGCGTGGATCGGCGGGCCGATGCAGCTCATGCCCGGGGTCGAGACGATGTCGTTCGACGGCAAGAGCGGCGGCCTGCCGCTGCCGCGACTGTCCGCCGAGCAGCGACGCAGCGTGTTTTATTACGGGGTCGGCGCCAACCTGCTGATCAGCCTCCACCCCGATTACGTGCTGACGCACCGGCTCGAGGCTCTGGCGCCGGACCGCACCCGCGTCGAGTGTCAGTGGTTGTTCCACCCGGAGGCGATCGCGGCGCCGTCGTTCTCGCCCGCGTATGCGACGGAATTTTGGGACATGACCAATCGCCAGGATTGGTGCGCGGTCGAGAGCGTGCAGCGCGGGGTGTCGTCGCGCGGCTTTCGGCCCGGAGTGTTCGCGCCGCGCGAGCAGGCGGTCCACGAGTTCGTCACCCGCGTGGCCCGCGGCTACCTCGACGGCGGCTGGTCGCAATCGCCGGAGTCGGCGTGAGCCCCGGTCGGGGCCGCGAGTCCCCGCGGCGCGGATCGGTCACCACGACCTGTTCTTTCGCACATGTCCCGCGATAAGCGCGGGCAGCGGCGATGCAGGCCAGCGCCCGCCCGGATCGGCCGAGTTCGCGCCCGCCGCTCGCTCCCGGGGCAGATCGTCCCCCGCGTCTCGCGGAGCCGGCTATCCTGCCGGCACATGCGAGACCGCCTCCATTCCGTGTTCACCGCGTCGATCGTCGCCGCTCTGGCTTCGGCCGCCTGCGAGAAGAATTCGACAATCCCGCCCGAGCCGGCGCCGACCGACAGCAGCACGCCCGCCGAGCCGCCTGCCGAGCCCGCCGAGCCGCCCGCGCCGGCGCAGCCGTCCGGGCCGGCGGTCGCCGAGTTCGCGGGCGACACCTGCGATCCGGCCGCGCTGGTCGCCCGCTTCGGCGAGGCCAAGCTCGCCAAGTCCTATGATTACGTCGAGCTGCGGGTCTCGCAGCTGCAGCCGGACAAGGGCGAGCAATGGAAGGTGCTCAACTCGCAGGTGGTGGCCAGCTTCGGCGCCAGCTGCAAAGATCCGAAGACCGCCAAGGCGTGCACCAAGGCGCTCGCCAAGGCGACCTCGCCCAACTCGTTGTTCCCGCCGGGGGCCGGGCGCATGCCGACCTCGACGTACCTGGTGGCCCAGTCTGGCGCCGACGTCACGACGATCACCACCCGCGCCGAGCTGGTGGCGCTCTTCGGCACCGTCGACGCGCCGGTCGAGGCGATGTTCCTGACCACGCTCGACGGCTACGCGCCGCTGTGCGACGCCAGCAAGGTGCGCGAGGTCGAGGGCGGCTACGAGCTGCTGGCGAAGAAGAACTTCAACGAGTGCCTCAATCAATTCCACGGCCACCTGGTGACGGTGAAGGGCGATGCGGTGACGTCGCAGGCCGAGGTCGACCTTACCAAGCCGGACGACGGCTGCGCGGTCGCGGGCCGCCGCCCCGAGGGCTTCCGCCCGGCGCCGCGCACCCCCGACAGCGCGCTCGTGGCCTACCTCGACGAGATGCACCACCTCGAGGCGGCCAGCGTGCCGGCGTTCGAGCGCCTGGCCTGCGAGCTGGCGCATCACGGCGCCCCGGCGGCGCTGATCGAGCGCGCCGAGGCTGCGGCGCGCGACGAGGTCCGCCACGCGGCCGGGTTCGCGGGCCTGCGCGAGCGGCTGGCGGCGACCGACTGCGGTTCGCCGGCCATCGAGGTGCCGACGGAGGTGCGCTCGCTCGAGGCGCTGGCGCTCGAGAACGCGGTCGAGGGCTGCGTGCGCGAGACGTTCGGCGCGCTGGTGGCCCGCTACCAGGCGTCGGTGGCCGCGGACGAGCCGCTGCGCCGGCTGTTCGCCGCCATCGCCGAGGACGAGCTGGACCACGCGGCGCTGGCGTGGGACGTCGCGACCTGGCTTTACGGTCAGCTCGACGAGGCGGCCCGTGAGCGGGTGCGCGCGGCCGAGGCCGCCGAGCTGGCGCGCATGACGGTCGCACTGGCGACCACCGAGCCCGACGCCGAGGTGTCGCGCCTGTGCGGCGTGCCAGGGCCGGCGATCGCCACGGCGATGTTCGAGCGCTGCAAGGCGTCGCTCTGGGCGGCGTGATGTCGCCTGGATGCCGGGCCTGACGTTCGCGTCAGGCGCCGGCATGAGCGTCCGCGCATTCGTGGCAGCGCGGACGAGGGGCTCCCGGCCGCATGTTGGCGGCCGGGAAGCCCTCGGCTTCGCTCGCGTGAGGCGAGCGGCGCTGCGTCGCTCGTGCTTGTCGCGGCCGGCGAGGTCGTGGCACCGTCGCGCATGGGCATCGCCCACGATCGCTTCTATTTCTTTCCCGCCGCCACACCGGGCGCCATCGCATTGCTGGTCCGCGTGGTCCGGCCGTCGGCGCCGAACGCCGCCGAGCCGGCGGTCGTGTTCGCGGAGAAGCTCGCGGACGCCAAGGCCCGGGCGCTCGCGTGGGCGTGCTCGGGCACAGCCAGGCCGCCGGTCCCGCTCGGTGATTTCGGCCCTTACCTCGACGGGACGAGCCCGACGGACGCGGCGCTGCTGGCGTTTCATGGCCGCGAGCTCGAGCTGTGGTTCACCGCGATGGAGGCGCGCCCCGACGCCTTGGCGATGGGCCCGGGCGGCGACGAGGAGGCGTTCTGGGACTGGCTGGAGGCGTCGCTCGACGACGACGCGTTCGTCGCCGGTCTGCGCCGCCCGGCCACGTCGATGCGGGTCCGTCTCGTCACCGAGGCCGATGCGCGCCTGATCGACACGCCGCTGCTGCTGATCGACGACGTCGATTGGCTGACGGGCGAGGAGTTCGCGCGGCTCGAGGACGGCGGCCTCGCGGCCCTCCTGGCGAAGCCGCCGGCGACCAGCCCGACGGTGACGGAGGCGGAGTTCCGCGCGGTGAAGCTCGGCCTGGTCGAGCGTGCCCTCGCCGACGACTTCAAGCGGGGCGACCGCCGGGCCGCGGCGTTCCGGGTCAAGGAGCTGGGGCGCTTCGATCCGCCGGCGGCGCTGGCGTCGATCGAGCGCATCGCGGGCTCGCTGAAGTGGCGCGACGATCGCAAGAGCATCACGTGGGCGCTGGCCTACGCGCTTCACGGGATGCGCGGCGAGCCGGGCCGGGCCGCGCTGCTGGAGCGCTGGCAGGCCGCCAGCGATGGCCTGCGGAGGGACGTGCTCGCGGAGCTCGACAAGCTCGACCGGTCCCCGTGAGCGCAGGGGTCAGGGACGCGCGCGTTTAGGACATGTTCCAGGAGACATGCGCATCAGGACATGTCCATGGGAGCATGTCCGAAGATGCACATGGAGGTTGTGCCGCGCGTCGCGGGAGGGTCACGGTGCGACGTTGGTCGCGGTGCCGGCGAGGAGGTCGGCGACCCATTCGCGCAGCAGGACGCCGTCGGTCTGGGCCGAGTAGAAGCTCGGCGTCAGCCAGGTGTGCTGGCTTCCGGCCAGATAGAACGCGCCCCACGTGCCGGCCGGATCCTCCATCCAGTCGTCGCGCAGGTCGGCGAGGCCGGCCGTGAAGGTGGCGCCGCTCATCTGGCCGCCGGCGCAGTCGTCGAGGCCGAAGCCGAAGAAGTAGCGGATGGTCTGGTCCTGCAGCGACGAGACGAGGCCGAGGCGCTGGTCGCTATGCTTGGCGGCGAGGTAGGGGATGATGTTGGAGATCCCGCCACCATCCGGCTGGAAGCACTCGGCGCAATCGGCGGGCAAGGTGGCCTCGAAGTTCCAGATGTCGCGCCAGTGCTGCTGCAGGCAGGGGGACATGAACGCGTCGGACATGACGGGGCCGGAGTCGTCGAGGAGGGTGACGGGCCGGTCGGGGAAGGCCTCGACGATGCGGTCGTAGTTGAAGGCGGAGCCGAAGCCGCCGGCGCTCTCGCCGGTGACGAGGACGTGCTCGGCGGTGCCGAGGAAGGTCGGGACGACGCGGTTCAAGTAGTGGGTGACGTTGGTGTAGCCGACGAACTGCTGGGTGCCGGCGATGCCGTCGATCTCGACGTCGGGCTGGGCGCCAGCGTGGACGTCGCCGGTGCAGTAGGGCACGAACACGACGCTCCAGTCGCCGACCGGGTTCTCGGGCGCGTCGTCGTCGAAGATGCCAGCGCCGCCGGCGTTCTGGACGAAGTTGTTGTAGCTCGCCATGCCGAAGCTCTTGGCGTTCTGGTTGCACGTGGCGGCGTTGAAGCAGGCGCCGCCGCTCTGGAAATAGATCATGAGGCCGGGCCCGGAGCCGTAGCGCACGGCGATGCCGGCGCTGCTGCCATCCCTGCACTGCGACTCGGGGAACGGGACCCACTGCCACTCGCCGTCCGGCGCGTCCGGCAACGGCTCGCCGTCCCACGGCGAGGGCTCACCGGTGGTCTCGGTGTCGGTGTCGCCGGTGGTGGTGGTGGTGGTGGTGTCGCCAGTCGTGGTGGTGGTGGTGCCGTCCGTGGTGGTGGTGGTGGTGGTGGTGCCGTCAGTCGTGGTGGTGGTGGTGTCGTCAGTCGTGATGGTGGTAGTGTCGACGCCCTGCGTGGTGGTGTCGTCGGTGGTCGAGGTCGTGGTGCTCGCCTCGGTCGTCGGCTGTTCGGTGGTGGCGACGTCGGTGGTGGCGACGTCGGTGGTGGCAGCGTCGGTGGTGGGCCCGGCGGTGCTCGTGGAGGTCGAGGGGTCGCTCGTCGCCTCGGTCTCGGTGCTCCCGTTGCCGGGGTCCTGGCAGGCGAACAGCGCGAAACAGGTGGTCGAGAGCAGGGAGGCGATGCGAGTCATCGCGCCAATCTAGGCGAACCGCAGCGGGGCTCGCATGCGGGATCGCCGGGGGGCTGCGCTGGTGAAGCTGTCGCTCGTCGTGATCTCGACCGCGGTCGCGGGCACACAGCGGGCGCGACCGATCGCGGCGCGGGCGCGACCTGTCCTTCGGGCCATTTTTGGTCGATCGCGGGCGAGCTCTGGCACGTAGCGAGCGGGCTCGCGTGGGCGAACGAGCGCGGCGGACTCGCCGTGCGCCGACCGCCGGCTGCGCGTCAGTCGGCGCGGGGGCGCAGGGCCGCGGGCAGCGGCTTGCCGTGGCGTGCGAGCTCCTCGGTGTACAGCTTGCGCTCGGCGTGGAACGCGGCGGCGACGCTCGGTCGCGCGTGCAGGCGCCTGGCGTAGGCGGCCAGCGAGGGCCACTGCTTGAGGTCGATCGGGGTCACGAGCGTCCACGCCAGCACGGTGACGAGGTAGGCGTCGGCGACGCTGAAGCGGTCGAGCAAGAACTCGCGCCCTTCGAGGTGACGCGCCACGTAGTCGAGGCGCGAGGTGCCCTTCGCGAGCGCGTAAGCGCGGACGGCCTCAGGCACGTCGGGCGCGAACAGGGGCGCGAACAGGCCCTTGTGCAGCTCGGTGCCGATGAAGCCCAGCCACTGCTGCAGGCGCACCCGCTCGAGGCTGCCGGCGGGCGGCGCCAGCTCGGCGGCCGGCAGGAGGTCGGCGACGTACTGCAGCACGGCGGCGTTCTCGATCACGATCTGGCCGTCGTCGGTGCGCAGCGCGGGGACGAGCCCGAGCGGGTGGATCTCGCGGTAGTCGGCGCCGCCCAGGGTGCGCTTGGTGGGGCCGTCGACCTCGACGTACTCGAACGGCGCGCCGGCCTCGAGCAGGGCGATGCGCGTGGCCAGGGAGCAGGAGAGGGGGAGACCGTAGAGCTGCATGGCGGGCAGGATGACGCACGCGGACGCATGCGTCCAACGCATCCTCGGTATAGAATCGATGCGTGACGCGCATTGCCAGCATTCCCCGCCCGCGGCTCGATCTGCGCGACCTCCAGGTGGTCCTCGCCGTGGCCGCGGCGGGCACGACGGCGGCGGCCGCCGGGGCGCTGCACCTGTCGCAGCCGGCGGTCAGCCGGGCGCTGCTGGCCGCGGAGGCGCGGCTGGGGGCGCGACTGTTCGAGCGCTCGCCGCGGGGGCTGCAGGCGACGGCGGCGGGCGAGCAGGTGGTGCGCGGGGCGACGCAGCTGCTGGCCGAGCTGGTCGAGCTCGAGCGGCAGGTGCGGGCGCCGACGACCCGGCCGACGCGCGTGCGCCTGGTGTGCGAGTGCTACACGGCCTATCACTGGCTGCCGTCGGCGCTGGCGCAGCTGGCCGCGCGTTCGCCCAACCTCGAGTTCGCGCTGGCGGTCGAGCATACGCGCGCGCCGGTCGAGGCGCTGGTGGCCGGGAAGCTCGACGTGGCATTGCTGACGACTGGCGAGGTGCCGCGGGAGATCGGGACGCAGCCGCTGTTCGCCGACGAGATCGTGTTCGTGGTCGCGCCGACGCACCCGCTGGCGCGCAAGCCGACGCTGTCACGCGACGATCTGCGGGAGGCGAGGCTGATCACCAGCGAGACGCCGGAGGCGGAGACGCGGTGGTTCTTGCAGCGGGTGTTCGGCCGCGGCCGCCCGCCCCGCCGCGCGCAGCGGCTGCCGCTCACCGAGGCGATCCTCGACGTCGCCCGCGCAGGCATGGGGGTGGCGGTGCTGTCGGAGTGGATGGCCGGGCCGCACCTCGGGCGCGGCGATCTGGTGGTCAAGCGCCTGGCCTCGGGCCCGCTGCGCCGCCCGTGGCGCATGGCGTGGCGCCGCGAGGCCGAGGAGGCGGCGCGCGGCCTGCTGGCGGCGCTCAAGACTTCGGCGCCGGCGCTGCGGCGTCCGGCGTGACGTCGCGGCGCGGAGCAGCAGGTCAATCCGGCAGGGCGAACGCGAGGATGCCGTCGGCGCCGTCGTCGTGGCAGCGGGTGCACGCGTGCGGGTCGCCCGAGTAGACGACCTCGCCGTCGGTCTCGTACTCGGCGAAGAACCAGGCGTCACCGCGCTTCTGCATGGCGACCACGATGTGCGGGACGCCGGCGGTGAAGCCGTCCTTGACCACGATCGCGCCGTCGGGCCAGGCGGCGAGCGGGCCGCCCGCGAGCGCCTCGACGAACACGTCGTTGATGAAGATCTCGACCTCGTCGCCGTGGACCGTGGCGCTCGGAGTGCGCGCCTCGTAGCCCGGCGGGCGCGCCCAGGCGTGGTAGTCGGCGGACTCCAGCTCGTCCCACAGCGCCTCGGCGCTCTCGGGGTTCTGGTTGCTGCACGCTGCGAGGACGGAGAACCCCGCGAGGACGGAGCGACGGGCTGGCATGGCGCGTCTACGCCGCCGGGCCGGCGACGTTACGGGCGGTGGCGCGAAATGTGATCTGTCCTTAAAGACAGGCGGACACGGGCGCAGCGGATGCAATTCGACGACCTGGCCCGAGGGACAGGCGGTCATGGGTCCAGCGGAGCAGGCCGAGGACCTGACCCCGAGACAGGCAGCAGGCCGACGACCTGGCCCGAAGGACAGGCGTATAGGAGCGCGCAGCGGCGCGGAGCGAAGACCTGCCCCGAGAGACAGGCAGTGCGCCGGTCAGCCGGCGCGCGGCGGCGGAAGATCGGCGAAGGCCTGGCCGAACCGCTCCAGGCCGTCGCGCAGGGTCCGCTCGGCGGCGGCGTACGACACGCGCAGGTGGCCCGGAGCGCCGAACGCGGTGCCCGGCACGGTGGCGACCAGCTTCTGCTCCAAGAGCCATGTCGCAAAGGCAATGTCGTCGGCGAACGCGGTGCCGGGGCCGAGGTGGCGCGAGACGTCGCAGAACAGGTAGAAGGCGCCGTCGGGGGCGACGATGTCGAGGCCGGGCAGGGCCTTGAGGCCGGCGAGCATGAACTCGCGGCGGCGGGTGAAGGCGGCGTGCATCTCCTGCACGGCGGCCTCGCAGCTCGGGTCGGTGATCGCGGCGAGGGCGGCGATCTGCGACACCGTGGCCGCGCCGGAGGTGACGTGGCCTTGCAGGCGCGAGGCCGCGGACACCACCTTGCTCGGGGCCAGCATGAAGCCGATCCGGTAGCCCGTCATCGAGTAGCTCTTGGACACGCCGTCGACGAGGACGATCTGCTCGGTGACGTCGGCGAGGGTCCGGACCGCGCTGACGTGCTCGAAGCCGCCGTACACGAGGCGGCGGTAGATGTCGTCGACGAGCAACCAGCAGCGCGGAGCGACCCGCGCCATGACCTCGCCGAGGGCCCGCAGCAGCGGCGCGGGGTAGCCGGCGCCGGTCGGGTTGGTCGGGTTGCCGAGCACGATGAAGCGCGTCTTCGGGGTCAGCGCCGCCGCGAGCGCCTCGGGCTGCAGGCGCCAGCCGTCGTCGCGGCTGGTGGGCACGATCACCGGCACGCCGTCGCCGAGGCGCACCATGTCGGCGTACGAGACCCAGTACGGCGCGGGGATCACGACCTCGTCGCCGGGCGACAGCGTGATCATGAACAGGTTGGCGAGGCTGTGCTTGGCGCCGCACGACACCAAGATCTCGTTGCGGGCGACGTCGCGGCCGTGGTAGCGCGCGAACTCGGCCGCTGCGGCGTCGCGCAGGGCGGGCAGGCCAGGCACCGGGGCGTAGTGCACCGGGTGCGTACGCAGGTACTCGATGACGGCCGTGGTGACGCCGGCAGGCGGGTGGAAGTCGGGCTCACCGGCGCTGAAGTCGAGGACCTCTTTGCCCTGGGCCTTGAGCTCCTTGGCGCGGGCCGACATCGCCAACGTCGGCGACTCGCTCAGCACCTGGGCTCGTGCATTGGTCTCAAGTTCGCGCCTTAGCACAGCTGTGGGGCCCCCGTGGTCGTCGTCTTAGTATGACGGAGGAACTCGACCGCCGTCTGGCCGTAGTGCCGGGTCGTCTCGACGACCAGCCCCTGCGGCCATGCGGGCGGCCTGCGGCCTCCAGCGCGGTCATATTCGCATACAAGCGCGGCGCTTTCAGCCAGCCAACCACCGGCGACCAGCGCGGGCAGCACCGCCGCGAGCACGACCTCGGTGTCGTCGTACGGCGGGTCGACGAACACGAGGTCGTAAGGACCCGCGAGCTCGGCCGCGCTCGGCGAATGTCGGCGCAAGAACGTCGTCGCGTCGCCTTGCCACAGCCGCGCGCGCTCGTCGAGCGCAAGCTCACGGATCTGAGCCTGCAGGTGGCGCGCGACCGCAGGATTGCGCTCGACGAGGGTGGCCCGCGCGGCGCCGCGAGACAGCGCCTCGAAGGCGAGCGCGCCCGAGCCGGCGAACAGGTCGAGCACCACTGCGTCGCGCAATTCGTGCTGCAGGCGGTCGAAGATCGCCTCACGCACGCGCGCGCCGGTCGGGCGCAAGCCGGGCACAGTCGGCAGCGACTTCAACACCCGCCCGCGCAGGCTCCCTCCGCTGATCCGCTGCACGCCCGGGCATATACCGCACGTCGCGGCGCGCGCCCAGGGCTCATGGATGACCTGTCCTCTGCGACAGGTGCGACAGGTGACGATCAGGCCGCGACCGGCGCACGCAGCGCGGCGTCTTCGGCCTCGAGGCGGGCCCAGCCCTCACGCACGTGGCGGCGGCGGCGGATCGCGGCGACGAACACCAGCGGGAACGCGAGCGCCATCGGCAGGCCGTCGCCGCTGACGATCGGGAACCACATGAAGCGACCGGTGAGGCCGCCGCGCCAGTCGGTGTCGAGCTCGGCGAGCGAGCGACCGAAGCCGCTCTGGAACGCGGCCTCGAAGCCCTTGCCCTGCTTGATCTGCGCCAGCGCCTGCCGCATGTCGGAGCCGTTCTCGTCGTGCCAGCGGAGGAAGTTGACGAAGTCTCGCGCGGCCGCGTAGCTGACCGTGGCCGTGATCGCGTCGGTGCTGCGGAAGTTCTGCTCGAGCTGCTCGAGGCGCGGCACGCCGGCGCCGAAGATCGCCCCGGCCAGCGTCTGGCTGCGCATCAGATCGATCTCTTCGCCGAAGCTCTCGGCCACGCCCTCGTGGAACCACCGCGGCAGCGGCTCGCCGCCGGTGGCCCGGAACAGCGCGACGTGGGCCATCTCGTGGCGCAGCAGGCCGTCGAGGTCGGTCAGCGAGCCGTCGGGGGCGTGGGCCGCGATCGCGATCTCGCCGGTCGGCGGGTGGGCGACGCCGGCGGCCCACTGCGGCATGCCGGTGCCTTCGGCGATGCGGCCCGAGTGGGCGACGAAGTGGATCGTCAAGGCGTCCTCGAGATCGCCGGCCAGCGCGTGCTCGATCTCCGACCAGGCTCGCGGGATCTCGCGGGCCACCGCCAGCGCCTCGTCCTGCAGGCGCGGGTCGTAGCGCAGCGTCACGCGGCCGACGTGCACCTGCGACGTCGCGCTCGCCAGCGACCACCCGACCGGGCGGCTCACGTCGGCGCGGGCGGCCTGCGGCGCCACGAACAGGAACAACAACGCCGCGAGAAAGAGGCCGAGCGCCGCGCGCCAGGGACGGGTCATGGACTGACTGTGAGCACGACGATCTCACGGCGCAAGCTGGCCGCGACCACGAGACCGATCGCCAGGCCGACGGCCAGGATCGCCCCGCCGGCGATGAGACCCGTCCTCACCTTCGGACCCAACCGGGTCCGCCGCCGCTCCTTCGCCCCGTCGCGGACCAGCGCCTCGTGCTCGCCCCACAGCGTCGCCACCAGCTCCGGGTGATTGGCGGCGTCGGCCCCGCGCACGCCCAGGGCGCGGTCGAGCCGGCAGTCGTGCGGCAGCAGCACCGGGTCGGGGCGATCGGCGAGGTACTCGACGAGGATCACCAGATCGTCGCGGCGCTCGCGGCACACGAGCTTGCCTTCGCCGACCCCGGCGCGCAGCCGGCGGACCGTGGTCCTGGGGGCCGCGGACGACCGCACGGCGCGCTCCAGCGCGTCGACCAGGGCGACCTCGGGCTTCGTCCCCGGCGCTGTCGGGCCGAGCCCGACCGCCACGGTGATCGCGTCTTCGGGCTCGCCGAGCCCGGCCCCGGGGGCCAGCGACGGCGGCGGCGGCGGAGCTGGCCCTTCGACCCTGGCCTCGGGGACCTGTGCTTCGGGACCTGTGCTCGGAGACATGTCCGAAGAGACAGGTTGATCCGGCACCGGCACCGCGCTCAGGGGCCTGTCCTTCGCGCCAGGCTGCGCGTCGGGCCGCTCCGGCACCGGGACCTCGACCGGGGCTTCGACGGGCCGCAGGTCGGCCGCGCGCGCCGGCGCCGGCAGGGCGAGGAGGCCTGCCAACACGAGCGCGCCGCATCGCCGGGCTTTCCGCATGCGCGCCGGTTCTTGCGCGTCCGCGGCCGCGTGTCAACGGCGGCGAAGTCATGGCGACCGCGGGAATCGGGCGGCAGCGGCGGTGGTTCGTGTCGCGGCCGCGGGTCGCGTGCGCCGCTCGAGGGCGGAGCTCGGTCGTCGCGGGGCCGAAGCAAGGGGACGCGCGAGCGGCCGCGCTGGCACATTCATGGCGATGTTGCAGCGCGGCGAGCTGTCGCGCCGTCGTGGCCACGCAGGACGTCTCGTGCTCGCGGTGCCGCGAGCACGACGCGTTCGCGTCGCGGCGATCGGCGAGACCTCGTTGCGACGATCGCTGCAACGATCGGCTGGACGGGGCTGCCAATGACTCGGACTCGGCGAGCGCGGGGGTGCGTCTCTCGCGGGGTCATGGGCCCAGGTCGCCGATGCGGACGGGTCGAAATCGCGCCGGTAACCCGGGCTGCGTGATCCTCTGCGGCGAGAGACCGCAACGCAGCCTGAGGCCACGGAATGACGTTCTCGACAGAATGGGTCGAATGTTTCACGGTCTTCATGAAAGAAGACGAGAGAAAAACCACTCGACTGTTGCAGCGGCTTTGGCGGTTATGGCATCCTCGGGGAATGGATGGGGCTCGCTCGAGGGCGCCCCTCCCGGAGGGGAAGAGATGCCAGTGATGACGATGCGATGGATACCGTGTGCGCTCGTGAGTGTGCTCCTGTCGGCGTGCGGCGACGACGGCGGCAAGGGCAACGCGACGAACACCCCGACCACCAACAACAACAACACCACCGACGACGAGACGAGCTCGGGCGGGTCCGAGGGCAACACCTCGACGGGCGGGCCCGGCGGGACCACGACGAACCCGACTTCGACGACGACGCCGGGCGATCCGACCGAGACCACCGAAGGCGAGAGCACCACCGACGGCTCGTTCATCACCCCGCCCGACGGCGGCGGCGGGGCCAAGGAGTGCGATCAGTGGACGCAGGACTGTCCCGAAGGACAGAAGTGCATGCCGTACTCGGGTGACGGCGACAACGCGTGGGAGTCGCTCAAGTGCACGCCGGTGATGGAGAACGCCGGCCAGGTCGGCGACCCGTGCACCGTCGAGGGCAGCGGCGTCAGCGGCATCGACAACTGCGACAAGGGCAACATGTGCTGGGACGTCACCGAAGGCGTCGGGACGTGCGTGGCCCTCTGCGTCGGCTCGCCCGACGCGCCCGACTGCGCCCAGCCGATGACCTCGTGCCTGATCTCCAACGACGGCGTGCTGACGCTGTGCCTGCCGTCGTGCGATCCGCTGCTGCAGGACTGCCCGGGCAACAACCTGTGCATCCCCAACCCGCAGAACCCGGACGCGTTCCTGTGTGTGCTCGACGCCTCGGGCGAAGAGGGCCAGGAGTTCGACGCGTGCGAGTACATCAACGCGTGCGACAAGGGCTTCACGTGCGCCAACCCGGAGATCGCGGCCGAGTGCGACCCGATGGCGATCGGCTGCTGCATCGCGTTCTGTGACATGACCGAGGCCGGCGTGTGCACCGGCCAAAACGCCGAGTGCCTGGCGTGGTACGAGATGGGTCAGGCCCCTCCAGGCTTCGAGAATGTCGGCGTCTGCGGCATCCCGCAGTGATGCCGCGTAGCAAGACCTTGCAGCCCTCGGTGTCCGTGGGTAAGCGGACAGACGAGGGAGCAGGGCGTAGCGAGCGCATCAATCAAAAGTAAGAGGCGACAGGCCCGCCGGCGGGAGACAGCCGACGGGCCTTTTCGTCTGTCTTTTTCGACATGTTTTTAGCGACATGTCCTCATGGACATATCTGGCGCCGGCTGTCGCGTCCTGCTCGGGCGGCGCTCCGCCAGCGGAGGGCCAGCGAACACGAGGCGCTCGGCGTTCACGATATTGAGGTGGGTCGCGCGCACGACAGGCAGCGGCTTGTGCTTGTAGCGATCGGTCATCACCGCGACCGACGGCTCGGTGGCGGCCCGCTGCGCCCGATGCCCCTACGGCCGCTAGCGCGCCACCTGCGCGAGTGTTCGTTTGTTCATGTCGAGAGCGCCGAGCGAGACAGGGTCGAGCGCGCCGGCGACTTTGGCGTCGCCCCCGAGTTACAGGGCTATTGCGCGAGGAGCAGGGCGAAACGGCGCGCGGCGTTCTGCCCGCGCTGGCGGCCTGCGTCAGTGCCGGTTATGTTGCGTTCAGTGCTGAAGAAGCAGGTCCCATCGTCCCGGCTCATCGGTGGTCGCGTCGCCGACTCGGGTGCGTTTCCCGATACGCACGACGCTTACCGGGACATGACGCCTGCCCAGCGGATCGCTCTGATGCGCGAGCTGAGCCGCCGAGTCTATGCAATCTTGCAGCGAGACAGCGATGGCCGAGAGCGACATTCAAGACTTCCTGATCGCCTTGTCGGCGGCCGGCGTTAGGCACATCGTCGTCGGAGCCCACGCCCTCGCGGCGCACGGGCACGTACGGGCCACCGGCGACATCGACATCCTGATTGAACCCGCACTCGCGAACACTCGCCGGTTGGCGTCGGCGGTCCGCGATTTTGCGGATGTATCGCTGGAGTACTTCGGCGTGACTGCGGAGGAACTGTCGCAGCCCGGGGTCGGCTTTTTCATGGGGATCGAGCCGGACCGTATCGACGTGCACACGTTCGATCAGGCCTGGGGCGAGCATGTGCTGGTCAAGATCGCCGACGTCGAGGTGCCGGTGCTCGGGCTTTCCTCCCTCATCTCCGCCAAGCGAGAGTCGATTCACCGCCGTGAGCCAGGCTCGGCCAAGGAGCTGCAAGATCGCGCCGATCTGGCTTGGCTGCTCGTCGAGCAGCGACGCCGAGAAAAACGCTAGGAGCGGGTGGTGCCCGGCCGCGTCGCTCGGAGCTTGACATACCACCGCGGCCGACGCCTCCAGTGGCGCGAGGACGATTCAGTCGTTGCTATCGTGCATGGAGCCGCCCCAGCGACGGCGAGCGCGTCGCCGCCGTCACAGGCCCCAGAAGGGGCCGTGGAGGCCCGCCTCGCGGAATAGGCCGCGGCGCTCGCGGGCTCGCGGCGCTGCTACCCGCGCTCCAGGCGGCCCGCGTACCAGCCACGGGCGAGTCGCCAAAGCGTCGGCAGGTCCATTACGTAGCCCTCCGAGTGGTCGGTGCGCGCGAGCCAGGCGTGGAGCGCCCGTAGGCTTCGCTCACCGCCAGGGGTGATGCACCGAGCTGCGCGGCCAGGTCCTCCACGCTCGGGGCCGACCCCGCACATCCTCGCTGTCCACGGGTCACCTCGGCGCGCGCTCCTCATGAAAACTACGGGTGGCGGGCGGCGATCACCGAGGGGCTCATGCGCACGGCCGGGGTGGCGTCCGCCGAGGAAGTCACGGCGCTGATCGACGCCGGGGCCGACCTCGAGTGCAGCCGCGAGAGCGGCGGTATCGACGGTTGGACCGCGCTGCACGCCGCCGCGGCGCAGGGCAACGAGGAGGCGGTGCGGGTGCTCCTGGCCCGCGGCGCGACCGACCGTCGCGGGCCCGAGGGCAGGACGGCGCTAGCGCTGGCGCGTCGCTCGTCGGCCCCCGGCTCGCGCGCCTGCAGCACCATGCTGGCTGCCGCGGCGCCGCCGAAGCCGCCGCCGCCGCAGGTCGTCGAGCCGCACGCGGTGGGCGAGCGAGTGACCCACGCGAAGTTCGGCCTCGGGACGATCGTCGCCACCGAGCCGTCTGCGGACGGGCAGCGCAAGTTGACCATCGATTTCGGCGGGACCCGGCGGGTGCTGCTGGCCAAGTTCGTCACCCCGGCGTGACAGGCCGCGCCGCTGTCACGAGCCCGTGACTGGCGATTGCGGCGAACTTCGCCGATGATCGTGATATGTCTTTGGGGACATGTGCTCTCGGGGCGCCTGAGCCGAGGAACTCCGCTTTCTTCGGTGCCCGATCCGTGATGTGTTCGCCCGGCATGAAGCGGCGCCTCAAGTCCCCCCCGAGCAAGCTCGAGAAGCTGAAACCGGCGATCGCCGCCGTCCTCCCTGGCGGCCTGCCCCGCGCCGTCGCGCGCTTCTACGCCGAGCGCGACGGCCTGAAGGTCGCCTGGGACGGTGAAGAGGCGGTGCTCGTCGGCCTCGTCGAGATGTTCGGCGGGCTCGAGAAGCGGGCGTTTCGTCCCCACGTCGTCGTGAAGAAGGCCGACCTGGACGAGCTGGAGTGGTCGGACCTGCCGTTCTACGAGCGGTTCTTCAACGAGCACGGCGACGTCACCGACAAGAAATCACTCGACCGGCTCAACCTCCGCATGCGGCTCAAGCTGCTGGTGAGCGTCGCGGGCGAGTCGACCGAGCTCGCCATCGACTACTTCGCCGACGAGCCCACGATCTACCTGGTGGACCGCGCCGACGCGGCCTATCCGCTGAACGACCTCGACTTCAAAGAGTTCGTCGCGTGGTTCGAGAAGTTCGGCACGCGCCGCTGGTACTACGCGTTCCTCGACAAGAAGGCGGAGGCGAGCCTCAACATCGATCTGCGCGCGGAGCTCGAGGCCTCGCTCGCGGACTTCCCGGCGGAAGAGTGGGCGCCGCTGCTGGAGCGCCTGCCGAAGAAGAAGGCGCCGAAGGCCACGCGCGTGCAGGTGCTGGCCCCCGCGAGCGACGGGCCGAGCGCCCATTCCCCCTTGCCGTCGCTGAAGCAGCCGCCCGTGGTGGTCGCCGACGACAACCCGCGCCGGGCGGTGTTCAGCGCCGACGGCCAGCGCCTGGTGGTCTGGGGCGGCGACTACGGGCTGTTTGTCCTCGACGTCGGCCGGCGCGAGCGGGTGTGGCAGCAGAAGCACGCCCATGCGATGGACCTCTCGCAGGACGGCCAGATCGTCGCGGTGCTCGAGCACAAGGGATCGGGCGAGCCCGTCGATCGGCTGGTGCTGCGCTCGGGCGCGACCGGCAAGCCGCTGCAGCGCGCGCCGTGGCGGCCGGGCGGCGAGCTGACGACGCTGGCCTGCATCGGCGGCGGCCGGGTGGTCGTGGCCGACAACGCCGATGCGCTGCACGTGCTCGATCTGGCCACCCAGGGCGTGGTGAAGACGGTGCCCAAGGTGAAGCACGTGCGCCGGCTCGGGGCCGTCGGCGGCGACCCGGGCCGCGTGCTCGTCCATGTCCAGGCCTTCGACTTCGGGGCCATGGCGCTCACCGGCCCGTCCGCGGTGAAGCTGCTCGATCTCGACACGGGCAAGGTGGTGACGACCTGGGCCGATGCGTCGATCTTCGCCGCCTCGGCCGACGGGACCCGCGTGGCGCTCGGATCGACCGGCGAGCGTACGCGCGTGCAGATCGTCGAGGTCGCGTCGGGTCGCGTCCTTCACGAATTCGTGGGCGGGCCGACCAACCCGGCTTACGATCCGCACGCCGGCTTTCGCCTCGCGCTGGCGCCCGACGGCGCGCGGCTGGTCGTCAGCGAGCTCGTGTTCGACGCGGCCAGCAAGACGGAGACCAGCACGCTGAGCCTCTACGACGCGAACGAGGGCACGCTCGTCGAGCGCGTCGACCTCGGGCGCGACCCGGAGCGCTCGCGCCTGACGATCGACGCCGAAGGGCTGGCGCTCTCGCGCGACGGCGTGCTGGGCGTCGCCGCCGACGCGTACGGGCTGCGCCTGTGGCAGGTCTGACGTGAGCCCGACGGTCACAGCCGGATCACGCCGAGCATCGCGTCGATCTGCTGCCCGAACGCGTGGGTCGCATCGGAGTCGAACGCGTCGGTCTGGGCGCGGGGGGCGTAGCAGCGCAGGCGATAGATCTCGGGCCCGTCCGGCTCTGCGTGCATCAAGCCGCCCTCGAACTCGAACAGCTCGGTGGCGCCGATCCGCGACGCCACGACGGGGCTGGGCGAGCGGTCGCACAGGCGCTCGAGCGTCGGCTTCGACGCGCGTCGCTCGAGCTGCAGGCTCCGGCTGAGGTGCAGGTAGTCGACGATGAACTCGAGCGCCCAGGTCGAGACGCGCGAGGCGACCTGACGGCCGCGCTTGAATCGTTGCTCGTCGCGCTCGTAGTCGGGCACGAACTCGCGGACCGGCGGGTCCTCGCGCGCGAGGTCGCGGAATAACGGGCCCCAGTGACGGTCGCCCTCGCCGGCCGTCAGCAGCGAGAAGGCGGCGCAATTCGGCACCTGCTTCAGCCCCCAGCTGTCGCGCAGGACGTACTTCCAGCCGTCGATGCGGGCGAGGTCGTCGAGCAGGACGATCCACTCGCGCACCGCGAGCGGGAGCGGCTTGTCGACGCGCGCCTCGGCCTCGCCGACGCGGTCCACGGTCCGCCCGACCGCGCCGGTGTCGAGCCCGTGCCACCGCAGCAGGAATTCGCGGAGGACCTGGAAGCGCCCCGAGGTGTCGTCCGGGAAGCGGTGGAGGGTCGGCCGATAGGAGGTCACGCGGCCAATCTACGCCGGATCGGCGGCCGCGATGAAGCGGGCGTCGCGCTGGCGCCGTGATGGGGCATCGCATCACGGGGAGGGCGCGGGGGCTCCTCGTTCGGGTCGAAGCGGATCTCGAAGGGATACGGCGCGACGCCGGTGTCGTCGAGGATGTCACCGAGCGCGCGGCAGCGACGGACGCTGCCCTCGATGCTGCCGCGCAGGCGGCCGGCCACGAACGCTTCGAGGTGGGCGGCGCGGTTGTCCCGGCCGCAGACGATCGCGTCGGCCGGTGGCGATTGGCGCATGTACGATGAGACATGTGCGAACGAACAGGTTACGTCGGCCGCCCTGCTGCGTCCTGAACGATCTCCGCGGAGCGCAGAGGAACGATGGGACACGGGGGGCGACCGCGAAGTCGCTGGCGGCCGCGCGAGCTCGTCGACATGTGGGACTTCGACCTCGACCGGCAGCGTCGGTGCTTCGCTGGGCGAGGCTCGCGCTCGCAGGGGCAGCGTGAGGGGTCTGCGATCCGGCGTCCGTGCGGCCCCGACGATCGCGTGGAAGGGGGTGCGCAGCGCCGGCTGCGCTGGGAGTGCGAGAACAGAGACGAAGCGCGTACGACTCCGCCGGGGTGCGAGAACGTCGGCGGACGGGGCCCTTCGCCGCGAGCGCGGCGCGAAGGGTGGTGCAGCGCGGCCTGAAGTCGGGTCGCGGAGGCGCGCGCGGACGGGTGCCCGGCGCCACCGGCGAGCTTGCGCCGCGACGGCGATGGAGCGACGCTTCGAGGGCCCATGATCATCGAGCTCGAACGTGGCAGACAGTCAACTCTCGACCAGATCCGCGACCTCGCGGTGCGCTTCGGCAACCGTGTCGAACTGAGCGAGGGCACGGGGGTCTACGACACCGTCCACATCATCGGCGACAGCCGCGAGTTCGCCAGCCGCGAGAGCTACATCCTCGGCCTGCCCGGGGTGCGCGCCGCGTGGCAGCCGACCGGCGGCTACAAGAACATCGCCCGGGTGGTCCGCGGCAACGAGGGCAAGGCGCTGCACCGCGAGCGGCGCGTGGTCGAGGTCAAGGGGCTCGACGGCAAGGCGCGGCGGTTCGGCGGCGGCAAGCACATCTTCGTGTGCGGCCCCGACTCGCCGCAGACGCTCGAGCAGACGCTGGCGACCGCGCGGATGGCCCGCGAGGTCGGCGAGAAGTTCGGCATCCTCGACCGCGTGATGCTGCGCGGCGGCGCGTTCAAGCCGCGCACGCGGCCGACCGACTGGCGCGGCCTCGGCATGAAGGGCATCGCCATCATGGACGCCGCGCGCGAGGAGACCGGCCTGCCGTACGCGACCGAGGTGATGGACCACAACCTGGTCGAGCAGATCGGCGCCCACGCCGACATGCTGCAGATCGGCACCCGCAACGCGCAGAACTTCGACCTGCTCGAGTCGGTCGGCCGCTTCGGCAAGCCGGTCATCCTCAAGCGCGGGTTCGGCAACGAGGCCGAGGAGTGGTTCTACTCGGCCGAGTACATCGCCAACCAGGGCAACCTCGACATCGTCCTGTGCGAGCGCGGGATGAAGACGCTGTACACGAAGGGCGGCTACTGCCGCAATCAGCCCGACCTCAACGCCTGCACCTTCGCCCGCAAGCAGACGATCCTGCCGATCATCTTCGACCCCAGCCACGTCGCCGGCGACCACCGCATCGTCGCCGAGAACCTGATGGCCGCCTGCGGCCACCTGGTCGACGGCTCGATCACCGAGACGGTCCACACCGAGGCCTGGCGCCGCGAGCAGCTGTGCGACGCCGGTCAGGCGCTGGTGATGGACCAGTACTCGATCCTGGTCGAGGCCGTGCTCGAGTACGAGACCCACGTGGTGCCGAAGATGCGGACGATCCTGCGCATGCTTGGCACCGACTGAGCGGCCGGCCGGACCTGCGCGAAGGGACATGCTCGAAGGAGCATGTCCCTTTGAACATTTCTGATGGGCATGTCCCTTCGGACATGCCCATGCGGCGGGCCGTCACGAGATCGGCAGGGCGAACGACAGGGCGACCGGGTGGCCGGCGAGGCCGGCCGGGAACGAGGCGCCGATCTTGAGCTCGGGGCCCGACTCGCCCTGGTTGAGGGCGGCGCCGAAGCGCGGGCGGAGCGGGGTGCCGGGCAGCAGCATCAGGGCCGCGGCGCGGGTCACGGCGTCGGCGGCCTGCTCGGGGCTGGCGCCGGCGGGGATGCGATGGCGGACCCACAGGGCGAAGCGCACGGTGCGTCCGACGAGCAGCTGACCGGCCAGGCTCGTCGGCTCGTCGCTGCGATGGACGACGGGGCAGGCGGCGAGGGTGAGCAGGTCGCTCTGCTGCGGGCCGCCGAGCGCGGTCAGGCCGCGGCGCGCGAGCGCCAGCTGGTCCTCGGCGGAGCACCGCTCGGCGGTGGCGATCGGGATGTCCTCCTGGCCATGTCGGAAGGACCAGGTCGCGGGCGCCCGCAGGTCGGCGTCGCGGCCGATCTGGGCCAGGGTGCCGCCGAGGCGCAGGCTGGAGGCGATGAGGGCGGCGACGGCCAGGGCGGCGCCGCCGGCGAGCACGCGCTCGCCGGCCGGGGTGGCCTCGGCGGCCAGGACGGGGCCGTTGACCGCGAGGGTGAGCCAGCGGCTGGCCGGGTCGTCGCGCAGCGCCTCGAACTCGTCGCCCAGGCCCAGGTCCTGGGCGACGCCGGCCGCGATCGCGGCCGTGCCGGCGCGCCCGAGGGCGGCGGGGTCGAGCTCGGCGCACACGGGCGCGTGCAGGTCGGCCGCGACCTCGGCGATCGCGGCGGCCTCGGCGAGGCTAGCGAGCGGGTCGAGCAGGAAGATGGCGTCGGGGCGGGCGAGCGGGTCGAGCTCGGCGAGCTCGGCGAGGGCGGCAGGCAGGCCGGCGGGGTCGACGTCGAGCAGCTCCACGTCGAGCTCGGGGTCGCGGGGGCACTGGCTCAAGAACAGCCGCAAGCTCCGCCAGCGCAGCTCCGCGGCCCGCAGCTTGGGATCGGCGAGCACGGCGGTGGCCGCTCGCGCGAGCGCGGCCGACAGCGCGGCGTGGGCAGCCCGCGACGGCTCGACGCCCGCGCCGGCCGGGGTGCTCTGGACGCCGCCGCGGACCAGGGCGTCGATCGCCGAGCTTGCAGCGCTCTTCGGCGGGGCCGAGCCGCGGGCCAGCAGCTCGTCCACGAGGTCGCCGCCGCCCGGATCGGCGGGCTTCTCGGGCGGGGGGGCGAAGCAGGCCGCGATCTCGGCGTGCAGCGGGCCGCGACCGGCGATGCGGGCGACCTGGGCCAGCAGCTCGTCGCTGCGCGGGCGACCGCTGGGGGCGAGCAGCCGCTCGCGCAGGCGGTGCAGCTCGCCGAGGCTCTGCTGCACGACCTCGGTGACCGAGAAGTCGCGGAAGCGGGAGAACTTGGCCTTGATCTTGAGCTCACCGGCGGCGCCGAGCGCAGGGCCGACGTCCACGTCGAGGGCCAGCGAAGACTGCGTCAGGCGCTCGGCCAGCTCGGCCAGCAAGATCCGCCCGCGCCGCCCGCCCGGTCGCGGCGACAACGGCCCGGCGACGAGGAAGCGGAGGCGCGGCGAATTGAAGGTCGAGGGCTGCATCGCCCGCACGCTACCCAAGCCGCAGGGCCCGCGACAATGCATGTCTCCGCGCGGCGCGATCGCGGCGCGGCGAGCCGATGCGCGCAAATGCGAGGCGAGCCCGGGCGCGCGACGAGGGGCCCGCCGAGGAGGCGGGCCGAGGGCCGGTCGGGCCCACGCATGAAAAACACGAGCGCGCGCATCCCACGATGCGCGCGCCGATGACTTCGATCTCGATGTTCGCTCGCGGTGCGAGCGAACCCGCGGTTACGGGTACACGCGGGCGCGGGCGCGCGCCAGCACGCGCTGGGCCTCGTCGAAGATCTCGCCGTAGTTGCCGGCGAGGTTCGACAGGGCGATGGCTTGTTCGGCGCTCTTCATCGCGGCGGCGTAGCGACCGAGCTGGCACAGTTCACCGGCGGCGCTGCTGTGGAGCCCGGCCAGGGACGGGTGTGAAGCGCCGAACCGAGCCTCGATGCGAGCGATCGACCGCTCGTAATGCGCGAGGGCGGCTCCATGGTCGAAGGTATGGAGCATCTGGATGGAAGGCACGGTCACGCGGCATAGTGTTGCCGGGACGGAGGCGGTGTCCGGTCACTGTCCGGTAGCGCCCTCGCGACGAGGTTCGGCGCCGTCGCGCGCACGAGGGCCGCGGATGTGCGTAGGGTGCGCCATGTCGGAGGGGCGCCACCGGCGCCTCGACCGGGATATCCTCCCCGGCCATGACCCACGTCCGTCTGTTTCGCCGCTTCGCCTTCGTGCTCGCCCTCGCCGCAGCGCCGCTCGCCGCCACCGCCTGCAAGCCCTACGCGGTCGTGCAGCAGTCGGGGCCGCCCTCGGCCCTCAAGGGGATGACGGGCATGACGGTCGGGTTCGACTGGTCGCAGGTCACCGTGCTCGACAAGAGCTCCGAGGCGGAATACCTGGCGACCAAGAACGACGAGGAGAAGGCCGACTTCGCCAAGATCAAGCAGGAGACCGACGCGGCGATCCTCGAGGGCATGCGCGACCGGGGCGTCAACGCGGTGCCCGTGGCGGCCGACGCCAAGCCCGACCTGGTGGTCGCCTACGTGCACGTGACGACCGGCATCTACACGCCGGTGTACAGCGTGCCGTCGAAGGTCCAGGCCCGCTTCTCGTGGCAGAAGGACGGCACCGTCACCGACATCATCGACACCAAGACGAGCGTCGGCGCCAGCCTCACCACGCCGTCCGACCATCAGCGCATGGAGATGGCCGGGCGCAACCTCGGCAAGGTCGCCGCCAAGTACGTCTCCGACTCGCAGGGCAAGTGACCCGCCGCGCTCGCCGCTGATGGAGGCGGGCGCGCCGAGCACCGACGGCTCGCGGAGCGGGCGCCGGTCGTTCGCGGCGTCACGGTCCCGACGGGCGGTGTCAGATCGGCGGAGGACCCGCGATAGGATCGCTGCGTGTCGTGGCCGCTCACCGTCGTCGTCGTGGTCGTCGGGCTGTTCGTGGCCGACCGCCTGCTGCTGGCGCTCGAGCGCCGCGGGTACATCTATTATCGGGTCCGCAAGCCCTCGACCACGGGGGCCGGCAACGCCCTGGCCGAGCTGCAGCAGATGCTGGCGCCCTCGACCCAGCACGTGATCGTCGCCAAGAAGGAGCAGCGGCCCGAGCACGTCGACGACGGCGGTCCGCCCGATCCAGGCGGCCGGCCGCCGCCTCGTGATACCCTGAGGCCGTGAGCCTGCGTGACAATCGCCGCCGCCTGCCGGTGGTGGCCTCGCTGCCGCGGCCCGACGATCGCCGCGCCCTCACGCGAATCGCCGGGGAGGTGCCCACGCCGCGCTATGCGGTGTGGGAGCTGACGCTGAAGTGCGATCAGAAGTGCCTCCATTGTGGGTCGCGGGCCGGGGCGGCGCGTCACGGCGAGCTGACCACCGACGAGGCGCTGGCGCTGGTCACCGACCTGCGCGCGCTGGGGATCGGGGAGGTCACGCTGATCGGCGGCGAGGCGTATCTGCGCGACGACTTCATCCTGATCGCGCGGGCGATCCGCAGCGCCGGCATGGACTGCACGATGACGACCGGCGGGCTCAACCTGTCCGAGGCGCGGGTGGCCGCGCTGGCAGAGGCGGGGATCCGCAGCGTCAGCGTGTCGATCGACGGGACCCGGGCCGCGCATGACGCCCTGCGCGGGGTCCACGGCAGCTTCGATCGGGCCTTCGCGGCGCTGGCCCGGCTGCGCGCGGCGGGGGTCGGACGGGCCGTCAACACCCAGATCAACCGCCTCACGCTGCCGACGCTCGCGGCGCTGGCGGAGCTGCTGATCGCCGAGAAGATCGGCGGCTGGCAGCTGCAGATCACGGCGCCGTTCGGCAACGCGGCCGACCACCCGGAGATCCTGCTGCAACCATTCATGATGGTGGAGGTCTTCGCGGTGATCGAGCAGCTGATCGCCCGCGCAGCGCCGCACGGGCTGCGGCTGTTCCCGGCCAACAACCTCGGCTATTTCGGGCCGCTCGAGGCCGAGCTGCGCGGGCGGCAGAAGGCGGGCGGGCACTACAAGGGCTGCATCGCCGGCCGCCACGCGCTCGGGATCGAGGCCGACGGCACGATCAAGGGCTGTCCCAGCCTCGGCGGCCCGGCCAACGTGGCCGGCAACGTGCGCGAGCGGCCGCTCGCGGAGATCTGGGCCGACGCGCCCGAGCTGCAGTTCACCCGCGTGCGCACCGTGGACGATCTTTGGGGGTACTGCCGCGACTGCTATTACAATGATGTGTGCCTGGCCGGCTGCTCGGCCACCAGCGAGCCGCTGCTCGGCCGCCCGGGCAACAATCCGTACTGTCATCACCGCGCGCTCGAGCTGGGCCGCGCCGGCCTGCGCGAGCGCATCGAGCCGGTCGCACCGGCCCCCGGGCTGCCGTTCGACCACGGTCTGTATCGCGTGGTCCGGGAGGCGACCGATCCGGAGGCCGCTGCCCGCGGGCCGGTGGCGGTCGACGACCCGCGCGTCGGTCGCGACGTGATGCCGTTCGGGCCCGGCGTGCCGGTCGCGTGAGCGCCTGTCCTTCGGGACGGTTTATTCGCGCGCCAAAAGGACATGTCCTCGAGGACATGTCCATGCAATGAGTCGACATGTCCCGGGGGACATGTCGCAGCGTCAGGTCGGCAGCGCGCAGACGCCGACGTTCTCGAGGTCGGGCGGGGCCGGGCTGTCCTCGTGCCACGGCGTGCACTCGGCCCCGGCGCCGCTGCACGTCGGCGCGCTCAGGTCGCAGTAGGTCAGGCAGCAGCCGGAGGCCAGCGGATCGCACTCGGTGGCCAGCGCGGAGTCCAGGCACGCGAGGCCGAGGTCGCAGGCGTTGACGAACTCGCACGGCTCGAACTCGGCGCCGCCGTCGCCCGAGCTGTCCGCGACGCACACGAACAGCGCGTTGGCGTCGAAGGAGTTGGGGGCGCACACCTCGTCCGGCGCGCAGGCGGGGGCCAGCGGGTCGCAGGTCGGCAGGCACAGGTGCAGCGCCTCGTTGAAGCGGACGCAGGTGGTGGTGGCAGGGCACGCCGGGTCGTCGGGCGTGCCGGCGCACTGGCTCACGCAGGTGCCCGCGAGGGTCTGGGCGTCGACGTGCCAGCACATGCTGCCGAGTTCACACGAGTCGAGGCCGGAGTTGGGCGAGCCCTCGACCGTGCACGGCTGGCCCGGCTGGTCCGGGTCGCGCGCGATCGGGACGCACTCGGTCGCGTCGAAGAACTGATCGCCGACCTGCTTCGAGCTGCACTTCTGGCCTTCGGGACAGTCCTGGGCGAAGGTGCTGCACTCGATCGTGTTGGCGAAGTCGGCCGGGCAGCCGCCATAGAAGCTGCAGCCGGTGTCGCTGGTGTCGATGTCGCCGGTGCTCGAGAGCTCGCCGGTGCTGCTGGCCTGGGTCGCCGATGGATCGCCGGTCGAGGTGACGGTCGCGGTCGTCGTGGTCGTGGTCGTGGAGGACGAGCTGGTCGGCGCGCTGCTGGAGGTGTCGCTGCTGCTGCTGCTGGTCGGCGCCGTCGTGTCCCCGGCGGTCTCCTCGACCGGCCGACCGCTGCACGCCGTCTCCAGCGCGCCGAGCAAGACGACCGCGCCGAGGCGGGTGGCCGCGGTGGTGCGCAGGCAGCGACCGCAGAACGGACAGGCGCCGTCGCTCGCGCGCACGTGACGATGACAGGCGTCGCAAAGCTTCATAACCTGGCGAAACTATCATGTCGCGGGCTGGCCCGTCCAGGGATCCGCCTGCCACCCATCGAGGAAGCCCGGAGCCCAACGATCGGGGGCTACGAGGGACAATCGGGGCGAGCGAAGGTCCGCGGGGCGTCTCCGGGCGTCGGTGAGCTCCAGAGTCGGCCCGGAAGCCTTGCCAGGAGTGCGCGGGATGCGGAGCTCGCCGGTCTCGGCAAGATGGGTGAAATCGCGCAGTCGGCAGGTCCGGCTGGCCACGGTCCGGCAGAGGCGGCCTCTTGGGATCAAGAGGAGCGAATCGCCGGCCGGCGAGCGAGGGCCTGAATGATGTTGGTCGGAGTGGCGCGAGCGCGGGGGTCGACGCTCCGGCGATTCTCACCTGGCCCTCGGGACAGGCGGTGCCGCGGCCGTTCGGCTCCGGCGCACGATCCCGGGGCGCCGCGCTTCTCCGCCGCGTGCAGCACTATTAAATCCTTGATGCGGAGGCGATCCGATCGCCGCTGCCGATTCGTGGATCCAGGGCCCGAACCTCGGGCGTGGGGCCGCGGCGCCGCAATGGGTCGTCTCGCCGTCGGAACGGCGGCTGGCGACGGTTCGGCGGCGAGAACATCGTCACGATTGAGACTTCGGGACATGTCTCGAAGGACTGTTGAGGCGCGGCCCTGCGCCGATGTGCAGCCTCGAACCTCACGCTTCCGCGCAGCGCGGTTGCGCCCGGTCGGGGTAAGCTGGGGACGTGCGGGGAATGAGTGCAGTCGTGGCCGCGCCGGCGGCCAGCGAGAGCCCAAACCCTACCGTATTGCCACTGGAACTGCCCGCCGCCGCGCTCACCGCCGACGGGGGAGGGTCTTCGGCTGTCCTTGCGGACATGTCCGCGGAGCGCCGGCGCAGCCCCGCTCGGCTGGCCCTGGCGAGCCTGCTGCTGACGGCGGCCTGCGAGGGCCCCGATCCGGCCGCGTCGTCGTTCGCCGTCCCGCCGGCGATGACCGCCCCGGCGTCGACGGGCGAGGTGCCGGAGCTCTCGACGAGCACCACCTCGACGACCACCGGAGAGCCTGTCCCCGAGGACAGCTCGACGGGCACCACCACCGGCGAGGTTTCGACGACCACGCCGCTGCAGGACCTCGGGATGCCCGACCTCGGCGATCCGCACCCGGTCGGCTGCCGCGGCAAGATCGATTTCCTGTTCGTGATCTCGCGCCTCGGCTACATGGAGAACATGCAGGCGCGGCTCATCGACGCGTTCCCGCACTTCATCGCCACCATCGAGAGCAAGTTCGCCGACTTCGACTATCACATCATGGTCGTCGACGGCGACGAGACGTGGGGCAGCGCCGCGTGCAACGCCGCCTGCCAGGCGTGCCCGTACCCGGGTTATCCGTGCGACGCGGTCGCCGAGGCCTCGGCCTGCGACGCGACGATGGGCGCCGGCACGGTCTTCCCCGCCGGCGACGCGGCGACCAATGAGAGCTGCGGGGTCGTCGGCGGGCGCCGCTACCTCACCCGCGAGCAGCCCGACTTGCAGGGGACCTTCGCGTGTCTGGCCCAGATCGGCCTCAGCGGCGACGACGAGCTCGGCGAGGCGGTGACGGCGGCGGTGTCGCCGGCGCTCAACGAGCCCGGCGGCTGCAACGCGGGCTTCCTCCGCGACGACGCGCTGCTGATGGTCACGTTCATCTCGAACACGCCCGACACCGACTCGGAGGGCACGCCGAAGCAGTGGGCCGATGCCATTACCGGCGCCAAACACGGCGACCCAGATTCGGTGGTGATGTTCAGCATTCAAAAGCCGGACTGCAACCCGTGGGACACGGTGTGCGATCTGGTCAAATACTACTTCCCGTACTGGCACATCGCCGACAACGACGAGACGGACTACCGGCCCGCGTTCGACGTGGCGACCGACCGGATCAGCCAGGCCTGCTCGGCCTTCATCCCGCAGTGAGCGGCGCTCGCGGATCCCTGTCCCGAGGGACAGGTCCGATCGCGGGCCCGCTTCACGGGGCGATGATGGCGACGGCGGGGTAACCGCCTGCCGTGATTCCGCCGGCGTAGATCTGGCCATAGGGGCCGATGGCCAGGGCGGTGGGCGTGTGAATCGTGGGCCCGTCCTGATGCTCGTAGGTCCACAGCGACTGGTTCTTCAGCGGGAACCACGCCTGCGCGAAGAACGAGGTGACGTCTTTCTCGAGCTGGCGCGAGGCCACGAACACGACGTAACCGGCCGGGTGCCAGGCGAGGGCCCGCGGGTCGAGCAGCAGCGGGTCCAGCGAGCGGCGCCAGACCTGCTGGCCGCCGGCGAACATGCGCAGCTCGGAGAGCGGGTCGCACTGATCGCCGCAGAAGTAGCCGCCCGTCATCACCTGCGAGTCGCCGTCGGTGGTGATGACGCGGCCGCCGCCCTGGCTGAAGCCCGAGGCCGCCAGCTTCCAGATCGGGTCCTCGCCCGCGAAACCGGACTCGAGCAGGAAGTGCTTCACGCGGATGACGTTGTCCTGCTCGTGCTTGCCCTTGACCTCGCCGGTGATGAACAGGCGATCGTCGAGGAACGTGCAATCGTTGGGGGTCTCGCTGAATTCGAGGGGCAGGGGCGGCTGGGTGGGGGGCAAATAATCGTAGGTGACGATCGTGCCGGCCCCGCCGCCGGAGGCGAACATCCAGGCGGTGGCGGTGACGGTGTTGCCCTTGGGCCGGGTGCCGCACACGGCGGCGCGGTCGCCGGTGCGGGCGAGGGCGCGGGCGCGGTCACCGACGACGCCAGCGCCGACGTTGACGGGCTGGCCGGCCCAGGCGTCGTACTTGCCGAGCCACCAGCGCAGCTCGCCGCCCTCGAGCTTGTCGACGAGCACGAGCAGGGCGCCGTCGTCGTCGACCGCGAGGTCGATGGCGCTGCACTTGAGGCCCGGCTTGACCTCGAACAGGTCGCCGTCGGCCCAGGTGCCGCCGAGGCTGCGGCGGCGCAAGTAGCAGCGCGCATCGCCCTGGGGATAATAAGTGCCGAGCTCGATGAGGTGGTGCGAAGGGGTGACGGCGAGGGCGATGACGGTGCCCTGGCCGATGGCGTTGTCGCCCTCCCAGAACAGCTCGCTGCCCATCGGCGGCAGGGCCACGGTGAACGGCAGCTCGAGCGCCTCGCTCTCGAGCTCGCCACGCCAGGCGACGAAGGTGGCGAAGTGCGGGCCGTTGTCGAGCGCGGTGTAGACGACGATCTCGCCGGTGAAGGCGTCGGCCTCGGCGGGGCCGAGCTCGATCACCGGGCCGCCGTCGACCTGCATGCGCACGCCGTCGGCGTGCGCCGTGTCGATGGTGACGCTCACGGGTCCGGGCTGCTGCAGCGGATCGGGGCCGAGACCGCCGTCGACGATCGCGGGCGGCGCGGACGGATCGTCCTCGGTGGTGGTGCTGCTGCCGCTCGAGCTGCTGCTGCTGCCCTCGGTGGTGGTGCTGCCGACGGCGGTGGTCGCGGGGTCCTCGCTGGTGGTCCCGGTGGGCGGCGCGGGCTCGCTGGTGGTCGCCGGGCCGTCCTCACTGGCGCTGCCGCTCGCGCCCGTCGCGGACTCCTGCGCCGGCGGGTCGTGGGTGAGGTTGCCGAGGCCGGGCGCCGTGCAGGCCGCGACGCCGAGCACGACGATGCCCGGGAGGCTGGGGAAGGCGCGCCGCTGCATCTCCGCGAACAACAGGGTAGCCGAGCCTCGCGAGTTCGCGGGCCGACGAGCGCGTGACTTCGAGGGCGCACACGAGTTCGTCGGCGGTCCATCGCGCGGCAGACCCGTGTTCGACGCCGCTTGGCGGTGCTCCGGCGATTGACCGCGCGGTGTCAATGTCGGGCCCGCGCGGCGGGTCGCGCCGCCGGACTCGTGGCAGGCCGCGCTATCGACATCTCGCGCAGAGGTGCGCGGCCGCGCGTGTCATGATTTCGCGCGGCGCGGAAATGCTCCGACGGGGGATCCTGGGGACACGCGGGGGTCACCGGCGCGCGCGGGCGAGCGGCCGCAGGGGCGATTCGCGCGGGGGGCGCTCATGCTGTCCGAAGGGACATGTCCCTTGGATCTGCAACGTCGTGTCGCCAATGTCACGAGGCGCGGCGGATCGACTCATGCCATTCGCCGCGCCGGCGCGGCTTCAGAACCGGCCGGTGATGGTCAGCATCGCCGACCACGGGCTCGCCGACACGCGGGCGGTGGCGCGTCGGCGCTGCGGGACGGCCAGCAGCACCACGCCAGTGACGGCCGCGATGCTGGCCACCGCCCCGGTGACGCCGGCCGCGGGCGTGAGGTCGCGGTAGACGTCGGCGAGGTGGTTGGCGCGCGCGAGCTCAGCGTCGGTGGGCCATCGATTCTGGGCGGACACGGTCTCGCCGATCTCGACGATCTCGCCGTTGGCCTCGCTGCGGCGCAGCAGCATCACCGCCGTGCCGGCGCCGAGGCCGAGGCCGGCGACCAGCAGCAGGCTGCCGGCGAGGATCCGGTTGCGCGGGCTCGGGGCCGGGTCGGGCTGGGCCGGCGGCACATCGGGGGTCGGCCGCGTGGGCGCAGTCGCGGGCGCGCTGGCGGGTTTTGTCCGCGAGACGGCGAGCAGCGGCGGCTGGCCGTCGTCGACCGCGGGCGGGGGGGCCGGCTTGCGCTGCACCGGCAACAGCTGGGCCGGCGTCGTCGGCGGGGCGCTGGCGGCAGCAGGTCGCGGCTTGCCGCAGGGATCCTTGGGGCCCTGCCTGGCGAGGTCGGTCTCGGTGACGTCGCGCAGGCGGGCGGCGATCGCCGCGTCCTCGCCGAGGCCGACCTCTCGCTCGACGCGACGCAACAAATTGCGAGCCCGGCACAGACCCGCGGGCTGACCGGTGGCGGCGAACACCCGGTGGTAGCCGCGCAGCGCGTAGAAGGCGAGCTCGCGGCGCTGCCACGGCTCCAGGTCGACCCGCGCGAACGCCGACTCGCCGTCGCGCGCAAGCTCTTCGAACCTCTCCTGTTCGACGAGCTCTTGCATGCGCCGCTCGAGCTGGCCAAACGAAGGCGACGACGCCGTGGGGGCCGGGCCTGCGGCGATCTGGGCGGCCAGGACGATGCACAGGCAAGGATTCATCGCGCCCCGAAGACATACCACAACCTCGCCACGCGGCGACGCAACACAGCGGCCGCCGCGCGCCGGCAATTGCGTTCGCGGGTCCGACCGGGCACGCTCCGGGGATGTCCGTCGCGCCCGATTCGCCGCGGTTCCGCCTGGTCGAGCGGATCGACGAGGAGCCGGGGCGCAGCGTGTACGTGGCGCACGACGAGCGCGAGCGGACGCGGGTGCAGGTGGTGTCGCTGCAGCACGCGCTCGGGGCCGCGGCGGCCGAGCGGTTCGGGCGCGAGGCCAAGCTGCTGGCGGCGCTGCGCCACGCGTACATCGCCCCGGTCGTCGATCACGGGGTCGGCGGCGACGGTCACCCGTACTTCGTGCGCGAGGACGAGGGCGGCGTGTCGCTGGCGCAGCGGTGGACGCAGGCGCCGCTGGCGATCGACACGTCGTGGCAGGTCGGGCTGCAGATCGCCGAGGCGCTGATGTGCCTGCACGAGCACGGGCTCGCCCACGGGGCGGTCACGGCCCGCAACATCCGCTGGAGCGACGCCGGCGTGGCGCGCCTGCTGACGGCGCCGCAGACCGATGCGGACGAGGCGAGCGGGGCCCGCTCGTCGCGCGCCGATCTGGCCCAGCTCGGGCGCACGCTCAAGGCGCTGATGGACCGCGACGATCCGGCCGAGCCGGTGCCCGAGCCGCTGCGCCGCGTGCTCGGTCTCGCGGCCGACGTCGAGGGTCACCCGCAGCTGCGCGCCGACGAGCTGCGCGCGGCCTGGCTGGCCGCGGGCATGGAGGTGTGGCCGCACAAGCTGGCGGCGACGCAGCCGGTGCTGCTGCCCGAGCCGCAGGTGTGGCCGCTGGCGCCGGACCTGACGCCGGCGCCGCTCGAACAGCCGGGCTGCAGCGACGCCGGCGACACCCGCTGCAGCGCCACGGCGCCGCCGCGGCTGTACGCGCGCCGGCTCGAGCTGCGCACGCTGCTCGGGCAGGGCAAGTGCGGGCAGACCTGGCGCGCGCATCACCACATCCTCGGGCGCGACGTCGCGGTCAAGATCTTGCCGCGCGCGCTGGCCCGCACCCCGGTGCTGGCCGATCTGTGCCGCGAGGCGATGGCGCTCGACAAGCTGAGCCATCGCGCCTTCCCGCGGATCTACGAGTGCGACTACAACGACGACGGCTCGTGGTACCTGGTCGAGGAGCTGATCGACGGCGAGCCGCTGGCGCGCACGATCCAGCGCGGGCCGATGGACCCGTTGGCGGCGGTCGAGCTGGTGATCGAGCTGGCCGAGGCGCTGCACGACGCGCACGCGCGCGGCATCCTCCACGGCGACATCAGCTTCACCAACCTGATGCTCGAGCGCAGCCTGCCGCCGCGGCCGCGCATCATCGACCTCAGCGAGTGCCGCTTCCTCGACGCGTTCTACGCCGCGACCGACCAGCGCTACGCGCCGACGCCCCGCCACCGCGGCGACGACGGCCGCGCGTACGGCCACCCGGCCTTCGCCGCGCCCGAGCTGTTCACCGGCGGCGCCAAGTCGGAGCGCAGCGACGTCTACTCGCTCGGCGCGGTGCTGTTCATGCTGATCACGGGGGCGCAGATGCCCAACGCGGTGATCCGCGAGCTGCTGGCGGCCGAGCCCGGCGAGGGCGCCGAGCGCCTGCGCGAGCACGTGGTCGTCGCCGCGCCGCAGCTCGAGGACACGTTCCTGGCGGCGGACTTCCAGGACATCCTGGCCCAGGACCCCGAGCAGCGGGTCGGCTCGATGACGGGCCTGCTCGAGCTGCTCCGCGCCGAGCGCGACGCGCTGCGCAGCCTCCACAGCGATCGCGGCGAGCGGGCGCCCGGGGCGGCGGCGACGGGCTCGCGGCCGCGCGCGGCCGCACCGGTGGCCGCGTCCGCGGCTGCCTGGAGGGACATGTCCTCGAGGACACCCGCGAGGCGAGCCGGCGGCGCCCGCCTGGGCTGGGGGCTGGGGCTCGGGGCGGCGGCGCTCGCCGTGGCTGGCTTCTTCGCCATGTCCTTGTGGACAGGTTCGACGCCGCCGGCGAGCCCGGACCCGCCGACCAGCGCCGCGCCGCCGGCGGTCGCCCCGTCGCCGGCCGTGACGCCGAAACCGGGGCCGACGCGGGCCGAGGTGGTGGCCGCGGTCGAGGCCCTGGCGCCGCGCCTGCGCGCGTGTCCGGGGGCGCCGAGGCGGCTGGTGCTGTCGCTCGAGGTCGGCGGGCCGACGCGCCTGCTCGAGGTCCAGCACGTCTCGGTCGACGAGCGGCACCCGCTCGACCGCTGCATCCGCGAGGCAGTGACATCGCTGCAGTTCGCCGGCGCGCCGGTGCGCCACGCGCTGACGATCGCGCTCGGCGGTTGAGCCGGCGCTCGCGGTCAATCTGTCTCGCGGGACAGATTGACTGCGACTGATGAATCGCGGGACACGCCGGGAGCGCGGCGCAGCCACCCGTCCTTTAGGTCATGTCTTTGGGGCCATGTCGACGCCGGCCTCGCGCAGCAGGGCGAGGTGCGTCGGCGTGGCGATCGCGTGCTCGGCCGCGGCGGCGACGAACCAGCCATTGCGCCACCGCCAGTCCTTGACGGCGCCGCGGTACGTCGGGATGGCGCGCGAGTAGGCGCGCAGGCGCTGCAGCAGCGGGGCGGCCGCGAGCTCGACGCCAAGGGCGGCGCGGCCGACGGCGAGCAGCTCGTGGACGAGGGCGGCGAGGGTCTCGTCGTGGCGCTCCAGCACCTCGCCGACGCTGCAGTCGAACCGCTGGCACAGGAGGCCGAACGCGCTGTTCCAGATCAGCTTCTCGAGCATCGCCGCGGTGAACGCCTCGCGGGCGACGACCTCGACCGGCAGGTCCATCGCCCGCATCCAGGTCGCCAGCGCCTCGGCGTGCGGCCCGGTCAGCACGCTGGTGCCGCCGGGCTCGATCGCGGCGCCGCGGCGCGGCACGGCGAAGTAGAGCAGGGCGCGGGTGCTGTCCTGAAGGCCATGTTCGAACAGCCACGGCTCGAGCACCCCGTTCTGCACGAACACCAGGTCGGGCCGGCGCGCGGCCGGGACGCGGGCGAGCGCCGCGTCGAGGCCGGCGTTGTCGACGGCGACGACCACGGGCGCGCCCGCGGGGCCGTCCAGGGCCTCCCAGCCGGCCTCGCGGGTGACGAGGTCGGCGGGGATCGGGCTCTGCGCAGCGAGGGCGCCGCCGACGCGGCCGGCGCCCAGGATGGTGATTCGGGGCAGGTCGGGCACGGCGAGCGCGAACGTATCACGATCGCCGCGCCTGTCGAGCCGGCGTCAGTTGGGCTGCACGCCGGGCTGCGAGGCCTGGACCGACCACACAAAGTCGTCGAGCAGGACCAGCGAGTCGTAGACGCCGTCGGCGGTGTCCCAGATGGCGAACCGGATCTCCATGACCTCGCCGCCGTTGACGTTGCCCGCCATCTTGAGCCAGCCGGTGCCGCCGCCGGTGGTGTTGTTGTTGCCGCAGCCGCCCTCGAGGATGTCGAAGCCGGTGCCGGCGAGCCCGGCCTGGCTCAGGCAGCCGTTGTAGTTGCCGCCGTTGCCGCCGCTGCAGCCGAACGTGCCGTTCTTGCACTGCGTGAACAGGCCGGTGGCGGCCTTCACCAGGTTGACGCCGACCGGGTACTTCTGGTTGTTCGGCGTGGTGTAGATGGCGATGTTGCGGTCGGCCGGGTTGCCGGCGGCGTTCGAGTTGACGAGCGTCACGAACATGTCGTTGTAAGCGGTGCAGGTCCACTCGGGCCACTCGGCCGAGTAGAAGTACATCTGCACGTTGAACGACTTGGCGTTGGTGGGCACGCGGACGCGCAGCTTCAGCATCGCGCTGTTGTTGGCCGCGTTGCTGCCGGCGCCCGGGCAGCCCGGGGCGTTGGGGAAGTTGCCGCCGTTGGCCGCCAGCCAGTCGGCCGGCGCGGCACTGTTGGCGCCGTTGTCCTTGCCGGTCTGGAAGTCGGCGTAGGGCGGGTTGGCATCGTTCGAGTCGGCGGCGTTGCCGGTCGAGAGGATCGCCAGGCGAGCGTTCTGCTGCGGGACCACGTTGGTGCCGAAGCCGGGACGGATCGACCGGGCCTGGGCGTCGATCGCACCGGACCCGTCGGCGCGGGTGAGCGTGCCCGAGATGACGCCCCACTTCTTCTGGTTCTGCGGCGGGTTCTCGGTCGTGGTCTGGCACAGGTCGATCGCCTTGGCGTAGTCGATCGGGGTGCCGGAGTTGCTGGCGAGGCCGCCGTCGCACGAGGCGACCGGGTTGTCCTTGGTGCCGTCGCAGTCGTCGTCGACCATGTTGCCGCCGACCTCGAACGCGCCCGGGTTGACGAGCACGGGGTTGAGGCAGCTGGGGCCGACCTCGTCGCAGCAGTCGCCGCCGCACACGGTGTAGCCGTCGCCGTCCTTGTCGGAGTCCTCGTCGGTCTGGCCGTTGCAGTTGTCGTCGAGGTTGTTGGCGCAGATCTCGGTCGGGTTGGGCGTGACCTCGCCGGTGCACGGGCCGAAGCCGGTGCCCTGCGGGTTGCAGGTCTGCACGCCCTCCTTGCAGATGCCGACGCCCTGCGTCCCGTTCGGGCCGGTGTAGCAGGCCATCTGCGCGCCCGGGGTGCACTGACACTGGCCCTGGTTCTCGCAGCCGTTGGCCGGGTCCTTGTCACAGTCGTTCCACGGCGCCTTGCAGGCCCCGAGTCCGCACTGGCCCATCGCGCAGGTCGCCGCGGCGTTCGGCGGGACCGGGCAGACGTTGCCGCAGGCCTGACAGTTGTCGACGTCGACCAGCAGGTCGAGGCAGGTGTTGCTGCAGCAGGCGAGGCCGTCCTGGCACGGCTGCATGTCGTTGCAGCCGGGCGTGCACTCGCCGGCGTCGCACACGGTGCCGAGCGGACAGTCGCCGTCGCCGAGGCAGCCCTTACAGGTGTTGCTGCCGACGTCGCACTTGGAGGGGGCGTTGCAGTCGGAGTCGTCGTTGCAGCCGGGGATGCACTGATCGCTGACGGGATCGCAGAACTGGCCCATGGGACAGTTCGCCTCCTCGCACGGCATCGTCATCGTCGAGGTCCCGGGATCGGTGGTCGTGGTGCTCGGGTCGGGCCCGGTCGTGTCGGTGTCGGTGCCGCCGGGATCGGTGGTCGAGGTCCCGGGCGTGCCGGTGGTGTCGGTGCCGTTCGACTCGGTGCCGAGCGAGCTGGTGCCGGGCTCGGTCGGCGTGCCGGTGGTCGGATCGGTGTCCTGCGGGCCGCTGGTCGACGAGACCTGGTTGGTGGTCTGGTTGGTCGCGGACGTGATCTGCGGGGTAGTATCAGTGGAAGTGACCGGCTGATCGTCGCCGCAGGCCGCGAGCAACACGGCGCACGACACGAGAGCCACGACATCGGGACGGATGTAACGCATTTCAGCCACCCTACCAGGGGCCGCGCTACTCAGCAATCATGCCGCGCGCGCGAGCACCTCGCTCGGGAGCTGCGTCCGCTCGCCTGGACCGCGCAATGCGGCGCGCAGCCGGGGCCGCGCAATGCGGCGCGCAGCCCCGCACGTCCGGCCCGCCGGCTGGCGTCCTCGTGCGCCGATAGGGGCGCTCACGCCAATGGCCGCGCCGACAGGGGCGCTCCGCATTCGACGAGCGCCTCGCGCCAATGGCCGCGCCGACCGGGGCGCCCGCGATCGACGAGCGCCCCCGCGAATGGCCGCACCGACCGCCGCTGGCGATCGGGCGAATGCACCGAGCCCATCAGGCCGGCTTGCAGTAGTACTCGACGCCGGCCTCGCCGGTCTGCTTGAGCGAGTTGCAGGCGGTGCCGCACAGCTCGATGGCGACGTACGGCGGCGCGGGGTCGGTGTACTTCCAGCCGTTCTCGTTGGCGCAGTTATTGATCTTCGGCACCTCGACGTCGCCGATCTTGACCTTGGTGAACTGCGGGAACCCGGGCTCGTCGTTGAGGGCGATCACGCAGCTCTGGGCGTCGGTGACGATGGCGTTGAGCGCGGCCTGCAGCTCGACCTGGTTGTCGGCGCTGTAGAACTTCTCGGGCCCGGGCTTGGCGGTGCCGCCCTGGGTCGCCAGCTCGTTGAGCTTGACGTACGGGTTGGTGCTGTCGGGGCTGCCGTCCATCTGCACCGGCGAGACCGAGTTGGCGATGGCGATGCCGATGACGTAGGTCGGGATGGTGTCCTGCGTCCAGGCGTTGCCGACCAGGGTGTGCAGCGATTGGTCGTAGTTCTCGAACAGCGGCGGGGGCTGCAGACCAGTGGTGCAGTTGGCGGCGCCGTCGGTGATGAGCATGATCGCCCGCGGGACCATCGGGTCGAGGGTCTTGAGGTGGGTCAGCGCGGCCAGGACGCCGGCCTGGGCCGGGGTGCCGCCCTTGATGGTGTTGTTGTTCTGCGCCGGCAGGGCGTTGAGGATCGGGTTCTTGTTGAACGGCGCGACCGGGACCTCGACGTTGCCGTTCACCGGACAGGCGCCGACGACGTAGGTGTCGACCGCCTGCTTGTTGGGGAACAGGTTCATGCCGAAGTTGAACTTGGCGTTGAAGTTGGTGAGCACCTGGTCGACGACGGCGTAGAGGCTGTACCAGCGGCTCACGGTCGGGGTGTTGGCGTTGGCGTCGTGGTCCCACAGCGACAGCATCGAGCCGGACTTGTCGAGCACGAGCATGACGTTCGGCACGACCGGGGTCAGCGTCACCTGCATCTCGTTGCAGGGCGTGTCCTCGGTGGTGGTGCCCGGGTCGCCGGTGGTCGTGGTCGTGGTGTCGGTGGTCGAGGTCGTCGAGGTGGTGTCGACGGTGGTGCTCGTGTCGCTGTCGCTGTCGCTGGTGCTCGAGGTCGCCGTCTCGGACGGGTCGGTCGCCAGCGTGTCGGTGACGGTCTCGGTGCTGCCCATGGTCGCCGTGACCATGCCGGTCGAGGTGCTCTCGCTGGTCGAGGTCGGCACGCCCGAGCTGTCGCTGGTGGCGCCCATGGTGCCCTCGGTGGTGGTCGGCGGGGTGCCAGTGGCGGATTCGGTGCCGTCCATGGTGGCGACCGTGTCGACCGTGGTCACCAGAGTCGACATGGTGCCCTGGGAGGCGGCGCCGGTCTGCGACGTCGCGTCGCCGTCGTCACCGCAACCCACGACGAGGCCGAGCGAAGTCATCCATACGAGAGAAGTTTTGCGTGCCATAATTTTCACCGCGCGAAGAGTCGAGCCGATCACGACTATCGCCCGGCGACGCTTCGGCTTTCAAGCTGCGCGAGCGCCGGTGCGGCGCCGCGTCGGCGCCGCAGCGACGTCGCGCTCACGGCAGCGCGATCACGCGCGGTGTGGTGACGACGTCCCACGTGCGCGTGATCGGTGGCGGGAGAGCCTGGCCCCAACACACGACGCGCTCGCCCTCGCCGGCGCACGCAGTCTGCGCGCCGACGGCGAGCAGCGATGCGGGGCCGAGGTCGACGCGCTGGGGCGTGAAGCGACGGCCCGCGGCCGCGCCGTCGCCCCAGCAGTGGATATCGTGCGCCTGTCCGATCGAACAGGTGGCGTCCTCGCCCGCCGCGATCGCGCGCACGCGACCGAGCTCGGCGACGCGGGTCGGGGTCGGGCGACCTGCCCGCGTGCCGTCGCCGAGCTGACCCATCAGACCGTCGCCCCAGCACACGACGTCGCCGCCGCGCCGCAAGGCGCAGGTGTGGAGGCGACCGGCCGCGAGCGCGACGGCGTCGTCGAGCCCGCGGACGGCGACGTCGGCGTCGCGGGACTCGGTGGTGCCGTCGCCGAGGCGACCGCTGTGGTTGGTGCCCCAACAGCGGACGCGGCCGGTCGTGTCGCGCGTGCATGCGTGCGCGGCGCCGACGGCGATCTCGACGGCGCCGGCGATCGTGCGCGCGTGGTCCAGCGGCTGGTCGGCGAAGGCGTGCCAGCACACCACCGCGCCGTCCCGCCGCAGGGCGCAGGTGCGGTGCTCGTGGACGGCGAGGTCGACGATGTCCGCGAGCCCGGCCACGGGGCCCGCGCGCGGTCGACTGCGGGCCTCGATCGGCGGCAGCGGCAGCGGTCCGCGATGTTCGTCGATCGGCTCGCCCCGCGGGACGCCGCGACCGGCCAGCTGGCCGAAGCTGTCGTCGCCCCAGCACATGACTGTTCCGCCATGTTCCAAAGCACAGGTGTGACGCGCGCCGACGACCAGCTCGCGCACGCGGCCGAGGCCGGGCACCGCGGTCGGGACGTCGCGGCGGTCGCGGGCGCCGTCGCCGAGCTGACCGTAGGTCCCGTCGCCCCAGCACCAGGCGCCGTCGGCGTTCCAGGCGCAGGCGTGGGAGTCGCCGACGGCGAGGCCGGCGGCGGCGAGGGCGTGCACGGTGGGGGCAGCAGCGGCGGTGGTGCGCTCGCCAGCCTGGGCGAATTCGTTGTAGCCCCAGCACACCAGGTCGCCGCGGGTGCGCCGGGCGCAGGCGTGCGCGGTGCCGGCGACGAGCTCGACGGCGTCGTCGAGGTCACGCACAGGCGAAGGACGATCGCGGGGGATCTGGCCGCCGTCGCCGAGCTGGCCGTCGCGATTGCCGCCCCAGCAGGCGACGCCGCCGGAGCGCCGGAGCGCGCAGGCGAATTGATCGCCGACGGCGGCGGCGGCGACGTCAGTGACGTCGGCGACCTCGGCGAGCCGCGGGCGGGCCATGGCGACCCCGTGGGGGCTGCGCGGCGGCTCGATCGCCGGCGGGCGGCCGTCACCGAGCTGTCCTTCGGAACCTGTCCCGATGCACAGGAGGCGATCGTCGCGGCCGACGGCGCACAGGTGGTCGACGCCGGCCGCGAGGCTGACGGCGCCGGCGAGCGCGGGCACTTCGGCGGGTTCGGTGCCGGCGCCGTCGCGCAGCGGATCGCGGCCCCAGCAGGTGACGAGGCCGTCGGCGAGGGCGCAGGCGAACGGCTCGCCGACGGCGATCGCGTCGGCGGTAGGGGCGCCGGGCACCGCGGCCGGGCGCACGATCGGCGCCGCGCCGGGGCCGGACTCGCCGCGGTCGTTGGAGCCCCAGCACAGGACCTTTCGGACAGGGTCGATCGCGCAGGTGTGAGAACCACCGGCGCCGATCGCCACGGCCCGCAGACCGGCGACGGGGCTCGGGCGCGGGCGGGTGCCGAGGAGGCCGTCGCCGAGCTGGCCGAGCGAACCATCGCCCCAGCACAGGACCTCGCCGCCGCGCCGCAGGGCGCAGGTGTGCCAGGTGCCCGCGGTGACGGCGACGACGTCGGCGAGGCCGGGCACGCGCGTGGGCTCGCTGCGATCGCTGCGGTCGCCGAGGCCGAGCTGACCGTGACCGCCGAAGCCCCAGCAGTACACCTCGCCGCGTTCGAGCGCGCAGGTGTGGCTGACGCCGAGCGCGAGCGTCGGACCCGGTGCGTCGCGGTCGCCGGGCGTGGACGGTGGATCCGCCGGCTCGCGCCCGCGGTCGGCGCAACCGGCCAGCAGGGCGAGGAGAGACCAGAGCGAGCGCGTCCGCATGCCGGCGACGATAGCGTAGGACGTGCGGGCGGGTGCGAGCGGGCGACGCCGGAGTCACAGGGTCGCATGTCCCTCGGGACATGTGGTCGGCGGCCGGCCGGCGCTGAACGTGGTATATTGACAGTATGAGGCTTCAGGGCGGACGCGCGCGGCTGGCAGGGTGCCTGATGGCCGCGAGCGGGTGCCTGATCGAGAACCCGGCCTACGACGGCGTGCCCGGGTCGACCCTCGGGACCGCGGTGGCGGGCTCGACGGCCGAGCCGACGACGATGCCGGAGCCCGGGACGAGCACGAGCACGAGCACGAGCACGAGCACGACGACGAGCACGAGCACGACCACCGGCTTCATCGGCGGCACCGACTCGAGCACGACCACGACGATCGCGCTGACCACCGACGACACGGACACGACCACCGGGGGGCCGCAGACCGCCGAGCTGCACCACTACGAGCCGGCCAACTGCGTCGAGCCGCTGTGGTGCTACGGCGCGGGCAACATCCTGAACGGGCTCGCCGGCGAGGTCCGCGGGGCGGAGTGCTACGACGCTCCGGTCGCCCCGCCGTTCCGCGTGCGCCGGATCGACTACACCCTGGTGGCGGCGACCGGCCAGGCGCGGGTCCGGTTCCAGATCCGCAGCGGCGATCTTCAGGAGGTCCTCTACACCTCCGAGACGCTCGGCCTGCCGGCCTCGAGCGGGTCGCTGCAGATCGCCGAGGCGCAGCAGCCGGTGATCGAGACGGGGCGCTTCTGCGTCGGCTTCGTCGGCGGCGATCAAAAGTCGACGGTCGGCTTCGGCGCGGACCCATCGTCGCTGCCGCCGCCGCAGCAGAGCCACTTCGGCTCCGACGCGTGCGACGAGCCGGGCCTGCGCGACGTCAACCTGTTCACGCCGAAGATCGACCCGTACGGTTCGTGGTGCCTGGGGGCCGAGATCGCGGCGCTGTGAGCGGGTGGCCCTCGGGGCATGTTCCCGGGGCCATGTCCCGCAGGGCATGGCCGATCGGGCATGTCCGAAGGTTCATGTCTGACAGGCGGCGTTGGCCTGGCTGACGGCGCTGGCCTCGGCCCGGCCGGGGGCCAGGCGCGCGCGCAGCTGGCCGAGGTCGCCCTGGAGGAACGGGTTCTGGCCGGCCTCCTCGCCGATGGTGCCGCGGCCGCGGCCCTCGAAGTCGTGTAGCGGCCACACCTCGGTGTGGGCGGGCAGCCCGCGCAGGCGCAGCAGGCTGGCGGCGAGGGCGGCCGGGTCGCCGGCGAGGTCGCAGCCGCCGGTGCCACCGAGCCACAAGGTGTCGCCGGTGAGCACGCGATCGGGCAAGAGGAGGCACAGGGAGTCGGGGGTGTGGCCGGGGGTGTGCCAGACCTCGAGCGCGAGGCCGCCGAGCGCGATGGAGTCGCCGTCGTCGAGCGGGCGATCGACGCAGGGAGCGGCGGCGGCCCGGTGCATGGCGATCTCGCAGCCGAGGAGGTCCTTGAGCCGCTTGGCGCCGGAGAGGTGATCGCCGTGGGTGTGGGTGTCGAGCACGAGCTCGAGGCGCAGGCCGTGGCGCTGCAGCTCGGCGAGGTAGCGGTCGACCTGGTCGCGCCGCGGATCGACGAGCATGGCGGCGCCGGTCTTGCGATCGGCGACCAGGTAGGAGCGCGTCGGGCCGCTCGGGTTGAGCTGGGCGAACAGCAGGGCGTCGCCAGGGTCGCCGTCGACGTGGGCGGGCGGGCTCGGAGCGTCGGCCTCCATCCAGCGGTCGTTGCAGCGGCCGGCGAATTCGGCGGTGACGCCGGCGGCGCGGACGCGGTAGCGGCCGACCCATCGCCTGTCCTGAAGGACAGCCACGCCCTCGAGCAGGCGGTCGACGTCGGCCTCGTCGTTGTAGAGGCCGAACGAGGCGCGCACGGCCCCGGGGGCGCTGCCGGGCTCGGGGGTGGCGCCGCCCTGGCTGGCGAGCAGGCGGTCGACGTGGACGTGGGCGCAGAAGCGACCGTTGCGGACGGCGATGCCGCGCTCCTCGCTGAGCACGGCGGCGGCCAGCGGATCGGAGACGCCGACGGCGTTGAAGCTGAGGACGCCGAGGCGGGCGTCGGGATCGGCGGGGCCGTAGAGGGTGACGCCGAGCGCCTGCATGCCGGCCATGGCCCGCCGCGTCAGCGCGAGCTCGTGCTGGCGCACGTGGGCCATGCCGATGCCGTCGAGGAAGCGCAGGGCCTCGGCGAGGGCGAGCACGCCGCCGATGTTGGGGGTGCCGCCCTGGTGGCGATCGGGGGCGCTGACATACTCGACGCTGTGCGGGCCGACGCGTGAGGCGGTGCCACCACCGGGCAGGTAGGGCGGGGCCGCGTCCATGATGCCGCGCGGGCCGTAGAGGAAGGCGGCGCCGAACGGGGCGTAGGCCTTGTGACCGGCGGCGGCGACGAAATCGAGGTGCTCGGGATCGCCGGCGGGCCTCACGTCGATGCGCTGGTGCGCGAGCAGCTGGGCGGCGTCGACGAGGATCAGCGCGCCGTGCTCGTGGGCGAGGCGGGCGATGGCGTGGATGTCGGGCATCCAGCCGGTGACGTTGCTGGCGCCGGTGACGGCGACCAGCTTGACCTGGTTGTGCCGCAACAGCTGGGCCAGGTGGTCCATGTCGAGGCGACCGTCAGGGGTGATCCGGGCGCGCAGGACGGGGCCGCGGTTGCGGTGCGGGAGGTCGTTGGAGTGGTGCTCGAGCTCGGTGACGATGACCTTGCCCGGCAGCGCGGCCATGACGTGGGCGGCGAGGTCGACGGCCTGGGTGGTGTTGCCGAGGAAGACCACGCAGTCGCGCTCGAGGTCGCCGCCGATGAAGTCGGAGACGACGTAGTAACACTCGTCGAAGTGCTCGGTGGCCTTGCGCGAGAGCAGGTGGGTGCCGCGGTGGATGTTGGCGTACTCGCCGGCCATGAAGCGGGCGTAGCGATCGAGGACCCGATCGGGGGCGTGGGTGGAGGCGGCGTGATCGAGGTAGAGGAGGGCCCGCTCGCCCTCGCCCATGACCGGGACCTGGCGGCCGACGATCGGGAAGGCGGCGCGGATGTCGGCCCAGGTCGGGGTGCGGACGCAGGCGGACGCCGCAGCGGCGCGCGCGGCGGCGCAAGCGGCGACCGGCAGACCGGCGGCCTGCCAGGCCAAGAGGCCGCCCTCGAGGTACTGGGCGCGGGTGTAGCCGAGCAGCTGCAAGACGTCGGCGACGAGCACGGCGCGGTGCCCGGAGGCGCAGACGACGACGATCGCGGCGTCGAGGTCGGGCAGGATGTCGGCGGCCAGCTTCTCGACGAGGCCGCGCGGGACGTGCACGGCGCCGGCGAGGGTGCCCGAGCCGGCGAATTCTTCAGGCTCGCGCACGTCGAGCACGACGCTGCGATCGCCGGTGGCGCCGCGCCGCGCCGCGAGCTCCGCGGCAGTGACCCCCGAGACGCGGGCGCGGACGCGATCGACGAGCTGGTGGTAGCTGAGGCGCATGCCAGGACGCTACCTGACGCCCGCCGCGGGTCCAAGGCGCGAGGCCGCCGACGCGCCGCCGCTGCAGGCTGCGGAGCGGAGTTCTGACCGGCCATGTGAGCGCGCTCGCCCGGCGGCGAGCTCGCCGCGCGGCGGCGAAGGCGGGCGCAAGCCCGACCGCGGCGGGGATGATAGGGAGGTGTCTCTAATCCATGGCTGCGAGCAGAGCCCGACGACGAGGTGTCCCGGAGGACATGGGTGTCGCCGATCGGGCGAAATTAGATGTCCGTTTGAACATGCTCCTTCGAGAATGTTCTTAAGGACATGTTTGAAGAGAAATGTCCCTTGCGCCAGGCTCACTGCGGCCGGCCCTGGGCGATCCAGGTGTCGACCAGCTGGATGTCGGCCAGCGGCACCGGCGTGAGGCCGAGCGGCATGCCGCGCTGCTCCGGCGCGCCGCCCTCGACCTCGGCGTGGCGCGCGAGCAGGTGGGCGACGATCCGCGGGGTCCCGTCGGCCAGCGGGGCGAACACGCTGCGCCGCTTGCCGTCGTCGCCGACGCTGCCCGAGCTGATGCCGGTGTAGGAGGCGAGGTCGAGCCGGCGCGGCGTGAAGCCGTAGCCGCCGCTGTTGCCCGGGCCGCCGTCGCCGCGGGCGAAGTCCGGATCGGAGTGGCAGTGCCAGCAGGTTTTTTTAAACACTTGGGCTTCGACCTCGGCCCAGGTGACGCGGCGGTCGAGCAAGGGGAGGCGCTGCACGGGCTTCGGAGCGGGCGGCGGCGCGAGCGGGACCTCGACGAGCCAGGCCGCGAGGGCGCGCGCGTCGGCCTCGGTGAGCGGGATCTGGGGCATCGGCGTGCCGGGCTTGTGCCGCGGCGGATCGATCAACCAGGCGACGAGCGCGGCGGGGCGCATGCGCTCGCGCGTGAACCGGAGGTCGGGGGCCTGGGCCAGGCCGCGCTGTAGCTGGGCGTCGTCGAGCGGGACGGGCAACCGGGGCGCGGGGGGGATGGTCGGGGCGCCGGTGAAGCGGTGGCACAGGGCGCACGACTTGAGGCCGAACAGCTCGCGGCCGCGCTCGAGATCGCCGGCGATCGGGGCGGCGGCCTCGGCGTCGGGGATGAGCGCGGCGGCCAGGTCGGCGGCCTCGGCTGTCCCGAGAGCCAGGCGCGGCATGGTCGTGTCGAGGCCGGGGCGCAGGTCGTGCGGGGCATGCAACCATGCGGCCAGCCAGGCCCGGCGGAAGCGATCGAGGCCGCGCAGCGCGGGGACGTCGGTGAGGTGGTGGATATGACCCTGCCACTCGCGCAGGGTCTCCGGCGGGGCCGGGAACCGGCCGGCGAGGATGTCCTGGTGACAGCGCACGCAGTGCTTCTCGAGCGGGGCCGGCTCACGGCCGGGGATGTCGTGGCAGCGTACGCACTCGAAGCGGTCGACGAGGAGCTGCCCGCGCGCGACGGCGGCGGGGTCGGCGGCCGGCTCGAGCACGGCCGCGGGGACGGCGGATGGCATGGCGGGGGCGGGGATGTCGACCGGGTCTTTTGGACCTGTCCCGCACGACATGAATAAAAGGACAGTCAGCGAAGCGACGGCGAGGCCGCGGGGCTGCGCGCCCGGGCCGGCGATCACAGGGTGACGTCGCACCGAACCCCCTTGGCCGCCTGCTGGCGGCAGCGTTCGAGGGCGACGGCCCCGGCTTCGAGCTCGCCGCGCTGACGGTGGAGCGCGGCGAGCACAGCCCAGCTCTGCGCGGTCGGCATGAGATCATGGTCGCCCAGATCCTTGAGCAAGCGGTAGGCCTCGGGGCGCGAATCCTCGACGAGCGCCAGCGCTTCGGCCAGAGCCCCCGTGTAGGCCGGGTCGTCGAGGGTGCGGCACTGGCCGAGCTCGCACGCGAGCTGGCCGGTCCTCGGCGAGATGTCGGCGCGCATCGCCGAGATCGCCCAGGTGATCGCGGCGCTGCGGTGCTCCTTGCGCTTGCCACCGAGGCCCGGGGCGATCGTCACGGCGCCGGCGCTGCGCGCCACCGCGAGGGCGAGCAGCTGGCGGGCCCGGTTGTGAACCCATGGATCGGCGCCCGCGACCGGCGAGGCCGACTCGGCGGCCGTCTTGACGGTACGACGCACCTGCGCGACGGCCTCGCCATGACGACCGCGCTCGATCGACCTGGCGGCCTGGTTCAACTCGTCATGCTCGGGGCCCCACAGGCCCTTGCCGCCGCAGGCGCGCGTGGACGCGGGAGAGAGGAGGGAGACCGTCGAGACGAGGATGACTGTGGCGATGGCTTTGCGCATGCGAAGAACCTGCTCCGCCGTGACGGCGGGCCTGTCGTGAGATGTTTTCTCTAATAGCGACATGTTCGAATGGACATGTCGCGCCGGGGAGCGGTGACCGGCGCTGGGCCAGGTCCCGTCGACGGCTTCAGGCGTGAGGAGCGAGATGTCTAACGGGACATGTCCAAAGAGTCATACATCGGCAACGCCGGTGCGGCGCGCTAGGCCTGCTCGGCGACTTCGCACTGCACGCCGCGCGCGTTCATCTGCAGGCAGCGCGCGACGGCCTGCTTGCTGCGCTCGACGTCGCCGTTCTGCTTGCTGAGCTCGGCGAGCAGGGCCCAGCCGTGGGCGGTCGGCATGAGGTCGCCGTCGCCGAGGCCCTTGAGCAGGTCGAAGGCCTCGGCGCGGCCGCTGGCCTGCCGGGCCAGAGCTTCGGCCAGCTCGGCGGTCTGCATGGGGCTCGGCTGCTCGCCGGCCTGCAGCCGCAGAGTGAGCACGGCCCAGGCGATCGCGGCGTCCTTGCGGCCCTGCGCGGGGCCGCCGAGGTCCATGCCGATCGGCACGTCGCCGCCGCTGCGCGCGACGGTGAGGGCGAGGATCCGCTGGGCGCGCGCGTGGAGGTGCGCGCCCGGTCCGGCACGGTGGGCGGCGATGGCCCGGTCGCCGAACACGTCGCGGACCGCCCCGACGGCCTTCTTGTACTGACCCTTGGCGAGCAGCTGTTCGGCGCGCTGGAGGTACTCCTGGGTGCGATCGACGACCCGCCGCACGCTGTTGCCGCAGGCGTCGGCGGCGTTCGGGAGGCTGACGACGAGGCCGGTGACGACGAGGGACAGGGCGAGCGCGAGTCGGGACATGCTGACCTCGAGGACAGGGTGGAAGAGACAGGTTCGTGAGCGAGCGCGAGGCCGGTCGGGGGAGCGGGCGCGATCGTGGCTACGCGCGAGCGAGCGGCGATCTTCCCTTCGCAGCTTCTGTTCGCATCTTCCCGCGATCCGCGAGAAACTCAAGGTCGTCGCCGGGCGTGGCCCGGTTCGCCCTGGAGGAGGATCGATGTCGCGCTCGCGCCCCTGCACCTTGCTCTGCCTGTGGCTCGTCGCCTGCACCGCGCCGGAGCCCGCTCCGCAGCCGACAGCGAAGCCCGAGGCGCAGCCCGCAGCGAAGCCCGCCCCCGAAGTGGTGCCGCCGACCTTGCCGGCGAGGGTCGAGGCGCCCGCGCCGACGCCCGAACCCGCGCCGCCGGTCGCGGTCGCCGACGGGAACACGGGCGTGCCGGCCTGCGACGCCTACGCCGATCGCTACCGGACCTGCATCGCCGACAAGCTGCCCGCGGACAGCCGCGAGGCCCACGCGCGGGTACTCAAGGCCCAGATGGCGGCCTGGCTGGCCGCAGGGGCCGACGCGAAGCTGACGCCCGCGCTCGACGGCGAGTGCACGGCGGCGGCCGTGGCCGCGCGCGCGAGCACACGGGTGTTCGGCTGCGTGTGGCGCGACGGCGACGCCCCCGAGCCCGAGCTGCCCAGGGCCGGCAAAGTCCAGCCCGAGGTGGTCCACACGTCCCGCCGGATCGATCCGGACCTGATCGACTACTGAGAGTCGCTTTCGGGACATGCCCGAAGGGGCATGTCCCTGGAGACCTGTCCGGGAGCGCATGCCTCGTGGGGCATGTCCTCGGGGACAGGCTTCAGATCGCGTCCTTGAGGGCGATGGCGATCCCGACCACGGCGAGGCACATCTCGTCGAGGGTCTCCTCGCCGAGGCGGACGTCCTTGGGCGCGTCCAGACCCTGCTGGGCCAGCGCCTGGACCACGAACGGGTTCGACATGCTGTTGTTGTAGGTGCAGCGCAGGTACAGCTGGTCGCCGGCGGTGACCTGCGGGACGGCGTCGAGCGCGGCGTCGTAGCTGTAGGTGCGCTGCCAGTTGAAGTCCCAGCGCGGGGTCTGCAGCAGGCACTCCTCGGCGGGCTCGTCACCGTCGGGGCTCGGGCGCTGGAGGCCGACCAGCATGTCGGTGCCGACGTAGTGCATGTGCGTGCCGACGGCGAACACGCGCAGCGGCGGGACGTCGTCGAGCTTGAACAGCATCTGCTCGACGTGGTTCTCGACGCCGGCGGGGATCCGGAACTCCGGGTAGCCCTTGTCGTCGTGCTCGCTCGGCAGCAGCTGCGGGCCCTCGCTGTTGCCGATCAGCGCCAGCATGCCGACGAACTCGGGCACGGTGTCGTGGATCCGCAGGTCGAGCGAGGTGTCGCTGTCGAGCTCGGGCTTGCCGGTCGGGTGGTAGTGGACCTGCATGACGATCCGCGAGCCGGCGGCGACCCGCGAGGCGACCTTGGGCGGCATCTCGAACGGGGTCATGCCGGGAGCCCAGGCGGCGATCAGGTTGGCGGTGTTGATGCCGGGGCCGCCGAAACACGGGTAGTAGCCGTCCTCGTTGACCTTGTCGGCCGAGGCGCCGCTCTCGTCGACGTAGGCCAGCACGTGGTGGACGACCTGCGGGTTGCCGGCGCTGATCTGGACGGCGTCGATCCAGGTGTCGTCCTCGAAGCCGGGGTCGAGGCTGAAGCAGAGGAACAGGTCCTTGTCGCCGTCGACCGACACGGGGGTCGGGATGGCGACGCGCACGTCGGCGTCGTTCAGCGCGACCTCGGGCGGCTCGGGCAGCGGCGCAGCGGTGGCCGGGTCGCCCTCCGGCGCGCCCTGGTCGACCCACGCGCGCAGCAGCTCGAGCTCGTCGTCGCTGAGCCGCGGGTCGTCCTGCCAGCCGTGGCGCGGCCGACAGTCGGCTGTCTCATCGGCCAGGAACGGGGGCATGGTGCCGCGCTCGACCGCGTCGAGGGCAGGGGTAGCGAACGGCTTGGCGGCCTCGTAGCTGGTCAGCGAGAACGGGGCGATGCCGCCGTCGCTGTGGCAGCCGCTGCATTTCTGCACGAAGATCGGGGCGATGTTTTGATGCCAGGTGACGGGCTCGGCCTCGGGCGCGTCGGTGGTGGTCGGCGCGGTGGTGCCGGTCGTGCTCGCGGTGGTGGCTTCGGTGCCGGCGTCGGCGGTCTCGCTGGCGCTCTCGAGGCCGGGGCCCGGGTCGCTGCAGCCGATCGTCGTCACGCACGCCAGCACGACCGCCGCAGGTCCGCACATCTTCTGGATGAACATCGTCCGTCGACCCTCTCCGGGCCTGGGCCCGCGAGATCGAGGGTTACTTCAGCGGCGACGAATTGTCACGGAACGAAAGGTCACGGCTGCGCGTCAGTCTTCGACCTCGACCTGGATGCTGGCGAGGGTCCACGTGTTCTGGCCGTGGTTGTGCAGGTGGAACACCACCGGCTCGCCGGCCGCGAGCGCGAAGTCGGCGACGAGGTCGATGTCGTAGACCATGGCCTTGCCGGGGATCTCGACCTCGCGCTCGAGCACCACGTGGTCGCCGATCATGATCACGGCGTGCGCGGTCGCGGGCTCGGCGGCGACGAGGTCGAAGTGGTAGAGGTTCAGCGAGATCTGCGCTCCGGGCACGATCTCGCGGAGCGTCGGCTGGGTGAACGCGCCGTAGTTGCAGCCGCCGGTGTTGACCTCGAAGCCGGTGACCTCGACCAGCCAGCCGGCGCCGAGCGGGCACTCGACGCTGGCCGGTCGGTGGTCCGGCAGCGGGTCGGCGTCGGCCCCGAGCTGCAGCCACAGCTGCGGCTTCACGAGGTCGACCATGGTACCGTCGATCTCGACGACCGAGCCGGTGCTGGCGGAGCCGCCGTCACTGCCGGGGCCGCCGGCGTCGCCGCACCCGGCCGCCAGCGCGCACGCGAAAAAGAGCCGACGAGAGGTCACGCGGGGACGATAGGGGGTCGCGGCGAGGCTGTCACGCGGGAGGTTGCGCTACAGTGCGGCCGGTGCGACGAAAGGCCCGCCGCGGGAGCGCCCTCGCGCTCGTGATCGTCCTCGCGGCGTGTCGCCGCGGCGATCCGTCGCGCTCGCCCGGCGAGGCCGCGACTTCGGCCCCTCCGGCGGGCCCCGGCGCGGCGAAGGCGAGTACCGGTCCTTTGGGACAGGTCGTGACGATCGGCGGCGAGGCGCTGCCGCCCGCGCTGGCGCGGCGGCGGGCCGAGGGGGTGGCGGCGATGGACGGCGGTCGCCACGACCTGGCGCGCCAGGCGTTCGCCGAGGTGCTCGACGCGGCGCCCGACAACCTGGCGACGCAGGCGCTGTTCGACGCGGCGACGGAGGCGTTGCTGGTTACGCAGGCGCGGGTCAGCGAGTGGTTCGCGGGCAGCACGGCGACCGTGCTGCCGGCGCCGCCGTGGGCCCAGGTGACGAAGAGACCGGCGCCGATCGAGGCCGGTCCGCCGCCGACGCTGACGCTGGTGTCGGAGCGGACCGACGCGAGCGGCGACGCCGAGTGGTTGACGCGCAACGGCCTGGCGCTGCCGGAGTACGCGGTGCCAAATCCGATGCGCGGCGACCCGGGCGCGCTGCCGCCGACGATCCCGCCGACGTTCGGCAAGTTCCTGCTGGTCCAGGCGATCCACCAGGACGGCTTCAACATTTTGTTCTACGGGGCCGATTACGCGGGCGGGCGGCTGGTCGCGGTCCAGCGCGAGGACACCGCGGAGATCGTGGCGCTGTTCGACTTCGAGGCCTACGCGCTCCCGCCAGGGACGGCCGCGGGCGAGCGGACGAGCGCGGCTCAGCGCGCGACCTGGGCCGCGATCGCCGGCCCGGTGCTGCTGGTCGGCCACGCCCATGCCGCGGAGGCGCGGGGCGATGACGGCTTCATCACCGCGCTCGACGTGGACAGCGGCGAGCTGCTGTGGCGCAGCGCGCCGCGGGTGGCCAACGCGGCCGACTTCGTGGTCCACCGCGGCCACGTCTACAGCGGCCACGGGACCGCGGGCGGGCCCGGGCAGCTCTACGTGCTCGACGCGACGACCGGCAAGACGGTGAGCACGACGCCGCTGCGGCGCGGGCCGGACTACCTGTTCCTCGAGGCAGGTCGTCTGCGGGTCCGCGGCGGCGGCACCGACTACGTGTTCGAGCTGCGCGACGGAGGAGGCTGACGATGGCAGGGTTCTTCGCCGACGACGGGAAGGGCGCGCTGCGCCGGGCGATCGAGGCGTTCGAGGCGGGGACCTCGGCGGAGCTGGTGATCGCGGTGCGGCCGACGTCCGAGCGCTACGCCCACGTGCCGGCGCTGGTCGGCGGGCTGGCGGCGACGGTGACGCTGGCGTTCCTGCTGTACGGCGAGCCGGCGTTCGGGCTGCACTGGTTCTTGATCGATCCGCTGCTGGCCGGGCTGGTGGCGGCGTGGCTGGTCCGCCACGCGCACGCGCTGGCCCGGCTGCTGACGCCGCGCGCGTGGCGGGACGAGGCGGTGCTGCGCGCGGCCAAGGCCGGGTTCCTCGACCACGGGGTGATGGAGACCCGCGGTCGCACGGGGGTGTTCGTGTACGTGTCGCTGACCGAGCGGGCGGCGGTGGTCCTGGCCGACCGCGGGGTCCGCCGCGAGGTCCCGCGCGCGCCGTGGGACCAGGCGGTCGCCGGGCTGCAGGCCGCCGTGGCCGCGGGGGCGCGCGCGAGCGAGCTGGCGCCGCACCTGCAAGCCCTGGGGGCGCTGTGCGCCGACGCGCTGCCGCGCGGCGAGGACGACGTCAACGAGCTGCCCGACGAGGTGCTGGCATGAAGGACATGTCGCAAGGGACATGCTCTCGGGGGCATGGCGCGAAGGGCATGTCCTGGCGGACATGGTCCAGGGGCCTGGCGATCGCGGCGGCGGCGGTGCTGTTGGCGCTGGCGGCCGAGGCGGCGGCGCGCCCGGGCGGCGGCCACGGCTACTCCGGCGGGGGCAGCAGCGGCGGCGGCGGCTTCAGCGGGGGCAGCAGCGGCGGCGGCGACGGCGGGGTGATCCTCTACTTGCTGGTGCGGCTGGTGTTCGAGGTGCCGCAGCTCGGGGTGCCGCTGCTGGTCATCGTCGGCGTGGTCGTCTACTTCCACTACCGCAGCGATCGGAAGCGTCAGGCCGAGGAGACGTGGGACAGCGCGCCGACGACGGCGACCCACGCGGGTCGCCGCGGCGACCTGGCGGCGATCCGTCGCCTCGATCCGGACTTCTCGCCGGTGCTGTTCGCCGACTTCGTCTACGCGCTGTACGCCCGCGCCCAGGGGGCCCGCGGCGACGCGCGGGCGATGGAGGCGCTGGCGCCCTACGTCGGGCCCGAGACCCGCAGGACGCTGATGAAGCGCGAGCCGACCGGGGCGCCGATCCGCGGGGTCGTGATCGGCTCGATGCAGGTCGAGAAGGTCCAGCTGCCGGCGACGCCCGACGGGATGATCGAGGTCGAGGTCGCGTTCGAGGCCAACTACAGCGCCGCGCTGCCCGACGGCGAGCGCGGGTTCTACGTGCGCGAGGCGTGGCGGCTGCAGCGGCGCGCCGACGCCAGGAGCCGCACGCCGGAGACGGTGACGGCGCTCGGCTGCCCCAACTGCGGGGCGCCGTTCGAGCGCAGCGACAGCGGCGCGTGCCGCTTCTGCGGCCAGCAGGTCGAGGGCGGGCGGTTCGACTGGTCGGTCCATCACGTGCGCGTGCTCAGGCTCGAGTCGCGCCCGCCGCCGCTGACGCACCACGCGGAGGAGGTCGGCACCGATGACCGCACGCTGTTCATGCCCGGCATCCAGCAGGCCCACGCGGCCCTGATCGCCGAGGACCCGTCGACCTCGCCCGAGCGCATCGACCAGCGCGTGCGCACGATCCACGCCGAGCTCAACGCCGGCTGGACCGCGCTCGACCTCCGCCGCGTGCGGCCGTTCGTGTCCGACTCGCTGTTCAACTACCTGCAGTACTGGATCGACGCCTACCGGGCCCAGGGCCTGCGCAACGTGCTCGCGGGCACGCAGGTGCTGCGGCTGGTGATCGTCAAGCTCGAGCGCGACCGCTGGTACGACGCGCTGACGGTGCGCGTGTGGGCCCGCGGCCTCGACTACACGGCGCGCATGAACGGGGATCACGTGTCGGGCAGCGCCAAGTACCCGCGCACGTACAGCGAGTACTGGACGCTGATCCGCGGGGCGAAGGTCCGCGGCAAGCCGGCCGCGGACGCGAACTGCCCCAACTGCGGGGCGCCGCTCGACCGCGTCTCCATGGCCGGCGCGTGCGAGTACTGCGGCGCTCACCTGACGCGCGGCGAGTTCGACTGGGTGCTCAGCAAGATCGAGCAGGACGAGGCCTACGCCGGATGAATCGAGATGATCGCGGACGCCAAGAACTTCGCCCGTAATACCTTCCTCGCCGGGGTCTTCGCCGCGATCCCGCTCGTCGTCACGGTGTTCGTGCTGTGGTACGTCGACCACCTCACGCGCGACCCGCTCAAAGAATGGGTCGGGCTCGACGTGCCGTTCGCGGGCGTGGCTCTGGCCCTGGTCGGGATCTTCGCGCTCGGCCTGCTGGTGCGCAGCCTGATCGGCCGCTACCTGTTGGCGGCGATCGATCGCCTGCTGCTGCGCGTGCCGGTGCTGGCCGAGCTTTACAAGGCGTGGAAGCAGATCTCGCTGACGCCCGGCGGGAGCAGCGGCATCTACTCCAAGGTCGTGCTGGTCCGCCTCGACGGCGACGCGTGGCACCTCGCGTTCACCAGCGGCGAGCCCATCGGCGCCGGCACCGACGCGGTCTGTGTGTTCGTGCCGACCACGCCGAACCCGATGGTCGGCCGGGTCCTGTTCGTGCCGCTGTCGCGGTGCCGGCCGACCTCGCTGGCGGTCGACGAGGTGTTCAAGTTCCTGCTGTCGGGCGGCAATTACGTGCCCGAAGAGGTCGCTGTCGCGACGCGCGGCGAGGCGGTGGCGAGCCCTCCGCCGCTGGTGCCCGGCGCATAGATCATGGCGATCGAACCTTTCGTCGTGGTCAGCGACGCGGCTGCAGATCTGCGTCTGGAGGCGTTTACGGGCAGATCTCGGGCGAATGCGACGTCTGCACGATCGCCGTCGCGGCTGCCGGTGGTGTCACGCCGCGGCCCTCGAGGTGAATAAAAGTCACGCTGCGGCGAAAGCCGCGCGAGGGCTCGTACGCGCGGAGGGCATGATCCAAATGTCGCGCTCGGCCATCCGTCCGGCCCAGCGACGTGGTCCCGCGGCCGCGAAAAAATGCTGATTTGTTGCGTGGTCCGGGGCCGCTCAGTATGGCTAAATATCCACATGAACACGTACTTAGCGCGTTATTGGGCACTCTCCGGCCTTGCGCTGCTCAGCCCCGCGCTGGCCGCGTGCGGCGACGCCACCAACGTCGCAACGGGCACGGACACCGACACGTCGACCGGTGACACCAGCACCAGCCCGACGACTTCGACGACCGCCCCGAGCACGGACACGACCCCGACGACCGAGGTCACCGACTCGGGCATGACGGCGTCCGGCACGACGACGACTTCGACCACGGTCGAGCCGACGTCGACCACGAGCACGACGGTCGACACGACCACCGATGGCACGACGTCGACCTCGACGGGGCCGGTGGGCGAGACCCTCGACATGTGCATGACGATCCTCTGCGGCGAGCCGGCCCAGTGCTGCGCTGCCGCTGAAGAGTGCGTCGACGGAGCCTGCCTGCCCGAGTGCCTGAGCGGCATCCGCTGCGGCGAGGACAAGTCGATCTGCTGCGACGAGGGCGCGGTGTGCCTCGGTGACGTGTGCGAGCAGCCGGCGGGAGAATGCGCCGACTCGTACGACTGCGACCCGGGCTTCTACTGCGAGCCGCTGTTCGGTCAGTGCCTGCCGCAGCCCGACCCGCTCGACTGCGAGGTCGTGCCGACGTTCGACGACATCGATGTCCAGCTCGAGTGGGCGTGGACCGCCAACGAGGTCATCACGCTGCCCGTGATCGCCGACGTCGACGGCGACGGCGTGCCCGACGTGGTCGTCAACACGACCCGCATCGACAACATGCCCGGCAGCTACCCGCTCGGCGAGATCGTGCTGATCGACGGCGCGACCGGGCAGGAGAAGTGGCGCATCAGCCACAACCCGGCGATGATGAAGTTCGGCTCGCACGGCCGCGCCTCGGTCGCGGTCGCCGACGTGAGCGGCGACGGCCTGCCCGACATCATCTACGCCGGCCGCGAGGAGGGGAACAACCACATCTCCCCGGTCCACGCGGTCGACGGCATGGGCGCGCTGCTGTGGACGGCCCGCACCTCGAACAACGCGGTGGCCAAGGTCCGCATCGAGAACGCCGCCGCGGCGGTGGTCAACCTCGACAACGACCCCGAGGCCGAGATCGCGTTCGGCGGCACCATCTTCGACGACGACGGCCTGATGGTGTGGAACCAGCCGTGGGGCCCGAACAACCAGCCGTGGGGGGCGATGTACGGCACGCCGATGAACGGCAACACGCCGATCTACCCCGGCGGCGTGGCGACCTTCGCCGACCTCGACGGCGACAACAAGGCCGAGCTCATCACCGGCCGCGACGCGTGGAAGATCGAGTGGGTGCCCGGTAACCCGCCGTCGGTGACGATGACCCTGTTCTGGTCCAACAAGACCAACCCGGGCCCCAGCCACAACAACGACGGCTGGCCGTCGGTCGCCGACCTCGACGGCGACGGCAAGCCCGAGGTGGTGCTGGTCGCCTGGCCGGCGATCCGCGTCATCAACGGCCAGACCGGTACGCTGTGGTGCGGCGTCGATCCGACCGACGCGATGTGCCAGCAGAACCCGGCTCTGCGGACCCAGCCGATCCAGATCAAGGGCGCGAACCTCGGCGGCCCGGCGACCATCGCCGACTTCGACGGCGACGGTCGCCCCGAGGCCGGCGTCGCCGGCGGCGTGGCCTACGCGGTCTACGACTTCAACCGCTCGGGCGAGACGGTGGTCAAGCTGCCCGCCGACCCGGCGCCGGTGGCCGGGGCGATGTACGCCCGCTGGACCGCTGCGATCCAGGACAACTCGTCGGCCGCCACGGGCTCGTCGGTGTTCGACTTCCAGGGCGACGGCAAGGCCGAGGTCGCGTACCAGGACGAGTGCTTCGCCCGCGTGTACGACGGCGCGACCGGGGCGGTGCAGCTGCAGATCATGAACTCGAGCGCGACGATCCACGAGTACCCGCTCGTGGCCGACATCGACGGCGACGGCAACTCCGAGTTCGTGGTGGTCGCCAACTTCGCCGAGGCCAAGAACGTCACCGACTGCCAGGCCAAGACGCCGGGCTTCACCGCGCGCAAGGGCGTGTTCGTGTACGGCGCCGGCGGTGACAACTGGGTCCCGACCCGCCGGGTCTGGACGCAGCACACCTACCACGTGACCGACGCCGACTCGGCCGGCAACCCGCCGATGACCGAGGAGGCCAACTGGGCGTCGCCGGGCCTGAACAACTTCCGCCAGAACGTGCAGGGCGAGGGTGTGTTCAACGCGGTCGACCTGACCATCTCGCTGGCGGCCGACCTCAACAAGTGCTCCGACGAGCTCGTGCTGGTGGCGACCATCTACAACGAGGGCGCGCTCGGCATCACGTCCGGCATCGATGTCTCGTTCTACGAGGGCGTCGACAACACGGGCGTGAAGCTCGGCACCAAGCCGACCGCGGCGTCGCTGCTGCCCGGCGCTTCGACGCAGCTGACCTGGACCGTCCCCGGCCCGACGAAGAACAACAAGAAGAACTTCTTCGTCGAGATCGATCCGGGCATCAACAACGGCCTGGTCCAGGAGTGCAGGGAAGACAACAACGGCGCGCTCGTGACCGAGGCGTTCTGCCCCGAGGCAGGCTAGTCGTCCTCGCGTGAGCCCGAGCGGGCCGGTCGGCGCAGCGCCGATCGGCCCGTCGTCGTTTCGGTGACGCTCCGGTGGCAGATTCGTCGAGCGGGCGGCGCGCGCTTTACAAGCGCGGGGCTGGTTGCTACGTAGATTCGCCTTGGATCGCAGCGCCTACGACAAGCTGTTCGAGCTCGAGAAGCGCCACTTCTGGCGGATCGGCCGGCGCGGCGTGATCCTCGACGTGCTGGCGCGCTGGGCCCCGGACGGGCCGCTGCGGCTGCTCGACGTCGGCGGCGCGTGCTCGCTGGTGTCGCAGGAGATGACGCGCTTCGGCGAGGTGACAGTGATCGAGCCCGACCTGCCGACCGCCGAGTTCGCGGCCCGCGAGCTCGGCCTCGACGTGCGCCCGGGCAGCCTGCCCGACGACCTGCCGGTCGAGGGCCAGTTCGACGTGGTGACGCTGTTCGACGTGCTCGAGCACATCGACGACGAGGAGCCGGCCATGGCCGCGGTGGCCCGCCTGGTCCGCCCCGGGGGGCTCCTGGTGGTGACGGTGCCGGCGCTGCCGATGCTGTGGAGCGACCACGACGTGGCGGTGCACCACCGCCGCCGCTACACCAAGGCGACGCTGCGGCCGGTGCTGGAGCGCGCGGGCTTCCGTCTGGAGCGGCTCTCGTACCACACCTGCCTGCTGTTCCCGCTCGTGTTCGCCCAGCGCGTGGCGAGCCGCCTGCGCGGTCTCAAGGCCAGGCCCGAGTACGACGTGAAGGTCCCGGCCGCGCCGATCAACCAGGCGCTGCTGGCGGTGATGGAGGCCGAGCGCCGGCTGCTGCGTCGCGTCGACCTGCCGATCGGCTCGTCGCTGGTGGCGGTCGCGTTCCGCGAGTGAGCGTGGTCGCATGGTCGCCGGGACATGCCTTCAGGGGCATGTCTGCGAGGACATGTTGTTGAGGGCATGTGCCGAGAGACATGCTGTCTGCCGGCGCTCCTGCGGCGGTGGGCGAGCCGGACGAGGACGGCCGGGTCTGCCGCTCTGCCGGGGACCTCGAATGCACCCGCGAGGGGGTCTGTCGGCGCCTCGGCGGGCCGGTTAAATGCGAAGAGCGCGACGATGGCTCGTCGCGCTCTGCTGCGGCCCGGGGGGGCCGGCCCGTCAGAAGCGGGCGGTGAGGGTCAGCTGGCCGCCGCCGAGGCGGCCGCCGGCGTTGACGTTGGTGTTCTTGGCCACGCGGACGCCGTACTCGTTGAGCACGCGGTTGCGGTACTTGTCGCGGTGGTACTGCACGGTGCCGACGATGCCCATGATGAGGCCGAGGCCCTGCAACGAGCCGGACACGGCCAGCGAGAAGTCGTCGGTGGCGTACTTGGCCTGCTCCATCGCCAGGAACGGGCCGACGACCGGGATGAACATGTTCTCGGCCAGGTCACGACAGCGGCCGGGCTTGTTCATGCCGGGGCAGCGGTCGTAGAGGTCGGCCGCGTTGCTGGCGGTGATGAGGTACGAGACGCCGAACAGCACCCAACCGGTGACCATCAGGCCCTTGCGCGGCGGGGGCGGGCGCTTGAGCACCGGCGGCGGAGCGGCGTGCGACGGCCGCGAGACCACGCGGGTGACGATCCGCGGCGGGGGCGGAGGCGGGGCGTAGCGCGTCTGCGGGTAGCGCTGCTGCGGCGGGGCCACGTACACCGGCGGCTGCGTGGTGCGGGTGGAGGTGGTGACCGTCGGCGTCGTGTTCGAGCTGCTGTTCGAGTTGGTGTTGGTCGCGATGTCGGCGCTGCTGGTCGGCGAGGCGTTGCCCTGCGGCTGGGCCTGGACCTGGATCTGCGGCTGCACGAGCACCTGGATCTGCGGCTGCATGATCGTGCTGCCGGGCGGCACGACGAGCGGAGCAGCACCCGGCGCAGCGAGGGTCTGGCTCTGGCTCTGCGGCCCGGCGACGCTGCCCGGCGGCGTGGCCTGGGTCTGCGCGCCCGGGGCCTGGACTTGGGTGTTCACCGGGGCGACCGGCGTTTGCCCGGGGATGGGCTGAGCGAGGGACTCGCCGCCGGGGTCCTGCAGGCCGAGGAGCGGCACGCTGCGCGCGTAGGGCGACGCGACGGCGACCGACGGCATCAACAGCGACGCGGCGAAAAGGGGAGTGGCGACGGAGACGAGCAGACGAGACCGCAACATGACGTGGCTACCTCGAACGGGATGGCTTCTAGATTGGCAGATGCTCCACGTGCCGACCAGTCGGAAAAGTCAAATATTCCGACCCGCGTCGGTCGCCCGGCGCGACAATTCCCCGTCCGCGATCGGACGCGCCCCGGCGCGCCGTGGACTGCGCGAGAGGCGGCCTACCGGCCCGCTGTGCTGCGGGAAACGTCGTTCGAACTCGAGCCTGGGGTCGACGATCGACAGCGCGAGTTCGGCGCCATGGGTGGGGATGGTCATTGGCTACGCATCACCTGCACGCGCCGGTCCGGTCGCAAACGATTGGAATGACAGCCGGCGAGGCAGCGTCGGGCGAGGCGTCCAGTGGCCGGCGATGCGATTTGCGACGCTCGCCTGTCACACTCGCACGCCGCCGGTCGGGCCGCTCCGACGGGGATCCCCTTTCGCCGCTCCAGTCGGCGGAGCCGAGAGCCGGGGTCGCGGTCTGCGTGGCGGTCGCTCGTCGCGGGCGGAAGCCCGTCGCAAATGTCATCCGTCGCGCAAGGTCGACGGGTCGGCCGTGAGTTGGTCGAGCGCAGCGCGCGGGGACGAGCCGGCCGAGCGCGGGTTCAGGCGGGCGATCGAGAGCGGCCCGCCATCGAGGCGTGAAAGCTCCCGAACCGGCGCTGGAGTGGCGCGCGGCCAGCAGCGGGATCTGCCCGAGCTCGGTGGCCGCGATCACCTCGGCGCTTCGCGGTGGCGCTGTGACAGGAGGAGATGACGGCAGTGCGGAGTCGGTGAGGCTCACGGGCCGCGGCGGCGGTCGCGGCTGAGAGCGCTGCAACTTGCCCGGTGTGCGCGCGCGGGTGTATGGCGGTCGCATGTCGCTGGCGCAGGTCACTCCTCTACTGCGCTCCGTGCCGCTCGGCGCGACGCTCGGCGACGCGGTGCTGTTGAAGATGGAGGCGCTGCAGCCGAGCGGGTCGTTCAAGCTGCGCGGGCTCGGTCGGCTGTGCGCGATCCGGGTGGCAGCCGGGGCGCGGCGGCTGGTGTGCGCGTCCGGCGGGAACGCGGGGCTGGCGGTGGCCTACGCCGGCCGTCGACTGGGCGCGGCGGTGCGGGTCGTGGTGCCAACGACGACCAGCGCGCGCTCGCACGAGCTGCTGCTGGCGGAGGGCGCCGAGGTGGTGGTGCGCGGCGACGACTGGCTCGCGGCCCATCAAGCGGCGCTCGCGGAGCTGCCGGAGGACGCGACCTACATCCATCCGTTCGACGATCCGGAGATCTGGACCGGTCACGCGGAGATCGTGGTCGAGGCCGCTGCGCAGGCGGAGCGCCCGGGCGCGGTGGTGGTCGCGGTCGGCGGAGCGGGCCTGCTGTGCGGCGTGCTGCAAGGGATGCACGCGGTCGGCTGGACCGATGTACCGGTGCTGGCGGTCGAGACGGAGGGGGCGGCTTCGTACGGCGCGGCGCTGGCCGCGGGCGCGCCGGTGATGCTCCCGGCGATCACCTCCCTGGCGACGACGCTCGGCGCCCGCGCGGTCGCGGCCGAGGCGGTGGCGTGGTCGCGCCGCCACGAGATCGTGCCGTGGACGGTCAGCGATCGCGCCGCGGTGCAGGCGTGCCTGCGCTTCCTCGACGATCACCGGGTGCTGGTCGAGCCGGCGTGCGGAGCTGGCCTTTCGGTCATCTACGATCGCGCGCCGCCGATCGTCGGCCGCGGGCCGGTGCTGGTGATCGTGTGCGGCGGAGCTGGGGTCAGCCTGGCGCTGCTGCGCCAGTGGGCCGAGAGCACCGGCGCGGGCTGAAGCTCGACGCGTCAGCGTGCGGCAGGCCGCGCTCGAGCAAAATGAACTGGCGCCGGCGGGTCGCTGGGTGAGCGCGGGCCGGTCACGACAACGACGAGGCGGCGCTGGCACGAACGGCGACCCCCTGCGAGCTCGCTGGCAGCAGCCACGGGCGCAGCGCCTGGCACGAACGGCGACCCCCTGCGGGCTCGCTGGCAGCAGCCACGGGCGCAGCGCCTGGCTCGAACGGCGACGCGCCCGCCTGCGGGGATCGAGCAAGGCCGGTCGTTCGCCGCGCCCGACCGCGCGCCGACCTGTGCGAAGCTCCGGCCCGTGAGCGATCCGAGGCCGGTGCCGGCAGCTGCCCCCTGGGCCGAGGACATGCGCACGTTCGGCGTGACCGGCACGAACGGCAAGACCTCGACGACGACGATGCTGGCCGCGATCGTGCGCGCGGCTGGCGAGCGCGTGTTCGCGGCGACGACCCTCGACTACTCGCTCGACGGGACGCCGCTGGCGGTCGAGCGCAGCTGGCCGGGGTTCCTCGCCGCGGCCGAGCAGTCGCGCGCCGCCGGGGCCCGCCACGCGGTGGTCGAGATCACCAGCCAGTCGCTGGCCCGCGGCTACGCCAGGCGCTGGCGGTTCGATCACGCGGTGTTCACCAACCTGTCGCCTGACCACTTCAAGAGCCACGGCTCGTGGGAGCACTACCTGGCCAGCAAGGCCCAGCTGTTCGTCCACACCTCGCCGGGCGGGGCGGCGATCCTCAACGCCCGCGACCCGGCGGCGCTGCTGCTCGACCAGGTCACGCCGGCCGACGTGCGTCGGGTGTGGTATGGGGTCATGTCCCGAGGGGCATGTCTCAAAGAGCATGACCTGGAGGCCATGTCCGTGAGGACATCCGCCGAAGGGACCGCGCTGACGCTGGCGCCGTCGCCTCTGGCGGAGGCGCTCGGCGGGGCGCTGCAGGTGGCGTACGTCGGCGAGGTGTTCGCCGAGAACGCGCTGGCGGCCGCGGCCGCGGCGCTGGCGGCCGGGTTGCCGGCGGCGGCGGTGCGCGCCGGGCTGGCGTCGTGTCCGGTGGTGCCGGGCCGCTTCGAGGTGATGAGCCGCGCGCCGGTGGTGGTGGTGGACTACGCGCACACGCCCGACGCGCTGGCACGGACGTGCGCGACGGCGCGAGCGCTGGCGGGCGCGGAGCGGGTGATCGTGGTGTTCGGCGCCGGCGGTGACACCGACGCCGGCAAGCGCGAGCCGATGGGCGAGGCGGTCGGCACCGCGGCCGACATCGCGGTGCTGACGACCGACAATCCGCGCCACGAAGATCCGCGGCAGATCGCGGCGCACCTGCGAGCGGGGCTGGAGCGCGGCGGTCGGGCGCGGATCGTCGAGGAGGCCGATCGCCTGCGGGCGATCGGGCTGGCGATCGAGCTGGCAGCGCCCGGTGACGTGGTGGTGATCGCCGGCAAGGGTCACGAGTCGGGACAGACGATCGGCGACGATACAGCGCCGTTCTCGGACCGCGCGACGGTGCAGCGGCTGCTCGGGCTGGAGGTCGACGGTGACGGGGCCTGAGGCGCGCGGCGAGGGGGCGGCCGCGGTGGACGGGGCGTGGGCCGGGCGAGAGTCGTGGGAGGTCGTCGTGCAGGCGGGGCGACTCACCGGGAGCGAGGGGTCGGCGTCGCTTGCGATGCTCGAGGCCCGGATCGCAGGGGCGCTGGCCGAGCGGCGGCGAGGGTTGGTGCGGCGGTTCGGCTGGGCCGGGCCAGGGTTGCGCTGCGCGTTCGAAGCGCGGCGGCGGACGCTGGTGGTCGAAGGCGAGGCGCTGAGTCAGAAGGCGCTGGCGGCGACGCTGGACGAGCTGCGCGCGGTGTTGCCTGCGCGGTGGGCCGTCGATGCGAGGGGGACGCAGATCGCGGCGCCGCGGGAGTGGCTCGCGCTGCCTCCGGGGGTGACGCGGCTGTGGCGGGCGCCGGTCGGAGTGGGGTTTTGCATGTCTCGAGAGACATGCGCTTCGGGACATGTCGTTCGAGATCTGCGATCGAGCACGTGGCGCGAAGAGAGCGCCCCTGGGCCTGCTCCCTTGAAGAAGAGGCGGGGCTCGCCGGATCATGACGCGAGGGACTTGATTGGGTCGGCGGTCGGTCTCACGCCCGAGGGGCTGCTCGAGGTTCAGCGGCCGTGGTCCGGGGCGGAGCCCGATCGGCGCGGAGCCGCGGCTGCTCGCGAATGGACGGACGCAGCGGGGCGGCGCGGTCACGAGTCATGGTGTCCCGAGGGACATGTCCGTGAGGACATCGAGCTCTGCACCGAGCTGCTGCCGGGCGACGGGCCGGTCGGGGTGCTCGCGGCGGTGGGCGGTTGGTTGCTCGTGCGCGCGAGCGACGGGACGATCGGCTGGACGCGGAAGCGGCTCGGGCTGCCGGTGGCCTCCCCGGCACTGGCAGTCGCACCGGCGCGCGCTGGGGCGGCCGCGTTGACGCGCGCGCTGCGGGGCTTCCGTGGGACGCCGTATCGGCTGGGCGGGACCACGTCGCTCGGGATCGACTGCTCGGGGCTGGTGCAGCGGGCGGTGCGGGCGGCGCTGGGCGTGGTGCTGCCGCGGCACTCGAGCGATCAGCTGGCGCTGGCGGCAGCGCCGGCGCGGGCGCTCGGCGAGCCCGGCGATCTGCTGTTCCTGTGGGGGGCCGGCGAATCGCCGTGCCACGTGGGCGTGGTGCTCCGCGGGCCACGACCGGGGACGCGCACGCTGCTCCACGCATCGTCGCGGCGCGGGCGGGTGATCGAGGAGCCGCTCGAGCTGGTGCTGCCGCGCGCGGCGCGGCTGCGGCACATGGAGCTCGAGCAGGTGCTGGCGCTGCGACCGTGACATTGCCGCGTTCGCCCCGTCCGCGAGGACCGCGGCTGTGAGGTTCAGGGGGTCGTAAGATCGTCTGAACAGACGATGCTTGAGTGGGCCACGGGATGGATCGCCCCGCGTCGGCAGCAACGAGGGCGGGCGGCGGGCCCATCGATGTCTCTCATGGCGATGTAGCGAGCGTGAATCGAGACATGTCGCATCATACATGTCCCGTGCGACATCCAAGGCTGCTGCGATGCGAGCCCCCTCGCACGGGTCCGCCGCGGTTGGAGCATCCGGGCCACCGTGCGCGACGCTTCGCCGGTCCTGCCGAGCCCGGCGACGGGCCTGAGAATGCGCATGAGCCCGCTGTTGCCGCGACCCACGCATTCGAGCGCCGGTCGATCCTCGCGCGAATGCGGCCCGGGCACATTCACCGCGAAGTGAGACACCGAGCCTCGGTCGCCGCTATGTAGACTCGAAGCCCGAACGACATAACGAAGATCTTGCCGGCATTCGTGCGGTTGTGACTGCTGACAAATTAATCCGCGGGAGGGGCTATTCTATGGAAGACGCGGACGTGATAGGGTGCCGCTATGGTTGCACGCAATGGTTGGAGTATGTTCTGTCTCGCGGCCACGCTCATGGCGTGCGGGGACAGCGGTGCCGGCGAATCGGCGACAGTGCCCGGTCCGGACACGACGGGCGGCCCCGGCGACACGACCCAGGGGGCGCCGACGACCGGCAACCCATCGACGATATCCGACACCGGCTCCGGCGGCGCCAGCGAGTCGGACGGCACCACCGATACCACCACGACCACCGGCCCCGCCACGACCACTACCGACACCGGCGATACCACCGACACCACCACCGGGACGGTGACCACGACCCCGGTCGACACCACCGGCGATACCACCACCCAGGCCGACACGGACACCGGTGATTCGACCACCGGCGAGCCCGAGTTCTGCGCCGGCGAGGGCGGCATCCTGCTCCCCGGCGACGGCGACAAGTGCTCCGGCGACCTCGGCAAGAACATTTTCACGTTCGCCCTGTGCTCCTGTACGAACTTCACGACCGCCGGCATCTTCACAGTCGACGCGTTCAACAGCGACGCCAACATGCCCCAGCCGCTCCACGGCGGCTCGGTCGGTATCAACGGCAACTATACGACCGTCGCGCTCGCCGACATCGGCGGCACCTTGTGGGTCGACGGCAAGGTCAGCACCGTGGCCGTGCACGAGGTCGGCGAGATCTTGCAGTGCGGCGGCGACGTCTCGGCCACCGTGCTCTCGCACGTCAACGACGATGCGTTCGTCGAGGGCAACATCGGCGGCCTGCTCCCGCTGATGACGATCGACGGCGACCTGCACCAGCCGGTCGGCAAGGTCAACGCCGGCGCCAACGTGCTCGGCCAGACCATCAAGGGCCCGGTCTCGGTCGATACCCCGTGCGACTGCAGCGACCCGATCGACATCGCCGGCATCGTCGACGGCTACGCGCAGGACAACGACAACGAGGCCGCCGGCATCGACGCCGACGAGCTCGCCGACGTGATCCTCCCCAAGGTGATCGAGCTGCCCTGCGGCGTCTACTACTTCAATGACATCGAGCACCTGCTGGCGCTCAAGATCAAGCTGACCGGCCGCACCGTCATCGCCGTCAAGGGCGACCTCACCAGCATCGGCCTGTTCGACATCGAGCTCGGCCCCGACGCCGAGCTCGACCTGTTCATCACCGGCAACGCTTCGTTCGCCGATCTCGCCACTCTCGGCGACACCGAGCGCCCCGCGGCGTTCCGCATGTACGTCGGCGGCGTGGTCTCGTTCGTCAGCCTGTTCACCTTCGGCGGCAACCTCTACCAGCCCAACGCGGTGTTCAACGCGGGCGGGCTCGCTAGCATCTGGGGCTCCCTGTTCGTCGGCGGCATCAACCTCGTCGGCGCCTTCGCCATCCACTACGACGAGGCCATCCTCGACATCGACGGCTGCGAACCGCCGGGCGGCTCGTGCTTCGACGGCGACGACTGCGGCAACCCGACCCCGAAGTGCAAACAGGGCGAGTGCGTCCCCTGCGAGACCAATGCGGACTGCGGCCCGCCGCTCACCTGCCAGCCCGGCGGCGTGTGCTACCCGCTGCCCGGCTGATCGATCGCCGACCGGACCGAAGTCATGCTCGCGCTTCGCAGCGGGGCCGTGCGTCCGCTCGCGGCGTGGTCGTCGGCCGCGCCGCGCGTGCGATGTTCGCTTCGCTCGCGCATGATTACGTCGTTCTTCGATTCGCCTGCTCGATCGCGTGGAAGCGACGTGGGGGCCTCGTGGACCACCCGTGGGGTCACTTCGCTCCAGCAAGCTCGTTGCGCCCCTGGAACGGCGCCTCGTGGCTCTCTTCGCGCGGCGCGGCGCGAGGCGTGACAAATGCGGCGGCTACATGTCGCAGTCTGTGACGCCGCGGCGCCGGAGCGCCTGGCGCAGATGTCACTTGCTGCGCCGCGAGCGGCGGCATAGCGTCCGCGCGCATGCCGAGCGACGAGCGCAGTCGGAGCCCGCACGCGCCGAAGTTTCGTCGGCTCGCGGCCGTCGGCCACGGCGGGATGGCCGACATCTACCTCGCGGCCGCGCGCGGGGTCGGCGGGGCGCTCAAGCTGCTCGTGCTCAAGGACCTGCGGCCGGCGCTGGTGCGCGACCCGGAGTACCGGGCGATGTTCCAGCGCGAGGCGAAGATCGCCACGCTGCTGTCGCACCCCAACGTGGTCCAGACCTACGAGGTCGGCAGCGAGGACGGGCGGCCGTTCATCGCCATGGAGTACCTCGAGGGCCAGGCGCTGCACCGGATCCTCCGCCGCGTGCACCAGCCGCCGCCGCTGCCGCCCGGGCTGCCGCTGGCGATGCACCTGCGGATCCTCGCCGAGCTGCTGGCCGGGCTCCACTACGTCCACGAGCTGCGCGACTACGAGGGCCGGCCGCTCGGGCTGGTGCACCGCGACGTGTCGCCGCACAACGTGATCGTCACCTACGACGGGCAGATCAAGCTGGTCGATTTCGGCATCGCTCGGCTCGCGGGCGACGGCGACACCGAGGTCGGGACGTTCAAGGGCAAGGCGGCTTATTCGTCGCCGGAGCAGGTGTGCGGCGAGCAGGTCGATCGCCGCAGCGACCTGTTCTCGGTCGGCGTGATGCTGTGGGAGGCGCTGGCGCAGCAGCGGCTGTGGGGCGGGCTCGACGAGCTGACGATCGCGCGCCGGCTCGAAGAGGGCGACATCCCGCCGCTGCCCGCCGAGTCCGCGGCGACGCCGGCGCTGCGCTCGCTGGTGGCCTCGGCGCTGGCGATCGATCCATCGGCGCGCCCGGCCTCGGCCGAGCTGTTCCGCGAGGCGCTCGAGCTGCACCTCGGCAAGAGCGCCCCGTCGCCGCGCGCGATCGGCAGCGCGCTCGGGGACATCTTCGCCGCCGATCGGGCCAGCCTGCGCGGGCTGGTCGAGGCGCAGATCCGGCGCGCGCGCCAGGCCCACGACGACCTGCCGGTACTCGACCTGTCCGACCCGGCGACGCTCGTGGAGCCCGGGCCCGGCGACCTCGCGCACCCCGACGAGCCGACCCGCCGCGACGCCCCGCGCGCCGCCGAGGCCCCGGCCGAGTCGAGCCCGGCGCGCCCGAGCGGGCCGCACGACGCCACCTGGTCGGTGGTGGCGCCGGTGGTGCGGCGGCCGCTGCAGGTGCCGCGCTGGTTGCCGGTCGGGCTCGGGGCGGCGGCGTTGGCTGTCTCTTTGGCCATGTTCTTCAAGGCAGGTCCGGAGGAGCATGTCGATTCGGACATGTCCGCAGAGCCAGCCGTGGTGGAGCCGTGCGCGCGGGCCGACAAGCCGGTGGTGGAGCTGTCGGGGGAGATCGAGCACGCGGCCCGGCTGACCTGCGACAAGGTGTACCGGCTGCGCTTCGTGACGTTCGTGCGCCCGGGGGCGACGCTGACGATCGATCCGGGGACGACGATCGTCGGCGACCGCGACACCCGCGGGACGCTGGTGGTCCAGCCGGGCGCGAAGCTGGTGGCCGAGGGCACGCGCGAGCGGCCGATCGTGTTCACCAGCGAGGCGCGGCCGGGCGAGCGCAAGGCGGGGGACTGGGGCGGGCTTATCATCCTCGGCAAGGCGCCGACCAACCTGCGCGACGCCGAGGGGCGCGCGACGGTCGGGCGGGTCGAGGGCATCGCCGACGGCGGCGAGTACGGCGGAGAGGACCCGGAGGACAGCTCGGGGTCGCTGCGGTTCGTGCGGGTCGAGTACAGCGGGACCGAGCTCGGGCCCAACAACGAGATCAACGGGGTCACGTTCGCCGGGGTCGGCCGCGGGACGCAGGTCGATCACGTGCAGGTGCGCCACACCGCCGACGATTGCTTCGAGTTCTTCGGCGGGACCGTCGACGCCAAACACCTGATCTGCCAGGACCCGGGCGACGACGGGTTCGACTGGGACCTCGGCTACACCGGCCGGCTGCAGTTCCTGCTGCTGCGCGACGGGGCCGAGGCGCTCGACACCACGGCCGGGCTCGAGGGCGACAACGACCCCGGCGGGTCGCTCAACACGCCGCGCTCGGCCCCGACGATCTTCAACGCGACGCTGTGCGGCCGCGGCCACGGAGCCGAGCACGAGCACTACGGGATGTTGCTGCGCCGCGGCACGGCGGCGACGGTCGGCAACGCGGTGGTGGTCGGCTTCGAGGCGCCGCTCGACGTGCGTGACCGCGACACCGCCGTCGACCTGCGCGGCGGGCTGTGGCTGGCGCGCAACTTCGCCGCGCCGCTGGCCCACGCCGAGGTTCCGGGCGGCGAGCTGGCGCTGGCAGACGACGACTTCGGCCTCGACGAGGCGGCGCTGTTGACCCGCGCCGGCGCCCGTGTGGCAGATCCGGATCTCCCTGGCTGCGCCGACCCGGCCGGCCCCAATCGCTACAAGCCGCGGGCCCCGCTGACCGCCGGCGCGGCCGCGCCGCCGGACGACGGGTTCTTCGCCGCCGAGGCCCGGTTCGCGGGCGCCTTCCGTGACGAAGCCGACGCGTGGGACGCCGGCTGGGCCGTGTGGGCCGATGCGCCGGAAGATGTCTGAAAAGACATTGCTCTCGGGACAGCTTCGGGCCTTGCGGGTCCGCGCTCGGGTACAGTAGAGGATGCGGGTGCGCCTCGCGTCCTGCCTGCTCCTCGCCGCTGCCGTGTCCGCCTGCCCGGCCCCGAAGTCGAGCGAGACGGCGCCGCCGATGATCCGCGGCGAGTCGATGCCGGTCGGGGGGATGCCGCCGGGCTCGCACGCGGGCGCGGGGCCGGTGTTCGGCGGCGACAAGCCGTCGCTGCCGTCGGCGACGGCGGTCAGCGCGACGACGCCGCGGGTCGACGAGCTGCCGCCGGTGTTCGTCGACGCGGCCGAGCGGCTGACCGCGGCGGCGCTGGGCCGCACGCGCGCGTGGGAGCTGCTGGCTGTCCTTTCGGACACGTTCGGTCACCGCCTGAGCGGGTCGCGTTCGCTCGAGAAGGCGATCGACTGGACGATCGCGCAGATGAAGCGCGACGGGCTCGACAATCCGCGGCGCGAGAAGGTGATGGTGCCGCACTGGGTCCGCGGGGCCGAGCGGGCGCGGGTGGTGGCGCCGATCGAGCGCGACCTGGTGATCCTCGGGCTCGGCGGGACGGTCGGCGGCAAGGTCCGCGGCGAGGTCGCGGTGGTCGAGTCGCTGGCCGAGATCGTGACCCGCGGGGCCGAGCTGCGCGACAAGATCGTGGTGGTGAACCAGGCGATGCCGCGCTTCGACCACGCGCGCAACGAGACGCACTACGGCGATACGGTGCGGATCCGCGGCAGCGGGGCGACGGAGGCGGCCAAGGTCGGGGCCAGGGCGGTGCTGGTCCGCTCGGTCACCGCCAACAGCCTGCGGAGCCCGCACACCGGGGCGCTGCGCTACGAGGACGGGGTCAAGAAGATCCCGGCGGCCGCGCTCACGCTCGAGGACGCGGAGCTGCTGGCCCGCCTGGCCCGCCGCGGCAAGACCACGGTCGAGCTGTCGCTCGGGGCCAAGACGTTGCCCGACAGCGTCAGCGGCAACGCGATCGCCGAGCTGCGCGGGCGCGAGCTGCCCGACGAGATCGTGGTGATCGGCGGGCACATCGACTCGTGGGACGTGGGCGACGGCAGCACCGACGACGGCGGCGGCTGCATGATGGCGATCGAGGCGGCGGCGCTGCTCAAGGAGCTGGGGCTGGTGCCGCGACGGACGATCCGGGTGGTGCTGTTCACCAACGAGGAGAACGGCCTGCGCGGGGCCAAGGCGTACCACGCGGCCCACGGCAAGGAGAAGCACGTGGCGGCGATCGAGGCCGACACCGGCTCGGGGGCGCCGCGAGGGTTCGGCATCAGCGGCACGCCGGAGCAGGTCGCGGCGCTGCAGCGGTTCGCGCCGCTGTTCGACGGGCTCGGGGCCAGCGTGCTCGAGGCGGGCGGAGGCGGGGCCGACATCTCGCCGCTGACGAAGGACGGGGTGTTGAGCCTCGGGCTCCACCCGGACGTCAGCGCGTACTTCGACCTGCACCACAGCCCGGCGGATACCTTCGACAAGATCGATCCGGACCACCTCGAGCGCAACGCGGCCGCGATGGCGCTGATGGCCTTCGTGCTGGCCGAGCGCTGAGCGCTCGCGGGGCCGAGAGGGCGCCCGCGCGAGGGCGCGGCATGGCGGCCAATTCGATGGGACCCGCGCGGATGCGCGGCGGTTTCATTTAAAATTAGCGGGCCGCTCGCTGCGCCTTCACGTCGCTTCGCTGCAACCACTCGGGCCGCGGTCAGGTCGTAAGGGCCGAGGTCTCGCGCATGGAGCATCGCCCCGATTCGGCCGCGCCGTCACACGGCTCCCCTGCGAGGGGGATGGCCGCGCGTGGCTGCCATGCGGGCCGATCGCTACCGTGGCTCCATCTCGCCGCGGCCGCCCGAGTTTCACGCCTCTATTCAGCCGAGCATCGATTCGAGCTCACGGCAGCGCGTGGCTGCGGAGCCGCGGTGTCGCTGCAGATCCCCCCAGCCTTCGAGGAGCCGATGTATGTTGGAGCGTAACCCTACAATTAAGACCCTGATCATCGACGACGAACCCCTGGCCCGCGAGGGCATCCGCTTGCTGCTCGGTCGGGACGCCGACATCGAGGTCATCGGCGAGGTCGCCTCCGGGCGCGAGGCGGCCAGCCGGATCGAGGCGCTGCGGCCCGACCTGGTGGTCCTCGACGTGCAGATGCCGGAATGTTCCGGGTTCCAGGTGCTGGCCTCGCTGCCGCCGGCGAGCGTGCCCGGGGTGGTGTTCGTGACCGCGTTCGACCGCTACGCGGTGCAGGCGCTCGAGGTCCACGGGCTCGACTACCTGCTGAAGCCGTTCGACGACGAGCGCTTCGTCGAGGTGCTGCGGCGGGCCAAGGCCCAGCTGCAGGGGGCGGAGCTCGAGGGCTTGCGGCGCCGGCTGGCGGCGCTGCTGGCCGATGTCGGCGAGCCGCGCGGGCCGGTGCCGGTGGTGGCGCAGCCTGCCGATCGCCTGGCGATCAAGGACGGCAGCCGGGTGGTGCTCCTGCGCGCCGACGAGATCGACTGGATCGAGGCGGCCGACTACTACGTGCAGATCCACGCCGGGCCCAAGAGCTACCTGCACCGCGAGACGATGCAGAGCCTGGAGCGCCGGCTCGACCCGTCGCAGTTCGTCCGGATCCACCGCTCGGCGATCGTCAACCGCCGGCGGATCCGCGAGCTCCGCAGCGGCGGCCGGCGCGAGGCGGTGGTGGTGCTCGAGGGCGGCGCGACGCTGAAGGTCGCCCGCAGCCAGCGCGACAAGATCGCTTCGCTGCGGGCCTGAGCGAGCTGCGCGAAACGACATGCCCGTGAGGGCATGTGCGAAGGGGCATGTCCTGATGGGCATGTCTCTTCGCGCATTTCTTTTAAAAGGGGGGCTCCGGGCGGGGGATGGGGCGCGCTTCGTGATGCTCGGACGGACGCGCGGGGCAGGTGACCGGCGGGCGTCACAGTCAGGCGCGTTCGGGCGGCCTCGTGCGGGGGCGTGGCGGTTCAGGCGGGTTCGGGGGGCTCGCCGTGGGTAGCGAGCCGGCAATCCTCGGTGACCGGGTCGTAGCATTGCTCGCCGCACGGCTTCTGCGAACCGGCGCACTCGACCTTGCCGGTGCTGCAGCGCTGATAGAACGGGTCATAACATTGGCCGCCGCAGGCCCGCTGCGCGGCGCGGCAGACCAGGGCGCCCGGCTGGCAGCTCTCGGTGAAGGGGTCGTAGCATTCGTCGCCGCACGGCCGCTGGGCGCCGTGGCAGGCCTTGCGAGGGCTCGCGCCGGCGACCCCGCCGAGGGCGAGGCCGGCGCCGAGAGCCACAGCGAGCGCGAGGGTGAATCGTCGCATGCCCAGGAGTTGGGCGGTGAATGAGGGGCCGCCAGTCAAGAGGCGATCAATTGCGGGGAGGAGGGGGCTGCGGGGTCGGGTCGGGCGGTGTCGGGCGACCTCGCGGAGGGGCGTGTATGCGCGCACTCGCAACGTGCGGGGGCGTCGACAGCCGCCCGGCTGGGGCGATCGGGCAGGCGTGTGATCGACGAAGGAATGGACGGAGACGTATGGAATTTGAGATGTCTTGAGAGACATGTCGATGCATAGGCCGGGCGCACGCGAGAGCCGCGGATCCGGGCTGCTGCGGGGTTGACGTGGGGAGGGTGCGCGGCGTCGACGTGGGCCCGGAAGTGCTGCGGGGCCCGAGGTGCTCGCACGCCCGGGAGCGCCGCGGAGATCGGGATGCTCGTGGGCCTTGAAGCGCCGCGGAGCACGAGGTGCTCGCGCGTCCAGGAGCGCCGCGGAGCACGATGTGCGGGCGCGCCCGGGTGCTCGTGCGCTCGGGCGCGCCGCGGGGCACGAGGGGTGCGCGCGCGGGCGGCGGTGACCGCGAGTCGGGCCCGGGTGCGCATGCGGCATCGCAATGGATGTCCCGAGAGACAGCATCGCCATTGCCGGCGAGCCGAGCTCTCGGCGCGCGAAATCGGTGGCATTCGTCATCGCGCTCGGGTCGGTGGATGGATCGGGCCCGGTGTGGCCCGGATTTGCGAACGCAGAGCGCGCTGGAACGTCGGTTTTGCCGCGAAAACGCCCCGGGCGGCGCACAGAGGTGGCTCACGCGGGGGTCCGGCTCCAGGACGCCCGCGCCTTGCCGGAATGTGACAGGTATCGTCGCAGGATGCGGGGCATGGCAGGGCGACGGGCGGCGGTGGTGGCGGGATGCGGGCTGGTGCTCGCCGGCTGCTGGAAAGACAACCCTGCCTTCATGGTCACCGAGGGGCCCGGCAGTTCGAGCGGCGGGCAGGCGAGCGGGGCGACGGTCGACGGGCCGGACACTTCGACGACGACGACGACGGACTCGACCACCAGCGAGGAGACGAGCACCTCGGAGGATCCGAGCCCCTCGACCTCGACGACTTCGACCAGCGGCAACGTGGTGACGAGCGGGCCGGACCTGACGACGACCTCGACGACCACGAGCTCGGGCGATACTTCGAGCTCGACGAGCACGACCACCGAGGACGCCCTGCCCGCGTGCGGTGCGACCGCGTACGGGCCGGCGGAGCTGCGGGCGCGGCAGTGGAGCGGCCTCGTGCCGCAGGCCTGCCTCGACCTCCCGGGGCGCAACTACCGGATCATCAGCGTCGAGGGCGGGTTCGTCACGGCCGTCGCCTGTTCGGCCGATCCGGGGGCGGGCTGCAGCGGCTGCAACTTCTCGCAGACGCTGCAATTCGGGTTCTCCACCCCCGAGCCGGCGGAGGAGATCGAGCTCTCGATGTGCGTGTACCTGTCGGCTCACGGGGCGATCGACGTGCCGGCGCCGCAGCCGTGCCAGTTCAAGCAGATGGCGCTGTGGTCGGACAACAGCAACGCGCCGGGGAAGAAGGCGCCGCTGGTGATCCTCGGCCACGACACGGTGTCGGTCGACCCGGCGGTGGAGAGCATCTCGGCGGCCAAGCTGGCGGTCCAGCTGGTGCCGGCGGGGGTCGAGTGCGGCTGCGCCGACCCGGGCGACTGCTGCCCCGACAAGGCGGTCGAGTACCGCCTGCGCTTCGTCGGCGAGGAGCCGGTCGAGGTCGAGCAGGGGTCGCACGCGTCGGTGAAGCTGGCGAGCGCGACGTTCGAGGCCTATAACGGCCAGTCGTTCGAGCCGGGCGCCTGCGCGCAAGAGCAGCGGTTCGACTGGTGGCTGCTGCGGCAGTGAGCGGGCGCGGTCGCTGACGGGCCGGGGAACGCGGGTGCGGGAGCGACGAGCGCGACGCTCGCGGCCCGACGGCGGAGCGCGGCCTGAACGGAGGGACACGCTCTCTGGAGCATGCTCGAAAGGACATGTCCCGCAGCGCATGTCCGTGGGGACATGCCCGCGCAGACAGGTCGTTCAGCGGCTGGGGAAGCCGGGCAGGAGCGCGCGGGTCATGCGGTCGGGGCGGCGCACGCCCTGCTCGCCGAGGGCGATGTCGGCGGCGGCGATCAGCTCGGCGCCCTTGTCGCCGCCGGTGAGCTCGCCGAGGCGACGGCGGGCGGCGGCGGCGTAGAGCGCCATGTCGGCGCCGCGCAGGCCCGGCTCGGCGGCGCGCAGGCCGGCCAGGGCGCGCTCCCGCTGGCCCTGCACGGCGGCCAGGCCGGCGCCGACCAGCTCGCCGAGCGGGCGGGCCCACGGGGCTGTCTCGAGGGCCAGGCGCGAGGCCTCGTGCTCGACCAGGCGGACCAGGCCGGCGCGCTCGCTGTCGCCGTGGTCGGAGACGAGGCGCAGCAGGGCCGCCTGGGCCCGCAGGAAGCCGAGCACGACGTGGGCCCACTGGCTGTGGAACAGGAACGAGGTCTCGAGGTCGGCGAACTCGCGCTCGACGCGGCCCCACGGGGCGGCCGGGTCGTCGCCGTAGAAGTCGACCAGCAGGCTGCCGACGAAGGTCCACAGCCGCGGCGCGCCGAGCGACTCCTCGGGCAGGCGCTGCTGCACGTAGCCGATCTCGGCGCGGGCCCGCAGGAGGTCGTCCTCGGCCAGCCAGTAGGCGACCTGCGGCCCGCCGCGCAGCAGCGCGTCGGACCAGCTGTCGTCGCGGTCGCGGGCCTCGGCGATGAAGGTCGCCAGCCGCTGGCCGACCACGCGCAGGTCGCCGAGCAGGAAGTGGGCGATCAGCCGGTGCGACTGGCCCGACACGATCTCGAAGTTGGTGCCGGTGCACTCGCCGCGCAGGATCTGCTCCGACTGCTCGAGCAGGACGATGCTCTCGCGCCAGCGGCCGAAGTGGAACGCCGCGACCCCGCGCGACAGCGCCAGGAGGCCGCGCGGCAGCGCCTCGGGGGTGCGCTGCAGCATGGCCTGGGCGGCGCTGGCGAGCTTCTCGGTGCGGGCGCGGTCGGCCTCGCCGCCGGACGAGACGAACGCGACCTCGGCCGCGAGCGCGCAGGCGGCGTGGAAGATGTTACCTGTCTTGTAGGCCAGGTTGAGATAACGCGCCTGGAACAGCGCGGTGAGCGGGAGGTCGTGGACCGACAGGCTCGACGACAGGGTCCGGCACACGGCCAGGCGCACGAGGTCGTCGGGGTTTACGGTCTTGGGGTCGCGCTCGCGCAGGCCGAGGCCGCGCAGGCGCCAGCGGGCCCGCTCCCACGCGAGGCTGGTGTGGAGGGCGCGGCTGGTGGCGGGCAGGCTCATGCCGGCGGCGGCCAGGACCTGGCGGATCGTCGTCATGCCCTCGGGGAGCTGGCCGGCGCGCAGGAACTGCTCGCCGGCGCGGCGCCGCAGCTCGAGCGCGCGGGCCGGCGGCTCGGAGGCGGCGGCCTCGAGGTAGAGGCGGGCCGCCTTGACGCCGCGGCCGGCGTTGGCGAGCGCGTCGGCGAGGCGGACGCTGAGCTCGGCGCGGCCCTTGTCGCTGTGCGGCTTGAACTCGAGGGCGAGGCGGTAGAGGCGGGCGGCGCGGTCGAAGGCGAGGGCGGCGGCGGCCTGGTCGGCGGCCATCTGCGCGTAGTCGCCGGCGCGCTCCCACTCGCCGGCCTCGCGGTAGTGCAGCGCGAGGGTGTCGCTGTCGCGCTCGCCGTGGTTCTCCATGGCGATGGCGAGGTCGCGGTGGCGGGCCTTGAGGTCGTCGGGCGGCAGCGCGGCGAGCACCAGCTCGCGCACGCGGTCGTGATAGGTCTCGATGATCTCGCTGTCGCCGCTGCGGGTCAGCACGAGGTGCTCGCTGCGCAGGGTGGCGAGCGCGGCGTGGGTCTCGGGCAGGCCGGCGGCGGCGCCGGCGAGGCGCAGATCGACGGGGCCGCCGGCGACGGCGGCGATCTCGAGCAGGCGCCGGGCGGGCGGAGGCAGGGCGTCGATGCGGGTGAGGAGGACGCGGTCGAGGGTGACCTCGCCGCGCTCGCCGGGGCGCTCGCCGGTGGCCAGCAGGTGGCGCACGAGCTCGCTGACGAACAGCGGGTTGCCCTGGGCCTCGCGCGCGAGCTGGCGGGCCCGCGAGCGCAGGTTGGCGGGCAGGAGCGACTGCGCGAGGTCCTCAGCGTCGACCTCGGACAGCGGGCCGATGTGCAGCTCGCGGAGATCGAGCTCGCCGCGGGCCGCCTCGCGCAGGGTCTTGAGCACCGCGCCGTTGTGGGCCTCGGTGCGGTAGCTGGCGATCAGCAGCAGGGCCGGCGCGTCGGGCGGGCGCAGCAGGTCGGCGAGCAGCGCGGCGCTGTCGCGGTCGCCCCACTGGAGGTCGTCGATGTGCAGCACCAGCGGGGCGCGGTCGGCCAGGCGCGCCAGCAGCTCCTTGAGCGCGGCGAAGGCCCGCCGCCGCAGCTCACGCGGATCGGGGATGTCGACCGAGCGGCGCGGGGCCTGCGTCACGGCCTTGACCCGCTGCAGCACCGGGAACACGCGGGCCAGCGCGTGGACGTCGCGCGGGATCAGCTCGGCGACCTTGGCCTCTTGCAGGCGCAGCAGGTGCTTGGCGAGCGCGTCGATCAGCGAGTCGAGGGCCTTGAACGACACCGACTCGCGCTCGTAGCAGCGACCGGCGAGCACCACCGCCGGGCCGCGCTGCAGGCGGGCCAAAAACTCGCGCACGAGGGCGCTCTTGCCCATGCCGCTGCGGCCGTAGACCTGGACCAGCGCGGCGCGGCCCTTCTGCGTGGCGGCGGCGGCGTCCTGCAGGGCGCGCAGCTGGCCCTCGCGGCCGACGAACAGGTCGCGCTCCTGGTTGGCGGCGGCGCGCGGGCGGATGCCGGTCGGGCCGCTGCCGACGCGCTGCAGCACCTCGGCGCTGCCGGGCCGGGCCTTGGGGTCGCGGTTCAGCAGCGCGAGGCACAGCTCCTCGAGATCCTTGGGCAGGCCCGAGACGATGCTCGAGGGGACCGGCGCGTCCCGCTCCTGCTTGGCGATCATGATCTTGAGGCCCCGGCCCTTGAACGGCAGCTCGCCGGTCAGCGCCTGGAAGACCATCACGCCGACGGCGTACCAGTCGGAGGCGGCCGACGCCGGCTGGCCGCCGGCCTGCTCGGGCGAGATGTACGCCGGCGTGCCGACCACGCCGCCGGCCTCGGTGCTGCGCACGGTCTCGGTGATCGAGTCGCTGACGAGGCCGAAGTCGAGGATGACGAGCCGACCCTCGCGGGTGATGAGGACGTTCGACGGCTTGATGTCGCGGTGCAGCTTGCCGGCGGCATGCAGCGCGCCGAGGCCGGCGGCCAGCTGGCGCAGCGCGGCCCGCAGGCGCTCCCAGCCCTGCTCGCGCTCGGCGGCCAGCGCCGCGGGATCGGCGTCGGTCGGGTCCTCGGCCTCGCCGCGCACGTACTCGACGAACTCGAGCCCGTCGATGTACTCCATCGTGAAGAAGATCTGCTCGCCCTCGAAGAACAGCTCGTGCAGCTGGATGACGTTCGGATGGGCGACGTCGGCGAGGGCCCGGAACTCGCGCTTGAACCGGTAGAGCGCGCCGGGGCTGACGTTGAGCAGGGTCTTGAGCGCGACCGGGTGGGCCCGCTCGCGATCGATGGCCTCGTACACCACGCCCATGCCGCCGGCGCCGACGCGACGGACGATGTTGAAGCGCTTGTCGGCGGCGAAGCTGACGAACTGGGCGCTCTCGCCCGGGTCGGGCTCGGGCGGGTGCGACGGCGGGTTCTCGCCGTCGCCCGTGAGGTCGTCGCCCGAGCGGAACGACATCGCCTCCTCGAGCGAGAGCTGCGTGTTGTCGTCGCGACTCACGACCCCGGGAGGGTAGCTCCGCCGCCGCCGCCGCGGAACCAAATCCGCCGCCGATGCGGCGCTCGGCCGCGGGCGCGGGCGTCACGGCGGGGGCGCGGCGAGCCGGGCGGGGCGTGGTTTCGCGGCGTGTGACCGTCCTCCGCACGGCGGGCGCGCGGTTCGCGTGAGCGAGCGCAACTGAAACGTGGCCTGAGCCCGCGGGCGGTCGTGATAACCCCCAAGGGACATGACCTCCGATGCTCGCACGCCCGTCATCGTCGCCGCCGTCCGCACGCCGATCGGACGGCTCCGCGGCGCGCTCGCGCCGGTACGGCCCGACGACCTCGCGTCTCACGTGGTCCGCCACCTCGCCGAGCACTACAGCCCGGCGATGGAGCAGCTCGAGGACGTGTACTTCGGCGCGGCCAACCAAGCCGGCGAGGACAACCGCAACGTCGCGCGCATGGCCCTGCTGCTGGCCGGGCTGCCGGTCGAGATCCCCGGCGTCACCGTCAATCGCCTGTGCGGCTCCGGCATGGAGGCCATCATCCAGGCGGCCAAGAGCATCATGGTCGGCGAGGGCTCGGTGTACATCGCCGGCGGCGTCGAGAGCATGACCCGCGCGCCGTACGTGATGCCGAAGGCGGGCGACGCGTTCGCCCGCGACGCCCAGCTGTTCGACACGTCGCTCGGCTGGCGCATGACCAACCCGGCGATGGAGCGCCTCTACGGCGCGGAGCCGCTCGGCATCACCGCCGAGAACGTGGCCGAGCGCTACCACGTCAGCCGCGCCGACCAGGACGCGTGGGCGCTCGGCAGCCACACCAAGGCCGCGGCGGCGCAGGACGAGGGTTGGTTCGACAACGAGATCGTGCCGGTCGAGATCCCGGGGCCCAAGGGCGCCGATCCGACGCGCGTCAGCGTCGACGAGAGCGTCCGCCGCGACACTACTCTGGCCGCGCTGGCCAAGCTCAAGCCGGTGTTCAAGGCCGGTGGCAGCGTGACCGCCGGCAACAGCTCGCCGCTCAACGACGGCGCCGCGGCGCTGCTGATCACCAGCGCCGAGCAGGCGCACAACCTCGGCCTGCGACCGATGGCCCGCATCGCCGCGTGGGGCCACGCCGGCGTGGCGCCCGGGGTCATGGGGATCGGTCCGGCGCCGGCCAGCCGCCGCGCGCTCAAGCGGGCCGGCCTGCAGGCGGCGGACCTCGGGGCGATCGAGCTCAACGAGGCGTTCGCGTCGCAGACGGTCGCCTCGATCCGCGCCCTCGACCTCGACCCGGCCAAGGTCAACCCCGGCGGCGGCGCCATCGCTCTCGGCCACCCGCTCGGCTGCTCCGGCGCTCGCATCACCACGACGCTGGCGCACGGCATGGCCCGCGCCCGCGTGCGCTGGGGGCTGGCGTCCATGTGCATCGGCGTCGGTCAGGGGATCGCGCTTGTGCTCGAGCGCACTTGAGCGAAAGCCGCCGCGCGCATGTTTGTTGGCGGCCTGCCCGCCGTGGCCTAACGTCCGGCTCCAATGCGCAAGAACATCGTAGCTGGCCTCGCCTGCATGCTCCTCGTCCTGCCCGCCTGCAACGGCGGCAGCGGCGACACCGACAACACGCCGAGCACCACCGAAAATCCGACGACCGACGGCACGGGCGCGCCGACCACCGGCGACACCGGCGGCATCGTCTGCGAGCCGGGCCAGGCCGGCGCGATCGGCGGGGTGATGGACGAGTTCGGGTTCCCGTGCAGCGCCGACGACGAGTGCGTGGCGGTCCTCGGCGAGGGCGGCGTGTGCCTCACCGACATCCTCGAGCTCTACGACCTGCCCTGCGGCTACTGCAGCAAGCTGTGCGAGCTGCCGCCGCAGACCGCCTACGTGCCCGACGACCCGATCTGCGGCGAGGGCGTGACCTGCATCGGCGCCGACATGTACTTCGAGGGCTGCGTCGTCGAGTGCACCGACAACGCGGACTGTCCGCGCGAGGGCTACGAGTGCCGCATCATGCCGACCATCGGCCAGCCGAACGACCCCAAGTTCTGCCTGATGAAGGACGAGTTCATGCGCTGAGCCGCCGGCCTTCGGCGCGCGGGCGCGGCGACGGCCGGGCGCGCGCGCGGAGGGGCGCAGGCCCCCGCGGCGAGTGGGCCCCGGGGACATGTCCTCTCGGGCATGCGCGAGGGGACATGTCTGTATGGGCATGTCTTTTAGGGCATGCGCGAGGGGACATGTCTGAAAGGGCATGTCCGTGAAGCCGTGGCCGACGCCGGCCCTGCTCGACGGGGCGATGGGCACCGAGCTGGAGCGCCGCGGCGCCCGCATGGACGCGCCGCTGTGGTCGGCGCACGCGCTGATCGAGGCGCCCGAGGTGGTGCGGCAGGTCCACCTCGACTACCTGCGCGCCGGGGCGCAGGTGATCACGACGAACACGTTCCGCACCCACGCGCGCAACCTGGCCGCGGGCGGACGGGCGCACGAGGCGGAGGCGCTGACCCGGCGGGCGGTGACGCTGGCCCGCGAGGCGCGCGAGCAGTTCGCGGCGGAGGACCCGACCGGCGCGAGCGCGGCGCGGATCGCCGGGTCGGTGAGCCCGCTCGAGGACTGCTTCCGCCCGGCCGAGTCGCCCGGCAGCCATGCGGGGCCGGAGCACCGGGTGATGGCCGAGACGCTGGCGGCGGCCGGCTGCGACCTGCTGCTGGTCGAGACGATGGGCCGGATCGACGAGGCGGTGGCCGCGGTGGCGGCCGGGCAAGGGCTCGGGCTGCCGGTGTGGCTGGCGGTGGTGTGCCGCGCCGACGGGCGCCTGCTGGCCGGCGAGTCGCTCGAAGCGCTGGTGGCCGGGCTGCGCGGGCTCGCGGTGCAGGCGCTGCTGATCAACTGCACGGAGCTGACGTACTTGCCGGCGGCGATCCCGGCGCTGGTGGCCGCGGCCGGTGCTTCGGACATGCTCCTCGGGACCTATCCGCACACCGGCCGCGCGGAGCCGGGGCGATTCGTGACGCACGCGGTCCCGGCCGCGGCGTTCGCCACCGAGGTGGCCGCGCTGGCGAGAGACGCGGGGCTGCACCTGGTCGGCTCGTGCTGCGGCTCGACGCCGGCGTGGACGGAGGCGCTGGGCGATGCGCTTTACGCAGGGGCAGGCGAGCGCGCGGCGGCCCGAGCGTCACTGGCGGCCGCGGTGCCACTTCGGGGGTGAGCGCCACGCACGGAGGGCGCGGGCTTGGGGAAAGGACATGTCTCTCGAGACATGTCCCTATAAAAACGCCCCGAAGGTGAAAGGCCGCGTCTCAGCCGGGCTGACGCACCTGGGCCAGCGCGTCCTCGAGGGTCGCGGCGGTCGTCAGGTGGGTGAGCGTGGCCGCGGAAGTGACGAGCAGCTGCGCGAGCGACGGGGACACGCCGGCCAGCACGCACTGCGCGCCGAGCAGGCGAGCGGCCGCGGCGGTGCGACCGAGGTAGTCGGCGACGCGCTCGTCGGCGTCGACGACCCCGGTGACGTCGAGGATCAGCGCGTGGGCCCGCTGCTCGCCGATCGCGGCCAGCACGCTCTGGTTGAGGCTCTGGACCCGGGCGGCGTGGTAGTGGCCGACGAGCGGCACCACCAGCACCCCGGCGGCGACCCGCAAGACCGGGGTCGGGTAGCTGCGCTCGACCCCGGCGGTGGTGGCGAGCCCGGCCGCGACGCTGGCCTGGGCGGTGAGATCGACGACGACGCCGATGCTGTAGCGGATGCCGGCGATCTGGGTGACGTGCACGGACATGTGGATCGGCGTGCGCTTGCCGGTCTCGAGGCCGATGGCGGAGAACTCGTAGTGCTCGGGCACGGGCTCGCCGGAGATCCGCCGGCGGTAGCGGTCGACGACGAACTCGCGGTCCTCGGGGGCGATGAAGCGGACGAAGTTCTGGCCCAGCGCGGCCTCCAGGGAGCACTCGCACAGGCGCAAGAACTTGTCGTTGCACCACTGCAGCACGCCGTCCCGCATCACGTACAGCGCGATCGGGAGGTGCTCAAGCAGCGCGAGGACCTGAGTCGCGTCCAGCGGGACCATGCCCGGACGTATAGCCGAGGCGCCCGCCGACGGCACCGCGTGGAACCGCGCAGCACCGCTTCGCGGCTCGGACCGCCCCCGAGGTCGCGGCCCACGGCGGTGGATGCGACTCCCGGTCACTGCTGCGGCGCACGCGGACCTTGACACCGGGCCTCGCGTGCGCGGCGTCCTTCAAGGACGTGGTGAGAAGGACATGTCCCGAGGGTCATGTACCTGGGTTCGAATCAACCTGTCCTTCAGACCAGCAAGGAAGCGCCGCTGACCAGCACCATCACCACGATCGTCCAGCGGACCAGCGGCGCGCCGGCGCGGATCTGCATGCGCGCGCCCAGCCAGCCGCCGAAGGTCATCCCGATCGCCAGCTGCCCCGCGCGCGGCCAGTCGATCTGGCCCGCGGCCGCGAACACGGCCACCACCAGCAGCGTGTACACGAACACCAGCGCCACCTTGGCCGCGTTGGCGCGCAGCAGGTCGTGGCCGAGGTGCGACACGAACAGGGCGATCAACGGAAAACCGACGCCGGCCTGCAGGAAGCCGCCGTAGACGCCGATGAGCAGCGCCAGCGCGTGGGCGGTGGTGCCGGGCGGGCGCGGCTCGGGCGGCGGCTTCGTCATGCTACCTGGCCGAAAGACCAGGAACAGCGCCCACGCGACAAGGACCCCGCCGATCAGCGGGCGCAGCACGGCGTCGCTGGTCTGCGTCGCCAGCCAGGCGCCGAGCAGGGCCCCGGCGCACATGGCAGGCGCCAGGCGAGCGACGAGACCGGTGTGCAGGGCGCGGTCGCGCGCGAAGGTGAGCGCCGCGGCCGAGCCGTGGGCGAGCACGCCGATCCGGCTGGTGGCGTTGGCGACCCCGGGCGGCAGGCCGAGGCCGATCAGGATCGGCAAGATGACGAAGGAGCCGCCGCCGGCGAGGGTGTTGAGCACGCCCGCGACCACGCCGGCGAGCACCAGCAGCGTCGGTCCGACCAGCGGGTCGGCCAGAAAGGCGCCGGTCGGCGAGGCGAGCACGCAGCGACGGTACGCGATCGCCCGCGCCGGCGCACCTCTCCGGGCCGCAAGGCGGTTTGGAGGAGAGCGAGCGGTCGCGTCGAACTCGGGCTCGCGTCGGCGCGCAGGCGCGTGCTTCCCGGTCGCGGGCGCGTGTGCCATCGTACCGGCATGACGCTGACCGCGCGCGTGGACATCCCGCCGGGCCCGCCGCCGAAGAAGGCCGGCTGCCACATCGCCGGCTGGCTGCTGGTGCTGGCGCTGTGGGCCGCGCGGCGGCGACGACGGGCATGACCACGAGCACGCTCCTCCACGGCCCGATCGGCGCGGCCGACTTCGTGCGGCGATGGTGGCTGCGCCGGCTCGGCCCCGTGGTGCGGCCGCTGATCCGTCGCCGCGATCTGCGGATCGCCGTGCTCGGCTCGACGATGGTGGGCACCGCGCTGGCGGCGACCTTGATCGCGCCGCTGTGGCTGCTGATCCTCGGGCCGCTGGTGTGGGGCGTGCCGCACCTCGTGGCTGACCTTCGGTACATGCTCGTTCGGCCAGGTTATCACCGGCGCCTGGCGCTGGTGGTCCTGGCCGGGCCGCCGCTCGCTTACGTCGCGCTCGGCGGCCACCTGCTGTGGGGCTTCCTCGCCGCCGGGCTGGCGGCCGCGGTCGCGCGGGCGAGCCCCGCTCGGCGCGTGCTCGGGGTCGTGATGGTCGCGGGCTTGGCCGGCAGCTTCGCCGCGCTCGGGCGCACCGGCGACGTCGTGTTCGCCCACCTCCACAACGCGATCGCCGTGCTGCTGTGGTGGGCGTGGCGGCCGCGGAAGTCGCGGCTGCACTGGCTGCCGCTGGCGCTGATGGCCCTGGCCAGCGCCTTCCTCGTCAGCGACGTCGCGCTGGCGGCCGTGCGCGCCAGCGGCGGGCTGCAGTGGTTCGGCGGCGGCATGGGCCCGCAGTACCAGGTGTGGCGGCTGTCGCCCGGGGTCGGCCCGGAGTGGGCGCTGCGGCTGGTGCTGCTGTTCTGCTTCGCGCAGACGATCCACTACGGCGTGTGGCTGGGCCTCTTGCCTGACGAGGACCGCGCGCGCGCGACCCCGCCGACCTACCGGGCCCGCTGGGCCGGGCTGGAGGCCGACATGGGCCGGCCGCTGCTGTGGGCCGCGATCGCCGTCGCCACCGCGCTGGCGCTGTGGGCCGCGCGCGACCTGATGGCGGCCTGCCACGGCTACTTCCGCATGGCCCGCTTCCACGGCCACCTCGAGCTGTGCGCCGCCGCGCTGCTGCTGATCGAGGGTGGCGCGAGGGACATGCCCCGGAGGTCAGGTCCCGAAGAACATGCGCCTTGAGACATGCCCCGGAGGGCATGTCCGATCGGTCACCCGGGGTTGACCGGGAAGCACTCGCAGCGGCCCCAGTCGCCGACGCAGCCCCACGGGGCCGCCTCGAGCTGGGTGAAGAACGCGTCGTAGTCGCTCTGGATCAGGGCCGGGTTGCCGACCGAGGAGAAGCCGCCCACGGCGCCGAGCTGCGGGGCGCCGGCCAGCGAGGCGAGCTGGTCGTTGTCGGCCAGCGCGAAGTGACCCACCGCGGCCAGGCTGTCCAGGCCGGCGAGGCTGGCCAGGTGATCGAGGCCGCCGTCGTCGCCGTGGGAGCAGTCGCCGAGGGTGAAGGTGCCGACGGTGACGAGCGACCCGAGGCCTTCGAGGTCGGTGAGCGCGGGCAAGGCGTTGAAGACGATCTGGCCGCCGCTGAGGAGGCCTGACAGCGGGGCGAGGTCGGTGAGCTTCGGCAGGCGCTCGAAGTGGAGGTCGGCCTGCAGCAGCGGCTCGAGGCCGACCAGCGAGGTCAGCTCGGGCAGGTCGAGCAGGGCGAGGTGGACCGTGCCGGCGCCGTTGTCGGCCAGGGGCCCGGCGAGCCCGGCGATGCTCGCCAGCGCCGCGTTGCTCTCGATGCGCAGCTCGAGCGGTCCGGCGGCGCCCCAATTGGCGGCGGCGTGGAGGTCGACGAGCGCGTCGTTGTCGCGCAGCACCAGCGAGGCGACGCCGGCGAACTCGGGGGCGAAGCTCGGCAGCGCGGTGATGCCGAGGCGCTCGAACTCGAGGCGCGGGGCGACGCGCAGGCGGGCCAGGGCGTCGAGATCGGCGAGCTGCGGCATGCCGGTCAGCTTCAGCGCCTCGATGTCGCGCAGGCAGGCGAGGCCCGACAGATCGGCGAGCGCGAGGTTACCGGCGATGGTCACCGCGCCCTCGACCCACTCGAGGTTGCCGAGGCTGGCGATCTCCTGCAGCGTCGCGTTGGCGCCGATGTAAAGGTCGCCGTCGATGTGGTTGACGCAGGCGAAGTTGGCCCCGCCGCCGCCGAGCGTCACGGTGCCTTCGTGCGCCGAGAAGTCGTCGCACGGCGGGCCGCAGGCGGCGGGCGGATCGAAGGTGGTCGAGCCGTCGCCGCCGCCGGTGCCGACGGACGTCGGGTCCACGGTGTCGCTGGTGGTCGGGGTAGAGTCGGGGTCGGTCGGCCCCAAAGTCGTCGTTGAAGCGTCGGACAGCCCAGTGGTGGCCCCCACGCTCGCGCTGCCGTCGCTGCTGGCGTCGGTGTCGAGGGGGCCGGGCACGGTGCTCTCGTCAGGACAGGCGCATATGACCAAAAGGCCAGGTAGGAATCGATAAGGGTGAAATCCAAGCACGCCGATCATGATGCCGCAGAACCGCCGCGGACGCGACGGTACCGCCAGTTGCACGCGCGGGCCGGGGTTGCGGGCGGTTAGGCGCGTTGTCCGCGGACGTGGGCAGGGCCGCGCGGCGGGCCGACTGTTCGGGCGTGGCGGTCGAGGCCACCGCGGCGACGCAGCGCGACCGTCGGGCGATGGGGTCACGCAGCATCTGTACGAACGGTCAGGTCGGTGCGCGTCGCAGCTCTGGCGCGCGGCCACGCCCGCGGCGGCTCGTACCGACGCGGCTCGACACGGGAGGTCCATTGGCTAAGCTCGGCGCCGATGCACCATCGATCGAGGATAGGCTTCGTCCCCTGCGGATATCTTTTGACACTGACGACCGCGCTCGCGCCCGTTTATGCGTCCGGGTCGCCGGCGCCGACGGTGGCCGGGCGGGTCGCCAGCGACGTGGTGGTCGCCTCGCGGCACGCCGGGGTGCCGTCGTTCGTGTGGGCGACGGGCCCGGCCCCGCGCGGGGCTTCGCCCGAGCAGGCCGCGCGCCACCACCTGGAGCGCCTGCGCCACGTCTATGCCGCGCCGCGGGCGGCCCTCGCCGATGTCCGCCTGGTCCACGTCCACGACACCGGCCGCGGCGGGATCGTGGTGATCCTGCGGCCGACGGTCGCCGGCGTCGATGTCCTTCACGGTGATATCAAGATCTTGCTGGGCCGCGACCTCGGCCTGCGCGCGATCGGGGGCAGCCCGCACCCGGCGGCGGTGGCCAGCAGCGCCCGCGCGGCGGCCGTGAGCGCGCCCGAGAGCGTGACGGCGGCCCTGCGCGACCTGTTCGGCGTATATGTCCCGGCGGACAGGTGGGTCGCGACCCGGGCGGCCGACGCCGCGGGGCGGGTGCCGTATACGCTGGCCAAGGCGCCGGCCGGGCTCACGCTGTCGCGGCCGGCCCGCGTGCGGCCGGTGTACTTCCCGGTCGGAGGATCGCTGGTGCCGGCCCACCGCGTCGAGGTCCAGGCCGCGACCGCGGGCGGCCAGCCGGAGGCGTTCCTCTACGTGATCGCGGCCGACGATGGGCGGGTGCTGGAGCGCCAGGACGCCAAGCAGCGCGACGCCTACGCGTACCGCGTGTGGGCCGACGACGACGGCGATCACCGCCCGCTCGACGGGCCGATGGAGGACTACACGCCGCACCCGCTCGGGGAGCCGACCGGCGCGCCGATGATCGGTCCGGCGCCGGTGCTGGTGACGATCGAGGGCCTCAACACCAACCCCGAGGGTGAGCCCGATCCGTGGCTGCCGCCCGGGGCCACCGAGACCGTCGGCAACAACGTCGACGCGTTCTGCAACCGCGCCGGCGACCAGAAGATCGGCGCCAAGGACTTCCGCGCGTCGGTCACCGCGCCCGGCGTGTTCGACCGCGCCTACGACCTGACGCAGGAGCCGGGCGCCAGCGAAGAGCAGTGCAAGGCCGCGGCCACGCAGCTGTTCTACGTCACCAACTACCTTCACGACTGGTGGTACGACTCGGGCTTCGACGAGGGCGCCGGCAACGCCCAGGCCGACAATTTCGGCCGCGGCGGGCAGGGCGGCGACCCGCTGCTGACGCTGGCCCAGGACGGCGTGTTCGACGGCCTGCGCGACAACGCGTACATGGTGACGCTCGAGGACGGCGAGCCGTCGCACATGCACATGTTCGTGTACAGCGCGGCCTCGACCGACCTGTCGCTGACGATCGAGGACGCGCCGTTCGAGGTCGGTCAGGCGGATTTCGGCCCCAAGATCTACGACGTCACCGCCGAGCTGGTGGTGGTCGACGACGGCGCCGGCAAGAGCCCGAGCGACGGCTGCGAGCCGCCGCAGAACGACCTCACCGGCAAGATCGCGCTGATCGATCGGGGCACCTGCGCCTTCGAGCTCAAGGCCAACCTCGCCGAGGCGGCCGGGGCGGTCGGCGTCATCTATCCCGACATCCTCGCCGACCAGCCGGCCTACCCGCCGGGGCCCGATCACATGATCGACGACCCGACGATCCCGGGCCAGGGCCTGTCGAAGAGCGACGGCGACGCGCTCAAGGCCCAGCTGCAAAACGGCCCGCTGACCGCCCACATGGTCGGCAACAGCCCGCCCGAGCGCGACGGCACGATCGAGAACCTGGTGGTGGCGCACGAGTGGGGCCACTTCATCCACAACCGCCTGGTCGAGTGCGTCAGCATGCAGTGCCGGGCCCAGGGCGAGGGCTGGGGCGATTTCCTGGCGATCCACATGGCCTTGCGGTCAGGTGACGATCTCGACGGGACCTACGCCGACGCCAACTACACCGGCCCCGACCCGACGCATTACTTCGGCGTGCGCCGGGTGCCGTATTCGGTCGACATCACCAAGAACGCGCTGACCTTCCGCCACATCGCCGACGGCGAGCCGCTGCCCGATCAGCACCCGATCAACGACGTGTTCGGCGCGCCCAACTACGAGGTCCACAACGCCGGCGAGGTGTGGGCGACGATGCTGTGGGAGGTCTACGTCGCGCTGCACAAGGTCAACGCGGGGCGCAAGAGCTTCGACGAGGTGCGGCGGGCGATGAGCGACTACGTCGTCACCGGCATGATGATGGCGCCGGTCGGGCCGACGTACACCGAGCAGCGCGACGCGCTGCTGGCGGCCATGGCGGTCGCCGACCCGGGCGACTTCGCGGCGGCGGCGACGGCGTTCGCCCGCCGCGGCGCGGGCACCTGCGCGGTCGCGCCGACGCGCGACTCGCTGCTGTTCGACGGGGTGATGGAGGACTTCGAGGTCCGGCCGCTCGGGGTGCTGGCGGCGGCGACGGTCGACGACGCGACGATGTCGTGCGACCAGGACGGGGTGGTCGACGTCGGCGAGCCCGGCCTGCTGACGATTGCCATCGAGAACCTCGGCGGCGCCGACCTGGCCGGGGCGCAGCTCACGATCTCGAGCTCGAGCCCGAGCGTGACGTTCGCCGGCGAGACGACGATCGCGCTCGACACCCTGGCGCCGCGCAGCTCGGCGACCCTGCAGCTCCCGTTCGCGCTGCCCGAGGCGCTGCCGGGGGTCGAGGCGGCGACGTTCTCGCTCAAGATGACGACGCCGGGCGGCTGCGAGGCCGAGGCGGTGCGCGAGCTGAAGGTGGTGCTGAACGGCGACCCGATGGCGGCCTCGTCGTCGGTCGACGACGTCGAGGCCGCGGACACGCTGTGGGCCGCGAGCGGGACCGGCGGCAAGGACCTGTGGGCGCGTCTGGCCAACGCTTCGAGCGGCACGGGCTGGCACGTCGACGACCCGGACGCCAAGTCCGACACCTGGCTGCTGTCGCCGACGATGAAGGTCGCGGCCGATCAGCCGCTCGTGATCTCGTTCGACCACGCGTACTACTTCGACTCGTCGCCCGACCAGGACGCCAACATCCTCGCGTGGGACGGCGGGGTGGTCGAGATCTCGAGCGACGGCGGCAAGACCTGGGAGGACCTGGCGAAGTACGGCGATCCCGCTTACTCGGGCACGATCGCCAGCAGCGACAACCCGCTGTCGAACCGGCCGGGCTATGTGCGCGTCAGCCCGTCGTACCCGCTGCTCGACCACGTCGAGGTCGACCTGGGCATGGCGTTCGCGGGCAAGGAGGTCCGCGTGCGCTTCCGTCAGGGCAGCGACTTCGCGACCGCGGCGCCCGGCTGGGACCTCGACAACCTCGGCTTCTCGGGCGTGACGAACACGCCGTTCCCCGGGTGGGTGGCCGATCCGGGCGACTGCGTCGGCGCGACGCCGACCACCAGCGACAGCGAGGGCAGCGCGAGCAGCACGACCGAGGCGACGGACAGCTCGAGCGGCGAGCCCGACTCGGGCACGACTTCGCCGCAGGCCGGGCAGGACGACGGCTGCGCCTGCCGCAGCGACGCGGGCGGCGGCTGGGCCGGGGCGGGGCTGCTGGCGCTGGTGGGGCTGATGCGCCGGCGCCGGCGCGGCGCCTGAGGCGAGGGCGGTGAGCCTCGCGCCGGCGACGACGCGAGGCGGTGAGCCGCGGCGACGCGGCTGGTCCTCAGGGCATGCTCGGATGGACATGCCCGGATGGACATGCCCCTTCGGTCATGTCTCTACGGGCATGCCCCGAGGGGCAGCCTACGCGGCTTTCTTCTTCTTGGCCTTGGGCTTGCCCGGGGCCGGGTGGGCGGCGTGCCAGGCGGCCAGCAGCTGGGCCTCGCGCTCGCGGGTGATGCCGGCCCGCATCTTGGCCCGGCGCGGCTCGGGCAGGGTGTTCCACCAGGCAACTGTAGAGGTCACGGTCTCGGCCAGCGGGCGGAACTTGAGGCCGATCGCGGTGGCGCGGTCGATGCGGAAGGTAGCCGCGCCCTCGAACCCGGGGTCGGGCGGGAGCCACACCGGCAGGTCGCTCCACGGCTCGACCTTGTTGTCGGCCAGGAACTGACGATCGACCCATGTGAACTCGGCGTTGCTGGCCAGCGCGGCCTTGCTGCCGGTCAGCAGCTCGCCCATCGGCAGCGGCGCGCCGTCGGCGTTGTAGACGCCGACGTGGCCGCCCTCGATCGCGGCGATGATGAACTCGGCGAGGTCGCGGACATCGATGAACTGCACCGGGGTGCTCGGATCGCCGGGCGCGAGCACCTCGCCGCCGGCGGCCACGCGCGCCGGCCAGTAGGTGAAGCGGTCGCTGCCGTCGCCCGGGCCGACGATGAGGCCGGGGCGAATGACGGTGGTGCGGCCGGGCACCGCGGCCTCGGCCGCCTGCTCACACAGGGCCTTGAGCGCGCCGTAGTGGGCCGGGATGTCCTCGGTCGTGGGATCGGGGGCGACGGCGACGGGGGCGTCCTCGTCGATGCCGAGCTTGCTGGTGTCGGCGTAGACGGAGATGGTGGAGACGAACACGTACTGGCGGACGTTCGGCGCCAGCAGCTCGGCCGAGGCCTTGACGATCCGCGGGACGTAGCCGGAGGTGTCGATGACGGTGTCCCAGGTGCGGCCCTGCAGCGCCTTGAGGTCGCCGTCACGGTCGCCGCGCAGCTTCTCGACGTCGGGGAACAGCTCGGGCCGGGTCTTGCCGCGGTTGAACAGGGTGACGCTGTGGCCGCGGGCCTGGGCGGCCTCGACGAGCTGCGGGCCGAGGAAGGCGGTGCCGCCGAGGATCAGGATCTTCTGCTTGGGCCCGCCGAGCAGGACAGGCTCGGGGCGCAGCGGCGGATCGGCGGGCGGCGGGGCGCCGTCCGAAGGGGGCGCGGCGGTCTGTTCACCGGGGCCGGGACGACAGGCGGCGAGGCCGAGGGCGGCGCTGGCGAGACGGAGGAAGCGACGACGTGCGAGGCTCATGCAGGGCTCGGTGGTGCTGGGACCCGCGGACCCGGGCACGGGTTTCGCATCGCCGACGTGAGGCGGTGACGGGCCCGCACGCTGCGCGGCCGGGGGCGGCGAGGGGGGCGTCCTCTACAATCGCGGCGATGGCAGATGTCGATGGCCGGGTGTGGCGGGTGGCGCGGGCGATCGCGCCGCTGCAGCGCGAGGAGTTGCCGGGGGCGCTGTGGTCGGCGGGGCTGCTGTTCTGCGCCCTGTGCTCGTTTTACATCCTGAGGCCGCTGCGCGACGAGATGGGCACGGCCGGCGGGGTCGACGGGCTGCCGTGGCTGTTCTCGGCGACCTTCGTGGTGATGCTGGCGGCGGTGCCGGCCTATTCGTGGGTGGTGGCGCGGTTCGGCCGGCGCACGATCGTGCCGCTGGTGTACCGCTTCTGCGCGCTGGTGCTGCTCGGGTTCGTCGGCCTGTTCGCGCTGGCCGACGGGCCCGTGCTGGTGTGGACGGCCCGCAGCTTCTTCGTGTGGGCGGCGGTCTACAACCTGCTGGTCGTGTCGGTGTTCTGGGAGCTGATGGCCGATCTGTGGCGGCGCGAACAGGGGGAGCGGCTGTTCGGGCTGGTGGCGGCGGGCGGCAGCGCGGGCGCGATCCTGGGCCCGCTGCTGACCGCGGCGCTGGTGCCCCACCTCGGCGCGCCGGCGCTGGTGCTGCTGGCAGCGCTGTTCCTCGAGGGCGCGATCGCGTGCGCGCGCGGGCTGATGCGGTCGCTTCGGACAGGTTCTTCGGAACATGTCCAGGAGGTCATGTCGATGGACGCCCGGCCGATCGGCGGCGGGGCGCTGGCGGCGTTCGTGCTGATCGCCCGCTCGCCGCGGTTGCGCGGGATCTCGCTGTGGATCCTGCTGCTGACCACGACGGCGACGTTCGCCTACTTCGAGCAGGCGCGCATCGTCAAGGCGGCGATCGCCGACCCGGCCGAGCGCACGGCGCTGTTCGCCAGGGCCGACCTGGCCGTCAACGCGATCAGCGTGGCGCTGCAAGGGCTGGCGGTCGGGCGCATCATCCCCAGGCTCGGGGTCGGCTGGACGCTGGCGCTGCTGCCGGTGATCTCGCTGATCGGCTTCGTGGTGCTGGCGACGTCGCCGGTGCTGGCGGTGCTGATCGGGTTCCAGGTGCTGCGCCGGGCGGCCGACTTCTCGCTGGCCAAGCCGGCCCGCGAGGTGCTGTTCACCCAGGCCGGGCGCGAGGCCAAGTACAAGGCCAAGCACCTGATCGACACCGCCGTGTACCGCGGCGGGGACGTGGCCGCGGGCTGGCTGTACAGCGGCCTGGGGGCGCTCGGGGCGGCGGCGCCGGGGGTGTGTGGGGTGGCGGCGGCGCTGTGCCTGCCGTGGGCTGTCCTTTCGCGCAGGCTCGAAAGAACAGGTGCGAACGAACAGGGCGAATCGGAAAGGTCCGAAGGGGCAGGTCACTCGCCGGCGAACACGTAGAGGCGCTCGCCGAGCATGGCGACGCCGCCGATCCGCTCGCCGGGCGGGGCGCCGGGGGCGGCGAACGGCGGGAACTGGGCGATCGGGCTCTGCGCGACCATCTCGAAGCAGAAGGCGAGGTCCTGGACGAACACGTCGGTCGGCGTCACCCAGGCGGCGTATTGGGTGAGAGGCAGGAGTTCGTCGACGCAGGTGGCGTAGAACTGGCCGCCCACCCACGAGAACGGCGGGGTGAGGTCGATGAAGAGGTCGCGCACCGCCGCGGGGGTGCCAGGGTTGACGAGCTGGGTGAACGAGCCGCAGCACGCGTCCTCGGTCGCGTACTCGGTCATGAAGCCGTCCGGCACGACGGCGAACGAGTAGAGCCGCGCGATCGGGTCACCGACGGCGTAGACGATGTAGTTATCGAAGTCGGGCTGGTAGACCGCGTACGACTGCAGCAGCGGGAACGGCAGCCCGGGGAACACGTCGGCCAGCGGCCCCGAGGCGAGCCAGCTGCCGTCGCTGCCGCGCAGCACGTGGTAGGTGGTCGCGGTGAGGACGAAGATCTGGTCGTGGGTGTGGAGATCGAAGGCGGCGATCGCCGGGGCCGCGGGGGCGTGGCGCGGGGGCGGCTGGGGCAGGGCGATCCGCTCCCAGCCGAGCTGGACTTCGTCGAAGTACCAGTAGGCGCACGAGGTGGGGTCGTCGAAGCACGCGTCGGCGCCCCAGGTGCAGTCGTCCTGACAGGTGCGACGCACGCGGCCGCACGTCTCGCACAGCGCCCCGGTGTCCATGACCTCGCCGGGGGTGCACTGCATCTCGCCGGGGCACAGCGGCGGCGCGGTGGTGCCGGTGGTGTCCGGGTCGGTGGTGGCGGTGTCGGGCTCGCCGCTGGTGGTGGTGGTCGGATCGATCGCGCCGGTGGTGCCCGTGGTGGGGCCGGTGCTGGTCGAGGTGCCAGGCTCGAGCGAGGCGGCGGTCTGGGTCAGGGCGGCGCCGTCGTCCCTGAAGCAGCCAGGCAGCAGCGGCAGGACGGCGAACGCAAGGGCGCGGCGGCGGACCGACATCGAGCGATGCTAACGCAGGCGATCCGCGCGAGGCGCCGCGCCGGCGTGCGCTCCCCCGCGAGCAGGGCCGCGAACGAGCTGGCCTTTCAGACAGGTAGAGCCGCGCGGAACTGCGCGGGCGGATCGAGGTCGAGCGGCCCGCGCGGATAAGATGTCCTGAAGGACATATCATCCCACGCGGGGATGTCCGCATGGACATGTCCATCAGGACATCCGCGGCGCGGCGACGGCCGGGTGGTCTCAGGATGTCCTGAAGGACATGGCTGTCAGGACATCCGTGCAGTCTGTCCTGGCGGACAGGATCGGCTCAGATCAGCGGGGTGACGACGATCTTGCCGTCGCCGGCCTGCAGGCCGGGGGTGGTGCTGGCGTTCGTGAGCGTGCCGAGGAACGACGAGCCGCCGCCGCCGTGGCCGTCCTGGCCGCCGCCGCCGCCGCCGAACCAGCCGCCGCCGCCGCCGCCCGCGTGCAGGCTCGTGGCCCCGTTGCCGCCGACGCCGGCGGCGCCGGCGGTGCCGTTCTGGTTGCCGGCGCCGAGGCCTCCGGCGCCGCCGGCGAGCTGCGTGCCGCCGGGGGCGTCGCCCGTGACGAAGTCCCCGCCCAACCCGGCCGCGCCCACGAGACCCCCGCCGGCGCCGCCGCCCTGGCCACCGCATGAGTGTTCGGCCCCGCCGCCGCCGCCCGCGACGAGGACGCGCGAGGCGAGGTCGGCCGCGGTGCGCACGTCGGAGGCGCCGCCGCCGCCCGAGCAGGTCGAGGGATCCCCGCAGCTGCCTCCGCCGCCGTTCCAGCCGGGTGCGTTGCCGAGGCCGCCGGCGCCGCCGACGTGGATCTTCAGCACGTCCCCGGGCGTGACGGTGAGCTCGCCGACGGCGTAGCCGCCCTTGCCGCCGTTGTCGGGGTTGCCGTTGCAGACGGCGAGGTTGTTGGTCGGGGTCGCGCCGGCGGCTCCCCAGGCCTCGAGCTTCACCTGGGTGACGCCGGGCGGCACGAGGTACTCCTGGATCGCGCCCGTGAACTCGAAGGTGACGGGCTCGATCGGCTCGAGCTGGCACTCGGGGTCGCAGCCGTCGCCGCCGTCGACGTTGCCGTCATCGCACTGTTCGTCGGGGCCGACGATGTTGTCGCCGCAGACCGGGAGCGCGCAGGCGTTGGTACAGGCGTCCTCGTCGATGGCGTTGCCGTCGTCGCACGCCTCGTCGCCGTTGACGATGGCGTCGCCGCAGACGGGGAAGATACACGCGTTGGTACAGGCGTCCTCGTCGACGTCGTTGCCGTCGTCGCACTCCTCGCCGCCGTCGACCACCCCGTCGCCGCACACGGCGTCGCCGGTGGTGGTGGTGGTGGTCGTCGTCTCGTCCGTGGTGGTGGACGTCGAAGTCTCGTCCGTGGTGGACGTGGTCTCGGTGGTGGTCGTGGAAGTCGTCTCGTCGGTAGTGGACGTGGTGATATCGGTCGTCGACTCGCCGTCGGTCGCCGTGCCGCCGGTGGTCGGATCGGTGGTGGTCGGCAGCGGCTCGCTCGTCGAGTCGTCGGTGGTGACGGTGGACGTGGTGCTCGTGCTCGTCGCGCCGTCGGTGACGGTCCCGACGCCGAGGTCGTCGCCGCAGGCGGCGAGCAGCAGGGAGAGGGCGCAAATTCGCGATGTGAACCGCAGGGCAGGCAAATGCATCCGCCGAGATTCATGGCGCGCGCCGCTCGCCACAAGCTCTATCTACACGGCGGCGAGCTCGCGGTCGCTCTTCGGATGTCTCTTGGGACATGCCAGGAGAGACATGTCCTTACAGGCAGCATGGGGACGGCCGCCCGGCCGGTCAGGTAGCGGCCTCGGGCTTGCGATCCTTGCGCGGCCACGACAGCAGCTGGCACAGGCGGTCGACGATGGTGTCGAGCGAGGCCGGCTTCTGGATGCAGCCCACGGCGCCCAGGTGGCCCTGGATCTCCATCAGTTGCTCGATCGGCATGCCGCTGAGGATGACCACCGGCAGGGTCTTGCCGCCGACGTTGGTGGCCCGCCGGACCATCTTCATGGCCGTGTCGCCCCGCATGTCCGGCAGGTTGAGGTCGAGCACCACCATGTCGGGCTGGAACCGCATGACGACGGCGACCAGCAGGAAGCCCTTGTCCAGGGTCTCGACGACGAACCCGGCCTCGGTCAGCGCGCCCTTGACCACCCTGGCCGTCGCCGCGTCGTCCTCAACAACCAAGACCCGTGGAGCACGTGTCGTCACGCCCTCCAGGGTGCAAGGTTTACGGTTCCTCGTCCAGAGCAAACTCGGACGGACGTGCGCCGCGTTGGGGTCTCGAAGCCTGTCGTGAAACCCTGCAGGCTGGCGAACGGCGGCCGTCCGCGATGGCTGGGGGAGTGTGGACCCATGCATCGGCGCGCGCCCGCGCAGGCGGCGCTCGGCTCGCCCGACGACGATCGAAGCGCGCCCCGGGGCGCGCCTGAACAGCGTGACGAGGGCCGCGCCCGCAGGTCTCGGCGAGCTCATCCGGACAGGTCCCAAGAGCCAGGTCCGGACGCGGGCGGCCTGCCCCGGACTCACCCCTCGATGGGCTCGAAGTCCGCCTTGGTGGCGCCGCAGTCCGGGCAGTACCAGTCCTCCGGGATGTCCTCGAACGCCGTCCCGGGGGCGATGTTGCTCCCGGGATCGCCTTCCACGGGGTCGTAAATGTGCTCGCAGACGAGGCAGCGGTACTTCTTGGGCGTGGCCACGGTGCGCCGAGCGTACACCCGCAGCGATGTGGCCGAAAGCACGGCGCGTCGCGCGGGTGGACCGGCGGGGCGGTCACGGTAGCGAGGCTTCGGCGCTATGATGCAGAGCCCATGTCCGCGGCGCCGCCCGAGCTCGGATCCACCGTCGAGACGCGACGCGGCGGCATGTCCGTGACCGCGCCGTCGGGCTCCGAGCGCACGCCCGGCGCCGCGCCCGGCGATGCGTCACGTTACACGTCCGTGACCTGCGCGCGCGTCGCGACGATGCGCGCCCCAGCCCCCGCCGATCCGGGCGGCGCCGCCGCGTGAGATGGAGACGCTCTTCATCGCCGCGGTGACGGTGCTGCTGGTCGGCTACGGGTTCATCCGCCTGCGCCGCGCCGACGCGGCGGCCCGCCGCTACCTCGAGTCGGGCCAGGACAAGCCGCTGCAGCTGGCCCACCTGAGCGAGACGCTGGCCCGCGTAGCCCGCGAGACGCGGACGCTGCGGATCTGGCTCGAGTCGCCGCTGCAAGCGGTGCGCGACCAACTGGCGACCGACCTGACCCGCACCGACGACGATGTCGAGGGGTTCGACGCGGTGCTGCTCGACGCCAGCCGCGAGGTCGGGCTGTGGCTGGCGATGATCGAGGGGCTGCAGCCGCACGAGCGCCAGGAGCTCGAGGCGCTCGGGGCCGGCGCTGGGGCGATCCGCGGGGCGATGGAGGCCGAGAACGGGGCGTTCGAGCGCGCCCGCTTGAAGCTGCCCGGACGGCCGACGCTGGATGTGCGCATCGAGGCGATCCTGCGCGAGCTGACGCGCATCGAGGCCGCGCTGCAAGCGCAAGGGCACGTGTACCGCTGAGGCGCGGTGCCGACAATGTCCCGAGGGACATGTAGGGCTATTGATTCAGGGGATGTGCATCAGGACATGTGCAAGAGGCCATGTCCTCATGCACATGTCCTGACGCGCAGGCCGGCTCAGAACTCGGTGGCGAGTCCGATCATCCAGGTGCTGTCGCCGAGGTTCATGCTGTCCTTGCGCCCGAAGTTCGAGAGCCGGGTCAGCTGCCACTCGCCGATGATGTAGGTGTGGTTGATGCCGGAGATCCGGTCGAAGGTGCGGGCGGTGCCGGGGTCGAGGAAATCGAGCCGCAGCATCATGCCGAGGTTGATCTGGTAGCCCCACACGCCGCCGCGGCCGCGGTCGACGACCTCGGTGCCGTCCTTGATGACGGCGATGTTGCCGTTGCCGTTCTTGGTCCACCAAAAGGCATAGGCGACGCCGGCCTTGACGTAGGGGACGAACGGGGCCCAGCGGACCTTGTCGGCCAGCAGTTCGAAGCGGTAGACCGCCTGGAAGGCGATCGGCATGACGGTGAAGCGCACGGTGTCGGCGCGGCTGCGGGTGGGGCCCTCGTCCGGGGGCTCGGCGAGCGGGGCCTGGGCCTTGTCGCGGGCCATGGTCCACTGAATACCGATGCCGATCGGGCCGGCCAGCTTCTTGGTGATCTGCCACTCGAAGGCGAGACCTCCGTAAATGCTCTTTTTCGGCGGGCCGATGGTGATGCCGCGCGAGTCGGTCTCGCCGAAGACCTTGGCGTAGGGGCCGAAGCCCTCGCCGCTCCAGTTGCGGTCGACGTCGGGCAGATACGGGCCCATCTTGACCTCGAGCGCGAACCGCTGCCGGCTCTCGCCGGTCGGTGGGGCCTGCTTCTTCTTGCTGAGGCTGTCGGTGAGGTCGGGGTTGCTCTGGCCAGTGACCGCCGACTCGCTCGGGACCGGCTGCTTGTCGTAAGTGGGGCCCTCGATCGGCCGCCAGACCTCGCCCTCGCGCTTCTCGCCGACGCGCGAGCCGTAGGGCGGGCCGAACAGCTCGCCCTGGCGGGTCTCGCCGGGGGTCGTGCCGGGCGAGCTGGACTCGGGGGCAGGCGCGGGCGGGACGCTCGCGCCCTGGGCCGGCGGCGGCGGAGGAGTGCCGGCGTCGCCGGTGATCGTCATGTCGGCCGGCGCGGGCGCGGCGACCAGGGTCAAGGCGAAGGCGATCACGCGCGGTTCCTTCTCCGGTTGGCGACGCCGAGGCCGCCGATGCCGAATGCTGCGAGGGCGGTGAACAGGGCCAGGCCGCCGCCCGATTCGTCGCTAACGTTGCAATAGCCGGAGGCGCCGCAGATGCCGCCGTCCTCCTCGCACTGCTCCCACAAGTCGTAGGTAGCGACGGGGATGGCGCGCACGATGTTGTCGACCGGCGCGGGGTTGCCGATCAGGTCGTACGGGACGAGCAGGAAGTTGTACTCCTTGCCGTTCTCGAGGCCGCGGATCCGGTAGCTCTTGGTGCTGAACGGGATGTGGTCGCTGCAGACGTAGCGCCAGTCGAGGTTCAACATCCCCGGGCTGGCGGTGAACTTGCAATCGGGGCTGCAGCTCGAGGTGGCGCTGTTGTTGACGCCGTTGTCGCACTCTTCGCCGGACTGGACGATGTTGTCGCCGCAGGCGGGCTCGCGGCAATTGTTGGCGCAATCGTCGTCGTCGATGTCGTTGCCGTCGTCGCACTGCTCGACGCCCGCCCACAAGAAGCCGTCGCCGCAGACGGCCCGCAGGCACTCTTTCGTGCAAGCGTCGGTGTCATCGTCGTTGCCGTCGTCGCACTCCTCCGGGATGCCGCCGTCCGGCGGGTCACTGAACACGAAGCCGTCGCCGCACACGTTCCACGTGCAGTCGTTTTTGCAGGTGGCGTGGTCGGAGTTCAGCGGGCCGTCATCGCAGTTGGGAGCGACCAGGACGCCGTCGCCGCATTCGGGGCAGCCGTTCATCATGCTGGCGCAGTCGACGACCTGGCACTCCGTGTTGCATGGGGACGCGCCGCCGTCGGCGTTGACAGCGCCCATGTCGCAGTTCTCCATGCCGACCCAGAGGCTGCCGTCGCCGCAGATGGCGTTCTTGCAGGCGTTCGTGCAGGCGTCGCCGTCCTCGTCGTTGCCGTCGTCGCACTCCTCGACGTCGGCCTGGACTCGACCGTCCCCGCAGCGACTGCGCGTGCAGTCGCTGCCGCACGCCGCGTCATCGGCGTTGGCATCGCCGTCGTCGCACTCTTCGCCGGCCTCGATGATCTCGTTGCCGCACTCGGTGTTCGGTTCGCTGCCGTCGGTGTCACCGGCGGAGTCGCCGACCGAGTCGGTGCCGCCAATGCCGTCGGTGTCGCTGTCGTCACCGTCGCTGGTGGTGCCGAGCGGGTTGTCCTCACCGGAGTTGAAGGTGCTGAAGGGGCCGTTCGGGCAGAGGTTGTCCTTGGTGAAGTAGAACTGACCGTTGGGGATGGTCTCGTACGGGTGGGCGAAGGGCTTCGCAAGACCCGCGACGGGCTGGCCGGTGGCGGCGTCCTCGCACAGGATGCGGAAGCCGTTGACGTCGCCCGAGCCAGCCTGCCAGCTGAGGACGACGGCGTTGTCACCCGGCTCGGCAGTGAAGTTCGTGATCTTGAGCAGCGGCGGCTGAAAGTCGTACTTGATGCCGCCGGTCCTGCTCGGCAGGTTGATGTTCTGCGCGCCCTGGACGAAGAACTCGTCGGCCTGGCAGTTGCCCATGTTGTTCATGTTGGGCGCGCACATCCACACGCCGGCCTCGCCGGTGACGTTGGCGTCGCACTTGCCGGCGGTGAACGCCTCGCCCGGATTGCGCGAGGGCGTGTCGGGATTGACGCCGTTGGCCAGCCAGATCGGGTGGAACGAGGTGGTGATGCCCTGCTGATAGGTGGACACCAGCTCGGCCCCGAACTGGGCGCAGCGGCGGAACTGGCCGGCGAGCGCGGTCTCGGCGGTCGAGCACTGGGTGCCGACGAAGCTCTGGAGCTGTTCGCCGGTGGAATAGGCCGCCATCGTCTTCTTGAGGCGGATGATGACGCCGATCTGCTGCCCGCACTGGCAGCGGGCCCGGTTGATGAACTGATTGAAGTACTTCTCCGTCAGCGGCCGGAGGAAGTTGCCCTTCTCGTTGACGAGCCAGTACTGGATCGTGAACGCGTCGGCCGGCGGGAACGAGGCCCCTGAACCGGTGCCGCCGCTCGGGGGCGGGGTCTGGGCGGTGGCTTCGGCGGACGGTCCGAGGGCGCACAGGCCGGCGAGGAGGAGAGCAGCAGGACGCGAAAGGTCGTGCGGACGCATAGGCGGTGGCAGCGCTCGACGGCTGTGCAACCAGGATGCCACACGTGAAGACCTCGCGGGAGTTTGACGTGGCGCGGCTTGCCACACGTGGACCGGTGCGTAAGCGTGACATTTTGTCAGCTCGCGCGCGCCGGCGGTGACGATCGGACGCGCAGCCTGCGGCGCCGCGGCTCTGGTAGAAAGCGCGGTCGATGGCGACGACCGGGTCCGAGCTGCGCCTGCGGCGGCTGCAAAGCGAGGCGTACCTCAACCTGTCGCGGATCCACCGCGAGCTCGAGCGCAAGGTGGCGGACCTGCTGGTCGAGTCGGGGCTCCAGGACGTGACGCCAGCGCAGCTCGGCGTGCTCATCCACCTGTTTCAAGAGCGCGCGCCGCAGACGGCCCGCCAGCTAGCGAACCTGATGGGCCTGTCGGAGGTGACGGTCGGCCGCTTCGTGCGCGCGCTCGAAGGCGTGGGCTGGGTCGAGCGCACGTCCGACCCGACCGACAGCCGTGCGATCCTGGTGCGACCGACCCGCCGCGCCTACGCGGCGCTGCCGAAGCTGCTCGAGGTGTCGAACGCGCTGCTCGACCGCGCGTTCGCCGGGTTCTCGCCGCAGGAGATCGAGGCGATCGCGCGCACGACCGAGATGGTGCGCGACAACCTCGACCCGCAAGCGTGAGCGCGCCAGGGTGAGCGCGCTAGCGCGGTCCGGGGCGAGATGGCCGATCGGGCATGTGCGCCAGGACCGACGAATCCGGGGTCTGGTGACGGCTCGCGGCGTCCTGCGGACTATGGAGCGACGACGACGAGCTCGGGGGCCTGGTGATGGGTCGCGGCGTCATGCGGACCCATCGAGCGACGACGACGAGCTCGGGGACTGGCGACTGCTCGCGGCGTCATGCGGACCATCGAGCGACGACGACGGGCTCGCGTGCCTGAGCGCGGCGCGGACCGCGAGGAGCTCGGCGATCCTTGAACATGTCCTATTGAACATGTCCTATTGAACATGTTCTAAACGACATGGGCGAATGTGCATGTCGTTTAGAACATGTCCCGAGGGGCATGGCGTTCAGAGCAGGCTGCCGAGCGGCTCTAGCAGCGGCTGCAGGCGCTTCCAGGTCGGAAACTTATTAAATGTGAAGACCTGGGGGGCGGCGGCGAGGCGGGCGGCGAGGGCCTCGTCCTTGGCGAGGGTGAGGTCGACGCCGACGAGGAAGAGCGGGTCGGGGCGGGCGGCGAGCTCCTCGAGGCGGCGCAGGAGGGCGTGGCGGTGCCAGCGGTGGAACAGCTCGACGGCGACGCACTTGCCGGTGGCGGCGTCGCGCAGGCCGAAGTCGGGCACGCACATGCCGGCGGCGCCGACGTGGCGCAGCTCGGGCATCGGCTCGAGGGTCCAGCGGGCGTCGCCGAGGCTCGCCATGCCGAGCTCGATCTCCGGCGGGATGTGGCCGAGCGGGCCGTCGTCGAGCGCCCGGAGCGGGTCTTTGTGATCGAGGTAGAGCCGGCCGCGAGACTGGCGCGGCAGGTCGATGTCGGCCTCGACGGTGAACTTGCCGAGCACCGGGACGGCGCCGAGGAAGGTAGCGAGCTGCAGGCCGTACTTCTTCTGCATGTCGAGCTGCGCGGCCGGGCCTTCGATCCGCAGGTGCCAGCCGTCGCCGTCGCGGCGCACGTCGGCGACCAGGCGTGAGAAGCGGAGCCAGCGCAGCAGCTTGCGCAGCTCGAGCGGGCCGGGGCTGGTGGTCCGGACGTCGAGGCTGCCGGCGTAGAGCACGAGGCCCTGGGCCAGCGCGAGGTTGTAGCGGGCCAGCAGCGCGGCCGGGGTCGGCAGCTTGGCGGACAGCAGGCGCCGGTGCTCGGCGAGGTCGTCGTAGAGGTGGGCCCGCACGTCGGCGAGCGGGCGCGGCAGGCCGGCGGCGATGGCGGCCAGGTAGTCGGACAGCGAGGACGCTTCGGACAGGTCGCGCAGGACCTCGGCGCTGCGGGCGAAGGCGACGGCGCGCAGGCTCATGGCGGTGTCGCCGGGGTCGTCCCACTCGCAGCGGTCGGTGAGCAGCTTGTAGAGGCCGCGCGCGACCTTGACCTTGCGCGCCTCGCCGCAGATGGCGTCGGCGGCCTCGTCGACGGCGCCGCGCGGCTCGCCGGCGCCGTGGCTGAGGAGCTCGATCAGGGCGCCGGCGGTGGCCAGGTGATCGTCGTCGTCAGGGTCGACGAAGGTGGGGCGCAGGCGCTCGCCCTTGACCCGGCGGAACACGAGGAGGTCGCGGGTCAGCATTCGGCCTCCGGGGTCTGGCGAGGCGAACCGGCGGCGAGGGGGTCTCGCGCGAGCGAGGGCGGCGGAGCGGAGGTCAGCATTCGCCCTCCGGGGTCTGGCGAGGCGAACCGGCGGTGAGGTGGTCTCGCGCGAGCGAGGGCGGCGGAGCGGAGGTCAGCATTCGCCCTCCCGGGTCTGGCGAGGCGAACCGGCGGTGAGGTGGCCTCGCGCGAGCGAGGGCGGCGGAGCGGAGGTCAGCATTCGCCCTCGGCGGTCGAGCGGGGACGGGGTGGCGCTTCGGACATGTCTTCGGAGACATGTTCTGAAGGACCTGGTGCATCGGCCATGTCGCCGGGGATCTGGTCGAGCGGGCCGGGGCGCAGGACGGCGGGGCCGCGGCGGGGCTGCGGCTCCTTCTGGTAGGCGCGGTGCTGGCGGCGGCGCTCGCTGACGCCGTGCTCGGCGGCGACGGCGGTGCAGAGCTCGTAGAGGGTGGCGCGCTTGCCCTCTTTCTTGCGCAAGATTCGCCCGAGGCGCTGCACGTGCTCGCGGACCGAGCCGCTGCCGGAGAGGATGATGCCGACGTTGGCGTCGGGGACGTCGACGCCTTCGTTGAGGACCTTGGAGGTGAGCAGCACCGGCAGGGCGCCGGAGGCGAACTGGGCCAGCAGCGAGACGCGCTCCTTCGGCGGGGTCTGGTGGGTGATGACGGGCAGGAGGAACAGGCGCGACAGGCGGTGGACGGTGTCGTTGTCCTCGGTGAACACGAGGATCCGGTCGCGGCGGTGACGCAGGAGCAGGCGCCACATGGCCTCGATCTTGGCCTCGGCGGTGAAGGCGATCCGCTTCTGCTCGCGGTAGGCGGCGAACGCCTGGCGTCCGTCCTCGCTGCGGTGGCAGACAGCGATGAACTGGGCCCAGCCGCCAGGGCGATCGAGGCTGACGCCGCTGCCGCGCAGGAAATCGATGTAGAGGGCGCGCGCCTCGTCATAGCGGGCCTGCTCTTCTTCGCTCAGGGCGACCGCGAGTGACTTGACCTCGTAGGGGGCGAGGTAGTCGCCCTCGAGCTCGTCGATGTTGGCCCGATAACAGACGGGGCCGAGGAGGTCGGCGGCGACGCTGTGGAGGCCGTCGGGGCGCTCGAAGGTGGCGGTGAGGCCGAGCCGGAACGGGGCGAGGCAACCCTGGGCGATGAAGCGGTAGGCGGGCGCGGGCAGGTGGTGGCACTCGTCGCACACGAGGAGACCGTGGCGGTTGCCGTGAAACTCGGTCTGGGCAGCGGCCGAGTCGTAGGTGGTGACGGTGATCTCGCGGGCGTCGCTGTTGCCGCCGCCGAGCAGACCGATGGGGCGCTGCAGCCAGTGGCCCAGGACCTGTTGCCACTGCAACATCAGGTCGATGGTGGGCACGACGATCAGCGCGGGCCGACCGGTGTGGACGATGGCGAGCACGGCGAGGATGGTCTTGCCGGCGCCGGTCGGCAGCTCGACGACGCCGACGCCCCCGGCGGCCCGCCACGCAGCGAGAGCGTCGCGCTGGTGCGGGAAGGGATCGAGCGGGCCCGACAGCGCGAGGTCGAGGCGATCGTAGATGCGAGCTTTGTCGACGTAAGGAATGTGGGCGTTGTGGAGATGCGAGACGATGGCGCGGTATCGGTGGGCAGGTGCCCGATGCGTGCCAGTGCGCTTGTCGAGGCTCACGAGCGCAGCCAACCGCGCGTCACCGTCGGGGACCCCGAGGATGATGAGCGTGCCGTGATCGAAGTGGAGCTCGACGGGCATTTCGCGGCGCGGAGGGTAGCAGCAAATGCCGCGATGCGCGCCTGCGCGCGCCCCGCTCGCCGGGCGTGTATATTCGGCACGATGCCCGAGTGGCGAGACAGCACGAGCAGCGCGACGACCGGTGAGACGACGCGCGGACCCGTTGCGGGCGCCGACGAAGACGACGGCGCGGCGGCGCATGAGGCGGGCGAGGCGGGCGCGCGTGCGAGAGCTCCGGCGAGGCGTGGGGTCGGCGCGGGCGACGGCGAGGCGGATGCAGGGGCGGTCGCGGCGGCGATGCTCCGGGCCCCGCGAGATCTAGCTCCGCGCGAGCCGGCGGCGGGCGACAGCGACGCGGGGATGTCGACGATCCGCGAGGCGCCACGGACGACGGGGTCGACGACGCAGGGCCGAACGCCAGGGTTCTCGGCCGCGGTGGCGCGCGCCGGCTCGCAGGCGCGGCGATCGTTCGCCCCGGGCCTTCGAATGGCTGTCCTCGGGGCCATGGTCGTCGGGACATGTGCGATGGTTTATGTCGTTTCGCGCATGTCCGAAACGCCAGGTGCGGAGGCGGGCCCGCGGGACGGCGAGGAGCGGGGGCCCGATGCGGAGGGCCGCGGAGCGGTCGGTGGCGAGGAGCGCGGCGCTGCGGGGGCGGTCGGTGTCGAGGCGCGGGGGGCTGCGGGGCCCGGCGCTGAAGCTGTCGAGGGTGAGGCTGCGAGTGCCGTCGAGGGCGGAGCTCCGGGGGCTGGTGACGTTTCCGCGGCGGGTGACGGCGGGTGGCGTGCGGCAGAAGCGGGTCCGGCGGATGCTCCGGCGGACTCGCAAGCGGCGGCCGGTGACGCGAGCGGCGCGGGGTCGTTGTGGGTGCCGGTGGCGCAGGCCGATGGCGAGGCGGCCGAGCGGCGGCGCAAGATCGCCGGGCAGGCGCGGGCGCTGATGGCCGAGCCGCGAATATTGGCCTGTCTCTTGGGGCATGTCACGATCGGCGTCGGTCGGCGCACCGCGCTGACCGGCAGCCTGGTGGTGGCGAGCGGGGGCGAGGTCGTGCGGGCGAGCGTGCGGGCGGGCGATGGGGCGGTGCCGGCGGCGGCGCGGGCCTGCGTGGCGGACGAGCTGGGGAAGTCGCGGTTCTTGCCGGGGCCGCAGGCGCAGCTGGTGGTGCCGTTGCGGCTGGAGATCCAGTGAGCGCGCTCGGGCTGTCGTTGTGGATGGTCCTGGTGCCGGCGCCCGACTGCGTGCGCGCGGCCGGCGAGGCGCTGGGGCGCGGGCAGGTCGAGGGCGCGGCGCGGCGCGGCGAGGCCTGCTTCCGCGCGGGGGGGCACCCGCAGGGGCTGCTGCTGGCGAGCCAGGCGTGGTTGCAGGCGGGGCGCATGGCGCACGCGCGGCTGGCGGCGCGGCGTTACCTGGCCTTGCGGGCAGCTCGAGATCGGACCGCGCGCAACGTGGCCGAGCTGGTGGCGGCGTCGGCGGTCCGCGAGTCGGGCACGCTGCATCTTGCGGTCGACCCGACGGTGGCCCCCGACGAGGCGCTGACGCTGACGGCCCGTCGCGACGGCGACGGCGAGGCGCTGACGCTGCGGGCGCGCTGGGACGAATTGCTCGAGGGCGGCGCGGCGACCCTGGTGCTCGATCCGGGCCGCTGGGTGGTGACGATCGCCCGCCCGGGCTTCGCGGAGGCGCGGCTCGAGGTGACCAGCGCGAAGGGCCAGGCGACGACGCTGGCGGCCGACATGACGCGGCTGCCGCGGGCGACCGAGGGCGCGCCGGACGAGCGTCGGCGCCGGCGCTCGTGGGCGATCGCCACGCCGCTGATCGGCGGGGCGGGGATCGTCAGCGGGGCGGCGGTCACGGCGATCAGCCTGCGCGGTGCCGACAATGTCCTGCAGGACATGTCCTGCGGGACAGGCGCGAGCGCGGCCGGCTGCCGGCGTCCGCTGGCGATCTGGACCGAGCGGGGCGGCGGTGGGGCGGTGGCGCTGGGGCTCGGCGCGGGGGTGTTGGTGGCAGGATTGACGGGGCTGGCGCGCGACGAGGGGGTGCGGCGCCGGCTGTGGACGGCCGAGGCGATCGCCGGCGGCGCGGTGGCCGGGGCGGGGGTGGCGACGCTGGCCTACGGGACGACCTTCTTCGTCACTGCCAACGCGGCCGAGGCGTGGGTCGGCGAGGCGGTCGAGCGCGGCGAGGTGCTTTACATGACCGGCTTCGGCCTGATCGGCGCAGGCCTCGGCCTGGCGGCGACGGCCGCGGGCGGGCTGGTGGTCGACGCGCTGCAGCACCGTCGCGGGCGGCGGACGGCGTGGGAGTTCGTGGGCGGGGCGCTGCGGTTCTGAAGCCGAGCCGGGCGCGAGGAGCTCGTGGGCGGGGCGGGAATCAGCCGCCCACGGCGTCGAGCGGGTACGTGAAGAACACGGCGGCCTCCTCGGGCGCGACCGTGGCGGGGTCGTACAGGGCGGTGTGCACGCCGCAGAATTGGAAGCCGGCGCGCTGATAGAACCGGATCGCGGGGGCGTTGGTGCACTGCGTCTCGAGGGTCAGGCACCGCACGCGCTCGCCGCGGGCGAACTCGATGGCGGCGAGCATGAGAGCCCTGCCGAGACCCTGGCCGCGACTGTCGGGCGCGACGAAGAGGGCGCTCAGCTCGGCGCTGCGGTTCCACGGCCGCAGCTGGACCGCCGTGAATCCAGCGAGCCCGCCGGCCGCCGCTTCGGCGACCACGGCGAAGGAGGCGGTCGCGGCGGCTTCGAGCAGGGTCTCGGCGGGGTAGGTCTTGGCGAAGGGGACGCGCAGCCGGGTCTCTCGCAGGCGCACGCCGAGGCCGTCGACCTCCGGCACGAAGATGGCCGAGGTGCTGTAGGCGGCGGGCAGATCGCGCAGCGCGTCGGCGTCGGCGGGCCAGCGGAGGGGGCGCAGCTTCATGGCGACGGTTTGGGACATGTCCCTCGGGGAATGTTCGTAAGGATAGGTCCCATCGAACATGTCCCTCGGAGCATGTCCCTCGATACCGGTCAGGAGCCGGCCTGGAGGCGCAGGCGCAGGCCGAGCTCGCCGTCGACGGTGAGCAGGTCGACGGCCTCGCCGGGGGCCAGGGCCGGCGGCGGTTGCACGGTGTTGTTGAAGACGCGGCCGCCGAGGCGGAAGTGGCCGATGTGGCCGGTGTGCTGGACCTCGACGCGGCCGTCGTCGCGGCGCACGAACACGTAGGCGGTCTGGCCGCCGAGCAGGGCCTGGCGGGTGAGCGGCAGCTGGATGTGATCGGCGGGGCGCTGGCCGATCGTCAGCCGAATGCCGGCGGGGACCGGCCAGCGCGAGGCCGGGTCGAGGCCGCGCTGGCGCAGGGCCGGGTGCACGTCGTCGAGCACGAGCCACAGGTCGGCGAGCTGGGGGTCGGGGGTCGGCGGGCGCATGCGGCTAGACGATCGGGCCGATGACCCAGGTGAGCAGGTCGAGGATGAAGAACACGAGCATGCCGGCGGCGAGGCTCGAGAGCACGGCCTGGCCGAGCGGGGTGCGCTTGCCCGCGGGGTCGAGGCGCTCCAGCAGCGGCAGGCTGACGAGGAAGTAGCAGGCGTAGAACAGCGAGCCGTACTTGAGCATGCGCGCCTTGTCGGCGTAGCGGAAGTATTCGCTGATGGCGTCGCTGGCCATGAACCAGGTCTCGGCGAACGAGACGGCGTAGGCGAGGCCGACCACGACGCAGGCGAGGGCGAGCCGGCGCACGAACCGGGTCGATCTCGGGGACATGTCCTCGGCGCCAGGTTCGGCGAGGCCGAGCAGGCCGCGGACGCGGCGGATGCAGACCAACATGACCACGTGGTAGGTCACGAAGTAGGCCTGCGTCAGCGGGTACATGAACAGCGGGATCTCGCCGCGCGAGCGGCCGACCAGCGCGGCGCCGCCGTTCCACTGGGTCGGGAAGGCGTAGCGCATGCCGAGGACGTCGAAGAAGTAGTGGGTCAGGAAGTACGTGCCGACGAAGACGAACAGGAAGATCCAGGCGTTGAACTTGAACCAGTAGCTGTCGTACCACGGGGTCGCGCGCAGGGCCGGGTGGCGGCGGTGCAGCAGCGCGGGCACCAGCACCGGCGGGGCGCCGACGAGCAGGCCGAAGCCCATGAAGGTGAGGTCGTCCCAGGCGAGCACGGCCCGGCTGAGCAGGGCCCAGCCGACGAGGGCGATCCAGATCGGGCTGTAGAGCAGGATGAACCGCTCGGTCCAGGCCTTGCCCGGGTCGGCGGAGAACCATGAAGAGGGCGCTTGGGACATGGCTTTCAAGTCAGGTCAGGAGCGAGAGAGGGGCGGGGCTCGGCCGGGGTTGGGACCTGGCCGAACGGCGGAGGAGGCCGCGGACATCGGCGGGTGTTTGGGACATGTCCGAAGGGCGGGGGATGTCCCGAGGGACATGTCTAATCGCGCAGCTTGCGGGCGAGCATGACGCCGTCGCGCACGGACAGGAGGACGTGCTCGACGCGCAGGTCGGCGGCGACGTGGCGGTTGAAGGCGACGATGGCGTGGTCGCTGTCTTCCTTGGGGGCGACGACCTTGCCGCTCCACAGGGTGTTGTCGGCGACGACGAGGCCGCCGACGGGGACCAGCGGGAGCACGGCGTCCCAGTAGTTGATGTAGTTGTGCTTGTCGGCGTCGATGAAGACGAGGTCGAAGCGGCGGCCTTCGCGGGCGAGCGCGGCGATGGTGTCGAGCGCGGGCGCGAGGCGGAGGTCGATCTTGTGGCCGTGGCCGGACTCGGCGAAGTAACGGCGGGCGACGGCGGTGGCGACGGGGTCGATGTCGCAGGTGACGAGCTTGCCGTCGTCGGGCAGGGCGCTGGCCATGGCGAGGCCGGAGTAGCCGCTGAAGGTGCCGATCTCGAGCACGTCGCGGGCGCGGCTGACGGCGACGAGGATCCGCAGGAGGGCGCCCTCGACGTGGCCGACCTGCATCTGCGGCGAGGCGAGGTCGGCCTGGGTCTCGGCGCGCAGGCGGGCGAACAGCGGCGACTCGGCGGTGGTATGGGCGTCGACGTAGGCGGCGAGGTCGGGGCCGATCAGCGAGATCATGGGGCGGAGGCTAGCACGTGCGCGACATGCTCCGTGATGCGTTCGAGGCCGTCGGCGAAGTCGGGCTCGGGGGTGATGAGGGACAGCGCGAGGTGGGCGGGGGGCAGCTCGTAGAGCTCGCCGGGCTGGGTGAGCACGCCGACGCGCGCGAGCTCGCGGGCCCAGCCGTGGCCGCCGTCGTCGAGCACGTGCGGCATGCGGACGAGCGCGGTCCAGCCGGCCTCGACGTCGAGGACGCCGAGCGCGGTGCCGATGCAGGCGCGACGCAGGCGGTCGAGGTTGGCGCGGACGCGCCGGCAGATCGCCGCCTGCATGGCCGGGGCGGCGGCGAGGAGGGTAGCGGCCGCCCGCTGCACCGGAGTGGCGAGGCTGAGGTAGGTGTCGGCGACGAGCTCGAGCCGGCGCATGGCCTCGCGCACGAGCGCCTGCGGGCCGCGGGCGACGGCCCAGGCGAGCTTGAGCTGCGGCAGGGCGGCGACCTTCGACAGGCCGGAGAGCACGAAGGTGAGGGCCTGGCGCGGGGCGTCGAGGGGGCTGGCCCCGGGGACATGTCCGATGGGATAGTCGAAGAAGACCTCGTCGACGAGCACGCCGAGGCCGTGAGCGGCGGCGAGGGCGTCGACGGCTGCGAGCTCGTCGGCGGCGAGGTAGTTGCCGGTGGGGTTGTTGGGGGCGACGAGGACGATCGCGCGGGTCCGCGGGCAGACGGCGGCGGCGAGGGCGGCCTGGTCGATCGACCATGTCCCGTCGTACAGGAGCGGATAGGGCCGCAGCTCGACGTGGGCGAGGTCGGCGATCATCGGCAGCAGCGGGTAGCCGGGCTGGGGCACGAGGACGACGTCGCCGGGGTCGCAGAGCACGGCGAGGAGGTGGGCGTAGGCCTCGCTGGTGCCGGCGAGCAGGCAGATGTCGGCGAGGTCGAGGGCGAGGCCGGGGGCGCGGGCGCGGTAGTAGTCAGCGACGGCGGCGCGCGCCTGCAGGAGGCCGAGCGGGTCGGGGTCGTAGGCGGCGCTGCCGGGATCGCCGAGGCTGGCCCAAAAGTCGGGTGGGTGCGAGAGGCCGACGGCGGTGGGGTTGGAGACGGTGAGGTCGAGGGCGCCGGGCGGCGCGACGAGCGGGGCGTCGTCGACGGGCGGCCAGGCGGTGCGGCGCGAGAACACGGGCGAAACATGCCGCGGGGGCGCCGGGGAGGGCAAGCGCCGCGTGAAGGGGCGCCGACCGGAGCGGCGGCAGGAGCACGAAGGACCGCGCGCGACCGCCTGTAGAGGCGACCGCGCGCGGGGGGTTGATGGAGGACGAGGGCGGAGGCTCACTGGCAGGCGAGGTAGACGTCGACGACTTCGCCGCTCTGGACCTCGCCGGCGAGGTTTCTGTACTCGAAGCGGGCGCGCTCGCGGCCGCAGTTGCCGCGGTCGTCGCACTCGGCGCGCACTGCCACGTCGAGGTGGATGGCGACGAGATCGACGTGGGCGACGGGCACCAGCTCGGACAGCTCGCCGCGGCGATCGCCGTCGCCGTCGGACCAGAGCACGAGCTCGGCGAACACGGGGTCGGCGGCGTCGATTTTGCCGTCGCGGTTGAGGTCGTGCTCGGCCAGCGCCTCGAAGCCGTGGCCGGCCCGACGACCGCTGCGCAGCACGGTGCCGCTGCCGAACAGCTCGCGGCCGCTGTCGATCGCGCCGTCGCGGTCGCGGTCGAGCGCGAGCCACGGGAGGGTCGGCCAGTCGGTGCTCAGGCACTGGCCGACGCCGGAGATGTCGAACGAGGCGGCGGAGGCGGCGTCGAAGCGCAGCGGGGCGCCGTCGAAGTTGAGGACGAGCGGGGTGTCGCAGCGGTCCTCGGCCCACGAGTAGAGGTACAGCTCGGCGCCGTCGAAGGCGCAGAACTCACCCATGCAGCCCAGGTCCCAGCCGTCTTCCGGGAGGCAGGCGGGCAGCTCGTCGCTGTCGCACTCGGTGTAGTGCTCCTGGCCCTCGTGGACGAAGCAGACCTGGACGCCGATCTGGCCGTCCTCGGTGTCGCACTCGCGCTGATGCGGCCACTCCCAGCCGTCACAGGGCTGGACGGCCTGGGGGCGCGGCGCCGGCGGGGGCGGCTCGGGCTGGTCCTCGCCCTCGCTCTCGCCCTCGCTCTCGCTCTCGCTGTCGGTGCCCTCGGGGACTTCGGGGCTGCTGGTGGCGCCCTCGCCCTCGGTGGTGTCGGGCTCGGGCGGGCCGTCGGGGACGTCGGCGGTGCTGCTCTGGCCGTCGGTGGTGGTGTCGTCGGTCACGTCGCCGGTGCTGGGGCCCTGCTTGTCGTCGCACGCAGGCGCGAGGGCGAGGGCGGGCAGGAGGGCGAGGCTGAGGACGATCCGCGGGCTGAGCATGATGCGAGGGGACAAAGCAGGAGGCGTGCCAAGGCGGTCTGAGGGCCTCCAGCGGCCGTTCGGGCCCAAATGCGCGGATCGGGCCGGGGCCGCCGCGACATCGCTGTCACTGACGGGGCGAGGCTGTCGGGGCGCGCCGCCGTGTGCGAAGCGGTGGCAGGTGAGCGCGGCCCGGCGTGGCCCCATTTGCGACATGGGCTTTGGGATATGCTCGATGGGACATGCCCTTCAGGGCATGGTCGAGAGGACATGTCCCAAGGGTCGGTCAGTCGTCGCGGCCGCGCGGGAGGGCGAGGCCGCGGCTGGCGTGCTCGCGGACCGGCTTGTGCAGCGTGAGGCCCTCGCCGGCGGCGCGGCCAGCCGCGTGGGCCCGGCCGCGCTGGACGGCGGAGGAGCCCATGCTGCGGATGTACGGGTGGCGGCCGCGGAGGTAACGGTCGAGGTCGACGTCGCCGAGCCACACGAGGCCCTGCTCTTCGTTGCGCTGGCGCTCGCCGCGGAGCTTGTCGCGGAAGCCGGTGAGGAGGCCGGCGCTGAACTCCCGGCGGCGGTTGGCGGGCAGGCCCATGTCCTGCTTGGCCTGCTGCCACAGGCGCTTGGTGGAAGCGTGCAGGAAGTCGTGGACGTAGGCGGCCATCTCGAGGTTCTCGGCGGTGCCGAGGACCTCGAGCACGCGCTCGGTCCGGAGCCGGCGGGCGTTGTAGGTGGTGACCCAGATGCACTCGACGAAGAAGAACTCGCTGAGGATCGAGCTGACGAGCTTGGCCTCGAGGCCGATCGCGGCGGCGCTGTCGCCGAGGCGGCGCGCCTCGTAGTCGCGCGGCGGGCCGTCCTGCGGCAGGTCGAGGTTGTAGCGCAGCAGCAAGGTGTTGGCGGCGGCCATGGCCGCCTCGGCCTCGTGGCGGTTGGCGCTGGTGGCCAGCGCGAGCAGCTTCTGCACGCGCTTGAGCACGCGCGCGGCCGGGTCGTCGCTGGCGCGCGGATTGCCGGTGGCGTCGGGCCGGATCTCGAGCAAGGCGCAGGCGCGGGCGAACTGCGGGCCGTGCGGGCGCACGTCGCCGCCGAGGACCTCGTCGACGTACTGGTGGGCCATCTCGTGCTTGAGGGTGTCGAGGACGTCGTCCCATCGATGCGACAGCAGGTGCTCGTGGGCCAGGCCGAGCGTCCGCGTCTCGCGCTGCCAGTGACCGAGGCGCGCGGTCGAGAGATCGATCTGCAGCACCGGCGGCTTGAGGGCGCCGCCGAGGTGCCGCTTGTTGAACTCGTGCCAGCTGCGCAAGAGCTCGGTCAACCAGGGCCGGTGGAGTGTCTCGTGCAAGGAGACCATGCGGGCCGGAGGATCGCGGAGGCGGGCGCGGTCGACAACGAGAATCTGAGCGGTTAGGCTCCCCCGGTGCCGCTCCGCGCATGGCTGCGCTCCCGGGCCCGCGAGGGCGCCGCGGCGCCGATCGGCGCGAGCCTGGTGATGGTCGCGGCGGCGCTGGCGGGCGCGAGCTGCTTGCCCGAGGAGCGCCCGTATTGGGTGATCGATCACACCGACGCGCTGGCGATGCGCTTCGAGGTGATCGAGCCGGGGCCGTGGGGCGCGGACCCGCCGCCCGGCGGCGGCCCCGTGGTCGAGGCGATGCCCGGCGACCGCGTGCGGGCCACCGCGTTCGTGGCCGGGCCCGAGGGGCCGGTCGATGTCGCGGCGCTGCAGCCGCGATGGTTCGTGTGCGGCGGGATCGGCTGCACCGGCGGCCAGGTGGTCGACCTTACGGAGGCGCTGCCGTGCGGCCCGGTCGCGCTGCCGAACCTCGACACCTGCGCGCTGGATCCGGGGCCGGCGGCGACGTTCGAGCTCGGGCCGCTGCGCGACGTGGTCGACGCGGCCAGCATCGGCGTGATCGTGATGATGGTGGCGGGCACGCCCGAGGGGCCGAGCACGCAGGAGTGCCTGCGCCGCGCCGACGCGCTGGCGACCGCGTCGTCGTCGCTGCGCGACTGCCTGTTCTTCGTCCGCACGCTGCGGATCGGGCCGACTTGGCGCACGGTGGTGGCGGGGGCGGCGATGGGGGCGACCTCGCCGGTGGGGCCGTCGGACCTGCCGTGGCAGATCAGCCAGGTCGAGCCGGACGTGGCGCCGGCGATCGCCCACTTCGCGGCGTGGGTGCCGGCGCCGGGCGGCGGCGAGTACTTCCTCGAGGCGCAGTCGGGGGCGACCCTGTCCGTTGGGACAGGTGACGAGCTGACGCTGTCGCTGGTCGAGGCGGCGCCGCCGCAGACGTACTACTCGGTGTCGGTCGACCAGTCGACGCTGGCGGTCTCGGTGTCGCCGATCGTCGAGATCCGCGGGGCGGCGTGGTTTGCGACGGTGCCGGCGCCGTTCGAGGCGACCGCCGGGCCGGGCTTCGAGGTCGAGTGGCGCGCGCCCGAGCAGCCGGGCACGCACCACCTGTACGTCATCCTCGCCGACGGCCGCAGCGCCACGACGGCGTGGCTGCGGGTCGAGGTCGCGGGGCGATGAGCGGCTGGCGCCAGGGACATGTCGCTCTGGTCATGTACTTTGGAGCATGTCTGAAGGCGCATGCCGCCCCACCGCCGCGGCCGCCGCCGCAGGTCAGCGAGCCGTGCGCCGGGCGCGACGACTGCGGCACGCTGCGGGCGCGGGTGCGGGCGGCCGGGCTGCGCACGGCGCTGGCCGAGGCGCGGGTGGTGCTGGTGAGCGCCGGCGGCGAGACGACGATCGTCGAGACCGACGCGGCGGGGCGGATCGCGGTCGACCTGCCGCCAGGGAAGCTGCGGCTGGTGATCGCTACGCCGGGGTTCGAGCGGCTCGAGCAGACGCTCGAGATCCTCGCGCGGGCGACGACGGAGCGGCAGCTGTTCCCGCGGCCGACCGAGTGGAACCCGTATCGCACGGTGGTCCGCGACGCCACGGAGAAGCGGCCCGAGGCGGGGGCGCGGTCGCTGTCGCGCGAGGAGATCGCGACGATGCCCGGCAGCCAGGGCGATCCGCTGCGGGCGCTGCAGAACCTGCCCGGGGTGGCGCGCACGCCGGGCGGGCTGGGGCTGCTGGTGCTGCGCGGGGCGAGCCCGCTGCAGTCGGGGGTGTTCGTCGGCGAGCACCCGGTGCCGCGGGCGTTCCACGCGCTGGCGCTGGCGAGCGTGGTGCCGGGTGATGTGATCGAGCGCCTCGATTTCGTGCCGGGCAACTTCGACAGCCGCTACGGCAACGCGTCGGGCGGGATGGTGGTGATCGAGCCGCGCCGCGGGCGACGCGACGGGGTCCACGGGCACCTCGGGGTCGACCTGCGAGCCGCGAGCGCGCTGGTCGAGGGGCCGCTGGGGAAGCGCGGGTCGTTCATCGTCGGGGCCCAGCGCGGCTACCTGGACGCGGGCCTGCGCGCGTTCATGTCGATCACCGACTCGAACGGGACGGTGCTGCCGACCTATTACGATTACCAGGCGATGGTCGACTTCCCGCTGAAGCAGGGGGCGTCGATCTCGGCCCGCGTGCTCGGGGCCGGCGACCGCATCCGGTTCCGCTTCCGCGACTACGAGAAGGAGGGCGGCTACGAGGACGCGGTCGACTACCGCTCGAGCTTCCATCGCGTCGACTTCACGTATCGCAAGAAGATGGGGGCGTGGTCGACGATGGTGTCGCCGGCGCTGCGCTTCGATGTCGGCCGCCAGCTGATCCCGGTCGAGGAGCGCGAGCAGTTCCGCCGCGACTACGTCGGGTCGCTGCGGGCGGAGCTGCAGCGCTCGATGTCGAAGCGGTTCGACCTGATCGTCGGCGCGGACCTGATCGTCGATCACTACCGGGCCCGCGGCCAGGTGCCCGACGGGGTCAGCTGGCCGCCGCCGGAGCAGTCGGCGCGCGGCGAGCAGACGTGGCTCGGGCTGTACTCGTCGGGGCGACTGCGCCTCGGGTCGCTGCTGCTGGTGCCGGGCTTCCGCGCGTCAGGGTTCGCGCTCGGGTCGGAGCGGGCGTTCGCCCTCGACCCGCGCATCAACGGGCTGTGGGAGGTGAGCGACGCCTGGCGCCTGCGCTTCGGCGCGGGCATCTACTCGCAGTCGCGGCAGTCGGAGTTCGGGGTCGACGCTCGCATCGTGCCGAGCTCGGGGCAGATCGGGACCAATCAGGTGGTGCTGCCGGCGTACTTCGCCAACTTCGAGCCGGCGTTCGCGGTGCTGCCGGGGCAGAACACGCTGCGGGTGATCCGGGCGCTGCAATTGTCGGCAGGGGCGTCGCACGACCTGCCGGCCGACATGACGATCGACGCGACGGGGTTTTATCGCGATCAGGACAACGCGGTGCCGCCGGTGAGCCTCGGCGGGTTCGCCACGCGGATCTCGTACGGGCGCACGTACGGGCTCGAGCTGCTGCTGCGCAAGCCGCTGACGCGCCGGCTGTACGGCTGGCTGGCGTACACGCTGATGCACAGCGAGCTGCTGTTCGCGCAGCAGCACGGCGATCCGGGCGGGCGCCGCCCGGGGGACTTCGACCAGCGGCACAACCTGACGATCGTGGGGTCGATCAAGCTGGGGCGCGGCTGGCAGATCGGCGGCCGGTTCCGTCTGGTGTCGGGCCAGCCGTACACGCCAGTGGTCGGCTCGCTCGAGTACGAGGGCGGCTTCCTGCCGATCCGCGGGCTGCAGAACTCGGCCCGCTTCCCGCCCTTCCATCAGCTCGACATCCGCGTCGACCGGCGCTGGATCTACAAGCGGGTCAGCTTCCTCGCGTACCTCGACATCCTCAACGTGTACAACCATCAGAACGTCGAGATGTACGTGTACAGCTATGATTTCCGCGACACGGTCGGCGGCTTCGGGCTGCCGATCTTCCCGTCGCTGGGGCTGCGCCTCGATTATTGATCGGGGCGCAGGGCCTGCAGGCGTCGCCGGGCCTCGGCGAAGCGCGCGAGGTCGTCGGCGGTCGGGACGGTGTCGTCGTCAGGGCCGCGGATCAGCGCGAACAGGGCCGGATGATCGCTGATCCGGCGCCGCCGGACGCCCCAGCGGTGCAGCAGCGAGTCGCAGGCGTGGCTGCGGACGAGGTAGCTGGGATCGGCGACGGCGTGGAGGAGGGCGGCCTCGTCGGCCGGGCCGGCGAAGACGCGCAGGGCCATGGCGGCGTCGACCCGCGCGGACCATGGCTGTCCTTTGGACCAGGTTGATTGGAGGATGGCGACGAGGTGATCGGCGAGCCGCGGGTCGGGCGCGACGTCGTGGAGGGCGCGGACGAAGCGGACGCGGGTGGACGGATCGAGGGGAGGATCGCCGCCGTCGAGGCGGACCCGCATGGCTTCGAGGGTCGGTGGGTCACGCATGGCGGCGAGGGCCTCGGAGGCGTGGTCGTCGCCGAGCGAGCGGCCGAGCTGCAACATGGCGAGGGCCCGGGTCCGCGCCTGTCCTTTGAGCCTGGTGACGGCCGCGACGTCGAGGCCCTCGTGCCAGATGTGATAACCAGTGCCGAAGGTGTCCTCCTTCCAGCGGCTCCAGGTGGCGGCGAGGTCGTTCATGAGGGGGGGCGTCAACGGCAGCATAGGGCTCCGCGGTCAGGGCAGGAAGCGACCGGCGTAGACGTCGAGCGCGCCGGCGGAGACGACCTGCAGGGGGTCGTGGGTGAGCTCGGAGGCGAATGCGCCGGCGATGGCGATCTCGCCGGCAGGGCCGACGCCGAGGCCAGGACCGGCGGGCGCGAGGGCGCCGACGAGGTGCCGACCCCAGACGAAGTTGCCGCCGCTGGTGAGCTTGACGAGCAGGGCCCCGGGCGCGTCGCCGAGCGGGCCGCTGCCGAGATCGATCGGCTGGGCGCCGAGCGGCAAGTAGGCGAGCACGCGGCCGGTGGGATCGACGGCGAGGCCCGGCGGCTCGGCGCCGAGGATGAAGCCGCTGCGGGCCCAGAGCAGGTCGCCGTCGGGGTCGATGGCGGCGAGGTAACCACCGAGCTCGCCAGCGGCCGGGGTGGGCAGCGGTCCGTCGCCCAGGTCGAGGCCGCCGCCGTGGATGCCGGCGACGACGAAGCTGCCGTCGGGCGCGGCCGCGAGCGCGCGCACGCGATCGTCGCCCGGACCGCCGAGCTGGGCGCCCCACTGCGGGACACCCTCGACGTCGAGGCCGGCGAGGAAGCCGTCGCGGCCCTGACCCAGGAGGTTGATGTCGGCGATCTGCAGGCCGCTCTCGAGCTCGCCGGCGAGCAACACGGCGCCGGTGGGCGCGACGGCGACGGCGTGGGCGGTCTGATCGGCGGGCGCGAGCGGCAGCCAGCTCCAGGTCGGGCCGGCGACGGGATCGAGGCCGATGGCGAAGAGGTCGCGATCGAGGCTGCTGGTCTTGTCGCCGGCGATGACGATGTCGCCGTCGTGATCGCCGACGACCACGAGGTCGTCGGCGGGCGTGCGCGCGAGGTCGAGGGCCTCGACGTCGTCGCCGCCGATCGGGTGGAGGATCGCGGTGGCGCCGTCGGGTTCGAGGACTGCGACAAAGGCGGGCCGGGAGCCGAGGCCGTCGAGCTGATGCGGATCGAGCAAGAGCTGGCCGGTGAACGAGCCGGCGACGGCGATCCGATCGTCGGAGAGCGCGACGACGGCGCTGATTCGCTGCAGGCCGGCGCCGGCGAAGTGACGGATCCACAGCGGCTCGCCGGCGGGATCGAGGCGCAGGACGAAGCTGTCGCCCGCGAGCGGATCGGCAGGAGCGACGATCACGTCGGGGGCGGTGCCGAGCTCGCCGGTGAACTCGCCGACGACGACCACGCTGCCGTCGGACAGCACGGCGACGTCGGTGGCTCGCTGGATCGCCGCGTCGCCGCTGCGGCGCAACCATTCGAGCTTGCCGGCGCACTCGAGGGCGTCCTCGCAATCGTCGGCGGGCGCGGGGCAATCGTCGGTGCAGGCGCCTTCGCTGGTCGTCGAGGTCGTCGAGCCGGTGTGATCGGGATCGTCGGTCGAGGCGCTGCCGGTGGTGACGCCGGTCGTGGGGCCGCCGCTGTCGCTCGGGGCTTCGCCGTCGTCAGGGCTGTCGTCGTCGTCGTCGACCGGCGCCGGATCGCCCTCCGAGAGCGCGAAGTAAGGGTTGGGCCGGGTGCACGAGACCGTGGCGGCGACCAGCAAGACGACGCGACGTGACATGCGTCCGAAGATACGAATGAACCACCGGCCGGCGAATCATGGCAGGCCGCGCCGGGGCGACGGAGCGCTGGAGAGACCGGCTGCGGCCGGGCTCGCGGCGATCTGGAGATGTCCTTCGGGACATGCGACGTCGGCGGGGCGTCCGCGCCGCGGGGGGAGCGCCTGCGCGTGGCCGCAGCCCGGTGCGTCGATTCTGCGATCCGGATCACACGCGCGGCGCATCCTCTCGGGGCGAGAATTTCGGACGCGGTCTCAGCGAGCCTTGAGCGCCGCGATCTTGGCCTCGTGCGCCGCGATGGCGTCGTCGAGGTTCTGGATGGTGTTGCGGATCATCTGGCGATCCTGCTCCGAGCCGGAGTCCAGGTAGGGCTCGGCGTCCTTGCGGGACTTCTTGAGGCCCTCGAGCTCTTTCTCGAGGACCTCGAGCTCGTCGCCGCCCGCCAGCTTGGCGCGCTCCGCCGCGACCTCCTGCTGGGCCTCCTGGAGGCGCTTCTGGTGCTCCTGGGCCTTCTTGCGGGCCGCGTCGACGGGGCCGGAGAGGGCAGGGTCGGCGCAGACCGAGAGCACACAGGCGAGGCCGTCCTTGCAGTCGGCGTCGGCCGAACACTGCGAGCCCGCGGCGCCCCGGGATTCGCAGGCGGTCAGCGCGAGGACGAAGAGGAGTCGGATCACGGCCCCAGGGTCGACGGCGAGGGCGCCGAAGGCAAGCGGCTTCGGCGGGCGATGTCACGCGAGCGGCGCGGCCCCGGGCGCGATGGCGGGCGCTGGCTGTCTCAGAGGACAGGTGGCAATGCGGCGGTCCGGGGAACTGGCGCGTGCGCGGGGAGCGACCACTGGCGAAGCGCCAGTCGGGATCGCGAGTCGCTGGGTGACGATCGCGGCGCTACGCGCTCGCGGGCTCGCGCGGGGTGGTGGCGGCGAGCAGGAACGCGGCGGCGAGGATGACGTGAATGGCGAGGCCGAACGGGCGGTGGCCGAAGGTCTGGAAGTGCATCCAGAGCGTGGTGCCGGTCAGCACGACGCCGCCCCAGCGGGTCAGCCAGCGCGCGCCGACCGGGCGGTCGGAGGCCTCGGCTTCGGCCTTGGTGTAGATGTAGTAGATGCAGGCCACGGCGGTGAAGCCGATGAACGACACCCGCATCGGGATGCCGGGGGCCTGGATCAGCGCGATGGCGTGGAGCGCCAGGAGGGCGTGGGTCAGCGACAGCGGGAGCTCGATGATCCTGGCGGCGCGCTGGCGATCGCGCATCAGGCCGGCGGCGGCGACGGCGAGGCCGAACAGGAACGGCGAGCCGAAGGTGATGAGGCTGAACACGGCGGCGACCGGATCGCGCGCGCCGATCGCCAGCAGCCAGTCGAGCAGGCTGGCGTCGCCGATGATCGGCAGGGCGATGGCGGAGAACAGGGTGAGGCCGAGGGCGGCGCTGTGGCGCGGGAGGACGGGCGAGCCGGGATCGACCATAGTCTCAGGATAGCAGGATCGCTGCGAGGCGGCGAGCCTGTCCGAAGGGGCAGGTCGCAAGGGACAGGTGTGACGCCCGGCGTGGGCGCGCTCGCCGGGCTCCATGCCTGGGTCCGGCGCGCTCGCCGGGCCCCGCGTTCGGGCCTGCTGTCGCAGGCCGCGCGCGAGCGTGACGCGAGGGTCCCGACGCGCAGGTCAGCCGAGAGCGCCGCGCGAGCGCAGCAGCTCGACCAGAGCGTCGACGCAGGCGGCCTCGTCGAGCTCGTGGGTCGGCAGGACCAGGTCGGGGCGGGCGGGGGCCTCGTAGGCGGCGCTGACCCCGGGGAAGGCCTTGAGCTCGCCGGCGTCGGCGCGGGCGTACATGCCGGTGCGGTCGCGCGCGCGGCAGACTTCGAGCGGGGCCGAGAGGTGGACCTCGAGCACACGGCCGTCGCCGATGACCTGGCGGGCCCGGGCGCGCACGGCCTCGTGCGGGGCCACGAAGGCGCAGATGCACAGCAGGCCGGCCTCGTTGAAGAGGCGAGCGACCTCGGCGGCGCGGCGCAGGTTCTCGCTGCGGTCGTCGGCGGTGTAACCGAGGTCGCGCGCGAGGCCGCGGCGCATGGCCGGGCCGTGGAGCACGGTGACGGCGCGGCCGGCGGCGAACAGCCGCTGCTCGAGCGCGTAGGCGAGGGTGGCCTTGCCGGAGCCGGGCAGGCCGGTCAGCAAGAGGGTGACGGCGCGCTGGCCGAAGCGGGCCTCGCGGGCCTCACGCGCGACCGCGCTGCGAGGATCGCGGCCGCCCTCTTCGACGCCGGGCGCGGCCCACGAATCGCCGATGCCGCCGCGGTCGCCTCGATCACAGAGCATGCCGGCGCCGACGGTGCCGTTGGTGGCGCGGTCGATGAGGATGAAGCCGCCGGTGGCCTGATTGACGGTGTACGGATCGAAGTCGATCGGGCGGTGCAGGCCGAGCCGGCAGCGGCCGATCTCGTTCATCGCCAGGCTGTCGGCCGGGCGGCGATCGAGGGTGGCGATGTCGACGCGGTGAAGGACGGCCTCGAGCTCGCCGGGCACGGTGCGGGTGTTGTGCTTGACCAGGTAGCTGCGCCCGCGCACCAGCGGCCGCTCGTCCATCCACACGATCATGGCCTCGACCTCGCTGGCCTGCTGCGGCTCGCCGCCGGGGCGGACGATGACGTCGCCGCGGCTGACGTCGACCTCGTCGGCGAGCACGACGGTGACGGCCATCGGCGCGTAGGCCTCGTCGAGGTCGCCGTCGAAGGTGACGAGCCGCTTGACGGTCGAGCGCGCGCGCGACGGCAGGACGACGACCTCGTCACCGACGCGCAGGACGCCGGAGGCGATCGAGCCGGCGAAGCCGCGGAAGTCGTGGCTCGGCCGCAGGACCAGCTGCACGGGCAAGCGGAGGTCGCGGAGGTTGCGGTCGCTGGCGATGTGCACGGTCTCGAGGTGGGCCAGCAGCGGCGGGCCCTGGTACCACGGCATGCGCTCGCCGGCCTCGACGACGTTGTCGCCCTCGCGCGCGGACATCGGGATGAAGGTGATGTCGTGGATCTGCAGGCCGGCGGCGAAGTCGGTGTAGGCGCGCCGGATGTCCTCGAAGACGGCCTCGTCGAAGCCCACGAGGTCCATCTTGTTGACGGCGACGACCAGGTGCTTGATGCCGAGGAGGCTGCAGATGAAGCTGTGCCGCCGGGTCTGCGGCATGACGCCGTGGCGCGCGTCGATCAGGATGATGGCGAGCTGGCAGGTGCTGGCCCCGGTCGCCATGTTGCGGGTGTACTGCTCGTGCCCGGGGCAGTCGGCGATGATGAACTTGCGCCGGTCGGTGCTGAAGTAGCGGTAGGCGACGTCGATGGTGATGCCCTGCTCGCGCTCGGCCCGCAGGCCGTCGGTCAGCAGCGCCAGGTCGAGCTCGCCGCCGGTGGTCCCCTGGCGCACGCTGTCGCGCCGGATCGCCGCCAGCTGGTCCTCGTAGATCGCCCGCGTGTCGTGCATCAGCCGGCCGATCAGGGTCGACTTGCCGTCGTCGACGCTGCCGCAGGTCAAGAGACGCAGGAGCTCCTTCTGCTGGTGGCGCTCGAGATAGGCGTGAATGTCGTCGGTCATGGCGGCGGCGGCCACGAGCTTGCGCGGCCAGGGGGGCCGCTGGCAACGGTCCACGGGCCGTCGCGCCGTCGCCGCTGACGGGCCGCGAGGGCGCCCGCGTCGCTGCCCGGGGCCTGGTCGCCGCTGGCGCGGAAGGTTGAGTTCGCGCACGCGCTGCGGGCGCGGGGATCGGGGCTGTCTTGGGGCCCGACGCTCCGGCGGGCTGGCGCGTGGCCGCGAGGCGCTGCGCGGCGGGTCGGCAGGGTCGCGGCGATGGGATGGCCTTTGGGACATGCTCAGGAGCGCATGTCGTATCGGGCATGCTCGAAGGGGCATGTCCGAGAAGACATGCCTCTTGGGCCATGTGCGCGGTGGCTCAGCGGGGGCAGGCGAGCGAGTGGGTCGCGACGCCCTCGCCGTAGATCTTGTGCTCGGGGAAGCGCTCGCGCAGGTGCTCCTCGAGCTTGCGGGCGACCCGCCAGGTCGCGGCCTCGTCCTGGCGCACGATCGTCATCGCGTTGCCGCCGCGAGTCCGGCGCAGGGCGTCGACCAGGCCGGCGCCGCCGTCGGCGAGCCAGTCCTGCAGCTCGCCGAGCGCCGCGGGCACCACGCCGCACGGCTTCCAGGCCCCGGCGAGCGGCTCGGTGCGGTAGCAGCAATGGTTGACGACGGCGTCGCCGACCAGCTCGCCGTCGACCTCGATCTCGAACACCGAGAAGTGATCGAGCAGGCGCGCCAGGACCTCCTGCCGGCGCAGGACTTCGGCGCCGGAGGTGGTGGCGGTCGCGGCGGCCTGCTCGGTGGCGGTGCGCAGCGCGGCGAGGGCGGTCCGCAGCTCGGTCTGGGCCTCGCTCGCGCGCGCCAGCTCGGCCCGCGCGGCCTCGGCCTCGGCCCTGGCCGCGGCGTGCTGCTGCCGCAGCTGCGCCAGCTCGGTGGGGTCGTCCTGCTGCCGTAGTCGCGCGAGCTCGGCGGGGTCGACCTGCTGCGCGCGCAGCTGCTGCAGCTCGGCCTGCAGGGCCGCGGTGGTGGCGGTCGAGGCGTCGAGCTGGCCCTCCTGAATGGTGGCGAACACGAACAGCACGACCATGAAGACGTCGAGCAGCGGCAGCAGGTCGAGGGCGTGGCGACGGCGGCGCTTCACGGCTCGGGCCTCGCGGGCGGGTGCTCGAGGCCCTCGAGCAGGGCCTCGCGCACGTGCTGCGAGGCGCGCTCGAGCAGGGTCTCGCAGGCGCCGGCGACCAGCGACAGGGCGATCGCGCCGATGAGGCCCCAGAAGGTGGTGCCGAGGGCCATCGGCAGGCTGGCGCGGAAGCCCTCGAGGTCGGTCGGATCGGAGCTTACCAGCGCGAACACGGTGCCGAGGATCCCGAGGTGCACCGCCAGCTGGGCGAACCGCTCGATCCACGAGATCCGCTCGCCGAGGCGGATCAGCGCGCGCGCGGCCGGCTCGACCTGCTGGCCGCTGAGGAGGCGGGCGAGCTCTTCGAACGAGAGGTCGACCACCGGGGCCGATTCGAGGCGGCGGCGGATCGGGTGGTTTTCGGCCAGCTGGGCGCCGATCTTGCGCAGGACGACGAGGCCGCCGGCGAGCACGTCGCGGTGACGGGCCGCGCCGGCCAGCCAGCCGAGCGACAGGGCGGTCATCGCCAGGACGGCGGCGAGGACGACGATGCTGAAGGGGTCGAACAGCGCCTGCCAGAACACGCGCTACTCCGATACGACCTGGGCCTTGGCGCCGCGGCCCTGCAGGCAGGCGCGCAGGGCCTCGACGGCGCGCTGCGAGCCGGCGGTGGCCTCGATCTCGACGGTGGTGCCGGCGGCCTGGTCGGCGCACACGGCGTCGCAGGCTCGCGCCTCGCTGGCCTCGCCGAGGCGGCACTGCTCGCCCTGGACGACGACGCGGACCCTCGTCTGCGCCGGGGTCGCGGCGGGCTTGGCCGACTCGGCGGCCGGCGCAGGCGAGCCCGCGTTCGGGGACAAGCCGAAGCCGACGAAGCAGTCGTTGAGGTAGCCGGCGACGAGGGCGACGAGGGCCGCGAGGAGGACGACGAAGCCGGCGCGGGCAGGACGGGAACGGCCGCTCACCCTGCGACGATGACGTACGGCGCCGCCTCGCGCAACCGCGTCGGCGTGGATCGCCGGGTCATGACAGCGCTGCAACGGGGCGATGCGGGCCCGCGGCCCCGGGGTCCTACCCCCGTGCGAGGCCGTGCACGGGCCCGCGCGCCGCTTGCGTCCGGTTCTCCGCGACAGTGCGGCGATCGAGGGCTGATTCGCATCCGTGACTGCAAGACGATTCGTGTGTGCCTCGGTCTGCTCGCTCTGGCGGCCAGCGGCGACAGCGGCGGCCGCAGCGACGCAGCTCGGCGACCGCGGCGGTGACGATGACCGGTGATCTTGCCGGACCCCACCACCACGACCACCACCGGCGAGCCCGACGGGGTGCACGAGCTGACCGGCGACCAGGCGTTCGTGGTCGCCGGGCTCGTCGACGACGCGCCGCAGGCGACCTTCGAGCCCGTGCATGCGCCGACGGTCCTGCGCGACGTCGACGGAGACCCGAGGTCACAACCTTCGCTATGGCACCAAGATGGTGTTCGCCTGTCCCGGCGCGCAGTTCGACGTCGTCGCGCTCGGGCGCGAGGAGGTCAGTGCACACCTCGTCCGCCCGACAGTCAGCCGGGGTGGGCCGCCCCTCTCGTCGTGTTCTCCGGGCCCGCGAGGGCGTTCGCCAGCGCGGACCTCGACCTCGACGACGTCGACGCCGATGGCCGAGCCGACATGCAGAGCGAGCTGTCCATTGCCTACGGTTACCGCCGAGCCCCGCCGCTACGAAACCCTGGCAGCCGATTGCGAGCGTACCCGGTGGGACGACGCGGCCTTACACGTCGGCGACTTCGACGGCGACGGCCGCCTCGACTTCGTGATCGATCCGGTGTCGGGCTCCGCCGTGCTCGTACGGAACGTCGAGGCCCGCGTGTGGGGCGAGCCGGAGGTATTGCCCGGTGAGCTGGCGATGTTCAGCGGCGCCGACACGGGCGGCCGCGTCGACCTCGTGACCCGGGACGGGCCCCCACTCTATCGCCACCTCGACAGCGATCCCGACCGCCGCGCCGCGCTCGTCACCGACGAGGAAAACTCTTGCTGCGCTGGCGTGATTCGCCAGGTGCGATCTTGCCACGCGTACCGGGAGTCGGGTATGTCGCCCGCGCATGCAGAAGATTCACAGCTTCCTCGCCCTCCCTCTCGTCATCGCGCTGGCCGCCTGTGGTGGCGACGCCAAGAAGACCGACGTCAAGGCCGACGCCAAGGCCGAAGCGCCGAAGGCCGACGCACCGAAGGCCGACGCGCCGAAGGCTGACGCGCCGAAGGCCGACGCGCCGGTCGAGATGATCGAGCACGACCTGGCGAGCGCCGATCCGGAGTGGGCCGGGTGGGTCGCCAAGGGTCCGAAAGAGGGCAAGGTGATGCAGGATGGTATCAAGGGGGCGCGCATCGCCGCCGGCCGCGCCGCTGGCTTCGACCTCGCGTTCGCGCCCAAGCACACCGACCTCGCCACCCTCAAGGAGAGCCTCGAGAAGGGCGCCAGCGCCTCCGAGGGCAAGCTCAAGCTGACCTTCACGACCGAGACCCCCGAGGCGCTCGAGTGGACCGCCGACGGCTACGGCGCGGTGAAGTACAACTTCGTGCGCAACATGAAGGCGGGCGACCGCGAGGTCACCTGCAAGAACAACTACATGGTCGGCATCGCCTCGCAGGAGTCGCTCGCGCGCCACAAGGAGGCCTGCGACACCCTGCAGAAGAAGGGCTGAGGGCTCGGCCGCGAGCGTGCCGCTGCACGCTCGCCCTGCGCCGCGGAGGGCGTGCGTGCGCGCGCCCGTCCGCCGACGCTGGGCCGAGGACTCTCTGACCGCGGGGGATGTCTTGCAGGCCAGCTTGATGACCGAGGGTGAGCGCCCCTGCCGGGCGAGCGTTCACCCTGGGTCCGCTGCAGATCCGCGAGGTGCTGCACAAGAACGGCTTCGTGCCGGTCGGCGGCGATGCGCTGCCGTTGCAGGGCGACGCTCGCTGTGAGCGCCAGGTCACTCGCGCGCCAGCTCGAGCACGCGCTCGAAGCCGCCGCTGCGGCGCAGGGCGATGACCTCGCCGACCTTCAGCTGCTCCCACAGCGCGGCGGGCAGCTCGATGCGCTGCTCGCCGAGAGTGACGAACTGCTGCGCGGCCTGCTGCGCGGTGGCGCCGGGCACCCGCTCGAGCGCGGTGATCGGGCCGCGCAGCACGCTGGCGGGCAGGATCACGTCGAGCAGCAGCGCCGGTCCGGCGAGCAGCGTGAAGGGCAAGAAGATCAGGAAGATCTTGGCGAGGAAGCCGACCGGCGTGAACATCTCGGGGTCGAGCAGGCACCCGCCGGCGAACAGCAGGCTCACGACCGTCAGCGCGAAGCCGAGGCGCGCCCGCGCGCCCTCGCGCATGCGGGTCCACTCGAGCCGCGGCCACGCGGGCATCGCGGGCATCGACCTGGCGTTGCGCACGGGACCGACGCTGATCGAGATCAGGCCGAGCGGGCCGAACAGCGCGCACAGGGTGCAGAACCAGGTGAGGGCGAAGGTGTACTTCAGGCCGTAGCGGCCGTCGTCCCACACCGCCTGCAAGCGCATCAACGTGTATGCGGGCTCGAGCGGCGTGTCGGTCATCTGGGCGACGATCGCAAATGCGATCGTGCCGAGGAACACGAGGATCACGAACACGGCAATCAAGACCGACACGACGCGACGCATCGCGGCGAGCCTAACACTTCGGTCGCGGCGCGGCCGGAGCGCGGTGGGCGAGGGGCGACGAAGGGGGGCGCGCCCGAGCGTCACCCGGCCCACGTGCGGGCCACCCTGGTCCGCCCGCTGGCCTCCGCCGCGCTTGACGGCCGGGTGAGGCCGGGGGAGAGCGCGGGGATGGGGGTTCATTTTCTGACCGCCGCGTTCGATGCTACCGTCGGGCCGTACGCAGGAGGCAGCGATGGGCATCGACACCGAACAAGCGACCGAAGCGCGGCGCGCACATCGTGGAGAAATGCCGTGTTGACGCTCTATGTGGTCGATCCAGACGACGAACGCGATGCATTTCCGCCGCCGAGTGCAATGACGCTCGCGGCGTTTTTGCGAGACCGGCCGCCGTGGACGCCGCGGCTCGATCGCACGGTCTTGATGTTCGACATGCTGCCGCCCGTCTTCAACGACGACATCAACAGCTTTGGCTATCTCAGCCACATCGTGTTGCAACTCGAAGAAGTCCGTGCGCGCCTCACCGCCGGCAAATACGCACTGTTGTGCACGAATGGCGGTGAGCAGCTGTTTTTGCTCCTCGAGCCCGCCGAGGGCGGCACGGAAGTGTCGGTCCTCGGCACGTTCCCCGAGCCGTACAATGGATATTATGCGGCGTCAAGGTCACCGAATTACTTCGAAGGTGTCGATCAGGCGCAGGCGCTCTACGGCTATGTCGACGACAACTTGGCCAGCATTCGCCAAAAATATCGCGACACCCACACCATTCGAACGCAGGGCATCTTGATCCCGACGGTAGACTTGATCACCGCGATCGATACGCAGATCGCGCTCGGCACCGAGGTGTTCAACTTGGTGGCACGGCGACCGCCCGGCACGGCGTTGTAGGTCGGGCGGCGCCCCTGAAGCCGCCATACGCCATCGGCGTGGCACCGTCATCCCGCGCTCCGTGTCCACGAGCATGCAGAGGGACAATTGTCGGGACATGTCCGAAAGGGCATGTCCCGGGGGGCATGCCCGCTTGGACATGCCCCGGAGGACAGGGCTAGAAGTAGCCCTCTTTCTTCTTCTGCTCCATGCTGCCGGCCTCGTCGTAGTCGATGAGGCGGCCCTGGCGCTCGGAGTGGGTGGCGACCAGCATCTCCTCGATGATCTCGGGCACCGTGGCGGCGGGGCTCTCGACGGCGCCGGTCAGCGGGTAGCAGCCGAGGGTGCGGAAGCGGACCGTGCGCGGGCGCGGGACCTCGCCGGGCAGCAGCCGCATGCGGGCGTCGTCGACGGCGATGATGGCCCCGTTGCGCTCGATGCAGGGCCGCTCGCTGGCGAAGTAGAGCGGGGTCAGCGGGATCTGCTCGAGGTGGATGTACAGCCACACGTCGAGCTCGGTCCAGTTCGACAGCGGGAACACGCGGATGCTCTCGCCCGGGTTGACCTTGCCGTTGTAGGTGTTCCAGAGCTCGGGCCGCTGGTTCTTCGGGTCCCACTGCATCTGCTTGTTGCGGAACGAGTAGACCCGCTCCTTGGCGCGGGCCTTCTCCTCGTCGCGGCGGGCCCCGCCGAACGCGGCGTCGTAGCCGCCCTGGCGCAGCGCCTGCACCAGCGCCTGCGTCTGCATCGCCGCGCTGTACTTGGGGGTCGGCGTGTCGAACGGGTTGATGCCCTCGGCCAGCGCCGCCTCGTTGGTGTAGACGATGAGGTTCATGCCGTGGGTGGCGGCGAACCAATCGCGGTACTCGAGCAGCTCGCGGAAGTCCCAGGTCGTATTGATGTGAAGCAGCGGGAACGGCAGCGGCGCGGGGTGGAACGCCTTGCGCGCGACGTGCAGCATGCAGGCCGAGTCCTTGCCGCCGCTGAACAGGAGGACCGGCCGCTCGAACTCGGCCGCGACCTCGCGGATGATGTGGACGCTCTCGGCCTCGAGCTGGCGCAGGTGGGTCAGCGTTTGCGACATGGCTTGAAGGTCAGGTGTGGAGGATCAATTGAGCGGCCGCCTCGGCGCAGCCCCACGAGAGGGTGACGCCGGCGCCGCCGTGGCCGTAGTTGTGGACGATGCGGCCGCCGGGGCGCGCCTCGGCCTCGAGGCGGACGGTCGGGCGCACGGGGCGGAGGCCGACGACGACCGAGACCACCTCGGCGCCGCGCAGCGCCGGCTCGAGGCGAGCGCAGCGCTCGACGATCGCGGGCGTGCGGCCGGGGTCGGGCGTGGTGTCTTCTTCGTGCTCGTCCGCGGTGCCGCCGAGCACGACGTCACCGCTGCGCGGCACGATGTAGGTGATCCCGTCGCCGCTGTGCTCGTCGATCCACACGCGAGAAAGCCCGGGGTTTTTGACCCTCACGACCTGACCGCGCACCGCGTAGACCGAGGGATCGGGGACGAGCTCGCGGGCGCCGAGGCCGGTGCAATCGACGACGTCGGGGCAGTCGGCGACGGCCTCGTCGAGGTTCGCGTAGGCGCGGGTCGTCAGCTCGCCGCCGGCCGCCTCGACCTGGCGCATGAGCCAGGGCAAGTAGATCGTGGTCTCGATCACGAAGGTGGTGAATCGATAACCCGCGCCGTACCCGGGCGGGAGGGCGGCCGCGGGCAAGGTCTCGAAATCGGGCAGGTCGAGGGCCCAGGCGGGCGGCGAGGCCGGCTGCGGGAACACCTCGACGGTCTCGCGCCGCAGCACGCCGGCCTCCGGGGTGGCGCGCGTGAGCTCGGCGAAGCGCGCGTAGCTGACGCGGGCCCACGGTGCCACCATCGCCTCGGGATAGGCGCGATAGGGGTACCAGAAGGCCGCGGCGACGGCCGAGGTGGTGCCGGCGAGGTAGGCCCGGGCGGCCACGCGGACGCGCTTTCCGGCCCGCAGCAGGCACAGCGCGGTGGTCAGGCCCGCGACGCCGCCGCCGAGCACGAGGACCTCGGCGGGGGTGGATTGCGCGCTGGGGCGGGCGACCATGCGGGCCGTGAATGTAGCCGACGCGCGCGAGTGCGGGCAGTGCCAACCGGGTGCGTCAGGCCGCGGGGCATCGTTGCATGCGCAGCGTCACGCGCCTGGCGAGCGCCGTGGGGGCCCCGGACCGCTGTCCGGGCGTCCGCGGGCGCAGATTCTCTGCAGCCGTCCGTCGAAATTAGCGCTTGAAGGCCAGGCGAGGGATTGCCTAGGGTGGAACTTGGACAAACCCCATGATCCTGCCGTTCGCCGCCTTCCGATCGCAGTCCGTGGCCGTCGCCGCCGGGGTGTGCCTGTTGACTCCGAGCGCATTCGCCGCTCCGTTCGTGCAGCCAACGGCTGCGCCGGAGGCGCCCGAGCCGGCGGCCTGGCGGGCGACGCCGATGGTCCCGCCGGCGCAGGACGGGCTCGACCTGGCCGACCGCACGCGCGCGACCGCGGCCGGGCACGCGCAGGCCAACGTGTTCTTCCTGAACTACGACGGCGTGACGCTGCAGCAGGGCGGGCAGGACAATTCGGCGACCAACACCACGGTGTTCGCCGAGTTCGCCGCCAACTTCCAGCCGTACGGGGCCGGCAACAAGCGCACCGCCTCGCTGCAGGCGGTCAAGTCCGACTGGGCCCCGTACGACGTGACGATCACCGACGTGCGGCCCGGCGGCGGGCTCTACACGATGTGCGTCAATTCGCCGACGAACGTGTTCGGCGGCGGCGTGCTCGGGGTGGCGCCGCTCGATTGCAACGACAACATGGCGGCCAACATCGTGCTGGCGTTCCACAGCGCCAACGATCAGTTCTCGGCGGCGACCCAGGCGACGACGATGAGCCAGGAGATCGCCCACGCGTACGGGCTCGAGCACGTCAATCAGCCCAACGACATCATGAACCCGTACAACGCGGGCGGCGATCCGAGCTTCCTCGACCAGTGTCTGAACCTCGACGGCGGCGGCAACCCGATCCAGTGCGGGGCCCAGCACAACCAGTTCTGCAACAACGGCCAGCAGAACTCGCACCAGGAGCTGTTGTGGCTGTTCGGCAGCGCGACCCCGGACGCGGCGCCGCCGTCGGTGACGATCACGAACCCGAAGAACGGCGATCAGTTCGTCGCCCCGGCGACGATCACGATCACCGCCGAGGCCAACGACAACATCGGGGTCGCCGAGGTCAACCTCTTCATCGACGGCGCCAATCAAGGCGTGCCCGACTCGACGCCGCCGTATCAGTGGTCCGACGCGGCCTTCCCCGAGGGGACTTATTGCGTGGCGGCCCAGGCGATCGACGACGAGCCCAACTCGACGATGTCGGCCGAGGTCTGCTTCTCGGTGGTGAAGCAGAATGAGGGCACCACGACCGGGCCTTCGAGCACCAGCGGCGAGCCCGACCCGACCACCGGCGAGCCGCCGACCACCGGCGGCGAGACCGGTGGCCTCGAGACCGGTGAGCCGGAGCCCGAGCCGGAGCCGGGCAGCGACAGCGGCGACGACGGCGGCCTGCTGCCGTCGTCCGACAGCTCGGCGCTGCCGCCGGGGTTCGGCCAGGACGGCGGCGACACGGGCTGCGGCTGCGCCCAGCCGGCCCGGCCGGGCGCGGCGGGGCTGCTGGTGCTGGTGGCGCTCGGGCTGGTCCGGCGGCGCCGGCGCGGCTGAGCGCGGCGAGGAGCGACCGCCCGGGCCTGCCGCGCAGCCGCGGCGGGCCCGAGTTTTTGCCGGCTTCAGGCGCGCCGTGCGTGGTTGACGTTGTCAACGCGCGTGCGGCGCGTTGACTGTGCGGAACTTGCCGTGCGCGGCGAGCGGCGCGCAAGAACTTGCGCAGCCTCACACGGATGCATCAATTCCCTCCAACACGCCTCGGGGCTCGCGGTGCGCCGGCGGAATGTCCGCACCGCGCGAATCGTCCATGCGCCGCTGAAAATAAGGCTTGAGCACGGTGGCATGAATTGCCTATGTGAAATGTCGTAACGGAGTGAGGCACATGACATTCACCACCGATCGCCGGAAGCGCATGTTCGTCCTGTCCTTTGCGACATGTCTCGTGAGCAATGCTGCGGGGGCGGCGCCGTATGTGCAATCCGCCGCCGCGGAGCCGGAGCCGACCGGCGTGCGCGCCGCTCCGCTGCTGCCGCCGGCCTCGCAGGGGACGACGCGCCTCAAGGCCAACGTGCCGCCGAGCGCCGTCGGGCAGGCCCAGACCAATGTGTTCTTCCTGAACTACGACGGCGTGACCCTCAAGGCCACGGGCAAGGACGACGCCAAGAAGGACGAGAGCGCCTTCAAGGAGTTCGCGGGGGAGTACGCGCCGTACGGCGAGGGCAGCAAGCGCGCGGCCTCGCTGCAGGCGGTCAAGGCCGACTGGGCCAAGTACAAGGTGGTGATCACCGACGAGCGGCCGGACCAGGGCGAATACACGATGTGCGTCAATTCGCCGACCAATGTGTTCGGCGGCGGCGTGCTCGGGGTGGCGATGCTCGATTGCGAGGACAAGAAGGTCGCCTCCAACGTCGTGCTGGCGTTCCACAGCGCCAAGGACAAGTACTCGGCGGCGACCCAGGCGACGACGATGAGCCAGGAGATCGCCCACGCGTACGGGCTCGAGCACGTCAACGAGCCCGACGACATCATGAACCCTTACAACGCCGGCGGCGACCCCAGCTTCCGCGACGAGTGCCTCAAGCTCGACACCAAGGTGCAGGTCCACTGCGGCGCCCAGCACAAGCAGTTCTGCGACAAGGGCCAGAACTCGCACGCCGAATTGATGTGGCTGTTCGGCGCCAACGAGCCCGACCCGACCCCGCCGACGGTGGCGATCACGAGCCCGCAGGACGGCCAGGAGTTCGTCTCGCCGGCAGCGGTGACGATCACCGTCGAGGCCAGCGACAACGTCGGCGTGGCCCGGGTCGACCTCTACGTCGACGGCGTCGACCAGGCCGCGCCGGTGACGGCGCCGCCGTACGAATGGAAGGACGCCAACTTCCCCGAGGGCTCGTTCTGTCTGACCGCCGAGGCGCGTGACGACGAGCCCAACGTGGTGATGTCGGATCCGGTGTGCTTCACCGTCGTCGCCGCGAGCGAGCCCGGCGAGGGCGACACCGGCGAGGCGCCGAACGGCGGCGGGGAGCCGATGCCTGGCGGCGAGCCGGGCGGCTCGACCGGTGAGAGCGAGCCGCAGGGCGGCGAGTCGACCGGGTCGACGTCCGGTGATTCGCAGGGCGAGGGCGACAGCGATTCCGACGATTCGACCGGGGCCGACGATTCGACCGGCGGTGCCGGCGGCGCCGGTGCTACCGACAGCGGCGGGCCCGTGGTGCCGCCCGGGCCGCTGTTCCCGCCCGGGTGGGGCCAGCAGGACAGCGACGACGGCTGCGGCTGCGCGCAGTCGTCCGGCTCGGGGGCGGGGCTCCTGGCGCTGCTGGGGGCGTTCGCGGTCCGGCGTCGGCGCCGGCGCTGAGCTGCCCTGCGGGACTGGAGGATTCTCAGCCGTCCTGAAGGGGGGCCCGGCGAGCGGGCTGCATCGCCGGGCTCACCCTTCAGGACGGTCTTTTGTCGGTCGCTGTTCGAAGGGACAGGTCCGTCGATTCGCGCGGTTTGATTTGCTGCCCTGAAGGACATGTTCGCCGCGCGCACGGCGGGCCTGGCCTTCGGGGCGGCGCTTTTGTGATATGTCCGAAAGGACAGGCCTGGTCACGGCGGGATCGTCAGCTCGCTGGGGCACTGCGCCTTCTTCTCGGTCAGGCAGGCGGTGTGGCAGGCCTCGTCGAGGGCGGCGAAGCAGCCGAGCGGGTGCGGGCAGACGTCCCAGGTGCAGCGCGCGTCGCAGTCGGTCGCGCAGTCGGTGGCGAGCGGCGGGCCGCGCTTCGGCAGCTCGGGCTCGGCGGGCGGCGGCGATTCGGGGGCGAGCAGTCCGAGGAGCGCGGTGAAGGCGAGCACGGCCGACATGGGTCTTCCCCTCCTGTGGGTTCGTCCGGCGCATCGCCGGGCCGATCGAACCGTACGCATGGCGGCGGGGGGCGCAAGCGGGCGGGCGAGGTGTCCCGAAGGACAGGCGGCTCGGCTCGCCTGCGCGACGGGAAAGGGCTGCCCCGCAGGACAGCCCTCGCGCCGCGACGCCTGATTTTCAAGTGTGTCCCGAAGGACAGGTCACTCGCCGACGGCGACCGGCAGGGTGCTCATCACGCCGTGGGCGCCGGGGCCGAGGCCGAGGGCGCGCAGCTCGGCGGCGACCGGGCGCAGCTCGTCGGCCAGGCCGATGGTGAGCTGGACGCGGGCCTCGACCGACTCGCTGTTGTCGCCGTGGCCGCCGCCGAGGAGGGCGCCGAGCAGGCCCTTCTCCGCCGGGTAGACCTTGAGCTCGATGTCGGCGTCGGCGGCCAGGCCGGCCGACTCGCGGGCCAGGCGCAGGGCGACCGGCCAGCCGCCGAGCTCGTCGACGAGGCCGAGCTGCTTGGCGTCGGCGCCGGTCCAGATCCGGCCCTTGGCGATCTCGCGGACCTTCTCGATCGGCAGGCCGCGGCCCTCGGCGACCTTGCTGGTGAAGTCGACGTAGACGCGGTCGAGCCAGGCCTGGAAGCGCTGCCAGCCGTGGGCGCTGTAGTCGTGGGTCTCGCTGAAGAAGTCGCTGTTGGCCGAGCTGCCGATGGCGTCGTAGGTGACGCCGAGGCGCTCGAACAGCTGACGCGTGATCATCTTGCCGCCGAGCACGCCGATCGAGCCGGTGATGGTGCCGGGCTGGGCGACGATCTTGGTCGCGTGCATGGCGACGAAGTAGCCGCCCGAGCCGGCGACGTTGCCCATGCTGACGATGATCGGCTTGCCGGCCTGCTTGGCCCGCACCGTCTCGCGCCAGATCGCGTCGGAGGCGACGTAGGAGCCGCCGGGGCTGTCGACGCGGAACACGATCGCCTTGACTTCGCGGTCGTCGATGGCGGCGCGCAGGGCCGCGGCGACGGTGTCGGAGCCCATGGTGGCCTCGCGGAACAGCGGGTCGAAGCTGCTCTCGCCGCGCTGGACCGGGCCGAGGCCGTAGACCACGGCGATCCGGGCCCCGCGGGTCCACGGGCGGCCGGCGCGGTCGAGGTAACGGTCGTGCCACAGCAGCTCGGCGCCGTCGCCGGCGCGGGCCTTGACCGCGTCCATGACCTCGTCGCGGTAGCCGAGCTTGTCGACCAGGCCCTCCTGGTGGGCCTCGGGGCCGAGGAACGGCCCGCGGTCGACCAGCGCGCGCACGGCCTCGGGCGCGAGCTTGCGGCCCTCGGCGATGCCGGCGACGAGCTGATCGAACATGCTCGAAAGGACAGCCTGGCTGGCCTCCTTGTGAGCCGGGGTGAAGGCCCGCTCGGTGTACTGGTTGAGCGCGTTCTTGTACTCGTGGCGGTGGTCCATGCGGACCGCGATGTCGAGCTTGTCGAGCGCGCCGCGGAAGAACATGCCCTGCATCATCAGGCCGTTGAGGCCGACGTCGCCGGACGGCTGCAGCCAGATCTCGTCGAAGGCGGTGGCCAGGTAGTAGCCCTGGTTGCCGGGCCCGAACTCGCCGAAGGTCTCGGAGAAGGCGACGGCGAACTTGCCGCTGGCGCGGAAGCCGGCGATCGCGTCGCGCAGCTCCTGGGTGCGGGCGAAGCCGGAGCCGGCGCCGCCGACGTGGGCGACCAGGCCGACCACGCGGTCGTCGGTGCGGGCCTTCTCGAGCGCGGCGACGAGGTCGTCGACCGTGGGCCCGCCGCCGCCGAGCACGCGCGCGACCGGGTCGGCGGCCTGGTGCTCGAGGAAGGGCCGCTCGAAGTCGATCTCGAGCACCGTCTTGACCGGGACGCCGGGCCCGCCGCAGGCGCAACGCAGCGAGACGGTCAGCATCGCCAGGGCGACGAGGGCAGTAAAGAGGACGCCGATGACGGCGAAGAACCGGAGGCTGCGGGACGGTCGAGTCATGCCGATGTCGCGGGTCAGGAGCGGCGAGGGCGCCGAACTCAGGTGGCGGCGGCGGCTCCGGACGGCGATTCGTCGTCGTTGTCGTCCTTGGCCGTCATGCGTGAGACCGCCGCGCCCTCGCGCAGGGTTTCACCGAGCTGCTTGGCCCAGCCGTCGAGGTCACCCATGGTGCTCTCGAGCTGGGTCTTGCTGAGCGTGATCGACTCCATGATCTCGCGCAGCATCTCCTTGGCCCGCCGCAGCCGGCTCTTGACCGTGCCGGACGGGATCTCGAGCACGGTCGCGACCTCGGTCGCCGACATGTTCTCCCAGTAGTGCAGCTCGAGCGCGATCTGGAGGTCGATCGGCAGCCGGCGCAGCGCCTCGTGCAGCAGCCGCTGCTCGTTGTGCTTGGCGACGACGGTGCTCGGCGAGGGGTCGAGGTCGAAGAAGGACTTCGACTCGATGTCGAGCTCGTTGTTGAGCTTGCGCCGGCGCCGGTAGTGGGCCAGCAGCTCGAGCCGGGCGACGCCGAACAGGTAGGTGCGGAAGGTCGAGGCGCCGCGGAAGCGGTCGCGGGTCTCGACGCAGGCGAGCAGAGTCCGCTGCATGACCTCGTCGGTGTCGTCGCCGACCTTGTTGCGCAAGAACCGGTGGATGCTCTCGAAGTGGCGGTCGAACAGCTTGCTGCCGGCCTGCAGGTCACCGCCGCGCCAGGCGTCGAGGAGCTCGAAGTCGTCGGACATCCCGGCGACGGTAGCACGGCGAGGCCGCGGCTTCGGCGGAGCGGGCGCCCAGCGCCGGATCACGCGCGGACAGCGGGGGAGAAGCCGAACCGCGCGCACGAGTCCGCAGGCGCCCGGGCGCTCGCCGGCCCTGCGAGTTCGCGGTCCGCAGCCTCGCGGGGCGGAGAGGTCGTGCGCGCAGGAGTTCGGGGATCCACGGCGCGTTGGCGGCTCGGACGAGCGCGGGTCGCGAGGCACACGCGGGCGGCGCCGACAGAGGGGCGACGTCACCCGAGGGGCCGGAGGCTCGCGCGGCGCAGGCTCGCATTTCGGGGCGGCGGCGAGAGGTCCGTGGCGGGCGTCGCGACCGGCCGGCGGCGAGGCTAGCGAAGGGCGTGTGGGGCCGCGACGGGCTCACGCGGGTGCGCTCGAGAAGAGCCGCGCGCGACTCGGACCGGGCCCCGACGGCTCGCATTCTGGTGAGTTGCGAGGCAGTGTCCGCGGGAGGCGAGGCGGGCCGCTGCGTTGAGCGAGGCAGGGCCCGCGGGAGGCGGGGCAGGGCGCGAAGGGCCGCGCTGCAGCTCACGCGGGCAGCGCCGGGGCCAGGAGGTCGGCGAAGCGGTTCGGGTGCTCGACGCCGAGCGCTTGCAGGGCCCCGCGTGGCACGTCGCCGCTGCGGCCGGCCAGGCGGGCCAGGCGCAGCTCGGCGGCGGCCTGGTGCGCGGCCATGCCGGCGGCCGCGAACGCGTCGCTGGCGGTCTGGAGCTGGGTCTGAGCGGCGGCGGGGTCGCCGGCGAGGTGGCGCAGAGCGGCGCGCAGAAGGGCGGCGTGACCCATGGCGCCGTCGCGCTGGAGGCTGTCGGAGGCCCGCTCGACCGCGCGGCGCAGGCCCTCGCGGGCGCCCGGCGGCGGCCCGGCGGCGAGCGCGGCCACGGCGGTGCGGCCGGTCAGCTCGGTCGCCTGGATCCGCAGCGGCAGCAGGTTGCCGAGGCCGCTGCGCGCCAGCGCCGGCCCGGCGGCGTCGACCCGGGCCCAGGCGCCGGCCGGATCGTCGGCGGCGAGCAGCGCGTGGGCCTCGGCGCCGACGATCTGCAGGTGCTGCATGTGGAAGGCGCGCGCGTCGGCGGACGGCCAGGCGGCGGCGCACTCGGCGGCGAGCGCCTGGGCGCCGTCCGGGTCGCCGTCGACCGCGGCCAGCCAGGCGGCCAGCGAGGCGCAGGCGACGTGGGCGGCCCGGTCGTCGGCGAAGCGCGCGGCGGTCAGCAGGGCCGGGACCTCCTCGAGCAGCACGTCGTAGCGGCCGAGGTGGGTGAGCGCGCGGAACTGGCACAGGCGGGCCAGGGTCGACAGCCCCGGCAGCTCGGGCGCGTGCAGGGTGCCGGCGCGCAGCAGCGGCCCGGCGAGCGCCAGCGCGCGCGTGGGCGAGCCGCCGGCGGTCTCGGCCAGCAGGTCGACCAGGTCGCACAGGTCGGCGATGCCGGTGGCGCCGGTCGAGCGGGCGAGGGCGCGCGCGGAGGTGAGCAGCGGGTCGAGCTGGCCGCGCGCGCGCGCGCCTCCGGGCGCCAGCAGGCAGGCCTCGAGCGCGAAGGCGCGCGCCACCCGACGCGGTTCGCCGGCCCGCAGGGCCAGCAGCAGGTGGCGCGCCTGGGCGTCGGCGGCGGCGCTGGGGTCGACGGCCATGGTCGACAGCGCGGCGGCGAAGCACAGGTCGACCCGCGCCAGGTCCATGCGGTCGACGTCGGCCTCGGCGCGGGCGGTGAAGTCGAGGCCGCGGACCATCTTCTGGCCGCGCCGCCACAGCGCGCCGAGCTTGTCGCGCACCGACGCGTCGCCGGCGGACAGCCCGGCCGAGACGAGGGCGGCGCTCAGGATCTCCTGACCGCGGGTGAGGTGGCCGGCGGTGATGAACTGGGCCGCGGCGGCGCCGACGAGGGTGAGGTCGCCCGCCGGGTCGCTGCCGTTGCGGGCCGAGAGGTAGGCCTCGGCGGACTCGCGGCTGTGGCCGGCGCGCGCGAGCGCATCGCCGAGCTCGCGCGCGAGCGCCGGTGCGGCCCCGGGCGGGGCGAGGTCGCGGGCGACCCGGAGGAAGGCGGCCGCGCGCAGGAAATCGTCGGCCTCGCGGTAGAAGCCGGCGGCCCGGCGGGCCAGGGCGAGCGCGCGGGCGGTGTCGCCGGCGGCGCGCAGGTGCTCGATGAGGGCGAACGGGTCGGTCTGCGGGTCGCGCTCGAGCGCGGCGGCGAGGCGGCCGTGGAGCTCGCGCAGGGCCGGACCGTCGAGGCGGATCAGCACCGCGTCGCGGGTGCGCTCGTGCTGGACGTCGAGCACGAGCTCGCCCTGCTCGCCGAGCAGGTCGGAGCCGGCGGCGGTGAAGCTGCGGACCAGGCCCGCGGCCTGCAGCTGGTGGAGGTCGGCCAGCCCGGCGTTGGCGGCCGCGGGGGCGACCCCGGCGACCGTGAACGCGACCGCCTGGGCCAGCGGGCGCCCGGCCACCGCCAGCACCTCGACCAGGCGCCGCTGCGGCGCGGACAGGCGCGAGATCCGGATCTCGATCAGCTCGTCGACCGTGACCTCGGGCGCGCTGCCGGCCCCGTGGGCGACGAAGCGCGCCAGCTCGTGAAGCAGCTGCGGGCTGCCCCCGGCCTCGGCGGCGACCCGGCGCAGCCGCGGCGGCGGGGTGTCGGGCCCGAGCAGGATCTCGGCCAGCGCGTCGGTCTCGTCGGGTGACAGCGGCGGCACCTCGAGCACCTGCATCGAAGAACCTGCCTGTTCGACCATGTCCCTCAGGACATCCAGGGCCCGCAGCGCCGGGCTGTCGCCGTCCTCGCTGCGGTAGCTGGCGATCAGCAGGCCGCGCGGGGCCCCGGGCGGGCGCAGCAGCTCGGCCAGCACGCGCACGCTGTCGGCGTCGCCCCACTGCAGGTCGTCGATCCACAGCACCAGCGGGCGGCCGCCGCCGAGGCCGACGAGCAGCCGCCGCAGCGCGCGGAAGGCCGGGGCGTCCGGGCGCAGCGCGGCCCGGAGATCGCGCCGCGTGGGCATGGCCGAAGGGACAGGTGTGACGGCGGCCACGGCCGGGGCCTGGTGGAGCACCGGGAACAGCGCGACCAGCGAGTCGATCTCGGGCGGCAGCACGGTAGCGACCTCGGCCTCGTCGCGCTGGCGCAGCTGGCGGGCCAGGGCGTCGACCAGGCTGTCGAGCGCCTTGTACGGGACGGTGTCGCGATCGTAACAGCGGGCGCGCAGCAGGGTCGCGCGCTGGCGCAGGCCGTCGGTGACGTGGCGGATCAGCGCGCTCTTGCCGAGGCCGGCGCGGCCGTGCACGAGCACCACCGCGGGCACTGCCTCGGGCGGGGGGACGGGCGCGGCCGCGCGGTCGACGGCGTCGAAGGCCAGCCGGATCGCGCGCACCTGGGCGGTGCGGCCGACGAAGCTGCGCGCGCCGACGTGGGTGGCGGCCGGCGACACGTACGCGGCCGCCTGGACCCGCTGCAGGTGGCCGCGGTCGCTGTGGAACAGCGCCATCAGCTCGGACGCGCCGGGCCTGACCTTCGGGTCAGGTTGGAGCAGGCGCACGCAGACGACGTCGAGCTCGTCGGGGATGCCGGCCACGAGCGTGCGCGGCGGCGGGGGCGCCGACGCCTGCTTGCGCTCCATCATGCGCGCCAGGTTCTCCCCGGAGTAGGGCACGCGGCCGGTGAGGGCCATGTAGAGGGTGGCGCCGACGCTGTACCAGTCGCTCGCGGGCGTGCGCGCGCCGCCGACCGCCTGCTCGGGGGCCATGTACGCCGGCGTGCCGACCACCAGGCTGCCGGCCGTCGACTCGAGCGTGCCGACGGACTCCTCGCCGACGAAGCCGAAGTCCATGAGGACGACGCGGCCTTCGGGGCTGACCATGACGTTGGTCGGCTTGATGTCGCGGTGCAGCTTGTGGCTCTGGTGGAGCGCGAACACGCCGTCGACGAGCTGGGCGAAGGCCGCGCGCAGTCGGGCGAAGTCGGTGACGGGAGTGGCCGTCGGCGCGTCGGGAGCGGCCTCGACGCCCCACAGGTACGTCAGCAGCGGCGAGCCGCGGATGAGCTCCATCGTGAAGAAGTACTGGTCGTGGTCGCGATACATCTTGTGCAGCTCGACCAGGTTCGGGTGCGACAGCCGCGACAGCGCCCGGAACTCGCGCTTGAAGAGCGCCAGTGCGCGCGCGCTCGGGGCCCGCAACGTCTTGAGCGCGACGCTCTCGCCGCGACGGGGGTCGAAGGCCTCATACACGATGCCCATCGCGCCCGATCCGAGCACCTTGATGATCTCGAAGTTGCCGAGGAGCACCGGCTGGTGCGGCTGCTTGAACACCGCGGCGCGCATCAAGGCGCGCAGTCTGTCCGCCTCGAGGTCGACCACGCCTGCGCAGCCACCTTAGCACGGGACCGCAAACGCCGGGGCGGGGAGATGCCGAGGTCTCCAGCGAAGCCGCGCGCAGAGGGTTTCCCCGCCTGCGCGGGTGGTAGGTCTGTGATACGGCTGGCGGAAGAGTTTTTTTGGAAGGGCAGGTGATGATGAAAGACCGCGACAAGGCGACGAGGCCGTGGCGGGGGTTGCTCCTGGTGAGTGCGTGTGCCGCGGTCCCGACCGCGTGCGGCGACGACGGTACGCGAGACACGGCGGGCGCGAGCTCGCCGTCCTCCCCGACGGGGATCGCGTCGACGATGACGGCCGGTTCAGAGTCGGACGGCACCGCGACCGACGCGCCCACCACCTCCGAGGGCACCGACGGCGCGACCGGGACCACCGACGCGCCCACCTCCACCTCCGGTGGGGTCCCGAACTGCAACACGCTGACGGTCGATCCGCCCGAGGCGATGATCCTGATCGACAACGGCGTGCACGCGCCGGTGCAGCTGAACGCGCTGTGTGACGGGCAGCCGGTGACCGCGACCTGGTCGGCCGACGCCAGCTACATCGCGTCGGTCGACGAGAAGGGCACCGTGGAGGCCGGCGGCCAGTACGGCGGCCAGCTCGTCGTCGAGGCGCTGCACGGCAACAAGGTCGCCGAGGCCACGGTCAACGTGTTCCTCAAGATCGATCAGCTGCCGCCCGAGATCACCGAGGCCGACAAGCAGCTCCTCGACGGCGCGACGCTGCCCGACACGGCCGCGCTGTCGTACCCGTACGACGGCACCGTGTTCCCGAAGGGCCTGTCGCCGGCCGAGCTGATGTGGCACGGCTCGACCGCGGGCGACAAGTACCTGGTCCGTTACAGCGGCCAGTTCGTCGACGCCAAGATCTACACGCTGGCCGAGCCGCCCTCGCGGCACGCGATCCCCAAGCCGCTGTGGGTCCAGATCTCCGAGTCGAGCTCGGGCCTGCCGCTGGGCCTCGACGTGCACCGCCTGCCCGCCGGGCAGGCGTCGGCCTTCGTGCTCGCCGACGACACGTGGACCATCGCCTCCGAGCCGCTGATCGGCTCGGTGTACTACTGGGCCAACAGCCTCGGCCGCGTGCTCCGCATCAACCCCGGCGCCGACGCGCCCGAGGACTTCCTGCTGGCCGGCGGCCAGGACGGCTGCAGCACCTGTCACTCGGCCTCGGCCGACGGCACGCGCCTCATCATCGGCGGCGACATCAACGTGTCGACGTGGGACCTCGTCAACAACACGCCGGTGTTCGCCTCGACGAGCATCGGCGTGCCGGTCCGCAGCTGGGCGATGTCGGCGATCTCGCCCGACGGCACGGTGGTGATCGAAAACGGCGAGCTCAACCTGCCGGGCCCGCCGGGCGGTCAGCCGGGCATGTGGGACGCGACCACCGGCGCCAAGCTGATGGGCACCGGCATCGACGACCTCGTGCTCAACATGCCGGCGTTCTCGTCGGACGGGCGCAAGATCGCCTACGTCGACCACGCGACGCTGTCGCTGATGGCGCTCGACTACGACGCCGTCAACCGCACCGCGGCCAACCCGGTCAAGCTGGTCGATCCGGGCGCCGACCCGACGCTCAACGGGATCATCTTCCCGAGCGTGACGCCCGACGGGCGCTACGTCATCTACCACCGCGGCGCCTACCCGGCGATGCTCGACACCCGCAACGGCACGTCGGACATGTTCCTCGCCAGCATCGAGCAGCCCGGCGTGGAGATCCGCCTGCGCGCCGGCAACGGCGACGACCACCCGTTCTACGCCGGTGACCGCGACCGCCACTGGAACTACGAGCCGACGTTCGCGCCGCGCAGCTCCGGCGGCTACAACTGGGTCGTGTTCACGTCGCGCCGCACCTTCGGCAACAAGCTCGAGGCCGACAAGAACTCGGTCAAGCAGCTGTGGGTGGTCGCCATCGACGAGAACCCGCAGCCGGGCGTCGACCCGAGCCACCCCGGGTTCTGGCTGCACGGCCAGGACGTGAACACGCTCAACATGCGCGGCTTCTGGGTCCACAAGAACGACGACCCGGGCGGCTGAGTTCGCGCCCGGCCCGGCCGGCGGCTATGCTGCCGGCCGTGGACGACCTCTGCGACGGCCTCGAGGCGCTGATCCGGCGCCTGCATCCCGACGGCCCGCGCCTGGACCTCGCGTCGGCGCGGGCCGAGTTCGTGGCGTCGCTGGCGGCGATCGACGACCCCGACAGCCACGACGTCGAGCCGACCTCGCACGGCAGCCTGACCCGCGCCGACGCGCTGCGGATCCGCAGCAGCAAATTCGTGGCCTCGCTGCTGCCGCCGGGGATGTTCGCCCAGCCCGAGGTGCGCCGCGAGATCGGCCGCACGGTCCGCGCGCTGGCCGAGGCCGCGCTCGGACCGCTGGCGACCAGCCGCTACCTCGACAGGTCTTGAGGACATGCTTGAAAGGGCATGTCTGAAGGAGCATGGTGCATCGGACATGCCCCGAAGGACATGCCCATGGAGTACGCGTCGCTTCGGCTCGTCTCGTGTGAAACAGGCCGCCCCCTCGCGGCGCCCGTTCTCGCGAGCGCCGCGGCTCACCCGGACGCGGAGAGGCGGGCGGCCGCGCGGGCGCGGGCCTCGGCGGCGAGGCGGGTCTTGACGCCGGCCCACGCGCAGATCGGGCACACCTCGGGGTCGTGGCCGCGGGCCGGGCAGTGCTCGCGGCCGAAGTAGATGATCTGCAGGTGGAGCTTGGCCCACGCGTCCTGCGGCCACAGAGCCTTGAGGTCGGCCTCGGTCTTCTCGACGGTGGTGCCGTCGGACAGGCCCCAGCGGGCGGCCAGCCGGTGGATGTGGGTGTCGACCGGGAAGGCCGGCACGCCGAACGCCTGGATCATGACGACGCTGGCCGTCTTGTGGCCGACGCCGGGCAGGTCCTCGAGCGCGGCCATGTCCTTCGGGACATGTCCCCCGTGGCGCTCGAGCAGCAGCTGCGACAGCCGGCGGATGTTCTTGGCCTTGGCCGGGGCGAGGCCGCAAGAGCGGATGAACCCGAGGATCTCGGCCTCGGACAGCTCGGCCATCGCCGCGGGCGTCGGCGCGCGCTGGAACAGCGCCGGCGTGACGAGGTTGACCCGCGCGTCGGTGGTCTGCGCCGACAACAACACCGCGACCAGCAAGGTGAACGGATCGCCGTGGAGCAGCGGGACCGCGGGCTGCGGGTAGAGGCGGTCGAGGACGGCCTGAATTTTGAGGGCCTTTTCGCTGCGCTTCATGAGGACGCCGTGCAGGCAGGGTACTCGAAACGGGGGCGAAATCGAACATGCCCGGCGGCGGCGGCGGCCCCGGCGACCCCCCGGACCCGGCCCCGATCGGCGAATTTTCGCCGTGGACGGGCCGTTTTCGTACAATCGGCCCCATGCCGTCGATCCCCCGCCTCGCCCTCGTCCTCGCCGCCGTGAGCCTGGGTTGCACCCCGACCACGTCGGGCAGCACCACCCCGCCCACCGACACCAGCGGCGGCGCCACGGGGCCGACGATCGGCGGCCCGGGCCCCGCGGACGGCGCCGGGACCACGCCGGGCGACGCGCAGAACCCGGGCGGCTCCGGCGGCACGACCGACCCGACCGCGGGCGGCACGGGCGTGGCGGCGGGCTCGCCGAACGACACCCGCTTCCTGGCGCCCGAGATCTCGCACTCGAAGGGGGTCGCCGGCGGGGTGGTGGTGCTGTTCCCCCGCATCATCCCCAGCGCGATCGCGGCCGAGAACCAGAATTACGGCCAGTCGATCCAGCAGAAGGTGAAGCAGCTGGTCGAGAAGGCGCTGCCGGGCCGGCCGATCGACGTGCGCCCGTCGCCCGAGCGCGTGTGCCCCAAGGCCGGCTGCGACGGGGTGTCGATCGGCGTGCTGTTCACCCGCCAGAACAACTCGTGCGTGGCGGTCGCGCTGGTCAACGGGCCCGGCGTGTCGACCACCAAGCTGGTGCCGTGGGGCGGCGAGATCACGCTCAAGGCCGACCCGATCCAGTTCCGTGATCCGCCCGAGAATTTCGTGACGATCAAGGACTACGCCAACTGCGACCAACTGGTGGTCGAGATGGGCAAGCAGGACAGCTTCGTCGAGGCGGCCCTGCGCGCGGCCGCCGGCGCGACCGGCACGACGCCGGCGAGCCCGACGTCGCCCGGCGTCGCCACCCCGGCGTCGCCGGCCTCCGGCACGGTGACGGCCAAGCCGAACGGGAAGTGACGCCCGTGCGGATCCTTCACACGATGCTGCGTGTCGGCGACCTCGAGAAGTCGCTGGCGTTCTACACCGAGGTGCTCGGCATGCGCCTGCTGCGGCGCCGCGACTACCCGGACGGCCGCTTCACCCTGGCGTTCGTCGGCTACGGCGAGGAGTCCGAGGTCGCGGTGCTCGAGCTGACCCACAACTGGGACACCGCGAGTTACGAGCTCGGCACCGGCTACGGCCACGTCGCGCTCGAGGTCGAGGACGCGGCGGCCGCCTGCGCCAGCATCCGCGCCCGCGGCGGCAAGGTCGTGCGCGAGGCGGGGCCGATGAAGCACGGCACCACGGTGATCGCGTTCGTCGAGGACCCCGACGGCTACAAGGTCGAGCTGATCGAGCGCAAGGCCTGAGCAGTCCGAAGGGACATGTCCATGCGGGCATGTCCTGAGGGCCCTGGCCTCGTGGACATGTCCCGAGAGGCATGCTGCGCCGGCCAGCGCGCTCGCGCGGGCGAGCACCCGCGAGCCTGCGCTGCTCTCGGGCGCGCAGCGTCGCGCGAGTGACGGGGCCGGGCGAGGCCGCCGCGGCCACGGGCGCGGCCCGGGGACGCGTGGTATGGTCCCGGCCATGGTCGCCCGCGCGAGGCACCTCGGAGCCCTGGGGACGCATGCCGCGACGCCGGCCCGGCGTCGCGCGCGGGCCGTCGTGGGGCCTCTGCTGGCCGTGGCGGCGGCGCTGGTCCCGGGGCACGCGGCGGCGACCGAGCCGATCCTGGTCGAGTTCCACTACACGCCGGTGCCCAACGTGCAGCTGGCGATCTGGCTCGAGGACCGTGACGGCCAGCACGCGCTCGACGTCCTCGTGACCCAGGCGACCGGCAAGTACGGGATCGGCAACCGGCCCGGGCGCTGGGACTTCCTCTCGAGCTGGCGCGCGCCCTACGGCCCGCGACCGTCGGTCCTGCCGATCTGGGCCCACGGCACCGGCAAGACCTACCCGCGGGTCGTCTTCTTCGACGACGAGCCGCTCGACCAGGAGTCGCTCGGCTGGCACGAGAACAGCAGCACCGCCGAGAGCTACTTCTGCATCCCGCTGACGCCGGAGGCCCACGAGACGGTGGTGGTCGACACCATGACGTGCCCCTCGCCGAAGAATTTCAGCACCGACAAGGGCCGCTTCGACCCGCGGGGCGGGACCAGCGTCTATCCGCCGCGCAACGACCTGCTGGTCTTCGACCCCGCGCTCGACTCGCAGGACGCCAAGAGTTTCGCGGCGCTCAACACCCTCGACGGGGTCACCGCGGCCACGCCGGTCGGCGACCGGGCCGAGTTCGTCGCCTTCTTGATCCCCGCCGACGTGGTCGAGCGCGGGCCGCTGACCGCCCGCGTCGAGGTCAGCCGCGAGGGCGACGAGAACGACGCCTTCCGGTTCGCCCGCGAGGCCGACCACTTCGTCGATCCACGGCTCAGCACCTACGGCGTCGCCTACCTCGGCCAGCCGTCGGTGCTCTACGAGGTGGGCTTCGACCCGCTCGCGCGCGGCTTCACCGGCGCCACCCGCTACGCCGGCTTCGGCGACTGGGACGGGGCCACCGGGGCGATCCACCCGCCCGACCCGAGCATCAGCGAGGCCGACGGCAGCGGCGCCGACCGCCTGCGGTCGATGACGAAGAACGGCGACACGTTCCGCTGGGGCGTGTTCTCGTACGGCGAGGCGGGCCTGGAGGGCGAGACCGACGGCGACGGCTGGGAGGGCAGCTGCGTGCTGCGCGAGCTGCCGCCGATCGAGGACCTGCAGGCCGAGGTCGTCGATTTCGACCGCGTGCGCCTGACCTTCGTGGTGCCGCGGCAGGACGACCCGGAGTTCCGCCCGGCGCGCCTGAAGATCCGCCACGTCACCGGCGAGGACGTGACCTGGACCCGCGAGGTGTTCGACGGCGCCTACGAGGTGCCGCCGCTCGACCCGTCGGTGCTGGCCCCGCTCGGCCAGCCGAGCACCGTCGAGGTCGCCCAGCTGTGGGGCGACTACACCTACCAGTTCGCGGTGCTGTACGAGGACAGCTGCACCAACCGCAGCACGATCACCACCGTCAGCGCGACCACCACGGCGCAGAAGTTCCAGACGGTCGACTCGTTCTGCTTCGTCGCCACCGCGGCGTACGGCGCCCCGTGGGCGGCCCAGGTCGCGGCGCTGCGGGCCTTCCGCGACGCCTGGCTCAAGCCCTCGGCGACCGGGCTCGACCTGGTGCGGTTCTACTACGCCTACAGCCCGCCGCTCGCGCGGGTGATCGCGGGCGAGCCGCTGCTGCGCGGGCTGGCGCGCGTGGTGCTCCAGCCGGTCGCCGACGCGGCCCGCCTGGCGACCGCGGAGTGAGCGGGGCGCGAGGGGCCGTGCTCGCAGGCGTACGCGTGACGCCGGATCGACAGCACCGCGTCGTGGCGTGCGGGTGATGAGCTCGGGGCGGGTGTCGCAGCGCTCGTCGCGGCGGGCGGGGACCGAGCGCGGACGTTCGGAGCCCCCGCGGGCGATCTTCGTGGATGTCCTCGGGGACATGCTGTCCTGGGCATGTCCGTCGCGCCATGTCCCTCTGGACATGCCTTCCTGGACATGTCCCAGAGGCCAGGCGCGGCTAGATCTGGTAGTCGCTGTTGTAGACGAACGCCTGCTTGTTCTTCTTGAAGCGGCGCTTCTCGAAGGCCTTGATCACGCAGTCGGCGAACGCGGCGTTGCCCTTGTGCGAGCGCAGCTCGGCCTCGAGCTTGCCGGTGCCGGCCTCGACGTTGACGGCGACGCGCACCAGCTCCTTGGCGGCCTCGTGCTGGCCGGCGCAGCGACGGACGTCGCTGGCCATCGCGCCGAAGAACTCCTTGCGCTCCTCGTCGGTCGACTGCACCAGGTGCGCGGCCGGGGCCTTCTTGTGCGGCTTGTCGTCGTCGTCGGGCTTGTCGCGCGGCTTCTTCTTGGGCTCGTCGTCCTTCTTGTCGTCTTCCTTCTTTTCGTCGTCCTTCTTGGCCTCGGACGCGGCGTGGCCGTCGCTGTCGTCGGGGACGGCGCCAGGGATGACGAGGGTGGCGATCGGCTCGGGCGGCTCGGTGGGCTCGGGCTCGCGGTTGAGAAGCTGGTAGACGATGACGCCGAGGCCGACGACCACGAGCAGGAGCAGCCCGGCCAGCGCGCGGTACGGGTTGGGCCGGGTGGTGAGGTTGCTCGGCTCGTCGTCGACGACGGCGATGGGCTGCGGCAGCGGCGAGGCGGGCTCGGCGGGCAGGCGGCCGGCGACCGAGCCGGTCGTGCTCTTGCGCGGCGGCGGCGTGGCGTGGGCGGCTCGCGGGGTCGGGTGGCGCAGCCCGTCGGGCAGCGGGCGCGCGGTCGACTCGGTGGTGAGCACGTCGTCGGTGCTGCCCTGGACGCCGAACTCGTCGGCCTCCCAGCTCAGCGGCCCGACGCTCTGGGTGTAGCGCAGGGCCCGGTCGGCCTCGATGATCGCGTCCGCGAACTCGCGGATGGTCTGGAAGCGCTCGGCCGGATCCTTGCGCAGCGCCGTCATGACGATGTGCTCGATCGTCTCGGGGATCCCGGCATCAGGCGCGCGGTGGCGCGGCGCCTCGGGCTCGTCGACCATCTGCATGGCCACGGTGGCCATGAAGGTCTGGCCCTTGAACGGCACGCTGCCGGTCAGCAGCTCGTACATGACGACGCCGACCGAGTACACGTCGACGCGCGCGTCAGGCTTCTGATCGCGGGCGATCTCGGGGGCCATGTACTCGGGCGTGCCGAGCAGCGTGCCGGCCTCGGTCGCCATCTTCTGACGATCGGCGCGGCCGCTCGCGGTGCCCTCGACGATGACCTTGGCGATCCCGAAGTCGAGGATCTTGATGAAGTCCGGGTTGCCGCCGCGCTTGATGCGAAAGCAGTTGTCCGGCTTCATGTCGCGGTGGACGATGCCGGCCTCGTGGGCGGCGTCGAGGGCGCGGCAGATCTGGAGGAGCAGCCGCCGCACCCGCGTCCACGGCTGCCGGCCCTCGCGCGCGAGCATCGTCGCCAGGTCCTCGCCTTCGAGGTACTCCATCGTCAGGAACGCGAGGCCCTGCTTCGTGTAGCCGAAGTCGGTGATGTCGACGATGTGCTCGTGGTGCAGCATCGAGGCCGTGCGGGCCTCTTGCAGGAAGCGCGCGATGATCTCGGGGCTGTCGCCGTACTCGGGCGAGAGCACCTTGATGGCGAGCTTGCGGCCGATCGTGATGTGCTCGGCCTGATACACCGAGCCCATGCCGCCCTCGCCGATCCGCTTGAGCAGGCGGTAGCGATCGGCGAGCACGGTGCCGACGAGGTTGCTGTAGTTGGGCGGCGGCGCGGCCACGGAGACTTCGGTCGTCGTCGGGGCTACGCTGTTCACGACGGGACCCGGCTCGATCGGCGCGCTCACCCCGGCCTCGGCGGGAGGCTCTGCGCCGGTCGCAGTCGAGTTGGGAGGCACGATCCGCATGAATGACGGGTCGTGTCAGCATACCCCAGGCGCGTGGAACCGGGGCGGTGGTGGCCCCCATCCCGCGATCGTCGTCTCGCCGCGCGCGCGCGTTCGCGCCGCAGGGGAGACCCCGGGCGACCCCCAGTTCGGGCGATGAACGTCGGCCCGGCGCGCCGTGAGGCGGACCGGGCCGGGAGGTGGTCGCCCCGAGAGGCGAGCCGCGGGGCGTGCAAACGGGTGCTCAGCCGGGCAATCCGCGGACGGCGGCCACGAGGTCGCCGACGGTCAGCGCCTCGGGCAAACCCTTCTCGCCGAGCAGGTTCCACAGCGGCTGTAGCGAGGCGTCGGCCGGCTGCTCGCGCAGGGCCTCGCCGAGAGCGCGGGTGGCCGCGCGCCGCTTGCCGAGCGCGAGACCGCGGGCCAGGGCGTCGGCGATCGGGTTGGTCGGCCGCTTGCGCTCGGGGGGCTGGGCGGCGGCGCCGGCGATGATCCGCTGACCACCGACGCGGCGGGCGGCCGCGTCGGGCGCGCGCCGGGTGATGATCTCGGGCTCGCTCGCGGGCACCGGCTCGACGACCTCGGGCGCGGGGCTCGCGGCGACGACCTCCTCGATCAGCGCGGCCGCGGGGGCAGCCTCGTCGCGCTCGCCGGGCCCGGAGGCCCGCACGCGCTCGATCACCGGCGTGGGCGCGTCGCGCCGCCAACGCCGGCGCTCCCACTCGTCGCGCTCGCCGGGCCGCGGGGGCGGTTCGCCGGCGGCGACCCGCTGCTCCAGCGCCTGACCGCGCTGGAGGATCTCCTCGCCGTGGCCGCGCGGCAGCACGGTCACGACGGTGTCCTCCTTGATGATGGCGTAGAGCACGTCGCCGAAGCTCTCGAGCGGGATCAGGATCTGCGGCTCGGCCAGCATGACATCGAGCGTGCGTACGGCCTTGCCCGAGTCCTCGGCGTTGGTGATCGCGTGGTCGAGGCGGTCGCGCAGCGCCTCGTCGTCGTCTTCCCCGAGCGTGGGGACGAGCTCGCGCAGGCGCTGCACGGCGCGGTGGGTGATGCTGTAGCGACGATGACCGGGAAACGGGTTCCGCATGGTGCTCTGCCGCGCGGGTGTATCGCGGCGGCGACGAGTTTGCCACCGCGCATCGGCGGGCGCAGTTGAAATTTGCGACATACTTGCGCCGCGCCGCGGCACTCTGTCAGGCTCTGGGGGGCATGCCGAGACATCCGCGAGGCGAGACCTTCGGTCGCGGCCGTGTCGGCCGGGGCCTCGCTGCCGCGATCGTCTTGGCGGCCGTCCTGGGCGGTTTGCCGGCCTGGGCCGCCCCCTTCGCGGGCACCGGACACGCGCCCATCAGCGAGAAGGTCGACAGCCTCAAGGCTCGCGGCCAGGCGCTCGAGCGGGCGCGGCGGGCGGCGCTCGAGGCGGCGCTCGAGCAGGTCGGCCCGGCCGACGCGGTCCAGCGCAAGAAGATCATGGACGCCGCCGCGGTGTGGACGCGGGCCTATCGGGTGTTGCAGCAGGGCGACGACGGGGCGACCGCGACCGCCGTGGTGTCGGTCGAGATCGACACCGGGCGGCTGTCCAAGGCGCTGGCCCTGCCGGCCGCGCCCGTGACGAAGGAGGCCCCGGCGCTGGTGGCCGTGCGCGGCGAGGGCTGTGCCGAGGGCGCCGCCGAAGCCGTCGCCCAGCGGTGGATCAAGGCCGGTCTGCTCCGCGACGGCCGTGGCGGCACGATCTCCGCCGGCTCGGCCCGCACGCTCGAGCTCCGCTGTCGCGAGCTCGGCGCGGTCGCGTATCCCCGCGGGGTCGTGGCCGAGGCGGCCGTGGTCCTGCGCGGCGAGGGTCGCGACGGCGCCGCCTCGGCGACCGCCACCGGCTTCGCGCCCGACGCGGCGGCGGCGGCGGCGGCGGCCCTCGAGAGCGCCACGAATCAGGTCTCTTCGAGCATGTCCGTGCAGACCGCCAGCGGCCTGCGCCTGCGCCTCACCACCCCGTGGCCGGCCGCACGCGTGCGGCGGGTCGAGCGCGCGATCGCGGAGTCGGTGATCGGCGCCCAGGCGGTCAAGGTGGCCGGGGTCGGCGGGGACGGCTCGGTGATCTTGAAGATCGACGGCCCGCTCAGCGCGGCCGATCTCCAGGAGCGACTCGCCGCGGTGCAGGTGCCCGGGGCGACGCTCGTGGCGTTGGAGGTGGAGGGGCCCGATGTCGTACACGCGCGGCTGCAATAAGAAGAGAAGCTCGGGGTGGATGGCGCCGATCGGCGCGCTGGCGCTGGCGCTGGCGCTTTCCGGGGGCTGCAAGCGCGGCGAGCTCAGCGGGGCGGAGCAGTCGGCGCCGCTGGTGATCGAGGCGGCGCCCGCCGACCTCGACGCCGAGGTGTTCGTCGACGGCAACTACGTCGGCCAGATCCGCGTACTGCAGGAGCCCGAGACCGGGCCGCTGCTGCTGGCGCCGGGGATCCACCGCATCGAGATCCGCAAGCCCGGGCGCTTCCCGGTCCAGGTCACGGCGACGGTCAAGAAGGACCGCAACGGCCCGGTGGTGGTCCGCGCCGAGCTGCTCGAAGACCCGAGCTGAGGCGCGACGGGTGCAGGACATGTCGCTTGCGACATGTCCGTGAGAGCATGTCCCAGACGGCATGTCCGTTGCGGCATGTCCGTTGCGGCATGTCCGTGAGGACAGGCGCGCTCAGCCGTCGCGGAAGCGGCGCAGGTCGCGGTCCGTGAACGGGCCCCACTCGGGGGTCATCGCGCCGGTCGTCAGCGCGTCGGCGCGGTACCACGGCGAGAGGTCGGGCTCGCTCGGGTTGTTGAGCACGTGGAACTGCTGGGCCGGCATGTAGCTCTGGCCGAGCAGGAAGTAGCGGCGGCCCTGATCGTCCTCGGCGAGGTCGAGCACGAGGACGGCGTGCCCCGGGAAGCCGCCCTGGACCAGCACGTCGCCGGCGGTGAGCCCGGCGAGCTCGCGGCGCGGCAGCTCGGCGGCGATCGAGGCGGTGCCGGCGTAGGTGAAGAGCGTGCGCAGGTAGCCGCGCAGGGTCTCGCGGGTGGCCGGGCGCGGGCTGCCGGGCTGGAGCTCGGCCTTCTTGCCGACCAGCTTGAGGCGGGTCCCGCCGAGGTAGGCGGCGAAGGTCCAGGCGGTGCCGTCGGTCAGCTTGAAGGCGATCGCGCGCCGCTGGTCGGCGGCCCACTGGTACTCGACGCGCAGGCGCATGACGGCGTCGGCGCACTGCTGGAGATCGCGGTCGCCGACGTCGAGGTCGACGACCCGGAAGTGCGCGGCCTGGTTGGGCTTGGTGGCGCCGCTGTAGAGCAGCACCGGGGCGCCCTGCGGCAGCAGCGGCAGGCCGCGCAGCCAGGCGCCGAAGCTGCCGTCCGCCAGCGCGACCCGCCGCGCGCCGGCCGGCGGAGCGATCGCGGCGGCCAGCTGCTCGCGCGCGGGCGGCTCGCCGCCGGCCTCGGTCAGCCAGTCGTAGCGCGCCAGCGGGGGCAGCGGAGGGACCGGCGCGGCGGCGGCGGCGGGTGAGGCTGTCTCGGGGGGCATGTCCCCGGGAGCATGTCCTTGAGGACCTGGCTGTTTCGGCATGTCCTTCGGGGCAGTCGCGGCGGCGCCCGGCTGCGGGGCGGCCGGAGGGGCGACGCCGGCAGAGTCGCAGGCGAGCAGCGAGGCGAGGCCGAGGACGGCGCGGCGGAGCATCGCCGCGAGTATGCGCCGAACGACGAGGCGCGAGGAAGCAGCCGCGTGCCTCGTCGGTAATGCGCCGGGCCGCTGCGCGACGGCCACGCACGTCGTTCGTGGCCGTTATCGAAGTCGGCGACGTGGGCTCCAAGCAGGGCGACCGGCCTCGACCCACCACGGGCGCACGCCGACGCGCACGTGGGCGAGGCCGAGCCGCCAGCGATCGTCGAAGTAACGAAAGGCCGAGCGCGCGAGGTCGGGCTCGGCGAGCCGACGCCTCGACTCGGTCCATCGCCAGCGCGAAGGGAAGTCGCGAAAGGCCGAGCGCGCGAGGCTGGGCTCGGCGAGCCGACTCGGCCCATCTTCAGCGCGAAGGGGACGAAGTTAAGGTCGAGCGCGAGGTCGGGTCCGGCGGACCTCGCCTCGACGCGGCCCATCGCCCAGCGCGGAGGGGACGCAGTTCAAGGCCGAGCGCGCGAGGTCGGCCGGGCGAAGCAGCGCGCGCTCTCGGGATCGCGCTCGGGGAGAACGCGGATGCGGGGCCGCGACGCGGCGGGGTAGGCTCGCGCCAGCGACGGGCGGCCGACAGGGTCCTGCGGCCGTCCGCGCGCGGAGCCGCATGGCCAAGTCTCATGTCGTTCGAGCCGGAGAGTGCCTGCAGAGCATCGCGGCGCTGTATGGGTTCTTCCCGGACACGCTGTGGCGGCACCCGGCCAACGCCGCGCTGGCGGCGGCGCGCAGCCACGGGTCGGTGCTCGCGCCCGGCGAAGTGCTGGAGATCCCCGCGCGCCGCGACAAGGAGGCCTCGGCGCCGACCGACACCTGCACCGTGTTCCGTCGCCGCGCCGTGCCCTCGATCGTGCGGGTGCGCCTCGACGAGGACGGCGCTCGCCACAGCTTCGTCGGCCTGCCGTTTCGCGTCGAGATGCCGGGCCTGCCGCAGATCCGCGGCGAGGTCGACGCCGAGGGGGCGGTCGCCGCCTTCATCCCGTGCGACGCTGGCTCGGCCACGGTGATCATCGATCCGGAGGGCGCGCACGAGCGGCGCATCGAGCTGCGACTCGGCGCCCTCCGGCCCGTCGACACGCCCGAGGGCGCGCGGGCCCGGCTGCGCAACCTCGACTACTTGCCCGCGGACGCGCCCGAGGACGAGGCGACGCCGCAGGCCCGACGGGCCCTGCGCGCCGCGGTGCGTGGGTTCCAGCGCGATCACGGGCTCGAACCGACCGGCGAGCTCGACGCGGCCACCCGGCGCGCCTTGACGGTCGCTCACGGCTACTGAGGTCCGAATCGTGTGCATCGAAGCCAAGGCCTGTCTGCACCGTATCGAGTGGCTGCGCGCGCGGGGCGAGCTGGGAGAGCTCGGGGCGTATCTGCTGGCGATCGACTCGTGGAAGGATCAAGACGCCGGCACGCCCGAGTACGCGGTCTATGCCGGGGCGATGAAGGCGTTTCGCGCCATGGTGTGGCCCTCGATCACGCTGATCGACGCGCTGATCCAGGAGGGTCAGTGGGAGTCGGTGGAGTGCCAGCGGGCCCACAAGCTGCTGGCCGCCTGTCACCCGATGTTCGTCGCCTATGACCCCGAGGTCTACGCGCGCGTGGCTCGCGGCGAGGACGCCAACCCGGGCGACGACGACGACGACGCGGGCGCGCGCGAGTGGATCGAATGGTTGGTGGACGACGAGGACGAGCCGCCGCCCGACACCGGCGGCTACGAATCCGACGACTCCGACGACGAGTTCGAGGAGGACCTGCTCGAGGTCTTCGACGACCCGCGCGCGCTCACCATCGAGCAGTTCGGGTTCCCCGAGAGCGACCGGCCGTCCGAGCGGAGCAAGAAGAAGAAGTGGCTGTCGCGGCGCGCCAAGCAGCGCGGCGTGCTCGACGCGCGCAACAAGAAGGCCGAGACCGTGCGCGCGCTCCGGGACCAGCGCAAGATCACCTTTCGCTACCAGGGCCCGGAGATCGAGCCGGACCCGGACCTGCTGATCGCGCGGGTGCACGGGGTGCGCGACGGGGCTCGCGCCAAGGAGCACGAGCAGATCGCGATGGCCGGCATCCACCATCGCCCGGACGAGTGGACTCGTCAGGCCGAGGCCGATTTCCAGGTCGCCAAGGCCGCGTTCAAGGCCGGCGACCGCGAGGCGCTGCGCGGGCTCGCCACCAAGTTCTGCCTCGCGCAGTACCGCGGCATCACGTTCAAGACCAGCACCTTCGACGCGCGGGCGCGGCAGATCAGCCGCCACGAGAACGAGGTCGGGCGGGCGATCTACAGCATGTCGGTGCTCCACCAGGCCGGCGTCTCGCCCACCGAATACTTCCGCGGCAATTGCTCGGCGAAGGAGCTCGAGGCGCTCGAGCGGATCGCCCTCGAGCTCAAGCAGGTGCTGCTCGACAAGCGAAACACCGGCGAGGTACGGGTCGGCGGGGTCCGCTTCGACAGCCACGCCGACGCCATTCAGCACATTTATACAAATCAGTACGATTATTTCCACAGCTCCGTCGCCCGCTACCTGGCCAACCGCGAGGCGTGGCAGGAGGACCAGGCCAGCGGCCTCGCGAAGGTGCGCGAGGAGGCGCGGCGGAGCCCCGAGGCGGCCCGGCGCACGGTCATGCCCGCCACGCAGGAGGTCTTCGTCGCCCATGTCCGCGCGCTCACCGGGCTCGGCCCCGACTTTATCGGCTACGGCGCCTATCTGAAGGCGCACGGGTTCGTCGCCGACGAGCCGACTTTCAAGAAGGCGGACCGGCAGAAGACGCCGCTCAGCGCCGAGTTCGGCCTCTATCAATACGACAATTACGCCCGCGGCAAGCCCAAGTTCGAGTACGCGGAATACCTCAAGCTCCACGCCGATTACTCCGGCTATTCCGCCGACTATGCCGGATGGATGCAGTATCTGGCGCGCACGGGGGAGCGCAACGAGGAGGTCCTGCTCCAGCTCGAGGACGAGTTCATCCAGGCTCATCTCAAGGCCAAGTACGGCTTCGTCCCGCCGGACGACTGGGTCCTTTTCGACGGCCTGCTCAACGGCTATTGCCCGCTGGTCTCGACCGGCGACAATCCGCGCCACGCGCTGAAGTACGCCTATGGCATGAAGTTCTACTCCGGCCATTACCACGAGCGGCTCAAGCCGGGCTGGAGCGCGCTCGGCCGGGCCAAGCGGCCGTACGTCGGCAAGGTCTACGCCAGCCTCCACACCCTCGAGGATTACCTCGAGGACGCGCCCAACCACGTGCCGTCGATGAACCTCCACGCGCGGATCATCGTCGGGGACAGCATCGCCGACGAGCGCGAGGCGACCTTCCCGGCCTACATCCCGGGCGGCCGGACGGTGATCGAGCACGTGGCGAAGATCCCATCGTTCGCCGGCGCGACCCCGGAGGAGGGCTTCTCGGACGCCCACCTCTACAAGTACGGCATCGATCGCGAGGAGTTCGCCGAGCTGCACGCGATGCTGCGCAAGGCGCAAGCGGCCGACGCGAAGCAGGCCGAGGCCGAGAAGGCGAAGAAGGACAAGGGCAAGAAAGACGCGCCGAAGAAGGGTAAGAAGGGCGAGCCGGACCCGGGCAAGAAGAGCGAGCCGGCGCCCGACGAGGAGGTCGAGCGCGACGAGGACGGCGGGCTCGAGACCGAGGTCGACTGGTTCCTGCAGCGGCTGTGCGCGTGGCTCGTCAATTATCAGGAGGTCCGTATCGTCGAGATCGCCCGCCGGATCGCCCTGTCGCGCGGACGCTTGCTGGTGTACCGCAATTCGCTCGGCGAGCTCGATCGCACCCTCAGCTCGACCGTCGTCAACGGCGTGCGATTGCCCGGCGAGCGCGGCCTGGAGGGCCAGGACCCGATGGTCCTGCGCAAGGATCGGCGCTACACCCATACCCGCGATCCCGACAACAAGCAGGCGATCATCGACAAGGAGCGGTCGACCTGGGACAGGCCGCGCCAGCAATTGCGCGATCGCCTGGCCGGGCCGTACTTCGTGCACGCGACCCCGGGTGATGGCAATTGTCTGTTCCACGCCCTCGCCGGGATCCTGCGGCTGACGCTCGGCCGCGGCCTCGACCACCGGGCGGTCCGCGACCAGGTGGTGCACGCGATGGGCCAGCCGACGCACGCGGCCCTGCGCGGGCAATATGCGATCGACGCGCCCTACCTGGCCGAGATGGCGCAGACCTGCGCCCACCCGGGGCAGATCGGCCGGTGGGGCGGCGACCCCGAGATCCACGCGTTCTGCTGGTATTATCGCCTGCGGGTTCGGGTCTATGCGCCGACCCACCCCGGCCCCGATCATTACACCGAGTTCGACCCGCCGCCGGGCGCCGCGCTGCAGGGCGTCGGCTATCTATTGCACGTCCACGGCAACCACTGGGAGTACCTCCAGCCGCGCTGACGGGGCGGCTCAGGCGCCGGCGCGCGCGCGCTGCTTGACGCCGGCGATCTCGTCGACCGCCACGTGGAGGATCACGCTCTCGCCCGGGCGGCGCGGCTCGGTGCGGTCGAAGCGGTGGGTCGGCGCGTCCTTGCCGCGGCGCAGGCCGACCACCGGCGCGTCGAGCAGGCTGCGGATCTCGGTCGCGTTCTTGCCGGCGAGCGGGCCGCCGGCGAGGACCTCGATCTCGAGCGTCGCCATCAGCGTGTCGCCGAGGCGGTAGGCGCCGTGGATCTTCTCGTCGAGGGCGGCGGCGGCGAACAGCGGGGCCGAGAGGGCCGAGGTCGAGAAGATCGAGTCGACCGAGAACGCCTTGCCGAGCTTGCGCGCCATGTTCTGGTCGAAGAAGCGCATCACCAGGCGGATGTTCGGGTTGATCTGGCGGGCGTCGAGGCCGACCTCGAGGTTGACGAGGTCGTCGTTGGTGCAGGCGACCAGGCAGGCCGCGTGGTCGAGGCCGAGCTCGCGCAGCAGGCTCTCGCGGCGGGCGTCGCCGATCACCAGCGGCACGTTGCGGGCCCGCGCCTCCTCGACGAAGTGGCCCTCGGCGCGCGCCTCGACGACGATGACCTCGCGCCCGCGGGCCAGCAGCTCCTCGAGCACGCGGTAGCCGACGTGGCCGAGGCCGATCAGGATGATGTGATCGCGGTAGGTCTGGGCCATGATGCGGATCCACGCGGTCTGGTGGTTGTTGAAGTCGAACAGCGACAGGCCGACCTTGAGCAGGCCCTCGGCGACGATGAAGGCGCCGGCGATCGGGACCGTGAAGTACATCAGGCGCAGGGCCCAGTCCTCGGGCAGGGCGCTGACGTGCTCGAAGAACAGCTGGGTGTAGACCTGGTAGCAGGCGGCGACGAAATCGAGGCCCCCGACCTCCTGCGCGCTCCCGCGCGCCAGCAGGGTCAGGCCGCCGGCGATCGTCAGCCCGGCCAGGATCGCCAGGCGCGGCGCCAGCAGGCGCAGGGCGTACGCCAGGAAGCGCAGGCGGGCGAGCAGCGGCGTGCGGACGCGGCGGACGGGCATGCGGGGCGGCCACGGTAACGCGGGGCCGGCCGGGCAGGGAAGGGCCCGGCGACCGCCGCGAGATCGCCGGCGAGCCGCGCGAGAACGGGCGGCTGACGGGGAGGACATGTCCTCGTGGACAGAGCGCGGCGCGTCGGGGTCGGTCGGGCGGCCGAACGCGAATGCAGGCTGGCGACCCGATCCGAACAAACCGCCGATTCGTCATACTCGCCCGCGCGGGTGATGTCTCGCACTGGGCGCTGGCACATCGCAACGGTCCGCAGCGTTCAATGAGCACGGCCTCGGGGATTGTAGGATGCGCACGCCGCGGGCCGTCCGGTGATACCCGTGACCGCCGTCGAGGGCCCGACCGTGACACCGCCCATTCACATCGGCAAATCGGTGCTCACATTCCCGCGATCTCGCCTCCGGCCCGCGGACGTGGCTAGCGATGCGACGACGCGCACGTGGCTCGACGATCGCTGTTTATTCGCAGCGCTCCTGCTGTCGGGCGTGAAAGCTGAAGCAGAACGCTGTTCGCGGGGCGCGCAGGCGGTGCGCAGACGCCTCGGCGCATTGGCCCGCCCGGCCATCGAAGCGGGCCCCGCAAGTTACCGTAATCGTACCGATATTGAACCGGGTTCAGTGCAGAGGCCGGGGCGCGGTGAATCGTCAGGGGCGCGTGTTCTGTGCTTCCGCGAGTGCGGACGCCAATGGGCTCCGGCTCTATAAACGCGGCGTAAAGAGCGTGCTGGGGCTGTTCGCACGCAGATGGTGGTGGAGACGCGTGGCGCGGAGACGCGAATGGGCTCGGACGCGCCGCGGACGAATTATGTCGTGACGCCGCCCATGGTTTGCGGCATATCTTGCGCATGAGCATCCTTCACCGCCTCCGGTCCGATCTGCAGCGCAGCGTCGCGGAGCACCAGGCCATCCTTTTGGCACAAGTGCTGCGGCAAAGGTTTTCGGAGCTCACCCTCGGCGACCTGCGCGAGATCTTGACGAGCCCTCTCGGACGCGGCCTCGACAACCTCAAGCTCGCCGAGCTCAGCCAGAGCGCCGCGCCGCCGAGCGACGCGAGCAAGCCAGGCGGGAGGCCGGTCAAGCGCGGTGGAGGACGGGCGACCCGGGAAGCGTCTGCGCCAGTGCGGTCCGGGCGGTCGCCGAGCGCCACCAGCAGCGACTACGTGGCCTCGATCGTCGAGATGCTGCAGGCCGCAGGGACCGGGCTGACATCAGGTGAACTGCGGGCCAAGCTCGGCGGCAGCCCGAGCACGATGTACCGCGCCGTCACCGAGCTGATCAAGGCCGGCAAGGTCCGCAGCGACGGCAAGCCCGCGCGTTACTCGTGGATCCCCGGGGCGCAATACGACGTCACGGAAGAGGAGGAGGACGACGCCGTCAGCCTGCCGCCGCCGAGCAAGCGCGGGCGACCGCCGGTCGTCTCGGCGCGCACGCTCGAGGGCCGCGCGCATTACGACGCGGCGGTGATGAATCTGCTGCAGCAGACGACCGGCTGGATCGGCGCGTCGCAGCTGCGCGCCCACGTCGGCGGCTCCGACAACCAGGTCCGCATCGCCCTCCATCGCCTGGTCGCTTCCGGCCAGGTCGCGCGCCGCGGCGAACGCAACTCCACCGAATACAAGATCTCTGCCCGCTCCTGAGTGTTTATGCGCCGAACCTGCATCGCCCTGGTCCTCGCCCTGTCCGCCGCGTGCGGCCAGGACTCCGATTCCACCGAGACCGCCCCGACCGCCGGCACCGCCGAGACGACCGACACGTCGACCACGACGACGACGGCGAGCACGACCGCGGAGCCGACCTCGACGTCGTCGACGACCGCCGAGGACACCACGGACACCGGCACGAGCACCGAGCCGGCGCCCGCTTGCGAGACCTCGGCGATGGAGTGCGGTATCGACGTCGGGCCGCCGATGTCGTCCTGCCCCGACATGGAGGACCCCGCCTCGCTGGTGGTCGAGGTGCTCGGCGCGGGCCACATCCGCTTCACCGAGTACGGCCACGACGCGGCGTGCAACCTGAGCTTTTCGCCCAACGTCAAGCTGCTGTCCAACAATTCGCTGCTCGTGATCTACGACATCGGCGGCAATCCGATGGACAGTTGCGTCTGCAAGTACAACATCTCCGCCGAGATCTCGAACCTGGCGAGCGGGACCTGGACGATCCAGGTCGCCTCGTTCATGGAACAGTTCGAGGTGCTCTGAGGCCCGGTGCCGGTGCGGGCCGGGCCCCGGTCAGAGCCGCCGCTCGGGCGCCAGCGCCGGCTCGGCCATCGGCAAGATCCACGGCGCCGGCAGGATCGAGCGCGGCTGCTTCACGAGGTCGACCTCCGGATCGATCATCAACTGCGGCGCGCGACCGTTGAGCGAGACGTTGGCGACGGCGCGGATCTGGAGGTCCTCGTGGCCCTGCGCGCGCAGGTCGGCGGCGAGGTGATGGGCGAACTGCAGGATCATCTCCGGCCGGCCGGACATCTCGGTGCGCTGCCACGGGGTGAGGTACTGCCGCGCGTCGACCTCCCAGGTCCGCTCCTCGTGCGGATCGGTGGCGAGGAAGCGGACCCGCGACTCCTTGTCGCGCAGCTTCATCCGCCACGAGAACTTGTGGCCCTCCTCGGTCCAGGCGACGTCACCGGGGTACAGCCAGTGACGCAGCGGGAACAGCAGTTGAAAGCCGCAATAGGTGCCGAGGAGGGCCAGGGTCCAGCGCTGACCGGGCCGCAGTCCGGTTCGCAGCGACAGCGAGACGCGCTCGCGCGGGCGGACGAACAGCCGCGGCGCGCTGAGGCCCGCCGGCCGGAGGCCGAACAGGCGCGCCAGGACCCGGCCGCAGCGCCGCGGCCAGTCGGGCTCGCAGAACATCAACGTCGCGGCGGCCATGACCCACGGGAAGATGCCGATCGTGAACACGTAGCCGTTGACGAGGTTGAACAGCAGCGCCGCCACGAACGCGAACGGCCGTGACCGGCGCCACAGCAGCAGCGGCACGATGGCCAGGTCGAAAAGGAGGCCGCCCCAGCTGAAGAAATAGACGACCCACTCCTGAGTGAAGAGCGGGCCGACGATCGGACGACTGGCGCGGGCCGCCAGCCACATGCGCATCGGCTCGCCCTGCAACCAATCGCCGTTGAGCTTGGCGATCCCGCCGAACAGGTAGGGAACAGCGATCTGGAACCGGACCAGCCACAGGGCCCAGGCCGGGACCGTCGCCGCGCGCAGCCGCGGGCGCAACCAGGCGTCGACCGCGAAGGCGCGGTGGGCCGGGAGGACGATCATGACGAAGGCGAGCAGGGCGATCAAATAGAAGTGGTTGAGGTAGCGCGCCTGCTCGAGCAAGAACCAATAGCTGAAGCCGAGGAAGAACACGGTGGCGGCGGCGCGGTAACAGCAGCCGACCATGACGCCGGCGGCCGCGAGGGCGAGCACGAGGAAATGCACGTACATGCCGTCGCCCGGCCACGGCCGCACCCAGTCGAATCCATAATAGGTGAAGTGAAACCCGGGCTGGATGTAGGTCGCGTCGATCTTGCCGTAATAGCGCCACACGTCGACGATCATCAGCAGGCCGAAGACGACCCGGAATACCACCAGCGAGGCGATGTCGACCGGCGCGAACAGGCGCTCGCGCAGCGGCAGGCGGGGCCGCACGCCCAGGCCCGAGGCCGCGGCCCCCGAGCCGCTGAGGCCGGCCGCGACCCAAACCTCTTCGCGGCGGGTGATGGAGTGCGACGAGGCGTTGGTGTGCATACCCTCTGTCGATAGCGCCGGGCCCGGCGTCCACCGCCGAGGCCCGGCGCGTGGACCTGGCCGCGCACCAGGGGTCGCGCGAGGGCGGACCGGCGGCGAGGGTCCAGGCGCCGGTCGCCCAGATCGGCGATCCAGCGCACAGCCCCGCCGGGGCGGTCGCCATTCGCCGGCCCGGCCCGCCGCGCGCCGCTGCCGCCCGAGTCCTGCGATTCGATGGGGGCCGGAGGACGAATGTGGAGACTGCCGAGGGATCGACTGCCATGATTGCTCGGGTCCCCGTGAATGATGGCAGCCCGCGACCGCACCCCGCGAGAGCGGCAATGCGCGATTTTGCCCATGAAGAACCATGCATGGGCCGGCCGTGGGGGAGATCCCAGTGTACAACGAGGAAGTCCATGTCGCTCTTCGCCTCGCTCCGCGCCACGGCGTGCTTCGCCATGCTGTACTTTGGGACAGGTACGAATCACGCCGCGGCCGGGCCGCCGGTGAGCGACGGAACGCCGCCGCCGCACCCCGCGCCGACGCTCGACAAGCCGGAGCCGCGCGAGCTGGCCCCGGCGCCGCTGCGGCCCGGGCCGACGCAGCGGTGGACGGTCGATCGAGTGGTTCGCGCGGTCGAGAGCAAGCACCCGCGCATGGCGGCGCTCAAGGCCAAGCGCGGGGTCCTCGACGCGCGCGTGCTGACGGCGCGCACTTCGATGCCGAACCCGTACCTGCTCTCGGACAACGGCACCGCCGAGTACACCTATCGACTCGGCTTCACGCAGACGTTCGAGCTCGGCAAGCGGCGCCGGCGGGTCGAGGTCGCCGGGGCGCAGGTAGGCGTGCACGACGCGGACCTGCGGATCCTCGCGGCGGAGCTGCGGGCCGAGGCCCGGCGCACGTTCATGGAGGCGTTCTTCGCCCAGGAGCGCGAGGCCCAGTTCATCGCCCTGATCCGCAGCGTCGACGAGCTGCTCGGCCAGGCCGAGGCGCTGCCCGGCGACATCCCCCGCGCGGACGTGCTCGAGGCGAGCACGACCCGCCTGCACGCCCGCCTGGCGCTCGAGCAGGCCAAGTTCGAGCACCTCCAGGCCGACATCCGCCTCAACAGCCTGCTCGGCAATGCGCCGAGCGTCGAGCTGGTGCTGATATCACCGGCGCGCGACCGCCCGCCGAGCTGGCTCGAGCTCGACAACGACGACTGGCGCAACGAATTCCTGGCCGCGTACGACCACCTGATCGTCGAGGCGCTGCGCCGGCGGCCGGAGCTGGCCCGGCTCAAGAGCACGCGCGAGGTGGTGAACAAGGAGGAGCGGCTGGCCCGCGCCAACCGGGCCCCGGACATGGTGGTGTCGGCCGGCCCGGACATGGTCCCGCAGGGCAAGCCGATGTGGGGCGCGTTCTTCATGCTGTCGCTCGAGGTGCCGCTGTTCAACCGCCAGCAAGGGCCGATGGCGGAGGTCCGGGCGACGCGCGAGCAGATCGATAGCGAGGGGGCGGCGCTGGCCCACGAGATCGCCCGCCAGCTGGCCGACGCGGTCGCGCTGGCGTCGTTCCAGCAGTCGCAGCTGCGGCTCTACGAGGGCGAGCTGCTGCCGGCCGCCGACGCGGTGTACGAGGACGCGCGCCAGGCGTTCCTGGCCAACCAGTCGCCGTTCCTGGTGGCGGTGCGCGCCCAGGAGGGGCGCGTGCTGGTCTACCTGGCCTACTTCCGCGCGCTCGCGGCCTACCACGTGGCCCTCGCGGGGGTCGAGCAGGCGCTCGGGTTCCCGGCGATCTGAGGCTGGCCATCGGGGCATGTTCAAGAGGGCATGTTCTAACGGGCATGTCTCTTAGGGCATGGCCTTCGGGACATGCGACGGTGCGAGCGGGGCCAGGTCCCGGGACCGCGCCCCGATCGGGCGCGGCCCGGGGTCGTGAGCCCGAGCGGGGACGCGCGCGACGGTGGCTGCCGCCGCGCGGGAAACCTGGCACCATCGCGGCGATGGTGTCCACGCGAGCGCGCGCCGGGGTCGTCGCCAGGGGCTGGTCGGCCGGCATCGCTTTGGCCCTGACCGTCACCGGTGTGCCGCTGCGCGCCGGCGCGACCGAGCCGGTCCCGCCGCCCGAGGTCGCCGCGCCGCCGCTGCCGGTGTACCGCCCGAAGGTCGTGCTCGACCTGCGGTTTTGGCCCGAGCGGGCGGCCCGCGGCGCGGAGCTGCGGCTGCGACCGATCGATCACGACTCGTCGTCGGCGCAGGCGCGGCCGCTGACGGGCCCGACGACGACGGTGACGCTGCGGTCCGGGGTGTGGCAGCTGCAAGTCCGGGGGCGCCGCCACGGGGCCGATCTCTACCTGACCGTTCAGCCAGGTCAGCCACCGGTCGACGTCGAGCTGACCCGACGCGGGCCGGTCGACGATCCGCGGCTGCAGCGCGATCGCAAGCTGATGTTCGGGGTGTTCGGCGGGTTCGTGGCGACCTACGTCGCCGGCCTCGGCCTGCTGGTGGCCGCGAACGGCCGCGAGAAGCGGGCGTCACGGCGCGACGCGGCGGCGTACGAGGCAGCCGGGGTCGAGCCGGACACCGGCGCGGAGATCGATCCGGCGGCCGCGGCGGCGCTCGAGGCGGCGTACCCGGCGGCCCGGCTGCGTCGCGACCTCGCGGACGCCGGCGCGCTGAACACGGCCGGCGCGGTGCTCGGGGGCGCGAGCATCGGCGCGCTCGTCTCGCTGCTGCCGATCGCGGCGCGAGCCCGGCGACGCGCCGCGGTGCTGGAGCTCGGGCTCGGCGGGGCGCTGCTGGCCGGCTGCGGCGGCTGGCTGGGGACCGCGCTGGGCGAGCGCGGGCGGCTGCTCGACGCGCCGCGCCCGAGCCCGACGCGCCTCGACGACCGCGACGGCTCGCGGATCGCCGCCGCGCTGCTCACCGGCATCGGCGCCGGCCTGGTGCTGTTCTCCGCGATCACGCTCGCGCACGACGCGGCCGACCGGCGTCGGCGCGCGCGCGCGTTCGCGACCGCGCCGTGGGCCGCGCCCGGGCTGGCCGGGTGGGCGCTCGCAGGCCGGTTCTGAGCGCGCGAGAATCCCGGCTTCGAGGTCGGACTTGCGGTCGCGCCGCGGCGGCCCGCGCGGCTCGCATGTCCCAAGAGACATGTCATTGCGCTGCGGGCATCGCGGATCCGTGAGCTGGCTCGCGCCTGCACCCGCGGAGCCCCGGTGGCGAGCAGGCGGCTGCGCAGTGGCGAGCCGCCAGCCTCCTCTGGCATCCTCCGCGCCGCATGATCACCTACCTCGATGGCAAGTTCGTCGACGACGCCGAGGCGGTCGTCAGCGTGCGTACGCGCGCGCTGAATTATGGTCTCGGCTGTTTCGGGGGGATCCGCGGCTACCTCGCCGCCGACGGGCAGCAGATCAACCTGTTCCGCGTCGGTGACCACATCACCCGCCTGACGCACTCGGCGCGGGTGCTGCACATGCGCCTGCCGGGCGACCACGCCTCGACCTGCGGCCTGATCGGCGAGCTGCTCCGACGCAACGAGGTGCACCACGACGTCTACGTGCGGCCGCTGGTGCTGAACGCCTCGACCAAGCTGGCGCCGGTGATGCGCGAGGAGGACAGCATGCTGGTGATCTACTGCCTGCCGCTCCAGCGCTACATGGAGAAGGACGCGATCGACGTGTGCGTGTCGTCGTGGCGGCGCGCCACCGACAACGCCATCCCGGCGCGGACCAAGGCGACCGGCCTCTACCTCAACAGCGCCCTGGCGCGCCGCGAGGCCCACGACAACGGCTACGACGAGGCGATCTTCCTGACCGAGTACGGCAAGGTCTCGGAGGGCAGCGCCGAGCACGTGTTCATCATCCGCGACGGCGTGCTCTACACGCCGCCGAGCACCGAGGACAACCTCGACGGCATCACCCGCCGCTCGCTGATCACCCTGGCGACCGAGGACCTCGGGCTCACGGTCGTCGAGCGGGTCATCGGCCGCACCGAGCTCTACGTGTCCGACGAGCTGTTCCTGTGCGGCACCGGGGCCCAGATCCAGGCGGTCCGCTCGGTCGACAAGCGCACGATCGGCAACGGCGACATCGGCCCCATCACCGCCCGCCTCACCGCGCACTTCAACGAAGTGGTCCGCGGGCGCGTCGAGGCGCGCCGCGGCTGGCTGACCCCCGTCTGGGAGTGAGCCGACGATGCGCGACCACCCGTTCGTCCGCGCCCGCTGGGCCATCCTCGCGCTCGCCGTCGCCGTGGCGGCGATCATCCTGCCGGGCCTCGCGGCCATCCGCGAGGACAACGACGTGCTCGCGTTCCTGCCGCCCGACCACCCCGACGTGGTCGTGTTCCGCGAGGTCGCCAAGCGCTTCGGCGTGCTCGAGGTCGGCCTCGTCGGCCTGACGAAGCCCGACGGCGACCTGCTGTCCCCCGAGCGCGTCGACGAGGTCCGCGAGCTCGGCCGCGAGATCGAGCGCAAGGACGGCGTGCGCATGGTGCTGTCGTTCGCCGATCTGCCCGACCCGCGCGTCACCGACGACGGGCTCGAGATCGCGGAGCTGGTGCCCGAGGCGCTGCGCGACCCGGCGCTCATCCGCGAGAAGGTGCTCGGCTCGACCGACGCCGTCGGCAGCATGATCTCGCGCGACGGTCGGGCCGCGGCGTTGATGGTGTTCCTGATGCACCACGACGACCGGGCCGCGGCCGCCGACGCCCGTTCGGCGACGATCCGGGAGATCCGCGGCGCGCTAGCGACCGGCTGGCAGGGCGAGACCCACCTCGGCGGCGCGCCCTTCATCGAGGACGTGGCGGCCACCGCCAGCCGGGCCGACCTCGACAAGCTGTCGCCGATCGTGATCGGCGTGCTCGTGCTGGTCTCGGCGGTGCTGCTCGGCAGCGTGGTCGCGGCAGGCATCAACCTGATCCTCACCGGCCTGGGCGTCGGCCTGGTGCTCGGCGCTCACGGGGTGCTCGGCGAGGCGCTGACGATCGTCAGCAGCTCGATGCCGGTGCTGATGGTCGCGCTCGGCGGCGCCTTCGGCGTGCACATGCTGGCCGGCTACCAGCGTCAGCACGGCACCAGCCGCGAGCGCGCCAGCGCGACCCTGCGCGAGCTGTGGCTGCCGGTGCTGCTCAGCGGCCTGACCACCGCGGTGTCGTTCTTCTCCCTGACGATGATGCCGCAGCTGCCGATGCAGCGGTTCGGCGTGACCGCGGGCGTCGGCGTGCTGGTGCTGCTGGCGCTGGCGCTGCTGGTGCTGCCGGCGATCCTGTCTGTCCTTCCGGACAGGTTGCTCCCGCCGCGGGCCGAGCGGCCGATGCCGCTGCGCCTGCGCCCGAACCTGTGGCTGATGCTCGCGCTGGCGGTGATCGGCGCCGGGGTGGCGTCGACGCTGCGGGCCGACTCCGATCCGACCGAGGTGTTCTCGGAGGACAGCGAGCCGATGCGCTCGAACCGGTTCTTCAACGACCACTTCGGCGGGTCCACGTACCTGCAGGTCGCGGTCGAGGCCGAGCAGCTCGGCGACAGCGATCGCAAGGCGCTGGCCGAGCCGACGGCGCTGCGAGAGATCCGCGACCTCGCCGAGCAGGTGCGGGCGATCGAGGGCGTGGTCGACGTGCGCTCGATCGTCGAGCCGCACGCGCTGCTCAACGAGGCGCTCGGCGGCCGCCGCGGCGTGCCCGAGACGCCGGGTCGCGCGTCGCGGGTGTTCGCGCTGCTGCAGGGCCACCCCGCGGTCGCGCAGATCGTCACCGACGACACCGCCGGCGCGCTGATCCACATCAAGCTGGCGCCGATGTCGGGCGACGCGCAGGTGGAAGTCGCCGACGCGGTGCGGGCGCTGCTCGATCGCCACGCCGCCGGTCGCTTCGTCGTCGGGCCGACCACCGATCCCAAGGTGCGCGCGGTTCAGGTGCAGGAGGTCGGGCAGCGGCTGTCGCGGCTGCTCGGCCGGCCCGTCGACGCCGACAAGTTGATTCAGGCCTCACCGTCGAGCGCGCCGTCGCCGGCGCTGCTCGCCGCGCTGACCGAGGTCCGCGACCGCGCGCTCGACTCCGAGGACAGCCCGGTCGAGGGCGTGCCGCGCGAGGAGATCGACGCGATCGATCCGGCCAGCCTGGTCGCGCCGCGTGGCGCCGAGCTCGAGGCCCTGCTGCGCAGCAAGCTGCCGACGCTCGCCGCCAAGGATCCGGAGGGCATCGGCTTCGTCGCCAAGCACCTCGGGCCGTGGGCCGACGACGCGCTGGTGCGCTTCCAGGTCGAGGCCCGCTGCGGCGCGCTCGAGCTGCCGCTGCAGGCGCCGGCCGACGCGGCCGGTCCGAGCTGCAGCTCGGTGAAGGGCGCGCTGTCGGAGCTCGACGACGACGAGTGGCGCGTCGCCGACGGCGAGGGTCGCAACCTGTCCTTCAAGACACGTCTCACGGGCCAGCCTGTGATCGGCGCCGCGTTCGCGGAGAGCGTCACGCGCAGCCTGTTCACCTCGACCGCCGTGTCGCTGGTGGGCCTGGCGCTGACGCTGCTGCTGGCGCGCCAGATGCTCGCGCTGGTGCCGGCGGTGTGGTGTCTGTGCGTGACGATGGGCATCTTCGGCCTGCTCGGCATGCCGATCAGCGTCGGCACCAGCATGATCTCTTGCATCGCCGTCGGCGCCGGCGTCGACTTTGCGATCCACCTCAACTTCCGCGCGCGCACCTATACGACCGCCGACGCGGGCGCGCGGGCCGTCAGTGACATCGGCGTGGTCACGCTCATCTCGGCGTTGCAGCTCGCGGCGGCGTTCCTCGTGCTGCTCGCGTCCGAGATGGCGCCGCTGCGGGACCTCGGCCTCGGCCTCGCCATCGCGCTGGTCGGCGCGGCCCTCGGCGCCTGCTGGTTCGCGCCCTGGCTGGCGCGACCGGGGGTGCGCAAATAGGTGCGCAGCACTGTCGCGGAGGCCGCGGAGTGACTTGTGTGATCCGGATCACCGGCCTCATGCGAGAGGTCGTGCTCTCGGGCGGCGCGCTCCGTCTTTATCGCCCACAACTGGGTGTCATGGCGCGGCCCGGGCAGAATAGCCGGCGAGTCCGGTCGTCCAACGCGCCGCGTGCGGTCGCCCGGCGTGGCGGCGCGCGTCACCTGTCCCCCTGATACAATCCGGAGCTCGAAGCCATGAAGTCAGTCACCTTCCTCCTCGCCTCGGCCCTCGTGTTGCCCGCGACCGTGATGGTCGCCCCGCAAGCAGTCAGCGCCGCCGAGGACGCGTTCAGCAAGGGTGCTGCGATCCTCAAGGTCGCCGACGAGCGGGCCGCCAAGTTCCCCGATCAGACCTATACGGCGTCGATGGAGATCTTCAAGAGCGGCAACCTCCGCCAGACGATGGTCTTCAAGATGTCGATGAAGGGGCTGGAGAAGCAGTTCATCCACTTCACCGCCCCTGGTGATGTCGCCGGCATGAAGATCCTCATGGAGGACCGCGACACCATCTACATGTACAGCCCCGAGTTCCAGAAGGTCCGCCGCGTGGCGGCCCACATGCAGAACCAGGGCTTCCTCGGCAGCGAGTTCACGCCCGAGGACATGGTGCTCGCCAAGCTGTCGCCGTCGTTCGACGCCGAGCTGATCGGCAAGACCGGCGACGAGACCAAGCTGGTGCTCAAGCCGAAGACCGGCCAGACGAGCTCGTTCAGCAAGCTCGAGATCTTCATCGACTCGAAGGTCGGCGGCGTCTCTCGCATCCACTACTTCGACCCCTCCGGCAAGCACGTCCGCACCCAGGTGCGCGAGGCGTGGACCCCGTTCGAGGGGACCCAGATCCCGACCAAGATCCGCATGAAGAACCTCAAGACGGGCGACGAGACCGTCATCAACCTGTCCGAGATCGACGTGAAGACCCCTGTCTCCGACGATCTGTTCTCCCGCCGCACGCTGATGCGCGGGTGATCTTCGCGTGACCTTCGGTGCTACCCCCCGTCGGCGTAACGATCTCCTGTCTGCAGTGGGCGCTCTGGGCCGTGACCCATGCGCCTGCTGCTCGCGACTATCAAGGCCCCGAGGGCGTCCCGGACAAGCCGGGCGCGGCCAAGACGGCGAAGCCGAACACCGACGTCTCGGTCGACGACGTGTTCGGCACCGGCGCGGCCAAACCGCCGCCCGAGGCAGCGAAGCCAGCCGAGGCAGCGAAGCCGCCCGAGGCAACGAAGCCGGCCGCGAAGCCGGGCGATAGCGGCGCGCTGTCGATGGACGACGTGTTCGGCGCTGGCGCCGACACTGGTTCGTCCGAGGCGCCGGCGCGGGGCAGCGAGCCGGCGGGCACGACCACGGCGCGCGACCTCGAGATGGACGACGTGTTCGGCGGCGGCAGCAGCCAGCCCGCGGGCGCTTCGACCGGGCCGACGACGACGGTCTCGACCACGGCGGAGCCGGCGAGCAAGCAGGCCGACGCGCCGGTGGGCAAGCAGAAGCTGCAGAGCCCGAGCGAGCAGATCCTGCAGAAGACGGGCGGCAAGCTGCACACGCGCTTCCGCATCATCAGCAGCCTCCACTACGACGTCGACCGCGTCGAGACGCGCAAGATCAGCCGTAACGAGAACCGCTTCGAGTTCTACTTCGCGTACACGCCGAACAAGCACGTGCAGGTGGTCGGCGAGGTCGACCCGGTGCTGATGGGCACCAACCAGTCGCGCGAGCTCGACGACCTGGCCTCGCAGGTCTACATCCAGCGGTTCCACCTCGAGAGCCGCGCGGCCTACGTCGCCCTCACCGACATCGCCCCCGGCCTCGACATCAAGATCGGGCGCCAGATCGTCGTGTGGGGCACCGCCGACAAGTTCAACCCGACCAACAACATCAACGCCGACGACCTCGAGGATCGGCCGCTGTTCACCGAGCCGATCGCCAACCAGATGGCGGTGATCGACTACTCGCCGCTGCGCGACCGCGACAAGCTCTACTTCCAGGGCGTCTACATCCCGCTGTTCTTCCCGGCGCTGCTGCCCCCGTCGGCGGCCGCCGGCTTGAGGGACCCGTACGCCGAGACGCCGTTCGCCAACGACCGCGAGCTGGCGAAGATCACGTACCTGCAGGATGACTACCTGCCGAAGAACCCCAAGCTGGTGCCGCGGGTGTTCGGCCACGTCGAGATGCCCGAGAACAAGTTCTCCAACGGGCAGTTCGCGTTCAAGATGGGCTCGCGGCTCGGCGAGGTCGACATCAGCGCGTCGTACTACTACGGCCGCCACGACATCCCGCTGCCGGTCGAGGCCAAGACGACGCAGGTCCACGCGCTCAACGATCCGACCGACCCGCCGGACGGCTATCACTTCCGCTCGGACGTGCGCCTCATCTATCCCAAGATGCAGGTCATCGGCCTCGATTTCGCCACCCAGGTGCCGTTCCTCGGCAACATGGGCCTGTGGGGCGAGGCGGCCCTCATCATCCCCGAGGCCAGGCAGTTCACGATCGACCTGCCGCCGTTGCCCGGCGGTGGCGTCGACGTCACGCCGAACGACAACATGGCCAACCCGGAGGCGTTCATCTCCGGCCCGGCGATCAAGAAGCAGCCGTTCATCAAGGCCACCGCCGGGTTCGACTACACCTTCGGCAAGCACGTGTACGTGCAGGCGCAGTACCTGCGCGGCATGATCAACGAGTTCGGCGCCGGCCACATCGGCAACTACATCCTCGGCGGCACCGACCTGATCTTCTTCGGCCGCAAGCTGGTGTTCCGCGCGTTCGGCATGGTCGACCTGCCGGGCAACAACCCGAAGACCAAGGGGCCCTCGGGGGTGATCGCGCCGGCGCTGCTGTTCGCGCCGCCGTGGGGCTACGTCAACTTCGAGCTCGGCAGCTTCGCCCTGCTCGGCGGCGACAAGACCTACTTCGGCCAGCGGGCGACCGGCTCGTCGATCGTCTACTTCAAGATGATCGGCTCGTTCTGAGCTGTGCCTCGGGACATGTCTGCGAGGACATGTCCCGGCGAGCAGGTCAGCGGTGCCGCTCGGGGCCGTCGACCGGCAGGCGCACGCGGAAGGTCGAGCCGCGGCGCAGCTCGCTGGTGACGACGATCGAGCCGCCGAGCAGGTCGCACAGGCGGCGGCTGATGGCCAATCCGAGGCCGGTGCCGCCGAAGCGGCGGGTCGAGGTCTCGTCGACCTGGGTGAAGGCGTCGAAGATGGTCTCGAGCTTGTCGGCGGGGATGCCGATGCCGGTGTCGGCGACGGTGATGTCGACGAAATCGCGGCCGTGCTCGACGTGGTCGCCGGCCGAGAGGGTGATGTCGCCGCCGACGGTGAACTTGTTGGCGTTGCCGAGGATGTTGAGCAGGATCTGCTGCAGCCGCAGCGGGTCGGTGAGGATCTGCGGGCGGCTGACCTGCACGCGCGCGTGCAGCACGTTGCCGGCGTCCTTGACCGAGGGCGCCAGGGTGGTCTGCAGCTCCTGCAGCAGCGTGCGCAGGTCGGTCGTCTCGAGCCGCACGTCGACGCGGCCGGCCTCGATGCGCGCGAGGTCGAGGACGTCCTGGATGAGGTTGAGCAGGTGGCGCGAGGCGACCTGCAGGCGGTCGACGTCGAGGGTCAGCGCGTCCTGGCCGGTCTCGACCAGGTCCTCGCGGATGATCTCGGCGTAGCCGATGATCGCGTTCAGCGGCGTGCGCAGCTCGTGGCTGATGTTGGCGAGGAAGGCGCTCTTGGCCCGGCTGGCGGCCAGCGCCTCGTCGCGCGCGCGCACCAGCGCCTTCATCGTGTGCGACAGCTCCTCGCCCATCATGTTGAGGCCGATCGCCATCGCGTTGATGAGCTCGTCGTTGTCGTCGAGGACCACGGCGCGGCGGTCGTACTCGAGCGCCGCGTAGGCGGTGATGGTGTTGAAGAGCTCCTCCATCTGCCGCTCGGTCCGCTCGCGATAGGCGCGCAGGGCCGCGAGCTCGGCGGCGGCGACGGCCAGGGCGGTCTCGGCGGCGGCCCGCGGGTCGCTGGCGAACGCGGCGGCGTCGGGCGCCAGCGCGGCGGCGGCCCGCAGCAGCGCGGCGATGCGGGCGTCCGGTGGCTCCGCGGCGGGGTCCCGCCCGGGCCGATGGCCTGACGGATCGTTCACACGACCTGCGCTTTGAGCCAGGCGACCGCGTCGCTCTCGGTGTTGAACAGGCGCAGCGGGAACGGCGGCCTGTGGACGTTGGTGTAGAAGTTGCCGAACATGCGGCCGATCTGCGAGTCGATCAGCATCGCCAGCGCCGAGACCTGCTCGGCGGCCTCGGGGCGGACGTAAAAGAGGCGCGCGTCGCGGTCGAGGCCGCGCGAGTCCCGGGTGTCGAGCAGCATCGGCAGCTTGCGACCCTCGGCCAGCTCGACGACGGTGCGCGCGTTCACCTCGGCGTCTTCAAGCGTGTGGGTGGCCGTGGCCAGCACCACGCAGCGCACGATGCCGTCCTCGATCCAGATCCGTTCGGTGCGGGTGACGATCTCTCGCTGGGCCATGGGATCGTCCCTACGACCGCTCGGCAGGGCCCTTGGCGATGAAGCTGCGCAGCCAGGCGGTCGCCTCGTCGACGTCGGCGAACATGCGGAACGGGAAGCGGGTCTTGTTGAGGCCGAGGAAGAAGTTGCCGATCACGCGGCTGACGTTCGAGCGCACCAGCATCGCCACCGCGAGGTTGACCCGCTGGGCCTCGGCGCCGGCGTAGTACTCGCGACATTCGCGGGTCGCCGAGCTCGCGTGGGCGCGCATGTCGAGCAGCAGCGGCCGCGGAATGCCGACGGCCAGCTTGGCCACGGCCTCGACGTTGATGATCGCGTCATCGAGGTCGGCGATGAGGCCGGGTCGCACTTCGCCGATCACGTAACCATCGGGGTGAAGCCACAGCCGTTCGGTACGGGTGTCGATGACGCCGCGGGCGTCACGGGGGATGAACGACTCGCTCATGCGCGCGGTCAGGATAGCGGACCGGCAGGGTGTTGGGTGCACGTTGAATCGCGCCGCGAGCGAGGCCGCGCGCGGCGCCGAGTTCGCCATCACCAAGGGAAGATGCCCTGGCCGGGCGTCAGGGTGTTTTTGGGATCGAAGATCAACTTGCGTGCCAAGAACTGCGGCCAACGGGCGCCGAAGTGGAGGATCCAGTCGGCGAACGACAGCTCGACGCTGCCGATCGAGTAGCGCTTTCCGCCGACTTCACGCACACCCTCGTAGACCGTGCGGTTCTTCTCCACCAGGTCCGCCGCCACCGCAGGGTCCGCCGAGGACGCCCAGCGCAGCAGCGAGAACAGCACGGTCACCTTCTCGTTGGGCAGCGGGATGAACGGCGCGGTCACCTTGGCCCTGGGGAACGGGTAGATGAGCACGGGGCCGTAGCCGACGTCGACGGCCGGGGTCTGGGCGAGGGTCGACTCGATGAAGTCGGCGGCCTCCGAGAGCGGCAGGAAGAAGTCGGTGAGCGGGTGGGGCAGGTACCACTCGCAGGTGAACTTGGTGAACTCGACGATCGGCTCCAGGCGGTTGTAGAAGTCGTAAAGCGGCAGGGTCTCGGCCGTGTCGGTGCCGGGGATGAAATGGAGGCCGGCGATCATGGCGGCGTCATTCGGCGGCGAGCCGGCGTCGAAGTACTTGACGGCCTCGATCGTGAGCACGTAGCTGTCGTCGGGCTGCGGGAAGGCGAGGCCCTCCACGTAGTCGAACCGACCCTCGTTCATCAGCGCGACCTGGTCGGCCAGCAGGGTGGCGACGTCGGCGTAGACGGCGGAGTAGCGGCGCGCCAGCGGCTTGACGGCGATCAGCTTGACGCGCGCCTTGACGATGATGCCGAACTGCCCGAGGCCGCCGCGCACGCTGTTGAAGAGGGTGGCGTTGCTGGTCGGCGAGCACACCTCGAGGTCACCGTCGCCGGTGACGACCCACAGCTCGAGCGCGTTGTCGGCCTGTAGGCCGTGCTGCGGGGTCTGACCGCCGATGCCGCCGACCGAGAGCGTGCCGCCGACGCTGAGGTCGATGTGGTCGGTGAGCACGGGCGGGCTCTTGCCGAGCGGCAGGGTCTGCTGCAGCAGCTCGAACCACCGCACACCGGCGTCGACCACCGCGTCGGTGGCGTTGACGGCGTGGATCTCCGAGAGCCCCGACATGTCGATCACGAGGCCACACTTGGCCTGCGACTGACCCTGCGTGCTGTGGCTGTTGCCGACCATGCTCATCGGCCCGACCTTGATGCAGTGCTTCCGGCAGAACTTGACGGCCTTGCGAACGTCGTCGACCGAGGCGGGCACGAGGACCGCGAGCGGCATGTCGCTGACGATGTGACCCCAGTCGTCGGCCGCGGCGGCGCGGTCGGCTGGGGCGGTCAAGAGCTCGCCGTCGAGGCCAGGGATCGCGATCGCGTCGGCGGCTGCGTCGGTGCAGGCCAGCCAGGCATGGGCCGACGGGCTGAAGGCGAGGACGGGGACGGCGGCCGCGCCGCCACGCAAGAAGGCTCGTCGGGTGCTAGGGATCGTCATTTCGAAAACTCCTCGAGGCTGCTGATGTCGACGCGCGGCGCATATGTCGCCGCGTCGGAACAACGGTATCAGAGCCCCCAACGCGCTGTCCGCGGTGTTTCGTGTGTGCCACTGTCTCATTCGACCGCCACGGTGAACGCGGCGATCACAGCGTGATCTTCGGTACATGTCCTCCAGGACATGTTCGAAAGAGCACGGGCACGTGTCCGTCCAGGGGGGGCCCGGTCCCCCGCTTCGGACTCGGCGGACGCGGACCCGCTTGCACATGCATGGGCGCCCGTGCGCGCGACCGCCGGCGATTGCTCGCAGGCGGGCGAGTCTGGTAACCCCTGGAGGCGATGACCGACGACGCCCGCGTGTCCCCTTCACCTGCTTCCGAGGCCGAGCGCCTCGCCGTCGGCGACCTGTTCCAGCCGTTCTCGCCGGTGTACCAGGAGGACCCGGCGCGCAGCTTCTACGCGGAGGCCCACGCGCGCGCGCCGGTGGCCTACAGCAAGGCGTTCTTCGCCTACCTGGTGACGAGCCACGCGGAGGTCATGCACGTGCTGCGCGACCCGGGGCTGTTCTCGTCGGCGCGCCTGCTCGAGCCGGTGGTGCCGTTCACGCCCGAGCTGCTGGCGCGGCTGCAGCAAGGTACGTTCCCGCTGCCGCCGGGGCTGTTCAACAACGACCCGCCGTCGCACACGCGGGCGCGGCTGCTGTTCTCGAAGGCGTTCACGCCGAACCGGGTGGCGGAGATGGAGCCGCAGATCCGCCGCTTCGCCGGCGAGCTCGCGGCCGAGCTCGCCAGCGGGCAGGGCGAGCTCGAGATGATGCGCGACTTCACGTTCAAGCTGCCGATGCGGGTGATCGCGGCGCTGGTCGGGGTGCCGTACGAGGACATGCCGCAGCTGAAGCTGTGGCAAGACGACTGGTTCAAATTGTACGACCCCGCCCTGGATGAAGCGGCGAAGCTGACCGCGGCCGACGGCTTCCTCGCCTATCAGCGCTACTACGCCGATCTGATCGCCGAGCGCCGGGCCAAGCCGGCCGACGACCTGATCTCGGCGCTGCTGCGCGCGCGCGAGGGCGAGGACGCGTTGTCGACCGAGGAGCTGATCTCGCACCTGGTGGTGCTGCTGTTCGCGGGCTACGAGACGTCGGCCAGCCTGATGGGCTCGCTGCTGTTCGCGCTGCTCGGCGAGCCGTCGCTGTGGCAGCGGGTCGGGGAGGACGCGGCGCTGCTGCAGGCTGCGATCGAGGAGACCCTGCGCATGCATGCGTCGGTGCAGATGGAGCCGCGGCACACGACCCGCGCGACGAGCGTGGGCGGGGTGGAGATCCCGGCCGGCGCGACGGTGATGACGTTCTTCGGGGCGGCCAACTACGACCCGCGCGTGTTCCCCGATCCGCTGCGCTTCGACCTCACCCGCCCGAACGGCGCGCGCCACCTCGGGTTCGGCTGGGGCGTGCACAGCTGCCTCGGCGCGAGCCTGGCCCGGCTCGAGGTCCGCGCGGCGATCCAGGCGCTGCGCGCGGCGCTGCCGAACCTCCGCCTGGCCGAAGGAGCGCGCCGCAGCTACCTGCCGAGCCTGTTCTTCCGCACGCCGGCGGCGGTGCCGGCGGTGCGCGGGTGAACTTTCGGACATGCCCGTGAGGGCATGTCTATCGGGGCATGGGCTTCGGGGCATGTGCTTTGAGACATGTTCTGAAGGGCACATGATGATCGCCAGGAGATAGCGTCGCCGGCGGGAGCGGCGCTCGGGCGGGCGAAGGACGGCGGGGGCGCCGGCGAGGGGCTCCCGCCGAGGTCAGCGGCGACGCTGCGTGCGCCTGTGAGGCCGGCGGCGAGGCGCGCCGGGTTCTGCGGGCTCCCGGGCACGCGCACGGTGGTCGCGTTGCTGCGGCGAGCGCCGCTCGTACCCTGGGCCGCGTGGAGGACGCCATGGACTTCTCGACGGCCCTGTTCTCGCCCGAGGCGGCGAGCGACCCGCACCCGCTGTTCGCCCACATGCGCGAGGCGGCGCCGGTCCATCGATTGCAGCGCTACGGGTGGTGGGCCGTGACGCGCCACGCGGAGGTGGCGAGGATCCTCCGCCAGCCGGAGCTGTTCTCGTCGGACACGGGGCTCGATCGCCTGCGACCGCCGCACATCGACGCGCGCGCGTGGCAGGAGCTGGAGCGCGCGCGTGGGCCGAGCATGTTCAACGCGGACCCGCCGGAGCACACGCGGCTGCGCAAGCTGGTCAGCGCCGCGTTCACGCCGCGGGCGATGACGCTGCTGGCGAGACGGGTGCAGCAGGTCGCGAGCGGGCTGGTCGATGCGATCTTGCAACGCGAGCAATTCGACGTGGTATCGGACCTGGCGATCCCGCTGCCGGTGACGGTGATCGCGGAGATGCTGGGGGTCGATGCGGCGCGCGGGGCGGAGTTCAAGCGCTGGAGCGATGATCTGCTGACGCTGGCGAAGGTGACGCGGGAGCAATGCGCGTCGCGGCAGGAGTCGGTGCGGCTGGTGGCGAGCCGACGCGATCTTTTCGCATACCTGCAGGCGATGATCGCGGCGCGCCGCGAGCGGCCGCGCGACGACCTGATCAGCCTGCTGGTCCGCGCGGAGAGCGAGGACGGAGCGCTCACCGCCGGGGAGGTGCTCGGGACGGCGGTGCTGCTGCTGGTGGCAGGCAACGAGACGACGACCAATGTGATCGCCACAGGGACGCACCTGCTGCTCGAGCACCCGGAGGTGCTGGAGGAGCTGCGCGCCGATCCTGGGCTGGTGCCGCCGTTCATCGAGGAGGTGCTGCGCTACGACGGGCCGGCGACGATGCTGTTCCGCCGCACGAGGGCGGCGGTCGAGGTGGCGGGGACGCAGTTGGCAGCGGGCGAGCTGGTGCTGCTGCTGCTGAGCGCGGCGAACCGCGACCCGCGACAATTCCCGGAGCCCGATCGCTTCGACATTCACCGCGATACCCGCGGTCACCTGGCGTTCGGGCAGGGGATCCACTTCTGCGTGGGGGCGCCGCTGTCCCGGCTGGAAGGCAAGATCGCGTTCACGGAGCTGATCGGCCGCTTGCCGGCGTTCGCCCGGGCGGAAGGCCGCGCGGACTGGAACGATTACTCGAGCCTACGAGGGCTGCGCTCGCTGCCGCTACGCTGGGAGCGGCGGGCGGCGTGACGAAGGGACCATGCCGTCAACGACGGGACGCGATGATGCGGGCGAGGCCGCCTTCAGAGCGTGCGTGGTTAGCGGTCGAGGCTTCGCATCGCTTCACGGTTGTCCAGGATCGATCACGACCTCGAGGTCCGTCTCCCTGGCGATGACGCCGAGGATCCGGCGCATGGTACCTGCATTCGCGGCGGCGAGCCGGAAGAACAGGATCTTCTCCGGTTCTTCTCTCGGGGTGACGCTGCAGATCATGGCGGCGTCTGTGCGATCGAAAATTCCGCAGAAATCTCCGGAGGGGACGGGCTGCTCGAAGTTCAAGGCGTTCATTGCCTGATCGAGGCGGGCTCGCACGTCCGCCCGGTGGGATTTGAAGCTGCCCTTGCATGATGCTGGCAAGGCGTCGAGCCGGAAGTTCAGCATCGCTTTCCAGGCGAGTTGCTCACGGAAGGTCTCGAAGTCGAGCTGTATGAGCGGGTCTCCGATGCCCCGACTCAGCACGAGCGCGTCACCCCGCATCGGGCGAGCGAGATCGTACCAGGTATGCATGGGGACCACCGGATCGTCTTCATAACCGATCAGGAGGTAACGAGGATCCGGACTGCGGAGCTCTTCTCGATAGCAAGCGAGGATGCGGGCGGCGGAGAAGTCGACGCTGGCGTAGCCGAGCGCTCCCATGTTGCGCCCCATCCGCGCGAGGAACCAGCGATAGAAGTCGGGGAGCGGACGCCCGGCGAGGGCCTCGATCTCGCGGATCTCCGCCGTCGAAGCTCCCTCCCACCCGAGATCGATGCCAGGCATGAGCCGGGCGAGGAAGCGTTCCATTTCATCTTCTACGGGGTGCATCGACAGACCTGCGAACCGGGTGATTGGTGATCGCACTTGGGAGCGCGTTCGTCCGGGCAAAGCAACATCGTCAGCATCACCTGACAGGTGCCACAGGGCGGTACGGCATCTTCCCCGCCGAAGTAACCGAGCTTTCGCCTGCCGCCTGGCCTGGAACGGAAGTGGACCAGCACGCGAGACTTCGGGCCGGTGGGACTGGACCAGCGTTCGGTGAGACCCACGGGTCGGGCACCGTGGATCAGTGCCAGCACGACGGCTTTCTGAGCGGCGCAGGAGCCTGGCGGATAGAAGGGTTCGCCCGCGTCCTTCTCTTTTTGCTGCTCCGTCCTCGTCGCGTCCTTGAGCTCCTTGCGGGCTTTCCAGGCGCGACTCGCCTCGCCAAGGTTCTTCCACATGTCCTGGAACTGCTCGCGTCGTTCGTCGCCGACGAGCGACTCGAACGCGAACAGCCGCTCCGGAACGGGGGTGTGCCACTCTTTCGAGAGTTCCTGGTGAAGCTCGGGGATCTGTCCGCCCGAGTTGGCGGCGTAGACGAAATCGTCCTTGCAGCGGACGACGCCCAGCATCGTCCCGCGCACCTTGATCTTCTTCGCCCGCGCCGCCGTGGCCGCGGCCTGGAAGGTGCTGGCGTCGGCCCTGGTGTCGGCGGTCTCCTCGAGCCGCGCCGCGTCGCCGTGGGACTTGTGGCAGAGGGCGCATTGTTCGTCGCCGACGAGGGCGACGAGGCCGGTCGGTTGGACCAGGCCGAGCAGCGTGGCGGCGTTCGGCGGGCTGCCGCTCGGGCCGCAGTTGTTGAGCATCGGGTCGCTGAGCAGGTGGACGTTCTTGCCCTCGACCTTGACGTCGAGCGAGCCGGGGCCGACGAAGCGGGCCGGGCCCTCGACGTTCGCCGAGACGATGCCGCCGCCGGTGGCCTTGCTGGCGAGGTCGCCGATGGACTTGAAGGTCGCGCCCTTGATGGCGACCTTGCAGCCGTCGAAGGTGACCTTCTTTGAAAAATCCTTGGGCGAGTTGCCGGACTTGGCGATGTTGGGCAGCGGGGTCGGGACGAACGGGGCGGGCGGGCCCGGCATCTTGCACACGTTGGGCACGGTGGCGGCGGCGATGCCGTTGCTGCCGGTGGTGACGGGCGTCTTGGGCGGGTTGACGGAGATGCTGGACATCGGGACCTCGAGGCGTCTCAGGGGCCCGCGGGGCGCTGGAGGAGCAGGGCGCCGCGGAGGCCGCCGTCGGAGCCGGCGGTGATCATGACCCGCGGGCCGGAGGCGTAGCTGCGGCGGAAAGATTGCACCCCGAGGATGGCGGCGAGGGGCACCGTCGCCGCGCCCACGTCGCCCCAGCGATCGGCGGGGGCGTCGTATTGCAGCGATTTCCACAGCTCGGCGGTGCGCAGGGCCACGAAGCCCCATTCCTCGCTGCGGTAGCGCTCGCCGTTGATGTCGTTGTAGAGGGTGTCGATGCGCTCGTCGGGCAGGCGCAGGTCACTGGCGGCGCCGACGACGGCGTCGCGCATGCCCTCGCCGAAGGTGCCGGTGTCGCTGGTGCGCAGGTGGGCCTCGCGGGCAGTCCGGGCGCCGCGCACGAGGGCGAGGGCCGGCAGGCGCAGGCGCCGGCGCAGCTCGGGGCTGGCCAGGGCGAGGCAGCCGGCGGCCTCGCCGGGGATGAAGCCGCTGCGCACACCGGGCTGGGCGCAGCGGCGCTGGTCCTCCAGCCACAACAGAGTGTCGGCGTGCAGCCAGCTGTCGACGCCGGCGATCCAGCACAGGGCGTCGGGATCGGCGGCGACGATGCGGGCGGCGTGCTCGACGGCCTGGACGGCGCCGGCGTGGCCGTGGCCGGCGACCCGAGCTTCGGCAGCCACGCCCAGGCGTCGCAGGCAGGCCAGAGCGAGGCCGAGGAGCTCGGCGGCCTCGCGCTTGTCGAAGCCGGGGCGAGCCTCGGGGAGGGCGAGCAGGAGGTGCTGCGGGCCGGCATGCGGGGCGCCGCGGGCGAGGGTGCGGGCGACCTCGGCGAGCGCGCTGGCGAGCAGCGGTACGAGCCGGGGATTGCCCTCGAGCAGCGGGTCGATGCGCGAGTCGGCGGCGGCGACCAGGGGGGCGCCGTCGGGGGTGGCGAACGGATATTCGCTGCAGCGGGCGATGCCGGCCCGTACGGCGGCGGCGCTGCTGATCGCGTCGTGACCGACGGGGGTGCGCGCGCCGATGGCGACGACTTCGAGCCGCGCGTTCACGCGGCACCTCGCGGGGCGAGGGCGAGGCGTGACGGGACCGCGCGGTCAGGGCTGGGCGGCGCGTTCACGCGGCACCTCGGTGTTCGCGGGGCGAGGGCGAGGCGTGACGGTAGCGCGCGGTCAGGGCTGGGCGGCGCGTACATGCGGCACCTTGGTGTTCGCGGCGCGAGTGACCCGAGCGCGCTGTCAGGGCTGGGCGGCGCGTTCATGCGGGATCTCGGAGCGGGCAGTGACGGGGCCTCGCCGTCGGCGATCGGCGCGTTCATGCGGCACCTCGGTGTTCGCGGATCTCCGTGACGTCGAGGTAGTCGGCGTCGGGCGCCGCGACGCGCAGGCAGCTCTGCCACACCAGCGACAGGCGGCGCTCCTCGGGCTCGAGGATCAGGGCGGTCAGCCGCGAGGGCTGCTCCTGGCGGCGCGCGCCGAAGCGGGTGGTGAAGGCGAGGGCGACGCGGGGGACCTCGACGCGGAGAATGCCCTCGGGGGTCATGTTGTGCAGCTCGACGCGCTCGCCGAGGACGGGGCCGGCGGCGCGCTGGTCGGCGGGGGCGCTCATGGCGAATTCAGGGTCGTAGTCGGCGGGCAGCAGCGGGCGCCGGGTCTGCTCCCAGCGGGCGTCGTAGGTGCCGGCGAGCTGGCGGCGCGGCGACCAGGACGGATCGACGGGGCCGAAGCCGGCCGGGCCTGCGTCGGCGGGATCGCCGTCGGGATATTCGATGGCGTGCGCGAGCTGGCCGGCGCGGGTCAGCGAGCGGCGCACGAAGCCGCGACCGACCGGGTTGCGCTCGTCCATGCGCTGGCGGGCCGGGTCGGGGTCGGCGGTGTCGAAGCCGCCAAAGGCGTATTCGTAGCGAATGGGGGCTGTCGAGAATGGCTCCGGCGCGGACAGGCCGACGCCCAGCGAATCATAGGTGCGCTCGCCGTGGACCCGCAATTGCTTGGTCAGGGCGCCGACGCGCAGGGTCACGGGGACGGCGGTCGCCGGGCGGCCGCCGGGGGCGTGGGCGTGGGCGATCGCCAGCACGTCGGTGCCGGGCTTGGGCGCGAGCAGGTCGGAGTCGTGACGCAGGCTGGAGGCGCCCGGATCGCCGAAATACTCGGGGGCGAGCACGGGCTCGGGCTGCACGTCGGCGAGCACGGCGCGGCCCTGCGGGCTCACGTCGAAGGTGGCCTTGACGGCGACGATCCACCAGTGCACCCCGTCCTTGTCGCGCGCCCAGTTGCGGGCCGCGGCGTAGCCGGTGCGATTGTCCAGAGCCCACATGTCCGCGCAGGGTAGCACGGCCGGTCGGCAGGGCGCGGGCGGGTTCGCTCGGGGGCGCGAGGAACGAGGATCGAGTCGGCGAATCGGCGATCGGCGGCGGTTGTCGTGGTGGGGGATCGAGACGCGGAGCGGGGGCCCCGGGAGGCTATCGATAGGGCGTGTGCTCGCAATGGGCGTAGGCGCGCAGAGCGAGGGAGTGATGGCATGAGCGCGCCGTGCGGGTTGGTTTGGAGGGACCTGCTGCTGACAATGGGGCCGCGGCGTCGCGCTCGCGGGCGCGCGGCTCGCTCGGGCCGTCGCGGTGCGAAGGGCACGGGGGCGAGGCACGGCGAGTTCGAGGCGCGAGCCGCGGTCTCGCATCGGTGGACCGAAACACCGCGGCCGGGCCCCGGGCACCTCGCGGCCGGTCCCCGGGGGCGCTGGTGGAGCCCCGGACCAGCATGTCCGTTCGGACATGCGCGTTCGGACATGCTCGTTCGCACATGCGCGTTTGCACATGCTCGTTCAGGCATGCGCGAACGGGCATGTCCGCGGGGATATGCTGCCCTGGTGGGGCGCTCAGGAGCGCGACGGGGTGGCGAGCCGGCGCAGGCGGGCGATCCGGCGCTCGACGCGGCCGTAGATGGTGCGCTCGGGGTAGCGGAACGCGTCGATGGCGTCGTCGTCGGGCTCGGTCGCGGTGCCGGCCGGTTCGCCGAGGATGAGCTCGACGCCCTCCTCGACGGTGCTGATGGGCCAGATGAAGAAGCGGCCCTGGGCGATCGCCTCGAGCACGTCCTCGCCGAGCACGAGGTTGCGGACGTTGCTCTCGGGGATGATGACGCCCTGAGTGCCGGTCAGGGCGTGGGCGCGGCAGACCTCGAAGAAGCCCTCGATCTTCTCGTTGACGCCGCCGACCGGGAGCACGCGGCCGCGCTGGTCGACGCTGCCGGTGATGCCGATGTCCTGGCGCGCGGGCATGCCCGACAGGCTCGAGAGGATGGCGAACAGCTCGGCGGTCGAGGCCGAGTCGCCCTCGATAGGGGTGTAGGTCTGCTCGAACACCACCGAGGCGCCGAAGCTGAGCGGGAAGTCGCGAGCGAACCGGTCGTGCAGGTAGCCGCTGAGGATCAGCACGCCCTTGGAGTGGATCGGGCCCGACATCTCGACCTCGCGCTCGATGTTGAGCGGGCCGTGGCTGCCGGCGTAGGTGACGGCGGTGACGCGGCTGGGGCGGCCGACCGACTGGAAGCCGTCGCTGACGACCGCGAGGCCGTTGATCTGGCCGACGCTGTGGCCCGAGACCTCGACGCGGATGAGGCCGTAGCGGTGGAGGTCGAGCAGGCGGTCGCGCATCTGCCCCTGGCGGTCGGCCATCAGGCGGAACGCGGCGCGCAGGTGCTCCTCGGTCAGCTCGTCGGCTCCCGTGGCGAGCGAGGTCGCCTCGGTGATGAGGTCGCTGAGCAGGCCGAGGTTGGTGGTGAGGCGGTGCTGGTCCTCGGCCAGGCGGGCGCCGTACTGCATCAGGAACGCGACGGCGCTGCGCGAGCAGCGAGACAGGCCGCGGTTCGAGGCCAGCCAGGCGGCGACGCCGGGGTAGACGCGCAGACCTTCCTCGAAGGACATGTCGTCCTCGAAGTCGGCCCGGATCTTGAAGAGCCGGCTGAACTCGGGGTCGAGCTCCTGTAGCTGGTGGATGAGGTCGGGGTCGGCGACCAGCACGACCTTGACGTCGAGGTCGACCGGCTGGATCCGCAGGCTCGGGCCCTCGTCCTCCTCGTGCGGCTGGATCGCGCGCGCGAGCAGGCAGGCCTTGAGGTGCTCGTAGACGGCCTCGCGCTTGACCAGCGCCTCGGCGTCGATGATGAGGAAGCCGCCGTTGGCGCGGTGCAGGTCGCCGGCGAGGATCGTGCCGGGCTCGGGGTAGCGGCTGTCGTTGGAGCCGGCGACGACGCGGCCGAACAGGCCGGAGAGGGTGACGTTCTGCGCGTGCACGATCGGCGCGACGTCCTCGGGGCGGCTGGCGACGAGCAGCGTCGGCACGACCAGGCCGGGCGGCAGCGGCACGCTCGTCAGCGGCAGGTGGTGGCCCTCTTCGAGGTGATAGACCTGCTGCAGGTGCTCGTGCAGCCGCTGGCTGTACTGGCGCACCTGCTCGGTCGGCAGGGCGCGCTCGGGCACGGCGGCGAAGCTGGCGGCGATGTTGTTGCGCAGGGCGGCCCGCTGGCGCTGCAGCAGGGTCTGCTGGATCTCCGCCTCGAGCAGCGCCAGCTGACGCTGGGTCTCCTCGACGTGCGGGCGCACGGCCTCGATCGCGTCGAGCACCTGGCGGTTGAGCCGGGCGTCGGCCTCGGCCTCGCTGGCGTCGGCGTCGTCGGCCTCGCTCGTGGTCTTGGACTCGGCCGCGGCGTCGCCCTCCGCGGCGTCGTCGTCGTCGTCGTCGTCGTCGTCGTCGTCGAGCGGGACGAAATCGAAGCCTTCGTCGCCGGCGACCAGGCCGAGGCCGTGTTCGGCGGCGATCTTGCTGAGCTGGTCGTGGATCTTGCGCTCGGCGGCGCTCTGCTCGCGGTGGATCTCGACCTGCAGGCGGTGGCGGACGCGGCCCTCGAACACCTCGTGCACGGCGGCCTCGAGGCGGGCGTGCAGCTCCTCCATGGCGCGCACGAAGGCCGGACCTGCCCCTGCGGGCAGGAACGCCGGGACAGGTTCGAGCGGCCAGCGTGGGTTGACGAGCAGGACCAGGTCGCGCGGGGCGGGGCGGCGGCGGGCCTCCTCGCGGGCGAGGGCGACCGCGGTGAAGGTGCGGCCGGTGCCGCGGCGGCCGACGACGGCGACGTTGAAGCCGGGGGCGCGCTCGGCGAGGCCGCGGCGGAGGGCCATGGCGGCGCGGTTCTGCGGGGCGATCCGCAGGTCGAGCACGAGCTCCGACGGGCCCTCGGGCAGAGCGTCCTCGCGGACCGACACGGTGCACTGCTCGGGACCGAGCGGGGCGACCTGACGAGTCACGACGGGATCGGCCGGGGCCGCGGGCGGGCTCAGCCGGACAGTGGACGAAGACACGCCCACGTCCGGGGCGCCGCGAGCGGCGCGACCGGAGCGAGGGCGTGGTGACTTGGGACCCGGGCGGGAGCGCGAGGGCATCTCAGCTCGCCGGCGTCGGCTCGGGCGCCTTGTCGGCGACGGGGGCGTCACCACCGAGCGCGGTGACCGTGCGGGCGACGTTCTGCCGCTGGTCGGCGTCGGTGTCGGGGTGCTCGCTGAGCTCGCGGAGGATCTGCAGCATCAGCGTGCGGGTCTCGGGCGGCCCGTTGTTGATGATCTGCTCGAACTGCGCGGTGCAATCGTCCTCGTCGCCGCGGGTGCGGAGGATCCGGATGACGCAGGTGTAGGCCCACTCCGGCGCGCGGTGGTAGAGCGACGGCAGGCCGCCCAGGAGCACGGCCAGGTACTGGTCGAAGTTCTCCAGGACGTAGAGGATGTTCCAGTAGACGCCGTGCGGGTCGTTGTCCTCGAGCAGGTCGAGCAGGCGCGGCAGCACGGCCGGGTCGTCGATCTGCTCGAGCAGCTCGACCAGCGGCGGCAGCTCCTCGCGGATCTCGGTCTCGGTGCCGAACTGCGCGAGGTGGTGGACCCGCTGGAGCAAAGCGCCGAGGTTCTCGAGGCTGGGGGGCGGCGGCTCGTCGTCGAACTCGTCGTCCTCCTCGGCGATCTCCAGCACGCTCTTCTTGCGCTCGGCCGGCGGGACCGCGGGCTGGAGCCCGAGCGGGGACTGCGAGGCGGGGGGCGCGCGCGACAGGATGGACTCGTCGAGCTCGTTGCCACGGCGGGCCGGGGGGGCCTGGACGGCGACGACGGCGTCGTCGTCGTCGGAATCGGCCTCGACCTCGTCGATCTCCTCCTCGGCGGCCTCGACCGCGTCCTCGTCCTCGTCCTCGAGGTCGGGCTCGGGGGCCTTGGCCGGCTTGCGCGCGGGCTTGGCGACCTCGGCGGGCTTCTTGGCGGCCTTGGCCGGGACCTTGGCCTTGGGCTCGGCCTTGGGCTCGGCCTTGGGCTCAGCCTTGGCTGGCTTGACCGGGGCCTTGGCGACCTTGGTGGTCTTCGGCTCCTCGGCCGCCTTGGCCTTGGCCTTCACCCGGGTCGCCTTGGCGACGGCCTTGGCAGGCTTGGCAGCCTTGGCGGGCTTTTCGGCGGGCTTCGCGGCGGCGACCTTCTTGGCCGCTGCGGGGGCCTTCTTGGTCACGGCCGGCTTGGCGCCGGCCTTGGCCTTGGCGCTGGTGCTCTTGGCGGCCGTGGCCTTGCTGGTGGCCTTTTTGGCGGGTTTGGATCGCGTCGACGCTGCCACGGGGCTTTTCTACGCGATCGTACGCGGGGATGGCAAGCCCTCGAGCGAGACGGGTAGACTCCGGGCCCTCATGGCGTCGCGAACAGTGGTGGATTCGGTCGCGTGCGTGGATGCTCCGCCGGCGGGCGCCGCGGCGGCCGAGGACCGCGCCAGCGCGCTCCGGGCCCGGTTTCCCGGGGCGATCGTCGAGCGCTATCTCGACCGCGCGCCCGCGGTGGGCGAGCGGGTCCGCATCGCCGCGGGCGCGGCCGTGATCGGCGACGTGCTGCTCGCCGACGACGTGAGCGTCTGGTACGGCTGCGTCCTGCGCGGCGACGTGAACCGCGTCGAGATCCGCGAGCGCAGCAATGTGCAGGACGGGACGGTGATCCACCTCGGCGATCGCGATCCCACCTTCGTCGCCGAGGAGGTCGTGATCGGCCACCGGGCGGTCGTGCACGGCTGCCGGATCGGCGGCGGGACGCTGGTCGGGATCCAGGCGACCATCCTCGACGGGGCGGTGATCGGCGAGGGCTCGATCGTCGGCGCCGGAGCGCTGGTCACCGCCGGCACGGTGGTGCCGCCGCACTCGCTGGTGCTCGGCGCACCCGGCAAGGTGATCCGCACGCTGACGGCGGCCGACGAGGCGATGCACCGTGGTCTGGCGCACAAGTACGTGCGCCTGGCTACCAACTATCGCGTCGGCTGAGCGCCGGACGCGCCGCGGAGGCGCGAGGTCGATCGCCTGGCCGTCGGCGATCTGCAGGCGCGAGGTCGATCGCCCGGAGGGTCGTCACTCTGGCTCGCGGTCGATCGCCGTGACGGCGAGGGGCGGTTCGAGGTCGATCGCCAGGGCGGTGAGCGGCCTGAGGTCGATCGGCGAGGGCGATCAGCCGGTGGTGCTGCTCGAGGTCGAGCCGGTGGTGTCGCCGGTCGTGGTGGTGTCGCCGGTCGTGGTGTCGCCGGTCGTGGTGGCGCCGGTCGTGGTGGCGCCGGTCGAGGTCGTGGTGGTGTCGTCGCTCGTGGTGGGATCGCCGGTCGTGGTTTCGCCGGTGCTGACCCCGAGGTCAGGTGGTTCGCAGACGCCGTCGGCGGTGCGGCAGCGCAGGTCGCCGCAGCACGACTGGTGATCGAAGCACCAGCGCGTCAGATCGAGCGCGTCGATGCAGGCGGTCTCGTCGGTGCACTCGGCCGGGCCGCGCTCGCCGCCCAGCTCGCCGGTGGTGGGGCCGTAGGCGGCGACGCAGATCGCGTCGGTGTCGCAGTCGCCGCTCACCATGCAGCCGGTCGTGCTCGAGCTGCCCGCGCCGGCCGTGGTGCCGGGGCCGGCCGCGTCGCCGTCGGTCACCGCCGGCAAGGACGGCGGGCCACAGGCGACGAGGGCGAGGACGACGGCGAGGCGACGCACGCGGAGGACGATAGCAGGCGGGAGCGCGCGGCTCGAACGGGGCGCGCGCGGAAGGACCGGCGGGGCGGTCACGGCTCGAACACGCAGCGGACGCGGAACGGCTTGCGATCGCGCGGGATGGTGGTCTCCTGGCCCGATTTCGGGTCGACGATCCAGGCCTGGGCGGTGTCCTCGGCGAAGGCGGTGCGGGTCCAGTGGAAGCCTTCGGCCTGCGCGAGGTCGGCGATCTCGCCGAAGCGCTTGACCTCGAGGCGGTCAGGCAGGCGCCAGTGCTTGAAGCCGCCGAGCTCGAGGTCGCGGCAGTGGGTCTCGCCGGCCGGCTGCAGCAGATCGGGGCAGGGGTGGCCCGTGTCGCAGCGCTGGACGTAGAGCGGCAGCTTGCGGTCGGGCAGGAGCGCGGCGCCCTCGGGCGGCGGGGGCGGCTTGAGCTTGGGCTCGGCGAACGGGGCGGCCTTGGCCGGCGGCTCGGAGGCCTTGGCCGGCGGCTCGGCCGGCGCAGGGGCAGGCTTGGCCGCTTCGGAGCCGCAAGCGCCCAGGAGGACGAGGACGAGGAGCGGTCGCGCGATCACGGGTGCAGGGTAATCAAGGTCGGGGTCGATGGGGCAGCAAGACGAGGGGGCGAAATCGCTCGACTGGGGAGCCGCGCGGGCCCTCGCCGAACCGGCCGCGCGAGGCGGCGAGGTCGCGGGACGAGCCCAGGGACGAGGTCGCGGCCGAGCGGGGCGAGCGGTCGCTGCGGAGAGTTGAGGTATGGTCGCGGGGATGATCGGTCGAGCGATCGCGCTGCTGGGGGCGCTGACGGGCGAGCCGGCGAGCGCCGAGGTGTCGACGGGTGAATCGTCGAGCGCGCCGCTGGCGGTCGAGAGCGCCGCGGCGTCGGTCGTGGTGGTGAACGCCGATTATTCGCAGGCGCCCGGGGTCGAGGTGCCGCCGGCGATCGAGCCGCGGCTGGCGGAGCTGGCGGCGGCGTTCCACCAGGCGACCGGCAAGCCGTTGATGATCACGGACGGGACGCGGCGACCCGAGGTGCAGGCGGAGCTGATGCTGCGCAACCTCGAGCGCGGGGACGATGTGGTCCGCAACTACGCCAACAAGTCGGCGGCCAGGGCGGTCGTGGAGGCGTACGCGACGGCACGGACAGCAGGGCGAGCGGCGGCGCTGGCGGCCTTGACCGCGGTGATCCAGGCCCAGGTGGCAGCGGGTGATTTCGTGTCGAAGCACCTGCGCGAGGGGGCGGTCGATGTCCGCTGCCACGGGCTCGAGAAGCGCGAGCGGGCGATCCTGAAGCGGCTGGCCAAGGCGCGCGGGATCGCGGTGGTCGACGAGAGCCGCACGAGCACGCCGCATTATCATTTGAACTTCGTGCGGTGAGCGGTCGTGTCTCTGGGGACATGCACATGGGGGCATGTCCTGATGGACCTGTGGTGAAGGACATGTCCATCGAGACATGTCCCTTTGGACAAGTCAGCCTGCGGCCTGCGCCGGCGGGGCGAAGGCGTGGGCGACCAGGGCCTCGAGGGTGGCGGCGTCGTGGTCACCGGTGAGGCGGCCGAGGGTGCGCTCCATGTCGCGGATGACCGGGAGGAGGGCGCGGCGGCGTTTGCCGCCGACTTCGGCCTCGTTGGCGATGCGGTCGGCGGGGGGGCGGCGGGGCCAGCTCGGGAGGTCGACGGCGCGGGTCAGCTCGTCGCGCGCGCCGGGGGCGAGGTCGGCGAGGGCGCGCAGGGCCAGCTCGCCGAGGATCTCGCCGGCCTGGACCAGCTTGTCTTGCATGTACGCGAAGACCTCGTCGGGGCTCATGTCGCGCACGAGGTCGAGGTAGAGGGTGGCGAGCATCGAGGGGATGACGGGCAGGTCGACGCTGACGGGCCGCGGGGTGTTGTCGGCGCGGCGAGCCCACTCGCTCAGCAGCTTCTGGGCGCGGAACTGCAGGGCGGCGAACTCGAGGCCGAGCTGCTCGAAGCGCGCCTGCTGGTCGCCCGGCAGCTTGTAGAGGCCGCGGAAGAAGTACTGGCAGACGAACGACCAGTAGACGAAGTCGTCCCAGTAGACCTTGGCCGGCAGCACGCGCGGGCTGCCGTAGACGGGGGCGGCCTTGCGGTAGAGCTCGCAGGTGGTGTCGAAGAACAGCAGGTAGAGGCGATTGAAGCGCTCGGCGGCCTCGGCGAAGTCGCCGCCGCGCAGCCGGGCCTTGACGATCTCGACGGTGAAGCTGGCGGCGAGGGCGATGAAGTCGGAGCCCGGCGAATAGAAGGGGTCGGTGAAGGCCCCGGCGTCGCCGATCAGCGACCAGCGCTGCGGCGAGTACATGCGCTCGGTCGCGTGGCTGTAGTGCTTGAGGGTCAGGAAATCGACCATCGGCAGGTCCTTGATCTGGGCGAAGCAGAGGGGCTCGTGCTTCTCGACCCAGGCGAGCGAGCGCTCGCGGGTGCGGATGGTGTCGAACGGGTGCAGCTCGTCGTGGACGACGATGCCGATCGAGGTGTGGGCCTGGCCGTCGTCGCCCGGGGCCAGCGGGATGTACCAGAGCCAGTAGCCGGGGCCCATGAAGTGGACGGTCGAGTACCAGCGGATGTGCTCGGGGTCGCGCCCGTGCCAGGTGGTCGCGCTGGCGGGCACGAGGTCGGCGACGTCGACGCGGCCGGCGACGCGCCACCAGGCGGCGTTGGCGAGGTGGCCGCTCGGGCGGGTGAGGCCGAGCTTGGCCCGCAGCAGGCCGCGGCGACCGGTGGCGTCGACGAACCACCCGGCCCGCAAGGTCCGCGGCTCGCCGCCGCCGTGGGCCTCGACGTGGACGAGGTGGTCGCCGTCGTCCTCGGCGAGGGTGACGTCCCTGACGACGCAGCCCTCGATCAAGGTGACGCCTGCCTCTTCGTTCATGTCCCGAAGGTCCTGTTCGAGGCGGCCGCGATCGAGCTGGAAGGAGGGCACCGTGGCCCGCTCGGGCGGGCCGATCTCGGTGCGGTCCTCGAGCGCGTGGGTGTGGCCGCCGCCGGGGTAGAAGCGCAGGCCGTTCTTGAGGTAGTGCTTGGCCCGCAGGTACTCGTCGAGGCCGAGGATGACGCTGAAGTAGTGCGAGGACAGCTCGACCGACGACTCGCCGACCTTGTGGGCGGCGACGGGCAGCGGCCGGCGCTGGCGCTCGACGACGGCGACGGTGGCCTCGGGGACCTCGCGGCGGAGCTGACGGGCGAGGGCCTGACCGGCGAGGCCGCCCCCGCCGATCACGATGTCATAACGCGGGGGATGCGACGGGGCGGAGCTTGCTTGGGACATGGACGCGAGCGAGGGGAGGATAGCGGAGGGCGTCGCCGGTGGTACGTGCGTTCTCGCGCCGCGGAGGCGCGGCGGCCAGAGACGCGAAGGTCCGTCCGCGGCGGCTCGCTTCGGGGACTCCGCGATCCGCGGCGGCTGGCGGCGGTAGTGATCGTGTCGCCGCGGCGGGCAGCGGCGCCGACGGCGAGTCCGCGAGATCGTCGCGGGGGCGGCACGGGCGACGACGTCCGCGGCGGGGGATCGGCCCGAGACGGCGAGGCGGGCCGCGGTGGGATCGCTGCCGAGTGGTCAGGGAGGCTCATGGGACATGTCGTATCGGACATGTCGATTGGAGCATGTTCGAACGGGCATGTCTCCGAGGGCATGTGATCGGCGCCTCCCCGCGAGCCGGCTCAGAACTTGGCGCCGAGGGTGACGCGGGCGTCGAACGAGGAGGCGACGCCGCGGCCGCCGAAGAACATGTCGAACACCGCGCGCGGCTCGAAGCCGAGCAGGAAGTGGTCGCCGATCATGCCCTGGATGCCGGCGCCGATCGGGACGGCGAAGCCGACGCCGACTCGTCGTCCTCGTTGTCCATGATGAAGACGAACACGAGCAGCGCGTCGTCGCGCAAGAACCCCTCGTTGCAGCCGCCCGGGCCGTTGAGCTCGTCGGACACCGCGGCGACGAGGGTGTCGGCGAGCGGCGGATCGTCGCCGAAGGTGCCCACCTGGGCGATGCAGGCGAACGCGTCCGGGCCGGTCTCGCCCTCGATGATGTAGCGGTTGCCCCCGTAGAGCTCGCACACGTGGTTGGTGGCGTAGGGGCCGGCGTTGTAGAGCAGGCCGGCGCCGCGGGTCCGGTCGCACTTGAACACGGTGTCGGCGTGCGAGCCGCAGACGTAGTCCATGGCGTTTGGGCCGCAGTTGCCCTTGTTCCCGCAGTTTTCGGCCGCTTCGCAGTGTAGGCCGCGCCACTTTTCGTCCGTGTTCACGCTGATGATGTGCCGGTCGAAGCCTCGGGCTCGGCGCCGCCGGACGTGGAGGTCGAAGACGAGCCCGCGGAGCTGGTGGACGAGGTCGAGGTCGACGTGCCCGGCGTCGTCACGGACGTCATACCCGGCCCCGTCGAGAACCCCGGCGACGTGTTGGTGCCGCAGGCGAGGGCGGCGACGGCGACGGCGAGCGCGAGGCGGCGCATGCGACAAGGATACTCGGGGCACCGCGCTGTCCCGCACTTCGGTGCCGAACGCCCGTCCTGCGTGCTCATTCCAGCCCCCCAGATCGGCCTCTGTCGCGCGGACCCGTCGCGTTTCCCCCAGATCTCCAGGACCATAATTCGTTGCGCACGCGAACCGGAGCACTCGCTTCCTCGCTTTCGTCGCCAGTGAAGGACACGAGATGCGTTCACCCGTGGCTGTCAGATTTGCGAGGCGAGCTCGTGAACTGTCACTCTCATCCTTTCAAACTTCCTCGCCGCCACCGACGCCGCTCTGGTCCACGCAGCCGGAGCCCAGCGGTTGCTGGCGCAGTCTCTCGCGCCTGTCTCGGACGTTTGCGACGCAACGACCGGCGTTCGACGGGTCCGCTCCGCGACTCGCTACCGGGGACGGGCGGCGGTTCAGCTCGAGCTCCGAACCACCAAGCAAGGCGCTGGCCTGCTTACCGAGTACGTCGCCGACGGCGTCCTGCTCTTCACGGGCTCGGACGACGGCCCCCAGGCGACGCCGGCGGGCGTCGAGCTGCTTGCCGACACGTCGCCCCGCGCGGTCGAAATGCTCGCGGCCTTCGCCGTGCTTCAGGTCCGGGTGTTCGAGGCGGACGTAGGGGCGCCCGCCGACGCCTGCGGAGCGACGCGCGGCAAGGCGGAGGAACAAGCGAAATGCGCGTTCATCGGCGTGCTCGGGTGCATCCCGCCCGCGGCGGCGTTCACGTGCGCCGTCTCGGCGGCCCTCGCCGTCGGGTGCGGCTGGCTGGTCGAGAAGGCATGCGAGAGCGAGCCCGAGACCTGCGAGCCGGGTTGGACGGAGGGGTGACCGTGGGCGTGCTAGTTCCCGCGAGTTTCCCGAGCCAGCGCGACGCGCAGCGCCGTCTGATGACGCATCCACAGCGTCTCGGGTTCCTGCCCACCTGGTGGTTCTGGCGCGCGCTCAAGTGGGACTGGCCGCTGTTTTGCTCGTTCCTCGGCGCGGCGATTGGCGCATTCTCCGTCGCCCTCGGCTGGATCGTGCTCTACGCCGGCTTCGAGCTGCCAGCCGCGTTCATCGCCGCGTTGCTCGGGCCCGTTCTCGGGTTCGGTGTCGTCGAGCGGGGCCTGCGTGCCCTCGTCGTCCGCCGGCGCCGTGCGCTGGCAACAGGGCGGGCCGAGCTTCCGCCTGGACCGAGCGGCAACCGTTCGCCCGAGTGATCCCTAGCGACCTCTGCTTGCGAGAGGGATTGCCCCGAAAAGGTGGACACCTTGCTTATGCCGCTTGAGTCTGCGCCTGCTCGGCGTAGAAGTTCTCCTCGTAGGCGATCGGGGTCGAGTCGCCGATCGACGAGTCGCGACGCGGGCGATTATAGAACACTTCGATCCACTCCGAGATGGCCGTCCTCGGGCTCTCGTACACAGCGTTTGAAGCATGGTCTCATGGTCATGTCCGAAAGGCCTGCCAGGTCGCGCCGTCTCAGGTGCGCCAGCACTCGACGCGGTCGATGGTCTTGTGGCCCCGGGGGTCGACGCCGCTCCAGTAGACGATGCAGCGCTTGCCGGTGATGAAGGCGGCCTGCAGCAGCTCGCGCAGCTCGACGTAGAGGGGGGTGTTGCGCCACAGGCAGGCCCACGCCGACTTGCCGGGGATCGACGGCTTCATCTGCACGCACGGGCCGCGGCCCTGGACGGCGCTGTCGAGGTGGATGAGGTCGATGCGGCCGTGGTTGTTGCCGGCCAGGTACCCGTCGTCCTCGTCGTCGCCGGCGCGCGCGCGCTCGGGGGCCGCGAGGGCGAGGAGGAGGGCGAGGGTGCGGGCGGAGTGGTTCACCGGCGCAGTCATGGGCGACGGGCGCCGCGGCTCCACCGGCGCGCGGGCGGGCGGCTACGGGCGATCGCGCGCGAGGCGGGCGGTCTGCGGGCGCGTACGGTCGTTCGCGGGGCGTGTGATCGCGGCGACAGGGGGCCGGCGCGCGGCGAGCACGGGCGCTTCGCGGTCGGTGGCGGGTCCGGCGTCGGCGGCGGCGAGTCCGGGTAGGATCGCGGCGATGCTCGCCTCGCGCCGCGCCGCCACGCTCCTGCTCTCGCTGTCGTTCGCCTGTCAGGGCCAGATCGGGGGGACCACCGACACGGCGGCCGGGACGAGCACGACGACGACGACGACGACGGCCACGGACACGAGCGCCGAGCTGACGACCACGGGCACCACGAGCACGGCCGGGCAGAACACCACGGTCGACGACGGCTGTGCCGCCCACGCGATCGGGGATTGGGGGCAGTGTCAGCCCGGCGACCTGTCCGGCTGCGAATGGCAGGAGAGCGGGGCGACTGGCCAATTGCTGTGCCTGGCGCCCACCAGCGGCGGCCTCAGCGTGTGTGGGATCCGCGACTGCGTCGACGTGTGCGACTGCTTCGCCCCGCCGGCGACCGGGACCTCCGTGCCGGTGTGCGCGGCGATCCTCGGCAGCGGCGCCAACGGCTGCGCCCTCTACTGCGCGGGCGGGCAGATCTGCCCGGACGGGATGCAGTGCCAGTCGGGCTATTGCTACTGGCAGGATTGAGCGGGCCGGCGGGCCAGTGTCCCGCAGGACATGTCTCGAGAGACATGCTCTGAGGGCCATGTCGAGTCGGCGGTCTCCTGTCCCCTACGACATGTCTCGTCGGACATGCCCGATGGGCCAGCTCAGCGGGTCCGGGCGTGGGCGCGGCGGGTGACGACGTCCTGCAGGGCGTGGCGCATGTCGCGGAGGATCTGCAGGCCGCGGAGGTCGAGGTCGAGGTCGACGAAGGCGCGGGCGAGGTCGGGGCGGACGCCGCAGAGGACGCACTCGGCGCCGAGCAGGCGGACGGCGCGGGCCATGACGCCGATGGCGGCGGCGGTCTGCTCGTCGCAGTCGTCGAGGCCGGTGAGGTCGAGGATGACGTGTCTGGCCCGCGTGCGCGCCAGCTCGCCGAGCAGGCGCTCGGTCATCTGGGCGCTGCGCTCCTCGCCGAGGATGCCGATGATCGGCAGGGCCAGCACGTCGCTCCAGACCTCGAGCACAGGTGTGGACAATCGCTCGACGCTGCGGCGCAGGCGGGTGATGAGGGCCCGGTTCTCGCGGTCGAGCTGTTCGAGCGCGGCCTTGGCGTGGGCCAGGCCGTCTTCGACGCGGCGGCGGTCGGCGGCGTCGAGGGCCCGGGCGACGTTGTCGGCGATCGCGGCGGCGAACGCCTGCTCGTCGCGCGAGAACGGGCGCGCGGGGCCGACGTGCTCGTTGCAGAGGACGCCGGCGAGGCGGCCGCGGCGGCGGATCGGGGCCTCGAGCGCGGCGCCGATGCCGTGCGGGGCGAGGTAGGTGTCGGCGAGCTCGCGGGTGGCCGGGTCGGTGCGGGCGTCGGCGGCGACGAGGGTGCGGGCGGCGGCCAGGGCCTGGAAGTAGGCCGGGAACTCGGCCGCGGCCAGCAGGGTCGGCGCGGTGTCGTGCTCACCGGCGCCGCGCTGGTAGAGGTCGAGGCATTCGATCGCGGCCTGGTCGGGGGTGTAGACCCATACCGAGGCGCGCTCCAGCTGCAGGCCCTCGGCGGCGGCTTCGGTCAGGACCGCGAGCGCACGGTCGAGGTCGCCGGCGTCGATCGCTGCGGTCTCGGCCACGCGCAGGAGCACCGCGTCGTGCCGCTGCCTCGCGGCGTCCTGACCGTCCTGTCGTTGCGCGTCGACCATTGCAGCACCTCCTGTATCATACCGGGCCCTGACGGCGAATCTGCCGGCGAAGCCGCGACATGAGCGAACGCGCGCTCATTCGGTGTACCAGGCGTACAGGGGGACGTCGCCGATGTCGTAGGGGCCGCGGCCCGCGAGCACGACGGTGACCGGCTCGAAGCGGACAGTCGACCCGCCGGGCTCGCCGGGGCCCCTGTCGTTGCCGAGCGCGACCGCGACGGCGCCGCGGGCCACGCCCTTGACGGTGAAGCGGCCGGCGGCGTCGGTGCGCGTCCGCTCGCCGCCGACCCGCACGGGCACGCCGGCGACGCTCCTGCGCGACAGGCCGTCGGGCACGAGCCGGCCGCGCACGGTGTACGCCTCGGCGGCGGACGGTTGTTCGCCGCGGCCGAGCAGCCAATCGTTGCCCACCTCGCCGAAGCTGAGCAGCAGCGGTCCGCGCGGACCACCGCCGGCGAGCAGGCTGAGCGCGAACTCTCCCGCCAGCGAGATCTCGATCTGCGGCGCGCCGGTGGCCGCTTCGAGACCGATGAGGAGGTCGCGCGCCCGCCTGACGTAGACAGCCTCGCGGTCGGCGACCAGGACGTGCGGCTCGAGGCCGCCGCGGCGCCACAGCTCGCGACCGCTGGTGATGTCGTGGACCCGCAGGACTGTGATGCCGCGACCGTCGGGGACCGTGAAGGAGAATAGGCGGCTGTCCTCGAGGACAGCCGGCACCACGCCGCCCTCGTTCGGGTGGACGCCCCACACGCAGCGACCGCCGCTGCCCTCGAGGCGCCCGAGCTCGGCGCCGGTGGCCGCGTCGAGGCGTCGGTGGCCCTCGGGCTCCGGGCCCTCGACGACCATGACGCCGTCGCCTGCGACCACGCCGCAGTCGTCGTCGAGGGTGACGCCGTCCCAGAGGACCTGTCCGGTGACCAGATCGAAGGCGAGCAGGCCGCGGTCGCCGCGGACATAGCCGCGGTCGCCGTCGGTCCATACGCGACTGGCGCGGACGAACGGGCCCTGCTCGCCGCCGGCGATCCGCCACAGCTCGCGGCCGTCGGCCAGGCCGAAGCCGACGATCGCGTCGCCTTGCTGGCCGTAGATCTCGGCGACGAGGGTGCGCGGGCCGACGAACTGCTCGAAGGAGGAGCCGTAGTTGGCGAACGGGATCTGCCAGCGGATCTTGAAGCCGCTGCGCTCGACGGCGACAAAGCGCAGGCTGCTGGCCCAGCCGCCGCGCATGAGCAGGAGGTCGCTGCCGAGCTGGCGCACCGGGGTGAATTCGCGGAGGCCCTCGGGCAGGCTGGCGCGCTCGAGCACGTCGGGCAAACCGAGGACGTCGGGCTGGCCGCCGTCGTAGCCGGTCAGCCAGTCGTCGCCGACCGGCCACCAGCGGGCGGGGTCGTGCCGCTGCGGGTCGCCGCGCAGCAATTGGAGGTTGGCCAGCGGGCGCGGGGGCACGAAGGGCGGCGACGGAGCGGCCAGCACCGGCAGCTCGGCCTGGCCGGCGGTGAGCGGGGTCCAGGCTTCGAGGTCGGGGGCGGTGACGGTGGAGAACGGGGCGACGACGCAGCGCACGCCGGAGTCGGCGGCGGCCATGGAGTCGGTGGATTCTTCGCTGAAGGGGGGGCCGGGGGCGGCGCGCCAGCTGCCGCCGCGCAGCCGCAGCCGCTCGCCGTGCACGACCCATTCGGCGACGCCGCCGACGAGGTCGTGCACGCCGTCGACGCTGGCGCCGGCCGGATGCTGTCCCACGGGACAGGTGCCGCTCTGGTGAATGCAGGCGCGGGTGGCGTCGATGGCGGCGGTGCCCCAAACCCAGGCGGCGCCGGCGAGCCGCGGGCGGGCGATGTGGGCCCATTCGGCGTCGCTCGGCAGGCGCTTGCCGAGCCAGCTGCAATAGGCGCGGGCCTGCTCGAATTCGACGCAGTTGATCGGGTGCTCGCCGCGGTCGGCGCGGGTCAGGTTGCACTCGGCGACGTCGCCGACGACGGTCGGGGTGCAGGCGCCGGCGTGCACGCAGGCGCCGTAGGCAGCGGTGGTGACCTCGGTGGCGTCGACGCACAATCGATCGATCGCCGGGCTGCCTTGGAGCGAGCCCTCGACGACGACCATGCCCGCGGCGCATTCGCGCTGCGGCTCGCGCGGGTGCTCGTGCGGGGCGCAGGCGAGGAGCACGAGCGGGCCGAGCCAGCGAGGGGTCATGCGAGGACGCTATCACGGGCCCCGGGCGGGCGCGCGCGGCGGCCGGCCGCGAAGGTCACGCCCATACCGGGAATGCGCGGGGCCGGTGATGCGTCGCGGCCGGCAGCCGTGAGACACTCGCGGCGCACCCGGGCATGCCGACGCTGATCTCACGCGACGAGGCGCTGCGCCGCATCGAGGCCGAGGGCGGCGCGCCCGAGTGTCTGATGTGCGCGATCGTCCGCCGCGAGGTCGGGGCGGTCCATGCGATCTTCGAGGACGAGGCGATGCTGGTGATGCTGCCCCGCTACGTCCGCCGCTGGGGTCACGTGATGGTGGTGCCGAAGCCCCACGTGACGTCGTTCGCGGCGGTCGATCCGGCGCTGTGGGCCCGCGCCAATCAACTGGCCCACCAGGCGGCGCGCATGGTCGAACGGGTGATGCGGCCGCGCCGCTGCTATGTGGCGTCGACGGGCAGCAGCGCGGGCGAGATGACGCAGACGTCGCGTCACTTGCACGTGCACGTGATCCCGCTGTACGAGGCCGACGATCGCCCGAGCGACGTGTTCTCGTGGAGCGAGGGGATCTTCGTCGGCGCGCCGGAGGAGTGGGCGGAGCTGCAGGCCCGCTACCGCGCGGTCTGGGACGCGAGCTGACCTTCGGGGAAGGCGGCATCGGGCCGGTGGATCAGCGGCTCGCCGGCGGGGTCGTAGTCGCGTAGCGCGGCGATGATGGCGGCGAGGTTGGCAGGCGTGGGCCGGTAGCGCTCGTTGTCGAAGGCGAGCCGGGCGTGCCAGAGATCGAGCGGGGTCGGGCGGTCCGGCGCGGTGGCCCACACGGCGGTGGCCGGGCTGCGCACGGCGGCGGCGGGCAGATGGGCCAGGTCGCGGCGCCGCGCCTCGAGCAGGGCGATGTCGGCGTCGACGCGGGCGCGGAGCTCCGGCGTGGCGACCGACCAGGCGGCGATCCGCGACTCGTTGCAGACGACGTACTCGCGGAAGGCGACGGCGTCGTCGGGGCCGTCGCGGACGTGATAAACGGCGGCGATCCGCCCGGGGTCGGCGAGGGCGACGGCGAGATCGACTGGCTCTCCGGACATGTCCTCGAGGACAAACGGCTCGGCGGCGTGCGGGCGGAAGCCGACCACGAGGGCGTCGTCCGTGAGGTCGATGCGGATCAGGGCGTCGCCGTAGCGGCGCTCGCCGAGGCCGAGGGTGGTGGCGAGCGGGCTGGTCCAGGCGTAACGGCGCCGGCGATGGCCGGGGTGGTCGCGCAGGATCGCGGCGAGCGGGTGGGTGCCGGCGAGGCGGTCGAGCGCGCGCAGGTAGGGCGAGCGCTCGCCGACGTCGCTGTCGGCGACCAGCAGGCGTCGGGAGCGGCGCAGGGCGTCGATCTGGGCCGGGGTGGTCCAGGTGTAGAGGACGCGGCGGGCGAATGCCTGGTGATGCACGGAAGCGTCGTCGCGCGAGGCGGGGGGTGCTTCGAGGGGCGCGGCGGGCCCGGGCGGGTCCGCGGGCGCATGCGGGACCGGGAGCGGGGCCGGGGCCTCGTCGCGGGCCGGGCCGCACGCGAGGAGCGCCGCGAGGGCGATCGTCAGGCGGTGAGGCGCGGGGCGCATGCGCGGAGCATAACCGGGTCGCGGCCGCCGGCGAAGCGGCAGTTCGGCCCTCGCGCACCGGGGAGCATCGCGGGGGTATGGCCATTCGTGGTGCGGTGAATGGCCATGGAGAGCGGCCGTCTCGCAGCGGGCGGGCAATCCATGCAGTGGGTCGCCCGGACCCTCGCTGCGCTGGTCGCGGGCCGGCGATGGGGATAGTGTCGGAGCTCACGGAGCGCCGACCAACGAGTTCTCGATTGCGCGGAGACGGCCTCGCGCGGCGGTCGAGGATTCTCGCGTGTCGCCCCGGCGTTTCGCCGCGACACGAATGTCAGGGGCGGCGAATCATCGTCCAGCCCGCGCTATTCGGGGAAAATCAGGCCCGGTCGTGGTGCTTTGATGATTTAAAATTTTTTCGAAACCAGCGGCGAGGGGACGCGTGTCCGAGGTGCATCGTCGACTTGAGTTCGATTAGCGGCGATGACTTACACCTACCCCCGTATCACGCGGTGCGGGGAATACCCTTGAATGATTGTCCCGTGCGAAACGGGAAGGAATGGAACTAGACATGAACAAGCCCATGAAGAAGCGCGACGACGAGAAGAAGCTGCCGAGGTTCCACGGCCAGACCCTCGGCGCGGACGAGCTGTGCCAGGTCAAGGGCGGGATGCCGCCGGAGACCGCCAACACGCACAGCGTCTGCCACGTCGACGGTACTTGTGACGGCTGCAACTGACAGTGACTGGCAGCGGTACCGTCTTGAACGATGATTTTCCCGCACCTGCGGGAAGGAATGGAACTAGACCATGAATAAGCCCATGAAGAAGCGAGACCACGAGAACAAGCTCCCCAAGTTCAGCGGCCGCACGCTCGGCGCGGACGAGCTGTGCCGGGTGACCGGCGGGAGGGAGCCGGAGTCCGGCAGCACGTGGTCGATCTGCCACATCGACGGCATCGACGACGGCGACGGCGGCGGCGGCGTGGCCTGAGCCGCGGCGAAGCGAACACGCAAGAATGGACCATGAGGCTCGCCCCCGATGGTACGGGGCGAGCGCGGAGAGAACCCCGTGCGAACGGGGAGAGATGGAATCGTGTCATGAAAAAGAACCTTAGAAAGAACGAAGAGAAGCAGCTGCCCAAGTTCACGGCCAACACGCTCGGCGCGGACGAGCTGTGCCAGGTGACCGGCGGGATGCCCCCGGAGAGCTCGGGCACGAAGTCGAAGTGCCACATCGACGGCGTCAACGACAACGACTGACCCGCGCGAGGGTCGTGGCCTCTACCGGCATGTGCCGGTGGAGGCCGCGCCTCTCCGGCCCGATGCGGGCGATACGAGCGATGGAGCCTGCCATGATCTTGATCTTCAGCAATTCCGGGGATCCTTCGACCCTCGACGTGATGCGATGGATCGACCACCTGAGCGACGCGAAGGTCGTGCGGATCAACGCGGACGAGGAGTACAGCGTCGAGCTGACGATCTCGGACGATGATTTCTCCGTCCGGGTCGACGAGGACGCGTTCGGCCTCGAGGACGTGACGAGCGTCTGGCTGCGCAAGGGCGGCTTCTGGTTCAAGGGCCTGTTCCCGAGCGTGGCGGCGCCCGAGCACCCGGCGCTGGCGCGGCACCTGCAACACAAGCTCGACCTGGAGAACCGCACCCTGCGCGACCACTTTCACGACCTGCTGCGGCGGCGCAGCGCCGTGCTGGGCAGCGCCAACGGCTCGGCCCCCAACAAGCTGGTGGTGCTGGGGCGCGCGCGCGAGGTCGGCCTGCGCACGCCGCCGTACAGCGTGTCGAACCTGCGCAGCCACGCGCAGAGCCTGGTGGCTTCGGGCTGCGGCTACGTGACCAAGGCGATGTCCGACGGCCTCTATCTGTTCGACACGACCGAGAGCAGGACCGGGTACTTCACGTACACCGAGGCGCTCGAGCCGCGGGTGCTCGAGGGCGTGGGCGAGCGCATGGCGCCGTCGCTGTTCCAGCGGTACGTCGACAAGGCCTTCGAGCTGCGGGTGTTCTTCCTCGACGACCAGTTTCGCGCGGCGGCCATCTTCTCGCAGAGCGACGCGCAGACCCGCGTCGACTATCGCAAGTACAACAGCGAAAGACCGAACCGGGTGGTCCCGTTTCGCCTGCCGCCGGAGATCGAGGCCAAGCTGTCCCTGCTGGCGCGCTCGCTCGATCTGAACACCGGCTCGTTCGACATGATCGTCGACGCGCACGGCGAATACTACCTGCTCGAGGTCAACCCGGTCGGGCAGTTCGGCCCGCTGTCGGAGCGCTGCAACATGGCGATCGAGCGAATGATCGCAGAGAGGCTGGTGGCGCGTGAGCAAAGAGTTTGAAGAGATGACCCTGACCCCCCTTCTCAAGGCGAGCCTGCCGCTGGGCTACGCGCGGATCGTCATCAGCGCCGCGATCGTCGACGCCGAGGCGACGCAGCGGGCGACGCTCGAGCTGCCGAAGTACCGCCATTCGGTGATGTACGCCCGTCACGCGGGCAAACCGATCTCCAAACCGGAGCTTTGAACGATGGACTCCACTCAATTGTTACGCGACCGACGCGACGAGTACGTGTTCCTCTTCTCCGACTGCGTGCCGGTCGAGGGGGCCGCCGCGTCGGCGATCTACGACCTCACCCGCAAGCACATCTCGACGTTCCCGTCGGCCTATTTCCCGTTCTTCGCGCTGTTCCGGGCCCGCCGCCTGGGCGAGATCGTGGACGCGCTGTCGCCCGAGGAGCACGACGATTTCGTGGCGTTCCTGGATTTCTTGCTGGCGAACGAATACGTGGCGGTCGTCGCCGACGCGGCGGCGTTTCCGGAGATCTCCAGGGCCTGGGACGCGCCTTGCGCGATCCACAACGCCATCGTCGACGTCCGCGGGCAGCACCACGACTATCGCAAGATCGTCGCCGAGCTGAGCGGCCTCGGCTGCCAGCACCTCCAGGTGCGGGGCTACGCCGGGGTGTTCGGCCTGGCCGAGCTCGACGAGCTGGCGCGCCTGTGCCGGGGCTCGTCGATCCAGACGCTGGAGGCGATCCTCGCCCACGAGCCCGGGCGCAGCGACGACGACTACGTGGCGGTGGTCGGCGCCCATCGCCTCATCACCGGGCTCACGGTCCATTCGGCGCCGCAGGAGCGGCGGCTCGCGGTCGACTACGGGGCGCGTGGGGACGCCGCGACGCTGTTGACGCTCGAGATCTCGATGACCGTCAAGCCGCTCGAGTCGGCGCTGGACTGCGGGCAGATCGGCAAGCGGCAGCTGCTGCCGCCGACCACGCCGACCTTCAACGAGCTGCGGCAATTCAGCGGCTGCCTGAATCGCAAGCTGGCGATCGACGAGCGCGGCGAGGTCCGCAACTGCCCGGCCATGCGCGGGTCGTTCGGCGACCACCGGGCGGTCTCGCTGGCGCAGGTGGTCGCGGACGAGGCGTTTCGCCGGGTCTGGGCCGCCCGCAACGACGAGATCGAGGTCTGCCGCGATTGTCCGTACCGTTATGCGTGCACCGGCTGCCGGGCGCTGCTGGCCGACCCGGCGGTCGAGGACAGCAAGCCGCTCAAGTGCGGTTACGATCCGTACACCGATACGTGGGCCGACTGGCAGACTCGGGCGGGCGCCGCGGCCGCGCTGGCGCACTACCAGGCGCGCGTGCACCTGCCGATCGTGCGGGGCTGAAGGTCGAGGCGACGACCATGAAGCGGCCCACGATCGTGTTTCTGGCCCTCGCCGCGTGCGCGCCGGGGCCCGCCTCGGCGCCGGCGAGCGCGAGCGCGGAGCAGCGCGAGCTCGAGCGCCTGGTCGCCGATGTCTGCGACAAGCAGGTCGTGCTGCTCGGCGAGAGCGAGCACGGGGACGGTCGCACCTGGGCGATCAAGACCGCGCTGGTGCGCGCGCTGGTCGATTCGTGCGGGTTCGAGGCGCTGTTCATCGAGAGCGACATCTACGAGATGCTCGCGCTCGAGCACAAGTACGCCGCGGGCACTGCGACGGCGCGCGACGTGGCGAACGCCATCGGCGCGGTGTGGTCGGAGGCCCGCGAGACGCAGCCGTGGATCGGGTTCATGCACGCGGCGGCGGCGGCGGGCCGGTTGAAGCTGCGCGGGCTCGACGACCAGCTCCACTCCACGGCTTATTATGCGCAGCGAGAGCTGCCGGCGGTGCTGGCGGCCTGGCTGCCGCCGGGGCGCAAGGACGCGTGCGAGGCCCAGATCGCGCGGCATCACCTGTGGACCTACGACGAGGACCACCCGCATTCGCCGGAGACGCAGGCGGCGCTCGTGAAATGTCTCGCGGACATCCAGGCGGCGATCGCCGGCGCGGCGCCGTCGCCGAAAGCGGCCGAGGACCTGGTCATGGCGAGCAACCTGGCGCGGTGGGTCGCGCGAGATTTTGTCGTCGATCGGCGCGATGGTTTTAATGAACGCGACCGGTCGATGTTCGCCAACTTCGTGTGGCATCGGCGGCGGCAGGGCGACGCGGGCAAGACGATCGTGTGGTGCGCGACCGTGCACGCGGCCAAGGATCTCGAGGCGATCGCGGCCTATCGCGGGTTCTCGCCGCTCGGGCAGTACGTGCACGCGCAGTACGGCGAGCGGGCCGCGGCGATCGGCTTCTCCGCCTGGTCGGGGGCCACCCAGCCGCGCGGGCGCGCGGGTCGGGAGCTCTCGGTCGCGCCGCCCGCGTCGCTCGAGGGCCGGGCGCTGGGGCCCGAGCAGGCGCTGCGCTACCTCGACGCGGCGGAGCTGCGGGCGCTGGGCTCCGTCGAGGCTCGCCCCATCAACCATGAATTTCAGCGCGCAGCCTGGCACGAGGTCCTCGACGGGCTGGTCGTGGTGCGCCGCGAGGAGCCGGCGCGTCACGACGTGATCGGGGAACGGGGGGTGCGATGACCGAGTCGTTCGACGAGCCGAGCAGCGCTTCGCCGGGGGCGCGGCGGGCCATCTTCCGCGAGGCGGCCGTGCAGGCGCACCGCCGCGGCGCGGGACCGGGCCGCCCGCTGCACATCGTGGCGACGTGGACGCGCTGGGCCGTCGGCGTGACGCTGGCGCTGCTGGTCGCGAGCGTCGCGTTCGCCACCAGCGCGAGCATCGGCGAGTACGCGCAGGGCGTCGCGGTGGTGCGCCGCGAGGGCCGCGTGGCGGTCACCTCGGACGTGCCCGGCACCGTGCAGCACATCGCGGTGAGCACTGGTCAGCGCGTCGCTACCGGGCAGGTGCTGGTCCAGCTCGACGACGCCGCGCCGCGGGCCGAGCTGGCGCGCGTGGAGCAGGAGTACCGCCAGCGACTCGTCGAGCTGCTGCGCGCGCCGGCCGACGACGCCAGGCGCGAGCGGCTGGCGATCCTGAAGGCGCAGCTGCAATTGGCGCAGGCGCGGGTGCGCGAGCGGCAGATCGTCGCGCCGCAGCCGGGCAGGGTGTCGGACGTGCGCGTGCGGCCGGGGCAGCCGGTGGCGCCGGGCGACGCGGTGGTGGCGGTCGAGCAGGACACGGCGCGCACGGTCGTGTTCGGGCTGTTCCCCGGGCACTACCGGCCGCTGCTGCGCGCGGGGGACAGCCGGTTGTTCCTCGAGCTCGAGGGGTTCCCGGACAGCCGGCACGAGGTGGCGCTGCGCGTGGTGGCCGACGAGGTGGTCGGCCCCGCCGAGGCGATGCGCTACCTCGGGCGCGATCGTGAAGGTGCGATCGCGCTGGCGGGCCCGGTGGTGGTGGTGGAGACCGAGCTGCCGGCGGACACCTTCGTCGCCGACGACACCGAGTACCGGGTCTACGACGGCATGCAGGGCGTGCTCGAGGCCCGCCTGCGCTCCGAGACCGTGCTCGAGGCCCTCATCCCGGCGCTCAAACGCCTGTAGGTCGTCATGCCAACTACCGAACGAGATCGTGCGCTGTCGCGGCGCTTCCCTGCCCTGCAGCGTCTGGGGGCGATCGGGCAGCCGCGTCGGCTCGAGCACGTGCAGCAGATGACCGCGACCGACTGCGGCGCGGCCTGCCTGAGCATGGTGCTGCGTTATCACGGCCGGGCCCACCCGCTCGACGAGCTGCGCGACGCGATGGGGGTCGACCACAACGGCGTCAGCGCGCTCGGCATCCTGCGGGCCGCTCGCGGCTACGGGCTGCGCGGCCGCGGCGTGCGCATCGACGACCTCGACGAGCTCGAGATGCTGCAGGCCGGCGCGATCCTCCACTGGGAGTTCAACCACTTCGTGGTGTTCGAACGGGTCGATCGCCGCGGTCCGGTGATCCTCGATCCGGCGCACGGGCGGCGTCGGGTGTCGCGGGCCGAGTTCGAGCAGGCGTTCACCGGGGTGGCGCTGCTGCTCGAGCCCGGCGAGGCGTTCGCGGCCGGCGGTCGCCAGCAGCCGCTGGTGCGCCGTTACTTCGGCCGGATCCTGGCCTACCCCGCGCTGTGGAGCCGCGCGCTGCTGATGTCGGTGCTGGTGCAGCTGCTGGCGCTGGCGCTGCCGCTGATGACCACGCTGCTGGTCGACCGCATCCTCCCGCGCCACGACACAGACCTGCTCGGGGTGCTGGTCGCCGGGCTGGCGATGATGGTGCTCTTCACCTTCGTCAGCTCGCTGGTGCGCGCCAACCTGCTGGTGCAGCTGCGCACGCTGCTCGACGCTGACATGACGATCGGCTTCCTCGATCACCTGATCGACCTGCCGTACTCGTTCTTTCACAAGCGGTCGGCCGGCGACCTGTTGATGCGGCTCGGCAGCAACGCCACCGTCCGCGAGATCCTCACGTCGGGGGCCATGTCGGCCCTGCTCGACGGCACGCTGGTCAGCGTGTACCTGGTGCTGATCTTCTGGGTCAGCCCGCTGATGGGCGCGGTGGTGCTGGTGCTCGCGTCGCTGCAGCTGGCGCTGTACGCTGCGACGCGCCGGGTCCAGCGCGACCTGATGACCGAGGGCCTGGCGGTGCAGGCGCGGACCTCGAGCTACGAGGTCGAGATGCTCACCGGCATCGAGACGCTCAAGAGCATGGGCGCCGAGTACCGGGCGGTCGATCGCTGGTCCAACCTGTTCGTCGACTCGCTCAACGTGTCGCTGCGGCGCGGTCGCCTCGACGCGACCATCGGCTCGCTGCTCGACGCGTTCGCGATGGCGGCGCCGCTGGTGATCCTGGGCGTGGGCACCAAGCTGGTGCTGGACGGAGAGCTCGGGCTCGGGGCGATGCTCGGGCTGTCGGCGCTGGGCTCGGGGTTCTTGCGGCCGATGACCACGCTGGTCGGCGTCGCGGTCAAGTTCCAGGTGCTGGGCAGCTACCTCGAGCGCATCGAAGACGTGATGCAGACCGAGCCCGAGCAGGACGCGTCGCGGGTCCAGCGGGCGCCGCGGCTGTCGGGGCGGATCCAGGCCGAGGCGGTGACGTTCCGCTACTCGGAGTCGGTGCCGCCGGCGGTCCGCGAGGTGTCGGTGCGGGTCGAGCCGGGCCAGTTCGTGGCGGTGGTCGGCGCGTCGGGAGCAGGCAAGTCGACCCTGGCCAAGCTGCTGGTCGGCCTTTATGCGCCGCAGGGCGGGCGGGTGCTCTACGACGGCCTCGACATCGCCGGGCTCGATCTGCGCAGCGTCCGCGAGCAGCTCGGGGTGGTGACGCAGCGCGGCGACCTGTTCGGGGTGTCGGTGCGCGAGAACATCGCGCTCGGGCGGCCCGAGATCAGCCTCGACGAGGTGATCGACGCGGCCAGGCGGGCGGCGATCCACGACGAGATCGCGGCCCTGCCGATGGGCTACGACACGATCCTGGCCGACCGCGGGGCGTCGCTGTCGGGCGGCCAGCGCCAGCGACTGGTGCTGGCGCGCGCGCTGGTCGGCGCGCCGGCGATGCTGCTGCTCGACGAGGCGACCAGCAACCTCGATACGGTGACCGAGGCGGCGATTCAGCGCTCGCTGGCGTCGCTGCGCTGCACCCGCGTGGTGATCGCGCATCGGCTGTCGACGGTGGTCGACGCGGACCTGATCCTTGTGATGGACGGCGGACGGATCGTCGAGTCGGGGACGCACCGCCAGTTGATGAGCCACGGCGGCGCGTACCGCCGGCTTTATGAGAGGGAGGAGTCATGAGGCGCGCGGTAATGAGGGCAGCAGGACGTCGTCACGCAGCGATCGCGGCGTGGGGATTGTGGTGCTTCGCGGTGGCTTGTGATTCCCACGAGGACGGCCCCGGCGAATCACCACAGCCCGCTGCGGTGCGCGCGGACGAGGCGGCGGTCGCGGCTGCCGTCATTGCTTCGGAGCCGATGATCGGGGTGCTGGTGCCCGAGGCGGAGGTGGTGCTGACGGCGCCGGAATTCTCGCGGATCGATCGCATCGAGGTGCAGGTCGGCGACCACGTGAACGCGGGCGAGGTGATCGCGGCGCTCGATGTCCGCGAGGAGCGCCACGAGCTGGCAGGGGCGACGGCGGCGTGGGCTGCGAGCAAGGCCGAGCTCGAGCGACTGGAGCTCGAGCTGCAGCGGGCGAGGGAGCTGCGCGCGGACACCGAGCAGCTGGAGGGGGTGGTCTCGGGGGCGGAGGTCCGCGAGCACCGCTACGCCGAGAAGCTGGCGGCGGCCCGCAAGCGCAGCGCCAGCGCGTCGCTGCAGCGGCAGCGCAGCACGGTGGAGGACGCGTCGGCGAGGATCGTCGAGGCGCAGCTGCGGGCGCCGTTCGCCGGGGAGGTCGCGCGACGCCACGTGGACGCAGGCGCGACGGTCGAGCCGGGCCGGGCGGTGGTGCAGCTGATCTCGGACGCGCGGCGGGTGCGATTCGCGGTGCCCGAGGCGCGCAGCGCGGGGCTGCGATTGGGCGCGGCGGTGAAGGTGGCGTTCGTCGAGGAGGGGCGGACGGTGGAGGGCGAAGTGATGGCGATCGCGCCCGAGATCGATGCGGGGACGCGGCTGCTGTTCGCGGAGGCGCGGCTGCACGAGGGGGCGAGCGCGGGGCTGCGGGTCGGCAGCGTGGGGATGGTGGAGTTCGCCGGGCCCGCGGCGGATTGATGAATTTATGGTCCGCGACGACAGGACGAAAACGAGCGCGACCTGGGACATGGAAGGCTCACTGAACTCGCCGTCCGTAGCCCATACGGGCCGCGACGGGCGGCCATGGTCGGCCCCGACAACCGTTACGTGGCCGCCGCACGGCTCGATACGGGCGCTGCGATCGCGGTGCCGGAGCACCTCGAGCAACGCGGTTGGTTTGAAGATCAGTTCCGGATCTTGCGAGCGAGCGACGCCGGCGAGGTGGAGGCATTCTGGGATCCGCGGACCGGCGAGGTCCGTGATTTCTACCGGCACACGTCGCGCAATGATGGGCTCTCCCTGCGCGAACTCGATGGCGATCGGGTGGTGTACTGGTTGCCCGGCCAGGACCAAGCCGGCATAGGCAGCTTTTGGCGGGTCGATCTCGCCAGCGGCGAGAGGGAGCGGCTGCTGACGGGCGTGGGGATGGCGTCGTTTCGTCTCAACGAGACGAAGTTTTTCGAGGTAATTCCACGCGCGAGGTGATGGCGCCCCCGAGCAGCGGGCCCGGTTGGCCGGTGCTCGAGTTGCGAGATTTCGCGCTGGTCGACATCGTCAGCGGCGAGCGTGTCCCGATCGCGGAGCGTGTGTCGGGGGGGGCACGGATCGCGGAGGGCGTCCTTGTGATGGATGCGTTCGGGCCGGAGCCGGGCCTGTGGGCGCATCCGCTGCCCTACGAGGACGCGCGCTCGGGGGCGCGCAACGGCCCGGTCCGGGAGATCGAGGCGTTCTTCGAGGCGGAGGGGAGGTCGCGCTCGGCCGCGTGGGAGCGGGCCGCGATCGCCGAGGCGCGGGGTCTTCCGTGAGCACGTGAACGGAATCTGTCTCATGGGACAGGCGCGTGTTCGTCGCTAGGACATGCAAAATCTGTCTCATGGGACAGGCTGTTGTCCATCCTGAGCACGTGAACCGAGGCTGTCTCATGGGACAGGCGCCTGTTCGTCCTGGTCATGGTGTGACGCGAGCCTGAGGCGACATGTCCCGTGGGACATGCCGTGACAGGTCGCTCACGCGCGCGAGCGGACCAGCAGGACGAGCAGGCCCCAGGCGAGCAGGCCGCCGGCGGCGCCGAGCCAGCCGGCGGCGGCGGGGAACAGCAGGGCGTCGGCGACGAGCGCCCCGAGCAGGCCGCCGAGGCACTGGGCGCAGGTGTGGGCCATGAGGTCGATGGCGGCGAGGCGGCCGAGCAGGGCGTTGGGCGTGAGCAGCTGCAGGCGAGTGGTCGAGGTGACCCACGTGGCGCCCATGCCGAGGCCCCACAGGATCGAGGCGACGACGAGCACGGCGGGCAGGTCGAAGGCGGCGAACAGGGCCACGCCAGCGAGGGTGACGGCGGTGCCGAGGTGGATGCCGGGCACGGTGCCGCGCAGCCGCTCGACGCGGGCCCACAGCAGCGGGCCGAGGCCGGTGCCGAGGCCGCGCACGCCGTGCATGACGCCGAGAGTGACGGCGACGGCCCCGACGCCCTGCAGGCCGGCATAGGCGTGCAGCAGGAACCATCCGCCGCCGTTGGCGAGGGCGACGGGCATCTTGGCGAGGGCGGCTTGCAGCAGGGCCGGGTCGCGCCAGGTGCGGCGCCAGGCGGCGAGGAAGTCGGGCGAGTCGATCGCGGAGGCGGAGGCCTCGCTGGCGATCGGCTCGCCGGGGCGCAGGCGCGGGAGGGTGGCGAACAGCAGGGCGGCGAGCAAGAAGGTGGCGGCGTCGATCGCGAGGGCGCCGCGCGGGCCGACAAAGGCGGTGACGAAGCCGCCCGCGGCGACGCCGAGCGAGAAGAGGGTGCTCCAGGTGGCGCCGAGCAGGGCGTTGGCGGACCCGAGCTGGTGGGCCGGGACGAGCTGCGGCAGCGCGGCGCTGGCGGCCGGATCGGTGAAGGCCGACAGGGCCATGCGCAGGAACACGAGGCCGGCGAGGGCGACGGTGCCGGCGTCGCCGCTGCCGACGACGGCGATCATGAGGAGGACGACGAGGGCCCGCAGCAGGCTGCCGACGACGAGGATGACGCCGCGATCACGCCGATCGGCGAGGCGACCGGCGAACGGGGCGAGCACGGCCCGCGGCAAGGTGTGGGCGACCAGCACGGCGGCGACGCCGGCGAGACCTGTGCTTTCGGACAGGGCGAGGGTGCCGACGGCGACGTAGGTGAACCAGTCGCCGAACAGCGACACGGCCTGGGCCAGCCACAGGCGCCGGAAACCCCGGTTGGCGAGCAAGCCCGGCGTGGACACGCGAGGATGATAGGCGAGGTGACGCGCCGCGGGGGCCGCAGGGGACGTGCGCTGGGCCGCACGCGCGGGTGCATCCGCGCCGCTCCGCGGTCCTGGGGCCGATCGCTGACGCCGCGAGCGGGGGGCGCTGGGCGCCGCGTCGCGGGCTCACGGGGCGCGCAGGGCCGCGGACGACGGGGGGCGGGTGGCTCACGCCGCGCGGCTCGAGTTTTTGTACGCCGCGTGAAACTCGGGGCGGTGGACAGGGGGCGGCGGCGCTCGCTACATTGACGGGCGTGTCCGAGTTCGACGCCTTGCCGGCGGAGGAGCGCCGGGCGTGGCTGCTGGCGCAGCTGGCCGATCTGCTGCGGCGGGCCGACTGGCAACATTTCGTGTGCACGCCGATCGTGCTGCCGCGGCCGGAGTTCTTCCCCGACCGCTTCACGCGCACCGCGGCGGGGGTGGTGCGGCTGATCCGGCGGCTGTTTCGCTACGCGGACCTCGAGCTGGGGGCGGAGGTCGAGCTGTACGAGGGGCGACCGCCGACGCCCGAGGAGCCCACACTGATCGGGGCGTCGCAGCACCACGAGGGCGCGGCGGGGCTGTTCATGGGCATCGAGGGCGAGGTGGCGCACTTCGGCGCCGACCTGACGCTGCTCGACGACGCCGGCGGGATCACGGCGACGCTGGCCCACGAGGTGGCGCACGCGTTCCGCTCGCACCACGCGCTGTGCGTCGACGACCGCGACGAGGAGGAGGAGCTGACCGATCTGACGGCGGTGTTCCTCGGGTTCGGGGTGCTGAGCGCCAACGCGGCGCTGCGCCACCGCTCGCAGCAGGTCTTCGACGGCACGTTCCGCTCGAGCTGGTCGGTGCAGCGGATCGGCTACCTGACGCCGCAGGAGCTGTGCTTCGCCCTGGCGGCGCAGGTGAAGGTGCGCGAGGCCGGCCGCGAGGTGGTGCTGGCCTGCCTCGAGACCAATCAGGCCAGCTACTTCCGCGCGGCCCTGCGCTGGCTGGAGCGCGAGCGGCCGGCGCTGGCGAGCGAGCTGGGGCTGCCGCCGCGCGAGCGCTGGCCGCCGCCCGACAGCGTGGCGACGCTGACGCGGGCGCTGGGCGACACGCACGACGAGCTCGAGCAGGAGGAGCCGCCGGCCCTGCCGGACAAGCCGTCGAACGCGGGGCGCCCGGTGTTCCGGGTGTGGCGGCGCAGCCGGACCGATCTCGCGGCGCTGGCGGTGCCCATGGGGCTCGTCGGGCTGCTGGCGTGCATCGGCGTGGCGCTGATCCACCCGGGGTGGATCGTGGCAGTGATCGTGGTGATGATCCTGGTGGTGCGTCTGCTCGGCCGACGGCGACGCCCGTGCTGCTCGGAGCCGGAGTGCCGGGCGCTGCTGACGCGCGAAGCGACGACGTGCCCGGGCTGCGGCGGGGCGATCGCGGGGGACATCGACCACGCGGAGCAGCGCCTGGCGGCCGCGGAGGCGCTGGTGCGGCGGACGAAGGGCTGATGGGACATGTCTGAAGGGGCATGTCGCATGGGGCATGCCCGTCGGGGCATGCGCGAGAGGACAGGCGACGACTAGGCGAGCGGACAGTCGGGCCGGCACTCCTTGCTGCAGTCGATCGCCTTGATGCCGTCCTTGACGGGGTCGAGCCCGACCGAGCAGACCACGCAGGCGACCAGGCCGCCGAGGCAGCAGGTGATGTTGGCGGCGTAGGTCAGGGCCTTGAGGCCCCACCGGGTCACGCTGCACGCGGGGTTCCTGCCGGTCGCTGCGAGCGGGAGCGTCGGGCCCGGAGCGGTCGTCGGCCCGGCGGCGCGCGGCAGTTCGGCGATCCGGGGGCCAGGGTCGGTCTCTGCCGCGAGCGCGGGTGCCTGCGCGGCTGCTGGCGTCCGGGGCTCCGCGACCGGGCTGGCGGGCGGCTCCGCGGTCGCAGCGAGCGAGAGGCAGAGGGCCGCGGTGAGGATGCAATGCTGCATGGGCCTTCCATGATCCGCGTGGTCGTTCGCATGACGCGCTCGCGGCTGTGATCGATCGGGACGGGCTCGCGGGCGGGTGAGCGACGCATCGCGGCGATCGGGCGGGGCTGGCGACCGCGAATGTGCCAGCGCCGCGAGGGCGCGTCGGGATCGAGCGGCCGGCGCTTCGATGGCGGGTGCCGGGGTCGGGCGCTCGCGCAGCGGGTGGGCACGGCTTCTGCGCGGGGCGTGAGTGGGTCGGGCTCGCGGCGGTCGCGGGGTGATCGCCCGCGGGCAGCGAGGACGACAAACGCTGCTCGCCCGTGGTTCGCCGGCCGAGCCTGCCGGCCGAGCCTGCCGGCCGAGCCCGCTGCGGCGGGGCCCGGCGGTCGCGGGGCCCGCCGCCGCGCGCGGGGGACGTGCTACGTTGCGCGCCGGAGAATCATCGATGGGAATCAGCAAAGCCAGCGCTCAGTGGGAAGGTTCGATCAAGACCGGCAAGGGCACGATGAAGCCCGAGCACGCGCCCGAGATCCCGTTCTCGTTCGCCTCGCGGTTCGAGGGCCAGCCGGCCAGCAACCCCGAAGAGGTGGTGGGCGCGGCGCTGGCGGGCTGCTTCTCGATGGCGCTGTCGCTCGGCCTCGAGAAGGCCGGGACGCCGCCGCGGTCGATCCACACCTCGGCGGCGGTGAAGCTCGAGAAGGACGGCGAGGGCTTCTCGATCACCACCATCGAGCTGACCACCGAGGCCGACGTGCCGGGCCTCGACGAGGGCAAGTTCGCGGAGATCGCCGAGGCGACCAAGAAGGCCTGCCCGGTGTCCAAGGCGCTCGCCGGGGTCCGCACGATCACGCTCAAGGCGTCGCTGCGCCAGTCGTAGTCGCGCGGGTGTCGCAGAGGACATGTCCTCTGCGGCATGTTCGAGAGGACATGTCGAGATGGACATGTCCTCTTCGTCAGCGCGCCTCACTTGACGGCGACGATCTCGACGGGGCCGCGGCGGCCGAGGATGTGGATGCCGACGTCTTCGGGGTGGCGATGGAGGGCGAGGTCGATGGTGCCGGCGCCGACGCGGAGGTTGCGGATCGAGACGCGCTCGAGGGCGGGGGGCAGGGCGGAGCGGAGGAAGAGGACGCGGCCCTCGGCGCCCTCGACCTGCATGCCGAGGGCGGCCTGCAGCAGCAGCAGCGGGGCGGTGGCGGCCCACGCCTGCGGCGAGCAGGCGACGGGGTACATCGTCGGGCCGGCGCCGTCGCGGCGGGGGAAGCCGCAGAACAGCTCGGGCAGGCGGCTGAGTTCGGCGGCGCCCGAGGCCTCGAACATGGCCTGCAGGACGCGCAGGACGTGGTCCTTGAGGTTGTAGCGCGCCAGGCCGAGGGCGATAAGCGCGTTGTCGTGGGGCCAGATCGAGCCGTTGTGGTACGACATCGGGTTGTAGCGCCGCTCGCACGCGCTGACGGTGCGGATGCCCCAGCCGGAGAACATGTCGTCGGCGAGCAGGCGGTCGGCGAGGCGAGGCGCGCGCTCGGGCAGGGCGATGCCGCTGAACAGACACTGGCCGGCGTTCGAGGTGCGCACGCGACACGGCCGCTTGCCGCCGTCGAGCGCGAGCGCGTAGCCCTCGAGCTCCTCGCACCAGAACGCGGCGTCGAAGCGGGCCCGCAGGCGCTCGGCGCGGGCCCGCAAGACCCGGGCCCGGGCCTCGTCGCCGAGCAGCTCGGCCAGCCGCGCCCCGCCCTGGTACGCGGCGTACACGTAGCCCTGGACCTCGCACAGCGCGATCGGGCCCTCGGCCGGGCTGCCGTCGGCGTGGAACACGGCGTCGTGCGAGTCCTTCCAGCCGTGATGGACCAGGCCGTGCTCGGCGCGGCGGCCGTACTCGACGAAGCCGTCGCCGTCGCAGTCGCCGTGGCGCTCGATCCACAGCAGGGCGCGCTCGACCTGCGGCCACAGCTCGGCGATCGTCGCGCCGTCGCCGGTGTGCTCGTGGTAGGCGGCGGCGAGCACGACGAACAGCGGGGTGGCGTCGACGCTGCCGTAGTAGCGGCGGAACGGGATCTCGCCGAGCGTGGCCATTTCGCCGCCGCGGATCTCGTGGACGATCTTGCCGGGCTCGGCGTCGGTGGCCGGGTCCGCACGATCGGCCTGGGTGGCGGCGAGGAAGCGCAGGACGCCGCGCGCGAGGTCGGGGCTGACCCACATCGCCGCGAGGGCGGTGACGATCGCGTCGCGCCCGAACGGGGCGCAGAACCACGGCACGCCGGCGTGCGGGACCAGGCCGGCGGGCGTGCGCGTGATCATCATCCGCAGATCGGCGAGCGAGCGGCGGATCCAGTCGTCGAACTGCTCGCTCGAGCTCTCGATGGTGCAGTCGCGGGCGGCGAGCTCGTGCAGGCGCTCGGCCGCGCGGGCGTGGGCGACGGCGAAGCGCGGGCAGGCGGCGGGCTCGTCGTCGCCGAGCTCGCAGGCGACGGTGACGTGGAGCTCCTGGGTGACCCGGGCGGGGAGGTGAAGCCGGTACAGCGCGCGGTCGGGGGCGCAGACCGCGGGCGCGGGGTCGAAGCCGAGTCGGGTGCGCCGCACGAGGCCGTCGAGGCCGGTGTAGGCGAGCTCGACGGAGCTGTCCCCGAGGACAGGTGCATGCATGGCCCCGCGACGGTCGCGGCGGGTGCCGCGGACCTCGAACACGTCGGCGAAGTCGGCGGCGAAGGCGAGCTCGAGCTCGAGCTCGACCGCGTCGGGGCCGTAGTTGGTGACGTGGATCCGCTCGTGGCAGGCGGCCTGCCACAGGAACTTCTCGCGCGCGACGTGCAGGGTGCCGTGATGGACGACGACGTCGCCGCCGGGCGGGAGTTCGGGGTTCATCATGTCGACGACGAACACCATGTTGTCGGCGCCGACGGTCGAGCTGAGCAGCGGGAGCGGCTGGCCGCCGAGGCGCAGGCGCAGGGCCGAGAGGAAGCGGGCGCCGTCGTGGTAGAGGCCCTGGGCGCCGAAGGCACCGGACGGGCGGATGTCGCCGAAGCGGTCGAACACGGCGAAGGTGTCGCCCTGCTTGAGCACGCGGGCGCCGCTCAGGGTGAGCGAGGCGGTGGCGAGGATCTGGAAGCGGTCCTCTTCGTCGTCCGCGGGCTTGGTCATCGCGCTCGCAGCCACCCCGCCGCGCTCCTCCACGAGGGCACCATGGCGGCGGCTGGCGTCGCGGGCCACGCGCTCGGTGGGGAACTGCGAATCACGGGGCTGGCGCTGCCGAGGCGGGCGCAAGCCCACGCTCGCGCCGCCACCGCCCGGTCGAAGCATTCGCCGGCAGCGGTCTCGACAAGGTGGCTCGCGCAACCTCGTGCAACGTCGAGGCCCGCGGCCGGTCGGTTGACCCGCGGGCGAAACGTCGCATAAGCGCAGCGATGCGAGCCGTCGTATTTCGTGATGTGGGGGACATCCGCCTCGAGGATGTCGCCGAACCGAAGCTGCGCGAACCAACCGACGCGATCGTGCGGCTGACCGCCAGCGCGATCTGCGGGACCGACCTCCACATGATCCGCGGCAGCATGCCGGGCATGCAGCCGGGCACGATCCTCGGCCACGAGGGGGTCGGCGTGATCGAGGCGGTGGGCAAGGAGGTCCGCAACTTCCGCGTCGGCGATCGCGTGGTGATCCCTTCGACGATCGCCTGCGGTCATTGCTCGTACTGCCGCGCCGGTTACTTCGCGCAGTGCGACCGCGCCAACCCCAAGGGGTCGCAGGCGGGCACCGCGTTCTACGGCGGTCCGACCGAGACGGGGCCGTTCCACGGGCTGCAGGCCGAGAAGGCGCGCATCCCGTACGCGGCGGTCAACCTGGTCAAGCTGCCCGACGAGGTCAGCGACGACCAGGCGCTGCTGCTCTCGGACATCTTCCCGACCGGCTACATGGGCGCCGAATATGCGGAGATCAAGGACGGCGATACGGTGGTGGTGTTCGGCTGCGGGCCGGTCGGGCAGTTTGCGATCCTGAGCGCCAAGCTGATGGGCGCGGGGCGGGTCTTCGCGGTCGACAACGAGCCGACGCGCCTGGCCATGGCGCAGGCCCAGGGGGCCGAGATCATCAACTTCGAGGTCGATCACCCGGTCCAGACGCTGCGCGCGCTGACCGGCGGGATCGGGCCCGACCGGGCGATCGATGCCGTGGGCGTCGACGCCTGCCACGCGCACCGCGGGGCCGCCCGCGCCGAGGCCGAGCGCAAGTACGACCAGCACGCGCGCGAGCTCGAGGCCGTGGCGCCGCACGCCAGGCCCGACGGCGAGCACTGGCACCCCGGTGACGCGCCGTCGCAGGCGCTCGAGTGGGCGGTCGAGGCGCTGGCCAAGGCGGGCACGCTGTCGATCGTCGGGGTGTATCCGCCGACGGCGAAGTTCTTCCCGATCGGCCAGGCGATGAACAAGAACCTGACGGTGAAGATGGGCAATTGCCACCACCGCAAATACATCCCGAAGCTGCTCGACCTGGTCCAGCGCGGCACCGTCGACCCGCTGCAATTCATCACCCGCGTCGAGCCGCTGACCGACGTCATCGCGGCCTACAAGGCGTTCGACCTGCGCCAGCCAGGGTGGCTGAAGGTCGAGCTGCGGCCGGAGTCGTGATGCGGGCGAGCAGGTGGGCGCTGGCGATCGGCGTCGCTCTCATGGCGCCGGTGGCGGCGCGCGGCGCTCCGCCGGAGGACCGCGAGATGGTGCGCCCGGATCATGAGGGCGAGCCGACGCCGCGGACAGTGCCGACGCCGATGGTGGCGATCACGCCGCCCGACCTGCTGCCGCCGGTGATCCCGGAGAAGCAGTGGCAGGCGCAGCGGCGCAAGGTGAAGATCCAGGCCGCCGTGTCGTGGACGGTGGCGATCGTGGGGCTGATCGGCACGGCCGTTCCGCTGGCGTTCCTCGGCACCTGCGGCGACACGCACACGGGCAGCTACGTGCGCGACTGCCCCGATCGCCGCTGGGCCGAGATCACGGCGCCGATCTTCGCAGCAGTGGCATTGGCAGGGTTGGTGCCGGCGGCGATCTTCACCGACCGTTTGCTGTATCAACGAATGCCCGAACGAGCGCCGCAGCTCGGGCTCGGGCCGGGCGGGCTGCGGCTGCGGTTCTGAAGCGCGGACGCGCCGACGCGCCGGGGCAGCGCCGCGGGTGGTGATGCTTCGCGTCTCGGCGCGCGGCCGGATTGAAACCCGCGCGAGGAGATGGGACGCTGTCAGAGCGTGACGACCACCAAGCCCGCTGCCAGGAAGATCACCCGTTCGGCGCCGTCAGCGAGCAAGAAGACTGCGAAGTCGGCGAGCACGACGGCCGCGAAGCCGGGGACGAAGAAGCCGGTGAAAGCGGCCGCGGGCAAGACGGCGAAGAAGCCGGCGAAGTCGGCGAGCAAGAAGGCCGCGAAGTCGGCGAGCAAGAAGACCGCGAAGTCGGTGAGCAAGAAGACGGCGAAGTCGGCCGCGGGCAAGACGGCAAAGTCGGCGAGCAAGAAGGCCGCGAAGCAGCCGGTCGCGCCGCGCACGGCCGAGGAGGTGTTCGTCGAGGTCGAGGCGCGCGCCGAGGAGGTCGGGGTCGAGCTGCGGGACGGCGCCTCGGCGCGGGAGATCGCGCGCACCGAGAAGGCGCTCGGCGTGACGCTGCCCGAGGACGTGCGGGCCTGGTACCGGCGCCACGACGGCAGCGCAGGCGACGATTTCCCGTACCTGTGGCCGCTCGCGTTCATCCGCGAGCAGCAGCGGTACCTCGCCGATCTGCTCGATGCGCAGTGGTTCGTGCTCGGCGGCATCGAGGACTCCGTAAGCTGCATCGATCTGTCGCCGGCCGGCGCCGGGCGGATCTTTCACTGCTCGGCCGAGAGCGATCCGCGGCGAGAGTCCGACGGGTTCCTCGAGTGGCTGGCCAGCTTCTCCTGGGACTGGGACCTCGACTGACATGTCCCGAAGACCATGTCGCGCCGAAGCTCGCGGGCGGCTCACTCGGGGATGATGATCGCCACCAGCTTGTCGCAGAACACGGCGTCGAAGGGGCCGGAGACCCCGCCCTGCAGGCTGCCGACGAGCCGGGGCGGATCGGCGGGATCGTGCGCGTCCCAGTTGCCGAGCCGCGCGTCGATGACTACGGTCTCGGGCCGGGCGATGTCACCCACCATGCCCTCCGCGAAGACGTAGGCCGAGAGCGGCCACTGGCCGATCCAGCCGCCTTTTTCGAACGGATCGCTCCACGCGAAGCCGTGGAGGATCGGGCCGGTGCTGCCATTGAGCTGCTGTACCTCGACGGCCGGATCGGCGGCGGGCGAGACGAACAGGAGCCGCGGCGAGTACGGCTCCTCCCCGAGGGTGTCGAAGCCGAAATAGGCGCGCTGGGCGGCGAATGGGCCGAGCGTCGAGCTGCCGCTGACCATGGTGCCGGCGGGAGCGTCGAGGGTGCAACCGAACAGGCCGGAGGTCGGCTCCGGTTCGAAGAGGTCGAGCTTCGGCTGCGGATCGTCGGTGGTGCCGCCGGGATCGACGGTCGTGCCGCCGGGATCGACGGTGGTGCCAGTGCTGGGATCGACGGCCGTGGTGGCGCTCGGATCGACGGTCGTGGTGGCGCCGGGATCGATCGTGGTGGCCGTGGTCGCGTCGGTGGTCGCGGTGGTCGGCAGCGGCGACGTCGTGGTGGAGGTCGGCGTGGTCGCGGTGCCCGGCGGGTCGTCGGTGGTGCCGGTGGCAGGCGGCGATTCGCTGGTGTTCGGCCCGGCGGTGCTGGCTTCGGTCTCGCCGAGCGGGCGATCGGTGCAGGCGAAGAGGACCAGCGGGACGAGGAGCGGCGAGCGACGTGTCGGCATAGAGGTCTCGACCGGGGCGAGCACGTGCCCCTCCGAGGGAGATGGCCAGCAGTCCGGCGAGCCGTCAACGCGAGGGCCGAGGAGGGCGGCGCAGCACAGGCGCGATTGCAAGCCGCGGCGGTCGCTCGCGGATGGGGCCGGTGCGAGGCCCGTCAGCGCGCGGCGAGGTCGGAGGATCTGTTACGGTCGTGGTGTGGCGACCACGACGACGGCGAGGCGGGCGCGGGCGATCGTGTTCGTCGCGGTCGCGGCGGGGCTGTTGCTGATCCCGGCGTATCGCCAGCTGTTCGGCGGGCGCAGCCGGTTCGTGCGCGACTGGGAGCTGTTCAACGAGGTCGGTGTCGGGCTGGTGGTCGCGGAGTTCAGCGTCCGCGACGGGCAAGGGCGCGAGGCGCCGATCGATCGCTACGCGGCGCTCGGCCGCGAGCGAGCGACGGCGCCGCGGTGGTTGCGGACGATGACGGGCGAGGCGGGGCTCATGCGCGTGGCAGGCGAGCTGTGCGCGCGCCTGGGGTCGGTCGACCTGCGCGCGCGGGCCCGCATCGCCACGATGCGCGGCTGGGTGCTGCTGCACGCCGGCGAACACGACCTGTGCCGGCCGCTGCCGCCGCGGCCGCAGATCCCGGGGACGCGGCCGCGTGGCCACGAAGACCGGTGAATCCGCGTGGGCCCGCCTGGTCGCGTGGGCCGCGGCCGAGGGCTCGACGGTACCGATGGCGCTGGTGCGGATCGGCCTCGCGCTGCTGCTGTGGGCCCGCTGGGGCGAGGACATGGTGCTGGTCCACGCCGACGGGCCGGCCATGGTGGCGCTGTCGCTGGGCTTCTTCACAGCGACGGCCCTGATGTTCGTCGGCCTGTGGACGCGGGCGGCCACGGCGACGGCGGCGATCGTGGTGGCGACGATGTACTTCGGGGTCGGGGCCGCGGGCGGGCGCACGGCGTGGATCCACCACCACCATTTCCTGCTGATGTCGGCGACGGTGCTGTGCGCGCTGACGCCGTGCGGGCGGTCGCTGTCGATCGATCGCGGGCGAGCGCTGGCGCGGGCCAGTCGGCTCGGGGCGCCCGCGCCGGACGAGCGCGGACCCTTGCTGGGGCTGCGGCTGATGACGGCGCAGCTGTCGGCGATCTACCTGTGGAGCGCGATCGACAAGTGCGAGCCAGGCTTCCTGTCAGGGGCGCGGCTCGAGCAGCTCGCGGGCTTTTATTATTTCGGATCGGACCTGCCTCTCGGGACAGCTATGACGATCGCCTCGGCGATCGCGGCGTCGTCGATCGTCGCCCTGGAGTTCGCGCTGGCGATCGGGGTGTGGCGACCCCGCTGGCACCGCGTGCTGCTGCCGCTGGGCGTGCTGCTGCACGCGGCGCTGTACGTGCTGCTGCCAGTCCACACGTTCTCGGCGACGATGGTGCTGCTGTACCTGGCGGTGATCGATCCGCCGGCGGTCGAGCGGGCGGTCGCCCGGGTCGCTCCGCGGGCGGACGCGGCGCGAGGTTAACTTTGGGACATGCGCGATGCGGCATGGCCCAAAGGTCATGTCATGGGGTGAAGCGGGCCGGGGCGAGCCGGCGGGGCGCGGGGCGCGGGCGGCGTTGACTTGCCCGGGCGGCGCCTGATAAGGATCGGCGCGGTGCTCCAGGTCCTCCTTCTTTGCGTCGGGTTCGGCTGGCTGGCCAACATCAGCATCAGCGTCTATGCCCACCGCGCGCTGGCCCACCGGGCGGTCGCGCTGCACCCGCTGCCGGCGCACGTGTTCCGCTTCCTCATCTTCTTGACCACGGGCACGCGGGTGCGCGCGTGGGTGGCGGTGCACCGCAAGCACCACGCCTACGTCGACCGCGAGGGCGACCCACACTCGCCGGTGGTCCACGGGATCGCGCAGATCTTCTTCGCCGGGTACCGCTATTACTTCCGCGAGAGCACCAACGAGGCGACGCTGCGGCGGTTCGGCCACGACTGCCCCGACGATTGGCTCGAGCGGGGCCTCTACGAGGGCCGCAGCAACCTCGGGCTGCTGCTGCTGGCTGCCATCTATGTCGGGCTGCTGGGGCCGGGGCTGGGGCTGCTGGGGTTCGTGCTGCAATTGATGTGGATGCCGCTGTGCGCCGGGGTGATCAACGGGCTCGGGCACCACGCGGGGTACCGCAATCACGCGACCCGCGACGGCAGCCGCAACGTGGTCCCGCTGGCGCTGGTGATCGCCGGCGAGGAGCTTCACAACAACCATCACCGGTTCCCGCGCTCGGCCAAGTTCTCGAACCGCTGGTGGGAGTTCGACGTCGGCTGGGCGGTCATCCGCGCGCTGGCGGCGTGCGGGCTGGCGCGCGAGCTCTACGTGTACGACCGCAAGTGGCGGCCGGGGGCGCCGCTGCCGGCGGTGCGCCCGGGCGACGCGGGGCCGCTCGAGGCGGCCGGGAGCTGAGGCGATGCGAGACGACCGGCGCAAGGCTTCGCTGCCGCTGGCGCAGCTCTCGTGGTCGGCGGCGGGCTTCTACCTGCTGGTCCACGCGCTGTGCCTCGGGGTGGTCGTCACCGGGCTGTCGTGGCCGGCGTTCGCGCTGTTCGCCGCCTGCTTCGCGGCGCGGATGTTCGCGCTGACGGTCGGGTTCCACCGATATTTCGCCCACCGCGCGTTCAAGACGTCGCGGCCGTTCCAGTTCCTGCTGGCGCTGCTCGGCAGCACGACCCTGCAGGGCGGGGTGATCTGGTGGGCCGAGACGCACCGCCGCCACCACCGCAACGCCGACACCAGCCGCGACCTGCACTCGCCGCATTACCAGGGGTTCTTCTATTCGCATTACCTGTGGTTCCTCGACCGCCGCCACCGCGTGACCCACCTCGAGGCGATCCCGGACCTGGCGCGCTACCCCGAATTGCGCTGGCTCGACACCTGGCACTTCGTGCCGTTCGCGGCGATGTGCGCCGGGCTCTACTGTCATCGGGGGGCGGAGGGCGTGCTGTGGGGCGGGCTGCTGCCGACGGTGCTGATCTGGGAGATCACGCACTGGGTGCAGTCGTTCAGCCACGCCTGGGGCGGCTACCGCCGCTACGCCTGCGAGGACTTCAGCCGCAACCACTGGCCGCTCGGGGTCCTGGCGCTCGGCGAGTTTCACAACAATCATCACCGGTTCTCGTCGTCGGCCCGCCAGGGCCACGTGTGGTGGGAGTTCGACGTCGGCTGGTACGTGCTGCGCCTGTGGGCGGCGCTCGGCCTGGTGTGGGACCTGAAGACGCCGAGCAACCTGTCGCAAGGGACAGCCGGCGCCAGCGAGCGCGGGGAGCCATTCGTATGAAGTGGAGCGTGGAGCGCAGCGAGGGCGCCGTGATCGTCACGATGCGCTCGAACCCGGTCAACCGCATGAACCCGGAGTTCTTCGCCGACCTGCACGCCGCGTTCGACGCGGTCGAGCACGACCACCCGGCGCTGCCGGTGGTGCTGACGGCGGAAGGCAAGACGTTCTCGGCGGGGCTCGACTTCGAGGACGTGTTCCCGCGGTTCGCCCGCAACGACATGGACGAGCTGCAGGCGTGGTTCGACGAATTCCGCCGCAGTCTGTTACGGGTGTTCAGCCTGCCGCGGCGCACGGTCGCGGCGATCAACGGCAACACCTTCGCCGGCGGGCTGATCCTGGCGGTCGCGTGCGACGTGCGGGTCGGCGCCGAGGGCCGGGCCCGCTTCGCCATCAACGAGGTGCCGGTCGGGATCCCGATGCCGTGGACGTACATCGAGATGGTGCGCTACGCGATCGGCACGCCGGCGACCGCCGCGATGACGCTGTCGGGCCAGCTCTACGACGTCGCCGCGGCCGAGCGGCTCGGGGTGCTGCACCGCGTGGTCGCGCCCGAGCAGCTGCTGGCGACGGCGCTGGCAGAGGCGCGGCGGATCGGGGTCGACAGCGCGTCGGCCTACGCGGCCAGCAAGCTGGCGCTGCAGCAGCCGACGATGGCGGCGATCGCCGCGCACCCGGAGCTCGACCGCATGGCGATGCAGGTCGTCATGGCCCCCGACAGCGTGCGCGCCCAGGCCAGCGCGCTGGCGGGCCTCAAGAAGCGGGACTGACGTGGGCGGGCTCGACAGCGCGGCGCGCCGGGCGGTCGAGCGGGCGCTGGAGCGCGCCGGGGCGCGCGTGGGCGGACCTGACCCATGGGACATCCACGTGCACGACCCGCGGCTGTGGCGGCGGGTCGCGCTCGGCGGGTCGCTGGCGCTCGGCGACAGCTACATGGACGGCTGGTGGGACTGCGCGGCGATCGACGAGCTGACGGCGCGGGTGCTGGCGACCAGCGGCGACGAGGCGGTGCTCGACTGGCGCACGGCGGCGCTGGCGACGGCGTCGCGGCTGGTGAACCTGCAGACGACGGGGCGCTCGGGCCAGGTGGCGGAGGTCCACTACGACCTCGACACCGAGCTGTTCGCGGCGATGCTGGGGCCGACGATGGCCTACTCGTGCGGCTACTGGCGCGCGGCCGCGGACCTCGACGCGGCCCAGCGGGCCAAGTTCGAGCTGGTCTGTTCCAAGCTGTACCTCGGGACAGGTGAGTCGCTGCTCGACATCGGCTGCGGCTGGGGCGGGCTGGTCCGCCACGCGATCGCCAGCCGCGGGGCGCGAGCGACCGGGATCACGGTGTCGGCGCCGCAGCGCGACTGGGCGGCCGCGCACGACGAAGGGCACGGCGGCAGCTACCACGCGCTCGACTGGCGCGACCCGGCGCTGCTGGGCATGGGCCCGTTCGACAAGCTGGCCAGCGTCGGCATGTTCGAGCACGTCGGCCACCGCAACTACCGGGCGTTCTTCGAGTCGGCGCACCGGCTGCTGCGCGACGACGGGCTGTTCTTGCTGCACACGATCGGCAACGAGCACGGGCGCACCGACGCGTGGCTCAATCGCCACATCTTCCCCAACGGGGCCCTGCCGGCCACCGCCGACATCAGCCGGGCGGCCCACGGGCTGTTCGTGATCGAGGACTGGCACAACTTCCGCGCCGACTACGACCGCACGGTGATGGCCTGGCACGCGAACTTCGTGGCCCACGCGGAGGCCCGCGGGGCGGCGATGCCGGCGCGGTTTCGGCGGATGTGGAGCTATTATTTGCAGACGATGGCAGGGTCGTTCCGCGCCGGCTGTCGCAATCAACTGTGGCAGATCGTGCTGTCGAAGCGCGGCGTGGCGGGCGGGTACCGCTCGCTGCGGTGAGGAGGAGCGGGCATGCGCATGTCATCATTGAAAGGACTCGTGGCGCTGCTGTCGCTGGCGGCGACCGGCTGCGAGGGGCGCGAGGACGAGCGGACGGCGGAGGCGATGCGGGAGTGCGCGGCCGCCGAGACGAACGAGGCCTGCCTGGCGTCCGGCGGGGCGGAGTTTCGCTGCGCGTGGGTGCGGAGCGTGGTCGTCACGGGCGATTGCGAGACCGCGGACGAGCTGCGCTGCGTGGCCTATGTCGACACGCCGGGCCCGCCGGCCTGTCTGCCGATCCGCGGCTGCCAGGGCGACGGGGAGGCGCCGGAGCGGCTGATCGCGCCCGCCTTCCGCGAGGAGGCGCCGGGCATCACGCGGCTGGTCAATGGTTGCACCGCCGATCCGCTCGGCTACGACGCGTGCGAGGCCGGCGACCCAGACGGCGCCGCGCATCCGGCCTGCGCGTGCGTGTGTGCGCCGCCGTCGTAAGTGATGGGGACTCGCCGCGGGCGTCGGTCCGCGCGTGCGTGTGCCATCCCCGAGGGGTGATGCGTGGTGTGGGCGCGGACCCGCGAGTGGAGACGCGGGCCCTGACGGGGCGCTGGCGTCGAAGTCTGCGGTCGCCCGCGAGGAGTTCCACCCGGGGGCGGAATCATACGAGTGTCGGCGACTGCAGCGGCGCACGACATTGCGCGTTGCCGGCGTCGCGGGGCCGCTCTAATGTGCGCCGATGCGATGGAATCGTTGGATTGGCGAGCGAGAGGTGGGCGCGCTGGCGGTGACCGCGGCGCTGGTGGTCGGGTGCAGCGGACCGAGCGCGACGACCTCGGAGACGGGGACCGACGGGACGAGCACCGACGCGACGACGGACGTGGAGGCGAGCACGGGCACACCGACGACCTCGACGACGACGGCGCCGACGACCGGGACCTCGACGGACGGGACCACGACCACCACCACGACCGACCCGACCGACACGGACACCGACTCGACGACCGGCGCGCCGGTGGAGTGCGGCAACGGGGTGGTCGAGGCCGGCGAGGGCTGTGACAACGGGGCCGACAACGGCGACGACAAGGCCTGCAAGGCCGACTGTTCGCCGAACGAGTGCGGCGACGGGGCGGTCGGGCCGGGCGAGGGCTGCGACGACGGCAACCGCCGCGACGGCGACGCGTGCACCAACGCGTGCGCGGTGCCCGAGTGCGGTGACGGCATCGCCGGGCTGATGGAGGCGTGCGACGACGGCAACGACGTCGACACCGACGCGTGCACCAATGCGTGCACCCTGGCGGCGTGCGGTGATTCGCTGATCCAGGACGGCGTCGGCGAGGAGTGCGACGACGGGGCGGGCAACGGGCAGGGCGCGATGTGTACGCCGACGTGCAAGCTGGCGGCCTGCGGCGACGGCTTCGTGCTGGACGGGGTCGAGGCCTGCGATCTCGGCAAGGACAACGGGCCCGGGCAGGAGTGCCTGGAGGGCTGCGTCGCCAACGTGTGCGGCGACGGCGATCCGAGCCCGAGCGAGGCCTGCGACGACGGCAACGACGCGCCGGGCGACGGCTGCAACGCGGCCTGCGAGCTCGAGGCGTGCGGCAACGGGACGATGGACGTCGGCGAGGTCTGCGACGACGGGAACGCCGACAACGACGACGCGTGCACGAGCCTCTGCAAGGCGCCGGTGTGCGGCGACGGGTTCACCCAGGCCAGCTTGATGGAGACCTGCGACGCCGGTCCGCTCAACAAGGACACCGGCGACTGCACGTTCGGCTGCAAGCTGGCGGCCTGCGGCGACGGCCTGGTGTGGGACAACCACGAGCAGTGCGACGAGGGGGCCATGAACGGCGACGACAAGGCCTGCAAGGCGGACTGCACCGACAACGTCTGCGGCGACGGCTTCAAGGGCCCCGGCGAGGAGTGCGACGACGGCAATCAGAGCAACGACGACGCCTGCACGGCGGTGTGCAAGAACGCGGCGTGCGGCGACGGCTTCGTCCAGCCGGGCGAGACGTGCGACGAGGGCCAGGCCAACGCCGACGACGCGGCGTGCACGTCGTCGTGCCAGACGGCGACCTGCGGCGACGCGAAGGTGCAGGCGGGCGTCGAGGAGTGCGACGACGGCAACCTCGTCGACACCGACGCGTGCGCGCAGTGCAAGACCGCCAAGTGCGGCGACGGGTTCATCCGCATGGACCTCGAGCAGTGCGACGACGGCAACGCGGTGGCCGGCGACGGCTGCGACGCCAGCTGCAAGCTCGAGCTCGGCGCGCAGGTCAAGCTCACCGGCCTGGGCGCGGCCGTGCCCGACAACATGTACAAGGGGCAGCTGGCGCAGATGGTCTGCGTCGACCTCAACGTCGTCAACGCCAACAAGGTCGACGACGTCACGCTGCAGGTCGGCATCACGCACACGTGGATCGGCGACCTGGTGTTCAAGCTGGTCAGCCCCGGCGGCGCCAAGGTGCTGACGGTGATGAGCCGGCCCGGCTACACCGAGTTCGCCGACGACGGCACGTCCGGGACCGCCGGCGACAGCTCCAACCTGTCGAAGGACTTCCCCGTGCTGTTCCGCGACGGCGGGGTCAAGGACGCCGAGCTGATGGGCAACACGCTGGCCGACAGCGGGGTGGTGTGCCAGGGCGATGGGGCCTGCGACTACTTCCCCAACCACGGCGCGGGCCCCGGCCTCAACTTCGGCGACTTCGACGGCGTTTCGGCCAAGGGCGTGTGGAAGTTCTGCGCCGGCGACCGGGCGCCGCAGGACACCGGCACGCTCGACAGCGTGACGCTGACGCTGACGCTGAAGCCGTGAGGTCGTGCGCCCCGCGGGCGCTCGCTCGCGGGGCGGTCGCGGGGCGGCGATGCGCGCTTCCTGGCCGCGGCGCCGCCGAGGGCGGAGCGCATGACGGCCGTGCTTCTGGGCGATGGCAGACCTCGCCGCTCGACGTCGGTGTCATGAATGAGACGTGCGCGCGAATGCGACGAGCGCCTCCTCCATACTCTCTCCACATCGCCTGGCTATCACCGCAGCTCCTCGAAGGGAGCACTGCATATGGGTATCGGCAAGGCGTTCAAGAAGGCCGGCAAGAAGTTGAAGAAGGCGACCCACAAGGCGACGGGCGCGGTCAAGGACGCGGCCGACAAGGTCGCCGACGGGGCCGTGCAGGGGGCGGACGTCGCCGGGTCGACGCTCGCAGGCGTCGGCGCGCAGGCCGGGGCGCTGGCGGAATCGACGTACGAAGACGCGCTGCGGCTGGGCGAGAGCGCGTGGAACGAGACGCTGGCGGCGCTGGAGCGCTGGCTCGACGACGGCCTCGTCGACCTGCTGCTCGCCGCGGCGATGGCGACGGTCCGCGGGCAGAAGGCGCTGATCGACGCGATGGTCGCGGGCGGGACGGCGCTGCTCGCCGACGCCAGGGGCGCGGCGGAATTCGAGCGGGTCGTCCTCGCCGCGGCCGGCAGGCAGCGTGACGCGGTGACGCTGGCGTCGGTGAAGGCGCTGGCAGGCCGGCCCGAGCTGCGGGCGATCGCCGCGACGTGCGGAAAGTTCGCCACGCTGTCGCTGGGCGGGGGCGGCAGCGCGGCCTACGGGGCAGGCGCCGAGGGCTGCTTCGGCTACGCGTGCACGTTGCCCGACGCGGCGGCGATCGGCGGCTTCTTCGGGGTCGGCGGGGTGGCGGTCTCGATCGGCGCGTCGCTGGGGGACCAGCTCGGCGTGTGGACGCCGCGGCCCGCCGATCTGAAGGGCCCGTACTTCGCGGTGACCGTCGAGGTCGCGGTCGGCCCGGGCGCCGGCCTTCAGGTGGTCTTCGCCGTGCCCGACGACGAGGCCGGGTGGCTCGCGCTCGTCAGCGGCGAGACGACGCCGGCGCCCGTCGGCATCGTGGTGTCGCTCAGCGGCGGGGGCGAGCTGAGCGCGAGTGTCAGCGGCGGCTATACGTGGGTGTTCTGAGCGCCGGCTCGGCGGCGTTCGTCGGTCGGTTCGACGGAGCGCGGGCCTGGGCCACCGGAGCGCGCCCCGTGGTAGGATCCTATCATTCGCCGCGCGGCTCGAGCCCCGTCCGAATCCTTTCGCGGTCGATACATTTCGCGGCGAGCGGCGGGTGCGACGATAGGCGCGGGCGAATCTGGGCACCGTGTTTGCGCGGGGTAGACGACACCCGCCGTGAATGACACGAATATGCGTGGTGCCGGTCGCCCGTCGGCGCTCGCTGCCGCGCCGCCCGAGCGCGCTCGGCCGCGGCGGTGGGCGCGAGCGGGCGGGTGCTCGCATTCGCGGGCGACTCCGCCTTGACAGCCGTCGCGGGGACAGGATAGGTCGATCGGACCGTGGGCTCGCGGCGACGGAGAGGCTGATTGCGATGGCTACACCCAACAACCTGATCAACGCCGGCGAGGGCGTGCAGCTGGCGGTGCCGCCGACGTGGAAGCGCAACGCGATGGTGGTGTTCTCCAACGGCGAAGAGGGCGAGAAGGGCGCGTCGGTGGTGGTGCGGCGCGAGTCGATCGACCCGCGGACGACGCTGCAGCAATACATGGACGGGATGCTGGTGGAGTTCGCGCGGACGATGCCGGAGTTCGCGCTGATCGACCGCCGCAGCCGCACCCTCGGTTCGGTGCCGGCGGGCGAGTTTCTCTATACGCTGACCGCCCGCGGGGTCGAGTACGAGCAGCGCCAGGTGGTGGCGATCGACATGAAGGGCAGCGTGGTGTCGATCGTGATGTCGGCGACCCGCAAGGGGGTCCGCGAGATCCAGCCGCTGTGGGACGAGATCCTCGCCACTGCCACGGTGACGCCGCCGGCCGATCCGAACCGTCCGTGACGCGAGGGAGGTTGTCATGAGCTTCGCGCTGGCAGCCCGCATGGACGACACCATCAAGCACTCGTCGAAGCTGCTCGGCTTCTTCGTCGGTGCGGTGGCGGCGGTGGCGATCGGGCTGCTGGTGGTGGGCACGGGCGGCCTGGCGCTGGGGGCGATCGCCGGGCTGGCGGCGGTCGGCGGGGCGGCGGGGCTCGGGGCGGCGGCGCTTTACGACGCGCTGGCGCCGAGCCCGGGGGTCGAGACCGGCGGGGTCGGACCGGGGACCTCGAACGTCCTGATCAACAACCGCGACGCGGCGGCGGTGACCGATCTTTCGGTGTGCTACTTCCCGGTGGTCTACAACCACGGGCCCAAGGCGATCGTCGAGGGCAGCAAGACGGTCTTCTACGCGTGCCGGCCGGCGGCCCGCAAGGGCGACGCGCTGCTGTGCGACGCGAAGATCGCGACCGGCTCGGAGAACGTGCTCATCGGCGGCCCGGCGGTCCGGATCAAGGGGACGCGGCGGAGCTTCCTCGACACGATCCTCGACTACGGGAGCGTGTACCTGACGGTGATCTTCGCGGGCGGGACGCTGGCCGGCTTCGCCGTCACTGGGGTGATCGTCGGCATCTCCGACGCGTGGCAACGCAGCATGCACTCGGAGCCGGGGGTGGTCTCGGGCACCGACGTCAACCGCGGGGCGATCGTCGCCGGGGGCGGGGCGGCCACCGTCGCCGACGCCCAGAGCATCGGCTATCACAACGCGCAGCAAGTGGCGCGGACCAATGCTGCCAACGCGGCGAGCCGCCGGGCGGCCCAGAACGCGATGTACGCCGATTATGTGGCGCGCAAGACGGCGGCGGGCCAGGTGCCGTGGTCGCGGGCCCGGTACCTGAGCAACAACCTGGTCGGCCAGGCGGTCGCGCGGCGGGCCCCGGCGGTGGCGCCGAGGCTGGCGCAGCCGCCGTCGTGGAAGATGGCGGGCGCGGGGATCCTGGCGCAGCTGACGGTCGACGTGTGGCGAGGCTGGCGCGAGGCGGAGCGCGAGGCGGCGATCCCGGAGCACCCGTCGTGCGACGATACTTCGTGGCTCGAGCCGGCGTGAGGCGGACGGAGCGAGCATGAGCGAGGTTGTCGACGACGCGCTCGAGGGGTTCGAGATCCGGGCGCAGAGCGCCTGGTCGGTGCTGCAGACGGGGATCTGGGGGGCGCGCTGGGACTTCACCGAGCCGTGCCTCGATTTCTCGCGGGCGTCGCTGCTGCGGCTGTCGGACTGGCTGATGATGGCAGCGCGCGGCGAGTCGGCGCAGTCGCTCAAAGACATGATCGCGACGGCGGGGCAGTATTTCGGTGAGACGATCTGCGAGCATGCGCGGGCGCGCTGGGAGCGACGCCCGGACAAGCGAATCGGGATCCGGGTGGAGCGCGGCGACGGCGAAGCGCTCCACGTCGACATCCCGGAGGTGCTCGAGGCGTGGCGGGTGACGGCGTGCGAGCGGCAGGGTCGCGAGCGCGAGGTGTTCGTGGCATGGTTCGATCGGGCGATCGAGGGCTCGCTGCCGCCGCTGCGATTGCGGTGAATGGGGCGTGCGCTCGCGCTCGCCTGATTCGCGCGAGCTCGGCGGGGCTCAGCGCATGAACAGGTACAGGACGATCAGCGCGAGCGAGAGGTTGATGACGAAGACGGCGGCGATCAGGAGCCGCCGATCGGGAGGGCCGGATTTCGGGTGCGGGTCGGAGGTCGCGGCAGAGGAGGCGACGCGGGGCTGCGGAGGCGGGCTGGCCGGGCGTGCGGCCAGCTGAGTGGGACGCACAGGCGCGGGCGAGGGCGCCAGGGGCTCGGGCTCGAGCGGGGCAGGAGGATTGGGGCGCGAGGCGGCGGCGCGGAGCTGCTGCGAGCTGATGGCGGCGGCAGGGACCCGGGCGTCGGCGCGGAGCTGCTGCGAGCGGATGGCGGCGGCAGGGACCCGGGCGGCGGCGCGGAGCTGCTGCGAGCTGATGGCGGCGGCAGGGTCCCGGGCGTCGGCGCGGAGCTGCTGCGAGCTGATGGAGGCGGCGGGCTGGGCGAGGCGGGCGTCGGCGCGGAGCTGCGAGCTGGCGGAGGCGAGGCGGGCCGGGAGGTCGGGCAAAAGCTCGGTCGCGTCGGGCTTCGGAGCGGCCCGGACGACGGGGCGCAGGCTGGGCGGATCGATGAGGGTGGTGCCGTCGCGGGCAGGCAGCTCGGGGGACGGCGGGCTGATGAACGCGGGAGCGAGGGAAGACAGGATGTCCCGACGGACAGGTGACTCTTGGACCCGGACAGGGGTGGCGGGCGGGATAATCTCTGTCAGCGCCGCCGACACAGTGGCGCGCGGCGGGTTCAGGCGCGCGACCGCGGGCGACGGGTCGCGCAGGGTCGCAGCGGCGGGAGTGACGGCTGCCGCCGGGCGAGCGGCGAAGAGGGGGGCAGAGGCGGCGGCAGGGCTGCGAATGGCGGCAGGAGCGGCGAACCGGGGGTCGGCGGCGATCGCCGGAGCGCGGTCGGGCTGGCGAATGGCAGCAGGGGCCGCGGTGGGCCTGGGGGCGGGAATGACAGCAGGAGCCTGGACCCGGCGGGCGGGCGCGGGAATGACAGCAGGAGCCTGCATCCGGCGGTCGGGCGCGGGAATGACAGCAGGAGCCTGGACCCCGCGGTCGGTCGCGCGAATGGCAGCAGGAGCTGCGGTGGGCGCTGGGCCGGGGTCGACCATGGGAGCAGGAGTGACGCCGGGAGCGAGGATGCGGACCGAGGCCGCGGGGGCGGGCGCGGCGAGCGGCGCCGGGCCGGTGCGCAGGTCGAGCATGGCAGCCGCGGCGGGGACGATCGCGGGCGCGGGGCGAAGGGTGGCAGGCTCGGTCGGTCGCGCGAGGATCGGGCTCGCCGGCGTGACGACGCGGGCGACTGGGGCCTGCGCGAGCGCTGCGTGAAGCGCGACGCGCAGGGACTCGAGGTCGGGGTAGCGCCGCTCGGGATCGGGGGCGAGAGCCCGGGCGAACAGGTCGTCGACGTGCTGCGGCGCGTCGCGGACCGACGAGCGCAGGCGCGGCGTGAGCCGGCCCGAGGGGCGCTCGCCGGCGATGAGCTCGAACAGGATCGCGGCGAGCGAGTAGACATCGCTGCGGTGATCGCCAGGGCCGCGGCGCTGCTCGGGGGCGCGGTGGGTGGCGTCGTCCGGGCTGGCGAAGGGCTCGATCTCGGCGACGCCGTAGTCGAGGATGTGGAGGTCGTGATCGCTGGTGAGGACGCAGCGGTCGGGCGTCAATGCCCGGTGGGCGATCCCCAGCGTCGATTCGACGGCGGCGAGGATCGTGGCGAGGCGCTCGCCGAGCGCGAGGGCGCGCTGCCAGGCGATCGGGCCCTCTTCGCGCAGCAGGTGCGCGAGGGTCCGGCCGGACGCGTGGGCGAGGCAGAACGGCGGGGCGGGGGCGGCGGAGAGGCCGTGGAACAGGGCGAGGCCGGGGATCCGCGCAGCGCTGGCGAAGGCGACGACGTCGGTGAAGACGACCCAGTCGCGCGGGTCGCAGCGCGCGGGATCGACGGCCAGGAGCCCGACCTCGGCGTGCCCGTCGTGGGCGAGGTAGACGTGCGCGGCGCCCTCGCCCCGCACGCGCGTGAGCAGCTTGTAGCGGCCCGCGAGTCGGTCGCCGGGCTGCGGCGAGCCGCGCTCGCCGGGTGGCGGCGCGTCGCGGTCGGGTCCGGGGAGCGGTGCTGCGAGCGAGGTCCGCACGATCGGCCCGGTCGCCTCAGCAGTTGATCTTCACCAGCGGGCCCTTGAGGTTCAGGGCCTCGGCGCTCGCCTGGACAGACGTCGGCCCGCCGCTGACGACGTTGATCGTGCCGCCCGCGGCGATCGTGATGTCGCCGCCGGCGGCGAGGGTGATGTTGCCCTCCGCCTCGACGAACACGTCGGCGCCGTTGATGGTGATCTTCGCGGAGCCGGTGGTGACGCTGAAGAAGGTGTCCTGCATCTTCGTGCCCGTCGGCGGGACCGCCGGCGGCGGCGAGGAGGCCTGGGCGATCGTGACAGTGTGGACGGTGCCGACCAGGGTCGAGTCGCTGGCGCCGATCGTGGCGTTGCGGTCGGCGCCGACGCTCTCGGTGAGGTTGTTGAGGATCTCGGTGTTCCAGTCCTTTTGGGCGTGGAGGAAGATCTCCTCCGAGCCCTTGCGATCCTCGAAGCGCAGCTCGTTGAAGCCGCCGCCGCCGAGCGAGCTCTCGGACTTGATGGTGCTCTTGGTCTTCTCGTCGGGCAGCGGGTACGGGGTCTGGTTGTTGCCGTGGTAGATGCGGCCGATGATGATCGGCCGGTCGGGGTCGCCCTCGATGAAGTCGATCAGCACCTCGTGGCCGATGCGCGGCAGGAACATCGTGCCGTAGCCGTTGCCGGCCCACATCTGGCTGACGCGGACCCACGTCGCGCTGTTCTCGTCGTGGCCACCGGCGCGGTCCCAGTGGAACTGCACGCGCACGCGGCCGTGGGCGTCGGTGTGCACCTCTTCGCCCTCGGGCCCGACGACCGTGGCCGTCTGGACGCCGCGCATCACCGGCCGCGAGGTGCGGCGCATGGGCCGGAACGGGACCTTGAGCTCGGTGACGCTGAAGACGTTGGTGTAGCTGCTCTCGTCCTCGCCGTCCTGGTCGAGCACCTGCGGCTGGCTGCCGGTGTGGCGGACCTGGACCAGGCGGTACTCGGCGTTGAGCTCGTGCTTGGGGTGGCCGGCGATCTGCAGGGTCAGCCCGGGGGTGAGGCGCGAGCAGTCGCTGTCGCCGGTGCCGGCGCGGCGGGTCGCCTGCAACGATTCGAGCCGGATCTTGGCCAGCGATTGGCCCTGGTGCGGGCCGCCGCGCCCGGGGTCCTGGTATTCGCCCGGGAACTCGTAGATCTCGAGGTCGGCGTCGACCTTGGCGGCCTCGCGCACCTCGAGGTCGAGGTCGGGCTTGTGGATGTTGTAGTCGCGCAGGGTCACCTTGCCGGGGCGCACGCGGCCGCCGAAGCGGAAGGTGCGGATGTGCTCGCGGTCCTGCACGGTGCCGCGCGGCGGGTTGAACCACAGCGTCGAGGTGCCCTTGATCGGGGTGTGGGCCTGGGCGTTGTCCGCCATGACCCACACGTGCTTCTGCTCGTCGTGCTCGAAGAAATAGAACACGCCGTCCTCCTCGAGCAGCCGGGTGACGAAGTCGAGGTCGGTCTCGCGGTATTGCACGCAGTAGTTGCGCGGGGCGTACGACTCGGCGAGGGCGAAGCGGAACCAGTCGCGGGCCAGGCCGGCGCCGGTCAGGACCTCGGTGACGATCTGCTCGGTGGTCTTGTCCTGGAACACGCGGCAGTCCTCGCGGTGGGCCAGGCGGTGGGCCCAGGGCACGATCCGCAGCTCGTAGAGCTGGAGGCTGCGCGTGTAGCCGACGTACTCGGCCTCGGCGACGAGGCCGTGGACCAGGCGCGGCAGCTCGGCGCCGTGGAGGGTGAGCAGCGCGGGCTGGCCGAGCAGGGCCTCGGGGTCGAAGTCGAGGCCGGCGACCTCGACCTTGAAGTCGAACAGCGCCGACAGCTCCTCGGTGCCCGAGAAGCTGACGACCCGCATCGGCGTGCTGCCGACGGTGAGCTCGAAGACAGGCTTGCCGCTGGCCAGCACGGACGAGAGTGCTACGAGTTCGTTGTCGCTCATCGATAGGCCGGAGCCGATGGTGGCTCTTCGACCGGGCACCTTACGAGGCGCCGCAGCGCCGTGTCAATGCGAGGTGGCGGCACCGCAGCACCTGTGATTCGGGAATCGTGGGCCCGATTGCGCGGTGCCGGGCGCAGGCGCGCCGCGGTATTGACATGAGACGCTCGCATTCGAACGAGGCGGGCGAGGAACATGACGCCGGCGACAGTCGGCGGCCCGGGCGGTGAATTCGTGGGGCCAGCGCCGGGGGCGTGGGAAGGGACGCGATTGGCCGCACCGGGTGGGTGCATTCGCGGCAGTGCGACGATCGCCGGACCGGAGACGGAACGTTGCAGGCGCGCAAGCTTGGATCGCCGACGCGTGGGACATGTTCCATAGAACATGGCTGCTACGACAGGGCCAACAGGACATGTGGTGGGAGGCGTCGATCGCTCGCGCGCGGTTGTCGACCGGCGAGTCGGTCGATATCCTCGGCGCGAGGTGTCGGGGACGTCCCAGCAGGTGCGCGAGTTCGTGCTGGTCACCGCGGCCGCGGCGGCGCTGGTCGGGCTCGGGGTGGCCGTGACGTACCAGAGCTGCTCGCTGGCCGCCGGGACCGGCGCCACGCTGGTGCTCGGGCTGCCGCTGGTGCTGCGCGGCGTCTGGGGCGGGTTCGGGCTGGCCGGGGCGGGGCTGCTGGTGTTCCTCGGCGGGATGCCGCTGGCGGAGTACGGTCGGATCACCGGCGGCGAGCCGGTCGCGCTGTCGCTGGCCGAGTTCGCCGGGCGCCCGGAGGTCGAGCGCGCGACCTTGACGGAGGCGGCGCGGGTCGACGGGTCGCGCGCGGTCAAGGTGTCGCATCGCCACGACAACGGCAAAGCGTCGCCCCGGCGGGACCACGCGGTGGCACCGGTGGTGCCGGCGTCGTGGCAGCCCGGCGAGCCGGTGCAGGTGTTCGCCGCCTGCTACAACGTGGCGATCGATCGCGGCTGCAGCGACGCGTGGAGCGTGGCGAGCGACGAGCTGGTGCGCGTGCCGGCCGATCAGGCGGCGTGCTACCGCGAGCTGGTGCCGGCCGGGACGAACCTCGACGCGGTGGCGTTCGTGGTCTGGGACCGGCCCGGGAGCCACGTCGAGGCGCTGTGGGCAAGGTGGGTGAGGGCGCTGCGGGTCATCGGCCTGAGCTGGCTGGGCCTCGGGACGCTGATCCTGATCGGCCGCGCGGTGTCGGACCGCCGGCACGAGCGGGCGCTTCGGCGGGGTTGAGCGGGCGTCGGGCGGCGGTCCCTACAGGAGGGACGAAATCGTGACAGATGGCCCATGGGACAGGTTGATGCGTGGCCGGGCGGCGACGCCGGGAAGCTAGCGACCCCGGCCGTGCTCGCGGCGGTCGGGGTCGCATGCGCGGCCGCGGAGCCGACGCGGGCTGTCACTCGGGCGGGTTGCAGAACGGGGTCGGCAGCGCGGCGACGTTGTTGTCGAGCTTGCACTCCTGCTCGCCGGCGACGGCGCGGACGAGCAGGGCGTCGTAGCCGGCGGCGTCGATGTCGAAGCCGATCGCGGTCGCGTACTCGCCGGCCGGCAAGACCTTCAAAAAGGGCTGCGAGGCGAGCAGCGTCTCCTGGCCGTCGAGCTCGCCGTAGACCTCGATCGTGGCGCCGGCGGTGAGCGCCGAGGCGCCCGCGTTGCCGACGTTGACCCATAGCTGCAGGTCGGTGTCCTGGCACAGGTACTGGCAGATGTTGGCCTCGAGCACGAGGTCGGGCGCGGCCAGGCCGTCGGGCGGGGAGTCGTCGCCCGAGCGGTAGTTGTTGTGGGTGGTCCAGTTGTAGGCCGGCATCGCCGGGATGGTGCCGTCGTCGGCGACGTTGGTGATCGAGTACTGGAACTGGTTCCAGATCTTCCGCCCGGGCCGCCAGGACATCGCCGCGTCGCCGATCACCGAGATGCCCTTCGGGGCCGCGGGGTCGTAGTATTGATTGTTGCCGAACACGATCTCGACCTGGCCGTCGCCGTCGACGTCGACGACCACGGGCGACTCGAGCTGGGTCGCGCTGCCGTGGCCGCCGAACTCGAGCTTGACCGCGCCGTCGAGGCCGGAGAACACCCACACGCGGTTCTCGTCGGCGTGGATCACGTCGGCGATCCCGTCGCCCTCGAAGTCGTAGACGATCGAGCCGGTGGCCGACTCGGTCTCGGAGATCGGCGCTTGCCACATCAGGGTACCGTCGGTGTCGAACACCACGTAATACTCGCTGCCGGCGACGCCGACCTCGGGCTCGCCGTCGCCGTCGTAGTCGGCGATCGTCGGCGCGCCGCCGCCTCCGCCGGGGACCATGGCGGTCCACAGCACCACGCCCTGGTTGTCCTGCAGGCGCACGGTCCCGGACGCGCTGACCACGATCTCGGGCTTGGAGTCGCCCGTGAAGTCGGCGACGCCGGGGATCCCGTCGGCCTCCATGTTGAACCACTCGGGCTCGCCGAGGCCGTCGTAGACGGCGTTGCCGACCACGAGCTCCTGCTGGCCGTCCTCGTCGATGTCGGCGGCGACCGAGATCCGGAAGCCGTTGCCGTGCGGGCCGACGCCGCGCTCGTTGCCGTCGGCGTCGAGGATCACCGCGCCGGCGTAGACCTCGGGCGTGCCGTCGCCGTCGAAGTCGGCGATGCCCGGCGAGGTCGAGCAGTGCAGGCCGTACACTTCGCTGGTCCACTTGGGCGCGCCGTCGTGCTCGAACACCTTGATCGCGCCGTCGATGGTGACGACGACCAGCTCGACCTGGCCGTCGCCGTCGATGTCGCCGGCCGCGAGCCCGGAGTGGCCGCACACGTCCTGGCCCTCGACGTTGAGGAGCTCCTGTTGGCCGTCGCCTGACATCGCGCGCAGGACCCCGGGGCCGTAGTGGTTGCCGGCGACGTAGGTGACGAACGCGACGTCGGGCACCGCGTCACCGTCGAGCGAGGCGACGATCGGCGACATCAGCACCTGGTCCGAGGTGGGCGCGGTGGTCCAGGTGGCGCGGTTCCACTCGAGCATCGGCTCGAAGGTCCCGACCTGCGGGGCGGCGGCGCACGCCGGATCGGTCGGGCCGGTGAAGCCGGGCGGCGGCGTGTCGACGCAGGTCATGTCGAGGCCGGTGGTGCCGGTCTCGCCAGGGTCGTCGGTGGTGCTGCTGGTCGGGACCTCGGTGGCGCTGGCGGTCGCGGTGCCGGCCTCCGAGTCGGTCTCGCCGATGGTGGTGGTCGGCAGCGTCGAAGCGCCGGTGCTGTCGGTGACGGTGGACGTGGCAGCGCTGCCCGTCGCCGAGTCGTCGCGCACGCCGCTGTCGCCGCACGCCGCCATCCACAACACCCCGAGCGAGAACCTCTTCCATTGCATGCGGCCCACCTGAGCATGGCAGGCCGGGCGGGGTCAATCTGGGCCCCGCCGAGGCTTCACCGCGGTGAGGAGGTCCCGCGCGGGCGCTGTCATTTCTCACGGCTCGAGACCGCGAGCACGTCGCGCGATCGTGCCGCGAAGCGGGCGTCGCAGGTCGTGATGGGTCCTTCGATCTCGCGGAGGTCGGAGAGCGTGGACGACGCGAGCTGGCGCGGGGCCGGACGATCCGCGGCCCGCGGATCGTCGCTGCGAGGCGGCGCGATCAGACGCAGGCTGCGCCCTGGCTGAACACGGGCCCGCAGGCGCCGTCCTCGGCGAAGGCGGCGCAGGCGTCGACCTTGGCCGCCTTGTAGCAGTCGATGAGGTCGCCGACGGTGATGGCGCAATCCTGCGAGACCTCGTTGGCGATGCACTCGGCGGAGGTGGTGACCGTCAAGTAAGCGCCGTCGGCGTCGCAGGTGTATTGCGTGCCGGGCTCGTCGTCGATGGCGGCGAGCAGCGTCTCGCAGTAGGTGGCCTGCTGCTCCTCCGAGAGGTCGGCGAGGCGGCAGTCGGTGATCGGGCCGGAGCAGGCGTCGCCGTCGCTGTCGCCGGCGGTGTCGGTGTCGGCGCCGCCGTCGTCGTTGCAGGCCGGGAGGGAGCCGAGGAGGGAGAGGGCGAGCGCCGAGAGCAGAGTGATTCGCATGAGGAGGCCTTCTTGGGACTGGTTCGCCGACCAGACGGAGCCCGGGCTCCGAGGTCGCGGCGAAAACGACACGCGCGAGCAATTCGGCTCGCACGGCCCCTTCAGGCCGGTTCTACGGGCAGCGGCTCGGGTCCGGCGTCCAGCCGGGTGGCGATCAGTCGGAGGATGCTCTCGACCGTGCGGGTGCTCACCCCAATGGCGCGACCGAGTTCGGCGCGGGTGCCGGTGACCAGGCGCTGGCGCGCGGAGGCGCAGCGGCGCGCCGCGGTCGAGCGGTGGATCCGGTAGATGACCGCGAGCTCGTCGATGCCGACCTGATCGAGCAAGTGGTAGCGGAGGAGCAGGCGCTCGGCCATCGGCAGGCGCGCCCACGCGGCCTCGAGCGCCTCGGTGAAGCGCGTGGTGTAGAGCTGCTTTTGATAGTCGACGTCCGGATCGCTGAGCGGGGTGATGAGGCGGCGGGCCAGCTCGCCGAGATCCGGAGGGCGGCGCGCACGCTTGCGATCGAGCGCCAGCCTTACCGCGACGGTCCGCACGAAGCCGCCCAGCGCGCCGCGGCCGGCGTAGCGGGTGAATTTCGGCTCGCCACCGGGCGCGCCGATCAGCAGCGCGACGCGCAGGGTCTGCACCACCTCGTCGAGCTCGGCCCCCGCGAGGTCGAGCGCGCGGAGGTTCGGCAGCACGTCGCGGACGTAGCGGGCCTCGACGTGGCGGACGGCGTCGCGGTCGCCGAGCAGACAGGCCCAGGCGAGCAGGAGCTCGGCGCGGCGGTCGGCGGCCGCCGGCTCGGACCATAGCTGCGGGTCCACGCCGGTCAGTCGCCGCGCGATGTCCTCGCGCTGCCACGGCGCCGCGGGCCACGCGACGCGCGCTTGCTCGAGGACCGATTCGGCGAGGTCGTGCACCGGCGCGGCGATGCTAGATCTGCGACTTCTCGCGGGTCAACACTGCGGCGTCGGCGGCGGTTGACGCGTCGCGGCGATCTCGACGACATTGCGCGCGTTGGACGTCTGTCCGGAAGAAGAGACGGTCTTCGCGTATCTCGAGGGCGCGCTGGGTGCGGACGAGCGCGCCGCGCTCGACGGTCACCTCGAGGCGTGCACCGATTGTCGCGTGCTGGTCGCCGGCCTCGCGCGCGGGCAGGTCGGCGTCCGCAGCGAGGACGACCGCGGCGCGGATCCGATGACCGGGGTGGTGATCGGTCGTTACACGCTCGCCGATCTGCTCGGCTCGGGCGGGATGGGGCTGGTCTATCGCGCGCACGATCCGGTGCTCGACCGCGACGTCGCGGTCAAGCTCATCCACGCGCTCGACGTCCGCCCGGCCGATCGCGAGCGGCTGCTGCGTGAGGCGCGGGCGATGGCCCGGCTGGCGCACCCGAATGTCCTCACCGTGTTCGACGCCGGCGAGTCGGGCGAGGAGCTGTTCGTGGCGATGGCGCTGATCCGCGGCAGCACGCTGCGCGAGCACTGCGCGCGCGCGCGGCCGGCGTGGCGCGAGGTCGCGGCGCTGTGTCTGGGCGCGGCGCGTGGGCTGGCGGCGTCGCACAAAGCGGGCGTGCTCCACCGCGACGTCAAGCCGGACAACATCCTCGTCGGTGAGGACGGCAGCGTGCAGGTCACCGACTTCGGACTGGCCCGCGCGACCACGGACCCGGGCGCGCCGCTCTGGCCGACCAGCCCCGAGAGCGGCAGGGCGGGCACGCCGGGGTACCTGGCGCCCGAGCTGCGCGCGGGCGGCGAGCCGACCGCGGCGAGCGATCAGTACGCGCTGTGTCTGACGTTGAAGGAGTGCCTCGGTCGGGTGCCGCGGCGGCTCGAGCGGATCGTTCGTCGTGGGCTCGCCGAGCGGCCAGGCGATCGCTATGCGTCGATGGATGCGCTGGTGGTGGCGCTGGCGAACGCGATCGAGCCCCGGTGGGCGCGGGTCGGCGGGCTGCTGGCGTTCGGGGCCCTGGTGGCGCTGGCGCTGGCGTGGGCGCTGCGCGAGGCACCGGCGGTCGTCGCGGTCGCGGCCGATCCGTGCGACGAGCCGCGGGCGCGCATGGACGGGCTGTGGAACGCGGCGCAGAAGCAACGGCTGCGCGCGGCGATCACCGGCGGGGGCCTGGCGCGCGGCGAGCTGCTGAGCGAGCGCCTGGAGGCGCGCCTCGACGCGCAGGCGCAACGGTGGGTCGATCTGCGCACCGAGGTGTGTCGCGACGCGGGCGCGGATCGGGCGATCGCGGCGCGCCGGATCGCGTGCCTCGAGGAGGGCTTCGGCGAGCTCGAAGGGTTCCTCGGCGCCGTCGACCCCGCCGATCGGGCGGCGCTGCAGCAGGTCGAGTGGCTGTCGTACGGGCTCACGGCGCCGGATCGATGCGCGGCCGATGCTCCGCTGTCGCTGCTGCCGAGCCCCGAGCCGGCGGTGCGCGAGGAGGTCGCGCGCGCGCGCCGGGAGCTGCGCGAGGCGGTGGCGAAGGCCGACGAGGGGCGCGTCGACGAGGCGCTGCAGTCGGTGCGGGCGATCGAGGCGAGGGCGCGGGAGATGGGTTACTTGCCGCTCGCGGCGGCGGCGGCGAGCGACGAGGCCGACCTGCTCATGAGGTCCGGCGATCTGGCGGGCGCGCGGGCCCGCTTCGAGGTCGCGGCCGAGCTCGCGGAGGCGTCCGGTGACGATACGCGGCGGGCCATGGTGCTCGTCAACCTGGTCGTCATCGTCGGCGTCGGTCTGCAAGACCCGGAGGCGGCGCTGGCCTACGCCGCGCGGGCCCGACCGCTGGCCGAGCGGCTGCAGACGCCGCTGCTCGCCGGCGAGCTGGCGCGCGTCGAGGGCCAGGCGCTGCTCTACAAGGGCGACGCGGTGCAGGCGCTGGCGCGCCTCGAGAGCGCGCTGGCGGTGTGGGATCGGACTCTGGTCGGCGATCACGACGCGGTCATGGCGACGCTGATCTTCCTCGGCGCGACCGCGCAGCAGACGGGCGCGTGGGCGGCCGCCGACGATGCGTTGCGGCGCGCGCACGAGATGGCGAGCCGACTGCACGGCGAGCAGCACCCGACGACCGCGTCGTGCCTGCGCGACTGGGCGATCTGCGTCCTCAATCAGGCCGAGGCGACCGAGGCGCCCGACGAGCGCGAGCGGCTCGGGCGGCTCGCGCTCGCCAGAGCCGACCGCGCCGCGGCTGACCTCGACGCGGCGCTCGGGGTCGACAATCCGGAGAGCGCCCAGGCTCATATCATTCGCTGCCGCACGCTGAACCTGCTGGCAGAGCTCGACCGCGCGATCGCGGTGTGCGAGCAGGCGCTCGCGGTGTCGCGGCGAGCGTACGGCGAAGACAGCCCGCCGCTGGCGGAGCCGCTGCGGCTGCTCGGCGCGGCGCACTACGCCCGCGGCGAGCCAGGGCCGGCCCGCGTCGCGCTGGCGGAGGCGCTGAACCGCGGCGCGGACGGCGATCCGGCCTGGCTGGGCGAGGTGCAGTTCGAGCTGGCCAGGGTGCTCGCAGATCTGGGGCAGTCGCGTCGCGCGGTCGCGCTGGCCCGCGAGGCGCGACAGGCCCTCGCCGCGGACGCGAGGACGGCCGCGTCGGTGGTCGAGATCGACGCGTGGCTGGCGGCGCGCAAGCGGCCGTGAGGATGTGACAGTCGAGGGCTGCAGAGCCCTCGGCGACGGAGGCGTGGGCCTCGGTTGCTCGAAGGTTCGCGGTCGGTGTCGCCAATCGGGCGACGCGGCGAATCAAGCGTCGGCGGGGGTCGCATTCCGCTCCGGAGCGGGAGTTTCGCCGCGATCGTCACGAACGGGGCGCGCTGCAGCACGGCTGCGGTGGCGCGGGCGGCTGCGCGCGGGCGGTGTCGTCGGGCGCACGACAGGCTGTTTCCGCCAGCGGCGCCTGGTCGGCCGCGGGTACATATTGCTGCCAACCACGAGGAACAATGACGACAGGCATTCGCGGCTGTGACAATCAATCGAACGCCCACATCTCGATCGTGAACATGGAGCACCCGGGGGACAGCCAGACGGTGTCCCCGCGGTCGTACTCCGAGGTCTACGCCTGGATCTCCCAGCACAAGAACGTCCCGCTCAGCGTCCAGACCGGGCGGGGCCGCTGCATCCTCTGGGACGACGACTGGAAGATCAAGGCGGAGTGGGACGATGGCTCGGGCGAGGTCATCCTCGCCAACGTGAACAGCAGCCCGCAGGACTACAAGATGACCGTCGATCCCACGGGCAACATCTCCCTCGCCGAGACCTGACCGGGCCGACGCGAGCCCGCGCTTGGAGCAGCAGCCATGAGCATGACCGACTGGAAGATCACGAACTCCCTGGAGAACCTCACCGGGAACTGGGTCTATTACGTCTGCAACGTCATCGCCACCTTCGCCAACATCCACTTCAGCCGCCACGTCGACAATCCGGGCGACGATCACATGGCGACGAACGACAACGAATACTACTACTACGGGTACACCGGGGTCTTCAGCCACCGCGGCGGAGGCGCTGTCCCGCAGGCGATCCGTGATTTGCTGTATCAGGCCTGGCAGAACTACTTTCAGGTCTGACGCGCGGAGAGAGCCGGGCTCAGGCGGAGGCGCTCGCGGGTGGACGCGGCGCCAGGCCGCGTGCGCTCGCACGCGCTCTCGGGGCGCGGCCGAGCGGTCGCGCCCGCGCGTGCGAACCGTTGCGCCGCGGATCCGGGGCACGCGAGCCTCGCGCTGGCGCGGGGTGGCATCCTCGACGCCACGAGTCGACGCGATGCGCAAAATCAACCAGTCCTCCGTCACGGTCCACGTCGCCGCTTTGAGCCGTCTGTGGGCCCTGTTGCCGCTGTTCGTGCTCGCCTGCGGCGATGACGGGGGCGAGCTGTCCGGCGCGACCCAGGCCTCTGTCTCGGGCGTCACCACGCAGGGCACGAGCACCACCGCGGACGCCCCGACCACCACCGGCTCGACCACCGAAGACCCGGTCTCGGGCAGCGAGACGCAGGCCGCAGCGACCACCGAGCCGGGCACGACCACCACGGGCGAGCCGACCGGGACCTCGACCGCGCCGGGCACCAGCGAGGGCACCAGCGAGGGCACGACCGGCGGGCCGCTCGTGCTGCATTGCTCGGGCGACCTACACGACGTGCTCGACCCGTTCGACGCGGTCGTCGAGACCTGCGGCAGCGACGAGGCCTGCCTCGACGGCGCGTGCCAGCCGGTGTGCGACGTGTTCGGCGCGCTCCAGGGCACGGCGGGCTGCGACTTCTGGGCCCCGACGCCGCCGTTTTACGCCAACGGCCTGGGCCAGTACTTCGACGGTCCGTGCTTCGCCGTGTTCCTCGCCAATGCGTGGAGCGGCCCGGCCCACATCACCGTCAGCCGCGGCGGGCAATCGTTCGACATCACCCAGCACGCGCGGATCCCCAAGTCCGACGGCGCCGTCACGACCTACGAGCTGCTGCCGCCCGAGGGCTTGCCGCCGGACGAGGTCGCGATCCTGTTCCTGTCCCACAAGCCAGGTGTGAAGAACGGCACCTCGCTCGAGTGCCCGGTCCCGCCGGCGCTGCTGCAGGACACCGCGGTGCCCGGCACCGGCGTCGGCGAGGCGTTCCACGTCACGACCGATGTCCCGGTCAGCGCCTACGACATCAACCCGTACGGCGGCGCGGCCAGCTACCTGCCGAGCGCGTCGCTGCTGTTCCCGGCGACCTCGTGGGGGACCAATCACATGTCGATCACCCCGGCCCCGGGCGAGGGCGGGATGTTCACGATGGTGGTCGCGCGCGAGGACGACACGGTCGTCAAGGTCGCGCCGACGGTGACGCTGCCGGGCGGCGGCGGCCAGGCGGAGGCGCCCGCCGGGGTGACCACCGAGTACACGCTGAGCGCCGGCCAGATCCTTCAATGGTCGAAGCAGGGCAACAACCTCGATTCGAGCGGGACGATCCTCGACAGCGACAAGCCGATCGGCCTGTGGACGGGCAACACGTATATCGCGGTCGCAAGCGCGACGCTGGGGCCGGGCGGGCGTGATTCGGCCCACCAGCAGATCGCGCCGGTCCGGGCGCTGGGCAACGCTTACGTCGGCGCCGGCGTCGTGACGCGCCTGATCGATCTGGCGCCCGAGAGCGTCCCCTATCGCATGGTGGGCGTGGTCGACGATACGGCCCTCACGTGGGACCCGTCGGCGCCGCCCGGGGCCCCCACGGCGCTGGCGGCCGGGCAGGTGGTGCAGTTCGAGACCACCAGCTTCTTCTCGGTGCGCTCGCAGGACCCCGAGCACCCGTTCCTGTTCTCGCAGTACATGAGCGGCACCGGCGGGGTGACGCGCCCGGGCTGCTCGCCCAACCAGTCGTGCGGCCTCGGCGACGAGGAGTGGGTCAGCCTGCTCAGCGCCAGGCAGTTCCAGAACCGCTACATCTTCTTCACCGATCCGACCTATGCGACGACCAACCTCGTGATCGTGCGCGCCAGCGAGGGCGGCGTGTTCGCCGACGTGAAAGTCGAGTGCCTCGGCACTGTCGGCGGCTGGATGCCGGTCGGCGGGCAGGGGGAGTTCGAGGTGGCCCACGTCGATCTCGAGCGCGGCAACGTCCCGGCCGCGGGCTGCGGCACGAGCCGCCACCTGGCCGAGAGCGACGGGCCGTTCGGGGTGGTGGTCTGGGGCACCGATTCGGCGGCGTCGTACGGCTATCCGGCCGGCAGCGACATCTCGAAGATCAACGAGGTGACGCTGCCGGTGCCCGGCTGACCTTCGGCGGCGGCGCACGTGGGCTTCGACGACCGATCGCGTCGCGCCATGGGAGGCGCGACGGCGCGGGCCTTCAGGTCCTGGCCCGCGCCGGTGGTCTGTGATCGATGCGCTCGAGGGCGCGAACGGTCGCCTCGCGGAGCGCCTCGCGGCCGATCGCCTGCTCGAGCCAACCGTCGATCGCGGTGAACAGATCGATGTGGTTCGCCGCGACGGGGCCGTCGTGGAACATCCGCTCGACCCACGCGCCGGCGATCACCGCCAGCCACTCGCCGCCGAGCTTGCGACGGGCGAGGGCCTTGATGTCCGCCGCGGGGCCGTCCCAGCTGCCCGCGGTGAGCACCGCGTGCGGCAGCAGGCGCAGCACTGTGGCGCCGATCTCCGGCTCCGGCGCGGCGAGGTCGTGCTCGCGGCACAGACGCTCCAGCGCGTCGCGGGTCCGCGCTGCCCGGCGCGGGGCGACCGGGCGCAGCTTGATGTCCGTCACGACGCCCGCGGGCGGCAGTTCGCGCTCGATCATTTCGCGGCGCTCGCGGTCGAGCAGCGCCCAGCGCTGCGCCGGCCCCTCGACGGTGAACAGCCCGCGGCCGGCCGTGCGGAGCACACCGAGGCGCAATCGGCCGTCGCACACGGTGCGTTCGACGAGCTGCGAGCACGGCGAGTCGTCGGCGGCCCGCACCTCGACGATGGCGAGCCCGTCGAGGATCTGCGAGGCCGGGCGCAGGTCGTGGCCGGCGGCCCGCAGGAACTGCTCGGTGACGTCGGCGGGTCCGGTGTGGAAGCCGAGGCCCCACGTCGGTTCGCCGTCGGTGAGCCTGGGCGGCACGATCGCCGCGAGGCGGCCCCCGCGGCCGCCGAGCCTCATGACGAGGGTGGCGAGCGCCAGGCCCTCGTCGACATGATCGAGCTCCGGCTCGGGCAGCGCCGCCATCAAGGCCTCGCACGCGGCGCCGCCGGGCGGGTGGATCCAGAACAAGCACCCGCGAGGTCCTGCGTCCGCCGGCAGGTCCAGCGCGAGGCCCTCGGGCAGGTCGGCGACGCGATACACGATCATGGGCTCCGCGCCGGTAGCGAGCGCGTCGGCGCAATAAAACGCGCCGTCGAACGGGTCGAAGCCGACGACCTCCGGCATGCCGCGCAGGGTCTCGAAGACGAGCAGCAACGCGTCGTAAAGGTCGTCGACGTCGGCCCGGGGATCGCGGGGCAAAATCTCGATCCGTCGCGTCGCGCGGCGCAGCAGCCTGGCGGCGCCCGCGGGTGCCCGCTCCGCGAGCTCCTGCGCCTCCACCCGCACGTGCGGCGCGCGGTCGATCGCCAGCGCGAGCTCGGCGCCCAGCAGGCGCAGCACGATCCGGCTGCTGGAGCGCTCGACCTCGGCGTCCGGCAGCCGCTCCGCGAGCCACCTGGCGATCGCGGCCGCGGTGGGGCCGCGAGGCAAGTACACCTGGGCGCCGCTGTAGCTCACCGGAGGCCTCCGAGCATCGCGCCTGCATAGCAGGGCGCCGGGCAAAGTTGAAGCGCGGGCGGCCGATCCACCGCGTGCGGGGTGCGTCGCCCGGGCCGCGAGCCGTCGCGCCATTGCTGGCAGCGGCCGCGGCGTGCAGCCACCCGCCGAGTTCGCGTCATTGCGGGAGCGACGGATGCAGGTGGCATCCGTCTCGGTTCGGACCCGCGGCGCGGCGGTCCTGGCCCGCTTGACGTCGCAGGGGGGGCTCCTGCGGGCTGTGGCGCCGTTTTGGCCGGCTCCGGCGCGGCCGTGACGGAACGGCCGGGAGGCGGCGACTTACTTTTTAAAACCCACCGGCCGCGCGCGGTCGCCTCGAGCGAGGCGCCGCCGCACCCACTATTTCCGCGCTCAGGAGAATCCTATGACCAGGCTGACCCTATCGTCATCGTCGCACCGCGCCCTCGCGCTCGACTCGCTCGTGCTGACCGCCGGCTTGAGTCTTTTCGCGGCCTGCCCCGGCGAGAGCGGGACCGGGACCGAGACGGCGTCCACGGAGGCGACTGACGCGAGCACGAGCTCGCAGGGCTCCGACGCCACCGGGCCGACGACCTCGACCACCGAGGAGTCGACCGCCCCGCTCACGCCGGACTCCGAATCGAGCGAGGGCAGCTCGGGCGGCGAGACGAGCGAGGGCAGCTCGAGCGGGGAGACGAGCGAGAGCTCGACGAGCGAGGTGAGCTCGACGGGGGAGACGAGCGAGAGCGCGACGGGCGAGAGCTCGACGGGCGAGGACAGCACGACGGGCTCGACGAGCGAGGACAGCTCGACGGGTGAGGGCTCGACCGGCGAACCGATCGACTGCGCGCCCGACCTCGAGGTGCTGGGCGGATCGTTCTCGATCGAGAACTCGCTCGACGTCGCGGCGCTCGCGGCCTACGGGGAGATCACGGGCGACCTGACGATCCACGCGCCCGGCTTGACGAGCCTGGCCGGGCTGCAGTGCTTGCGGCGGGTCGGCGGCGATCTCGAGATCGTGCAAACGGCGCTTGCGAGCCTCGACGGCCTGGACAGCCTCGAGGAGGTCGGCGGTCAGCTCGTCATCGAGGCCAACGCGCCGCTGGCGAGCCTGCACGCGCTCGCCAAGTTGACCTCGATCGGGGCCACGCCGCAGGGGTTCGGCCGCTTCGAGCTGATCGGCCACCCTTCATTAAAAGATCTGCAAGGGCTCGGGGCGCTGAGCTTCGTCGGCGGCAGCGTGAAGGTCTCCGGCAACGGGATCGAGTCGCTCGTGGGGCTCGGCGCGGCGACCATCGACGGCGAGATCCGCTTCGAATACAACGGCGAGCTGGTCGACGTCCTCGACGTGGCGGCGTTCCTGCCGAAGAGCACGGCGTACTTCGGCCACAACAAGAAGCTGTGGTGCGGCAACGCCGAGATGGCGCACGCGCTGATGAAGGCGAACGGCTTCAAGGGCAGCATGGCGCTCTACGACAACCTTGACGGCTGCGGCTTCTCGCCCTGAGTCGCGGCAGAGCGAGTCTCATGGAGCTCGATGCGTGTCGACGGCGCCTCGCCGTCGCGCGCTCGAGCGGTCGCCGCGATGCGCCAGGTCGTGCAGGTCGGCGACGCGGCGCGGGCCCGGATGCTCGCATGGGAGCGACGCGCCGCGATGCGCCGCACGTGCCGCGTCAGGGTGCGCACGCCGGCGATGCGGCGCGCGCCCGGATGCTCGCGCCGGAGCGACGCGCCCTGCTCCGATGGCGCGAGCGCTGGCGTCAGATCGTGCCGCGCCAGCTCGCGCTGCCGAAGTGGAAGTGACGACCGGTCTCGAACAGGTAGTTCTTCCAGTCGACGATGTAGTACTGGAAGACGCCGCCGCTGCCCAGGTTGGTGTTGGCGACGCAGACCGCACAGGCGGCCGGGGTCGGCAGGTCGACCACGAATTCGCGGATCCCGAGGCGATAGCCGTGCACGGCGTTGGGCTGGACCTGGGCCAGCCGCCACAGCGTCTCGGCGAACTTGTAGCCGCGCGCGTCCTGGTAAGCCCCCCGCGCCTCGCGGGCGTCGTTCTCGCTGAGGAAGAAGTTGCTCTCCCCGCCGATGCCCTGCCACAGCTTGGTCATCGGCTCGAGCCGAACGTCGATCCACGAGTCCGCGCTGTAGCCGCTGTCGCTCTGCGCCTTGGATGCCACACTCGATGTACTCACCCCTCTACCCTCCGTCGCCGACGATCTTTACATTCGCGGTCGGCGGCGATCAACGTGCGGTGCTCGCCGCAGGATCGGCTCGGAACCGGGCCTGCGCCGCGCGCGAACGGGCGGCGTGGGGTCGGGATCGAGGCTCACTTCGGACTCGCACGCGGACATGCGCGCAGGGGCGCCTGCGCAGGTGCCGGCTCAGGCGTGAACGGCAGGCTGCCGGCGCGCATGTCCGGGCGGGACCGACCGTGGGTCACCGAGAGGCGGGAGGCGCGGTCGTAGTAGACGTTCTGCCCATGTCGACTCGCCGCTTCGAGGCGGAGCTCGAGTGCGAGTCGTGACGGCGCGGGGCGAGACCTGTCCTTTCGGTCAGGCCTCGCCCGGAGCTCCGCGTATCAGCCCTCGACGATCGCGTGGTCGACGTCGGTGAGGGCGATGAACGCCATCAGCAGGGCCGCGACGCTGGCGAGGTCCAGGTCGTCCTTGCTGCCGTCGGCGTTCCACGCGTCGATGTCGGCGTTCTGCGGCGTGTCGCTCGGGCGCGCGATCGGGATCGCCGACAGGCGGTTGCTGCCGCGGGCGTCGAGCTCGCGGATCGCCCGCACCAGCTCGGCCGGGTCGTCGGGCACGCGTGATGTCGGGATCCCCAGGCGGTCGGCCAGCAGCTGGATCCGGAACGCGCGGACATCCTGCGGGCGGCCGTCGATCACCCGCTCGTCGAACACCGCGGCCGCCAGCGACGAGTCCCACGACAGGCCGCGGCGCCACAGGTGGGTCGTGCCGGTCAGCGCGAACGCGTCGTCGATCACCACCGAGGTGCTGGTGAACCGCACGGCCCGGTCGGCGCCGGCGCCCGGGGAGAACAGCGCGAAGCGATCGCCGCGGGTGGCCCGCATGGCGTCGACGGCGGTGAGCAGGCAGTGGTCGCGGACCTCCTGCAGCCGCTTCGGCGTGCCGGGCCCGAGCAGGCTCGGCACGCACAGGATCACGCGCAGGCCGGGGCGCGCGCCCATGCGGGCGACCAGCCGCGTCCACCATTCGACGTTGTCGCCGCCGTGATCGATGGGCATGGCGTCGACGGCGGGGGTCTCGACGTAGACGAAGTCCTGGGCGCGATCGATCGCCGCGAGCAGGGCCTGGAGGGTCTCGCGGGCGCCGGAGGCCGCGGTCTGGATCCGGCGGTCGAGGGCGCGGGTGATCGAGGCGGTGGGGCCGGTGACGGCGTCGCGCAGGGCGGTGCCGGCGGCGCCCTCGACCGGGATGTTGTCGTCGAGCCAGTCTGCGAGCTCGTCCTCATGCTCGCTGAAGGGGAACTGCTCGTCGTCGACCGCATCGTAGCCGACGCCCGGGCGGCCCTCCATGCCGAGCGCCGTGGTGCGCAGCACCGCGACCACCGGGCCCGGATCGGCGCCGTCGGCGATCGTCGGCAGCGCCGTGACGGCCTCGGCCGCCACCGCGAGCTCGCTCTGGATCGTCGCCGAACGGTCGGGCTCGACCAGCGCCTGGACCTCGGCGAACGACAGCCCCGCGGTCCGCTCGCGCACGTACTCGGCGACCGCGACCGCCGGCGCGCCGGTGAGGCGCACGCCGGTGCCGTGGAGCTCGATCGCCGCCGGCACGCCGGGGTGACCGAGGAAGAACTCGCGGGCCGACTCGAGCGCCCACGGAACCGGCGGCGCGGTGCCGATGACGGCGGTCGCCGCGTCGTCGCCGACAGTGGCCGCTGCGACCTCGAGGCGGTCGAGCAGCGAGTACGGGGTCGACGACGCGGAGGTCAGGCCGACGGCCAGGCGATCGAAGTAGTGCAGGCGGTTGCCGACGATCGTGTCGAGGCCGCCGCGCGGGTTGCCGCCGGCCGTCGGGGTGCGTGGCAGCGGGCGCCCGAGCACGTCGGCGCGATCGGGGGTCGAGCCGAACGCGGGCGACGTCAGCGACACGATGTCGGTCGCCTGCAGGCGGTTGCGCAAGGTGTCGGCGTCCCACGCGGCGGCCGGGATCGCGGTGCGATCGACGATCGTCGGCGTGGCCGTCAGCAGCACCACGTGGCCGCCCGGGGGCACCGCGCCGTTCGGCAGGGCGCCGGAGCCGGTGGCCCCGGTCTCGCACACCACCCAGTCGCCGGCGATCGTGGTCGCCGCGATGCCGCCGACCGGCGCGGGGCGGGCGAAGCGACGGTCGGCGTAGCGGCGCTGGGCCGCGACGGCGCCGGTGCTGTCGGGCAGCAGGACCAGGGTGTCCATGCCGAGCAGGCCGCTGGCGCCGAGCGTGCCGTTGAGCAGCACCATCGTGAACTGGGCCACGCCGGCCGCATTGACGCGCCCGGCCCCGCCGGTGGTGCGGAAATGCAGGCCGACCTCGAGGTTGAAGCCGAGCGGCCAGGCCCGCACCCACGCGCCGGCGCAGGCGGTGCCGAGGTTGACCTCGACGAGCACGGTCTGCTGATCCTGGGCCAGCGCGCCGCCGCCGGTCAGCGCGCGCACGCGGTACTGGCCGGCCGTCGGGACCGCGGCGCCGCTGTCGGCGAGGGTCGTCGGCAGCGGGCCCGCGCCGGGGGTCGGGGCCGCGGCGCTCGGGGCCCCGCCCCACGCGAAATCGCCGAGGCCGAGCACCAGGCGCGACGGGTCGTCGGTGTTGGGCACCGCGAGCAGGGCGTCGGCGGCGGCCTGCGAGTGCGTCAGCAGCACGCCGTCGGGGGTGCTGGTGCGGTGGACCTCGATGCGCGTGCTCGGGCGGTTCTGGGCCGACCGCAGGCGCTCCTCGGTGGTGGTGGCGTCCTCGCGGCTGTCGCGGCGGGCCAGGCCGACCAGGTGGCGCTCCTCGTCGACCACGGCCACGCGCACGAAGTCTCGCGTGAGGCCGGCGTGCACCGGTCCGCCGGGCCACAGCGTCGCGGTGGTCCCGTAGTTGCCGGTCGGCAGCACCGCCATGCGGGCCCGCGGGGCGTCGTCGACCTGCGGGTTGTCGGCCGTCGGCGGGGTGCCCGGCGCGGGCAGGGCGGCGAAGGTCAAGGCGATGTCGTCGTTGTCGGCGACCAGCACGAGCGCGTCGTTGGCGACCGCGCCGTCGACCTGCAGGCGACCGCCGAGGAACGGGGCGGCGAGCGGACCCTCGTGGGCGTCGACGAGGTGGGCGGTCCGCTGGGCGGCGAACTGCACGACCACCGGTCCGCCGCCCTGCTGCGGATAATCATTGGCCTCGATGTCGGGCGCGAGCAGCTGGATGTCGGCGTCGCCGGTGGCCGGGTCGTCGCCGACGGCGGTCGCCAGCAACCACGACCACCAGCAAGCGACGGCGCCGGGATCGATGGCGCGGCCGCGGCGATCGAAGGCCCACAATTGGACCTCGCCGTTGAGGTCCTGCAGCAGGACGTCGCGGTCGCCCGCGGCGCCGCCGGGCCGGCGCAACCACGTCATCGGCAGGGCCGCGTTGACGAGGTTGCCGCCATTGAGGGCGAGGCCGATCGCGGCCATCTTCTCGGCCGGGTCGCCGCCGGGGATGTCGCCTTCGCCGCCGAAGAACGGGTAGAGGCCGGCGGGCGTCAGCGGGGTCGCGGCGGGCAGCACGATCGCCAGGCTGCGGACCTGCGGGCGGGTCGGCGCGGCGGCGGCGGTCGGTGGATCGGTGACGGGGTTGGCGGTCGCGGCGGGCACGAGGCCGACCAGCGCGTGCAGCCGGGCCTCGACCTCGGGCAGCAGGCGGAAGTAGGCGACGATCCGGCCGGCCGGGAAGGGGAACGCGCCGCTGCTGTCCTGCAGCGCGTCGAGGGTCGCCGGGGTGGCGCCGCCGGTGACGAACAGGCTGAGCGTGCCGGTCGCCGGCGCGAACCAGTCGGTGTCGGCGGCGAAATCGACGGTCAGCCCGAGCCGCTGCGCGGGGTCGGGGACGCCGAGGTTGACGTCGGCCGCGGAGAACCATGGCCCGAGGACGGGGGCCATGATGCCGAGGTTGTCGATCGGAGGATTCAGCGTGATGGCCATCGGGACCTCAGATCTGGTTGGAGAGCGCGGCGTCGCTGCGGCGGCCGACGGGGTCGAGGATGGAGACGGTGACGTAGGTGCCGGCGGGCGCTTCGCCGGGGTCGGTGCCGATCCACGTGTCGCCGGCGCCGCGGATGAACGCGACCTCGCGTCGCTCGGGGCGCGCGTCGGGCTGGACCCGCCACAGCTCGAAGCGGTGCGGCCCGAGCGGGGTGCCGCCCAGCGCGTCGGCGTGCGGGTGGGTGAGGGTGATCTGCAGCGCGCCGGGGATGTTCTGAACCACGATGCCGGACGCGGCCGCGGGTGGGTCCGGCGGGATCGCCGAGACCGTGGCCGCGGCGCTGGCCTCGCTCCACTCGCCGGGCAGGATCACGCCGACGGTCGGCGCGCCGGGTGGGTCGTCGGCCTGGACCTCGACCGCGAACTTGTAGATGCGCCACGGCTTCAGCGGGGCGGCGGCGAGGATGTCGAAGCTCGTGCCCTCGCCGTCGACCTCGGCGCCGCTCACCGGGCCGGTGTCGACGATCCGCATGGCGAGTGACTCGCGGGTCGGCGTGCTGGTCCGCCGCAGGCGCCAGGCCTTCGGCGCGGCCTTGCTGCGCGGGACCTTGACGCGCAGCTTGACGCCGTCGGTGGTCGGATCGAGGCCGGCGTTGAGGACGGCGACCTGCGGCCGCGTCGGCGGGCCGAGGTTCGGCACCGCGAACGGGACCAGGTCGGCCTGCGACATCTCGGACAGCGCGCCCGAGGGGCCCTCGCCGAGCACGCGGTAGATCACCAGCACCTCGAGCGAGCCCGACACGCGGTGGACGAAGCGGGTGGTGGTGCCGGTGGCGACGATCGGCTGCTTGGTCAGGCCCTCGAAGTGGTCCCAGCCGAACAGCGCCTTGTACTGCTTGAACTTCTCGGCCCGCGGGGCGCCGGGCTCGGCGGCGAGGATCTCGTTGCGGGCGGTGACGTGGCCGCCCTGCTGCAGCGCCTTGAGCAGCAGGGTCTCGTTGCTGGCGAACACGCGGTAGCGGGTGCCGACGGTGGTGGTGAAGTCGAGGTCGACGCGCGCGTGGCCCTCGGCGTCGGGCCGGGCGGTCCAGCGCAGCTCGGTGATCACGGGCGGCGGGGGCGGCGGGCGCGGGTCGGTGATCGTGCGCTGGGCCGGCAGGGCGTCGGGCGAGACGAGGCCGAGCACGTCGAACCAGCGGGCGGTGTAGGTGACCTTGCGCGAGCCGCAGCGCGGCAGGTCGGGGCCGTCACGGACGATGCGCAGCATGTCAGGCGTGGGCGGATCCGTGTCGATCACGGCCGGCGCGGGGCTGGCGAGGATGTAGCTGACGGTGGTGGTGGGGCTGCCCTCGAAGGTCTCGTCGAGCTCGAGGCTGGCCAGGTGGGCGCCGCCGGGCGGCAGCTCGGAGACGCGGGGGATCGGGATGCGCAGGGTGATGGTGCCGTGCAGCGGGCCGGTCTGCACCGGCTCGGCGACGGTCGGCGGCTCAGGGTAGATCTCGATGACCGGGCGCATCGGCGGCGTGCGGGCCTTCGCCGGGGCCAGCAGCGTGCGCCACGGCGACCACCGGCCGAACCAGTCGCCCTCGGCGAGGCGGTAGAACACGGCGCCCGCGGGGGCGTCGCGCTCCTCGAAGCGGCCCTCGCCGGGGCCGCCTTGATCGATCGGGCGCGACACCACCAGCGGTAGCGGCAGGCCCGGCGGCAGCGGCTCGCCGACGATGAGCCGCCCGTACTTGGGGAACGCGTGCAGGGTGCGGTCGCCGCGGACGTCGGTGGCCGCGAGCGCAGCGACGGCGTGCGGGCGGAATTTGCTGGCGAGCAGGCGCAGGGCCCGGCGCACGTGGGGCGGCGGCGGCTCGGCGAGCCAGCCGCGGTCCTCGGCGCTGTCGAAGGTCATCGCCGGCGGCAGCTCGGGCGGGGTGCCGACGAACGCGACCGCGGTGGCGTGGAGGTCGACGAACGGCCCCTTCTCCTTGGGCCCGATGCCCCACTCCGTGAGCTCGGGGAAGCTGGCCTGGACGGCCTTGCTGTCGGCGCGCACGGCCGCGGCGAACGACTGCTGCTGGGCCGAGTTCCACTGCTTGGCGCGCCAGCGCCACAGCCCGCGCACGCGGTAGAACACCAGCGAGCCGGCGCCGGCCGGGGGCTTGGTGTCGACGTCGCCGAAGCCGAGGAAATGGCCGACGTCGGGGTCGACGGCGCCGGCGAGGATGAATGGTTCGACGGGCACGCGGATGTCGCCGTCCTTGCCGTCGACGTCCTGCTTGTCGGTGACCTGCCAGGTCTCGACGCTGGTGTCGTCGAGCACGAGGTCGAGCCAGCGATCGATCTCGCTGCGGACCTGATCGACGCGCACCATGGCGTCGTCGGGGATCGCCGACGGGGCGGTCACCGGGGCGGTCGCGGTGTGGGCGACGTACATGGGCAGGCGGGTCGCGCCGGCGCGATGAACCCGATCCTTGGCCTCCGACTCGGCGTTGGCGGTCGGGATGTAGCGGGCCTTCTGCTTGACCGGCAGGCTCCACACCTGCCACAGCTGATCGCCCATCTGGGCCTTCTTGAGCGCGGCGTCGTCGAGCCAGCGGATGCCCTTGACGCTGCCCTTGCCGACCACGCGCACGCGCTGGATCGTCCACGCGGCGAGGGCGTAGCGCTCGCTCGAGCGCGAGAGGATCGGCGCCGAGCCGACGCCGGTGCTGGTCAGCGCCTCGAAGCGCAGCACGCCCGCGGGCTGCTGCTGGTCGCCGAGGATCGGGTCGATCGTGGCGACGAAATGTTCGAGTTCCTTCTCGTCCTTGAACTCGCCCTTGATCAGCTCGCCGATGTCCTTGAACGGCGGCGGCTTGGGCGGGTCGAGCTTGTCACCCGGCTCGGCCTGCAGCTCGGCCCAGAACACGTCGGGCGCCGGGAAGTAGCCGTACACCGGGTTGTCCGGGGTGACCTCGAACGGGATCGTGCGCGGCTCGCCGTGGCTGTCGATCCAGGTGACCCCGCCGTCGTGCACGAGGTGCTTGAACTTGTCGAGGTCGAGGACCGCGCGGTACACGACCAGCGGCGCGGCAGGCAGGCCGAGGCGCGCCGACGGCAGGGCACGGACGTGGATCCCGATCGGGAGGTGCGTGTCGCCGACGCCGTCGATCGCCTCGGCATGGAACGCCCACACGGGGGCCTGAATGCTGCTCATCGTGACTCCTGCGCGGTGGGGGTGGGAAGCGTGGTCGTCGGCATCAGTCGCCCTCCTCCAGCACGAACAGCGGGCGGTCGACGAGCGGCGCGGCCCCGATGGCGCCCGGGCTGCCGTTCTCGCGGAACCTGAGCTCGAGGTCGTAGATGCGGCCGCCGGTCATGGCGATCGGGGCGTTGGCGGTGAAGATGCAGCGGGTGCCCGCGGCGTTGCGGACGCGCTCGGTGAGCGAGGCCAGCAGGGCCCGCGCGGTGACGAGGTGCGGCGGCGCTGGCAAGGGCACCAGCTGCTCGAAGGTGCGGTGGAGCTGGAGGCTCATCACCTCGAGCCGCGGCGGCGGGGTCGGCTGATTGAGGGCGCCGGTGCGCAGCCCGGCGCGCCACACCGGCTCGTCGGCCTCGATCAAGACACCGGCGATGCGCCAGGGCTGGTTCGGCGCGGCCGGTTGCTGCCACAGCAGGGTGGTGCGCGGGGCGGGCGGCAGCGGCCACGGGTCGAGGCCGAGCGCCGTCAGGGCGGCGTCGAGCTCGGTGTCGCCGATCGCCAGCGATCCAGCGGGCAGCGGGGCGACGATCAGGGCGTCGTTCGGCGGGGACAGGCCGACCGGGGTGGCGAACCCGAGGGCGCGCAACATCTCGGTCGGGTTGCGGTAGCGCGAGGTCCGGAAGTGGCTGCGGGCGATCGGGACCTCGGGGAACGCGTCGACGATCTTCGGCGCGGCGTTGAGCAGCAGGTCGTACTCGGTGCGCGGCTCGAGGTCGGCGGTGACGGACACCGAGGACGAGCCGACGGCCGGGGTGCCGCCGACGCACGGGGCGGCGACGACGGCCTCGACGAGCTGCTGATCGGCGAGGAACCAGGTGCTGGTGTCGACCTTCCATTCGACGGCGACGGTCACGTCGAGCACGTGCAGGCCGCCCGAGGGATGTGAGGCGGCCGGGTCGATCGAGCCGGCCGGCGGCCGCGTGTGAAGCACCTTGACCTGCAAGGTGCGGTCGTACTTGTCGACCAGCGACTCGAGGTGATCGACCATGAACCAGAAGCCGGCGTGGTCGTCGAGGAAATGCGGCGGATCCTCGTGCGAGGGCGCGGCGCGGGTGAGGTAGCGAGCGACGCCGCGAGGATCGAAGGTCCGCTCGTCGAAGCCCGGGCCGCCCTGGGCCGGGTTCTCGAGGCTCGAGCTCTGGACCGCGGGCGGCGCGGCGGCCAGGCCGAAGGCCGCGGTCTTGAAGCGGTAGCGCTCGGGCAAACCGGGTGGGTCGAGCCAGCCGCCGGCGCTCGGCGGCGGCGGGTCCTGGCCGGGGCTCGCGGGGCGGAAGCCCTGGTACTGCCATTCGACCCGGATCTCGTAGGTCGCGGCGTCTTCGAGGTAGGTCTTGTGCGTCGGCTTGTTGTCGAGCGCCGCGGCGACCCAGAGCTGCAGCAGGTTCACGAGCGAGGCGCGGTAGTCGACCTCGGCCTGCTGGGCGGCGCGCGCCTCCATGGTCACGCCGCACAGGGCGACCAGGGCGACGTCGCCGCGGTTCCACGGCGCGACCTCGAGGCGGGTCCAGCCGTCGCTCTGCGGCAGCTTGTAGCGGACCTTGGGGCACTCGCCGTCGCCCTTGAGGACCTCGGGCTCGAGCGCGGTCTGCTTGTCGTGGATGTCGATGGCGATCACCCGCGGCCACTCGCTGGGCTTGAACGGGACGAGGTCGAGGATCGGCCGCTTGCGGCCCCAGCAGACCTCGTAAAGAACCGGCTGCTTCTCGCCGGTCAGGCGCATCTTGACGATCCCCGGGGCCTCGATCCGCAGCCACTGGCGGCCGGCGCCGACAGTCTGGGCCGTGCCGAGCACCACGTTGTTGGGGCCGTAGGCGGTCAGGGTCGCGGTGCTGCCGTTGGGGTCGACGTCGACCGCGACCGCGTCGATCGTGCCCGGGTACTGGCCCTCGAGCACGTTCTTCAGCAGGCGCAGCGCCCACACCTGGCCGATGAGGACCGGCTGCAGCGAGCTGCCGGAATATTTGGTCTTCGAGGCGCCGACGAAGCCCTCGATCAGGCCGTCGCCGCTCGGCATCGGGTCGCACACGCCGCTTGTGATGACCGCGGTCTCCTTGTCGCTGCAGACCTCGAGCACCAGCTCGCCCTCCAGCAGCGGCTTCGACAGCGGCAGCACGATCGGCGCGGTGCCGACGATCTTGCCGACGGCGCGCCACGACGGGAACCGCCAGCCTTCTTCGAGTACGGTGCCGTGGAGGTCGATGGCGCCGTGCAGCGGGGCGACGGCGCCGGGGATCCAGGTCCAGCCGGCGTCGGCGCCGAGGCCGGCCAGCATGCCGGCGTCGAGGCCGTCGGCGAACCTGGCGAACAGCTTGAAGCGGCTCGGGAACACCGCGCCGGCCGGCGGCTCGGCCGTGAAGGCGCCGAGCACCCCGTACGCGTAGACGCGGGCGCGGCCGTAGGCGCACGAGGGCCCCGCCGCGGCGACCTCGTCGCAAAGGTGCTCGACGGTGTTGCCGGGGTTGCCGGGGACCTCCTGCGAGCCCTCGCCGAGCCAGCGCGACCAGGCGCGCGGGTCCCAGCTGAACAGCCCGAGCTCGCGGCCCTCCTCGGTGCTGGGGCCGGTGTTGTCGCCGCCCTCGATGATCGACTTGCGCCACGACGGCATCCACCAGGCGGCGTCGAACGGCCCGGGCACGTGGGTGTAGTGCGCCGCGTTGTTCGGGTCGGCGCCGGTCAGCCTCCACAGCGTGACCTGCTTGAGCCGGAAGGCGTACTTCAGCTCGGTCGAGCCGCTCCACGGCGACAGCGCGGCCGGAGCGGCCAGCCGGCGCTCGAAGTCGGCGGTGCCGCCGAGGCCGTCCTGGGCGTAGTGGGCGAAGCGCAGCACGGCGATGGTGTCGGGCCACACCGTCGGCGCCGCGCCGACGCCGTTGCGCGCCGCGGCGCCCTTGACGACCGCGAGGTGGTCGCACAGGTCCATGCCGGCGATCGGCGACTCGGGCACCGGGATGTTCGACGGCGGGTCGTCGCCGATCCGGATGTCGACGCAGCCGGAGATCTCGAAGAAGAACAGGTCGACGTGGCCGCAGAAGTGGCCCTCGAAGTAGCTGTAGCCGGGCGACACGTGGAAATGCACGAGGCCGTCGACGCCGACCGAGATCAGCACGAGGTCGAGCTCGCCCTTGATGCCGGCGGCGCCGGCGAACAGCAGCGGCTTGGTGCCGAGGCCGACCAGCAAGAAGGCGCTGATCTCGAGCTTGAACGGGCCGGCCGACCACTTGAGGTCGAAGCCCGCGCCCATGCCGATCGAGAAGCCGTCGAAGTCGAGCGGCTGGGCCAGGTCGAGCGGGACCAGCGTGCCGCCGAGGCCGTGGAGCTGGCGCTCCTCGATCATGACGAACGCCCAGGCGCGCACGTCGAGGATCGTCGGCAGCAGGATGATGGAGACCGGGTTGCCCGGGCGGGTCGCGTGGTTGTCGGAGCCGATCCGGATGTACCAGGCGTCGCCGCCGGCGAGCGGGAAGTAGGCGGAGATCGGGATCTCGAGCTTGAGGACCTTGGGGATGTCGTACGAGCCGCGCACGCCGATCATGATCGAGTCGGGCTCGATCAGGACCATGCCGAGGATCCGCAGGCCGCCGGGAGGGGCAGCCGTGCCCGACTCGGTGGCGGCGCTCTTGCGCTGGGTGACGAGCTTGGCGTCGATGCCGAAGATCACCGAGACGTCGGGGAAGCCGATCGTCAGCGAGCCCTCGGCGTTGAAGGTGAAGCCGCTGTCGGGCAGGGTGCCGACCACGGCGCCGACGCCGAAGGCGTACTGGCCCGACTTGCGCTTGTACTTGAGCTGGGGCGCGCGGGTGTACCAGTCGAGCTGGCGCTGCACCGGCTCGGGGTTGGTGAGGCCTTCGAGGTTGCGGGTGCCGTTGGCGACGAACCGGCCGATGAAGCCGAAGATGCCGAAGCCGGTGGCGCCGAGCGGGATGCCGACCGGGAGCTGCACGCCGACCTCGACCGAGACGAAGTCCTGGTCGACGGCGAGCGCCCCGTAGGCGCTGAGCTTGGCCGGGATGACCTCGAGCGACAGCAGGGCGCGGAACGAGCCGCCGTCGCCGAGAGTGACCGAGCCCTTGCCCTTGAGCGCGCCGGGGATGTCGATCGAAGCGGTGAGGCCGCGGAACTCGACCTTGAACGGGGCGCTCTCGTCGGGCAGGTTGACGCGGATGGTCGCGCCCTCGAGGCGGACGACGCCGAGGTCGAGCGCGAACTCGAGGTCGAACTCCATCCACTGCGAGCCGTGACCCATGCGCGAGGCGGCGATCCGGATCAGGTTGCCGAGCGGGCCGCCGAGGCTCCACGTGCCGGGGTCGACGACCTCGACGCTCATGCTGTCGTAGGTCAGGGCGACGCCGGCGAGCCCGCCCTCGGGCTTGCCGGCGAAGCGCAGGCCGACGCCCTTGTAGCGCATGCGCAGGTGCCCGGTCAGCGAGCCCGCGCCGGCGACGCTGACGTTGATCCGCAGGTCGATCGTGTAGTCGACGGTGGCGGCGACCTGGGCGGCGCCGTTCCACTTGTACGAGATGGCGAGCTTGTCGATGTCGACGCTGCTCTCGGGGCCGCTGCCGGTGTTGAGCAGCTCGCCGATGGCGGCGCCGACGGCGAGGATCGCCGCGGCCGCGACGAACTGACCGAAGGCGCCGTCGACGACGTCGGCGGGGTCGGCCAGGGCCGTGATCACCGGCCCGAACGCGAGGGCCCCGGCGAGCGCGTCGCTCTGCCAGGTCAGCGCGCCGTCAGGCAGGCTGAGGGCGCCGCTGGCCTCGGTCTGGCCGCTGCGCGCGTCGTAGGCCCAGCGCAGCAGCAGCTCCCAGTAATCGGGCCCGGTCGGCGGCGGCAGCGGCGGCGGGTTGCCGCTGGTGCTCGCGGGCAGCTCGATCTGCGCGGCCTTCCAGGCGACCAGCGCCTCGGCCTCGGTCGGGATGGCGTCGGCCGGGCTGACGACGGTGGGGCTGTCCCACTTGACGCGCAGGCGCACGCGGTAGTCGGTCGGCGGCGGCTTGGTGGTGGTCGAGCTGACGCCCGGATCGGGGGCGCCGTCGGGGCCGGGCACGAGGAACCGCGTCGGCACGCCCGGACCCGGGATCACGGGCCCCGGCGCCGGCGGGGCGGTGGTGTCGACCACGTAGATCTCGGCGCAGCGGTACGGCGGGCGGTTGGAGTCGTTGATCGCGGCGCTGCGATCGGTGGTGCTGTCCGCGTTCCACTTGCGGTTCCACACCGGGAACGCGGTGGCCGCGAACGTCGGCGACTGCGGCCACGGCAAGGCCAGGCGGCGGGCGCCGGAGAACCGCGCGGGCGGGCTGCCGGCCGGCGGCGAGCCGAAGCCGGCCGACTCGATGGCGATGGTGATGTCGGTGAGCGCGACGCCGGCGGCGATCAGCGCGTCACGGGCCGCCTCGGCGCGGCGGGTGGCGAGGGTGTTGTTGTAGGTGTCGTTCTCGGCCTTGTTGCCGTTGAGCTTGAGGTCGTCGGTGCGGCCGAGGACGTAGAACTTGCGCCCGTTCGCGGTGCCGAGCGCGGCGATCCAGGTGGTGAGCTGCTGATGGACGTTGTTGCCGCCGGGGCCCGGGCGGCCGGTGAAGCCGAGCGCGAGCGGGTGGGCGTCGGGCTCGTGCAGTCCGGCGCCCGCGGTCGAGCTGCCGGCGTAGGGGTAGAGCACGCGGATCGGGGTGTTCTGATCCCAGGCGTACTGGACCTGCACGACCCGCGGGGTCTCGTTGGGCAGCACCGGCTGCGGCGGCGGATCGGTGGCGCCGGTCGGGACCGGGACCTCGACCTCGGCGTCGGCGCCCTGCGGGACTGTGATGTCGGCGGCGGCGATCGTGGCCGAGTTCGGCGCGGCGGGCCGCTCGGCGCGCTTGTGGAAGGGGGTGGCGAGGAAGGTGTCGATGACCGCGGTCGGGGTGGCGGGGCCGGTGCCCACCACGGTGACCCGCGACGGCGAGGCGTTGACGGCGGTGCTCTGGTGACCGACGGCGATCGGGCCGGTCGGCACGACGTCGATGCGCACGCGCCGGCTGCCGTCGCTGTTGCTGACGACGAGGTCGACGGTGGTGGTGCCGACGGGCAAGAGCGGCAGGGCGAACGAGGCGACGCCGGTGCGGCTGGTCGGCGCGCCGCCGGTGCCGAGGGTCCAGTCACCGGTGCCGCTGCGCAGCTGCAAGTTGACGGTCGCCAGCAGCTCTCGCGGGCCGCGCAGGTGCAGCACGTTGTTGAGGGTGTCGGCGCCGATCGTGGCGTCGACGAGCGGGCCGGTGCCGGTCGGCCCGCCGGCCTGGCGCGGGAAGCTGACGCTCACCTCGACGAGCTCACGCTGATCGGCCGGGATGGCGGTCGGCGGGGTCGCGGTGTTGTCGGCGGTGCTGGGATGGCCGACCCGCAGGCGGTAGCGCAAGCGGCCGGAGGCGGGCCCCTCGAACCATGGGGTGGTGGGGGTGGTGCCCTCGGTGTCGTCCGGCAGCTTCCACCACACGCCGACGACGGCGAGGTCGGTGTGACCGGGGATGAGCTCGCCGGCGCCGACTTCGAACACGGCGCGCAGCCGCTGCGATTCGCCGCCGGGGCCGACGGCGATCGCGTACTCGAGCGCGGTGCCCTTCGGCGGGATCGTGGTCTCGGGGACTTCGACCTCGCCGGTGCCCTGCTGCTGCTTGATCGCCAGCCGGCTGTTGTAAACGTCGGCGAAGTCCTGGCCGAACTCGATCCGCAGCTCGCCCTGGAGGCCGCCCGGATCGCCGAGGATCACGTCGCGGGCGCTGACCGAGAGGCTGTGGACGAGCGGGGTCTCGGGCGGAAAGTAAAAGGTGGTCTCTTTGAAGGCGAGGCCCTGCCAGGCCTCGTCGTGGCCGCGCGCCATGATCTCGGCGGGGGTATAGGTGCTGCTCAAATCGATGACGAATTGATCGAGCGTCATGCCGTATTGCGAGCTGCCGAACAGGAAGCTCGGCGGCCGCGCGGTGAGGCGAATGACGGCGCCGGTCGGGGCGGTCGGATCGAGCGGGTCCGGTGAATCGACGACCTGGACCTGGGTGCCGCCCGCCCCGCCGCCGCTGATCCGTACGACGCCGCGCGCGACCAAATAGACGCGGTCCGCCGGCGGGGGCCGGACCAGCGGCTCGAGCGTGAGCGGGGTGACGCCCGTGCCACCGACCGGCCGCGCCGGCCGTACGCCCGGGAGCAAGACCTCGACGTCCCACACCTGGATGTCGATGGTCCACAGCGACGGCTCGCCCTCCTGCTGGCCCGCCGGCGGGGCCCCAGGCCGGCGAATCGCCAGCCGGAACGGGAGCCCGTGCGTCAGGCCGGGGATCCGCAGCGCCCAGTCGGAGGTGTCGAGGTCGAGCGCGTCGGCGATCGACTGCAGCGTGCCCTCGTGGAGGAAGTAGTCGTCGCTGGTGGTGGACCGATGGTCCAAGATCGTGAGGATGCCGATCTGCTCGACGATGCCATCGGGGATCTGCAACGCGACCCCGGTGGTTTGCGGCAACAGATCGAGGATGCTGATCCCACGACGGACGGCCATGGAACGAGATTAGTGGACGTCGATTCGAGGCGTAATAGGGAATCCGCGTACTGCATGGGCGACGATCGGCTCGCTGGCGAGCGAATCGCGGGTCCGCAGGTCGATAACGATCGCCGATTCGAACATTAACCGACCGGCCCGCAGGCCAAGGCCCGATTCGCGGATGATTGTGCACACCGCGGATCCGCGCGCCGGAGATCTCTCGCCGTTCCGCGGCGGCGCCGTTCCGCGCCGACAGGCCATTCGTGGCGGGAAGGACATGTCATTCGGGGCATGAACGATTGGTCATAGCGGCGGCGTCGGGATTCGCTTAAATAGCGCGAATCGCCGTGTGCGAGGGTGCTGTTGGGTTTTCACCGCGGGCGGACCGCGGGCCGGTCGCCCGGCGTGCGATCACCGGCGCGCGATCGGAGACGGATGGGCGTCATCCTTCTATAAGGATGGCGTGTCGCAGCGGCGGGTGGGGGCAAAAGGGTCCGTCGCGGGGCCGCGTCCCCCCTGGGTGGCGCGAACCGTAGATCCACGTCAGCACATTTCTGACGCATGTCGCGGCATACACGAGGCCGTGAATGAACGATGCGCGCATTCATGGGGCGGCGGCCGGTCAGCTCATGTCGGCGCCGTAACGGTCGAAACGACCCTCACCGGCGAGGGTCCACGAGGCCGCGTGATGGAGCGGGCGTCGTCGTCGACGGAGAAGGAGCCTGCGTCCGGTGGCGCGCCGAACAGCAGCTCTCTCATGGGCGTAGCGACGTCGTTTCGAGGGCCGCTACGAGGCGCGCAGCGAGGCGCCGAGCCGGGCCACGGCCTCGGCGATGCGCTCGGGGGTCTGATTCGAGAACGACAGGCGCAGGTGGTTGCGCGGCGCTTCGACCGGGAAGAACGCGGCGCCGGGCTCGAACGCCACGCCATCGTCGACGGCGCGGGCCAGCAGCGAATCGGCGGCCAGCTCGGCGGGCAGGGTCACCCACACCGAGAAGCCGCAGGTCGGCCGGGTCCACTGCACGCCGGCGGGCATGTGGGCCGCGAGCGACTGCAGCAGGGCGTCGCGCCGCTCGCGGTAGCGGGGCAGGCAACGGTCGACGTGGGCGTCCAGGTCATGGCGGTCGAGGTAGCTCGCCAGCGCCATCTGCCCGAGGGTGTTGGTCTGCAGATCGGCGATGCCCTTGAGCAGCATGAGCTGGGCGGTGACGGCCGCCGGCGCGACGAGCCAGCCGACCCGCAGCCCGGGCGTGAGCATCTTGGAGAAGGTGCCGACGAGGATCACGCGCTCCTCGGCGCCGGGGAAGCTGCGCAGCGGCGGGCGCGGGCCGTCGAACTGGATCCGTCCGTAGGCGTCGTCCTCGATGATGAAGGCGTCGTGCGCACGGCTGAGCTCGACGAGCTCTTCGCAGGCCCCGGCGCTCAGCGACGAGCCGCTCGGGTTGTGGCCGGCGGGCGCGAGGTACAGCAGGCTCTGGTTCTCGCCGCGCACCAGGGCGCGCACGGCCTCGAGGTCGAGCCCGTGCTCGCCGCGCGCGAGCGGGACCATGCGCGGCCGCTGCAGCCCGAACACCTCGATGGCGGCGACGTAGGTCGGGGACTCGATGCCGAGCAGGTCGCCCGGGCGCAGCAGAAGCCGCGCCAGCAGGTCGAGCGCCTGCTGGGCGCCGCTGGTGATCAGGAGCTCGTCCTGGCCGACCTCGACGCCGCGGCCGCGCAGCAGCGCCACGACCTGCTCGCGCAGCGGCCCGTAGCCCTCGCTCCACTGGTACTGCAGCGCTTCGCGGCCGTGCTCGCGCATGACCGACTCGAGCGCCTCGGCCAGAGCGGCCCGCGGGAACAGGTCGTCGGCCGGCAAACCGCCGGCCAGCGAGACGACGTGGTCTTGCGCCGCCGCCGACTTCAACAGCCGCTCGACCTCCGGCGGTTGGCGCGGCGTGATCCACTGCTGAAACGGGAACCGGACGGTCACGCCCGGTTGTTTGTGGCAGCCGCGAGCGCTGTCAAGTCGAAGCCGCGCGCCCGCGGCCGCAGAGGCGCTGCAGCGGGGGCGCGCCGCCGGGTTCACGGCATCGCGCAGCTACCGTTCGCGCACACGAACGAGACGGCGTTGTAGTACCAGCCGTAGCGGTTCCACGGGGCGGCGCCGTCGTTGATCAGCACGTCCTCCGGCAGGTCTTGATAGTTGGTGTTCTCCTCGGCGGCGCCGAAGCCGAGGTCGGAGTCGACCACGGTCAGGCCGCTGAGGCAGTTCAGGCCGCAGTCGTCGAGGAAGATCCCGCCGCCGCCCTCGTACTGGCTGGCGCCCGTGGCGTGGTTCTTCTTGATCACCGTGCCCGTGATGTCGCAGGCGCCGGCGCTGGTGCAGCCGTACGACAGCGCGAGCGCCCCGCCGGTCGCGGCCGTGTTCTCGACGAAGGTCGAATCGGTGATGTGGACGCGCCCGTAGCTGGCGATCGCGCCGCCCTCGCCGGTGGCGGTGTTGTGCTCGAACAGCGAGTCCTCGATGTAGACGTCCGGGTTCTTGCCGCCGTTGTTCGAGCCCGAGATGTGCATCGCGGCGCCGTAGGCGGCGTTGTTGTCGAAGAAGCGGCAGCCGCGGACGGTCAGGCTCTCCTGCGCGCCGTAGGTGTCGCTCATGCTGATCGCGCCGCTGGTGGGGATGTTCCAGCCGTTCGGGACCTTGGCGTTGCAGTTGGTGAAGCCGAAGCCCTCCACGATCGCATCGCCGGCGCCGAGGTTGAAGTGGAACCCGCCGCCGTCGATGATCGTCTTGTTCGCGCCGGCGCCGCGCAGGGTGACTTCGAGGGTCACCTCGATCTTGTCGCTGTAGGTGCCCGGGCAGACCTCGATCACCGAGCCGTCGCTGGCAGCGGCGAGGCCGGCGACGATCGTCGGGAAGCGCGCGGAGACGTTGGCCGAGACGGTCACGATCACGGGGTTGGCCGGGTCGTCGTCGCACTCGGCGACGAACGCGGGGACGTCGCCCGGGTCGTCGCCGGTGGTGCCGGTCGTGGTGTCGTCGCCGGTCGTGGTGGTGCCGTCGGTCGTGGTGCCGGCGGTGGTGGTGCTGTCGCTGTCGCTGACGGCGGAGGTGGTGCTCGCGTCGGTGGTGGTGCCGTCGGTGGTGGTGCCGTCGGTGGTCGTGGTGCCGTCGGTCGTGGTGGTGCCGTCGGTGGTGAGCTCGCCGGAGGTGGGGACCTCGCCGGTGCTGGTGGTCGCCGAGGCGGTGGTGTCGGTCTCGCTGGCCGTCGCGCTCTCGGTCGCCGGCGCGTCGGTGCTGCCGTTGGTCGGGGACCCCTGCGTCGAACCGTCGCTCGCGCCGTCGGTCGCGGCGCCTTCGGTCAGGGTGCCGCTGTTCGCGGTGGTCTCCGTGCCTGAGTTGCAGCCGCCGAGAGCGGCGACGAGTCCGAGCCGGAGCAGAGGTGCGAGGTGCCGTTGCATCGGCGGAATCTATCACGCGATCGGGTGCAGGTCGGCGCTACTGCGCTCCCGGGAGCGATCGTCGGATGCAAGCGCGCGGGGCCTCCTGAGGTTCGGCCCGACGCGGAACGTCACGGCGCCCTCGGTTCGATTCGCACGAGGGGCGCGTGATATGTTGGAGGCTCGATGTCGAAGCAATCGTCGGGCCTCCAATCCGTCGCCAAACTGACCTCGGCGCTGCATACCCCGCGCTACCTCGACGCCGGCGCGATCTACTGGTCGAGCGATGATTTTCGGTTCGCGGCGGCGTCGCTGGCGGGCGATCGACTGTGGGACGTCGAGGTCGAGGACGGGAGCCGGCTGGTCGGCGTCTTCGAGGGGCACCCGGTCGTCCTGACCAGCCGGCTCGACCCGCCGTACGCGCTCGCGCTGGTGTTCCTCGACCCGGCCAGCGGCCGCGAGGTCCGCCGGGTGGCCGCGCCCGAGGATGCGGCGGAGGCGGCGTATTGCGACGGGGTGTTCGGGTTCTTGACGGCCTCGGAGCGGCTCGGGGCGACCAATCGGCTGGTGCTGGCCGACGCGGCGAGCGGGAGGTTCGAGACCGTGGCGGAGGGCGGGCTCGCCACGGGGCTGACGGCGATCGCCGGCGGGTTTTTGTGCTCGCTCGATTTCCGGACGCGAGCGCATGACCGAAAGGGCAGGTTGATGTGGACGACCGACCATGTGGTGACGGCGTCGAGGTCCGCGCTGCTGGCGACCCATCTCGGCGGCAAGCTGGCGCGGCTGCGGCCGGAGGACGGGGCGCCCCTGTGGCAGTTCACGTTCAAGGGGGCGGAGGCGCGGAGCCTGGTGCAGGTCCACGCGAGCGCGGACGCGGTGGCGGTGCTCGAGCCGCGGCTCGGCGACCTGGCGCTGCTCGACCTGGCGACCGGGGCGCTGCGCTGGCGTGCCCGACGGGTGGCGTCGCAGTCGTTCGCGCCGCCGCTGGTGACGACCGACGCGGTGGTGACGCTGACGCCGAACAAGTCCGGGGGAGCGCTGGCCGCCTTCGCGCTGGCCGACGGGTCGCTCCGCGCCGAGCTGCCGAATCGCCACGGGCTGCACATGGGCGAGGGGCTGGTGGCAGGCGAGGTGTGCGTGCTCGGGCAGGCCGGCGGGACGGTGTTGCAGGTGATCCGCGTGCCGGCAGCGAGCACGGCGAAGGCGTCACCTGGGCGCGCGGAAAGGCCGTCGCACGGGGGGACGGAGGAGGCTGGCGCGGCCGTGGGGGAGACGCGAGATGGAAGCGCTGGTTCGGCGAAGAAGGCGGCGGCGAAGAAGAGAGCTGATTCGGGGGCGAGCGTTGATTCGGGGGCGAAGGCGGCGAAGGCGAGTGCGGATTCGGCGAAGACGACCAATGCGGTGAGTGCGGGTTCGGTGAAGAAATCGACGAAGAAGAACAATGCGGTGAGCGCTGATTCGGTGAAGAAATCGACGAAGAACATCGCGGCGAGCGCCGCGGCGAGAAAGACCAGCGCGTCCGCGAAGAAGAGTGTGGCGAAGAAGGCAGCGAGCGCCGCTCCGGCGAAGAAGGCGGCCAGCACCGCTCCGGCGAAGAAGGCGGCAGCGAAACAGGCGGCGGTGGCCGGCTCGACCAGGAAACCCGCGGCCAAGAAGGCGCCCGCCAAGAAGAAGTAACCCCCCCAGTCGCGCCTCGCTGTGCAGCAATGCCGCGAAGCGCGGAGCCTGCGGGCCTCCGCGCCATCAGGGGCCATGCGAACTACAGCGCCGTCGTTCGGCGAACCTCTGCGCCATCATCAGAGTCGCGGCATTCCTCGCACCGGCCTCCAGGCGCTCCAGCGGCCATGCGAACCGCTGCGCCGTCGCTCGGCGATTCGCCGAGCCGGTGACCTCTTCCACGACACCAGCGCCCTGGTGCCATGGCGCTCGCGGCGTGGGCCGTGAGCGACAGAAATGTTACGGGGCCCCGGATACAGCCGGCGTCGCGGGTTCATGGATCGTAATGTTCGCCATACGCGCGCCAGGAACACCGTATTGCAGGCTCGGGGCGGCGCGCATACGGCGTCGAGTGGGCCGGCGGACAGGCAGGTCTCCGCGCGCGCGGGCCGGGGATCGTATAGGATGCGAGGAGGAGCTTCTCCCATGCTTACATTACCGATGTCGTCGTCCCGTCCGTCTGTCCGTCCGCCTCGCGCCGTCGTCGCTCATGCGAGCGAGCGCAAGCGGCTGCGGGCCCACTTCCGCGCGGTGACGGCCGAGCTGCGCGCGCGCGATGTCTCGCGCCTCAGCGACGCGCAGCGGTCGGCGCGGGCGCGCCTCGTCGCCGAGCTCGAGCGCTACGCCGCGGCGGGGCGGTTCCCGCACAACCATGTCGTGCCCGGCCGGCGCGTGCCGGTGTTCGTCGATCGCCACGCCACGCGCTGCGCGATGGCCCACCTGATCGAGTCGACGGGCCACGCGGCCCTGGTCGCGCGGGTGGCCGCGAGCCACAACCTGGCGCGGATCCACGAGCTCGCGGGCGACGCCGAGCTGCGGCGCTGGCTCGACGATTACGGCCTCTCGGTGGCGGAGGCCGGGCGGATCCAGCCCGAATACTGCTTCGTGACCAAGGCCCAGGACTGCCTTTGCAACGGGATCGAGGACGCGAGCGGCGTGATCGAGGCGACGTTCGTCCGCGCCGGGCCCGGCGACGAGAGCACCGTCCGGGTCGACGCGGTGCACGGCGAGACGGGCCTGGCGGTCGGGGACGAGGTCTCGCTCTATATCGCCGCGCCGGGCGAGGGGAAGCTGCTGATCGCGGTGCGCGGGGAGGAGTTCGGGCTCGATCGACCGCTCGGCCTGCGCGACGACGGGACGGTCGAGCTGACTTGCGGCGACGACGTGCCGGACCTCGCCAGGGAGGACGCGATCGCGGCGCTGCTGGCGAGCGACTGCGAGGCGCACCTCGACGCGGTGGACTCGAATTGGTCGCGGTCGATCTGCCGCGGCAAAGGCTGCGACTGCGCGCTGGACGGCGAACCGGACGCGTTCGGTGCGGCGCTGCTGGCCGTGCTCGTCGGCTGGCACGCGGTCCGTCGTCGTCGCGGGGTCAAGGCGAGCCGCGACTGATGGCCGCGAGTTCCATGAGATTCGCGTGAATCCGCGGGAGTCGCGGAGCGACGCGCGCGGGCCGGTGTCGTCCTTGGGGACACCGGGCGCGCTGCGGGCTTGCGAGATCAGGCCGGCTCGTCGGCACGCTCGAGCGCGCGGGGGTACCGCTGAAACACGCCCCGCGAGGTGCGGACGTAGAGATGGTCGGCGGTGACGGCCAGGCCTGGCGCCCGGGTGGCGCCGAGGACCTGGCCGCTGCGCTGCTCGCCGGTGAGGACATGCGTGGCCGTCCACAGGCCTTCGCCCGAGTAGGCCCACTGGCGATCGGGGCTGACGGCGTAGCTGGCGGCGCGGAGGCCGACGTGGGCGATGCGGCCGCGGCGATCGAAGCGCTGGAAGTCCCAGTTCGGGGTGCCGGTCGAGACGTCGACGACGCCGTCGTCGTACGCGACCAGGGCCATGGCGTCTTCCATCTCGACGTCGAGCACGACCTCGTCGTCAGCGTCGAGGTCGACGAGGGCGAGGCGGCCGCTGCCGGCGGTGTAGGCGAGGCGCCGGCCGCTGGGCGACAGGGCCGCGCGCGGGCCCCAGTATTTGGTCGCGCCGACGGCCCAGGCGCGCACGAGGGCGCCGGCCGGGTCGACGAGGGCGAAGCCGCCGGGGTGGGGGATCAGAAGCGACCCGTCGTCGGCGCGCCCGAGGCTCAGGCACAGCGGCCGTGGTTCGCTGCGCGAGGTCTCGATGCGGTGGCGCCTTTCGACGTTTGCGCCGTCGCAGTGGAGGACGGCGAAGCGCAGCAGCTCGGGCGCCGGCGCGCGAAAGCCCTCGCTCGGCGGCGCGGTGTCCTCGTCGACAAGTGCCCACACCCCGCCGGCGCCGTCGCCGACGAGCCCGCGCACCGCCGGGTGATCGCCGAGCGCGAACGAAATCACCCGACCGTCGCGCAGGTCGACCCGCCGCAATTGACCCCAGTCGCCGAGCCAGGCGCAGTGATGCGATTCGTCGACGACGAAGCGCGAGCCCATGGTCGCGCCGACCTCGGTGTGCAGCAACAGGGCGCCGGTGGCGGCGACGGTGGCGACGAAGCCGTCGGCCAGGGCGGCGCAGAGGGCCTTGTCGAGGGTCGGGTAGGCCTTCTTGCGCGGGCGCCCGCGCGTCGGCGTGACGCTGACGGTGATCGTCGGCGTGCCGTCCGCCTTGGCCGACGCGACCAACCCGCCGGTGGCGTCCTCCTTGCGGAGGACCAGGGCGTCGAGGGTCGGGAGCCAGGGATAGGCGTTCATGTCCGCCCCCGTGTAGCAGAAAGCCGGCTCAGGCGATGAGGGCGAAGTTGCGGAGCACGTAGCGGCGCATCAGCGGCTGGACCAGGCGATCGGTCTCGGGGTCGAGCAGCAGCGGCGCCGGCCCCTTCACCTGCATGGGGTCGCGCAGCAGGGTCCACGTCACCACCTCCTCGTGCTCGCCGGTGGTCCGCGAGCCCTCGTAGCGGAAGTAGGCGCGGTCCTGCGGCAGGTAGATCGTCGGGTCGACGCGGTGCTCCTGGCGACCGCCGGCGCGGGCGTCGAAGTGACCGCGCAGCCACGGCCCGAGCGGCTGGGCCGGGCCGGCCTTGGCGGGCGCGAGCGACAGCATCACGCCGACGATCAGGTACGCCGACGGATAGGCGTCGGGGTACTCGAGGATCTCGTGCACGAGGTGCAGCTCGAGCTCGGAGATGACGCCGTCGATGCGGTGCTCGCTCGGCGCGTGGAAGTGGAGCTTGCGCAGCGGGCACTTCATGCCGTCGAACACGACGTGACAGGCGGGGCCGCCGTGGTCGAGCACGAACTCCTCGCCCGCCAGCGTGCCGGGGACCTCGGTGTATTTGAACTCGAGCGGCCGGAGCTCCGGCGCGTAATAGCTCTTCGTGGTGAGCAGCTTGATCGGCGACTGCTGGGTGAGCTGCGGGGTGACGACGGGTGCAGACATGACCGGTCCTGATAGCGCGAGGCGCCTCGGCGGCAACCCGGGGCCCGCATCGGCGCCGTGAGGCTGCAGAGGCCGCTCGCAGACCGCCCGTCGGGCGGCGCGGGCCCGGGCCGGGCGAACTCGACCGGGCGATCCGCGACCGGGAACGACGATTCGTCCGGGCGATCCGCGCATTCCTGGAATCGCGGGTGATTGATAGGACAAGCGCCGCGGCAATCGTCGATAGCGGCCGCAAGCGGCCACCGGGGGCGGTTCCGCCCCGCCGCGCCGTGCGGCCCTGGACCCCCACGCCGAACGTGCGGGCCGCGAGGCTGCACCCTCGTGTTAGAAGCGGAGCTGTGAAAGACACCCTCGCGCCGTCGGGTCTGGAAGGGACGCTGCTCGGGCAGACGGTGACGCGGTGGAGCGATCGGGCGGCGCTGCTGTCGGACGCGGAGGAGACGACGGTCCTGCACGGCGCCGGCGAGCGGCCGGGGTTCATGCCGCTGGCGAAGAAGGGCGACCGGATCGGCGGCGAGGACGGGCAGCGCTTCGAATTGCTCGAGCGGCTCGGGGCCGGCGGGATGGGTGTGGTGTATCTGGCCCGCGACACGCTGCTCGACCGCGCGGTGGCGATCAAGTTCATCCTGCAGGCGCCGACCGACGATTCGAGCCGCGAGATCGTCGATCGCTTCCGCACCGAGGCCAGGGCCAGCGCCCGCCTCAGCCACGAGAACATCGTCCGCGTGTTCGACCTCGGCAGCGCCGTCGGGGTGCCGTTTTTGGTGATGGAGTACCTCGAGGGTCGGCCGCTCGACGCGGTGCTGGCCGAGGGCCCGCTCGAGGCCCGTCGCGTGGTCCAGCTGGTGATCGACATCGTGCGCGGGCTGTCGCACGCGCACCGGGCCGACATCGTGCACCGCGACCTCAAGCCGGCCAACGTGTTCGTGACCCGCGACGGGCGGGCCAAGATCGTCGATTTCGGGCTGGCGTCGGTCGCGGCCGGGCGCGCCGATACGCAGACCTCGCCGCTGTCGGGCACGCCGCGCTACATGTCGCCCGAGCAGTGGCGCGGCGAGGACCAGGACGGGCGCACGGACCTGTGGTCGGTCGGCGTGATGCTGTTCGAGATGCTGTGCGGGCACTCGCCGTTCTGGCGCGACCACCTGTCGGAGGTGCGCGCGAACGTGCTGTCCGAGGCGGCCGCGCCGGCGCTGCGGGCGTTTCGGCCCGAGCTGCCGGCGCTGGCCGAGACGGTGGCCGCGCGCGCGCTGGCCAAGGACGTGGCGCGCCGGTTCGGCACGGCGGAGGAGCTGCTCGACGCGCTGGTCGGGCTCGAGCTGGCGCTGGCGCGGCCGGGGCGCGCGGGCGAGGAGCCGGTCGAACGCCCGCGCCGCGCCAGCGAGCGGCGCCAGGTGACGCTGCTTTCGTGCTCGCTGGTCGAGGCGCTGGCGCTGGCCGAGGTGATGGACCCCGACGCCTACGCCGACCTGCTGGATGGCTTCTTGGACATCTGCGCGACGGTGGCCCGCCAGCTCGAGGGCACGATGGTGGCGGCCCACGGCGGGCACGCGCTGGTGTGCTTCGGCTGGCCGGCGGCCCACGAGGACGACGCCGAGCGGGCGCTGCGGGCCGGGTTCCTGGTCGTCGATTCGGTGCGCGGGCTGGCCAGCGCCGGCGGGGCGACCCTGGCGGCGCGCATCGGCATCTGCAGCGGCTCGGTGGTCGCCGACAAGCGCGAGCACGAGGCGGCGCCGCGGCTGCTCGGCGAGCTGCCGCACGTCGCAACCTGGCTCGAAGGACAGGCCGCGCCGCACGAGATCCTGCTGAGCGGCCGGGCCCGCGCGCTGGTCCGCGGGACCATCGAGGTCGAGGCCCGCGGCGAGCGCCGGCCGCCGGGCGGGGGCCGCACGATCGAGGTGCTGCGGGCGCTGCGGCCGAGTCGCACGGTCAGCCGGTTCGACCGCGCGGGCGGCGAGCTGACGCCGCTGGTCGGGCGCGAGGCCGAGGTCGACGCGCTGCGCGGGCTGTGGGCCCAGGTCCGCGAGGGCCGCGGGCAGTTCGTGTTGCTGTCGGGCGAGGCGGGGCTCGGCAAGTCGCGGCTGGTGCAGACGCTGCGCGCGTACACGGCCGGCGAGGCCCACCAGCGGCTGGTGTGCCAGTGCTGGCCGCACTTCCGCAACAGCGCCCTGCACCCGCTGCTCGAGGCGACGATGCGGGCGATGGACATCGAGCCGGAGGCGACGGCGAGCGATCGGCTGGCGCGGGTGGAGGCGGCGCTGGCCGACCTGCGCGTGCCGCTGGCCGAGCATGTGCCGCTGTTCGCGGCGGTCCTGGCGATCCCGCTGGACGGGCGCTACGCGGCGCCGCAGCTGTCGCCCGACCTGCTGAAGAACCGGGTGCAGGAGGCGCTGATCCGCACGGTGCTGGCATTGGCCGCGCAGCGACCGACGCTGCTGGTGGTCGAGGACCTGCACTGGAGCGACCAGAGCACGCTCGAGCTGCTCGAGCTGCTGGTCGCGCGCATGACCGAGGCGCCGTTGATGGTGGTGGCGACTTCGCGGCCGGAGTTCGCGCCCAACTGGCCGGCGCGGCCGCACCTGCACCGCCTCGCGCTGCGCCGGCTGTCGCCGCATCAGACGGCGGCGATGGTGGCGCTGGCGGCCCGCGGCCAGGCGCTGCCAGAAGAGCTGGTCGCGCAATTGGTGGCCCGCGCCGACGGCATCCCGCTGTTCGTCGAGGAGGTCACGCAGACGGCGGCGGAGGTGTGGCAGCGCGAGGGCCAGGCTTCGGCGGTGCGGCGGGCCAGCTCGGCGCTGGCGGCCATCCCGGCGACGCTGCAGGAGCTGCTGCTGGCCCGCCTCGATCGCCTGCAGGAGGCCGGCCGCGAGGTGGCGCAGCTCGGCGCGGTGCTCGGGCGCGATTTCCCGTACGCGCTGCTGCGCCACGCGTCGGACCGCGACGAGGAGACGCTGCGCACCGGGCTCATGCAATTGGTGGAGGCCGGCATCGTGCGCGTCGAGGGCAGCGAGCAGGCGGCCCGCTACGTGTTCCGCCACGCGCTGGTGCAGGAGGCGGCGCTCAGCTCGCTGCTGCGGCCGCGCCGGCAGTACCTGCACGGGCAGGCGACGCGGGCGATCCTCGGCCAGTTCCCCGAACTCGCCGAGCTGCAGCCCGAGCTGCTGGCGCACCACTTCGTCGAGGCCGGCGATCACGAGCGCGCGATCGAGTGGCTCGAGAAGGCCGGACAAAAGGCGGTGCAGCGCTCGGCCAACACCGACGCGGTGTCCCATTACGCACAGGCGATCGCGCTGCTGCGGGCGCGGCCCGAGGGCGACCCGCGCGACCGCAAGGAGCTGGCGCTGCAATTGGCCCTCGGCGCGCCGCTGATGGCGACCCGCGGCTACGCGGCGCCCGAGGTCCACGACACCTACGCGCGCGCGCGCGAGCTGTGCCGCCGCGCCGGCGACGACGCCCAGCTGTTCCCGTCGGTGCTGGGCCTGTGGCAGTTCTACATGGTCGGCGGCGCGGCCGAGATCTCGGCCAACCTCGGGCGGCAATTGGTCGCGCAGGCCGAGACGACCGACAACCGCACGATGCTGATGCTGGCCTACCGCGCGCTCGGGACCAGCCAGATGCTGCTCGGCGAGATCGCCGGCTGCCGCGAGCTGACCGAGAAGGGCCTGGCGCTGTACGACATCCGCGAGCACGGCAAGCTGGCGCTGCGCTACGGCCAGGACCCCGGGGTGACCAATGGGCTGTACCTGGCGTGGGTGCTGTGGTTCCTCGGTCATCCCGATCAGGCGGTGGCACGCGCCCGCGAGGCGCTGCGGCTGGCGCAGGAGATCGAGCACCCGCTGAGCATCGCGTTCGCGATGAACTACCTGGCGACGCTCCACAACTACCGCGGCGAGTTCGCCACGGCCCGCGACCTGGCCGACCGGGCCGAGAAGGTGGCGACCGAACACAAGCTGCAGCTATGGCTGGCGATGTGCCAGATCCAGCGCGGCTGGTCGCAGCTCGGGAGCGGCGAGCGCGAGGCCGGGGCGAGCGAGCTGGCCGAGGGCGTGGCCGGGTGGACGCGCACGGGCGCCAAGGCGGGCATCTCGTTCTTCCAGGCGGCCGCGATCTGGGGCCTGTGGCGCGCGGGTCGCCACGACGAGGCGATGCGCAAGGTCGACGAGGTCGAGGAGTTCATGCGCCGCTCGGGCGAGCGCTTCTTCGAGGCCGAGGTGCTGCGCCTGCGCGGCGAGCTGCTGCTGTCGACCGGGATGACGTCGGGCACGCGCACGGCCGAGGACTGCTTCCGCCGCGGCCTCGAGGTGGCCCGCCGCCAGCAAGCGCGCGCGTGGGAGCTGCGCCTGGCGCTGAGCCAGGCCCGCCTGCTGGTCCTGCGCGGCAGCCCGGGCGAGGCCCGCGAGCTGGTGGCCGGGGCCTACGAGTGGTTTAAAGAAGGGCTGGAGACGGCCGACCTGCGCGAGGCCCGGGCGCTGCTGGGGCAGCTCGGGTGAGGTGTCTCAAGGGGCATGTCTGAGAGGGCATGCCCGATCGGGCATGCGCAAAGGGGCATGTCCGTAGGGACATGCGCATTCGGCCAGTCGAGGAGCCGCGGCGCGGATCCACGAACGGGCGTCGTCGGTCGGGGGCGGAGCCGGGAGCTGGCGGAGCCACGCCAGCACGGGACGTGCCCGAAAGGACATGCTCCTTCGGGCATGCGCGGCGACCGGCTGCCCTTACAGGTCAGGCGCGGCGGGGGCGGCGGCGGATCCACGCCAGCACCGGCAGCAGCAGCAGCAGCTGGGGCAGGCGGCCGGTGCGGTCGATCTGGCAGCCCTCGCCGGCGTCGGGGTCGTAGGTGGCGGCGTGCACGTTGTCGACCGGCGGGCCGGAGGCGGCGCGCAGGGTGAGGTCGCGGACCTGCGTCGGCTTCAGGGCGGTGCGCAGGCGGGTGAGGTGGAGGCCGTCGAGCTTCGCGCGGGTCGCGAACTCGTCGAGCCACGCGCGGCTGGCGGTCTCGGGGTCGATGCGGCCGGCCCAGGTGCCCTCGTCGAAGGCCTCGCCGAGCGCGCCGGCGTAGAGCGGGTTGGAGAAGTCGATCACCCACGCGCCCTCGGGGTCGCTGGCGAGCACCGCGGCCTCGAGCGCGTCGTAGTTGGTCTCGCTCTCCGACAGCGCGACCAGCTCGTCGTCGTCGACCGCCTGGGCCGCGTAGTTGGCGGGCAGCACCGGGCCGCCGGCGAGGAAGTAGGTGGTGAGCCGCAGCTCGGCGCCGGGCTTCATCGAGTGGGTGGCGATCGCCAGCGGGACCTCGAAGGTCGCGGGCTGGGCCGGCGGCAGGTGCAGCTCGATCGGCGCCAACACCCCGCTGTCGGCCCCGGGCTTGACCTTGGCGGCGAAGAACGACCACTCGCCCGCGACGTACGGCTCGAGCGCGGCCGCGTAGTCGGCGGGCAGCGGGTAGCCGGCGTCGGCCAGCCAGTCGGCGATCGCCACGCCGGTGTCGCCGCCGATCACGACGTACTCGTAGGTGGCAGTCTCGCCGCGATCGAGGACCATGACGTCGCCGCGGTCGCCCATGGGGTCGCCGAGGCTGTTGCCACCGCCGGCCTTGTCGCTGCTGCCGCACAGGCCCATCGATTCGTCCTGGTTCTCGAACACCGCGACGCGCGGGGCGCTGAGCTCGTCGAGGGCCAGGAACAGGGCCGGGTCGCCGTCGCGGACGTCGGCCGGCGCGCTGGCGAGGGGCAGCACGAACGCGAACTCGGCCGCTTCGACGCCCTCGTAGCGGGCCGAGGCGACCAGCACCGTCTCGTCGGCGGCGAACACGACGGCGAGCTCCTGGTCGCTCATGCCGCCGACGCGGGCCTCGTGGCCGGGGAAGACCATGCCGCCGCAGGCGTTCGCGGGCGCGCTGGGGGCGAGGGTCGCGACCAGCGCGGTGAGGATGACCACGGAGGCGCGGGCGAGGGGGCCAGGGCGGTGCGAAGACATGGCCCGAGCATGCCACAAGCCGGCGCGCGCTCGCGCACGAAGTGCTGGCGCGGGGCCGCCGGAAGCCGTATAGAGGCGGCCTGATGACCACGCGCAAGGCGACCTGGACGATCGGGCTGGTGCAGCAGCAGAACACCGGTGACCGCGACCACAACCTCCGCACGACGGTGGCCGGCGTCCGCGAGGCCGCGCGCCGCGGGGCCGAGCTGGTGCTGCTGCAGGAGCTGCACGCGGGCCTCTACTTCTGCCAGACCGAGGACACGGCGGTGTTCGACCAGGCCGAGTCGATCCCGGGGCCCACGTCGAACGAGCTCGGCGCGCTCGCCAAGGAGCTCGGGATCGTCATCGTCGCGTCGCTGTTCGAGCGCCGCGCGGCCGGCCTCTATCACAACACCGCGGTCGTGCTCGAGAAGGACGGCAGCATCGCCGGCAAGTACCGCAAGATGCACATCCCCGACGACCCGGCCTACTACGAGAAGTTCTACTTCACGCCCGGCGACCTCGGCTTCAACCCGATCGAGACGTCGGTCGGCAAGCTCGGCGTGCTGGTGTGCTGGGACCAGTGGTACCCCGAAGCCGCGCGCATGATGGCGCTCGCCGGGGCCGAGCTGCTGCTGTACCCGACGGCGATCGGCTGGGACATGCGCGACGCCGAGGACGAGCGCATGCGCCAGCGCGAGGCGTGGATCACCGTGCAGCGCGGCCACGCGGTCGCCAACGGGCTGCCGGTGATCGTGGCCAACCGCGTCGGCCACGAGCCCGACCCGAGCGGCGTCAACCCCGGCCTGAATTTCTGGGGGCACAGCTTCGTCGCCGGCCCGCAGGGCGAATTCCTGGCCAAGGCCGGCGAGTCGCCCGAGGTCCTGGTGGTCGAGGTCGACCGCGGCCGCAGCGAGCAGGTGCGACGGATCTGGCCGTTCCTGCGCGACCGGCGGATCGAGGCCTACGGCGACCTCACCAAGCGCTATCGCGACTGACGGCCGCGCTGGTCGAGGGTGCGCCGCTGGACCGGGTCCAGCGGCGCATTCTCGTTGGTCCCGAGCGCGCGAGCGACCTGTCCCCCGGGACATGTGCGTATGGGGACGAGGGCGCGCCCAGGGCCGAGCGCCCCCGACCCGGCGCACGGCCGGGTTTCGTCATCTCGCAATTCGCCGCACCGGCGCGGGTACTCCAGGTGCGGACGGAGAGCACACGATGACGCGAACCTTGACCATGCTGGGCATCCTGGCCGCTGCGGCGGGCTGTCCGGGCGATACGGCGAATACCAGCGAGGCTCCGGCGACGGACGCGACCACGGAGGCGACGGCGAGCACCACGGAGGAGCCGGGCACGAGCCCGACCACGGGGGCGGAGTCGAGCACGACGGACGAAGCGAGCACGACGGGCGAGGCGCCGACCACGACCGGCACGACCGGGGAGACGCCGGACGGCGGGGCCGCGCGGGTGGTCTATGCCGACGACAACGAGGTCGGGGTCGACATGTACTTCGTCGATTGCACGGGGCCGCAGCCGGGGCCGGCGGTGCTCATCAACCACAACCTGCCGACCGGCTGGCACCTGCCGTTCCCCGGTGCGCTGTCGCCGTCGCAGCGGTGGATGCTGCTGGTCGCGGCGCATCCGCGGCTCGGGGAGGAGGCCTGGCTGGTCGACATGTCCGGGCCGGCGCCCGGCACCCCGGTGCGGGTCGAGCTGGCGGGAGAGCCCGGTTTTCAGGTCCTGGGGACGTGGTGGAGCGGGGACGAGAGCCGGCTGGCGCTGCGCCGCACCTCCCAGGACGGGGTCGGGGCCGAGGTCTACCTGTGCGACGTGGGGGCCGACGGATCGTGTGTGCCCGAGGTGTGGAACCCACCGCTGGCGGCGGGCGGCGGCATCAGCGGCTGGGGCTTCGCGTGGTCGCCGGACGACTCGCGCATCGTCTATTCCGGCGATCCGGACGGCGACGAGGTCGCGCAATTGTTCCTGGCCGGGGCGGGGCCCGGCGACGCCGGCGAGGCGATTGCGCTGACCAGCGAGGTGCCGGCGGACGAGGCGTTCATTCACGAGGCATGGTTCTCGCCGGACGGCGCCACGCTCTACTACGATTACGGCGCCGATCTCACCTCCCACGCGGGCACGCGCGCGATCGACATGACGATGAATCCGCCCGGGCCGCCGGTGGAGCTGACGGATGGTTATTACCGCGACGACATGACCGGCGGCCTGGCGTGGAAGGGCGCCGACGGCCTGGGCGACCTCTCGTTCTTCACCATCGACGGCACGAGCGCGGGGCCACTGGTGCCGCTGCACGACGCGCCCGGTCGGGTGAGCTCGAAGGACGACAGGTTCTCGCCCGACGGCCGCTTCGCCGTGTACTACGCCGATACCGAGGCGGAGGTGCGCGAGCTGTTCGCGGTCGACCTCGGCGGGCCGATGCCGTCTTCGCCGGTGAAGCTGGCCTCGGCGACGGCGGGGGGCCAGCTCCGTGGGGCCTATTTCGGGCCCGATCCGGCGCTGCTCTTCTACCTCTCGCAGGCGACGGCCGACGGCGGCGACGACCTGTGGATGGTGCGCCTCGATCAGGCGCCGGCGCCGGTGCGCGTCAACCCGCCGCTGCCCGAAGGTGGCACGATCCCGGGCTTCCTCGGGTTCGATGGCGAGGGCTCGAAGCTGCTCTACATCGGCCCGGACGAGGCGACGCCGGCCTCGCAGTTGTGGCTCGTCGACCTGGCGAACCCGGGCGCGCGGACCCAGGTGAACGCGCCGCCGGCGGCTGGCCAGAAGCTCGGGACAGGCACGCGGACCTTCAGCGCCGACGGACAGCGGGTGTTCTACTCGGTGCAGGCGGTGTCCGAGGACAATTATGTGTATCCGGGTTTCCAGGTCGATCTGGCAACGCCCGGGGGCGCCGTGCCGGTGACGGACCCGGCGCACCAGCCGTTGGACCTGCGCGTGCTGCCGCCGAGCGGCGAGTGACGTCGGCTGTCACATCGGACATGTTTGACAGGACATCTTGGAAGAGCATGTCCTCCCGGGCATGTTCGATCGGCAAGGTCGGCGCCGACTCGTCGCGCCGCGCGTCGTCAAGGCCGGGCTGGCGGGCCGGGGCGCGACCGCGTCGAAGCCGACGCGGCCGTGCGCACCCGGGGGCCGCCGTCGAGCATCAGCCAGGGGATGGACTCCTCACAGGGCCTTCGCCACCTGGACCTTGATGCACCCGCTGGCCTCGGATTTGACGAGCCCGACCGGATTATCCCAGCTCTGCGCCGACCACAGCGGCCCGCCGTTCTCGGGGAAGCCGACCAGGTTGAGCGGCGTCGTGAGCCGCGCTTTGGGCTCGCAGCCGGCGAGCTCCGCCAGCGGGGCCGGCCCCCACAGCAGCATGCGCCCGTCGACCTGGGCCGCGTCCAGCACCTTGTAGACCACGGTCAGGGTGGCCGGGGCGTCATCGGCGAGACCGAACTCGATTTGATCGATCTCGCAGGACACCAGCCCACCCACGACGGGCTCGCTGCACAACCGGTCCCGCCACTCCTCCAGCACCGCGAGCCCCTCGGGCCCGCTCACGTACTCGGGGTGCGCCTCGGTGTAGAAGTCGCGCAAGCAGGGATCGAGCTCGAGGGTGAGGGAGATCGAGGCCGTGCCCACGAACGGGTCGCTCTCCTCGCTCTCGGCCCTGACCAACTCCACGCAGATGAAGCCGAACTCGTCCTCCTCGCCGCCGGTGGTGCCGGTGGTGCCCGGCATCGTGTCGGAGGGGTCGGCGCTGGAGGCCGACGCGGTGGCGTCGGTGGCGTCGGTGGCGTCGGTGGCGTCGGTCGAGGCGGTGGCGTCAGTCGCGTCGGTCGATACGGTGGCGTCGGTTGGCCCGGTGGCGTCGGTCGACGAGCTCGAGGTGCTCGACGAAGTCGAGGAGTCGGTGTCGTTTTTGTCAGGGGTGCAGGCGGCGATCAGGGTCACGGTAAGACAACAAGTAATTCGATGCATACGGGGATGGAGAATGATCGATCGTGGCCCGGCGAGCAAGTCGAACGCGATGGGGAATTCGCTGCATCGAGGCCGCGCGGCGCTCCCGCGAAAACAGCCGCGATGGCGGCCCTCGACGGCGATGACGACCCTTGCCGTCGACCCGAAGTTTCAGGCCGAACCGCGCCGCGCCGGGGGTCGCCGCGGTGGTGAGGTCCTCCCGCGAGCAAGGGGTCGATACGAGCGACGACAGAGAAACCGCGGCGCGCATGGCGGTGTCTCGATCCATTTCGTAGCGGTCGAGCGGTCGGGTTCGCGCGGCGCAGTTCGCCTTCACGCGTCCGCCGGCGATCCTGCGGGCGCCATCACCGAGCGGCGGGCGAAGCTGTCGCTTCGGGCATGTCTCTTAGGACATGAAGAATTGTACATGGCCTCAAGGGCATGTCGAATCGAGCTGGCCCGGCAGCGGCGGCGGTCGCTCGGCGCGCAGAGCGGCCAGCTGTTCGTCGTCGAGGCCGAGCGCGCGCAGGGCGTCGTCGGGCTGCGTGAGGGCGGCGGCCAGGGTGCCGTGGTGGGCCAGGACGAGGTCGGCGAGCGCCTCCGGCACGCACTCGGGCAGCGCCAGCGCGGGCCCCAGCGGGCGCAGGTCGAGCTGCCCGAGCAGCTGCCCCCGTTCGACTTCGACGACGTGCAGCGCCTCGCGGTTGACCAGCAGCAGGCGCGCGCCGGCGCTGTCGAAGCTGGCGCCCTCGATCGCGGCCTCGGTGAACTCGAGCGCGACCTGGCCGTCGCGGCGCAGCAGGCCGCCCGGCACGAGGATCCGCCACTCCTCGCCGACCCGGGCGAGGGCGATGCCCGGGGCGACTTGATGCTCGATCTCCCCGTTCTCGTCGCGCTCGGGGCCGGTCAGCGCGACCGTCGGCACATCGTCCGCGGCCGGCTCGCGCATCTGGCTGATCATGAGCACTGCGACGCCGCGCTCGCTGTCGAGGACGGCGCCGTCGTCGGGGCTCGACGACATCCACACGAAGCGGTGATCGGGGCTGCGGGCCCACTCGTCGGGGCGGTCGCCCGAGAGGTCCTCGGCGCCCGGGGCCCCTCGCTGGCCGCGCCAGTCGGACAGCCACGCGTCCTCGGGCTCGCCCTTCTCGACGAAGATCGCCGGCAGGTGGTCCGGATAAGGGCCTTCGAGCCATGTCCCGGAGGACAGGTCGAGGGCGTAAAGGCCGTGCAGCAGCGTCGGATCCTCGGCGTCGAGCTGGCGCCCGTACTTGGCGCCGAACAGGGCCCAGTCGCCGCGCGCGCCGAGCAGCCGGGCCTCGGCCGCCGGCATGACCCAAAGGACATGTCCCGTGGGCCAGTGCACGAGCAGCAGCGCGTAGCCGAGCTGGATCAGGGCGCGGTCGCCGTCGGCGAGCACGCAGGCGCGCGGGACCTCGGGGCGCAGCGGGGCGCGGTGGTGGGTGTCGCGGTCGTCCGCTTCGCTGACCGGCGGGGCGCCGGCGAGGCGGAACCGATAGGGAGCGCCGGGGACGTGGTCCGCGTCGTCGCCGAGGTGCGGGGCGGGGCGCCAGCCGGACAGCCGCGGATCGGGGGCGCGGCCGGGGTCGTCGGACGGGCGCGCCAGCAGCTCGAGCATGGCCTCGAAGTCCTGCTGGGCCTCGGCGCAGTCGCGGTCCAGCAGGATCTTCGGGGCCCCGAGCTCGAGCAGGCGCTCGCTGCGGAGCGCGCGGGCGGCCAGCGCGGCGATCGCCTCGTTGTCGCGGCCGACCTGCACCGACCACAGCTCGCGGAACCACCGGTCCTCGTCGAGGTGCGGCGAGTGAACCAGCGGGCGCTCGCCGGGCGGCGGGATCGGCACGCTGGTGAGCACGAGGGCCGTGGCGGACAGGCCGGCGGCCGCGAGCTCGGGATCGACGGCGGTCGCCAGGCGCCGGCGGATCGCGGCCACACCTGTCTCGTAGGACATCTCGTCGTCCCAGTCGATGCCGTGGTGCTCGTGCGCGACCAACTGGCCGTCGGCGAGGAACACGGCCTCGCCGAGCAGCACGGCGCGCAGCTCATCGAAGTCGAGGCCGAGCAGGTCGGCGATGCGGGGCGCGAGCGCCGGGTGGACCAGGCCGAACGAGACCTCGAGGTGGGCGACTCGTCGGTCGCGCAGGGGCTCGTCGGTGCAGAGCACGTGGCAGCCCTCGCAGGTCTCGCCGCGGTGCTCGGGGCCGACGAGCCGGCCGCAGCCGCAGCGCAGCGACTCGATGGGGCCGAACAGCCGCGGGCACCAGGGGCCGCCCACGAGCGGGCGCTGGAGCTCGAACATCGCGCCGCTCGTGAGCGCGCCGCTCGAGCGCGCGCGCAGCTCGGCCGCGGCGTGCAGGAGCGCGAGCGGCCCGGCTCCGGGGGCAGGCGCGAAGAAAGCGTCGAGCAGGGCGCGGAGGTCGGGGGGGACCGGCACGCCGCGAAGGATACGCAGATGCGCCTGGCGGCGAAAGCGGGCATCCTCGCCGCATCATGGGCTGGGCCCGTTATCACATCGAAAAGCTGCGCGCCGGTACGACGGTCAAGTTCCGACCCCACGGGAACTCGATGACGCCGCGGATCAAGTCGGGTCAGCTGTGCACCGTCGAGCCGATCGACCTCGAAAAGCTCGAGACCGGCGACGTCGTGCTGTGCCAGATCCGCGGCGCCGACTATCTCCACATCGTCAAGGCCATCGCCAGCGACGGCCGATATCAGATCGGCAACAACCACGGCAAGATCAACGGCTGGATCGGCGGGCACGCGATCTTCGGCCGGCTGGTGGCCGTCGAGCCGTGACGCCATGTCTGTATCGACACATCCAATCATCGGCCTCGCCTTCGCGCTGACGGCCGCCTGCGGTCCGCAGAGCGACACCACCAGCGCCTCGACATCCGATACGAGCACGACGGCCGCCGGGACGACGACGACGGGCAGCAGCACCACGAGCAGCAGCACCGCCGACGCGCCGACCACGAGCACGAGCACGAGCACGACCGGGGCGCCGTCGACGACGGGCCAGGCGACCACCGAGGACGCGAACCCGTGCGGCTGCGCCGACGATGAGGTGTGCGTGCAGAGCTTCGACGGCCAGTGCGGGGTCGCTCTGCCGGCGTGCCTGCCCAACCCCGACGGGTGCGTGCCGGGCTATCCGTGCGCCGCGGCGTGCCAGCCGTTCTGCGGCGGCGATCACGTCGACGCGTGCAACAACAGCGACTGCCCGGGCGAGATCGAGGGCGCGGTGCACTGCTTCGGTTCGTGAGCCCGGCGGACCGCAGGGACATGCTCGATGGGGCATGTCCTTGAGGCCATGCCCTGGAGGACATGTCCCTTGGAAACAGCTCACTCGCCGGTGAAGCGGGGCGGGCGGCGCTCGAGCATCGCGGCGACGGCCTCGCGGTGGTCGGCGGTGGTCTGGGCCACGCCCTGGTAGGTCGCGGCCAGCTCGAGCGCGGCGTCGAGGCCGACCTCGTGGCTGCGGTAGGCGGCGCGCTTGGTCAGGCGCAGGGCCACCGGGGGCAGGGCGGCCAGCTCGGAGGCCAGGGCGCGGGCGGCGGGCAGCAGCTCGTCGGGCTCGACCACGCGGTGGACCAGGCCGATCCGCAGCGCCTCGTCGCAGTCGATCACGCGGGCGGTCAGCATGAGCTCGAGCGCGCGCGAGAAGCCGATCGTGCGGGCCAGGAAGTAGGCCCCGCCGTCGCCGGGGACCAGGCCGACCTTGACGAAGGTCGAGCCGAACTGGGCCCCGCGGGCGGCCAGTCGCAGGTCGCACATGCACGCCAGGTCGAGCCCCGCGCCGATCGCCGGGCCGTTGAGGGCGGCCACGATCGGCTTGTCGGTCAGCGCCAGGCGCCGCGAGATCCGCTGGATCCCGTCGACGTACTGGCGGCGCAGCTCGGCTGGCCCGCCGGCGAACATGCCCTCCTTGTTGAGCATGCGCTTGAGGTCGCCGCCGGCGGAGAAGGCCGGGCCGGCGCCGGTGAGGATGACGACGCGCACGGCCTCGTCGCGCTCGGCGAGGTCGATCGCGTGCACCAGGCTCTCGACCATCGCCTCGCTGTAGGCGTTGCGCGCGGCGGGGCGATCGAGGGTGACGAGGGCGGTCGCACCCTCGCGGTCGTAGCGGACGTCGGTGAGCTCCATGCGCGGGAGGGTAGCGCGCGGGCGCTGTGAGGCGCGCGGCGATCTGTCACACTGGCCGGATGTCGATCCCGAAGCGGGTGCTCCTGGGGGTGCTGGCGGCGCTGCTGATCGCGGCGGGGGTCGGGCATTTCGTGATCCCGGACCGGTTCATGGCGATCATGCCGCCGCAGTTGCCGTGGCACTACGAGCTGGTGCTGATCACCGGCGTGCTCGAGATCGCCGGCGGGCTCGGGCTGCTGGTCCCGCGCACGCGCAAGGCGGCGGCCTGGGGGGTGTTCGCGCTGTTGCTGGCGATGTGGCCGGCCAACATCCACCACGCGGTGGCGGGCGTGCAGGTCGAGGGGCTGCCGGCGTCGCAGACGGCGCTGTGGGTGCGGGTGCCGCTGCAGCTGGTGCTGCTGGCGTGGGCGTGGTGGTACACGCGCGATTGAAGGTCCTTCGCCGTGGAGGCGCGGCCTCGCGGACCGGGGACAAATTGGCGCCGACGCGTAGGCCGCGATTTTTGCTGCCGCTCGACGCGATCGGGGCGGCGCGCAGCAGTGTGGCGCCGATCACTGTCGGGGGCGTGGCAGCGCCCGGGCCAGACCGCGAGCTTCCGGCTGGGGAAAGCCCCGAACGGGCGCGGCCGGGGGCGTGTGCGCGGCGGTTCGCAGGGCCAGGACAAACGCGGGCGTAGGCGGCCGTGGCCCGGGCGACGCGCGTCGAAGCGAAGTCACCTGGCGCCGCGCACACGGCCGCGGTCGCGGACGCCGAAGCGGGCGATCTGGACCTGTGGACCGCCTGCGTCCGCGGCGTCGACGCGTGAAGTTCTCTCACAGCCGCCGCGCGGGCGTCGGCGCGGGGGCTTGCGGTAGCGTGCCCCTCGATGCTCACGGTCCCCGAACACGTGCGTCAGACGGCGACGACGTTGCTGTCGACGCTGCGCCCGCTCCCGCTCGACCTCCCCAACTTGCCGCCCATGTTGCCGGGCGGCCTGCCGTTCGTCGGCCACGCGGGCGAGCTGCGCTCGAACCCGGTGGCGATGGTCCAGCGCGGGCGCGACATGTTCGGCGACATCTTCTGCGTGCGCCTGCCGGGCACCCTCGGCGTGGTGATGACCGGCCACGCGGCGCAGGAGAAGTACTTCCGCTTCCGCGACGACGAGGTCAGCCAGCGCGAGGCGTACCAGCTGATGACGCCGGTGTTCGGCAAGGGCATCGCCTACGACGCCGAGCCGCAGATCATGAAGGAGCAGCTCGGCTTCTTCCACGGGGCGCTGCGCGAGAGCCGGCTGCGGACCTACACCGACGGCTTCATCGCCGAGTCGGAGCATTTCTTCGGCAAGTGGGGCCAGACCGGCGAGGTCAACATGCTCGAGGTCGGCAACGAGGTGACGCTCTACACGTCGACCCGCTGCCTGCTCGGCGACAAGATGCGGTTCAAGCTCAGCAAGGAGTTCTCCGAGCTGTACGCCGACCTCGAGGGCGGGATCAACGTCATCTCGTTCTTCGCCCCGTACCTGCCGCTGCCGGCCATGCGCCGGCGCGACAAGGCGCGGGTCAAGATGGTCGAGCTGATCGAGAAGATCGTCGCCGAGCGCCGCTCCGACGCGCACACCCACGAGGACATCCTGCAGACGCTGGTCGAGTCGAGCTACGCCGACGGGCGCAAGCTGACGGTCGACGAGATCACGGGGCTCATCCTGACGATCATGTTCGCCGGCCACCACACCAGCGGCGTGACGTTCTCGTGGATCGCGGTGCTGCTGGCCCAGCACCCGCACATCTTCCGCCGCCTCGTCGCCGAGCAGCGCGAGATCCTCGGCGACCGCGAGCGCATCACCTACGACGACCTGCAGAAGATGAAGCTGCTCGAGGCCACCATCAAGGAGGCCCTCCGCCTGTACCCGCCGATCATCCTGGTGATGCGTCGCGTGCTCAAGGCGTTCGAGTTCCAGGGCAAGCAGGTGCCCGAGGGCAGCATGATCATCGCCTCGCCGGCGGTCGGTCAGCGGGTGCCGGAGGTGTTCCCCGAGCCGCACCGGTTCGACCCCGACCGCTTCATGCCGGGCCGCGAGGAGGACAAGCGCTGGCCCTACGGCCACATCGCGTTCGGGGCCGGGCGCCACCGCTGCATGGGCATCGTGTTCGCCCAGCTGCAGCTGCGCGCGCTGTGGAGCCACCTGCTGCGCAACTTCGAGTTCGACCTGCTCGACCCGAGCTACCCGGTCGACTACACCAACCTGATCGTCGGCCCGCGCCCGCCGTGCCGGGTCCGCTACCGGCGGGTCGGCCAGCAGTCCGCAGGGACATGAGCGAGAGGACATGGCGGACGTGACAGGTCACGAGGGACATGTCCAGGTGCGCTGGATCGACCGCGTCCTGCTGGTGTTCGCGCTCAGCTTCTGCAGCACGTCGCTGCTGTTCGACCGCATGGCCGCGCTCGAGCCGGGGCCGATGGCGCCGGCGACGGAGGGGCTGCGCGGCTTCTTCTACTGGTGGGGCAGCACCTACGATCCGCTGATCGTGCTGAACCCGCTGTGGCTGCAGATCGCGTCGTGCGTGTCGGCCTTCGTGTTCGGGCCGTTCTACGCGGTGCTGGCGGTCGCGCTGGTGCGCCGGCGCGAGTGGATCCGCTGGCCCGCGATCATCTACGCGTCGGTGATGCTCTACTCGATGGTGATCTTCCTCGGGGTGCACACCTTCGGCGAGCCGCGGCCGACGGTGCCGTGGCTGGTGGCGCTGTTGTATGCGCCGTACGTGCTCTTTCCGCTGGCGCTGCTGCGGCGAATGCTGCCGCGGCGCGGGCCCGCGGGCGAGGTCCGCCCGCTGTTCGAGACAGGACGAGGATGACGATGACGGAGATGCTGCACACGATCGGGCGCGCGCCGCCGCCGAGCTTCGAGGAGGCGCGCAACAAGCGGCAGAAGGTCCGCGCGGCCGGGCTCGACCCCAATCACTGGTACGCCGTCGAGTACGCGCGCGCGGTGCCGGTCGGCAAGGTGGTCGAGGTGACGTTCTGGCGCCGTTCGGTCGCGGTGTTCCGCGGCGAGGACGGGGCCCTGCGCGCGATCGACAACCGCTGCGCGCACCGCCAGCTCAAGCTGTCGGGCGGGCGGGTCGAGGGCTGCAACGTGGTGTGCCCGTACCACGGCTGGGCGTACGGCGGCGACGGCAAGCTGTGCAAGGTGCCGCACGAGCTGTTCGGCAAGCCGCTGCCGAAGATCGAGCTGCGCCACTACCCGGTGCGCGAGCGCTATGGCCTGGTGTGGGTGTTCTTCGGCGACCCGGCGCGCGCCGACGCGACGCCGATGCCGGAGATCCCGGAGCTCGACGGGCCGAAGCCGTGGGCCAAGCTGCTGGTGGACTTCACGTGGAAGGCCCACCACTCGATGATCATCGACAACGTCAGCGACTTCACCCACGCGTACCTGCACCGGCGGTTCCGCCCGTTCACGGACTCGACGCTGACCGACCTGCGGGTCGACGGCGACCGCGTCTACGTGTCGTACGACACCAAGGTGGCCGACGGGCCGCTGATGAAGCACTTCGTCGATCGCAAGCGCACCAACGTCAATGCGATGACGCTCTGCTATCAATACCCGTATCAGTGGTCGGACACCGACGGGAAGATCAAGGACTGGTGCTTCTGCCTGCCGATCGACGAGCAGACCACCCGCTCGTTCTTCCTGTTCTACTTCGACAGCTTCAAGGTCCCGGGGCTGCCGCTGCAGATCCCGCGCCAGGTGATGGAGCCGGTGCTCGGGATCGCCAAGCAGGTGGTGTTCAAGCCGCTGCTCGAGGAGGACGGGGTCGCGGTCGAGGCCGAGCAGGACGGCTACAACCGCCACTGGCAGGCGCCCATCGCCGAGCTCAACCCGGCGGTGCACGCGTTCCAGGCGCTGACGATCCGCAAGTGGGAAGAGTACCTGGCGACGACCTCGGGCAAGCTGGCCGAGGCGCGCTGAGGCCGCCCGCGGGCGGTCGATAAAACGGCAGAGGCCGCCAGCGTCGCGCTGGCGGCCTCTTTCGCGAGGTGTCCCCGGGGACAGGTCCGAGCATTGCGGACCTGGCCTTCGGGTCAATCGTCGCCGTCGTCCTCGTCGTCGTCGCCGTTGTTGTCCTTGCTGTTGCACTGCTGCGGCTGGTCGCCCCACTTGTCGCAGAAGCGGTTGGCGATCAGCCCGTTGCGGCTGGGCGAGAGGGTGCCGCAGGAGCTGAAGTCGTCGATGGCGTCGAGGCAGGACGGGTAGGTGTAGGGGACGCCGGCGTCGTCGAACAGCTTGAGGCGCATCATGTCGCCCACGCAGACGGCGCCGTTGGGGCCCCACTCGGCCTCGGGGCCCCAGCTCTGGCGAGTCTGGGTGGTCGAGCTCTGGATCCGCGGGGTCAGCTTGTCGAAGATGTCGATCGGCGTGCCGGTGAAGGTGTGGCTGGTGCCGTCGCCGCAGTAGTCGGCGCGCGTCATGCGGGTGCAGGCCTGGTGGTGGTTGGCCAGCGAGGTCGAGCCGACCTTGGCCCACGGCCGGTAGCCCCACTCCACGCACTTGGCGAGCACGGCGTCGCGGCAGGCGAAGGTGACGACGGTGGGGTCGACGATCCGCGCGCCGGTGGTGAGGTCCCAGTAATTGGCGAGCGGGATCGCCTGAGTCGGCTGGCCGAGGTGGTCGTAGCAGAGGCTGTCCCAACCGGTGTCGCCCGGGGCCTGGACCGAGATCTCGTAGAACCACACGTCGCCCTGGGGGGCGGCGGGGTTCTTGTAGATGTCGTCGAAGCGCAGCTTCCAGGCGGCGCCGTCGATGTCGAGGTCGATCTCGGCGGTCTCGAGCTGCGTGCCGGTGAACACCTTGGGCGCGCCGTTCACGATCCCCGTGGCCGACAGGCTGCTGCCGGTCAAGCCGAGGCCGTTGAGGTTGATGCCGTTCATGCGCATGCCGTTCATGCGCATGCCGTTGAACGTGGCGCCGTTCATGCGCATGCCGTTCATGCGCATGCCGTTCAGCACGGCAGAGTTCAGCTCGAGGCCGTTGGCGACCTGCTCGCGGAGCTCGACGGCGGCGTCCGCTTCGGGCGCCGGCCCGTCACACGCGCCCACAGTACACAGCCCCACCACCCACATCCAAAACCCGCGGGACGACGTCATCATACGACTCCTGTCCGGGCGGCATGATCGCGGTCCCGGGTCCGCGCAAGCAGCGAATTCGCCGCCGGAGGCCGCCGTCGAGGCCGCCTGCGGCGGATTTCGGGATTTCCCGGATGAGGGGGTGCCGGCGCTGGGGACGCGGCGACCCTGGACATTGGCGATGGGCGAGCGAATGGCCAGTGCTGGCCGCCGGGGGATGGCTGTGCGCGGCTTCTCGCGGCCCCGGCGAGCTGTTAGGGTGCGCGCCGACGAGGAGCCGGCGCGTGGAAGAACAGCTGCGAATCATCCCGGGACAATGCATCGGCCCGTTCCGCGTGGGCGAGCCGGCGGGGCCGCAAGAGGCGCTGCTCGAGGGCGCGGGGGCGGTCGTGCTCGAGCAGCGCGGCGACATGCGCCTGGTCCACTCGCGGGACGTCACCCTGTTCATCGAGGACGAGGTGGTCACGCAGGTGGGGATCCACGACGAGCACCCGGGGCGCACGGCCGAGGGCCTGGGGCTCGGCGTGACGCTCGGCGAGATCGACGGCGTGTTGCTGCTGGATCCGGTCAACGAGGTGCTGCTGCTCGAGGGCGTCGAGGGGCTGTGCTTCTCGACCGACGAGGAGCGCGAGGCGGTCGCGGAGGTCGAGGAAGGCCGGCCGCCGGTGCTGCCGCAGGGGGCGCGCATCTCGTGGATCGGGGTCCTCCCGCGCGAGATCGACAGCCCCGAGGCGGTGCCGGTGCGGCTCGAGTGACGTCATTCGCCGGATCGCGGCGAGCTGTCTCTGCGGACATGTGATGACATTCGCCGGCGCGGCGCCGGCGATGCAGGGCGAGGGCGGGGCCGCGCCGCTGCGGCGGCGATCCGGTCGGCGACTGGCGATCGCGCGCGGGCGAGGGGCGAAAATCGTCGGGCCGCGCGGACCGGCGCGCGGCCTACAATCCGGGCGTGAGCGACACGGCGGCGACGGCGGATTGGCGGCGGCGGCACGCGCTCGGGCTGCCGGCGGGCAGCGTGCGGGCGCTGCTGGCGCTCGGGGTGGTCGGCACGGTCTGCGGGCTGCTGGTGCGCGCGCCCGACGAGGCGCCGCCGGAGGCGCTCGAGAGCCTGCTGTTCGTGGTGCTCGGGCATTACTTCGCGGCCCGGGCCCAGGCGCCCGCGGACGCGTCCGCTGGCCCGCCGCCGCTGTGGCTGCCGCGCGGCTCGGTGCGCCTGCTGCTGATCGCCGGGCTCGTCGGCGTCGGCGTGATCGTGATGCGGCAGGAGGGCGCGGCGTCGCAGCGCGGGGTGGTGACGCTCGTGCTGGCGTTCGCGTTCGTGCTCGGGCTGCTGCTCACGCGGGTGACGGGCTGGCTGCAGCGGCGCATCGGCGGCACGTCACGTGTCCTCGAGGACATGCGGGCGATCGTCGGCATCGCGGCCGTCGGCGCGCTGGCGCTCCACGCTTTCTTCCATGTCCTGCCGGACGCGGCGACCGTGGGCGTGGGCCGGCTCGGGCTCGAGCAGGGGCTGGCGGCGCTGGTCGGGTTCTACTTCGGCTCGCGGTCTTGACGGCGGTGCTACCGTATTGTCGATGCTCGTCGATCGCGTCGGCCTCGATCCTGCCCGGCTCGCCGAGATCGCCGCGATCGTCGCGTCGCAGCACACGCTGGCGGTGGTCGCTCGCTGGTGCGGCGGCGGCCGGGCGCGGCTGCTCGAGGTCATCACCCAGGACGAGTACACCCACGACATCGTGGTGCATTACGAGGGCGCGCTGCACCTCGTGTACGACACCACGTGACTCGGGGGCGTGACGGCGGTCGCCGTCTGGGACCACGCGCCGACGGCCGACGAGCTGCTGGCGGCCCGGGTGGCCGCGGGTTGGCGGCCGACGCCGACGGCCACCCGCGACGGCGACGTGATCCTCGGCCACGCGGCGTGCTTGAGCGAACGGACCGATCTGCCGCCCGATGGCCGGTGAGGGCGGTGGATCCCCGCGAACGTGGGGGTCGGGGGTTCACCGTGCCGCGGCGAAACAGCGTCTCGCTGGCGGCCCGTCGCGGGCTTCGCGAACGACGGGGCCTTGCGAGGGCGTGCCCCGCCGTCGCGCTGCCCTCGTGGCTGCTTGACCCGGTGATACCATCCGGCCACGCATGGGACTGCTCAACAAACTCTTCGGTGGCGGCACACAGCTCGACCTCAAGCTCGACCTCGACAAGGTCCCGCCTGGCGGCACCGTGGCCGGCTCGCTGACGCTGACCGGCGGCAAGAAGCCGCTCAAGCTGACGGCGCTCAAGGTCGACATCGTCTCGGTGTTGGTGCAGTCGAAGGAGGGCAGCTCGCTGCCCTCGATCGACGTCAAGGTGCTGGTGAGCAACGTGATCGCCCAGGATCGTGACCTCGCCCCGGGCAGCCACAACAAGTTCGAGTTTCGTTGCAAGATCCCCGAGGATGCCAAGCCCGAGGCCACCTACAAGGTCGTCGCCTCCGCCGACATCCCCAGCGTCAAGGACCCTTCGGCCGAGGCCCCGCTCACCGTGCTCGGCGGCGGCCGCGGCGTGCTCGGCACCGTCAAGTCGCTGCTCGGCATGGGTGACGGCGAGAACGTGGTGCTCGAGCGGTTCCCCGGGCTCACCTCGCGCGACACCGACGAGCTGGAGAACGCGCTGAGCGACCTGCAGGGCGAGGCGTACGACCGCGACAACAACTTCACCGGGATCCACGCCTTCCTGCTCAAGCTGGTCGAGAACCACCGCGAGGACTCGGTGCGGCGGGCCGCGCTGGCGGCGTGGGGCACGGTGCTCGACGACCGGGCCAAGCCGGAGCACATCCGGGCGCTCGAGGGGCTGGCCGGGCGCGACCTGCCCTCGCATCTGATGGAGGAGGTCGTGGTGGTGGCGGCCAAGTTCGCCGAGGAGGGCGGGCTGCCGCTGGTGCAGAAGCTCGCGCGGCACCCGGCGCCGGAGGTGCGGGCGCGGCTCGCTACCTCGCTGTACCTCGACGCCGACGCCGACCTCGAGGGGCGGCGCGAGCTGATCTTGCAGCTGTGCCAGGACGACGACGTCTCGGTGCGGGCGGCCGCGTTCGGGGCCACCGCGAGCCTCGTCGAGCAGCTCGACGTCATGCAGTTCGTGGCCAACTGGGCCGCGCAGGACCCGTCGCCCGAGGTCCAGGCGCAGTGCCTGTCGGCGATCGCCCTGTCTCACAACTACGGCGGCGTCGACCTCGTGTTCGGCACTTACCTGCAGCACGCGCAGGGCAACCCGAGCGCCGACGTGCGCAAGGAGCTGACCGAGCGCCTGCACTGGCTGCCCGAGGACCCGCGCCTGACCCAGCTTGTGACCACGCTGCTGTCGGACCGTTCCTCCGCGGTGCGGCGCTCGATGGCGTGGCAGGGCTGCAACATGGAGGACCACCCGGAGCTCGCGCCGCTGTTCCTGCACGCCGCCGTCAACGACCCTGACGACGCCGTCCGGGCCGACGCGCTGCGCGGGGCGACCCGGTTCATGGCGCTGCCCGAGGCGGTCGGATTCCTGCGCCAGCGCCTGGCCGTCGACCGCAACGAGAGCGCCTACTGGGCCGCGCTGAACGCCGTCGAGGGCCACATGCCGGCGCGCGAGGCCCAGGCGCTGCTGCAGGAGATCGCCCGCGGGCCGTTCTCCTCGGCCGGCGAGCGGGCGCGCGAGGTGCTGGCGGGCGAGTGACCGCGTCGGGCCGTCGGGACATGTCCTGACGGCCCGGTCGCGAGGGACATGTCCTCTGCGACATGTCCAGGCAGCCCGGTCGTGAGGGACATGTCCATCGGGACATGTCCATAGCGAGCGAGAACGAGGGACATGTCCATGGGGACATGTCCCTCGCGCGATCGTGACGGCGCGCCCAGCGGGCGCCGGCCCGGAGCTCAGGGCATCGGGTCGTACTTGACGCGCTGGACGGCGAGCGCGATCGAGTCGACCAGGCCGGCGTCGTTGATGTTGGAGTCGGCGACGCACAGGCGCCAGGTGCCGGTCGCGGTGTCGCCGAAGAAGTCGGCGAAGCTCATGCCCGGGCCCGAGCCGGGGCTGGGCGCCCACTCGCACGGGTTGATGCCGTCGTCCTTGCAGACCACCTGGTTGGTGTTGGCGAGCGCCTTGCCGAGGTCCTCGGCGGCGTGGAGGGCCCCGTCCTTGAACGTGAGCGGGAAGTCCTTCGAGAGGTTGGCGCTGTCGCCGCAGCAGCCGCCGCCGTCGTCGTTCATCTCGAGCAGGCCGGGGCGGCTGACCAGGGTGAGGACCTTGTCCTCGGGGCTGATCAGCTTGACGGTGAGGTCGCCGACCCAGTTGTGGTTGATGCCGAGCTTGAGCTCGACGCCGCGCACGAAGTTGATCGGGTCGTCGGGGACCTCGATCTCGTGGCACCACATGGTGGCGAACGACCCGTCGTAGATCTCGTCGATCACCATGCCGCCGATCGCGGTCGCCTCGACGACCTCGAGCTTCTGCGCCGTCGGGCAGTCGTTCTTGGCCGACAGCATGACGATGTCCTCGCACATCGAGCCGAGCACGCCGAGCAGCACGTCCTGGTCGGGCTGGGGGACCATGAAGGTGTTCATGGCGGCGACGAGGTCGCCCAGCAGGGCGCCGAAGTCCATGATGTCGATGCCGCCCATGTCCTTGGCGTCGGTCAGGCCCTCGTGCGCCTCGGCCATCGATTTGCAGGGGTTGGCGGCGGCGACGCCCGGGTCGGCGGGCGCGGGGGCGTCGACCTCGAGGCCGTACTTGCTCGGGCCGTCGATGCCGCCGAGCTGGCGCGTGAGGCAGGTGTTGAGGCGGGCGTGGTCGGCGGCGCCGAAGAAGCCGTTGATCGCCGGGTCGAGGGCGACGTTGTCGAGGAACGAGCCGGCCTCGCCCGAGACGCCGACGAGGGCCCGCAGCGCCGGCTTGCGGCCGAGCCGCTGGTAGAGGGTCTGGTCGCCGTCGGGGTCCTCGACGATGTCGGCCTCCATCGCCGCCAGCGCGGACAGGATGGTGTCCTTGTCGTCGTCGCCGAGCTCGGGGTGGCTGGCCTGGTGGGTGTCGAGGGCGACGGCGAAGTCGGCGGCGAAGTCGGCGAAATCGAGGGCCGAGATGCCGAGGCCGGCGTGGGCGGCCTGCATGTCCTGGCAGTCGTATTCGACGCCGTCGCACCCGGCGAGCGCGCCGAGCTGCTTCTCGAGGCAGGTTCCGAGGTTGCCGCCGTCGACGTCGCTGTTGAGGAAATAGGCGTTGATCTTGTCGTCGAGCAGCACGCCCTGGACCGCGGCGGCGACCAGCGCGGCGATCCCGTCCTGGCCGCCCAGCGCGACGCACAGGGCCCCGTCGGGCTCGCCGGTGGTGGTCGTGGTGGTCGTGGTCGTCGTCGCCGCGGTGGTGGTCTCGGTCGTGGTCGGGACGGTGGTCCCGGTGGTCGTGGTCGGATCGGTGGTCGGCGCCACGCTGGTGCCGGGCAGCTCGGTCGTGCTCGTCTCGCTGCTGGACGTGTCGGTGTCGGTCTCGGTGGTGGTGCCGCCGCCGGGGGGGCAGGCGACGAGGAGGCCGAAGCCGCCGACGAGCGCGAGGGAGGAGCGGAGGTCGAATTTGTGCATGGCGGTGCCGATCAGGCCGGGAAAGACGGCCGGGAGTCCGTAAGCAAGCCGGTTCGTAGGTCGGTCGAACTTACCCCCGCGGGCGACGCGTGAGAAGCGAACGACCGATCCGTCATTGCCTCCATGCGCGTGTTTTGGGGGCGAGGGGCCGCGAACCGCACTCGCCGACGTCATCGACTGGCCGATCCGACCTGTCCTTTCGGGGAGGTCGCTCGGGACAGGTCAAGGTCGCGAGGGCGGCGAGGCCAGGTCGTGCACGGCGGCCAGCGCTCGCGCGGCGGCGGTCTTCTTGGCCTCGGCGGCGCGGCGCAGCTCGGGCTCGGCGAGCAGCATCAGCGCCAGCCGCCGCTTGCCGTCGTCGCCGCCGGTCGGGAGCACGCGGGCCAGGGTGGCGCGCACGATCGCCGCCTCTTCGGCGTCCGGGGCGCCGCCGAGGTGCGCGTCGAGGTCGGCGACGGCGCGCTCGGCGGCCTCGCGCGCCTCGGCGTCGCGGCCGAGCGCGAGCAGGGCCTGGGCCCGCAAGGCCAGCACGTAGGGCACCGGCGGCTCGATCGGCGGCTCGCGCGGGGCGCTGGCGATCAGCCGATCGGCCAGCGTCAACGCGGCCGCCGGATCGCCGAGCCACAGCGCGACCTCGACGAGGTTGCGCTCGACGATCCGCGCGTACACGTGCTCGAAGCCGAAGCGCTGGCGGTACAGCTCGAGCGCGTCCCGGTAGTGCTGGCGCGCGCCGGGCAGGTCGCCGCGCTGGTCGGCCAGGATGGCGAGGTCGTTGTGCAGGGTGGCCCGGTGCATGGCGTCGACGTCGGGCTGGTCGCGGTAGATCGCCAGCGCCTCGTCGTAGCGGGCCTGGGCGCCATCCAGGTCGCCGCGCAGGGCCGCGATCTCGGCGAGGATCCGGGCCGACTCGGCGAGGGCGACGTTGCCTCGGGGCAAGCTCCGCTGGCGCACGTCGTGGGCCTCGCGCGCGAGCGCGTCGGCGCGATCGAGGTCGCCCTGCTCGAGCGCGAGCACGGCGGCGTGACTGAGGACGCTGGCGGTGACCGGGTGGGCCCGGCCGTAGGCGCGCTCGTGGGCCGCGATGGCGCGGTCGAAGGCCCGCTGGGCGTCGGCCACGTGGTTTCGGCGCTGGTGGATCAGCGCGAGGCTGTGCAGCGCGTCGGCGAGGTTGTGGGCGTTGCCGGGGTCGTCGCGCTCGTACAGCGCGAGCGCGCGCTGGGCCGGGGCGAGGGCCTCGTCGTAGCGGCCGAGCAGGCGCAGGCCGTTGGCGACGCCGAGGTCGAGGCGGGCCCGCAGCGAGGCGTCGTCGCCGGCGCGCACGATCGCGGCCTCGGCGGCGAGGCGGTGGGCGTCGAGGCGGACGGCGTCGGGCTTGTGGGTGCCGACGTGGTAGACGAGGTCGGTCCAGGCGGTCGCGGCGGTGTGATCGTCGCGGCCGCGGGCGGCGGCGGCGATGGCGGCGGTGAGCGACTCGGCGCTCATGTCGTGGCGAGCCAGGCGCCGCTGGATCCGCGCGCGCACCCGCAGCGCCTCGGCCTCGAGCGGCGCATAGGCGAGGGCGGTCGCCTCGTTGACGGCCAGCAGCGCCAGCTCGAAGGCTCGCGTGTAGTCGCCGGCCAGCTCCTGGGCCCCGGCGTCGGCCAGGCGGGCCTCGACGTCGGCGACCTTGGCGGGATCTTCGGGGGCCGGGACCACGCTGTCGAGCGCCTCGGCGTCGGCGCAGGTCGAGAGGTCGCCGAGCAGCGAGGCGGCCTCGGGGGCGTGCTCGATGGTGCCGGCGCCGGCGCGGGCGAGGCCGTCGCTGAGGGCCTTGAAGCGGCCGAGGTGGCGGTTCAGGCAGCGGGTGCGGAGGTCGAGGATGCGCTCCGACTGCTCGCCGTAGATGTGCGTCGCGGCGCAGGCGTCGTGGTGGGCCGCGACCCATCGCTGGGCGTAGGCCGAGAGCGCCTTGTCGACGCTCTGCCAGGCGTCGGCGGCGTAGGGCGCCCCCGAGGCGAGGAAGGCCTGCTGGATCTCGGCGACGCGGGCCGCGTCCCAGATCCCCGCGAGCCGCTGCGCGCTGCCCTGGCACGGGCTGACGGCGGGGTCGCGGGTGAGCCACAGCGCCAGGCCGAAGCCGAGGCCGGCGAGGCCGCCGAGCAGCCAGGCGCCGGGCCTACCGAGGCCGCGCTCGCGGGCGAGGGCGGTCAGCATGGCGCGCATCGACGGCCAGCGGTCCTCGGCGTCGAGCGCGAGGCCGCGGACGACCACCTTGCGCAGCCAGCCCGGGACCTGCGAGCCGGCGGGCGGGGCCTCGACCTTGCCCTTCATGATCTGATAGGCGAGGGACGACAGGCGCGCGCCGCTGAACGGGCGCACGCCGTAGAGCGCCTGGTAGAGGGCGATCGAGAACGAGAACTGATCGCTGAGCGCGTCGGCGGGGCGGCCGAGGTGCTGCTCGGGGGACATGTACGCGGGCGTGCCGATCAGCGCGCCGGTGCGGGTGACGAGGGCGAGCTCGGCTGCGTGGGCGCGCGAGCGGTGGGCGCCGGAGGTCGAGGCGGAGGCGATGGCGGCGAGCGCCTCGCTGTCGTTCGAGAGGTTCTCGGGCGCCTCGCCGGAGGCGCGCGCGAGGCCGAAGTCGAGGACGCGAGCGCGGCCGTCGTCGCCGATGAGGATGTTGTCGGGCTTGAAGTCGCGGTGGACCAGGCCGGCGGCGTGGGCGGCGGCCAGGCCCTCGCCGGCGCAGCGCATGACCTCCAGCACCTGGGGCCAGCGCCGCGGCTGTTCTTTGAGCCAGGCGGTGAGCGTGCGCCCGGGGACGAACTCCATGGCGAGGAAGATGTGGTCGCCGTAGGTGCCGACGTCGTGGACGCCGACCACGTTCGGGTGCGACAGGCGGGCCAGCGACTTGGCCTCGCGCAGCAGGCGGGCGCGGGCGTCGAGCCGGGCGCTGCCGCCGGAGTTCAGCAGCTTGAGGGCGATCTTGCGGTCGAGCTCGGGGTCGAAGGCGGCGTAGACGACGCCCATGGCGCCGGCGCCGAGGCGACCGAGGATGATGTAGCGGCCGACACATGTCCCTGGGGACAGGTCGTCGACCGACGCGCCAGGGGCCTGCGGGAGCTCACCCTCCCCGGTGATCTCGCCGGTCACCGAGGTGTCCTGCGAGGGCGTCGGCTCGACCTCCACCGCGCCGATCTTGCCCGACCGGCCCGGCCGTCTCAATGGCTGAGAGCGCGTGCTCGCGCCGGGGGGGCCAGGGCCCGTGGTGCGCAGGCGATGGCCGGCGGGCCGCGCGAGGAGTACCCTGCGGGCGACCATGGTCGACGAACATCTGACGCCCGTGCTGATGGCCTGCAGCGAAGCGGAGCTGGCCGTGCTGATCGAGTTCCTGGGCCGGCCGCCGTCCGGCCTGTTGTGGGTCGACCGCCGGCTCCGCGACCCCCGATCGACGCGCGACGACCGGGTCGCGGCGGTGATCGAGCGGATCTCGCGGCTCGGCTCGCACAGCGTTCTCGGGCGCACCGGGCCCGGTAAACAGTCGTACTTGCAGATCGTGTGCGACGCGCTGGCCGAGCTGCGCCTGTCCGAAGAGCCAGCCGAGGGCGGGCTCCCGGCGCTCGAGCACCGCGTGGTCCACTACGCCCTCGACGCCAACTTCGACGCCCTGCCGACCGACATTCAGCAGGTGCTGATCGACGGGTTCCACGCCGGCGAGACCTACGCCGAGGGGGTCCCGGACCTCTCGGTGCTTCACGACTTCCAGACCCACACGCAGCCGGAGCGCAAGGCGCTGCTGCCGGGCCGCGCGGCGCACGTGGCGACCGACAAGCTGCGCGAGGCGGCGGTGGTGCAGGTGCGGCAAAGTTTGCTGCGCGCGGGCCTCAAGCTGGTGCTGCGCCGCGCCGGAGGGCCGATCTATCAGGCGATTCGCCTGTGGGAGCTGGCCGGTCCGGCGTTCCGCTACACGGTGCCCGTGATCGTCTACGTCGCGTACCTGCGCGGACACGTCGAAGTCGAGGCGGCGGTGCAGGCGCACGAATCCGGGTCACAGGCGCAGGCACGGCCTTGATCGGCTCTTGATCGCGGCTCCTGCTGTCCTGACGCCCGATTGATCGCGCGCCTGCGATCGTGAGCGGCGAACGAAAGGACTGCACATGCTGCGTCAATCGCCGAATGCCGTCGTCACCCCCGCGCCCGCCCGCGAATCCGTCGAGAGCGACGCCTCCGTCTCTGCAGTCAGCGTCGCCACGGAGGCGGGCAACCTGCTCGCGCCGTACTTCCGCGACCTCGCCGGGGTCGAGGTGATGACCAAGGAAGAGGAGCTCGCGGCGGCGGTCCAGATCGCCGAGCTGCGCAAGGGCTTCTGGCGCTCGATCCTGAATTACCCGCCGTTCGTCGACGGGATCTGCGGCCTCGCCTCCGAGGTGCTGCCGCCCGAGACCTCGCCGGTGGCGGCGCTGACGGCGATGCGTCAGACGTCGCGGGCGCTGCGGGACCGCGACCTGCTCACCCATCAAAAGGCGTTCGAGGCGGCGCGCGAGGCGCTGGCGGAGCAGATGGGCCTCGCCGACGTCGACAGCGTGGTGTCGGACCAGATCCTGGCCGACATCGCCAGCGTCGAGCTCGGGGTCGGGTCGGGCCTCGGCATGAAGGTCAAGCTGCCGCGCCGCGGCAGCGCGCCGTTCTTCCAGTACGCGACCGCCGTTCGCCGCGACCACCACGCGCTGGTGCTGTCCAAGAACGCGTTCGTGCGCGCCAACCTGCGCCTCGTGGTGACGATCGCGCGCCGCTACAACCACGGCAAGATGCCGCTGCAGGACCTCATCCAGGAGGGCAACATCGGCCTGATGAAGGCGGTCGATCGGTTCGACCACCGCAAGGGGTTCCGCTTCTCGACCTACGGCTCGTGGTGGATCCGCCACGCCATCAGCCGCTCGATCGCCGACAAGGCCCGCAGCGTGCGGCTGCCGGTCCACATGATCGACGCCTACAACAAGGTCAGTCGCGCGCGGCGCGAGTTCGAGGCGCTGCACGCCCGCCGGCCGACCGACAGCGAGCTGGCCTCGCTCACCGGCGTCAGCACGGAGCGGATCGCGCGTATGCGCTGGTCGCTGGTCGAGGCGCCGATCAGCCTCGACCAGCCGCTGTCCGACGACAGCGGGCTGTCGCTGCTCGACGCTGTCGAGGATCCGACCCATGTCGCGCCGGCCGAGCAGATCGACGCCGCGCTGCTGCTGTCGCAGCTGCAAGAGGTGTTCGGCCAGCTCAGCCCGATCGAGGCCGACATCCTGCGCAAGCGGATGGGCATCGGCGAGGAGCCGGAGCTGACGCTGAAGGAGATCGGCGAGCGTTACTCGCTGTCGCGTGAACGGATCCGTCAGCTGCAAGAACAGGCGTTGACCAAGCTGCGCGGGGAGTTCCGCCGGCGAAACCTGCTGTAGTGGGGGCGGCGGGCGGCCGCGCGAGCGCAAGAGCGGACCCCGGCCCGCGGGCAGGCCGTTGACCGCGGGCGCCAACCGTTGCACGCTTTCGCCACCCCCGCTCATGGTTGTACCGGCAAGTCCTCCCGACTCCAGGCCCAAGCCGCGTCGGCCACGCAGCTGGACGATGCACTCGATCCCGCTCGACGAGGATCCGCTGCCGGAGATGCTCGGCGGGCCGGTCGGGCAGGGCGGCAAGCCGTCCGAGGTCGAGGTGCTCGGCGACCTGCGCGGCCACGTGCTGGGCGGCCGCTACGTGCTGACCGAGCTGCTCGGCTCCGGCGACCTCGGCTGCGTCTACTCGGGCCGCGACCAGGCCAGCAACCAGCAGGTGGTGGTCAAGGTGTTGGCGGCGCCGGAGCAGCGCGAGGTGGTCGGACGGATCGCCGAGCGGGCCCGCAGGCGCCTCGGCGTGCGCCACCCGTGCGTCGCCGCGGTTCTCGCCGAGGGCACCATGGGCGGCCTGTGGTACGCCGTGATGGAGCACGCGGAGGGCAAGAACCTCTACCACGCCGAGAACGACCCACGCTTCGAGGGCGCCGGCCTGCTCAAGCTGGCGGCCGAGCTGGCCGAGGGCCTGGCCACGCTGCACGCGCTCGGGGCCCCGCACGGGGCGATTTCGCCGGGCAACCTGGTGTGGAGCCACGCCGGGGTCAAGCTGGTCGACCTCGACGTGCAGGCGCCGTCGCACCTGTCCGGCGCCGAGCCGGCCGTGTCGGCCGACGTGTCGATGCTGGCGGCGGTGCTGCTCGAGGTGGTCGGCAAGGGCGAGGCCGAGGCGCCGTGGCTGGCCCCGATCGCGCAGGTTGTCCGCGGGCATTCGCGGCCGAGCGCGGCCGAGTGGGCGCAGCAGCTGCGCGCCGCCGAGATCGATGCGCTACGGCCAGGGGTCGCCGACGCGGCGCAGCACGCCGAGGGCGCCATCGATTCGGCGTGGGACCAGGTGTTCGAGAGCGCCGACCTGCCGTACCGACCGTCGAAGGGGCAGGTCACGATCGACACCGGCCTGCATCGCATCGAGCCGCCGCCGAACCTGGCGGTGCTGTCGTACGAGGTCGAGCCCGAGCTGCCCGACGTCAGGGACGACGAGCCCGAGGGGCTGTCGGCCTCGTCGCTCACGTCGCTCTCGGCGCTGGTCGAGGAGCTCGAGCCCGAGGCGGCCGCGACGCCGGTGCGGGCCAGCAAGCCGGCGAGCAAGCAAGAGAGCCGCGCCGAGGCGAAGCCGGCCAGCAAGCCCGACAGTCGGCCCGCCAGGTCGGCGAGCCGGCCGGCGACCAAGCCGCCGCTGCGCCCGCCGACGGCGCCGCCGGTGGCCGCATCGCCGCTGTCGGCCGCGGCCGCGGCCGCGTCGCCGCCCGCGCCCGCGCCCGAGCCCGCCAGCGAGCCCCAGGCCTCGTTGAGCGACCCGCGGGCGTTCATCATCCCGCCGCCGAACGCGAGCGAGCGGCCGTCGCTGTCGTTCAGCGCCTCGACGACGGCCCCCAGCGCCCCGGTGACCGCGTCGATGACGACGCCGGCGACCCGCGTCGAGCCGACCTGGGCCGGCCCGGCGCCCGCCAGCCGCAACAACACCCAGCTGGCCCTCGGGTTGCTGGTGATCGCGGGGCTGTGCGCGCTGATCGGCTGGCGCCTGCAGGCCTGGGCCACCGCCGACAAGCCGGGCACGCCGCCGGCGATCAACCACCCGCCGAAACCAGAGTCGCCGGCGACGCCGACGGCTGGCCGTTCGGACATGTCCCAAGAGGCATCCACGCTGGCGCGGGTGGCCCAGCCCGAGCCGGCCGCGCCGACGCCGACGCCGGCCCCCGAGGAGGATCTGGTGGCGGTCGATTCGGCCGGCGAGGCGATCGACGACGCGGCGCCCGGCAACGGCGGCGCCGATCAGCTGAGCGCAGGCGATTTCCGCAAGGTCCTGCTGCGGACCAACCGCTCGCCGCGGGTCCGCCAGTGCTACGACGAGCACGGGCCGGGCGACGTCGAAGTCGTCGCGCTGGTCGGCCGCGGCGGCAAGGTGCTGAAGCTGCGCATGGCACCGAGCCCGCTGTCGGACTGCCTGCGCAAGGTGGTGCTGCGGCTCGAGTTCCCCCGCGCGGCCCGCCAGGCCCAGCACAACTACGTGTTCCACCCGCCGGGCGAGGCGGAGTAGGCGCCGGCCCGAACGGGCAGGCGGGCCGACGCGCGGCCTGCCCGAAAGCGCAGGCGGCGGCGTGGGCGCCTGTCTGAAAGGGCAGGTGTGCGATGGGACGGCGAGCGCGCCGATGTCGTCACGCCTCCAGCGCCATGACCCCGGCTCGGGTTACCGCCGGGTCTTTTATGGATGAGCCGTACGCTCCGGCGCGGTCCGCAGCGCCGCGGAGAGCGCCGATGCCCTCCGGTTACGCTCGCTTTACGTCCCCGTGGCCCCCGCTTTGCGCGACGGGGCGCATAGCGAAGCCGGGGCCGCGTCGAACCAGCCGAGACGAAAGGAACCACGATGCTGACCACGATTTCGAAGCTGGTGATGACGACTGTGTTTGGCCTGACCATGTTCGCGGCGGGCGACGCCGAGGCGGGCAAGCACCACGGCGACCGCGGCGCGAAGATGTGCGAGAAGCTCGAATGCTCGGCGGCCCAGCAGACGCAGCTGACGCAGATCCGCGACAGCCACAAGCCGACCATCAAGGCCGAGCGCTCGGCCATGCGCGACCTGAATCAGCAGATCGCCGCCGAGTACGCCAAGCCCTCGTTCGACGCGGCCAAGGTCAAGACGCTGCGCGAGCAGCTGGCGGCCCACGAGACCGTCGCCAAGAGCGAGCGCGAGGCGATGAAGGCCAAGATCGACGCGGTCCTGACCCCGGCGCAGCGGGCCAAGATGGCGGAGTTCAAGGCCAAGCACAAGGAAGGCAAGGGCAAGGGCCACTTCCGCGGCGGGCGTGACGGCGGCCGCGACGGCCGGGGCGACCGGGGCGAGCGCAAGGGCCCGCGGGTGTGAGCCGCGATCGGGCGGCCGCAGGACGGCCGGCCCTCGGGCAACCGCACCGGCTTCTGCCGGATCGCGGTGGCCCGCTTCACGAGTCGGCGCCTCGAGGCACGGCGGCGACGCAGCGTCTGCGTGACGGCGCTCCGATGCCTGCGCGACTGCGGCGCTCAGGCGTCGGGTGTGCGCGCGCCCGTCACTGCGTAGGTGGTGCGGCAGTCGATGCGGCCGTCGGGGAGCTCGCCGAGCAGGCGATGGGCGAGTTCCCCGCGCAGGCCGCCCTCGGCCGTGAACTCGCCGTCGAAGCGGGCGTAGAGGCCGACCGTGAACAGGCCGATGGCCAGCCCCGAGATGCCGCCGAGGGCGAAGCCGCGGTCGCGGTCGATCGCGCCGGACAGCGCCCACGGCAGCGCCGCGACCTCGGGCTGGAAGGTCAGCCACCCATCGATCTGCACGACCTTGGCCGGGCCGTCGATGCCGATCAGCTGGGCCGAGCCGCCGCCGCACAGGTCGACGCCCATGCGCGTCGGGCAGTCGCACTCGAGCACCTCGCCGGTGGTGACGTAGCGGCCGCTGTGCGCCTCGCCGCGGCCGTCGCCGCCGGCCTCGCTCAGCGCGATCAGCAGCTCCGGGTCGAGCGGGTCCTGGGCCTGGTCTTCAGGACATGCGCCGAGGGACAGGGCGCAAAGGACAGCCTGGATCCCGCAGCGACGCACGGCCTCACCGTAGCACTACGCGCCGTGCTCGGCGAGGTAGCCCTCGATGGCGCGCAGGCGCGCGTCGTCGATCACCCGCGGGTGGAGGTAAGCGGCGATCTCGCGAATGGTGACGATCGCCCGCACGGGCGCGCCGAGCTCGGCCTGCAGCTCCTGCAGGGTGCTGACGGAGCCGCGGCCGCGCTCCATGCGATCGACGGCGACCACGACCCCGGCCACGGTCACCGCCGCGGCCTTGCGCAGCAGCTCGGCGGCCTCGTGGATCGACTTGCCGGAGGTGATCACGTCGTCGACGACGACCACGCGGGCGCCGTCCCACGGGGCGGTGCCGACGAACACGCCGCCCTCGCCGTGGTCCTTGGCCTCCTTGCGGTCGAAGCAGAACGCGACGTCGCTGCCGGCCCGCGCCTGCGCGATCGCGGTCGCCACCGCCAGCGGCACGCCCTTGTACGACGGCCCGAACAGCAGGTCGCACTGCAGGCCCTCGCGCTGCAGGCACTCGGCGTAGGCCTCGCCGAGGCCGGCGATCGCGGCCCCGGTGCGCAGCTGGCCGGCGTTGATGAAGTAGGGCGAGCGGCGCCCCGACTTCAGCGTGAAGTCGCCGAAGCGGAGCACCTCGTGGCGCACGAGGAGGTCGATGAAGCGCTGCTTGTAGCTGTCCACGCGGCGCCTATAGCACGGCCGCGGGCGGGCCAGCGAGCGGCAAGCGGACCACCAGGCGGGCGCCGGAGCCGTGCGCGCGGCCCTCGGCGGCGATCGTGCCGCCGTGGGCGCGAGCGATCTGCGCGCACAAGTAGAGTCCGAGGCCGGCGCCGCCGTGGTCGCGCGCGCGGGCGTCGTCGAGGCGGTAGAACGCCTCGAACACGCGCGCCCGCTCGGCCGGCGGGATCCCCGAACCCTCGTCCTCGACCGCGATCGTGACGCCTTCGCCGCCGCTGTTGGCCGTGAGCCACACATGTCCTTGCGGACAGGCGCGGCGGGCGTTGCTCAGCAGGTTGGTGATCAGGCGGTCGAGCAGCAGCGGGTCGCCGACCAGCGTCAGCTCGGGCGGCGTCACCTCGACCTCGGCGGCGACCGGCGCGCCGAGGCGGGCCAGGAACGGCGCCAGGTCGATCGGCGTGCGCTGCACCGGCGAGGCGTGCGGGCCCGACAGCTCGAGCCGGCCCGAGGTCAGCAGGTCTTGCACGAGCGTGGCCAGCTCGCTCAGGTCCTGCTCGAGCTCGAGCGCGCCCTGGCGGATCCGCACGCTCGCCGGGTGCTCGGGCAGCGTCTCGGCGCGCTCCGTCAGCAGCTCGGCGAGCACGCGCAGGCGGGCGATCGGGGTCTTGAGCTCGTGCGAGACATTGGTCAGCAGCGAGCGCTGGCCGCGGAGCAGCTCGCCGAGCTGATAGGCCATGTCGTTCATCTCCTGGCCCAGGCGATCGATCTCGTCGCCGCGTGGGTCGACCTTCACGCGGTGCCCGAGCTCGCCGCGAGCGATGCGGCCCGCGCCGTCCTCGAGCAGCGCCAGCCGCCGCGTCAGCGAGCGCGCCAGCAGCCACGCCGAGGCGCCGAGCAGCCCGACCAGGCCGAGCACGCCGAGCGCGAGGTTGCGGTTGCGCCGGCTGGCGTGATCGCCGGTGTCGGCGATCAGCACCGCCCGGTCGCCGATAGCGAACGCCAGCTGCGGCTCGCCCGACTTCTCGCGCAGCATCACCGGCGCGCCGCGCTCGAGCCGACTGCGCTGGCGCGGCCGCAGCGGGCGCAGCGGCGGCGTGCTTCGGTCGCCGGCGAGGTGGGCGCCGTCCAGGTCGCGCAGGGCCAGGCGCAGCTCGAGCGCGCGGGCCAGGGTCGCGACCGTGGCCTCGAGGTCGCCGTCGCCGGCCAGCGCGGCCAGCAGCGCCGGCTTGTGGGCCTCGACCGCGGCGTCGGTGGTCTCGACCCACCCGGCGTCGTGGCGCTCGCGGGTGGCGAACTGGACGATCGAGGCCAGCGCCACGAACGCCAGTACGGCGGCGAAGAAGGTCAAGAACACGCGGCCGAACAGGCCGCGGCGCCAGCGGGACAGGCCGGCCAGGCGGGGCCGCAGGGCCGGCTCGCTCACGCGGGGCCCTCGGGCGAGTCGTCGAGCACGTAGCCGACGCCGCGCACGGTGCGGATGAGGCCCGCGGCGTGAGGGTCGGCGGCGGCCAGGGTGCCGCGGATCTTGCTGAGCTGGACGTCGATGCTGCGGTCGACGGAGGGGTCGTAGGTGCCGGGCGGCTGGCCCCTCAGCGCGCGCAGACGTTGGTACAGCTGCTCGCGCGAGAGCACCTGGCCGCGGGCCTCGAGCAGCAGCCACAGGAGGTCGAACTGATGGGCCGTCAGGTCGCACGCGCCGCCGGCGACCTCGACCCGGCGGCGGGCGCGGTCGACCACCAGCGGGCCGCAGCGCAGCGTGCTGGCCGGCCCCTCCGGCGACGGCACCGCCCGCCGCAGCACCGCCCGGATCCGGGCCACCAGCTCGCGCGGGCTGTACGGCTTGGGCAGGTAGTCGTCGGCGCCGAGCTCGAGGCCGAGGATGCGGTCGATCTCCTCGCTGCGCGCCGACAGCATGATGACCGGCAGCGCCGATCGCTGTCGCAGGCGCCGGCAGACCTCGAGGCCGTCGAGGCGCGGGAGCATGAGATCGAGCAGGATCACGTCGTGCTCGCCGCTGAGGGCGCGAGCGAGCCCGGTCTCGCCGTCGCCGGCGACCTCGACGGCGAGCTCGTGGCCCTGGAGGTATTCCGCCGTGCGCTCGGCCAGGCGGACATCGTCTTCGATCAGGAGCACCTTCGCCGGGGTTTGCATGGTTCCCGTTCGTGGGGGGAGCGTGGGTCGGGAGCGTGGGGGTGGGGAGCGGGGAGGGGAGCGGGGGAGCGCCAGCCGGTCGGGAACGGCGTGCCGCCGGCGGCTCGGGGCTGCAGGGGAGGCGTGCCGTGGTTGACACGACAGCGGGCCCAGAGTACCCCATGAGCCATGCAGTACCACTGCTCCCGCTGCCACTACGTGATCACGGCGCCTGCCGGGACGGACGGCGACGGCGGCGAGCTCCAGTGCCCGCGTTGCAAGGCCGAAGCCGGGCTCGAGCCGCAGTACCGTCCGCCGCTGCCGATGAAGCTGTTCGCCGCGTTCCTCGGGCTGTCCCTCGTGGCGGTGGTGGCCTCGCTGGTGATGTCGGTGGCGCCGGGTTCGGGCGCCGGCTGACAGCTGTCCGCCCCCTTCTGCTTTGTGCTATGGTGCCGCCAGCGAGCTAGCCCTTGATTATCCGTTGCACGAAATGCAGCACCGAGTTCGACCTGGACCCGAGCCAGGTCGGTCCCGAGGGCGTGACGCTGCGGTGCTCGGTGTGCAGTCACATGTTCCACGCCGAGCCCGAGCCGGAGCCCGAGGCCGGCGGCGGCCCGTGGCGCATGGCGACGGTCGAGAAGCACCTGTTCGAGCTGCCCACGCTGCGCGAGATCGTCGAGCAGGTCGAAGACGGCCGCCTGCGCCCCGACGACCAGATCTCCCACACCGGCCAGTTCTGGCTCAAGCTGGGCGAGATCCCGGAGTTCTCGCCGCTGTTCATCGGCAAAGAGGGCCTGTCGCGGATGTTCCGCGCGATCGAGGCGCCCTCGGCGATGGAGCTCGGCCCGCCGCCGACCTTCGGCACCGGCGTCGACGAGCCCGCGCCGGTGCGCCGCGAAGAGACCCACCGCTTCGACCTCGGCGGCGAGATGCCCGAGCCGGCGCTGCAGCTGCTCGACGACGACGGCCCGCTGCCGGCGCCGCCGCAGTTCGACACCCCGTCGCCGCCGCCGCGGGCCACCCGCTCGCAGCGGCGCACCGGCAACGTGTCGTCGATGCTCGACGCCGTCACCAAGGCGGTCAGCAGCGACAGCATGCCGCGCGTCGAGGACGAGGACAGCCCGCGCGACGTCGACACCCGCGAGCGCAGCCAGCCGATCCTGGTGTCCGACCTGGCCCGGCGCGCGGCCCAGAGCGTGGCCGCGGCGGTCCAGCGGGTCGAGGGCCAGCGGGCCAGCGAACGCGCCGCGCGCGAGAAGTCGCCGCGGTCCGGCTCGGAGTCGTCGCGGCCCGCACCTGAACTTTCAGCCAGGCTCGGCGAGCGCTCGTCGGAGCTCGAGGCGTCCGAGCGGCGCCCGGTCGGCGAGGAGCGCTCGGCCACCTCGGCGGCCGTCAGCGCCGCCGTCGCCGGCGCCGCCATCTCGGTCCCGCCGACCTCGACGCTGAGCTCCAACCCGATCCTCGACTCGCAGGGTCCCTCGATGATCGCCGACGGCCCGCGCGCGCCCGACGTCGTCATCGTCAAGGTCGAGAGCCCGAACAAGGGCTCGGCCGGCGTCTACGCGCTCTGCGGCGTGCTGGTCGCGCTCGGCCTCGTGTTCGGCGTGCCCGGCATCCGCGAGCGCCTGCTCAACCTCGGCGGCGATCCGGTGGTGGCCGTCAAGGGCGAGGGCCGGCCGCCGGCGCAGGAGCCGAGCGAGTTCGCGGCGGCCCGCAACGCCATCCGCACGCTCGGCCTGGCCAAGACGCGGCAGGCCATCACCGACCTCGAGCGCGTCGTCGACGACCCCGAGCGCGACCCGGCGATCGTCGCCGCGGCCAAGCTGACGCAGGCCGAGGTCATGCTGCTGCGCGTGCTGTCGGCCCAGATCGCCATCATGCTCGAGCCGGCCGACCGCGCCCTGCCGCAGGCCGTCGACGCCGACCTGGCCGACGCCGGCGCGCTCGTCGAGGCCGCCAGCGCCAGCGCCGACCCGGCCCAGGCCGCGCGCGTGCAGGCGCTGCTGGCCCTGGCCCAGGGCAAGCTCGACGCCCCGCCCGAGGGCGCCGCGCCGGAGCTGCGCGTGCTGGTCGTCGGCGCCTCGCTGTGGCGCGACCCCACGGCCCCGATCCCGAGCGGCCTCATCACCTCGCTGCAGGGCGTGCCCAACCCGAGCGCGCTCCACCAGTCGCTGCTGGCGCTGGCGCTGTGGCGCGGCGGCGACGACGAGGGCGCCCGCAAGGTGCTCGACGGCGTGCTCGGCCGCGTCGGCGACATGCAGGCCGCGGTCGCCCTGCGGGCCGCGCTCGACCGCAGCGCCGCCGAGAAGGGCGAGACCTTGCCGCCGCCGCCCGAGCCGCCGCCGGAGCCGACGCCCGGCGATCCGGCCGGCGCCGGCGCCCCGCCCGAGGACCCGATCCAGCCCGCGGGCGAGCCCGGCTCGCGCCCGATCGTGCGCCCCACGCCGTCGCCCGAGGGCGAGGCCACCAGCACGCTCATCACCACCGGCTGCGACAAGGTCCGCGGCGGCGACCCCGACGGCGGCATCAAGCTGCTGCTGCAGGCCCACGACAAGCTCGGCGGCTCGCGCAACCTCGACCTGTGCCTGTGCCTCGGCACCGGCTTCCTGGCCAAGAACACCCACGACTCCGCGCTCTCGTGGTTCAAGCGCGCCGTCAGCCAGGCGCCCGCCAACCGCGAGGCGATCGCCGGGGCCGCGCGCGCGGCCGAGCTGGCGGGCAAGCACGGCGTCGCCGTCGAGTACTACCGCAAGCTCGTCGAGGTCGAGCCGGGCAACCAGACCGCCCGCAACTACCTCGCCAAGCACGACAACACCGGCAAGAACACCCCCCCGCCCGAAGATCCGGGGGACCTGTTGCCGGTCGGGAAGAAGTCGCCCTGAGCGGTCGCCGCCGCTGGGGCCCGGGGAGGGCGCGATGAGCAGCGGAACTCTGAGCGAGCAGGAGAAGCAGCAGCGCGAGGACCTGGTGCGCCGGCGCGAGGCGGTCCAGATCCGTCAGTCCCAGATCTCGACGGACGAGCGCGAGAGCCAGAAGCGGCTGCACTGGATGCGCTGCCCCAAGTGCGGCAGCGAGCTCGCCGAGGTCCAGTTCCGCAACGTCAAGGTCGACAAGTGCTTCGCCTGCAACGGCGTGTTCCTCGACGACGGCGAGCTCGAGCAGCTGACCGGAAAGCCAGGCTGGATCGAGAGCATGCTGCGCTTCTTCAAGAGCTGAGCCGCCGCGTCGGATGCTCACCTCGCTCGACGACCTGCGGTTCCTCGAGGCGTTCGAGCGCCTCGGCTCGGCGACGGCGGCCGGCCGCGACCTCGGCGTCGCCGCCTCGACCGTCTACCGCCGGATCGCCGCGCTCGAGCAGGCCGTCGGGTTCGCCTGCCTCGAGCGCACCCGCGGCATCACCCCGGCCGGGCGCGAGCTCGCGGCGCTGGCTCGCAGCACCAGCGCCACGCTCGCCGGCATCACCCGCCGCGCCCGCGACCGCCGCGAGGAGGTGCGCGGCACCATCACGGTCACCACCATCGACGGCTTCGGCCCGCTGCTGGTCGCGCCGATCGCCGCGCTCGCGGCCGCCTTCCCGCTGCTGCGGGTCGACGTGCACATCTCCGACGCCGGCCTGAGCCTGCGCAAGGGCCAGGCCGAGATCGGCCTCGGCCTGCTCGCCGACCCGCCGAACACCCTGGTCGGGCGCAAGCTGTTCCCGGTCCATTTCGGCGTCTACGGCGCGCGGGCGCTGGCCGCCGAGCCCGAGCACGCGCGCTGGCTGGTGCTCGGCGCCCCGCTCCACACCACCTGGCTCGGCCAGTGGGAGCGCGAGCACGTGCCGAAGGACCGCATCGCCTTCGCCACCCCGTCGCGGCGCCTGCTCGTCGACCTGACCGCCGCCGGCGTCGGCCTCAACCTCATGCCCGCGCGCCTGGCCGCCGAGCACCCCGAGCTCGTCGAGCTCAAGCAGTTCCGCGCCAGCACGGCCCCGCTGACCCGCCCGGCGTGGATCTTGACCCACCCCGACCTGCGCAAGGACGCCCGCGTCTCGGTCGTGATGAGGACCCTGGCCAAACACCTCGCCCAGCAGGACGGCTGAGTCGGGCTGTCCCGGCGGACATGTCCGATGCGGCAGGTCCCGAAGAGCCTGTCGCTTCAGACATGTCCCGGGCGCCAGGTCACTGTGCGCGCCGCCGAAGCGCTCACGCCTGCGGCTTGAGCAGCCCGATCTCGATCAGCCGCTGCGTCAGGTACTGGTCGGCCGTGATCGGCTCCGGGTAGTGGTTCGGGTTGTCGGGCGTGACGCAGGTCGACAGCGACTCGATCGAGAACTCCGAGTTGGGGTGGAGGAAGAACGGGATCGAGTAGCGCGGCACCTCGGCGTAGGGCGAGGGCGGGTTGACCACGCGGTGGGTGGTCGAGCGCAGCACGTCGTTGGTGAGGCGCTGCAGCATGTCGCCGACGTTGACCACGATCGCCTCGGGGATGGTCGTCACCGGCACCCACTGGCCGGCGCGGCTCAGCACCTCGAGCCCGGGCTCGCCGGAGCCGATGAGCAGGGTGATGAGGTTGATGTCCTCGTGCTGGCCGGAGCGGACGCTGCCGGGGTCGCCGCGGCCGGGCGCGAGCGGCGGGTAGTGGATCGGGCGCAGGATCGAGTTGCCGTGGTCGGTCTTGTCCTCGAAGTAGCGCTCGTCGAGGCCGAGGCCGAGGGCGACCGCGCGCAGGACCCGGTCGCCGAGCGCCTCGAGCTGCTGGTACAGCGCCCACGTCGCCTCGCGGAACCCGGCGACCTCGGTCGGCCAGATGTTGGGAGGGTAGTGGCTGGTCCACGCCGCGCCCGCCACGTGCTCGCGGCCGACGTGCCAGAACTCCTTGAGGTCGACCGCCGGGCTGTCCTTGGCGTGCTCGACCCCGAACGGCGTGTAGCCGCGGGCGCCGCCCTTGCCGACCCGGTAGGCCAGCTTCTGCTCGATCGGCAGCTCGAAGAACTCCTTGATCACGCGGTAGGCGTCGGCGATGACCGCGTCGGGGATGCCGTGGTTCGACACCGCCACGAAGCCGATCTCGCGGTAGGCGTGGTTGAGCGCGCGGACGAACCCTTCTCGCTCGCGCGGGTCGTCCGAGCGGTCGAAGCGGCGGATGTCGAGGATCGGTACCAGTTCGGTGGACATGTCTTGTGGTTCCTGGCTTGCTCGCCCGATCGAGGCGCGGGGCTCAGAGCAGCGCGCCCGCGACGCAGGCGGTGGAGAAGTTGGCGAGCGTGGCGGTGACCAGGGCCAGCAGGCCGAGGCGGGCGATGTCGGGCTTGCGCTCGGGCACCAGCGCCCCGAGCCCGCCGATCTGGATGCCGATGCTCGACAGGTTGGCGAACCCGCACACCGCGAAGGTCGCGATCGCCACGGTGCGCGGGTCGAGCCCGGCGGCCGCGTGCAGCTGCTGGAACGCCACGATCTCGTTGACCGCCATGCGCGTGCCGAGCACCCCGCCGACGGTGGTCGCCTCGGACCACGGGATGCCCATCAGCGCGGCGATCGGCGCGAAGCCCCAGCCGAGCACGCGCTCGATCGACAGCGGGGCCCCGAACGCCGGGATCAGGCCGACGACCGCGTTCAGCAGCGACACCAGGGCGACGAACGAGATCAGCATCGCGCCGACGTTGGCGGCCAGGCGCAGGCCGTCGCTGGTGCCGCTGGCGGCCGCCTCGAGGATGTTGCGGTTGTTCTCGACCGGCGCGTCGCGGACCATCCCGGCCGTCTCGGGGATGCCGGTCTCGGGCACCACCAGCTTGGCGTACACCAGCGAGATCGGGGCCGTCATCGCCATCGCCGTCAGCAGGTGCTCGATCCGCACCCCGCCGAACAGCACGTAGGCGCCGAGGATCGCCCCCGACACCGACGCCATGCCGGCGACGATCACCGTGAACAGCTCCGACTCGGTCAGCTTGCTGAGGAACGGCCGGATCGTCAGCGGCGCCTCGGTCTGGCCCATGAAGATGCTGGCGGCGATGCACAGCGACTCGGCCCCGCTGGCGCCGAACACGTGGACCATCGCCCGCGCCAGCACGCGCACGATCAGCTGCATGACCCCGAGGTAGTAGAGCACCGCGAACAGCGCCGCGACGAACACGATCGTCGGCAGCACCTGGAACGCGAAGATCATGCCGATGCCGGTGGCGCCGCCATTGGGCATACCGAGCGGGCCGAACAGGAAGCCCGAGCCGACGAACGCGTGGTCGAGCACCGCCTGCACCGCCCTGGCCGCGTGGGCCAGGCCCTCGCCGCCCTGCGGCAGCTTGAGCAGCAGCAGGCCGATGATCCACTGCAGCGCCACGCCCCACAGCACCACCCGCAGCGACACCGCCTTGCGATCGCGGCTGAGGGCGTAGCCGACGCCGAGCAGGACGACGAAGCCGACGACGCTCATGAGCTGAAGGGGCATTCGCCGCCGACTTTAGCAGCCCGCCCGAGGCCCGTGGAGGGTGGTGGCCACATTTCGCGGCGCGCCGCGACTTGCGGCGGCTTTACAGCGCGGCGCCCGGCGAGGCACCATCCACGCGCCCGCATGGCCAAGCTCTACTTCCGTCACGGCACCATGGACAGCGCCAAGACCCTGAACTTGCTGGCGGTGGCCCACAATTACCGCAGCCAGGGCAAGCGGGTGCTGCTGCTGAAGCCGCGGATCGACGACCGCTTCGGCGCCGGCGCGATCGCCTCCCGCGCCGGCCTGCACGCCGCGGCCGACATCCTCCTCGACCGCGACAGCGTCCTCGACCCCGCCCAATTCGTGGGCGTCGACTGCGTGCTCGTCGACGAGGCCCAGTTCCTGAGCGCGCGGCTCATCGAGCAGCTGCGGGTGCTGACCCACGGCGGCCCGCCGGTCATCTGCTACGGCCTGCGCACCGATTTCCGCACCGAGCTGTTCGAGGGCTCGCGGCGCCTGCTCGAGCTGGCCGACAGCATCGAGGAGGTCAAGGTCACCTGCCAGTTCTGCAACCGCAAGGCGATCTTCAACCTCCGCCACGGCGGCGGCGAGGCGGTCACCGAGGGCGAGCAGATCCAGCTCGGCGGGGCCGAGAGCTACGCGCCGGCCTGCTTCCACTGCTATCAGGCCCGCACCTCGCTGTTCCCGCCGCTGCCGTCGCGGTCCGGGGCATAGCGCCAGCGGAGCTCCCCGGCGTGGTGACGGTGGCCCGCACGGCGCGGCCCCCGGACCTCGTCGCGCGCGTGAGGGCGTGCGTAACGGCGATCACACGCATTGCACTGCGCGTGACGTCGTTCGGGGACCACCTGGTCCTCGGGACAGCCCCCAACAATCGCAGCACACCGCCGCGGATCGCGTAAGTTGGCTTCCGGGGCCGATCTCCGCCCCCCTGCGGCCTTCGCGGCTGCACTGAACGAACGTTCAAAGCGGCCCCGCGCAGGTCCTGCACTCACAAATTTGTATGTGAAATTTCAACGCAGTCCCCAGTTCGTGGCGACTGTGAAATCAGGCCGGCGTCACCCGCGTGGCGAGAGAATGTCGCCGTGACGTCGCCGATTTTCTCCTGGAGCACCGGCCCCGGCGCCCGCGGGGCGCGTGTAGCATGACTTCCCGAGAGCCGTGTTCTCGGGCCGTACGCACCGTCTGTTGCGCCTCGCCGCGCCGTCGATGTTGGGAGCATCGCTGGCGTGCGTGCGACCGCCGCTGGAGACCACCTGTCCCAAGATACAGGCTGGCGACCTGGCCCTGACCGAGTTCCGCGAGAACCAGCCGGGCTCGTACCGGCAGTGGATCGAGCTCTACAACGCCTCCGAGGAGCCGATCGACCTGGCCGGGCTGCGGGTCGCGTTCACCCGCAACGACGGCAAGCCCCACGGCGCCTTCCTGGTCCGCGACGAGGCCCTCGTGGTCGAGCCCGGGGCCTACGTGGTGCTCGGCAGCGACGACCCCGAGCGCGCGGCCTACCTCGACTACAGCTACCTGGTCGACTGGTACAGCCCGTCGAACCCCGAGAACCCGCGCGACCTGCCGAAGGGCGGCCTCGTCGACGTGTACGCCTGCGGCAAGCTGATCGACCGCGTCATCCTGCGCAACCTGACCCAGAAGGACCCGAAGAAGCCGCCGCAGGGCACCACCTTCTGGCCCGGCGACCCGAGCGCCGCCGACAACGACGAGGGCGCCAAGTGGTGCGTCGACGACTTCACCACGTCGTCCGGGATCGGCCTCTTCGGCACCCCGGGGGAGGCCAATCCCACATGTCCCTGAAGACATGGTCGTTCGGACATATGTTGCTGCTCGTCGTCGCGGCCGCGGCGGCGCTGGCCTGCAACCCGGTGGTCCACCGGTTCGACCGCACCACCGTCGCCGCCAGCCTGTCCAAGGGCAACGACGCCGCGCTGGTGATCGGCGAGTTCCCGCTGATGAAGGTCACCGACGGCGACACCATCCGCGTCGCCGGCCTCGACGCCAGCATGCGCCTGCTGGGCCTCGACACCGAGGAGACCTTCAAGCGCAAGTCCGAGTACATGGAGTTCGACAAGGGCTGGGAGCGCTACCTCGCCGAGGCCCAGGCCAAGACGAAGAGCCCGGTCAAGATCCCGACGCCGATGGGCGAGGAGGCCAAGAAGTACGCCGAGGCCTTCTTCCACGGCGTGCGCACCGTCCGGCTCGAGCGCGATCACCCCAAGGAGATCCGCGACTTCTACAACCGCTACCTCGCGTACGTGTTCGTCGAGAAGGACGGCAAGACCTACAACTACAACGTCGAGTGCGTGCGCGCCGGCATGAGCCCGTACTTCAGCAAGTACGGCTATTCGCGCCGGTTCCACAAGGAGTTCGTGGCCGCCCAGGAGGAGGCCCGCGCGGCCAAGCGCGGCATCTGGGACCCGAGCAAGCAGCACTACACCGACTACGACCGCCGCCTCGAGTGGTGGAACCGCCGCGGCGACTTCATCCAGGCGTTCGAGCTGCAAGCCGCCGACCACCCCAACTGGATCGTCCTGACCCACTGGGACGCGCTCGACCGCCTGCAGGGCAAGGTCGGCCGCGAGGTCGTGATCCTCGGCGCCATCGGCGACGTCCGCGAGACCGCCGGCCCGACCAAGGTCCTGCTCAGCCGCCGCCGCACCGGCAGCCTGCCGCTGATCTTCTTCGACAAGGATGTCCTGGCCCGCTCCGGCGCGGTCGAGGCCCGCGGCGAGTTCGTGGTCGCCCGCGGCGTCATCACCAAGTACTTCAACAAGTACAAGAAGCAGGACGAGCTGCAGATCGTGGTGACGATGCCGGGGCAGATCCAGCGCGAGGTGCTGGCGCCGGTCGACGAGACCGAGACCAAGGCCGACGCCGAGCCCGCGCCGGAGCCGGCGCCGCAAGACTCGCCCGCGCCCGAGGGCGCCGCCGACGTGGCCGAGCCGGAAGCGCCGGCCGAGAACTCCCCGAACACCGCCAAGCAGGACGCGGCCGACGCTCGCGCCGACGCCATCATCGAGCGCTCCGCCGACCGCGAGGGCAGGACGCCCCGCTGAACCGCCCGCCCGGGCGAGACCGAGATCCGACCATGAACCGCCGCACGCTCGCCCGCCTCGCCCTCGTCGTCTCCGTCGCCCCCGGCTGCGGCGACAGCAACGCCACCAGCGACACCGACGCCGGCAGCTGCGTGGCCGCCCTGCGCGGCGGCGAGCTGGTGATCACCGAGTACATGCCCGACCCCAAGGGCAGCGACGCCGACGGCATCGAGTGGCTCGAGGTCCACAACCCGAGCAGCACGGCGGTCAGCCTGAGCGGCGTCGGCCTGGTCTACAGCCGGGCCGACGGCACCGACGCCAAGGGCCACCTGATCCAGGGCAACGTCGAGGTCCCGCCGGGCGCCTACATGACCTTCGGCGCCGTCACCGACGAGACCCGCCCCGAGTACATCGACTACGGCTACGGCACCGACCTCGGCTCGATGTCCAACACCTCGGGCATGCTGACGGTCCGCTGCGGCAACGTCGTCGTCGACGAGGTCATCTACGACGCGACCCGCATCAAGGACGGCGTCAGCACGACCCTCGACGGCCAGGTCACGCCCGACGCGACCGCCAACGACGACTTCGCGCAGTGGTGCACCGCGCCGACCGACGGCGAGCCCTACTTCACCAGCGAGTTCGGCTCGCCGCGCCAGCCCAACGCCGCCTGCCCGCTGGCGGCCCCCGAGTCGTGCGGCCAGTGCTACGACGGCGGCGCCCTGCGCGACGCGATCGCCCCGCAGGCCGGCCAGCTGGTGATCACCGAGGTCATGGCCAACGCCGGCCTCACCACCATGACCGTCGGCGAGTGGTTCGAGCTGCAGGTCACCGACGGCGCGTTCGACCTCAACTGCCTGCAGTACGGCAGCAACACCACCAAGTTCGCCGCCGACAAGAAGAACGCGCAGGTGCTGCAGCAGCCCGAGTGCTTCAAGGTCGGCGCCGGCGACACCGTGCTGTTCTCGCAAAAGGCGTGGGAAGCGACCGACGTGGTCATGAAGCTGACGCTCAACGACAGCGCCAGCGACTCGAACCCGAGCCCCGGGGTGTTCATCGCCTACGGCGACCAGATCCTCGACGAGATCCACTACCCGAGCCCCAAAGACGGCATCGCCTGGAGCCTCGACCCCGGCGCCACCACCGTCGCCGGCAACGACGACCCGGCCAACTTCTGCCTCGCCTACGAGTCGTTCGCCGAGGGCGACCTCGGCACCCCCGGCGCGCCCAACCCGATCTGCCTGAAGAACCCGTGCGACGACGGCGGCGCCGTCCGCGAGGCGGTCGCACCTGTCCCCGGGGACATCTTCATCACCGAGGTCCACGCCAACACCTCGGCCGCCATCGGCGAGCCGGCCGGCGAGTGGATCGAGTTCTTCACCCCGGTGAGCTTCGACCTCAACGGCCTCCAGCTCGGCAAGTCGGCCGAGTCGATCAGCTTCACCTTCCCCGGCGGCGCGTGCCAGTCGGTCGGCCCCGGCCTGGTCCTGCTGGCCCGCAGCGGCGCCACCGGCGACATGCTGGCCCCGGCGGCCAGCTACGCCAGCCTGCAGCTCAGCAACACCAGCGGCAACCTGTGGATCGGCGCCGGCGGGGTCGAGCTCGACAGCATGCCGTACGACTCGCCCAAGGACGGCGTGGCCCGCCAGGTCGACCCCGCGGTCATCGACGCGTTCACGATGTCGCTCGACCCGGCGCTCAACGACCCGGCCGAGGCCCGCTGCGACGCGGCCGTCCCGTACGCCCCGTTCAACACCGACCTCGGCACGCCCGGCGCCGACAACAGCGTGTGCAACGGCCCGCCGCCGACCGGCCAGTGCACCGACCCCGACACCCAGCAGCCGCGCCCGATCGACCCGCCGCAGGCCGGCGAGCTGCTGATCAGCGAGTGGATGGCCAACCCCAAGTCCGTCGGCGACACCGCGGGCGAGTGGTTCGAGCTGTTCGCCGACGGCGAGTTCGACCTCAACGGCCTCGAGATCGGCAAGGTGTGGGACCCGTACACCGTCGGCGATTTCGTGCCGGTCGCCGGCGACTGCCTCGAGGTGAAGCCCGGTGAATCGGTCCTGCTCGCCCGCTCGGGCGACCCCGCCGTCAACGGCGGCCTGCCGGCGCCGCGGTTCGTCACCAAGATCAGCCTCGGCAACTCGAACGGCGGCCTGTTCGTCGGCCACGGCGGGGTCGAGCTCGACCACGTCGCCTACGCCAGCACCAGCGACGGCGCGTCGACCCAGCTCTCGCTCGAGTTCATCACCCCCGGCGCGCTCGACGTGGCCGTCAACGACGTCCCCGACAACCTCTGCTTCGCCGCGGCGCTCTACAACGCGACCGACAAGGGCAGCCCGGGCGCGATGAACGCGGCCTGCGGCGGCGGCTTCGTCGACCCCTGCTTCGACGCCGAGCTGAACGCCATGCGCGAGAAGCACTCGCCCGGCGTCGGCGACCTCGTCATCACCGAGTTCCTCGCCAACCCCTCGGGCACCGAGACCGACCGCGAGTGGTTCGAGGTGCTGGCCAACGCCGACGTCGACCTCAACAACGTCAAGGCGCTGTCGAAGTTCGCGCCGACGCCCGCCGAGCTGACGGCCGCCAAGACCCTCGGCGGCGCCAACTGCATCGCCGTCACCGCCGGCAGCCGGGCGCTGCTGGCCCGCAAGCTCGACCCCGCGATCAACGGCGGCCTGCCGGCGGTCGACGCCGCGTTCGGGTTCTCGCTCGCCAACTCGGCCGGCGCCATCTCGCTGGCGGTCGGCGAGCTGGTGCTCGACGCCGTGCAGTGGGCCACCAGCCAGGGCGAGGACATCGCCACCCAGCTCGACCCCGGCGTCTCCAACCCCGCGCTCAACGACAACACCGACGCCGACCCGTGGTGCGACGCCGTCGGCCCCGGCACCCCGAAGCAGGAGAACCCGGCATGTCCCTGATCCGGCTCGGATTCCTTCTCGCGTCCGTCCTGCTGCTGGCCTTCGGGACAGGTGGCTGCGACGGCGAAGAGCCGGCGGCCACCGCCAGCGACGGCGACCCCGAGACCTCGAAGTGCGGGCCGACCGTCGGCCGGGTCGCCAAGGTCGTCGACGGCGACACCGTCGTGCTCGAGAGCGGCGAGAAGGTCCGCTACTTGCTGGTCGACACCCCGGAGATCACCAACGGCAAGCGCGAGTGCTTCGGCGTCGAGGCCCGCGACTTCAACGCCGGCTACGTGCTCGGCCAGGAAGTCGCGCTGACCTACGACGTCGAGTGCACCGACGCCTACGGCCGCCTGCTGGCCTACGTCGAGGTCCCCGACGGCGAGATCAACGCCCTGCTGGTCGCCCGCGGCTACGGCTGCGTGCTCGACATCCCGCCCAACGGCGCCGACCGGGCCGGCGAATTCCGCGACATGCAGCGCGTGGCCAGGGACCAAAAGGCCGGGCTGTGGGGCATGTGCAGCGACGTCTGCGGCCCGTGACCCGCGCTTCTGCGATCGAGACTCCCAGCTTCCGGTAGATGACTCCTCACATGTCCTTGCGGCCAGCTTCATGCGCACCCCGGCGCCCCCGCCCGTGCGCCGCGATCGCCCCCGCGCTCGCGCTCGGCCTGTGCGCCGCGCTCGCGCCCGCCGGGGCCGCCGCGGCCCCCTACGAGGCCTTCGTCGACGTCGACGACGAGGACGACCTGCTCGAGCTCAACACCGCCGGCGACATCTCCGGCGAGACCTTCGACACCCTGATCGAGCTGCTGCGCCGCGGCGTCAACCTCAACACCGCCTCGCGCGAGGAGCTGTTCACGCTGCCGAACCTGACCTACAAGCAGGTCGACGGCATCATCCGCTACCGCACCGAGGCCGGCTTCATCTACGATCCGGCCGCGCTGGTGCTGGCCGGCGTGCTCGACCGCGATCAGCTCGAGGCGATCGCCGCGTTCATCTACATCGTCGAGCCCAACCGCCGCTACTCCGCGACCTCGGGCAAGGTCCGCCTGCGCAGCGCCTGGTCGCCGCCCGACCGCCGCCTGCCGGCGATGGTGCTCGACGGCCAGGTCCAGACCCTGCGCCACCTGCGGCTCGGCGTCGCCGGCGTGCTGACCCGCAGCCGCGTCGACGACGTGCGCTACGACCCCAACCGCGACGCCCTGTCGGCCGAGCAGCCGCGCCCGCGCGGCTACCTGCCCAAGGTCTACGTGCAGTGGGAGGACGACAATTACAACGTCCTGCTCGGCACCTACCGCATCGGCTTCGGCCAGCGCCTGACCTTCGACAACACCCGCAACTACACGCCGAACGGCATCTACCGCGACAACACGATCTACCCGCGGCCGGTCCGCCTGACCCGGCTTTGCAAGGAGTCGGCCGGCGAGCTGCCCGACTCGCCGTGCGACGGCGACCTCGGCAGCACCTACGTCACCCCCGATTTCCGCTGGCAGGAGACGCTGCAGGGCATCGCCGCCGGCATCAAGAAGCTCAAGCTCGGCAACGGGTGGATGCAGGCCTACGCGTGGACCTCGGTGCAGGCGCGCAGCGTCTATCAATACAAGCTGTACGACCCGGACAAGTGCTCCGACCCGCGCAGCGACGATCCGCGCTGCGACGCCCCGGCGCTCTACAAGCGCCAGCCCGACCCGTTCGCGCCGACCTCGGAGTTCGGCTACCAGACCTTGCCGCGGATGTTCCGCGAGGTCACCAGCGGCGGCAACGTCAGCTACTTCTTCAACCGCCGCTCATGGGTCGGCGCCACCGGCTACGGCACCGCGATCAAGTGGCTGACCGGCGGCAAGGACTACGACTTCCAGGAGTGGGCCCGCACCCCGTTCGGCGGGCCGTTCGGGGCCATCGGCCTCAACGGCGCGTGGGGCCACCGCTGGAGCGACCTCGGCATCGAGGTCAGCCGCAGCTTCGACTCGATGAAGCGCGCCGACGCGGTCGGCGTCGGCGACAGCAAGGGCGGCGGCGGCTGGGCGGCGATCCTCCGCCACACCGCGACCTTCGGCCGGCACGAGATCGAGACCATCGTCCGCTACTACGACCGGGACTTCGCCAACCCGTACGCGCGCCCGCTGGCGTCGCCCGACGTGTACGAGGGCCAGCGCGCGCGCGACGAGGCCGGCGCCCGCATCCGCTACACCGGCAGGCCGAACAAGGCCTCGAACATCCGCACCTACGTCAACGCGTGGGTGTCGCCCTCGACCAAGGCGCCGGGCATGCACGCCTACCTGCGCGGCGACTACCTGATCACCCGGTGGTTCTTGCCGGCCGTGTGGGTCGAGTACCGCGACAAGGACATGCGCAAGACCGGCCATCAATACTGCTACGGCGGCGACGTCGGGGTGTCCGACCTGGTCGCGGGCGACGACCTCGACGGCGATGTCTACAGCGACGAGGGGCTGGTCTACACCAACGTCAACGGCGAGCCGGTCCGTTGCGCCGGCGAGCAGCTCAAGTTCAACCTGCAGATGGCGTTCATGCCGCACAAGCGGGTCAAGATCGTGCCCCGCTTTCAGCAGCGCTACGTCGGCGACCCGCTCAAGGTCGACCCCGACGTCCCCGGCTTCATCCCCGACACCTACGAGAACGTCGCGCCGGCCGAGCGCGCCAAGTACCGCCGCGACTCGCAGGCGTGGCTGACGATCAACACCCGGCCGATCGATGCGCTGCGGATCCGCGCTCGCATCCGCTGGCTGTCGATGGACACCTCGAGCAACACGCTGCTCGAGCAGTCGCTGTGGAACTACGTCGACGTCTCGTACCTGATCAAGAAGCGGTTCATGGTCCAGGTCCGCTACGACCTGTACTTCTGGCTCGACAAGCGCCCGAGCACGCTCGCCCGCATCCCGTCGCCCGAGAACCGGTTCCTGGTGTCGCTCGAGGGCCGCTTCTGAGGCCGCGCGCCGGCGCCGATCGCCGGTGATGCGCGCGGGCGGGTGACGCCGAGCGGGCAGGTCACTCTGCTTTGCGTTCGCGCCGCTCGCGGTGCGCGTCGAGCACAAGAGGCGAGCGGTGAATGTGCGCCGGGCGCTCGTGATGCGCGCGACGGGCGAAGCCGGGCGTGACCGTCATTCCGCTTGGCGTTCGCGCCGCTCGTGGCGCGCGTCGAGCACGAGCGTGCGGTCGTCGCCGGCGAGCGACCACACGCGCTGGCGCAGCGCCCCGTCCGGCTCGAACTCGAGGCGCACGGCGTGCAGGGTGGCGCGGTCGTCCTCGTGGCCCTTCAGGTCGAGCTGCAGGGCGCCGCCCGCGTGCACCGTCACGTCGCCCTCGTACACGCCGCCACGGTCCGACAGCGCGAGGCAGCGCAGCTGATCGGCGCCGGTGTGATGATAGAGATAGGCGTCGAGCAGGTGCTTCGATTCACCGCTTTCGGTCCTTGCGGTCGTGCGGGCGTGGATCACGTCGGCGTAGGGGATCCACGTGAAGCTCGTCTGCAGGTCGAAGGCCCCGCCGCCGGCCCATTCGCCCCTGGCCTGCCAGGTCGGGCCCACGAGGGCGACAAGGTCCTGCAGGCGCTCCGACGCGGTCGGCGGCGGATCGGTGCGCACGATCGCGGCGGGTGTGGGGACGCGGAAGTAGTCCCACTCGGCGAGCAGGCCGAGCCCACCCGCGCCTCTGCGCTCGAGCAGCGCCTCGCGGTAATTGTCGGGGCCGGCGAAGCTCCAGCGCTGGACCAGATCGCGGCGACCCGGGGTCTGATGCATGACGATTTCGGCCTCCGCGCTGTCGCCCGCGAACGTGATATGGCCCTCGGCCACGCTGCGCGCGTAGGGGTTGAATCCCAGCAGTCGGACCTGCGCGCGTCCCGGGTGCCAGAACAGCACCACCAGCTCGCGCCACGGAGAGCCGGACCCGTCGGTGCCGTCGGTCTCGACGCGCAGCGAGAGGTCGCCGGGGCCCGGGTACCAGGTGTCGGTCTGACTCGTGCCGTTCGGGTTGGTCACGCGCCAAGAGCCGGGCAGCATGCGCGCGAAGCTTGCCATCGGCGGCTGCTTCGGCGCCTCGGCGACCGGCTGCTTCGGCGCCTCGGCGACCGGCACCGGCCGGGCCTCCGGGCTCCGGTCCTGGGCGGTCGAGCAGGCTGGCAGCGCGGCGACGAGGCCCAGCGAGAGCGCGACGAGACGGGGGCAGGGCGTCGCTCGCTCGCGCGAGCTCCCGGGGCGAGGGCTGCGAGCGGGACGGACAGGACGCATGCTCCTCTGGTAGCGAGCCCGCCGCGCGGCTGTCAAGCGCGGCTCTGCGAGAGGACCGGGGCGAGCCCGCCGATCGACGGGAGGGGCCGTCCGGCCTCATGCCATTCGCAACCGGCATGAATGGCGTTCGTGGCCCCACGACCGCCTTCGTCTCGCAGGGCCCGAGCGCGCTGACTGCGCGAATACGCCCGCGCGCCACATGGGCGTGCTGCGTCGCACGATCGGGCGTGGGCGTGCGCCGCGTCGGCTGCAGCGCGCGACTGTGTTGATTTGCCGGCGCCTCGTTCCAATTACAGGGGCGGGCCCATAATGAAAAGTATCGCCTTCGCCTCCGCACTATCGTCATTGTTCGTATGCACCGTGTCCACCGCCACAGCGGCCGGGCCTGTATCGCGGGCCCCGCTCAGCCCCGCGCGGGCGCAGCACGTCGCCGAGTTCTTCCCCGGTCTCGGCGTCGTCGTCACCGGGGGCCACGCTCCCGCCGGCGCGGCCGAGTCCGTGTTCCGCTTCGACGCCGCGGCCGACGTCTGGTCGCCGCTGACGACCGCCCCGGCGGCCTTGTGGGACGCCGTCGCCGTGCGCCTCGCCGACGGTCGCTGGCTGGCGCTCGACGCCCTCGTCGGCGTCATCTACGACCCGGCCTCCGACGTCTGGCTCGACGTGCCGGCGCTGGCCGGGACCTACCGCGAGGAGACGGCGCTCAGCCTGCTCCCCGACGGCGACGTGCTGATCGTCGGCGGCCTCGACACGCCGAAGACCTCGCTGCGCTACGACGTCGCCGCCGGCACCGTGGCCAGCCCGCGCTCGCTCGTGGGCGCGCGCAGCAGCCCCACGGCGACGACTCTGGCCGACGGCCGGGTGCTGGCCGCGGGCGGCTGGAAATGGGGCTACCTGGTCGCCTGGGACGCGGAGATCAAGGAGCCGCTGGCGACCGCCGAGCGCTACGATCCGGCGACCGACGCGTGGATCGCCGCGGCCGCGATGGCGACCCCGCGCGAGCGTCATGCCGCCACGCTGCTGACCACCGGCGAGGTGCTGGTGAGCGGCGGCGGCAGCATCGACATCACCCTCGTGCCCGATCCGTTCCGCGTCACCGCGACGGCCGAGCGCTACGATCCGGTCGGCGACACCTGGGCCGCCGCGGCGACCATGAGCGAGCCGCGCTTCGATCACACGGCCACGCGCTTGCCCTCGGGCAGGGTGCTGGTGGCCGGCGGTCGCGGGCTCGGCGGCGTGCTGGCGAGCGTCGAGGTCTACGACCCGGCGACCGACACGTGGACCCCGTTGCCGCCGATGACGACGCCGCGGTGGCTCCACACGGCCACCTTCGTGCCCGGTCACGGGGTCCTGATCGTCGGCGGCACGGTCGGCTCGATCACGAGTCCGCTGGCCGCCGTCGAGCTCTATCCTTTCGGACAGGTCGCGTCGGGAGCGGCGTGCGTCGTCGCCGACGAGTGCGCGAGCGGTGCGTGCGTCGCCGGCGTGTGCGAGCCCGGGGACGCGGGGCCGGGCGAGCCGTTCGGCTGCGACGCCGAGCCCGCTGGTGCGTGGCCCGACGGCATCGGCGTGCTCGGGCTGTTCGGCTGCGGTCTGTGGGGGCGCCGTCGTCGGCGCGCGACGACGGCGAGCAGGCGCTGAGTCGAGCGCAGCGAGGTTCGCGGGGCGCACGCGTGGGCGCGCCTGCGAGCGCTCGCGGTGTTTGCGGCGCGGTCGACTTCGGTGATCGAAAATCGGGGCCGGGTTACTCGACAGGACGACGTTCGGAGCCGCTGGACCGGCGGCTCTGCGTGTGGAGACCGACTCCACGTTCGCCCTCTTTGTCTCGCCCGCGAAGGACCCCGACATGACCCGACTCGCCTCCGTGTTCGCCCATCGCAACCTCTTCTCGCTGGCGCTCGCTGGCACCCTGTCCGTCGCTCTCGGCGGCTGTATCGAGGACATGACCGCCGAGGAGGCCGAGCTCGATCCGGCCGGCTTCTTCGGCGACGAGGAGTGGTGGGACGCGGGCCCGCCCGCCGGTGAGGAGGCCGCCGAGTTCGACGCGCTCGAGGACCTCGCCGCGCAGACCGAGGTCAGCCTGGCGCCGGCGTTCCAGCTGCCGTTCCCGTGCGGCCAGGTGTGGGCCGGCCAGACCCGCACCAATCACAGCCCGGTCAACTCGGTCGACTTCAACCGCACCGACGACGTAAACGATCCGGTGGTGGCGGCCGCGGCGGGCAAGGTCAGCCGCGTGGCCAACGAGGGCGCCACGAGCTACGGCAAGTGGGTCGAGATCGATCACGGCGGCGGCTACCGCACCCGCTACGCCCACCTCAACTCGCAGAGCGTGACGGTCGGCCAGAGCGTCAGCCAGGGCCAGAAGATCGGCACCGTGGGCAGCACCGGCGGCTCGTCGGGCCCGCACCTCCACTACGAGCAGCGCCTGAACGGGACCGCGCAGAAGCCGGTGTTCAACGGCTCGACCGCGCTGTTCTTCGGCACCAAGAACTACACCAGCAAGAACAAGTGCAGCGGCGGCGGCAGCGGCGGCGTCACCGGCACGGTCTCCACCAGCGGCCTGCCGCTGACCGTGCGCTCGACCCCGAGCACCAGCGGGACGGCGGTCGGCTCGGTCGCCAACGGCGCCAAGGTGACGATCACCTGCCAGAAGAACGGCACCTCGGTGACCGGCACGTTCGGCACCACCAAGCTGTGGGACTTCATCGGCACGGGCTACGTGTCCGACGCGTATATCAACACCGGCTCCGACGGCCAGGTCGCCCCGACCTGCAACTGATCTCGCCCGGTGAATCCGCAGGAGCGTCGGCGTGCCTCACGGCGCGCCGGCGCTTCGCCGTTTCAGGCGCGCGAACGAATGTGGGCAGCAGCGCCGGTCGCGTCCGCGAAGGTGAAGGCCTGTGAGCTCCGACGAGTGGCGAGCGTCGGTCATCGGCGAGCGGGGGAGGGTTCGGCGTCCGCGATTGCCCGCACCCTGATCTCGCTCCGGCGAGCGCTTCGCGAGCGCGAGCGACGGTCATCGGCGAGCGGGGGAGGGTTCGGCGTCCGCGATTGCCCGCACCCTGATCTCGCTCCGGCGAGCGGCGGGCGTCCGCGAATGTGAGCACCCTTGATTTCGCTCCGGTGAGCGTTCGGCGTCCCGCGAATGCTCGCATCCGGCGATCGTCGCCGTCCGCGAACGCGAGCACGCGCGATGGGCCGCTCAGCGGCAGGTCGGCAGCGCGCCGGTCGACGCCACGCTGAACGACACGATCTGCGCCGGCTGCCCGCGGTCGATCGTCAGCGACAGCTTCGCGGTGCCCTTGTCGCACTTGAGGGCGTAGGTCGCCTCGCGCGGGCCGCGGACCTCGAGCGGCTTGTCGAGCACGCAGGTGCCGTGCTCGAACTGGGTGTCGGCGATCGTGTGGCGCAGCGTCGAGCGGCGGAAGCCGGGCGAGAAGCTGGTCAGGAAGCCGGCCTCGTCGAACTGGGCCAGCTGCGGCGCCGCGGCCTCGGCCAGCGCTTGCAGCTCGGGCGCCGGCGTGCCGGCCAGCCACGCCAGCGTGACGCTGGCGATCTTCGGCGTCTTCGCGCTGGTCAGGTTGACCGTCAGCTCGGCGTCGCCGTGCTCGCATTTCGCCCGGTACACGCCCGACCACGGGCTCGTCGCGCGCTTGAGCCCGCCGAGCGTGCAGGCGCCGAGGCCCGCGTGCAGCCACGTCATCTCGGCGGCCAGCAGCTTGGCGTTGCCGGCGGCCGTCCAGCCGTGCGTGCTCCACTCGCCGAACTTCGCCGGGTCCCACGCCGGGAACAGATCGACGATCCGCTGCGCCGCCTCGCCCAGCGCCGGCAGGGCTTGCGGCGCGCGGTTCGCCAGCACCCCGCCCGCGGCCAGTACGCGCTGGATCTGGACCGCGATCCCGTCGGTGTCCGTCCAGCCCGCGTTGGCGAGCACGATGACGCCGACGCCCGCGTGCGGGAACAGTCGGATCGTCGCGAAGTAGCCCTCGAGCGCGCCGTTGTGGCCGACCACGTACGCGGCCTCGCAGTTGTGGCCGACGCTCCACGGGAAGCCCACGCCCGAGGCGCCGCCCTCGATGCCGCCGGCCGCGGCCTCGTCGGCGGTGGTGCGCGCGCGGAAGCTGCGGAGCGCGCGGAGCCGCTGGGCCTCGCGCACGGTCGAGCGCGCGAGCGGGCCGCTCTCGGCGTCGCCGCGCGGCGGCCAGGCGTCGAGCTGGAAGGCGACGAAGCGGGCCATGTCGGCCACGGTCGACCACAGCCCGCCGGCGGCGCTCAGCGCACTGTGACCGCCCGAGGTGGTGGCGACGACCTTGCCGTCGACGACCGCGTGCCCGCGCGTGCGCTGCCCGGCCGGGAGGTCGCTCGCCTGCCACACCGTCTCGTGCATGCCGAGCGGCTGCAGCACGAGGTCGCGGATGACGTCGCCGAACGGCTCGCCGCCGGCCGCGGCGAGCACGTGGCCGAGCAGCACGAAGCCGAGGTTCGAGTACTCGGAGCCGATGCCCGGCGGGCGCACCAGCGACAGCCCGTCGATCGCCTGCATCACCGCGTCGCGGGTGTGCGGCTGGCCGCCGCCGCTCAGCGGCAGGTCGGGGTCGCGCGGCAGGCCGGCCGTGTGGGTGAGGATGTCGCGGACCGTCATCGGCCGCGCGTCGGCGCTGGGATAGACGAGGGTGGCCAGCTCGGGCAGCACGTTCGCCGCGGGCGCGTCGAGGTCGAGCAATCCCTCGTCGCCCAGGCGCAGCGCGGTCATGCCGGAGAACACCTTGGTGATCGAGCCGATCCGGAAGGCGGTGTGGATGTCGACCGCGCCGCCCTCGTCGACGTTGCGCACGCCGAAGCCCTCGCCGAACACCAGCTGGCCGTCGACGACGACGCCGACGGCCAGGCCGATGAGGCGATCGTCGGCGACGATGCCGGCGACGACGTCGTGGATCTTCGGCAGCACGGCCGCGAGCTTCTGCGCCCGCTTGGCGTCGACGAACACCGCCGGCGGCACGTCGTGGATCGCCAGCGCGGGCCCGCTGCGCGCGGCCTCGCCGGCCACGAGGAGGGCCCGGGGCGAGGCCGGCGAACGAGGGCCGTGGGCGCAGGCGAGCTCGAGGACGGCGACGAAGGGCAGGGACGCGAGGCTACGGCGCATCCCGGCGATTATGTGCCGGGCCGCGCGGCCGGAGGTCGCGTCGCTCGCAGCCTGTGCAGCACGCCACCGGCGACTGGCGCTCGCGCGCGCGGCCACGGAGCTCGGGGTCTCGTGCATGCGCTGCCTCAGGCGCTCGGTGGCACTTCGAGGACCACGCGGCGGAACGCCTCCGACAGCTCGTGCGTCGGCGGGGCCTCGGCCGGCTGGGCCGCGCGGACCCGCGTCACCTGCGTGTGCCCCTGCGCGTCGCGCTGCACCGTGTAGAGCCGCAAGTCGGGGTCGTGCAGGTCGAGCGACTCGACGATCGCGGGGTCGTGGGTGGTCACCACGATCTGCTTGCCGTGGCGGGCCGCGAGCGCCAGGAGCTGCCGGATCAGCTCGGCGCGCAGGCGCGGATCGAGGGCCGCGTCGATGTCGTCGATGGCGAACAGCTTCGGCGTGTCGGGGCTGAGGACCACGGCGAAGGCGAACAGCAGGAACAGGAACCCGCCATTGGCGCTGCGCTGATCGAACGCCGCCAGCGGGTTGCCGGCGGCGAGATAGCGGTCGCGGAGCTGCAGGGTCCGCTCGTACGGCGCCAGCGCGGCGCCGACCTCGAGGTCGGCGAACCAGTCGACCAGGTGCAGCAGCTCCTTCAGCTCGGCCAGGCGCGGCGCGTCGGCGGCCAGCGTCTTCAGCAGCGAGAACAGGCCCTCGCCGCGGACCCCGAGCGGCAGGATCTGGCCCTCCTGGGCGAAGCTGCGCAGCGCCGCCGTCTCCGGCGCGTAGATCAGGAACGACTTCAGCGGCTCGAAGTTGAGGAGGAAGATCTGGGCCAGGCGGCCGTCGACGAACTCCGCCAGCTCCGCGTCGCTGATTCGCTCGTCCTCGTCCTGAATCACCGACTTGAAGGCCGCGCGGAAGCTGTCGAGCAGCAGCGTCTCCTTGGGCGAGCGCATGCTCCGCTCGGTCACGACCAGCTTCCAGAAGCTGCGGCGCGACGCCGAGGTCTCGACGTGAAAGCCGACCCGCTCGGCGCCGTGAGCCACGCGGACCTCGATCTTGGTGTCGTCGTCGGCGCCGAAGGCCGCCCGCATCCATCGCGGATCGGCGGCGCGGATGCCCCGGCTGGCGAGGAACTCGTGGTCGAGCTTGTCGGCCAGCGCGGCGCCGGCGAACGCGATCGCCTCGAGGATGTTGCTCTTGCCGGACCCGTTGTCGCCGACCAGCACCGTCACGCGGCCCGGCTCGAGCCGGAGGTCGCGGAGAGACTTGAAGTTCTTGATCTGGAAGTCGGTGAGCACGACGGGCCAGGCTTACCGTCCTGCTGCGCGACGGTCAACGCGCGAAGCAGAGACGCGAACGACCTCCGCGCCGGGAGGCACGGAGGTCGCGGGGCCGCAGCGGCGATCGGTCGCGGGCGCAGACGAGGGGCGCCTGCGCGGCGCTCCGCGTCAGTCGGCGTAGGCGTCCATCGGCGGGCAGGTGCAGACGAGGTTGCGGTCGCCGAAGGCGTTGTCGATGCGGGCCACGAACGGCCAGAACTTGCGCTCGCGGACCCATGGCGCCGGGAAGGCGGCGACCTCGCGCGGGTAGGGGCGGGCCCACTCGGTCGCGGTGACGACGTCGGCGGTGTGCGGCGCCAGCTTGAGCGGGTTGTTGTCGCGCGGCCACTGGCCCTGCTCGATCTTCCGCACCTCCTCGCGGATGGCGATCATCGCGTCGCAGAAGCGGTCGAGCTCGGCCCGCGGCTCGCTCTCGGTCGGCTCGATCATCAGCGTGCCGGCGACCGGGAACGACATCGTCGGCGCGTGGAAGCCGTAGTCCATCAGCCGCTTGGCGAAGTCCTCGGCCTCGACGCCGGCGGCGGCCTTGAGCGGGCGCAGGTCGAGGATGAACTCGTGGGCGACGCGGCCGTGCTCGCCGCGGTAGAGCACCGGGTAGTGGCCCTCGAGCCGCTTGGCCATGTAGTTGGCGTTGAGGATCGCGACCTTGGTGGCGCGCGTGAGGCCGGCGGCGCCCATCATCAGCACGTACATGAAGCTGATCGAGAGGATGCTGGCGCTGCCCCACGGCGCGGCCGAGATCGGGCCGATGGCCTGATCGCCGCCGCAGTCGACCACGGGGTGGCCGGGCAGGAACGGGGCCAGGTGGGCGTTGACGGCGATCGGGCCCATGCCGGGGCCGCCGCCGCCGTGCGGGATGCAGAACGTCTTGTGGAGGTTGAGGTGGCAGACGTCGGCGCCGTAGTCACCGGGGCGGCACAGCCCGACCTGCGCGTTCATGTTGGCGCCGTCGAGGTAGACCTGGCCGCCGTGCTGGTGGATGACGCCGCAGAGCTCGCGGATCTGGGCCTCGAACACCCCGTGCGTCGACGGGTAGGTGATCATCAGCGCGGCCAGCTTTTCGCCGTGCTGGGCGGCCTTCTTGCGCAGGTCCTCGACCTCGACGTTGCCGCGGTCGTCGCAGGCGACGGCCACGACCTTGAAGCCGGCCAGCACCGCGGAGGCGGGGTTGGTGCCGTGCGCCGAGGTCGGGATCAGGCACACGTCGCGGTGGCCCTGGCCGCGGCTCTGGTGATAGGCGCGGATCACCAGCAGGCCGGCGTACTCGCCCTGCGAGCCGGCGTTGGGCTGCAGCGAGACGGCGTGGAAGCCGGTGATGGCCGCCAGCGAGCGCTCGAGGGCGGTGAACATCGCGGTGTAGCCGGCCGCCTGCTCGCGCGGGACGAACGGGTGGAGGTCGGCCAGCTCGGGCCACGACAGCGGCTGCATCTCCGAGGTCGCGTTGAGCTTCATCGTGCACGAGCCGAGCGAGATCATCGAGCTCGTGAGCGAGAGGTCGCGGCTCTCGAGCTTGTGGATGTAGCGCAGCAGGTCGTGCTCGCTGTGGTAGGCGTGGAACACCGGGTGGCTCAGGAACTCGCTCGTGCGCGCGAACTCGCCGAAGCCCAGATCTGTCCCACGGGCCAGGTCGGTGACCTCGAGATTGGTCGGGCCGCCGGCGAACACCTCGAGCAGGGCGGCGACCTCCTCGGTCGTGCTGCGCTCGTCGAGGGCGACGCCGACCCGGCCGGCGTCGATGATCCGCAGGTTGTAGCCGCGGGCCACCGCGCGCGCGTGCACGGCGTCGGCGTTGACGCCCTGGAGCGCGACGGTGAGGGTGTCGAAGAACGGGGCGTCGCCGGTGTCGTGGCCGAGCTTGCGCAGGCCGGCGGCGAGGGCGGCCGTCAGCGCGTGGACGCGGGCGCCGATGCGCTGCAGGCCCTGCGGGCCGTGGTAAACCGCGTACATGCCGGCCATGATGGCGAGCAGCACCTGCGCGGTGCAGATGTTGCTGGTCGCCTTGTCGCGGCGGATGTGCTGCTCGCGGGTCTGCATCGCCATGCGATAGGCCCGCTTGCCGCGGGCGTCGCGGGACACGCCGATGACGCGGCCGGGCAGCAGGCGCTTGTGCTCCTCGCGGCAGGCGAGGAAGGCCGCGTGCGGGCCGCCGTAGCCGAGCGGCACGCCGAAGCGCTGGGCCGAGCCGACGGCGATGTCGGCCCCGAGCTCGCCCGGCGGGCGCAGCACGGTCAGCGCCAGCAGGTCGGTGGCGACCACCGCGAGCGCGCCGGCGGCCCGGGCCTTGGCGACGAGGGCGCTGGGATCGGCGATCCGGCCCCAGGTGTCGGGCAGCTGCAGCAGCACGCCGCAGACATCACCTGTCCCGAAGTCCATGTCCGCAGGGGCAGCCACGCGCACGACCACGCCGATCGCCTCGGCGCGGGTCTTGACGACGGCGATGGTCTGCGGGTGGCAGTCGTCGGCGACCACGAAGGCGCGCTTCTTGCCGCCGGCGACGTGCAGGCACATCGCCATCGCCTCGGCCGCCGCGGTGCCCTCGTCGAGCAGCGAGGCGTTGCTGAGCGGCAGCCCGGTCAGGTCGCTGACCATGGTCTGAAAGTTGATCAGCGCCTCGAGCCGGCCTTGCGAGATCTCGGCCTGGTACGGCGTGTACTGCGTGTACCAGCCCGGGTTCTCGAGGATGTTGCGGAGGATGACCCCCGGCGTGTGCGCGGCCGAGTAGCCCATGCCGATGAGCGAGCGCAGCACATGGTTCTGCCGCATCAGCGCGCGGAAGTGGGCCAGCGTCTCGGCCTCGCCGGGCTCGCGGTCGGTGACGAAGCCGTCGCCGAGGTCGAGGTCGCCGGCGAGGCGGATCGAGCCGGGCACGGCCTCCTCGACCAGGGCGTCGAGCGACGACAGCCCGAGCGTCTGCAGCATCGCCGTGATGTCGTCGGGCCGGGGCCCGATGTGGCGGTGGACGAAGGTGTCGGTGGGCGCGAGAAGAGCGGCGATCGGGTCGACGGCGGACATCGGCGGAGCGCATAGTAGCCGCGCGCTCCCCGGGCCCTCAGGCCCCGCAGGCGAGAGTTTGGGCACTCACCGCCACGCGCTCATGGCGTCGACGATCGTGCGCGCCGCCTCGGGCCGGGCCGCGGTGCGCATGGCGTTGCTCATGTCGTAGAGGCGCTCCGGCGCCGCGAGCAGACCGGCGAGCGCGCCGGTCAGCGCCTCGGGCGTCCACTCCGACTCGCGCATCAGCAGCGCGCCGCCGGCGTCGACCAGCGCGCGGGCGTTCCACTCCTGATGGTTGTCGGTCGCGTGCGGGAAGGGCACCAGCACCGCGGGCTTGCCGACCGCGGTGAGCTCCGACAGCGAGGTGGCGCCGGCGCGGCACAGCACCAGGTCGCACCAGGCGTAGGGCGCGGCCATGTCCTTGAGGAAGGCGGCCACGCGCGCGCGCGGCTCGCCGAGGCCGAGCGCGGCGTAGCCGTCGCGTACCCGCGCCTCGTCGCCCTTGCCGGTCTGGTGCCAGATCTCGAGGTTCGGCAGCCGCTCCAGCAGGCCGGGCAGGGCGGCCAGGACGGCGTCGTTGATGGCCCGGGCGCCCTGCGAGCCGCCGAACACGAACAGGCGCGGGCCGTGCGGCGTGGCCGCGGCGGCGGCGGCGGTGGTCTCGCCGGCGGCGACGAGCTGGCCGAGGATCTGGCGGCGGATCGGGTTGCCGGCCAGCACGACCTTGGGCGCGGGGAAGCGGCCGCGGACGTCGGGGAAGGTGCAGAACACCTTGCGCACCAGGCGAGACAGGATCCGGTTGGTGATCCCGGGGATGCTGTTCTGCTCGAGGATGGCGGTCGGGATCCGCAGCATCGACGCGGTCGCGACCACCGGGCCCGAGGCGTAGCCGCCGACGCCGACGACCACGTCGGGGCGCAGGCGGCGGAGCAGGCGGAGGCTCTGCAGCCAGGCCCGCGGCAGGCGCAGCAGCCCGCGCACCAGGCCCGCGAGGCCGCGGCCCTTGATGCCGGCGACGTCGATCAGCTCGAGCGCATACCCGCTCTCGGGCACCGCGCGGGCCTCGATGCCGCGGGCGGTGCCGACGAAATGGACCTCGCCGCCGCGGGCCCGGATCTCCTCGGCGAGGGCGATGCCGGGGAACAAGTGCCCGCCGGTGCCGCCGCCGGCGATCACCACCCGCAGGGGCCGCTCCGTCGCCGCCGCCGCCCCCGTGCGCGCCGGCGCGGCCGGGACCGGGGCCGTCACCGCCTCGCCGTCGCGCAGCAGGATCCGCGGCAGGACGGGGGCTTCGGCGGCGGTGGCGAGCGTGCGGGTCATGGCGCCCGGATATAGACCCATCACTCCGGGGAGGCCAATTGGCGGCGCGTGGCGCTGCCGGTGCGCTTCCAGATGGTGACCAGCTTGTCGACGCGGACCGGGTCCTGCACGAGGTCGGCCAGCCGCTGGCTGTCGAGGACCTCGAGGAAGCGCTCACGCGCCTGCGCCAGCGTGCGCATGAGGCCGCATGCCGGCACGATGGGGCACGCGTTGTGGTCGGCGTCGAAGCACTCGACCACGTGGAAATGCGGCTCGGTGGCGCGGACCACCTCACCCACGGTCACGTCGGCCGGGTCGCGCGCGAGCCGCAGGCCGCCGCCGCGACCGCGCGCCGACTCGACGTGGCCGAGGCGCGCGAGCTGGTGCGCGACTTTGACCAGGTGGTGGTTCGAGATCCCGTAGGCGGCACTGATCTCGGCGACCGGCACCAGTCGGTCCCGGTGCACCGCCAGGTAGAGGAGCGTGCGCAAAGCGTAGTCGGTGAACTGGGTGAGCTGCATGATTTGCGCTGGCCTCGGGGACAGAAAATACGTACCAAGAATACAACTTTTCCGGCGCGCTGCCGGAGGGAGCAAGAGAGCGATGACGAGCCTTTACGACGAGATTGGTGGGGCTGTGGCGATGGACGCCGCGGTCGATATTTTCTACCGCAAGGTCATGGCTGACGAGAGGTTGGCCCCCTTCTTCGACGACGTCGACATGGAGCGCCAGGCGGCCAAGCAGAAGGCGTTCCTGACCATGGTGACCGGCGGGCCGGCGCACTACTCGGGCCGCGACATGCGCCGCGCGCACGCCCACCTGGTGGCCGAGGGCATCGACGACAGCCACTTCGACGCGGTCGTCGGTCACCTCGCCGGCACGCTCAAGGAGCTCGGGGTCGACGACGCGAAGATCGCCCGCGTCGGCGCGATCGCCGAGTCGGTCCGCAACGACGTCCTCGGCCGCGATCCGGCGGTGTGAGCCATGACCGGGCGGATCCGTCGCGGTAACCTCGACCTGGCCCTCGAGCCAGGTGAGACGGCGCTCGAGGGCCTGCTCCGCGGCGGCGTCGCGGTCCCTTCTTCGTGCCGCGCCGGGGCCTGCCAGGCCTGCATGCTGCGCGCGGTCGCGGGCGACCCCGGGGCCGCGGCGCAGCAGGGCCTGGCCCCGGCGCTGCGCGAGCAGGGGTGGTTCCTGTCGTGCATGGCCCGCCCGACCGGCGAGCTGGTGATCGAGGAGGGCCCGCCGCCGGCGATCGGGGCGACGATCGCCGAGGTCGCGCCGATCGGCCCGGCGATCGTGCGGGTCCGCCTCGAGCCCGACGAGGACCTGTCCTATCGGCCAGGTCAATACGTGCAGCTGATCCAGGGCGACCATGTCCGCGCCTACTCGCTGGCGAGCTCGCCGGCCGACGGGCGCGCGCTCGAGCTGCACGTGCGCGTGCACAGGTTGGGCCGGGTCAGCCGCTGGCTGGCGGCGGCGGCCCCCGGGACCCGCGTCGGCCTGCGCGGCCCGGCCGGAACGTGCTTCTACACCGAGGGCCGGCCCGAGCAGCCGATGCTGCTGGTCGGCACCGGCACCGGCCTGGCGCCGCTGCGCGCGATCGTCCACGACGCCCGCCGCCGCGGCCACACCGGGCCGATCTCGCTGGTCCACGGGGCCCGCGACCCGGACGGGTTCTACCTGGTGGACGAGCTCAAGGGCATGTCCGATGGGACAGGAGCTTTCAGCTATGTCCGATGCGCCATGTCCGGAGAGACAGGCGGCGAGATCGAGGTCGGCGACCTGGCCCAGGTGACGCAGCGGCTGTTCCCGAACCTGAAGGGCTGGCGGGTGTTCCTGTGCGGCAGCCCCGACCGGGTCACTGCGTTGAAGAAGCAGAGCTTCCTGCGCGGCGCCGGGCTCAAGGACATCAGCGCCGACGCGTTCCTGACCGCCGAGATGCCGCCGCCGCCGCTGCGCACGCCGGCCGCTCGCGCGACGTGAGGGCCGCGCGTACGTAAATCTGTGAGCGCGCTGTCGCTGCGGACGCCGGCCGCTCGCGGGACGGGAGGCGGCGCGTCCGTGACTCGACGGGCGCGCTGTCGCTGCGGACCCCGGCCGCTAGCAGGACGGGAGGGCAGCGCGTCCGCAATCTGTGAGGGCTGTTGCGGCGGACGCCGGCCGCTCGCGGGACGGGAGGGCGGCGCGTCCGCAAATCTGTGAGCGCGCTGCCGCTGCGCCCGCCGGCCGCTCGCGCGACGTGACGGCAGCGCATCCGCAAGTCTGCGGGCGCGTCACCGCTCGCGCGTCCGCAGGGGCGCGCTTCACCGCGGGACCGATCGCCCGCAGCCGGGCGTCACAGGCCCTGCTCGACGCAGTAGAGGTGCGCGGTCAGGTTGCACGAGTGCAGGCCGCAGCCGAGGGTCCAGCGGCCGTCCTTGACGCTGCACTCGCCGACCTCCGCCTGGAAGGGGCCGCCGCTCCAGTCGTTGCAGTCGTCGTCGAGGCCGACGCCCATCGGCGACGTACGCGGGGCTCTGGCCCATGAATGTCCATAGCAGGCCCATCGGCGATGAATCACCATAGGGGACGATCAGCCGATCGGGGCCGGGCGGCGGGAACTGGGTCGGGATGGCCTTGCAGAGGCCGTAGACCAGGAGGTAGCAGCCGAGGTAGAGCCGCAGATAGGCGCGGGTGCGGTCGAGCAGGCGGTCCCAGGCGACGCCGCGGCCCAGCCGGGCCGGCCAGGCCGCGGCCAGCGGAATGGCGATCACGGCGAGGCAGACCAATTGCACGTAGTCGAACATGGTGTCCCCGCTGCCGGTGGCGCGGGGGACCGCCTCGACCGCGAACACCACCGCGCCGACCCATGTCACCACGGCCTGCCACGCGACGCCGGGGACCGCCACCAGCATGTCGAGGCCGGGGATGTAGTTCAGCGGGAAGGGGGCGACGTAGAGCAGCAGATAGGCCAGCAGCCACCGCTGCGGGAAGGTCGAGGCCGGGAGCGCAGCGCAGGGGGGCTCGAGCATGTCCGAGCATAACGCCGAGGGCGGGGGACCGGCTTCGCGGACGGACGCGCTTGCAGGCGAGTGGCCGGGATTCGCCTCGGGCCGTGGGAGCACGGGGGGAACTGCCGACAGGAGACTCTCCGGGGCGAGGCGGTCGCCGACGCCGACCTGGGCTCGCGCGTGCGAGCGCCGTCCCGGCCAGGCCCGGCGAGCGCGACCGCGTCGGCGCCGACCCCGACAGGCGCGGCGATCGCAGTCTGTCGGCGCCCCGGAGCCCGTTCGGACGAAGATCGAAAAAAAGTTCGCGGGGCCGGGAACCTCGGCGTGGCGGGCCCGTGGAACGGGGAGAACCAAGGAGACGCGACCCCATGCGCACGATGATTTCGCTTCTGATGCTCACCACGATCGTGACCGCGGCCGGCCCGGCGCGCGCCGACGACGGCTCGCTCTACCAGACCCTGATCCGCCGAGTCGTGCGCGCCCACATGCCGGAGGTCCGCACCTGTTACAACGAGGGCCTGGCCCGCAAGCCGGCGCTGGCCGGCAAGCTGACGGTGAACTTCGAGATCGGCAGCGACGGCCACGTCCTCAACAGCGAAGCCGTGGACTCGACCCTGGCCGACCCGAAGGTCGAGGCCTGCGTGGCCGCGGCGGTGCGCAGCTGGCTGTTCGTCCGCCCCGACGAGGGCACGTTCAAGGCCAGCTATCCGTTCGAGTTCGCGCCCGGCTGAGGGCTCGCTGTCAGCCGCTGGCGGTCTCGTCGATGCGGCACAGCAGCCCTTGCTTGGGGACCACGGCCCCGACCGCGGCGTCGATGGATACGACGACGCCGTTCGACGGCGACGGGATCTCGACGTCGGCCTTCGAGGTCCCGACCTCCAGGAGCGTCTGGTCGCGGGTCACGACATCGCCTTCGCGTACGAACCACTGCGTGACCGTGCCCTCGGACACGGACTCTCCCAACTGAGGCATGACGACATCGATCATCGGATCGATGTCCTAACATCCTGTCGGGACGACGTGAATCAGGCGCAGCCGCAGCAGGCGACGCCGGCCAACCGCGTGGGCGCCCGTAGGCGCCCGTGGGCGCTCGGGCAGCGGCGCTCGCTTTCTTCGCTGCTGCGCGCGGGACCTGTCATTCTCGAGGCCGCAGCGGAGGCGCCTCGACATGGGACATCATGACACCGCGGATCGCGTTCAGATCGTCGGCCGGAGCAGCTCGCATTTCACACGACTGGCCCTGATCTTCGCCCACGAGCTCGGCGTGTCGTTCGAGCTCGTGCCGGTCCACGACATGACCGAGACCGATCCGGCGATCTACGCCGGCAACCCGGCCCTGAAGCTGCCGATCTTGCGACGCGGCGGCTCGCCGGTGTTCGGGGCCGAGAACATCTGCCGGGCCCTCGCCGAGCTCGCGGACCCGCCGCGGCGCGTCGTCTGGCCGGAGCAGCTGGGCAGCGATCTGGCGCGCAACGCCCACGAGCTGGTGCGGCACGCCATGGCCGCGCAGGTGCAGCTGATCTTCGGCACCGTGGTCGCGCAGCTGCCGGCCGACAACCTCTACTTCGTCAAGGCGCGCGAGGGCTTCGCGGGCGCGCTCGCCTGGCTCGACGAGCACCTCGCGCGGGTGCTGGAGTCGTTGCCCGCGTCGCGCGAGCTGAGCCTGTTCGAGGCCTCGCTGTACTGCCTCGTCGATCACCTGACGTTCCGGGCCACGCTGCCGCTGCAGCCGTACCCCGCGCTGGTCCGGTTCGCGCAGGAGTTCGCCGCGCGACCTTCGGCGCAGCGCACCCCCTATCGATTCGACGCGCCGCCGGCGAATGCCGCGAGCTGATCGGGAGCCGGCGAGGCGACGCGGGTCGAGCGGCCCGAACTCGCCTCTCCTCGCTTCTTCCACCGCAAGTGTAGCGCTTCGTGGCCGCGCCGGGGCGCCCTTTCGGGCCTCCGCCGATCTTCGCACTGTCACAAAGCGCCAGCGCGAATGGGGGTGGACTGCCTCGCTAGCCGCGTTATGCTCTCGCTCCTTTTGCGAAGGGAGTGCGCGGATGGGCCACTACGTGGTGAATTTCGAGGAGATCGATCGGACGCAGGTCGCGGTTGTCGGCGGCAAGGGCGCGCATCTGGGGGAGCTGTCGCGGCTCGAAGGCGTGCGCGTGCCCGCCGGCTTCTGCGTGACGACGGCGGCGTTTCAGCGGGTCGTGGCGCCCTCGATCGCCGAGTCACTGGCCCGGCTGGCGCGCTTGCAGCCGGACGATCGCGCGGCGATTCGGGCGCTCGCGGCGGAGATCCACGCGATCGTGGAAGCCATCACCATCCCGGACGAGCTGGCAACCGCGATCACCGGCGCGGTGGTTCGGCTCGGCGAGCGCGAGGCGTACGCCGTCCGCTCGAGCGCGACCGCGGAGGACCTGCCGACGGCCTCCTTCGCCGGCCAGCAGGACACGTACCTCAACATCGTCGGGCCGGCGGCGATCGTGGCGCACGTCCGTCGCTGCTGGGCCTCGCTGTTCAGCGAGCGGGCCGTGGTCTACCGCCAGCGCAACGGCTTCGATCACCGCAAGGTCGGCATGGCCGTGGTCGTGCAGCGCATGGTCTTCCCGCAGGCCGCCGGCGTCCTGTTCACGGCCGACCCCGTCACGTCGCACCGCAAGGTCGTCTCCGTCGAGGCCAGCTTCGGCCTCGGCGAGGCCCAGGTCTCCGGCCTGGTGAACCCGGACATCTTCAAGGTGTTGGGCGGCGATATCGTCACCAGGACGATCGCCTGCAAGCAGTTCGCCGTCGTCGCCGCGCCGGTCGGCGGGACGCAGGCGCAGGCGGTCGCGCCCGAGCGGCAGCGGCAGCCGGCGCTGACCGACGCGCAGGTGCTACGGCTCGCGCAGCTCGGCCGGCAGATCGAGGCGCATTTTGGCCGCCCGCAGGACATCGAGTGGTGCCTGGTCGACGACGAATTTTCGATCGTGCAGAGCCGGCCGATCACCACCCTGTTTCCCATCCCCGAGGCGGGCGACGGCGACAACCACGTCTACGTCTCGGTCGGCCACCAGCAGATGATGACCGACCCGATGAAGCCGCTGGGGCTTTCGCTGTTTCGCCTCGCTGCGGCCGGGCCCATGCACGAGGCGGGCGGGAGGTTGTTCGTCGAGGTCACGCGGGGCCTCGCCGCGCCGACGAGCCGGGCCAAGCTCCTCGAGGTCTTCGGCCGCTCCGACCCGCGGATCCGCGACGCCCTGCGGTCGATCTGGGAGCGCGGTGATTTCATCCGCGCGCTCCCGGACCCACCGCCCGCCGCGGCGCCGGCTGGTGGCGCGCCGGCCCCGATCGACACCGACCCCGCCATCGTCGCCGGGTTGATCGAGCGCAACCAGGCCTCCATCGCCGCCCTGAAGCGCGACATCCACGGCAAGACCGGCGCGGCGCTGCTCGAGTGCATCCTCGCCGACATCCCCGAGCTGAAGCGGCGGTTGTTCGATCCGCAGGGCCATCGCGTGCTCATGGCCGCGTTCGAGGCCACCTGGTGGCTCAACGAGCAGCTTCACGCGTGGCTTGGCGAGAAGAGCGCCGCCGACATCCTCACGCAGTCCGTCGCCGACAACGTCACCTCGGAGATGGGGCTGGCGCTGCTCGACGTCGCCGACGTCATTCGCCCGTATCCGGAGGTGGTGGCGTTTCTCCAGCGCGTCGAGCACGACGATTTCCTGGCCGGGCTGGCCACGCTCCCGGGCGGGCCGGAGGCGCGGGACGCCATCGTCGCCTACCTCGACGCGTACGGCATGCGCTGCGCCGGCGAGATCGACATCACGCGGCCGCGGTGGAGCGAACGCCCCGGCATGCTCGTGCCGGTGCTCCTGGGCAACATCAAGAACCTGGGGCCGGGCGCCGGCGCGCGGCGCTTCGAGCGAGGGCGGCAGGAGGCGCTGAAGCGATCGCAGGAGCTGCAGGAGCGCCTGCGGGCCCTGCCGGACGGGGAGCGCAAGGCCGAGGAGACCCGGCGGCAGATCGATCGCGTGCGCACCTTCATCGGCTACCGGGAGTACCCGAAGTACGGCATGATCTGCCGCTTCTTCGTCTACAAGCAGGCGCTGGTGGAAGAAGCCGGGCGCCTGGTGCAGGCCGGCGTGCTGCGGGCGCTGGACGACATCGACTACCTCACGTTGCCGGAGCTCCTCGACGTCGTGCGCACGCATCACGTCGACGCGGCGCTGCTCCGCCAGCGCAGAGAAGCCTTCGAGTCCTATCATTCGCTCACGCCGCCGCGCGTGCTCACCTCGGACGGCGAGGTCGTCGCCGGGGCGTACCGATCCGACGGATTGCCGGCCGGCGCGCTGGTCGGCTTGCCGGTGTCCGCCGGCACGATCGAGGGGCGGGCCCGCGTCGTGCTCGACATGGCGCGGGCCGATCTCGAGGCGGGCGACATCCTCGTCACCGCGTACACCGACCCGAGCTGGACGCCGCTGTTCGTCGCCATCGCCGGGCTGGTGACGGAGGTGGGGGGCTTGATGACGCATGGGGCCGTGATCGCCCGCGAGTACGGCCTGCCGGCCGTCGTCGGCGTGGACCAGGCGACCCGGCGGATCCGCGACGGGCAGCGGATCCGCGTGCACGGGACGGATGGGTACGTCGAGATTTTGCCCTGATCGAGCGCCCGATCGTAGTCGACCGGGCTCGCAGCGAATCACAGCAGTCACTGCAGCGGCGCGCGCACGATCACGTGACGCTCGCCGAGTGATACGGACGATCACGGCAGTCACAGCAGCGGCGCGCACGATCCCGTGACGCTCGCCGAGTGATACGGACGATCACGGCAGTCACTGCAACGGCGCACGATGTGGTGCTCGCCGAGTGACTCGGGCGATCATGGCAGTCACCGCAGCGGCGCGCGCACGAGCACGTGACGCTCGCCGAGCCGTTGCAGCGCGCGCAGGGCGGCTTGCCGCACCGCCTCGGCCGGGCGCTCCGCGTGACGCGCCGCGGCCTCGTCGAGCAGCGCCGCCACCGGATGGCCGTCGCCCGCGGCTGTGGCCAGGCGGACGAGCTCCTCGTTCATCACGTGGGCGCGGGCGGCGGTCGCTCCGCGCCGGGGCGTGAACACGATCACCGTCGCGGCCGGCTCGAACCGCGCCTCGGGGCCCTCCGCGGCCAGGCGGTGCACCGGGTGAGCGAAGCGCTCGACGATCACCCCGGGCGCGAGCGCGACGCGGTCCTCGGCGCTCAGCGGCGCCGCGCCGAGGCCGGGCGGCTCGGTGATCTGCATCTCGAGCAGGCGCTCGAACGCGGGCGCGGCGTCGTCGTCGGTCGTCTCGGCCCGCCACATGCATTCGTCGTAGCGCACCAGCTCGCGCACGTGGGCCGGCCACGGCGCGACCAGCAGGCGGCGCAGGAACTCGCCGAAGTACGCGACGTCCTCGGCCGGCGCGCGCCAGCGGAAATCGAACTCGCGCGCGAACGCAGCCAACAGCGCCGGCTCGTGCGCCCGCAGGTGCGGCGCGGTCGCGGCGAACAGCTCGAGGAAATACTCGAGCCGCTTGTGCACGAGCATCTGCCCGAAGCGCTCGACCTGCGGCATCAGCCGCCGGCCCAGCTCCAGCACCGCCGCGCGCTCGCGGTCGTCGAGGTCGCGGCCGTGCAGGCCAGCCTCCTCGCCCGCCGCCAGCGCGGCGCGCAGCGACGGATCGGCGTAGAGCTCGCTCAGGGTCCGCTGCAGGCCCTCCAGGGACATCGGGTTTGCCTCCTCGATCACGCGGCGCAGCCGCTTCACCACCGCCGACACGTCCGGCGCGGCGAACCGCCCGGTCACGAACTCTCGCCCGCGCGCGCCGATCGCCCGCACCTCGGCGGGGTCGTCGAGCACCCGCGCCAGCGCCCGCCGCACCTGCGCCGCGTCGGCCGGATCGTCGATCACGAGCGCGTGCACCCCGTCGACCAGATCGGCGCGCCGCTGCGTCTTCGATCGCACCTCCTCGGACACGATCAGGCAGCGGCCGCACGCGAGGATCTCGAACCCGACCTGCGGCGTGTGGATGGCGATCGGGAACCGGTTCTCCAAAAAACACACGGCGGTGCACGTGCGGATGAACCGCGGCACCATCCAGTGCGGCAAGAACGGCAGCGCGTACGTCGACTCGGCGATGCCGGCCTGCGCGACCGCCTGCTGCAGGGCCGTGACCGCCGGCCCGCGCGCGCCGACCAACGTCAAAAGATTGAAGCGGCGACCTTGGGCCGCGAGCTCGCCGAGCGCGGCGACGACCTCGAACATGCCCTTGTAGCCGCTGACCTTGCCGTAGATGCCGAACGTCGGCAGCGCGGGGTCGAAGCGCCGGGCCGGCCGGGGCCACGGCCCGCGCTCGCCCGCGGCCTCGTCGAGCAATGCCTCGACGTCGAGCTTCGGCCCGTCGGGCTCGAAGCCCGCGCTGGCGTATGCGGCGAGCGGCACCGCGAACATGTGCGCGTGCGCGACCCCGACGCGCTCCAGCGTCGGCCGCAGGAACGGCGCGGTGACCACCAGGCTCGCGTGGCGGAGCACGTCGAGGTAGAGGTTCTGGCGCGCCGGCAGCTGCGCCAGCCCGGCGATGTCGCTGCCGGCGTGGCGGACCGCGTAGGGCACCCCGGTGAGCTTCGACGCCAGCGCCGCCGCGACCCCGTAGGGCTCGAGGTACGCGGCCCAGATCAGATCGCAGGCGTGCTCGCGGACCACGTCGCGGGCCAGCGCCGCCAGCTTGCTGACGTACGGGTTGGCGTACGGGATGTAGTTGCCCTCGAGCCCGGCCTCGTCGCTCGCGTGCAGGCGGACGAACCCGCCGCCGGGGTACTCGCCCTCGAGGTGCGGGCGCTCGGCCGCCGGCAGGAACATGCGATAGTCGGACGCGGCCTCGAGCGCGTTGGTGACGACGTGGATGCGGTGACCGGCGCGCGCGAAGTTGTGCGCCAGCCAGTAGCTCTGCTGGCTGACGCCGCCCTGGATCGGCGGGAACTTGACGATCATGCAGAGGGTCAGCGGTGTCACGAGGCGACCTCCAGGGGCGTGGCGAGCGAGCGCATGCGATCGACCTCGGCCAGCAGCGCTTCGTACGGCGGGAAGTTGGCGTCGCGCTCGATGACGGCGGTGGTCGGGCGCACGCGCGTGAAGGTGTACGCGAGCAGGTCCCACAGCTCCTGCTGGATGTCCTGGTCGTGGGTGTCGGCCAGCTCGCCGTGCTCGTAGCGGCCGAAGCCGACGGCGTGGATCATCTGCACCGCCTCGGCCGGCAGCGCGGCGATCGAGGCCCGCGGGCACTGACCCGAGTTGCGGGCGTTGATGAAGACGTTGGTGACGTCGAGGTGGATCCCGCAGCCGCACGCGCGCCACACCTCGGCGGCGAAGCGGGCCTGGTCCCACTGCGCGCCGGGCAGTGAGAACGGCTCGGCGATGAGCTCGAGGCAGATCGGCACGCCGAGCAAGCGCCGCGCCGCGGTAAGGTTGTTCACGACGACCTCGAGCGCCTGCTCGCCGTACCAGATCGGCGTCAGGTGCCCGAGGTCGCGCCCGCCGGCGTAGGTGACGGCGAAGTGGTCGCTGTAGACCCGCGGCTGGACCAACTCGACGAAGCGCGCCAGCCCGTCGAGGTAGGCCTGCGGCGGGCGCTCGACCGAGCCGATCGACAGCCCGACGCTGTGCCCGATCAGCGCGTAGCGCTCGCGCAGCGCTCGCACGTCGTCGATCCGGCCGGGCAGGCGCGGGTCGAAGGACTCGGCCATCAGCTCGAGCACGTCGGGCCCGCGCGCCGCCTCGCACAGCGCGGCGCGATACTGCCGGCGATAGGCGAAGCCGACCAGCGGCGGCGGCGTCACGCGACCTCCGGGGGCCACACGATCGGAAATTCCGGGCCGCGTAGCGGCTCGCCGGCGACGAGGGCGAGGTCAGGCAGCAGCTCGCGCACGCGCGGGTTCTGCAGGATGTCGCCCTCGCGCGGCTGGTACACGCAACCGTCGGCGAAGTAGCGCAGCGCGAGCGCGCGGCGGCGGGTCCCCGGCGTCGCGTTGCCGCCCGACGCGTGCACCGTCAGCGGGTGGTGGACCAGCACGTCGCCGGGCCGCAGGTCCCAGTACATGAACGACGCCTCGCGGATCTCCTCCGTCTCGGGCGGGGCCGTCGCGCCGTCGCGGGCGAACCGCCAGCGCTTGGCGACGCGACCCCAGCGGTGCGAGCCGCGGGCGTAGACCACCGCGCCGCTCTCGCGGGTGACGACGTCGAGCGGCACCCACATCGTCACCAGCGCGTCGCTCGCGACCGGCCAGTACGGCAGGTCTTGATGCCACGGCATGCTCTCCTGGGTGCGCGGCTCCTTGACGAACAGCTGGTCGAAGAAGAACCCGACCTTCGCCGCGCCGAGCAGCTCCGCGGCCAGCGCGGGCAGCGGCGACTCGCGCACGAACGCGGCGAACTCGGGCTCGCGCAGCCACAAGAAGAAATCGTTATAGAAGCGACCGGGTCGGTCCGGCGGGGTGTAGTCGACGGCGATCGAGCCGGGCGCGGCGAGCACCCGGTCGATCGCCGCCTCCAGGCGGGCTTGCCAGCTCGCCGGGATGACGCCGCGCAGCACCGTCGCGCCGTGGTCGCGATACTCCGACAAGTTGTCCGGTGGAATCGTCATGGCGTGGTGGTGGCGGGCGCCCTGGTTCAGCCCGCCTGGCCCGGGGTCCAGGTCCGGCAGATGATCACGCAGCAGCTCATGCCGTTGGCCTCGCTCGGCGGGGCCAGGGTCTCGAGCTGGAACAGGTCGTGGATGTGGGCCGGATCGATCTCCTTCACGCCCTCGACCTCTTGAATCGTCTCCTTCATGTCGCTTCTCTCCTGTGTGTTCGGGTCCGCGGAGCTGCCTGTGTCGAAATACAAGGACACGCTCCGTATTCGTGGCACCTCGTCCCCGGGTCCCGGGCGATCGTGCGCGTGGATGTTCGATAATGCGTGGCGGCGGGACATGCCGTGCGTGCGCCTCTGTCGGGATGACAGGGCGTGCTCGGCGATGTCGCAGCGAAAAATCCGTGATTTTTACATGCTTCATTTCGCCCGCGACGGGTCGAGCGCGCTGCGGCTTGACGCGACGGCGCGGCCGCGGGTACGAGCGCTGAGTGGTGGTGCCAATGCCGGAGTCGTCCTATGTCCTCGCGCCCGCGTGCGTGTTTCGCCCCGGGCCTGACGCGACGGTCGTCGCGCTCGTCGGTCGGCGCGCCTTCTCGCTGGCGCCGCGGGTGTTCCAGACGCTGGCCGCGTTCGCCTGCCCGCGCACGATCGCCGCGGCCCACGCGACGCTCGCCGAGTTCGGCTCGCCTGCCGAGCTGGCGGCGACGGTCGCCGGCCTGGTCGCCGAGGGGTTGCTGGTCGACGAACGCACGCCCGCGGTCGCGCCCGCGGCGTGGCCGACGTCGCTGGTCGAAGCGCTCGACCCGGCCGCGCTGGCGCGCAAGGACGACATCGCCGCCCAGCTGGCCGCCGGGCGGGCCGTGGTCATCCGCGACGCGCTGCGCCGCGACCTCGCCGAGCGGGTCGGCGCGGCCCTCGACGCCGCCGTCCGCTGGCGCGCCGTCGAGGCGTTCGGCAGCTCGCCGCATTATCGACACCACGTGCTCGACGAGGCCGACCCCGCCGGCCCGACGATCGCGGCCAGCCGCGCGCTGTTCGGCGCCGCCGCCAGCCGCGAGCTCGCGGCGGCGCTGTCGGGCCGCGACTGCGGCGGTCCGCTCGAGCTCGGGGCGACGCGCTACGTCGCCGGCGACTTCGCGGCGCCGCACGCCGATCACAAGCTGGCGCGCGCCGTCGCGTTCGTGTGGCACCTCGCCCGCGACTGGGACGCGGCCTCGGGCGGTCAGTTCGTGTGGGGCCCGAGCGGCGCGCAGGTGGTGCCGTCATTCAACACGCTGATCGTGTTCAACGTCGCGGCGGAGACCGTGCACGCGGTCACGCCGGTGTCGCCGTACGCGCGCGGCAAGCGATTGAGCGTGACCGGCTGGTGGAGCCATGGCGCAGCCACCGACGAGGCGCCGGAGCCCGCCGGCTTCGCGCGCTGGGGCGTCGGCGCGGCCAGCTACGGGGCCCAGCCGCTGGCGCTCGACGCGGCGCGCGGCCTGCTGGCGCTGTGAGGTGGGCGCGACGCGAGGCGCGTCGCGTCGCAGAGCGCCGGGGCAGGGGACACGGGCCCCGGCGTACGCGGCCCGCGGCTTGAGGGGGGCCCCGGAGTGGGCAATACTCCGGCCGCCGCGAATGCCTCGCCCTCGACGTCTCACGATTTCAGCCCATCTGGTGGCGCTGGCCCTCGCGGCCGGCGCGTGTCGCCTCGCCCCCCCGGCGCCGCCCGGCAAGGACGTGCAGGCGCACGCCGAGGAGGAGGCGACCGGCCGCGCGCTGCGGGCCGCCGAGTGGCAGGCCCACGAAGCTGTCCAAAAGGCCAGGGAGGCCGAGGTCGCGGCGGCAAAGGCGTTGCGGGCCGCCGAGAGCGAGGCCGACGCCGACGCCGAGACGCAGCAGGGCGACGGCGAGCGCTACACGGCGGCGATCGCCGAGGCCCGCGCAGGCGCGGTCGGCTGCACCCTCGCACCAGGGCGCCTGACCGCGCTGCGGCGCCTGCTCGGCGCCTACGTGTCCGAGCCTGCGCGTGACGCCGCGCTCGCCGGGCTCGAGCCGTGCCGCAAGGCGGCGCTGAAGCTGCGCCGCACGCACCACGAGACAGCCTTGCGCGACCAGCCGCGCGCGGCGGCCAGGGACACGGTCGAGGCGGCGCTGCGCGACGAGGGCCTCGCCGATCCGTGGGTCCCGGTGCCGGCGGGGACAAAGCCCACACCTGGCCAAAAGGACAGCTCGATCGATCCCGCCGTGGTGAAGCTGCGCGGCGAGGCGACCGCCGCGGCGCAGGCGGTGGACGCGGCCGAGGCCGACCTCGAGCGCGCGCAGCAGGGCGTGGCCGCCAGCGCCGCCCGGCAGGTCAAGCTCGGCGAGGCCGACGAGGCGCGCGAGGACGGGTGGCGCCGCGAGGTCCAGCAATCCAGCGGTCGTTACCTCGCGGTCGCCGGCGCGGCGGGGGTGGGGGCCCTGGCGGGGCTCGGCGTCGGTTTCTTCTTCATCGCCCGCGGCGACGCGATCGAGTCGGGCAAGCGGCCGTACCCGACCCGCTTCGAGCGCGAGGACGCGGCCAGGCACGCGCGCACGAGCAGCCTGATCGGCTTCGCCGTGGCGCTGCCGTTCGCCGTGCTCGGGGTGGTGGCGGCCCACTACGGGCTGCGTCGTCGCGCGGTCGGCCAGCGGCGGATCGCGGTGACGACGGACGGGCTGATGATTCGCTTCTGAGCGCCGCACAGAGGTGTGGCCGCCGGCGCGGCCGCGGCGGGTGAATCGCACGAGCGGCCCGGGCCGCTGGGCGTCGCTCGAGCGCTCGCCCGCGAATCACAGCACCCGCGAGGCGGCGGCGGGCCCGCAAGTCCGGAGGGGTCCGCCGCACATCCCGGCCAGGGACCGCGCATTCGCCCGTCTACGCCGCCGCGGGTGGACGGAACCGCGCTCCGCGGCACACCCCGGGCGTGGACCAGCAGGGCCTCACACCGCCGGCGCGTTCGTTCCTCGCCTCGCAGGAGCTGCTGCAGCGCGCGCGCACGCTGATCCCCGGCGGCTATCACCTCTCCGGGCGGCCGCTCGTGACCCCCGCCGATTCGCCGATGTACTTCGCGCGCGGCGCCGGCTGTCGCGTGTGGGACGTCGACGGCCACGAATACATCGACTACGTGATGGCCTTCGGCCCGCTGCTGCTCGGCTACGCCCACGAGGAGGTCGACCGCGCGGCCTTCGAGCAGGCGCGGCGCGGCAACCTGCTGACCCTGAATCACCCGCTGCACCTGCGCTTCGTCGAGCGGCTGGTCGCGCGCCTGCCTGGCGCCGACATGGGGGCGTTCTTCAAGACCGGCTCCGACGCGACCACGGCGGCGCTGCGGCTGGCGCGACGGGCCACCGGTCGGCGTCGCGTGGCCCGCTGTGGTTATCACGGGTGGCACGATTGGTGCCTGCCGCTCGCCGATTTCGTGCCCGACGGGCTCGAGAGGCAGGTGCTCGAGTTCCGCCCCGACGAGCCCGAGTCGCTGCGCGAGCTGCTGCGCGCGCACCCGGGCGAGGTCGCGGCGGTGATCCTCGCGCCGGAGATGATGCCCGCGTCGCGGCCCGAGCTCGCGCGGCTGTTCGCCGAGCACGCGCGTGAGCACGGGGCCGTCTTCATCCTCGACGAGATCAAGACCGGCCTGCGCATCCGCCCGGGCTCGTTTCAGCAGTGGGCCGGCGTCGTGCCCGACCTCACCACGCTCAGCAAGGCGCTCGGCAACGGCTGGCCGGTCGCCGCGGTGGTCGGGCGGCGCGAGGTCATGCGGCACGGCGCCGAGCTCCACATGTCGGCGACCTACCACGGCGAGACCACCGGCATCGCGGCGGCGCTCGCCACCCTCGATGTGCTCGATCGCTACGCCGTCACCGATCACGTGTGGCGGCTAGGCGAGCGCCTCATCGCCGGCCTGCAGGCGGCCGTCGACCGCGCCGGCGTGCCGGCTCTGGCCTACGGCGAGCCGCTGCCGCCGATGCCGTTCCTGCGGTTCACCCACGCCGATCTGCGGGTGCGCGACGCCGTCGCGGCGACTTTTTACACCGAGATGGTCCAGCGCGGGATCTTGCTGCACCCGCGTCACCTCTGGTTCGTCAGCGCCGCCCATACCGACGACGACATCGATCGCACCCTGCGCGCCGCCGAGGCCGCGCTGGCCGTGGTGTGCGAGCGCCACCCCGGCGCGCTGGGCCGGCCGGACGGCGATTGACAGCGGCGACAACCCAGCGGCGCGTATGACCCGACCCTCTTCCAACAGCGCCGTGGCCCCGTCGCGCCCCGGCTATCTGCGGCCGATGCTGCGCCGGGGCGACGACACCTGGGCCAGCCTCGACGGCGCCTGGGACTTCGCGCTCGATCGTGAGGCGCGCTGGCGGCACCCGCGGGAGGTCGCCTGGAACCGAACGATCCAGGTCCCGTTCGCTCCGGAGACCGAGCGCAGCGGCGTCGGTGAGCACGGCTATTACGCCGCCTGCTGGTACCGCCGCAAGGTGACCCTCCCGGCCGCGGCCGCCGGCGAGCTGCTGTTTCTCCGCTTCGGCGCGGTCGACTACGCTGCCACGGTGTGGATCGACGGCGCCGAGGTCGCGACCCACGTCGGCGGCTACACCCCGTTCTCGGTCGAGGTGACCCGGCTCGGCGGCGCCAGGAAGCCGATCGAGGTCGTCGTGTGCGCCCTCGACGATCCGCACGACCTCGCCAAGCCGCGCGGCAAGCAGGACTGGCAGGAGGTGCCGCACTCGATCTGGTATCAGCGCACCACGGGGATCTGGCAATCGGTGTGGATCGAGCGGGTCCCCGCCGTCCACCTGGCGCACCTGCGCTGGACCTCGAACCTGTTCCGCTGGGAGATCGGCTTCAGCAGCACGATCGTCGGCGTCGTCAGCCCGGATTACAGCCTGCGCCTGCGGCTGTTCTCGGGCGACTGTCTGCTCGTCGAGGATCGCTACCAGTGCCAGCACCACGAGATCCACCGCCGGATCCCGCTGTCGGATCCCGGCATCGACGACGCGCGCAACGAGCTGCTGTGGTGCCCGGAGGCGCCCAACCTCATCGAGGCGGAGGTCGATCTGATCGGCCCCGGCGGCGCCGTCGTCGACGCCGTGCGCAGCTACACCGCGCTGCGCACGATCGGCGTGCACCGCGACCAGATCTTGCTCAACGGCCGCCCGATCCGCCTGCGCATGGTGCTCGACCAGGGTTATTGGCCGGAGACCGGGCTCACCGCCCCGGACGAGGCGGCCTTGCGCCGCGACGTCGAGCTCGCGCTGGCCATGGGCTTCAACGCGGTCCGCAAGCACCAGAAGATCGAGGACCCGCGCTACCTCTATTGGGCCGATCGCCTGGGCCTGCTCGTATGGGAGGAGATGCCGAGCGCCTATCGCTTCACCCGCCGCTCGGTGCAGGCGCTCACCCAGGAGTGGATGCAGGTGCTGGAGCGCGACAGCAGCCACCCGTGCGTCGTCGCGTGGGTCCCCTTCAACGAGTCGTGGGGGGTCCCCAACCTGCCGGACAACCCGTCCGAGCGGCACTACGTCACCGCCCTGTACCACCTGACGAAGACCCTCGACCCCAACCGCCCGGTCGTCGGCAACGACGGGTGGGAGAGCGTCGCCACGGACATCGTCGGCATCCACGACTACGAGGTCGACCCGGAGCGCATGCTGTCGCGCTACCAGGCGCCCAACGTGCGCCACAACCTGTGCGAGCGCGAGCGCTTCGGCGGCCGCGAGCTGGTGCTCGGCAACTTCCAGGAGTTCAACCATCCGGTGGTCCTGTCGGAGTTCGGCGGCATCGCCTGCTCGCCTGACCGCCGCAGCACCTGGGGCTACAGCCGCAGCGACGACGCGGCCGACCTCGAGCGCCGGCTGCACGCGCTGTTCTCGGTGGTCCGCGCCCAGGACATCCTCGCCGGCTATTGTTATACGCAGTTCGCCGACACCTATCAGGAGGCCAACGGCCTGCTGTACGCCGACCGCACGCCGAAGCTCCCGATCGAGCGGATCGCCGCGCTGAACGGCCTCGGGCCGCCGACCCCGCACGACGACCACGGGCGCCAGGGGCAGGAGGTGTAGCGTGTTCAAGCGCAGCTTCGTCAAGCCGGACGGGCGCGAGCTCCACCTCTATGGCCATTCGGCGGTGCCGGACGAATGCCGGCTCGAGGGTCCGCGCGGCGGCGAGGGCGGCTCCCACCTGCGCTGGCACCCGCTGCGCGGCGAGTGGGTCGTCTACGCCGCCCATCGCCAGACCCGCACGTTCTTGCCGCCGCCCGAGTACAACCCGCTGCTGCCGACCTCCGACCCGGCGCATCCGACCGAGGTCCCCGGCTGCCCGTGGGACGTCGCAGTGTTCGACAACCTCTATCCCGCGCTGGCGGCCACCGCCCCCGCGCCGCCGAAGACGATCGTCGACACCGGCCCCGGGATCGGCGCTTGCGAGGTCGTGGTGTTCTCGCGCGACCCCACGCAATCGCTGGGCACCCTGCCGCTGGCGCAGATCGAGCTGATCCTCGAGGTCTGGGCCGACCGCACCGCCGCGCTCGGGCGGCGCGACGACATCGCCTACGTGTTCCCGTTCGAGAACCGCGGCGTCGAGGTCGGCGTCACCCTGCATCACCCGCACGGCCAGATCTACGCCTATCCGTTCGTCCCGCCGATCCCCGCGCGCATGCTCGCCAACCAGGAGCAGTACTTCGCCCGCTGCGGCCGCAACCTCGCGCTCGAGCTCGTGCACGCCGAGATCGCCGCCGCCGAGCGCCTCCTCTACCACGGCCCACGCGCCGTCGCGTTCGTGCCCGTGTGCGCCCGCTATGCCTACGAGGTGTGGGTCACGCCCAGGGTCGCGTGCCCCTCCTTGCCCGCGCTCGACGGCGAGACCCGCAAGGACCTGGCGCGCGCGCTCAAGACCACGCTGCTCAAGTACGACGGCCTGTGGGCGCGCAGCTTCCCGTACGTGATGGCCTGCTACCAGGCCCCGAGCGACGGCCAGACGCACCCCGAGGCCCACCTGCGCATCGAGTTCTACCCGCCGTATCGCATGCCCGGGCGGCTCAAGTACCTGGCGGGCACGGAGGTCGGGGCGGGGGTGTTCACCGCCGAGACCTTGCCGGAGCAGAAGGCCGCCGAGCTGCGCGCCGTCGAGGTGAAGATCGATGACTGAGCGCGACGCCTTCACCGAGCTCTTCGGTCGCCCCAGCGATCTCGGCGCCAGCGCGCCGGGCCGCGTCAACCTGATCGGCGACCACACCGATTACAACGGCGGCTATGTGCTGCCGACGGCCTTGCCGCAGCGGACCTACGTGCAATTGGCGCTCCGGCCCGATCGGCGCGTGCGGGCCACCAGCGCCCAGCGGCCCGGCATCCGCGAGTACGAGCTCGGCGCCGAGCGCCGCTCCGGCGAATGGATCGACTACGTGCAGGCGATCACCGCCACCCTCGCGGCGACGGATCGGTCCCTCTCCGGCTTCGATCTCTACGTCGACTCCGACGTGCCCGTCGGCGGCGGCCTGTCGTCCAGCGCCGCCCTCGAGGTGGCGCTGCTGCGCGGCCTCCGGCGCGCCTTCTCGCTGACCTACGACGACGACCTGCTGGCCGCGCTGGCCCACCGCGCCGAGACCGAATTCGTCGGCGCGCCGGTCGGCATCATGGATCCGCTGGTCTGCAGCAAGGGCGACGAGGGCTCCGCTTTGTTCGTCGACACCCGCTCGCGGGTCGTCGAGCGCATCGCCCTGCCGCCAGACCTCGGGCTGGTCGTGATCGATTCGGGCGTCGCCCACGATCACGCGACCGGCGACTATCGGACGCGCCGCGCCGAGTGTGATCGGGCCGCGGCCTTGCTCGGGGTCCCGCAGCTGCGCGACGTCGAGGCCGGCGACCCGCGCATCGACGAGCTGCCCGAGCCGCTGCGGCGCCGCGCCCGCCATGTCGTGCACGAGAACCTGCGGGTGCTCGCCGCGACCACGGCGCTGACGGGCGGGGACCTGCCCGCGCTGGGGCGGATCTTCGACGCGTCGCACCGATCGCTGCGCGACGACTTCGAGGTCTCGGTCCCGGCGATCGACCTGCTCGTCGAGCTGGCCCATCGCCACCCTGCCGTCCTGGGCGCCCGCATCACCGGCGGGGGCTTCGGCGGGGCGATGATCATCCTCACCAATCGGGCCAGCACCGCCGCCGTCGCGCTCGACGTCGTCGCCGCGTACTCGGCGATGGCCCCGCACGCGCCAATGATCGTACTGCCGTGGTTGCATCGACCGGCGAACCGTCCCATGAACCTCGAATCATGAATCACCTCGATCAGGAGCAGGTCCCGAATCGATGGTCGCAGGGCCTCTCACGGGCCGCCGCGGACTACGCCCTCGTGTGCCTGTCGCACCTCCGCTGGGACTTCGTCTATCAACGCCCGCAGCACCTGCTGTCGCGCTGCGCCCGGGCCCGGCCGGTGTATTTCATCGAGGAGCCGCACCGCGGCGGCGCGCAGCCGCGGATCGAGCGCAGCCGGCGGGACTGCGGCGTGAACGTGATCGTGCCCCACCTGCCGCGCGAGGTCGACGAGGACGAGAGCGAGATGCTGTTGCGCTGCCTGATCGACGATCTGATCGTCGCCGATCGCCTGCGTCAATATGTCCTCTGGTACTACACGCCGATGGCGCTCGGCTTCACCCGGCACCTCGCCCCCGCCGCCACCGTGTACGATTGCATGGACGAGCTCTCGAACTTCTGGGGCGCGCCGCCGGCCCTGCGGGAGCGCGAGCGCGACCTGTTGCGCAGCGCCGACCTCGTGTTCACCGGCGGGCGCAGCCTCCACGAGGCCAAGCAGGTGGTGCGGCCGACCGCGTATCTGTTCCCGAGCAGCATCGACGTGAGCCACTTTCGCCGGGCGCGCGCGCCCCAGCCCGAGCCGCCCGACCAGCGGGAGCTGCGACGGCCGCGGATCGGCTACTGCGGCGTCATCGACGAGCGCATCGACCTCGATCTGCTGGCGGCGGCGGCCGACCTGCGCCCGGGCCTCGAGTTCGTGATGATCGGGCCGGTGGCCAAGATCGAGGCGTCGAGCCTGCCGAAGCGGCCCAACATCCATTACCTCGGGCAGAAGCCGTACGCCGAGCTGCCGGCCTACCTGGCCGGGTGGGACGCGGCGATCATGCCGTTTTCACGCAACGATTCGACGCGCTACATCAGCCCGACCAAGACGCCCGAGTACCTGGCGGCGGGGCGGCCGGTGGTGGCGACCTCGATCCGCGACGTCGTCGACCCGTACGGCCGCGAAGGCCTCGTCGACATCGCCGACGAGCCGGCCGCGTTCGTCGCCGCGATCGATCGCGCGTTGCAACGGCCGCGGCGCGGCGAGTGGCTGCAGCGGGTCGACGAATTCCTGGCGCGCGGCTCGTGGGACGACACCTGGGCGCAGATGGAGTCGCTGATCGGCGCCGCCGTGCGCGGCGACCTGTCCGGTGTCACGAGGGGCGGGGCATGTTCGACTATCTGATCGTCGGCGCCGGCTTCGCTGGCAGCGTGCTCGCGGAGCGCCTGGCCGCCGACGCGGGCAAGCGCGTCCTCGTCGTCGACCGGCGCCCACACATCGCCGGCAACGCCTACGATCATTACGACGACAGCGGCATCCTGGTCCACAAGTACGGGCCGCACATCTTCCACACCAACTCGAGCGAGGTGTTCGACTATCTGGGCCGGTTCACCGAGTGGCGGGCCTACGAGCACCGGGTCCTCGCCAGCGTCGACGGCCAGCTCGTCCCGGTCCCGATCAACCTCGACACCGTCAATCGCCTGTACGGCCTGCGCCTGTCCTCCAGCGAGCTCGAGCAGTTCTTCGCCGAGCGCGCCGAGCGGGTCGAGTGCGTGCGCACCTCCGAGGACGTGATCGTCAGCCGGGTCGGCCGCGAGCTCTACACCAAGTTCTTCCGCAACTACACGCGCAAGCAGTGGGGCCTCGACCCCAGCGAGCTCGACGCCTCCGTGACCGCGCGCGTGCCGGTGCGGAGCAACCGCGACGACCGCTACTTCGGCGACACCTACCAGGCCATGCCGAGCCGCGGCTACACCCGCATGTTCGAGCGCATGCTCGCGCACCCCAACATCAAGGTGATGCTCAACGCCGATTTCCGCGAGATCGTCGGCGAGGTCGGCTACCGCGAGCTGATCTACACCGGCCCGGTCGACGAGTACTTCGATCATCGGTTCGGCAAGCTGCCGTATCGCTCGCTGCGCTTCCGCCACGAGACCGTCGACAAGCCGGTGTTTCAGCGCGCGCCGGTCGTCAATTACCCCAACGAGCACCCCTACACGCGGATCACCGAGTTCAAGTACCTCACGGGCCAGGACCACGGCAAGACCAGCGTCGTCTACGAGTATCCGTGCGACGACGGCGACCCGTACTACCCGATCCCGCGGCCCGAGAACGCCGAGCTCTACCGCCGCTACAAGGCCCTCGCCGACGCGACCCCCGGGGTCCACTTCGTCGGCCGGCTCGGCACCTACCGCTATTACAACATGGACCAGGTGGTCGCTCAGGCGCTGACGCTCTACGCCCGGCTGCGCGGGTGACCCGAGGCCATGACGACGATCACCCGTCAGGAGCCGGCGCCGCTCGCCCTGTGGGGCGGCGTCGAATGTACGGTCAATCGCGTCGGCGATCGCGTGCACGATCAGCTGCACGCCAGCGGCCACCACCACCGGCCCTGCGACATCGAGAGGATCGCCGGCCTCGGGGTCCGCGCGGTCCGCTACCCGGTGCTGTGGGAGCGCACCGAGCCGAGCCCGGGCCGCCGCGAATTCGCCTGGTCGGATCGCCGGCTGAGGCTGCTGCGCGCGCGCGGGGTGACCCCGATCGTTGGGCTCGTGCATCACGGCAGCGGGCCGCGCCACACCGATCTGCTGGATCCGCAGTTCCCGCGGCTGCTCGCCGATTTCGCCGGCGCGGTGGCCCGGCGCTACCCGTGGGTCGAGCTCTACACCCCCGTCAACGAGCCGCTGACCACGGCCCGCTTCAGCGGGCTTTACGGCCACTGGTACCCCCATCATCGCAGCGACGCCTCGTTCTGCCGGGCGCTGATTCACCAGTGTCTGGCGACCCAGCGGGCGATGCGGGAGATCCAGCGCATCAACCCCGCGGCGCGGCTGCTGCACACCGAGGACCTCGGGGCCACGCTCTCGACGCCCGCGCTGCGGTACCAGGCGGAGTTCGAGAACCGGCGGCGGTTTCTTTCGCACGACCTGCTGGGCGGCCGGGTCGGGCGTGACCACCCGCTGTACCCCTATTTGCTGAAGTTCGGGGTGACCGAGGGCGAGCTCGCCGAATTGCGCGACCAGCCGCCGCCGGACCTGCTCGGCGTCAATCACTACGTCACCAGCGTGCGGTTCCTCGACGACCGTATCGAGCACTACCCGGCCGGCCTCGTCGGCGGCAACGGCCGCCACCACTACGTCGACGTCGAGGCGGTCCGCGTGTGCGACGACGCGGTGCCGGGCCCGTACGAGCTGCTGTGCGAGCTGGCGGCGCGCTACGGCCTCCCGATCGCCGTCACCGAGGCCCACCTCGCCTGCCACGTCGACGAGCAGATCCGCTGGTTCGACGAGCTGTGGCGCGCGGCGCTGCGCTGCCGCGAGGCCGGGGTCGACGTCCGCGCGGTCACGGCGTGGTCGCTGTTCGGCGCGTTCGACTGGCACTGCCTGGTGACCCGCGAGACCGGTCGATACGAGCCCGGCGCCTTCGACGTGCGCGACGGGACCCCGAGGCCCACCGAGCTGGCGCGCTACCTCGCGGGCCTGGCCCGCGGCGAGACCGCCCGCCACCCGGCGCTCGCGGTGCCCGGCTGGTGGCGCCAGCCGTCGCGCCTGATCTACCCGTCGCCCGCCAGCAGCGGGCGAGAGACCCCCCACCACGCGGACGCGGCCGTCCCGCCAGGAGCCTGAGCATGCACATCCTCGTCACCGGCGGCGCCGGCTACATCGGCAGCGTGGTCGTGGAAGAGCTGCTCGCGGCCGGCCACGCGGTCACCGTCATCGACAACCTCAGCAAGGGCCACGCCGACGCCGTGCCGCCCGAGGTCGAGCTGATCCGCGCCGACCTGCGCGAGCCGACGCGGCTGCGCCAGATCTTGCGCGAGGCGCGGATCGAGGCGGTGGTCCACATGGCGGCCGACTCGCTGGTCGGCGAATCGGTGCAGCGGCCCGAGAAATACTACAACAACAACATGGTCGCCGGCCTCGGCCTGCTCGACGCCATGGTCGAGGTCGGGGTGCTGCGCCTGGTGTTCTCGTCGACCGCGGCGGTCTACGGCGAGCCCGAGCGCCAGCCGATCGAGGAGACCGCGGCGACGCGACCGACCAATCCGTATGGCGAGACCAAGCTCGCGCTCGAGCGCGCGCTGGCGTGGTACGGCGGGGCCCACGGCCTGCGCTCGGCCTCGCTGCGCTACTTCAACGCGGCCGGGGCGAGCGCCCGCTGCGGGGAGGTCCACGATCCGGAGACGCACCTGATCCCGCTGGTCCTGCAGGTCGCGGCCGGGCGCTCGCCCCACGTGACAGTGTTCGGCGACGATTATCCGACCCCCGACGGCACCTGCGTGCGGGACTACGTGCACGTCGTCGATCTGGCGCGCGCGCACGTCCTGGCCCTGGACGGCCTGGAGCGCGGCAGCTGCACCTACAACCTCGGCTGCGGCGGCGCCGGCTACAGCGTGCGCGAGGTCCTCGACGTGGCGCGCGAGGTCACCGGGGCCGCGATCCCGGTCCGCGTCGGCGCGCGCAGGGCCGGCGATCCGGCGGTCCTGGTCGCCAGCTCGACGCGCATCGAGAAGGAGCTGGGCTGGCACCCGCGGCCCGGGGCGCTGGCCAAGATCATCGATTCGGCGTGGAGCTGGATGCGGGCGCATCCCCACGGTTATGCGCACAATTGAAGGCGAGCCCACGCGTCGCGTGAGCCCGCCTGCGGGTACGAGTCACCGGGTCATTGATTACCCTGGAGGTACTCGCGGACCCGCTCGGCCGAGGTCCCGACCGCCTGGACGGCCTCGCGCAGCTTCTCCGGGGTCGTATTGAGCGCTCTCGTCCACGAGCGGACTTCGTGCTCCTGGTGGACGTTGATGAGCTTGCGGTCCTGCGGACCGTTGATGTTCGGGTCGTCAGACATGGCTTCCTCCTCCTCCTCCCTTGCTTCCCTGTTCCGGTGTCACGCGGCCGCCGTGCGTCGCTGCTCGGCCGCCTTCATGTGTTCGATCCACGCGTCGCGCTCGCGCTCGTAAGCGTCGGCCAGCTGCGCCGCGTCGCGCTCCGACAGGCTCTGCTGGGCCAGCGGGAACATCTGCAGCTCCTCCTCGTCGACGTGGTGGCCGACCATGTCGGCGAGCACCTTGATCTTGGCCGTCCAGTTCTCGGCGTCGGTGCTGGTCCCGTCGAGCTCGGCCAGCAGGTGGTCGACCTGCTTGTGCTCCTCGATGCCCTCGCGGGTGATGTCGACGGCCTGCGACTCCTGCAGGAATCGCGGGTAGACCACGGCCTCCTCCGCCTTGGCGTGCGGCACCAGCTTCAGCTTGAGCTGGGAGTACAGCGCGAGGGCCTCGGCGCCCTCGGCCTCCTCGAGCTCGTGAAACAGCTCGCTGACCTCTTCGTGCTCTCGCTTCAGGATGTCGTAGATCGTTCGCTTCGTCATGACAAAATCTCCTTGTCGCTCCCCGCCCGCAGGCGGATGCAACTGCCACGAGAACTGTAGGCAGGAGACCGTGGCGAGCAAGCCGAGATCGAGCATTCGCGCGAGGGCTGCGAGCGAGGCGCCCGCCGGGCCCCGAATGCGAGGATCATCCGCCCGCCGCCGAACGAGTAAAAACCCCGGGAAAGTGACAGCGAGGCGGAGAGACCGGCTCGATTCATGGCACCCCGCGGGCCGGCCCGGCCGGCTCTGCTCGCTGTAGAGGTCCGAGGAGCGGCGGCGCGAACGATGGAAAATGCGCGCCGGGGACCGTTGCGGCCCGCGCGCGGTGGCGCTGCGAACGGTCGTGGTCGCTGGATCCCGGCCATTTCTCGACCTTCTCCGGCGGGGGGCGCGAGGGCGGGGGGCGACGCGGGCCCCGGCGCCTCCCGGCCGAGCTCGCACGATCGGCGACGGCGAGTTCGTTGCACCCGCACCGCGATCGCTCAGGTTTGCGGTGGTCGTGGCGGCGGCGGGAATGCGAGCGGTCGCCCGCGAATTTTCATCGCACTGGAGAACACCGTCATGAGAGCACTGTGCTGGCACGGCAAGGGCGACGTCCGCGTCGACGATGTCCCCGATCCCACGATCCTCGACTCGCGCGACATCATCATCCGGGTCACGGCCACGGCGATCTGCGGCTCGGACCTGCATCTCTATGACGGGTTCATGCCGACCATGGAGTCCGGCGACATCCTCGGCCACGAGCCGATGGGCGAGGTGGTGGAGGTCGGCAAGGCGGTCACGAACCTCAAGAAGGGCGACCGCGTGGTGGTCCCGTTCGTGCTCGCCTGCGGCTCGTGCTTCTTCTGCCGGCGCGGCGAGCACAGCGGCTGCGACGTCAGCAACCCGAACGCGCACATGGCCCGCGAGGCGATGGGCCAGTCGCCCGCGGGCCTGCTCGGCTATTCGCACATGCTCGGCGGGTTCGCCGGCGGGCAGGCCCAGTACCTGCGGGTGCCCTACGCCGACGTCGGCCCGATCAAGATCGACTCGGGGCTCAGCGACGAGCAGGTGCTGTTCCTCTCCGACATCTTCCCGACCGGCTACTTCGCGGCCGAGCTGTGCGGCATCGAGCCGGGCGACACGGTGGCGATCTGGGGCTGCGGGCCGGTGGCGCAGATGGCGATCCGCAGCGCCTGGATGCTCGGCGCGGGCCGGGTGGTGGCGATCGATCGCGTGCCCGAGCGCCTGCGCATGGCAGAGGCCGGCAAGGCGGAGACGATCAACTTCGACGAGACGAAGGTCTACGACCGACTGATGGAATTGACCGGCGGCCGCGGCCCCGATCGCTGCATCGACGCCGTCGGCTGCGAGGCCCACGGGGCCGGCAGCGCCGACGCGGTGATGGACAAGGTCAAAACCGCGGTCAACCTGGCGACCGACCGCGCCCACGTGCTGCGCGAGGCGATCATGTGCTGCCGCAAGTTCGGCACGCTGTCGATCCCCGGCGTCTACGTCGGCGCGGTCGACAAAATGCCGATGGGCGCCGCGGTCAACAAGGGCCTGACCTTCCGCATGGGCCAGACGCCGGTCCAGCGCTACCTGCGGCCGCTGCTCGAGAAGATCGAGGCCGGCGCGATCGACCCGTCGTTCGTGGTCACGCACCGCCTGCCGCTCGAGCAAGCGCCCGAGGCGTACAAGACGTTCCGCGACAAGCAGGACGGCTGCATCAAGGTGGTGCTGCGGCCCTGAGCCGCGCGCGGCGCCAGCCCGCCGGCGCTGGCGCCGTAATTCTCGCCGCGATCGAATGGTCAGTCCGGCGAGGACACGATGACCGCGAAAGCATAGAGTGCGCCCCGTGACCACGCATCAGAGCATGCCCCTCGGAAATTTCTCGGTCAGCCTCACCGTCAAGGACCTCGCGGTGTCCCGCAGCTTCTATCAAAAGCTCGGGTTCGAGGTCGTGGCCGGCAACGGGAGCAGCTACGCGATCCTCAAGAGCGGGGCGGCGATCGTCGGCCTGTTCCAGGGGATGTTCGAGCGCAACATCCTCACGTTCAACCCCGGGTGGGACAGCGACTGCAATAGGCTGCCGGCGTTCGTCGACGTGCGCGAGCTGCAGCGCCGGCTCCGCGCCGAGGGCATCGAGCCGATCACCGCGGCCGACGAGACGACGACCGGGCCGGCCAGCTTCGTGGTCGTCGATCCCGACGGCAACCCGATCCTGTTCGACCAGCACGTGTGAGCGCGCCGCATCGGCGGCGCGAGGCAGTTCAGCCGTCGCGCCTGGCGTCGACGGCTCGCGCGAGCGCAGGCGCGGTAGTGGGTAGTTCGGCACCCGGCCCGCGAAACTGTTCCGAGCCACGACGGGGCTCCGGGCGCGCTCCGCAGGCGGGGCTCACCCGACGCGCTCGTGCGGGTCGCCTGGTCGTCTGTCGTCGCCCTCCAGCGCCGGGTGGGGCATCTCCCCAACAGCCGCTATCGTCTGCCGGCGTTCCCACGACCCAACGCCACACGCAGTAGGCGTCGCAGGGAGGACCGGGTCCACAGGCGAATGGAGTCGCTGGCGCCGAGTGGATGCGCGGACGAACTTGGTAAAGCCGAGGATCCACAGGACCCCCAGGGCCTTCGTCCACCAGCCTGGGTAGAACATGAAGACGAGGAACGCGAGGTGGAAGACGTGATGGACCAGGCGGTCGTATCTCCCGAACCACCGGGTCATGAAGTCCTCGTAGTCATCGAGCCCGCTCAAACGAGAGACGGGCGCACGCACTTCCTCCGTCGATGAGGTCTCTATACCCGCATCAGCGACCAGCACGCGCCGATGAAGCTGGGCGAACCGCCTGCGGGCAAGCCGCTCCACGAGCCCCCCCCAGAGTTGATGGTATAGGTAGAAGCCCAGCGCGGTCTGCCACCAGGCCACGTTAAAATGCAGCGTGAGCGGAAAGACGAAGACGGCGAAGGGCAACCAGAAGATGAGCGCGATGGGTGTCAGCAATGCCCGCGCCCAGAATTGGTCAGTCGGCAACCAGCCCCAAGGCTGGGGGGGGAGCGGCGTATAAACCCTGAGCGCAGACATGGGCCCCGTCTCGGCTAGTTCTGCGCCTTCTTGCATTTGTCATGCACGATGGCCCCGGTCTGCGTCCCCAGCCCGCCGCCCAGAGTGACACAGGCGGCGGTGCCGAGGCCTGACGTTGCCAATTCGCAGCCAGCGAACACGCCGGCGGAAATTGCCAGGAAGCTGATTCCGGCCGCGAGACCGCAAAGCAGCCCTCGCGTCTCCGCCAGGGCCTTGATGACGACCTCGTGGTCCCAGACCTGATAGACGCTTGCGACCAGGAGATACGCTTCCTCATCGGTGAGAGCGCCGAACGCGGTGCTCTCCGTGATGACTTTGCCGTCTACGAATTTCTGCTCGGCGAGCACGCGCTGGTTGAGAGTCAGTCGCGCCACGCCGGTACCCTCCTCGCCCATGCGCATGGTAATTGTCACGTGACCGAGCGCGATGGGATAATCGACCTGCATGTGGATTCCGTGCGCGGTCTCCACGAAGGCGTCGACATGATGAAGGTCGATCGACAATTCGAGGTCGTTCAACACGGCCTCGAAGTCAGCCTCGGTGACATCGTTCGCCCTGGCCGCCCTGTCCAAGAACTCGTCCGGCGTGGCGGGCGCGGGACCGGCAGCGGGCGCCGCGAACAGCGAGACGGCGATGAGGAGTTCGGTGAGCATGTCGCGCCCATGGCAAATGCTGGGCCGATCACAACCGGACGTCCATAGATTCCCGGCCGCGATGTCGGCGCGGAGCAGTTCCGCCGGCCGGACGGGCGAGAGTCGCAGCCTCCGCCTGTTTGTGGGATGAGCGGGGACGGCCGGGCCGTCGACGCGGCGCTCGCCGCTGTGCGAGCAGGCCGCCCAGGTTCAAGGCGCACCGCTGAGCCGGTCCGCTAGAAGCGGAGCCCGAGCCCGCCGGTCCACGCGACGCGGCCCTTGAGGCTGCGCAGCTTCCGGGCCCCGACGCCGATCCCCGCGGCCGAGGCGAGGGTGCAGCTGAAGGTGGCGCCGAGCATGGTGTATGCGCCGCTGCGCGAGCGGTCGTTGAATCGATCGCGGCCTGCTATCAGGGCATAGGTGATGAAGCCGAAGCCGGCCGAGCAGAGCGTGGCGAGGATGATGCCGCCGGCGAGCAGCCCGCGCGCCTGCCGGAGCTCGCGCTTGGCCGGGGGCAGCGGCGGGCGACGCGGGCGACGCGGCTTCTCGGCGGCGATCTGGATGGTCTCCACCACCGGCAATACGGTCGGAGTGTCGGGTGCCTCGGCGGCGACCTGGGCGGTCTCGGGGCTCGTGGGCGGCTCGCGCGGCTCGACGGGCACCTCGGTGACGATCTCGTCGGTGCCCGGGCGCGCGGGGCTGACCCACACGTCCAGCGGTTCGCTGGCGAGCGGTGCGCTGCCCAGGGGGGCTTCGAGCGGCGGTTCGCGGGCGAGCGTCGCGGCGTCCGGATCGTCGGCCCGCGCGAGCGCCGTCGGCGTGTCGGCGAGGAGCCACGCGAGCGCCAGCAGGGGCGCCGTGAAAGCCTCGATGAAGCGCCGCTCTCGCATGCTCGCGATCTGAAAACAGATGTACCACCGGCGTCGGCGCCGGCGCTGGATTTCGCCGGCTCGAACCTGCGCGCGCAGCAGGATCGAGCATTTCGGACGGCCCGCACGCGCGGGCTGTCCTCAAACGGACGGGCTCGCGAGCGCCGCCCGCGAGCCCGTGCACTGCGGGCTCGCCGAGCGGGCCCGCATCGCCGGCCGATCAATCGATCAGCTTGAACTCGATGCGGCGGTTCTTGGCCTTGCCCTTGGCGGTCGCGTTGGTGTCGATCGGCTGCTCGGGGCCGAAGCCCTTGGGCACCAGGCGCTCGGCGTCGATCCCGTGCTCGATGAGGTAGGTGCGGACCGCCTCGGCGCGGCGCTGCGAGAGGTCCATGTTGTGGTCGCGGTCGCCGTCGGCGTCGGTGTGGCCCTCGATGCGCCAGCGCGTCTCGGAGTACTCCTTGAGGACCTTGATCGCCTTGTCGAGGATCGGCTTCGAACGCGGCTTGATCGAGTCCTTGTCGACGTCGAAGTAGATGCCCTGGAGCACCCCCGAGATCTTCTTGACCGCCTTCGGGATCTCGTCCGGGCAGCCGTCGCTGTCGGCGATCTGGTTGTAGACCTCGGGCTGGTCCGGGCACTTGTCGAGCTTGTCGATGATCCGGTCCTGATCGCGGTCGGGGCAGCCCTTGAGCTCGCGCGGGCCCGGCTCGCTCGGGCACAGGTCGATGTCGGCGGCCGCCACCGGCTGGCCCGGATCGAAGAGGCCGTCCTTGTCGGTGTCGATGAGCGGGCAGCCCTGGCTCTCGCGCGGGCCCGGCTCCTGCGGGCACGCGTCCTCGTCGGCCGCCGCGACCCCGCCCTGGCCGGGGTCGTACAGGCCGTCGCCGTCGCTGTCGCGCAGCGGGCAGCCCCGGTTCTCGCGCGGGCCGGGCTCGTGCGGGCACGCGTCCTCGTCGGCCGCCGCGACGCCGGCCTGGCCCGGATCGTAGAGGCCGTCGCCGTCGCTGTCCCTCAGGGGCGCGGCCGTGTCCTTGTGCTTGCCGAGCCGGAGCGACAGGCCGAGCAGGACCTCGAGGTTGTTCGAGCGCGCGTTGCCGACGCCGCGCGCGGTGGCGACGTTGTCGACGATGTCGAGGCGCAGCGCCAGCAGGCGATTGACGTAGAACTTCACGCCGCCGCCGATGTTGAGGGTCGGATCGATGTCCCGGCCGAGCGTCGGCGAGCTGATGCCGAGCAGGCCGAAGCCGACGCGGACGAACGGCGCGATCCGGTACGGGAGCTGGGCCACGGCGACCGGGCGGAAGGTGTAGAGCGTCGCCGAGCTGCCGTCGGCCACCCGCATCGGCATGACGCCGCCCTCGAGCTCGAGGCCCAAGAAGCTCAGCGGGTAGTAGCCGACGCGCAGGCCGACGTCGGCGCCGGCGCGGCCGAGGCGTTGATAGCCGAAGCCCTCGACGCGCAGGTCCGGCTCGTAGAACTCGTGGCGGGCCGAGGGCAAAAAGACGCCGCCGTAGATCCCGAGCTCCCACGAATTGCGGACCGGTCGGTAGCGCTTGATCCACGGGGTCGAATTGTCGCTGGCGCGGGCGCCGGTCGAGGCGGCGGGCGCTGCAGGGGCCGCCACGGCCGCGTCTGCGGAGGCGGCGGCGGCGGGCTCCTGGGCGGACGCCGGTCCGGCGGCGAGCGCCGTCGAGAGGAGCGCTGTCAGGGCGAGGGTGCGAGCGGTTGCGGGGGTCGTCATGAGGGTCCGCGTCGTGGAGTGGGGGAAGATGGGGCTAGTTGCAGGTGGGGCCGAACGTGAGGTCGTCGACCGGCGCCGCGAGGTCGGCGAGCTTCGTGAAATCATTGGAGCCGTCGAGCGCGATCGACAGCAGCGAGGTCTGGTCGCACGAGAGCGCCAGCTTGGAGGTCGGGTCGTACTCGAGGCCGCTGCCGTGCGGCTCCTGCGAGACGTCGGCGATGCGCGTGGCGGTGCCGTCGTCGGGGTTGACGACGTAGATGCCGCCGGAGATCGAGTCGGAGACGAGCAGCCGCTGCTCGTGGCAGTCGAAGGCCATGCCGCAGTCGGCCACGTTGAGCGTCTTGCCCTCGAAGGTCAGCGGCTTGATGTTCTCGGGCGAGAGCGAGCCGTCGGGGTTGAAGCGCAGCAGCTGATCGACCTGGCCGTCGATGCCGTAGAGGTCGCCGGCGCGGTCGAAGGTGATGCCGCAGATGTTCTTCTTGTGCGCGGCGGGCAGCGGCGTCGGGGTGCCCGCGCCGCAGTAGTCCATCGTCATCAAGCGGTCGCGGAACGCCAGCGCGGCGTAGACGGAGCCGTCGACCGGGTGGACCGCGAGGCTGGTCGGGATCCACGGGTTCAGCAGCCCGACGTCGACCGAGGCATAAGGGGTGAGCGAGCCGTCGGCCGGGTCGACCTCGAGGATCTCGCCGGTGGTGATCGGGGCGGTGACGAGGACGTTGTGGCTCGGGTTGAGGACCGGGTTCTGGTCGTAACAATCGCTGCCGGGGGTGACGCCGGGCCCGGGCGCCGCGTCGCCGTGGTCGTCGTCGTCCTCGTCCTTCATGCAGGCGTCGGCGTCGTCGTTGGGCGCGGCGCCGGGGAAGGTGGTCGCGCCGTTGTCGTCGCAGTCGGTGCCGGGGGTGACGCCGGGGTTGGTGGGCATGTCGTCGCCCCAGTCGTCGCCGTCGGCGTCCTTCATGCAGGCGTTGGCGTCGTCGTTGGGCGCGGCGCCGGGGAAGGTGTCAGCGTCGCCGTCATCGCAATCGGGCCCGGGGAACTCGGCCGGGTAGGCGTCGCACATGGAGAGCCAGCCGTCGCCGTCGGCGTCGGTGCAGCCGTCGCAAGTGGCCCAGGCGCTCATGTTGGTGTCGTCGCAGTCGGTGCCGGGGACCACGCCGCCCATGCCCTGGCCCGGGGGGTTGTTGTCGCCCCAGTCGTCGCCGTCCTCGTCCTTCATGCAGGCGTCCGGGTCGTCGTTGGGCGCCGCGCCGGGGAAGGTGCCGCCGCTGCTGTCGTCGCAGTCGCTGCCGGGCACGATGCCGCCGCCGCCGCCGCCGCCGCCGCCGCCGGGGTTGCTGTCACCCCAGTCGTCGTCGTCGGCGTCGCTCATGCAGGCGTCCGGATCGTCGTTGGGCGCCGCGCCGGGGAAGGTCTTGCCGTCGCCGTCGTCGCAGTCGCCGTCGTTGTCGACGGTCCCGGGCGGCGGGGTCTGTCCCGGCGGGACGTCGGTGCATTTCGAGGGATCGCCGAAGCCGTCCATGTCGGCGTCGACGCACCACTGGCCGCCGTCTCCGCCGGTCGTCGGGGCCGTCATCGTCTCCGAGGGGTCGGTCGTGCCGTCGGTCCCCGCGGACTCGGTCGCCGACAGGGCGGCGACGCAGCTCGCGTCCTGCTGCCAGGCGAAGCCGTCGTCGCTGCAGACCTTCTGACACCCCGTGGCGAGCGCGAGCTCGAGCAGCAGGCCGGCGGCGAAGACCGTCGCTCGTGAACCGATGAATGGGAGGCCCGGGCGACGGAGAGGCTTGGTACGCAGCGCGATCATGCTAAATCCTGGGATCGTGGGGAGTCGAAATATTAGGGACTCCCCTGCTGCTACTGCAAGGTCCCATCGCTGCCGCGCAAGTCGGCCGAACGAGGCCGTGGGGTGCCTCTGGGCGCCCATGGGCGCCCAGGCACAGAGCCGGCGGCCACTGCGCGTACTGGTGATTCCGGGTCCGCCTGCGAATGCCGAAGCCAGCCTCCGGACCGTTCAATCCAGCGATAGCGACGGTTCGGGCGCTCGTTCATGGAGCGAGGCGGCCGATCCTGGAACGATTGAAAGGCTGCCCGCGCGACGCGGCGGGCTCATCGGGGCGCCCGCAGCTGCCATGACGTCACGGACCCTGTCGCGCACGCCAGGCTGAGCCGTTCGGGGGCGGGGAACCGGCGGCTAGCAGCCTGTCCAGGAAATCGCGTGGCTGAAGACGCGGGCCCTGAAGATCTGGGTGACGGCGGGCACGGAGCGCCAAGCGTCGAACCTTGCACGGCGACAAGCGGGGCCGGCGACGCTCTCCGCAGGCGGGCACGGAGCGGCGGCGTGGGACGCAGGCGGGGAGTAGCACTTGGCCCGAATTCCTGCCTCAGTGCAGGAAGTCGGGACCGCTTGCGTCGGGTTGCAATTTCTTTGCAACCGGCTTCGCGGGCGTGAGCGCCCGCTCGAGATCGAGCGCGTCGACCGTCGACCGCCTGAGCGGTAAGCGCGATCTTCTCCAGGTGAATGTAGTATTTCATTGTCGTTTCCAGGTTTTTATGCCTGGCGAACGCCTGGAGCGCGTAGGGCGAAACCCCACGCCTGGCGAGGACGGACAGGACCGAGTGCCGGATCCGGTGAGGGCCGAAAGCCTCGAGATCGGCGTTGGTCTGCATGCGGCAGACCCGGTTGGCGGCGGCCTTGTCGTTCCACGAAAGACCTGGACCTCACCGTTCTGGAGCAGGCGTCGCCGACCAGCTCGACCTCGCGGGGGTTGTTGAGGTTTGAGCCCGATGGATGAGGAGAGCCAACGGTACTAGAACTCACAGCTTCTCATCGTGGCGACGCCCCTTCATCCGCCGAAGCGGATATCGAAGATTGTCGCCACCGATCTCAACCGGCGGTGTCGTCAGAAACAATTGCAACTCTTCCTCATACGTGCGCACCGACAGGGTCCCATCAAGCTCGAACATACCGTAAAGACCGTACTTCAAAAACAGGAACTTCACCAAATGGAACGCAGGAATCCGAGATGCCTGTACTCTGGTCAAAGTAACATCAGCGGCCTCGGAAACAACAACTGAATTTTTGCCAAGACCAGCCGATTGAGCCATTTGGTCCAAGACATCCTTTAAATGGCGTTCCCCGGACCGTTCAGGCATCGAGATCACGCCCTCCGTCCACCGCCAAAACGGATGCACCCCATGAACCATGAGGTCTGCATCCTCCGGAGATGTTTGTATCAATTCGGTGTGGGCGACCTCCCCAGTGAAGCAGAGCCTGAAATCTGTGTCTTGGGCAGTCTTCACTCCTGCCGTGATCTTGTCACCAATCTCAATTTGTTCGATATCGAACCGGCCTGTCGACAATTTTCGTCCGGCAATGGTGAAATCGGCAGTCGGGAGCTTAGTCGTGTTGTAGGTAGTCCCAAACTTGTGCAATCTAAACGACGGATCCCCTTGAACCATCTCGAAGCGCAACTGTCCCGCCTGACGCGAAACAATGCTGACGTATGCTCGATTCTGACTCATTCTCAAACTCCGCCAGAGAAAAGAATTTTGGCTTGCTGGAGAACGGGGCGATTAAGTTCATTCAGCGCAGCGGGAACGAAAAAGCCAATCTTATCCCAGATCTGCTTTGCGGTGACCTTCGAGGCCCTAAAGTCATGCAGATCGGTAAGCGCGATCCGAGCTTGTAGAGAAACGTCTGCGATTGAGAGGTCTGGCACGTATTCCTCCTGGGGAGGGCGGAGCAGATTCAGCGACACGTACGCCAAGGCGTCCTTCGGAACAAGCCCAATGTGCCTAGCGAACAAGAGGACTTCGGTTTGAACTTCGTAAGGAGTGCGCGCCTTGCTGATAATGCTGACGTCCAGATACTTCACGCCATCGATCTCATCAAACGAAATAATACTCACGTCGTATCCAAAGAACTCGACCAGTTGACGATGGATCGCCTCAGTGACAGTATCGAGAGACAGATCACGGTCGGGATCCAGTGCAGGGCTTTCCTCGATTTGAGTTGAGGTCGCTTTTCCTCGCTTCACCGCCGCGGCTTTTGCCGCCTGGTTTATGGAAGCGAGGATCTCGTTGAACGCATCAGCTGTGACGAGTCGTGTTGGGCCCACAGGCCAATTTCTCCAGGTGATAGGCAATCCGAGCGCTCGCCGAACTCCTGAGATTGCTCTCAAGATCTTGTTCATATGCTCTTCGGTAACGTTCTCACCATGTCGAAGTCTCGTGTCGATAGTACCCTCGATGGAAAGCTCGTCTTCCAAATTTTGGATCAAATCGTAGAGTCGCTTGAACTCTTCCTCTCCGACGATTTCGCCATGGGCCACGGCCGGAAGGAGCCGGGCCTCAACAATTGATGCCGGTGTATTTTTTTGCTGAGGAAGAAGATCCGCAGGGAGATGAGCCCATAACTCCTCGAATGTCGTAGCGTCGCTGAGGGTGTGAACCGATGGGGTCGTCCACGACGAATCAATCTTTAGGGGCAGCAGCGTTAGCTCGAGTCGTGTGTACTGCGCATTGTCTGGCAAGAAGCGGTTGCAGTAGACCCGTTCCTTGTTGATCTTCAAAATTTTCTCGATTGCCAAGCGGACGAATGGCTGTGGCTCTTTGCCGGGAAGAGGAAAGTTCGTCGTCACATCCTCGGGTCGGAACTGCATGGTAATGGCGATGTGCTTTCGATTGGGGTCGGGTGCGACGCCCAGGACTCTTTGATTAAAAGCCCAGAAAAATCGAGAGGCCTCCGGCAATTGCATTTTTGCCTCAAGATCCGCGGGGGCGCGCTGTGCGTCTTCGTCAATTTCGTCAGCGAGACGTACCAGTGCCGCAACTCGACGGATTCGCAAGGTGTGTTCTCGAACTTTGAATTCATCAGGGTATTTCTTGCAGTCCTCCTCAATCAGCTGAGAGCTGGAGTGGTCACGCACCGCGATCGACATGTACTCCTTGTCAAGCGCGTCGAAAACGTAGTCATTCCGCTCCAGCGATAGCAGGTACGCGCTTTTCTCTGCGTGCTGCTCCCGTCCAAGCAAAATGCCTACATCGTGATACAACACCGCCATCATTGCGAGAAATAATTCGTAGACATTAAGCACCTTTGTAGGGTTTTTACCGAGTAGAGCGTCGAGATATCCCAACACTCGAAAGATGTGCTGCGGTCCGTGATCGTTGCCTCCTGCAAAACCCTGCATCGCCTGCGCATATTCGACCTTCGTCAGTCGCTCACGCAGCAGAAAATACTTTGTGAAGAAATCGTGTCCAGCCCTATGCGCGTTCGCGCGCTGGTGCCTGTGTAGGGCCTTCTCGATGGTCAAGGTCGGCGTCATGAACGTGAGGGTTTACCATACCACGGAGCGGGCGAACGTGGCCAGACGGGTGTCGCGCAGAGCGCGATTGCGCGCGTGCGGTTACTTCCCCGCTCTGTGCGCGCTTGGCGCGGCGACAGCCGGTTCCGCCAACCGCAACCGCCTCCGCGCAAGCCGACACGAATTTCAAATGGGGCTATTCCTTCCGCATGGGGTGGCAATGCATTCGCCACCTCTCTACGATTGAAGGATTTATCGATGGACAATGCGAAGGGACGGCATATCGACGGTGAGAACGCCGAACTCGTGATCGGTTGGCCGCTGGGGGCACTCTCCCGGGGGCACTCTCCCGTGTCGACGAGCAGGACGGCTCGGTGCTCGGTCGGCGACAGGTAGGCCGATGGTGTGGCGGCGAACCGCACCGACTCACCCGGCGCGAGCTCGAGGTGCGAGCCCGGCGGCCTTCTGGCGTGGGGCTGGGCCTGGTCGAGCCGCGAGAGCATGTGGGGCGTGATGGTGACGTGCTTCGGTGTCGGGGAGGGGACCTCCCGAGTCGGCCCTTGCGAGATGAGTAGGCTCAGCAGCGACTCGCCATCCTCGGGCACCATCGGGTCCTGCAGCGAGATTTTCTGGGTCCCCTCGTTGCCCAGGGTGAACTCGAGCCGGGCCGAGTAGCTCGGCCGTCCACCGAGCTGCGCCGGCGAGCACCTCGCGCGGGCTAGCGAACGCCGGCGCTCCAGGTGACTTCCACGCCCCCCACGCCAACACCACCGGTCCCGATCGGACCGGAGAGGGAGCCGGAACACTCGAAATCGAGCCCTGTGCTGGCCGGTATTGCAGAGCACCCTCGAGCTCCGTCATGGATGCGCCGTTGATCCCCGTCAAGACTGATGTGCCCTCCACGTCAAGCCTGTCGACGCGCACGGCCCTGCACTCGTTGCTGACCACGCGCCGTGCGGAGTTCGCCCGTTGCCCTGACGCACCTACGCAGTTGACCTTGGCAATCGATGTGGGCCCAAAGGTCGTGCTCGCCGAGATCCAGCACGTCGCTGCCGATCCTGAGGAGCCCCTCGACCGCGGCGTCGGCGCGATCATCAACGGGCTTGCGCTTCCACCATCAGCACCCCGGCACGCCTCAGTATCAACCCTCGGCCTTTCCGGTGACTAATTCGGCCCACTGAGCGAGCACTCAGCGACGCCGCCCGCGTCTTTGCGCCGGCGCCGTGCGATTGTGCGCGGTCATGGCACATTCGGGAACAAGGTTAAATTTCGTAGAGTCCGCAAATGCGAGTCTATGCGAAGAAGCCTCGGAGCGGCGTACACTCTTCCGATGCTTGAACAACAGCACCGCTTTAATCCTGAAGAAATAGCGGCCCATTGGACAGTTCCTTCATCCGGCACGCAGCCCGCATCGTCCGAATCCAGGCTCGCTACGGCCGTGATATGCTGGTGTATCGGTGTGGTCTCGCTCATCTTCACGGTGAGTCTGATAGAGGCCGACAAGATACTCCCGGGGTTCGCATGTCTCATTGTGGGTATGAGTGCGAGCATTAGTTTGGGCTTGTATGCCTTTCCTGCCCCTTCCTGGCCGGGCGAGCATTCGGCTGAAATGGTTTTCTTGGCGGCCCATCTCCGTCGCCGTGCCAGGGGGCTTCGCACGCAAAGTTGGTTCATACTCCTTGCTATCGTCTCTTCGATTGGCATCGCTATCTGGATCTTCGTACGGGCGGACTCGTTTGGGGCGCTCGCGGAGATCGAAAAACGGATGCGGCAGGCAACCTCTGTGCTTAATGAATCTCATGCCGCTTTCCAGGCAGGTTTGCCGTTTCAGGAAAAGGAGAGGGAGAAGGTCAGCCTGACCTTTAAGGGGTTGCGTGATTATGAAAAGAAGGGTCTGCTCCTTAGTGACGAGTATGCCGATAGGCCGTGGGTCGTCGCAGCATCCGTGTGTGAGGCGCAAAAGGCTCAGGCTGACAAGCTCATTGAAGGGTTCGCTGAATTGCAGAAAAGCACCGCGTTTCAATCGGAGAGTCGCTTGGAGACATACCTTATTACAACGCTTTCGACGCGAGTCGGCATCGTGCTCATGTTGGTGTTCTTGGTTCAAATTCTGGTGTCGTTGTACAGATATAATTCCCGTCTTGCCAATGCATGCGAATCGCTGGCCGACGCGATGTTTGTGCGGCATCATTCGCCTGAGCAATCGCTTGAAAAATTGTCGAAGCTGTTCGCAAGCCATTCTGTAGACTTTGGTGCGTCACCCAAGGCACCACTGGCCAGTTTGGAACAGGTGCTCAAGGACACACTAGCTGTGTTGCGCTCCCAGCAGACGAAGCCTTGAACTCGGTGTCGCCGGGGGGAACGGGGTCGAACGCTTTGGCTGCGAGGGAGACGTCCATCGCCAGCGCCGCGGCGACCAGCGCCGCGGCCCTGACGGCACTGCCTCGCTGACCCACAGGACCCCTGCGGCGGCCCGCGCGAGCTCGTCGATCACCGCTGCGAGATCGGCGGGCGAGTCGGCTGCGAGCGAGTTGCATTCTCATCAAGAAGCCCACCGCACGTGCGTGTCGTCGATACTCGTATCAACCCGCGTGAAACGTTCTGTCAGGACTCCGCGAGGTCCCGAGCGGCCGGGAGGCACGGGACCACCGGTGCCATGCCACCACCGGCGCTCACGACCGTCGGGCTTGCAGCGGCGGCGGTGAGGCAACGGCGTCTGTGCCACTGCACCAGGCGGTACGGGCGGACCACCTGGCCTGGCTCAAGCGGGAGTTGGCCGGCCGGCCCGAGTTGGAGGCGCGCGAGCCGCGGCGACGTGCTCCTGTTCGCTGCGAGAGTCAGATGCGCTACGGCCGAGGCTACTGCCTTTGCCCTTCGAGACAGGTTAATATGTTGGCGCCGGTAGCGATTGGCGAAAATTTGCCGTCGTGCTTTGCCGACGCGTTTCGTGGACACGTTTCGCCGCGCGTGTTCCCGCGGGTCGCCGCGCACGCCGAGGGCCGGCGCTCGAAGGAGTGTCGACCCGCAGTGGCCCTGACACCAGGTCTCGGACGTAGTGGGCGTAACCGGGAGGTTCTCGGTCACCAGGTTCTTCCGCGAGCGCGCGGTTGCGTTCGGTTTGCAAACAGAGCCGGCTCGGTCCGGTTCGGTCCGGTTCCGAAATCCCCGCAGAACGCCGAATTGGGCCAGGAAACGACAGGGGCGGGTTTGGGGCGTTCTGCGGGTACGCAGGCGGGACGGGCCGCAGGCAACCGCGCGCAGGAGCCATCGTCCGTGGTGCACGAGACACTTCTGTTCTTAAGGACAGATGTCTCTCGTAGTCGAGGGCGACGAGCACGTCGCCTGGGAGGGCCCCGCCGTAGCGAGCAGTTGTGTTGCGGCGTCAAGTCGGATTCGACCAGGGCCTGTCATGAGCGACCATAGCGTTGAGGATGACGATCAGCTTGCGCATGCAGGCGGTGATGACGACCTTGTAGAGCTTCCCGGCGGCCGTGAGGCGCTCGTAGAGCGCCCGGATCGGCGGATTCCACTTCGCCGCGCTCACAGCGCCCATGTAAAGCTTGTCGCGGACTTCGTTGCGGCCACCCTTGACGGAGCGCTTGCCGTGCTGGCGGCCGCTGTCGCGGTTCATTGGAGCGACGCCGACGAGGGCACTGATCTCGCGGCGGCCCAGGCGACCGAGCTCCGGGAGCTCCCCGACGAGCGTGGCGGCGATGATCGGCCCGATCCCCGGCGCCGTTCGCAGGAGCGCAGCTCGCTTGGCGTCGTCGGGGTTGCCCTCGACCGCTTGCTTGAGCTCGGCCTCGACGCTGGCGATCGACTTCTCCAGCTCCTCCAGGAGCGGCTGAAGGTGCCTTCGGGTCGTCTCGCTCGCCGTCTTCAGGCGGTTGTTGTAGGCGGTGCGGGTGTCGACGAGGTCGCTGCGCACCCCTCGGAGGTCCGCGATCTTGCTCTGGTTCTCGGTCGGCAACATCGCCGGCTCGGGTCGTCGCACCTCGGCGAAGTACGCCAGCATCAGGGCGTCGATCTTGTCGGTCTTCGCCAGGAGCCCCATCGAACGGGCAAACGCCCGGGCATGGTTGGGCTGCACCAACGCAGCGCGAAGGCCTGCCTGTCGCATCGCGAGGTACGCACGCCGCTCGTAGCCTCCACTCGCCTCGAGCACGATGAGGACGGGATCGAGCTGCTGGAGGCGCTCGATCAGCGCCTCGATCCCTGCTTCGTTGTTGGCCGACGCCCATGCCTGGTGAGCTCGCTTCGTCGGCTGCGAGGCTTGGCTCGGGTCCACCGCCTTGACGGCGACGTCCAACCTGTCCTTCCCGACATCGATCCCGATGAAGTACACGCGCTTCATGTGTCGTTCTTCCCTTCCGTGGCTGTCCTGCTCGTTGCTTCGCTTGACCTACCGCCCACCCTTGTAGGATTCGAGCTGGCTGACGCTCATGCAGTTGTCCGGGCTCTTGAGGTCAAACTCGAACTTCGGGGCCTCGTCTCACGCGCGGGCTCGCTGCCCCAGGGACCCACGGCCTCTCGAAGTCCTCCGAGAAGTCTCGCCCTGCGAAGGATGAAACGGCGGTACGACAGCTTACGAACCCGGCAGCGGTGGGGCCGATTTGAGTCCGCAGCCCCACAATTATCCAAGAAAAATCGAGATCGAACTTCGGGGGACCACACTCGCTACCGGGCTCGAAGCCCCAGGGACCCTCGGCCTCCCCGAAGTTCTGGAGGCTTCGCCGCGTCGGGCTCACCTCGTGCGAGGAACATACAAGGGACCCGCTCCGCCGCTCCGAGCCCGCCGTCAACCAGATCCCCACGGCCCCGCGCCTTCGCCCGCGCGTTTCTCAGGCAGGCTCCTAGCGGCGGGCGACCGCGGTGAAGAATTCCACGAGGCGATCGGCGTGGTGATCGAAGGTGAAGACGTCGCGCCGCTGCCAGACCCGCTCGCGCACCGCGTCCATGCCGGGCCGGTCGCGCAGCCGGGCCCCGAGCTCGGCCATGTCGCGGGCGAACAGGCCGACACCGAGCTGGCGGGCCAGGTTTTGGGTGGCCACGCAGGCGCCGTCGTTGTCGCGCTGGATCATCGGCAGCCCGGCGGCCGCGAGGGTGCTGGCGCGGGCCGGGATGTTGAGGTCGTCCCAGTCGGCGCGGCCGACGTCGCCGCCGTTGCGGCTGGCGAAGAAGTGCAGCCACCCGGCGTCGTAGCGCGAGAACTCCTCGACCCACCGGCGCGGATCGACGTGCGGGTGCAGGTGCAGGTGCCGCGGCGCCGCCGCGCGCGCGCGGTCGATCCAGCCGCGCCACTGTCCGTGGGTGAAGTCGCCGTAAAAATGCAGGTGCACGTCCTCCGCCGCCAGCTCGGCGATGTGGCGCGGGTGGAGGCCGATCGGCCGCCCGGGCACGACCGTGTGGATCGCCCCGTCGCGCTGCGACAGCCGCGGCGTGGTCGTTTCGACGAACCATTCGCGCCGCGGCAGGTCGCCGTCGAGCACGATCGACGGGATGGCGGCGGCGCTGGCGGGCAACACCGTGGCGAACCAGTCGCGCATCTCGGGGCTCGAATACACGAGGCCGTCGGCGCGGGTGTGAAGCTGCATCAGCGCGTCCCAGCTGCCCTGCTCGCGGCAGATGAACGGCCCCTCCTTGAAGTGCCAGACGAACGGCACGCCGGTGTCGGCGGCCAGCACCTCGCGGGCGAACGGCACCGCTTGCCAGTTGAGCTGGGCGTAGATCACGTCGGGCCGGAGCGCGGCGATCATCGTCCGCCAGTCGTCGCGCGGCAGGTCGCGCACGTGGCCGAACGGCAGCGGCCCGACGGTGTTGTACCAGTGCGGATCGCTCATCCACAGGCCGTACAGCGAGTGCCCGCGCTCCTCGAGCGCGAGCACGCGATCGGCGTTGTAGGCCAGCTCGCCGACCAGCAGGATCGTCAGGCCATCGCGCGCCCGCGGCGTCGATGGCCGCTCGCGGGCGCGGCGGTAGTGCTCGACCTCGTCGATCGGGTTGCCGACGCTGCTGTGAAAGCGGAGCGGGTGGCGCACGGCGAAGCGCTGGCGATAGGCGTTGAGCCCTCCGAGCGGCTCGCGCAAGAGCTTGTGCAATTGCCCCGGGTGGTCGACCCATTCGCAGGTGGCGCGCCCGGTCGCCACCGCGGGGCCGTCGCGCAGCAGGCGGTCCCACAGCATGCGCCCGAGGTCGTCGGTGACCAGATCGGCGCGCTCCAGCCAGCGCGCGGCGGTGCGCCGATGCATCACCTGGACCAACTGTAGACAATGGCCGTCGACGGCCCCGTCGGCGCGGCGGTTGTAGTGATGGCGGACGCCCGAATAGGCGAGCACGGCCGCCGGGTCGGCGTCGAGCCGGGCCGCCAGCGAGCCGAGGTGATCGGGGTCGTAGCGGTCGTCGGAGGGCAGGTAGGCCAGCCGGGGCGCGCGGGCCAGGTCGCTGGCGACGTTGAGCGCGGCGCCGAGGCCGAGGTTGGCGGGCAAGCGCTCGTAGCGGATCCGCCGGTCGGCGAGGTAGGGCGCGACGACCACCGCGGTGTCGTCGGGGGAGGCGTCGTCGACGATGACGAGCTCCCAGTCGGTTCGCTCCTGCGCCAGCAAGCTGGCGAGCGCGGCGGGCACGAAGCGGGCGTGGCCGAAGGTCGGCATCAACACCGAGATGGCGGGCTCGCTGGCGGCGATCGTCATGGTCCTCCGATGGTTCGGCGCGCGCGTCGGCGCGGGCGGTCAGCGCCCGCTGCGGGTCCTGTCCTGGCGGACGCCGGGCTGCTCCTCGTCTTGCTCGTCCTCCGCGTGGCCCATCGCCCGGGTGACGTCCTTCATGCTGCGGAACTCCTGCTCGGGCATCGCCTCCATCTCGCGCAGCACGGCTTCGTCGGCGTTGTTGTCGCGGGCGTGCTGGATCAGGTCCTCTTTTTGGACCGGGAAGTCGATGCCGCGGAGGTGACGAGCCAGGTCGATCGGGGAGGCCAGGGTCTTGGTCATGATGCGTCTCGCGGGCTAAACGGATAGCACCGGCGTTTTTGCGGTCAAGCCGGCGCTCCGGCGCTCCTACGATGGCGTGGCCAGGGTCACCGCGTGGATCGTGGCAATGAAATGGAAGGTGTCGTTCGTCCGCCGCGCACGGCCCGGGAGCGGCCCTGGGCGGCGAGGGTGTGCGCATTGCCGATGCACGAATCACGGCGCCGCGGCGGTCGCCCTTGCTTGTCGTCGAGGCGACGTGTGCAAGCCTTCGCGCCGCCGCGCTGCCCCCATTCGTCATGAACCACCTCGATGTGCTGCTCCCCACGTGCGGTCGTCCGGCCGCGTTGGCCGTCACCTTGACCAGTTTGAGCGCGCAGACCCTGATCGCGCCGGGCGGCGCCCCGTTCCGGATCGTCGTGTCGGATCAGGGGGACGTGCCGGTGGAGGCGCACGGCGAGGTGCGCGCGGTGATGCGGGTGCTGCGGGCGCACGGCCACGCGGTGGAGCTGCACCGTCACTTGCCGCGGCGCGGCGTCGCCGAGCAGCGGCAATTCTTGCTCGACCAGGCCCGCGCGGACCAGGTGCTCTACCTCGACGACGACCTGCTGCTCGAGCCGTGGGTGGTCGCACAGATGACCGCCGCCCTGGCGCGCGAGCGCTGCGGCTTCGTCGGCAGCGCCGTGATCGGCCTGAGCCGGATCGATTGCCTGCGCCCGCACCAGCAGCGCTTCGAGCTGTGGGACGGGCCGGTCGAGCCCGAGCTCGTCGAGTGCGGCGGCCCCGCGTGGTCGCGCCACGAGCTTCACAACGCCGCCAACCTCTGGCACGTGCAACGCGCGCTGGCGCTGACCCCCGAGCGCACGCGCTGTTACAAGGTCGCGTGGGTCGGCGGCTGCGTGCTCTACGACGCGGCCAAGCTGCGCGCCGTCGGCGGGTTCGGGTTCTGGACCGAGCTGCCGCGCGAGCACTGCGGGGAGGACGTGCTGGCCCAGCTGCGCGTCATGGCCCGCTTCGGCGGCTGCGGGCTGATGCCGAGCGGCGTCTATCACCTCGAGCTGCCGACGACGATCCCCGACCGCGAGGTCGACGCGCCGCGGGTGCTGCCGATCGCGCCGACGCGCAGGGCGTGAGCGCGGGGTGCTGGCATTGCCGACGACATCGGCGCGACGATGAGACACGAAGGCCGCCCGGGCCCGAGCGGGCAGGGCGGCCTTCGTGGCGACGTTGCGAGGATCAGCTGGCGACGGCCTGCTCGAGCTCGCCGCGGGCCGCGACCTCCGCGTGGGCCTTGAGCCAGCGCGCGACCGCGGCGGCGTGCAGGTTCTCCTGCGCGAGCGCCCGCCGGCACTCGGCGGCCAGCTCGGTGTGACCGAGGGTCTCGGAGAGCGACGCGAGCAGGTCCCAGCCGGCGACGTCGGCCAGCTCGGCGATCTGCTGCGCGTGCAGGGCGTGGGCGAGGCCGGTGCGGGGATCGGAGATGACCTGCAGGACGCCGAGGCTCTCGACCGCCGTGATGTCGGCCGAGGGGGTCATCGCAGTCGGGTCGGCGCCGAGCTTGACCAGGGCCTGGACCATCAGCTCGAAGTGGCGGGCCTCGTCGCTGCGGAAGGCGACCAGCTCCTCGAGCGTCGGGCCGCCCTCCCACGAGCCGTTGGCCTCGAACTTGACGATCAGGCCGTCGTAGAGGCGCACGCCGGTGCGCTCGAACGCCAGCCGCTCGCCGAGCTTGTCGAGCAGCACGTTGGCCTTGTGGCCCTTGAGCAGCTCCTTGGCGGTCTTGGCCAGGCCGCGCAGGGTCGCCGGCGGCGGCATGTGGCCGAACTCGCTGGCCTCGGCGGCGTAGCGGAGGCGGACCATGGCCGCGTCCTGCCACGAGCCGGCCGAGCTCGGCGGGGCCGCGCTGGCGCCCTCCGCGGTCAGCGGCCCGTCCAGGGGCGACAGGGCGATGCCGGTGCGATTGATGCCGATGTCGGTGGGGCGGTCGTTCTTGTTCATTGTGCAGCCTCCTGTCCGCTCAGCGGCGCGAACGCTGCGTCGCGCACACGCCGGTCGGTGAGCTCGGTCCCGGGGCGCCAGTGATAGCCGGCGGCCACGGCCTCGGACGGCGAGCCGCCCGCGTTGAGCTGGGCCCGGTAGGCGATCGACGCCGGGCTGTCCTGGTCCATCGGGACGATGTCGTAGCCGCGCGCCCGCAGGTCGACCTCGGCCGCCAGCGTCTCGCGCACGAACTTGCGGTGGCTGGTGAAGCTCAGCGGGTCCGGGAACTCGGCCGGCAGCAGCTCCGCCGGATCGCGGTTCTCGAGCTTCTGCATCAGCTCGCGGACCAGCCGCAGGTGCTCGAGCTCGTAGCTGAGGAAGCGCTCCCAGATCAGCTTGATCCGCGGGTTCTGCTCCTGCGAATAGCAGCTCCAGTAGGCGTAGACCTCGGTCGCCTCCTGCACGAGCCACTTCTCGAGCCAGGTCTCGCTCGGATCGCTGAGCGCCTCGTACTGGGTGACGTGCTGCTCCTCGATCGAGGCGATCTCGGCGTAGAGCTGGCGGGCGATCGGGTCGGCGAAGGTCGGGCCGACGGTCAGGTAGTAGTCCCGCGTCTGCCACTCCGAGCCGGTGATCAGCGCCGCGTGGATCTTCGTCAGCGGCGCGGCCCGGGTCTTCTGGTAGTGAAGGCGCAGGTCGTCCTCGGGCGCGCGGTGCTCGACCGAGGTCGGCCGCCCGGGCATCACGTCGGTGTAGCTCTGAAGGATGTTGTTGGCGTCCTTGCCGCACAGGCGGTCCATCAGGGCGGCGTAGCGGTAAAGGTGATCGAAGTCCTCGAGCAGGCCGAAGCGGTAGATCTGGGCCATGTAGGGATCGGGCTCGACCGCGGCGACGTGGGCGGTGACCTCGATCGCCACCTGCTCGAAGCCGATCGTCGTCTCGAGCGTCGACTGGTCGCCCGGCATCAGCCAGTTGACCATCGTCGCCTGGTGGTGCTCGACCCGCCGGATGCGCGCGAGCGGCAGGCGCAGCTCGGGGTTGAAGCGGGCCGCGAAGTGCTTGAAGCGGCAGGACTCCTGCTCCACGCCGTGCATCAAGATCTGACGCACGCGCGTGAAGGCGTCGTCGTCGAGCTTGCTGTAGGGCTCGCCGACCATGTCCTTCCATGTGAAGGATTGCCGATCGAGCGGCGTACCGCGCTCTTTGAAGATATCGAGGCTCATTCCAGCTCCTGGACAGTGGATGCAATCGCCTCTCTGAGGCGCGTCGCGGATCGGAGCAACACGAAAACCAAATTTGGCGACCCAGGGGGCCTTGACGACGCATGTACCGATCGCGGGACGGTGGCGGCGCGAACGCCCCTCCATTGGCGCAAGGTCTTCAAACACCCTGATGTGGCGGCCGCGCCCCGCGATCGATCGGCGGCTGGTGCGGAGCCTCGCGCTCGTCGCGGCGACCCCACGCCGACAGCCCCAGCAGCAAAGTGGCGACGCCCGCCGCCACGAATACGGCGAGCGCCACGGGCGAGTCGGCGAAGCCGAGCAGCCAGGGCAGGGCGATGAGGATCGGCGCCAGCGCGACCTCGAGGATCCCGTGCACGCTGTAGCGGATGACGCAGGCGGAGCCGAACGGATAACAGGTGAGCTGGGACAGCAGCCACAGCCCGAGCATGAGCAGGTAACAGGCGGTCGTGGCCACGCGCGGGGTCCCGGGCGGGAAGGCCGCCGGAGCCAGCGCCAGGGCGACGACGAGGCCAGTGTCGAGCGCGCCGTGCAGCTCGGGCGGGCATACCCGCGGGGTCTTTGCATTCGCCACGAGGCCAAGGCTAGCGCGAGTTTCCGGGCGCGCAGGCTGGTCAAATCCCTTGTCGCTGCCGCCGGCGAGGTCCGCGGCCCCGCGCCGGTCGGGAGACCGCCGCGCTCGCTGACGTCATTCATCACCGGCCCCGACGTATCCGCAAACCATCGTCGCGGCGGTCGGCGGCGCAGCCGGCCCGTCGAGCCTGCCCGCGACCGACCGCGTCACGGGCCGCCGCGGCGCGCCCCGGCTTGCCCGAGCGGCGGTCGTCTCTATGCATAGGCGGAAACCAGCCGCGGGCCGATCGCCGGTCCCGGCCAGACCCGGGAGAATACCGATGAGATTCGTGTCACCGCGTGTCCATGGCGTCCTCGACTACCTGTTCGCGGCGCTGTTCCTGCTCGCCCCGAGCTTGCTCGATTTCCACGACGACGCCGCCATGCTCAGCGCCTACGTGGTCGGCGGGGCGCTGCTCTCGCTGTCGCTGCTGACCCGCTATCCGCTGGGCGTGCTGCGCCTGGTCCCGTTCCCGGTCCACGGCGGCATCGAGATGGTCGCCGCGCTGGCGCTGGTGGCCCTGCCGTGGCTCGCCGGCTTCCAGAACGCCAGCCCGGAGCGCGACTTCTTCGTCGGCACCGGGATCGTCCTATTCGGCCTGTGGGCCACGACCGACTACAAGAGCGCCGAGGTCGACAAGGCCGACGCCCGCGACCGGCAGGTTCGCACCGAGGCGACCGCCACGGGGTCCCGCGCCGGCAACGTCGGCCGCGCCGCGTAGGGGTCCTTCGGGCCAGGCGGCCGCGCCGGAGGAGGCGAGGCCGCCTGGCGATTGCCTCGCCGACGCAATCGCCCGCGCACGCTCGCGGCCGATCGCTCGCGGACGAAGGCGCGAGGCCGTGCGCGGGCCGCCGGAACGCGGGCGATCCGGAAGTCGATGTGGTGGGTGGGGCTGATCGAAGCTGTCCGTAGGACCCGGTGGGTCGACGACCACGGCGAGGATCGCGGCAGGCGCCTCGTCGCAAGCCTGCCGAGCTTGCCCGAGGTTCACCACCGGCGCGAGGGGCGGTAACACTCTCGAGGCGCGGTTCGGCCCCATCCTCGTGCGAGCATCTTCGAGCGCTCCGCGAGGGTCCGAAGCGACGATCGACGAGGTCCCTGGCTGTGATAGCGTCGGCCTCGCGCTCCGGACACTTTCGTCACCCCGGGACGCGGAGGCTGGGGGCGGCATCGACCAGGGATAGCGGGCCGTTTCCGGGATTGAAAGGAGCACCGTGGCAACCCGTCATCGCGTCGAACCCGGAGATTGCATCTCCAGCATCGCATTTCAGCACGGCTTCTTTCCGGAGACGATCTGGAACCACCCGGAGAATGACGACCTGAGGGCCAGGCGCAAGGATATCAACGTCCTCATGCCCGGCGACATCGTGTTCGTTCCGGACAAGCGGATCAAGACCGTGATCAAGCCGACCGACGCGAACCATGTGTTCCGCTACAGGGGCGTGCCGGCGCGGCTGAACATCGTCGTCAACTGTTACGGCGAACCGCTGCGGAACAAGAAGTTCGAGCTCGAGGTCGACGGGGTCACGCTCTCGGGCCAAACCGACGGCGAGGGCGGCATCAGCATCGCCATCCCGCCGAACGCAGGGCTCGGCACCCTTCGCGTCGACGAGGGGGAAAGGCGGCGGGAATTTCGGCTGGAGCTGGGGCGGCTGAATCCGATCGACGAGGTGACGGGGTTCAAGCAGCGCCTGCAGAACCTCGGGTACGAGGTCGGCGATCTGGACGAGACCGTCAGCGAAGCCTTCCGAGCCGCGATCTCGCGGTTCGAAGCAGAGCAGGGGATGCCGCCGACTGGCGAATGCAACGACGCGAACCGTCTAAAGCTCCGGGAAGTCTACGGGAGATAGGAAGCCATGAAGTTCAAGCTCACCCTGAAGAAGAGAGACGAGCCGACGGTCGAGAAGGACGAGGTGAGCTGGACCCTCCAACGCCAGGGAATGGCTGTCAAGGGCGCGACGGGGACGGGGACGGTGAACGCCGAAGGTGCCTTCGAATTCGAGGAGGTCCAGGCGAAGGGCGGCGACACGCTCTTGTTGGATCATCCGCCGAGTCCGGGCGCGCAATTTCGCGGCCGTTTCGTCGTACCCAGGGACAGCGAGGACGACCCCTCGTACGTCGTCACCCCCACTGTGGAGGTGAGGCTCGCCCCGCATGCTCAGGGGCAGTCGAACAACGCATCGTCGGAAGCCAGCCCGAAGAAGATGGTGTCGATCTTCGACATCCAACAGAACGATGAAACGGACCGGGACTGGTTGATCTGGGAGACCGAGGGGAATTCGGATCCGAAGTACCAACGCGGCGGCAAGGAGCGGAAGCTCGGGCTGTATCGGCTGAACTACGATCTTCTGCGCAAGGACGGTCAGACGTCCTGGCAGCCGGAGCACGACGATGGCACGTCGGGGGGGGGAGCCGTCAAGATCGCCGTCCTGGAACAGCTGGACTACGATCAGCACAAGGCGTTGCTGAAGACGTTCTTGCCGTGCTACTCGGTGGAGGGGGGCCGCCCGAACGAACCGGACAAGTTCGCCTTCGTCGCCAAGCCCAAGACGGTGATCCTCAGCCGCGCGCTGACGTCCGACAGGACCAAGAACACCGTCGACGTGGAGCCGCCGTTCATCGTCATGCCGTTCAACTATGACGATAACTCGCCGAAATCAGGCGCGATCGGCAAGAACCTCGGCGCGTTCGAGAAGTTCGATGCGAAGCGGCTGGCCGCGACCCTGCCCAGGTGGGCGACGGCCTCGCGCAGCACGATCACTGCTTTCCCCCCTGCGAAGGTCGACCTGTCGCCCGACCAGGACAACACATGGAAGCTGCGCCCCGACGAGGCTGACAATCAGAAGCTCCCGCAAGTAGAGGGGGACGTCACGGCCAAGACGCTGATGCAGCATCAGGCGGACGACGCGAACGCAGCCGCGAAGTATTACTCGGTCAAGACGGGGGTGGACTACGTGGCCACCCAGAGTCAGCGAGTCAACGGCAAAGACAAGCTCGAAGCGAACTCCATCCATGCGATGTCTCGCTCGAACATCATCGCGGGGGTGCAGAAAAAGTTCGGGGCCCAGACGTTCGAAGCCGGGTACCAGATCGAGATCCTCAGCATCTTGCTCCGCGACGGCGCAGAGTGGGACGGCATCCAGATCCGCGAGATCGGGGGCGCCGGCGAGGGCGAGGTGTGGTTTCCGGCGCTGGCCATCCCCAGCCACGGCAAGGCCTTCGCCGAGACGTGGGAGCCGAAGTGCGACTGGGTGGATTTCTGGACCCAGAACTTCGCGACCCCGGCCGGCCGCGCGAAGGCCGAGATGTTGGCGTACTTCGGGCTCCAGCACATGACATCGAACGCGCAGAACTTCCTGAGCGCCTTCGACAGGGCGGGCAAGGGCGCTGCGCGTCGGGTGATCCTGCGCGACATCGGGGACACGATTCTCAACACCTGCGTGTTCGATGCGCTGAAGTCCGGCAGCACGATGTTCGCGTCCATGTTGGAGAAGGAGCTGGCCGACGAGAAGCACGGCCTCGTCCTGACTCCCGGCCCTCCCGCGCTGGGCGGCGGGTATGCAAACCCGCAGATCACCCGGATCGGGACGGGGATCATCTTCTTCTTCGCTCCGTTCTTGAAGGGCGATTTGAACCTGGAAGACCCTGCCAAGACCGCGATCGCGGGGAAATGGGGCCTCGCCCACAACGAAGGGTTCCTGGCGTATATGCGGGAGAAGGTGGGCTACGCCGAGGCATGGTCCAGCGGAGGAGGCGTGGACGGTCCCGAGCCCGACAATCTCCGCACCCACGCCGACCTGAGCCGCACCGGCCAGACGGAGGAGTACGCGGCCCTGACGAGGGCGGTCCTCGCCCTGCCGGCTCCCGTTCGCCAGCGCTTGATCGGCGAGTTCAAGCTGGAGATCGAGGGCGTCGTGCCCCAGTCAGCCAACGACATCGGAAAGCTGCAGGAGCTGGTCGGAGCGCACGAGCTGTTGGTTTGCGCGGAGATCCACTGCTATCTGCTGAGCGACGAGGGAAAGCAGGCCCTCCGCGATCTCCATGCGGGGAAGAAGCCCCGCCAGGCCACAGGTGCTGCAGTCGGGTGCCCGCTTTGCAGCGGAGTCAAACCCCCCACGCCCGTGAAGTCATACGCCTGCAAAACCTGCGGGACATGGGTCTGCGCGTCCTGTGTGCCGGACCTCAAGTTCCCACGGGGTACGATCGAGAAAATGAAGGCCATGACCGAGGAGCGCATGTGCTGCAAGCAAGGCTGCCCCGGAATCATGGATCCCGTGAAAGGGTGAGGCGTCGACACGGGCCGGCGCGGCGCGCGATCGGCTGCATCGGCCCGCGCGACCAACTCCTCGGCCGCGAGACCGAGATCCGGGCGAGCCGCGATCGCAATCAGTTCGGGTCGAGCCGGGTCGAGCGCGGGAACAGGATGCGGAACACGCAGCCGACGCTCGGCACGTCGTCGACGCTCAGGGTGCCGCCCTGCGACTCCACGGCCTGGCGGGCGATCGCCAGGCCGAAGCCGCTGCTCCGCGGCCCGCGGGCCCTCCGCTGCGTCGGATCGAACATGTGCTCCTGCGCTTCGCGGGACAGCCCGCCGCAGCGATCTTCGACCTCGATGCAGACCGCCGCGTCGCGGGTGCTGGCGCGCAGCGTCACGGTGCCGGCGTCGTGCGTGAACTTGACCGCGTTCTGCAGGAGGTTGCTGATCGCCGAGGTGAGCAGCCGCGGGTCCACCTCGAACTCGAGCGCCGGCTCGACTTCCAGGTGGACCTGGATGCCGCGCTCGCCCACCGTCGCGTCGACGAGCTGCTGCAAGAACTCGCGGCCGTCCAGCCACTCGCGCTGGGCGGTCGAGGCTGCCGTCATGCGGGCGGCGTCGAGGGCGTGCAGGGAGAGCTGCTCGATCCGCTCGAGCGAGCGACGCAGCACGTCGCCCGTACGACCGTTGACCCCGACCTTGCCGCTCGAGATGAGGTCGAAGGCCATGGAGGCGCTCCACGCGGCGTTCCTGATCTCGTGGCCGATCGCTCCGAGGACCTGCGACTGGTCCTCGTGCTGGGCGGCGGCGAAGGCGTCGATCGCCTGCGCGGTGGCCTCGTCGATGCAGCGGTTCAGCAGCAGATGCTCTCGGGTGCTGAATTGCTCGTCCGTCTCGGCGGCGAGCGAATTGGTCGCGTCGCACAGGACGCCGTAGTCGTGGACGATGCGGTTGAGGTCGAAGCCCTGCTCCTTTCGCTGCCGCCCGTGCGCCGGGGCGAACTGGCGGCCGAACCCGAGAGACGGGCCGCCCCCGGACGTCTCGGAGTCGCCACGGAGGGTGCGGAGGACCGCGTCGATGAATGGCGGGAGATCGTCGAGGAGCTCGTCCGCCGTGCGATCGGGGTAGTCTTTCTTCAGCGCCAACAGCGTCCGCGACACGAGCTCCTCGCGCCGCGAACTGATGAACTCGTGCATCCGCATGGCAAGAAGATGGGCGAGCAGGCGCGCGGGGACGAGGGAGCGTGAGGCTCGGACGCGCGCGAGCCCGAGCCGCCGCCGCCGGCGAGCGGTCGAAACGGCCGCCGAGGCCAGCGCCGGCGGGGCGAACGCGTGCCGCCCCCGGCGCCCCGCGAGCCAATTCGAGCGCTCGCGGCGGCGGCGGCGGTCTCGTCGGAGCCGGTGAACGTCTGCGCGCTCGTTCCATGCGGCCGCATCGGCCGCGGCGCGACGAATGCTACGAGCGGAACCTCCGCACAATCTCGGGGAGCGCGACGGCGCCGGCACGCTCTCGCCGCTCGCGTGCCCGCTGGCGAGGGCTGGCGCGCGAGTGGTCGGGCCGATCGGCGGTGGTACGGAGCGAGACGCTCACAACGTGACCCCCTCGGGCGAAATCGCCATGGAGGGGACAGGAGAGACCCATGGGCTTCAATCCGCTCGCCGAAAAAGGCATCCCCCTGGAGCTGCAGATCCGCAACTGGTCGGAGCTCAACGTCGCGCCGTTCGACAAGCGCGAGGTCCACCCGTACACGCGCGCTCGCGTGATCGTGATGAACGGGATCGAGATCGAGTCGATCCTGTCGTCGCACCAATTCGCGCGCCACACCGACAGCTGGCCGGTCAAGACCACGCTCGCGCTGCTGCGGCGGGTCGACCAGCAGCAGCAGAAGGCGGTGAACTGGCTGCTCCCGGGCGACCAGACCGTGCTGGAGACCACCCTCGGCTACGAGCAGGTCGCCATCGATCTGACCGCAGGGCTCGCGCGCACCGAGCCCGACCCGTACCTGCGCCAGACCCTCGATTTCGGCCTGCTCGAGGACTTCGACCACTTGTACCGCTACGCCAACCTGATCGACCTGATCGAGGGGCCGAAGCGGGTCCACGAGATCGTCGGCAACCTGACCGAGGTCATGCCCGGCCGGCCGACGATCGTCGAGCACCGGCACCCCTTCGACGACGTGCGCCGCCACTACGACCGCCACACCGTCGACCCGCTGTCGCGGCTGCACGCGATGACGATCGTGGCGGCGGAGCAGCAGACGATGAACTTCTACATGAACGTGGGGCCGACCTACGTGCCGCCGCTGGCGCGCGGGCTCTACCTCGAGATCGCGGAGATCGAGGAGCAGCACGTGACGCAGTACGAGTCGCTGCTCGACCCGCTCGAGTCGTGGTTCCAGCGCGAGCTGTTTCACCACTACAACGAGTGCTACCTGTACTGGTCGTTCATGACCGAGGAGGTCGACCCGCGGATCCGCAAGATCTGGGAGCTGCACCTGGCGATGGAGATCGAGCACGTCCGGGTGGCCGGCGAGCTGCTGCTGCGCCACGAGGGCGTCGAGCCGCAGGCGATCCTGCCGCCGGAGCTGCCGCAGCCGACGCGCTTCCACGAGAACAAGAAATACATCCGCGAGGTCCTGAAGCACCAGATCGACCTGACCTCCGTCGGCCCCGATTTCGTGCCGATGGGGGCGCTGCCCGCCGACGCGCGCTTCTTCGCGTATCAGGAGGCGGTCAACGGCGGCGTCAAGGTCCCCAGCGAGTACGTCATCGCCCGGCACGTCGAGGTGTTCGGCGACGATTTCCGGCTGACCACCGAGGGCCCGCACCCGATCGAGGTGCTGCGGTCCGGGTCCCTCGAAGACCTCGATGCAGCGCAACACGAGCGCGACGAATAAGGAGAATCGCCATGTCCATCCTGTTTGTGACGAAGGCTTCGGGGGGCCACGGCCGACCCGCGAGCATGACGGTGATCCCACCCTCGCAGGAGGTGTCGCCGGCGGCGCTGGCGGCCTGCGGCGCGGCAGCGGGGCTGAACGGGGTCGCGCTCGCGGATGTCGTCAGCGCGATCGCCATGCACGCGCGAGTCTCGGCCCGCCTCGCCCGAGCGGCCGCCGAGCAGACCAGCCAGCCCGCGCGCCGGCAGCTCCACGAGCACCTGGCGCAGATGTACGAGGACCGGGTGACGACGCTCGAGGGGCTGCTCCACAAGCTCGGGCTGCCGCGCCGCTATGTCAGCCCCGCGGCCCGCATGGCGGCGTTCGTGGCCGAATCGGTGGGCCAGGCGCCGCTGTTGTCGGGCTCGATCGATGCGGGCCTGCTGGAGTTCGTGCTGCTCGACGTGGCGTCGACGCTGGCGGAGCGCTCGCTCGCCGACACCCGCGCGCTCGCGGCGATCGCCGGGTCGGCGCAGCCGTCGAGCGTGGCCGTGCAACTGGCCAAGGCCAGCCACGCGCTGAAGACCGACGTGGCGCTGCTCGAGAAGGTCCAGGCCCGGCGCTCGCAGGAGCTGCTGGCGGTCGTGCAGGGGCCGAAGGGCTAGGCGGCGCGAGCGAGGCGGCAGCGCGGCTCGCCGGTGGCGCTTCGCCAGCCTGGCGGTCGCCAGGCGGCAGAATCGCTCGCGGCCCATGCTCGCAAGCGGCGCCCGGAGCACCGCACGATCATGCGGGAGCGCAGCGACGGGTTGGCAAGGCACGAGGGCCATGAGAAGAAGGATGTGAGGACCTGCAGGAGTGGAGCCGTCCGAACGTGACCCGAATCTCGACGAGTGCTGTCCGCTGTGCGAGAGCCCCATCGTCCAGGGCTCACAGCATGCGCTGGATTACTGCGACGCGTGCGGTTGCCTGCTCGTGGAGCAGTCACCAAGCGAAGTCGCGGACGATGTCCCCCCGCCGGGCGTGACGCGTCGAGCCGCCACGGCGCTGACCGAAGGCGATGCGCGCGGTCCGTACCGCGTGGCGGCCGAGGAACCCCGGCTCGATATTCTCGTCGAGCACCGGCGGCAACAGTTCCGAGCGGCCGCCGCCACGGCCGCGCTCTTCTTCGTCGTTGTGGTGACCAGGATCGAGCTCTCTTCGGCGATGACGGTCGGTGCCGTGGTGCTCGCGGTCGGTGGAATCACGTGGAGTGCGATCCCCAGGACCTCCGTGATGCGCTTCATCGCCACGTCGGATGGCCTCACTGTCGTGGGTGATGGTGTCCCGCTCCACCAAGGCCAGCAATTCGTGGCCGACGACGTCAAAGGGGTGTTTGTGCGGGCCCTCGCTCGCGCCGAGCGCCCCGAGGATCGCCGCCTGGAGCTCGTGCTCCTGGGGCGCCAAGGTCGACGCCAATCGCTACTGAGTGGGATCGACGACCCCAAGACGCTGTCGTGGATCGCCACGAACATCGAGCGGGCGCTCGGGTTCGAGGGGGACTCGAGATCCTCTCATGACCCCTGAGGACCTTGTTGAGTGCGGGTGACGACGCCGCCCGAGGTCGCGCTCCACGGCGGCGGGTTCTTTCGGCGACGCGGCCCTCGCCGCTCGTCGTCGGGAATTAGTCGTCGTCCGCTTGTGGTCTGCCGAGCTTTTGTCATGGGAGATATGCTCGCCGAACTTCCTCATTGCCGTGTCGCTCTTCGCGGCTTCCAATCCCGCGCACGTCACGCCTGGCGAGTTTTCTGAAAGCCTCCGGGCGCCGGTGGACTTCTCCGCGGATGCGGTGATCGCTGCCTTCGACTTCTCCGAAGGCTTGAACATCGAGATTGCCTACGCGCTCAAGGGCGTCGGGCACGTGAGGCTGGCGGCGCATGGTGAGCTCGACGGGGGAGCGACCTTCATCCTGCTCGTGGACGACACCACCATCCTCGACTTCGACGGCGAGTTGACCGGGCTGCCCGAGCAGAGTTTGAAGACGTTGAACACGGAGTACCTTGCGACCCTCGAGCGTGAGGAAGTGGTCTCTCTCTTCAACAGCCTCGTCCAGGTCTGGACCACATCGGAGGTCGAGCAGGCGCTCGCGGACGCTGCGGAGGCGGCGCCCTCGCGCTCGGTGTCGTGCGATGTCGCCGGCGGGCTCAGCGGCGGATCGATCGGGGTAGCCACCGGCGCCGGATGCTGGTGGTTCTTCAAGAAGTTCAAGACTTGTAAAAGGTTGGAGTGGGTGTCGCCACATCCGTCTTCGGCTACATCAAGGACAAATGCAGCGCTTCGGTTTTCTTACCGACCCGGGAGTTCTGGGAGCTCGCTTTCTTCACGCCATTTTGGCCGCTGTGTGTCGTGGGCTACATCTGCCTGATCGCAGCGGTCGCCTGTCTCCTGGGCGTCAGCGTCAGCGATTTGCTGTGGTGGCACCATGTGCTGCTGGCCGTCGCCCTCACCGAAGTTTGGAGCGGCATCGTCGAGCTCTGTTGCCGGCGAGCCTTGCGACGATGGAGCAGGCCGCGCGCGTTGCGACGCGCGCGGGACGAGGTCTTGAGCGGCGGCGAATGAACGCCCGCGCTCGAGCGGCAGCGTGACCTCCGCGAGGTCGACCGCTGCGTGTTCGGTGCGGCGCTGGGCCTCGGAGGTGAGCACCGGTGCCATCGCCGCCCGGGGTCCGGTCGTCGCCGGCGAGCGTGGGAAGGGTCGCCCGGCGCGACGGTGAGGTCGAATCACACGAGCGAGAGGCGGTGGCGGCCGCGCACATCGGGGCAGCCTGCGCGATTCGTGGGCGTGCGCGTCCATCGGTGGGCGTTCCTGCTCCACTGTCCCGGGGCTGCGGTTTTTCGCTCCCATGCTGTCGGCACGCGCGGCCCCCGGGCCGCTCGATCCACCCAAACCAATCAGGACGAGAGGAAGATTCATGCGACCGAACGAACGCCGTCAGGGACAGGAAGAGCAGAGCCATGGCCGTCGTCAGCGCCCTGCGATGCAGGAGCGCGAGGGCCGGGAGCGCGGCCGTGGCGACGAGATGCGCACCTGGGCGGGCCGCGAGGAGTCCGGCGAAAGGAGCCGCCTCGCGGACGAGGAGGGGTTCGAATACGAGGAGCGGCGCACCGGCGAATTCATGGGACATGGGGCCGGCCGCTACGAGGGCCAGCAAGCCTATCATGGCGGGCAGGGCCAGTATGGCGGGCAGGGCCAATACGGCGGGCAGGGCCAATACGGCGAGCAGAGCCAGTACGGCGGGCAGGGCCAATACCGCGAGCAGGGCCAGTACGGCAGCCCGGGCCAGTACGGCGGGCAGGGCCAATATGGCGGGCAGGGCCAATACCGCGAGCAGGGCCAGTACGGCAGCCCGGGCCAATATGGCGGGCAGGGCCAATACCGCGAGCAGGGCCAGTACGGCAGCCCGGGCCAGTACGGCGGGCAGGGCCAGTACGGCGGGCAGGGCCAGTACGGCGGGCAGGGCCAATACGGCAGCCAGGGCCAGTACGGCGGGCAGGGCCAGTACGGCAGCCCGGGCCAATACGGCAGCCAGAGCCACGGCCGCGAGGGCTTCGAGGGCCGATTCCGCGGGGAGATGGCGCAGGGGCGGGGGATGTCGCGGGGCTTCGGCGAGGCGGGCCGCCTCGGCGGGCGGTCGCAGGAGCGCTACGCGGGGCGCGGGCCGAAAGGCTATCGCCGCTCCGATGAGCGCATCACCGAGGAGATTTGCGAGATCTTGACCCGGCATCCCGCGGTGGACGCCAGCGAGATCGAGGTGAAGGTCAATCAGGGCAACGTCATCCTGACCGGCATGGTCGAGGACCGCGAGATGAAGCGCATGGCCGAAGATCTGACCGAGGAGGTCTCGGGGGTGCTCGACGTGCAGAATCAACTGCGCGTCACGTCGGGGCGGCAGGGCGGCATGTCGCGCCAGGACATGGGCGGGCAGGGCCAGACCTCCGGCCGCGGGTCGCAGAACGAGCCGACGACCACGTCGACCACGTCGCGCACGCGCGAGGCGTGAGCGCGGCGTCGCGGGCCTGGTTCTCGCCATGGAGGAATGGCGAGGCCACGCCGGCCCGACTGCGATGATTTGGAAGGACGCGCTCGCTCACTCGGCGAGCGCGTCACCCCGGTTGGTGGCGAGCTGCCATCGCCGCCTCGTCTCGATGTCGAGCTGCGCGAACTGCTCGGGGGGCACGCTGCTCAGGCGGTCGAACTCGCGGAGCGCCTCCGTCCATGCGTCGACCTCCCTCGCGGTGAAGCCCTTCAGCGCGTCCTGAAAGACGATCTGTCGCGTCTTCAGCGCGGCGTAGATCACGGCGGGGTCGGCGTCGAGGTGGCGGAGGACGACCAGCAAGGCCTGGGTCGCCGGGGCGTCCGGGGCCAGTCGTGAAGCCTGGGATCGTTCCTGCTCCGAGAGGGATCCCTTCTTTCGCATGCTTCGCAACCATGGCGACGGCGGAACATCGCGCCAAGCAAAATCCGTTCGCCGCCCCGCGAACGGCGGTCGGGGTCCGTGCGATCGATCGTGCCGTCATTGCGCATTGGATGAGGATGCGCGGGACTACGAGCACCCGGTAGGTGCCGTCCTGAGCTCGACGGTCCTCGTTCGCGCGGCGGTGGTGGCCACTCGGCAGCGCCCCAGGGTTCAGGCCAGGCCTCGTCGGAGGGGGCGCGAATCGGCGGCACGCGGCGGAGCCACGGACCTCGCCGAAGGATGCATGGCGATCGCGGAGCCCGATCGCGGAGGCGATGCATCGATAGCACCAGCGCGCGAGCACGGGTGATTCGGGCCACGCGGCGAGCAGCATTGTCGGGGGTCGGCGCGGCGCTCGCTTCGCCGGGCGGAGCGGGCGCCGTGATGATTCACGGGTGGCGGCGGCGGGCGGCCGTCGGTTATAGTGAGCCGCCTCGGCCGCTGCGAGCGAGCGGCCGTGTGCTCGCCGTCGTGCGGCGCAGCCCGAAACGATGCATTCGCCAGAGCTTTTGTTTCTCATGATCCCGCCGCCGCGACGTCCCTCCCCGAGACTTCCCATGATCCGCGTCCGAGCGGCGCTGCCGCAGGGCCTGGTCCGCGCGGAGCGCCGGGCTTAGGTCGGTCTTCGTCCGGTCGGCCGGCGCCGAATGGGGATCATGCAAGCGTTCGTTCGTTTGTTCTCGCCGTGGGCGGGTGACGGGGTCCGTGACGCCGCCCGGCCGGCGCGGCCGCTGCCGCCCGGTCGTGGGCCCGGGCCGCTGCTGCGGGCCGCGTGGACGGCTCTGGGGCCCAGTCGCTCGCGGTTCTGGGCGTTCGTCGTCCTGTTCATCGTCGCCAGCGCGGCCGAGCTGCTGGTGCCGTGGGCCATCGGTTACACCGTCGGGGTGTTCGTCGAGCACGGCTTCAGCGAGGTCGCCTATGCCGGCGCGCTGCTGGGCATCGGCGCCTACCTCGGGCTCCGGTTCGTCAACATCCTGCTGCACCACCTCGGGCGTTATCTGCAGAGCGGCGTGGCCTATCAGGCGCGCATGGCGACGATGACGCGGGTGTTCCAGGCGCTGCTCGGCTACGGCCTGCACTGGCACGTCGAGCGGCACACCGGCGAGAACATGGCCAAGCTGCAGCGCTCGGCGCTCGCGGTCGGCAACCTGGTCGGCCAGTATTCGTGGCAGGTGCTCGAGGGCACCGTCAAGGTGGTGCTCGCCAGCGCGGCCCTGTGGGCGCTCGACGTGCGGGTGGCCGCCAACGTGGTGGTGATGGGCGCGGTCACGATCGCGGCGATGATGTACTTCAACCGTCGCATGGTCGAGCACATCCGCCTGGTCCATCAATTCGACAACAAGGTCGGGCGGGTGTGCGTCGATTACCTGACGAACGTCGTCACGGTGAAGACGATGAACCTCGAGGCGCTGGCCTGCGCCGACCTCGGGCGCCAGCGCGACGAGGGCGGCGAGCTGGTGCGCCGGGTGTCGCGCTTCAGCGAGCTCAAGTGGGCGGCCGTCAGCTGCGGCTACGCGCTGGTGATGGCGACGTCGCTGCTGTGGTACTTCCACGGCGCCGGGCTGCACGCGACCGCGCTCGACGTGGCCCAGGTCTATGTGCTCATCAGCTACCTGGACAAGATCTTCGGCGCGATCGGCTCCTTCTCGGCGTATTACGGCAACATCGTCGAGGCCTGCGCGGCCTACGAGGACGCCAGCGAGCTGCTGCACGGGACGCCGCAGGCGGCGCCGCCGCGGCGAGGGGCGCCGCGCTGGCGCGAGCTGCGGCTGGCGGGGCTGGAGTTCAGCTACGCGGGCGACGAGCGGGCGCTGCGCTGCGGGGCGTTGACGATCCGCCGCGGCGAGAAGATCGCGGTGGTGGGCACCAGCGGCGGCGGCAAGTCGACGCTGCTGAAGCTGCTGGCCGGGATGCTGCGCCCGGGGGGCGGCGAGGTGACGTTCGACGGCCGCCGCGGCTCGTTCGAGGAGCTGGCGAGCCGCACGCTGCTGATCCCGCAAGAGCCGCAGATCTTCTCGGAGACGCTGCGCTACAACGTGACGCTCGGCGAGGAAGTGGCCGAGGCGACGCTGGCGCAGGTGGTCCGGCTGGCCCGCCTGGGGCCGGTGATCGCCAAGCTGCAGGCGGGCTGGGACACGCACCTGGCCCAGAGCGGGCTGAACCTGTCGGGCGGCGAGCGCCAGCGCATCGCGCTGGCCCGCGGGCTGCTGCGCGCGCACGCGCGAGAGCTGCTGCTGCTCGACGAGCCGACGGCCGCGCTCGATCCACCGACCGAGCGGGCGGTGCTGGCCGCCCTGTTCGAGGCCTCGCCCGAGGCGACGGTGCTGGCGGCCTGCCATCGCTGGAGCTTGCTGTCGCTGTTCGACCGGGTGCTGTTCGTCGAGGACGGCGCAGTACACGAGCTGGCGCCGTCGCAGCACCCGCGCGAGCGGCCGCTGTTCGCGGTGCCGGACGAGCGGGCGCCGATGGCCTGCGAACTGATGTGAGTGGTTCGCGGGCCGGATCGACGCCGCGCCCGTGAGAGGGCGCGGCGGTGCGCGCGGCCTACGGCTCGTCGGGCAGCTCTTCGATGTCGTCCGGGGACAGCTCCTCCTCCTCGCCCTCGTACAGCGCCTCGATGCTGGCCTCGGCGGCGAGGTAGAAATCGTCGTCGTTCAGGTCGCTCCACGGTTCGACGGACACGCCGTCGTCCTGGCCCGAGTGGGCTTCGACTCGTTGGTGATGCATTCGAGTGTTCCCTCCCGGGGACAGCTTGTCGGCAGTTGCCGGCGCCGCGGTTCTCTCTAATCACCGTGGAGGCGGCGCAGCGGGGCCGGCGGGCCGCTCCGGCGAGGATCCCGTTTGCGCCGATCGGGGCGCTGCTGGCAGTCGCGCACGTCGCGCGGCCGGCGTGTCGCGAAGCATCGGCTGCGGGCGGACGGTCTCGGCCGCGGCGCCGATGGATCGGGCTGCTGCGGCAGACTCGGGGGAATCACGCGAGCGGGCTACGGTGATTGGCGGTGCGACATTCTCGGTGCGCCGGGATCACACGATTCGCGCTCCTGAGCGTCGCGGGCGCGCGCGGCGGGCTCGGCTTCACGCGCGGGGCGGGCCCGGGCTTCACGCGCGCGGGGCGGTCTCGGCGAGCAGCGAGAGGCCGGCGGCGAGCACCTCGGCGGGGGCCAGGGCCAGGCACTCGTGGGCGGTCGGGCAGGCGAAGCGGTAGCAGGGGGCGCAGGCGGTGGCGCGGCGCAGCAGGCGGTGCGGCGAGGCGCGCGGCCGCCACTGGCTGTCGCGGTCGGTGCCGGCGTAGGTGACGAGCTGGGGCACGGCGAGCGCGTCGGCGAGGTGCAGGGCGGCGGTGTTGTTGGTGAGCACGAGGCGGGCGCCGGCGAGCAGGGCGGCGAACTCGAGCAGATCTGTCTCTCCGACCAGGTCGAGGCCGCGCGGGCCGAGCAGCGGGGCGAGCTCGCGGGCGCGGTCGCGGTCGCGGGCGGACCCGCAGACGACCACGCGCAGGTCGGCGTACTCGGCCAGGGCGCGGGCGGCGAGGGCGTGGCGCAGCGGGTCGTAGGTGCGCGCGTCGCAGCTGGCGAAGGGGTTCCACACCAGGTAGTCGCCGCTGACGCCGTGGGCGGCGAGGCGGGCCCCGGCGGCGCTCCAGGCGGCGCGTGGGAGCCGGATCTCGAGCCGCCGATCGGCGACCGGCACGCCGAGGCGCTCGACGAGCTGGAGGTTGCGCTCGCACTGGTGGAGGTCGTCATCGAGGTGCGGCAGGGCGACGGTGAGGGCCCGCCCGCGCTCGCGCGACGCGCCGATGCGCGCCGGGATGCCGGCCAGGGCGCAGGCGAGGGCGGCCGGGTGCGGGGTCTGGCTGAAGCTGGTGAGCACGAGCGCGAGGTCGTAGGCGCCGCGGCGCAGGCCGGCGACGAGCTGGCGCTCGCGGGCGGGATCGAAGCCGAGGCGGCCCAGGTCCTGCCACAGGGCGCGGCACGGCACGAGGTCGTCGACCCACGGCAACAGCGCGGCCGCCGGGGCGCCGCCAGGGCTGGCGAGCAAGGTGAGGTGGACGTGCGGGAGGTGGTCCTTGAGGGCGCGCAGGGCCGGGCCGGTGAGGATGACGTCGCCGAGGTTGTCGAGCCGGACGACGAGGATCCGGCGCACGCTCGACCACTCGATCGCACGCGCGAGGCCGAGGGCCGCCAGGCCACGGGCGGTCGGACGCGATTCGTCATGGCGGAGCCGCGGGCGAGGATCGAGGGCGAACGGGGCGGCGGGGAGCGGGTCATTGCGAGGGGGCATGGCAGTACTTCGATGGGGTCATGACATTGCGTGGAGGGGCGTCACGGTCATGACATTGCGTGGATGTGCGTCACGGCGGGGCGAGGGGGACGGCGGCAGTGGGGAGGACCTCGCGGGGTTCGGGGCGCAGCAGCTCGAGCGCGGCGGTGACCACGGCCGCCGGCGGGACGCCGCGCAGGCACAGGTGATGGCCTTCGGGACAGGTCGAGCGGTAGCAGGGGGCGCACGGGACCGGGTGGCTGAGGACCCGCGCGGGCACGGCCCAGGGGGTGTGCTGCGGGTTGGTGAGGGCGTAGAGGTCGACGACGGGGGTGCCCACGGCGGCGGCGACGTGGGCGGGGCCGGTGTTGTTGCTGATGAGCAGGCCGGCGCGGGCGATCACGGCTGCGAGGGCGCCGAGCGACAGGCGACCGACGAGCGAGTGGGTGAGCACGTCGGCGGCGTCGCGGATCTGTTCGACGAGGGCGGCCTCGTCGGCGCTGCCGGTGAACACGAGGTCGAAGCCGTGGTCGCGCACGAGGGCGCGAGCGACGGTGGCGAAGCCGGCGGCGGGGTAGCGGCGGGAGCTGGCGGTGGCGCCGGGGTGCACGACGGCCCAGCGGCGCGCGAGGCCCAGGCGGGCCAGCTCGGCCGCGGCGGCGAGGTGGTCTTCGGGACATGGCCTTAGAGACAGGAGATCGTGCGAGGGGCGCAGGCCGACGGCGGCGACGAGGTCGAGCTGGCGGGTGACCTCGTGCCGCACGCCGCGCTCGGGCTCGGTCTCGGGGACCCACTCGGTGAGCAGGCGGTAGGGGTTCTCGCGGCAGTGGGCCAGGCGGCGCGGGATGCCGGCGAGGTAGGTCAGGAGCGCGGCGGGCAGCGGGCTCTGGCTGTAGACGGTGAACACGATCGCGGCGTCGAAGCGGCCGGCGCGGAGGCGGTCGACGAGGTCGCGCTCGCGGGCGGCGTCGGCGTGCGCGGGGCCGGCCTTGAGCCACGCGGCGTCGAAGCTCCACACTTCGTCGACCTCGGGCACGAGGCGACCGGCGACAGCGCCGGCGCTCGAGGTGAGCAGGGTGAGGTGGCGGCGCGGGTGGCCCTCCTTGACGGCGCGCAGGGCCGGGGTGGTCATGAGCACGTCGCCGAGAGTGTCGAGGCGGACCGCGAGCACGCGGCGGGCGGCGGCCCAGCTCATGCGTCGCCCCGACCGGCGCCGATGCGCGCCAGCAGGCCGGTGGTGCTGAAATGTTCGAGGTAGGGCATGAGCCGCACCTCGCCGCCGAGGCGGGCCACGAGCGGGGCCTCGGGCAGGGTGTCGAGGCGGTAGTCGCCGCCCTTGACGTAGATGTCGGGCCGCGCGAGCTCGATGAGGCGGGCGGGGGTGTCGTCGGCGAACTCGACGATGTGATCGACGCACGACAGGGCGGCCAGCACCTGGGCCCGATCGGCGGCGCAGTTGATCGGGCGGGCGGCGCCCTTGAGCCGGCGCACGCTGGCGTCGGCGTTGAGGCCGACGATCAGGACGTCGCCCAGCGCCTTGGCGCGGCTGAGGCAGGTGATGTGGCCACGGTGGAGGATGTCGAAGCAGCCGTTGGTGAACACCAGCCGCTTGCCGGCGCGGTGCAGGCTGTCGGCCAGGCGGGCGAGGTCGTCGGGGCCGAGCAGCTTGTCCTGGGCGGCGAAGTGGACCCGCAGCTCGGCGGCGGTGCAGGCGGTGGTGCCGTCGCGGGCGACGACGCGGGCGGCCGCGCCCGAGGCCAGGTCGGCGCAGGCGTGGGTCGGCGCGCCGGCGGCGAGGGCGAGGGCGAGGGCGCTGACGAAGGTGTCGCCGGCGCCGGTGGCGTTGGCGTCGGAGGAGGGGCTGGCGTAGGTGCGGTAGGCGGGCTGACCTGTCTCGAAGACCAGGGCGCCGGCGCTGTCGAGCGTGACCGCGGCCACCCGCGCGCCGGTGGTCTGCAGCAGCTCGGCCTCGTGGGCGGCGATCTGCTCGACGCGGCCGTCGCCGTGGCCGTTGCTGAGGCCGAGCAGGCGCGCGGCCTCGGCGTAGTTGGGCTTGACGGCGGTCGGCCGGGCGCGCGCGAGCCGGCGCAGGTCCTTGGCGTCGGCCACCAGCACGCGCGCGTGGGCGGCCTGCAGGGCGGCGAGCTCGTCGATGAGGCCGTCGGTGAGCACGCCGTAGCCGTAGTCGGAGACGATGACGGCGTCGGCCTCGCGCCAGGCGGCTCGCAGGCGCTCGCGCAGGCGGGCCTCGCAGGCGGGGTCGAGGCCGTCGCGGCTGCCGGCGTCGAGGCGCAGGAGGATCTGGCCGCCGGCGAGGATCCGCTGCTTGACGAGGGTGCGGCGCCCCTCGGCGCGCACGAGGCCGCGGTCGCACACGCCGAGGGCGACCAGCGAGCGGGCCAGGCGGTCGGCGTCGTCGTCGGCGCCGACGACCGAGAGGAAGGTGACGCGGGCGCCGAGCGCGGCGGCGTTGACGGCCGTGTTGGCGCCGCCGCCGGGGACGTCCCGGCGCGCGTCGACGTCGACGACGGGCACCGGGGCCTCGCGACACAGCCGCTCGCTGTGACCGTCGAGGTAGGCGTCGAGCATGGCCTCGCCGATCACGAGGGTCCGCAGGCCGGCGAAGGCGTCGAGCACGGGGAGCAGGACATGGGTCATCGCGGCGGCTCTGGGTGTGGATGTATTTTGGGACATGTCGAATAGGATATGTCCGAACGGATAGGTATGTTTTGACATGTCGCAGCGGACATGTCCCAACAGACCGGCGGTCTCGGGCAGGGGCGGGGCATCGCGGTCGCTCAGGCGAGGGGCGCGGGCTGCTCGTCGCGCTCGCTGGCGGCGGCGTGGCCGAGGATCCGGCGCGCGGCCTCGACGAGGTCGGCGGCGACGAGGGTCGGCGCGGGGCGGGTCGTGGGCGGCGAGGCGGCGAGCAGGGCGGTGCGGCAGCCGGCGCGCCGGCCGGCCTCGATGTCGCTGGCGATGTCGCCGATCATCCACGAGCCGGCGAGGTCGAGGCCGAGGTCGGCGGCGGCGCGGATGAGCAGGCCAGGGGCGGGCTTGCGGCAGTCGCAGGCGACGGCGTACTCGGCGACGACGCCGGCGGGCAGGTGCGGGCACCAGTAGAAGCCGTCGAGCTCGAGGTCGAGCAGGTCCTCGATCCGGGCCTGGACGCCGAGCAGGTCGTGCGGGCCGAACAGGCCGCGGGCGACGCCGGACTGGTTGGTGACGACCACGAGCGCGAAGCCGGCGGCGCGCAGCGACCAGGCGCCGTCGCGGGCGCCGCGGGTCAGGCGGACGCGCGCGGGGTCGACGTTGTAGGGCACGTCGTCGATGAGGGTGCCGTCCTTGTCGAGGAAGGCGGCGGGGCGGCGGCGGGTCATGGCCAGCTCGTCTCGCGCATGGGCACGACCATCAGCTCGGGCACCACCGACTCGCCGGGCATGGCGATGAGGAAGCGGACCGTCTCGGCGACGTTGCGCGGGTCCTGGAGGTCGGCGATCGGGGTGTCGGGGAAGCGGTCGAGGATGAAGGGGGTGCGCATGCCGCCGGCCAGCAGGGCGGTGACCTTGATGCCGAACGGGCGGCCTTCGACGTGCAGCGCGTGGCTCAGGCCCAAGAGGCCCCACTTGCTGGCGTGGTAGGCGCTGGCGTTCTTCCAGGCCCGCTTGGCCGCGGTCGAGACGATGTTGACGATGTAGCCGCCGCCCTGGGCGCGCAGGCGCGGGAAGGCGGCGCGGCTGAGGACGAACGGGCCGCGCAGGTTGACGGCGAGCACGCGGTCGATGTCGGCGACGCTGAGCTCGTCGACGGCCAGCGTGGTGTCGGTGCCGGCGTTGTTGACGAGGACGTCGAGCCGGCCGTGGCGCGCGACGATGTCGTCGATCAGCGCCTGGCCGGCGTCGGCGTCGCGCACGTCGAGCCGGGCGGCCTCGATGCTACCGCCGGCGTCATCGACTTCGGCGACGAGGCGGGCCAGCGGCGCGGTCTGGATGTCGGCCGCGATCACGTGCGCGCCGGCGGCGGCGAGGGTGCGGGCGATCTCGGCGCCGAGGCCCGAGCCGCCGCCGGTGACCAGCACGATGCGGTCCGCGAGGGGTGTTTCGATCACGAGGGTCATCGCTGCTCCGTGGGATGGGGCCATTTCAAGGCGAGGGGGCCACCTGCGCCTCCACCAATTCGCAGATCAGGTGCAGGGCCAATGTGTGGACCTCCTGAATGCGCTGAGTGTCGGGCGAGGGGACGACGAGGGCGCAGTCGGCGAGGTCGCCGGCTTCGCCGCCGGTGCCGCCGAGCAGGGCGAAGGTGTGGAGGCCGCAGTCGCGCGCGGTCTTGAGGGCGGCGACGACGTTGGCCGAGCGGCCGCTGGTCGAGATGCCGAACACGAGGTCGCCCGGGCGGCCGTAGGCGCGGACCTGGCGGGCGAACACGTCGGCGTAGCCGACGTCGTTGGCCCAGGCGGTCAGCACGGCGGTGTCGGCGTTGAGGGCGATGACCGGCAGGCCGGCGCGGTCGGGGGCGAGGAAGCGGCCGACCAATTCGGCGGCGAAGTGCTGGGCGTCGGTGGCGCTGCCGCCGTTGCCGCAGACGAGCACCTTGCCGCCGCGGGCGAAGGCGGCGCTGACGAGGTCGGCGGCGCGCACGATGTCGTCGCGTAGGCAGGTGCGGGCGCGCGAGAGCACGGCCAGCAGGTCGTCGAAGCCGCGGTCGACGGCGGCGAAGGCGGCGGTCGGCGGGGCGACGGGGCGGCGGCCGGCGGCGGTGACGAAGGCGCCCGCCAGGCGGGCCGCGACCTTGTCCCAGGTGAAGAGGGCGTGCACGCGCTGCAGCCCGAGCTGGGCCAGACGTCGGGCCAGGCGCGGCTGCGAAAGCACGAGCGCGAGCTTGTCGGCCAGCGCGTCGGGGTCGTCGGGCGGGACCAGGTAGCCGGTCTCGCCGTGGGCGACGGTGTGGGCGATGCCGCCGACGTTGGCGCCGATGACCGGGACGCCGCAGGCCATCGCCTCGAGCGGGGTGATGCCGAACGGCTCGTACCAGGGGGTGCTGACGAACACGTCGGCGGCGACGTAGTAGTCGCGCAGCTCGCCGCGGCCGCGGCTGCCGACGAAGGTCACGCGATCGGCAACACCCTCCTCGCGGGCGACCGCCAGCAAGCGACCGATCTCGGGGGTGAGCGAAGGATCGGGGCGCCGCGACTCGCCGCCGACGACGACCAGCCGCGCGCGCGCGTCGGCGGGCAGCCGCGCCAGCGCGCGCACGACGTTGTCGATGCCCTTGCGCGGGACCATGCGCCCGAGCTGCAGGATGACCCGCTCGTCGGCGCCGAGGCCGAGCGCGGCGCGGGCCTCGGCGCGGCCGCCCGGCCAGAACTCGCCCGGATCGAAGCCGCACGGGACCATGACCAACTTCTCGGGGTCGGCCGCGTAGAGCGTCATCAGGTCGACCTCGTCCTGCGGGCACTCGGCGACGATCACGTCGGCCTCGCGCACGATCCGCTCCTCGATGGCGAAGCGCTCGTCGGGGAACCCGTCGGCCTGGCCCTGGTGCTGGCGCCGGACCTTGCCGAGCGCGTGGAAGGTGACGGCGAACGGGACCCCGAGCTCGCGCTTGAGCTCGGCGGCGACCAGGCCGCTCATGAAGAAGTTGGCGTGCGCGAGGTCGTAGCGCTCGCGCCGGGCCCAGGCCGCGACCGCGCGGGTGAACGCCGGCATCAGCGGCAGCAGCGTCTCCTTGGCCAGCGGCGCGGGCGGGCCGGCGTCGACCGGGATCACGCGCACGCCGTCGGCCATCTCGACGATCGCCGGCGAGGTCGGGCTGTCGCGGCGGGTGAACACGTCGACGCGGTGGCCGAGGCGGCCGAGGTGGCGCGCGACCTGGGCGACGTAGACGTTCTGCCCGCCGCTGTCGCGCCCGCCGAGCGGGGCCAGCGGCGAGGCGTGCTCGCTGATCATGGCGATCTTCAGCGGGCCGCCCGGCCGCTCGAGGCCGGCGCCGGCGGCGAAGGGCAGCGGCTTCACGCGAGCCTCCGGGCCGCGCCGGCGACCTGTCCTTCGGGACATCCGGTGACCTCGCCCAGGACCCGCGACCAGTCGGCGGTGAACCTGTCGATGCCGAACCGCTCGCGGGCGATCCGCCGCGCGCCGGCGGCCAGCTCGGCGGCCTCGGACGGATCGGCGAGCAGGCGCCGCATGTGGCCGATCAGCCGCTCGAGGTCGGTCTCGACGTAGCCGTTGACGCCGCTCTGCACGGCGGTGCTCATCTCGGTGGTGGCGAGGCCGAGGATCGGCAGGCCGATCATCATCGCCTCGCACACGGCCAGGCCGAGGCTGGTGTAGCGGATCGGGTTGAAGAAGAAGCGGTAGCGGCCGAGCCGGGCGTGGAGCTCGCGCAGCGGCAGGTCGCCGAGGCCGCCGAGCGCGTCGGAGTCCATGCCGGCGAGGTCGAGCGGGACGTGGGTGCGCACGCGCTCGTAGATGTCGCGCCCGAGCCGGCGACCGCGCCGCGCGAGGTCGTTGACGACGACGATCCCGCGCGCCAGCTCGCCGCTGTAGGCCGCGCCGTCGGGCACTGCGACGCCGTGCTCGATGACCCGCACGGGGGTGCGCCCGGCGTCCCACATCAGGGCGTTGAACGGGGTGACGTGGACCAGCAGGACGTCGGGGTCGTCGATCGGGTGGCGGGTGTCGGTCGGCGACTCGCGGGGCGGATCGTGCTCGAGGAAGATCCGCGGCAAGCGGCGCTGGGCGGCGCTCAGCAGCTCGAATTGATCGCACTCGTAATTGCGGCGCGACTGGAACAGGACGACGTCGAACGCCTGGTCGGCGACGGCGTCGGCCGGGACCTCGTGGACGTTGGCGCCCCAGGCGAAGCTGCCGCCGCGCCCGCCGTGGCCCTCGGGACGACCTGGCTTTACGGGCAGGTAGAACTCGTGCGGCGCCTGGGTGAGGTAGTAGAGGTAGCTGCCGTGAACGTGCCAGGTCAGGACGCGGAGTCGTCGCACGAGGGCCTCGCTTTCGCGCCCGCGGGGGCGAGCGGCGCGCTCAGGTCGAGCGCGTCGAGCAGGGAGAGGTGGCGCCCGGGGCCGATGACGCGGGCCGGCGGGGGCGGGACGGCCGGCGCGAGCACGCCGCCGCCGAACTCGTCGGCGAAGCCGGCGCGCACCGGGATGCCGGCGAGGTAGGCGAGGTAGGCGACCTCGAACGCGGTCTCGTCGGCGGCCGTGAACACCAGGGCGGCGTCGAGGCGGGCCGCAGCCAGCCGATCGACCAGCGCCGGCAGCCCGGTGGCGTCGAAGCGCGTCAGCGCGGCCGCCGGCAGCACCTGATCGACGAACACGGCGACGCGACCGGCGGCGCGCGCCTCGGCCAGCAGGACCACCATCGCCTGCGGCATGGCGATCCGCAGGCGCACCAGCGCCGGCCCCAGCTCGTCGCAGCCGGCCGCGGGCGGGACCACGAGCAGCCGGCGGGCCCGGCGGAGGGCGGCCCGCGGATCAAGCACGGTCGACCCCCGCGAGGAACAGGGCGGCGTCGGCCTCGGCGAGGATCGCCGCGGCCGAGGCCGGGGCTTCGCGGGCGTCGACGACGCGGTGGCGCACGCGGTCGAGCGGGGCCCAGCGGGCCGGCGCGGTGCTGCGGAAGACGACGACGCTCGGGGTCTGCAGCGCGCTCGCCAAATGGGAGATGCCGGTGTCGCCGGCGATCACCAGGCGGGCGCGCTCGACCAGCGCGCCGAGCGAGCCGAGGTCGGTGCGGCCGACCAGGTCGACGAGCTCGCGCGCGGCGTGGTGATCGACGGCGGCGGTGAGGTCGGCCTCGTCGGCGGAGCCGGTGAGGACCACGGCGAGGCCGCGCGATGCCAGGCCGTCGGCGACCTGCGCGAGCACGCCAGGGTCGACGCGCCGGCGCGGTTCGGCGGCGCCGGGATGGAGGATGGTGAACGCCTTGCCGGGCGCGACGCCGGCGGCCTGCAGCAGCGCGTCGGCCCGGCGGACGTCGGCCGGCGCGAGCGGAAATTCGAGCCGTTCGCCGCGCGCCTCGATGCCGAGGAAGCCGAGCAGGGAGAGGTGGATGCGCGGCTCGGCGAGGTCCGCTGGATATTGCAAGAAGGTCGCCGGGTCGGGGCACGGCTGCGGCGGGGCGTAGAAGCCGGCGCTGGTGCGCGCGCCGAGCAGCTGGACGACGATGTTGCTGACGAGCCCGTCGCCGTGCATCTGCAAGGCGAGGTCGAAGCGGCCCTGGACCGCGCGCAAGAAGTCGGGCAGGGCGCGCACGTCGGCGAGGGTCTCGGGCAGCCCGGGGAAGCCGGGGAACTCGAGCAGGCCGTCGACGAGGTGCGAGCAGCGAGCGACCAGCTCACGCGCTCGCGGGAGGCCCAGCAGGGTGATCTTGGCCCGCGGCAAGCCGGCTCGCAGGGCCCGCAGCGCCGGGGTGGCGCACAAGAAATCGCCGAGGCCCGGCAGGGCGCGCAGCACCAGCACCTCGCGCGCCGCGTGGACCTGGGCGCCGGGCCGCACGCTCGGCTCGCGCTCCTTGACGGGCGAGCCGAGCGCGAACTCCGGGGATGGCACTCCGCTCATGGGCGACCTCTGCCTTGCGCGCGTGAATCATCACAGTCGGGCGATCAGGCGGCGGCCTCGGGCTCGACCCGCGATTCGAGCGCCTCGAACGTCTCGGCCAGGGTGCGCGCCTGATCGTCGTCGAGGATCGCCTCGACCGCGGCGAAGATAGTGTCCTCCTCGAACGCGACGTGCTCGGTCACGCTGCGGGTGAGCGCCTCGACCTTCGCGGCCCAGTCGGCGTGGTCGACCCGCATCCTCTCGAGCTCGGCGAGCAGGCGCCGGACCTGCGAGTGGTCGCGCTCGGCGTCCTTGGCCAGCGCCTTGCCCTCCGCGTCCTGCTGGATGAGGATGTCGTAAAACACGGCCTCCTCGGCCCGCGCGTGGCGCTCCAGCGCGTCGCGGACCTGGCTGAACAGCTGCTCCCCGCGCGCCACGTCCTGCTCGGCGGCCAGCTCGGCGAGCAGCTCGGCGACGGCGCGGTGCTGGTCGCGGATGACCTGGTAAATGGTGGGGTCTTGAGCGGTTTCGATCATCAGGCCCGTTCATGACACGAGCGAGCGAATGGGGCCAGCCAGACGCGCTGCCCATCCCGCGGTGATGTGATTTACGCCGGCGGCGCCGATTGTGGGCAGGGCGATCCGGGCTGGTGCGGACCCTGGTCGCCCGTCGCAGCGACGTCCGCTCGCCCGTCGTCGCCGAGCCGCGCCAGCAGGCCGGCGTGATCGGAGGCCCGGCGCTCGCCGGGTCGGTCGAGGACCAGCGAGACCTCGCAGGCGCGCGGGCCCAGGCGGCGATCGAGCAGCAGATAATCGATGCGCCGGGTCGGCGCGCCGGCCTCGAAGAAGGTGTGACCCGGATCGCAGGGGCGCAGCGCGGCCCAGGCGTCGACGAGGCCGGCGCCGCGCAATCGGGCGAGCGCGTCGCTGGTCGGTGTCTGATTGAAGTCGCCGAGCAGCAGCCGCGGGCCGGGCACCGCGGCGAGGTAAACGAGCAGCTCGCCGACGTTGTCGCCCGCCTGCGCCTCGATCCACGACAGGTGCGCGCACACGACGTGCAGCGGCGCGCGGGGGCCCGGGAACACGCCGTGCAGCAGGACGCGGTCGAATGGGTCGTCGTCGCCGCGGCGCGACAGCGGATGCACGTGCACGGCCAGGGGAGAAACCCGCGACAGCAAGGCGAGGCCCGACTCGCGTCCGCCGGGGCCGCGGGTCGCGGGCCGGTAAACGACTTCATAGCCGCCGACGTCGTGCGCGAGCTGGGTCGCCTGATCGCAGCCTCGGGCGATCGCCGGGTCACGAGCGACCGCCTGCAGCGCGACGAGGTCGGGCTGCTGCTCGGCGAGCACGGCGGCGACGAGCGGCCGGCGAGCGCGCCATGGATCGTGCTGTTCGCCGTAGCCGCCGAGGTTGAGGGACAGGATTTGCGTCATGCCCGACAAGGTGAACGAGGACCGAGGTGACGCCCGGTCACTCGACGCGTGTTCTGGCGGGTCTGCGGGCTTTTTGCCATGCTCGGCGCATGCGAATTCGACTTCTTTTGGCTTTCTCTGGCATCGGCTTGTGCGCGTGCTCGACGGCTGCGCCGCAGACCAGCGAGACGGTCGGCGGCAGCACGTCGAGCGCTTCGAACAGCGACGGCACCGGTGATCCTCCTGGACAGACTTCGGTGGCCTCGTCGGCTTCCACCGACGCGCCGACCACCGGCCTCGACCCGCTCACGGGATCCGGGACTGCGACGCAGGGCACGACCTCGGACCCCACGAGTCCCGGGACCACGGGCGAGACCGGCACGGGGGCGCCGGGCACGACGACCACGGGCGGCGAGACCACCGACTCCGGCTCGACGACGAGCGAGACCACCACCGAGGGCACGACCGGCGGCATCGGCGGCGGCCCCTGCGAGGTCGACGCCGATTGCAAGCTGCACGACGACTGTTGCTCGTGCTTCGCCATCCCCACCGAGCAGGACGACGTGGTCTGCGACGCCCGGTGCGATCAGACCCAGTGCCAGCAGATCGGCATCGACGAGGCGAAATGCGTGCTCGGCCAGTGCATCACCGAGAAGGTCCATTGCGGCGGCGAGGTCTTCTGTGACGCGCTGCCGCCCGATTGCCCGCCCGGGACCCTGCCGGGGGTCGACGACTTCATGGGGTGCTGGACCGGCGCCTGCGTGCCCGTGATCTCGTGCTGGTGGGTGACCGCGTGCGAGCTGTGCCCCGATTCGTTCATTTGCGTCAATCACCCCAGCGTCTTCGGCGACAACTGGACCTGCCTGCCGCGGCCCGTGGCGTGCGAAGACGAGGTCGACTGCGAATGCGCCGGGGCGGCCTGTAATGACGGGATCGAGGTGTGCGAGGGCGGAGGCGGCGACGTCGACCTCGTCTGCCACTGCCCGGACTGTTGAGGCTGCGCGCGGGTCGGCTCAGGTCGGCGCCGCTTCGCGGGTGGCCGGCCCGGCTTCGCGGGCCGCCGGGCTGGCTTCGCTGGTCGTCGGCCCGGCTTCGCTTGGCGTCATCCCGAACACGCCCAGGCCCAGCCGCGCCATCGTCCCGGCCAGCTCGTCCTCGCCGTTGACGCAGCGGGTGCGCGGGAACCGGCACAGCGCCTCGTACTGCTCGGCGAAGTGGACACGCGCGACCACTTCGATCGCCGGGTTGGTGCGATGGGCGTGCTCGATCACCGCGCGCGCGGCCATGGGATCGGCCGTCGTCACCAGCAGCAGCCGCGCGCGGGCGATGCCCGCCAGGTCGAGGGCCACCGTCGACTCGCCGTCGCCGGCCAGCGCGAGGGTGTGGCTGCGCCGCAGCAGGTCGACGATGTGCCAGTCCTGCTCGATGACGACGAACGGCAGGCCGTGGCTGCGGAGCGAGCGGGCCAGCACCGCGCCGACGCGGCCGTGGCCGACCAGCACGACGTGGTCGCGGAGCCGCTCGACCGCCGCCTCGTCGGCGGGAGGGACCATGTCCGGCTTCTCCAGCGGTTCGGGCTCGACCCCGGGCTCGACGGCCTCGAAGCGGCGCAGCAGGCTCTCGCGCGCCGCGTCTTCCTCCTCCGGTCGCACCAGCACGGTGACCCGGTCCCAGCCGAGCAGGCGGGTGTTGCCGGACGGGCCGATCACCTCGTTGCCGCGAGCGATCAGGGTGATCAGGGCTGACGGCGGGAGGATCAGCTCGCGGATCCGCGGGCCCGGGCGGCCCTGGGGTCCGGGCAGGTCGACGGTGGCCACGTCGAGCTCGCTGCGGGCCATCGTCACCAGCTCGAGGCCGTAGCGCGGCTGGGGGGGCTTGGGCTCCGACAGGCCGAGCTTGCGCGCCAGCAGCTCGAGGGTCGAGCCCTGCAGCGAGACCGACAGCAGGACCGCGAAGAACACGAGGTTGAAGATCTCTTGCCCGATCGCCATGCCCGCGGCCGCCGGGTAGGTGGCGAGCACCACCGGGACCGCGCCGCGCAGGCCGGCCCAGCTCATGAAGGAGCGCTCGCGCAGGCCGATGCGCATGCCGAGGGTGCCGAGCATCACGGCGGCCGGGCGCGCCACGAAGGTCAGGATCAAGAACAGCAGCACGCCCTGGAACCACAGGTCGGCCCACTGGCTGGGGAACACCAGCACGCCCATCAGCACGAACACGCCGATGTTGGCGATCATCGACAGCGCCGCGGCGAAGTTGCTCACGCCCTGGCGGTAGACGAAGCGGGTGTTGCCCATCACCAGGCCGGCGGTGAAGGCCGCCAGCATCCCGCTGGCCTGGGCCATCTCGGTCAGGCCGTAGCTGAGCATCACGCCGCCGACCATGAGCACGTAGTAATAGCCGCGCTCCTGCGGGTTCAGGCGGTTGAACAGGGCGATCGAGCCGCGGGCGATGGCCCAGCCGAACACCGGGCCGGCGAGGAACTTCCACAGGAACAGCGGCAGCGTCAGCCAGCCCTGGCTCTCGCCGGAGGCGTAGGCCTCGACCACGATCAGCGTCGTCAAGATCGCCATCGGGTCGTTGGCGGCGCTCTCGATCTCGAGCGTCGACGCCAGCCGGCTCGGCAGCGCCTGGCGCCGCAAGATCGAGAAGGTCGCGGCGGCGTCGGTCGAGGAGATGATGACGGACAGCAGCAGCGACTTCTGGGTCGTCCAGCCGAGCACGAAGTGCAGGCAGGCGAAGGTGCCCGCGGCGGTGAGCAGGACGCCCCAGGTCGCGAGGCCGAGCGCCGGCAACGCCACGGCCCGCAGGTCCTCGCGCTTGGTGAAGAAGCCGCCCTGGAACAGGATGAAGACCAGCGCCAGGTTGGCGACATGGTTGGTCAGCTCGACGTCGTCGAAGTGCCACACGTTGAGCACGTCGCTGCCGAACAGGATGCCGAACCCGAGGGCGACGAGGATGACCGGCACGCTCCACCGGTCGAGCACCACGGCAGCCAGCACCACCCCGATCAGCAGCAGCGGGATGACGACGTAGATGGTCTCCATGTCGGGGCCGACGATACCGCGTCCGCGCCCCCCAGCCGCGCGTGACCTGCGATTCTGTCCGCGATGTCACGGGACGTCGCGTGAGAGTCCGGCACGGATCGCGGGCGCGAGGCGGCGTGACCATGAGCCGGCGTTGCGGCCCGGTAAGACGGCTTTGGGCGGCTCGCAGCGGGGCGTCTGCACCGCCGCGAGCCCGTCGCGGCTCAGCTCGGCTGCACGGAGCCTACGCGAATCTTTGGCCCGTCACGCCGATGCAACGATGCAGCGGCGATTCATCACGCGGCGGCGGCGTGCGTCAGAGCCGGAGGTCGATCACGCCAGCACCCGCGCGAGCACGCTGCGGGCGCAGGCGTGGCCGCACATCCCGTGCACGCCGCCGCCCGGCGGCGTCGACGACGAGCAGAGGAAGATGTCGGGCGCGGGGGTGGTGTACGGATCGAGGCGCACGAGCGGGCGGAAGAACAGCTGCCGCAGATCGGCGAGGCCGCCGTTGATGTCGCCGCCGACGTAGTTGGGGTTGTAGCGGGCGATCTCGACGGCGGAGCGGCTGGCGCGGGCGACGACGAGGTCGCCGAAGCCGGGGGCGAAGCGCTCGATGTGGGCCTCGATGAGCCGGCTTACGTCGCGGTCCGAGCCGTGCGGCACGTGACAGTAGGCCCAGGCGGTGTGCATGCCCGGCGGCGCGCGGCTGGCGTCGAACAGGCTCTGCTGCGCGAGCAATACGAACGGCTCGGCGGCCACCTCGCCGCGATGGACGCGGACGACGGAGTCGGCGACGGCGGCGAGCGAGCCCGAGAGGTGGACGGTGCCGGCGCGGGCGCAGGCCGGATCGCGCCAGGGGATCGGCGCACGCAGGGCCCAGTCGAGCTTGAAGACGCCGGGGCCGTGGCGAAACCCGCCGAGCCGGCGCAGGTAGGCCGGAGGCAGACGGTCGGCGGCGATCGTCGCCAGGCGTCGCGGCGAGACGTCGAACAGGTAGGCGCGGGCCGGCGGCAGCTCGGAGATGTGGACGACTTCGTGATCGAGCTCGAGCGCGCCGCCGAGCTCGCGCAGGTGAGCCACGAGCGCGTCGACGATCGCCTGCGAGCCGCCGCGGGCGAGCGGCCAGCCGACCGCGTGCGCGGCGGCCGTCAGGACCAGCGCGAACGCGGCGGTGGCGAGGCGGTCGAGCGGGACCATCGCGTGGGCGGCGATGCCCGCCAGCAGGGCGCGCGGGGCCTCCCGGGCGAAGCGCCACGCGAGGCCCTCCATGGACCGCAGGCCGTACGCGCCGAAGCGGGCCAGCAGCAGCGGATCGGCGGGCCAGCGCAGCGGGCCGAGGATCATCGGCAGCAGCGCGTCGAAGCGCTCGACCAGCGGCCCCAGCAGGTCGTGATAGGCCTGAGCGTCGGCGCCGAACTGCGCCGCGGTGGCGGCGATCGATCGCTCGAGCCGCACCGCCTGGCCGTCGTCCAGCAGGTGGACCAGCGGCGTCGGCGGCTCGATCCACGCCAGCCCGTGGCGCGCCAGCGGCAGGGTGCGGAAGTACGGCGAGGCCGCGCCGAGCGGGTGGATCGCGGCGCAGGGATCGTGGACGAAGCCCGGCAGCGTCAGCTCGGCCGAGCGACAGCCGCCGCCCGGGGTCGCGCCCGCCTCGACGACCAGCGTCGAGCGACCGGCGCTGGCCAGGGTGATCGCCGCTGCCAGACCGTTGGGCCCGGCGCCGACGATCACGGCGTCGTACGCGTGAGGTGCCATTGCTGGAGGCGGCGGCGGGCGGCGTCGAGCTCGATGCGCAGCAGCTCGCGCGCGGACCAGACCAGGAACGCCGGCGTGCCGAGGCGCGGAGGTCGGTGGCCGTGGACCGCGGAGTCGTCGGCGACCGGCCGGAACAGGTTGCCCTCGACCGGTGGTTCGGGCGCGCCGAGGTGAAACCGCCCCAGCGCGCGGAACAGCAGCCGCTCCATGGTGCGCGGGAAGACGCGGTGGAGCACCAGCCCGAGCTCGGCGATCCGCGGCACGAAGCGCTGGCGCCGGGGGTGCTCGACGAGGTCGACGACCGCGCGCGCGACCTTCTCGGGCGACTGCATCGGCGGCATGGCGTTGACGTGGCGGCCGATGTCGTTGGCGGCGACCTGGAAGTGCGGCGTGTCGATCGCGTAGGGGAAGATCGTGCACACGTGGATGTCGGGGTACTCGGCCAGCTCGACGCGCAGCGCCTCGGACAGCCCGTGCAGGGCGAACTTGCTGATCACGTAGGACGGCACGAAGGCGTGACCGATCTTGCCGAGCACCGAGCCGATGTTGATGAGCGTGCCGCGGCGCTGGCGGCGAAACACCGGGATGACGGCGCGCGCGCCGTGCAGCGCGCCGTGGAGGTTGGTCTCGATGACCTGCCTGTGAGCCGCGAGCGCGCCGCCCTCGAGCGGGGCGAACAGGGTCACCCCGGCGTTGTTGATCCACGCGTCGATGCGGCCCCAGGTCAAAAGCGCCGCCTCGGCCAGGCGCAGCACCGCGTCCTCGTGGGTGACGTCGGTCGGCTGCGCCAGCGCCTCGCCGCCGCGCTGGCGGCAGCCCGCGGCGGTGCGCTCGAGCTCGTCCGCGCGGCGCGCCCCGACCGCGACCCGCCAGCCGCGCGCCGCCAGCTCGTACGCGGTGGCCCGTCCGAGCCCGCTCGACGCACCGGTGACGACCGCGACCTTCGATGCAACCGGGCGCCTCATCGCCCGCAGTATGGCGGCGAACCACCGCCGCGCCAGCGAGGTGAGGCATGGAGTGTCCCAAGGGACATGTTCATGGGGACAGATTTGCGAGGAGGCCGGCCGGACCCGCGGCGAGCTCGGGCGGACGATCCGCGAGGTCCTCGAGCGGCTCTCAAGCGCGGGGAGCGGGGTGGATGAGGCCGCGTTTCAGCAGGTCGCCGCCGAGGGCCCAAAAGTAGAGGTAGCCCCGATGATCGCCGAGGCGATCGATGACGCGATCGAGCGGAGCGTCGGCGCCGAGCAGCGCGCGCAGGCCCCGGGCGACGCCGACGTCGCCCGGCGGGAAGACGTCGAGGCGCCCGAGCCCCCGCAGGAGCACGAGGGCGGCGCTCCACGGCCCGATGCCGGGCAGCTCGACGAGCGCCTCGAGCGCGTCGGGCGTGCTCATGGCGGCGATCGCCGGTTCGGTCAATTCACCGGCGACGATGGCCCGGGCGATGCGCCGGAGGGCGTCGGCCTTGCGCGCGCCGAGGCCGACGCGTCGCAGCGCGTCCAGGCGTGCGCCGGCGATCGAGGCGGCGGTCGGGAAGGCGTAAAAGCGGCCGCCGTCGTGCTCGAGGGCGGCGCCGAACCGCTCGACCAGCCGCCCGACGATGGCGGCGCCGGCGTCGAGGCTGACCTGCTGGAACGGCACGACGTTGGCGAACACCTCGAACCAGTCGGCGAACCGCGGCGGCCGCATACCTCGCAGGGCGAGCGCGATGGTCCGGAGCCTGCGGTCGGCGGTGGTGAGCCGGTGCAGCGGCTCGGGGTCGATGTCGAGGCCCAGGATCTTGCGCAGGGTGGTCGCGAGCTCAGGGCGCGTGAGGACGGCAGGGTCGCCGTGACGCACCACGGGATGCAGGTCGGGAGCGTCGACGGTGCCGCGATCTTCGACCTCGATCAGCACGGCTTCGCCCGCGACGTCCAACACCCGCAGATAACGGTCCTGCTGCCAAAGATCGACGCGATTGGTCGCTCTGCGCTGGAGCACGCGCACGGTCGCCTCGAGGTGAAAGGGAGCGCGCGTGGCGAGCGGCGGCGCAGGGTAGGTGACCCGCGCGCCGTGGACCTCGGCGAACGAGGTCAGGCGGTGGGGCGTAGCGCGCGAGGCGGCCGTGATGTGCTCGACCCGCGCGCCGCGGACCGTGAGCGCGTCGGCCACGAGCGAGCGGTGGCAGCGCCAGGGCACGGCCTCGGCGCACATCAGCGCGACCGGACCGCGAACCGTCAGGTCCCGCAGCGCGGCCAGGCCAGCCGTGAATTCGTCGGTCTCCATGTAGTCGGCGTAGCCGCGGAAGCTCGGATTGCGCCACGCCGTATTGAGAGAATCCTTGTGGGCGCGGCGGAGGCCTCCGAGCTGCGGCAGCGGCACATATCGCAAGCCACGGCGGCGCAGGGCCTCGGGCAGGGTGTCAGCGTTGAATTGCGGGTTGTGCCGCGAGCGGGGGATCGTCCGGATGTCCGCCAACACGGCGATGTCAAAGGAGCGCAGCAGGGCGACCAATTCGTCGAGCGTGCGGGTCGAGTGGCCGATCGTGTAGATCGGGACGCCGCTCCAGTCGGCGGCGAGAATGGCAGGCGTCGGCTTCACCCGCCGCAATGACTCGGTCGTGAGCATGTCATCGTCGTCGACGCCGGCGGGGCCAGGCCTCGACCGGTCGACGGGTGAACTGGCTCGTTCGCTCATGACGCCCTTCGCACGTCGCCCGGGTCTATCGAAACCCATGGCACTCAATGCTGCGACAAAAGTAGCACGCGCATTCATGCGAGCCAGCCGGACGGCGGCGGCGGTCGTGCGCGTGGAGGGATCGCGCAGGCCCAAGCATCCGGGCACCGAGCGCGGCCACGGTGCTCACGGCGAAGCGCGGAGGACGCTCACTCCGTCGCGTCGGTCACGTCAAACCCCGGAGCCGCACGCGATGGAGGTCGGACGAGCGTAGCGATGCCAGCGATGTCACCGGCACCTTCAGCCGTGCTCATGCACGAATCTGCCGGTCGTCGACGCGGCGAGGGCACCGCACCCCGCCGGGCCGGTCCATCTCGGCGACGCACTGGTTGCAAGGGACGCAGCCGCTGATCGTCGCCTCGCCGGCCTGGTAACGCGCGACGAGCCCGGGATCATGGACGAGGGCGCGGGCCATCGCCATGAGCTCGAAGCCCTCGCGGCGGGCCGTGCGGAGGTGGTCGAGCGCGGTCAGGCCGCCGAGGAGCACGAGCGGCAGGTCGACCGCGCGGCGGACCTCGCGGGCGAGCGGGAGGAAATACATCGGCTCGAACGGATGGGCCCGGATCACCAGCGGTCCGAAAAGCGCCAGCGCGACTTTCTGGGGGAGGCTCCGCTCGGCGGCGATCATGGCGCGTAACGGTCGCTCGCCGCGGAACAGGTAGAAGGCGTCGCGGCTGACGAAGCCGCCCGACAGCACGAGCGCGTCGCAGCCGCGGGCCGCGAGCCAGCGCGCCAGCTCGATGCAATCCGTCAGCTCGAGCCCGCCAGGAAAGCCGTCGCGGAGGTTGACCTTGGCCAGCACCGGGAACCCGGGCGGCAGGGCAGCCCGCACCCGCTCGACGACCGCGAGCGGGAACCGGGCGCGAGCCGCCGAAGAGCCGCCGAACGCGTCGGTCCTGCGATTGGTCGCGGGGCTGAGGAACTGGCTGAGCAGGTAGCCGTGCCCGAGGTGGAGCTCGACGGCGTCAAAGCCGGCCTCGCGCGCGAGGCCGGCGGCGGTCACGAATTGGCGCGTGACCTCCTCGATGTCGTCCGGCGTCATCGCGTCGGCGAACGGGAGGCCACCGAGGGCGCCGAGCAGATTGAGGGCGCGCGACGGGCCGAACGGGCGGCGGCGGATCAGGTCGTGGTTGTTGCTGAAGAAGCCGCAGTGGCCGAGCTGCAGCGAGGCCGCGGCGCCTTCGCGGTGAACGGCGTCGGTGAGGCCGCGCAAGTCCGCGACGATCTCCTGGCGCATGTGCAGCTGGTCGCGGAACGTGCGGCCGTCGGGAGACACGGCGCAGTAGGCCACGGTCGTCATCGCCGCGCCGCCGGCCGCGATGTCGCGGTGATGACGAACGAGCGCGGGCGTCACGGCGCCGCCGGGGCTCATGCCCTCGAACGTCGCAGCCTTGATCACGCGGTTGCGCAGCGGGAGGCCGGCGAGGCGGTACGGATCGAACGGGCTGGTCATGACTCGTCACGGCGCAGCCACGGGCCGCGGCGGCGCAGCAGGTCGATGGCCCACTGCGGCGCGAGCATCGCGCGGGTGAGGCGGCCGGGGATGTGCTCGGCCTGGCCGGCGAACATCGCGGCGAGCCCGGCCTCGGCGACGGCGTCCGCGTCCATCATCACGCCGAGCCGACGCGCGCGCTCGACGGGCACGGCGGTCGCGCTGTACAGGGCGGTCGCCGTGGCCCCGGGCGCGAGACACGTGACGTTGACGCCGTGGACCGCGAGCTCGCAGCGGAGCGCGCGGGCGAAGCCGCGGAGGTACTTCTTGCTGCTGCCGTAGTAATTGATGCCGGGGAGGTCGCGCCACGCCGAGATGCTGGCGACGATGAGGATGTGGCCCCGCCCCCGTGCGCGCATGTCGCGGCCGAACAGCGTGCACAGCAGCGAGGGCGTGACGACGTGGAGCTGCAACATTGCGGCTGCGCGCCCGGGGTCGGCGTCGACGGTCTCGCCGAAGAAAAAGAAGCCGGCGTTGTTGACGAGGATGTCGACCGCCAGGCCTCGGCCCGCGACGGCGGCGTGGAGCTCGGCGGCGGCCTCCGGCCGGGCGAGGTCCTTGGCGACGGTATGCACGGCGACGCGGTGCCTCGCGCGGATCTCCGAGGCGACGGCCTCGAGCGCGTCCGGTCGCTCGCTGACGAGCACGAGCGAGTGGCCACGGGCAGCGAGACGCTCGGCGATGGCCTTGCCGATGCCGGAGCAGCCCCCGGTCACGAGGGCCACACGGTTCGCAGGGTGCGCGTCCAGCGGGCTCACGCGGGTCACTCTACAGGAACCTCGCTACGCGTCGGCAAAATTGTGCCTGCCGCCTTCGTCGATGGCCGGACCCCGCGCTCCGACGACCGACGACCGCGACCGCCGCAGTGGGACCTCGAAGGCTCGCGCTCGCAATGCGCCCGCGGTGGCCTACGGACAATGGGTGCTGTCATTTCATGGGCCGCTGGCGTGCGCAGGGGTTACGAGCCGACACTCCCGGCCACGAGCGCCTCGCCGCCGCGCTCGCGGCAGCCCGCGGCGATGCGCTCGAGCTCGTCCGCGGCGCGCCCCGACCGCGACCCGCCAGCCGCCAGCTCGCACGCGGTGGCCCTCCCGAGCCGCGCCGGTGACGACCGCGACCTTCGATGCAACCGGGCGGCTCGTCGCCCGCGGCACCGCGGTGCCAGCGAGGTCGACAGGGCCACCCGCGGCGGACCCCACCGTCGACCGCGCTTCGGCGGACTCGCTGTCAGGTCTGGTTCACTCGCCGGCCAACTCGCGCAGGCGGACCGCGTGGGCCTCGTACTCTTTGCGGACCTTGCCCGGCTTCTCGCGCTCGGCGGCGCGGTCCCACTCGTGGGCGGCCTCGCGGTAGTGACGCGCGCGCGTGTTGTCGTCGGCCGCTTCTTCGGCCTTCTGCTCGGCGACTTGCGCCTTGGCAACATAGGGATTTCGGCCGAAGCCCATGGTGTTCGCTCTCCGCCCGGGAGAGTAGCGCACCGGCTCGCGCATCACACGGCATTCTCTTGCATGCGCAAGCACCGCCGGCTGCGCGGCAAAAGTCGGGGTTGAGAAGAACTCGATGACCAGCCGCATGCGTGCCCGGCGAGAGCTCGAGCACGCCGGGGCGTCGCTCGTCCCACGGTGAGCAGGCCGCATCGCGCGAGCTGGAGTTTGTGGAGTTGGACACCAGCGAGGCGCTCGACGTCGTGTCGTTCGAGCTGCGCATGACGAGGATGTCCGGCTACCGACAATGGGTGCTGTCATTTCATGAGCCGCCCGCCGGGTGCCTGGGCCGCGAACCATCACCCCTGGCCGCGCCTCGATGCTCGCTCGGGCGCCGTGGCGATCGCTCGCCGCGAACCGGGCCCGCCCCGTGCGACCTCCGCAGGGGGAGCCTTCGTTCACATGAGGACCGCACCGCCGGGCGAAATGGGGCATGACGGACTCGCGCCCATGCGTCGATCGCGGGTGATCGGTCGATCCCTCAGGGGGACACTCGGGTGGACTTTTGCGATTCGTCGATGCGCCTGTTCTCCGCGCATGCGATCCTCGTTTGTCAGTTCGACCCATCCACGAATCCTCGTTCAGCGCCCTCTCCCCGGCGACGCGTGGGACAATGGGGTCACCGGGCCCATCCTGTCGCGCGTTGCTCCCAAACGACAGTACGAGCATTGTTGCGGACTGTGGCACCCATGGCGATTGGATATTGACATCGATCCGCCGCCTCCATAGTTTCCCGCCGCCATGTCATTGCTGGACCGAAAGAGCCATACGCGGATCTGCACCTGCATGCTCGGCGCGACGCTGCTCGCGTGCGCGTCCTCGCCGGGCAGCACCGAAGGCGGCAGCACCGGTGGCAGCAGCACCGGCGACGGCGAGACGGACACCGCCGCCACCGGCAGCAGCACGGGCGACGACAGCCTCTCGCCGACGACCACCAGCGGCGACGGCGGCACCGCCGGCCCGACCTCCTCCACCAGCGACGGCGTCACCGGCACCACCGGCACCACCGGCACCACGACCGGCGACCCGGACAGCACCAGCGACAGCGGCAGCACGACCTCGGACGGCGAAGAGGAGCCGCCGTCGACCACCTTCGACGAGCGCCTCTGCACCCTCTTCGTCGACCAGTTCACCGGCAAGGACGGCAACTCCGGCGCGGCCAAGGACCAGGCGCTCGCCACCATCAAGGCGGCCACCGGCATCGTCGCCGCGGGCGACACCGTGTGCGTGTACCCCGGCGACTACGGCGCCTTCAAGAACACCGCCCACGGGACCGCGGACGCGCGCATTCACTACGTCTCGGTCGAGCGCTGGCAGGCCAGGGTAACCGCGCCCACCATCCCGCTGCAGAACGTCGGCGACTACGTCGACATCGACGGCTTCGAGGTCACCACCACCGAGGAGAGCGTCGGCCTCGGCATCTCCAACGGCGACGGCAAGCTCGCCAACCACTGCCGGATCTTCAACAATCACGTCTATGGTTTCGTCGCCAAGACCCGCGGCGGCAGCGGCGGCGCGGGCATCCTCTCGGCCGGCTGGGTGGCCGACAAGCCGTATCAGGGCGAGGACGTCGAGATCTTCAACAACTTCGTGCACGACATCGGCAACCCCGGCGAAAACGCCGGGTTCGTCCAGGGCATCTACGTCTCGCACCCGCACGCGAAGGTCTACAACAACATCGTCTACAACGTCTCGGGCTGGGGCATCCACGGCTGGCACAACGCCAATTACGTGACCGTCTCCAACAACCTGACCTCGAACACCAACGGGATCGTGCTCGGCAACGGCGACTCGCCGTGCGGCCAGATCACCTGCGAGTTCACCGATTATTACGTGACGAACAACATCCTGTACGACGACCGCAACGGGATCCAGCTGTACGACGGGCCGAATCACCTGATCGCCAACAACAATTTCTACCTGACCGAGCCGAGCGGCGACAACGCCACCACGGACGATCCGCAGCTCGTCGGGTATGCGCTCGACCCCGGCGGAGATTTCCACCTCGGCCCGATGAGCCCGATGATCGACGCCGGCAGCCCCGAGCACGCCCCGGCCATCGATTTCGAGGGCAAGGCCCGCCCGAAGGGCGCGGCGCCGGACGTCGGCCCCTACGAGCGATGAGTCGCGGGGCGACCGCTTGCACCTCGGCCGCGACGACCTACCCTGGGGTCTCGTGGCCATCCACTACGTCGCTCTCGGGGACTCGGCAGGCGCGGGCTTCGGCGTGCCCGCCGGCGCAGGTTATGTCGACCGCATGTACGCGCGCCTGCAGCAGCGAGACCCCGCGGCGCGGCTGCTGAACCTCGCGCGCAACGGCGCCACCGCCGAGGCGTTGCGCGCCGAGCAGGTCAACGCCGCCGTGCTCGCGCGGCCGACCGTGCTCTCGCTGTTCATCGGCGGCAACGATCTCTGGCGCGGCGTGACCCCCTCGCACTACGGTCGCAACCTCGAGGCGATCGCCGATCGCCTCGACCGCGCCCGCTGCCCGGTGGTGATCGGCACGCTGCCCAACATGTCCCATGCGCCAGCCGCGGCGCTCGCCGAGCGCTTCCTCGGGATCGGCCGCGCGCAGATCGAGGAGCGGATCGTCGCCTACAACGAGCGTGTCCGCCGGCTGGCGATCGACCACAGCTACGCGCTCGTCGACCTGTTCGGCGCGCACCGCCTCGACGAGCACGCCGAGTACTTCGCGGCTGACGGCTTTCATCCGTCCGCGGCCGGCCACGCGGCGTGGTTCGAGACGATCTGGCCGACCTTCGCCGCGGTGCATTCGCAGCCGTGACCCGCAGGGCGGCGAAGCGGCGTCACGGTCCGGGGCTCGCCGTCGCTGTCGTTCGCAGCGCGAGCGCGAAGGCGTCGGCGAGCTCCCTGGCGCTGGGCCGGAGCGCGGCGTCTTCGCAGAGGCAGCGGTCGAGGGTGCGCGCGAGCGCGGAGGAGAGGCCCCGGCTCTGCAATCCGAGCGGGATGAACGTCAGGCGGCCCGGGCCGCGCGCCGCGAGGATCAGCGGCGGCTCGTCGAAGGGCGCGATCCCGGTCAGGACCTCGTGGGCCGCGACGCCGAAGCTGAAGACATCGGAGGACGGGAGCGCGAGCTTGGCGCCCCAGGCCAGCTCCGGGGCCATGTAGAGCGGCGTGCCGAGGATCGCTCCGACCTGCGTCAGCTCGCTGGGCGAGCGAGACTCGTCGACCGAGCCCGGCGAGCCGGTGGTCGAGTCGTCCGGCGTCCTGAGAAACGGTGTCGGGCTGAACGTCGGCGCGTGGGCCCTGTCACGCAGGTTCGACGAGAGCGCGCTGAACAGCGCGTCGGCCTGCTCGCCGGGCCCGGGGCTCAATGGCGGCTCGATGGTCTCGGAGGGGCCCGCGAGCAGGCGCGACACCCCGAAGTCGACCAGCTTGACGCGCCGCGGCGCGCCCTCGTCGCCCTCGATCAGCACGTTGCTCGGCTTGAGATCGCGGTGGATGACGCCGGCGTCGTGGACCGCGGCCAGGACATCCGCGATCTGGTGCAGGATGGGCAGCATGAACCCGGCGTCGCCGTAGTGGCGCCGGTGATCGGCCAGCGTCGCGCCGCGGACCAGCTCCATGATGATGTAGGCGGTGCGATCGGCCGTCACGTTGACGTCGACGATGGTGAGCAGGTTCGGGTGACGCAGGCGCGCCAGCAGCTGCGCCTCGCGGGCGAAGCGGACCAGCGCCCGGAAGTCGGGCTTGACGGCCAGGACCTTGGCGGCGAAGCGGCGGCCGTCCAGGAGCCGCTCGGCCTCGTAGACCGTGCCCATGGCGCCGCGGCCGCAGACGCCGACGATGCGATAGCGCCGGTCGAGGATGGTGCCCTCGACCAGGTGCGGCTGCTCCTCGGCCAGGCGCAGGCCAGGGCTCGACGCCGCGGCGTTCATGCTCAACTCGATCATCAGCAGCGAACGCTGCTCGATCTGGTGGCGCAGCTCGGCGTTGAGCTGCTCGACCTCGACGTTGCGCTCGATCAGCGCGTGGAACTGGCGGTGGACGTCCTGGCGCATCCGCTCGAGCGCGGCGGCCAGCTCGGCCTGACACGGCGCGGCCGCGATCGGCGTCTCGAGGTCGCCGGCGGCCAGGCGCCCCACGGCCTCCAGCAGGGTGTGCAGCTCGGCCAGCTGGCGCTCGGCCAGGGCCCGGTGCCGGCGCACCTCGTCGGTGGCGGCCTCGGCCTGCTCTCGCGCCTGCTTCAGCTCGCGCTCGTACTTGCGGCGGGTCGGCGCGCTGAGCAGGGCGATGCGCAGCAGCTCCGGCGCTCCGTGGCTGTCACACTTGACCCGCGCGTTCAGCAGCACCGGCAGCGGCTCGCCGTCGCGGCCGACGACGTCGAGGGCGATCTCGCTGACCGACCCACGCAGCCGCAGGAGCGGCGCGCAGTGGGTCTCGTAGAGCAGGGCGCCGGGTTTGGTGAGCAGCGTCGAGAAGCGCCGCTTGTCGGTCAGCTCGTCGGCGTGAAAGCCGGTCAGCGTCAGGAAGGTCCGGTTGGCGCGGACGATGACGCCGTCGGGGCGCGTCGAGACATACCCGCACGGAGCGTCCTCGTAGATCTGCTCGGGGTCGTCGTCGCGGACGTATGGCGCGGACATGGCTCAGGCCTCGACGTCGGTGGATTTCAAGAATTCGCGGATCGCCGCGACGGTCTCCTCCGGCGCGCTCAGGTTGGGACAATGGCCGGTCGCCTTCATGCGGACGAGATGGCTGTTCGCAAGCTGGTGATGCAAGTATTCACCCACCGCCTCCGGCGCGATCGCATCCTCGGCGCATTGCAGGATGAGCGACGGCACTCGCACCTTGTGAAGGTCGCCGCGGTTGTCCGAGAGAAAGGTGACCCGCGCGAAATGCCGGGCGATGTCGGGGTCGGTGCGGCAGAAGCTGCGGGTCAGCTCCTCGCCCAGCTCCGGTCGGTCCGGATTGCCCATGATCTGCGGCGCGAGCAGGCTCGACCAGGCCATGAAGTTGCTGTCGAGCAGCTCCAGCAGCTCCTCGATGTCACTCTGCGCGAAGGCGCCGACGTAGCCGTCGTCGTGGATGTAGCGGGGTGACGGCGCGACCAGGATCAGCCGCGAGAAGCGCTCGGGGGCGGCCACCGCGGCGAGCACACCGATCATGGCGCTGACGGAGTGACCCACGAACACGACATCGTGAAGGTCGAGCGCCCGGCAGATGTCGAGCACGTCCTCGGCGTAGCCGGCGAGCGTGCCGTACTTGTCGCGGTCGTACGCCCGCGGATCGGAGCCACCGGCTCCGACGTGATCGAAGAGCACGACGCGATGGTCGCGCTCGAAGGACGGCGCCACATAACGCCACATGCTCTGGTCGCAGCCGAACCCGTGCGCGAACAGCATCGGCCGGGTGCCGGAGCCCATCGTCTGCACGTGGTTTCGCGTCCGTGGGTCTGGCTTCATCGCGGTGTCCCTCCTGCTCGGCGAACTGATAGCGCCCCCGCGTCGAGGCGTCCACAGCCCGATCTCCCTGCATGCGGAGCGACGACCGACCGGTGCTGTCGACGCTCGCTCGCAGATCCTGGGCCCAGGCACATCCCAATTTCAACGGTGGCCGCACGGTCCCCGGGCGAGCCCGCGAGGATGGGCAATTCTTCATCGAGGTCCCCAGGCTGCGGGGGCCGACATGGACTTCGGAAGTGCCTCTGCGGGGCCCTGCTCGCACGCCGGCGGCGATGTGCCGCCCGCGCGCTCGTGGTTCAGGAGGGCGCGCGTTTCTGGCCTTCGCGCGTCTCTGCGCCGGATTCGGGCGGGTTTGCCGGGCGACCGGCGAGGTCGCGCTGATAGCCGGACAGGGCCCGCTCGTAGCCGTCGAACGCGCCGGGGCGCGCGGCCTCGAGGGCGCACTGGAGCATCGTCGCCAGCGCTCCGGCGCCGCGGCCCGCGGAGTCGAGGGCCAGCGCGAGGAAGGCGACGAACGGCGGATAACCCGGGTCTTCCGCGACCGCCCGGGCGAACACAGCGACGGAGTCGGCGTGGCGACCGACGTTTCGCAGCGTCGAGCCGAGGCCGACGGTGAACGGGCGCCGCTCTTCCTCCGGCACCCCGAGGTTCAGCGCCGCCTCGTAATGCACGATCGCGCGCTGCTCCTCGCCCGCGCGGTCGAGGCCGTAGGCCGCCTCGACGTGGGCCCGCGGATCGTCCGGCCGCTGGGCGACCAGGCTGCGCGCGGCCGCGAGGTGCTCCGCGTGCCGGGCTGCGTCGCGCAACGCGCGTAGTCTGGAGATATCGTCGTTCATGGCGCTCGAAGTCACGAGTACCACGGAGGCCGGCGGTGCGCCTGCGGTCCGCCGAGGCTCGTAGACTCGCGCGGTGCCGGTCCTGCGCCTTTGCGTCTGCACGCTGTTCCTCGGGCTCCTCGTCGGTTGCACGGGTGACGACCCACTCGCCAGCGCCGGCCCGAGCACCGGGGCAGTGACTTCGACCACCGGCGCCGCGACCGAAGTGAGCACATCCCCCGCGACCACCGACGCTGCGACCACCGACGCCGCGACCACCGACGCCGCGACCACCGGCGAGCCCGACGACACCACGGGCGGCCCGGCGGACGATCTCAGCCCGAAGGTCTACCCGGCGGACGATCCGCGGATCCATTACACCGGCCGGATCGATTTCGGCGATCTGGCGAGCGCGACCTTCTCGGCGCCCGGCGTGTACGTCACGGCGCGCTTTCGCGGCGTGTCGGCGGCGGTGCACCTCGAGGACCAGTTCGTCTGGGACGTAAATCGCAACTTCTACGAGGTCGTCGTCGACGGCGCCGCGGTGATGAAGCTCGCCCCCGAGAAGGGCGTGACCCGCTACGTCGTCGCCACCGGCCTGGCGAACACGACGCACACGATCACGCTGGTCAAGCGGACCGAGTCGGCGCTCGGGTGGTGCAAGTTCAAGGGCTTCGAATTCGAGGGCGAGCTCGACGAGCCGCCGCCGCGGCCGGCCCGACGCATGGCGTTCATCGGCGACTCGATCACCGTCGGCTCCGGCAACGAGGCCGCCAACAATTCGCTCGAGTGCTCGGCGGGCGCATACGGCAATGCGGGCGGGTGGGGCCAGCCCTATCACAACAACTGGCGCTCCTACGGCGCGGTCGCGGCCCGCAGCCTCGGCGCCGAATACCACGTCACCGCGGTGTCGACCGAGGCCCGATGGATGGTCGCCAGCAAGGGGCCGCGCGCGACGCCGGCGCTGGTCGCCGCGGTCGAGCAGCACGCGCGCGCGGCAGCGCTGGACCGGCTCGCCGAGGTGTCGCGCCCGCGGCGGGAGCCCGCGAGCGAGGATGAATGGTGGGAGTTCAGCGAAGCGGCCGCGCGGATCGTCCCCGGGGCCGAGCTCTCGCGGTTCGGCGGGGTCCGCCGGACCTTGCGCCTCCGGGCCGCCGACCCGACCTGGATCGCACACATGGCCCCGCTGGGCGATTGGTGCCTGGGCTGAGCCCATTCGCCGGGTCGCTGCCACGAGCGGCTCGCGGGCCGCGAGGGTGGGGACCGGGCAATCACCATAGTCGAGAATCGCGTGATTGTCCCATCGGTGCCGGCCCGTCCGCCTGGGTCCGGTAGCGATTTCGCCATTCGCCCATGCGGCTTCTCGCCATCGGTCGTGCGTGTTAGCGTGACCCATGCGGTCCGATTTGTTGTTCATCTTCGCGCTCGTCCTCGGCTGCGGGAGCCCGGGCACCCAGACCTCGAACGCGAGCGAGACCGGCGGCGAGACGGAGCCCGGACCGCAGACCACGAGCTCGAGCGGTCCGACCTCGACCGCGAGCGAGACCACCAGCGAGGCCACCGGCGAGCCGGAGCCCACCACGAGCACCGGCCCCGGGACCACCAGCACGAGCTCCAGCACCGGGCCCACGAGCACGAGCGAGACCACCGGCGAGCCCGAGCCCGAGCAGACGGCGCGCCTGCGGGTCGTCAACGGCTGCGATCAGCCGATGTGGGTGCTGTCCCAGGTGGGCGCGGGCGGCGGCAACCTCGACGCCGCCAACCAGATCCTCCTCGCCGCGCAGGGCGACTACGTCGATTACCCGATCCCCGACATCGGCCTGGCCGCGACCCGCTTCTGGCCCGGCCTCGGCTGCGACGACACCGGCAACGGCTGCGCCATCGGCCAGAGCGGTGGCCCGGCGGAGCAGGGCTTCAATTGCCCCGCCGAGGGCTGCGCGCCGCCGATCGACTCCAAGTTCGAGGGCACCTTCGGTTGCCTGCCGGGTGTCGCGCCGGCCGACTGTCAAGACAACCCGTCCGCGCCCGGCATGAAGCTGCCCGCGAGCGACGGCTGGGACACCAGCATGGTCGACGGCTACACCGTCCCGTACGAGGTCGAATTGCTCGACGACTGCCCGGGCGGCCCCGAAGGCGGGGCGATCGATTGCAGCGAGCTGCGCATGTCCGACTGCCCGAGCGGCGAGGACATCTCGACGGACCAGCAATTCCCCGCGCTGTCCGCCGTCGACCTGCGCGCCGCTCACCCGACCACGCAGGAGCCTGCCGGCTGCTACTCGCCGTGCGGCAAGCTCACCTATGTCAATTGGGACAACGCGCCGATCTACGCCCCGGCCGCCGCGGAGGCGGAATACTACTGCTGCCCGACGCCGCCGATCGACGTCGAGGAGTGCCGCCAGGGCCCCGTGGTCGATACCCAGTACGTCGGGCTCATCCACGACAAATGCAAGCAGGTGTACTCGTACGCGTACGACGACGGGATCGGCAACTGGTCGTGCCCGGCGGGCACTCGCTACCGGGTCACCTTCTACTGCCCGCAGTGAAGCCGCGATGGCTCCCGGCCGACGCGACGAGTGGAGCCTCGCGGCCGTTCGCGCGGCCTGCCGTCAGGGCGCGGGCCGCTTGAAGCAGATCACGAGGTCGTCGGTGTTGCTGGCGTAGAGGGAGAGCGCGGCGAGCTCGAAGCCCTGGGCGCCTGCCGCCTGGGCGCGCTCGTTCGCCTCTTCGTCGCCGTCGACGTGTTCGCAGTATTGTTGCCACCGTGTGGCCGCCGGGTTCGCCGGGAACGCCGGCTGAGCCTGGGCGCCGCGCATGGCGTTGGCGCTGCATCCGAGGATGATGCCGGCGAGGACGAGGGCGATGGATCTCCACGAGGTGGGCTGCATATTCGCGTGCAGGGTCTCATGCGAACGAGCGCATGTCGACCCGGACGGCCCGTCGCCCGAGCTTCGCGGCGCTGGGCCCGATCGCGGGACGCGGATTTCAGCCCCGCGATGACCGTGACTGGGAATGGACGGCATCATGGTGCCGGGCGAGCTGCGCGTCGGGTCATGCCATCAGCGCCGGCGCGGCCACATGCAGCACGAGGTCGGCGGCGAAGTGCATCACGATCGCGTGCTCGAGGCCGTGGCGCACGTAAGCGGCGCCGAACATCACGCCGAGGACCCCGTTGAGCGCCAGCGTGCGGGCCACCACGAGGACAGTCAGCGGCCACACCTGCGCTGCCGCGGGCAGGTGCAGCGCGCCGAACAGCAGCGCGGAGCCGGCGACCCCGACGGCGAGCGCGGCCCGCCGCCCGAGCCACCGCGCCAGCGCCCACGCGAGCAGCGTGGCCATGCCGAGGCGGGTCATCACTTCCTCGGCGATGCCGCCGTAGAAGCTGGCCCAAAAGCCATCCCAGGGCGACGGCTGCGGCAGGGCTCCGGCGAGCGGCGGGGGCATCGACGGGATGAAGGCCAGATCGATCGCCGCGGCCAGGAGCCCGGCACCCAGACCGTAAAGCACCATCCGCCCGAGCGAGCGCGGTAGCGGCGGTCGTTCGCCGCGCAACCGGGCTTCGAGCCACGGGCTGCCGACACCGATCCGCCGCCCCGCCGCCGTGCCGGCCCAGGCCAACAGGAACGCCTGCAACCCGGCCTGAGCCACGAAGACGGCGGTGAGGACCGGCTCCGACATCGCCGACGTCTCGGGCAGCAACTTGAGGATGTAGGGCACGACCGTGACCGCCGCGAGCGCCGACAGCGCCGCCCACACCAGCGCCACACGCCAGGCTGGCGGCTGATTCGGATGGACAAATGTTCTCATTTTTGAGAACATTGCCGGGCGTGGCGAGGAACGCAAGCAAAAATCAGGGGCGGACGAGCCCTGGCGGCGCGCGAGAGCGCGCGGACGTGCTGCTCCACCCGCTCCGGCTGCGGATCGTCGAGACGGTGGCGGCCGCGGCCCGGCCGGTGACCGCGGCCACGCTGCTCGGAGAGCTGCCCGACGTCGCTCCGGCGACCCTCTACCGCCACCTCAACCTGCTGGCGCGCTCGGGCGTGCTGCAGGTGGTCGGCGAGCAGGCCAAACGCGGCGGGGTCGAGCGGAGCTACACGCTTCACGAGGGGGCCACCCACCTGGACGAGGCGGCCGCCCGCGAGCTCACCCCCGGCGATCACACCCGCGGCTTCGCGGCTTTCACCGCCCACCTGCTCGACGCGTGGGGCCGGTATGTCCAGCGCGCCGCGACGTCGTCGGGGTCGGTCGATCTGGCGGCCGACGGCGCCGGCTTTCGCTCGACCCTGCTGCACCTGGACGACGCGGAATTCGGCGAGCTGGTCGCGGCGCTTCAGGCGGCCTTGCGGCCGTTCGTCGAACGCGGCCCGGCGCCCGGCAAGCGCGCCCGCCTGTTGTCGACGATCGTCTTCCCGTTCGAACGCTGAATCGACCGCGACCGCTCGAGGGGCGATTGATAGTTGTCTCCCGGGATGAAACGCCAAAGGCGCGAGCGATCGAAGCGGCGGCAGGAGCCGCGTAGCATGACGTTCGGCAGCGGGGCGGCGCTTGGCAAATTCGGGCTCGTCGAGGTAGCATGAAGTTCCGATGTCCGACGACCGCACGTTGCTCACGGCCTGGCAGGGGGGCGACGAACGGGCCGGACGGACCCTCGTGGGGCGCCACTACGAGGCCGTGGCTCGCTTCTTCGCCACCAAGGATCGAGCCGCGGCGCCGGACCTGATCCAGCAGACGCTGGTGAAGCTGGTGGAGTCGGTGCCGCGGATCTCGCAGGACTGCAACGTCCGCGCGTATGTGCTGGGCATCGCCCGCCATGTGCTCTACGACCACTTCCGCGCGGTCTATCGCGCCCCGGCGCAGCTCGACTTCAGCGAGCGCTCGCTCGCCGATCTGCAGCCGGGGCCGAGCAGCGTGCTCGCGCGCGAGCAACAGACGCGGCTGCTGTTGCAGGCGCTGCGGCAGATCCCGCTCGAGAGCCAGTTGCTGGTCGAGCTCTATTTCTGGGAGGCGCTCACGGCCCGCGAGGTCGCCGAGCTCCTGGCGGTGCCCGAGGGCACGGTGCGGACCCGCCTGCGCCGGGCCCGACAACTGCTCGAGCAGGCGCTGGCACGACTGGCCGAGTCGCCCGGACTGCTGGCGAGCACGCTGGCAGACCTCGACGGCTGGGCCCTGCGAGTCCGCGAGGAGCTGCGCTCACCGTGAGCCCGGAGCGACGCGCCCGCGGACGGTGATTCCGCAGCTTCACGCGGATCGAGGGGCCCATGGAGGTGGGCCGCCACGGTCAGGCGGGCGAGGCCCGACCGTGGTGCGCCGAGCGTTCAGCCGACGGTGGCCAGCGCCAGATCGAAGCCGTGGAACGCGACATTCGAGCTGGTCGAGTCCCGCGAGATCGTCACCTTCACGAAGAACAGCGCGTCGGTGCTCGTATTGGTGGTCACGGCCGAGGACAGCGTATTGCTGGTCGTGACGCTGCTCGTGTTGGAGTTGACGCCGGCGGTCATCGGCCAGATGTTGTTCGACCCCTCGGTGCGGTAATACAGCTGCGCCGTCACCTGCGAGCCCGCGGCCGTCCCGTCCGGATCGCGGTACCACAGGCGGAGATAGTCGATCTCGAAGGGGCTGAAGCCGGTATACGGCTTGTCCGTCGCCACCGGGCACCAGAGCGTCATGGTGCCCGTCTCGGTGCCCGAGAGGATCCACGAGCCGTTGGAGAGCTGGAGGCTGGCGTCGTCGTCAGGGGTCTCGGGGCTGCACGCGGACGCGGGGACGCGGTTGGTGAGGTCGGCAGCCGCTGCTTCGGACGCGAAGCCCGGGGCTGCAGTGACGAGCGTGGCGGCGGCGAGCGAGAGGCACAGGGAATGGATTTTCATGGTGTTCATCACTTTCAGGGACAATATTTGTCCCGCATGCATCGTATCGATTGATGATTATGGTTATGGAGGATTGGGCCCAGCCTCGCGGTCGGCCGGGTCACGCCGATCGATTTTATGATGAGAGCGCCTGGATCCCAACTGGGGGGAGGATCCGGCTCGGCGACCGCGCGGCCCGTTTCGTGGCGCTCACGCGGTGATAGGGAGCAAGGCTCGCGGTGAAGATGCGTGAGGAGGTCCGGTCGGCCACGGAGCCTCCTCGAGGATCATGGCTGGTGGGTGCTCTTCCCCGATGCGCGTCCATACGGCGCTCCGCTCCGGGGCGCATCGATTCGGCAGACCTCGGCCGAATTCGCTGGAGACGACGTGCCGCGGCCCGGGCTTGCTACGGGATCGGGATCAGCCACGGGTTGCGCGACCAGATCACGCCCTGATTGTTGAAGAGCGTCTGGGTCTGCGCCGGCGTGCCGCACAGCGGCGGCTTCACGCCGAGGGGGCATTCGATCTCGTCGTAATCGTACACGCGCGGGTGGGCGCCGATGCACAGGGCCCCGTTCTGGCCCCACACCGCGTCGGTGGTCAGGCCGCCGCCCGCGCCGATGTTCCAGAGGTCTTGATAGTGGATGTTCGTCTTGTCCTGGGTCCACGAATGACCGTCGCCGCAGTAGTCGGCGAGGATGAAGCGCAGGGAGATCTCGAAGTTGGCGAGCCCGAGTTCGAAGGGCCGGAAGCCGAAGTTGAAGCCCTTGCCCTCGAGGGTGGCCTTCCCGGCCGCGCCGTGCAGGCACGCGAAATACACCGTGTTCGCGCGCGCGAACACGTCGCCGGTCGCGGTGTCGATGTCGAGGTCGTCGTGGACGATCGCCAGTTGTTCGCCGTTGACCTGGTCTTTGAGGCACGCGGGCGTGTCGTCGCCGGGGTCGGGGCCGTCGTCGTCCCACTTCAGGCCGTAGAGCCAGTGGGAGTCGCCCGCGGGTGGCGGCTGCACCGCAGAGATGGTGAGGTACCGCGGCTTGCCGTCGAAGGTCAGCGTGAACCGGGCGCCGAGGAGTTGCTGCCCCCAGAGCCTGATCGTGCCGAAGTGGGGGTTGGGGATGTCGGCCCAGAGCTCGCCTTCGAAGGCTCCGAAGCCGGCGGCGGTGTAGCCAGCCACCACGAGGCTTTCCACCTTGATACCCCTGTAGTCGTTGCCCAGCGTGTCGAGCGGCGAGATGGGATAGAGGCTGCCCATCCACTCGGTGTTGCCCGACGCCGGCGGGCAGTTGGGTGCGCAGCGGAGCTCGACCTCCTCTTCGGGTTGGAAGGCGGCGAGGTCCTGCGAATCGCAGGCAGCGACGAGGGACAGCGAAGCGGCGAAGAGAAGCTTATCGGCGGCGAGCATGGGTCGAAGTCTCCTTGAGCAGGTCCGCGCCCGGGCACTCGGCGGTCCGCGCGGTCTGTGCCGCTCCTTATCGGTGGGTCGGCGGTTTCAATTGGCCCGCCCGGTCGAATTCTTGAATTCCTGGCGGAGGAAGCCTTCCACGGCCTCTGCTTCGGGTTCGAAGCCGGGCGCGTGGCGGCGCAACGTGGCCAGGGCGCCGCGCGCGAGCGATTCGGCGCGAGGCCGTTCGCCCGCGGGTCCTTTCATCAGCGCCCGTGCCATGGCGAACTCGAGCCGCGCCAACCAGGGATTGTGGGGCTCGGCGGTCGCGGCGAGGTCACGGTGGGCCGTCTCGAACTGCTCGCGCGCCTCGGTGACACGCCCCGCGGCGAGCAGGAGGTCGCCGACCTCGAGCCGGAGCTCGGCCATCATCACGACGTGATGTCGCTGCGGGGTGGCGAGCAGCTGCGCCAGCGCGCGCGAGGCCAGCTCGAGGGCCGCGACGCGGTCGCCCGCGGCGCGCAAGGCGGTGGCGATCCGGATGTCTGTGGCCGCGAGGAGGTAGGGCATCGGGCTCGGCGCGCCCGCGTGGAGGACTCGCGCGCGCCGGAATGCGGCCAGCGCCCCGCCGGCGTCGCCGCGCTGCAGCGAGAGCCGCCCGCTCGCGTCGTGAATCCAGGCGGCGTGCGCCGGGCTGGGCCCCGCCTCGAAGACCGCGAGGCCCGCCTGGAGCTCCGCCGTGGCCTCCTCGGAGCGTCCCAGGCCTTCGAGGGCCGCCGCGCGCTGCATGAACAGGTTGACGAGGATCGGGTTGCCCTCGAGGTCGTGCGCGGCCCGGATCGCGGCAGCCTGGTCGGTGTACGCCAGGGCCCCTGCATGGGCGCCGCGCCGGTTGCTCAGGTCCGCGAGCTGCAAGAAACAGTTCAACAGGACCTCGGACGACGGGCCGTGGACGCGCACCAGCGACGCGATCGCCGCTCGCATGCCGGCCAGGGCCGCGTCGTAGCGGCCGGCGTGGAGCTCGACCGCGGCGAGGCCCAACCTGGCCAGCGCGACCCTGGGGTGGTCGGTGCCGAGCGCTCCCTCGTCGCGCTCGAGGCTGCGGGCGAGGTAGCCCCGCGCGCCGCGAAGATCGCCGAGCGCGAGCGACACCATGCCCACATTGGTGAGCGTCACCCCGTATTCGAAGTCGAGGTCGCCGAGCCTCTCCTTGGTCGCCAGGGCCGCGAGCATGCTCTCTTGCGCCTCGCTGTGCCGATCGAGGGCGTAGTAGGTCATGCCGGTGTTGTTGAGCAGCAGCCAGCGGAGCTGATCGTCCCCCGACCACTCGACCAGCGCTCGCGCCAGCGGCACGTCCTGGAGCGCCTCCTTGCCCCTGCCGGTCTGGCCCTGGACGAAGATCCGGCGGGCGAACGCCTCCGCCGCGACGGCCAGGTGACCCGCGCGCAGCGAGGTCTCCAGCGCCTGCGTCAGCGCCTCGACGGCGGCGCCGTAGCGCAGCGCGGTCAGCTCGACGGTGCCGAGCGACAGCCGGGCCTCGGCTTCCAGCGGCGCGTACGCCTTGACCTCTTGCGAGGCGAGCACCGGCGCGACCAGGGCGCGCGCGTCTTCGTGGCGTCCCAGCGCCTCGTAGGCGTCGGCCTGCGCCAGGGCGCCGCGGTGCACCTCGACCGCGCGGGCGACCGCCGGGTCCTCCGGGGGCGGCACGGCGGCCGCGAGCGCCTCGGTGTCGCCGCAGGCGGCGAGCGGGGGCAGGGCCGACGTTGCCTGCGCCATGTTCTCGAGGTCGGCGGGTCGCGCCTCGGCGAGCGCCGAGACCATCGTGGCGAGCGCGACGCGGCGGCGGACCAGGCACGCGGTCCGCAGGTCGTAGTGGCGATCGGACTCGAGCGCGTCGAAGTGCGCCCGGCACGAGGCGGCGCGCATGGCCGTCCAATCGTGGGCGTAGGCGTCGAGCGTCGGCGCGACGCGCTGCCAGGTGGCTTCGGCGTAGGGCAGCCCGGTCGCCTGGATCGCGGTCGTGATCGCGGCCTGGCGCTCGTCGCTCCACACCTCGGCGAGCTCGTGTGCGACCCCCGAGCACGGCGGCTCCGCCTCCGCGCCGCGACTCGCCAGGACCCAGGTCGCGGCCGAAGCGGCGAGCACGAGCCCGCCGACGGCCAGCCAGCGGCGCCGGGCGCCCGCCGGGTCGGCCGCGAGCGCCTCCAGCAGCCCGGCGAACGAGGGGTGACGGGCTTCCGGGCGCGCCGCCAGCCCGCGCATCAGCAGGCGACGGATCCGCAGCGGGACCGGCGACCCGGGCGGCGGCTCGCGGACGTGGCCGGCGAGCACCGCCCGGCGCAGCGCCTCCAGAGTCGACCCGCCGAACGGATGCTGGCCGTAGAGCGCCTCGTAGAGCGCGACGCAAAAGCTGAACTGGTCGCTGCGCTCGTCGGCCGGGATCCCGAGGTGCTGCTCCGGGGCCATGTACGTCGGCGTGCCCATCACGGCCCCGGTCTGGGTCAGCCGCTCGCAGGTCGTCGCGGCCTCGCGCTCGTGATCGTCCGCGGTCGTCGCTACGCGGTCGTCCTGCGGCGCCGCGCAGGCGAGGCCGAAGTCGAGGACCTTGACCACGCCGTCGCTGCGCACGATCACGTTCTGCGGCTTGAAGTCGCGGTGGACCAGCCCGGCGCGGTGAGCCGCGACCAGCCCAGCGCCGGCCTGGACGAACGGCCCGAGCAGATCGTGCCAGCGGGCCCCGCCGGTGCGCGCGCGACAGGCCGCGAGCCAGGCGTCCAGCGGCTGCCCGCGCACGAACTCCATGGCGATGAAGACCTGCCCCTCGTGTTCGCCGACCTCGTGGACCGTGATCACGTTGGTGTGCGACAGCTGGGCCATCAGCCGGGCCTCGCGCAGCATGCGGGCGCGGAGCCGGTCGGGCTGCGCGGTCGCCTGGGCGCGCAATACCTTGATCGCGACCTTGCGATCGAGGTCCTCGTCGTAGGCGGCGAACACCACCCCCATGCCGCCCTCGCCCAGCAATTGCAGGAGCGAGAAGCGGCCGATCCGCGGCGGGCCGGCCTCGCGGACGAACAGGCGCGAGAGGATGAGCTCCTTGAGGTGCGGGCCGCCGAGGTCGTGCTCGGGTCGCGGCCCCGGCGGCTGGCCGAGGGTGCTGCGGCTCGCCCAGGCCGACGGGGAGCCGAGCGGCGGCTCCAGAGTGCTTCGCATCGCCCAGCCGGGCTCGAGCTCCGCAGCGGTCGAGGTCGAGCCGCTCGCGCCCGGCGGCGACGGAGGTCCGTGGCCGTCCTCCGGCGCGCGGCCTGGCCCGACTCTCGGCGTGTCGCCCCGCTGCGGCCCACGGACCATGCGCATCGGTGTTACTTGGGCGCCGACCCGCGCGCAACCACGACGGAGCGCCGCCCCGAGGTCCAGGAAACGACCCGCCAGCTCCGCCCACCCCCGCCGGCGCGCCCGGCGGTCGCGATTTCGATCCTCGGTCATGGTGCGCATCGTCGTCTCGGCTGTGAAAGGATCATCGTCTCGCCAGGCCAAAAACCGGGACAATGAAAGGACCTCAGGGACTCGTGCGATTCAGGGCAGATCGTCGTCGCCGCTGAATTCGAGGCTGTCGAGGAGGTAGGTCTTTTCGACCGACCGGCCGCGGAAGATCAGGCGCACGCGATCGATGTCGTCGTGCGCGCCGAATTCGGCCAGCGGGATCCGCACCGTGCCGAGGTGGTGGAATAACCCGCTCGGCCAGCAGGCGGCGCCCGGACCGTACGGGATCTGCGACGGCGGGCACATCTCCATCGGCGTGGCGATCGTGCCGTGGTCGCCGACGATCTGCTCCGCCGACCAGACGTTGTCATTGCTGATCTGGAACCGCAGGTAGCTCGAGGCCGAGCCGTCGACCTGGGCGATGCGGAAGGACAGCCACGCGAAATCGGCGGTGTCGCGGTGCTCCTCGGGGATAAACCAGGTGATCGAGCTGCCCTCGGCGTTGCCGGACATCTCGAGCGCGAGGGTCTCGCCCTGGAACGCGTCGCCGGCGGCCTCGAGGTCGAAGATCGAGGTCACGGCGTTGCTCACGGTGACCGCGCCGTCCATCGCCGAGGCGCCGACGAGGCCGTCCTCGAAGTTGTCGACCACGTCGCGCTGGACGCCGTCGCTGTACTGGGTGACGACGCGCTCGGGCCAGCCGTACGGGATGGCATCGCCGCGAATGTATGCTTCGTACCAGGTCCAGTTGTTGCGCACGTGCGCGGCCAGGAACGCGAGGAGGTAGCCCTTGCTGACGTGCGCCTGCGCGTGGAGGCCGAGCGACTGCGAGAAGCGGTGGTGATGCCCGCCCTCGATCAGCTTCATCACCTTCGTCAGCCCTGACGGGCCCGCCGGCGGGATGGCGCCCTCGGTGCCGGCGAGGTCGTACACCTCGAAATTGGCGTCGGGCTCGACGTCGGAGTCCTCGGCGGCCTGCAGGATGAGCAGCGCGGGGGTCATGTCGGCCTCGACCTGCATGTCGGCGCGGCCGTTGCCCGAGAGGCTGACGACCGCGCGCACGGTCCATGGATCGGCGCCGCCCTTGAGCTGGTCGGCGACGTAGCGCGCGAGCTTGCCGCCCTTGCTGTGGCCGACGAGCGCGAGCCGCGTCGGGTCGATGAAGCCGGCCAGGGCCCACTCGTCGAGCAAGGCGTCCAGGAAGCCCTCGACCGCCAGGGCGGCATCACCGTACGCGGTGACGGTGTCGTTGGACGCGATCTCGGCGGTGCTGACGACGATGAAGCCGTTGGCCGCGAGATGGTCGAGCAGGTAATCGTAGGAGTCGTGAGGATAGCCCGTCCCGTGCATCACGAGCACGAGCGGGCTGTTCGGCACGGTGGTCAGGCAATTGCCCAGACCCCGCGGGTAGCGGATCACCGCCTCGGTGCCGTCGAAGGTGTCGGCGTCGACGCAGGGCACGTGGGTGGTGACGGTCGCCGGGTCGCTCGGAAGCAGGACGGGCCGCAGCGCGATCGCGTCGTCCTCGTCGGCGAACGAGTCCTCGAGTTCGCCGCAGCCCGCTGTCAGCGCGACGGTGCAGAGGAGAGAGGATAGGAGGGATGAGGGTGATTTCGTGAAGAGCATGGTCGCGCGCCGACCTCGTGGTTCGGCACCTCGACCGCGGAGTCGGAGACGGCGGGCGTTTCAATTCACCAGGACGTGAAAAAGATCGGCGCGGGGTCTGCGAGGGCGGGTGCGAGGGCCGGACGACGCGGGCTCGCGCCGGATCTGCGAAGTCGAGGCCGGGCTCGCGCAGCAGGCGGGGCTCGCCGCCGTGGGGAGGCCCGGCAGCGATCGTGAGCCGGGCCCCGGCGGGCGTATCGGTGTGGCGCGCCCGCGGGGCACGGCGCTCAGGATCGATCAGCGCCGGGTCGAGCCCTGGAGCGCGTTGAACACGGCGGCCATTTCATCGGTGCCGTGACCGAGCTGCAACGCCCGTTCGAAGTAGGTCAGGGCCAGCTCGGGGAGCCGCCCGTCGAGGTCGTTCTCCCGGTTGAGGCGCACGATGTGGCGGAGGGCGTTCGTATGAATGTCCAGCGTGCAATCGGTGCCCTTGAAGTTGCCGGTGGACAGCATCTTCTTGCACATGTCGGCGGTGATCGAGATGAGCGGCATGATCGCCTGGAACTTCTCGAAGTAAGCGTCGAGCGGGAACTCCTCCGACGCGCAGATCGCCGCGCCCTGCAGGACCGCCAGGGTGGCGCCGTAGTAGCTGCCCAGCAGGGCGCAGTCGAGCGCTGCCGCGGCCCCGATCGGCTCGCCGACGTGCGAGGTGGCGCCGCCGATGACCCGCAGCGTCGACTGGTGGCGCTCGTAAAGGTCCCTGGGGCCGGAGTAGAACACCGCCGTCCCCTCACCGCCGATGTAGCTGGGGTACGCCAGGATGCAACCGTCGAGGTAGTCGATCCCGAGGCTCGCGGCCCACGTGGCCCCGCTGCGGGCGTCGCTTGGCGTGCCGCTCGTCAGCTGGACCAGCGTGCGGCCCTTCGCGGCCGCCGCCACGAGGGGCGTGCGGAGGACCTGGTCGCACGCCGCGTAATCAGCCAGCGAGAGGATCGTCAGGTCGCTCGCGCCGCACGCCTGCTCGGGCGTCGCGGCCACGCTCGCCCGGCCCTGAAACGGCTCCGCTTTGCCAGGGCTCCGGTTCCATACGGTGACTGGATGACCAGCGTCGATGTAGGCGCGCGCCAGGGCGGCGCCCATTTGACCCAAGCCGAGAATGGAGACAGTCGCTTTGTGTGTCATGCGTGATTCTCTCTCTCTTCTTTCGCTGCCACGCGGGTATGCGCGCGCGCCGTGACCACGATTGTGCTGAACGACGAAGGCGTGACGACGCGCCACCCGCGAAGGGTAGCGCGGCGCTCGAGCGGGTCTAAGGGAGAATTTCGTCGATGCGACGGTGCAGAGGAGAGAAGGGATGAGGGAGCATGGCGTGGTCGCGCGCCGACGTCGTGGTTCGGCACGTCGACCGCGGGGTCGGAGCGGCGGGGGTTTCAATTCGAGGTAACATGAAAAGATCGGTGAGGGCCGCACGACGCGGGCTCACGCGCGATGCGCCGAAGTCGAGGCTGGGCGCGGCCGGCCTCGCGCGAGCAGGCGGGGATCGCCTCGGCCTCACCGCCCGTGGGGTGCACCCACCGGCGCCGCCTGCCGAGCTCCATGCTCGCCTCGTGGAGGCCGGAGCATGCGGCCGGGGTTCGTCGGAGCGGCCGCGGGCGCCCGGGAGGCGTGAGGGAACTGCCCGAGCACGCGCACCGCTGGAAGCGGTCCCGCGAGCGGACCCTTCGGCGCGCGAGGTAGCGATGGTCGACCTCGCGCGGCCTCGGTATAGGTATGCCCGTGCCCGCGGGGTGCATCGACGAGCAGCGCGCGCAGGCCTTCGTGGGCGCCACGCTCGCGGAGCCTGCGCGACTCGAGATCGAGGACCACGTCGACGAGTGCGCGTCGTGTCGGCGGCTGCTGGCGGCCATGATCCGCCTGCACTCGAGCCCGGCGCACGAGGGAGCCCGCAGCCTCGTCGGCGCGCAGATCGGCCGCTATCAGGTCCGCGCGGCGATCGGGCGCGGAGCCATGGGCGAGGTGTTCCGGGGCGACGATCTCGAGCTCGCGCGGCCGGTCGCGCTGAAGCGCCTGCACGCCAGGGTCGCCGAGGTCGCGGGCGGCCGCGCGTATCTCATCCGTGAGGCCCGCGCCGCGGCGCAGCTCCAGCACCCGAACGTCGTCGCGGTGCACGAGATCGTCGACGTGAGAGGCGAGACCTTCCTCGTCATGGAATGGATCGAAGGCGCGACCCTGCGGGCCTGGTTGCGCGAGCGAGCGCGGGGCTGGCGAGAGATCGTGCAGGTCGTCGCCGCCGCCGGTCGTGGCCTCGCGGCCGCCCACGCCGGAGGGCTCCTGCACCGCGACTTCAAGCCCGAGAACATCCTCGTCGATCGGGAGGGACGCCCTCGCGTGGCCGACTTCGGGCTGGCGCGCCCGATCGACGCGCCGATGAGCACGGGGCTGCCCGTCCCGGTCTACGCCCTCCATGCCACGACCGGCGCGCTCACCGGGACCCCCGCCTATCTCGCGCCCGAGCTGACCGGCATGCTCCTGCCGTCAGCGGGAGAGACGGGCACGCCCGTGGTTCGTGGTCACGACGCGCGCACCGATCAATACGCGTTTGCGATCACCCTGTACGAGGCGCTGCATGACAGCCACCCGTTCGCGGGCAGCTCGCCCGAGGCGATGTGGCGCGAGATGGCGGGCGGACGGATCCGCCGTGGTGCGCGACGGATCCCCGCGTGGCTCGATCGCGCCGTGCGACGCGGCCTCGCCGTCGACCCGGCGCGGCGGTGGCCCGATCTGGCGACCATGCTCGACGCGCTCGAGCGGGGCGTTCGTCGCACGCGTCGCAGGGTGATCTCGACGGCCGCGGCCGCGATCGTGGCGGGGGCGATCGGCGTGGGGCTGCTCGCTCCCCTCGCGCGACCTGAAGCGCCGTGCGGTGATGACCTCGTCGATACCGTGTGGCACGCGGAGGCGCAGGCGACCCTGGCGCGGCGGTTCACCGCGGCCGCGCCCGAGCGCAGCGCAGCGACGATCACCGCGATCACCGCGCAGATCGGGCAGTGGAGCGACGCGTGGCGGCTCCTGCGACGATCGGCCTGCGTGGCCGGGCCGGCCCGCGCGGCGCGGTCGAGCTGCCTCGACCGACAGCTCGGAGAGCTCCGCGCCCAGCTGGCGGTGTGGGAGCAGGCCGACGCCAGCGTCGTCGATCATGCGACCGCCGCCGTCGCCGCTTTGCCGAGCCCGGCCGAGTGCGTCGACGCTCGTGACACGACCTCGCCGGGGTCGGCCTCGCTGCTCGCGTCCACCGCGAAGATCGACGCGCTCCAGCGGTCGGGGCGCTGGGAGGAGGCGTTGGTGCACGCGCCCGAGGTGCTCGCGCAAGCCGAGCGCACGACCTCGCCAGGGCCGAGGGCCGCGGCCCTGCTGGCGGTCGCGCGGATCGAGCTCGATGCCCACGCGCGCACCGCAGCGCGCGACCACGCGAGGGCGGCAGCCCGCGCGGCGAGCCACGCGCGAGAGGACGACCTCCTGGTGGCGGCGCTGATGCTCGAGGCCCTGGTCCTGATCGACGATCATCGCGCCGCCGATGCCCTCGTCGTCTGCGACGCCGTCGAGGCGTTCGCAGCGCGGGGCTTGCCTCGCAGCGAGGGCATCGAGCTGTTGCGCGCCGATGCCCTGCTCCAGCTCGGGCGGACCGACGAGGCGATCGTGCATTATCGCCGGGGCATCGCGCGGCTCGAGCTCGCGGCCGGGCGCGATCCGTCGCGTCGCGTCGCCCTCGCCAGCGCCGTCGCTGCGCTCGGCACGGCGCTCGGCAGGCTCGATCGGATCGCCGAGGGGGCGGCCGAGCTCCGGCGTGCGCTCGAGATCGAGGAGGCCGCGCTCGGGCCCATGCATCCCACGGTCGGCCAGACGCTGCACGACCTGGCGCGTCTCGAGCGCGCGAGCGGCGAGCTCGAGGACGCCGAGCGTCACTTCGATCGCACGCGGAAGATCTTCGCCGCCGTCCATGGCGAGGCTTCGTTCGAGGTCGTGGTGGCGGACACCGCGTTGGCCGATCTGGCGTCGAGGTGGGGCGACCTCGAGCGCGCCCAGCGGCTGGCCGAGCGAGCGCTCGCTACGCTCGCGGGTACTCGCCTCGACGAGCCGGGGCTGCAGTCCCAGCTGGAGAATCAACTCGGCCTGGTCGAGCAGGAGCGAGAGCGCTGCTCGGCCGCGATCCCCCACTACGAGCGCGCGCTGGCCCTCTCGCTGCGCGCCGCGGAGCCGCCCGACCAGCAAGCGCTCGGGTACGTCAACCTCGCCACGTGCCTGTCCGACGTCGGCCGTGACGCCGAGGCGCGGAGCGCCGCCGAGCAGGCGCTCGCCGCCTGGACGCGCGCGCACGTCGAGCCGCCGGAGCGCGCCATGGCGTGGGGGATCCTGGCCGACATCGAGGCACGCGGCGGCGATCGCCGTCGCGCCGTCGCGCTCGCGGGCAAGGCGATGGCGGCGCTCGGCGACCGCGAGGACGAGCCCTACGCGGCGATGCGCGCCGTCCTTCACGAGCAGCTCCAGCGGTGGTCGGGTTGACGATGCACGCGCTCGCCCTGCAGCTCGCCGCGCGCACCGGGCACACGCTCGCTGCCACGGACGTCGCCGAGCTCGCCGCTCAGCTCGAGGCCGCCACAGCGGCCACGCGCGCGAAGTGGCCGGAGCTGGCGATCCGCGACGAGCACTGGTCAAGCGCCCTCGCGCCGCGACTCGACGGCGAGCCCGACCTCGTCGCCGCGTTCGCCGAGCTCGCCGCGTCCGACGTGTACCTCGTGGGCGCGTGCCTCGCGGGTGACAAGCCGGCGCTGGCGATCCTCGAGCGCATGACCCGCGCCACGGCCACCCACGTGGTCGCCCGGCTCGGCGGTCGTTTTTCGGTCGAGGACCTCGTGCAGGAGCTGCTGATGAAGCTCGTCGTCGGCGAGTCGCGCAAGCTCGCGGGCTACGGAGGGCGAGGCGCGCTGGCGGCGTGGCTGCGGATCTGCGCCGTGCGCACCGCGATCAGCCTCGGGCGCAAGCGCCAGGAGCTCGCCGTCGAGGACGAGACGCTCGAGGCGATCGCCGACGAGGGCGACGACCAGGCGCTCGCGTTCCTCAAGGCCAGCTACCGCGACGCGTTCAAGCGGGCGTTCGCGGCCGCCCTCGCCGACCTCAGCAAGCGGGGTCGCACGCTGCTCCGGCTGCAGATCCACGATCAGCTCACGCTCGAGGAGATCGGCGCGTTCTACCGGGTGTCGCGCGCGACGGCGGCGCGCTGGCTCGCCGAGGCCCGGGGCGACCTCGTGAAGCGGACCCGCACGCGCCTGATGACTTCCCTCGGTCTGCCGGCCGAGGAGCTCGGCCAGCTGATGCGGCTGGTCGCCTCGAACCTCTACGGGACGCTGCCTGGGCTGCTCCGCCAGACCCGCGGCGGGGACGACCCGGGGCCGTAGGTCAGGGCGCCCAAAGATTTCGTGAGACGGTCGGGCTCCTCGCTGCGTCCTTGCGGTGAGCGCCCGTCCGGCGCGTGGCTCGTCCATCCTTTCTCACCACCCCGGAGCCGTGCGATCACGGACAGCCCGGGTGTCCTGCAGCCCACCATGTCCAGCAACTTCCTCCTTCGCTCGTTTGCCCTCGTCGCATCGCCCTCTGCTCCGCGAATGCAGAGACACCGGAGCGGTGTGGCGCTCGGCGGCGTGATGCTCCTGGCCGTCAGCGGGGCCTGCGGAGACGGCGATGCGGGCACCGAGGGTCTCTCTCCGTCGACCACGACGACCGAGGCCACCGCCACGACGTCGACCACGACGAGCTCGACGGGCGTGCCGACCGCGACCTCGGGGATCGACACCGACCCGGAGAGCCCGACGACGGGCGACCCGTTCACCTCCACCTCGACCCCTGACCCCGCCAGCCCGGTCTGCGGCGACGGCAAACTCGACGACGGCGAAGCGTGCGACGACGGCAACGCCGACGACACGGACGCCTGCACCAGCGCCTGCGAGCACGCGACCTGCGGCGACGGCCTCCTCGGCCCGGGCGAGCAGTGCGACGATGGCAATGCGATCGACGACGACGCGTGCAGCAACCTGTGCGCCCCCGCGAGCTGCGGCGACGGCCTCGTCCAGCCCGGCGAGGACTGCGACGACGGCGACATGGACGACACCGACGCGTGCCTGTCCACCTGCAAGGCCGCGAGCTGCGGCGACGGCCAGGTCCGCGACGGCGCCGAGGACTGCGACGACGCCAACGCGGTCGACACCGACGCGTGCACCATCGCCTGCAAACACGCCGAGTGCGGCGACGGCCTGGTCTGGGCCGGCGCCGAGGCGTGCGACGACGGCAACGGGGCCGATGGCGACGGCTGCGAGAGCGACTGCAGCGTCACCGCGGCGCAGAAGCTCGTCTTCGTCACCAGCCAGATGTACACCGGCAACCTCGGCGGCCTCGCCGGCGGCGACGCCAGGTGCCAGCAGCTCGCCGACGCCGCCGGTTTGCCAGGGACCTACCTGGCGTGGCTCAGCGACGTCGCCGCCTCGCCCGCCTCGCGCATGACCCACGCCGACGTGCCCTACGTGCTGCCCAACGGCACCAAGGTCGCCGACGACTGGGCCGACCTCACCGACAATTCGCTCGACGCTCCCATCAATGTCACCGAGCTCGGCGGCCCGGCGCCGATCGGCGACACCATCTGCGCCGGTGGTGGTTATGCCACCGTCTACACCGGGACCTCCGCCGACGGCACGCTGTCGTGGATCCACGACACGTGCGAGAATTGGCAGTCGGAGACCGCGAATGCGTACTGGGGCCACGCCGACGCGGTCAACCAAAGCTGGACGAAGTGGTGCACGAGCGGAAAATGCTCGTGGAAATCGGCGCTCTACTGCGTGCAGCAGTGAGCGGGGCAGAGATTCGTCCTGTCATCCGACCACGTAGACGTGGGCGGAGGCGCGACGCCATCCGCTCTCCAGCGCCTTGAGCGCACGGGAGGATGCACCGAGTCGGTCCACGCATTGACTCGCGGCCGGCGACGGCCGCCACACCACCGCCGCCATCGCCCGCGCGCGATTCCGCGGCGCGGCGGGCCCGCGACGGTGAATATGCACACCCGGATTCGTGCATGCCACGCCTCGCGTCTGCGCGATTCGGCTCGCCGGCGCGCCGTGGCCCCCGCGCCGGCGATTTTTTTACCCGACCGCGGGAAGACGGCGGCGAATCGACGTTGTCGCGGCGGCCCCCGAGCGGGTCGAGGAGTCGACATGCGACGACGAATTGCGAGCAGTGGGTGGAGCGGCGTCGCGCTGCTCCTGGCGTGGACCGTGAGCGCGCGCGCCGAGGCGGCGCCGGCGAGCCTGGGCGAACAGGTGCAGCAGATGGAGGCGCTCGACCGCCAGATCGCCGGGTCGTTGCGCGGCTTCCCCGGCGCCAGGCCGATGACCGACGCCGTCAGGAAGCGCGTCAAGACCTACCGCTCGCTCGCGCGTCGGACCGTGCCCGAGGTCGCGCTGCAGGGCGACGCGGCGATGCAGCGGGCCGTCACCGGCCTCGACTTCTCGGCGCTGCTGCAGGGCGCGGCGCGCTACCGGCCGTGGGCGACCGAGCGGCTCGAGCTGCGCGACCGCGCCGAGTGCCGGGCCGAGGTCGGGCTCGGCCGCCACTTCGCGCGCTACGCCGCCGCGCTGGCGACGAAGGACGAGCTCGCGGCGATGCTCGTGCTGAGCGAGTACCAGAACGCGCTCAACTGCCTCACCGCCTGGCAGGTCGCCGCCTGGACCGACATCCTCGGCCACGCGCTGCGCCAGTACGAGGCGAGCCTGCAGGGCGACGGCTTCGGCAAGTCGGGCCTCGCCAACTTTCGCGTGGCCGTGTTCAACCTCGTGCTGCTCACGGTCGACCTGGCCAAGCACGCCGGCCCGAACGCCGCGCACCGGTGGGCCCAGGCGGTCGCCCCCGAGGTCGCCGCGGCGCTCGCGGGCGACAAGCAGAGCGTGTACCTGTTCGACCCGCTCCGCGGCGAGATGATCGGCCGGCGCGCCGACGTGGTCGACCTGCGCCTCGTCGAGCTGCTGCGCGACCGCAACATCGGCGCCGGCGCGTGCGGCTTCTCGGAGATGCTGGCGACGGCCGAGGCCGGCGGCAGCCCGGCCTGCGGCCGCGGGCTCGGCTGCGCGACGGGCGAGACGAAGCTGCCGGGCGGCCGCGGCGACCACACGCCCTTCGGCCTCAAGAGCGACGCCCTGCGGGCCAGCAACTGCTCGGGCGCGGGCGGCAGCGGCGGCGGCAAGGGCAAGGGGGGCGGCGGCGGCGGAGCGTCCGCCGGCGGCGGGAGTGGGCCCGGGCCCTTCGGCGCGACCGGCAAGGGCACCTCGATCGGGAGCTGCGCCGCCACGGCCGCCGTGGTCGCCTCGTGGCAGATGACCACGAGCGCCTGCACCCTGGCGCAGGCGATGAGCAAGAAGAGCTTCGAGGTCGGCAAGCTGCCGCAGGGCAAGGACCTGCCGGTGCGCGGGTTCTACGGCGAGGGCGGCTGCGGCGATCCCCGGACCGTCGGCGACCAACCGGCGGGCCCCGAGAGCAGCAGCGGCACCGTCGACGAGACCGAGCTCGACTTCGCGACGGCCCGCAAGCGCTCGGCCGACTGGCTGCGCACCAAGGAGGGCGAGAAGTACGTCGTCAAGGCCGCGCAGGACACCATCTCGGCGGCCGAGTCCCGCGAGCGCCTCAACCACGCCATCGACGGCTCGAAGTTCCCCAAGGAGCGCGCGGATTACTACCAGGGGCTGCGCGAGCGCGTCGCCAAGGACGGCAAGATCCTGGCCGAGGCCGCGGCCAGAGCGGTCGAGACCGCGTCGCTCGACCGGATCGCCGGCAAGGATGTCCACGGCGCGGCCGGGATCACCGACGACGCCACCAATCGGATCACCATCGACCGCGACGTGCACCCCGACGTCGGCACGATGCAGTCGACGCTCGAGCACGAGGCGGTGCACGTCGTCGCCAATACGATGAACGCGATGTACGCGGCCGAGCTCACCCAGGGCGACGTGCGGGTCCGCTTCAACGAGGCCGACGGGCACGCGGCCACCCGCGCGTCGCTGCGCGGGGGCTACGTCGAGCGCTACCTCGACCTCGTCGGCGAGGAGGCCGAGGCCGAGCAGCGGCGGCGGACGCAGGGCAAGGGCGGGCGCAACCGCCGGCCGGGGATCGATGGGCCGGGTCGCTGCGGCGCGGCGGCGGCGGCGGTCGCCGAGTTCATGGCCTGCCGCCCTGGCACGGACAAGCCGCTGCCGAAGAGCGGCGGGCTCACCCCCTCCCCGGGGCTCACGCCGCCCGCGGAGGGCCCGAGCACCGCCTCGGGGCAGGCATTCATGAGCTGCCTGCACGCCGCGGGGGTGGGCGTCGCCGTCGGCGACGCCGGCACGCTGCAGGCGCGGGCGCAGGCGACGTCCCCGACCGGCTGCGCGGCCATGAAGTGCAGCGACGGCGCGGCGAAGATGACCGGTGGGTCGGGCTGCCGCTGCACCGCCGCCGACGGCCTCATCCTGCCCGACCTCTTCTCGGCCCACCTGTGCCAGCACAGCGACGCGTGCGTGCGCCAGCCCGTGCTCGGCGGCGACGCGCCGAAATTCGACGCCCGGGCCATCCAGGCCCTCCAGGAGTGGGCCGGGCTCGCCCCGCCGCCGAAGCCCTGAGACCCGCACGGGCAGGCCGCGAGCGGCTCCGCAGGGGCCGCCGCGCGCGGCGCATCACGGCCCGGGAGCGAGACCTGCTCGTGGAGCTGCGCGCCGCCTGCGACGAGCAGAACATTCAGCCTGACCGATCGACCATGCACGCCGCTCGCGGCGCCGTCATTCTTTCATGTCGAGGTCCGCAGGCTCCTGCGCGCTGAGCAGCCGCCCCAGGGTCTTGACGTCGATGCCGAGGCGGCGGGCTGCGTGCGCGCGGATGCCGTCGACCTGCTCCAGCACCCAGGTGGCGTATCGGCGCTGCATCTCTCGCATCGGCACGATCGCGTCGAACGCCGGGTGCGCGTCCGGGGGCGTGTTGAAGCTGCGAGGCAGGTCGGCCACCTCGATCGTCGCCCCGTGACCGAGCAGGATCAGACGCTCGATGGTGTGGGACAGCTCGCGGACGTTGCCGGGCCACGGGTGGGCGAGGAGCCGCTCGAGGGCCGCGAGAGAGAAGCTGCGGACCGGGCTGTCGGGGTAGCGCGCCCGGGCCTTGTCGAGGAAATGGTCGATGAGCTCCGGCAGGTCCCCGGTGCGCTCGCGCAGCGGCGGCAGCTCGAGCACGACGAGGTTGAGGCGGTACAGCAGATCCTCGCGGAACCGCCCGTCGCGGACGGCCTGCTCGAGGTCGCGGTTGGTGGCGGCGAGGATCCGGACGTCGATCGGCCGCTCCTTTGTGCCGCCGATCGGGCGGACCGCGCCGCGCTCGATCACGTGCAGCAGCTTGGCCTGCATCGGCAGCACCATCTCGCCGATCTCGTCGAGCAGGATGCTGCCGCCGTCGGCGGCAGAGAACAGACCGGCGGAGCTGGAGGTGGCCCCGCTGAACGCCCCACGCACGTGACCGAACAGCTCGCTCTCCAGCAAGTTCTCGGGCAGCGCGGCGCAGTTCAGGGCGACCAACGGCGCCGAGGCGCGACCGCTGCGCTGGTGGATGGTGGAGGCGACCAGGGTCTTGCCGGTGCCGGTCTCGCCGGTGATGAGGACCGGCGCCGACGTCCCGGCGACGCGGTCGATGATGCGGAACAGCTCCTGCATCGCCGCGCTGCCGCCGAGCAGGCCGGGCGGCCCCGGCTGGACGCGCAGGGCGTGGCGCAGCACCTCGGCCTCACGGCGGAGCTGGGCGTCCTCGAAGGCGCGACGGACGAAGATGAGGAGCTCGTCGACGCGGAACGGCTTCGCCAGGTAGTGGAAGGCGCCGCGGCGCACGGCCTCGATCGCGGTGTCGAGCGCGCTGTAGGCCGTCATCACGATCACGGGCAGCTGCGGGTTGAGGGCCCGCGCCTGGGCCAGCAGCGTGAGCCCGTCGGCCCCGGTCATGCGCAGGTCGGTCACCATCACGTCGAAGTTCGCCTCCGCGAGGTGCACCAGCGCCGCCTCGGCCGAGCGCGCCGCCGCGACCTCGAAGCCCTTCTCCGTCAATCCGTCGCTGAGGGCCTCGAGCATGTCGAGGTCGTCGTCAACCAGCAGGATGCGCGTCTTGTGCTTCGTCGGCGAGAGCATCGTCGGACATGGGTTCGGCCGGCAAGCGTAGCACGGCGTTCGTTCCGCCGCCGGAGCGCTCGTCGAGCCGGAGCTCGCCTCGGTGCATGCGCATGACCTCGCTGGCGATCGCCAGGCCGAGGCCCGTGCCCTCCGCCTTGGTGCTGAAGAACGGCTGCATGCGGCCGCGGATGGCCGGATCGATGCCTCCGCCGCGATCGCTGACCACGATCTCGAGCTGCGAGTCGCTCCGCGACGCGCCGAGTTCGACCTCTCCGCGCACGCGCGACGCGTCGCACGCGTTGAGCAGCAGGTTCGTCAACGCGTGCTCGAGCAGCCGCGCGTCGCCGTAGATCCACGGCAGCCCGGACAGCGACTGGACGCGCAGCGAGACGCCGGCGCGCTCGAACCGGTGCTCGACGCGGGCGACCGCGCTGCGGAGGACGTCGTCGGCCGGGAACCGCTCGTGCAGCGGGGCCGCGCCGCGGGCGATCGCCAGGAAGCCGCGCGCGCTCTCCCGGATCTTCGCCACCTGCTCGGTGATCGCCCGCGCGCCGCGGCGCGCACGATCGTCGTCGGCGTTGTTCTCGAGCTGCTCGGCGCGCATGGCGATCACGCCGAGCGGGGTCGACAGCTCGTGGGCGATGCCGGCGGCGAACGTCAACATGGTCGCGGCGCGGCCTTCGCGGGCGAGCTGGACCTCCTGCTGGGCCCGCATCGACTCGCGCGCCAGCATGCGCTCGAAGGCCCGCTCCTGGCGCTGCGTGCGGAGGAGGACCAACCCGAAGCCGAGCACCACGAGGCTGGCGAGGCTGACCATGACGATGGTCCGGGCGTAGCGACGGGCCTCGCGTGCGCGCTGGCGTTCGGTCGAGCTGACGACGGCGACGATCCACTCGCCGAACCGCGGATCGTCGACGCGGGACAGGCCGGCGACCGCGAGCTCCTCGGGCAGCCCGAGGCGATGCGCCTCGCTCGGGGTCAGCCACGCGCTGCTCTCGCCCGCCGTCGCGGCGTGGGCCACGCTCGGGATGTCCACGCGCACACCGTCGATGGTCCGCGGGTCCCCCGTCGCGGTCGCCCACACCAGCAGGCGGTGATCGGCGTCGTTGGCGATCGCGTCCTCGTGGAGCAGTTGGCGCGGCTCGATCACCAGCGAGGTGTCCTCGAAGCGCCACGCGCCGCCCTCGGCGTGACCGGCGCCCGCGGGCTCGTCGCCGCCGAGCGACGACAGGCCGGCCCTGAACTCCGACGCCAGCACCTCCGCCAGCACGCGCGGCTCGCGAGAGCTCTCGATGCGCGTCGTCGACACCAGCGAACGCTCGTCCATCACCCCGAGAGCGGCGATGACGCCGATTGCGAGCACCATCGCGGTCGTCAGCAAGCCCGTACGCCAGCGCTTGGAGCCGAGCGGGGACGCGTTCATGGCGGCCAAGAGAAGCACGGTCCGCGCCAATTGGGAAACCGCGCCAGGACGGCGGGGAGCGCGGACAGGGCGGGCATATTGCCGGGCCGCCGGGAAAATTTCCCAGGGTCGCGCGACCCTCGCCGCGGCGCGTCCCCGACGCTCGACGATCCAGGCTGCTCCCGCCCGCGGCGTGGTCTCGAGACCCTTGGCACACCGCTTGCTCCGGGTCCTGTCCGCGCGGACCGCCGCGCGCACGGAGGCCTCGTGCTTGATTCCACACCGCCACGACCCACGTATGCTCCGATCACGTTGCGCGACCTGGCGACGATCCCCCAGATCGCCGCGCTGCCCGCCGACACTCGCCTGCAGTTGACCGCAGTGGCCCGCGTCCTGCCGTTCCGGGTCAACCGATACGTCCTCGAAGAGCTCATCGATTGGCGGCGCGTCCCCGACGACCCGATCTATCAATTGACGTTTCCCCAGCCCGAGATGCTGGACGCCGGCGATCTGCAGGTCGTCGCCGATCTGCTGCGCGCCGAGGCGCCGGGCAGCGAGATCGAGGCGGCGGTGCGGCGGATCCAGCGCGGCCTCAACCCGCATCCGGCCGGGCAGATCACCCTCAACGTGCCGACGATGGACGGCCGGGCGGTGCGAGGGATGCAGCACAAGTACCGCGAGACCGTGCTGTTCTTCCCGGCGCAGGGACAGACGTGCCACGCGTACTGTACGTACTGCTTCCGCTGGCCGCAGTTCGTCGGCCTCGACGATCTCAAGTTCGCCGCGCGAGAGGCCGAACAGCTGGTGGAGTACCTGCGCCGCCACCCGGAGGTGACGGACGTGCTCATCACGGGCGGTGACCCGCTGGTGATGCGCACGGCGGCGCTGCGCCGCACGATCGAGCCGCTGCTCGAGGCCCGACTGCCCGGGCTGACCACCATCCGGATCGGCACCAAGGCGCTGGCGTACTGGCCGTACCGGTTCACCAGCGACGCGGACGCGGACGACCTCTTGCGGCTGTTCGAGGAGGTGAACGAGCGAGGCATGCACCTGGCATTGATGGCTCATTCGTCGCACCCGCGCGAGTTCGAGACGTCGGCCGCGATCGCGGCGATTCGGCGCGTGCGCTCGACGGGCGCGGTGATCCGCTGCCAGGCGCCGCTGATCCGCCGGGTCAACGACGATCCGGGCGTATGGGCGCAGTTGTGGCGGGCGCAGGTGGGGCTGGGCGCGGTGCCGTATTACATGTTCATCGAGCGCGACACCGGCCCGAAGGAGTACTTCAAGGTCCCGCTCGCGCGGGCGCTGGCCATCTTCACCGACGCGCAGCGGCATGTGTCGGGCCTCTGTCGCACCGCCCGCGGCCCGTCCATGTCGGCCACCCCGGGGAAGGTCGCCATCGACGGCGTGGTCGAGTCTGACGGGAAGCTGTGCTTCTCGCTGCGGATGCTGCAGGGGCGCGATCCGGCGTGGGTGGGCCGCACCTTCCTCGCCGAGTACGACGAGCGCGCGGCCTGGCTCGACGAGCTGCGCCCGGCCGGCGGTGAGCCGGAATTCTTCTACCAGCGAGCGCTGCGCGACGCGCAACGGAGGTGACGACATGTGCGGAATCATTGCAGTATTCGGCAACGTCGACGGCCACGTCGCGGCCGCCGCGGAGTCGGCGGCGACGCGGCTGGCCCATCGAGGCCCCGACGGCAGCGGCTTGTGGATGCGCCTCGGCAGCGCGGTGCTCTGCCACCGACGACTCGCCATCATGGACCCCGCGCAGGGCAAGCAGCCGATCCTCGGGCGTGACGGCGCCGCGGTGATCCACAACGGCGAGATCTACAACTTCCGCGCGCTCGCTCGGGAGCTCGCCGGCTCGGGACGTCAGTGCGTCAGCGGCTCGGACAGCGAGGTCCTCGCGCATCTCTACGAGGAGCGGGGGGAGGCGTGCGTCGAGGCGCTGGACGGGATCTTCGCCTTCGCCGCCGTGCATGGCGACGATTGGCTCGTCGCCCGCGACCCGATCGGCATCAAGCCGCTCTACTACGGCCGCGACCGCGCCGGCAACCTGTGGTTCGCGTCGGAGCTCAAGGCGCTGATCGACAATTGCGTGTCGTTCGAGGTGTTCCCGCCCGGCCACCTCATGACGCGCAGCGGCGGCCTGCGTCGCTGGTACGCGCCCGCCTGGCTGCGCGGCGAGGGGGGCGAGGTCGGCGATCCGTCTCGGCTGCGCCAGCGGCTGAGCGACGCGGTCGAGAAGCGGCTGATGAGCGACGTGCCGCTCGGGTTGCTGCTGTCGGGGGGGCTCGACTCGAGCCTGATCGCCGCGCTCGCTACCCGGCTCGTGCGCGCCCGCGATCCTCGCGCGGAGGTCCATAGCTTCGCCATCGGCGTCGACAAGGACGCGCCCGACCTGTGCGCGGCCCGGCAGGTCGCCCAATTCCTCGGCACCACGCACCACGAGGTGTTGTTCCGCGTGGAGGATGGGATCGCCGCGCTCGACGACATCATCCGCCACGTCGAATCGTATGACATCCCCACGATTCGGGCCAGCATCCCGATGTATTTCCTGAGCCGCTATATCCGCGACCAGGGCGTGAAGGTCGTGCTATCAGGCGAGGGCTCCGACGAGATCTTCGGCGGCTATCTCTATTTCTATTACGCCGAAGATCCGGAGGAGCTGCGCCGCGAGACGATCGCGCGCGTCGCCAACCTCCACCTCAGCGACGTCCTGCGCGCCGACAAGAGCACGATGGCGCACGGGGTGGAGGCGCGGGTCCCGTTCCTCGACCTCTCCTTCCTCGACCTGGCGATGTCGCTGTCGCCCGAGCTCAAGCAGCCGCGGAGCGCGAGCCCCGGCGTCGAGGGGCGGGTCGAGAAGTGGCTGCTGCGCCAGGCTTTCGCCGACGAGGCCGATCCGCTGCTCCCCGCGTCGGTGCTGTGGCGACAGAAGGAGCAGTTCTCCGACGGCGTCGGCTACGGCTGGGTCGACGCGTTGCGGACGCACGCCGAGCGCGTGGTGACCCCGAGCGAGCTGGCGCGAGCCGCGGAGCGGTTCCCGTACGCCACGCCCGCCACCGCGGAGGCGTACGTCTACCGCGAGCGCTTCGAGGCGCTGTTCCCCGGCGAACACGCGGCGCGGTGCATCGTCCGGTGGACGCCGCGCTGGCAGGCCGACAGCGATACCTCGGGACGCGCCAACCCGTTTCATCGCGGCCCATGACCGCGCGAGCCCAGGACTGGGCGGCGTCGCTGAGGCCGTCGAGGCCCATGCGGCTCGACGCGCGGGCGAGCGCGCGTTGCTCGGCGCGCTCGCCCGGCGCACACTCGGGGGTGCATGGAGCGGATCACCTCGGTCGAAGGCCTCGAGCGCGTCGTCGGTTCGCGTCCGCTCGGTTCGCTGATGAAGTCGATCGACGCGCTCGACGACAACTGCGTGCGGCTGATCGCCGCGTGCACCTTCGTGGTCGTCGGCTTCGTCGACGACGAGGGCCGGCCGCGCACGACGGCGCTCGGCGGACCTGCGGGCTTCGTCGAGGTGCTGGACGCCGGGCGGCTGCGTCTGCCGCTGCACGAGCCGATCGCGCCGAGCTCGCAGGTCGGCTGCGGGCTGCTGCTGCTCATCCCCGGCCTCGGCGAGACCTTGCGGGTCAACGGGGTCGGCCGGCGCGACGGAGACGCGCTGCTGCTGGAGGTCGAGGAGGCGTTCGCCCATTGCGCCAAGGCGCTGCTGCGCTCGTCGCTGTGGGGCGAGGCCGCGGCGGGCGACGATGGCGGCCCGCTCGGCGAGGCGCAGCGCGGGCCGCTGGCGGACGCGGAGGTGCTGGCGTTCCTGGCCCGCGCACCGCTGGTGACGCTGAGCTCGTGGGACGCCGCTGGGGCGGCCGACGTGAGCCCCAAGGGCGACCCCGCGGGCTTTCTCCGGATCGTCGGCGACAGCGGCCTGGCGGTCCCCGAGCGCCCGGGCAATCGCCGCACCGATACGTTTCACAACGTGATCGAGCAGTCGCGGGTGGCCTTGCTGGCATTGGTGCCGGGCGACGGCCGCGTGCTCGAGGCGAGCGGGTCGGCCTGGCTCACCGCCGATCCACCGCTGCTGACGAGCATGCGCGTCGCCGGCAAGACGCCGAAGCTGGCGCTGGTGCTCGCGGTGACGGCGGTCCGCCTGGCCGAGAGCCCAGCGATCGTGGCGTCGGGGCTGTGGGACCGCTCGCGCCACGCGGACCGGGCGGCGCTGCCCGAGATGAGCCGGGTGTTCGTCGAGCACGTCAAGCGCAACAAGGAGCGCGGGCTGGCGGCGAAGCTGCTGCGCAAGCTGGCGTCGCCGTGGGTGATGAACGCGGCGCTCGCCCACGACTACGAGAAGAATCTCTATTGAGGGGGCGCGGACCGACCTGTCCGAAGCGACAGGCCATGTCTCGAGAGACTGGTTAATTTCGGGTAGCGAGGGTCGAATTTCGAAGGACGTCGTCCTCGACATGTCCCGAGGGACATGTAAAGCCCGAGACACGCGAGTCGCTCTCCGAAGGATGATGCGCGATCGACATGTCCCGGGGGACATGACACGCCCGGCTCACGCCGGGTCGCAGGTCACGACCGCGTCGCGCAGCTCGTAGCTGAGCAGCATCTCTGACCAGCCGACGTCCGGGGCGCGGGCGAGGCGGACGCCGGGGACGCGCAGCAGGGCGTCGAGGAACATGCGGGTCTCGTGGAGCGCGACCTGCTTGCCGGGGCAGTGGTGGGCGCCGGCGCCGAAGCTGAGGTAGGCGCCGTTGGTCTTCATGCGCTGGGCCCGGTCGGGATCGAGGGTGCGCGGGCATGGGCCAACGGCGGCCTCGTCCTCGTGGATCGCCCGCAGGTCGAGCGCATACTTGTGCCTGTCCGCGCCGGCGGCGTCGCCGTCGCGGCGGTAGAGCAGCGAGGCGATCGGCTCGAGGCGGAGGATCTCGTTGAGGATGGCGAACTGACGCGCCTCGTCGCCGGCGAGGAAGTCGGCGCGCAGCTCCGGCCGATCGAACAGGTGCCAGGCGCACATGACGATGAACTCGCGCGTGGTCACCATGCCGGCGGCGGCGTAGGTCATGCACTCGGTGAGGATGGCCCGCTGCGTGGCGCCCCGGGCCAGCAGCTCGGAGAGGAGGTCGTCCTTTGGCGCCTTGCGACGGGACCGCAGGGCAGGGGTGATGTCGTGGACGTAGAAGCCGAGCATGGCCCGGCCCTTGCGCAGGCCGGCGGCGACCCTGCCGAGCAGGTTGATGCGGTGGTGCCAGCCGGCGGACAGCATCATCGAGAGCCGGCGCGCCATCTTCGGCATGTCGCTGTCGGTGAGCCCGACGATGTTGGCCGCGACCGCGACCGTGAGCTCGAAGCTGATGACGTCGAGCTGGGCCCGGCCGTCGCGCCGGAGCTGCCCGAGCAGCCGCGCCGTCTCGCGCTCGATGATCGCGTGGTAGCGGCTGGTGATCGCCTTGGGCGTGAAGAAGCGGGCGATGCTGGTGCGCTTGTCCCGGTGCGGCGCGCCGTCGAGGAAGAACACCGGGGCCTTGTCCGGGTCGCTGGTGTCGACGAACTCCGCGCCGGCGCCGCCCTGCAGCAGGTCGCGGTCGAGCAGGACCTCGCGCGCCCGCTCAAAGGCGCGGATATGCTCGGCGCCGCTCTCGATCTTCATCCGCCGGGTGACGACGGCCGCGCTCTTGCTGTCGTTGCGGGTGGAATTGAAGGGACATTTCGCAGCAGAATCCACGCTCATCGCCAGCCAGCTCCCCGTCTCGGGTTATGAGACACACTGTATCATAAATGGTCTCCGACGCCTCAGCAACCGATGCCCGGCAGGTGCGCACCCGCGCCAAGCTGCTGCGCGCGATGCTCGCGCTGCTCGAACGCGAGCCGTTCGAGGCCATCACGGTGCGCGCGCTGGCGGCCGAGGCGGGGGTCGGCTACGCGACCTTCTTCCGCCACTACCCGGACAAGGAGGCGCTGCTCGACGACCTCGCGGCCGACGAGATCGCCGGGCTGCTGGGGGCCGCGATGCCGCTGTTTTCGGCCGAGAACACGGGCCGCGCCTGCGTCGCGCTGTTCGAGTTCGTGTCGCGGCGGCGGGCGCTGTGGCGGGCGCTGCTGACGGGCGGGGCGGCGCCGCGGCTGCGCGAGCAGTTCGTGGGCCAGGCGCGCGCCCTGGCGGCGGATTTCGGGGCGCCGGCGACGGGCGACAGCCCGATCGATCTGCGGGTCACGTTCGCGACCTCGGCGACGATCGAGATCATCGGCTGGTGGTTGCGCCAGCCGGAGCCGCTGCCGATCGAGACGATCGCGGGGAGCCTCGATCGGCTGGTCATCACGCCGACCGTCGCGGAGCGCTAGCGTGCCGGGGCCGCGAGCCTCGAGCTACGATGGCGCCATGACCCGGTCGTATGGATTGATTTGCGCTGTGGCGACATGCCTGGGCGTCGCGGCCTGTCCCGGTTCGACGAAGCAGGAGCCCACCACGGAGGGCCCGGGCGATTCGACGACGACGACGAGCGCGGGCGGCAGCGACGGCACCACCGCCGACGCGCCGACCACCGACGGCTCCACGAGCACCACCGGCGGGGCGATGGCGCGGGCCTGTGATCGCTACGCTGCGGCCGCGCGCGCTGGCGTCGAGCAATACTGTCCGTGCGCCGTCGAGTTCGGGTTCGACCCCGACGTGGCGACCTGCGAGGAAGGGCGCGACCCCGACAGTGACGGGTATGTCGCCTGCCTGTGCGAGCTCGAGGCGGCGGAGCCGATGCACGCGGCGTACGTGGATTGCCGGACGGCCGCCGAGCTCGCCTATCACGAGTGCATGGCGCCCGTCACGTGCGAGCAATACGACACCCAGCCCGAGTGGGACTGCTCCGGCGCGTTCTCCGGCGCGTACAGTGCCTGCGGCAAGCAGTTCCCGGCCGCCACGGTAGCGATCGAGGGGCAATGCGAGGACTCGCCGCCCTTCACCTGCGAATCCGGCGATGTCGTGCCGGGGACGTTCATCTGCGACGGCGAGGCGGATTGCGCGGACATGTCCGACGAAGCCGAGACGCTGTGCCAGTTCTGAGGTGAGCCGCGGCCGGTCCGCACGAGCGGGCGCGAGCGCAGCGTGCGGCCTCTCGGGCTGCGCGACCGTGAGGCGTGCGGCGGGCCTCACGCGGACGAGGCCCGCGGGCGTGACTGCGCGTGCGCGTGACGCACGACGCGGGCGCGTGACGGCGGGGCGGCTGTGCTGGTATGGGGACGGCCCGCCCGATGCAGCCGCCGCCCGAAGAGCCGCGCGTGACCCGCTTCTGGCCGTTCATGTTCGCCCTGTTCGTCGGGTCGTTCATGTCGGTGCTCAGCTCGAGCACGATCACGATCGCCATCCCCGAGCTGCAGCGCTACTTCGGCGCCGAGCTGTCGCTGCTGCAGTGGACGCTGACCGGCTTCATGCTGGCGATGGGGACCAGCGCGCCGCTGACCGGCTACCTCGGCGGGCGCTTCAGCTTCAAGCGGCTGTACGTGGCGAGCCTGGTCGGCTTCACGCTGACTTCGGTGCTGTGCGGGATGGCCTGGGACACGCGCTCGCTGGTGGCGTTTCGCTTCGTCCAGGGGGCGTTCTGCGGCGCCATCATGCCGGTGACGATGACGCTCATCTACCAGCTTTTGCCGCGCGAACGGCAGGCGCTGGCGGCCAGCCTGTGGAGCCTTTCGGCCAGCCTGGCGCCGGCGTTCGGGCCGACGTTCGCCGGCTGGCTGATCACGCTGGCCGACTGGCGCTGGCTGTTCTTCATCAATGTGCCGCTCGGCGTGCTCGCGGTGGCGCTGGCCAACCGGACCATCCCGTACTACCGCCTGCAGGCGCCGCAGGCGTTCGACCTGCCGGGGCTCGTCACGGTGATCACGGGCACGCTGGCGCTGCTGATCGCGCTGAGCCAGGGGCGCGAGTGGGGCTGGACGAATGGCAGCACCGTGGGGCTGCTGCTGCTCGGGACGCTGTCGCTGGTGGGGTTCGTGGTCCGCGAGCTGCGCACGCGCCACCCGCTGCTCGACCTGCGGGTGCTGACGAATCGCCGCTATCTGGTGACGCTGATCGTGGCGTCCATCATCACGATCAGCCTGTACTCGGGCGCGTTCCTGGTGCCGGTGTTCCTGCAGACGGTGCAGGGGGTGACGCCGCTGGCGACCGGGCTGATCCTGCTGCCGGCGTCGCTGGCGATGGCGCTGCTGATGCCGGTGGTCGGGCGCGTGTACGGCCGGATCGGTCCGCGCGCGCTGATGACGGCCGGGGTGCTGATGATCGCGGGCGGCACGTTCGCCCTGAGCCGCCTGACGCCCGAGGTGTCGCAGACCTACGTGCTGCTGTGGATGCTGGTGCGCAACGTGGGCATCTCGCTGGCGATGATGCCGGCCAGCAACGCGGGGATGGAGGAGATCCCGCGCGAGCTCAGCGGCCACGCGTCGTCGATCAGCAACTGGCTGCGCAACGTGTTCGGGGCGTTCTCGATCGCCATCTTCACGTCGCTGCTGGCGCTGTTCTCGGCCCGGGCGGCCGAGTCGCTGGCGGGGCAAGGGGTGACGGAGCCCGGGAGGATCGCCGAGCTGTCGCTGGTGGCCGGCATCAACGATGTGTACCTGGTGGCGACGATCGTGGCGCTGGTGGCAGTGCCGCTGAGCCTGGCGATCCGCAAGGCTCCCGCGCGGTGAAGTCATTGCGCCAGTGACTGACTCGGGGTCGCCGCAGGGGGGCGCGGAGCGGGTGGCAGTCACCGCGGTCCGGGGACCGACGCGATCGGCTGCGCTCGAGATCACGTCGCCGCGGGCTCGACCCGGGTGTGCGCGAGAATGATGGCTGTCGGCGGGACGATGACAGCGTCGACGCCGGTCGAAACGATGTTCGTCGATGGACCGGCGCGGGCTCCCGGGGCGCGTACGGCGGGCTGTGCGCTGGTGCGGCCGAGGCGCCGCAGCGCGGGCTTGCGCGGCCTCTGTTAGTGTTCTCGACTGGTGAACGCTCCATTCGAGTCCCCTCGTAGCGACAGCATGGACGCCACGCTGGCGGCGGATATCGCCGCCGTGGCGGCCATCCCCATGGTGGCGCCGATCTTGCGCGTCATCGCCGACGTCACGGGGATGCGCTTCGTCTGCGTCGCGCGCGTGACCGAGGACTCGTGGGCCGCCTGCGCGGTGCTCGATCGCATCAAAGTCGGCATCAAGCCCGGCGACCCGCTCGACGTGACGACGACGCTGTGTCGCAAGGTACGGACCCAGCAGGCGCCGGTGGTCATCAATCACGCCTCCCTCGACCCTGAATATTGCGATCACCCGACACCGAAGCTTTACAACATCGAGAGCTACCTGTCGTTCCCGCTCTACCGGGCCGACGGCAGCTATTTCGGCAGCCTGTGCGCCATCGATCCGCTGCCCCGCACGGTGTCGGATCCGGCGATCCTGCGAACCATGTCGATGTTCGCCCAGCTCATCTCGCTGCAGATCGACGGCGAGAAGCGGCACGCCGGGGCCCGCACGCCGGTGCAGCACGAGCGCGAGACCGCCGAGCTGCGCGAGCAATTCATCGCGGTGCTCGGCCACGACGTTCGCACGCCGCTGGCGTCGATCGTGACGGGCGCCGAGCTGCTGCGGCGGATGGCGCTGGCCCCGGAGTCGATGCAGGTGGTCGAGCGGATCGGCCGCAGCGCCGGGCAGGTCGCGGCGCGGATCGACGATGTCCTCGACTTCACCCGCGGGCGCATGGGCGGCGAGATGGCGGTCGAGCGCCGCGCGAGCGGGCAGCTGCGAGCCGAGCTGTACCAGGTCATCGCCGAGCTGCAGAGCGCGCACGCCGAGCGGTCGGTCCAGGCCCGCATCGAGGTGCCCGTGCCGGTGATGTGTGACAGCCGGCGCCTGGCCCAGCTGCTGGCGAACCTGCTGAAGAACGCGCTGGTCCACGGGGCCCCCGACCAACCGGTCGATGTGCTGGCGTTCGCCGACGAGGCGAGGTTCGTGCTGTCGGTGACCAATCGCGGGCCGGCGATCCCGGACGACGAGCAGGTGCGGCTGTTTCAGCCGTTCCGTCGCGGGGCCCGCAAGCGGCCGGGAGAGGGCCTCGGGCTCGGGCTCTACATCGCCGCCGAGATCGCGCGGTCGCACGGGGGGCGGCTCGACGTGCACTCGGACGAGGAGTCGACCTGCTTCACGTTCACGATGCCGACGGCGAGCGGGGCCGGCTGACCGCCGGCGCTGTGGGCAATGACTGCGCGAGAGAATGCCAGGTCATGGACAGGACCGCGGGGCGAGCGAGCCCGGCTGGAAACCCAATGGATTCGGATCGGGATAGCGCTATCGGCGCATACCTGCGGCGAGCCGCGAATGGAACGGCAAATTCCCCCGCCGCGGGCCCCACGGGGGTCGTCGGCGGGGCGGGCGATTGCCAGTCCGTACATACCCGCCACAGTTCGGCGCATGAACCAGGTTTCCGAGGAGCAGGCGACGGACGTTCGCGCCTGGCTGGGCAATCTTTCGCGTGAGCTGTTCCAGACCGAGCAATCGGCGCAGCGTCACCCCATCATCGAAGCGGAGCGCCTGGGCGATGTCCCGCCGGCGCGGATCTTCCGAGCGATCGCCGCGCACGCCGAGTCGGCGCTGGCGGAGCTGCCGGGGCTGATCGAGCGCCACGAGCTGCCGGTCAGCACGGGCGGCCGCGCGGTGGGCTCGGCGTTCTCGGTGGTCCGCAATCAGGTCGCGGACCTGTTCCTCAGCCTCGAGCGCTCGTATCGCGGCACGCTGCTGGGCGTGCGCCACGGGATCGATCTGGTGACGCTGTTCGAGCAGGTGGCCCGCCGCGACGGCGCGGTCGAACTCGCCGACTGGTGCGTCGCCTGGCTCGAGCGGCGGCAGGCGCTGGTGGTCGAGGCCGAGCACGCGCTCGAGTGGTTCGCGGCGCATCCGGAGCGGGCGCTCGAGGCGGCGACGCACCGGCCGCTGGCGCGAGCGTTCCGGGCCGCGGTGGCGGGCATCGAGCACATCGCCGAGTACACGCGCCGGTCGACGCGGCCGCGCGCGCCGGTCACCGCCGCGGAGTCGCGGCACTGACAGTGGCGCGCGCGACTGTCCGGGCCGCGGAGTCGCGGCATTGACGGCCGCGCGCGCGATTGTTTGTGTTGCGGAGTCGCGGCATTGATGGTCGCGCGCGCCGGTCCGTGCCGTGGAGTCGCGGCATTGACGGTCGCGCGCGCCGGTCCGTGCCTCGGAGTCGCGTCTCGGACAATCGCGCGAGCGCCGGCGCCTCACGCCGCGGCGTTCAGCGGTCGGCGAGGGCGCCGGCGACGACGCGGGCCATCGCGGCGATGTCGAACGGCTTGCTCAAGAAATGCCGGGTGTCGATCAGCCGCTCGACCTCCTGCATGTCGGCGTAGCCGCTGGCGACCACCACCGGCATCGCCGCGCCGCGCCCCCGCGCGGCCAGGATGAACTCGGCGCCGTTCATGCCGGGCATGGCGTAGTCGACGAACAGCAGGTCCGGCATGCCCTGCTCGAGGCTGACCAGGCCATCCTCGGCGCTGGCGACCGCGCACACGCCGTAGCCGAGCGAATGCAGGCCCTCGACCACCGCGCGCCGGACCTCCTCGTCGTCCTCGACCACGAGGATCTGGAAGCGCCGGGCCGGCCGCTGCGAGCCCGAAGTCGGCTCGGGGCGCGTATCGACCTCGTCGGGCTTGGCTTGCAGCGGCAGCAGGATCTCGACCGTCGTGCCCGCCCCGGGCGCGCTCCGGACCCGCGCCGTGCCGCCCGACTGCTTGGCGAACCCGTAGACCTGCGACAGCCCCAGGCCGGTGCCCTTGCCGACCGGCTTGGTGGTGAAGAACGGCTCGAAGATCTTGCCGAGCAGGTCGGCCGGGATGCCGACGCCGTCGTCGCGCACCGAGATCACGACGTAGCTGCCGGTCGGCAGCTCGGTGCCCGCGCCGTCGCTCGCGCCCGCGTGCACGTGGAGCTGGCCGCCGCCCGGCATCGCGTCGCGGGCGTTCATGCTCAGGTTGAGCACCGCCATCTCGAGCTGGTTGGCGTCGACGAACGCGTGCAGCTCTTCGGGGCCGGTCGTCATCTCGAGGTTGATGTTCGAGCCGAGCGCGAGGGTCAGCAGGTCGCGCATGTCGAGCAGGACGGCGCGGATGTCGTTGGTGCGCGGCAGCATGGACCGCCGGCGCGCGAACGCCAGCAGCTGGCCGGTGAGGCGGGCGCCGCGGCTCACCGCGTCCTTGGCCCGCTGGTTGGTGGCGTGGATGTTCTCGTCCTCGGTCATGAGGTCGACGAGGTCGAGGTTCATGCTCACGACGTGGAGCAGGTTGTTGAAGTCGTGGGCGATGCCGCCGGTGAGCTGGCCGAGCGCCTCCATCTTCTGCGACTGGGTCAGGGCCGACTGGGCCCGCTCGCGCTCGGCGATCTCGGCGGTCAGGCGGTCGTTGGCGCTGGCGAGCGCCGCGGTGCGCTGGGCGATCCGCGTCTCGAGCAGGGCGTTGGCCTGATCGACCTCGGCCCGCGCCGCGGCCAGCTCGCTCCAGTGCGAGCGCATCGCGTACTGCCGCTGGCGCGCGCGCACGGCCGACTTGGCGGCGCTGACCAGGGTCTCGGCGTTGAGCGGCCGCTCGAGCAGGACGAGGTTGCCGAGCTCGCGCAGGGCCGCCGATGCGCCGGCGGTGCGGCCCCGGGCGTGGCCCACGGCGAGGATGATGAACGGGAAGTCGGACCACGCCGGCTGCCGCGCCAGCCAGTCGCGCAGGCCGACGTGCGACCCCGCGCCCATGGCCTCTTCGGTGAGGATGGCGCACGCGGCCCCCTCGTCGAGCCGCGTCAACAGCTCGCCCTGGTCCGCGCACACCGCGACCTCCAGGGCGCCCGACCGCAGCACCCCCGTCACGACCTCGGCGTCGCGCCCCCGGGGTGTGTAGATGAGGACGCGCTGCTCCAACCCGCTCAACCCTTGGCCGCGCCCTTGCCGTCGCGGTCGGCCAGCAGCGGACGCACGCCGTCGTAGTGGGGGACGCCGCCGAGCACGCCCTGGAAGTCGAGCAAGATGTCGCCGATCTCGATGCCGCGGGCCGTCAGCCGGAACTCGCGGATCGTCGACTCGTGGGGGTTGGTGCGGCTCTTGGTGACAGACATCGCCTTGAGCAGCCGCCCGCGCGCCTCGAAGTAGCGGAACAGCAGCATCGAATCGCTGAGATAACTGAGGTCGACGTCCGTGCGGCCCTCGCCGAGCACGCCGTGCTGGCCCAGGATGAGGAGCGTGATGACCCCCTTCTGGTTGAGGTAGGCGAGCAGCTCGTGCATCTGCAACACCAGGAAGCGGCTGCCCGGCATGGCGTGCAAGTAAGCGTTGAGGCTGTCGATGACCACCGTCTGCGCGCCGGCCTCGACGGCCTCGCGCACCCGGTGGGCGAACTCCCCGGCCGACATCTCCGCCGGGTCGAGCTGGACCAGCTCGAGCGTCCCGGACTCGATGTACTTGCCGACTTCGATGCCCAGCGCCGTCGCCCGCTTCAGCATGATCGACAGGCTCTCGTCGAAGAGATAGAAGGCGCACCGCTCGCCGCGCTCGAGGGCCGCCTGGACGCAGGCGAGCGCGGTGGTGGTCTTGCCGGCGCCGGCCGGCCCGCTGAACAGGACGCTCGTCCCGCGGCTGAGGCCGCCGCCGAGGAGGCTGTCGAGACCCCGGTTGCCGCTCGAGACCATGGTGTGCTCGACGCCGGCGCGGTGCTCCGAGGCCACGAGCCGCGGGTAGACCTCGATGCCGCCGGTGCGGATCTCGTAGTCGTGATCGCCGCCGCGATACTTGAGGCCCCGCAGCTTGCTCACCCGCAGGCAGCGGCGCTCGGGCCCGTACTGGTGGGTGTGCTGCTCGAGGCCGAGGACGCCGTGGGCGATGCTGTGCAGCTGCAAGTCCTGCTGCGCGCTGGTCCGGTCGTCGAGCATGATGACGGTGCACTGCTTGCGGGCGAAGATGTGCTTGAGCGCGAGGATCTGCCGGCGATAGCGCAGCGGATCTTGGGCCAGCATCCGCATCTCGGACAGGCTGTCGAACACGACCCGCGTCGGCTGCTCCCGCTCGATCGCCCGGAGCACGCCGTCGACGGTCTCCCCGAGCTCGACCTCGGACGGGTGGAGGATCGTCTGCGCCGCGTCGGGGCTCAGATGGTCGGGCGAGAGCAGCTCGAACACGCGGATGCCGTCGAGCGACCAGCCATGCGAGGCGGCGACGATCTCGAGCTCGCTGCGTGTCTCGGACAGGGTGATGTAGAGCCCGACCTCGCCGCGGTCCCGGCCTTCGAGCAGGAACTGCAGGCCGAAAGTGGTCTTTCCCGAGCCCGGCGCCCCCTCGAAGAGGTACAGGTGATCCCGCGGGAGACCCCCGCCGAGGATGTCGTCGAGGCCGGAGATCCCGGTCGGCGCGCGCGGCTGCGAGAAGGCTGTGGGGACGGTTCGGCTCATACGACCAAGCGGGTGGTACTCGCTGTATGATGCGTTCGGCAACGCGAGCAACCCCGGTTCTTCGTCACGCTGCACGTCCTCGACAGTGAGCGGACGTCCCGCGTGGCGGCATGCGTTCGCGGGCATCGCGCTGGCAAGCGAACCGGGATCCTCACGTGCCGAGGCGGGAAATGCCCCACGTTCCGCGGCCGTGGGTGAGGTGGGCGCTGGCCTGCAGGCGCGGGGCGACGATAATTCCGGCAGCAAGAACGATCGATTCATCCACGCGTCGTCGGCCGCGCGGACGCGAGCGAGGGACGCATCGCCGTGACCGCGACGCGCCCCCGCTGGCGGGCCGCGAGGCTCAGAGCGCGGTCGGGTCGAGCACGCGGCCGAAGAACAGCAGGCTGTCGGTCTTGCGGTCGCGGACGGCGAACAGGAACGGCCGGTCGGCGGTGAAGGTCGCCTCGGGCCAGACGCCGCCGTCGGAGTCCTCGACCGTCGAGGGCTTCGACGTAGGCGTCGAAGGTGCCGGCGTCGGGGAGGATGAAGGCCATCGACAGCGATTCGCCGCGCAGGGGCAGCTCGAGGGCCTCGAAGCCGGCGCCCTTGTGGTACCAGGCGTCCTCGGTGGCGACGCGCATCATCGCCACGTCGACCGCGACGCCGTCGGCGCGGGTGAACGGCACGCCCTCCTGGACCTCGTCGAACGCGAACTTCCACGGCGCCTTGAGGTACATCGCGTTGATCAGGACGCCGGTGACCGTGGGGTAGATCGACATCGGCGGCAGGAGCTCGAGGATCTTTTCATGGGTCTCGCCCGCGACCCATTGATTGATGGCGAGGCGCGCGCCTTCGGGGTCGCCGCCGATGTCGAGCAGGCGCAGGCCGCTGCCGTAATGGACCGCGAGGACGTCGAGGAATTCGGCGAGCCATTGGACCTCGAGGCGGCCGAACATCTGCTGGACCGATGACAACTGGACCGAGTCGTCGCCGTCGACCTCGCCCGAGGGCGGCAGGTCGCGGGAATTGAGCTCGAGGTCGATCTTGTTGAAGGCGGTGTCCAGCCGCGGCCTGTCGAGGCTGAAGCGCAGGGCGCCCTGGATCTCGGTCTCGCTGATGGTGCGCGCGCCCTCGCGGAGCATGCCGAAGGCGAGCCATGGGGCCTTCGCCCGGTCAGGCGGCGACGGAGGTCGTGGCAAGGGCGACATCGTCGCGCAGGGTGGTGACAATGAGAGGCGTGGCGAATGCATGGAGGAGAGAGGGCGCTGTCATTCGCCGACAGGGGATTCGTCGCAGCGTGGCGATCGCTCGATTCGCGCGCCGGGGGGCCCGGCAGGGAGCGAGGTGGCGCGCGGGGTCGGGCGAGACGGGGATCGCCGGCCTCGACGGCGGCGGCGGGCGTGCACTATCCTCCGGCGCGGGTGCCTGCGAGCGCGCGACATGCCGGGGCGGGCCCGGGCGGCCCGGGAGGGGCGGGGGCTTGCCTCGACGAGACGGCGCTGGCGCAGTTCGTCGAGGGGGCCGGCAGCGAGGGGTCGCGCGCGGCGGTCGAGCGCCACATCGACGCGTGCCCGGACTGCTTCGAGCTGGTCACCCGCTACGCCCAGGCGTACCTGAGCCACGGCGAGGAGGGCGAGGCGGAGGCCGTGGCCGCGGCGCCGCTGCTGCGCGGCGACAGCGTCGGCCGCTACGTGGTGCTCGACTGCGTCGGCATGGGCAGCATGGGCACGGTCTACTCGGCGTTCGACCCCGAGCTCGATCGCCGGGTCGCGCTCAAGCTGCTGCGGGTCCGCCCGCAGGCCGACGCCGGCTGGCGGGTGCTGCAGCCGCGGCTGCTGCGTGAGGCGCGGGCGCTGGCCCAGCTGTCGCACCCGAACGTGGTGACGATCCACGACGTCGGGGCGCTGACGCAGCGGGTGTTCATCGCCACGGAGCTGGTCGAGGGCTGCACGCTGCGCGCGTGGCTGGGGCAGCAGCCCCGCGGCTGGCGCGAGGTGATCGAGGTGTTCCTGGCGGCGGGCGAGGGCCTGGCGGCGGCGCACGCGGCGGGGATCGTGCATCGCGACTTCAAGCCGGACAATGTGCTGGTGGGGGCCGACGGGCGGGTGCGGGTGGCGGATTTCGGGATGGCGCGGGTGTTCTCGGCCGCCGATGCGCCGCCGGTAGCGACCGACGATCCCGACGCGCTGGCGGTCACGGGGGCGCTGGTCGGCACGCCGGCCTACATGGCGCCGGAGCAGCTCGAGGGGCGGCCGGTCGACGCGCGCAGCGATCAGTTCAGCTACTGCGTGGCGCTGTACGAGGCGGTGTGCGGGGTGCGGCCGTTCGCCGGCGGGACGCTGACCGAGCTGGCGGAGCAGGTGCGCCGCGGGCAGCTGCGACCGCCGCCGCCGGAGCGCATGCCGGCGTGGCTGGCGGCGATCGTGATCCGGGGGCTGGCGGTCCAGCCGGCGCAGCGCCACGCCGACATGCGGGCGCTGCTGGACGCGCTGCGGGCCACGCCGCGCCGGTTGAGCCGCCGGCGCTGGCTGATGGCCGGGGCGCTGGTGCTGGTGGCGACGGCGGTGGGCGGCTATGCGGTGGCCCAGCAGCTGGCGCCGGCGGCCGAGTCGCGGCTGTGTCGGGGGGCGCAGGACAAGCTGCAGGGGGTCTGGGACGGGCCGACGCGGGCGGCCGCGCAGGCGGCGTTCGAGGCGGTGCGGGCGCCCTACGCGGCCGGGGCGTGGGCGGTGGTGCGGGCGCGGCTCAACGCCTACGCGGCGGCCTGGACGACGGCCCACACCGACAACTGCCTGGCCACGCGGGCCCGCGGCGAACAGTCCGAGGCGGCGATGGACCTGCGGGGCGCGTGCCTCGACCGCCGGCTCGACGGGTTGCGCGCGCTCACCGGGCTGCTGGTGAGCGCCGACGCCGAGGTCGTGCTGGCGGCGCCGGCGATGGCCCAGGCGCTCGGCGGACCCGAGACCTGCGGCGACGTGGCGGCGCTGCAGGCCCGCGGAAGGCCCGATCCGGGCCGGCCCGAGACCGCGGCGCTGCAAGCCGAGGTGGCCACCGCCCGGGCGCTGCGCCAGGCCGGCAAGCTGGCGCAGGCCCGCAGCCACGCCGAGGCCGCCCACGCGCGCGCGGAAGAGCTCGGGCTGACGTGGCCGGCCGCGGAGGCGCAGGTCGAGTCAGGGCGGGCCCAGGCCGAGCTGCGCGAGGATCTGGCGGCGGCCGAGCAGACGCTGGTCGACGCGGTGTGGGCGGCCGAGGCGAGCGGCGACGTCGAGGCGGCGGCCGACGGGTGGACCGAGCTGGTCGAGGTGCGCCGGGCCCGGGCCGCGTACCCGGCGGCCGAGGAGGCGGCCCGGCGCGCCGACGCTGCCGTGCACCGAGTGGCCGACCCGGCCCGCGCGGCCCTGCTGGCGGCCCGCGTCGGTCAGCTCCACAGCACCCGCGGGCAGTTCGAGGCGGCCCTCGCCAGCCACCGGGCGGCCCTGGCCGGGTTCGCGGCGCTGGGCCCTTCGCACGTGGCCGACGCGGCGCGGGCGCAGAACGACATCGGCGTGGCGCTGCAGAACCTGGGTCAGCCCGAGGCGGCGCTGGTGCCCCTCGGTGAGGCCGCGGCGGCGCTCGAGCGCGCGTTCGGGGCCGACCACCCGGACGTCGCGGCGGTCCGCAACAACACCGCCTCGGCGCTCAGCCGGCTCGGTCGCCGCACCGAGGCGGTGGCGATGTTCCGCCAGGTGCTGGCGGCCCGCGAGCGGGCGTTCGGCCGCGGCCACCCGCGCACGCTCACCGCCCTGCAGAACATCGCCGCGGTCCAGGGCGAGCTCGGGGTGTACGGCGAGGCCCACGACCTGCACCGCCAGGCGCTGGCGATCCAGGAGCGCACGCTCGGCCCGGACCACCCCGACATCGGCGTGACGCTCGGCAACCTGGCGCTGACGCTGCGCGAGCTCGGGGCCCGCACCCAGACGCGCGCGCTGCTCGAGCGCGCGGTCCGGCTGCAGGAGCGCGGCTTCGGGCCCGACCACCCGGCGCTGGCGACGTCGCTGATCTCGCTGGCGGGCGAGCAGAAGCACGCGGGCGAGCTCGAGGCGGCGCTGGCGGGGTACGAGCGGGCGCTGGCGATCCGCGTCAAGCGCCTCGGGCCGGACCACGAGCTGGTCGGGCGGGCCATGAAGCGCGTCGGCGACTGCCAGGCGCGCCTCGGCCGGACGGACGAGGCGATCGCCAGCTTCGAGCGGGCGCTGACGATCGTGGCCCGCGGCTCCGATCCGTTCGGCCTGCTCGAGGCGCGCATGTCCCTCGCCGGCGTGCTGTGGTCACGACCGAGCGAGCGCGCCAGAGCGGCCCAGACGATGGCCGAGCTGCGCGAGCAGCTGCGGACGATGAAGGACCCGAGCCCGCAGGCCCGCGCGGGGGTCGAGGCGTGGTTCGCCGCCCACCCGGAGGCGGAGGCGCTGATCGGGCCGGCCGCGGCGGCGCCGGGGTGAAGCGGCGTCGTGAGGCTCTCGCGCGTCCGCGAGCCCGAAGCCGCGAAGGAGAGAGGGCTTCGACGGGCATGTCCCGAGGGGCATGCTTCGAGGGACATGACCCTCGGGGCATGTCTTCGAGGACCGGTCCGCGAGGACATGTCCTCGAGGACCTGTCCGGCTCAGCCCGACAGCAGCCGCTGGACGCTGACCTCGAGCATGCTGTCGATGAGGCGCATGATGCTGGCGTACTCGCCCTCGCTCAGCCGCAGGCGCGCGCGCAGTTGGTCGCGGGTGCCGGCCAGCAGGGCCTCGCGGCTGCGGGCGATCCAGCGGGCGGCGGTGGCCCGGTGCACGCCGTGGAGGGCGCCGATCTGGTCGATGCTGAGCTGATCGACCAGGTGGTGGCGCAGGGCGTTGCGCGCGCGCGGGTCGAGCTCGGCCAGGGCGGCCGCGAAGGCGTCGCGGAAGGCGTCGCGGTAGTGCTGCTTGAGGTAGTCGAGCTCGGGGTCGGTGGTGGTCGCCAGCGCCTCGAGCTCGGCGGTCGGCTCGGCCGGCTCGGCGACGATCCGGCGCGCCTGGGTCCGCTCGAGGTCGATGCCCGCGCGCACGACGGTGACGCGGACCCACGCCCGCAGGCCGCCCTGGCCGCCGAATTCGGCCAGCCGCGGCGGCTGCTCGCCGCGCGGGGCGAGCAGCTTCTCGAGCACGAGCTGGACCATGTCGTCGGCCGCCGGCCCGCCCCGGCGCGCGCGCGAGGCCGCGGCGACGCTGACCTTGACGAACCGCTCGGTAAAGGCGGCGATGGCCCGCCGGTCGCCGAGGACGCAGGCGCAGGCGAGGTAGAGGTCCTCGAGCGCCATCGCCTCGAGGGCCGCGGCCGGGTCGACCTCGGGCACGCGCGCGGCGAGGTAGTCGCGGAACAGCGCCGGCGTGACTTCGAGGCCGGGCCAGGCCGCCGCGCCGCGGATCACGGCGCGGTCGAGGGCGGCCGCGAGGTCGCGCGCGCCGGCTGGCTCCGGCGGACTGGACGGGGGCGTGGACACGGCGCGAGCGGCATCCTGCCACAAGTCCGCGTCCAGGGGAGCGCCGGGGCGAGGCCCGCGCTGCCCGGGTGACGGGCCGCGTCGACGAAGCTCGCGCTCGAGCGGGACGTGAAGGTCGCCGACGCGAGCGCCTCGCCGACGCCGGACCTCCCCGGCCGCGTGGCGCGGGGATCCGCCCGAGCTGCGCGTCGGGCTATTGCTTGACGACCTCGATCGAGTAGCCGCCGTTGCTGGCGCCGATGTTGCGGGCGACCACGAAGAACACGCCGGGCTGGGTGGTGACCACCGCGGACTCGACCTGGCCGATGCCGAACATGTTGGCGGTGCCGAACTCGGAGGCGTCGGCCTGATAGAAGTCGAGCTGGATGTCGTCGTCCGGGTCGGGGGTGGCGTAGACGGCGTAGTCGCCGGCGATGACGATGTTGACCAGGAACACGTCGGCGTCGGTCTTGGTCTGGAACACGCGCGCGACCTTGTCGCCGGCCTGCAGGACCACGTCGTCCTTGTCGGCGCCGAAGGTGAGGTCGCCGGCGCAGGCGTATTGGGCGTTGCCGACCTCGACGCACAGACCGGTCACGCCCTGGGCGCCGCAGTCGTTGGCGACTTCCTGGGTGCAGGTGACGGTGCACATGTCGAACTCGCCGGCGAGGCACAGGCCGGTCGCACACTCTTCACCGGCCACGCAGCTCTCGCCGAATTGCTTGCTGCCGTTGCAGGTGAAGCCGTCGCCGGTGAAGCCGTCGTTGCAAGTGCACTTGTAGCCGCCGTCCTGGTTGGCGCAGGCGGCGTTCGGGCTGCACATGTCACGGTCTTCGGTGCACTCGTCGATGTCGCTGCAGGTGAAGCCGTTGCCCTTGTAGCCGTCGTTGCAGGCGCAGTCGTAGCCGCCCGGGGTGTTGTTGCAGGTGGCGTCGACGGCACAATCGTTCTTGCCGGCGCACTCGTCGAGGTCGGTGCAGGTCTGGCCGTCGCCCTCGAAGCCCTCGTCGCACACGCAGGTGTCGCCGCGACAGCTGGCCCCGTCGCCGCAGGCGTCGCACGGATCGACGCCCATGGTGGTGGTCGTGGTGGTGGGATCGTCGGGCGTGCCGGTGGTGGTGTCGTCGTCGTCGCCGGTGGTGGTGCCGTCGTCGCCGGTGGTGGTCTGCGGCGCGGTGTCGCTGGTCGGGCCGGTGTCGGTGGCGGTGGCGGTGGTGGTGGCAGTGAGGGGGTTCTCGCCGTCGCCGCAGGCGGCGAGCGCGAGGACGAGCGACAGGGACGAGAGGGGGCGCGATGCGAAGTTCATCTCGCGGAGGAAGGACGACACCTTCGGGCCCAGGTCGCAGCGAAGATCGCAGAGAAAATGCGGGTCCGCAGATGCGGAGCCCGGGCGCGCGCGCGAACACGCCGGGCTCGGGCCGAGCGGCCGAAATGAGGGCAGGTCGCCGGGGCCCGGGTCAGAGGGATGGGTAAACCTGTCCGATCGGCCATGCCGGCGGCGGTGATGCGCGCGATGGATCGTGGATGTCCCAAAGGACATGTTCGAGCGCGGCCGTCCCATGTGCGCCGACCCGCACGCACACCGGCGACATGTCCCGCGCTCGAGAAGTCCTTGGAAACCCCGTTCCCACGGCGTTACCCTGGCGCCGTGGATGATCGCAGCGACGCCGGGCCCCTCGTCACCGTCGAGGTGGACGCAGCTCTTCGCATCACCGGCTGGAACCGCCGCGCCGCGCGAGTGTTCGGGATCGACGCAGCCCTGGCGATCGGGCGCCCGATCGCCGAGGTGCTGCCGGTGGCCGGCGATCCTGCGGCCTGGAGCGGGGCGCTGAGCGACGTCGAGGAGCCGCAGATCCGCGTGCTCGAGCGCCCCGAGGGCCCGCTGCACTTCGAGGCCTGGTCGCAGGTGATACGAGACGGCGACGGCCGGGTCGTCGGGGCGACGCTGTGCGGCCACGACGTGACCGCGCGCCAGCGCGAGGCCCGGCGCCTCGGGGTCGATTCGCGGCTGCTCGCGGCGCTGCTCGAGAACCTCGACCTCGCGGTGTGGGCGATCGACAAGCAGGCCAATTTCGTGCTGCAGCGGGGCAAGGCGCTGCAGACCGCCGGCCTCCGCCCCGATCATTTCGCCGGCCAGAACTACTTCGACGTGTACGGCGACCTCGAGAACGTCGAAGACATCCGGCGGGCGATCGCCGGCGAGGCCACGCATGCGCTGCCAGCCGAGGTCTACGGGATCCACTGGCTCGGCTGGAACCTGCCGACGCCGAGCGACGCGGAGCTGTCGCTGATCTCGATCGCGCTCGACGTCACCGCCAGCAAGCGCACCGAGCTCGAGCTGCGGGCCAAGCTCGAGCTGATCGAGCGCCAGCAGGACGTCATCCGCCAGCTCTCGACGCCGATCATCGAGGTGTGGGACGGCGTGCTGTCGCTGCCGATCATCGGCCTGGTCGACACCGTGCGCACGGCGGAGATCATGGACAACCTGCTGCAGGCGGTCACGCGCACGCGAGCCCGCTTCGCCATCCTCGACCTGACGGGGGTCGAGGTGGTCGACACCGGCACCGCCAGCCACCTGATCCGGATGATCCAGTCGATCCGCCTGCTCGGCGCCGAAGGCATCCTCACCGGCATCCACCCGACGATCGCCCAGACGATCGTGGGGCTCGGCATCGACCTGACGCACGTGGCCGTGTTCGCCAAGCTGCGCGACGCGCTGGTGTACTGCCTCGGCAAGCTGCGGGCCCGCGCGAAGGTCTGACGGCGCTGATTTTCTGGCTTTGAGGACATGTCCTCGGGGTCATTCACCGCAGTCCGCGGGTGAGCGCCCGCGGACGAGGCTGTCCCGAGAGCCCGGAGGTTCAATCCTCCGCGCGCAGGCGGCACAGCTTGAGCCACTGCTCGACCTCCGGGTCGCGCAGGCCGGCGCCGAAGGTCACGCAGCCGGAGAAGTCGCCCAGCTCCATCGCCGCCTTGGCCTGCAGCTTGCGGACCTCGGGCTCGGAGGCCCAGCACTCGTGGTGGCGGCTCTGGTCGCGCAGCACGCCCCAGCGCTGGGTCCGGCGCGCCTCGGTCGCCTTGGCCCGGATGCGCTGACAGCGAGGGCTCAGGTGCGTCTCGTCGGCGTCGGTGTCGGTCGTGGGCGCGGGCCGGCGGGCGACCTTCGGGCCCGGCTCGGTTCGCGGCAGCTCGAGGGCGGGCTGCGGGGGCGCGAGCGGGACGACCGTCGGCGCGGGCAGGGCGGGCGGCGGCGGCTCGATCGTCGGCGCCGGCGCTGCGGGCGTCGGCGCGGGTGGCGGCGGCTCGATCGCGGCCGCGGGCTCCGGCGCGAGCTCCACCGACGCCACGCCGGCCGTCAGCAACAGGCCGGCCGCCAGCGCGAGCGGCCATCGCCGGCGCCGGACCGCGGGCTGCGGCGCGGTCGCGCCCTCGGCGGGCCGCGGCGCCGGGTTCCGCAGGTCGGCGAGCACCGCGTCGAGGCGGGGCACCAGCGCCGCGCCGTCGGCGGGGCGGGCCGCGGGGTCGATGCTGAGGCAGTCGGCGATCAGCCGCACGAGCCGCGGCGGCAGGCCGGGGCGGCGGGCGTCGATCGACGGCGCCGCGTGCAGCAGCTTGAAATTCAGCAGCTCGAACGCGTGGCGGGCGGTGAACGGCAGCGAGCCTGACAGCAGCTCGTAGAGCATCACCCCGACGGCGTAGACATCCACGGCCGGGGTCGCCGCGACGCTCGCGGCCTGCTCGGGCGCCATGTAATCGGCCGAGCTCGAGTGGGCGCCGGCCTCGTGCGACGGGTGCTCGCCCGCGCCGGCGTGCAGCACCACCTTGGCCGCGAGCCCGAAGTCGAGCAGCTTGACGACCTCGCCCTCGGGCAGCGCCGCCAGCATCACGCTGCTCGGCTTGAGCGCGCAGTGCACGATGCCCGCCGCGTGGGCGGTCGCCAGGCCCAGCGTGACCTGCCGCATCAGCGAGCACGCGCGCTCGGCGTCGAAGACCAGCACCTCCTCGAGCTCCTGCGCCAGGTCGCGGCCCTCGAGGTAGGCCATCACCAGGAACAGGCGCCCGTCCAGCAGCACGCCGGCGTCGAACACCTCGACGATGTGCGGGTCCCCGAGCGAGCCGGCCCTGCAGGCGTCGACGCGGAAGCGGCGGGCGATCGAGGCCCGCGCGCTCGGCTCGGCGTGCAGCACCTTGACCGCGACGCGATGGCCGACCTCGAGGTGCTCGGCCAGGTACACCGCACCCATGCCGCCCTCGCCGAGGCCGGCGAGGATCCGGTAGCGGCCGGCGATCAATGTCCCGACGGACATGTCCTGGGGGACATGGGGTCCGAGGTCGGCGGACGCCCTGGCTTCGAAGCTGTCCATCAGCACCCCGAGCGAGCCTCCGAGACTAACACGAGGCCCGCGGGCCCGGGCCGCCCTGCAGGCGCAGGTCGGCGCGCGCGAGCCCCGATGTTGAACCGTGTTCCGCTCGGGTTGATGGGGCCCGCGCACGGTCGCACAGCGAAGTCGAGGTCGGGTCATGTGGCCATTCCCGGCGCCGATCTCGATGGTGCACACAGCGGCGCCGACGATACGCCGCGGACGAGGGCGCGCCGACGCGCGGGTGAACGCAGCCCCGGCGGGGCGGCCGGGAGGGTGATGTGGGTCCGGTGGTCGATGTCCACATGTCCTCGGGGACATGTCATGACAAAAGGCGCCCCGAGCCGCGCGGCGAGGGTGGGGACAGATCTCATCGAGCACGAGCCCACGGCTCAGGCTGGCAGCCCGGGGCCGCGGCGCTCTGTACGCAGAATCGCCTGTCCTGCCGCTCTTGCCAGCATTGGCGCCCGGCCGGCGGCCGACGGCGTCGGCCGATTTGCCGCACCTCGTTTTCGCGCCACATCTTTCACGGTCGCTGGCCCGCCCCGGCGGGTCCCCGCGCCAGGAGGAATGCGTCATGCCAAAGCCCCAGATCTACGACATCTTGCATCGCGAGCACGAAGAGGTCAGCGAGCTGTTCCACGAGCTCGAGGAGGCCAAGGGCGCCAAAGCTCTGGAGCTGTTCACCCGGCTCAAGATCAAGCTGGTGCCGCACGCGCGGGCGGAGGAGGCCGTCCTCTATCCGCGGCTGCTCGACGAGTCCAACACCGAGGACGAGACCCGAGAAGGCATCGAGGAGCACAAGCAGGTCGATCACCTGATCGCCGAGATCGACGCGATCGGCCCCGACCACGAGGCCTGGACGCCGAAGATCAAGGTGCTCGCCGACATGGTCGGGCACCACGTCGACGAGGAGGAGGGCGAGATGTTCCCGCTGGCGCGCCAGGTCGTGAGCGACCGCGAGGCCGAGAAGCTGGCCGAGGAGTACGAGCGCGAGCGCGACTCCTTCGTCCAGGATCTCGAGCGGACCGCCCAGGAAGACGCGGCCGAGTGAGCGGCGGCGGGCCGCGCGGAGGTTCAAGCACCTGTCTCTTCGCGCAGCTCGCCCTGGTCGATGCGCCAGGTGACGCTGGTGCACGCGCGGGCGAACGCGTCGTCGTGGCTGACGGTCACCAGCGCGCCGGGGAAGGCCGCGAGCGCCGTCTCCAGCCGCTCCACCGCGGGCAGGTCGAGGTGATTGGTCGGCTCGTCGAGCACGAGCGCCCACACCGGCCGGCCGAGCCCGAACGCCAGCAGCAGCTTGCGCGCCTCTCCCGGTGAGGGCCGGCGCGAGCGCAGCAGCGCCCCCGGATCGACGCCGAGCGCGGCCACCACCGCGAGCACGCGGCCGCGCTCGTCGGCCGGCAGCTCGCGGACCGCGTCGAGGTGGGCCACGGCTTCCTGTTCGGACATGTCCTGCGGGACATACAGCACCCGGGTCGGCGGGCAGCGCAGGCGGGCCAGCAGGGCCCGGATCAGCGTGGTCTTGCCGGCGCCGTTGGGCCCGGCCAGGCGCACGTGGGCGTCGCGGGCCAGGGCGACCTGCACCGGCCCGAGCACGCGGCGATCGCCGGCGCGCAGCTCGGGCAGGTCGAGCGCGGCGAGGTAGGCCGAGGGGGCCCGCTCGCCGGCGACCGCGATCGGCCCGCCGAGCTCGCCCTCGTAGGCGTGCTCGGACAGGGCCGCGGCGCTGCGATCGATGGCGCGCCGCAGCACGCTGGCGCCGCGTCCGAGCGACTTCTCCGACCACTCGGCGAGGGTCGCCGCGCCGAGCGTGCGCGAGTCGCTGTCGTGCTTGCCCTTGCTGCGCACGCGACGGCTGCGATTCGCGGTCGCGCCGGCGAGCGCGCGCCGCTGATCGTCGAGCCGTCCCTCGAGTCGGCGGTGCTGGCCCTGCAGGGTCGCGCGGGTGGCGTTGTGCTCGGCGCGCTCGGCCTCCCAGGCGCGCCTGGCCCGGCTGTACGGCAGCGCCCAGTCCTGCACCTCGCCGCCGGTGACCCGCAGGGTGCGGTCGGTGAGCCCGTCGAGCAGCGCGCGGTCGTGGCTGACGACCACCCCGAGCCCGTGAAAGCTTCGCAGCGCGGCGAGCAGCAGCCGCCGGCCGGCGTGGTCGAGGTGGTTGGTCGGCTCGTCGAGCAGCAGCACGTCGGGCGCGTCGACCAGGGCCGCGCCGATCTGCCAGCGCTTGCGCTCCCCGGGCGACAGGCTGGCCCAGCGCTGCAGATCGGACGGATCGAGCGCGAGGTCGCCGTGCAGGCGGCGGGCCTCGCCGTCGTCGCGCGCGGCGAAGCGGGCGATCTCCGGCGTGCACACCTCCACGCTCTGGGGACATGTCGTGAGGGACAGGTCCGGAGGGTCACGCTGGATCTCCCCGCCGGTGGGCGCGAGCGCCCCGGCGAGCAGGCGCAGGAGGGTGGTCTTGCCGGCGCCGTTGGCCCCGACGAGGCCGGTCCAGCCGGGCACGAGGTGGAGGTCGACGCCGGAGAGCAGCGGCAGGTCGCCGAACGAGAACGCGAGGTCGCGACAAAAGAGAGTGGCCATGAAGATGCTCCTGAATCTCGCCCGCGGCCAATACGGCGCGTTGCGGGCGGCTGGGGGACAGCGGGATTCAGGCGTGCAGCTTCAAGGGCGGGCCAACTCCGTGGGGGTTCGACGAGGGGCACCATAGCCGCAGGCCGGGAGCGGCGCAAGTCGGCGCGCTTTGCGGAGCGCCGGGCGACCTCGGCCGTCGCGCGTGGGAGACGTCGGCGCAGCGCCGGCGTTGAGTCGCGGTCGCCCGGGCTTCACGGGACGGACCTCGTCATCGGGACGAAGGGTCTTCATGCTCGCCCCGGAGGTCACGCGAGCGGCAGCATCGTGCGCCCCATGCTCGCGTGGATCCCCTCGCCCGACGGGACCCAATCCCCGCTCTCATGCATGGGGCGGTACTCATGCGATTGTCGCGGCGCGCCAGAATGGGGGGAGTCGCCTGCAGCGAGCCGCCTTGGCCGTCGACTCGCCGCAAATTCACCGCGGTCGGCCTATCGTCGATTTCGTGCCGCCGCGAGCGGCTTCTGATAGCGTCCGCGCCATCATGATCAAGCGTTCGATCTTACTTTTTGCGCTGATGCTGCCCGGTTGCGGCGACAGCAAGTCCGGCGACAGCGACACCGAGACCGGCACCGGCACCGGCACCGACACCGACGCGCCGACCGGCACCACCACCGACGCCGGCACCGGGACCGAGACCGGGACCGAGACCGGGACCGAGACCGGCGCGCCGACCGGCAGCGGCGGCGATCAGCCGGTTCAGCTCGATCCGTCGGGGTGCCTCTCGCAATGCGTGGAGGACGTCGATCCGTCGACCTCGCTCGTCGAGGTCAACTGCGAGGTCTGCGACTACGATCCCGTCCAGCACGTGTGCGCCGCGATCGTGGCTTGCGAGCAAGTCATGGGCGGCTGGGCGATCCCTGCCGGTCAGGAGGCGTGCTTCGCCGCCCGCATCGACGGCGGCAACGAGACGCCGTCCGAGATCGACAACATGAGCCAGGCCTGCGTCGACGGCGGCAGCAACCTCGAGATCGAGCTGCTCCGCGGCGGCGAGGCGCCGGCCGGGACGTTCGTGGCCGTGACTTGCGACTGGTCGACGAACGCCGCCATGGACTGCCCCGATCTGCCGGCGCCCTGATCGCGGCGGTCGGCGCATTCGCGGGGTTCCCAATGGCGCGGGCCTTCACGGCGCGCGCCATTCGAACGTCTGCTCGCCGTGGTCACCGCCGCAGAACGGCGGGTCGTCCTGGCCGATCAGGCGAAAGCCGCGATCTTCGTAGAGGCGGCGCGCGGCGTCGAGGCCGGGCAGGGTCGTCAGGTACACCCGCGAATAGCCGCGCTCGCGGCAGAAATCCATCGCGCTGGCGAGCATGCGGCGGCCGAGCCCGAGCCCGCGGGTGGCGGGGTCGAGGATGAAGAAGCGCAGCCGCGCCGCCTCGCGGCCGGCCTCGAGGCGCGGCCCGTCGATCGTGAGGGCGCCGCAGGGGACGCCGTCGCGCAGCGCGACCCATACGCGATCGCGCGACGGATCGAAGCGGCGGAAGAACTCGCTCTGGCCCTCGGCGACGAACGCGTCGACGCGCCAGTCCGTGCCGTGGCTGGCGCTCATGCTGCGGCCGAACAGCCCCGAGACTGCCCCGATCAGGCCCGGCGGATAGTCGGCCATGGTGCGGATCTCCGTCAGCGTCACGCGCTCGAGCATGGCCGACCTTCGGCCGCGCCGCGCCGGCGGTCAAGCTCGTGTCATGCTCGACGGGCCGGGGCTCACGGGCCCGCGGAGCGCCGTTCGGGCGCGCCGGGCTCGCTGCGGGTCGGGCGGCATCGCCCCGCGAGCGAGGGCTTGATCGGGCCCGGCGGATGGGAAATCGTGGTCCATGGCTTACGCAAGCAAGGACCACCGGGGCGCGTTCGCGTGCTTCGTCGCGCTCGTCGGTTGTGGCAGCGGCGGCGGTGATTCGCAGTCCGACGCCGGCACCGCGGCGCACACCAGCGAGTCGGAGGCGACCGAGACCGCGAGCGCGCCGACCGGCAGCGGCAGCGGCAGCGACAGCGAGGGCGGCCTGCCGACCGGCAGCGGCACCGACACCGCGTCGGCGGGAGGCACCGTCAGCGCCGGCAGCGACGCGATGACCGGCTCGACGGGCGCGACCGAGGGCGTGAGCGACGGCGACGGCGAGTGCGGCAACGGGGTGCTGGAGCCCGGCGAGCAGTGCGACGACGGCAACCTCGCGGGCGGCGACGGCTGCGAGCCTGACTGCTTGCTCGCGCACACCTGCGGCGACGGCAAGCACGAGGTCGGCGAGGCGTGCGACGACGGCAACACCGAGGACGGCGACAGCTGCAGCGCCGACTGCCAGGTCGTGACGCCGCCGCAGGTGTGCGGCAACGGCTCGGTCGAGAAGCCGGAGCTGTGCGACGACGGCAACGACGGCGGCGGCGACGGCTGCGAGCCCGACTGCACCTTCACGCCGCCCGAATGCGGCAACGGGGCGATCGAGGCCGGCGAGGCGTGCGACGACGGCAACCAGGTCGACGGAGGCGAGTTCGACTATTGCAAGAACGACTGCAGCAAGCACCACCCCGCGGCCTGCGGCGCGCCGGTGACCTACGCCGTGTGCGACGACGCGATCGATCTCCACGATAAGACCGACCCGAGCGCCGCCCTGCGCGCGATCGGGGTCTGTGATCTCCAGGCCGACGACTCGGTCGTCGTCACTGCGTTCGAGTTCGATCCGGCGGCCCAGCCCGACACCTGGCAGGTCGCGCGCGGCTTCGGCAGTTACGCCGCCGACCTCGACGGCGACCCGAACACCCCGCCCGAGCGGCTCTACGCGCCGCGCGAGGGCAGCGCGTTCCTGATGCTCTCGACCGGGACGATCGCGGCGCCCGACGCCGACGGGATCGTGATCGAGGCGACCTTCTCGCAGGTGGGGCACGGGGCCAACGGCAACTCCGGCGACGACGCGCTGCCGGGCCCGTTCAAGGCGGTCGACGGCAGCAACGGCGGGGCCGGCGGCACGCCGTTCGTCGGCTGCGACAACGGCGAGCCGGGCGGCGACGGCGACTGCTCCGACACGCTGCAGGCGCAGTGGCAGAAGACCAACGGCAAGGTCAACGACCGCATCTACTTCAGCTTCGAGACGGTGGTGCCGGCGCTGACGCACGGGTTCACCTTCGACTTCGTGTTCTGCTCGTCGGAGTGGCCGGGCTACGTCGGCACGGTCTTCAACGACATGTTCTTCGCCTACCAGGTCGACCCGACCCCCGACGACCCGAACGCCAACCCGCCCGTCGACGCCTACAGCGGCAACGTGGCCTTCATCCCCGACCCGAAGGACGCGGACAAGGGGCTGCCGCTGACGATCACGGCGCTCGACAGCTACTTCGACGGCCCCGGCTACACCAAGGCGGAGCCGCAGCTGTGGGGCACCGGCTTCGAGGGCCATGCTTGCTCGCACTGGTTCACCGCCCGCGGCGGGGTCCAGCCGGGCGCGGCGATCACGGTGGGCTTCTTCCTCGCCGACATGTCCGACGCGAACTGGGCCACGGTGGCGCTGCTCGACGCGTTCCGCTGGGACTGCGAGGGCTGCGTGCCGAGCGACGTCGACGACTGCGGGATCAAGCCGCAGTGAGGCGCGCGTGGGCCGGGGCGTGCGCGGCCGCGAGCGCGGGCGTGCTCCCGGCGATCCGCGCGACCTTCAGTCGCGCGGTGCGGTACGCTCGGGCCGTGGCCGTCGTCGCGCGCTGCAACGGGACCGAGATCGATCGCCGGGACGGTGAGCTGTGGATCGTCGAGCGGCCCGCGCCGCCGCGCACCGCGGTGTTCGTGCTGGCCCTGGTGGCGGTCATCTCGCTGATCAACGCCGCGGTCCAGGCGGTGTTCGCGATCCGCGGCGGCTCGGACCACGCGATCGCGGCGGCGATCCTGACGGCGCTCGGCGGCGCGTCGGCGTGGCTGGTCGTGAGGGTCGTGCGGTTCGGTCGGCGCCGGGCCGCCGCGGAGCCGCGACCGCTGCTGATCGTCGACGTGGCAGGCGGGCGACTGCTCGACCCGGCCCGCCGCGTGCTGGCGCCGCTGGCCGCGGTTCGCGTCGAGCGCGTGTTCCAGGCCGCATCGTCGGCGCGGGCGCTGGCGCTGCGCTGGCCGCAGGGGTCCTGCATCATCGCCCGCGGCAGCCCGTTCGGCGACTCGGTCGACGACTGCGCGGCGGCCCTGCGCGGGCAGGGGCTCGGCGGTGATGCGGCCGCCTGAGGGTCGCGGACGGCTCACGGGACATCGGCGGCTCGGCGGGCCGGAGTCGGCTAGGATGGAACGATCGTGTCCACCGAGAGCGACGAGGACGAGGTCTTGCTGGCGGCGTGGCGGCGAGGCGAGCGGGCCGCCGGGCAGCAGTTGTTCGAGCGTTACTACGAGGCGGTGGCGCGGTTCTTCGTCAACAAGGTCGGCGAGGCCGGGACCGAGCTGATCCAGCGGACCTTCCTCGCCTGCGTGGAGGGCATCACGCGCTTTCGCGGCGACGGCAGCTTTCGCAGCTACCTGTTCGCCATCGCCTATCGCCAGCTGTGCCTGCACTACAAGACGCGGGCGCAGGCCCCGGTCGACCTCGCCAGCGAGTCGGTCGCCGGGCTCGATCCTTCCGTCGCGGGGATCCTCGTCGAGCGCGAGGAGCAGCGGCTCTTGCTCGCCGGGCTGCGATCGATCGCCCTCGAGCTGCAGGTCGTGCTCGAGCTTCATTATTGGGAGCAATGCACGGTCGCCGAGATCGCCGCGGCGCTCGACATCCCCCAGGGCACGGTGAAGTCGCGGCTTCGTCGCGGACGCGAGCAGCTGCGCGAGGTCATCGAGCGCCTGGCCGCCACCCCCGAGCTCGCGCTCAGCACCTTCCGCGGGCTCGAGAGCTGGGCCGAGGGCGTGCGGGTCCGCGCAGAGCGCGATCGTCCGTGAATTTTTCCGTGATCCGGATCGACCCGCGACGAACCACGCGGGCATGACCCACTCTCTCGCCGAACACGTGATCAAGATCGAAGACGTCGACGCCACGCACCCCAGCGGCTCCACAGCCGCGGCGTCGCTGACGCACGAGACCCTGCTGTCCCCGGGCATACGACCGGACGTGCTGGCCGCGCCGGAGCACCTGCACGCCAAGCGGGCCGTGGCGGCCGCCATCTTCGGGGCCGAACCGGAGGCGGTGCAGCTCGGGCGCTATCGCCTGCTGAACCGCGTCGGCGCCGGCGGCATGGGCATCGTCTACGCGGCGTACGACGATCGCCTCGACCGCAAGTTGGCGCTCAAGTTGATCCGCCCGAAGCTCCACGGCAGCGCCAGCGGGGCCTCGCGCATCCTGCGGGAGGCGCGGGCGCTGGCGCGGCTGTCTCACCCCCACGTGGTCCACGTGTACGAGGTCGGCGAGCTGGCCGACCAGCGGATCTTCGTGGCCATGGAGTTCCTGGCCGGGCCGACGCTGCGGGCCTGGCTGGACGGCGAGCGGCGCCCGTGGCCGCAGGTCCTCGCGGTGTTTCGCCAGGCGGGCGAGGGCCTGGCCGCCGCCCACGCGCAGGGCGTGGTCCATCGCGACTTCAAGCCGCACAACGCGATCTTCGGGGCCGACGGCCGGGTCCGCGTCCTCGATTTCGGCCTGGCCCAATTCGAGGGCTCCGAGGAGGCCGGTGAATCGACCGAGCCGGCGGGCGGACGCGAGCCATCGCGCAGTCTGACCAGCACCGGCGCGGTGCTCGGCACGCCGGCGTACATGGCCCCCGAGCAATTCGCGGCCAAGCGGGGCGACGCGCGCACCGACCAGTTCAGCTTCTGTATCGCCCTCTACGAGGCGCTCTACGGCCACCGACCGTTCGCGGGCGAGACCCTCGCGGAGCTCACCGACGCGGTCAGCTCCGGGCGCGTGTCGCCGCCGCCGAAGTCGGCCGCGGTGCCGGCGTGGGTCCACGCGGCGCTGCTCCGCGGGCTGCAGTCCGACCCCGAGCGCCGCTGGCCGACCATGAACGCGCTGCTGGCCGCGCTCGCCGGCGACCCGGCGGCCCGGTGGCGGACCCGCCGGCGCTGGACCAGCGTGAGCATGGTGGCCGCGGGCCTGCTCACCGGAGGGGCGTGGTGGGCCGGCGAGCAGGTGCGTCGCGCCGACGCCGAGGAGCGCGCGGAGCTCGACCGCGAGGTGGCGATCGCCCGCGCCGAGGCGACCCGGCAGGCGCACGCGAGCGCGCTGGCCCACGCCCGTGGATCGCTGGCCGAGGCGCCCCTGGCGACGCTGCAGGCCCTCGCCGAGCTCGAAGCGCTCGACCCACGCGAGGCCCTCGAGGCGCGCACGCTGGCCCTCGCGGCGCTGTCGCGCGGCCTGCCGGACCGGGTGCTGCGCGGCCCGGAGGCCGAGGTGCTCACGGTCCTGCCGGCGGCGCAGAGCCCGTGGATCTTCGCCCAGGACGGCGCCGGCGATATGTGGCGCTGGGGCGACGAGCGCGACCAGGGCCAGCGGATCGCCCGCCTCGGCGCGCCGGCTGCCCCGCTGGTGGTCGCGCCGAGCGGGCAGGCCTGGGTCGCCGCGCACGCCGACGCGCTGATCGGCGCCCACGCGTTCGCGGGCGAATGGCAGCAGTGGCGGACGGCGTGGCACGACGACCGCCGGGCGTCGGCGATCGATCGCCTGATGATCACCACCGACGAGGCGTGGCTGGTCCGCCCCTTGCCGGCCACCGCCTGGGATCTCCGCACCGGCCGCGAGATCGCCGACGCGTTCCCGCCGGCGCCGGCCAGCGACCCGCAGAACCGCGCGCTGGTGACCCCGGACGCCCGCTTCCTCGCCCGCGGAAAATTCGGGGCCGACACCGTCAGCATCTGGGACCGCACGACTGGTGAGGCCCGCACGGTCACGGCTCACGGCGGCCTCGACCATTTCCTCGGGGTCTCGTCCGACGGCCAGTTTCTGTACGGGACCAGCACGCGCGACGGCGAGGCGCGGGCGATCGCGTGGGACCTCGCCCGCGCGACGGCGCACGAGTGGCGCGGCGACGTCGGCATGATCCGCGGCCTCGGGTCGCTCGTCGGGCTGGTCCAGCGCAGCAGCGATGGGCTGGTCCTGTGCGCCACGCAGCCGCTCGCGGCGGAGTGCGCGTGGCGGCGGCCGCTGGTCCAGGGCGACGATCGCGTGCTGGTCGGCGGCGAGGGCTACGCGGTGGAGAGCGCGGCCCAGCAGCAGGTTCGCCGCCCGCTCGATCTCGGCGAGCTGGCGACCGGCGCCGTGCTGCGCCGCTTTCATGCCCCCGCCGACTACGATTATGGCCAGCTCGATCACGCGGGGCGCTACCTCGCCCGCCGCGGCCCGGCGATCGACGTGTGGGAGCCGCGGGACGCTGCGCACACGATCGTGGATCTGCGCCGCGGGCTGGCGAACACCTCGACCCTGCACTCGCCGGCGGCGAAGTTCCTGATCCGCCACCACAAGCCGACCGGCGCGCTGACGCGGATCGACACGCGAGCCGGCACGAGCCAGCCGCTGGCGCCGTGCCTGACGGCGGGCGAGGGCGGGGTGTCGATCGTCGTCGACGAGACCGGCCGCGCGCTCGTGTCGCACGGCGGCAAGCTCGATCTGTACGCCGCCGGCAGCGATCAGCCGCGCGCGATCGCGGGGGTGGTCGAGCCGGTGCTGCGGGTCTTCCTCGCCCCCGACGGTCGCGGCTTCGCGGCCATCGCCGTCGACGGCACGGTGTACGCGTGGTCCGATCCGGACACCAGCCCGCGCAGCTTCGAGGGCGGGGACGGCGGGTGGCGGACCCTCATGTACGACCCCGGCGGCGCGCGGCTGGCGTCGCTGTCGTCGACCGGCGGCGTGCAAGTCTTCGCTGACGGCGCCCTCACGCAGGTGATGGCGCCCGTGAGCCCGAAGGTGAACCTGAACATGGACATGTCCGGCGACGGACGCTGGCTGGTGGCGCTCGAGCTCGGCAGCGGGAGGCTGGTCGTGCACGACCTGGTGGCTCGCACCACCCGCCCCCTCGACGTCGCCCTGGGCCTGCGCGCCGAGGGTTACTTCGGACTGCGGGTCTCCCACGACGGCCAGCGGATCGCCGTCAGCGACGGAGAGCGGCTGTTCCTCGTCGACGCCGCGACCGCGGCGGTGCGATCGATCGACGCGGGCGGCAACATCTGGTCGATGCAATTCGACCCGGGCGGCGAGCTCCTGTTCGGCGCCGTCGGCGACACGATGCAGGTCTGGGAGCTCGAGAGCATGACGGCCACGCCGATGTGGACCACCAAGGGCTTCGCGCGGCTGCTGCAGCTCGGCCCGGACGGCGAGCTGGTGGCCCGCGAGGACGGCGAAGTCCATCGCTTCGCCCTCGGCCTGGTGCCGCGGAGCCCGGCCGAATTGCAGGCGTGGCTACGCGCCCAGGTCGCGCGGCTCACCCCGTGAATCGAGCGGGTGCCTCGCCGCGCGCCGGCGAGGCGCCGGCCGGCGCCCGCTCACGCGGTCATGCGCAGCGCCAGGCCGAGGAGCCGCGACTGCAGCCACTCCTGGGCGCCCTGCGGGCGATCGAGCTGCATTCGCTGCAGCGCCTCGAAGTCGTCGGTGGCGGCGCCGGTCATGGCGCGCACGGCGATGTGGAGCTTGTGATCGGCGTGGGCCTTGAGCCAGCCGAGCGCGCGGGCCAGCCGCTGCTCGACCGGGGTGAAGTCGCTGCCGAGCGGGTAGTCGGGCAGCGCCCCGGCGGCCCGGTGCGGGGCCAGCCGCTCGCGCAGCGCCTCGGGCGTGTTGTCGGCCCAGCGCCCCGGCGCCGTGAAGCCGCGCCGCAGCTTGAGGTTGGCCTCGGCGGCCGCCAAAAGGCCGGCCTGAAAGCGGGCGTCGGCGATCGCCGCCATGGCGATTACGCAATCCTCGTCGGCCTTGCCGCGCACGTCGGCGATCCCGTATTCGCTGACGTAGACGTCGCGCAAATGGCGGGGGATGGTGGTATGACCATAGCTCCACACGACATTGGAGGACGTGCGGCCGCCGCTGTCACGAATGGCGCGCAGCAGCAGGATCGAGCGCGCGTCGGGCATCGCGTGGGCCATGGCGACGAAGTTGTACTGCCCGCCGACGCCGGAGACGACGCGGCCGCCGTCGAGCGCGTCGGAGGTCGCGGCCCCGAGCGCGGTCGCCATCATGCAGGTGTTGAAGAAGCGGGCCTCGCGGCGCTGCAGCCGCTTGAGCGGCTCCTCGGGGCCGTCGAGGTCGTTGATGGCGCTGACGCGGCGCATGCCGATCGCGCGCCGCTCGGCGTCCGGCAGGGCGCGCAGCCAGGCGTAGAGCTCGGGCGAGCCGAGGTAGAACGCGCCGTGCAGGTACTCGCCGTCGCGCGCGAGCCGGGCCAGGTCGTCGGCGTCGGCCGAGCCGCCCTCGACGCGCTGCATCACCGCGAGGTCGTCGACGACCTTGCGCCCGACCACGCCGACTTGCACGAGCCGGCGGAAGCCCTCGTTGATCATCTCGCTGCAGCCGTAGAGGCCGACGGCGAACGGCGCGAGCGCGGGGTCGTCGGCGCGCGGCGAGCCGAGCGCGCGCAGGACGGCGCGGTAGGTCGCATTGTCGGTGTGCCGCAGGACGAGCGCGTGGCTCAGCGCGTCGGCCAGCGCGCCGATGCCGATCTGCAGCGTGCCACCGTCGCGCACCAGGGTGCTGGCGTGAAAGCCGATCGCGTAGTCGGCGTCGGCCACGGGCTGGCGCGGCAGCCCGAACAGCTGCGGATGCGGGCCCGGAGGCTCGACGACGACGTCGAACAGCTCGGTCGGCACCGCCGCGCTGCCGCCGAGCCACGGCAGCGACGGATCGATCTCGGCGATCAGCAGCGGGCGCGGCAGCCCGCGCGCGGCCACGGCGTCGAGCGCGTCGAGGGTGACGTCGGTGTTGCACGACAGCGACAGCCGGGTCGGCGGCGCGTCGCCGGGCTCGCGCGCGACCTTCTGCACGATCGCGTTGAGCCCGCGCTCGGCCAGCGCGCGGGCCACGTGGGTGTAGTTGAGGCTGGTGTAGCGCCGCTGCGCCGCCGGGGAGCCGAGCAGCGCGCCGGACTGCAGATAGAACTCCTCGACCTCGACGTGCGCCGGCAGGGCGTCGCGACGCAGCGCTTCGACGTAGGCCAGGCGCGGGAACTCGTCGCCGAAGTGGCGGCGCACGAACGGGGCGAGGAAGCGGGCCTGCAGGCCCTCGCCGGGCTCGGGCGGATCGAGCGAGAGCGCGGTGTAGAGGTGCAGGGGCCGCGTGGGGTCGGCGGCCACGCGGTGATACAGGGCGTTGAGCAGGCGATGCGGCTTGCCGAGGCCGAGCGGGGCGCCGACGTGCAGCGGGCCGGGCACGCGCGCGAGCAAGACCTCGACGGCGTCGTCGAGCGAGGCGAGGAACGTCGGCGCAGGTCGCATGCGGAGAGCCTAGCGTCTTCGCCACGCCCGGGCGGCGCGCAGAGGTTTCGCCCGGCGTGGCCTCGCCGGTGACGCGCGAGGTCGCGTGCGTGTCGCCGCGTCGGAGTCGGCGACGAGTGCCTCGCACGGCTCCGTGACGATGGGTTCTCGCGCGCCATGCGCTCGGCGGGCTCTGCCGCTCGGCGGCCGCCGCGAGATTTTTTTCGTCGAGGTGGGTCGGGCGTGTCGAAAGCGGCCCCGCGAAAACGACATCTCTCGTGAGCACGGCCGCGGAGCCGCCCAGGCAGGGCCGGGTCACCCCCAACGTCAACACGGCACATCACGAAGGATTCACCATGGCAGCCACGATCAAGCAGCGGATCTCCACCTTCCTCTGGTTCGACGATCAGGCCGAGGAGGCGGCGAACTTCTACACCGCGATCTTCCCCGACTCGCGGATCACCAAGACCACGCGCTACTCCGCCGAGAGCGCCGGGCCGGGCGGGCACAAGCCGGGCTCGGTCATGACCGTGGGCTTCATCCTCGACGGCATCGAGTTCGGCGCCATCAACGGCGGGCCGATGTTCAAGTTCACCGAGGCCATCTCGCTGGTGGTTCACTGCCAGACCCAGGCCGAGGTCGATCACTACTGGGAGCGCCTGAGCGAGGGCGGCGACCCGCGGGCGCAGCAGTGCGGCTGGCTCAAGGACAAGTTCGGCGTGTCGTGGCAGGTCGTGCCCGACGCGCTGTTCGAGGTGCTCGGCGACCCCGATCCGGCGCGGGCCAAGCGGGCCACCGCGGCGATGATGCAGATGAAGAAGCTCGACATCGACGCGCTGCGCCAGGCCGCGGCCGGCTGACGCGGGCGCGTCGGGGCGTCCGCGATGCACCACCACGCCGACGCGCGGGAACGGGCCCGCGCTCGGCCTTGACGCGGCGCGGCCGTCGGCGCCTAGACTGCGCGAGGCCGATGTCATCCTCCGACGACGCGCTGGCGGCGATCCGCGCCCGCCCCGACGACGACGGGCCGCGGCTGGCGCTGGCCCGGCAGCTGCGTCAGCGCGGCGACCCGCGCGGCGAGTTCATCGAGCTGCAGTGCGCGGCGGCCCGGAGCGAGGACGACGACGCGCAGGGCGAGCTGGTGATCCGCGCCGAGGCGCTGCTCGCCCTTCACGACGAGGCCTGGCACCACGAGCTCGGGCTGCGCGTCGGCGAGGCGACCTGGACCCGCGGCTTCGTCGACACGGTGTCGCTGACGCCGGGTCGGGTCGCGGCGATCGGCGAGCGGCTGGTCCGCGATGCGCCGGTCCAGGGGCTGCACCTGCGCGGGATCGAGGACGATCTCGAGGCGCTGAAGGCGACGCTGTGTACGCCGCTGCTCGCGGTCGTCACCAGCCTCGATCTCGCGGCCGAGCGCAACGACATCGGCGAGGACGGGGCGCGGGCGCTGGCGGAGGCGACCCACATGTCCCAGCTGCGCGCGTTGAAACTGCGCGCCAACCGGATCTTCGAGGCCGGCGGGCTGGCGCTGGCCGGCGCGAAGCACCTCGCGGGCCTGACCCGGCTCGACCTGCAGAGCTGCCGGATCGGTCCCGAGGGCGTGCGCGCGCTGGCAGCCGCGTCGCACCTCGCCGAGCTGCGCGAGCTGTGGCTCGGCGGCTCGTTCTTCGACGGCGCGGGCGACCCGTGCGGCGACGAGGGAGCGCTCGCGCTGGCGTCGGCGCGTCACCTGCGGCAGCTCGTCACCCTCGACCTGCAGTGGAGCCGCCTCACCCACGTGGGCGCGCGGGCGCTGGCCGCGACGCCCAACCTGAGCGGCCTGCGCGAGCTGTGGCTGGGCGCCAGCTACCTCGGCCCCGCCGGCGCCAGGGCCCTGGCCGAGGGCTTGCCGAACCTGACCCTGCTCGACCTCTACGACAACGAGCTCGGGCCCGCGGGCGTGCGGGCGATCGTCGGGCGGATGCAGCGGCTGCGGACGCTCGACCTGAGCCACAACCACATCGGCATCGCCGGCGTGGAGGCCATCGCCTACGCCGACTCGCTCGCGGGCCTGCGCGAGCTCCGGCTGGCCTACAACAAGCTCGACGACGACGGCGCCGCGACGCTGGCGATCGCCGATCAACTGACCGGGCTGACGCAGCTCGACCTGCGCGACAACGACATCGGCCCCGCGGGCGCGCGCGACCTGATCGAGGAGCCGTGGCTCGCGCGCCTCGAGTGCCTGCTGCTCGACGACAACCCGCTCGGCAACACCGCCGCGCGGGCGCTCGCGGAGGCGCCCCACATCACGCGGCTGAGGCGACTGAGCCTGCGGCACACCGGCTTCGGGCCGAAGGGGGCGCGTGCGCTGGCGTCGGCGGCCCACCTCGCCAGCGTGCGCGAGCTGCTGCTCGACAGGAACCACGTCGGCGACGAGGGCGTCGCGGCGCTGGCGTCGGCGCCCTGGCCGCGGCTGCGGCTGCTCGTGCTCGCCAACGCGGCGATCGGCGACGAGGGGGCGCGCACGCTGGCGGACGCGCCGCTGCTGGCCGGGCTCGCGGGCCTCGATCTGGCGGGCAACCGCGAGATCGGCGACGACGGATTCGCCGCGCTCGTAAGCGGACCGCTGGCCGCGCTGACGGAGCTGTGGTTCAGCGGCAGCGCGATCGGGATCGCGGGGGTCGCCGCGCTCGGGGGGGCGTCCCACCTCCGCCGGCTGACACGCCTCCATTTGAGCAGCCGGGAGCTCGACGGCGAGCGGCTGCGCCCCCTGGTCGGCGCGCCATGGCTGAACTCGCTGCAGCGACTGGTCACCGGGTCGCGCTGCGCAGAGGACCAATTCGAACCGACCCTGAGCGAGCTGCGGGCGGTAGCTCCAGATCTTCAGGTCGAATGATTCACCGGCGCCGGGCCGGCGCGGCGAATGCGAAGAGTGTCGAAACCCGCGACGAACGCGGAAGCCCCCTTCGCCTCCGATGTGGGTGCGACGGCCATCGGACGATGCCCGGCGGGCGGCTCCGAGATTTCGGCGATGTCGCCGAATCGCCCGCTCGCGCCGAGGCCGCGTGGCATTGACGGGGCGCGTCGGCTCCACGAAGATTTCGCGTTCGACATGACCCGATGAGGCGATTCGAGCGCGGAGACGAGCCGATGCCACGATTCGCTGATTCGCGCACCTTGGAGAGAATCTCGTGAATCACGAAAAATACGATGTAGCGATTCTCGGCTCGGGGATCGCGGGCGCCGTGCTGGCCGCGATCCTCGGCCGCCAGGGGTTCCGCGTGCTGCTGCTCGAGAAGGGCACACACCCGCGCTTCGCCGTCGGCGAGGCGATGCAGCCGCAGAGCTCGATGCTGCTGTGGATCCTCGGCGAGCGGTTCGACGTGCCGGAGATCCAAAACCTGAGCTGCACGCAGAAGATCTTGCGGCACGTGACCCGCAACTGCGGCGTGAAGAAGACCTTCGGGTTCCTCTACCACGACGAGGGCCAGTGGCAGGACCCGAACAAGGGGCACCTGTTGGTCCCGCCGCCGACGCCGCTGGCGTCCGAGAGCCACCTGTTCCGCGCCGACATCGATCACTACGTGGTGAAGGCGGCGGTTCGCTACGGCGCGACCTACCGCGACCGCACCGACGTGGTCGACTTCTCGCTCGAGGACGACGGCGTGGTCCTGCGGGCCGCCTCCGGCGAGGAGTTCCACGCCCGCTACCTGGTCGACGCCACCGGCCACAAGTCGCTGGTGGCCGAGAAGCTGGGCCTGCGCCCGGAGGTGCCGCCGCTGCGCACCCAGTCGCGCACGATCTTCACCCACATGCGCGGTTTCCAGCGCTACGACGACACCATCGCCCCGCACGAGCGGCCCGGCCTGTCGCGCGGCTACTACGAGGGCACGCTGCACCACGTGATCGACGGCGGGTGGTTCTGGGTGATCCGCTTCGACAACGTGCCCGGCTCGGAGAGCGACCTGACGAGCGTCGGCCTGACCCTCGACATGCGCAAATACCCGCAGCGCACCGATATCACGCCGGAGCAGGAGTTCTGGGACGTCGTCAATCGCTACCCCAGCATCGTCCGCCACCTGCAGGGCGCCGAGATCACGCGGCCGTGGGTCGGCACCAGCCGCCTGCAGTTCACCGCGACCGACAGCGTCGGCAAGCGGTTCTTCCTGATGTCGCACGCCCACGGCTTCATCGACGCCCTGTACTCGCGCGGCATGATCAACACGTTCGAGACGATCCACGCGTTCGCGCCGCGGCTGATCCAGGCCCTGAAGGACGACGATTTCGCGGTGGAGCGCTTCGAGTACCCGAAGCGGCTGCAGGACGCGATGCTGCTCGACAACGACCGCATGGTCCACAACTCGTTCCGCTCGTTCGCCAATTTCGAGACCTGGAACGCGTTCCTGCGGGTGTGGCTCGTCAACATCCTGTTCGGCGACCTGCGCATGTTCCGGGTCTGTCTCAAGTACCTCGAGACCGGCGACAAGGCCGAGTTCGCCAAGCTCGACGCCGACCCGCTGCCGCTGGAGCCCGCGCCCGGCGAGGATCCGCTGGAGGACATGCGCCGCTTCACCGACGCGACGTTCGACCGCTGGGAGGCCGGCGAGATCGACGCGGACCAGGCCGCCACCCTGGTGTTCGAGGTGCTCGGGCGCGCCCCCCTGCCGCCGATCCACCCGTGGGGCGACCCTGCCGCCCACCACGCCGACGTGCTGCCCGAGAAGCTGAGGCAGATGATCGAGTGGGGCAAGACCGAGGCGAAGTGGCCGATGAACCGCTGGTTCGACTTCGACCTGAAGTACCTCGAGCGGCTGCGCCCCGACCCGGCGGCCTGACCGGGCCGCGCCGGCGTGTGTCCGAGGGGACATGTCCGAAACTTTCGGACATGTCCCTTCGGACATTCCGCGCGCACGCCTCGAGCCGGCGCGCCCATGGATTGGCGCGGCTTCACTTCCGGCGCCATCCGCGTCGGCCTCGCGTCGCGGCCGGCCCGAGGCTCAGGGCCGGTTCTCGCGCGGGAAGTTGTGCATCCACGGCCCGGCCTCGTCGAGCACGCGCGCGAACGACGGGCGCGCTGCGAGCCGCGCGAGGTAGGCGGCGAGGACCGGGCGCTCGCGCAGCGATGCGATCTGGTCGGCGTAGAAGAGGGCCGGCGAGGCGGCGCAGTCGGCCAGGCCGAACGACGAACCGGCCGCCCACTCGCGCCCCTGCATGTGGGCCTCGAGCACGCCGAACGCGGCGTCCAGAGTGCGCCGCGCCTCGTCGACGCCGAACGGATCGCGGCTGCCCTCCGGGCGGATGCGGTCGCCGACGACCTTCTGCATCGGCGTCGAGAGGTAGAGGTCGCAGAAGCGGTCCCAGAAGCGAGCCGTGAGCGCCTCCTCGGGCTCGGTGGGCAGCATGCGGCGCGCGGCCGGGGCGTAGCGCTCGAGGTACTCGATGATGACGCTGGTCTCGGCGACGGTCCGCCCCGCCGTGGCGTCGACGAGCACAGGCATCTTGCCGATCGGCCACAGGGCGTAAAACTCGGCCCGCGCGGACGGGTCGGCGAGATCGAGGTGCTGGAAGGTGAACGCGGTCCCGGCCTCGTAGAGGGCGATCAGGACCTTCCAGCAATAGGAAGACAAAGGATGGGCGTGCAGCGTCAGGTCGGGCATGGGGAAGGGGGCTTCATCGGCCCACTACCACGATTATCAAACGAGGCAAAGCCGCGCGGCCGAGCCCGCTCGCGCAAGGATATCGGAACCGCGGGGGATGGGCTGTGAGAGGTGGGCGAGGCCGGTGAGCTTCAGCGACGACATGGCCGTCGAGGCATGTCCTTCAGAAAATGTACAAAAGTACATGTCTTGAAGGCCATGCCGCGCGGCCGAGGCTCACTGCTCGACGAGGATGATCGGCGAGGCGGTGAGGTCGAGGCCGAGGAGGCCGCCTTCCGGGCTCACCGGGGTGGCGGTGCCGGTCTGGCTGAAGTCCCAGGCGTGCACGTCGAAGCTCTTGTCGGTCGGCAGGTCGAATTGGGCCTGCGCCGATTCGTCGGTGCCGGGCGCGTAGGCCCAGGCGACGATCGCCTGGCGGTCGTCGGGCAGGCGGAACGCGTAGGCGCGCACGTCGGCGGGCGCGGCCAGGGCGGCGGCGGCGACCGGGTCGGCGCGCGAGTCGGCGAGCAGGGTGTTGAGCGTCTTCGCGGCGACGCCGGTGACCGAGGGCGTCGCGTCTTCCTTTTTGCCGAGATCCTTGATGTCCTGATAGAGGCCCATCTCGCCGAACGACTCGCCCGGGTCGCCGTCGCTGAGGATGAACCAGTCGGCGCCGACGAACTTCTCGGCCTGGGCGCGCGCGAACACCTTGACGTAGAAGTTGCGCGCGTACTCGAGGCCGCCGGGCTGGCCGTTCAGGGCGGTCTTGGGCGCGCCGACCTCGGTGACGTTGTAGGGCCGCTCGGGCACGCCGGCGGCCGCCATCTTGGCGGCGAAGGCGTCGCGCGTGGCGAAGAAACCGTCGGCGCCGGCGTCGGAATTGCCGGGGGTCCACAGCGGGTAATAATGGTAGTTGAGGACGTCGAAGTAGGCCGCGCCGGTCTCGGGGAACTCGCCCGTGACGGCGCCGCCGTCGGGGTTGTCGGTGTAGCGCAGCAGGGCGTCGAGGAAGTTGGGGTAGCCGATGCCGCCGAGGGCGATCTTGGCGTCGGGATCGGCGAGCAGGGCGGCCTCTTTGCTGACCCGTAGCATGCGCACGTAGTCGAAGATCGAGCCGCCGAAGCGCACCAATTGCTCCTTGGTCGGCGGATCGGTGTCCCACGTCTCGGTATAATTCCAGTCGGCGACCCAGTCGGGCTCGTTCCAGATCTCCCACATATCGACGTGGTCCTTGTACGTGCTGACGGTCTTGTACACGTATTCGGCCCAGTAGTTGTCCGGGTTGATGGCGCCATCGACGATCGCCGGCTCGTAGAGGTTGGCCGGGATGTAATGCGCGAGCTCCCACTCCGGGGTGCCGTCCGGCGCCGAGGAGTGCTCGGCGATCGGCGAGGTCAAGAAGGCGATGTGACGATCGAGGCCCATGCCGGCGTAGGCGTCGACGTCGGAGACCTCGATGTCGTAACCCCAGGTGACGAGGTGCCGCTCGGGCAGCGAGACGCGGATGCTGTTGCAGCCGACCTGTCCCGCGAGCCAGGCGCCGTCCGGATCGGGGAAGTTGGGGTTGCGCACGCCGATGTTGATGCCGCGGCGGAAGAAGCCGCCGAGCTCGTTCGGGTCGGGCGGATCGCCGGTGGTGCCGTCGGTGGTGGTGGCCGGGGGCGTGGTGTCGCTCGCGGCGGTGGTGCCGTCGGTGCCGGTCGGCGCGGTCGGGCCGCCCGTGGTCGGCGGGTCGTCGGTGGTGGTGCCCGGGGTGCCGCCCTCGGTCGCGCCGGGCATCGTCCCGGGGGAACCAGTGCCACCGGTGGTGTCGGTGTCGCCGCCGCCGCCGGTGCAGGCGAGCATGCAGAATACCGGTGCGCCCCAAAGCCATGCTGTACGTCGCATGGACATGAATGGACCACAAAACGCCGGCGCTGTCGCCCGTGGACGTCCGGCGGCGCCATTCGTCGCTCCGCGCGCGTCGGTGGGCCGGAGAGCGTGTGTCGGCGAATCCCTCAGCGCGTGTGCGGACGCCGAGGTCGTGAAGCCGCAGTCGATTTTCGCGCGAGCCGAGAATCGGTGGAGTGCATCGCGGTGCATCGAACGGCGCCGCGCCTCGCAATGCTGCGAGACGCGGGTCGCTGCACCGCTGTCTACGCGCGCAGGGTCGCGGCGAAGAGGGCCTCGAGGGCGGCGAAATGCCGCGCCTCGCAGGCCGCGTCGTACGTCGGGTTGTCGGTCACGGCGAAGCCGTGCCGGCCCGGGTAGACCTCGATCGTGTGCTCGACGCCGGCCTCGGTGAGGGCGGCCTCGAGGGTGCTCCGGGCCTCGTCGGTGAAGGTTGCGTCCTCGATCGCGCCCGCGACGTAGACGCGCGAGCGCACGGCCGCGGCGCGCAGGTGCGGGCTGTCGGGCGCCGCGGTGGCGAGGCCGCCGCCGTGGAACGAGGCCGTCGCGGCGATCCGGTCGCCGAAGATCGTGGCGATCCGCAGGGAGATGTTGCCGCCCATGCAATAGCCGGTGGTGCCGACCTTGCCGGTCACGTCGGGCCGGGCGGCGAGGTGGTCGAGCACCGCGCCGACGCCGATGCGCACGGTCTCGTCGGCGGTGGCGGACAGGTAGAAGCGCTGAAACCACCGCTGGCGCACAGCCGCGTCGCCGAAGATCGCCGTGATGATCGGCCGATCTTTCTCGCCCTCGGGCAGCAGGTCCTGAAGCTGGCCCACGCGGAAATAGAGGTCGGGGATGGCGACCAGGTAGCCGAGGTCGGCGAGCCGCCCGGCGATCTCGAGCATGGCCGGGCGCTGGCCGCCGGCGTCCGTGCAGAGGATGATCGCGGGCCAGGGCCCGGCGCCGTCGGGTGTGACGAGTTGGGTGTGGTCAGTGCCCGCGGCGGTTTCGAGGTCGACGGTGGAGACGCGCATGCGGCCCGAGCTTCGCGCGCCGCCCGGGGCACGTAAAGGTGCCCGTGCAGCGGGATCGCCGCGTCCGACCGCCCGGGCTCTCATGGTTCGAGGACAGCGCGCGCTGTCGGGCGTCGCTTCACAGCGAGCAGCCCTCGAGGATCCACTGACCGATGGTGTCGATCGCCGCCTGCGACAGCGCGGGCGCGGGCGGCGGCGGCATCATGTTGCCGTTGCCGCCGATTGCGAGGTGGGTGCCGTTGATCTTGTGCCATAGATAGCTCTGCTCCGGGACGCCGGGGACGATGAGCTGCATGTCGTTGATCTCGAACGAGGCCTGGCTGATGAGCGTGTCGTAGGGATCTCCGGAGAGGACGAACCACCCCGACGCGGCGCCACCCGGCGTGTGACAGTCCGTGACGCAATTGGCGTCCCAGATCGGCTGAATGTCGGCAGCGTGGCTCAGCCCTTCGCCGGTGGTCCCGGGTTCGGTCGGCCCGGTCTCGCCACCCGTCGGGAGGTCGCCCGTGGTCGCGTCGGTGGTCGTGGGCGCGTCGGTGCTCGTGCCAGTGGGGTCCGTGTCCGTCGCCGGCATCGTGTCGCTGCCGGGGCCGCCGCTGGGGCCGCCGCTGGGGCCGCCGCCGGGGCCGTTGCTGACGGCCGAGCCCTGCGACAGGGAATCGAGCGGGTCCTGGTTCTCACAGGCTGCGATCACGGGCAGGACGAACAGGGCGTGGCAGAGCAAAAAACGGGTCATAGATCGAGGCCAAAGTAACACGCCGAACGGTTCGGGTCCGCCATATCCCCGTGCCGCCCGCCTGCCGCATGCCTGCAGAATCTCCGGCTCCTGCCGCGCCTGGCGTCGTGAGGGCACCAGCACCCGGATTGTCGACGAACCATGCGCCATCGATCATGCGAATGGCGAATGTTTCACCAATGCGCGATCGGTATGCTTTTTCTTTCGTCGATCGTAGGGCCCGGGTCCGGTGCGCGCGGGTGGCCGCTCTTCCGACACGGGGTGCGACGCCGATGTCGTGCGCGGCTGCATTCGCAGGACAGCCGGGTCCCATGGTGATGCTGCGATCGCCGTGCTACATCGATCGCCTATGCGTTCGATTACCGTGACCTGTTTGCTGTTTGCGGCGACTCTGGCGTGCGAGCTCAAGGCCGTGCCCGAGGAGTCCGCCACCGCGCCCACGAGCGATGCGACCGAGACTTCGGCGGGCGAGACCGAGACCTCCGGGGAGCCGACCGGGACGGCGACGACGACCACCACGGAGACCACGACCACCGGGAGCGAGTCCTCGCCGAGCGAGGCCAGCGTCACCGAGACCGGCGAGGAGACCGAGCAGCCGCCGCCGCTCGAGCCGACGCCGTGCGAGGGCGAGGCGGTGCCGCTCGAGGTCGCCAAGCTGGCCCGGGTGGTCATCCCCGACGAGCCCGAGTGCGCGGTGCAGACGACGAGCTGCTGGGAAGGCCCGGAGGAGGGCACGCTCGAGGTCCACCTCGCCGGGCAGGCGCACGCGTGCGCCGATACGGAGCAGGGGCTGGAGTGCGGGCAATGGGAGGTGAAGATCTGGATCCCGCCGGGCCACCAGTCGCCGGGCCTTCATCAACTCACGGGCCCCGAGGTGCGCGGGGTCGAGTCGGTGTACGGCGCGGACCAGGGCGACGGGGTGTGCGACTGGAGCGCGACGATGCTCGACGCGACGCTCGAGATCGTGTCGATCGACGCGAGCGGGATCGAGGCCCGCCTGTGCCACGTCAACTCGCCGCAGCTGGCCGCCGCCGGGATCGACCTCGCGGGCAGCTTCTCGGTGTCGACCTGCGAGTGACAGCGAGCGCGCGACGGCTCGCTCCGCCGCGCGCCAGCTCGAGGTCACCCTCGACCTGCCTCGCCGATGAGGCGGCCGTCGGATCGCATCGAGTCACGTGAAACGGGCTGTGAGGCCACCTCACGGCGTTTCTTCGCGCATGTCCTGGAAGACATGTCCTCCGAGACATCCGTCGCGCGTACGCCCTGAGCGAGGGGATGGCGACCGCGCGCGACGGCTCGCGGCGCCCGGTCAGCGGCGGCGCGGGGCCTTGCGCGCGGCGTGGGCGATGCCTTCTTGCAGCGTCGGCAGGGTGACGACGCCGCGCAGGTCGACGTCGAGGCCGACGAGGGTGCGGGCGACGTCGGGGCGGATGCCGGTGAGGATCGGTTCGACGCCGAGGAGGCGGACGGCCGCGGCGGCGCGCAGGAGGGCGCCGGCGACGGCGGTGTCGGCGTGCGGGACGCCGGTGATGTCGAGGATCGCGTGGCGGGCCTTGCGGGCGGCGCAGCCCTCGAGGAGGACCTCGATGATCTGGTCGGCGCGGCTGCCGTCGAGGGTGCCGACGATCGGCATGGCGACGACGTCGTCGCCGAGCGGGATCAGCGGGGTCGAGCGCTCGGCCAGCGCCTGGGCCTGGGTGCGGATCAGCTCCTCGCGGATCGCGGCGCGCTCGGCCTCGGCGCGGTTGCGGCCGGTGACGTCGAGGTAGACGACCACGGCGGCGAACATCTCGCCGCTCTCGTCGCGCACGGGGGCGGCCGAGAGCTCGAGGGTGACGATGCCGACGCTCTCGTCGAGGCTGCGCACGTCGATCACGCCGCTGTGCGGGTCACCGGTGGCGAGGGTGCGGTAGAGCGGCAGCTCCGAGAAGGGGACCGGGTCGAGCGTGCCGGTCTGATACATCGTGTAGGCCTCGTAGTAGACGCGGCCGTCGGCCTCGACGCGCTGCTTGCCCATGGTCTCGACGCCGATCTGGTTGGCGAGCAGCGGCTTGTGGGTGCCGGCCTCGGCCAGGTAGACGCCGACCGGCAGGTTCTCGAGCACGGCGGTCAACATCCGCCGCTGGCGCTCGACCTGGCGCAGCGACTCCTCGCGCTCGGCCAGCAGGCGGCGGCCGGCGAGGAACGAGGCTAGCCCGAAGGACAGGGTCTTGAGGACATATCGCTCCTCGCTGGTGAACGTCCGCGGCGCGCCGAAGTGGGCCACGACGACGCCGATGACCCGGCCGGCGGCCTCGCTGTGCAGCGGCAAGAACACCTGGGCGCGGATGCCGTGGCTGATGATGAACTCGCGGTAGACGGCGTCGCAGCGCGGGTCGGCGGCGATGTCCTCGAGGAACACCGGCGCGGCCTGGTCGTACCAGAGCTGCGAGATCGAGAGGTGCGAGCGGAGGTCGATCTCGCCGTCGGTGGCCGCGAGGCCGGCGGCCTCGAACCACTGGGCGACGTGGCGAGCCAGGACCGGGACGCCGTCCTCGAACACGGTGGTGAGGTGGAGGTTGACGGCGAACGGGCCGAGCGGGCGCAGGTAGACGAGCGCAGCCCCGAGCATCTCGACCTCGTTGCGGGCCTCGGCGAGCCCGGTGAAGACCGTGGCCAGGATGTTCGCGGTCGACATGGAGAGCTCGACCGGGGGAGCGACGGTGTGGGGCATACGCGGGGGCTCAAGGTAGCTCGGGACGCAACGCCGTTCACAGGTCCGCGCCCGCGTCGCCAGTGCGCCCGCGCGCGGGGGTCGCCGCAGCGGCACCAGCGGCTCCTGGATGCGATCCTGGAGTGTCATGATCCCTCGATCGAGCGCCGCGTCGGGACGCGTGTCCGGGGCGCCGCGTCGGCGCGACGTCGCGGCCATCGCCGGTTGCGCCGTGCGTGGCGATGCGCGACGGTGCGCCCGTGACCGGCTCGTCTCGCATCTCCACGCTCGCCGTCCACGCCGGCGAGCGCCACCCGAACCCCGACGACGCGATCGTGCCGCCGATCGCCTGCACCGCGACCTATACGTTCCGCGACACCGCCGCGGTGCGGGATCACTTCGAAGGCCGGGTCCAGCGCGAGGAATACGGCCGCTACGGCAACCCCTCGGTGGCGGCGGTCGAGCGCAAGCTGGCGGCGCTCGAGGGGGCCGAGGACTGCGCGCTGCTGGCCAGCGGGATGGCGGCGATCTCGACGACGCTGTTCGCCCTGCTGCGCCAGGGCCAGCACGTGGTGTTGACGGCCGACGGCTACCGGCGGACGCGCCAGTTCGTGACCGGCTTTTTGCGCAAGTTCGGGGTCGAGGCGACGCTGGTCGAGCCCGGCGATTACGAGGCGCTCGCGGCGGCGATCGTGCCGGGCAAGACGCGGGTGCTGCTCGGCGAGTCGCCGACCAACCCGTACCTGCGCGTGGCCGACCTCGATCGGCTGGCGGCGATCAAGGCCCAGCACCGCGGCTCGGGCCTGAAGATCGTGATCGACGCGACCTTCGCCACGCCCGTCAACTTGCAGCCGCTGCGGCGCGGGGCCGACCTGGTGATCCACGCCGGCACCAAGTACCTCGGCGGCCACAACGACCTGCTGGCGGGGGCCGTGTGCGGCGACGCCGGGCTGGTCGGGGCGGTCCGGGACCTGCGCGGCATGCTCGGCGGGGTGCTGGACGGCCACAGCGCGTACCTGCTGCACCGCGGGCTCAAGACCCTGGCGCTCCGCGTCGAGCGGCAGAACGCCAGCGGGCAGCGCATCGCCGAGTTCCTCGAGGGCCACCCGGCGATCGAGCGCGTGTTCTACCCGGGCCTGGCCTCGCACCCCGACCACGCGGTCGCGCGGGCGCAGATGCGAGGGTTCGGCGGGGTGGTCAGCTTCCTGGTCCGCGGCGACCTCGACCGCACGTCGCGGTTCATCGACGCCTGCACGGTGCCGCGGATCGGTCCGTCGCTCGGCGGGGTCGAGAGCCTGATCGAGCAGCCGGCGCTGATGTCGTTCTACGAGCTGACGACGGACGAGCGGCGGGCGGTGGGGATCCGCGACAACCTGGTCCGCCTGGCGGTGGGCGTCGAGGACGTCGAGGACCTGCTGGCCGACCTCGACCAGGCGCTGCGGGCCTGAACGACAGGTCCCTCGGGACATGCTCTCCGGGGCATGTCTGCATGGGCATGTCCATCGGGACATGCCCCCGAGGCCAGGCGGTTCAGGCCTTGGGCGCGGCGGCGCCGACGATCCGGCGCAGGTTGGCGAGCTTGATCGGCTTGACGACGTGCTCGTCGAAGCCGGCCTCGTGGGCGAGCTCGCGGTGCTCGGGCGAGCCGTAGCCGGACAGGGCGATCAGCACCGGGGAGTGGCCGTCGAGCCCGGCGCGGACCCGGCGGGCGACCTCGTAGCCGTCGATACCGGGCAGGCCGATGTCGACGAAGGCGACGTCGGGCCGGCCCTCGAGGGCGCAGCGGACCCCCTCGAGCCCGTCGGCCGCCTCGGCGACGTCGTGGCCCTGCAGCTCGCACAGCTTGCGCAGCATCTTGCGGCCGTCCTCGTTGTCGTCGACGACGAGGATCCGGCGGCGGGCGGGGGCGGCGGCGGGCTCGCTGGGCTGGGCCGGGGCCAGCTCGCGCGCGGCCTGCAGCGGCAGCCGGATCGTGAGCTCGGTGCCGAGGCCGAGGCCGTCGGAGCGGGCGGTGATGGTGCCGCCGTGGAGGTCGATGAGGCCGCGCGCGAGCGTGAGCCCGATGCCGAGCCCGCCGTGCGAGCGGTCGAGCGAGCGGGTGGCCTGGGCGAACAGGTCGAAGATGGCCGGCAAGGTGGCGGCGTCGATGCCGATGCCCTGGTCGCGCACGACGACCTCGGCCTGGCCGCCGACGAGCGCGAGGCGGATCTCGATGGTGGTGCCGGCGTCCGAGTACTTGCTGGCGTTGTCGAGCAGGTTGGTCAGCACCTGCTCGATGCGCCCGCCGTCGGCCAGCACCGGCACCGGCTGCGGCGGCAGCACGAGGCGGAGCTCCTGCCGGCGCGGCCCCGCGGCCCGCTGGCGCATGACTTCGACGACGCGGCGGACCAGCGCGGCGAGGTCCATCGGCTCGCGGTGGAGGACGATGCGGCCGCGAGTGACGCGCGAGACGTCGAGCAGGTCGTCGACGAGGCGGGTGAGGAGGGTCAGCTGGCGCCCCATGATGTCGCGCGTCTGCTGCTCGAGCTCGTCGCGCGGCGGGTAGCGGTCGAGCACGGGCAGGCCCATGTGCAGCGCGGCCAGCGGGTTGCGCAGCTCATGCGCCAGCATGGCCAGGAACTCGTCCTTGCGCCGGTCGGCCTCGACCAGCAGGCCGTTGCGCGCGACCAGGGCGGCCTCGGCGTCGTGGAGGCGGAGCAGCGCGCGCACGGTGGCGATCAGGTCCTGCGGCTCGAACGGCTGGGTGAGGTAGCCGTCGGCGCCGGCCTCGACGCCCTCGACGCGGTTGGTCGAGGTGACGAAGGTGGCGGAGGTGTGGAGGATCTTGATGTCGCGGGTGCGCGGGTCGGCCTTGAGCCGGCGGCACACCGTGAGGCCGTCGATGTCGGGCAGGCGGATGTCGAGGACGATGAGGTCGGGCTTCTGCTGCGGGTCCTGGGCCAGCGCCATCGCCTCGCCGCCGGTCGAGGCCTCGATGACCTGCATGCCGGCGTTCTTGAGCATCTTCGAGACCATGTAGCGGTTGGCCACGTGGTCGTTGACGTTGAGGATCAAAGGTTTGCGGGCGTCTTTCACGCTCCACCTCGTTCGTTGGCGGGCGGCTGCTCACGGATGCCCGCGTGACGGAGCGCGTCGCGGATGCGATTGATCGCCAGCTCGCGCGACAGGTGCTCCTTGGAAAGGATGGCCTCGGTGCTCTCCGCCAGCCGCTGTCGGTCCTCTACGGGGAGCGCATGCGAGGTGACGATGATGACGGGGATCGGTCGCGTGCGCGGGTCGGCCTTGAGCTGGTCGATCACGTCGAACGCGGTCATGTTTTCGAGCAGGAAGTCGAGCAAGATGACGTCGGGCCGCTCGCTCAGGGCCAGCTGGACGCCGGTGTCGCCGTCGGCGGCCTCGAGCAGCTGGTAGGGCGTCGCCTCGAGGAATTTCTTGATCAGGTAGCGGGCCGCGGGCTCGTCGTCGACGACCAGGACCTTGGCGCCGCGCCCGGCGGCCAGCACCTGCAGCTTGCGGATCAGCTTGTCCTCGTCGACCGGCTTGAGCCAGAACTCGTCGGCGCCGAGCGCCCGCGCCCGCGACTCGCGGTTCATCACCGTGCACACCAGCACCGGGATGTCGTTGGTGGCCGGGTCGCGCTTGATGTCGGCGAGGAAGTTCCAGGTGTCCTCACGCTCGAGCATGACGTCGAGCAAGATCGCCGAGGGCCGGACCTGCTCGAGGACCTTGCGCGCGTCCTCGGTGGTGCGCGCCGGCAGCACCTGGAAGCCCGCCATCGACAGGTAGCGCTCGTAGACGAACACGGCGCTGCGGTCGTCCTCGACCACGAGCACGGGGGCGCGCGTCGGGTCAGGCTGGCTCGCGGCGACCTCGAGCTTGCGGAACGCGTCGATCTCGGCGTGCTCGAGCGGGACGGTGACGCAGAAGGTCGAGCCGACGCCGGGGGTGCTCTCGAGCTCGATGCGGCCGCCCAGCGCCTCGGCCAGCTTCTTGGCCAGCGGCAGGCCCAGGCCGGTGCCGGTGGCGGCGCGCTGGAGGGCGCCGTCGATCTGCACGAACTCCTCGAACACGCGCGCCTGGTCGTCGGCGGCGATGCCGATGCCGGTGTCCTCGACCAGCACGCGCAGCTCCTCGCCGTCGACGCGGGCCGACACGCGGACGGCGCCGCGCTCGGTGAACTTGAGCGCGTTGGCGATCAGGTTGCGCAGGATCTGGGCCAGCTTGCCCTGGTCGGTCTCGAGCCCGACGTCGGGCGCCGGGTCGAACAGCAGCTCGACCCCGCCGCTCTCGCGCACCAGCGGTCGCATGGTCCCGCGCAGCGCGGCCCAGAAGTCGGGCAGGGCGAAGCGAGCGGCCCGGATCGGCGCGTTGCCGGCGTCGAGCCGCGAGAGGTCGAGCATGTCGTTGATCATGCGCGACAGCTCCTCGGCGGAGTCGCGGATGAAGGCGACCTGGGTCTGCTGCTCGTCGTTGAGCGGGCCGTCGGAGGCGGCCAGCAGCAGGCGCGAGAGGCCGAGGATCGAGTGCAGCGGGGTGCGGAATTCGTGGCTGACGCCGGCGACCAGGCGGCTCTTGACCTCGGCCGAGGAGCGCAGGCGATCGGCGTGTTGCTCGAGCTCGGCGTGCAGGGCCCGGATGGCCTTGTTGGACTCCTCGAGCCGGGTCTTCTGGCGCGCGAGCTGGCGGTTGAGGTCGACGATCTCCTGCACCGCGCGGGCGGCCTCGCCGATCGCCTCGGCGTAGCCCTGCGGGACGAAATTGCCGACCAGAGCGATGCGCCCGTCGAGCGCGCGCGCCGAGAACGACAGCGTCACCGGCTTGCCCGCGAGCACGAGCGGGAGCTCCCAGCCGCCCACCGGCTCGGTGGCCGCCTGGCGCAGCAATTCGTCGAGCTTGGTCTCGCAGCCGGGCACGACCGCCGCGCGCAGCTCGGCCGCGGCGCGCAGGCCGTGCCGCTCGGCTCGCGGGTCCGCCCACTCGATCCGGCTGTCGGGGGCCACGATCAGCGCGAGCTCGCGGCTGAGCGCGTCGATCGTGGCTTCGAGTGAGGAGGTGGTCGGCTGCATACGGCTGAGCGCGGAGGCTCTCCCCTGTTTGGCTCATACACAAGCACTCGTCGACCCGCGATGACAGATTGTCATTAAAGTCACCCGCGCCTTGACCCGGCCGCGCGTGCGGAGCACGGTGGGATCGTGACCGCGGCCCGCGACCCGCTTCGCCGGCTCAAGGACGACACTGCAGATCTCCACCGCGAGGCGGAGCTCCACGTGCGAATCCTCGACGCCGACGCGACCTTGACCGACTACCGCCGCTACCTGGCGGCGATGCTCGGTTACCACGCGCCGCTGGAGGACCGGCTGGGTGCTCACGCCGGGCTCCTCGCCGTCGGCTTCGCGGCCGCCGAACGGCGCAAATCCCCCATGCTCGTGGCCGATCTGGGCGTCCTGGGCGAGGATCCCTCGACCGTGCCCCGATGCGCGGCGCTGCCCTCGACGGCCTCGCTGGCGAGCGCGCTCGGGGTCGCCTACGTGCTCGAAGGCTCGACCCTCGGCGGCCGCTACATCCTCGCCAAGCTGCCGCCGGCGCTGACCGTGCTGCGCGGACGAGCGACCGCGTTTCTGGCCGGCTACGGGCCGGACACCGGGGCTCGCTGGCGCGCCTTCGCGGCCGTGGTCACGCGGGTGGTGAGCACGACCGAGGCCGAGGCCGAGGCCGTGCTCGCGGCGCGCGCGACCTTCACGCGCCTCATCGACTGGCTGGCCCCGCGCACGCGAGCGGCCGGGCAGGCGTTGCGGGAGGCGTCATGACCCCGGTGCTGGCGCAGCTGCGCGACAGCTACCTGCGGGCCCAGCTCGCGGGCGATCGACGCGAGGCGGTGCGGCTGCTGCTCGAGGACGGCCTCGGCGGCGGGGCCCACGTCGACGAGCTGCAGTTGCACGTCATCCGCGCGGCGCAGGACGAGATCGGTCGGCTGTGGCAGCTCAACCGCGTCAGCATCGCCCAGGAGCACATGGCGACGGCGATCTCGCACCTGTCGCTGGCGGCGCTGTTCGAGCGCGCGACGCCGCAGCCGCCGCTCGATCGTCGCGTGGTGCTGGCGTGCGTCGAGGGCGAGCTGCACGAGCTGCCGGCGCGCCTGGTCGCCGACGTGCTCGAGCTCGCGGGCTTCGAAGTGCGCTACCTCGGCGCCAACGTGCCGACCGAGGAGCTCGTGGCGGTGGTGCGCGAGGAGCAGCCGGACCTGATCGGGCTGTCAGTGACGATGAGCTTCAACTTGCCGGCGCTGCGGGCCGCGGTCGCGCGCGTGCGCGAGATCAGCGATCGCCCGGTGTTCATCGGCGGACACGCGACGCGCTGGTCGCCAGGCCTCGCGGGCGAGCTCGGGGTGGTGCAGGCAGGCGACGACGCGGGCGAGCTGGTGACGACGGCGCGGCGGCTGGCGGGGGTCGAGGCGTGAGCCACGAGGCCCTGATCGCGCAGCTCGCGGAGGCGAGCGACCGCCTGACCGAGCGCGTGCTCGGCGAGATGTACGTCGACCCGTTCTGGCGCGAGCGCTTCGGCGAGCGGGCCGACCGGCACGGCCGCCAGGACGGTCGCTTCCACGTGCAGTACCTGCAGCAGGCGCTGGCCGGCGACGACCCGGCGGTGCTCGAGAACTACGCCCGCTGGTTGCAGCAAGTGCTGACCGCGCGCGGCATGTGCACGCTGCACCTGGCCGAGAACTTCGAGCGTCTGGCGGCCGCGATCGCCGACGAGCCGTGGCCCGACCGCCAGGCCGCGGTCGACCTGCTGAGCGCCGCGGCGGCCGCGCTGGCGTACCCGGACGGGCTCGCGCGCGAGGTCCAGCGCCGCGCCGATACTTTGGTCCTGGCCGCCGCGGTGGCCCTGGCGGCCGCCGGCGACGACGAGCCGCTGCAGGTGGTGGAGCTCGGCACGCTGGTGTCGTACTGCGCCGACGCGCTGGCCCTGGGCTCGCCGGCGGTGCTGGCCGACCATGTCCGGTGGTTGGCGGGGTTCCTGGGCCGCCGCGGCATCCCGCGCGCACATCTGGTCCGGCGCGTGGAAGCCATCCGCACCGCGCTGGCCCAGCAGCTGCCCGACGAGCCCGCGCTGGCCGAGCTGTTCGCGGCGGCGCTCGCGGCGGCCGAGGCGTGAGCTGTCCGTGAGGACATGCTCGATGGGGCAGGGTGAGCGCGGAGGCGAGCGGCGGCGGAGTGCTCGGTGGGACATGTTCGGAAGGGCATGTCCCGTGGAGCATGTGACTTCACGGTCCGGCGCGCGAATGTCTTTGACGACATGCTCGATAGAACATGTCCGATTGGCCAGGCCGGTTCGGGCGACCGTGGCCGCGGGTTGGATCACCCCCGTCGGAGCCCGGCGGCTGCCCTGGATCTCGCCGTGAGGAACCGGGCCATCGGCGCGGCCACGACGGGCCGCGCACGGCCGCTCGCGGGCAAACCGCCCGGAATCGCCCGCGGGGTCCGCCGGCGCCTCGCGCCTTTCGGCGTCGGGCGGGCTCGCGGAGGGGCCGTGCAGTCGCTCCGGCGAGGGCGGCGCGCTTGCGCCGCTGCGTGGCGACGCGTTAGCCTGACGGGCGATGTTGCGCAAGTTCGCCGTCCTCGCGCTCGCCCCGCTGTTCGCCTGCGGTTCGACCGACGCCCCCCACACTGAGACGGACGGAGCGAGCTCGACAGGTGACGGGAGCACGAGCGAGACCTCCGGCGAGCCGGCCTATCGAGCGACGATCCGGCGCACCAGCTTCGGCATCGCCCACATCCAGGCCGACGATCTCGGCAGCGCGCTGTTCGGCCAGGCCTACGCGTTCGCGCAGGACCACGTGTGCACGCTGGCCGATCAGATCGTCAAGGTCCGCTCGGAGCGCGCCAAGTACTTCGGGCGCGGCAGCGGCGACGCGTTCCTGACCAGCGACTTCGCCTACCTCGCGCTCGAGGTCGGGCCGCGGGCGCAGCGGATGTGGGACGCGGCGCCTGCCGAGGTCAAGACGGCGATCGAGGGCTACGCGGCCGGCTACAACCAGTACCTGCGCGATACGCCGCCGGGGCAGCTGCCGGCCGACTGCGCCGGGGCGCCGTGGGTCAAGGAGATCGACGCGCTCGACCTGGCCCGTTATTACGTCGACCTCGGGCTGCTCGGCAGCAGCAATCAGCTGGCGGGCTACATCGGCACGGCCCAGCCGCCGGGGTCGCCGCTGCAGCTGCCGGGCGGGCCGCTCGCGGGCCTCGGCACGCTGACGAGCGGCGGCTTCGGCAGCAACGGCTGGGCCCTCGGCGCCGAGAAGACGACCAGCGGCGGCGGCATGGTCGTGGCCAACCCGCACTTCCCGTGGACCGGCGAGCTCAAGCTGTGGGAGAGCCACGTGACGGTGCCGGGGCAGCTCAACATCTACGGCGTCGGCCTGATGGGCGTGCCCGGGGTGCTGATCGGCTTCAACGACGAGGTCGCGTGGACGCACACGTTCTCGTCGGGCACGCGCTTCACGTTCTACAAGTTGACGCTCGACCCGGACGATCCGACGGCCTACCTGTACGACGGTGCCTCGCGGCCGATGACCGCCAAGACCTTCGAGGCCGAGGTCGCAGGCGAGGGCAAGGTGTCGCGCACGATGTGGTACAGCCATTACGGGCCGATGCTCAACGTCGACCCGATCGGCTGGTCCGGCGACCTCGCGCTGACCTACCGCGACGCCAACATCGACAACCCGCGGCTCATCGAGCAGTTCCTCGGCATGGACCGCGCGACCAGCCTCGACGGGTTCAAGCAGGTGTTCAAGACGGTGCAGGGCATCCCGTGGGTCAACACGATGGCGGCCGACAAGCACGGCGACGCGTGGTACGCCGACGCCTCGGCGACCGGGCAGATCACCGAGGCGGCGATCGCCGGCTGGCAGGCGGCGATCGAGAGCGATTTCCTCACCGGGCTGCTGTACCAGCAGGGCGGCCTGGTGGTGCTCGACGGCAGCGACTCCAGCTACGAGTGGCAGGACAGCGGGGACGCGCGCGCGCCGGGGCTGGTGCCGTTCTCGGCGATGCCGCAGCTGGGCCGCCGCGACTTCGTGCTCAACGCCAACGACTCGTACTGGCTGGCCAACCCGGCGGCGCCGCTCGAGGGCTTCTCGCCGCTGCACGGGGCGGAGCGCGCGCCGCAGTCGCCGCGCACGCGCGTCAACGCGATGCTGCTGCAGAACGAGGCGCCGTTCGTGGCGGCCGGCGAGGACGGCACGTTCTCGCTGGCGGAGATCCAGGCGGCGATCCAGGGCAACCACTCGCTGACCGCGGAGCTGGTGCTGGACGCCTTGCTGGCCCGCTGCGACGCGCAACACGTGATCGAGGTCGCCGGCAGCGTCGTCGACCTGCGCACGATCTGCCAGCTGCTCGGCGCGTGGGACCGCCGCTTCGACCCCGACAGCGTCGGCGCGGTGCTGTTCCGCGAGTACCTGGCGGCCTATGGCCCCGACTCGGTGCTCGACCGCGGCTCGCTGTTCAACGTGCCGTTCGACGTCGACGACCCGGTCCACACCCCGCACACGCTGATCGCCCCGGCCGCGGGCCAGGTCGACGGGGCCCTGGTGGCGCTCGGCGAGGCGGTGGTCAACCTGCGGACCGCCGGGGTGCCGCTGTCGGCCCCGCTCAAGCAGCTGCAGCGAGCGCCGCGCGGCAGCGTCGAGATCGGGGTCCACGGCGGGTTCGCCAAGGAGGGCATCGCCAACGTGGTCGGCTACAACGGCGGCCTCAACTCGACGCTGCTGCCGAAGGTCGGGCGCCCGCCGGCGATCGACGGCACCGCCGGCCTTACGGAGCGCGGCTACGTGATCAACTACGGCTCGTCGTTCGTGATGGCGGTCGAGATGCTGCCCGACGGGCCGCGCGGCGAGGCGTTCTTGACGTACTCGCAGTCGGAGGACCCGCGCTCGCCCCACTTCCGCGACCAGACCGAGCTGTTCTCGCAGAAGCAATGGCGACCGCTGCTGTTCCGCGAGGCCGACATCGCCGCCGACCCCAACCTGCACGAGACCGTGGTCGAGGGCAGGTGATGCCGATGCGCTCGTTCTTCCTCTACGCCGGGATCGCCCTGGTCGCGGGCTCGACGCTCGCGCTCGAGATCTTGCTGACCCGCATCACCAGCGTGATCGCGTGGTACCACCTGTCGTTCTTCGTCATCGCGCTGGCGATGCTCGGCATGACCGCGGGCTCGATCTACGTGTTCATGCGCCCGGCCCGGTTCACCCAGGCGACGGTGATGCGCCGGCTGGCCCGCAGCTCGGCGCTGTTCGCCGCGCTGGCCCCGCTGGCGGTCGCGTGGACGATGTCGGGGCCGCTGCTGCCGGTCATCGACCTGATGGGCTTCTTCGCCCTGCTCGGCTTCGGCGCGGCCCTGGCGGTCCCGTTCGCGGCCGCCGGGGTGGCGCTGACGCTGGCGCTGACGCGCGCCGGGCTGCCTCCGGGCCGCGCCTACGGCTGCGACCTGCTCGGCGCGGCGGCCGGCTGCGGGCTGGTGATCCCGCTGCTCGACGTGGTCGACGCCGCCAGCGCGGTGCTGGTGGTCGGGGCGATCGCGGCGCTCGGCGCCCTGGCCTTTGCGACATGTGACGAAGACCCTGGCGAAAAGCGCAGGTCCCTCGGGACATGTGGCGCGCTGACGCTGGCGCTGCTGGGGTTCGCCGGCTTCAACGCGGCCGCCGAGGCGCCGCCGCTGCGCCCGGCGTGGGTCAAGGGGGTGCGCGAGGACCCGCGCGAGTTCATGCACGTGGCCTGGAACACGCACTCGCGGGTGACGGTCGGGACCCAGATCGCGCTGCCGCCGTACCTGTGGGCGCCGGGGCGCAACATGCCGCTCGAGGCGCGGGCGCCGATCCAGCAGCGAGTGCTGAAGATCGACGGCGCGGCGGCGACGCTGATGGCCGAAGGGGCAGGTTCGGATCACGCGTACCTCGACTGGGACCTCAGCACGTTCGCCCACCGCCTGCGCCCGCACGGGCCAGCGGCGGTGATCGGGGTCGGCGGCGGTCGCGACGTGCTGGCGGCGCTGCGCAGCGGCCACGCGCCGGTGGTCGGGGTCGAGCTCAACGCGGCGATCGTCGACCTGCACCGGCGGTCGATGGCGGACTTCTCGACCATCGCGGCGCGCCCGGGCGTCGAGCTGCACACCGACGAGGCGCGCAGCTTCTTCTCGCGCGACGACCGGCAGTACGAGGTGATCACGATGTCGCTGATCGACACGTGGGCCTCGACCGGCGCCGGCGCGTACAGCCTGTCGGAGAACGGGCTGTACACGGTCGAGGGCTGGCTGGTGTTCCTGCGCCGCCTGGCACCCACGGGGGTGTTCACGGTGTCGCGCTGGTACAAGAAGGAGTCGCCCGGCGAGACGGCGCGCATGGTGGCGCTGGCGATGGAGGCGCTGTGGCAGCTCGGGGTCGAGAAGCCGCGCGCGCACCTGCTGCTGCTGCAGGTCGAGAGCGTGGCGACGCTGCTGGTCTCGCCGACGCCGTTCACCGCGGACGACCTCGACCTGATGCAGCGCGAGGCGGTCCGGATCGGCGTCAACATGGTGCTGACGCCGCGTCGCCTGCCAGCCCAGCCGCTGCTGGCGGAGCTGGGGGCGATCGAAGACCGGGCGACGCTGTGGCAGTGGGCCGAGCGCCAGACGCTCGACCTGACGCCGCCGACCGACGACCGGCCGTTCTTCTTCAACATGCTGAAGCCGGGCACCTGGCTCGAAGGCCAGGAGGAGCTCAGCGAGCTCGATCTCGGGTTCCTCGGCAACCTGCAGGCGACGCAGACGCTGGTGTACGCGACGCTGGTGAGCCTGCTGCTGACGCTGGCGGCGCTGCTCGGGCCGCTGGTGGCCCGGCCGGCGCAGACCGAGGTGAGCCGAGCGAGCGAGCCGACGACGGGGCTGGCCCCGGCGACGCTGGCGGCGGCGCTGGCCTACTTCGCGCTGATCGGCCTCGGCTTCATGTTCGTCGAGATCGCGCTGCTGTCCCAGGTGGGGGTGTTCGTCGGCCACCCGACGCTGTCGCTGGCGGTGGTGCTCGGCGGCATCATCCTGTCGGCGGGCATCGGTAGCCTGCTCAGCGGCAAGCTGGCGGTCGAGCGCGGAGGGGCCGTGGCGTGGCTGTTCCCGCTGATCCCGGCGCTGATGGTGGTGGCGGCCCGGCTGGCGACCGGCCCGGTGACGGAGAACTTCGCCGGCGCCGAGACGACGATCCGCGTGCTGCTGTCGATCGCCCTCATCGCGCCGCCCGCGGTGGGGATGGGCATCTGCTTCCCGCTGGGGCTGCGCCTGGTCGAAAGGGCAGGCGGTCACGCGGTGACGCCGTGGCTGTGGGGCATCAACGGGGCGTTCGGAGTGTGCGCGAGCGGCCTGGCCCTCGGGACATCCATGACGTGGGGCATCTCGACGACGATGGCGATCGGGGCAGGCTGCTACCTGGCGCTGGTAGCCTGCGCGCGCAAGTTGGCGCGCGCGGGCAGGTGAGAGCGGCGGGCTCGTAGCGGCCTCGCACGCGAGCGACCGGGCGCTGCGGACCGTCAGCGCTCCGGCGCGTCGCATCGCAGCGACACGAAAGGCCGGGTCGGAACGGCGACCCCGCGATGAGTGGATCGCTGGCTCGTTGCCTGCGCGCGCCGAATGCTGGCGAGCAACGGCCTCAAGCTCTGGAACTGCTGCCTCCTCACATCAGGTCGGGATCCGGGTCCCGACGCACGAAGGCGACGCGCAGGCCGCAGAGCACGATGCAGGCGACGAGCATGGCGATCGTTCCGGCGCGCTCGGCAGTCTCCCAGGGCGGCTCCTGCATGGTGCGGAGCATCGCCGCGAGGCAGAGGATGAGCAGCGCGTCGGTGACGAAGTGCCCGGCGGTGCGCGTGCCGACCTCCTCGCTGCCGGCCCGCGCGGTGGCGACGGTGCGCCGTCCGGCGCGGATCCGCCGGAGGAGGATCCAGTGGCCGCCGATGGTGGCGGCGAGGAACAGGAGGAGGAGCACGCCATCCTCGGCCGAGAAGCCGCGGACGACGCTCGCGACGACGGCCCCGGTCCCCAGCAGGGTGAACATCTGGATCAGCAGATCGGCGAGGACGCCGAGGATGGTGAACAGCACGACCATGGCTTCAGCCCGGCCGCGTGACAGCGCGCAGCCACTGCAGGTAAGGCTCGCCGCAGGCGCTCGGCTGGAGCGCGACGACCTTGGGGACGGAGTAAGGGTGAACGTCGGGGATCGCGGCGTAGAGGGCGTCGAGGCGATCGGGGGTGGTCTCCATGACGACGAGGGCCTCGTCGTCGCTGCAGATCTGGCCGTCCCACCAGTAGCGCGAGCGGACCTGCGGGAGGATGTTGCCGCAGCCGACGAGGCGCCGCTCGAGCAGCGCGAGGAGGATCTTCTCGGCCTGGTCGGGAGGACAGGTCATGAGGATGACGTGGATGTCGGGAGCGTCGCCAGGCATGGTTCGAGCGTAGCGCAAGAGAGCCTCGAGAGCGCCAGGGCAGTGTCAGCAGACGCAGCCGCAAGCCTCTGGCAGCTCGGGGAACTCGGTGCTGCATTGCTCCCAGCCGTCGGGCTCGACGCCGCAGGAGCCGCCGGGGTGGTTCACGACGTCGAAGTTGCCGTCGCCTTGATCGCGGACGTACACGCGCTCGAGATCGGGGCAGCCGCTGCCGAAGCAGCCATCGCCGACGTAGAAGCCCTGGACGCAGTGCGCCGGCCCGGCGACGACTTCGCAGCCGGTGTCCGGGCTCCACTGCGCGACGGTCTCGACCCACACGCAGTCCGAGTGGCCGCCCGGGCCGGGGATGGCGTGGCAGTCATCCAGGTTCGTTTGATCGCTGCAATCACCCGCCGGCGCTCCGGTGGTGCTCGTGACCTCGGTGCCGGTGGGCTCGGAGCTCGAGGGGGTGCCGCTGTCCGTCGCTGCCTCGGTGTCGGAGGTCCCGGAGGAGGAAGTGGTGAGCGGTTCGCCGGTCGTGGTGGGCGACGTCGAGGAGGAGGAGGTGGTGCTCGCGGTGCCGGACGACGAGGTCGTGGAGGTGCTCGTGGGGCCGGTGGTGGTGTCGCTGTCGCTCTGCTTGGCGGGGCCGCAGGCGAACAGCGTCAGAGTCACGGACAGGTATGCATGAAGGGATCGACGCATAAGGTTCTTGCCGGCGACCCTACGCGCGATCGCGGGCCCCGACCAGGGCGCGGTCGCTCTGCTCACGGTCGAAGGTTCGCGAGGCTTCGACGGCATCCGAGCCGAGGGTCGTGCTGTCCCTCGGGACAGGTGATTGCACGCTCGAGCTGACGAGTCCGTGGAGCCTTCGCGGTCGACCGACCGGGGGCTCGAAGGAGATCGGCGCGGCCGGTTCATGATCTGCTCGAGATCAGAACGTGACGGCGCTGGCAGGGTCTCGCTCGATTGCGCGTACAAGGATGCGGATCCGCGGTGCAGCGGGCCGCTGTCGCGATGTCGATGGGCAGTAGTGCGCAGCGCGAGTTCGCGCTGGCAGAACGCTCGGCTTGACAGGGCTGCGCGGCCGGTCGGATAAGGCTTGGCGGCCGCTTGGGCCCTCGCACTTATGGCGAAACCGATCATCGTCAACTGGGGCGGCGTGCAGTCGACCTTCGATCACGAGAAGCTCGACCGCGCCAAGCTGTACGGCAAGCGTCAGCGCCAGATCCTCGACCCTCACGAGCAGCGCTGCGAGCGGGCCGAGCTGTCGCGCGACGGCACGCTGCTGATCCGCTCGGGCATGACCGCGCAGGGCTACTTCGACGAGGGCAACGCGTGGATCCCGAACGGCAAGCTGGTCGGCCTCGACGGCGACGGCAAGCCGCTGCCGCACATCCCGAGCACGCTCGGCGAGGCGCAGAAGCTCGAGGGCCCGATCGATCCGGGCGAGCTGCTCGACCTCGCGGTGCGCTCGGTCTACACGCTCGACCCGAACGGGCTCGACCCCAAGCTCGAGGGTGAGCTGCGCGGCGGCAAGGTGTTCCGCTTCGTGTTCAGCTACCGCGGCGGCTACGACACCGAGCTGGCCTACCTCGTGTGCAACGGCGGGGCCTACTTCGCGCTGGTGGGCTCGCCGGCGGTGAGCGAGTGGTGCGAGCTGCAGACCACCGTGGCCGACGATCCGGGCGGCGACGACGACGGTGACGAGCTCGACTTCGAGATGTTCTGAGGGACAGGTCAGGGAGACAGCCATGCGCAAGATCCAGCTGATGAACGAGGAGAAGCGCGACGCCACGCTCGCGCTCGAGTCGGTCAAGGAGAAGGTCGGGCCGGTGTCCGGCGTGCCCGGCAAGAAGCTCGAGTTCCGCCGCTACCTGGCGACCACCGAGGCCGGCACTTTCGGCAAGCTCAGCGCGCTGCCGGGCGACCTGGCGCAGGCGCTCATCGACGGCGACCCCGAGATCGACATCGAGCAGGTCGGCAAGGTCGTCGGCGACACGCAGACCGTGTTCCTGTCGAGCAAGGGCGAGGTGCTGCACGCCTCGCCGAGGCTGGTCGACGTGCTGTTCGGGCCCGACGGGGCCGAGCGCGAGCGCAAGCCGGCGGCCGACATCCCGGCCAACACCAACGAGAAGGAGTCGCCGGTGCGGTTCACCCCGCGGCGGCTGCCCAAGGCCGAGGTGGTCACCAAGTTCGCGTTCCGCCGCACCATCCAGATCAAGCACGTCGACGGCCTGTCGTTCGACTTCCTGTTCAAGATGGCGAAGGAGCTGCACGACAAGGGCGAGATGGCGCTGCTCGGCGCCGGCGGCAAGGGCCGCGATCCGCTGATCTTCCAGGAGAACGGCACGCCGTACCGCGGCTTCCTCGAGGGCCGCGTCGACGGCCAGAAGTACAAGCTGCTGCTCCACCTCTCGAACCTCGAGCTGCGCGCCCCGGGCGCGCCGGCCACCTGACCTTTCGGACAGACCGGAGATTTTCATGAGCCTGTTCTCCACCGACAGCGCCCGTCCGCTCGGCAAGGGCAAGCAGAGCCCGGCCGGCAGCCTGCTCGATACCGAGCTGGCGGCCATGTTCCGCAACTACAAGCGCGCCGTGGCCGGCAGCTACCGCGCGCTGCCCTTCGAGGACCTGGCCCGCGGGTCGGTCCCGCCGGGCGTGCTGCAGGTGTCGCCGAAGGTCGACGGCGAGCTGTGGTTCCTGGTGCTCGACGAGCAGCAGGCGATCCTGTGCTCGCCGACCGGCCGCGTGGTCTCGGGCGACGTGCCGGTGCTGCTCGAGGCCAAGGCGGCGCTCGGGCGCAAGCAGGGCCGCACGGTGCTGGCGGGCGAGCTGTTCGCCGCCAAGGCGCCGGGCCAGGGCCGGCCGCGCGTCGGCGACCTCGGGTCGGCGATGGGCGGCGAGGCGCAGGCGCAGGTCGAGCGCATGGCGTACTTCGCGTTCGACGTGCTGCACGGCGGCGACGCCGAGGCGCCGCAGCGGCCGCCGCTGTACGTCGACCGCCTGGCGCTGTGCCAGCGGCTGCTGGCCGGCGGCAAGCGGCTGCAGGCGATCAAGACCGAGGCTGCGACCGGCGCCGAGCAGATCATGCAGCGCTGGAACGAGTGGGTCGAGGGCGGCAAGGGCGAGGGCCTGGTGGTCCGCACCGCCGACAACCTGGTCTTCAAGCTCAAGCCGACGATCGACATCGACGCGGCGATCATCGGCTACACCGACAGCTCGGACGAGCCCGAGGCGGTCGGCTCGCTGCTGCTGGCGATGATGCGCGACGACGGCCAGTTCCAGGTCATCGGCGCCTGCGGCAACATGCCGACCGAGCAGCGCAAGTCGTTCTACCAGCAGATGTCCGGCAAGGCCGTGGCGTCGAACTACCGCTACGCCAACAGCAAGGGCGCGCTGTACCGGTTCGTCCCACCGGAGACGGTGATCGAGGTCAAGGTCACCGACATCCAGGGCGAGGACTCGAGCGGCGACCCGATCCTCCGCATGGTGCTCGAGCACTCGCAGACCGGCTGGCGCACGATCCGGGAGATGCCCGGCGTGTCGATCCTCCACCCGGTGTTCTCGCGCATCCGCAGCGACAAGACCGTCAACCCGGTCGACATCCGCGTGGCCCAGGTGCTCGAGCGGGTCCAGATCGACAGCCTCAACAAGAAGGCCGAGCGCCTGGTCCTGCCGGCCTCCGAGGTGATCCGCCGCGAGGTCTACGCCAAGAGCGCGAAGGGCCAGCAGGCGGTCCGCAAGCTCGTCATCTGGCGCACCAACAAGGACAAGGCCGACCCCAACTACCCGGCCTTCGTGGTCCACTGGACCGACTTCTCGGCCGGCCGCAAGACGCCGCTCGAGCGCGAGGTCCGGCTGGCGCCGACGCTCGGCGAGGCGCTCAAGATCGGCGACGAGATGGTCGGCGAGAACATCAAGAAGGGCTGGGACAAGGTCGGCTGATCGCGGCTGATCGCGGCTGTCCGCGAGGGCATGTCCCTCGGGCCATGGCGAAAGGGGCAGGTACTTCGGGACCTGCCCCTTCGTGCATGTGCGATCGTACAGGCGCCCGCTGGTGCGCCGGCAGGCGCGGGCAGAGCTGCCGTTGGCGCGGCGGGCACGGGCTGCGGCCGAGACCTGGCCCTTCGGTCAGGCCGTCTCGCCGCCGTCGATCGCCAGCGCCTGACCGGTGACGCCGCCGGCGCCCGGGCGCACGAGCCAGGCGATCAGGTCGGCGACCTCGGCCGGGCTGCGCAGCCGGCCCTGCGGCGAGAAGCGGGCCAGCGCCTTGCGGGCGTCGTCCTCGCTGCGGCCGGTGGTGGCCTGGATGTTGCGGGCGGCGTCGGCGACGATGTCGGTGTCGGTGAAGCCGGGGCAGACGGCGTTGACGGTGACTTCCTTGGCCGCCAGCTCGACGGCGAGGGCGCGGGTCCAGCCGAGCAGACCGGCCTTGCTGGCCGAGTAGGCGGCCGTGTACGCGTAGCCCTTGAGGGCGGCGGTCGAGGCGACGTTGACGATCCGGCCCCAGCCGCCGGCGATCATGCCGGGCACGAGGGCGCGGGTCAGGACGAACGGGGCGGTGCAGTTGAGCTCGAACAGGCGGGCCCAGTCGTCGTCGCCGGTGCGCGCGAGCGGGGCGGAGTGGGCGGCGCCGGCGTTGTTGACGAGGACCTGGACCCGCGCGCCGAGCTGGCCTTCGAGACCTGTCACTTCGGACAGGAAGGAGCGGCGAGCGGCCGGTTCGCCGAGGTCGACGCCGAGGACGTGGGCGCCGTGCGGAGCGCCGAGCTCGGCGGCGGTGCGCGCGAGGACGTCGCGGTCGCGGCCGGCGAGCAGGAGGGTGTGGTTCGGCGCGAGCGCCTCGGCGACGGCGCGACCGATGCCGCGGCCAGCCCCGGTGATGAGCGCGAGCGGTGCGTTCGACATGCGGGGCAGTGTAACCGCCCGGCCGAGCGCGCGTGTCATCACCGCGCTCACTTCTTGAACGGCGAGATCAGGTCGGGCGAGGTCGACGACTTGGGCTCGGGCTTCGGCTTGGGCGGCGGCTCGACGGGCGGGGGCGGCGGCTCGGGCTTGGCCTCGGACTTCTTCGGAGAGGTGGCCTTCTTGCTCGTCGGCTTGCTCGCGGGCAGCGGCTCGAGCGTGACGGCGACGATCTGGTCCTCGCTGGGCACGAGCTTCAGCGGGGCCTCGACGCGGCCCGCGGCGCGCAGGCGGAGCAGCCGCGCGCCGTCGCTGCGCGGGAGCTGCAGGCCGCGCGGGTCGGCGGTGGTGCCGAGCACCGCGCCGCGCTCGTCGAGCACCTCGGCGGCGAGGCCGGCGGTGTCGATCCGGACCGTCACCGTCGGCGGCGCGAGCGGCAGCAGGTCCGGCGAGAGCGGGGGCGGGGCGGGCACGGGCGCAGGCGGCGGCAGCGGCAGCAGCTCGGGCGCGCTGACCGGAGGGACATGTTCTTGGGGACCTGTCCTGTCGGCGCTGTCCGAAGAGTCAGCCAGAGTGAACAGCACGAGCGCGCCGGCGGCCAGGACGGCGCCGCCGAGGCCGGCGATCAGCGCGACGTTCGTGCGCGGCGGCGGCGGGGCGAACGGCATCGGGAAGGCCGGGGCGGTGGTCTCGGGCAGGGTCGGCCGCGGCGGGGCGTCGGCGCTGCGGAACTGCATCGGCGCGCCGCGGGCCGGCCTGGCGCGCGTGGTCTCGGGCACGAGCTCGGGGGCGACGCCGGCGTCGACGGCCAGGAGCGCGGCGGCCAGCGCGTCCATGGTCTGGAACCGCAGGTCGGGGTCCTTCTGCAGCGCCTTGAGGACCACGGCCTCGGCGGCGGCGGGGATGTCGGCGTGCGGGGCGACGTCGGCCGGCCGCGGCGGGGCGTCGAACATGTGCTTGTTGAGCAAGCCCATGAAGGTCTCGGCGACGAACGGCGGCTTGCCGGTCAGCAGCTCGAAGAGGATCACGCCGACGGCGTAGATGTCGACCCGGTGATCGTGGCGCTCGCCCTGGGCCTGCTCGGGCGACATGTACTCGGGCGTGCCGAAGATCATGCCGGTGCGCGTGAGCGCCTGGCCGACCCCCTCGTCGGGGTTTTGCAGCTTGGCGATGCCGAAATCGAGGACCTTGATTACGTCGCGGCCGTCGCGGACGAGGCGGAAGCAGTTGCCCGGCTTCATGTCGCGGTGGACGATCCCGCGGTCGTGCGCGGCCTGCAGGGCGCGGCACAGCTGGACGACGATGCCCTGCGCGCGGGGCCACGGCAGCGGCGCCTCGCGCTGGATGACGGCGGCCAGGTCCTCGCCCTCGAGGTACTCCATGACGAAGAAGGCGGTGCCGTCGGCGGTCTCGCCGAAGTCGTGGATCTCGATCACGCCGTCGTGATCGATCGCGGCGGCGGCCCGCGCCTCCCGCAAGAACCGCTCCTTGAGCTCGGGCTTCAGCGCGTACTCGGGGGCGAGGATCTTGATCGCCACCTTCTTGCGGATGAGCGCGTGCTGGGCCAGATACACCGAGCCCATGCCGCCGGCGCCGAGCAGCCGCTCGAGCGTGTAGGTGCCCTTCAGGAGGTCGCCGATCCGCCGATCGGAGGGCGGGGCGGGGCCGTCGCTGCCGGCGGGGCGGACGGTCTGCGCGCGGGCGTCGATCGGCAGGGTCTTCGCGCTCGGCTCGGACATCGCGGCTCCGTGCGCGCACGGGCGCCGGAGGTGCAGTGTGGCACTGTCGGCCCGCGGCCGTGAAGGTCGGGCGGCGCCGGTGCGCGCGTGCGGTCGATAACGCGCGGGGCGGACGCAGCCCGCTTGTCGCTGCTTCGCCGGAGGTGGTAGCGTCGGGCGTGCTCTCGCGCGGACGGAGGCGTCAGAACGGCCGAATCCTCGCGCAGACGCGGTTTTTTCGGCTGGTCGCGGCGATCGCCCTGAGCCTCGCGGCGGCCGCCCCGGGGCCGGCGGCGGCGCGCCAGGGGCCAGCGGCGAGCACCGATGAGGCGGAGGCGCAGCGGCTGTTCGAGGAGGGCTCGCAGGCCTACAACCTCGGCAAGTTCGAGGTGGCGCTCGAGAAGTTCGAGGCGGCGTACGAGCTGAGCCGCGCCGAGGCGCTGCTCTACAACCTCGGTCAGGCGTACAGCAAGCGCCACGAGGTCGAGCCCGATCCGGCGTACCTGCGGCGAGCGCGGGTGCTGTTCCTCAACTTCGCCAAGATCAGCGAGGCGGCCGGCAGCGACGCCCGCGACGCGCGCGCCCGGGTGGCGGCGATCGACGCCCAGCTGGCCGCGATGCCGCCGGCGGGGGGCGCGACGCAGCCCGAAAGGCCGGCGCCGGGGCCGGAGCTCGAGTCGAAGCAGGCGCAGCCGTATCGCCCGCGCGCGCCCGGGATCGCCGGCTACGCGCTGATCGGCGCGGGCCTGGCCCTCGGGACAGGTCTCGGCGCGGCCGGGCTGGTCAGCGCCGGGCGCATCGACGATCAGCGGCGCGAGGAGGGTCAGTACGTGCCGCTGCCCTCGGGGCGCGAGCAGCTGTATGCCGATCACTATCAATCGGCGCGCACGCTGGCGTTCGTGGGCATCGGGGTCGGCGGGGCGCTGGCGCTGGCAGGCGTGGCGCTGGTGGTGGTCGACGCGGTGCGCGGCGACCGGGCCGGGCCGCGGCGCGCCCAGGTGCGGCCGGGTGGCCTGGCGGTGGCGTTCTAGCGGAGGTCCATGCGCGCGCGTCTCAGTTCGCTCCCCGTCGCCGCGATCGCGGCGGCCAGCTGCTTTCAGGTCGAACCGCTGCCCGACTGCGGGGCGAACGCGGGCGAGGGCGGGCTGCACACGCCGCATCACGTGTGCATGCCGCGCGCCGGGGCGCCGCTGGAGCTGCCGATCGCGCCGCGTCGGCTGCTGCGCGGCGACTTCGACGACGAGGGCGTGGACAACGACTTCGCGGTGCTGCTCGACCTCGGGCGCATCCAGATCCACACGACGCGCGCGCAGAAGACCGAGCTCAGCGCCGAGCTCGAGATGGCGGGCCGCATCGAGGCGATCGCGGCGGCCCGCTTCTTCGGCGAGGGCCACGGCGACGACCTGCTCGGGGTGACCGCGGGCACGCCGGCGACCGGCACGGCCGGCAAGGTGTTCGGGTTCCACAACGGCGGCGACATGTTCGCGCGCACGTCGCCGGAGCAGTTCGACGCGGCGACGCTGGTGCCGTGGGGCAACTGCCCGGCGCCGAACAGCATCGAGACGCTCGACGTGGTCGGGGTGGAGAAGACGACCGGCCTGGCGATCGGCTGCGAGAGCGGACCGGCGCCGAAGGACAAGCCCGACGAGGAGCCGCTCGACGGGATCGTGGTCGCGGCCGACGACGGGGCCCTGTTCGCGCTGCAGCGCCGGGTGGGGCTGCAGATCCCGGAGCTCACCGGGATCCACGCGGTCAACGTCGCCCAGCTCGACGGGCTCGGGTTCGAGGACATCGTGGCCGCGCACAGGCCGAAGGACAGCGAGCACGAGTCGCTGGCGATCTACCTGGTGAGCAAGGACGCGTTCACCATGAAGGCCGACGAGGCCGAGCGCCTCGACATCCCGCTGTCACACTACGAGATCCGCCGGGTTCTGCTCGACGACCTCGACGGCGACGGCGATGTCGACCTGGTCGCGGTGCACCCGACGGCCCGCGGGATCTCGGTGGTCCGCCAGCGCCGCAGCGAGCCGCTCTTGTTCGAAGCGCCGCAGTTCTTCGAGGTCGGCCAGGAGATCCGCGACGCGGTGCTCGGCGACTTCACCGGCGACGGCGAGGTCGATGTCGCGGTGGCCCACGACGTCGACGGCACCGGCCTCAACGCGATCAGCGTGCTGGTCCGCACCCCCGATCTGACGCCCGGACAGGTCGAGTACGCGCTGGCGCCCGCAGGCGAGGTCAGCGGCGAGATCGTCGACCTCGAGCCGCTCGACTACGACGGCGACGGCCGCATCGACATCGGCGCGGTGCTGAAGGTCGGCAGCGAGGGCCGGGTGTTCTTCTGGCTCAACCGCTCGCCTGGCGGGGAGTGAGCGGCGAGCGCGGCGGGGCAGCGCTCGCCACCGATGTCTGAAGGGACATGCCCGATCGGGCATGGCGAAGGGGACATGTCCGTTCAGGCATGTCCTCGAGGGCAGGCTCACTTCTTCGAGAAGCGGGAGCCGATGGCGAAGCCGAGCAGCAGGGGGACCAGGCCGATCACGACCACGGCGGTGGCCCAGCCGGCCTCGGTGAGCTTGGCGCTCTCCGGCGGCTGGTAGTAGTCGCCGTGGGTCTGCAGGATGCTGCAGGTGGACTCGTCGGTCACGAGGCGACGGGTTACCAGGTCCTCGCGGGTCTTCTTGCAGGGGAAGATGTCCATGTGCGAGTTGGCGGCCACGAAGTAGGTGGCGCCGACCAGCACGAGGCCGAGGATCAGCTTGAGGGGGGTCGGGCGGAACATCGCACCCGGGGTACCGCGGCGGTCGGCGGCGGGTCAAGCGCAGGGCGGATGTCCCTGACGACAGGTAACGATGTTCAGTCGGGCGTGGCGAACAGCACCAGGTCGCGGACGGCGACGTGGGCGTCGGGGCGCTCGGGATCGTGGACTTCCACCCGCAGCCGCGGGGCCGGGCCAGGCAGGGCGACGCTCGTCGGCGGCGAGTGCCACACGCCGGGCTGCTCGTCGGGGGGGTCGAGCTCGAGCAGCAGCGCGTCGTCGGCGAGCACGCGCACGCGGCCGGACGGGCTCAGGCGAGTGCCGCGGAGGGTCACGGCGAGGCTGATCGAGCTGGCGCTCGGGACATGTTCGATGGGGAAGGTCAGCGGGTCGCCGGCGCGGACCACCAGCGAGGGGCCGTCGAGCTCGCGGGCGCGGTCCAGGCCGGAGCGCAGGCGCGTGAGGGCCCGGCCGGGGGCGAAGCGGGCCGGGGTGACGCGGTGGCCGAGGTCGTGCGGCGGGCTGTAGGTGCGGGCCCAGGCCGGGGTGGGTTCGTCGGGGCCGCGATCGGGGCCGAGCAGGCGGACCTCGGCGAGACCGCCGTGAGGGCAGGCGAGGTCGTCGCGCGGGCGGGGGCTGCCCCACAGCTCGACGCGGCGCGGGGGCGCAGCGAAGGCGATCGGGCCGAGAGTGTCGCGGGCGCGCGCGGGGCCGGGGCCAGGCGGATCGAGGGCGACGGGCTGACCGTCGACGACGATCCGCCAGGCGGGGGTGTCGCCGCCGGGCTGGGCGACGAGCACGAGCGAGCCGGGGCCGTCGCCGGGCGGGAGGTCGAGGACCAGCGGGTGCTCGAGGTCGAGGCAGGTCTGTCCGTCGGGCAAGTAATAAGAGGACAGGTTCAAAGGGCCAGGTCCGACGGCGCGGCCGGCGTCGATCCGCCAGCTGCGGACGGCGGCGCGCCGGGCCGGGTCGACGCGGACCTCGAGCAGGCCGACGCGCAGGTCGGTGCGGGTGACGCGGTCGGGGAGCCGGTCATCGACGGGGGTGAGGCGGTCGAGGTAGAGCTCGGCGAAGGCGACAGGACGGGCGACGAACGGCGGCGGCAGGAGGTCGTCGACGAGCGCGAGCGGGGCGGCCTGGCCGGGCAGGCGCAGCGGGTGGGTGGCCTCGCCCAGCAGGAGGTAGACGGGCGGCGGATCGTCGCCGCTGGCGGCGGGCCCGGCGACGAGGAGCTCGTGAAGCGCGGCGTAGGCGGCCTCGCGGCTGCGGTAGGGCAGGACGGTGCGGCCGTGGCCGAAGGCGAGCGCGCCGCCCAGCTGGCTGAACACGTGGACGTGGTGCCAGCCCTCGCCGCCGGCGAGCACGACGGCGCGCTCGGGCAGCTCGGCGGCGAGGTCGTCGATCAGCCGCTCGGCGCCGGCGAACTCCTGCAGGCGGGTGGCCGGGTGGCGCAGGTAAGGCAGGGCCTGGGCGACCAGCAGGCCGAGGCCGAGGACGAGGCTGACCTTTCGCGCATGTCGCGAGAGACCGGTCCTTCGGGACATGGCCCGATGGACATGCATGAGCGCGAGTGCGGCCAGCAGGCAGGCGGCCGGCAGCAGCTCGGGCACGAGGTAGCGGCCGTAGTAGTAGAGGCCGACCTGGGGCAGGTTGCGCTGGGCGTAGAGGGCGAGGGCGGTGACGGGGAGGGTGGCGAGCGCGAGCAGCCAGACGATCGGCGTGGTGGCGACGGGGCGCAGGCGGGCGAACACGACCAGGCCGAGGCCGGCGGCGAGCAGGAGCGGGACACCGAGCAGCGGCAGCGCCGGGTCGAGGCGGCTCCACGGCGGGCCGGGGGCGCGCAGGAGCAGCCAGGCGAGAGCGCCGAGGGCGGCGAGCACGGCGAGCACGAGCGGGAGCCGGCGCACGCGGCCGCGGAGGCGATCGAGGGCGGCGTCGAGGGCGAGGTAGATGGCGATCGCCACGGCGCCGAGGACGAGGGCGCCGCCGGCCGAGAGCGCGGCGACGGGGCCGAGCTGGCGCTTGAACTCGTCGTGAAGGTACGGGTACCCGGTGGCGAGGTGGAGCGCGAGGCTGGCGAGCAGCAGACCGAGCAGCAAGGTCGGCGCGGACATGCGGCGAGGGCCAGGTCCGGGGCGCAGCCACAGGACGGCGAGCAGGGCCGGGGCGGACAGCCACAGGTTGCCGCGCACGAAGCCGGCGAGGCCGAGCAGCAGGGCGGCGGTGAGCTCGAGGCCGTGCGCGGGGTCGGAGCGCGGTGCGGCGTCGGGGACGGAGCTGGCGGCGGGATCGGAGCTGCGGGCGGCCGACGTGGGGAGGGAGGTGCGTGAGCCGCTGCTGGCGTCGGCAGCTTCGCGGGGGGGGTCGCGTGATGCGAGGCCGCGGGCGACCGCGAGGGCGGCGGCGAGCAGCAGCAGGCCGGTGAGTGACTCGGTGAGCGGGGTGCGGGCGGTCCACACGGCGATCGGCGACAGCGTGAACAGGCCGGCGGCCAGCCACGAGGCGCCGGCGCGCGGCCACAGGCGCTCGCCGAGGGCCCACAGCGCGAGCGCCGAGAGCACGCCGGCGAGCGGTGCGACCAGTCCCATCGACCATGGCCCAAAGACCAGGCCGAACAGCGCCAGCAGCGACGGGTGGAGGTGCAGGAACTGCGGCACGACCTCGCCGTCGTCGCGGCGGGTGAGGTAAAAGCCGGGGCGATAGGCGCCCTCGTAGCGGCCGACGCGGGCGGGGCTGCGATCGGCGTGGTAGAGGCCGAGGATGTCCCCGGGGCCAGGTCGCAGCTCGGCCTCGGCGCCGGCGCGGGCGAGGACCGGGTCGGTGTGGCCGGTCCGGCCGGTGCGCAGGGTGTGGCGGGCGCGGAGCACGTAGGTGCCCTGATCGCGGCCGCCGAGGTCGGCGGGGATCGGCGGCCAGCGCAGGGCGGCGGCGACGAGCAGCAGCGCGAGCAGGCCGGCGGCGCGCGGCAGGTCGCGGGCGGTGCGGCGCGCGGGCGCTCGCTGTCCCCAAGGCCAGGCGAGGACCGCCAGGGCGAACGCGGTGAACGAGAACGACGGGGCCGAGAAGATGCCGGCGACGGCCAGCAGCGCGGCGAGCAGGCCGAGCCCGCCGAGCGCGACGGCGGCGACGAGGGCGAGCGACTCGGCGCAGGCGAGCGGGCCGCAGCGCACGTGCCAGCGCCGCGCGAACGCGACGAGCACGGCGGCGAAGGCGATCACGGGCGGCACCGCGCGCGAGGATAGCGAAAAAATCCGCGTCCCTGGCGGGACGCGGCGGGAGCGGACATGTTCTTACGGGCATGTCCGGCGAGGGCCCGGCCTATCGCCGAAACCCTCGCGGGTAAGCGGTTCAACTGCCGGAGGCGCGTCGCTTCTGCCCCTGCGGCGGCGGCGGCGGCATCGGCCGGTTGGTGGCGGCGGGCTGGGCGGGCTGGGCGGGCTGGGCGGTGCCGGCGACCTTGTGCATCGGCGTGGTCGAGACCGTCGTGGCCGGCGTCGGCTCCTCGACGACCTCGACGTCGGTGCGCCGCACCTTGTCGCGCACGGTCTCGGTGCGCGTCTCGACCTCGCGGCCGACCACGACCTCCTCGACCACGCGCGCCTCCTTGGCGACCACGGCCTCCTCGGCGTACTCGGTCATCTCCATGGAGGACTCGCGGAAGGCGCCCATGTCCTCGCCGGTGGCCGGGCGGTCGACGGGCCGGCGCTTCACCGTCACGTGCTCCTCGCGCAGGCTGACCTGCTCCTCGACCGGGCGCTCGGTGACCCGCGCGTAGACGCGGACGCGGCCGTGTTCGACGACGCGCTTGCCGACCAGCAGGTCCTCCTCGACGACCTTCATCTCCATCGAGGCGTCCTTGAAGTGCGGCTGCTCCATCTTCTGCGCCGCGCCGGTCGTGCCCTTGGCGCCGATCGTGCCCGACGCCTCGGTCGGCCGCTGACCCTGCGAGGGCGCCGGTTGCTGCGTCCGCATGGTCGCCCCGGTGGCGGCCGGCTGGGCGCGGTAGGTCTGACGCTCGCGCGACACCTGCTCCATCGTGTACGGCTTGGTCGTCGGCTCGTAGCCCTTGTAGCCGGTGGCGTGGAAGTGTTCGCGGCGGCGATCGACGTCGACCGCGCCCGCGCCGCTCATCATCGAGGCGACGTCGGAGGCGCGCTCGTCCGCGGACTGCACGAGCACGAGGGTGCCGCCGCGGCGCACGGCCTCGGCGTAGAAGTGGGCGTCGTGCTCGGGCACGCCGGCCTGGGTCAGCGCGCCGACGAGGCCGCCGAGCGCGGCGCCGGCGGCAGCCCCGACGCCGGCGCCGGTGAGGGCCGCGAGCAGCGGGCCGGCGGCGACGATCGGGCCGACGCCGGGGATGAAGATCGAGCCGATGCCGGCGAGGAAGCCGAGCACACCGCCGACGCCGGTGCCGACGATCGCGCCGGTGCCGGCGCCGGTCTTGGCGCTCTCGGCCATCGCCTCGTGGCGCCCCTCGGACGGATCTTTGTCGAGGTTGATCGGGATGTTCTCGAGGTTGTTGGCGACGACGCTCACGTCCGCGCGATCGATGTTGCGCTTGAGCAGGGCGGTGACGACGGCCTGCGCGTCGGTAAAATCGTCGAACAGACCGATGACGGTTTTCATGGCGGCTTCTCCTGGGGTGGTTCGGTTGTGGGTGACAGAGATCGCCTCGGCGCGGAGCCGCAGCGTCTGCTGCTCGTGGAGGGGCACGCGATGCACGCGGATGTGCAGCTCCTCGCGGAGGACGAGTTGCTTCTGCACGACCACGACCTCCTCGTGGACCGGCAGGATCAAGGTGTCGCCCTCGCGGCGGACCGGCGCCGGGGCCTCGACCGGGCGACCGATCGGGACCCGCCAGCTGACCACGTGCTCCTCGACGCTGGCGAGCTCGACCTGCTGGTCGCGGGCGTCGACGGTCTTGTCGACGCGCACGCGGCCCTGCTCGCGCACGCGAGCGCCGACGCTCAGCCGCTCCTCGAGCCGAGGGATGACGATCTCGCGAGGCGAAGCGGGGCTGTCCTCGGGGACAGATGGCGCGTCGGGAGCGGCCGCACGGGCCTCCGCGGGAGCCTCGCGTGGGCTGTCCTCGGGGACATGTGATGAGGGCAGCGCGGCGCCGTGGCTGTCCTCGGGGACAGGTGATGACGAAGAGGGGCTCGCGCGACTGGCCTCGGGGACAGGTGGCGGCGGCGCCTCGGGTCCGTGCGCGCGGGGGACCACCGCGCCGAGGCTGTCCTCCGCGACGACCGCGCTTAGGCTGTCCTCCGGGACAGGCGAAGACGGCGGGCCGGCGGGGCTCGTCGCTTCGCTGTCCTCGGGGACAGGTCTTTTCGGCGGGGTCGTCATTGTCGATCACTGCGCGGCGAACACGTAGATAAGGACGGTGGCGACCAGCAGCACCACCATCGCGGGGATGACGACGGGGGTCAGCCACGGCACGCGGGCGGGCGGACGCTCGTAGGTGAGGTGCAGGGTCCGTCGCTCGAGCAGCAGGGCGCTGGACGGAGGTGGGGTGCCGAGCTTGCGCATCGTGCTTGCCTCGCTGCCAACCGGGCCGCTGCGGCGCGTGGTCCGCGGCCCGGGTGGGAAATCGCCTTGCTTGTGGGCCCGGTCGCGACGGGGCGCCAGCGAGCGGGTGCGCGAACCTCCGCGGCGACTTCGAACGCGACGGCGCCGCGAGGACCAGGCCCAGCCGCCTCGAGATCCTCTATGCTCCGGTCGTGCTCCCGCGGACGATCACGGCGCTGACGATCGCGGCCGTGGCCGTGACGGCGGCCCTGACGAGCCCGGCGTGGACCGCCGCGCTGCTGGCGAAGGAGGGCCCGGCGGAGCACGCGTCGCACGCGGTACTGGCGGCGGCGGTGGTGGCGTGGGCGCTGGCGGGCCGGCGGGCGGACAGGCGAGCGGTGGCGCTGGCGATGGCGGGGTTCCTGGCGCTGGTGCTGGTCGAGGAGGTCGACTGGGGCAGCGTGTACGGCTGGACGACCATCGGCGAGCGCATGGCCGGGGCGTTCGGCCACCGCAACATGCACAACGCCGCCCGCGGGTCGTCGTACCTGCTGTTCGCGCTGCCGCTGATCGGCTACTTCGCGGCCCCGCGGCGGTGGCTCGGCGGACTCGCACCGAGCCGCGACGAGCGGTGGGCGTTCGTGGCGATCGCGGGGCTGTTCGTGGCCGGCAACATGTCAGCGGCGTGGGAGCGCGCGGCGCAGGAGCTGCTCGAGCTGCTGCTCTACGCGCTGCTGCTGGCGATCGGACTGCGGGTCGGACGAGGATCGGGTCGAACGGGTTTGACTACTGCGGCTGTCCGGAAGGACAGCTGAGCAATGAGTCTGTCCGTAAGGACAGCTGACCGCTAAGCGATTCGCCTGCTTGGACGTGCTCGTCGGAGCCGCCGGGAGGCTCGCCGCGGGAGCGGGCACGCCGCTCGAGGACGTGAAGAGGCGTCCGTTCGGCGGCCAGACCTGGCCGTCGAACGGGCGCCCGACGATCTGCCCCGAGGGACAGCCTGCAGCGAAGCCCGGGCGGCGGGTCGGCCTCTCACGGCGGCAGCCGTGCCGGGGGTCCGAGGAAGGGTCGCCCGCGAATACGAGACAGGGTGAGCGCGAGGTACGAGCGCTCACCAGGCGCTGAACTCGCGGGCGACCCTTCCTCGGGCCCCCAGCGAGGCGCAGTCGGCAATTCGCGAAGCAAGCGCCCCCAGGACCCCGGACGCCGAACCCCCGAGCGAGCCAACGCCGCGCGAGCTCAGCGCGGAGCTGGCCGAAAGGTCAGACCGACGAGATGGCGCCCTCGACCGGCGAAGCCGCGCGTGCGCTCGCGTCGTCATCGATGCCGAGCTCGGCCAGCACCTCGGACTCGCTCGCCACCTCCTCGGTCGGCGCCGGCGCCAGCGCCAGCGCGCGGGCAGCTCGCAGGCGCTCCACCCGGCCCTTGCGCAGCAGATACATCTCCTCGATGAGGCCCAGCGTGATGTAGCAGCCCACCAGCAGGATAAGAACCGCCGGCCGCGAGATCCGCACTGCCACCAGCACCCCGCTGGCCAGCAGCAGGCCGACCACCGCCGTGGTCCGCTTCGTCATCTTCAGGTCCTTCATCGAGCGGAAGCGGACCCGGCTGATCATCAAGTACGACAGCACGATCACCAGGCTCGCCACCAGGATGTGGTTTGTCGTCTGGTTGATGCCGATCGCGTGGAACGCCATCACCGTCGAGATCAGCACCGTCGCCGCCACCGGGATCGGCAGGCCGAGCATGTACTTGCCGGGCTTCTCGTCGATGGCGCGCAGCGACAGCACGTTGAAGCGGGCCAGGCGGAACGCCCCGCCGGCGACGAACAGGAAGGCGATGAAGAGGCCCGCGCGGCCGAAGCCCTCGAGGCCCCAGCGGTAGATGACGAGCCCGGGGGCGACGCCGAAAGTGACGAGGTCGCTCAGGCTGTCGAGGTGGAGGCCGAGCTCCGACTGCGTGCGGGTGAGGCGGGCGATCCGGCCGTCGGCCGCGTCGAAGAACAGGCCGAGCATGATCGCCAGCGAGGCCTTGTAGAGCGCGTCGCTGCCCCCACCCTCGTCGCTCAGCCTTGCGCACACGGAGATCGCGTAGAAACCGCAGAACAGGCCGGTGAGGGTGAACAGGTTCGGCAGCAGGAAATAGGTCTTGCGGAAGTCCATCGCCGGGGGCCTCGGAGGGTAGCAAGAAATCGCGCGCGGGGCGCTGCTTTGTCGGCAGATTGCGGACTTTGGTTGACAGGTCGGCGGGCGCGGTCGATGGTCGGCCGCGCTCATGACGCTGCTCCTGCGGGTCGCCTACGACGGCACCGATTTCCACGGATTTGCCCGCCAGGAGGGCATCCGGACGGTGCAGGGCGCGCTCGAGGCGGCGCTGTCGGAGCTGTATCGCGGGCCGACGCGGACGCGGGCCGCCAGCCGCACCGACGCCGGCGTTCATGCGCTGGGCCAGCTGGTGGGGTTCGAGCCCACGCTCCCGATCCCCGCGCGCGGCGTGGTGTTGGGACTCACGAGCAAGCTGCCGCGCGACGTCGGGGTCCTGGGCGCGTGGGCGTGCGAGCTGCCCGACGGCCGCGCGGTCGACCCGCGGTTCTTCAACGACGGCAAGACCTACCGCTACCGGATCCGCTGCACGCCGCATCGCGTGCCGACCACCGATCGCGGCGAGTGGCACTTGACCCGCCCGCTCGACGTGGCGGCGATGCAGGCGGCGGCGGCGGCGTTCGTCGGCGAGCACGATTTCGCCGGCTTCCGCGCCAGCATGTGTCAGGCGCCGACGACGGTGCGGAAGATGCTGGCGGTCGAGGTGGCGGCGGCGGCGGCGGAGGAGCCGGCGGCGCTCAGCACGGTGGCCGCGCGCGACGTGCCGGCGGTCGTCACGGTCACGGTCCGCGGCGAGGCGTTCTTGCAGAACATGGTGCGCATCATGGTCGGCACGCTGGTCGAGGTCGGGCTCGGGCGTCGGCCGCCGGCGCAGATCGCCGAGCTGCTGGCGCGGCCCGATCGCAGCCGGTCCGGGCGCACCGCGCCGCCGCAGGGGCTGACGCTGGTCGAGGTCCACTGGCCCGAGCCGTGGCCGCCAGACGACTGGCAGACGCGCGCGCGCCCTCCGGACGACCCGCCGCAGCCGCCCGCCGATCTGGTGTAGCGTGCCGCGCATGACGCTCTCCTTCGACAAGCCGGTGCGCGCGGTGGTCACCGGCGCGGGTGGTGGCCTCGGCCGCGCGCTTTGTCTCGAGCTGGCGCGGCGCAACGCCCGGATCGTGGCCGCCGACATCGACCTCGCGGGCGCGCAGGAGACGGCGTCGATGGTCGAGAAGCTCGGCTCCCGGGTCCACGCGCTGGCGTGCGACGTGGCCCAGCGGTCGGCGGTGGCCGAGCTGGCGTCGTCGGCGGCGTCGCTGCTCGGCGGGGTCGATCTGCTGATCAACAACGCCGGCGTGGCCACCAGCGGACCGGTCGACGCCATCCCGCAGGCCGACTGGGAGTGGATCATGGGCGTCAACCTGTGGGGCGTGATCTACGGCTGCGAGCAGTTCGTGCCGCACATGCGGGCGCAGGGCGGCGGCCACGTGATCAACGTCGCCTCGTCGGCGGGCCTGCTGTGCACGCCGATGATGGCGCCCTACAACGTGACGAAGGCCGGCGTGGTGGCGCTGTCGGAGACGATGGCCGCCGAGCTGGCGCCGGCCAACATCGGCGTGACGGTGCTGTGCCCGACGTTCTTCCGCACCCGCATCATCGACGCCGGCCGCCACCACGGCGAGAACGGGGCCTCGCGGGCGGCGTCGAAGCTGATGGACCGGGCCAAGATGCAGGCGCCCGAGGTGGCCCGCTTCGCCCTCGACGCCGCCGCCGCCGGGACCCTCTACGCGCTGCCCCACGCCGACGGGTCGTGGCTGTGGCGGCTCAAGCGGCTGGCGCCGGAGCGGTTCTACCAGAAGCTGGTGCCGCGCTACTTCAGCCGGTTCGCCCGCCGCTAGGGTGTCCCGGAGGACATGCCCCGGCGGGCATGTCCCCGGGGGCATGTCCCCGGGGGCATGTCCGAACGCTCAGCCGAGCGAGAGCACGCCGTGGATACCGATCGCCATGACGATGACGATCGCGGCCAGGACCAGGACGGTGCGCTGCAGCGAGAACACGCGGGTCAGCTCGCGCAGGGCGTCGAGCAGGTGGGTGATGTCGTCGCCGCTGGTGTCGATGACGCGGCTGAAGGCGTCGACGGCCCGCTGCAGCCACAGGCCGATCAGCACGAACACGACGGCCTCGGCGAAGTCGCCGAGCGCGGGGCCGATGGCGGCGCGGCCCTGGGTGACGAGGCCGGCGATCCCGAGGATCAGGACAAAGGCGCCCACCGCCAGCGAGGCCGCGGCGACGAACCGCATGGCGTCGACCAACTGGCGGATGATGATGTTCTCCGGGCCCGAGAACTCGTAGTTGCGGGGGGTGCTGGTGGGGGGCATGGCGCCGCGAAGGGTATCAGCGGCGCACCGAGGGGCGAAATTAGCGGGCGGCCGGCGAGCGAGCCCAGGCGGTGCAGCGAGCCGATCCGGCGCGGGAGAGGCAGGGTCGCGGCGACGGAGGCGGGAGGGCCGGGCGCGGCGCGCCGGACGGGCGCGGCGAGCGGAGCGGTCGAACGGAACGCGTGGGCTCCGGGCACCGAGGCGTGCGGGGCGGCGACCACGAACGCCTGGAACGCTGCTCGCGGGGCGCTGCAGTGCAGGCGGTCGTCCGGCGGGCTGGTGGGTCAGGGGCCGCTGAGGCGGATGGCGAGGCCGCCGTCGGGGAACAGGCCGGCGACGATGTCGGCCCGGCCATCGGCGTTGAGATCGGGCAGCACGACCTCGACGACGTCGGTCGAGAACTCGAGCTGGATCGCGGCGGTGAAGCGACCGTCGCCGACGCCGCGCCACAGGCCGAGGCGGTCGCCGTGGAACAGCACGGCGTCGAGGCTGCCGTCGCCGTCGAGGTGGGCGAGGGCGATCGGGCCGGGGCGCGAGCCGAGGGCGGTACGTGGCCCTTCGGACAGGTCGGGCCCGAGCAGCGGGGCGAGGGCGACCGGGGCGGTGTCGAGGACGAGGACGTCGAGGATGTCGTCGTCGTCGAGGTCGCGCAGGTGGAGGGCGCCGGGGCGCAGGCCGGTGGTCATGGCGACGAACGGCCCGATGGCGCCGGCGGTGATGGTGGCGCGCGCGAGGCCGTCGCTGCGGTCCCACTCGGCGAGGACAAGCTCGACCGGGCCGTCGCGGCGCAGGCGACCGGCGACGAAGCCGCCAGGATCGAGGTCTTCGAGGCCGGGCACGAACAGGGGCTGGACCTCCGGCGGGGCGAAGCCGCCAGCGGCGTCGGCCCGGACGAGGCTGATGGCTGGCTTTTCGGACATGTCCCCGAGGACAAGCAGGTCGCGGCGGCCGTCGCCGTCGACGTCGGTGACGGCGGTGGTGCGGATCTTGAGGCCGACAGGGACCTCGACGGGCGCCGCGAAGCCGCCGGCGCCGTCGGCCCGGTAGACGAACACGCCGCCGTCGCAGCTGGGGAACAGGAGGTCGGCGGCGCCGTCGAGGTCGAGGTCGCCGACCACTGGATAGGCGCTGCAGCCGGCGACGCCGACGTCGCGCGGCTCGCCGAGGCCGCCGTCGCCGTCGCCGCGCCGCAAGTCGGTGGTGATGGTGCCGGCAGCGGCGCCGACGATAAGGAGGTCGTCGAGGCCGTCGCCGTCGAAGTCGGCCGCGCGCAAGGCGAGGGGACTGGCGGCCTCGGACTGGACCTCGAGGACATGTTCCTTAAAACAGATCTCGGCGTCGTGGTACTCGCTGTCGCCGCAGTCGTCGCTGCAGCCGGTCGTTGCGAACGCGGCGCCGAGGGCGAGGACGACGAGCCGTTGTGCCACCCCTGCAGGCTATCAGGCGCGCGCGGGCGGGCAAGCGCGCGGGTCCTGGAGGATGGTGTATGCTGGCGAACATGACCGCCGCGCCGAAGCTCGCCACCTACGCGGAGCTGCTCGCCACGCCCGAGGACGTGAAGGCGGAGATCCTCGGCGGCGAGCTGGTGACCCAGCCGAGCGGGCTGTTCGAGCACAGCTACGCGCAGAGCGGGATCGTGGACGGGCTGCGCGGGCCGTTCGACCGCGGGCGCGGGGGGCCGGGCGGGTGGTGGATCGTGGTCGAGATCGATGTCAGGTTCACGGACCATGACGTGGTCCGCCCCGATGTGGTCGGATGGCGGCGCGAAAGGTTGCCGTCGCCCTGGGGCCAGCGGCCCATCGACGTGGTGCCCGACTGGATCTGCGAGGTGCTGTCGCCCCACGGCGTGCGACGCGACCGCGTGGTCAAGCGAGAGCTGTATGCCAGGCATGGCGTGCCGTTCTACTGGCTGATCGATCCGGTCGCCGGCGTGCTCGAGGCGTTCGCGCTCGAGCGTGGGCGCTGGGTGCTGACGGGGACATACGACCGCAGCGCTGTCGCTCGCGTGCCACCGTTCGAGGCGATCGAGCTGGTGCTCGCCGACCTGTTCATGCCCGAGCCGCCCGAGGCATCCGAGGACTGACGCGCATCCTCATGGCGAGGCGGGTGATGGGAACCGCCAGGCGTGGCCAGACGGTGCGCCGCGAACGTGGTAACGAGAGACGGTGGCGATGACGGGCACCGCGGATCGTGGCGAGGCGGACATCGAGGCGACCTACGACGCGGTCGCGCAGCAATACGCCGCCGAGTTCGCCGACGACCTGGCGGAGAAGATCGTCGACCGGGCGTTGATCACGGCGTTCGCGGAGACGGTCGGGCGCGCGGCGAAGGTCGCGGACCTCGGCTGCGGGCCCGGGTTCGAGGCGCGCTTGCTGACGGAGCTCGGGCTGTCGGTGGTCGGCGTCGATCTTTCGGCGCAGATGATCGCCGAGGCCCAGCGCCGTCACGCAGGCGTGCCCGGCCTCGAGTTCGTGCGCGCGTCGCTGCTGGCGCTGCCGTTCGGCGATGCGTCGCTCGCAGGAGCAGTGGCGATCTATTCGGTGATCCACCTCGAGGCGGCGGCGCGGGCGAAGGCGTACGCGGAGATGGCCCGGGTGGTGCGGCCGGGCGGGGCGCTGCTGCTGTCGGTGCACACGTCGGCCGCGGGATTCCCCGCCGGGTCGATGCGCCGCCTTGAAGAGTGGTGGGGCAAGCGCGTCGGCGTCGACGGGCACTTCATCGCCGCGGACGAGGTGAGCGCCGGGCTCGAGGCGGTGGGCTTCACGATCGCGGCGAAGCTCGAGCGCGGGCCGAGCTCGCCGCGCGAGTTCGCGAGCCAGCGGGCCTACTTCCTGGCGCGGCGAGGCTGATGCGCGACGGGACGATCGGATTCGCAGAAGGAGCGATCGACGCCCGCACGACGCGGGCGCGGTTCCTCGAAATGCACCCGTCGGCGCGCCTGGTGACGGGCAACCCGCCGCATCGGACCTACCAGCTCGGGCCGAGCGCGGTGCAGGGCCGAGTGTTCTACGCGCACGTGGGTTTCGTCGAGGAGGCGCTACGCGTGGTCCGGCTGGCACCGGCAGGCGGGGCGGCGTCGTGGGACGAGGTGACGGACGCGACGCTGACGGCCGACAAGCGCGGCAACGATCTCTGGCTGCACGAGGCGTTCGGGCTGGGTCCGGTGACGAAGCTGGACTGGGGGACGATCGCGTCGCAGATCGATCGCCGCACCGGCGGAGCGTTCATCACGATCGAGTTCGCCTGCGAGTCGCACCCCTGACAGGGGGCTCGCACAGAGTCTCGAGCGATGGGCGAATGTTCTTGAGTACATGTCCGATAGGACAGGCTTTGGGGCGCTCTCCCGCCTGCGGAACTCGTTCGCCAGTGGGATGAAGCGAGCCCGCGGTGCCGGCGGGCGGACGCAGAAAGGGCCCCGGCGCGGTGCGGCGGGGCCCTTCGGCGATACTCAGCGGCTGGCGATCAGGTCGCCGGCTTGGTGGCGCGATTGCTCATCGGCACGTAGGGGCGGAGGTCGGCGCCGGTGTAGATCTGGCGCGGCCGGGCGATCTTCTGCTCGGGGTCCTGCAGCATCTCTTGCCACTGGGCCAGCCAGCCGGAGGCGCGCGGGATGGCGAACAGGACCGGGAACATCTCGACCGGGAAGCCCATGGCCTGGTAGATCATGCCCGAGTAGAAGTCGACGTTCGGGTAGAGCTTGCGCTTGACGAAGTAGTCGTCGCTGAGCGCGATCTTCTCGAGCTCGAGGGCGATCTCGAGGAGCGGGTTCTTGCCCGTGACCTCGAAGACCTCGTGCGCGAGCTTCTTGATGACCTTGGCCCGCGGGTCGTAGTTCTTGTAGACGCGGTGGCCGAAGCCCATCAGGCGGCCGCTGCCGTTCTTCACGCCGGCGATGAACTCCGGCACGGCGCTGACGCTGCCGATCTGCTTGAGCATGTGCAGCACGGCCTCGTTGGCGCCGCCGTGGAGCGGGCCGTAGAGGGCCGCCGAGGCGGCGGCGAGGCTGCAGTACGGGTCGGTCTCGGCCGAACCGACGGCGCGGGCGGCGTTGGCCGAGCAGTTCTGCTCGTGATCGGCGTGGAGGATGAACAGGATGTCGAGCGCCCGCTCGAGCACCGGGTGCGGCTCGAACCGCGGCTCGGCCATCCGGAAGATCATGTTGAGGAAGTTGCCGCAGTACGACAGCTCGTTGTCCGGGTAGACGTACGGCCGGCCGACGCTGTGGCGGAACGCCCAGGCCGACAGCGTCGGCATCTTGGCGATGATGCGGACGATCTGCTCGCGCCGGGTCTTGTCGTCGCGGACCTTCTTCGCCTCGGGGTAGAAGGTGGACAGCGCGCCCAGCATGCTGACCAGCTTGCCCATCGGGTGGGCGTCGAAGCGGAAGCCCTCCATCGACTTGCGCAGGAACTCGTGGACGAAGGTGTGGTGCGTGACCTCGTGGGACCACTTGCGCAGCTGAGCCTCGTTGGGCAGCTCGCCGTGGAGCAGGAGGAACGCGACTTCGAGGTAGGACGACTGCTCGGCCAGGTCCTCGATGGCGTAGCCGCGGTAGCGCAGGATGCCCTTGTCGCCGTCGATCAAGGTGATCGCGGACCGGCACGACGCGGTGTTCATGAAGGCCGGGTCGTAGGTCATCAGGCCGAAGTCGTCGTCGGACGTCTTGATCTTGCGCAGCGCGTCGGCGCGGATCGTTCCGTCCTTGATGTCGACTTCGTAGGTCTTGCCGGTTCGGTTGTCGGTGATCGTCAGAGTGTCGGCCATGGAGAGCCTCCGGGAGACGCCGCCTGCAGGGACGGCTACATGGGAGCCAAGCTGGGAGCGAAGATCCACCAGCGATCGACAGCGCGATCGTCCAGGTCTCGGCCGCCAACCAGGAAGGTAACACCGGTCGCCAGGGTGATGGAATGGCCGCCGTTCACGCGGGTCGCCGTGGTGTCGGTGAGCTCGACGGCGAAGTCCTTGCGATCGACCCGCCACCACTGGGCGGCGCCCTGAGCGTACACGGCCAGATCATCCGCGAAGAGCCGGGGATCTGCGAGCGGGGCGCTGAGGAAGGCCGGCCGCTCCTCGACTTCGGTGGCCTCGATCGCCGGCGGCACGTGCAGCAGGAGCGCGTCGCCGGTGGGCTGTCCGCCGCGCAGACCGCCGAGGCAGAGCAGGCGAACGGTTGCTTTTTCGTCATCTTCGTCGGCGTCGAGGCGGATGCACTGGATGTTCGTCCAGTCGCCGACAGGCCCGAATGCGTGGCCACCCTCGGGGAAATAGACGACCGATGCGTCGGCCCCGGCGCCGCCGACCAGCAGCACGATCTCGTCGTCGCCGCGCCGCATGCCGAGGAGACGGGCCCCGCTGCGCGGGCCGTCGAGCGCGGCCACCGGCGCGAGGGTGATGACGCCTTTGTCATCAGGCTCGAGCGAGAGCGCGACGAGGTCGGTGTGATCGCCGCCGCCGGCGAGGTAGAGACGATCGCGGGCGGCGCCGACGACGGTGGCGGCGCCAGGCCGGGGGCCGATGTCGTCGCCGGTGACGGTGGCGACCGCCCACACGTCGTCGCCGGGATCGTACATGGCAGCGCCGACCTCGTCGGCGACGCCGACCCGCCACAAGCGACCGCGCGCGTCGGCGACGAAGGCGCCGTCACCAGGCTCGGGCGGGTTCGAGAGGCGAGCGCCGAGCTCGATGTCGTAGCTGGTCTCGTTGAGCAGGGCGAGGTCGCCGGAGCCGCTCATCAGGACGAGGCCGCGGCCAGGCGCGTGGACGGCCAGGAGGTCAGGGTCGGGCTCGGCGACCTCGCCGGGATAGACGGAGAGGACGCCGGGCCGGGCCATCAGCACGGCCAGGTCGCCGGGCGGCGCGAGGGTCACGAACGGGACGCTGCGGCCCCAGGCGAGCAATTCTGTCCCATCGGCCAGGTAGAGGGCGAGGGTGCGCTCGACGGCGTCGGGCTCGAACTCGAGCTCGACCTCGAAGTCGGTGCCGCGGACCGGGTAGCTGGCGAAGTAGGCGTCAGGCCCGAGCTCGAGCGCGAGGTTGTCGGCGCGGTTGAGGTCGGTCGAGTCGTCGGGCAGGACGACGCGGACCGCGAACGGGACCTCGACGGTGCAGGCGACGAGGCCAAGAGAGAGGGCGACGAGGCCGAGAGCGAGGGCGGCGAGGCCGAGGCGGCCGCGCGCAACGGCTGCGCTCAGGCCGGCGACGCGCACGGTCTTGCGCCGGCCGGTGGCGCCGCGGGCAATTTCGAGCGCGCTGGCGGGGAGGTCGAGGCGATCCGCCAGCAGGGCGCGCAGGGCCTCGTTGGCGGCGCCGTCGACCGGCGGGGCCGCGAGCTGGACCTTGAGGCGACCGTCGTGGAGGCCGACGAGCTGGCTGCGAGCGGCCCGCGGGGCGACCAGGACTTCGAGCTCGCAGCCGCGGGCGTGATCGCGGACGGGGCCGGGCGAGGGAGGCGAAACGCTCATGCGAGGAGGTCCTGGGCGGAGAAGAGGCGGTGGCCGGAGGCGCCGACGGGCGCGCGGGCGGGGCTGTGACCTGACCGAAAGAGCAGGCACTCGCGGTAGAGGTTGACGGTGGTGCAGACGTGGTCGGGGACGAGGAGGACCGCCGCGCCGGGCTCAGGGAGCGCGCCGTGCTCGCGCCGCAGCGGCAGGTGCTCCTCGGACGGCGACAGGGCGACGAGGCCCGGCCAGGCGGGCAGGCGACAATTCGGGGCCGGCCGGTCGGGGGCGATCGCCTTGCTGCCGGCGTCGAGGGTGACGCGGTCGCTGCCGCGGCTGATGACGCGGGCGAGCACGTAGGCGGCCTGCTGCAGCCCGAGGAGCGCGGCGGCGGGCTGCGAGCGCAGGTCGCTGAGGACGACGGTGCCGGGGGAGATCCGGTGGCGCCAGGAGCCGCCGTTCAAGCGCGGATGATCGAGGGCGGCCGAGAAGCTGTGGGTGCCCGAGGTGACGAGCTCGAGTGGTTCGGTGCCGATGCAAGCAAACGCGGCGGCCAGATCGCACAGGCGATCGTAGGCGGCCGCGGCTTCGTCTGTCTGGCTCCAGGCGAGGTGACCCTCGTAACCATGAAGGCCGACGATCCGCAGATGTGACAGCGACGAAAGCCGGGCGACGGCGTCGCTCCAGATCGCGGGCGGGCTGCCGGTGCGGGCCATGCCGAGATCGACGTCGAGGTGGAGGTCGAGCGGGCGGCCCGGGCCGGCCCAGCGATCGAGGGCGAGGGCGTGGTCGGGGCTGTCGGCGAGCAGATGCACGCGGGCGGCCGGGTGGGCGGCGGCGAGGCGCTGCGCGGCGTGAAAGGCGGCCTCGTGCAGCGGGTAGGCGAGGAGGACGTCGAGGCTGTCTTCGCGGCCATCTTCGGCGGCGGCCTCCAGGAGCAGCTGCAGCTCGTCGAGGGTCGCACACTTGCAACGGAAGACCCCCGCGGCCCACAGGCGGCGGACCAGCGCGGCGGCCTTGAGGGTCTTGACGTGCGGGCGCCAGCGATCGGCCGCGCGGCCGCCGAGGTCGTCGCCGCAGCGGCGCAGCACGGCGGCGATGTTGTGGTCGACGGCGTCGAGGTCGACGACCAGCGCCGGCGAGGCGAGGCCCGGCAGCAGCGGGCCGAGGTCCGCCAGGAGGGCGGCTGCGCGGGCGGCGTCGAGACCGGGCACGGCGGCAGTGTGCAGCACGGGTCTGGCCGAGACAAGGGAGAGGCCGCGCGGCGCGTTGTACTGCGAGCCGAGGTGGGTTTACCCTGCGGCCATGCGCATGACGCCTCGCTTGCTCCCGGCCACGCTCCTGCTCCTCGTCGCTTGCGGCGACGACGGCAACATCACTTCGACTTCGGCGACCGACACCAACACCTCGACGGCGACCGAGGGGGCGACGCTGAACCCGACCGAGACGACGACCGAGAGCGTGCCGACGACGACGGCGCCGACCGAGGGCAGCGGCACGCTGGACGAGTCGACGACGCAGGTGGGGACGACCGAGCCGGCGACGACCACCGAGACGACCGACGCGACGACGACGACCACGACCGACGCGACGACGACGACCACGAGCGAGAGCGACAGCGAGACCTCGACGACGACCACGACCGGCGATGCGTGCCTCGAGGAGGTGCCGGACCCGAACTGTACCGGCGTCGACGAGGGCCTGATCTTCGTCTCGACCCCGCCCGACGGCGGCAGCGACCTCAACGACGGCGTTACCCACGAGACGCCGGTGGCGACCCTCGCCAAGGCGATCGAGCTGGCGCTGGCGTGCCCGGACAAGTGCGACATCGTCGTCAGCAAGGGGACCTATCCGAAGTCGGTGACGCTCGCGTCGGGGGTCAGCATCTTCGGCGGCTACACGCCCAAGTCGTTCATCTACGACCTGCAGGCCAACACGACGACGATCGTCGGCAGCGAGGCGCGCGCGGTCCAGGCGACCGGGCTGACCGAGTCGGTGCGGCTGCACGGGTTCACGGTCCGGGGCAAGGACTTCGGCGATCTGGGCCAGACGAGCTACGCGCTGTGGGTCAAGGACTCGGCGGACGACCTGCTGCAGGTCGAGCGCTGCACGCTGAACGGCGGCAACGGCGGGGCCGGCACGAGCGGCCAGGCCGGCACCAAGGGCGACGACGGCGGGCTCGGCAGCAACGCGAGCGACGCGAGCGGCGGCGGCGGCGGCACTTCGACGTGCGGGGCCAACGGCGGCGGCGGCGGGTCGGCGACGGACTGTTCGAGCGCCAAGGGCGGCGACGGGCTGGCCGGCGGCGATCCGACTCCGGGCGGCGCGGGCGGGATGAACGGCGCCAGCCAGTGCAGCCTCAACGTCATCAACGGCTGCAACGACAAGGGCGGCACGGGCGTGCAGGGCAGCGTCGGCGACAACGGCTCGGCGGGCAACGCCGGCTCGGCCGGGGTGGCGCCGACCGGGGCGTTCGACGCCAACGGCAACTGGTCGGGCACCAGCGGCGGTAGCGGCACGCGCGGCGCTCACGGGCGCGGCGGCGGCGGCGGCGGGGCCGGCGGGACCGACAAGGAGCCGTTCACGTGCGGCGACACGACCCACCTCGGCGGCGGCGGCGGCGGCGGCGGCGGTGCGGGCTGCGGCGGCGCGTCGGGCGGGCCGGGCGGCGCGGGCGGCGGGTCGTTCGGCATCGTCGTGATCAACTCGTCGATCCAGGTCTCGAACTCGCTGGTCAACGCCGGCAAGGGCGGCAAGGGCGGCACCGGCGGCAAGGGCGGCAACGGCGGCGTGGGCAAGGGCGGCGGTAACGGCGGCCTCGGCAAGAACAGCGGCGACCCGAGCGACGGCGGCGGCAACGGAGCGCTCGGCGCCAAGGGCGGCGACGGCGGCGGCAGCGGCGGTTCGGCCGGCGGCTGCGGCGGGGCGTCGGTGGCGGTGGCCCGCGTCGGCGGCGGCTTCGTCGGCCTGGCCAACACGCAGCTGCAGGCCGGGACGGCCGGCGAGGGCGGCCTCGGCGGCGAGGGCGGCTTCGAGGGCAACGCCGGCGGCAAGCCGAAGGCGCCGGACGGCGGCGACGGCTGCCAGGGCGCGACGGCCGAGGAGCAGGTGTACTAGCGCGTTCGGGCAGGTCCCAGGGGACAGGTCCGAAAGGGCAGGTCTCCGGGGGCAGGTCTGAAGGGACAGGCCCGAAGGGGCAGGTCCGAAAGGTCGGGCGGCCGGCGCGAGCGCGGGCCGCCTGTTCGCGTGCCGCGGGCGCGCGGGCGGAGGGCTCGATAGGGGCGTCGGCGCGGCGCCGAATTCGCGTCGGCTGGCGGATGGGACAGGTCGTTCAGGACAGGTGGAGAGGCGGGCCCGAGATCTCGGCGCTCGCGGGCGCGCGGGCGGCCGGGGACCTGGAGGGTGGGCCGCGGGGAGCGTGACGGCGACGGGTTGCACGGGTGCCCCGGGTCGGGCATCGCAAGGCGAGTGGAGCGGTCGGACCGGGGCGCGCTGCTGGCAGAGGTCGCCGCGCTGGCGCTGGCGCGCGGCCGCTGGCGCGCGGGGCGGGCCCTGGCGCTGGCTCTGGGGGCGCTCGCCGGCGGCTGCGAGGGCGCGGCGCTGGTGGCCGACGACGGGGTCTGCGGCGGCGAGGCGCCCGAGGTGCTGGTCGGCGGCGGGCTGCGGATCGAGGGCGACATCCTGCTGCCGTCGGGACATGGTTTTTCGGACATGTCGGAAGAGACAGCGTACCGCAGCGCGGTCAAGTGCCGCGGGACGCTCGACCGCGCGTGGGACGTGGGGCGCAAGCTCGACCTGGCGTACTGCCTGGGCGAGTTCGCCGACCGGGCGCTGCTGGCCCGCACGCGCGCGGCGCTGACGCTGGCGACGGCGCAGTGGGAGCGGGCGTCAGGGGTGAACTTCATCCACCGCGCCGAGCTCGACGGGACTCCGGCCTGCGCAGCGCCGGAGCAGGTGGCGTTCACGGTGCGCCAGGGGGCGGCGGCGGAGTGCGGGGCGAGCGGGTGCCCGCTGGCGTCGGCGTCGTTCCCGGCGACGGCGCCGGAGGACGAGGGGGCGCGGCTGCTGGTGTGGCCGGAGGCGCTGGTGAGCGAGATGTACTCGCCCGAGATGGTGGTGCTGCACGAGCTCGGGCACCTGCTGGGGTTCGTGCACGAGCACTCGCGGTTCGAGCAGTCGCGGGAGATCTGCGTCGACGCGGCCTCGACCGAGTTCCGCGGGCTGACGTACCCCGATCCGGCGTCGGTGATGGGCGACGCGCGCTGCCCGGGCATCTCGGCGGCCAGCAAGCAGGGCCGGCTGTCGCGCGGCGATCGCCTGGGCGCGGCGATCCTCTACGCGCTGCCGCGCTCGCGCGTGGATGTCGACGGCGACGGGCGCGAGGACGTGGTGTGGTTTCAGCCGGGGGGCGAGACGTACGAGGTGTGGTACGGCGGGCCGGCGGGGCGGTTCGCGCGGCGCACGTTCAGCCTTTGCATGCGCGACGGGCCGTGCCCGAGCCGGGCGCCGCGCTCGTGGCGGCCGGTGGCGCTGGCAGGCGCGGACGGGCGGACCGAGGTGCTGATGTTCGGGCCGGAGGAGATCACGGACGAGCTGTGGCAGCCGCCGGCGCAGGGTCGCGGGGGCTTCGTGCGCACGCGGGTGGCGGCGCCGGGCAGCGCGGCGCCGATCGTGGGGGCGTTCGCGGGCGACGGCGGCGACGCGGTGTGGTGGTGGCGGCCAGGCGCGGAGGTCGACGCGCGGTGGGTCTGGCGCGCGGGCGGGGTGGAGGACGAGCCGCTCGACGACCGCTTCGCGGCCGGCTACGGCTGGCCGCTGGTGGGGCTGTGGACGCCGGGTCGCGGATCGGGGGCGCGCCGCAGCCAGGTGCTGTGGCTCGACGCGCAGCGGTTCGCGGTCGATCTGTGGGCGTTCGGAGATGACTCGAGGGACATGTTGCAACGGTCAGGTCTGCCGGCGTGCGGGCTGCGCCCGGGCGAAGAGCAGGTCGGTCGCGTCGGCGATTTCGACGGCGACGGGGTGGACGAGGCGCTGTGGTGGGACCCGCGGGCGCAGGCGACGGTGCGCTGGCATCCGGACCGGCTGTGGGGCGAGGACGGCAATTGCGTGGCGTCCGGGTGGTCGCGCAGCGAGGGCGCGGGCGACCTGCTGGCGCGGATGGAGGTCGGCGATTTCGACGGCGACGGGGCAGACGAGGCGCTGTGGTGGTCGGCAGAGCCGGAGCGCGCATGGCTGTGGCGGATGCGAGGGCCAGCGATCGAGCGCGTGCCGGTGCCGACGCCGCCGGGCGAGGCGACGACGTGCGTGGGCGACTTCGACGGCGACGGCTGCGACGATGTGCTGTGGCACGCGCCCGCGACGAGGCCGCAGCTGTGGCGGGCGCGCTGCGACGGGACCTCGGGGTTCACGGCGACGGAGGTCGCAGCGGGGCCGCGCGGGGGCTATCCGATCGGCTGCGGGGGGTGAGCCGGCGCGATGCTTGAGATGTCCTCGAGGACAGGTCGAGGGCCGGGCGGCAGGGGTCGCACGAGCTCGCATGGCCGCAGTTTCTGGAAACTTTCTGGAAACAGCGCTGCTCGAACCCTGGACGAGCTCATGCGCGGGCTCCGGCCGCGGCAGGACGGAGATGTCCTTTGGGACAGTTTATTTTGACGGCGAGGACGGCCTGCGCGAGCTGACCTGATCGGGACAGCACGAAGGTCCGCGATGCGTGCGTACGGGCGGATTAACGGGGTCTTAATCGGGTGGTCGCAGCCCGCGCCAGATCCGGCGGTACACTGCGGGAGCACATGCGGATCTTGCTCATCGAAGACAACGAGCGGCTTGTGCGCGCGCTCGCGCAGGGCTTCTCGGAGGAGGGGATCGCGGCGGTCGCTGCGGGCACGGCGGCGCGGGCCCTCGAGCTGTCGCGCGCGACCAGCATCGACGCGATCGTGCTCGACCTCGGTCTGCCCGACATGGACGGGATGGAGCTGCTGGGGCTGCTCCGCGGCGAGCGGACGCATATCCCGCTGCTGGTGCTGACGGCCCGCGACGCGGTCGAGTCGCGAGTGGCGGCCCTCGACGCCGGTGCCGATGATTATTTAATTAAACCGTTCGAGTTCGCGGAGCTGCTGGCGCGCTTGCGGGCGCTGACCCGCCGCGCCGGGGGGCCGCGCTGGGCGGCGGTGGAGGAGGGCGAGGTGGCGCTCGACGACGAGTTCGGGGTCCGTCACGGCGAGGTGCGCGTGGTGCTGACGCCGCGGGAGCACGCGCTGCTGGCGTACCTGCTGCGTCGCCGCTCCGAGGTGGTGCCGCGCATCGATATCCTCCGCGAGGTGTTCGGCTACATGCACGACCCCGGGACCAATGCGATCGATGTCCACCTGGCGCACCTGCGGCGCAAGCTGGCCGACCTGCCGATCACGCTCGAGACGGTGCGCGGGGCCGGGTTCCGCGCGCGGGTGACGGAGGCATGACGGCGCCGCGCCGGCGCTCGCTCGGCCGCTGGCTGGGCTTCTGGATCGGCGCCTCCACGGGGCTCAGCCTGCTGGTGTTCACGGCCACGGCGGCGCTGGTGCTGTACCTCGACGAGCTGCGCGACGCGGCGGAGATCGACGACGACGACGGCGAGCCGGGCGAGGAAGACGACGACGGCATCGAGGCCGTCGAGTTCCCGACCGAGACGCTGCTGACCCAGGTGATGGTGGCGTTCGCGATCGCGGCGCCGATCGGGCTGGTGCTGGCGATCGCGGGGGCGCGGTGGCTGACGCACCGGGCGACGTCGCGGATCGACGCGGTGATCGCCGCGGCGTCGCGCATGAGCGCGGAGGACCTGCGCGAGCGGCTGCCGGTGACGGGCGCCGGCGACGAGCTGGACGCGCTGGCGTCGGCGCTCAACGCCCTGTTCGCGCGCATCGACGGCGGGATCGCGGCCCAGCGGCAATTCGCGGCCGACGCCTCGCACGAGCTGCGCTCGCCGCTGACGGTGCTCTCGAGCACGCTCGAGGTGGCCCGCCGACGACCGCGTTCGCCGGGCGAGTGGGAGGGCCTGGCCGACCAGACGCTCGACGAGGTGCGGCGCATGTCGGGGCTGGTCGAGGCGCTGCTGCAGCTGGCGCGCGCGAGCGGAGCGGTGAAGCGCGCGCGCGTCGAGCTGATGGCGCGGCTCGACGGGCCGGTGCAGCGCTGGACCGAGGCGGCGGGGCGGGCCGAGGTGAAGCTGGTGTTCGCGGGGCCGGAGGAGCTGGTGGCGCAGGTCGACGCCGACGCGCTCGAGATCGCCATCGGCAACCTGGTGAGCAACGCGATCGCGTACTCGCCGCCCGGCGGGACGGTGACGCTGCGGATGCAGGCGGAGGCCGAGGCGCTGGTGGTCACCGTCGACGATCAGGGACCGGGGATCCCCGCGGCCGAGCGTGAGCGGATCTTCGCCCCGTTCGTGCGCGCGACGGCCCCCACGGCCGACCGTACGCCGGGGCGCGCGGGCCTCGGGCTCGGTCTGGCGATCACCCGCCGGATCGTCGAGGGGCACGCCGGTACGCTGGCCGTGGGCGAGGCGCCGGGCGGCGGGGCCAGGTTCACGATCCGGTTGACGACCTCGCGCGATCCGGGCTTTACCGTTTCTTAAACGGCGGAACAGGCGGCCGGCGATCCACAGTAGCTGCGAGCACCGTATGCCAGCGATCTGCGCCCGAACTGCACGATGGACCGCCGGCTTGCTGCTCGGGCTGTCGGCGGTGATGGGCTGCGGCGGCGGCGAGGCCGCTGGGCGCGTCCGGATGGCGCCGCCGGAGCTGCCGCTGATCCGCGAGGGCGTGGTGGAGCTGCCGGACGGGTACGCGGAGCGGGTGGGGATCTCGGTGGTGTCGGCGCATTACGAGGACGTAACCCCCGTGGTCCACGTGACGGGCGTGCTCGAGTTCGACGCCCAGCGGCTGGCCGCGGTGGGCTCGCGGATCGCCGGGCGGGTGGCCGACGTCGCGGTCATCGAGGGCAGCAAGGTCGAGGTGGGGCAGGTGCTGGGCACGCTGGTCAGCGCGGAGCTCGGCACGGCCCAGGCGGACATCGCGGCGATGGAGGCGCGGCTGATCGCGGCCAGACGCGACGTCGAGCGCAAGCAGAGCCTGTTGGCCGAGGGCATCACGTCGCAGCGCGAGCTCGACATGGCGGTCTCGGCGGCCGCGATCGCCGAGGCGCAGCTGCGGGCGGCCAGGCAGCGGGTCGCGGCCCTGGCGGGCGCGCCGGGCAAGCACAAGCTCGGGACCAATGCGCTGACGAGCCCGATCGCGGGCGACGTGGTCGAGGTGCAGGTGTCGCGCGGGCAGGCGGTGGTGCCGAGCCACACGGCCTTCATGATCGCGGACCGCAGCAGCCTGTGGGTCCGACTGGCGGTGTTCGAGGGCGAGCTGCTGCACGTGCAGCCCGGCGACCCGGTCGAGCTGACGCCGACGCTCCGCCCCGACCAGGCGTTCGCCGGGGTGGTCGAGTTCGTGGCCGTGGCGCTCGACCCGATGACGCGCAGCGCCGAGGTCCGGGTGGTCGTCGACAACTCGTCGGGCATGCTGCGCGCGGGCCAGGCGGTCCACGCCAACATCCGCCCGGCGTCGGCCCAGCGCCGCGCGGTGGTGGTGCCGCGGCAGGCGGTGATCCAGATCGAGGGGGCGCCGATCGTGTTCGTGGCGAGCGGCGAGCGCACGTTCGAGATGCGCAAGGTGACGCTCGGGGTCGGCGACTTCGAGCGCGTCGAGGTCAAGGCCGGGCTCCAGCTCGACGAGCGGGTGGCGGTGTCCGGGGTGTTCGCGCTCAAGGGCGAGCTGTACCGCTGAGGCGGCGGCCGCCCGGGCCTTTGTGGGTCAAGGCGGCGGCGAGGTCGAGGAGCGGGAGGACCTCGAGGACATGTTCTCAGGGACATGCTCGCGGGGGCATGTCTGCCGGAGCATGTCCTCGCGGACAGGCATCAGCCGATGGGGATGTGGATGCAGGCGTCGCCGAGGGTGGCGGCGAGGGCCTCGCCGACCACCTCGACGTAGCCGGCCTTGTCCTCGATGTCGCCCCAGATCGGCTCCTCGCCGAAGGCCTTCATGAACTGCCACAGCTTCTGGTTCTCGGCCGGGACGCATTTCTTGAGCAGGCCGGCGGTGAGGATGCAGGCGTCGCCGCCGCAGTCGGCCTTGGCCTCGCGGACCATGGCGGTGTAGGTCGAGAGCACCTCGACCGAGGCGTCAGGATCATTGGTGAGGAAGAAGACCAGGAGGACGGCGTCCTTGTCGCGCAAGAAGCCCTCGTTGGCGCCGGCGTTGGTGGTGCTGGTGGCGTAGGCGGCGGCGGCGACCGGCATCTCGAGCGAGGAGCCCTGCTCGCCGGCGGCCGTGGCGGCGCCGGTGAACCACGCCTTGAGCGGGGCCGGGTCGGCGTTGGTGTTGATGCCGAAGTAGGCCATGCCGTCGTGGACGAACAGGCGGCCCTGCGCGCCGTTGGCCCCGTTGTCCCCGCTGGTCGGCGGGACGTAGTACTCGTCGATGGTCTCGACCTCTTCGGGGGTGGTGCCGATCTGGCACTGGGTGTTGCCGACCGGGCAGTTGTCGGGGCAACAGGCCTGGCCGGGGCCGGTGCAGTAGAAGTCGGTGGTGGTGATGCCGACGTGGAGGTCGACGCCCTTCGGCAGGTTGTCGATCATGGCGTCGACGAACTGCGGGAAGGCGTCGGCGAGGGCGGCCTGGTACTGCGCCATGGACTTCGAGTTGTCGACGACGAACAGGACGTCGACGGCGCCGCAGCCGACCGGATCTTCCTCGGTGTCGCTGGGCGGGAGGTCGTACTTCTCGGGGCCCTCGCTGGTGACGGCGGCGCTGGTGCTGCCAGTGGTGCTGCTGGTCGGCGGGATGACGATGCCGGTGGTCATGCCGCCGGTGCTCGCCGGACCGCTCGGATCGCCGGCCTCGCTGGTGGTCTGGGTGGCGTCGCCGCAGGCGAGGAACAGGCCGAGAACGCTGGCAGAAGCGAGAGGGCGGACGTGCACGTCGCGAGTATGGCGCGAAGGTGCGCGGGCGTCGACGGGCGCGGCGCAGCGAGGGCGAAGGCTTGCGCGCGCGACAGGCGAGCCCTGGAGCCGCGGTAAGCGAGACGGACGCTTCAGGGCGCGGGCGCCGGGGCGGGCGTGACTGGAGGCTCGCGCGTGAGAGCCGGGGCGGACGAGGGCGCGGGCGAGGGCGATGCGGCGGGCGCGGGCGGCATGGCGGGCGCGGGCGTTGGCGCGGGCGAGGGCGTGGGTGCGGACGAGGGCGATGCGGCGGGCGCGGGCGTTGGCGCGGGCGAGGGCGACGAAGCGGACGAGGGCGTGGGCGCCGGCGAGGTCGACGAGGCGGGCGTCGGCGAGGGCGCGGGCGCGGGGCGCAGGGCCTCGGCGAGGGTGTGCAGGGCGGCGATCTCGGCCATGCCCAGGCGGACCTCGACCGTGACCTCGCGGCCCGTCTGGCCGAGGCCGACGCGGTCCAGGATCGCGGGCGGGAGGCCGGCGCCGCGCAGGGCCTCGAATTGCTTCTTGAGCCCGGCCAGCGTGGCGCCGGCGACATCCTCGCTGTGCATGCCGAGGGCGAGCTCGACGCCGAGGCCATCGCGCAGGTCGAGGGCGCCGCGGACCTGCTCGAGGCCGGACAGGGCCGGCGCGAGCGAGACGGCGGCGCGGGTGGGGACCTGGCCGGCGAACCAGATCGGGCGGTCGGCGGCGACGCGGGCGAGCAGCGGCTGCAGCGGGCCGGCGGCCGCGCTGGTGCCGGTGCCGGCGCGCAGGGCGTCGAGCTGCTGCGCCCAGCCGGCCGTGCCGAGCACGAGGACGTCGGGGCCGACGATCCGTCCGCGCGCGCTGCCGAGGACGACGACCGGCTCGGGGCCGCTGACGTCGAGCCGCAGGCCGCGATCGGGGAGCTGCCCTTCGAGACAGGTGATGCGCTCGCGGTCGCCGACGCCGTCGCCGATGACGACGGCGGCGACGTCGACCCCGTTGGCGGCGACGGCCAGGTCGAGGCTGCGCAGGCCGTCGAACGGGACGCGGCAGGCGGCGAGGGCGTCGAGGGTCTTGCGGGCGTCGGGGTCGGCGTCGAGGAGGGCGCGGTTCTGCTGCCACAGCGGGGCGGCGCGCAGGGCCGCGAGGTCGACGTGGGCGACCAGGCTGGCGTCGCCGGGCAGCAAGGTCAGCGGGTCGGGCCGGGCCGGCGCGGCCGGGCGCGAGCAGGCCGACGCGAGCGCGACCAGGACCGGCAGGCAGAGCGGGCGCAGGACGCGGGGCATGTGCCGGTGATACTTCGCGCGGGTGAGCGGGTCAACCGCGGGCCGGTAGGCCGGCTGCCGGCGCGATTCGAAGTGGAGGAGCGCTCGGCGCGACCAACCTGTCTCGAAGAGCATCTCGACGCGATCGGGTGTCTGGCGAGGTTACGAATGAAGTAACTGCGCGGTGCGAGGATGAATCTGTCCTCCGGGACATGTCAGCGGCGAGGGGAGTGAGGCTGGTGAAGCCGAGGCGGAGCACGACGGCGCGGCCAGCGATCCGAGTGTCCCTCGGGACAGGTCGGCGGAACCCCCGTGCATCGGGGCGCGGCCGGCTCAGCGCAGCCAGGAGCGGGTCGACTGCACGTGCGGGTGCTCGGAGCCGAGGAGGCGCTCGAGGGCCTCGGCGGCGCGGCCCATCTCGACGGCGCCGACGGGGTCGCCGAGCTCGCGCAGGGCGGTGCCGCAGTTGAAGCGCGAGCTGACGGTCAGCCAGTGCTCGGAGCCGAGGACGCGGTGGCGGATCTCGAGGGCCTGGCGGTAATGGTCGAGGGCGGCCCGGTGCTCGCCGCGGCCGTAGTGGATCTGGCCGATGGCGTTGAGGGTGGCGGCGACGCGGGCGTGGTTCTCGCCGTAGAGCGCGCGCAGGCCGGCGAGGTTGCGCTGGAAGGCATCGAGGGCGCCTTCGACGTCGCCGGCGCGACCGCGGGCGCGGCCGAGGTCGTGGAGAACGCCGAGAGTGTCCTCGTGGTTGGGCCCGCGATGGGTCTCGGCGAGGCCGAGCGCGCGCTGGTAGTGGACCAGCGACTCGGCGTACTGGTTCTGCTGGAACAGCACCTGACCGACGCCGACGATCACGGGGATCAGCCGGCGATCGATGTCGGCAGGATCGGCGGCGGCGCGCATCTGCTCGAGGCCGGTGAGCGCGGCGTGGAGGTGGCTGAGCGCGTCGGCGAAGTGACCCTCGGCGAGCAGGAGCTCGCCGATCGCCTGCTGGGTGCTGATCGTGCGCGCGTGGCCGGGCCCGAGGGCGCGCAGCTGGACGGCGAGGGCCCGGGTGTAGGCGGCCAGCGCCTCTTCACGCTGGCCGGCGGCGAACAGCGCGAGGCCGAGGTCGAACAGGGAGTTGGCGGTGAAGATGTGGCCCGCGCCGAGCAGCTCGCGCTTGATCGAGAAGGCCTGGCGGTGGTGATCGAGGGCGGCGACGTGCTGACCCTGGGTGAACAGGATCTGGCCGATCGCCGACAGGGTGCTGGCGGTGTACGGGTGCTTGGTCCCGAGGACGGTCCGCTGCAGCGCGAGCGCCCGATGGTAGTGATCGAGGGCCTCTTCGAACTTGCCCTGACGCCGCAGCTCCTGGCCGACAGCGTGAAGGGCGATGGCAGTGTGCGGGTGTTCCTGGGACACGGGCCTCGCCGAGACAGCGCCGGTCAGTATAGAGGCGGGCCGCTGCGCGGCTCAACGCGCAAGCCTGCGCCGATTTCCGGCGCGTGATCGCGCGAGCGTGCGCGCGGGCGCGCGGAGATGTGTCCGAGACGGACGGCCGTCCGCGCGGCGCGCGGCGCGGACGGAATGAGATGGCCCTTGGGGCATGTCGTGAAGGGCATGTCGAAATGAACATTATCTTTTGGACATGTCCTTTAGAGCATTTCCAAAGGCTCAGTGTCGAGCCGCGGCAGCTCGTGAGAGGGCGTGCGGGCGAGTGCCCGGCTGCGGCAGGCAGTCGGTGACGCGAACGGGCCCTCGGAGAGCACCGTCGTGCTCGCGGTGGGCTCCGACGTGCCCGCGGTGGGCTCCGCCGGGCCGGTGCACTCCGTCGCGGGCGTGGGGACCGTTCTCTTCGCCGCGGTGGGCTCCGCCGTGCAGCGGAGACCGTTGCGCGCGCTGGGACATGTCACTGCGGCGGGGCGGTGCTGTCGGCGGCTGGCTGGGCGCGCTCGATCAGCGGCACGCGGCTGCGGGCCTCGGCGGCGGGCAGGTGGATCTTGAACACCATGGCCTGACCGACCTCGCGGACGTCGAGGCGGCAGCCCTCGATCTTGAGCAGGGCGTCGGCGATCGGCAGCTCGAGGCCGAGGCCGCGGTGGCCGGGGAGGCGGTGGAAGCCCTTGCGCGCGAGTCCCATCTGCTGCTCGCTGGCGGGCTTGAGCGGGGTGGTGACGTGGAGCTGGAGGCCGAGCGGGGCGTCGGGGTCGCCGCGGCGCAGCTTGATGTTGAGCGAGCCGCCGGTGAGGCGCTTGCCGGCGAACAGCAGCAGGTTCTCGAGCGCCTGCACGAGGTGGCGCGGGTCGATGTACGCGGTCGGCAGGCCGGGCACGGCCTCGACGGTGTAGTTGACGTGGTCGCCGCCGCGGTTGCGGGCCCGCTGCACGGCCTTGGAGATCAGCGGGGCCAGCGGCACGGGCTCGGCCTGCTTCTCGATCCGCCGCGCCTCGATGCGGGCCATGTCGAGGATGGCGTCGATCTGCTGCAGGAGGTCGCGGCCGGCGGCGGCGATGGTCTCGACCATCTCGCGGGTCTCGCCGTCGAGGGTGCCGTCGACGCCGCGCAGGAGCAGCGAGGAGAAGCCGAGGATCGAGTTGAGCGGCGAGCGCAGGTCGTGGCTCATGTTGGCGAGGAACTGGCTGCGCAGGCGGTCGGTCTCCTCGGCCTTTTCGAGCGCGACGAAGCGGGCGATGGTGGCCTCGTTCATGCGCGCGACCAGGGCCTCGATCGCCTGCGCGAGCGCCTGCCACTCGGGGCCCTGAGGTGCGGGGGCCGGCTCCTCGGCGACCTGGGCGCGCACGCGGGCGAGGTCGCGTTCGCTGCGGCGCGCGTGCAGGCCGATGGCGACCAGGCCGGCGAGCAGGGCGAGGCCGCCGGCGAGGGCGAACGGGACGACGTCGGTGACGTTGGCGCTGCGCATCCGCACGATCGCCCGGGCGCCGCCGCGCTGCACGGCGTAGCGGTCGAACTCGCCGTCGCCGTCGGCGTCGAAGAGGCCGTCGTCACCTGGCTTGATGGACAGGTCGGGGCCGTAGGCGGCGCCGCGCGCGGTGAAGACGGTGGCGCCGGGGGCCTGGGCGAGGCGGCGGCCGAGGTCCTCCTCGTCGGCCGGCCCGGCGACCTCGATCAGGGCCTCGGCGGTGCGCTGGGCGGCGGTGATGGCGTCGGCGCGGGCGTGGGCGTGCAGCCACAGGTGAGCGCCGAGCAGCGGGGCGGTGACGCCGGCGAGCAGCAACAGGCCGGCCCAGCCGATCAGGCGCCGGGTCATGGCGGGCGGGCGATCGGCGATCGGCAGCTGGGCCAGCGGGCAGGCGAGGATGTCGCCGCGGACCGAGCGGCGGGCCCAATTGGCGGCGAGGGCGGCCAGCGGAGCGGCGATCGCGGCCCACAGGCAGGCGTGCGCGAGCGTGGTCGACCAGGTCCACTGCAGCGGGTTGCGGGCGATCAGCGCGTCGCTGAGGGCGATGACGAGGAGGCCGCTGAAGACCGCGCGCGCGACGATCCGCGGGACTCGCTGCAGCGCGAGCGCGGCCTGTTCGACCTCGGCGCGCGGGGCGACGCGCAGCAGCTCGTTGCGCTCGCGGGCGTCGAGCAAGGGGTAGAGCGGGACGGCGAGGAAGCCGAAGCCGCGCACCAGCCAGGCGCCGCTGATCGCGACCGGGCGCCCGAGCTCCTCGGGCCGCAGCCAGCGGGCGGCCGGCAGGGCGCCGTAGACGGTGAGGAGGGCGGCGGTGAGGATGAAGAGGTGGGGGACGAGCAGGGCGAACAGCGGCCACGGAGCGGCGGCGCCGCGGCTGTCCCAGACGATCAGCGACCAGGCGAGGTCGAGGCCGACGGCGATGGTGTAGGCCGCGGCGACGCCGGCGAGCACGTCGCGCTCGGCTCGCAGCCGCGTCGGCTGGCCGGCCCGCGGGTAGCCGGGCGCGAGGCTGTCGAGCTCGCGGGCGAACCCGACGAGGTCCTCGGTGCTGCCCTCCCACTGCGAGCCGGAGCCGCTGCGGTCGGTCACGGGCGGGCCTCCGCGGCTGTCTTTGCGGACATGTCGAGGTGCGAGAAGGGACATGTCTCGGAGGACATGTGATTCGCCGCGGGCGACGTGGTGGATGTCTCTTCGGACAGGTGGAACATCGAGCGAGCGAGGTCCGCGCGACGCGCCGGGCCGGTTGCGGCTCGCCGGGCCCCACGGGGCAGGGGCGCCGTCCTCGCGGCCGGACTCACGCGTCGGCCTCCCCGTTCTGCGACGAGCTGCGCGGGTTCCAGAACCGCTGGCTGGCGCGCACGGCCTCCTCGGTCATGTCGATCGAGGTCGGCTTGCGCGGGGGGGTCAGCGGCAGCGAGAGGGTGAAGGTCGAGCCGCGGCCGGGGCTGGAGCTGACCTCGAGCGAGCCGGAGTGGTGGTTGGCGATGCTGCGGGCGATCGCCAGGCCGAGGCCGGTGCCCTTCTTGCGCTGGGCGAGGTTGCCGACCTGGCGGTACTCCTGGAAGATCTTCTCCATGTCCTCGGGGGCGATGCCGATGCCGGTGTCGGTGACGCGGATCAGCACGCGCCCGTGCAGCGGCTCGAACGCGGCGGCGATGATGATCGAGCCCTTCTCGGTGAACTTGGTGGCGTTCGACAGCAGGTTGTTCAAGATCTGGCAGATCCGCCGGCGGTCGCACACGACCCGCGGGAGGTCGCCGGGGACCTCGGTGCGCAGCTCCAGGCCGGTCTCCTGCACGAGCGGCCGGTGCTGGCGCCAGACCTCGTCGATCATGTCGGCGGGATCTTCGGAGGCGAAGTAGAGGCGCAGCTCGCCGGACTCGATCATCGAGATGTCGAGGATGTCGTTGATGAGGCCGAGCAGCTGCATGCCGCTGGTGCGGATCAGGCGGATGTCCTCGCGCTGCTCGTCGGACAGCGGGGTCGAGAGGCCCTCGAGCAGCAGCTGCGAGAAGCCGCAGATCGAGTTGAGCGGGGTCCGCAGCTCGTGGCTGACGGCGGCCAAAAATTCGGCCTTGGCCTCGGCGGCCTCGCGCGTCTGCAGCAGGGTCTCCTTGTAGAGGCGGTGCTCGCCGACGAGGTCGCGGCGCAGGCGCTCGAGCTCGGCCTGGAGGGCGCCGAGGCGATCGACGCGGGTGATGACCAGCGGGCGGCTGCCGGCGGCGGTGTCGATGTTGACGCGGTCGAGCCGGCGCGCGAGCGCGAGGACCTCGCCGCCGGTGTCGCGGGCGAACAGACCGCCGGCGCGGGCGAACAGACCGGTGAGGACGGCGAGGCCGAGCGCGGGCCACAGCTCGCGCGAGGTGGCCTCGGGGGCGGCGGCGGCGAGGATCCGCCCGGTCGCCAGGACGCCCGCGGAGCTGACTGCGCTGGCGAACAGCGAGCACCAGGCGGCGAGGGCAGTCTGGTACTCGTCGCGCGAGGCGGGCCGCGGGTCGCCGCCGAGGTGCTGGTAGGCGGCCATGCAGGCGGGCGCGAGCGCGAGCGCGACGCCCCACACGGCGGCGAGCACCGGGCCGAGCGAGGGCAGCAGCGCCGGCACGCTGGTGGTCTGCAAGACGCTGCCCCACAGCAGCGGGACGGCGACCACGAGGGCGGCCGGCGGGGCGATGACGAACACCCGCACGGCGTCGCGCCCGGCGGTCTCGACCAGGCCTGTCCTCGCGGACATGTAGACCGCGAGCACCTGGACCAGCGCGACCAGGCCGGCGACCACGGCGGCGGTCCGCTGCAGCGGCTCACCGGTCATCCACGCCAGCGCGACCTGCGAGACGACGAGCAGGACGATGCCGGCGACCAGGGCGATCGCGAGGGCGTACACGGTCTGCCGCCGCGATGCGGTCTGGCTGCCCATTGCGGGCCGGGAGCGTAACACCCTTCGCGTCCTGGCCGGACGCAGGCCGCCCGGGGGCGCCGCGAGCCGCCGAAACGCCGGCGGCCTCGGCCCTCACCCGCAGGGGTGAGGAGCGAGGCCGCGCCGGTCGAAGCGAGGCTGCGAGCTCAGGCCGCGCCCTTGCGGGCCTTGATCAGCTCGATGAGCCGCGGGACCGCCTCTTCCCACTTGCCGACCAGGCCGTAGTCGGCGACCTGGAAGATCGGGGCCTCGGCGTCCTTGTTGATGGCGACGATCGTCTTCGAGCCCTTCATGCCGGCGAGGTGCTGGATCGCGCCGGAGATCGCCACTGCGAAGTAGAGGTCCGGGGCGACGATCTTGCCGGTCTGACCGACCTGCAGGTCGGCGGGGACCATGCCGGCGTCGGTCGCGGCGCGGCTGGCACCGAGAGCGCCGCCGAGCAGGTCGGTGAGCTGCTCGAGGGACTTGAAGTTGGCGCCCTCGCGCATGCCGCGGCCGCCGGACACGATGACCTTGGCCTCGGTCAACTGCGGGCGCGACGACTCGGTCTTCTGCACGCCCTGGACGACGGCGCCGCGGGCGTTGACCGCGGCGGGGGCGACGGCCTGGACGGGCACGGCGCCGCTCGGCTGAGCGTGCTCGAACTCGGTGCCGCGGGCGGTGAAGAAGAACGTGCCGGCGTTGACCTTCTGGTCCTGGAGGGCGCGGCCGGCCGAGATCGGGCGGACGAAGGTGTCACCCGACTTGACCTTGACGACCTCGGAGACGAGCGGCGCGTCGAGGATCGCGGCGGCGCGGGGCAGGGCGTCGCGCAGCGTCGAGGAGGCGGTGCCGCCGATGATGCTGGCGCCGAGCGTGCGCGCGGCGTGGACGATGGCGTCGGCCCACGCCTCGGCCGTGAACGGCTCGAGCGCCGGCGCGGCGAGGGTGTGGACGGCGGCCGCGCCGTAGCCGGCGGCGGCGATCGCCTGGGCGGCGGCGTCGGGCTGGGCGCCGAGCACCAGCAGGTGCAGCGGCTTGCCCGTGGCGCGGGCGATCTCGGCCGCGCAGGTGATGCCGGGCAGGCTGTGCGGGCGGATCTGTCCGCCGGCGGTTTCGAGGATGACGAGGACGTTGCTCATGTTAGATGACCTTCGCTTCCTTCGTGAGCTTCTCGAACAGCTCCTCGACCGTCTTGACCTTCTGACCGGCCTTGCGCGCCGGCGGGGCGGCGATGCCGACGACCTGCTCGTTGCCGCCGACGGCGACGCCGAGGTCGGCCGGCTTCAGCACGGCGACCGGCTTGCGCTTGGCCATGGTGATGCCCTTGAGCGAGGCGAGCCGCGGGCCCTCCTGGTAGGCGTGGGTCGCCGGGGTCGAGCCGTTCTTGACGCTCTTCGGCAGGACGATGCGGAGGTCGACCGAGACGACCGCCGGCAGCGGCACGCGCTTGACCTCGACGCCGTCGTCGACCTCGCGGCCGACCGTCAGCACCTTGGCGCCCTGGTCCCACTCGATGGTCGCGGCGAAGCTGGCCTGCGGGACATCGAGCAGCCCGGCGACGCGCTGCGGGACCTGGCCGCCCTCGTTGTCCTGCGACAGCTTGCCGGCGACGAGGAGGTCACAGGCCTCCTTCTTGAACACCGCGGCGATCAGCTTGGACACGGTGGCGGTGTCGAGCTTGTCCGGGTCGGCGTCGACGATGATGCCGCGGTCGGCGCCCATGGCGAGGAACTGCGTGAGCTGCTGCCGCTGGCTCTCGGGGCCGATCCCCAGGACGATCACCTCGGCCAGCCGCTGCGTGCCGCCGACGACTTCGGCGAGACGGAGGGCGGTCTCGATGGCGTACTCGTCGAAGGCGTTCGGGACCCACTTCGAGGCAGAGTAGTCGAGCCCGCCGCCGGCGAATTTCAGGCTCTCGTCGGGATCCGGGATCCGCTTGACACAGACCAAAATTTTCAAAAGGGACTCCTCCTGCGCGAGGCTGTATCGCCCGGGCCGAGAACCGTGTCAATGCGTCCGTACGAGTGAGTTTTTCCCCGAACGTGGAGCTTTCTCCGCGGTCATCCGCCGCCGTCCGAAATGTCCGGACAAAAGGCCGCGGCGCTCGGGGACGCTTGCAGGCCCGCGATGCGTGCGTTAGCGTTGCGCGATCAATTCTGCCGGACGCTGCGACCTTGCGGCGAACTCGCCGGCTGCGCCCGCCAGGATCGTCCGCGATGACCCGCTCCAAGTGCTCGCTCGCACCCCTGCTCTTCATCCTCTCGGCCTGTAGCCCGGCCTGCACCTCGGTGCCCGAGGCGGGCACCCCCGAGAACAAGGGCGGGCCGGTCGCCGCGACCACCAAGGCCGACGCGCCGCCCAGCGACGCCGCGCCGCCGCCCGTCAGCGAGATCACCGAGGCCAAGGGCGTCGACCTGTCGCGCCTGTCCGAGCCGCAGAAGACCAGCTTCTTCCAGCTGCTGAACAGCGAGCCGTCGGCCTGCGGCAAGCCGCACAGCCTGGCCGTGTCGCTGCGCGACGACGCCGCCTGCCGCGACTCGCTCAGCGTGTCGCAGTTCATCGCCGACGCGCTGGCCTCGGGCGCCTCGCCGAGCGACATCAAGGCCAACATGGAGTACGTCGTCGGCGCGCTCCAGCCGCGCAAGATCGACATCGAGGGCCGGCCGGTCTACGGCAACGAGCGGGCGCCGGTGACGGTGGTGGTGTTCGCCGACTTCGAGTGCCCGCACTGCCGCGCCGAGGCGCCGATGCTGCGCCAGGCGGTCGACCAGTTCCGCGGCCGCGCCAAGCTGGTGTTCAAGCACTTCCCGCTGTCGGCCCACCCGCGGGCCAAGGTCGCCGCGATCGCCACGGTCGCGGCCCAGTCGCAGGGCAAGTTCTGGGAGATGCACGACATCGTGTTCGAGAACCAGACGGCCCTGTCCGACGCCGACATCCGCAAGTACGCGCAGAAGATCGGCCTCGACATGAAGCAGTTCGACACCGAGTTCGCCGCCCTCAAAGGCAAGGACCTGGTCGAGGCCGACCGCCTCGACGGCGAGAAGCTCGAGATCACCGGCACCCCGGCGGTGTTCGTCAACGGCCGCTACTTCAACGAGTACATGTTCGGCGGCACCGTGGTCGGCTGGATCGACGACGCGCTGCGCCGCTGAGCCAGCGCGGCGCGCGGCTCGAACCACCTCGCTTGCACCCCTCGGCTTGAACCACCTCGCTTGACTGGGCGCCGATCCTGAGCCTGACTCTTTGGCCATGTCACGACCGCGACCATGGATCGAGGCGTTCGCGCCCGCGACGGTGTCGAACCTCGGACCCGGCTTCGACTGCCTCGGCCTGGCCCTGCGCGGCCCCGGCGACCGCGTGCGCGCGCGCCGGGCCGAGGGGCCGGGCGTGACGATCGTCAAGGTCGAGGGCGACGGCGGCAAGCTGCCGCGCACCGCCGACAAGAACACCGCGGGCGTGGCCGTGGCCGAGCTGCTGCGCCGCTACGCGCCGGACGCCGGGGTCGAGCTCGAGGTCCACAAGGGCCTGCCGCTCGGCAGCGGGCTCGGATCGTCGGGCGCGAGCGCCTGCGCGGCGCTGGTGGCGGCCGACGCGGCCCTCGGGCTCGGGCTGCAGCCGACGCAGCTGGTCGACCTGGCCCGCGAGGGCGAGCGCGTCGCCTGCGGCGCGGCCCACCCCGACAACGTGGCGCCGGCGATCCTCGGCGGCGTGGTGCTCATCCCGCAGCTCGACCCGCTGCGCCTGATTGCGCTGCCGAGCCCCGCGGACCTGTGGCTGGCGGTGTACACCCCGGGCTGCTCGGTCAGCACGGCCGAGGCCCGCGCGGTGCTGCCGGCCCAGGTGCCGCTGCAGGCGACGGTGCAGCAGGCGAGCCGCCTCGGGCTGCTGGTCCACGCGCTGCACGTCGGCGACCTGGCGCTGCTCGGCGAGGCGATCGTCGACGAGTTGGTCGAGCCGTGCCGCGCCGGCCTCATCCCCGGCTACCTCGAAGCCAAGGCCGCCTGCTGCGAGGCCGGCGCGCTGGCCTGCAGCATCAGCGGCTCGGGCCCGACGACGTTCGCGCTGGCCGGCTCGCGCGGCCGCGCAGAGGCGCTGCTCGGCATCCTCGAGGAGAGCTTCACGCACGCCGGGGTGCCCGGGAGCGGGCTGGTCGACCAGGTCGGGCCAGGGGCGCGCGTGGTGTCGACGCTGCTGCACTGAGCATGTTCGATGGGGCATGTCCGATCGGGCATGCTCTCAAGGGCATGTCCGTGGGGGCAGGTGCGCTGGGACATGTCCCGATGGGCAGGCGCGAGCGGAGCGGCACGGACGCGAAAGGGCATGTGCGTGCGGCAGGTTCGTCGGGACATGTCCCGAGGGGCAGGCGCCAGCGAGCTGGTGCGGCACGGACGTGAAAGGGCAGGTTCGTGGCGACATGTCCCGAGGGGCATGCGTGAGCGGGGGCCGACGCGCGGCACGGACGCGACCGGCGGGCGCGGCGCGGGCGGCGACCGCTGCGAAACGATAGGGCGCCGGCCGCGAACGCTCGGGGGCGATCCAGGCGCGGCTCGCCGGGACCCCGCGAGGCGCTCGCGGGATGGCGGTGTGGCGCGGGGCGGCCCCCGACGCGCACGCTGTGGCGAGGTGAGGGAAGCGCGGCAGGTCCCCGGCGAGGTCTCGGCGCTGTTCTGGGTCGACGGCGGGCCCGGCCACAGGGTGCTGCGCCGGCTCGGGCTCGCGCCGCTGGACGACCACGCGTTCGCCGTGGCCGCGGGCGCGGCCGCGATTGCGTGGCTGCCGCTGCTCGTGCTCGCCAGCACGGAGGGCGTCCTGACGGGTGGTGTCCGCTTGCCGTTCCTCCACGATCTCGGCGCCCACGTGCGCTGCCTGTTCGCGGTGCCGGTGCTGCTCCTCGCCGAGCTGCCGATCGGCGCCTGGCTCGACCGCTGCACCGCGCAGTTCCTCGCCGCCGACCTCGTGCGCAGCGAGGATCGCCCCGTGTTCGCCGGTCTGCTCGTCGCGGCGCAGCGCTCCCGGGACTCGCGGGCCGCGGCCACCGTCGTGCTCGCGGCCGCGTACCTCACCACCGTCGCCGTCGTGTTCCTCGGCGTCGGCCCGGAAGGGACGTGGAAGGCCCCGTCACCGGGGCACGCGCTCGGGCGGGCGGGGCAGTGGTACGCGCTGGTCTCGTTGCCGCTGTTTCACTTCCTGCTGTACCGCTGGATCCACCGGCTGTTCGTCTGGGGCGGCTTCTTGCGCCGGGTCGCGCGGCTCGATCTGCGGCTCACCGCCACGCACCCCGATCGCGCCGGCGGGCTCGGGTTCCTCGGCGATGGTCTGCTGCCGCTCGGGTTCCTCGTGTTCGCCGCGAGCGCGGCGGTGTCCGGCACGATCGCCACGCGGATCCTGTTCGAGGGCGCCACGCTCGAGCTTTACCACTCGAGCTACCTGGCGCTGCTGGTGCTCACGCTGCTGATCGTGATCGGGCCGCTGTTCGCGGTCGCGCCCGCGCTCGTGCGCCTCAAGTCGCGCAGCCTGTTCGAGCACGGCGCGCTGGGCTGCCGCTACACGCAGCGCTTCGAGGAAAAGTGGGTCGCGGGGGAGCGGCCGAGCGACGAATCGTTGCTCGGCACCGCCGACGTGCAGTCGCTGGCCGACCTGGCCGCCAGCCACCAGGTCGTGGGCGCCCTCCGGCTGGTCCCGCTCGGCCGCCGCGGCGCGCTCGGGCTGGTGATCCTCGGCGTGCTCCCGGCCTTGCCGCTGGTGGCGACCACCAAGGCGGTCCGCGGGTTCCTGCAACAGGCGCTGATGGTGTTCCTTTGACGCTGGCGCGTTGGCGTCCGCTCGCGGTCGGCGGCCGCGCGAGGCGCCGCAAAGGGCATGGATGAACGGTCAGGACGCGGAGGCGAGGCCTCGGCCAGTGCCGCGGTCAGTCTCCATCTCAGGACATGTCGTAGAGAGCATGTCCCCGGGAGCATGTCCCCGGGCACATGTCCTCGGGGCTAGGGCGCGGACAGCAGGGCGCTCTGCTCGAGCAGGCCCTGCTCGAGCATCAGGCGGACGTTGCCCATGCGCTCGACGCGGGCGCCGAGGCGCTGCAGGGCGGTGATGGCGGCCACCAGGGTGCCGGGCGCGACGTTCGGCGGCGGGGGCAGGCCCGGCAGGCCGGCGCGGCCGCGCAGCTGCTCGCGGACGTGGAGGATCCACAGCTCGACCAGGCGGCGCACCGCGGCCCGCTGCAGGGCCGGCGCGTCCTTCTTGCTGGCGGCCTTCTCGCCGTCCTCGCCGGACTTGGCGGCCTTTTTGCTGGCCTTCTTCTTCTTGGCGCCGGGGACCTCGGGCTCGGGCTCGGCGGGGCTGTCCTCGGGGACAGCTTCGCTCGGGGCGGTGGCTGCGGCCCACGCCTGCCACAGCGGGTGGACGTCGCCGCCGAAGATCGCCGAGGGCCCGGCGCGCACGGCCAGGATGGCCTGCTTGACCAGCTCGAGGCTGCGCGCGAGCGACGGGTCGGACGCCAGCTCGAGGGCCACGCCGGCGCTGCCCTCGGCCAGCAGCACGGCCATGTCGTGGCGCTCGCGCGGCGCGTCGGCGGCGCGGCGGTCGACGATGCTGCGGACGATGTCGTCGTCGAGGCGGCCGAGGCGGACCGGCAGCGAGCGGCTGAGGATCGTCGGCAGCATGCCCTGCAGGTTGGTGGTGAGCAGGGCGAAGTGGACCCCGGGGCGCGGCTCCTCGATGGTCTTGAGCAGGGCGTTGCCGGCGGCCTCGCCGAGCGCGTCGGCCGGATCGACGACGACCAGATACGCGCGGCCCTCGTAGGGGGCGTGGGTCTGGCGCACGTGGCAGGCGCGGGCGGCGTCGACGGAGATCAGGCCGGCCTTGCTGTCGGGCACCAGCCAGTCGACGTCGGGGTGGTTGCCGGCGAGCACGCGCTGACAGGTGGGGCAGGCGCCGCAGCCGAGGCCGGGGCGCTGCGGGCACAGGAGGGCGCAGCCGAGGCCGCGGGCGAAGGTCGCCTTGCCGACCCCGCGCGGGCCGACGAGCACGAGCGCATGGTGCAGCTGACCGCGCCCGAGCGCGCGCACCACGGCGCCCTGGGCCTGCGCGTGGCCGAGGACTCCGACGAGGCCGGGCCCGGGCTCGGCCCCCGGCGTGGGTGGAGGGTCGCCTGCCATCCGCGCGCCTTGATAGGCCGTTACGCGCGCGCTTGCAAGGTCGGACGCGACAGGCGACGGGCCGCGCGCTAGACTCGGACGATCGAAGGCGGGCGAGGCGCCCGCGAGGACGCGCATGTCGGAGAAACCGGGGCTGTTCCGCCGCCTGAAGAAGGCCATCCAGAGCACGCTGAACGACGCGGTCGAGGCCGTGTCGGACCCTGGCCAGGAAGTGGCCCTGATGCTCGACGACCTGGCCGAGAACATCCGCAAGTCGGAGCTCGACCTCAAGCAGTCGATCGTCGACCAAAAGATGATGGAGAAGAAGCTCGAGCAGCTGACGCGCGACGAGGCGGCGTGGCAGCGGCGGGCCGAGCAGGCGATCACGATCGGCGACGAGACGCTGGCCCGCGCGGCGCTGCAGCGCAAGGGCGAGCTGTCGCAGGAGAAGACGGCCACCGACGAGGCGCTGGTGCAGCAGCGCAAGCTGGTCGAGGACCTGCGCCAGGGCATCGGCGAGGCCAAGACGAAGCTCAAGGCGCTGAACCTCCGCCGCGGCACGCTGATGTCGCAGGCCCGCGCGAGCAAGCAGAGCGGCGGCACCAGCACGATCCCCGGCGACGCCGGCGCGGGCGCCCGCATGGACGCGATCGAGACCAAGATCGCCCGCCTCGAGGCCCTCAACGAGGTCAGCGCCGAGGACATGGACGGCCGGATCCAGGAGGCCCAGATCGACGCCCAGCTGAACGGCCTCGGCGCCAAGAACGAGCTCGACGACGCGCTCGCGGCCCTCAAGGCCAAGATGCAGGCCAAGCAGCTCGAAGAGGGCAAGAAGTAGGCGGGCGCTTCGGGCATGCCCGATCGGCCAGGTCTGAAGGGGCAGGTCCCGGGGGACATGTCCCCGAAAACATGTCCTGAAGGCGGGGCGGCGCTGCTGGCCGGGCTGGCGCTGCTGCTGCTGGCCGCGTTCCCCTACGCCCAGGCGACCCGCAACGCCAACGAGCGCCCGCGCCTGCTGCAGGCGGCGTCGCTGGTCGAGCGCGGGTCGTGGCGGATCGACGGCCTCGGCCTCGACCCGGGGCCCGACGCCGCGCGCGCGCCGGACGGGGCGCTGTACCCCAACAAGCCGCCCGGGACCAGCGTGGTCGCGGCGCTCGGGTATGCGCTCGCGCGGGCGACGGCAGGGGCAGGCGAGGACGTGGCCGAAGGGACAGGCTCGCGGGCGGAGGATGTGGCCGAAGGGACAGGCTCGCGCGGTCGGTCGAGCATGTCCGAAGAGACAGGTGCGCGCGGGCCGACGCTGCGGGCGGTGACCTGGTGGGCGCGGCTGCTGGGCGGGGTGGCGCCGACGCTGGTGCTGTGCGGGCTGCTGTGGCGCTCGCTGGCGCCGGCCTACGGGGCGCGAGCCGCCGCCCTGGCGATCGGGCTGTACGCGCTGGCGACCCCGGCGGCCGCGTACGCGCACCTGCTGTACGGGCATCAGCTGGCGGCGTGCCTGCTGTGGGCGGGGCTGCTGCTGCTGGTGCGGGCGCGCGAGCAGACGCGCCCGGGGCTGGCGGCGCTCGGCGGCGCGCTGGCGGGCGCGGCGGTGCTGGTCGAGTACACGGCGGCGTTCGCCGGGCTGGCGGCGGCTGGGCTGGTGTTCGGGCTGGTGCGGGCGCGCGCGTGGGCGACGGCGGCCGGGGCGGCGGCCGGGGCGGCGGTGCCGGCGGGGCTGCTGATGGCCTATCACGCGGCGGTGTTCGGCGGGCCGCTCAAGACCGGCTACCACCACAGCGCGACGGCGGAGTTCGCCGCGAAGCACGGCGAGGGCCTGCTCGGGCTGGTCGGGCCGAGCTGGCGGGCGATCGAGACGCATGTGCTGTCGCTGTCGGCGGGGCTGTGCGGCTGGGCGCCGCTGTGGCCGCTGGCGGCGTGGGGGCTGTGGCAGCTGGCCCGCGGGACATGGGACAAGGAGCATGTCCTGAAGGCCAGGGTCGAAGGAGGGGCGCTCGCGGCGGTGCTGCTGGCGTGCGTGAGCCTCAACTTCGAGGGCGGCTGGCGGGTCGGGCCGCGGTATATGGTGGTGGTGCTGCCGGCGCTGGCGCTCGGCTGGGCCGCCGTGGCCGCGCGCACGCTGGCCGGTCCGCCGCGCGGCTGGGCAGGCACGCTGGGCCTCGGGGTGGCGGCGGCGCTGGCGAGCTGGTCGCTGGTGGTCAACGGGCTGGCGGCCAACCTGTGGCCGCATTTCGACCTGACGAACGTGAATCAGCCTGTGCCCGAGGTGCTGCTGCCGCTGTGGCGGGCCGGCGCGGCGCCGTACACCGCGACCGGGTGGCTCGGGCTGCCGGGGCTCGGGATCGGCTGGGTGGTGGGCGCCGGGCTGGTCGGGCTGCTGGTGCTGGCGACGCCGCGCGCGCTCGGTCGGCGCGGCCGAATCGCGGCGCTGGTCGGGACGATCGCGGGGCTCGGGCTGGTGGCCGCGACGCAGGCGCTGCCGCGACACCCGCGCTCGGCCGCCAACCTGCGCTACGTGCAGAAGGTGTGGGAGCCGCCGCGCGCGGGCGGGGCGGCGCCGAGCCAGCGAATTCGTCTGCCTTGAAGGACATGTCGAAAGCGACATGGCGAAGGAGGCAGGTGGTGAGGCTGCAGATCTCGCAGCGAAGCTCGGCCGAGGGTGGCGCCGGCTGGGGCGCTCTCGTGGCGCCGGGTGGTCGAAGCGGATGAAAAAATCTGGGCAGGTAGCGATCCGTATGCGAGGAGCATGAACGCTTCGTCGACCGGCGTCGGACTGTGCGCGCGGGCTCGTATGGTGGCGTTCGCTCGTGGCGATGGATGAATGATTTTTGGCCTGGCGAGGACACGAGACCGATGATTCGCGGGTCCCGGCGCAATCGCTCGAGCGAGGGGTTCGACTCTGCACAATCTGCGGCCCTCGCCGCGGGCGCTTCGCTGGCGTCGCGCTGCCGCGGAAGGGACTCGTGTTCGACCGAATCGGCCGTAGCGCGCAGTTTGACGCGTTTCTCCGGGGTTGCCGGGCGCGCACGTCGGGCGGTCGGCGCGCGAACTCCTCCGCGGCAGGCCGGTCCGCAGCGGGGCGCTGCGATGGCGGCATTCACAGGACCACGTGTCGCACGCCGGGCTCGGAGACTTACATTGCGGCGCGCCGGCAGGCCTCGATAGTCTCGGCGCCGATGACAAGACGCGGCGCGAGGTTGTGGGTGGCGATGGTGCTGGCGGCGTGCGGAGGCTCCGACGGGGACAGCGGCGGGACCGGGACGGGGCTCAGCGTGGGGACGACGATGATGGGCGCGACCGTCACGGCGACCGGCAGCACCGGCAGCACGAGTACGGACGTGCCGACCACGGGGTCGACGGTGAGCGGCGTCAGCGAGTCGACCGGGACCTCGGTGACCGGGCCGACCACGGGCGAGCCGATGACTTCGACGGATCCAGGCACGAGCACGAGCACGACGGGCACGACGAGCGCGACGACGGGCGAGACGACGGGCGAGTCGACGAGCACGAGCGGGACGACCGGGCCGGTCGACTTCTGCGCGGGCGAGGGCGGGATCTTGCTGCCGGGCGACGAGGTGACGTGCACGGGCGACCTCGGCAAGAAGACGTTCCTGTTCGCAATCTGCTCGTGCAGCGGCCTGACCGCGAACAACAGCCTGAAGACCGACTCGTTCGACAGCAACGATCCGAACATGGTGCCGATGGACGGCGGCTCGGTCGGCGTCAACGGGCCGTACAGCGCGGCGTCGATGGTCGACATCGGCGGGTCGCTGTGGGTCGATGGCAAGATCCAGACCTTCAACGCCCACGAGGTCGCGCAGCAGCTGAAGTGTAGCGACGACCTCACGGCCGGCTCGCCGTCGCACGTGGCCGCCGACCTGTTCACCGAGGGCAACCTGTTCGCGCAGAACATGACGCTGACGATCGACGGCGACCTGCACATCCGCCCCAACAAGGCCAACAACGGGGCCAAGGTGCTGGGGGCGACGATCAAGGAGCAGGTCGAGGTCAAGACGCCGTGCGACTGCGAGGACCTGATCGACGTGCCGGCGATCGTGGGCGGCTACATGCAGGCCAACGACAACGACGCGCTGCCGATCGCGCCCGACGAGCTGGTCGGGCTGCCGCAGCCGAAATCGGTCGAGCTGCCGTGCGGCCGCTACTTCTTCACGGGGATCGACAGCAACAGCACGCTCGACATCACGCTGACCGGGCGCACGGTGATCGCGATCGCGGGCGACGTGCAGAACGCGGGGGCGTTCCACATCACGCTCGGGCCCGAGGCGGAGCTCGACCTGTTCATCGCCGGCAACGCCAATTTTAATAATGTGGCGACGATCGGCGATCCGAAGCGGCCGGCGGCGACGCGGATCTACGTCGGCGGGGCATTCAAGTTCGCCAGCAACTTCACGCTCGGGGCCAACCTCTACCAGCCGAACGCGGTGTTCACGGCCAACAACATGTCGGAGATCTGGGGCTCGCTGTTCGTCGGCGGGCTGCAGCTGGCGAGCCCGCTGGTGGTCCACTACGACCAGGCGATCCTCGACCTCGAGGGCTGCGATCCGCCCGGCGAGGGCTGCGGCGACTGCCACGACTGCGCCAACCCGACGCCCGCGTGCACGGGCGACGGGACCTGCGGGCCGTGCATGGTCGACGACGACTGCTGCCCGCCGCTCGTGTGCGACGCGGGGGTGTGCAAGGCGATCATCCCGCAGTAGGGGGCGCTGCACGTCCTCGGGGGACAGGCAGAAGCCGAGCGCTCGTGCTGCCTGTCCTTGCGGACAGGCAGACTGAGCGTCGGCATAGCCTGTGCTTTTCGGACAGGAAGAATTGGAGCGCCCCGGCCCATCGGGTAGCTGTAGCGATTCCGGTGTGACTTCCACGAAGCGACTGGTCACCTGATCTCGGGGACGGGCGGCATCGTGCTCGTGCTGCCTGTCCTGACGGATAGGCGGCACGAGCGCCAGGGAAGCCCGTCCTTTCAGACAGGAATAACTGGAGTGGTCGTGTCACCTGATCTTGGGGACCGTCAGAACTCGAGCGCCCGTGCCGCCTGTCCTTGCGGACAGGAATCACTGGAGCGTCCGTGTCACCTGATCTCGGGGACCGTCAGAGCTCGATCGCTCGTGCCGCCTGTCCTTGCGGACAGGAATAACTGGAGCGCCCGTGCCATCCGTCTCGAGGACGGGCAGGACTCGAACGTTCACGCCATCTGTCCTTGTGGACAGGCGGGATGTCCTTCAGGTCAGGCGGGTTGCGGGCCGGTCGCGCGGTGCAGGCCGGACCAGGCGAGCAGGCCGAGGCCGAGGAAGCCGATCGCGTTGACGAGGCCGTGGGCGCGCAGCATCGTGAGGATCGGGACGGCGGCGCCGTAGAAGCCCTGGGCGGCGAACATGCCGGCGAGGGTGGTGCTCAGCAGGAGCGCCCCGGAGGACACGCACAGGAGAACGCGTGCCCAGGCCGGCCGGTCGCGCAGGCGCACGGCGGCGATGAGCTGCAGGCCGGCGAGCAGCGGGAGGCCGAGGACGTAGAGGCCGGAGCCGGCCAGCTCGATCGGCCGGGCGCCGGCGCCGATGCCGACCGCGAGCAGGGGGAAGGCGAAAATAAGGAGGGCGGCGGCGAGGCGGTAGACGGGGCGGGTCCAGTCGCGCAGGTCGCCGAGGCCGCGGCCGAGCAGGCCGACCATGACGAGCGCGCCGAAGCCGGCGGCGTGAAAGTGGCCGGCCGTGAGCACGGCGGCGAGGCCCCCGAAGCCGCCGAGGACGAGGTCGCCGCGGTAGACGAGCAACCACACCGCGGCGACGGGCAGCAGCAAGAGGGCGAGGTCGAGGGCGAGCTCGGCGGGGGCGAGGCTGCGGCGGACGTGGAGGCGCAGGAGGCCGTGAAGAGCCGCGAAGCCGCACACGAGCAGCCAGGGCGCGGTGAGCCCGGCGGCGGCGCGAGGTCCGAGGTCAGGGGCGAGGGCCGGGACGGCGGCGACGAGGCCGGCGAGGCCGGCGATGCGAGCGAGGCGGGTCGGATTGGCGTATGTCCTCGGGGACATGTCCTCCGAGGCAGTAAAAAGCAGGGCCCGCGGGACGGCGACGAGGACGACGAACAGGACGATGACCTCGGCGAGGGTGGCCTCGTCGCCGAGATCGCCGAGGCGCACGCAGACCACGAGCGACCAGACGAGCAGGCCGATCGCCGAAGGACGCGCGCGCAGCGAGGCGAGGGACAATTGGAGGGAGTGTAGCGCCAGGCCGCGCGGCCTACACCCGCATCGGTCGTGGAGCGCCGGGGCGCGCGGCCGATAACCACTGATCGTCAACGGCCCGCGAGGCCGACACCAGCCGGTCGTCGCGCGTTCAGGATCGCGTGGGCCTGACGTCGCGGGCGTTCGTGGGGCGCTCCACACGAGCCGCGGAGCCGAGGGCGAGGGTCGCGGCGGCCCGTGGAGGTCGGCCGGGGCAGCGCGCGTAGCGTGAGGCCGCGGCGCTCGGATTCCGCGATCGCCACAGACTGTCGGCGTGAGCAGTGTTCTGCGAGGCGTCGGACGGGGCGCGTCGTGAACGGCGGGTCGGGTCCGGGGCACGAGCGAGGGCCGTGTTGCTCGACCTGTGATGCTGCAAACAAGCGCGGCAGTTGAGTTTTTCTCGCGCGCAAAGCTAGGTCCAAGGCGCGGCCGGCGGGCTTGCGCGGCGGCCGAATTTTGCCAAAGATCCGCGGCGATGACGAAGGCGGACATCATCGAGCGCGTATGCGAAGAGGTCGGCGGCTTCTCCAAGAAGGAGGCCGCCGACGTGGTCGAGGTGGTGTTCGAGCTGATGAAGAACACGCTCGCGGAGGGCGAGAAGATCAAGATCTCGGGGTTCGGCAACTTCGTCGTCCGCGCCAAGAACCCCCGCCCGGGCCGCAACCCGCAGACCGGCGTGCAGATCACGATCGATGCCCGCAGGGTGCTGACGTTCAAGCCGAGCAACGTGCTGAAGGCCGCGCTCAACGCGTAGCGAGGCGGCGATGAGCGAGGCAGACGAGGACGCGGGGCAGACGGGCCGGCGCAAGGCGGGCGAGGGCGGCGGCGCGAGCGAGGCCCCGGCGAAGCCGACGCGCCCGCGCGCGCGGGCCAAGAAGGCCGGCGCGGCGACGGGGCCCGATCTGGGCTCGGACAAGCTCTACTTCAAGATCGGCGAGGTGGCGCAGATCGTCGGCGTGCCGGCCTACGTGCTCCGCTACTGGGAGACGGAGTTCAAGGTCATCCGCCCGCAGAAGTCGCGCACGCAGCAGCGGGTGTACCGGCGCCGCGACGTCGAGACGCTGCTGAAGATCAAGCACCTGCTGTACGCGAAGAAGTTCACGATCGCGGGTGCGCGCCAGCAGCTGCGCCTCGGCGGCGACGCGGTCGAGATGGCGCCGCCGTCGAGCCGCTACCTGGCGTCGCAGTCGCTGGCGGTGCTGCGGGAGTCGCTCGACGAGATGATCGCGTGGGTCGAGAACACGGAGTCGGTCAGCTCGGCGGCCGACCCGGTCGAGTTCATCCGCACCCGCGGGGGCGCCCGGGCCCTCATCGACGAGGCGGCGGCGGCCGGCGAGGCCCAGCCGTTGCTGCAGCGCACCGGCCGCGAGCCGCTATGATTGCGAGATCCGCCGCGAAAAAGGCGGCGGTCGGGCCCGCGTGAGTTTGCCGGGCGCGGCGGCGTCACAGAAGGCTTGCCCGGGCGGTCCAAAGCGCGTATACCGGCGCTCCGTTTCGGGGCGTAGCGCAGCCTGGTAGCGCACTAGACTGGGGGTCTAGGGGTCGGAGGTTCGAATCCTCTCGCCCCGACAAACGAGAAGAGCCGACAGGGTTTCCCTGCCGGCTCTTTATTTTTTCCGCGCGGGCTCGCGGCCGGGGCGCGGCGGTTTCGCGTCCGGGCGAGCGGCCCGTCTGTGCTACAAGGCGCGGCGTGTCGGAACGGCCGCTGATCCTGGTCACCAACGACGACGGCATCCTCGCGCCGGGGATCTTGGCCCTGGCCGAGGCGGTCGCGCCGCTCGGCGACGTCGTGGTGTGCGCGCCGGAGACCGAGCGCAGCGGCTCGTCGCACGCGATCACGCTGCACTCGCACCTGCGCGTCGACGAGGTCCGGCCGGGCTGGCACCGCGTCAACGGCACGCCGGTCGACTGCGTGTACCTGGCGTCGCTGCACCTGTGCGAGCGCCGGCCGGCGCTGGTGGTGTCGGGGGTGAACCCGGGCTTCAACCTCGGCTCCGACGTGTTTTATTCGGGCACGGTCGGGGGCGCCGCCGAGGGGTTCATCCGCGGGGCGTCGGCGATGGCGGTGTCGGTCCACGCGCGCGAGTCGCCGCGGGTGGCGATCCCGGTGGTGCGCACGCTGGCCCGCAAGCTGCTGGCGCAGCCGTCGATGAGCCTGCTGAACGTCAACATCCCGTGGATCTCCCACAGCGCGCCGCCGCCGGAGGGGCCGCCGGAGACGCTCGCCGAGGGCCTGCCGATCGTCGTCACGCGGCTCGGCGCGCGGCCCTACGTCGAGCAGGTCGAGCGCCGCCAGGACCCGCGCGGGATGGCCTACTTCTGGATCGGCGGACCGCCGCGCGACGCCGGCGAGCACGAGGGCGAGGACACGTGGGCGGTCAAGCGCGGGTTCGTGTCGGTGACCCCGCTGGTCCTCGACATCACGGCGCCCGACCTTTCACCGTGGCAAGCGATGCTGTCCGGCGCGACCGTGAAGGTCGATCCGCGGGGCGAGCCGTAGAGCGAGCGAGCAGGGAGAGCGAGACGATGCGCGAGAGCCCCGATTTTCGCATGTCCGAGGCCGAGCGCGCGGCGGCGCTGCGCGACGTCGGCAGCCTGATCCGCGCGGTGCCGGACTTCCCGTCGCCGGGGATCCTGTTCCGCGACATCACCCCGGTGCTGCGCGAGCCGGCGGCGATGGCCGCGGCGCTGCGCCTCCATCTGGACGCGGTGGCCGACCTGGCCGGCTCGATCGATCGAATCGTCGGCGTCGAGTCGCGCGGGTTCCTGTTCGGCATGCCGATCGCGCACGCGCTCGGGGTCGGCTTCGTGCCGGCGCGCAAGCCGGGCAAGCTGCCGGCCGCCACGGTGACGCAGGCGTACGCGCTCGAGTACGGCGAAGGCACGCTGCACATGCACGCCGACGCGATCGAGCCCGGCGACCGGGTGCTGCTGATCGATGACCTGCTGGCCACGGGCGGCACGGCGGGCGCGGCGGCGAGGCTGGTCACGGGGCTCGGCGGCGAGGTGGTGGCGAGCCTGTTCCTGATCGAGCTGCCCTTCTTGAAGGGCCGCGAGCGGCTGGCGCCGCTGCGGGTCGAGGCGCTGCTGGCGTTCTGAGCCGGGGCGGGGGGACATGTCCGCGGGGGCATGTTCGCCGGGGGATGTTCGAACGAGCATGTCCGAAGGGTCATGTTCGAACGAGCATGTGACGCGACTGCCCGAGCGAGGTCCACTCGCTTGAACCGGCGCTGCGGTGCGAGCCCCATGCCGTCGAACGCGCAGCAGTTGTCGCCTGATCGCTCGCTTTCTCGAGGCAGACCGCCGCGGCTTCGTCAGCGGGAGCGACGAGATGCAGGCGGTCCTCAGGGACATGTCGAAACGAGCATGTCCTGATGGACATGCTCGTCGGCGCGGTCTCACTCGGCCGCGCGGCCGAGGCGGCGGGCCAGGGCCCAGGCGGGGAAGATCTGGCGGTAGAGGTCGTAGTCGAGCACGGCCGTATTAAAGAAGACCCCGCTGGCGCGCTCGTGCGGCCAGCTGCCGTCGGGCTGCTGGCGGGCGTGCAGGTAAACGATCGCGCGCTCGATCGCCGGGGCCTCGTCGGGGGTCTCGGCGGCCATGAGCGTGAGGGCGGCCCAGGCGGTCTGGGCGGCCAGGCTCGGCTCGTGCGGCGGGAGCTGGACGTCGCGGCCGTCGAGCAGGCCCTCGAAGCTCTCGCCCCAGCCGCCGTCGGGCCGCTGGCGGCGCACCAGCCAGGCGACGGCGCGGCGGATCGCAGGGTGGTGGCGCGGCAGCCCGGCGGCGAGCAGGGCGTGCACCGCGAAGAAGGTGCCGTAGGTGAAGTTGATGCCCCAGAAGCCGAGCCAGCCGCCGTCGGGGTGCTGGGCGCCGAGCAGGAACGAGACGCCGCGCTCGATCGCGGTCTCGACGTCGGCGAGCAGGCCGGGCGGGATGGCGTCGCCGAGGCGCGCGCGGGCGAGGGCGAGGCCGCGGACGCAGCTGGCGGTGCACTCGGAGTACGAGTACTCGAGCATGCAGTTGCCGTAGATCTCGGCGGGGTTGAAGTGCTTGAGCACGAGGCTGCCGCGGCGCGGCTCGTACGAGCCGAACCCGCCGTCCTCGTTCTGGCGGCGGAGGACGAACCGCAGGGCGGCCAGCTGGCGCTCGCGCGGGAGCGGCTCGGCGAGGCGGTGGTCGGCGCAGTGGATCAGGGCCTCGAGCGCCTCGGCGGTGCAGTCGCTGACGGGCCACGGGTGACGCTCGTCGGCGAAGCCCCAGCCGCCGTCGGCGGGCTCGCGGAAGTGCTCGGCGCCGCCGGGGATGTCGCCGCGGATCTGCGCGGTCGCCAGCCAGGCGGCGGCGTCGCGGCCGAGCGCCTCGCCGGTGGCGCTCTGCGGGCCCTCGCACAGCGCCTGCAGCAGGAAGGAGGTGTCCCAGATGTCGCTGCGGGCGCCGCAGATCCGCGCGCCCTCGACGTCGTCCTCCCAGAACCAGTACTCGAGGCCGCGGAAGGCCTGGTCGGCGTCGGGGTGGCGCGGGTCATGGTGGTGCAGGGCGAGGTTGAACAGCAGGCCGTTGACGGGGCTGAGGCATACGTGGCCGGTGCTGCGCAGCTCGAACAGGACGTGCTCGATGGCGCGGGCGAGGGCCTTCTTGCGGACGACGCCGGGCGCGACGCGGTCGAGCGCCCGCATGGCGGCGAAGGCGACGCGCAGGCCGGCGCCCGGCGCTTCGTAGAGGTCGGTGCTGGCGATGTCGTCGCGGTGGGCGCGGAACGGGGCGCGCTCGTAGGCGCCGTCGTAGAGCTCGTCGCGGATGTCCCGAAGGACAGGTGACATCGGGGCCTGGACGCGGGCGCCGTAGAGGTAGCTGAGCCCGAGGTAGATCAGGCGCATGTGGCAGTAGAGGCGGCGCGGGTGGACCGGCGTGGCCTCGGGCAGGAGCCACATCTCGGGCAGGATCGGCTGCACGCTCTGCCACGGGTAGAGGCCGAGCAGGGCCAGCCAGATCCGGCCCCAGGTCGGGTTCTTCGTCACGCCGCCGTGGGCCCGGATCCACCGCAGCGCGCCGGCGGCCAGCGGGTCTTCGGGCGGGTGGCCGAGCAGGCGCAGGGTGACGTAGCCGAGAGTGGTGTGGAACAGCCAGCTGTCGCTGTCGGGGTGCATGCCCCAGCCGCCGTCGGCCCGCACCTGGCGCTCGAGGGCGAGGCGGATCCGCCGCTGCCGCTCGGGGGCGATCGGGCGCCCGAGGACGTGACACGCCATCACGTACTGGCACACGAGCATCGGGTTCCAGATGACTTCGCCGCCGACGGCGCCCTTCTTGGCCTGGACGCCGCGGAGGTGCTGCACGGCGAGCTCGTAGGCGTGGGCGAGGTCGCTGCGGGGATCGGGTGCCGTGGCCAGGGTCACGGGCCGAGGGTCGCAAAGCGGGCGGCCGGGCGGTGTGCGCTGGATCGCAGGGTCGAACGCAGCAGGGACGCGCCGAACCCGCGGCGGGCGGTGGGCGGTGGGCCTCGTCGCGGATCTGCGTCATCAAGTACAGCTCGGAGCTGCCGGGGCGCAGGCGGATCGGGATGGGGCGTCGCCGGGCGAGAGAGGGCGTTTCAGTCGCAGCGGGGGAGCGCGCCACGTGCGGTCGATGGCCTCGGCGAGGGCGCTGTGAGGGGACCGAGCGAGCGTGACCCGGGGTCGCTCCGTCGCTTCATGGTGAGAACTTCGAGAGGGAGCGTCGGAGCCCCGCGTGTCGTCCGCTCGTGCATGTCCTTCGAGGCATGCCCGTTTGGACATGTATTAAAGACTATGTCCGCTTGGACATGTCCTGAAGAGTCAGCTGCGCGAGGGCGGCGCGGGCGTCGGCGACGGCCTCCTGGACGGCGGGGCGGCGGCTGCGGGCGAACTCGTCCAACAGCGGCTGGCCGGTCTCGGGGGCCATGCGGACCAGGGCGTAGGCGGCGCGCACGCGCATGACGGACGGGGTGAGCCAGGCGCGGGCGAGCTTGAGGGCCAGCGGGACGGCGGCCGGCGGGGCGGCGAGCCCGAGCGCGGCGAGGCCCTCGAGCGCGCGGGCGCGGTCGCCGGAGCGCTGGAGACCGAGCACGAGGGGCGGGCCGCCGCTCGGGTCGCGGGCGGCGGCGAGGCCGAGCGCGGCGGCGAAGGCGAGCTCGACGGCGGCGCCGGGATCGGCGACCACGGCGGCGAGGCGGGCGCAGGCCTCGGACCCCGGCGGGTCGAGCTCGGCGAGGGCGCTGACGAGGGCGAGGCGGACGTGCGGGTGGCTCTCGCCGTCGAGGGCGGCGCACAGGGCCGGCTCGGCGGCGCGACCGGCGAGCTCGACGAGGCCACCGGCGGCCTGGAACCGCAGGTCGGGCGCGGGGGCGCGGAGGGCCGCGGTGATGCGCGCGAGCGCGGCCTCGTAGGTGACTCGGGACAGGTCGCTCGGGACATGTCCCGGAGGACGCAAGGGATGCGGCGCGGCCGGCGGGGCCTCGGTGGGGCGGGTGCCCTCGCCGTCGTCGGCCCTGACGAGGTGCTCGGGGGCCGAGGCGAGGCCGAGGAGCACGCAGGTGATGGCGGCGCACTCGCGCAGGTAACCAGCGTCGGGCCCGGGGTCGGGGTCCTGCAGCCAGGGGTCGATGCGGGCGATGACGGCAGGCTCGCCGAGCTGACCGAGGCCGGTCGCGGCCATGGCCCGGACGGGCACCTGCGGATCGTCGAGCGCGGCGGTCAGGGCGGCGACGACGGCCTCGCCGAGCGCGTGGCCACGCGCCAGGTCGAGGGCGGGCGAGGGGTCGCCGAGCTCGGCCAGGAGGGCGGCGGCGAGGTGACGCACGGCGACGCTGCGAGACGTCGGATCGGGCGACCGCGCGTCGCGCAGGGCGGCCTCGAGGGTGATCGGGAGCGAAGGCATCAGGACGGGGGGCGAGCGGGCGCGGGGATCAGGTGTCGCAAAGGACAGAGGCGCGGGAGATGAGCGAGGGCCAGCGGCGAGCGAGCCGCGGTCCCCGGAGCGGGGCGTGATACCCGGGCTGTCCTTCGGGACAGGTGCCTGACGGCGCGGATCGCCTGTCCTTCGGGACAGGGACGCAGGGGCTCAGGTGCGGGCGCGCTGGGGGGCGTCGGGGGCCGGGGCGGTGCTGCCGAACAGGCGGATCATCTCGCCGCGCATGCGGCCGGTGAGGCGGAGGCGCAGCATCTTCATGTCGCCGAACAGGGACCACAGCGGATACTTGAAGCTGGCCGGCTTGTTGTGCTCGATGAAGAAGTGACCGATCCACGCCGGGCCGTAGCCGATCACCAGAGCCAGCGGGAACAGGCTCCAGCGGCCCGTCCAGGCCATCCAGGCCACGAAGAGCCAGGCGCTGCTGGTGCCGACGTAGTGCAGCGCGCGGTTGACGGGGTGGCGGTGCTCGCCGAGGTAGAACGGCCAAAACTCGGAGAAATCGCGGGGCGCGGGCATCGCCTTCGACCATACGCCGCGGCCGGGCGGCCGTCACCCGCCGCGGCGGCGACGGGGCGAAAAGGCGGCGAGCGGGCGCCGTCACGCGCCGAGGCGGGGCTGGCCGAAGAGACAGGTTGTGAGCGAGATCGCCGGAGGCCTCGCGCGGGCGGCGGGCGGCGAACCGTGGTTCGGGGCGGGCCTCGCGCGGGCTCGTGGGGGCGCGCGCCGGCGGGCGAGGGATCGCCAGCCGGCCGACGCACGGTGATCCTGTGAGCCTTCCGCCGCTCGCCCGCGGCCGGCCCGGCGAGGATGGCCGCAAGGACAGGTGATGAGCGGGCTTCGCGCGATGAAGCTGTCTCTCCGGACAGGTCGCTCGGGCCCGTGGGATCGCGTCGGAACGCTTCGGGGAGCGACCGAGCGAAGCTCCTGCGGCGGGGGTACGGGCGGAATTCGCCGGGCGCCCGGCTCGGGGACGCCGGGGGAAGCGAGAGGTCGCTCAGGGATGGATGGGGAGGGTCGGGGGCTCGACCCGGCCGTCGCGCACGTCGGTGACGAATTCGCGGTCGGCGGCCAGGAATTCGTGCACGGGCAGGGCTGCGAGCTCGTGGGCGACGACGGCGGCGTCGGCCTCGAGGCGGAGCGCTGCGTGCCAGTCGGTGCCCAGCCAGGGGCTGGCGTCGACGTGGTAGACGATCAGCAGGACCTCCGGGCCAGGGCCGGGGTAGACGTGGTGCAGGACCTCGGCGACGGGGCCGATCGCCAGCGCGGCGGCGGCAGGGCCCCATTCCTCGACGAGCTCACGCCGCAGCGCGGCGCGCGGGGGCTCACCGGGCTCGACTTTCCCGCCCGGGAGCTCGAGGGCGCCGGCGCCGTGGCGGGCGCCGGCCGGTCGGCGCTGGACGAGGAGGCGGTGGGGGCCGAGCCAGACCAGGCCGGCGGCGACGATGAGGCGGGGCTGCACGCCCGTGGTTGGTACCGCACCCTGGACGCTCGGAAAAGCTGCGCCTATCCTCGCCTCACCCCATGCGTCTTTATGCAAGTAAGATCTCGACCATCGTCGAAGCCGTGAACAAGACCCTGGTCGACGCGGGCGACCTCGAGGTCAGCGACCGCGATGAGTTCAAACGCGATGTCGAGTCGATCCTCAAGGAGTACCTACGCAAGGACCGCGAGCTCACCGACCGCGCCAAGGACGAGCTCGAGCGGAAGAAGCTGGCGTACTCCGACCTGTTCAAGCTCAAGCGCTCGATGGCGGAGGAGCAGGACTTCGGGATCGGGGAAGAGGCGTTGAACTGGATCGCGAACCAGCTGCTCGAGCTGTTCATGCAGAGCAAGTTCGTGTCCGAGATCTACGCCGACGATGCGGTGATCCGGAAGAAGCTCAAAGAGATCCTCCGCCGCCACATGCAGGCCGACGATGACCTCGACCGCGAGGTGCGGCGCCACCTCAAGCACCTCACCGAGAACACCTCGACGTTCGAGATCGAGTACCAAAAGCAGCTCGAGCTCATCAAACGGAAGCACGGTCTCGACTAATGGCTCATATCCTGGTCTACGCCCAGCGCACCCCGCAGGGGATCCATCCGGCCAGCGCCGCGGCCCTGTGCCTCGCCCGTGACATCGGCAGCGAGCGCGGCGCCACCGTCAGCGCGGTCTGCCCCGGCGACGCCGGACGCGCCGACCAGTTCGTCATCGGCGCGGTGAGCCGGTTCGGCGCCGACGGGCTGACGTTCCTCGGCCCGGCGGGCTTGCGGCCGCTGCAAGACCGGCTGCACCCGCTGCTGGTGTTCGTGCCGCACACCGACGAGGGCCTGGCCGCGGCGGAGTCGCTCGGCGGGGCCGAGGCGCTGTGGCTGCAAGAGCCCGAGGTCGAGTGGGAGCGGCTGGCTTCGGTGACGGCGATCGTGGCCGGCGCGCTGCCGTGGTACGAGCTGCCCGCGATCATCGACGCCGAGTACGACAACGAGGCGAGCCTGGTCGACCTGCCCGAGTGGGTCGCCCGCCTCGAGCAGCACAGCGGCCGCGGCCCGCTGCGGTACTTCGCCCGCGAAGACCTCGATCAGGCCGCGCGCGCGGCCCTGGCGTCGATCGGCGCCAAGCCGGCCGGGCCGGAGTACCTCGACCAGCACACCTCGGGCACGCTGCTGTGGCTCGGCGGGACCGACCAGCCGGTGCCGCCGACGTTGGCCGCGCGTGGCCCGGGCGCCCGTTTGATCCTGTTCCCCGGCGAGAACGCCGAGATCGACGCCACCTGGACCCGCGCCGATTGGGTCCTGCCCGGCGCGTGGCCGGAGGCGGTCAAGCAGCTCCACAGCGAGCTGTGGAAGCCGGTCATCGTGTGACGGGCGCGCCTTGGTGACGGCTCCCGATCGATCTGTCTCTCCGGCCAGGTCGGCCCTGCGGGCGCTGCTGGCCGGCGAGGCGCTGGTCGGCGAGGACGTCGGGGCCGCGTTCGTCGGCGCCGGCGAGGTGCTCGGCGAGGCGGCGCTGGCCCGGCGGGTTCGCGAGCAGGGCGCGGTGGTGGTGGTCGCGCGCGAGCCGTCGCCGACGCTGCTGCGAGCGCTGCGCGAGCGGCCGCCGGCGCTGCTGGTGATCACGGGGCCGGAGCTGCCGGTCGGGCTGACGTCGCGCGTGCTCGGGCCGGCGGCGCAGGTGATGGTGGAGGCCGGCGAGCTGGTGCTGGTCGGGCCCGAGGCGGGGGCGCTGGCGGGGCTGCGGGCCGCGTTCGTGGCCGCCGGGGTGCAGCCGCGGCTGTCGCTGTGCCCGGCGCTGGCGTGGCTGTCCGAGTGGTTGGCGGCGCCCGAGCTGGCCGGCTGCCGTGTCGCGGGCATGGTGCCAGTGGCGAGCCTGCACGCGGGTTGGGCCCGCTGGGCCGGCACCGCCGGGGCGCGCCAGGTGGTGGTGCCGCTCGGGGTCGAGGCGCCGCGGATCGATCAGCCGCGCCACCCGTCGCTCGGCCAGGTGGCGGCCGCCCACGCGCTCGAGCGGCTGACGGGGCCGGTGTTCCCGAGCCCGGGGGTGCTGGCGCTGCTGCTCGACGCGCAGAGCATGTCGCCGGGGACAGGTCCTTCGGGGCATGTCGCCGAGGGCATGTCCGAAGAGGCAGCCTCGCAGGCGGCGCTGTGGCGCCAGGCGCAGCGGGCGCTGCCGCTGCAGGCCGACGACCCGGGGATGGCGGCGCCGCACCCGGGCCTGCGCCTGCGCGGGCCGGCGAGCGCGACGACCGACGCGTTCCTGGCCCAGCGGGCATTGCTCCGCCGCGAGCGCGCCGAGGCGCTGGTCCGCGCGGCCGCCGACGAACCGACGCCGGTGATCGATCCGGCGGCGCTGGCCCGCGCGGAGGAGGTGCTGCGCTCGGCCGGGCAGGCGCTGTCGGAGCACGAGAGCAAGGTGGTGCTGCGCGGCTTCGGCATCGAGGTGACGCGCCAGGCGGTGGCCGGCTCGGCCAGCGGCGCGGCCCAGTTCGCCGAGCAGATCGGGTTCCCGGTGGTGCTCAAGGCGGTCAGCCCCGACCTGCGGCGCAAGCAGGAGCTCGGGGCGGTGGTCCTCGATCTCACGACCTCGGCGGCGGTCCGCCGGGCCTACGCGACGGTCGTGGCCAACGTCGAGGAGCGGGCGCCGACGGCCCACCTCGACGGCGTGCTGGTGGCCGAGCAGATCGGCGAGGGGCTCGAGATCCACTGCGGGGCGGTGGCGCTGCAGAGCGGCGAGACGGCGCTGTTCGGGCGCGCGCTGGCGGGCCACCACGAGGTGGTGCTGCGGCTGTCGCCGCTCGATCCGGCGGAGGCGATGCTGTTCGCCCAGGCGATCGTCGCGGGGGTGCCGCTGCGCCGCAAGGACGACCCGGGGCTGCGCGAGCTGGCGGGGCTGTTCCTCCGCCTCGACGCGCTGGTCCGCCACTTCGGGGTCGCCAGCGTCGACAGCGAGGGCCGCCTCGAGCTGGTCGACCTCAGCCCGGTGCGCCTGTGCGCCGGCCCGCGCGGCTATGTGACGCTCGACGCGCGGATCGTCCAGCGGGCCCACCTCGAAGGTCTTTAAAAAAGGGGCCGCCGGCCCGCGGGTGATCGGCGGCTAGAACTTTGGGGCATGCCCTGGAGGACATGTGCTTACGGGCATGTATTTTAGGGCATGCCTGTAAGGACATGGCGAAAGGGACATGCGCTCAGCGGTGGGCGTCGTTGCGGCGCCAGCGGGCGTCGTGGACGCTGCGCTCGCGGATGGCGACGATCGCCTCGGCGGCGGCCTCGCGGACCGGGAAGTAGATGTGGCAATTTCCGTCGTCGCAGCGCTTCGAGTCGTCCGGGTAGAAGCGGTCGCGTTTGCTGGCGCGCAGGGCCGGGAGGGCGGCGCGGTGGCCGATCTTGCCGAGCGCGGCGGCGGCGGCCTCGCGGGTGTCGGGGTTGGCGTCGGCGAGCCAGGCGGTGAGCGAGAGGGCCAGCGGGCCCGCCTCGTGCAGGCGCAGGACGGTGTCGCAGCTGTCGCCGAGGCTGGTGACGTGGCGCGACCACTGGCTGCTGTAGCTGCTGAAGTAGATGCCGGCCTCGTCGGGGTCGCACGGGTCCCACGCGGGGCGGTCGGCGAGCTCGCCGATGGCTTCGAGCGCGCGCTGGCGCGGACCGTCGGCGAGCAGCGGCAGCATCCGCTCGAGCTCGGCGACGGCGGGGCGACCGACGACGTCGGCCAGGCCCTCGAGGGCGTGGACGCGGGCCTCCCAGGCCTCGGGGCCGCGGCGGGCCAGGCGAGCCAGGGCGGCGCTGCGCAGCGGCTCGGGCGCCCGCTCGAGCGCGGCGCGGACCTCCGCGGGCTCGCCGTCGCGACCGGCGGTGAGGATGGCGCCGCGGTACAGCCGGGCCACGTCGAAGCCGGCCTCGGCCAGGCGGGCCGGGCCGTAGTCGATGCTGGCAGGGGCTGGCTTTGGGTACATGTCCCTCGGGCCATCCACGTCGAGCAGCCGCTCGGCCATGGCGACGCGGCAGTCGCCGGTCCGCTCGGCGCTGCGGATGGCGCCGCGGACCTGCTCGCTCCAGCGGTAAGAGACGCTAGTGCCGCACATGCCGCCGCCGGGGTTGGCGCGGCGGTAGAGCTCACCGGCGAGAGTCGGGTCGCCGAGCAGCTCGGCGCCGAGGGCGAGGTCGCGGAAGACGTAGGAGTAGCGGGCGCCGCCCCACGCCCAGTGGGTCTCGGCGCTGCTGTCGAGCGGGCCCGGGAAGCCGAGGCGAGCCAGGTAGGCGCGGCCGTGCTGCACGAGGCCAGCGACGTCGCCGCGGGTCTTGGCGTCAGCGACGGCGGCGGCGAGGCGATCGCTCTCGGGGTCGGGCGCTGCCGGCTTGCGCGCGCCGCCAGCCTCGCGCGTGCGGCCGACCTCGGGGCCGGTGTCGGCGACGGCGGCGAAGAAGTAGGCGAGGTCGTCGAGCTCGGCGGGGGTCGGCGCGTCGCCCTGAAGCACGTCGCCGTGGCGGCGGAGGACGGCGAAGTCGGCCAGCGCGAGGCGGGCAGTGGCGAGCTCGCTGCGGGTCGGAGGGGCGCAGCGGGCCTTCGGGATGGCGTCGGCCATGGCGCGGGTGAGGATCGCCTCGAGGCTCCGCTCGGCCTGGTAGATGCTGACCGCGTCGAGGCGCAGGAGCAGCGGCGCGTCGGCCAACACGCCGATCTCGCCGAGGGTGTCGAGCAGGATCCGGGCCGGCTCGTCACTCTGCAGGGCCGGGCAGGCGGCGCCGCCGCAGGCGGTGAACATGTCCCCCAGGACACGGACGACGTCGGCGCGCGAGAGGCCGGCGGCGGCGACCAACTCGCCGCGAGTCTTTTGACCCGGCCGGACCAGGCCGGCGCGATCGACCATGTCGCGGGCGCTCATGGCGGCGCTGTCCCAGGCGGCCTGTCCCAAAGTACCTGTCGATGCGGCGGCGGGCGCGAGGGCGAGGACGAGCGCGAGCGCGGCGGACGGCATGGCCGATGAGACACCGCGGGCGGGCGGCCGTTCCGGGGCGCCGCGCCGCAGGTCCGCGAAGGAGCGTGAGCGCGGCGGGTCCGGGCGGCCGCGAGGGCAGAATCACTCGTGGGTAGCGAGGGCAGAGGTCGCCAGCGAGGGTCGCGTCGTCTGCCGCGGCTTGAACCTGCGTTCCCGCGCCCCGGGGATCGCAAGGGTGCGTGAGGGGCCGCGAGGACGGAGGGCGACAGCGCGGGTCGCGGGCTCTGAGCGATTTCCGTCGCAGCGGCCGGGGCCGCGCGAACCCACCGCCGCGAGTCGGCAGCACGAGGAGCCGGGTCGGCGCGCCGCATTCACATGCGCGAAGGGACATGTCCCTTCGCGCATGTCCCCGCGGTCAGGCTACGACTTCGCCTCGGGCGGGTGGCTGGGCGGGAACAGCAGGCTCAGGACGATGGTGCCGCCGATCAGGGCCGAGACGACGCCGAGCGAGATGCCGATCGGGATGTGGAACGGCTCGACGTAGGGGGCGTAGCCGACGCCGAGCAGCATCTTGACGCCGACGAACGAGAGCACCAGGCCGAGGCCGTACTTGAGCAGCCAGAAGCGGTCGATCACGTTCTCCAGCAGGAAGAACATGGCCCGCAGGCCCATCACCGCGCACACGTTGCTGGTGAAGACGATGAACGGGTCGGTGCTGATGCCGAAGATGGCGGGGATCGAGTCGAGCGCGAACACGACGTCGGCGGTCTCGACCATCAGCAGGGTGACGAACAGGGTCGTCACGTAGCGCTTGCCGTCCTTGGTGACGAAGAAGCGCGGGCCCTGGAAGTCCTTGGTGACGCGGAAGAACTTCTCGGCCCAGCGCTTGACGAAGTTGTCCTGGCCGGCCTCTTCGCCGTCGCCCCCGCCCTCGCGCACGAACAGCAGGCGCAGGCCGGTGAACACCAGGAAGCCGCCGAACAGGTACAGCGAGAAGGTGAACATCTCGATCAGCGCCAGGCCGGCGAGGATGAAGATGCCGCGCAGGATCAGCGCGCCGAGGATCCCGGCGAACAGGATCCGGTGCATGTACTCCTGCTGGACCCGCATGTAGCGGAACAGGACGATGAACACGAAGATGTTGTCGACCGAGAGCGCCTTCTCGATCAGGTAGGCGCTGAGGAACTCGAGCGCCTTCTCGTCGCCGAAGGCGTGCCAGACCCAGCCGTTGAAGGCCAGGCTGAGCAGCACCCAGATGCACGACCACATCAGCGCCTCGCGCATCGAGATGCGGCGCGGCTTGCGGTTGAAGAGACCGAGGTCGATCGCCAGCAGGACGAGGATGCCGACGAGGAACGCGACCCAGGTCAGGGGTGAGCCGACAGAGTCTAACAAGGGCGCTCGCTCAGCTCGCGGGGGTCTTGTCGGTGATCAGCGCCATCGCGTCGGCCTTGACCTGGATGGTCAGCTTGCGCGGCTTCGACTCGGCGTCGTAACGCAGGTCGACGAGCGTACCGGTGAAGGAGATCGGGAGGTTGCGACCCAGCGGCCGGCCCAGCTCCTCGGTCGAGAAGATGCGGTAATCGATCGTGATCTCGAACAGCACCGGCTCGGTGACGTGGGCGAAGGTCTCCCACGGGCCGTGCTCGGAGCCCTCGACGCCGGCCGCGAGGCCGTTGCCCGCCTCGGTGACCGCCTGGCCGCGGAAGCTGCCGGGCTTGTCCTGCAGCGCCTTGACGAAGTCCGCCCGCTCCTGGGGCTTCATCGTGTTGAAGCTCTCCAGGTTCTTCTTGTTAAAGGTGAGGTCGGCGCCCTGCGGGTCGTACGCCGCGGGGAGCGCCAGGATGTCCTTCTTGGGCTGGCTGCACCCAGAGACGGCCAGCAATGCGCTGGTGAAGAAGAGCGCGGTCAGGCTGCGGCGCATGGCCCGGAAGCTAGCACGGAACTTTCGGCGGAGGGATGTTCACAACAGCGCGCCGTCCGCCGGGACCGCCAAGACGGCCGCGTCACCGAGCGCCACCGCGAGGGCGTCCCGGGCGGCGCCCGCTCGCCCGCTGTGCTCGCCGATGGCCTCAAAGGTCACGCGCACGACGCAGCGCAGCCGCCCGTCGTCACCGCTGAGCCAGCGCGGATAGGACCCGATCTCGACCTCCGGATAGGCGGCCACGACCCGGTTCAAGCTGGCCGCCAGGTCGGACTCGTCCATCTCCGTGTGCAGGGTCTCCAGCGCCCAACCGCCAGCGTCGGGCAGCTCGCCGGGGATCTTCTCGAGCGCTTCGATCTTGGCCCGGCACAGCTCGGGGATGCCGGGCAACACGTAGATCCGCCGCGCACTCGCCTGCGCACCGGGGGGCAGGTCGATCCGCATCACCGGCCAGCCGCGCGCGGCGGTCAAGGCGGTGCCCTCGGGCAGGTCGGCCATCTTCAGCGCGGCGTCGGTGATGCGCTCGCCGAAGTGGGCGCGCAGGGTCCGCTCCATGTCGGGGTCGCGTCGCAGCGGGCGACCGATGGCGCGGGCGATCGCCTCCATCGTCACGTCGTCGTGGGTGGGGCCGACGCCGCCGCTGGTGAACACCAGCGGCACGCGGGCGAGCAGGCGCAGCAAGGCCTCGCCGATGGCGCCGAGGTCGTCCTCGACGGTGCACATCTCGACCAGGCGGATCCCTCGCCGGCGCATCATCTTCGCCAGCTCGTGGCCGTTCTGGTCGCGGATCTTGCCGCTGAGGAGCTCGTTGCCGATGAGGAGGACGGCGGCGCTGGTGACGGAGGGTTCGCGGTCCATGGGGCCCTGGTCGCAGGGTACCAGGAGTGACAGGCAGGTGAGCCAGGGCACCGCCGCGGTCCGGGCGCGAGGGGAGGCGCGGGTTGACGCGAAGCGCGGGCCGGCGCTATCCCTCCGCGCCAGGTAGAAACGATGCACCGCGCAGGCGACAGCGGCGACGGGGGCGCGGCAACGCGGCGGGGTCGTCGTCCCGGCCGCGACCTGTGCGAGATCGCCGACCTGTCGCCGGCCGAGGCCTGCGCCGTGCTGGCCGCCGCCACCCGCGTGCTGCCGCTGGCCGAGGGCGGCGGGGCGCGCGAGCTGCCGATCCTGCGCGGGGCCCAGATCTTGAGCGTGTTCTCCGAGCCGAGCACGCGCACCCGCCTCAGCTTCGAGGTCGCGGCGCGCCGGCTCGGCGCCGAGGTCGTGCACTTCGTGCAAGACGCCGCCAGCTCGGCCAGCAAGGGCGAGACGGAGCGCGACGCGCTGGAGAACCTCGACGCGATGGGCTTCGACGCGGTGGTGGTCCGCGACCGCCGCGACGGGGTGCCGCGCGCGTGGACCGAGGTCATGCGCGCCCGCGTCGTCAACGCCGGCGACGGCGTCAACGAGCACCCGACGCAGGCGCTGCTCGACGCGCTGACGATCCTCGAGGCGTTCGGCCGGGCGCCGAGCCAGGGGGCGATGAGCGGGCTGCGCGTGGCGGTCTGCGGCGATGTCCGCCACGGCCGGGTGGCCCACTCGGACCTGCAGCTGTTCCGCACGCTCGGGGCCGAGTGCGTGGTCGCGGGACCCGGCGACCTGGCGCCGCCCGAGCTGGCCGCGCGCCTGGGGGCGACGGCGGCGCCGAGCCTCGACGAGGCGCTGCGCGGGGCCGACGTGGCGGTGATGCTACGGATCCAGCGCGAGCGCCTCGGCGCCGACGTGGCGATCCCGGACGCGGCGAGCTATCACGCGGCCTGGGGGCTGACGCCCGCGCGCCTCGGCCTGCTCGCGCCCGGGGCGATCGTGATGCACCCGGGGCCGATCAACCGCGGCGTCGAGATCGCCGACGCGGTCGCCGACGGCCCACACAGCCGGATCCTCCGCCAGGTCACCCTCGGCGTGGCGGTCCGCATGGCGGTGCTGGCCCGCGCCTGCGGGGTCGAGCTGCTCTGAAGAACATGTCTGGAGGACCATGACCCAAGCGACAGCCCGTCCCGACCTCGCCGCCCGCCCGCTCACCGCCGGAGGGCCCGCCGCGCGTCCGGGCGCGCTGGTCCTGGCCGACGGCCGGGTGTTCCGCGGGCTCGGCTTCGGCGCCGCGACGACCGTGGTCGGCGAGGTGGTGTTCAACACTTCGATGACGGGCTACCAGGAGATCGTCACCGACCCGTCGTACACCGGGCAGTTGGTGTGCCTGACGGTGGCGGAGGTCGGCAACACCGGCGTCAACGCGGACGACGAGGAGTCGCGCGGGCACGGCTGCGCCGGCCTGATCGTGCGCGCGCTGTCGCCGGTGGTCTCGAGCTGGCGCGCGCAGGAGGACCTGGGCAGCTACCTGGCGCGCAAGCGCCTGCCGGGGCTGGCCGAGGTCGATACGCGGGCGCTGACCCGCCACCTGCGCGACCGCGGCGCGGTGATGGCGGCGCTGTCGAGCGAGACCGACGACGTCGAAAAGTTGCTGGCGCTGGCCCGCTCGGCGCCGTCGATGGAGGGCCAGGACCTGACGGGCCGGGTGACGACGACGAAGACGTACGCGTGGGACCAGCCGAGCTGGCAGCACGCGGCGCCGGCGGCCGACGTGCACGTGGTGGTGTGGGACTACGGGATCAAGCTCAGCATCCTCCGCCGCCTGCGCGACGCGGGCGCGCGGGTGACGGTGGTGCCGGCGAATACCTCGGCGTCCGCGGTGCTGGCGCTGCGGCCCGACGGGATCCTGCTCAGCAACGGGCCCGGCGACCCGGCGGCGGCGACGGCGGTGATCGCCGAGCTGCGCGGGCTGCTGGCGGCGCAGGGGCTGCCGCCGGTGTTCGGGGTGTGCCTCGGCCATCAGCTGCTGGCGCTGGCGCTCGGCGGCCGCACGTTCAAGATGAAGTTCGGCCACCACGGCGGCAACCACCCGGTCCGCAACGAGGACGACAAGAAGGTGGCGATCACGTCGCAGAACCACGGCTTCGCGGTCGACCTCGAGTCGCTCGGGGCCGGGGCGGCGCTGACCCACCTGAACCTGTTCGACGGCACCTGCGCCGGCCTGCGGGTGCGCGGACGCCCGATCGGCTCGGTCCAGTACCACCCGGAGGCGGGCCCGGGCCCCAACGACGCGACCGACCTGCTGGCGAACTTCGTCGCCCAGGTCCGTCGCCTCCGCCGCGAGCGCGCGCAGTGAGCCCGTGCGGACAGGTCCGCGAGGACATGTTCGCATGGGCATGACCCGAGGGACAGGCTCAAAAGGACATGTCCCGAGGGGCAGGCGTGGCGTGAGCGCGGGCGGGCGCGTGGATGAGTCTGTCCCGAGGGACAGGCCATGGAGGCGGGGGTGAGCGGGCCTGTGCCCGAGGACATGGGGCGGGCGCGGCTGTCGGCGGCGCTCGACGAGCTCGGCGAGCGGGTGTTCGGCGGGCGCGACGGGGCCCGGCGTGCGGCGCCGCTGCTCGAGCGGTGGGACCGCGAGATCGGGGTGCACACGTCGCTCGACAGCGGCCACGAGGCGCTGTCGGCGGCGCGCGTCGACTGGGCGCTGTGCGACGCGGAGCCGCCGGGGGCGGCGCCCGGCGACACGTGGGCGTGGCGGGCGGCGACGGGGCGGGTGCCGGGGCTCGAGCCGACGCCGCTGTACCGGCTGCTGGCGACGACGCAGGCGGGGATCTTCGAGGTGTGGCCGGGGGCGCCGCTGCTGCTGCGCGACCGCCTGCGCGGGCTGTGCGTGCGGGTCGACGAGCCGGCGCCGTGGCTCGGCGAGTCGCGGCGGGCGGCGGCGCTGTGGGAGCTGCGTCTGGCCTTCGGGACAGGTATGGCGTGGGTCTGCCGGACGCCGATCGAGTACCCGCTGGCGATCGCCCCGCTGCTGCAGCGGGCTCACGAGGGCCACTGGCGAGCGCCGCAGCGGACCGACCTGACGCAGTGGCGGCGCCAGCGGCTCCGCTGGGCCCGGGACCGCCGCGGCGAGGACCCACGCAGCTTCTTCTCGGGGCTGTGAGGCCGGCTGACGGATGTTTGCGGGCTCGCCGTCGCCGCAGACGTGAGCCCCGGCGCTCGGCGTGCTCGCAGAGCGTCAGCGGCTCCGAGCAGGAGCCTGTCCGCCGCTTCATGAAGCACCGGCGACCAGGGGCCGCGGCACCCGGATCCAGGCGAGGGCCGCTTTCGTCGGTGTCGGGACGTCTGGTATTGCTGAGGCTCGCCGTGACTGCCGATCCGAGCCCACAGCCCTCCATGCGCGAGTTCACGGTCCGTGCGGTCGTCACCGGGATCGCGCTCGGCGTGGTGTTCGGGGCGGCCAACGCCTACCTCGGGCTCAAGGTCGGCATGACGGTGTCGGCGTCGATCCCGGCGTCGGTGATGACGGTGGCGCTGCTGCGCGGGCGGGCGAGCCTGCTCGAGGCCAACCTGTCGCAGACGATCGGCTCGGCTTCGACGTCGCTGGCGACCGGCACGATCTTCACCATCCCGGCGCTGTTCCTGTGGGGCCTGGCGCCGCCGTTCTGGCAGATCGCGCTGCTGGCCCTGCTCGGCGGGGTGCTCGGCCTGGCAGCGATGATCCCACTGCGGCGCATGCTGATCGTCGACGGCCACGGCGAGCTGCCGTACCCCGAGGGCCGCGCGTGCGCGGAGGTGCTGCGGGCGACGACTTCGAGCGCGACCGGGAGCGCGTGGATCTTCCGCGGCATGGCGGTGGGCGCGGGCATGAAGCTGCTCGTGGCATTGCTGTTCGCGGTGCCGAGCGAGGCGGGCGCGGCGGTGCCGCTGCTGCCGAAGGCCGAGGTGGCGCTGGAGTTCGCGCCGGCGCTGCTGGCGGTCGGTTTCATCCTCGGCTACCGCCAGGCGGCGGTGGTGGTGGCAGGGGCGGTGGTGTCGTCGCTGGCCCTGATCCCGCTGATCGCGTGGATCGGCGCCGGCCTGCCCGAGCCGCTGTACCCGGAGCGCGAGCTGACGATCGCGCAGATGGACGCGTCGCAGATCTGGCGCCAGTACATCCGCTACATCGGCGCGGGGGCGGTGGCGACGGCGGGGATCCTGACGGTGCTGCGCAACATGCCGATGATGGCGGGCGCGTTCGTGTCGGTCGCCAGGGGCATGCGCAAAGAGACAGGCGAGAAGGGCGCGGTCGCGGCGACCGACCGCGACCTGCCGGGCTGGTTCATCGCCGCGGCCATCGCGGTGGTGATCGCCGCGGTGGCGCTGGTGCCGGGGCTCATCGCCGGCGACCTCGGGTTCGTCGCCCGGCTGGTGTGCGCGCTCGGGGTGGCGGTGTTCGGGCTGCTGTCGGTGGCGGTGGCGGCCCGCATCGTCGGCATCGTCGGGGTGTCGTCGCAGCCGACGTCGGGGATCACGCTGGTGACGCTGCTCGGCACGGCGGCCGTGTTCGCGGCGTTCGGCTGGGACGACCTCGGGGCGCGAGCGGCGGTGCTGACGGTCGGGACAGTGGTGGCGGTGGCGACCTCGAAGGCCGGCGACATCTCGCAGGACCTGAAGACCGGCTACCTGGTCGGGGCGACGCCGGCGTGGCAGCAGCTGGGGCAGCTGATCGGGGCGGCGTGCGCGTGCTGGGTGGTGGCCGGGACGGTGCTGCTGCTGTCGAGCTACGGCTTCGGCGGCAAGGAGCTGGCGGCGCCGCAGGCGACGCTGATGAAGACGATCATCGAGGGCGTGCTGAGCGGGGAGCTGCCGTGGGGCCTGGTCGCCACGGGGGCGGGGATCTCCGGGGCGGCGATGCTGTGCGGGGTGTCGGGCCTGGCGTTCGCGATCGGGGTGTACCTGCCGATCGCTTCGATGCTGCCGATCTTCCTCGGCGGCTGCGTGCGCGCGCTGTCGGAGCGCGGCCGACCGGCGGAGGGCGAGGCCCGCGGCGGGATCCTGGCGGCCGCGGGCGTGGTCGCTGGCGAGGGCCTGGCGGGCGTGCTGGTGGCCGGCCTGGTGGTCGCGGGGCTGGTGCCGAAGAAGGCGCAGCCGTGGCTCGGCGGCGAGCTCGGCGAGCTGGCGACGCTGGCGCTGGTGCTGGCGATCTGCTTCTTCCTGTACCGCGGGGCGCGAGAAGCGTGAGCGCGAAGGTGTCGGGGCCGGCCGACGGGATGTCGGAGAGGACATGTTCCGAAGGGCATGTCCTGGCGGACATCCGAGGGTGGACACGCCCGATGGGTCTGCGCACGGGCGATGACATGTCGGAGAGGACATGTCCCGATGCACATGTCATGGCGATGTCCCGGCGAGGTGCGCGTGACGGCGGGTGAGCTCGACGCGGTCGACGTGCTGGTGATCGGCGGCGGGCCGGCGGGCAGCACGGCGGCGGCGGTGATGGCGAAGGCGGGGCTGCGCGTGCTGCTGCTCGAGGCGGGCACGCACCCGCGGGCACACGTGGGCGAGAGCTTGCTGCCGGGGATCATCCCGATCCTGGCCGAGATCGACGCGCTGGCCGAGGTCGAGGCGGCGGGCTTCGGGCGCAAGACCGGCAGCACGCTGTGGGGGTGGGGCAAGACGCCGCGCTGGGACCTGTGGTTCCACGACAGCGACGCGTACGAACACGCGTGGCTGGTCGAGCGCTCGCGCTTCGACGCGATCCTGTTCGCGGCGGCGACCCGCGCGGGGGCGGTGGTGCTCGACCGGGCGGCCGCGCGCTCGCTGGTGTGGGAGGGCGAGCGGCTGGTCGGGGTGACGTGGGAGCGGGCCGGCGCGACGCACGAGACGCGGGCGCGGCTGGTGATCGACGCGACCGGGCAGTCGATGCTGCTCGGGCGGGCGAAGGATCGCCGCGAGGAGATCGGCGGGCTCAAGCACCAGGCGATGTGGGCCCACTTCACGGGCTGCGCCGGGGTGCCGCCGCCGCGCCACGAGCAGGCGCTGTTTTTGGCCGAGGCCGATCAGTGGTGGTGGTTCTTCCCGATCGGCGGCGGCAAGGCGAGCGTGGGGGTGGTGCAGCTCGACGCCGGCGAGGCCCGCGGGGCGCCGCGCCGCGATTTCGACGCGCTGCTGGCGGCGGCGGGCGAGCTGGCGCCGGTGCTCGGGCCGGCGGCGACGCGGGCGACGCCGGTCCGCCACGAGCGCGACTGGAGCTACCGCATGTCCGAAGTGACAGGTCCCGGGTGGATCCAGATCGGCGACGCGGCCGGGTTCATCGACCCGGTGCTTTCGACGGGGGTGCTGCTGGCGCTGCACTCGGCGTGGCACGCGGGGCGCACGGCGATCGCGCTGCTGCAGGGCGGAGCCGACGAGGCGGGGGCGCGCGCGAAGTATCAGGCGCACCACCGCGAGATGTTCGGCGACCTGCTGCGGATGGTCCGCTTCTACTACCAGCAGAACCTCTACCGCGACGATTACTTCTGGGAGTCGAAGCGGATCTTGCTGACCCGCGACACCGAGCTGAAGCCGCAGAAGGCGTTCGTGGTGCTGACGAGCGGGCTGGTGCAGAACCTGGCGCTGGACGAGGTGCGCGACGAGGCGACGGCGCGCCAGACGGCCCGCGCTGCCGGTCCGGGCGTGGCGCTCGAGGAGGCCGGACCCGAGCGGCTCGGGTTCGTGTGCGTGCATCTGCGCGAGCGGGCGGCGGCGCCGGGGCAGGGCGACCTGTACCTGCTGATCGAGCCGCGCGACCCGGTGGCGCCGGCGCTGGCCCGCACGCGCAACTTCGACGTCGGGGCGATCGCGCCGCGCCACGGCTCGGACCCGCTGCGCGTGCCGACCCTGGCGCCGGCGATCCGCGGGTTCGTGGGGCTGATCCAGCGGCTCGACGGGGCGGCCGGGACGACGCTGGCGGAGTTCTGGCGGGCGAGCCGGGTGCATGTCCGGACATGGCTCGAGGCGCATGTCCCGGAGAACATGTCGCTGGTGCGCGTGTTCGGCGAGTGAAGCGCGACGTGGGCTGGCGCCGGGGCGCGTGTTCAATGAGGGCGCCCCCGGGTTCGCGCTGATGCGGGCGTTCGGCGAGTCGGCCCTGGTCCGTTTCCCGGGAGTGGAACCGCGGCCGTCGAGCTGGCGCCGATGCGCGAGCTCGGCGAACGAACCTCCGGCGCGCCTTCGGACGAGGTGTGGCGCGCCGTGTCCGCGCGGTCAGCGGGCACAGGTGGTTCTCAAGACATGTCCATAAGTGCATGTCCGTCTGGACATGCGCCGGAGGGCATGTCCCGAGAGCTAGTACTCGGCGTCGGTGTCGGCCTCGGCGAGCGCGGGCAGGCCGGGGTAGCCGTGGAGCGGGGCGCCGATCAGCCACAGCGGGTCGACGGCGAGGGCGCCGATCTTGACGGTGAGGTGCAGGTGCGGGGCCTCGCTGCGGCCAGTGTTGCCGACGAGGCCGAGGGCGGTGCCACGATCGACGGGCAGGCCGACGTGGACCAGGATGTCGTGCATGTGCCCGTAGTAGGAGGTGACGCCGAGGCCGTGGTCGATGATCACGAGGTTGCCGAGCAGCAGGTCCTGACCGGCGAACTGGACCACGCCAGGACCGATGCTGAGGATCAGGTCGCCGATCCCGCCGCGCAGGTCGAGGCCGCGGTGCAGCTTGGTGCCGACGCCCGTCATCGGGTTGGTGCGCCAGCCGAAGTACGAGGTGATGTGCGGGCTCTCGACCGGCCAGCCGAAGCGCAGCCCCGGGCGCGCAGCCTCGATGCCCTCGGCGGCGAAGGGGTCGGGCGCCGGCGGGGGGTCGGCCGGGGCCACGGGGTCAGCCGGTACGTCGCCGGTGCTGGCGACGACCGGGGTCGCGGGCTCGCCAGCGTCCCCGCAGGCGAGGAGGCCGGCGAGGAGGACAGGTGAGGATGTCCGGAGGGACAGCGCCACAGCGCGCGCATCCTAACAGATCCGCGCGTCGCGGTCACCGCCGCGAAGAGGTGGCGGCGGAAGGTCTTCGATGCTGGCCTGGCGACGGCGGTGATGCGCGCCAGGGACGAGAGGCGCTCGAGAGCCGGGGCCCAGTCCGGGGGAGCGGTCGCCGCATGCGCCGCGGTCCCGACAGGCGGGCGCGGCGGGCAGAGAGGGGAAACCTCGTGCAGCGATGAGCGAGGTCCAGGTCGGCCCGAACCTCTCATGCCGCCGGGAGGGATCGATCGCGCGGGTCCGATGGTGGGCCGCAAAGGTCAGCGACGGCGATCATTCGGGGGAGCGCGTGCGCAGGTCACGAGGGTGCCGCAGACCGTATGTCCAAAAGTGCATGCCTTTTCAGGCATGTCTCATCGCGCATGTCCGAATGTTCAGGCCGCGTCGGTGAGCAGCTCGAAGTCGACCAGCATGCGCAGCAGGGCCGGGGAGACCTCGACGCCGAGGGCGCGCAGCTCGGCGAGCACGGCGCCGGTGGGGCGGCCGTCGAAGCGGGGCAGGAGGTCGAGCAGGGCGGTCGGCAGCTCGAGGGCGTCGGTGTCGAGGTAGGTGACGACGCGGCTGCGCTCGTCGCCGCGGTGCGAGACGCGGATCGTGCCGAGCTGCAGGGAGTCAGGCAGCGGGCCGGCGAGCGCGGCGTGGGCGGCCAGCAGCTCGCCGAGCTGGGTCTCGATCGCGGCGCCGATCTGGGCCTCGACCTGCGACCATTCGAGGGCCTCGACCAGCTCGGCGGCGCGGCGGAAGAACTCGGCCTCGCGGCCCGACCACCAGCTCCACGCCGACTCGCCGTCTTCGACCTGCGGGGTCTCCTCGAACAAGATCGTGCAGGCGCACCAGTGGCTGAGCTCGCGCTCGACGGCGGTGAGCAGGACCTCGAGCGCCTGCCAGAACCGCTGGCCGGCGGCGCCGCGATCGTGCTTGCAGTACCAGGTGGCGCAGATGCCGTTGCGATTGCGCCACACGCCGCACAGGCCGCCGGCCTCGTCGATGTAGTAGGGGCAGAACAGGGACGGGTCGCGGCCGAATTGCTCGGCAGCGAGGATGTCGCGGTAGCGGCCGCGCTCGTCCTCGGTGGCGTCGAGCCCGTGCGGGGTGATGCTGTCCGGCTGCGCGACCATGCGTCGCAGCAGGCGCTCACGCCCCGCGAGCGAGCCGGCCTTGAGCCCGCCGCCGACGAGGAAGTTGGGCAGCGCCGGGACGTAGGTGCAGCACTTGGTGGCGTCGGCGAACCGGTAGCCCTCGGGCACGTGGCTGTGACACTGCACGCAGTCGCCGCAGGTCGCGGCCTGTTCTTCGGGTAATGGCCCTCCGAGCAGGTCGGAGATCCAGCGGCCGTACAGCGGCGGGAGCATCGGCGGCGAGGTCGAGGCCGACGCTAGCACGCAGGCGCGAGCGAGGGCGCTCTGCCTCCACCAGCCGACCTTGCGCGCGGAGCCGCCGCGCAGCTAGCTTCGCGCCATGGGTGGGGTACAGGCGGGGCCGCGACCGGCGGCGCAGAAGGTGTTCGACGTCGACGCGATCCGGCGGGTGCCCGGCGGGATCGCCTCGCACCACGCGACGACGCAGGTGCTGAGCCCGCAGCGGCCCGCAGCCGAAGGCGCGCCGCGCTGAGCGGCTCGCGCCCGCGCCGCGGGCCGTGCTCTACTCGCGCCGCATGACGGCCGACCTCACGGCGATCCCGGGCGTGTTCGATCACCCGCATGGCGTCACGCCGGACGAGATCGACGAGCTCGACCACGTCAACAACCTCCACTACCTGGCGTGGACGCAGACGGCCGCGAAGGCCCACTCGGTCGCGCTGGGCTGGCCGTTCGCGCGCTACCGCGAGCTCGGTGCGACGTGGGTGGTGCGCGCGCACGCTATCGAGTACCTCCGCCCGGCCCGCCTCGGCGACGCCGTGGTCGTCCGCACGTGGGTGACCGAGATGGGGAAGATCCACTCGCTGCGCCGCTACGAGATCGTGCGCCCGGCCGACAGGGCGGTGCTGGCGACCGCCGAGACCCGCTGGGTGTTCGTCAAGATCGCCGGCCAGTCGCTGGCGCGCGTGCCCGAGGAGCTGCGGGCGGCGTTCCCGACGGTCGCGCGCTGACGCGGGCGCGGTGTAAAACCAGAGGCGATGACGAACGCTCCCGGGTCCCTCCCGTCACCGACGGTCGCCGTGCTCGGCGCCGGTAGCTGGGGCACCGCGCTGGCCCTCCACTGCGCTCGCCGCGGGCTGTCGGTGCGGCTGTGGACCCGCAGCGTCGAGCACTGGGAGGCGATGGCGGCCGCCCGCGTCAACGCCCGCTACCTGGCCGAGTTCCCGTTCCCGGACAACCTCGCGGTCGAGCACGACCTCGGGCGCGCGCTCGCGGGCGCGGGCTTCGTGATCCTGGCGATCCCCAGCCATGGGCTGCGGGCCACGCTGCAGCAGGTGCGCGCGGCGCTGGCGGGGGCGGGCGAGGCGGGGCCGCGGCCGTACTACCTGGTGGCCGCCAAGGGGGTCGAGATCGACAGCTTGCAGACCATGGCCGACGTGGTCTCGGGGACATTGCCCAAAGAACATGCGGAGCGGATGGCGGTGCTCGGCGGGCCGAGCTTCGCCGCCGAGGTGGCGCGCGGGCTGCCGACGGCGGTGGTGATCGCCAGCGCCGACGCGGCGGCGGCGGCGGCGATCCAGCAGTGGATGAGCGGCGACGGGCTGCGGGTCTACGTGACGGACGACGTCGTCGGGGTCGAGCTCGGCGGGGCGTTCAAGAACGTGATCGCGCTGGCGGCCGGCGTGTGCGACGGCGCGGGCCTGGGACAGAACGCGCGCGCGGCTCTGATCACGCGCGGGCTGGCGGAGATCGGCCGGCTGTGCATCGCCCTCGGCGCCGACCCCGTCACGCTGTCGGGGCTCGCCGGGCTCGGCGACCTCGTGCTCACCTGCACTGGCGGTCTGTCGCGCAATCGCAGGGTCGGGCTGGCGCTCGGGCAGGGTCGGGCGTTGCAGGAGATCCTCGACGAGATGGGGATGGTCGCCGAGGGCGTCAACAACACGCTCAGCGCCCATCGCCTGGCCCAGCGCGAGCAGGTCGAGATGCCGATCACCCAGATCATGCACGCGATCCTCTACGAGGGCATGAGCGTGCGGCGGGCCGTGGCGGCGCTGATGCAGCGCGACTTGAAGCCCGAACGAGACTGACGCCGGACCGCCCCGACAGGTGGGCACCCGCCCACCCGCGAGCGTGCGCGATCCCGGTTGCGGCCCGGGCGCAACCGCGGGCCCCCGCGGCGCGGCCCGCCGGGTCCGGGCCGCCGCCGCCGGGATTTCGCCGCAAGGCCGCGGCTTTATCGGCGACGCCGTGGCCTGACGGCGCGGGCGGCCGCCGGGGCTTGGCGACAGATCGCAGATCCGTTAATCTGGGGCCGCCTTGAGCAACATTGAGCCAACGCCCTTCGGCGACAAGTATGTGCTGGTCGAGCACATCGCTACCGGCGGCATGGCCGAGATCTATCGGGCCACGTACTCCGGCATCGAGGGGTTCGCCAAGGAGCTGGTGATCAAGCGGCTGCGCGAGGAGTTCGCCGAACGGCCGAACGTCGTGCGGATGTTCCTCGACGAGGCCCGGGTCGCCGCCACGCTGACGCACCAGAACGTGGTGCACACCTACGACCTCGGCGAGATGGGAGGCGAGTACTTCATCGCCATGGAGCTCCTGAAGGGTCAGGAGCTGGTCGCGGTCCTGCGCAAGTCGGCCAAGACGGGGCTGCGGCTGCCGCTGGAGATCTCGCTCGGCATCATCATGCAGGGGCTCGAGGGGCTGTATTACGTCCACTCGCGCGCCGACGACCGCGGGCGCCTGCTCGGGCTGTGTCACCGCGACATCAACCCGACCAACATCCACGTCGGCTACGACGGCACCTGCAAGATCGTCGACTTCGGCATCGCGGCCACGCGCGCGAGCGTGCAGGGCGGCGAGGGTCAGTTCGCCGGCAAGCTGGCCTACATGGCCCCGGAGCAGGTGCTCGGCCACCCGATCGACGCCCGCGCCGACATCTTCGCGCTCGGCGTGGTGCTCTACGAGATGTGCCTCGGCCGGCGACTGTTCCGCGGCGCCGCCGAGGAGGTCGCCAATCGCATCGTCGAGGGCGACATCCCGGCGCCGACGTTCGTCGACCCCGAGTTCCCGCCGGCGCTCGAGGCGATCATCATGAAGGCGCTCGAGGTCGACCCGGCCGAGCGCTACCAGAACTGCGACCACATGTTCCGTGACCTCGAGCGGTTCACGGAAGAGTCGGGCATCCGCAGCACGCCGCGCATCCTCTCCAACTACATGGCCGAGATGTTCGGCGAGGGCGCGCCGGCCGAGGTCAACTACGACGACCTCTACGACGACCTCGCCGACGAGGCCCTCGACTTCGACCAGTTCGACCGCCTCGACTCGCAGCAGGACAACCGCGACGACGCGCCCGACTGGGCCAAGCCGGCGCAGTCCGACACGCGCAGCAAGAAGTCGATGACGATCGGCAACCTCGACGCGGTGCTCGCCGAGGCGCAGCGGCTGCAGCAGGTCGCGCAGCAGCAGCAGCAGCAGGCGCAGCAGAAGCCGCCGACCGGCTCGGCGCCGACGACCCGCAGCCAGCGCGCGGCGTCCGAGGCGGCGGCGGTGGCCGGCGCGCGCCGCAACCATCGCAAGACGCCGTCGAGCCGCCACAAGACGCTGACGCCGAGCGCCGGCCAGAGCACCGGCTCCGGCCCGCGCCGCGCGCCGACGGGGGCCAACCGCTCGCTGTCCGCGGGCCGCTCGATGGCGACCAAGCAGAGCCCGGCGATGTCGACGGTGTCGATCCCGGTGGTCGATCCGGGCGCGACGAGCACCAGCTTCGGGCACGGCATCATGGCCGAGCAGACCAAGCAGGGCAGCGCGGCCATCACGTGGATCCTCGTGCTGTTCGGGCTCGGTGGGCTCGGCTACGTCGCGTACACGATGTTCTCGATGAGGTAGGCGGGCCATCCGCCGGCCAGAGACAGCAGCGACACACGAAGCGGGCGACGGGCGAGACGAGATAGCCGATGCAGAGCGTCGAGGTCCAAGGCAATCACACCTGGGGTAAGTTCTCCGCCTTCCGTGTACTCGGCGATCACGAGCCGATGCCGGGGTTCCGTCTGGTGATGCAGTTCGCGCCGCGCCCCGAGGGCGTGGCGCGCCTGCTCGAGATGCGCGCCCGCGCCAACGACCCGCTCGACTCGGAGCTCGCCCGCCTCACGGTGCGCGCGGGCATCGGTCTGCTGCAGTCGCACAACGTGTCGTTCGCCTACGCCAGCGCCGAAGAGGTGGTGGCACTGGTCCGCGCCGACGCGGTCTCGCGCATGGGCAGCTCGCTGGCGGTCTACGAGCAGCTGCTGTCGATGTACTCGGCCCGCCTGGCGGTGCTGCTCGGCGAGGAGCTGGTGGTCCACGGCCACATCTTCGAGTTCCCCGACATCGGCATCGCCCGCCGCGCCTTCGTGTCGGCGCAAGAGTGGCTCGAGGAGGCGACGCCGCTCCGCTCGTCGCGCCGCCTCGGCCTGCAGATGCGCGGCCTCGGCCAGCCGTTCCACCCGTCCAGCCTCGAGACCGTCGAGGCCCAGGCCAGCCTGCTCCGCTCGGCCGGCGTCGACCTCGAGACGCTGCCCCACTGGTGGTGGCGCGGCGTGGCGGCCCGCTTCCGCGCCGACGGCGGGGTCGAGCTCTACGACGATGTTCCCCACGGCGCCGACTTCGCCGCGCTCGTCTCCGACGTGTAGCCCGGCTGGCCGTTCGCGCAGGTCCTCTCGGGCATGCCCGAAGGGACATGTCCGCCCGGGCATGGCCGAGAGTGCATGTTCTTGGAGCCAGGTGCGGGCCCGGGGGGGTCGGCGAGCCGGCCCGGGCTGCTGCGCGGCGGCGGGCTCGCGGGCGCGGGTCCCGAGGGATCGGTGGCCGGGCAGACCCGCGGCGGGCGGCCGTGCGCGCGCGGTCGCTGGACGGCGCGCGCCGGCGGGGTCATGAGGAGGGCGTCGATGCGGGGGATCTACGTCCACGTGCCGTTCTGCGCCCGGGCCTGCCCGTACTGCGACTTCGACTTCCAGGTCGGACGCACGCCGGACGTCGCGGGGTTCATCGCCGGGCTCGAGCGCGAGGCGAGCGGGCGGGGGCAAGAGCTGGCGGAATGGACATGTCCCGAAGGACCTGGCGATTCGGACCTGGCCGATGCGCCATGGTCGACGGTGTACCTCGGCGGCGGGACACCGAGCCTGCTCGGGCCGGCCGGGCTGGCGCAACTGGGCGAGTGGCTGGCGCGCCGGTTCCCGGGGGCCGGGGCGCGCGAGTTCACGGTCGAGGTGAACCCCGAGCACGGTGACCCCTCGCTGTACGCGGCGGTGCGGGCGATCGGCGGCACGCGGGTGTCGCTGGGGACGCAGAGCACCGAGGCGGAGGGGCTGCGCACGCTCGGGCGGGTCCACTCGCCGGAGCAGGCGCTGGCTTCGATCGCAGCGGCGGTGGAGGCGGGGCTGCGGGTGAGCGCCGATCTGATCGTGGGCTGGCCAGGGCAGACGGCGGCGGGCGTGCAGGCCGATGTGGCCCGGCTGACGCAGGCGGGCGCGGAGCACGTGTCGGTGTACGCGCTGACGATCGAGGCCGATACGCCGTGGCCGACGCTGGTCCGCCGCGGCAAGCGACGCCTGCCCGACAGCGATCACCAGGCCGACATGCTGGCCGCGGCCGAGCAGGCGCTGACCTCGGCGGGGCTGCAGCACTACGAGGTGGCCAGCTATGCGCGCGCAGGCGCGGAGGCACAGCACAACCTGCTGTACTGGACGTGGCAGGACTACCTCGGGCTCGGGCCGTCGGCCCACTCGGCCCGCTACTTCGCCGACGGGTCGGTGCTGCGCCGCGGCAATGTGCGCGGGCTGCCGACGTGGCTGGCGGACCCGGGCACGCCGGCGGAGGCGGAGCGCCTGACGCCGGAGGCGGCGGCGATCGAGGGGCTGTGGACGGGCCTGCGCGACCTCCGGGGGCTCGACGTGGGGGCGTACCTGCGCCGGTTCCCTGCGGTGACGCGCGGGTGGATCGAGCACCGCACGCGCCGCCAAGTGGCGCGCGGGAACCTCGAGTGGGCGGCGGAGGGGCAGGTGCTGCGGATCGCGCCGGGCCGCTGGTACTGGCACGACGCGGTGGCAGCCGACCTGCTGGCGTGATGGTCATGTCCTTTGGGACATGACCGTTCGGACATCACGACGCGGCGGGTGCATGGGCATGGTCTCGCGGTCATGTCAGCGGCGTGCGGGCCTCGGTGCTCCGGGGCGGCGGGGAGAGGCGCGCCGGTGCAGGGCGGCGCGGTCTTCACTCGCTCGTCGGTGGGTCGAAGCGCATCGACAGCGAGACGGCGTCGCGGCCGCCCTGTTCGGGCGGGGGCAGGGTGGTGGCGAGCAGCGACTCGCGTACGCACTCGAGCAGGGCCGGCTCGGCGATCTCGTTGCCCTTGCCGGGCTCGAGGGTGTTGATGACGCCGCCGATGTCCTCGTCGCCGAGGAGCTCGAGGTCGAGCACGAGCATGCCGGCGAGATCGGGGTGCGCCTCGCGGACGAGCGCGTGGCACTCGTCGACCAGCGGCATGAGGTCCTGGCTCAGCACGCGAGTGAGGTAGGCGTGGTTGCCGGTGCGGTCGACGATGGCGCCGGCGGGGGCGTCCTCGGTCGGCTGCGCGCGCGCCAGGCCGCCGCGAGCGGGATCGCCGGCGGTGCGCGGGGGGCCTGCCGCGGCGTCGCGCGCGGCCATGGCGGCGACGATCTGGCGCTGCATGGCCTCGCGCCGGGCGGTGCCTTCGCGCAGGCGATGAGCTCGCGCGGGCGCGGGGTCGTCGAGCAGGGTCCGCCGCTGCGCAGCCTCGGCGATCGGCTGGGCCGGTGTATCGGCCCGGACCACGGCTTCGCCCGCACGTGGAGCCGTGCGCGTGAACCACCAGGCGCCGAGGACGAGGAAGCCGAGGAGGGCGAGCGCGAGCCAATTCCGCATGCGGGGAGCCTCTCGCGGACTCTACGCGCGCAGGGGGGCGATCTGACGTGGGTGCTCGTGACCGCCGACTTCGGCGGCGCCGGTGCCTCGCGCGTCCACTGCCACGCTGGGAGCTCGCGGCGCTTCTCACCCGGAGTTCCTCGCTCGGAGCCTTGCTCGGGATTCCTCGCCCGGAGTTCTCGCCGGGTGCTGGAAAGCGAAATATAAAGCTGTCCGTGAGGACATGCTCTGTGGAGCATGTCCTCACGGACATTCGGTTAGCCGAGGTCGAAGACCAGGACTTCGCCGCTGCTGGTGCCCTCGACGGTGACGGTGGGTTCGTTCGAGAGGGCGAGGGCGTCGCCGGCCTTGAGGTCGTGGCCGTTGACGCGGACGGTGCCCCGGGCGACGTGGACCCAGGCGTGGCGGCCGGACGCGAGCGGGTGCTCGGCGCGCTGGCCGGCGGCGAACACACCGGCGTAGATGCTGGCGTCGGTGTGGATAGTGACGCTGTCGTCGCGGCCGTCCGGGCTGGCGACCAGGCGCAGGCGGCCGTCCTTGTCGGCCGCGCCGAAGCTGCGCTGCTGGTAGCCGGGCTTCAGGCCGCGGCGCTCGGGGAGCAGCCAGATCTGCAGGAAATGCACGGGCTCGGTGTGCGAGGCGTTGAACTCGCTGTGCGAGACGCCGGTGCCCGCGCTCATCACCTGCACGTCGCCGGGGCGGATGACCGAGCCGGTGCCCATCGAGTCGCGGTGCTCGAGGCCGCCCTCGAGCACGTAGGACAGGATCTCCATGTCGCGGTGCGGGTGGGTGCCGAAGCCGCGGCCGGGCTCGACGCGGTCCTCGTTGATGACGCGGAGGTTGCGGAAGCCCATGTGCGCCGGGTCGTAGTAGTCGGCGAACGAGAAGGTGTGATGGGAGTCGAGCCAGCCGTGTTCGGCGTGGCCGCGAGAGTCGGCGAGGCGTTGGGTGAGCATGACGTGCCCCATCATGACGCGGGTTTTTATGCTGTAAATCGCTGAAGATGTGATGCCTTCCATCAGTTTCTGCGATACTTCGCGGATGATCGGCGAGGTCACGCTCGACCAGTTACGGGTGCTGATGGCGGTGGCGGAGGCCGGGAGCTTCTCGGCGGCGGCGCGGCGGCTGCGGCGGGTCCAGTCGGCGGTCAGCCAGGCGGTCGCCAACCTCGAGCGCCAGCTCGACGTGGCGGTGTTCGACCGCTCGACGCGGGTGCCGCGGCTGACCGAGCCGGGCCAGGCGATCCTGGCGGCGGCGCGGCGGGTGGCGGGCGAGGTCGATGCGCTGCGCGGGCTGGCAGCCGGGATCGCGCGCGGGCTCGAGCCGGCGGTGTCGCTGTGCGTGGACGCGTTGTTCCCGCTGCAGGTGCTGGTGGCGCTGTGCCGCGAATTCGCGGCGGCGTTCCCGACGGTGGCGCTGCGCGTCGACACCGAGACGATGTCCGACGTGTCCGCGCGCGTGCTGGCGGGGGCGGCGACGCTCGGGGTGACTGCGCCGATCGCCGTGGCCCCGGGGCTCGAGCGGCGGCCGCTGGCGCCGATCCGGATGATCGCGGTGGTGGCCGCGGAGCACCCGCTGGCGCGCCTGCGCGGCAAGATCGCGGGCGCGCGCCTGGGCGAGCACGTGCAGGTGGTGCTGTCGGAGCGCGGGCAGGCGGGGGTGCCCGATCAGGCGGTGCTTTCGCCGCGGACCTGGCGGGTGGCCGACCTTCACACGAAGCAGGCGCTGCTGCGCGCGGGCCTCGGCTGGGGCAACCTGCCGGCGGCGATGGTGGAGGACGATCTGGCGGCCGGCCGGCTGGTGGCGATTCGCCCGGCGGCGTGGGCCGACGACGAGCACACGCTGCACCTGGCGGCGATCCACCGCGCGGACACGATCCTCGGGCCGGCGCACCAGTGGATCGTCGACCGGCTGGCGACGCTGTGCGCGGCCTCGGCGAGCGAGCCGGTGAAGGCGAGCGAGGGGCGGAGGCCAGGGAAGGGCGCGAAGGCGGCGCAGGCGAGGGTCACGCGCGAGCGCGCGAGGAGCGGCAAGCGGGCTGCGAAGGCGGCGAAGTGAGGGGCGCGAGGCGGGGGCGGAGGAATGATTTCGGGCGAGGCGGTGAGTGAAGGGGCGCGGGTCGGGGGTGGGCGAATGATTGCGAGCGAGCGGGGTGAGGGGTGAATCCGTGATGGCGACTGATTTCGGCCGAGCGGGGCGCGGGTGGGGCGGGCGAGTGATTGCGAGTGGGGGGATGGGTGCGAGTCGGAGACGGGCGACTGATTTCGGGCGAGAAGGGCGCGAGTCGGGGCGGACGCGTGATTACGGGCTCGCGGGGGGATGACGGGCGAGTCGGAGACGGGCGACTGATTTCGGGCTCGCGGGGCGGGGTGAGGGCGCGAGTCCGAGACGGGCGAATGATTTCGGGCTTGGGGTGAGGGGACGCGCGGGCCGGGGCGGGCGAGGGGTTCGGGCGCGGCGGCGCGGGTGACAGCGGTCGGCGCGGGTTTGCGGGGGGCACGCGCGCGCCTGCTGGCGTCCGGGGGCGAGACGAGGTAAATGCGGATCGAGTGGAGCTGAGCCCCAGACGCCAGCGGATCCTGTTCGCCGTGTGCCGCGAGTACATCGTCACCGGGCGCGCTGTGGCGTCGGGGGCGCTGGTGCAGGCCCACGGGCTCGAGTGGTCGGCGGCGACGATCCGCAACGAGCTGGTGGCGCTCGAGGAGGCCGGCTACGTGGCGCAGCCGCACCAGTCGGCCGGGCGCCTGCCGACGCCGCTGGCGATGCGGCTGTACGTGCGCTCGCTGGTGCGGCCGCCGCCGCTGCGGGCGGAGCTGCGGCGAGCGGTCGACGTGTCGCTGTCGGAGCCGGTCCACGGGGCCGAGAGCATGCGGGTGGCGGCGCAGGTGCTGAGCGAGGTGGCGAGCTGCGTGGCGGTCACGTTCGTCAGCGAGGACCGCGGCGGCAAGGTGCTGCAGGTCGACCTGGTGCCGGTGCAGGGCTGCCGGGCGATGGTGGCGCTGACGCTGGCGGGGATGCACACGCGGCTGCACCCGGTGACGATCGACGCCCGCTTCGCCGAGGGCGGAGGTCTGCTGCGGCTGCAAGAGCGGCTGCGCGGGCTGTGCGTCGGCAAGACGCTGGCCGAGGCGCGGGCGGAGCTGTCGCGGCTGTGGGCCGAACACGAGGCGCGCGTCGATCGCCTGCTGGCCGAGAGCCTGCGCATCGGGCTGTGGCTGTGCACGGCGGCGGCGCTCGATCCGTTGTGGGTGCAGATCGCCGGGCAACGGCTGCTGGCGGGCCAGAGCGACCAAACCCTGGCGCAGGTGCTGGCGCTGTTCGACGACTATCACGGGCTCGCCGAGCTGCTGTGTCAGCTGCTGCCGGAGCACACGCTCGAGCAGGCGCGCGCGGAGGTCCACGTGGCCGCGGAGCTGCGGCCGACGCTGGCAGGGCTGGGGCCGACAGGGCCGTGCGTGCTGTCGGGGATGAGCCTCATCGGTTGCCGGGTCCAGCCGGTCGAGGACGGGCGCACGGCCGCGGTCGCGCTGCTGGGCTCGGACCGCATGGACTACGAGGCGGCGATCCCTCTGGTAGAGTACGCGGCGCAAGCGCTGGCGGCGCGCACCAGCGAGTGATCCCTCACTGGTGGTTCGCGGTCGAAGAATACGAGGTCGCGATTCGGGCTTGTCTCGCGCGCCAGCCAGCCTTAAAGCGGGAGCCGCATGAGCCAGGATCCACAGGAAGAGAACGCGGGCGACAACGGCAACGGCGCGCCCGTGGAGGCCGAGTTGGTCGTCACTCCGGAAGAGCGGGTCGAGCAGGCCGAGGCCGAGAAGGCCGACCTCAAGGACAAGTGGCTGCGCGCGCTGGCCGAGCTCGAGAACTACAAGAAGCGGACGCGCCGCGAGATCGACGACAACGTGTTCCGGGCCCAGCAGAACCTGCTGAACGCGTTCCTGCCGACGGTCGACAACCTCGGGCGGGCGCTCGAGCTGGCGCGCGGCAACGAGCAGCTCCACAAGGGCATCCAGATGGTCGTCAACGACTTCATGAGCGCCCTCGGCCGCTTCGGCGTCGAGCCGGTGCCGAGCGTCGGCCACCCGTTCGACCCGGCGATCCACGAGGCGCTGCAGCAGATCGATACGCCCGAGTTCCCGCCGGGAGTGGTGGCGCGCGAGTGGGAGAAGGGCTTCCGCCAGGGCGACCGCCTGCTGCGCCCGGCTCGCGTGGTGATCGCGGGCCCCGGCTCGACCGGCGGCAAGGCCGAAGGCCAAGCGTCGTAGCAGCCGATGGCCGGTCCGCGACCGAGCCCGATCCTCGGCATCGACCTCGGCACCACCAACTCGTGCGCCGCGGTGATGGACGGCGGCGAGGTCCGCGTGCTGGTGAACGCCGAGGGCAGCCGCACGACGCCGAGCGTGGTGGCGTTCGCCGGCCAGGAGGTCCTGGTCGGCGCGCTGGCGCGGCGGCAAGCAGCGGTCAGCCCGGCGACGACGATCCACGCGGCCAAGCGGCTGATCGGTCGCAGCTTCGCGGCGGTCGCGGGCCTGCGAGCGCGGCTGACGTACGACGTGGTGCCCGGCGAGCAAGGCGACGCGTGGATCGAGGTGGGAGGCCGTACGATCGCGCCGGCGGAGGTCGGCGCGCACGTGCTGTCGGCGCTGCGCGACGCGGCCGAGGCGGCGATCGGTCAGCCGGTGACCCGTGCGGTGATCACGGTGCCGGCTTACTTCGACGACGCGCAACGACAGGCGACCCGCGACGCGGGGACGATCGCGGGGCTCCGGGTCGAGCGGATCGTGAACGAGCCGACGGCGGCGGCCCTGGCGTACGGGCTGGCTGACCGAAAGGACAGGCCGCCGAAGATCGTGGCGGTGTACGACCTCGGCGGCGGGACGTTCGACCTGTCCTTGCTCGAGCTGCGCAGCGGGGTGTTCGAGGTGCTGGCGACCGCGGGCGACACGCTGCTCGGCGGCGAGGACTTCGACGCGGCGCTGGTCGACCACCTGGCCGAGGGCTTCAAGCGCGAGCACGGGATCGATCTGCGGCGCGACCGGCCGGCGCTGGTGAAGCTGCAGGAGGCGGCGCAGCGGGCCAAGCACGAGCTGAGCTGGTCGCTGGCGACGGACATCGAGCTGCCGTTCATCGCCTCGGCCGCGGGCCGGCCGCTGCACCTGCAGGCGAGCCTGTCGCGGCTCGAGCTCGAGCGGCTGGTGCGGCCGCTGATCCAGCGCACGCTGGAGCCGTGCCGCCGGGCGCTGGCCGACGCGAAGCTGCGCGCGCGTGAGGTCGACGAGGTGATCCTGGTCGGCGGGCAGACGCGGATGCCGCGGGTGGTCGAGGCGGTGGCGGAGTTCTTCGGCCGCGCGCCCAACACGTCGCCGAACCCGGACGAGGTGGTGGCGGTGGGCGCGGCGATCCAGGGCGCGGTGCTGGCAGGCGAGGTCGAGGAGGTGCTGCTGCTCGACGTGGTGCCGCTCGACATCGGGGTCGAGACGCAAGGCGGGGTGTTCACGCCGCTGATCCCGCGCAACACGACGGTGCCGACCCGCCGCGCGGAGGTGTTCGGGACGACGATCGACGGTCAGACGGCGGTCGACGTGCACGTACAACAGGGGCTGCGCGAGATGGCGGCCGACAACCAATCGCTGGCCCGCCTGCGGCTGTCGGGGATCGCCGAGGCGCCGCGGGGGCTGCCGCAGATCAAGGTGATGTTCGAGGTCGACGCCGACGGGATCTTGCACGTGTCGGCGCGTGAGCTCGGGTCCGAAGCGGAGGTGGCGACGACGGTGCAGCCGGCGGCCGGGCTGACCCGCGCGCAGGTCGAGCTGCTGGCGCGCGAGGCGGCGGCGGCCCGCCAGGCCGACGCGGTCCGCAAAGACGCGGCGCTGCTGCGAAATCGCGCGGAGGCGCTGGCCTACGCGTGCGAGCGGGCGGCCGAGGGGCTGCCGGGGCTGCAGGCGCCGCAGCGGGCGGCGCTCACGGTCGAGGTCGCCACGCTGCGCGAATTGCTCGCCACCGCGGCGCCGGCGACGGCGATCGAGGCGGCCCTCTTGACCCTCGAGCGCTCCTCGCAGCAGATCTACGCGGCGCTGCTCGGCAGCGAATCCACCGGGAGCTCCTGAGCTCGGGACCGAGAAATTCATGGCGCAGCACCAAGACCACTACGCGGTGCTCGGCGTGGCATCCGACGCCACGCTCGACGAGATCAAGCACAACTACCGCCGCCTGGCGCTGGCCAGCCACCCCGATCGCCACCCCGGCGACATCGAGGCGGAGGACCGCTTCCGGGCGATCAGCACGGCGTACGCGGTGCTGAGCGATCCTGTCCAGAGGGCCAGGTACGACGGGCAGCGGCACCTGCCGGTCGGGCTGTTCGATCAACCGGTGACGATGCAGACGGCGCGCGACCTGCTGGCGGCGGTGGTCGGCGATGTGTTCGGTCGTCAGCGCCGCGAGCGTCGGCGCGGCCGCGATGTCCGCTACACGCTGACGGTCGACCTGGCCGAGGCGGCGCTGGGGTCGGAGCACGAGATCCAGTTCGAGGCGCTGGGGTCGTGCGCCAGTTGTGGTGGCACCGGCTCGAAGCCGGGCGGGCGCCCGCCGAGCGGCTGCCCGCTGTGCCACGGCCGCGGCGAGGTCAAGGGCGAGGGCTTCCTGGCCCGCCACACGACCTGCGGCCGCTGCACCGGGACGGGGATGATCCAGCTCGATCCGTGCGAGACGTGCCGCGGCCGTGGGGCCAGGCGTGAGGCGCGGTCGTTCAAGGTCCGGCTGCCGGCGGGGACCGAGGGCGGGGCCGAGAAGGTGATCCAAAATCAGGGCGAGCCGGGTCAGTTCGGCGGCGGGCCCGGCAACCTGCGCGTGACGGTCAGCGTGCGCCCGCACGCGTGGCTGCGCCGCGAGGGCCAGGACATCCACTGCGAGCTGTTCGTGAGCCCGTTCGAGGCGGCCCGCGGCGGCAAGGTGCCGGTGCCGACGCTGACGGGCTCGGCGCTGCTCGAGCTGCCGCCCGGGGTGGCGACGGGGGCGAAGCTGCGACTGCGCGGCAAAGGGGTGCCGTCCGAGAGCGGGCGGCCCGGCGACCAACTGGTGACGGTGGTGGTCGAGACGGCCAACCTGTCCGCGGGGACAGGCGTCGTCGGGGCCGCCCTCGAGGGGCTCGAGCGGGCGCTGCAGGCCGAGCCGAAGGCGCTGCCGAAGCGGGCGGCCCAGCGCGGGCTGAAGTGAACGCGCGGGTATGTCGCCAGGGACATGCTCGATCGGGCATGTCGTGAGGGGCATGTCCGCAGGGGCATGTCCGATCGGCCTCGAGCACTTCGGGGCGAGGGTGCACGAGGATGTCTTTCGGGACATGTCGTGAGGCTGTCCCGCGGGACATGTCAATTTTGTAGCGGCGGGGTGAGCGGGAAGCCGAGCTCGTCGCGGAAGAACCGCTGCCACTGCGGGAAGACGCGCTTGTAGGCCTTCATCTGCTGGCTGTGCCGGCGTTCGGCGGCGGGGCCGGTGGCGGGCGCCTCGAAGGCGGGCCAGACCAGGATGTCGCCGCACTCGAAGCAGACGTTGACGCTGCCGACAGGGGTGTCGCCGGCGTAGAGCACGACCGCGTGACGGGGGAAGGCGCACTTCGAGACCTCGAGATCGCCGCGGGTGGCGACGACCCACTCGACCGCGTGTGAGGCCTGCTCCGGGGTGACCGGCTTGCGATCGACGATCTTGGGGCTCCAGCCGGAGGTGGCGTCCCAGACCCGCAGCGGGATGCCGGGGCCGTAGAGGAGGTGGTTGAAGGTGAAGGCCTCGGCGCGATCCCAGACGACGAACGGCCAGGTCTTGCTCGGCGTCAGCGGTTCGCTCGGCTTCGACTCGACGGGTGTAGGCGACTCGATCGCGGGCTCGGGCGGAGCGGGGGGCGATGCGGAGGGAGCGGGCGTGGTGACGGGTGCGGTGACGGGCGTAGGCGCGGGTGCGGGGACCGGGGCCGGGGGTTCGCGCGGGGCGCAGGCGACGAGCACGAGCGCGGCGAGGAGAGGCGGGCGATTCAGACGAGGATGGGGTGAGCGCTCGCTGTGGCGTTCGTGGGGCGACGCCGAAGCTGTCGCGACGCGGGGCGTGCCAGTGAACGTCATGGCACGCCCCGGTCGCGTCGCCGCCGCAGGAGCCACGCGAGCCCGAGCAGCGCGAGCGCGGAGGAGCCGGTCCCCGGATCGGTGCTGCAGCCGCCGCAGCCGCCCTTGCTGCCGCCGGTGGTGTCGCCGGTGGCGTCGCTGGTGGCCGGGCCGCTCGCGCTGCCATCGCTCGCGGCGGTGCCGCTCGCGGTCGGGCCGGTGTCCGAGCTGGCGCCGGTGGTCGGTTCGACCACGGGCAGGCACAGCTTGATCGCCTCGCAGGTCTCGCCGGGGCCGCAGATGCTGCTGTCCGGGCAAAGGGCCGAGAGCGTGAGCGTGGGGACGGGCATGCTGTCGCCGCCGCCGCAATCGATGCTGCCGATGCAGCCCTTGGTGTCCTGACAGGTGGCGCCGCCGGTGCACTCGGCGTCGGTCGAGCACTTGATCGGGGCGCAGAACGGGCCGCTGTGGCAGGTGTTGGCCTGGGTGCCGGCCGGGCAGTTGGGCGGCGGCTCGTCGACGACGTCGGCGCGCGCGGCCGGGTCGTGCAGCCACAACGACAGCGAGACGACGGCCCACCACGCCCGCGAACGGACCCTCGTGCTCTCGTGCTCCATCGCGTCACGGTACCACCGCGTGTTCGACGACGACAACCTCGCAGGTCAGCGCGATCGCGCACGTCGAGCGCGAGATGTCTTTGAGGACATGTGATTGGGGATGGCCGAAGAGACAGGCGGATGGATGAGCCGTGTTCGGGTCCGAGACTCGTGGACGCGCGCGGTGGTGGTGACTTCGATGGGCGCGCTCGAGGACGAGGCTGCGAGCGACCGCGAGCGGCCGCGACGGACCGGGCCTCCTCGGGGCTGCCGGCCAGCGATCGCAGAAGCGGAGGCAGCCGCGGGCGCCGGGGGCTGAGGGCCGCGGCGAGGCGGTTTGCGCCTGCTTTGACGCCGCGCGGCGGTTTCTTCGACAATGGTGGCGATGGTCCGTCCGCTCGTCGCCTCGCTGGTGCTCATGCTGGTCTCCGGGTGCTTCTCGCCGAGCGGGAGTGAGCCGACGACGGGCACTGGCACGGCGGCCGGCAGCGAGACGCTGACGACGGGGACCGCGGGCACGATGACGACGATGAGCCCGATCACGACGGGCACCGGCGAGCCGACGACCTCGACGGATTCGACGACGATGGAATTGACGACGGGGCCGCTCGCGACCGCGACGGCGTCGTCGAGCACGACGACCGGACCCGACACCACGAGCGACACGGCGGGGGATGTCTGCGGCGACAGCGTGCTCGGCAAGGGGGAGGAGTGCGACGACGGCAATATGGTGGAGGGCGACGGCTGCTCGAACGCATGCAAGTTCGAGGTCTGCGGCGACGCGATCGTGCAGCCGAACGAGGAGTGCGACGGCGGCGAGGCGTGCACCGATTGCAAGCGCACGTTCTTCCACGTGTTCGTCACCGCCGAGCCGGTGATGGTGAACGACTTCAAGGGCACCGAAGGGGCCGACGCGCTGTGCACGACGCGGGCGAAGGAGGCGGGGCTCGGGGGTGCGTACGTCGCCTGGCTGAGCAGCGTGAAGCACCCGGCGGCGACCCGCCTGGCCCACGGGACGCGGCCGTGGCTCCGGCTCGACGGCTCGCTGGTCGCCAAGCACTGGGATGAGCTGATCGACGGCGCTCTGGGAGCGGCGATCGACGTCGACGAGCACGGGCTGATGGTGCCGGTGCTGGTGCCCAACTGCGGCGCGTGCCCGGTGTGGACGGCGACGGACACGATGGGGGCGGCGCAGGGGGCCGACTGCAACGGTTGGATAGGGCCGCCGATCGGGACGGCGGTGGTCGGCGAGTGCACGCTGTCGGACTCGCAGTGGACCGAGAATTGTCCGGAGGTGGCGTGCGACCTGGGGGCGCGGCTGTACTGCTTCGAGCAGCAGCCGGCGCCGTGAGCGTCAGTACTCGAGGCGCACGCCGAACACCGGCAAGATCGGGACGCCGACGACGGTCTGGGTGCCCGAGTAATCGGTGAGGTACCACAGGCCCTCGGCGTTCTGGCGGTTGTAGATGTTCTGCACGTCGAGGTAAGCCGAGACGATGCTGCGCGGGCGGACCCAGGTCTTGTCGATGCGCAGGTCGAGCTGGTGGAACACGGGCATGCGGACGCTGTTGTAGGCGCCGTGGACGGGGGAGGTGTAGGGGAAGGCGCCGTCGTACTTGATGCCGCCGACGACGGGGGTGAACGGGAGGCCGGTGACGACGCGGAAGCGGCCGGCGATCTGCCAGCGGCGCGGCAACTTGACGCCGAGCAGGGCGACGAGGTTGTGCCGCTGATCGAAGTCGTTGGCGGCGCGCACGGTGAGGCGGTCGTGGGCGTCGAAGCTACCGACGCGCGCCTGCATGAGGGTGTAGGCGACCCAGCCGAAGAGGCGGCGGGTGAGGTCGTGGCGCAACATGACCTCGAGGCCGTGGGTGACCGCGCCGCGGTCCTCGACCGCCTGACCGAACGGATTGACGGCGCGCGGGATGTGGTTGCGATCGCGGCGCCAGAAGCCGGTGACGTCGAGGCCGAGGCCGGCGGTGAGGCGGAGGTGGACGCTGGCGCTGAGCTGGATCGCCTGCATGAGGCCGAGGCGGCTGCGGGGGTCGACGTCGATGCGCGGGTCGAGGTAGCGGATCGCCGCGGGCAGGACGATCCGGCCGTCGAGGCCGAGCGCGTCGACGGCGCTGAAGTTGCCCACGAAGGGGGCCGTCGGCAGCGGCAAGAACGACGCCTGCGAGTAGCGACCGGCGCCGATCTGGACGTTGACGCGCGGGTGTGGGGCCCAGCGCGCGTGCAGCCGCGGGTCGACGGAGAACTTGGACTCACCTGTCCCGGTGAACAGGCTGGCCCGAAGGCCAGGTGAGAGGCTGAAGCGGCCGAGCGCGAGGAGCGGGGTGACGTAGGCGCCGCTGGCGGACGTGAAGCCGCGGGCGACGTCGTCGAAGGTCTCGCCGCGGCCGAACAGCGGCTCGACGTGGCTGCGGACGCGGTGGCGATCGAGCTGGGTGTCGGCGCCGAAGGTCAGCTGGAACCGCCGCGACGGGCGGGTGGTGGCCTCGGCGCGCAGGAGGCCGACGACGTCGAAGCGGCGGCGCAGATCGGTGGCGGTCTCGATCCCGCCGGAGTCGAGGCGCAGCGCCGGCGAGAGCAGGAAGTCCCACGGGCCGTGGCGCTTCTTGTAGACGAGGTCGATGCGGTGAAAGCCGGCGCTGAGGGCGACGCCGCCGCCGGCAGCGGCGGGCGAGTTGAAGCGGATGACGTCGCTGGCGCCGAGCAGCCTGAGGGTGAGGCTGGCGCCGGGGCCGACGGGGTGATCGAAGACGACCTGGTAGTCGCCGTACTTGGGGCGCAGGTAGTCGCTCCCGAAGGCGAGGCGGCCGACGGTCTTGAGGGCGACGTCGAGGTAGCCGCGCTGGGCGGCGATCATGAACGAGCCGCGACCGATCGGCCCCTCGACGAGAGCGCCGGCGGAGATGATGTCGAGCTTGGCGTGGCCGTGCACGCCGTCGCGTCGACCGACGCGCGGGGTGAGGACGACGAGGCCGCCGGTGGCGTTGCCGTAGTTGGCGGCGAAGTTGCTGGGCACGTACTGCAGGCCCGACAGCACGCCGGCGGGCACGATGCTGGCGAGGCCGGGCACGTGGAAGGCGCGCGGCACGGGGTGCTCGCCGAAGAACACCTGCGATTGATTGGGTGCAGCGCCGCGGAAGATCAGCAGGCCGAGGCCGCCGGGGACACGCGCGGCGCCGGGCAGGTTCTGCAGGGCGCGCAGCGGATCGCCCTGGCTGCCGGGCAGCGCGGCGATCTCGTCGGGCGCGAGCTGGACGCTGAAGGGGCTCGGTTTGGGGTAGCGCTCCTGGGCGACGATGGTGCGGTAGCGGCCCGCGCCCGCCGGTTGCACGTAGACGACGGGCGGCCGCCGGCGGCGCCAGAAGCCGGCGGTGGTCGCTTGCTCGAGGCGCTCGTGACCGGCAGCGACGACGATGAAGTCGAAGTCGAGGGCGGGCAGGTCGGCGAGGACGAAGCTGCCGTCGGCGGCGGTGACGGCCTCGCGCGTCCACGCGGGGCCGCGGCGGCCGCCGGCGAACACCCGCGCGCCGACCAGCGGCTGGCGCTCGCCGGCGCTGCGCAAGCTGCCGCGGGCCTCGAGGCGGCTGGTCGAAGGGACAGGTCGCGCGGAGGTTGGGGCGTCGAGGCGTGAACTGGTCGAAGGGACAGGTCGAGCAGAGGCCGGGGCGTCGCGAGGTGAGATGTCCGAAGGGACATGTGGTTCTTGCGCCGCGGCCGACGGAGGGGCGGCGAGGAGGAGGCCGAGCGCGACGGCGATCATGGCGCGGGGGTCGCGTCCGCGACGACGAAGCGCAGGCTGGCGAAGGCGCGGCCCTGGCGGATGTCGGTGGAGTAGAAGTAGAAGAGGATGGGCTCGGGCTCGTCGGGGACGCGCCAGGTGCTGATGTTGTCGGCGTCGGGAGGGTCGAGGGTGTCGACCAGCGTGGTGATGCCGGTCCGGGTCAAGAACCACTCTCTCTTGAGGATGGCCGACAGGCGCTGCGGGGTGCCGGACGACAGCGTGATCTCGTAGTAGTCCTGCTCGGAGTCGACGGTGAACTCGGGCACGAGGTGGACGATGTCGTCGACGCGCACCTCGATCGTGTCGCCGGGCTGGGCGAGCTGTTCCTGAAGGCCGCCGCGGCCGAAGTGACGCACGCGCACGCCGGCGAGCACGGGGTGGAAGTCGGCCGGCTCGTCGGCGAGGTCGTCGGGCAACTCGGCGATGGCGTCGTCGTCCACGAGGCCGGGCACGGTGGTAAGGAGCCGGCCTAGCGGGCCCAGCTCGATGAGGCGCGTCTGCACGAGGCAGCGTTCGAGGCCGCTGCGCGGGATGGTGCCGAGCCGCTGCACGCAGGTCTCGGCGTCGATGCTGCCGTCGCCGGTGATGGCCAGGACGCCGAAGTGGCCGAGGAAGGTTTCGTCGGCCGTATAGGCGCCGCCGAGGCTGAGGCGGACCCGCTCGCCCTCGTCGAGGCGACAATTTTCGGTGATCGCCAGCGGCAACGGGAAGGGGCAGGTCGGGAGGGGCTCGGCGAGCAGCGCGCCGCAGTAGGAGGGACAGATGAACCAGATCGGCGGGGGGACGGTGACGCCGGGCGGCGTGGCGGCGATCCACTGCAGCTCGAGGGTGTCGAGCGGGAGGGCGGAGGCTCGCACGCGACCTTCGGGGACGACGAGCCCGGTGGAGTAACCGCCCGGCTCGACGACGCTGGCGACGATGCCCCAGGGCATCGGGTGGTCGACGAGCCACGGGGGATGATCGCTGGGCACGCAGGCGCCGAGAAGCCCGAGGCCGACGACGAACGCGAGCCGCATCGAGTCAGCGTAGCGGGAATGCGTCGGCCGAGGAAGCGGTTGACGGGGCGAGCCGCGAGCACGGGCGGGGCCGAAGCGACGGGGCCGCGGGCCGCGGCCGCGAGCGTGCGGGGAGACTCAGGTGTCACAGGGGGATGTCCTTCGGGACATGTCCATCACGGCGGCGCGGGGCCGAGGTCGAGCGGGTGGCCGTCAGGACATGTTCGGGAAATCTCCGCGCAGATGAGCAGGTGTCCCTGGGGACAGGCTCGTCCCGACCCCGGGGTTCGATCCGCGTGACGACGACGGGGCCGAACTCGGCAATTATGAATGTGTCCCTTGGGACATGTTCGCGTCGGCTCGCGAGGCAGGTGCGCGAGGGAATGAGATGTCCTCGGGGACATGTTGTCCGAGCACGCAGGCGGCTCCGCATATGCGCTGGTCGATGGCTGCGGCACCGAGATTTGGCCGCGAGCGGATGTCCTTCGAGACAGGTGCCACGGCAGCGCTCGGGGCGTGCCGGGTTGCCTGTCCTTCAGGACATGTGGAAATGGCCTGTCCCGAGGGACAGGCTCAGGCGTGGTCGATGCGGATCCAGCCGTCGCCGGTGCGGCGGAGCTCGTAGGTCGGGAAGTACTCGAGGTCGAGGCGGAGGGTCAGGAGGTCGACCTTGCCGTCGAGGTCGACGGTCTTGAGGCGGACGGAGGCGCGGTCGGGCTTGCCGGCGACGGCGGCGAGGAAGCTGTCGATGTCGGGGGTGGGGCGGTCCTCGGCGGCGACGATCCGGCGGGCGGCGCGGAGGCGCGAGCGGCTGGCGGGCGAGCCGTACCAGTAGAGCGAGATGTACACGCCCTCGTCGGGGACGGCGCGCTGGATCAGCGCGGCGTGGTGCGGGGCCTGCAGCAGCGCGCCGGCCCAGTGGAGCACGCGGTCGGTGCCGCGGCCGTCGTCGGGGCGGGTCTCGACCTCGAGGTCGAGCTCCCGGCCGTCGCGCAGCAGGCGGACGGTGACCCGCCCGCCGCGCAGCGATCGCTCGATCTCGCGGACCGAGGTGACGGCGGCGCCACCTGCCCGAAGGACCAGGTCGCCCGCTTGCCAGCCGCGGGCGAACGCGGCCAGGCGCTGGACGACGAGCACCTGGCGGCGCAGCGGGTCGTGGCCCTCGAGCTCGGCGGCTGCCTCTGGGGACAGGCCGCGGTGACGCGCCTCGGCGAGGGTGACGGTGCCGAACTCGACCCCGAGGTCGCAGACGATCGGCGACTCGCCGCGGCGGAAGATCTCGACGGCCTCGGCGAACAGGTCGGCGGCGATGCCGTACTCGGCGACGCGGTGGTCCTTGCCGTCCTGGTAGGAGAAGCCGGCCCACAGCGCGAGCACGCGGGCCTCGCTGTCGACGATGGCGCCGCCAAGCGAGGCGGTGGCGCTGGTGAGAGAGATCCGCTCGAGGTTCATGGCGCGGAACCGGGGCGGGCGCGGCAGCGGCAAGTCGACGGCCTCGACGGCTGCGACGGCGGTGCTCTGGGCGAACACGCGGTGGCCCGACTTGAGCCCGACGAGCCACACCGGATCGCCGGGGTGGAGCGGGCGCGGGGCGAGGTCGACGGCGCGGATCGGCGTGTCGCCGAGGAGGGCCGGGTCGTACGCGACGAGGGCGTAGTTGTGGTGCGGATGGAGGAAGGCGATCTCGCCGGGGATCTCGACCGCGCCGGCGACGGTGAGGGTGATGTCGGCGAGCGCGATCGGGACGGTGTTGCGGTCGACGAGCACGAGCCCGCGCTTGGCGTCGACGACCAGGCCGGCGCCGACGAAGCGGGTGGCGTGGATGCCGTCGATCTTGAACGGGATGTTGCAGGTGACCGTGACCAGCGAGGGCTGGACCTGCTGCACCCGGATGTCGTCGGAGGGCGGCAGGTTGGTGGTGACCGGCGTGCGCACCGGAGGTGCCGGGGGCGGCGGGGCCTCGGCCGACGGCCAGCGCCCCGAGGCGTCGTCGCGGGTCGAGCGGGTCATGGCGAACCACCGCCGGTCCATGGTGAGGACGGTGACGTGCTCGCGGGTCGGCTGGTCGAGGTCGATCCAGCGGACCATGAAGGGTGCCGCGTGCGGCAAGTTGCCGAGGACGGCCTCGGCGGCCGCCAGATCCGGCGTCGGCACGCCGGCGATGGCGCGGACCACGGCGCCGCGGTCGAGGTCGAGGGGCGAGAACAGGTAGCCGCTGTTGGCGAGGTACACGCCGGTCAGGGGAACCTGGGGGTTGCGGGCCCGCTGGTAGGAGAGGTCGTGGAGGATCGCGCCGCCAACCTCGAGATAGGTGCTGGGGGAGACGGCGTGGAGGTCGTGGACCTTGGCGCGGATGGTGAGGGGCCGGCCGCCGCGCTCGAGCTCGAGGGTGATGGTCTGGCCGACCGAGGCGTCGAGGCGGGCCTCGAGCGGGACGAAGCGGGGGATGAACTCGCCCTCGACGCGCAGGAGGATGTCACCCGGCTCGAGCAGGTTGTCGGTCGGGCCGCCGGGGATCAGCTTGTCGACGATGAGCAGGCCGATGCCGCCCGGGTCGGCGGCGCGGCAGACCTGCTCGGTCTCGGGGCGGAGGCCGAGGCGCGCCAGCTCGTCGAACGGGGTGTACGAGAAAGTCGTCATCAAGGTGCCGCGCGAGATCGGCTGACCCGCACGCAGCAGCTCGAAGGCGCGCAGCACTCGCTCGAGCGGGAGGAAGAAGCTCGAGGCGGCCTGGGTCCGGCTGCCGGCGTTGAGGGCGATGACGTCGCCCTCGATGTCGACCACCGGAGAGCCGGAAGATCCACCTGACGCTCCGCTTGCAGCCTGCAGGTAAAAGGTATTGAAATCGTTGTACTTGCTCGACCCATAGAGCGGCGCCGGGCGATCGACGCGGGCGAGCGTGCCGGCGAGGATGGAGAGCTTCTCGCCGGCGTCGTTGCCGACCACGCGCAGCTCGGTGCCGACGAGGGCCTTGTCGGGGCGCAGGCGCAGCGCCGGCGGCCGGATGAAGCGCAGGGCCGTGGGGTCGTAGCGGAAGAACCCGAAGTCGTGGACCGGGTCGCGGTAGACCGGTCGCAGCGGGATCTCCTCGTGGTTGAGGAAGACCGCCTCGGCGACCACGGGGCCGGGCTGGACGACGTGGCGGTTGCTGAGCAGGAGGCCTTGCTCGGCGTCGACGACGAACGCAGTGGCCTGGGAGCTGCCGTTCCACTCGGTGTCGAAGGGGCGCGGGGCGTCGATCCGGACCGAGACGACGGCCGCGCAGACGCGTTCCAGGCTCTCGCGCCAGGTCGGGGTCATGGCAGGAGCATCGGAGAGTGTCACGTGGACCTTCGTGGTAGCACTCGCGCCGTGGGGGGCGCAAAGGGGCTGTTTCGCAAGCTCGGATTTACTTGATGTTCAGTGGCGTAAGTCTTCGTCATAATAGATCTAAAAATATACGGTATAATCGGACCCGAAGGCCGCGAGGGCGGGCCTCGCCGCGGGCGGCAGCGGACTCATGGCGGGGTATGCGACGAACAAGGGGTTGCGAGCGGGCGGGCCGAGCCGTGGCTCGCCCGTCCGTCACGGTCGGATGTCCGGGTGCTCGCTGGGCCCGTCGGCGTCGGTTTGGCTGTCCCAAAGTTCATGTGGTGATTGGCCCGCGGTCCGGTCGTGGGCCGGCGATGAAGGTGGCCCAGAAGGTGGTGCCGCCGACCCGCGTGGCCGTCTCGCTTCGCGGACTGATTTTTCAATGCTCACTCACCAACTCGGTCGTCCTTGAAGTACCGCGCGAGTGCCAGTGACGACGCGTGGGTGCTCGCGGCTCCACTGGCCTGCATGTCGCTAAAACCCGTGATGCAGGTCTCTGGGCCGGCTCGGACGGCCTCTGAGGTCGTGCTCGCTTTTCTCTTGACCCTCGGGCTGCGCCTTGGGGATAAAGGCGCCATGACCGCCTGGCGTACGCTCGCTTGCTCCGTTTCCTTGCTGTGTCTCGCTCCCGCTTGCGGGGACGATGGTGGTGCGGGCGGTTTCAGTACCAACAACCCCAACACCAACAGCAACACGAACCAGACGACGGACACGTCGAGCGGCACGGACACCTCGACCGGCGCCCCGGGCACGAGCACCACCACCGGCGACCCGACGACCGGCCCGGACACGACCAGCACGACGGTGACGCCGACCACCAACGGGCCGACGTCGACCACGCTGCCGGACACCACCACCACCGGTGATCCCGACACCTCGACGTCGACCACGACGACCACGCAGACGACCGACCCCGCCGGCTGTGGCAACGGCAACATCGATCCGAACGAGCAGTGCGACGGCGGCAACCTCAACGGGTTCACCTGCGAGTCGCTCGGCAACGCCGGCGGCCAGCTCGGCTGCGACCCGGTGACCTGCACGTTCGACACCTCGCTGTGCATGGGCAACAGCTCCAGCGGCACCTCCGGCTAGCCGCTGCGCTCGCCGACCGGCTCGGCCCTGGACCCGACAACCCCAAATCCGCGTACGCCCGGCGCAGCCGCTCTCTTTGCGGCCTGCGCCGCGCTATTTTTGTGCACCGCGCCGGGGCGCATCCAGTTCCCCGACGACGAGATCGTGTTCCAGACGACGGCGAGCCTGGTCGAGCGCGGCTCGCTGACCATCGCCGGCATCGCCCACCGCACCGGTGAACCGCCAGGACGCCCGCCAGGGACGTTCGGCTGGGCCGAGGGGCCGGAGGGCCGCCGCTACGGGCTGTTCGGCCACGGGCTGTCGCTGGTGGCGGCGCCGATGTACGCGCTGGGCCGCGCGACCGCGCCGCCGCGGGTGCCGTTCGCGTGGACGCGCGCGGTCCGCTCCGACCACTTCACGTTCCACGCGCGCGAGCCGCGGGCCGACTGGCTGCACCTGGTGGTCAGCCTGACGAACTGCCTGGTGACGGCGGCGACGGCGTGGCTGCTGGTCCGCTGGCTGGCATGGGTCGGGCTGTCGCCGAGAGCGGCGCTGTGGACGGGGCTGGCGTACGCGACCGGCACGGCGGCGTGGCCGTATACGCGCACGTTCCTCAGCGAGCCGCTCTCGGCAATGGTGCTGCTGGCGGCGGCCGTGGCGATCGCTCAGGCGCAGGCGCTGCGGGCCGGCCGACCGCGGGCGGCCGATTGCCGACTGTGGCTGGCCGGGGCGGCGGCCGGCTTCGCGGTCCACGTCCACGTGCTCAACCTGGTGGCGTGGCCGTGGCTGGCGGCGTACGCGCTGGTGCCCTTTTGGACAGGTTCGAAGGGGCATGATGGAAAGGGCATGTCTCTTGGGGCATGTCTCAAAGCGCTGGCGCCGGCGCGGCGCGGGCTGATCGGCGCGGCGCTGCTGGCAGGGCTCGGCCTCGGGCTGCTGCTGCTCGGGCAGTGGCTGCGCTTCGGCGATGCACTCGAGACCGGCAGGTTCGGCCACTACAGCGCGTGGACCAATCCGTGGACGGGGCTGTGGGCGCAGATGCTGGCGCCAGGCCGGAGCCTGTGGCTGTACGCGCCGGCGGCGACGCTGGGGCTGTTCGGTATGCGGGCTGCGCTGCGACGGGCGCCGGCGGCGACGTGGCTGGCGCTGTCGCTGCTGGCGACGCGCTGGCTGGTGGTGTCGGCGCGCACCGACTGGTACGGCGGATGGAGCCTGGGACCGCGTCACCTGGTGCCGGCGATCCCGCTGGTGATGATCGGGTTGGCGGCGCTGATCGAAGACCTGCCGCGGCGGTCGGTGCGGGTGCGTCGGTGGGTCTGGTCGGGGCTGACCGCCAGCGCGGCGCTGACGGGGTGGCTGGCGACGCGATCGATCTTCGAGTGGATGATCGCGCTGACGAACGACCCCCGCTCGGCCGGGCACGTGCTCGAGACTTCACACTTCGCGGGGTGGGCGAGCCCGATCGTGGGGTTCGGGTCGCTGCAACCAGATGTGCTGATGCTCGGGGCGGTGCGACTGGCACGCGCGGGGCACCCGGGGCTGCTGATCGGCTTCGCCGTGGTGGCGGCGATCGGGCTGGTGATGGCGGGGCTGGTGGGGCGGGCGCTGTGGCGAGCGAGGCCGTGAGCGCGCGAGTGGTCTGTGAGACAGGCGAGGGGTCAACCAGGGAGTGAGGCCGAGCCTGGTCTCAGGGACAGGTGAAGGATGCAGCTCGATGTCTTCGGGTGCTGCGCTGACCTGTCCCTTCGGGCAGCCTCGCCCTTGAGCGGACAGGTCAGCCGCTCTTGAAGGCGTGGGCGTAGGTCTCGCCCGGGGTCCAGGCGAGCTCGCTGCGGACGAGCTGACGCAGGGCGCAGCTCTCGGCGTCGTTGTGCTGGGGCGTGCCCAGGACCTTGACCGAGCCGGGGATCAGATGACCGTCGGCGTCGGCCTTCCACTGCAGCTTGACGGTGTAGCCGAAGGTGCCGGCGCAGCGGCGGCGGATGGCCTTTTGGACAGCTGCGGGGCTGCCCTTCGGGAGGGCGGCGCGTGGTTCGGGCTCGTCGGCGCCGGAGGTGGTGGCGGGCGCGGTGGTTTCGCCGGGTGACGCGGGCTCGTGGGTGTTCGGCCCGAGGACGTCGGGCGAGGCTGGGGTGGGCGGCTCGACGGTCGGCGGCTCGGAGGGCGAGGTCGGTGGCGCTGCGGCGGCGGCGATGACGGGCGGGCCGGGTTCGGCGGTGATGCGCGCGGGCTCGACGGGGACGCCGGCAGGATCGGCGGGAGGGAGCGAGCCGGCGCGCAAGCTGAAGAAGGCGAACAGGCCGAGGCCGAGCACGAGGGCGCCGAGCAGCGGCGCGCCGATGGTGAAGGAGATGCCGCGGGCGTCGTGGGTGACGGCCAGGAGCGGGCCGCTGGCGGCCGGCGGCTCGGAGCCAGGGTCGAGGCTGACACCTGTCCCTGCGGCCAGGTGGCGCAGGTCGACGGCGAGCGCCTGGGCGGTCGGGTAACGGGCGGCGGGCTCGTCGGCGAGGGCGCGACGCAAGATGGCCTGAAGGCCAGGTGGCACGGCGGCCAGCGAGAGCTCGGAGGGGCCGTCGCTGCCGAGTCGCATCGGCGGCAGCTCGCCGGTGAGGAGCTTGTGCATGAGGGCGCCGAGAGCGTAGATGTCGACGCGGTGGTCGGCCGACAGGCCGCGGTAGAGCTCGGGGGCGATGTAACCGGGGGTGCCGAGCAGGGCGCCGGTCTGGGTCAGCGAGGCGTCCTGCTCGGCCCGCGAGGCGCTGCCGACGACCTTGGCGAGGCCGAAGTCGAGGACCTTGATGTAGTCGGGGTCGTCGTCGCGGGTGAGGCGAAAGCAGTTGGCAGGCTTGATGTCGCGGTGGACGACGCCGTGCTTGTGCGCAGCGGCGAGGGCCCGGGCGATCTGCTCGCTGATGTGGACGACGCGCGGCCAGGCGAGCGGGCCCTCGCGCGTGACGGTGTCGGCGAGGTCTTCACCCTCGAGCCGCTCCATGACGAAGTAGGCGGTGCCGCCCTCGGTCTCGCCGAAGTCGGTGATCTCGACGACGTGAGGGTGGCCGATGCCCGAGGCGGCGCGCGCCTCCTGAATGAAGCGCTGGGCGATGCCAGGGTCGTCGCCGAAGCGCGGCTTGATGATCTTGACGGCGATCGGGCGATCGAGCAGGAGGTGGGTGCCGGCGTAGACGGCCCCCATGCCGCCAGATCCGAGGCGGCGATCGATGCGGTAGCGACCGGCGAGCACGCCCCCGAGCAGCGAGTCAGGGGCGTCGGCGCGACGGGTGACGCCAGAGGCGAGGTCGGTCGGGGCGTCACCCGCAGGGTTGGCCTGCGTGGGGCCGGTGCCGTCGATGTCGTCGCCCGCCATGCGGCGAGTATAAAGGTGTGCGCGGCGGCGCCGGCGCATCCTGAAGGCGCGGAAGCGACCGCTGTCCGCGAGGCCGAAGTGGCCGATACTGCAGGGATGGCGAGGCGCAGGACGACGGCGCTGGCGTGCGCGGTGGCGCTGGCGAGCGGTCCGGTCGCGGCGGCGAACCCGGCCACGGAGGCGCTGCGACGCGATCACGAGGGCTGTCAGGCGCTGCGCAAGGAGGGCCGCAGCGGCGAGGCAGGGGCGTGCTTCGAGCGGATCTATGTCGGGCTGACGGAGCTCGACGGGCGAGCGAGCCGCGATCTCTTCAATGTGCTCGGCGACACGGTGGCGGCGTACGAGCAGGCTCATGCGCGCGACGGCGAGACGAGCTCGATGTGCCGCGCGGCGGGAGTGGTGCGCGACTATCTCGAGCGGCCGCAGAAGGCCGAGGCGATCCGGCTGCGACGCCGGGCGCTGGGGCTGGCCGACCGGATCGATCAACAGCTGCGCGCGATCAGCCAGACCGCGGGGCGGGACGTGTGCGCCGATCCACCGCCGCTCGTGAGCCCGAAGCCGAGCGAGGCGAACGAGGTGAGCGAGGTTGCGCCGACGAGCGCGCCGACGCCGACGCCGGCGCTGAAGCGGCTGCCGCCGCCGCGCCCGAGTCAGTGGCGGGGACAGACGAGCTGGGCGGCGCCGTCGGAGCCGTCGCTCGAGCTGCTGGCGGCGGGCTTCGGGGTGTCGGTCGGCGGTGCGGTGACTTCGGCGGTCGGGGTGGGGCTGCTGCTGTATCGCGCGGAGTGCACGACGGCGACGCCGGACTGCTCGGACGCGGCGCTGGCGAGCTACCACGACGCGGGCTATCTGACGCTGGCTGCGGGTGCGGGGATCCTGCTGGCAGGGGCGAGCCTGCTGTTCGCGGACCGGGTGCAGGAGCGCAAGCGGCGAGCGGCTCGCGCGGCGCCGACGTTCGGAGCCGGTGGGGCCGGGATCACGGCGTTCGGGCAGTTCTGAGCGAGCGTCGAGGCGAGGCCGAGGCGGCTGAGCGCTTCGTCTGCCGCATGGGCTCGCCGGGATCGACGTCGGCGCGGTGGTCACGGGACGATGGGCGGAGCCGGGCGAACTCCGCGGCGATTCTCGCGTGTCCTTGGGGACAGGTGGACGGGGACCGCGCCGTTGCGGGCGCGGCGAGGCTGGCGTAGATGTCGGCGATGGACCTGCCGGAGATCGGGGCGCGCCGCCGGGTGACGATCGAGTACCCGCGCCTCAGCTTCGTCAAGCGCCGCAGCGACGGCAGTATCGACTTCGTGTCGCCGCTGCCGTGCCCTTACAACTACGGACATGTCCCGGGGGTCATGTCGGGCGACGGCGATCCGCTCGACGCGGTGGTGCTGGGGCGCCGCCTGCCAGCGGGGGCGGAGGTCGAGCTGGCAGTGGTGGCGATCGTGGGCTTCATCGACGTGGGCCAGGAAGACCCGAAGGTGATCTTCAGCGCCGGGCCGCTGACGCGGGCGCAGCGAGGCGGGCTCGAGCTGTTCTTCCGCGTATACGCGCTCGGCAAGCGAGCGCTGGCGGCCGCGCGCGGGATCGCGGGGCCGACGCGATTCGACGGCTGGCGCGCGGGCTGAGGCGCCGCGGATGACGTGTCCTTCGGGACATGTCGTGGCGATGGCGCCTGTCCCTCAGGACATGTCTCAGGGGGCAGGCGCGGGCGGTGGCGGGGCGTCGACCGGGAACAGGCCGGCGCGGCGGGGCGCGGAGACCTGCTCGGGGGCGGCGATGATGAGGCGCAGCAGGCCGCCGATCTTTTCGTCGCTGCAGCTGCTGGTCTTCCAGGCGAACATGCGGACCGTCGACCAGCCGGGCAGGAAGGCCCAGCGGTACTCGTTTTGCCGGGTCCAGAAGGCGCCGGGGACGTCGGGCACGGGCTCGACCGTGACGTTCGGGTCGGTGCGGCGCATGGTGTAGAGGTTGTCCTCGGCGGCCTTCTGCGGGGTGTCGCCGAGGATGGTGGCGATCCGGAACCACTGGGCGGGGCTGTTGGGCTCGGGCACGAAGTAGAAGCCGCAGCTGTTGTGGAACGACTCGCCGAGGTAGACCTGCAGGCCGCAGATCTCGGCGGCGGCCTTGCTGTCGAAGCCGAGGGTGTGCTCGCAGCAGGCGGGGTCGGGCAGCTCGGGGGCGTAGAGGCGGCACACGCCGTTGGTCTCGTCGGGGCGGCCGGTGCCGGGCGACTTGGCGGGCGGGACCTCGGGCGGCTGGGTGGTCACGGGGGCGCTCTGGGCGGCGTAGAGGTCGCCGGCGACCTCGACGACGCGCGGGTCGTCGGGGGTCGGGTGCGCGCCGTCGACGGTCGGGGTCGGCGCGGGCGCCTGTGCTTGCGGACAGGCGACGAGGAGCACGAGGGCGAACGGGGCGAGGCGCAGGCGGTGCGTCACGGGGTCTCCTTTAGCGCGGCGCGGTCGGGGTTGCCAGCGCGGTGCGGCGGGCCGCGGGTGATCGCCGGCGCCGACGCACGAGCGCGAGCCCGAGGAGCCAGGCAGGGCCTCCCGCGGCGACGGCGAGGTCGCAGCCTTGCGTCTCGGACAGGCCGCCGGTGCTGGTGTCGTCGGTGTCGCCGGTGCTGCCGGTGTCGCCGTCGCCGGTGGTGCTGTCGGGGTCTTCGCTGCCCTCGGGGAGGATCGTGAAGCGCACGCGATCGCTGCCGGCGTTGCCGCCCTCGTCGCGCACGGTGACGAGCAGATCATACTCGCCCGGCGGCGGGTTCTTGAGCCGCAGGTCGACGCGAATCGCCTCGTCGCTGAACAGCGTCTGACCGGCTTGCTGGATCTCCACGGCGTAGAACTGCGGCTCGAGATCGTCGACGACCTCCCCGTAGAGCGACAGGTCGACCGGCAGCACGTGGTACGAGCCGTCGGCCGGGCTGGTGAGCTTCAGAGTCGGGGCGGTGATGTCGGGCTGGGCCGGGCCGAACAGATAGAGCAGCTCCTGGAAGCTGTTCTGGTAGCCGGTCTCGCAGAACATCTCGTGCACGAGGTTGCAGACGCCGGAGGTCTCGACGAGGTCGGTGTTGGCGACGATCTTGTTGCACTGATCCTGGAAGTACGGGGTCGGCGCCTCGACGAACGGGTGCAGGTTGTCGAACGGGCTGTTGACGTGCTCGAGGCCCCAGGTGTGCGCAGCTTCCTGCAAGACGATGGTGGCGCCGGTGTTGGAGCCCTTGAAGGCGCCGGCGAAGCAGGTGTCGTTGGCCCACAGGTTGCCGCAGTCGATGTAGGGGGCGATGCCGGCGAAGTCCTGGGCGCCGATGTCGCCGTAGAGGACCATGGTGTAGCCGGGATCGTCGGGCGGGCGCCGCCAGGTGGTGCGCACGCCGATCTCTCGCAGGTCCTTGCGCACCGACTCGATGATGGCGACCCGCCGCGCCTCGGTGCCGACGAACGGGCCGATGTAGCCGTCGAACATGTCGGCGAGGGTGCTGCAGTCGTGGCGCGAGTCGTTGCCGCAGCCGCGCCGCAGGACGGCGCCGTCGAAGTTGATGAACAGGGTGTGCGGAGTGCCGGGCTCGACAGGGAGAGCGTCGGGGCCGCGGGCGGCGAGCGGCGGGGTGCCGCCGGGGCGCAGCGGCTCGGCGGCGGGTCGGGAGGCGCGAGGGCGGAGCGCGAGCTGGGTCTCCTGGTCGGCTGTGCTTGGGGACAGGTCCGTGGGGGCAGGTGCTCCGCCGGGGGGCGCGGCGGCTTTGCCGGCTGCGTTTTGGGACATGTCCGCGGGGACATGTGAGGAGGTGGCGGCGTCTCTACCGGCTGCTTCTGGGGACATGTCCGCGGGGACATGTGATTCGGGGGCGGGGCTTCCGGATGCGCTTTGGGACATGTCCGCGGGGACATGTGATTCGGCGGTCCCGGTCTTGGCCTTTTGAGACATGTCCACCGGGACAGGTAGACGGACGGCGGTCGCCGCGGTCGCGGCCACGCCCGGATCGCCGACGAGCGCGGCGAGCAGGGCGGGGGCGAGGGCGAAGTCCACGGGCGGTCAGGGTACGCGGTTTGGCGCGCGGGCGCAGGGGCTACGAGCGGGGGCGGCGACGGCGGGCGAGGCCGAGGAGGAGCAGCAGGGCGGGCGCGCCGGAGGTCGGAGCGAGGTCCGATCGGCAGGCGCAGCCGTCATCGCCGCCGCTCTGGTCGCCGGTGGTGGCCGAGTCGGTGCCGCCAGTCGCGCTGGTGACGCCGGTGGTCGGGTCGCCGCTGCCGTCGCTCGTAGTCGGCGCGTCGCCGGTGGTGTCGGGGGCTTCGCCGGTGGTGCTGTCGTCGCCCGTGGTGGTGGCAGGCTCGCCGGTGGTGTCGGGCTCGCCGGTGGTGCCGGGGACGGGCTCGCCCTTGATGGTGAAGTGTACGGTGTCGATCGCCTCGTTCTTGTCCTCGTCGTGGACGGTGGCGGTGACGGTGTACTCGCCGGGCGCGAGGCCGGAGATCGGGAAGGTCAGATCGGAGGGGCTGGGCCAGGCGGTCGGGTCGGTCTCGGTGGCGCTCGGGCCGTCGATCTTGAGGGTGAGCGTGAGCTGCTGCGGCGACTGGTTGTCGGCGGCAGTGAGCGTGAGGTCGAACTTGCCGTCGAGCTCGGCGCCCTCGGCCGGGGCAGTGATGTCGATCGTCGGCGCGGTGAGGTCGGGCGACCCGGGCCCGAAGATCTGCATCAGCTCCTGGTAGCTGTTCTGGAAGGTGCTGCCGTTGCAGAACTGCGAGTGCTGGTTGGGACACTCGATGTTGTTCTCGGGCACCGGCTGGTTGTTGTCGTCGAGGCGGACGATCCGGAAGCACTCGTCGACGTAGGTCGGGTCAGGCACGCTCTGGGTGGTCGGGTAGAGCAGGTCGGACTTCGACTCGACGTGCTCGAGGCCCCAGGTGTGGGCGATCTCCTGCAACACGGCCTTGGCGATGCCGGTCGGCGAGCTGGTGTAGTCGAGGGTGAAGCTGACCTCGCCGCCGTCGCTGTTGAAGCAGTCGATGCTCGGCGCGACGCCGGCGAAGCCGCCGCCCGGAGCAGGGTTCCAGTCGCCGATCATCTCCATGTCGTAGTCGCCGCTGGCCGGGCGGACGTCGGTGACGTGGATGTTGAACTTGCCGAGGTCGTTGCGCATGACCTGGACGACGGCGGCGCGCCGGCCAGCGTCGCCGCCGAACGGCAGGACCTGACCGTCGAAGATCGTCGAGCAGTTGTCCTGCGGGTCGTTGTTGCCCCAGCCGCAGAAGTTCATGTCGGCGCCGTCGAAGTTGGTGAACACGATCCACTCGCCGGCGGGCAGCGGCGGCTGCTCGAGGTCGGCGCCGAACACCAGCGGCTGGTGGAACGGCGAGGTGATCGGGATGGCGGCGGCGACGTCGTCAGGCCCGTCCGCGAGTGCCGATCCAGGCACGAGGAGCAGCGTCAGGACGAGGCAGGAAAGACGGGTGCGCGCGTTTTGAGGGGCCATCGTGGCGACGGTACCAGACGGCCTCTGCAGCGATGCGGCGCGCGCTGCGTGTGTGTGATCACCCGTTTTCGCTGGTGTCAGTCGCCCTCAACGAGGCGACGCACGAACTCGGGCAAGGCGAAGGCGCCGAGGCCGAGGCTCGGGCCGACGTAGCGGCCAGCGACGGCGGCGAGGCGGGTGGCGTCGAGATCGCCGAGGCGGAGGTCGTCACCGGCGAGGGCGAAGGTCCAGCAGCCGCTCGGGTAGGTGGGGATGCTGCCGTAGTAGGCGTGCACGCCGGCGAAGACGCCCCGCAGCTCCTTGAAGACGCCGCGCACGGTGTCGGCGGCGTAAAACGGCGACTCGGTCTGGGCGCTGATGATGCCGCCCGGACGCAAGGCGCGGCGCAGGTCGGCGAAGAAGGCCCCGCCGAACAGGCCGGCGGCGGGACCGATCGGCTCGGAGCTGTCGACGAGGATGGCGTCGAAGCTGTCAGGATGGTTGCGGACGTACTCGACGGCGTCGGCGAACACGAGCTCGACGCGCGGGTCTTCGAGGCGCCCGGCGACGGCGGGGATCCACTGCTGGCAGACGCGGGTGACTCGCTCGTCGATCTCGCACAGGACGACCTGCTCGACGCCGGGGTGCCGCAGCACCTCGCGCACGGTGCCGCCGTCGCCACCGCCGACGACGAGCACGCGCCGCGGGTCGCGATGGATGCACAGCGGGATGTGGCTGATGAGCTCGTGGTACACGAACTCGTCGAGCTCGGTCAGCATGACCATGCCGTCGAGCATGAGCAGGCGGCCGTGGCCCTTGGTGTCGTAGACCTCGATGCGCTGGAAGGGGCTCTGCTCCTCGTGGACCTTGTCGGTGACGTGGAGGCCGATCGCGGAGAGGTCGTGGTAGTGCTCGTAAAGCCAGGGCATTTTGGGCGACTCGAGAGGTCCGGGGGTTCTTAAAAGACTCCGGGCGGAGGCCGGGCCTTATAGCCCTGCCGCCGCCCGAGACTCAAGCGAACGCGGGATCAGTGGAGCCAGCGGCCGCGACGCTCGTCGTCGGCGTCCTCGTCCGCCTGCTCGTCGGCGTCGGCCGCGGCGGCGCGGGCCTGGTCGCGCTCACGCAGCAGGGCAGTGAGGATGAGGCCGAAGCCGGCGCCCCAGGTGAGGATCATGAGGGCGATCCAGTAGGGCGAGGCGTTCATGCCGTAGAGGAACGGCAGGCCGGCGCTGTGGGTGAGGGCGACGTGGTCGACCTCGAGGCGGTAGACCAGCACGGCGAAGACGATCTGCAGGAGCAGCAGGGCGCCGCCCATCATGGCGATGCCGAGCTTGCCGTCGCGCTTGCGCGAGGCGAGCAGCAAGGTGGCGACGGCGGTCTCGGCGATCAGCAGGACCTGCGTCAGCGTGGCGTACATGATCTCGCTCTGCTCGCCGGCGAGGCCGTTGCGCTGCATCACCGCGCTGTAGGCGAAGCCGACCACGAGCATGGCGACGGCCAGCACGCCCTGGAAGCGCAGGAAGGCGCCGCGGGCCTCGACGTGGCTCGGCACCGCGTGGGCGCGGGCCGGGCGACGCAGGCTGGCGACCAGCAGCCACCCGAGCACCGGCAGCAAGAAGGCGCTGGCGAGGAAGGTGACGAGGTTGAGGCCGTCGAAGGTCTGGGTGTTGGTGCGCGACGAGAGGTCGAGCAGCGTGAGGCCCGAGCAGCCGACGCACGCGAGCGCGAGCGCGACGCCCTCGGCCGGGCGGAACAGCGGGGCCCAGGCCTGCTCGACGCGGCGGCGCCAGCTGAACAGGCAGATCGTGGCGAGCATGACCTGCGTGCCGACGGCGTAGGCGAGGAAGGAGGAGCCGAGCTCGGGGTCGCCGGCGGTCATGAGATCGGCGGAGCCGGGCAGGCCGGTGAAGCCGAGGATCGCGCCGAGCACGGTGGGCAGGGGGCCGAGGAGGAGGCCGGCGCTGGCGATGTTGGCACCGACGAGCGCGGTGCCGAAGAGGCCGGCGCCGGCGATGCCGACGGCCATCAAGGCGCCGACGAGCAAGGCGTTGACCCGCTGACCGAGCGCGTCGCCGAGGCCGATCGCGGTGAGGTGCGTGGCGCCGGTGAAGAGCACGAGGAGGCCGAGCGGGAGCAGCAGCGGGCCGAAGCCGACGGTGAGGCCGAGCAGCGCCAGGGCGGGCAGCAGCAGCAGGGCGCCGGCGACCATGGCGAACACGTTGGGCCCGACCGACATGGCGAGGGCGAGGTCACCCGCGGACAGGCCGGTCATGCGCAGGACCGGCAAGGTGCCGGCCTCGCGCTCGCGGGCGGTGTGCGTGGCGGTGACGACCGGGCCGACCAACAGGAGCATGAAGGCGGCGAAGCCGAACAGCACGGAGCCGATCAGCTGGCCGCGCTGGTTGTCGGACACCGGCGAACGGTAGCGGACCGACGGCTTCTGCAGCGCGGTGAACTCGGCGATCGGGTCGACGAGGCCGCCCTGCCACAGCGCGGCGCTGGGGTTGAACACGGCCTCGGCGAGGGTCCGCAGGTCGCCCTTGGCGAGGTTGACGAGGGTGTTGGAGATGTGCGGCAGGCCGCCCGAGCTCAGCACCCAGCCGGCGAGCTGGCCGCCGTCGCCGTACGGATCGTTGTTGAAGAGGTCGGCCCACAGCGCCTGGCGATCGGTGCCGTTGGTGTCGATGGCGACGGGGCCGTCGCGCCGCTCGAGGCGATCGATGCGGGCGCCGAGCGCGACGAGCTGGCGGCGCTGGCCGTCGATCTCGCGCAGCAGCGGACCGGCGGGCTCGCCGAGCTTGCCGTTGTCGACGTCGACCGCGAAGGCGGCGGCCTGGATCGCAGCGGTGCGGGCCAGGTCCTCGTCACGCGTGGTCAGCGGGCGGAGGTCGACGGTCGAGAGCAGGAGCTCGTGGAGGTCGCTGCGCCCGCCGAGGAGGTCGCCGCGCAGGTCGACGGTCTCGCGCTTGAGGATCGACTGGGCGCGGTCGAGGTTGCGCACGGCCTGGTCGACGCGGGCGCGCAGCTCGGTGAGCACGGCGATCCGCACGCGCTGCTGCGCGGCGAACTCGCGGTCGACGACGGCCTGCTCGCGGTCGTCGAAGCTGCAGCGCGGCATCTGCGGGCCGTCGCACACGGCCCAGGCGTCCTCGAGGCCGACGGCGACGCGCACGTCCTGAGCGGCGGGGCTGTCCATGCGCGTCAGCGCGGAGGTCCCTAGCCATGTCAGGCCGCTGATCAGGGTCGCGGCGACCAGGGCCGAGGCGGTGCGCGACCGGAGGTCGCGGCGGAGGAAGGGACGAAGTCGTTGGGAGAGGGACCGCGTCGGGCTCTGGGCCCCAGTCGGTCGTGAAGGAGTACGAGGATCCTGGTTCGCCATAAACCCGCCTTACGTGCTGGCCCGGACAACCGGCAGCCTTTGAGTGTTCCACAAAACGTAGGCGCGGCGCAGATGATTTCACTGGCGTGCATGTCGCTGAGGTAAGATCCGCCCGTGACCCCGAGCCTGAGCGCCCTCCGCCTCCCCGCCGATGTCGAGCGCACCCTGTCCCACTGGCTCGCCGAGCCCCGATTCACCCCCGAGCGCGAGGCGCTGCAGGCGCTGGTCGCCGCCGCCGAAGCGGGGTCGGCCGTGGCGGTGGCGGAGATCCTCGACGCCTATTCGCAGGTGCTGCCGATCGGCACCGGCGGGCGCCGCGGCAAGGTCGGGCCCGGTCCCAACCGCTTTAATAAGGTAGTGGTGCGCGAAACAGCTCAGGGGCTGGTGGAGGCCATGCGCGCGGCCGGCGACACGCCCCAGGTGGCCGTGGTCTACGACACGCGCACGCACTCGCGGGACTTCGCCTACGCGGTGGCCGAGCAGTGCGCCGCCGGCGGCGTGACAGTGGTTCTGATCGACGCACCGCGGCCGACGCCCGAGCTGTCGTTCCTGGTGCGTCGGCTCGGCTGCGGGGCCGGTGTGGTCATCAGCGCCAGCCACAACCCGCCGGAGGACAACGGCATCAAGATCTACGGGCCTGACGGCGCGCAGGTGCTGGGCGAGCGCGACGCGGCGCTGATGCGCGCGATCCTGGCGGTGCAGGAGCTCCCGGGGCTGCAAGAGGAGCAGCGCAAGTTGATCCACGTGCTGCCGCCCGAGCGCGTGGCGACCGAGGCGGACCCGGCGTACCACGCGTACGTGCTGGCGCAAGGCGTGGCGCCGGCGGACCTGTCGGCCGCGGGGCTGAAGGTGGCCTTCACCCCGCTGCACGGGGTCGGTCACACCAGCGTGCTGCCGGCCCTGCGCGCGCGGAAGATCGAGGTGCTGCCGGTCGAGCGCCAGTGCGATCCCGACGGCGGCAGGTTCTCGACGGTCCGCTCGGCCAACCCCGAGGCGCCGGAGTCGATGGCGATGGCGATTGAGCTGGCCGAAGAGACAGGTGCCGACCTGGTCCTGGCCACCGACCCCGACGCCGACCGCCTGGGCGCGTGCGTGCGCGGGCGCGACGGCAAGTTCGTGGCCCTCGACGGCAACCGCCTCGGGGTGCTGATGCTCGATCACGTGCTCGCCAACGCGACGCTCGACGAAGACGGGTGGGTGCTGACGACGCTGGTGACGACGCCGCTGATCGCGACGATGGCCGCGGCCCGCGGGCTGACGGCGGTCGACGATCTGCTGGTCGGCTTCAAGCACCACGCGGGCATGGCGGCGGAGCACCCCGATCGCACGGTCGTGTTCGCCTGCGAGGAGAGCCACGGGTACCTGCGCGGCGACGAGATCCGCGACAAGGATGGTTCGATCGCGGCGCTGCTGCTGGCCGAGGCGGCGGCGCTGGCCAAGCTGCGCGGCGAGACGCTGCTCGACTCGCTCGACGCGATCTGGTGCCGCTTCGGCTACCACCGCGAGAAGACGCTCAACTACATGGCGCCGGGCCTGGCCGGGCGGCAGGCGATCGCGGCGCTGATGCAGGCGTGGCGGACGTCGCCGCCCGCGGGCTTCGCCGGGCTCACCACGCGTCACTTCGAGGATCGGCTGCGGCCGCGCGGCACCGGATCGCCGACGCGCGATCTGCCGGGCGACGTGCTGAGCCTCGAGCTCGAGGGCGAGGGCGGTAAGAAATGCCGGCTGGTGCTGCGCCCGAGCGGTACGGAGCCGAAGCTGAAGATCTACGGGCTCGCTCGCAGCGCGCCGGGGATCGAGCCGGCGGCTCTGCCGGCGCTGGTGTCGCAGATCGACGCGGTGGTCGAGGCGGTGCTGGCCGACGCGCACGCGCAGATCGAGGCGATGATGCGACCCTGGCTGGGTTCGGCTTCATGAGGCGAGCGGCGGTGGTGGCCGCGCTGCTGGCGTTGCTGGCGGCGCTGGCCGTCTGGCTCGGGACCGGCGCGCGGTCGACCGCTCGCCCGGGGGCGCGCAAGAACAAGCCGACGGCGACGCAGGTGACGGCGGCGGTCGAGGTCGGTGCGCCGACGCAGGGGGTGGCGCGCCGTGCGGACGTCGATCGCAGCGGGCGAGGGGTCGTGCAGGGGCGGATCGTCGACCGCGACGGCAGCCCCGTCAGCGACGGGCGGATCATCTTGCACTGCCTGGCCGGCGGGACGGGCCGCAGCGCGCCGATCGACGGCGGGGTGGTGGAGCTCGGGGCCGAGGGCGATTTCAGCGGGCCGGGCTGCCGCGGCATCGTCTGCGCCGAGCTGCGGCACCCGACGATGGTGCCGCGCGATCCGTGGGTGCTCGAGCCGAACCGGGCGCCGGTGACGCTGGTCGCGCAATCGCTGGGCCGGGTGGTTGGTTCGGTCAGCGACGGCGAGGGCCGGGCGGTCGCGGGGGCGCAGATCTGGGTCCGCCGCGGGGCCGACGACGATCCGGGCGCGCTGCCGCCGTTCACCTCGCGCAACACGGTCAGCGACGGCGAGGGCTTCTTCAGCTTCGCGCGGGTCGAGAAGCCGCCGTGCGACCCGTGCGGCGAGGCCAGCGGGCGCTGCGAGCCGGGCGACGCCCGCGACGTGCCGACCTACGCGTCCCTGATGCTCATCGCCCGGGCGCCGGGCTTCCGCGCGACCGAGAAGGAGGTGTCGGTCGACGACGAGGACGGCTGGCAATTGGTGCTGGCGCCGCCGCTGACGCCGCTGCAGGGCACGGTGACCGACGCCGAGGGTCGGGCCTACGCGCGCGCGCGTGTGTTGGCGCGGGCGCAGGCGCGAGGCTACGAGGTTCACCAGGCGCGGGTCGAGGCCGGGCAGTTCAGCCTCGCGGAGCTCGGCGAGGGCAGCTACGACCTGCGCGTGGTCCAGGACGGGGTCGAGCTGGCGGTCTCGGCCGGACACGTGGCCGGAGAGGCGGTGACGCTGGTCGGGAGCGTGCCGGCGCTCGGCCGCGCGGTGACCGTGGCGGTGATACGACGCGGCAGCGACCTGCCCGTGGTCGGGGCGGTGGTCGACGGCGGGCCCTTCGCCGGCGCGCGCACGGACGAGGAGGGCACCATCGGCGCGGCCGCGGTGTTGCCGGGGACCTACACGCTCGGGGTGCGGGTGCGCGGGCTGCGTTCGCAACGCGGGCAGGTGACCGTGCCCGCGGACGACGGGGGCCCGTGGACGGGGCGGATGGAGGTCGACGACTCGCCGTGACCTCGGGGTCCGGCGGGTGATGCGGAAGTTCTCCGCGCCCATGTGCGCTGGAACGTTCGCGGCGCGATTCGGCAGGTTGGGACGGGCGCAGCCTGAAATTGCGCGGGGGCACAAATTTGAGGGTGTGACCGGCTCGCGTTAGCCTTGGGGGCCCGGCGCTGCAGCGCCGGGCAAGCAAGTTCGAATCATGGCGGATATCGAGAACGACGGCCTGCTCAGCAACCCCAACAGGGCGATGGTTTCGCCGCGCGAGGCCGCGGAGCAGCGCTGGGGCACGATGATCGCGCACCGCTATCGCGTCGAGGAGCTGCTCTCCTTCGACGAGATGGGGGCGCTGTACCGGGCACGCGACACCGAGCGCGGGGCCCCCTGCGCCCTGCGCATCCTGCCCGAGATCTACGCGCGCGACCCCGAGATCCGCGACCGCTTCCTGCGCGACGCCGAGGCGGCGCAGGTGCTGCAACACCCCAACATCATCGAGGTGTTCAGCACCGGCAAGCTCGACGACGGCGGCGTGTACTCGGTGATGCAGCTGCTCGACGGGCAGAACCTGCGCGCCGTGCTCGACGAGGAGAAGCGCATCTCGGCCGGGCGGGCGGTCCACATCGCCAGCCAGGTGTGCCGCGCGCTGGGGACCGCCCACGACATGGGCATCATCCACCGCGACCTCAAGCCGAGCAACATCGTCCTCGTCACCGAGGACGGCGAGCTCGACGTCGTCAAGGTGCTGGACTTCGGCGTCTGCTCGCACATGGACAGCGAGCGCTCGGGCGTGTCGACGATCGACAAGCTCGTGGGGTCGACGGCCTACATGGCGCCGGAGCAGGCGGCCGGCGAGGAGGCCGACCCGGTCTCCGACATCTACGCGCTCGGCACGGTGCTGTTCGAGATGCTGACCGGGCGGCTGCCGTACACCGGCCGCAACGACTACGACATCATGATGAAGAAGGGCCGCCAGGAGGCCCCGCGTGTCGACGACCTGGTGCGCGACGTGCCGGCCGCGCTGGCGGACCTCGTGGCGCGTTGCCTGGCGCCCCGGCCCGACAACCGGATCCGCTCGATGCGGGTGCTCGAGGTCGACCTCCTGCGCTCGCTCGACCCGGCGGCGCCGCGGGCCGCTCGCTCGTCGTCTGGCGATTCGGACAGGTCCGAAAGGTCAGCCGCGACGTCGCTCAGCTCGGGCTCGCTGCTGCCGCCGAGCGAGCCGATCGCCGCGGCGTCGCACCCCAACATGCTGCTGGCGAGCGCGTCGATGAGCGCGCCGCGGCCGACCGCGGAGCCGCGGCTGGTCGCGCCGCCGCCGGTCAAGGAGCACCCGCACGCGTGGCTGTGGCTGGTCGGCGCCGGCACCATCGCGGTGGTGCTGGTGCTGTTCGGGCCGCGCCTGTTCGGCGGCGAGGCCAAGCCGCCGAGCGAGGGGCCGGCGGTCTTGACGGGGGTCACGCAGGACGTCGACGACTCGACGCCGGCCGAGCCGCCGAAGCCGCTCGACCTGGCGATCCCGCAGGCGGTCGACAACGCCGGCGACCCGCTGGTCCTGGCCGGACGCGCCGACCTGGCGCTCAGCGAGGGCCGCTTCTGTCAGCCCTCCGGCGAGTGCGTGCGCGACTACCTGGCCGCGCTGCGGGAGATCGATCCGAAGCACGAGGCGATCGAGCGGCTCACCAAGAAGATCCCGTCGGCCGCGCTCGACACCGGCCGCAAGGCGCTGACCGACAAGCGCTTCCACGACGCGGGTCAGGTGTTCCGCTGCGTGCAGGCGCTGGCCCCCGAGACCCCCGGGGTCAAGGAGCTGCTGGCCGAGGCGCTGATCGGCGAGGGCAAGATCCTGCGGCTGATGAAGGCCTGGGACGAGCTGGCGGCCCTGCTCGAGGAGTACGAGAAGCTCGGGGTCAAGCCCGGCTTCGACCCGCTGGTGCTCAAGGGCCAGGGCATGGCCGGCAAGGGCCGCTGGCAGGAGGCGGTCGACGCCTACGCCGCCGCGGCCAAGATGCGCTCGAACGACAAGGACGTGAAGAAGGCGCTCGACGAGGCCAAGCGGCAGCTCAAGGCGGCCGGCGGCAAGTAGCGCTGCGGGTACCATGAAGGGACATGCTCCTCGGAGCATGTCCCTTGGTTTATGTCCGTACGGACATGCTCGATCGGGCATGTCCTCGGGAGCTAGAAGCGCATCCACACGCCGAGGTCGATCTCGATGGTGGTTCCGGGGCTGACGACGCCGCGGACCCGCGGGTAGACCTTCTGGCGCAGGCAGGCGGTGAGGCCCGGGCTGAGCGGCGAGCGGCCCTTGACCTCCATGCGCGCGAGGCCGCCGGCGGCGGTGAGGTGGACGACGAGCACGAACCGGCGGTGGACGCGGTAGGTGGTGTCGCCGGCGTCGAGGAAACACAGCGCGAGCGACTCGGCGTCGGCGCGCAGGAGGGCGCGCAGGCGGACGGCCTCGGCGTCGCTGGCCCCGCTGACGGCGCCGATGCGGGCGCGGGCGTACGGCTCGACGCCGGCGAAGCCGCGGCCGGGGTTGCCCAGGGCCTCCGAGGGCGGGGCGCCGAAGGTCGCGAGGTCGCCGCGCTGAGCGTCGATGACGTAGCGCGCCTCGGCGGCCGTGGTCCCGCCGAGGCGGATGCCCGCGGCGTCGCGGCTGGCGGTGGGTGCCAGTTCGACGACGGCCGTGAAGTCGCGGTTGGTGCCGCCGACCGGGATGTAGCGGACCTGATCGGAGCGGAGCCTGGTGACCTGGGCGTTGTCCGTGCCGGCGACCGTTTCGACCGGCTGGACGACCTCGGCGGCGAGGCCCTCGACGCGGCGCGTGCGATCGACGGCGACCAGGCTGGTGTAGGCGGTGACGAGGTGGTGCTGCAGGCCGAGCTGCAAGATCGATCGCCGGGCCTGCTGCGCGTCCTCGGCCGATCCGGCGGTGGCGCGCGCGAGGTCGAGGGCGCCGATCTGCTCGCGGGCCCACAGGCGCGCGAGGGTGCGGCCCGATTCGTCGCTGCGCACGACCTCGATCGGGAAGCTGACGGAGCGCTCGCCGACGCGGGCGCGCAGGCGCAGCTCGGCCGGCGGGGCGCCCTCGTAGCGGCCGTGCACGACCAGCGGATGGCTGGCCAAAAGGTCAGGTGGCAGCGAGACCGAGAGGTCGCGCGGCGCGAGGCTGCCCCAGTCGATGGTGACGCCGGTGAGCACGGGGGCGTCGATGGTGCGCTCGATGACCTGGCCGGCGCGCGCGAGGTCGGCGGGGCGGCGCACGTGCAGCGCGGCGCCGTCGCCGGCCCTGGAGATCGCGGCGATCAGGTGGCTGTTGGGCGCGTCGCCGATGCCGACGCCGAACACGCGGGCGCGGCGATGGTGGGCGCGCTGGCGCTCGAGCAGGTCGTGCGCGGCGCGAGCGATCGCGTCCTCCTCGCTGATGTAGCCGTCGGTCATGAGGAAGACGTAGCGGTGACGGCCAGCCTCGACCGGGCTGGCGAGCGCGGCGTCGACGGCCGCGAGCATCTCGGTGCCGCCGCCGGCGCCGAGGCTGTCGACGAACTCGACGGCCTGGGCCAGGTTCTCGGCGTTGGCCGGCCGCGGCGCGCCGAACAGGCGCCGGGAGCTGCCGGCGAAGGTGATGACGTCGAAGGTGTCGACCGGCCGGGCGCGCGCGAGGGCCTCGCGCATGGCGGCCTTGGCGAGCGCGAGCGGGGCGCCCGACATCGAGCCGGACACGTCGACGACGAACAGCAGCTCGCGGCGGCCGACGGCGGCTTCGACGTCGAGGCGCGGCGGATCGACGACGAGCAGGAAGTGGCCGCCCGAGGCGCCGTCGGCTGGCCCGAGGAACAGCTTGGCGGCCGGCTGGGCGGCGGCGCTGCGGTAGCGCAGGACGAAATCGCGGTTGGGGATCTCGTCGCGGCGGGCGAGGGCGACGCGGAGGTGGCCGTCGGTCGCGTCGGCGGTGACGACGTGCGCGGGTGCGGCCCAGGCGACGATCGGGGTGGCGGCCTCGGCGACGACAGAGATCGAGAGGTCGTGCCCGGTCCGCAGGCCGCGGCCGAGCACGGGCGGGGAGACCCGCGAGGCGTCGGGGACGCGGTCGGTGTCGGAGCGGGTGCCGCTGCCCTCGCTGCGGCGCGCGAGCGGATCGCCGGGGAGGTAGCGCGGGCCGACGACGGTGGGGAACACGAACTCGTACTCGCCGGCGTCGTAGCTCAGGGTCTGCAGGTAGCGCAGCTCGACCTCGACGGTCTCGCCCGACGGGATGTTGGCGAGCGACTGGGTGAAGACGTTGGGCCGCTCCTGCTCGAGCAGCGCGGCGGTGTGGCCGGCGTCGCGGGCCGCGGTGTACTCGGCCCGCGCCTGGGCGCGCTCGCGGATCTCGGCCTCGATCGTGCGCGCGCCGACGATCATGCGCATGTCGGTGACGGCGCTGTTCTCGGGCAAGGGGAAGGTGTAGACGGCGTCGAGCGCGGCGGCGTTGTCGTTGACGAAGCGCTGGCGGACGACGACCTCGGCGACGGGGCCGCGCAGGTGGGCGCGCACGTCGGTGTTGCGCAGGGGCAAGGCGACGCCGGCGTGCATGAGCTGCGGGAGCGCGCCCGGGTCGGTGTAGACGACGTCGCGGACTTCACCGTCGGCGAGGGCGACGGGCGGGGGCTCGGGTCGCGCTTCGGCGGCGCGCACGGGGACCTCGAGCTGCTGCCAGTCGGGCTCGGGCAAGAGCTCGGGGTAGGCGAGCGGGGTGGTCGCGGAGCGACTGCACGCGAGGAGGATGCCGAGGCCGAACAGCGCAGACAGCCGGATCGTCATGATCCCGGTGTAGCGCGAGCGGCCCGTGCATGGCCCCGACTGCGATCGGACGATGTCATGACGTGGATGTCCTCGAAGACATGTCGTAAAGAGCATGTCCTTCAAGACATTCTCGATGAGACATGTCCACAGGGGTGCATGGCGTCGAGCAATCGCCGGCGACGCGGAGCGCCGGACCTGCGGGCGCGTACGCTCTCAATGTGGCCCGGGGCGCCGTGCCCAGGCTCGGGCGCCGATCGGACCTCGAACGTGCGACGGGCCGCGGAACCTGGAGGTTCGCGCGGCCCGCGGGCGGCGTGCGGACGGGTCCGCTCAGACGGCGATGTAGCCGAGCACCAGGAAGGCGAACAGGAAGCCGGTGATCACGACCATGGCGCCGCCGAGGCCCCACTCCTTGAACATGGCCGACTCCTGCGGCGGCGAGTAGACCAGGTCCTTGACCATCTGCGGCATGTGGCCGAACAGGTAGTCGAACAGCTCACGGAAGGCGAGCACGACGGGGCGCACGAGGTGCTTCCACACGCCGGGGAACAGGCGGCGGTAGAACCAGTCGGCGTCGAGGGTGATCGTCAGCGTGCGCTTGAGGACCGGGAGCAGGGCGAAGAACGCCAGGCCCGAGAACAGCAGCAGCTGCAGCTGGTTGATGACGTGCGGGACGGTGTAGGGCGCGTAGAGGGTCTCGCCCGCGGCGGCCGGGAACGGCAGGATGCTGTAGAGCGGGCCGTAGACGCCGGGGACGCCGAGGAGGATGCAGACGGCGGCGAAGAAGATCATCGCCGCGCGCATGTTCCACGGCGGGTCCGGCGGGCGCAGGCCCGAGTCTTTCTGGAAGAACACGAACCACGGGAACTTGATGCCGGCGTGCAGGAACACGCCCGCCGAGGCCGCGGTCAGCGTGAACCACGCGAGCGCGAGGTGCTGGTCGGCGGCGGCCTGGTTGATCATCGACTTGGTGACGAAGCCCGAGGTCAGCGGGAACGACGAGATCGCCAGGGCGCCGATGATGCCGCACGTCATCGTGATCGGCATCGAGTGATAGAGGCCGCCGAGGTCGGTGCACTTGCGCTTGCCGGTCATGTAGAGGACCGAGCCGGCCGACATCAGCAGCAGCGCCTTGTAGACGATGTGGGCGAAGGCGTGGGCGGCGGCGCCGTTGAGCGCCATGGCGGTGCCGATGCCGATCCCGCAGACCATGAACCCGACCTGGTTGACGATCGAGTAGGCGAGGATCCGCCGCATGTCGTTCTCGAGGATGGCGTAGACGATGCCGTACACCGCCATCAACAGGCCGACGTAGATCAGCAGCTGGGTGCCGGCGAACAGCAGCATGAGCACGTAGACGGCCGTCTTGGTGGTGAAGGCCGACAGGAACACGGTGCCGCTCTCGGACGCCTCCGGGTAGGCGTCGGCCAGCCACGAGCCGAGCGGCGGGGCGGCGGCGTTGACGAGGATGCCGAGCAGGATCAACCAGGCGGCGGCGTCACCTGCCCCGAAGGACAGGCCCTCGAAGCCGGCGGCGCCGAAGAAGAAGTGGTGCAGCGCCAGCGGGTCGGCCACGCCGGCGGCCTGGAGCGCGAACACCTTGGCGAGGATGCCGGCCATCAGCAGCACGCCGCCGACGAAGTGGACCAGGGCGTAGCGGTAGCCGGCGCGCCCGGCCTCCTTGGTGCCGGCGCTCCAGATCACGGTGGTCGAGCCGACCGCCATGAGCTCCCAGAACACGAACAGGCTGAGGATGTCGCCGGCGAAGGTGACGCAGATGGCCGAGCCGGCGTAGACGAAGGCCGCGGGCAGCTCGACGCGCCAGCGCCGGCCGCGTTCGCTGTCGAGGCCGGCGATCGGGTGGGCGAACAGGGCCCCGGCGAAGGCCATCACCGCGAAGATGGTGGCGAACACGCGGGTCGGCGGATTGAAGGCCAGGACCGTGAGGTCGTACTGGCCCATGAACGGGAGCGTGACAACGAGGTCGTGGGGGATGGCCCAGATCGCGGCCAGCGTCAGCAGCGGCAGCAGCAGCGCGACGGCCGGGCCGAGCCCGCGCAGCAGCGGCAGCAGGAGACCGCCGAGGACCAGGATGAGGCCCGGAGGAGGCAAGCCGACCGACTCAGTCATCGTAGAAGGTGTCCTTCCGCTTCAAGAGCAGGCCGACGACGAACTTGGACACCAGGACCATGACGGCGCACACGCCGAAGCCGTACCAGGTGTAGAAGCCGAACGCGCCGTCGATGCCGAAGTGAGCGTGGTGGTGTGGGTCCTGCCTGGCCCAAAAGTCAGCCAGCACCAGCAGGGCCAGCACGGCGAGCGAACCAATCCACAACTTGCGAATCGTCTGCGGGTCTTCGAGGCTCATGGCAGGCCGCTCCGGAGCTGGTTCGCCAGGCCGATGGCGAGGTCGCTATAGAAGAAGAAGGCGATGGTGGCGAGCGCCGTGCACGACAGGGCGACGACGATCGGCCACGGGGCCTCGCCGTGGTCGCCGGCGTGGTGGCCGTGGTGGTCGCCGTCGTCGCCGAAGTGCCCGTCGGCCGAGGAGTGGTGCGCGTCGTCGTGCTTGGCCTCGGCGACGAAGAAGGCGCGATAGACGATCGGCAGGAAGTAGGCGGCGTTGAGCAGGGTCGACAGGACGACGACGACCAGCACGAACGGGGCATCGGTCTCCCAGGTGGCCTGCAGCAGGTACCACTTGCTGACGAAGCCGGCCGTCGGCGGCAGGCCGATCATCGACAGCGCGCCGATGGTGAACGCGCCCATGGTGAACGGCATGCGCCGGCCGATGCCGTCGAGCTGGCTGATCTCGGTCTTGTGCGCGGCGGTGTAGATCGAGCCGGCGGCGAAGAACAGGGTGATCTTGCCGAACGCGTGGGCGGCGATGTGCAGCGCCGCGGCCGTGATCGACAGCGGCGACAGCAGGGCGGCGGCGATGATGACGTAGCTGAGCTGACTGACGGTGGAGTAGGCCAGCCGCCGCTTGAGGTTGTCCTGGAACAGGGCGATGCAGGACGCGATCAGGATGGTCGCGCCAGCCACGTAGATCAGCCACGAGCCGACGCCGTAGCGCACCAGCACGGCCGGACCGAACACGTAGACGATTACCTTGAGGACGGTGAAGACGCCGGCCTTCACCACCGCCACCGCGTGCAGCAGCGCCGACACCGGGGTCGGCGCGACCATGGCGGCCGGCAGCCAGCGGTGCACCGGCATCAAAGCCGCCTTGCCGATGCCGTACATGTACAGGACGAAGAGAATTCCCAAGGTGGGCGCGGTGAGACTTCCGTCGGCCAGCGCGCGCCTGAACACGCCACCTGGCCGGAAGGTCATGTCACCGTCGGTGAACGCGTAGGTGGCGATGATGCCGGACAGCAGGAAGCAGACCGAGGTGACGACGAGGATCCCGAGGTAGGTGCGGGCCGAGCGGATGGCCTCGGCCGAGCCCTTGTGGGCCACCAGCGGGTAGGTGGTCAGGGTCAGCGCCTCGTAGAACACGAACAGGGTGAACAGGTTGCCGGCGAAGGCGAGGCCGATGACGCTGGCGATCGCCAGGGCGAAGCACACGTAGAACCGGGTCTGGTTCTTCTCGTGGTTGCCGCGCATGTAGCCGATCGAATAGATCGAGTTGAGGATCCACAGGCTGCTGGCGATCAGCGCGAACAGCATGCCGAGCGGCTCGACCTTGAGCTCGAGCCACACGCCGGGCAGCACCTCGGCGAGCTTGAGCGCCGGCGCCTTGGCGAAGCTGGCCCAGAAGTCGTCGGCGAGCACCGCCGGGGCCATGCCGCCGACCACCCACAGCAGCGCGCCGGCGGTCAGCAGGGTGACGAGCTCGCGCAGGTTGGGCCAGCGGCCCGCGAGCGAGATCAGCAGGGCGCCGAGCAGCGGGATGTAGAGCGCCAGCAGCGGCGGGCTCACGTCGAAGTGGATCATGGGGCCCCTCCGAGCAGGCTCTTGGCGGCCCGCATGCTGATGTCGCCGGTGAAGGTGGCGGACACGCCGAAGTACACGCTGGCGCCGATGAGGATCCACATCGGCAGGACCATCGAAAGCGGCGCCTCGGTGACGAGGGCGCTGTCGCCCTCGGGCTCCTGGAAGTACGCGGCCTCGACCACGCGCCAGGTGTAGGCGACGGCCAGCAGCGAGCCGACCAGGACGACGGCGGCGACCGGCCACATGTGCGGGGCCTCGAGCGCGCCCTGCACGAGGTACCACTTCGAGATGAAGCCGGCCGTCAGCGGGAAGCCGACCAGGCCGAGGCCGCCGGCCACGAACGCGGCCATCGTCAGCGGCATGCGCTTGCCGAGGCCGCGCACGGCCCGCAGGTCGCAGCGGCCGAGGCGGTACATGATCGCGCCGGCGGCCATGAACATGCCGCCCTTCATCACCGCGTGGTTGAAGATGTGGACGACCGAGCCGGCGACGCCGTTGACGTTGGCGAGCGAGAAGCCGGCGACGATGTAGCCGAGCTGACCGACCGAGGAGTAGGCCAGCATGCGCTTCAGGTTGGTCTGGCGCACCGCGGTGACGCCGGTGACGAGGATGCCGGTGCAGGCGGCGACGCTGAGGACCACGTTGGCCGGCATGGCGACGAACGAGAAGCCGACGCCGAAGATCGTAAACAGGAACCGGAAGGCCATGTAGATGCCGACCTTCGTCGCCGTGGCCGACAGCAGGGCGCTGACGGCCGAGGGCGCGTAGGTGTAGGCCTTCGGCAGCCACATGTGCAGCGGGAACAGGGCCATCTTCATGCCCAGGCCGACCAGCAGGAACGCGAACGCGACCAGGACCGTGCGGTTGTGGACCGCGTCGGGCAGGGCCGCCAGGCGGTCGTGCATGTCCTCCATGTTGAGCGTGCCGGTGACCATCATCAGGTAACCGATGCCGAGGAGGATGAAGCTGGCGCCGACCGAGCCGAGGATCAGGTAGCGCAGGCTGGCGGTGAGCGCCTGGCGGTTCATGTCCTTGCCCATGGCGATCAGCGCGTACACGGTGAGCGAGCTGATCTCGAGCAGGACGTAGACGTTGAAGGCGTCGCCGGTGACCGTGATGCCCAAAAGGCCGCAGATCGCCAGGATCCACACCGCGTAGAAGAAGTTGTGGCGGTCCTGCGGGATCTCCTTCTCGACGCTCTTCTGGGCGTACAGCGTGGTGACGAAGCCGACGCCGGCGACCGTGAGCAGGATGAAGGCGTTGAGCGCGTCGACCCGGTACTCGATGCCCCACTGGCGCGGCCAGTTGCCGAGCTCGTAGGAGATGGTACCTGTCTTTGCGGCCAGGACCTGCTGCATCAGCAGGACGGTGAAGTAGAACACCAGCCCGGTGATGAGGGTGGCCCACGCCCACGGGCCCTTGCCGCGGCCCATGACGATCGTGAGCACGCCGCCGATCAGCGGCACGGTGACGACCAGGACCGGGAGGTTGGGGACGATCTCGAACGCATCAAGCATGGTGATGCCCCTCTTGCCGGTGCTCGACGTCGTCGGCGGCGTCGGTGACCTGGCCGCGCTGGTAGTCGGCGCGCTTGTCGGCCTGGTCCATCGCCTCGATCTCGTCGTACTCGATGGTGCCGTAGGCGCGCTTGATGTTGATGATGAGCGCCAGCGCGACCGCGAGGACGCTGACGCTGACGACGATGGCCGTCAGGATCAGGACGTGCGGCAGCGGGTTGTCGTAGGGGCCCTCGTACTTCTGGGCCCCGTCGAGGATGGTGGTCCACACCGGCGCGGTGCCGCCGTCGACCACCGCCATCGAGATGTAGTAGAGGAAGATCCCCGTCTGGAACAGGCCCAGCGCGATCGCCTGCTTGATCAGGTTGGGCTTGGCGATGACGCCGTAGAGCCCGATCATCATCAACAGGACGTAGATCCAGTAGTTGTAGATCCCGAGGGCACCGGTCACGTGGAGCGCTCCTCCGCGAGCTGATTGAAGATCGTGAGCATGACCATGCTGACGGTGAGGCCGACGCCGTACTCGACGAGGGTCATGCCCAGCGACTCGCCGTCGCCGGGCACCGCCGGGTTCAGCATCGAGTAGTCGAGGAACTTGCCGCCGAGCAGCATGCAGGCGGCGCCCGTGCCGCTGTAGATCAGCACGCCGACGCCGGTGAGGATGTCGCTGACCGGCGGCGGGACCACGCGGTAGAGCGCGGCGCGGCCGAAGATCAGCGCGTACAGGATGAACGCGGTCGCCAGCACCACGCCGCCCTGGAAGCCGCCGCCGGGGCCGAGCTCGCCGTGGGTGATGACGTAGAAGCCGAAGATCAGGATGAAGGGGATCGACAGCTTGGTGACGACGCGGAGGATGACCTGGTCGCTCAGCGCCGCGCCGGGCTGCAGGTAGCCCTCGCGCCGCGGCCGTCGCAGCAGCAGGATCAGGCTGATGCCGGCGGTGAAGATGACCGTGGTCTCGAACATGGTGTCGTAGCCGCGGTAGGCCGCGAGCAGCGAGGTGACCGAGTTCGGGACGTGGCCGTTGAAGTCGTCGGGCGGGTGGAGGTGGTGGCCCTCTTCCGCATGAGGTTCATGCGCCGCGCGCACCTGCGGGACCATCAGGCCCTCGGTCTGCAGGATCGACTTCTCGCGCCAGGCGGTGTCCTTGGGGTCGTCCGGGATGGGCCCGGTGACGCGGCCGTCGAACCGGCGGTAGCGGTCGAGGTCGAAGCCCTCGGGCGGCTTCTGCTTGCCGGGCGTGCCGTTCACGAAGCCGACGGTCTGGGCCATCATCTCCGGCACGCGGTAGTGGTGGATCGGCGCCGCCGGGTCGCCGAAGCGCGGCATGTCGAGGGTGCCGTAGATCAGCGCGGCGCCGGTCAGGGCGGTGAAGATCAGGGCCGGGACGTGCAGCCGCTTCTTGATCGGCTTCTCTTCGCGGCCGACGTGGACCAGCGTGCCGATCAGGAGGATCGTCGAGATGCCGCCGCCGACGGCCGCCTCGGTGAACGAGACGTCCATCGAGTGCATGTTGACCCACACCAGCGCCATCAAGAGGCTGTAGATGCCGGTGAGGATCGCGGAGGCGTACAGGCTGCGGACCTCGATGATCGCCACCGCGGTGGCGGTGACGAGCAGGAGCAGCAGGGTGTCGATGAGGACGACGGCGTTCACTGCGGGCCTCCTCGCGTCCACGGGCGCAGGCCGTCGAGGTGGGCGGCGCGGGTGATGGCGAAGGTGGCGGTCGGCGCGACGATCAAAAGGATGAAGGCGACCAGCATCAGCTTGATCTGCGTCAGCACGTCGGGCGTGACGAACACGAGGCCCAGCAGCATGAGCACCTGCGCCAGCGAGTCGGTCTTGCCGGCCGCGTGCAAGCGGGCGTAGAAGTCGGGGAACTTGAGGACGCCGTAGGAGCCGGAGAAGCTGATGACGCAGCCGAGCGCGAGCAGGACGGTGCAGACGACTTCGTTCCAGTGCATGGCTAGTCGAGCCGACCTTTCTCGATGTACTTGAGGATGGCGATCGTGGTGATGAAGGTGATCAGCGCGTAGATGATCGCCATGTCGATGAACTCGGTCCGGCCGCTGATGTAACCGAGCAGGATCACGAACACGATCGTCTTGGTGCCGATCGCGTTGGTGGCGAGGATCGTGTCGTAGACCGTCGGCCCCGCCAGCGCGCGGTAGAGGAGCATGAAGGCGCCGACGATCAGGACGACGGCGGTGATCAGGTAGACCGTGGACATCAACCGCCCTCCAGGCGCTTGCAGCGGCGCTCCATGTCGCCGTCGATCAGGCCGTCCTCGCCCTCCTTGGTGAGCGAGAGGACCAGCATCTCGGTCTCGGTGACCTCCATCGTCACCGTGCCGGGCGTGAGCGTGATCGAGTTGGCGTAGGTGACGGTGACGAAGCCGGCCCGCGTGCCGTGGCGGATCCGGGTGAGGCGTGGATCGATGGCCAGCTCGCTGGACCAGATCCGCTTCAGCACGTCCCAGTTGGCGAGGATGACCTGCCAGGCGATGTAGGGCACATACAGCAGCAGTCCGACGTAGTAGCGCGCGGGGGCGCCCTCGTCGTCGATGAGCCCCATCCGGCTCGCCATCCAGCACACGAAGGCGATGCAGAGCACGCCGCAGGTGATGAGGAAGCCGTTGTGGAACTGTCCGGACAGCAGCGCCCAGTAACCGGCCAGGAGGATGACAAGCGATAAGGCGCGCATCATCGGGTAACGTACCCTATCCCGTTTGCGCCATGCGTGCCTAGTCGAAAATTCGCCACGCGCAACACGTGACGGCCGAGACAGAGACGCGCGGGCGCGCGTGCGCCGGCGGGCGATTTCAGGCGCGGCGTGTTCGCAGGCGGCGCGCGCTCGGAAGTCCCCGGCGCGGGAACGGGGCATAATCCGCGGCCGTGAACGGCCCGGAGAATTCGCGAACCACCAAGACCGGGACGAGCTCGCCGAGCAGCCGCTCGGTGCTCGTTCACCTCGGCTGGCCGCTCCTGTGCGAGCGCCTCGCCGAACACCTGCGCACGCCGATGGCCCGCTCGCTGCTGCAGGCCGAGGTCGCGGCGGAGCTGGCCCGCAAGCCGTACGAAGCCGACGCGGCGCCGGTGCTGCGGCGGACCTCCGAACCGGCGCAGGTGCGAACCCTGCTGTCCGAGCAGGACGGGCTGCAGGCGCTCCTGGCCGTGCAGGCGTCCCTGGCCCGCGAGTCGGGCGGCCCCGGCAATTTGGCGGACGCTCTGGGGGCACTGAGCGACATCTCCGACGCGGTCATGCGCGCGAGCCGCGGCGTGATGCTGCTGCCCGCGGAACTGCTCGCAGCCCTGCGCCAGTTGCAGGCGGTGAAGCTGTGCGTGGATCTGAACGCGGCGGTCGCGGCCGAGCGGGGCTACGCGAGCGATCCCGGGGTGCTCACGCTGGCGACCCGGCTCGGGGAGCTCCACCCCCAGCGCGAGCTGGCCGGCGCGCTCGGCCGATCGATCGCGCCCGACGGCCCGGAGGGCGAGCCGTGGGTGGTCGACGGCGCCAGCCCCGGGCTGCAAAAGGCGCGGCAGCGGGTCCGCGAGCTCAAGGCGTCGCTCATGAAGGCGGCGAGTCGCCTGGTCAAACAGTCAGGTGTGGCCGAGGTGCTGCAGGACTCGTACTACACCGAGCGCGAGGGCCGGATCGTGCTGCCGGTCCGCGCCGACGCGTTCACGCGCCGCGGCTCGCTGACCGGCATCATCCACGACAGCAGCGCGACCGGGCAGACGCTGTTCGTCGAGCCGAGCGAGTTGATGGAGGAGAACAACTCGCTGCGCGCGGCGCAGATGCAAGCGGCGGCGGAGGAGCGGCGAGTGCTCGAGCAGCTGAGCCGCAGCGTCGGGATCGCGGCGGCCCAGCTGCGCGCCAATCAACAGCAGCTGATCGCGCTCGACGCCATCCACGCGCGGCTGCGCTTCGCCGACGCGTACCACGGGCTGGCGCCCGAGGTCGGGGCGGCGCGCGCGAGCGAGGACGAGGCGGCGATGGACCGCTTCGAGCTGATCGGCGCGCGCCACCCGTTGATGGTGCTGTCGGGCGTCGAGGTGGTGCCGAACGACATCCTGCTCGAGCTCGGGTCGGCGCTGGTGATCAGCGGGCCGAACGCGGGCGGCAAGACGGTCGCGCTCAAGACGCTGGGGCTGTGCGCCCTGATGGCGCAGGCGGGGCTGCGGCTGCCGACGCGGCGACCGGCGCGGCTGCCCCTGGTGCGGGCGATCGTGACGGACGTCGGCGACGACCAGTCGATCGCGGCCAACCTCAGCACGTTCTCGGCGCACATGCAGCACGTGTGCGCGGCGCTGGCGTCGGCGCAGGTCGAGCACGGCGGGACGCTGGTGCTGCTCGACGAGATCGCGGTCGGCACCGATCCGGAGCAGGGCGCGGCGCTGGCCGAGGCGATCCTGCTGGCGCTGACGGAGCACGGGGCGTCGGTGGTGACGACGACCCACTACGAGCGGCTCAAGCTGCTGGCGCAGCGGTTCCCCGGGCGCTTCATCAACGCGTCGGTGGGCTTCGATCTCGAGAAGTTGATGCCGACGTTCCGCCTGCTGATCGGGGTGCCGGGGCCGTCGAGCGCGCTGACGGTGGCGCGCCGCCTGGGGCTGCCGGAGCCGGTGCTGCAGGTGGCGCAGGGGCTGATGGACGAGGGCCGGCTGCGGGTCGACCAACTGCTTCAGGAGGTGGTGGCGGAGCGCGACCGGCTGATCACGACGCGGCTGGAGGTCGACCGCGAGCGGGACGAGCTGCGCCGGCGCAACCAGGAGGTGGCCAGGCGCGAGGCGGCGGCGCTCGAGCAGGCCAAGAGCCGCAAGCAAAAGGCGTACGACGCGGCGTCGGCGGAGCTGCGGGCGCTGCACGCCGAGGTGGCCGATCTGCGCAAGCAGGTGCGCAAGGCCGAGAAGGAGGGCAAGCTCGACGTGGCGCTGGAGGCGGCCAAGGGCGGGCTGCAGGCCGGGCGCGGGCAATTGGCGGAGCGGCGCGAGCCGGCCCCGAAGGCCCCGGGCGAGCCGCCGGTGCAGCTGGTGCCGGGCGAGCGGGTGATGGTGGTGTCGCTCGGCAAGCAGGGCGAGGTGCTGGCGGTGCAGGGCGAGCGCGCGGTGGTCCAGGTCGAGGCGCTGAAGACGACGGTGCCGCTGACGGAGCTGCGCTCGCTGCGGACTCCGACGCGCACGCGGGCGAAGGTGAAGCCGGGCGTGGCGGCGCCGGTGCGCCGGTGGGAGGTGCCGGAGCCGCTGCCTTCGACGGCGAGCAAGCACTTCGGGGAGTCGGCGGCGGCGATCGAGGTCGGCATCGACAACAGCGTGGATGTCCGCGGGGCGCGGGCCGAGGACGCGCTGCGGACGATCGATCGCTTCCTCGACGAGGCGATGCAGAAGGACCTCGAGGTGGTGGTGGTGATCCACGGCCACGGCACCGGGGCCCTGCGCAAGGCGGTGCGCGAGTACCTGGCCGAGCAGCCGTTCATCCACCGCAAGCGCCCGGGCCTGCAGCGCGAGGGCGGCGAGGGCGTGACCGTGGTATGGGTTCAGCCGTGATGGCCGCTCGTGCTCGCTCGGTGGTTTACGGTGGTCCTGCGGGCGCGACGTCGCGGCGTCGCCGGGCCGTGGGCGTGTGCGCGCTGGGGGCCTTCGCGCTGGCGACGTCGGCCCACGCGGCCCCGCCGGAGCCGGCGCCGTTCGGGGCGGGCGAGGGCCGCTCACTGCTGCGCGACATCGACATGCCGCAGAGCCACGTGGCCGGCGAGATCGACGCGGCGGCGGTGGCGGTCAACCCGGCGGCGATGGGGTTCCTGCGCGGGTTCAGCGGGGTGCTGGCGGGCAACTACACGCGGGCGACGTCGCAGCGGCGCGGCGGCGGCTTCGGGGTGTTCGTGGCGGTGCCGCTGCAGCTCAAGCTGTTCGGGCAGAAGCTCGCCGACACCTTCCTGTCCCTCGGGGCAGGTTATCAGCGGCTGTGCCCGTTCGGCTGCGGGCGCCTGCCGAGCCAGGACTCCGTCGAGTGGTACCGCGACGACTGGTACCCGGCCGACCTCGACTACAACAAGCTGACGCTGGCAGCCGCGGTGCCGCTGATGCGCTGGGCCCCGGGGCTGTCGCTCGGCATCAGCTACGCGCGCACGTGGTCGGAGCGCAACCTCTACGCGCAGCGGCTGCACCAGGCCGAGCTGTCGCTGGCCTATCGCCCGAGCCGCTACGTGGCGCTCGGGTTGGTGGCGCGGGCGATCAACACGCCGCGCGCGGGCCAGGACCTGCGAATCCCCGAGCCGCCGCGGCCGGGCATCCTCGATCGCCGCCAGCCGTTCGAGCTCGACGCCGAGGTGGCGGTGCGGCCGATCAAGGGCTCGCGCGCGCTCGAGCTCGGGGTCGGGGCGCGGGTGGTGCCGCTGCCGAACGCCGACCCGCGGTTCCATACGCCGGTGCTGGCGCCGCGCGGGCGGATCGCGGCCGGCGGCGCGGCGTGGCGGCTGTTCGGCGAGGTCGAGCGCTACTACGTCAACACCGTCGGCCAGCGCGAGGCCACCGACGCGCTGCGGGCGATGGTCGGGCTCGAGCTCGACTTTACCCACGTCGGCGTGGCGGCAGCGCCGGTGCTCGGGCCGAACGGGGCCGACGGCTTCGGGGCGCAGGGCGGGGCGTTCAAGCTGCGGGCGTCGGCCGAGCGCTATGCGACGCTGGCCCAGGCGCCGCTCGAGGCGCTGCGCTTCGACGTCGATCGCTACGCCGGCGACCGCGGGGCGGGCAGGCTGGTCGACGCGCTCGACAAGGCGTCGGAGCAGCGACAGGGCCGCGCCGTGGTGGCGCTCGAGGTCGACGGCTCGGGCAACGGGTGGGGCGAGATCGAGGAGATCCGCGAGGCGATGCTGCGGGTGCGGGCGCGCGGCGGCAAGGTAGCGGTGTACCTGCGCGGGGCGGGGCTGAAGGATTACTTCCTGGCGACCGCGGCCGACCGGGTGATCCTGCACCCGGGGGCGCGGCTGTCGATCGTCGGCATGCGCTCGGAGGTGTTCTACTACGCGGAGCTGCTCGGGCGCCTCGGGGCCAAGGCCGAGTTCGTGCGGGCGTACGAGTACAAGTCGCGGCCCGAGCAGTGGGAGCGCACGGGGCCGACGCCGGAGTCGGACGCGCAGCGGCGGCTGCTGCTGACCGACATCTGGAACCACGTGGTGCGGACGGTGGCGCAGAACCGCAAGACCACGCCGGAGCAGGTGGTGCAGTGGATCGACACGGCGCCGCACACGGCCGAGCAGGCGCTGCGAGCCGGGATGATCGACGCGATCGGCTACGCCGACGAGCTCGAGGGCGAGCTGGAGAAGTGGCTGGCGCGCAAGGTGACGCTGCGGGCCCCGAGCGCGCTGCCGGTGCATGACATGTCCTTCGGGCCAGGTCCGGCGATCGCGGTGGTCCACGTCGAGGGCACCATCAGCGACGGCGCGAGCCTGACGGTCCCGATCGTCGGCAGCGTGCTGGCCGGCGGCGACACGCTGGTGCGGGCGATCGATCGCCTGCGCGAGGACCGGCGGGTCAAGGCGGTGGTGGTGCGCATCGACAGCCCGGGCGGGTCGGTGGCGGCGTCGGACGACATGGCGCGCGCGCTCGACCGGGTGGCGAAGATCAAGCCGGTCGTGATCTCGTTCGGCGACGTGGCGGCGTCCGGCGGCTACTACGTGGCGACCGCGGGCAGCTACATCTTCGCCGACGCGACCACCAAGACCGGCAGCATCGGCGTGTTCCGCCCGAAGGTCGACGTGTCGGGCGTGCTCGAGAAGTTCGGGGTCAAGGTCGAGTCGGTCGACTACGGCGCGCGCGGCGGGCTCTACACGTGGTTCAAGCCGTACAGCGAGGACGAGCGGGCGGCGGCCCAGGCCGGCGTCGACGCCAGCTACCGGGAGTTCACGGCGCGGGTGGCGAAGGCGCGCAAGCTGACGCCGGAGCAGGTCGACGCGCTGGCCCGCGGACGGGTGTGGAGCGGGGTGCGGGCGCGCGAGCTCGGCCTCGTCGACGCGTACGGCGGGCTGCGCGAGGCCGTGGCCTACGCCCGCGAGCGGGCCGCGCTGAAGCCGGGTGAGGGCGAGGTGCGCCACGTGCCGGCGCCGCCGACCCTCGGCGACCAGATCAGCGCGCTCTTCGGGCTCAAGCTGCCGTCGCCGCTCGGCCTGGGGGAGTCGGCGATGGTGTGGGTGCTGCGCCGGCTCCCGCCGAGCCTGTGGCTGTCGGAGCATCCCAGCGAGCTGGCCCTGGCAGAGGAGACGATCGAGGTCGAGTAGCCCGGCCGCCCCTCCGGTCGATCTGTTGTACCCTGCGGGCAGGCGAAAGAGAGGCAAGGTGGCGCTCACTTCCGAGCAAGAATGGATTCTGGTGGGCTGCGGGCTCATCGCCCACGCCGACGAGATCCTCGACATCGGCGAGTGGGACGAAGTGTTGCGTTACGTCGGCTCGACCCTGAGCGAGCAGGATCAGATGGTGTGGATGGAGATCCTGTCGCGCCAGGAGCAGCTCGAGCGCCGCTTCCACGACCTGGCGCCCCTGACCGACGAGTCCCGGTTCGAGGACGTGCTGCGCCGCTGCTGGCAGATGGCGCTGGCCGACGGCACCGGCTCGGACGTCGAGGCGACCGTGCACGACCGCATCGCCCGCCGCCTCGGGGTCGACCTCGACCACGTCGCCCAGCTGCGCGACACCTGGACCCAGCAGGCCCACCTGCGCGCCGAGCTGACCGTCGGCCTGGCGGCGATGTTCGTCAACCTCGACGGCCACCTCGATTTCCACGAGGCGATTCACTTCGACAACCTGCTCGAGCGCCTGCCGATCCCGGTCGGCCGCCGCGTCGAGCTGTCCGAGCTGCTGCACAAGCCGCCGACCCTGGACTCGCTGGTCGAGCGCCTGCTGACGCTGGACCTCGAGGAGCGGGTCAAGGCGCTGCACTCGCTGGTGCCGATCCTCCGCGCCAGCCGCCGCGGCGGCCGCGAGCGCGAGCTGTACTTCGAGCTGTCCCGCCGGGTGCTCGGCTCGCAGGCCGAGGTCGAGCAGCTGCTCGGCGGCGGGTCGTGAGCGGGTCGCGGACGCGGGCGTGACGGGCATGTCCGCGAGGGCATGCCCTTTCGTGCATGTTCGAAAAGACATGCGCTTTCGCGCAGGTCCTCGCGGACATGCCCTGGAGGACAGGCGCTAGCGGGCGTAGGGGAACAGGGCGCCGGGGGCGACGACCTGGACCTCGCCGAGGGCGCGCAGGCGCTCGAGGTCGACGCGGCGGCGGTCGCCGAGCACGCTGACGATCGCGGCCGAGCCGGCGAACTCGGCCAGGTAGCTCTGCAGGGCCGCCAGCTCGACGGTGCGGATGGTCTGCGCGGCGCCGAGGCGGGGGTCGCCGGGGTGCCCGAGGTCGAGCCACGACTGGACCCACCCGGGGCGCGAGCGCGGGGTGATGCGCTCGCTGGCGTACTCGCGCAGGAGCGCGAGGCGGGCCACGGCGACCCGGTCGGGCGCGAGCTCGGGGCGGCGCAGCAGCTCCAGCATCAGCTCGAGGGCGCCGCCGGCCTTGTCGCACTGGGTGCCGAGGCTGCCGATCAGGGCGGCGTCGTCGCCGACGCGGTCGCCGAGGTCGAGGTGCGCGCCGGCGTGGTAGGCGAGCCCGCGGGCCTCGCGGATCTCCTGGAACGCCATGCCGCTCATGTCGCCGCCGAGCACGTGCCCGAGCAGCTCGGCGCGCGGGCGGTCGCCGGCGGGCTGCGGCCCGCGCGGCAGGACGATGTCGATGCGGGCCTGGGCGACGTCCTTGTGGAGGAAGTAGATCGTCGGCGCGGCGACGCTGCGGTAGCGCAGCGGCGGCGGCGGGTCGACGGGCTGACCGGCGCCGAGCACCAGGGCGGCGGCGGCGGCGTCGGCCGTGCGCGGCCCGAAGTACAGGCTGACGTGGGCGGCGTCGCGGAGGGCCCGCAGCTCGGCCAGCAGCTCGGGGCCCTTGGCGCGCTTGAGCTGGCGGTCGCTCGGCCGGGTCAGCACCGGCGAGGCGTCGCCGTAGGCCGCGTAGTCGCGCAGGGCGAGCGCGAGGTCGTCGGGGTCGTCCTCCTCGTCGCGCCGGCCGCTGAGGGTGTTGGCGACCAGGTCGGCGAGCACGGCGTCGGTGAACACGGGGCCGGCCAGCCAGGCGTCGAGCAGCGCGAGGCTGGCGTCCATGTTGCGGTCGATGCCGCTGACGGTGATCTCGGTGCGGTCGGCGTCGACGTCGACGTCGATCTCGGTGCCGAGCGCGTAGAGGCGGCGCTGCAGCGCGGCTGCGTCGAGCACCTGCGCGCCGTCGCGGACGCCGCTGCGGGCCAGCAGGTCGGCGGCGTGGCCGAGCAGCGGGCGGCGGCGGGTCCCGAGGTCGTAGCGGAGGACCAGGTTGAACAGCTCGGTGCGGTGGTTGCGGGCGGCGACGAGTGGCCCACAGGACATGTCCGAACGGACATAGTCGTGGCCGGGCCGCAGGTGCTCGGCCGGCGGGTCGTCGACGGGGCGGGCCAGGACCTCGCGGGCGTAGTCGCTCTGGCGGGCCGGATCGATGGCGACCGCGGTGATCTGCGGCTTCTCGATCGCGGGCGGGGCGAAGCGGCCGCGGCGGCGCTGGACGACCACGACGTCGTCGCCGAGGTAGGTGCGGGCGACGCGGGTGAGGTCGGCCGGGGTGAGGGCCTTGAGGGCCGCGAGGCGGCCGACGTGCGCGCGCCACGGGCGGCCGCTGGTGTAGGCCTCGAGCATCTGCTCGACCCGGCGCTCGCCGTTCTCGAGGTCGTTCTGGTCGTCGATGCTGGCGTGCAGCACGGCGGCGTCGAGGTCGTCCTGGCCGATCGCGCCGTCGCGGGCGGCGTGCACGACGTCGCGCAGCAGCCGCTCGACCTCGGCCAGCGACTGGCCGTCACGGGCGACGCCGGTGAGCGCGAGGTAGCCGCCCTCGTTCATCAGGGCCCCGTAGACCTCGGCTTCGGGCAGGCGCTGCGGCAGCACCAGGCGGGTGGCCACGAGGCCGCCGACGTCGTCGCCGAGGATCCGCTCGAGCGCGCGCAGGGCCGGGTCGTCGGGGTGACCGATCGGGGCTGTCCGAAAGGCCAGGGTGACCGACTGCTCGCCGTCGGCCACGATCTCGCGGACGACGCGGCCGCGCGGGCCGGCGAGGTCGCCCGCGGCCGGCGGCGCGAGCGGGGCCGGCTGCCAGCCGGCGAAGGCCCGCTCGAGCGCCGGCAGCACGGTGGCGTCGACGTCGCCGGCGAGCAGGATCGCGGCGTTGTTGGGCAGGTAGTTGCGGCGGTGGTAGGCGACCATCTCGCCGTAAGCCGGGGTCTTGAGGTGCTCGGCGCTGCCGATGGTCGGCTGGGTGCCGTACGGGTGGCCGGGGAACAGCGCCAGGCGCATGGCCTCGTCGACGCGATCGTCGGGCGCGTCGAGGCTCATGTTCTTCTCTTCGTAGACGGCCTCGAGCTCGGGATAGAACAGGCGGAACACCGGATCGCGCAGCCGCTCGGCCTCGATCTCGGCCCAGGTGGCGAGCCGCGCCGAGGGCACGTCGGCGCTGTAGACGGTCATGTCGTCGCTGGTGAAGGCGTTGAGGTCGGTGACGCCGAGCTGGGCGTAGAGCCGATCGACCTCGTTGGGGATCGCCACGGCCGCGCCGGCCTGGGTGGCGCGATCGATGTCGGCGAGGATCTCGGCGCGCGCGGCGACGTCGGCGGTGGCGGCCAGGCGCTCGTAGAGGCCGGCGACGCTGGCGACGTGCGGGGCCTCGGCGACACCGTCGAGGGTGCCGAGCCGCGCGGTGCCCTTGAACATCATGTGCTCGAGGTAGTGCGCGAGGCCGGTCGAGTGCGCGGGGTCGTGGCGGCTGCCGGCGCGAAAGGCGATCCAGGCGGTGACCCGCGGGGCGGACCTGTCGGTGCTGAGGTAGACGGTGAGGCCGTTGCTCAGGCGATGGATGGTGACGCCGAGCGGGTCGTCCGGCAGCGCGACCGGCAACAGCTCGGGCAGCGCGGAGCCGGCGAGCAAGGCGGCGCGCTCGGGGTCGACGCTCGGGGCAGGCTCAGGCTCGGGAGCGGGGACGGGCGCAGGCGCGGGAGGTGTCTGTTCGAGCATGTTCGAAGGGGCAGGTGCGGCACGATGCGGCGGAGCGGTGGCCGCGTTGCAGGCGAAGAGGCAGAGGGCCAAACTTGCGAGGCGCGTGCTCATGCGGCGGATGCAGTGTGCGCGAGCGGCCGCGGGCGCGCCAGACGAAGGCGGTTGCGTGTGAAGGCGGCAGCAAGGTGCGGCGTGAACCCGACGCGATCGGCGCCGCGGTCGCAGAAGGCGCTCACGGGGAACCTCGCAGCGGCGAAAGGTCGCTCGTCGCGGCGGCACACGCGGTGCTCGCCACGAAGCTGCGCGATCTCGAGGCGACGCTGGTGGATCACGCGGTCACTCGCCTCGCAGGGCGTCACTCGATCGTGTGCACGACCGGCATGAGGGCGCTCGGTTGATCTTGCGGGAGGAACAGGAGGCCGAGGGGGAGGCGGGCGATCGCGGTGGTGAGGACCAGCGGGAGCGGGGGCTCGGCGTCGCGGCGGGCCTGGATCCGGCCGCGCAGGCCCTTGTCGCCGCGATCGGGGCCGAGCAGGTCGAGGACGAGCTCGAGGATGCCCTTGCGGGCCGGGACGATGCGCAGCTGGAGGTCGCGGCGCTCGCCGACGCCGCTGCGCTGGCGCACGAGGGCGACGGCCTCGCGCAGGCCGCCGAAGGCGTCGACGAGGCCGAGCTGCTTGGCGTCGGTGCCGGAGTAGACGTGGCCGCGGCCGAGGGCGTCGACCTGCTCGGGGGTCTTGCCGCGGGCGTCGGCGACGCGCTTGAGGAAGAGGTCGTAGACGCGGCGGATCGAGGCGTCCATGCGGGCGCGCTCGTCGGGGCTGTAGGGGCGGTAGAGGCCGGAGATGTCGGCGTTCTTGCCGCGCTTGAAGGTGTGGGTGGCGACGCCGAGCTTGGCGAGCAGGCCGCTCACGTCGAAGTGCAAGGAGACGACGCCGATCGAGCCGGTGAGGGTGGTGGGCTGGGCGAACACGTGGTCGGTGCCGGCGGCGACGTAGTAACCACCGCTGGCGGCGACGTCGCCCATCGAGACGACGATCGGCGGGCTCTTGCGCGGGTTCTTCTTCCACGCCTCGTGGGTGCGCGAGACCTCGCGCCAGATGACGTCGGAGGCGAGGGCGCTGCCGCCGGGGCTGTTGACGCGCAGGACGACGCCCTGACAGGCGGGGTCGTTTCGCACGGCCCGCAGCTGGGCGACGATGGTGTCGCCGCCGGTGAACTGGGTGCCGAGCAGCGGGATGGTGCGGCTCTCGCCGTCGACGATGGTGCCCTCGACGAGCACGACGGCGACGTAGGGCGCGGTCGACCAGGTCTTCGGGTCAGGTTCGGTGTCGTCGAACTGGGCGAACTTGACGCGCGCGCCGACGGCGTCGCCGATCTTCTCGACGACCTGGTCGCGGAAGACGACGGCGTCGACGAGGCCGAGCTGCTTGGCCTTGGCAGGGCCGTAGGGGGCGTCGTCGACGAGGCCCTGGACCTGGGCGATGCTGAGACCGCGGGCCTGGGCGATGTCGTGGGTGATCTGGGCGAAGGTGTCGTCGAGCAGGGCCTCGCGCTGCTCGACGTCCTTGTCGGACGGACCTGTCCGCGAGAACATCTCGTGGGCGGACTTGTACTCGTCGATGTGCAGCGCCTCGACCTGGACGCCGAGCTTGTCGAGCAGGCCGCGCAGGTAGAAGGTGGTCGAGGCGAGGCCGAAGGTGGCGAGCTCGCCGGCAGGGTGGAGGAACACCTGCTCGGCGGCGCTGGCGAGGTAGTAGTCCTTGAGCTTGGTGTCCTCGAGGTAGGCGAAGACGTGGCCGCCGGCGTTGCGGATCCGGACCAGGGCGCCGCGGATCTCCTGCAGGCTGGCCCAGCCGAGGCCGGTGCTGCGCGCGTCGACGAGCAGGATGGTGCGCGCGCCGGCCTTCTCGGCCCGCTCGAGCCGCTGCAAGAGGCCGAGCAGGTGGCGCTCGCCCTTGATCGCGGACAGGTCGACGCGCTCGACGTCGACGAGGCGCGGCCAAAACACGCGACCCTGGCGCGCGGTCGAGAAGCGGGCAGCGAGGCCGAAGCCGTCGACGCCCTCGCCGAGGCCGGCGTGCACGCCGCCGCTGACCTTCATGAAGTCCCAGGCGACCGCGAGCTGGACCGAGCCGCGCACGGCCTTGTCGGCGCGCACGAAGTTGTAGGTCGAAGGATCGAGGGTGTGGACGCGGACCTGCTCGACCTCGGCGGCGAGCTCGAGGCCCTTGTGACGCACGGCGATGCGGCCGCGCGGGAGGGCGCCGAGGTTGTCCCACTGGCTGAACCGAAGGCCAGGTTGGTCGACGCGGAAGCGGCCGCGTACGCCGCCGGCGAGCTCGAGGGTGCGGTTACCGAGCGGCCGGAGGGCGAGCTCGCCGAGGATCGAGAGCTCGCTGGCGAGGTCGCCGTAGGCCCGGAGGTCGGCGGCGCCGAAGCGAGCGACGGCGCCGATCGAGGCGTAGTTGCGGATCCGCAGCAGGAGGCCGACGTCGAGGTCGGGGGCGCGCAGGAGGCCGTCAGCCCGCAGCCAGTGCACGCCGAGGCCGAAGGCGGCGATCTTGCCGTCGCCGCCCGAGAGGGCCCACGAGATCTTGGTGGCGTCAGGGTTGCGCAGGGCGAAGGGGTCGGGATACCCGCCGCCGAAGCCGGGCCGCAGCGCCTGCACGCCGATGCCGGTGGCCATGCCGAAGCCGAGGTTGAAGCTCATGAAGCCGCCGAGGCCGCCGCCGCGCGTGAACGGGCTGATCGAGCGGTAACCCATGAACACGAAGTCGAGGCCCTTGACCGCCGAGAGCAGGGCGGGGTTGAGCTCGATGCTGCTGGCGTCACCCTCGCCGGAGTAGTCCTTGATCGGGCGCTCGACGCCGTCAGAGACGGCGCGGTCGAGGGCGCGTGGCTCCTGGGCGTGAGCTGTCCCGAAGGACAGGAGGACGCCGAGGCCGGTGAGGAGGGCGGCGCGCCGCGGGGTGGATGCAGCTGTCCCGGAGGACAGGTCCGTGGCGGGACGGCGAGGTCTTCCGGATGTCCCGAAGGACATGTCGGGCGCGCCGGCGCGCGGCGCCGCGACGGGCGCGGACAGGAGGTCGGAGGCGGGTCGCGGCGCGCGGAGCTTCACTGCAGGTGATCCTCGGAGATGATGTCGACGATGGCGAGCACGTGGCGCACGCCGAGGATCCGCAGGCTCTCGTCCCAGGGGACGGCGATGCCCTGATCCTTGGCGAAGAGGACCTGGGCGCCGACGGGGATCCCGCTGACGTTCTCGCCGAGGTCGGCCTTGATGTCGTCGTCGTCGTCGTCCTCGTCGATGACGAAGCCGGGCTTGGGCATGGTGCGCGCGACCTCGACGACCTCGGCGAGCAGGGCCTCGCTGTGGCTGTCCTTGGCGCCGGCCGGGAGGAACAGCCCGGACTCGCTGCGATCGGGGCTCTTGATCAGGCGCACGAGCACGCGCGGGCCGAGCGGTTGGATGTGCCGCGAGACGCGTCCCGGCGGGCTGCGGTCGTCGTCGGCGGGCGGCTTGCTGCGAGAGGGCATCGGCCAAGGACTCTAGCCGAGACGGCCGCGATAAAGCAGGGGCGGCCGGCGAGGGCGCGCGTGCGGGTTCAGGCGAGGCCGACCCGGCGCCGCACCAGGACTTCGCCGCCGAGACAGACGATGAGCAAGACCATGGCGAGGCCGCCGCTCCAGACCGGGACGTCGCGGCGACTGTCGACGCGCTCGCGATCCTGGCGATCGGGGGCCAGCGGCGGGGAGGCAGGCAGGTCGTCGCTGCCGGCGCGCAAGAAGCGGCCGCCGGTGGCCTCGGCGAGCCGCTGCAGCCGCTCGTCGCCGGGGCCGCTGGCGAGGCGGGTGAGCTCGCGGCCGGCGGCCTGGACGAGGAAGACGCGGCGCGCCTGCTGCGGGGCGGCGGAGGCCTCGTCGCCGCCAGCGCGCTGGGCCACGGCCTCGTAGGCGCCGACCGAGAGGCCGCCGCCGAGGGTCTCGCTGGCCCGCCCGAGCGCGTCGGTGGTCCATGTCCCCTGGGACAGGATCGTGACGGGGGCGTTGGGATCGGCGCCGGGATCGTCGGCGGCGTGGCCGAGTGGTTGCACGCGCCAGCCGACCTCGACGCCGGCCTCGGGGGCGTAGGAGGGCGAGAGCGCGGCGGCCCGCAGGGTGATCGGGGCGCCGAGCAGATAGGTGGGGCGGTCGGTCTCGAGGGTGAGGCGGTCGGCGGCGCTGTCGCGCAGCAGCCAGCGGATCGCGCCGAGCCACAGGAGATCGTAAGGCCGCGCGCCGTCGACGATCGGGAGGTCGGCGTGGAAGCCGAGCCGCCAGCTGGCGCCGGTGCTGAACACGAGGACGCGGCCGCGACCGGGCTCGGCGATGGTGAGCAGCGGGCCGCCCTCGGGGTGACGCAGCAGCACGGCGCTGCCGATCTCGGCCTCGTGGCGGGCCAGCTTGGCGGGGTTGTAGCTGTCGAGCGGCGGCAGGGTCGACCAATCGGACAGGCGGCTGTGATCGATCCACGCGGTGATCGGGTGGCGCCGGCCGGCGTCGGTGATCGCGGGGCGGAACGGCTCGACGTCGAGGCCGGTGGGCACGCGCAGGTCGACCGGGACGACGGCCGAGAGCGCGGGCGCGGGATAATCACCGGTGGCGAGGCCCATGTCGCCGCCGATCATCACCAGGGCGCCGCCCTCCTCGACGTAGCGGCCGATGTCGGGCAAGTAGCGGCCGACCTGGTGGTTGAGGGCGTCGAAGTTGTGGAGAATGACGAGGTCGAAGCTGCCGAGCTGCTCCTTGAACAGCTCGTCGGTGGGGAAGGCGATCAGCGACAGCGGAGCGAACGGGTCCTCGCGGTCGGCGTCGTCGGCCCCGCGCAAGATGTAGTAGCTGAGCAGCTCGACGTTGGGGTCGCGGCCGAGCAGGGTGCGGAGGGCCCGGACGTCCCAGTCGGGGCGGCCGGCGACGTGCAGGGCGCGGACCTTGTCGCGCAGGACCTTGACCACGAAGGCGCGGCGGTTGTTGTGCGGGCTGGCCTCGCCGTCGACGGGGCGGACCTCGATCTCGTAGACGAACTGGCCGACGCGGTCAGGGGCGACCTCGAAGCGGACGGTGGTCTCGCCGCTGGCAGGGGCGACGAAGGGCTCGGTGGCGACGACCTGGCCGTCGCGGCGCAGGACGACCTCGGTCTTGACGCCCTCGAGGCCGTGGGCCTCGATGTCGGCGGCGAACTCGACGACGTTCTCGACGAAGGCGAACTCGCCGGCGCGCAGCTCGGTGAGGGCGAGGTCGACGAGGTGCGGGGCGCCGGCGGCGACGGCCGTGACGGGCACGCCGAGCTCGCGGGCGGCGAGCACCAGCGGGTCGTCGCCGCCGCGGTCGGCGCGGTCGAAGAGGCCGTCGGAGACGACGATGACACCAGCGAGCGGGCGCGGGTCGACGGCGGGGTCGATGGCGGCGAGCTCGGCGAAGGCGCGGGTGAGGTCGGAGGCGGGCTGGCGGGCGTCGAGGTCGAGGGTGGCCTCGGCCTGGCCGGAGAGCGGTTCGCTGCCCTCGCCGAAGCGGCGCACCTGGACGGCGAGGCCCTGCTCCTTCCAGTCGGCGCGCGCGGGCTCGGAGCGGCGCCACAGGTCGCGCACGCGATCGATGCGGCGCATGGTCGCCTGGCTGGCCGACGCGGCGTCGGCGATGCCCATGCTGGCGCTGTCGTCGACGAGCATGACCAGGCGCGGGCCGGCGGCGCTGGTGGTCTCGAAGCTGAGCGACAGCTCGAGCGCGACGGCCAGCAGCGCGAGGGCGCCGGCGCAGCGCAGCGCGAACAGGCCGGCGCGCAGCCGCGGGCTGACCCCAGGGACAGGTTTGCGGTAGGCCCGGGCGGCCTCGACGATCGCCAGGGCCACGGCCGCGAGGATCAGCAGCAGGCCGAGAGTGCCGGGGACGTGGCCCGCGGTGATGCGCCAGCGCTCCATGGATCAGCGCCACCGCCGGTTGCGGAGGAGGGTCTCGACGTGGGCGCGGTCGGCCTTGTAGTCGGTGCAGGTGGCGTAGAGCAGGATGTTGACGGCGAAGCGGAAGGCCCACTCGCGCTGCTCGGCGCCGCCGGGGACGCACGGCCAGGTGAACAGGCCCGACTCGCCGCGGGCCAGCGCGCCGCCGAGGTCGTTGCGGACCAGCAGGGCCTTGAGGCGGCCCTCTTCGTGGATCCCGAGCACGTGGTCGAAGGTGCTGGTGCGGCCGAGCGGGGTCTCGACCAGGTAGAACGAGCGGTAGAGGACGTGGTCGGCGGCGACGCGGGACAGCGCGGCGCCGGGCAAGATCCGCCCGAGCAAGGCGGTGACGTCCTTCTCGAAGCCGAGGTCGGCGCCGCCGTCGGCGGAGTCGAAGAGGATCATGCCGCCGAGGTCGAGGAAGCGGCCGAGCGCGGTCTCGGCGGCGGCGCCGAGCGGCGGCAGGCTGCCCTCGCCGGCGACGTAGAGGAACGGGGTGTCGAACAGGCGCCGCGAGTCGGCGGTGACGACGCTGGGCTCGCGCACGGGCTCGAGGCGGGTGCGCAGGCGCAGCTCGACGGCGAGCTCGCGCATGGCCCCGGGGCGCGGGTTCCACTTGCCGGGGTACTGCAGCTGCGGCAGGTCGACGGTGAGGACGGCGGTCGGCTCGCGGAACTCGTCGCCGACGAGCGGGCCGAACAGGCCGGGCTCCTGGGCGCGCAGCGGGCGAGCCCAGGCGGCGGCGCACAGGCCGGCGGCGCCGGTGAGCAGGCTGCGGCGGGTGCGGGGCATCGGCGGCGAGGATAGCACCGCGGGGGGCCCGGGGTCAGGCGGCTTCACGGCAGCAGCGCGCCGAAGGTCTGGGTCCAGTAGTAGGTGAGGTTGCCGGTGCCCTCGTAGAAGCCGACGCCGGTGTGCTTGTACTGGGGGCTCATGAGGTTGGCGCAGTGGCCGTCGCTGTCGAGCCAGCCCTGGACGGTCAGCGGGGGATCGTCGGAGCCGGCGGCGATGTTCTCGCCCGCGGCGCCCCAGCCGGTGTAACCGGCCTCGTCGATGCGGTCGAACGGATCCTGACCGTCGGGGTTGGTGTGGTCGAAGTAGCCGCGCTCGGCCATGTCCAGCGAGTGCTTGCGCGCGGCGCAGTGGAGCCGCACGTCCATGGTGAGCGCCGGCGCGGGGCCGAAGCTGCCCTCCGACCCGCAGTCGGCGCCCTTGGCCCGCGCGGCGTTGATCTGCGCGAGCACCTCTTGCTCGCGCTCGATCCACGGGGCCAGCCACTTGGTGTCGGCCACCGTGTAGCAGTACGGGGTCATCCACGCCGGGTCGTCGGCCGAGCCGCCGGTGGTGTCGCCGGTGTCGGTCGGGGCGGCGGTGGGATCGGTGGACGCGTCGGTGTCGGTGGCGGGCCCGACGGTGTTGCTCTCGCCGGCGGTCAGGGGATCGCCGTCGTCGCTGCAAGCTGTCCCGAGGAACATGGTCGAAGAGACTTGTGCCAAGAGACAGGTGAGTCGAACGCGGCGCGAGAGCATGCCGGCAGGTTAGCAGAGGCGCGCGCGCGACGGCGACGGTCCGGCCGCGAGCCTCGCGCGGGGACGTGGGGAGACGCGCGGGGCGGGCGTATCGGGCGTGAGTGGCGAGCGAGGCGGTCGGGGCGCGGTGGGGCGTGTCGGCGTCGGGCGGGCGTCAGCGCGGGGTCGCGAGGGTCAGCGTCCAGTAGGCGGCGCGCTGCGGCTCCTCGGCTTCCTTGGCCATGTAGGTGGCCTCGCGGCCGCCGACGCCGACTTCGGTGAGCTCGCGCGCGAACAGCTGCCAGCACGAGGTCGGGTTGTCGCGCCAGGCGGTGACGACGTCGTCGGCGTCGTCGAGCTCGTCGATGTCGTCCTCGGTGACGACGGCGACGACCTCGGCGAAGGTGGCGGCGTTGTACTCGAGCCTGGCGATCCGGTTGCCGGCGCCGAGGCCGTCAGGGTCGACCGAGCTGACGTACGCGCGCTCGACCATGTCGTCGGTGTGCAGGCGGGCGGCGCAGCGCAGGTTGGGCTGCATGCGCAGGGGCGGGGCAGGCGAGAACTGCAGGACGCCGCAGCTGCCGCCCCGGGCCCGCAGCGCGTTGACCCGCGCCAGGACCTCGAGCTCGGCGTCAGCCCACGGCTCGGGCCAGGCGTCGTCGCCGACCGGCTCGCAGGCGGCCAGCTCGGGGACCGCGGGTGCGGCCTTCGGCTCGGGCGAAACCGGGGCGTCGCAGGCGAGGACGAGGAGCGCGCCGACGCACGTCCCGCGGAGCGCGGTGGCCATGGCCGGTGACGATAGCCGAAAAACCCGGCGCGGACGCCGTCAGGCGACCAAAAGGGCATCGGGCCGAGCGTGGCTCGACCCGATGGGGTGGTGCGGATGGCGGACTGCTAAGTTAGGTGAAGGCTAATTTCGCGGATAAGCCAGGTTCAAGCCAAGTAAGCCAAAGTCGGGCAGCTCGCCGAAAAGGAGAAGGAGCTCGCCGCCCGTGCCAACACAGGTTTGCAACGCCGGGGCCTGCGGTGGATGTGCATGAAATGATTGTGCTTTGGTGAGGGTGCAGGAGCGGGGCGGGAGATCGCGCGACGCCGGTGCCCGGGCGGTCGCCCGATCGCGCGACAGGCCTGTCAGGGGTTTGTTCCCGAGGCGAGATCGACGATCGTGGCGGCGATGGACGCGAACTCCCGGGTCCGCCTGAGCAAGTTCCTGTCGCTGCACCTGCGCCACGATCCGGCAGGCCTCGGCCTCGAGCTCGAGGCGGGCGGCTGGGTCGAGGTCGAGGCGCTGCTGGCCGCGTGCGCCCACAAGCGACGGCCGATGTCGCGGGCGCAGCTCGAGGAGATCGTGCGCACCAGCGACAAGCAGCGGTTCGCGTTCGACGACACGGGGACGAAGATCCGCGCCAATCAGGGCCACACGGTGGCGGTCGACCTGCAGCTGGTGCCGGCGATGCCGCCGCCGCTGCTGTTCCACGGGACGGGTGAGCAGACGGTGGCGGCGATCCTGCGCGAGGGCCTGCTGAAGATGCGCCGCCACCACGTGCACCTGTCGGCCGACGCGATCACAGCCCACAAGGTCGGCGCGCGCCACGGCCGACCGGCGGTGCTGCGGGTCGACGCGGCGGGGATGGTGGCCGCTGGCTTCGTGTTCTTCCGCGCCGAGAACGGGGTCTGGCTGGTCGAGCACGTGCCACCGGACTACCTCGCGGGGCCGTGAGCGCGGGCGAGACGAGCGCCGAGCAGAGGCGAGGCGGGCGATGAGCAGGAGCGAGGCGGTCGCACGGAAGCCAGCGAGGAACAGGGCACGAAGGCGAGGCGGGTCAGCGAGGAACAGGGCGCGAGGGCGAGGCGGGCGCTCGGAGGCCAGCGAGGCACAGGGCGCGAAGGCGAGGCGGGCGCTCGGAGGCCAGCGAGGAACAGGGCGCGAAGGCGAGGCGGGCGCTCGGAGGCTAGCGAGGAGCCAGCCGGCGAGGTCTCAGGCTTCGTCGCGCCGTCCTCGCGCCTGTCCCCGGGGACATGCTTCTTTTTAAAAGTCATGTCCGCAGAGGCATGCCCGATTGGACATGTCTCGGCGGACATGCGGTCACTGCGGCATGTAGGCGTGGATCGTGTGCAGGCCGACGCCGCCGGACTCGGCGGGGGGCTGGACGAAGAAGCGGTATTCGACGCTGCGGGCGACCGGCTCGACCGGCTCGGTCTCGGCGACGATCCGGGCCTCGTCGATGCGGCCGCGGGAGGCTCGCAACAAGGCTTTTCGGACAGGCTCCGCGCGCGGGCCGACGAGGCGGAGGCAGAGGTTGGGGTTGCGCTCGAGCTCGGCGAGGGCCTGGACGAACGCGGGCGGGGGTCGGCGCGGCTGGGCCCGCACGGGCTCGGTGTCGGTGTCGGTGCGGACCGTGGGCGGCTCCGACGGCGCCTGCGTCGTCGTCGACGGGGCACACCCGAGAACGGCGAGGACGAGGAGCGATGCGGCGCGGCGTACCACGCTCCTACCCTGATCGATGCCAGGGGAAGGAGGTGTGGAGGGGCTCACCAGTCAGCGATAGCGGCGCCCCACGTGAATCCGCTGCCAAACGCGACCATCGCGACCTTCTTACCGCGCACAAGGCGCCCGTCTCGCGCGCTCTCCGCCAGCAGCAGCGGAATGGTGGCCGCGGTCGTGTTGCCGTAGCGCTCGATGTTGTGGGGGACCTTCTCTTCGGGGATCTGCAGCTGCTGGGCGATGAACTGGTTGATGCGCAGGTTGGCCTGGTGAAAAAAGAAGAGGTCGATGTCCTGCAGGTCGAGCGAGAGCGACGAGCAGGCGCGCATCAGCGAGCCGATCATGGCGCCGACGGCGTGCTTGAACACGACCTTGCCGTCCATGCTGGCCCACAACATCTCCGGCGGGACGGTGCCGCTGCGGTCGGGGTTCTTGGCGACGAACGGGCGCTGGCGGATGTCCCAGATCTTCTGGCACAGGACCTCGGCGAAGCGGCCGTCGGCGCCGAGGTAGACGCCCCGCACGCCGCGGTCGTCGTCGGTGGCCGAGACGATGACGGCGCCGGCGCCGTCGCCGAACAGCGAGGAGACGGAGCGGCCCTCGGGCGAGAGGTCGAGCGCGGCGGAGTGGGTCTCGGCGCCGACCAGGAGCACGTGCTTCGCCATGCCGGCGCGCACGTGGGCGACCGCGGTCGAGAGGCCGTAGAGGAAGCCCGAGCACTGGTTGCGGACGTCGAGCGCGGGCACGAACTTGGCGTCGTCGCCCTCGCACAGGCCGAGCTTGCGCTGCAAGTAGACGCCGCTGCCGGGGAAGGCGTGCTCGGGCGAGAGGGTGGCGACGATGATGAGGTCGAGGTCGTGGGCGGCGAGCCCGGCGTCGGCGAGCGCGGCGCGAGCAGCCTCGGCGGCCATGTCGGCGGTGCCCACCCCGGCCTCGGCGAACCGGCGCGCCTCGATGCCGGTGCGCTGGACGATCCACTCGTGCGTGGTGTCGACGCCGAACTCGTGGATGAGAGCGTCGTTGCTGACGACCCGCGGCGGCACGTAGGAACCAGTCCCTGAGATGTAAGCGTTGACCACTGCGGGTCCTCCGGCGGCGCAGTCTATCACGCAGGTCCCACCCGGCCAGGTCGCGTCACGCGGACGCGGACGCGCGGCTCCGGTCCGCTCCGGCAGGCGGTGGCCGCGAATCCGCAGCGTGCGTGCGCAACGAGCGAGGCGGGCGGGAGCGAAAGATGACGGTCGCGTCAGCACGTCGCACGCGCGAGCGAGTCAGCGCGCGTGCATGCAAGATCGCGGAGGCGCATCCGCGAGGAGCGAGAGGCCGGGACGGACGATCGCGTGCGTCGAGCGCGTGGGCACGCGCCCCGGTGCGGGCGGCCGGTTCGCGCGAGGCTGCTCGCGTCGCTCTCGAGTGGAGAGCGACTCGAGGCGCGCGGCGATCGGCTCGCGCGCGAAGGCGGCTGGCGGAGTGAAGCGGCTCAGTGGCCGCTGCGCGGGCCGCCGATCGTCATGCCCTCGACGCTGTCGAAGCCGTCGGGCAAGAACTTGCTCGGGTCGGGCGGGCCGAACTGCTTGACGCCCTTGTCGGTGCACGGCTCGCAGGCGGTCTCGGCGAGGAAGTTCTGCAGGACCTCGCCGCGGTGCGGCAAGAACACGAAGCGGACCGCGTCGGACAGCGGGAAGCGGGTGCCGAACGGACCCTCGGCGGTGAACTCCTCGCTGATGTGGACGAACCCGAGGCTCGGCTCCCACGGCAGGCCGTCGCCGAAGTCGAGGTTGTCGCCGAAGTTGTTGTGCTCGTGGCAGCCGGCGCACGACAGCGCGAGCGCGCGGTTGATGATCTGGTCGGCGGTGAGGCCGGGCAGGGTGATCGCGTCCTGGATCTTGCTGCGGAACGAGCCGCTGATGCCGGACTGGATGCGGTAGTTGTCGAACTCGCCCTCGGAGTTGCTGGCGCCGGAGGCGAAGGTGCCGACGTCGGTGGTGAAGAACAGGTTGCTGCCGGCCTTCTCGAGGTTGGGCACCTGCCGCACGAACCACTCCTGGAACGCCTCGGCGCCGAGCCACGGCGAGTCGTCCTGGAAGAGCTCGGGGAACGGGTTGTCCTTGAGCAGGACCGGACGGATGCAGGCGGAGCCGCCGCAGTCGTGCACGAACTCGAACTGGCGCAGCTGCCAGGCGTTCGGCCCGTTCATGAACATGTTGGTGCGGATCTGGCCGCCCTTGGTGCCGTAGTTGTCGGCGTGCACGACGGGCCCGGCGCCGGCGGCGTCGACGAAGTAGAAGTCCTCGACGCGGTCACGGATCTCGGTGATGTCGTCGATCTCGCTGAGGTCGGCCCAGAACTGCGCGATCGGCCGGCAACCCTCGATGCCGCAGCTCGGGTTCGGGTTGGGCAGGGTGGCCTCGAAGATGATGAGGTTGCGATCGTTGGTGTCGAACAAGCCCGACTGCTTGGCGAAGACGATGCGGTACTCGCCGCAGTTGCTGCCGTCGAGCGGGGCGAGGTCGAAGCGGTTGAACACGCCGAGCGGGATGTAGCCGTCGAAGTTGTTCTGCGGGTCGCTGAACGGATCGGTGTCGGCGAGCCGACCCTCGGGGCGCGGGCAGGCGTGGGGGAAGGCGCCCATCGCCGGTGAGCCGTCGACGAGCTCGTCGTCGCAGTGGAAGGCGTCAGGGTGGACGCCGGGCTTGGCGTTGAAGTAGTCCCACCAGCGCTGGTAGAGCTGCGTCGGCGTGACGGCCGGCGCGGGGCTCGTGGCCAGGATCTGCGACATCACGCGGGTGAAGGTGAACGGCTCCACCACCGTGAACTCGCTCAGCACCAGCGAGCGGCGCAGGTCGAGCGTGATGTCGTCGCCGCACAGCTGGCCGCCGCCTTCAGGGGCGGCCAGCGCAGGTCCAGGCGACTTCGGCGGCGGTGACTGACCCGAGCTGTCCGAAGGGTCACATCCCGCCGCGGCGACGGCCGCAGTCCACACGAATAAGTTAAGGTGCAGCGTACGAGCGAGCACAGGCACAAGATAGCGGGGCCGCCGCGGCTTCGCCAGCGGGGACGGCGCGCGACCGCGAACGAGGCCCCGGCCGGGTCGGCGAGGAGCGCCGTTCCGGTGGCCAGGGCGCCGGGCCCGGGGGCCGGGTCCGATGCCGGTCCGGGTGCGCGGGCGCCGATCAGACGCCGGTGCGGGCGATCTTCACCGGCTCGGGCTCGTCCGGCGGGTGCTCGGCCCACTCGGCCTCGAGCTCGGCCCACAGGCCCATGACGATCGCCTCCTGGTCGGCCCAGGCGGCGCCGTCGAGGCCCTTGGCCGGCTCCACGCCCAACATCTTGAGGGTGACGGGCTTGTCAGGGTCGAGCCCGAACTTGGCCGCGCGTCCGCGGAAGTACTTGCCCATGATCGCGGCGACGTTCTCGCTCTTGCTCGGGCACATCTTCCCGCCGCTGACGGCCCGGTGCACGCTCTCCCAGGTGGCGCGGGTGGTGTGCTGATAGGTCCGGCCGGCGGCGTCGGTGCACTCGATGGCGGTGCCCGCCTTGCGGATGACGCGGGCGACGGCGCGGCGATAGACGAGGATGTCGACGATCGCGTCGCACAGGACGCGGGGGTCGGCCTGGTTGTCCCACACCTGGGTGAAGTAGTTGGAGTTCATGCCGAACAGGCCGTAGGTCTGCCAGTGCTCGTGCTCGGCGTGGTGCGGGTTGCCCTCGTAGAGCTTGGCGGTCTTGCGCCACGCCTGTTGGCTGGCCTCGAGGTCAGGTGACAGGCGGTGCACGAGCCCTTGCTGCAGGCTCGATTCGCGCGAGGCGACCAGCTGGAGCAGCTTGAGGAAATCGTCGCTGGCCTTGAGCCGCTTGACGACGTGCGCGAGCACGTCGTAGGTCCGTTTTTGCTCGTTCCGCGTCAGCCGCGGGCGCTGCTCGTCGACGCCGTGCACGCACTGGTGGGGGAGGAACTGCTCGACCTGTGCGCGGTCGGCGGCGACCTGCGCGGGCTCATCGAGCGCGGGCTCGACGGGCGCAGGTGTCACGGGCGCGAGGGCGCGAACGGGCGCCCGCAGAACTTCGTCCAGGCTGCTCGGGCCGGTCCGGCCGGCTGTGTTCAGGTCGCCGTCGAGGTCGTAGCGGTCGTCGAACCGGACATCGTGGGCCGCTTCCGCGCTGGCGCCGTCGTCGAAGCCGTCAGTGACGACGGCGACGGCGCAGGCCAGAGCTGTCAGGTGCACCAATCTCATTCCGCTACCTTCCTTCGTCTCCGCTGAGCTCGCTGAGGTCTTCCGCGCCGGGGCTCATCAGGCCGACAAGAAGAAACCGAAAGCGGTGGTCCGTCCAGTGCGGACGTCCCGGATTCTGCCCGCGCGCGAGCGTGCAGCCGCGTCACTCGCGTGCATGTGCACGAGCGACCGGCGTGAGAATGTGACAGTCGTTCGCACGTGTCCGCGCTTCGAGTTTGCTGCAGGGCACTAGTTGTGGACAGCGCTCCGCGCGTGAACCCAAGATGTTGTATGTGGAGCGACTTCGACGTCGCGCACATCAGCGCCGTGGTCTATGGGCCGCACGCGTAATGCCGCGCTGTCACCACGCCGCTGATGCGCAGCGCAGGAACGCATGCTCTGGCTCAGACAAAGTCACACGGATCGGCGTGCGCGTGCAGCGGTGCGGTCAGTTGACCGCGTTCGTCCGAACGACGCGCGGACACGTGACGACGATGCATGTGCAAGCGTCGCGCTCAGCCAGCGAGTCCGCGCAGGCCGCGACGCCGGAGCAGCCACAGAAAGAAAGGCGCGCCGACCAGGCTGGTGATCACTCCGGGAGGGATCACGACCCCGCTGGCCGAGCGAGCGACGGCGTCGACGAGGATGGTCGCGCTCGCGCCGACGAGCGCGGCGAGCGGGACGAGACGTCGATGACCTGGCCCCGAGGACATGCGAGCGACGTGCGGGGCGACGAGCCCGACGAACGCCAGTACGCCGGTCAGCGCGGTCGCGGCGCCGACGAGGAGGCCGACAGCGACGACCACGAGCAGGCGCAGGCGCGCGAGGTCGACACCGAGCGAGGCCGCGGCGTCGCTGCCGAGGTGGAGCGCGTCGAGGTCGCGACGCAGCCATAGTGCCAGCGCGAGCCCGAGCCCGCAGGGGGGCACGGCCCACGACAGGTGGGGCCAACTGCGGCCTTCGAAGCTGCCCATCAGCCAGTAGATGACCTTGAGCCCGAAGTCCCACTGATGCGAGGCGAGCGCCTGACACACGGTGATCAGCGCCGAGCACAGGGCCCCGAGCGCGACGCCGGCGAGCAGCAGGACGGCGAGGCTGGCCTGTCGCCCGGCGGCCGCGAGCAGGAGCCCCATGGCCGCGGCCGCGCCGATCGCCGCGACGACCGGGATCGCCCACAACCCGGCGCGGTCGAAGCCCAACAGCAGGCCGACGACGGCGAACAGCGCGGCCCCGGAGCTGACGCCGAGCACCCCCGGATCGGCCATCGGGTTGCGGAACAGGCCCTGGCACAGCGCGCCCGCGGCCGCCAGGGCGGCGCCGACGAGGCCGGCGAGCAGCGCCCGCGGCAGCCGCAGATCCCACACGATCGCGCCGCGCAGATCGAGCTCGTCGCCGGCGAGCCGGCGACCGATGGTGGCGAGCGCCTCGGCGAGGCCGATCTCGCCCGGACCTGTCCCGAGAGACAGCAGCAGCGCGAGCGGGATCGCGGCCGCGGCCAGCCAGGTGGTGCGGTTCACGGCGGCTCCGCGCGCAGGCGGTCTTGCAAGATCTCGGCGGCGCGCGCCATGCCCTCGCCGGTGCTGGCGAGCGCGCGTGCGGGCACCGCGAAGATCCGCCCGCCCCGCGCCGCCGCGGTCGCGCGCACGCCCGGCAGCGCGGCTACGGCCGCCTCGGCGGCGCGGCAGGCCGGGTCGTCGGGCTCGGGCGCCGGGCAGCCGGTGACGATCACCGGCGGGTCCCACGAGACCATCAGCTCCAGGGCCACAGGGACATGTCCTTCGAGACCTTTCTCTTTAGCCATGTTCGAAAGGCCAGCTGCCTCGGCGACGTCGTCGAAGCTGGTGCCGGCGGCCGCGGCGTGGCCGTCGCCCCAGCTGACCGCCGCCAGCCGGATCGCCGGCCGACGCGCGGCCAGGCGGGCCAGGCGGCCGTCGAGGTCGGCGATCAGGCGCTCGCCCGCGGCCGGGTCCTCGACCGCGGCGGCGAGTTGGCGCACGTGGGAGCGGTAGTCGGCGAAGCCGGTGAAGCGGGTGAACTCGAGCAGGCGCACGCCGTGGCTCGTCAGCAGCTCGCGCACTTCGGGCGAGGTGAAGCTGGCGATCACGGCCAGGTCGGGGGCGAGCGCGAGCAGGCCCTCGGAGGTGAGGGCGCGGCGCGGGGTCGCGGGCGGCCATACGCCGGCGACGCCGGAGTAGCGGGGGTCGTCGGCGAGCGCGCTGACGCCGACGACGCGGGCCTGGGCCGCGGGACCGAGCGCCCACAGCACCTCGTCGGAGAGGATCGTCTGCGAGACGATCCGGTGCGCGGGCGCATCGCCGGTCTCGGGCGCGGGCGCGGGCGCACCTGTACATGCAGACAGGGCGAAAAGGACAGGCAGGCCGCGCAGCACCGCGGGCAGTCTACGGCCGCGCGCGCGGCATTTCGACCCATTTTCGCCCGGTTCGGGGGCGCCGGGCGCGAGCGAGGACGGGGGCGGATCGTGGGCGGGCATGAGCTCAGGGGATCGCCACGGCGGCGTAGGGGGCGAGGCCGAGCGCGAGCGGGGCGCCCGGCAGCGGCGCGGGCGGGCTCTGGCGCAGGTCCCACGCGCGCAGGCCCGAGGCCCCGTGGGCGCGGTCGCCGAAGTAGAGGATGTCGCCGATGACCTCGAGGCTCTGCTCGACCGACTGCATGCCGGACGCGAGCTCGACGAGCGGCTCGTCGCGGTCCAGCGCGGCGCGGAACAGCGCGACCTCGCTGAAGTCGACGCGGTAGGCGGCCAGATAGACGTCGGTCCCGCCCGGACCGAGCGCGAACGCCTGCGGCAGGCGGTAGTCGGTCAGGCCGGCGGCCTGCAGGCGGGCATCGGCGACCGCCCACGCGGATGTCCCCGAGGACAGGTCGACGCGCTCGAGGCCGGTGGTGAGGACCAGCGCGGTGCGTCCGGTCGGGTCGGCAGGGTCGAGGCGAAATTGCCGGGCCCACCCGCCGAGCAGCGCCAGGCCCTGGGCGCCGGGCGTCGCGGGGTCGAGGTCGTGCACGGCGCCGCTGGCGAGGTCGACGGCCGCGAGGCGGGCCCGCGGCTCGTTCGGCACCAGGCCGGCGTCCTGGTCGACGCGGTCGACGGCGAGGAACAGCACGCCGCCGCACAGCAGGACCTCGGAGGCCTCGGGGTTGCCATCGGCGTCGGCCAGCGGCGAGAGGTCGATGCGCCCGGTCAACCTCGGAGCTGTCCCATCGGCCAGGTCCCACACCTGCACCTCGGGCGCGCCGAACAGCGAGACGTAGCCGCGGCCGTCGGGACCGACCACCAGCGCGTGCGGGTTGGCGCTGACGACCTCGGGGTCCCCGGCGACGATCGCCCGCTGCGCCAGCAGGCGGAAGCCGTCGTCGGGGTCGAGCACGTCGAGGGCGTCGAGGCCGTAGCGGTGCAGCACATAGGCGGTGCCGTCGAAGAAGAACGGCTTGGCGTCGGTGCTGCCGAGCGCGACGTCGGCCAGCGCGGTGAAGCCCGCCAGCGCGACCGTGCTGACCCCGCCGGTGGCGAAGTCGGTGGTGGTCACGAGCAGCCGCGTCGGCGCGGCCGAGTCGCCGACGCAGGCGCCGACCTCGCGCGGCCAGCCGGCGATCGGCGTCGGCGCGTCGGTGGCCGGCGGGCCGTCGCCGGGCAGTGGGCCGGCAAATTCGCAGCCGAGACCGACCACCACGAGAGCACAGGTGCGAACGGACATGTTCATGAGGACCTGTCTCTCAGGGCAGGGGGATGAAGGTCCACGGGGCGGCCTTGGTCGTCAGGCCGTCGACCTCGACCTCGACGGCGGCGGCGACGTCGTAGAGGCGGAGCCGCGGCGCCGCCCCGTTGGCGTCGCCGATCCACAGCGTGCCGCCGATTCTCTCGAGCATCCTGTCGCCGGAGTTGAGGCCAGCGACGACCTTGACCGGGGCGGTCGGCTCGCCGCCATCGAGGCCGACCTGGAACACGGCCGCGGCCGGATAGTCACCGTCGGTGGCAGTGAGGAAGATCGAGGCGCCGTCGGGGGCGACGACGAACGCCTGCGGGTCGAAGCCGTCGATGCTGGCCTCCGCCAGGACTTCGGGGGCGACCGCCCACTCGGATGTCCCTCGGGACAGGTCGACGCGCTCGACGCCGGAGGTCAGGACCAGCGCGGTGTGGCCGGCGGCGTCGGCCGGATCGCGGCGGACCTGCTTGGGGTAGGCGCCGAGCAGCTCGATGCCCTGGGTGCCTGCCGTGGCGACGTCGAGGTCGAGCAGGGCCCGCGCCGCGAGGTCGACGGCGACGAGGTAGCTGCTGTCGACGGGCGCGAAGTCGACGAGGCGCTGGATGCCGACGAACAGCACGCCGCCGCACGCGAGCGCGAGTCCGGCCTCGGGGCTGCCGTCAGCGTCGGCGAACGGCGAGAGATCGATCTCGCCCTGCAGCCAGGCCGACGACTCGGCGACCGAGAAGTCGTAGATCTGGACCGCCGGCGCGGCGAACAGCGGCACGTAGGCGAGGCCGTCGGCGGCGAAGGTGACGCCCTGCGGGTTGGGGTCGTCGGCGGCGCTGTGGGTGACGTCGACCGAGCCGCGCAGCAGCCATGCGCCGCGGTCGACCACGTCGATGCGGTTGTGGCCGAAGCGGTGGACCATGACGAGCCACTCGCCGGTCGCGCCGAGGGCGGTGTCGGTGGTGGCCGGCAGGAGGTCGGCGAGGATCTGGCGCTCGCCGGTGTCGACGCGGCCGAGCCCGGCGGGGGCGACGAAGTCGTTGGTCACGAGCGCGAGCTCGGTGGCGCCGTCGGGACCGAAGTCGCAGGGGGCGTCGAGCTCGACCACGACCGGCGCCTCACCTGTCGTGGGGGACATGTCCGTCGTGCCAGGTCCGTCGGTCTCGGTGCCGGTGCCGGTGTCGGTGTCGGTGCTGCCGCTGGAGGGGTTGCAGGCGGCGAGGGCGAGGGCGGTGCTGAGGAGGGCGAAGCGGCGGATCATGAAGGTCTCTCGGTGGTTCGCGGGCGGCGCGGCGGCTGAAGGTCGACGCGCAGGGTGGTCCAGAGGCTGGTGCCGGGCAGGGGGAAGAAGAAGAAATCGCTGAGCGGGACGGTCACCGCCGGGCTCCCGGCGACCGGCGGCCGCCAGGTAGCGACGCGCGCGCCGAGCACGTTGCGGACCTCGAGGGCGAGGTGGACCCGCGCGAGCAGGTGCAGCTCGAGGAAGGCGCCGACGAGGGTGCGCGCCGGGACCTCGAAGCGACCGCTGGGATCGAGGAAGGTGCGCGCGGCGTGCTCGACGGTGACGCCGAGGCGAGGCAAGAACTCGCGGCCGCGCAGGTCGTAGGCGTGGCCGGCGGCGAGCTGCACGAACAGCTCGTGGCGCGGGCGGCCGGGCAGGGGCTGGCCGTGCATCGACGCCTCGGCGCTGCCGTTGCGGGTGGCCAGCAGGGTGTAGTTGCCGCGCAGCTCGAGGTCGCCGCCCAGGAGACGCAGCGCGGCCGCGGTCTCGAGGCCGGCGACGCGGGCGCGATCGAGGTTGGTCGGCCGCAGGTACGGGCCGGTCTGGGTCCACGCGATCAGATCCTCGGACCAGGTGACGAACCCGGCCGCGTGGGCGTAGAGGCTGGTGCGCGCCGGCGCGGTGCTGACGACCAGGCCGGCGTCGAGGCCGGTGCCGCGCTCGGGCCGCAGGCCCTCGTTGCCGACGGCGTAGCCGCGATCGCCGAACAGCTCGACCAGGGTCGGCGGGCGGAAGTAGCGGCCGGCGCTGGCGCGCAGGCTGAGACCTGGCCGAAGAGACAGACGCATGCCGAGCCGCGGCGAGACGCCGAGGCTGGTGTGATCGCGGCCCTCGTCGCTCTGCTCGCCCTGGCCGGGCGGCACCGCGAAGGCGCTGCGGAGGACGTCGAGCCGCACCGCGGGCGCGAGCTGCAGGCGGCCGGCGAGCAGGCGCTGGTCGAGCTCGAGCCCGAGGCCGCCGGCGACGCGGCGGCGATCGGCGTCGCCGGTGGCGCCGAGCGGGCCGGTCGAGGCGGCGCGCTCGTCGACGCGGATCAGCTCGCCGCGCACGTCGGCGACGAGGCCGATCTCGGCGCCGCGCCACACGCCGACGCGGCCGCGCGGCGAGGCGTAGAGGTCGAGCGCGCGCGTGCGCTGGTCGTCGCGCGCGAGGCCGATCTCGCCGAGCGGATCGCGGAAGCGGACCTGCTCGGCGAGCACGCCGAACACGCCCTCGACATGTCCTCGGGACCAGGTCCGCCGGACCCGCGCGACCGTGCGCGCCGACACCGTGCCGAGCCGGGTGCGCCGGGCCTGGGCCCCGGTGGCCATGCTGGGCACGCCCTGATCCTTGACGAACACCAGCTCCTGCACGCTGTAGCGCAGGTCGCCGACGCGGCCGTGCACGGCCACCTGGGTCAGGGCGCGGTCGTAGCTGTTGTTGACGCGGCGATCGAGGCGGTCGTCGCTCGGGTCGAGCGGGGTCTCGCCGATGTTGTGAAAGCGGAAATCGCCGGCCGCCCCGGTGTAGCCGGCGCGCACGGCGAGGCAATGACGTGGCGCCGAGGACATGTTCTTTGGGGCATGTCCTTTGGACCTGGCGACGAGCGGGACGCTGGCGCCGACGCGGGCCTCGCGGGCGGCGAACGAGCCGGCGCCGACGACCGCGCGCAGGCGCGGGACCGGGTCGCAGCGCAGGTCGGAGCCGAGGTCGACGGCGCCGCCGAGCGCGGCCCCGCCGTAGGCGATCGGAACCAATCCGCGGTAGATGGTGACCGCGCCGAGGGCGTCGAGCGGCAGATCGGCGAGGTTGACGACGCCGCCGCTGCCGGCCGACAGCGGGACGCCGTCGAGGAACAGCGCCACCTGCTGGGCCGACGAGCCGCGCAGCGACAGCGCCGAGAATTGCCCGAGGCCGCCGAGGCTGCGCACGGTGGCGCCGGCGCTGCGGGCGAGGATCTCCGGCAGGCCGTCGGCCGACCGCGCGCCGCGCTCGGCGGCCAGCTCGATCGCGGTGTGAAATCCGGGCCGCTGGGCGTCGAGGCGCCGCTGGGCGTCGAGGCCGTCGCCCTGGTCGGCGCGCACGACGGTGTGGTAGGGGCCGCGGCGCGCCGCGGTATTCGGGGGACTCACCGGGCGCGGCGCCGACGTGGGCTTCGTTTCGCGGCCGTCCGTCCGGGCGCTCGCAGGGCCCGGCGAACGCTGCGCGGCGTCGACGTTCGGCTCGCCGCCGGGGGCAGGGGGCGCCTCACGATCCGCACGCGCGGCGGCGCTCGGGAGCACGACGAGCGCGGCGACCACGGCGCGGACGAGGCCGCGGAGGCGCGGTATGAAGGGGGCGATTGCGATGGCGAGTGAACTCCCGTCTCACCAGGCCCCGGCCGGAGAGCCGGGGCGCCGTCACGGCCTCGGGCCGTGCTGCGATCGCAGGAGTCGGGGGCCACGCCGAGACGCGCCCGAGGTCGAACTCCCGCGACCTCCCGCCGCGGCCGAAAGGCGCGGGCGGACATGGCACACGGCAGGTCTCCTGGCTTACGGGTCATCCTCGACCGGCGCCTTCCCACGGCCCATGGCCGCAGTGGTCCCCTTGCGGGGTCGCCGGTCTCGTCGCCGTTCACAGTGGCGGGAGCCGCATCGGACTGGGCGCTCGACGTGAGTCGAGGCACCGCACCGATTTCCCTCTTCGAACCGGGCTGGAGATCCAGCCCGACCGCGTGCGTGGATGACTTGTCAAGCAGCGCGCCTCGGACCGGGTTCCGGCCAGGCGAGGGCCCTACCTGCGCTTGCGAGCGCGCGCTTGTCAACGGCGCGATCGCGCGCTGACTCACATATTCCGCGCCAGCTTTCCCCGGTTTGGCGGGGTTTTGTTAGTTGAGAGCCTTCTAAAAAAAACGTAAGTTCCGAAACATGCTGCGCTCTGCCTTCGCCATCGCGCCCCTCCTCTGTGTCTCCGCCGCGTGCTCTATCGACCTGAGTGCCTCAGGTACGGACGGAGTCGGCACGGACGGTACGAGCGCCACCGACACCGACGCGACGGGCGGTACGACCGCCGAGCCGACCACGGGCGAGGCCTTCGAGCCGTTCCTGGCGCGCGGCGGGATCGTCATCGACCGCGTCGAGGCGAACTCCGGCGTCGCGGTGCCGATCGGCAAGGACGGCGCCGACGTGCCGGGGGCCGAGCGCGGGGCCTACCTGCCGGCCCGTCGCGACACCATGGTCCGCGCCTACTTCAAGCTGCCCGAGGGCTGGGTCCCGCGCGAGCTCGAGGCCCAGCTGCACCTCACCGGCGGCGGCGTCGACAAGGTCTACAAGTCGACGATGCTGGTCGAGAACGACTCGCGCGACTCCGACCTCAAGAGCACCTTCTCGTTCGGCGTCAAGGCCGAGCACATGCAACCTGGCCTCAAGTACAGCATCACCGTGTGGGAGACTGCACCTGGCCAAGAGGACAGCCCCGAGGGTGACGTGCCGCCGCAGGCCCCGTACACCGGCACCGCCTTCGTCGGCGTCGAGGATGCGGTCACCAACATGCGCGTCGTGCTCGTCCCGGTCGCCTACGACTTCGGCAGCTGCAAGACGACCGTCGACGGCGCCGCCGTGGAGGGCAAGTTCAAGCAGGCGCTGTTCCAGCAGAACGCGCTCGAGTCGCTCGAGTTCACCGTCCACGAGCCGTACCCGGTGACCTTCGACATGACCGCCTACCAGGGCCTGTCGCGGCTCGTCAGCGAGATGAGCCAGCTGCGCACCGCCGAGGGCGCCGACCCCAGCGTCTACTACTACGGTCTGTTCGACAACTGCGGCGAGTGCATCGGCGGCGGCGGCGGCATCGCCACCGGCTGCACCGTCGGTCTCGCGGCCGACATCACCGGCGCGACCAAATCCGACGCCACGCGCCGGGCCGCCGCCGGGCAGATGATCGGCCGCCCCGAGGACACCTTCGTCCACGAGATCGGGCACACCCAGGGCCGGCGCCACATCGAGTGCCCCGGTGGCAACTCGCAGGGCAACGACGGCACCTACCCGCACGACAACGGCGTCATCGGCGTGTGGGGCTTCGGCATCCAGGACATCCGCCTGCGCCACCCGAGCACCCACTCCGACTACATGAGCTACTGCGGCTCGACCTGGGTGTCCGACTGGCAGTGGAACGCGACCTACCAGCGGATCCGGACCCTCAGCGGCTGGGACCTCGAGGGCGCGCCGGCCCCGGGCCACGATCACCCGGGCGAGGGCGGCCTGCTGCTCGGCGCCATCGACGACGGTCAGCAGATCTGGTGGACCGCGCCCGGCTCGCTCGAGGCCGACGCGCCGCGCAGCGCCACGCACTCCGTCGAGTTCGAGTTCGCCGACGGCACCACGCCGGTCGCCGCCCAGGTCAGCATCCGGCCGCACGGCACCACCCTCAACATCGTCGCGCCGCTGCCGGCCGACTTCGACGCGCGCGAGCTGCAGCGGCTGAACCTGCGCGCGCCCGAGGGCGACAGCGCCGTCGAGCCGACCGCCGTTCGCTGGCTGCACCGCCCGGATCGGCTCAAGGCTGCCGAGTGAGAGCCGTGGGCGCCCGGTCGCGCCGCGCGGGAGATCTACTCCGCGCCCCGTCGCGGCGCGCGGTCCGCTCGCGGTCCGCACGCCTGTTTGCGGCCGGGCGCGCAGTGATTTCAGGCCCGCCGACGCGCGCCCGCGCCGGCTATCCAGGACTCGGGACTTGGGTTAGCCTGGGCGCACTGGAGTAAGCGGATGCTCGACTTCCCGATCGCAGAGCTCATCACCCCCGAGGAGCAGGTGGCTGTCGCCCGCGCCGTGGCGATCATGGCATCCCGCGACAATCAGGTCTCCGACAGCGAGCGCCACTTCGTCGAAGAGCTGATGGGCCAGATGATGCTGCTCCCCGAGGAGCGCGACCTGGTCCGCCGCGAGTTCTCCCACCCGTCCGATCTTTCCAACGTGGCGCGGTCGGTCCAGCACCGCGAGGCGCGGATCTTCCTGTTCTATCAGGCCGTCTGCGCCGCCCTCGCCGACAACAAGATCGTCGACGGCGAGATGGAGGCGCTGCTGTTCCTGGCCGAGGCCTTCAACTTCCGCCGCGAGCACGCGACTGCCTTCATCGCCTGGGTCCGCGACACCCTCGACCTGCGCGAGCGCGGCCAGCAGCTGCTCATCGAGATGTGAGTCATACCCGCCCTGGTTCGCCGTGAACGGCCCCTGGGGGCCGTCCGGCTGGCACTTGCGCCTTCGCCCCTCTCCCCCCATACTCCGCCCCCCATGGCCCGCGTCACCGTCGAAGACTGCCTCGAGCTGATCCCCAACCGCTTCGCCCTCACGATCCTGGCCGCCCGTCGGGCCCGGGCGCTGCTGGAGGGCAAGGGCACCGCCCAGGTCGTCTGCGACAACAAGCAGGCCGTCACCGCCCTCCGCGAGATCGAGGGCGGCCAGGTCCGCTACCAAGAGCAGATCAACGGCGTCATGCTCGAGTACATCGAAGAGCAGCGCCAGAAGCTCAAGCTCACCAGCAACGACAACACCTTCCTCGAGGCCGCGGCCTTCAGCGTGATCGAGGGCGAGGAGGAATCGGAAGAGGGTGACACGATCCCCGAGCTCACCGCGGACTTCGAGAAGGTCGGCATGGCCCCCGAGTCCACCGAGGGCGACGACAACGTCGACGTCGAGGAGACCGAGACCGAGACCGAGGAAGCCGCCGAAGAAGAAGAGGAGCTGGGCCCCGCGCCCGACCTCGACGACGCCGCCGGCCTCGAGGACCTCGACGAGACGGGCCTGGACGACGAAGAGCTCACCGGCAACGAGACCGAAGAGGACGACGAGTAGCCCGCCCGAGGAGCTCTGTGCGTCCGTCCGGCTCGAGCCCGCGCCGCAGCACCGCAGAGGTGCTCGTGGCCGTGTTCGGGCCGTTCGTGCTCCTTGCGGTGACCGGCTGCGTCGACAAGACCCCGCCGCCACTGTGGCCGACCCCGCCGCCGCCGCCCATGGCCACCCCGATCGGCGTGCCCGAGCGCCCGGTGAGCGCCGCGGGCGGGCAGGGCGACGCGCATGAAGACGAATCCATGAAGCCGGCCGCGTCCGGTCCGACCGGCCCCGTGGACGCGCTCGCCGGGCCGGAAATCCCGCTGGAGCAGCCCGGCGCGCTCGGTCCCTGGCAGCCCGCGCCCCCGCACCGGTGAGGCCGCGCCGTCCGGCGTTTTGTGCTACCGATCCGGCGTTCCGCCATGACGCCGCCTTTTCGCAAGATCCTGGTCGCCAACCGCGGTGAGATCGCCCTGCGCGTGTTCCGGACCTGCGCCGAGCGTGGGATCGCCACCGTGGCCGTGTTCAGCGACGCCGACCGCGACGCCCTCCACACCACCATGGCCGACGAATCGGTGCACATCGGCGCCGCGCCGGCCGCCGACAGTTACCTGCGCGTCGAGCGGATCCTCGCCGCCGCCAAGGCCACCGGCGCCGAGGCCATCCACCCCGGCTACGGCTTCCTCAGCGAGCGCGCCTACTTCGTCGAGGCCTGCAAGGAGGCCGGCGTGGTGTTCATCGGCCCGAGCGCCCACGCGATGAACGTGATGGGCGACAAGGCCGGCGCGCGCAAGGCGATGCGCGAGGCCGGCGTGCCGGTGGTGCCGGGCTTCGACGACATCGCCGACGCCGAGCAAGCCGAGGCCGCGGCGCGCGAGATCGGCTTCCCGGTGATGCTCAAGGCCTCGGCGGGCGGCGGCGGCAAGGGCATGCGGATCGTGCACGAGGCCAGCGAGCTGCGGCGGGCCTACGAGGGCGCCGCGCGCGAGGCCAAGGCCTCGTTCGGCGACGACCGCATGCTGATGGAGCGCGCCGTGTTGAACGCGCGCCACGTCGAGATCCAGCTGATGGCCGACCAGTTCGGCGAGACCGTGTACCTCAACGAGCGCGACTGCTCGGTCCAGCGGCGCCACCAGAAGGTCATCGAGGAGAGCCCCAGCCCGAGCCCGCAGATGACGCCCGAGGTGCGGCAGGCGATGGGCGAGGTGGCCGTGCGCGCCGCCAAGGCCGTCGACTACACCGGCGCCGGCACCGTCGAGTTCCTGTTCGAAGAGACAGCCAAGGGCCCGCGCTTCTACTTCCTCGAGATGAACACGAGGCTGCAGGTCGAGCACCCGGTGACCGAGGCCACCTGCGGCCGCGACCTCGTGTGGGACCAGATCCGCGTCGCCGCCGGCCAGCCGCTCGGCTACACCCAGGCCGACGTCGAGCTGCGCGGCCACGCCGTCGAGTGCCGCGTCTACGCCGAGGACCCGCGCAAGTTCCTGCCCTCGCCAGGGCAGGTGCGCCTGGTCCGCTGGCCGGTCGGCGCCAACCTCCGCATCGACACCGCCGTCGCCTCGGGCAGCGTCGTCTCGCGCTTCTACGACCCGATGATCGCCAAGATCACCACCTGGGGCCCCGACCGCGCCGCCGCGCTGGCCCGCATGCGCGAGGCCCTGCGCGAGACCGTCGTCCTCGGCATCGAGACCAACCTCGCCTTCCACCTGCGCTGCCTCGACGAGCCCGACTTCCTCGCCGGCGACTTCTCGACCCGCTACATCGACAAGCACCCCGACCTCGTCGCCGAGCACGTCCCGAGCGACGCCGATGCGCGGGCGATCGCCGCCGCCGCCGCCGTGCGAGCCGCCGAGTCGCTCTCGCGTGCGTCTGCGTCGGCTCCGGGCGGCGAGGCCGACGCATCGGCGTGGCGCCGTTCGGCCCGCTGGCGCGGCTGACGGCTCGCGATTTTTCTGCGCGTCGCGTGAGCTAGGCACGCGGCGACGGCGATGGATCCAGCCGCGCTTTTTTGCCATATCACCCTCCCGTGGCAAGCAGTCGCGGGAAGCACACCAAGTTCATCTTCGTTACGGGCGGCGTCGTTTCCTCGCTAGGCAAGGGACTGTGCGCGGCATCGATGGGCGCGCTGCTCGAAGCGCGCGGGCTCAACATCGGCCTGCAGAAGCTCGATCCGTACCTCAACGTCGACCCCGGAACGATGAATCCGACCCAGCACGGGGAGGTGTTCGTCACCGACGACGGCGCCGAGACCGACCTCGATCTGGGTCACTACGAGCGCTTCGTCTCGCACCGGATGTCGCGCCACAGCAATTACACCTCGGGACAGATCTACGAGTCGGTGATCCGCAAGGAGCGGCGCGGCGAGTACCTCGGACAGACGGTCCAGGTCATCCCGCACGTGACCAACGAGATCCGCAACTGCATCCTCGCCGCGGCCGAGGGGCTCGACCTCCTGATCGTCGAGATCGGCGGCACCGTCGGCGACATCGAGAGCCTCCCGTTCCTCGAGGCGATCCGGCAGCTGCGGCTGACGCTCGACCCGCGCGACACCGTGTTCGTGCACCTCACGCTGCTGCCGTTCATCCGCACGGCCGGCGAGTTGAAGACCAAGCCGACCCAGCACTCGGTGATGAAGATGCGGGAGATCGGCATCCAGCCCGACCTGCTCGTCTGTCGCTCCGAGCAGCCGATCAGCAAGGGCACGCGCGACAAGCTGGCGCTGTTCACCAACGTGCGCCCCGACAGCGTCATCTCGCTACCCGACCAGGACATCATCTACAAGGTCCCGATGGTGCTGCGGGCCGAGGGGCTCGACGACAAGATCTGCGAGATGCTCAACATCTGGAGCCGCGAGCCGCCGCTCGAGGAGTGGCGGCGGATCGTCGACACCCTCGAGCACCCGCAGCACCGGGTCTCGATCGGCATCGTCGGCAAGTACGTCGACCTCGCCGAGAGCTACAAGAGCCTGCACGAGGCGCTGGTCCACGGCGGCCTCGCCTGCAACACCGCGGTCGACATCGTCTACGTCGACGCCGAGCAGATCCAGGCCTCGGGCGCCGAGGCGCTGCTGGGCGGGCTCGGCGGCGTGCTGGTCCCGGGCGGGTTCGGCTCGCGCGGCACCGAGGGCAAGATCGCCGCGATCCGCTACGCCCGCGAGCGCAAGATCCCGTACCTCGGCATCTGCCTCGGCATGCAGATGGCCGTCTGCGAGTTCGCCCGCCACGTCGCCGGTATCCCTGGCGCCCACAGCACCGAGTTCGACCCCTCGCTCGACGGGGCCGTGATCGCGCTGATGGCCGAGCAGGAAGAGGTCGCCGACAAGGGCGGGACCATGCGGCTCGGCGCCTACGACTGCGACCTCGGGCCCGACAGCCTGGCCGCGCGGATCTACGGTCGCAGCCGGATCTCCGAGCGTCACCGCCACCGCTACGAGGTCAACAACCGCTACCGCGAGCGGCTCGAGGCCAGCGGGCTCGTGCTGTCGGGTCGCTCCCCTGACGGCAACCTCGTCGAGATGATCGAGCTGTCGCAGGACCGCCACCCGTTCTTCGTCGGCGTCCAGTTCCACCCCGAGTTCAAGAGCCGGCCCACGGCGCCGCACCCGTTGTTTACGGCGTACATCGCCGCCTCTTTGCAGTACCAGCGCGAGCGCGCCTGAGGCCCGGCGGTCCGGTCGGGGCCCAGCGGGGCCCCAGAGATCGCGCCGGGTCTTGCGCTGCAATTCGCGGCGCCGCGTGGAACAAGCGGCCCGACGACGCATGCGAGCGCTGAGGTGGGTGCGGGGGGCACCCGCCTCGTTGTCGTTGGTTCCAGGTGTACGCTCTGCTAAATTACTGGTTTAGCGAGGCGAGGGACCATGGCACTTCAGATGCGCCAAGACTTGCGGATGAGCACGCAGCTCGTGATGACGCCGCAGCTCCAGCAGGCCATCAAGCTGCTTCAGCTGTCCCGTCCCGAGCTCGTCGACCTGGTGCGCAGCGAGCTGATGGAGAACCCGCTGCTCGAGGAGGCGCACGAGATCGGCACCAGCGCCGAGGAGCCGGTGAGCTCGGTCGAGCTGCAGGACGCGGTCGACGCGCCGCAGCAGGAGCAGGCCCAGGCGGAGCCCGAGCGCAGCGCGCCCGAGGTCAAGGCCGACGAGGTGCCCAAGGAAGGCGCCGACTGGGACGCCTACGCCGACTCTATGGAGTACATGCCGCCGTCGGCCACCGGCGCCACGAGGAACAACAACGACGACGAAGAGGGGCCCTCGCTCGAGGCGACGCTGACCCGCGCCGAGACGCTGGCCGAGCACCTGATGTGGCAGGTGCGGCTCTCCAACTTCGACGAGACCGGCGAGGACGTCGCCGAGTACATCGTGCGCTGCCTGTCGCCCGCGGGTTACTTGCAGGAGAGCGCCACCCAGATCGCGCGCAAGCTCGGCGTGTCGACGCTCAAGGTCGAGACGCTGATGCGCAAGATCCAGCAGCTCGACCCGGTGGCGATCGGCTCGCGCAACCTCGCCGAGTGCTTGTGGGTGCAGGCCAACCACCCCGAGCACCCGGTCGAGGATCCGCTGGTGCGGGCGATCATCGCCAAGCACCTGCACAACCTCGAGATCCGCAACTACCAGGCGGTGGCCCGGGATACCGGCGAGGCGCTCGAGGAGGTCTACGAGGCGACCAAAGTGATCATGGGCATGGACCCACGGCCGGCGCGGGCCTACGGGGTCGAGCAGCCGCAATACATCACCCCCGACGTGTACATCATCAAGGTCGGCGAGGAGCTCCTGGTCACGCTGAACGAAGACGGCCTGCCGCGGCTGCGCATCAGCGGGCTCTACAAAGAGGCCGTGGGCGAGCACCCCAAGGCCAAAGAGTACATCCACGAACGCATGCGCTCGGCGCAGTGGCTCATCCGCTCGATCCAGCAGCGCCAGCGCACCATCATCAAGGTCACGAAGAGCATCCTCAAGTTCCAGCGCGAGTTCTTCGAGCGCGGCCCGCAGCACTTGCGGCCGCTGATCCTCAAGGACGTCGCCGAGGACATCGAGATGCACGAGTCGACGGTCTCGCGGGTGACCACCAACAAGTACGTGCACACCCCGCTGGGTATCTTCGAGCTCAAGTATTTCTTCAACGCCGGCATCAGCCGCACCACCGGCGACGACCTCGCCAGCGAGGCCGTCAAGGAGCGCATCAAGAAGCTCATCGACCTCGAGGACGAGGCTCATCCGTACAGTGATCAGCGGCTCGTCGAGCTCTTGCAGGAGGAGGGCATCGACATCGCCCGGCGGACGGTCGCCAAATACCGCGAGCAGCTCGGCGTGCTCTCCAGCGCGAAACGCCGTAAGCTCTTTTAAGCCCGATTTGCCTGGCCTTTCCTGGCCTTGCGGTCAGACAATCAGAAGACGCCGGCCTTCGGCCGGAGCCAAACCCACCAAGAAGGTGCCCGATCGATGCAGACTCACTTCGTTTTCCGCCAGATGGAGTCTTCCACCGCCCTGCGCGGCTACGCCGAGGAGCGCCTCGAGAAGATCAAGCGCTACTTCGCCGAGCCGTTGCGGGTGAGCTGCACGTTCACCGTCGACAAGGTGATGCACATCGCCGCGTTCGACGTCACCCTGCGCAACGGCCTGCAACTGCACGCCCAGGAGTCGACCGAGAACATGTACTCGTCGGTCGACATGGCGCTGGCCAAGATGGAGCGGCAGGTCCGGCGCTACAAGGCGCGGATCAAGCACCATAAGGGCAATGAGGGCCGCTCGGCCAAGGTCCGCCTCGGGGTCATCGCCGCCGAGAGCATGGTCGACCAGATCGTCGAGGAGGAGGACGCCGCCGCCGAGGCCGCCGCCACCGTCGCCGCCCTCAGCAACGGGAACGGCAACGGTCACGCCCACGCCCACGCCCACGCCAAGCCGGACTCCCGCCCGGTCGTCATCCGCCAGACCGAGTTCACGACCGAGCGCATGACCGTCGAGGGCGCGATCATGCAGATGAACCTGCTTCACAAGCAGTTCTATGTGTTCACCAACGCCGGCTCCGGCGAGATCAACGTCGTCTACGTGCGCGAAGACGGCAACTACGGCCTCATCGAGCCCAACGAGGCCGAGGCCGAGGCCATCGCCGCGACGTGACCGGCCCCGCAGGCGCGCCCCGCGGGCCCTCGCGCCCGCCGGGCGGCCCCTGCTAGACTGCGCTCACCATGCGCAGAGATGCCTCGATCGAGGTCGGCAAGTTCCTCGACGCCACCGCCGAACCGCTCCAGTTGACCTTGCTGTCCGACTGGGGCGAGCTCGACCGCAAGATCACCAGCATGCGGATCCAAAAGCCCGGCCTCGCGCTGTCGGGCTTCGTCAAGCACGTCTTCCCCGACCGGATCCAGGTGCTCGGCCTCACCGAGATCGACTACCTGCTGAGCTGCTCGCCGGACCAGGCGAGGGCGGGGCTCGAGGCGTTCTGCAGCAAGCCGCTGTGCTGTCTGGCGATCTCCCGCGGCCTCGACCCGCCCGATTTCCTGATGGAGGTCGCCCGTCGCCACGGCGTGCCGGTGCTGCGCAGCCCGATGATGAGCTCGGTCTTCATCTCGCGACTGACGCGCAAGCTCGAGGACCTGCTGTCGCCGCGCGCCACCATCCACGGCGTCCTCATCGACGTGCTCGGCGTCGGCCTGCTGCTGATCGGTCGCAGCGGCGTCGGCAAGAGCGAGGCGGCGCTCGACCTGATCCTCAAGGGCCACCGCCTGGTCGCCGACGACATCGTCGAGGTCTCGGTGCGTCCGCCCGACACCGTGTGGGGCGCCGCGCTCGAGATGCACCAGCACCACATGGAGATCCGCGGCCTCGGGATCCTCAACATCACCCACCTGTTCGGCGTCGCCGCCGTGCGCGACAACAAGAAGATCGAGGTCGTCGTCGAGCTCAGCGAGGCCCAGGAAGAGGACTACGACCGCCTCGGCACCGAGCCGCAGGTGTGGCCGATCCTCGGCGTGGATGTCCCTCTGGCCAGGATCCCGCTCCGACCCGGGCGCAACATCGCCTCGCTGATCGAGGTCGTCGCTCGCAACCAGGTGTTGAAGTTCCGCGGCCACGACTCGGCGCGCGAGTTCCAGGAGAAGATCAACGCCCGGATCGCCGCCAGCGCCCGCGGCGCCAACATCCGCTCGCCCGGGGCCGACGTCCCGGTGCCCACGCCGCGCGCCAATTCGGGCGCCGTGCCTTCTCCCGAGGTCGAGTAATCGTGGAGCTGCTCGTCGTCACGGGCATGAGCGGGGCGGGCAAGTCGACCGCCCTCGCGGCGCTGGCCGACATCGGCTTCTACTGCGTCGACAACATCCCCGTGCTGCTCCTGCCGCAGCTCGTCGACGTCCTGGCCGCCGAGGAGACCCCGCGGCGGATCGCCGTCGGCATCGACGCGCGCGAGGTCGGCCACCTCGGCGGCTTCGCCAGCGTCCACCTGCAGTTGGTCCAGGCCGGGCATCGCGTCGAGATCCTGTTCCTCGACGCCCCCGACGACGTGCTCGTGCGTCGCTTCGCCGAGACCCGCCGGCGTCACCCGCTCGGCGAGCTGCCCGACGCGATCACCGACGAGCGCGCGGGCCTGCGCTCGCTGCGGGCCCGCACCACCGCCACCATCGACACCGGCGGCCTGCGGGCCCGCGAGCTGCGGCAGATGATCCGCGACCGCTACAGCGCGGCCTCGGTGCTGCACCTCGTGCTCACCTCGTTCGGCTTCAAGACCGGCCTGCCGAGCTTCGCCGACCTCGTGTTCGACGTCCGCTTCCTCGCCAACCCCTACGACGTCGCCGCCCTGCGCCCGCGCACCGGCCTCGACGCCGAGGTCGCCGCCTTCGTGCTCGGTCAGGGCGACGCCACCGCGCTGCTCGACCACCTCGAGGGCCTGCTGCGCTTCGTCGTCCCGCGCAGCGTGCGCGAAGGGCGCTCTTACCTCACCGTTGCGCTCGGCTGTACGGGCGGGCAGCATCGTTCCGTGGCTTTGACGGAAGCCCTCGCTGAACGGCTGTCCGCGGGCGAACCGCTGTCGCGGCCGCCGCCGCAGCTCATCATCCGCCACCGCGACCTCCCGGAAGCGGCGGCCAAGGAGTCGGTCCATGCCTGAGCAGGTCGGCATCGTCCTCGTGGGACATGGTCGCAGCGCCAGCGTCTTGCTGGAGGCCGCGCGCGGTGTGTGTGGCGAGTCGGGCCTCGAGGGCGTCATCGCCGTCGACGCCGGTCGCGGCGAGACCGACGATCTCAAGACGCGGCTCAAGGCCGCGCTCGTGGCAGCGGACCGCGGCCGCGGCGTCCTCATGATCGCCGACGCCTATGGCGCCAGCCCGTGCTCGTGCGGGATCCGCGAAGCCACCGCGCCGCCGGTCGTGCTCAGCGGGCTCAGCTTCAACGTCCTGCTCAAGCTCGCCAGCCTCGACCGCAGCGAGCTGTCGCCCGAGGAGCTCGCGCGCACTTGCGCCGACTCCGCCCGACGGGCCCTCGCCGTCCATGTCCCGTCGCCCGCGCCCGCCAAGGAGAGCACCGCATGAGCAAGCAGATGCAGGGTGAGTTCGAGATCGTCAACAAGCTCGGTCTCCACGCCAGGGCCGCGAGCAAGCTGGTGAACCTCGCCAACAAGTTCAAGTCCGACGTCTGGATCGCGCGCGAGGGCACCGAGGTCAACGCCAAGAGCATCCTCGGCGTGCTCATGCTCGCGTGCGGTCAGGGCAGCCGTGTCATGCTTCGCGTCGAGGGTGCCGACGCCACGCCGGGCTTCGACGCCCTGAGCAAGCTGATCAAGAGCGGGTTCGGAGAGCTGTGAACGACGGAGCGGAGAGCGCCGCTTTCTCGGGCCTGTTTCGCCAGGTCGATGTCGGCCTGCGCCGCGAGATCGACGGCGCCGCCGCCAGCCCCGGGGTCGGCATCGGGCCGGCTTATGTCGTCGACCGTCGGCGCGTCCACGTCCTCCACACCCACATCGACCGCGACCGGGTCGAATCCGAGATCGAGCGCCTGCACGAGGCCCTGCGCGCGTGTCGGCAGCAGATCGAGGTCGTCAAGAGCAAGCTCCCGCACGGCGAGCACCGCCAGATCCTGAAGGCGCAGCAGATGATCCTGCGCGACCCGGACCTGATCCAGCGCACCGAGACGCTGATCCGCGAGGACCTGGCCAACGCCGAGTGGGCGCTCACCACCGTCACCGACCAGATCCTCGAGGTCCTCGGCCACGCCGACGACAACTACATCCGCGAGCGCGGCAGCGACCTCACCTACCTGATCGAGAACGTCCTGCAGGCGCTGCTCGGCGAGCACGGCGATGAGATCGATCCGCCGGCCGGTTCGGTGGTGGTCGCCCAGGACCTGAGCCCCGCCGACACTGCCCGCATGCACCGCTGCCAGGTCGCCGGCCTCGTGACCGGCGTCGGCGGCAAGACCTCGCACAGCGCCATCATGGCGCGCTCGCTGCAGATCCCCGCGGTCGTCGGCGTCGACGACGTGCTGGCGGCGGTCGACGCCGGCGACCTCATCGTCGTCGACGCGGTGCGCGGGCGCATCATCGTCCGGCCGACCCCCGAGGAGGTCGCCCACTTTCAGGCCGAGCGCGACCGCCACCTCGCCTTCGAGCAGAAGATCCGCAAGGAGCACGCCTTCCCGGCGGTCTCGATCGACGGCCTGCACGTGCGCGTGCGGGCCAACATCGCCATCTCGGAGGAGCTCGACCTCGCCCTGCGCCACGGCGCCGAGGGCGTCGGCCTCTACCGCAGCGAGTACATGTTCATGAACCGCGACACCCTCCCGAGCGAGGAGGAGCACTACCGCATGGCGAAGCACGTCCTGCGGCGGTGCGCCCCGTACACGGTGGTGTTTCGCACCTTCGACCTCGGCGCCGACAAGCCGACCAAGCTCCTCGAGATGGAGGACGAGCGCAACCCGGCGATGGGCATGCGCTCGCTGCGGCTCGCCTTGCGCGAGCGCGACATGTTCCTCTCCCAGCTGCGCGGCTTCTTGCGCGCCGGCGTGCACGGGCCGCTGGCGATCATGTTGCCGCTGGTCGGCGGCGTCGACGAGCTCGGCGCTGGCCTCGACGCGATCGAGGAGGCCCGCGATCAGCTGGCCACCGCCGGGGTCGCGCACGCCGACGACATCGACATCGGCGTCATGATCGAGACCCCGGCCGCCGCGCTGACGGCCGAGCACTTCGCCAGCCGCGTCGATTTCCTCAGCATCGGCACCAACGACCTCATCCAGTACACGCTGGCGATCGACCGCGAGAACGAGGCCGTCTCGTACCTCTACCAGCCGATGCACCCGGCGATCCTCCGCCTCATCAAGGAGGTCGCCGAGGCCGGCGCGCGCAACAACGTGCCGGTCAGCCTGTGCGGCGAGATGGCCGCCGACCCGCGCTACACATGGGTCCTGCTCGGCCTCGGCGTCGCCGAGCTGTCGATGCACCCGAGCGCCATCCCCGTCATCAAGCACATCATCCGCTCGTCGAAGACCGACGACATGAAGGCGCTGGCCCAGCGCGTGCTCAAGGTCGACTCCGCCAGCGAGGCCGACGAGCTGGTGCTGGCGACCATGCGCGCCCGCTTCCCCGAGCACCTGCGTCACGGCTGCAGCGAGGGGGAGGGCGGGCCGTGAGGGCCCCGGGCTATCGGCCCGTGATCTCCGACCGCTCGCGGCTGGTCTCGCTCGACTTCGGCCGCCTTTACCTCCGCGACCTCGGCCCCGACGGTCCGGGCGCCGGCCCGCCGCTGCTGCTGATCCACGGCCTCATGGTCTACGGCTACGCGTTCCGGGCCCTGGTCCCCGAGCTGGCGACCTCGCGTCGCCTGCTGATCCCCGACCTGCCCGGCGCCGGCGACAGCGATCGTCCGCCGCCGGTGCACTGCGCCGACTACAGCCCGACCTGGATGGCGCGCGTGCTCCTGGCGCTGCTCGACCACCTCGGCCTCGACCAGGTCGACGTGCTCGGCCACAGCTGGGGCGGCGCGATCGCGGTCTGCCTGGCCGACGCCGCGCCCGAGCGGGTGCGCCGCCTCGTCCTCGTCGACGCCACCTGCTTCGCCATGCCGCTGCCGCTCGAGGGTCGCCTGGCGCTCGTGCCCGGGCTCGGCCCGTATGTCTTCAAGAACCTGTACCGAAGGCCAGCTCTGGCCCACTACCTCGCGCGCGCGCTGGCCGACCCGCGCCTGCTCGGCGACGACGACCTCGACCTCTACTGGGACCGGCTCGCGCGCACCGGCGGGCGCGAGGCGGCCTACGCGATGTTGACCCAGCTGGCCAACGACGGGCGCATGGCGGCGATGTTGCCGCGGCTCAAGGCGCTCACGTGTGACACGCTCGTCATCTGGGGTGAGCGCGACGCCATCGTCCCGCGCGACCACGCCGAGCGCCTGCGCGACGCCATCGGCGGCGCCGCCCTGGAGTGGGTCGACGGCTGCGGCCACGCCGTCGCCGAGGAGCGGCCCGCGGCGCTCACGACGCTGGTCCGTGGGCACCTCGGCGCGTCGGCCTGATATCCTTCGAGGGTGTCTGCGTCACGCCCCGGCCGCGCGCGATGGTTCGCGTTGGGGTGCCTGTTGCTGCTCACGTTATTCGCCCCGGTCGCGACGGCGGGCACCCGCGATCAGCGGTGGCGTACCCTCGAGACCGAGCATTTCGTCATTCACTACTACCAGGGTAGCGAGGTCGCGGCCGAGCGCGCGGCGGCGACGATGGAGCGGGCCCACTCGCGGCTCGCCCCCGACCTCGGACACAGCCCGTACCTGCGCACCCAGGTGGTCCTCACCGACGACACCGACTCCGCCAACGGCAGCGCCTCGGTCGTCCCGTACGCGCATGTCAACGCCAACGTCACCGCGCCCGAGTCGATGTCGGTGCTCGAGAGCTACGACGACTGGCTCGACGTGCTGCTCACCCACGAGTACACGCACATCGTCCACATCGACACCATCCACGGCGTCCCGCGGCTGGTCAACGCGCTGCTCGGCTTCGGCGTGCTCGGCAAGGTGTGGCCGCCCAACGGCGCCCAGCCGCGGTGGTTCATCGAGGGCCTGGCGACCTACGAGGAGTCGCGCCTGTCCTCGCAGGGCCGCCACCGCTCGGCCCAGTTCGACACCATGATGCGCATGCACGTGCTCGAGCACGGCTTCCAGCCGATCGATCGCGTCTCCTCGCCCGGCACCATCTTCCCCAACGTCACGACCGTCTACCTCTACGGCCTCCACCTCGTCGACTACATCGGCACCCGCTACGGCCACGACAAGCTGCGCGAGCTCAGCCACACCTACGGCGGCCAGGCGGTGCCGTACGGGATCCACCGCGCCGTCTCCAAGGTCCTCGGCGTCACGTTCGAGCAGCTGTGGAAGGAGTTCGAGCTCCACATGACCCGCCGCTTCGAGGCCCAGGCGCGGGCGATCCGCGGCCGGGGCATCCGCGAGGGCCGGCGGCTCACCTTCACCGTCGCGTCGGAGGCCAGCAACGCGTTCACGCGGCGGCCCTTCTGGTCGGCCGACGACCGCATGATCTATTTCTACGACGACGACGGCCACTCGAACCCGGGCATCCGCCGGATCTCGAGCCGCGGCGGACGGATCCGCGAGGGCGTCGGCGTCGGCCGCCAGGGCCAGAGCACCGACATCGAGCGCGTCGTCGAGGTCCAGGGCGCGACCTCCGGGTCGTTCCTCCCTGGCGGCAAGGACATCGTCTTCGAGCAATGGTCGCTGCACGACCTGCGCTACGCCTGGAACGACCTCTACCTGTGGCACGGCCAGCCCGGGGCCCCGAACGCCCGCCAGGGCCCGGCCGACACCGAGCAGCTGACCTTCGGTCTGCGCGCCCGCGACGCCCAGGTCGCGCCCGACGGCCGCACTGTCGTGTTCGTGCGCAACGACGTCGCCCAGTCGCGCCTGGCCTTCCTCGACCTGCACACCCGCGAGGTCACCGAGGTCGCGCCGGTCGAGCGCACGCAGCAGGTCTACACCCCGCGCTGGTCGCCCGACGGGCGCAAGGTCGCCTACTCGATGCACCGCGCCGGCGGTTATCGCGACCTCTACGTCTACGACCGCGAGGCCGGCACGCACACGCGGGTGACCGCCGACCGCTGGATCGACACCACCCCCGCGTACTCGCCCGACGGTCGCTGGCTGCTCTTCACGTCCGACCGCGACCACGTCCTCAACGTCTACGCGATCGACCTCGCTACCGGCCGCACCCACCAGGTCACCAACGTGCTCGGCGCCGCCTTTGACCCGGTCGTCAGCCACGACGGCACGCGGATCGCCTACATCGGCGCGAGCTCGACCGGCTACGACCTGTGGGTCATGAAGTTCGACCCCTCGAACTTCCTCGAGCCGCTGCCGACGGTCGACGACCTGCCCGTGGCCGACGAGCCCGACCCGCCGTTGCCCGAGGATCGCGGGCGCCCGGCCAGCGCCCGCAGCAGCCGCTACAAGCCGATCCGCACCATGTTCCCGCGGGCCATCGCCCCGGCCTCGCTCGACTTCGGCGGCGCCGGCCAGGGCCTGGAGCTCGGGGCCAAGCTCGAGATCGCCGACGTCGTCGGCTACCACCGCCTCACCGGCGTGTTCCGCCAGTTCGTCGATCACCAGCAGCCGACCGGCTCGGTCGAGTACACCTTCGCCCGCCTGGTGCCGACCTTCCGCTTCGGATTCCGCCGCGACTTCCGCATCCACGACAGCACCCAGCGCTACAGCTACGACAACATCTCGGCCGACGGCAGCTTCCAGCCCTACGCGCAGAAGGGCTACCGCGAGCGCCAGACGTCGGTGCGCGCCGGCATCGACGTGCCCATCGTGCGCCACGCGATCCACAACGCCAGCGCCAGCCTCGACTACGTGTTCACCCGCTTCCGCGACCTCGACCGCGACCGCGAGCGGCTCGACCCCAACGCCCCCGCGACCACCCCGCCGGCCGCCGGCGACCTCGGCCGCGTCGACCTCGAGCTGCGCTACAGCAACCTCCGCAGCGTCCGCCACGGCTACCAGGAGGAGACCGGGCGGGCCGCGAGCGTGCGCCTGTCGGTCGTCGATCCGCACCTGGGCGGCCAGTACGGCGACATCCAGGTCGGCGCCGCCTACACCGAGCGGATCCGGATGCCGTGGCGCGGCCACCAGGTGCTGGCGCTGCGGATCGGCGGCGGGGCCTCGGCGGGCGGCCTCGGGCGCCTCGGCGGGTTCCGCCTCGGCGGCCTGCGCGACCAGCCCGACGTCATCCAGTCGTTCCTCCGCCGCGAGGCGTTCGGCGAGGCCGGCTTCCTGCGCGGCTTCGCCTGGCGCTCGCTGCCCGGCGACTACTACGCGGTGCTCAACAGCGAGTACCGGATCCCGCTGGTCGACGTCGAGCGCGGCATGAGCTCGCTGCCGCTGTACCTGCGCCGCCTGACGACGATCCCGTTCGCCGACGTCGGCATGGCCTGGACCGAACGCCTCAGCCGCGACGCGCTGCGCTGGAGCCTCGGCATGTCGCTCGTGTTCAGCTTCCGCATCGGCTACCGCGAGACCATCGACCTGTTCTTCACCTACGCCCACGGCTTCGCCGGGCGCGGCGACGTCAACTACTTTCGGGCCCTGATCGCCCGCAGCTTCTGAGGCGGCGAGAGGGACATGTCTTCGGGGGCATGTCCGATACGACATGTAAAAAAGGCCATGCTCCGAAGAGCATGGCCTTTTCGACATGTCTCAGGGGACACTCAGGGCCGCAGCGACGTCCCGGTCGGGTCGTCGAGCACGCTCGGCAGCTGCGGGCCGCTCGCCGCCGGCTCGGGCTCGCGGCGGGTCGGCGTGTGCGCCAGCGGGCGCGGGGCCTCGATCGACTCTTCGGCGGCGGGCCTGGCCTGCGCGGGCGCGGGCGCCTCGGGCACCACCGCGGGCTCGACCGGCGTCGCCGCGATCATCGGCGCCGGGGCGGGGGCGGGCGCGGACTCCATCTTCTTGTTGGGCGCCTGGAACCGCAGCGGCTGCGACGGCACGGGCAGGGGCGACATCGGATCGCCGCGGCCCTTCCAGCGGGCCAGCGCCGCCATCACCCGCTCGTCGCGGCGCTGCGCGAGCTCGCCCTGCGGCTTGCCGTCGGGTCCGCCGAGCAGCTCGCCGACGATCAGCTCGGTCACCAGATCGGCCGGATCGTCGGCCGCGTGGTCGAGCACCCGGCCCTCGTAGCGCGGGCGGTCGCGGTCGATCGCCGCGGCCGCGGTCGCCCCGCGGATCGCCGCCACCGGGTCGCGCAGGCCGGCCTCGATCGAGTCGGCGTGGCCCCGTCGCACCCGCAGCCCGGCCACCGTCGCGCGCACCCGCGGGTCGAGCCCCGCGTCGACCGCCAGCGTCCGCAGCAGCTGATCGTAGGCCTGTGGGTCGGCCGCGGCCAGGCGCGAGCGAGCCGCCAGCGCGTAGTCGCCGAGCGGGCGGAACACCAGATCTTCGCCGTGCTCGACCGCCACGCTGCGGTCGTGGATGGCCGCCTCGACCTCGCGGCCGTCGAGCTTGACCAGCGCGCACGCGCCGGCCGGCGTGGTCGCCAGCCACGTCCACACGTGCGCGCGCAGGGTCGGCGAGTCGGCGCGCAGCAGCGTCCCCAGCGCGGCCGGGCTGGCCCCGGCGAGCGCCTTGTCGATGCGCACCAGCTCGCGCTCGGTCAGCAGGTCGACCGCCTGCGCCTGGGCCACCGCCTCGAGCGGCCGCCGCGGCAGGCCCGAGCGCCGGATCGCCTCGTCGGTCGCCAGCACGCCCGCGCCGCTGACCTGGCGCGACTGGGGCTCCGCCTCGTCGGCCGCGGTCTCGAAGAAGTAGGCCATGTCGGCCCACGAGAACTCGCGCAGCGACGCCCGCGTGCGGTCGAACTGCAGCGCCGGCGCGGCGCCGAGGCCGGCCGCGCAGCTGCTGCCCGCCGTCGGCCGCGGACCGGACGCTTCTGCCAGCAGCTCGTCCTCGGCCTGGGCGGCCTTGCGCCGCGACTTCTTCGAACCGGTCTTTTGGACCATGTCCGAAGAGTCAGCCTTCGCGGCCACCACCGACTCGGGCTCCGGCGCTGGCGCCGGGGAGATCGGCTCGCGCGTGACCACGGCCGGGGTCGGTCGACCGGGCGCGCTCGCGTCGATCTTCTTGCGCTCCACCTCGCTCGTCGCGCCGTGGAGCTCGCCCCGCGCCGGGCGGGCAGCCGTCGTCTCGGCCGCCCGATCGCTCGGCGCCGCCCCGCGGATCGCGGTCTCGCCCTGGGCCGGACGCGCCGCCGTGCGGGTCTCGGCCTGCCGATCCCCGCGGACTGGCTTGCGACGGTACAGCTCGCGCAGCGCCGCCGCGTCGCGGCCGTCGATCACGCCGGCGCGGTTGTTCGCGGCGCTCGTGGTGCGCTGGCCCGGGTCGCGGCTGTCGGTCATGACGGCCTGCTTGCCCGCAGTTCCGCCGCTCGCGGTGCGCTGGCCGGCGTCGCGGCTGGCGGTCGCGGCGGTCTGCTTGCTCGCCGGTCCGGTGCTCGCGTCGCGCTGGGTCGCCGGTCCGGTGCTCGTGGCGCGCTGGCCCGCCGCGCCCGTGCTCGTGCGGGTGCCCTTGCTGGTCGCCGGTCCGCGTCCGTCGACCGCATCGGCCCGTGGCTTCGTCGTCCCGTTCGCCGGCGCCGCCGTGCCCGATCGCACATGCGCCGCGGTCGGCGGGTCACCTGGCTTTTTCACCATGTCCTGACGGCCAGCCGACGCCGCCGCGGCCGGCCTGGCCGGGGTCGCGGTCGTCGTCGCTGGCCGGGCCTGCGCCGGCCGCTGTGGGCTCGGCGAGGCCTTCGCGGCCGGTTGTGCGGAACCGCGCGTCGCCGTCGTGGCAGTGCTGGCGGAGGCCGGAGGCGCGAGCAGGGCCGCGAGCAGGGCGGTGCAGACGAACAGCGACGGACGGGCGGACATTGGCCGGACCCTACGAGTCCGGGCGGCGGAGGGCAAAAAAAGGGCAGGCTGCCGCGACAACCGCCGCGGTGCGCGCCGCGCGACGCTGGCGTACAATCGCGCCGCTGATCATGCACATGCCTGCGCTCGATCCAGACCGTACCGCTGCCCGTAAAGAGAGCCACCATGGCTGAGGCGGTGGACCGATTCGGGCTCGTCGGCACCCTCGTCGCCGACAAGTATTCCATCGAGCGCGTGGTCGGGGAGGGCGGCTTCGGCATCGTCTACCGGGCCAACCATCGGATCTGGGACGAGCCGGTGGCCGTCAAGTGCTTCACCGCGCTGTCGAACGCCCCGGTCGAGATGCGCGAGGAGCTGCTCGAGGCGTTCGTCCGCGAGGGCAAGCTGCTGACCGCGCTGTCGAGCCGGACCACCGGCATCGTCCAGGCCCGCGACATCGGCACGCTCACCACCCCGAACGGCGTGTGGCTGCCGTACATGGTGCTCGAGTGGCTCGACGGTCGCCCGCTCGAGGCGTGGATCGGCCACGACACAGGCACGCCGCGCTCGCCCGAGCGCAGCGCGCTCGAGACCTTCAACCTCATGGACGGCTGCGCCCGCGCGCTCGCGCTGGCCCACGGCCGCGGCGTCGCTCATCGCGACATCAAGCCGGCCAACTTCTTCGTCCTCGGCGACGCGCTGGCCCCGGGCGTCGTCATCAAGGTCCTCGACTTCGGCATCGCCAAGGTCATGCAGAGCCAGGCCCGCACGGCGATGCAGGCCACCGGCACCCAGATCTCGAGCTTCACCCCGACCTACGGCGCGCCCGAGCAGTTCGACCGCAGCTACGGCGCCACCGGCCCGTGGACCGACGTCTATCAAATGGCGCTCGTGCTGGTCGAGATCATGCGCGGCGGCCTGCCGGCGCTCGAGGGCGAGCAGTTCATCCAGTTCGCGTTCGCGACCCAGAACACCCAGCGGCGCCCGACCCCGCGGACCTTCGGCATCACCACCTCCGACGCCGTCGAGGCCGTGTTCCAAAAGGCGCTCGCGGTCAAGGTCGTCGACCGCTACGCCAACATGGGCGAGTTCTGGACCGGCCTCGCCGCCGCGCTCGAGCTCAAGGAGTACCCGGCGATCCAGGCCGCCGAGACCACCATCGGTCAGACCGTGGTGCCCGACGGTCAAGGCGGCCCGCTCAAGACCCGGGGCTCGGGCGAGCTGCTGGCGCAGCAGCCGGTGATGACGATGTCGGCCCCGCCGACCCCGGTCTCGCCGCCGGTCCCTTCCACCGTCGTCACCCCGCCCGCGCCCACCGTCAAGCCGATGGCCATCGGCGCGATCGCGGCGGTCGTCGGCGCCCTCGTGGCCATCGGCGCCGCCGTGTTCATCGCCACGCGCGGCGGGGGCGAGGCCGAAAAACCGCCCGAGCCGCCGCCCGCCGAGACCAAGGTGGTCGACGCGCCCAAGCCCGAGGTCAAGGTCGAGCCGCCCAAGCCGCCGACCTCGTGCCCCGAGGGCATGGTGTTCGTCACCGGCAAGAATTTCTTCATGGGCACCGAGTCGGAGAAGCCGGTGCTGGCGCTGGCGCGGCCGCTGCACAAGGTCGAGATCCGGCCGTTCTGCATCGACGTCTACGAGGTCACGACCGAGAAGTACGAGACCTGCTCGGACAAGGGCGAGTGCAAGCGGGCCTACCGCGACAGCTTCTGGCCGCAGGGCTCGAGCAAGCGGGCCGACTGGGACAAGGCCAAGGCCGCCTACACGACCCTGTGCAACGCCGGCGTCGAGGAGCGCAAGCAGCACCCGATCAACTGCATCACCTGGGCCCAGGCCGACGAGTACTGCCGCGTTCACGGCGGGCGCCTGCCGAGCGAGGCCGAGTTCGAGTTCGCCGCCCGCGGCTCCGACGGCCGCGTGTTCCCGTGGGGCGACGGCGCCCCCAGCCCCGAGCACCTCAACGCCTGCGGCACCGAGTGCGTCGCGTGGCGCAAGCAGAAGGGCCTGCCGCCGGTCGAGCCGATGTACGCCGCCGACGACAAGTTCGTCGGCACCGCGCCGGTCGGCAGCTTCCCCGGCGGCAAGACCGAGAACGGCCTGTTCGACCTCGTCGGCAACGTGTTCGAGTGGACGGCCGACCGCTTCGAGCGCTACCCGACCACCGAGGGCGAGCCGGCCCCGCCGATGCCGGGCAACAACCGGGTGATCCGCGGCGGCGCCTTCAACAGCTCCGAGCCCGAGCACTCCGACCCGGCGCTGCGGTTCCCCAACGACGCCGACGCCCACACCCACGGCATCGGCTTCCGCTGCGCCGCCGACCCGCGCTGACCCGCGCCTGTCCCCAAGGACAGGTCGCCTGGACCTGGCCCTGAGGACAGGTCGAAAGGCCGAGCCCGCTCGCATCACATGTCCCGGAGGACATGTCGACGCAGAGCCGCCGCGGACGAGGTGGCCATGGGTCGGGATCCTTTCATGTCGCTCGCGGCCGAGGTCGCCAAGCACCTGCCCCGAAGGACAGGTCGTGCGCTCCCCCGCGGCCATGACGTGCGCCGACGCAGATCGGCTCCGGCGCCGCGGATCGCCGCGCGCGCCGGGACCGGGTCGACGGGCGGCGCGCATGTGGTAGAACCCGCTGCGTGAGCACAAACGCGCGTCCTCAAGGCGGCCCTGGCAGCGTCTTCCTCATCGACGGCAACAACTTCATCTTCCGCGCCTTCCATGCCATGCCGAGCCTGAGCGCCCCGGGCGGCGCGCCGATCAACGCCGTGCACGGGTTCGTCCGCATGATCCAGGCCATGCGGAAGGAGTTCCAGCCCGAGGTCTTCATCGCCGTGTTCGACCACGCCGAGAAGAGCTTCCGCAACGAGCTCTACCCCGCCTACAAGGCTCACCGTCCGCCGATGCCCGAGGACCTGGTGCCCCAGATCCCGCTGGTCCGCCAGGCGACGGCCGCGCTCGGCCTGCCGGTGATCGAGGTCGCCGGGGTCGAGGCCGACGACATCATCGGCTGCTACGCCCACGCCGCGCAGAAGGCCGGGCGCTCGGTCGTGATCCTCTCGACCGACAAGGACCTCATGCAGCTCGTCGACGCCGGCGACGATCAGCGCAAGCCGATCCTCATGTGGGACTCGATGAAGTCCAAGCTGATCGGCCCGCCCGAGGTCGTCGAGAAGTGGGGCGTGCCGCCGACCAAGCTGGTCGACCTGCTCGCGCTCACCGGCGACAGCTCCGACAACGTGCCCGGCGTGCCCGGCATCGGCCCCAAGACCGCCGCCCAGCTGCTCGAGGAGTTCGGCGATCTCGAGGGTCTGCTGAACGGCGCCGCCAGCATCAAGCAGGTCAAGCGCCGCGAGGCCCTGCAGGAGCACGCCGCCAACGCGCGCCTCAGCCGTCAGCTCGTGCAGCTGCGTTGCGAGGTCCCGCTGCCGCGCCCGCTCGACGAGCTGGTCGACCGCGGCAGCGACCAGGCCACGCTCGAGGCGTTCTTCGGTCCGCTCGGGTTCAAGAGCCTGCTCGGCCTGCGCGGCAAGGCCATCGAGCACAAGCCGCCCGAGGGCCCGCTCGAGCTGCGCCCCGGCGCCCCGCTCATCCTCGACAAGTCGCGCTACCAGACGCTGACCAGCGAGGCCGAGCTGACCGCCTACGTCGACGCCGCCCTGGCCCACGGCAAGAGCCTGGCCCTGCAGATCGTCGTCGACGTCGCCGACTCGATGCGGGCCGCGCTGGTCGGCGTGGCCCTGGCGCCGGGAGGCGAAGGCGCGCCGGCGCCGGCCTACCTGCCGGTCGCGCACGAGGGCGACGCCTTGCTCGTGAAACATGTCGCCAAGGACATCATCACCGCCCAGCTGCGGCGGCTGATGGCCGGCGCGCTGCCGCTGGTGGCCCAGGGGTCCAAGTTCCAGGCCATCGTCCTCCGCCGCCACGGCGTCGAGCTCGGCCCGCTGGTGATGGACCCGAAGCTGGCCTCGTACACCCTCGACCCGGCGCGCGCGTCTCACAACCTCACCGAGCTGGCCAAGGACCTGTTCGCCTACACCGCCGGCGTCCAGGAGGACGTGCTCGGCAAGGGCAAGAAGGCCGTCACCTTCACCCGCGCCCCGGTCGATCGCACGATGGCCTACGCCTGCGAGCGCGCCGAGCTGGCCTTGAAGACAGGTGAGCACCTGCGCCCGCAGCTCGACGAGTCGAGCGCCCTGCGGTCCCTGTTCGACGAGCTCGAGATGCCGCTCGTGCGCGTGCTGCAGCGCATCGAGGAGACCGGCGTGCGCGTCGACGCCGAGGTCCTCTCGAAGCAGGGCGAGGCCATGGGCGTCGACATCGCCGCGCTGCGGGCCCAGATCGCCGAGCACGCCGGCTACGACCTCAACCCCGACTCGCCGACCCAGCTGCAGAAGCTGCTGTTCGAGGACCTCGGGCTCGAGGCCGGGCGCAAGACCAAGACCGGCTACTCGACCGACGCCGCAGTGCTCGAAGAGCTCGCCGCCTATCACCCGGTGGTCGGCCTCATCCTCGAGTACCGCGGCCTCACCAAGCTCAAGGGCACCTACCTCGACTCGCTGCCGAACGAGATCAACCCGGTCACCGGTCGCCTCCACACCAACTTCCGCCAGGCCGTGGCCCAGACCGGCCGGCTCTCGAGCAAGGACCCCAACCTGCAGAACATCCCGGTCCGCAGCGAGGTCGGCCGGCGCATCCGCGAGGGCTTCGTCGCCGGCCCCGGCAAGCTGCTGGTGGCGCTCGACTACTCGCAGATCGAGCTGCGGATCCTCGCCCACCTCTCGGGCGACAAGAACCTGGTGTCGTCATTCCACGACGGCGTCGACGTCCACCGCCGCACCGCCGCCGAGGTGTTCGGCGTGCCCGAGCCCGAGGTCACCGGCGAGCAGCGGCGCATCGCCAAGGCCGTCAACTTCGGCGTCATCTACGGCCAGTCGGCGTTCGGCCTCGCGCGCCAGCTCGGCATCCCGCGCGGCAAGGCCGGCAGCTACATCAAGGTCTACTTCGAGAAGATCCCTGGCGTGTCGCGCTACATGGAGGATCTCATCGACCTCGCCAGCGCGCGCGGCTACGCCGAGACCATCTTCGGTCGCAGGCGGCGGATCCCCGAGCTCGCGCGCAAGGGGGCCGCACGCGCCGCCGGCGAGCGGGTCGCTCGCAACACCCCGATCCAGGGCAGCGCCGCCGACATCATGAAGCGGGCCATGATCGCCGTCGACGCCGCGCTGGCCGACAAGCCGTGGGTGCAGATGCTGCTGACCGTGCACGACGAGCTCATCTTCGAGTGCGAGGCCGGCCGCGTCGAAGAGCTCATCGCCCTCGCGCGCCCGCTGATGGAGGGGGCCGCGGGCGACAAGCTGCAGGTGCCGCTGCACGTCGACGCTGGTCAGGGGCCCAACTGGGCCGCCTGCAAGGGCTGAGCGGGCGGCGTCCTATGCCGCGGCCATGTGGGCCTCGGCCTCGACGGTGGCGATGAAGCCGTCGGGGTCGTGGAGGGACAGGTAGAGCTCGCGGCAGCGCCACGGGAACGGCGCGCGGACGCGCTGGGGGCGGTTGAAGTGGACGCAGACCACCCCTTCGAGCGAACCGACGAGGCCCACGCGGCCGCGCGCGCCGAGCCGCAGACCGAGGCCGCTCCACCACGGCCAGGTCGAGCGGCTGACGTGCTCGATCTGCTCGAGCGCGAAGCTGCCGCGGAACAACACCCCGAACTCGACCTCGACCCGTCCGCCGCCGATCCGCACCGCCGCGCGCTCACCCGAGGCCCGGAGCGGGAAGAGCAGGGGTCGGAGGAGGGGCGTGATCCGGATCGGGAAGTCCATGGCCACGGTCAACCATAGCACCCCGGCGTGCGAACCCGGCCGCGTGAGTGATAACGTCGGTGGCATGACCCCCACGCCTTCGCAGGCGGCGGCCCTGCTGCGCGCCGCGCCCATCCCTGCCGCGCTCCGTGAGATCGCCCAGATCCTTCATGACGCCGGACACGAGGCCGTGCTGGTCGGCGGCGCCGTCCGCGACGTGCTCCTCGGCCGCACTCACGGCGACTGGGACCTCGCCAGCAGCGCCACGCCCGAAGAGGTCCAGACGCTGTTCAAGAAGACGATCCCGACCGGCGTCGCGCACGGCACGGTGACCGTCATCCACGGCCGCGGCGACGCCCGGATCCTCGCCGAGATCACGACCTTCCGCGGCGAGGGCCGCTACGACGACGGCCGGCGCCCCTCCGAGGTCCGGTTCCTCCGCGACCTCCGCGAGGACCTCGCGCGCCGCGACTTCACCATCAACGCCTTCGCCTGGAACCCCATCCGCGAGATCTTCACCGACTGCTTCGACGGCCTCGGCGACCTCGGCCGCGGGGTCATCCGCGCCGTCGGCGACCCGGCCCAACGCTTCCAGGAGGACGGCCTCCGGGCCATGCGTGCGGTCCGGCTGTGTGCTGTCCTCGAGTACAGGCTCGACCTCGACACCGCCGCGGCGATCGGCGGCGCGCTCGACGTCCTCGACAAGGTCAGCCGCGAGCGCGTCCACGTCGAGCTGTTCAAGCTGCTGGCGGCCGCGCGCCCGATCCTCGGCCTGCTGCCGATGGCCGAGACCGGCATCTGGGCCCGCGTGCTCGCCCCGCTGAGCTTCGAGGAGCAGTCCGCGGCGATCGAGCATGTGGACCGCATGCCGCGCGACCCGGTGACCCGCCTGGCCCGACTGCTGTGGCCGCTGCGCGGCGAGCGGGGGACGATCGAGAAGATCATCGACGACCTGCGCCCGAGCCGGGACGAGCGGGCGCGGGTCCTCGCGCTCACGAACCCGGCGCTCGAGCCGCTGGCGCGCTCGCACGACCCGCTGCTGCTGCGGCGCACGCTGGCCAAGCTCGGGCGCAAGTACGCCGCCGACGCCGCCGTCGTGCACGCGAGCGAGTGGGCCCAGGCGGTGACGATCGAGGAGGCCATCCGCGGCGCACCGCTGGCCGTCGGCGAGCTGGCCATCGGCGGCGACGACCTCGTGCGCGAGGGGCTGGCTACGCCCGGTCCCAAGCTCGGCAAGACGCTCGTCGATCTGCTCGACTGGGTCCTCGAAGATCCGCGTCGCAACACCGTCGAGCAACTGCTGGCCCACCTGCGCGGCTGAGCGACGACGGCGTCACTCCGACATCGCGCGGTCGGCCGGCGCAGTCACGGCCTGCGGCGACGCGCCGCCGGCTGGCGCCCTCGCGTCACCGGCGGTAGGCTGGTGGGCATGCGCGGTGTCCGGGCGGTCGCCTGTGGGCTCGTGGTGGCGCTGAGCGCCAGTTCCGTCGCGGCGCGGCCGGCCGAGGGCCCAGTCCACGAGAGCGTGCTGTGGAGCGACAACCTCACCGGTTACGCCGACGAGCGCGCCGCCGAGGGGGCCCACGCCAGCGCCGCCGAGTTTTACTTCCGCGCGCACGATCGCCTCACGGGCAGCGCCGCCCCGCAGCGGTTCCTCGGCAGCGCCCACGAGCCGCTCGAGAAGGGCGTGCAGGCGGCCGCCGAGGCCCAGGCCGACGATCCTTCGCGCACCGACCTGCTGTGCGCCGCCGACCTCCGGCTGGTCCGCCACGCGCGGCTGCTCGAGTCTGCCGGCGTGCTCACGCCCGCGGCCGTGGCCCTGCTGCGAGGCGCCCGCGTCCGCGTCGACGCCCGCCTGCGCGCTGCCGGCTCGGTGTGCACCGGCCCCGCGGCCCCGGCCCCCGCCTCGGTCACGCTCAGCGCGGTCATCGCCTATCCCGAAGGACATGTCTTCTCCGACCGGATCCTCGAGCCAGGCGCCCTGGCCCGCGCCGCCCCGCTCGATACTCCGTACGTGCCCGCCATCCCGCCGCGCTCGGGCAAGCGGGGCAAGCTGTGGACCAACCTCGGCGTCGCCTTGATGGCCGGTGGCCTGCTGGTGGTCGGCCTCGGCGTCGGCATGGCCGGCCGCGAGCGCGACGCCTCGGCCGCGCTCAGCATCGTCACCGGGGCGACGGCCTTCACCGCCGGCCTGCCGATGCTCATCATCGGCGACCAGCGCCGCCGCGCCGCCGCCGCGCTGGCGATCGGCGGCCGCGGGCTGTCGGTGGCGTTCTGACGCCCGGGGCGGGCGACGCACGCAGCGCATGTTCTCGAGGACATGTCCACGAGACCATGTGCGAAGCGACATGCTCGATCGAGCATGTCCGTGCGGTCATACGAACGGCGAGCGGTACGGCGGGCGCTTGGGCGTGTTGAGCCCGAGCTCGGCGTAGCTGGCGCGCAGGTAGACCGCGTCGACGGTGGCGACGTCGACCGGCGCCTCGTGCAGCGCCGCGCGGGCGGCCGCGGCCCACAGCCCGGGCGCGTCGGCGCCGGGGACCGCCAGCGAGCGCGCGAGCAGCTCGGAGGGCAGGGCGGAGGCGACCGCTACGCCGGGGCCGACCGCGCGCGCCTCGGCGACGAACGCCGGCGGCAGCTCGGCCAGCACCTGCTCCAAAGGACAGCAGCGATCCTCGCTCAGCCGCTCCGGCCCCGCGTCGCCGAGCTGAAACGCGGCCGCGTAGACATCGCCGCGGCGGGCGTCGAGCAGGGCCAGGACCGACCCGCGGACGCGCTCGGCACCGGCCACGATCGCCAGCGTGCTGAGGCCGAACAGCGGGCAGCCCAGGCCGAGCGCCAGCCCCTTGGCGGTGGCCAGGGCGACGCGGCTGCCGGTGAACATCCCGGGCCCGAGGCCGCAGGCGATCGCCCCGAGCTCGCGCGGCGCCACGCCGGCCGCTGCCAGCAGCGCCGAGATCCGGGTTGCCAGCTCGGCCGAGGCCGGGCGCCCGCGATCGTCATGCGTCGCCTCCGCCACCGCGTGCGCGCTGCCGGTCGCGGCGTCGATGTGACCGACCGCCAGCGCTGTCCGCGGCGTCGAGGTGTCGAGCGCGAGCAGCCAGGTCGTCACTAGTCCATCCAGAAGCGGGTGATGTCGTTGCGCAGGGCGATCAGCAGCAGCACCAGGATGATCACCAGGCCGACGGCGCTGGCCACCTCGCGCGCGCGCTGACCGAGCGGCCGGCGACGCAGCGCCTCGAGCGTGAAGAACATCAGGTGCCCGCCGTCGAGGATCGGGATCGGCAGCAGGTTGACGAAGCCGAGGTTGATGCTGAGCAGCGCCATCAGCAGCAGGAACTGACCCGGCCCTTGCTCGGCCGCGGTGCCGGCGACGTTGAAGATCCCGACCACGGAGCTGAGCTCGTCGACCCCGCGCTCGAGCGTCACCATCTGCCGCAAGCTCGTCCACATCATGCCGAGCATCGACAGCGTCTCGTCGATCGCCGAGCGCACGGCGTAGGTGACGCGGCCGCGGATCGGCTCGGGCGGCGGCACCTCGCGCTTGGCGTACGGATCGGCCCCGAAGAACAGGTAGCTGCGCTCTTGCTTGTAGATCCCGCGGTGGGTGCGGACCTCCTGCTCGACGCGGACCGTGCGCGGCGCCTCACCAGGCGACTGCACGCGCAGGTCGAGCGGCTTGGTGCCCTGACGATCGAGCATCACCGCGACCGTCTCCCAGCGGGTGACCGGGCGATCGTCGACCGCGAGCACGCGATCGCCGGGTGCGATCCCGGCGCGCGCCGCCGGCGAACCGGACGCGACCGTGCGGACGAACGTGTTGGCCGGCAGCAGGCCGGTCGCGCCGCCCTCGTGACGTGGCAGCAGCCGCGCGTGGTGCGACGCGTACCACCAGTACGTCCCGAACTCGCTGCGCACCGGCACCGCGCGCAGGTACGTCAAGCGCAGCAGCGCCGTACCCTGACGCGTCAGCTCGCGCTCGAGATCCTCGACCGTGGCGATCGGCTCGCCGTTGATCGACGTGATGATGTCGCCGGTCTGCAGGCCCTGCTCGTGCGCCGCCGAGCGGGTGTCGACGATGCCGATCTGCGGCGCGTACACCCACGGGAACACGCCCAGCATGCCGCGGGCCTCGGGCTCGTCGACGGCGTTCTTGACCACGCTGCGGCGCGGCGTGACGAAGCGGTCGAAGCGGACCCCGTCGCGCTCGATCTGCAGCTTCACCTCACGGTCGGGCGCCGCTCGCACGTGGTCCTGCATCTCGCCCCACGAGCGGATGTCGGTGCCGTCGATGGCGACGATCCGATCGCCGGACTGCAGCTCGCTGGTGGCCGCGGCCGAGTCGTCGAGCACGGTGCCGATCACCGGCGGCGGGATCACCGTGTGCCCGAGGTAGAACGTGAAGTAGAGCAGCAGCGGCAGCAGCAGGTTGAACAGCGGCCCGGCGCCGAGGACCAGGTAACGCGCCCACAGCGGGCGGTTGCGCAGCGCCCGGTGGGCCTCGTGCGGCGCCAGTGGTTCGTCGGGTGACTGGCCGAGCAGCGTCACGTAGCCGCCGAGCGGGATCGGAGCGATCCGATACTCGGTCTCGCCGAGCTGGACTCGCACCAGCGCCGGGCCGAAGCCGAGCGAGAAGCGCACGACCTTGACGTCGACCAGCTTCGCGGCCAGCAGGTGGCCGAGCTCATGCACGAAGATCAGCGGGCCGATCAGGAGGATGAACGCCAGGAATTGCGTCATCGGCCGCCTCCGCGGCGTTGTCCGGCGCGGTCGCGCCCGGCTGCCTCCGTCCTGGACATGGCTGACTGTGGATACTCGACCCGGGGCTCCTGGCCGAGCACGAGAGCAGTGATGCGGCTCACAGGTCGCACTGCGGCGCTGGGGTCGCGCGGACCCCGAACGTTTTCGCCACCGCGAATCAATACAGGGCCGTACACTCCCGGCGCGCAGACTCCCCGTTCTCGCGGGCCCATACCCGCCTGAATCCCTGCGCCGAAGGCGTCGTCACAGGCGCCACGTTCTGACCTCCAGAGGATTTTCATGCTTCGCACGTCCGTGATCCTGGTGGCGAGTTTTGGGCTGCTCGCTGGTTGTGCCTCTTCTTCGGCGAACGCGCCGCAATCGAACTCTCCCGACGCCGGCAAGGTGGACTACGACGTCGGCACGCCCAGCGGCGGCAACGGTGGCAGCAGCACGCCGGCCGACGGTGACGGCAGCGAGCCGGCCATCAAGGGCCGCGACTCCACCACCACGCGCGGCGCCTCCGTCGGTCCCAAGGTCGTCAAGCGCATCGCGGCGAGCAAGCCGCCCAAGGCCGAGGAGCCCGAGACGCCCGCGCCGGCCAAGCCCAAGCCGGGCCGCGTCGTCAGCCCCAACGGCCTGCTCGGCGAGGCCTTCACCATCCCGGCCACCACCGAGAAGCTGCCGGACTTCGCCGGTCTCTCGCCGTCCAAGCTGTTCATCGCCAACGGCCTCGACGCCTCGGCCGCCGCGCCCGTCGCCGGCCTGCCGAAGACCGTCGCCGCCCCGGTCGCGCTGCGCTTCACCGGCACGGTCAACGTCGTCAACGCCGCCGAGTACAAGCTGTGCACGTCGAGCGACGACGGCAGCCAGCTCTACATCGAGGACACGCTGATCGTCGACAACGACGGCGTCAAGACCGAGGCCGGCGAGGTCTGCGAGCTCGTCAGCCTCGACGCCGGCGAGTACAAGCTCGAGCTGCGCTCGTTCCACACCGCCGCCCCGATCGTGGTCGGCCTCTCGTGGGCCGAGGGCAAGGACGGCACCCCGTCCGCGATCCCGCTCAAGAGCCTCTACAAGCCCGACGGCGCGGACGCCCGCGTCAAGGCCGGCAAGTAGGCAGCCGCTCCGCGCAGGTCCTCGGGGCATGTCCCCGGGGACCTGGAGCGAAGGACATGTTCGAGAGGACATGTCTCCGAGACCATCGAGGCAGTTCAGCGGTCCTCGGCCGGCGCATCGTCGGCGCAGCCGATCTGGACGCGACGGCTCGGCGCCGACTCGGTGACCACGACGACCTGACCGCGTCCGGCGCGGAGGAGCGACGAGTGCTCGCCGACCTCGAGCGTGCCGACGATGTCCTCGTCGACGGTCGCGCCCTCGACCGGCGCGACGTACCAGTGCCGCTTCGGCAGCTGGCCGAGAGCGACCCGGCTGCCGAGCTGCAGCAGGTGCGAGTGAAGATCCTTGTTGAGCAGCGCGATCACGCCGCCCTCGTCGGTCGTGTCCGGGCCGAGCAGGTCGGCGCGGAACAGGTAGTCCGCGGGCGTCGCGTCGGCGCTCGATCCCTCCGGCCCGGGGACGAGCCCCGCGAGCACGTAGATCCCGAGCGGATCGGCGGCGATCTGCGCGGGGGAGGGCAGCACCGGCCCGTCGGTCGACCAGGCCACGTGATCGCGGCGCGTCACCACCGGTCGCTCGGTGGCCGGATCGCGCTGCAAGGTCAGGCTGATGATGTGCGTCTGCAGCATCGCCGGCGGGCTCTCGGGATCGGGCGCCACGTCGGGCAGCGAGGCGATCGAGATCAGCAGCGCGGCCCCGGCGACGCTGCCCGGCTCGGCGACGTCGAGCACCGCGAGCTCGCGCAGATCTTCCCACAGCAACGGGCAGTTGAGCTCGCTGAGCGGCGGGCAGGTCACCGTCGCCGACGACGTCCAGCGCTCGCCGAGCGCCAGCGCCGGGGTCACCGCCGCGATGTGCAAGGGCACCTCGCCGGCCTTCGTCTGCCGCGGCAGCGCCAGCAAGTGCGGGCTCTGGCCGAGGAACACCAGGCGGTAGAACCACTCCGTCGACCCGTCGCCGGGAAAGTCGCCGAGCGGCGGGCCGACCGACACCGCCGCTTCGTCCTCGTCGATGCGCCACAGCTGGGCCCCGTCGCCGCCGTCGAGCGTCAGCCAGATCTGGCCCTCGCTCGGCCCGCGCACCAGCGTGAACTCGTGCGCCGCGCCGACGGTCGTCAGGTCGACGCCGGGGATGTCCTCGGGGACACGTCGCAGCTCCAGCTCGCCCGGGTGCTCGCTGGCCAGCAGCCAGGTCGCGGCCCCGCCGCTGCGCGCGATCGCGGCCGCGTGGATCCGCCAGCCCGGCAGCACGTCGGGGTCGGCGACCACGAGCGCGATGTCCTCGCACGTGCGGCCGACGTCGAGCACCAGCCCGGGCGGCGTCACCGGGTTGCACGCGACGAGCAGCGCCGCGCCGACGAGTCCGCGAGCCCGCATCGCCGCGATCATACCCGCAACCCGCGCCGCCGCGTCACTCGACCACGGCGCGGATGGCCGCGATCGTCGCCGCGGCCAGGCGGTCGAGCTCGTCGTCGTCGATCACCAGCGGCGGGAACCAGTAGATCGTGTCGTGCAGCGGCCGCAGGAGCACCCCCTGGGCCAGCGCGGCCTCGCGCAACAGCAGCCCGATCCGGCCGTCGCGCGCCGCCGGGCTGCCGGCCGCCGGCACCACCTCGAGCGCCGCGATCATGCCCGCCTGGCGATGGGCCACCACCGCCGGGCAGGCCGCCGCGACCGCCCGGCGGCGCGCCGCCATCGCCTCGACGCGGGCCGGCAGGCGCGCCAGCAGGTCGGTCGAGCGAAACAGCTCGAGCCCCGCGATCGCGGCCGCGCAGGCGATCGGGTTGGCCGTGAACGTGTGGCTGTGGAGGAAGCTGCGGGTCGGCGCGCCGCGGAAGTCGACGTCGAAGCCGCCGCGGATCAGCACCGCCGCCAGCGGCAGGATGCCCGCCAGCCCCTTGCTGAGGCACAGGAGGTCCGGCTGAACTTCCGACCATGTACTTGCGAACATGTGACCCGTGCGGCCGAAGCCGACCGCGATCTCGTCGGCGATGACGTGGATCCCGAGGCGCTGGGCCGCGCGCGTCAGCTCGCGGTAGAAGCCCGCGCCGGTCATCGTCATCCGGCCCGCGCACTGCACCTGCGGCTCGATCACCACCGCCGTCAGCTCGTGCGCGTGCTCCTCGAGCGCGGCCACGGCGGCGGCCGTCTCGGGCGCGTCGTGGCCGAGGTCGGACGCCAGGTCGGCGTGCTCGTGCGTGGCGAAGCTCGGGGCCGGCAGCTCGAGCGGCGAGAACAGCAGCGGCGCGAACGTGTCGCGATAAGCGCTGGCGCCGCAGAGGGCCAGCGCGCCGAGGGTCTCGCCGTGGTAGCCGTTGCGCAGGGTGGCGAAGCGGCGGCGCTCGGGTTCGCCGCGCTGCTGGCGGGCCTGGAAGCTGAGCTTGAGCGCCACCTCGATCGCGGCCGAGCCGCAGTCGGCGTAGAACACCCGCTCGTAGCCGGGCGGCGCCGCGGCCACCAGCGCCTCGGCGAGCGCGACCGCGGGCTCGTGGGTGAAGCCGGCGAACATCACGTGGTCGAGGCGCTCGACCTGCTCGCGGACCGCGGCGACGATCGCCGGGTGGCCGTGGCCGTGCACGCACGTCCACCACGACGCGATCGCGTCGAGGATCGCCCGTCCGCCGGCCTCGTAAAGCCAGCACCCGCGGGCCCGCTCGACGGCGATCGGCGGCAGGCGGTCGAGGTCGGCGAAGTGCGTCGCCGGGTGCCAGACGTGCGCGCGATCGCGGTCGATGAGGCTCGCCACGGCGGCGAGGCTGACCTCGGAGGCGCGCGGTCGTCAAGCCCCGGCCGCCGCGCCCGGGCCGGTCGTCGCCGTCCGCGCCGGTTTGGGGCGCGGCAGCCCGCCTCCGTGCGGTCCCCATTGCGTCGGTCGGGCGGCTCGCGCAACCTTGCGGTGGGCGCCGCTCGCACGCCGTCGCGCCGCCTCGGGATTCGCCATGCAGCGCACGCTCTCGACCCTTCGTACCGCCCTCCGTTCGCTCCCCTTGTTCGCCGGGCTGTTCGCCGCCGCCGTCGCCGGCGGATGCGTGCTCTACGGCGAGCCTGACGACTACAAGACCTGCCAGGAGGTCGCCTGCGGCAACAATGCCAGCTGCGGCGACGGCAAGTGCTTCTGCGATCCGGGCTACGAGGGCAACCCGTACACCGGCTGTCAGGACGCGACGCCCGCCGTCGACAAGGAGTGCGCCAAGGACTGCGGGCAGAACGCCTACTGCTCCGAGGGCGAGTGTTACTGCGAGCTCGACCACGTCTACGTCTGCGGCGAGAACGCCGGCTGCATGCCCACCGATCGGCTGTGCGACAAGACGCCCGACTGCCCCAACGGCGCCGACGAGGCCCTCGCGGTCTGCTCGCAGCCGATCTTCCAGGAGTGGCTGCTGACGGACGACTGCGACGACGGCCTCGACATCGAGTGGAAGCTGTTCGCGCAGGACCGCGACTGGGCCTGGCCCGATGTCGACACCAGCTTCCGCACCGCCGGCCGCGGCATCGACGTCTACCAGACCATTCAATGCTTCAAGGACGAACGGATCTGCTTCGCCGGCGCGTCCGGTGACGTCACCTGGGGCTTCAACCTCGACGGCACCGGCCAATGCGACGCGTGCTGTGCTCCCTGCGGCTCGATGGATCTGCTGGATCTCGGGTTCCTCACCTGTGAGGGCTGAAGGCCAGCGAGGGCGCGGGGGTGCGCGGGCCCCTTGCTTTTGCGCCTGATTGCCGCTACGTCTCCCCCGACACGTGTGTGCCCACAAGGCTGCATGCGGCGTTCGTGGTGGGACTTCCATGACAGAGATCGCCCAGCTCTTCGAATCTGCCCTCCGACAGAACCGGGCCACCTTGCTCCGCAAGGCCGCGATCAACACGGTGGCGCGGATGCCGGCCATCACCAAGCTCAGCGAGCTGCTCAGCAGCGAGGCGGGCGCCTCGATCCGCCAGCTCAGCATCAGCGAGCTGCGCGAGGCCCTCGCGGCGCTGGTCCCGGCGCGGGCCGCCCGCCCGGCGCCGGCAGTGAGCGCGGCGAACGTCGAGGCCGAAGGCGCGGCCAACGGCGCCGGCGAGGCGCGCGAGGTCCAGGTCTACAAGCAGATCCTCACCGCCATCGAGGACGAGCCGCTCACCATCGGCCAGCTCGCCAAGCGCATCGACTGCGACATCGCCGAGCTGCGCGGCTACCTCGCGTGGATGAAGAAGATGGGCAAGATCGACAGCACGGGGCGCGCGCGCGCGACCCGCTATCACAAGCCGGCCGGGGCCTGAGCTCCGCGGGCGCTGGCACGCCATGACATTCGCGGTCGCCGACTTCCCCGAACAGGTCGCCGCGCTCAAGCACGACCTCGGCAAGTACGTCGCCTGGATGTCGGCCAACCTCGGCGACGACGCCTGGCACGGCCCGCTGCGCGACGAGCTGATCGAGGCGTTGCGACGCGACCTGCTGCGGACCCGCAGCGGCGGCGACGGCACCGTCGAGACCGCGTGGGAGCTGTGGTCGCGCTTCGCTGCTGCCTGGCCGCGCCCGTTGCCCGCGCCCGAGCTGCTCGAGGTCGAGGCCGCGGTCGAGGTCCTGCGCGCGCACGGGCCTGCGCTCGCCCGCGGCGATCGTGACGCCATCGCCGCCGCGCGCCCGCACGTCCGCGCCGCTCAGCAGACGATCCGCAGCGCGCTGCAGCAGCTGCATCGACGGCTCCAATCCCAGCGCGGGTGATTCGTGCCGTCGATCCTCATCATCGACGACGAGGACAACTACCTCGAGCTGTGCCGGCGCTACATGCCCGAGCACAGCTTCCTGCCGCCGGCCCGCAACTACCGCGAGACCGCGGCCGCGCTGCGGCGCTACGCCGGCCAGGTCGACCTCGTCCTGCTCGACGTCCACTTCGACATCCCCGACGTCGAGCTGCTGCCGCACGACAAGCAGCCGCTGCTGGCCCGCGGCGGTGACCCGGCCAAGGTGTTCGAGCGGCTGCGGCGCAGCCAGGGCCTCTACATCCTCGACCAGATCCGGCAGAGCCACCCCGACTTGCCGGTGATCGTCATGACCTCGCGCGACGACCTCCCGCTCGAGGCCGACGCCGAGCGCCTGCGGGCCGAGGATTACACCTACCTGCTCGCCGACGACTACCTCGACGCGCGCGCGCTCAAGCTGCAGATCGACGGCATCCTCGCCCAGCGCGAGCGGCACGTCGCCGCCGCCAGCGAGCCGTTTTATTGGGGCAACTCCGCCGCCATGATCGGCCTGCGTCGACGCCTCGGGATCCTCGCGCGCGGGCGCCTGCCGGTCATCATCCAGGGCGCCACCGGCACCGGCAAGAGCCTCGTCGCCCGCGAGTTCATCCACCCTCGCTCCGAGCGCGCCGGTCCGTTCGTCGCCGTCGACCTCTCGACCTTGCCGAACGACCTCATGGCCGCGCACCTGTTCGGCGTGGTCAAGGGCGCGTACACCGGCGCCACCAGCTCGCGCGAGGGCGTGCTCGCGCGGGCCAGCGGCGGCACCTTGTTCCTCGACGAGATCGGCAACCTCGGCCTCGAGCTGCAGAAATCGCTGCTGCTCGTGCTGCAGGAGGGCGCCTACCGGCCGATCGGCGCCACCAAGGAGCTGCAGACCGACATCAAGTTGGTCGTCGCCACCAACGAGAACCTCGCCGCCATGGTCCGCGCCGGCCGCTTCCGCGAGGATCTCTACATGCGCCTCAACCCCGCGACCGCGGTCACCTTGCCCGGTCTGCGCGAGCGTCGCGACGACTTTCAGGAGCTGCTCGAGTGGTTCATGCGCCGCGTCACCGGCGAGGCGTACAACCGCGACCTCCTGGCCCAGTACGCCGAGCAGCGCGACCTCCCGATCCCCGGCCCGAGCGACGTCCTCACCGTCACCGTCGGCCGCTCGATCCCCCCGCGCGGCGACGCCCGGCGCATGCACGTCATCTTGCATCCGAGCAGCTTCAAGCTGCTGCAGGAGTTCGACTGGCCCGGCAACTTCCGCCAGTTCGAGATGACCCTCTCGAACCTCCTCACCTTCACCCTCGTCGACCTCGTCGATCGGCCCGAGCGCATCGAGCCGGAAGATCTGGGCGAGGCCGGGCGTCCTGACATCATCCCGATCTTGCCGCGCACCGTCAGCGACCTGCTGCGGCCGATGACCGCCCCGAGCGTCACCGAGGCCCCGGACGACGACATCGCTATCGACGGCGCCGACCTCGCGCGCCTGGCGATCGTCCTCCGGCCTGGCGAGTCGCTCAACGCCGTCTCGTGCGCGGTCGAGCGCCAGTACCTGGAGCACCTCTACGAGCGCTGCGTCGGTGACCTCGGCAAGATGGGCGAGATCCTCCTCAACGACGCCGGCGCCGGGCGCAAGATCCAGCTCCGCATGAACCAGCTCGGCATCAAGCTGCGCCGGCTCAAGCGGCGCGGCGACGCCTGAGGGGGGCCCGCCGACCATGCGTCGCTGCTCGCCCGCGTCTGCTATCCTGACCGGGCCCCGTCACCCGGGCGCGCCAGCGACCATGCGCAAGGGACATGTCCGATCGGCAAGGCTCCTTGGGGCATGTCTCTTCGCACATGTCCTCATCGCCAGCCCGAGCCTCGCCGCGGCCGCGCCCGCCCCGACCGCCAGCAAGGCCGTCAAGAAGCCCGGCAAGGCCGAAGAGAGCACCATCAAGCCGGTCTACGACCCGCTGGCCGAGCTGCCGCTGCCACCCGAGGACGACAGCGCCGGCTTCGACGAGCCCGGCGGGCTGACCCCCGAGCAGCGGATGGAGCAGTTCGACATCAGCATGAGCCGGGCCACCCGGCTCGAGCGCGAGGGGCGGGCGGACGACGCCCTGCGCGAGTACAACAACGCGCTCAAGCTCCAGCCCGGCGACCCCGGGGCGCTGCGCGGGCGGGCCTACTTGCGGGCCCGTCGCGCGCGCGAGAACACCTGCCCGCGGCGGGCGATCGACGACCTCAAGCTGCTGCGCACCTACGACCCGCGCGGCTTGTGGCTGGCCGAGCGGCGCACCCTCGTCGAGTGGATGGGCCGCTGCGAGGAGCGCTACGACGACGAGCGCCTCAACCTCGCGCTCGAGATCGCCGAGCAGGACCCGCGCACCGAGGGTCGGCCGCCGGAGATCCGCTTCACCGTCGCCGCCTTGCTCAACCGCCAGGCCGAGAAGGCCGCCTCGACCCGCGAGCGCGACAGCCAGCGCGAGGCGGCGCTCAAGCAGCTCGACCTCTACCGCCGCGAGTGCGTCGCCGGCGGGCGCAAGCCGGGCGCCGACGCCCTGCGGTTGCAGGCCGACCTGCTGCTCGAGCAGAACGACATCGAGGCCGCGATCGCCATCAACGAGGAGCTCAGCGGCGCCTACCCGGGTACTCCGCTGGCCAAGCGGGCCAAGGAGCAGGTCGACGAGCTGCGGCTGCAGGTCGAGCTCAACAAGCTCGAGAAGGAGCAGGGCGGGCGGCCGAGCGAGTTCGCCGAGCAGAGCTACCGGCGCGCGCTCACCTCGATGCGCGGCGGCGACCTCGACGCCGCCGAGCGCGACCTGCTGGTCGCGATCGAGAACTCGCCGTGGTACCCCAAGGCGCACTACACCCTCGGCGTCATCTACGCCCGCAAGGGCCGGATCCCCAAGGCCGTCGATCAGCTCAAGCTCGCCGTGCGCATGGATCGCTTCGACTACGAGGCGCACATGGCTCTCGGCCTCGTCTACAAGAAGCAGTTCGCCGGCGCCGAGGACGTGCGGGCCATCGAGCACCTCGAGAAGGCGCTGCTGCTGCGGCCCGACCTGCATCACCTCCACATCTTGCTCGGCGAGCTCAACGCCCGCGAGAACCGCGAGGCCGCGCGGCGGCACTATGAGCGGTTCCTCCGCACCGCGCCCGACGACGACCCCGATCGTCCGCAGGCCGAGCGCGCGCTGAAGGACCTCACGCAGGAGGTCAGCCCCGAAGAGCCGCTCTACCTCAACGAGCCGCCCGACAACTTGCAGCGGCTCGATCCCTCGCTGCAGCGCATGATCAACGAGGCCTACCTGCGCGTCTCCGAAGAAGGCGACCTCAACCAGGCCGAGAAGATCCTGCAGCGCGCGCGCGAGCGGTTTCGCAGCGAGCCGGTCGTCTACAACGAGCTCGCCAAGGTCGTGTACGCCCAGGGCCGCACCGGCGACGCGCGTCAGTTCTGGGAGCAGAGCCTCGCGCTCGCCGAGGAGCAGATGGAGGTCCACGAGCGGCTCGGCATCCTGCTCGAGGGCGACCTGCCGGCGCAGTCGACCGTGCACCTGCGCCGCGCCGCCGAGCTCGGATCGGCCACCGCCCGCTTTCGCCTGGCCAAGCGGCTGTGGGACGACTACCACCTGATCGAGGCCTCGGAGCAGCTCGACCAGTTCTTGCGCGAGGCCGACGAGTACAACCTCCACTGGGACGCCGCGCACCGCCTGCGCGATCGCATGGACGCGACCTTCCTGCGCATCTACCTCGGCGCCGGGGCGCTCGCGCTGCTGCTGGTGGCGATCCCGGCGTGGCAGGTCTATCGCCGGCTGCGCGGCGCCTCGCTGACGCAGATGCTCGAGCGGGCGCCGAAGAGCTTCCCCGAGGTCGCGCGGATCTTGAGCCTCATTCGCCACGAGATCCTCAAGCACAACACCTCCTTCCTGGCCGACGTCGGCCGCGCGCTCGAGATGGACGAGCCCGACGCCGAGGCGCGCACCGCCGTCGTCGCCGCCCGCCTGTTCGGCGCCCCGCGCGATCGCAACGAGGCCACCCCGGTTCCGGGCCGCGTCTCGCTGCGCGAGCGCGGGATCCATGGGCGCTTCCTCGGCTACGTCGACGAGCTGCAGAAGGTCGGCCGCAGCCACAACATCAACCTCAACCTCTACCGCAAGGACCCGATCTTCAGCGCCATGATCGCCGCCTTCGAGGACCTGCGCGGGCTCGAGGGCCTGCAGCGGGCGCCGAGCCGCGAGCGTCACGCGCTCAAGCTGGAGTGGGCGCGCCGGCTCGGTCGCAGCGGCCACGTCCTCGGCCGCAAGGCGTTCGAGGAGCTGTCGGGCGTCATCCGTTCGCTGTGCATCGTCGCCGTCGATCCGGCCACGATCCGTGAGATCTTCGCCCAGGTGGTCGCCGAGCCGCAGTTCGCCACGGTCCAGATCGCCGAGCCGCAGATCGACGGCGAGGGCGCCAAGATCCGCGTGTTCCACAGCGACCTCGAGGACATCGTCACCAACGTGCTGCGCAACTCGCTGCAGTCGAGCGTGCTGTACGGGCCGAAGCCGATCGCCCTCGGCATCGACCTCGTCACCGAGATGGACGAGATCACTGGTTTGTCGACGCTGGCGATCCGCATCAAGGATCGCTCGACCGAGCAGCTCAGCAACGAGATGCTCCGCGGTCGCTACGTCGAGCGCGGCATGGGCATCACCGCCGACCTCCTGTCGCGCTACGACGGCTCGATCGCCGTCGAACCCGAGCGCGGCTGGCAGAAGGCCGTCGTGCTGCGGTTCTTCACCGTGGAGGAGGGGCCATGAGCGAGATCAAGGTCCTCGTCGTCGAGGACGGGGACGAATATCTGACCAACCTCTCGACCTTCGTGTCGCGGGGGATCCGCTACACGCAGGCCAAGAGCGGCGAGCAGGCGTGCGCGCTGCTGGCGTCGTTGCAGCCGGACCTCGTGTACCTCGACATGCGCTTCGACCGCACGCCGATCGAGGCGCTGCTCGGCGACCTCGTGGCGCTGACGGCCCGCTTCAACGGCGACGTCGCCCGCGCGCGCGCGTTCCAGCAGGACAACCAGGGCCTGTTCGTGCTCCGGGCCCTGCGCGACGCCGGCTTCCGCGGGCCGGTGATCCTGTCGTACGACTTCGGCGCGGAGGAGCGGCGCTTCCGCGCGCTGTCGGAGCGAGATCCAGCGCTCAGCTACTGCCCCGACTACGCCGACGCCGACACGATCCACGCCGCCATCCAGCGCGCCGTCGGGCGCCCGTCCGCGTGACAATCGGCGCCGTTTGGCGCATCGTCCGCCTCATGCAGCCCGCGATTCGGGTCATGATGATGCCGCGCGACACCAACGCGCACGGCACGATCTTCGGCGGTCACATCCTCAGCTTGCTCGACCAGGCCGGGGCGGTCGCGGCCCACGCCATCGGCGCGCGCAAGGTCGTTACGGTGGCGGTCCGCGAGGTCGTGTTCAAGGAGCCGGTGCACGTCGGCGACATCGTCAGCCTGTTCGCCGAGGTCACCGACGTCGGCTCGAGTTCGCTGACCATCCGCGTACGGGTCGAGGCGCAAGAGCCGATCGGCGGGCGCAGCGTCGAGGTCACCACCGCCGAGCTGGTCTACGTGCAGGTCGACGACCGCGGCCGTCCGGTGCCGATCCAGCGCGTACTTCCGCCGCGTGACGCGGAGTGCTAGCTTGCCGGCATGAAGCGTCTCACCTGGACCCTGTTGGCCCTGTGTCTCGGTTTTACCGCCGCGTGCGCCGAGCAGCCGGGCAAGAAGAAGGAAGAGGACACCAAGTCCGAGGCGAAGACCGTCGACGGCAAGAAGGTCGACGCGAAGCCCGAGGTCAAGCCGGCTGACGCCGCGCCTGCGCCCGCGCCCGAGGCCGCTCCCGCGCCCGCGCCCGCGCCCGAGGCGAAGTAGTCCGGTCCCGGCGATGCGGCTGCCGCTCCGCCACCCGCCGCACGGGCGCGACGCGCCGCTGCTGCGCTGCGCCTACCTCGAGGCGCTGGCCGAGCACGCGCGCGGCCTGGCTTTGGGGCCAGCCGCCGAGTTGGTCGCGCCTCGCGGCTCACGCGGGCGGTTCGGCAGCGCGCTGCAGTGGCACTTCGGCCTCGAGCCGCACGACGGCCTCGATCACCTCGACTGGGAGGACCGCATCGAGCTCAAGCTGGTGTCGGTCTGGCGCGCGCGCGAGGGGCTCGCGTGCGACAAGCTCAAGGTCTGCGACCTCAACATCGACCCCTGGCACAAGCTCAGCAACGTGCTGTGGGTGTTCGCCGACCGCCTCACGCGCGTGGTCGTCGGTCATCGCTTCACGCGCATGGGCGGGCCGATGCGCGAGCGGCTCGAGGCCTCGTGGTCGGTCGACCCGCACTTCGAGCGGCCGTCGCTGTTCGTCGAGGCCCGCGAGCAGGAGCAGCGGCAGGCCCCGGCGTACTACCTCAGCGCCGCGTGGTTCCGGGCCGAGGGGCTGCTCCCGCGCGAGCTGGCGGGCGTGCTGCCGTTCGACTCGCGCTGGTGGTCGGGCGCGCGGCCGGGCGGGCGCGATCCGTTGATCACACTGTGGCGCGGCGAGGCCCAGGGCGAGCTCGTGTGTCCGCGGTGTGGCGGGCCGATCCGGGCCGACCACGAGCGCCTGGCGCGCGACGGCTGGGCGCCCGCGGTCCACGCGATGCCGTTCGGCGAGCGCTGCGGGGTGCGCGGGCATTTCGCGGTCGCGGCTTCACACCTGGCCCTCGGGACAGGTGAACCCGGGCGCGCCGAGCTCGAATCGGCGCTGCAGGGGCTGCTCGGACGCGACCAGGTCGAGCGGCTGGCCGACCACGTGATCGAGCCCGACGACCACCTGCACTGAGCCGCGGGGCTGAGCCTGGCTGGTGCTGAGGTCCGCGAGCCTGGCGTTCGGGGGCTTAAAATCGAGAACCCGAGATGCCGACCAAAGCATCCCGGGTCCCCCCCCAGATCTAAGAAGTTGCTACTGCACCGACCAAGCGAAGCGCGACAAGCTCAAACGACTCGATACGTTAGGAGAAGCGGGTAAGTTGAGCGCGAAGGTTCAAGTCAGAAGAAGCCGAAGCCAAGCGATAAGCGACGTAAGGCAGGAAGCTAAAGAAGGCCAAGCAGAAGAGCTAAGGTAAGTAGGGTCGACGGCGTCATTCCGGCGACACCGACCCTGAGTGCAGGTCACGAGCCAGGTTGGCAAGTCGTCGAGATCATTGATGACAGGTTGTCATGAGCGGGCCCGCACCGCGCCGGTATGACACCGCTGTCAGTCCTGGCCCGCCGGCCGCCGCGACAGGCCATGACAGCGATGTCGTGCGCGGGCGAGGCCGGACATCGCGCGGGTCCCGGGCATCTGCTAGGAAGTCCCGCACAGAGCCCATGTCCACGAATTCGCGGCCACGCGTGACGATTATTGGCGGAACTGGCTACGGCGGCGCCGAGCTGATCCGGTTACTTCGTTGGCACCCCGGCGTCGACCTGGTCCGGGTGACCAGCATCGACCAGGTCGGGGAGCCGCTCGAGGCGGTGCACCGCAACCTGCCGAAGACCGGCCTGGTGTTCGAGAACATCCCCGCGGCCGAGGCCGCCCGCGATGTCGATGTGGTGTTCCTGGCGCTGCCGCACAAGGTCAGCGCGACCATGGCCGGCGAGCTCGCCGACGTGCCGGCGCGGGTGATCGACCTGTCGGGCGACTTTCGCCTGCGCAACAAGGACGACTACAAGACCTTCTACGGCGACGTTCACCCGCACCCCGAGCACCTCGGCACGTGGGCCTACGGCCTGCCGGAGCTGCACAAGGCGGCGATCCGCGAGGCCCGTCGGGTCGCCTCGCCGGGCTGCTTCGCCACCGCGATCGCGCTCGGTCTGCTGCCGCTGGCCCACGCGGGGCTGCTGCGCGGACCCATCCACACCGTGGCGATGACCGGCTCGTCCGGCTCGGGGGCCTACGCGCAGATCGGCACGCACCACCCGCTGCGCGCCGGCAACCTCAAGACGTACAAGGTGTTGAACCACCAGCACACGCCGGAGATCGAGCAGGCCCTGCGCGACGCGGCGGGCGGCCACGGGGAGGCGTTCTCGCTGGCATTCGTGCCAGTCTCGGCGCCGCTGGTGCGCGGGATCCTGGCGACCACCATCATCTCGGTGCCGGGCGACCTCGATGTCAAGGCGCTGTTCGGCGAGTACTACCGCGATGCCCCGTTCGTGCGCGTGCTCGGCAGCAAGGTCGGCGCCGAGGTGGTGGCGATCAAGGGCAGCATGTACGTCGACCTGTCCTGGACTTTGGGACAGGTCGATCCGGCGACCGGTCAGCGCCAGCTGGCGGTGGTCACCGCGCTCGACAACCTCGTCAAGGGCGGGGCAGGGCAGGCGGTGCAGTCGATGAACCTGATGCTCGGGCTCGCGGAGACGGCCGGCATCGACGCCCCGGGGCTGTGGCCATGACGACGGCGGTCCTCAAGTTCGGCGGCGAAGTCATCGCCGACGCGTCCGCCCTCGCGGCGGTGCTCGGCGACGTCGCCCGGCTCACCGCGGCCGGCTGGAAGTTCGCCATCTGCCACGGCGGCGGGCCGCAGGCCAACGCGCTGCAGGAGCGGCTCGGGCTGCAGCCCGTCAAGGTCGGCGGCCGTCGGGTCACCGACGCGGCGACCCTGCAGGTGATGAAGTACGTGCTCGCCGGCGAGCTCTCGGTCGACGTCGTCGCGGCCGCGCTCGCGGCCGGGCTCGGCGGCGCGCTCGGGATCTCGGGCGTGAGCGCGGGGCTGGTGACGGCGCGCCGACGTCCGCCCACGCGCGTCAGCGGCGGCGACGAGGAGCTGGTCGACTTCGGTCTGGTCGGCGACGTCGTCGAGATCCGCACCGCGCTCATCGAGCACCTGTGGGCCGGCGGTTACACGCCGGTGATCAACACGCTCGGCGTCGGGCTCGACACCGAGGGCTCCACCTGCCCGGTCTTCAACATCAACGCCGACACGGTGTCGTCGGCGATCGCGGGCGCGCTGAAGGTCGATCACCTGTTCCTCATGACCGGCGTGCCGGGGGTGCTGCGCGACAAGGACGACCCGAGCACGCGGATCGCCCGCCTCAGCGCGGCCGAGGCCCGCGGCGCGATCGAGATGAAGGGGATCGTCGGCGGCATGATCCCGAAGGTCGAGGAGGCGCTGGCCAACCTGGCCCTCGGGATCGGCGCAGTGCACATCCTCGGCGCCAACGCGGGCGCGCTGCAGGCCGAGGCGGCCGCGCCGGGCAGCGTCGGCACCGTGCTGGTCGGGTGACGCTGCTACACTCGCGGGCCATGCGCGACCCACTCCTCGGCGCCAGCCTGCGCGCTGCCGTCGACGCCGCCTTCGAGACCGACCAGGTGCCGCTGCTGCAGCGCCTGGTCGATCTCCCGAGCCACACCTACGCCCGCGACGATGTCGAGATCGCGGCCGCGGCGCTCGACGAGGCGGCCGCGGCCGTCGGACTCACCTGTACCAAAGTGCAGGACCCTTCGGCCAGGTTCGCCGACCACCGGATCTACGCCGATCCGAGCGTGGGCGACGGCCCGTCGCTGGCGTTGGTCGGGCACATCGACACCGTGTTCCCGCGCTCGCTCGGGTTCCTCAACTTCCGCCGCGACGGCGACGTCGCCCGCGGCCCGGGCGTGCTCGACATGAAGTCGGGGCTGACCTCGGTGATCTTCGCCCTGCGGGCGCTGCGAACGGTCGCACCGGGCCGCGGGGTGCCGGTGCGCTTCATCGTCGTCAGCGACGAGGAGGTCGGCTCGCCCAGCAGCGCGGTGATGTACCGCGAGCTGGCGCCGCGGCTGACGGGCGCGCTGGTGTTCGAGTCGGGTCGCGAGGGCGACACCATCGTCACCCGGCGCAAGGGCGGCGGGCTTTACACGATCACGGTCCGCGGCAAGGCGGCGCACGCGGGCAACAACCATCACAAGGGCGTCAACGCCATCCACGCGCTCGCGCTGCTGGTCGATCGCGTCGAGCGGCTCACCGACTACGCGCGCGGCGTCACCCTCAACGTCGGGCTCATCGAGGGCGGCACGGCCAAGAACACGGTGCCGGCGAGCGCCAAGTGCCAGATCGACGCGCGCTTCGAGACCGTGGCCGACGCCGAGCGCGTGGCGGGGTTCCTGCAGGCGCTGCAGCGCGATCCGTTCGCCGGGTTGGTGGACGTCCCCGAGCGGCTGCGCGGGGTCGTGGTCGAGATCACCGGCGGCATCACGCGCCCGCCGATGGAGGCGACAGCGGCGAGCCAGCGGCTGCGCGGGGTCTACGAGCCCTACGCCGCGGCGTGCGGCCTACGAGTCGGCGAGTGCCCGCTGCAGGGCGGCGGATCCGACGCCAACCTGCTCGCGGCCGACGGCGTGCCGTGCGTCGACGGCCTCGGGCCGTACGGGCAATATTTCCACGAGACCGAGGAGTGGTGCAGCCTCGACAGCTTGCGCCGGCGGACGGCGGCGCTGGCGTGCTTCCTCGCGGAAGAGGCCGGTACGTGCTTCCGTTGACGCCCGCTTGCGCGGCTCTCGCGACTCGTGAGAAATTCGGCGGGACGCGCCGATGAGCGATGCCGATGTCCTGGGGTTGTTGATCGTCGTCCTGTGCCTGGCCGCGAGCATGTTCTTCTCCGGCTCGGAGACCGCGATCACCAGCCTCGACGTGCACAAGGCCAAGCGCCTCGTCGAGGACGGGGGGCGGCAGGGCCGGGTCGCGGCGTTCTGGGTGCGCGAGCCGGTGCGGGTGCTGTCGACCATCCTGGTCGGCAACAACATCGCCAACACGCTGATGGGCGCGGTCGTGACGGCGCTGGCGATCCGTCACCTCGAGGGCGGGCCGTGGGGCGGCTGGGCGGTCGGCGGGGCGGTGTTCGTGACCACCGTGTTGCTGCTGATCCTCGGCGAGATCACCCCCAAGGCGATCGGCCGGATCTACAGCGATCGGCTGGCCCTGCCGGCGCTGTGGGTGCTGCGCGGGCTCAGCAAGCTCATGGCGCCGGCGCTGTGGCTGCTCACCGCGATCACCGGCGCGATCGTCAAGCGACTCGAGCGCAAGGCCGGCGCGGGGAGCAGCAACAAGGTCACGTCGGACGACATCGGCTACCTCGTCCAGGTCGGCCAGCGCGAGGGCTCGATCGATCCGGGGCAGGCCATGCTGCTCGCCGGCATCGTCCGCTTCGAGGCCAAGATCGTCCGCGACATCATGATCCCGGCCACCCGGATCACCGCGGTCAACCTGGCGTGGTCCGTGGCGAAGGTGCGCGAGGTGGCGCTGCGCTCCGGACACAGCCGGCTGCCGGTGTACGAGGGCCAGCTCAACAACATCAAGGGCATCCTGCACATCAAGCAGCTGGTCGACCTGGCCGACGACGAGCGGCTGTCCCGGGTGATCCGGCAGCCGGTGTTCGTCAGCCTGACGATGCGGCTCCATGACCTGCTGCAGCGGTTCAAGGAGCAGCGGGTTCACCTGGCGATCGTGGTCGACGACGCGGGCGATGCGATCGGCATCGTCAGCCTCGAGGACGTGCTCGAGCAGATCGTCGGCCAGATCTTCGACGAGAGCGACCGGGCGCCGCTGACCCCCGTGCCGGACGTGAGCGGCGCGGCGCTCGTCGACGGGCAGGAGAGCCTGACGCGGGTCGAAGAGCGGATGCACGTCGAGCTGCCCGACCTCGAAGGCGTCATCAGCGTCGGCGACCTGCTGACCTACCTGGCCGGCCAGATCCCCATCGCCGGCTCGGTGTTCGTGTGGGAGGGCCTGCGCTTCGGCGTGCTCGAGGCCGACGCGCGCCACGTGATCCGCGTCCGCATCGAGCCGACCGGCAGCGACGAGCCCGACGACGACGACTGAGCCTTCATGCTCGTAGAGGACATGCTCTCGAGGGCATGTTCGAAGGAACATGTCTTGAGTGGCATGTCCTCGAGGTCATGGCCGATCGAGCATGTCCTGGGAGCGGTGGCGGGAGCCCGAACCGGAGCAGGCGGGCTCACGTGAGCGGGCGCAGCTGGAGGATGACCGAGCCGTACTCGCCGCGGACGTCGACCTCGGGGGCCCAGGCGACGACGTCGGCCTCGCCGGCCGACGAGGCGCACCACAAGGCCAGCGTCTCCTTGAGCACGGGGTCGCCGGGGCTGCCGAGGCCCTTGCCGGTGACGATCCGGACGTAGCGGCTGCGGGCGGCGCGTTCGCGGGTGACAAAGGCGATCAGCGCCTCGAGGGCGGGCTCGCGTCGCAGGCCGCGCAGGCGCAGGGTCGGCAGACGACCGCGGCGGGCGCGGGCGACCAACTCGGCGGCCGTGCGGGCGGGATCGTGGGAGCGGCCCGGCTCGTCGCGCCAGCCGGCGCCGGCCCAGGCGCGCTGCTGCAGCGCGGCCACCGGCCGGCTCGGTTGAGGGTCGCGTGGGGCAGGGGCGGCGGGGTCCGTCGCCGTGGACGAGGCGGGGGCGCTCGTGGCGGGGGGCGAGGTCGTGGCAGGGGAGGCGCCGGCGCTCGCGGGGGCACTGTTCGCGGCGAGCGTGGTGGCGCCGGGGCTCGGCGCGCTGCCGGCTCGCGTCGCAGCCTTCGTCGGCTTCGCGGCGACGGACGGGCTGGTCGAAAGGACCTGTCGTTTGGGACCTGTCGCAGCGGCCAGGCTTGCGACCACGCGCATGGCCTCGAAGTCGAGCGCGTCGCCGGTGGCCAGGGCCGCGAACGCCCGCGCCATCAGCTCGCGCTCGCTGACGAGCCGCGGGGGCGGCGGGGCAGGCGGCGGGGGCGGCGGGGGCGAGGGCAGGCCGTCGGGGAACAGCGCGGCCAGCGGGGCGCGCAGCCGGCCCTCCGGCTCCGGCGGCGCGGACCGGGGCGGGGCTCCGGTCCGGCCGGGACGTCGGCGACGCGGCATGGCCGCGGGGTCAGGAGCGGCGCCGGCGAACGAGGCCGAGGCCGGCGAGCGCGAACATCCAAACGGACATGTCGCGAGAGACAGGCGCGGTGACGCAGTTGCAGCCGCTCTCGTCGCCGCCGGGATCGAGCGGCGAGGTGGCGGTGGCGGTGGCCGAGGTGCCGTTGGAGCCGCCCGAGACGTTGCCCTCGGTGTCGGTCTCGCTCGACGGGCCGTCGGTGGTGTCGCCGGTGTCGGAGGTGTCGCCGGTGGTCGGCTCGCCGGTGGTCGGGTCGGCCGGCTCGACGCCGACGTGGATCACGGCCTCGGCGAAGCCGATGTTGCCGTCGTGGTCGAGCGCCTCGACGCGGATCGTGTAGGTGCCCTTCGGCGGCTTGATCGACCACTCCTTCTCGCCGGAGTAGGCGGGCGCCTCGATGTCGGCCTCGGGGATCATCATGCGCCAGCCGTAGCCCTCGAAGTTGTCGCTGATCTCGGCCTCGACGAGGACGTCGGTGCCGGGCTCGATCACAGCGCCGTCGGCGGGCGACAGCAGCGTGACCGTCGGCGGCACGTCGTCGACCGAGTTGGCGCCGAAGAACGCCATCAGCTCGGCGACGTCGTTCTGCGCCCCGCCGTTCTCGCCGCAGAACTCGTCGTGCACGTACTCGCAGCCGATCGGCCCCGTAGCCGCGTTGTACGGCGTGCAGGTGTCGGCCCACACCTTCTTTCCGAAGGTGGCGTACGGGTACATGATGTTGTCCTCGCCGTCGATGTGGTCGAGGCCCCACGCGTGCGCGGCCTCCTGCAGCGCGGTGGTGCCGAGCACCTGGATGTCGCCGGCGACCTCGGTGAAGGCGAAGGTCGTGTCGCGCCACCATGTGTCGCCGCAGTCGAGGTTGCAGGCGACGCCGAGCACGCCGTTCGGCAGGCCGATCACCCCCGGCTTGCCGCCCATCATCACCATGCTGTACGGCAGGTGCTTCGGCGGCGCCTTCTCGTAGGCGATGCGCACGCCGAACGGGGTCATCGCGTCCTGGAACACCTGGATGATCGCCAGCGCCTCCTGCTCCGAGCGCAGGAACTGCGGGTACTGGACCTTGCCGCCCTGAATGCACGGCGACTCCATCAACGCCGAGTTGGTGCCGCCCGTCATCTCGCCGCCGAAGAAGTTGAGGAACACCGTGTGGCGCTTCGGCGGGGTGTCCCAGGCGTAGGTCGGCCGCGGGCCGGCCTGGAGATCGTCCTCGGCCATCGACCGCGGGACCACGAGCCCGCCGGCGTGGATGAGGTCGTTGTCGTCGAGGTACTTCTCGAAGGCGGCCCGCCGCTCCGCGATCTCCTCCTCGGTGAGCTCGGGCGCGGCCTGCACCGGCTGGCCGAACAGCGTCTGTTGACCGGGATCGGCCGCCGCGGCGAGCGGTGCGAGAGCGAGCGCGCAGGGGATCGAGATGTAGGCGATGAGGCGAGTCATGGAGGTCCGACCGCACGCTAACACAGCGGTGCGGCGGCGAACTCGACGGCGGCCAGCGGCGCGCGTGTGGCAGGACATGCGCCGCCGCGTGGGCCACGAGCGACAGGCGTGGGCGCTTTCCCGCGATTGCGGGCCGCGTGAACGCGGGCTCATGATCTCGCGGCGGGCGTCGCTAGATCGGCGGACGCGACGGCGGGTCCGCACCTCGCCGCGCGCCCTCCGCGGGCATGATTCATGCTGTCTCTTGGGCCAGGTCTCTCGGGACTGGTGACATGTCGGTCGCGACGACGGCGGGTGCGGGCTCGGCCGCGGTGGTCCGGCGCAGACGCAGGGGCTCGCGCGGCGGCGCGCCCGGGCCGCGAGCGCGTCCGTGGGCGCGCCCACACGGGAATTTGCTTCCGGCTGGCCCGCGTCGCGGGCGTGCCGTAGCCTGGAGGTTGTGCCTGCTGCGATCCGGATCCTGTCGCTGTGCGCCGCCCTCGTCGCCCTGGGCTGTGCCAGCCGCCCGATCGGCGACGTGAATTTGGAGCGCGGCAAGGCCGGGCGCGCCCTCCAGGACATCGCGGTGGCGCAGAAGGGGGCCGCGGCGGTCGCGGTGATCTCGACCGACGTCGGCCGCGGCCTCGCGTTCGTGGTCGACCCCGACGGCTATCTCATCACCAACCGCCACGTGATCGAGGACGCCGATCACATCGAGGACATCACGTTCCCGGCGCTGAAGCCCCCGCGCAGCTTCGCCGCGGTCCGCATCGTCTACATCGATCCGAGCCGCGACCTCGCGCTGATCAAGGTCGACGTCGACGCGCCGCTGCCGTCCTTGCCGCTTGCGACCGTCGGCTCGGCGCCGATCGAGGACTACCTGCAGGCCAAGGACCGCGTGCTGCTGCTGGCGCGCCCGGGCGAGGACGAGGCCACAGGTCCAGGCGGCAAGCCGACGACCGGGTTCGTGGCCCGCACCGGCGACGTCCGCGAGCTCGCGGTCTACAACCCTGCGGTCGGGCCGGGGGCGTTCTTCGGGCTGTCGCAGGCGGTGCGTCGCGGGCAGAGCGGCGGGCCGGTGCTCGACCGCTTCGGCCGCGTGGTCGGGGTGGTCAGCTGGACGTGGAAGCACCGCGTCGGCGGCTACGCGATCCCGATCTCCGAGGCGGCGCAGATGCTGAGCGAGCTGCCGGACATGGACACGCCGGCCGAGCAGAGCGCGCGCGCGACGGAGCGGGCCCGCGGCTTCCTCAAGGCGCTCGACGGCGGCGACCTCGAGGTCGCGCGGCGCATGATGTCGCCGACCTACAGCCGCAAGATCCGCCAGCGCACCATGACCACCATCGCCGAGCAGCTGCCGGGTGACGGGCGGGCGGCGGTCCAGCAGTTCGTGGCCGCGCTCGAGGACATCGTCGACTCCGAGCCCGAGGGCGCCGAGGAGCTGCCGTTCTCCAAGGTCCAGGACGTCGTCCTCCGCACCGGCACGCGCGGCTTCATGGAGGCGCTCGGGGTCGAGGGCGCGCTGTCCAAGGACCAGGTCATCAGCTTCTTCTTCGAGTTCGCCCAGGCCTACGTCGGCGCCCGCTTCTTCGCCGAGAGCGACGCCGACACGGCCATGAACGCGGCGATGATGCGCCTGCAGACGGTCGACGCCGCCCGCACCTTCGCGTTCGCCGAGGCCACCGGGCGGTTCAAGCGCGGCGCTCGCCTGGCGGTCGAGCGGCTCGAGATCGTGCCCGGGGCCTACGCCCCGCACGCGGTCGTCACCCTGCGCAACCAGGACCCCGACGGCAAGCAGCCGGCCACGCTGGTGATGCAGATGCGGCTCGAGTGGGGCGACTGGTACGTCGCCGAGCTGCAGACGGCCGGCGGGTAGGGCTGGCCCGAAGGACAGGTAGATTCGGGGGCGACGCGAGCGCCTGGTCGAGAGGGCATGTTCGAGACGACATGCCCGTACGGACATGTACCTGAGAGCATGCCCTCACGGGCATGCTCTCACGGACAGGCCGCTCAGCGCTCCATCAGCTGGGCGAGGGTGCGGCGGACCAGGTCGTCGATCGAGGCGGTGACGGGGCCGCCGGCGGTGAGCTTGGCCAGGGCCAGCTCGACCTCCTTGACGCGCCAGCCGAGGTCGACCAGCACCTGCTTGGCCTCCTCGACGATCGCGGGCGACTCCGGCTCGGCCTTGGCGGGGCTCGTGCTGCGCGGGCCGCCCTCGAGCTCGACGGCGAAGGCGGCGACCTTGTCGGCGATCGACAGCAGGATCTGCTCAGCGGTCTTCTTGCCGATGCCGGGGATCTTCGTCAGCATGATCTCGCGGCCCTGGGTGAGGTGGTCGACCAGCTCGGCCAGCGGGAAGCCGCCGAGGACCGCCATGGCGTGCTTGGGGCCGACCTTGGGCACGGCCGTCAGCAGCAAGAACAGCTGCTTCTCGGCCTGGGTGGCGAAGCCGAACAGCATCAGCGCGTCCTCGCGGGCGTGCGTGTGGACCCACAGGGCGCAGTGCTCGTCGGCGTCGCCGACGGCAGCGAGGGTCTGCAGCGAGACGCGCAGCTCGTAGCCGACGCCGCCGACGTTGAGGACGACGACGCCCTGCCTGGGGTCGCGATGGACGACGATGCCCGACAACCAGCCGATCATGGACCTGTCCTCCGGGGCAGCTTGGGCGCGTGCGCGTGGCACAGCGCGATGGCGAGGGCGTCAGCGGCGTCAGCCGTGGGGGCGCGCGCCAGGTTGAAGAGCAGTTGCATGCGCGCCATGACGTCCTGCTTGCTGGCGCGGCCGTGGCCGACGACGGCGCGCTTGACGTAGGCGGGCGGGTACTCGGCGACCTCGAGGCCGCGCTCGGCGGCGACGGCCATGACGGCGCCGCGGGCCTGGCCGAGCTTGAGCGCGGAGCTGGCGTTGACGCCGTGGAAGGCGGCCTCGAGCGAGAGGACGCGCGGGCCGAACTCGACGATGAGCTCGGCGATCGTGCGGGCGAGGACGGACAGGCGAACGGCCATCGGATCTTCTGCGCGCAGGCGGATGACGCCGCACTCGATATAGACGGGGCGCGCCCCGATCTGATGATCGAGGAGGCCGTAGCCGACGATCCGAGTTCCGGGATCGACGCCGAGGATCCGCGTGGCGCCCGTCAACAGGGTCCGCGGCCTACGGGCCGTGCTCCTCCATGACCTCGTCGGGCAAGGTGGCGTTGGTGTAGCAGCTCTGCACGTCGTCGTGCTCGTCGAGCTTGGCCCACAACTTCGCCACCGAGACCGCCACGTCGCCGTCGAGCGCCTTCTCGTTCTCGGGCTTGGCGATCCACTGCACGCCGCCGGCCGGCTCGAGGTCGGCGAGCTCGGTCTGCAGCCCGGCCAGATCGCTCGGCGACGACATGATGGCCCACGACTCGCCCCAGTCCTGGATGTCCTCGCCGCCGGCGCCGAGCGCCCGCTCCATCAGCGCCTCTTCGCTGATCTTGACCTTGGGGACCTCGAGCACGCCGCGGTGATCGAACATCCACGAGACCGCGCCGCTCGACACCATCTCGCCGCCGGACTTGCCGAAGGCGGTGCGGATCTCCGCGACGGTGCGGTTCTTGTTGTCGGTCAACACCTCGACGATGAAGCACGAGCCGCCGGGGCCGCGGCCCTCGTAGAGCACGTTCTCGAAGGTGACGCCGGCGAGCTCGCCGGTGCCCTTCTTGATCGCGCGCTCCTGATTCTCCTTGGGCATGTTGGCAGCCCGGGCGGCCAGCAGCGCGGTGCGCAGGCGCGGGTTGCCGGACGGGTCGCCGCCGCCGTCCTTCGCGGCGACCATGATCTCGCGGGCGATCTTGGTGAAGATCTTGCCGCGCTGGGCGTCGAGCGCCCCCTTCTTGCGCTTAATCGTGGACCATTTGCTGTGGCCGGACATCCTGACCGAGGTCAGTACCACACGCGCCTGGCGGAAAAAAGCACCCTCGCAGCGGGTGCGAGCGTGGGTTTTCGGGCGGGTCCGCGGCGGCCGTCGGGGTGCGCCGGTGGTGACCTCGGGACAGACGTTCGGACCGAGAGCTCCGCGCTTCGTGGGCCGGCGGTGATCGCGGCGGTGGGCGCTGTTTCGTCGCTCTCGCGGTTTCCACCGAGTCACCGGCCAGGCCGGCGCGAGCAGCAGCGGCGGGCCGGGACGAACACCGTGAAGGTCGGGCGGGGCGAGGGCCGAGGCGGCCCAGGCAGTGGTCAGCGGCGGGCACCGTCATGCCCGGCGCTGACGGCGTTCACGGCCGGTACACCGCCGGCGCGGCCTGCCGCAGCTGGTTTGGCGCGAGCTCCCGGCGTTCTCGGCTGCGAGGCGCGTGCGCATGCGTGTGGAGCTGCGCCCACAACGAGGGCCGCCTCGGCGAGCCGGGCGCGACGGCATGGGGCGCGGGGGCGACTGGCCGCCCGGACATGTCCAAGAGAACATGTCGCGAGCCAGCAGCGCTGTCGACCAGGCCTCTCGGACATGTCACCGAGGACATGTCCTGAAGGTCATGCGCCGTCGATGTGGCGGACGGTGCGGCGCTCGCCGAGGCGCTCGCGCAGGGCGGCGAGCAGGCGCTCGCGCAGGCCGGTGAACCGGCGGGCGGCGTCGCTGCGGTGGACGGCCTGGGTCAGCGCGCGCGGGTCGGCGACGAGGACGCACAGCCGGCGGGCGCGGGTGACGGCGGTGTAGAGCAGGTTTCGGCGCAGCATGACGTGGTGCTCGCTGAGCAGCGGCACGACCACGGCCGGGAACTCGCTGCCCTGGCTCTTGTGGATCGAGACGGCGTAGGCGAGCTGCAGCGCGTTGAGCTGCTTGGCGTCGTAAGGGACAGGATCGCCGTCGACCTCGACGGTGAGGGTCTGGCGGTCGGGGTCGACGGCGGTGACGAGGCCGATGTCGCCGTTGAAGACGCCGCGCTCGTGGTCGTTTTTGGTCTGCATCACGCGGTCGCCGACGCGGAAGACCCGCGGCGGACGGCCGGGCAGGACCAACTCGGGCGCGCCGGCGGTGTGGTGGGCCTGCAGCGCGGCGTTGAGGGCCTCGGTGCCGGCCTTGCCCTTGTGCATCGGGCACAGCACCTGGACCTCGGTGCGCGGGTCGAGGCCGTAAGCCTTGGGGATCCGCTCGGTGATGGCCTTGAGCACCAGCTCGTGGGCGCGCTCGCTGTCGCGGGCCTGGACGACGTAGAACTGGCCGCCGTCGCTGCGGTCGGACTCGGGGACCTTGCCGCGCAGGATCGCGTGGGCCGAGGTGACGATCGACGAGCCCTCGGCCTGGCGGAAGATCTGGGTCAGCCGCACCACCGGGATCGGCGAGTCGGCGCGGTCGGTGGCGGCGAGCACGTCGCGCAGGACGTTGCCGGGGCCGACCGAGGGCAGCTGGTCGGCGTCGCCGACGAGCAGCAGCCGGTGCTGGGGCGTGAGCGCGAGCAGCAGCGCCTCGGCCAGCGAGAGGTCGAGCATCGACGCCTCGTCGATCACGACCAGACCCTCGGGCAGCGGGTTGTGGGCGTTGTGGAAGAACTCGCCGGTGCCGCCCTCGATCTCGAGCAGGCGATGGATGGTGGTGGCGCGCTGGCCGGTGGCCTCGGCCAGGCGCTTGGCGGCGCGCCCGGTCGGCGCGGCCAGCAGCACCGGCGACTCGTTGGCGAGCGCGGTGTCGATGATCGCGCGGGTGACGGTGCTCTTGCCGGTGCCGGGGCCGCCGGTGAGGATGACGAGGCCGGCGTCGCGGATGGCCTCGATCGCGGCGAGCTGGCCGGCGGACAGGCCGGAGGGCGGCTCGACGGCGGTCCAGCGCCCGCGGCCCTTGCCGGCCCCGAGAGCGATGTCGGTGAGGATCTCGGCGACGTTGCGCTCGGCGTCGTAGAAGCGCGGCGGGTAGCACAGCGGCGGCATCGGCTCGCCGTCGTCACCCTCGCGCCGGTCGAGGACGAGCGCGCCGGAGTTGACGAGCTTCATCGCCTCGGCCTCGATGCGGACCGGCGGCAGCTCGAGCAGGCGCTCGGCGTTCTGCACGAGGATCGGCATGGGCAGGGCGCAGTGGCCGTTCTGCTCCGACTGCTCGAGGGTGTGGAACAGGCCGGCTTCGATGCGCTCGTCGCTCTCGAGGTCGACGCCGAGCGCGCGGGCGATCTTGTCGGCGGTGATGAAGCCGATGCCGCGGACCTCGCGGGCCAGGCGGTAGGGGTGCTGGCGCAGGACGGTCAGCGCGGTCTCCCCGAACCGCTGGCTGATCGCGTCGGCGAAGTGGGTCGGCAGGCCGAGCTCGAGCAGGTGATTCTCGATCTCCGCCGTCGGGCCGCCGCGCGCGGTGTGATGCGCGACGATCCGCTCGAGCGTCTTGGGGCCGATGCCCTCGACCTCGAGCAGGCGGCGCGGCGTCTTGTCGAGGATCGACAGGGTGTCGAGGCCGAAGCGCTGGACGATCCGCTCGGCCTTCTCGGCGCCGAGGCCGGGGTAGCGCTCGAGCCGGCGCTGGATGCCCGCCGGGGTGGTCGGGGCCTTGGCGGCGATGCGGGCGAAGTTGAATTGCTTGCCGTAGCTCGGGTGGTGCGTCCACTCGCCGGCGGCGGTGACCTGCATGCCCTCCTCGATGCCGGTCGAGCGGCCGACCCACGTCTGCGGCGCGACCTCGCCGGGCCGCACGACCCGCAGCACCGTGTAGCGGGTCTGCGGGTTGTGGTGCACGACGCGGAGCACGGCCCCCTCGATCCGCTCGCCAGCGGCCTCGTTGTCGGGGGTCTCGGGGGCGGCCATGCGGCGGCGGAGCATCGCCGATCGGGCGGCTTTCGGCAATCTCACGGGCCGAGGCCCGGGTTCGCGCGCCCGCTCGGGTGCGGCGCCCAGGCGGCGGGGGTGTCGCAGCCGCCGGGGTCGCGGGCGAGCGAGCGCCCCGGGAGATCGCCCGGGTCGTGCCAGCCGCCGTAGCTGTCCAATGCGACAGGGCCTTTCGCACCTGCCTCGAAGACCAGGAGGAGCGCCTCGCCGGGGCTGTTCTTGAGCCCACCCGCGGCCAGAGAGGCGTCGACGCGCAGGAGCGAGGTGCCCGGCGGCGGGCCCGGATCGTCGCCCTGATCGGGATCGTAAGCGGCCGGGACGATCAGGTGGCGCTGACCGGGGGCGCTGGTGAACGGGGGCAGCGGATCGCCGCCATCCAGCTCGACGGCGCCCGCGGGGCCGTCGACGAGGCGCAGGCCGCTGACGAGCAGCGGATCGCCGGTGGTGCGCAGATCGGCCAGCTCGACGAACTCCTGCGCGGGCTCGCGGCCGCGCGGGTTGGCCAGCACCTCGGCGAGCGCGAGCGGCGGGGCGCCGCGATCGAAGCTGTCCCCGAGGACATGTTCTTCGCTGCGCTCGGCGGTGCGACCGGCGAGGTCCCAGGCCTGCAAGGTGGCGGTGACGCGGGCGCCGGCGGGGGCGTCGAGGCGGAGGCCGAGGTCGACGGGGCCGGCCGGGGCGACGAGCTCGCGCGCTTCGGGGCCGACGACCAGGCGCAGGCGCAGCGGCTCGCGGGCGTGCAGGCGGGCGTGCAGGCAGCGGCCGATCTGGACGAAGGCGAGGCTCGCGAGATCGGGCGGGCTGAGGTCGGGGCCAGGGCCGGTGCGGAAGGCGGCGAACTCGCGCGGCGGGACCAACAGACGGCCGGCGCGGTCGCGCAGGCTGCCGCCGCCGAGCTCGTAGACGACGCCGGGGGCGAGCGGCTCGGATGTCCTGAAGGACAGGCAGAGGCCAGGCACCCAGCCGGGGCACGGGACCGGATCGCGCAGCTCACGGGGCGGGTCGGGGCTGCGCAGCTCCAGGGTATCGCTGGCGCGGGCGTCGACGGGGCGGGCGAAGGCGATGTCGACCCGGGCGAGATCGGTGGGCACGAGGTCGGCCCCGGGCGGCGGCGACACCAGCCGCGGCGCCGGGCCCGAGCTGGCCGGACCGGCCGTGACGAGGTCGCGCCGCCACACCGCGGCCTCGCCGTCGTCGTCGACCAGGGGGGCGCCGCGGCGGTCGCGGGCGAACACGAGGAGGCTGTGGCGGGCGTGTGGCGCGAGCGGACGGTCCGGGGTGATGCGCAGGGTCGTACCTGGCCGGGAGGGCAGGTCCTCGAGGTCGACGGTGATCGGGATGGCGTCGTCGAGCGGCTCGCCGCGCTCCACGGCGCGCAGGTCGGCGGTGGCGATGGGATCGGTCTGGCAGCGGCCGCGCTCGCAACTGCCCTCGTCGCACTCGGGGGTGAGCTCGCAGGCGCCGACAGTCTCCCAGGCGAGCAGGGCGAGCCGCAGCCGATGCGGGTCGAGCGGCTCGCTGAACTCGAGCTGCCACGGGCCCGCGACCGGGACCTCGAGGGCGCGCGGACCGGGGAGGTCGGTGGCGACGATCCGCGGGCCGTCGAGGTCGGCGTCGAGGACAAAATCGATGCAGGAGGGGACGAAGGCGAGGGGGAGGAGCAGCCGGAGTCGCACAAGGAGAGGTCGCGCGGCGGGCCCTGCGTTTTGCAAGCGGACGACGTGAGGAGAGGCGCCAACGACCGTTGGGGTCGAAGTTGCCGTGGGCGGGGAGTGAGACGGGCAGTGACATGTCTTTAAAAACATGTCCTTGAGGACATGCGGTTGCCCTCAGGACATGTCGCTTGGGCCATGTCAGCGCAGCAGCGGCATCACCTCGGCGGCGAAGCGCTCCATCTCCTCGAGCTGGGGGCTGCACTGCAGCAGCAGCAGGTCGACGCCGGCGGCCTCGAAGCGGCGGATCTGCTCCGCGACCTGCGCGGGGGTGCCGACGAGGCCGGCGCGCAGGCCCCGGTTCGAGACCGAGTAGTCCTCGCGGCTGACCTGCTGATCGAGCTGGGTGTTCTGCAAGAAGTCGCGGTAGTTGGCGTAGCCGGGCGAGCCCTCGGAGACGTCGGTGATGCGCGCGCGCTCGCTTTCGGCCTCGGCCTCGCTGGCGCGGACGATCACGTAGGCGGCCATGCCGAAGCTCATCGGCGGCAAGCCGAGGGCTTCACGGCGGCGGCGCATGTCGGCGACCTTGGGGGCGACGCGCTCGGGCGGGTCGCCGTGCATGACGTAGGCGTCGCAGGCGCGGGCGATCAGCGTCTTGGCGGCCTCCGACTCGCCGCCGGCGTAGAGGACGGGGCGACGCGCGGGCTTGGGCGCGAGCACGCAGCCCTCGACCTCGTAGAACTGGCCGCGGAAGCTGAACTCGGGCTCGCTCCAGGCGCCGGTGACGATCCGCAGCCACTCGTCGGTGCGGGCGTAGCGGTCGTCGTGGCGCTCGAAGCGGACGCCGTAGCGGCGGGCCTCGTCGGACCACCACGAGGAGACGACGTTGAGCGCGAGCCGGCCGCCGCTGATCTGATCGAGGTTGGCGGCCTGCTTGGCGAAGATCGCCGGGCTGTGGAAGGTCGGCCGGACCGCGACCATGAGCTCCAGGCGGGTGGTGACGGCGGCCAGGGCGGCGGCGGTGGTCCAGGCGTCGAGCGCGGGCGCGGCCGGGCCCTTGATGTCGTTGAGGAACAGCTCGGCGACGAGGGTGAGGTCGTAGCCGAGCTGCTCGCTGCGCACCGCGAGCCTGCGCGCGTAGTCCCAGGTGGCCGCCATGCCCTCGTCGGGCACGTTGCGTAGCCAGCCGCCGAACACGGGGAGCCAGTAGCCGAAGCGCATGGCGGGTCCTATACGGTCGCGCGGTCAGGCGCGGGAGCGGCGAGCAGTGGGCGGGGCATGGCTGCTCCTGCAGGGTCGCAGGACCCTCGGGACATGGTCGTTTCGACAGGATGGAAGGACATGGCCCCGAGAACATGGTCGAAAGGTCAGATACCGGCTTCCCAGCGGGCCTGCAGGTAGTCGACGCAGCGGGCGAAGGCGTCGAGGCCGACGACGCGCGGGGCGTCGGCGACGAAGTTCGAGAGGGCGTTGATGTCGTAGAAGTAGATCTCGCCGTCGCGGTCGTCGACGAGGTACTCGACGCCGCCGACGTCGAGCGCGGCGGCCTCGGCGATCGCCTCGACGGCGCGGATGACCTCGGGCGGGGGGTTGTAGCCCTGGACGCGCATGCCGGTCTTCGGGGCGTCGAGGGCACAGGCGGAGCGCTCGAGGTCACGGCCGTCGGCGGTCTGACAGGCGTCGGCCGGGCACAGGTTGAACGAGGCGGGCGGGGGGAACACCTCGATGGCGTAGAGGAACTTGCGGCCGACGACCTCGACCCGGACGATCTTGCCGCCGCGCAAGGGACACAGCTCCTGCACCAGCGCGGTGTGGTCGACGCCGAGGTCGAGCTCGCCGCGATCGGCGGCGGCGGCCAGCTCGGCCGGGGTGTCGAAGCGGCGGATGCCAGCCCCGCTGCCGCCGACGTTGGCCTTGACGAGGATCGGCCAGCGCAGACCGGCGGCGGCGGCGAGGGCCTGGCCGGGGTAGTTGATGACGTGGGCCCGCGGGTAGCCGAGGCCGAGGTCGTCGAGGAGGCCGAGTTGGTCGGCCTTGGAGACCTCGTAGCGGTAGACGGCGCTGCCGTTGACGACGGGGATCTTGCGCCGCTCCCAGTGCCGCAAAATTGCGAGGGTGTAATGCGTGGTCTGACCGCGACCGCGCAGATAGGCGGAGGGACTTGCGCGGTTGAACACGAGGCCGAAGGGCGGGTCGCGCTCGGCCGGGTCGAAGCGGCTCTGATCGGCGGCGAGTCGGACGACGGGCAATCCCCGACGTTCGAGCTCGGCGAACAGCGGGCGGAACCAATCGGGGTGTTCGTAGAAGATGGCGATCGGGGCGGGCATCTTCGCTGTAGGCGCAAGTTAGCGCGCGCGGCGCGGGACGAGCAAGCGAGTCCTTGCATCGGCTGCGAGCGCGGTCAACACTGCCGCGGACTCCGAATCCTTGTTCGCAGCCTGCGTCATCGCGCTCGCGCTCGCGCCGTCGCCCGTCCCCGGGGTGACTGTGGCGAACCCTCCGGGCGTTCCCGAAGGGCCGAAGCTGCCGCCCGGCTCGCCCCTGGCCGTGAGCGTCGACAACGGTCCGCCGAAGCCGGAGCTGCCGGAGGCGACGGTGCCCGTCACGCCGCCGGCGCGCTCGCGGTTCCGCAAGCGTACGCGCCGGCAACGCGACACCCGGCACCGCCTGCTGCCGCTGCCGCACCTCAGCTCGCAGCCGGCGACGGGGCTCACGCTGGGCGGCTCGCTCAACTACGCGTATCGCCTACCCAACGACAACTTCAACCGGGTGTACGGGCTGGCGTGGTCGCGCGTGTCGACCAAGCTGGTCCAGGACCACATCCTCAGCGCCCGCATGCGCGACATGCTGGGGCGCCGCGAGATCTTCAACTTCGGCTTCTTCGCCTCGCTCGACCCGGTCTTCACGTTCTACGGCATCAACAACAACCAGACGCTGTCGTCCGGCGAGCTGACGGCGCCCTACAACCTGATCCGGATGGACAACTGGGGCGGGTGGTTCACGTTCGAGCACCCGCTCTACACCCTCGAGCGGCCAGGGCGGGCGCCCGGGACGCTGCGCCACTACTCGGGGATCTTCTATTACGTCGACGTGATCAAGGGGGCGCCGAACTCCCGCCTGTTGGAGGAGCTGCCGAGCGCGGAGGGCACGTGGCGCCGCGGCTACGTCCGCCTCGGGGTGACGTGGGACAGCCGCGACAACGACTGGAGCCCGACCGAGGGCAGCCTCATCGACGTGACGTTCGACGCGTCGGGCAAGTGGACCGGGTCGTCGTCGAACTGGGGCCGCTTCCACGGGTCGATGCGCCACTACTGGACGCTCGGGCAGTCGAAGATCGTGCTGGCCCACCGGCTCACGTTCGACACGCTGTGGGGCGAGCCGCCGCTGATGACGCTCGGCGAGTTCGGCGGGCTGTTCCCGATGGAGGCCTACGGCGGGGCGTACGTCGGCCGCGGGTTCGGCCGCCGCCGCTTCATCGGCAAGCACAAGGCGACGGCGGGGTTCGAGCTGCGGTTCGCGCCGGTCGAGCTGAAGATCCGCCGCCACACGCTCGGGCTCGGGCTCGAGCTGTTCGCCGAGGCCGGCCTGGTGTCCCAGACGATGGCCGACATGCTCAAGCACTGGTACGTGTCCGGCGGGCCGGGCCTGCTGCTGATCTGGGACCGCTTCGTGGTGTTCCGCGTCGAGGGCGGCTTCGGCAAGGAAGGCGGAGCGCTGTACCTGCAGAGCGAGCACGCGTTCTGAGGACATGTCCTGCATGACATGTCCTCCAGGACATGTTATGCAGAACATGTTCTGCAACCTGTTCCAGGCGCGCGTGTCGGGCGAAGTGCGGCGGGCTGGCGCGCGGTGCTCCGCGGCAGCACGGACGGCCCGCCCCGCGTGAGGCCGGGGCGGACGCGCGGCCCGGTTTCCGCGGCGAGCGCCGCCGCCGGTGTGCTCCAATACGGCGATGGAAAGACGGGCAGGGAGGCATCGCGTCCCCTTCGTGGTGGTCGGCTTCGATCTGGAGCTGCGGATCGACGAGTGGAACGAGAGCGCCGAGCAGCTGCTGGGCGTGGCGCGCGACGAGGCGGTCGGACGCGTCGTCGCCGAGCTGGCGCCGACGCGCGGCGGTGATTGGCGAGCTGTCCTGGAGGACAGCTACGCGGGGCCGCTGCGGACGACGCTGACGGACGGGCGGGTGTTCGAGTGGTCGCCGGCGCCGGTGCACGACGAGGCGGGCACGCGCGTCGGGGTGGTCTGCTACGGGCGCGAGGTGACGGCGGCGGTGGCGGCCGAGAAGCGGGTGCAGATCGAGCAGGCGGCGCTGCGGGCGTTCCTCAGTCACTTGCCGACGGTGGTCAGCGTGTTCGACCGCGAGGGGACGTACCTGCTGGTCGAGGGCAAGGGGCTCGAGTCGGTCGGCATCGCGCCCAATCAATTCGTCGGTCAGAACGCGTTCGCGCTGTACGGCAACGCGGCCTCCGCGGAGTTCATCCGCCGCGGCCTGGCCGGCGAGATCATGCCGATGACGGCGCTCGAGGAGTTCGGAAAGATCTGGGAGAACTGGCACATCCCGGTGCTGCCGGGCAGCGACGCGGGTCTGGTGACGATCTCGCTCGAGGTCACGGCCACGCGCGCGCGCGAGCGGGAGCTGCTCGAGAAGCTCGAGCTGATCGAGCGGCAACAGCGGGTGATCCACGAGCTGTCGACGCCGATCATCGAGGTGTGGGAGGGCGTGCTGGCGCTGCCGATCATCGGCCTGGTCGACAGCGTGCGCACGGCGGAGATCATGGACAGCTTGCTGCAGCACGTGGCCCGCATGCGGGCGCGGCACGCGATCCTCGACATGACGGGGATCGAGGTGGTCGACACGTCGACGGCGAACCACTTGATCGGGATGATCCGCGCGATCCGCCTGCTCGGCGCCGAGGGCGTCATCACCGGCATCAACCCGAACATCGCCCAGACGATCGTCACTCTCGGCGTCGACATGCGCGGGATCCACGTGTTCGCCACGCTGCGCGAGGCGCTGAAGCACTGCATCGGCGCGGCCAGGGGCCTGACGCGCGCCGGCCCGCGGGGCGAGGGCGCCGCGGGCCGGTGAGAGGGCGCGGGGGTCCGCGCTCAGAAGCGGTAGTTGAGGCCGAGGCCGCCGCCGTCGAAGCGGGGCATCGGCTGGACCGCGAGGCCCGAATTGCCGAGCGGGATGCCGGCGAGGCCGCGCTCCCACCGCTTGAAGCGGGAGTAGCGGACGGCGCCGACGAGGCCCATGGCGAAGGTGGCGATCTGGATGCCGGACACGAGGAACAGGCCGAAGGTCTCGCGCGCGCTGTCGCTGTTCTGGGCGGCCAGCATCGGGCCGATGAACGGGACCATCAGCGCCTTGCCGGACTCGCGGCACTCGTACTTGGTGCGGTTGCAGCCGCCGTGGCCGTCGTGGCTCATGGCGCCGGCCCAGGCGGTGAGCAGGTAGGTGGTGCCGAACATCGAGAAGCCGGCGATCATCAGGCCGAGGCCGCGCTTGGGCGGCGGCGGCGGGCGGCGCGGCGCGACCGGGGCGGCCGGCGGCGGAGCGACGATCACGGTGGTGGTGGTCGGGCCGACCAGCGTCGGATCGACGTAGGGCTGGACCTCGGGGGTGGTGACGATCACCGCCTCGGCCACCACCGGGGTGGGCGGGGCCGGCGGCGCCTCGGGCACCGGGACGGCCTCGACGATCACCTCGTGCGTGCCGGCGGGGGCGTAACCCGCCGGGACTTCGCCGTCGGCGTGCAGCTGGACGATGTAAGGGCTGGCGACGGCGGTGTTCGGGACCAGCGGGATCCCGACGAGGCTGACGGCGGCGGTGAGGGCGGCGAGACGAGACGTGAACATGAGGACAGGTCCTTGAGTTCAGGTGACCGGAGGCGTGACGGGTGGGGCCGCGAGGCGTGGTCGAGACGCGAGGCGAGCGAGGCGATCAGAAGCGGGCGCCGAGGGTGAGGGTGCCGCCGTCGAGGAAGCGGGTGGGGGCGACGCCGAGGCGCAGCTTGTTGCCGAGCTTGAGGCCGTCGACGCCGACGTAGCGCGGCTCGCGGCCGTCGCGGACGAACTGCACGGTGCCGATGATGCCCATGGTGAGGCCGGCGATCTGGATCAGCGCCGGGAAGGCCATCAGGACCTTGGGCGTGATCGCGTCGGTCTCGATGTACGGGATGGCCAGGAACGGGCCGATCGCGGGGATCAGGGTGAAGGCCGCGGCGTTCTTGCAGTTGGGGTTGCGGGTCAGGTTGCAGGTGTCGTGGACGATGGCGGCGACGAAGGCGGTCGCCAGGTACGACGAGCCGAACATGACCCAGCCGCCGATCATCAGGCCCTTGCGGCGCTTGCGGGGCGTCGGCGGCGGCGGGGCGTAGCCCATCGTGGGCGTGCTGCCGGGGTCGGCGTAGGGCTGCGGGCCCTCGGCGACCGGCGGGGCGGCGGCCGACGGGTCGGCGTAGGGCTGGGGCGCGGCGACGGGCGCCGGAGCGGCGGGGGCAGGGCCGGTCTCGACGACGACGGTCGTCTCGGTGGGCTGCTGGACGCTGGAACGAAGGGACAGGTTCGCAGGGACATGTCCCCAAGGACTGGCGAACACCTCGGGACAGGCGAGCGTGACGACGAGGGCGGCGGCGAGCGGGGCGGCGCGGCGAATCATGCTGAGCTCCTCAATGGGGGCGAGCGAGCTTTAGTCTGCCCCCGGGTCCTGGCCTCAGCAAGACGCATACTTCCGCCCGGGACCGGGGGAGCGGGCGCAAGTCCGCGAGATCGCTGGAGGCCGGCCGGCTGCGCGCGGGCGCCGGGCGGCCGCGGTGTGGCGAGATGCCGCGCTGCCGCTGCAGGTCACGACGCGTCGATCAGGTCGCGGAGGCGGGGGCGGGGGCGAGCGGGAAGCGGACCTGGAGCTCGGCGCCGCCGCCGGGGCGCGCAAGAGCCACCGCCTCGCCGCCGTGCCCACGGGCCAGCTCGCGCACGAGGGCGAGGCCGAGGCCGGTGCCCGGGGTGTGGGCGTCGCGCTCGCGGGCGACGCGGAAGAAGCGGTCGAACACGCGGTCGCGGTCGGCCTCGGGGATGCCGGGGCCGCGGTCCTGGACGCGCAGGACGGCCGCTTCGCCCTCGACCGCGAGGGCCACGCGCAGGCCGGCCGCGCGCGCGTCGGCGGCGTACTTGAGGGCGTTGTCGAGGAGGTTGACGAGGATCTGCTCGACGGCTTGCGGGTCGTTTTGCACGGGCACGGGCTCGTCGGGGAGAGCGAGCTCGACCGGGGGGAAGCCGCGCCGCTCGACGTGGCGCGCCTGGTCGTCGACGATGTCGCGGATCTGCGCGGCGAGATCGCCCGGCCGCAGCTGCAGGACGCGCCGGCCCTCCTCGAGCTGGGCGACGGCGAGCACGTTCTCGACCAGGCGGCTCAGTCGCACGCTCTCGTGGGCGAGGTCGTCGTAGAAGACGGGCAGCCGCTCGGGCGCGACGAGGCCCTCCTGCAGCATCTCGGCGTGCATGCGCAGGGTGGTCAGCGGGGTCCGCAGCTCGTGCGAGACGGCCGACACGAAGGCGGTCTTCTGCGCCGACAGCTCGTCCGAGCGCCGGGCGGCGCGGGCGATGGCGGCGATCGCCGCCGCGACGACGCTGCCGAGGCCGAGCAGGACGCCGAGCTGCAGCGCGAGCGAGCCGCCGGGGGGGAGCGCGGGGGCGGGGAAGCAGAAGGAGAGGTCGGGCAGGACCTCGTCGTGGACCGGCCGCGCGAGGGCGCAGGCGGCGGTGGCGGAGGTGGCGGCGAGGGTCGGAGTGGCCTCGGGCAGGGCGTGGCGGGCGACCAGCGCGGTGAGCCAGGGGCCGGCCAGGACTTCGCGGTCGAGCACCGCGCCCTGGACCGAGCCGGCGCCGGCGTGGCTGACGACGCGCTGCAGGACCACGCTGTCGCCGAGCCGCAGCCAGGCCATCGGCGAGTAGTCGAGGCTCGGACCTGCCTCTTGGGGAATGTCCTCCTGGACATGTTTTTTGGGCAATGTCCCCGAGGACCTGTCCGAAGGGATATTTCCGTCGCTGTTGGGCGCGCGCTGCTGCAGGAGCGCGTCGAACACCGGCTCGGCGCTGGCCTGCTGCGGCGGCGAGGCGTTGGCGGCCTGCTGGCTCTGGATGGTGTCCCAGGTGACGAGGTTGCGGCTGGTCTGCGGCAGGCGGACCTTTTGGGCCCGCTCGGCGGCCAGAGCGTCGCCGCGACGGGCGTCGGCGAGGTCGCGGTAGGCGGCGTTGCCGAGGTCGTTGAGGGCGTAGGTGAGCGACTGATCGCCGGCGTCGGCCTTGCCGAAGCTGAGGGCGCGCAGAGGGGCGAACGAGGCGGCGGCGACGATCGCCTCGACCTCGACGGCGCGCGGCGAGCCGCCCGGCTCGAGCGCGTAGGGGGTGCGCACGCGGCCGTCGGGATCGAGCTGGAAGTAGGCGGAGATCCGCGGGTCGTCGGGCTGGCCGGCGAGCGGCGAGAGGGCGACGGCCTCGCCGAGCGCGAGCACCTCGGGCGGGCGGTAGAACCGGCCGTAGTGCTCGAACGGGCGCGCGTCCTCGCGGCGGCGCAGCTCCTCGAGGCTCTCGCGCGCGGCGGCCCGCAACAGCTCGGCGGCCTGGACCAGCTCGTCCGCGCGCTGCTCGGCGAGCATGGCCCGCTCGCGCAGGCCGGCGAACAGCCAGCCGAGGGCGAGGGCGAGGGTCGGCGCGGCGACGCCGAGGCCGAGCGCGAGCATGCGGCGGCGGGCGGGGCTCATCGCGCGTCCCAGCGGTAGCCGCGGCCGCGGACGGTGCCGATCCAGTCGTCGCCGCCGGCGATCTGGCGCAGCTTGCCGCGCAGCTGGAGGATGTGGACGTCGACGGTGCGGGTGCGCACTGTGCCGTCGTGGTAGCCCCACACCTGGGTGAGCAGCTCTTCGCGGGTGACGCCGACGCCGGGTCGGGCGCGCAGGAAGTCGAGGATCAGGCCCTCGCGGGCGGTGAGTTCGAGCTGTCCTTCGGGCCAGGTGATGGCGAGGCGGGCGAGGTCGACGAGGGCGTCGCCGACGCGGAACGAGCTGCTGGCGGGGGCCGGGCGGGCGCGGCGGAGCAGGCCGCGGGCGCGCGCGAGCAGCTCGCGGATGCCGAACGGCTTGGTGACGTAGTCGTCGGCGCCGGCGTCGAGCCCGGCGACGATGTCGGCCTCGGACCCGCGGGCGGTGAGGACGAGGACGGGCACGAGGTCGCCGCGGGCCCGGGTCTGCCGCAGCACGCCGAGGCCGTCGACGCCGGGCAGCATGATGTCGAGGAGGACGAGGTCGAACTCGGCGCAGGCGAGGCGCGCGAGCGCGGCGTGGCCGTCCTCGGCGACCTCGAGGGTGTAGCCCTGCGAGCGGAACAGCTCGACCAGGCCGTGACGGATCGCCGGCTCGTCCTCGACGATCAAGATCCGCGGGGCAGGCTCGGTCACGCCGACGATCGTGGCACAGATCGCGGCGGCGACGGTAAGAGGTCGGTAAAACCTCGTGGGAGGGCGCGCATGGCGGCTGCGGCGGCTGAGCGCGCGCCCGCGAGGGCTGTCCCGAGGGGCAGGTTGTTCGCGTCGGCCGGCGCGGTCCGGTCGCGACGAAGCCCGGCGGCGCGGAGGCGGCCGGGCTTCGCGGGGGCGCGCGATCAGTTGGAGGCGAAGGTCGGCAGCTCGACGCGGGGGCCGAGGGTGAGCTCGACGTGGCCGAGGCCGTGGAACTGCTCGCCGTCGATGACGGGATTCAGGACCTCGCCGTCCTCGGCGGTGATGCGCACGCGGCGGGCCCGGTCGTCGTAGACCTTGCGGCCGAGGATCGGGGTCCCGAGCACGATGTTGGGGACGTTGGCGACGACGCCGATCGGGGTGGTGTCGAGGGCCTGGAAGTGGAGCACGCCGCCCTCGCGGGCGTGGCGGAAGCAGCGGACGACGCCGGCCAGGTTGATGTCGATCGCGCCGACCTGCATGGAGGCGAAGCTGGCGAACGGGAGCTCGCGGCCGTCGACCTCGACGCGGGCGCGCGTGGGCCGGAAGAACTCGCTGGCGTTGCTGCGCATCTCGTCGGGGATGAAGCGCTGCAGCGGCGGGGCCAGGTTGCTGGCGAGGGCGCTGACGAGGGCTCCGCCGGCGGCGGCGCCGATGACCCCGGCGATGGCGAGCGCGCCGCGCTCCTTGGGCAGGGCGTAGAAGCGGTCGAAGAACGCCTGGGCGACGCCGCCGAGGGCCGCGGCCAGGCCGATGCGCTCGAACGCGGGGGCGGACGAGCTGTCCGAAAGGTCCTGTCCGATCGGCCTGCCGACGATCTTGCAGGTGTCGATGGTGACGGTCGGGATCGTCTCGCCGCGCTCGAGCCGGCCGACGAGGCGGCGCACGATCGAGTCGGCGTCGCCCTTGAGGCCGGCCTTGCGGGCGACGAAGTCGACGGTGCCGCCGTTGGTCGGGACGACGATCGGGAGGCGGGCCGCGCCGTGTTGGCGGGCGTCGGCGTGCAGCGTGTTGAGGACCCAGTGGAGGGTGCCGTCGCCGCCGTCGCACACGAAGTAGCGGCAGCCGGCCTCACGCAGGTTACGAATCGCCTTCGGCAGCTCGTCGAGCCGGCGGGTCTCGACGACCGCGCCGTAGCGTCCGACGGCCTGCTCGAGGGCGCGCCGACGCTGCGGCCGGCGATAGTTCTTCTTCGAGTTGGGGTTGGTGATGATGCCGACGTCCATTGCGACCTCGAAGTGCCGAGGGATGACGATACGCGCCCCGATCGGGGGCGACAAATTCTGACGCAGCGCTGCCGAGCACGCCGTGCAGCGCGACGCGGGCGGTGTGCAATCGAATGCGCAGTGCGTCACTCGAGCCGCGCGGCGCAGCGGCGATGGAACATCGATCTCGCGGCGTGCTCCGCCGGCGACGCGCCTGGCTGCGCAGGACGGTGCGCACGGCGATCACGGCGCTCGTGAGCGAAGGTCCGTCGCCGCGGCGCCCGCAAGCCCGCGGGCCCGGGCCGATCCCCCGGCGGCGGACGAGCTGCGCAGTGATGCGCGCCCGCGGGCAGCGGCGGATCCTGTCCCCAGAGTCAGGCGCCGAAGCCGGCGGGGGGGCCGCCCGCCGCCCGGCTGACGAGGCTGGCCTTGAGGACATGTCTGAGCGAGCATGTCCTGACAGTCGAGCTCCGGGGCGCGAGAGTCAGGCTCTCCGAGGTAATCCAGGCCGAGCAGAGTATGTCCGAGAGGACATGTCCCCTGGGACCTCCCGCCGATCTGCGGGCGTGTGGCTCTGCGAGACCCGCCGGGTCAGGACTCTTCGCCCGCGAGGTGGCGGCGAAACGCGGCCACCGCGACGGCGGCCCGCTCGCGCACGTCGGGGTCCGGGTCGTCGCTCGCCATCGCGGTCATCAGCGGCACGAACTCCGGCCAGGCGGGGTAGGCCGCGGCCGCGAGCGCCTTGCCGCGGAGCGACGGATCGGCGTCCGCCAGCAAGCGGGAGAACACGGCGAACACATGCGGTTCGAACGCCGGCGGGGCGAGCACCCCGAGCGCGGCGATCACCGGGAAGGCCCGCGCTGCGTCCGGATCGGCGGCCAGCGCGATGAGCAAGGTGGCGAGCGAGAGACCGTCGAGCTCGTCGATCGCCCGGGTGGTCAGGCTCGCCTCCTCCTCGCCGTCGAGGATGAGGTAGGCGAGCCCGGCGAAGCGATCCTCGAGCCGGTGCAGCCGGGTGGCGCCGTCGCGGCTGGCCCAGATGACCTCCTCGGGGTTGGCGTCGCTCTCGGGGACCTTGTCGTAGAAGACGAGCCCGTGGTCCGCCGCGAAGCAGGAGACCTTCCAGCGGGTGACGCGATCCTCGATGACGATGCGGGGCATGGCACGCCTTGAGCGGAGGGATGCGAGCGCGGCGGTGGCTGTCCTGGAGGACCTGGTCCGGAGGGCATGTCCCCGAGGGCATGCCCTGGAGGACCTGTCCCGCGGGGCTACTGCTTCTTGCGCGCGAACCAGGCGCGCACGCCGGCGAACAGGCCGACGATCGCCAGGACGATGAACTTGCCGCCCTTGGCGAGGAGGGCGAACAGGCCGGCCTTGACGGCCAGCTTGCCGGCGATGAGGCCGCCGATGCCGTAGGCGGCGACGGTGTCGATGTCGGGGTTGAAGTCGCTGTAGCGGTTGCCGTCGTCGAAGTCGACCAGGCCGTAGATCTTCTCCATCTCGGGCCGGATCTCGGGCAGCTGGGTCATGCCCGACACGGCGTTGAGCTCGAGCACGCCCTTGCGGCCGAGCACGCGCACGGCGTAGTTGAGCGAGTTCTCGCCGCCCTCGTCGCCGCCGAGCTCCTTGGCCCAGTAGAGGCTGTGGCGGGCCTGGTCGTAGCGCGGCGGCTCGGCCCAGCCGACCAGGTGCATCGAGGGGAAGCCCATGGCCTTGCGCGACTCGTTCTCCTTGGCGGTCGCTTCTTTCATCTGCGCCAGCAGCTCGTCGTAGTCGATGCTGGCGGCGTCGGCGTCGTCGACGTGGCCCTCCTCGACGTAGGAGACGACGACGCCCCAGCCGCGCGGGTCGGCCGGGCTCAGCTTGGCCGGCACGATCATGCCGAGCGGCTGCTCGCCGGGCGGGTTGTGCCAGGCCTCCTCGATGACGAGGCGGGCGTCGGCGGGCCCGAGGAAGCGGTAGTCCTGGCCGAGGCGGAGGGTGGCGAGGCCGTCGCCGACCTTGATGTCACCTGTCTGATAGGTCAGCTTGCCGTCGAACTCGGCGGTCATGAGGATCGCCAGCGCCTCGGCGACCAGCTGGTCGTCGGCGCTCAGCGGCTCGCCGCGGTCGATCTTGCCGGCGAGCGCCTGGATCCCGGCCTCGTCGATCTGGGCCAGCTTGTCCTGCTGGGCCGGGCTGAGCGCGTCCCAGCCGGGCGGGGGCGCGTCGCCCTGCGGCGCGGCGGCGCTGTTCCCGTCCTCGAACACGGTGGCGCGGGCGGTGAGCGGGGCGCCGGCCAGGAGCGCTCCGAGGACGAGGGCGACGTGCTTCATCGCCGCAGGCTAGCACCGGGCTCAACGGGCCGATAGAGGTCAGGGCCGGGCCGCGACGGCGCCGGCGAGCAGCTCGGCGATCTGGTTCTGGAGATCGCGCGCCTGCGGGGCGGCGAACACGTCGAGGTCGTTGAAGAGGATGGCGAAGGCGAGCGGCGGGCGTCCGACGGCGCCGGCGTAGCCGGAGAGGGTGGAGACGCCGTCGAGCGAGCCGGTCTTGGCGCGCACGAACCGGGCGGCGCGGCCCTCCTGCATGCGCGAACGCAGGGTGCCGTCGACGCCGGCGATCGGCAGCGAGGCGAGGAAGTCGGCGCCGTAGCGGAAGTCGCGGTGGACGGCGACGAGCAGCTGCACGAGCTGGGCGGCGCTGATCCGGTTGGCGTCGTAGAGGCCGGAGCCGTTGTTGTAGACGAAGCCGTCGACGCCGACGCCGAGGCCGGCGAGCCAGGTGCGGACGCGCGCGAGGCCGCCGGCGAAGCTGGCCGGGCTGTGGTCGTCCAGGCTCTTGAGGATGTGCTCGGCGACGTAGTTGTTGGACAGCTTGTTGACGCTGCGGACGAGCACGCTGAGCGGCTCGCTGCGGACGAGGGCCAGGCGCTCGCTGTCCTCGGGGACAGCTTCGAGCTTGACCGCGCTGCGCCCGAGGCCGACGCCGCGCTGCTTGAGGACCAGGCGGAACACCTCGCCGGCGTACTCGGACGGGCGCGCGACCGGGTAGCGGTACTCGGCGGGGGCGGCGTCCTTGCCGATCGTGCCGTCGACGGCGATCTCGACCACGCCGGCGTCGGTGGTGCCGATGGCGAGCTTGAGCTGGTTGCGCGCGCCGGTGGCGGTGGTGGCGGTGTTGGCCTTGAGCTTGAGCGAGGGGACCGGCGGATCGATGGCCACGATCGCGGGGTCGCCCTCGCCGGCGCCGGGGCGCGCGAGGACCACGTAGGTGCCGAAGTTGACGGCCGTGGCGCCGCCGGGGGCGCGGAAGGAGGCCAGCTCGTCCTTTTGATCGAAGAGCGGCGGCAGCTCGTCGCGATCGTAGGCGGTGCTGTCCAGCACGAGGCCGCCGGTGACCTTGGTGATGCCGAGCGCGCGCAAGTCGCTGGCCAATTGATAGAGGTCGGCGGTGACGAGCGAGGGGTCGCCGCCGCCCTTGAGGTAGAGGTCGCCGTCGACGGTGTGACCCTTGAGCGCGCCCTTCTTGGTGTAGACGCGGGTGACGTAGCGGTGCTCGGGACCCAGCAGCGACAGCGCGGCAGCGGTGGTGACGAGCTTGATGTTGCTGGCGGGGTTGAGGCCGAGGTCGGGGTTCTTCTCGTAGAGGCGAGCGCCGGTGGCCATGTCGACGACGAGCAGGCTGACGCGCGCGCGGGCCAGGAATTTGGCCTGCAGCAGGAGGTCGATCTGGGCCGCGAGGTCGGCAGGGGCGGCGGCAGGTGCGGAGTCAGCGACCGGGGCCGCGGCCGACGTGGGCGGAGCGAGGCAGCACACGCCGAGCGCGAGGGCGAGGGCGAGGCGCTGGCCGGACGAGGGGCGCACCGGGCCAGGCTACGTGATTTGCCGGGCGCAGGTCCAATTTGCGTCGCACGGCGCGCCGAGGCCGGCTCCAGCTCGGGGTGCGCGGGCGGCCGTCTTCGTCGCCGCCGGCCCGGGGATCTTCGGTATGCTGATGACCTCGGCAGGAGCGTTCATGACGGTCGCGCGGAGCTTGCGGTGGATCGGGTTCGGGTTGGGGCTGTGCGTCGCGTGGCCGCGCGCCTTCGCCGGGCCGCCAGAGCTGGCCGCAGAGGCCCGCACGTTGCCGATGGCGCTGCGCGATCGGTCGCTCACGGTCGCGCACAAGGCGTACACGCTGCACGGGATCCCGGTGCGCGGGGCGTTCGCGACGGTGCTGTCCGACAAGACAGGTGAACGCGAGGTCGCGTCGGCGCGGCCGCTCGCGGGTCCGCAGCTGCGGCCGGACGAGGCGCGGATCGAGGTCGGCGAGGCGGAGGAGCTGGCGGCCGCGCACGCGCACGCGGAGGGGCCCGAGGAGCCGGGCAAGCTGGTCTACAAGCTGATCCTCGGCGAGCCGGTGCTGGCCTACGAGGTCGACCTGCCGCTGCAGTGGGACCCGGAGCCGAGCAAGAAGACGATCTGGGTGTCGGCCAGCTCGGGCATCGTGCTCGACGAGTGGGAGCACGTGCGGTCGTCGCGGGCGCGGGTGTTCCAGACCAATCCGGCGTCGACGCCGGTGCCGGTCGAGGTCGAGCTGGCGGGGATCCACGCGACGGGGCCAGGACAGCCGCTCGAGGGCGACCGGATCCGCTCGTTCAACTGCACGCTCGAGGCGCCGACCGAGGACGAGATCCAGCCGTGGTGGGCCGAGGGCAAGTGCTACGCGGTCCACCGCGCGGTGTCGGACGACAACGGCGATTACTTCCTGCCGCTGCCCGACGTCATCTTCCCCGAGGACAACGCGGACGACGACGACCTCTACGCCGAGCTGTCGATGTACTACCACGCGGAGCGCTTCATCGACGAGATGCGGCGGTTCGGGGTCGACGCGTTCAAGTGCGCGCTGTCGACGATGCTCGCCAACTACCGCACGACCGAGCTCTCGACGGCCTACCCGGACCTCGACTACACGCCGCTCAACAATGCCTACTGGACCAACACGTGCGACCCGGAGAAGGGGCCGACGATGATCTTCGGCCAGGGCGCGGCGGTCGATTTCGGCTACGACGGCGACGTGGTCTATCACGAGCTCGGCCACGGGATGGTGTCGCTGCTGACGCCGAACGGGCTCGGCGACCGGACGCTGCGCAGCGACGGCGTGCTCAACGACGCCGGCGGGATCAACGAGGCGATCGCCGACTACTTCTCGGTGATCCTCACCAACGAGCCGCTGCTCGGCGACTACGTGGCCCGCTTCTGGCCGGGCTACGGCAACGCGATCCGCAACGCCGAGAACACCAAGCGCTGCCCGGACAACACCGTCGGCCAGGTGCACAACGACGGCGAGCCGTTCATGGGCGCGATGTGGGCGGCCCGCAAGCGGATCGGGCGCGAGAAGATGGACCCGGTGGTGTTCGAGCTGCTGCCGCGCTTGCCGAGCGACGCGGACCTCGAGACGGCGAGCTTGACGGTGCTCGACATCGCCGAGGAGGCGCTGGCGCGCGGCGAGTGGACAGAGGCCGACATCGATCAGCTGGTCCGCAGCTTCGATGCGCGCGGGCTGTACGACTGCCCGCGCGTCCACGTCGATCCGGCGAAGGTGGCCGGCGGGGCGTCGCTGTACCTGCGCGGCAAGACGACCGGGGTCACGCCGTTCTTCCCGGGGCCGATGCAGCTGCGCCACGAGGTGCCGGCCGGCAGCGACAACGTGATCGTGCGCTTCCGCCTCGGCGGCGACGCGGGGCCGCCGGGCAACCCGACCGGGGTGGCGGTGCTGCTCAAGCGGGCCGACGAGCCGATCGAGTTCAAGTACACGCTGACGGCGGTCGACAGGAACCCCGACGGCTCGAGCAAGGGGGCGGTGCGCGAGGTGATCCAGGTGTCGGGCGACTGGGATCATCAGCTGGTGGCGAGCCGCCTCGGCGAGTCGGACAATCAATTGGTGCTGCGCGGGTTCCGGCCCGGCGAGGTGGTCCACGTGGCGCTGGCCAACCTGACGACCGGCGAGCAGGTCGCCAGCGGGACCTCGATCGTCAGCGTGCCGCCGGAGTTCCTCGACGAGGGCACGGTGACGGTCGAGATCGGGCCGCCGGAGGTGGTGACCGACGGGCAAGGGGTGGACGAGTCGGAGGTCCACACGTCCGATCCCGCAGCCAGCTGCGCCTGCCGCAGCGACGGCGCACCGGCGCCGCTGGCGGTGCTGGCCCTGCTCGCGCTGCGGCGCGGGCGGAGGCGGCGCTAGCGGATGCCTGGCCTGCGGGACAGGTTGTCGACGATCTGGAACACGCTGCTGCCGCTGGCGCTGGTGGTGCTGATCGTCGGGCCGTCGCTGCCGAAGGCGGCGCTCGGCGAGGTGCCGTCGAAGCTGGCGCAGTGGCAGAAGAAGATCAGCGTGGTCCAGACGTGGAACATGTACGCGCCCGATCCGACGCGGGCGCACACGTACCTCGCGGTGTACGCCGAGTTCGAGGACGGCCGCCGCGTGGCGCTGCCCGAGGCGGCGCAGGCGTCCGCGGGCTGGGGCACGACCTGGGCGTGGCAGAAGACGCGGGTCGACATCTGGCGCTACTACGCGGTCCTGAACCCCGACAAGCCCAACAACAACCGCACGTGGTACCTGCGCTCGCTGTGCGTGCGCGAGGCGCTGGCCGGGGCCGAGCCACCGCGCCGGATCGTGGCCGAACGGGTGCGCCGCCGCTTCACGCCGCCCGACCGGGTGCGGACCGGCAAGCCGGGGCTGGGGCCGGTCGAGCGCAAGCCGCTGGCGACGATCGACTGCAAGAGCTGGCCGGTGCGCGACATGCTGGCCGACGCGCAGGCGCGACATGGCTGAAGGAGCAGGTCCGGAGGGACAGGGCGAGGCCGACGGGCGGGCGCAGGCGGCGGCGCTGGTCGTGGGCGCGGCCGGCGGGGCGGATGGCCTGACGGAAGGGACAGGTCCGGAGGGACAGGTCGTTTCGGACGGCGGCGCGGGGCGCGGGGCCGAGGAGCGCGGGCCGTCCGGAGTGGCCGATGGGACAGGTCCAGAGGGACAGGTTTCGAAGGACAGGCGCGGGCGGCTGGCCCGGCTGCGCGACGGCCTGCTGACGGGACAGGAAGATCCGGCGGCGCTCGGGCTGCTGCGGATCGGGCTGGTGGCGGTGTTCCTCGCCAGCCTGCTGTCGCACGTCGGAGCGGTGGCGGAGTACTTCTCGAGCGCGGCGCCGCTGGCCGGGCAGTACGCGCGCCAGGCGTTCCCGACCCGCTGGTCGCTGTTCTTCACGATCGACGATCCGCTGGCGGTGCAGGCGATCTTCGCCGTCGGGGTGGTGGCGCACGTCTTGTGGCTGGTGGGGCTGTTCACGCGCGCAGCGGCGCTGTTCAGCGCGCTGGTGTGGGTCAGCATGATCGGCCGCAACCCGCTGCTCTACGCGATGCCGGATCAGCTGCACTCGGCGCTGATCGTGTGGCTGGCGCTGATGCCGAGCGGCCGCGGGCTCAGCCTCGACGCGCGCTGGCGCGGCAAGGGCGGGCCGGTGCCGGTGTGGTGCCGGCGGATCGTGCAGCTGCAGCTGGCGGTGATGTACACGTGCACGGGGCTGGCGAAGCACGGGGCGACGTGGAAGACCGACGGGACGGCGATCTACTTCTCGCTGGTGAGCCCGTACAACCGCCACTTCGATCTGTCGCGCACGCTGGCGCTGCTGCAGCCGTACGTGCTGCGGCCGATCACGTGGCTGGTGCTGGTGTGGGAGGTCGGGTTCGCCGGGTTCGTGCTGACGCACTGGCTGCGCGAGCGCTGGCGCCGGCTGCCCGATCTGCGGTGGCTGTTCCTCGGCTGGGGCGTGGCGATGCACGTCGGCATCCAGCTGATGATGTACGTCGAGTGGTTCACGCCGCTGACGCTGGCCAGCTACCTGGCGTTCCTGCGCCCGGACGAGGTGCGGCGGCTGCTGCGGCGGTTCGCGCGGGCGTGAGCGCAGGCGCGGCGTGGCCGAGCACGTGGGCGCCGGTCCGCGCGGCGAGGCTCTGAAGCGACGTGGGCGCGAGGGGCGGCGGCCACCGGATGTGTACGAGAGAGCATGCTCGAAGGAGCATGTCCGAACGAGCATGTCCGGGTGAACATGCTCGTTCGGGCATGCCTCAAGGGGCAGGCGGTGCGGCGGACTCGGCGGGCTCGGGCTCGCCGGCGTCGGGCTGGGCGCGGCGCCAGGCCTCCTCGGCGGCCAGGCGCTCGCGCGGGTGGTGGATGACGCCGACCACGTCGCCGCGGCAGCGCGGGCAGACCTGGTCGCCGGCGGCCAGCGATGCGCCGCAGCGCGGCTCGGAGCAGCGGGACTCGCGGAGGAAGCGGCCGAGGATCAGGCCGCTGACGCCGAGGCCGAGCGCGATCATGGGGATCGTGCCGGCGTTGAGCTGGAGGCCGCCCTTCATGCCGGCGACGACGCCGCCGAGCATGAGCGCGCCCATGCCGAGGGTGCGGCCGAGCCGGGCGGCCATGCTGCGCTCGACGCGGAACACGGGCTTGCCGGCGTTGACGCCGGCGACGCCGATCTCCTCGTCGCGTCGGGCCTCGGGGGCGGCGTCGGGATCGTCGGTGAAGGGGATGGTGAGCGCGGCGAGGTCGGGCGCGGGCGGCCACTGCTCGGGCGCCGGCAGGCCGAGCTGCGCAGCGACCGGCGGCTCGGCGCGGTCGAGGGCGGCGTACGCGTGGCGCAGAAAGGCGGCCTGGTTGGCCTGCAAGAGCTTGCCGATCCGCTGCCGCTCGGCCCGCGGGAGGCCGCGCGCGTGCAGCTGGGCGGCGAGGAGGAAGCAGAGCGACTGCGGCGAGAGCACGCCGAGCCGGGCGGGGGTGCGCCGGGTCTGCATCGGTCCGGCGGCGGTGCGGGTGGTGTAGCGCAGGGCGGCGTCGGCCGTGAGCACGCCGAAGCCGAGGTAGACGCCGGTGAGGTCGATGCGCGGGTCGAAGGCGTCGGTGGTGGGGAGGCCGAAGTGGCGGCGATAGACGTGGGCGACCACGCGCGCGGCGGCGGCGACGATGGTGTGCGGGTCGATCATGGCGGAGCTCTCGGCGCCGACCTTGACGAGGTCGCGCTCGAGCGCGGCGAGCCAGACGACGAGGTCGTGGCCGCGCGGCGAGCTGGGCTTGCCGAGGACCTCGCCGCGATGCGAGGGGTCGGCGTCGTAGATGACGACCTCGACCCGCAGCTGGCCGAGGCCGGCGTAGCCGAGCAGCCGCCGCACGAGCCGGCGCAGGCTGCCCTCACCGGCCTGCCAGCGATCGGGGAAGAAGCGGGCGCTGGGCTCGACGAGCGGCGCGACGAGCAGCGGGGCCGGGCCGCGCGCCTTGACGAGGGCGGTCAGCTGGTCGAGCAGCGTGCGGCGCTCGTCCAGGGGCGGCAACATCAGGCCGTCGTCGTCTCGCTCGGTCGACACGGCGTGGAGGTGTAGCACAGGCGCCTGTACGCCTGACGAGCGGGGCGCGCGGCCTGCAGGAGCAGCCGAGGCGGACGGGCGACCGCTCCACTCCAGGATGGTTTCTTCGTTTGAGAAGGGTGGTCGGCGTCGCTCGTCGCGTCGCCGGAGTGAGCGGCGTCGCTGGCGAGGTCGTCGCGCGGCGCTGCGTCACGTCGCGTCGCGGGCTCGGCTGCGTCGCCGGGAGCGAGGGCAGGATGGCGAGCGTGTCGGCACGGTGCGTCGACGGGGAGCTCGGGGGCGCGAGGTCAAGTCCGCGGCGGCACGGACGGGGATGTCCTCGGGGACAGGTTGATGCGATGCCTCCCGCGCCGGGACGCGGGCCTGTCTCTTCGGACAGGCCCGCGTCCCGGCGGCGGGGCTGTCCTCGCGGACAGGCGATCGCGGGCCCGCGGGCGAGCGGGCGCTCAGCCCTTGGACTTGCCGCTCGGCGGAGCGCCTGCCGGCGGCTGGGCGTCGGCGGGGGGCTTGGCAGCGGGCTGTCCTTTGGGACTGGTAGCCTCGGGCTTGGCGGCGGGCTGTCCCTGGGGACTGGTGGCCTCGGTCTTGGCGGCGGGCTGTCCCTTGGGACTGGTGGTGCCTTTGGCGGCGGGCGGGTCCTGCGGCTTTCCGGGCGGGTTCGTGGCCTTGCCGGAGGGCTGGCCCGCGCCGCTCGGGGTCGGCTCCACGGGTTGATTCTTGGTCTTGGCGGGCGCCTTGGCCGGCTGTCCCTTGGGACCTGTCGGCGGCGCGAGCTCGGGCTCGGGTTCGGGCTCCGGCTCGGGCGCTGCGGGCGGCTCGGGCGGGGCCTCGAACTCTTCGGGCAGGGCGGCCTCTTCCGGCGGCGGCGGCACGTAGGGTCCGGGTACGGCCGGGAACACCTTGCTCTCGCCGCCGAGCACGTGCTCGAGCAGGAGCGGCTCGCCGCCGGTTCGGCGGGCGCGCAGGACCACGACGGCGCGCTCGCCCTCGCCGAGGCCGGTGGGGATGCCGGTGACGCGGTTGCGTTCGCCGGGCCGCAGCGCGACCTTGCGGACGATCGTGCGCGCGCCGGCGGCGTCCTGGCGGAGGACCAGAACCACCGCGTCGACGAGGCCGGGCGGGACCACGAAGTCGAGGTTGCCGGCGGTCGCATCGAACCGGAGCTCGGGCCAGGTCGGCCAGATCCAGTCGAGCAGCGAGCGGGTCACCTCGATCGCGCGCGGGGCCAGGTGGACGAACTGCTCGCGGTAGACGGCCTCGTCGACGTAGGGGCGGACGCGGCCGTCGTCGTCGGTGTCGAAGGCGGCCAGCGGGCGGCCGGTGCCGCTCTGGATGTAGCCGCGCGTCGCCGGCCACGGGTGCAGGCGGGCGCCCTCGAGCTCGGCGGGGTCGAGGCGGCTGCCCTGCAGCAGCTCGGCGGCGGCGGCCTCGGGCGTGAGGTCGTCGGCGAGGAAGCGCGCGGCCGGGACGGTGGCCTCGGACAGGAAGCGGCGGGCGGTGAAGGTCGCCAGGCCCTCGTAACCTGTCCCTTCGGGCATGACCAATGCGCCAGGCTCCTTGCTCGCCGCGGCGCCGCCGAACAGGTGCTCGGCGAGCGAGGCGGCCAGCGGGATCCCGCGCGCCTGGGCGACGGCGTCGGCGGTCGGGCGGCCGGGCAGGGCGCTGCGGCCGAAGGCGAGGCGGGCCAGCTCGGCGAACGGCAGGCCGCGATCGCCGGGGTTGGGCGACAGCGGGCTGAAGAAGCCGCTGACGTCGCCGCGGGCGTGGGCCGGCACGGCGAGGTCCTGGACGACGTGGAGCAGGGCGCCGAGGCCGACCAGCGCCAGCGCGAGGTGGTGGGCCCGCGCCTGCGCGTCGGGCAGGGTCGAGGACAGCTCGAGGTGGCGCCACATCTGCGGCGGGGCCAGCGGGTCGGTCTCGTCGCGCAAAAACGAGATGACCGAAGGGCCCTGTCCCGAGAAACCTGTTTGTGTGGCCAGGGCCGCGGTCGAGCCGCCGTTGTGCCGGACCTGGCGCAGGCGCAGCAGGCCGGGCCGGGCCTGCGGGTCGCTGAAGTCGCGGCGCAGCGGGTCGTCGCGGTCGACGAAGTGGTGGACGGCGCGGGCCGAGGGCACGAGCTCGGCGAGCACGCCGACCTGCAACCACTGCAGCGCGGGCAGCTCCCACAGGTCGCCCTGGACGCAGTAGCGCTGGGTCTCGATCGGGGCGCCGAGGCCGGGGCAGGCGCCCGGGCCGCCGAGCGCCTCGAGGCCGCCGTGCTGCAGGGCCGCCGTCAGCATGCGCCGCTCGGATGCCGTGAGGCGCCGCGGGTCGACGCGCAGCGGAGTGAAGAGGCCGCGCTGGAGCTCGCTGGCGGCCATCCATCGCAGGTGCAGGGCGCTCTCGACGAGCGCGCGGTCGACCATGCCGAGGTGGGTCGCGCGGGCGTCCCAGGCGGCCGCGGGGGCGGGCACGGCGAAGACGGCGAGGGCGGCGGCGAGGGTCGAGCGGCGCAGCCAGCCGCGCAGGCCGGAGCGGGCTGTCCCGGGGGACAGGTCGGCGGCGACCGGGCTGGCCTCGGGGCCAGGGTCTTTGCGCCCTGTCCTCAGGGACAGGCGGTGCAGCCAGGAGGAGCGTTCGGCGGTCATGGGCGCTTGCCCTTCCCGGCCGGCTGGCCTGGCGCGGGGGAGGTGGTCGTGGCGCCCGGGCCCTTCGAGCCGGTGCCGCCGGTGGTGGGACCTGACTCGGGGGACATGGTCGAATTGCCCTGTCCCTTGGGACTGGCGACGCCGGCGGGGTTGCTGGCGCCAGCGCCGGTCGGGGCGGCGGGCCTTCCGGGGACGGCGCCGCTGGGGACGCTGGGCTGGTCCGGGGCGGCGGGAGCGGCCGGTGCCGCGCCGGCGTTGGGATCGGCGACCGCCTTGAGGCGATCGAGGTTGCGGTAGACGTGCTTGGCGAGGATCAGCGCGGTGTCGAGGTCGTGGCACTGCTGGTCGCCGCAGGTCAGCAGCACGCCGATCTTCTGCTGGCGGTCGACGAAGCCGATCGCGTGCACGCCGTCGGCGGTGGTGCTCCACGTCTCCGGGGTGATGTCGCCGGCCGGCTTGACCTTGCCGAAGGTCTCCTGGATGGTCGCCGCGACCGGATCCATGCCGCCGGGCGGGGCGCTCCACACCCGCAGCGCGAGGTCGTGGCGCTCGTCGCTGTCGGTCGCCTGCAGGTGGACGCCGTGGTAGAAGCCCGTCCGCTTGAGATCGGCGAGGTCCTTGACCTCGAAGGCCTCGGTGTAGCCGGTGCGCTGGCGGACCTCGTCGGGGGTGAGCAGGCCGCTGGCGTCGAGCACCTCGGCGACCACCGGCGCGGTCGCCTGGCCCGGCTCGTCCTCCTCGATCACGACGGCCGGTCCCCCGGCGCCGCCGAGGGCGCGGAACAGGTCGAGGTTGGCGATCTCGGCCTCCCAGCGCACGGCCTTGTGCAGCGGCCGCGGCGGGGCGAGGAACAGCAGGTGCTCGGCGTGCGAGTCGCTGTTCTGCCACTTGCGCAGCTCGACCCGGTTGTGACGCACGGTGAAGTCGGAGCGCGGGCCGCCGATCGCCACGGTGTCGGAGCGGTAGCCGGCGTAGCCCCGCTTGTAGACGATGAGGTAGGCGTCGACGAGCCGCGCGGTCGAGGCCCGCACCGTCAGCTTGGCCGGCGGGATCCGGTAGCGGCCCGCGGCGTCGGTGGTGACGCTGGTCGTTTCCGAGCCCCACGGGCCGATGAAGCCGTCGCCGCGGTCGTAGGCCCACACGGCGACCACGGTGGCCTCGGCGATCGGCTCGCTGGTGGCGGCGTCGACGACCTGGCCGTCGAACGGGCCGAGCAGCGAGGCGTCGGTGACGACGTCGCGCGCGCCGGCGAAGTTGGCCGGGCGCACGATCGGGGCGCAGGCCGCCAGCAGCGGGGCGGTCAGCGCGAGGGCGACGGCCAGGACGGCACGCGCGAGGCGTGATCCGCGGGCGGGAGGCGATCCGGGGCCGCGAGGCCGTGAAACCACGGGTCCGGGGTCCCGGCCGCGGCCGACTCGCGAGCACGAGGCGCGCGGCGAGGGCTGCAGGGGCCGACCTGCGGGCGTTGACGACTGCTCGGGCCCGGCGGGCGACGGCGACGAGCCTGACTGTGCAATGGCGACGCTCAATTGACGCGGTCCGAGCCGGACGGGTACCCTGGCGGGGCGAATAGCGGGCGAGCGCGGGTCTATCCCACGCGAGCGACCCTGGCAAGCCTTCTCCAGGCACGACGCCGATGACGGAGTGGATCCCCTGTCCCGCCTGTGGCACCGAACACGCCCCAGAGGCCGTCGCGTGCGAGATCTGCGGTTATCGCCTGACGCCGCCGGCGCCAGTGAGCGCACTCCCGAAGTGCGCGCGCTGCGGGCAGCCGCTCGGCGCTGGCTTCGAGTTCTGCCAGATCTGCGGCCTCCGCGTGCACTCTCGCCGGCCGCGTCCCACCACCCAGAGCATGAAGCTGATCCCGCGGCGCTTGCTCGACGGGACGGGCGAGGTGGAGCCGGCACGACCTGCGATACCCGATCCGGGGCCGCGTTCTTCCGCGGTCGAACCGGCCGCGGAGGCGGAGGCAGGGATCGTCCCGGCGAGCCCGGCGCCGCAACCGGACGCACCTGTCCCGAACGCCAGCCCGGCCGAGGTCGCGGCCGAGAGCAGCACGCCGGCCGGCCGCGTCGAGGCGGCTGACGGCGGCTCGTGGGGCCAGGCCCGCGTGATCCCGCGGGGGAGCAGCGAGGACGGGGCGCCGGTGCCCCGCGACACCCCAGGCCCGGGCGACACGGCGCGCATGGGTCAGGCGACGCCGGCGGCCGAGCAGGCGTCGGTGGCGGTGAGCGGCTCGCCAGACGGGCCGTCGTGGTCGGCGCCGATGGCGAGGCTGGCGGTCGAGTCTTCGCGCCGCTCGTCGGGGGCGGCGCCGCTGCGGATCGTGCTGGTGAAGCGCGACGGCTCGGAGGGCGAGTCGGTGGCGCTGCGCGGGGCGCTGACGATCGGCCGCAAGCAGGGCGACCTGATGTTCCCGAGCGACGAGTTCCTGAGCCCGGCCCACGCCCGCCTCGAGCCGGCGGCCGGCGGGGGCGTGCGCCTGGGCGATCTGGGATCGCGCAACGGGGTCTATGTCCGGATCTCGCGGCCGGAACCGGTGTTTCCGGGCGATCTCTTCCTGGTCGGTCATCATTTACTGCGGCTCGAGAACCTGCCCCCGGGCGCCCGCGAGCAAGAGCTCGACGACGCGTCGACGCGCCTGTTCGGCACGCCGATGCAGCCGGCGTGGGGCCGGCTGACGCTGATCGGGGTCGGCGGGGCCGAAGCCGAGGTCCACTGCCTGCGCGCGCCGCAGATCGTGTTCGGACGCGAGCTCGGCGACATCATCTTCCCCACCGACCCCTTCGTCAGCTGGCAACACGCGCAGCTGGCGATGGAGCTGCGCGGAGACGCGATGACGGTGCTGCTGACCGACCTCCGCTCGGCCAACGGGACCTATCTCCGGATCCGCGGGGATGTCATCCTTCAACCTGGCGATATGTTCCGGGTCGGGGACCAGATCTTCCGGGTGAGGATGCACTGAGGTGGCGCAGCTCGAGGTGTTCGCAAGGACCGAGGTGGGTTGCGTCCGCAAGCGCAACGAGGACCACTTCGTGGTCCAGAACCTCAAGACCGCGGAGCGCGGGCTGCTGCCGCACCAGCGCGTGCAACCGCTGACGTCGCACGGGACGCTGATCTCGGTGTGCGACGGGATGGGCGGGGCGGCGGCCGGCGACGTGGCGTCGGCGATCGCGGTCGACGTGCTGGCGGCGGTGGTCCAGGCGAGGGCGCCGTTCGCCAGCACGGCCGCAGCGCAGGACGTGATGCACGAGGCGATCACGGCGGTGAACGACAAGATCCGCGCCGCAGCGGTCGAGGATCCGGCGCGTCACGGGATGGGCACGACGCTGACCGCGGCCCTGGCCTTCGGGCCAGAATTGCTGATCGGCCACGTCGGTGACTCGCGGGCGTACATCCGCCGCGGCCGGGCGCTGACGCAGCTCACGACCGATCACAGCGTTGTCGGTCAGCTGATCGCGGCCGGCCGCCTGCGCCCCGACCAGGCCCGCGACTACGAGCACCGCAACGTGCTGCTGCAAGCGCTCGGGGTCCAGCCGCGCGTGGGCCCCGAGTTCGACGTGGTCCAACTGCGCGCCGGCGACGTGCTGCTGCTGTGCAGCGACGGCCTGACCGGGCCCGTCACCGACGAGCAGATCCTGGGGCTGATGCTCCGCTACGAAGACCCGCTGCGCTGCTGCCGGGCGCTGACCGAGGCGGCCTGCGCGGCGGGCGGCCCCGACAACGTGACGGTGGCGATCGCCCGCTTCTCCGGCGAGGGGCTCGAGCTGCCCCACGGGCGCGAAGAGGTGGCGGTGCACCGCGTGCAACTGGCGGTGTGAGCCGCGGCGGCGAGGCGCCGCGCGGAGGCCGGCGCGAGTGGCCGACGGGCGATGTGCGTGCATGCTGAGGTGGTGACCGACGACGACCGGTTCCTCGCGCGCGCGCTCGAGCTCGCCTGCACCAACGTGTGCGCCGGCGGGCGGCCGTACGGGGCGGTGGTGGTGCGCGCGGGGCAGATCGTGGCCGAGGGGGTGAACGAGCTGCACCTGCGACCCGACCCCTCGGCCCACGCGGAGATGCTGGCGCTGCGCTCGGCCGGCGCGGCGCTCGGGCGCGCGAAGCTCGACGACTGCACGGTGTACGCGAGCGGGCAGCCGTGCCCGATGTGCCTGGCGGCGCTGCACCTGGCGAGCGTGCGCCGGGTGATGTTCGCGTACAGCAACGGGGACGGCGAGCCGTACGGGTTCACGACGGCGCCGCTGTACCGCCAAATGGCGCTGCCGCTGGCGGAGCAGCAGCTCGAGATCGTGCAGGGCGAGCCGTCGCTGTGGCCGGAGAACCCGTTCGCGCTGGCGTCGCGGCGCTGCTAGGCTGGACCGGTGAACGACGCGGTGCTCGTGACCGGCGGGGCCGGGTTCATCGGCTCGCACACGGTCGCGGCGCTGCGAGCGGCCGGCCGGCGAGTGGTGGTGCTGGACGACTTCAGCACCGGGCGGCGCGAGAACCTGTCCGAATGGGCAGGCGATCCGCAGGTCGCGGTGGTCGAGGGCGACGTGCGCGGCGCGGTGGAGCCCGCGCTGGCCGGGCTCGGGCCGTTCGCGGCGGTGGTCCACCTGGCAGCCCAGACTTCGGTGGTGCGCTCGCTCGCGGCGCCGATCGACGACCTCGACGTCAATCTGCGCGCGACGACGCGGCTGCTGCTGTGGGCGGCCGCCGCGGGGGCGCGCCGGTTCGTGTTCGCGTCGTCGGCGGCGGTCTACGGCGAGCCGCGCCGGGTGCCGGTGGCGGAGAGCGAGCCGACGGCGCCGCTGTCGCCGTACGGGGCGGCCAAGCGCGCGGCCGAGCTGTACCTCGGCTGCCTGGGGCCGCTGCACGGGGTGCAGACGGTGTGCCTGCGCCTGTTCAACGTGTACGGGCCGCGACAAGATCCGGCGAGCCCGTACTCGGGGGTGGTGGCGACGTTCCTGGCCCGGGCCCGCCGCGGCGAGCCGCTGACGATCTTCGGCGACGGCAGTCAGACGCGCGACCTGATCTACGTGGGCGACGTGGCCCGGGCGATCCACCTGGCGGTCGAGACCGATCTCGTCTCCAGGACGGGAGATGTCCCGGGGGACATGTCCGGCGGGCCGCCCGAGCCGGCGGGGCTCAACATCGGCACCGGGCGCGAGCTGGCGATCGTCGACCTGGCAGCAGCGGCGCAGCGCGCCTGCGGGGCGGAAGGCGCGGGCGTCAGGTTCGCGCCGGCGCGGGCGGGGGAGATCGCGCGCTCGGCCGCGCTGACGCAGGCTGCCGCTGCGTCGCTGGGGTTCCGCGCGGAGGTCGAGCTCGACGAGGGGCTGCGGCGCACCGCGGCCTGGCTGGCGACGCAGGGGTGAGGCCCGCGGGGGCGACTCAACAAGCTGGCGCGGAGGACATGCTCTTCAAGGCATGTCCGATAGGACATGCGTGATGACAGCGTGCGGTCCGAGCGGCCGCTCGCTCGCAGATGGCGCTCAGGACATGTCTTTTTGAACATGCCCGAGCGGACAGCTCACCACTCCTCGTAGACGCTGGGCAGCACCTGGTCGGGCAGCTCGTCGCAGTCGAGGACGCGCGGCACGAGCTCGGCGGCGCGGGTGGCGGCCTCGTCGGAGAGGTCGTCGACGAGCGGGAGGGCGAGGCGGCCGAGGCGGCCGAACACGTCGGCGCGGGCGCGCAGGACCTCGATCAGGTCGTCCTCGTCGCGCAGGACGCCCTCGACCGAGAGGATGGTCCACGAGGGGGGCAGCGGCGCGGCGCCCAGGGCGTCGAGCAGCGCCACCAGATCGTCGGAGCCGGAGAGATAAACGTGCTGAAGCGCGGGGGCTCGCAGGGCGCGCAGGGCGAGCACGATGTCTTCGACCGGCGCGGGCTCGTCGTCGCGGCTGAGGCACAGCACGAGCCGCTCGAGGGCCGGGAATTCGCAGCCCGCAAGCCCGTCGAGGACCTCGGCCGGCAGCGGGTCGCCGAGCAGATGCAGGTGCTTGAGGCGGGCGTGATGACAGGACTCGAGCTCCGGCGCGCCGGCGACGTAGGCCGACTCGAGCGCGGGCAAGGAGCGCAGGATGTGGTCGAGCCGCCCGGGGCTGTTGTCGCGCTGGCGCGTGATCGTCTGGAAGGGGGCGTCGAAGATGAAGCTGCGCACCCGCGGGAGCGGCTGCTCGCTCAGCGCGTCGGTCAGCTCGTCGCCGGGGTTGGCCGGGTCGCACACGACGTGGAGGCTGACGGCGCTGCGCGCGTCGACGGCCTGGGCCAGGACCTTGCAACGGACGCGCACGCCGTGGTCGTCGGTGAACACGCAGCGGAGCCGGTGATGCTCGGCGTCCCACTCGAACAGCCCCTCGCCGGCGTCGCGCTGGCCTTGGTCGAGGACGACGTGCTTGCTGTTGACCGCGTAGCCCTCGCGACGCATGCGCTTCAGGACGTAGTCGAGGTGCGAGCGCGCCTCGAGGTCGTCGTCGAAGGACTGGACGACGCTGTCCTCGCCCTCGCCGGTGACGAGGTCGCAACCGTCGTGGACGATGCGGATGGTGTCATACCCACGGGTGAGGAGGTGCTCGGTGGCCACGCGCGCGCAGCCTATCGCAGATCGCGGGCCGGTGCGGCGAATGCTTCAGCGATCGTCGCGCCGAGATCGGCGCCGGGGCACGACGGCCGCTTCAGGGGCCGCGCTGACGCCGGTGCAAAGCGGCGCCGACGAGGCCGGCGAGCAAGAGCATGAGGACGCCGGCCCCGAGGTGCGAGGGCAGCGTGTGATCGAGGCCGGTGATGACGCAGTGCCAGGTGGTGGTGACGATCCCGACGAGGGCGATCGCAGCGGCCAGCCACAGCGCGCCAGCGCTGCGCCGCCGCTGGACGAAGGCCCCGCTGACGGCGCAGATGGCCAGCACCAGGGCGCCGGCCGCGAGCGTGAGGGAGGCGCAGCCGATCTGGTAGATCGGGTGGTCTTCCATTCCTGTTGGATAGGACATGTCGAAGAGGGCAGGTCCGGCGGCGACGAGGACGGCGACGACGGCGGCGACGAGGCCGAGAGCGATCCGGGCGGCGCGCCCCGGGAACCACAAGCCGAGGCCGAGGGCGGGCAAGGCGAACAGCGCGAGGCCCCAGACGAAGGCTTGCAGCGCGAGGATCCAGGCCGGCTGGGCCCACAGGTCGTCGCGCGCGCCGGTGGCGAGGAGGCCGACGAGCGGGATCGCGGCAGCGAGCAGCCAGGCCGGACGGAAGTGCTGCAGGCGCTCGCGCCGGCGCTCGGCGAGGTCGCCGGCGATCAGGCTCTTGGCGTCGACCGCGGTCACGCGCGACCTCCGGAAGCGGTGCGAGGAGCGGTCAAGCACCACCTCGCGCGAGCAGGAGCAGCAGGGCGCGCAGCGACGGGGTCAGCCAGCGCGCGAGGGCCTTGTAAGCGCGATGGGCCCGGACGCGCACGGCGCCCTCGCGGATCCGCAGGCGAGCGGCGATCTCCGCCATGCTCAGGCCCTGGAACTTGTGGAGCTCGACGATCTCGCGTTGACCGGCGGGCAACTGGGCGAGCGCGTCGCGCACCCGCGAGGCGATCTCCTGCGCCTCGGCCTCGCCGATCTCCAGCTCCTCGGCGGTCGGCAGGTCGGAGGGGATCTCGGCCAGGCGGTCGCGCTCGCCGCCGTCGGGCTCGCCGGGGTCGCGGCGGCGGCGCTCGCGGACCTGGGCACGCAGGTGGTCGACCGCGAGGTTGCGCGCGATCGTGAAGTACCAGGCCTGCACGGCGCCGTCGGGGCTGGCGCCCTGGACCTGGAAGCGGGACCGGGCGAGGTGGGCCTTGAGCCAGGTCGCCTGGACCAGGTCATCGGCGGCGGCGCTGTCGCGGACGAGGTGCACGAGGAAGGCGGTGAGGCGGGGGAGGAGGGCGGCATGCAGCGCGGCGAAGGCCCGCGCGTCGCCGTCGAGGTAGCCCTCCATGAGGAGGTGGAGGCCCGGCGGGGCGCTGCGGCCCGGGCTCGGGCCGCGACCTGGGGCGCCGGCGGGGCCGGTCACGCCAGGGTCTCGTCGGCCGACAACGTGACGACCTCGGCCGGAGTTACGCCGTGGAGGCGGCGGTGCGTCAGCGCGGGCAGGTCGCTGCGGACGCGCTGGAGCAGGTCGGCGCGCAGCCAGGTGAGGGCCAGGCCCTCGCCGCGCGAGACCTGGGCGATCACGGCGCCCCAGGGATCGACGGCGAGGCTGTGGCCGAAGCTGTGGCGGCCGTGGCCGTGGGGCCCGTACTGGGCCGGGGCGAGCACGTAGGCCTGGTTCTCGATGGCGCGCGCGCGCAGGAGCGGCTCCCAGTGGTCGATGCCGGTGAGGAGGGTGAAGGCGGAGGGGACGACGAGGATCTCGGCGCCCGCCGCGGAGAGCGCGCGGTAGAGCTCGGGGAAGCGGAGGTCGTAGCAGATGCTGAGGCCGATCTTGCCGAACGGCGCCGCGAGCACGTGCGGAGTCTCGCCCGCGAGGATGATGTCGGACTCGGAGGCGCGCGAACCGTCCGGCAAGGTGGCGTCGAAGCGGTGGATCTTGCGGTAGACCGCGACCACGCGGCCGGCGAACACGGCGACCAGAGTGTTGTAGAACTTGCCGTCGCCGCCCGTGGGCGGCAGCTCGGGCAGGCCGCCGAGGATGATCACCGCGGCGGGGTACTCGTGAGAGAGCGACAGGAACGGCCGCAGCACCGGCGGCGGGTCACCGCGGAGATCGCCGCCCGGGCCGAGGGCGCTCAGGTCGACCGCCCAGGGCCGGCGATCGAGGCCGGGCGGGGCGACGGCCCAGAAATTTTCCGGCAACACGACGAGCTCGGCGCCGTGCGCCAGCGCTTCGCGCGTGAGTTCGGCGGCGCGGGCCAGGCTGGGGACCGGATCGGCCCCGCTGCCGAGCTGGATCAGGGCGGCGCAAAGGTCTCGCACCGGGCGATGGTAGCGAGAAAACGCCCGCCGCCAAGCCTCCCGGGGCCCCTGACTCCAGGGCGGGCCCCTCCGGGGGGTCCAGGTCCTCACGCCCCGGCAAGGGGGTTGCTCGCCTTCAAGCGCCGTGCTACAGGCCCGGCCAGCAAATTGCCTTTCGCAAGCGAGCAGGCAACTGGCCCAGCTCGCTTTTTTGTTTGTCTCGACTCCACGCGCATGGCCACAAGGCGCCCGACACACAACTCCCGCTCGAAAGTCCCGCCGCAGCCCGCGGTGGTCGACGACGTTGCCGGCACCGAGTCCGAGCACGACGCCGCGGGGCATGAGGTCCACGAGGGCGCGGTGCGGCTGCTCGAGGCGGCGATCGAGCCGGTGGCGCGGGCGATGGGCTTCGAGATCGTGCTCACCGAGTGGGCCGGCGGTCGCGGCGGTCGCATCGCCCGCGTGTACCTCGACCACCCCAACGGCGTGACCCTGGACGACTGCTCGCGCATGGCCGGGGTCCTGAGCAACGCGCTCGACGCCGCCGAGGCCGACCCGGAGACCCCGGAGCTGACGGCCCTGCTGTCGCTGCCGTACACGCTCGAGGTCAGCTCGCCCGGCGTCGACCGGCCGCTGGCACGCCTCAGCCACTTCGCCCGCCACGTCGGCGGGCGGGCGGTGGTCCGCACGTTCCACCCGCTCGCGGGCCAGGGCAGCGCCGACCAGCGGACCTTTCACGGGCGGATCGTCGGCACCGAGGTCGACCCCGCCGCTCCTGACGACGATCGCCGCGGCACGGTGCTCTTGCGATCGCTCGACAGTGATACCATCTACAAGATCTCGCTCGCCGACATCCGGCGGGCCAACCTCGTGTACTCCCCCCCGAGTACGGGGGGGCACGGCTAGGACAGCAGAGGTCATCCGGTTATGGAAGAACAGCTCAACCTCAGTGCGGTGCTCGACCAGGTCTGCGACGAGAAGAAGATCTCGCGCGAGGTCCTGATCGAGACGGTCGAGCAGGCGGTCGCCACCGCCGCGAAGAAGGTCTTCGAGGACAAGGAGATCGAGGCGAGCTTCGACCCGGAGACCGGGCACGTGAACCTGTTCCAGGTGCTCTACGTGGTCGACAAGGTCACCGCGCCGCACCGCGAGATCAGCCTCGAGCAGGCCCACCGCGCCGGCCTCGAGGCCGAGATCGGCGACGAGCTCCTCTTTCAGATCTTCTATCTCGAATCCGACAAGAAGCGCGCCGAGCAGCAGGCCAAGGACTACGCCGAGATCGAGGCGCTCCAGTTCGGCCAGCACGGCTTCGGCCGCATCGCCGCCCAGACGGCCAAGCAGGTCATCATCCAGCGCGTCCGTGAGGCCGAGCGGGACAACCTGTTCGACGCCTACAAGGACAAGAAGGCCGAGCTGATGACCGGCATCGTCCGCCGGTTCGAGCGCGGCTCGATCGTGGTCGAGGTCGACAACGGCAAGGCCGAGGCGCTGCTGCCGGCGCGCGAGCAGGTGCCGCGCGAGTCGCTGCGCCCGGGCGATCGCGTGGTCGCGTTCGTCAAGGATGTCGACAAGTCGGCCCGCGGCCCGCAGATCATCCTGTCGCGGACCCACCGCGGCCTGGTCGAGAAGCTGTTCGAGCACGAGGTGCCCGAGATCTACGAGGGCATCGTCCGTATCGAGGCGTGCGCTCGCGAGCCGGGGGCCCGCAGCAAGATCGCCGTGTCGTCGCGTGACCGCGACGTCGACCCGGTCGGCGCGTGCGTCGGCATCCGCGGCAGCCGCGTCCAGGCCGTCGTGCAGGAGCTGCGCGGCGAGAAAATCGACATCGTCCCCTACAACGACGACCCGGCCCGCTTCGTGTGCAACGCGATCCAGCCGGCCACCGTGTCGCGCGTCCTCATCGACGCCGAGCGCCACACGATGGAGCTCGTGGTGCCGGACGACAAGCTCTCGCTGGCGATCGGCAAGAAGGGCCAGAACGTGCGTCTGGCCTCGCGCCTGACCGGCTGGCGCATCGACATCTACTCGGAGTCGAAGCTCAAGCAGATGGAGCGGCGCTCGCTGGCCGAGATGGCAGCGATCCCGGGCGTCGGCGACGCCGTGGCCCTGGCCATGTTCCAGATGGGCTGGCGCAACCTCCGCGACGTGGCGATCGCCGACGCCGAGGAGCTGGCGCAGGTACCGGGCGTGGGCTCGACCGAGCGCGCCGAGCAGATCATCGAGGTCGCCGACGACGCCGCTTCGGGTAAGCTCGAGCTCAACGTCAAGTATCCCGAGCCGCCGCCGGACGACAACGGCGAGGACCACTACAACAGTGACGAAGGTGACGGAGGTAGCGAGTAACATGCATGCGCCGATGCGCACTTGCGTGGGCTGCCGCGCCATCCGTCCGCAGGCTGAACTCCTGCGGACGAGGATCCTGCTCGCCGATGGTGGTGAGCAGGTGCAGGTCGTTCCGGACGAGTACATCCGGACATGTGCGAAGCGCCATGGCCTTTCGGCCAGGGGGCGCTCGGCTTACGTGTGTCCGGCGCGCTCTTGTCTCGAGCGCGCCGCCCGCCGCGGCGGCTTCGCCCGCGGCTTCGCCCGCAAGATGCCGGCGGTGAACCCCACCGCTTTGTGGAGCGCGCACGGAGATGCGCTCGCGGGCATGATCGATCTCCTGAACCGCAGCGGCAGCGCCGCTGCGCCGCGCGTCCAACGTCTCGCTGCCCTGGCGACCGCCATGCGCGCCGCGGTGGGGAGGGTTTGCTGAGTTATGGCCAAGATTCGCGTCTACGAGCTCGCTAAAGAGCTGAGCAAGGACAACAAGGTGATGGAGAACGTGATTCGCGGCCTCGGGGTCGAGATCAAGGGCGTGATGAGCACGCTCGATGACGACCAGGCCGAGCTCGTCCGTCGCCACATTCAAGGCGGCGAACGCCGCGAACCCGAGCGCAACGACCCGCGCGCCGGTGCTCCGGCGCCGGTCATCCGTCGTGCCGGTCGCGGCCCGCGTCCTGCCGACGAAGGCGAGGAGGAGGCCGCAGCGCCCCGTCCCACGCCGCCGCCGGTGGTCCGTCCTGCGCCCGTCCAGCAGCAGCAGCAGCCGCCGGTAGTCCGGCGGCCGGTGCCGCCGCCGGTCAGCGGTCAACCGCCCGTGCGCCCGAGCACGCCCGTGGTCCGTCCGAGCGAGCCCTCGCGCCCGCCCGAGACGCCGTGGTCGACCCCGGTCCAATCGCAGCCGCGCGAACCGCAGCGCGAGGTGCGGGCCGTCGCGGAGCCGATCGAGGTCCGCGAGCCGACCCCGCGCCCGAGCGCACCCGAGCAGGCGCAGGTCCAGGCGGAGCCGCCGGCCCCGCCGCGCCCGGTCACGCCGCCGAGCGAGCCGGAGCCGGTCCGCAGCGAGCCGGTCGAGCCGGTCCGCAGCGAGCCGGTCGAGCCGGCCCGCCCGGCCGAGCAGGTCCAGTCGGCCGAGCCGGTCCAGCCGAGCCAGCCGAGCCAGCCGATCGTGGCCCCGCCGCCGGTGGTCGCGCCGCAGCCGCCCGCGCCGCCTGCACCGGTGCAGTCGCAGCCGGTCCAGCCGCCGATCCAGCGCCCCGTCAGCCAGCCGATCCAGCGCCCGGCCCAGCCGTCCGGGTCGCGCCCGGAGATCCGCCGGTCCGAGCAGCGGCAGCAGCAGCCGCCGCAGCCCGCGGCCCCGCGGGCGCCAGCGCCCGAGGTCGGCTCGCGCATCCAGCTCCCGCCGGGCACCAAGCGCCTGCCGGGAGGCGTGGCCTCGCGGATGGAAGACAGCCCGCGTGAGCCGCGTATCGAGCCGCATCGTCGCGGTCCGGACGGTCCGCGCGGCACCCCGCCGCAGGGCCAGGTCGGCCCGGTCGGCACGCCGCTGCGTCCGGGCGTCCAGACTCGCCCGGGCCCCGGCAAGCCGGGCGCGCCGACCCAGACCGGCACCCGGCCGCTCGGCAGCGGCCCGCAGCTCGGTCAGACCGGGCCGCGCGGCCAGGTCGTGCAGCCGGCGCCGGTCGCCACCCGTCCGGGCGACCGTGGCGGTTCGACGACCCGCTACGTCGTCCCCGCGACCCCGCAGGCGCAGCAGCCCCCGCAACAGGTCCAGCCGCCGCCGGTCGAGCCTGAGGTGAACCGTCGCGTCCTCCGCGACGAAGCGGGCGTCATCGTCGGCGCCGCCTCGCAGCGCGCCGAGCCGAAGATCCTCGGCTTCGTGCAGCTGGCCAACCGCCCGCGGCCGCAGCAGGTGATCATCACCGACGCCAGCGACAGCCAGCAGCGCGGCCGCGCCACGATCCGCAAGGAGCGTGAGGAGCGGGCGCAGCAGCAGGGCCGCAAGCGGAAGACGATGATCCGCAACGTCCGCGGCCGGCCCGGCCTGCCCGGCGCCCGACCCTCCACGCAGGAGATGTCGGAGTCGAAGAAGCGCATCCGCGTCGACGAGGCGATCCCGGTCGCCGACCTCGCGCACCAGATGGGCAAGAAGGCGACGATGCTGCTGAAGACGCTGTGGGGCATGGGCCTGCGCGGCGTCACCATCAACAGCGCCGTCGACGCCGAGACCGCCGAGCTGGTGGCCGCCGAGTACGGCTACACCGTCGAGAACGTGGCCTTCCAGGAGGACCAGTACTTCGACGAGGACACCGAGGAGGGTGCCGGCGACGTGCGTGCGCCCGTGGTCACCATCATGGGCCACGTCGACCACGGCAAGACCTCGCTCCTCGACCGGATCCGCAAGGCCACGGTCGCCGAGGGCGAGGCCGGCGGGATCACCCAGCACATCGGCGCCTACAAGGTCTCCACCGCCAAGGGCGACGTGGTGTTCCTCGACACGCCGGGTCACGAGGCGTTCTCGGCGATGCGCGCCCGCGGGGCCCAGGTCACCGACGTGGTGGTCCTGGTCGTCGCCGCCGACGACGGCATCATGCCGACCACGGTCGAGGCCATCAAGCACGCGCGGGAGGCCAACGTCCCGCTGGTGGTGGCGCTCAACAAGATCGACAAGCCCGACGCCAACCCCGGCCGCGTCAAGCAGATGCTGATGGAGTACAGCCTCGTCGGCGAAGAGTACGGCGGCGAGACGATCATCTGCGAGGTGTCGGCGAAGACCGGCAAGGGCATCGACCACCTGCTCGAGATGTTGGCCATTCAGTCGGAGATCCTCGATCTCCGGGCCACCACCGAGGGCCGGGCGATCGGCGTCGTCCTCGAGGCGCGCGTCGACAAGGGCCGCGGTCCGATCGCCACCGTCCTGGTGGAGGCCGGCACGCTGCGCAAGGGCGACATCGTGGTCGCCAACGAGTTCAGCGGCAAGGTCCGCGGCATGCTCGACGACCGCGGCCGTACGCTCGAAGACGTAGGTCCCTCGACTCCGGTCGAGGTCCTCGGTCTCGACGGCGTGCCGTCGGCCGGCGACCGCTTCAACGTGGTCGAGAGCGAGAAGGCCGCCCGCCAGCTCGTGACCCACCGCCGCGAGGTCCGGCGCCGCAAGGAGAGCGCGCGCTCGGGGCCCAGCATCGCCGACTTCATCCAGCGCAAGAAGACGCCGACCCTCAAGATCGTCCTCCGGGCCGACGTGCAGGGCTCGGCCGAGGCGCTCAAGCAGGCGTTGCTCGAGCTGTCGACCGACAAGGTCAAGGTCGAGGTCATCTCGTCCGGCGTCGGTGCGATCACCCAGACCGACGTGAAGACCGCTTCGGCCGGCGAGGCCGTGATCATCGGCTTCAACACCAAGCCGGTCGGCAAGGCCGGTCAGATCGCCGACGCCGAGAAGGTGCCCGTCTACACCTTCAACGTCATCTACAACGCGCTCGACAAGACGCGTGAGCTGATGGTCGGCCTGCTCGAGCCCGAGTACCGCGAGCGCGATCAGGGCGAGGCCGAGGTTCGGGCGCTGTTCCCGATCCCGAAGATCGGTGTGGTCGCCGGTTGCCGCGTCACGCGGGGCCTCATCCAGCGCTCGCACCACGTCCGCGTGGTCCGTGGCGGCACGATCATCCACAAGGGGAGAATCTCGAGCCTTCGCGTCCTCAAGGACGACGTGAAGGAAGTCCGCGAGGGCTTCGAATGCGGCATCGTGATCGACTCGTTCCCCGAGGTGGAGCCGGGCGACATCCTGCAGGCGTTCGAGATCGAGACGATCGCGCCGACGCTGTGAGGCGGCGGAGAGGCGAGGGGGAGCGCGTATGGCGAGTAACCGGATGCAACGGGTCGAAGAGACCCTGCGCCGCGGGATCGCCGACGCGCTCCTGTTCGGAGCGATCAGCGACCCGCGACTGCAGGGCGTCAACTTCAGCGTCACCGGCGTCAAGGTCGACACCGAGCTGACGCTGGCCCGCGTGTTCGTCGACCTGCTGTCGCCCGACCGCGACCGCGCCACGGTGCTGGCGGGGCTGCGTTCGGCGGCCAGCGCGGTGCGGCGAGAGCTGCAGGGGCGGGTGCAGTTGCGCCGGATCCCCGATCTGCGGTTCGAGTTCGACGAGAGCATTCAGCGCGGCCTGCGGATCGAGACGATCCTGTCGGAGATCGCGACGCCCCCGGCCGCCCCGAAGCTGGGGAGCGCGGGCGGCGAGGACGACGAAGGTGGCGACGGCGACGGCGACTGAGCGCTGCGGCGTCCTGCTGGTCGACAAGCCGGAGGGGCCGACCTCGCACGACGTGGTCGGCTTCGTCCGTTGGGTCTTGAACGAGAAGGCCGTCGGTCACTGCGGCACCCTCGACCCGCTGGCCTCGGGCCTGCTGGTCGTGTGCGTCGGCGCGGCGACGCGGCTCGTGCCGTACCTCAGCGCCGTCGCCAAGGTCTACCGCGCGCGCTTCGGCCTCGGTCGCGCGACCACCACGGGCGATCGCGCCGGCGAGACGATCGCCGAGAGCGCGGTCGAGCCGTCGCAGGTGCGCGCCGCCGCGGATGTCCTGAAGGACATGTGCGGCGCGCTCCAGCTGCCGCCGCCCGCGTACTCGGCGGTCAAGCTCGAGGGTCGTCCGGCCCACGAAAGGGCTCGCAAGGGCGAGATCCTGGCGCTCGCGCCGCGGCCGATGGAGCTGCGGTCCGTCGAGGAGATCGGGGTCACCGACGACGCGATCGACGCGACCTGTGCCGTGAGCAAGGGCACCTATGTCCGCAGCCTCGCCGAAGAGCTCGGCCGCCGCGTCGGCCTGCCGGCGCACCTGGGCGGTCTGCGTCGACTCGCCTGCGGCAGCCTCGATCTCGCCGACGCCGTGCCCGTGCTCGTTTCCGCGCGGTTGCCGGATCTGGCCGGCGCCCCGCCCAAGTTTCGCCTCGGCCTCGCCGGAGCCGACGGCCGCGAGGCCCTGCGGGCGCGGCTCGAGGCGGCCCTGCGGGCGCCTGGTGAGGTCTTGCCGTTCCCGGTGCGCCGGGTGGTCGGGGCCGACGCCGACGCCCTGGCGGGGCTGCTACACGGCCGGGTGGTTGGGGCCGACGCCTTGCCGGCGGTCGCCCCGACCCTGGCCGAGGGGCACCCCGAGGCGGCGAGGCAGGCGCTGTGGTTCCCCGACGCGCTGGTCGTCGTTCGCCTCGACGGGGGTGAGTGGCGGCCGGAGAAGGTCCTTCACGCCGCGGCGCCCGCCCGCGACACGGAGCCGTGACCGGGCCGACGGAAAAGCGTCGGCGCGTGCGCGAGTGGCCTTGACACGCCAAGGTTTTGCCTGGATTTTCCGCCTACACAAAAGAGCACAACACCTTCTGCGGGGGCACGGGCTGCCCGCACCCGAGAATACGAAATGTCTCTCTCTCCTGATCGCACGGCCGAGATCGTTAGCAAGTTCCAGACCCACTCGAACGACACCGCGTCCCCGGAGGTGCAGATCGCCCTCCTCACGTCGCGGATCAACTACCTCACCGAGCATTTCCGCGGCCACGCCAAGGACTTCCACTCGCGTCGGGGTCTGCTGAAGCTCGTCGGCCAGCGCCGTCGTCTGCTCGACTACCTGCGCAACCGCAGCGTCGACCGCTACCGGTCCCTGATCGGGGCGCTCAACATCCGCAAGTAAGGCCGGGGCGAAAGGGGGACGTGTTCCCCCTTTTCGCTTTTGTGGCCTCTGGCGCCCGCGTAGGTCAGCCGCGCTGATCGGCCGTGGGAACGTGCCGGCACGCCGGCGCGGGCGCATGCGGTCCGACGCCCGATCGGGCAGGACCACGAAGATTTTTGTCCCCGCGGCGGAAAGTTTCCCCCCATGAACGTCATCACAGAGACCTGCCGCATCGGCGAGGTCGAGATCAGCATCGAGACCGGCAAGCTCGCCAAGCAGTCCAGCGCCGTCGTCGTGCGCTGCGGCGAGACAGCCGTGCTCGTCACGGCGGTCAGCAGCAGGGAGCCGAAGGATCTGCCCTTCCTCCCGCTCACCTGCGAGTACCGCGAGTACCCCGCCTCCGCCGGCAAGATCCCGGGCGGTTATTTCAAGCGCGAGGCGCGTCCCACCGAGTGGGAGACGCTGACCTGCCGCTTCATCGATCGTCCGATCCGGCCGCTGTTCCCCAAGAGCTATCGCAGCGACACCCAGATCATCGCCACCGTGCTGTCGCACGACAAGGTGCACGAGCCCGACGTCCTGGCGATCACCGGCGCTTCGGCGGCGCTGCACATCAGCGACGCGCCGTGGGCCGGCCCGATCGTCGGCATCCGCGTCGCGCGGGTGCAGGGCAAGATGGTCGCGTTCCCCTCGTGGGACCAGATGAAGGTCGCCGACATCGTGCTCGTGGTCGCGGCCAGCCGCGACGCGATCGTGATGGTCGAGGGCGGCGGCGATCAGATCCTCGAGAAGGACATGATCGACGCCCTCATGTTCGCCCAGGAGTCGGCGCAGCCGCTGCTGGCCGCGCAGGAGCGCCTGCGTGAGCGCGCCGGCAAGACCAAGCGCGTGCACGTCGATCCGGCTGTCGACGAGGCTTTCCGCGCCGAGGTGATGGCCGCGGCCGACGCCGACGTGCGGGCCGCGTTCGCCATCACCGGCAAGCACGAGCGCCGCGACGCGCTCGCGGCCGCCAGCAAGACGGTGCTCGAGCGCTTCGCCGCCAGCCACCCGGAGCGGGTCGGCGAGGTGCACGCTGCGCTCGGCAAGCTCGAGAAGAAGGTCGTGCGCAGCCGCGTGATCAAGGAGGGCCGCCGGCTCGACGGCCGCGGCACCCGCGACGTGCGTCCGATCTACATCGAGACCCACCCGTTCCCGCGGCCGCACGGCTCGGCGCTGTTCCAGCGCGGTGAGACGCAGGCGCTGGCCACCGTCACTCTCGGCACCGAGAGCGACGCCCAGCGGCTCGACACCATCCGCGGCGACGTCACCCGCAACTTCATGCTGCACTACAACTTCCTCCCGTTCTGCACGGGCGAGGCCAAGCCGGTGCGCGGCACGTCGCGGCGCGAGGTCGGCCACGGCGCGCTGGCCGAGCGGGCGTTGAAGTACATCCTGCCGGCGCAGGAGAAGTTCCCGTACACGATCCGCATCGTCAGCGAGACGCTCGAGTCGAACGGCTCGTCGTCGATGGCGGCGGTGTGCGGCGGCTGCCTGGCGATGATGGACGCCGGCGTGCCGATCAAGGCGCCGGTCGCCGGCGTCGCCATGGGCCTGATGCAGGAGGGCGGCGAGATCGCCATCCTCTCCGACATCCTTGGCGACGAGGATCACCTCGGCGACATGGACTTCAAGGTGACCGGCACCAAGACCGGCATCACCGCGCTGCAGATGGACATCAAGATCGAGGGCCTGACCCGCCAGATCCTCGAGGCCGCGCTCGACCAGGCGCGCGAGAGCCGGCTGCACATCCTCGGCAAGATGCTCGAGGTGCTCGCCGAGCCGCGCGCCGACATCAGCAAGTACGCGCCGCGCATCGTCACGATGCAGGTCAAGGTCGACAAGATCCGCGAGGTCATCGGGCCCGGCGGCAAGACGATCCGCGCGATCATCGAGCAGACCGGCTGCGTCATCAACATCGAGGACTCGGGGCGGATCGCGATCGCCAGCAACGACATCGCCCAGATCGAGCGGGCCAAGCGGCTCATCGAGGGTCTCATCGCCGAGCCCGAGGTGGGCGCGACCTACCACGGGGTGGTCAAGCGGATCGTCGACTTCGGCGCGTTCGTCGAGATCCTCCCGGGCACCGACGGTCTGGTCCACATCTCGGAGCTCGAGGACCGGCGCGTCGATCGCGTGACCGACGTGGTCCAGGAGGGCGACGAGGTCGTGGTGAAGGTGATCAATGTCGATCCCACCGGCAAGATCCGCCTCAGCCGCCGCGCCGCCTTCGGGGTCGACCCCTCCGAGGTCCAGAACCTGCGAGGGTGAGGTGATGTCGCACGTCGAGCCGACGCTGCTGGTCCGCAAGGTCCACACCCAGGCCGAGCTGCCGCGGCGCATGAGCGCCGAGGCGGCCGGGATGGACCTGGCGGCCTGTCTGCCCGACGGGCCTGTCGAATTGGCGCCCGGGGAACGTCGTTTAATTCCCACGGGCGTCGCCGTCGCTATTCCCGGCGGCCACGAGGGTCAGGTGCGTCCGCGATCGGGCCTGGCCCTGCGGCACGGGCTCTCGATCGTGAACGCACCAGGTACAATCGACGCCGACTATCGTGGGGAGCTCAAGGTCATCCTCGTCAATCTCGGGGCCGCGCCGTTCGTCGTCGCGCACGGCGAGCGGATCGCTCAGCTCGTGGTCGCCCCTGTCGTCTTCCCTGCGGTCGTCGAGGTCCAGCACCTCCCGGCTGCCGCACGTGGTGATGGTGGCTTCGGAAGCACCGGCGTTTAGCCGCGGGAGCGTCTCATGGAGTTGAGCGCCGGCACTTCGCACGAGGAGCACACCACGCTGTGCGGCCGCTTCGAGCTGATGCGCGAAGAGCCGGCCAACACGGGAGTGCAGCTGTTCGGCCCCACGCTCGCGGTCCTCGACACCCACACCGGCGAGCCTGCGCGCGCCTGTGTCCTCGACGCCTCGCTGTTGCCCACGCCCGAGGCCCGGGCCGCGTTCGTGCGCGAGCTCGGCGAGCTCGGCGAGCTGCAGGACTCGGCGCTCGTGCCTCAGGTGTTCGTGGGTCAGGACGGCGAGCGCGTGGTCGTCTGTTACGACCCGCTGCAGGGCGCCTTCGCGTTGCGCGACATGGACGACGGCCCGCGCTCGTCCGACCTCGCCAACGAGCTGCAGCGGCTCGCGCGGCAGCTCGCGCGCGCCCTGGCGACCTTGCACGGTCGTGGCCGCGTCCACGGCATGCTCGCCGGCGAGGCCGTGTTCGTCGGACCGGGCGGTCCGGCTGCGTTCCAGCACGGCTTCGCTCCGCTATGCGCCCGCGCCGAGCTCGAGCGGCGGTGGAGCAGCGTCGATCAAGCGATCCTCGCGCCCGAGCTGCTCGGCGGCGGCGGCTTCACCCCGACCTCCGACACCTACGCGTGGGGCGTCGCGCTCGCCGAGTTCGCCACCGGTCTGCGCGGCGCAGCGGCTCTGCGCGCCGCCGAACCGCCGGGGCTGCAAGCCGGGCTGTGGGCGCTGATCGGCGCCAGCCTGCACAGCGACCCCGCCGCGCGCCCGCGGGACGGCGCCGAGCTGGTGCGTCGCCTCGAGTCGCTCGCCGGCGCCGTCGAGGCCGCGCCCGAGCCGATCCTCGACCTCACGCCGGCCTCGCCGCCGCCACCGCCGCCGCGCGTCGCCAAGTCCGCCGGCGAGGTGTCGGCGCCGTCGCTGGCGATCCCGCCGACCGCCTCGTCCTCGGCCGCGGTGCCACCTGTCCTCGAGACCCTGTCCGTTCCAACAGGTCCTTCGGTACCTGGCCTTCCGGTCAGAGAGGCACCCAAGGTCACCGCCTCGGCGCCGGTCGAGCCGCCGGTGATGGGCCTCGAAGACCTGCTGTTCGGCGAGGGCTCGATCCGGCCCAACACCGTGCAGGCGCTGCGCTCGAGCTCGATCCCCGCCGGCTCGTTCGCGGCGGCCAGCGCCGGTGGCTTCGCCAACCCGCAAGATCCGTCGGGGCGCTCGAACAGCGGCCTGCGCCGCGTCCACGTCCTCACCGAGGACAGCATCGTCCGCCGCGGTTCGCCCTCGCCCTCGCGGCCCGACATCCTCGTCGAGCCCAGCGGCGGCGACACCAACCCGGCCGCGGCTCGCTCCGACGTGCGCGAGCGTGAAGTCGAGGCGCCCGTGGCTCCGGTCGCGGCGCCGACGCTGTCGCCGATGGCGCCGGTGTCACCCGCGCCGCTCCTCGAGACGAGGGCGCCGAAGGCCATCGAGAGCCACGCGCCGACGGCCGGCACCTCGCTCACCGCCCGCCCGCCGGAGATGCTCGCGCGGCGCAACGACACGAGCTTCTGGCTGGTGATCGTCGCGCTGCTGGTCGCCGTCGCCCTGGCGTGGGCGTTCACCTGAGCGCGCCCCCCGCGCGGCGTGGTCCGGGTATGGTCCGCGCCGCATGGCGGTCACCGATTCGACGTCCCCCGAGATGCGGCGCGCGCTGGCGGCGGGCGGCACCCTCGACGCGTTGCCGGACGAATTCGAAGTCCTCGGCGCGCGCTACAGCGGCAAGGTCCGCGAGAACTTCACGCGCGGCGGCGAGCGGCTGATCCTCGTCACCGATCGCGTCAGCGCCTTCGACGTCGTGCTCGGCACCATCCCGTTCAAGGGTCAGGTGCTCAACGGACTCGCGCGCTTCTGGTTCGACGCCACCGCCGCGATCTTCCCCAACCACATGCTCGGCGTACCTGACCCTCAGGCCATGCGGGCCATCGAGTGTGCGCCGATCCCCGTCGAGTTCGTGGTCCGCGGCTACCTCACCGGCGTCAGCGACACCAGCATCGCCCGGGCTTACGAGCGCGGCGAGCGGACCTTCTGCGGGCACGCCTTGCCCGAGGGACTGCGGCGCCACGAGAAGCTGCCGCGCAGCTTGCTGACCCCCTCGACCAAGGCGCCCAAGGGTCAACACGACATCAGCGTCAGCCGCGACTGGCTGGTCGAGCGCGGCCTCATCGAGCGCGAGCGTTACGACGAGCTCGAGCGGCGCTGCCTGACCCTGTTCGAGGCCGGGCAGAAGATCGCCGCCGAGCGCGGGCTCATCCTCGTCGACACCAAGTACGAGCTCGGCGTGCGGCCCGACGGCGAGGTCGTGCTGATCGACGAGATCCACACGCCCGACAGCTCGCGTTACTGGTACGCCGACAGCTACGCCGAGGCGATGGCGCGCGGCGACGATCCGCGCAGCCTCGACAAGGAGTACCTGCGGCGCTGGCTGGTCTCGCAGGGCTTTCGCGGCGAGGGGCCGCCGCCCGTCCTGCCTGACGAGGTCCGCGCCGAGGCGGCGCGGCGCTACATCGAGGTCCACGAGCTCATCACCGGGCGCCGCTTCGAGCCGGATCTCGAGCCGCCGGTCGCGCGGCTGCGGCGGAACCTCGGCCTGCCGCCGCGCTAGCGCGGGTCCTCGTCTCGCATCGCGGCTGCGGGGCAGGGGAGGGCGGCCGGCATGACCGCTGAGTTCGCCCGGTCGCGGCACTCGCTTGCAAAGCGCGGGCGGGCGGGTCACGCTGGCGGCGATGACGTCCCTCGTCGCTTCCTGCCTCGCGTTCACCTTCGGCCTGATCGTCTGCTCGGCGCTCCTGCCGGGCATGATGGTGCGAGACCTGTGGAGCGCCTTCAAAGCGGCCGTGATCTGCGGCCTCCTCAGCGTCGTGCTCGGCAAGCTGCTGTTCTTCTTGCTGTCGCTGGTGTTCTTCTTCCCGATCCTGATCAGCGGTCCGATCGGCGCCTTCCTCGTGCAGGCGTTCGTCAACACGATCCTGCTCGTCATCACCGAGAACCTGGTCGACGGGGTGCGGTTCGTCCGCTGGCGCACGGCGCTGTGGGCGGCGATCGCTTTGACCTTGCTGCAGATGTTGGTCACCCGGGCCGTCGCCGGGTAGCGAGCACCTGTCCGCGCGTCGTCTCACGGTCTCGGCGGCGGCGGCGCCCGGCCCCCTTGCGTGCCGACTGCTAGGCTTCGCGCGGCATGTGCGGCGTGTTCGGCATCTTCAATCACCCCGAGGCTGCGAACCTCTCCTATCTGGGCCTGCACGCGCTGCAACACCGCGGCCAGGAGTCCGCGGGCATCGTCACCAGCCAGGAGGGCACGCTGCACGCGGTGCGCAAGATGGGCCACGTCGCTGACGTGTTCATCAACACCGAATTCGGGCAGCTGCCGGGGCGGATCGCCGTCGGCCACGTCCGCTACACCACCGCCGGCGGCTCGCTGCCGAAGAACATCCAGCCGCTGACCGCCGAGTACCGCCACGGTTCGGTCGCGGTGGCCCACAACGGCAACCTCGTCAACGCCGAGCTGCTCCGCGAGGAGCTCGAGCACGACGGCGCCATCTTCTCGAGCCAGAGCGACACCGAGGTCATCTTGCAGCTGCTCGCGCGCAGCCGCGAGCCGACCTTCGTCGAGCGCCTGTGTGACGCGCTCGGTCGGGTCCAGGGCGCCTACAGCCTCGTGCTCGTCACCGAGGACAAGCTGCTGGCCGTCCGCGACCCGCACGGCTTCCGCCCGCTCGTGCTGGGCCGCCTGCGCAACCACCCCAACAGCTACGTCGTCGCCTCCGAGACCTGCGCCTTCGACCTCATCGAGGCCGACAAGATCCGCGACATCGCCCCCGGCGAGATCCTCGTCATCGACAATACCGGCCTGCGCAGCGTCCAGCTGCGCCGCGACAACCGCCGCTTCTGCGTGTTCGAGCACGTCTACTTCGCCCGCCCCGACAGCGTGCTCGACGACCTCCCCGTCTACGAGGCGCGCATCGCCATGGGCGAGCAGCTCGCGCGCGAGGCCCCGGTCGAGGCCGACGTCGTCGTGCCGGTGCCCGACAGCGGCGTCGTTGCGGCGCTCGGGTTCGCCAAGGCCAGCCAGATCCCGTTCGAGATGGGGCTCATCCGCAATCACTACGTCGGCCGCACCTTCATCGAGCCCAAGGATTCGATCCGTCACTTCGGGGTCAAGCTCAAGCTCAACCCGGTGCCGCCGGTCCTGCGCGGCAAGCGGGTGGTGGTCGTCGACGACTCGCTGGTGCGCGGCACCACCTCGCGCAAGATCGTCAAGATGATCCGGGCCGCCGGCGCCCGCGAGGTGCACCTGCGGATCTCGTCGCCGCCGGTGATCAGCCCTTGTTACTACGGCATCGACACACCGACCCGCTCCGAGCTGATCGCCGCCAGTCACACGCCCGACGAGATCGCCCGCTACCTCACGGCCGACTCGCTGGCCTACCTTTCGGCCGAGGGCCTGATGAAGGCGGTGCGCGGCGATTCTGGTACAACGTATTGCGACGCGTGCTTCACCGGCCGCTATCCGATCCGCTTCATCCCCCCGCCCGGGCGCCGTCAGCTCCGCCTGATCGAAGCCTGAGCACTGGTGCACCATGAACGACGCCGCCCACATCCTCCCCGAGCACAATAAGGTCACCGAGCAGCTCGCCCGCCTCGCTCACCGCCTGAACGAGCTCCGGAGGCATCTTTGACTACGATGGCAAACGCGAGAAGTTGGAAGAGCTCGACGCGCAGACCGTCGATCCGGCGTTTTGGGGCAACAACGATCGCGCCCAGGACGTCCTGCGCGAGCAGTCGACGCTGAAGAAGATCCTCTCCGACCTCGACGAGGCCCAGAGCCGCTACGACGACGCCCAGACGCTGTACGAGCTCGGGCGTGAAGAGGGCGACGACGCCAGCATCCGCGACGCCTGGTCGGCGCTCGAGTCGCTCGACGCGCGCGTCGGCAAGATGGAGTTTCGCCGCATGTTGTCGGGCGCGCACGACGAAAAGGGCGCGCTCGTCACCATCAACGCCGGCGCCGGCGGGGTCGACAGTCAGGACTGGGCGCAGATGCTCATGCGCATGTACATGCGCTGGGGCGAGCGGCACGGCTTCAAGGTCGAGGTGCTCGACGTCCAGGACGCCGAGCAGGCGGGCATCCGCAGCGCCGAGATCGAGATCACCGGCGAGTTCGCCTACGGCTACCTGCGCTCGGAGATCGGCGTGCACCGGCTGGTCCGGATCTCGCCGTTCGACGCCAACGCGCGCCGGCAGACCAGCTTCGCCAGCGTGATGACGCTGCCCGACCTCGGCGACGACGACATCGACATCGAGGTCAACGAGGCCGACCTCGAGGTCGACACCTTCCGCTCGAGCGGCGCCGGCGGTCAGCACGTCAACAAGACCGACTCGGCGGTGCGCCTGCGCCACTTGCCGTCCGGCATCGTCGTCGCCTGCCAGGTCGAGCGCTCGCAGCACAAGAACAAGGCCACGGCGATGCGCGTGCTCAAGGCCAAGCTGTGGGACCTCGAGCAGCAGCGCCGCGATGCCGAGCGCGACGCCCTCCAGGGCGAGCGCAAGAAGATCGAGTGGGGCAGCCAGATCCGCTCGTACGTGCTGCAGCCGTACCAGCAGGTCAACGATCACCGCACCGAGATCAAGAGCTCGGCGGTCAACGCGGTCCTCGACGGCGACCTCGACGAGTTCATCGAGGCCTACCTCCTGCAACAGTCGCAGTCGTCCGCGGAAGCGTCGTCGTGAGCCACGCTCGTCCCGCCGCGTCATCCCGGCCGGAGGCTCCCCCGAGCCTCCACTGGCAGATCGCGTGGCGGCACCTGCGAGCCGGCGATCGCCCGCCGTCGTGGGCCTGGCCGGCCGTCGGCCTCGCGCTCTATCTGCTCGTGGTCGGCGGCGGCTTCGTGCTCTACGCCCTCTACGGCTTCTCGCCGCTCGAGTCCGGCCTGCCCGAGCGCGTCGCCCTCGACTCGAGCCTCGTCGGCCTCGGCTTCGATCCGACCGCCGACCTCCCGCCGCCGGCGCAGGCCTACTTCGGGGTGCTCGGCGGGATCAGCCTGTTGCTCGGCGCCGGCCTGCTGCTCGGCGCCGTGCTGTCGCTGATCTTCACCCTGCTCGCCACGGTCATCACCGTCAGCGTCATGCTCGGCTGCATGGCCCTGGTCGTGGTGCTCAGCCTGATGACCGGGCTCGAGCTCGAGCTGCGCGACAAGATCCTCGGCCAGCGCGCCCACATCCGCGTCGCCGGGGCCGACGGGCGGCCGTTCGCCGACTACCGAGACCTCGCGCTGGCGATCGCCGACAAGCCGGGGATCCTCGGCGCCAGCCCGTACCTGCAGGGCGAAGTCATGGTCCGCAGCGGCTTCCAGCGCCAGGGCGGCATCCTCCTCGGCATCGACCCCGAGCTGCACCGCAGCGTGTCGAACCTGCCCGACATCATGCGCGAGGGCGACTACGCGTTCCTCTCGCAGCCGGAGAAGATCCCGGAGTCGGAGTTCGGCTTCGAGATCACGCCGGTCGAGCCGCCCGCGCCGGTGCCGCCCGACGAGGGCGAGGCGAAGGAAGGGCAGGGCGCCACGGCCCTGCCCCATGCGACAGGTGCCGAAGGACATGTCCCCGAGGACATCCCGAGCACCGTCGACGACGACCCCGACGACGGCTGGGAGGACCCCGAGATCGAGATCCCCGCGCTGCGCAAGACGGGCACGCTGCCGCCGGCCAAGCCGGAGCCGAGCCCGCCAGCGACGAGCAAGAAGATCGGCGTGCCGACCTCGGCGGCCGCGGCGATCCCGACCATGCCGCGCAGCCCGTTCGGCCCGCTCGGCGAGGCGGACGAGGGCTGGGAAGATCCGGAGGTCGAGATCGGCAAGCTGCGCGCGAAGGGCCAGCTGCCGCCCGCGGCCGCGCCTGGCGCGAGCCAGCCCGAGCCCGAGGTCGAGCCCGAGGTCGAGGCGCCGATCTCGCGCGACGCGCTGGTCGACGGCCTCCTGATCGGCAGCGAGAAGGCCAAGGAGCTGGCGGCGCGCACCGGCGATCAGGTCCAGCTGATCACCCCGATCGGTCGCATGACCCCGGCCGGCCGGATCCCCGGAGTCATGGCCGTGCGGATCGCCGGGGTGTTCGACGCCGACCACTACGACTACGACCGCTGGCTGGTGTACGCCTCGCTGCCGGTGGCCCAGGCGTTCCTGCGCGCCGGCGACCGCGTCACCGGCCTCGAGGTCAAGGTCGACGACATCGAGCAGCTCGACGTCCGCCGCCAGGCCGTGCAAGACGCGGTCGACGCCGCCGGCCGCGACGACCTCGTCGTCCAGGACTGGCAGGAGCTGAACCGCAGCCTGTTCTCGGCGATGGCGCTCGAGAAGATCGCGGTGTTCGTGGCCCTGCTGTGCGTGATCCTGGTCGCCTCGTTCGGCATCCTCGGCTCCAACTTGATGAGCGTGATCGAGAAGTCGAAGGAGATCGCGATCCTCAAGACGATGGGCTGCACCGACAGCCTCATCCAGCGCATCTTCATCTCCGAGGGCCTGTGCCTCGGCATCCTCGGCGGTGTCCTCGGCATCGTCACCGGCATCGGCTTGTGCGGCCTGCTCGATCGCTTCGGCCTGCCGCTCAGCGGCTCGCTGCAGAGCTTCGAGCAGTTGCCGGTCGCCATCGACGGCTTCGAGGTCGCGCTGGTCGGCGTGTCGTCGCTCGTCATCGTCTGGCTGTCGAGCCTCTACCCGGCGCGGATCGCCTCGCGCATGCGCCCGGTCGACGCTCTGCGACAGGCGGAGCGATGAACCTGTCGCTGCGGGTCGCCTGGCGGCACCTGCGGACGCGCCGGGCGCCACGCTGGACCCGAACCATCGCCATCCTGGCGCTCGTCCCGGTGGCCGCCGGGGCAGGCGCAGTCATCTGGTCTTTCGGACAACCTCCCAGCGAGGCCGGCGAGCTGTCGAACGGCGATCTCGCCTACGTGGTCGGCAGCTTCGCCGCGGCGATCGGCCTGCTCGTGTTCAGCTTCGCCGCCACCGTCCGCGGCTTCACCCTGCTGGTTGCGATCACTGGTTACTCGGTGGCCCAGGGCTGCGCCGCGCTGGTGCTGGTCCTCAGTCTGCTGGGCGGTCTCGAGGGCGATCTGCAGACCCGCTTGCTCGGCCACCGCGCGCACCTCCGGATCGCGCCGCCGCCCGGCGCGGAGATCGTCACGCCCGGTCCGCTGGTGGCTCGCGTGCAGGGGGTTCCGGACGTCGTCGGCGTCAGCCCCGAGCTCGCCGGGCCGATCATGATCCGCAGCGGCTTCGGTCGCGCCGGGGTCAACCTGGTCGGCGTCGACCCGGTCCTGCACGCCACGGCCTCGGGCCTGCCCGACGAGGTCATCGAGGGCGACTACGCCGCCTTCCTCGATCCTTCGCAGCTGCCATGGCGCCCGTTCCCGGTCCTCGACGCCATGCCCGAGGATGACCCTTCGGACATGGGCGATGGGACAGGTCCCGAAGGACCGGTCGAGCCGGCGCCGGACGACGCGCTCGCGCACCCGGAGGCGGTCGAGGCCGAAGTCGAGGACTCGGGCGGCTGGGAGGATCCGGCGCAGGAGATCCCGCAGCTGCGCGCGGCGGGCAAGATCCCACCGGCACGCGACCCGGTGGTCGCGCCGGGGCCCGCGGCCGAAGAGGACGACGGCGGCGGCTGGGAGGACCCGGAGCAGGAGATCCCGCGGCTGCGCGCCGAGGGCAAGATCCCGCCCGCACGCCCGGTCGACACCTCGCCGACCGACGCGGAGCCGTCGCTCGCCGACGGGCTCCCGGCGCCTCCGGCCGCCGAGCCCACGAGCGACGGGGCGGCGGACGAGCCGCGGACCGTGCCCGTGCTCCTCGGCATCGAGCTGGCGGCCGAGCTCAGCGTCGGTCCCGGCGATCCGGTGCAACTCATCACCCCCGAGGGCCGCATGACCCCCGCCGGGCTGGTGCCCGGCGTCCTGCAGGCCCGCGTCGCCGGCGTCTACGCCACCGGCGTCTATGACGACGACCGTGACTACGCCTACGTCCCGTTGACCGACGCGCAGGCGTTCCTGCGGGCCCCGGGCGCGGTGACCTCGATCGCCGTTCGCCTCGCCGATCCCGACGCGCTCGCCGCGGCCAAGGCCGGCGTGATCGCCGTCGCCGGCCCCGAGCTCGTGGTCGAGGACTGGCGCCAGATCCACCGCGGCCTGTTCTCGGCGATGTTCCTCGAGAAGGTCGCGATGTTCGTCGCGCTGCTCTTCGTGATCCTCGTCGCGGCCTTCGGGATCCTCGCCACCAACATGATGAGCGTCATGGAGCGGTCGGCCGAGATCGCCATCTTGAAGGCCATGGGGGCCCGCGATCGTCTGATCGCCGGAATCTTCGCCTTCGAAGGAATAATCGTCGGAGGCGTCGGTTGTGTCGGTGGGATCGCCGCGGGTCTGGCCCTGTGCACGTGGTTCAGCGAGCGCGGCATCCCCTTGCGCAGCGACGCCTTCACCCTCGAGGCGTTGCCGCTGCGCGTCGATCCGTGGGAGGTCGCGCTCGTCGCTGCCGCCGCGCTCGTGCTCGTAGGGCTGGCCAGCGTGCTCCCCGCGCGGGCCGCGGCGGCGCTGCGGCCCGTCGACGGCCTCCGGCGCGGCGAGTGACCCGCAAGCCGCATTGACAGGGGAATGGGGCGCGTCTAGGGTTGCGCCGGCAAACGGCCCCCATGAGCGCGAGTGCTGATCGAGCTGTACGGCCTGCGGCGGGCTTCCCCGCGGGTTCTGTGGCGGGGACGCCCGGCGATACGCCGCTCGTGCGTGTCGTCAACATGGTCAAGGAATTCACGCACGGCGCCCAGGTGCTGCAGGTGCTGCGAGGCGTCGACCTCACGCTCGAGCCGGGCGAGATGGTCACGATCATCGGCGCCTCGGGGGCGGGCAAGTCGACCTTGCTGCACTGCCTCGGCACGCTCGACCTGCCGACGCGCGGCAGCATCTACTTCGGCGCGACCGAAATCACCCGCCTGTCGCCGCCGGAGCTGGCCAGCTTCCGCAACCAGACGATCGGCTTCGTGTTCCAGTTCCACCACCTGCTGGCCGAGTTCACCGCGCTGGAGAACGCGATGATGCCGGCGCTGATCGGGCGCGTCCCCGTCAAGGAGGCGCGCGAGCGGGCAGGGGACATGCTCAAGGCCGTCGGCCTGTCGCACCGCCTCGCGCACCGGCCGGGCGAGCTGTCGGGCGGTGAGCAGCAGCGCGTCGCCATCGCCCGCGCGCTCGTCATGCAGCCGGCCTTGCTGCTCGCCGACGAGCCGACCGGCAACCTCGACACCCGCACCAGCGAAGAGGTGCACGATCTGCTGTTCCGCCTCAACGACGAGCGGAAGATGACGCTGCTGATCGTCACCCACAACATGGAGCTGGCGCGCCAAGTCCCGCGCCAGATCCGCATGGAAGACGGACGTCTCGTCGACGACCAGCGCGGCCCGGGCCGCGCCGGCAACGAGCGGAGCGCCGCGAAAGCCCCGTGACGGAGCGTCCCCTTCACAGCCCCGCCCGCGGAGTGCCCCTCCGCGTGCACCTGGTCCGTCGCCGCCCGCGCTCGCGCGCGCTGGCTTTGCTGGTGGCCGCGCTCATCTGTCTGTTCGGACAGGTCTCGAGCGCCATGCCCAGCATGGCCGACATCGGCAGCGAGTTCTTCTTCAAGGCCGCCGCGGCTGGTGTGCCGCAGGAGCTCTACGGCCAACCGATCGTCGACATCCGCTTCGAGGGCAACCGCCGGGTCGAGAGCGAAGCGATGATGCTCGAGCTCGAGAGCCACATCGACGCGGTGGTCAACCCGCGCAACCTGGCGACCGACATCAAGCGCCTGTGGGGCCTCGGCAAGTTCGACGACATCCGCGTCGAAGGCGAGCTGACGCCCTCGGGCGTGGTGCTCACCTACGTCGTCAAGGAGCGGCCGACGATCCGCAAGATCGTGGTCGAGGGCAACAGCAAGATCAAGCTCGACGACATCAACGAGCAGCTCGACCTCAAGCTCAACGCCATCCTCGACGTCGGCTCCGTGCGGGCCAACGTCGAGAAGGTCAAGCAGCTCTACGTCGAGAAGGGCTTCTTCCTGGCCGAGGTGACCTACGGCCTGCGCCCGGTCGAGGACGAGATCGGCAAGGTCGACATCCAGATCGTGATCAGCGAGGCGGCCGAGACCATCGTCCGCAAGATCACCTTCATCGGCAACCAAGCCTTCACCGACGACGAGCTGCGCAAGCACATGATCACGCGCGTCGGCGGCTACCTCAGCGTCGTCACGAAGAAAGCCGGCGGCGTCTTCAACAAGGAGGCGTTCGCCGGCGACTTCCAGATGTTGAAGCAGTTCTACACCGACAACGGCTACCTCGACGCCAACGTCAAGGACCCGGAGCTGAGCCTCAGCCCCGACCGTCGGTTCGTCTACGTCACCGTCCCGGTCGACGAGGGCCCGCAGTACCGCGTCGGCAAGATCCGCGCGAAGGAGGTCCTCGGGCGCGGCGAGAAGGCGCTCTACAACGAGAACGTCCTGGCCGACTCGATCAACCCCGTGATCAAGGAGGGCGACGTCGCCTCGATGGGGAAGATCCAGACGATCATCCAGGACATCGAGCGCCGCTACAAGGACGCGGGCCACGCCTACGTCAACGTCATCCCCGACGGCCGCCAGGACCGCGAGAACCTCAAGCTCTACATGACGCTCGAGGTCGGCAAGGGCCCGCTGGTCTACGTCGAGCGCATCAACATCAGCGGCAACGACAAGACCGCCGACAAGGTCATCCGCCGCGAGATGGCGCTGCGCGAGGGCGACCTCTACGCCGAGAGCGGCAAGGAGCAGTCCGAGTTCAACGCGATGCGGCTCGGCTACTTCAACCAGGTCACGATCTCGACCAGCAAGGGCAGCGCCGAGGACAAGATCGTCCTCAACGTCGAGGTGACCGAGCGCCTGACCGGCACGTTCCAGGTCGGCGCCGGCTTCAGCACGATCGAGAACTTCGTGCTGCAGGCGCAGATCCAGTACGACAACTTCCTCGGCCGCGGCACCACGGTGACCCTCGTGGCCCAGATGTCGAGCCTGCGGCGCCTGTTCAACCTCGCCTACATCACGCGCTACTTCCTCGACTCGCGCTGGAACTTCTCGTTCAACATCTTCAACTCGCGCAACGTGTTCCCCGGCTTCTCGCGTGAGAGCACCGGCGTGCGACTGTCGTGGGGTTACCCGATCCCGCGGATCCCGAACCTCATCCTGTTCGCGGGTTACTCGTTCGAGTACATCAAGGTCGGCTTCGGCAACTTCGGCTCGCTCGGCGGCTACTACGGCGGCGGCGCCGGCCTGTTCACGGGCGGCGCCTACTCGACGCTCTACAGCGGCCAGGCGCTGATCTCGAACCTCTTCAACAACGGCATCACGTCGGCGATCACGGCCAGCCTCCGCTACGACACGACCGACAACTACCTCTTCCCGACCGAGGGCATGCGCCACGAGATCCGGGCAGAGTTCGCCAACAAGTACTGGGGCTCGCAGAACCGGTTCAACCGCTACGACGCGAACTTCCGCTTCTACTTCCCGATCATCCGCAGCAAGCAGGCGTTCCGCGCCTGGTTGGTGTTCAAGACCCGCCTGCAGGTCGGCTTCATCCACAGCCCGCAGGACAAGGGCGTGCCGGTGTTCGAGCGCTACTTCCCCGGCGGCATCTTCGGCGACGGCGGCATCCGCGGCTATCGCCTGCGCAGCCTCGGCCCGGCGATCAAGGTGCTCGGCAGCTCCGACCCGACGGCGTCGCTCATCCCGTACACCATCGGCGGCAACCTGCTCACGGCCTTGAACCTCGAGCTCGAGTTCATGATGGTCCCGCCCGCCAACATCAAGGGCGTGGTCTTCATGGACATCGGCAACGCCTACAACACCGAGCCGCTGTACTGCGTCGAAGCCAACCCGGTCGAGCAGCCGAAGAGCGATCCGTGCACGCTCCTGCGTCCGGGCGCGCCGGGCTTCCTCAAGTCGCTGCGTCGCTCGGTCGGCTTCGGCTTCCGCTGGCAGTCGCCGATCGGCCCGCTGCGGTTCGAGTGGGGCTTCCCGCTCGATCGCCTGCCGCCCACCGAGTTCTATTACGGCGACGAACCGGTCGTCTTCGAGTTCAACGTCGGCAACAGCTTCTGAGAAGCCCACCAGAGCCCGGTTTGCGGCGCGCGCAGCGGCAAATCGGGTGAGCTAGGCCACACCGTGACAGCGGCTCCAGGTCCACAGACCGCATGAATGCGACTGTAAGTCCCCGCGTCCGAGGCCAGCCCGGTTGCCCCCCTGCGCGGCCCCGGCTAAGGTCCCGCCCATTATGCCCTGTACCTCGCGCGTCCTCCTCCTCGCAGCGGCACTGACAGCAAGCGTTTTCGGCGCCTCCCCGGTCGCCGCCGCGCCCGCTGCCACCGTCAACGCCCTCAAACAGGTCGCCCTCGTCGACCTGCAGCGCTGCCTGCTGGAGACCACGCAAGGCACCAAGGGCAAGAAGGACCTCGAGTCGGTGTTTGCGAAGGGTCAGTCGCAGCTCGACAAGAAGACCGAGGACCTCAAGAAGAAGTACGAGGACCTGATGGCCAAGCGGGCGATGCTCTCGGACGAAGAGATCGCCAAGCGGCAGCAAGAGCTCGTGGTCAAGGACCAGGAGCTGCAGCAGCTCTACGCCCAGCTCCAGGAGGACGTGGCGACGAAAGAGGCGCAGCTCACCGAGAAGATCTACAAGAACGTCGCGGCCATCGTGAAAGACATCGCGGCCGAGGAAGGTCTTCAGATCGTGTTGGTCCGCTCGCCGGCGACGGTCCTGTACGCCAACCCCAAGTTCGACGTCACCAACCGCGTGATCGTCGCCTACGACAAGAAGCACAAGTGACCCACCTGAAGGATCGCCCCGCCATGATTACCCCCCAGCGTCGTCTCGCTCGTCTCTTGTCCGCCGCCGCCGTCACGCTCGCCTTCGCTGGCGGCGCCGGCCTCGTCCCGGGTGCCGTCACGCCGGCTCAGGCGACCCTCCCGCAGGTCCGCGGCGTCGCCGTCGTCGACATGCAAAAGGTCCTCGCCGACACCAAGCAGGGCCAGGCCGCCCGCAAGAAGCTCGAGGACAGCTCCAAGGCCAAGCAGGAGAAGCTCGAGCAGAAGCGCAAGAAGCTCGAGGCCGACACCGGCAAGCTCAAGAGCCTCCAGGGCGACAAGCTCGCCGCCGCCGAGGAGGCGCTGCAGAAGGAGTACATGGAGATGCAGCAGATCTACATGACCATGCAGCAGGAGCTCTCGCAGCAGGAGTCGCGGGTCCTCGAGGACATCTACAAGAACTGCCAGACGATCATCGACAAGCTGGCCGCCGAGAAGAACGTCGACCTGGTGCTGATCCGCGACGACTCGACCGTGCTCTACGTCGAGCCCGGCCTCGACATCACCGCCGAGCTGGTCAAGCGCTTCAACGCCAAGTACCCCTCCTAGCGGTTCGCGTCCGCACGGCCCGGGCTCGCGCACGACGCTGCGCGGCCCGGGTTTCGCGTTTAAGCCGGCCCGACGCGCGCCCCGGGTCGTGCAGTGGGCGCGACGGCGGCGGCCTGATAAGCTACGCGCCGACCGATGCTCCTCGACGCCGTCCAGATCCAGAAGATCCTGCCGCACCGGTACCCCTTCCTCTTCATCGACCGCGTGCTGTCGGCGACGCCGAACGAGTCGATCGTGGCCCAGAAGCTCGTGTCGATCGGCGACCCGATCCTGCAGGGCCACTTCCCCGGCTTCCCGATCCTGCCCGGGGTGGTCCAGGTCGAGGCGATGGCGCAGGCCGCGGTCCTGCTGGCCAACCTGTCCGGCGTGTTCGACCCGGCGCTGCACAACTGCCTCTTCCTGGGCATCCAGGAGGCCAAGTTCCGCGCGCCGGTGGTGCCCGGCGACGTGCTGACGATCGAGGTCAAAGCCCAGCGGCTCGGGCGGATCGGCAAGTTCTCCGGCGAGACCCGCGTGGGCGAGCAGGTGAAGGCTTCGGGCGTCTTCACCGCGGTCATCGAGAAGCGCGCCGATGCCGGGGGCGCTGCGTGAAGATCTTCGCGGTGCTCGTCGCGCTGACGCTCGCATCCTGCGCGCAGCGTGACGTCCGCGGCCTCGCGCGCGCCAGCGAGGACGCCGCCGGCGCGGTGCGCCGCGGCGAGGCGAAGGAGTTGTCCGAACACGTACTCGTCGGCGCGCGCGCCCACGTCGACTACGCGGCGGTCCTCGGCGACAAGGCGGCGCGGCAGCGCTGGGCGAAGACGTTGAAGAAGCCGGCGGAGATCCGCCCGCGCGCCGTCGTGTTCCTCGCGCCCGATTCGCCGATCGACGTGCGCTGGACGCCGCGGGGCTGGGTGTTCGCGGAGGATCCGACCGTCGTGTACGACCAGTCGACGCCTCGCGCCGCTCTGCGGAGTCTGGTTCGGGCGAGCCTCCAGCGCCGCTGGGACGTGGTCCTCGGGCTCGCTCCGGAGCGCTACCGGCTCGGGCTCTCGGAGGACGATCTCCGCACGGCGTGGACCGAAGGCGAGCATGCCGACGCCTTGCAGACGGCCCGCGATCGCCTGGCCGCGCGCCTGGGCGATCCCATCGTGGCCGACGCACACGAGGCCGTCCTCGACCTGGGGAACGCCGAGGTCGCCCGACTCGAGCGGGAAGGCTCCCGCTGGGTCGTGGTCGACTTCTGAGTCAGTCGCCGCAAGCGCAGACGGGTCAGGTCGTCGCCGCCGCCGAGGCTCAATTCGAGCGTCGTAGGCGTGGTGTCAGTGTACGCCTACCGCACACTGGAACAGCGCTAAACGGCGCGAAGACAATTCTTGCCAACCACCGTGGCGGCGTTAGTCTCAAACGTAAGGTGGCGAACCAAGAATTCAGGCGCTCCGAACCGGATGGTGGGCACATCAGGGTCGAAGCTGCGGGACGAGCGAGCCACCTCGTTCGTGGGGAGGAGTGGTACTCCCCGGAGCGAGGCGGTGCAAGCGCCGATCTCGTGAGGTTTGAAACACACAGCCCGGTGGCTTATTCGGATTTCTGGCGAAAAAGGCAGGTGTTCATGCGACCAGCCCTCGAGAAGCAGAAGCAGGTCCCGACCATGAAGATCCCGGGCAAGCGGACTCCGACGCTGCAGATCGAGCTCGAACTGCCGCGGATGCCCGCGGACGAGCTCGACGAGCGGCCGCCGCTGCGCGAGCCGCCCGAGCGCGGCGTGTCCATCGTCGACTTCTACGTCTGAGGAGTTTTTCCAGCGAGGGTCGGGGTGCTTCGGGGCCGAGGCACCCCGATTTTTTTTCGCTGCGGGCGAGCGACCTCAGCCCTGTGAATCGTCGCCAGGCGCTCCGTACCGGCGTTGTGTGCTTCCCGCAGAGGGAGCCCCCTGGTAGCGTGGAGGACATGGCGCACGAGATCGAAGCAGCGGTGGATTCGACGGTAGTCCAGGACGATGCCGAGCCCATGCGGCACTCGGGTTTTCGACTGGTCGTCCTGAACGGCGAGCTCCGCGGCCGCGAGATTGATGTCACCCAGGATGTCGTCCAGCTCGGCAAGTCGCGCCAGTGCGACGTGGTGCTGCCGGACGAGTCGGTGAGCCGGATTCATGCGGAGATCCGGCGGCAGGGCGACAGCTATCGGGTCCTGGACCAGCAGTCGACGAACGGCATGTTCATCGGCGGCGTGCGGGTCAGCGACGGGTTCCTGCGGCCGGGCGATGTCCTCGGGCTCGGCAAGGTCCAGGTCCGATTCATGCCCAGGGACTCGCGTGTCGAACTTCTTCCTAGCGAAGCCGACAGCTTCGGTCCGGTCTGCGGACGCAGCCTTGCGATGCGTAAGATCTTCGGCGTCCTCGAGCGCGTAGCGGGCGCCGAGGCGACCATTCTTCTGGATGGAGAGACAGGCACCGGTAAGGCGCTGCTCGCTAGGGCCATCCACGACATTTCGCCGCGGCGCGACGGACCGTTCGTGGTCGTCGACTGTGGTGGCACGGCGGCGGCGCAACTCGAGGTCGAGCTGTTCGGCCACGAGGACCGGCGCGGCGCCTTCGAGCTGGCTCACGGCGGCACGCTGGTGTTCGACGACATCGGCGAACTGCCCGCAGACCTTCAGCCGAAGCTCACGCGTGCGCTCGAGAACGGCAAGGTCCGCCGCCACGGCGTGACCGAAGAGCTCGAGGTCGACATCCGCGTGCTGGCGACGGCGAGCCGCGGGCTGCGCGAGCAGGTCAAGTCGGGCGAGTTCCGCGAGGACCTGTACTTCCTGTTGGCGGTGGTCCACATCGAAGTGCCGGCGCTGCGCGACCGTCGCGAAGACATCCCGATGCTCATCGATCAGTTCTCGCGTCGCTTGCCGCCGGGCATGTGGCGCGCGCCGGGCCCCGAGGCGATGGCTCGCCTGGTCGGCTACGACTGGCCGGGCAACGTCCGCGAGCTCCGCAACGTGGTCGAGCGCTCGGCGTACCTGTCGCCCGACGGGGTCATCGATCTCATCACGACCGGCAACCTCGGGCGCGCCGGGCGCGAGCAGCAGGTCGCGTTCGACCCGACCCTGACCTTCCGCGAGCAGAAGGAACGCGCGGTCGAGCTGTTCGAGGAGACGTACCTGAACTGGCTGCTCCAGCGGGCCGAGGGCAACATCTCGCGGGCCGCCCGCGAGGCCGACATGGACCGCAAGTACCTGCACAAGCTGCTGCGGCGCTACGGGATCGACGCCAAGCAGTTCGCCGCCGGGCGGGGCGGGGCCGCAGGCGGGCACAGCGACAACAGCGACCCGGGCGTGTCATTGGCGTAATGGCGCGCTACCATGGCGGCGATGTCCCCCGCCGCCGAGCGCGCCCCAGTCCGTGACGACGGCGCGCGGCCCGAGCTCGCGCCCCCTTGGGTACACGCTCGCGGAGCGCTCGACCTGAGCGCGCCGCGAGTGATGGCGATCGTCAACGTCACGCCCGACAGCTTCTTCGACGGCGGCAACCTGCTCGCGCCCGCGACCGACGATCCGAGCGTCAGCGTGGCCGCGAGGTTGTGTCGCGCGTATCGCCAGCAAGGCGCCGACATCCTCGACGTCGGCGGCGAGTCGACGCGGCCGGGCGCGACGCCGGTGCCGCCCGACGTCGAGCTACGGCGCGTGCTGCCGGTGATCCGCGGGCTCGTGGGCGATCCGGAGCTGGCCGGCATGCCCATCAGCGTCGACACGCGGCACGCTTCGGTGGCCGCCGCGGCGATGGCGGCCGGGGCGGCGATCCTCAACGACGTCAGCGGGCTCGCCGATCCGGACATGGCGCGCGTCGCTGCCGACAGCGGCGCCGGCCTCGTCATCGGTCACCTGCGCGGCGAACCGGCGACGATGATGCGCGAGATCCGTTTTGAGCATGTGCTGGTCGAAGTCGCGGCCGAGCTCGCACGCGCGGTCGAGCGGGCGCTGCGAGCCGGCGTCGCCGCCGATCGCATCGCGGTCGACCCCGGCATCGGCTTCGGCAAGACCGCCGAGCACAGCGCGGCGCTGGTCGGCGCCGCCGACTACCTGATGCGAGAGACAGGTTGTCCGGTGCTCGTCGGCGCCAGTCGCAAGGCGTTCCTCGGGGTCGTCGGCGGGCGCCCTCGGCCGGTCGAGGAGCGGCTGATCGGAAGCGTGGTAGCGGCGGTCATGGCGGCGCTCGGCGGCGCGGCCGTCGTGCGGGTGCACGATGTCGCGGCCACGGCCGAGGCGCTGCGGGTGGCGTGGGCGATCCGTCACGCGTCGGCGGCGGCCGTTCGTGCGGCGGAAGGGGTCGAACGGGGGCGATGGTGACGCCGCGGGACTTCATCGAGGCGCTCACGTGGCGCGACGGGCTCGACTTCGGGATCTTGCTGATCCTGGTCTACGCGGCGTTGCGCCTGCTCCAAGGGACACGTGCGGTCCCGGTGCTGCTGTCGGTCGCCGTGTTCGGGGGCATCGCCGCGGCCGCGAGCGCGCTCGACATGGTCGCGGTGGCGGCGCTGGTCCGCTACTTCCTCGAGTACGTCATCATCATCCTGATCGTGGTGTTCCATCAGGAGCTGCGGCGGATCTTGCTGCACATGGGCCAGCGGCTGCTGCCGCAGGGCCACCGCGACGCGGCTCGCAGCGCCGTCAGCGAGCTGGTGGTGGCGTGCGAGCGGCTGCAGCGCGCGCGGCTCGGGGCGCTGTTCATCCTCCAGGGCGAGATCGACGTCCTCGACGTCGTCAGCGATCGCGGCCGTGAGATCGACGCGTCACTGCACGCCGACACTCTGGTGGCGCTGCTGATCCCGTTCTCGATCAACCTCACGCACGACGGCGCCGTGTTGATTCAGAACCTGCGGATCGCCCGCGCCGGCGTGATCTGCCCGTTGACGCAGCGCGACCGGCTCGACCCGGCGTTCGGCACGCGCCACCGCGGCGCCATCGGCGTCAGCGAGGAGAGCGACGCGCTGGTCGTCGTGCTCAGCGAGGAGCGCGGCGAGCTCCGCACCGTGCACCGCGGCGCCATCTCCGAGTCGCTCACGCCCGAGCAGCTCGAGGAGCGGATCACCCGCTGGCTCGATCAACCGCGCGCCGAGGCCTCGCGCCCGGCTCCGCCGACCGAGACCCTCGCGGCCGCCAAGGGCGCGGCGCGCAGCTACATGGACCTGCGCAAGTCGGGCGACAGCGGCAGCGACATGACCTCCGTGCGCCGCCGCGGCAGCAAGGAAGGTCCGGTCGACGAGAAGTGGAACGACAACGACTTCCTGCACGCGCCGTCGGTCACCGACTTCTCGTCGGCGCGCAAGGGAGGTGAGGGGTGACGCGCGCGCTGAAGTGGCTCTACGGGGCCCTCTTCAACCATCTGCTGACCAAGCTGACGGCGCTGATCCTCGCCAGCGGGTTTTTCATCTTCACGCGCGACGACGTCACGCGGCGCTTCACGATCCCGCTCAAGGCCAACGCCGATCCGCGGCGCGTGCTGCAGACCAAGCTGCCCGAGACGGTGACCGTGGAGCTGCATGGGTCGTGGGCGCGGATGAATCGGCTCTCGGGCCACGACCTCGGCAGCGCCCAGATCGACCTCGCGGGCGCGCGCCCGGGGCCGCTCGAGCTCGACCCGGCCACGATCGTGATGCCGCCGGGGGTGATCTTCCGCGGCATGGACTACGAGAAGGTCGACCTCCGCTTCGACCCGGTGATCGAGCGCGCGGTGCTCATCAGCGCCGCGGTGCGTGGCCTGGTCCACCCCGACTACGAGCACACCGGCACGCGCGTCGATCCGCCGCGCTGGCGGGTCCACGGCGGCAGCAAGATCGTCGGCGAGCTGGCCAACCTCAACACCGACCCGATCGACGTCAGCGGGGCCACCGCCGACGTCGAGATGGTGGTCGGGCTCGGGCAGCTGCGCGAGGGCGCCGAGTACACGGGCGTGACGCCGGGCGAGGTGCCGAAGGTGACGGTGTCGGTGGCGATCCGTCCCAAGCTCAGCGAGCGGCGCTACGAAATTCCGCTGACCTGGCCGGTCGACCAGGAGCCGCCGTTCGGCGCGCCGCTCAAGGTCGCGGCGGTGGTGCGCGGGCCGGTGCCGTCGCTGCGGCAGATCGACGCGATCCCGAGCGCGGTGGTCTCGACGGTGCAGCTGCAAAAGCCGCAGGACGACGCGCCGGCCGGCGCCGTGCTGGTCGATCTCGGCCTGTCCGAGGCGGTCCCGCCGGCGCTCCGTGCCAACCTGACCTTGGAGCCAGGTCACGAGCGGATCATCCTCCCGCCGCCGCCCGCCGAAAAGCCGCTGGACGGGCCGAGTCGCGGCCATTAAACAGGTGCGCATGGCGAACGAGCGGCGGTTGTTCGGCACCGACGGGATCCGCGGCCCCGCGGGCGTCCCGCCGATGACCCCTGATATCGCGCTGCGGCTGGGCATGGCCGTCGCAGCCCACTTCGGGCGACGCGGCAGCATCGTCATCGGCAAGGACACGCGGCTGTCGGGCTACATGTTCGAGACGGCGCTGGCCGCCGGCGTGTGTGCGATCGGAGCCGAGGTGCTGCTGGTCGGTCCGCTGCCGACGCCCGGCATCGCCTACATCACGCGGTCGATGCGGGCCGACGCCGGCGTCGTCATCTCGGCCAGCCACAACCAGTTCGCCGACAACGGCATCAAGCTGTTCGCGGCCGACGGCTTCAAGCTGCCCGACGACGTCGAGGCGCACCTCGAGCAGCTGATGGAGCCCGGCGCGGTCGACGATCGGGTCGCTCGCGGGCGCGACATCGGCAGGGCCGCGCGCATCGACGACGCGGCCGGCCGCTACCTGACCCACCTCAAGCAGGGCTTCCCGTCGTCGCTCGCGCTCGACGGCCTCACGATCGTGGTCGACTGCGCCCACGGGGCCGCCTACAAGGTCGCGCCCACGGTGCTGCGCGAGCTCGGCGCGACGGTGATCCCGATCGGCGTGACCCCCGACGGCGTCAACATCAACGACGCGTGCGGCGCGGTGCACCCGCAGGCGATGTGCCGCGCGGTGGTCGAGAGCGGGGCCGACCTCGGCATCGCGCTCGACGGCGACGCCGACCGCGTGGTCTTCAGCGACGCCCGCGGCAACGTGGTCGACGGCGACGCGATCCTGGCGATGTGCGCGATCGACATGCACGCCCGTGGGGCCCTGCGCGGGGACGCGGTGGTGGCGACGGTGATGTCCAACATGGGCCTCGCGCGCTGCCTGGCCGGCCACGGGATCGGTCTGGTGCGCACGCCGGTGGGCGACCGCTACGTGGTCGAGTCGATGCTCCAGGGCGCGTACAACCTCGGCGGCGAGCAGTCGGGCCACGTGGTCTTCCTCGACCACGGGACGACCGGCGACGGCATGGTCGCGGCCCTGCAGGTGCTGGCGATCATGCAGCGCAGCGGGCGTCCGCTGGCCGACCTGGCCGGGGTGATGACGCGCTATCCGCAGCTGCTCAAGGCGATCCCGGTGGCGCGCAAGGTCCCGCTCGATCTGCTGCCGGAGCTCGGCGCGGCTGTGCGCGGGGCCGAGGCCGAGCTCGGGGACGACGGCCGCGTGCTGGTCCGCTACTCGGGCACCGAGTCGAGCCTGCGCGTCATGCTCGAGGGTCCCGACCTGGCCCGGCTCGAGCAGCTGGCCGAGCGCATCGACGAGGTCGCCCGGCGCGAGCTGGCGGCGCCGTAGTCGGATCTGTCCTCGGGGACATGCTCCGGCGAGCATGTCCGAAGTGACATGTCGATGTGGGCATGTCCGTGAGAGCAGGTGATGGCGGGGCTGCGCCCGGAGCGAGCGCGGCAAGGCCCGCGGCCCTGGCCGGGAGGGCCGGGGACGCGGGCCTGCGTCGTTCTGGTTCACGGGCGGCTCGCCCGCGCCTCGCCGTCAGACCTTGAGGTTCTGCAGCGGGCCGACGCCGTCGTCGCCGAAGCCCGCCATCGGCACGCCGAACATCTCGCCGATCGAGATGAACAGGTTGGACAGCGGCGGGGCCTCGCCGTACTTCACGTGGCGCCCGGGGGTGATCTTGCCGCCGGCGCCGCCGGCCAGCAGCACCGGCAGGTTGTTGTGGTTGTGGGCGTTGCCGTCGCTGATCTCCGACGACAGGAACACCACGCAGTTGTCGAGCAGGGTGCCCTCGCCCTCGGGCGAGGCCTTGAGCTTCTGCAGCAGCTTGGCGAACTGGACCATCTCCCAGCGATCGATGATCTCGAGCTTGGCGAAGTTGTCCGGGCTGTCCATGTGGTGCGAGATCTCGTGGTGCGAGCCCGCGGCGCCGATGAACGAGTAGTCGCGGTAGCTGCCCGCGTTCTCGAGCATGAAGGTGACGACGCGGGTCTGGTCGCACTGGAACGCCAGCACCATCAGCTCGGTCATGAGGTCGACGTGGGTCGTGAAGTCCGGGTAGGCGCCCGAGAACATCGCCGGCAGCTCGCACACCGCCTCGGTGTTCTCGGCGGTGAGGCGCTTCTCGAGGTCGCGCAGGCCGGTGAGGTACTGGTCTAGCTTGTCGCGGTCGGTCTTGCCGAGCTTGGTCTGCAGCGACTCGACCTGGCCTGTTGCGTAGTCGATGACACTGATCCGGTTGCTGCGCCGCTTGGCCTGCTCCTCGGCGGTCGCCTCGGGGTCGAAGCCGGAGAACAGCAGGTCGAAGATGACCTGCGGGTCGTAGAGCTTCGGCAGCGGGGTCTTGGCGTCGGCCCACGAGATGTTGCTGGTGTAGGCGCAGCTGTAGCCGCTGTCGCAGTTGCCCATGGTCGCGCCGTTGGCGGTCCCGAACTGCAGCGAGCGGTGCGGCGTGGCCTCGCCGATGGCGTTGGCGAGCACCTGGTCGATCGAGATGTCGTTGTTGATGTCGGTCTCGGACTTGGTGACGTGGGTGCAGGTCAAGAACGCCGAGGTGCCGCCGGCGTGGTCGCCCGGGCCCTCGGGCTTGGCGGGCAGGTTCTGCAGCCCGCTCAGGACCAGCACGTCGCCCTTGAGGTCGACCATGGCCTGCGGGTCGACCAGCGGCGAGAGGATCGGCGTGATCTCGAAGCCCGGTCCTTCGGTCGCGGGCGTCCACGACTGCATGTGGATCCCGTTGGGGAGGTAATAGAAGAGGGCGCGCAGCGGCGGGGGTTCGGGGTCGGCCCCGCGAGCCCGGCGAACGACGGGCGCGAGCGACTCCAGCCAGGGCAGGGCGATGAGCGCACCAGCCCCGCCCAGGAGGGTACGGCGCGAGAGAGAAATGCGACGCGGCATCGTGATGTCTCCGGAGTTTGGGGTAGTGGGCTTCACATCGCGGGGTCGCCGCGGCGCATGCGGAACGGCTCGCTGGTGACGAGCGAGACGACGAGGTCGGAGAAGCGACGGTCGTTGGCCGAGAAGGTCTCGGTGGCCTCGTCGAGGTACGGGATGTCCTTCACCGCGACGGCGCGACCGAGCGCGTAGATGAAGGTCTTGCGGGTGATGCAGCGCAAGAAGTCGGGCTCGTCGGCGATCAGCGTCTGCATCTCGAGCCCGTCGGCGAACGGGGTGCTGTTGGGCAGCGTGCCCGAGGGGTCGATCGGCAGGCCGTTGTCGAGGTCGCGCCAGGCGCCGAGCGGGTCGTAGTGCTCGAGGCCGAAGCCGAGTGGGTCCATGGTGACGTGGCAGCCGATGCACTCGGGCTTCTCGCGGTGCGCCTCGAGGATCTCGCGCTGGGTCTTGCCCTCGATCGGGTTCAGCTTGGTGTCGACGCCCGGCGGCGGCGGCGGCGGGACCTGACACAGCAGGCTCTCGAGCACCCACTTGCCGCGCTTGACCGGCGAGGTGTGGTCGGCGTGCGAGAGCACCGTCATCAGGCCGGCCTTGTTGAGGATGCCCTGGAACGGCAGGTCGCCGAAGTCGACCGGGGCGAACTCGGCCCCGAACTGGCCCTCGATGCCGTAGTGCCCGGCGAGCGTGGCGTCGACGAAGGTGTCGGTGGCCGTGAGCATCTCGAGCATGTCGCGGTCCTCGGAGAAGAACGCCTCGGCGAACAGGCGCATCTCGGTCCGCATCGACGCGCGCATGGCGTCGTTCCACTGCGGGTACATCGCCACGTCCTTGAAGGCGACGGCGATGTTGCGGATCAGCCACCACTGACCGGCGAAGTTGTCGATGAGGGCGCGGGCGCGGTCGTCGGCGAGCATGCGCCGGGCCTGGGTCTCGAGCACCTCCGGGTCCTCGAGGTTGCCGGCCGCCGCGGCGGCGAACAGCTCGTCGTCGGGCATGCTGCTCCACAGGAAGTAGGAGAGGCGCGAGGCGAGCTCGAAGTCGTCGAGCGGGTGCGGCGTGAGATCGGTCGGCGCCGGGTCGAGCTCGACGCGGAAGATGAAGTACGGCGAGACGAGGACGGCCTGGAGGGCGATGCGCAGGCCCGACTCCCAGGTGTCGCCGGCGCCCTTGGCGTCGCTGACGAACTTCATCAGCGCGTCGAGCTCGGCGCCGGTGACCGCGCGTCGCCAGGCGCGCTCGGTGAACCTGCTCAAGATCTGGCGCAGACAGACCTCTTCGCCGTCGACGTTCGGGTCGCACACCATGATGCGCGTGCGCTGCGGGTTGTCGCCGTCGGGCAGGTTGATCGGGCCCTCGACCTTGAACCAGTCGACCAGCAGGTTGCGGTCGGCCATGTTCGGCTCGTCGTAGAAGTCGTTGGTGAACTCGACCGCGAACTTGTGCACGCCGGCGGTGGCGTCGATCTCGATCTCGTAGACCTGGGCGCCGTTCTGCACCGCCTCGACGTCGAACATCGCCACCGGCGCCTGGTCGACGGTGAGGTTCATGTGCGGCAGGTCGGGCCCGGCCTGCTGGCCCCACACGCGGGCGCTGAATTTGTACTGGCCGTCGTAGGGCAGCTCGATGGTCTGGTACACCTCGCCGTTGCTGTAGAGGTTCCAGGCCTCGCCGCTGGCGCCGCCGACCGAGGCGAGCGCGTCTTCGGCCTCGATCTGCCAGGTGCCCGGGTCGGTGATCGGGATCTCCATCGCCTCGAGGATCAGACCCTCGGCGGCCCGCTCATAGAGCTCGGCCTGCAGCGGCGAGAGGCTGAGGACGTCGGAGATGTTGTCGAAGCCGAGGCCGAAGTCGTCGGCGGGGAAGCTGTCGGCCGGCCGCTGCGCGGTGCCGAGAAGGTCCCGGACGGTGTTGTTGTACTCGGTGCGGTTGAGCCGGTGAACGGTGACGCGGCCAGGGTCCGCGGCGTCGCCGTCCTCGGTCGGATCGCCGGCCGTCGGATCTTCGGTCTCGCCCGCGGTGGCCTCGGTGGGCCCGCCGGACGGCGCAGTCATCGACGTGTTACCAGTCGCGGTCGGGTCGTCGGTGTCGTTGGCGTTCGGGCTGCTCGGACAGCCCGCGAGCCACACAATCCCGAGCGCGGCACCGAACCAGGGGCGGTGGGTTTGCCTCGTCATCAGAGCCTCGATGCGGCAATGCTCGCCGGCTGTCAACTGACGCCGATTGCCCGCACCCGCGAGCGACACACGAACACGCGGGATCGCGCCGCGCAGGCCCGGGCCAGCCCGATCGAGGGCTCGGCCTTGCACGGGTGCGGGGCCCACGAGTAACTTGAAGTGCATATGTTACTCGCTTGTAGACGGTGGGGGCTCGTGGCACGAGGGCTTGTTTTTGCGCACCTCGTGAGCGGCTGCTTCGCGATCAAGATCGATACGACCGACACCATTTCGACCTCCATCACCACCGATACGCTGACCGATACGCTGACCGATACGCTGCCGACGACGATCGATCCGCCGACGACCGAGACGACGATCGACCCGACGACGATCGACCCGACGACGATCGACCCGACGACGATCGACCCGACGACGATCGATCCGACCTTCACGACCGTGTTCACCGACCCCACCATCGGGCCGACGTCGTTCACGGTGACGGTGACGACCGAGCCGCCCGCCGACTGCGGCAACGGGACCATCGAGGACGGCGAGGAGTGCGACGACGGCAACGCTTCGGACACCGACGACTGCCCGACGACCTGCAAGGAAGCGCGCTGCGGCGACGGCTTCGTCCGCGCGGGGACCGAGGCGTGTGACGACAAGATCAACGACAACAGCTACGAGGGCTGCGCGCCCGGCTGCTCGGCGCTCGCGCCCCGCTGCGGCGACAACGTGCTACAGGCGGCCGAGGGCGAGCTGTGCGACGACGGCAATGCGACGCCCGGCGACGGCTGCAACGGGTGCGTGACCGAGGACCTACCAGGCGAGTGCGGGCAGGCGGTCGCGCTGGCGCAGCCGGGGCGCAACGTGGCGTCGCAGATCGAGGAGGTCGAGTGCGACCTGGATCTGCCGGCCGAGGGCCAGTGGTCGCGCTTCGTCGGCTCGGCCGGGCGGCGCATGCCGACCACGGCGCCGCCGCAGTTCTCGTGCGGGACGCACGCGCCCGGGTGGCTCAGCGGGACCGATCCGGGCCCCGCCGACGGGGTGGTGGCGCGCGAGGTCTGCTTCCACTGGGAGGGCGAGAGCTGCCACTTCAAGGTCCCGATCGCGGTGCAGAATTGCGGGCCGTTCGTGATGTACAAGCTGCCTGCGCCGCCGACCTGCGCGCTGCGCTACTGCGGGGTCGACTGAGCGACGGGCCGGCGCGCGCTCCGGAGGCGCGACGCGCGTGACAGGAGCATGGCCCCCGGGACATGCGCATGAGAGCATGTCTTCATGCGCATGCTCTTCGAGACATGTTCGATAGAACATGTCTCGAAGTACGGCCGGCAGGTCGATACAGGCCGACCGGCTGCCAGACGCGGGCCGAAGCGGCGGGCTCCGGTCGAGCGGGCCGCTACCCGACCTGACGCAGGCCGAGGACGACGATCGTCAGCCACCCGGCGAGCAGGCACAGGCCGCCCAGCGGGGTGACGGCGCCGAGGATCCGCGGGCCGCCGAGGGTGATGGCGTAGAGGGTGCCGGAGAAGATGGCGATGCCGGCGACGAACAGCGACATGGCGACGCCGTGGAGGGCGACCGGCTCGCCGCGGGTCGAGGCGGACAGGGCCCACAGGGCGACGGCCAGGAGGACGACGGCGTGGACCTGCTGGTAGTGCGCGCCGGTGTTCCAGATCTCGAGCTCGCGCGGGCCGACGCGGTCGCGCAGGCCGTGGGCGCCGAAGGCTCCGGCGGCGACGCCGAGCATGCCGAGGAGGCCGGCGAGGATGATGCCAATCTTTGCGGTCATGGGGTCTCCGTGGCGGGCAGGGCGGTCGGCAGGGCCGCGATCTCGGCCTCGAGCCAGCTGCGGAAGTTGAGCTCGCGGCCGTCGGGCAAGCGGACGAAGTAGGAGCGGCCGCCGAAGAAGGTGCGGCCGCCGATCTGGTCGAGCCAGGCGGACAGCTCGTCGAGGCCGCGGCCGAGCCAGCGAGATTTGGTCTCGAGCATGGCGGCGAAGTCGAAGCCGCTGTAGCGCTTGCGGCTGCCGTCGGACTTGACCGCGACGAAGTCGTAGTCGCTGGTGCGGACCAGGGCGATCGCGGCGCGCACGGGCGGCGAGATCGCGGCCGCCTCGATGGCGTCCCGATCGGCGTCGGTCTCCTTCTTCTTCTCGCGCTCGACGTGGCGGTCGGAGGCGTTGCGGAGGAAGGACTGGAACTTCTCGTCGCAGGCGGGCCCGACGCCGGCGACCACGGCGAGCGCGAGGGTCAGCGCACGCGGCGAGGTCGACCACCGGCGGGCGGTCGCGGGCGCGGGAGGGGCGGCGCGGCGCGTCACGCCTGGTAGGCTACCACGCACCGTGCAGTCCCACGCGAGCGACGACCTCTTCGAGCGGGCCTGGCAACGCGACCCCACGCTGGTGCCGCTGGCCGAGCGCATGCGGCCGCGCCGCCTCGACGAGGTCGTGGGGCAGACGCACTTGCTCGCGCCGGGGAAGATCTTGCGACGGCTCGCGGACACCGGGAGGGTGCCGAGCCTGATCCTGTGGGGGCCTCCCGGGACCGGCAAGACGACGCTGGCGCGGCTGCTGGCCGAGCACACGCAGAGCGCGTTCTGCGTGCTGTCAGCGACCTCGGCCGGGGCCAAGGAGCTGCGCGAGGTGGTCGAGGTCGCGCGCCGGCGCCGGGCCCACGAGGGCCGCGGGACGCTGCTGTTCGTCGACGAGATCCACCGCTTCAACAAGGCGCAGCAGGACATCCTGCTGCCGCACCTCGAGGCCGGGGTGTGCGCGCTGGTCGGGGCGACGACCGAGAACCCGAGCTTCGAGGTCAACGCGGCGCTGCTGAGCCGGGTGCGGGTGCTGCAGCTGCGGCCGATCGAGGTCCGCGACCTGGTGGCGCTGCTGCGGCGGGCGCTGACCGACGAGGAGCGCGGGCTCGGGGCGCGCAAGCTCGAGGCCGAGGACGGGCTGCTGGCGGCGCTGGCTCACACGGCGCAGGGCGACGCCCGGCGGGCGCTCGGGACGCTCGAGCTGGCGGTCGACCTGGTGCCCGAGGGCGAGACGCAGCTGAGCCGCGAGGTGGCGCAGCTGGCGGTCGGAGGCCGCTCGCTGCGCTACGACAAGGCCGGCGAGGAGCACTACAACGTGGTCTCGGCCTTCATCAAGAGCATGCGGGCCAGCGACGCCGACGCGGCGGTGTACTGGCTGGCGCGCATGCTCGAGGCGGGCGAAGACGTCGATTTCGTGGCGCGGCGGATCGTGATCTTCGCCGCCGAAGACGTCGGCAACGCCGAGCCGCAGGCGCTGCCGCTGGCGGTCGCTGCGGCCCAGGCGGCCCACCAGATCGGCATGCCCGAGGCGGTGCTGCCGCTGACGCAGGCGGCGCTGTTCCTGGCGCTGGCGCCGAAGAGCAACACGGCCCTGACGGCCTACGCCAACGCGCGCAAGGATGTGATGCGCGCGGGCAGCCTCGAGGTGCCGATGGCGGTCCGCAACGCCGTGACCGCGTTGATGCGCGAGGCGCAGTACGGGGTCGGCTACAAGTACCCGCACGACTTCGACGGCGGGGTGGTGCCGGGGGGCGAGAGCTACCTGCCCGAGGCGCTCCGCGGCCAGCGCTACGCCCAACCGGGCCCGCGCGGGTGGGAGGCGGCCGCGTGGGCCCGCTTGCAGCAGCTGCGCGGAGGCACGGGCGAGCCCGAGTCAGACGAGTGAGAGGCTGTCTGAAGGGGCATGTCGTCGAGGACATGCCCCGAGGGACACGTCACTGCCGGCCCCGCAGCCGCTCGGCCAGCGCCTGACACTGGGGCGCCAGCTCGAGCACGGCCGTCGTCTCCCACAGCTGCGGCCGGCGCAGGCCGCCGAGCGCGTGCAGCCAGCTCGAGGCGCGGCCGTGGGCGTCGATCACCGCGCCGTCGTCGGTGATCGCCGCGCCGAGCGGCTCGGGCACCAGCAGGCCGCGGGCGATCAGGTCGCGCAGCAACGGGTCGGCGCCGTCGCGCGGGTCGGGCGACGGGCCGGTGGCGTTGAGCAGCGCCGCGACGCGCAGGTGGACGCGGTCGGTCCGGCCGCGCGGGCGGATCGCCAGCGTGATCGCGTCTGTCCCGAGGGACATGTCCACGACGCGCCCGGCGTGGACCTGTAGGCGGCCCGCCGCGCGCAGCTCGGCGATCGCGGCCGCGGTCGCCGGGGCCGCGCGGTGGCGGTGGGCCTCCCAGAACACCCGCAGGTGGCGCACGAACCGGTCGCGCTCGTCCGCGGGCCAGCGGCGCCAGATCGCCTGCGTCACCGGTCGCAGGTCGGCCAGCACGTCGCGCCAGTCGCCGTCGCGGGTCGCCTCGAGGCGGGCGGCTGCTCGCAGCGCGTGCAGGCTCCCGCGCGCGGTGGCTGGCCAGTCGGTGAACGCGGGCGGATGCGGCTCGGGCGGCCGCGAGGGGGCGCGATGGGCCTGCGGCAACAGGCCGTGGCGCGACAGCAGGTGGATCGGGCCGCGGTGGCCGGCGCCGCCCAGCCCGAGCGCGAGGTCGAGCGCCGACAGACCTGTCCCGCAGACCAGCACGGTGGCGTCCGGCGCGATCGCGGGCCCGGGCGCCGTCCACGGGTCGTGGACGTAGCGCGGATCGGCGCGGACTTGCGGCCCCAGCCCGGCGGGCAGGCGCGGCGGCAGGTTGCCGACGGCGAGCACGACGTGGTCGGCGGCCAGCTCGGTGCCGTCGCTCAGCGCCAGCACGGCGGACCTGCCCGGGGCGGGCGGGCGGGCTTCCACGACATGGCCCTTGAGACAGGTGACGTTCGCCTCGGCCACCAGGTGGCGCAGGTAGTCGCCGTAGACGCCGCGCGGCAAGAAGCTGCCGCCGCCGACTGCATGGTCGCCGGTCCGGGCCCAGCGGACGAAATGCTCGGGGTCGTCCGCCAGCGCGCTCATCCGCCCGGCCGGGGTGTTGAGGAGGTGGCGCGGATCGCCTGTCCGATAGGCCAGGCCGGGACCGAACTCGCCGCGGCCGTCGATCAGGGTCACCCGCGGGCCGCCGGCGCGGGCCAGGTGCCAGGCGAGGGCGGCGCCGCAGAAGCCCGCGCCGACGACGGCGACTGCGGGCGCGGACGCGGACGGCACAGCGCGAGACTAGTGCCCCGGCCGCGCGGCTTCAACGGGCCCGCGTCGGGCCGGCGCCGAGGTCGGCGGGCGCCGGCGACAGGGGAGGTGACAAGCGCGCGCGCCGGTGCTATCGCGCGGCATGGCCGCCCGCCTCAGCGTCAACGTCAACAAGGTCGCGACCCTCCGCAACGCCCGCGGCGGCGACGTCCCGAGCCTGATCGGGGCCGTGCGGACCATCGTCGCCGCCGGGGCGCCGGGCATCACCGTCCACCCGCGGGCCGACGAGCGCCACATCCGGGCCGCCGACGCGCGGGCGATCGCGGCCGAGCTGGCGCCGCTGCGCGATCGCGTCGAGTTCAACATCGAGGGCGATCCGCGGCCCGACCTGCTGGCGATGGTCGAGGAGCTGCGGCCGCACCAGTGCACGCTGGTGCCGGTGCGCCCGGGCGAGATCACGAGCCAGGCCGGCTGGCCGCCCGACACCTCGCGCGCCGAGCTGGGGGCGATCGTGGGTCACCTGCAGGCGCTCGGCGTCCGCGTGTCGCTGTTCGTCGACGCGGACTTCGCGGCGGTCCGCTGGGCCGCGGAGGTCGGCGCGCAGCGCATCGAGCTCTACACCGAGCCGTACGCGCAGGCCCACGCGGCCGGCCGCGGCGAGGCCGCCATCGCGCGCTTCGCTGCTGCCGCCGAGCTGGCCTACGAGCTCGGGCTCGGGGTCAACGCCGGCCACGACCTCGACCTCGACAACCTGCCCCTGTTCAGCCACCTGCCGCACCTCGACGAGGTCTCGATCGGCCACGCGCTGATCAGCCACGCCCTGTTCGTCGGCCTCGACCGGGCCGTCCGCGACTACCTCGGCTGCCTGCTCCAATAGACATGTCGTGAGGGACATGTCCGAACGGACAGGCCGCTCCGGCGCGGGGCTGCGCGCGTGCGCCCGCGCTCGCCGACGGGCGTCGACGGGCGTCGACGGGCGGCTGCGGCTGCGGTATCCCGGAGGGGTGCGGGTGCTGCTGTGCCAGTGCAGCTCGGTCTTCGAGCACGAGGTGATCGCCTGCGTGCGCCGGGGGGCGCGGAGCGTCGACGAGGTCGGCGACGACTGCGAGGCGGGCACCGGCTGCGGCAGCTGTCGCGGGGCCATCAAGACGATCCTCGAGGAAGAGGCGGCGCGGCGGCGCGGCGGTCGTGACGGCGGGGCGCCCGAGGCGCTGTTCCAGCTGCCGCTGTTCAAGACGCGAAAAGAATAGTGCCGCCGCACCGCAATTGCGGTACAGCAAGGCCGCGAGGGACGCGCGTCCCGATCGAAAGCCATGCTCATCGTCCAGAAATTCGGCGGCTCTTCGGTCGCCACGCTCGAGCGGATCCGCAACGTCGCCGAGCGGGCCCTCGCCACTCAGCGCGCCGGCCAGGACGTGGTCGTCGTCGTCTCGGCGATGGCGGGCGAGACCAACCGCTTGATCGGCCTCGCCAACGCGCTGGCGAGCGAGGGCGAGGGCCAGGGCGACCGGGCCAGCAAGGGGCCGTACCTCGCCAGTGAGCGGGCCGGCGACCGCGCCCACGAGCGCGAGCTCGATCAGCTGGTGAGCACCGGCGAGAACGTCAGCGCCGCGCTGCTGGCGATGGCGATCCAGAACGCGGGCGGCCGGGCCATCTCGCTGGTCGGCCATCAGATCGGCCTGCAGACCGACGGCACCTACACCAACGCGCGGATCCTCGGGTTTTCCCACGGGCGCATCCGCCAGGAGCTCACCGCCGGCAAGGTCGTGGTGTGCGCCGGCTTTCAGGGGCTGAACGCCGCCGGCAACATCACCACGCTCGGGCGCGGCGGCTCCGACACCTCGGCGGTCGCGCTCGCGGCAGCGCTCAAGGCCGATGCTTGCGAGATCTTGACCGACGTCGACGGCGTCTACACCACCGACCCGCGGGTCGAGCCGCGCGCGCGCAAAATCCACCGCATCACCTACGAGGAGATGCTCGAGCTGGCGAGCCTCGGCGCCAAGGTGCTGCAGATCCGCAGCGTCGAGTTCGCCATGAAGTTCGGCGTGCCGGTGCACGTGCGATCGAGCCTGAACGACAGCGAAGGGACGTGGATCGTGTCTGAGCAGAAGAGTCTGGAGTCCGCGGTCGTGACCGGCGTCGCCCTCGACCGCAACGAGGCCAAGGTCACCCTCACCAACGTGCCCGACGTCCCGGGCACCATCGCCTCGATCTTCGGCGCGCTCGCCGGCGCCGACATCGTCGTCGACATGATCATCCAGAACGCCAGCCGCGGCGGCTCGACCGACGTCACCTTCACCGTCCCCGAGAACGACCTCAAGAAGGCGGTCGCCGGCCTGCGCAGCCTCGACCTCCTCCCTGGCGCCGGGCCGATGGAGATCCTCAGCGACCCCGACATCTGCAAGATCTCGATCGTCGGCGTCGGCATGCGGACCCACGCCGGCGTCGCCTCCAAGGCGTTCGAGATCCTCGCCCGCGAGAACATCAACATCCAGATGGTCTCGACGTCCGAGATCAAGGTGTCCGTGGTCGTCCACGAGCGCTACGGCGAGCTGGCCCTGCGGGCCCTGCACGCCGGGTTCGGCCTCCACGAGGGGCCGACCAGCAGCGCCGCCTGAGGTCGTCGGGGTGGTCCGCGTCGGGGCGACAGTCGCGTTGCTCGCCGCGCTCGTCGTGGTGCTGGCGGCGTGGTTGCGGCCGGCCGCGCCGGAGCTGCTCGTGGTCACGGCCTGCGATTTCGCGGTCGAGGTCGACGGAGCGCTGCGCTGCGACGACGAGGCGCCGCGCGACCTCGCGGCGCTGTGCGGCGCGGGCTCGCCTGCCGCCGCGCTGGCCCACGGTGACGCCGTGACCACCGCGTCGCTGTGCGCCGTCGCCTCGCCGCAGTCCGGCGGCGACGGCTGGGGCCGCATGCGAGGCGACGATCTCGAGGCGCTGTCGATCCCCGTCGATCTCAATCGCGCCGCTGCCAGCGAGCTCGAGAGTTTGCCTGGTATCGGCCCCGAGCTCGCGCGCCGGATCGTCGAAGGAAGACCGTACGCGACCGTCGACGAACTGCAGCGCGTGCGTGGGATCGGGCCGGCGCGGCTGACCGCCGTGCGCCCGCGAGCTCGCGTCGAGCCTTCAGGACAGGTCCCTTAGGACAGGTCTTGAAGTACAGGGCGCAAAGTTCAGCCGTGGGCATGCACGCAGGCGGTGGCGGCGCGTGAGGAAGCCGCGATCCGTAAATCACAGTCGTCGTCGAGCAAACGGACGGCGCCGCGCCGGAGGCGCCCGTAAAGCCGCGAATTAGCCGCAGGTCGTCTACGGCTCAGTCTGCGAACACCTCGTCGGCCGACGCTTGATCGGATCGGCGAAGTCCGAAATCGTGGCGCGGTTGATTCAGCTCGTGTCGCGCGGACGCCGCTGCGACACGCAAGTCCGCGCTCACGGGCGCACCCCATCAGGATTTACTGACATGAAGACTCGTCCCATCCTTCGCCTCCTCACTGCAGGCTTCTGTGCTGCCACGCTCGCCGCGTGCGGCGACGACGGCAACAACGTCACCGGCGCCACGGGCAACGGCTCCGAGGCTTCGGCCTCCGAGACCGACGGCCAGACCACCGCCGGTCCTGGCGGCCAGTCGGAGTCGGAGACGCAGTCGCCCACCACGCCGACCACCGGCATGGGGATGAGCGACACGCAGGCCACGACCGACGGTGAGACCACCGAGGGTGAGACCGGCACCACGACCGCCGCGACCGACGCGACCGAGGGCGTGACCGAGCCGCAGGCGGAGTGCGGCAACGGCGTGCAGGAGGGCACCGAGGAGTGCGACGACGGCAACCAGGAGCCGGGCGACGGCTGTGAGCCGGGCTGCGTTTTGTCGGCGGAGTGCGGCAACGGGACCGTCGAGGCGGGCGAGGCCTGCGACGACGGCAACCTCGAGGACGGCGACGAGTGCAGCGCCGACTGCCAGACCGCGACCATGGAGCAGGTGTGCGGCAACGGGGCCGTCGAGGACCCGGAGCAGTGCGACGACGGCAACCAGGCGCCGGCCGACGGCTGCGAGCCGGACTGCACCTTCACGCCCGCCGAGTGCGGCAACGGCGTCAAGGAGACCGGCGAGCAGTGCGACGACGGTAACGAGGTCGACGGCGGCCCGAACGACTTCTGCAAGAACGACTGCACCCCGTACTCGCCGCCGCAGTGCCAGGCCCCGGCCGACTACGTCAACTGCGACGACGCCATCAACCTGACCGACAAGGCCGACAAGACCAACGCGCTCAAGTCGATCGGCATCTGCAACGCGCAGGCGAACAACTCGATCCAGACCACCGACTTCGTGTTCGACCCGGCGGCCCAGAACAACACCTGGCAGGTCGCCAAGGGCTTCGGCTCGTACACCTACGACCACGACAACGATCCGGCCACGCCCAACAAGCTGCTCTACAGCCCGCGCGAGGGCAGCACCTTCCTCATGCTGTCGAGCGGCACCATCAACGCGCCCAACGGCAGCGGCGTCGTCACCCACGGCGTCAACTCGCAGGTCGGCAACGGCGACAACTTCAACTCCGACGACAACGCCCTGCCGGCGCCCTTCAAGGTCGGTTTCGGCAGCAACAACGGCGCCGGCGGCACGCCGTTCAAGACCTGCGACAACGGCGTCCCGAACGGCGACAAGGACTGCTCCGACACCCTGCAGGCGCAGTGGACCCTCGGTCAGAGCAACCCGAACGACCGCATCTACTTCACCTTCAAGACCACGGTGCCGCAGGGGACCTTCGGTTACTCCTTCGACTTCGTGTTCTGCTCGTCCGAGTGGCCGTCCTACGTCGGCACCTCGTTCAACGACATGTTGATCGCGTACCAGGTCGATCCGACCCCGGACAACCCGAACGCGGTCCCGCCGGTCGATCCGTACAGCGGCAACATCACCTTCATCCCCAACCCGAACGACCCGACCAAGGGCCTGCCGCTGACGATCACGGCGCTCGACCCGTACTTCGACAACCCGGGTTACACCTACAACGAGCCGCAGCTCGCGGGCACCGGCTTCGAGCAGCACGCCTGCTCCGACTGGTTCACCGCCAAGGGCGGCGTGCAGCCGGGGGCGCAGGTCACCATCGGCTTCTACCTGGCCGACATGCAGGACAACATCCTCGCCACCGTCGCGCTGCTCGACAACTTCCGCTGGGACTGCGAGGGGTGCGTCCCGAGCGAGGTCGACGACTGCGGCGTCCAGCCGATGTGATCGCTGTCCAGGCGTGAGATCGACAGGCGCGCCCGGCGACGGGCGCGCCTCTTTGTTTTGCGCGACTGTGACATTCGCGGGCGGAGCGGACCGACGGCCGCCGAGCTTGCGTCTCCGTCATGATGCGTCTTCGCCGGATTTGAGCCCCGGAACGCTGGTCCATGCCGGTTTTGCGGCCGCGGGTCGCTCGCTGCCGATGCGGACCAGTCGGCAGGTGCCCGGGCTTGATAAGCCGTGAAAGATGGGAAATCGTGGCGGCACCGTCACGCATTCGAGGACGGCCGTACTCTCTGCGAGTAGGACACGACCATGACGACTCGACCGATCATTCGACTTCTTACGACAGGTTTCATCGCTTCGGCGCTCGCTGCGTGCGGCGACGACGGCAACAACGTCACGGCCGCCTCGGAGGGCCAGACCCAGGGCACCGACGCGACCACCGACGACACGAACGCGACGCCCGGGACCACCGGCAACTCGGAGAGCGACAGCACACCGACGACGACCACGCCGACCACCGGCGTGAGCGACAGCGACACCCAGGGCACCACCGACGCGACGACGACCAGCACCACCGACGCGACCTCGACGACGACGGAGGGCGTGACCGAGGCGGTGCCGGAGTGTGGCAACGGCGTGCAAGAGGGCAGCGAGGAGTGCGACGACGGCAACGACGTCGCCGGCGACGGGTGTGAGCCCTCGTGCACGATCACCGCGGTGTGCGGCAACAACACCGTCGAGGGCGGCGAGGTGTGCGACGACGGCAACACCGAGGACGGCGACGAGTGCAGCGCGGACTGCCTCACGGCGACGCCGACGCAGGAGTGCGGCAACGGGACCGTCGAGGATCCCGAGCAGTGCGACGACGGCAACCAGGAGCCGGCTGACGGCTGCGAGCCCGACTGCACCTTCTCCCCGGCCGAGTGCGGCAACGGCATCAAGGAGCGGGGCGAGCAGTGCGACGACGGCAACGAGGTCAACGGCGGCCCGGCCGACTTCTGCCTCAACAACTGCACCCCGTTCTTCCCGGCCAACTGCCAGGCGCCGGCCGACTACGTGACGTGTGACAACACGCCCGAAGTGATCACCGACAAGAACGACAAGAACAACGCGCTCAAGGCGATCGGCATCTGCAACGCGCAGGCGAACAACTCGATCCAGACCACCAACTTCCAGTTCTCGCAGGCGGTCAACAACTCGTGGCAGGTGGCCAAGGGCTTCGGCACCTACACCTACGATCACGACAACGATCCGGCGACCCCGAACAAGCTGCTCTACAGCCCGCGCGAGGGCGACGCCTTCCTCATGCTGTCGTCGGGCTTCATCGCCGCGCCGAACGGCCAGGGCGTGGTCACCGAGGCGCCCAACTCGCAGACCCACGACAACAACGGCAACCCTGACGGCAACGTCGCCCAGGTCCCGCTGCCGCCGCCGTTCAAGAACCAGAACGGCAGCAACAACGGCGCCGGCGGCACCCCGTTCAAGAGCTGCGACAACGGCGTCCCGAACGGCGACAAGGACTGCTCGGACACCTTGCAGGCGCAGTGGGCCATGACCAACGGCCAGGCCAACGACCGCATCTACTTCACCTTCAACACGAAGGTCCCCGCGGGCACGTTCGGCTACCGGTTCGACTTCGTGTTCTGCTCGGCCGAGTGGCCGTCGTGGGTCGGCTCCTCGTACAACGACCTGCTGATCGCCTACCAGGTCGACCCGACCGCGGACGATCCCAACCAGGTCCCGCCGGTCGATCCGTACAGCGGCAACGTCACCTTCATCCCCAACCCGAACAACCCGGCCAGCGGCCTGCCGCTGACCATCACCGCGCTCGATCCGTACTACGACGGTCCGGGCTACACGTACAACGAGCCGCAGCTCGCGGGCACCGGCTTCGAGTCGCACGCGTGCTCCGACTGGTTCACGGCCAAGGGCGGCGTGCAGCCGGGCGCCGATGTCACGATCGGCTTCTTCCTGGCGGACATGTCCGACCAGTACCTGACCACCGTCGCGCTGCTCGACAACTTCCGCTGGGACTGCGAGGGTTGCGTCCCGAGCGAGGTCGACGACTGCGGCGTCCAGCCGATGTGATCGCCTCGCAGGCTTGAGCTCGAAGGGCGCGCACGGCGACGTGCGCGCCTTTGTTGTGTCCGCTGCGGACCTTCGTCCGTGTGATGTCGAGGCGAGTCGAACAATCGCGACGTCCAATCATCACCCATGGTTGGAGCGGGCGTGCGCCCTGTCAGGGCGCGTCTTCGCCAGCTTGGCGCAGGATCGGGCCTCGAGCGGGTCGGCGCTGGGGACGGCTTGATAAGCCGCGAAAGATGGGAAATCGTGGCGGCGCCGTCCCGCACTCGAGGACGGCCGTACTCTTTGCGAGTAGGACACGACCATGACGACTCGACCGATCATTCGACTCCTTACGACTGGTTTCATCGCTTCGGCGCTCGCTGCGTGCGGCGACGACGGCAACAACGTCACGGGCGCCTCGGAGGGCCAGACCCAGGGCACCGACGCGACCACGGACGACACGAACGCGACGCCCGGGACCACCGGCAACTCGGAGAGCGACAGCACGCCGACGACGACCACGCCGACCACCGGCGTGAGCGACAGCGACACCCAGGGCACCACCGACGCGACCTCGACGACCTCGACGTCGACCACGACGGAGGGCGTGACCGAGGCCGCGCCGGAGTGCGGCAACGGCGTGCAGGAGGGCAACGAGGAGTGCGACGACGGCAACGACGTCGCCGGTGACGGCTGCGAGCCGACCTGCACCAACACGCCGGTGTGCGGCAACAACATCGTCGAGGGCGGCGAGGTGTGCGACGACGGCAACACCGAGGACGGGGACGAGTGCAGCGCGGACTGCCTCACGGCGACGCCGACGCAGGAGTGCGGCAACGGGACCGTCGAGGATCCGGAGCAGTGCGACGACGGCAACCAGGAGCCCGGCGACGGCTGCGAGCCCGACTGCACGTTCTCGCTGGCGGAGTGCGGCAACGGCATCAAGGAGCGGGGCGAGCAGTGCGACGACGGCAACGAGGTCAACGGCGGCCCCGGCGACTTCTGCCTCAACAACTGCACCCCGTTCTTCCCGGCCAACTGCCAGGCGCCCGCGGACTACGTCGTCTGCGACAACGCGCCCGCGGTCGTCACCGACAAGAACGACAAGACGAACATGCTCAAGGCGATCGGCATCTGCAACGCGATGCCCAACAACTCGATCGTCACCACCGACTTCCAGCACTCGAGCCCGGTCAACAAGAGCTGGCAGGTGGCCAAGGGCTACGGCACCTACATGTTCGACCACGACAACGATCCGGCCACGCCGAACCAGCGGCTGTACAGCCCGCGCGAGGGCGACGCGTTCCTGATCATCTCCAACGGTGACATCGTCGCGCCGAACGCCGACGGCATCGTCATCGAGGCGCCGAACAACCAGGGCACCACCAACAACGGCAACCCTGACGGCGGCCCGCTGCCGATGCCCTTCAAGGCCAAGGACGGCAGCAACAACGGCGCCGGCGGCACGCCCTTCATGGGTTGTGACAACGGCGCCGGCGACAACGACTGCTCGGACACCATCCAGGCGCAGTGGGAGATGACCAGCGGCGACGGCAACGACCGCATCTACTTCAGCTTCAAGACGGTCGTGCCGCCGGGGACCTTCGGCTACACCTTCGAGTTCGCGTTCTGCTCGGCCGAGTGGCCGACCTACGTCAACAGCTCGTTCAACGACCTGCTGATCGCCTACCAGGTCGACCCGACGCCGGACAACCCGAACCAGGTCCCGCCGGTCGATCCGTACAGCGGCAACGTCACCTTCATCCCCGATCCGAACGACCCGACCAAGGGCCTGCCGATCAGCATCACCGCGCTCGACCCGTACTTCGACGGCCCGGGCTACACGTACAACGAGCCGCAGCTCGCGGGCACCGGCTTCGAGTCGCACGCGTGCTCCGACTGGTTCACGGCCAAGGGCGGCGTGCAGCCGGGCGCGGAGATCACGGTCGGCTTCTTCCTGGCCGACATGTCCGATCAGTACCTGTCGACCGCGACGCTCATCGACAACTTCCGCTGGGACTGCGAAGGCTGCATCCCGAGCGAGGTCGACGACTGCGGCGTCCAGCCGATGTGAGCCATGTGGCGTGCGACGCGGGCCGCACCATCGGGGGCGGCCCGCGTCGCCGTTTAACCGTGAGATGTGTCGTCAGGGAGACGTCGCCGCTTGCGGGCTTACGCCCTTGAAAGGCGGGAGCGGATGGGAAACGCTGGCGTTCGATCGGCCAGGCGCGCGTGCGGACGGCCACGACCTTAGAACCCCAGGAACATGACCATGAAGACCTCCATGCTTCGACTCTTCTCCACCGGGCTTTGCGTGACCGCGCTCGCGGCGTGCGGCGACGCTGTCGACAATGTCACGGCCTCGGGCGGCCAGACCCAGGGTGACACCTCGACGAGCACCACCAGCAACAACCCGACGCCGGGCAGCAACAGCAACTCGGAGAGCGACACCACGCCGACGACGACGACGCCGACGACGGGCATCAGCGACAGCGACACGCAGGCCACGACCGACGCGACGACGTCCTCCACCACCGACGCGACGACGACGACCGAGGGTGTGACCGAGACGTTGCCGGAGTGCGGCAACGGCGTGCAAGAGGGCAACGAGGAGTGCGACGACGGCAACCAGGAGCCCGGCGACGGTTGCGAGCCGAACTGCACCAACACGCCGGTGTGCGGCAACAACATCGTCGAGGGCGGCGAGGTGTGCGACGACGGCAACACCGAGGACGGCGACGAGTGCAGCGCGGACTGCCTCACGGCGACGCCGACGCAGGAGTGCGGCAACGGCTCCGTCGAGGATCCGGAGCAGTGCGACGACGGCAACCAGGAGCCCGGCGACGGCTGCGAGCCCGACTGCACGTTCTCGCTGGCGGAGTGCGGCAACGGCATCAAGGAGCGGGGCGAGCAGTGCGACGACGGCAACGAGGTCAACGGCGGCCCGGCCGACTTCTGCCTCAACAACTGCACCCCGTTCTTCCCGGCCAACTGCCAGGCGCCCGCGGACTACGTCGTCTGTGACAACGCGCCCGCGGTCGTCACCGACAAGAACGACAAGACGAACATGCTCAAGGCGATCGGCATCTGCAACGCCGCGCCGAACAACTCGATCGTCACCAAGGACTTCCAGCACTCCAACCCGGTCAACGTGAGCTGGCAGGTGGCCAAGGGCTACGGCACCTACATGTTCGACCACGACAACGACCCGGCCACCCCGAACAAGCGGCTCTACAGCCCGCGCGAGGGCGACGCCTTCCTCATTATCTCGAGCGGTGAGATCGCCGCCCCGAACGCCGACGGCGTGGTCATCGAGGCGCCGAACAACCAGGGCACCACCAACAACGGCAACCCCGACAACGCCCCGCTGCCGCTGCCCTTCAAGGCCAAGAACGGCAGCAACAACGGCGCCGGTGGCACCCCGTTCAAGAGCTGCGACAACGGTGCCGGCGACAACGACTGCTCGGACACCATCCAGGCGCAGTGGGAGATGACCAGCGGTGACGGCAACGACCGCATCTACTTCAGCTTCAAGACGGTCGTGCCGCCGGGGACCTTCGGCTACACCTTCGAGTTCGCGTTCTGCTCGGCCGAGTGGCCGACCTACGTCGGCACCTCGTGGAACGACCTGCTGATCGCCTACCAGGTCGACCCGACGCCGGACGACCCGAACGCGGTGCCGCCGGTCGATCCGTACAGCGGCAACGTCACCTTCATCCCCAACCCGAACAACCCGGCGCAGGGCCTGCCGATCAGCATCACCGCGCTCGACCCGTACTTCGACGGCCCGGGCTACACGTACAACGAGCCGCAGCTGGCCGGCACCGGCTTCGAGTCGCACGCGTGCTCCGACTGGTTCACGGCCAAGGGCGGCGTGCAGCCGGGCGCCGAGATCACGGTCGGCTTCTTCCTGGCCGACATGTCCGACGAGTACCTGTCGACCGCGACGCTCATCGACAACTTCCGCTGGGACTGCGAAGGCTGCGTCCCGAGCGAGGTCGACGACTGCGGCGTCCAGCCGATGTGAGCCGCGCCTCGCGGCGCGCACGTCGAGGGCTCCGGAGCGTCGCTCCGGGGCCCTCGGGCTTTTAAGCGGCCGCTCTCGCGGTCACCTCGCCGGGGAGCGAGCGCTCCGCGGGGGAGAGGCGGGCAGGGCAGGGCGCGATGCGGAGCGGCGAGCGCTCGGAGCGGCACGTGGGGAGATGGTGGCGCTCGCAGCGAGCGCTCGTGGCGGGCCCGGTGCCGGCTGCCACACAGGACGCGCCTGGTGCCGGCTGCCACGCAGGGCGCGCGCCACGGCGAGTCAGCCCGGACGGCCCGCGCCCCATCCGCTCGTTCGCGCGGACAAGCATGTCCCCGAGGACATGCGCTGAAGGACAGGCCCGAACGGGCATGTCCGAGCGGACATGCCCGCGAGGTCAGCCGGGGCTCAGGGCTTCTTCTCGACCGGAGTCGCGGCCGGGGCGGGCGCGGCGGCGGGCAGGGCCTTGGGGGCGACCTGCTGCTGGGCCTTGAGGCGCTTGCGACGGGGCTCCCACACGGCCTTGGGGCGCAGCGGGATCCGGCCGCCGAACAGCGAGAAGTAGCGCTGGGCGCCGTCGTTGCCGCCGCCGACCAGGCCGAACAGGGCGCGCCAGTGGAGGCCCTTCTTGACGCCGATGTCCTGGCCCTCGGCGTCGCTGAGCTTCTGCTCGGTGCGCCACCACCAGCCGAGGCCGGGGCCGAGCACCTGGACGTCGCGGCCGCGGCCGCGCTGGCGGGCCCACAGGGCCGGGACGACCTGGGTGACGCGGCCCTTGCGGCGGATGTCCCACCACATGAAGGCGCCGAAGGTGCCGGAGCTCTCGCCGCGCTCGATGTGCCAGATCAGCGGGAACTGGACCCAGTCGTTGTCCTGGCCGCGGCGGCGCTGGAACACCAGGGCCGGGAAGACGCTGGTGAACGAGCTGTCCTTGGCCCAGTTGTTGTCGCGCAGGAACAGCGGGAGCAGCCACGTCATGCGCCGCTCGGCGTAGCTGTGCGCGGTGAAGAAGATCGGCGGCGCGACCACGGTCGTGACCTTGTGCGGCCGGCGGAAGTTCCACACCATCAGGCCGGCCTGGAACCACCGGTAGTCTTCGCGGTGGGCGCCGACGAACAGCGGCGGCAGCACGACGGTGGTGCTGCGGTCCTGCGTCCGGTAGGCCTTGCGGAAGAACAGCGGGAAGAAGACGGTGGTCTTGAACTTCCGCGTGGTGGTGTGGCCGAAGTTGAGCGCGTACCAGGTGAGGCGCTCGCCGGGGCGCACGTTGGCGCCGCCCAGCAGGGTGAGGAACCGGCGGCCGCCCGGGTCCTTGTCGAAGTAGTAGAGCATCAGCGCGCCGTGGCTGGTGCGGCCCTTGCCGTCCTTACCGTAGAGGAACAGCGGCCACGAGCCCCACAGCGTGTAGCGGCAACGATCGTCGTCCTCCTCGCGGAAGCCACACTTCTGGTAGCGGAACGCGAACGGGACCACGCCGGTGAAGCGGTAGTTCTTGTGGAGGCGGAAGATGTCGTAGAAGATCGGCGGCGTCAGGCTGAAGCGGGTGAAGTTGAACTGACCCTTGACGCCGACGACGAACGGGAAGGCGACCCACGAGCGGCGACCGTTGGCGCGGCGGCGGTCGAACCACAGCGGCACGGCGATGGTCGTGTGCTCGAGCTTGTTCTTGTCCGCCTGGTGGAAAATGAGCGGCAGCGAGATCAGGCGCCGCTTCTCCGCCGAGTCGTGCCACCAGTAGACGGGCACCACGCCGGCGTTCAGCGAGGTGCGGGTGAGGCGGTGGAACGCCGGGCCGGCGATCAGCGTGTGCGTGCGCCGGACCTTGTCGCGGCTGTAGAAGAACGGGAGGATCAGGCCGGCGTCGACGTCGATGCCGTCGGGCTGGCGCTGACGGAAGTAGAACGGGATGACCGCGAGGTTCTTGCGCGGCTTCTCGCCGCGGGTGACCGTGCGCCAGACCAGCGGCGACCACATGTCGAGGTCTTCGCTGGGCGCGCGGTGGCGGGCGAACAGCGGCGCGACGACGACGTTGCTGGCGACCCCGCCGTCGACCTTGCGGCGGTCGTAGAAGACCAGCGGGATGAGGCCGAAGCCGCGGCGGTCCGGATCCTTGATCCCGCGGAAGCCGTAGAGGATCGCGGCGGCGGACCAGGTGCGCTGCTCGGGCGTGCTGTAGGCGCCGCCCAGCGGGGTGAGGGTCAGCGTCTTGCCCTCGCTGTGGCGGCGGTAGAACAGCGGGAACAGGGCGGTGTGGCGCTCGCCGCCCGGGCGCTTCACGTCCCAGAACAGGTTGAGGACGCCGAGCGTGCGGTGGTCGGGGCCCTTGTCGCGCGCGAACACCAGCGACACCGTGCGCGAGCGCTGGGCCTCGACGTCGTGGACGTGGCCGAACAGCAGCGGCGGGACGATGCCGTAGCGGAACTTGTCGTCGCGGCCGGCGAACACCAGCGGGGCGAGGCCGCCGTGGCCGCCCGACTTGACCTTCTTGGCGTAGGCCGGGCCGAGCACCCACAGGTCGCTCGGGTTCTGCGGGTCGGTGTCGCGGCGGTGCCAGAACAGCGGGGTGATGGTCTGGTACGAGCGGGTGCCGTCGCGGCCGACGAACGCCAGCGGGGCGAAGCCGGCGTCCCAGCGCTCGCCGCGGCGGCTGTAGTAGCCGAGCACCGCGGCCGAGACCGTGCGCGAGCCCTTGCCGCCGTAGGCGCTCGGGTCGTGCGAGTGGCCGAACAGCGGCGTGACGACCTGGAAGCTCTTGCCGCCCGGCTCGTTGCGGACGAAGGTCAGGAGCGGGGTGATGCCGAAGCCCCAGCGGCCGTCCTTGCCCGAGCGGCCGCCGCCGAGCAGCGTGTAGACCCGCGTGTCCTGCGGGCTCTTGCGCGCGTACACGAGGGGCACGAACACGCTGCTGGTGACGCCGGACTTGACGTCGCCGAACTGCCAGAACAGCGGGAACAGCACCCGGTTGCGCTGCTCGGGGTCGCGGTAGCTGACCCACGGGAACACCGACCAGGCGACGCTGCCGCGGTCGCGGTTCTCGGCGCGCCACACCAGCGGGGTGGCCGAGAACAGCTTGTGCGTCGGGGTCTGGCGCGAGAACGTGAGCAGCGGCGGCACGGCCCACGAGCGCTGGCTGCGGGCCTTGTCGCTGCGCTGCACGTACAGCAGCGTCCACAGATCCTTGCGGTTGCCGTACTCGCTCGACTGCCAGTGCACGAACGGCAGCACCGTGTGCCACTGGACCCCGCGGGCCTTGTTCTGACCGCCGAGGTACAGCGGCACGCCGACGTTGACGGTGCTCGGCCCGCGGGTCACGCGGTAGAACAGCGGGAAGCCGACGAAGTAGCGCAGGTCGTTGAGCGGGTCCTTGTCGGTGGTGTTCTTGTGACCGTACCAGAACAGCACCGCCGAGAAGCCGCGCAAGCTGTCGGGCGTCTTCTGGTGGTAGTGGAACGGGACGACGACCAGGTTCTTGACCGACTTGTTGCCCCACCGCCAGACGAACGGGAACTGGCCGAAGCTGTACTGCTCGCCGACCCGCTTGTAGCCCATCAGCAGCGCGACCGAGCCCCAGCCGGTGGTGCGCTCGCTGAACGAGCCGAAGAACAGGATCGCCGGCGACAACCACCTGCGCTTCGCCGTGCGCTCGCTGTACCAACCTGTCGTGAGGGACAGGTTGAAGTGGAACAGCTTCTCCGGGTGGTTGGCGGTGCCGTTGCGGTGGAAGAACAGCGGCGGCAGCGTCAGCGCGCGCGTCCGGTGGGTCGTGAAGGTGCGATCGATCCAGAACGGCGGGACGCTCTTGCCCTTGAGGAGGCGCGGCGTCTCCTCCTGCGGCTCGGGCTCGGCCTGCGGCTCGGTGGTGGCGATCGGCGCGAACAGCTGACCCTCGGCGACGGCGGCCGGGGCAGGGGCCGGCGCGGCGGCCTCGGTCTCGTCGCCCTCTTCGCTCTCGGGTGGCGGCGCCAGGTTGGGCGCCGGCCGCGTCAGCGGGCTGCCCGTCGGGGCAGGTCCCGAAGACCCTGTCGTTCCGGACATGTCCTCCGGAGCAGGTTCAGTCGGCGGCTCGCTCGTCGGCGCTTCGGAGGTCGACTCGCTCGGCAGGCGGCGCGGGGTGGTCCGCGGCGGCGGTGCGAGCAGCAGCGGCGCGCCGAGGCCGGCGACCAGGTCGCTGGCGCGCAGGCCCGGGGCGGCGCGCAGGCTCGGCAGCAGCGGCGGCGCGGGCGGGGCGACGACGCCGAGCGCGGCGCTGCGGGTGCGGGCCTGGCTGTCCCGAGGGACAAGTGCGATCAGACAGGCGCCGACCAGGCACGACACCGCGAGCACGCGCGAGCGACCGGCGGAGAACTCGAGCCGCGGCTCGGCGAGCGGCGAGACGTCGCCGGGCGCGTCGAGGCGGGGGCTCGCGTCGGCGCCTCCGAGGCGCGCAGTGGGCTCAGAGGCGACCAAGGGCCGGGAGGCAATAGCCAATCCGCGTTTGCCGTGTCAACCAAAGGATCTGGGGCTGGCGGCGAAAGGATCCGGGCTGGCGGCGGTTTGACAGCCCTGGCGCCACGCGCTACATGCGGCCGGATGAAGGCCACGCCCCGCGACGACGGCACGCAGCTCCCGCCGGAGCTTGACCTCGATCTCGTGGCCCTGGCTCGCTCCGGGCTGGGCCCCTACGAGGTCCAGGCGGAGCTCCCGGCGCCGTGGATGGCGACGGTGCTGGCGCACACCGACGCCGAGGTCACCAGCGGCGGCGCCACGTCGCTCGAAGTCACGGCCATCGGCGAGGGCACCAGCTATCTGGTCCGCGGCCGCATCCAGGGCGGCTACAGCGTCCCCTGCGCCCGCTGTTTGGCGCCAGCGCCGGTCTCGGCCGGCGGGGAGATTTGCGTGCACTTCGTCCGCGATCGCGTCAGTGACGCCGACGACGAGGAGAGCGAGACCGAGTCGCCGGACGAGCGCAGCTTCTCCGGCACGCACATCGATCTGCGGCCGCTGCTCGTCGAGCAGGTGCTGCTGTCGTATCCGATCCGGGCGCTGTGCGCCTACGGCGAGGCGTGCCGCGGTCTGTGCATGCGCTGCGGGGCCGAGTTGAACGGTCAGCCGCTGGGCCCGTGCGCGGCGTGCGGAGCGACCGACGCCCAGGTGCCGATCGTCACCCTCGCGGAAGAGGATGACGACGAGGCGCCGGCCAAGCCCACGACCTCGTGGCAGGCGGCCTTGCGGCAGCTCGCCGACGCGGGCGTGGACGGGGACGACGACACGGACGCCGACAACCTGGGCTTCGCCGGCCCTATTCCCGGGGTCGACGATTTCGATCCCGGGTTCGGCGAGCCCGAGCCGCGGCCGGGCGACAAGTCCCCCTCGGCCGGCAAGCGATCCGGTCCGCCGGTCGCCAAGCCCGCGAGCAGATCGTCCGCGGCTCCGGCGGGCAAGTCGGGCCCCGCGAGCAAGTCGGCCGGTGCGCCGAGCAAGACGTCCAAGTCGCCGGGCAAGGCGGCCAAGCCGGCCAAACCGGCCAGCAAGGCGTCTGCCCGCCCGGCGCCGAAGTCCTCGGGTAAACCCCCGAGCAAGAAGAAGTAGTGATCCCGGCCCGGAGGTTTGAGTTATCTCAGGTCCTCCGGGCGCTCTACCGCCCCCTGCGCCGATTGTGGCGCCGGGAAAAGCGATAGACTCCCGCCCCCGCTTCCAAGGCGGTTCGTGCCATGGCTGTCCCCAAGAAGAAGAAGTCCCAGTCCCGCCGCGACATGCGGCGCGCCCACCACGACAAGCGCTCGGCGCCGACTCTCGTCGCCTGCCCGAACTGCCAAGAGCGCGTTCGAAGCCACCACGTGTGCCCGGCCTGCGGCCACTACAAGGGCCGTGAGGTGATCACGATCGCGCAAGAGTAAGTAAGAGGTGGCGGCGACGAGGAAGATCGCGCTCGACGCCTTCGGCGGTGATCACTGTCCCTTCGTCGAGGTCGAGGCCGCAGTCCTCGCCGCGCGCGCCGGGCAAGAGGTGATCCTCGTCGGCGACCGGGCGCGCCTCGTGCCGCAGCTCGCCCTCCTGGGGATCTCTCGCTACGACGGGGAGGACGGGATCACCGTCCACCACGCGTCGGAGACGATCACCATGGAGGACACCCCCTCCAAGGCGGTGCGCTCGAAGCCCGACGCGTCGATGGTCGTGTGCTTCGACCTGGTCCGGCGCGGTCAGGCGGCCGCGGTCGTCTCGGCCGGCAACTCGGGGGCGATGCTCGCCTCCGGGCTGTTCCGGTTCGGCCGGCTCAAGGGCATCGACCGCCCGGCGATCGTCTCGAGCTTCCCGCGGCCGAAGGGCGGCCCGTGCGTGCTCATCGACATGGGCGCGAACGTCGACTGCAAGCCGATCAACCTCGTGCAGTTCGCGGTGATGGGGGCGATCTTCTCCAGCACCGCGCACGGCAAGCGGCCGCGCGTCGGCGTGCTGTCGAACGGCAGCGAGGAGGGCAAGGGCACCGACCTCACGCGCGCGGCCCATCGCCTGCTGGCGGCCCACCCGAGCCCGGCGTTTTCGTTCCACGGCTACGTCGAGGGCAAGGACTTCTTTAAGGACACCGTCGACGTGATCGTCACCGACGGGTTCACGGGCAACGTCGCGCTCAAGGTCATGGAGGGCACCGCGGGCGGGATCGTCGGGTTCCTGCGCGCGGCGGTGATGCAGACCGCGCGCACGAAGCTCGGCGGGCTGATCCTGCGCCCGGCCTTCCGCGCCCTCGGCGAGCAGCTCGACCCCGACTCCTACGGCGGCGCGCCCCTGCTCGGCGTCGACGGGGTGGCGATCATCTGTCACGGCGGCGCCGGCCCGAAGGCGCTGGCGACCGGCATCCGGATCGCCGGCGACTACGCGGCGCGCGACCTCACGCCGGCGCTGCGGACCGCGATCGGCGATCACCGCGAGCTGTTCGCCGCGGCCAAGCGCGAGGAGTCACCTGCATGAACGAACATGTCTCTTCGGACAGCGCTGGGGTCGCCCGGCCGCTGGCGTTTATGTTCCCCGGCCAGGGCAGCCAGGAGCCCGGCATGGGCAAGGCGCTGGCCGAGGCGTTCCCGGCCGCGCGGCGCGTGTTCGCCGAGGCCGATGACGCGCTCGGGGAGCCGCTGTCGCGGCTGTGCTTCGAGGGCCCGGCCGAGGCGCTGGCGCAGACCGCCAACACCCAGCCGGCGATCCTCACCTGCAGCATCGCCGCCTGGACGGTGGTCACGAGCGAGCTCGGGCTGCAGCCGGCGGCGCTGCTCGGGCACAGCCTCGGCGAGTTCTCGGCGCTGGTCGCCGCGGGCGCGCTGGCGTTCGTCGACGCGGTCAAGCTGGTGCGGCTGCGCGGCCTGGCGATGCAAGAGGCCGTGCCCGCGGGCGTCGGCGCGATGGCGGCGGTGATCGGCGCCGACCCGGCCGCGCTCGAGCAGTGGTGCGAAGAAGCGAGCGAGGGCGGCGAGATCGTCAGCCCCGCCAACGAGAACGGCGGCGGGCAGATCGTCGTCGCCGGTCACGCGGCGGCCGTCGAGCGGGTGGTCGCGCGCGCCAAGGAGAACCGCGCGCGAGCGATGAAGCTCAACGTGTCGGCGCCCTTCCACTGCGCGCTGATGCGGCCCGCGGCCGAGCGCGTGGCCGCGGCGCTGGTCGACATCGACATCGCCGCGCCGCGTGCGCCCGTGATCGCGAACGTCGACGCCGAGCCCTATCCTTCGACGGGCGATCCGCAGGCCGTCCGCGATCGACTCGTTCGTCAGATCACCGGCCGCGTCCGGTGGGAGGCGAGCGTGCGAACGATGATGCGCATGGATATCTCTCGCGGGCTCGAGCTCGGCCACGGCAAGGTGCTGAGCAACTTGATTAAACGCATCGACAAGGGCTTCTCGGTCATCGGCCTCGGTTCCCCGGCGGACCTCGATGTGCTAAAGCTCGGCACCTAGTGTCGGGCCTCGAAGCCAATCCTCAAGCCAGGGCGCTGCCGCCGTCGCTCGCGCTCACCGGGCGCGTCGCGCTGGTCACCGGCGCCTCGCGTGGCATCGGTCGGGCGATCGCCCGGGTGCTGGCGCAGCGTGGCGCGACGGTGGCGGTCAACTACGCGGCCCGCGAGGACGCGGCCCGCGAGCTGTGCGACGAGATCGTCGCCGAGGGCGGCGCGGCCAGGCCGTTCGGCTTCGACGTCGCCGACGCCGCCGCGGTCGACGCGGGCGTGCAGCGCATCGTCGCGGAGCTCGGCGGCCTGCACATCCTCGTCAACAACGCCGGGATCTCGATCGACGCCCTGCTGATGCGCGCCGCCCCGGCCGACTTCCAGCGCGTCCTCGACGTGAACCTCAAGGGCGCGTTCCACTGCGCCAAGGCGGCCGCCCGCCACCTGCTCAAGGCCAAGGCCGACGGGCGCATCATCAACATCAGCAGCGTCATCGGCGAGCAGGGCAACGCCGGGCAGGCGATGTACGCCGCCGCCAAGGCCGGCCTGCTCGGGCTGACCCGCTCGCTCGCCCGCGAGTTCGCCGGCCGCGGCGTGACCGTCAACGCCGTCACGCCGGGCTTCTTCGAGACCGACATGACCGCCGCGAGCGTCCACGGCGACGCCCGCGAGGCGCTGCTCAAGCAGATCCCGCTCGCCCGGATCGGCCGCCCCGAAGAGGTCGCCGAGGCCGTGGCTTACCTGGCCGCGCCGGCCGCCGCCTACGTCACGGGGCAAGTCCTCGCGATCAACGGCGGCCTGCGTATGTGAGCCCGACGAGTTCGTTCGCTTGTTTGTGACCCCGACTGGAGAGGGAACCACCATGACGACATCCGACATCGAGAAGCAGGTCATCGAAATCGTCCGTGAGCAGCTCGACGTGAAGCCCGAGGACTGCACGCTGGACAAGATCTTCACCGACGACCTCGGCGCCGACTCGCTGGCGATCGTCGAGCTCGTGCTCGCCTTCGAGGAGCACTTCGAGATCAAGATCCCCGACGAAGAGGTCGAGAACATCAAGACCGTCGGTGACGCCGTGAACTACATCCGCGCGCGTCGCAAGGCCTGAGAGGTCGCTGTGACGGGGCGCAGGGTCGCGGTCACGGGAGTGGGGCTCATCAGCCCGCTGGGCGTCGGCAACGACGACAACTGGCGGAGCTTGTGCGCAGGGAAGTCGGGGATCGGGCCGATCACGCGGTTCGACGCGAGCGCGATGACGACGCGCATCGCCGGCGAAGTGCGTGACTTCGACGCGACGCGCTGGGTCCCGAAGAAGGAGGTCCGACAGATGGACCTCTTCATCCAGTATGCGGTCGCGGCGGCGGCGATGGCGGTCGAGGACGCGAAGCTGGGGCCGCCCGACGACCCCGAGCGCTTCGGCGTCTACGTCGGCGCCGGCCTCGGCGGCCTGCCTGTCCTCGAGGCCACCCACGACTCGCTGCGCGAGAAGGGCCCGCGCCACGGCATCAGCCCGTACTTCGTGCCGGCGATCATCGTCAACCTGGCGCCGGGGCAGATCTCGATCCGCCACAATTATCGCGGGCCGAACATGAGCCATGTGTCGGCCTGCTCGACCGGCGCGCACAGCATCGGCGAGGCGTTCCACCTGATCGCCCGCGGCGGCGCCGACGTGATGATCGCGGGCGGCACCGAGGCGACGGTCTCGCCGCTGTGCATCGGCGGGTTCGCTTCGATGCGGGCGCTGTCGACCCGCAACGACGAGCCGACGAAGGCGTCGCGCCCGTTCACCAAGAGCCGCGACGGCTTCGTCCTCAGCGAGGGCTGCGGGCTCGTGGTGCTCGAAGCATGGGAGCGCGCCAAGGCCCGCGGGGCCCGCATCTACGCCGAGATCGTCGGCTACGCGGCGACCTCCGACGCGCATCACATCACCGCGCCGTCGCCCGACGGCGAGGGCGCGCAGCGGTGCATGCGGCTGGCGCTGCGCGACGCGGGGCTGCCCCCCGAGTCGGTCGGCTACATCAACGCGCACGGCACCTCGACCAGCGCCGACGCGACCGAGACCAGCGCGATCAAGGCGGTGTTCGGCGCGCACGCGCGCAAGCTGGCGGTGTCGTCGACGAAGTCGATGCACGGCCACCTGCTCGGGGCCACCGGCGGGCTCGAGGCGGCGATCTGCGCCCTGGCGCTGCACCACGAGGTGCTGCCGCCGACCATCAACCTCGACGATCCCGACCCCGAGTGCGACCTCGACTACGTGCCGCACGAGGCGCGCAAGGTCGCGGTCGACGTGGTCCTCTCCAACAGCTTCGGCTTCGGCGGCACCAACGCGTGCCTCGCGTTGAAGCGCGTCGGGTAGACGAGCCATGCGCGTACACCTCGGCAGCGACCACGCGGCGATCGAGCTCCGGCGCGAGCTCGCGGCCGCGGTGGTCGCGTTCGGCCATGAGGTCGGGAGCGAGTCGGGGCCGGCGACGGCGAGCGAGTCGGTCGACTACCCCGACGTCGCGGCGACCGTCAGCACCTGCGTCAAGGCCGACCCGGGCTCGGTCGGCCTCCTGGTCTGTGGGACAGGTCAGGGCATGGCCATGGCCGCCAACAAGCAGATCGGCATCCGCGCCGCGGTCGTGATGGATCCGTTCAGCGCGGCGATGGCCCGCGAACACAACGACGCCAACGTGCTCTGTCTGGGCGCGCGGGTGGTCGGCGTCGAGCTGGCGAAGGTCCTGCTACGGACCTTCCTCGACGCGCGCTTCGCCGGGGGGCGTCACGCCCGGCGGGTCGAGAAGCTGGAGCCCGGGGGGTAGAGATTTGCTCTGCCCGGTCTGCCGCAGCGGGAGCATCAAGGTCCTCGACTCGAGGGAGAGTCGGGACGGCGGCGCGATCCGGCGGCGGCGAGCCTGCCTCGACTGCAACCACCGCTTCACCACGTACGAGCGGATCGAGACGACCCCGCCGATCGTGCTCAAGCGCGGCGGCGGCAAGCAGGCCTTCGATCGCAACAAGATCGCCGCCGGCCTCCAGCGGGTCTGTCACAAGCGGCCGGTCGACGACGAGCAGATCGAGGGGCTGATCGTGGCGGTCGAGCTGTGGGCCGCGACACGCGGGGAGCGAGAGATCCGTGCCGAAGAGATCGCCGATCGCGTGACGCGGTTGCTGCGCCCGCTCGACCTCGTCGCGTATGTCCGCTACCTCTCCAGCCACGGCGTCTATCACAACGTCGACGAGTTCGTGCACCTGCTGAACCAGATGGAGAAGGCCGCGCACACCAGCCCGGAGGGGCAGCGCACGCTGTTCGAGATCGACGCGCGCGGGCAGATCCAGCTCAGCGCGCCGAGCCGGCTGTTCGGCGAGGCCGAGGACGAACCTGACTCTGGGGACAGGTCGCCTGCGCCGGACAGCGAGGTCCCGTGATCTCGCCGGAGCCGGCCGACCTGCTCGGCGGCGCCGACGGGGTCGCCGACGCCGGGCCGGCCGCGATCGCGGCGGCGCTGACCAGCACGCCGGTCGCGGGCGAATCAGCCGAGGCGCGTGACGTGCGGTGGATGGGCGTGGCCGTGGCGTTGGCCCGCTCGGGCACCGGCGCGACCTATCCCAACCCGTGCGTCGGCGCGATCGTCGTGCAGGGCGATCGGGTGGTCGGCGCCGGTCGCAGCGCGCCCACCGGAGGCCCGCACGCCGAGGTCTCCGCGCTCGCGCAGGCCGGAGCGGCCGCGCGCGGCGCCACCGTCTACGTCACGCTCGAGCCCTGCTCGCACTTCGGTCGCACCCCGCCGTGCACCGGGGCGCTGATCGCCGCTGGCGTCGGCGAGGTCGTGGTGGGCGCGCTCGATCCGGCGGCCCACGCCAGCGGCCGCGGCATCGACCTGCTGCGCGCCGCCGGCGTCCGCGTGCGCGCCGGCGTGCTCGCCCATGCGTGCGCGTCGGCGCACGAGCACTACCTGCACCACGAAGCGACGCGGCTGCCGTTCGTGACCCTGAAGATCGCGTCGTCGCTCGACGGCCAGATCGCGGCTGGCTCGGGGGACAGCAAGTGGATCACCGGCGAGGCGGCGCGGCGGCTCGGGCACTGGTTGCGCGCCCGTCACCACGCGATCGCCGTCGGCGCCGACACGGTGCTCCGCGACGATCCCGCGCTGTCGGTGCGCATGGTCACCGGCGTCGATCCGCTGCCGGTGATCTTCGACAGCGGCCTGCGGGTGGCCGGGGCCGCGCAGCGACCGACGCTGCTGCGGCCGGGCACGGTGGTGCTGCACACCAGCCGCGCGCCGACGGCGGCGCAGCGATCGATCGACGACCTGGGCCTGCGGCGCATCGAGCTGACGGGAGACGCCGAGGGTCGCGTCGATGTCGCGGGGGCGTTGCAGGCGCTGGGCCAGCTGCCGCTGCGCTCGCTGCTCGTCGAGGGCGGCGGGCGGATGATCGCCAGCTTCGTCGCCGCGGGCGCGTGGCAGCGGTTCTACTGGTTCCATGCGCCGGTGATCCTCGGCGACGGCAAGCCCGCGGCGGCCGGGCTCAAGGTCGCCGCGGTCGCCGACGCCACGCGGCTCCGGCCGCTGCTGCGCACCGAGGTCGGGGTCGATGGCCTCACCATTCTCGGCCCGCCCGTGGAGCCCGCCACGGAGCCCGCGACACGCGAGAGTTGACGCCCGCGGCGGACCTCACGAGACGCGCGTGCTGATGCCTGCGGCGGGCGCCGCGGGCCGTCGCACCGGCCGGTGATCTGTGCCATAACCCCCGCATGTTCACCGGCCTCGTGCGCGGCGTCGGCACGGTCGAGCGCGTGATCCCCGGCGCGCAGCGACGCACCTTCGTGATCGCCTATCCGCTGTCCGAGAGCGATCGCAGCCTCGGCGCCAGCGTCGCGATCTCCGGCGTTTGCCTCACCGTCACCGCCGCCACCGCGCGCGACTTCACGGTCGAGGCGGCGTTCGAGACCCTCGCGGTGACGACCCTCGGCGACCTGCGGCCGGGCACCCGGGTGCACATCGAGCCGGCGCTGCGCCTCGGCGACGCGCTCGGCGGGCACCTCGTGTCGGGCCACGTCGATGGCCTCGCGCGCGTGCGCAGCCGGACCGTCCGCGGCGACGCTCTCGAGGTTTGGTTCGACGTCCCGGACGAACTGGCGCGCTACGTCGCCGTCAAGGGCAGCGCGTGCGTCGACGGCGTCAGCCTCACCGTCAACGCGGTCGACGCCCGCGGGTTCGCCGTCGGGCTGATCCCGCACACGCTCAAAGAGACCACCCTCGGCGAGCGGCAGGTCGGCGACGCGGTCAACCTCGAGGTCGACCTGCTGGCCCGCTACGTCGCCCGCCTGCTCGGCGCCGGCGGCGAGCCGGCCCGCGCGGCCGCGCCGGCGGTCACGCGCGAGGCGCTGGCCCGCGCCGGCTACCTCGGCGCCGACGACTACACTGACTCTGGGGACAGGTCCGATGCGACATGTCCCGACGTACCTGTCTCCAAAGACAACCAGTAGCACCATCATGAGTGAAACGACCAACTACGAGCACGTGGAGCGCTGCATCGAGGTCATCCGCCGCGGCGGGATGATCGTCCTCGTCGACGACAAGGACCGCGAGAACGAGGGCGACCTGGTGACCGCGGCCGAGCACTGCACGCCGGAGCAGGTCAACTTCATGTGCCGGTGGGGCCGCGGCCTCATTTGCCTGGCGCTGACGGCCGACCGCGTGCGTGAGCTGCGGTTGCCGATGATGGTGCCGACCGACCCGGGCCACATGGGCACGGCGTTCACGGTCTCGATCGAGGCCCGCAACGGGGTCACGACCGGCATCTCGGCGGCCGACCGCGCGCAGACGATCCGCGTCGCCAGCGACGAGAAGTACGGCCCGCAAGACGTCGTCAGCCCCGGCCACATCTTCCCGCTGCGGGCCCAGACCGGCGGCGTGCTGGTCCGCTCGGGCCACACCGAGGGCTCGGTCGATCTGGCGCGCTTGGCCGGCCTGCGCGCCGCCGGCGTGATCTGCGAGATCATGCGCGACGACGGCGAGATGGCCCGCATGGACGATCTCGAGACGTTCGCGCGCACGCACGACCTGCCGATCCTGACGATCGCCGATCTGATCGGCTATCGCCTGCAGCGCGAGACGCTGATCGAGGAGATCGCCCGTCAGCCGCTCGAGTCGCCGATCCTCGGCATCACCGCGCAGGACGGGTGGACGATGCACACGTTCCGCTCGACGGTCGAGCCGGCCAGCTTCTACGTCGCGCTGTGCAAGGGCGACCTGCACCAGCGCGAGGACGGCGACGACGCGGTGCTGCTGCGGGCCCAGCGGTCGCAGGTGCTCGAGGACGTGTTCGGGGTGACGGGCGACGGCGCGGCCAGCCGGATGCGCGCGAGCCTCAAGCAGATCGATCGCGCCGGCCGCGGGGTGTTCCTCTACGTGCTCGGCCACCGCTGGCCGTCCGACCCGCTGCTGACGGCGCGCACCGCCGAGCCGGCGCCGGCGCTCAAGCCCGCGGAGGCGGGCTTCCGCGAGTTCGGCCTCGGCGCGCAGGTGCTGCGCAGCCTCGGCATCCACCGCATCAAGGTGATCACCAACAACCCGCGCAAGATCGTCGGCCTGACCGGCTTCGGCATCCACACCGTCGGGGCCGAGCCGCTGCAGGAGGATCCGGTTGGCTGAGGCTGGCTCGACGGACATGTCCTCAGGGACACGTCCGCGCGGCCGTCGCGTGCTGCTGATCGTCAGCGGCGGGATCGCGGCCTACAAGACGCCGGAGCTGGTGCGGGCGTTCGTGGCGGCCGGCTGCGAGGTCCAGGTGGTGATGACGCCGGCGGCCGCGGCGTTCGTCAGCGAGCTGTCGCTGGCGACGGTGTCGACCCGGCCGGTGCGCAAGCGGCTGCTCGACCCGGAAGAAGAGGGCCACGTCGGTCACATCGAGCTCGCCGACTGGCCCGACCTCGTGGTCGTCGCGCCGGCGACCGCCGACCTGCTGGCGCGCGCGACCGCGGGCATGGCCGACGATCTCGCTGCGACGGTGCTGCTGGCCACGCGCGCGCCGGTGCTGTGGGCGCCGGCGATGAACACCAACATGTGGCGGCACCCGGCGACGCAGGCAAATCTGGCGACGCTGCGCACCCGCGGGGCCGAGTTCGTCGGGCCCGATCGCGGGCAGCTGGCGTGCGGGTGGATCGGCGAGGGCCGCATGATCGATCCGCCGCTGATCGTCGCCGCCGCGCTGGCCAGGTTGCGCCCGCCCGCGCGCGGGCCGTGGACGGGGAAGCGCGTGCTGGTCTCGGCCGGCCCGACGCGCACGTACATCGATCCGGTCCGCTTCGTCACCAACGCTTCGACCGGGGCGATGGGGTTCGCGCTGGCCGAGGCGGCCCGCAGCGCCGGCGCCGAGGTGACGCTGGTGGCAGGGCCGGTCGAGCTGGCGACGCCGCCGGGCGTGCGCCGCGTCGATGTCGAGACCGCGGAGCAGATGTTCGCGGCGCTGGAAGGCGAGCTGTCCCAGGGGCCCTATGACTGGGTGGCGATGGTGGCGGCGGTGCAGGACCTCGAGATCGACGGCGGGGCCGCGCGCAAGCTCGAGAAGGCCGAGCTGCTGGCGAGGTTGCCGACGTTCGGCTGGCGAGCCGCGCGCGACATCCTCGCCGCGCTCACGGCTCGCTTCGGCCGCGGCGCGCCAGCCGGGACCCCGCGCTCGCGCTTCCTCGGGTTCGCCGCGCAGACTGTCGAAGATGGCCCCGAGGACAGGTTGCAGCAGGAGCTGATCCGCCTCGGCGAGGCCAAGCTGCGGGCCAAGGGCGCCGACGCGATCTTCGTCAACCGTGTCGGTGCGCCAGGGGTCGGCTTCGCTTCGGCGACCAATGCGGGGCTGCTGCTGACTCGCGACGTCGACGCGATCGCCGTGAACGCCTCGGGCCCGCCGATCGCCAAGGCGGCGCTGGCTACGTGGTTGCTGGACGCGCTCGCGGCGGCGTGAAGCGGAGGATCTCGTGGAGGGCGATCGACACGACGCGAGGCGAAGACTGGCGGTCCAGTTCGCCGCGCACCTGCGCCACCTCCGGGAGTTCCGGGGCTTGGCGTACGTGTCGGCCGCGGCGTCTCCACGCCGCACGCCCGAGCCGGGTCCGCGCGCGGATCCTACCTGGCCGTCCGGACAGGTGACCGAGGATCGATCCGCGAGCGCGGGCGCACCGACATGGCCCGAAGGCCAGGCCGGATCCGCACCGCGCGGATCTCACGAGCCGTCGAGTCCGCCGCAGCGCGATGCAGGAGCCGCCAGCGCACCGAGCCGAGAGGGCTTCGCAAACCCCGGCCGCGCACCGACGCGAGAGAGCCCGCCGCTTGCGGCCGCGCCCGGTCGCGCGTCGCCATCGCCGGCGCGAGAGACCGGATCGCCCGGTCGCGCGCCGATGCGAGACGAGACGTTCCTCGTCGCAGGCCGCGAGTCGCACTCGTCGGACGACGAGCCGCCGCCGAACGACTGGGAGGACGAGGTGACACCGCCTCGATCGGCACCGCCGCCGGCGCAGCGGCCCGCGAGCCCTCCGCCCGCGGATCGATCGCGCGAGCCACAGCGGCCCGCGAGCCCTCCGCCCGCGGATCGATCGCGCGAGCCGCAGCGGCCCGCGAGCCCGCCGTTCGCGGATCGTTCGCGCGAACCGCAGCGGCCCGCGAGCCCACCGTTCGCGGATCGATCAGGCGAGCCGCAGCGGCCCGCGAGCGCGCCGTCTTCGCGTGCGCCTTCGGAGCCGCCGGCGCGACCGCGCAGCGCGAGTCTGCCGCTGGCGGATCCCTCAGGGCCGCCGCGCGCGGCCGAGAGCGAGGGTCCGCCGCGAGCGGCCGACGCGGGGCTGCGCGCGCAGGCTCAGGCGTGGACGCCGGCGCAGAAGCTCGAGTATCTGCGGACCCGCAACGTCGGTGACTGCACCCGCTGCAAGCTCGCCAAGACCCGCACGAACATCGTATTCGGGGTCGGCGACCCCAACGCCCGCGTGATGTTCGTCGGCGAGGCGCCCGGCGCGGACGAGGATCGGCGCGGCGAGCCGTTCGTCGGCGCGGCGGGCCGGCGGCTCACCCAGTGGATCGAGCGCCTCGGCATGAAGCGCGAGCAGGTCTACATCGCCAACGTGCTCAAGTGCCGGCCGCCTGGCAACCGCGAGCCGGCCGCTGAGGAGATCGAGCGGTGTTCGCCGTTCCTGCGCGCCCAGGTGCGGGCGATCCGCCCCGACGTCATCGTGGCGCTCGGCAGGTATGCGGGGATGTTGCTGCTCGGCGCCGATCAGGATCTGAAGTTGGCACAGATGCGCAACCGTCGTTTTACCTACGACGACGCCGGTGCGGGCCTGCAGATCCCACTTCACGTCACGTATCATCCATCGTACGTGATCCGCCGCGAGGGTGAACTCCCGCCGGGTCAACGAAACCCGGCCGACGACACGGTGATGTCGGACCTCGAGCGAGCGCTGCGCGTGCTGCGAAGTTGATCGCCTCATGCACATGCAATGCCCGGATGATCGACGGAATTTTACGTGCGAAGCGCTGTGAAGAAGTGCGTCGCGCGGCGCGGCGGAAATTTCCAGCGTCCAATTTTCGGCGCGCGCCTCCCTGTCAGCAGCTGATGCTGTTCGGCAGTACAGTTGACGTGTCGCGTCGCCACTTCTACAGTCACCGTTCTGTGGCGACGCGATGACGAAGGCTGAACTCATCGAAAAAATCGCACGCAATCGGGAGCTGCCGCCCGATATCACGAAGAAGTGCGTGCAACAGATCCTCGAGATCGCGTTCGGGGAGCTGTCCGCCTACTTCGTCAAGGCGAGGGTCACGCGGGCTCAGAGCCCGCGCTTCACGTTCCCGGGCTTCGGCACCTTCACCAAGAAGAAGCGCTCGGCTCGCAAGGGCGTCAACCCGCGGACGCTCGAGCCGATGACGATCGACGCGGCGTTCACGATCGACTTCCGCCCCGGCGTCGAGCTGCGCGCCAGCCTCAACACGCCGACCGGCAAGTCGGCGCCCGCGGCTCGCAAGCGGCGCGCCAGCCCGGCGCAGCTCGAGCTGCAGCCGCCGAGCGTCGATCCGACCGAGCTCGACGAGGTCGACGAGGACGAGCTGGCCGACGAGGTCGAGGAGACCGACGAGGCGCCGATCCTCCGCCGCCGCTTCACCGCGCGCGAGGACCTCGAGGTGGAGGACGCGGACGACGAGTTCGACGAGGTCTCGCTCTCGGTGCTGCGCCGCCAGGGGCCGGTCGACCCGCGGCTCGAGCTGCCGCCCGCGCCGATGCAGCGCGCCGACGTGCCCGGGCGCCGCGCCCACGTGCGCACCGGCTCGCGCTCCTGAGTCGGCCCTGTCCGAATGGACATGTAGAAAGGGCCATGGCCTCGCGGTCATGGCCCTTTGAGCCTGTCTGAACGGACATGAACGAAGGGCCATGACCTCACGGTCATGGCCCTCTTGTCACGGCCGGGAGCTCACTGCGGCGCGGCCAGCCGGGTGTCGCTCTTCGGCGGCTCGGTGGTCTTCGGCGCGGCGGTCAGGCTGACGGGGGCGGCCTTCGGCGCGGGCTTGCTGGCGCCGGCGATGGTGCCGGGGCCGGTCCGGGGCTTGCTGTCGCCGGCGCTGATGGTGCCGACGCCGGGCTTGGGCGCCGCGCCGTCGCGCGGGGTCACGAGCGAGGCGGAGCGCGGCTCGGTCGGCGTGGTGCCGGGAGCGGCGAGGCGGGCCGAGGTGGCGACGGTCGGCGTGCCGGCGCGCGACGGGGTCTCTTCAGCGACGGGGGTCTCTTCGGCGGCGGGCGTGGGGTCGGCCGCGGGGGCAGGCTCGGCGGCGGGGCTCGGAGCAGGTGTGCTCGACGAATCGACCGCGGCCTGGCGCGCCGGCTTGCCCTTGCCCTTGCCCTTCGGGTTCTCGTTCTGGGTGCCCTGCTTGCCGCGCGACGACGAATACGAGAAGGAGCAGGCGGGCAGGGTGAAGGCGAGGGTCATGAGGACCGGAAGCAGCTTGCGCATAAAACCTCGGCGTCCAGGACGCGCGACTTAGTGTCTTATTCAGGAGGGGGTCCGGCCAAGGGGTAGCGTCGCGCCGGGCGGCATCGCCCTCCAGCAGCGAGCTCACGAGGACGGAGATCGACGCGTTTCGGGGCCGATACCGCCCGAAAAACCGAGACGGCCCGATCCGCCGGCCTGGCCCGGTCTACGCGGCCTTCCACGGCAGGAGGGCCGATATCACCCGTCGTTGTTGAGGCTGCGAGGCGGCTTTACAGACCGAGGGGGGTCTCCGTTAGCGTGGAGTGCAGGGGGCGCCGCCGCGGCGCCGGGAGGGTGGGAAGCAGCGATGACACGCCAGAAGATCGACGACCAGCGCAAGCAGCAGATCCGGGCTGCGGCGACGCGGTGCTTCGTGCGCCGCGGCTACTCCTCGACGCGGCTCCTGGACATCGCCCGCGACGCCGGCCTCAGCAAAGGCGGCGTGTACTTTCATTACAAGGCCAAGGAGTCGCTGTTCCACGACATCCTCGACGCGCAGCTGCTGGCCTTGCAAGAGCGCTGGGCGGCGGACGTGCCGCCGGATCTGCCGGCGGACCGGGCGCTCGCGCAGGTGGCCGCGAACCATCTGCGCCTGTTCGTGGACCACGGCGACGAGGCCAAGCTGTGCAACCTGCTGGTGACGATGTCGGGCCAGATCCAGGAGTACCGCGAGAAGCTCGAGCGGACCTTCGCCGAGATGCGGAGCTGCTACGCCGAGATCGTCCGCCGCGGCGGCGAGCAGGGCGTGCTGAGCGGCGATCCGCAGGTGGTCGCCCGCGGCATCATCGCCGTGATCTACGGGCTCGCGGCCCAGGCCTCGGTCGACCCGCAGGGACGGATCCCGCTGACGGTCGAGCAGGCCGTCGAGCAGGTCATGCGACTCGCGGGCGCGAAGGCCTGAAGTCGTCGTCGTCGTCGTCGCCGTCGTCGACGGGTCGCGTGAAGCGGGCGCCGCCGAGGCCGATCCAGCCCTCGTCGGCGCCGACCGGGCGACCCGCCGCGTAGGCGACGAGGTCGGCGCCGTAGCCGACCGGGAACAGCCGGGCCGCGGTGAGCAGCGCCGCGGTGCCGCTCGGCGGATCGAGGCCGGGCACGTCCTTGCAGCAGCGGCCGAGCTGCTCGGGCCGGCCGTCGGCGAGCGCGGCGAGCACGGCCCGGTCGCGGGCCATCAGCGCCGCGACGCGATCCTTCGTCAGCGCCGGGCGGCCGAACGCCGGGCCCTCATGCCCCAGCTCGGCGGTCACCCACCACAGCACGCGCCTGTCCTCGAGGACATGTTCCATGGTGGCCAGGAACGCCTCGACCGGCCCGCCCTCGTCGAGCTCGACCGCGCCCGGGCCGCACAGCACCGGCAGCACCGGAGGACATGTCCCATCGTACAGGTGCTGAAGGACAGCCGCCGCGAGCTCGAGGCTCATCGCCTCGCGGTGACGGATCTCCTCGCGGCGGATCCACGGCAGGCGGCGGTCGAGCGCCCGCACCAGCGCCGGGTCCGACGGCAGCTCGCCGCGCGGCGTGGCGTAGCGCTTGTCGGTGACGACGAACGGCTGCAGACCGGGGTGGTAGTCGGTGCCGAGGATGACGACGAGGTCGATGTCGCGGGCGCGCGGGAGCCCGCGCAGGACCTCGTCGGCGAGGCTGGCGGCGGCGCGCACGGCCGCGTCGGCGGGTGCGTCGGGGCTGGGCAGCGGCTGGTGCGGCAGGAGCACCCCGAGCGCGGCGTCGGTGTCGGTGAACCTGGCTGAAGGGTCAGGTAGGGTCGCGGCCAGCAGCTCGGCGAGCGCGGCCGGATCGTCGGGGTAGAGCAGACCGGCCCAGCGCGGGCGCCTCGTCGGGTTGGTCAGGAACTCGCGATGGATGGCCTCCCAGCGGGCGCGGAAGGCGGCGTCGTCGAGGTAGCCGGCGACCTCGAGGTCGCGCACCAGCGCCTCGAGCTCGGCGAGCTCGATCTCGAGGATCCCGCGCATCGCCAGCGACTGGCGGATCTGCGGCACGGTGCGCTGACCGTCGAGCGCGTCGAGCACGACCGACGCTTCTTGCGGGAACGCGACCTGATCGCTGAGGCCGGTCGGATCGCGCAGGACGAGCAGCGCCTCGTCGCCGCGCTGGAGGTTGAGGCGCTCGACCTTGCGGAGCTTGGGCTTGTCGCGGCCGGTGGACATCGTCAGCCGCCCGCGCAGGGATCGTCGAGGTCGGGGAACAGGCCGCGAACGGCCCGCTGGGCGCTGGTGGCCAGCTCCTGGCGCTTGCCGGCGGCGCACAGGGCCTGGCGCACGTCGTCGCTGGCGGGGCCCTCCAGCCGCTGCAGCGCGCGCACGAGGCGGAGCGCGACCCCGAGGTCGTCGGAGCTGCGCAGCACCGCGGCGACGACGTCGGCGCCGGCGGAGCCGTGGCGGTCGACGAGCTGACGCGCGGCCTCGGCCCGGCGGTCGACGTTCTGTTCGGCGTCGACGACCACGGCCTGCAGCGCGGCGAAGGCGTCGGGCCCGCCGCAGCGACCGAGCGCGACCAGGACCTCGCGCGCGACCGCGGCGTCGGGCTCGAAGGTGTCGCCGCGGGTGACGGTGCCGTCGCGCAGGCGGCGGAGGATCGCCGTCGAGCACGGCGCCTCGACGCGGGCGAGCGCGGCGGCGCGGACCTCGGGCCAGGCGTGGCGCTGGCCGACTTCGAGCCAGGCGCCGCTGGGCGGCAGCGCGGCGACGGCGAAGGCGGTGGTGGCGAGGCGCGGGGCCGCGGCGCTCATGAGCTGCAGGCGGTCGACGACGGCGGCGGCGCGGGTGGCATCGAGGCCGGCGAGGGCGAGGCTGCCGAGGATCTCGCTGCGCAGGGCGGTCCGCTGGTCGGCCGGCAGGTGCTGCTCGGCGAGGCGCGCGAGCACGGTCTGGGTGGCGGGGTCGCTGCGGCGAGCGACGAGCACGCGGATGGCGGCGACGCGGGTGGCAAACTCGCCGGCTGTGTCCTCGGCGAGGGCGGCGGCGCGGGTGGTGAAGGCGGTGTCGCCGGCGCCGCCGAGCGCGGCGCGCAGCAGCACGAGGCCGGGCAGGCGCGCGGGCTCGCGAGCGGCGAGCGCGGCGTCGACGACCTGGATCAGCTGCGCGCGCTCGGCCGGCGAGGAGTGGGCGCGGCGGACGATCGCCTGGCGCAGCGCGGCGCGCAGGCTCGGCGCGCCGAGGCCGACCAGCGCGACCAACTCGGGCAGCTTGTCGGCCGGGGTGACGGCGACGAGGTCGGCGAGCAAGAGGCCGCGCAGCTCCTCGCTGAAGGTCTTCTCGGCCACCAGCCCCGTCAGCGCCGGCGCGGCCGCGGGGCCCTGCGCGCGCAAGATCTCGCGCCACGGCTCGGCCGCCGGCAGCTCGACGCCTTGCTCCTGCGACTGCTTGACCGCGGCCGCGACCTCGCGGCGCATCGCGTCGGCGAACAGCGGGATGTCCTCGGGCCGGGCGATGCCGCCGAGCAGCGCGAGCAGGCGGCGCTGCTCCGGCATCGTCGGCGCCGGCGTGGCGGCCAGGCGCGCGGTGACCCGCGGCGCGGCGACATCGGCGTGCTGCTCGAGGCGCGCGCGCGCCTGCAGGTAGTCCTTGCCGCGGCCGGTCAGCACCACCTCGATGTCGGCGGCGGCCTGCTCGGGGCCGTAGGTCGGCGGGGCCAGGGTCGGCTCGGGCGCCGGTGCGGGCGCCGGGGTCTTCGGTTTGCCGCCGCGGGCCGGCGCGAGGGCGATCAGGGCTGGCCGTTCGGACATGTCCGAACGCACCTGGCCGATCGGACCTGCGCTGGAGGACATGCTCGAACCGCCAGGTGCCACGCCGGCGAGCGCGAGCCAGGCGAGGAGCGGGACGGCGGACAGGGGGGTCGCCACGGGGGACAAGACTGCCACGCCTCGGCGCTCAGCGCAGCACGATCGTCTCGATCTGCCGGCGCGAGAGGACGTAGGACAGGAGCAGCGCGCGCTTGTCCGTGGCTTGAGTCACGTCGAGCAGGCGCAGGAATTCGGCGCTGTCGGAGTCGGCCTCGGCCTGGTTGGCGATCATCCGCTGGACCACGTCGACCAGCGCGCCGGCCTTGAGCGGCGTGTCGGTCGGCATGCGGAGGAAGAAGCCGAAGTACTCGTGGGCGACGCCGGCCATCTGCAGGCCCTCGGGGCGCGGGAGGAGCAGCTGGAGCAGGCCGCGGCGGCCCTTCGACATGTTGCCGAAGCCGAGCTCCTGGACCGCGGCCTCGGTGGCGACGGCGAAGAAGCCGGCGTCGACCGGCGTGCCGACGACGAGGCGGTCGACCTCGCGGGGCAGCGTGCGCTTGCCGCGGGCGAAGTTGGCGGCGATCTCCGTCATCACCGCCGGCGGCGCGACCACCAGCTCGCCGGTGTCGAGCACGCGCAGCAGCACCTCGCCGCCCTGGTAGCGCAGCGGGGTGAGCGCCCAGATGCCGTCGCCACGGACGACCAGTCGCCCGGCGGCGGTCGCGGCGGCCAGCTTGGCGGCGAGGTCGGGGATCTCGAGGATCGCGGCGGAGCGGCGGAAATCGCCGTGCGCGAGGGCGAACGCGCCGCGGGTCCAGGCCGCCACGGTGTCGTCGCCGAGGGCCCGCGCGACCTGGCAAGTGGCGTCGGCGAACACCGGCTCGTGGCGGCGCGGTCGGCCCTCCGCCTCGGCCTGGGCGCGCCGCTTCTTGTAAGCCTCGCTGCGCTTCTTCTCCTCGGCGACGACGTCCGACATGGCCTTTTGGACAGGCACACCTGTCTCTCTGGACTTGCGCTGGGCCTTGCGGAGGATCCGCAGGTCGTCGAGCTGGCCGCGCACGTGCGGGTCGCAGGTCATGACGAACTCGGCGATCTCGTCGAGCTGCTTGGCCAGCGGCGAGGCCACGAGGCGCCCGATGTGGGCGTGGAACAGGACGTCGAAGTCCTTGGGCAGGAAGCGGGCGGTGTAGGGCAGGTGGCCGCGGCGGCTGTCGGTCTTGCCGGCGTCCCAGAAGCGGCGCAGCGCGGCCTTGAGGTCCTCGGGGCGGTCCTCCTTCTCGTACAGCTTGACCAGGCGCAGCAGGCCGTCGGTGACGAGCTCGCGGCGATCGGTGCGCTCCTCGAGCAGCGCCTCGAAGTGCTCGATCGCGCAGTCGCGGCGCTCGATCTCCTCCATGCAGTGCACCCCGCGGCGGTGCAGGATCTCGGCGCTCGACTCGCCGCCGCGGGCGGGCGCGGGCGCCAGGGCGAGCAGGGCCAGGGAGGCGGCGGCGACGAGCGTGTGGCGGGGCACTGCCGCGAGCATGGACCGTCGCCGCGGCCCGGGCCACTTGTGCGCGGCGGCGCGGGTGTGCCAAAACCCGCGCGTCTTCATGGGTCCTGAAGCCTACGACTACGTGCTGCCGCCGGAGCAGATCGCCCAGACGCCCCCGGCCCGGCGCGGCGACGCCCGCTTGCTGGTGCAGCGCGACGCGGGGCCGCCGGTCCACGCCCACGCGCGTGAGCTGCCGCGCTTCCTCGATCCGCGGGCGCTCGTGGTCGTCAACGACTCGCGGGTGGTGCCCGCGCGGCTGCGGGTGATGCATGGCAGCCGCGAGCTGGAGCTGCTGGTGTGCGACCCGCGGCCGGGGCTCGGGCCGGGCCAGACGTTCTGCGCGTGGGTCCGCGGGGCCCGGCGGCTACGGCCCGGCGACGTCGTGCAGTGCGGCGAGTGGGTCGCCCGCTACGTCGAGCCCGACGTCGTCGACCCGCGGGCGCGGGTGTTCGCGGTCGAGACCGGCGAGTGGATGGGCGCGCTGCAGAGCCGCGGCGAGGTGCCGCTGCCGCCGTACATCCGCCGGCCCGAGGGGCCGACGAGCGACGATGCCAGCCGCTATCAGACGATCTACGCCGCGCAGCCGGGCTCGGTCGCGGCGCCGACGGCCGGCCTGCACTGGGAGCCCGAGGTGCTGGAGCAGCTCGACGTCGTGCGCGTGACGCTGCACGTCGGGCCGGGCACGTTCTTGCCGCTCGAGGCCGAGGACGTGCGCGAGCACCGGGTCGGCGCCGAGCGGGTCGAGGTCGACGCGGCGGCGGCGAGCCGGATCGCCGCGGCCAAGGCCGAGGGCCGCCCGGTCGTCGCCGTCGGGACCACGGCCACGCGCGCGCTCGAGGCGGTGGCCCGCGCCGGCGGCGGGACGGTGGCGCCGTTCTCCGGGGCGACCGATCTGGTGATCGCGCCGGGCTTCGAGTTCAAGGTGGTCGACGCGATCGTCACCAACTTCCACCTGCCGCGCAGCTCGCTGTTGATGCTGGTGTGCTGCCTCGGCGGCCGCGAGCGGGTGCTGGCGGCCTACGCCGAGGCGGTCGCCGCCGGCTACCGCTTCTACTCGTACGGCGACTGCATGCTGCTGACGCGCGCGGGCGCGTAGTCGCTGCGCCGTCGAGCGGCAGATGCCCGATCGGGCATGTCCCTCTGGGCATGCTCTGAAGCGCATGTGTGATAGGACATGTCCATGCGGGCATGTCATTCGGGCATGTTCATCCGGGCTCGAAGGTCGCCGACCAGAACTCGGTGCCGACGGCGCAGCGGTCCTCGATCCGGAGCGCGGCGCGGTGCATGCCGCCGCGAACGATGAGGCCGAAGTCGAGCGCCAGCCACACGCCGCTCGCCGCGGTGCCGCAGGGCAGGTCGGCGGGCAGGTTGCCGATGCCTCCGCCGCCCTCGATCTCGTCGGTCACCTCGGTCGTCTGCATCCCGCACGCGAGCGCGCAGCCGGGGTGCTGGTAGGGGACGAGGACGGCGACGCGGCTGCCGATCACGATGGCTTCGGGTTCGGCGAAGGCGCCGTCGACGAGCCACCGCGGCTCGCCCAGAGTGGGGACGCCGCGGCACGGTTCGGGGTCGCACCATTCAGCGGACGGGTCGGGTTTCCACCACTCGAGGCCATCGAGCCCGCTCGCCTGGCTGGGCCGCAGCTCGACCGGGAAGATCCGCAGCTCCGCCTCCGGCGCTCCGGTGGTCCCGGAGCTGGCGTCGGTGGTGCTCGCTGGCTCCGTGGTGATGCCCGTCGTCGGCGCGGGACCCGAGGTGCTCGTGGTGGATTCGGAGGTCGGTGCGGGACCCGAAGTGCTCGTGGCGCCGTCGCCGTCCGAGGTCGAGGTGGGCTCGCCGTCGGTCTCCGACGGCAGCTTCGGGGCGCAGGCGAACAGGAAGGGCGAGCAGAGGACGAGTCGGCGCAGCATCGATCGAGGATAACGAACCGGGCGAGACGGAGCCGTGCGGCGATCGGACGTCGCATGCTGCGGGCGGGCGAGCCCGAGAATTCGCGTCGCCGCGCGATTGGAAGTCACGCGGAGAGTCGACGGTCGCGCGCGCTCAGCCGAGGATGAGGACGCCGAGGCCGAGGATGACCAGGTAGGGCACGAACGGCATCACGCCGACGCGGACCAGCAGGACCAGCAGCACGCGCAGGGTGGCGACGCCGACCACGAAGCTGACGACGAAGCCGATGGCGAACGCGACCGGGTCGGCGCTCGGCAGGCCGTCGCGCATGAGGTCGAGGGCCTCCTTGAGCGAGGCGCCGAGGATGGCGGGGATCGCCAGCAGGAACGAGAACCGGGCCGCGGGCAGGCGGCCGAGCCCGAGCGCCATGGCGGCGGCGATCGTCGAGCCGCTGCGCGAGATGCCCGGCAGGATGGCGACGAGCTGGGCGAGGCCGATGAGCAGCGCCTGCAGCGGGCGCGGGACCTGCTGCGGCCACGGCTGCCGGCGGGTCCGCCACTCGGCGAACGCGAGCATGGCCGCGGTGACGAGGAAGCAGGCGCCGATGATCTTCGGCTGGAGCTCGGCGGCGATGACGAGGCCCTCGACCGGCGGGGCGAGGGCGGCCGCGAGCGGCAAGGTGCCGAGCACGAGCGCCAGCAGCAGGGCGCGGGCGTCGGTCGGCGCGCTGCCCGAGCTGGCGCGGCCCAGGCTGTCCTCCGGGACAGGTGCAGAGGCGCCGCCGCGGTCGCTAGCTCCGTGCGCGGTGGGGCTCTCCGGAGGGCCATGGGGGGCCGCGACGCGTGGGTCGTGACCGTCCGGAGGAGCGGTCCCGGGAAGCCTGTCCTTCGGGGCATGTCCGGAAGCACCTGGCGTTTTGGGCATGTCCTCGGGGACATGTCCAGGACGCAGGACGCCGCGGGCGATCGCCAGCAGGTCGGCGCGGTAGTGGAGGAGGACGGCCAGCAGGGTGCCGGCGTGGACGACGATGTTGAACGAGTGGCCGCCGGCGGACGCGTCGAGGCCGGCGACCCGCTGGGCCAGCGAGAGGTGGCCGGACGACGAGATCGGCAGGAACTCGGCGACGCCCTGGAGGGCGCCGAGCAGGGCGGCGAGGCCGTAGGTGAGCTCGGTCGCGGGCATGACTCAGGCGACGGTCGCTGCGGCCGGGGCGGTCATGTCGCGGGGGCGAGGGGCGAGGGGGTCGCGGTGCGCGGCGAGCATCACGCCTCGTCTTCGCCCGGGAACGCGGTGGGCCGCTCGATCATGCCGCGCTCCCACAGGTGATTCTCGATCGCCTGCATGAGCGGGAAGGTGCTGCGGCGGTCGAGCGCGCTGATGAAGAAGGTGTCGGGGCCGCTGTCCTCGCGGCGCATCTCCAGCTCCTCGGGCGGCAGCAGGTCGCTCTTGTTGAAGACGAGCAGGCGCGGGACCTTGCCGGCCCCGAGGTCGCCGAGGATGGCCTCGACGGCGGCCTGCTGCTGCTCGCGGTCGGCGTCGCTGGCGTCGACGACGAGCAGGAGCAGGTCGGCGTCGGCGACCTCCTCGAGGGTGGCGCTGAAGGCCTGCAGCAGCGCGGGCGGGAGGTCGCGGATGAAGCCGACGGTGTCGAGCAGGACGACCTCGCGATCCTCGGGGAAGCGGATCCGGCGGACAGTGGGATCGAGGGTGGCGAACAGCTTGTTCTCGGCCAGGACCTCGCTCTGGGTCACGGTGTTGAGGAGGCTCGACTTGCCGGCGTTGGTGTAGCCGACGATCGCTACCACCGGGACGTTGGTGCTGCGCCGCAGGGCGCGGCGCTGGTCGCGACGCTGACGCAGCTCGTCGAGGCGGCGCGTGAGCGTGTTGATGCGCTCCTTGGCGCGGCGGCGATCGATCTCGAGCTTGGTCTCGCCAGGGCCGCGCCCGCCGATGCCGCCGGCCAGCCGCGACATCGCGGTGCCCTTGCCGACCATGCGCGGCAGCATGTAGCGCAGCTGGGCCAGCTCGACCTGCAGCTTGCCGTCGGCGCTGCGGGCGTGCTGGGCGAAGATGTCGAGGATCAAGGTGGTGCGGTCGATGACCTTGAGCTCGGTCTCCTCGGCGATCGCGTGGGCCTGCGAGGGCGTGAGGTCGGGGTCGCAGATCAGGAGCTCGCAGTCCTGCTCGAGCGCGCGGACGATCACCTCGCGCAGCTTGCCGGCGCCGAAGAAGGTGCGCGGATCGGGCTGCGCGCGCCGCTGGGTCACGAGGTCCATCAGCTGGATGCCGGCGGTGCGACACAGCTCGCGCAGCTCGGCGATCCGGGCCGGGACCTCGGGGCCGCCGCCGTGGATGACCAGGGCGGTGGCCTTGGTGCCGCGCGCCTCGGCGCGCGCGTCGGTGGTGGCGGCGACGAGCCGGGCCTCGAGCTCGCGGATGAAGCCGGTGAAGTCGATCGGGAGATCGGGGGCGCCCGGCGGCGGCGGAGTGGTCTCGTCGGGCCGGGTCGAGAGGTCGGGGCTGAGCGTCGAGACCGGGACTCTCGGCCAGGTCCGGACCGTGAACACCTCGGCGGCCCCGGGCGCGGCGGGGGTGAGGCTGGCGAGGTCGAGCTGGATGCCGGCGGGGCCGCGGTGGACGGCGGCGACGAGGTCGAGGCGCAGCTTGGTGAGGTCGGCCAGCTCCTCGCGCGAGAGCGGGTCGGGCACGAGGTGAGTGACGATCAGGCGGACGCCGCGGAGGCGGCCGAGCGCGCCGCGGACGCGGGCGAACTCCGGCAGGCTGAGGCTGTGCGCGTCGCCGAGGATGACGGCCTCGACCTGCCCGCGGCGATCGATGAAGAGGCCGAGCTGGCGGCCGAGCTGGTGCGAGAGGTCGAGCAGGTCGCGGGCGAGCGCGGCCGAGACCACGCGATCGGCGGGCACGCGGCGCTCGCCGAGGCGCTGCAGGGCGCGCGACTGGCTGCTCTTCAGGTTGGCGGTGTCGCCGTGGAGACGGTCAGCGCTGCTCACGGGGTCGGTCCTCGAAAATGGCCTTCAGGACAGGTCATGTCTGATCGTCGTCTTCGAGCAACTTGAGGCCGACGGCGAGGGCCTGCTGGGCGCGCTGGGCGGCGTCGCGGCGGCGGGCGAGCAGGGTCTCGGCGCGGTCGAGCTGGGCGCCGAGCTCGTCGACCTGGTGCTCGAGGCCGGCGACGCGTCGGGCGTGGTCGGCGGCGGCGTCCTCGGCCTGGACGCGGCTGTCGGACAGCGCGGCCTGCAGCGACGCGAGCTCGCCGCGGGTGGTCTCCTCGGCCTGCGCGAGGGTGTACTGCAGGCTCTGGATCTCTCGCCGCGCCGCCTCCTCGGTGGCCGACAGCGTCTGCGTCAGCTGGCTGACCTGCAGGCGGGCGTTCTCCTCGGTCTCCATCAGCGCCTGCGACATGCGCTCGCGCTCCTGCTGGCCCTGCTCGCGCAGGCTGTTGATCTGGGCGTGGAGCTGCTCGAGGGCGCCGCGGTGTTCTTGGTCGCGCTCGTCGATCTCGCCCTGGTGCTGGCGCGCCAGCGACTCGAGCGAGGCGACCCGCTCGGTCTCGGCGTCGGCGAGCGCGCGCTCCATCTCCTGGCGGTGGTGCTCCATCTGCGTCTCGAGCCCGGCGACGCTCTTGCGCGCGCTCTCGAAGCCGTCGACGAGGGTCGAGACCTGACCGTTGGACTCGAGGAGCTGAGAGGTCAGGCGCTCGCGCTCGGCCTCGAGCTCGGTGAGCATGCCGGTCTGCATCTCGAGCCGCTGCTGGGCCTCGGCGAGGGCGATGGCGGCCTTGTCGCGGTCCTGGGCGGTCTGGGCGCGGAAGGCCGCGAACTCGGTCTCGGTCTCCTTGAGCTTCTTCTGCGTGACCTCGAGCCGGGTCTTGACGCCCTCCTCGCGCTTGAGCGCGGTCTGCTTGTCGCGCACCGCGGCCTCGATGTTCTCGCGCGACGACAGGATCTGCTCCTGGGCGGCGAGGACCTGGTTCTCGAGCTCGCCGATCTGGGCCTGCAGCTCGCGCTGGAGCTTTTTGGCGTCGCCGAGGTTGCGCTCGCGCGAGTCGACCTCGTCGCGCAGCGTGAGGATCTCGCGGCTGCGCGCGTTGAGCTGGCTCTTGAGCTGGAGCACCTCGCGCTGGGCCTTGAAGCCGCCCACGGCGGTGGCGTCGGACATCTCGCCGTCGGGCGGCGGGACGGCGCCGGAGCCCTCGCGCGGGATGGCCGACGAGGGCTCGTCCTGGAGGGCGTTGAAGCCGTCCTGGAACTCCTGCTCGAAGGCCTGGCGGGCCTCGCCGCGCGCGGGGGCGTCGCGCAGCTCGATGTCGAGGCGCTCTTTCGGGCGCCCCGAGCGGGCCGGCCTGGCGGCCGCCTGGGGTGGGTTCGCGCCGTCGCGGCCGGGGTGCGCGGGGGCGGCCTCGGCCTTGGCCTCGCCGATCGGGAGGACCGGGCGGATGGCCGAGATCAGGCGGCCCTCGTCGAGCGGCAGGCGCAGGTAGTCGTCGGCGTGGGTCTTGAGGTTGCGGTGCTGCTCGAACACGTCCTCGCTGACGTTCGAGGAGTACATGATGAGCGGGATGCGCTTGGTGTCCTCGTGGCGCCGCAGGCGGTTGCACACCGAGAAGCCGGAGGTCAGCGGCAGCTCGGCGCGCAAAAAGATGATGTCCGGCGCGGCCTGGCGCGCGACGTTGACAGCTTCGGGCCCGTTCTCCGTGATCGTGAACTCGAAGCCGTAGGGGGCCAGGATGTTCTTGAGGGTGGCCGGGGTCTTGCCGTCCGCGTCGATGATGAGCGCTGAGTGCACGTGGGCCAAAATATCCGGCCTTGCTCGCTTCTACCAGGGGCCACGGGCCGGTCGCTGGCAGCCCGCACAACGACGTTTCACGGGGGGTCGCGGGGGTCCGTGGCGGTGGCTTCGGCGGCGTCTTCGCGCGGTCACCGCGAGCGCTCGCGGGGCTTCACGCGCAGGCGAGCAGGCGAGCCGCGAGCGCGGCGAGGACCGTGGAAGGGGTCGAGACAGGACGCGCGCATGCAAGCGCGCACGCTGGCGGAAGCTGGCTGCGAGCTGCGAAGGCCACGGGCGCGCGGGCGTCGGCGTCGACGAGGGCCGGGATCGCCCGGGTGTCGCCGTCGCGGGCGATTGCAGCGCGAGACGCCGGAGGGCGGCAGCTCGCGGCGCAGGGCCCGGCGAACCGCGTGCACGCGCCGGCCCTCGGGTCGGCGAGCGGCGCAGACGAGCGCAGGTCTTCGACTAGGCGCGCGAGGCCAGGAGCATCAGCGCGCCGGCGTGATCGAGGTCGACCTCGACCTGCATGCCGGCGCGGATCTGGCCGCGCAGGATCGCGTCGGCGAGCAGGGCCTCGACGCTGCGCGTAAGGACATGTCGCAAGGGACGTGCCCCAAGGGACATGTCCGTTCCGCACAGGCCGACGACGTGGCGGGTGGCGGCGTCGGTGAGGCGGTAGCGGATGCCGCGCTCGCGCAGCAGGCGGTCGGAGGAGGCGCGGACCAGGCGGGCGCAGATCCGGGAGAGGTGGGCCTCGCCGAGCGGGTGGAGCACCAGCGGGGCCTCGATGCGGTTCCACAGCTCGACCGGGAAGGCGGCGCGGGCGGCCTCGAGCACGCGGGCCTCGTCGAGCCGGGCGTCGCCGGTGGCGTCGAGGCAGCCGGCGCCGAGGTTCGAGGTCATGAGGATCGCGGCGTGGCGGAAATCGATGGTGCGGCCGCGGCCGTCGGTGAGGCGGCCCTCGTCGAACACCTGCAGCAGCAGCTGGTGGACGTCGCGGTGGGCCTTCTCGATCTCGTCGAGCAGGACCACGCAGTGCGGCTGCTTGAGCAGCGGGTCGGTCAGCGCGCCGCCCTGCTCGTGGCCGACGTAGCCGGGCGGGGCGCCGACGATGCGCGCGACCGCGTGGGCCTCGGCGTACTCGCTCATGTCGAGGCGGACGAACGCGTCGGGGCGGTCGAACAGGGCCCCGCACAGGGCCTTGGCGATCTCGGTCTTGCCGACGCCGCTGGGGCCGAGCAGCAGCACGGTGGCGATCGGGCGCTGCGAGCCGAAGCCGGCGCGGTTCCTGCGGATCAGCTGGGCGACGGCCGACAGCGCGTGCTCGTGGCCGACGACCTTGCGCGCGAGCTCGGCCTCGAGCTCGAGCATGTCCTGGTGGCCCTGGCCCTCGAGGCGCTCGCGCGGGACGCCGCTGCGCTCGCAGACGATGTCGATCCAGGTGTCGCGCTGGACGCTGCCGCGGCCCTCGCGGGCGGTGCGGGCGCAGGCGAGGTCGAGCAGGTCGAGGCTGCGGCCGGGCTGAGCCAGGCCGGCGAGGAAGCGGTCGGCCAGGCGCACGAGCTCGGCCAGGCGGCCACCTGACCCGAGAGACAGGCCATGCTGGGCCAGCACCGCGGGCGCGGCGGCGGCCACGGCGGCGCGCAGGTCGTCGCCCTCGAGCGGCTGGAGGGTGACGAGGTCGAGCGCGGCGGTCAGGCCGGGCGCCCAGGCGCCGAGGCGAGCCTGGCCCTCGGGCGAGGCGACGGCGACGATCGGCGGCTGTCCCGAAGACCAGGCCTTGGCGAGGGCGCCGAGCAGCGCCGGCGGGCCGTCGCCGCCGAGCCGATCGAGGTCGTCGAGGATGGCGACGCCGCCCTGCTTGGCGACGGCGGCGAGGTCGGCGCGCAGGCCGTCCTCGTCTTCGTAGCGGGTCGCGGACAGGTAGAAGACCGGCTGGTGCAGCAGGCCGGCGAGGTGCTTGGCGACCAGGGTGCGGCCGCTGCCGGGCGGGCCGACGAGCAGCGGCGGGCGCGGCGAGCGGCGCAGGACGGCGTCGGCCAGGCGCGCCAGCTCGCCCTCGCGACCGTGCAGCGGCGGCAGGGCCGACGGGTCGAGCGGGGCCAGACGGTGGTTGCGCGGCTCGGGCTGCGACACCGGAGCGAGGCGCGGCTCGGGCTCGACGGCGGTCGCGACCTGGGCGTTGGGACCTGGCCGCGGGGACAGGGCGGTAGCGGGTCCGGGGCGAGGATCGGTGCGGGCCAGCAGGCGCGGCTGCTCGCGTGCGGTGCGGCGAGCGGGGCGGGCCTCGGGCTGGTCTTCGGGCCAGGTGCGGGCGCGCGGGCCGTCGCCGGCGGCGTCGAGGCGGGCGCGCGTGGGCTGGTCTTCGGGCCAGGTGCGAGGCTCGAGGCGAGCGCGCGCCGGCGAACCGTCGCTGGCGTCGAGGCGGACGCGCGCGGGGTGGTCGACGGGCCAGGTGCGGACGTCGGTCGGGCGCGCGGGGACGGGGCGGGCGCGCTCCTGGTCTTCGGACCAGGTGCGGGCGCCGCCGCGGGTCGGGCGCGGGGCGTCGCCGGCCTGAGATGTCCTCGGGGACAGGTCAGCAGGGCGGGCGTCGGCGAGCGAGCGCCGGACCGGGCGCTCGCCGGCCCGGGCGGTCGACATGCGCTGGACGACGGGGCGCCGCGGGGCGGATGTCTCGGAGGACATGGCCGATCCGACATGGCGCGAAGGACCTGTCCCATTGAGCGCGGCGGCCTCGAGCGCGCGCAGGCGGTCGATCAGGAGCTTGCGCAGGGCGCCGCAGGCGGCGCCGGCGCGCTCGAGCAGCTGGTAGGCGTGGGAGTCGGCGGAGCGGACGAGGGCGAGCAGGAGATCGAGGTCGGGATCGGCCGCGCGGCCGCCGCGCTGGGTGATCCGCAGGCGCCAGTCGGCCGGCTCGGTCTCGACCTCGGCGTGGAGCTCGTCGACGACGGCGCGCAGGCGGGCGACGTCGAGCCCGTGCGCGGAGAGGACGCCCTGGACGGAGTCGGCGGCGCACAGCGAGAGCAGCAGCTCGCACGAGCAGCCGGCCCGCGGCGCGGCTGGCGAGGTTCGGCGCGAGCCGCTGCGCACGCCAGGCTCCGTGGGTCCGATCATGGAGCGACGCTACTCGCCGCGCGCCGGACCGCCAAAAAACCGGCAGACGGGCGACTTGCGGGGCCTGGGCGTTGTTCGCTACAAGGCCCGGGCGTCATGCGTAGGTTCCAGATCCTCGTCTGCGACGGCCCGAGCTGCGGCATCACCCACGAAAGCGATCGCCTGGTGACGCTGCTCAAGGCGGGGGTCGCGGCCGATCCCGGGCTGAAGGCCCGCTGCCATGTGGTGGCCTACAACTGCTTCGGCCGCTGCAGCGACGGGCCCAACGTGTTCGTGCGGCCGCTGGCCCCCAACGAGAAGGGCGAGGAAGAGCCGCGCGACGTGAGCGGGCCCGGCTTTTATCCCGGGGTGACCGAGGAGAAGGCGATGGTCATTCTCGAGCGCCACGTCGGCGAGGAAACACCGATCGCGGAGTGGGTCGAGGACTACTGAGGCGCGGCGCTCGCCGGATGTCCTTCGGGACAAGCGAGTGACGCGACAAATCGAGGTCACGAGACGACCCGCGGATGGGCTGTCCCTTGGGTCATGTCCAACTTCGGCGCCCGAAGGACCTCGCGCGTCGTCCTGCGCGCGAGGTCCAGGGTCCGCGGCGGCTCAGCCGACGCTCTCGATCACCGGCGACCAGAACAGACACTCGTCGCCCGGCTGCTCGCCGCGGGTGACGCCGCCGAGCTTGCAGCGGTCACCGCGGAGGACGTCGATGGTGCGGACCAGGACGTCCATCGGCACGTCGCCCTCGGCGGTGATCGTGACGGTCGACTCGGCGGGGAACAGGTGCTTGAGGTCGCGGGCGGCGGTGGCGAGGGCGGCGTAGTCGTAGTCGCCGCCGCTCATGGGGATCGCGCCTGGCCCGGCGTCGGCGCCGCCGGAGCGGGTGCGGAAGCCGTCGCTGCCGATGGTGACCTTGAAGCCGAGCTCGGGCTGGCTAGGGTCTCGCGGCTGGGCGGTCGGGCTGCTGACGGTGCGAGGCACCGCGATCGAGATCTGGGCCATGCTCGCGAACTCCATCGCCAACAGCAGGGCGGGGATCAGCAAGAACATGACGTTCATGACGGGCAGGAGGTCGGCGTTGACGGTCTCTTCCTCGGTCGGCTTGCGGGTGGGCACGGCGGGATCCTCCACGGCGATGCAACTGTCTCAAAGGACATGTAGCGACGGACATCGCGGCCGCACATCGGCCGCACGCGTCGCTTCGGAGGGGCAGACAGCGGGCCGGGGGCGAGGTTCCCGGGGAATATTCAACGGGGGTGGCGCGTGACCGCGATCTTCAGCCGAGCGATCGGCGAGGTCGGTGGCGCGCGACTGGAGTGATGCGTGGGCGCGAGGGTCTGCGCTCGCAGGTCGATGAGCGGAGCTCGCTCGTCGAGCGTGAGCGTGACCGCGTTCGCGCCAGGGGAGTGGGACCGCGAGGTGACGACGAGGGCGCGGTCGATGGCAGCGCTCGCTCGTCGAGCGCGAGAGGCGTGGCCGGGAGTGACGGCTCGCGCGTCGAAGAGCGGAGCTCGCTCGCCGAGAGTTGCGTTCGCGCGTTCGCTAGCCTGAGGCCTGTGAGCGGTGACTGCGATCGTCCGCGCCGTGGGAAGCCCGGGCGAGGCGCGCGCGGCTCAGGTGAGGCGGGTAATGATGTCGGCGCTCTCGGGGAAGGCGCGGACCAGCGCGGCGCGGTCGGCGAACTCGAGGTCGGCGAACTCGAAGCCGGGCGCGACGGTGCAGCTGACGAGGGCCCAGCCGCCGGGCCGCTCGACCTCGGCGCCGAACCACGCGCCGGCGGCGACCCACTGCTGCGGGGCCTCGGCGGCGGCGAGGTCCAGGCCGAGGCGCAGGACGCTGTGACCGTCGTCGGCGAAGACGTGGACCTGCAGGCCGTCGCCGGCGTGGAAGTGCCAGAGCTCGTCGCTGCGGATCCGGTGCAGGCGCGAGCGCTCGCCGTGGCGGAGCAAGTAATAGATCGCGGTCGAGGCGGTGCGCGGCTGACCGTCGCGCACGACGCCGAGCGCGGCGCGGTAGGTCTCGCGGTAGTGCCCGCCCTCGGGGTGCGGGACGAGTCGGAGCGCGTCGATCCAGGCCTGGGGGTCGTGCGGCACGGGCCGAGGGTAGCGCGCCTGCGGGACGGGCGGGGCGAAGAAGCGCGGGTGGTCGGTCGAACAGCGCCCGTGCGACTCGTCGCACGCGGCCTGTCCTTCGGTGCATCTCGGCGGCGGGGGAGCTGTCCCCGGGGACACGTCAGCCGACCGGCGCGCCGGGGCGCGTGGGGCTCATGCGACGGGCGGCGAGGATCTGCTCGCGGGTGCCGACGACCGCGAGCACGTCGCCCTGCTGCAACGGGGCGTTGGGGTCGAGCGGGAGCGGGGCCTCGCCGCGCAACAGCTCGACGACGGTGGCGCCGGTGTGCGAGCGCAGCGCGAGGTCGGCGAGGGTGCGGCCGGCCCAGCGGCGACCGACGATGATGTGATCGAGGATCATGCCCTTGCCGAGGCCGACCTCGTGGCCGTGGGCGCCGCCGCCGGTGGTGTGCATGTGCACGGCCTCTTCTTGCTGGCCGAGCACCTTGTCGCTGTAGTGGGCCATCAGGTCGCCGCGGCGCAGCACGCCGACGAGGCGCCGCTCGGGATCGACGACCGGCAAGACCTCGGCGCTGCAGCGCGCGGAGGCCAGCATGGCGCCGGCGAGGGTGTCGGTCGGGTAGAGCAGGGCGAGCTGGACGTCGGACATGAGGTCGCGCGCGGCGGCCTCGGGGGCGACGTCGCCGTGCAGGACCCGCTTGGCCAGCAGGTCGGCGTCGATCCACCCGACCACCGCGCCGGTGTCGTCGATGACGAACGGCGAGCGACCCTCGTCGAGCGCGACGCGCCGGACCTCGGCGGCGGCTGTCCCTTCGGACAGGGCGCGCGGCGGCGGGCGCATGAGGTCGGCGACGTGGCCGCGCTTCATCACCTCGACCTCGGCCTCGTGGCCGAGCACCACGCCCTGCTGGTGCAGGGCCTCCTGGAACAGGCTGCGCGGGGTCATGCGGCGGGCGACGAACACCGCGAGGATGCAGCCGAGCATCAGCGGGAGGATGATCTCGTAGTCCTGGGTGAGCTCGAAGATCATCACGATCGGCGTCAGCGGGGCGTGCATGGTGGCGGCGAAGATCGCCCCCATGCCGACGAGCGCGTAGGAGCCGGTCGACTCGGCGGCGGGGCCGAGCGCGAACTGGGCCAGCGCGCCGACGACGGTGCCGAGGCAGGCGCCGATGTACAGCGAGGGCATGAACACGCCGCCGAAGCCGCCGCTGCCGACGGTCATCGCGGTGGCGACGAGCTTGAGGCCGAGCAGCGCGAGCGCCATCTGCCAGCCGAGCGAGCCCTGCAGCGCCTCGCTGACGGTGGCATGACCGGCGCCGAGGATGTCGTTGGAGACGATCGCGGCGAGCAGGCCGACGCCGAGGGCGCCGAGCGCCGGCTTGAGCAGCTCGGGGGCCTTGAGGCGCTGGAACCAGCGGGTGGTGCCCAGCACGGCGCGGCCCATGAGCGTGCCGATGACGCCGGCGAGCGCGGCGAGGGCGATGAAGAGGCCCATCTCCGCGAGGCCGGCGTCGCCGTGCTCGACTGTCGCAAAGGTCAGGTGCTCGCCGCGGATCACGTGCGAGGTGAAGGTGCCGGCGACCGCGGCGACGATCAGCGGCACGAACACCGACATGGTGCCGATGTTGCCGCCGATGGCGCCGCCGAACACGATCTCGACGGTGAACACGACCCCGGCCAGCGGGGCGTTGAAGGCCGCCGCGAGGCCGCCGGCGCACCCGGCCCCGACCATCGCCAGGTGCCAGCGCATCCGCAGGCCGAAGAAGCGCGCCAGGCTGCTGCCCACGGCCGCGCCGATCGCCACGCTCGGACCCTCGTGCCCGCACGAGCCGCCGCTGCCGATGGTGATGCCGGTGCCGACGCCGACGACGACGGCCTGGCGCCCGTGGATCGTGCCCTGCTTGCGCGCGATGGCCTCGATGACGCCCGGGATGCCGAGCACCGGCGCCTGGCGGAGCAGGCGGCGGAGCACGAATTGGAGGCCGCCGGCCGCGAGTCCGCCGAGCACCGGGACGCCGATGACCGCGGCCCAGCGGACCAGCGCGCTGCTCTCCTCGGGCCGCGGGAACAGGCGGAAGGCGTACTCGATCCACGCCAGCAACGCGCCGGCCGCGACGCCGCTGGTGGTGCCGACCACCGCGGCCATCACGAGGAGGAACACGTGGTCGTCCTGGACCACCCGCGCGAGCTGCTGGCCCATGAGCAGGCCGAAGCGGGCCCACAGGCGCATCAGCAGGGTGCCGTGCGGCAGGGCGTCGAAGAAGCCGGTGGTCTCGGCGCTGACGAGCCGGTGGGCGCCGGTCAGCCGCGCAGCAGGCGAACTGCCGGAGGCCGCGGCGGGGTCGGGGGGCGAACCACGCGCGGGCGCTGGGGGCTCCGTCTCGGGCACGAGGATCGAAGATAACAAAATCGCGGCCAGCGCGGACTGTTACGATATGTCCCTCGGGACAGATGGATCGAGGATGTCCCCGGGGACAGGTCGAGACCGCGCGAGCGAAGGCGGTGGCGATGGAGAGACTCCTGGGGTCGTCGGGCCGCGCGCCAGGGGCGGCTAAGGAGCTGCTTAACGCTTCGCGGTCGAGGACGAGGTCTGCTCGGGAGATCGCGGGCGAGCGGATGAGGCCGGCATCGGGGCGAGGTCGGAGGAAGCCACGAGCGAGGCCGGCCTGATTGCGGCGCCGTCACCGTGACGATGCACGAGGATGCGAGAGGCGGGCCTCGAGCACGATCGCGTCGTTGCTCGGGGGTCGCGGCGACCTCGTGCGAGGACACGGAAGCGCCGCGACCCCGAGCACGACCTCGTCGTTGCTCGGGCATCGCGGCGATGCTTGCGACGCGGGTGCGTCAGTTCTTGATCGCCTGCGTGTGCGAGCGCAGGGCGTCGGCGAGGCCGGGCACGATGTCGGCGCCGACCGGGACGGTGATGCTCGAGCCGGCGAGGTCCTTGCCGACCGGCTCGACGCGGCCGCCGAGGCAGGTGCCGAGGAAGCCCTCGGCGGCGGCGGTGAAGGCCTTGTTGTTCTCCGAGCGGGCGAAGCCATGGCCCTCGTCGGGGAACAGCACGTAGGTGACCGGGATGTTCTTGGCCTTCATGGCCTCGACGATCTGGTCGCTCTCGGCCTGCTTGACCCGCGGGTCGTTGGCGCCCTGGGCGATGAGCAGCGGCTTCTTGATCTTGTCGACGTGGCTGATCGGCGAGCGCGCGAGCAGCTTCTGCTTGCCCTCGTCGGTGCGCGAGTCACCGACGCGGTGGTACCACTGCTGCATGAAGCTGGCCCAGTAGGCCGGGAAGGTCTCGAACAGGGTCACCAGGTTGGAGGGGCCGACGACGTCGACGCCGCACTTGAAGGTGTCGGGCGTGAAGGTCAGGCCGACCAGGGTGGCGTAGCCGCCGTAGCTGCCGCCCATGATCGCGACCTGGTCGGCGGTGGTGATGCCCTGCTTGATCGCCCAGTCGACGGCGTCGATCAGGTCCTCGTGCATCTTGCCGGACCACTCGAAGTTGGACTTGTTGACGAAGTCCTTGCCGAAGCCGGTCGAGCCGCGATAGTTGACCTGCAGCACGGCGTAGCCGCGGTTGGCCAGCCACTGCGGGGTGGAGGCGTAGCCGTAGCTGTCGCGCGCCCACGGGCCGCCGTGGACGTGCAGCACCAGCGGCGCGGGCGTGTTCGGCTTGCCGTCCTGCTCGGGGTCGGACTGGTGCGGCAAGGTCAGGTAGCTGACGAGCGTGAGGCCGTCGCGCGAGGGAATCTCCTGCGGCCACTGCTTGGTCAGCGGCTTGCCCTCGAGCGCGGGCCGGGCCGCGAACAGCTTGGTGAGCGAGCCGCCGCTCCGCGTGTAGCGGTAGTAGATGGCCGGGGCCTCGGCGGCCGCGTAGGCGACGATCCAGGTGCTGTCGTCGAGCGTGGTCGAGGTGACGCTGACGACCCCGGGGCCGATGGCCTTGAGGTTCTCGAGGTCGCGGCTGATGCTGTCGTCGAGCGCCTTCCACTCCTCGCGCAGGTAGTTGGTGGCGACCGCTCGCACCACGCCGGTGCGTGGGTCGGCCATGGCGCTGCTGATGTCGGCCCGCGGATCCTCGAGCAGCAGCTTCTTGGCGCCGGTGTCGAGGTCGACGGCGTACAGGGCGACGGTGTTGCGGTCGCGCGACTCTCTCAGGTACGCGGTCTTGCCGTCGGTGGTGAAGCCGCCGAAGCCGGTGCTGAGGGAGTCGTCGAACGGGATCTGCTCGAACACCTTCCACTTGCCGGGGCCGTCGGGCTTCAGGACCTCGGTGCCGCCGTCGTCGCGGGTGCGGGTGGCCAGGCGGACCTTGAAGTCGGGGTCCGTGACGTAGCCGGACAGCTTCTGATCGTTGCGCTCGACCAGGGTCCGTGCGCCGGTCGCGAGGTCGACGCGGTAGAGGTCGTGCCACTGCTGGTCGCGGTCGTTCATGCCGACGAGCACGACGTCCGGATGGAGGTGGCTGACGCCGTTGACGGCGGCGCGCGTCTTGGGGAACGGGGTCAGGTCGCGGCTCTCGCCGGTCTTGAGGTCGAGCGAGTAGAGGTGGAAATCCTCGTCGCCGCCGGTGTCGCGCATGTAGAGCAGGGTGTCAGGGCGGTAGGACCAGAAGTACTGGGTGATGCCGCGGGCCTTGTCGGCAGTGACCGCCTTGGCCGCGGTCGGATCGCCGGCCGGCGCGACGTGGACGTTGAGCACGCCGTCGACCGGCGCGACGTAGGCGAGGTGCTGGCCGTCAGGGCTGATCTGGACGTTGACGCGCTCGGGGTTGCCGAACAGGAGCTCGCGCGGGATGAGCTCGGGGGCCTCGGCGGCGGGCGCAGCGGCGGGCGGCGTGGCGGCCTTGGTGGCGGGCGGCGCGGCCTTGCCGGCGTCGGCGGGCGTCGGCGAGGAACAGGCGGGAACGACGGCCAGGCCGAGGGACAGGAGCAGAGATCGACGCATTCGGGGTCCTCCAGGGAGCTTGGGGCGAGGGTTTGGAATCCGCGGAACCCTGGTTGGATTCACGGCATGGATGAAATGTGATCGCCGGGCCCGGCGCAACCGCACGCGCGGCCCGAGCGGGGCGTGGCCGAGACGGGCACGCTGTTTCGTCGGCCGCAGCGGGGCCGCATCGCGGGCTCAGCCCTTGACGCCGCCGGCGGTGAGGCCGGCGATGAGGTGGCGCTGGGCGATGTAGAAGAGGATCATCACCGGGATCGAGACGATCAGCGAGCCGGCGGCGAACTTGGGCCAGTCGGCGCTGAACTCGGAGATGTAGCGCTGCAGGACCACGGGGACCGTGTACATCTCCTCGCGGCCGAGCATGGTGTGGGCCAGCACGAACTCGTTGTAGGCGCTCATGAAGGCGAACAGGGCGGTGACGGCGATCGCGGGGCGAGCGGCCGGCAGGACGACCTTGCGGAAGGCCTCGAAGCGGGTGGCGCCGTCGACCATGGCGGCCTCCTCGAGGTCGCGTGGGATGGTCTCGAAGGCGCCGCGCAGCTGGAAGATGGCGAACGGGACGGCGGTGGTGGCGTAGCAGAGGACCAGGCCGGAGCGGGTGCCGAGCAGGCCGAGGCCGTCGAGGATGATATAGAGCGGGATGGCGCTGGCGACGGCGGGGAACATCTGCGTGGCCAGCAGGGCCCGCATGCCGCCGTTCTTGCCGACGAACTCGAAGCGGGCGAGGGCGTAGGCGGTCGGCACGGCGATGACGACGCCGACGAGGGCGGTGGCGAGGCTGATGACGATGGAGTTGGCGAGCTGGAGGCCGAACAACCACCGGTCGGGCTCACCGGGGACCTGGAGGGTCGAGAAGGCGACGCCGCGCAGGTGCTCGAGGGTCGGCTCGATCGGGACCGGCAAGACCCGCGGGGTCGGCTCGACGGCGCCGGAGAAGGCCAGCGAGACGACCCACAGCAGCGGGTAGAGGGCGAAGGCGACGGCGACGACGAGCAGCAGGTGGGCGCCGATCGACTCGGCGAGGCTGACCTTGCGGCCCTGATCGGCGGGGCTCATCGGCGCACCTCGCGGGGGGGAGCGTGAGGCGTGTCGTTCAGGGCATGTCCGTGGGGGCATGGCCGGGAAGACATGGTGGATGGGACATGCCAGCCGCTGGCGCCGGCGCGCGCGGGTGTCGAGCGTATGGCCGATGGGGCATGTCCGCGGGGACAGGGCCGATAGGGCATGGCCGAAGGGACATGTCCGATCGGGCTCATCGCGCGCCTCGCGGTCGCCGCGCCAGCCAGGCCGGCAGGCGGGTGGTGACGAGCAGGAGCAGGAAGATCAGGACGGCGTAGGCGGCGGCGTAGCCGTACTGGGCCTCGCGGGTGAAGGCCCAGCGGTACGCCTCGCTGACGAGGATGTCGGTCGAGCCGTCGGGGTCGCCGCCCGAGACGAGGAAGACGACGTTGAACATGTTGAAGGTCCAGATCGCGCCGAGGGTGACGGCCGGGGCGAGGGCCGGGCGGATCATCGGCAGGGTGACGCGGGTGAGGCGCTGCCAGCGGCTGGCGCCGTCGACCTCGGCGGCCTCGAGCACGTCGGCGGGCACGGCCGTGAGGGCGCCGAGCGTGACGACCATCATGAAGGGGAAGCCGAGCCACACGTTGGTGGCGACGTTGGCGGCGAAGGCGGTGGCGAAGCGCGAGAACCAGGCGATCGGCTCGAGGCTGGTGCCGAACCACTCGTTGATGGCGAGCACGAGGCCGGTGACGGCGCCGTACTGCTGGTGGAACATGCCCTTCCACGCCAGGGCGGTGACGTAGCTGGGCACGGCCCACGGGAGGATGAGGAGCACGCGGTAGAGCGCGCGCAGGCGCAGGGTCGGGCGCGACAGCACGAGGCCGAGCGCGAGGCCGATGCCGAGGTGGAGGACCACGTTGACGGCCGTCCACAGGAAGGTGACGAGGAGGACGAACCAGAACGAGCCGGTGGCCAGCAAGGGGCCGCCGCGGGCGGTGAGGATCTCGAAGAAGTTGGCGAGGCCGACGTAGTAGCCCTCGCCCGGGCGACCGGCGAACAGCGAGGTGGCGGCGCCGACGATCAGCGGGAGGAACACCAGCAGGCCGACGACGACGACGCTGTGGGCGACGTAGCGGTAGGCCGGCAGCGAGGCGCGCAGGGCCTGGCGGGCGGCGGGGTCGCGGGCGCGGCGGACCAGGTGAAAGGCGACGAGCAGCAGGCCGAGGCCGAGCAGCAGCAGGGCCGGCGTCGGCGAGGCGGCGGGCGGCGGTGGGCGGCGGACGTCGGCGAAGCGGCGGGCGGCCTCGGCGAGCGCGTCTTCGGGGCTGGCCTGGCCGCGCAGGACCTTGCGGATGGCGCGAAAGGCCGGCTCCCAGGTCGAGCGCATGGCCGGGTCGGCGGACATCGGCGCCGCGAGCTCGGCCTGGGCGCGGAAGCCGGCGAGCACGGGGCTGTCCTCGGGGACAGGTACGTCTGTCCTGACGGACAGGGTGCCGGCGAGCCGCTGGCGCACCGCGGCCGCCTCGGCGCTGGCGAGCGCGCGGACCAGGTCGAGGGCGGCTGGCGAGGCGGAGCCCTGCGGCGACAGCATGGCGGCCTCGACGGTCAGCGGCGGGCGCATCGGCAGGCCGGTCTCGCCGACGATCGGCAGGGGCACGACGCGCCAGGCGAACTCGACGCCGGCGAGCTGACCGACCAGCCACGGGCCGCTGATGGCGAAGGCGGCCCGGCCGGAGCGGAACAGGTCGGACACGAGGGCGCCGTCGGCGTCGCGCGGGACGGCGCCGCGCTCGACGAGCTCCCTGGCGAACGCGAGCGAGCGGGCCGCGGCCGGGCCGACGAAGCCGAAGCTGGCGTCGTCGGCGAGCATGCGGCCGTCAAAGGCCGCCAGCAGCGGCATGTGGCCGTAGGCGCTCTGGGCCTCGTAGGCCAGCGGGTAGACGCCCGCGGGCATGGGCAGGGCGGCGATACCCTCGAGGGTGTCCGGGACGGCGCCGGCGAGGCGGGTGTTGACGAACAGCGCGACCGACTTGGCGTTCAGCGGGACGCCCCAGCGCGCGCCGTCCTGGGTGACGGCGGCCAGCGACTGCGCGCTGTAGTCGGCGTCGGGCCCGAGCGCGGGCCCGGCGTCGCCGAGCAGCGCGCGCAGCCGGTAGTCGCCGATCCGCTCGTGCGAGTCGATGAAGACGTGCGGGCCCTGGCCGCGCGGGATGGTGGCGGCGAGCTTGCTGCCGAAGCTCTCGTGGGCGACCGCCAGCAGCTCGACGCGGTGGCCGGTGCGGGCGGCGAATTCTTCGACGATCTCGACCAGGGCGGTGGCCTCGGCGTCGCGGTAGGCGTGCCACAGCCGCAGCTCGTCGGCGCGGGCGAGGGCGGGGGCGAGCAGGGCGAGCACGGCGAGCAGGGCGCCGAGGACATGACCGGGCGAGCATGTCCGGGAGGACATGCGAGCGAGGGCGGCGTGCCTCAGCAACCGGACCTCAGGGACATGTCGCAGGGGACATGCGCGAGCGGACATGTCTGCACGGACATGCTCATACGCGCAGGCTCTGGCCGGTCTCGGGGTCGAACAGGTGGAGGGCGCGCACGGCCAGCGGGAGGCGGTCGCCGCGGGCCACGCCGCTCTGGCTGTCGAGGCAGACGGCCAGCGGGCGGCCGCCGAGGCGGGCGTGGATCTGCAGCTCGGGGCCGAGCAGCTCGACCAGCTCGACCTCGACCGTCAGGTCGGGGGCGTCGGGGCGGACCACGAAGTCGTGCGGGCGGACGCCGAGGCTGACCGTTCGGCCAGGTTGAAGCCGGTCGCCGAACCGCTCGGGGTCGCGGATCGCGAGGCGCTGGCCGCCGGGCAGCGCCAGGCCGCCGGCGTCGACCTGGACGCCGTCGAGGAAATTCATGGCCGGGCTGCCGAGGAAGCCGGCGACGAAGCGGGTGCGCGGGTGGTCGTAGACGTCGCGCGGCGGGCCGACCTGCTCGACGACGCCGCGGTTGAGCACGAAGATCCGGTCGGCCAGGGTCATCGCCTCGACCTGGTCGTGGGTGACGTACACGCTGGTGGCGCCGAGCTGGTCGTGGAGCTTGCGGATCTCGACGCGCACCTGGGCTCTCAGCGCGGCGTCGAGGTTGGACAGCGGCTCGTCGAACAGGAACAGCTGCGGGCGGCGGACGATCGCGCGGCCCATGGCGACGCGCTGGCGCTGGCCGCCGGACAGGGCGCGCGGCAGGCGGTCGAGCAGGAGGTCGAGGCCCAGCATGGCGCTGACCTCGGCGACGCGGCTGGCGATGGTGGCCAGGTCGGTCTTGCGCAGGTTGAGGCCGAACGCGAGGTTGTCGCGCACCGTGAGGTGCGGGTAGAGGGCGTACGACTGGAACACCATGGCGATGTCGCGGTCGCGCGGGGCGAGGCGGGTGACGTCGCGCTCGCCGAACCGGATCTCGCCGGCGGTGACGTCCTCGAGGCCGGCGAGCAGGCGCAGCAGGGTGCTCTTGCCGCAGCCGCTGGGGCCGACGAGCACGGCGAAGCCGCCGTCGGGCACGTGGACGTCGACGCCGCGCAGGACCTCGGTGGCCCCGAAGCGCTTGACGATGGCGCGCGCGGTGACGGCGACCATGGAGCGTCAGACGTCCTGCTGCGGGACGAGGAGCATGCCGGACACCGGCGGGAGGGTGAGGTCGAGGGTGCCGCCGGCGCCGACGGTGTACTTCTTGTTGCCGCCGAGGACGTCGACCAGCACGGCGCCAGCGGGGGCCGAGACGGTCATGGCGGCGCCCTCGAACTGGGTCCGGCTGTCGTGGCTCTGGTGGGTGTTGAACACGACCAGGACGTAGTTGCTGCCGGCCTCGCCGCCGGCGCGCTCGAAGGCGAAGATGCCGGCGTCGGACTCGTCGCCGGTGCGCGTGGTCGACCACACGACCTTGGTGTCACCGCGGCGCAGGGCGGCCAGCTTCTTGCGGTACGCGATCAGCTTCTTGGTGAAGGCGAAGGTCGCGCCGGTGGTGTCGAACGCCGGCGGTGGGGTGGTCTCGCCCAGGTACGGATAAGGACGCCACATGTCCTCGCGGTTGCTCGGGTCGTTGCCGCCGCGGTACTCGAGCTCGGTGCCGTAGTAGAGGCAGGGGATGCCCTCGGCGGTCATGAGCATGAGCAGGGCGTTCTGCAGCATGGACCGCAGCCGCAGCTCCTTGTCGCGCAGCGACTTGCCGGCGAACGCGGGATCCTTTTCGACGCGCTCGCGGGCGAAGTAGAGGAAGCGCGCGACGTCGTGGTTGTCGATGAAGTTGACGAGCAGCTTGTGCGGGGCGACGCCGGCGCTGTCCTTGGGCGCGACGGTGCCGTAGTTGGTGGTCTTGTTGGCCCACAGGCCCGCGATCCGGTCGGTCGAGGCGGCGTCCTGGAACACGTCGCGGAACACCTGGTAGTGCTGCGGGAAGTAGAAGGCGCTGTCGAGCTGATCGCCGGTGAGCTTGGGGCCGTCGTCGCACGAGTTCTCGCGCGCGAGCTCCTCGTCGCTCGGGAGGTCGTTCTTGGTGAACGAGCCGACCAGCTCGTCGCGGCCGTCGAAGGCCTCGCCGAACATGAAGAACTTGTTCTTGCCCTGGGCCGCCAGCCGCTGGCGCACGCGCTGGGTGAAGTAGCGCCAGAACTCGTATTCGACGTGCTTGACGGTGTCGATGCGGAAGCCGTCGGCGTCGGTCAGCTCGATCCACCGCGCGTAGGAGTCGACGAACGCCTGCTTGACGTCGCAGCGGGTGGTGTTCACGTCCTTGAGGCCGCCGGGGAAGTCACCGGTGAGCAGCTGCTGCGGGTCGTCGTAATTGAAGGTGCGACCCTTGCGGTTGTAGACCTCGGGGTTCTGGAAGATGGCCGGCATCGGCGTGACGTGGCCGCTCTTCGGGTCGAACGGGAACACGACCGGCGCCGGCCCGGCCGGGCCCAGCGAGGTGAAGGCCTGGACCCCGAGCGGGTTGAAGTCGGGGTCGTACTCGGTGATGTGGGTGAAGCCCGACTGGTCGAAGCCCGGCGGCACGGGGGTGCCCTGCGGCCGCGTGCCGGTGCCCTGCAGCAGGATGTCGGGCACGCCGTTCAGGTTCATGTCGTAGAAGAACAGCTGGCCCATGTGGTTGGCGACGATGTCGATCACCACCAACATGTCGCGCTCGTGGGCGGCGCGCACGAGCGAGCGCAGGTCGTCGAGGTTGCCGAAGTGGGCGTTCGGCTGGGTCAGGTCGACGGCCCAGTAGCCGTGATAACCGTCGACGTTGGCGTCGGTCTCGATGTTCTTGATGACCGGCGAGATCCACAGGGTGTTGACGCCCAGCTCCTGGATGTAGTCGAGCCGGTTCTCGAGCCCGATCCAGTCGCCGCCGTGATAGCGGGCCATGTTCTCGCGGTCGAGCAGGTTGTTGTTGCCGTCGTCGCCGTCGTCGAAGCGATCGATGAGCACCTGATAGATGACGGCCTCGCGCCAGTCCTTGGCGTGGGTCGCCATCTTGACCGGTTCGTCGAGGGTGTCGAAGTGCAGGCAGCCGGCGGCGAGGAGCAGCGCGGGGGCGAATGCGAGGAGTCGGCGATCGTGCATGGCGAGGTCTCCGAGGTCGCTTCAGCGGAAGTAGCTGGTGCTGCCGAACCACCACTCGGCGCCGACGCCGATGAAGTGGTCGACGCCGCGGCGCGCGAACACGTCGTCGGCGGGGTAGAACGAGCGCGTGGCGCCGTCGCGCACGGTGAGCAGGTAGATCAGGCGGATCTGCGGGCGCTGGAACGCGCCGGGGCCGCCCGGGGTGATGAACGGGATGACGCCGAAGCGGCCCATCTGCGCGAACACGGGCTTGAAGAGGTTGGGCTCGGACTCGGTGGCGACGCCGCGTTGCTGGGCCTGATACGAGGCCTCGAGCGCGACGCCGGCGATCTTGGCGAACCACACCTGCGGGCGGACGATGACGATGCCCTCGTTGAGGTCGTCCCAATCGAGCGAGCGGCTGGCGTTGCGGAACTGGCGATAATAGGAGCCCATGAGCAGGCCGAAGGGGCCGCGCTCCCAGTTGCCGCTGAGGGTGACGAGCAATTCGTGGGCGCCGGTGGCGGTGCGATCGGGCCGCAGCTGCCGGGGGGCGTTGAGCTCGCCGTAGGCCGCGATGCCGGAGGCGAACCGCGCGGTGAGGTTGACGTAGGTGCTGCGCTTGCCGGTGAAGGCGCCGACCTGGGCGCCGCCGACGAAGCCCTTGTCCTTGGGGACAGCCTCGTAGACCTTGCTCTCGATCTCGCGCTGGCCCTCGGGCACGTAGTGGAGCTCGCCGTAGAGGATGCCCTTGACGCCGCCGCTGTCGCCGATCGGCCAGACGTGGCTGAGCTTGAGGCTGCTGACCAGCTTCTGGCGATCGAGGATGGCGACCTCGGCGGACCCGAATTGATTGTAGGCCGGCGGGCGCAGGATGGTCTGGCGATAGTAAGGATCGGTCGGCTGATTGAGGCCGGCGTGGAACTTGAGCTCGGTGCCGGTCTTGAAGGTGTAACCGACGCCGCCGCCGATGGTGTTGAGGTTGTCGAGCGGCCAGAAGTCGAGCAGGTAGATGTCGTCGCCGCGGTACATGCGAGAACCTGCCCAAAAGGACAGGCCCTTGACGCCGGCGTTGCGGACCTCGAGGTAGAGGTTGCGGATCGCCAGGGCGGCCGAGAACTGGCCGTTATAGTGGAAGATCGGGGTGGCGAAGGCGGTGGTGGCGACGATCCGCGTGTAGGCGCCGGTCGATTTCCAGTAGTCCTCGCGCCGCAGCTCGAGCTCGGCGTAGTTGGCCTCGTCGAGCCGCGAGCCGCGAGCGACGATGTCGCCGTTGCGGCCGGCGCGACCGGTAGAGTCGCCGCCGGCGATGACGCGGCCGTACGAGCCGAAATGGAAGCCGTCGGCGAGGCCGGGCGGGCTGTTCGGATCGTGGGGGTGCGGGCCGCGCGAGCCGGGCTTGTCGGGCTTGACCGCGGGCTCGGGCACGGGCGTCGGCGGCGGGGCCTCGGCTGGCGTCGGGGCGGCGCTCGCGGTCGGCACGGCGTCCGGCGCGGGCACGGCCGAGCTGTCCTCAGGGGCAGGTTCGGGCTCGGCCGGGGTCACCGGCGGCGTGGAGGCCGTGGGCTGCGAGGTGGTGGGCGGCGACGCCGGGCTCTGGGCGGCCGCCGCAGGGGCGACGACGCCGAGCAACGCGACGGCGAGGGACAGGAGAGGAAAATCGCAGCGCACGGGCGTCGTCGCATTCGTACTCCGAAGCGACGACGGTTGTCGAGCGTGGATCGCGGGATCAGCCGAGGCGCTGCTTCAGGGTCTTGAGCAGCTCGCGATCGCCGGCGTCGTCGGTCTCGGCGACGAGGGCCTGGATCGGCCCGACGGCGGCGTCGTGGGCGACCCGCATGGTCCGCGTGAACTGGGCCGGGGCGCCCTGGGTGTGGACGAGTTGGCGCAGCGCGTGTCGCCGATCCTCGGCGCTGCCCTGAGCGAAGGCCGGGTTGCTGAACAGGTCGCGATAACCCTCGTAAGCGGCGTCGACGTCGCCGCGGCGAAAGTCCGAGGTGATCTGCGCGAGGGCCTGGATCATCTGTTGTGACTGCATGAGTGGCTCCGCGAGACCCGTAGCACCTCCAGGCAGACGCGCACGGGGCTGCACGGAGCGGCCGCCGGACGGGCCCGTCGTGATACGCTGGGGCCGATGCGGGGCCGAGGCATGTCCGCTCGGATCGCGGCCGCGGCGATCGCGGCAGGGCTCGCTGCGTGCGAGGACGCGGCCCCTCCGCGGCGCGACTGCGCGGCGACGGTGTGGGCCCAGCCGCAGCGCGCGGGGGCGACGCTCGAGATCGTGGGCTCGTGGAACTCGTGGTTTTCGCCCGGGATCCCGCTGCGCACGAGCGCCGAGGACCCGGCGTGGCAGGTGGCGCGCTTCGAGCTGCCGCCCGGCGAGTACGGCTACCTGATCGTCGAGGACGGGGTCGATCGCGTCGATGACCACAACCCGCTTTCGACGTTCTGGCGCGAGCAGGACGACCTCGAGGTGTCGCTGCTGCGCATCGCCGATTGTGCGCAGCCGCAGCTGGTGGTCGACGGGGTGACGGCGACGCCGGAGGGCGCGTGGACGGCCTCGGCGCGGCTGCTGGCGGGCGCCGACGGGTCGCCGCTGGTGCGCGCGGAGGGCCGCGCGAGCGACGGGACGGTGGTGCCGGCGACGATCGACGCGGCCAGCGGGGCGATCACGCTGGCGCGCGCCGGGCTGCCGCGCGGCAAGCATTCGCTGGCGCTGGTGGCGGTCGACGAGGCCGGCCGCGAGGCGCGGGCAGGAGCGGTCGGGTGGGTCGAGCCGGCGGCGGAGCGGCCGGCCGAGGGGCTGCTGTATCAGATCATGATCGACCGCTTTCGCGGGCCGGGCGGGGCGACGCTGGAGCCGCCGGCGAGCCCGGGCGGGCGCGCGGGCGGGACGCTCGACGGGATCGAGGCGGAGCTGGCGGCGATCGAGGCGCTCGGGGCGACGGGGCTGTGGCTGTCGCCGGTGTACGTCAACCCGATCGAGCCCCGCGAGGGCCGCGGCGACGGGAAATTCTACGAGGGCTATCACGGCTACTGGCCGCTCGACTCGCGCGGGGTCGAGGCGCGGATCGGCGGCGAGGCGGCGCTGCGCTCGCTGATCGCGGCCGCCCACGCGCGCGGGCTGCGGGTCCTGCTCGACCTGGTGCCCAACCATGTCTACGAGGACAACCCGCGCTATCGCATGTCGCAGGCGCAGGACCTTTGGAACATGTCCGATCCGCCATGCGTGTGCGGCCTCGGCGGCTGCGACTGGGGTCGCTACATCCAGACCTGCTGGTTCACCCCGTACCTGCCCGACCTGCGGCTCGAGCGGCCCGAGGCGCTGCGCTGGGCCTACGAGGACGCGGTGTGGTGGATGGAGACGTTCGACATCGACGGGCTGCGGATCGACGCGGTGCCGATGATGCCGCGGGCGGCGACGCGGCGGATCGCGGCCGAGGTGCGCGAGCGGCTGGCGCCGCGCGAGGCCAGCTTCTTCGTCGGCGAGGTGTTCACCGGCCCGGGCGCGTGGGGCATCGAGGTGATCCGCTACTACCTCGGGCCGGATGGGCTCGACAGCGTGTTCGATTTCCCGCTGATGTGGGCGCTGCGCGACGTGATCGCCCACGAGTCGGCCGGGTTCGCGGCGGTCGAGGCGACGCTGGTCGAGGTCGAGGCCAAGACCGCCGGCAGCGGCGGGACGCTGGCGCGCATGATCGGCAACCATGACGTCACGCGGTTCGTGTCGGAGGCGGCGGGCGGGACGGCACCTGACCCTTGGGCCAGCCCGGAGCCGCAGCCGGCCGAGGCGTTGGCGTACGAGCGGCAGGCGCTGGCGCTCGGGCTGGTGCTGACGCTGCCGGGGCTGCCGGTGCTGTACTACGGCGACGAGGTCGGGCTGGCGGGCGGGCAGGACCCCGACAACCGGCGGGTGATGCCGGCCTGGGACGCGTTGCCGGAGCCGCAGGCGGCGCTGCTGGCGACGGCGCGCCGGCTGGGGACGCTGCGCCGCTGCTCGCCGGCGCTGCTCCGCGGGTCGCGGCGGGCGGTGACGGTGACGAAGGACGCCTACGCGTTCGAGCGGGTGACGCCGGGCGGCGAGCGGGCGCTGGTGCTGACGTCGCGGGCGGGCGAGGCGCAGACGATCGCGCTGGACAGGCTGTCGCTCGCCGCCGGCGAGTACGTGGACGCGCAGACGGGCGAGACGCTCGCGCTGGCGCCGGGGGTGTCGGTGGCGATGGCGCCGCGCTCGCTGCGGGTGCTGCTGCCGGCCGGCGATCCGTGCCTGTGAGCTGCGCGATGGGACATGGCTTCGAGGGCATGGTGAAAAGGACATGTCTTCGAGGGCATGGCGACATGGACATGCCCGATCGGGCATGTCCGAAAGCGCAGGCCCGATCGCGCGGCGGTTCACGCCTGGCAGGCTCAAAGCCGCGCCGGGTCGACGCCGCTCGGCGCGTGCTCGCGCGCCGATCGAGGATGAAATGCGGGACCGCCGATTGGGTTTCTGGGGGCCCTGGAGGGCCTGGGACGGCGAATGCGCGGGAGCGCGCCGTGCAGGCTCTTGCACGGGGGTGGAACGTGTTCTAGGGGTGTAGAACGCGTTTCAAAGAGGGAACCACCGTGCTGCAAGCCTTGCTCGACCGTGTCTCGCCGCCCATCGACTCGATCCCGACACCGACGCGCTGGCCGGTGTTCGGCCACTTACCGATGCTGACGCGTCACGGGATCATGCCCGTGGTCGAGGCGGCGCGGCAGAAGCACGGCGACTTCTTTCGCCTGTGCGTGGGCAAGCACTCGCTGTTCGTCGCGCTGCATCCGGACGCGGTCGAGCAGATCCTGCTGACCGACAAGGACTCGTACGGCAAGCGCGACACGTACGACTCGATCCGCATGCTGGTGGGCGACGGGATCCTGACCAGCGAGGGCGAGCTGTGGCGGCGCGAGCGGCGGATCGCCCAGCCGGCCTTCAACAAGGGCAGCGTGGCGGCGCTGGCCGGCAAGATGACGCGGCTGACCGAGCGCACGCTGGGCGACTGGACCCGGCGGTTCAAGGTCGGCGACGAGTTCAACGTGTACTCGGAGCTGCTCGGGCTGGCGATGGAGATCATCGGCGAGACGCTCTTCAGCCTCGACCTCAGCGCGCGCGTCGGCGAGTCGGCGGAGGCGTTCACGGTGGCGCTCGAGCAGGTGTCGGGGCGCGGCAACCAGATGTTGCAGCTGCCGCTGCGCTGGCCGACGCCGGGCAACCTGCGCCTGCGTAAGGCGCTGCGGACGCTCGACGAGGTGACGTTCGACATCATCGCGCGACGGCGGGCCGAGGGCGCGATGGGGGACGACCTGCTGGCGGCGTACCTCAACGCGCGCGACGAGAACGGCCAGCCGCTCGACCCGCGGCTGGTGCGCGACGAGATCGCCACGTTCTTCCTGGCGGGCCACGAGACCACCGCGATCGCGCTGGCGTGGACGTTCTACCTGCTCGGCACAAATCCCGAGGTGTGGGACAAGCTCATCGAAGAGGTCGACAAGCTCGACGGGCGCGTGCCGACGGCTGAAGACGTCCAGACCACGCTGCACTACACCAAGGCGGTGCTGCAGGAGTCGCTGCGGCTGTATCCGCCGACCTGGAGCGGCGGGCGCGACATCGTCGCCGAGACCGAGCTGGCCGGGCATCGCGTGTACCCGGGCGATCGTGTGCTCTACGTGCCGTTCTTGATGCACCGCGACCCGCGCTTCTGGGACGACCCGGAGAAGTTCGAGCCGGCGCGGTTCTTACCGGGGCAGGCGCAGGGCCGGCACAAGCTGGCGTACATCCCGTTCAGCGCCGGACCGCGCATGTGCATCGGCAACCACTTCACCCTGCTCGAGGGCACGCTGGTGCTGGCGATGATCGCCCAGCGTTTTCGCCTTACGCTCAGCCCGCGGGCCCGGATCGCCCAGGAATTCCAGATCACGATGCGGCCCAAGCACGGGGTCCTCGTTCGCGTCGAGGCCAAGCGTTGACGACGCCTGCGGGGCCGCATACACCGAGGGGGATGACTGCAGTCCCGCTGCCCGGCGAGCTCAACCTCATCGACGATCGCGCCCGCCGGATCCTCGACGCCGCGGTGCGGCTGGCCGAGACCGGCGGCTTCTCGGCGGTGCGCCTGCGCGACGTGGCCCAGGCCTCGGGCGTGGCCCTCGGCACCGTCTACAAGCGGTTCCGCAGCAAGGAGGACCTGCTCGTCGGCGTCCTCTCGCTCGAGCTGGTGGCCCTGCGCGAGCGCTTCGCCGCCGAGCCGCTGCAGGGCACGACGCGGCTCGAGCGGCTGGTGCAGTGCTTCGCCGCCCTGACCGACACGCTGTGCGGCCGGCCGCACCTCGGGCGGGCCGTGATCCGCTCGGCCGCGACCGGCGAGAACGCGCTGGCCGAGCGGCTGCAGCGGTTCCACACCGCGCTGATGGAGCTGATCGTCGGCGCCATCCGCGGCCGCGAGGACGAGCCGGTCAGCGCGACCGAGCTCGACCGCCTGGCGGTGCTCGAGGACGTGTGGTTCTCGCGCCTGGTCGGCTGGACCGGCGGGCTGCTCAGCCCCGAGATGGTGGTCGAGCAGGTCGCGCGCGCGGCCCGGCTGCTCTACGGCGACGACGCGCAGGCGTGAGCGCGCGCGCGGGCGAATGAGCGGGCGGCGCGGCCGGGCTTCGTGGGGTGTCCGCGGGAGCATGTCGACCGGGACATGTCGACTGCGACATGTCGCTCGGGACATGTCGTCGGGGGCATGTCCGCGAGGTCAGCGCGAGTCGGCGGCCTCGGCGAGGGCGCACAGGGCCGGGTCGCAGTGCTGGCTGGCGATCGGGCTGCAGTCGGCCGGCAGGGCGTCCACGCGGGTGATCTGGGCCCGCTGGGCGGGCGAGCGCAGCAGGTAGACGAGGCCCTGGCGGGTGACGTAGTAGGTCTCGCCGGCGCGGGTCCAGAACCCGGGGCGCGAGCGCGGGGCGCTGTTGGCCGGCGGTGCGACGTCGATGAGCAGGAAATCGTCGCCGTGCACGACCGGCTCGACGAGGCCCGGGGGGCTGACGGCGGTCAGCCGGTCGGCGGCGGGGCGGCCGACCTCGACGAAATGCCGCTCCTCGCGGAAATCGCCGGGGGCATAGAGCTTGAGGTGGTGGCGCGTGACGAGCCGGTACAGAGCGGCCAGCACGGCGAGCGGGAACAGGACGATGAAGCCGACGAGGACGCTGCGCTGGCCGTCGGTCAGGTGGTCGACGGCGACGCCGCCGAACGCCCCGGCGACGCCGTAGGAGAACACGAGGCACAGCGCGAGCAGGCCGAGCGGGCCGCGAGCCAGAGCGGCGGCGGTGCGCCCGAATCGTGCCTGCTCGAGGGTCATGCCACGAGGCCGTCATACCACGAGGGACCGGGGCGGCGCGCGACCGGGGCGGCGCGGGCTGAAAACGGGGGATGGCTTCGGCGAGGGGTTTACGAACGGTGAAATTATGGTGATGGAAATTACCAAAGCGGCAGTGTGAGAGCGGAGTGCCTGGGAGCGAGGGGAGCGCATCGACATGTCCGAAGGGTCATGTCAGGTCCGCCGCGTGCCGAGGGGTCGAGACCCGGGTGCACTGGGCTGTCTGCAGGGACATGTCGAGCGGCCTGTCTTCGGGGACAGGAAGTTTTGACGAGACATGTCTTCATGGGCATGTCGAGCCCGAGACCGCGTGTCTCCGGGGACATGCCCTTCAGGACATGCTCAAGCGGGCATGCTGGTGCGGGCGGCGTCGGCGAGGAAGTCGACCACGGCGCGGACCCGCGGGGCCAGCAGGCGGCCCTGCGGGAACACGAGGTGGATCGGCAGGCCGGGCTCGGGGTCGTCGGCGAACAGCAAGCGCAGGGCGCCGCGCTTGACGTCGGCGGCCACCGTGACTTCGGGCAGCCAGGCGATGCCGACGCCGGCGAGCGCGAGCTGACGCAGGGCCTCGTTGCTGTCGGCGGCGAACGGGCCCTGCGGGACCAGGCGAGCGCCGCCCGCCAGCTCCCACGGGATGCGCCGACCGGCGCGCGTGATGGCGAGCAGGGTGTGACGCGGCAGCGCCTCGGGCGTGCGCGGCACGCCGTGCGACTTGAGGTAGCCCGGGGTGGCGCAGGCGAACCGGCGCAGGCGACCGATCCGCCGCTGGACCAGGCGGCCGTCGCCGTCGCCGCCGACGCGCACGGCGAGGTCGAACTGCTCGGCCTGCAGGTCGACGAAGCGATCGGCGAGGCCGAGCTCGACGGCGATCTGCGGGTGGGCGCGGTGCAGCGCGGGCAGCCGCGGGACCAGCCAGGCGTGGCCGAGCTCGACCGGGGCGCTGATCCGGACGAGGCCGCGCGGGCCGGTGGCGCGGGCGGCCTCCTCGCAGGCGTCGGTGATGTCGTCGAGCGCCCGCTGGACCCGCTCGAACAACGCCTCGCCCTCGGGCGTCGGCTGCAGGCCCTGTCCGGTGCGCACGACCAGCGGCACGCCGAGCTTCTGTTCGAGCCGCGCGACTTGCTTGCTGAAGGCCGAGGGGGTGGTACCCGCTTCGCGCGCGGCGGCGCTGAAGCTGCCGGCCCGGACGCTGCGGACGAACGCCTGGAGTTGCGGGGTCAGGTCCACGGGCTTTGCCTCGGCGGCACAGGGCGTTTGCCGGCAATCACGCTACCATGCTGGGGAGGAACAGGCCAAACTCGAGGCACGAGGAACAGCGAGATGAAGCGTGCATTCGTGACAGGTGTTTCCGGTTACATCGGCGGCTCGGTGGCGCGTCGGTTGGTGCAGGACGGATTCGCGGTGGTGGGCCTGGTCCGCGACCCGGCGGCGGCGGCCCGCATCGAGGCGACCGGAGTCCGCGCGGCGATCGGCGGGCTCGACGACGCGGCGCTGTTACAGCGGCTGGCGAGCGAGGCCGACGTGGTGGTGAACACGGCGGACTCGGATCACCGGCCGGCGATCGAGGCGCTGATCGCCGGGCTGCGCGGGTCGGGCAAGACGCTGATCCACACCAGCGGCTCGTCGATCGTGGCCGACGAGGGCATCGGCGAATCGTCGGAGCGGGTGTTCACCGACGACACGCCGAACACGCCGATCGCGGCCAAGGTGGCGCGCGTGGCGATCGACAGCCGGGTGCGCGAGGCGGCGTCCGAGGGCCTGCGCACCGCGGTGGTCTGCCCGACGATGATCTACGGCCGCGGCACCGGCACCAAGCGCGACTCGATCCAGGTGCCGCTGCTGATCCGTGCGGCCAAGGAGCGCGGCGCGGGGGTCCACATCGGGCCGGGTCGCAACATCTGGTCGAATGTCCACATCGACGATCTTGTCGACCTGTATGCGCTGGTGCTGGCGAAGGCGGAGCCGGGCAGCTTCTTCTTCGCCGAGAACGGCGAGGCGGCGCTCGGCGAGGTGGCGCGATCGATCGGTCGCATGCTCGGGTTCGGCGAGCGCACGGTCGAGTGGCCGCTGCAGGACGCGATCGCGGCGCTCGGGGTCGAGGCGGCGAGCCTGGGCCTGGCGTCGAACAGCCGCGTGCGAGCGACGCACGCGCGGGCGCTCGGCTGGCAGCCGCGGCAGGTCGGGCTGCTCGCGGACATCGAGCACGGTAGCTATCGCGAGGACTTCGGGCCGAGGTGAAAGCATGAGCTCGGCGCGGGGAGCGGGCGCGCTTGACCCCGGGCGGGTCGCGGCGCCATCCTCGGAGCTGCGTGGCTCGCCTTCTCCGGATCTTGCCTGTCCTGTCGCTCCTGTCGGTGATCGGTTGCACCGATCCGCCGCTCGAGTCGGAGACGACCGACTCGGCGACGATGCCGCCGAGCACGATGCCGTACGACCCGTCGCAGGGCGGCGGCGTGACCGGCTACGCGACCGGCGGGCAGGTCGATCCGACCACGACCGGCGACCCGACCACCGGCGAGCCGCCGCCGCCGATGTGTGACGAAGCGCTGAAGCGCTGCGCCTACGAGTTCACCTACCCCGACATGGGCGAGACGTCGGTCGACGTGATGGGCAGCTTCGCGCCCGACGGCTGGTCGAAGGGCGCGGCGATGACGAGCGACGGCACCAACTGGCGGGTGACGGTACCTGTCCCGTGGGACACGTCGGTGCAGTACAAGCTGCGCATCGACGGGTCGATGGCGTGGATCCCCGACCCGAACAACCCCGACCAGATCGACGACGGCTTCGGCGGCTACAACTCGGTGCTGCAGCCGATGACCTGCGAGGAGTTCACCTGCGAGGCGGCCTCGTGCGCGGTGACGCAGGACGGCGGCTTCGACTGGCGCGACTCGATCATTTACTTCGTGTTCGTCGACCGCTTCAACAACGGCGACCCCGGCAACGACGCGCTGACGGGGGTCGAGACGGCGGCGGACTGGCAGGGCGGCGACTGGGCCGGGGTGACGGCGAAGATCGAGGACGGCTACTTCAACGAGCTCGGCGTCAACACGCTGTGGTTGACGGTGCCGATGAACAACACCTCGGACGACGGGCTGGGCACCGACGGGCACATGTACAGCGCGTACCACGGCTACTGGCCGACGGACCTGTCACAGACGGAGGAGCACTTCGGCTCGCTGGCCGAGCTGCAGGCGCTGGTGGCGGCGGCTCACGCGGCCGACCTCAAGGTCATCCTCGACTACGCGATGAACCACGTCCACATCACCGCGCCCGTGTATGTCGACAACCCGAGCTGGTTCAACCCGAACGACAACGGCAACGGCGGCGACTGCGTGTGCGGGGCCGGCTGCTCGTGGGACGGGGCCGACGGCGAGCGCTGCTGGTTCACCGATTACCTGCCCGACTTCGACTTCAGCAACCAGGCGGCCCGCGACTACTCGATCGACAACGCGATCCAGTGGATCAAGGACACCGGCGCCGACGGGTTCCGCCTCGACGCGGTCAAGCACATCAAGATCGAGTGGCTGCTCGACCTGCGCGCGCGCGTCAAGGCCGACATCGAGCCGATGTCGGGGCAGCACTTCTACATGGTCGGCGAGACGTTCACGGGCGACAAGCCGACCATCAACAAGTACGTCGGCTGCGACAAGCTCGACGGGCAGTTCGACTTCCCGCTGCGCATGCAGATGGCCTACAACGTGCTGATGCGCCAGGGCTCGATGAACGAGCTGGCCGATTTCTTCGACGCCAACACCGACTACTACAACGGCGGCGCGGCGGTGATGAGCACGTTCATCGGCAACCACGACATCCCGCGCGCGATCCACCTGGCCGAGGACTCGCCGGTGTGGAACAACCAGTGGGCCGACGGCAAGGACAAGGCGTGGAACGACAAGCCGGGGCTGCCGGTCGGGGCCGCGGCGTTCGAGCGGCTGGGGCTGTCGTTCACGCTGCTCTACACGACGCCCGGGGCGCCGCTGGTCTACTACGGCGACGAGGTCGGCATGCCCGGCGCGGGCGACCCCGACAACCGCCGCTTCATGCAGTGGTCGAATTACTCGAGCGGGCAGAGCTGGCTTTTGGGCCATATTCAGGACCTCGGGGCGATCCGCGCGGCCCACCCGGCGCTGCGCCGCGGCTCGTACGCCCGCCTCGGCGCCGACGCCGACTCGCTGACCTACTCGATGTCCGGCGAGGGCGAGACGGTGTGGGTCGCGGTCAACCGCAGCGACGCGGGCAAGTCGGTCGGCGGGCTGCCAGGGATGGCGCTCAAGGACGAGCTGACGGGAGAGATGGTCGAGGGTCCGTCGGTGATGGTGCCGGCCCGCTCGGCGCGCGTGCTCGTGGCGCCGTGAAGGCTGGCCTTCGGGACAGGTAGGCGGCGGCGCCGCCGGTTGCGAAGGCGCTCCGTCGCTCGCTCGCGGACGTACGCCTGCGTCGCAGACCACATCGGTGGGCGGCGCCGGGGGCGGCGGGGTTTGATGAATCTGGCCTTCGGGACAGGCGCGAACGTGGCCGCGCCGCGAGCCGCGGCGCGGTCGCGGCGGACGCGACGAGCGGCGCGCCGTCACTGGCGCGGGCGCGCGGCTCGGCCATAGGTCGGAGCATGCAGCTCCGCCGACCTCGTGCATGGCTGATCGCGCTGGCCGCCCTCGGGTCGCTGCTGGCCGGGGTACGTTACGCGGTGCTGGCGGCGGGGCCGGCGGGGCCGAAGCCAGCGAGCGAGGCGACGCGACAGGCCAACGCGGCGCTGCAGCAGCGGCTGCCGTTCGCCGACCGCGCCGACTTCGAGGACGCCGAGCGGGGCCTGATCGCGCGCCCGCACACGCTGACGATCAAGGACGGCGACGGCAACGTGGTGTGGGACCTCGAGCCGTTCAAGAAATTCATCCGCCGCGACGCGCCGCCGCCCGACACGGTGAACCCGAGCCTGTGGCGCCAGTCGCAGCTCAACCTGATCTACGGGCTGTTCAAAGTGTCGGAGCGGATCTATCAGGTCCGCGGGTTCGACCTGGCGAACATCACGTTCATCAAGGGCGACCGCGGGTGGATCGTGATGGACCCGCTGCTGACGATCGAGACGGCCAGGGCCGCGCACGCGCTGGTCAAGCAGCACCTCGGCGACCGGCCGATCGTGGCGGTGATCTACAGCCACTCGCACCCCGATCACTACGGCGGGGTGCGCGGGCTGGTCGACGAGGCCGACGTGCGCTCCGGCCGGGTCCGGATCATCGCGCCGGAGGGCTTCCTGGCCCACGCGGTCAGCGAGATGGTGCTCGCGGGCGCGGCGATGACCCGGCGCGCGGCGTACATGTACGGGACGTTCCTGCCGCGCGACGCCCAGGGCAACGTGGGCAGCGGGCTCGGGGTCGCGATGGCGTCGGGGACGGTGTCGCTGATCGCTCCGACGCAGACGATCACCCGCACCGGGCAGGAGCTGACGATCGACGGGGTGAAGATGGTGTTCCAGCTGACGCCCGACACCGAGGCGCCGTCGGAGATGAACACCTACTTCCCGCAGTTCAAGGCGATGTGGATGGCCGAGAACGCGACGCACACGCTTCACAACATCCTGACGCTGCGCGGGGCCAAGGTCCGCGACGCGCTGGCGTGGGCCAAGCACCTGCAGGAGACGATCGAGCTGTACGGGGCCGGGTTGGAGGTCAAGTTCCAGGCCCATCACTGGCCGATGTGGGGCCAGAAGCAGGTGCGCGCCTACCTCGAGCAGCAGCGCGACCTCTACAAGTACATCCACGATCAGTCGGTGCACATGCTGAACTTCGGCTACATCGGCACGGAGATCGCCGAGTACCTCGAGCTGCCGCCGGCGCTGGCCCACTACTGGCCGAATCGCGGCTACTACGGGACGGTCCGCCACAACGCGCGCGCGGTGTACCAGCGCTACATGGGCTTCTACAGCGGCAACCCGTCGGACCTCGACGAGCTGCCGCAGGAGCCGGCGGCCCGCAAATACGTCGAGTACATGGGCGGCGAGGCGGCGGTGCTGGAGCGGGCGCGCGCCGACTTCGCGCGCGGCGAGTACCGCTGGGCGGCGCAGGTGCTGCGCCACGTGGTGTTCGCCAACCCGGACAGCGCGGCGGGCAAGGAGCTGCTGGCCGACGCGTACGAGCAGCTGGGTTATCAGGCCGAGTCGGGGCCGTGGCGCTCGGAGTACCTGCAGGGCGCCTACGAGCTGCGCCACGGGGTGCCCGAGGCGGCGGCGATCGACTCGAGCGGGCGCGACACGCTGCGCGCGCTGCCGCCGACGCTGCTGTTCGACTATCTGGCGGTCCGCCTCAACGGCGCCCGCGCGGCCGCGACGACGCTGAAGCTCGACGTGGAGTTCACCGACCTCGACGAGCGCTACAGGCTGACGGTCGAGCGCGGGGTCCTCAACTACGCCCGCCGCACCGCCGAGGACGCAGACGCGGACGCGGACGCCGGGCTAGTGCTGGCGAAGATGACGCTGATCGAGCTGCAGATGGGCGAGACGACGATCGAGCAGGCGCTGGCCGCCCGGGCGCTCAAGCTGCGCGGCAAGCGGGCGGCGGTCGAGGAGTTCCTCGGCCTGCTCGACCGCTTCCCGCCGGCGTTCGCCATCGTCACGCCTTGATGTGTCCCTTGGGGGCATGTCGAATCGGACATGTCGAAGCAGACATGTCCGCGAGGGCATGGCCGATGAGACATGCGTCGCGCAGCGTCGGCTCACGCCTGGGCGGCGCGGCTGCGGCGGAGCAGCGGCCAGCTGATCAGCACCAGCACGGCGAACGAGGCGGTCATGACGAGGCGCGAGCTGAGGACGAACAGGGCGATCGCGGCGTCGTCGGCCCCGACCCACTTGAAGCCGCCGACCCACCCGGCTTCCTGGATCCCCAGCGCCCCCGGCGTGAAGCCCAGCATGCCGGCGAGCTGGCCGATCGGGGTCGCGGCGGCGATCTGGAAGAAGCTGAAGTCGACGCCGATGCCGGCCGCGGTCGACCAGAACAGCAGCATGGCCGAGAGGTAGCGCAGCAGGCTGTAGACGCCGATCTGGACGGCGAGGCGGCGGTTCACGACGGGCGGCTCGAGCGCTTCGTCGGGGGCGGCGACCCGGCGCAGGCGGGCTCGCAGGTCGCGCGCGGCCGCATAGGTGCGCAGGGCCAGGCGCGTCAGCGGGGCCAGGCACACCGCGGCGAGCGCGGCGAACAGCAGGCACACGCCGGCGAACGAGCCGGCCGCCTCGGCGGCGCTGAACTGGCCGCGCCAGGCGACCAGGGCCCAGGCGAGCAGCATGACCGGGAGCACGAGGTCGAACACCCGCTCGAGCACGGCCTGGGTGATCGCGTGGCCGAGGCCGCGCTGCGAACCGGCGGCCCGCAGCGCGACGCCGCGGCCGACAATGTCCATGACGAAGGCCGAGCTGACCTGGCCGAGGATCTTGGTCAGCGCGAGGCTGTGGAAGTAGGCGATCAGCGGCAGGCGGTTGCCGCCCATCGCCTCGGCCATCAGCCGCCAGCGCGCGCTGGTGACGAGGGTGGCGGCGAAGGTCGCCAGCAGGCACACGCCGAGCCAGCCGGGCCGCAGCTCAGCCCGCGCCAACGCGGCCCGCAGGGCGTCGCCGCCGGGCACCAGCGACCACACGAGCGCGGCCAGCAGGCCGAGGCCGAGCAGCAGCTTGATCGCGGTGCGCAGGCGCGGGCTCACGAGCGGGGGCTCCTCGGGGACATGTTCGTCGGGACATGCCGCAAGGGACATGCGCCGAGGGGCATGTCGGTAAGGACATGGCCGAACAGGCAGGTGCGCGGCGTGGCGTTCATCGGCCGGGGCCCGGGCGGAGGTCGAAGGCGGCGCGCCAGCCGAGGCGCAGGCGCAGCATGGCGGCGATGCCGAGCGCGGCGATCATGGCGAGCTGGCAGGTGTAGAGGAAAAAGGCGTAGGTCGAGCCGCCGGCGCGCACGACGTCGGGCGGGAGGAACAGGCCGAGGCCGGCGGCGACGCCGAGCTGGAAGGTGCCGACGTGCGCGGGCGGGCCGGGGACCAGGAGGGTGAGGTTGAGGACGGCGAGCACGGCGAGCGCCTCGAGCGGGCCGAGGTCGAGGCCGCAGGCGCGCGCGAGCAGGGCCATGCCGAACACGTTGGTGCCCCAGTAGGCGATGGTGCCAACGAGGAACAGCAGCAGCGGGCGCAGCGAGGGCAGGGCGCGCAGACCCTCGGCGAGGCCGCGGGCGACGTCGGCGAGGATGGCGGCCGGGCGCGCGGCGATCCGCCCGAGCCCGCGCCGCAGCAGCAGCTCGAGCGCGGCCGGCCAGCGGGCGAGCGCGACGAGCACGGCGAGGGCGGCGGCGAACAGGGCGAAGGCGGCGTAACAGGCGGCGTAGAGGCCGGACAGCGCCGGGACGTCGGGGGCGCCGGCGGCGGCGACGAAGAAGGCCGCGCACACGCAAAGGCCGTCGACGACGCGCTCGATGGCGACGGTGCCGAGCAGCTGACTGGCCGGGATGCCGCTGCGCCGCGCGAGCAGGGCCGGACGCACCAGCTCGCCGAGCCGCCACGGGAGCGCGACGATCCACAGCGCGCCGGCGAGGCCGACGAGCATGACGTCGCCGAAGCGAACCTGTCCCAAAGGCCTGACGAGGAACCACCACCGCGCCGAGCGGAGGAAGGCGTAGACCAGGAGGGTGGCCAGGTAGGCGGGCAGGCCCCAGGACGCGATCTCGAGCGTGCCGGGCACGGGATCGAGCTGGCGCTGGACCAGCCACAGCGCGAGGCCGGTGATCGCCAGCGAGAGGCCGACGCGCAGCCACACGCGCGCGGGCGCGGCGGCAGGCGCAGGTGCGGGCGAGGGGGTCACGCTGGCGAGAGTGTCCCCGGGGCGCGGGCGAATGTCAGGGCCCTCGCTCGGACCTGCAGGCGATCGCGGGGTCGGGACGCGCGAAGGATGCTCACGCGGCGCGCGACCGGTCGTGAAGGCCCCCGCGCGCTTCAGGGGAGGCCCGCCCGGGCCGGGGGAGGCGCCGCGATCGCGGGCGAGGCGATGCCCGCGTGAAGCGGGGCCGGCAGGGCGCGATGCCCTCGGTCCGGGTGACCTTCGCGGCGAGATCCTTTCGGACGCGAGCGCGAACGACGGGGGTCGGCCGGCGCGGGCGCGACCCAAAACGGAGAGCGGCGCCGTGGCGCCGCTCTTGAGATCGTATCGGTTGGTGAAGCGAGCGCCGACGGCGGCTCACTTCTTCTTGGCGCTGCGGAACCGGCTCAGGTCGCTGGGCAGTTCGCTGACCGGCGGGAAGTTCTTCTCGGGGTGCAGCTTGCGGGCGCGGTCGAGGAGCAGCTCCTCGGTCTCGCGACGCTCGGGGTCGGGGATGCAGCACTCGACCGGGCACACGGCCTGGCAGGCCTCGTAGTCGTGGAAACCGACGCACTCGGTGCAGAGGTTGGGGTCGATGACATACCTGTCGTCGCCCTCCGAGATCGCCTCGTTGGGGCACTCCGGCTCGCACGCGCCGCAGTTGATGCACTCTTCAGTGATGTGGGTCGCCATGGGTAAAACAGGGCTCCTTCCGGGCCGGGGCCACGCGCCCGCAGTGTGCCACGCCTGGACGGCGGCGGCGCAGCGGGGCGGGGGGCGGAAGATGTGACCTTGCGTCACGATCGCGCGCCGTCCCGCGGGACGGCGCTCTCAGGCCTCCAGGAGGGCCTCGATGTCACGGCGCAGGCCCCGGAAGCCCGCGAGCACCCGTTCGGCCTCGGCGGAGCGGGCCTCGTCGTCGCCCTGGGCGGGCTCGGAGAAGACCGCGAGCACGTAGGCGCCCGCGACGAACGCGTAGCAGAGGCTCCCGTGACTTGCCTCAATCAAGATCTCACAGGGGCCTCGACCGCGATCCTGGAACCACGTGGACAGCCGCTCGGCGGCCCGGTCGAGCTGGGCGCCGAGGATCTGGACCTCGAGGGCGGTGGTGCGGTCCTCATCGAAGGCGAGGTCGACAGCGTCGCCCTCGTTGTCGCTGAGCACCGCCCCGCGCACCGAGGCTTCACGCGTGATGTAGTCGGCCAGGACTCGGCCGAACTCGCTGTACCCGGAAAAAATCGCGGCCATGCAGTGCGGTCATATTGCGCCGTCGACCTACGTCTCGTCATCGCTGCCGGTGCAGGCGGCGATTCCGAGCGCGGTCTGGTAGGCGCACGTGGCGTCGATGAGCCGCTGACTGACCTCCTGGGCCGCCGCCTCGTCGTCGCCGGTCCGCACCAGCTCCGCGTACTCTTCCCAGTCGGCCAGGTAGGCCTCGGTGTTCATCATCGCCGAACCCATCCCGGCGACGATGAGCTTGGCATAGGTGCGCCCCTCGACCGCGCCCTTGTAGCTCGGCGGGATCCCGAGGCCCTCGCTGAACGCCTGGTCGGCGTAGTTGCGGGTCCGCTTGGCGAACGCCTTGTCCATCTCGACCGCGATCAGCGAGCCGCTGATCATGGCCGGGTCGCCGGCCAGCATGGCCTCGATGACGGCGATGCCGGGGGTGTTGCGGTCCTGCAGGCGGTCGCGGACGATGCCGAACACGCCGAGCGCGCGGGCGGCCCGGGCGGCGTCGACGGCCATGGTCGCGCCGATCGACTGGCCGACGATGTCGCGGTGGGCGGCGCGGAAGAGCGTCTTCTCGATGATCTGCTTGTTCGGGGGGATCCGCCAGTCGTCCCCGGCGGTGCTCGGCGGCTCGCCGCTGAGGCCGTCGTGGCCGGCGGCGAAGGCGGCGTCGATGTCGGCGACGATGGGGTCGCCGGCGCCGGTCCAGCCCTCGGCCTGGGCCCGCTCGGCCAGGCTGCGCAGGCCGCCGTCCCACACGCAGTGGGCCTCGTCCCAGGCGGCGTACTTGTCCTCGGCGCCGGTCTCGACGGCCGAGAGGTTGGCCCGCAGCTGGAACATCAGGCTGGTGTAGAGGTGACCCTCGGCCAGGGCGGCGCCGGGGCCGTCGGCGTCGGCGAGGGCGGCCGTGATGGCGCTGTCGTCGTCGCGCTCGTTGGCGGTGTCGAGCGCCTGCACGTAGATCTTGAGCGCGTCGGTGTAGGCGGCGGCGGCGGCGTCGGCGTCGAACTCGGCGGTGGCGGCGAGGAAGGTCGCGGCGCCGGCCATGGCGTCGATGCAGCCCTGGCTGGCGTGGTCGCCCAGGGTGTGCGGGTTCAGGTCGCCGCCGGGCTCACCGGTCGTGCCGGCGGTCGGCTCGTCCTCGGTGGTCGTCGGGCCGGCCGTCTCGGTGCCCGCGGTGCCCTCGGTCGACGGCTCGGTGGTCGGGCCGGCGGTGGTGGAGTCGGTGGTGCTGCCGTCGGTGTCCGAGCCGCTGCCGGGACAGGCGACGAGACCGAACGAGAGGGCGAGTAGGGGAAGGCTGCGCAGGCGCATGGAAGTCTCCTGAGGGAACGCTTTCGAGCGAACGGCGCCGGTCATAATGAAAAGGAAAATCATTTGCAAGGTCATTGATTTCCTGTTTCTTGGGGAGCGTTCCCCCCTTGACCCCCGGGGAACTCCGGTGCTACAGAACCGGCAAAATGAAAACGATTTTCAATATTGCCCTCGCCGGCGTGGCGACGGTCGCGTCGGGTTGCGTCGGCTTCGAGCCGATGCAGCCGGACACGTACGAGGGTGATGGACTGCCGCCGGAGGTCGACCTCTGTGAAGGCTGTCCCGAAGATCAGCCGCTGCGGGGCGAGCTGATGCTGATCGTCAACACCAAGCCGACCGACGGCGGGGCCAACTTCCAGAGCAACTTCGCGCTCGACAGCAAGGGCCGGTTCGTCGGCAGCGCGATGTACCTCTACGACCCGTCGCGCAAGTGCGACGGCGAGGGCTGCCTGGCCAAGGTCGGCAACCTGTGGCTCGACGAGAAGATGGGCTCGATCTCGATGGCCGACACGTCGCTGATGCGGTTCACCGTGCGCGACATCGCCTGGCACGCCGACCGGGGCCTGTGGGGCCTCAGCTACGACCCGCTCAACGACGAGTGGGGCCTGATGACCCTCGGCGTGCCCGACTGGACCCGCGCCGACAACCGCATCGAGAGCGTCCGCTACGCCTTCAAGTACGGCGACGTGAAGGACGCGGCGACCGACGCCTGCTACTGGCGCCAGAGCATGAACGGGCTCGAGTTCGTCGGCGACGCGCTGTTCGCCGCCTCGGCCGGCAAGCCCGGCAACGGCCTCGACGCCCGCGGCGCCCTGTTCGCGCTCGACCCCGAGTTCCTGGCCGCGCCGAAGCACTGCGTGCTGCCGAGCGACATCAGCAAGGACCCGTCCTACTACGCGTGCGCGCCGATCTGCTCGATCCACGCCGAGTTCGACGAGAAGGTCGGCGTCGCCGGCGACATGGCCACCGGGCCCGACGGCGACGTGCTGGCGCTGGTCCGCGGCGAGATGTCCGAGTCGCTGCCGACCGGCCGTCACGAGCTGCTGCGCGTCGCCGCGACCGGCGACAAGCCGGAGCCGCGCGCCTACGGGCCGTACATCGACGACATCCCGGCCGGCTTCGACATCGAGGGGCTCGCGCGGGTCCAGGGCTCGCTCTACGCCGTCGGCATCGGCGGCACGGTCTACGAGATCACCGAGCCGACCGCCGACGCGCCGGGCAGCTGGAAGTTCGCGGTCCACGACGAGCTCGGGCCGCTGTTCACCGATCCCGAGCGCAGCCTGCGGATCCGCGGGGCCACGGCCGTCGTCGTGCCCTGAGCCGGCCGTGTCGTCGCTCGCGCTCCCACTCGCCCTGCTGCTGGCGGCCGACCCTCGCGCATACGCGGGGCCGGACGCCGCGCCGGAGGTACCTGCCCCCGAGGACAGGCCCGATTGGACATTCTCCGCGGGACAGGTCCCGAAGAGCATGCCCGAAGAGCCAGGTTCGACCGGGGCTGCAGCCGCGAGCGTGGCCGCGCCGGTGAGCACGCCGCCCGCGAGCGACACCAAGCTGCTGCCCGGCGAGTCGCGCGACATCGAGGTCACGACCGACCTGCTGGGCCGCTCGACCCGAGTCGACGCCCACCGCCACGCGGGCGGGCGCCGGGTGGTCGACGTCGACGACGCGAAGGCCCAGGGCGCGAGCGGGGTGGCGGAGCTGCTCGACAAGGTCCCGGGGGTGCGCGCGGTCGAGGGCGCGTCGGCGCTTTCGACTTCGTCGACCAAGCTGAACCTCGCGGTCCGCGGCGCCGACCCGCGGCTGTCGGAGCAGGCGACCATCCTGCTCGACGAGGTGCCGGTGGCGCCGGCGCCGTACGGCGCGCCGTCGATGGTGCTATTCCCGCTGTCGCTGTTCCAGATCGCCAAGGTCGACACCGTGCGCGGCGGCTCGTCGGTGCGGTTCGGGCCGTGGACGTCGGGCGGCGTGTTCAACATGGTCTCGCACCCGATCCCGAAGAACCCGACGGTGTCGGTGTTCGCCCAGTCGGACCAGTTCGGCGACGCCGGCGCGGCGGCCTCGTACGGCGGCACGCACAAGGGCGTCGGCGTGTACGTCGAGTACGCGCCGCGGTTCGGCAAGACGTACCGCGAGCACAGCGAGTTTCAGAGCCACGGCGGGATCGTCAAGCTCGCCGTGCCGCTGACGAAGCGGCTCGACCTGCTGTCGAGCACGCACCTGTTCTGGGAGAAGACCAACCTGCCCGGCGGCGTCGACTCCGAGCTGTACGCCGAGGACCGGTTCGCCAGCAAGCGCCCGTACGACACCTTCAACGGCCACCGCGAGGGCACCAGCCTCAAGCTGCACTGGCGGCCCAAGGCCGAGCACGAGCTGCAGGTGATCGCGTTTTACAGCCACACGCTGCGGCGCGTGGTCCAGGCGACCAACGAGGACCGCAACCTCGGCGCGGCGCCGACGTTCCTGCTGGTGCAGCCGCGGGCGTTCGACGTGGTCGGCATCGAGCCGCGCTACGCGTTCCGCGTGCGCCACCGCGGCGGCTTCCACGACCTCTCGATCGGCACCCGCGGGGTGTTCGAGACGGCGCGGATCCGCGGCTTCCGCGTCGAGTTCCCCGACCGCCCCGGCGACAAGCTCGAGGCCGACGGCGACGCGCGCGTGTGCCCGCGCGGCACGCTCCTGCCCGAGGGCTCGCCCGACGCGCTGCGCTGCTTCGACGGCCGGATCGGCGGCTACTCGCTGTACCTCGAGGACAAGATCTATCTGCTCGACACCAAGCTGGTGCTGACCGCCGGCGTGCGCCTCGAGCTGACCAAGCAGAGCTTCTACAACGTGCTCGAGGGCCTGAGCTACCCGCGGCCGCTGTACGGCGGGCCGCTGCCGGCGGCGTCGCTGTGGTACGGCGGCGATCACGTCGGGCTCTACCTCGGCTACGGGCGCTCGTTCGGGGCCCCGAGCTACCTGTCGGGCGCGATCCAGCCGATCAACCCCGGCGAGGCGATGGGCCGGGCGCTGCGCTTCATCAAGCCCGAGCTGGCCGACACGGTCGAGGCGGGCGTGAAGCTGATGGAGCTCGGCGGGGTGTACGCGACCGTCGACGGCTGGTACCGCTACTTCAACAACCTGCGTGACGAGGGCGAGAACGCGATCGACATCATCCCGGCGGCCCACACCTACGGGGCCGAGGTCGACGTCGAGTGGCTGCCCGGCGAGGTGTGGGAGAAGGTCGAAGGGCTCGAGCTCAACGCCGGCTACGCGTACAACGGCAGCCGGGTGCTGCGCGACCTCTACACCAACAACCGCATGCCGTGGTACCCGGCCCACGAGGTGTGGGGCGCGGCCAGCTACGAGGCGCCGTTCGGCCTGCGCGTCGGCACCAAGGTCGAGTTCGTCGACAAGCAGTACACCGACTACGCCAACTGGGACGCGCCGCGCGCGACCGGCGAGGTCGGGACGATGCCGGCCTACACGCTGATGGGCGCGTGGCTCGGCTACCGCACCAGCCTGCCGCAGGGCTGGCGGCTCGAGGCGACCGTCGGCGTCAAGAACCTGCTCAACGAGGTGTGGTTCACCCGCTCCGACGACATCAACGGCGGCATCCTGGCGATGCGGCCGCGCACGTTCTACTTCAACCTGGGCTTCGCCCACGAGTGGATCCGCGGCAAGGCCGGCGAGCAGGCCCGGACCAGCTGGAAGCGCGGCAAGGTCAACCGCCGGGTCTGGACGGCGGGCGCGCGCCGGATCGAGCGGTGGTTCTGGCGCACGTGGGGGGCCATGATGTGAGGACATGGTTTAAAGAGCATGTCCGAAGGAGCATGTCTTCATGAGCATGCGACGCAGCCTCTTCAAGTGGCACCAGGCGGTCGGCGCGACGCTGTCGGCGGTGTTCGCGGTGATCGCGTTGACGGGGGCGATCCTGGTGTTCCGCGGCTGCATGAAGACGCCGGCCCCGAGCGCGCCGGTGGTCGAGCAGCCGCTGCCATTGATGGAGCTGCTCGCGCGCGCCCAGCGCGAGGCCGGCGACGAGGCGATCACCGACATCGCCCTGGCCACCGAGCCCGACGACCCGTGGGTGTTCTGGGTCGACGACGACGCGGAGACGGTGCTGTACTTCGCCGGCGACGGGGCCCTGATCGAGCGCCGGCGCACCGCGGGCGGGCTGACGCGGCTGCTGTTCAAGCTGCACACCGGCGAGATCATCGGTCTGCCGGGGCAGGCGATCGCGCTGGCCGCGGGCCTCGGGATGCTCGGCCTGGTCGCCACCGGTCTGGGTATGATCGTCAGCCGCCGCCGCCCGCGCGGCTGAGCGAAAGGACAGACGCGATGCACCTGGTGCTGCAAGAGCCCGAGATCGAGGGCGTGTCGATCCTCTACAGCGTCGAGCGCCTGGTGGCGCACGTGCAGACGCAGTACCAGGAGGCCATCGTCGCCGACACGAGCGCGTACGGGCGGATCCTGTTCCTCGACGGGCTGGTCCAGTCGGCCGAGGCCGACGAGGCGCTCTACCACGAGGCGCTGATCCACCCGGCGCTGGTGCTGCACGGCGGGCCGCGGCGGGTGCTGGTCGGCGGCACCGGCGAGGGCGCGGCGCTGCGCGAGATCCTGCGCCACCGCTCGGTCGAGTCGATCGTGTCGGTCGACCTCGACGCGGAGGTGGTGGCGCTGTGCAAGGAGCACCTGCCGAGCTGGCACGCCGGCAGCCTCGACGATCCGCGGGTCGAGCTGCGCACCGAGGACATCTTCGACACGCTGCGCCAGGCCGCGCCGGGCAGCTTCGACGTCATCGTCCTCGACGTCACCGATCCGACCGACGAGGGGCCGTCGGCGGCGCTGTTCTCGACCCAGTTCTTCGCCCTGGTCCTGCGCGCGCTGGCCGACGACGGGGTGTGCGTGCTGCAGGCCGGCGAGCTCGACCCGCTCGACCTCAAGCTGGCCCGCACGGTCCGCAGCACGCTGCAGGCGGTGTTCCCCCACGTCCGCTTCGCCCACGGCTTCGTGCCGTCGTTCCACTGCCTGTGGGGCTTCGCGCTGATGTCGCGCCGGCCGCTCGAGGCCGAGCCGCCCGACCTGGCGGCCCGGATCGCCGCGCTCGGCGAGCTGCAGTGGTACACGCCGACCAGCCACCGCGCGGCGATGGAGCTGCCGCCGATCCTGCGCCGCCGCATCGAGCAGCCGGGCGAGGTGATCACCGGCGAGGGGCCGCTGCTGTCCTATACGACAGGCTCCAAGGGACAGGGCGATTAGGCCAGGTCTGAAGGGACATGTCCGTATGGTCTGGAGCCGGACGAACCAGCTGATCGCGGCGGCCGCGGCGGAGCTCGGGGCCCGCGCCGAGCCGCTCGGGCGCGAGCACACCGACTACTTCATGCGCCTGACGCACGGCGAGCGGACGGCGGTCGTCAGCAAGACCCGCTCGCCGTTCCTGACACAGGTGGCCCAGGGGCTGGCCAACAACAAGCACCTGAGCCGCGAGCTGCTGCGGGCGCGCGGGCTGCCGTGCGCCGCGGGGGTGCTGGTCGACGAGGCCGGCGACATCCACGGGCCGGCGGTCCGGGAGCTGCTGGCGCGTCACGGGCGGCTGGTGGTCAAGCCGAATTGGGGCAACCGCGGGGTCGGGGTGGCGACCGACGTGCGCGACCTGGCGACGCTGATCCGCGCGCGCGACCGGGCCCGCGCGATCGACCTCGACGAGGAGGTGCTGGTCGAGCCGTTCATCGCCGGCACCAACCTGCGGGTGGCGGTGATCGGCGGGCGAGCGAGCGCGGCGGTCGAGGTGGTGCGGCCGAAGCTCGCGACCGGCCGCAGCGCCGAGGCGCAGGTGGCGGCGCTGAACCGCGACCCGCGGCGCGGGACGTGGACGGCGCCGAGCCTGCGCTCGATGGACCAGATCGAGGCGGAGGAAGATCTCGAGGGGCACCTCGAGGTCTATGGGCTCGATCTCGAGGCGGCGATCCCGGGCGAGCGCGAGGTCGAGATCACGGGCGAGGAGCTCGAGGTGATCGATCGGACCGAGGTCGTGCATCCGGAGTGGCTGGCGGTCGCGGCGTCGGCGTGCGATCTGCTGGGGGTCGATGTCGGCGGGGTCGACCTGCGCGGGCCGATGGCCGCGTTCACGCAGCCGACGGCCGCGAGCGCGGGCGCAGCGCTGCTGCTCGAGGTCAACGTGGTGCCGGCGCTGCACCTTCACGCGCTGCCGACCGAGGGGCCGCCGCGTCCGGTATTCGCGGCTTTCGTTGCCTATTGCCTGCAACTGCCGGGCGCGCCGCCGCCCTGCGCCGTGGTGCGGGTTTAATTTAAAAAGGGGGAAGCGCGGCGCGTGGCTGCAAAGGCCAGCGCGAGGCGGCGAGCGGCGTCCTGCGTCGCTTGTCGGGCCCGCGAGGGTCGGCTATGCCCGCGACGAAGGAGCTTAGTTAGCGATGACGATGATGATGACGATGCAGCAAGCATGGGCGCGCGCAGCGAGTGGGGCCGCGCTGGCGCTGGTGATGGGGTGTGGCCAGTCCGGCGGGAGCACCGAGGCCGGCGAGACCGGCGAGAGCACCGCGAGCAGCGAGGCGACCGCCGACACCGGTTCGGGTAGCGCGGCGACCACCGGGACCGGCGGACCGACCGAGGGCGGGGCCACCGGCGGCGAGACCGAGAGCACCTCGACCAGCGGTCCGCAGACCGGCGGCGAGACCACGAGCACGACGACCACGACCACGGGCGAGACGACGACGACGGGCACGACCGGCGAGACGACGACGACGACCGGGGAGACGACGACGACGACCGGGGAGACGACGACCACCGGCGAGACCAGCACCGGCGGCAACGTCTGCGACGGCTTCGAGCCGCCGGGCTGCCTCGACAAGGGCTGTCCCGACGGCCAGATGTGCAACTTCGAGATCGAGTGCGTGCCGTCGGCCTGCCTGTGCGACGAGGCGTCGCAGCAGATCGTGTGCACCCCCGATTGCGGCGGCGGTACGTGCGTCGAGGGGGCAGTGTGCAACCCCGTCGTGTGCAACCTGTTCTGCGAGTTCGGGTTCAAGCAGGACGAGCAGGGCTGTGAGGTCTGCGCGTGCAACGAGCCGCCGGCGTGCGGCTGCCAGGTCGACGCCGACTGCGTCAAGGCGAGCCCGGGCTGCTGCTCGTGCAACATGGGCGGAGGCGAGGTGGCGGTCGCCGCGGCCTGCGCCGATCAGCTCGAGCCGTGCCCGCTGCCGCCCGACCAGGTGGCGTGCCCGGCGGTCTACCTGTGCACCGACGCGAAGGCGGCGTGCGTGCAGGGGCAGTGCGTGCTGCAGTGAGCGGCGCGGGCGGGGCCGCGGCGGCTCCCCGCCGCGCGTCGCGCCTCCCGTGATGGCTTCGAGGGCCTGATCCGAGGACATGTCGAGATGGGCATGTCCTGGGGGTCATGTTCTCGACGACATGTCCCTGAGGCAGCAGACGCGGCCGCCGGAGCGGGCGGGCCGCCGGAGCCGCGGCGCCGCGAGCGAGCAGCAGCCCGAGCGGAGGCGCGTGGGCGGCACCGCGGCGGCGGGCGGCGGGCGGCTCGCGGGCTTGCGGGGGCGAGGGGCCGGACCACGCTGCGGGGCGAGGAGTCCGATCATGCGAGCTTTGCCATTGTCGGTGGTCCTGTCGGCGGCGGCGCTGGCGTGCGACATCGTGCCCCTGGGCGTGACGATGCAGGCGGCGGAGGTGGTGCCCGCGGTCGCGGAGACGGACGCTCCCGGCGATCCGTGCGAGGGCTTCACGCAGCCGGGCTGCGTGCAGGCGGGGTGTCCGGAGGGACAGGTGTGTCAGAAGGGCCCGCAGTGCGTGCCGTCGCTGTGCAGCTGCGATCCGCAGACAGGGGCGACGACCTGCAGCCTCGACTGCGGCGGCGGGGTCTGCGTCGACGCGGCGTCGCGCTGCCAGCCGGTCCTTTGCAAGCTGCTGTGTCCGTTCGGGTTCGAGACCGACGAGCGCGGCTGCGAGGTGTGTCAGTGCCAGCAGGAGCCGCGCTGCGCGTGCGTCGACGACGTCGACTGCACGAAGGTGGTCGGCGGCTGCTGCCCGTGCAGCCTCGGCGGGCGCGAGCTGGCGATCGCCCGCGACTGCATCGACCGCCTGGCCCAGTGCCCGGTGCCACCCGACGAGGTGCCGTGCGTGGCGATCGACCAGTGCACGGCCAAGGTGGCCCGCTGCGTCGCGGGCGAGTGCGTGCTCGAGAACCAGATCTGAGCCGAGGTGTTCGTTCGGACATGTCCGAACGGACACCTGCGAACTTCAGCCGAACATGAACGAGAGGCCGAGGACGAAGATGCCGCGGCGGCTCCTGTCGGCGAGGATCCGGAGGTCGTAGTCGGCGCCGAGCGCCAGCGCGACGCCGGGGCCCTTGCCCTTGTCCTTTGAGAGGCGGAAGGCGTAACCGAGGCCGACCTGACCGCCGTAGCCGGGGGTGCGCGCGGTGAGCTCGCGGGCGACCGGGATGTGGCTGATCGCGCCGACGCCGGTGCGGAGGTAGAAGCCGCGGGTGACGTTGACCTGCAGCATCGCGTCGAGGCCGGCGCCGACCTTCTGATCCTTGTCGAAGTAGATCGTCACGTGGGCCATGGTGCCGAGCGCGACCGCGGGCGACAGGCGGGCGCCGAAGGTCATGTGGGTGCGCGCGGCCGGCATGGCGTCGTTGCGCAGCGGCACGAGAGCCGGGCGCCAAGCGAACTCGGCGAACACACCGCGCTTGAAGTCGGTAGCGACCTCGCCCTCACTGGCGCGCGCGGGCCGGGGCGTGATCACGGCGAGGGCGGCGAGGAGGGCGAGGAGGGCCAGCTTGACGGAGGCCGGCAGGCGGACGGGGCGAGGATAGGCGAGGGCGGTCATGGCAAAAACCTGTGGGCCGCGGCGTCGCGACCGAAAGGGTCGCGGTGCGTGCCGGTGGTCCCCCAACGACCGCCTCTCGCGGCGGCTTACAGGCGGGTCAGGCGAGCGCGCGCGCGTAGGCGTCCGCAGCGAAGCCGACCAGAGCCAGGTCGCCGCGCGTGAAGATCGGGCGCTTGACGAGCAGACCGTCGGCCGCGAGGGCGGCGAGCATGGCGTCGTCGTCCATGGCCTTGAGCTTGTCGGCGAAGCCGCCGTTCCGGTAGGACTGACCGGAGGTGTTGAACAGCTTGCGCGCGGGCTGACCGGAGTTCTGCTGGATCGCGCGCAGCTCGGCGAGGGTCGGCGCGCGGACGGTGAGGTCGACGACGTCGTAGGCGACGTGGTGGGCGTCGAGCCAGCGCCGCGCGTTGCGGCAGGTGTCGCAGCGAGGATGGGCGAAGAGGACGGCCGTCATGGCGCGCGGGACCGTACCACAGGAGCGCGGGCGCGCGCCCCGGAGCGGCCGTCCTCACCTGTCCTCATGACCAGGCGGGTCGGGCGTCGCCTGGCGCTTCGCGGTCGCACGGGGGGCTGGCGCGACCTAGGCAACGTGGACGGACGCATGTACAAGGGATTTTGCCGCGCACCGCCGGCGCGGCGCCTCCCCCCACGAGGTCGCCATGTCCAAGTTCTTGCTCCCCGTCGCCGCTGCTGTGGTCGTATCGTCGCTGTCGCTGTCGGCGGCGGCGCAGGAACCCGAGGGGCCGCAGGCGGGCGGCTCGGTGTCGCTGTCGCCAGCCGGCGCCGAGGCCTCGGGCGACGCGGCGGGCGGGAAGCCGAAGCGGGCGAAGAAGGCGAAGGATCGCAGCGGGGTGCCGTGGATCAAGCGCTACCGACCGACGGCGATGTCGGGCGAGTTCGGGATCTTCGCCGGCCTGATGTTCCCGGCCCGCGATCACGAGCTGTACCTGCCGCCGCAGCCGGGCGACCCGATCAACTGGCAGCCGTACAAGAAGGTCGCGCCGGACATCGGCCTGCGGGCGGGCTTCTATCCGCTGTCGTTCCTCGGGCTCGAGCTCGAGGGCGCGATCATGCCGACGAAGACCGAGAACGACGGCAAGGGCGCGGTGCTCGGCGGGTTCCGTGGGTACGTGCTGGCCCAGCTGCCGTACCGGATCTCGCCGTTCGTGCTGATCGGGCCCGGGCTGCTCGGCACGTCGGCGCTCGGGGGCGACGTCGACCCGGCGATCCACTTCGGCGGCGGCGTGAAGTTCTACATCAACAACTACCTGGCGCTGCGCCTCGATGTCCGCGACAACGCGTCCGCGCAGTACGGGATCGACGGCGGCCGCACGCACCACATCGAGGTGCTGCTCGGGCTGTCGTTCGTGCTGCGCAAGAAGCAGCCGGTCACCAGGGACGATCCGGACAGCGACGGCGACGGCTTCAAGGACTCGGTCGACAGGTGCGTGACGGTCCCGGGCGTGGCGCCCGACGGCTGCCCGGAGCCGGGCGAGGGCGACGCCGACGGCGACGGGTTCCTCGACTCGGTCGACGCCTGCCCGCAGGAGCGGGGCATCGCCCCCGACGGCTGCCCGGAGAAGGACCGCGACGGCGACGGCTTCGTCGACAGCAAGGACAAGTGCCCCGACGACAAGGGCATCGCGCCCGACGGCTGCCCGCTGCCCGACAAGGACAAGGACGGGATCCCCGACCGCGTCGACAAGTGCCCGACCGTGCCCGAGACCCGCAACAACTATCAGGACGAGGACGGCTGCGCCGACGAAATCCCGCGCGCGGTCACCAAGTTCACCGGCGTCATCAAGGGCATCTTCTTCGACATCGACAAGGACTCGATCAAGAAGACCTCGAAGGCGACGCTCGACAACGCGGTCAAGGTGCTGAAGGACTTCCCCTCGGTGAAGGTCGAGATCAGCGGCCACACCGACAGCTCCGGCGACCGCGACCACAACGTCGACCTTTCGAAGCGGCGCGCCGACGCGGTCAAGAAGTACCTGACCGACAAGGGGATCGACTCCGCGCGGATCACGACCCGCGGCGCTGGCCCCGACGAGCCGATCGCCGACAACAACTCCAAGACCGGCAAGGCCAAGAACCGGCGCATCGAGTTCAAGCTGAAGTGAGCCGCGGCCGCCCGCGCGTGCGCTTGGGCCCGCCGCGGGCGTGACGGCGGGGCGCCGCGGATCGGGTATCGTCCCGCGCATGTCAGGCACGCCCTCCGCTCCGGGCCCGATCGAGGAGGCCACGGTCCTCGCCGTCGTCGGCGAGCTCATCTCCGCCGTCGGCGACGGACGCGGCCTCGGCCACCTCAACCTCGACGCCTCGCTCGAGCGCGAGCTCGGCCTCGGCAGCCTCGAGCGCGTCGAGCTGCTCGGCCGGCTCGAGGCCCGCCTCGGGGTCGTGTTCCCGGAGGAGGCGCTCAGCGTCGCCGACACCCCGCGTCAGCTGGTGGCGCTGGCCCGGCAGGCGCGCGGGGATGGCGCTGCGGACATGTCCGTGAGCGCAGGTCCGAAAGCACATGTCTCCGAGGACATGTCCTTGCCGACAGAGCCGCCGTCGCCGGCGCCGACCGCCGCGCAGACGCTGATCGAGGCGCTCGAGTACCACGCCGGGCGCACGCCGGGGCGGGTCCACGTCATGCTGCTGCGCGAGGACGGGCGCGAGGAGGCGATCACGTACGGGGCGCTGCGGCGCGACGCCGGGCGGGTGGCGGCGGCGCTGCGGCGGCGCGGGCTGAAGCCGGGCGCCAAGGTGGCGATCATGCTGCCGACGTCGCGCGGGTACTTCGCGGCGTTCATGGGCGCGCAGCTGGCCGGCGGGGTGCCGGTGCCGCTGTACCCGCCGTTCCGCCTCGACCGGATCGCCGAGTACATCCAGCGCGAGGCGCAGATCCTGGCCAACGCCGAGGCCGAGGTGCTGATCACGTTCGCGCGCGCGGCCCGGGTCGCCGAGCTGGTGCGCGATCAGGTGCCGGCGCTCGGGCAGGTGGTCGACGTCGACGAGGCGCTGGCCGACGCCAGCCTCGACACGGCGGTGGCGGCCGACTTGCGCGGCGAGGACACGGCGCTGCTGCAGTACACGTCGGGCAGCACCGGCGACCCCAAGGGCGTCGAGCTGACGCACGCCAACGTGCTCGCCAACATCCGCGCGGCGGCCGAGGGCTGCGGGCTGCGGGCCGGCGACGTGATGATCAGCTGGCTGCCGCTCTACCACGACATGGGGCTGGTCGGCGGGTGGCTGATGAACCTGTACTTCGGGACAGCCACGGTGATCCTGTCGCCGGTGACGTTCCTGGCCCGGCCCGAGCGGTGGCTGCAGGCGTTCTCGCACTACAAGGGCACGATCTCGTGCGCGCCCAACTTCGCGTTCGACCTGTGCGTCAAGCGGGTCCCGCCGGAGACGATCGCGCCGCTGCAGCTGGGGCCGATCCGGGCCCTGCTCAACGGCTCGGAGCCGATCCTGGCGAGCACGCTCGATCGCTTCGCCGCCCACCTGGCGCCGGCGGGGTTCCACCGCGAGGCGCTGTTCTGCGCCTACGGCCTGGCCGAGAACATGGTCGCGGTGACGTTCCCGCCGCCGGGCCGCGGACCCTTCGTCGATCGGGTCGAGCGGGCGACGTTCGAGGGGAGCGGCGAGGCGCGAGCGGCCGCAGGGGAGGCGCCCGAGAGCGAGGTGCTGCAGTTCGTCGGCTGCGGCGCGGCGGTGCCCAGCCACGAGGTGCGGATCGCCGACGAGGCCGGGGCGCCGCTGCCGGACCGCCGTCAGGGCCGGATCCTGTTCCGCGGGCCGTCGGCGTTCAAGGGCTACTACCGCAACCCGGAGGCGACGGCGAAGGTCAAGCTGGCCGACGGTTGGGTCGACTCGGGCGACCTCGGTTATCTGGTGGATGGCGAGCTGTTCATCTCGGGCCGCGTGAAGGACCTGATCATCAAGGGCGGCCGCAACTACTACCCGCACGAGATCGAGGCGGCCGCGGGCGCGGTGCCGGGGGTGCGCCAGGGCTGCGTGGCCGCGTTCGCCGTGCGCGACGAGGCGAGCGGGACCGAGTCGATCGTGGTGGTCGCGGAGACCAAGGAGGAGCGCCCCGAGGCCCGGCAGGCGCTGCAGCAGAAGATCGGCGAGGCGATCGCCAGCACCGTGGGCGTCCCGCCCGATCGCGTGGTGCTGACCGGGCCGGGCGCGGTGCCGAAGACCTCGAGCGGGAAGATCCGCCGCAGCGACACGCGTCGGCTGTATCTGGCGGGCGAGCTGGGCCGCAGTCACGGATCGTTCGCGCGCCAGGCGGCGGGCCTTTACCTGCGCGGGCTGCCGCGTCGCGCGAAGGCGCTGGCCGGGCGCGCCGGCGAGGTCGCGTACGGCAGCTTCGCGCTCGGCACGTTCGGCGGGATGCTGGCGGCCTCGACCGCGGCCGGCCGCCTGATCCCGGCGGGCAAGCCGCTGCGCAGCTTCTCGCGCAACGTGGCCCGCGCGACGCTGACGACCATCGGCCTGCGCCCGCAAGTGACTGGCCTCGAGAACATGCCCGAAGGGCCATGTGTGCTGGCGCCTAATCACTGCAGCTACCTCGACCCGTTCGTGCTGCTGGCGGCGCTGCCCGACACGATCCGCTTCGTGGTCAAGGGCGAGTGCCGCGACAACCGGGCCTTCGGGCCGCTGATCCAGCGGGCGGGCCACGTGCTGATCGAGCGGCTGCAGGCCGAGCGCGCGCTGGCAGGGCTCGAGGCGGTGGCGGAGGTGCTGCGGTCGGGCTCGCCGGTGGTGGTGTTCCCGGAGGGCACGTTCAGCCGCGAGGCCGGGCTGCGCCCGTTCAAGCTCGGGGCGTTCCGCCTGGCCTGCGAGACAGGTGTGCCGGTGGTGCCGATCGCGCTGCGCGGCACTCGCAACGCGCTCCATGACGGGACATGGCTGCCGCGCCACGTGCCGATCGAGGTGCAGGTGCTGCCGCCGATCACGCCGGCGGGCAAGACGCTGGTCGACATCGTCCGCCTGCGCGACCTGACCGCCGACGCGATCGCGGCCCACATCGACGAGCCGCGGCTGCACGCGGTGATGGTGGCGGGGATCCAGGGCCTCGATCCGAGCGAGCGCTGAGCGAGCCTCATCGGTGGATGGCAGCGATGGGCCCGGTGAGGCCGACCGCCGGGCCGGATGGAGATCGATCTTCGCGGGTCGGAACCGCGGTGGATGTCCGCGAGAGTCCGGCGAGCGTCCGCGGCGAACGATGCGAGTCGTGGCTGCTCGCGCGTGCAGTCGGCTTCGGGGCGCGGGCCGAACTCGGCCGGCCGCGGTGCTCGCCGAAATTGAAGGAGGTCCCGCGCGTGGCGACCGAGGAAAACTGGCCCGTGTCTTGCCTCGCCGCGTCGATCGATGAAGAGCGGGGCGTGGATCCAGCGGACGCATGGTTCGGCGGACTCGCCGCGGCGGACACATGACCGTTGGGACATGCCGTGACGCGTGACGTAGCGGTGGATCGCCAGGAGGTTGAAACGCTGTGCACGCGGGCTTAGCGTGGGGGCGTGTCCGCACCGACGCGTCGCGCGCTCTTGAAGGCCGCTCCCGCTCTGCTCTTCACCGGCTGTACGCCGCCGGCGATTACCACGCCGCTGGTGAAGAAGAGCGCGACGGTGCGCGACATGACGGCAGTGCACGATTTCCACGCGTCGCGCGACGGGGCCGGCGTCACCATCCGGCGCGCGCTCGGGCATCGCGATTTGCCGGCGCTCGATCCGTTCCTGATGCTCGACGAGATCCGCAGCGATCGGCCCGACGAGTTCCAGGCCGGCTTCCCGCAGCATCCGCACCGCGGCTTCGAGACGGTCTCGTACGTGCTCGCCGGGGCGTTCGAGCACCGCGACAGCGTCGGCAACCACGGACGGATCGGGGCCGGCGCGGCGCAGTGGATGACGGCCGGCCGCGGGATCGTGCACGAGGAGATGCCGCAGCCGCAGGACGACGGCGAGCTGTGGGCCTTCCAGCTGTGGGTCAACTTGCCGGCCGCGGAGAAGATGACGAAGCCCCGCTACCAGGAGCTGGGACCGGAGACGATCCCGACGCTGCAGGTCGACGACGCGCAGGTGCGGCTGGTCGCCGGTGAGCTGGCGGGCAAGCGTGGGCCGGTCGACGGGGTTACGGTGAAGCCGCTGGTGATGGACGTGACGCTCGCGGCCGGCGCGGCCATGCGGCAGCACATCGCCTGCGACCTGGCGTCGTTCGCCTACGTGCTCGACGGTGCGGTCCAGCTCGGCAGCGACGGCCGTGAGCTGCGCAAGGGCCAGATCGGCGTGCTCGGCCACGGCGACACGCTGGCGCTCTCGAGCGACGCAGGGGCGCGGCTGCTGGTGCTCGCCGGCCGGCCGCTGCGCGAGCCGGTGGCCCGCCGCGGGCCGTTCGTGATGAACACGGACGAGGAGCTGCGGCAGGCGTTCGCGGACTACCGCTCGGGCCGCTTGCTCGGCTGAGCCCGGTGAAGGCGGCGCGGCGAGCGTTCACGGTCGTGCCGACCGACGCACGCTAGCGGTACGGCGGAGCCGGGTTCAACGTGTTCCCTGAGACATGCCCTCGGGGACATGTCTCGGAGAGCATGCTCTTCCGCGCATGCCCCCTCGGACATGCCGCGAAGGACATGTCCGATCACTCGGCCGCTTCGACGCCGCGGGCGGAGAGGGGCAGGGTGACGGTGAAGGTCGAGCCCTGGCCGGGGGCGCTGCGGGCGTCGATGCGGCCGCGCATCATCTCGGCGTAGTGGCGGCTGATCGACAGGCCGAGGCCGGTGCCGCCGTACTTGCGGGTGGTCGACTCGTCGGCCTGGCGGAACGGCTGGAACAGCTCCTCGAGGCGGGTCGGGTCGATGCCGATGCCGGTGTCCTGGACGGCGACGACGAGCTGCTCGCCGTGCGGCCCATCCTCGCGCGCGACGAGGAGGCCGATGACGCCGCTGTGGGTGAACTTGCAGGCGTTGCCGAGCAGGTTGATGATGATCTGCTTGACCTTGGTGCGGTCGAGGGCGACGGCGCCGAGGCCGGGGCGGGTGGTGATCTCGAGCCGGTTGTCGTTCTTGCGCACGAGCGGCTCGATGGTGGCGACGACCTCCGCGACCAACTCGTCGACGGCGAAGTCCTCGACGAACAGCTCCATCTTGCCGGCCTCGATCTTGGAGACGTCGAGGATGTCGTTGATGAGGGCGAGCAGGTGGCGGGCGGAGCCGCGGATCTTGCCGAGGTCGCCGAGGTCGAGGTGCTGGCGGCCCTCCTCGCCGCTCTCGTCCTCGAGCAGCTCGCTGTAGCCGATGATGGCGTTGAGCGGGGTCCGCAGCTCGTGGCTCATGTTGGCGAGGAAGGCGCTCTTGGCCCGGCTGGCGTCGATCGCCGAGTCGCGCGCGGAGACCAACTGGCCGTTGAGGAGGTGGAGCTGCTGGTTGAGCCGCTCGAGCTCGGCGGTGCGCTCGCGGACCCGCTGCTCGAGCTCGTCGTGGGCCTGGCGCAGCGCGAGCTGGGCCCGGTTCTGCTCGGTGATGTCGGTCAGCACGGCCAGCAGGTGGTCGCGGTTCTGCAGGCGGAAGCGGGCGCCCCGCAGCTCGACGACGTAGGTGCGGCCGTCGGTGGCGGTGGCTGTCCCTTCGGACAGGAAGTGGCCGTGATCGTGGACGGCCGCGCGCAGGCGGGCGAACAGGTCGGCGCCAGCGTTCAGCAGATCGGCGAAGCTGCGCCCGGCGAGCTCGGGGCGCGAGCAGCGGAACAGCCGCGAGGCGGCCGGGTTGGCCTGCACGATCACGCCGGCCTCGTCGAGGATGAGGAGGGCGTTGGTGCCGGCCTCGAAGATCCCGCGGTACTGCTCCTCGCGGCTCTTGAGCTCGTCCTCCTGCTGCTTGCGCGAGAAGAAGCCGGGGATCTCGTAGCGCGTGACGTGAGCGGCGAGGTGCGGCTGGCCGTGGAGGTAGGCGTCGATGTAGCCCTCGATCCGGGAGGGGTGGGCCATGATGAAGCGACAGTGATCGTCGCCCTTGGCCCGGCAGAGGATCTCCGTCGCCACCAGCGGGACCCCGAAGCTGGCTTCGCACCAACCCGAGGAGTAACCAGCGTTCATCACGCATACGGGGAAATCGGGCCGCTTGCCGGCGTCGATCCACGAGTCCGATTCGAACGAGTAGGGGTGATCGTAGAGGAGGTAGAAGCTCTCGTCCGGGGCCGGACGACTCTCGGGCGAGATGTCCACGAAGGCCCACCCGGAGTGCGAGAAGTGGATGGGGCCCGCGGACAGCCGGGCGATCGGATCTTGCAAATGCATGCGCTCGGCGAAGTCGTTGGCGTCCGAGAGCCCCATGGCGTGAGCGATGTCGAACAACAGGCTCCGCGCGACCCCCAGCGCCTCGTCCTGGCCCTTGTCGCGGTACAGCCGCTGGACCATCTCGAAGAACTCGACCGACATGGCCCGCGCCCGCACGAGCATGTAGCGCTGGCCGAAGACCTCGATCCGGCCCTTGTCAGGGATGTCGCTACGCTCGGCGAAGATCCGCCCGACAAACTCCTGCGCCTGCTCGAACAGCGGCTCGAACCGCGGCGGGACACGGACGGTCTTCAGCACGCTGCGCGATCATACGCATCGGCGATCGACGTCGGCAAGCGAGGCTCCAAGGCCGCACCCCATCAACGATCGGGGGCAGTGAGCCGCGGGCAGGGTTCGCCCGAGCTGCGACTCACTCTGCGCCGAGCGCGGCCTGCATGGCCCGCGCGCTCGGGTAGCGACGCGCGGGATCCTTGGCGCAGGCGCGGCTGAAGATCCAGTCGAGCCTGTCCGCGATCTCCGGCGGCGTGCTGGCGGGCATGCGCGAGCTCGGCGGCGGCGGGGTCAGGTCGCGCTGGGCCTGCAGCAGCTCGTGCAGCGGGGCGCTCGTGAGCTCCTCGAACGGGAGCACGCCGGTGGCCAGCTCGTAGAGGCTGACGCCGAGGGCGTAGATGTCGGTGCGCGGCTCGATGATCCCGCCGTGCACCGTCTGCTCGGGGGCGAGGTAGTTGGGGTCGCCGCAGAGCGGCTCGGTCGGGCCGGGGCGCGGGCCGTCGAGGTCGTAGGCGATGCCGAGGTCGAGCAGCTTGGTGGTAAGGAAGCGCGTGTTCGGATCGCGGGTCACGAACATGTTGGCGGGCTTCACATCGCAGTGGACCACCCGGCAGTCGTGAAGGTACTGCAGCGCCATCAGCACCTGCGTCAGGCCGCGCACCAGGGCCGGCCACGGCAGCGCCCGGCCGCGCGCGCGGGTGGCGTCGAGCAGCCGCAGCATGTCGGTGCCGGGCAGGTACTCCATCGCCATCCACTCGGTGTGGCCGCGGTGGTCGACGCCCATGTCGTAGACGCGCACGAGGCAGGGGTGCAGCAGGCGCGCGCCGAGGATCGCCTCGCGGCGGAAGCGTCGCTGCTCGCGCGCCGGGATGTCGGCGTGCATGACCTTGAGCGCCACGTTGCGCTCGAGCAGGCTGTCGTAGCCCTGGTAGATCTTACCCATGCCGCCGGCCCCGATCAGGCGGAGCACGGTGTAGCGCTCGAGGTGCTCGAGCGGGCTGTCGATCTCGACCGGCAGCTCGATCACTTCGCCGCCCGGCACGTGATCGCCGAGGTCGGAGAGCGTCGGACGCTGCGCGGTTGCGAGTTCCACGGTGTAGGAGCGTAGACCCGCGGCGGCAGACGACCAAAAAACCGGCGAAAGCGCGCGGCGAGGCACCTGCGGCCGCTCGGAGGGGACGCGCACACGGCCGTCGGGGCCCGCATGACCGCGGACGACCGGTTCGGGCGGATCCGCCCGACAGGCCGCGCAAAGGCCCGCCGAGCGACGTTCGCGGCGCATGAGGCCGCTGGCGGCGGGGCGGGGCGGGGGCGGCGACCGCGGCTTTGCGACCGACCGCAACTGGCTGCGGCGCGTGCCCCCCAGCGCGCTTGACACATTACGCCCTCAGTCGTGATCCTGGGCCAGCTTGGTCGGGGGCAGCAGCACAAGATTCTTGTCGGAGGCCCAGAGTCGCGTGGGCCGGTGGCTGCGAAACAAGTGGCACCTCGACAGCCTGATCGCCATCGGCGGCATGGCGTCGGTGTACGCGGCCACGCATCGCAACGGCAACCGCGCGGCGCTCAAGGTGTTGCACACGCTCTTCCTGCGCAACGAGCAGGCGCGGCGCCGCTTCCTGCGCGAAGGTTACGCGGCCAACAGCGTCGGCCATCGCAACGCGGTCCACGTCCTCGACGACGACATCACCGAAGAGGGCGACGTGTACCTGGTGATGGAGCTGCTCGAGGGCGAGTCGCTCGAGGGACGTCTGGAGCGACTGGGCCTGCTGCCCCCGGTGGCCGTGCTCGAGATGACGGACGCGCTGCTCGAGGTGCTCGCGTCCGCCCACTCGAAGGGCATCCTTCACCGCGACATCAAGCCGGCCAACATCTTCCTGTGCCGCGACGGCAGCGTGAAGCTGTTGGACTTCGGGCTGGCCCGCGTGCGCGAGCTGTCGGCCGAGGCGCTCGACCAGAGCGACGGCATCGTGTTCGGCACGGTCTCGTACATCGCGCCCGAGCAGGCCCGCGCCGACAACGAGAACCTCGACGCGCGCAGCGACCTGTGGTCGATCGCGGCGACCATGTTCCGGGCGATGTCGGGCGAGACGGTCTTCCCGGCCATCGGCCCGGTGATCGAGCGCCTGCTCGCGGTGGCCCGCACGCCGGCGCGATCGCTGGCGACGCTGCGGCCCGACCTGCCGCGGCCGCTCATCGAGCTGGTCGACCGGGCCCTCGCGTTCGAGCCGATGGCGCGGTGGCCGAGTGCCAACGTGATGCGCGTGGTGGTCCAGGATGTCCTGAACCAGCTGTGCGAAGAGGACGACTGGGAGGAGCCGCGCGCGCCGCCGGTGCGCGCCTCGACCACGCCGACGCTCGTCGGTGCGCGGCCGAAGACCGACCCGATGGCCGGCTCGGCGCGCCCGCGCAGCCTGCCGCTCGCGCCCGCGCCCCAGAAGCCGGCGCCGAGCGTGAGCGGGCCGTTCGCCAACCTGGCCGATGGGCCAGTGCCCGAGGACTTCGAGATCAACGTCGACGAGACGCTGCGGGCGAAGGCGCTCGCGGCCGGCAGCGGGACCGGGGTGAACATCGCCGCCGAGGCTCCCAAGGCGCGCTCGCGGACGCTGCTGACCCGCGAGGGCAAGGCCGAGCTGCGCAAGATCCTCGAGGAGCGGCGCGCGTCGCTGGGGATCCCCGCGCGCGCCGACGACCGGCCGGAGTCGAAGCCGGTCAAGGCCGCGGGGCCGAGCTCCGTGGAGATCGCCGTCGAGGCCGACGAGCAGCCCGCGAGCTCCTCCGAGCTCGACGACGCGGCCGCGGCCGAGACGATCGCCGCTGCGGCCGATGACGAGCCGCTGGGCCACAGCGGCGCCTACGAGGGCGAGTACGGCGAGGGCGAGGGCGAGGCCGCGGCGGGCGAGGGCGAGTACGACGAGGCCGCGGCGGGCGAGGGCGAGTACGACGAGGCCGCGGCGGGCGAGGGCGAGTACGACGAGGCCGCGGCGGGCGACGGCGAGGCCGAGCAGGGCTACGCCGACGCGGTTGACGACGATGTCGCCGAGGTCGACGCCGACGAGGTCGACGAGCTCGAGGACGGCGAGCCCGACCCCAACGAGGCCACGGTGCAGATGATGGTGCCGGCCGAGCTGCCGGTGCCGGAGAGCGTGCGCGCGGCCCAGGCGCAAGCGACCGGTGCTCCGGGACATGTCGGTACGGACATGTCGCGCGGGGCAGGTGCTTCGGGACCTGTCCCATCGAGCATGCGCGCGGGGACAGGTCTGTCCGGGCCCGCGGCCAGCAAGCCGATGGGGCAGACGGTGGTCGGGCCGGCGCCGACGCGGCCGGCCGCGCTGGGCGGGCTGCCGACGGGCAGGCCGACGCCGGTGATGGGGCAGCCCGCGGCGGCGCCTCCTTCGGGGATCGGTGGGCTCGGGAGCCGGCCGACGCCGGTGATGGGTCAGCCCGCGGCGGTGCCTGCGACGGGGCTCGGGAGCCGGCCGACGCCGGTGATGGGTCAGCCCGCGGCGGTGCCTGCGACGGGGCTCGGGAGCCGGCCGACGCCGGTGATGGGGCAGCCCGCGGCGGTGCCTGGAGCGGGGCTCGGGAGCCGGCCGACGCCGGTGATGGGTCAGCCCGCGGCGGTGCCTGGGGCGGGGCTCGGGAGCCGGCCGACGCCGGTGATGGGTCAGCCGAGCGTGTCTCCGGGGACAGGTGCTTCGGGACCTGTCCCGGCGAGCAGGTCGTTGACGCCGGCGCACGGGCAGCCGGTGGTGTCCCCCGGGACAGGTGCTTCGGGACCTGTCCCTGCGGGCAGGCCGGCCACGCCGGCGCATGGCCAGCCGGCGGTGTCACCCGCGGCGCCGGGCAAGACGTTCGCGCCGCCGGGTGGGGCGCTGCCGACTCGCCCGACCACGACCCCGGAGACGAGCGTGAGCAAGCCGGGCGAGGCGCCGCGGTGGTCGTCGCCGACGCCAGGGCGCGCGCCTTCGGGCGTGGGCGCGACGGTGTCGACCGCGGCGGGCCGGGCGGCCTCGGGACCGCTGCCCGCGGCGAGCGAGGCGAACGCGGCGACGAGGACGGCGGGGGTCGCCAGCGGGCCGGTGAAGGCCGCGAGCCCTGCGGGGGCGAGCGGGCCCGTGAAAGCAGGGAGCGCTGCGGAGCCGGCGAAGGCCGGCGGAGCGGCGAAGCCTGCGACTGGTGCGACGAGTTTTGCGGCCGGCACGGGAGCGGCGCAGCCGACGGGCCGAGCGACGAGCGGGCCGGTGAAGGCCGCCGGCGGAGCGCCGGTGCAGCCGAGCGGCCGGCCGACGAGCGGGGCGGTGAAGGCGGCTCCGGGGCCATCGACGAATCGACCGACGAGCGGGCCGGTGAAGGCCGCGAGCGCCGCGAGCACGCCGGTGGCGAGCGGACCGGTGAAGGCCGCGAGCGCCGCGAGCACGCCGGTGGCGAGCGGGCTGGTGAAGGCCGCGAGCGCCGCGAGCGGGCCCACGGTGAGCGGGCCGGTGACCACGAAGAGCCCGCAGACGGCGAGCGAGGCGACGAAGCCGGCGGGCGCGGCCCCGGCCGCGAGGTCGACGAGCGCGCCTGGCGGGGCGGACAAAGCTGTCGGGACAGGTTCGGCGTCGCCGCTCGGGGGGGCGGCGAGGCCTGCGCCCGCAGCGGCGAGCCCGGCGGCGAAGGGCCCGACGACCAGCGTCGGGCCCGCGGCGCCGACGCGACCGGGCGCGGCTGGCGCTTCGAGCATGTCCTCGGGGACAGGCGTGAAGCCGGCGAGCTCCGGAGCAGCTGGTACTTCGGGCATGTCCTCCGGGACAGGTGCGAAGCCGGCCGCCGCGGAGCCGGTCCCGGCTCAGGAAGCGGAGCCGAAGCCCGCGCCCCGGCCCTTCGAGCCGATCGGTCCGGGGTCGCGATCGCAGGGCAAGTCCGGGCTGTTCGACATCCCGATCCCCGGCGGCGGACCTGGCGGGTTGCTGCCGCGCGCGCCGCTCGGGCCGAAGGGCCCCGAGACCGACGACGCGACCAAACCTGCAGTGAAGCCGGGGCCGCGCGACAAGAAGGTCTGAAGCGCGGGGCTGCCTGAGGCCGGCGCGTGACGGAGGCTCTGTCCGGAGGGCCAGGCCTCGGCTTCGAGGCGCAGCGCCGTCGCGTGCGCTGTCCGCAGCAGGCCGCTCAGGCTCTGAGGGAACGCGCGCCCGCCGTTCGACCTGTCCCGAGCGCCAGGTCACTCGTACAGATCGCAGCGCGCCTTTCGCGTGACTGGTCCGCAGCGCAGGCTCTGAGCAGCGCACCCGTGGCGAGACCTGTCCTGAGCGCCAGGTCACTCGTGCCGACGGCGCAGCGCGCCTCTCGCGTGACCAAACTGCAGCGCAGTTCTCTCATGCTCCGAGCGGAAGCAGCGCACCCGTGGCGAGACCTGTCCTGAGCGCCAGGTCACTCGTGCCGACGGCGCAGCGCGCCCCTCGCGTGACCGGCCCGCAGCGTAGTTCGCTCATGCTCCGGGCGGACGCAGCGCCCCCGGGGCCAGACCTGTCCGGAGCGCCAGGTCACTCACGCCTGCGAGAGCGAGCGCTCGCCCGCCTGCGTGAGCTGTCCGGCGCAGCAGGCCGGGCCGGGCCGCCCGCATCGACCTGTCCCAAGGGACAGGTCGCCCCTTTTTTAAAAGAAACAAGCCCGCCTGGTGGGGCGGGCTTGGGTGCCGAAGGGCGGAATTGAACCGCCGACCTAGGGGTTATGAATCCCTCGCTCTAACCATCTGAGCTACCCCGGCATCGAGGGCGCACGTGCGTACCCGATTTGAGCGGCCATCGTCAACCGCAAAGCTTCGAGTCTCGTCGCTCGCGCGAAGAATTTCCGGACATCTTCGCGGATGCGCCAGCGCAGTGAGTCAGCGCAAGGGTGGCGCCGCGGGCGCTGCCGGCTCCAGGGCTTCAGATCTTGCGTCCCCGCGTGCTAAGCGAATCTTGCGAACCAATGAGCGCCAGGGCGACGACCCCGTCGCCGCGCGCCTCGCCGGTTCACAGGCTGCGCAAAAGGAGTTTCTGATGGCCCGGGAAGTCGTGATCGCCAGCGCTGCTCGCACCCCCATCGGCGCGTTTCAAGGGGCGCTCGCGCCGCTCGCCGCCCACCAACTCGGCAGCGTCGCCGTGCGCGCCGCGCTCCAGCGGGCCGGTGTCGACGGCAAGGATGTCGAGGACGTGATCCTCGGCTGCGTGCTGCCGGCCGGCCAGGGCCAGGCGCCCGCTCGCCAGGCCAGCCGCGGCGCCGGGGTGCCCGACCATGTCGGTTGCATCACCATCAACAAGGTCTGCGGCTCCGGCCTCAAGGCGGTCATGCTCGCGGCCCAGGCGATCCGCGCCGGCGATGCCGAGATCGTGGTCGCCGGTGGCATCGAGAGCATGTCCAACGTGCCCTACCTGCTGCCGCAGGCGCGCGCCGGCTACCGCCTCGGCAACGGCACGCTCGTCGACGGCATGATCCACGACGGCCTGTGGGACCCGTACAAGAACTTCCACATGGGCATGGCCGGTGAGCTGTGCGCCCGCGAGTGCGGGATCCCGCGCGAGCGCCAGGACAGCTACGCCGCCGAGAGCTTCCGCCGCGCCCAGGCGGCCGTGAAGGCCGGCCTGTTCCGCGAGGAGATCGCGCCCGTCGAGGTGCCCGGCAGGAAGGGCGCGGTCACCGTCAGCGAGGACGAGCAACCGTTCAAGGGCGACATCGACAAGCTGCCCGGCCTGCGGCCCGCGTTCGACAAGAACGGCACGATCACGGCCGGCAACGCCTCGACGATCAACGACGGCGCGGCCGCCCTGGTCGTCATGTCGCGCGCCGAGGCCGACCGGCGCGGCATCTCGCCGCTCGCCACCATCGTCGGCGACGCCGGCTTCGCCCAGGCGCCCGAGTGGTTCACCACCGCCCCGACCGGCGCGATCGAGCGGCTCCTGGCCAAGACCGGCAAGGCGGTGGCCGACGTCGACCTGTGGGAGATCAACGAGGCGTTCGCCGTGGTCGCCCTGGCCAACGGCGACAAGCTCGGCATCCCGGACGACCGCCTCAACGTGCGCGGCGGCGCCATCGCCCTCGGCCACCCGATCGGCTGCTCGGGCGCCCGCGTGCTCGTCACCCTGATCCACGCCCTCAAGCAAGAGGACAAGCGCCGCGGCGTCGCGTCGCTGTGCCTCGGCGGCGGCGAGGCGGTGGCGCTGATGGTGGAGCGCGCCTGAACTTTCGTACCTGAACCAAGGCACACCGGAGATCGGACATGACCCAAGGGACTAGCGCAGACGAGATCCTGGCCAACATCCGCACGATCGGCGTGCTGGGCGCGGGGCAGATGGGGGCGGGCATCGCCCAGGTGGCGGCGCAGGCCGGCTACCGGGTGCTGCTGGCCGACGTCGACCAGGCCCGCGCCGACGCCGGCAAGGCGGGGATCGCCAAGCAGCTCGGGCGCCTGGTCGAGAAGGGCAAGCTGCAGGAGGCCGAGCGGGCGGCGATCGTCGAGCGGATCACCGCGGTGGTCGGCGCGGCCGGCCTGGCGCCGTCGGACTTCGCGGTCGAGGCGGCCACCGAGAACATCGAGCTCAAGAAGAAGCTGTTCCGCGAGCTCGACGCGGCGCTCGGCGACGGCGCGGTGCTGGCGACCAACACCAGCTCGATCAGCATCACCCTGCTGGCGGCGCAGACCCGGCGGCCCGATCGCGTGGTCGGCATGCACTTCATGAACCCGGTCCCGCTGATGAAGCTGGTCGAGATCATCCGCGGCCTGCAGACGGCCGACGGAATCTACGGGGCGACCGTGGCGCTGGCGCAGAAGCTCGGCAAGACGACGATCACGAGCAAGGACTGCCCGGGCTTCCTCGTCAACCGCGTGCTCATCCCGCTGATCAACGAGGCCTGCTTCGCGCTGCAGGAGGGCCTCGGCACGCCGGAGGACATCGACACCGGGGCCAAGCTCGGCCTGAACCATCCGATGGGCCCGCTCGAGCTGGCCGACCTGATCGGCCTCGACACCTGCCTGGCGATCGCCGACGTGCTCCACCGCGAGCTCGGCGACGACAAGTACCGCGCGGCCAACGTCCTGCGCATGCACGTGGCCGCCGGCTGGCACGGGCGCAAGACCGGGCGCGGCTTCTACGACTACGCGAGCAAGGGGAAGTAGGCCGATGACCGGCACCGACACCCTGCTCGTCAGCGACGACGGCCGCGTCCGCGTCGTCACCATCAGCCGGCCCAAGGCGCTCAACGCCCTCAACCCCGAGGTCATCGCCGGGCTCGCGCAGGTGCTCGACGACACCGCGGCGGCGGCCCGCGCCGGCGAGGTGCGCGCGCTGGTGCTGACCGGCGCCGGCGAGAAGTCGTTCGTCGCCGGGGCCGACATCGCGGCGATGGCCGACATGTCCGTCGGGACAGCCCGCGAGTTCGCCCGCGCCGGCCACGGCGTCGGCGAGGCGCTGGCCGGCCTGCCGATCCCGACGATCGCGGCCGTCAACGGCTTCGCGCTCGGCGGCGGCTGCGAGCTGGCGCTGGCCTGCGACTTCATCTACGCGGCCGAGAACGCCAAGTTCGGCCAGCCCGAGGTCAAGCTCGGCGTGATCCCCGGCTTCGGCGGGACCCAGCGGCTGGCGCGGCGCGTCGGCCTGGCCCGCGCGCTCGAGCTGTGCCTCACCGGCGACACCATCGACGCCGCCGAGGCGGCGCGCATCGGCCTCGCCAACCGCGTGGTGCCGGCCGGCGAGGCGCTGTCGGTCGCGCTCGCCGCGGCCAAGAAGATCGCCGACTGGGGCCCCGTGGCGGTCGCCGAGGCCAAGCGGGTGCTGCACGCCGGCGCCGGCCTGCCGCTGGCGCAGGCCAACGCGCTCGAGATCGAGGCGTTCGCCGGCCTGTTCGACACCGCCGATCAAAAGGAGGGCATGGCCGCCTTCCTGGGCAAGCGCAGGGCCGAGTTCAAGGGCGCGTGAGCAGCCCGCCGAGCGAACAAGGGAGCAGAGGACCGCGATGGACCTGTCGTTGACCGAAGACCAAGAAGCGCTGCAGAAGATGGTCCGCGAGTTCGCGGCCCGCGAGGTGAAGCCGCTCGCGGCCGAGCTCGACCGCGAGGCCCGGTTCCCCAAGGAGCTGGTCCGGCGGATGGCCGAGCTCGGGCTGCTCGGCATCGAGGTCCCCGAGGCCTACGGCGGCTCGGGCCTCGACCCGATCTCGTACGTCCTGGCGATGGAAGAAATCTCGGCCGCGTGCGCCTCGACCGGCGTGGTCATGAGCGTCAACAACTCGCTCGTGTGCGACCCGCTGCTCAAGTTCGCGACCGAGGCGCAGAAGCAGGAGTGGCTGGTGCCGCTGGCCAGCGGCGACAAGCTCGGCTGCTTCATGCTGTCCGAGCCCAACGCCGGCAGCGACGCCGCGGCGCAGAAGACCACGGCCGTGCGCGACGGCGACGGCTGGGTCATCAACGGCGTGAAGAACTGGATCACCAACGGCCCGCAGGCCGACACCGGGATCCTGTTCACCATGACCGAGCCGGAGCGCGGCAACTCGGGCATCACCGCGTTCGTGGTCGACATGCACGGCGAGGGCGTCTCCCGCGGGCCGAAGGACGACAAGCTCGGCATCCGCGCCAGCCACTCGTGCCAGATCTTCTTCACCGACCATCGCGTGACGAACGACCAGGTCCTGGGCCAGGTCGGCGGCGGCTTCAAGGTCGCGATGGCCACCCTCGACTGCGGGCGGATCGGCATCGCCGCCCAGGCCCTCGGGATCGCCCGCGCGGCGTTCGAGGCCGCGGCCGAGTACGCGCTCGACCGCAAGACCTTCGGCCGCCGCATCATCGACCACCAGGCGATCGCGTTCATGCTCGCGGACATGCAGGTCGGCATCGACGCCGCCCGCTTGCTGACCTACCGGGCGGCGAGCCTCAAGAAGCGGGGGCAGCGGCACTCGATCGAGAGCGCGATGGCCAAGCTGTTCGCCAGCGAGACGGCCAACAAGGTCGCCAAGGACGCGATCCAGGTGTTCGGCGGCAACGGCTACGTCACCGAGTACCCGGTCGAGCGCCACTTCCGGGACGCCAAGATCACCGAGATTTACGAGGGGACGAGCGAGATCCAGCGCGTCGTCATCGCCGCGGGGCTCCTGCGCCGCAAGTGACCGCCAGCCCGCGGCGCGGTATCATGCCGCGGACGCCCAGGCTCGCGGGCGACAGCGCCTGCCCGAGCCGCCACGAGGAACCATCATGCGAACCATCACCGTGATCCTGCTCGCCGCCGCCGTCGCCGGCCCGGGGTGCGCCAAGCGCCACCTCAACAAGATGGATAACAACGAGGACGCCATGTACTCGGAGTACACCAAGACGGAGTACGACAAGGACATGGTGAAGTCCGAGGAGGGCCTCGACGAGTACGACCGCACCGCGCAGGCGTCCGTCTCGCCGAAGACCCTGGCGTCGATCCAGGACACCATGGAGAGCGTCTACGAGCGCGACTTCGGCCGCTGCCTGCAGAAGGACATGGAGGCCTACGAGAACCGCTGGATCGCCGGCACCTTCTCGGCCGAGGTCACCATCGCCACCAGCGGCAAGGTCACCAAGGTCAACATCCCGACGATCGACATCAGGGAGCGCCGGCCGCCCAAGGGCGTGCCGAAGGACAAGTTCCAGCCGCGCGAGGCCAAGCTGTTCGCCCCGTGCGTCGAGGAGTCGGCCTTCAAGTGGGAGTTCGACCCGGCGCCCGAGGTCGAGTACGTCTACACGTACACCGGCAAGGTCGGCGAGGCCTACTAGCGCGTCCATCTGCTCCGAGGGGCAGGCTCCCGGGGACATGTCCTTTCGAGAATGTCCCCAGAGTCATGCCCCTTCGGGCATGTCCCTTTCGACACCATGTACGACTTCACCCCGACCGAGAACCAGGAGCTGATCGTCGGCACCGCGCGGCAGTTCGCGGCGCGCACGCTGGCGCCGCGGGCGGCCGAGCTCGACGCCAACGGCGGTTTCCCGCGCGCGAGCCTGGCCGAGGCGGCCGAGCTGGGCCTCCTCGGCATCAACGTGCCGGAGCGGCTCGGCGGGGTCGAGGCGGGCGCGGTGGCCTACGCGCTGGCGGTGATCGAGCTGGCCAAGGCGTGCGCCGGGACGACGGTGGCGATGACCGTCAGCAACATGGTGGCCGAGGTCGTCACCAAGTTCGGCACCCCGGAGCAGCAGCAGGAGCACGTCCCGCGGCTGTGCTCCGGCGAGTACGTGGTCGGCGGCTTCGCCCTGTCCGAGGCCGGCGCCGGCAGCGATCCGGCGGGCATGCGCACGCGGGCCGTGCCGAACGGCGACGGCTGGGTCCTGAGCGGGCAAAAGCTGTGGATCACGAGCGGCACCGACGCCGGGCTGTTCGTGGTGTGGGCGCGCACCAGCGACGCTCCAGGCTCGCAGGGCATCACCGCCTTCCTGGTCCGCGGCGACGCGCCGGGGCTCGTGCGCGGCAAGCCGGAGCACAAGACCGGGCAGCACGCGAGCACCACCACGCCGCTCGAGTTCAACGACATCGAGCTCGGCCCCGAGGCGCTGCTCGGCGAGGTCGGCAAGGGCTTCCGCGTGGCGATGATGGCGCTCGACGGCGGCCGGATCGGCATCGCCGCCCTGGCGCTCGGCTGCGGCCTGGCCGCCACCGAGTTCGCCTGCGGCTACGCGCTGGAGCGGCAACAGTTCGGCCACCCGATCGCCGACTACCAGGCGATCCAGTGGATGCTGGCCGACAGCGCCACCGAGCTCGAGGCGGCGCGGCTGCTGACGCTGCGGGCCGCCTGGCTCAAAGAGCAGGGCCGGTCGTTCACGCAGGAGGCCTCGATGGCCAAGCTGGCGGCCAGCGAGCGCGGCTGGGCGGCGTGCGACCGGGCCGTCCAGGTGCTCGGAGGCTTCGGCTACACCCGCGAGTTCCCGGTCGAGCGCTACCTCCGCGACGTCCGCGTGACCCGCATCTTCGAGGGCACCAGCGAGATCCAGCGCATCGTCATCAGCCGTGAGATCGCGCGCCGATTCGCTCGCGCCGCGGGCTAGCGCTGCTAGGCTGAGGACGCAGCTTTCGGAACGGCTCTCGCCGTCTCACTGCGCCGTCGCGCTCCACCTCCGCACTCCGCCGCCAACCCCCCGACCACGACCATGGCCCAAGTCCCGCCCCAGATGCCCTTCGATATCAGCAAGCTCCCGCCCGACGCGATGAGCCTGATGAAGAAGGAGATGCAGCGGCGCATCTCGCTGTTCCTCGTCGGCGCGGTGGTCACCATCGTCGGTCTGTTCATCAACGGTCCGCCGCCGTACCTGCCCACGGTGGTGATGGTCGGCGGCGGCGCAGTGGCGATCCTCGGCCTGCTCGGCCTGGCCCGCGGGGCCGGCTGCTTCGCCATCGTCCTGTTCTTCTTCTGGCTCGGCGCGGTCGCCTGCGGGGTGTCGCGCGGCTCGGATCCGACGGTCTATATCCTCGGCCTCGGGGCCCTCGGCTTCGCGCTGCTGGCCCAGTTCCTGCCCAAGCCCAAGGCCACGGGGCCGCTCGCCAACCTGCAGGCGGCCATGCAGGCGATGCAGCAGGCCCAGCAGGCCGCGCAGCAGCAAGGCCGCGGCGGCCCGGCCGGGCCCGCGGGCGGCGGCGGCGGTGCTCCTGGCTTCGGCAGTTTCCCCTTCGCCCAGATGGGCGACGGCAAGCAGCGTCCGGCGCGTGACCGCGTCATCGACGTGAACGCCGAAGAGACCAACAAGAAGAAAAAATAATGATGAAGACGGAGGCCACGGAGGCCGCGGCCGGCGAGCGCGTCGAGATCCGCGGGATCGCCCACGGCGGCGAGGGTGTCGGCCGGGCTGTCGGCGACGACGCTGACACGCGCACATGGCTGGTCGAAGGGGCATTGCCCGGAGAACATGTCCTTGCGGCCAGGTCGGAGGAGCGCCGGCGGATGATCCGCGGCCGGACCATCGAGGTGCTGAAGGCCAGCCCCGATCGCGTGAAGCCGCCGTGCCCGGTCGAGGGCGTGTGCGGCGGCTGCGGCCTGCAGCACGCGCGGGCGGCCGCGCAGGCCGAGCTCAAGCGCCAGATCGCCGAGGGCGCGCTGCGGCGGCTCGGGATCGCGGTGCCGCACGCGCTGGCCAGCCCGCGCGCGCTGGGCTACCGCAGGCGGGCCCGCCTGCACGTCGAGCGGGTCGGCAACGAGCTGCGCCTCGGGCTGCACCGCCGGCAATCGCACGAGATCTTGCACCTCGCGCACTGCCCCGTGTTCGACGCCCCGCTGAACCACGCGCTGGCGCGTATGCACGCGCTGGCCGCCGGCGACGGGGCGTTCGCGCAGGTGCTGCGACGGCTGCGACGCGGCGAGGTCCACCTGCTGTCCGACGGCGCCGCGGTGGTCGTGGGCATCCCCGGGCTCGCGCCGCAAGGCGGCGACACCGACGAGGTCGGCCTGCGCGCCGCGCTCTCCGAGGTGCTCGACAACGTGGTGGTCGGCGTGGTCGCGCGCGGCGGTCGGCGTGAGCTGGTGCTCGGGCGCGGGCGCCTGGCGCTGGCCGATGCTGGCCACGAGGACATGGCCGTTTCGACAGGTCCGTTCGAGTTCGCCCAGGCCCAGGCGGCCCAGAATCGGGTCCTGATCGAGCGAGTGGTCGCGCTGGCCGACGCCCGCGGCGGCCAGGTGCTCGAGCTGTTCGCCGGCGGCGGCAACTTCACCCGCGCGCTCGCCCGCGAGGCCGCCGAGGTGGTCGCGGTCGAGGAGGATCGCGGCTCGGCGGGGGCGCTGCTGCGCATGGCCAAAAAGACAGCTGCGAACCGACAGGCGCACATCGAGGTGCGCCGGCTCGACGTGACGCGGGCGCTGACCCGCTACGCCGCCGAGGGCCGCAGCTTCGACCGGGTGGTGCTCGACCCGCCGCGCGCCGGCCTCGGCCTCGAGGGGGCGCGGGCGCTGGCCCGGGTCGCCAGCGGGCGCACGGTGTTCATCGCCTGCGACCCGGCCACGCTGGCGCGCGACCTCGAATCGATGCTGGAGGCGGGCCACCGCGCCGCCTCGGCGCTGGCGATCGACATGATGCCGATGACGCCGGAGGTCGAGGTGATCGTCGCGTTGGATGCCCCGAGGCACAGGTCATGACGCCCTCGGCCGGGCCTGACGGGCGCTCGCGCGGTCCGGTCGCGCCTGTCCGAAAGGTCATGCCCCGGTGAGCGACGACGTCCGCGCGCTCGAGCGGGCGATCGGGGCCGGCAAGCTCGACCCGGTGTACGTGCTGTACGGCGACGAGCCGGCGGCGATCCGGGCGGTGGTGACGGCGCTGCGCAAGTTCGTGATCCCGCCCGACGACGCGACCGCGCAGGCGATGGCGGCCTTCAACCACGAGCGCTTCGACGGCGTCGACCTCAGCGGGGCCGGGCCGGTGCTGTCGGCCTGCGCCCAGGTGCCGATGATGAGCAAGTGGCGGCTCGTCGAGCTGGCCAACCCTGACGACCTCGGCAAGGGGCCCGAGGCCGAGAGCACCGCGGCCGCGGCCATGGACGCGCTCGCCAGCTACATCAAGGCGCCGAGCCCGACGACCGTGCTGGTCATCAGCGGCGGCGGCATCGACGGCCGCTCCAAGCTGGTGAACGCCTGCAAGTCGACCGGGTGGGCCCACAAATTCGAGGCCTACAAGCGCGACGACGAGGCGCTCGGGTTCGTGGTCGGCGAGGCCCAGGCGCAGGGGCGCAGGCTCTCGCGGGACGCCGCCGCGGCGCTGGTCGCCGCCGTCGGCACCGGCCGCAGCGAATTGCTGGCCGCGCTCGACCAGGCGCTGCTGCACGCCGGTGACGGCCCGGTCGGGCTCGCCGACGTCGAGGCGATCGTGGCCCACACCCGCGAGGCGCGGATCTTCGACCTCACCGACGCCGTCGGCCGCGGCGAGGCCGACGTGGCCCTCACCGTGCTCGCGCGCATGTTCGCCGCCGGCGAGAAGGACGCCGGTGTGTCGATGCAAGTGCTGGCGATGCTCACCCGCCAGATCCGCCTGATCTTCACCGCCAAGGCCAACCCGGGCCGCGTCGCCGAGGCTACCAAGCTGCCGCCGTTCCTCACGCGCGGGCTCGAGGCGCAAGCCCGCGGGTTCAGCGAGCCGCGCCTGCGCTCGGCCTACGCGGCGCTGGTCCGCCTCGACCAGGACCTCAAGGGCGGCTCGTACGTGGCTTATGCGTCGCCGTACATGGCGCTGCAGCGGTGGATCCTCGACACCTGCCGGGCCTTGCCGGGCGTCGACGCGCGCACCTGATGGGAAGTGGCGACCTGTCGCATGGGACAGGTCGAGATCCGGCCCGACAGTGCGGGCGATCTGTTCTTTGGGACAGGTCGTGAGATGCGATGCGCGGTTGATGCTCGCAGAGAGCGTTGATTGTTACGGGGACCGAGCGACAGGACGGCGGCCGTTCGAGCGCCGCTCGAGACTCGAATCGAGCGTCGACCATCGCGTAGGACGGCGTTTCGAGCGACGCTCGAGCGGACGCTCGCGCTTCGCAATGGGAGCCAGGACGTCGCCGACTCGCGGCGCTGCTCGTGCGCCGTGAATGGGCGCACGGTGCGTGAGCCGGGCGGGACATCGCTCCTTCTCGCGCGACCGAACTCGGCCGTGGAGCAGGTATCGATCCCGACGGACGATGTTCTCCAGTCGAGCTCGATGCGCGCGGCTGGCCTCGAGGACAGGGCAATCCGAGCGCGCCCGAGCCGCCGGGGCGTGGTAGGTTCCCGCCCACAGGAGACCACTTGATGCGCGCAAATTCGTTCCTCGCCGTGATCGCGGCGGTATCGTTGTTCGGCTGCGACTCCAAGCCTGCCGCCGAGGCCGAACAGAAGGCTGCCGTGCCGGCGACCGCGGCGTCGGCCAACGACGTGGCCATCAAGGCCGGTGAGACCGGGGTCGACGTCAAGGCCGGCCCGGTCGGCGTCGAGGTCAAGCCCGGCGAGGTCAAGGTCAGCGGCACCGAGATCGGCGACGTCAAGGTCTCGGCCGAGGGCGTGAAGGCGGGCGACGTCGAGATCGGCGCCGACGGGACGGTCAAGCTGCCGGGTGGTGCCGTGGTCGTCGCGCCGACCGGCCTCGACGCCGACGCCGACGACGCGCCCGCGGCGGCCGGCGCCGGTGGCAAGGACTGCGGCGACGGCGGCTGCCGTCAGACCTGCAGCAGCGGCACCTGCGAGAACGGCTGCGGCGGCGGCGGCTGCATCCAGGCGTGCGAAGCCGGCGCGACCTGCAAGTTCACCTGCTCGGGCGGCGGCTGCACGCAGACGTGCAAGGCCGGCTCCGACTGCGACCTGACCTGCTCGGGCGGCGGCTGCCCGCGCGGCTGCGAGGGCGACGCGAAGTGCAAGAAGAGCTGCTCGGGCGGCGGCTGCAGCGGCTGAGCCTCAGAGGCCGGGAGCGGCTGAGCCGCAAGCGCCGGGAGCGGTTGAGCCGCAAAGGGAGCGGGGCGGGTGAGCGATCCGTAGGTCGCCGTCCGCCCCGCGCCGTACGAAGCGGGTCTGTCTCTCAGGACCTGCCCGTTCGTACATGCGCGAACGGGCAGGTCTCGAAGGACCTGCCCGTCGGGACAGGCGGGCTCAGATGCCCTTGGTGATCAGCCAGGAGTCGCCCTCGCGGATCAGCTCGAACTTGGCGTAGTCCTGCTTGGGCACCACGCGCGGCGGGAAGCGGGGCATGCCGTCGTCGCCGAGGATCGGCTTGAGGCGGAAGGTCGCGTCGATCCACACGTTCACCGTCGCCCGGTCGCGGCGCATGTAGACGTCGAGGTACTCGATGGTGAAGCGGACCGACTCGAGCTGGGCGATCCGGCGGCGCAGGATCGGGCCGAGCTCCTCGTAGACGATGTCGTCGCTGGGGTCGTCGGTGCCCGACTCGTCGTAGTAGGTCGGGTGCGCGGTGGCGAGGATGCCGGCCGGGTCCTGACGGACGAAGCTGGTCCGGAAGCGCTCGATGACTTGCAGGAGCTCGCGGTTGTCGGGGGTGTCCGGGATCTCCGTGCCGGGGATGATCGCGGTGTTCTTGCAACCAACGACAGAGGGCGCGGCGAGCACCGCAACGAGTGCGAGGGCGAGGGAACGTCCGGGCATGGTCGAGCGAGGCGCATTGTGCAAGCACGCGGCCACGGGCGCCAGATCGTAAAGACGCTTCTTCGAACAAGGACTTAGCACACGCGTCGGGAGCGCGGTTTGGGGGCCCTGAGTGCCAATTTGGCAAAAGGCCCGGGGCCGGCGTGCCAGCGCGTCGTATGGGCGTGACGGGCCGTCCGCCGCGTGTGCCGGCGTGTCGCGGCGAGTGGCGAGGTCGCGCGCGCGCGCGCCGGCTATCATCGCGGGGTGACGGACGCCCGCTTCCACCCCCGCCTGCGGATCCAGGCCCACGCGGACATCATCGGCTCCGAGGTCGTGCTGGCCCGCCCGCTCGACGACCTCAGCCTCGGCGGCTGCAAGTTCGACGGGCCGGCGTGGGAGGAGGCGGGGCAGCAGGTCGCGCTGGTGCTCAGCTTCCCGGCGCTGTCGGCCAGCCTGCCGCTCACCGGCATGGTCGTGCGCGGCGGCGACGAGGACATGGCGGTCCGCTTCGTCCACATCACCGACGAGCAGAAGGGCGCGCTGCGCAAGCACATCCTCGACAGCCAGGAGGCCGCCGGCGCCTGAGCCGGCCCCTGTCCGCGAGGACATGTCACATGAACCAGCCTCACGACGAGGTCGCGTACGTCACGGACGACGGCGAGCCGGCCAGCCGCGAGCCAGCGCGCGGGCCCGGCCTCAGCCCGGAGCAGCGCGCGCGGGTCGAGGCGTTCGCGCCGCGGGTGCCCGGCATCGCCCGCAGCCTGCGGCGGATCGTCGGCATCGCCCCCGACGAGTGCGAGAGCGCCGGCTACGAGGCGCTGGCCCGCGCGGCCCTGCGCTACGACCCGGGCGCGGGCGTGCCGTTCGCGGCGTTCGCGTTCTACCGGGTGCGCGGGGCGATGATCGACGCCGCCCGCAACGCTTTCCCTGACCACAAGCGGGCCCGGCGGATCCTCAACACCCTCGAGGTGACGCAGGAGCTGTCGGAGATCCGCCTGCGCCCCGGCGACGACCCGCGGCGGATCGGCGAGCGCTTCGGCGACGCGGCCGAGCTGGTCCGCGAGGTCACGGCGGCGGCGGTGCTGTCGCGGCTGTTCGCGGGCGACGACGACGATCCGTTCGGCCCCGAGGTCCGGCTGTCGCTGCGCGACTCGGTGGAGCGCTGCGACGCCGACGAGCGGGCGCTGATCGACGCGGTCTACGTGCGCGGCCTGACGCTCACCGAGGTCGCGGCCGACCTCGCCACCAGCGTCAGCACGATCTCCCGCCGCCACCAGCGGCTGCTGCGTCGCCTGGCCGATCTGCTGGCCGCCGAGGCGCGACCTCCGGAGGCCGGGCCGTGACCGGCGCAGGCAGCAGACGTGGCGATCGGCGAGGCTCCTCGGGCAGGCGCGATCTCGCCGGAGGCGAGGCCGCGAGCGGTGTGTGGGCCAAGGGCGTCGAGCGCCGGTCGATGCAGGGCCGGAGCTCGCTCGCTGGAGCGAGGGCCGTGAGCGGAGCAGGGGACAGGGGTGTCGAGCGCTGGTGGAAGGGCAGCCCTTGCGAGCCCGCCGGGGTCGGGTCGTGAGGCGATCGCGGCCTGGCCGTTCGGACCGGTCCGAACGAACATGTCTTCGCGGACATGTCGCATGGGGCATGCTCTTCGGGACAGCGCTGCTCGCGGGCGCCTGCGAGCCGGCGCGCGCGCCCGAGGCCCGCGGGGTCCGCGGCAAGCGCGAGCTGTTCGGAGATCCAGCGCTGGTGCCCACGCGCGCGGGCGAGCGCGCGCGGGAAGAGCTGGCGCTGGCGGACGCGGTGGCGGCGAGCCTGCAGGCGCTCGGGGCCGAGGCGCTGGCGGTCGAGGTGCGCCTGCCGGGGGCGGACGATCCGGGCGCGGTGGTGGTGGCCGGGCTGGCGCCGCCGGGCTGGGACGCGGCCGCGACGACGGCGCTGGTCGGCGAGCTCTGCGGGACGTGGAGCGCCGGCCGGGTGCGGGTGGCCTGGCGCGGCGCGGCCCCGAGCGGGCCCGCAGAGGGGCCGCGCGATCTGCCGCTGCTGTTCGCGCTGGTCGGGCTCGGCGCGGCCGGCGGGGTGACGCTCGACCGGGCTCTGCGCCGGCGCGCCCGCTCGCCGCTGCGAGGCTGAGAGCGCCCGGGTACACTCACCGGCGATGACCAGCGCGCCCCTCTACGTCGGGATCGATCTCGGGACCACGAACTCCACCGCGGCCGTGTTCGACGGCGAGAAGGTGACGCTGGTCCGCAACGCCCAGGGCTCGCCGATCACGCCGTCGGTGGTCCGCGTCGACGCCCGCGGCAACGTGACGGTCGGCGCCAAGGCGCGCCGCTTCCTCGACACCGACGCCGACAACACCCGCAGCGAGTTCAAGCGGCTGATGGGCACGGCGCAGGGGATCCGCTTCCCCGCCGCGGGCGTCGATCGCCGACCCGAGGAGCTGGCGGCCGAGGTGCTGCGCTCGCTGCGAGCCGACGTGCGCGACCAGATCGGCGTGCAGCCGGCGCGGGCGGTGATCTCGGTGCCGGCGCTGTTCGAGCTGCCGCAGACCAGCGCGACGTCGGAGGCGGCGCGGCTGGCCGGGTTCGAGCGGGTCGAGCTGCTGCAGGAGCCGATCGCGTCGGCGCTGGCGGCCGGCTGGACGGTCGAGGACCAGGGCGGCTCGTGGCTGGTCTACGACCTCGGCGGCGGCACGTTCGACGTGTCGCTGCTCGAGACCCGCGACGGGCTGCTGCGCGTGGTCGGCCACGACGGCGACAACTTCCTCGGCGGCCGCGATTTCGACTGGGCGATCGTCGACTGGGCGATCGCCCAGGCCGCGCGCGACGGGGTGGTGATCCGCCGCGCCGACCCGGCCCACGCGGCGGCGGTGCGCAAGCTCAAGCTCGCGGCCGAGGAGGCGAAGATCGAGCTGTCGCGGGTCGAGTCGGCCAGCGTCACCGTGCCCGGGCTCGACGTCGGCGGCGGCGCCTACGACCTCGACGTCACGCTCGACCGCGACACGCTCGAGCGGCTGTGCGCGCCGTCGATCGAGCGCTCGATCGCGGTGTGCCGGCGCCTGCTGCAGGCTCACGGCGTGGCCGACGGCGGGCTCACGCGGGTGGTGCTGGTCGGCGGCCCGTCGGTGATGCCGGTGGTGCGGCGCCAGGTCAGCCAGCAGCTGGCGGTGCCGCCGGCCGAGGGCCTCGACCCGATGACGCTGGTGGCCCAGGGCGCGGCGATCTTCGCCGCGACGGCCGGGCTCGAGGCGCGGCCGAGCGCGGTCGAGCTGGTGCGCGGGTCCAAGGTGTGGCTGCAGTACCCGGCGATGTCGTCGGACCTGACGCCGCACGTGGTCGGTCGCCTGGTCGAACGGACAGGTCCGGTCAACTCGGTGCCGACCGAGGTCCAGCTCGGGCGCGCGGATGGCCTGTGGGACAGCCCGTGGACGCCGCTCGACGAGGAGGGCGCGTTCGTGCTGCCGGTCTCGCTGGTGCCGCGCAAGCCCAACGTGTTCCGTCTGACCGGCAAGAACATCCAGGGCAACGCGGTGACGATCGATCCGCCGACGCTGACGATCGTGCAGGGCCTGACGATCAGCGATCCGCCGCTGTCGCGCACGATCGGGGTGGCGCTCGCGAGCAACGACGTGCGGGTCTACTTCGAGCGCGGGGCGCCGCTGCCGGCCCGGCGCACGTTCACGCTGCACACCGTCGACAGCGTGGCCCGCGGGGCCGAGAAGTCGGTGATCAAGATCCCGATCGTGCAGGGCGAGTACGAGCAGGCCCACCTGTGCCGGCTGGTCGGCGCGCTCGAGGTCGGCGGCAAGGAGCTCAAGCAGACGCTGGCGTCGGGCGCCGAGGTCGAGCTGACGATCGAGCTCGACCGCGGCGGGCGGATGTCGGCGCGGGCGCTGATCCCGGCGATCGGCCAGGTGTTCGAGCACGTGGCCCACTTGTTGGTCCCGGAGGCCGATCCGGAGGTGCTGGCGTCGACGGTGACGGCGACGCGGGCGCGGCTCGGCGAGCTGCGCACCGACGCGTTCCGCCGCCAGGCCCGCGACTCGATCGAGCGGCTCGGCAAGGTCGAGAGCGCGCTCGACGACGTCGGCCGCGACATCGACGCGGCCCGCGGCGGCGACGCGGACGCGGCGCAGAAGGCCCGACGCACGCTGATCGAGGTCGACGCCCAGGTCGAGGCGGTCGAGCTCGATCGCCGCTGGCCCGAGCTCGACCGCGAGGCCCGCGAGGCGCTGATCTGGACCACCGGGTGGGTCCAGGACTACGGCCAGCCGCACGAGCAGACGCTCTACCAGGAGACGGTCAAGGGGGTCGACAAGGCCCGCCAGGCCCGCGACCCGCTCGAGCTGCAGCGTCAGCTCCGGCTGCTCCGCCGGCTCGGCTCGTCGGCTTACGGGCGCCACCCCGAGGCGTGGAAGCACCGCTTCGAGGACGCGGCCGCCGACGCCGGCAACGCGACCGATGTCGCCCGCGCCCAGGCGCTGGTCAAGGAGGGCCGCGAGGCCCTGGCCAAGGACGACAACGAGGCGCTGCGGCGGGTCACGCAGAAGCTGTGGCAGCTGCTGCCGACCGCGGCCGAGGACCGGCGCAAGGGCCACGAGTCGGGCGTTCGCTGAGCTGGCCCATCGGCCATGTCCTCAAGGACCTGTCGGGAGCACCATGTCGCAAAAGCCAGATGACTCGCAGGCGATGGCGGACAACCCGTTCTACGTGCTCGGCCTGCGGCCCGACTGCAGCCGGGTCGACGTCGAGCGCGAGGGCCAGAAGCTGCTCGGGATGCTCGGGCTGAGGCTCAAGTCGGCGGCGACGTACATGAGCCCGCTCGGGCCGCGGCCGCGCACCGAGGACAAGGTGCGGGCGGCCATGGCGGCGCTGCGCGACCACGAGAAGCGGCTGGCGCACGAGTTCTGGGCCAGCTTGCCGCCGCCCGCGGCGCCGCCGAAGCCGCCGCCGGCCCCCGAGACCAGCGGCCCGGGCCCGGCCCCGTTCACGGGCGCGTTCGCGGCGCTCGGCTGGAGGCGGTCATGAGCGCGCCGAAGGATCGGGTCGCGGGGTCGCGGTCGAGGTCGCGGAGGCGGAGCGGGCGGCGTCGCCTCGGGCCGGTGTTGGCATTGCTGGCGCTGGCGATCGTGCTCGGCGGGCCCGCGTTCGTCACCCAGCTCTACGCGATCGGCAGCGTGCTCGGCGGCCTCATCCTCCTCGTCGGTCTCGGCGGGTGGTTGTTCGCGCTGCTGGATCTGGTCGGCGGCCTCGTATGGCCGGTCTTGCGGCGCACCGTGATCGCGGCCGGCCTCGTGCGGCCCAGCTACTACCTCACGGTGCTGGCGCGCTCGGCGTGGGAGCGCGAGCGCGAGGGCGGGCAGGTCGTCGCGGCCGCGCTGGCGCTGCTGCACCGCTCGCACGATCCGGCGCTGGCGACCTGGCTCGAAGGCAAGATCCAGGCGCGGGCCGGATCGGGGCTCGGCAGCGTCGTCGCCACCGGCTTGCTCGCGGCCAGCCGCGGCGACCGCGACGGCGCGCGCGACATCCTGCTCGGCGTCGACACCTTCGATCCCGACTACGCGCCGAGGGCCGCGCGGCGGGCCGCCAACGACTGGCTGGTGGCCGACGCGGCGGCTCGCGGCGACTGGATCACCGTGATGCGCCGCGGCGTGCAGCCGGGCCAGGCGACCGCGTACACCGCCTTCCTCGCCCGCGCCGCGGCGCGGATCCGCGGCGAGGCGCTGGCCGGCGAGCCCAACCCGACCGACCTCGGCCTGTGGTGGTCGTGGCTCTTGGCACCTGGCCGAAAGGCCATGCGACCGCTGCTCGATCAGGCCCGCGCGGCGCCGCGGGTGCTGCACCAGCGCAAGCCGCCGCCGCCGGGGCCGGCGCCCGCGACGGTGCCGCTCGTCGATCCGGCCGATCACGCCGACGATCCCGTCGCCCACGCCCAGGCGCTGCACGCCACCTGGCTGGCGCTGCGGCCGAAGACCGCGGGCCAGCCGGCGACCGAGCTCGAGCAGCGGCTGTCGGCCACGCGCATGCAGGAGCTGTGTCGCGCGTGGGAGGCGGCGTGGCCGGTCGCCGAGCGGCGCATGCGGCAGCGCGCGGCGGCGCTGACCGCCCAGACGCGAGCCGAGGAGGCGCTGGCGGCCATCCGGCGCGCTGTCGCGGTCGAGCTGGCCGGGCTGGCGCGGGCCGCCAAGCTGCCGCTCGACGGCTTCGAGGTCGAGGTGGCGACGGCCGCCGAGGCGGCCTCCGAGCTGCGCGCCGAGTTGCTCACCGGGGTCGAGGCCGGCTCGGAGGAGCTGCGCGCGCGCACGGCCGCCGACCGCCGGCTGCCGCCGGCCGAGGAGTCGCGGGCGTGGAATCAGTTCCGCCGCGGCTACGAGGAGGCGACCCTGCTCGGCGGGCTGGCGCTGCGTTACTTGATGTTCCCGCAGGTCCACCGCGACGTGTGCGGCTACGCGGTGTGGCTGTGGAACGACCGCAAGGAGTACGGCCTGTCGGGGCCGATGTTCCAGTGGCTGCTGAGAGAGGCCGAGGCCGTCGGCGACATCGAGGCGATCGAGCTCCAGCGCAAGAACGTCGGCGCGAAGAAGTGAAGCTCGCGCGTGCGGGGTGAGCGGCCCCGCCCGATGCGCTTCGGGACATGTCCCCAAGAGCATGCGCCAAAGAGCATGTCCTTCACGACATGCTCTCACGAACATGCCCTTCAGGACATGTTCAATCGAGCGGCCGGGTCATCAGCACCCGCGGCGGCGCGGAGAAGCCGGCGCGGCGGTAGAGGGCGAGGGCGGGCGTGTTGTCGGTGCGGACCATCAGGTGGACGGCGCGGGCTCCGTGGGCGCGGGCGGACGCGAGCGCGGCGTCGAGGAACAGGCGGCCGTGGCCGGCGCCGCGGACCTCGGCGCGCAGATACAGCTCGGTGAGGAAAGCGTCGCGGCCGCCCCACTCGAGGTCGAAGCCCCACGTGAGGATGAAGTAGCCCCGCGGCGCCTCGCCCTCGAGGCCGAGCACGACGATGCCGAGCGCGGGTGAGCCCATCAGCGCGAGCAGGGGCGCCTCCCCGGGGCCGCGCCGCCAGGGGATGTGCTCCAGGCGGTTGAAGTCCTCCATCATGTCGAGGATCGCGGGGACGTCGGAGCTCGTGGCCGGGCGAAAGTGCATCGTGCCGGCACTATAGGGCCCACCGCGGACCTTGCGCGATCGGGGCGGGTTTTGGGCGCGGCGGGGCCCTCCGCGCCCTTCGGCGGCGATCCGTGCGCGGAGAGCGGCGCCGCGCAGGCGCGCGTGCGGGCGTTGTCGCCGGACGGCGTTGGCGGCAACATTGCTGGGGCGTGGAAGGACGCGAAACTCAGGCGAGCGCCCTGGAAGATACGGCGACCCGTCAGCGGACGCCGCGGCCGGGGACCTCGCTCGCCAACGCTCCGACGCTGCTCGGCGACGCCACGCCGCGGCAACCCTCCGACGCGCCCGAGCTGCCGATCGGGGCCGAGGTCGGTCGCTACAAGATCACCGGAAGGATCGGCGCCGGCGGCATGGGCGTGGTCTATCGCGCCTACGACCCGCAGCTCGACCGCGAGATCGCGCTCAAGCTGCTGCTCGCGGGGGCCGAGGTCGGCACCGAGGGCCGCAACCGGATGCTGCGCGAGGCCCAGGCGGCGGCCAAGATCCGCCACCCGAACGTGGTCACCGTGTTCGACGCCGGCGAGGTCGGCGGCCGCGTGTTCATCGCCATGGAGCTGATCGCCGGCTCGACGCTCAAGGGGTGGCTGCGCCAGGCGCCGCGCACGTGGCAGGAGATCGTGGCGATCATGCTGATGGCCGGCGAGGGCCTGGTGGCCGCGCACGCGGCCGGGCTCGTGCACCGCGACTTCAAGCCCGACAACGTGCTGGTCGGCGTCGAGGGGCGCGCGCACGTGCTGGACTTCGGCCTGGCGCGCCCGGCCCTCGACGCCGCGGCGCTGCCGACCGCGCCGGCGCAGTCGATGACGCTGAGGCCCGGGCGCGAGGCGCTGCTGCAGTCGCTGACGCTGACCGGCATGACCGTCGGCACGCCGGCGTACATGGCCCCCGAGCAGCACCTGGCGCGCCCGAGCTCGGCCCGCTCCGATCAGTTCTCGTTCTGCGTCGCCACCTACGAGGCGCTGTACGGGCTGCGGCCGTTCAAGGGCGAGAGCTACAGCGAGCTGTCGATGGCGGTGATCGACGGGCGCGTGGTGCCGCCGCCGCGGCGCTCGAAGGTGCCGCCGGCGGTGTGGCACGTGCTGCGCCGCGGGCTGCAGGCCGACCCCGACGCGCGCTATCCGGCGCTGGCGCAGCTGCTGGCCGACCTCGACGCGGCGGTGCGGGCCGGCGCGGCGCGGCCGCGCTACGGGCTGTGGGCGGTCGGCGTGGTGGCGCCGCTGCTGGCTGGCCTTGCGTACATGTCCGGAACGCCAGGTGAGCCGCGCGACCCCGGCGACCTGCCGCGGCCGCCGCCCGCGACCGCCGGTCCCGATGCGCGTGACGTCGCGCCGACGCCGACGCCGACGCTGCCGAGCCCGCCCGCGGTCGGGCAGGCCGGCGTCGCCTTGATGAAGACGCAGCACGTCGACCTCGCCGCGCTGCACGAGCTGCTGGCGTCGGTGGTGCCGCGCGAGGCGGCCCAGCTCGAGCTCGGCTCGGAGGGCCTCGGCCTGGTCGGACCGGCCGCGACCGCGTGGAAGGAGCCGCTCGATCAGCTGGCGCAGGCGGTCGACTCGCAGCGGCGCACGATCGGCGAGCTGGTCCGCGTCAGCGCGCCGAACGGGCTGTGGGCCGCGTACGAGGTCGGGGTCGAGGGCATCGATCGCAAGCAGACGGCCGTCGCGGCGCTCGACGACGTCGAGGCGGCGCTGTCGTCGGCGACGCTCGGGGTGCTGCTGGTGCGCGCGCCGTTCAAGGCCCAGGAGGGCGTGACCCGCTGGCTGCGCTCCGGCGGCGGCGAGGCGCAGCAGTTCAAGGAGTGGTGCTACAACAACCCCAGCCTCAAGAAGACCGAGTGCGCCAAGACCCTGCGCGACTGCGAGTACAACGCGATCGCCTGGGAAGAGGGCGCCGAGGCGGCGGAGGCGGCCAAGAAGGGCCGGGCCAGGCGGAAGTACTGCCATGGCAAGGCGTGAGCGCCGGCTCGCGCTGACGCTGCTGGGGGCGCTCGTCGGCTGCACGCCGCGCGCGCCGACGACGACGGCGGTACGTGCCCCTCAGGACATGTCCGTCAGGACATCCGGAGCGGCGGCGGTGGCGGCCTGCGACGAGCGGGCCAGCGCGGTCCAGGACGGGCTGGTGCGCCTGGCCGACCGCTACCTGTGGGAGGAGATCGAGAAACTCGTGCAGGCGCACGCGGCGACGCGCGGGCGGCCGGACGGCGAGCGCTGCGCCGAGGCGACCCGTGAGGCGCTGGCGACGGTGACGCTGCGGTGGGCCGAGCAGGGGGCGGAGTCGGGCGGGTCGCAGAGCCATACGCTGGCCCGCCAGGCCTACGCGGCCCTGCGCCGGCACTTCCCGGCGGCCGCCGAGGCGCCGCTGCTGCACCACGCGATGGGCAAGCTCGAGTGGGCCCGCGCCGAGCGGCTGACGCTGGAGATCGGCGAGCGCACGCTGACCGACGACGCGCTGCGCGAGGCCCACGCCCACCACCGCGCCGCCCTGGCCGGCGGGCTGCCGGCCGAGCAGGCGG